>NZ_CP108390.1:4232500-9032500 GCF_035974375.1 Streptomyces sp. NBC_01320
ACCGAGGTCGCGGGCGATACCCATGTTGCGGACCATCGAGCGGCCGACGAAGGCGACCCGGCGGCCGTACTCGTGTGCCGCGTCCAGGATCTGCTGAATGCGGTGCACGTGGCTGGCGAAGCTCGCCACGATGATGCGCTTCTGGGCGTTCGCGAAAACCGTGCGCAGGACGTTGGAGATGTCCCGCTCGGGCGGTACGAAGCCGGGCACCTCTGCATTCGTCGAGTCGGAGAGAAGGAGGTCGATGCCTTCCTCGCTCAGCCGGGCGAAGGCATGCAGGTCGGTGAGCCGGCCGTCCAGCGGGAGCTGGTCCATTTTGAAGTCACCGGTAGCGACGGCCATGCCCGCGGGGGTGCGGATGGCGACCGCGAGGGCATCCGGGATGGAGTGGTTGACCGCGATGAACTCGCAGTCGAAGACGCCGATGCGCTCGCGCTGGCCTTCTGCCACCTCAAGGGTGTACGGACGGATCCGGTGCTCCTGAAGCTTCGCCTCGATCAGTGCGAGGGTCAGCTTGGAACCGATGAGCGGGATGTCCGGCTTCAGGCGCAGCAGATACGGGACGCCACCGATGTGGTCCTCGTGGCCGTGCGTGAGGACGATGCCCTCGACGTCGTCGAGGCGGTCCCGGATCGTGGAGAAGTCGGGCAGGATCAGGTCGATTCCGGGCTGCTCCTCCTCGGGGAAGAGCACTCCGCAGTCGACGATGAGCAGGCGGCCGCCGTACTCGAAAACCGTCATGTTGCGGCCGATTTCACCGAGGCCGCCGAGCGGGGTGACGCGGAGGCCACCCTTCGGGAGCTTCGGCGGGGTGCCGAGTTCGGGATGCGGATGACTCAAAAGACTCTCCTTACCACGCACGCCACGTACCGCTGAGGCACGTGGCGTGCATGTCATTCGTGCACTTGCTGTTCTCTGACGTCGCTCTTGTGAGTGTTCTTCGCTTATTCAGTTGTGAAGTCTGTGGTTACAGCTGTACCCCACCGGCGGCGAGGTCGATCTTGAGCTGGGCCGCTTCCTGTGCGGTGAGTTCCACCAGAGGGAGGCGCAGCGGGCCTGCGGGCAGGCCCTGGAACGCCAGCGCGGCCTTGGTGGTGATCACGCCCTGGGTGCGGAACATGCCGGTGAAGACCGGCAGGAGCTTCTGGTGGATCTCCGTGGCCTTCTGGACGTCGCCGCCGAGGTACGCATCGATGAGGGCGCGCAGGTCGGGGGTGACGACATGGCCGACGACCGAGACGAAGCCGACTGCGCCGACCGAGAGCAGCGGGAGGTTCAGCATGTCGTCGCCCGAGTACCAGGCGAGGCCGGACCGGGCGATGGCCCAGCTTGCGCGGCCGAGGTCGCCCTTGGCGTCCTTGTTGGCGACGACTCGCGGGTGCTCGGCAAGCCGTACCAGTGTCTCGGTGTCGATCGGCACACCGCTGCGACCGGGAATGTCGTAGAGCATCACCGGGAGACCGGTGGCGTCCGCGATCGCCGTGAAGTGGCGGAAGATGCCTTCCTGCGGCGGCTTGTTGTAGTACGGCGTGACCGCGAGAAGACCGTGCGCGCCGGAGCGCTCGGCCGTGCGGGCGAGCTCGATGCTGTGGCGGGTGTCGTTGGTACCGATGCCGGCGACGACATGGGCCCGGTCCCCTACAGCTTCCAGGACCGCCCGTACGAGCTGGTCTTTCTCCGCGTCACTGGTGGTCGGGGACTCGCCGGTGGTGCCGTTGATGATCAGGCCGTCATTGCCTGCGTCCACCAGGTGGACGGCGAGCCGCTGGGCGCCGTCGAGGTCGAGTGCGCCGTCCGCCGTGAAGGGCGTGACCATGGCGGTGAGGACCCGCCCGAAGGGAGTCTGCGGAGTGGAGATCGGAGCCATGGGTAACACGCTACTCGCTGCTCAGCGCCCGGTGGTCCCTCGGGGGGACGAGAGAGAGGAGCCCGGCACTGCCTGCTCGGGGGTTCAAGCAGTGCCGGGTCCGTTTGATCAGCCTAGATGAACTTCACGAAACGTCGCAATACGGACACCGCCTACGGGGCTACGCGTCCATTCTTGTTGAAGGCTGCATGGGTGAGCGGCATGAGCCGAGCCCAGTGCTCCTCCATCTGTTCGCCGACCATTTCGATCTCACGCTGCGGGAAGGACGGGACCTTCGCCAGCTCGTGCTGGGTGCGCAGACCGAGGAAGTGCATCAGCGAGCGCGCGTTGCACGTGGCATACATCGACGAGAACAGGCCGACCGGGAGCACGGCCCGGGCTACCTCGCGCGCGACGCCGGCGGCGAGCATCTCCTGGTACGCCTCGTACGCCTGGCGGTACGAGTCCTCCATCACGCGGCCGGTGAGCTCCTGCTGGGCCGCTGTGCCCTCGACGAACTCGTACTTACCGGGGCGGCCCTGCTGGACGAGTTTGCGGGCCTCACCGGGAACGTAGAAGACCGGCTCCAGCTCCCTGTAGCGGCCCGATTCCTCGTTGTACGACCAGCCGACGCGGTGGCGCATGAACTCGCGGAACACGAAGATCGGTGCGCTGATGAAGAACGTCATCGAGTTGTGCTCGAACGGGGATCCGTGACGGTCCCGCATCAGGAAATTGATGAGCCCTTTCGAGCGCTCCGGGTCCTTCGTGACCTCTTCGAGGGACTGTTCTCCGGCCGTGGAGACACGCGCGGCGAACAGGACGTCGGAGTCGGCCGCGGAGTGCTTCACCAGCTCGACGGTCACATCGCTGCGGAAGCTGGGCTTTGCGGGCTCGGGGGTCTCGGTCACCGGCGGGGTCCTTCCAATTGCGTCGCTCGGGCGGCGCCCACTCTACGGGCCGCCACTGACAACGAGCCTCAGAAGGTCCGTCCGAGGATTTCTTCGGCGAATTCGGCGATTCGGGGCACCGAACGGGCCCACCGTGCGTCTGACTCAGTAGCACCGTCTCTATCAGAGTTCAAGGAGAGTTTCCTCATGTTCCGCCGGCGTGAAGCCGTCCCGTTCGCTTTCGTGGCCGAGGCCGACCGATTCCGCAGCAATGTCGTCCCGCCGCCCCGGGAGCGTGCCACCGTCTCCCAGCTGGCGGCCCGCTCCCTCGTGGGGCTGACCGTGGTCGCCGGTCTCGCCGGATCGCTGCTCCTCGGCCTTCCGGCCCTCGCCCCGGAGCAGACTCCGTCGCACAGCCAGCAGACCGAGGCCGCCCACCGCTGACTCGTACGGACCCCTGGGGTGGTAGGGGCGGGGGCCCGCTCGGTAGCCTCACCGGGCACAGCAATCGAGCGTGCTTGTGAGTGAGGATCAGTCGTGCCCCTGCCCTTTCTGACGGCCGACCGCGCGTTTGACGCGAGCGCTGAAGACATTGCGCTGCCGTTCGACGACCACGACAGCTGGCGGCGCCCCTACCGCCCCGGGCCGTGGCGGGTCGCGGCGGCGGCCACCTTGTTGTTGCTCGCCTCGTTCGTGCTCATCGCGGGCATGATCATCGCGTTTGCCGGGGCGTTGCCCGGGGCTTCCCTATGTGTCGGGCTCGCCCTTGTGATGATCTTCTGCGCCCTGCGACTGCTGCGGGTGGGTGCCTGGGTGAGCCGGCACGGGGTGCGGCGGGTGGGCTTCTTCGTGACGACGACCGTGCCGTGGGACCGGGTCGCCAACGTCCGTACGGTGCAGCAGCCGGTGAGGTGGCTCGGCTTCCCCCGCACTGTGCAGGGTCAGGCCCTGATCGTCGTACGGAAGGGTGGCGAGGCCGTACCGCCGCTCCTCACCGACTGCAATGCGGACTTCCTCGGGCGTGGCGAGGCGTTCGACCGGGCCGCCGACACGATCGAGGCATGGGGTGACGAGTACCGGCGCGGCTAAGAGTTTGAAGTAGCGGCAGATCACGGTGCCGGTGCGCCGGTCCATGCGGGCGAGCCGGTGCGGTCCGTGCCGACGAGGACGCGGTGTGCACCGGCATGCCGATGCGGACCGGGCCGATCTTGCGGCCGGCCCGCAGTTCGCACACACGTGCCTCGACCGCGGCGGGAGGGCGGTGCGGGCCGAACGAGGCCGGCTGGACCGGTCGGCCCGACCCGCTTCACCCTCGGCGACGAACCTGCGTATCCACATGTGAGCCGCCGTGCGCGAGACACCCGCCTCGGCCGCGACATGGACATGGTGTACGGCGTCCGGTTCTGTCCTCGGACGCCGTACGGACTCGAACGTCTCCTCAGTCGCCGGACGGGACCGAGGCGGCGGACGAGCCCGGTGCGCCCGTCGGCGTCGGGCTCATGTGCAGGGCGATGGCGCGCTGCATGGCCTTGCGGGCGCGCGGGGTGTCCCGGGCGTCCTGATAGGCGACGGCGAGGCGGAACCAGCAGCGCCAGTCGTCCGGGGAGTCCTCGGTCTCCTCGCGGCGCCGTGCGAACACTGCGTCGGCCGAGTCGCGGTCGATACGGCCTCCCGGGGTGCGGACCAGTTCGTCGACCGGCAGGCCGCCCTCGGATTCCAGTTCGGCGGCAAGGGCGTTGGCCCTGCGGACGAACTGGGTGTTCTTCCAGAGGAACCAGATACCGATCACCGGCAGGATCAGTACCGCGACCCCGAAGGTGACCGTGATCAGCGTGCCGTGCTCGATGAGCAGCAGGCCACGGCTGCCGACCAGGACGAAGTAGAAGACCAGGACGGCAGCGGTGACGAGATAAGTGATCTTTGCGCGCATGGCGGTGGGCTCAGTCAGTTCAGGTCGAGGAAGTGTTCCAGGCCGAAGGTGAGGCCCGGAGTGGTCGCCACGCGGCGCGCGCCGAGCAGGATGCCCGGCATGAAGCTGCTGTGGTGCAGGGAGTCGTGGCGGATGGTGAGGGTCTCCCCCTCGCCGCCGAGCAGCACCTCCTGGTGAGCCAGGAGCCCGCGGAGCCGGATCGCGTGGACCGGGACCCCGTCCACGTCCGCGCCGCGGGCGCCGTCGAGCGCCGTGGCCGTGGCGTCCGGCTGCGGGGCGCAACCGGCCTTGCGCCGGGCCTCGGCGATCAGCTGGGCGGTGCGGGTGGCGGTGCCGGACGGAGCGTCGACCTTGTTGGGGTGATGCAGTTCGATGACCTCGACGGACTCGAAGTAGCGGGCTGCCTGCTCGGCGAACTTCATGGTGAGGACAGCGCCGATGGAGAAGTTCGGCGCGATGAGCACACCGGTCTCCGGGGAGGCGGAGAGCCAGGTGTTCAGCTGCGCGAGCCGCTCGTCGGTCCAGCCGGTGGTGCCGACGACCGCGTGGATGCCGTGCCGGATGCAGAAGTCGAGGTTCCCCATCACCGATTTGGGCGTGGTGAGTTCGACCACGACCTGGGCGTCGTTCTCGGTGAGGGTCTCCAGCTTGTCTCCTCGGCCGAGAGCGGCCACCAGTTCCATGTCGTCGGCGGCCTCGACGGCTCGTACGGCTGCCGATCCGATGCGGCCCTTGGCGCCGAGAACGGCCACGCGCAGCTTGCTCATTGCTCTGCTTCCTTACGGGTGGGGTTAGGAGACCGCTTCGTCGAGGCGGCCGGCCTGCTTGTCCTTCAGCGGACCGATGACGGAGAGCGATGGTCGCTGTCCGAGGACTTCGCCCGCCACCGCCCGGACGTCATCGGGGGTGACCTGCGCCATCCGGGACAGCAGGTCGTCGACCGACAGCTGCTCGCCCCAGCACAGCTCGCTCTTGCCGATACGGTTCATCAGCGCACCGGTGTCCTCCAGGCCGAGGACGGTGGAGCCGGAGAGCTGGCCGATGGCGCGGCCTATCTCTTCGTCGCTCAGTCCGTCGGACGCTACCCGGTCGAGTTCGTCGCGGCAGATCTTCAGGACGTCGTGGACCTGGCTGGGCCGGCACCCCGCGTACACGCCGAAGAGCCCGCAGTCGGCGAAGCCCGAGGTGTACGAGTACACGCTGTAGGCGAGGCCGCGCTTCTCCCGTACCTCCTGGAAGAGGCGGGAGCTCATTCCACCGCCCAGGGCGGTGTTGAGTACGCCGAGGGCCCAGCGGCGGTCGTCGGTACGGGCGAGGCCCGGGACGCCGAGGACGACATGGGCCTGCTCGGTCTTGCGGTTCAGCAGCTCGACCCGGCCCGCGGTGCGCAGGGTGCGGGAGCCTTCGCGAGGTGCGACCGGGACGGCATCCGTGCGGGACAGGGCGCCGGCGCGCTCGAAGGCCTTGCGGACCTGGCGTACGACCGTGGCGTGGTCGACGTTGCCGGCCGCGGCGACGACCAGGTGCGTGGGGTCGTAGTGCTTCTTGTAGAAGCGGGCGATCTGGCCGCGGTTCAGCGCGTTGATCGTGTCGACGGTGCCGAGGACCGGGCGGCCCAGGGGCGTGTCGCCGAGCATCGTGTGCGCGAACAGGTCGTGCACGCAGTCGCCCGGGTCGTCCTCGGTCATCGCGATCTCTTCGAGGATGACGCCGCGCTCGGCGTCGACATCCTCGGGGGCGATCAGCGAGCCGGTCAGCATGTCGCAGACGACATCGATGGCCAGCGGCAGGTCGGTGTCGAGGACCCGCGCGTAGTAGCAGGTGTACTCCTTCGCCGTGAAGGCGTTCATCTCGCCGCCGACCGCGTCGATCGCGGACGAGATGTCGAGGGCGCTGCGCTTGGCCGTGCCCTTGAAGAGGAGGTGTTCGAGGTAGTGCGTCGCGCCGTTCAGGCTGGGCGTTTCGTCGCGTGATCCGACGTTGGCCCAGATACCGAAGGTGGCGGAGCGTACGGAGGGCAGGGTCTCGGTGACGATCCGGAGGCCGCCGGGGAGGACCGTGCGGCGAACGGTGCCGATGCCGTTGGTGCCCTTGAGAAGCGTTTGGGTACGGGCGACGGCCCGCGCCTCCGAGGAGGTGCGGGCCGTCGCCACGGAACTACGGGACGTCACTTGGCGGCGTCGTCCTTCTTCTCGTCCTCTTCGCCCTCGATCACGGGGATGAGGGAGAGCTTGCCGCGGGAGTCGATCTCGGCGATCTCGACCTGGACCTTGGCTCCGACCGCGACCACGTCCTCGACGTTCTCCACGCGCTTGCCACCGGCGAGCTTGCGGATCTGCGAGATGTGCAGCAGGCCGTCCTTGCCCGGCATGAGCGAGACGAACGCACCGAAGGTGGTGGTCTTGACGACCGTACCCAGGTAACGCTCGCCGACCTCCGGCATGGTCGGGTTGGCGATCGCGTTGATCGTGGCGCGCGCGGCCTCGGCCTGCGAGCCCTGCTGGGCACCGATGTAGATGGTGCCGTCGTCCTCGATCGTGATGTCGGCGCCGGTGTCCTCCTGGATCTGGTTGATCATCTTGCCCTTGGGGCCGATGACCTCACCGATCTTGTCCACCGGGATCTTGACGGTGATGATCCGCGGGGCGTTCGGGGACATCTCGTCCGGGACGTCGATGGCCTCGTTCATCACATCGAGGATGTGGAGGCGGGCGTCGCGGGCCTGCTTCAGCGCGGCGGCCAGGACCGAGGCGGGGATGCCGTCGAGCTTGGTGTCGAGCTGGAGCGCGGTGACGAACTGCTTCGTACCGGCGACCTTGAAGTCCATGTCACCGAACGCGTCCTCGGCACCGAGGATGTCGGTCAGGGCGACGTAGTGGGTCTTGCCGTCGATCTCCTGGGAGATCAGACCCATGGCGATACCGGCGACGGCGGCCTTGAGCGGCACACCGGCGTTCAGCAGCGACATGGTGGAGGCGCAGACCGAGCCCATGGACGTCGAGCCGTTGGAGCCCAGCGCCTCGGAGACCTGGCGGATCGCGTAGGGGAACTCCTCGCGCGACGGCAGCACCGGCACGATGGCGCGCTCGGCGAGCGCACCGTGGCCGATCTCGCGGCGCTTGGGCGAGCCCACGCGGCCGGTCTCACCGACGGAGTACGGCGGGAAGTTGTAGTTGTGCATGTAGCGCTTGCGGGTCACCGGGGAGAGGGTGTCCAGCTGCTGCTCCATGCGGAGCATGTTCAGGGTGGTGACGCCCAGGATCTGGGTCTCGCCACGCTCGAACAGCGCCGAGCCGTGCACGCGCGGGATGGCCTCGACCTCGGCGGCGAGCGTACGGATGTCCGTGACGCCACGGCCGTCGATGCGGACCTTGTCCTTGATGACGCGCTCGCGGACCAGCTTCTTGGTCAGCGCGCGGTAGGCACCGGAGATCTCCTTCTCGCGGCCCTCGAACTGCGGGAGCAGCTTCTCGCCGGCGATCTCCTTGATGCGGTCCAGCTCGGCCTCGCGCTCCTGCTTGCCGGCGATGGTGAGCGCCTTGGCGAGCTCGGTGCTGACGGCGGCGGTGAGCGCCTCCAGGACGTCGTCCTGGTAGTCGAGGAAGACCGGGAACTCGCCGGTGGGCTTGGCAGCCTTGGCGGCGAGCTCCGACTGGGCCTTGCAGAGGGCCTTGATGAACGGCTTCGCGGCCTCGAGACCGGCGGCGACGACCTCTTCGGTCGGGGCCTCGGCGCCGTCCTTGACCAGCTGGATGGTCTTCTCGGTGGCCTCGGCCTCGACCATCATGATCGCGACGTCGCCGTCCTCCAGGACGCGACCGGCGACGACCATGTCGAAGACGGCGTCCTCGAGCTCGGTGTGCGTCGGGAAGGCGACCCACTGGCCCTTGATCAGAGCGACACGGGTGCCACCGATCGGGCCGGAGAAGGGCAGGCCGGCCAGCTGCGTGGAGCAGGAGGCGGCGTTGATCGCGATCACGTCGTACAGGTGATCGGGGTTGAGCGCCATGATCGTCTCGACGATCTGGATCTCGTTGCGCAGGCCCTTCTTGAAGGAGGGGCGCAGCGGCCGGTCGATCAGACGGCAGGTGAGGATCGCGTCCTCGGAGGGGCGGCCCTCGCGGCGGAAGAAGGAGCCGGGGATCTTGCCCGCCGCGTACTGCCGCTCCTCGACGTCCACCGTGAGGGGGAAGAAGTCGAGCTGGTCCTTCGGCTTCTTGGAAGCCGTGGTGGCCGACAGCACCATGGTGTCGTCGTCCAGGTACGCAACGGCGGAGCCGGCGGCCTGCTTGGCCAGGCGGCCCGTCTCGAAGCGGATGGTGCGGGTGCCGAAGGTTCCGTTGTCGATAACGGCCTCGGCGTAGTGGGTCTCGTTCTCCACTAGCGTTTTCTCCGATACATATCGTCTTCTCGCCCCCACGCCCGTGTGGCGGGGGACGGTGCGGAGAAGCGCTCCATCGGCGGGCCGGTCTTCGATCGAAGCACCCGGGTTGCAGTGTCCGGGAGCCACTACCGAGGACCGGCGGCGGGGAGGCTGCTTCTCACTCGTCTGTAGGACGTTCTGGGACCAGGTTACTGAGAATCGGCTCAGCTTGGCATTCCGGTCGTCCGGGCGAGCCGGACACGTCCCGTGCATACAGCAAAGGGAGCGGCTCCCTCAGTCGTGGGAACCGCTCCCTTCACGGCGTCTTACTTGGCGCCGCCGGCCGCACCGCGGCGGATGCCGAGGCGGTCGACCAGGGCACGGAAACGCTGGATGTCCTTCTTGGCCAGGTACTGCAGGAGGCGGCGACGCTGACCGACCAGGATCAGCAGACCACGACGGGAGTGGTGGTCGTGCTTGTGGACCTTGAGGTGCTCCGTCAGGTCCGAGATCCTGCGGGAGAGCATGGCCACCTGGACCTCGGGGGAACCGGTGTCACCCTCCTTGGTGGCGAACTCGGACATGATCTGCTTCTTCGTAGCGGCGTCGAGCGACACGCGGTACTCCTCTTTGATGTTCGATGCGCCCGCGAGTGCCCCTGGTCTTGATCTCAGGGGGTCTTCCGTTACTCGGGGGCGAAGGTCCGATGAGCGCAGCCCTCAGGATGATCCGGGGGCGCGTACACAAACGGCCGTCACACAGCGTACCAGGCCGGCGGAGCCGGGTTGCCTGGGGGTTCGATGCCCCTGGAGGCGCCCCCGCGCACGGTGTCCTCGGTCGCGGGACGGGCTTGATCCAGTGCCCCTCCTGGCAAGCCTTGCCCCGTCGCACCGCCCAGCACGCCTGCTCGCCCCGTTGGCCAAAAGCCCTGGTAGCCCCTTCCCCAAGCTCTCCACTCCGTTCGAGCAGGGGAGACCCCGTCCAAGGACGTCCGGCCGCCTTGCGATCGCACACACCGGACGACGCTCCTCATGAAACAAAGATGGCCGGTCACGGCATTAGCTGGTCAGGGCCCTGGCTCTGGCGAAGATGTCCAGTACGGCCAGGCAGAGCGGGACCAGGGAGAGGAGAAGGGCGCCCTCCGTGAGGTCGAGGAGGCGACCCCAGAACGGGGAGAGTCCCCTGCGCGGAATGATCAGGCCGATCGCGGTGAACAAGGTGGCGCCTGCGGCCACAGCGGCGGAGAGCCAGATCGTCCGGATGTCCAGGGAGCCGCGGTCGCCGTAGCGGGCCAGCTCGTACAGCAGGTCGGCCGGCGGGTTCAGGCAGAGGCCGAGGATCAGCAGGGTGATCGCGCCGATGCCCGCCACCAGAACGCAGGCCACCTGTGACGTGTAGCGGAAGAGGCGGGCGCGCAGCAGCATCGCGAGGCCGGTGGCGAGAGCGAGGAACTGCCCCCAGATGTTGTCGGAGAATCCGAGGACGGCAGCGGACCCGACGACGACCGCGGCGCAGCCGCCGACCAGGCCGAGCAGCATCTCGTGACCCCGGCGGGCCTGGGCCGCGATGCGGTCGGCGTCGACGGGGGCGCCCTCGGGGACGGTGTTCGGGTCGGCGAAGGTGTCGTCGTATCCGGCGGGGGCGGTGCGCGGCGACGCGTAGCCGATGGGCAGCCGGGCGAAGCGGGCGGAGAGACCGGGCAGGAAGGCGACGAATCCGAGGGCGACCGGGGCGCAGACCGCGGCGGTCCCGGTGGCGGAGGACTCGGTGAGGATCGCGACGAAGGTGGCGAGGGTGCCGACGGCGGCGAGGAAGGTCGTCGCGACGAACGGGGCGTCGCCGCTGGGAGTGAGGGCGACGAGGACGACCGAGGCGATGAGCACGGCGACGCAGCCGAGCAGGAACTGGAGACGGCCGGGGCCCTGGCCGGCGTCCGGGCCGATGATGCCGGAGCCCGCGATGAGCACGAGGGGCAGGGCGCCGAGGCCGAGGGCGACGGCGGTGGCGCGGTCCGCGTAGACCCGGGCGCGTACCCCCGCGTACGCGGTCAGCAGCAGTCCGGCGCAGCCCGCGATGATGCCGGGCAGGCTGTGCATGTCGTGCCGGAGGGGGTCGGCGAACCAGAGGACGAAACCCATCAGCACGAGGAGCAGGACGCCGCCCACCAGACCGGCGCCGCGCAGCAGTTCGTCGCTCCACAGGTGCCGGTCGCGGGTGACGGCCGAGGCGACGGCGTCCGAGACGTCGTCGAAGACGGCGGGGGGCAGCGACTGTGCGAACGGGCGAAGGCTGAGGAGTTCACCGTCGAGGACCTGCTGATCGGTGAGGGTGCGCGCGCCGTCGAGGACGGTCCCGTCGCGGCGTACGAGGTGGTAACCGGCCGGGGTACCGACGGGCTGGGTCTGACCGGTGAGCCGGAGGATCTCCGGGTAGACGTCGGCGACGGCGATGTCCACCGGAAGAGCGACATCGATACGGCTGTCGGGCGCCATGACAGTGACGCGGCAGAAGCCCGTCGCTGCAGTCGTACTCACGTGTCTGGTCCCCCCTGATTCGCGGTTGCGCACAGTGCGCGCGCCACCCTACCGGGAGGAAGGAAGGTCATCGGCAAGTAGGATCGCCGTCGCGCGGAGGGACGTCCGCGCACAGAGCCAGCCACGGGGGGTCCGGTGCCGGTCCGATCGGCCTTCCGCCCGTCCGTTCCGAGGGATTGGTGTTCCGGTGAGCCAGATCGTCGTGAAGCGAGCTCCGCGGTCACTGCCGCCGGAACTGCCCATGGACGAATTGACGTTGGAGGCCCCTCCCGAGCTGCCGCGCGGTCAGCAGGAGGGCATGCTGATGCAGATCCTGCCGGTGCTCGGCATGGGGTCGTCGGTGGTCTTCTTCTTCTCTCCGCAGGCCCCTCCGTTCATGCGGATCATGGGCGTTCTGATGCTTGTCTCGACCGTCGGAATGGTGGTCGCGCAGCTGGTCCGATACCGCCGCGGTACGCAGGGGCAAATGGCCGATGTGCGGCGCGACTACCTCAAATACTTGGCGCAGACGCGGCGTACGGTGCGTCGGACCGCGCGCGCCCAGCGTGACGTACAGCTGTATCTGCAGCCCGCCCCCGAGCAGTTGTGGTCGGTGGTCGCCGAGGGCAGCCGGGTGTGGGAACGAAGGGTCGGGGACAAGGACTTCGGGCAGGTGCGGGTCGGCCTCGGGGCGCAGCAGCTGTCGACTCCGCTGGTCGCTCCGGACACGGCTCCGGTGGATGAGCTGGAACCGATGTGCGCCGGGGCGATGCAGCAGTTCCTCGCGGTGCACGGATCGTTGGACGGGCTTCCGATGGCCGTGTCGATGCGGGCGTTCTACCACGTGACGGTCTCAGGTCAACCCGAGGCGGCGCAGTCGGCGGCGCGCGCGATGGTCGCGCAGCTGGTGACCCTGCACTCCCCGGAGGATCTGCTGGTCGCCGTGGTGGCGGCGCCGGGTGCGGTGACGCGCTGGGACTGGACGAAGTGGCTTCCGCATGTCCAGGTGCCGGGGCAGATCGACGGGGCCGGCACGAAGCGGCTGTTCAGCGATGATCTCAACGAGTTGGAACAGCTGTTGGCGAGCAGGCTGGAGGGGCGGCCGCGGTTCGGCCGGGAGAGCCAGCCGCTTCTGGACCAGCCACACGTCGTGGTGGTGCTCGACGGTGGGATGGTGCCACCGGACTCGCTGTTCGCTGCGGCCGAGGGGCTGCAGGGCGTCACGATCGTCGAGCTGGTGTCCGCCGAGCTCGACGAGCCGCGCGGCGGTCTTTCCGTGGTGGTGCGGCCCGGGCTGCTGCGCCTGGAGTCGGGGGCGGGTATGGCGTACGAGGGTGTGCCGGACGGGATGTCGCTCCCGGCGGCGGAGGCGCTGGCCCGGCAGCTGGCACCCCTGCGGATGGGCGGGGGCGACGACGACGAACCGCTGCTCGCCAACCTGGACTTCACGGATCTGCTGAACCTCGGCGACGCGGGGTCGGTCGACGTGGCACGCACCTGGCGGCCTCGGTCGGTCTCGGAGCGGCTGCGGGTACCGATCGGGGTCGGCGAGGACGGTCAGCCGGTGATGCTGGACCTGAAGGAGGCCGCGCAGGAGGGCATGGGTCCGCACGGGCTGTGCGTCGGGGCGACGGGGTCCGGCAAGTCGGAACTGCTGCGGACACTGGTGCTGGGGCTCGCGGTCACGCACTCCTCGGAGACACTCAACTTCGTGCTGGCGGACTTCAAGGGCGGTGCGACGTTCGCCGGGATGTCGCACATGCCGCACGTGGCGGCGGTCATCACCAACCTGGCGGACGATCTGACACTCGTGGACCGCATGGGTGACGCGATCCGCGGTGAGCTGCAGCGCCGGCAGGAACTGCTGCGCTCGGCCGGCAACTACGCCAACATCCATGACTACGAGAAGGCGCGCGCGGCGGGAGCGGCTCTGGAGCCGCTGGCCTCTCTGGTCCTGGTCATCGACGAGTTCAGCGAACTGCTGACCGCCAAGCCGGACTTCATCGACATGTTCATCCAGATCGGCCGCATCGGCCGGTCGCTGGGTGTGCATCTGCTGCTCGCCTCGCAGCGTCTGGAGGAGGGCAAGCTGCGCGGGCTCGACACCTACCTCTCCTACCGGATCGGTCTGCGGACCTTCTCGGCCGCCGAGTCCCGTACGGCGCTGGGGGTACCCGACGCGTATCACCTGCCGTCGGTGCCGGGCTCCGGCTATCTCAAGTTCGGTACGGACGAGATGACCCGGTTCAAGGCGGCATACGTGTCGGGGACGTACCGCACAGGTGGTCCCGACCTGTCGGTGGGGACGCTGCCGATCGAGCGGCGGCCCGCGGTGTTCAGCGCGCTGCCGGTGCCCGTGGTGTACGCGGCGCCGGATCCGACGCATGTGGTGGCTGCGCGGACGAGAGCGGAGGACGACGCGCTCGCGGACACGGTGCTCGATGTGATCGTGCGGCGTCTTGAGGGTCAGGGGGTGCCCGCCCATCAGGTGTGGCTGCCGCCGCTGGACCGGGCGCCGACGCTGGATCAGCTGCTGCCGGGGCTCGCACCGACCGCGGAGCGAGGATTCACCTCGACGGAGTACACGCGTCCTGGCGGGCTGACCGTCCCGCTCGGGCTGATCGACAAGCCCTTCGAGCAGCGGCGCGAGGTGCTGTACCGGGACTTCTCGGGAGCGGCGGGCCACATGATGGTCGTCGGCGGTCCGCAGTCCGGCAAGTCGACGCTGGTGCGCACGCTGATCTCGTCGTTCGCGCTCACCCACACCCCGCAGGAAGTGCAGTTCTACGGGCTCGACTTCGGTGGCGGCGGCCTGGTGTCGCTGGCGGAGCTGCCACATGTCGGTGGAATGGCCTCGCGGCTGGACCCGGAGCGGGTACGGCGTACGGTCGCGGAGGTCGCCGGCGTACTGAACAGGCGCGAGGAGTTCTTCCGTGCGCACTCCATCGACTCCATCGCCACCTACCGGCGCAAACGGGCCCTCGGCGAACTCCCCAGTGAGGCCTGGGGCGACGTCTTCCTGGTCGTCGACGGCTGGGGCGGCTTCCGGGCCGAGTACGAGATGCTGGAGCAGGTCGTCACGGACATCGCCGCGCGCGGTCTCGGGTACGGCATCCACGTCGTCATCACGGCTGCCCGGTACATGGAGGTGCGGGCCGCGCTCAAGGACCAGATCCTCGGGCGGCTCGAACTGCGGCTCGGCGATGTCATGGACTCCGAGTTCGACCGCAAGGTCGCGGTGAACGTGCCGCAGGGTGTCCCGGGCCGTGGTCAGGTGCCGGAGAAGCTGCACTTCATGGGGGCGCTACCGCGTATCGACTCCAGCGGCAGCGCTGCCGATCTCGCCGACGGCGCGGCGGCGTTCGTCGAGGCGGTGAAGACGAACTGGGCGGGGTCGGCGGCCCCTGCCGTGCGCCTGCTGCCGCGCAAGCTGCCTGCCGACCAGCTGCCGAAGGGCTTCGAGTTCCCGCAGCGGGGCATCGCGATCGGGATCGACGAGACCGATCTGGAGCCGGTGTTCGTCGATTTCGAGACGGATCCCTTCTTCCTGGTCTTCGGCGAGAGCGAATCGGGGAAGACGAACCTGCTGCGGCTGATCGCAAAGCAGATCTCGGAGCGCTACTCCCCGGACGAGGCGAAGCTCGTCGTCGGCGACTACCGGCGGGCCCTGCTGGGCGCGCTGCCGGAAAGCCATCTGCTGGAGTACGCGCCGATGGCGAGCTCGATGCAGATGCATATGGAGGCGCTGGCCGGCGTGTTCGCGCGGCGGCAGCCGCCGACGGATGTCACGCCGCAGCAGTTGCGCGACCGCAGCTGGTGGACCGGGCCGCAGATCTTCATCATCGTCGACGACTACGACCTGGTGGCGACGAACGCGGGCAATCCGCTGGCCCCGCTGGCGGAATATCTGCCGTTCGCACGGGACACAGGTGTCCGGTTCATCATCGCGCGCAACTCGGCCGGGGCGTCGCGGGCGATGTACGAGTCGTTCATGCAGCGCATCAAGGAGCTGGGGGCGCAGGGCGTGGTGCTGTCCGGCGATCCGTCCGAGGGCGATCTGATCGGTTCGGTGCGCGGGCATGCGATGCCACCGGGACGCGGTTACTTCGCCTCGCGGCGGCGGGGGAACCCGCTGGTGCAGATCGGGCGGCTGCCGGAGCTGCGCTGAAGCTACGGGGGCCACTCCGCGGGCAACCGCACCCGGGTCGCACGCATGCTCCGGTGAGGCCGCGTGCGGGCCGGGCGGTCTCTACCACTGCGGTGCAAAGGCTGTCCATACCGGGCCGGTGGAGCGTGGGAGCGGCGATAGTCTGCACGCGGGCGACGCACACGTACCGCCGTGGGAGAGGAAAGGCACCTGATGGGCACACAAGCGGAGAAGGACGAGCTGTACGCACTCGACATCTCGGGGGTGGAGTGGCTGAGTGCCCCCGGTACGGAAGACGCCGAGGAGCGCGTCGAGATCGCCCATCTGCCGGGCGGGGCAGTGGCGATGCGGTCCTCGCTGGATCCGGAGACGGTGCTGCGGTACACGGAGGCCGAGTGGCGGGCCTTCGTCCTGGGCGCGCGGGACGGCGAGTTCGACCTGACCTAGCGGCGACCGGCGATGTCTGCCCCATGAGGAGCGTCGTCCGGCTCGTGCGATCGCACGGCGCGACGGGGCAAAAGCCTGCCGGGAGGGACACCAGGACTCCGTACGGACAGAGGAAGGGGCATGCTCCGGTGAGTGCGCCCCTTCTCCGTGTGCGGTCCGCGGTCAGTACGCCTCGGTGAACGCGCGCGAGGACTTGAGGTCCGTCGCACGGTAGTGGTCCTTGCCGTTCTCGATGATCTTCGCGACCTCCTCCAGCCGGTCCTTCATGTCATCGGCCCTGTCCCTGTACTTGTGCTGGAGTACCACATACTCCCGGTGGGCCTCGCCGTCCCAGGTGTCGGTGACGACCTTCAGCGCGGCGTTCATCTCCTGCAGGTCCTTGATGATGTTCTTCGAGACCGCGCGGATGCGGTTCGCCATCTCCTGGACGCTCTCGTACCTGACCTTGGTGTTCGGGTCCTGTCCGGTCATCTGTCTGCTCCTCGGTGCTCGACTGGTGCGCGAAAGGCGGGCTGCGGCGTGGTTCGGCCGCGTTCAGACGCCGTTCAGCGCGGAGGTGTTGACGGGCGACGCCTGCCCCTTGACCGCGCCGAAGGCCGCACGGACCTCTTCGTCGTTGGCGTTGCTGAGGTTCTTGGTCTCGCCCACTGCGTTCAGAAGGACGTCGAGCATCCGGCGGATCTGGTCGTGATCCTCGTTGATCATGGCCTGTGCGGAAGTGAATCCCGAGGCCCCGACACCGGTCCATCCGGCGGCAGCCGTCTCAAGGATGTTGGCCAGCTCCCTGGACTGCCGGGACACCGCTCCCGCGGTTTCGATGATCTTGTTCTTCGCCTGGGTGATCGGATCGTCGGCGAGTCCGAAACCGCCTGAAGGGTTGGTCATCCGGAGGTCCTATCTCTCAGTTCCCGGTCCTGACCGCATCGTGCGGCCAGGCTTTCTTCCAGCCCCGAGTACTCCTGGTACGGAGTCGGGGAAGTACGGGGACGGGGAGGGGTGCGACGGTGTCCCCGCGGCCCTGAACCGGATGCGACCACGTCTCGTTCCCCCGTCACATTCGTGAAGTCGGCTCCTACCCTAGCCACTTCGCCGCCTCTCCCCAACTGCACTTTATGAGAGAGGAGTTACTTCACCGGGGCGTGTGCTCACCGCTCACTGCACACCCCGCCGTCGCCGGAGATCCCGGACGACGGTCGCGGTACCGGCGACCACGGAGATCAGCACGGCCGCCAGGACCAGTGCGTACGTCGCATACCGCTCGCTGCGCTCCTGCGAGGTCTCGGACATCGACAGCCGTGCCGGGTCGGGGGCCTGGGCCTTCGGCGGTCCCGCGTCCGGGTGGGCGGCGTCCTGCGGAGTGTCGTCGCCGGAGAGTGCACGGACCGGGTCGACGACGCCCCAGCCGACGAAGTCGTCATGGCCGTTGACGGAGCGTTCAGCGGTCTGTTCGATCCGGGCGACGATCTGGGCGGCCGTCCATTTCGGGTACTTGGCGCGCATCAGGGCGGCGACCCCGGCCACGTACGGAGCGGAGAAGCTGGTGCCGTTGTCGGTGCACTGGCCGTAGCCGGGGACGGTGGAGACGATGTCGACACCCGGTGCGGCGACGCCGACGAACGCACCGGCCTGGGAGAAGGGGGCGCGTTCGTTGTTGCGGTCGGACGAGGCGACGGCGAGGACACCCTCGAAGGCCGCCGGATACGTGCTCCGCAGCTTGCCGTCCATGCCGTCGTTGCCCGCGGAAGCGACCACGACGATGTTCTCGTGGAGCGCCCTGGCCACCGCCCTGCCCAGCGCGGATGTGGGTGTCAGCGGCTTCGTGGTGTCCTGGGAGATGTTGATGACCTGGACCCCTTCGGCGATCGCATGGTCGATCGCGGTGGCCATCGTGGTGTCCTTGCCACTGTTCTTCTCGTCGTTCTGGCGGATCGGGACGATCGTGGACTCGGGGGCGAGTCCGACGAAGCCGGTGCCCTTGCGGGGGCGGGCGGCGATGATGCCGGCGACCTTCGTGCCGTGGCCGACCTCGTCGACCGTGCCGTCGCTCTTGCCGCCCTGCAGGTAGTCGGCGCCCGCGGAGGCGTCGACGGCGTCCTGGAGCTGGGGGTTGGTGTTGTCGACGCCGGTGTCGATGACGGCGACGCGGACGCCCTTGCCCTTGGTGTCCTGCCACAGTTCGTCGAGGAGGACCCGCTGCAACGACCAGGGGCGGCCGGCGAACTGCTTCTTCATCGGGAACGTGCATTCGCCGCTGCCGTCCAGGGCCGGCCGGTCGGTTCCCGGGGCGTCTTCGGCGGCGTATGCGGCGTGCGGCGCCGCGAGTGCGGCCAGTGCGGCGCCGGCCGCCGTCAGGAGGGCCGTCTTCCGGTACAACATTCGTTCCTCTCCCCCGGGTTCCACGAGCTCCGAGCGGGTGTCCCGGTCACGAGCCCTGGGGCTGACGGGCGCTGTTGGTGTCGAGCCGGGGTCCCTTGGACAGGAACTCGGACCAGGCGATCGGTACGAGGGCGGGCGCCACCTTTTCGTATCCGAGCCTGATCTGCGCCTGGCTGGGCTCGGGGCGGCCGTCCGTCCGGTTCTGCTGGTCGCCGGCTCCGATGTCGGAGCGTGCGGCGTCGCTGTCGCCGTTCGCCTGTACCGCGTACCGCAATCCGGTGTCGGTCACCAGGAAGAGTGATCCGTCGGGGCGCGTCTGCGTCCCCCGGACCTGGGTATAGAGGAGACCGCTGCCGGGGGTGACGTACGTGCTGGTGCCACCGGTGCCGACAGTGGCGGGGTACGAGGTGCCCGCCCAGGTGCTCAGGGTCGTACGGCCCGTGTCGTCCACCGCGCGCAGCACGCTGCAGATGGTGTCCCGGCCGCCGCTGCCGCCCTCCACGGAGTTCACCTGGTCGGTCTTGCGGGCCGGCCAGTTCGCGGCCTGGCCGGCGAAGGTCACACGGTTGGGGACGAAGTTCTGCAGACCGACGGCGCGTGCCTCGCTGTCCAGGTTCAGCCCCGCGGTCTGCGGGGAGTTGATCAGCAGCCAGGCGGTGAACGCGGAGATCGGCTGAATCCTGCCGTCGAGCACGACGTAATGGCTGATGCCTTCGCCGTTCCTGGTTCTGAGGACCATGCCGACCCGGTTCTCCTCGGCGGAGAGCCGGCCCTGGACGTGTGCGGGCACGCCGACCGTGCCGGGGATCCGCGGGAAGACGATCGGGCTGCCGTCGTGCAGCGTGGCCAGCCAGTCGTCGGTGACGGACTGCGGAAGCCGGCTGCCGACCAGGGCGCTGGTCAGATGGCCGTTGTCGGCGGCGGTCTCGTCAATGCGGTACTTGGTGCCGCGCGCGTCGACGAGGTAGCGGGCGCCGGTCTGGCCCTTGACGTAGAGCACCTGGCCGCCACTGAGCTGCTTTCGGCCCTCGGTCAGCTTGTTGTCGCGTTCGGCGAAGACGAAGGCGGCCTTCTGCACGGTGTTGCCCTTGCCGCCGGGCTGAACGCAGACCGCCCACCGCTTCGCCGTGCCCGCGTCCTTCGCCTCGGGCAGCCGGTCGGGGGCGTACGGGATGCCGAGGATCGGTCCGCGCGGCGGTTTGCCCGCGTCGAGGATGTCGTCGGGGACCTGGATGACCTCGTACTGCTGCGGGGTGAGGAGCAGCCGGGCCGAGGCGAGGTTCAGTACGGGATGCAGCAGGGTCTTTTTCTTCTTGCCCTTGCCGGTGGTGAGCACCACGTAACGGGTGGTGGACTTCTTGCCGACGATCACCTTGGCGAAGGGCTTGTCCCAGTCCTTGGGTGCCGTGGGCTTGAACATGCCGTAGGCGCCGAAGCCCGCGAGGATCAACGCCCCTACCACCATGCTCGGCAGGACGGCGCGCAGCGGGCGCGGGGCGCCCTCCTCGGAGCCGGTGGGCGAGGGTTGGAGGAATGCCGCCACCGTGCGTTTCTTCGCAAAGGTGTACGCGTTGAGCTCATCCCGCCGTGATGCCATGAGTTCGTCTGTCTCCCGTGTCTCCCCGCGCGGCTCCAGGAGTTCGTGTCCCCCGACCTCTGTGCCGGACCCCGGTTGCCGGACCTCGCTGCCGGACCGGCCCCTACTATGCCTGTCGATGGCGGGTGGCCGCGGGGCGGGTAAGGTGATCCAGCCGCCAAAGCCCCCGGCGGGACTGGGGGTGATCGGGTCGAATGGGGGCCTAATGAACGGGGGAATGCCGGAATGGTGGGTTCCGCGACGCGGACACGTCCGGCCGGTAACACACGGCTCTCCGGTCCTCCCCGGACCACCGGAGCAGCAGCCTCCGGCGTCCCGGACCGGGGCGCCCACGGCCCCGGCGGACAGGCCTCGCCGCGACTGGACGGACGTCCCGGGCGCGTTGGTTCGTTCCGATTGCAACAACTCGTGTTGATCGAGATCGCGGCCGCGCTGCTCTTCGCCGCGTGGGTGGTCGAACCCCTGCTGCTGGTCCCGGCCACAGTGTTCGCCGCGCTGCTGGTGATGCTCGCCGTAGTCCGCAGGCACCGCCGTTCGCTGCCGGAGTGGCTGGCCACCGCGCTCGCCCTGCGCGCACGCACCCGCAGGGCCGCCTCGCTGGTGCTGCCCGCGGGTACCGAGCCGGGGATCGCGCCCGTCGTCGAGTGCGACCCGGCTCTGCGTACCTACGCGTTCAGCGACCGCGACCGGCGGCCGGTCGGCATGATCGGCGACGGTACGTTCGTCACAGCCGTCCTGCAGATCGAGTCGGACGCCACGGCGCTGCGGCCCGACCGGTCCGCGCGGCCGCTGCCCCTGGCGCTCGTGAGGGATGTGCTCCACGTCGACGGTATCCGTCTGGAGTCGGCGCAGATCGTGCAGCACACCCAGCCCGCACCCGCCCCGCATCTGCCCGCACAGTCCGTCGCGGCGCGCAACTACGCGCCGCTGCAGGCGCAGACGGGGTCGCCCGCGCTCCGGATCACCTGGATCGCACTCAAGCTCGACCCCGAACTCTGCCCGGAGGCCGTGCAGGCGCGCGGCGGCGGCATCGTAGGGGCGCAGAAGTGCGTGGTGCGCGCCGCCGACCAGCTGGCCAGCCGGCTGGCCGGGGCGGGATTCCGCGCGACAGTACTGACCGAGCAGGAGTTGACTTCGGCGATCGCGACCTCGGCCTGCGTCAGCCAGATGGCGATGGCGCAGGCGGGCCGGACCGGGTCGCCGGTACGGCGCACCGCGGAGACCTCCCGGACCTGGCGCTGCGACGACCGGCGTCACACCACCTACTGGGTGGGCCGCTGGCCGCAGTTCGGCACCGGCGACGGTAGCGGTGCGGGGAACGGCGGGGCGTCCATGCCGCAGCTGGTCGCCCTGCTCACCTCGATCCCGGCGCTGGCCACGACCTTCAGTTTGGCGATGAGTCACACCGCACGGCAGGAGATCTCGATCGCGGGGCACGTCCGGATCACCGGGCGCAGCGACGAGGAACTGGTGGCCGCGCGACACGAGTTGGAGCGCACCGCGCGTGGCGTGAAGACGTCACTGGTTCGGCTCGACCGCGAGCAACTGCCCGGCATGCTCGCCACACTGCCGCTCGGGGGTACCCGCTGATGTCATCCTCCACCCGTGCTCGCACCCGGCTGGGCATCGGGCTGATCGGACCGCGACGGGAGCGGCACACGGTCTCCGTCGACCAACTGGCAGCACTGGCACTTCCGGTGGGTGACGACGGCACCGTGATCGGCGTGGACGCCGAAGGGCGGCCCGCCGTGCTGGGCCTCAACCGGCCGACCCCGTACGACGTCGCGCTGATCGGCGGGCTGTGGACGGCACAGGTGCTGGCGCTGCGGGCGGCGGCGACCGGTGCCCGGATCGTGGTGGAGACCGGCCGCGCCCACGCCTGGGCGACTCTCGCGCAGGCGGCCGGCGGCGGCCGGCCGTGCATCTCGCTGCACGACGTGGGGCGGGTGCCGCCGCAGGGCGCCTCGGCAGGCAGTCCGGTGGTCGTGGTGCGGGACTGCGGCATGCGGCCGCCGCGCGGGCGCGTGGTGTCCGGTCCCTGGCAGTCGGTGCTGACGTTGCTTCCGTATCTGAGTCCCGTGGCGCCCCGGCTGATCGAGAAGTCGTCCCTGGTGGGGATTCAGCGGGTGTCTCCCGATGAAGCAACGCAGATCGGGCGAATCGCGCACCTGTCGGCGACCGAGACGCAGGCGCTGTCGACTCTGGCGGACGGGGTCACCCTCTGGTGCGGGAAGGGGGACCGGCAGTTCGTGATGACTCAGGCAACCGATGCCGAGAGCGGACTGCTGGGCAGTGCGCGCCGGATGGACTGAGCGTACGGAGCGTTCGGAATTCCGTACGCAGATGTACAAGTTTGACCGCTTCGCCGTTCACCATCCGCCGCACTCGGTTCACTTGAGGACAGTGAGTGATGCACGGGACAGCTCTTACGGTGCCCTACGGCCTGCCGGAGCGGGCCCGATGACGATTAGGGTGGGTCCGGGCGCGGCAGAAGACCTGCGGGCAGGCAATGCGCGCCCCGAGGGGGAGAGCCGGGCGGTTCGGAATACGGGAACGGCCGCCCCCACCCACCACGGCACAAGGGTGCTCGACCACACCAGGAGGCAAAGTGAACGGCGATCGGGACGAAATCCGAGGGGGCTGGAACAGGCCCGTCGACGAGTCGTCCGACGCGGAACCCGCCGAGATGACGGGTGAGTTCACCATCGACTACACCCCGCCCGCCTGGTACACGCAGAACGCGTCGGGGGACTCGTCGGGCGGGGCCGGAACGCACATGGCGCCGCCTCCGACGCCCAATGGGGCGCCTGTGTCCGCGCCCGGGCTGCCGACCGGGGGCGGCTTCGAACCCGACTGGACCCCGGCGCCGCCCGCGCCTGCGCCCGCTCCGCCTGTGGCGCCTGTGGCCCCTGTGGGTCAGACACCTCCGGTCGCTTCCGCCGCAGCTCCTTCGCCCGCCTCTGCGGAGGGCGTGGGGAACGGTGCGCCGGATCCGTTCGGGGGTGGTGATGTGGAGAGCGGCGCGACCATGCGGTTCTCACCTGCCGCGCTGAAGCGCGAGATCGCGGAGCGGGAGGCGGCTGCGCTGGCGGCTGCGGACGGGGTGCGGGTCGGTTCCGGTGCCGGCTCCGAAGCCCCTGGCGACGGCCCGGTCGGTACGGCCACGGGTGTGACGGCCGGAGCCGATTCCGCCCCGTCGGATTCCGTCCGGTCCGAGCAGCCCGAGCAGCCCAGCCGGGCCGATGCCGCGCAGCCTTCGGACGCGGAGGCCGACAACGGTACGGACTCCGTGGCCGAGGGCGATGTGGCGGGTGACGGCGCCGACGATCCGTCCGACGCACCCGCCGACTCCGTGCCCGCGGCTGCCGCTCCGGCTCCGGCACCTCAGGACGCCACGCCGCCCGCCGCCCCGACGCCGTGGGCCCCGGCGCCGCCCGCGCAAGGCGGCCTGCCGCCGCTGCCGCCCTCCTTCCAACCCGCCACTCCGCAGCCCAACGCGCCCCAGCCGGCGCCGCAGTGGCCCGCGACGGCTCCGGCTCCCGCTCCGGCGAGCGAGGCGCCCGGTGGTTACGGATTCCCGAACGCTGCACGGACACCGCAGCCGCCTCAGGCACCGCAGTTCCCGCAGCCCGCACCGCAGCCGCCCGCTCAGGGAACACCAGCACAGCAGGGCAGTTACGGATTCCCCCAGCCGCCCCAGGCACCGCAGACACCGCAGACACCGCAGTGGCCCGCACAGCAGGAAGCAGCACAGGGCGGTTACGGATTCCCCCAGGCGTCCCAGCCCCACCAGGCGCTCCAGCCGCCCCAGGGACCCCAGCCGCCGGTTCAGGGCGCTCCGCACCTGCCCGCGCCGATCCCCCCGCAGCCGCCCGCCCACCAGCAGCTGCCGCCGCAGCAGCAACAACAGCCGCCGCAGGGACCGCCCGTGGATCCGCGGACCGGGACGGCCTGGCCGACGGCGGTCACGCATGACCAGCGCGAGCGGTCCGTACCAGGTGCTCCGCTCGGCTACACGGCGGCCGTTGAGCTCTCCTCCGACCGTCTGGTCCGGGGTAAGCAGAAGGCGAAGAGCAGCCGCGCACCGTCCGCTGCGTCCCGCTTCAAGCTGGGCAGCAAGAAGGAGGAGATCGAGCGGCAGCGCAAGCTCGACCTGATCCGTACACCCGTGCTGTCCTGCTACCGGATCGCGGTCATCAGCCTGAAGGGCGGTGTCGGGAAGACCACGACGACCACCGCGCTCGGCGCGACGCTGGCCACCGAGCGGCAGGACAAGATCCTCGCCATCGACGCCAACCCGGATGCCGGTACGCTCGGCCGCCGGGTGCGCCGCGAGACCGGGGCGACCATCCGTGACCTGGTCCAGGCGATCCCGTACCTCAACTCGTACATGGACATCCGCCGCTTCACCTCGCAGGCGCCGTCCGGCCTGGAGATCATCGCCAACGACGTGGACCCGGCGGTCTCGACGACCTTCAACGACGAGGATTACCGGCGCGCGATCGACGTCCTCGGCCGGCAGTACCCGATCATCCTCACCGACTCGGGCACCGGTCTGCTCTACAGCGCGATGCGTGGGGTGCTGGACCTCGCCGATCAGTTGATCATCATCTCGACCCCGTCGGTCGACGGCGCGTCCAGCGCCTCCACCACACTGGACTGGCTCTCGGCGCACGGGTACGCGAATCTGGTGCAGCGGTCCATCACTGTCATCTCCGGGGTCCGCGAGACCGGCAAGATGATCAAGGTCGATGACATCGTGCAGCACTTCGAGACGCGCTGCCGGGGCGTGGTCGTCGTCCCGTTCGACGAGCATCTGTCGGCCGGTGCCGAGGTCGATCTCGACATGATGCGTCCGAAGACACGTGAGGCGTACTTCAATCTCTCCGCGATGGTGGCCGAGGACTTCGCGCGCGCCCAGCAGCAGCAGGGGCTGTGGACCTCGGACGGCAGCAACCCGCCGCCGCAGTACGCCCCACCGATGCCCGGACACCAGATGCCCGGTCAGCAGCCGTACGGACCGCAGCAGCCGGGTCAGTCGTATCCGCCGCAGCAGCCCCAGGGTCCGGGACAGCCGTACCCGCCCCAGCAGCCCTACCCGCCGCAGCCGGGTCCCGGCGGACAGCAGAACGGCTGGCAGCAGCAGCCTCCGCAGCTGCCGCCAGCGCCTCAGCAGTAAGGCATCAGAGGTCTGAACCAATGAGGGCCCGCACCGTTCCCACGGTGCGGGCCCTCTGCGCATTCCTGCAGCCCACACGCCATTTGGCACACCGTTGACGCGGCTCGACCACCGCTGATAAACCTTCGCTTCACCAGCTGGCGAACCAGAGATCAACCCGCCTTCTCCGTGCGAGTCATGACGCGAGGTCCCTGTCCATGGTCACAAGAGTCCCACCACCCTCCGCTCAGCCACGCTCACGTCTGCGTACCCTCCTGGCTTCCGGTGCCGCGGCCCTTGCCCTGGCCGCGGGGTCGATCGTCCCGGGGATGCCCCTCGGCGCCGCGCCCCAGCAGGCACAGGCCGCCGACAACGGCAAGACGACGCTGACCGTCGCGGTCGCGCAGAGCGTCGACTCGCTGAGCCCGTTCCTCGCTCAGCGGCTCATGAGCACCAGCGTCCACCGGCTCATGTACGACTTCCTGACCAACTACGACGCCAAGGACAACCACACGATCCCCGGCCTCGCCACCAAGTGGGAGCCGTCCGCGGACAAGTTGACCTGGACGTACACCATTCGGTCCAACTCCAAGTGGTCGGACGGACAGCAGGCCACCGCCGAGGACGCGGCGTGGACCTTCAACAAGATGATGACCGACGAGGGCGCTGCCACCGCGAACGGCAGCTTCGTCGCCAACTTCAAGAAGGTGACCGCGCCCAGCCCGGACAAGCTGGTCATCGAGCTCAAGGAACCGCAGGCCACCATGGCCGCGCTCGATGTACCGATCGTTCCCAAGCACGTCTGGGAGAAGGTCGGGGACTTCTCGAAGTTCAACAACGACACGAAGTTCCCCATCGTGGGGAACGGGCCGTTCATCCTGACCGACTACAAGGTCGACCAGTATGTGAAGCTCAAGGCCAACAAGAACTTCTGGCGCGGTGCGCCCAAGTTCGACGAGTTGGTCTTCAAGACGTACAAGGACCAGGACGCCGCGGTCGCCGCGCTGCGCAAGGGTGAGGTGTCCTTCGTCGCGGGCGCCCCCGCGCTGACGCCCGCCCAGGCCGCGTCCCTCAAGGGCGACAAGAACATCAAGGTCAACGAGGGGCCGGGCCGCCGCTTCTTCGCACTGGCGACCAACCCGGGCGCGCAGACCAAGGACGGCAAGAAGTTCGGCAACGGCAACAAGGCCCTGCTCGACCAGAAGGTGCGTCAGGCGCTCTTCCTCTCGGTCGACCGCAAGACCATCATCGACAAGGTCTTCCAGGGGCACGCCGTCGAGGGCCAGGGGTACATCCCGCCGCGCTACGGGGACTACTTCTGGCAGCCGTCCGACAGCCGGACACTGACGTACGACCCGGCCCGGGCGGCCAAGCTGCTCGACCAGGCGGGCTACAAGCTCAAGGGCGACCAGCGTGTCGGCAAGGACGGCAAGCCGCTCGACCTGCGCATCCTGTGCCATGCCACGGACCCCAACGACAAGGCGATCGGCAAGTACCTCAAGGAGTGGTGGGGCAAGCTCGGCATCGGGCTGAAGGTGGACTGCCTCGACGACGTCTCCGTGCCCTGGTATGCCGGTGAGTACGACCTCGCGTTCGACGGCTGGTCCGTCAACCCGGACCCGGACTTCGTCCTCGGCATCCACACCTGCTCCGCCCTGCCCGCCAAGGCCAAGGAGAGCGCCGCCACGGACAACTTCATCTGCGACAAGACGTACGACGAGCTGTACAAGAAGCAGCTCGCCGAGTACGACCCGGCCAAGCGGGCGGACACCGTCAAGCAGATGGAGTCGTGGTTGTACGACTCCGGGTACATGAACATCATCGCGTACCCGAACGCGGTCGAGGCGTACCGGACGGACCAGATCAAGTCCATCACCACGATGCCCGAGGCGGCCGGCAACATCTACGGCCAGGATGGGTACTGGAGTTGGTGGTCGGCCGTTCCGACGGCCGACGGCAAGAGCGGTTCGGGCAGTGACAGCGGTGGCAACTCCACCGGTGTCGTCATCGGCATCGTCGTCGCCGTGGTGGTGCTCGCCGGTGGCGGGTTCCTCATCACGCGTCGCCGCCGCACCACGGCGGAGGACCGCGAATAATCACGCGAACGGGATGAGAGGGACCGGCAGCACGGGGTAGCGACACCCTCCCTGCCGGTCCCTCCAAGTGCAGCACGAGTAACGAGAGTTCCCCATGACAGCTGACAGCACTCCGGCGCTCGTGCAGAACGCGGATGCGGACACCGCCGGCCCGGCTGCGGCCGGGCCGGCGGCCGCCCGCGGCCCACGGGCGCGCAACACCAAGGCCTATCTCCAGTACGTGGCAGCCAAGATCGCGGGAGCGGTCGTCTCACTGTTCGCCGTTCTGGTCACCAGCTTCTTCCTCTTCCGCCTCATCCCCAGCGACCCTGTGAAGCAGATGACCGGCGGCCGCCGCGTCTCCGCCGAGCAGCTGGATTCGCTCAGACACCAGTTCGGCCTCGACCAGCCGCTCTGGAAGCAGTTCACGAGTTACGTGGGTGACGCGCTGACCGGGGACTTCGGTACCTCGTTCCAGTTCCACGCCCCCGTCATCGACAAGATCACCGAGGCGCTCCCGGCAACGTTGCTGCTCACCGGCACGGCGTACGTCCTCTACACGGCGCTCGGCATCTGGCTGGGCACCCGTACGGCCTGGCGCAACGGGTCCCGCAGCGACCGCTTCAACACCGCGTTCGCGCTCACGCTCTACTCGGTGCCGTCGTTCTGGCTCGGCCTGCTGCTCATCATCGTCTTCTCGGTGGGCATCGGCCCGATCCCCGGCATGTTCCCGACGGGGGGCCTGGAGTCGGGCGGGGAGACCGGCTTCGCGTACGTCATCGATGTCGCCCATCACCTGGTGCTTCCCGTGATCACACTGGTCGCGGTCGGCTATGCGCAGACGCTCCTCGTGATGCGTTCCTCGCTCCTGGACGAGATGGGCAGCGACTATCTGACGACGGCCCGCGCAAAGGGGCTCCGTGACGATGTCGTACGGCGCAAGCACGCCGTCCCGAACGCGATGCTGCCGACATTCACACTGATGTTCGTGAACCTGGGCCATGTCGTGGCGGGCCAGATCCTGGTCGAGACGGTGTTCTCCTGGCCTGGTCTCGGCGGTCTCTTCTACCAGGGGCTCAGCGTTCCCGACCTCCCCCTCGTCCAAGGACTGTTCTTCGTCTTCGCCACTGCGGTGATCCTGGCGAACACCCTCGCCGACGTGCTGTATCCGCTGCTCGATCCCCGGGTGGGCCGATGACGACCGAACCATTGCAGGTGCAGAACGAAGCGGGCGTGACCACGAACCCGCGCGCCCTGGCCCGGGCCCGTAAGCGCCGGTCCCTGGCCCGTTTCTGGCGGGAGTACCGCACGCACCGGGGAGGCCTGTGGGGGCTGGCCGGGCTCATCCTGATCGCGCTGATCGCCGTGTTCGCGCCCACGCTGGCCGGCGCCGACTCGCAGAGCGTCACCGCCGCACCGGGCGGCGCCCTCGAATCGCCCAGCGGAGAATTCCCGCTCGGTACCGACCAGTTCGGACGCAGCGTCCTGGCACTCCTGGTGTGGGGTGCGCGCGTCTCGCTCACCGTGGGACTGCTCGCCGCGTTCCTGTGCGTGGCGATCGGCACGGTCGTCGGTATCGTCGCGGGCCACTTCCACGGCTGGTACTCGACAGTGCTGATGCGGGTCACCGACTGGTTCCTGGTGATGCCGACCCTGGTTCTCGCGATCGCGCTCGCCACCGTGATGGACCGCTCCATCTGGACGATCATCATCGCGATCGGCGTCACAACCTGGCCGACCACGGCCCGGCTCGTCCGTGCCCAGACGCTCGCCGTGGAGTCACGCCCGTACATCGAGCGCGCCCGCGCGCTGGGCGGCGGGCACGGGCACATCATGGCCCGTCATGTGCTGCCGAACGTGATGCCGCTGGTGCTCGCGCAGACCACGCTCGTGATCTCCAGCGCAATCCTCACCGAGGCCACGCTCGCGTTCCTCGGCCTCGGCGACCCGACCATCACCTCCTGGGGCGGCATGCTCCAGGACGCGCGTGAGGCGGGCGCGGTGAGCGCGGGCGACTGGTGGTACCTGGCACCGCCCGGCGTCGCCATCGCCCTGGTGGCCCTGTCGTTCACTCTGTGCGGCCGCGCGATCGAGTCCGTCCTCAACCCCAGGCTGGGGGTGGCCCGTTGAATACACCGAGCACACAGAAAGCACCCCTGCTGGACGTCCGCGACCTCTCGGTCACGTACGCCGGCGGTGCCCGCGCGGTCCGCGGCGTGAACCTCACCGTCGACGCGGGCCAGAAGCTCGGCATCGCCGGAGAGTCGGGCTGCGGCAAGTCCACCCTGGCACTGGCACTGCTGCGGCTGCTGCCCGCCGGGACGAAGGTCTCCGGCCGGATCCTGCTGAACGGCGAGGACGTCCTCACCATGAAGTGGGGCCAGGTCAGGGCGGTGCGCTGGGCAGGTGCCTCGATCGTGTTCCAGGGCGCGATGCATTCGCTGAACGCCGTGCACCGCATCGGGGACCAGATCGCCGAGCCGATCCTGCTGCACAGGAAGGCCACCCCGTCCGGGGCGAAGAAGAAGGTCGGCGAACTCCTGGAGCAGGTGGGACTGCCGGCATCCCGCGCCGACTCCTATCCGCACGAGCTCTCCGGGGGCCAGCGACAGCGCGTGATGATCGCGATGGCGCTCGCCTGCGATCCGGGCCTGATCATCGCCGACGAGCCGACGACCGCCCTCGATGTGATGATCCAGGCCCAGATCCTGCGCCTGATCGAGCAGCTGGTGTCCGAACAGGACCTGGGTCTGATCATGATCAGTCATGACCTGGCCGTGCTCTCGGACACCTGTGACCGGCTCGCGGTGATGTACGCGGGCCGGGTCGTGGAGGAGGGCCCGGCGTCCCAGGTCTACGAGGACGCGCACCATCCGTACAGCAAGGCACTGTCGGGCGCGTTCCCGCGCATCGGGGACCCGGCGTCCCGGTTCGCGCCCCGAGGGCTGCCCGGCGATCCGCCTGACCCGTCGGCCCTGCCCGCCGGCTGCACGTTCCATCCGCGCTGCCCGGTGGCGCTGGACTCCTGCACCACGCAGGACCAGGAGCTGCGGGAGTCGGATGCCCTGCGGCGGGCCGCCTGTGTGCTGGTGGAGCCGGGGGCGGCCGGCGCCGCACCCCGGCAGGGTGCCGAGGAAGCAAGGAGCACAACATGACCACCCCCACTCCCCTGCTGAGCGCGGAGGAACTGAAGGTCGCCTTCCCCGGCCGGCGCGGAGCCGCGACGGCGCGCGCGGTGGACGGTGTCGACCTGGACATCCGGCCGGGCGAGATCGTCGCGCTGGTCGGCGAGTCCGGGTGCGGCAAGACGACGCTGGCGCGTTCCCTGCTGGGGCTCGTCCCCCCGACGTCCGGCCGGGTCACGTTCGGCGGCAAGCCGCTCGCCTACTCGGGCCGTGCCCTGAAGGCGTACCGCAAGCGCGTCCAGCTCGTACTGCAGGACCCCAGCGGCTCGCTCAACCCGCGGCACACGGTGTACGACGCGGTCGCGGAGGGGCTGCGGATCCACGGGTACGGGGGTGATGAGCGGGCGGCGGTCGCGGAGGCGCTGTCACGGGCGGGGCTGCGGCCTCCTGAGCGGTTCTTCCTGCGCTATCCGCACGAGCTGTCGGGCGGTCAGCGCCAGCGCGTCGTGATCGCGGGCGCCCTCGTCCTGGAACCGGAACTCATCGTTGCCGACGAACCCGTGGCCTCACTCGACGCCTCGGTGCGCGGTGAGATCCTGGCCCTGCTGCTGCGACTGAGGGACGAACTGGGACTGTCCGCACTGGTGGTCACGCACGACCTGGGGCTGGCGTGGAACATCGCCGACCGGGTCGCGGTGATGTATCTCGGCCGGATCGTGGAGACGGGCGAGGTCGAGCAGATCCTCACAGCTCCGCAGCATCCGTACACCCGGGCACTGCTGTCCGTGCTGCCTGAGGCCGAGGGCGATCCGGTGATCCTCACGGGCGAGCCGCCGGACCCGACCAAGGTGCCGTCCGGCTGCCGGTTCCATGCCCGCTGCCAGGTCCTCGCTTCCGGCGAGGCCGAGCGGGCGGGGGTGGCGGATGCCTGCCGTACGAAGGATCTTCCGGTGCTCGCGGGCAGCGGGGAGACGCAGGTGGCGTGCCACTGGGCGCACGCGATGGCGGGCGTGGAAATCTGACGCCGTCCCCGCCATGGACGCCTCCGGCCGGGACCGCTGCCCGCGGTCCCGGCCGGAGGCGTACGCGAGGAAGGTCAGCCGCGGTCGTACGCCGCGATCAGTTCATCGGCCCGCTTCACATCGGCGGCCATCGCCACCAGCAGGTCGTCTATCGAGTCGAACTTCTGCATCCCGCGGACGTACGCGAGGAAGTCGACGGACACATGGAGCCCGTACAGATCAAGGCCGACGCGGTCGATCGCGTACGCCTCGACCGTCCGCTCCGTACCGTCGAACTGCGGGTTGGTGCCGACCGAGATCGCGGCGGGCATCGCCTCGTCGTCCACGTTCAGCCAGCCCGCGTACACGCCGTCGGCAGGGATCGCGGTGTGCGGCAGGGTCTCCACGTTCGCCGTCGGGAAGCCCAGTGCGCGGCCGCGCTGCGCGCCGCGGACGACGATGCCCTCGACCCGGTGCGGGCGGCCCAGAACCTCGGCTGCGCCCGCCACATCGCCCTCGGCAACGAGCCTGCGGGTGAGGGTGGAGGAGAACGGGTCGCCGCCGCCCGCCTCGCCGCTCAGAACCAGATCGATGACCTCGACGCCGTAGTCGTACGTCGCGCCGAACTCGGTGAGCAGCTGCACGTTCCCCGCGGCCCTGTGACCGAACCGGAAGTTGGGGCCCTCGATCACGAGTTGCGCATGCAACTTGTCGACCAGCACCTTCACGATGAAGTCGGCGGGCGCCAGCTTCGAGAACTCGGTGGTGAACGGCAGGATCAGCAGCGCGTCCACGCCCAGCTCGGCCATCAGCTCCGCGCGCCGGTGGTGCGGGGCGAGCAGCGGCGGGTGGCTGCCGGGCCGTACGACCTCGCTGGGGTGCGGGTCGAAGGTCACGACGACCGACGGCACGCCGAGCTCGCGCGCCCGGTCGACGGCTCTGCCGATGATCAGCTGGTGCCCGCGGTGCACCCCGTCGTAGGAGCCGATGGTGACGACGCTGCGTCCCCAGTCCTGGGGGATGTCCTCCAAGCCACGCCAGCGCTGCACTCTGACCGCTCCTCGCCCGAACCTGTGTACGTGGGTGTATCTCTTATGCAGGTCTAAGACTGCCATGCCCACGACCCGCGGCCTGCATCGGCATCGGCATCGCGGTGGACACCGCCTCCACGGTCCGCCGCGCACCGGGGCCGATGACCGCCGTCCACTCCTGCGGGGCGTCGGCCAGCCACCCGGTGACCAGTTCCGCAAATCCGGGCACGTCCCGGGCCAATTCGACCAGCCTGCGGTCGAAACGGGCGGCGCCCTCAGGGGTGCGGACCAGCAGCATCCCGGTGCGGTGGACGAGCGCCCGGGTACGGACCGGCGCACGCCGGTCGGATCCGTGGGCCGCCGCGCAGAGCAGCGCGTCGAGGACGACCGGGTCCCGGTGGGCGCCCTGCTCGAACTCCAGCAGGGCTTCCAGCAGCTCGGCCCGCACCGCCCCGGAGGCGGGCGTCCCCGGCGCGGCGAGCACCCGGGCGAGCGCACCGCGCACGGGTGCGGAAGCGGGCCGGTCCCGCAGCAGGCCGGTCACCAGGGGCAGCAGCAGCGCACGGGCGGCGGGCCCGTGCTCCAGCCTGCGGTCGAGGTACGCGGCCACGTGCGCGCCGCCGTCCGGATGGTTGTCGGCGTACGCCCGCACCAGCCCCGCCGCGTGCAGGGCCAGCGCCGGGGCGTCGATCCCGGCGAGGGAGCGCAGCGCCTCACCCGCACCGTCCCCGGACCGGGTGAGCCGGTCCGGGGACGCGCCGATCACCGGCTCGCGATGCGTCGGCAGGGCGACGGCGAGCTCTGCCGCGGACAGATGGGGATCGCCCCGCACGAAGACCCGCAGGGCCCGGGGCAGATAGCGGTCCCTGGTGTGCGGATCACGCACCAGGAGGACGAGCGCGGCCCCGTGCAGATCGACGTCGCCGGGGTGGGCCAGCAGGGAGAGCGCGGTGCGACGCAGGAGCTCACGGTCGGTGTCGCGGGTGGCGTGCGGTGCGGTGACGAGTCCGTACGAGGCGGCGGCGACGCGCCGGGCCCGCCGGACGTCGTCGCGCGCCCAGCGATCGACGGCCCGGCAGAGCACGGCCGGCTCGTCCTCGGCGAGCGTGGCGAGCAGCTCGTCGGCGCGGGGATGCACGGTCGCGACGAGAGCGTCGGTCAGATCGTCGACGGCGAGGTCACGGCGGGCGTACAGCAACGCCTGCGCGGCGGCGGCCACGGTCGGCCGCGTCGCCGCACCGTCCTCGGCGGGCAGCGGGCGCTCATCGGTGAACCAGAGGCAGAGGAGCGGCTGCACGGTCCGGGGCTGGGCGACGAGCCGCCGGGCCACCACGTCCAGAAACCGCTCCTCCCCGTCGCCGCCGCCGTCACGGGCGTCGTCGTCACCGTCGCGGCCCCCGTCCCCGCGCGGCGGACCGTCCGCGGGCACGAGCCGCCTCAGCAGATCGATCCGGTCCGCCTCGGGCAGCCGCAGCCGCCGCCAGAACCACGGGCTGAACTCGCCGTACGACCCGTGCGCACCGGCGCGTTGGACGATGCGCCCCGTGAGCAGCCGGGCCACCCCGAGGTACGGCCTGGCGTCGGGCACCCGGAGCAACGTCTCCGCGAGCAGGTGGGCGGCCCACCAGGAGGCATCGCGCAGCTGCCCGGCCCTCTCGGCGCCGTCGGCCGGTGCCCGGCCCCCGGCTCCCCCGTCCGTCCGTGTCGACAGCCGGTCCATCGCCTCGATCAGATCGGCCAGCCTGTGGGCGAGCGCGGCGGAGCCCTGACGGCGGCCCAGGAGCAGGAGTGCCTGGATCACCGGGCCGATCCGATGGCGCGGTACGGGGAGAGTGCGGGGCTCCCGCGACTGGGCCGGCGCCGGCGGTTCCGCACCGGGCAGTGCCCGGCGACTGCCCGGCTGCGGGCTCCGGGGTGCCGGGACACGCTCCTGCGCCGCCCTCACCTGCTGACCCGGCTCGTCCGCGTGCCACCGGTGGACCAGGGCCCAGGGCCTGGAGTGCCGCGTCCAGGTCCAGATGCGCGCCCTGCACCCAGTCCCCCAGCTCCTCGTGGGCGAAGCGGTAGCCCGCACCCGCCGGGACGAGCAGCCCCTCGGCGAGGACCGCCGGGGCCCAGCCCGTGCGCCAGGGGAAGACCTCCTCGAACACCGCCCGGTCCAGTTCTTCCCCGTGTCCCGGTCCCAGACAGCGCCGTGCAGCCTCGTGGACCCGTCCGGCAACCTGCGCGGCCAGCCGGCGCACCGCCGTGCCCCTGAGGGCCGGGCGGGACACCGCGGCGATGCGGACCGCGATGCGCAGGCACATCAGGTCCAGATGGGCGCCGAAGACGTCCTCCGAGTCCGGCTGCCCGGGCACGTCCGCGGGGAGCGCTTTGCGTACCTCGGCGAGCAGCCGCAGGGTGAGCGGGTGCCGGTCGTGGCCGGGGGCGAGGGCATCGGACGGGAGGGCGTACCGCCCCCTGGCCTCTTCGGCCTGGCTCGCGGTGAGATCGCCCAGGCGCACGGCGGACGGAAGTCCGCGGGCCGGACCGGCGGGGCGGTGCAGCGCGTCGGGCGGGCAGAACGCACCGGCGGTCTCCCAGTGCTCGGGCCTGCAGGCGACCACGAGGCGCACCTCGTTGTCCCGCAGCCATCCGACCGTTCCGGCGGTCCACCGGTCCAGCCGGTGGGCGAGGAGGGGCGGCATCTCCTCGGGGCCGTCCAGCAGGACGAGCAGCGGGGCTCCCGAATCCGCGGCGAGCCGTGCCACCCGCTCGGGAGTGGCCGTCGCCATGTCGCCCCCGGCCCCGGCTGCGGTGACGATCCGACCGGCCTGGCCGAGCGTACGGGCGATCGCGTCGGCCACCGAGGTGTCGTCGGCCAGCAGGTCCGCGCCACGCAGCCAGACGGTGAGGGCGGGGTCGGAGCCGCGGGCGCGGCGGGCGGCGAGCGCCGCGAGTTCGGTGGTGCGGCCGGTACCCGGCACTCCCACGAGGCCGAGGACGACCTCGGGACGTTCCCCGGCGGCCGTGAACGCCGTGAACTCCGCCGTGGTGTCCGGGCGTTCGACGGGGTCGGGCCAGGTGCTGGGACCTCCTGCCGAACCGATCGACATCGCGGTGAGCTGAAGGGCGCCCGCAAGGTTGAGGTCACGCCCGTACCCGGCGACGCTTGTCGCGTTGCGCCGCAGCAGCGCGCCCAGCGGCCCTTCGGCTTCCCCGCCCGTGAGCGGCACCGCCAAGCCGGCGGCAGCGTGTGCGGCGCGCAGGGCGGTGCCGAGCACCGCGATGACAGCGCCGGTCTGCGGATCGAGCACGGGCCCGCCGATCGCCGCGCCGCGCAGGGCGTCGCTGCCGTCCGTGCCGAGCGCCAGCTCCAGGGCGGCGCCGACCCGGTGGGAACGGCCGGCCACGCCGTACGTCACGGGCACCGCGCCCAGCACCCGCGCCTCCCGCCACCCATGGGCGGCGATGCGTACGTACGTACCCGGCTCGATCCGGTCCCGCTGGACGATCGGCAGCGGCTCCACGCCGAGCACGTCGAGCCCCCCGGTGCGCACGAGCGCGAGGTCCAGCTCCGGGAGCGCGGTGATCGCCTCGGCCCCGACCGAGCGGCTCCGGCCACCTGTGCCGTACAGGACAAGCCGGGCAAGTCCGTCGACCGCTTCATGACTGGTCACGACCGTGCCGCGGTCGTCCGCGACGAACCCTGTCCCCCGCAGTCGGCCGGCCGGATCGCAGATACGTACCAGCGTCGACCGGTCCCCGCTTCCCATGGTCCGACGTTAGGTCGGCGATGATCGGCGCGAGAAACGCTCGGAGCAAAAGCGCCCCCGAGTGCACCCTGAATCACTCCGAGCGCCTGCCCATTCAGGTGAATCAGTGGGTTCCGGTGGACAGACACCAGAAGGGGATCGTGGAGCGGGCGCGGGGGGCTGCCCGCTCCACGATGGGGATCCGGATCAGCGACCGGCGGAACCCGTCCCGTCAGGCGAAGACGGCAAGGCTCCTGGCCTTGCCCTTCTGTTCCTCGACGAGCACCAGGAAGGTCCCGTCGGGCCCGAAGACCGCGACCGGCCCCGGCGGGTACGAGGGCATGTCCAGCCGCACGCCGTTCAGCAGCAGCTTGGCCCGCTTCTCGTCCACGTCCCAGCGCGGGAACGCCGCGGCGGCGGCCTCCGCGATCGGCATCACGGTCAGCTTCTCCTGATGCTGATCGAGCGTCCGCGCCGCATCGAGACCGTACGGACCGACGCGGGTGCGCCGCAGCGCGGTCAGATGCCCGCCGACGCCGAGCCCGGCGCCGAGATCGCGGGCGAGGGCACGGATGTACGTACCGGAGGAGCAGACGACGGAGACGACCAGGTCGACGACCGGGGTCCCGTCCTCCGCGACCGCCTCACGGACGTCGTAGACGTTGAAGGACGAGATGGTCACCGGCCGGGCCGGGATCTCGAACTCCTCGCCACCGCGCACCCGGGCGTACGAGCGCTTTCCGTCGATCTTGATGGCACTGACCTTGGACGGCACCTGCATGATCGCGCCGGTCAGTGCGGCGACACCCGCGTCGATGCCCTCACGCGTGACGCCCGACGCGTCGGTGGACGACGTGATCTCGCCCTCCGCGTCATCCGTGACGGTGTCCTGGCCGAGGCGGATCGTGCCGAGGTACTCCTTCTCGGTCAGCGCGAGGTGACCGAGCAGCTTGGTGGCCTTCTCGACGCCGAGCACGAGAACGCCCGTCGCCATCGGGTCCAGCGTGCCGGCGTGGCCGACGCGGCGGGTGCGGGCGATGCCGCGCATCTTGGCGACGACGTCGTGCGAAGTGAAGCCGGACGGCTTGTCGACGATGACAAGGCCGCCCTCCCGTCGCCCGTCGCCACCCTTGCCCGAGGTCGCTTCGCTCCCGCTCCTCTGACCGGGCGCTTTGTTCTGCTGTGTCATTCGGAGGCTGAGCCCTCGTTCTCGTCGGACTCGTCGGCGGCATCCTCCGGCTTGCGGTACGGGTCCGCGTCGCCCGCGTACTTCGCACCGGTCGACACCTCGCGCACCTGCGCGTCCTTGGCCCGCGCCTTGTCGAGGAGGTCCTCGATGGTGCGAGCGTTGTCCGGCAGTGCGTCGGGGACGAAGGCCAGGGTCGGCGTGAACCGGACCCCGGTCTGCCGGCCGACCTCGGACCGGAGCACGCCCTTGGCGCTCTCCAGCGCCGCGGCGGAGGCCGCCCGCTCCTCGTCGTCGCCGTAGACCGTGTAGAAGACCGTGGCCTCCCGCAGGTCGCCGGTGACCCGGGCGTCCGTGATCGTCACGAATCCGAGCCGCGGATCCTTGATACGCCGGTCCAGGGTCTCCGCGACCACGACCTGGATGCGATCGGCCAGCTTTCGGGCCCGCGCGTTGTCGCTCACCGGTCCGTCACTCTTCCTTCTGGGGGTTGCTTACGGTCCGACGCTTCCGGCGTCCTGCGCTTCCGCGTCGGACGATTTCACGTCTGACAGTTCTGACGTTGTTCAGTCTTCGTCGCTGTGCAGCCGCCGTCGAACCGACAGCAGCTCCACCTCGGGCCGGGCGGCCACCAGCCGCTCGCACCGGTCCAGTACGTCCGTGAGGTGTCCGGTGTCCCCGGAGACCACGGCAAGACCGATCTCGGCCCTGCGATGGAGATCCTGTCCGCCCGTCTCCGCCGCACTCACCGCGTACTTGCGCTGGAGCTCGGCGACGATGGGACGGACGATGGAGCGTTTCTCCTTCAACGACCGTACGTCGCCGAGGAGCAGATCGAAGGACAGTGTCCCCACATACATGGATGTCCGGATGTCCCGCCGGTTCGGGTTCGCGCCCTGCCAGCACTTGGCAGGGACACAAGAACCGTACACGGAACGGCCGGGGCCGATCGACGGAAATACGACCCGTCGACCGGCCCCGACTGTTGAGGTACGGGTCAGCCTCGCGGCTTCTCGCGCATCTCGTACGTCGCGATGACGTCGTCGATCTTGATGTCGTTGAAGTTTCCGAGGTTGATACCGCCCTCGAAGCCTTCGCGGATCTCGGTGACGTCGTCCTTGAAGCGGCGCAGACCGGAGATGTTGAGGTTCTCCGCGATGACCTTGCCATCGCGCAGCAGGCGCGCCTTGGTGTTGCGCTTGACCTCGCCGGACCGGACCAGCACACCGGCGATGTTGCCCAGCTTGGACGAGCGGAAGATCTCGCGGATCTCCGCCGTACCGAGCTCGACCTCTTCGTACTCCGGCTTGAGCATGCCCTTGAGGGCCGCTTCGATCTCTTCGATCGCCTGGTAGATGACCGAGTAGTACCGGACGTCCACACCTTCGCGCTCGGCCATCTGCTGCGCACGCCCTGCGGCGCGCACGTTGAAGCCGATCACGATGGCGTCGGAGCCGGTCGCCAGGTCGATGTCCGACTCGGTGACCGCACCCACACCGCGGTGCAGGACCCGGATGTCGACCTCGTCGCCGACGTCGAGCTGGAGCAGCGAGGACTCGAGAGCCTCCACCGAACCGGACGCGTCGCCCTTGATGATGAGGTTGAGTTCCTGGACCAGACCGGCCTTGAGCGCCTCGTCGAGGTTCTCCAGGGAGAACCGGACACCCTTGCGGGCGAAGTTGGCGTTGCGCTCACGGGCGGCACGCTTCTCGGCGATCTGACGGGCCGTACGGTCCTCGTCGACGACCAGGAAGTTGTCGCCGGCGCCCGGGACATTGGTGAGACCGAGGACGAGGACGGGGGTCGACGGACCCGCTTCCTCGACGTTCTCGCCCTTGTCGTCGAGCATCGCGCGGACTCGTCCGTACGCGTCGCCGACCACCATCGTGTCGCCGACCCGCAGCGTGCCTCGCTGGACCAGGACGGTCGCAACGGCACCGCGGCCGCGGTCGAGGTGGGACTCGATCGCAATACCCTGCGCGTCCTGCTCCGGGTTGGCCCGCAGGTCGAGCGAGGCATCGGCGGTGAGAACGACGGCCTCCAGAAGAGCCTCGATGTTGAGGCCCTGCTTGGCGGAGATGTCGACGAACATCGTGTCGCCGCCGTACTCCTCGGCCACCAGACCGAACTCGGTGAGCTGACCGCGCACCTTGGTCGGGTCGGCACCCTCGACGTCGATCTTGTTGACCGCGACCACGATCGGCACGTCGGCCGCCTTGGCGTGGTTCAGCGCCTCGATCGTCTGGGGCATCACACCGTCGTTCGCCGCCACCACGAGGATCGCGATGTCGGTGGACTTCGCACCACGGGCACGCATGGCGGTGAACGCCTCGTGACCCGGGGTGTCGATGAAGGTGATCCTGCGGTCCTCACCGTTGACCTCGGAGGAGACCTGGTACGCACCGATGTGCTGCGTGATGCCGCCGGCCTCGCCCGCAACGACGTTCGTCTTGCGGATCGCGTCCAGCAGTCGGGTCTTACCGTGGTCGACGTGACCCATGACGGTCACGACCGGCGGACGCGAGACCAGAGCCTCTTCGCCGCCCTCGTCCTCGCCGAACTCGATGTCGAAGGACTCGAGCAGCTCGCGGTCCTCCTCCTCGGGGCTGACGATCTCGAGGACGTAGTTCATCTCCTCGGCCAGCAGCTTCAGCGTCTCGTCCGAGACCGACTGCGTGGCGGTGACCATCTCGCCGAGGTTCATCATCACGGCGACGAGCGACGCCGGGTTGGCGTTGATCTTCTCCGCGAAGTCGGTGAGGGAGGCACCGCGCGACAGACGGACGGCCTGCCCGTTGCCGCGGGGCAGCATGACGCCGCCCACCGACGGGGCCTGCATGGCCTCGTACTCCTGGCGCCTCTGCCGCTTCGACTTGCGACCACGACGCGCCGGACCGCCGGGACGGCCGAACGCACCCTGTGTGCCACCACGACCACCGGGGCCGCCGGGACGTCCACCGAAGCCGGGACGACCGCCGAAGCCGCCGCCACCACCACCGGGACGGCCTGCGCCGCCACCGCCACCGCCGCCACCGGGACGACCGGCGAAACCGCCGCCACCGCCACCGGGACCGGCCGGACGACCGGCGAAGCCGCCGCCGGGACGACCTGCACCGCCGCCGGGACGACCCGCGCCGCCACCGGGACCACGGCCACCGCCGGGGCCACCACCGGGACGCGGGCCGGCAGCGGGACGCTGCGGCATCATGCCCGGGTTCGGACGGTTACCACCGGGCGCACCGCCCGGACGCGGAGCCTGCGGACGGGGCATGCCGCCCGGAGTCGGACGGGCACCGCCCTGACCCTGCGGACGCGGGGCGCCACCGGGGCCGCCCTGCGGACGCGGGGCGCCGGGACGCTCCTGGCCGCCACCGGGACGCGGGGCGCCACCGGGGCGGGGTGCCTGCGGACGGGCCATACCCGTCGAGCCACCGGAGGTGAAGGGGTTGTTGCCCGGACGGGGACCGGCCGGACGGGCGCCGCCGGGGCGCGGGGCGCCCTGGCCTGCGGGACGGGCCGGACGGTCGCCACCACGGCCACCGTCGCGCTCGCCACCACGGCCACCGTCACGCTGACCGCCGGCCGGGGCCGGACGGGCGGGGCGAGGACCGGGGGTGGCACCCGCGGGACGCGGGGCCTGCTGCGGCGCGGCCGGCTGGGCCGGGGCCGGAGCGGAGAACTCCGCCGCGGGCACCGGGGTGACCGGAGCGGGCTTCGGCGCGGGCTTGGGACCCGGACGCGGGCCCGCCGACGGCGCGGAAGGCGCGGCAGCGGAAGGGGTGCTGCTGGGGGCCTCGGCTGCGGCCGGCTTGGGGGCCGGGGCGCCGGGCTTCGGGGCAGCGGGACGTGCCGCAGCGGCCGGGGAGGGCGCTGCGGGCTTTACGGGCGCGGCCTTGCGGGGCGCGCCAGGCTTAGCAGCGGACTTGCCGGCGTTGCCGCCGGGCCCCTGCAGTGCGTCAGTCAACTTGCGTACAACCGGCGCCTCGATCGTCGAGGACGCCGAACGGACGAATTCACCGAGTTCTTGGAGCTTGGCCATGACGACCTTGCTCTCGACGCCGAACTCCTTGGCGAGTTCGTATACCCGGACCTTAGCCACTTCGCTCCTTTTAGGTCCGGGTTACCGCCGGACCGTCGCTACTTCATGGGCGTACTCATCGCGTACTCATCGAGTGCTCATCGCAATCTCGACCTACTTCCAACTCGCGAGGTACCTGACCGCACGGGGTCCCCGTGCCGTTCTAGTTTCTTACGGTGTCACCCGCTCGACATACCGCTGCAGCGCCGCGGAATCGAACGGCCCCTTGGCCTTGAAGGCCCGGGGGAATGCCCGACGGCGAACCGCCAGATCGAGACAGACAGTGACGGGGTGCACATATGCACCCCGGCCGGGCAGCGTACCGCGAGGATCGGGGACGCATGCGTCCTCATCCATCACGATGCGCAGCAGCTCGCTCTTGGCCGCTCGCTCCCGGCATCCCACACAGGTTCGCTCAGGGCAAGCGCGGGCGTGCGTCCGGCCAGACACGATTAAGTCTACCTCCCCGCACCGACCTCACCCCTTTGGGGCAAAAATCGAACGGACGTTGTCGTGATCTCAGCGGCATGCCGCGTGGATTTATTCCCTGGGACCGCATCGATCCCGTACTCCGGACCCGGGCCCGGCCGGTCTCCGGACCGGTTCGGTCCATCCTCCGGACGGGCGCCGGTCCACTGCTCGGACCGGCGCCGGTTCCGTACGGTTCAGCCCCGCTCGGACCGTTCCCGGGCCCGCTCGGCCCGCTCACGGTCGGCGATGTCCCGCTCGGCGTCGGTCTCGGTGTCCGGGCGGATGTCGATGCGCCAGCCGGTGAGGCGGGCGGCGAGGCGGGCGTTCTGCCCCTCCTTGCCGATGGCGAGCGAGAGCTGGTAGTCGGGGACCGTGACCCGGGCGGACCGCACTCCGAGGTCCACGACCTCGACCTTGCTCACCCGGGCGGGCGACAGCGCGTTGGCAACCATCTCGGCCGGGTCGTCCGACCAGTCCACGATGTCGATCTTCTCGCCGTGCAGTTCGGCCATGACGTTACGTACGCGTCCGCCCATCGGGCCGATGCAGGCGCCCTTGGCGTTCAGACCCGAGCGGGTCGAACGGACCGCGATCTTGGTGCGGTGGCCGGCCTCGCGGGCGATCGCGCAGATCTCGACGGAACCGTCGGCGATCTCCGGGACCTCCAGCGCGAAGAGCTTCTTGACCAGATTGGGGTGCGTCCGGGAGAGGGTCACGGACGGGCCGCGGACGCCCTTGGCGACGCGCACGACATACGTGCGCAGCCGCAGCCCGTGGGTGTAGTCCTCGCCCGGAACCTGCTCCTGCACCGGCAGGATCGCTTCGAGCTTGCCGATGTCGACCAGGACGTTCTTCGGGTCCTTGCCCTGCTGGACGACACCGGTGACGACATCGCCCTCGTGGCCCGCGTACTCGCCGAACGTCCTGTCGTCCTCGGCGTCGCGCAGCCGCTGCAGGATGACCTGCTTGGCGGTGGTCGCGGCGATCCGGCCGAAGCCGGACGGGGTGTCGTCGAACTCCTTCGGCTCCTGGCCCTCTTCGAGGTCGGCCGGGTCCTCCTTCGCCCACACCGTCACATGGCCGCGCTCGTTGAGCTCCACGCGCGCACGGCGGTAGCTCCCGTCGGTGCGGTGGTAGGCGATGAGGAGGGCCGACTCGATCGCCTCGACGAGCACGTCGAAGGGGATCTCCTTGTCCTGTGCCAAGCCCCTCAAGAGCTTCACATCGATGTCCACGGCTACGCCTCCTCTTCCTTCTTGTCCTTGCGGTTGAATTCGATCTCCACGCGCGCCTTGGCGATCCCGTCGAAGGAGACCCGGCGGGACGTGGGCTTGCGACCCTTGACGCCCGGCACTTCGAGGTCGAGCCCCTCGTCGTCGACAGCGATGATGCGGGCGACCAGCTCGCCGCCCTCATGCAGCTGCAGCTTGGCCAGGCGGCCGGTGGCGCGTACGTAGTGGCGGTGCTCCGTCAGCGGACGGTCGGCACCGGGAGAGCTCACTTCGAGGACGTACTCGTCCTCACCCATCGCGTCGGTCTCGTCGAGCTTCTCCGAGATCGCGCGGCTCAGCTCCGCACAGGCGTCGAGCTCCACGCCCTCGTCGGAATCCACGACGATGCGCAGCACACGTCGGCGGCCGGCCCGGGACACCTCGATCTCTTCAAGATCCAGCTGCTTGGCGCTGACGAGCGGTTCGAGCAGCCCGCGCAGCCTCTCGCTCTGGGTGGTGCTCATCCGGGTGACTCCTCGGCCGCGTGTGCTGTTGTGTGGTTCGTCGCGTGTCAGGTCAAAGGGTATCCGGTCCCGAGGGGTGTTGCCGTCCGCCGACCGGTCGGTCGCGGGTACGCTCGCCTGCGGTGATCACTTCAGGACAGATCCAGTCAGGACAGATCAACGCCCGAAGGAGAACAGGTGCGGCGCACGGGGACGACGCGCAGGGGTGCGCTCACCGTAACGGGGGCGATCGCCCTGGGGGCGGCGCTGGCCGGCTGTGGGGACGACGACAGCGGCGAGGGCCGAAAGGGTTCTGCGCCGGCCGGTGCGCGGGAGGCGGCGGCGAAGGCAGAGAGCGCGCTGCGATTGAGGGCCGCGCGTACGAGCGGCACCCTGCTCGCCCAGTACGAGCAGGTCGTCACGGCCCATCCGGCGACCGCGGCCGGGCTCGTACCGCTGCGTGATGCCGTACGGGCCCATACGGAGGCACTGTCGCCCGGGGCGGACGGGCCGGCGCGGCCGGGTGCCGGCGAAACCGCGGGCACGACTGCGATGCGCGGCGCGGACCGGGCACCGGCCGTTTCGGGTTCACCCACCCCCTCGGGTTCGCCCACCGTTTCGGGTTCCCCCGCCGCCGACGCCAGGACCGCCGTCAAGGAACTGGCCGCGGCGGAGCGCCGCACCGCTGACACCCATACGGCGACGCTCCTCACAGCGCCACCCGAGCTGGCCCGGCTGCTCGCGTCGATCGCGGCCGCCGGCGCGGCCCACGCCTATCTGTTGACCGAACTGGCCAAGGAGACCTCTTCATGAGTGCGCAGACGCTGCAGGCGGCGCAGGCATCGCTCGCCGCCGAGCATGCGGCGGTGTACGGGTACGGGGTGGTCGGCGGCCGGGTCGCCGACGGCCGCCGGGCTGAGGCGACGGCCGCCTACCACCAGCACCGGGCCCGGCGCGACGCACTGCTGCGGACCGTGCGTGACCTGGGCGGTGAGCCGGTGGCGGCGGAGTCCGCGTACGCTCTGCCGTTCGCGGTGCCGGATTCGGCAGCAGCGGTGAAGCTCGCCGCCGTGCTGGAGGACCGGATCGCGGGCGTCTACTCCGACCTCGTACGGGCTGCCGGGGGGCCGCTCAGGCGAGAGGCCGCAGACGCACTGCGGGAGGCCGCGGTGCGTGCGGTCCGCTGGCGGGGCAGCGGCGTAACCTTTCCCGGACTCACCGAGCGGTCCGCCGACGGCACCGCCTGAGCGGGCGGGCCTGCAGGGCTGATGCGAAGCCCGGGACCGGTCCGACGGACGTGACCGATGCGAAGACCGGGACCGGTCCGACGCACTCATGAAGGCTCTGAAAGGGAACACAGCACGTATGGGTTTCGAACCGCCGCAGCGTCTGGTGCGAGCGCTCGGCGAAGTGCACGGGGAGAGGGCCGCCGCCGACTGGCTGGCGCGGCTCCCCGAGCTGATCAACGAGTCGCTGTCCGCCAACGGGCCGGAGCTGGCTCTCGAGCGTGTGGCTGCCCCCGGTGGGCGCAGCAGCCTCGTTCTGCTGGTGCGCCGCGCCGACGGCACCCCGGCCGCGCTCAAGATCGCTCCGGCCGGGGCGGCGCCCGACCTGGAGCAGGCGGCGCTGGCGCACTGGAACGGCTGGGGAGCGGTCCGGCTTCTCGGCTCCGGCGGCGAGGCACTGCTGCTGGAACGGCTGCATCCCGAGGTGTCGCTGCGCTCGTTGCCGGAGGCGAAGGCACTCCTGGAGGCGGCGGGTACGGTACGACGGCTGTGGGTCGAGCCGCCCGACGGGCACTCCTTCGAGACGGTCGCCGAGCGGACCGGCCGGTGCACGGATCCGATGCGGGCCGCCGCCGCGGCCGACCCGGCGCTCGAACCTCTGGTCTCCGCGGCCCTGGCCGTGCGGGAGGAGCTCGTCGCCCACTCCCCCGAAGTCCTGCTGCTGCACGGCAACTTCCGCCAGAGCAAGGTGCTGGCGGGGGAACGGGCGCCCTGGCTGACAGTCGGCCCCGAGCCGCTGGTCGGCGAGCGTGCCTACGACCTGGCGCGGCTGGTACGGGATCGGGTGGAGGACCTCATCGCCTCCCCGGGGGGCCCCGTGACGGCCCGTCGCCGGATCAACAAGCTCGCGGATTCACTGGACGTGGACCGGGAACGGCTCCACGGCTGGACGTTGTTCCGTGCGGTGGAGTCGGGCACCCGCGCGCTGACCGTCGGCCGTCGTCAGGAAGGCGAACTGTCGCTGGAGTTCGCGGGCTGGCTGTAGGCGCCGGCCCCGCCCTCGCAGAACGGCCGAAGGCCCCCGTGCTGTCGGACAGCACGGGGGCCTTCGGCAATTCCGGGTGTCAGCCCTGGGCGACGAGACGAGCGATCGCCTCGTCGACCGTGAGCTCCTCGCGCTCGCCCGTACGGCGGTCCTTGAGCTCCAGGACGCCCTCGGCCGAGCGGCGGCCCGCGACCAGGATCTTCGGGACGCCGATCAGCTCGGCGTCGGTGAACTTCACACCGGGCGAGACGCCCGCACGGTCGTCGACCAGGACCCGCACGCCCGCGGCGCCGAGCTTCTCGGCGACGTCGAGGGCCAGCTCGGTCTGGAGCGCCTTGCCCGCGGCGACGAGATGGACATCGGCCGGGGCGATCTCGCGGGGCCAGCAGAGACCCTGCGCGTCGGCGGTCTGCTCGGCGAGGGCGGCAACGGCGCGGGAGACGCCGATGCCGTACGAGCCCATGGTGACCCGCACGGGCTTGCCGTTCTGGCCGAGCACATCGAGCTGGAACGCGTCGGCGAACTTGCGGCCCAGCTGGAAGATGTGGCCGATCTCGATGGCACGGTCCAGCTTGAGGCCGGTGCCGCACCTGGGGCACGGGTCGCCCGCCTCGACCACGACGACATCGAGGTAGTCGTCGACCTCGAAGTCGCGGCCGCAGACGACGTTCTTCGCGTGGGTGCCGGGCTTGTTGGCGCCGGTGATCCAGGCGGTGCCGGGGGCGATGCGCGGGTCGGCGATGTAGCGGACCTTCTCCAGACCCTGCGGGCCGACGTAGCCACGTACCAGGTCGGGACGGCCCTCGAAGTCCTCCGCGGTGACCAGCTCGACCACGGCGGGGGCGAGGTGCTCGCCGAGCTTGCCGAGGTCGACCTCGCGGTCGCCGGGCACGCCCACGGCGACGATCTCGCCGTCGACCTTGACCAGGAGGTTCTTCAGGGTCGCGGAGGCCGGGACACCGAGGTGCGCCGCGAGCGTCTCGATGGTCGGGGTGTCGGGGGTGTCCAGTTCCTCGACGGGGCCGTGTGCCGAGCCGTCCGCGGGCGTGGCCTTGAAGGTCACGGCCTCCGTGTTGGCCGCGTAGTCGCAGGCGGGGCAGTCGACGAAGGTGTCCTCACCGGCCGGGGCGGGTGCCAGGAACTCCTCGGACGCCGAGCCGCCCATCGCACCGGAGACCGCGGAGACGATGCGGTGGTCGAGACCGAGCCGCTCGAAGATGCGGATGTAGGCGGCGCGGTGCAGCTGGTAGGCCTCGATGAGACCCTCGTCGGTGGTGTCGAAGGAGTAGGAGTCCTTCATCTGGAACTCGCGGCCGCGCAGCACACCAGCGCGGGGGCGGGCTTCGTCGCGGTACTTCGTCTGGATCTGGTACAGGATCACGGGCAGGTCCTTGTAGGACGTGATCTGATCCTTGACGACCTGGGTGAAGATCTCTTCGTGGGTGGGGCCGAGGAGGTACTCGGCGCCCTTGCGGTCCTTGAGCCGGAACAGCAGGTCGCCGTACTCGTCGTAGCGGCCGCTCGCGTCGTACGACTCCTTGGGCAGCAGCGCGGGCAGCAGGACTTCCTGGCCGCCGATGGCGTCCATCTCCTCCCGCACGACGCGGGTGATGTTCTCCAGGACCTTCTTGCCCAGGGGCAGCCAGGTCCAGATGCCGGCCGCGGTGCGGCGTACGTAACCGGCCCGGACGAGCAGCTTGTGGTTGAGCGTCTCGGCGTCCGCCGGGTCGTCGCGCAGTGTCTTGATCATCAATCGGGACATGCGCTGGACCTGGGCCATGATGAACTCCTGCTCGGAAGGGTGATGTGCAGGAGGTTAGCCGGGTGGCGGGGGCGGGCGGAAATCGATTGGCTCAGCCCCGGTCCCGGCGGCGCAGCGGAAGAGGCGCTCCCATCACCACGTACGGCTTGGGAGCGCTGGGAAACAGCACCTGCCGGGCCAGGTCCCGGTAGCCGAGGGTGCGATACAGACCACGTGCCGGGCTCTCCGTGTCGATGGCGGAGAGGATGGAGCGCGGCTGATCGACGGCGTCCGTGATGGTGGTGATCAGGGTGCGGCCGATGCCCCGGTTCTGGAACTCCGGATGGACATGCAGTTCGGTGATCACGAAGGAGTCGTCGAGCCAGTCCTCGGAACCGGTGGCCCGCAGGTAGGGCTCGACGACGGTGGACCACCAGTGGCCGCGTTCGTTGGGCATGCCGTAGACGAACCCGACGAGGCGGCCGGTCGCGGTGGTGGCGCCGAGGGCGCGGGCGCAGGGGTGCTCGAGGTGTCTGAGGACGATATGGCGACGTACCTGGACCTCGTCGTGACCGAGACCGAAGGCGACGGCCTGCACGGCAAGCGCCTCGTCCACCCGCGCGGCGAGATCGATCGGCCCGACCAGAACACTGGGAGTGCGGGCGCCGCCCCCTGAATCAGCTGCCATGCGCCGAACCCTACTGTCCGCGCCGGACTGGGGATACGTGGCAGGAGTGCCCGCGGCTACGGGGGGAGCGTTGCCGACGGCGTCGGGCGCGCACGTCGACGAGGCCGTGCCGCTCCCGGCCATTTCGTCTCGGTCAGAAGAGCACGCTCATGAACGCGCCGACCTCACGGAAGCCGACCCGGGTGTATGCCCTGCGGGCCGCGGTGTTGTAGTCGTTCACATACAGGCTGACGACCGGTGCGACATCGGCCAGTGCATAGCGCAGGACCGCTGCCATCCCGGTCTCGGAGAGGCCGCGGCCGCGGTGTTCGGGGGCGACCCAGACGCCCTGGATCTGGCAGGCCTGCGGGGTGGCAGCGCCGATCTCCGCCTTGAAGACGACCTTGCCGTCCTCGATCCGGGCGAAGGAGCGGCCGGTGCCGATGAGTTCGGCGACGCGTGCCTGGTAGAGAAGTCCGCCGTCACTGGCCAGCGGCGAAATGCCCACCTCCTCGGTGAACATCGCCACGCAGGCCGGCATCAGGATCTCTATCTCGTCCTTGCGGATGCGGCGTACCAGTGGGTCGGGCGTCACACCGGCGGCAGGGCGCTCGGCGACCATGAGCGGCTGGTTGGCCCTGACCTCGCGGGCGGGACCCCAGCCCGGCTCGAGCAGCCGCCAGAGCTGGGCGGTGGGCTCGGCGGGGCCCACGATCGAGGAACAGCGGCGGCCGGCCCGACGGGCCCGGTCGGCGAACGCCCTGATGGCCTCCGGGGTGGCACAGATGGGTACGAGATTGGCACCGGAGTAGCAGAGCGAACGCAGTCTGCCGTCCGCGTACCAGCCCCACATCTCGCCGCCGAGGCGCCAGGGATCGAGCCCTGCGATCTGGACCCGGGACGTCACGAAGGCATTGGCGACGGGGTCGCTCTCGAGGATGGCGAGCGCGGCGCCGAGGTCGCTGGGTTCGAGGACCCGGGTGGTGGTCTGCGTCAACACAAGGGGGCCTCACCATGCGGTCTGCTGATTTCCGCACTGTACCGAAAGAGGCTGGCAGGCGCCGCCCCATGCCCGTCAACAGCATCCACGGCCACCGTGAGGTCTCTCACGACCGTGCCCCGCCCGACGGCTTGTTCGTCGGACGGGGCACGGTCACAGGACAAGAATTCGGCCTCAGCTGATGGAGACCTCGGGCTCGCCGGAGGCGATGCCGTCCTTCTCCATCTGCTCGGCGATCTTCAGGGCTTCCTCGATGAGCGTCTCGACGATCTTCGACTCGGGAACCGTCTTGATGACCTCGCCCTTGACGAAGATCTGCCCCTTGCCGTTCCCGGACGCCACACCCAGATCCGCCTCACGGGCCTCACCCGGACCATTGACGACACAGCCCATCACGGCAACCCGCAACGGCACCTGCATGCCCTCAAGACCCGCCGACACCTGATCCGCCAGCTTGTACACATCCACCTGCGCCCGACCGCACGACGGACACGACACGATCTCCAGCCGCCGCTGCTTCAGATTCAACGACTCCAGAATCTGCAGCCCGACCTTGACCTCCTCGACCGGCGGCGCCGACAACGACACCCGGATCGTGTCCCCGATCCCCTCACTCAGCAACGCACCGAACGCCACCGCCGACTTGATCGTCCCCTGGAACGCCGGCCCCGCCTCCGTCACCCCCAAGTGCAACGGGTAATCACACTGAGCCGCCAACTGACGGTACGCATTGACCATCACCACCGGATCGTTGTGCTTCACCGAGATCTTGATGTCCCGGAAACCATGCTCCTCGAAGAGCGACGCCTCCCACAACGCCGACTCCACCAACGCCTCAGGAGTCGCCTTCCCGTACTTCTTCAGCAGCCGCGCATCCAGCGAACCCGCATTCACACCGATCCGGATCGGCGTCCCCGCATCACTCGCGGCCCGCGCGATCTCCTTGACCTTGTCGTCGAACTGCTTGATGTTCCCCGGATTCACCCGCACCGCCGCACAGCCCGCATCAATCGCCGCGAACACATACTTCGGCTGAAAGTGAATATCCGCAATCACCGGAATCTGCGACTTCCTGGCAATCGTCGCCAACGCATCCGCATCATCCTGCGTCGGACACGCCACCCGCACGATCTGACAGCCCGACGCCGTCAACTCCGCGATCTGCTGCAACGTCGCACCCACGTCCGACGTACGGGTCGTGGTCATCGACTGCACCGACACCGGCGCATCCCCACCGACCGCCACCGACCCGACCTGGATCTTGCGGCTGACCCTCCGGTCGGCGAGCTTGGTCGGAACGGACGGCATTCCGAGAGAAATCGCAGTCATGCGCTGAGCATCCCCAAGGTGTGGATCAAGGTCCCGAGATCGGCGGGCTCCGACCTTCGAGGTTACGGCACCGGGGGGAACCCCGAGCACACCGCATCCCGAAGTCCGTACAAACAGAGGCGCCCGGACATCAGATGTATGCCTGGTCACCGCCTGTGGTTCGCCGGGCTCGATCTGGCCGATTGTCGCGCCGGGGTCGTCCGGCGCGACGCGTGGCAGGCCGACGCGCCAGGCCGGGCAGACGCCAGGCCCAAGGGCGCGCCGGACCGGTCGACGCTCCGGGCCCGTCAGGAGATCTTGACCGGATTGACGATGTCGGCCACCAGGACGAGCAGGGTGAAGCAGATGAAGACACCGGCGACGACATAGGCGACCGGCATCAGCTTGGCCACGTCGAAGGGGCCGGGGTCGGGGCGCTTGAAGACCCGCGCCACATTGCGGCGCAGGGACTCCCAGAGCGCTCCCGCGATGTGCCCCCCGTCGAGCGGCAGCAGGGGCAGCATGTTGAAGAGGAACAGCGAGAGGTTGAAGCCGGCCAGCAGGAACAGCATCATCGCGATCTGGTTCGTCGCCGGGACGTCCAGCGTCATCACCTCGCCGCCGATCCTGGCCGCGCCCACGACGCCGACCGGGGAGTCGGCCGCTCGCTCGCCGTCACCGAAGGCTGCGCTCCACAGGTCCGGGATCTTGGACGGGAGGGCGATGATCGAGTCGACGCCGTTCTCGATCATGTCGCCCATGCGGACGACCGAGTCGTTGAAGGAGAGCGGAACGATCTCGGTCCGGGCTGCGAAGCCGAGATACCCGGCCGGGACGTACTTGCCGGGGATCACCTCACCCTTGGAGTCCTTCTTGGCCACCGAGTTCTTCTGCAGCACGGCGTGGAGGGTCTTCTCCTGGCCATCGCGCTGGACGGTGAGGGTGGCGGGGCCGACGGTTTCGCGGATGCGGTCGGAGAGCGTGGCCCAGTCGTCCACCTTCTGACCGTCGAAGGCGACGATCTTGTCGCCCTTCTTCAGTCCGGCAGCCTGCGCGGGCGAGACCGGGTCGCTCTTCTTGCAGCTGTCCCGCTTCTCGCTCTGCGCGATCACGCATTTCTGGACGCCCGCGACCTCGGTGGTCTGCGTCTGGAAGCCGAAGGTCATCGCCACACCGAGGAAGATCGCGACGGCCAGGACCAGGTTCATGAACGGTCCGGCGAACATGACGATCACGCGCTTCCATGGCTTGCGCGTGTAGAAGAGGCGCTTCTCGTCACCCGGTTCGAGTTCCTCGAAAGCAGCTTCTCGGGCGTCCTCGATCATTCCTCGCCACGGCGAGGTGGAGCGCGCCTCGATCCGTCCGTCCGGACCGGGCGGGAACATGCCGATCATGCGGATGTAGCCACCGGCCGGGATCGCCTTGATCCCGTACTCCGTGTCGCCCTTCTTCCGCGACCAGATGGTCGGACCGAAGCCGACCATGTACTGCGGGACGCGGATCCCGAAGAGCTTCGCGGTCGACAGGTGTCCCAGCTCGTGCCAGGCGATCGAGAACAGCAGGCCGATGGCGAAGACGACGATGCCCAGAATCGTCAACAGGACCGTCGTAATACTCATGCGTGCGCCTCCGCTGTCGCTTTCGCCGAGAGTTCCCGAGCCCGGGCCCGTGCCCAGCTCTCCGCTTCCAGGACGTCTGCGACCGTGAGTGAAGTTCCCGTGGGAGGGGTGCCGTGTTCGGCCACCACCGCCGTGACCGTATCCATGATTCCGTTGAACGGCAGCTGTCCTGACAGGAAAGCGTCCACGCACTCCTCGTTGGCGGCGTTGAACACCGCGGGCGCGGTGCCGCCGAGCCCTCCTACGTGTCGGGCCAGGCCCACGGACGGGAAGGCGTCGTTGTCGAGCGGGAAGAACTCCCAGCTGGACGCCTTCGACCAGTCGAAAGCCGGTGCCGCGTCCGGGATGCGCTCCGGCCAGCCCAGGCCGATGGCGATCGGTCCGCGCATGTCCGGCGGGGTGGCCTGGGCAAGGGTGGAGCCGTCGGTGAACTCCACCATGGAGTGAACGTACGACTGGGGGTGGACGACGACCTCGATCTTGTCGAACGGGATGTCGTAGAGGAGATGCGCCTCGATGACCTCCAGTCCCTTGTTGACCAGAGTGGCGGAGTTGATCGTGATCACCGGGCCCATGGCCCAGGTGGGGTGCGCGAGCGCCTGCTCACGCGTGACGCTCGCCAGCTCGCTCTTCGTCCGTCCCCGGAACGGGCCGCCGGATGCGGTGACGACAAGCTTCCGGACATCGGCCCGGGTGCCGGCGGCGAGCGCCTGGAAGAGCGCGGCGTGCTCGGAGTCGACCGGGATGATCTGGCCCGGCTTGGCCAGGGCCTTCACCAGCGGCCCGCCCACGATCAGCGATTCCTTGTTGGCGAGGGCGAGGGTGCGGCCCGCCTCCAGCGCGGCGAGCGTGGGGGCCAGACCGATCGAGCCGGTGATTCCGTTGAGCACGGTGTGGCAGTCGCTCCCGGCGAGCTGCGTGGCGGCGTCGGGCCCCGCCAGGATCTCGGGCAGCGGCTCCCCGGCCCCGTACTGCTCACGCAGCGCCTCGCGCAGGGCCGGCACCGCGTCCGGTGCGGCAACGGCCACGGTGCGCACCCTCAGCTGCCGGGCCTGCTCGGCCAGGAGGGCAACCCGGCCGCCCGCGGCGGAGAGCGCGGTGACGCGGAAGCGGTCGGGGTTACGCAACACCAGGTCGATGGCCTGGGTGCCGATGGACCCGGTGGAGCCGAGGATGACGAGATCCCGGCGTCCTTCCACTGCGTCGAAGACGAGGTGCGGGTCGGCGAGGGGGGCTGGGCTGTCGCTCATGCCCCCCATTGTTGCCGCATCGGCCCGGCAGGCGGACAGCGCGTCCCCGGAGAACTCCGGTAGGAGCAGCTCAGGAAGTGTTCCTGTGAATTCCGGCAGCCTCTGGGCGGCGGCCCACCAGGCGTCGACGTCCTCGCCGAGGGCGGCGCGGGTGAGCGCCGTGGCGCGAGCATGGGCGGCTGTGACGGCTCCGGGCAGGTCGAAGCGTTCCAGGTGACCGAGCCACCAGCTCTCGTCCAGGGCCCGGAGCGCCGGGGCGCCGTGGAGGATCACATCGTCGCCGGTGAGCAGGCCGGCGACCAGAGCCTGCTTGCGCCGGGCCCTTTGCGACCACCCCTCGATGTGTGCGAGGTCCGCGACTACGGCGTCCCTGACCCGGTGGGCTTGGCCTCCAAGGCGCACCGGGTCGCGACCACGGGTCCGGGCGGCGCCTCGGCGTCCCCTGTCGGGCACGGACAGGACGCGGTCGATCTCGCGTTGCACCGCAGCCCGCTCGGCGTCGTTCCACCGCAGCCCTCCTCGTACCTCGACGGCAGGCAGCAGCAGGGTGCGGTCGAGCGGGGCATGGTGTCGGACCAGTTCGGCGGGGGTGATCGCGCCGGTCCTGACCGCTCGCACGGCCGGGCGGTACCACCAGCGGCTGTACGAGCGAGTCCCCCGGGTGTCGAGAAGCGCGAGCACCACCTCGCGCGGGCACTCATCGCTCAGGATCAGCGCTTCGACGGCGCCCGGGGGCAGTGGCTCACGCCGGTGCTCGGCCACCAGCAGACCGAGGTCGAGGCGGTGCGGAGCGTCCAGGATCCGCAGGGCATGGCGTACGCGCTGATGGCCTCGCAAGAGTGCGATGAGCTCCCGGGTGCCCAGCTCGGGTACATGCGCGGCGGGAGCGATGGCGCGACGCATGTTGCCGGTGGTGCGCCGGTGGGCATACACCGCTCGGTCCACCTCGTACTCCTGGTGTTCCAACAGCCTGAGCAGTAAGCCTCGTTCGGTCTGTTTGTTGCGCGCCAGAGCGACTCGGTCGCCGGTGCTTCCGTCCTCGAGTACGTACTCGACGACGGCCGGTGTCGTGGTGTGGCCGGCGAGGAGCTCCTCGCGCTGCTGTGTTTCGAGACGGTCCAGCAGTGCCGGGACGACGGCAGTGGGGGCGTGCCGGATCAACTGGGCGAGTGCGGAGATCATGATGCGCGGAACTTCCGCCACTGCTCGGCCATGACGTCCTGCGGGATGCCGCCTATGTCCTCGGTGCTGGTGGTCTCGCCGCGGAAGGCGAGGGTGGTGGAGCCGGAACGGACGACGGTGAGGTACTCGTACAGTTCCGACTTCTCCTTCACATCGCGGACGGTGAAGCGGTACGCCTTCACGCCGTCGGCTTCGGCTGCGAAGTCGGGAGCCTTGGCGGGTTCGACCTTCAGATACTTCGCGCGTGCAATGGCCCGCTCTTCGGTGAATCCTCCGGCGCAGCCCTTGCCCGCCCTGCCGAGCGCCTTCATGACGTCGGCCGCGTCGCCGTTCGTGTACGACCGGAGGGTGACGTCGATGGTGATGCCGAGCATTTCTTCGGGGATGTCGACTCTGCGCTGGACCTGTGCGGCCGGGTCGTAGTCACTGACCTCACCCGCGAGGCTGACGAGCGGCTGACACCTGGCTGGATCTGCGGTGTACGCATCGCTGAGCGGACCGTCGAGTGTGTAGGGGGAAGCTGTGTACTCACCGACGGCCTGGCCTTCGGTGAACGCGACCGCCTTCAGTTGCGCCTCGGTGAGCGTCTTCGGCGCGTGCGCTGCCGCAGAGGACGTGCCCTTCTTCGAGTCGTCGGACCCACCCGACGCCTCCTCGTTACTGCACGCGCCCGCCCCCAGGGCCATAACGACCGCAATCATCACGGCCACCGCCCGACGCCGCCGCCCACGTTGATCCCACACACCGAACATCGCTGCCCCCATTTCGCTGCCGGTCCTCATATCCCTTTGGTTCTGCAGTTCTGGATCAGTTCTCGCTCGACGCCCGATTGTGCTGCACGCCCGTGGTCCGGGCTCACTCCGTCGACCACAGAAGCATCACGGACCTTTGCGGCCACGGACAGTGATTTTTCGTCAGGGCCTTCCTTGCTCGTCAGGGGCGTCGGCGGCCGTGATCGATGACGCTGTGGTCATGCGATCACTCACGTACGCACGCAATCGCGCTCCGCTCGCCGGGTCGACGTCGGCAGTTCAGGCAATTCGGGTGGCGGCGCCCCCATGCACAGGCGTCGAGGACTCCCGGCGCGGCCACGTCGTCATGGGGTGAGCACACAGGCTCTCAGCCCTGCTTCAGGTGAGGCAGCCGCTCCATGCGTCGGCGTCTTTGCCCGTCCGAACTTCGGAATTCGGCTTCGGGTGAGCTGACGGCAGAGGGTGGTGGGCGGCGTGAACATGAAATCTCCCACGGGCGACGTGGGCCCAGGAATCCTAACGGTTCGTAAGATCCGTGAAATCCGTGAACACCTCATGAAACTGCGGAAACGTCTTCCGGACACAGCAAGGGTCGTCGTAGGTGATGCCGGGAACGCGCAGACCGGCAACGGCGAACGACATGACGATGCGGTGGTCGCCGTGGGTGACGATCTCGGTGGGCCGGGGTGTGCCGGGGTGGATCTCGATCCAGTCGGCTCCCGTCTCGACGATGATGCCCATGCGTCGGAGGTTCTCCGCGCAGGCTTCCAGACGGTCGCACTCCTTCACCCGGGTATTGCCGACATCCTCGATGCGCACGGGCCCCGAGGCGAAGGGGGCGAGCGCCGCCAGCGTCGGCATGGTGTCGGAGATGTCGCGCATATTTACCGTGATGCCGGAGAGCTCGCCACCGGAGCGGACGGTGGTGGAATCGGCAGTGGTGCGCACATCGGCGCCCATACGGCCCAGCACGTCGACGAACCGCAGGTCGCCCTGGAGTGCGTCCGTCCCGAGGCCGCGAACGGTGACCTCGTGCCCGGTGAGGGCTGCGGCGGCGAAGAAGTAGCTGGCCGTGGAGGCGTCGGGTTCGACGGTGTACGTAGTGGCCCGGTAACCGCCGGGCGGCACGGTGAAGGCATTGTTGTCGTGGCCGCTGCGGGCCACCTCGACGCCGAAGCTGCGCATCATCGCGAGGGTGATCTCGATGTACGGGGCGGAGACCAGGTCGGTGACGGTGATCCGGAGTCCTTCCGCGGTCAGCGGCCCGAGCATCAGGAGTGCGGTGAGGTACTGGGAGGACTGCCCCGCGTCCAGGGTGAGTGCGCCTCCCTTGATCCCGGCGGCGACGATCCGCAGCGGATGGTGGCCTTCGGCAGCCTCATGATGCAGCTCGACACCGAGCGTGCGCAGGGCCTCGGTGAGCGGGGCAAGTGGGCGGCGGCGCATCTGCGCGGAGGCGTCGAAGCGGTACGTGCCGGAGGCTGCGGCTGCGGCAAGGGTCGGCAGGAAGCGGGCCGTGGTGGCGCCGTCACGACAGTAGATGTCGGCCTCGGTGGTGGCGGGTCCGGCCGGGCGGCCCCCGATGTGCCAGCGGTCCGCTTCCTGCGCAACCTCGTAACCGAGGGACGAAAGGCCCTCGGCGAAGCCCTCGGTGTCATCCGAGCGCAGTGGGCGCACAAGGGTGGTGATGCCGTCCGCGGCAGCAGCCAGGAACAGGGCGCGTGCGGTGACGGACTTGGAACCGGGGATGTCGATGACGGTCACGGGACCCCATCCTGCCGTGTGGCACACGGCCGGGCAGGGGGCGTCCACTCGCTGGACGCCCCCTGCCCGGCCCGACCGGTCGGCTCGATGGACCGGCGGTCAGCGGATGGGACGGTGAACGTTGTCCTTGGTTGCCGGGCCGGGGGCGGCGTCGGCGATCCAGGGGCCCTCACCGCTCGGGTCGACGACACCCTGTTCCAACCAGAGGTACGCCCCGGACAGAACGCCGTCGACCACGCGCCGGTCGAGCTGATCGGTGTTGGACCACAGGCGGGTGAAGAGTTCCTCGACGCGAATGCGGGACTGGTGGCAGAAGGCGTCGGCCAGTTGGTAGGCCTCCCGGCCGTGCTCGTCGGTGGTGCGCAGAAGTTCGGCACGGACGCAGGCGGCGCTCATCGCGAAGAGTTCGGCACCGATGTCGACGATCCTGCCGAGAAAGCCCTGCTTGGTCTCCATGCGCCCCTGCCAGCGCGACATCGCGTAGAAGGTGGAGCGGGCCAGTTTGCGGGCAGAGCGTTCGACGTAGCGCAGATGGGTGGACAGGTCTGGGTGCCCGGGCGGATGGAACTCGTTGTAGGTGCGCGGCAGTTGCCCTGGTCCGGTGACAAGCTTGGGCAACCAGCGGGCGTAGAAGCCGGCGGCGTTCGCTCCCGCCTTCGCCTTGGCCGAGAGGGGCTTGTCGGGGTCGATAAGGTCTCCGGCGACCTTCAGGTGGGCGTCGACGGCCTCGCGGGCGATCAGCAGATGCATGATCTCTGTCGAGCCCTCGAAGATCCGGTTGATCCGCAGGTCGCGGAGGAGCTGTTCTGCGGGGACGGCCCGTTCGCCCCTGGCGGCGAGGGAGTCGGCGGTCTCGAAGCCCCGGCCGCCCCGGATCTGGACCAGTTCGTCGGCCATGAGACAGCCCATCTCGGAGCCGTACAGCTTGGCCAGGGCTGCCTCGATCCGGATGTCGTTGCGATCCTCGTCCGCCATCTGCGAGGCGAGGTCGACAACTGCTTCCAGGGCGAATGTGGTGGCCGCGATGAAAGAGATCTTGGCGCCGACGGCTTCGTGCCGGGCAACCGGCCTGCCCCATTGTTCGCGGACCGCCGACCATTCGCGGGCGATCTTCAGGCACCACTTTCCCGCTCCGACGCACATGGCGGGGAGCGACAGCCGGCCCGTGTTGAGCGTGGTGAGGGCGATCTTGAGACCGGCTCCCTCGGGGCCGATGCGGTTGGCGGCCGGGACCCGGACGCGGTGGAAGCGGGTCACACCGTTCTCGAGCCCTCGCAGCCCCATGAAGGCATTGCGGTTCTCCACGGTGATGCCCGGGGCGTCCGCCTCGACGACGAACGCGGTGATGCCGCCCTTGTGGCCGACCGACTTCGGGACGCGGGCCATGACGACCAGCAGGTCGGCGACGACACCATTGGTCGTCCACAGCTTCACACCGTCGAGGATGTAGTCGGGACCGTCCGGCACGGCCGAGGTGGCGAGCCGGGCAGGGTCGGAGCCGACATCCGGTTCGGTGAGAAGAAACGCCGAGATGTCGGTGCGGGCGAGCCGGGGAAGGAACGTGTCCTTCTGCTCCTGACTGCCGAAGAGCTTCAGCGGCTGCGGTACGCCGATGGACTGGTGGGCGGAGAGAAGCGCGCCGATCGCCGGGTTGGCGGAGCCGACCAGGGCGAGCGCCCTGTTGTAGTAGACCTGGGTCAGTCCCAGGCCCCCGTACTTCGGGTCGATCTTCATCCCGAGGGCGCCGAGCTCCTTGAGGCCGTTGATGACCTCGTCGGGGATCTTCGCCTCACGCTCGATCAGAGCGCCGTCGATCTCGGTTTCGCAGAAGTCGCGCAACCGGGCGAGGAACGCCTCGCCGCGCCGGACGTCGTCGCCGGGCGGCATTGGATGCGGATGGATCAGGTCCAGCCGGAAGCGGCCGAGGAAGAGTTCCTTGGCGAAACTGGGCTTGCGCCAGTCCTGCTCGCGTGCGGCTTCGGCCACTTGACGGGCTTCACGCTCTGTGACCTTGGGCGTGTTCTTCGGAGCGGATGGTGCGGACATGAGGAGCTCACCTCGCCGCGTTGTCGGTGGGCGGACCCGGCCGGTCCGCGCGGGGCGCGCATGCGCGCCTGCCGAGGCATACCAACCGGTGCTACTCGTCCGTATGTACCCGATTCCTGCCTGCCTCACCAGCCCTCGGACGCCGATCGGGTCGAGAGCCACTCCAGTGGCACGTTCAGCTGGCGAACTGCGGTCGGGCCGGGTCGAAGGAGAAGCAGGAACGGGCAGAGCCTCCTCACAGAGGAGGAACAGCTTTTGTCGGGGCGCGAACCAGGCCGCCCCGAAGATCGAGTACAGGGCCTCGTCCACGGGACAGCCGACGAAAGTCCTGGACAGAGTTGCCGCCTACTGCCGAAGAATCTCCGACTCAGGCCATTGATCCGACTCAGGCCATTAACAGGAGCTCCGCGCGCGAGCCCGCCGGACACCGGCGGGCCGGACCCAGGCGCTGCTGGCGGCGGCGGCCACCGTGGTCGTCTTCCCGGCGCTCCGCGATGCTGCGCTGCCCGTGTGGATCATCTCGCTGGTGCTTTCCGTGGGAATCGCGTCCTGGGGCACCGTACGTGGGCTGCGCACCATGGCCCGCCGGATGTTCAGCATCGTGGAGCCGTACGGGCAGTGCCGCATGGTGGCCGACGACCGCGGCGCGGTCAGCACCGGTGAGCGGGTGTCCTTCTCCATCGAATGGACGGTGTTCCGGGCGTATGTGGAGACGCCCGGACTTTTCGTGCTGCTGGGCGGCGAGCGCGCGGCCGGAGTCACGGTGCTGCCCAAGCGGGGGCCCAGGATCCCGCGGACGTCGACCGGCTCCGGGCGATCCTGGACCGGAACCTCAAGCGGCTCCAGGCCGCCGGGTCGGGTGACTCGGATCCGGTTCAGGATTTCGGTCGCCTCCGGGACCACCCGGCGGCTACGCCCTGCGCGTCACCTTCTTGACCAGCCGGGCCAGACCGGAGGATCCGCCGCCGGCCTCGGCCCCGTTCAGTGCCTTCTCCAGCTGGGCGAAGTGGTCCTTGCGGGTCCGGCTCAGGTATTCGTTCGAGGTCAGCGGCTTGGCTATCTTCCAGGCGCGGCGGTGGTCACCCTCGTAGTGGGCGACATAGGCCTTGGCGAGTTCGACCACCGCCTTGAACGGGATCCCGTCGGTGTAGTCCCGGTCGACGACATCCTGGACGGCCGACATCAGCTTCAGCTTCTCGTCGGTGTCGAAGGCGTCCTCGGCTATGGCCCGCAGCACGTCCTGCGGGATCGGCTTGATCACCTCGAAGGCCAGTGTGGAGCGGATGGGCGGCCCGGCGATCTCGATATACGGCAGCAGCAGACCGGTGCTGTAGTGCAGCCACGGCAGCCGGGGGCTGGCGAAGTCCTGGTGCAGCACAACGGAGCCTGGCTCCAGGCGGGGCAGGAAGCGCTCGGCCACACAGCGGAAGACCCGCGCCGTCTTGGCGATGTCGACATGCAGGAACTCGATGGGGCTGTGGTCTTCGGGATCGGAGGTCTGCCAGATGTCGCCGGGGTGCAGCTCGATGAAGTCGATGAACGGCTTCAGCTTGTCCTTGAAGTCGTCGAGAAAGGAGTTGGTGTCCTCGGGCGCGGCCCCGGCCGAGAAGAATTTCTCGGAGGCGAAAGTGCCCTTTCCGACCCGGAAGAAGTCGTACGCGTGCAGCTTGTTGGTCTTCTTGTCGAAGTCCGGGTTCTCCTTGAGACCGAGTGCGAGCGCGTACGTCGATCCACCGCCGCCCGACCCGAGTTCGATCACCTTTCCCTCTCCAGTCAGCCGATGGCGTCCCAACAGGTAGAGAAAGCGCAATTCCCATGCGCTCACCTGTGAGTAAGGGATTGCGTCCGGGAGTTCAACGTCGTCGAGCTGAAGGAAGAGCTTGCTGAGGGGCGCCACGGGTACCTCGCGGTCTCAGTCGGATGGACGGGGCGCGATAGTAACGTCGTGCGCCGGAGACCCGTCGGCGAAAACCGGCGATGGATTCGAGGATTTCCCCGACCGTCACACTCCGGATGAACGGTGTTGGGCCGACGTTCCTCTTCTGCATCGGAGCGCGGCCGATCTCGGCTTCGAGTGGCCGCGTGGCGAACGCCGTACTCGCGCAGCACGGCAGTCCTGCACAACCAGCTCACCGCACGTGCCACACCCGTCACACAGGCGCCTCGACACGGTCATCAAGGGTCTCCCAAGAGTCAAACCGTTCCGGCAGGTCGCACCACTCATGGCCGGGCCACACGAGATCGCACCGGACCAGACGGTGGCGGGCATGCGTACCTCCCAAGACTCCCAGGCTGTCGGTGGCGGTCCGACGGCCGGCCGGGGAGTACCGGCAGGGCCGGGGCGGCCGGGCCATCGCCCTGACCCCGACCCTCACGCCGGACCAGGCCCTTCGCACCTGGACCGGCAGGATGCGCCCGCCGCCGCCACGGGCCACCCTTGGAGTTATGGCAACACCACCGATCACCATCCAGCCACCCACCCCGTCCGGTGCCCGCCCCGTGATCGTGCACATCAACAATCGTGACGAACGGCTCGGACTCGCTCACAGCGATCACGACCTCATCGTGTTCCTCGCCGACGCCGGACTGAAGGACCCGAAACGGATCCTCGACAACCCAGCCGTGGTCCGGTGGCAGGGAGCCGCAGCGCACAGATACGAAACTGCGTGATGCGCGGCGCGCACGAGCAGCCGAGCGGGCACACCCTGGATGCACGATGAGCGTCCCGATAGTCGTGCATCGCTCCGCACCGTCCGGCGGCCGGGCGGTCACCATCAACGGAGAGATCGCCGGACTCGCCCACGACGACCGCGACCTCGTCGAATTCCTCCGGCGGGCCGGGATCTATGACGCCGAGCATTGCCTCGACGACCCGCACTGGGTCGAATGGCGCGGCGGCCGGGCCCATCGGTACGAAGCGGCATAGGACCGGGCACACCCCGTCCCTCCCGTCTCCCGTGGAAAGGCTCGGGATCTGCCGGTCCTCGGACCGCTCGCCGTGAGCCGAGGTCACGCCGTGTGTTCCACGGTGTTCCCACTACGCCACAGGAACCAGCCGAGGTCCGGCTTTGCAGGTCAGGGGTGCAGATTCGCAGAAACGCCCGGAGCCCCCGCACAGTGGGCTCCGGCCGTTCGTCTGCCGCCTGCTGTCGTGCTGTCCAGGCGGATTACAGGCGGCTCTGTCGGATCGGTTCGATCCGGTCTGCGGGCTAGAGGGCGAGGCCGGTGAGGACCAGCACGCGCTCGTAGGTGTAGTCGTCCATCGCGTAGCGGACACCCTCACGGCCGACGCCGGACTGCTTGGCTCCGCCGTACGGCATCTGGTCCGCGCGGTAGGAGGGGACGTCGCCGATGATCACGCCGCCGACCTCAAGGGCCCGGTGCGCACGGAACGCGGTCTGCAGGTTGTGGGTGAACACACCTGCCTGCAGGCCGTACTTCGAGGAGTTGACGGAGGCGAAGGCCTCGGCCTCGCCGTCCACCTTCTGTACGGACAGGACCGGTCCGAAGACCTCCTCGCAGGAGAGCTTGACACCGTCCGGGAGTTCCGCAAGGACGGTCGGCGCGTAGGTGGCACCGTCCCGCTTGCCGCCGGTGAGCAGCTGGGCGCCTGCCTGCACAGCCTCGTCCACCCAGGACTCGACGCGCTTGGCGGCGTCCTCGCTGACGAGCGGGCCGACGTCGGTGGCAGCGTCGGACGGGTCGCCGGTGACCTGGGCCTCGACGGCCGCGACGATCTTCGGGACGAGCCGGTCGTAGACCGAGGCGTCCGCGATGACGCGCTGCACCGAGATGCAGGACTGGCCGCCCTGGTAGTTGGAGAAGGTCGCGATCCGGCTCGCGGCCCAGTCCAGGTCCTCGTCGGAGGCGTAGTCGCCGAGGACGACCGCCGCACCGTTGCCGCCCAGCTCCAGGGTGCAGTGCTTGCGCGGCACCGACTCCAGGATGGAGTAGCCGACCGGGCCGGAACCCGTGAAGGAGATCACGGGCAGGCGCTCGTCCTGGACGAGGGCGGGCATCCGGTCGTTGGGCACCGTGAGCACGGACCACGAACCGGCCGGGAGGTCGGTCTCGGCCAGCAGCTCGCCGAGGATCAGCGACGAGATCGGGGTGGCCGGGGCAGGCTTCAGAATGATCGGGGCGCCGACGGCAATGGCCGGGGCGACCTTGTGCGCGCTCAGGTTCAGCGGGAAGTTGAAGGGCGCGATACCGAGGACGGTGCCGCGCGGGAAGCGCCGGGTCAGCCCGAGACGGCCGGTGCCACCGGCGTCGGTGTCGAGGCGCTGGGCGTCGCCGCCGTTGAAGCGACGGGCCTCCTCGGAGGCGAACCGGAACACGGAGACGGCGCGGCCGACCTCGCCGCGCGCCCACTTGATGGGCTTGCCGTTCTCGGCGGAGATCAGCTGGGCGATCTCCTCGGTGCGCTCCACGAGACGCCGTACGACGTGGTCGAGGGCAGCGGCGCGGACGTGGGCGGGCGTCGCGGCGAACTCCTCGCGCACGGCGTGCGCGGCGGCGACGGCCTCCTCGATCTGCGCGTCGGTCGGCACGCTGACCGTACCGACGAGACGGCCGTCCCAGGGGTTGGTGACGTCGAAGCTGTCCTCGCCGGTGGCCTGGCGGCCGGCGAGCCAGAAGGCGTGGGTGGAAGTCATGGAGGTTCCGGCCCTTCGGAGTCGTGGGGTGTCTTGCCCCCACCGTAGAGCCGGGCCGTCGACCTGACGCTTGTCCGCCATGGAGCGAAGGGCGGCAGGCATGCGCCGGTTTGTCGGATGACCGCGCCCGTCAGAACAGTTTGCCGCAACCGTCCGGCGCGCGGGCGTCCTCAGGCGGCGGCCGGGCTCCGTGTCACGGCATCGACGGGGAGCTGGTGGCCTTCAGCGCCAGCCACAGTTCCATCCGGACATCCGGATCGTCCAGGGAACGGCCGAGAATCTCCTCCACGCGCCGCATTCGGTAGCGCAGGGTGTGGCGGTGCACGCCCAGGTCGGCTGCGGCCGCGTCCCACTGTCCATGGTGGGAGAGCCAGGCCCGCAGCGAGGCGACCAGGTCTCCGCGCCCCTTCGCGTCGTGCTCGTACAGGGCGCGGAGCATGCCGTCCGCGAAGGCCCGTACCGCGTCGTCCGCGAGCAGCGGCAGAACCGAGCCGGCCGCCAGCTCTTCGTGCTCGACGAGGGCCCTGCCCCGGCGGCGGGCGACCGAGAGTGCCTGTTCGGCCTGTTTGTATGCGGCGGAGACGGCGATCGGACCCGCCGGTGCGGACAGCCCGACCACCACTTCCCCCTCCTCGGGCGTCTTCTGGTCACGTGGGGTCCGCTCGTCCTGCGCCTCCGCATATGCCATGCACGCGGCGACAGCCGCACCACCGTCCGCGGCGAGGACGACGAGCCGCTCGCCCTCGGGAACCGTCAACAGCGCCTCGCCGGCCCGGGAGGCCGCCGCCTCCATCGCCTCACCGAGCAGCGCCGGTGTCGACGGCTCGGTCGCCTCCGCGATCAGCAGCCGGAAAGGAGCGTCGAGCAGCCCTCCGTACAGGTCCCCGGCAACGGCCCGCGCGTGGTCCGGCTGGCCGGCCAGGAGCATCCGCAGCACCGCCGCGCCGAGCCGCTGCTCAGCGCCCTGGAGGGAGCGCGAGCGGGCGATGGTGAGGGTCAGCAGGGCGACGGCCGAGTGCACGGCGTACCGCTCGGCGGTACCGAGAGCCGAACCGGTGCCCACGGCCAGGGCGCCCCGGGCCCTGCGGCCGGTGCCCAAGGTCTGGAGCTCGACCCGGTCGTCGGTGCCGCCGACGACCACGCTCGCCGGAGCAGGGCGCTCTCGCAGGCGCTCCACATCGGGGGTGAGCCGGGCGGCACGCCGGGCGGCCCAGTCGGGGGCGGCGGCCACGACAGCTCCGGAGGCGTCGTACAGCGCGGCCCAGCCGTCGACCTGTGCGGCGAGCCGGGTGAGGAGTTCGGCGGGTCCGTCCCCTGCGAGTGCGGCCCTGGTCAGATCCCGCTGGGCCTCGAACCCCGCTGTCACCGCCCGGTACTGGTCGGCGGCGATCTCCGACGAAACGGCCTTGGCGATGGCGAGGAACGGGGTGCGGCGCGGCACTTCCAGGATCGGCAGCCCGGCCTCCTCCCCGGCGTCGATGAGCGGCTGGGGCACGTCGTCGTAGTTGACGCCCACGGCGAAGCCCAGCCCGACGACTCCGGCGTCGGCCAGCCGTCGCACGTACCGCCGCATCGCTTCGGGGTTCTCCGCGTCGAGGTTGGTGGCGGTGACGAGAAGGAGTTCTCCACCCTCCATGTAAGGGACGGGGTCGGCGAGCTCGCTGGCATGCGCCCAGCGCACGGGCTGGTCGAGCCGGTCCGCCCCCGCACGCACCGTGAGTTTGAGCGCCGAGTGCTGGACGAGCGAGGCGAGTGTGGGGGGCATGGAGACCGCGGGACCTTCAGGAGTCGATTTCGCCGTCCCGTACGAACGGCTCCTCCCGATTCTGCCAGGGCGGCAGGGTCCTCCGTCACTGCTCCCAGAGATAAAGCACCGTTCCCGCCCGTCGGATCCGCCAGGGAGGACCCGGTCCGCACGTCCGAGCCGCACGGACACGGTTCAGCCGTTCAGGTTCACCAGCAGGGGCGGCGCGTGGTCCCCCCGTACGGTCGTGAGGGACAGCACCGCGTGTCCGGCCGGAACGCGATGGGCCAGTTCGGAGGCGGACCAGCGTTCGCGTTCGACCTGGCGTACGGTCACCGCGTCCGTGGTCACGGCCTTCCCGGTGACCAGTTTCCGGAAGGCGTGGATGGCCCGGGTCATCGGCTGGTCGGCGAAGACCGTGCGCTGGGTGACGTCCCTCGTCTCGACCCATTCCGTGCCCCACGCCTCGGCGAACTTCTTACCGTCCCAGGTGGTGATCCCGGAGAACGCCATCCGGCAGCCCACGGCTCCGAGCAGCGCCGTGTGGAGGTTCTCCGGGACGTCGTCGAGGGTGCGCAGCGTGACCACGGCTCCGGCGTGCGCGGAGCGCAGCCGCTGGATTCCGCGGACGGTTTCGGGGGTCAGTGCACGGGTCGCGTCGTCGAGGACGAGGCAGGCGAAGAGCGAGCGGTCCGTGCGGGTGGCGGCGTTCGCCGTGAACTGGGCGAGGACGAGGCGGGCCAGCATCCGCGACGCCTCGGCGTGGCCGCGTTCGGGCAGGTCGATGCGGACCCTCAGTGGGTGTTCCAGGGCCCGCAGGGAAAAGGGGCGGGTCCTGCCGGTCGTGTCGAAGAAGTCGGCGAACGCGGGCCGGTCGAGGAGAGCGACCCGGTCGGCGAGCGCGGGTGCGGCGTCGCCGGGGGCGCCGGACTGGCGGGCGCGCGCGTCCAGTTCGCGGTGCATGTCCTGCCTGCCCGTCTCGTCGAGGGCCGCGCGCAGGCTGGAGAGCGTCTCCGGTACGCCGTCGAGCAGTTCCCGCAGCTCCGGGACGGAGGGGAAGCGACCGTGGGCGGCGCGGTAGGGACCGAGGAGCTGGGCGAGGGTGGTGGCGGCGCGTCGGCTGTCCACCTCCTGGAGATCACCGACGAGCCCTTCGGCCAGGACGGCAGCGGCTTCGTCGGGGTCGGTGGTGCCTCCGTACAGGTCGAGATCGTGGACGGAGGACGGGGCGCCGAGCTTGACCACGATGTCGAAGCCCTCGTCGGCGCCGATCTGGGTTCCGGCGGCGCACACCGCGACGACGGCGGCGCGCCCGGCGAGCGCCTGGAGGGCGAGGGATTCGACGACCGGCCGGATCAATGCGCGGCTCTTGCCCGCTCCCGGCGGCCCGACCGCCAGCAGCGAGGTGCCGAGCAGCCCGGGGTCGAGGGCGATGCCGCTGCCGCGGCGCGCGTAGGGGTTGCGCTCGCTGTCGTCGACGGTGCCGAGTCTGACCTGATCGACCAGCAGGTCGTGCCGGGCGGCACGGACGGGTAGATCACGTGCGCCGGAGGGGTGGGTGCAGGCGGCGGCGCCGTTGCGCAGCACGGTGTCGGTGAAGGCGGGGAGCCGGTTGCTGTCGGCGCGTACGGACGTCCAGGCACGTCGGATACGGGCGTAGTCGACGTCGTTCATCCGGCCCGACCGCGTCTCCTGGGAGAGCTTGGCAGCGACCTGGTTCTGTCCGGCGGCGCGCACGTCGGGCCACTCGGCCGGGTCGTCCGCGCCGTCGTCCGTACGGCCTTCGGTGCCGCGGCCCGCGTCCCGGGCCGGGCCGCCGTGCACGTTGCCGCTCGCGTGTTCGGTCGTGGCGGCGCGGTCCGTCTGCGGGTGCTGGGGTCCGGTGCCGCCGGAGGTCCGGCGCAGCAGTTCCGTCCACCGCCCCAGCTTCGCGAACGGCCACACGATCACCAGGGTGATCAGGGCGTACAGCGTGTACGTGACCGCGGTGGTCACCGTGCGGTCGGTGCCCAGCCACGGTGCGGCGAAGCTGAAGGTCAGCTCCATGCCCGGCACGGTCCCGTTCCATACGAGGATCCAGACCAGCAGGGCGCCGACCGCGGCGCCGCCGGCTCGCGCGGCAGGTCCCCGGCCCCCGACCCATCGTTCGAACGCGGCGGGCCAGTTACCCAAGCGGCCGAACCCGTAGAAGATGGCTCCGATGATCAGCAGGCGGTATATGTCGAGCGCCCGTACGGCCCCGTGGGTCAGCGGCTGATCTCCGAACGGTCCCCACCAGCCGTCGGGGGTGAAGAGTTTCAGCGGGACCCGCCAGTACGGGATGTATCCGTTGCGCCAGAGCGACCAGATGAGGATCGAGGCCAGCAGCGAGATCACGGCTCCGCTGAGCAGGGTGCGGTCGGGCGTGCGCTTCTCTTCCTGGGCGGGCCGGGAAGTGTGACCGAACCGCCAGACGCCCGGTTCCGCAACGGGCCTGGGGATGCGCAGCCAGTCGCCGAGGGAGGGCCCGGAGGACGGTGCGTGGCCCGGCATGGGCGGCAGCACGGGCGGTGGTGGGCCGGCCGGGCGCGGCACCGAATGACCGGAGCGGGTGCCGCGTGAGTCGTACGTGCCCTCGGTGTCCATGTGCTGTCCCTCGTCCCCTGACCAGCGCCGACCGGCTAACTCCGGGCGCGGGCGCCCGATCCCCTCAATCTAGTGCCCCGTGCCACCCCGTCAGACGCTGTCGAGCGGTATGTCCCGCACCTGTTGCCGGGCCGGGGCCATGCCGGTCGCTATGTCCGTGACGGACAACCGCGACCCGCCACTTCTCCCGAACGGAACATGCCGGACCCCCGCCCTCGCCCCTAGCCTGCAGAGAGAGAAGCGTCCGAAACACCCCCAGGAGCCCCGCATGACCGCAATTCCGCAGGAGCGCCGCGTCGTCACTGCCATTCCCGGCCCGAAGTCGGTGGAGCTGCAGGCCCGCCGTCTCGCGACGGTCGCCGCAGGTGTGGGCTCCACCCTGCCGGTGTTCACCGCCCGTGCCGGTGGCGGGATCATCGAGGACGTGGACGGCAACCGCCTGATCGACTTCGGCTCCGGCATCGCCGTGACCTCGGTCGGCGCCTCCGCGGAGGCCGTCGTGCGCCGCGCGTCCGCGCAGCTGGCCGACTTCACCCACACCTGTTTCATGGTCACGCCGTACGAGGGGTACGTCGAGGTCTGTGAGCAGCTCGCCGAGCTGACGCCGGGCGACCACGCCAAGAAGTCCGCGCTGTTCAACTCGGGCGCCGAGGCCGTTGAGAACGCCGTGAAGATCGCCCGCGCCTACACCAAGCGCACCGCCGTCGTCGTCTTCGACCACGGCTACCACGGCCGGACGAACCTCACGATGGCGCTGACCGCCAAGAACATGCCGTACAAGCAGGGCTTCGGTCCGTTCGCGCCCGAGGTCTACCGCGTCCCGGTGGCGTACGGCTACCGCTGGCCGACCGGTGCGGAGAATGCCGGTGCCGAGGCGTCCGCCCAGGCCATCGACCAGATCACCAAGCAGATCGGTGCCGACAACGTCGCCGCGATCATCATCGAGCCGGTGCTCGGCGAGGGCGGCTTCATCGAGCCGGCGAAGGGCTTCCTCCCCGCCATCGCGCAGTTCGCCAAGGACAACGGCATCGTCTTTGTCGCGGACGAGATCCAGTCCGGCTTCTGCCGCACCGGCCAGTGGTTCGCCTGCGAGGACGAGGGCATCGTCCCCGACCTGATCACCACCGCCAAGGGCATCGCGGGCGGTCTGCCGCTCTCCGCAGTGACCGGCCGCGCCGAGATCATGGACGCCGCGCACGCGGGCGGCCTCGGCGGCACGTACGGCGGTAACCCGGTGGCCTGCGCGGGTGCGCTCGGTGCCATCGAGACCATGCGTGAGCTGGACCTGAACGGGAAGGCGAAGCGCATCGAGGAGGTCATGAAGGGCCGCCTCGCCGAGATGCAGGCGAAGCTGCCGAACGGCGACGTCATCGGTGACATCCGCGGCCGCGGCGCGATGATCGCGATCGAGCTGGTGAAGTCCGGCACGAAGGACCCGAACCCGGAGGCCGCCGCGAAGCTCGCGAAGGCCTGCCACGCCGAGGGCGTGCTCGTCCTCACCTGTGGCACGTACGGCAATGTGCTGCGCTTCCTGCCGCCGCTGGTGATCGGCGAGGACCTGCTGAACGAGGGCCTCGACGTCATCGAGCAGGCTTTCACCCAGATCTGATCCGGTCCTGGCGCCGGATCCTGACCGGGCCCACGTGAGGGTCTGTGAAGAAGGTGTGGGGGGGCGATGGCGGGATCCGATTCCGGCTGTCGGTCCCCCATCGGCTGCCGTACGGTTTCTGCAGATGAGAGAAACACCCCGCTCGCAGGGCACTGCGAGCGAGACCGGGTCGGAGCTTCCCCGGCGCCGTCCTGGTCGTGCCTTCGCGCACACCACTGGAGCCTCTGGCTCCGGAACTCCTCACCGATCGGATGGCCGCTCGCCCCAAACCCCCCGGGGCGCGCGGCAAACCGATCCAGGCGGCCGCCCCGGAACCACCCCCCCTGTTCCGGGGCGGCCGGCTTTTCTCCTTTCGCTGGTGTGGTCACTGCTCGCGGTCTTTGCGCTCCTCACCTGGCAGGTCGCGACCGACGGCCCGCTGCGCGGGCTGGACGAGCGGATCGGCCGGGCCGTCGTCGGACACGGTCCCGCCCGGCTCACCGAATTCCTCGCCGATCTCGGCAATATGCAGATCGCGCTCCCGGTCCTGGGCTGCGCGGTCGTATACGCGCTGCTGCGCGGCGCACGCCGTGAACCGCTGTCCGCGGCGTCGGCCATGGCGGTGGTACCCGCGGTGATCGTCCCGCTCAAGGACTGGATCGCCCGCCCGGGACCGCTGACCGAGGCGACGGGCTACTACCCGTCGGGCCATGCGGCGACAGCCGCGGTGGCGTACGGGGCCGCGGCGCTGTTGCTCGCACCGCGCACAGGTCGGGCAGGGCGGTCGAAGTGGTCATGGATGATGCCCGTCGCCGCTGTCCTGCTGACAGTGGCGACGGGCATCGGTCTGGTGCTGCGCGGCTATCACTGGCCGCTGGATGTGCTCGGCAGCTGGTGCCTGAGCGGGCTGCTGCTCCTGGGGCTCAGCCGGCCGGGCCGTTCCTCACGGCGGCGTCAGCCGCCGAAGTAGGCGTCGAAGTTCTTCGAGAACTCACCGTTGTTGAAGCGGTCCCAGTTGATCGACCACGTCATCAGTCCGCGCAGTCCGGGCCAGGTCCCGTGCGTGGCGTACGAACCGCATTCGGTCTTCTTCGTCAGGCAGTTCAGCGCCTTGGTGACCTCGGTGGGCGAGGTGTACCCGTTGCCTGCCTGGGTGGAGGCCGGCAGGCCGATGGACACCTGGTCGGGGCGGAGCGCGGGGAAGACCTTGGTGGTGTCGCCGGCCACCGGGAAGCCGGTGAGCAGCATGTCGGTCATGGCGATGTGGAAGTCGGCGCCGCCCATCGAGTGGTACTGGTTGTCCAGACCCATGATGGAACCCGAGTTGTAGTCCTGGACGTGCAGCAGGGTGAGGTCGTCACGCAGGGCGTGGATGACCGGGAGGTAGGCACCGGCGCGCGGGTCCTGGCCGCCCCAGGGGCCGGAGCCGTAGTACTGGTAGCCGAGTTGCACGAAGAAGGTCTCGGGCGCCATGGTCAGGACGAACTTGTCGCCGTACTCGGCCTTGAGGGTCTTCACCGCGGAGATCAGGTTGACGATGACCGGCGTGGTCGGATTGCGGAAGTCGGTGTCGCCGGTGTTCAGCGAGAGCGAGTGGCCCTCGAAGTCGATGTCCAGGCCGTCCAGACCGTACTCGTCGATGATCTTGCTGACGGAGGAGACGAAGGTGTCACGGGCGGCGACGGTCGAGAGCTGCACCTGGCCGTTCTGACCGCCGATGGAGATCAGCACCTTCTTGCCCGCGGCCTGCTTGGCCTTGATGGCTGCCTTGAACTCGGCCGCGGACTCGACGTTCGGGCACTCGGTGACGGGGCAGAGCGAGAACCGGATGTCGCCGGAGGTGACGGAGGTCGGCTCGCCGAAGGCCAGGTCGATGACGTCCCAGGAGTCGGGTACGTCCGCCATCCGCGTATATCCGGAGCCGTTGGCGAAGCTGGAATGCAGATAGCCGACGAGGGCGTGGGCGGGGAGCCCCGCGCCTCCGCCGCCCGCCGCAGTGGTGGCGGTGACGGCAGCGGTCTTGGCGGACTCACCTGCGGAGTTGGTCGCGGCGACCTGGAAGCTGTACGCGGTCGAGGCGGCCAGGCCCGACACGGTGGCGGAGGTTCCGGTGACGGAGAGGACCTTCGTGCCGCCCTGGTAGACGTTGTAGCCGGTCGCTCCCGTGGAGCCGGTCCAGGAGAGGGCGACGGACGAGGAGGTGGTGGCTGCGGCCTTCAGTCCGGTGGGGGCGGCCGGGAGTGCGACCGGATCGCCACCGGGTCCGGTGAGGGAGAGGTCGTCGGCGTAGTAGGCGGGAGTCCCGTACCACCCGTGGGTGTAGATCGTCACCGAGGTCGTGGCGGCGCCGGTCCTGAACGTGGTGGTGAGCTGCTGCCAGCCGGTCGCGGACGGTGTCCACGTCGACACGTCGGTGGTGCCGGTCCCGGACGCGCCGAGGTACACGTAGCTGCCCAGCACCCAGGCACTGAGGGTGTACGTGGAGTCCGGCTTGACCGTCACGGTCTGGGAGCACTGGGCGTTGTCGCTGCCGGCCGGGGTCGCCTTCAGCGCGGAAGTTCCGCCGTGGGCGGGCGTGCTGACGACGGCTCCGCTGCCGCCCGTACAGCTCCAGCCGTCCAGGCCGGCCTCGAAGCCGCCGTTGCCCGCCAGATCGGCGTCGGCGGCAGCGGCGGCCGGAGCCGCGAGGCCACCGGCGACGAGAAGGGCCGCCGAGAAGGCGGCCAGAAGTCCGGAAAATCGGGCGGGGGGTCCCGTGCGTTCCACAACGGCCTCCGTGCAGGGGGGAATTGAGTGTGGCGCGCACAACATGGTCCAGACCAATCAGGTTGTCAAGACCTCTGGCACCACCCCGCCCCCGCCGCTCCGCATTCATCGCCGGCTCCAGCGGTGTCGCGCCGGTGAGCGTTACCGAGCCGTCCGACGGAATCAGCCGGCGCACCCTGCCGGTGGCCCGCCCCGGGTACGGCGCGACGATCCAGGCCCCGAGCCCCGCTCCCCATACCTCCGTTCCGATCCAGCGGGCAACCGTGCCCGGCGGCACGAGGGAGCCCATCCGGGCGTCGCCGAAAATCGGAGAGGACCGGCCCCGACCGGTCGATGAGGCCGGTGAGCAGGTCGAGCGTCGGCAGCCGAACTCCCCCGGAAGACTCAGTACGTCCCAGCGCCCGCAAGCAGGAAGGAGCGCAATCCCATCGGGATTGCGCTCCCCTCCCCACCGGCAGGCGTCCGGATCCGGTGCCACCGACGCAAGCCACTCGACTGCCGCCTCCACCCCGGGCCAGTCATGGCCGGCCTCCCTTTCCGCGTGCAGCGACAGCGCGTTCACACGGCGAGAGAGGCGCCCGGATCATGACGCAGATCGGGCCATCAGTTGGCAGTGACGTGGGTCACACCGCGAGCGTCCCGGTCAGCTGTCGAAGCCGAGCCCCAGGCGATCCATCGTCCGCAGCCACAGATTGCGGTGCCCGCCATTGTTGTCCGCCCTGGCCAGGGACCTCTTCGTGAGTTCGATCCCGGCCCAGGCGAACGGCTCCGGGGGGAACGGCATCGGCTTGGTGCGCACCATTTCCAGACCGGTCCGCTCGGTCCTTTCGCCGGACAGCAGGTCGAGCATCACATCGGCGCCGAACCGGGTTGCTCCGACACCGAGCCCGGTGAATCCGGCGGCGTAGGCGACCCGCCCCTGATGCGCCGTACCGAAGAAGGCGGAGAAGCGGGAACAGGTGTCGATCGCGCCGCCCCAGGCGTGGCTGAAACGCACCCCGGCCAACTGCGGGAAGCAGTCGAAGAACTGGCCCGCGAGCTTGAGGAACGTCTCCGGCCGCTGGTCGAGTTCCGCGCTCAGCCTGCCACCGTACGGATAGATCGCGTCATAGCCGCCCCACAGGATCCGGTTGTCCGCGGAGAGCCGGAAGTAGTGGAACTGGTTGGCGCTGTCGCCCAGCCCCTGCCGGTTCTTCCAGCCGATGGAGGCGAGCTGTTCGGCGCTGAGCGGTTCGGTCATCAACGCGTAGTCGTAGACCGGGACGGTGTACGGACGGACCCGCTTCACCAGTGACGGGAAGATGTTCGTGCCCAGCGCGACCCGCCGGGCGAGGACCTTCCCGTACGGCGTGCGGACCGCCATCCCGGTGGCGGTCCTGGCCAGTTCGAGGCCCCGAGTGTGCTCGTACACCCGTACGCCCAGATCGAGGCAGGCCCGCTTCAGGCCCCAGGCGAGCTTGGCGGGGTGCAGCATGGCGACCCCGCGCCGGTCCCAGAGACCACCCAGGAATGTCGGTGAGTCGATTTCCGCACGCAGTGCGTCCTGATCGAGGAATTCCACTCCGGTGAAGCCGAGTTCCTCCGCTTCCCGATGCCATTCCCGGAGTTCTTCGAGCTGGTGGGGTTCCGTGGCGACATCGATTTCGCCGGTCCGCTCGAATTCGCAGTCGATGGAGTAGCGGGCGACGGCCGCCTCGATGGCGTCGAGGTTCTGCTCGCCCAGCTCCTCCAGCTTCTTGATCTCGTCGGGCCAGCGTTCCAGGCCGTTGGGGAGGCCGTGGGTGAGGGAGGCGGCGCAGAATCCGCCGTTGCGGCCCGAGGCGGCCCAGCCCACCTCGTGCCCCTCGATCAGCACGACGTCCCTTTCCGGGTCGCGTTCCTTGGCGATCAGCGCGGTCCACAGTCCGCTGTATCCGCCGCCGATGACGAGCAGATCGCAGTGTTCGTCGCCGGTGAGCGCGGGAAGCGCGTCGGGCCTGCCGGGGTCGTCCAGCCAGAACGAGACCGGCCGGGCGTCGGAGAGTGATTGTGCAGCATTACGCATGGCAGCTGGGGCCATGGTTTCCAACTCCTTCAGGACTTCAGGGTCGTGCGCTGTTCTTTCGCCGGTTCGCGATCAGCTGGCCGGCGACAACCACCAGAACGGCAATGATGAACATCGCCGTGCCGATGACGTTGATCTGCACGGGCGTGCCGCGCTGTGCCGAACCCCAGACGAACATGGGGAAGGTCACGGTCGAGCCCGCGTTGAAATTGGTGATGATGAAATCGTCGAAGGAGAGCGCGAAGGCGAGCAGCGCTCCCGCCGCGATTCCGGGGGCGGCGATCGGCAGGGTCACCCGCAGGAACGTCTGCACGGGACCCGCGTACAGATCGCGGGCCGCCTCCTCCAGCCTCGGGTCCATCGACATCACGCGCGCCTTGACCGCTGTCACGACGAAGCTCAGGCAGAACATGATGTGGGCGATGAGGATCGTCCAGAAGCCGAGCTGCGCACCCATGTTGAGGAAGAGCGTGAGCAGCGAGGCGGCCATGACGACCTCGGGCATCGCCATCGGCAGGAAGATCAGCGAGTTGATCGCGCCGCGTGCCCGGAACCGGTAGCGGACCAGCGCGAAGGCGATCATCGTGCCGAGCGCGGTCGCGCCGATCGTCGCCCAGGTGGCGATCTGCAGGGAGAGCGAGAGTGAGCCGCACATGTCGGCGACGCCGCAGGGATCCTGCCAGGCGTCCAGTGAGAAGCGCTGCCAGGCGTAGTTGAAGCGCCCGTTCGGCTTGTTGAAGGAGAACACCATGACGACGATGTTCGGCAGGATCATGTACGCGAGGGTCAGCAGACCCGCGATGACGATCAGATGGCGGCGGAGCCAGCGCAGTACGGACATCAGACCAGGTCCTCCGTCCCGGAGCGGCGGATGTAGACGGTGACCATGAGCAGGACGACCGCCATGAGGATGAAGGAGAGCGCGGCCGCCATCGGGTAGTCGAGGACGCGCAGGAACTGGGTCTGGATGACGCTGCCGACCATCTTGGTGTCGGTGGAGCCCAGCAGTTCCGCGTTGACGTAGTCACCGCTGGCCGGGATGAAGGTCAGCAGCGTGCCGGAGACGACGCCCGGCATGGAGAGCGGGAACGTCACCTTGCGGAACGTGGTGGCGGGCGTGGCGTACAGGTCGCCGGCCGCCTCGTGCAGCCTGCCGTCGATCCGCTCCAGCGAGGTGTAGAGCGGCAGGATCATGAACGGCAGGAAGTTGTACGTCAGACCGCAGACCACCGCCATCGGCGTGGCCAGCACCCGGTTGCTCTCGGTCCAGCCGAGCCAGCTGGTGACATCCAGGACGTGCAGGGTGTTCAGCACGTCGACGACCGCACCGCCGTCGGCAAGGATCGTCTTCCAGGCGAGCGTACGGATCAGGAAGCTGGTGAAGAACGGTGCGATGACCAGCACCAGCACCACGTTGCGCCAGCGGCCCGCCTTGAACGCGATGAGATACGCGAGCGGGTAGCCGAGCAGCAGGCACAGGATCGTCGCCGTGCCCGCGTACAGCAGGGACCGGATGAACTGCGGGTAGTACTCGGACAGCGCTTCCCAGTAGGTCTGGAAGTGCCAGCTGACCTCGAACCCCTTCTCCAGGGATCCGGTCTGTACGGAGGTCGACGCCTGGTAGACCATCGGCAGCGCAAAGAAGACGACGAGCCACAGGATGCCGGGGAGCAGCAGCCAGTACGGGACGAGCCGCTTGCGGGTGGAGGCCTTGCGTACGGGGAGTTCGGCGGGGTCGGCGGGCGGCGCGGGCGGCGCTTCGGTGACGGTCACGTCGCGTCCTCCACCGTCTCCACGCCGGCGTCGATGTCCTGGGCCGCGTCGAGGCCGAAGGTGTGCGCGGGGTTCCAGTGCAGGACGACCTCGGCTCCCGGGGTGAGCCGGGTGTCGCGCTCGATGTTCTGCTCGTACACCTGAAGGGACTTGCCGGCCGGGCTCTCCACCACGTACTGCGTGGAGACACCGATGAAGCTGGAGTCGATGATCCGGCCGGTGACCCGGTTGCGTCCGGCGACTATGGAGTCCGCGTCGTCGGCGTGGGCGAGGGAGATCTTCTCCGGACGGACGCCGAGCAGCAGCCTGCCACCACGGCCGGCGGGGGCCTGACAGCGCCCGGCGGGCAGCCGGAGCGTCATGCCGCCCGCACCGACCAGGATGTCCTCGCCGGCCTCGGTGATCTCGCCCTCGATGAGGTTGGAGGTGCCGAGGAAGTTGGCGACGAACGTCGTCTTCGGATTCTCGTACAGATCGGCCGGAGCACCGAGCTGTTCCACGCGGCCCGCATTCATCACCGCGACGGTGTCGGCCATGGTCATGGCCTCCTCCTGGTCGTGGGTGACATGGATGAACGTGATGCCGACCTCGGTCTGGATGCGCTTGAGCTCAAGCTGCATCTGGCGGCGCAGCTTGAGGTCGAGGGCACCGAGCGGCTCGTCGAGCAGGAGCACCTGCGGGTGGTTGATCAGGGCGCGGGCGACAGCGACGCGCTGCTGCTGGCCGCCGGAGAGCTGGTGCGGCTTGCGCTTCGCGAAGTCGCCGAGCTGGACGAGGTCCAGCATGTCGTCGACCTGCTTCTTGACCGACTTGATGCCTCGCCGACGCAGACCGAAGGCGACGTTCTCGGTGATGTCGAGATGCGGGAAGAGCGCGTAGCTCTGGAAGACGGTGTTGACGGGCCGCTTGTACGGAGGGAGGTCGGTGATGTCCCGGCCGCCCAGCGAGATGGTGCCGGTCGTGGCCTCCTCCAGCCCGGCGATCATCCGCAGGGTGGTGGTCTTGCCGCAGCCGGACGCCCCGAGCAGGGCGAAGAAGGAGCCCTGCGGAACGGTCAGATCGAGCGGCTGGACGGCTTTGAAGGAACCGTACGTCTTGCTGATCCCGGTGAGGCGGACGTCGCCGCCTTCTGTCTGCTGCTGTGTCATGGGTCGCAGTCCCAGTGGTGTCAGGGGGAGATCGGGGGAAGGAAAGGCGGGCCGGTCAGGCGCCGATGAGCTTGGCGAACTTCTCTTCGTACGCCGTCTCTTCCTTGGAGGTCAGCGAGCGGAAGGCATGCGATCTGGCCGCCATCTGCTTGTCGGGAAGGATCAGGACGTTGTCGGCCATCGCCTGGTCGATCTTCGCCAGCTCGTCGCGGACTCCGTCGACCGGACAGACGAAGTTGATGTACGCGGCGAGCTTGGCGGCGACCGACGGTTCGTAGTAGTAGTCGATGAGCTTCTCGGCGTTGGTCTTGTGCCGGGCCTTCACCGGGACGAGCAGGTTGTCGCTGGATATGATGTAACCGGCGGCCGGGATGGCGTACTTGATGTCCGGGTTTCCGGCCTGGAGCTGGATGATGTCGCCCGCCCAGGCGACGCAGGCGGCGATGTCGCCCTTGTCGAGGTCGGCCGTGTAGTCGTTGCCGGTGAAGCGCCGGATCTGGTTCTTGTCGACGCCCTTCTGGAGCCGGCCGATCGCGGCGTCGTAGTCGGCGTCGGTGAAGGTGCCGGGGTCCTTGCCCATGTCGAGCAGGGTCATACCGATGGAGTCGCGCATCTCCGAGAGGAAGCTGACACGTCCCTTGAGCTTCGGGTCGTCGAGCAGCTGGCTGACCGAATCGACCTTGCGGCCTCCGGTCGCCTTGGAGTTGTACGCGATGACGGTGGGAATGCCCGCCCACGGGTACGAGTACGCGCGACCGGGGTCCCAGTCCGGGGAGCGGAACTGGGCCGAGAGGTTGGCATAGGCGTGCGGCAGGTTCGACGCGTCGAGCTTCTGCGCCCAGCCGAGGCGGACGATGCGGGCGGCCAGCCAGTCGGTGACGTTGATGATGTCGCGGCCGGTGTCCTGGCCGGCCGCGAGCTGCGGCTTGATCTTGCCGAAGAACTCGACGTTGTCGTTGATGTCCTCGGTGTACTTGACCTGGATCCCGGTGCGTTTCGTGAACGCCTCCAGGGTGGGCCGGTGCTTGCCGTCGTCGGTGACGTCCATGTACTCGGTCCAGTTGGAGAAGTTGACCTGCTTCTCCTTGGCCGAGTGGTCGTCGGAGGCCGCCGCTGCGTCCCCTTCCCGCTTCGCGGGCGGGATGCCGCAGGCGCTCAGCGTGCCCAGGCCGCCGAGTGCGAGCGCGCCCACGCCGGAGGCGCGCAGCAACGAACGGCGGGTGAGAGCGCCCCTGCCACTGGTGAGACTGCGCCGCATCGCGGCCAGTTGGACCGCGGAGAGGTGCTCTGGCTCGTACTGCTCCATGCGCGTTGCCCTTTCGGGTGGGTGTGGCCGTTGTCCGGCCTGGCTATCGGTCCCCGAAGATCGTGCGGTGCCAATCCTTCCGGGCAACCGCGGTGTTGTCGTACATCACGTGCTTGACCTGTGTGTACTCCTCGAATGAGTACACCGACATGTCCTTGCCGAAGCCGCTGGCCTTGTATCCGCCGTGTGGCATCTCGCTGATGATCGGGATGTGGTCGTTGACCCAGACGCAGCCCGCCTTGATCTCGCGGGTCGCACGGCCCGCCCGGTACAGGTCGCGGCTCCAGGCCGAGGCGGCGAGTCCGTACGGGGTGTCGTTGGCGAGGGCGATGCCCTCGTCGTCGGTGTCGAAGGGCAGCACGACCAGGACCGGGCCGAAGATCTCCGACTGGACGATCTCGCTGTCCTGGGCGGCGCCCGCGACGAGCGTCGGCCGGTAGTAGGCACCGTCCGCGAGTTCCCCGCCGGGGGCCTCACCGCCGGTGACGACGGTGGCGTACGCACGGGCGCGCTCGATGAAGCCGGCGACCCGGTCCCGCTGGGCGTGGCTGATCAGCGGGCCGAGGTCGGTCGACGGGTCGAAGGGGTCGCCGAGCCGGACGGTCTCCATCAGCGAGGCGACGCCCTGGACGAAGGCGTCGTAGAGCGGCCGCTGGACGTAGGCGCGGGTGGCGGCGGTGCAGTCCTGGCCGGTGTTGATGAGCGCTCCGGCGACGGCGCCGTTGACCGCGGCCTCCAGGTCGGCGTCGTCGAAGACCAGGAAGGGGGCCTTGCCGCCGAGTTCGAGGTGGAGGCGCTTGACGGTGGCGGTGGCGATCTCCGCGACCCGCTTGCCGACGGCGGTGGAGCCGGTGAAGGAGGTCATCACGACGTCCGGGTGGCCGACGAGATGTTCGCCGGCGTCCTTGCCCGCGCCGGTGACGATGTTGATCACACCGTCCGGGATGCCTGCCTCGGTGGCCGCCTGGGCGAACATCAGCGAGGTCAGCGGGGTGATCTCCGCGGGCTTCAGCACGATCGTGTTGCCCGCCGCGACCGCCGGAAGGATCTTCCAGGCGGCCATCTGGAGCGGGTAGTTCCAGGGGGCGATCGAGCCGACGACGCCGATGGCCTCGCGGCGTACGTACGAGGTGTGGTCGCCGTCGTACTCCCCGGCGGCCTTGCCCTCCAGGTGGCGGGCGGCGCCGGCGAAGAAGGAGGTGTTGTCGACGGTGCCGGGCACGTCGAACTCGGTGGAGAGCTTGATGGGCTTGCCACACTGGAGCGACTCGGCGTACGCGAAGTCGGCGGCCTGCTCCGCGAGGACGGCGGCGAACCGGTGCATCGCCTCGGACCGCTCGGCCGGGGTGGCACCCGACCAGCCGGGGAACGCCTCGCGGGCGGCCGCGACGGCCGCGTCGACATCGGCGGGGCCCGCCAGTTCGTAGGTGTAGACGGTCTCGCCCGTAGCCGGATTCACGACGTCGTGGCTGCGTCCCGATGTGCCGGAGCGCAGCTTTCCGCCGATGTACTGCGCGCCGGCCGCGAAGCGGTCCTGCACGTGGAAGCCGTTGCCCATGACGCTCTCCTCCGCCGCTGTCTCCGTGAACCGGGGCGGCGTAGCTTCTACTCGATTTGAGTGCCGATCCTGACAGAGGAGACTGAGCCCAACAAGTGATTCCGTTGTTGCCTTTTGGTTACGCAACGGAATCTGTCGACCATGTGTCGCGTCACCGCGGAAATCCACGTACGGAGTGTCAGTGGCGGATGCCACACTCGCATGTCATGGAACACCTGAACGAGCTGGTGGCGCGGACCCGTCGCGGGGAGAAAGTGAAGTACCTGCCCTTCTGGGGACACCGCCCTCGACCGGACGGGCGGATCGGCGCGAGCTGTCTCAGCCAGTGGTGGCCTTCGCCGTTCACGGTCGACGGGGTGACGTACGCGTCGGCCGAGCACTGGATGATGGCCGGCAAGGCGCGGCTCTTCGGCGACGTGGAGGCGGAGCGCCGTGCGCTGTCCGCGAGCAGCCCCGCGGCGGCGAAGAAGGCGGGCCGACTGGTCCGCGCCTTCGACGACACGGTGTGGGAGCGGGAGCGGTTCGCCCTGGTGGTGGCGGGCAGTGTCCACAAGTTCGGCAAGGACGCCGGGCTGCGCGCGTTCCTGCTGAACACTGGGGACCGGGTGCTGGTCGAGGCGAGCCCCCTGGACAGGATCTGGGGCATCGGAATGGCGGCGGACGACCCGCGAGCGGAGGATCCGGCGCGCTGGCGGGGGCTGAATCTGCTGGGGTTCGCCCTGATGGAGGCGCGAACACGGCTGCGCGCCGTGCCCGACGCGATGTGAAAAGGCCCGCGGGGCGGTCGGGATTCTCCCCACCGCCCCGCGGGCCGTACTCTGTGCAGCGGCTTTCCCGCCTCTATCGCGTGCCGTCCATGACCAGGGACGTTCCGTACGTGTCGTCGTACGGGTAGCTGTCGTCGTTGTTGAAGTCGTGGGCCAGGCCCCAGATCAGGAAGCCCAGGAACGCTCCGCTGATCACGATGCCGAGCGAGCCCAGGATGATGCCGGCCAGCGCGACGCCGCCGTTGTTCGCCTCACCCCGGTTGACCCGGCCACGGCCTATGAGACCGAAGATCAGCGCGAGGACGCCGAGGATGACCCCGAGCCCCCACATGCAGAAGCCGGCCACGGCGATGATGCCGAGCACCATCGACGCGATACCGAGCCCGTTCGCGGGGGCCGGTCCGCCCCAGGGCGCCTGGCCGTAGCCTGGGTATCCCGGATAACCGCCGTACTGCGGAACGGATGCGGCCGGGTATCCGTACTGTCCTGCCGCAGGGACCTGCTGCCCGGGACCGTTCGGCGCGATCGGTGGCGGCGGTACGTCCCCGGGCAGGGGGCCCGTCCCCGGTGCGGCAAAGGGGCCGGTCCCCGGTGCGGCGCCGAACCCCGCCGTGGGCACCGGTCCCGTTCCTGTGGCCGGCATCGAGGTGACCGTCTGCTGGTCGTGCACAGCGGGCGGGCGCGGGTCACCGGTCTGCTTCTCCAGCGGCACCCTGTTGTCCGGCGGAGCCCACGGATCGCGTGGCGCAGCCCCGTCCGCGGGCCGCTCTGTGTTCTCTGACATGGGCCTCCCCCATCGTGGTCCCGTCATGCTACGGCCCGCCCCGACAACTGCCGCTCCGGCCTACGATGATCCCCGTCCCACACCGGGCCATCCCGCGCCCGGACCTCTCCACGCCATGCCCCCGGAGGATCCGATGACCGATCTGCACCCCTTCATCGCGGGGCTGCCCAAGGCCGAACTGCATGTCCACCATGTCGGATCCGCCTCGCCCCGCATCGTCGCCGAACTGGCCGCCCACCACCCGGACTCCAAGGTCCCCACCGACCCGGAGGCGCTGGCCGACTACTTCTCCTTCACCGACTTCGGCCACTTCATCGACGTCTATCTCTCCGTCGTGGACCTGGTCCGCACCCCGGAGGACGTCCGGCTGCTGACCTTCGAGATCGCCCGGGACATGGCCCGCCAGAACATCCGGTACGCGGAACTGACCGTCACCCCGTTCAGCTCGACCCGGCGCGGCATCCCGGAGCAGGGCTTCATGGAGGCCATAGAGGACGCCCGCAAGGCCGCCGAGGCCGAGCTCGGCGTCGTCCTGCGCTGGACCTTCGACATTCCCGGCGAGGCCGGTCTTGAAGCCGCCGCGGAGACCACCCGGCTCGCGGTGGACCTGCGGCCGGAGGGCCTCGTCGGCTTCGGGCTCGGCGGTCCGGAGATCGGCGTGCCCCGCCCGCAGTTCAAGCCCTACTTCGACCGGGCGATCGCCGAGGGGCTGCACTCCGTCCCGCACGCCGGGGAGACCACGGGCCCGCAGACGATCTGGGACGCCCTCACCGAACTGCGCGCCGAGCGCATCGGCCACGGCACCAGCGCCACCCGGGACCGCAGGCTCCTCGACCACCTCGCCGAGCACCGGATCGCGCTGGAGGTCTGCCCGACCTCGAACATCGCAACCCGCGCCGTGACCGATCTCGACCTGCACCCGGTCAAGGAGATGGTGGACGCCGGAGTCCTGGTCACGATCAACAGCGACGACCCGCCGATGTTCGGCACCGACCTCAACAACGAGTACGCGGTGGCGGCCCGCCTCCTCGGTCTGGACGAGCAAGGTCTTGCCGCGCTCGCGAAGAACGCGGTGGAGGCCTCCTACCTCGACCCGGCCGGCAAGCGGACGCTGGCCGCCGAGATCGACACGTACACGACGGACTGGCTGCAGCGCACCGGCCGGTGACCACCGGTGGTGACAATGGCCCCATGGCCACCCCTGTCACCGCCGTAGCTCACCGCGGCGATCCGTACCGTGTCCGCGAGAACACCCTCCCCTCGATCCGCTCCGCCGTCGAACGGGGGGCGGACGTGGTCGAGCTCGACGTCCGGGTCACCCGCGACGGGGTGCCGGTCCTGCTGCACGACGCCACGCTGGAGCGGCTGTGGGGTCACGAGCGCAGACTGGACCGGCTCACCCACCAGGAGCTCACCGAACTGACCGCGGGCGGTGTGCCCACCCTGCGCGAGGCGCTGCTCGCCGCCGGGGCGCACCGCCTCATGCTCGATCTGCCCGGCTCCACCGACGAGTCGGTACGGAAGATCATCGGCCTGGTCCGCGAGTGCGGAGCCGGGGAGCGTACGTACTACTGCGCGGGCCCCGAGGCCATGCTGCGGGTGCGCGCCGCGGATCCGTCCGCCGAGATCGCCCTCACCTGGACGACACTCGCCCCGCCGCGCTCCGCCCTGTTGGACGTGGTGAGGCCGCGCTGGCTGAACTACCGGTTCGGGCTGGTGAGCCGGGAACTGACGGACCGTATCCACCGGGACGGGCTGCTGGTCTCCGCCTGGACGGCCGACACCAAGCGCACCATGCGCCGTCTGATCGGACAGGGCGTCGACTCGATCACCACCAACCGGGTCGACACCCTGCACGGCCTGCTCGCCAACTCCCGGACCGCTGAGCATTCTTGAACCATCCGGCATCATGGGCGGTGCCTCATCGTCGGTGAGCGAAACTGCCCGAGGAGCAGATGTGACCGATCCGCACAGCAGCCCCCGTCCCGCCCGAGTCCGTTCCGACATCGCGCACAACGCCCGGGTCTGGAACCACTGGCTGGGCGGCAAGGACAATTACCCCGTCGACCGCGCGGTCGGCGACCATGTCACCTCCATGTATCCGAGCATCGGTGAAGTGGCCCGTGCCGACCGGGCGTTCCTGGGGCGGGTGGTCCGGTATCTGGCGGGTGACGTGGGGATCGGGCAGTTCCTGGACATAGGCACCGGTCTGCCGACGGCCGACAACACCCATGAGGTCGCCCAGCGCACCGCACCCGCCGCCCGCATCGTCTATGTCGACAACGACCCGATCGTGCTGGCGCACGCCCGCGCGCTGCTCGTCGGCTCACCGGAAGGTGCGACCGAGTACATCGATGCGGACGCCCGCCACCCGGAACAGATCCTGCGAGGCGTCGAACCGACACTCGATCTGAAGAAGCCGGTCGCGGTCATGATGCTCGGCATCCTGAACTTTGTCCTCGACGCGGACGAGGCACGGAAGATCGTACGGACGCTGATGGACGCGTTGCCGTCCGGCAGCCATCTGGTACTCACGCACCCCACCCTGGAGCTGGGCGGCGAGGGCAACGAGGCGGCGATGCGGTTCTGGAACGAGAACGCCACCCCGCCGATCACCGCCCGCAGCCGCGCCGAGTTCGCCACGTTCCTGGAGGGTCTGGAGCTTGTCGAGCCGGGCATCGTGTCGTGCGCCCTCTGGCGCGCCGGGCCCGGTGCGAAGCAGGTCGCCCAGTTCGGCGCGGTCGCGCGGAAGCAGTGACAGCGCCGCCCGATGCGGATACCGGACATCGGGACGAGGAAGCTCGGAGCCGGTCCCCGCACCGTCGACCACCCGTGATCTCTCCCGGACCCTCGTCCACAGCGTCAACGCCACGGACGCGAAGGGTGAGGGTATGAATCCCACAGCGATGAACATCGTGGTGGCCGCCTTCGGCGCCCCGTCGTCCGGCTGACTCAGATCGCCGGTGCGGCCGTCGGGGCGGGCACCGGCTGCGGTGTCCGCTCCATGGCCTCCAGCCGCTTGATCTTGCGGTGCACAACCAGCAGCGGGATCACTCCGAGGACACCGAACGACATGTCGATGACCGACCACCAGAACGGAATGCCCCGGATCGGTCCGCAGATCAGCGCGAGCGGGATGATCCCGGCGCAGGCGATCATGCCGAACTCGACGACCCAGATGTTGCGGACCGGGTCGCGGTACGGACCGTAGAACGCGACCGCGATGACGAGATGCGCGAAAGCCAGCCAGTCGGTGCCGTACAGCACGAACGGGTACCTCGCGTCGGCCTCGTCGAGGCCGGTCCGGACCCGGGTGACCCACTCCATGAGGGCCGGGAAGTGCTCGGGCACGGGAGAGGCCGAGGACCTCAGCAGATCCTCGGCCCAGTGGAGTTCGTGGACGAGCGGGAAGGCGGTCAGCCCGCTCAACACCAGACAGACGATAAAGACGACCAACCACACGCGTATGCGCCTCAGCAGGGCTCTTCGCTCGCTCATGTCCGCAGCGTACGCCCGTGTTTACGCGCCTTTTACGCCACCCGGGGCCGGGTTCACAACCCGACGATGGAGTTCCACTTCTTCGCGAACTCGGTGCGCTCCTCGGACGTGATGTCGCGGGCGATCGCCAGCCGCTTGCGCATCGCCTCGTCGGGGAAGATCAGCGGTTCCTCGGCGAGCGCGGCGGTCTCCTCGTCCTTGGAGGAGGCCAGCACCTCGCGGGCGGCGGGGACGGGGCAGACGTAGTTGACCCAGGTCGCCAGCTCCGCGGCGACCTCGGGCTCGTAGTAGTAGTCGATCAGCTTCTCGGCGTTGCGCTTGTGACGGGCGAGGTTGGGGATCATGAGGGACTCCGCCCAGAGTTCGCCACCCTCTTCGGGCACCACGAACTCGATCTCCGGGTTGTCGGCCTGGAGCTGGATGACATCGCCGGAGTAGGCCTGGCAGGCGAGTACATCGCCGGTCGACAGGTCCTTGATGTAGTCGTTGCCGGTGAAGCGGCGGATGTGCTTCTTCTTCACCAGCTTCTCCACCTGGTCGCACACCTCGTAGAAGTCGTCGCGCTTCCAGCGGGTGATGTCGACGCCGTTGCCCTGCATCAGAAGGGCCAAGGACTCGTCGAGCCCGGACAGCAGTGTCACCTTGCCGCTCAGGTCGTCCGCCCACAGATCGCTCAGGCTCCTCATCTCGCGACCGAGCTTCTTGCGGTTGTACGCGATGCCGGTGATCCCGGACTGCCAGGGGACGCTGTGCGTCCGGCCCTTGTCGAAGGCGGGCGAACGCAGCTGCGGATCGAGGTACTTGGCTACGTTGGACTGCTTGGCCCGGTCCATCTCCTGCACCCAGCCGAGCCGTACGAACCGGGCGGCCATCCAGTCGCTGACGACGATCAGGTCCCGGCCGGTCTCCTGGTGGTTCATCAGCGCCGGACTGATCTTCCCGAAGAACTCGTCGTTGTCGTTGATCTCCTCGGTGTACGTGACGGAGATCCCGGTCCGCTTGCTGAACGCGTCGAGGGTGGGCCGCTTCGACGCGTTCTTGTCGTCGGCGTCGATGTAGAGGGGCCAGTTGGCGAAGTGCAGCGTGTGATCGCTGCCGGAGTAGTCGCGTCCGGCGCGGTCGCCGGGCTGCACGTAGGCTGCGGGCACTCCGCAGCCGGCCAGCGTGACACCGGCCGCTCCCGCCCCGAAGGCGCGCAGCAGGGACCGGCGGGACATGGGGTTGTTCGGGATCGCTCGCACCTGCGCAGGATGCCCGGCCGGGGACGCGGCGGACAATGGACCAACCGTCCAGCGGAGCGGGCCCCTCCCGCACACCCTGTCGATGCCCCGTCAGGGGCGGACACGGAAACGGCCCCTCGAAGCGATGCATTCGAGGGGCCGTCACCACTGCGGGGGTGTCAGAGCCTGTCGGGTGACCTCTGATCGGGCGGCCACGCCCTGGCACGCACGCTTCCCGCGTTGCCGAAATGTCCTAGTAGCTCCTTCCCCAGGCTCTCAGCTTCGTTCGAGCAGGGGAGACCCCATCCGAGGACATCCCGCCGCCTTGGAATCGCACGCACCAGACCGCGTCCGCTATCCGATCGAAGGTCACCCGACAGGCTCTCAGCCGTCGAGCGAGGTCATGACGTGCTTGATGCGCGTGTAGTCCTCGAAGCCGTACGCGGAGAGGTCCTTGCCGTAGCCGGACTTCTTGAATCCGCCGTGCGGCATCTCGGCGACCAGCGGGATGTGGGTGTTGATCCACACGCAGCCGAAGTCGAGGTTCTTGGACATCCGCATCGCGCGGGCGTGGTCCTTGGTCCACACCGAGGAGGCGAGGGCGTACTCGACGCCGTTCGCGTACTCCACGGCCTGGTCCTCGTCGGTGAACGACTGGACCGTGATCACCGGCCCGAAGACCTCGTTCTGGATGATCTCGTCGTCCTGCCGCAGACCGGAGACGACGGTCGGGGCGTAGAAGTAGCCCTTCTCGCCGACACGGTGGCCGCCCGCCTCGACCTTGGCGTGCGTGGGCAGCCGGTCGATGAACCCGCTGACCTGCTTCAGCTGGTTGGCGTTGTTGAGCGGGCCGTAGAGCACGTCCTCGTCGTCCGGCTGCCCGGTCTTCGTGTCGGCGGCGGCCTTGGCGAGCGCGGTGACGAACTCGTCGTGGATCGACTCGTGGACGAGGACGCGGGTCGCGGCCGTACAGTCCTGACCCGCGTTGAAGAAGCCCGCGACGGAGATGCCCTCGACGGCCTTGGCGATGTCGGAGTCCTCGAAGACGACGACGGGCGCCTTGCCGCCGAGCTCCAGGTGGACGCGCTTGACATCCTTGGCGGCGGACTCGGCGACCTGCATGCCGGCCCGTACCGAACCGGTGATCGAGGCCATCGCCGGGGTCCGGTGCTCGACCATCGCGCGGCCGGTGTCCCCGTCGCCGCAGATGACGTTGAAGACGCCCTTGGGCAGGATGTCGCCGATGATCTCGGCGATCAGCACGGTCGACGCCGGGGTGGTGTCGGACGGCTTGATGACGACGGTGTTGCCCGCGGCGAGCGCCGGGGCGAACTTCCACACGGCCATCATCATCGGGTAGTTCCACGGCGCGACCTGGGCACAGACGCCCACCGGCTCGCGGCGGACGATGGAGGTCAGACCCTCCATGTACTCGCCGGCCGAGCGGCCTTCGAGCATCCGTGCCGCGCCCGCGAAGAAGCGGATCTGGTCCACCATCGGCGGGATCTCTTCGGTGCGGGTGAGCTCGATCGGCTTGCCGGTGTTCTCGGACTCGGCGGCGATCAGCTCCTCCGCCCGCGCCTCGAAGGCGTCCGCGATCTTCAGCAGGGCCTTCTGACGCTCGGCGGGCGTGGTGTCGCGCCAGGCGGGAAAGGCCGCCGCGGCGGCGTCCATGGCGGCATCGACATCGGCCTGGCCGGAGAGCGGGGAGGTCGCGTAGACCTCTTCCGTCGCCGGGTTGACCACATCGATGGTCCGCCCGTCCGCGGCGTCCCGGAACTCTCCGTTGATGTAGTTGCGCAGACGGCGCACCTCGGTGGTCACAACCACCCCTCCTGTCGACACGTCCAATGGGTGAGACGTCCAGCCTAGTCGCAGAGGTAACGCTTTCGACATACCCACCCGCCGGGAACTTCGGATTCAGTGAGATCTGGACCCTCAGACAACGAATTTCATCGATTGAGGGTTGCGAGACAGACGAGTCCCGGTGCACAGTGGATGCGTGGCCAGTCGCAGCGCAGACTCCAGGACCGGGAACGGATCGTCACCAACGGTCGATGCCGTCTCCCTCGCAATCATCGAGCAGCTCCAGGAGGACGGGCGTCGTCCGTACGCCGCGATCGGCAAGGCCGTCGGCCTCTCCGAGGCGGCCGTGCGGCAGCGCGTCCAGAAGCTGCTCGATCAGGGCGTGATGCAGATCGTCGCCGTCACGGACCCGCTCACCGTGGGGTTCCGGCGGCAGGCGATGGTCGGCATCAATGTCGAAGGCGACCTCGATCCCGTCGCGGAGGCGCTGTCGGCCATGGCCGAGTGCGAGTACGTGGTGATGACCGCGGGCTCCTTCGACCTGATGGTGGAGATCGTCTGCGAGGACGACGACCACCTGCTGGAAACGATCAACAAACGCATCCGGGCCCTCCCCGGCGTGCGCTCCACCGAGAGTTTCGTCTACCTGAAGCTCAAGAAGCAGACCTATATGTGGGGAACCCGATAGCCGTGAGCAAGGACCTCAGCCGAACCGCGTACGACCACCTGTGGATGCACTTCACCCGCATGTCGGACTACGAGAACGCGCCCGTTCCCACCATCGTGCGTGGCGAGGGCACCTACATCTACGACGACCAGGGCAAGCGCTACCTCGACGGCCTGTCCGGCCTGTTCGTGGTCAACGCCGGTCACGGCCGTCACGAGCTCGCCGAAGCGGCCTACAAGCAGGGCCAGGAGCTGGCCTTCTTCCCGGTGTGGTCATACGCCCACCCGAAGGCCGTAGAGCTGGCCGAGCGGCTCGCCGACTACGCGCCGGGCGACCTCAACAAGGTCTTCTTCACCACCGGCGGCGGCGAGGCCGTCGAGACCGCCTGGAAGCTTGCCAAGCAGTACTTCAAGCTCAAGGGCAAGCCGACCAAGTACAAGGTCATCTCGCGTGCGGTCGCCTACCACGGCACCCCGCAGGGCGCCCTGTCCATCACCGGCCTGCCGGCTCTGAAGGCCCCCTTCGAGCCGCTGGTCCCCGGCGCGCACAAGGTGCCGAACACCAACATCTACCGCGCCCCGATCCACGGCGACGACCCGGAGGCCTTCGGCCGCTGGGCCGCCGACCAGATCGAGCAGGAGATCCTCTTCGAGGGACCGGAGACGGTCGCCGCGGTCTTCCTGGAGCCGGTGCAGAACGCCGGTGGCTGCTTCCCGCCGCCGCCCGGGTACTTCCAGCGGGTCCGCGAGATCTGCGACAAGTACGACGTACTGCTCGTCTCCGACGAGGTCATCTGCGCCTTCGGCCGCCTCGGCACGATGTTCGCCTGCGACAAGTTCGGCTACGTGCCGGACATGATCACCTGCGCCAAGGGCATGACGTCGGGCTACTCCCCGATCGGCGCCTGCATCGTCTCGGACCGCATCGCCGAGCCGTTCTACGAGGGCGGCAACACCTTCCTGCACGGCTACACCTTCGGCGGCCACCCGGTCTCCGCGGCGGTCGGCCTCGCCAACCTCGACATCTTCGAGCGCGAGGGTCTCAACCAGCACGTCCTGGACAACGAGAACGCGTTCTTCACGACGCTGCAGAAGCTGCACGACCTGCCGATCGTCGGCGACGTCCGCGGCAACGGCTTCTTCTACGGCATCGAGCTGGTGAAGGACAAGGTCACCAAGGAGACGTTCACCGACGAGGAGACCGAGCGCGTTCTCTACGGCTTCCTCTCCAAGGCGCTGTACGACAACGGTCTGTACTGCCGGGCCGACGACCGCGGCGACCCGGTCGTCCAGCTCGCGCCGCCGCTGATCTCCGACCAGTCGACGTTCGACGAGATCGAGGGCATCCTCCGGAGCGTCCTGACGGAGGCCTGGACGAAGCTCTGAGAGGGACGGTGATCCGGGCCTCGGGTCGATCGGCTGATCGACCACGGATCGATTGACCGATTGACCCCGGCCCGATCACCAGCCGACCGCATTCCAGCGGTCATTTCATACGGTCCACACGGCCCGGATGCGCCCATTCGAGTGGGAAGAAGCGCACCCGGGCCGCGTGCTGTGCGCACACCGCGGTCCGAATCCTTACGGTGCCGAGTGACCGATCGGCCCCCTCTTCGTTCCCCCGTACGGGGGACGGGAAATCTGATCTGAACCGAGGTGTACGCCATGGTGGCCCCGCCGGACAACGACGTGATCTGGGCGCGTTCCCTGCACCACTCCCACAACGGCTCACCCGCGCTCGGCGGGATCTCCCTGGAGGTCCGCGACGGCGAGATCCTCGCCGTGACCGGCCCGCGAGGCAGTGGCAAGACGACTCTGCTGCACTGCCTCACCGGCCAACTGGTGCCCCAGCAGGGCGAGGTGTGGTTCAACAGCGTCCCGGTCCACACCATGGGTCCGCGGCTGCGCGAGCGGCTGCGCCGTGACCGGTTCGGCTGGATCGCACCCGATCCCCAGCTCGTACCGGAGCTGAACACCTGGGAGAACGCAGCGCTTCCCCTGCTGCTGCGCGGCACCTCGCACCGGGTCGCGAAGAAGGTCGCCATGGAGTGGCTGGAGCGGCTCGACATCGGCATGTGTGCCAAGAAGCGACCGCACACGCTGCTCCAGGGGCAGCGTCAGCGGATCGCCGTCGCCCGCGCACTGGCCGGCTCACCCACGGTGATCTTCGCCGACGAGCCGACCGCGACGCTGCAGCGCACGGACCGCAACCATGTGCTGCGGACCCTGACGAGTGCGGCCCGCTCGCACGGCATCACGGTCGTGCTCGCCACCCATGACGTGGAGGTCGCCTCGCTGGCAGACCGTACGGTCCCGCTGCTGGACGGCCGCCGGGTCGCCACCGTCGCCCTGCCCGCCGTGTCCGATACGGAAGGCCGCGCGGCGTGCTCGCTCTCCGTCTAGCCCGCGGTACCCATCCGCTGGTCCTGGTGCGGCGGCTGCTGGTCGCGGCCGCCTCGGCCGGGGTCGGCTTCCTGCTCCTGTGCACCCTGGCATACGCGTCGACGCATCCGGCGTACTCGACCGCCTCGGTACTGCGGCTGCTGTGGTGCTTCGTGCCGCTGGCCGCCACCGTGCAGTTCGCGGTCGCGGTGGCCCGTACGGACCCGAGCACCCGCCCGCGTCCGGGGCTGTCCGCCGTCGGTCTGGGGCCGATCCGGCTCGGCGTGCTGGCCGCGGTCTCCACCGCCGTGTCCTGCACCCTCGGGTCGATGGCGGCGCTGCTCGTCTTCCTGTATCTGCGCGGCGATCTGACCGGGCTGCCGTTCGACGGTGCGGCGGCCGGACTGCTGGGCGCAGGGGCCCCGTTGCCGGTGGCCGCAACCCTTGTTCTGCTGACGGTGGTGCCGGTGGCCGCGGCGGCGGCGAGCGCGATGGCGCTGCGCACCCGGCCACTGCAGGCGGCGGTGCCGGAGGACGGGACGCAGGAGATCGTGCCGGACGAGCAGATTCCGGCTCCGGCGGCTCCGCCGACCGGGCTGCCGTGGGGCGTGGCGCTGACGGCAGCCGGTCTCGCGGTCGAGGCGTACGCGAGCCGTGATGGCGCGGGCAGAGCGTTCCCCCTGCCGGGAATTCCCGACGCCACCCCGACGTGGGTGCTGGCCGGGTGGTCGCTGACGGCGATCGGTCTGGCCATGGCGGGTCCCGGACTGACGCACCTCTGCGGACAGCTGCTGCAGGCGGTGCGTCCCGGAGCCGTACGCCTGCTGGCCGGAAGGGTGCTGATGGACGAGGCGCGCCGGATCGGCCGGCCGCTGGGTGTGGTCTGCGCGGTGCTCTCCGCGGCGATCGCGGCGATCGCGCTGTACGGGACGGGTCCGCGTCACTTCGGCCCGCTCACCGCGCTCGGCGCCGTACTCGTACTGGGCTGCACGACGGCGACGCTGCTGACCTCCGCCCTGGAGGCGAAACAGGCCCGCGCCCACCTGGCTCAGACGCTGCTGCGGCTCGGTGCGCCGGCCTCGGCGCTGCGGGCAGCGACGGCCCTGCGGGTCGGCGTTCTGCTGGTCGTGTTCGCCCCGGTCACCTGGGCGATCGCCGAATTGGCCGCGCTGCCGCTGACCAGCTGAGGGGCCGCCCGCCGGCCGTGGAGCCGACCGGCGGTCAGCCGAGGTGCCGGAAGGCCGGCCAGATCTCCGGCCAGGGCTCGCGCAGCCCCCGGCAGATCCAGACCCCCGCGCCCTGCTCCTCGTTGTCGACGCCGTACCCGTTGTCGATCCGGGCAGCCGGTTCCACCTCGCGCCAGTAGCGGAGCAGTTCGCCCGCGCTCCGGGCCCCGACGTAGAGCGTCACGGCGCGGCGGTCCGGGGGCGGCGGCCCCCACCGGTGGTAGGCATTGTGGCCGCTGTACGCGGTCGGCAGCCCGTACGCGTCGCCGTACCGCGCGAGTGCCCCCGCCTCGCCGTAGTTGCGGGTCACGATCGTCGTGGCGGCACGCTCCGCGGGCGGCAGCGTCCGGTACACCCGGCCCACGGTCGCGGCGAGTTGTGGCCAGCCGACCGTCTCGGCGCTGTCGCCGTTGACGGCCGGCTGCGGGCTGTCGGCGAACGCGGCGAGCGGCACGACGGGCAGTCCGATCAGCACGGTGACGGCACCACTGACTGCCACGGTCCCGGTACGCACCCGGCGCCAGGCTCCGCGGCCCGCTCGTGCGAGCCACTCCTCGACGGTGAGCGCGCCTGCGGCCAGCAGCACCGGATAGGCGCCTCCCTGGTAGTAGGCCTTGCCTCCGGTGACCAGGAACACGAGGGCGAGAGCCCCGTACGACCAGACGAACAGCCGGTACGGGCGCAGCCGTTCCGCCCGGCCCAGCTGCCACAGCCCGACCGCCCACAGGGGCGCCGTCAGCGGCCCGGTCAGCAGGAGCTGGAACGGCAGGAAGCCGACCCTGCCACCCTGGTCGCCGTCCTCCGCGATCGCGTGAGCCAGCTCGAACTGCGGCCAGCCGTGCGTCGCCTGCCACAGCAGAACGGGCAGAGAGATCAGAAGCGCGAGCGCGGCGCCGGCCGGCAGCCAGGGAGTGCGCAGGACCGTGCGCGGACCTGCCGACAGCAACCCGGCGAGCAGGGCGACGACGAGGAAGGCCACCAGGTACTTGTTGAGCAGACCGACCCCGGTGACCAGCCCGATCACCAGCCACAGCCGGTGCGCCCGGGTGCGCACCAGGCGGACCACAAGCCAGCTGATGAGCGTCCAGGCCAGCAGGTCGAGGGTGGTCGTGGACAGAAGGTGCCCGGAGATGACGGTGAGCGGGGCGACCGCCCAGGCGAGGGCGGCGAGCACCTGTGCGCGGGTGCCGCCGCCCAACTCCCGGGCGATCAGCCCGACGAGCAGCACGGTCGCGGCGACCGCGGCGGCGGAGGCGGTGCGCAGCGCGGTCGGCGAGTCCCCGAAGAGCGCGGTCTCGGCGCGGGCCAGAAGGACGACGAGCGGCGGCTGGTCGTCGTACCCCCAGGCCAGGTGCTCGCCTGCGGCCCGGTAGTAGAGCTCGTCGCGGTGGTAGCCGTAGCGGGCGCCTAGTACTGCAACCGCATCTGGAGAATGTGGCCTCGGCGTTTGTAGTGGGAGCGGCGGGCTCGGGCCTGGCTGCGTCGTCGGAAGCGTGACCAGTGCAGATGGTGCTCGTTGCTGTGACAGTGGCGCGTGACGACGACGTGGCCCATCAACCGGCGGATCTCCGGGACGCTGAGGGGTATGAGGTCTTGCTCGTCGTCGAGAGTGCCCCTTTGTGGCTTCTGCGGCGCGGATGGCGGTCAGGTAGGCGAGGGCGGCCATGGCCAGGGTGATGTGGCGGTACCAGGCCCGGTAGAGCCGCACCTGGTAGTGGTCCAGACCGCACTCTCCCTTCGCGGTCTGGAAGCACTCCTCCACGGCCCACCTCGCGGCAGCCACTTTGACCAGGTCTTTCAGTCGGGAGGCGACCGGGCCGTAGCAGACGTAGTAGGCGATCTCGCTCGGGTCGCTGACGCTGCGTCGGGCCAGCACCCAGTGCCCGAAGCCGTTCTCCCAGTACGGGCGGATCGCGACACGCGCCCAGTCGTAGATCCGCTCACCGTGCGCGCCGGCCCCGCCGGAGATCCGTTTCCACCGCTGGCGGGGCAGCACGGCGACCAGCTGGTCCACCCGCGCGTCCGCCCCGCGCGCGGCGATCACGGTGTCGTTGACCTTCGTAGCCAGCACGTGCGCGACCCGACGTTCCTCCAGCCACACGCGCAGGTGCTTGACCTGCCCGTATGCCTCGTCAGCGGTGACCCACGCGAACGGGACACCCGCATCGATGGCGCGTTGCAGCATCCACTTGAAGTGCTCGTTCTTGGTCGCGAAGGGAACTCCGTCGTCGATCCCGGCCGCGCGGCAGCGGTCACGGTCATCCGTCCAGGAGACAGGGATGTAGAGCTCGCGGTCGATCAACGCCCGCCCCCTGGCGGAGGCGTAGGCCAGGAATGTTCCGACCTGGCTGTTCTCCGTGCGGCCGGCCGTGCCGGTGTACTGACGCTGGACGCCGGCGGACTTGGTGCCCTTCTTCAGGAAGCCGGTGTCGTCACCGATCAGCACCGCGTCCTTGGCACCGATGGTCTCCACGACGAAGTCCCGCACATCGTCGCGGACCGCGTTCTCGTCCCAGTCGGAGTGGTTGAGCAGCCGCTGGACGCCGTCGGGGCGCAACTGCCCGACCTGCTCCGACAGCGTCCACCCGTTCTTCTTCTCAAGCGGCGCGAGCAACCCGTTCAGGTAGTCCGACGCCCGCTCGCGGGGCTCCGACCTGCCGAAACGATGGGCGAACCGGGCATGGAACCCGGCTATCCCCTCGGACCACGACTCGACCTGCTCAACCGTCAACGATTCATCGCACAGACGGAACAACGAGCCACTCCGCCACCTGTCACGGCAGATGCGGTTGCAGTACTAGGGCGAGAAGGAGGGCTCCGGTCCCGGCGCCGACGGCGACGATGCCACGCAGTGCGAGGGGAGGCGGGCCCGACGGTACGGGCGTTCGCGCCACTCCGCCCCCCTCCGCCCCAGGCGCAACGTCCGTCACGGTGCCACCTCCCACTCCGGGCATATGACCGTACGGATGGAGCGGTACGCCCCGGCCGGTACGTAGCATGACAGCGTGGAGAACCCGGACGACAGCATTCCCGCACCCGGCATCGAGATCGAGTCGCTCGCCGAATTCGACGCGGTGATCGCCGGCGGGTCACTGGCCGGACATCGCGTCCAGTCCGTCGATCTGACGGATCGCAGCGCCGCGCTGTTCGCCGCGGACACGTCCGGCGCGGTCTTCCTCGGCTGCCGGATGGAGCCGGACGCGGCGGCGAAGGTGCGGGCCGACGGGGCGTTCGTCTTCCCGCCCGTGCCAGGGCTGCCCTTCGATCCGTACCGCGGCCTGCTCTACTCCCCCGACGGGCTCTACGAAGGGCTGGCGGAGGGGGTTACGAGGCGACGCCCGACGCCCGCGCGTACCGCTGGTTCCAGCGGACCCGCGCGAACGGCGACACCTTCGCCTCGATGCTGCGCGCGCTCCATGACGACGCGGTCTCCGACGCGTTGGACGAAGTCCTCACCGGGGCGCGGGTGGTCGGGGTGATGGGCGGCCACACGACCGCGCGCGGCAGCGCGGCGTACGCGGCCGCGGCCCGGCTGGGCCGGACCCTGGCGCGCGGCGGGCTGACGGTGGCCACCGGCGGCGGCCCGGGCGCGATGGAGGCGGTGAATCTCGGTGCGTACGCGGCGCCGCATCCCGATCCGATGCTGGACAAGGCATGCGAACTCCTTGCCGCCGCCCCGTCGTTCACCCCCTCGGTCACCGAATGGGCGCTGGCCGCCTTCTCCGTGCGGGAACGCTGGCCGGACGGCGGAGGCTCGGTCTCGATCCCCACCTGGTTCTACGGTCATGAGCCGCCGAACCCGTTCGCGGACCACATCGCCAAGTACTTCGCCAACGCGCTGCGCGAGGACGGGCTGCTCGCCCGCTCCACGGCGGGCGTCGTCTTCCTGCCGGGCGCCGCCGGAACCGTGCAGGAGGTCTTCGACAACACGACGCCGAACTACTACGGCTCACGCGGCACACCGACCCCGATGGTGCTGGTCGGCCACGCCCACTGGACGGAGGAACTGCCCGTCTGGCCACTGCTGCGGACGCTGGCCGCGGGCCGGCCGATGGAGTCCCGTATCGCCCTGGTCGACACCGTGGACGAGGCCCCCGAGGCACTCGCCCGGCTGTCCGGCTGACCGTCCCGTCCGGCCGAGCGGTTCAGGTCGTTGCGAGCCGGTTGACCAGCGCATCGAAGAACGCCTCCCAGCCGTCCTCCGCCGCCGCGTACTGCTCGGCCGTGAGGTTGCCGCCGCGCTGCTGGAAGACCATCTCGGTGGTCTTGTCGCCGCGATCGGCGAACGTGACGGTGACGACCTCGCCCTCGATGTCGTCGGGCGCGGTCGCGTCCTTCAGTGTGAAGACGAGCCGCTCGGGTGCGACCACCTCCCGGTAGACACCGTGGAACGGCATCTCGGTGCCCGGCACCACGATGACCAGGCTCCACGTGCCGCCCGGCCGGACGTCCATCGACACCCGGTCGAGCGGCACCTCGGCATCCCCGCCGTACCAGGCCGCGAAGTGCTCGGGGGTCGTCCAGGCCTCGAAGACGAGTTCCCGCGGGGCGTCGAGAATACGGGTGATGTCGATGCCCTCGCGTGCCGATTCAGTCATGGTCCCTGTCCTTTTCGGAGTCGTTCCGGATCTTCTGTAGCTGCTTGAGGTGTTCCCCGAGGCGGTCGAAACCGCTCTCCCAGAACGCCCTGTAATGGTCCAGCCACTCCGTGGCGTCCGCCAGCTGCGCCGCCTCCAGCCTGCACGGCCGCCATTGCGCCGACCGGCCGCGCGTGATCAGCCCGGCGCGCTCCAGCACCTTCAGATGCCGGGAAACCGCGGGGAGGCTCATGTCGAACGGCTCGGCAAGTTCGGTGACCGTGGCCTCGCCCACGGCCAGCCGCGCAAGGATCGCGCGACGGGTCGGGTCGGCCAGAGCCGCGAAGACGGTGCTGAGCCGGTCCGCTTCAGCCATGCCCCTTAACCACCTCGTTAATTAACCGATGTGTTTAATGTAGCGCGCGGAACTGTCCCGCAGGCACGGCGCGCCATGCCTACGGGACAGCCCTTAGAGCCTGTCGGGTGACCTTCGATCGGATAGCGGACGCGGTCTGGTGCGTGCGATTCCAAGGCGGCGGGATGTCCTCGGATGGGGTCTCCCCTGCTCGAACGAAGCCGAGAGCCTGGGGAAGGAGCTACTAGGACATTTCGGCAACGCGGGAAGCGTGCGTGCCAGGGCGTGGCCGCCCGATCAGAGGTCACCCGACAGGCTCTTAGAGGCGCTCGGGCAGCACCACTGTCTCCGACGCGTCGAAGGTCACGCCCACCGGCGCGCCCTCCTGAGGGGTGTCCCGCAGCAGGCACTCCGACTCCAGGACCGGACCGCTCTCGGGGTGGAGGGTCACGGCGACATGGTTGCCCCGGAAGGTGCGCGCGCCCACCGTGCAGCGCAGCCCGGACTCCGGGGATCCGAGCCGTACGCCCGCCGGACGCACCAGCAGAGCGCACGGACCCTGCGGCGAGCCGTCCGGCACCGGCACCTTCCCCCACGCCGTACCGGCCGCCGCGCCGGTCACCGTCGCGTCCACCACGTTGTCGAAGCCGAGGAACCGGGCGACGAATGCGGAGGCGGGGCGCTGCCAGACCTCCAACGGAGTGCCCGTCTGGGCGATCCGCCCGTCGCGCATCACGACGACCCGGTCGGCGAGGGCGAAGGCCTCGCTCTGGTCGTGGGTGACGGCAAGTACCGTCGTCCCCAACCGGGCGAACAGGGTGCGCAGTTCGACGACGAGGCGTTCGCGCAGACTGCGGTCCAGCTGGCCGAGCGGCTCGTCCAGCATCAGCAGCTTCGGCCGCGGGGCGAGCGCCCGCGCGAGGGCGACGCGCTGCTGTTCTCCGCCGGACAGTGCGGCGACGGCCCGCCGTTCGGCGCCGGGCAGGCCCACCAGTTCGAGAAGTTCGGCGACCCTGCGGTCCTGGTCGTCGCGTGTGACGCCGCGCATGCGCAGCCCGAAGGCGACGTTGGCGCCGACATCCCGGTGCGGAAAGAGCTGATGGTCCTGGAACATCAGGCCGAGACCGCGCCGGTGCACCGGCACCCCGGTCTGGTCGACGCCGTCGAGGAGCACCCTGCCGCCGTCCGGCGGGTGCAGTCCGGCGATCACGCGCAGCAGGGTCGACTTGCCGCTGCCACTGGGCCCCAGGACACAGACGGTCTCGTGGTCCGCAACCTTCAGATCCACCGCGTCGAGCGCCGCCCGCTTCCCGAAGAGGACCGTGGCGGATTCCAGTGTCAGCATGTCCAGAACACCCCGAGCATCGTCAGAACTCCCCGGACCGGTCCGGGCGGATACGTTCGAGCAGCAGCAGCGACACCGCGCACACCAGCATCAGAATCGTGCTGAGCGCCATCGCCTGCCCGTAGTTGAGCTCCCCGGACCGTCCCAGCAGCCGCGCCACGGCCACCGGCAAAGTCGGGTTGTCGGGCCGCGCGATGAACACCGTCGCCCCGAACTCACCGAGCGACACGGCGAACGCGAAGCCCGCCGCGACCAGCACCGCTCTTCGCACCAGCGGCAGATCGACCTCGCGCCAGGCCCGCAGCGGCGATGCCCCGAGCACCGCCGCCGCCTCCCGGAGCCGCCCGTCCACCGCCCGCAGGACCGGCAGCATCGTCCGTACGACAAAGGGAACGCCGACCAGCGCCTGAGCAAGCGGCACCAGGATCCACGAAGTCCTCAGATCCAGCGGGGGCTTGTCCAGGGTGATCAGAAAGCCGAAGCCGACGGTGACGGCGGACACCCCGAGAGGCAGCATCAGCAGCGCGTCGAAACCGCGGACCAGCCGCCCGGCCAGGGAGGTCCCCCCGGCCGAGTCCGTTCGAGCCTGCGGGAGCGTCAGCGCGGCCGCCGCAAGGCCGCCGACGAGCAGCGCGATCGCAGTCGCGACCAGCGCGTACCGCAGTGAGTTCCCGATCGCTTCGAGAGGTGCGACCAGGAACGTGCTGCCGCTCGCCTCCACGGACTGCAGGGCGCGGTAGTAGCCGAAGCCGTAGCCGCCGGGGGCGTCCAGCGAACGCTCCACGAGCACACCGAGCGGCAGCAGGATCAGCACCAGCACCGTCAGCAGGACCCCACCGAGCAGCGCCCACTGCCCGGTGCCGCGCGGCCTGCGGGAGGTCTGCGCCGGATCGACCAGCTTCAGCGCCGTTTCCCTGCGCCGCACGGTCCACGCGTGCACGGCCAGGATCGCGCCGACCGCGGCGAACTGAACCAGCGTCAGCACGGCGGCCGTCGGAAGGTCGAGGAGCTGGGCGGTCTGCCGGTAGATCTCGACCTCCAGCGTGGAGTAGGCCGGACCGCCGAGGATCTGTACGACCCCGAAGGAGGTGAACGTGAAGAGGAAGACCATCAGCCCGGCGGCGGCCACCGCGGGCGCGAGGGCCGGCAGAGTGACCCGCCGCCACGCCGCGAACCGCCCGGCGCCCAGTACCCGGGCGGCCTCCTCCTGCCGTGGGTCGAGTTGCGACCACAGCCCGCCGACGGTCCGCACGACGACCGCGTAGTTGAAGAAGACATGGGCGAGCAGGATCGCCCACACCGTGGTGTCGAGACTCACGCCCGCCAGTTCGTCGAGGAAACCGCCGCGCCCCAGCAACGCCAGAAAGGCCGTCCCCACAACGACGGTCGGCAGGACGAACGGCACGGTGACGACCGCCCTCAGCACCTGCTTGCCGGGGAAGTCGAAGCGGGCGAAGACATACGCGCCGGGCAGCGCGATCAACAGGGTCAGCGCGGTCGACGCGAGGGCCTGCCAGGTAGTGAACCAGAGGACGTCGAGGATGTCCGGCCTGGTCAGGACCTCGCCGATCCGGCCGAACTGCCAGGCGCCGTCGGCCTTCAGACCGCGGCCGACGATCGCGACGACGGGGTGGGCGAAGAACAGCGCGAAGAACGCGACGGGCACGGCCATCAGACCGAGCCGCACCACGCTCCCCCGCCATGCCCCTGCGCGCCGGGGGTCCGCGAGCCCGGTCCGGGTCCGCGACCCCTTCCCGCCCGCGCCCGGACCGCGTACGGGAGTCCTCGCTACTTCACTACGAGCGAGGACCACGACTGGACCCACTGCTCACGGTTCTTGGCGATGGCGTCCGGGGCCACGGTCGCGGGCCTGTCGACCGTAGCGCCGAACTCCGTGAAGAGCTCCGGCAGCTTTGCGTCCTTGGTGACGGGGTTCACGAACATGTTGAGCGGCATGTCCTCCTGGAACTTCTTGCTGATCAGGAAGTCCAGCAGCGCCTTGCCTCCCGCCTCGTTCTTCGCGCCGTTCAGCAGACCGGCGAACTCGATCTGACGGAAGCACGTCCCGGTCGCGACGCCGGTCGGAGCCTCGCTCGGCTGCGGCTTCGCATAGAGCACCTCGACCGGCGGGCTGGAGGCGTACGAGACGACGAGCGGCCGGTCCGCCTTGGCCTTCTTGCCGCCCGCGGACCCGGAGAACTCCTCGTTGTACGCCTGCTCCCAGCCGTCGACCACCTTCACGCCGTTGCTCTTCAGCTTCTTCCAGTAGTCCTGGTATCCGCTCTCGCCGTAGGTGGCCACGGTGCCGAGGAGGAAGCCGAGACCGGGCGACGAGGTCGCGGCATTCTCCGTGACGAGAAGGTTCTTGTACGCGGGCTTCGCCAGGTCGTCGAAGGTCTTCGGTGGCGCGAGCTTCTTGTCGGCGAAGTACTTCTTGTCGTAGTTGATGCAGATGTCGCCGGTGTCGATCGGGGTGACCCGGTGCTTGGCCGCGTCCAGCTGGGAGTCGGCCGCGACCCGGTCGATGCCCTTCGCCTCGTACGGAGTGAACAGTCCGTTATCGAGGGCGCGGGAGAGCAGGGTGTTGTCGACGCCGAAGAACACATCACCGCGCGGGGAGCCCTTGGTCAGGATCTCCTGGTTGAGGGCGGCGCCTGCGTCACCGCTCTTCAGCACCTTGACCGTGTAGCCGGTCTCCTGCGTGAACGCCTTCAGCACGTCCTTGGAGGCGTTGAACGAGTCGTGGCTGACAAGGGTCACGGTCTTCGAACCGGAGCCCTTGGTGTCGCCGGGCCCCGAGGCCGAGTCGTCGGAACTGCCGCAGCCGGCAAGTGCCGTCACGCCGAGCGCGGCGGCGACGGCCGTCGCCGCGAGCTGCTTGGTCCCACGCGTGGTGCGGGTGGTGCTCATTATGAATTCCTCCTGGGTTTGACCAGGAAGAGACGCGGCCCTGCCCTTGGAGAAACGGGCAGGGCGCAACAGCATGAGTTGATGACCGAACTTCCTACCCGGAATGACCCGGGCGAGGTTCAGAGGGTCTGCGGCCAACCTGTCCTCGGTGCCGCACTCTCAGCGCTGTGGCGCTCCCCTGTCGGAATATGAAGTTGATTTCGGGCCCAGGTTACACGGGCCCTTTCGGCCTCAGCGCTCGGATGCCGCCAGCTGCCCGCAGGCCCCGTCGATCTCCTGGCCGCGGGTGTCCCGCACGGTCACGGGCACTCCGTGGGACGCGATCGCGTCGACGAACGCCTTCTCGTCCTCGGGCCGGGAGGCGGTCCACTTCGAGCCGGGCGTCGGGTTGAGCGGGATCAGGTTGACATGGACGCGCTTGCCCTTGAGGAGCCGGCCGAGCAGGTCACCGCGCCAGGCCTGGTCGTTGATGTCGCGGATCAGCGCGTACTCGATGGAGATCCGGCGGCCGGACTTCTCCGCGTACTCCCACGCCGCGTCCAGCACCTCGCGTACCTTCCAGCGCGTGTTCACCGGCACGAGCGTGTCCCGCAACTCGTCGTCCGGCGCGTGCAGCGAGACGGCGAGACGGCACTTGAAGCCCTCGTCGGCAAAGCGCAGCATGGCCGGCACCAGGCCCACGGTGGAGACGGTGATGCCGCGCTGCGAGAGACCGAGACCGTCCGGCTCCGGGTCGGTCAGCCGGCGAATCGCGCCGACCACCCTCTTGTAGTTGGCGAGCGGCTCACCCATGCCCATGAAGACGATGTTGGAGAGCCGCGCGGGCCCGCCCGGAACCTCCCCGTCACGCAACGCCCGCATACCGTCCACGATCTGGTGGACGATCTCGGCGGTCGACAGGTTGCGGTCCAGACCGGCTTGCCCCGTCGCGCAGAACGGACAGTTCATCCCGCATCCGGCCTGCGACGAGATGCACATCGTCACCCGCTCCGGGTAGCGCATCAGGACGGACTCGACCAGCGTCCCGTCGTGCAGCTTCCACAGCGTCTTACGGGTGGTGTCGTCGTCGCAGCTGATGTGCCGGACCACGGACATCAGGTCGGGGAACATCGCCTCGGCGAGCTTGTCCCGCGAACCGGCCGGGATGTTGGTCCACTCGGCCGGGTCGTGCGCGTACCGCGCGAAGTAGTGCTGCGACAGCTGCTGCGCGCGGAACGGCTTCTCGCCGATCGCGGCGACGGCTTCCTTGCGCTCGGCGGGCGTGAGGTCGGCGAGGTGCCGCGGCGGCTTCTTGGCTCCGCGGGGCGCGACGAAAGTGAGTTCTCCGGGCTTAGGCATGGTCCGTCCAGTGTGGCAGACACGCCGTGGCGGTAGAGGCCTTCACCAGCTCAGGAGGGGTGAGGGGCACACGGGCCCGGTCGACGTCGGCCGTCATCAGTCGACGTCGGCGGCCCTTTGACGGCCCACGGACGGCCCGGCCGCGCGCAGGGACAGTGACCGATCGCACGACAGGCAGGTGGTGCGCACAACGGCCCACCACGCCCTAGAATCGAATATGTGTCCGAAAACTGCTCTCGGATCGCCCGACGGAGGACGGCATCGCGACGTGCCCGTACTGCCGACCCGACAGAGCCAAGAGAGCGAGGAGTGCTTTGAGCCGCGAGCTGCCGGACCCCGAGGACACGCGTGACGCACCGATCGTCGTGCACCGAGCAGCAGGAGCGGGTGGCCGTCGAGTGACGATCCGCGCTCAGACCGCGGGCCTCGCCCGCAGCGACGCCGACGTGGTCGAGTTCCTCCGCCGCGCCGGCCTGCCGGACGCCGATGACGTGCTGGACGACCCCCGGTGGGTGGAGTGGCAGGGCGGCCGACCACACGAGTACGGCGCGGCCTGAGAGCTGTCCGGACAGGTTGGTGGCGCGACTGTGCTCGCCGGGGAGCTGAACGGCTGGGGCCGCGAATGAGACTGTGAGCCGGTGGGGTCGGGGCCGCGCGAGGTGCTCGGGCGGCGCCTACCGCTTCTTGCGGAACCGGCGCTTCTTTGCCCTGGCCCGGAGCAGAGCCTGAGCCTGACCGGCCGCGCCGCTCGTCATGCCGATGGTGCCGACGGGATCAGGCTGAGGATTCGGCGGACCCTTCCCGCAGTTCCGGGCTCCGGCGGCGAGCTCGGGCGTACCACCTGCCGTAGCGGGAGCCCAGAAATGCCGCTGATGCGCCGTGCAGGCAGACGCTGAGAGCCACGGTTACGGCGACGACACCGGTGAGCAGATCCGTCCCCGGCAGATGCTCTTCGAAAGCGATCAGTCCGAGCACCACGGATGCCAGCCCGCGCGGGCCGAACCAGCCGGTGTACGCGATCGAGGGAAGACGCAGTCCGGTGCCGATCAGTGAGACGGCTACGGGAAGCATGCGGATGATGCTGAGGCTGAGCACGGCATACACCGGCATCCGCCAGTTCACGTGCTCGAGGGAGGGGCCCAGGATGGCCCCGCCGAAGATCAGGAAACTCAGCGCGGCCAGCAACTCGCCGAGACGCTCAAGAAACCCGACGTCCCCGCCGCTGCCTTCATCAGCGGCACCCGAAGACCCGGCGACCCGTCCCGTACGCAGCACCGCGCCAAAGGCCAGTCCGGCGGTCCATGCCCCGATGAAACCACTCCCGTCGACCACGATGCACAACGCGTAGGCGATCACCAGCACCGCGAGAACCAGGATGGGCCGCCAGTCGGGCGCGCTCCACCCCCGGGCTGACGACCATCGCAGCACCCGCGCGCCCAGCCACCCGACCACCAGTCCGATGGCGCTGCTGGCCACGAGGGCGAGGAAGAAGACCGCCGTCGGACCCTGGTGTCCATCGTGCCCCCCACCGGCCGCCGCGAGGGCCAGCAAGAAGAAAGGCACCGCCATACCGTCGTTGAGTCCCGACTCGACGCTCAAGCCGTGCCGCACGAGAGCCGGGATACTGCGGTCCGAGACCGCCTGCTGTCCCAGCGCCGCGTCGGTGGGAGCCAGGATGACGGCAACGAGCGCGAGCTCCCACACGGTGAGGCCAGGCAGGAGGAGCCATGCCACGAGCCACCCGAAAGCCATGGTCAACGGCAACCCGACAGCCAGTAGCCGTACCGGCAGGAAGTGTTCCCGGCGCAGTTCCCGCGTTCGGATCGAGGCGGCTCCCGTGAACAGTACGAGCGCCAACGCGCTTTCCAACAGCACTCGGATGAGCTCGGGGTTCGTACGGCGGTCCAACAGATCCAGGCCCAGCGGCCCAAGCACCAGGCCGAAGGAAACGAACATCATGGGCCCGGAGAGCATCGTCGTGGACAACCGACGCGACACCACCGCATACGAGGAGATCACTGCGGACGCCGCGATCGCGGCCCATGGATTCACCCGGTTCTCCTCAGAGCAGAGCGCGACGCTGCTTCGTCCACTTCACCGATGCGTTGCACGACAAGCGTGGGACAGCCACTCCGGCTGAGTCGACGCGGCACTCCGCGGCCCCGCCCAAGCACCGCCGGATGGTCCCTTCTCGGACATACCCCGGCCCGTGGCGGGCCTCGGGCTCACCCGGGCGGCCTGGACACCGGCGCGGTTACCCGGGCTGTGTGACCGTGCGGTCGCCGTCACGGGGTGGCCACAGGGACGGTTCGACGGTTCGACTGCGGAGTCGATCCACCGCATGCTCACCGACCCGCTGCACACGGGAGCCTGAACCGGAAAGGCGATCAGTGATGTTGTTGCCTGAGATGCAGGTCACACGGCGCCCGTGTCCCGTTCCTGGCCGAACTCTCCGGGCCGAGGCACGGTTCGTCCCGTGTCGCAGACAGACGAGTGAGGGCCCGCCGTCCTGTGGACAACGGACCCTCACATGAAGAAACGCAGGTCGGGATGGTGGCGGCCCGACTTCTCAGCCGGAGCCGACGAAGAGCACCAGTAGGAGCCAGACCACCGGAGCGGTCGGCAGCAGCGAGTCCAGTCGGTCCATGATCCCGCCGTGACCGGGCAGCAGCGTGCCCATGTCCTTGATCCCGAGATCCCGCTTGATCATGGACTCGCCCAGGTCGCCGAGGGTGGCGCTGGCAGCGACGGCCAGGCCGAGCAGCAGTCCCTGCCACCACGTGCCGTCGTCGATCAGGAACTGCATGCACAGCGCGCCGGCGACCATCGCGAAGGCGACGGCTCCGAACAGTCCCTCGCGGGTCTTCCCGGGGCTGATCCGCGGCGCGAGCTTGTGCTTGCCGAAGCGCCAGCCGACGGCGTACGCGCCCGTGTCGCTGACCACGGTCAGCAGGAGGAAGGTGAGCACCCGCTGCGGCCCGTCGTGCGCGCTCAGCAGCATCGCGACGAACGTGGCCAGGAAGGGTACGTAGAACGCGGCGAAAACACCGGCCGTGACGTCCCTGAGGTATCCCTCGGGCGGCTCGGTCATCCGCCAGACCAGCACTGCCAGGGCGGTCAGCGCCATGGCGACCCAGGCGCCCTCGGCTCCGCGCATGTAGCCGGCCACGACCATCGCCGCGCCGCCGATCGCGAGCGGTACGAGCGGTGCCTTGATGCCCTTGCGCTCCTGCAGCCGGGAGGTGAGTTCCCAGAGGCCGACGACGACGGCGATCGCTATCACGCCGATGAAGACGGCCTTCACGATGAAGAGCGAGGCGACGATGACGGCCCCGAGCCCCACACCGACCCCTATGGCGGCTCGCAGGTCACGACCCGCACGTTTCTTCTGCGGGGGCGGCGGCGCGGTGGACATGGGCTCCTGCGGCTTCTCGTCACGGTACGGGGGAACGCCGCGCCGGCCGGAGGCTCCCCCGTTCCGGTCGTCACGGTCGTCAGCGTCTCTACCTGCGTCGGGAACGTCCGGCACGATGGGCATGGGCCGAGTGTGCTGGGCGTCATGCACATCGTATGCAGGACCCGCGGGGGCAGCCCTCATCTCGGGCGTACCCCCGTAGCCGGCTCCCTGCGGGGCGCCCCAGGAAGAGTCGTTCATCAGACTTCGAGCAGCTCGGCTTCCTTGTGCTTGAGCAGCTCGTCGACCTGCGCGACGTACTTCGCAGTGGTGTCGTCGAGCTCCTTCTCGGCGCGGCGCACCTCGTCCTCGCCGGACTCCTTGTCCTTGACCAGCTTGTCCAGGATCTCCTTCGCCTTGCGGCGGACGGCCCGGATCGAGATCTTGGAGTCCTCGGCCTTCGTCTTCGCGACCTTGATGTAGTCGCGACGACGCTCCTCGGTGAGGTCGGGGAAGGTCACTCGGATGATATTGCCGTCGTTGCTCGGGTTGACGCCGAGGTCGGAGTCGCGGATGGCCTGCTCGATGTTGCGCAGCGCGCTCTTGTCGAACGGCGTCACGACAGCCATGCGCGGCTCGGGAACCGAGAAAGAGGCCAGCTGGTTGATCGGGGTCAGGGCGCCGTAGTAGTCGGCGACGATCTTGTTGAACATCGCCGGGTGCGCACGGCCGGTGCGGATCGCGGCGAAGTCTTCCTTCGCGACCACGACGGCCTTCTCCATCTTCTCCTCGGCCTCGAGGAGGGTTTCTTCGATCACCACGTGCTCCTGCGTGTCTTGAGTGGGCCCGGCATGCTCGGGCCCGGCGGGTCCTGCGTCGCGTCCTCACCTGCACGGTGTCCGACCGGCAGGCCGTTGTCCATCCTTCGGGACCGTCCCCCGGGTGTCCCCGGTCGGCCCCGGGGCCATCGGGGGGATTCCCCCGGGCGGCCCCCCCGGTTGTCAGGCCCGGGTGCCCTGGTCGCTCACGAGCGTGCCGATCTTCTCACCCTTGACGGCGCGGGCGATATTGCCGGCCGCGGTCAGCTCGAAGACGAGGATCGGCAGCTGGTTGTCACGGCAGAGCGTGATGGCGGTGGCGTCGGCAATCTTGAGATCGCGGGCGAGCACCTCGCTGTACTCCAGCGCGTCGAACTTCACCGCGTCGGGGTTGGTCTTCGGGTCGGAGTCGTAGACCCCGTCCACCCCGTTCTTACCCATGAGCAGGCCCTCGGCGTCGATCTCCAGGGCGCGCTGGGCGGCGGTGGTGTCGGTGGAGAAGTACGGCATGCCCATACCGGCGCCGAAGATGACGACGCGTCCCTTCTCCAGGTGCCGCACGGCGCGCAGCGGGATATACGGCTCCGCGACCTGCCCCATGGTGATGGCGGTCTGGACGCGGGAGTCGATGCCCTCCTTCTCCAGGAAGTCCTGGAGCGCCAGACAGTTCATGACGGTGCCAAGCATGCCCATGTAGTCGGACCGGGCCCGGTCCATGCCGCGCTGCTGGAGCTCGGCGCCGCGGAAGAAGTTGCCGCCGCCGATGACAACCGCGATTTCCGCACCGCCCCGGACGACAGCCGCGATTTCCCGGGCGATGGCGTGTACGACGTCGGGGTCGACGCCGAGGCCCCCGCCGCCGGCGAATGCCTCTCCGGACAGCTTCAGCATGAAGCGTCCGGCCACCTTGCCGTCCTCGCGCTTATGGTCACCTTTGGCGGCGTCCGCGCCCTTGTTCATGGAGATTCTCCTCGTGCACATACGAAGAAGGCCATTGCCGGTGGGTCTGGTGTCCCTCAGCGGCAATGGCCTCCTCGTCAGATCTGCGGTCGTACGGCGGGTGTGCGGCCGTACGACTGCACCAGACCCTATCGGGGTCCACCGTTTTTCGCGGACGGACTCAGATGCCGACCTTGATGCGCGAGAAGCGCTTCAGGGTGACACCGGCCTCGTCCAGGACCTTCTGGACGGACTTCTTGTTGTCCTTGGCGAAGGCCTGCTCCAGGACGACGACGTCCTTGAAGAAGCCGTTGACGCGACCCTCAACGATCTTCGGAAGGGCGGCCTCGGGCTTGCCCTCCTCGCGAGAGGTGGCCTCGGCGACACGACGCTCGTTCTCGACCGTCTCGGCCGGAACCTCGTCGCGGTTGAGGTACTTCGGGGCGAAGGCGGCAATGTGCTGCGCGACGTCCTTGGCGACCTCGGCGTTCTCCTTGTCCAACTCGACCAGGACGCCGACCTGCGGCGGGAGGTCGGGCATGGTGCGGTGCATGTACGCAGCCACGTAACCGCCGGTGAACTGCGCGAAGCGGTCCAGGACGATCTTCTCGCCGAGGTTGGCGTTGGCCTCGTCGACGTAGGCCTGAACAGTCTTGCCGGCCTCGATCTCGGAGGCGAGCAGCGAGGCCAGGTCGGCCGGCGAGGTCGCGGCGACGTGGGCGGCGAGAGCGTCGGCGACGGCCAGGAACTTCTCGCCCTTGGCGACGAAGTCCGTCTCGCACTTCAGCTCCAGCAGGACGCCGGAGGTCTTGTCCTCGGAGATGAGGGAGACGACAGCACCGTTCTCGGCAGAACGGCCCTCGCGCTTGGCGACGCCCTTCTGACCCTTGATACGGAGCGCCTCGACGGCCTTGTCGACGATGCCGTCGGCCTCGTCGAGCGCCTTCTTGCAGTCCATCATGCCGGCGCCGGTGAGCTCACGGAGCTTCTTGACGTCAGCGGCGGTGTAGTTCGCCATGAGTCTGTGTTTCTCTCTCGAAGTCTGAAAGATCTACGGGTGAACGGCGGGGGCGGTGCCTGTGGCACCAGCCCCCGCCGTCATTCAGCCGTGACGGAGTCGTCAGGCCTGCTCGGCGTCCGCGGCCGGAGCCTCGGCAGCGGCCTCGGCCGGCGCCTCGGCAGCAACCTCGGCCGGCGCCTCGGCAGCAACCTCGGCCGGTGCCTCGGCGGCGTCCGCGACCTTCTCGGTCTCAGCAGACGTCTGAACCTCGGCGTCCGCCTTCTTGTCGCCCTCGAGCAGGTCGCGCTCCCACTCGGCGAGCGGCTCACCGGCAGCCTTGTCGCCCGGCTTCGAGTCGCCGGTCGCAGCGCCGGAACGGGCGATGAGGCCCTCGGCGACGGCGTCGGCGATCACGCGGGTGAGCAGGGTGACGGAGCGGATCGCGTCGTCGTTGCCCGGGATCTTGTAGTCGACCTCGTCGGGGTCGCAGTTGGTGTCGAGGATCGCGACGACCGGGATGTGGAGCTTGCGCGCCTCACCGACGGCGATGTGCTCCTTCTTGGTGTCGACGATCCAGACGGCGCTGGGCACCTTCTGCATCTCGCGGATACCACCGAGGGTCTTCTCCAGCTTGGCCTTCTCACGGGAGAGGACCAGGAGCTCCTTCTTGGTGAGGCCGGAGGCGGCCACGTCCTCGAAGTCGATCTGCTCAAGCTCCTTCAGACGCTGAAGGCGCTTGTAGACGGTGGAGAAGTTGGTGAGCATGCCACCGAGCCAACGCTGGTTGACGTACGGCATGCCGACGCGCGTCGCCTGCTCGGCGATGGCCTCCTGGGCCTGCTTCTTCGTACCCACGAACATGATGGAGCCGCCGTGCGCGACGGTCTCCTTGACGAACTCGTAGGCGCGGTCGATGTACGACAGCGACTGGAGCAGGTCGATGATGTAGATGCCGTTGCGCTCGGTGAAGATGAAGCGCTTCATCTTCGGGTTCCAGCGACGGGTCTGGTGACCGAAGTGGACGCCGCTCTCCAGCAGCTCCCGCATCGTGACGACGGCCATGGCCGTACTCCTTGAGGTACTCGGTTGTCGCAACCGCAGGATTGCGGTCGCGCCTGACGCCCCGACGCGCCATGCCACGAGGGACCGAGGAGCGCGGCCACCGTCCGCAGAGAGGGAGGTGGCGGGGCGTGCGAAGTCGACCCGGTGACCCGGATCGCCACAAGAAGTGTACGGGACCCGTCGGGTGCCGGGTGACGGCGCTGTCCACAACCGGCGAGTAGTCCACAGATCCGGTCCATGATCCCCGTGGATCCGCCGGGTGCGGAACGGTTCGGGTCATGCGATACAGACCTGAACCGACGGCTCGCCGGGCCCGGGCGGCGCTCGTGGCAGCACTCGTGGCGGCGTTCATGACCGCGCTCACGATGTTGTGCGGTGCGGGCCGCGCCGCCGCCGCGGACAACCCCACGCAGGACGGCGGGCGCGCGTGGCCGCTCGCGGGGCGGCCCGTGGTCGTACGGGGGTGGGAGCCGCCGGCCGGGGCCTACGGGCGGGGGCACCGTGGCGTCGACCTCGCCGCCGCTCCGGGTGTCCAGGTGCGAGCCGCAGCCGACGGCCGGGTCTCGTTCGCGGGGCGCGTCGCGGGACGGGGGGTGCTGTCGATCGAGGTGGCGGGGACCGGTGATCCGCCGCTGCGCACGACGTACGAGCCGGTGCGGGCGCTGGTCTCGGAAGGTGACGAGGTCCGCGCCGGCCAGCCGGTCGCGGTCATGGAGGCCGGGCCGTTCCACTGCGAGTCCGGGTGTCTGCACTGGGGACTGCGGCGTGGTGACGCATATCTGGATCCGCTGTCGCTGCTGCCTCCTGCGCTGCTGCGGCGGGGTCCTTCGCGGCTGCTGCCGGTGTTCGGCGTACCGGAGCCGCGGGCGCCGGGCGCCGTCGGGTACGCAGACCCTGCCGTCCTCCTCGTCGCGGCGGCGACCAGGTGCGGGCGTCAGCCCCGTACGCCCCGCAGGACCATGGCGACGGCGGTGTCAGCGATCACCCCGGGCGCCTCCGCCACGCCCAGTTCGATACGGCGCACGGCGGCGTCCACCGAGCCCTGCAGCAGCATCGCCGCCAGCCTCGGCTGTTCATGGCCGAGGTCACCGAGCGCCTCGACAATCATGGCGATCAGCCCGCCGTGGGCTGCCCGGATCTTCTCCCGTGCGCCTGCGTCCAGCTCGCTCGCCGAGATGGCGACAACAGCGCGGTGCCTCCGGTCCCCGACCAGATCGAGCTGGCGGCGTACATACGCCTCGATCTTCCCCTCGGGCGTCTGCGCCCGCTCCATCGCGTTCTCGACCTCGGCCGCCCAGACGGGAAAGTCGACGGCGCACAGCTCCTCGACGACGGCCGCGCGGGAACGGAAGTACTCGTAGACGGAGGACCGCGCAAGGCCCGTGCGCTCGGCGAGAGCGGGGAAGGTCAACGCCTCCGTACCGCCCTCGGACAGCAGGGAGCGGGCAGCGTCCAGGAGGGCGCCGCGCTGCATGGTCCGGTGCTCGGCCACGGAGGCCGCTCGAATCCTGGGCACGGATCCACTCTACGGCGGCAGGCGTTCGAGAGAGGGCGCGGGCAGCCAACATCGCCCGGCCGGACCGCTGCTCAACGTCCCGCGTCGGCCAGTTTCGCGCGGAGCTGCAGCACCGATTTGGTGTGGATCTGGCTGACCCGGCTCTCGGTCACCCCGAGCACGTTGCCGATCTCGGCGAGGGTGAGCCCCTCGTAGTAGTAGAGGGTGACGACAGTCTTCTCGCGGTCCGGGAGCGTGTTGATCGCCCGGGCGAGCAGCCGTCGGAGCTCACGGTCCTCGGCTACCTCCACCGGATTGTCGGCGGCGGTGTCCTCAAGGGTGTCCATCAGGCTCAGCCGGTCGCCGCCCTCGCCGCCGACATGCAGCAGCTCCTCCAGCGCGACCACGTTCGCCAGCGACAACTGGCTGAAAACCGCATGCAGTTCTTCCAGGGCGATGCCCATCTCCGCCGCGACCTCCGCCTCGGACGGGGTACGCCGCAACTGCGCCTCCAGTGTCGCGTAGGCGCGCTCCACGGCCCGCGCCTTCTGCCGTACGGAGCGCGGGATCCAGTCGAGCGCCCGGAGCTCGTCGATCATCGCGCCGCGGATACGCGTGATCGCGTACGTCTCGAACTTGATGGCCCGTTCGATGTCGAACTTCTCGATCGCGTCAATCAGTCCGAAGACCCCCGAGGAGACGAAGTCCGCCTGCTCGACATTGGACGGCAGTCCCACGCTCACCCGGCCCGCGACGTACTTCACCAGCGGCGAGTAGTGAAGGATCAGCTGCTCCCGCAGCCGGCCGTCGCCCGTGGACTTGTACGAACGCCACAACTCGTCGAGCGAGGAGGGGGCAGGGGGGCGCACAGTGCCACGCGCAGCGGGTGGCACTGCTGCGCGGTCAGACCCGGAGGTGTGCTGGGGCATGTGGTGCCTTGAGCCGTTCTGCTGTGAAGTGCTGGGGGACTTGTGTCTGAGTCGGATTCCTTGTGAGCGTAGCGTGACTGAAGCGTCGCGGTGCGCGCAGGATAAAGCATCAGCGCCGGGTACTTCTGGGGGAACAGACACGACTACGCTCCGGGCCCGTCGCTTGTGCAGCGGTCCCGGAGGGGTCGCCGAAGGATCCGCCGAGGTCACCGGCATCACCTTTTCACCCGAATGCTCCAGGTCAAGGACCGCCTCGCCGCAGGCCCCCATTGCGTGCCGACTGCCGCGTCAACTGCCATCCATCGCCATTACGTTCGACGAACCCCAGTGAGTGGAGTTCGTACAACCTGCCGAGCGCTTCGTCGGTGCCGGTGCCCGCGGTGCGGGCGATGTCCCTCGCGTTGACGGAACCTCGGGAGGGCAGGGCGTCGAGGATCCGGGCGCAGACGGCGTCCAGCAGGTCCCTGGGAAGCAGAGGACCGCGTCGGGCGGGAGCGAGATCACCGATGTCCCCCACCAGTTCGGCCACCTCCGAGGCATCCGTGACCAGGACGCCTTCGCCCCGGAGCAGTTCGTGGACACCGGCAGACAGCCCGCTGGTGGCGGGTCCCGGAACCCCCATGGTGAAGCGGCCGAGCTGCTGAGCCCTGCGCGCCGTGACGAGCGAACCGCTGCGGTATTGCGCCTCCACCACGACCGTTCCCCGCGTCAACGCGGCAATCACCCTGTTCCGAAGGACAAATCTGCTGCGTGTCGGATGATCGGACGGCGGCAACTCTCCGATGATCAGACCCTGTTCCGCCACGCGTCCGATCAGCTCGGCATGGCCTCGGGGATAGGCGACGTCGACGCCGCAGGCCAGGACCGCCATCGTCGCCCCGCCGGCCGCGAGTGCGCCACGGTGTGCCGCCCCGTCCACTCCGTACGCGGCGCCCGACACGACCACCCATCCCAGCTCCGCCAGCCCGGAAGCGAGGCTCGCCGCCATATGCGCCCCGTACGGAGTGCAGGCGCGTGCGCCGACCACGGCGACGGAACGCAGCGCCCAGAGCCGCAGATCGGCCCGGCCCCGCACCCAGAGCGCGGTCGGCCTGGAGTCGCCCAGGTCGTCGAGCTGGCTGGGCCACTCCCGGTCACCGGGACAGACCAGGCGGCCGCCCACCGCGGCGACCGCCGCGAGGTCACGCTCGGGCTCGGCCGACCCGACCCGCAACCGGTATCCGGCGAGCCGCTTCGGTGTCATGCCGCTCAGCTCTTCCGCGGTCCCGTCGCGGGACGTGAGCCGCCGCATCAGCTCGACGGCGCCGACTTGGCGCAGCCAGCGGCCACCGTGCTCGTCCCCCGGCTCCAGCACGCGGGTCAGCGCAGCCCGTGCCAGCCGGTCCCGCTCCCCCACCGTCCCCGGCGCGCGCACCGGTTGGTGGCCGCCCACCGCCTCCTGCCCACGCCGTGGTGCGTGGTCTCCCACCGACTCCGGCGTCATCACGCCCCGCCCCTCGCCGTAGCCCCCGGCGTCATGACGTCCCGCCCCGGGCCAGGGCTCCCCGGGCGATCCCGGTCCGTAGTTCCAGGGCCACCGCGATATCGGACGCCTCCGGGCGATCCGCGCCGCGCAGATCGGCGACGGTCCACGCCACCCGCAGCACCCGATCGAGTCCCCGCGCGGTGAGCAGCCCCCGCTCCATGTCCCGTTCGGCCTCCATGAGCGCCCCCGGCGCCGCGAGCAGCCGGGTTCGCAGCTCATGGCCGGGTACCTCGCTGTTGGTGGTCCATCCCGTGCCCGCAAGCCGTTCTGCCGCCCGGGCCCTGGCTTCCCGTACCCGCGCCGCGACGACGGCCGTGGGCTCGCCCCGGCCGCTCGGGCCCATGAGGTCCTCGCGCGTGACCGGTGCGACGACCACCCGCAGATCCACCCGGTCGAGCAGCGGCCCGGAGAGTCTCGCCTGGTAGCGGCGGACCGAAGAGGGCGGGCATTCGCAACCGGCGCCGGTGAGGGTGTGGCGCCCGCAGGGGCAGGGATTGGCCGCCAGCACCATCAGGAATCTGGCGGGCAGCCGCACCACTCCGGCGCTGCGCGCCACCACCACATGCCCCGACTCAAGCGGCTGGCGCAGCGCGTCGAGCGCCCGGACGGAGAACTCCGGCGCCTCGTCCAGGAACAGCACACCCCTGTGGGCCAGCGAGACCGCCCCGGGCTTCGGCAGCCCGTTCCCCCCGCCGACAAGCGACTGCATCGTCGCCGAGTGGTGCGGCGCACAGTAGGGCGCCCGGGTGACCAGCGGCTCACCCGGCGGCAGGATGCCCGCCACCGAGTGCACCGCGGTCACCTCCAGGGATTCCTGCCGGCTCAGCGTCGGCAGAATCGCGGGCAGTCGCTCGGCCAGCATGGTCTTGCCCGCGCCCGGCGGTCCGGAGAGCAGCAGATGGTGCCCGCCCGCCGCTGCGACCGCGAGGGCCAGACGCGGCGTCTCCTGGCCGGCGACGTCCGCCAGGTCCGGGTGACGCCCCTCGCCCTGCGCGGCGATCCGTGCCAGTCCGCTGCCGATGCCCGCGCCCGGCACCATCAGCCCCGCCAGCATCGTGGAGGGGCGTCCTTCCTCGTCACCCTCCCGCTCGTCGGGTACCGGCTCGTCGCTGAGCACCGCGATCAACTGCCGCAGGCTCCGCACACCGAGGACCGAGACGCCGGGCACCAGCGCCGCCTCGCCCGCGGTCTGTTCGGGCACGACGACCTTCCGGTACCCCGCCTCCGCAGCGGCAAGCACGGCTGGCAGCACACCGCGGACCGGCCGCACCCAGCCGTCGAGGCCGAGCTCCCCGATCATCACCACATCGGAGATGGCCGAGGCATCGATCCGCTCGGCCGCACCGAGTACGGCACACGCGACAGCGAGATCGAAGCCGCTGCCTCCTTTGGGCACGGAAGCCGGCGAGAGCCCGACCGTGAGTTTCTTCTGCGGCCACTCCGCCCCGGAGTTGACCACGGCGGCCCTGACCCGGTCCCGGCTCTCCACCAGGCTCTTGTCCGGCAGACCGACCAGGGTGAACGCCGCCACCCCCGGCTCCAGGTCCGCCTGGACCTCCACCACCACGCCTTCGACGCCGACCAGCGCCACCGAGCACGCCCGCGCGAACCCCATCAGGCCACCCCTCGCGCGTGCTCGACGACCGGCGCGCCCCGTCCGGGCAGCATCACGCCGATCAGATCGATCCGCACCCCGCCCGGCGGCGGGCCGCCGTTCCGGTCGAGCCAGATCTCGGCGAGCCGCCGCAACCGGTCCGCCTTCACCGGGCCGACGGCCGCCATCGGATGCTGGAACGCCCCCGCCCTGCGGGTCTTGACCTCGCAGACGACCAGCGCGTCCCCGTCCATCGCCACGATGTCGATCTCACCGGCGCGACAGCGCCAGTTCCGTTCCAGTACGGCCATGCCGGCGTCGGTCAGCAGCCGCGCCGCCAGATCCTCGCCGTACCGCCCGAGTGCCCCCCGTGCGTTCATTCGGCACCACCTCCGGCACCGACGATGACGCGTCCGAGCCCCGCTGGTGGATCTTGGTGGACAACTCAGCGGTTGTGGACAACCCGGCCACCCGGACGGACCGGCGACCGCCGCGGCGGCTCAGCCGCCCGGGAGTTCGAGATCGCTCTTGTTGAGTTCTTCGATGTTGACGTCCTTGAAGGTCAGGACGCGTACCTGTTTGACGAACCGGGCGGGCCGGTACATGTCCCAGACCCACGCGTCCGCCATGGACACCTCGAAGAAGACCTCACCCTGAACCGAGTGCACCTGCATCTCGTAGTCGTTGGTGAGGTAGAAGCGCCGTTCGGTCTCGATCACATATTTGAACAGACCGACGACGTCTCGGTACTCCCGGTAGAGCTTCAGCTCCATCTCGGTCTCGTACTTTTCGAGGTCCTCGGCGCTCATTGGCATGTTCCCCTTCAGCCGTGCGTCCACCTATTGTGCGCCAGGCTCCCGCGCCCCCGAAGGCTTAGGCGATTTCGGGGGCCAGGACCACTGGCGTACGCGGTGGACCCTCGTCGAGCAGCGTGCGCAGCAGCCCGGCGAGCCTGGTCGGGTACACCGTCTCACGCGCCACGGACAGTTCGCTGTAGGTCCACCACCTCAGGCCCGAGACACTGCGCTGCTCCAGCCCGGTGAGCCCGCTCAGATCCGTGTCGGTCTGCGTGGTACGTGCCAGGTAGTACCACTCGTCCTGGTCCCAGCGCCGCCCGTCGAACGGGAAGGAGCAGATGCGCTGCCAGAGCACGGGGCCGAGTTCGACGCCCGTGATCCCGGTCTCCTCGGCGAGCTCGCGCAGTGCGGCCTCCTCGCGGGTCTCGTCGCCCTCCAGGCCGCCTCCGGGCGTGAACCACCAGGTGATGTCGGGGTTGTCCGGTTCGTAGCCGTGCATCAGCAGAATGCGGTCGTCGGGGTCGAGCAGGATCACCCGGGCGACCTTCCGGATCTCAGCGGGCACCCGCGGGCACCTTCCCGCGCTGTTCACGCCTGCTCCGTGCGGACCGCGCCGCGATCGGCCCGTACGCCGCGCCGCCGACGATGAGCACCACACCCACCACCACGGCCCCGACCTGCAGCTCCAGCGGTCCGGGCTTCGACACCCCGCCGGGAAGAACCGCGAACGCCTGCGGTCGCTCGATCATCCCGTTCATCGGCCAGGCGATGGCGTCCACCCGGGCCCGCACGGCACTGCGCGGTACCGAGCCCTGCCCCGGGTCGTCGAGGTGGACCCGGGAGTCCAGGGAGCCGCTGCGCTCGTCACCGAGGAGGAAGAGCTGGCCCTTGGGCACCTCCGCCGAGAAGTTCTTCACCGAGGCGAGGCTCTTCGTCTGCAGATACGGTTCCTCAATGGGCTTGCCGTTGACGGTGAGCCGACCGTTCTTCTCGCAGCAGGCGATCAGGTCGCCGCCGATGCCCACCACCCGCTTCACCATGGGCATGTCGCCCCACGCGGGGTCCTTGAAGACCACCACGTCACCGCGGCGCACCTCGGCACCGTCCACCCGCTCCGCCAGCACCCTGTCACCCGCGTGCACCGTCGGCGTCATCGACTCGGTCGGCACGGTGTACGGCTTGTACACCACCGCTGCCCAGGCGAACCCGCCGAGGAAGAGCACACAGCCGACGGCCACGGCCAGCCCCGACAGCATGCTGCCGAGCCGACCGTGGCCGTCACTCGTACGTCCTGTTCCACTCATCCCAGCGTCCCCCACCTCGGAGATCGACAATCGCTGATCCGAGTCGGCACCCTACCCGGCAGTACGCCCGGCGGTCAGCCTCTTGCGACGCCACAACACGACCGGCAGCGCTCCGGCTACACCCAGTGCTCCCGGCGCCAGCCCCATCGCGGCGTTCAGCCCCGGCTGGTCGAAGGTGCTCGGAACCGGCAGGGTCGCCCAGCGGTTGATCGGCCATGCCACCACGATGGCCCGGCCCACCACCTCGTCCGTGGAGACCGTGCCCTGACCCGGCAGCTCCTGGTGGTAGCGGGAGTCCAGGGAGTTCTGGCGATGGTCGCCCATCACCCAGATACGGCCCTCGGGCACCGTGATCGGACCGAACGGCTCGTCGTTGCACGGGGTGTTCCCCGGGTAGATGAACGACTGCTCGTCCAGCGCCTTGCCGTTGACTACGACCGGCCCGTTCTTCCTGCACTCCACCGTGTCGCCGCCGACCGCGATGACCCGCTTGATCAGGTCCTTCTCCTCGGCGGACGGCATCAGTCCGATGAAGCTGAGGAACTTCTGCGCAAGGTTCGGTTGGGGCGTCGACTCGCCGTCCACCAGCCAGCCGCCCGGGTCGTGGAAGACCACGACCTCGCCGCGCTGCGGCTCGGAGCCGAACCAGGGGGTCAGCTTGTCGACCAGCACCCGGTCGCCCCGCTGGAGCGTGTTCTGCATCGAGTCCGAGGGAATCGAGAACGCCTGCACCAGAAACGTCTTGATCAGCAACGCCAGAATCAGTGCGATGCCGATGAGCAGGGGCAACTCCTTCCAGAAGGAGCGTGGCTTCCCCGGAGCCCTACCACCACCGTCCGGGGAGTCGCCGTCACTCTCCGCCCGGTCCGGCGTCGCCTCGGCAGACCTTTCGCTCTCGGGCCGGTCCTCGGGTTCGTCGTGTCCGGATCGTGCGCCGACCGCCAAATCCCCCACATCCACTCCTCACTCCGTGCCACCGCCTGCCCCCTAGCCGGTGCAGGCCCACCACTCCCATAACGAGCGGGAGTTCCGCAGGGGTCGGGAGCCGGACCATTCCATTGAGGTCCTGGGACGACACACTATTCGACGGTGCGTACGCCACCGACGTCCCGGCGCGCGCGTCCGGGACCGAAGCGAACGTCTCGGGCTCTTCCAGTCTCCGCCAGTGCCCGAAAGGCCAGGCGATGATGACAGCCCGTCCCACGACCGCGTCCTCGGGGACCGTGCCGTGATCCGGCTCGTCCAGGTGGAAGCGCGAGTCGGCGGAATTGGAGCGATGGTCGCCCATGACGAAGATTCGGCCGGCCGGAACCTTTACCTCGAATTTGAGCGTGGAGGGCGGATTGCCCGGATGCAGATAGGGCTCGTCGAGCGGTACGCCGTTGACGGTGACCCTGCCGTCCTTGTCGCAGCACTTCACGGTGTCACCGCCGACGGCGATCACCCGCTTGATCAGATCCTGTTCGTCGTCGGACGGCAGCAGCCCGATGAAGGTCAGCACTTCCTTCACCTGTTTGACGACAACGGGCGGATCCTGCTTCGCGACGTTCTCCTGCCGCAGCCAGTTTCCCGGATCCTTGAAGACGACCACGTCGCCGCGGTGGGGCTTGGATCCGAACCAGGGCGTCAACTTGTCCACCAGCACCCGGTCGCCGATCCGGATCGTCTGCTCCATCGACCCGGACGGGATCACGAAGGCCTGCACCAGGAACGTCTTGAGGACGAGCGCGATGAGCAGCGCCACGGTGATGAGGAGGGGTATCTCCTTCACGGCGGACCTGCGCCGCCGCCGTTTGACCCGGCGCGCCAGCTTGCGCCGCTCCGCCCGGGTCGGCAGCGAGCGCACGGCCGTCGGCCTGGTGCCGGTCGGCAGCGGAACGTCGGCGTCCGACCCGCCGCTCGCCCGTCCGCGGTTACCCATGCGTCCCGCCCTGTATCCGTACGGAGTCGAAGGCGCCGGTCTTCGGGATCGAGCCCAGCCGGCCCAGCGGCCAGCCGATCCAGTCCACCCGGCCGATGACCATGTCGACCGGCACCATGCCGCCGCCGGGCTCTCCGAGATGGTCACGTGAATCGCGGGAGTTGCTCCGGTGATCGCCCATCATCCACAGCGTGCCGTCGGGGACGACGATGTCGAAGGCCACCCGGGACGGGTCGTCGCCGGAATGGAGATACTCCTCGTCCACCGGCTGCCCGTTCACCTCGATCCTGCCCCGCTTGTCGCAGCAGACCACCCGGTCGCCCCCCACGCCCACCACCCGCTTCACGAAGTCGGTCTCGGCAGGTTCCGCCAGCCCCAGGGACGCTGCCGCGCCGTGCAGCAGCCCGGTGACGGGGTTCTCGGCGGGTGCCACCTGGACGAAGGAGCCGGTGCCGTCGAAGACCACCACGTCACCGCGGTGCGGTACGGAGCCGAAACGGTACGCCAGTTTGTTGACGAGCACCCGGTCCCCCACCCGCAGGGTGGACTCCATCGAGCCACTGGGGATCAGGAACGGCTGCAGCACATAGGTACTGAAGAGCAGCAGGAAGGCCGAGCAGACAGCGCCGAGGAAGGCCGCACGCCGCCACGACAACGAGGCGAACCGGTCCGGGATACGCGAAGAGCGCGACCTCTCCTCCGCCCCTGCTTCGGGTGCGGAGGAGCGGTCGCGCTCCGTGTGCTTTGCTTCCGTGTCCATCGGAGCCAGAGCTTATCCGGCCGAGCCGCGGAGCTGGGAGTTAGCTCAGTTGTCGCGCTTCTCCTTGATCTTCGCGGCCTTGCCGCGCAGCTCACGGAGGTAGTACAGCTTGGCGCGACGGACGTCACCGCGGGTGACGAGCTCGATCTTCTCGAAGATCGGGCTGTGCACCGGGAAGGTGCGCTCGACGCCGACGCTGAAGGAGACCTTGCGGACCGTGAAGGTCTCGCTGACGCCAGAGCCCTGGCGGCGGATGACTACGCCCTTGAACTGCTGGATACGGGAGCGGTTGCCCTCGATCACTCGCACGTGGACGTTGACGGTGTCACCGGGACGGAACGCCGGAACGTCCGTACGCAGGGAAGCGGCGTTGACGCCATCGAGCAGGGAAGCCATGTTGTCTGCTTTCTTCGCCGATGCCACAGGTCATCGACGGGAGATCGTAAGGAGATGGGGTGCTGATCGCGTCGGGCGGGCGTCGTTCCCCCTGTGGCAGGGGCGCACACCGGACGTACAGCAGCGGCTCATTCTTCCACGGCTTCGGGCCTGCGCCAAAATCGGCCACCGGGCTCCGGGGACCAGCCGAGGATGGAGAGGATCTCACGGTCCTTCTTGTCGAAGGCGCTCGCCTCGCAGCGCTCGATCAGGTCGGGCCGGTTGAGCGCGGTGCGGCGGAACGCCTCGTCCCGCCGCCAGCGCGCGATCTTCCCGTGATGACCGCTGAGCAGGACGTCCGGAATGCCCCGGCTGCGCCACTCGGGGGGCTTGGTGAAGACCGGCCCCTCCAGCAGATCGGCCATGGCGCCGGGCGCGAAGGAGTCGTCGCGGTGCGACTCGGCGTTGCCGAGCACGCCGGGCAGCAGCCGGGCCACCGCCTCCGTGATCACCAGTACGGCGGCTTCCCCGCCGGCCAGCACATAGTCGCCGATGGACACCTCGACGACCGGCATCCGGGTGGCGTACTCGTCCATCACCCGACGGTCGATGCCCTCGTAGCGGGCCGGGGTGAAGATCAGCCACGGGCGCTCGGAGAGCTCCACGGCGAGCTCCTGGGTGAACGGGCGGCCGCTGGGCGTCGGCACCACGAGCAACGGGGAGTGCGCCCCCGCCTCGTACCCGTCCACCAGCGCCTCGTCCAGGGCGTCGCCCCACGGCCCGGTCTTCATGACCATGCCGGGACCGCCGCCGTACGGGGTGTCGTCGACCGTGTTGTGCCGGTCGTACGTCCAGTCCCGCAGATCGCGCACATGCACATCGAGGCGGCCGCGGGCGCGGGCCTTGCCGACGAGCGAGACGTTCAGCGGTTCCAGGTACTCGGGAAAGATCGTGATGACGTCCAGCCGCATCAGGCTTCGTTCTCCTGCTCGGCGGCCTCGTCGTCCCGCGCGGAGGCGACCACGGCCTGGCTGTCGTCGATCAGGCCGGGCGGCGGGGCGACGACCGCGCGCTGCTCCTCCAGATCGATCTCGGTGACGATCTCCTCGACGAACGGAATCATCACCTCGCTGCCGTCCGGGCGCTCCACGATGAAGAGGTCCTGGGACGGCAGGTGCGAGATCTCGGTGATCCGGCCGATCTCGGTGCCGTCGGCGAGGACCACATCGAGGTCGATGAGCTGGTGGTCGTAGAACTCCTCGGGGTCCTCCGGAAGTTCCGCCGGGTCGACGTCGGCGATCAGCAGGGTGTTCCGGAGGGCCTCGGCCGCCGTACGGTCCCGTACGCCCTCGAACCGCAGCAGCAACCTGCCACTGTGCACCCGGCCGGCCTCGATCGTCAGCGGTCCGTTCGCGGCCGGGTCGGTGGTGAGTACGGCCCCGGGGCCGAGCCTGAGCTCCGGCTCGTCCGTGCGTACCTCGACGGTGACCTCGCCCTTGATGCCGTGGGCGCGGCCGATCCGCGCAACTACCAGCTGCACCTTGTGTCTCTCCTGTCATACGACGACGGGCCGGGGCGGGCGCATGGCCCTCCCCGGCCCGTGCCGGTGTTCAACTCTGTCAGCGAACCTGGTCCACGTCGACGAGGTCGACGCGGATACCACGGCCGCCGATGGCGCCCACGACGGTTCGCAGCGCGCGTGCGGTGCGGCCGTTGCGGCCGATCACCTTGCCGAGGTCATCGGGGTGAACCCGGACCTCCAGCACACGACCACGGCGCAGGTTGCGCGAGGCGACCTGCACATCGTCGGGGTTGTCGACGATGCCCTTCACGAGGTGCTCGAGAGCCTCCTCGAGCATGCTCAGGCCTCGGTCGACTCGGCGGGCGCGGCAGCGTCAGCCGCCTCGTCAGCCTTCTTGTCGGACTTCTTTGCCTTCTGCGTGATGGCCTCGCCCTTGGACTCCTCGCCGGTGTCCTTGGCCAGGGCCTCGAACAGGGCGCGCTTGTCAGCCTTGGGCTCCGGCTGCAGCAGCGGCGCGGGGGCCGGGAGACCCTTGTGGGCCTGCCAGTCACCGGTGAGCTTCAGGATCGCGAGAACCGGCTCGGTCGGCTGGGCGCCGACAGACAGCCAGTACTGCGCACGCTCCGAGTTGACCTCGATGCGCGAGGGGTTCTGCACCGGGTGGTACAGACCGATCTCCTCGATGGCCCGGCCGTCACGGCGGGTACGGGAGTCGGCGACGACGATGCGGTAGTGAGGCGAACGGATCTTGCCCAGACGCTTCAGCTTGATCTTGACTGCCACGGAAGTGGTGTCTCCTGGTCTATGACGTGGTTGGGCACAACGAAGATGCCACGTGGGGTTGCGGTACTCGGGTGCCCGATGGACGCGTCAGCCGGAGGAGAGAGGGGTCCTGTGCGACTGTCGAGTACAGCTTGCCATTGTGCCACACCACGTCGGGTCACCCCACCGCGACCGCTGCTTCCGGGATACGGAACGGCTTCCCGCAGCCACCGCAGACGATCGGCGCCTGGGCGAGGACCGAGGGAACGACCCGGACATTGCGTCCGCAGTCGCAGACGGCCTTGACCCGCACGCCTCCACCGGAGGAGCCGTGCCGGGCGGCGGGCCCGCGGAAGGAGCGCTTGGTGTCGGCGGCGGTGGCGACCGTGTGCGCCTTGAGGGCGCGCTGCAGCCGCTCGATCGTCGGGCGGTACCTGCGCTTCGCCTCGGGATTGAGCGTGACCAGCGAGAAGCCACTGCTGGGGTGGGGTTCCTCGGCATGGTCGAGGCCCAACTCCTCGGCGATCGCGAGGAATCTGCGGTTGTGGTAGCGGCCGGCGCGGGAGGTGTCGCGGACACCTCGTGCGGCGGCGATTCCATGGACTGCCTCATGCAGCAGTCGCTCGAAGGAGAGCTCGGCGCCACAGGCGGACGAGGACTCTCCGATCAGGGACTCTGGCGCGGCAAGATCGGGCAGCTCGGGGTGGTACCGCTGAATGTCGGCCCACGCCTGTGCCAGCTCTGCGGCAAGTACAGGTGGTGTCGTGCTCACGTCGTGACAACGAGCGCGAGTGCCCCGGTGTTCCTATTCCGGGGCATCCCAAATAATTTGCACGTACCAGTCAGTTGCCGTTGATGCGCCCTGACGAGGGCGGGTGCGCCGATCTGTGGAGAACTCTCACAGCTCACACCAAGGTGGTACGTAGTGCCGGGTACGCCCCGGTGCGTAGACAATGCCTCCGCGCCGGGGTTCCGACGGCTCCGGGAGCGCCCGGGGCCTCAGTAGGCGCGGGCCACGACGGCGACAGTACCCGGGGCGTCGTCCGACTCCGGCACCGACCCGTCCTCGGCCACCAGACACCGCACCGACGCCCCGTGCTCCGCGAGCCGGGCCTCCCCCGCCGGCCCGAGGACGTCCCACGCAATACGCGCCCAGCCGCCCGCTGCCGCCGCCTCCGCGGCCTCGTCGACGGTGGACACCTCGCTGGTACGGGACTCGCGGCGGGCCCGGGACTCGCGCAGCAGCGTCGCCTGGTCCTCCTCCAGGACCGCCGGGAGCAGCGTCGGCAATGCCTCGATCGCGACCGGCTCCTTCCCGCCCGGGATGCGGCGGGCCAGCATCGCGGTGCCGTTCTCCAGGTCGCGCGGACCGATCTCGATCCGTACGGGCACGCCCTTCAGCTCCCAGTCGACCGCGCGGCGGCCGAACGGGGTGTCGGTGCGGTCGTCGATCCGGACCCTGATCCCGGCCTCGCGCAGCCGGTCGCCGATCTCACGGACCGCGGTCAGCACCGCCTCGTCCCCCTTGATCGCGAGGACGACCACCTGCACGGCGGCGAGCCGCGGCGGGACGCGGAGCCCCCGGTCGTCACCGTGGGACATGATCAGGCCGCCGACCATCCGGGTCGAGGAGCCCCAGGAGGTCTGCCAGACCAGCTCCTGCCTGCCCTCCCGGGACAGGTACTCGGTGTGGAACGCCTTGGCGAAATTGGTGCCGAGCTCATGGCTCGTACCCATCTGCAGGGCCTTGCCGTCGCCCATCATCGATTCGAGCGTGAGGGTGTTGATGGCGCCCGCGAACCGTTCGCTCGGGGTCTTGCGGCCGAGCACCACATCGATGCCCAGGACCTGGGTCATGAAGTCCGCGTAGACGTCCCGGTGGATGTACGCGGCGTAGTCGTGGGCGTCCTCGTAGGTCGCGTGGGCCGTGTGCCCCTCCTGCCAGAGGAATTCGGTCGTACGGAGAAAGACCCGCGGGCGCATCTCCCAGCGGACGACGTTCGCCCACTGGTTGATCAGCAGGGGCAGATCCCGGTAGCTCTGCACCCATTTCGAGAAGTACTCATTGATGATCGTTTCGGACGTCGGCCGCACCACCACGGGCTCTTCGAGGTCCTTCCCGCCGCCGTGGGTGACGATGGCCAGCTCGGGTGCGAAGCCCTCGACGTGCTGTGCCTCGCGTGTCAGGTAAGACTGGGGGATGAAGAGCGGGAAGTAGGCGTTCTGGGCGCCCGCGTTCTTGATGCGGGTATCCATCTCCTGCTGCATCCGCTCCCACAGGCTGTATCCGTACGGTCGGATGACCATGGTGCCGCGCACCGGGCCGTTGTCCGCAAGTTCGGCCTTGTTGATCAGATCCTGGTACCAGCGGGGAAAGTCCTCGGCCTGGGGTGTGAGAACGGGTGCCTTTGCCATGGCGCGCATCGTACGGCGACATCGCCTTTCCCACGGAGTGACAGGACCGGTCACGGCCGACTGTCTGCGGGGGCGCACGACCGAGGCGCACAACCAATGCCCTCCGCCCTCTGGACGCGGCCGCGGATGCGCAGTTCTCTGACATACGGGGGGAGTGCGGGCACGCACACACGGGGGCCGTCCATCACTCGGGAACGACCTACCTCTCGGCGGATTGGGGCGCTTTCCATGACACCAACGCTCGTCCGGCACCCGGGGCAGACGGATCCGTCCGCCCCGATGGACCCCGGAACCCGTGCACGTGACTGGGCCGAGATCCAGGAGCGGATGCTCGCGCCGCTGTACGAAGCGGTGTACGACCGGCTCGAAATCGGAGCCGGTACTCGGATGCTCTCCCTCGGCTGCGGCTCCGGGCTCGCGCTGCTGATCGCGGCCGCCCGCGGGGCGCGCGTCACCGGCGTCGACACCGACCGTGAACGCCTTGATCTGGCCCGCGAACGGCTGCTGCCGGAAGCGGCGTGGGACGGCGGCCCCGATCCGGCCCCGGCCGGGCCGCCCCAACTGTTCGCCGGTGATCCGTCCGCCGTCGCGCCGGCCGACGGTGTCCCGTACAACCTGCTCACCGTGTTCTCCCCGATCGGCTGTTCGGCGGGCGACTCCGAAGGGCTGCTGCCCGCCCTGGAGTCCGCCCTGCCGCTGCTCGCCCGGGGCAGCTCGGTGGTGCTGACCGGCTGGGGTCCCCCTGAGCGGTGCGCGACTGCGGCGGTGCTCCGGGTGGCGGCCCGGCTCACCGACGGGGCCCGGGCGCCCCGCGCGGGCGGGTGGCGCCCGGCGCGCAGGGACGATCTGGAGGACGTGGCGTTCCGGGCCGGACTGAATCCGAACGGCTCGGGGCGGGTGGCGTGCCCGTTCGGCTACGCGGACCTGGACAGTGCGGTACGCGGGCTGCTGTCGACGCGGCTGTTCGATGCGGCGGTGCGGGCGACGGACCGCTCCCAGGTGGAGAAGGAGGTCGCGGAGGCTCTGCACCCGCACCGGCGCCAGGACGGCACGGTGTGGATGCCGAATGTCTTCCGCTATCTCGTCTGCACCTCCTGAAGCCGGTGCGAACGCGGTGGGGCGGTCCTACTTGGCCAGGCGCGGGATGCCGGCCGCACGGTAGGCCGCCTCTTCGTCCAGCGTCTCGTTCTGCAGCAGCGCCGACGCCAGCGCGTCCAGCTTCTCCCGGTGCTCGCGCAGCAGCCGCTGCGCCTCGATGTAGCACTCGTCGACGATGCGCCGCATCTCGTCGTCCACGGCGTCCAGCGTGGCCGGCGCCGCCGAGAGCCCGTACGCCTGCTGGATGTCGCCCGGGATCGCCGTCAGCCTGCCGATCCTGCTGCTCATGCCCCAGCGTCCGACCATTCCGCGCGCCAGATTGGTGACCTGTTCCAGGTCACTCTCCGAGCCCGTGGTGACCACTTCGTAGACCAGCTGTTCCGCGGCCATGCCGCCGAGGGCGCCGATGATGCGGCCGCGCAGATACTGCTCCGTGTACGCGTACTTGTCGGCGTCCGGCGTCGAGAGAGTGACGCCGAGGGCCCGGCCGCGCGGCACGATGGTCACCTTGCGCACGGGGTCGGCGCCCGGCTGGACCATGCCGAGCAGGGCGTGGCCGCTCTCGTGGTACGCGGTCCTGCGCCGCTCCTCCTCCGGCATGACGAGCGGTCGTTCGGCTCCGAGCTGGACCTTCTCCAGGGCGTCCGACAGGTCGGTCTGGCTGACCTCGGACTGCTTGCGCTTGACGGCGAGAAGCGCGGCTTCGTTGGCGAGGTTGGCGAGGTCGGCACCGGTCATGCCGGGGGTCGTCCGCGCCACCTGGCCGAGACTCACGTCGTCGGAGAGCGGGATCTGCCGGGTGTGGATCTTCAGGATGGCCTCCCGGCCGGTCCGGTCGGGAGGGCTCACCTGGACGATCCGATCGAAGCGGCCGGGCCGGGTGAGGGCGGGGTCGAGGACGTCGGCGCGGTTGGTCGCGGCGAGGACGACGACGCCTTCCGATCCGGAGAAGCCGTCCATCTCGGTGAGAATCTGGTTCAGCGTCTGTTCGCGCTCGTCATGGCCGCCCATGCCGGAGCCGCCGCCGCGGGCCCGGCCGATGGTGTCGATCTCGTCGATGAAGACGATGGCGGGGGCGACCTTTCGGGCCTCGGCGAACAGTTCCCGTACCCGGCCGGCACCGACGCCGACGATCATCTCGATGAACTCGGAGGCGGAGGCGGAGAAGAACGGCACGCCCGCCTCGCCGGCGACGGCCCGCGCCAGGAGTGTCTTGCCGGTGCCGGGCGGACCCGCGAGCAGCACTCCCCCGGGCATCCGGGCGCCCATCCTCCGGTACTGCTGCGGGTTCTTCAGGAAGTCGACGACGTCGTTGAGTTCGCCCTCGACCTCGTCGATGCCGGCCACATCCTCGAAGGTGGTGCGCTTGCCCGCCTCCAGTTCGACCGGTTTGGGCGGGGCCTTGCGGCCGAAGCCGCCCATCCCGCCGCCCATGCCCCGGGACATCCGCCGGGCGATGAACACCCAGAGCAGGACGAGCAGCAGCATCGGCGCCAGCGAGATCAGGAGGTTGGCGAGGAAACTGCGTTCCTTGACGACCGGCTGGGCGGTGACGGTGACGTCTTCCTTGACCAGCTCGGCCCAGAGGTTGTCGTCGGCGAACGCGGGCCGCTGGGTGACGAACTTCGTGTACGTGTTGTCGGTGCCCGGGATCTTCGCCTCCTTCTTGAGCTGCCCCTGGATGGAATCGCCCTTGGAGTAGATCTTGGAGACGTTGCCCGCCGTGACCTGCTTGCTGAACTCCGTGTACGCGATGGTCGGCTCGTTCCTGCCGTTGAAGAAGGACAGCACCAGGTTGGCGATCAGATAGACGGCCAGCGCGGTCAGCAGCAGTCGGCCCCAGCCGCCCGGCATCTTCCGGCCCTGCGGCTTGGGCGGTGGGGCGCCTTCGGAGCGCCACGGCTGGTCGGTCCGATCGCGTGGCGGTACGGAATTGGTCACACGCGCTCCTCTGCCGACAGCCGTTGAGCCGACATTAAGGGAGAAATACGATCAAAGCCCTCGGTGGAGCCGTCCGCTGGGCCCGTGGAGGGACACCGACCCGATACGGGCGCGCAACCGGGTGGCACGGGTAAGGGGCACCCGCCCATGGCGAATGCCCCTTGCCTGTGTGCCCCTGCGGGCGTCGGGTGTCAGCCCGTGAACTTCTTGAACGCGTCGGGAAGCTCGAAGCTCTGGTCCTCCTGCGCCGCCGGAAGACCGAACGCGCCACCCTGCGCCGCCGCCTGCTCGCGACGGGCGGCCGCGGCCTGCTCCTCGGCCTTCCTCTTCATCGGGTTGCCGCTCTTGCGCTTGCCCTTGGCCTGCTTGACCTGCTTCTTCTGCCGGCCCGCGCCGCCACCCATGCCGGGCATCCCCGGCATGCCCGGCATGCCGCCGCCCTGCGCCATCTTCGACATCATCTTGCGTGCCTCGAAGAACCGCTCCACCAGGTTCTTCACGGCGGACACCTCGACACCGGAGCCCTTGGCGATACGGGCCCGGCGCGAGCCGTTGATGATCGTCGGTTCCTGGCGCTCGTGCGGCGTCATCGACTTGATGATCGCGGCGGTACGGTCCACGTCGCGCTCGTCGATGTTGTTGATCTGGTCCTTGATCTGCCCCATTCCGGGCAGCATGCCGAGCAGCTTGGAGATGGAGCCCATCTTCCTGACCTGCTCCATCTGGGCCAGGAAGTCGTCGAGGGTGAAGTCCTTGCCCTTGCTGGACGCCAGCTTGGAGGCCATTTTGGCGGCCTCTTCCTGGCTGAAGGTCTTCTCCGCCTGCTCGATCAGGGTGAGCAGGTCACCCATGTCGAGGATGCGGGACGCCATGCGGTCGGGGTGGAAGGCGTCGAAGTCCTCGAGCTTCTCACCGTTCGACGCGAACATGATCTGCTTGCCCGTGACGTGGGCGATCGACAGGGCCGCACCACCGCGGGCGTCGCCGTCGAGCTTGGAGAGCACCACACCGTCGAAGCCGACGCCGTCGCGGAAGGCCTCGGCGGTGTTGACCGCGTCCTGGCCGATCATCGCGTCGACGACGAAGAGGATCTCGTCGGGGCTGACGGCGTCGCGGATGTCCGCGGCCTGCTGCATCAGCTCCTCGTCGATACCGAGGCGGCCGGCGGTGTCGACGATGACCACGTCGTACTGCTTCGCGCGGGCGTGCTCGATGGAGTCCTTGGCGACCTGGACCGGGTCACCGACGCCGTTGCCCGGCTGCGGGGCGTAGACCGCCACACCGGCGCGGTCGGCGACGACGCTCAGCTGGTTGACGGCGTTGGGGCGCTGGAGGTCACAGGCGACGAGCAGCGGGGAGTGGCCCTGGCCCTTGAGCCAGAGGCCGAGCTTTCCGGCGAGGGTGGTCTTACCGGCACCCTGCAGACCCGCGAGCATGATCACGGAGGGCGGGTTCTTGGCGAACCGCAGCCGCCGGGTCTCGCCACCGAGGATGCCGACAAGCTCCTCGTTGACGATCTTGACGACCTGCTGGGCGGGGTTCAGCGCCTGGGAGACCTCGACGCCGCGCGCCCGGTCCTTGACGTTGGCGATGAAAGCGCGCACGACGGGAAGCGCGACATCGGCCTCGAGCAGGGCGATACGGATCTCGCGGGCCGTGGCGTCGATGTCCGCCTCGGACAAGCGGCCCTTGCCCCTGAGGTTCTTGAAAGTCGCGCTAAGGCGGTCGGAGAGAGTATCGAACACGGCGCTCGTCGGTCCTCAGGGTCGGGGTCGGGTGCAGGTCAGTCGTCCCCAAGGGTATCCGGACGCCGGGAAACGCAAAGCCCTCGCCCGTTTCTCGTGACGGACGAGGGCCCTTCCGCGTGGTCGCGGGAGTCAGCCCAGAGCCCGCTCGACCTCTCGGGCCAGCTCTGTTGCGCGTGCGTCGGACAGCGGCTCCCCCTCCGCCCCTGTGACGTAGAAGGCATCCACCGCGTTGGCGCCGAGCGTCGACACGTGTGCGCTGCGCACCCGTACCGCGCTCTGTTCCAGCGCCCGCCCGATCCGGTGCAACAGCCCCGGGGCGTCCTGGGCGCGCACCTCGATCACGGTCGCGAGCCGCGAGCCCGCCGCCGCGACCGTCACCCGAGGTGGCGGCGCCTTCACCCCGCGGCGCCGCGGGTAGGCGGCTTCGCGTTCGGCGAGACGGGCCGGGATGTCGAGGGAACCGTCCAGGGCGCGGACGAGATCGGCGCGGAGCCGGGCTGCCTGCGGCAGGGAGCCGTACTCCGCCGCCACCCGCCAGCTGAGCAGCAGCACGTCGACGCACTCGCCGAGCTCGGTGGGGAGCTCGACGGCGCGCAGGTCGGCCGCGCGGACGGTCAGACGGTGCAGGGCGAGGACTCCGGCGGCGGCGGGCAGGACGCCCGGGCGGTCGGGGAGGGCGATGAGGAGTTCGACACCGATGGGTTCCGGTTCACCGTCCTCGTTCGGGGTCTCGGCCTGGGCGTGCAGGGCGAGGACGGGTTCGCCGGTGCGCAGCGCCTCGATGGCCAGCCGTTCCTGTTCGGCACTGGGTTCGACGGGTTCCGGATCGGCGGTTGCCTCGCCGGCGAGGACCGCGGCGACACGTGTGACGAGGTCGGCGACGAGGGAGGCGCGCCAGGTGGACCAGGCGGCGGGCCCGGTGGCGAGCGCGTCGGCCTCGGTGAGGGCGTGCAGGAGCTCCAGCGTGGACGCGCTGCCGACGGCGGTGGCGACGGAGCGGACGGTGGCCGGGTCGTCGAGGTCACGGCGGGTGGCGGTCTCGACGAGCAGCAGATGGTGGCGTACGAGGGTGGCGATGACGCCCACGTCGTGCTGGTCGAAGCCGATCCGGGCGGCGACGTCGCGGGCGATGACCTCCCCGGCGACGGAGTGGTCGCCGGGCCAGCCCTTGCCGATGTCGTGGAGCAGGGCCGCGACAAGCAGGAGGTCGGGGCGGCCGACGCGGCGGGTGAGTGAGGAGGCGCGGACGGCCGCTTCGACGAGATGACGGTCGACGGTCCAGGTGTGGACGGGGTTGCGCTGCGGGCGGCAGTGGACGCGTTCCCAGTCGGGCAGCAGCCGGGTGATCAGCCCTTCCGCTTCGAGGGCCTCCCAGACGGGGATGGTGGCCTCGCCCGCGCCGAGCAGGGTGACGAGTTCCTCACGGGCCTCGGCGGGCCAGGGCACGGGCAGCGGGCTGGCGGCGGCGGCGGCGAGGTGGCGCACGACATGGCGGGAGATCGGCAGTTCGGACTGGGCGGCCGCGGCGGCGGCTCGCAGGACGAGCACGGCGTCGCGTTCGGGGCGGGCCGTGCGGGCGAGGACTACCTCGCCGTCGGCCTCGACGACGCCTTCGGCGAGTGGGGTGCGTTCGGTGGCGGCGGTCTTGCCGACGCCCAGCATGGCGCGCAGCCGGGGACGTACGGACCGGGCGCGCAGGACGCGGTTGACCTCGCGCCAGGTGACGTCGGTGGCGTACGAGACCGTGCGCGCGGCCTCGTACACCTGGCGCAGCAGTGCGTCGGCGTCGAGGAGGCCGAGGGCGGCGGCGACCTGGTCCTGCTCCTGGAGAGCGAGGCGGTCGGTGGCGCGGCCCGTGGTCAGGTGCAGGGCGTCGCGGGCGTCGAGGAGGATGCGGCGGGCCTCGGAGAGGCCTTCACGGGGGGCGTCGGCGACCCAGGAGGCGGCGACGGCGCGCAGGGCGGTCGCGTCGCGCAGGCCGCCGCGGGCCTCTTTCAGGTCGGGTTCGAGCAGGAACTGGAGCTCGCCCTGGCGTTCGGCGCGTTCGCGGCAGAGTTCGTCGAGGGCGGGAAGCCGTTTGGGAGCCTGGTTCCGCCAGTCGGCGAGGATCGTGGTGCGCATCGCGGCGACCAGACCGCGGTCTCCCGCGACGGACCGGGCGTCGAGCAGTCCGAGCTGCACCTTGAGGTCCTCGGCGGCCGTCTTCCGGGCCTCGCCGGGGGTCCGTACGGAGTGGTCGAGGGCGAGGCCGAGGTCCCAGACGGGGTACCAGATGCGGTCGGCGAGGGAGGCGATGGCTCCGGCGTCGGCGCTGCCGTCGTGCAGGAGCACGAGGTCGAGGTCGCTGCGCGGGGAGAGTTCGCCGCGGCCGTAGCCGCCGACGGCGACGAGGGCGGCGCCACGGACGCCGGTCTGTTCGGTGGCGGTGGCGAACAGGGCGGTCAGCCAGTCGTCGGTGAGTGAGGCGAGGGCCGCACGGCGCGGCGGCCCGGGCTGCGCCTTCTCCTGGAGGAGGCGCAGCCGGGCCGCCGCGTAGCCGCTGGGTCCCGAGTCTTCGGATTCGGTGGTCACTTCGGTGCTCGTCACCCAGCTGCCTTTCAGTTTGCGAGGCCGTCGGTCAGAGTGCGTCCGGGCCGCGTTCGCCGGTGCGGACCCGTACGGCTGTCTCGACGGGAACGCTCCAGACCTTGCCGTCTCCGATCTTGCCGGTTCGGGCGGCCTTGACCACGACATCGATGAGCTGTTCGGCGTCCTCGTCCTCGACGAGGACCTCGATACGGATCTTGGGGACGAGGTCGACGGTGTACTCGGCTCCCCGGTAGACCTCGGTGTGGCCGCGCTGGCGCCCGTATCCGCTGGCCTCCGTGACCGTGAGGCCCTGGACGCCGAAGGCCTGGAGGGCCTCCTTGATCTCGTCGAGCCGGTGCGGCTTCACGACTGCCGTGATGAGCTTCATGCGTCCACCTTCTTGGTCTGCGCTGCTGCCGTGGTCTCCGATGCCGGTGCCGAGGCCGTACGCGGGGCCGCACCGCCGCCGGCGCCGCTGAAGTCGTACGCGGTCTCGGCGTGTTCGACCTGGTCGATACCGGAGATCTCGTCGTCCTCGTCGACCCGCATGCCGATCGTCCTGTCGAGGAGGAAGGCGAGCACCGCGGAGACGACGAGAGAGTACGCGAGGACCGCGAAGACTCCGACGGCCTGCTTGCCGAGCTGGTCGAGGCCACCGCCGTAGAAGAGGCCCTTGGCGTCGGACTGGACACCGCCGGTGGCGAAGAAGCCGATGAGGAGCGAGCCCGCGACACCGCCGACGAGGTGGACGCCGACGACGTCCAGGGAGTCGTCGTAGCCGAACTTGTACTTGAGGCCGACCGCCATGGCGCAGAGCACACCGGCGATGGCACCGACGGCGATGGCTCCGAGCGGGCTGATCGCGCCGCCGGACGGGGTGATGGCGACGAGGCCGGCAACCGCGCCGGAAGCGGCGCCGAGAGTGGTGAAGGAGCCGTGGCGGAGCTTCTCGTAACCGAGCCAGGCGAGCATCGCGGCGGCGGTGGCGACCTGCGTGTTGACGAACATGACCGCGCCGACGCCGTCGTCGTTGCCGAGCCACGAGCCGGCGTTGAAGCCGAACCAGCCGAACCACAGGAGACCGGCGCCGAGCATGACGAGCGGCAGGCTGTGCGGCCGCATCGGGTCCTTCTTGAAGCCGACCCGCTTGCCGATGACGAGGATCACCCCGAGGGCTGCCGCACCGGCGTTGATGTGGACCGCCGTACCACCGGCGAAGTCGATGACACCGAGTTCGAAGAGCCAGCCGCCGGCGCCCCAGACCCAGTGGGCGACCGGGAAGTAGACGACGGTCACCCACAGGACGACGAACAGCGCCCAGGACGTGAACTTGACGCGGTCGGCGAGGGCGCCGCTGATCAGCGCCGGAGTGATGATCGCGAACATCAGCTGGAAGACGGCGAAGACGTAGATCGGGATCGTGTAGCCGTCCCAGAGCTGGGTGATGCCGATCCCGCTCAGGCCTGCGAAGTCCGAGCTCCAGCCGATGAGAGAGCCGATGTCGGTGCCGAAGGCGAGACTGAATCCGTACAGCACCCACAGGATCGTGACGATCCCGAGGCTGATGAAGCTCATCATCAGCATGTTGAGGGTGCTCTTGACGCGGACCATGCCTCCGTAGAAGAAGGCCAGACCCGGGGTCATGATCATCACCAGGGCCGAGCAGATGAGCATGAACCCGGTGTTGGCGGCAGACAGCGTCGGGGCGTCTGCGGCAAGCGTCGTGATGCCTGGGGGCATCGGCGTCTCCTCGTCGTCGGTGCGGCCGCGTGGGGCGAAACGTGCGGGACCACTGTGGAAAAGGTGCGGGCCGGTTATGCGCCATGAGATTCGCCCAGCGCGGTTTCCGCCGATGCCGCACGGTGTTTCGCCGCAGTGACGAAGAGGTGTGGCGTGTTACGTCCCCATGAACCGCGAGTGGCGTATCCGCGGCCGGGCCTACCCTGCGGCCGTGGCCGCATACGGTGCGGTTACAACTCTGGAGTACGGGAACGGGAACGCGAACCGGCCACGCCGATCACCCGCTGACCTGGCAAGGGGGAGCCGAAGTCGGTCTGTGCGGGGTGATCGTCGTGGCCGGAGTGAGGGGTGCCCGGTCAGACCGCTTCGGCGGTCTCGGGCAACTGCTCGGTGAGGAGATCGGTGAGTTCTGCAACCGCGGGAATGTCGCCGAAGTCCCTGGCAGCGGTGTCGACGGTCTTACGCAGCCGGGTGTTGGCGCGCTCGGAGCGGACCTTCTTGGCGACCCGCAGGGCCCGCTCGGCGAGCACCGTGGACTGTTCGGGTTCGCGCTTGAGGAGATGGACGGTGGCGAGGCCGACCAGATTCAGCGCGTACGACCGCTGGTGCTCGTCGTCCTCACCGAAGAGCTCGACGGCCTTCTCCATGATCGGCTCGGCGAGCGAGGCGTACGTGGGGCTGCGGCCGGCCACATAGGCGAGGTCACGGTACGAGTGGGAGTTCTCGCCGTTGAGTTCGGCCTCGGAGAAGAAGCGGATCCAGTCGGGCTCCGGCTCGCCGTCGCTCCCGGCGTCGAGGAAGGTGTCCTCGGCCATGCGGACGGCTCGCTTGCACTTGCTCGGCTGGCCCATGTTGGCGTACGCGCGGGCCTCCATCGCATACAGCATGGCCTGGGTGCGCGGGGTGGCGCAGTCCCGGCTGCCGTACTGGGCGAGATGGATGAGTTCGAGGGCGTCGTCGGGCCGTCCGAGATGGATCATCTGGCGGCTCATGCTCGACAGGACGTAACTGCCCAGCGGTTTGTCGCCGGCCTCCTTCGCGGCGTGCAGCCCGAGGACGAAGTACTTCTGGGCCGTGGGCTGGAGACCGACGTCGTAACTCATCCAGCCCGCCAGTTCGGCGAGTTCGGCCGCACACCGGAAGAGCCGCTTGGCGGTGGCGGCGGGCTGCGGTTCCTGCAACAGATCGGTGACCTCGTGAAGCTGACCCACGACGGCCTTGCGTCGCAGTCCGCCGCCGCACTGCGCGTCCCACTGGCGGAACATCACGGTGGTGGATTCCAGCAGGTCGAGCTCGGGGCCGGAGAGCCGGGAGGGACGCCGGGCGGCAGCCGCCGGCTCGGCCTCTGCGGATGCCGCGACGGGGACCGGCACCAGCCAGCGCTGCATGGGTTCGATGAGGGCCGGACCCGCGGCGAGGGCGAGGGAGGTGCCGAGGAAGCCGCGGCGGGCGAGCATCAGGTCACTGCGGGAGAACTCGCTGAGCAGGGCGACGGTCTGGGGACCCGCCCAGGGCAGGTCGACGCCGGACACCGACGGTGACTGATGGGCGGAGCGCAGCCCGATGTCCTCGACGGCGACGACGGTGCCGAAGCGCTCGGAGAAGAGCTCGGAGAGGATGCGCGGGATCGGTTCGCGCGGCTGCTCGCCGTCGAGCCAGCGCCGCACCCGGGAGGTGTCGGTGCTGATGTGGTGGGCGCCCATCTGGCGTGCCCTGCGGTTCACCTGCCGCGCCAGCTCGCCCTTCGACCAGCCGCTGCGCACGAACCATGATCCCAATTGCCCGTTGGGGCGCTTACCGGCATTCGTATCGCCTGCGCCGCTGCCACTCACTGGAACGCCCCCATCCCTCTGAATTCCGAATACTGTCGCGCGAACCACTATCAGATTGCCGTGAGCCAAAGCCGTCCCTATGGGGGTGGGGCGCCATCGAACAGGAAATCGGATTGCCTCCGGCATACCCACAGGCGCACATACTTCCATGGTTCGTGTACCGACGGTAATCCCACGATCACCGCCTCGGCGAGGGCGTTGACAGAAACGCCACCATTCGCCACCCCTTTGGGGGAACGCGCCTGCCGTCCGGCGCGATTCACTTGACAGACGACGATCAGCAGTGGAAGCAGTGGTGCACACAGGGGCGCGTGGTTCGTGTCGCACGACCCCGGACGCTGCCGGATCGTCCGGGCGACGGAGTGTCACAACGGCGCTCCGCGTCGTAACCACCGGCGAGCCGGACCCGTTGGAGGGGGCATGGGCTTCACGATCGGCGGCATCCGGGAGATGCGATCCGGCTCACGGCGTCGAGGCCGTGCGGCCGAGTGCACCGCGGTGGCCGAGTACACAGGGCTGTGGGGCTGGGCCGTCGCGCCGGGGGCGCGGGCCGCGGCCGGGAGGTGCTCCTGCGGGGACACCGCCTGCCTCTCCCCCGGCGCTCATCCGCTGGAGTTCACCGATGAGGTGCCGGCGGGCGCCACGCTGGACACGGCGGCACGCGCATGGGCGGAGGTGCCGGGCGCTTCGATGCTGCTGCCGGTGGGGCGGACGTTCGACGTGCTCGACGTCGCCGAGCAGGCCGGGCGGCGGGCGCTGGTGCGGCTGGAGCGGATGGGGCTGCCGCTGGGACCGGTGGCCGTGACGCCGTCCGGGAGGGCGCAGTTCTTCGTCGCACCGGGCGCCGCCGCCGAACTTCCGCAGCTGCTGTACCGGATGGGCTGGGACGACGCGGATCTGGATCTGCGGGCGCTGGGGCACGGCTGCCACATCACCGCACCCCCGTCGGACGAGGGCGGTCTCGGTCCGGCCCGCTGGCTGCGTCCGCCGGTCCTGGACACGGCAGCCACGCCACCGCAGGCGCGGCTGCTGCTGGGCACCCTGGCATACATCTGCCACCGCTCGTAGCGGCGGGAACGACGGCGCCGGGCGGGCTCGCTGTCGAGCCCGCCCGGCGTTCGGGGGCGAAGGAGCCGCGGTCGGCCCGTCAGTCGCCGATCAGTGCGTCGACGAACGCCTCCGGCTCGAACGGAGCCAGGTCGTCCGGTCCCTCGCCGAGACCCACGAGCTTCACCGGTACACCCAGTTCGCGCTGGACGGCGATGACGATGCCGCCCTTGGCGGTACCGTCCAGCTTGGTGAGGACGATGCCGGTGACGTCGACGACCTCGGCGAACACCCGTGCCTGAACCAGGCCGTTCTGCCCGGTCGTGGCGTCGAGGACGAGCAGGATCTCGTCGAGCGGGCCGTGCTTCTCGACGACGCGCTTGACCTTGCCGAGCTCGTCCATGAGCCCGGTCTTGGTGTGCAGCCGGCCGGCGGTGTCGATGAGGACGACATCGGCGCCTTCGGCGATGCCTTCCTTCACCGCCTCGAAGGCGACCGACGCCGGGTCGCCGCCCTCGGGTCCGCGCACGGTGCGGGCGCCGACGCGCTCGCCCCAGGTCTGGAGCTGTTCGGTGGCGGCGGCACGGAAGGTGTCGGCCGCGCCGAGCACGACGCTGCGGCCGTCGGCGACGAGGACTCGGGCCAGCTTGCCCGTGGTGGTGGTCTTGCCGGTGCCGTTGACGCCGACGACCATCACGACACCGGGCGTGTCGACGCCGCTCTCCGTCTTGACCGCACGGTCGAAGTCGGTGCCGAGCAAGGTGAGGAGCTCCTCGCGCAGCAGGGTCCGCAGCCCCTCGGGGGTACGGGTCCCGAGGACACGGACGCGCTCGCGGAGCCGCTCCACCAGCTCCTGGGTGGGGGCGACGCCGACATCGGCGGTGAGGAGGGTGTCCTCGATCTCCTCCCAGGTGTCCTCGTCGAGGTTGTCGCGGGACAGGAGCGTGAGCAGTCCCTTGCCGAGGGTGCTCTGCGAGCGGGCGAGCCGGGCGCGCAGCCGTACGAGACGGCCGGCGGTGGGCTCCGGGATCTCCAGCGCGGGGACTGCGGGCGCCACCGGCTCAGCGACTGCCGGGGCTTCCTCGGCGGGAGCCTCGACGCCGGGAAGACCGGCCTCCTCGATGGTGCGGCGCGGTTCCTCGCGCGGTGGCTCGGCTTCCTCGCCGACATGCGGTTCGGCGGGAGTGATGGTCGGCGTGCTCGACGGTGCCGGGGGCAGCTGCCTCTTCTTACGGCCGCTGACCACGAGCCCGCTGATCAGGCCGGCCACGACCAGGGCGGCGATGACTACAGCAAGGATGACGAATTCCATAACCCACCCAGTATCAGTCACAGGCCCGCCGGGTGGCGGCCCCGGAGGACCGCTCCAGTATCCGGCAGGCCGTTATGGCCCTTTTGGCGGTAAAGGTACGATCCCGCTCGTGGAGACCCGCGGCCTGGAACCCGTCCCCGACAGTGAGCGCACCGGCCAGGTCCGCACCCTCTTCCCCACCTGGGCCACCGCCAATATGACCGTGCTGTTGCTCATCATGGGCGCAGGACTGATCGTCTTCGGCGGCCTCAATCTCTGGCAGGTGGCGTTCGTCGCGGTCACGGCGCCCGTCATCGGGTACGGACTGGTCGGCGCGGTCTCGATCGCGGGGACGCGCGGCGGGGCACCCGGCCTTGCCCTCTCCCGGGCCGTCTTCGGACAACGTGGCAACCTGCTGCCCGGTGCGCTGATCTGGGTCGCCCGCTGGGGCTGGGAGACGGTGAACACGGTCACCGGCGCATACGGCCTGCTGGCCGTGTGCGATCTGCTCCTCTCCGTCAGGGCCGACACCGCGCTGATCATGGCGGCGCTCGTGGCCTTCGTCGCAAGCAGCTTCCTGGTGTCGGGACTCGGTGTGGGCGCGCTGCGACTGTGCTGCACCTGGTCGGCGTACCTCTTCGGCGGATTCAGTGTCCTCGTACTGATCCATCTGGGTATCGGAACGCAGTGGCGAGCCCTCCTGGACCGGCCCGCGGGTCCGACGGCACTGATGGTCGCCGGCGTCGGCACGCTGGCGGCCGGGGGCATCAGCTGGGCGCCGACCGGTCCGGACTTCACGCGTTATCTGCCACGGACCGCGTCCGGCCGGTCGGTGGTCGGGGCGACGGTGGGTGGTGCGGTGCTCGTCGTTCTGCCGTTGGTGGTGATGGGTGCGGTGATGGCGGTCGCCACCCCGGACCTGGCGGTCAGCAATGATCCGGTCACCTTCATCGGCGCCTTGCTGCCGGTCTGGATCTCGGTGCCGTATCTGCTGACTGCCGTGGTCGGAATGGTGCTGATCAATGCGATGTCGATGTATTCGGCCGGTTTTGCCGCACAGACACTGGGATTCATCCTCCCTCGCGCCTGGGCGGTCGGCGTGAATGCCGCGATCAGTCTCCTTCTGGGGAGTCTGCTGATGATGGTGGCGACGAGTTTCCTGGATTCGTTCATCTCCTTTCTGACCTTGCTCGCCGTGACGTTCTCGGCGTGGATCGGCGTATTCGGAGTGGATCAGCTGCGGGGACGTACGTACGACGCGGCGGCACTGCTGGACACCGGTCCCGCAGGCGCCTACTGGTACACCGGCGGCTTCGCCGTGCCCGCCGTCGCGGCGTGGGGTGCGGGGCTGACGGTGGGGCTGCTGTTCACGGGCGTGAAGTGGTTCTCCGGCCCGCTCGCCGCCACCTGGATCGGACGGGACGGTCTGGGCTGGGCGGTCACGATCGCCGTCTCCGGGGGGCTGTACGCACTGCTGCCGCGGCCCGCCGGGCACAAGGACGACACGCCCCTACACTTATGACGCTGCGTCAGCTACTGTCCCGCCTCGCCAAGCCCGCCCGGCGAAGGGGACACGCGTCATGGCCTTCACAGTGGTCCGGTTCAATCTCGTCGATCCCGATGCCACCCCCGCGTCCCTGTCGGACCGCTACCGTGCGGCGCTCGAGATGGCCGCGTACGCAGACGCGCACGGCGTGGACACCGTGCAGACCGAGGAGCACCACGGCACCGCCAATTCCTGGCTGCCCTCCCCCTTCGTCTTCGCCGGGTCGGTCTTCGGCGCCACCCGCCGGATCGCGGTCACGGTCTCGGCGATCATCGGGCCGTTGCACGATCCGCTGCGGCTGGCCGAGGACATCGCGGTCCTCGACCTGCTGAGCGCGGGCCGGCTCGTCACAGTCGCGGGCATCGGCTACCGGCCCGAGGAGTACGAACAGGCGGGCGTCGAATGGGGCAGGCGCGGCCGGCTCCAGGACGAGCTGCTGGAGACCCTGTTGCAGGCGTGGACCGGTGAGCCGTTCCCGTACCGCGGCCGTACCGTCAGGGTCACCCCGCGCCCGTACACCCGGCCGCATCCGCTGCTGCTGGTCGGTGGCAGCTCGCGGGCGGCGGCGCGGCGGGCGGCCCGGCTGGGGCTGCCGTTCTTCCCGAGCGCACATTTGCCGGAACTCGAGGCGTACTACCACGGGCAGCGCGCGGAGCACGGGACGGAGGGATTCTGCATGATGCCGGCGGCGAAGACGCCGTTGCTGCATGTGTCGGAGGATCCGGAGCGGACGTGGGACCGGTACGGCGAGCACTTCCTGCACGAGGCGCGGACCTACGCCTCCTGGCAGTCGAAGGACATCCGGTCGGCCGTGCGCTCGGCGGCCACGACGGTGATGGAGCTGCGGGACGAAGGGGTCTACCGGATCGTCACTCCGGAGCAGCTGGCCGCGCTGGACGCCGACAGCCTGGTGCTGCATCCGCTGTGCGGCGGGATGCCGGTCGAGGAGGGGTGGCGCAGCCTTCGACTGTTCTGCGAGGCGATCGCCGGCTGACGTACGCAGGGACGGACGCGCGTCCCCGGCCCGCGGGCGCGGGCCGGGGACGCGTGGTCGAGGAGAGGGGCAGCGGGGATCAGCCCATCTCCTCCAACGCCTTGCCCTTGGTCTCCTTCACGAACTTGAGCACGAAGGGGATCGAGAGCACGGCGAAGCATGTGTAGATGATGTAGGTGCCGGACAGGTTCCAGTCGGCCAGGCTCGGGAAGCTCGCGGTGATCGCCCAGTTGGCGATCCACTGAGCGGACGCGGCGACACCGAGCGCGGCGGCGCGGATCTTGTTCGGGAACATCTCGCCGAGGAAGACCCAGACCACCACACCCCATGACAGGGCGAAGAAGAGCACGAAGACGTGGGCCGCGACGAGGGCGACGACACCCTGAGTGGTGGGGAGTTTGCCGTTGACCAGCTCGGCGGAGAAGGCCCAGGCCTCGCAGGCCAGTGCGATCGCCATTCCGGTGGAGCCGGCGAGCGCGAGCGGTTTGCGGCCCACTCGGTCGACCAGGACCATCGCGATCACCGTACCGATGATGTTGACGATCGATGTGGTGAACGACCAGAAGAACGAGGCGGTCGGGTCGATACCGACCGACTGCCACAGCGTCGCCGAGTAGTAGAACGCCACGTTGATGCCGACGAGTTGCTGGAACACCGAGAGACCGATACCGACCCAGACGATCGGCAGGAAGCCGAAGCGGCTGCCGAGCAGGTCCTTGAAGGTGGACTTGTGCTCGCGGTGCATGGCTGTCTGGATCTCGGCCACGCGGGCGTCGAGGTCGACTTCCTTGCCCTCGACCTCGGCGAGGATCTCCTTGGCCCGCTCGTTCTTGCCGACGGAGATCAGGTAGCGCGGCGACTCGGGGATCGCGAAGGACAGCAGGCCGTAGAGAAGCGCCGGGACGACCATGACGCCGAGCATCCACTGCCAGGCCTCGATGCCGCCGATCGTTCCGCGCTGCTTGCCGTCGGCGAGCTGGAGGATGCCGAAGTTCACCAGCTGCGAGATGGCGATGCCGATGACGATCGCGGCCTGCTGGAAGGAGCCGAGCCGGCCGCGGTAGGCGGCGGGCGAGACCTCGGCGATATAGGCCGGGCCGATGACCGAGGCCATGCCGATGGCGAAACCACCGATGATCCGCCAGAAGGCCAGGTCCCAGAGGGCGAACGGGAGCGCGGAGCCGATGGCGCTGATCGTGAAGAGCACCGAGGCGATCCGCATGCAGCGGATGCGGCCGATCCGGTCGGCGATACGGCCCGCCGTGGCGGCGCCGATGGCGCAGCCGATCAGGGCGATGGCGATCACCTGGGCCAGCGTTCCGGAGCCGATGTCGTAGCGGTCCCGGATCGCCTCGACGGCGCCGTTGATCACGGCGCTGTCGTAGCCGAAGAGGAAGCCGCCCATCGCAGCGGCTGCCGTGATGAAGATGACGTGGCCGAGGTGCTCCGGATGGGCCGCGCGGGCTCCGGATCCCGGTGTCTGCGATGTGCTGGTCACATGAACTCCTGGTGCCTGGCCGCGTCGTCAGGCGTGGGGGGAACTCTTCCAAGTGGCGCATAACTCCACAGGCGCCACCACTTGAAGTTAAAAACGACGCCTCAGAGAGTATGCGTTCAAGTTTCGAAGTCAACTTTCAGGTGTGAGCTGACACGGGCAGACATCTACCCAGGACCACCCAAAAGACGTGTTGAAGACTTGAAGATTTAGTAAAGCCTCAGCGGAGCCGCTGGCTGATGACCTTGGAGACCCCGTCACCCTGCATCGAGACGCCGTACAGCGCGTCCGCGACCTCCATAGTCCGCTTCTGATGCGTGATCACGATGAGCTGCGAGCTCTCCTGGAGCTCCTCCATGATCCGGATCAGCCGCTGCAGATTGGTGTCGTCGAGCGCCGCCTCGACCTCGTCCATCACATAGAACGGACTCGGCCGGGCCTTGAAGATCGAGACCAGCAACGCCACAGCTGTCAGGGACCTCTCACCGCCCGAAAGCAAGGAGAGCCGCTTGACCTTCTTGCCGGGCGGGCGCGCCTCGACATCGACCCCGGTCGCCAGCATGTTGTCGGGGTCGGTCAGGATGAGCCGCCCTTCACCGCCCGGGAAGAGCCGTGAGAAGACGCCCTCGAACTCACGGGCCGTGTCCCGGTACGCCTCCGTGAACACCTGCTCGACCCGCTCGTCGACCTCCTTGATGACCTGCATCAGATCGGCCCGGGTCTTCTTCAGGTCTTCGAGCTGCTCGGAGAGGAACTTGTGCCGCTCCTCCAGCGCCGAGAACTCCTCAAGGGCGAGAGGATTCACCTTCCCGAGTTGCTGATACGCCCGTTCGGCGGACTTCAGCCGCTTCTCCTGCTCCGCCCTGACGAACGGCTTCGGCTGGTTGCGCGGGTGCTCCGGGTCCTCCGGCAGCTCCTCACCCTCCGCGGCGGGCGACGGCGGCACCAGCTGGTCGGGGCCGTACTCGGCGGCCAGCCCGGCCGGCTCCACACCCAGCTCCTCAAGGGCCTTCGCCTCCAGCTGCTCTATCCGCAGCCGCTTCTCGGCGCCGAGCACCTCACCGCGGTGGACGGAGTCGGTCAACTTGTCCAGCTCGCCCCCCAGCTCACGTCCGTGGCCACGCTCGACGATCAGTTCCTGCTCGCGCTCCGCCTTCGCCGCCTCGGCGGCGACCCGCTCCTGCGCGGCCCGTTCGACGGACACCTCGACGTGGGCGAGGAGCTGACGGGCACCGGAGGCGACGGCCGAGGCCACCGCGGCCTCGTGGCGCAGCCGGGCGCGGCGCTGCTCGGCACGGGCACGGGCCTCGCGTTCGGCGCGGGCACCGCGGTCGAGGGCGTCCGCACGCCCGGCGAGTCCCTTGACCCGTTCCTCGTGGGTACGGACCTGGAGCCGGGCCTCCATCTCGGTCTGGCGGGCATTCGCACCGTCGGCGGCGAGCCGGTCGCGCACGGAGTTGTCGGGCTCCTCCTCGACCGGCATCTCCTCTGCGACAAGCAGCCGTTCGGCCAGTTCCTCCGCCTCCTCGGTCGCCCGCTCCAGGGCGTCCTGGGCGCGGGCCGCGGAGGCGGCCGACCGCTCGGCCTCGCCCGCGGCGCCGCGGGCCTGCCCGGCGAGCCGGCCAAGCTGCTGGGCCACCCCTGACTTCTCCCGTTCGGCGGCCCTGCGCCGCTCGCCCAGCTCCTCGACGAGCACGGCGCAGGCACTGCGCCGCTCCCCTGCGAGCCGCTGGGCCTCGGCCAGCTCGATGCACCGGACAGCGAGGTCCGCCAGTTCGGCGGCGGCCTCGTCGACGGAGGCCTGCACTTCGAGCAGGCTGGGCGCCCCGGCGGAACCGCCGTGCGCGAAGTGCACCCCGAGGACGTCTCCTTCACCGGTCACGGCGGTCAGCTCGGGATGCGCGGCAACAAGATCCTCGGCGTCCTCCAGGGTGGGAACGACGACCATGCCACGCACGAGCCGGCGCACGGCAGCCATCAGCTCAGCGGGCCCCCGGACGAGATCGGCGACTGCGGGCGGGGCATCCGGGGCAGCGGCGCGGAGCACGTGACCGACTGTCTCGGGGTAACCGGCGGGGCCGCGGGACGGGACGTCGGGGGCGGGAGCCGGACCCGGCGCGGGTACGTGGCCGGTGTGGTGGCCGGGCGCATGCGCCGCGCCGGTGTGGGCCGCCCGCTCCTGCCCGGCAGCCTGCCCCTGTACGTGCCGCACACCGGACTCGGCGGTCCGGCCCGGGACGTCCCCAGCCCCGGCGGGCGCCGAGCCCTGCCCGGGTACGTCCGCCGTCGCGGCCCCGCCCTGGACGGTCACCTGCCCCGTATCCGCCTCGGGCGCACCCGCACCCCCCAACAACAACGCCGCCCGCCCCGCGTCCTGCTTGCGTAGCAGCCGGATGGCGTTCGCTGCCGTAGCCGGGTCCGTCACCGCCACCGCGTCCGCCGCCGCGCCCAGTGCCGCCGCGACCGCGACCTCGTGGCCCGGGGCCACCGTCAGCAGTTCCGCGGCCGGGCCGAGCAGGCCCGAGAGGCTGTCGCGCGAGGCGAGCAGCGCGCCCGTGCCGTCCTTGCGGCGCAGGCCCAGGGCCAGGGCGTCGTGCCGGGCCGAGACCGCCGCCCGCTTCCGTTCCGCGCCGGTGGCGGCCTCCCGGGCGGCCGAGAGGGCCGACTCCGCCTCGACGAGCCCCCGCTTGGCGGCGTCGTGGCGCTCGCCCAGCTCCGCGTCACCGGCGTCCAGCCCCTCCACCTCGGCCTTGAGCTGCTCGTACTCCTCCTGCGCCCTGACCGCCCGCTCCTGCGCCTCGTCACGCGAGGCGGCCAGCCGGTCGATCTCCGCCTGCGCCGAACCGGCCCGGCTGCGCGCCGCGTTGACCTGCCCGGTCAGCCGCGCGAGCCCTTCGCGCCGGTCGGCGATGGCGCGGGCCGCGTCCTTGAGTCTGCGCTCCTCGGCCGCCAACTCCCGTTCCAGCTCGGCCCGGTGGGCAGCGGTGTCCTCCAGCGCGTGTTCCGCCGCCTCCAGCGCGGCCTCCAGTTCCGCCTCCTGCTCCCGGATCCGGGCGGCCTCGCGCTCCATGCTCTCCGGGTCCCTGAATCCCGTACCGCGCCGCTCCTCCTCGGGCGCGGCGGTGGCGCTCTTCACCCGGGCGTCGGCCAACGAGATCGTGCCGCGTACCCGCTCGGCGAGCTGCGACAGCTCGTACCAGGTCTGCTGGGCCCGCTGCAGGCGCGGCGCCAGCCGTCGTACCTCGTCCTCCAGCTCCGCCTCACGCGTCTGGGCCGCCTTCAGCTCCGCCTCCGCCGCCTCCCGACGCTGCTTCAGCGCCGCTTCGTCGGCGATCTCGCTGCGCAGCGCGTTGTGCAGCCGCACCAGGTCGTCGGCGAGCAGCCGCAGCCTCGCGTCGCGCAGATCGGCCTGGATGACAGCGGCCCGCCGGGCGACGGCCGCCTGCCGGCCCAAGGGCTTCAGCTGCCGCCGCAGTTCGTCCGTGAGGTCCTGGACACGGGCCAGATTGGCTCCCATCGCGTCCAGCTTCCGCAGCGCCTTCTCTTTCCGCTTGCGGTGCTTGAGCACACCGGCGGCTTCTTCGATGAATGCGCGGCGCCCCATCGGATCGGCATGGAGTACGGAGTCCAGCTGGCCCTGTCCGACGATGACGTGCATCTCCCGGCCGATACCGGAGTCGGAGAGAAGTTCCTGGATGTCGAGGAGCCGGCAGGTGTCGCCATTGAGCTGGTATTCGCTGCCGCCGTTGCGGAACATGATCCGCGTGATCGTCACTTCGGCGTACTCGATGGGCAGCGCACCGTCGGAATTGTCGATGGTCAGCGACACCTCGGCCCGTCCGAGCGGCGGCCGCCCGGTGGTGCCGGCGAAGATCACGTCCTCCATCTTGCCGCCGCGCAGGGATTTGGCTCCCTGCTCACCCATGACCCAGGAGAGCGCATCCACCACATTGGATTTGCCCGAACCGTTGGGACCGACGACGCAGGTGATCCCCGGTTCGAACCGCAGGGTCGTGGCGGAGGCGAACGATTTGAAACCACGCAGGGTCAGGGCCTTGAGATGCACGCCGCCGGACTCTACCTTTCGCTCTCGGTTTCGCTGATGAAGGTGCAGGGCACATCAGACGGTAAGGGAAGGCGTGTACGTCCGGGGCGGGTCTGTCGCGGTCGGGGGAAAAGAAAGAAGGGACGCCGAAGCGCCCCTTGCAAATCTTGTGCAGTGCTGCGTGACGGATCAAAGAACGCGGCGGATCAAGAAGGCGACAGATCACAGTGATGATCTTCAATGATCCGGTGACGATCCGGTGATGAACTCAGACGGCTGACGCGAACAGCCCGACCGGCCCCTGTGGGCCCTCGGTCAGGTCAGCGCCGGCTCCGCCTGGGGTACGTCGATGTCGATGCTGTCGAGCAGCGACTCTTGGTGCTGGGCGGCGGCGTTGAGCGCGTCGTTCTCGTCCTGGATCCGTACGAGCTCGGATTCCAGGTCCTGGACGCGCTGCTGGAGCCGTCGCATCTCGGCGAGGAGTCGCGGGTCGGAACCGCCGACGTAACCGAGAAGCGCCTTTGCCATGATGGATGGTCCTCCACACTGAGTGACCGACCGATGCGGTGTGGGTCGTGAGGGATTCGCACCCGCGGTGCTCGGCAGTGCTCTGTCATCACTGCGGTTCTGCTGCCAAAGAGCTCTGCCAAACAGCTGCGGTGCGCGGGGATTTCAGCGTCTCACCAAAAAGTTTGACGGTCAACACGATCACACCCCGTAGACGCGGGTGACCCGGGGGCGCGCGGCTTGACGATCACGCGGCGCGACTCTCCTGCGGGGCCCTGGGGGGCGTGGAGATCATCCTTACTGCCGCAGCCTGGCACGGCAACCGAATCTTGGCAACCATCCGGTCCTTCCGCAGGTCATTTCATGTGTACGCAGATGAGCGACCCATATCGTCACCCCTCGCCGCCTGTCGAACACGGTCCGAACACGACCCCGAATTGGGACCTCATTCAGAACGGGATCAGCGGATCGCAAACCCCTCGTAACCGCCGCGCGGGGTGTCCCAGATCTCAGTGACTCCATCCACGCTTCCGGGTGTGTCGTCGGAGCGCAGCCACTCCAGCAGCCGGTGGCAATTCTCACGTTGCCCCTCGGCGACAATCTGCACTCGACCGTCGTCGAGATTGAGGGCGAATCCGGTGAGGCCACCGATCTCCAAAGCATTTGCCCTGGTGAACCAGCGGAACCCTACTTGCTGTACTCGGCCGCGTACCCAGGCGGTGAGTCGTACATCTTCGTTCATGGCCGAACGCTATCCGGCCAATTGCTCAAGGGTCACTTCGTCCCGTTGAGCCATGGCGTACAGTCCCGTCGAAACCAGAGCCTCACTCGATCGGGTGAGGCGTATTGACGCCGATCCTGGTGTCCAGACCGTCAGAAGGGGACAGCAGATGGGACGCCATCGACGCTCCGCCGCAGGTCCCGTGGCAGGTTCGGCCGCTGACACGTCCGCGGCCGCGAAGGCCCGCGCGCGCCGCGGCGCGCGCCGCGGCGCGCGCCGCAGGAAGCGGTCGGGCATGCCCTTGCGTACGGGACTGATCGGCGTCTCCGCTGCGATGGCCGTCGGAGCCGTGGCCGTGGCTTCGGGCCTGCTGCCCGGCGGCGGCACGTACCACGTGACCGGTGGCGCGGCCACCGACCAGATCCGCTCCCAGGGAGCGCCGGACCTGCTGACGCAGGGCGGCTCCACCACCGCTCCGGCCGACCGCGGTATCGCGTCGGCCGAGGCCAGCCGCAGCACCGAGCGTTCCCCGGGGCCCCGGAAGTCCGAGCGGTCGGGCTCCTCCAGCACCTCGGCCACGCCGTCCGCCTCCCCTTCGAAGACGGCCGAGCGGACGGAGAGGACGAAGGCGCCCGCGGCTACCAGATCCGCGCCCTCCGCCACGGCCTCGGCGGCGCCGACGACATCGGCGGCAGCTCCGGCGCTCAGGGCCACGACCCCGGCCGGCGACACCTCCGCCCAGGCTGCCGTGCTCGCGCTGGTCAACCAGGAGCGCGCGAAGGTCGGCTGCAGCCCGGTCACGGCCAGTGCCCCGCTCACCTCGCTCGCCCAGAACTTCAGTGACGACATGGCGGCCCGCGGCTTCTTCGACCACACCGACCCCGACGGCCGGACTCCCTGGGACCGCGCGTCGAAGGCCGGCGTGAAGGGGCTCGGCGGCGAGAACATCGCCCGCGGCCAGGCGGACGCACAGGCGGTGATGGACTCCTGGATGAACAGCGAAGGCCACCGCGCAAACATTCTCAACTGTGACTACAAGACCCTCGGCGTGGGAGTGCACTTCGGCTCCGGCGGCCCCTGGTGGACCCAGGACTTCGGCTTCTGATCCTTCCGGGGCCCTCCGGGATTCCTTCCGGACCGCATGGGCCGCAGTACTGCCTGCTTACGCCCGCACAGCGCACTCCAAAAGAGAGCACTGTGCGGGCGTAAGCTGTTTTTCATGGACGAGACCACCCCGCGGGACGGCGCCGACAGCCTGCCCTTCGACGTGTTCTCCCGGCAGTGCCCCTCGCGCGGCACGCTGGAGCACGTCACCGGGCGCTGGGGCAGCCTGACGCTGACCGCGCTGTACGAGACGGGCGCCCGCTTCAACGAGCTGCGCCGCAGGATCGACGGGGTGAGCGAGAAGATGCTCTCCCAGACGCTTCACGCACTGGAGCGGGACGGCCTCGTCCTCCGGGAGGCGCAGCCCACCAATCCGCCGCGCGTCGACTACGAGCTGACCCCGCTGGGACGCGAGGTCGCCGGCCGGCTGCTCGAGCTGATCCGGCTCGTCGAGGGCCGGATGTCCGAGGTCCTCGACGCCCGCAGCCGTTACGACGAGGCGCGCGAGGTCACGCTCTAGGCGTGTTGGCGCGCGGCGGCCGCTGACAGCTCGGGCAGTAGTAGCTGGAGCGGTTCATCCACGGGCGACGGCGCATCGCCGTGCCGCACCGGTGGCAGGGCTCGTCCTCACGCCCGTACGCGTCGAGCGACCGGTCGAAGTAGCCGGACTCGCCGTTCACATTGACGTAGAGGCTGTCGAAGCTGGTGCCGCCCTGGGCGAGCGCCGCGTTCATCACGTCGCGGACATGGCCGAGCAGCTCGGCCGACTTGGGCCGGGTCAGGGTCGCGGTGGGCCGGTCGTAGTGCAGCCTGGTGCGCCAGAGCGCCTCGTCCGCGTAGATGTTGCCGACGCCGCTGATCAGCGACTGGTCGAGCAGGGCGCGCTTGACCGTCGTACGGCGCAGACGCAGAGCGCCGTGGAACGCAGCGTCGTCGAAGGCGGGGTCCAGGGGGTCGCGGGCGATGTGCGCGATGGTGTCGGGCAGCCCGTCCGGGGTGTTCTCGTGGACGGAGAGCCCGCCGAAGGTCCGCTGGTCGACGAAACGCAGCTCGGTGCCGAGGGCGTCGTCGAAGCGGATCCGTATCCGGAGATGCTTCTCGTCGGGGGTGTCCTGCGGCTGCACGAGCAGCTGACCGCTCATGCCGAGGTGGCCGAGGAGCGAGGAGGAGTCGTCGTCCAGCGGAACCCATAGGTACTTGCCGCGGCGCATGGCCGTACCGAAGCGGCTGCCGCTGAGCCGGGCCACGAAGTCCGTGGAACCCGCGAGATGGCGGCGGACCGCGCGCGGGTGCAGGACCTCGACCTCACCGACCGTGCGGCCGGTGACCCAGCGGTCGAGACCGCGCCGTACGACTTCGACCTCAGGCAGCTCGGGCACGGAGTGGCTCCTCAAGAGACTGAACAGTTTAGGGGGTGTACGGCCCTGGTCCACCGGACACCCCGGGGCGTGACTGTGCGGTCACGTCCCTGGTCCGGACAGGAAGAACCCCCCGGTGCACGAGGCACCGAGGGGTTCCCGGGTCAGGCCGGAGTGACGTCCGTGGACGGCACCGGGTCGGCAGGGGTGTCGGCAGCCCCTCCGTCGGCTGCGGCCTTCGCCGCGGCCTCCCGCTGCTCCGCAGCGGCGCTGATCTCGCGCCAGGCGGACTCCGCCGCCTGCTGCTCCGCTTCCTTCTTGCTACGGCCGGTGCCGGTGCCGTACGAGACACCACCGACGCGAGCAGCAGCAGTAAAGGTCTTCTCGTGGTCCGGGCCGGTCTCCGTGACGAGGTACTCGGGGACTCCGAGGCTCTCGCTCGCGGTGAGCTCCTGGAGGCTGGTCTTCCAGTCCAGGCCGGCGCCGAGATTGGAGGACCTGTCGATCAGCGGGTCGAAGAGCCGGTGGACCAGCTCCGAGGCCGCACTGAGGCCCTGATCGAGATAGACCGCGCCGATCACCGCTTCTAGCGTGTCGGCGAGGATGGATGCCTTGTCCCTGCCGCCCGTGCCCTCTTCGCCCCGGCCGAGCCGGATGAAGGAGCCGAGGTCGAGTCCGCGGCCCACCTCCGCAAGTGCGCGCGAGTTGACCACCGCGGCCCGCAGCTTGGCCAGCTGGCCTTCGGGCAGGTCGGGGTGGGTGCGGTACAGCGTGTCCGTGACCACCAGGCCGAGTACCGAGTCCCCGAGGAATTCGAGCCGCTCGTTGGTGGGCAGGCCGCCGTTCTCGTATGCGTACGAACGGTGGGTCAGCGCACGCACCAGAAGGGCGGACTCAAGGTGATACCCGAGCCGCCCTTCCAGAAGCGTGTGGGACGAGGCTGTGTTGACGTTGTCTGCCTGCTTCTTGGCGTGGGACAACTCAGACATCGGGCCTCTCACCAGCCGCTCAGACTTCGAGGACCTGGCGCTTGTTGTACGTGCCGCAGCTGGGGCACGCGATGTGCTGCAGCTTCGGCTCCTGGCAACGCTCGCACGAAACCAGGGTGGGGACCGCAGCCTTCCACTGCGACCGGCGGTGGCGCGTGTTGCTGCGCGACATCTTCCGCTTCGGAACAGCCACGGCTACTTCTCCTGCTTCTCGTCGACGCCCGCTTCGGCGCCGCCCATGTTGTCCTTCTCGCCGTCCTGAACGGTCTCGGCGAGTCCTTGCAATGCCGCCCAACGGATGTCGACGGCATCGTGGTGGTGACCGGGGTTCTCGTCCAGCCTGATCCCGCATTCGGAACACAGGCCGGCACAGGTCTCCCGGCACACCGGCTGCATCGGCAGTGCGAGCACCACCGCATCACGCAGCACTGATTCGAGGTCGAACAAGCCGTCCTCGATGAAGAGCCTGTCCTCGTCGTCCTCGGCGTCGTCGGCCGGTTCCGCTTTGATGCGGCCCCGGTCATCGGCGTCAGGGTACGAGAACATCTCCTGGAAGTCCGCCGCAACCTCTTGGCGCAGCGGCTCCAGACACCTTACGCACTCCCCCTCGGCCGACGCACGGGCGGTGCCTGTGACAAGCGCCCCTTCCATGACCGATTCGAGGCGGAGCTCCAGCTCCACGGGTGCGCCTTCCGGCACACCGATAACCCCGTCGATACCGAGGTCGTGGGGCGCGTCCACCGAGCGGGTCAGCCGCAGGAGGGCACCGGGACGCCGACCCAGCTCGTGCGTATCGAACACGAGAGGGTTTCGGTGGTCGAGGTGGCCGTTCAGGGCTTTTCCTGCTTTCGAAATCGTATGCATGGTGCAAAGCGCACCGTGGGGAGGGGCCGACCGGATCGGAGTCGAAGCGGGCAGCCGGGATCGCAGACGTACGCGCGACCGAAGAACCAGGATACTGGACGCGTTACCCTGCTCCCAACCGGGTCCGATTCCGGTCCCGAACCGGCCGGAACCGGTCGCGTTCGGTCCGTGTCCCGGGCGCCCCGGTCAGCGCTCCTGCTCGTACCGGCGGAGCTGATCGATGTCGATCATGCTGGTGTCGAAGAGGCTGGTCTCGTCGAGGGCACTCTCGCCCTGCGGCTGAAGGGGCTGGTGCGTCGGCATCGGCTGCTGCCACCCGTCGTACCCCTGCGGCTGCAGCTGCGCCTGGCCCTCGTCGTAGCCCTGCTGCTGATAGGTCGCGTACGGGTCCGGCTGCTGCTGGTACCCGTACATGTCCTGCTGCGGCGGCTCCTGGTACGCGTACGTCTCCGCATAGCCCGGCTGCGCCTGTGCCGGGAAGTGCGGCTGGGGCACCGGCTGCGGCTCCGGGGTGGCGAGCTCGGCGAGACCGGCCCAGTGGTCCTCGTCGCTGGTGTGGCCCTGGCTGCCCGCGGCGTCCTGGGCGGCCATGTGCGCACCGAGCTCGTCGGTGGCGACCCGGCCGTGCAGCTTCTGCCGGCCGCGGCCGACCGCTTCCAGGGTCGTGGCGAGCACGGCCTCGAACGCGCCGAGCTTGGTGTCCACATACTCGTCGGCGCGGCGCCGGAGCGTCTCCGGGTCGGTGCTGCGCTCGGGGGCCTCGGCGAAGTCGGGGTCCTCGTACCCCTGCTCGTCGAAGCCCTGGCCACGGCCGAGGAGCTTCTCGCGGCCCCGGTCGACGGAGCCGATGGTCTTGGTGAGGACGACCTCGAAGTTGGCGAGCTTGCTGTCGACGTACTCGTCGGCCTCGGCGCGTACCTCGTCGGCCTCCCGGCGGGCCTCGCCGAGGATGCGGTCGGCCTCGGTCCGGGACTGCCGGGCGATCTCGGTGTCGGAGATCAGCGAGCCGCGCTGGGTGTGGGCGGTCTCGATGATCCGCTCGGCCTCCTGTCGGGCCTGCTCGACCATCTGCTCCCGGCCGCCGATGAGCTCCTGGGCGTGGGCGAGTGAGCCGGGGAGGGCTTCACGCACCTCTTCGAGCATGGCGAGCAGATCGGCGCGGTTGACCACGCACGACGCCGACATGGGCATGGACCGGGCGTTCCCGACCGCTTCGACGATCTCGTCGAGCTTCTTCTGCACGTCCACCGTGTGCTCGCCACTCTCTACTGCTGATTGGAGACGGACGGAACGACTGTACGGCCAGTCGGCGCCCGTCCGACACCGGGTGACGGACTGTCAGTGCATCACTGCTGGGCGAGACGTTCGACGAGTGCGTCGTGGACCGGCGGCGGCAGCAGGTGCGAGACGTCGCCACCCCAGGTCGCGACCTCCTTGACCAGGGAGGACGACAGGAAGCTGTACGTGGGATTGGTCGGCACGAAGAGCGTCTCGACCCCGGAGAGGCCGTTGTTCATCTGGGCCATCTGCAGCTCGTAGTCGAAGTCGCTGACGGCCCGCAGGCCCTTCACGATCGCCGGGATGTCGCGCTGCTTGCAGAAGTCGACCAGGAGGCCGTGGAAGGACTCGACCTCGACGTTGCCGAAGTCCGCGGTGACCTGACGGATCAGCTCGATCCGCTCGTCGATCGTGAACAGACCCTTCTTGGACTGGTTGATCATCACCGCGACATGTACGACGTCGTACAGCTTCGAGGCGCGGCCAATGATGTCGAGGTGTCCATTGGTGATGGGGTCGAACGACCCCGGACAGACGGCGCGGCGCAACTTGAGTCCCTCGCTCTCCGGTGCGGTCATCGTGCGTCTTCGCACGTAGAGGCGGCGCGACCGTACCAAAGCGTTCCCTCACCGTAGCGACGGGCCCGCAGTGGCTCGAATCCCTTGGGCCAGTTGAATTCTCCGCCTCTGGTGCTCCGTTCCACGGTGACGAGGGCATCGTCCGTGAGCCAGCCCTGAGCACGGAGTGTGAGCAGTATCTCGTCAAGATCGCCATCAGTGACGGCGTACGGCGGATCCAGGAAGACCACGTCGTACGGGTCCGCGGGCGCCGGTCCTGTCACTATCTGTTCGGCTTTGCCGGTACGGACTTCGGCGCCGGGCAGACCGAGCGTACGGACGTTGTCCCGGACCGTGCGGGCGGCCTTGGTGTCGGCCTCGACGAGCAGGGCGTGTACCGCGCCGCGGGAGAGCGCTTCGAGGCCGACGGCGCCGGAGCCCGCGTACAGGTCCGCGATTCGGATGCCCTCCAGGGTGCCCAGGAGCGCTTCCCAGGTGGAGAACAGGCCCTCGCGTGCGCGGTCCGATGTGGGGCGGGTGCCGGTGCCTGGCGGGACGGCCAGGCGGCGTCCGCCGGCCGAGCCGGCGATCACGCGGGTCATGGGTGTCTGATCCTCGGGTCGGGGGGTGGCCCGCCGTGGTGGGGCGGGCGCCGTGCGTCCCACGATATGGCGTCTGGCCCGCTGAGGCCCGGGGGCCCCGTGCGTGCCCCGTCCCTCAGCCCTTGTCGAGGTACTCCTCGCGCTCCTTGTCGAGCAGGGCGGCCAGCGCGGTGCGCAGGTCCGGCAGGCGGGCCAGGTCCGGGTCCGCGGCGACGATCGTCGCGGCCTCCTCGCGGGCTGCGGCGATGACCTCCTCGTCGTCGATGACGGAGAGCATCCTCAGGGAAGTGCGGACCCCGGACTGGGCCTGGCCGAGGACATCGCCCTCGCGGCGCTGTTCGAGGTCGATCCGGGACAGTTCGAAGCCGTCGAGGGTGGCGGCGACGGCGGAGAGCCGGGCGCGGGCGGGGCTCGCTTCGTGCGCCTCGCTGACGAGCAGGCAGAGGCCGGCGGCGGAGCCCCGGCCGACCCGGCCGCGGAGCTGGTGGAGCTGGGAGACGCCGAACCGGTCGGCGTCCATGATCACCATCGCGGTGGCGTTGGGGACGTTGACCCCGACCTCGATGACGGTCGTCGCGACCAGGACGTCGACCTGGCCCGCGGCGAAACGCCGCATCACGTCGTCCTTGTCGTCGGGGTTCATCCTGCCGTGCAGCACCTCGATGCGCAGACCGGCGAGGGCACCCTTGGCGAGCTGTTCGGCGATCTCCAGGACCGCGAGCGGCGGGCGCTTCTCCCCGTCCTCCTCGGCCGCTTTCTCCGCGGCCTTCTTCCTGTTCTTCTTGTCGGCCTCGTCGTCGGCGTCGTCACCGATCCGGGGGCAGACGACGTATGCCTGATGCCCGTTCCCGACCTCCTCGCGTACCCGCTCCCAGGCACGGCTGAGGAAGTGCGGCTTGTCCTTGGCGGGGACGACGTGACTGGCGATCGGCGAGCGGCCCGCCGGCAGCTGGTCCAGGACGGACGTCTCCAGGTCGCCGAAGACCGTCATCGCGACCGTACGGGGAATGGGGGTGGCGGTCATCACCAGCAGGTGCGGCGGCTGCTTCCCCTTGGACCGCAGCGCGTCGCGCTGTTCCACCCCGAAGCGGTGCTGCTCGTCGACGACAACCAGCCCCAAGTCGTGGAACTGCACCTTGTCCTCGATCAGCGCATGTGTGCCGATCACGATCCCCGCCTCGCCGGTGACCAGGTCCAGCAGCGCCTGACGGCGGGCCGCCATCCCCATGGACCCGGTCAGCAGCACCACCTTCGTACCGAGGTCCGAGCCGCCCAGCATGCCGCCTTCGGCGAGCTCGCCCATCATTTCGGTGATGGAGCGGTGGTGCTGCTGGGCGAGCACCTCGGTGGGGGCGAGCATCGCGGCCTGTCCGCCCGCGTCGACGACGGCGAGCATGGCGCGCAGCGCGACCATGGTCTTCCCGGACCCGACTTCGCCCTGCAGCAGCCGGTGCATCGGGTGCTCGGTCGCCAGGTCGTCGAAGATCTCCTTGGAGACCTTCTCCTGGCCCTCGGTGAGGGTGAACGGCAGTTTGGCGTCGAAGGCGTCGAGCAGCCCGTCGTGCCTGGGTCTGCGTGCCACCGCCGGGAGCTGGGTGTCGGCGTACCGGCGGCGGGCGAGTGCGACCTGCAGGACGAAGGCCTCGTCCCACTTCAGCCGGTCCCTGGCGTCGGCGATGTCCGCCTTGGTCTGCGGGCGGTGAATCTTGAGCAGCGCCTCGGGCAGCGGGGTGAAACCGCGCCCCTCGCGCAGCGGGAGCGGCAGCGGGTCGACGGCGTCCCGGGCGCTGGGCAGCACGGTGTCGACGGCCTTGGCGATCCGCCAGGAGTCGAGTTGCTTGCAGGCGGGATAGATGGGCAGCAGCCGCCCGGCGAAGGCGTCCACCGCCTCCGTGGCCTCGTCGGCGTCCGCGGTGTCGAGCAGTTGGTACGTGGGGTGCGCGAGCTGCATCTTCCGGTTGAAGACGGAGACCTTGCCCGCGAACATCGCCCGGCGGCCCGGCAGCAGCTCCTTGTGGGGCTTGTGCACGCCGTGGCCGAAGAAGACCAGCTGCAGCCGGCCGCTGCCGTCGGTGAGGGTCACCTCCAGGCGCTTGCCCCTGCCGTTGTTGAACATCATGATCCGTGCGTCGGCGACCTGGGCGACGACGGTCACGTGCTCGTCCAGCGGGAGGTCGGCCAGCGCGGTGAGCTGGCCGCGCTCCTCGTACCGCCGCGGGTAGTGGTGCAGCAGATCACCGACCGTGTGCAGGCCGAGGTGCTCGGCCATCACTTTCGCGGTGGCACCGCCGAGCAGCTTCTTCAGGGGTTCATCGAACGCGGACACGCGATCCATTGCACACCACGCCACTGACAGAAGTCGCCCGCACCACCGGAATCCCCTGGTGGGAAACGTCTGCGCGCCTCTCGGATCGGTCCCCGGCTCCTCGCTCGCGATCGCTCCTCGCGGGATCGTCCGACCCGCCCCGTCGCCCGTCCCCCCACCGGCGCTGCGACGGCGGTACGCCGCCGAGGGGCGGCTCCGGGTCGAGGACAGCGGGATCGGTCCGACCGGGACCGATGTGCACAGCCTGCCGGCGACGATCGGCCGCAGCTCCCGACGTGACGGGGCGAAGGGGCCGGCCTCGGCGCGCCGACTTCCTCGGCCGGTTCGGCATCGGGCCGCCGGCGTGCTTCGTCGTCGCGGCCGAGATGCGGGTCGTCAGCCGGTCGGCGCGTACGCCCGGGGCGCCGCCCGTCGAGTGGTGCGCCCGCGACGACGGTTCGTACACCGTCCGCGCGCTCCTCGACAGCGCACGCTCCGAACCCGGCACCACCGGGCACCTGGTCGCCCGTCCCGGCAGCGCGGACTGGCTCGCCGAGGGGCGGGTCCTCTCGCCCGCCCGCGACGTCGGGTCGCTCCTGCCGTAGGACATGCGGGTCGGCGAGGCCGGTGTCACCGACCTTCCGGCGGCGTGGGACCGCCCGTATCCGAGCCCGGCAAGTCGGCGGGTGGCGCCCGCCCGCCGCAGTCACAGCAGTTCGGCTTCTCGCCGCTCGCCGCGATCGTGCTGACCTGCCGCGCGCGGATCCTCGGTCAGCGGGTGGTCGGCGCCCCGGACGACCCGTCCACGGAAACCGCGGTCGCCGCTCTCGAAGAGGACGTACGGGAACTGCTCGCCTTCACCGAACCGCGGTACGCGGAGGGCGAGATGGCCACCCGGATCGCCCAGGCGCCGGGGCCCCTCGGCGACATCGCCGCATACCGGGGCGACGGTCCGGAAGCCGTCGGGCTGTATGCGCGGGCGACCCCCGAGACCGACGCCGCCGGACTCCCCTGCTACGCCGCCGAGTACGAGACGAAGGCCGCCCGGATCGCCGCGCAGGTGCAGGAACACGCCATGGTGGAACGCACCGCGCGCCGCCCGCACCGCCCTGGAGCACGGTGCGGCGTTCGTCCCGGCGCCCGCCGCGCCCGGCGCCCTCTGCAGTTCGCCGAAATCCTCGGTGGCGCCAGGCAGTTCACCGAGGCCGCCGAGCATGCGCTGGACGCCTCACACTGGGCGGACGAGGCGGGCGAGAGGCGAGAGCGGGAGTCCGAGGGGTATACGCCCGGCATCGGCTCGGCGGCCGGCTGGGGCGTGCGGCGCAGGCGGCTGCCGTCGCCGCGCCGCCACCGATTTCACCGCCGGCGGCCCGGTCCTCTTCGGCAGGCGGACGGCGGCGGACCTGATGGCTGCCTGGCCGGACGCGGACCCGGGCCCGTGGGGTCCTCGCGGCGTACGAGGGTGCGGAGGCGGACGACACGGTGGTCGCGCGGCGCGCGCCGGCGTATGCGGTACTCGGGTACGTGGACGGGGCGCCGGGGAAGGGGGCCGGGCCCGCCCCGGTGACCGTTGCGCCCCCGATCGCCGGACGGACTCGATGTCACCGCCCGGCCCGCGATCGAGCACAACACGCCCCGGGGCGCGTTGTCCTACTCCACCCCGATCAGCAGCGGAGCGCACTGGCGGCCGCCCCGGTACACCACCGTGTCCACCGCTAGGTACCCCTCGCGCACATGCTCCTGCAGTGCCTCCGCCAGGCTGTCCGGCACGTCCTCGCCCAGGACCAGCGTCACGAGTTCACCGCCCGCCGACAGCATCCGGTCGAGGACGGCCCGGGCCGTGCCGGGCACGTCCTCGCCGATGACCGCCACATCGCCGTCGATCAGCCCCAGGATGTCGCCGGCCTGGCAGATGCCCGCCATGGTCCACGACTGCCGCTCGGCGACGGCCAGTTCGGCGTAGCGGGTGGCGCCGGCCGCGGCGGTCATCGCCACCACGTCCTCGTCGAAGCTGCGTTCCGGTTCGTGGACGGCGAGCGCCGCGATGCCCTGGACGGCGGCGCGGGTCGGGATCAGCGCGACCCGGATGCCTTCCGTACGGGCCTGCTCCGCGGCCGCCGCGGCCGTGTGGCGCAGCTCCGCGTCGTTGGGCAGCAGGACCACCTCGTGGGCGTGGGCGCGACGGATCGCATCGACCAGTTCACCGCTGGCGGGCGGCTCCCCGGGGCGGGCGAGCACCGTGGTCGCGCCGGCCTCCGTGCACAGCCCCGAGAGCCCGTCGCCCGGGACCACCACGACGACACCGCGCTGCGCGGGCTCGTTGAGGTGGGGGTGGACCCGGTCGGCGCCGAAGTGGGTGATCCGGATCCGGTACGGCCTGCCGGCCTCGACTCCGGCCTCCACCGCCGCACCGGCGTCGTCGACATGGACGTGGACGTTCCACAGCCCGTCGCCGCCGACCACGACGAGCGAGTCGCCGAGCCCGTCGAGCCGGGCCCGCAGCCGGTCGACGGCGTCGTCCCGGGCCTCCAGGAGATAGATCACCTCGAAGGCGGGTCCGTCCGCCGGTCCGCCTGCCGCGCAGTCGTCGGCGGCGGCGACGGGGGCGATGTCGGGCGTCACCCAGGTCCCGCGTGCGGGCGGTTCACCGGAGACCGCCTCGACAAGCGCCCCCAGGACGGTCACCAGGCCACGGCCTCCGGCGTCGACGACGCCCGCCCGCCCGAGGACGGCGAGCTGCCCGGGAGTCGCGTCCAGTGCCGTACGCGCCCCTTCGTACGCCGCCTGCGCGACCGCTTCCGGTCTCGGGTCGCCCGCCGTGCGCCCGGCGGCCTCGGCGGCAGCGGTGGCCACGGTCAGCACCGTGCCCTCGACGGGGTGCGCGACGGCCTGCCGGGCGGCCTCGGCAGCCCGGGTCAGGGCGCGGCGCAGATGGTCCGCGTCGTGCCCGTCGGCCAGCACCCCCGCCATGCCGCGCAACAGCTGCGCAAGGATCGTGCCGGAGTTGCCGCGGGCGCCGATCAGCGCCCCGTGTGCCATGGCCCGTACGACATCGGCGAGTGCGGGCACGGACGTGCCGGTCTCGTGGGCGGCGAAGACCGCCTCGACGGCGGCCGCTGCCGATTCCACCGTCAGATAGAGGTTGGTGCCGGTGTCCCCGTCCGCGACGGGGTAGACGTTGATCGCGTCGATCGCCTCACGCTCCCGGCCCAACGCCTCCAGCGCCAGTGAGCACCAGGCACGCACCGCGACGGCGTCCATGTCGTCGGCGGTCTGCGGCACCTGGTGTTCCTCCTGGAGAGCGGCCGTGCGGGCTGACTGAACCGCAGACTAGTCCCGCCCGGTGCGTCCGGCGGGGACAGGGGCGGGGCAGACGGCGGGGAAACCCATGGTAGTTTCGTTCTACCGACGCGGCCGTTGTATGCTGCTTCGGTTGCCCGATGAGAGTCGGGCCTTTCCTCCGGTACCGCCACTTCAGTCAAATGATTCCGGCGCGCCGGAATTCACTGTAAGTGCACCTGAAGTCTTTGGAGTGACCCGTGGCTGCCAACTGCGACGTCTGCGGCAAGGGGCCGGGCTTCGGCAACAACATTTCGCACTCGCACCGCCGTACGTCCCGTCGCTGGAATCCCAACATCCAGCGCGTGCGTGCCGTGGTCGGTCGGACGCCGAAGCGGCTCAACGTCTGCACCTCGTGCATCAAGGCCGGCAAGGTCGCGCGCTGACGTTCCCGTCGTAGCGCAGCCTTCCGGTTGCCCAAAAAGCCGGTCCACCTCGGTGGACCGGCTTTTTGCTGTGCTCCCCACTCCCCGTCTCCCCATCGTGGGGCCGTTACAGCTGCCAGCCGTGCCGGACCGGGCCGATCCCGGTGCCCAGCGGGAAGCCCGCCGCGATCGCCCCGGTGACATAGGCCTTCGCGGCCCGTACGGCCGTCGGTACGTCGTCGCCCGCGGCCAGCCCGCAGGCGATCGCGGAGGCGAGGGTGCAGCCCGTGCCGTGAGTGTGCCGGTTGTCGTGGCGGGGGGCGCGCAGCCAGTGCTCCTCGGTGCCGTCCGTGAGGAGGTCGACCGGTTCGCCCGGCAGGTGCCCGCCCTTGATGACGACCCAGCGCGGCCCGTATCCCAGGATCTCCGCGGCGGCCTGCCGCATTTCCGTCTCGTCCGTGACCGTCACGCCGGTGAGCTGCGCCACCTCGTCCAGGTTGGGGGTTGCCACCGTGGCGACCGGCAGCAGCTTCGTCCGTACGGAATCGAGTGCTTCGACGGCGAGCAGTGGATCACCGTGTTTGGAGACCCCCACCGGGTCGACGACCACCGGGGCGTCCGTTCCCGCGAGAAGTGCGGCGACGGTCTCGACGAGGGCGGCCGACGCAAGCATGCCGGTCTTCACCGCCTGGACGCCGATGTCGTCGACGACGCTGCGGTACTGGGCGCGTACCGCCTCCACGGGCAGCTCCCATGCGCCCTGGACGCCCAGCGAGTTCTGCGCGGTCACCGCCGTGATCACGCTCATGCCGTGCACGCCGAGCGCCAACATCGTCTTGAGGTCGGCCTGAATGCCCGCACCGCCGCCGGAATCGGATCCGGCGACGGTGAGCACACGGGGTGGAGCGAGCGGGACCTGCGGTGCGGCAGAAGATATGGGCATACGCCTCAATCTAGTAGTGTGTCGCCGCTTAGTTATGGTGCACCTGACTGGGAGGTTGGTGTCTGGCAGGTTCCTTCCCCTTTGCCAGATAGGACTGTTGTCATGGGTTCGCAGAAGAAGCGGCCGGTCAGTTTGACCGCGCAGGATCGTGAGGATCTGGTCCGGGTGACCACGACAGGTGTTCGTGGAGCCTCGATGATCATGCGTGCGCGGGTGCTGCTTGCGCTGGACAGCTCGGTGGGTGAGGTGGACACCAAGGAGGTGATCGCGGCCCGGCTCGGCGTCTCCGGTGAGACGTTGCGGCTGGTCGCCAAGCGTTTCACCGAGACCGGTGGCGATGTGCACGCCACGATCGCGCGGAAGAGGCGCGACCTCCCGCCGGTGCCCTCGCCGGTGACCGGTGAGGTCGAAGCCCGGCTGATCGCGATGGCGTGCTCACAGCCACCCCAGGGCTATACCCGGTGGTCCCTGCGGCTGCTGGAGAAGCACGTCGCGCTGGTCGAGGACATCCCCGACCTGGACCACTCCACCATCGGGCGGGTCTTAAAAACGGAACTGCGTCCTCACCTGAGAAAGTGCTGGACCATCCCGCCACGAGCGAACGCGGAGTTCGCGGCCCGGATGGAAGACGTGCTGGCCGTCTATGCCCGGCCCTACGATCCGGCACGTCCGGTGGTGTGCATGGACGAGAAGCCCTACCAACTCCTCGACCATGCCCGCGACCCGCTCCCGGCCCGCCCTGGTCACGACGCCTGCCAGGACAGCGAGTACATCCGCCGCGGCACGTGCTCAATCTTCGTGTGGGCCGAACCCCTGCGCGGATGGCGTCGAGTCCAGGCACTGTCCCAGCGGACCCGGATCGACTGGGCCGGCCAGGTCAAACAGTTACTGAGCGTGGACTACCCCGACGCCAAGGCCGTGGTGCTGGTGATGGACAACCTCAACACCCACGGCATCGCCTCACTGTACGAGGCATTCGAACCAGAAGAGGCCTTCGCACTGGCCCAACGCCTCGAGATCCACCACACGCCCAAACACGGGTCATGGCTCAACATCGCCGAGATCGAACTCTCCGCGCTGACCCGGCAATGCCTCGACCGCCGGATCAGCAACCTCGACAACCTCAACACCGAACTCTCAGCCTGGCAGAACGCCACCAACACCGACCAACGTCAGGTCGACTGGCAGTTCACCACCCACGACGCACGCATCAAACTGCGCCACCTCTATCCCAAAAATTAGCCGCGACGGTCTACTAGTGGGCGTCCTCGATGCCGCCGAAGTGGTCCCAGCCACCCTTGCTGGTCCAAGGGGCCCCGTCGACCGTCACCTGGGGCAGTGCGGACGGGTTGAGGACCTCGCCGATCACCTTCCAGCGGGCGGGCAGCTTCACGTCCGGGGGGAAGGTCGCGACGATCGCGTGGTCCTCTCCCCCGGTGAGCACCCACTGGAGCGGGTCCACGCCGACCGCCTGGCCGATGTCGGACATCTGCGAGGGGATGTCGATCAGCCCGGACCGCAGATCGATCCGGACCTGGCTGGCCTCGGCGATGTGTCCGAGGTCGGCGACGAGTCCGTCACTGACGTCGGTCATGGCGGTGGCGCCGAGTCCGGCGGCCGCGGGGCCCGCGTGGTACGGCGGTTCGGGGCGCCGGTGTGCCTCGACGAAGGCGCGCGGCGAGCGGAAGCCGCGGGAGAGGACCGCGTACCCGGCGGCGGACCAGCCGAGCCAGCCGGTGACGGCGACGACATCGCCGGGTCGGGCGCCGGCCCGGGTGACGGGTTCGTGGTTGCGCAGATCGCCGAGGGCGGTGATCGCGACGGTGATGGTCTCCCCGCCGACGACGTCACCGCCGACCACGGCCGCCCCCGCGACCTGGCACTCGTCACGGATGCCGTCCATCAACTCGCCCGCCCACGTGACCGGGAGTTCGGCCGGGACGACCAGGCCGAGCAGCAGCGCGGTGGGGACGGCGCCCATGGCCGCGATGTCGGCGAGGTTCTGTGCGGCGGCCTTGCGTCCGACGTCGTACGCCGTCGACCAGTCGCGGCGGAAGTGCCGTCCCTCCAACAGGATGTCCGTACTGGCCACGACCCTGCGGTCGGGAGCGGCCACGACCGCGGCGTCGTCGCCAGGTCCGAGCCGTACCGCCGGAGTGCTGGTGAGCCGGGACGTGAGCTCCTTGATGAGCCCGAACTCCCCCAACTCGCCCACGGTTCCCTTCACCTAGTCCCACCTCTCATCTGTCGCGCCGGACGGACGTCCGGTCTGGGTCGGCGGCCGGTGGTCCGGGCCGTGGCCCGGCCGCCGCCGGGAGCAGTCTGCCCCCGTTGTCACCGGCATGCCCGTCCCCCGTCCGCACCGCTGCGCTTGCGGTCGCGGGCCTTCAGTGCTGTCGGTACTGTCAAGGCATACGTCAACCGATGGCATCCGTGCGCCACGCTGTGGACGTCATCCGTTCCACAGGTCTCCCCGCCGCCCTCGGCAACGCGATACCGTGGCGTCTCTTTCCCCCACATGATCCTCGTGGCCGCCCTGGAGGTTCCGTGGTACAGGCGTACATCCTTATTCAGACCGAGGTGGGCAAGGCGTCGACCGTCGCCGAGACCATCGCGAAAATCCCGGGAGTGATCCAGGCAGAGGACGTCACCGGCCCCTACGACGTGATCGTGCGCGCGCAGGCCGACACAGTCGATGAACTCGGCCGCATGGTGGTCGCCAAGGTCCAGCAGGTGGACGGCATCACCAGAACCCTGACCTGCCCGGTCGTCCACCTGTAGCCCCCGTCTACGCTGGGCCGGTGACGTCCTTCCGCCGCCGGCTCCGCCGCCCCGTGTTTCTCGGTCCGTCCGCTGCCGTTCTGGTGCTGGCCGCGGCGGGCTGCTCCACAACGGGCTCCCCGGCGTCGATCGCGGTCCCCACCCCGGTGCCGGAAGTCGCAGCCTACTGCGGTGCCCTGCACAAGGAGCTGCCGGAGACCGTTGCCGGACAGAACCGTGACGACTCCGGGCCGAGGTCCGTGCTGACCGCCTCATGGGGGGACGGGGCGATCGTACTGCGCTGCGGTGTCGACCGGCCCGCGAAGATGGACGATCCCATGGCCAAGGGGACCGACGCGGACGGCGTCAACTGGCTGCTGGAGCAGCCGGAGGACGCCGGTCCGCGCTTCACCACGACCTATCGCAAGGCGTATGTCGAGGTGACGCTCTCGACGGCGTACGCCCATGACGCCAGCCCGCTGGCGGCGTTCGCCCCGGCCGTCAGGAAGACGGTCCCCAGCAGCGTGTAGTGCTGGGTCAGCGCAGGCCGGTGGGCCGGGTCAACGCCGCCTGGATCAGTCGGTCGACCAGCTCCTGGTAGCTCACACCGCTCTCCTGCCACATCCGCGGGTACATGGAGATCGGGGTGAAGCCCGGCAGCGTGTTGATCTCGTTGATGACGAAAGTGCCGTCCTCGGTGAGGAAGAAGTCGGCGCGCACCAGGCCTTCGCAGGACGCGGCCTCGAACGCGTCGATCGCGAGCCGCTGGACCTCGGCGGTCTGCTCCTCGGTGAGCGGGGCGGGCACGATCCCGGACGCCGAGTCGATGTACTTGGCCTCGAAGTCGTAGAAGTCGTGCGAGGTGACCGGCGGGATCTCGGCGGGCACGCTGGCACGCGGTCCGTCCTCGAACTCCAGCACCCCGCACTCGATCTCGCGGCCGCGCAGCAGCGACTCGACGAGGAACTTGGGGTCGTGGCGGCGGGCTTCCTCGATCGCCTCGTCGAGTCCGGAGAGGTCGTCGACCTTGGTGATGCCGATGGACGAGCCGGCCCGCGCGGGCTTCACGAAGAGCGGCCAGCCGTGTTCCCCGGCGAAGTCCACGATGCGCTTGCGGGCGGCGAGGCGGTCGTTGTCCCATTCGCGGGGGCGGACGACGACGTACGGGCCGACGGGCAGCCCGAACGAGGTGAAAACCCGCTTCATGTATTCCTTGTCCTGGCCGACCGCCGAGGCGAGCACACCGGCACCCACGTACGGCACGCCGGACAGCTCCAGGAGCCCCTGAAGGGTGCCGTCCTCGCCGTACGGGCCGTGCAGGACGGGGAAGACGACGTCGACCTCGCCGAGCGCCTTGGGCACCGAGCCGGGCTCGCTGTAGACCACTTCGCGGCTGCCGGGGTCGACGGAGAGCACCACGCCGCCCTCGGAGGACTCGGCCAGTTGGGCCACGTCCGGCATCTTCCGGTCCGTGATGGCCATGCGTTCGGGCTCGTCGGCGGTGAGCGCCCAGCGGCCGTCCGTCGTGATGCCGATCGGCAGGACGTCGTACTTCGTCCGGTCGATGGCGTTCAGGACGGCACCTGCCGTGACGACCGAAATACCGTGTTCGGAGCTGCGGCCGCCGAACACGACGGCCACACGCGGCTTGCGGAGCTGCTGCTTCGGGCTCTGGGGGAGGTTCTCGCTGCTCATATCGCGATGAGCGTACCTGCTGGTACGGGTCGCGTCAGCGTCACCGGGGCCGGTCGGACGTCAGTGCCGCTCGGCCTTCGCGCTGCGCGACATCAGCTCGCCCAGAGCGACCATCGGCGGCTTGCCCTCGTGGACGATGGAGACGACCGTCTCCGTGATGGGCATGTCGACGCCGTGCCGGCGCGCCAGATCGAGCACCGATTCACAGGACTTGACGCCCTCGGCGGTCTGCTTGGTGACGGCGATGGTCTCTTCCAGCGTCATGCCGCGGCCGAGGTTGGTGCCGAAGGTGTGGTTGCGCGACAGCGGCGAGGAGCACGTCGCCACGAGGTCGCCGAGGCCCGCGAGTCCGGAGAACGTCAGCGGGTCGGCGCCCATGGCGAGGCCGAGCCGGGTGGTCTCGGCGAGGCCGCGGGTGATGAGCGAGCCCTTGGCGTTGTCACCGAGGCCCATCCCGTCGGCGATGCCGACGGCGAGACCGATGACGTTCTTCACCGCGCCGCCGAGTTCGCAGCCGACCACATCGGTGATGGTGTAGGGGCGGAAGTACGGGGTGTGGCAGGCGGCCTGGAGGCGGCGGGCCACCGACTCGTCCTGGCAGGCGACGACGGCCGCGGCGGGGCGGCGTTCGGCGATCTCCTTGGCCAGATTGGGGCCGCTGATGACGGCGATGCGGTCCGCGGGGACCTTGGTGACGTCCTCGATGACCTCACTCATCCGCTTCGCGGTGCCGAGTTCGACGCCCTTCATCAGCGAGACGAGGACGGTGTCCGGTTCGAGGTGCGGGGCCCAGTCGGCGAGGTTGGCGCGCAGCGTCTGCGACGGCACGACGAGCACGGCGAAGTCGGCGCCGCGCAGCGCCTCGGCGGCGTCGGTGGTGGCCCTGATGGATTCGGGGAGCTCAATTCCCGGCAGGTAGTCGGGGTTGGTACGGGTCGTGTTGACCGCCTCGGCGAGCTCGGCGCGACGGCCCCAGAGGGTGACCTCGCAGCCGGCGTCGGCGAGAATCATGCCGAAGGCCGTACCCCATGAGCCGGTTCCGAAGACGGCTGCTTTTACGGGGTGCGTCACTTGGGTGCCTCTCCTTCGGCCTTGCGCCGCTGTTCGGCACGTGCCTTGCGGTGGTCGTAGAGCTCGGCGGGGGCCTTCTCGCCGCGTACGACTTCGAGCTGGGCGGTGACCGCGGCCATGATGACCTCGGTCGCCTCGCGCAGGACGTCGGGCGTCGGCTCCATGTCGTAGAACCGGGAGAGGTCGACGGGCGGACCGGCCTGCACCTGGAGGGTCTTGCGCGGGAAGAGTTGGAGCTTGTTCTCCTTGGCGTACGGCGGCATCACCAGGTTCGCGCCCCACTGGGCAACGGGGATGACCGGGGCCTTCGTCATCAACGCGACGCGGGCGGCGCCGGTCTTGCCGGCCATGGGCCACATGTCGGGGTCGCGGGTGAGGGTGCCCTCCGGATAGAAGGCGACGCATTCGCCGCGCTCGATGGCGTCGACGGCGGCCCGGAAGGCGTCCAGCGCGTTGGTCGTCTCGCGGTACACGGGGATCTGTCCGGTGCCACGCAGCATCATTCCGACGAAGGGGGTCTTGAAGAGCCCCGCCTTGGCGAGGAGCCGCGGCACCCGGCCGGTGTTGTACTGGAAATGACCGTAGGAGAGCGGGTCCAGATACGAGTTGTGATTGACCGCAGTGATGAATCCGCCTTCGGCCGGAATGTGCTCCATTCCCCGCCAGTCACGCTTGAACAGAACCACCAGCGGCGGTTTTGCGATGACCGCCGCCAGGCGGTACCAGAAGCCGATTCTGCGGCCGGACACTCGGACACCTTCCTCTACGGACCTGACATGTTTGCCTGCCTGTGGCGGTCAAGTCTCGCCCCAGGCCCCTGCTCTGTCGAGAACACCGTACGCCCCACCCCCGGGGCCGCCCCTCCGGGTTCTCGCACCGGGTTGTCGTACCGGCAGGCGAGAATAAGCGGCGATGCGCACCGAGGGGGAGATCGCCACGAACACCGACCGGACCGGGGTGTGGTCCCTGGTCGTCCCGTTGAAGCCGCTGGCACGGGCCAAGAGCAGGCTGACGCAGGCAACGGGCCCGCTGCTGCGCCCCCGGCTCGCTCTGGCCTTCGCCCAGGACACCGTGGCCGCCGCGCTGGCCTGCCGGGCCGTACGGGATGTGGTGGTCGTCACGGACGACCCGATGGCCGGGGCCGCGCTCTCGGCGCTCGGCGCGCGCATCGTTCCCGACCGACCGGCCGCCGGACTCAACGCCGCGCTGGCCCATGGCGAGCGGGCGATACGCGACCGAAGGCCCGCGGCCGCAGTCGCCGCGCTCAACGCGGATCTGCCCGCGCTGCGTCCCGCGGAATTGTCCCGGGTGCTCGAATTCGCCGCTGAATTTCCGCGCGCATTTGTCACGGATGCGGCGGGAATCGGCACGACTTTTCTGTCGGCTTCGGTGGGGGTGGAATTGCGTCCGGCTTTCGGGGGTCCGTCCCGGGCCCGGCATCTTGCCTCCGGCGCGGTGGAAATAGTCCCGTCCGGCATCGACTCGGTCCGCCAGGACGTGGACACCGGGGCCGATCTGCGGGCCGCGCTGGCCCTCGGGGTGGGTCCGCACACGGCGGGCAGCTTGGCCGCGGAAGTGCCCTCGAGGGACCGATAGGCTGCCGTTCATGCAGGCGACCTCGTACACGTACGACCCCGAGACCCGCACCGGCAGTGTGCTGCTCGACGACGGCACCCCGGTGGAATTCGACGCCCCGGCCTTCGACGCGGGCGGCCTGCGGCTGCTGCGCCCGGGGCAGCGGGTGCGGATCGAGGTGGAGGGCGAGGGAGCGACCCTGCGGATCACCCTGGTGACGCTGCAGACGTTCTGAAGGGCGCGTCCGGCCCACGGGGCCGCTGAACGACCCCGGACAGCCCGCGGGCCGGGCTCCCCGAGGGGAGCCCGGCCCGGCGCGTGTGAGGAGCCCTGCGCTGCTCGGTCTCACTTCTTCCGTGCGACGGCCTTCTTGGCCGTGGTCTTGCGCGCCGTGGCCTTCTTCGCGGGCGCCTTCTTCGCCGCGGCCTTCTTGGCGGGCGCGGTCTTGGCGGCGACGGTCTTCTTGGCAGCCGTCGTCTTCTTCGCCGCTGCGGTGGTCTTCGCGGCTGCCGTGGTCTTCTTGGCCGCCGCGGTGGTCTTCTTCGCGGCGGTCTTCTTGGCCGCGGCGGTCTTCGCTGCCGTCACGGTCTTCTTGGCGGCGACCTTCTTCGCCGCGGCCTTCTTGGCGGTGGCCTTCTTGGCGGCGGCCTTGGTGATCGCACGGGCGGAAACACCGCCCGAGAGGCTGCCCTTGGGCGCCTTCTTCACGGCCACATCGTGCTTGGGGAGCTTCTTCGAGCCGCTGACCAGGTCCTTGAAGCCCTGTCCCGCACGGAAACGGGGCACCGAGGTCTTCTTGACCCGTACGCGCTCACCCGTCTGCGGGTTGCGGGCGTAGCGGGCCGGGCGGTCGACCTTCTCGAACGAGCCGAAACCGGTGACCGAGACCCGGTCCCCCGCGACAACTGCACGGACGATCGCGTCGAGTACCGCGTCGACAGCGTCCGCGGCCTGCTGACGGCCGCCGACCTTGTCGGCAATCGCTTCTACGAGCTGTGCCTTGTTCACGTCTTCCCCTTCGGAGACATTGCCAGAACGTAAGTGTTCAAGCGTTTTCGCACGTTAGGCAGATATATACCGCAAATCAAACACGAAACGGGCTAATCACCCTAGTGCCGCAACGAAGTCGACCGCCGCGCAGTTCCGCAGAGTCAGTCACCTTCGGGGAATCGGCCCTCATCGAGGTCCTTCATCAACCGGTCCAGACGCCTTGCCGCATCCGGGAGATCGTGCTTCGCCGCAGCCGTGATGACCAACAGCTTCCGGGACAGCGCCATCCGTACGCCCTCCGGGACTTGCAGTGCGCGCACTCTTGTGTGCGCTTCCTTCAATCGGTCGGCGACTTGGCCGTAAAGCTTGAGTTGGCTGTCGCGTTCCATGCACCGATTGTGCCATCTGGGGCGAGTTGTCGCCCGACGGGGTCTCAACAAGCGACTGCGCCCCCTACCAGAAGGCAGGGGGCGCAGTACTGGAAACGCGCTGCTCAGGCGTTAATTGTACGCGGCTTGAAGGTCGGCCTTGCCGCCTCATAAGTCGCGATGTCCGCTTCGTTCTGAAGGGTGAGGCTGATGTCGTCCAGCCCGTTCAGCAGTCGCCAGCGGGCGTTCTCGTCGAGCTCGAAGTCGGCGGTGATGCCCTCGGCCCGGACCTGGCGCGCCTCCAGGTCGACGGTGACCTCGGCAGCCGGGTCGGCCTCGGTCAGCTCCCACAGCGCGTCGACGACCTTCTGGTCGAGGACCACGGTCAGCAGCCCGTTCTTCAGCGAGTTGCCGCGGAAGATGTCGGCGAACCGGGAGGAGATGACGGCCTTGAAGCCGTAGTTCTGCAGGGCCCAGACGGCGTGTTCACGGGAGGACCCGGTACCGAAGTCGGGACCGGCCACCAGGACCGTTGCGCCGTCCCGCTCGGGCCGGTTGAGGACGAACTCGGGGTCCTTGCGCCATGCCTCGAAGAGCCCGTCCTCGAAGCCGTCGCGGGTGACCTTCTTCAGCCAGTGGGCGGGGATGATCTGGTCGGTGTCGACGTTGCTGCGGCGCAGCGGGACGGCCCGGCCGGTGTGTGCGGTGAAAGCTTCCATGGTTCTCAGACTCCGGCGGACGTAAGGGCGTCGGACAGGTCGGCCGGCGAGGCCAGATGGCCCAGCACGGCGGTGGCGGCGGCGACCTGCGGGGAGACCAGGTGGGTACGGCCGCCCTTGCCCTGCCGGCCCTCGAAGTTCCGGTTCGAGGTCGACGCGGAGCGCTCGCCGGGGGCCAGCTGGTCGGGGTTCATGCCGAGACACATCGAGCAGCCCGCGTGCCGCCATTCCGCACCGGCCGCGGTGAAGACCTTGTCCAGGCCCTCCTCGACGGCCTGCAGGGCGACCCGGACCGAGCCCGGGACAACCAGCATCCGTACACCGTCGGCGACTTTGCGGCCGTCCAGGATCGCGGCCGCGTTGCGCAGGTCCTCGATCCGGCCGTTGGTGCAGGAGCCTACGAAAACGGTGTCGACGTTGATCTCGCGCAGCGGCTGTCCGGCGGTCAACCCCATGTATTCCAGGGCCTTTTCGGCGGCGTTCCGCTCCGAGGCGTCCTCGTACGAAGCCGGGTCGGGGACGTTGGCCGACAGGGGCGCGCCCTGGCCGGGGTTGGTGCCCCAGGTGACGAACGGCGCCAGTTCGGCGGCGTCGATGACGACCTCGGCGTCGAAGACCGCGTCGTCGTCCGTGCGCAGCGTCTTCCAGTACGCGACGGCGGCGTCCCAGTCCTCGCCCTGCGGGGCGTGGTCGCGGCCCTTCAGGTAGTCGAACGTGGTCTCGTCCGGGGCGATCATGCCGGCCCGGGCGCCCGCCTCGATCGACATGTTGCAGATGGTCATCCGGGCTTCCATCGAGAGCTTCTCGATGGCGGCGCCGCGGTATTCGAGGATGTAGCCCTGGCCGCCGCCGGTGCCGATCCGGGCGATGATCGCGAGGATCAGGTCCTTGGCGGTGACACCGTCGGGCAGTTCGCCGTCGATGGTGATCGCCATGGTCTTCGGGCGGGCCAGCGGCAGCGTCTGCGTGGCCAGGACGTGCTCGACCTGGCTGGTGCCGATACCGAACGCCAGCGCGCCGAAAGCGCCGTGCGTGGAGGTGTGGGAGTCGCCGCAGACGACGGTGGTGCCGGGCTGGGTCAGACCCAGCTGCGGGCCGACCACGTGCACGACGCCCTGCTCGACGTCGCCCAGCGGGTGCAGCCGTACGCCGAACTCCGCGCAGTTCTTGCGCAGGGTCTCCAACTGGGCGCGGGAGACCGGGTCGGCGATCGGCTTGTCGATGTCGAGGGTCGGGGTGTTGTGATCCTCGGTGGCGATGGTGAGGTCGAGGCGCCGCACCCGGCGTCCGGCCTGCCGGAGGCCGTCGAAGGCCTGGGGGCTGGTCACCTCGTGCAGCAGGTGCAGATCGATGAAGAGAAGATCGGGCTCGCCGTCCGCGCGCCGGACGACGTGGTCGTCCCAGACCTTCTCCGCGAGTGTCCTACCCATCGCTTTCCCTCCGGCCGGCGTCTTCGCCGGCCCAACTAGAGATTTCGGTGCGCCGCCGTCCGGATCCCCGTGCGGGGCGGTGGCTACTGGCCGTTGTGCGGCCGCCCCTACAGGTTCGCAACTTCCGCCGGAAATTGAACTTGCGTTTCACAGAGTGAGACGCGAGTATCGTCGTATGGACAACTCTAGCGGCGTCGGCGTGCTCGACAAGGCGGCTCTGGTATTGAGCGCCCTGGAGTCCGGCCCGGCCACCCTCGCCGGGCTGGTCGCGGCGACCGGGCTTGCACGACCCACGGCTCATCGACTGGCTGTGGCACTGGAACACCACCGGATGGTGGCGAGGGACATGCAGGGCCGATTCATCCTCGGCCCCCGACTGGCGGAGCTCGCGGCCGCAGCAGGCGAGGACCGCCTGCTGGCGACGGCGGGCCCGGTACTCACACATCTGCGGGACATCACCGGCGAGAGCGCACAGCTCTACCGCCGGCAGGGCGACATGCGGATCTGCGTGGCCGCGGCGGAGCGGCTGTCCGGACTGCGGGACACCGTGCCGGTGGGCTCCACCCTGACCATGAAGGCGGGCTCATCGGCCCAGATCCTGATGGCCTGGGAGGAGCCGGAGCGCCTGCACCGCGGTCTCCAGGGCGCCCGCTTCACGGCGACGGCGCTCTCGGGCGTGCGCCGCCGGGGCTGGGCCCAGTCGATCGGCGAGCGGGAGCCGGGCGTCGCCTCGGTCTCGGCGCCGGTGCGCGGGCCGTCGAACCGGGTGGTCGCCGCGGTCTCGGTCTCCGGACCGATCGAGCGGCTGACCCGCCACCCGGGCCGGATGCACGCCCAGGCGGTCATCGACTCGGCGGCCCGGCTGAGCGAGGCCCTGCGCCGTAACGGCTGACGTCCGGATCACGTACACAGGCGCGGCCTCGGAGCCGCCTGCCGCACAGGCCCGGCACGCAGGCCCGGCACAGCAAGAAATCGTTTCCCGGCCGTCCCAGCGTCGTGGCGGCCCCCTCTCAGCCCTTCCGATCCGTGGACGAACGGTGCGCGAAACGGTCCGCCGCCCTCCGTCCCCGCTCCTCGATCGGCAGCACGCCCGTCGCCGCAGCCAGTCCGTACGGCGGCATGTCGGCGTAGATCGATTCGTACGACCCCTCGGGCGCGACGTATGTCTCGTGCCACAGCCCCACGTGCTGCCGGGACTTCTTCTCCTTGCGGTTCATCATGGCCCAGGCCTTGCGGTGGAACATGTCGGGCGCGGCGGCGTACGCGTAGAGCTTCTCCCTGGACTCCCAGTACTGGACGACGTAGTACGTCCTCGGCGATCCGGACAGCAGGGTGTAGCCGAGCAGCCCGCGGCTCCTGTCCCGGCTCAACTCCCGCAGCATGCGCGGCATTGCCACGAAGACCGGCAGCCAGTGGTGCACGCCCCAGAAGTGATTGATGCGCATCCCGATGAGCAGGACGACCACGTCCCCCTCGGCTGCCGCGGTCGTCCGCCCCGGTATCGGCTTCGCACGCATGCCTTGCCCCCTGATCACGTTGGAGAGTGCAGCTATCCAATGGTTGGATAGTGGCACTGCCCAAGGGGTGGCGCAAGGGAAGGCACAGAACATGCGACTCGCGGAACTGAGCAAGCAGAGCGGCGTCTCGACGGCGACGATCAAGTACTACCTGCGCGAGGGGCTGTTGCCGCCCGGTGAACGCATCAGCGCGACCCAGGCCGAGTACGACGAGAGCCATCTGCGCCGACTGCGTCTGGTGCGGGCGCTGATTCAGGTGGGCCGCCTCCCGGTGGCAACGGCCCGCGAGGTACTGGCCCATGTCGACGACGAATCCCTCGGCCGCACGATCCGGCTGGGCGCCGCCCTCTGGTCGCTGCCGCACGGCCCCGAGCCGGACGAGGACGCCCCGGAGACGGAATCGGCGCGCCGCGAGGTCGACCGGCTTCTCGACCGGCTCGGCTGGGCGTTCGTGCAGGAACTCGGCTTCCTGGACCCCACGTACCGCTCGTTGGTCGCCTCGATGGCCACACTCATCCGGCTCGGCTACGCCTGCGACATCGAGTACTTGACCGAGCAGGCCCACCTCATGGAGCAAGTCGCGGTCCGCGACCTGGACATGATGGAGTCCTATCCGGCAGGAGCGGAGCAGGTGGAGATGGCGGTGGCCTCGGTCGTGCTCCACGAACCGCTGTTGCTGTCGCTGCGCCGGCTGGCCCAGGAGGAGGAGTCGAACCGGCGGTACGGACTCTGAGTGCGACGGGCCCGTGCGCGACGGGCCCCGGGCACACGAGCAAGGGCCCCTCACCGAAGTGAAGGACCCTTGAATACTTGCTCTGTTGTACCCCCGACCGGATTCGAACCGGCGCTACTGCCGTGAGAGGGCAGCGTGCTAGGCCGCTACACAACGGGGGCGTATTGTACTGCATCTTGCGCTGGGCTACCAGGACTCGAACCTAGAATGACGGTACCAGAAACCGTAGTGTTGCCAATTACACCATAGCCCATGGTGAAACCCGTACCCCCGACCGGATTCGAACCGGCGCTACTGCCGTGAGAGGGCAGCGTGCTAGGCCGCTACACAACGGGGGCCCTAGCGATCCTGCATCGAAATCGTGGGTGCGACCCAGATGATCTCGCGGGAAGGATCTGTACCCCCGACCGGATTCGAACCGGCGCTACTGCCGTGAGAGGGCAGCGTGCTAGGCCGCTACACAACGGGGGCGTGTTTTACAGATGAAGCTCTGCGCTGGGCTACCAGGACTCGAACCTAGAATGACGGTACCAGAAACCGTAGTGTTGCCAATTACACCATAGCCCACCAAAACTCAACCCCCAGAGGGGGTTTTGTTCGGCTTGCGCTTCCCGACCGGATCTTCCGGCCCGCTCGGGCGGCGCAGGAAGAACATTACCCGAAGGTGTCCGGCGCTCCAAAACGGGTATCGCCCGCCAGCAGTCCGGGGAGCTGATCGAGACCGGTGATGCGCTCCAGTTCGGGCCGTCCGCCGCGCCCGCCCCGGTCCAGCCAGATCCCCTTCAACCCTGCCGCCACCGCCCCGGCCGCGTCGATGTCCGGGTGATCTCCGACGTACACGACGTCCTGCGGCTCCAGCCCGAGCGCTTCACAGGCGGCATGGAACGCGGCGGCCTCGGGCTTGGAGATGCCGAGCTCCACGGCACACACCACGGCCTCGAAACGGTCCCGCACCCCGAGGGTGCGCAGCTTGCGGTCCTGATTGGCGATGCTGGAGTTCGACAGGACGGCCTGCCGGTAGCTGCCGGCCAGCACGTCCAGGACCGGCAGGGCGTCCGGAAAGAGCGACCAGGCGGCCTCGTAGTGGGCGAGGTGCCGAGCAAACCAGTCGTCGGCCTCCGCGTCCGTGAGCGGCCGTCCGAGGAACGAACGGACCCGGTCCCGGCGCTGCCCCTGGAAGTCGGTCTCCCCGGCGGCGAAACGCGCCCAGTGGACGTCGGTGATCGTCCGCCAGGCATCGAGGGCCTGCGTGGCGGAACCGTATCCGCCGGGCACGCCCTCGCTCTCCAGATGTCTCTGCAGGCCGACGCGGTCGGCGCCCGTGTAGTCGAAGATCGTGTCGTCGATGTCCCAGAGCACGGCTCGGATCGGCATACGGCCACGCTACCGCGCACCCGGTGTGCCCTGAACCCCGTCCGCGACGCTTGACCTGTGACAATGCGTGCATGAGTGAGCATGACAGGGACAGTCTGCTGGCCGAGGCCGTCGGGCTGCGCGAGCAGGGGCAGGCGGAAGAGGCCAGGGAGCGGTTGCTGATGCTTGCCGCCGGGCATCCCGAGGACGCGGAAGTGGCCTACCAGACCGCCTGGGTCCACGACGTGCTGGGGCTGGAGGCCGAAGCCGTCCCCTTCTACGAACGCAGCTTGCGGGGCGCCGGGCTGTCGGAGGAGGACCGCCACGGTGCGCTGCTCGGGCTCGGCAGCACCTATCGGGTACTGGGGCAGTACGCAAAGGCCGTCGAGACGCTGCGACTTGGCGTCGCGGAGTTCCCCGGGGACGGCGCCCTGCAGTCCTTCCTCGCGATGGCCCTGTTCAACACCGAGCAGCATCACGAGGCCATGCAGATCCTGCTGAGGCTCCTGGCCACGACCAGCCAGGACGCGTATGTACAGCGGTACCGGCGGGCCATCGAGCATTACGCGCAGGACCTCGACGAGACCGTCTGAGGCATGCAGAAGGGGCGGTCACCGGCACGGACCGGTGGACCGCCCCTCCGGGCGCACAGGAGACGCTTACGCGGCCAGCTTCACCCTTGCCGCGTCGATCCGGGCCAGGGTCTTCTCGCGGCCCAGGATCTCCAGGGACTCGAAGAGCGGCAGACCGATCGTGCGGCCGGTGACGGCGACGCGGACCGGGGCCTGGGCCTTGCCGAGCTTCAGGCCGTGCTCCTCGCCCGCGGCGAGAATCGCGTTCTTCAGGGCCTCGGCGTTCCACTCGGCGTCGGCCAGCTTGGCGCGGGCGGTGGTGAGGAGGGCGTCGGAGCCCTCCTTCATCGCCTTGCTCCAGGACGCCTCGTCCTCGACCGGCTCGTCGAGGAAGAGGAAGTCGACGTTGGCCGTGATGTCCGCGAGGACGGTGACGCGGGTCTGGGCATACGGGGCGATGGCCTCGAACTGCGCGGCGTCGAAGGCCTCCGGGGCCCACGGGGCGAACGGCGCCTTCAGCCAGGGGCCGCACGCCTCGGTGAACGTCTTCACGTCGAGCATGCGGATGTGCTCGGCGTTGATGTGCTCGCACTTCTTCAGGTCGAAGCGCGCCGGGTTGGCGTTCACGTCCTTGATGTCGAACGCGGCCACCATCTCCTCGATGGAGAAGATGTCGCGGTCCTCGGCGATCGACCAGCCGAGCAGCGAGAGGTAGTTGAGCAGCCCCTCGGGGAGGAAGCCGCGCTCACGGTAGAGGTTGAGCGAGGCCTGCGGGTCACGCTTGGAGAGCTTCTTGTTGCCCTCGCCCATGACGTACGGGAGGTGGCCGAACGCGGGGGTGCCCTTGGCGATGCCGAGCTCGATCAGCGCCTTGTAGAGCGCGAGCTGGCGCGGAGTGGAGGAGAGCAGGTCCTCGCCGCGCAGGACGTGGGTGATCTCCATCAGCGCGTCGTCGACCGGGTTGACGAGCGTGTAGAGCGGCGCGCCGTTGGCCCGGACGATGCCGTAGTCCGGCACGTTCTCCGGCTGGAAGGTCAGCTCGCCGCGGACCAGGTCCGTGAAGGTGAGCGCCTCGTCGGGCATCCGGAAGCGGACGATGGACGTCCGGCCCTCGGCCTCGTACGCGGCGATCTGCTCGGCGCTCAGGTCGCGGCAGTGACCGTCGTAGCCGGACGGCCTGCCGGCGGCGCGGGCGGCGTCGCGGCGGGCGTCGAGCTCCTCGGTGGTGCAGTAGCAGTGGTACGCGTAACCGCCGGCCAGGAGCTTCTGGGCGACATCCTTGTAGATGTCCATGCGCTGCGACTGCCGGTACGGGGCGTGCGGGCCGCCGACCTCGGGACCCTCGTCCCAGTCGAAGCCGAGCCAGCGCATGGAGTCGAGCAGCTGGTTGTACGACTCCTCGGAGTCGCGCGCCGCATCCGTGTCCTCGATGCGGAAGACCAGGGTGCCGCCGTGGTGCCGGGCGAACGCCCAGTTGAACAGGGCGGTGCGGACCAGGCCCACGTGGGGGTTGCCGGTCGGGGAGGGACAGAAACGTACGCGGGGGGGTACCCCCTGCTCGAACGAAGCCGAGGGCTTGGGGGAGTTCGTGTTAGCCACGCTTGATCACCTTGTTGGTGAGAGTGCCGATGCCTTCGATGGTGACGGCGACCTCGTCGCCGACGTGCAGGGGCCCGACCCCTGCCGGGGTGCCGGTGAGGATCACGTCGCCCGGGAGCAGCGTCATCGCCTCCGTGATGTGGACGACCAGGTCCTCGATGGAGCGGATCATTTCGCTCGTACGGCCCAGTTGGCGTTGCTCGCCGTTGACCGTGGTCTGGATGGCGAGGTCGCTGGGGTCGAGGTCGGTCTCCACCCAGGGGCCGAGCGGGCAGGACGTGTCGAAGCCCTTGGCCCGGGCCCACTGCTTCTCACGCTTCTGGGCATCGCGGGCGGTGACGTCGTTGGCACAGGTGTAGCCGAAGATGACGTCCTTGACTCGCTCACGCGGCACTTCGCGGCACATACGGCCGATGACGACGGCCAGCTCGGCCTCGTAGTGCACTTCGTTGGAGAAGGAAGGGTACTCGATGGCGTCCCCGGAGCCGATCACCGAGGTGGTGGGCTTGAAGAAGGCGACCGGTACGTCCGGGACCTCGTTGCCGAGCTCGGCGGCGTGCTCCGCGTAGTTGCGGCCGATGGCCACGACCTTGTTGGGGAGCACGGGCGGCAGCAGCCGGACCTTGCTCAGCGGGACCTTGGTGCCGGAGAGCTCGAAGTCGGCGTACGGAATGCCCTTGATGATGTCGAGGACGAGGTCACCGGAGCCGACGGTGCCGTCGCCCTCGACCGCGCCGAAGGCGACATTGCCGTCGATGGAGAACCTGGCGATGCGCACGGGATGCTGTCGCCCCTCACTTGCTGGCTGGCTGAAGACTGACGCTCCAGGCTAACGCGGGTGAGGGGGACAACCGCGCCCATTACCCGGCGGTCGAGGCGGCTGCTGCCGCCGGGGCCACCATGAGGACGGTGCGACGCGGGTTGGCCGTCTGTGTCGGCAGGTCGACGGCGTGCTCCGGCTGCTCCGGCGTCTGCAGCGCTTCGGCGTCCTTGAGGTGCGCCAGCGTGGTGCGCCGGGGGTTGGCAATGTTGCGGAACATCATCGTCGTCTTCATCTGCCGTTCGGACCCTGTCGGTACGGGCGCCGCCCGGAGGGGCGCCGGTTGTCGGATTTGCCATCCCTGTAAAGCGTCAGGCTAAACATCCAATTCCCTCCGGACCCCCGGAAGAGATGGCGATCATCATGTGAGTTTGCTCACGAACGCGTTGACAATTACCTCATTTCGGGCGGTCGACCGGGGCCAGCGAAACGGACATTGCACCACTGAATGAATCATTCCGCTCCCGATCATCTCGACTGGGACACTCCCTACTCCCACCTGTTTCGCCCCCTAACGCCCGCTTTGACCCTGAACACTCTCCACGGTTCGTGACGCATCCATCACAACGCGTCACCCAGGTCACAGCCCGGTACGCGGGCCTTGTTGGAGATCCGGCACTGTGCTGGAATTCCACGCACCGCCGCGGGTTTCAGGCCGGCGCGCAGGGGGCGCAACGCAGCGCCGAGTGGCGGCGGGAAGGGGAAGAGCGCCGGTCACTCACGACCACCATGGGGCGGGTACAACGCCCCACGACGCCGACACCGTCCCGCCCGTCCAGGCGGAGGGACGCCTGGTCCAGAGGTTGCGACGCTAGTGCAGGGACGTTTCAAGAGGGATGGCAGCGCTGCGGCGGAACAGGAGCCGCACGGCGGGAACGACCGCGGTTCCTCGCCCCAGCACGCCCAGAACCCCGGACCGGCCGCGGCCGGCGACAGCAGCGACCACGCACCGCGCTCAGGTGCCACAGCCAACAGCGGCGCCGACCCGGTCGCTCCACTCCAGCCCCGGGGCCCCGTCAACACGGGTTCGCGAGTAGCTCTTCGCAACTGGCGCATCAGTACGCGTCTGGTCTCTCTGCTCGCTCTTCCGGTAGTCGCCGCGACCACCCTGGGTGGTCTGCGCATCAACGACTCCATGAACGACATGCAGCAGCTGGACCATATGCAGCTGCTCACCCAGATGACCAAGCAGGCGACCGCGCTCGCCATTGCGCTCCAGGACGAGCGCGACCGGTCGGCGGGTCCGCTGTCCAACGGCGTGAAGGCCGACGACTTCAAGGTCACCGAGCCACGCAAGAGGACCGACCGAGCGAAGACCGCCTTCCTGCAGGCGACGAACGCGATCGGCGACACCACGGGTGACGACGCCCTGGAGTCCATCCACGCGAGCGTGAACCAGATCGCCAACCAGATCGGCCATATCCGCGACATCCGCAACGAGGCGTACGCGGACGGCAGCCCGAGCCTCCAGACCGTCGACCAGTACAGCCAGCTGATCACCTCGCTGCTGAGCCTCTCGCAGGACATGGCGCAGGCCACCAGCAACCCGGAGATGATCAAGCGGACCCGTGCCCTGGCGGCCTTCTCCTCCGCCAAGGAGTACGCGTCGGTCCAGCGGGCGATCATCGCCGCGGCGCTGCCGGGCGGGGGCGGCAGCCTCAAGGGATCGCATCTCGACGAGAACGACCAGCAGTTCGGCAGGGCCGCCCTCCGCAAGGAGAACTCGGCCATGGAGTCGTTCAAGTCGACCTACGCGGCCACCGGTCAGAACGCCGAACAGCTGACGGCGTCGCTGGAGAACGGCAACCCGGAGATCAAGGCCGCCGACACCTACGCCGAGAAGGTGCTTAACACCCAAAACGGCACGACGGGGCAGCCTGCGCGTTCGTACCTGGACTGGTACGAACAGAGCTCCACCAAGATCCAGGCGATGAAGACCATCGAGGCGACCCTCCTCAGCCAGATGGAGGGCAAGGCCCGCGATCTCCGCGACGCGTCCAAGCGCGAAGCCATCATCAGCGGTGCGCTCATCCTCCTCGTGCTCGGTGTCTCCCTGGTCGGCGCCTTCGTCGTCGCCCGGTCCATGATCCGCTCGCTGCGACGGCTGCAGGACACCGCGACCCGGGTCGCCCAGGACCGGCTGCCGGAACTCGTCAAGCAGCTCTCCGAGTCGGACCCGCAGGACGTCGACACCTCGGTCGAGTCCGTCGGTGTGCACTCCCGGGACGAGATCGGCCAGGTGGCCGCGGCCTTCGACGACGTGCACCGCGAGGCGGTCCGCCTCGCCGCCGAGCAGGCCCTCCTGCGGGGCAACGTCAACGCGATGTTCACCAACCTCTCGCGGCGTTCGCAGGGCCTCATCCAGCGTCAGCTCTCGCTCATCTCCGAGCTGGAGTCGCGCGAGGCCGACCCGGACCAGCTGTCCTCGCTCTTCAAGCTCGACCACCTCGCGACCCGTATGCGCCGTAACGGCGAGAACCTCCTCGTCCTCGCGGGCGAGGAGCCGGGCCGTCGGTGGACCCGCCCCGTCCCACTGGTCGACGTGCTCCGTGCCGCCGCCTCCGAGGTGGAGCAGTACGAGCGCATCGAACTGGCCGCGGTGCCCGCCACCGAGGTGGCCGGCCGCGTGGTCAACGACCTCGTGCACCTGCTCGCCGAGCTGCTGGAGAACGCCACGTCGTTCTCCTCGCCGCAGACGAAGGTCCGGGTCACCGGTCACGCACTGCCCGACGGCCGGGTGCTCGTGGAGATCCACGACACCGGTATCGGCCTCTCCCCCGAGGACCTCGCGGCGATCAACGAGCGGCTCGCGTCGCCGCCCACCGTGGACGTCTCCGTCTCCCGCCGCATGGGTCTGTTCGTGGTCGGCCGGCTGTCCCTGCGTCACGGCATCCGGATCCAGCTGCGGCCGTCCGACTCCGGTGGCACGACCGCACTGGTCATGCTCCCCGTCGATGTCGCGCACGGCGGCAAGCAGCCGGGCCCGAAGCAGGTACCGGGCCAGCAGCCGTCCGCCCAGGGCGGTCTGCTCGCCGGCGGCAACGGTGCGGGCGCGGGCAATGGCAACGGCAACCGTCCGGGTCTCGGCGGCGCTCCGGGCGCCCCGGCGCGCGGTCTCGGCGCGGCTCCCGGTGGGCAGCGCGGGCAGGTCGGTGCGGGCTCGGGTCCGCGGGCCGCGCTGCCGGCGCGCGACAACGGTCCCCGCCAGTCGAACCAGCAGCCTCAGCAAGGCCAGCCGAACCAACAGGGCCAGCACAACGCCGGTTTCCAGAACACCGGTTTCCAGAACACCGGGCTGGCGAACACCGGCCCGCAGGACGCTTCGCGGCAGGAGCCGCCGCGTCAGGGCGGCGGACTGTCCGGCGCCTTCGGCGGCGGTGCCCGGCTCGGCGCCCGCGGCGACCAGGGCGATTCCGGTCGTACGGAGTCGGGTCAGGCCAACCTGTTCGGTCAGAACCGGCCGGGGCAGCCCGGTCAGCAGAACGGTCCGGGTGCCCGGCAGGCCCCGCAGCAGCCGCGGTACGACGCTCCCGACGGCCAGGACGGCTTCCAGCGGCCCGGCAGTCCGGGCAACCCCGGCCGTCAGCTGCCGCCGGTCGGCGGTCCGCGTGCCGAGCTGCCCGGTGGCAACCCGCAGCCGCAGCGCCCGCAGACCACCAGTTGGGGCACCGAGGACCCGTCGGTCCCGCGGCGTACTCCGCTCGACGCCCCGCGCGGTCACGAGGAGCCCGAGTCCACCGGCCAGTTCCAGCGGCCGATGAATCCGTCCATGGACCGACGCCCGCCGATGGACGCCCGGCAGGGGCCCGGCTCCACCGCCGAGTTCGCCCGGCCGGACTTCTCGGCCCCGGCCCCGCAGCACCAGGACCCCGCGAGCACGGCGCAGTTCGACCGCCCGGATTTCGGTGTCCCGCAGTCCTTCCAGGACCAGGGGATCCCCGGGCCGCGTCAGCGCGGCCGGGACGCCGAGGACTTCGGCGCGCCGCGTCCGGCCGCCGCTCCCGCCCCCGAGGCGCAGTACCGCCCGGTGCTGCCGCCCCAGCCCCAGCCCGAGGCTCTGCCTCCGGCTGGTCCCGGGGACGGTCGTACGCCGCTGTACGACACGCTGGAGACGAACTGGTTCCACGGCCCGCACCAGGGCGGCCACCAGCCGCCCGCCGAGCCGCAGGCGCCGGGCGCCCCTCAGCAGTCCTCCCCTGAGCGTTCCGCTCCCCCCATGCCGCGCCGCGGCGCGAGCGACACCGGCACCACCAGCTCCTGGCGTGCCTCGCCGAACGACGAACTCGTACGGCAGGCGGAGCGGGCCAAGAAGCCCGCAGCAGGCGGAATCACCACTTCCGGACTGCCTCGCCGGGTGCCGCGTGCCAATCTGGTGCCGGGCACTGCCCAGCAGCAGAACCACCAGTCCGGTCCTCAGGTTTCGCGTGCGCCCGATGACGTGCGCGGGCGCCTGACCAATCTCCGCCGGGGTGTCCAGCAGGGTCGGCAGGCCAACAACGGCCCGTCGACCGGCAGTTTCCCACTCGGCCCCACTCACCAGCAGGAGCGTTAGTTGAGCCCGATGAGTCAGGCCGCGCAGAATCTGAACTGGTTGATCACCAACTTCGTGGACAACACCCCTGGGGTGTCCCACACGGTGGTGGTCTCCGCAGACGGCCTGCTGCTGGCGATGTCCGAAGGATTCCCGCGCGACCGCGCCGACCAACTGGCGGCGGTCGCCTCCGGGCTCACCTCGCTGACCGCGGGCGCCTCCCGGATCTTCGAGGGCGGCGCTGTCAGCCAGACCGTGGTCGAGATGGAACGCGGGTTCCTCTTCCTGATGTCCATCTCGGACGGCTCCTCACTGGCCGTGCTCGCCCACCCGGACGCCGACATCGGTCTGGTCGGGTACGAGATGGCCCTACTGGTCGACCGCGCGGGAACGGTCCTCACCCCGGACCTCCGCGCCGAACTCCAGGGCAGCCTGCTCCACTAGGCGGCGATGAACCGGTGACCGACACGATTGACCCAGGTACCGCACTCCCACCCTCGCCCGTCCGGCCGTTTCAGCCCCCCACCGGCCCCTTCAGACGGCAAGCCGACCCCTTGCTGTCACGCCCGGAGGATTCATGACCCCGCCACCCGCCTCACCCGATCCGTACGGCGCACTGCACCACGCGTCGTACGAAGGTGAAGGCGACCAGCCGCTGGTCCGTCCGTATGCCATGACCGGCGGCCGGACCCGGCCGCGCTACCAGCTCGCCATAGAGGCCCTGGTATCCACCACGGCCGACCCGGCGCATCTGGCGACGCTGCTCCCGGAGCACCAGCGGATCTGCCACCTCTGCCGTGAGGTCAAGTCGGTGGCCGAGGTATCGGCGCTGCTGTCGATGCCGCTCGGTGTGGCCCGGATTCTCGTCGCGGACCTGGCGGAAGCCGGCATGGTGGCCATCCACCAGCCGGGCAACGGAGAGGCCGGCGGCGCGCCGGATGTGACACTGCTCGAAAGGGTGCTCAGTGGACTTCGCAAGCTCTAGCGGCGGTGCGGCCCGGGCCACCACCTCGGCGAAGATCGTGGTGGCGGGCGGTTTCGGCGTGGGTAAGACCACGTTCGTCGGTGCCGTTTCGGAGATCAACCCGCTGCGTACGGAAGCCGTGATGACGTCCGCGTCCGCGGGCATCGACGATCTGACGCACACCGGCGGCAAGACCACCACGACGGTGGCCATGGACTTCGGCCGTATCACCCTGGACCAGGACCTGATCCTGTACCTCTTCGGTACCCCCGGTCAGGACCGGTTCTGGTTCATGTGGGACGACCTGGTCCGCGGCGCGATCGGCGCCGTCGTCCTGGTGGACACCCGGCGACTCGCCGACTGCTTCCCGGCCGTCGACTACTTCGAGAACAGCGGCCTGCCCTTCGTCATCGCCCTCAACGGCTTCGACGGACACCAGCCGTACACACCGGACGAGGTGCGCGAGGCCCTGCAGATCGGCCCCGACACCCCGATCATCACGACGGATGCCCGCCACCGCGGCGACGCGAAGAGCGGTCTGATCACGCTCGTGGAGCACGCGCTGATGGCCCGGCTGAAGTAGCCGAAAGCTCGCCGCAAGTCGGTATGGGCATACGGCAGTTGCCGTAGTCACACGGGGGTGGACTGTGTCCTTTGACACGATCCACCCCCGTGTTCATAACGTTTCGACAGAGAATTGACCCGGCTTCGACACCCGATGCGTTCGGCCGGTATCACTGTGCTCACATGAGCCCCGCCTTTTGACGGGGCTCGCTCTTTATGCCCGTTTTATCTGCGGCTTGGACCACTCGGAATGGCTCATTCCGAGTGTTTGGAACGCGGCCGGTCCCCGTGCTGCAATTCGACGAAACTCCCGAGTAGTACGGCCCTGAACGAAAAACGGCACAGCGTAGGTGCCGACGCCGAGAGGTTGTTGGTCGAGTGAGGCGTAGCAACGAGGGCTCCGCAGTTCAGTCGGAGCGGGGCAATTTCACCCCGCCACCGCGCACCGCGGCGTCACCCGCCGATGTGTCCGAACAGGCACCGGCCGGTGGCAGCACCAGCCGGCTGTCCCCCCGCAACTGGCGGGTGCCCACCCGGCTGAACGCGATCCTTCTGATCCCTGTACTGGTCGGCCTCGTCATGGGCGGCTTCCAGGTGAAGGGGTCGATCGACACGTGGAATGAGGCCCAGGACGCCGAGAAGACCGCGCTGATCGTCCGCGCGGCCTCGGAGTACGGGCAGGCACTACTCAACGAGCGTGACCTCTCCGCGCAGCCCCTGTTGTCGAACAAGCGTGACGCCGCGGTCGTCTCCCAGGTGCGTGCCACCACCGACGCCGCCGCCGCCAAGTTCGACGACGCCGTGCAGGACATGCCGAAGAAGCAGGGCTTGGAGCGCCGTCTCCAGCTGTTCAAGCAGGAGGAGCCCAAGCTCCCCGATCTGCGCAAGGCCGCCTACGCCGAGGCCATGGACCCGGTGAAGACGGAAGAGGGCTACGTCAAGGTTCAGCACTCCCTGATGGAGTTCTGCAACGAGCTCGGCCTCGGCACCGGCAACATCACCAGCTACGGCCGTACGGTCTACGCGCTCGAGCTGGCCAAGGCAGCAGAATCGCTTCAGCGCTCCATCGGTATGCACCTGCTGGTACGCCCGAGCCAGGAGGGCCCCAAGTTCGACGCCCAGGTCAAGGCGTTCGGCTCGTACAACTACCTGGAGCAGATCGCCCTCGGCGAGTTCGTCTCCGGTGGTACGGAGGCCGACTCCGCGCGACTGAAGCAGGTCATGGCCGCCAAGGCGGCCGAGGGTGCGAAGAAGCTGAAGACCGCCAAGGAGCAGGCCGACGCGGCCGGTGTGCCGTTCGTCGCGCCGCCCAGCATCGACGGCTCGGTCTTCGACGGGATGGCCCAGCAGATCGGCCAGGGCAAGTCGCCCGAGAAGCTGGCCGCCAAGGGCATCACGCCCGAGACCTGGATGGCCGCCGCGACCGCCAAGTTCGACGGCTACACCACGGTCGAGGAAGAGCTCGTCGGCAAGGCGGTGACCGAGGCCGCGGACATTTCTTCCAGCGCCAAGACCGACGCCATCGTCAACGCCGCGATCGTGCTGGTCGCCCTGCTGGCCGCGTTCGTCCTGGCCGGGCTCATGGCCCGCCAGATGAGCCGCTCGATGCGCCAGCTGCGTACCGCCGCCTTCGCGATCGCCGAGCAGCGGCTGCCGATGCTGGTCGACCAGCTGTCGCGGACCGAGCCGGGCCGGGTCGACACCCGGGTCCAGCCGATTCCGATCACCAGCCAGGACGAGATCGGCGAGGTCGCCCGCGCCTTCGACCAGGTGCACCGCGAGGCGGTGCGGCTCGCGGCCGAGCAGGCCATGCTGCGGGGCAACGTCAACGCGATCTTCACCAACCTGTCGCGCCGCAACCAGTCGCTGATCGAGGGCCAGTTGACCCTCATCACCGACCTGGAGAACAACGAGGCCGACCCGGACCAGCTGGAGAGCCTCTTCCGGCTCGACCACCTGGCCACCCGTATGCGCCGCAACGGTGAGAACCTCCTCGTTCTCGCCGGCGAGGAGCCGGGCCGCCGCTGGAACCAGCCGGTTCCGCTGGTCGACGTCCTGCGGGCCGCCTCCTCCGAGGTGGAGTCGTACGAGCGCATCGAGCTCTCCGGTGTCCCGGAGACCGAGATCCACGGTCAAGCCGTCACCGACCTCGTGCACCTGCTTGCCGAGCTGCTGGAGAACGCCACCACGTTCTCCTCGCCGCAGACCAAGGTCCGCGTCACCGCGACCCGGTTGCCGGACAGCCGCGTGATGGTCGAGATCCACGACAAGGGCATCGGCCTCACCGCCGAGGACTTCGCGGACATCAACCACAAGCTGGCCAACCCGCCGACCGTGGACGCCGCGGTCTCCCAGCGGATGGGGCTCTTCGTGGTCGGCCGGCTCGCCGACCGGCACGGTATCCGGGTCCAGCTGCGCCCCTCGGGCGAACAGGCCGGAACCACCTCGCTGGTCATGCTGCCGGACGCGATCACCCACGGCGGCGGGGGCGAGGGCCTCGGCTCCGTCGGCCCTCAGGACGACTTCACCGTCTCCTCGATCATCCCGCAGCAGCCCTCGTTCGAGCCGGAGCCGCAGCAGCCCCGGCTGCGCACGGCGGCCGAGCTCGGCTTCGACGACTCCCGGTACGACCAGCCGGGCGACGCCGCGCAGCTGGACCCGGTGGGCCGCTCGCTCATGCGTGAGGAGCGCCGGGCGGCGCTGGAGGCCCAGACGGGCGATGAGCACCCGCAGTTCGCGGACGCCTCCTTCTCGGACACCGCATACACCGAGGACGCGTACGCACAGGAGCCGTACGCACAGGAGCCGCAACAGGGTCAGGAGCAGGAGCAGTACGCGCAGGCCGCGTACGACAGTTCCTACGACCCGTACCGCGGCGACACCGGCTATCCGGAGCACTCCGACTACGCACCGCAGAACGGCTATCCGGAGGCGACATATGCCACCCCGGAGAGCGCTCAGCAGGGTTACGACGAAAAGTTCGCAGCCCAGCCCCACCAGGAAGAGTGGGCAGATCAGGGTACGTACCAAGACGCGTACGAGCCCACACCGCAGGCTGAACCGGAATCTGTCCCCAGCGCTCCCGCGGAGCCGCAGGAGCGCGTAGGCTTCGACCGTCCGGGTCCCACCCCGAACGCCGGCCACGAGCTGACCGATGCCGGTCTGCCGCGCCGGGGCGGTCAGCAGCACTGGCAGCCCACCGGCCGCGGAAACGAGCAGCCCGTCTCAGCCGAGCAGCAGCCGCCGCAGCAGCAGGAGTTGCCGCAGCGGCCGTCGCCCGCGCAGCAGGACGGGAACGGCTCCGACGACTGGCGCTCGAAGAACGACGAGCGCTGGGAGCGGGCCGAGAAGCTCCGGGAGCCGAAGGCGGGCGGGGTCACCCCGTCCGGACTTCCCCGGCGGGTGCCCAAGGCCAATCTGGTCGAGGGCACGGCGGAGCAGACCCAGCAGGGTGGCCCTCAGGTCTCCCGCGCCCCTGAGGACGTCCGGGGCAGGTTGAGCAACCTGCGCCGGGGCATTCAGCGGGGACGTAACGCTGGTTCGGACGCAAGTAATACCTACAACCAGGAGCGTTAGTGTGAGCCCGATGAGCCAGGCGGCGCAGAATCTCAACTGGTTGATCACCAACTTCGTGGACAACACCCCCGGGGTGTCGCACACGGTGGTGGTCTCCGCCGACGGACTCCTGCTGGCCATGTCCGAGGGATTCCCACGCGACCGTGCCGACCAGCTGGCGGCCGTTGCTTCCGGTCTGACCTCGCTGACCGCGGGCGCCTCGCGGATCTTCGAGGGCGGCGCCGTGAACCAGACCGTTGTGGAGATGGAGCGCGGATTCCTCTTCATCATGTCCATCTCTGACGGATCTTCGCTGGCAGTTCTTGCACATCCGGACGCCGATATCGGTCTGGTTGGGTACGAAATGGCACTTCTCGTCGACCGTGCGGGCACTGTCCTCACACCCGACCTCCGTGCCGAACTGCAGGGAAGTCTTCTTAACTAATAGACAGACGGTGCGTTTCGCGCCACCGCGCCATAGGGTGCGTTGGCGCGGCCCCACTGGGACCGGGACCGGCAGTCGGAGGAGGAAACGTGGCAACACCCCCAAGCGGACACCAGTACGACGGTGGTCAGCAGGTACCGGGTGAGCACGGGGACAATCGTTTCAACTTCCCCTCCACGCCCAGCAGACAGGGCTCGCAGCAGCCCTATCAGCCGCCTCAGCAGCCGTATCCGCCCCGACAGGCACAGGGCGGCGGGTGGCCGCAGGCCCAGGACGGTGGGTGGCCCCAGCAGCCGCAGCACCCTCAGCGGCCGCACCGGTTGGGCGCGCCCCAGCAGCCCCGGATTCAGCCGGTGCAGCCGCGGCGGGCCGCCGAGCCCGCCGCGCCGGAGGCGCACAACCCGCTGGTCCGTCCGTACGCCATGACCGGCGGCCGGACCCGACCGCGCTACCAGCTCGCCATTGAGGCGTTGGTCAGTACCACGGCCGATCCGTCCCGGCTGCAAGGGCAGTTGCCCGAGCACCAGCGGATCTGCCGGCTGTGCTTCGAGATCAAGTCGGTCGCCGAGATCTCGGCGCTTCTCTCGATCCCCCTCGGCGTTGCCCGGATCCTCGTAGCCGACCTGGCCGAGGCCGGACTCGTCGCTATCCATCAGCCCGGCGGCGACGAGTCCGCCGGCGGCCAGCCAGATGTGACACTGCTCGAAAGGGTGCTCAGTGGACTTCGCAAGCTCTAGCGGCGGAGCAGCCCGCTCCACTACCTCCGCGAAGATCGTGGTGGCAGGGGGCTTCGGCGTGGGTAAGACCACGTTCGTCGGTGCCGTTTCGGAGATCAACCCGCTGCGCACCGAAGCCGTGATGACGTCCGCGTCCGCGGGCATCGACGATCTGACACACACCGGGGACAAGACCACCACGACGGTGGCCATGGACTTCGGCCGTATCACCCTGGACCAGGACCTGATCCTGTACCTCTTCGGTACCCCCGGTCAGGACCGGTTCTGGTTCATGTGGGACGACCTGGTCCGCGGCGCGATCGGCGCCGTCGTCCTGGTGGACACCCGGCGTCTCGCCGACTGCTTCCCGGCCGTCGACTACTTCGAGAACAGCGGCCTGCCCTTCGTCATCGCCCTCAACGGCTTCGACGGACACCAGCCGTACACACCGGACGAGGTGCGCGAGGCCCTGCAGATCGGCCCCGACACCCCGATCCTGACCACGGACGCCCGCCACCGCGCGGATGCCAAGAGCGCGCTCATCACTCTGGTCGAGCATGCGCTGATGGCCCGCCTGCGGTAGTCTCCGGCAGCCATGCGGAAGGCCCCGCACTCCTTCGGGAGTGCGGGGCCTTCCGCGTTGCGGGGGTTCGACCGCGCCGTGTCCTCGATCGCCGGACGGGCTGAAACGAATCGCCGGACGGGCTTGATTCCAAGCCCGTCCGGCGATCGAGGACAGGGGGTCTCAGCCCTGCCAGGAGTGCGGGGCGCGGAAGCCCGGGGTGCGCTCCAGACGGCGCCAGCCCGCGGAGGTACGGCCCCTGTGGGCCGGGGCGGCGGACGTGGCTGCGGCGCGGGCGAGCAGGACCGCGGTTATGGCGGCCAGCTCCTCGGGGTCGGCAAGACCCTTCTCGACGCGCAGCACGGACTCGGCAGGAACAGCGCTCATGGATGTGTCTCCGTCTTTTCGGCAGTATCTGGCGGACTGTGCGGGATGGTGCGGCAGCCGCGGTTACTGCGGGGGGTTCCCGTGCTTGCGGGACGGCAGATCGGCGTGCTTGGACCGGAGCATCGCGAGCGAGGCGATCAGTACCTCGCGGGTCTCGGCAGGGTCGATGACGTCGTCGACCAGGCCGCGCTCGGCGGCGTAGTACGGATGCATCAGTTCGGACTTGTATTCCTTGACCATGCGGATCCGCATGGCCTCCGGGTCCTCGGCGTCGGCGATCTGCCGACGGAAGATGACGTTGGCGGCACCTTCGGCGCCCATCACGGCGATCTCGTTGGTGGGCCAGGCGTAGGTCAGGTCCGCCCCGATGGACTGGCTGTCCATCACGATGTACGCACCGCCGTAGGCCTTGCGCAGGATCAGCGAGATCCTCGGCACCGTGGCGTTGCAGTACGCGTAGAGCAGCTTCGCACCGTGCCGAATGATTCCACCGTGCTCCTGATCGACGCCGGGCAGGAAGCCGGGTACGTCCAAAAGAGTGACGATGGGAATGTTGAATGCATCACACATCTGAACGAAGCGGGCCGCCTTCTCCGACGCCTCGATGTCCAGGACACCGGCGAGGGACTGCGGCTGGTTGGCCACGATGCCGACGACCTGGCCGTCGAGCCGGGCCAGGGCGCAGATGATGTTGCGGGCCCAGCGCTCGTGGATCTCCAGGTAGTCGCCGTCGTCGACGAGCTCCTCGATGACCTTGTGCATGTCGTACGGGCGGTTGCCGTCGGCCGGCACGAGGTCGAGCAGGACGTCGCCGCGCCGGTCGGCCGGGTCGTCGCTCGCCACGATGGGCGGGTTCTCCCGGTTGTTGGACGGGAGCATCGACAGCAGGTACCGCACCTCGGCGATGCAGGTCTCCTCGTCGTCGTACGCGAAGTGCGCGACGCCCGAGGTCTCGGCGTGCACATCGGCGCCGCCGAGGCCGTTCTGCGAGATCTCCTCACCGGTGACCGCCTTCACGACGTCCGGTCCGGTGATGAACATCTGGGAGGTCTCGCGGACCATGAAGACGAAGTCGGTGAGGGCGGGGCTGTAGGCCGCGCCGCCCGCGCACGGGCCGAGCATCACGGAGATCTGCGGGATGACGCCGGAGGCGCGCGTGTTGCGCTGGAAGATGCCGCCGTATCCGGCGAGCGCGCTGACGCCCTCCTGGATGCGGGCGCCGGCGCCGTCGTTCAGCGAGACCAGCGGGGCGCCCGCCGAGATCGCCATGTCCATGATCTTGTGGATCTTGGTGGCGTGGGCCTCGCCCAGTGCGCCGCCGAAGATCCGGAAGTCGTGTGCGTAGACGAAGACCGTGCGGCCCTCGACCGTGCCCCAGCCGGTGATGACACCGTCGGTGTACGGCTTCTTCTCCTCCAGGCCGAACCCCGTCGCCCGGTGCCGGCGCAGCTGCTCGACCTCCTTGAACGAATCCGGGTCCAGGAGCAGCTCGATGCGCTCACGCGCCGTCAGCTTGCCCTTGGCGTGCTGGGCCTCGGTCGCCCGGTCGCTCGGTCCGCGCCGGGCCTGCTCGCGCAGCGCCAGCAGTTCGGCCACCCGGCCACGGGTGTCACTCGGCTCGCCCGGGGTTTCGTCCACAACGGTCATGTATCGACCCTACGAACCCGACCAAGAAAATCCTGCCGTCGACTCCGTACAGTCTCCTGACCCGTTTCCTGGTGGAGCTGGACAGAACCCCTGCCCCATGCAGGCGAACCACCAGGGGAATGCGGTCCCGCTTTGTGGGAGCTCCACAAAGCGGGACTGTGGTGCACGGCACAAGCCCGTCACCCCGGGCGTGTGGGCCGTTTGTGCGTACCGCACGCAGGAGCGGTGGTCCGGACCCGTCGGCCCAGGGCCTTTCGGGCCGTTCCTCCTTCGGATCGGGCCGGATCAGGGAGCCCGGAGGGATCCGGAGGAAAGGCCCTGGCTGACCTCACAGCGCAGGCTGGCGCCTGCCGTACCCGGTGTGACCCGCAGGACCAGGCGGCGGCCGGTGGCGCGCACCTCGATCCCCGGGTCGGCGAAGACGACCTCGCGCACCGGACGCTCCCACACCACGTCCACGGGCGTCCCACTCCGGTCGGGTCCGCTCACGCACACCGTCGTCGAGTGACGCCGCTCCCGTACGAGCACGCTCGCCGGGGCCGTGACGGAGAGCGGGCCCGCCGTGCCCGGCTGCCAGAAGTTGGCCGCGGTCAGCCCCAGTGAACGGACGGCGACACCCTGCCGGTCCGCGGTGTTGGCCAGGACGGTCAGCCACTGCCGGTCCGCCGCACGGGCGGCGAGCGTGCGGCGGGAGGCGCCCGGCATCAGCAGATAGAGGTACGTGGCGTCGGTGGGGTCGGTGCCGTGGTCGAGCCAGAGGGTCTGCCAGTGGCGGGTCCGCTGCTCGGTGGAACTGGTGGTGTTGATGTCGGACCAGGCTCCGGTCCTGGCCTCCCGCAGCGTCCGCAGGGCGGCGCCGCCGGGCAGCACCCATCCGCCGTGGCCGTCGAGGTGCGCCCAGCGCGGACGGTCCCCGCCTTCGAGGGTGAACGCGGCGGAGGGTTCCGGACCGAGGTTGCGGTTGTCGACGATCGTCTCGACTGGGACCCCGTCGGCGGCGCTGATGCCCGCGCCGAGACAGATGACCGTATCGGCGGCGCAGAACCAGGACTTGCGGGCCTGCAGGGTGGATCCCAGGCCCTTGACGTGCTGTCCGACGGCGGCGAACTCACCGTCGTGCGTGCCGCCGACCCACTGGACGGCGGGCCGTGGTTCGCCCCATTCGCCGCCCGCGCGGTCGGCGAGGCGCTTGGTCGAGACGGTGGTACCGGGCAGGCGGTACCAGTCGACGGTCGGCCAGAACCAGTCGGTGTACTGGTCGCCTCCCGAACGCCCCTGCCACCAGTAGAGCATCCCGGCCCCGGTGTGCCAGCCGCGCGGGTTCTCCCCGTTGCCGCATTCGTACGAGCTGATCCGCTCCGACGCCATGGAGAGGTTGGCGACCCAGCCCGGACGGCGGTGCACGGCCCGGTCCATGGCGGTGAAGAGCGTGTGCCCGACGGGTTCGGGGGCGGCGGGGACGGTGTCGGCGGCGACGGCTGCCAGCCGGGACAGATCGGCGACGCCGAACTGCGGCGCGGTGAGGATCGGGGTGACGGTGTCCCGTTCGATCCACCCCTTCACCATGGCGTTCCACCGGTCGCGCTCGGCAGCCGAGGCGCCACCGGCGAGGAGCGCGATGGCGGCGATCAGCCCCTGCCCGTGGAAATGGTCGCTCCGCATGACCTTGCGCTCGTCGCTCTTGAGCAGCCCCCGGCTGATGGCCCGGCCGTTGACGCTGTCCATCATCAGACCGTCGTGGATGAGCGGCGCGTAGGCGTGCTCGACACTGTCGAGGATGATCTGCCGGTTGGGGTCGGTGACGGCCCAGCTGGACCCGGCGAGCAGCGCGAAGAGCCGGCCGAGGCCGTCGAGCATGACCTGCCCGTACGTTCCCGAGTAGGCGACCCAGGTGTGCTGGACGAACGACCCGTCGGCGTAGAGGCCGTCCCCCTTCGTCACGTACGGGAAGACGGGCGAGAGGGCGTCGCGGGCCAGGGCGGTCTTCACGGAGTCGCGGCCGAGGATGCCGCGCAGGGCGACGGAACGGCAGAGGTCGACGCGGTTGGCGCCGGTGGACGTGCCGCTGTAGTCGCCGAGCATGGCGTCGGGGATGAAGTGGTCCACCGCGGCGCAGGCGGCCTGCCGCTGTTCCTCGGTGAGGTGGTCGTGGAGGACGGCGACGATGTCCATGAGGAGGCGTGGGCTGCCGATCTGCCATTCCCACCAGTTGCCGTACCGGGTGGTGGCGGGGTTGTAGATCGTCGCGGCGAGGTGGTCGAGGCCTCGGACGATATCGGCGAGGAGTGCGGTGTCACCGGTGTGGCCGGTGCCCTGCTGGGCGTACGCCTGGGTCATCGTCCACAAGCGGCTGTAGCTCGCGGTGATGCCGGACGGCGGGTCGAAGGGACGGTCGGCCCAGAGGGAGGCTGCGGCGGGGGCCATGGTGGCGCGGAACCCCGCGGCGAGTCCACCGGTCTCGGCGAGCCGAGAGGCGTAGGGCTCGGCGGCGGCGTCGTATCCGGTGCCGAGCGCGAGGTCGACCCAGCGCAGCCGGAGGGTGTCGAACTCGCCGGCGGGTGCGGCGGCGTGGGCCTGTCCGGGGAGGGCCAGGCCGAGTGCGGTGGCGGTACTGGTGGCCAGAAAGACACGGCGGGACCAGGCGGGCAGGAGTGACACAACAAGACCTCCGGAACCTCAGTGGTGTGGACCGGGCGCCCGCCGGTTCAGCACGCGCCCGTGGGAACGGGAAGGGGGTGGGGCCGAGACCGGCCCCACCCCCTTTCACCGCTCATTGCTCATTGCTCATTGCTCACCGATCGCTCGGTCAGCTCCCGCAGTGGAACCGCGCGTTGCCCCAGTCCGCGTGGTCGTTGCCGTTGCCGTCGCCGCCGTCCCCGACGACCAGCTCGACGTACTTCGCGCCGGTGACGTCCGCCGTGAGCGACCAGGCGGTGTCGGCCGCCCTCAGCACCGGTGACTTCACCTTTTCCGCGCCGTCGGCCGTGACGCCGAACTGCACGCTGCCCGCGCTCTTCTGGACATCGTCCACGCCGACCTCGGCGGTGAACGAGGTGCACTTGCCGCCCAGGTAGTAGCGGATCTTCGCGGGGGCGTGGCTGCCCAGGCCCTTGGCGTAGACGGTGCCGCCGATCGTCAGCGGGGAGCCGTCGCCGGCACCCGTCTCACCGTTGGAGAGGTCACGCTCGACCGGTCCCCAGCCGTTGCTGGCGGCGGTCCAGTCCAGGTCGCTGGCCCAGCTGTCCGTGGTGGGCGGCGGCGGCAGCGTCCGCACGGACGTCTGCGCGCCGAGAGTCCGCTTCGCGCCGCCGACCGTGTACGACACCTCGGAACTCAGCTGGTACGTCCGGTACGTGGCGTCCACCGGCGGGGTGACCCGCCAGCCGGCGGTGACCTTGGCGCCCGCCGCGACCGAGTCGAAGGCGACCGCACCCACGGGCTCCGCCTTCCAGCCGTCCGGGACGGTGAGGCTCACCGAGACGCCGGTGACCGGCGTCGCCTCGTAGTTGGTGAAACTCGCCTCGACGACACCTGCGACGCCCGGCTCCAGGGTCTCCGCGGCCGGGTCGACGCTGAGCGTCCCGCAGGCGGCCATCTCACCGGCCGGGGCGGCGCCGAGGTCGGTCACGGTGAACCCGTCGAGGACGAAGTCGGCACCGTCGGGTGCGTCGTCACGCTTGCGCAGTCCGGCCCAGGTGTCACCGCAGCCCGCCGTGACGGTCTCGGAGAAGTGTCCCGTGGTGCGCTGCTGACCGATCGCCGTGGTGCGGGTCTCGACCGAGTCGGGGGTGCCGTCGGCCGTGATCCGGTCGTATCCGTCGACCCACTCGTAGGCGCCGGCGTGGCTGGACTGGTAGTCGTACTCCACCTTGTAGCGGTGGCCGTCGGCCATCGGTACGGTCCAGGGCGCGGTCCGGTAGACGAGCCCGCCGTTCTCCTCGTGGGCCTTGAGGGACTCCTTACCGCCGATCACGTCGTCGACGAGCTTCCCGTTCCAGCCGGCCTGGGTGTACGGGGCGTGCAGTTGGGAGATGACGGTGCGGGGGTCGGTGGAACCGCCCGCGTCGCCCTTGAGGAAGGGGCCCCAGCCCTGGTCGACGTCCTCGAAGTCCTCGTACACGACGGTGTTCTTCTTCGTCGCCGGGGCGTCCGCGACGATGCGTACGTCATCGGCACGCACGGTGGCGGCGCTTCCCTCGGCCGCTTCGATGCGGAAGGTGGTGCGGCCGCTCGCGGGGGCGGTGAAATTCACCTTGGCCCGCTGGAAGTACGTGCCGTGCCAGTCCGACGCGGCGACGTTGTCCTCGATGGTCGAGCGGTCCACGGCGACGGACTTCCCGCCGGCCGTGAGCGTCGTGTGCCGGGTCTTGCCGGGCTCGACCTCGATCAGTGCGGAGGCGGTGTAGCGCTTGCCGGGCTCGAGGCCGGTTATGCTCTGCGAGAGAGCCGCCGTGCCGGTGCCGGAGAGCTTGGCGCTGTTGCGTCCCCGGCCGTCGGTGTCGCGGGCGGCGATGCCGGTCTTCGACCAGGCGTCGAGCCCGTTGTCGTTGAAGCCGGGGTCGTCGACCGGGGTGCCCTCGCCCCACTTCGGGTCGGCGGCGACGGGTGCGTGGTCCGGGTAGAGGACGTACGGCTGTCCGGCGGTGGCCGTCAGCGTGATCCGCCCGTCGACGGGCTTGACCGTTCCGGTCCTGACCCGGCCGTTGTCGGTGAGCTTGTAGACGGTGTACTTCCCTGCGGAGGGCACGGCCCAACTGCTCGTACCACCGGACTTGCTGTAGTGGTAGAGCTTCTTCCCGCCGTCCCACGGCAGCAGATAGTCGGTGCCGCTCAGCACCTTGCGGCCGTGGTCGTAGAAGGTCCGCCTGCCGTCCTCGACGGTGCCACGGACACCGCCGGTGAAGGTGATGTCGTTGCCGTCCCAGCGGGTGATCTTCTGGTGCTGGAGGTATTTGGCGGGCAGGTTGCGCTGCCAGATGTTGTCGTAGAAGGCGTTCCAGTCGGTCTCGCCGGTCCAGCCCTCGAATTCGTCGATGGCGGTCTGACCGAGGACCGGGTTGTTGTTCCAGACGTCCTTCTCGCTGTTCCGGATGAACCGGATGATCTGCGAGTTGAGCCCCTTGTTGGTGGCGCCGCCGTAGTCGAGGTCATTGGCCCAGTGCGACCAGAGCGAGCCGCGCTCGAACTTGTCGGCCCACTCGGTGGCGACGTTCCAGCCCTGCTTCTGCACGGACTGGAGGGTCTTGTCGGCGACCCAGCCGTGCGAGTAGTAGACGTCGATGTAGAGCATGCTGAGGTTGGGATCGGTCTCGTTGCGCAGTTGCTGGAAGCGGCGGGCCAGGTTGCCGCTGTTGATGTCGCTCCGCTGGTCGATGTAGTAGCTCTGGCCGAGCCAGTTCCAGCCGGGCCTCGTCTTGTCGACGAGCTTCTCGTCGAAGGCGTTGGCCTCCGCGTACGCCTCGGTGGCGTTGACGTGGACGCCGAAGGCGGCGCCCCACTTCTTGCCGTCCTTCAGCAGGGTGTTGAGGTCCTTCAGCCCGCCGGCGCGCTTGTTGTAGTTGCCGCCGTAGTCGGGGTGGGCGGAGTCGTGCCCCTCGGAGGCGTAGCCCTTGAGGATCGCCATCTGCCCGAGGCCGTCCGTGGACAGCGAGACCCGCTTGACGTCGTCGAGGGTCCGCAGGAAGGGGTGGGTGGCCTGGCTGGCGAAGTTGAACGGGATGTGGGTGACGACCCGGTCCGCGGTGTCGTCGCTGCCGGGTGCGATCACGCCGATGGTGCGGAACGCGACGGCGCCGTCCTGCCAGTCGACGGTCTTGTCACCGTTGGCGTCGGGTGTGACGACGACCTTCGCCCAGGGGAGGTCCGCGCCGCTCTCCGGCTCCGGTGCTCCGGCGCCGCGGTAGGTCCACTGCCCGGACCAGACGCCGACCCGGACGCTGCCGTCGTCGGCCTTGCGCGCCTGGTGCCAGAACCGGGCGTCGTCGCCGCCGGTGGCACCGGACGGCTTGTCGTACGAAGAGTTGGACTCGATGGCCGCCGCGAGCGAGCCGGTGTTGACGATCGCGTACGAGGCACCGACCGGCGCCTTGTCCGCGGCGGTGTCCGCGGTGACCTTGGCGAAGACGTCGGCGGTCCGCGTGGAATCCGGGTCGAGCCGGGTGAAGGCGGTGGCGCCGCCGGTGTCGGTGGAGCCGACGGAGACCAGGTCGTGGCCGGGGATGTCGATGGTGCCGACCCGGAACGCCTCGGTGTCGCGGACGGCCGTCACCTTGAAGGTGGTGGCGCGCCCGGAGACCGAGAGCGAGGCGTCGATCTCGATGCCGGGCAGATCGGGGAAGGTCAGCGTGTACCGGGCGGTCGTGTCGGTGACCTCGGGCGCGGTCTTGAGCTGCACGGCGTGCGCGGTGCCGTTGAGGGTGACCTCGGTGACCGGCTTCGTGGATCCGGACAGCTGGTTGCCGCTGGCCCGGTCGGTGTACGACAGGACGCGCGGGAAGTCGTCGGCGACAGCGACCGAGAGCTGCGGCGATCCGATGACGGCGGCGTCCGCGGGGACGGCCGTGCCGACTGCGGCGGGTGACAGGGGGGCGGCTGCGGCGGGGAGTGCGGTCCCCACGAGCGCCAGGACTGCGGCTGAGGCGGCGGCTGCAGCGCCCGCCGAAGTGAATCTTCGCGACATGTGCTCTGAGTAGTCCCCGTGTCGGCGCACCGTCAACGACGTACGGCCCCGCGGGGCCCTCCAGTCCAACAACCGCGATGCGTAAGTCCAAGTGGGCAGTGCGCGGGCGGGGGCGGGTGCGGCGTTCACTTCCTGACCGCCACACCGGCATCTGCACCGGAGCGATCCGCCAACCACCCCTCCGTTACGCCGAGTTGTGAAGACTTCTCCTTTCTGAGAGCGCTCTCAGTCACAAGTCTTGACGCTTGTCGCGGCCGTCGCAAGAGTGGTGCGCACCGCGGACGCCCCCGGCACCACCTGACCGCACGATCGCCCCGTCCGCGGCCCCCCACACCTCAGGAGTCCCCCCGTGATCTCGCGCAGACTGTTCCTGACGGGCGCTGCCACCACCGCGACCGCGCTCACCTGCCCCACCTGGGGAAGCACCCTCGGCCCCCACGCGTCGACCGCGGCCGCGACCTGCGAACTGGCCCTGGAGAACCGATCGTTGCCGGGCACGGTCCATGCCTATGTCACCGGACACGAGCAGGGCACCGACCGCTGGATACTGCTGCGGGCCGACGGCAGCGTCTACCGCCCCGACTCCCCCGCCGCCCCGCAGACGCCGCTCCCGGTCGATTGCGCCATCCCACTGAAGGCGGCGGGCACCGGACCCGTCGCACTGACACTTCCTCAGATGTACGGCGCCCGTGTCTATTTCGTACGCGACGACACGCTGGATTTCTTCCTGAACCCCGGTCCCGCCCTGGTCGAGCCGGCGTTCGCGACATCCACCGACGCGAACTACGGGCGCACCTGGTCGTTCTGCGAGTTCACCTTCAATCCGCAGCAGCTGTACGCGAACATCAGTTATGTCGACCTGGTCACCGCGCTCCCGATCGGCCTGACGCTGGAAGGCGACTCGACGCACACGGTCGCACCGCTGCCGAACGGCGCCGTGCAGCGGATCGCCGACGGTCTGATCCTGCGGGCGGCGGCCGACGGGCAGCCATGGGACAAGCTGGTGACCCGCGGCACGGACGGAAGCGTGCTGCGGGTGATCTCGCCGCAGAACCTGATGGCGCCCTACTTCGACCGGCCGGACCAGATGCCCTTCCGGGACCTGTTCACCGCGCAGATCGACCAGGTCTGGGAGAAGTACCGGAGTACGGATCTGCGGATCGATCTCCAGGGCGGGCGGGGCGTGCGGACCGGCCGGGTCAGCGGCGACACCCTGACCTTCGACGGCGGCCACACGTTCACCAAGCCGGCGTCGAGGGACATCTTCACCTGCAACCACGGGCCGTTCACCAACAACCCGGGCGACTCGGACGACAAGAAGGCGCTGCTGGCGCGGCTGGCCGCGGGCTTCAACCGGTCGATCATGCTCTCCCACCCGGACCAGCCGAACGGCACGACGGTGGCGGACTACTACCGGGGTGCGGTGACGAACCACTGGTCGCGCGTGGTGCACGCGAATACCCCGATCGGGTACGCCTTCCCGTACGACGATGTCCGTCCCGACGGGCAGCCGGACGTCTCGGGCGCGGCGAACGACGGCAACCCGCGGCGGTTCACGGTGAGCGTGGGGTCCTGAGGTCCCGGCGGAGAACTGCGGGTGCCCCCCGTCCGGTCGCCGGACAGGGGGCACCCTCGCGTACGGGCTCAGCAGCCGCCGCAGTTGTAGTACGTCACGTCCCAGTGGTTGCCCTCGTCCGCGTAGATGTTCCCGGAGCCGGACTTGTACTGGGGGGCCCCGTCACCGCGAAGCCCTATGTAGCTGAAGGCATTGTGGACGTAGTTGGTGAGACAGGTGGACTTGCCGAAGTCGAGCTTGTAGCCGTTCCAGTGCGAATACGTACCGCTGGCGTGCCCGGTCTCGGTGCCACCGGTGATGTTGAGGGCGCAGCCCGTGGCGCCCTTGAGGGTCTGGGCGCCCTGGGCGGTGGCCTGGTTCAACTGGTCGAACGAGGTGCAGGTGGAGTTGTTCCGGTCGGAGCAGCCGCCCGAGGACGACCAGGTGATGCCCGACGCGCGGAACATCGACGTCGCCTGCGCGTGCGTGAGCTTGGTGACGGCGTGCGCCTCGGTGGCGCCGCTGCCGAGGGCCCCGACTCCGGGGGCGAAGAGGGCGCCGAGGACGAGGGCGAGGGCGGTCAGGACGGGGCGCAGGGTCATACGGGACACCATGAGGAACTCCTCCTGCTCATGACAACTGGGGGCAGGGAGATAGTGCCCGAGTTCTACGCGCGTCCGCCAGAGGGCCTCGCGTGACCGTGAGGTGAACGTCGCCCTTCCGGAAACGAATCGGCTCCTTGATGTTGAACTTTGAACAAGATGCGTCTACAGTCAATCTCGTTGAAGGTTAAACATCCACTTCGACTGCCGCTCGATCACGTCCCCCGAGGAGGAGCCATGGCTCTGTTCAACCGCAAGTCCACCGCCACCCCGTCCGCCCCCGTCGCCGTGGACCCGGCCCTGACTGCCCTGACCGGCGAGTACGCCATCGACCCGGCCCACAGCAGCATCGGCTTCACCGTGCGTCACGCCATGGTCACCAACGTGCGTGGCTCCTTCGGGGAGCACGAGGGCAGCCTGACGCTGGACGGCGCGGACCCGAAGAACTCGGCCGCCTCCATCGACGTCAAGATCGCCAGCGTCGACACCGGCATCGCCGACCGTGACGGCCACCTGGTCAGCGGCGACTTCTTCGACGCCGAGAAGTTCCCCCTCATGACGTTCCGCTCCACGCAGGCCGAGCAGCTCGGCGGCGACAAGTACCGGATCACCGGCGACCTCACCATCAAGGACGTCACGCGTCCGCTCGCCATCGACCTGGAGTTCAACGGCTCGGCCACCGATGTCTACGGCAACGAGCGCGTCGGCTTCGAGGGCAGCGCGGACATCCTCCGCTCCGACTGGGGCCTGACCTGGAACGCGGCGCTGGAGACCGGCGGCGTGATGGTCAGCGACAAGGTCAAGCTGAACTTCGACATCTCCGCGATCAAGGCCGCTCCGCAGGCCTGATCCCCGGAAGTCCTCCGGCCCGAGCGCGCCCGCCCTCCATTCCCCCGCCGGGGAGGAAGGCGGGCGCTCGGCATTTCCTTCCTCCGCGGCTCTGACGCCGTCCGGGCCGGGTGCAATAGCATCTGCGGCGTGACCGAGCCGTCCCATCTGCGCGAAACCCGGGCGTCGTACGACACCGTTGCTGTCGACTATGCCGAGCTCGTACGCCCCGCGTTCGAGGGCGATCTGCTCGGGCGCGCGATGCTGGGCGCATTCGCCGAACTCGTGCGGGCCGCCGGCGGCGGCCCGGTCGCCGATGTGGGATGCGGACCCGGCCACGTGACAGCACATCTTCACTCCCTCGGCCTGCCGGCATTCGGCGTGGAGCTGTCGCCGGGGATGGTCGACGTGGCCCGGCGGGACCACCCGGGCCTGCGGTTCGACGTCGGGACGATGACGGCCCTGGAGCTGGCGGACGGCGAACTCGACGGCGTCGTCGCCTGGTACTCGATCATCCACACGCCACCGGAGGTGCTGCCGACGGTGTTCGAGGAGTTCCACCGGGTGCTGGCCCCCGGAGGCCACCTGCTGCTCGGCTTCCATGTCGGCGACGAACGACGGCGCAAGGAGGAGGGGTACGGCGGCCACGCCATGACCCTCGACGTCTACCTGTTGCCGCCCGACCGCATCGCCGAGTTGGCGACCCGCGCCGGGCTCGTGGTGCACGCCACACTGGTTCGTGACCTGGAAAGCGGGCGGGCTCCTGGGGCCTGCCTCCTGGTGCGCAAGCCGAGGAATTCGTAACCGTCGAACGGCAGCGGCATCGGATTTTCCAGGCCTGCGGCACATCGGCCGTGACAGTTCGTAAAAACCGGACGAGTCGCGCGTCACGGCATCCATTCCATGGTGTTCCAGCATTGTTCTGAGACACCCCGGGGAGCCATGGGAAATGCGCGGCCATCGCCGCGCCGCTCGCCGTGCGGACACCCCCGGCACCGCACGCCCAAAACGCACCCGCCGCAGGCCTCCTGATGGCTGCTCAGTTCGAGGCGCAGTCGCCTTGTGCCCTATCACCCTCTTTCCCACCCTTCGAAAGTTTCGCCTCCCCATCGACTCAAGTCGGATCGCGTATGGCTTCTTGACACCCAATAATCAGCCCGCTTACCGTCACCGCCACAGCGTTCGTGGATCATTTCGATGGAGGGAACAGAGTCCATGGCTCGAAAGTTTTCGATCGTCGGTCTGGCTGTGACAGTGGCTCTCGCAGCCACCGTGGCGACGGCCTCTGCGGTGGGAGCCGTGGACGCGGAGGGCGCCCGCAAGGCGCCCGCATCGACCGTTGACGCACATGCGCGGCAGCTGAAAAAGCATTGGGTGAATACCTGGACGTCGATGCCGCAGTTGACCGAGCCCGGCAATATGCCGCCTGCGCCGTTCACACAGGACAATCTGGTCCTCGCCGACAGCACTCTGCGGCAGACCGTTCATATGTCGGTCGGCGGAAGGCAGATGCGACTGCGCTTTTCCAACGCCTTCGGAGGTGCGGCACTGCCCATCACCGCGGTCTCGGTTGCGCTTCCGGCCGGCGGGCGAGCGGGCGACAGTGCCATCCAGCCGGGGACCTCCAGGACGGTCACCTTCCACGGCCGGCCGTCAGCGGTCGTTCCGGTCGGGTCGGAGATCGTCTCCGACCCGTTGGACTTCGAGCTGGAGCCCGGTTCCAACCTTTCCGTGACGATGTACCTGGCCGAGGGCCAGGCGTCCGACAACATCACCTCGCACCCCGGTTCGCGGACCACGTCGTACCTGCGGACCGGTAACCATGTCGGGGAGGAGGACCTGGCCGGGGCGGCCTCGACCGCCCACTGGTACTTCCTGAGCGGCGTCGAAGTATGGTCCGGGACCACCACTGCGGCGGCTGTCATGCTGGGCGACTCGCTGACCGACGGCCGGGGCTCCACCACCAACTTGAACAACCGCTGGCCCGACCTGCTGCAGGAGAGACTGCGCTCGCACCCGGATACGGCCGGCACCGCGGTCCTCAATCAGGCGGCCGGCGGCAACCGGGTGCTGAACGACGGTCTGGGCCCCAACGCCCTGTCACGGGTGGACCGTGACGTGCTGGCGCAGAGCGGCGTCGAGTGGCTGCTCGTCTTCGAGGGCGTCAACGACATCGGCACGGCCGATGCCTCGGAAGCCGCCCAGAAGCAGGTGGCGGACGATCTGATCGCGGCTTACGACCAGATCGTCGTCCGGGCGCACACCCAGGGCATCCGGGTGTACGGGGCGACGCTGACCCCCTTCGGCGGCAACACCGCGTACGACGATCCGGCGGGGTACCGCGAAAAGGCCCGGCAGACGGTCAACGAGTGGATCCGCACCAGCGGCCGGTTCGTCAGCGTGATCGACTTCGACCGGGTGGCGTGTGACCCGCAGAAGCCGGGACAGATTTTGGCGGCCTACGACGACGGCGACCATCTGCACCTGAATCCGTCCGGTTACCAGGCACTGGCGGACGCCGTCCCGTCCTGGCTGTTCCGGCAGGAGCCGCTGCCGCGGGACTTCGGCTTCAACTGAAGGTGAGGTTCCCTCGAAGCCGCCACCCGAGTCACCACCGCCCGCCGAACCGTCTGCCGTCCCTCTCGCAAGGGGACACGGGGGACGACACAGGATTCGCCCGGAAGATGACCCCATTGGGCTCTCTGGAGTCGCTGGCTGCCCGCACTCGGTGTGATCTGGCATAGCGCACCGCAACGAGAGGCGGGCGCCGGACGGGCAGGCCCCGGGCTGAAGAGCCGGGCGGCCCTTGCCGATCGACACCGAGAAGTGGAGAAGTCAATGCAGCACAACGAGGGTCAGCGCGTGGAGTACCGGGACGAGGACAACAAGAAGTGCCAGGGCGAGATCACCAAGGTCAGCGGCACCGGCCCGGCGACGACGTACACCATCAAGAATGACAAGACGCACCGTGACGACAGGGTCCGGGAGATGCAGATCGACCAGAACCTGTAGCAACGGCTCCCACGCTGATGCGCTGTCCCTGAGCCCCGAAGGCCGGGCTCGGGCAGGACGCTGACTCCAGCGAATGCAAGGGCGCCCGCAACCGCGGCAAAGCGGCAGTGCGGGCGCCCTCTGCTGCGCGGTGGCCGACGGAGCCGGCCGGTGGGCGGCAGTGACTCTCAGAAGCCGCCACCGCCGAAATCACCACCCCCACCGAACCCTCCGCCGTCTCCCCCGCCGCCGAAATCGGACGCGTCGAAGTCGGAGCCGGAGTAGTCGCCGCCCGCATAGTCGCCACCGCCGAAGTCGCCGCCGCCGTAGTCCGCCGCGTAGGCCGGGGACGAGAGCATCGAGCCGAGCAGGGTGCCGACCAGCAGGCCGGGAAGGATGCCGCCGCCGAAGTAGCCGCCTGCCCAGGGGCCGTATGCCGGGCCCGCCTCCCAGTACGGGCGGCGGCGGCCGTCGCCGGTGTCGACCGTGCGGCTCAGCGGGTCCTCGCCGTCGCGCAGCCGGATCTCGTCCGCGCCGCAGACCGGGACCTCACGGGGCGCGCCGCCGGACGGGGTCCACATCGCGTCGGCCACCGAAGGGCCGTGGCGGGGGTCGAAGAAGCACGGGGGGCGGCGGTCCGGGAGAGGGCGGCCGGTGCGTCGGGCCTCCAGGACGGCCAGGGAGAAGCGGCCGTCCTCCAGAGCCCGGGTGACCCCGCGCACGTCGGAGGGGTGCTGGGCTTTCTCCATGGCCGACTTGGCGCTCTCGTACGAGTCGAGTGCCCGCTCGTAGTCCGCGCGCATCGCGTCGTCGGCGCCCGCCTCCGCCGGGTGGAAGTCGAGGCGGTCGAGGGTCTCGCCGTATGCGGTGATGTCCTCGTCCACGACGATCCGGAGCTTGTCGAGCGCCGCCCGTTCCTCCTCCGCCTTGCGGCGGCGGTTGCGGCGGACCATCGTGTACGCGGCCCCGCCGCCGATCACGGCGATCGCGCCGACGGCGATCAGTGCCGTCACGCCGGAGCCCGTCCCGGTCGAACCACCGCTCCAGGAGGCGGGGGCGTGGCCGCGCGCCTGGGCGACGGCCTGGTCGACGAAGGCGGTGAGCTGGGTCGCGGCGTCGGCATTCGTGCCGGGGGCCTGCAGCGCCGCGGAGAGATTCTGGCGGGCCGCGACGGACATGACCGACCGGTCCGCGCCCAGCTTGAACGTGTCGCCGAGGCGGATTCCGTAGACGCCGGTGATCCCGGTGTCGTTGCGCAGTGTCCGCAACACCGTGGCCTCGGGGAACGCTGAGGTCCGCGGCAGCACCGCCACGAAGACCGGCTTGTCGGCGTCCTTGATCTTCTTGGCCAGGGCGTCGGCCTGGCCGGCGGACAGCTGGTCCGCAGCTGCCGGATCGACGTACACCGGTCCCTGACGGAGGGCCTGGGCCACGTCGTTGATCGTCGTGGCGTTCTGCGCGCTCAGGGCCATGGCCGGCACGGCTGCCGACAGAATCAGCAGCAGGCCGGCCAGCAGGGTGAGGAACATCCTGTTCCGCATATATCGAAGCTAACCCAGGTGGGCGACAATTGCTCCGCCCGCCCGGGTGGGCCCGGTTTCCGCTGAACTCCCCAAGGGCGCATGGGCGCGAGCGTCGGCCGCGGCCCTCGCGAATCCCCCCGCCGCAGCGATCGTGCGGTCGTCCGCCACCTCGTACCGACAGGGCCCAGGACCGTTCAGCGGGGCAACAGAGTGCCCACCTCGGCCTCGAAGAGCAACTCCGGGTCCAGGTCCATTCCGGCGAAGTGGCCGGCCAGCTCCAGGGAGAGCAGGCCATGGAGGCGACTCCAGAAGGCCAGGGCGCGGCGCAGGGTCGCGGGTTGAGCGGTCGGGTGGCCGGCGGCCCAGGCGCGGTGGCCCTCCAAATACGCGTCCAAGGCGGCTTGCTCGCCTGTCGGGGATTCCTCCGGACCGGCAGCGATGCAGGCGTCGAGCAGCGTCGACATGATCTCCGACGCGATCGCGGTGACGTCCTGCGGTGCCTCGTAACCGGGCGCCGGGGTGCCGTAGATGAGGAAGTAGCGGTGTGGGTCCTCCAGGGCCCAGCGGCGCAGTACCTGCGCCAGGCCGGAGAGGTCGAGGCCGGCAGCGCCTCGGAACGTGTCGGCGAGGCTGCGGTACGCGTCCTTGATGAGTTCGGTGATCAGCTCGTCCCGGCCGGCGAAGTACCGGTACAGAGCCGGTCCGCTCATGCCCATCTGCTTGGCGATCGCGTTCAGGGAGAGCGCTGACGCGCCCACGCCGGCGATCTGCTCCCAGGCCCGCTCCTTGACCTCCGCGCGTACCTGCTGCCGATACCGCTCTCGGGGGGTCGCCGTACTCCCGGTCATGAGCGCCACCTCTCACTTCCTTCTCGTCACCGCATCACCCAGATGGTTAGAAGTTATCACTTACGGCACACCTCATCACGATCGAACGAACCACACGCTTGACACGGACCAGAGAAGAACTCACTCTAGTTATAGGTCCTAACAGAAGCGAGAAGTTAAAACACAATGGAGGTCGTGATGAGCACCGTCGAGCGCGTCGAGGTCGTCCTGCCGGGCAAGGTCGAGCCGGAGGGGCTGGAGATCCGCTACGGGCAGCCGGTACCCACCCCGGCCGCGGGACAGGTCCTGATCCGCATGCAGGCGACCGGAGTGTCCTTCGCCGAGCAGCAGATGCGCCGCGGCCGGTACTACGACCAGCCGCCGTTCCCCTTCGTCCCCGGATACGACCTGGTAGGCAGCGTGCTCGCCGTCGGCGAAGGCGTCGGCCCGGACCTGCTCGGCAAGCAGGTGGCCGCCCTGACCAAGACCGGCAGCTGGGCCAGCCACGTGGTGCTCGACGCCGCCGACGTGGTCGAGGTGCCTGCCGGTCTGGGCGCCGCGGAGGCCGAGACCGCGGTCGTCAACGGCATCACCGCCTGGCAGATGCTCCACCGCAAGGCGCGCGTACGCGCCGGACAGACCGTCCTCGTCCACGGGGCCAACGGCGGAGTCGGGTCGATACTCATCCAGCTGGCGCTCGGCGCCGGCGTCCGGGTCATCGGCACCGCCTCCGCCCGCCACCACCCCGCGCTGCGCGCTCTCGGTGTGTCCCCCGTCGACTACCGGGGCGGCGACGTCCCTGCTCGTGTCCGGGAGCTCGCCCCCGAAGGAGTGGACGCCGTGTTCGACCACGTCGGCGGCCGCAGCGTCATCGACTCCTGGCAGCTGCTCGCCCCCGGCGGCACCCTCGTCTCCTACGGCAGCGCCGCCACCCGCGACGACGAGGGATCGGGGCAATGGCCCGTACTCAAGCTCCTGGGCCGGGTGTGGCTGTGGAACTGGCTGCCCAACGGCCGCCGCGCATATTTCTTCAACGTCTGGGCCGGCCGCGCCTTCTCCAAGAACCGCTTCCGGTCCCGGCTGCGCACCGACCTCACCCAGGTGTTCACGGCTCTGCAGCGCGGCGAGATCACCGCCCGGGTCGCCGCCGAACTCCCCCTGGCCCGCGCCGGCGAAGCGCTGCGCCTGGCCGAGTCGGGCACGGTCGCCGGGAAGGTCGTCCTCGTCCCGTAACCCCTGTCCGCCACCACCCGACCACCCCCTCACCGCGCACAAGGAGTACCACCATGCTCGTCCCCCTTCTCGCCAAGGCCGTTGCCCTGCCCGTCGCATTCACGATCGGCATGTCGGGCGGCTCCCACCTCCCCGTGGAGATCGACCACCGGGCCCCCGTCATCACCCGTGACGACATCGTCATCCACGCGCCGCTGAACAGGATCTGGAAGATCCAGACCGACGTCGAGGCCTGGCCGACCTGGCAGCCCGATGTCACCGAGGCGGTCGAGCTGACCCCCGGCCCGCTGCGGGCCGGCTCCGTCTTCCGCTGGTCGGTGCACGGCCTGAGCGACATCGACTCGACCGTCAAGCAGGTCTCACCGCAACGCCGTATCGCGTGGGGCGGGCCGGCACAGGGCATCACCGCGGTCCACGTGTGGACCTTCACCCCGCGCCCGGACGGCGTGCACGTCCACACCGAGGAGTCCTGGGCCGGAGCGCCGGTCGAGGCCGATGTCCCCGCACTCCAGGCGGCATTGGATGCCTCACTGGACGCCTGGCTCCACAACCTGAAGGCAGAGGCCGAGAACTGACCGCGCGGAGCGGGGTCCCGACCGCCCGGGCACCGGCGTGAGTCCACGGGCAAGGGCGGGCCTTTCAGGGTCTCTGTGACCCTGAAAGGCCCGCCCAACTCCTGTGCGCCTCAGGCGGCCCGGTACGCCGCCTTCAGCTTGGCCAGCGCCCCGGTCAGATCTCCGGTGAGCAGCAGATGGTCCGCGTCGGCGAACGGCTTGGACATCGCCGCGGTCGGCTTCCCGCCGGTCCTCTGCTGCACCAGCAGCCTGGCCTGGTCGACGATCGCCTTCCCCGCCGCGGTCCTGCCCAGCCCGGCCTTCTCCGCGACCTGCGCGGCGACCGTGAGCGCGGTGAGAGTCAGTTCGCCGCCGGTCGGAGCCTTCTTCAGCGTGGTCAGTCCCCAGCCGTAGGGGAACTGCGGGTCGTACGTCGCGTCGCCGACGTTGATCGGCAGCTGCGACTCGGACTTCGGCCAGGTGACCGGCAGCTGTCCGGTGAAGGCGCGCTTCCCGTACAGCACGTCCGCCACCCCGTCGCCCTCGGTGCCGGGCAGCCACGACGCGACGAGTGCGTCGATGTCGCCGAGCCGGTCGCCGATGAGCTGCGGGCGGCCGGACACGACCAGGACCGCGCACTTCATCGCGGCGCAGACCTTGTCGATCGCGGCCTTGTCGGCGGCGGTGAGCTCCAGGTCGTTGCCGTTGCCGACGTCGCCGATGCCTTCGGCGTACGGGGTCTCGCCGACGACCACGACTCCGACGTCGTAGCCGTCCGTGGAGGCGGAGGCGTCCTTGGAGTACGTGGCCGAGGCTGCGTCCTTCTTGATGCCGTCCAGAATCGTCGTGCCCGTGGTGATCTTTCCGGACGAGCCCTGCCAGCTGACGGTCCAGCCGCCGGCCTGGTTGCCGATGTCGTCGGCGTTGGATCCGGCGACGTACACCTTCTGGGAGGCCTTGAGCGGCAGCACCGCACCGTCGTTCTTCAGCAGGACCTGCGACTTGGCCACCGCCTCACGGGCCACCGCACGATGGGCGGCCGAGCCGACCCGGCCGATGTTCGTGGTGTCCGCGTACGGCTTCTCGAAGAGACCGAGCTGGAACTTCTGGGTCAGGATGCGGGTCACCGCGTCGTCGATCCGGGCCCGGCTGATCCGGCCCGCGGTGACCTCGTCCTGAAGCGTCTTGGTGAAGTCCCGGTACGCCGTAGGGACCATGATCATGTCGAGTCCGGCGTTGATCGACGTACGGACGTCGCTCGCGTAGTCGCCGGGGATCTGGTCGATGGCCTGCCAGTCGCTGATGACGAAGCCCTTGAAGCCCATCCGGTCCTTGAGCACGCCGTTGATCATCTCGGCGTTGGCGTGCATCTTCACCGGGCCCTCGTCGTCGCCGAGGATGTCCAGCGAGGAGTACGACGGCATGACCGTGCCGACACCGCGCTTGACCGCCTCGTCGAACGGGGCGAGGTGGACCGCTTCGAGCTCCTTCCGGGTGACCTTCGTGACGCCCTGGTCGATGGTGTACGAACCGGTGGTGGACGACCCGAATTCCGTACCGCCGTCGCCGACGTAGTGCTTGGCGGTGGCCAGGACCTTGTCGTTGCGCTTCAGGTCCTTGCCGGACGCGCTGCCCTGCATGCCCTGGATGACCGTCTCCATGGACTCGACGAGTGCCGGGTCCTCACCGTACGACTCGTAGGAACGGCCCCAGCGCTCGTCGCGGGTCACACAGAGACAGGGCGCGAAGTCCCACGGGATGCCGGTCGCGCGGACCTCGCTCGCGGTGACCGCGCCGGTCGCCTCGGCGAGCTTCGGGTCGCGGCCGGCGCCGATGCCGATGTTGTGCGGCATGATCGTCGAGCCGATGACGTTGTTGTGCCCGTGCACCGCGTCCACGCCGTAGATCAGCGGGATCTGGAAGCGGGTCGCCTGCGCCCGGAGTTGGTAGGAGTCGACCATCTTCGCCCAGGCCTCGGACGTGTTCGGCGTGGGGACGGAGCCGCCGCCGGAGAGCAGCGAGCCGAGGTCGTACGTGGCGATGTCCCCCTGCGACTTCAGCGCGTTGCGCTCGGCCTGGGTCATCTGGCCGGCCTTCTCGGCGGGCGACATCCGGGACAGGAGGTCGGCGACGCGCTTCTTCACCGGGAGCTTCGGGTCGAGGTACGGGAGGCCGTGGGCGTCGATGACGACCTGCGGGTTCTCCTTCGGCGGCTTGGCTCCGGTCACGGTGAGTTCGAGCGGGATCGTCTCGGCGGACTCGGCGAGGCCGTCCTTCTTGGTGGCGACCGAGATCCGGTGCGAGGTCCCGGACGCGGTGCCGGCCGGGAAGGTGTACGTGCCGCTGACCGGCGTGTAGTCCGTGCCGGCCTCGGCGCTGCCGCCCTTCGTCTCGTACGCGACGGTGACGGGTTCCTCGATCGGTACGGAGCCGGTGGTGGCGACCGAGACATCGATGTCAGCGGTGCCGCCCTCCTTCACCGTGTGGACGGCCGCGTCCGTGACGACGCTCGCCTTCAGTGCGGCGTCCGCCTTCCCGTACAGCTCCACGCCGTCCATGGCGAACGAGCCGGGGGCGCCGGTCGGCAGTGTGACGGCGTAGCCCCACATCTGGTCCAGGCCGAGGACCTGGTCGATGCCGCCGACGGGCTGGTAGTCGGTGCGGTACACGAAGTCGGTGAACGGGATCTCGACCTGGTGCCAGCCCTCCCAGTCGTCGGTGAACGACGTGGTCCACAGCTCGGAGGCCTCGCCGTTGGCGCCGCCGTCCTTGATCTCGAAGTTGATCCTCTTGCCCGAACCGGGCGGCAGCGGCGCGGTGTTCTGCCCGTACCACCAGAAGCGGATGCCCTTGTGGGCCGACCAGTCGTGGGCGGGCTGGTCGGCGGCGAAGTCGTGGCTGAGTCCGCCGTAACCGCTGATGTCGTAGGTGCCTTCGAGGACCTTGGCGCCCTCGGGGGCGTCGGCGCGGTCCTTGAGGGCCAGGGTGGGCGGGTCGTCGGAGTCGCCGCCCCAGGTGAAGATGCCGTCGGCGGGCTGGTTGGCGAACGGGACCTCGCCCTCGAAGCGGTCGACGAGGACAGGTGCCGGGTCGTCCGCCGTCGCCGCGGTGGCGCTCGGGACGGCTCCGGCGAGCAGGCCGGCCAGGACGGTGACGGCGGCGAGCGCCGCTGTCGTCGGTCTGGCCCGGTACCGGCTGTGCCGGCGGGTGCGTGATGGCATTGCGGCTCCTTCGGACACGAATCTTCTGTCGCAGCGGTGCGGGGGGCTTATGCGTCCCGGGTGAGACGGATGGTGTCGCGGTACCACTCGGCGCTGTCCTTGAGCGTCCGCTCCTGCGTGTCGTAGTCGACGCGGACGATGCCGAACCGCTTGTCGTAGCCGTAGGACCACTCGAAGTTGTCCAGCAGCGACCAGGCGAAGTAGCCCCGGACATCGGCTCCTTCGGCGCGGGCGGCGGCCACGGCGGCGATGTGGTCGGCGAGGTAGGTGGTGCGGTCGGCGTCGTGGATCCGGCCGTCCTCGGAGACGGTGTCGTCGAAGGCGGCGCCGTTCTCGGTGATGACGGTCGGGATGCCGTAGTCCTTCTCCAGCCCCACCAGCAGGTCGGTGAGGGCAGTGGGGGTGATCTCCCAGTCCATGGCCGTACGCGGCAGATCGCGCTCCACGCCGCGGGTGACGGGCAGGCCGTCGGCGTCCAGCGGGGAGCCGTCCTCGGTGACGCCGGAGAAGAGCGTGCCGCGGTAGAAGTTGACGCCGAGGATGTCGATCGGGGTGGAGATGACCTCCAGGTCGCCGCCCTGGGCAGGGAGTTCGACGCCGCGCAGGGCGAGGTCGGCGACGACGTCCTCGGGGTAGGCGCCCTTGACCAGCGGGTCCAGGTAGAGGCGACGGCCGAGCCCGTCGGCGCGGCGGCAGGCCTCGGCGTCCTCGTGGCTGTCGGTCTCGGGTGTGGCGGTGCCGAGGTTGAGTGTGATGCCCAGTTCGAGCTCGTTGCCCCGGGCGGCGGCGGTCTCGCGGATGTACTGGGAGGCGAGCCCGTGGCCGAGGAGGAGGTGGTGGACGGCGTGGATCGCCTCGCCGAAGTTCGTACGGCCGGGGGCCTGGCTTCCGTACGCGTATCCGAGCATCGCGGAGCACCAGGGCTCGTTCAGCGTGGTCCAGTGCCTGACCCGGTCGCCGAGCGCGTCGTAGGCGAGGGCGGAATACTCGGCGAAGCGGTAGGCGGTGTCCCGGGCCGGCCAGCCGCCCGCGTCCTCCAGCTCCTGCGGCAGGTCCCAGTGGTAGAGCGTGATCCAGGGAGTGATGCCCTTCGACTCCAGCTCGTCGACCAGGCGCTTGTAGAAGTCGAGTCCCTTTGCGTTGGCCGGGCCGCGGCCGCCGGGCTGGATGCGCGGCCAGGCGAGCGAGAAGCGGTACGTGTCGACGCCCAGGTCCGCGATCAGCTGCACGTCCTCGGGCATCCGGTGGTAGTGGTCGCAGGCCACATCGCCGTTCTCACCGCGGACGACCATGCCCGGCACCCTGCAGTACGTGTCCCAGATCGACGGGGTTCTGCCGTCCTCGGCGGCCCCTCCCTCGATCTGGTACGCGGCGGTGGCAACGCCCCAGCGGAAGTCGGCGGGCAGACCGGTAACGGGCTCGGCTGCAATCTCGCGAGCGTATCCCTGGGGGATGACGAGGTTCATGGTTCTCCTGTGGTGTGCGTGGGGTCGCTACGAGCGGGGGGCGGCGGTGGCCGGCGTGGGCTGATGGAGCCAGCAGGCCACCGTGCGGGAGCCGTCCCCGTCCGGTCGGGCCAGGACCGGCACCTGGGTGGCGCACGGGTCGAGCGCCTTGCCGCAGCGGGGGTGGAAGGCGCAGCCCTCCGGCATCGCGGACAGATGCGGGGGCGAGCCGGGGATGCCGGTGAGTTCGCGGCGGGGGCCGTGCAGCGCCGGGAAGGAGTGCAGCAGTCCGTCGCTGTAGGGGTGGCGGGGGTCGCGGTAGATGTCGGAGGCACCGGCCGCCTCGACGATCCGGCCGCCGTACATGATGGCGATCCGGTCCGAGAACTCGATCAGCAGCGAGATGTCGTGGGTGATGAAGACGACGGAGAAGCCCAGCTCCTCGCGGAGCTTGACCAGTTGGCGCAGGATCTGGCGCTGCATGACGACGTCCAGGGCCGTCGTGGGCTCGTCCATGATGACGATCTCGGGCTCCAGGGCAAGCGCCATCGCGATCATCACGCGCTGGCGCATGCCACCGGAGAGCTGGTGCGGGTAGGCGGCTAGCCGGTCCGCGGAGATGCCGACGAGGGCCAGCAACTCCTTGGCGCGGGCGGTGCGTTCGGGCCGCTTCATCTCCGGGCGGTGCGCCTTGAGTACGTCGGTGAGCTGGCTGTGGACCGTGTGCACCGGGTTGAGCGAGTTCATCGCGCCCTGGAAGACGATCGACAGTTCCTGCCAGCGGAAGGCACGGAGTTCGGGCGCCGACAGGGTCAGCAGGTCGAGCGCTTCGCCGTCGCGCCGGTGGTAGTGGACCTCGCCGCCGGTGATCACACCGGGCGGGGAGAGCAGCCGGGTGACGGCGTACGCCAGGGTGGACTTGCCGGAGCCCGACTCGCCCGCCAGGCCGAGGACTTCGCCGCGGTGCAGGGTGAGGTCGATGTCGCGCAGCGCGTGCACGGCGGCGTCCCCGGTCCCGTAGTCCACGTTCAGGCCGCTGATGGTGAGGACGGGCTCGCTCATGAGCGGGTCTCCTTCTCCGTGGTGCCGGTGCGTGCCACGGGGGTGAAACCGACCCGCATCCGGACCTTCCTGGACGCGCCGGTCTCCGTACGCAGGCGGGGGTTGACGAACTCGTCGATGCCGAAGTTGATCAGGCCCAGCGACATGCCGAGCAGGGCGATGCAGAGCCCCGCCGGGACGAACCACCACCACGCGCCCTGCGCCAGCGCCTGGTTGGACTGCGCCCAGAACAGGACGGTCCCCCAGTTCCAGTCGGAGATGTCGGCAACGCCGATGAAGGCGAGGGTGATCTCGGAAAGGATCGCGAAGATCACCGTGCCCACGAAGCCGGAGGCGATGACGGCCGTCAGGTTCGGCAGGACCTCGAAGAGGATGATCCGCCAGGTGGACTCGCCGGTGGCGCGGGCCGCTTCGACGTAGTCCCGGCGCCGCAGCGACAGCGTCTGGGCGCGCAGGACACGTGCGCCCCAGGCCCACGAGGTGAGCGCGATGACGCTGGCGATCAGGAGGTCACCGGCGTCGGAGACGAGACTGGCGATGATGATGATCAGCGGTAGTCCCGGGATGACCAGGAAGACGTTGGAGAGCACCGAGAGCAGCTCGTCGGCGGTGCCGCCGAGGAAGCCGGCGCTGACGCCGATCAGTACGGACAGGATCGTCGCGAAGATACCGGCGACGAAGCCGACGACCAGGACGCCGCGGGTGCCGACGAGGATCTGCGAGAGCACGTCCTGACCGGTCTGCGTGGTGCCGAACCAGTGTTCGCCGGACGGCGGTTGGAGCAGTTCGTTGCTCATGGTGTCGGGGTCGTAGGGGGCGATCCACGGCCCGATGACGGCGATCACGACGAAGAACAGCAGGATCCCGAGGCCGATGACAGTCTTGCGGCCGCGCAGGAAGCGGAAGCTGCGCTTGCTGGGCGTCGGGGGCTCGGTCGCGTCGAGTACGGCGACCTCGGCAGCGGTGACAGCCATGTCCTAGGCCTCCCTTCGGGTACGGGGGTCGAGGACCATGTAGATCACGTCGGCGAGGAGATTCGCCGCGAGGACGGAGAGAGTGATGATCAGGAAGATGCCCTGCATCAAGGGGTAGTCCTTGGCAGCCACGCCCTGGAAGAGCTGGTAGCCGATGCCCGGGTAGGTAAAGACCATCTCCACCAGCAGCGTGCCACTGACGATGAAGCCGAGGGAGAGGGCGAAGCCGGAGATGTTGGGCAGGATCGCGTTGCGTGCCGCGTAACCGAACATCACCCGGCGCTCGGAGAGCCCCTTGGCCTGGGCGACCATGACGTAGTCCTCGCTGGACACCGTCACCATCATGTTCCGCATGCCGAGGATCCAGCCGGCCACCGCGCTGAGCACGATCGTCAGGCCGGGCAGCACGGCGTGGTAGAGCGCGCTGGAGATGAACGGCCAGTCGAAGGCCGGCACCAGGGCGTTGTCGTACCCGAACGCTTCCGGGAAGAGCGACCACTTGTTGGCGAACAGCGCGATGGCGATCAGCCCCAGCCAGAAGTACGGAATGGCGGAGATGAACGTGGTGACGGGCAGCAGGCTGTCCATCCAGGAACCGCGCCGCCAGCCAGTGAAGACGCCGATGCCGGTACCGAGCGCGAAGCTGATCAGGGTGGTGACACCGACGAGCGCGAGCGTCCACGGCAGCGACTGGCCGATCACCTCGCTGACCGGCGTCGGGAAGAAGGTGAAGGAGAGCCCGAGGTCGCCGTCGAGCAGATGCGACCAGTAATCGGTGTACTGCTCCCAGAGCGACTGGTGCTTGTTCAGGCCGAAGAGCGCCGTGAGCGAGTTGATGGCGCTGGTGTCGAGCTGGCCCTGGAAGCGGGAGAGGAGGGCCTGGACCGGGTCGCCCGGCATCAGGCGCGGGATCAGAAAGTTGATGGTGATCGCAGCCCACGCGGTGACCAGGTAGAAGGCGAGCCGTTGCAGCAGGTATTTCACTTCGCAGCCTCCTTCTGGTGGTCGTCGGCGGCTTCCGCGGCGTCGGCGTACAGCCAGCAGGCCGCCCACTGGCCGTCCGCCAGGTCGAAACGCGGCGGCAGTTCGGTGCGGCAGCGCTCCAGCGCCTTGGGGCAGCGCGGGTGGAAGCGGCAGCCGGCCGACGGGGCGATCAGCGAAGGCGGTTCGCCGCTGCCTGCCTCTTCCTGCTCCTCCTCGGCGACCACCCGGTCCGGGTCGGGCGCCGAAGCGATGAGCAGCTGCGTATAGGGGTGGGCGGGGCGTTGGGTGACGGTCTCGCTGTCGCCGCCCTCGACAATCCGGCCCGCGTACATCACGAGCGTGGTGTCCGCGAAGTACCGGGCGGACGCGATGTCGTGGGTGATGTAGAGGATCGCCAGATGGAGGCGTTCCTTGAGGTCGCGCAGGAGATTGAGGACGCCGAGCCGGATGGAGACGTCGAGCATCGAGACGGGCTCGTCGGCGAGGAGGACCTTCGGGTCGGCACCGAGCGCACGGGCGATGGCGACGCGCTGGCGCTGGCCGCCGGAGAGCTCGTGCGGGAACTTGTCCAGATACTGCGCGGCAGGTGTCAGCTGCACCCGCTCCAGCAGCGCGGCGAGTTCGGTCCCGGTCGCCTCCCGCCCGTGGATCTTCAGTGACCGGGTGAGGTGGTAGCGCACGGTGTGCACCGGGTTGAGCGAGGCGAACGGGTCCTGGAAGATCAGCTGGACCTGGCGAACGTAACTGCGGAAGGACCGGCCACGGCCTGCCTTCACCGCCTTGCCCTCCAGCTGGATCTCACCGTCGGTGAGCGGATACAGCTGGGAGAGCAGCCGGGCGACGGTGGATTTACCGGAGCCCGACTCCCCCACCAGCGCCGTGACGGTGGAGCGCCGCAGTTGCAGCGAGACATCGTCGACGGCGTGAACGGTGCGGCGATGGCGTGCGACGAGATCGCGGCCGGTGCGGCGGACGGGGAAGTGCTTGGTGACTCCGCGTGCTTCGAGCACGATGTCGTCGGTCTGATCGGTGGTGGTGGTCATGGCCGGTCCGTTTCCCCGTACTTACTTCTTGGCGGGCTTGAGCTTCAGCACGATCTGCAGCACGGAGGGCTGGGTGTGCTGCGGCGGGGCGTACGGGTCGGCCTCGGTGGGCCAGCCCACCCAGTTCTTCGTGGAGTACTCGGCTCCGATGGGGGCGGCGGCCGTCGGAATCATCGGCGCCTGTTCGACCATGATCTTCTGGAGCTTGTTCATGGCCTCGGTACGGGTGGCCTCATCGGTCGCGTTGGCGAAGTCCTTGAGCGCCTGGGTCGCCTCGGGGCTCTTGAAGCGGCCGAAGTTGCCCGTCTGGGAGGCCTTGCCGATGGGCTGGAGAATCGCGCCGTCCATGATGTTCTGGTACATGTCGTACGGGGTCGCACCGCTGTTGGTCCAGTGCAGGGTGGCGTCGAAGTTGCCGTTGGCGACGTCCGCGCCCCAGGCCTCGGCGGTCTGCGTCTTGACCTTCGCCTCGATGCCGAGCTCCTTGATGTTGTCCTTGATGATGGAGAGCCCGGTGATGTAGTCGTTCCAGCCGGCCGGGTCGGTGAGCGTGAGCTTCACCGGCTTGCCGCTCGGGTCCTTCAGCACGCCGCCGGCGAGCTTGAACCCGGCGTCGTCGAGGACCTTCTTGGCACCGGCCACATCGGGCGCGGTCGTGGCGCTCTTGTACTCGGGCGCCAGGAACGAGTCACCGGCGGGCAGCGGGATGCCGGTCGGGTTGGTGATCTCCGGGTAGAGCGTCGCCTCGGCCTGGGTGTAGATCGCCTTGCGGTCGACGACCATCGCCATGGCCTTGCGCAGGGCCGGGTTGTCGAACGGCTTGCGGGCGGTGTTGAACCACAGTCCGTGGATGCCGAGCCCGGAGGGGAACCACAGCTTGTGGTTCTTGGGGTCCTTGTTGATGAACAGCTGCTTGTAGTTCGGCATGAAGACGAACGACCACTCGAGCTTGCCGCTCGCCAGCGCCGTGGTCGCCGCGCTGTTGTCGTTGTACGCGCTGTACCGCAGCTCCTTGACCTTCGTCGCGCCCTTCCAGTACGTGGGCGTGGCGGTCAGCGTGGTGGTCTGCGGGGTGAACGTCTTGAGCTTGTACGGGCCGGAGCCGATCGGGTTCCGGTTGGGCCAGGTCTCCGGGTCCTTGACGCCTTCCCAGATGTGCTTGGGAACGATGAAGGTCTGGATGATCTTGTTCTGGTTGACGTACTGGGAGTTCTTGAAGGTCAGGACGACCTTCTTGCCCTCGACGGCCACCCCGTCGAAGGGGATGCCGTTCCAGTTGAGCGCCGAGTGCGTCTTCAGCAGGTTGAAGGTGTAGGCGACGTCATCGGCGGTCAGCGGCTTGCCGTCGGCCCACTTCGCCTTGGGGTCGAGGCTGAAGGTGACCTTGGTGAAGTTGTTCTCCCACGTCCAGTCGGTCGCCAGCCACGGCTCCGCCTTGTCCGCAGGCTTGATCTGGTTCGTCATCGCCAGCGGCTCGTAGATCATGTAGCGGTAGCCGAGCGTGGCACCCGCCGAGGTGTTGAGGAACGGGTTGCTGTTGTTCGTCTGCGGTCCGTCCGGCTTGCCCAGGGTCAGCACGCCGGAGGCGGCGCCACCCCCTTTGTTGGCACCCGAGTTGGCGGACGAACAACCGGCGGCGAGAGCGACCACGACGGTGGCGAGTGAGAGCGCTCTCAGTGTGTGACGACGGCGTACGGACATGGCGACTCCAGAAGGGACTGCGGGTCTGGGAGATCCGGGATACGGCGGGTGGGCAGCGCTCGGCACGCCGCGGGTACGGGCAGTGCGGAGTGGTGCGGTGCTGTGCGGCGCGCGGTGGTGCTGGTGACGCGGTGCGGTGCTCGGTGGTGCGGAGGCGCGCGGGGAGGCGCGGAGGCGATACGGGGGTGCGGGCGGCCGGAAAGGGATCCCGGCCGGACCGCTACGGCGCCGAGTGGCGCACGACCAGTTCGGTGGGCAGCACGACCGGTTCGTCCGGAACGGCGGTGCCACCCAGATGGGAGAGGAGCAACCGCGCCGCCGTCTCACCCATCTGCCGAGTGGGCTGGCGCACGGTGGTCAGCGGCGGTTCGGTGTGCTCGGCCATCGGGATGTCGTCGAAGCCGACCACCGCGATGTCGTCGGGCACGGACCGTCCGGCCGCGCGCAACGCCCGCAGCACGCCTGCCGCACTGATGTCGTTGTGCGCGAAGACCGAGTCGAACTCCACGCCGTCTGCCAGGAGTTGCTCCACGGCCTGGCGGCCGCACCGTTCGGTGAAGTCCCCCTGGACGACGAGATCGGTGGGCAGAACCGTACGGAATCCGTCCAGCCGGTCGCGCACGCAGCCGAAGTGCTGGGGGCCTGTGAGGACCAGGGGCCTGGTGCGTCCCGCGGCCAGCAGATGGCGGGCAGCGGACGCGCCTCCTTCGCGGTTGGTGGTCACGACGGAGGCGAACTCGGGGTGGTGGCCGCGGTCGTCGATCAGCACGATCGGCAGACCACCGCGGTGCAGTGCGGTGAGGTGATCGAGGGTGTTCTCGGGTTCGACGACGACGAGTCCGTCGAAGGCGCGCGCCGACACCTGACTGGTGAAGCGCTCCACCGATTCCGCACCCCGGTTGCAGGTGAAGAGCAGCAGCCCGTAGTCGGCCGCTTCGACGGTGTCGACGACACCCTGGAGCACTTCGCCCATCCACGGCCAGGTGAGCGAGGGCACCAGCATGCCGACCGTACGGCTGCTTCCGCGGGCCAGTCCGACGGCGCCCGAGCTGGGTACGTAACCCAGCTGTGCGATCACTTCACGAACGCGGGCGGCCGTGGAACCGTCCACTTCGCCCTTGGTGTTGATGACCCGGGACACGGTCGTCTTGCTGACGCCGGCCTCGCGGGCGACATCGGCGATGGTGACTCGCATCGGGGGCCTCCAGGGCAAGGCATGACAGGGAACTGAAACCGGTACCGCAACCGGTTCCGGAACCGGTACCGGCGTTGCGGCGTGAGTTAACCCCGCTGGAACAGTGCCGTCAATACTTCACGTCGACATTGGTCCGTACCCATCTCCCCAGCAGGCAGGACGTGTTGTGCGTTCAAGTTGTGAACGCACGCCCCCTTGACGCAAGTCGATAACAGCAGTTCACTCACGCCTCGATCGACGGCAACTCCCCCACAGTCCCTGCCGAGAAAGGCAGCAGCCCATGATCAGATCAAGCAGAGCGGCTCGGGCGCTGGTCGCCGCAGTGCTCGCGACCGCGGGTCTCAGCGGGCTCTCGTCCGGTACGGCGCAGGCCGCCGGTGAGACCGTGAACATCGCGCTGACCACGACGGACGACGCCGGTGGCCGGCATGTCACCCGCGGACTGGAGGCACAGACCCCGGTCGCCTTCGGCTCCGGTAACGGTGGCAGCGGTACGAACATCACGGTCGACGAGAACACCCGCTACCAGACGTTCACGGGCGGCGGCGCCTCGTTCACCGACACGGCCGCGTACTTGATGAAGAGCAGCGGGGCGCTCAGCCAGGCGACCCGCGACGCGACGATGAGGAAGCTCTTCTCCCCCACCGAGGGCATCGGGCTCTCGTTCGTACGCAATCCGATGGGCGGATCGGACCTCGCCAGAACCGGCTACACGTACGACGACGTACCGTCCGGCCAGACCGACCCCTCGCTGGCGAAATTCTCGATCGCACACGATCTGGAGGACGTGCTCCCGCTGACCAAGCAGGCCAAACAGCTCAACCCGGCGCTGACGACGGTCGCGTCGCCGTGGACCGCGCCGGCCTGGATGAAGGACAGCGGCCAGCTGAACGGCGGCTGGCTGAAGGCGGAGAACTACGGCGCCTACGCCAACTACTTCGTGAAGTACCTCCAGGCGTACAGGGACCAGGGCATTCCGGTCGACTACGTCACCGTGCAGAACGAACCGACCTGCTGTTCCGGCTATCCGTCGATGAGCTGGAACGGCTCGGGGCTCGCCTACTTCACCAAGAGCGAGCTGCTGCCCAAACTTCAGTCCGCGGGGCTCGCCACCAAGGCCCTCGCCCACGATTGGAACTGGGACACCTACGACGCCTACGCGGCGGCCACGGTGGACGACCCGACGGTGCGCAACCACCCGAACTTCGGCGGGGTCGCGTGGCACGGCTACGGCGGTGACGTCACCAAGCAGACCACCGTGCACAACCGGTACCCGACGATGGACGCCTTCCAGACCGAGCATTCGGGCGGCACCTCGATCGCCGACCAGCAGCGCGAGGACATGCTCAACATCGTCGACTACACCCGCAACTGGGCGAAGTCGGTGACCAAGTGGTCCCTGGCCGTGGACCAGAACCGCGGCCCGCACAACGGCGGCTGCGGCACCTGCGACGGGCTGATCACCGTGCACAACGGGGACAGCAGGAGCGGGCAGGTCGACTACACCATCGAGTACTACACGATGGGTCATCTGACGAAGTTCGTCCGGCCCGGCGCCCAGCGGGTCGCCTCGACCGCCAGCTCCACGGTGCCGAATGTGGCCTGGCGCAACCCGGACGGTTCGAAGGCGCTGATCGCCTACAACGGCGGCACGTCGGCGCAGCAGGTGACCGTCAACTGGGGCGGCCAGAAGTTCACCTACTCGCTGCCGGGCCGCACCTCGGCGACGTTCACCTGGTCCGGCAACCCGTCCGGCTCCACCGGTACCTCCGGCGTCTTCTCGGGCCCCGCGGGCAAGTGCCTGGACGTCGCGGGCGGCAGCAGCACCGACGGGACGGCCGTCCAGCTCTATGACTGCAATGGCTCGGCGGCCCAGCGCTGGACGGTCGCAGCGGACGGTTCCATCCAGGCGTTGGGTTCCTGCCTGGATGTGACGTCTGCGTCGACGGCCAATGGAGCGAAGGTCCAGCTGTACACCTGCAACGGTTCGTCGGCGCAGCGCTGGACGTACAACTCCTCGACGGGTGACGTCGTCAACACGGCGGCGGACAAGTGCCTGGACATCACCGACCAGTCGACGGCGAACGGGGCGCGCGCCCAGATCTGGACGTGCACCGGAGCGGCCAATCAGAAGTGGCATCTCCAGTAAGTGAACGAACCGGTCCGGGGCGGGCCCACGGCGACCACGCCGTGGGCCCGCCCCGGACCGCCGTGCAGCCCGGTGGGACCGCCCCGGGCCCGGGAACTACTCCGTGGGCTCGACCCCGGCCCGCAGCAGACCGTAGGTGTACGCGTCCTCCAGCGCCTGCCAGGACGCGGCGATGACGTTCTCCGCGACGCCGACGGTCGCCCAGTCACCGGTGCCGTCGCCCGTGGTGATCAGCACGCGGGTGGTGGACTCGGTGCCCGTGCGGCCTTCCAGGATGCGGACCTTGTAGTCGACCAGCTCCAGCTTGGCGAGCTGTGGGTAGATCCGCTCCAGGCCGACGCGCAGCGCCCGGTCGAGGGCGTTGACCGGGCCGTTGCCCTCGGCGGTGGCGACGATCCGCTCGCCCTTCGCCCAGAGCTTCACGGTCGCCTCGTTGGCGTGCGTGCCGTCGGGTCGGTCCTCGACGATCGCTCGCCAGGACTCCGTACGGAAGTAGCGGCGTACCCGGCCCTCGGCCTCGGCGCGCAGCAGCAGCTCGAAGGAGGCGTCCGCGGCTTCGTACGTGTAGCCCCTGAGCTCACGCTCCTTGACCCGCTCCACGACCCGGCCGACGAGCTCGCGGTCGCCCCCGAGGTCGATGCCGAGCTCCTTGCCCTTGAGCTCGATGGAGGCGCGGCCCGCCATGTCGGAGACGAGCATCCGCATGGTGTTGCCGACGAGCGCCGGATCGATGTGCTGGTAGAGGTCGGGGTCGACCTTGATGGCGGAGGCGTGCAGTCCGGCCTTGTGGGCGAAGGCGGAAACACCCACATAGGGCTGGTGGGTGGAGGGTGTGAGGTTGACGACCTCGGCGATGGCGTGCGAGATACGGGTCATCTCGGCGAGTGCGCCCTCGGGGAGGACGCTCTTGCCGTACTTGAGTTCCAGGGCGGCGACGACGGGGAAGAGGTTGGCGTTGCCGACGCGCTCGCCGTACCCGTTGGCGGTGCACTGGACGTGCGTGGCGCCGGCGTCGACGGCGGCCAGGGTGTTGGCGACGGCGCAGCCGGTGTCGTCCTGGGCGTGGATGCCGAGCCGGGCGCCGGTGTCCGCGAGGACGGTGGAGACGACGGCCTGGACCTGGGCGGGGAGCATCCCGCCGTTGGTGTCGCAGAGGATGACGACGTCGGCGCCGGCCCCGTGGGCGGCCCGGACGACATCCTTGGCGTACTCGGGGTCGGCGCGGTAGCCGTCGAAGAAGTGCTCACAGTCGACGAAGACCCGGCGGCCCTGTTCGCGCAGGTAGGAGACGGTGTCGCGGACCATCTCCAGGTTCTCTTCGAGGGTGGTGCGCAGGGCGAGTTCCACATGCCGGTCGTGCGACTTGGCGACCAGTGTGATCACCGGGGCTCCGGACTCCAGCAGCGCCTTGACCTGGGGGTCCTCCGACGCCTTGGCTCCGGCCCTGCGGGTCGCGCCGAAGGCGACCAGCTCGGCGTTCTTGAACTCGATCTCCTGCTGGGCCCGGGCGAAGAACTCCGTGTCGCGGGGGTTGGCGCCGGGCCAGCCGCCCTCGATGAAGCCCACGCCGAAGTCGTCCAGGTGCCGGGCAATGGTCAGCTTGTCCGCGACCGTCAGGTTGATGCCTTCACGCTGTGCACCGTCGCGCAGTGTGGTGTCGAAGACATGGAAGCTGTCGTCGGTGGGCTTGGCCTTGGTGGTCATGCTGGTCTGACTCCTGTCGGATGAGTGGATCCGGACGAATGGGCTCCACTTGCCCCCATCATCCCGCGCGCGCATCGCCCCGGCCGAGGTGAGGGCCGGAAAACGAAAAAACCCCTCGCGGGTGCGAGAGGTCTGCGCGCGGGTCTGGGGCACGGTGCCGCTCCGTACGTGGTGGTACGAAACGGTCACTGCGGACCGGCGCGCCTGTTGCCAATAATCATGACGAACGAGGACACGGAGGCAGTCTCGCACAGCACTGCCCCCGTGCCGTCGGCCGTCTCAGGATGCGGGCGTGACGCTCGTCGCTCCGGCCGGCTCCGTCCGCCCGTCCCGGGGAGCCACCGTGCCGACCCGGCCCAGGTCGATGTCGCGGGTCTCGCGCATCGTCAGGTAGACGACCAGGGAGACCGCGGCGCAGCCCGCCACGTACCAGTAGAAGCCGGACTCCATGCCGGCCTTCTTGAACCAGAGCGCCACGTATTCGGCGGTGCCGCCGAAGAGGGCGTTGGCGAGGGCGTACGGGAGGGCGACGCCCAGCGCGCGGATGCCGGTCGGGAAGAGCTCGGCCTTCACGCAGGCGTTGATCGAGGTGTAGCCCGTGACCACGACCAGGGCGAGCAGCGCCAGGCCGAACGCGGGCCAGAAGGTGCCCGCGTCCTTCAGCATGGTCATGATCGGCACGGTCAGGAAGGTCGAGCCGACCGCGAATGTGATCAGCAGCGGGCGGCGGCCGATCCGGTCGGACAGCATGCCCGCGAGCGGCTGGATGCACATGAAGACGAACAGGGCGCAGAAGCTGACGAGCGAGGCCGTGGACTTCTCCATGCCCGCGCTCTTCGAGAGGAACTTGGTGAGGTAGGTCGTGTACGTGTAGTACGCGACGGTCCCGCCCATGGTCAGCGCCATCACCAGGAACGCCTCGCGCTTGTGCTGCCACAGCGCCTTGAGCGTGCCGCGGTCCTCCTGGTCGGCGGCGCCCGACTCCGCGTACACCTCGGTCTCCAGCATGGAGCGGCGCAGATAGAAGACGACGGCCGCGCCGAACGCCCCGACGATGAACGGGATGCGCCAGCCCCAACTGTGCAGGGCGGCGTCGGACATCGTGCGCTGCAGGACGATCTGGAGACCGAGGCCGACGAGCTGCCCGGCGGTCATGGACACGTACTGGAAGCTGGAGGCGAAGCCGCGCCGGCGGGGTGCGGACGCCTCGGTGAGGTACGTGGCGCTGGCGGCGTACTCGCCGCCGACGGAGAGGCCCTGGAGCAGCCGGGCCACGAGCAGGACGGCGACGCCGCCGTAGCCCGCCACGGCGTACGTCGGTGCGACGGCGATGAGGATCGCCGAGGCCGACATGAGGGTGACGGTGAGCGTCAGCGCGGCCTTGCGCCCTCTGCGGTCACCGATCCGGCCGAGCATCCAGCCGCCGACCGGCCGCATGAAGAAGCCGACGGCGAAGATGCCCATGGTGTTCATGAGATTGGCGGTCTCATTGCCTTCGGGGAAGAACGAGTCCGCGAAATACACCGCGAAGGTCGCGTACACGAACCAGTCGAACCACTCGACCATGTTGCCGGCGGAGCCGACCCAGATTTTCTTCCATTGCTCTCGTCCCATGGTCCGTCACCGTGCCGCACCGGCCGGGAACGTAACAACCGTGCAGGGGGCAACGATCGCGCGTACTTACGTGCGTTTCGTTCACGGCCGGGGGAACGGAGGCTTCGGTACGGGCAGTCCGCCGCACCCGATCGGCGGCGGCGTGCGGCCGGGCTCGCGCCGATGCGGAACCGGCTGCCGCCGGGGTGGCGATCGGTGGTCTCAGCCGAGCGCCTCGTCCAGGAACTCCCGTACGTGAGTGAGGATCCCGCCCCGGTCGGTGCCGGGCAGGCCGATCGCCACATGGATGCTGAACCCGTCGAGCAGGGCGCGCAGCCGGGTCGCGAACCGATCCGCGTCCACGGCCCGGAACTCCCCGCGCGATACGCCCTCCGCCAGCAGCGCCACGAGGTCCCGGTGCCAGGCCCCCTCGATCGCGACCTGCCGGGTGCGCGCGTCGGCGTCGGCGTTCTGCGAGCGGTTCCAGACCTCCAGCCAGAGCGTCCAGTGCGGGTCGCGGTGGCCGTCGGGGATGTAGAGATCGACGTACGCGTCGAGCCGCTCGCGGACGGGTGTCTGCCGGGCCAGCAACTCCCGCCGCTCGGCGCCGAGCCGACCCTCGCTCCACTCCAGGGTCTGCAGGAGCAGCTCGTCCTTGGTGCGGAAGTAGTAGAGGAGATGACCGCTGCTCATGGAGACGTCACGGCCGAGCCCGGCCATGGTGAGCCCGTCGAGCCCACGCTCCGCGATGGTGGCCATGGCGGCGGCCAGCACCTCCTCGCGGGGCGGGGCGGTGCTGCGGCGGCGGCGCGGGGTGGGGGTCATCGGGCGGCTCCCTGGGTCCATCCGTCCGACGCGAGCAGCGCCCGCAACTCGGCGACGGCGCCAGGCGGAGGTGTGCGGGCCGCGGCCACGTCGCTCCGGACCGTCCGCGGGTCCATGTCGTAGGCCGCGGACAGCACCGTGCCGAGATCGTCGTCGGTAAGCAGCTCCGCGAGGATCGCCAGCAGCGGGAGGTACTGCTCGTCCTCGGCCGTCAGACCAGGCAGAAGCAGACGCAACTGCCTGGTCATGCCCAGAAGTTCGGGCGCGATCTCCATCCAGCCCCGGCTGCTGCGCACCTCTTCGGCCGCCTCTTCCATGAACCAGGTCATGACAGCGTACGGAATGTCCCGGTGCCCGGTCTGCTCGTCGAAGCAGACCGTGGGCGTGCGGTCCGGGTCCTCGTCCGGGACGATCGCGGTGAGGAAGGTGCGGCCGGGAGGGTCCGTCTCGGCGAGCTCCAGATACCACGCGTCGTCCGGCACCGAGTAGAAGCGCTCGATCGCATAACCCTGTCCGGCGTGCTGGAAGGTGCTCGGCATGGATCAGACCTTAGGTTGCTGCTGTGTGATGCAGTGGATGCCTCCACCACCGGCAAAGATCGTACGGGCGTCGACCAGGGTCACGGTCCGTTCGGGGTGGAGACGGCGGAAAATGCCTGCCGCGATCTCGTCACGGGGGTCGTCGAAGCCACACAGCACCACGCCACCGTTGCAGACGTAGTGGTTGATGTACGAGTAGTCGACCCAGTGACCGTCCTCGCCCTGCACCACGGTCGGGGCAGGGACCTCGACGACCTCCAGGGGACGCCCCTGAGCGTCGGTCTGGGCCCTGAGCATGGCCACATTCTCCTTGCAGAGCTCGTGGTCGGGGTGGGACGGGTCCGGCTGGGTGTGGACGACGACGACTCCGGGGCCGGCGAACGCGGCGACGATGTCGACATGGCCGAGCGTGCCGAAGCCGTGGGGCGGGTAGTCACCGGTCAGGCCGCGCTTCAGCCAGATCGCTTTCGTGGTGCCGAGCTTGGCGTGGATCTCGGCCTCGACCTCCTCCTTGGTCCAGCCCGGGTTGCGCTCGGAACCGAGCTGGACGGTCTCGGTGAGGAGGACGGTGCCTTCGCCGTCCACGTGGATGCCGCCGCCCTCGTTGACGAGAGACGAGCTGTGCACGGGGACCCCCGCGAGATCCGCGACATGGCGGGCGATCTTCGCGTCGTGTTCCCAGGTCGCCCAGTCCTGTGCGCCCCAGCCGTTGAACACCCAGTCCACGGCGGCCAATCGGGTGCCGTCCGTGACGAAGGTCGGACCGATGTCGCGCATCCAGGCGTCGTCCAGCTCGCGCTCGACCAGGTCGATGTCCGGGCCGAGGAGGGCACGGGCGCCCTCCGACTGGCCCGGCCCGACGACCATGGTCACCGGCTCGAAACGGCGTACGGCCCGGGCCACCGAGGCCCACGCCTCGCGGGACTCGGCAAGGTCGTCACCGGTGAACGTGACGTTGGGGCCCGGCCACGCCATCCAGGTGCGCTCGTGCGGGGCCCACTCGGGCGGCATACGGAAGGTCATGTCGTTGGACTCCTCAAGGCTGTGTGCTGGAAGGTTGTGTTCTTGGAGTGCCCGGCAGCAGGCTTCGCGGCGTCGCCTACGGCCGGGCACTCCTACAGGAAATAGAGGCGGTTGAGGGACACCGATTCGGCGGGTTCCGAGCGCATCGGGGCACCGTCCAGCGTGACCAGCCCACTGCGCCCGTCCACCGCCACTTCCCCGATGCGGGAGTTGAGGCGGAGATCCGCCGGGCCGATCCCGCGGGTGCCGCGCACGGCCACCCTGCGCCGTCGCGTCGGCATCAGGTCGGAGCCCAGCTCGGCCGCAGCCTTCGCCACGAAGGCCACCGAGATATCGGCGGGGGTCGCGCCGTGCCCCCCGAACAGCGGTCCCAGGACCAGCGGTTCACAGGTGTCGGTCGCCGCGTTGGGGTCGCCCGTCACGCCCCACGCCGGGAAGCCCGCCTTCAGGACCATCTGCGGCTTCGCCCCGAAGTACTGCGGCTTCCACAGCACGATGTCGGCGAGCTTGCCCACCTCGATCGAACCGATCTCGTGCGCGAGACCGTGCGCGATGGCCGGGTTGATCGTCAGCTTCGCCATATAGCGCAGCACCCGGGCGTTGTCGTCGTGCGCGCCGTCGCCCTCCATCGGGCCCAGCTCGGCCTTCATCTTCCCGGCCATGGCGAAGGTGCGGCGTACGGTCTCGCCCGCGCGCCCCATCCCCTGCGCGTCCGACGAGGTGATGCCGATCGCGCCGAGGTCGTGCAGCACGTCCTCGGCGCCCATCGTCCCGGCCCTGATCCGGTCCCGCGCCATGGCGGCGTCCCCGGGCAGGTCGGTCTTGAGGTCGTGTACCGAGACGATCATCCCGTAGTGCTCGGCCACCGCGTCCCGGCCGAACGGCAGGGTCGGATTGGTGGACGAGCCGATGACGTTCGGCACACCCGCCATCTTCAGGACGTTCGGTACGTGTCCACCGCCGCAGCCCTCGATGTGGAAGGCGTGGATCGTCCGGCCGTCGAGGACACGCAGGGTGTCCTCGACGGACAGACACTCGTTCAGCCCGTCGCTGTGCAGGGCGACCTGCACGTCGTGTTCCTCGGCGACGCGCAGCGCGGTGTCGAGCGCACGGGTGTGCGCGCCCATGTCCTCGTGCACCTTGAAGCCGGATGCACCGCCCTCGGCGAGCGCCTCCACCAGGGGCGCGTCGTCGGAGGACGAGCCGCGGGCCAGGAAGCCGATGTTGACCGGCCAGGCGTCGAAGGCGTTGAAGGCGTGGCGCAACGCCCACGGCGAGTTGACGCCGACGCCCCACACCGGGCCGAACTCCTGGCCGATGACGGTGGTGACGCCGGAGGCGAGCGAGGCCTCCATGATGCGCGGCGAGAGCAGATGGACGTGGGTGTCCACGGCACCGGCCGTCGCGATCAAGCCCTCGCCGGACACGATCGTGGTGCCCGTGCCGACGACGACGTCCACGCCGTCGAGCGTGTCCGGGTTGCCGGCCCGTCCGATGGAGTGGATCCGGCCTTCGCGGATGCCGATGGAGACCTTGCGGATGCCTTGAACAGCGTCGATGACCAGCACGTTGCTGATGACGACGTCGCAGGTGTCGCGTACGGCCGCGGCCTTGAGGTGCAGCCCGTCGCGCGCGGTCTTGCCGAAGCCGGCCAGGAACTCGTCGCCGTGCGCCTGCGCATCCGACTCGACGCGCACCACCAGGCCGGAGTCGCCGAGAACAACCCGGTCTCCGGCGCGCGGTCCGTGGACCGATGCGTATTCGTTGGGGTCCATCAGGCGTCCTCCGCTCCCAGATAGCCGCAGGCCGCCGCGCGCCGCAGGGCCTCTTCCTTCGCGCCGGGCGCGTCCAGCGGTCCGTCGACCAGGCCGGCGAAACCGATCGCGATCCGGGCGCCGCCGATCGGCATCAGGCCGACCTCGGTCTCGCCGCCCGGGTCGAAGCGGACCGACGATCCGGCGGGGACGCACAGCCGCATTCCGTACGCCGCGGCCCGGTCGAAGTCAAGGCGCGGGTTGGCCTCGAAGAAGTGGAAGTGCGAGGTGACGCTGACCGGGACGGTCGCGGTGTTGTGCACGGTCAGCCGCAGCGCGGGCTCGGGCTCGGCGTGCGGCGGTGCGGGCAGTACGGCGCCGGGTGCGGCGTCGCCGAGCCCTCCCCCGATGGGCTTCGAGACGACCGCGAGCCGGGATCCGTCGTCGAAGACGGCCTCCACATGCACCTCGGTGACCACATCCGCCACACCGGGCAGGACGTCGTCGGGCCCCAGCACGCCGCGCGCGGCCTCGATCGCCTCGGCAAGCCGCTTTCCGTCCCGGGCCGCCTCGCAGACGGTGTCCGCTATGAGCGCGGTCGCCTCGGGAACATTGAGCCTCAGTCCACGCGCCCGGCGCGCCCGTGCCAGTTCGGCGGCACCGAAGAGCAGGAGCCGATCTCGCTCGGTAGGGGTAAGTCGCACGTCAGCACACCTCCAATTTGAGCATCACTCTAATCAAGATTTTCCCATCTGGAAACCATTGACGGAGAGCTTCACTTGGGCTCATATAGAGCGGCACTCAAACTGTCGAACGTCAGGGGCGTCCTCATGCCGGTAGAACAGCGCGGAGTCGACACCATCCCGGAGGCGGAACGCACCAGCGCCCCGCGCGACCTCGTCTCGATCCTGCTGGGGTCCAATCTCTGCCTGGGCGTGATCATCTTCGGCTGGCTCCCGGTTTCCTTCGGCCTGGACTGGTGGGCCTCGGTGAGCTCGATCGTCGCGGGCACCCTGCTCGGCACCCTGCTGACGGCACCGCTCGCCCTGGTCTCGCTGCGCACCGGAACCAACCTCTCCACGTCCTCCGGTGCCCAGTTCGGTGTGCGCGGCCGCCTGGTCGGCTCGATCGTCGGCCTGCTGCTCGCCCTCGGCTACACAGCGCTGACCGTCTGGATCGGCGGCGACGCGATGGTGGGCGCCATGCATCGCCTCTTCGGGCTGTCGACCGGGGGGCTCTCGTACGCGGCCGTGTATGCCCTGCTCGCCGCCGCCACCGTGATCGGCGCGGTCTACGGCTACCGCATGCTGCTGCGTCTCTCCCGCATCCTCGCCGTCGCGATGAGCGCGCTGCTGATCCTGGGCATCGTCGCGTACGCCCCGCACTTCACCACCGCCGCATTGCCCGGCACCGGCGGCTATCTGCTCGGATCCTTCTGGCCGACCTGGCTGCTGGCCGTGGTCGCAGCAGGGCTGAGCGGCCCGATCGCGTTCATCACCCTGCTCGGCGACTACACCCGGTACATCTCCCCGGACCGTCACTCCTCCCGGAGCGTGCTGCGCGCAAGCTGGATCGGCCTGCTGATCGGTCTGCTCGTTCCGCAGCTCTTCGGTACGTTCACGGCGTACGCCTCCCGGGCGGCCCTCGACTATGCGGGCCCGCTCGTCGACGCCTCCCCCACCTGGTACCTGATCCCGCTGCTGCTCGCCGCCTCCGCCGGTTCGGTCGGCAACGCCGGCCTGATGCTGTATTCCATGGGCCTCGATCTGGACGCGATCCTGCCGCGCGCCTCGCGCCCCCAGGCCACTTTCGCGGTCGCGGGCGTTGCCACGGCGTGCGTCTTCGTCGGCCACTACGCCTGGGACGCCGAATCCGCGATGACCTCGTTCGTCCTGCTGCTGACCGCCATCGGCACCCCGTGGGCGGTGATCACCCTGATCGGCTCCGTCCGTTGTCGCGGTGTCTACGACTCGGAGGCCCTCCAAGTCTTCAACCGGCGCTCGCGCGGCGGCGCCTACTGGTACACGGCCGGCTGGAACCTGCCCGCCACGGCCTCCTGGGCCCTGGGCGCGGTAGTGGGCCTCTCCGCCGTCTCGCTGCCCTCGTACGAGGGTCCGCTGCTCTCCCTGACTGGCGGGGTGGACTGCAGCTTCCTGTTGTCGGGCCTGGTGGGCGGTGTCGCGTACACGGCGCTGACGCGCGGCAGGCGCACGGAGCCCGCGGTGTCGGCCGACACGGAGGCACAGCCATCCGCCATGTTCTGAGCGGGAACGACGACGCCCGCCCCGGCTGCTGCCGGGGCGGGCGTCGCGGTACGGGACCGTGGCTCAGCCGAGCGGGTGCATCCAGCCGTGCGTGTCCTGTGCGACGCCGCGCTGGATGTCCAGCAGGCGCTCGCGCAGCTTGAGCGTGACCTCGCCGGGCCGGCCCTCGCTCTGGGTCCACTCGCCGCCGGCGGACTTGACGAGGCCGACGGGGGTGATGACGGCGGCGGTGCCGCAGGCGAAGACCTCGGTGAGGGTGCCGTTCTCGGTGTCGGCGCGCCACTGGTCGATGGAGACGCGGCCCTCCTCGGACTCGTAGCCGAGGTCGCGGGCGACCTGGAGCAGCGAGTCACGGGTCACGCCGGCGAGCAGGGAGCCGGTCAGGGACGGGGTGATGATCTTGTCCCCGTACACGAAGTACAGGTTCATGCCGCCGAGTTCCTCGACCCACTTGTGCTCCACGGCGTCGAGATAGGCGACCTGGTCGCAGCCCTTCGCGGACGCCTCGGCCTGGGCGAGGAGGGACGCCGCGTAGTTGCCGCCGGTCTTGGCGTCGCCCATGCCACCGGGGACGGCGCGGACGCGGTCCTCGGAGAGCCAGATCGAGACCGGCTTGACGCCACCGGCGAAGTACGCGCCGGCAGGCGAGGCGATGACGATGAAGAGGTACTCGTTGGCGGGCTTCACACCGAGGCCGACCTCGGACGCGATCATGAACGGGCGCAGGTAGAGCGACTCCTCGCCGCCGTGGGCCGGAACCCATGCCTTGTCCTGCTGGACCAGCGCGTCGCACGCCTCGATGAACGTCTCGACCGGGAGCTCCGGCATGGCGAGCCGGTGTGCGGAACGCTGGAAGCGCTTGGCGTTGGCCTCGGGGCGGAAGCTGGCCACCGAGCCGTCGGGCTGGCGGTAGGCCTTGAGCCCCTCGAAGATCTCCTGCGCGTAGTGCAGGACGTTGGTGGCGGGATCGATCGAGAGCGGGCCGTAGGGAACGAGCTGGCCGTCGTGCCACCCGCGGCCTTCGGTCCACTTGATGATCACCATGTGATCGGTGAAGTAGCGGCCGAATCCGGGGTTGGCCAGGATCGCCTCGCGCTCCGCGTCGGACAGCGGGGTCGAAGAGGGCTTGAGCTCGATCGTGGGCGTCGTCATGAGTGCGTGTCCTTCACCGGTTTTGTGTGTGATGGACCGCGCTCACGCCGGCTCCTGTCAGACAGGTGCTGGGACGTCCGAGCTTTACCGCAAGCCACGGCCCGTTCGATTATCTCTCGCGGGGACCCGTGCACGAAATGACGTGAATGCGGTCCAGGGTTCGATGGTGGCACCCGGGACCACACAGGAGAAGCCGCCGGGTGCGGTGGGGACCCGGCGGCTTCGAAATGGAGTCGTCGGGTCAGCTCGCTACGCGTACCGCGAGCGCGTCACCGATTTCCGAGGTCGTACGAGGAGTGTCGCCGCGCTCCGCGAGGTCGGCGGAGACGGCCTCCTCGATGCGCGCAGCCTCGGCCTCGTAGCCCAGGTGGCGCAGCAGGAGGGCGACGGAGAGTACCGCGGCCGTGGGGTCCGCCTTGCCCTGTCCCGCGATGTCCGGGGCGGAGCCGTGGACCGGCTCGAACATCGAGGGGAACTCGCCGCTCGGGTTGATGTTCCCCGAGGCCGCGACGCCGATGCCGCCGGAGACGGCCGCGGCAAGGTCGGTGATGATGTCGCCGAAGAGGTTGTCGGTGACGATCACGTCGAAGCGCTCGGGCTGCGTGACGAGGAAGATCGTCGCGGCGTCCACGTGCAGGTAGTCGGTGGTGACGTCCGGGAACTCGGCCGCGACCTTGTTGAAGATGTTGGTCCACAGGTGCCCGGCGTGGACCAGCACGTTGTTCTTGTGGACCAGCGTCAGCTTCTTGCGCGGGCGGGCCTGGGCGCGGGCGAAGGCGTCACGGACCACACGCTCGACACCGAAGGCGGTGTTGACCGAGACCTCGGTGGCGACCTCGTGCGGGGTGCCGGTGCGGATCGAGCCGCCGTTGCCGGTGTACGGACCCTCGGTGCCCTCACGGACCACGACGAAGTCGATCTCCGGCTGCCCCTCGAGCGGGGTCGCGACACCCGGGAGGAGCTTCGACGGCCGCAGGTTCACATGGTGGTCGAAGAGGAAACGGAGCTTCAGCAGGAAGCCGCGCTCCAGGACGCCCGACGGGACCGAGGGGTCACCGATCGCGCCGAGCAGGATCGCGTCGTGCTGCTTGAGCGCCTGGACATCGGCGTCGGTGAGGGTCTCACCGGTCGCGTGGTAACGCTTGGCGCCGAAGTCGAATTCCTTGGTCTCCAGCTTCACATCCTGCGGGAGAACGGCGTTGAGGACCTTGAGGCCCTGAGCCACGACCTCCTGGCCGATACCGTCACCGGGGACGACTGCGAGATTGATGCTGCGAGTCATGTCCGCACCCTACTGCTCGTCCCACCTTGTGACATTTCACGTCCACCATACGGACATGCGAGCGGCTTCGACCGTACCGCCGACAGGTGGTGCACCCCTTTCAACATGCGTCAGGTTGCACTCAGGCGAACAGACCATGACGGTTTACCTCACGGAACCATGTGGCTCCGGAGCACTAATGTGCAATCTCTGGCAGTTCTGATCTTGTCGCAGGAAACATCGATCTGCAGTCGTACGGTCGTGATGTGCAGCTTCGTTATTCGTTTCGGATCGAGCCGAGTCCTGGTCAGCGCGATGCGTTGGGCCGGGCGTTCGGTTGTGCGCGGGTGGTGTGGAACGACTGTCTGCGAGCACGGCGGAACGCACACTCAGCAGATATGGAGTGTCCGAAGTCGTCGGAGCTGTCCAAGCGGTTCATTACCGAGGCAAAAAAGACCACCCAGCGCGGATGGCTTGGGGAGGTGTCGGCCGTGGTCCTCCAGCAGTCCCTGCGGGATCTGGATACGGCCTACCGGAACTTCTTCGCGAGCCTCAAGGGCACCCGTAAGGGGCCGAGGGTCGCGGAGCCGAGGTTCAAGTCGAAGCGTGACAACCGACAGGCCATCCGGTTCACCGCGAACGCGCGGTGGTCAATCACTCGGGATGGGAAGCTGAGCCTTCCCAAGATCGGGCCTGTACGAGTCCGCTGGTCCCGTGCCCTGCCTTCGCCCCCGTCCACGGTGACGATCATCAGGGACGCCGCCGGCCGGTACTGGGCGTCGTTCGTCGTGGAGACCAATCCGGCAGACGAGATCCTGCCGCCGCTGGATACGGACCAAGGCATCGATCTCGGGCTGACCCACTTCGCCGTCATGGCGGACGGCTCGCGCGTGAAATCGCCCCGGTTCCTGCGCCGGGCGGAGAAGAAACTGAAACGCGAACAGCGCGGCCTGTCCCGCAAGAAGACAGGATCGAAGAACCGCAACAAGCAGCGGATCAGGGTCGCACGCGCACACGCGAAGGTGGCGGATGCGCGCCGGGACTTTCACCACAAGCTGTCCACCAAACACGAAGGACGGCGCATCCGCGCGTCACAAGCAGCACCAACCACCCCAGGGCATGGGGCCTCACACCGGCAACGGTAGCGAGTAAACGCCTGCGGAGCACAGGTAAGACCAGGGCTCGTCCCGGCACAGTGCGCAACACCCACGTTGGTGGGAAGGAACCAGGAACCCGACTCAAGGCGCACCGCACACACGGGCGCCAGGGAGAAAATCGCCCCACTCACGGAGGCGAGGACGTCAAACCGGCTTCTCGTTCCCTCGCGGTGGAGGTCCAGCCCGGGCGGCATGCCCGGATGAAGGTCACCGCGCTCGCCGAGTCGGGCGAGCGCATCGACCACTTCGAGATCAGCCGCGGCTGAGCACTGCCGGACGCACCGGCCTCAGTGGCCGGTGGAGCCGCCGTTGTCCCTGCGGTCGAGGGCTCGCTGCAGGGCGGCGGCGGCATTCTGGCGCTCCGACTCGGTCGGGCGGTGGGTGTGTCGGACGCGGCGGACAGTCGTCTCGGCCATGGTGGATCGACTCCTTGAGATCGCGAGGATTTCGAGATCGAAAAAACGTGTGCGTGATTTCGAGATCGGGATTTCGAGGCGCCGGAAGGGGCGGGGAGCGGATGCCGCAGGGGTTGCCTGCACGGGGGCACGCGCTCACGACCGCCAGTCGCTGGATCTAGCGAGACGTTCGGCTTCTACAAAGCTAGGACAGCTCGGCCGGTCTGTCTCCACAATTACTCGGACTTCCTACTATCTGAGACGGGGGTTTACGGCCTGCCGCCCGCAGTTCCCGGATCAGAGCCCGAACGGCGAGGGATTGTGCCTGCTCAGGGGTGGTGACATAGCCGACGGAGCGGGTCGGCCGCTCCGGTCCGAGATCAGTGATCTCGACGTTGTCGGGTACTCCTTCGAGGGAGAGCTGCGGCATGATCGCCATTCCGAGACCACGGGACACCATCGAGAGCACTGCTCCGTCGTCCTCGACCTCCGTCGTTGCCTGCGGGATCCACTCCTGCGCGGCCCACCAGTCCCGGGTGTACGAGGTGCAGCTCTCCGCCCAGTCGACCAGCGGCAGCGAACGCGGCGCCGGATGACCGGCCGGATGCACCAGCGCGTACTCCTCCTGCAGCAGCACTCCCCCGACCAGTTCCTTCGGTACGGGCGAACTCGTCCCGATCGTCGCGATGCCCAGATCGGCGCGCCCGTCGAGCACCTCGCCCGCCGTCCCGCCCGATCTCGCGCACCACGCGCACCACCGGTTCGATCCCGGGGTGGCGGGCCCGCAGCCGCTCCAGCACGGGCGGGAGCAGGAAGAGCGCCGCACTGCGGAACGCGGCGATCCGCAGCGGTCCCGCGACCGTGTCCGTCCCGGCAGGACCAGCCGCCACCCCACGCGTCTCGTCACCCATCAGCTGGAGCAGCCGCAGGATGCGCCGGGCATGGGCGACCGCCCCGGCGCCCGCCGCGGTCGGCCTGGCCCCCCGGCGGCCCCGGTCGAAGAGCACAGCCCCGATCCGGCGCTCACTGGTCCTTACGGAATGCGACACGGCTGACTGGGTCATGCCCAATGCCTGCGCGGCGGCGGAGAAGCTGCCCGCGCTCTCCACGGCGACGAGTACCCGCAGCTCGTGCGGGGCGAGGTCGGTCATCCGGTCGGTCCCCCCTGGTGGCCCACGGCCGCCCATGAAAGCTGTTCATGGAAACGGCCTTTCCATCGACGCAACCCTCTGCCGGGCCCATCGATTCCTTCCTACCGTCCCTGCCATGAGGACCACGCAGACGATCATTGCGCAGACCGCCCGGCCCCACGGCTTCCCGACCGCCGACCTCTTCTCCTTCACCGAGTCACCCGTCCCCTCCCCCGGGCCGGGCGAGGCACTGGTGGAGAACCTGTACCTGTCCGTCGATCCGTACCACCGCGAGGAGATGGACGGCGGATGGGAGCTGAACACGCCGTTGGAAGGCCGCTCCGTCGGCCGGGTGATCGCCTCCCGCGACCCCGCGCTCGCCGAGGGCGACCTGGTCTTCCACCGGCACGGCTGGCGCAGCCACGCCCTGGTGGCGCTCGGCATCCCGGGAACGCGGAAGCTTCCGTCCTTCGACGGTGTACCGCTCGCCGCGCATCTGTCGATCCTCGGCGGCACCGGGCTGACCGCCTATGTGGCGGTCACCCGGACCCTGGAGTTCCGGGCGGGCCAGGATCTGTTCGTCTCGGCTGCCGCGGGCGGGGTCGGCACCGCAGTGGGGCGGATCGCCCGACTGCTCGGCGCCGGCCGCATCATCGGCAGCACGGGTTCGGCCGCCAGGCCGCCCACCTCACGCAGAACGTCGGCTTCGACGCGGCCTTCGACCACCACGACGGACCGGTCGGCGAGCTGCTCGCGAAGGCGGCGCCGGACGGCATCGACGCGTTCGTCGACAACGTGGGCGGTGACCATCTGGAGGGCGGGATCTCCGCCCTGCGCGACCACGGGCGGATCGCCTGGGTCGGCGCGATCGCCCAGTACCACTCCGCGGACCGGCCGCCGGCCGCCCCGCGCAACCTGTACGACGTGGTGGGCAGGAGCCTGCGCCTGGAAGGGGTGCTCGTCCGCAACCACCGGCATGTGCAGGGAGAGTTGGAGGAGTTCCTCGTACCGCATCTGCAGAGTGGGCTGATCACGCCGGATGTCACGGTCGTGGACGGTATCGAGCGGACGGTGGACGGGTTCCTGGGGATGCTGCGCGGTGAGAACACCGGCAAGTTGCTGATCCGTACGGGCAGTTGACCCGGCCGGTTCCGACCGGCACTTCCCACCCGGGCGAAGCCGCAGCGGACTCACCGACGACCACATCATGGTCCATGCATCGAGACGGGCGCGGCGAGCATCAGCGGCTGACGGATCCGGTCCTGACATCAGGTCCTGACCGGTCACGGCCCGACGGTCAGGTCCTGGAGGCCCACCACACGCAGCAGCTGCAGCCGTTCGTACGCGTCCGTGCCGGGCCGGGCCGTGTGGATGACCAGCACCTGTCCGTGGTCGGCGCTGAGCAGCGCCTCGCATTCCAGGTCCAGTTCCCCGACGACCGGGTGCACGAACCGCTTGTGCTCGGCACGCCGTACGGCGACGACATGTTCGGCCCACAGCAGGTCGAACTCCTCGCTCGCCGCACGCAGTTCATCGACGAGCGCGACGAGCGCGACATCATCGGGGCGGGCGGCGAGCACCGCGCGGAGCTGGCCGACATGGCTGCGGGAGTGCGTCTCGTGGTCCTCTGCCGGGAAGAGCGCACGCCCTTCGGGGGCGGTGAACCAGGACCGGATGATGTTGTACCCCGGCTGGTGCTCACCGGTCAGCGCCACGGCCATGGCGTTCTGGGCGAGGACCTCGCCGCGGTCGCTCAGGACCTGGGCGGGTGCGTCGTGCAGTCGGTCGAGGACCATCAACAGCCCGGGGCGCACATGCTGGGTGGGGCCATGACGGTCGCTCGGCGGCTCCTCCCCGGCCAGCCGGAAGAGATGGTCGCGCTCGTCCTCGCTCAGCCGCAACGCCCTGGCCACTGCGGAGAGCATCTGACGCGAGGGGCGTGAGCCGCGGCCCTGCTCCAGGCGCGTGTAGTGGTCCACGGAGGCACCGGTGAGATGGGCGACCTCCTCCCGCCGCAGCCCCGGGGTGCGCCGCCGGGAGCCTGCGGTCAGCCCTACGTCGGCCGGTTCGATTCGGGCGCGGCAGCGGCGCAGAAAGTCGGCGAGTTCCGATCGGTCGAGGTCCACGTCCCCAGCATGGCTCGTGCGCGGATCCGTATCCAGGGAGTGCCGGTCCTCGGATAGCCGCGTCTCTCCCGCCGGCCGGCGACCCGTCGCAGGGTGATGGACATCGGAAGCAACGAGAGGAACCGATGATGCTGACTCTGGTGACGGGTGCCACGGGTGAGGTCGGCCGGCGTTTCGTACCACGGCTGCTTCGGCGGGCCGCCCCCGGTGACACGGTGCGGGTGATCGTGCGGCACGAGGAGCGGGGTGCACCCCTCGCCGCGCTGGGGGCCGAGGTCGTCGTCGGTGACCTGCGGGACCCGGAGGACGTACGGAAGGCGCTGGCCGGAACGGACGCGGTGGTGAACATCGCGGCGGCGTTCCGTGGGGTGCCGGACGAGGAGGCATGGGCGGTCAACCATGCCGCCGCGCTGGCCCTGGGCCGGGCGGCCGTGGAGGCGGGCACGCAGCGGTTCGTGCAGGTCGGCACGAACCTCGGGTACGGCGCGGGGCGCGGCAGGCCGCTGACGGAGGACGACGCCCCGGTGCCGGGCGGGCAGCTGTGGGGTGCGTACACCGAGTCCAAGGTGGCGGCCGAGGAGGGCCTGCTCGCGCTCCACCGCGACCACGGGCTCGATGTCCGGATCGCCGTCCTGGCCTTTGTGTACGGCGAGGGCGACCCGCACCTCGCGCAGTCGATGGCCTGGGCCGGGCAGTGGGCGGCCACGCAGCGGCTCGCGATGGTGCACCACGCGGATGTCGCGCAGGGACTGCTGCGGCTGCTGTACGCACCGGGCCCGGCGGGTCGCCGCTACAACTTCTCGGACGACGCGCCGGTGACGGCGGTGGAGCTGCACCAGCTCAACGGGGTCGCGCTGCCGGCCGAGTCGGCGGACCGGGTCGACCCCGACCCGTGGTACGGAATCACGTCGACGCTGCGGGCCAGGGACGAGCTGGGTTTCCGGCCGCTGTATCCGTCGGTGTGGACGGCGCGGGACGCGGGGGCCCTGTAGGGATCAGAGCACGTCGCCGTCGCGCCAGTCGAAGATCAGCTTCTGGGACGGCGAGGGCAGTGGGCGACTGCCCGCCGCCCTGACGTACGTGCTGCCCTCCTCGTCCGGCAGCAGCTCCACCCGGCTCAGCCCCTGCACGCCGATCCGCCCCTGCCACACCTGCCAGCCACGCGCCGCGTAGAGGCCGGCCCCGGTGGCGGAGGCGGACAGCGCGCCGAACGTGTACGCCCCGTCGATGACGCGTTCCAGCGCAGCCATCACCCGGCCGCCGAGCCCCTCGCGGCGCCGGTCGGCGCGGACGGCCACGCCCTCGACATAGCCGATGCGGTACGAGCGGTGGGCGTGGATCACTCGGCGCTGGACGACGCTGCCGTGGGCCAGGAGACCGCTGTTGTCGCGTGCGTAGGCGTGGATGCCGCCCAGGGTGTGGTCCCAGTCGTCGTCGCTGAAGTCGCCCTCGAAAGCGGTGTCGAGCAAGGCGCGGATCCCGTCGCGGGCGGTCGGGGTCAGCTCGTAGGTGTGCGCGATGTGCCACAGCGGCTCAGTCATGTCCCCCAGCCTCTCAGGCACCTGCGCCACCAGGTACTCAGGACGCATTTGAGTAGCTGTCACGTGTCGAAGAGTTCCACGCCGAAAGGGAGTTGGCCCCATGAACGGCCTCTACACTCTCAAGCCCTGATACGCGGACCGGCTCTCCGGCGTCCGCGCCACGCTCGGCCGCCGTGAGGGTGTCGCCCGACACCCTCACGGCGGCCGGTGTGGTCTCGGCGACCGGTGCCGCCGCCGCGCCGGCCTGGCTGCCCGCCGGCCCCGCCGTCCTGCCGGTCGCCGTGCTGCTCGCTGCCCGGCTCGCCTTCGCCAACCTCGACGGGGACCTCGGCGTTCACCCTGCCCGAGGGTTCCTCCGCCTGGCTCGGCGCCTACCGCAAGGACGACGAGAACCTCTTCAACGGGTACACCGCGTCCGGCGCCCCGGCCGGCGAGTACATGATGCAGGCACTCTTACGTACCGGAAACAGCTGTGCCCTGGTGGCCGAGTCCGATCTCACCGGCGGCTGCTCCGGGGCCCGGCTGACCCATGACGCGGGCTACTCCACCTACCGCGTCAAGATGTGCGCACCTGGCCGGCACCCCGAGTCCCACGAATCCCGTCCGGAGGCCCGGCACTTCCTGGAGCAGCTGCCGAATGCCTGGGACGACACCCGGCTGCCGGCCGGTGAGCCCGGGAGCAGCGCGGTCCTGACCCGCCGCAGCGGCAGCCGCTGGTTCATCGGCGGTACGTACGCGGGCACGGCGCACACCGCCGAGGTGCCGCTGCGGATCGGGGCCGGCCGGTGGCTGGTCGAGACGGTGACGGACGGGCCGACGGGGCTGGTCCGCACGGCCCGCACGGTGCGGGGCGGCGACACTCTGCCGGTGGGGGGTCATTTCCGACGGCGGTTTCGCCGCGGTCGCCTGCCGCTGGTCCCCTGGCCGCACCTCCTGCGACCGGTAGCGGGGGCCGGATCACCCACCGCCGCTCGCCCACTGACAACCGCGCGCCGTTGTCAGTGGGCACCCCTACTGTTCATGGACAGGGGGCCGCGCGCGGCGGCCCGGCGGGAGGGGACAGCGATGGGCTTCAGCATGCAGGCACGGGCCGTTCCGGCAACCAGGCTGCCGCAGCACTTCGCCGGGGTGGCGGCGGTCTTCGCCGACACGGACGACGGGCTCGACCACCTGGAGACGGATCTGAACATCTCCAAGGATTTCTCCGAGGTGCACAAGCTGTGTCTCACCGCACCGCCCGGCCACGGCAGTTGCGAGCTCCCGGTCTTCGGCGGGGCCATTCATGAGGACCCGGCAGGGATCGAGGCACCGTCGGTGACTCTGGAGGCCGGGGAGGTGCGGGAGGCGGCGGAATTCCTCCGCACCCATCCATTCGACGAGCTGTGGCGCGCGGCCGCCGGTGGCATTGCCGCGCACTGGGGTCTGCCGGAGCCCGAGGTCCGCGATATCTTCGCCCACCACTATCGGCGGGTGCTGGACTTCTACGAGCGGGCAGCGGATTCGGGCGACGCGGTGGTGAAGCGGTTCCTGTACTGAGCGGCCGTGTGCCGGAGGGGCCGAAATGGAAACCGCCTCCCGGCCGGCAGGGGAACCGGGCGGGAGGCGGGAATCATGGCGGGGCGCCGGGATGCGGCGCCCCGGGGGGCGTCAGCCCTGGTGGGGGTAGGTGTAGTCGGTCGGCGGGACCAGCGTCTCCTTGATGGCGCGGGTCAGCGTCCAGCGCTGCAGGTTCTGCGGGGCGCCCGCCTTGTCGTTCGTACCCGAGGCTCGGCCGCCACCGAAGGGCTGCTGGCCGACGACGGCACCGGTCGACTTGTCGTTGATGTAGAAGTTGCCCGCGGCGTACCGCAGCTTCTCCATCGTGTGCGCGGCCGCGGCGCGGTCGTTCGCGATGACGGAACCGGTCAGCGCGTAGTCGGAGACCGACTCCATCTGCTCCAGCATCTCGTCGTACGTGTTGTCCTCGTAGACGTGCACGGCGAGGATCGGGCCGAAGTACTCGGTCGTGAAGACCTCGTTCTCCGGGTCGCTGCACTCGATGACGGTCGGGCGGACGAAGTAGCCCACGGAGTCGTCGTACGTGCCGCCCGCGATGATCGTGCAGGACGGGTCGGACTTGGCACGGTCGATCGCGGCCTTGTTCTTGGCGAACGAGCGCTCGTCGATGACGGCACCGATGAAGTTCGACAGGTCGGTGACGTCACCCATGGTGATGGAGTCGACCTCGGCCGCGAACTTCTCCTTGAAACCGGAGTTCCAGATGGAGGCCGGGACGTACGCGCGGGACGAGGCCGAGCACTTCTGGCCCTGGAACTCGAAGGAGCCACGGGTCAGCGCGGTCTTCAGCACGGCGTGGTCGGCCGACGGGTGGGCGACGACGAAGTCCTTGCCGCCGGTCTCGCCGACGAGCCGCGGGTAGGTGCGGTAGTTGGCGATGTTGTTGCCGACCGTCTTCCACAGGTGCTGGAAGGTCGGGGTCGAGCCGGTGAAGTGGATACCGGCCAGGTCGCGGTGGTTCAGGGCAACCTCGGAGACGGCGATTCCGTCGCCGGTCACCAGGTTGATGACGCCCTTGGGCAGACCGGCCTCCTCCAGGAGCTGCATCAGCAGCACCGCGGAGTGGGTCTGCGTCGGAGACGGCTTCCACACGACGACGTTGCCCATGAGGGCGGGGGCGGTGGGCAGGTTGCCCGCGATGGCCGTGAAGTTGAACGGCGTGATCGCGTAGACGAAGCCCTCCAGCGGGCGGTGGTCCATGCGGTTCCACACGCCCGGCGAGTTGGCCGGGGGCTGCTCGGCGAGGATCTGGCGCGCGTAGTGCACGTTGAAGCGCCAGAAGTCGACGAGCTCACAGGGGGTGTCGATCTCGGCCTGCTGGGCGGTCTTCGACTGGCCGAGCATCGTGGACGCGGCCAGCGTCTCGCGCCAGGGGCCGGACAGCAGCTCGGCGGCGCGCAGGATGATCGCGGCGCGGTCGTCGAAGGACATCGCACGCCACGCGGGGGCGGCGGCGAGGGCGGCGTCGATCGCGTCCTGGGCGTCCTGCTCGGTGGCGCCGGCGAAGGTACCGATGACGGCCTTGTGGTTGTGCGGCTGTACGACGTCGAAGCGCTCGCCGCCGCCCATCCGCTTCTCGCCGCCGACGGTCATCGGAAGGTCGATCGGGTTCTCGGCGAGCTCCTTGAGCTTCACCTCCAGGCGGGCACGCTCCGGGGAGCCCGGGGCGTAGGAGTGGACCGGCTCGTTGACCGGCGCGGGGACCTGGGTCACAGCGTCCATGAGTGCCTTGTCTCCTTGCTTCAGCGGGGTGGGGGCAGCGGGGCGGGCGGGTCAGCCCTTGGTGAGGATGGAGCGGGCGAAGAACAGCAGGTTGGCCGGCTTCTCCGCGAGGCGACGCATGAAGTAGCCGTACCAGTCGGTGCCGTACGCGGTGTAGACGCGCATCCGGTGCCCCTCGGCCGCGAGCCGGACGTGCTCGTCGCTGCGGATCCCGTACAGCATCTGGAACTCGTACTCATCCAGTTTGCGCCCGGCCTTGCGTGCCAGCTCCTGGCTGATGGCAATCAGCCGCGGGTCGTGGGACCCGATCATCGGGTAGCCCTCGCCGTCCATCAGGATCTTCAGGATGCGGACGTACGCCTTGTCGATCTCGGCCTTGTCCTGGTACGCGACGGAGGCGGGCTCCTTGTAGGCGCCCTTCACGATGCGGACGCGGCTGCCTGCGGCGGCGAGGCGGCGGGCGTCCTCCTCGGTGCGGAACAGGTACGCCTGGATGACACAGCCGGTCTGCGGGTAGTCCTTCCGCAGCTCCTCGTGGATGGCGAACATCGAGTCGAGGGTGGTGTGGTCCTCGGCGTCCAGGGTGACCGTGGTGCCGATCGCCGCGGCGGCCTCGACGACGGGGCGCACATTGGCGAGCGCCATCTCGTGGCCGCCCTCCAATGCTTGGCCGAACATCGACAGCTTGACGGACATCTCGGCCCTGGTGCCCAGGCCGAGGTCCTTGAGGCGGTCGATCAGCTCCAGGTAGGCGTCGCGCGCGGCGGTGGCCTGCTCCGGCGTGGTGATGTCCTCGCCCACGACGTCGAGGGTGACCTCCAGGCCCTTCCCGGTGGCGTCCTTGATGATCGGGACGACCTGCTCGACCGTCTCACCGGCGATGAACCGGTCGACGACCTGCTTGGTCCCCGGGGCGGCCGAAATGAATCGGCGCATCTTGTCACTGCGCGACGCAGCGAGAATCACGGGAGCCAGCACGGGGCACCTCCAACGGAAAGGTATGTACGAGGGCCGTATCGGCAGGAACTGAATCAGACCGGTACAGCACGGAGAACCACCGTGAAATCTAAGGATCTCCCCGATCCTGTGCCATCGACAGCTGTCACGCATCCGTGCACTGGATCTCAGACATATGTCTGAAGGGGGTGCGAGAATGGCCGGGTGAAGGGCGATTACCAGGAGCTGGTCGACGAGATCTCCGCGCTGCTCGGCGTCCCCGCCACGCTGGAGAACCGGGACTTCGGTCTGGTCGCCTTCGGGGCGCACGACAGCGACGACGACACGGCGATGGATCCGGTCCGCACCCGGTCGATCCTGACCCGCCGCTCCACCCCGGCGGTCCGCGCGTGGTTCGAGGGCTTCGGCATCGCCCGCGCCACCGGCCCGGTCCGGATCCCGGCCGCCCCGGAGGCGGGTGTGTTCCGGGGCCGGATCTGTCTGCCGGTACGCCATCGGGGTGTCGTGCTCGGTTACGTATGGCTGCTCGACGCGGACCCCGGGCCGACCGACGAACAGCTGACCGCGGCGATGGACGTGGCGGCCCGGATCGGGGCGCTGCTCTCCGAGGAGGCACGGGCCGGCACGGACCTGTCACGGGAGTTCGGCGCGGTGCTCACCGCCGGGCGGGGCTGGCAGCGCGACATGGCGGTCGCCGCGCTCCGGGAGGCGCTGGGCCCGGACGCGGACGGCCTGCACACGGTGGTCTGTGTGACGCCGTGGCCGGACGATATGCCATCGGCCCGTACGGTGCCGTCGGCTGCGGCGCTGTCCACCGTCCCGTCACCGGCGCGGGCGGACACCCTGTCGCTGGCAGCGCTGGTCCGGCTGCGCTCATCCGACGTGCTCGACCCTGCTGTGACGGCCGCGGACCGGCTGCGGACCGCTGCGGGCCACACGGCGACCGCCGGAATCGGAGTCCCCCGACGAGGCCTGCCGGAGCTGGCCGCGGCCTGGCACGAGGCCGCGGCCGCAGCCCGCGCGGCGGCCGCGGAGTCCCGCCTCGGCCCGGTCGCCGAATGGTCCGGCATCGGCCCGTACCGTCTGCTGACCGCCCTCCCGCCGGCCACGGACACCGCCCCGGACCTCACCGTCCGGACGCTGCTCACCCCGCCCCACGCGGAGCTGGCCCGCACGGCCGAGGTGTTCCTCGACTGCGCGGGCCAGGCGAGCCGAACGGCGGCCGAGCTGGGCATCCACCGTCAGACGCTCTACTACCGGCTGTCCCGGGTCGAGCAGCTCACCGGCCTGGACCTCAACGACGGGGAGGACCGGCTGCTGCTGCACATGGCGCTGAAGGGTGCCCGGCTCTGAGCTCCGGCCGCGCTCAGTGCGCCACCCGCTCGTCCGTGCCGGCCACCTTGGCAGTGCTCAGCGCGATGCGGTTCCAGGTGTTGATCGTGAAGATCAGGGCGAGCAGCCCGGCCAGTTCGGCCTCCTCGAAGTGCGCGGCCGCGCGGGCGTAGACGTCGTCCGGGACGCCACCCCTGGAGACCAGGGTGACGGCCTCGGTGAGGGCGAGCGCCGCCTGCTCCTTCTCCGTGAAGAAGTGCGCGGCCTCCGGCCAGACGGCGACCAGGTGCAGCCGCTCCTCGCTCTCACCGGCCTTGCGGGCGTCCGTGGTGTGCATATGGAGGCAGTACGCGCACCCGTTGAGCTGGGAGGACCTGATCTGGACCAGCTCGACGAGTGCGGGGTCCAGGTCCTGGCGGGCGGCGGCGTCGAAGCCGATGAGGGCCTTGAACGCCTTCGGCGCGGCCTTGGCGAAGTTGATCCGAGGGGTGCGGGTGACTGCGTCGTTGTTCGTCATGGCCACTACGCTACGGAGTCGGGCGACCTCACGTAGGGTGCATTTTCATGGCGGAATCATGGGTCAATTCGGCGGAGCGGATCGGTAGCGACCTTCTGTTGGAGCTGACCGGTCCCGGCAGTCGCCGGACCGTTCTCATCCGTGCGCTGCGGGACGCCGTACGGGAGGGCAGGCTGGCCCCGGGCACCCGGCTGCCGCCCTACCGCTCGCTCGCCGCCGACCTCGGCCTGGCCCGCAACACCGTTGCCGACGCCTATGCCGAGCTGGTCGCCGAGGGCTGGCTGACCGCCCGGCAGGGCTCCGGCACCCGGGTCGCGCACCGCGCTGCCCCGGTCGCCCCGGCCCGGGTGCCGAAGAGGGCGCCGACCCGCCCGGCCCCTCCCGTGCACAACCTCCGGCAGGGCCAGCCCGACGCGGGCTCCTTCCCCCGTACACCCTGGCTTGCCGCCTCCCGCCGCGCCGTGAACGCGGCACCGAACGACGCCTTCGGGCCCGGTGATCCGCAGGGCCGGATCGAGCTGCGCCGGGCGCTGGCCGACTATCTGGCGCGCGCCCGAGGGGTGCGCTGTGTGCCCGAACGGATCGTGATCTGCTCCGGCTTCGCGCACGCGCTGCGGCTGCTGTTCGGCGGCGGGGTGCTGCGCGGACCGCTGGCGGTGGAGTCGTACGGGCTCGGTTTCCACCGCTCCCTGCTGGCTGCCGCCTCGGTGCGTACGGTCCCGCTGGCGCTCGACGAACACGGGGCACGCACCGGCGAGTTGACCGGCCTGCCGGGCGTGCGGAGTGTGCTGCTCACCCCGGCCCACCAGTTCCCGACGGGTGGGCCACTGCACCCGAAGCGGCGCACGGCCACCGTCGACTGGGCGCGTACCCGCGGCGGACTGGTCCTGGAGGACGACTACGACGGGGAGTTCCGCTACGACCGCGAACCGGTCGGCGCCCTCCAGGGACTCGACCCGGACCGGGTCGTCCACCTCGGCTCCGTCAGCAAGAGCCTCTCCCCCGCGGTCCGGCTGGGCTGGATGGTGCTTCCCGGGCAGCTCGTCGACGCCGTACTGGCCGCCAAGGGCGAACGCGAGGGCTGGGCGAGCGTCCTGGACCAGCTCGCGCTCGCCGAGTTCATCGAGTCCGGCCACTACGACCGCCACATCCGCCGGATGCGGCAGCGCTACCGGCGCCGCCGCGACCAGCTGGTCGCCGCCCTCTCCGAACACGCCCCACACATCGCGCCCACCGGCATCGCGGCAGGTCTGCACGCCGTGCTGCGGCTGCCTCCCGGCACCGAGCGCTCCACCGTCAAGGCCGCGGCCTGGCAGGGGCTCGCTCTGGACCCGCTCGCCGACTTCCGGCACCCGGCCGCCACGATGCCCGCCGAGGACGGCCTGGTCGTGGGCTATGCGACGCCGCCGGACCATGCGTACGGCGCGGCTCTGGAGGCGCTGTGCCGGGCCCTGCCACCGCCCTCCGTCTGACCGGGCCCGCGCATGTCCGGGCCGGGCCCGTGCGGCCCGGCCCGGCATTCAGTGGTGCCTGGGCGGCCTCCGGTGATCGTCCTGAGGCCGTCCGTCAGATCCTGCGGCGACGGCGCGGTCTCCTCGACGGCGCGCGCCGTCGTCCGCCCGGACCCCTTCTCCAGCAGGCAGCGCTCGGCGTCTTCGGGCAGACTCTCACGACGCCCCACGACAGCAGCGCACCCGGCATGCAGACGTCCGTTCAGGGCGCCCGTATGCCGGGTGCGACTGGGAAAGCGGCGGAATCAGTCGGTGAGGTTCACCGAACGGGCCGAGGTCGCGCCGATCTCCTCAGCGATCTCGCTGAGGACGGTCTGCGGGACGTTGTCGTCGACGGTGAGCACGACCAGCGCCTCGCCGCCCGCGGCCGCGCGCGAGACCTGCATGCCCGCGATGTTCAGCCCGGCCTCGCCGAGGATCTTGCCGACCGTGCCGACGACGCCGGGACGGTCCTCGTAGCTCAGGACGACCATGTGGTCGGCGAGCGCCAGGTCCACGTCGTGCTCACCGATCGCGACGATCTTCTGGAGGTGCTTGGGTCCGGCCAGCGTGCCGGAGACCGCGACCTCCTCGCCGTCGGCGAGCGTGCCGCGGACGGTCACCACATTGCGGTGGTCCGGCGACTCGGAGCTGGTGGTGAGGCGGACCTCGACACCGCGCTCCTGGGCGAAGAGCGGGGCGTTGACGTACGACACGGTCTCGTCGACGACGTCCTCGAAGACACCCTTGAGCGCGGAGAGCTCGAGCACCTTCACGTCGTGCTGGGTGATCTCGCCGTACACCTCGACGTCGAGGCGGGCCGCGACCTCTCCCGCGAGCGCGGTGAAGATACGGCCGAGCTTCTCGGCGAGGGGCAGACCAGGACGTACGTCCTCGGCGATGACGCCGCCCTGGACATTGACCGCGTCCGGCACGAGCTCACCGGCCAGCGCGAGGCGCACCGACTTGGCGACCGCGATGCCCGCCTTCTCCTGGGCCTCGTCGGTGGAGGCGCCCAGGTGCGGGGTGCAGACGACCTGGTCGAACTGGAACAGCGGGGAGTCCGTGCAGGGCTCCTTCGTGTACACGTCCAGACCGGCGCCGGCGACGCGGCCCTCCTTGAGGGCGGAGGCGAGCGCCTCCTCGTCGACGATGCCACCGCGCGCGGCGTTGACGATCCGCACCGAGGGCTTCACCTTGTGCAGCGCCTCGTCGCCGATCAGGCCGAGCGTCTCGGGGGTCTTGGGCAGGTGCACGGTGATGAAGTCGGAGACTTGGAGCAGCTCGTCCAGCGCGAGGAGCTTGACGCCCATCTGCGCGGCGCGGGCCGGCTGCACGTAGGGGTCGTACGCGACGATCTTCATACCGAAGGCCGACATGCGCTGCGCGACCAGGACACCGATGCGGCCGAGACCGACGACACCGAGGGTCTTCTCGCTCAGCTCGACGCCGGTGTACTTGGAGCGCTTCCACTCGCCGTTCTTGAGGGCGGTGTTGGCCTGGGGGATGTTGCGCGCGGTGGCGACCAGCAGACCGCAGGCCAGCTCGGCGGCGGTGACGATGTTGGAGGTCGGGGCGTTGACGACCATCACGCCGGCCTTGGTGGCCGCGGACACGTCGACATTGTCCAGACCGACGCCCGCGCGGGCGACGACCTTCAGCTTCTTCGCGGCGGCGATGGCCTCGGCGTCGACCTTGGTGGCGGAACGCACCAGGATGGCGTCGACATCGGCGATCGCGGGGAGGAGTTCGGCGCGGTCCGCGCCGTTGCAGTGCCGGATGTCGAAGTCCGGGCCCAGGGCGTCAACCGTGGCAGGCGACAGCTCTTCAGCGATGAGTACGACAGGTTTCGAGCTCACGTGAGTCCTCACAGGTCCAGTGCGGACGGCCGTCCCGACGGCCGCAGGCGGTGGAGGTGCTTGCCGCGTGGAAGACGCACGACACTGTGGGCCTGACGCGTGTATGTGGAGAAGTGTAGTCATGCGCGAGGGCGCATTCTGCGCCCCGTTGGAAGGATCACCCACACGGGGCTGGACGACTTGTACACACGTACGACGCCGCTCCTTCCAGCGGTGTTGCGATGGATACGCCGCGGGGCGGGTCCGAAGACCCGCCCCGCGGCGAAGGACTTACGCGTCCTCGTCGTTGACCCAGCTCATGAGCTTGCGCAGCTCACGGCCGGTGGTCTCCAGCAGGTGGTCGCTGTCGGCCTTCTTGTACTCGTTGTACTTGGGCAGACCGTTGTGGTACTCGGCCATCCAGTTCTTGGCGAAGGTGCCGTCCTGGATCTCGCCGAGGACCTTCTTCATCTCGGCCTTGGTGGCGTCCGTGATGATCCGCGGGCCGGTGACGTAGTCGCCCCACTCGGCGGTCTCCGAGATGGACCAGCGCATCTTCTCCAGGCCGCCCTCGTACATGAGGTCGACGATGAGCTTCAGCTCGTGGAGGCACTCGAAGTACGCGATCTCCGGCTGGTAGCCGGCCTCGGTCAGGGTCTCGAATCCGGCCTTGACCAGAGCGGCGGTGCCACCGCAGAGGACGGCCTGCTCACCGAACAGGTCGGTCTCGGTCTCCTCGGTGAAGGTCGTCTTGATGACGCCGGCGCGGGTACCGCCGATGCCCTTCGCGTACGAGAGGGCGAGCGCCAGGCCGTTGCCCGAGGCGTCCTGCTCGACGGCCACGATGCAGGGAACGCCGCGGCCCTCCTCGTACTGACGGCGGACCAGGTGGCCCGGGCCCTTCGGAGCGACCATGCAGACGTCGACGTTGGCCGGCGGCTTGATGAAGTCGAACCGGATGTTCAGACCGTGGCCGAAGAACAGCGCGTCGCCGTCCTTGAGGTTGTCCTTGATGGACTCCTCGTAGACCTGGGCCTGGATCGGGTCCGGGACGAGGATCATGATGACGTCGGCCTCGGCGGCGGCCTCCGACGGGGTCACCACGCGCAGGCCCTGCTCCTCGGCCTTGGCCTTGGACTTGGAGCCCTCGTGCAGACCCACACGGACGTCGACACCCGAGTCACGCAGCGACAGCGCGTGGGCGTGGCCCTGGCTGCCGTAGCCGATGACCGCGACCTTGCGGCCCTGGATGATGGACAGGTCGGCATCGTCGTCGTAGAACAGCTCGGCCACTGGGTCTTCTCCTTGGTGTGCAGGTGTTGCGTCCCACCGTACGGCGGGGTGCGTCAGAAACGTTTTCGGGTCTCGCCATACGAGCGGCGAGGGGGGTGGCGGCTAGGCCGTACGGTCGAGTGCGCGCAAGGAACGGTCGGTGATCGAGCGCGCGCCGCGCCCTATGGCGATGGTGCCGGACTGGACGAGCTCCTTGATGCCGTACTGCTCCAGCATCTTGAGCATGGCCTCCAGCTTGTCGGCGCCGCCGGTCGCCTCGATCGTGACGGCCTCCGGAGAGACGTCCACGGTCTTGGCGCGGAACAGCTGAACGATCTCGACGATCTGGGAGCGGGTCTCGTTGTCGGCGCGGACCTTCACCAGGACGAGCTCACGCTGGATCGCAGCGGAGGGCTCGAGTTCGACGATCTTCAGTACGTTGACCAGCTTGTTGAGCTGCTTGGTCACCTGCTCGAGCGGCAGGTCCTCGACATTCACGACGATGGTGATGCGGGAGATGTCGGGATGCTCGGTGGTACCGACCGCGAGTGAGTCGATATTGAAGCCGCGGCGGGAGAACAGGGCCGTGATCCGGGCGAGGACACCGGGCTTGTTCTCGACCAGGACGGAGAGCGTGTGCTTGCTGGACATGGAGTCGGTCTCTCTCTGTCTCTCAGTCGTCTTCGTTGTCGCCGAAGTCGGGGCGGACACCGCGGGCGGCCATGACCTCGTCGTTGGAGGTGCCGGCGGCGACCATCGGCCAGACCATGGCGTCCTCGTGGACGATGAAGTCGATCACGACGGGGCGGTCGTTGATGGAGTTGGCCTCGGCGATGACCTTGTCCAGGTCGGCCGGGTCCTCACAGCGGATCGCGTAGCAGCCCATGGCCTCGGACAGCTTGACGAAGTCCGGGACCCGGGTGCCCTTCGCCGGGGTGCCCTCGGTGTCGGCGCCGGAGTGCAGAACGGTGTTGGAGTACCGCTGGTTGTAGAACAGGGTCTGCCACTGGCGGACCATCCCGAGCGCGCCGTTGTTGATGATCGCGACCTTGATCGGGATGTTGTTGAGCGCGCAGGTGGTCAGTTCCTGATTGGTCATCTGGAAGCAGCCGTCGCCGTCGATCGCCCAGACCGTACGGTCCGGCATGCCGGCCTTCGCGCCCATCGCGGCCGGGACCGCGTAGCCCATCGTTCCGGCGCCGCCGGAGTTCAGCCAGGTGGCGGGCTTCTCGTACTGGATGAAGTGCGAGGCCCACATCTGGTGCTGACCGACGCCCGCCGCGAAGATCGTGTCCTCGGGAGCGAGCTCACCGATGCGCTGGATGACCTGCTGCGGCGAGAGGCTGCCGTCCTCCGGCAGGTCGTAGCCGACCGGGTAGGTCTCGCGCCAGCGGTTGAGGTCCTTCCACCAGGCGGAGTAGTCGCCGACGTGACCGTCGGTGTGCTCGGCCTGGACCGCCTGGACGAGGTCGGCGATGACCTCGCGGGCGTCACCGACGATCGGCACGTCGGCGGCGCGGTTCTTGCCGATCTCCGCCGGGTCGATGTCGGCGTGGACGATCTTTGCGTACGGGGCGAAACTGTCCAGCTTGCCGGTGACGCGGTCGTCGAAACGGGCTCCGAGGGCGACGATCAGGTCGGCCTTCTGCAGCGCGGTGACAGCGGTGACCGCACCGTGCATGCCCGGCATTCCCACGTGCAGCGGGTGGCTGTCGGGGAACGAACCGAGCGCCATCAGGGTGGTGGTGACGGGCGCTCCGGTGAGCTCGGCGAGCACTTTCAGTTCGGCGGTGGCGCCGGCCTTCATGACGCCGCCGCCGACGTACAGCACAGGACGCTTGGCCTGGGTGATGAGCCGGGCGGCCTCGCGGATCTGCTTGGCGTGCGGCTTGGTGACCGGGCGGTAGCCGGGCAGGTCCTGGGTCGGCGGCCAGCTGAACGTGGTCTGTGCCTGCAGGGCGTCCTTGGCGATGTCGACGAGGACGGGGCCCGGACGGCCGGTGGAGGCGATGTGGAAGGCCTCGGCGATCGTGTGCGGGATGTCCTCGGCGCGGGTGACCAGGAAGTTGTGCTTGGTGACCGGCATCGTGATGCCGCAGATGTCGGCCTCCTGGAAGGCGTCCGTACCGATCGCCTTCGAGGCGACCTGGCCGGTGATCGCGACCAGCGGGACGGAGTCCATGTGCGCGTCGGCGATCGGGGTGACCAGGTTGGTGGCGCCGGGGCCCGAGGTGGCCATGCAGACACCGACCTTGCCGGTGGCCTGCGCGTAGCCGGTGGCGGCGTGGCCCGCGCCCTGCTCATGGCGGACCAGCACGTGACGGACCCGGCTGGAGTCCATCATCGGGTCGTACGCCGGAAGGATGGCGCCGCCGGGAATGCCGAATACCGTGTCGGCCCCCACCTCCTCAAGAGACCGGATGAGGGACTGCGCACCCGTGACGTGCTCAACGGTGGCGGGGGACGATCCGCCGCTACGGGCCCGCGGCTGGGGATGGTGGGCCCCGGTGGCCTGCTCGGTCATCGGCATTCTCTTCTCGAAGCTGAGGGTTTTTGCGGGGTTTTGGGGTGTGCCGGTGCAACAAAAAACCCCTCGTGCCGTGAGGCAAGCGAGGGGAGCGCGCCGGTGTGGTCTGCAGAGTGTCAACGAGGGACTCTGCTTCAGCCGACGCGCTTTCCAAGTACGAGAATTCGGGTGCGCATGGCATTGACCCTCTCTCCGACGCGCCCAACGTGTCAAGTGGGTGGGATGGGCGTCTCACCATGTGAGCCGCGGAGGAGCGGGACCGAGCCGCCTGCCAGGACGGGCTGAGCAACCGGACCACCGGGCACCGGGAACTCGCCGCGGGCCAGCGCGCGGCGCAGCCGGTACTCGTCCAGCGGCCCCGAGAAGGCCATTCCCTGCCCGTGCGTACAGCCCATGGCACGCAGCGCGAGGACCTGCTCCGGTACGTCGACACCGTCGGCGACGGACTGCAGACCGAGGTCGCAGGCGATCCTCAGCAGCCCACTGGTGATCTTGTGCAGCCGGGCCGATTCCACGACGCCCTCGACGAGTCCGCGGTCCAGTTTCAGGACGTCGATGGGGAGCCGGCGCAGCGCGTTGATCGCGGCGTAGCCGCTGCCGAAGCCGTCGAGCGCGATCCGTACGCCGAGCCGCCGCAGCGCGACGAGGCGCTGTTCGAGCTCGTCGAAGGAGACCCGGGGGTCACTGTCGGAGACTTCGATCATCAGCGCCCCTGAAGGCAGGCTGTAGCGGGTGAGGAGGGCCTCGACGGAGCCGAACGGCATCGCCTTGTCCAGCAGTCTGCGGGCGGAGAGCCGGACGGCCACGGAGACGTGGTGCCCGGCCCTGGCCCGGTCCGCGGCCTGCTCGACGGCCTCTTCCAGGAGCCAGCGGCCGAGCTCGGCGGTGCGGTCGCTGTCCTCGGCGACACGGAGGAACTCGGCGGGGGTGAACAGGATGCCCTGGGCGGAGCGCCAGCGGGCCTGTGCGGCAACGGCGGCGACATTGCCGGTGGCGAGATGGATCACGGGCTGGTGAAGCAGGGCGAACTCGCCGTCCCGCAGAGCGGTGCCCAGACGGGCCGCGAGCTCGGAGCGGCGTACCACGTCGGCCTGCATCTGTGGAGCGTACAGCTCGACGCGGTCCTTGCCGCCCGCCTTGGCCCGGTACATGGCGAGATCGGCGTTGCGCATGAGGTCGGTGGGGGTGATGGCGGGCTCGGCGAAGGCGACGCCGATGGAGGCGGCGACCCGTACCTCGCCGCCGCCGATCCGGTAGGGCTGGGAGAGCGTGAGGCGCAGCCGGTCGGCGATCTCGTGGACCTGGTACTCACGCGCCGACTGGTCACGGGTGCCGTCGCCGAGGATCAGCGCCGCGAACTCGTCGCCGCCGAGGCGGGCGGCGGTGTCCCCCACCCGTACGGACTCCTGGAGGCGGCGGGCGGCCTGGATGAGCAGCTCGTCGCCCGCCTGGTGGCCCAGCCGGTCGTTGACCGCCTTGAAGCCATCGAGGTCGATGAAGAGCACCGCGGTGCCGGGGTCGCCGGAGCGGCGGCCGCCGAGGGCCTGCCGGACCCGGTCGGTGAACAGGGCGCGGTTGGGCAGGTCGGTGAGCGGGTCGTGCTCGGCGTTGTGCTGCAGCTGGGCCTGGAGCCGGACCCGTTCGGTCACGTCCCGGCTGTTGAGGATCAGCCCGCCCTGGTGGCGGTTGACGGTGGACTCGACATTGAGCCAGTCACCGGTGCCGGACCTGAACCGGCACTCGATCCGGGTGGTGGGTTCCTCGCTGGGCGGTGCGGCCAGGAACCGCCGCACCTCGTGGACCACGCGCCCCAGGTCCTCGGGGTGAATGATCGAGGCGAGCTCGGCACCGATCAGGTCGTCGGCCTCGCGCCCGTACACCCCGGAGGCGGCGGGGCTGACGTACCGGAGTATGCCGGTGGGTGCGGCGATCATGATGACATCGCTGGAGCCCTGGACCAGGGAGCGGAAGTGGTTCTCCTTCTGCGCCAGCTCCTGGGTGAGGGCGATGTTGTCGACGAGCATGATGCCCTGCCGGACGACCAGCGCGAGCACCACCGTGCAGCCGGTGAACACCACGACGCGGTCCAGCCTGCGGCCCTCGATGACGTTGTAGAGGATGCCGAGGGTGCAGACGGCTGCGGCGAGATACGGCGTCAGGGCGGCCAGCGAACCGGCGATCGGGCGGCTGGTGGCACGCGCGGCGGGGCGCTGTTGGACAGCGTTGTCCGAGGTCCGGTTCGTACTCCAGGGGGCGTATGCGAGGAGCAGCGACCCGGCGAACCAGCCGGCGTCCAGCAACTGGCCGGAGTGGTAGGTCTGGCGGAGCAGCGGCGAGGTGAACAGCGCGTCCGACAGGACGGTCAGGGCAAGCGCGGCGACGGCGGTGTTCACCGCGGAGCGGTTCACGTTGGACCGCCGGAAGTGCAGGGCGAGGACCATGGAGACCAGCACGATGTCGAGCAGCGGATAGGCCAGCGAGAGCGCCACGCGGGCCACGCTCGTCCCCCCGGCGTCCGCGAGGTGCGCGGCGTGGGCGAGGGCGAGGCTCCAGGACAGAGTCAGGAGCGATCCGCCGATCAGCCAGGAGTCCAGTACGAGACAGACCCAGCCGGCCCGGGTGGCGGGGCGTTTGGCAAGGACGAGCAGTCCGACGATCGCGGGTGGGGCGAAACAGAGGTAGAAGGCGTCGGCGAGGGACAGGCTGGGCACCGGGAGCCCGAGCACGACCTCGTACCACCCCCAGACGGCGTTTCCCCCGGCGGCCATCAGCGAGGAGAGCGAGAACAGCAGCCAGGCGGGCCGGAAGCGGTTCTCCGCGGCGCGCGCGTAGAGGAAGCAGGAGACAGCCGCGATCAGGGCGGCACCGCTGAGGCCGAAGTCACCCATGACGAGTGCCAGTTCGGGCGAACCCCAGCCCAGCGCCGCCCCCACGGCGTAACCACCGCAGACCAGGCCGAGGAGGAGCTGTGAGACCAGCCCCGAGGCCCCGCGGGCGGCCGGCTGCCGGGAGAGGAGCGCCCCGAGTGCGCTTGCCGGGGCGCTCACCGGGGTGCTCCCGATGTCATCGGATGGGCGCGGGCCCGGCGGGGTGGCCGGCCCGGCGGTCGCCGGCGACCGCCCTGTCGCGTCGGATCGTTCGTCCATCGGCCGTACATCGCCCGTCGCCCCCCTCGCGTTCCGCTGCCACCCCGGTGCCGCCCCTTCCACAACACAGCCCCCCATCCGGGACGATACACCAGACTCGTCACACAGGGACATAGTGCCTCTACTCTCCGTGACGATCCGGGGAGTTGTCGACACGGTGTGCCATGGAACGGATCCGCAGCGTGGTCAGCCGGTGGTGAGTACGACGTTCCGCACCGGCTCCCCCGCCGCGAACCGGGTGAGCTGGCCGGCCAGCAGGCGCTTGGCACGCGGCAGGAATGCCGAGGTGCTGCCTCCCACATGAGGTGTGATCAGGACGTTCGGAGCATGCCAGAGGGGATGGCCGGCGGGCAGCGGTTCGGGGTCGGTGACATCGAGGGCGGCGCGCAGCCGGCCGGACTCGAGTTCGGCCAGCAGGGCCTTGGTGTCCACGACGCCACCGCGCGCGACGTTCACGAGCAGCGCGCCGTCCGCCATCGCGGCCAGGAAATCGGCGCCCACCAGCCCTTGTGTGGAGGCGTTCAGCGGGATGGACAGAACGACGATGTCGGCCTCGGGCAGCAGCGCGGGCAGGTCGTCTAGCGTGTGTACGGGGCCGCGCGCAGTTGTCCGTGCGGAGCGCGCGACGCGCGCCACCCGCGCACACTCGAAGGGCACGAGCCGGTCCTCGATGGCGGCGCCGATCGATCCGTACCCCACGATCAGTACGGACTTGTCCGCGAGCGCCGGGTAGAAGCCGGAACGCCACTCCTCCTTGTCCTGTCCGTGGACGAATCCGGGGAAGCCGCGCAGCGAGGCGAGAATCAGGGCGAGGGTGAGCTCCGCCGTCGAGGCCTCGTGGACACCCTTGGCGTTGCACAGTCGCACCCCGGCGGGCAACTGGCCGAGCCCCGGCTGGACATGGTCGATGCCCGCGGAGAGCGTCTGCACGACCTGCACGGCCCCCATCCCGGCGAGCGGGCGGACCGCGATCTCCAGGCCCTTCATGTAGGGAACGACGTAGAAGGCGCAGTCCGCGGGATCGGCGGGGAAGTCCTGCGCGCCGTCCCAGAAGCGGTAGTTGAGACCCTGGGGGAGTCCTTCGATCTCGTCGGCCGGAATCGGCAGCCATACGTCGGGAGTCTTTGTAGAAGTCATGGTCAGGAGGCTATGCGAAGCCCGCCGGGCGGCAGAGGTTACTTTTGGGTGCGGTGCGGCCCCCTGACGGCGGGGCCGAGTGCCTCGCCGGGCGGGGTACCAAGGAGGGTTCGGGGAGTTGGAGCGCAGGAGTCTCGGGGCGGCGGCGCTCGCCGTGGGTGCGGTCGGACTCGGCTGCATGCCTATGAGCTGGGCGTACAGCGCGTCGCAGCAGCGTGGTGACCGTGCGTTGCGGACGGTGCACGCCGCGCTCGACGCGGGTGCCGACCTGCTCGACACAGCCGACATGTACGGCCCCTTCACCAATGAGCTCCTGATCGGCAGGGCGCTGAAGGGGCGTCGGGACGAGGCGTTCGTCTCCACCAAGTGCGGGCTGCTGGTGGGCGATCAGCACATCGTGGCCAATGGCCGTCCCGGCTATGTGCGCCGGGCCTGTGACGCGTCGCTGCGCCGGCTGCAGACCGATGTGATCGATCTGTACCACCTGCACCGGGCCGACCCCGAGGTGCCGGTGGAGGAGACCTGGGGGGCGATGGCGGAGCTGGTCACCGCGGGGAAGGTGCGGGCGCTCGGGCTGAGTGCGGTCGGGGCACGGGCCTCGCGCCGGTCGGGGGTGGGGATGCACGACGGAACGATTCGGCAGCTGGAACGGGTGCAGCAGGTCTTTCCGGTGAGCGCGGTCCAGGCGGAACTCTCGGTGTGGTCGCCGGAGGCGCTGGAGGCGCTGCTGCCGTGGTGCGAGGCGCGGGGTGTGGGCCTGCTGGCTGCGATGCCGCTGGGGAACGGCTATCTGACGGGCACGCTGACGCCCGGCCAGGGCTTCGAGCCGGACGATCTGCGGGCCAGGCATCCGCGGTTCACCGCCGAGATGATGGCAGCGAACCAGCCGCTGGTGGTGGGACTGCGCCGGATCGCCGAGCGGCACGGGGCGACTCCGGCCCAGGTGGCGCTGGCCTGGGTGCTGCGGCAGGGCCCGCATGTGGTGCCGGTGCCGGGCACGAAGCGGGAGCAGTGGGCGGTGGAGAACGCGGGGGCGGCCGGACTGGAGCTGACGACACGGGATCTGGCCGAGATCGCGCGGTTGCCGCGGGCGCGGGGGTCGTGGGACTGAGGGCGGGCGTGCGCGAGTCCGGCACCTGCCGGAAAAGTTCGTGGGCTTGCGGAACCCGGGGCCGGGCTGCGGTGTAGGAACAGTAGTCAGGCAGTCGTCGAAGGGACCGGTGCTGTGCGCATTGCTGTATTCGGATCGCCGAGAACCCCTGCGGGACACCCGCGCATCCTCCCGGGCGCGCGCCGCGCTGCCGTGGCCGCGCTGGCTGTGGGCTCGCTGCTGCTGTCCGCGGGGTGCTCGTCGGACGACGACTCGGAAAACGCGCAGGTCCGCCCCACGGGCGCACCCGCCGCGGTGCCCTCTTCACCGTCCTCCTCGTCGTCGTCCTCCTCGCCACCGTCGGCGAAGGGCTCGGTGAAGGTGGTGTCGACGCTGACGGAGGGGCTCGCGTCTCCGTGGGGGCTGGCGGAGCTGCCGGGTGGCGATCTGCTGGTGTCCTCGCGCGACAGGAGAACGATCACCCGGATCGACGGCAGCACGGGAAAGCAGACACCGCTGGGCACGGTGCCCGGCGTGTCGCCCGCCGGAGAGGGCGGGTTGCTGGGGATCGCGGTCTCCCCGGCGTTCGACACGGACCATCTGCTGTACGCGTACTTCACGACCGCGTCCGACAACCGCATCGCCCGCATGCGGTACGACGGGACCGGCAGGGACCCCGGCCGGCAGCTGGGTGCACCGCACACGATCCTGCGGGGCATCCCGAAGGGCTACATCCACAACGGCGGCCGTATCGCCTTCGGCCCGGACGGCATGCTGTACGCGGGCACGGGCGAGACGGGGCAGACCAGGGAGCTCTCACAGGACAAGAAATCCCTGGCAGGCAAGATCCTGCGGATGACTCCGGACGGCAGACCGGCACCGGGCAACCCCGTGCCCGGCTCGCTGATGTATTCGTACGGGCACCGCAATGTGCAGGGTCTGGCCTGGGACGGGCAGAAACGGCTGTGGGCGTCCGAATTCGGGCAGGACACCTGGGACGAGCTGAATCAGATCGTGCCCGGCGGGAATTACGGCTGGCCGAAGTACGAGGGCAAGGTGGGCAAGGCGGGTTTTGTCGATCCCGTGGCCCAGTGGAGACCGTCCGAGGCATCCCCGAGCGGGATCGCCTTCGCCCGGGGCTCGATCTGGATGGCGGGCCTGCGCGGTGAGCGGCTCTGGAGGATTCCGCTGTCCGGCAGCCCGGGCAGGGAACCTCTGGCCGCCCCGCAGTCGTTCCTGCGAGGGAAGTACGGCCGTCTGCGCACGGTGCTCGCCGCGGGCGGCGACAGACTCTGGCTGGTCACGAGCAACACGGACACCCGCGGCACCCCGAAACCGGGAGACGACAGAGTCCTGGTGCTCCAGGTGCGGTAGCGGCGACAGCAGGTGAAAGGGTGCGATCCGGTGTTCAACTTCTTCGAGGAACTCTTCGCCCCGGGCCGCAAGCACGCCGCGGAGGAACAGAAGCGGCTGGAACTGACCCGGGTGGACCTGGGCACGGGCGACCCCGCCCGCGGCCCGATAGACCTGAGCTCGGGAAAGGTGACGGTGCGCGTCCCCGGTCCGGAAGGCACCCCGTCACTCCCGCCGACCCCGCTTCAGGACCCGGAAGACACCGAGGCCCCCTCAAGTCGCTCAGGCCCGCCCTGCGATTGAGGACGGAACGGTCACCGGACGGCCCGGGTACCCGTTCCCCGCACCGACCCGCCGAGCTTCTCTAAGACGCCCCGTTGCCCCGGTACAGGCGGAGACGGTGCGCCAGAGCCGCAGCTTCGCCGCGGCTGGAAACGCCGAGCTTGGCAAGGATGTTCGAGACATGCACGCTCGCGGTCTTGGGCGAGATGTACAGCTCCTCGGCAATCCGCCGGTTCGTATGCCCCGCAGCGACAAGCCGGTGCACGTCCTGCTCGCGCCTCGTCAGCCCGAACGACTCCACGGCCGCGACGGCCGCGTCCTGGAGCTGGTCCTCGGAGTGCTGCCGCTCCGCGGCCCCGCCCGTGGAGCCCGCTTCGGCCGGGACGGTGACCGCGACCGGAATGTCGTCGGGGGAGGGAGCGAGCGTGATGCGCGCGCGGCCGGCCAGCAGCTCGATGGTCTCGGTCAACGGGCGCGCACCGAGCCGCTCGGCGATGCTGTGGGCGTCGCGCAGGAGACCGGCCGCCGTGGCACGGTCACCGGAGGCGACGAGGATGGCCTCCGCCCAGCGGTGGTGGACCTGGCCCTGTTCGTACGGGCGGGCGAGGGGGGCGAAGGCGGCGGCCGTGCGGGACCAGTGCTCGGGGGTGTCGGCGCCCTCCGCCCGGGCCAGCTCGGCGTTGATCAGCAGGCCGTACGCGGCCCAGACCGGGACGAACATGGGCAACTGGCCCAGGTGCTTGCGGATGAGGGCGAGAATCGCAGGCCGGCCCGGCTCCGTGGCGGGCAGCCCACGGGCGTCCGCCTCCGCCGCGGCGGCGGTATGGAGGAGTGGAAGCGCGTACCGCTGGGTGCCGGGCGGGAAGCCCTGCTCCGCCTGCGCCTCGAAGGCGGCCCGCGCCTCCGGGAGGCGCCCCTGCTGCACGGCCAGGGTCATGGCATGGCGAACGGGGTTGATGAGGTGCTGGGGCTGCGGGTCGCGTGAACCGAAGTGCCGCTGAGTGAGCGCGAGCTGGACCTCGGCCTCGGCGAAGTCGCCACGGGCGAGGGCCAGCTCGGTGCGGCGCATGGCCACGAGGCCCTGCGCCTTGCGGGACTGTGCGGTGCGGGCCGCCGCCTCCGTGGTCGCCCGGCTCTCGTCCCAGTGGCCGAGGGAGAAGTACGACGTCGCCTGGTTGGTGCGGACCCACACCTCCATGTCGGCGACACCGTGACTGTGGCAGACCTCGATGCCGTGATCCGCTGCGGCGACCGCTTCCAGGGAACGGCCCATGGCTTCGAGCGTCGAGGGGAGATTGATGCTGGCGCGGCCCATGATGCCCACGAGGTGGAGTTCATCGGCCCGGTCGCGTACGGCGTACATCTCGGCGATGCCCTCGTCGATACCGCCCGCATCGGCAGTGAGCCAGCCGCGGGTGAGCCGGGCGTGAAGCTCGATGTACTCGTCGCCGACGAGCTGCGCGTACTCCACGGCCCGATCGACCGCGGCGAGCGTCTCCGCGCCGGGGCGGTGCAGGGCACCCCATCCGGCCACGCTCATGAGGACGTCGGCATGGACGGCGGACGGGGGCAGGCCACGGACCAGGTCCTGGGCGATGGCCAGTTCCTGCCAGCCGTCGCCCCGGGTGAGGTCCTGCATCAGCCGGGAGCGCTGCACCCAGAACCAGGCGGCCCGGAGCGGGTCGGGGTCGTCGTCCAGGACCCGTATGGCCTTCTTGGAGATGGCGAGGGCGCGTTCGCGTTCGCCGCCGAAGCGGGCGGCGACCGTGGCTTCGGCCATCAGATCGAGATAGCGGAGCGGGGTGGTCTCGGGGTCGCAGCCACAGGCCGGGTAGACCTCTGCGTAGTCGATGGGGCGCAGGGTGCGGCGTATCTCGTCGGGGACGTCGTCCCACAGTTCCATCGCGCGTTCCAGCAGCCGGAGTTGCTCGGTGAAGGCGTAGCGGCGGCGGGCCTCGACGGAGGCCTTCAGAACGGCGGGGAGTGCCTTGGCCGGATCGTGGGCGCCGTACCAGTAGCTGGCCAGGCGCGTCGCGCGTTCGCCCGCGCGGACGAGCGTGGGGTCGGCCTCCAGCGCCTCGGCGTAGCGGCGGTTGAGGCGCGACCGTTCGCCGGGCAGCAGGTCGTCGCTGACGGCTTCGCGGACCAGCGAGTGCCGGAAGCGGTAGCCGTTGCCCTCCGCGGTGATGAGAAGCAGGTTGGCGCCGACGGCTCCGCGCAGCGCCTCGATGAGTTCGTCCTCGGTCAGTCCGCAGACCGCGGCCAGCAGTTCGTACTCCACGGTGGAGCCGCCCTCGGCGATGACCCGGGCGATCTTCTGGGCATCCTCGGAGAGCGCTTCGACGCGGACGAGGAGAAGGTCGCGGAGCGAGTCGGAGAGTCCGGCGCTGTCACCGCACTCCAGGCTGCAGGCGAGCTCTTCGACGAAGAAGGCGTTGCCGTCGGAGCGTTCGAAGATCTCGTCCACGAGGGCGGGCTCGGGGGTGGCCGCGAGGATGCCGGTGAGCTGACGACGGACCTCGGCGCGGTTGAACCGGGCGAGTTCGATCCGGCGGACGGTGCGGAGGCGGTCGAGTTCGGCAAGGAGGGGGCGCAGGGGGTGACGGCGGTGGATGTCGTCGGCCCGGTAGGTGCCGATGACGACGAGGCGGCCGCTGCGCAGCGTGCGGAAGAGATAGGCGAGGAGGTGGCGGGTGGAGGCGTCGGCCCAGTGCAGGTCCTCCAGGATGAGAACGACGGGCCGGTCCGCGGAGATGCGCTCCAGCAGCCGGGCGGTGAGCTCGAAGAGCCGTGCGGTGCCGTGCTCGTCGGTGGCGTCCCGGTCGGGCTCGCCGAGTTCGGGGAGGAGCCGGGCCAGTTCGCCTTCCTGCCCGGCGCAGGCTGCGGCCATCTCGTCGGGCAGGGTGCGGCGCAGGGCGCGCAGGGCCGTGGAGAACGGGGCGTACGGCAGCCCGTCGGCGCCGATCTCCACGCAGCCGCCGACGGCGACGGCTGCGTCGCGGCGGCCGGCCTCGATCAGGAATTCCTCGACCAGCCGCGTCTTGCCGACGCCGGCCTCGCCACCGATGAGCAGCGCCTGCGGTTCTCCGCCGGGCGCCCCGACGCTGTCGGGGTGTCCGGCGGTGGCGCGCACGAGCGCACCGGTGAGTGAGGTGAGTTCGCCTGCGCGACCGACGAACACGGGACTGACAGACCTGGTCTCCACGTCGCCGAGCATCGCACATGGGTGCGACACCGTGACGGCGAGAGGGAAATCGGTGCTCATCGCACGCCCGTCACGCAGCGTGGACGAACCGGTTCCGTAGCGAACTCACTGTCCCCTCTTCCTCCTTGCGTCCGGACCGGCGAGCGGCGCGGCGGTCACGGCGGACCTGCCGGAGGACGCGCTCGCGCTCGGCCCGGTGCAGGAGTTCGGCTTCCCTGATCTTGTGGAGGTCGTACGCGTACATGTGGTTCTCCTGGATGTCGACGGCCCGGTGGGGTTTGGTGGAGGGGCAGTTGCTGCGACGGGCCGGTTCTGCCGGGCCCGTCCTCTGCCGTGCCTCTACTTTCGTCTTCCAGGGGGTGTCGCCACATCGGGCGACTTCCGCATCTCTGCGGGACAGGGGGCCTTAGTCACAGGCGGCAGGTGCCGCATCCGGACCAAGGCCCCCCGGGTGGATGCCTTAGAGGAGCGCCGGTCGGTGCGTACTGCCCGATCGGCCATCCCCCGCGGCGACCCGATCACCCGCCCGACCTCCTCCAAGGCCCGACCGCCTGTCTCAGCCGGCAGCGCTCGCGGTCGGCAGGGCGACGATGAGGTCGAAGTACATGCCGACGGAGATCAGTACGCCGAGGACACCGAGTGCGATTCCGGCGGTCGCCACGGCGCGGACCCAGCCGGGCTGCGGGTCCTTGGCGGGTGCGCCGAACGCCGGGCGGACCAGGGCGAAGACGCCGACCAGCAGGGCGAGAAGCGCGAAGAGGCCGTTGACGAGGGCGGTGGAGTGCCAGGCGTCGCCGTAGATCTCGGAGATCTGTTGGGCCACGGAGCCACCGGAGGCGGTCTTCATCTGGCCCAGCAGGGTCTCCCGCTCGGCGGCGACCCGGCCCGACCATGCCCCGGTGAGGCCGACGACGCCGAGGCCGGCGGCGACGACGGCAGCGGCGGCCGCGCCGAGCCCCGACGGCGCCCCGTCGACGTCGTCGTCCTTCGGATCGAAGTCGAGGTCCGGATCGGAGTCGGTATCGGTGCTGCTGTCGTGCTCGGGACCGTCGCCGTCGCCCGGCGCCCGCCTGCCCTCGGCTTCGCCCCCCGCCTCGTCGGACACATCGGAGGCGTTCGACGCACCCTTCACAAGCGTCGCGGATGTCGCGTCCGCGGCTTCGGGTGCCTCGGTGGTAGGGGCTTCGGTGGTCTTGGACGTCGTGGGGTTCATGCGCCGCACGCTAGGCGGCCCGGATGAGAACCCTCTGAGAGAAGCTCGCACCATGGGCGCCCGGCCCGGAGCGGACCCGCACCGTGCAGCAGTCCCGTCTCAGCCCCGCTGAGCGCGCCATTCCGGTGCCAGCACGGACCAGATCTCCGAGTCGTGCCGCGTCCCCCGGTACGGGTAGCTCTCGCGGAGCACCCCGTCGCGCGTCATGCCGAGCCGCTTCGCGACCGCGACACTGCGGGTGTTGGCGGAGGACGCGACCCACTCCACGCGGTGCATCCCGCGCTCCTCGACCGCCCAGTCGATCAGCTTCCGCGCCGCCCGGGTCACCAGACCGCGCCCCTCTCCCGCGGACTCCAGCCAGCAGCCGACCTCACAGTTCCCCGACTCGGTGTCGAAGATCCGGAAGAGGACGCCGCCGACGAGCGTGCCCTCCAGCCAGATGCCGTACAGCCTTCCCGTGTCGGCCGCCTGCTTGTCGGCATACCGCTGCAGCAGGGCGCGCGCCGATCCGAGATCGGTGGCGAAGGCCGCGAACGGGATCCACGGGTCGACGAGCTCGCGAGCCCGATCGATGTGCGCGAGGAACTCCTCCGCCTGCCAGACTTCCAGCGGGCGCAGTTCCGCACCGTCGTCACCCAGGGATACCGCGAACATCGTGCTCCTCCAACTGCCTTGTCAGTGGACGCGCTGCGCGGCCGGTTCGTCGTCCTCGCTGCTGCGCGCCGAAAGAATTTTCGCATGCGGGGCCCGGCAGTCGGGCGGCTCGATGCTGATACGCGGAAGCCATCGGTCCAGCCGGCGCGGCAGCCACCAGTTGGCGCCGCCCAGCATGTGCATCAGGGCGGGAACCAGCAGGGTGCGCAGGACGAAGGCGTCCAGGGCGACCGCGGCGGCGAGTGCGATGCCGAACATCGCGATGACTCGGTCTCCGCTGAGGACGAAGGCGAGGAAGACCGAGATCATGATCACCGCGGCGGAGTTGATCACCCGGCCGGTCTCGGCGAGGCCGACCCGGACCGCCCGCCGGTTGTCGCCGGTCTCCAGCCACTCCTCATACATCCGGCCGACGAGGAACACCTGGTAGTCCATGGAGAGGCCGAAGAGCACGGAGACCATGATGACCGGGAGGAAGGGTTCGATGGGCCCGGCGCTGCCCAGCTCCAGGAGTTCGCTCCCCCACCCCCACTGGAAGATCGCGACGACGACGCCGAAGGAGGAGGCGACGGCGGCCACGTTCATCGCGGCTGCCTTCAGCGGGATGCCGATCGACCGGAACGCCAGCAGCAGGAGCAGGCAGCCGAGCCCGATGACGGCGCCGACGAAGAGCGGGAGTTTGCCGATGATGATCCGGGCGAAGTCGTCGTAGCCGGCCGTCGCACCGCCCACGTACGCGTGCAGTGAGGTGTTCTCCTCGGTGTGCGGCAGGACGTCCGTGCGCAGCCGGTCGACGAGTGCGCTGGTCTCCCGCGACTGCGGCGACGAGGCCGGGACGACGGTGACGAACGCCGCGTCGCCGCTGTTGTTGTACGTGACAGGGCTGACCGAAGCGACACCGTCGGTGGCCCGGAGGGTGGCGGGCAGACTGTCCATCGCGAGCCGGTCGTCGGCCCCGTCGAGCTGCGCGGCGATGGTCAGCGGGCCGTTGACGCCGGGCCCGAATCCATCGGCCAGCAGGTCGTACGCCTGCCGGGTGGTGGACGACGCGGCGTTGTTGCCCTGGTCGGAGCTGCCGAGGTGGAGCGCGAACGTGGGCAGTGCGAGGACGAGCATCACCACGGCGGCAACCGCGCCGAGCAGTTTGGGGTGGCGTTCGACGAACGCCGACCAGCGCGCGGCGAAACCGGTGGGCAGCTCGGGCTGCGGTCCGTGCTCGGCGAGTTGCTTGCGCTCGCGCCGGTTCAGCGCCCGCATCCCGATGAAGGAGAGCAGCGCGGGCAGCAGGGTCACCGAGGCGGCCACGGTCAGCACCACGGTGAGCGAGGCGGCGATCGCGACGCCGTTGAGGAACCCGAGCCGCAGGATGAGCATGCCGAGCAGTGCGATGCAGACGGTGGCTCCGGCGAAGACGACGGCGCGCCCGGTCGTCGCGACGGCGTTCCGCGCCGCCTCGGCGACCGACATGCCGCGCCGCAGTCCTCTGCGGTGCCGGGTCACGATGAACAGCGCGTAGTCGATGCCGACGCCAAGGCCTATCAGCATGCCGAGCATGGGAGCGAAGTCGGCGACGGTCATCAGGTGCCCGAGCAGCACGATGCCCGCGTACGCCGTTCCGACCGAGACGAGGGCGGTGGCGATGGGCAGCAGGCTGGCGGCGAGCGAGCCGAAGGCGAGGAAGAGGACGACCGCGGCGACGACCACTCCGATGGCCTCGCTGAGATGGGCGGACGGTGCCTCGGTGAGGGCGATGGCGGAGCCGCCCAGCTCCACCTGGAGTCCGTCGCCGGCGGCCGCCTTCGCGGTGTCGACGACGGCCTGGGCCTGCTGCACCGGAATATCGTCGGCCTGCTGGTCGAAGGTGATCGTGGCGTAGGCGGTGTGTCCGTCCGCGCTGATCTGCCCCGCGTCGGAGCCTCCGTAGGGCCCGGTGACGCCGCCGACGCCAGGCAGTTGCTCGATCGCGTGGAGGGTCCGGGTCATCGTCTGCCGGACGTCGGCGGCCCGGACGGTGGACTCGGTGGTGTGCCAGACGACGGTGTCTGTGTCACCGCCGAGGTCCGTGAATCCGCTCTTCAGCAGTTCGGTCGCCCGCCCGGACTCGGTGCCGGGCACCTCGTAGTTGTTGGAGTAGTCGGACCCCGCGAACCCCGCCGCGGTGGCCGCGCCGCCGAGGGCGAACAGCCAGATGAGGACGGCGAGGAGACGGTGCCTGACGCACCAGCGGGCGATGGCAGCCAACGGACGTGCTCCCTGGTGGTTCGTGGATCTTTTTCGGGAGATCTGATGAACAGCCCGCAAAGAACACATGGCCTGAGAATCGTCACTCTGGCAGCCGTCAGTGATCCTTTGCCCGTTTCGTGGCGATGCTCACAGGGACTGATATTTCCCCTACACGCACCGCCGGACACCGACCGCGCGTCGCCCTCCGGCGCCTCGCCCCACCACAACTCCTACTGCGGCTCCTCCCCCGCTTCGTCCTCCGCCTGCAGCTCGTCCTCGTACTGCTCCTCGATCTCGGCGATGCCCTTGGCCACGGCCTCCGGCGACGCCGCCTCGTCCCGGTACGGCACATGCCGTTCGCTCAGCGACTTGATGTCCGGGCGCCCGTCGGGGAGCAGGTACACCGCGTCGAGATGCGCCGTGTCACGGGTGTCGAAGAGCTTCCCGACCGCATCGCTCAGATGGTCGCGGCCTCGACGGCCAGCCTGCGCAGGAACGTGGTGCAGGTCCGTGCCTCCAGCGACGCCCCGTACCCGTCCTCGTGATCCTCGCGCGGGCCGGCTCGGCCGCCGGGGCTCTGCGGCTGGATGCCCTCCCGGGCCTGGCTGTCGGTGCCGCCGTCCAGCTCCGGGTGCTCACCCTCCCGGTGGGCGCATTCCTCGTCCGGCAGCAGCGGCAGTACGGAGTCCAGTCCCTCGATCATGTCGTCGAGGAGCGACCGCCGTCCGATCCGGCCCGAACCCACGTACCAGCAGCTCGCGTGGGCGACGACGACGTAACCGGCGAGGCTCGTGCGGGTGAGGGCGCGCGGCGGGGCGGCGTGGGGTTCCAGGTCCCAGAACGGATCACCGTACGGGTAGTCGTTGAGCACACCGGCCGGATCACGTCGGCGGCGATCCTGGCCCATCCTGCGGCGTTGCGGGGGCAGGCCTCCGCCTCCTCCCAGGTGTCGAGGGGCACCTGGACGTCCGGTGCGCCGAGCAGCCCGTCCGCGTCGGTGTCCCATTCCTCCGGGTCCGTGAGGTACGGATGCGTCTCGTGCTCGCACGGCCGCGTCTCCAGGGCCTGCGCCGCGGCGCCGAGCGCGTCGACGGCGGCCCGCCCGACCGTGGCGCCCCGCCGCCCGACGATGTACGGCGCCATGCCCACCAGGGCGAAGGTCAGCGGGACGGCCTGCTCGCCGCCCGGTTCGGCGGCGAGCAGGCGGGCGCACTCCAGGACGACGGGGTCCGCCTCGTCCGGGGTGGACCCCGTCGTGACGCCGGACCAGTTCTCGATCGGTTCAGTCAGGATCGTGAATACGTCCGTCGCACGCGGCGCGGTTCCGCGTGTCCGCGGTGGTGTCCGGCGGTCAGCCCGAGACGCTCGCCCGGCCGTTCTCGATGTGCCCCATCAGCCGGCGGCGGAACGCGTCGTCCCCGTCGACGGTGACGGACAGGTCGTACCAGCCGTGCGCGTCGGCGGCCGAGTGGACGACCGTACGGCTCCGGCCGGGCTTGACCTTGATGGTCCGGGTCCAGTCGCGCAGGTCCGCCTCGTCGACGTACCCGAGCGGGCGGACGGTGAAGGTGAGCGTCCGCTGCCCCGTGTTGCGCAGGGTGACGTGCAGATCGCGCTCGTGGGCGTCGATCCAGGTGGCGACCTCGGGTCCGCCGGTGGCGGGTCCTGCGAACTCGCGCCGGAAGCCGTTCGGCCCGGTCACCGTGAACCGGTACGCGTCGCCGGTCAGGGGGACCGTCCATTGCGCCGTGCCCCGTACGTCCTGGTGCTGCGGTACGGGAAACTCGCCCGCGTACGGGTACAGCGCGAAGTGTGCCGACGAACGGCCCGTGTTGCTGAGGGCCACCCGCACTGCCCCGTTCGCCACGGTCGACTGGGCGTCCGGCTGGTACGGCAGCGGGCGGGCGGGCCGGACGCCGGGCTCCTGCACGGGCATCTGCTGGACGGCCGGCGGCTTCGGCTGCCAGCGTCCGCTGAACGCCGGAATGGCGCCGGGCTGCTCGACGTCGGGCCTGCGCAGCCCGCGCGTGAAGTCGAACGCAGAGGTCAGATCGCCGGTGACGGTGCGCCGCCAGTCACTGATGTTCGGCTCCTTCACACCCGTCCACCGCTCCAGGAAGCGGATCACCGAGGTGTGGTCGAAGACCTCGGAGCAGACATAGCCGCCCACGGTCCACGGCGACACGACGAGCAGCGGCACCCGCACGCCGAGGCCGGTGGGCTTGGAGTCCCACTGTTCCTCGGTCACCTCGGGCGGTGCCACGGGCGGCGGGACGTGGTCGAAGAAGCCGTCGTTCTCGTCGTAGTTGATGATGACGGCGGTGTGCCGCCACACATCGGGGTGCTTGCCCAGCGCGTCCAGGACCTTGTAGACGATCGTCGCGCTGTGGATCGGGGAGGAGACGCTCGGGTGCTCCGAGTCGACCGCCGACGGCACCAGGTAGGAGACCTCGGGCAGTGTGCCCGCCGCCACGTCCGCGGCGAACGCGTCGGCCAGCGTGCCGGTCTCGACCCGGCGCAGCGCCCGCTCGAACAGGCTGCGTTCCGTGTCCGTCAGCGTGGCGACACCGTCCTCCAGCAGACCGAGCAGCCTGGCCCGCTCCGCCGCGTCGTCCGTGTCGCGGACGGCCGCGTAGAAGGACTCCATGTAGGTGTGGCCACCGGTCTTCGCCAGCGCCTTGCGGGCGATCGCCTTGAAGGTGGCGAAGAACTCGATCTGGTTGTCGGTGAAGTTCTCCCACTCGGTGTACGTCTTCCAGCTGTGCCCGGCCTTCTCCAGCCGCTCCGCGTACGTGGACCAGCCATACCCCGGATGGGTTCCCTCGCTGTACGCGTCGTTGCCGACCGCCCGCTTGCCGTTCGCCTCGAAGCCCGTCTTCCCGCTCCACAGGTGGTTGCGGTTGGGGCTGGTGGAGGTGTGGATGGACGAGTGGTAGGCGTCGCAGACGGTGAAGGTGTCGGCAAGTTCGTAGTGCAGCGGGATGTCGCGGCGGTCGTAGTACGCCATGGTGGCGGCCGTCTTCGCGGTCACCCAGCCATTCATCCAGCCGCCGGCCCATGCCTTGCCGCCGCCGCTCCAGGAGTGGTCGAGGGCACCGATGTACTGGAGGTCCTTCTTCTGCGTCGCGGCGGCGTCCCGGACCGGGAAGGGCAGTACGGAGGTGCCGGCCGCGCCCGGCTGCTCGAAGACCGGCTTTCCGGAGGGCAGCTCGATGGCATTGCGGTCGCCGAACCCGCGTACGCCGCGCAGGGTCCCGAAGTAGTGGTCGAAGGAACGATTCTCCTGCATCAGGATCACGACGTGCCTGATGTCCCCGAGCCCGCCGCCGGACCCCGCCGCAGGCGAAGGCTGTGCGGCCATCGCGGCCTGCAGCGACGGCGGCAGCAGCGAACCGGCCGCCGCGACGCCGAGCGCGCCGCCACCCAGTGCGAAGAGCCGTCGCCGTGAAATGTCCGTGGTCAAGTTGAGCCTCCCGAGTCCGGTCGTACAGCCGGGAAGCTAATGAAGTCAGGTGGCTGCGGAAAGGCCACCGCACGGCCCGGCGGTGAACGTCCAAGAGGTCGCCCGGGAAAGTCCAACCCGCTTACCCGATGGGAATGCCGGTCACACCCCGATCGTGTGCAGTGCTCCCCACAGTGCGAGCGTCGACGCGCCCAGGGTCGCCGGTACGGTCAGCAGCCCGAGCCGGGTGAAGTGGCCGAGCTCGGGCGCGGCGCCGTGGGTGTGCAGGATGCGACGCCAGAGCAGGGTCGCGAGCGAGCCGACGTAGGTGAGGTTCGGGCCGAGGTTGACCCCGATCAGGGCTGCGAGCAGCGGTCCCGGTCCGGCCGCCGCGACAACCGGGAGCAGGGCCAGGATCGCGGGCAGGTTGTTGATCAGGTTGGCGAGCACCGCCGCCACCGTGGCCACCGCCAGCAGCGCGGGCAGTGACGAACCGTCGTGCAGGAGTGCGCCGATCCCGGTACCGAGGCCGTGGTCGACGACCGCCTTGACGACGACGCCCAGGGCGAGCACGAACAGACAGAACAGCGGGTGAGCGGCGTGCACCAGACCCTTGACCGTGGTCTTCCGCTGTCCCAGCGCGCGGACCGCGAGAACAGTCGCCCCGGCCAGCGCCGCCCACAGCGGTTCCGCTCCCGCGAACGAGGTGACGACGAAGCCCGCCAGCGTCGCGGCGAGGACGACGAGGGTGAACACCGGGACGCCGGTCCCCTCCTCGTCCGGCTCCGGCGGGTGCGCGCCCGCTGCCAGGTCGGCGGCGAAGACGCGGCGGAAGACGACGTACTCGACGGCGATGGCCGCCAGCCACGGCAGGGTCATCAGCGCGGCGAAGCGGGTGAAGGAGAGGCCGCTCGCGGTGAACGCCAGAAGGTTGGTGAGGTTGGAGACGGGAAGCAGCAGGGACGCCGAGTTGGCGAGATGGGCGCAGGCGTAGACGTACGGGCGGGGACGGGCGCCGACGCGGGCGGCCGTGGCGAGGACGACGGGTGTCAGCAGGACCACCGTCGCGTCCAGGCTGAGCACGGCCGTGATCAGCGCGGCGACGACGAAGACCCCACCGAGCAGCGGCCCGGTCCGGCCTCGGCAGAGCCGGGCGACCAGATGGCCGGCGGCCACGAACAGTCCTTCGTCGGCGCACAGCTGGGCCAGCACGAGAATCGCGGCGAGGAAGCCGACCACCGGCAGCAGGCCGCCGATCTGAGCCCGGGCCTCGGCGAACGGCACGGAGCCCATGACGACGACCAGCAGGGCCGCGGGTACGGCAACGGTCGCCTCGGGCAGCCCTCCGGGGCGTACGACGGCGAACGCCAGCACCGCGAGGAGCAGCACGACGGAGACGATTTCGGCGGTGACGGTGTTCAGCGGACTATCTCCGGGCGCGGGGGGAACAGGAAGGGGCGGTGCACCCGGTCAACGGGTGCACCGCCCCTTCATCAGCGTGCAGCAGCAGGAAGGGCTCAGCCTTCGACGCCGAGCTTCTCCAGGATCAGCTCGCGGACGCGGGCCGCGTCCGCCTGGCCGCGGGTGGCCTTCATGACCGCGCCGACGAGCGCGCCCGCCGCCGCGACCTTGCCGCCGCGGATCTTGTCCGCGATGGCCGCGTTGGCGGCAATGGCCTCGTCGACGGCCGTGCCCAGCGCACCCTCGTCCGAGACGACCTTCAGGCCGCGCTTCTCGACGACGGTGTCCGGGTCGCCCTCGCCCGCGAGGACACCCTCGATGACCTGGCGCGCCAGCTTGTCGTTGAGGTCGCCGGAGGCGACGAGCTCGGTCACCCGGGCGACCTGCGCCGGGGTGATCGCCAGCTCGTCCAGGGCGGTGCCGGTCTCGTTGGAGTGACGGGCCAGCTCGCCCATCCACCACTTGCGGGCCTGGTCGGACGGGGCGCCCGCCTCGGTCGTGGCGACGATCAGGTCGACCGCGCCCGCGTTGAGGATCGACTGCATGTCGAACTCGGAGACGCCCCACTCCTCGCGCAGCCGGTTGCGGCGTACGCGCGGCAGCTCGGGAAGTCCCTTGCGCAGCTCCTCGACCCAGTCGCGGGCCGGAGCGACGGGCACCAGGTCCGGCTCCGGGAAGTAGCGGTAGTCCTCGGCGTTGTCCTTGATGCGGCCGGCCGTGGTGGAGCCGTCCTCCTCGTGGAAGTGCCGGGTCTCCTGCACCACCGCGGCGCCGGAGTTCAGCACCGCGGCGTGGCGCTGGATCTCGTAGCGGGCGGCACGCTCGACGGAACGCAGCGAGTTCACGTTCTTCGTCTCGGAGCGCGTACCGAACGTCTCGGTGCCGCCCCGGCGCAGCGACAGGTTCACGTCGCAGCGCATCTGGCCCTGCTCCATGCGGGCCTCGGAGACGCCGAGCGCCTTGATGAGCTCGCGCAGCTCGGCTACGTACGCCTTCGCGACCTCGGGGGCACGCGCGCCCGCTCCCTCGATCGGCTTGGTGACGATCTCGATGAGCGGAATGCCCGCACGGTTGTAGTCGAGCAGCGAGTGGGACGCGCCGTGGATACGGCCGGTGGCGCCGCCGACGTGCAGCGACTTGCCGGTGTCCTCCTCCATGTGCGCGCGCTCGATCTGCACCCGGAAGATCTCGCCGTCCTCCAGCTGGACGTCCAGATAGCCGTTGTAGGCGATCGGCTCGTCGTACTGCGAGGTCTGGAAGTTCTTCGGCATGTCCGGATAGAAGTAGTTCTTCCGGGCGAAGCGGCACCACTCGGCGATCTCGCAGTTGAGCGCGAGGCCGATCTTGATGGCGGACTCGACGCCGATCGCGTTGACGACCGGGAGCGAACCGGGCATGCCGAGGCAGGTCGGGCAGGTCTGCGCGTTCGGCTCCGCGCCCAGCTCGGTCGAGCAGCCGCAGAACATCTTGGTCTTGGTGCCGAGTTCGACATGGACCTCAAGGCCCATGACGGGGTCGTACGTCGCGAGGGCGTCCTCGTACGGCACCAGGTCAGTGACAGTCACGGTGAAACTTTCCCTCTCAACCCAGCAGTACGTCGTCGTCGCCCAGGCGCTTCAGCTCTCGGAAGAGCAGAGCGACGCCGGTGGCGATGGCGGCAGCGGAGACGACGGCGTCGACCAGCCGGAGCGTGTCGTGCTCGGAGCGTGCCTTCTTGGCCTGCTTGAGCACGCCGATCGCGCCGAAGGCGGTGGTGCCGATGGACAGGTACGTACCGGTCTTGGACTTCTTGAAGCCCTTGGCCTTGGTCAGTGCGCTCACAGTGACGGAGCCTCCTCCAGCAGCGGGTGCCCCCACTTTTCCACGAAGGCGGCCTCGACTGCGGCGCCGACCTTGTACAGCCGGTCGTCCTTCATGGCGGGGGCGATGATCTGCAGACCGACCGGCAGGCCGTCCTCCGGTGCCAGACCGCAGGGCAGCGACATGGCGGAGTTGCCGGCCAGGTTGGTCGGGATGGTGCACAGGTCGGCCAGGTACATCGCCATCGGGTCGTCGGCACGCTCGCCGATCGGGAAGGCGGTGGTCGGGGTCGTCGGGGAGACGATGACATCCACCTGCTCGAAGGCCTTCTCGAAGTCCCGCGTGATGAGCGTGCGGACCTTCTGCGCCGAGCCGTAGTACGCGTCGTAGTAGCCGGAGCTCAGTGCGTACGTCCCGAGGATGATGCGGCGCTTGACCTCGTCGCCGAAGCCGGCCTCGCGGGTGAGCGCGGTGACCTCCTCGGCGGACTTCGTGCCGTCGTCACCGATCCGCAGGCCGTAGCGCATGGCGTCGAAGCGGGCCAGGTTGGACGAGCACTCGGACGGCGCGATCAGGTAGTACGCCGACAGACCCAGGTCGAAGGACGGGCAGTCCAGCTCGACGATCGTGGCGCCGAGCGACTTCAGCAGCTCGACCGACTCGTTGAAGCGCTGGACGACACCGGCCTGGTAGCCCTCGCCGGAGAACTGCTTGACGACACCGATGCGCATGCCGTCGACGCTGCCGTTGCGGGCGGCCTCGACGACGGGCGGGACCGGGGCGTCGATGGACGTCGAGTCCAGCGGGTCGTGTCCGGCGATCACCTCGTGCAGGAGGGCCGCGTCCAGGACGGTGCGGGCGCAGGGGCCGCCCTGGTCGAGAGAGGACGAGAAGGCGACCATGCCGTAGCGGGAGACGCCGCCGTAGGTGGGCTTGACTCCGACGGTCCCGGTGACGGCGGCGGGCTGGCGGATGGAACCGCCGGTGTCCGTACCGATGGCGAGGGGGGCCTCGTACGACGCGAGGGCGGCCGAGGAGCCACCGCCGGAGCCGCCCGGGATGCGGGTGAGGTCCCACGGGTTGCCGGTCGGGCCGTAGGCGCTGTTCTCGGTGGAGGACCCCATGGCGAACTCGTCCATGTTGGTCTTGCCGAGGATGACGACGTCGGCCGCCTTCAGCTTCTTGGTCAGGGTCGCGTCGTACGGCGGGACCCAGCCCTCGAGGATCTTCGAGCCGACGGTGGTCGGCATGTCCTTCGTGGTGAAGATGTCCTTGAGCGCGAGCGGGACGCCGGCCAGCGGGCCGAGCTTCTCGCCCGCCGCCTTCTTCGCGTCGACGGCGCGGGCCTGCGCGAGCGCGCCCTCACGGTCGATGTGCAGGAAGGCGTGGACCTTCTCGTCGACCGCGTCGATCCGGGCCAGGTGTGCCTCGGTGACCTCGACCGCCGTGAGCTCACCGGAGGCGATCTTCGCGGCGATCTCGGCGGCGGTGAGCTTGATGATGGAGCTGTTGTCCGTCATGACTTTTAGTCCTCCCCCAGGATCTGCGGCACCTTGAAACGCTGCTGCTCCTGGGCCGGGGCGCCGGAAAGCGCCTGCTCGGGGGTGAGCGACGGACGGACCTCGTCCGCGCGCATGACATTGGTCAGCGGCAGCGGGTGGGAGGTCGGCGGTACGTCTTGGTCGGCGACCTCGGAGACGCGGGCGACCGCGCCGATGATGTCGTCGAGCTGACCGGCGAAGTGATCGAGCTCTTCGCCCTTCAGCTCCAGACGCGCCAGCCGGGCGAGGTGGGAGACCTCCTCGCGCGTGATGCCAGGCATGCAGCGATCCTCAGGGGTGAGTGTTGTGGTTTTGGCCCCAATCCTATGGGGTCCGCCATGGGAGGGGCCGCCACCCGGGGAACACCCGGCTCTGTTCTGCGCGTATCGGGGCCGGTCGGGCCCGTCGAGAAGGTCCCCCGTGGGTGTGAGACGTCTTCGATGCCGTGGGGGAGAACGAGGACAGGACGCCACCCGCGCGTTCCGGGCTCTCTTCTCCTACCGGCCGGCCCACCCGCTCACGTCGTCGCCGGACGCGAGGTAACCCCTCGCCCGGGGGACCGCGGCTCAAGCTCGGCCACCCCCGTCGCCGCAGCCGCGGCTGCGGCCGCAGCCGCGGCTTCCAGCTCGGCCGGCCGACGCCACCCGTGCTCGCCGCGCGCCCTCAGCCAGGCCGTCGTCTCCTGGGGCGGCATCGCGGCGGCCACCAGCCACCCCTGCACCGCGTCGCAGCGCAGGTCCCGCAGCCGCTCCCACGTCTCGTCGTCCTCGACGCCCTCGGCGACGACCAGCAGGCCCAGCGAGTGGGCCAGGTCGATCGTGCAGCGGACGATCTCCGCGTCCTCGTGGTCGACGGCCAGCCGGGCCACGAACGACCGGTCGATCTTCAGCTCGCTGACCGGCAGCCGACGCAGGTGGACCAGCGAGGAGTAACCCGTACCGAAGTCGTCGAGCGACATCTTCACGCCGTGCCCGGTCAGCCCGGCCAGCGTGTCCGCGGCGCGCTGCGGGTCCTCGAGCAGCACGTGTTCCGTGATTTCCAGCTGCAGGGAGCCGGGAGGGACGCCGTGCCGGGCGAGCCGGGCCGCGACGCCGCCCGCGAAGCCGGGGGTGTGGACGTCGCGCGGGGAGACGTTGACCGCGACGGGGACGAACAGCCCCTGGGCCCGCCACCGGGCGACCTGCGCCAGCGCCGTTTCCAGCACGTACTCGGTGAGATGCGGCATCAGGCCCGACGACTCGGCGATGGCGATGAACTCGTCCGGAGGGACCCGACCGCGCTCCGGATGCACCCATCGCACCAGCGCCTCGAGTCCGGCCACCTGCCCGTCGAAGCGGACCTTCGGCTGGTAGTGGAGCTCCACCTCGCCGGCGTCCAGGGCGCGCCGCAGGTCACCGAGGAGACCGAGCCGGTCCGGGGTGTTGCTGTCCCGCTTCGACTCGTACACCTCGACGCCCGTACGGTCCCGCTTGGCCTGGTACATCGCCACGTCGGCGCGCCTGAGCAGCCCTTCGGCGTCCAGTGCGTGCTCGGGGTAGACAGCGACACCGGCACTGGCCTCCAGCACCAGGGTGAGTCCGTCGAGGTCCAGCGGTGAGGAGAGCTCGGCGACCAGATGGCGGGCGACGCGCTGGGCGCTGGTGGTGGAGTCCGCGGTCGGGAGCAGTACGGCGAACTCGTCGCCGCCGAGCCGCGCGGCCTCCGCTCCGCGCGGCAGAGCCAGCCGGAGCCGTTGCGCTATCTGCAGCAGCAGCCGGTCCCCTGCCAGATGACCGAGGGTGTCGTTGACGGCCCGGAACCGGTCGAGGTCGATCAGGACCAGAGCGGATCTGGCGCCGATGCTCTCGGCGTCCTCCAGGGCCGTCCAGGCGCGTTCCAGCATCCACTGCCGGTTGGGCAGTCCGGTCAGCGGGTCCCGCAGCTGCTCCTCGGCTCTGGCCCGGGCGATCCAGAGGGTGGAGTCCAGGGCGATCAGCGGGACCGCGAAGAGCGGCAGCAGGACGGGGGCGGCCATCGCGACGACACAGATCAGCGGGGCGATGCCGAGCAGGGCGACCGCGACGAGCCCCTGCCGCAGCAGGGCCGTGCGTGCGACGGTCGGCAGTCCGCCGCCCTGGTGTGCCCGCGCGTACCACAGGAGGACCCGGGTGACGAGGAGGTAGGTGGCGGCGGCGAGGAGGACTTCCGGGGCTGCGTCGATGCCCCAGTCGAGTGGCTGCCAGGGCGACTCGACGGTCTGCACCTCACCGAACGCGGCGAGGACCAGCGCCGCCGCCCCTATCCCCATAATGTCCACCGCCCCGTGCAGCAGCCCCTGCGACCAGCGGTGTCTTCGTGCCACGCCGACGAGGACGACGACGACCATGCTGACCAGCCCGGCGGCCACCCAGCCGTAGAGCAGCAGGACGGCCAGGGTGAGGGCGGCGCCGGATCCGGTCCCGCCCCACCAGCGGTCGCGCCCGAGGGCCACCAGATGGCCGACGATGATTCCGGTGAGGACGGCGAGCGACCAGCCGGCCGCGCCGTCCGGGAAGAGCGCGTGCCCGTCGCTCACAGTCCGGTAGAAACCGGTCGCGAGCTGGACAGTGGCGATCGCCATGACGACGGCACCCACTTTGGGGGTGAGGTCGACGAAACCTTGCAGCCGCGACACCGGTGCCGCGCTCTCGGTCGGTTTCATTCCGTCCCTCTCACAGCCGGCGGTGCCGATGTCACCTGTTGTCCCGCTCCCATGCCACCACGGCCCCACGGCGGTCGTGCAGCCGGGGCTCGGCAGGCGCACGACTCAACAGTAGGCCGCGAAACCCCCTACGGGCAGCGCTCTACAGCTCTTGCCCGAATGCAATCCGACTATCCGTCAGCGTCTGTTATGCGCCGAACGGGTGAACCCGGATGTCCCGACCGGGCCCCCTTGCCCGGACGGGCCCGTTCCGTATCGCCTCCCGCCCCGTCCCGAACCCCGTCCGGTGCCCGCTACTCCTCAACCGGTCCGGCGACAGGCACAGCCGCCGCGCGCGCCGCTTCCGGCCCCTCTTCGAGCAGCACGGCGAAGCCCGCCCCGTCCAGAACCGGAACCTTCAGCTGCATGGCCTTGTCGTATTTCGAGCCCGGGTTGTCGCCGACCACGACGAAGGAGGTCTTCTTCGAAACGGAACCGGTTACCTTGGCTCCCCGGCTCTGCAGAGCCTCTTTCGCACCGTCCCTGGTGTGGTCGGCCAGCGTGCCGGTGACGACGACGGTGAGGCCTTCGAGCGGCCGCGGCCCCTCGTCCTCGCCCGCGGCCTCGTCCGCCATCCGGACCCCGGCCTCCCGCCACTTGCGCAGGATCTCCCGGTGCCAGTCCTCCGCGAACCACTGGGTGACCGAGGTGGCGATGATGGGTCCGACCCCGTCCGCGTCGGCCAGCTCCTGCTCCGTGGCCGCCTCGATGCGGTCCATCGAACGGAACTGACGGGCCAGCTCCGCGGCCGCGACCGGACCCACATGACGGATCGACAGCCCGGTGAGAATCCGGGCCAGGGGAGCCTCCTTGGCGGCGGCGACGGATTCCAGCATCGCCACGGCGTTCTTCTTCGGCTCGCCGTGCTGATTGGCGAAGACCAGGACGGTCTTCTCCTCGCCGGTCCTCGGGTCGCGCTTGGGCAGTCCGCTGTCCATGTCGAGCACATGGGCCCGGATCGGCAGCAGCTGCTCGATGGTCAGTCCGAAGAGGTCGCCCTCGTCGCTCATGGGTGGTTCCACGGGCTCCAGCGGCCTGGTCAGAGCGGCCGCGGCAACGTAGCCGAAGTGGTCGATGTCCAGACACTTGCGGCTCGCGAGGTAGGCGACGCGCTCCCGCAACTGGGCCGGGCAGGAGCGCGCGTTGGGACAACGGACGTCGATGTCGGCCTCCTTCATGGGCCGCAGCTCCGTCCCGCACTCGGGGCAGTGGGTCGGCATCACGAACGCCCGCTCGGTGCCGTCCCGCAGATCGACGACCGGGCCGAGGATCTCCGGGATCACATCGCCCGCCTTGCGGAGCACCACCGTGTCGCCGATGAGGACACCCTTCTCCTTCACCACGTTCTGGTTGTGCAGAGTGGCGAACTCGACCTCGGAGCCCGCCACCTCGACCGGCACGACCTGCGCGTACGGAGTGACCCGGCCGGTGCGTCCGACGCCGACCCGGATGTTCACCAGCTTGGTGTTCACCTCCTCCGGCGGGTACTTCCAGGCGATCGCCCAGCGCGGGGCGCGCGAGGTGGAGCCCAGCCGGCCCTGGAGCGCGATCTCGTCGACCTTGACGACGACGCCGTCGATCTCGTGCTCCACGGAGTGCCGGTTCTCGCCGAAGTGCGCGATGAACTCCCGCACACCGTCGAGGGAGTCGACGACCTGGTTGTGTCCGGCAGTGGGCAGGCCCCACTCGTGCAACAGCTCGTAGGCGTGCGAGAGACGGTCGATCCCGAAGCCCTCACGGGCACCGATGCCGTGCACCACCATGTGCAGCGGACGGCCCGCGGTGACCTTCGGGTCCTTCTGGCGCAGCGAACCCGCCGCCGCGTTGCGCGGGTTGGCGAACGGCTTGTCCTCGGCCGCCACCAGCCGGGCGTTCAGCGCCTCGAAGGCCTCCATCGGGAAGAAGACCTCGCCGCGGATCTCGACCAGCTCCGGGATCCGGTCGCCCTTCAGCCGGTGCGGGATCTCGGAGATCGTCCGGATGTTGGGGGTGATGTCCTCGCCTGTGCGGCCGTCGCCGCGGGTCGCCGCGCGGGTCAGCACCCCCCGCTCATAGGTGAGGTTGACCGCCAGTCCGTCCACCTTGAGCTCGCACAGGAAGTGGTAGTCCCTCGTGCCGACGTCCTTGGCGACGCGCTCGGCCCAGACCGCCAGCCCCTCGTCGTCGAACGCGTTGTCCAGGGAGAGCATCCGCTCTCGGTGCTCGACCGAGGTGAACTCCGTCCGGTACGGCCCCGCGACCTTCTGGGTCGGCGACTCGGGCGTACGCAGCTGCGGATACTCGTCCTCCAGCTCCTGCAGCGAGCGCATCAGCCGGTCGAACTCGGCGTCGCTGACGACCGGCTGGTCGTTCACGTAGTAGCGGAAGCGGTGCTCCTCGATCTGCTCGGCGAGGAGCGAACGCCGCTCCTGTACCTCCACGGGCACTTCCGAATGCTGTCCGCCGGCCATCGTCTCGTCCTCCCGTTACCCGATACCCGTCACTCAGGGTTGTCTGCGAGCGATCTCGCGGCCCGGGCGCAATGGGCGAGCGCGGCGCGCGCGTACGCGGGCGACGCGCCCGCGAGGCCGCACGACGGGGTGATCACCGACGACTCGGCGAGAGTCCCCGGATTCAGCCCCAGCCTGCGCCACAGCGTCCTGACACCCATGACGCTACCGCCCGGGTCCGACAATGCGTCCGAAGCCGGGTCGGTGCCGGGCACCACACCGAGGAAGAGCTGGGTCCCGCCCTCGACCGCTTCCCCGATCGCCTCCTCCTCACGCTCGGTGAGCAGGGAGAAGTCGAACGAAATACCGTCGGCCCCGGCGCGACGGAGAAGCGCGAACGGCACCTCGGGCGCGCAGGTGTGGACGACCGTGGCGCCGTCCCCGTTCGCCGCCAGCACATCGCGGAGCGTGCCCTCCACCAGCTGCCGGTCCACGGCCCGGTAGGTGCGGTATCCGCTCGCCGTCCGGATCTGTCCGCGGAGCACACCGGTCAGGGACGGCTCGTCGAGCTGCAGGATCACCTGCGCGCCGGGCACCCTGCGTCGTACGTCGGCGAGGTGGTTGTGCAGCCCCTCCGTCAGGGAGCCCGCCAGATCGCGGCAGGCGCCCGGGTCGCCGAGCGCTGCCTCGCCGCCCCGGCGCTCCAGCGCGGCGGCCAGCGTCCAGGGGCCGACGGCCTGGACCTTGAGCGGTCCCTCGTACCCCTGGGTGAACTCCTCCAGGGCGTCGAGGTCCTCGCCGAGCCAGGAGCGGGCCCGACGGGTGTCGCGGCCCGGCCGGTCACTGATCCGCCAGCCACTCGGCTCGACATGGCCGTACATGTCGACGAGCAGCCCGATGGTCCGCCCGATCATGTCCGCGCCGGGCCCGCGTGCGGGCAGTTCCGGCAGATGGGGCAGGCCCTCACCGTCCGCGAAGGACCCGGTGACGGTCTTCGCCGCCTCCCGCGCGTCTCCCCCGGGCATCGACCCGATCCCGGTGGCCCGGCACCCGCTGAACTTGCTTTTCTCGCTCACGCAGGAAGCCTACGGTCCGGGTCGCCGGGCCCGTCACGGGGCGGGCCCGGCACAGCGCTTGCGCCACGCCCTGTCCGGGCCCGGTCCGGCCGCGATCCTGGTCCCGGCCCGGGGCGCTGACGGGGTCCCGGCCCGGGTCCCGGTCAGTGCCCCGGGCGGACTGTCAGGTCGTTGACCTCGGCGTCCCGCGGCAGATCGAGCGCCATCAGCAGCGTGGTGGCCACGGACTCCGGGTCGATGAACCTGGAGGCGTCGTACTCCTTGCCCTCCTGCCGGTGGACCTTGGCCTGCATGGGGCTGGCGGTGCGCCCGGGGTAGACGGAGGTCACCCGCACCCCGTTCTCGTGCTCCTCGTGGCGCAGCGAGTCGGCGAGCGCCTTCAGGCCGTGCTTGCTCGCGGCGTACGCACTCCACTCCGCGTGCGCGCTGAGCCCTGCGCCCGAGTTGACGAAGACGACATGCCCCTGGGCGACCCGCAGCTGCGGCAGGAAGAGCCGGGTCAGCTCGGCGGGGGCGACCAGGTTGGCGTTGAGCTGGAAGTGCCATGCCTTGGGCGTGAGGTCGCCGACCCGGCCGAGCTCCACGACGCCCGCGATGTGCAGCAGCGAGTCGAGCCGCTCCGGCAGGGACTGCTGGGCGAAGGCCCAGGAGAGCCGGTCCGGGTTACCGAGGTCGCCGACCAGCGTGCGGGCGCCGGGGTGGAGCGCGGCGAGCTCCTTGGCGCGGCCCGCGTCACGGGCCAGCAGCACGAGCTCGTCGCCCCGCTCCAGAAGACGGCGTGCGACAGCTGCGCCGATGCCGGAGCCGGCGCCGGTGATGAGATGAGTGGACATGGCCCCATGGTCGCATCCGCCCGCCTGCCTACTGCAGCCCGGACCATTCCTCGAGGTGGGCCAGGGCGCCGACCCCGTCCTTCGCGAAGAACACCAGCTCGGCGAGCGGAAGCGGCAGGAAGCCCTCGTCCTCCATGCGCTGGAACTGCTGCCGGAGCCCGTCGTAGAAACCCGCCGTGTTCAGCAGGACGACCGGCTTGTTGTGCTTGCCGTGCTTCTTCAGCTCCAGGATCTCGGTGGCCTCGTCGAGCGTCCCCGTGCCACCGACCATGATCACGACGGCGTCGGCCTTCTCGAGGAGCAGCGCCTTGCGCTCCGCGAGATCGCGCGCGATCACCATCTCGTCGGCGTCGGCCCGCGCCTTCGCGGCGAGGAAGTCCACAGACACCCCGACGAGCCTGCCGCCCGACTCCTGCACCCCGTCGGCGACGACCTTCATCAGACCGCTCTCCGAACCACCCCAGACCAGGGTGTGCCCGCCGCGGCCGAGCAGTTCGGCGAACTCGCGGGCGGGCTGGGTGTAGCGGTCGTCGAGGTCGGCGGCGGAGAGGAAGACGCAGATGTTCATGGATCCACCGTATGCGGCGCCACTGACACTCCACGGAGCCGGGGAAGAAAACGGCGTACGGAGCGGCTGCACCTGACATGACTTCCACCTCAGGACACCGCATCACCGTCGAACCCGGCACCGAGCACGTGCGAGTGGTGCGCGACGGACAGCTGCTCGCCGAGAGCCGCCGTCCGCTCGTGCTGCGCGAGACGGGCTGTCCGGTGCGCTTCTACCTGCCGCCGGCCGACGTCCGTACGGAACTGCTGACGGCGTCGGACACCCACACCCACTGTCCGTTCAAGGGAGATGCCTCCTACTGGTCGCTGCCGGACGCGGCTGATCTCGTCTGGGCCTATCCGGACCCGAAGCCCGAAGTCGCCCTGATCAAGGATCATTTCTGCTTCTACGACACCGAGACCGTCTCCGACTGACCGCCAGTCTCCGTTCCCACGTGCCGAATTGAACATTCCCAGAAGTTCTCGGCGGGATCGACGAGTTCGGTGATGCTGCGGAGTCCACCCTCGCATGGACAAGACTCTCTCTCCCGTGACGGCACCCTGATCACCTACCGGGGTCAGGGTGACGGACCGCCCGTGATCCTGGTCGGTGGAGCGCTGGGCACCGCGGCGACCGAGGCGCCTCTGGCGGCGCTCGTGGCAGCGCGGTTCAGCGTCGTCACATACGACGGGCGCGGCCGAGGCTCCAGCGGTGACGGCAAGCCGTACGCGGTGGAGCGCGAGGTCGTCGCGCCGGAGACGGTCGCCCGGATGCGGCGCGCCCTGGAATCGATGGCGCACACCCTCGCGTACGACGATGCGCTGCTCGGCGACGGCTCGGCGCCCGCGGAGCGGTTCGTGTCCGTGACGGCACGCACGACGGTGGTCTGCGGCGGCTTCAGCACCACCCCGGCCCGGCTGGCGACCCGCGCCCTCGCAGACGCGATCCCGCGCGCCCGGCACCGCACACTGACGGGCCAGACACGTGAGCCGGCGCCCCTGGTGATCGCCCCGGTCCTGGCGGAGCTCTTCGCCGGGGACGTGCACGCGCGCCAGGCGTCCTAGTGCCGTGACCGGCCGTGTTTGCGACGGGGCAGAGCTTGCCGGGAGGGGCACCAGGAGTGTCCGGCCCTGACCCGCCGGATACTCCCGCGCGTGTTCGCCAGGGGTCAGCCCTGGCCGACCGCTGCTTCGGTGCGCCGCACCGTCGTCGCGATCGTGGCCGAGCCGACCACCCGCGTCCCGTCGTACAGCACGACCGCCTGACCGGGGGCCACGCCCCGTACCGCCTCGGTGAAGGTGACGTTCAGTGTGCCGTCCACGAGCTCGGCGGTCACCTCGGTCTCACCTCCGTGGGCGCGGAGCTGGGCGGTGTAGGTGCCGGGGCCGGCCGGGGCTGTGCCGCACCAGCGGGGCTTGATGGCGGTCAGCGCGGTGACGTCGAGGGCCTCGACCGGACCGACCGTCACCGTGTTGTTCACCGGGGAGATGTCCAGGACGTAGCGCGGCTTGCCGTCGGGGGCCGGGTGACCGATGCGCAGGCCCTTGCGCTGGCCGATGGTGAAGCCGAAGGCGCCCTCGTGGGTACCGAGCCTGTTGCCGGACTCGTCGAGGATGTCGCCCTCGGCCTTGCCGCCGAGGCGGTCGGCCAGGAAGCCCTGGGTGTCGCCGTCGGCGATGAAGCAGATGTCGTGGCTGTCGGGCTTCTTCGCGACGGCCAGGCCGCGGGCCTCCGCCTCGGCGCGGATCTCTTCCTTGGTGGTGAGGGTGTCGCCGAGCGGGAACATCGCGTGGGCGAGCTGCTTCTCGTCCAGGACGCCGAGGACGTACGACTGGTCCTTGGCCATGTCCGAGGCGCGGTGGAGCTCACGGCTGCCGTCCTCGTTCAGCACGACCGTGGCGTAGTGGCCGGTGCAGACGGCGTCGAAGCCGAGGGCGAGCGCCTTGTCGAGCAGCGCCGCGAACTTGATCTTCTCGTTGCAGCGCAGGCACGGGTTGGGGGTGCGGCCCGCCTCGTACTCGGCGATGAAGTCCTCGACGACGTCCTCGCGGAAGCGTTCCGCCAGGTCCCAGACGTAGAACGGGATGCCGATGACGTCCGCGGCGCGGCGGGCGTCGCGGGAGTCCTCGATGGTGCAACAGCCGCGCGCTCCGGTACGGAACGACTGCGGGTTCGCGGAGAGGGCGAGGTGCACACCGGTCACGTCGTGGCCCGCCTCGGCGGCGCGGGCCGCTGCGACGGCGGAGTCGACACCGCCCGACATGGCGGCGAGCACCCGGAGGGGGCGCGGGGAAGTCTGGTTCATAGCTCCACCAGGGTACGGGTCGCCGGGAACCGAACGCTCGCGGATATGCGTTGTCGATCACATGGGGACCAAGGGGACGGCGGGCGCCAAGGGCTCCGCGGGTGCGAAGTCGGAGCGCGGCATCAGCCGGCGCGGGCTGCTGATCGGCGCTGCCGTCACGGCCGTGGGCACGGCCGCGCTGGCGCGGACGAAGCTGGAGCATGCCTGGTGGCGGCTGCCGGGAGTCGACAAGCCCCGGAAGCCGGGTGAGCTGGATTACGCCCGGGCGGAGTGGATAGCGGCCTCCCCGGCGAACTGGCGGCGGGCGGACCGCCCCGCCGACTACGACATCGACCGGGTCGTCATCCACGTCACTCAGGGCAGCTACCGCGGCGCGGTCAAGGTCTTCCAGAGCCCGGGCCACGGGGCGGCGGCGCACTACGTGGTGCGCCGGGACGGCCATGTGGCGCAGATGATCCGTGAGCTGGATGTGGCGTTCCACGCCGGGAACAGGTCGTACAACGAGCGCAGCGTCGGCATCGAGCACGAGGGGTTCGTGGACCGGCCGCAGGACTTCACGGCGGCGATGTACGCGTCGTCGGCGCGGCTGACGGCCGCGATATGCGGGCGGTACGGGATTCCGGTGGACCGCGAGCACATCATCGGGCATGTGGAGGTGCCGGGCACGGACCACACCGATCCCGGTCCGCACTGGGACTGGGACCGGTATCTCAAGCTGGTACGGACGGCGGCTGACGGCCGGACAGGGCCTAGGAGCGTGTCCCAGTAACCCGCACCCCGCCTGCGGTTCGTGATCATTCGTGCGGGATGATCACGGTATGCGTGATCGGGATGGGCTGTTCGAGATCGAGCCGGGTGAGAAGAAGCAGCCGCAGGGTCGTCCCGCGGCGGTGGACAAGACGTTCCGGGCGTTCGACCCGCACCAGGTCCTGCTGCTGCCGCCGTCGCTGGAGGACTGGCTGCCGGAGGACCACCTGGCCCGGTTCGTCGCCGACCTGGTCGACGAGGTGCTCGACCTGTCGCCGATCCTGGCCGACTACACCGAAAAGCGCGGCTACCCGCCCTACGACCCGCGGCTGATGGTGCGGCTGCTGATCTACGGCTACACCACCGGGGTGCGCTCCTCGCGGGCGATCACGCGTAAGTGTGTCGATGACGTCGCGTTCCGGTTCCTGGCCGCCGACCAGACTCCGGACTTCCGCTCGATCGCCCGGTTCCGCCGCCGCCACCTGGACGCGCTCGCCGGCCTGTTCCTGCAGTCGCTGCACCTGGCGCGGAAGCTGGACATGGTCAAGATGGGCCGCGTCGCGCTGGACGGCACCAAGCTGGAGGCCAGCGCCTCCAAACACAAGGCGATGAGCTACGGCCGCCTGATCGGCAAGGAAGAGCAGATCGAAGCCGAGATCGCCGCCCTGGAGGCCGCGGCCCGGTCCCTGCTGGACGACGCCGAAGCAGTCGATACCACCGAAGATGCCCGGTTCGGCGTGGACGGCAAAGAGGCCGACCTGCCTGCCGAGCTGGACCGGCGTGAGAAGCGCCTGGCCAGGCTGCAGGCCGCCCGCGCGCAGATCGAGGCCGAGGCTGCCGACAAGGCCCGCCGCCACGCCGAGGACAAGGAACGCCGCCGTCAGGAGCGCGCCGGGACCAGCGACGAACGGGCCGTCACCGACGCCGGGCAGAAGGCCGCCGCGAAGGTCCGGCCCAAGCCCAAGGCCCAGGCCAACTTCACCGACCCCGACTCGCGGATCATGAAGAACAGCGACGGCGCCTACATCCAGGCCTACAACGCCCAAGCTGTCGTCGATGAAAAGCACCAGGTCATCACGGCCGCCGACATCACTACCAACGCCTCGGACGCGCTGAACTACACCCCGATGCTCGACCAGTCCGCGCAGAACACCGGCGTCCACCCCAAGCAGGCCCTCGTCGACGCCGGCTACTGCTCCGAAACCAACCTGGAAGCCGCCCAAGAGCGCCAACTCGCCTGCGGCACCGACACGTTCATGGCCACCGGCCGACTCGGCCACGACGAACAGGTCCCGCCCGCGCCCCGCGGACGCATCCCTGCCAGCGCCACCCTCAAGGAGCGCATGGCCCGCAAACTGCGGACCAAGCCCGGCAAGGCCGCCTACAGCCGCCGCAAAGCCATCGTCGAACCCGTCTTCGGCCAGATCATGACCTGCCAGAACGGCCGCCAACTCCTCCTGCGCGGTGAGGACGGAGCCCGCGGCGAGTGGCGACTGTTGGCCGCCTGCCACAACCTCCGCAAGATCTTCCGACACGCCGGAACCGCAGGACTCGCCGCGGCGATCAGCTGACCAGCCCGGTCAACGGCCCCCTTCAGGCCGATCCCCAAGCCGACATAACCAGGCCACCCGCCTCAGCAGGCACCCAGCGAGCAACCACCGATCTCACCGTCACGATCACCAGCCGATTGCCCGTTACCGGGACACGCTCCTAGCTGAGCCCCGCCGTCCTGGCGCGCTCGACCGCCGGTCCGATCGCGCGTGCCACGTCCTCGACGTCCTGCTTGGTCGACGTGTGGCCGAGCGAGAACCGCAGCGTGCCGCGGGCCAGGTCAGGATGGGTGCCGGTGGCCAGCAGGACATGGCTGGGCTGGGCGATGCCCGCCGTGCAGGCGGAGCCGGTGGAGCATTCGATGCCCTGGGCGTCCAGCAGCAGCAGGAGGGAGTCGCCCTCGCAGCCGGGGAAGGTGAAGTGGGCGTTGGCCGGGAGCCGGCCACCGGGGGCCGGGTCGCCGCCGAGGATGGCGTCGGGGACCGCGGCCAGCACGGCCGCGACCAGCTCGTCGCGGAGCCCGCCGATCTCGCGGGCGAACTCCTCGCGCCGTTCGGCGGCAAGCCGTCCGGCCACCGCGAAGGCGGCGACGGCGGGCACGTCGAGGGTCCCTGAGCGCACATGCCGCTCCTGGCCGCCGCCGTGCAGCACGGGTACGGGGGTGTGTTCGCGGCCGAGCAGCAGCGCGCCGATGCCGAACGGGCCGCCGATCTTGTGCGCGCTGACGGTCATCGCGGCCAGCCCCGAGCCGGCGAAGTCGACGTCCAGCTGGCCGAAGGCCTGGACCGCGTCGGCATGCATCGGCACGCCGAACTCGTTCGCCACGGCGGCCAGTTCACGTACCGGCATGATGGTGCCGATCTCGTTGTTGGCCCACATCACGGTGACCAGCGCGACATCGTCGGGGTTGCGCACGATCGCCTCGCGCAGTGCGTCCGGGTGGACGCGCCCGTACGTGTCGACGGGGAGGTATTCGACGGTCGCGCCCTCGTGTTCGGCGAGCCAGTCGACGGCGTCCAGCACCGCGTGGTGCTCGACTGGACCGGCGAGAACGCGGGTGCGCCGCGGGTCGGCGTCGCGGCGGGCCCAGTAGAGGCCCTTCACGGCGAGGTTGTCGGCCTCGGTGCCGCCGGAGGTGAAGACCACCTCGCTGGGGCGTGCTCCGAGGGCGTCGGCGAGGGTCTCTCTCGACTCCTCGACGGTACGGCGGGCCCGGCGCCCGGAGGCGTGCAGTGAGGACGCGTTGCCGGTGACGGCGAGCTGGGCGGTCATCGCCGCGATCGCCTCCGGAAGCATCGGCGTGGTCGCGGCGTGGTCGAGGTAAGCCATGGTGGGCTCGATTCTACGAGCCTGTGGCGGGGCGCATGCCGGGCGCATCGCGGTCCGGTACCCGTGCACGGTGGACGGGCGCTGTGCCACCTGTCCCGATCCGGTCGGCAGGGGTGCCGGGGCGCACCGTCGGTCAGCTGCCGAAGCTCCAGGAGACGGTGCCGTTTCCGGTGACCAGGAAGGCCAGGACGACGAGATCGGCGACACCGAGGGCGAGCCCGAGCAGGGCGCGGCCGCGGCGGGCGGTGGAGCGGGCGAGGGCGATGACCGCCATCACGACGGCGACCGGGCCGAGCAGGATGTTCATCACCAGGAGGCCGATCAACCCGAGCACGAAGGATGCGACGGCCAGACCGTCGGCGTCCCGGGTGGAGCGGCCGGCGTCGCCCTCCCCGGTAACCGCTTCCGTACCGGACGTGGTGCGGCGGGCGAATGCGGTGAGGGTCATGGTGCGGGCTCCTTCGTCTCTGTCGTGGGTGCGGATCGGCCGCGGGTACGAACGTGTCGGGGTCAGCGGGACCGGCGCTGCGTGCTCAGCCGTTCGCGCATCGCGAAGACCAGCAGCCAGCAGCCGATCGCGGCGGCGAGGACGAGGGTCAGCGGGAGCGGGATCTGGACCACCGCTCCGAGGACGACCCCCAGCAGGAGCAGGGCGGCGACGAGGACGATCATGTCCGGCCTTTCCGTGAGCTCTCTCCGGCTCACGACGAGCAATTGAGAGTACGAATGTTCACTGACTTGTCAGTCTAGACCCGTCGGGCACTTCCCCGCTCTGGAGAACAGTTGTTTACTGAATGGCATGAGTCACACCGTCGGCATCCGCCGGACCCAGAAGCTGAAAACCCGTCAGGCCCTGCTGGACGCCGCGCTCCAGCTGCTGGAGCACCAGAGCCTGAGCAGCCTGGGCCTGCGTGAGGTGACCCGGGCAGCGGGCGTCGCACCGACCGCCTTCTACCGGCACTTCGAGGACACCGCCGCGCTCGGGGTGGCACTCGTCGAAGAGGCGCTGGACAGCCTGCACGGGATGATCGGCGAGATCCTCGCAGCGACGGGCGACAGCGAGGTCCGGCTGGACCGCAGCGTGGACCTGATCATTCGTCATGTCCGCGAGCAGCCTGCACACTTCCGCTTCATCGCCCGCGAACAGCACGGCGGCGTCGGCCCGGTCCGCGAGGCCATAGCGGCTCAACTGCTGAGCTTCGCCGAGGAGGTGGCCGCGACACTCGCCGAGGATCCGGATTCGCGGGGCTGGAGCGACGAGGATCTGCTGATGCTGGGCGGCCTCTACGTCGACCATATGGTGCTCACGGCCTCGGCGATGCTGGAGGCGGGTCCGGCGGGCGAGCAGCAGGTGGCCGGGGTGGCCCGCCGCCGGTTGAGACTGGTCACCCTCGGCAGACGGCATTGGCTGGACGGCTCGGACGCCCATTAGGGAGTCCGCAAAGCCTCACCCGTCCTCCGCACCCGGCTCCCCGTACAGTGCCACGACCGCCTTCGCGTGACGGGCGAGAACGGTCCGCGCCTCCGGTGGCGAGAGCACTTCGAGATTCGGACCGAAGGAGAGCAGGGAGCGGGCCCACTCCACCGAGTCCACGGCCAACTCGGCCCGCACCCAATCCCCTTGCCCCTCGGCCGACGCCCGCTCCCCTTGCTCCTCGGGCCACGGTTCCCCGGTCAGCGCCCCGGCGTGGAGGCGTACGAACAGATCGAGCCGGGAACGGTGCACGCGAACCCGCAGCCGTACGCCACCCGGCCGCTCCTCGACCTGCTTGCGCAGTGCGTCCCACAGATCGGTCAGTTCCACTCCCGGCCGGCGCGCAACGGGATCGCCGGTGCGAGCGGCCCACTGCACCCGGTCCGCCCGGAACAGCCGGGGCACACCGTCACGGTCCGCGACCAAATACCAGACGCCCGCTTTCACGACGAGGCCGTACGGATCGACGATGTAGGTACGTGGGGTCTGCGTGCCACTGTGCCGGTAGCTCATCCGCAACCGCCGGTCGGCGAACACGGCGTCGTGCAGTTCGGCGACATCGACGACCGGTTGCGGGCCGCTCATCCAGCGCACCGGGTCGACCAGGATCCTTCGGCTGGTCAGCTCGGCGGCGGGCCGGTGCGGTGCGGGCAGGGCCGCCATCACCTTGCGCAGCGCGGACCCGAGCGCCACGTCGAGGCCGAGCGCGGCATGGGTGCCCTGAGCGGCGAGGACGAAGAGGGCGCGCGCCTCGTCGGCGGTGAGCCCGGTGACATCCGTACGGAATCCCGGCAGCAGCGCGATACCGCCGCGCCGCCCCCGCTCGGCATAGACGGGGACGCCGGAGGCGGAGAGCGCCTCGATGTCGCGATAGATGGTGCGTACGGAGACTTCGAGGCGCTCGGCGAGCTCGGTGGCGGGCACGAGGCCGCGGGTCTGGAGCAGCAGGAGGATCGAGAGCAGCCGGTCGGATTTCACTCCACCAGCTTCCCCCCTGGCCCTCCGCGACCCGCCCGCCGCTCCCGTGCGGCTATGCGCGCGGTGCCCGCGCCAGTTGGCGCGACTGGGCCACCAGCCGGTCCGCGCTGTCCCAGACGTCCGCGTCCTCCTCCAGGAAGCCGCCCGCGAGGTTGCGGGTGGTGATGGAGACGCGCAGCGGGCCGGGGGCGGGGCGGCAGCGGATGTGGGTGGTGAGTTCGATGGTCGGCGTCCAGCCCTTGAGGCCCAGCTCGAACGAGGTGGGCGGCAGTGCGTCGACGGTGAGCAGGAGCGAGAGCGGGTCGGCGTCGCGGCCGTCCGCGAGACCGAACCAGCCGCGCATCTCACCCTTGCCGGAGGGAGCTCCGACGGCCCAGCCGATCGTCGCCGGGTCGAGCTTGATGTCGAGCCGCTCGGTGATGGCGGAGCTGCCGGGGATCGGGGCCGGGCCGTCGCCCGGGCCGAGGCAGTGCTCCAGCGGCGGGATGGCCGGCGGCTTCGCCGATGTGCGTACCTCGTCGGACAGCGCGTCCAGATCGCCGTAGGTGGCGATGACACGGATGCGCTCCACCTCGGTGCCGTCCTCCGCGTACTGGAAGAGGGAGGCCTGGCCGGTGGAGAGGGTGCGGCCGGTTCGGACCGTCTGGGTGCGGATGACCGCGGGGCCCGGGACGGATGCGGTGAGGTAGTGCGCGGAGACCGAGAAGGGGTCCGGGTGCGGCAGGGCCTCACCGAGCGCACGGCCGAGCATGGCCAGCAGATAGCCGCCGTTGACGGCGTGGATGATCGTCCAGCCGGCGGAGAGCTCGGCGTCATAGACGCCCTCTTCGCGAAGGGTGACGGCGGTGTCGCGGTCGAACTCGCTGTTCCCGATGGTTGCCTGCGTGGCCTGAGCCGTCTGCGATGCTGCCTGTGCCATGCGATGCACCGTACACCGATTGTATTACTAAGCGGTAGCTTTTGGATGCCCGGAAGATGTCGGCGCACGGCGTGGAGCCCTTTCCCGGCTCACCTCGCGAAGCCCTGTCTCAGCGCCCCTCGCGCACCAGGTCGCGCGGCCCCGTGCCGTGGTACCCGGCGAGCAGCGGCCTCGGCAGCGGGCCCTTGATCCGTGCCCCGCCCTCGTACTCCTCCCGTGCGTGGGCAAGGATGCCGACGCTGCGGGAGAGCACGAACAGACCGCGGCCCAGCTCGGCCGGAAAGCCCAGTTCGGCATAGATGATCGCGGTCGCGCCGTCGATGTTCATCGGTACGGGGCGGGGACGGCCGTCGGCCAGCGCGGCTTCCAGGGCGAGACCGGCAGCCAGTGCCCCGCCCGGGATCTCCTCCGCGTCGACCGCCTCCGTCACCAGGGCGAGCAGCGGGTCGCGACGCGGATCGCGGGGGTGGAAGCGGTGGCCGAAACCGGGCACGTACGCCTTGCGGGCCCGGTACTCCGTGACGATCTCCGCGGCGGACTCCCCCGCGGCGATCCGTTCCAGCAGTTCCATGCACTGCTGTCCGGCGCCGCCGTGGGTGTCCCCGAGCAGTCCCGCGCCGGTCGCCACCGCGCTGTTGAGCCCCACTCCGCAGGTGGCGGCCATCCGGGCGGCGGCGATCGACGGGGCCTGTGGGCCGTGGTCGACGGCAGCCACCAGCGCTGCTTCGAGCAGCCGGCCCTGCGCGGAGGTCGGGAGTTCGCCACGCAGCATCAGCCAGATCTGTTCGGCGAAGGTGACCTGACCGATGAGCTGCTCGACGGGGTAGCCGCGGAGCAGGATCTCACCCGGGCGGATCCGGCTGACGGCGGTCGACCACCAGTCGGTGACCGTGGACTCCTCGACGGTACGGTGCGTCGTCACCGCCCTGTCCGGTGCCACCGTCCCTTGTGTCGTGTTCATACCGCACCCCGCTCCTTCAGCTGCTCGATTTCTTCCTGTACGTAGCCGAGTTCGGCGAGCACGGCGTCCGTGTGCTCGCCGAGCAAAGGTGGTGGAAAGGCGGGGCCGATCGGCGCGCCGTCCACCTGGACGGGGCTGCCGAGCACATCGAGCATGCGGTCCCGGCCGTCGGGGAAGGGCAGCTTGGACACGAAGTGACGGACGGCGAGCTGTTCGAGGCCCAGAGCGTCCGGCACGGTGAGCACCCGGGCAGCGGGCACTCCCGCGTCGGAGAGGACCTCCTCCCATTCCTCGGCGGTACGCAGGACAAGACCCGTCTCGATCTCCGCGCGCAGCTCGTCGCGGTGCGTCTTGCGGTCGGCGGGGTGGCCGTAGCGCGGGTCGTCCAGCAGCTCAGGGCGTCCGATGAGCCGGCACAGGGTGGCGAACTGCTGCTGCCTGTTGGCCGCGATGTTCAGATGACCGTCGGCGGTCCGGAAGGTTCCGGAGGGCGCTGCGGTGAAGTTCTCGTTCCCCATCGGCTCCGGGGTGCGGCCGGTGATCAGATAGTTGGAGGTGACCCAGCCCATCGCGGTGAGCGCGGCCTCCAGCATCGAAACGTCCAGGAGCGCTCCCTGCCCGGTGCGTCCGCGCCGCACCAGTGCGGCGGCGACGGCATACGCGGCGGCCATGCCGCCGAGCGTGTCCGCGACCGGAAAGCCGGAGCGCAGCGGGGTGACCTCGGCGGTGCCGGTCACACTCATCATGCCGCTGAGTCCCTGGACGATCTGGTCGTACGCGGGACGGCCGCGCATCGGCCCGGTCTGTCCGAAGCCCGAGATGGCGCAGTAGATCAGCGCCGGGTTCTCCTTCCGCAGCACCTCCCAGCCGACGCCGAGGCGGTCCATCACGCCGGGCCGGAAATTCTCCACCAGGACATCGGCGTCGCGCACTGCGCGCAGCAGGGCGTCGCGGCCCGCCGGGTCCTTGAGGTTCAGGGTCAGTGAGCGTTTGCCCGCGTTCTGCGCCAGGAAGGAGGCGCCCAGAAGATCGTCGCCGAGCGACCGGTCGGCTCCGAGCCTGCGGGCCAGATCGCCCGCCCCCGGCATCTCGATCTTGATCACATCGGCGCCCTGGAGCGCCAATTGATAGCCGGCGTACGGCCCGGCGAGCACATTGGTGAGGTCGAGGACCCGGATGCCGTCGAGCAGCGCCGTACCCGTCTCCACAGATGGGGTCATGCCGCACCTCCGATGAAGTCGAGGGCCGTCAGGGAACGTGCCGCCTCGACCAGGGCGTCGGCGAATCCGGCGGCCGCCTCCTCGGTGAAGCGGGCGGTGGGGCCACCGAGCGCGACCGCGGCGGCGACCCGGCCCTGCCGGTCCAGAAGCGGGGCGGCGACACCGGAGACCCCGGTCTCGCGCTCGCCGTGGCTGACCGCCCAGCCCCGCACGGCGGCGGTCCGGCTGCGTTCCCAGAGCGTGTCGCCGTACTCCGAGCCCTGCGGGGAGAGTTCGGCGACGGCGTCGATCTCAGCACGGTCGGCGCGGGAGAGCAGGACATGGCTGGCCGCACCGGACCAGAGCGGCATCTCCGCCCCCACCCGCACCACATGGCGCAGGGTCCGGGTTCCTTCGTGGCGGGCGACGCAGACCCGGGCGAGTCCCTGGCGTACGTAGAGATGAACCGCCTCGCCCCCGGACTCCTCGGAGAGTTCCTTGATCCGGGCGAGCGCCGCCTCGGGCAACTGCCAGGTGGTACGGGCCAGTTCCGCCCAACGGAGCAGGCCAGGCCCCGGAACCGTACGGCCGTCGCCACGGCTCCACAGCAGACCGCACTCCTCAAGGGTGCGCACCAGACGCACCACCGTGGTCTTGGCCAGACCCGTCGCGTCGACCAGCTCGCGCACGGTGCGGGTGGGGTGTTCGGCGTCGTACAGGCTCAGCAGGTCCACGGCCCGCTGCACACTGCGTACTCCGCCCGATTCGGACTCGGCCATCGCGCGGCCCCTCCTAGAAAGTCTTCGCTGCCGGACTCTTGTCAGCGTCCGGACGCCTCCATAACATCACCGAACCATTCAGCGGCACAAGAGGACCACGTGGTGGTACTCGACCGAGGTGACGAAGGAGTCCCCATGACCACAGCGAGTACGGCGCCCGATCAGCGGCCGCTGTTCCAGCCACGCGTCGCCGTGGCAGCCGTCTTCGGCACGACCGTCGAGTGGTACGACTTCGCGCTGTACGGCACCGCGGCCGCTCTGGTCTTCAACAAGGTCTACTTCCCGGACTCCGACCCGCTGGTCGCCACCGTGCTCGCCTTCGGGACATTCGCGATCGGCTTCCTCGCTCGCCCGCTCGGCGGCGCGTACTTCGGCGAGAAGGGGGACACGAAGGGCCGCAAGAGCGTCCTGGTGACGACGCTGCTGCTCATGGGGCTCGCGACGACGGCGATCGGGCTGCTGCCGACGTACGGGCAGATAGGCGTGGCCGCACCGGTGCTGCTGACGCTGTTCCGCTTCGTACAGGGCTTCGCGGCGGGCGGCGAGAAGACCGGCGCGCTGATCATCCTGTTCGAGAACGCCCCGCCGAAGTGGCGCGGACTGCTCACCTCACTGCCCGCGATCGGCACCGGAACCGGGACGCTGCTGTCCACCGGCGCCTTCGCGCTCGTCACCGGACTGCTGCCCCAGGAGGCGTTCCTGACCTGGGGCTGGCGCATCCCGTTCCTGTTCAGCGCGGTGCTCACACTGTTCGGACTCTGGGTACGCAGGTCGCTGGACGAGACCGCGGAGTTCAAGCAGGAGCAGGCACGCGCCGCCCTGGACACCGAACCCGCACCGACCGCGATCGGTGCGCGCATCCGCTCCAGCCGCTTCGTCGAGGCCTGGCGCCGCTACCCCAAGCAGATGCTGATCGTGATCTGTGCGGGCGCGGGCGAGAACGCCGGGTACTACATCTTCGGCACCTTCTCCGTCGCGTACGCCGAGGACAAGGGGTTGCCGACCGCAGTCCTGCTCACCGGAATCTCCATCGCCGCGGCGGTCAAACTGATCACCGTTCCGGCCTTCGGAGCGCTCTCCGACAGAGTCGGGCGCAGGCCCGTCTCGGTGTTCGGCGCACTGGTCCTGCTGGCCTCCGCCTACCCGTTCTTCCAGCTGCTCGACGGTGGAAAGCCCTGGGTGATCTGGATGGCGCTGCTGGTCACACTGGGTATCGGGCAGTCCGCGATTCTCGGCTCGCAGCCCGCCTTCTTCGCGGAACTCTTCGACACGAAGGTGCGGTTCAGCGCGGTCGGGGTGGCGAACAACGTCGGTACGGTCCTCACCGGCGGCCTCGCCCCGCTGCTGGCCACGTCGCTGCTGCTCTGGTTCGACCACAGTGTGACCGGAGTGGTCGTCTTCATCGCGCTGATGAGCGGACTCACCGCGGTGACGGTGCTGCTCGCCAAGGAGACCAGGCACCGCGAGCCGAACGAGGGCTCGGCATCCCGGGCCCGTCCGATGGAGACGGTCTGACGGTCCCACGACATGCGTACGGGACTTCACGCCTGCCCCGGTCCCGGGCGGGCGCGAAGTCGCGTCAGGCGGCCGCGGGGCCCTCCTCGGCCGTCGCCGACCGTCGGTTGTAGGCGCGCGGGGCCCTCCAGTGGTAGCGCATCGCCAGCAGCCGCAGCACGAAGGCCAGGATGACCGCGGTGCCGCTGGTGAACGCGTTGAGCTCGTCGAAGCGGATGCACATCACGATCATGGTGGCGCCGACCATCGCGGGTACCGCGTACAGGTCCCGGTCCCAGCGCAGCAGCGAAGGCACCTCGTTGGCCAGTACGTCGCGCAGCACACCGCCGCCGACCGCGGTGGCCAGCCCCAGGGCCGCCGACGCGGTGAGGCCGAGGCCGTAGTCGTACGCCTTGACCGTGCCCGTGACGCAGAACAGCCCGAGGCCGGCCGCGTCGAAGACATTGACGCCCACCTGGATCCGTTCGACCTGCGGATGCAGGAAGAACACCAGGCCTGCGGCGAGGAGCGGGGTGGTGAAGTAGCCGAGATCCGTGAACGCCGCGGGCGGGACCGCCCCGATGACGATGTCACGGAACAGCCCCCCGCCCAGCGCTGTCACCTCGGCGAGTACCGCGATGCCGAAGACATCGAAGTTCTTGCGTACGGCGAGCAGTGCGCCGGAGATCGCGAAGACAAAGATTCCGACGATGTCGAGCGCATGCTGGACGGAGGGCGTGAACAGTTCGTTGAGCACCGGGCAATTGTGCCGGTACTACTCCTTGGGACTGTCCTCCGAGGTCCCGGAGGGCGTCGCGGCGTCGTCCGAGGACGGTGCAGCGATGTCGTCGTCGGCCGTTCCGCCGGACACCGGAGCCTCAGCGGCCTCGGCGGACTCGACGACCTCAGCCACCTCGGTGGCCTGCGAAGACTCGGTGACCTCAGCAGGCTCCGCGGCCTCGGCCGACGCAACGTCCTCCGAGGACTCCGCGGCCTCGGCCGCCACCGCCTTCGTCACCGAAACCAGCTCGACCGCCTCCCGCGCCGCGGCCAGCACCTCCTCGCCCGGCACCTGGTCCGGCGCGTTCTCCGGGTGGTGGCAGGCCACCTGGTGACCGGTCTTCAGCGCGATCAGCGGGGGTTCCTGCGTCTTGCAGATCTGCGTCGCCTTCCAGCACCTCGTGTGGAAGCGGCAGCCGCTCGGCGGCGAGATCGGCGACGGCACATCGCCCTTGAGCAGGATCCGCCCGCTCTTGACGCCGCGCCGCCGCGGATCCGGCACCGGCACCGCGGACATCAGGGCCTTCGTGTACGGATGCATGGGCGACTCGTACAGCGACTTGCGGTCCGTGAGCTCGACGATCTTGCCGAGGTACATGACGGCGATGCGGTCCGAGACGTGGCGGATGACCGAGAGGTCGTGCGCGATGATCACGTATGTGAGCCCGAGCTCGTCCTGGAGGTCGTCGAGGAGGTTGACGACCTGCGCCTGGATCGACACGTCCAGCGCCGAGACCGGCTCGTCCGCCACCACCAGCTTCGGCTTGAGCGCGAGCGCGCGGGCGATGCCGATGCGCTGGCGCTGCCCGCCGGAGAACTCGTGCGGATAGCGGTTGTAGTGCTCGGGGTTGAGACCCACCAGCGAGAGCAGGTCCTGGACCGTCTTCTTGACCCCGCCCTCGGGCGTGACGCCCTGGAGCTTGAAGGGCGCGCTGACGATCGTGCCGACCGTGTGCCGTGGGTTCAGCGAGGAGTACGGGTCCTGGAAGATCATCTGCACGTCGCGACGCATCGGCCGCATGGCCGATACGCCCAGGTGCGTGATGTCCTTGCCCTCGAACTCGACCGTGCCACCGGTCGGTTCGAGCAGCCGGGTGATCAGCCGCCCCATCGTCGACTTGCCGCAGCCGGACTCACCCACGACACCCAGGGTCTCCCCCGGACGCACGTCGAAGGAGATGCCGTCGACGGCCTTCACCGCGGCGACCTGACGCTGCAGCAGCCCCTTCCTGATGGGGAAGTGCTTGACCAGGTTGTCGACCTTGAGCAGGGGCTCGGGCGAGCTCGTCGCCTGCGTCGGGATCGCCGTCGCGGCGGCGCTCTTCTCGGTCTTCTCGCTCTTGTCGCTCACAGCTTCGGCGCAATCTCTTCGGTCCAGATCCGGGTCCGATCCTCCGGCGACATGTGGCAGGCCGCGAAGTGGTCGCCCTCGACCTGCTGCAGCTCCGGGCGCGTGGTCCGGGTGATGCCGCCCTTGGGCACATCCGCGTACGGGCAGCGCGGGTTGAAGGCGCAGCCGGACGGGATGTTGATGAGGCTGGGTGGGGAACCCTTGACCGGGACGAGCCGGTCGGTCTCCTCCTTGTCGATGCGCGGCATCGACGTGAGCAGACCCCAGGTGTACGGGTGCCGGGGCTCGTAGAAGACCTGCTCGGCGGTGCCGCGCTCGACGCAGCGACCGCCGTACATGACCAAAATGTCGTCGGCCATCTCGGCGACGACGCCCAAGTCGTGAGTGATCATGATGACCGCGGAGCCGAACTCCTTCTGCAGATCGCGGATCAGGTCGAGGATCTGTGCCTGGACGGTCACGTCCAGGGCGGTCGTCGGCTCATCGGCGATGAGCAGTTCGGGGTTGTTGACCAGCGACATCGCGATCATCGCGCGCTGGCGCATACCGCCGGAGAACTCGTGGGGATAGGAGTCGACACGCTTGGTGGGTTCGGGAATGCCGACCCGGTCGAGCATCTCGATCGCGCGCGCACGGGCCACCTTCTTGGTGACGTCGTGGTGGTTGCGGTACGCCTCGACGATCTGCGCGCCCACCGTGTAGTAGGGGTGCATCGCCGACAGCGGGTCCTGGAAGATCATGGACATCTGGCGGCCGCGCAACTTGCGCACGTGGTCGTCGCCGGCGCCGATCAGCTCCTCGCCGTCCAGCCAGATCTCACCGGCGATGTCGGGGCGACTGCGCGCCTGGCCGGAGCGGTGCAGGCCCATGATGGCCAGCGAGGTGACCGACTTGCCGGAGCCGGACTCGCCCACGATGCCGAGGGTCTTGCCCTTCTCCAGCTGGAAGGAGAGCCCGTCGACGGACTTGACGATGCCGTCGTCGGTCGGGAAGTGCACCTTCAGGTCGCGTACGGAGAGGAAGGCCTCGGGCCGTGCGCCGCCCTGCTCGGGAACACCGACCGGACCGGTCGGCTGCTCGTCCTGGGTGGGGGTGTTGTCGGTCACGTCAGCCTCACACGCGGGTCGACGACCGCGTACAGCAGGTCGACAATCAAGTTGGCCATGACTACGAAGAACGCCGCGATGAGCGTGACGCCCATGATGACCGGCAGGTCACCGGAGTTGATGGCATCGACGGCGGCCTTTCCCATGCCGGGCAGACTGAAGGTCGACTCGGTCAGCACCGCGCCGCCGAGCAGGGCGCCCAGGTCCAGACCGAAGACCGTGATGATCGGGGTGAGGGTGGACCGCAGGGCGTGCTTGCGGATGACCACCTGCTCCTTGAGGCCCTTGGCGCGGGCCGTACGGATGTAGTCCTCGCCCAGGATCTCCAGCATGGTGGCGCGGGTGAGCCGGGCGTAGGTGGCCGCGAAGAGGAAGGCCAGGGTGATCCAGGGAAGGATCATGCTGTTCAGCCAGGCCGCCGGATCATCCGTGAGCGGCGCGTAGTTGATCGTCTCCATCCATTCCAGGCTGTAGATGAAGATGGCCATCGAGACCAGCCCGGTGAAGTAGATCGGCAGTGAGACCCCCGCCAGCGCGGTGATCATCGTGACCCGGTCGAGCACAGTGCGTCTGCGCAGTGCGGAGATCACGCCGGTGGCGACACCTCCGATCAGCCAGAGCACCGAAGCTCCCGCGGCCAGCGACAGGGTGACCGGGATGCGCTGCTTCAGGTCCGGCCACACCGGCTGCTCGTTCTTGAACGAGTAGCCGAAGCAAGGGGCCGGACAGTGGGTGACCTGGGAGCCCTGATCGTAGTCCCGGCCCGCCACGATGCCCTTGAGGAAGAGGCCGTACTGCGTGGTGACGGGCTTGTCGAGGCCCATCTTCTTACGGATGCCCTCGATGGCCGTCTTGTTGGTCTCACGGCCGGCATAGAGGAGTGCGGGATCGCTTCCGGTGATCTTCGGCACCATGAAGAAGATGCCGAAGGTGACCATGGAGACGATCACCAGCATGACGACGACATTGACGAGTCGCCGGAGGAGGTAGACGAGCACTGCAGTCGGCCTGATCGGCGGGTGGCTGCCGTCCCTTGTGGGGACGACAGCCGCCCGCCCGCGGCCTTCACCTGCCCTTCGAACTAGCGCATGCGAGGTGAAGGACCCGCATGTCCAACTGCTACTTGACGACGCCCATGACCGCGAGGTCGAGACGGCCCATGGACTCGTTGTAGAAGACGTTGGTCAGCCGCGGGTTGCGGTAGACGAGCGCCTTGTCGAAGTTGATCGGGAGATAGAGAGCCTTCTCCATGATCGCCTTGTTGATCTGGGTGTAGAACGGCGCGGCGGCCTCCGGCGACGCTGCGGAGGCGGCCTGATCGAAGAGACCGTTGACCGTCTTGTCGTTCAGCATCGTGTAGTTGTTGTTGCCGTTCTTCAGGATGAAGGAGCCGTCAACCAGCGGCTGCAGGAAGCCCGCACCCGAGTTGTAGTCGGCGCCCCAGCCCATCACGACGATGCCGTAGCCCTTCTTCTTCACGTTGTCGGGAGCACCGATCACGGAAGCAGAGTTCTTGCCGTCGTACTGGTCGATGGAGGCGTCGATACCGACGGCCTTCAGCGAAGCCTGCAGCGACTCGGCGGTGGCCACCTCGGGCTTGCGGTTGTTGCGGACCGCGATGGTGGTCTTGAAGCCGTTCGGCTTGCCACAGGCCTTCAGGGCCTCCTTGGCCTTGTCGACCTGCGGCTTGCCCTGGGTCAGGCCCCACGGGTCGTAGGACTTGTCCGAGCCCGGGATGCCCGGGGGCAGCATGTTGGCGCCGAGGTCACCGCTGGTCGGGCCGCCACGGGCGGTCTGGAGCGACTTCGGGTCGGCGGCGTAGATGACCGCCTTGCGGCACTCGATGTTGTCGAACGGCGCGACCGTCTGCGGGAACGCGAAGTACCGGATGTAGCCGCTGAACGGGTCGTCGGCGTTGGCCTTGTACTTGGCGTTCTGCAGGATCTTGATCTTGGCGGCCTGCTGGACACCGGTGCCGTCGACCGCGTAGTCGACGTCGCCCGAGAGTAGACGCGCGTCCATGTCGTCCGGGTTCGAGGTCACGGTGAAGGTGACCTTGTCCGGCAGACCCTTGCGGATCGGGTCGGTCTTCGGGTCCCAGTTGAGGTTCCGGACGAAGACCGTCTCCTTGCCGGCGGCGAAGGACTGGACCTTGTAAGGACCGGTCGCGACCGGGTGGTTCGTGTACTTCGCGCCGTCGTCCTTGGCCGCCGGCACCGGCGAGGAGTCGGCCATGGCCATCAGGTACGAGAAGTCCGAGTTCGGCTTCGCCAGGTTGAAGACGATCGTCTGGTCGTCCGGCGTCTGGACCGACTTCAGACCCAGCTTGTTGGGGTCCTTGTCCTTGTAGGGGCCGGGGTACTTCTGGCCCTGGTCGAGGAGGTCGATCAGGTAGGTCGGACCGCCGGAGAGGACGTCCTGCGCGAAGACGCGCTCGATGCCGTACTTGATGTCCTTCGAGGTGATCGGCGTGCCGTCCTCGAACTTGACACCGGCCTTCAGCTTGAAGGTGTACGTCTTGCCGCCGTTGCTCAGTGTCGGCAGCGACTCGGCGAGGTCGGGGACCAGCTTGGTGCCGGCCTCACCGGGCTTCGAGTCGTACGCGAGCAGCTGGCGGATGTACAGCCGCTGCATGTTCCAGACGAAGCCGTAGTAGGCACGGGCCGGGTCCAGGAAGTCGACGTCCTGAGGGGACATCAGCTTCAGCGTGCCGCCCTTCTTGTCGGACGCGTTGATGACCTTGCCCTTGGTGGCCGCGTCGTAACCGGCACCCTGGTTCGAGGAGGACTTGTTGTTGCTGCCCCCTCCGCCACAAGCGGTTGCGGTCAGCGCCACCGCGGCCGCGAGGGCCGTGAGCGCAACTGCCTTCCGTGAGCGATTCACTGTCTTGCAACCTCCGTGATGTGGTGTGGCCCGTGGGTACGCAGTCCGCGCCCGACGGTCGATCGAGTGCCCACCGGCTCGCGCCGGAGACCTTTGGGGTCGGCTCAGCTGCCCTTCGGGTCGAGGGCGTCCCGCAGCCCGTCGCCGAAGAGGTTGAATGCCAGAACGGTGATGAAGATCGCGAGTCCCGGGACCACCATGTATGTCGGGTCCGCCTGGTAGGTGTTGATCGCGTCGGAGAGCATCTTGCCCCACGAGGCGGTCGGCGGCTTCACACCCGCGCCCAGGAAGCTGAGCGCGGCCTCGCTGAGGATGTTGGTCGGAATGATCAGCGTCGAGTAGACGAGGATCGGCGCGACCAGGTTGGGCAGCAACTCCTTGAAGAGGATGTAGCCCCGCCCGGCGCCCAGGCTGCGTGCCGCCTCGACGTACTCCCGCTCGCGCAGGGACATCGTCTGCCCTCGGACGATACGGCCGATATAGGGCCAGCCGAAGAAGCCGATCACCACGATCAGCACGCCCATCCTGACGCCCGAACCGGTGAGCCCCCAGAGGGAGTTGGGCACGACGGAGACGAGAGCGATGGTGAACAGCAGCTGCGGGAACGCGAGCAGCAGGTCCATCAGCCGGCTGATGAGTGCGTCGACCCAGCCGCCGAAGAAGCCGGCCACCGAGCCGAGGATGCTGCCGATGACCACGGAGACCACCGCGGCAAGGAAAGCCACCAGGAGCGAGATGCGCGCGCCGTAGACGATGCGGCTGAACACATCGCGACCGTTGGTGGGTTCGACACCCAGCAGGTAGTCCGAATTCATCCCGCCGAAGGAGCCCTTGGGGATGCCGAGGTCCGGGTCGAGCAGATCCTCGTGGAAGTCGTTCGGCGGGTGGCCGAGGAGATTCACGATCAGGGGTGCGAACACCGCGATCAGAATCAGCAGGAGCACGACCACACCGCCGGCGAGCGCCACCTTGTCGCGCTTCAGCCGTGTCCAGGCGATACGTCCTGGCGAGCGGCCTTCGATGTCCTTGGCCGGGACATCGGCCGTGACATCGACGGTCGCTGTCTCGGCCGCGCTGTCATGCAGTGGTGCCGTCATCGTTGTGGGGACCCCTCTCGGCTCGACCGACTGTGGCCGGCCCGTGCCCGCCGCTGTAGCGGCTTGTTCACATCACAGGTGCAAGTCGCACGTTTGGTGCGGGTGGTGCGGAAGAAGCAGGTGGTGCGAGTGGAGCAGTTCAACTGGTCCAACCAGAAGCCGCAGGTCGCGCAGGGCGCCGAACGCTTCTTGTTCCGGGGAGTCTTCAACGCGTCGCGGATCACCCGCCAGCCCTGATGGGGAATGGATGCGCAACCGTGATGTGACCAGTCAGCTTCCGTTATCCGGACGCCGTGATCGTCCCAGCGAACCAAGTCGGCACTCTTCGCCCAGATCGGACAGGTACCCCAACAGGGTTCATCCTGGCGTTAATTGACAGGCGTCCGGGCCGGTCAGCCGTGAACCGGGGGGTAGCCGTAACCCACGGCGGGAGCGGGCGCGACGTGCGCCTCGCGGTCGTAGAACGGGCGGGCGTTGGCGCGGAGCCACATCGCGACCGGGTCGTACTCGTCGGACATCGCGACGGTGGAGACGGGCAGCCCGTCCGGGACCGCGCCGATCGACTGCTGCATCATCGCGCGTACCGCGTCGACGGAGGTCTGGCTCGTGTCGTAGAGATCGAGACCGATGGCGAGGTACGGCACCCCGAGTGCGGGCTGCACCCAGGCCCGGCGCAGGGAGCGGATCGCGGGGGTGTGATGGGCGTTCTGCGAGAGCAGGGCGTAGAACTGCGGGATCTCGATGGCCGGCTCGGCGAGCCGGAGCGGTCCCGCGGGCATCCGGTCGAGGCCGGTGGCGATACGGCGCAGATCCAGCCACGGGATGCCGACGCCGCCACCGGGGGCGTGCGGGTTGAGCCAGATGCCCCAGCGGTCCGGGAAGAGAGCGCGGGCGATGTCGAGTCCGGTGACTACTTCATGGGCCCGGTTCCAGCCGCTGGCCGAGAGTTCCTGGGCGGAGGTCACACAGGGCGCGTAGCCCAGCCCGTCGACCTCCATGTTCCCGTACTGGGCGTCGGGCGAGCCCGCCCGGCCGTGCCAGAGCAGCATCCAGATCCGGTCGCCGGCGAGCGCCCGGAGCAGTGCCTCGTACGCGTCGTAGCGCCCGGGCGTCACTTGGCGCAGCATGTGCTCGACCTGCCCGGCCGCCGCGGTGCCTGACGCACTCACCCTGGGTCCCGCCCCTCTTCGATCCACTGTGTCGGCCTGCCGCTCCCGGGGCACGCGGGTGCGGCTCGGTGGCCGAGGCACTAGCCATCAAACCAGCTTATGCGGCACCCCTGACACCGACTTGACGCCACAGGTTGACGGTGTCGCGTCCGCCCTCCCCGGAGTCGGGGACTCCGCGCTCTAGTGCCCCTCGCGCTGGTAAAAAGGCCGGATCCTGGCCCGCATCCAGTCGGCGACCGGATCGTGTGCCACGTCGAGCAGGACCAGATTGACCGGCCAGGGCACCTCGACGCGGCCCAGTGCGCGGCCCAGGGCGTCCATCGGGGCGTTGCGCCCCGCGCCGTCCCAGGTGGAGAACTCGACGCCTATGAAGAGAACGGGATCGCCGCCCTCGATGCTGGCCAGTGTGCGGCGCGCGGTGCGCACGACGCCGCTCTCCTCGAATTCCCCGGCCGCGGCCGCGAGGAAGTCGACGGGCTCCTCCTGCCAGTCCGGCTCGTACAGCCGGACCCGGCCGCCGGTGGCCGGCCCGTCCAGCGAGGTGCGTCCGGCACGGCAGAGCTCGGCGACGGCGGGCGGCGGCAGCGGCATGCCGACAGCGCCGCCCGGGTTGACCGCGATGCCGAGCTGCGGGGGCAGCCCGCGGGCGAATTCGACGGCGGGCGCCACGGTGAAGGACATATGGGTACCGACGCACTGCAGGAACTGCTGTTCGGAGCTGAAGACGGGGACGTACGGAGCGTCCTCGATCTCCACCGTCGGCAGGTCGAGCGACGGGGCATCGGGGCCCCCACCGTTGGGAAGCGGCACCCAGAGGTGACTGCGGCCGAGCACTTCGACGAGCCTGCCGCCCGCCTCCGGGCTGCCCAGCGAGGCAACCAGCACCTCTTCGAGCTCATTGGCCGGCCATCCGCTCTGCGGATGGTTCTGGACCGGTGCCGGAATGTCCACTGCGCTGCTTCCCCTTCTCACCCATGCCTTGCCGCAGAACAGTAACTCCGGCGCGCCCCTCCGCGCTGACGGACGACCGGGGGCGCCAGGGCCTCTCTTGCGGATCATGCCGGGCGCGGGGGCCCGATCCGTAGAGAAGGACCCTCAGGGCTTTCCCGTCATCCCCTGGGCGTCGGCGAACGTGATCCGCGCCAGCATCCCGGCCGCCTCCCGGTCCAGCAGGACCGCCGAGGAGCAGCCGAGCGGCAGGGCGCCCGCCTCGGTGTCCCGCAGCAGCCGGCCGACGGCCCTGCGGTGCCGGGCGAAGGCGTATCCGGAGACTCCGCGCCCACGCTCGCGCTGGCCCTCCCTGGCCTCCTGCGGGGTGACGTCGAGCAGCACGAGATGCAGCGTGCGGGCGCGGCGCCGTGCGTGCCGGGCCAGCCAGCCCCGCACCCATGTCTGGGTCCCGCAGTCATGGACGACGACGGACTCACCGGAGCGCAGCGTCCGCCACAGCCCCCAGTAGTGGGCGACGCGGACCAGCGGGCGGTAGAGGGCGTACGGGAGTAAGCGGGGCACCCGCTGCGCCCAGCGGTCCCGGGTGTCCTGGGAGTCGATGGCCCGTGCGGCCACCGCCCGCCGGATCAGTGTCGACTTTCCGCCTCCCGGCAGCCCGGAGACCACCACCACATCGCCCGCCTCGAAATGGAGCCCGCGCGGGCTGCGCCCGGCGCGCTCGCGCAGGTCCCGCACGACGGGCGCGTGCGTGCCCGGCAATTCCCGGGCGGGTGCGCCCGGCTGCGCGTGCATCGCGCCGTGCGCGACCCCCGCGGTCGTCGCGTACCGCTGCAACGTCATCGCCCTCCCCTGTCGGGTCACCCACGTCTGCCCAAGAAGTGTAAAGAAAAGGTAATGCGAGACAACCGTCCCACTACTCGTCCCGTGCATGGGGTACCGACGCCCCACTCTTCCGCAATGCGTGCAATGATGACCCGGCCAACTGCATAAAGGCCGCTTGAATCCGCGCGGGAGAGCTCCGGCCACAGTGTGTGCCGGGCGCCGAAGGAGCAAGATCCTCCCTTGAATCTCTCAGGCCCCGTACCGCGTGGATGAGGCAGATCTGAAAAGCGAGTCGCCCGGCGGCTCCACCCAAGGTGCAAGCCGAACCCCCCGGGGGTCTCTCGGCGAACCTCTCAGGTTCCGATGACAGATGGGGAGGGATCGTCATCGTCGCCATGCCCTGGGAGCCACACCTATGAGCAACGCCCCCCGTCTCACCGCCCTCGACGCCCTGCATCGCTCGCTGGGCGCGACCATGACCGACTTCGCCGGCTGGGACATGCCGCTGCGGTACGCCAGTGAGCGCGACGAACACAACGCGGTGCGCACGAAGGCGGGTCTCTTCGACCTGTCGCACATGGGTGAGATCACCGTCACCGGTCCGCAGGCCGCGGCGTTCCTGAACTTCGCGCTGGTCGGCAACATCGGCACCGTCGCCGTCGGCCGCGCCCGCTACACGATGATCTGCGCCGAGGACGGCGGCATCCTGGACGACCTGATCGTCTACCGGCTGGGCGAGACCGAGTACATGGTCGTCGCCAACGCCGGGAACGCCCAGATCGTGCTGGACGCGCTGACCGCCCGCGTCGACGGGTTCGACGCCGAGGTGCGCGACGACCGCGACGCGTACGCGCTGCTCGCCGTCCAGGGCCCCGAGTCCCCCGCCATCCTGGCCTCGGTCACCGACGCCGACCTGGAGGGTCTGAAGTACTACGCGGGTCTGCCCGGCACCGTCGCCGGTGTGCCCGCGCTGATCGCCCGTACCGGTTACACCGGCGAGGACGGCTTCGAGTTGTTCGTCGCCCCCGAGCACGCCGAGCAGCTCTGGCAGGCCCTCACGGCGGCGGGCGCCTCCCGTGGCCTGATCCCGTGCGGTCTGTCCTGCCGCGACACGCTGCGCCTGGAGGCGGGCATGCCGCTGTACGGGCACGAGCTGACGACCGAGCTGACCCCGTTCGACGCCGGTCTCGGCCGGGTCGTGAAGTTCGAGAAGGAGGGCGACTTCGTCGGCCGCAAGGCCCTGGAGGCCGCCGCCGAGCGCGCCGAGACCGCCCCGCCGCGCAAGCTCGTCGGCCTGATCGCCGAGGGCCGCCGGGTGCCGCGCGCCGGCTACCCCGTTGTCGCCGAGGGCCAGGTCATCGGCGAGGTCACCTCCGGCGCCCCGTCGCCGACGCTCGGCAAGCCGATCGCCATCGCGTACGTGGACGCCCTGCACGCCGCGCCCGGGACCACAGGCGTCGGAGTGGACATCCGGGGCAGCCACGAACCGTACGAGGTCGTCGCCCTGCCGTTCTACAAGCGCCAGAAGTGACGCAGTCGCGTCTCACACCGTAAGACCACCGTTCATCAGCACTCCCCCGCGTACAGGAGAATTCAGGTCATGAGCAACCCCCAGCAGCTGCGTTACAGCAAGGAGCACGAGTGGCTGTCGGCCCTCGAGGACGGTGTGGCCACGGTCGGCATCACCGAGTTCGCGGCCAACGCGCTCGGTGACGTCGTCTACGCCCAGCTCCCGGAGGTCGGTGACACGGTGACCGCGGGCGAGACCTGCGGCGAGCTCGAGTCGACCAAGTCCGTCAGCGACCTGTACTCGCCGGTGACCGGCGAGGTCACCGCCTCCAACCAGGACGTCGTGGACGACCCGTCGCTGGTGAACTCCGCTCCCTTCGAGGGCGGCTGGCTGTTCAAGGTACGCGTCGCGGAGGAGCCGAAGGACCTGCTCTCCGCCGACGAGTACACCGAGTTCTCCGGCAACTAAAGACTCCAAGGGACCACCTGATGTCGCTTCTCAACTCCTCCCTCCACGAGCTGGACCCGGACGTCGCCGCCGCCGTCGACGCCGAGCTCCACCGTCAGCAGTCCACCCTCGAAATGATCGCCTCGGAGAACTTCGCTCCGGTCGCGGTCATGGAGGCCCAGGGCTCCGTCCTCACCAACAAGTACGCCGAGGGCTACCCGGGCCGCCGCTACTACGGCGGCTGCGAGCACGTCGACGTGGTCGAGCAGATCGCCATCGACCGGATCAAGGCGCTGTTCGGCGCCGAGGCCGCCAACGTCCAGCCCCACTCGGGTGCGCAGGCCAACGCCGCCGCGATGTTCGCGCTGCTGAAGCCGGGCGACACGATCATGGGTCTGAACCTGGCCCACGGCGGTCACCTGACCCACGGAATGAAGATCAACTTCTCCGGCAAGCTCTACCACGTGGTCCCGTACCACGTCGACGAGACCGGCGTCGTGGACATGGCCGAGGTCGAGCGCCTGGCCAAGGAGTCCAAGCCGAAGCTGATCGTCGCCGGCTGGTCCGCGTACCCCCGTCAGCTGGACTTCGCCGCCTTCCGCCGCATCGCGGACGAGGTCGGCGCGTACCTGATGGTCGACATGGCGCACTTCGCGGGCCTGGTGGCCGCGGGTCTGCACCCGAACCCGGTACCGCACGCCCACGTCGTCACGACCACCACGCACAAGACCCTCGGCGGTCCGCGCGGTGGCGTCATCCTGTCGACGCAGGAGCTCGCCAAGAAGATCAACTCTGCCGTCTTCCCCGGTCAGCAGGGTGGTCCGCTGGAGCACGTGATCGCGGCCAAGGCGGTCTCGTTCAAGGTCGCGGCGACCGACGAGTTCAAGGAGCGCCAGCAGCGCACCCTGGACGGCGCCCGCATCCTCGCCGAGCGTCTGGTCCAGCCGGACGTCACCGAGGTAGGCGTCTCCGTCCTCTCCGGCGGTACGGACGTGCACCTGGTCCTCGTCGACCTGCGCAACTCGGAGCTGGACGGCCAGCAGGCCGAGGACCGGCTCCACGAGCTCGGCATCACGGTCAACCGGAACGCCATCCCGAACGACCCGCGGCCGCCGATGGTCACCTCGGGTCTGCGGATCGGCACGCCGGCCCTGGCCACCCGCGGCTTCCAGGCCGAGGACTTCACCGAGGTCGCCGAGATCATCGCGTCGGCCCTCAAGCCGTCGTACGACGCCGACGACCTCAAGGCCCGCGTGATCGCGCTGGCCGAGAAGTTCCCGCTGTACCCCGGCCTGAAGTAGTCCGGGTCACTTTTCGCACGTTTGGGGCGGGGCACCGCGCACACTGGACAGTGAGCGCGGTGCCCCAACCCTTGTCCCGCTGCTCTTCGGACCGACCGGTCCGTACCGCACCACCCGGCAGACAACGGCGTCTACCAACCCCTTAGGAGTCACACCGTGGCCATCTCGGTCTTCGACCTGTTCTCGATCGGCATCGGCCCGTCCAGCTCCCATACGGTCGGCCCGATGCGCGCGGCCCGTATGTTCGCGCGCCGCCTGAAGAACGAGGGCCTGCTCGCCCACACCGCTTCCATACGCGCCGAGCTGTTCGGCTCGCTCGGCGCCACGGGCCACGGCCACGGCACGCCCAAGGCCGTCCTGCTCGGTCTGGAGGGCGAGTCCCCCCGTACCGTCGACGTGGAGTCCGCCGACGACCGGGTGGCCGCGATCCGCTCCTCGGGCCGGCTCAACCTGCTGGGCATGCACGAGATCGACTTCGACGCCGACGAGCAGCTGGTCCTGCACCGCCGCAAGGCGCTCCCGTACCACGCCAACGGCATGACGATCTTCGCGTTCGACCGCGACGGCGCCCCGCTGCTGGAGAAGACCTACTACTCCGTCGGCGGCGGCTTCGTCGTCGACGAGGACGCGGTGGGCGAGGACCGGATCGTTCTCGACGACACCGTCCTGAAGCACCCCTTCCGCACCGGCGACGAACTGCTGGGGCTCTCCCGCGACACCGGCCTGTCGATCTCCTCCCTCATGCTGGAGAACGAGCGGGCCTGGCGGACGGAGGAGGAGATCCGCTCCGGTCTGCTGGACATCTGGCGGGTCATGCAGGCATGCGTGTCGCGCGGAATGGCCCGCGAGGGCATCCTCCCCGGTGGCCTGAAGGTCCGCCGCCGCGCCGCGAACACCGCACGCCAGCTGCGCGCCGAGGGCGACCCGCAGGCCCACTCGATGGAGTGGATCACCCTCTACGCGATGGCGGTCAACGAGGAGAACGCCGCGGGTGGCCGCGTCGTCACCGCCCCCACCAACGGCGCAGCCGGCATCATCCCTGCCGTGCTGCACTACTACATGAACTTCGCCGCGGGTGGCGCCACCGAGGCCGAGAAGGAGGACAGCGTCGTCCGCTTCCTCCTCGCGGCCGGTGCCATCGGCATGCTGTTCAAGGAGAACGCCTCGATCTCCGGCGCTGAGGTCGGCTGCCAGGGCGAGGTCGGCTCCGCCTGCTCGATGGCCGCGGGAGCACTCGCCGAGGTCCTCGGCGGCTCCGCCGAACAGGTCGAGAACGCCGCCGAGATCGGCATGGAGCACAACCTGGGCCTGACCTGCGACCCGGTCGGCGGTCTCGTCCAGATCCCCTGCATCGAGCGCAACGGCATGGCGGCGGTCAAGGCGGTCACCGCGGCGAAGATGGCGCTGCGCGGCGACGGCAGCCACAAGGTCTCCCTCGACAAGGTCATCAAGACCATGAAGGAGACGGGCGCGGACATGAGCGTGAAGTACAAGGAGACGGCGCGGGGCGGGCTCGCGGTGAACATCATCGAGTGCTGAGGGAACAGGCCCTGACCAGTGCGTTCGTATCTTTCAGCGCTGTCAGGGCCTTCCCTGCTTACGCAACGTAATGTCCCTGGAATCTCCCTGGGACAGACGTCGAAGTCCCTGAAAAGTTCCTGGGATGTCCCAGCCGCGAGCACGGCCTGCAACTGCCTGCGCGCCTCGTGAACGCGGCCGGTCCCCACGTATGCGTGGCACAGGCAGCTACGACTTTCCATGGCGGGCGGTAAGCGGCCCCGACAATGTCGGGGCGGGCCGTAGGAGCACAACCATCAGCTCAAGCTCCACCTGAGATGACCTGATCGGACCTGAACCGATCCGGTCGGGTCCCGGACCGAGAACACAGGTGGGTGAGCCCCGAGGGGTCTCACCCTCCTGTTGCGGGTCCTGATCGGGGCGCTTCACCGCTCGCCGCGGACACATGTGGTCGCGGTGGGCGCCGGAGTGCCGGTGCGGCGGCCCCGGGTTGCGGGCGGCGACGGCGGGGCTCTCAGCGCCGGGTGAGATCCATGTGCCAGTTGGTGACCCAGGTGCCGCCGTCGTCCACGGAGAACGCCTGCTCCCAGTGGGCCGAATCCGCTGTGATGCCGGACCAGATGAAGCGGACACGTACGGGCTTGCCCTCGTGTGTGTCGTCACCGTAGAACTCGCCCCGGCCGTCCACGAAGCCGCCGACCACCGGTGGAAACAGCCGCCCCGTGCGGCGGTCGGCCCAGTGGAGCGCCCAGAGCTGTGTGTCCCGGTCGAAGAGACGCAGGGTGAGACCCGCGAAGCCCTTCGTCGGGAACTCGATCTCGTCGAAGTTGGCACCACCGTCGAAGTGCCGTGTGCCGTGGCTGACGGCCGGGAATTCTTCCCACTCGCTCGCCTCGTCCAGGAAGTCGGTCCGCCGGCGGTTGGCGACGTCCCATGCGCCGACCAGGAAGTCGAAGTCCGTCGATACGGGGGTGGCGGTGCGGGTGAAGCTGGTCATGAGTGGGGCCTTCCGTGTCCGGTTGTGTGCCGACCCCGGGAAACTAGGCGCACTTCACTGACATCCTGTGTCAGTGAAGTCCAGCCGCCTGCTCGCGATCCTCCTCCTGCTCCAGACCAGGGGCCGGGTCACCGCCGACGAGCTCGCGCGGGAGTTCGAGGTCTCCGTACGGACCGTGTACCGGGACATCGAGGCTCTCCACGCCGCAGGTGTCCCGCTCTACGGCGACGCCGGACATCACGGCGGCTACCGGCTCCTCGGCGGGTACCGCACGAGGCTCACCGGGCTGAGCGAGGACGAGGCGCAGAGCCTGTTCCTCAGTGGGATGCCCGGACCGGCCGCCGCGCTGGGGCTCGGGTCCGCGCTCGCCTCCTCCCAGCTCAAGCTGCGTGCCGCGCTGCCGCCCGACCTGCGCGCCGAGGCCGACCGGATGCGGGCCCGTTTCCATCTGGACGCTCCCGGCTGGTACGCGGAGGTGGACGACCTGCGCCATCTTCCCGAGGTCGCGGAGGCCGTGTGGACCGGGCGGAGACTGATGGTCCGCTACCGGCGGTGGAAGGCCCCGACCGAGGTCGACCGCACGCTGGACCCGTACGGCCTGGTACTCAAGGCCGGGCGCTGGTACCTGGTCGCTGGGCCCGGCCCGCGCACCTTCCGGGTCGACCAGATCCTGGAACTGCGCGTCTCGGACGACACGTTCGAGATACCGGACGGATTCGATCTGGCCGAGCACTGGCGCCTGGCGCAGGAGGACTTCCACGCCCGGTTGCACCAGGGCGAGGCAGTCGTCCGGGTGGCTCCCGGCGCGTCCTCCCGGTTCACCGGGGCCGCCGCGCAGGCCTTTGCCGAGACAGCCGTGCCCGAGCGGGATGGCTGGTCGCGGGCGGTGCTGCCCACGGAGTCGCTCGAGCACGCGATCGGGATGTTCCTCGTCCTCGGCCCGGACGTCGAGGTGCTGGAGCCCCCACAGCTGCGGGACGGGTTGTACGAAGCGGCCCGCACCCTGGCCGACGTGTACCGGCCCCGGAGTTCCTGAGGAGCCGAGGACCGCCCTCGCCGTCCTCCTGCGCATGGGACATTCTTGGCAGAAGGTTGACCCCTTCCGTGGCGAGCGGCCGGACGAGGCGCCGCTACGTTCCCTCCCATGCCCTCAACTCCTTTTTCTCTACCGGTGCTTCCCTACCGCAAGCCGACGCGCGGACGCGACTACTGGGTGCTGGACGACGTGCTGCCGGACCCGGGGGCCGTGCGGGAGCGCTGCCTGGACCGGGACGACTGGGCGGAGGGCTATCCGGCGAAGCCGGAGAGCTGGCCGGGACTGCGCGCCATGCCCGCGCTGGAACCGGATGAACTGGCGCGGGTGGAAGGGCTGGTGAAGAGGGAAACCGGCGCCGGGAAGATCTGGGCCGAACGTCCCGCCGGCGGCGGCACGTTCAATCACAACTGCGTCCAGATCGTCGGAGAGGGCGAGTGCGAGTCGCGCCCCCACACCGATTCGCGCACGCTCTGCCGTTACGCCGCGGTGCTCTATCTCAACCCGAAGGTGCCCAAGGACTGCGGGACCAGCTTCTACCGCCAGAGCCTGCCCGGCGGCTCGCTGGGCGGGAATCAGGTGATCGCGCCGCACAACAACCTCGTCGACGCGCTGGGCACCCGTTTCGTGGCGCCGGACTCCTTCACCGAGGACATCAGGGTCCCGCACCGCGCCAACCGGTTGCTGCTCTACTCCGCCAACATGATCCACAGCGCGACCGGCTACTGGGGCCGGACACTCGAAGAGAAGCGGATGACGGCCGTCTTCTTCTGGATGGCCGGCTGACCCCGCCGGCACGCCTGCCCCCGCCCCGTGCCGTCGGACCTCCCCTCTCGCAGTCGTCCGACGGCACGGCTCGCTCGGCGGCCAGGAGCGCTTGCGCACATGCGGAGGAGGGCGGCCTCGACGCAAGCCGGTTCCACGAGGCCGACGACGTCACCGACCCGGCAGCCTCCGCACCCTCGACCGACGGTGCCACTCGACCCAGAGTTCACCAACTACTCGTAACCGAACAGGTGTTCATTGCGATCATGCCCTTTCGGTCACAAACAGCTTCCCTCGGCCGTGCTCTAGGGGTTCACTGGACGTGACGAGTGGTGACGCGATCGCCATCACGGCGCCGTCCGCTGCCGAGGGCCCGAGGCCCGGCTCGGACGCCCGGCCCCGGCGGAGGAAAGAGGACAGCGCGGAACTCCCCGAGAATCGACCACCCGTCGCCTGCATTGATTCGCGAATTCGACTCATTCCCATTCCCTGTTCGTAACGTTCAGACGAGGGGCACCATGAGCAAACTTGCGCTTCCAGAGTTTCATATGCCGTTCGAGAGCACGGGCTGCAACCCCGGAATTCAGAAGACCAAACAGTCCGCCTGGGACTGGGCGGACGACAATGACCTGGTCCTGTCTCCGGTGGCTCAGAAGAAAATGGTCCGTACGCGTCCCGAGCTCTGGATATCACTCATATTCCCGGCCGCGTCGCAGGAACACCTCGACCTCTTCTGCCAGTGGCTGTTCTGGGCGTTCCTGGTCGACGACGAGTTCGACGACGGGCCCGCCGGCCGCGACCCGCACCTGTGCGAGGAGGCGATCGCCCGACTGGTGGACGTGCTCGACGGCACCAGCACGCCGAACGGCCCCATGGAGCACGCGCTCGACGGCCTCACGCGGCGGACCTGCGAGGGGCGGTCGCCGCGCTGGGTCCGGCAGTTCCGCCGGGACACGGTCGCCTGGCTGTGGACGTACTACGCGGAGGCCGTCGACCGGGCCGCGGGTCATGTGCCGAGCATGGCGGACTTCGTGAAGCACCGCCGCGATTCGGTGGCCATGCAGCCGTTCCTCGATCTGCACGAGATCACTGCCGGAATAGATCTCCCGGAATCCGCCCGATCCCTTCCCGCGTATATCGCGCTACGCAATTCGGTGGCCGATCACTCGGGGCTCTGCAACGACATCTGCTCGTTCGAGAAGGAAGCCGTGCTCGGATACGAGCACAATATGGTCCGGCTCATCCAGCGGGACCGCCGCTGCTCGGTCCAGGAGGCCGTCGACGAGGCCGGGACATGGCTGGCGGGGATCGCCGACCGGGTGCAGCGATCGGAGAAGGAACTCGTCGAGGAGATGGAGGCGGCTCATATCGACGGCCCTGCGCGCGCCGCGCTGGAGCGCTGTATTCAGGACTACCGGGGGCTCGTTCGCGGGGACTTCGACTACCACGCACGGGCGGAGCGGTACACCCGCCCCGACCTGATGGAAATCGACGAACAGCACGCGCTGTCCCGGAACTTCGCCGCCTGACCCGCATAGGTCCGGAGGGCCGGATCCAGCCAGTCGTGCACCGTTCAACCGAAGTAGCCGTCCAGGGGCGCCGGCTCGCCACCGGCGCCCCTCAGCGGCAGGGCACGCAGGGGGCCAGCGCCCAGCCGAGCCGAGCCGGGCCTCGCCCGACTCGGCGGAGCGACCGGTGAGTTCGGCGATGCGGCCGATCCGGTTGAGGACCGTGTTGCGGTGGCAGTACAGCAGCTCGGCGGCGCGCGCCGCCGAGCACCCGTTGTCGAGCCAGACCCGCAGCGTGGGGAGCAGCGCCTCGCGTTCGGCCGCCGTGTCCAGGACGGCGCCGAGATGGGTGGTGACGATGCGTTCGGCGATCTCGGGCCGGCCGACGAGGAGCACCTCGGCAAGCCGGTCGTCGAACGCCGCCCCGTCACCGAGATGTTGAGCTTCTTCGCCCCACGGCCCGGTGGGCTCTCTCCGGGGTGCGGGTTGCGGTACCGACCCCGTACGCCCTGGTCCGGGTGAATGCGGCACCGGAGCGGGTACGTATCGACTCGCCGGTCGAGGTGGACGTGCTGCACCCCGACGGGTCCGTCACCCGCCATCCGGCCCGAGCGTCGGCCGTCGCCCTGTCCCCCTCCGTAGTCCCGACCACCACCCCGCCGACGAAACCGCCGCCGCCGCGCCGCAGAAGGGCTGAAGCCACCTCATGACTGCCGCACCTCCCCCGAAAGCCGAGACATCTCCGCTGGTCAGTACGGTCCACGGCGTGGTGCGCGGTGCGCTCGAACAGGGCGTCGCCGTCTTCCGCGGCATCCCGTACGCGGCCGCGCCGGTCGGCCCCCGCCGCTTCCGGGCGCCGGAGCCACCGGAGCGCTGGGACGGCGTGCGGGAGGCGGTGGCGTTCGGGCCCACCGCCCCCAAGCGGCCCTACTCCCCTCCGCTGGACGAGCTGCTGCCCGACCCCGAAGTGCCGGGCGACGACTGCCTCAACCTCAATGTGTGGACGCCGTCCCCCGCCCGGGCCGGGCTGCCCGTGCTCGTCTGGATCCACGGCGGTTCGCTGCTGCACGGTTCGTCGGCCGTGGAGCTGTACGACGGGGCGGCGTTCGCCCGTGACGGCGTGGTGCTCGTGTCGGTCAACTACCGTCTCGGTATCGAAGGGTTCGGCGTATTCCCCGACGCCCCCGCCAATCGCGGTCTGCTCGACCAGCTGGCGGCCCTGGAGTGGGTGCGGCAGAACATCGCGGCGTTCGGCGGCGATCCGCGGCAAGTCACGGTGTGCGGCGAGTCGGCAGGCGCGATCTCCATCGGAGCGCTGCTCGCCGCGCCGCGCTCACAGGGACTGTTCCGGCGGGCGGTGCTGCAGAGCGGTGCGCCGGCCGCGCTCTCCCCGGAGGCCGGCCGGAGTACCACGGAGCTGATCGCGAAGCGGCTGGGCGTCGCGGCGACGGCCGAGGCTCTGGCCGCGGTCGACCCGGCCGGACTGCTGGCCGCGCAGACCGAGGTGACGGGCGGCGGCACCCCGCTGACCGGTGGGAACTCCTTCCAGATCGTGGTGGACGGCGATCTGCTGCCCCACGACCCTGCCGAGGCCCTGCGCGAGGGTGCTGCCGCCGGGATCGATCTGCTGATGGGGACGAACACCGAGGAGTACCGGCTCTGGTTCGTCCCCAGCGGGCTGACCGAACGGTTGAGCCGCTTCACACTCCGTCTGGCGCTGCTGAAGTTCAAGGTGCCGGGCGCCACGGCGCGTACGTACCGCGCGAACCGCCCCGGAGCCACTCCGGGTGAACTGCTCGGTGCGCTCGCCACCGATCTTCTGCTGCGTGTCCCGCTGAACCGGCTGGCCGACGCCCGCAGCGGCAGTTCCGGCCGCACCTTCCTGTACGAGTTCGGCTGGCGGACGCCGGTACGACGGCTCGGTGCCTGTCACGCACTGGAGATCGGCTTCGTCTTCGACACCCTGGACCGGCCCGACGCCATGGCCCTGACCGGCGAGAACGCCCCGCAGGAGCTGGCCGACGCGATGCATGCGGCCTGGGTGCGGTTCGCCGCGACCGGCAACCCCGGGTGGCCGTCCTGGGATGCGTCCCGCCCGGTGATGGTCTTCGGCCCCGGTGCGCCCGCGGTGGTGCACGCCCCGCGCAACGACGAACTGCGCGGCTGGACACCGTACCGGGACGAGAGGTCGTAGGGTCCCCACGGGCCCGGCGGCGTGCGCGAGGGGCAAACCCGGCTGATCCGGGGCTGCCCCGAGAATGCTGCGGCTGCCGCGGGCCGGACAGGTGCGTGAACGGTTTCGCCCCGCCGCCGCTCCGGTGCAGGCCGTCTGCCCGGAGGCTTGAGCGGCCGGTGGTCCGGCGGACCCCGGCCGGGCAGGGCCGGGGGTCCTTCCGGCGATCAGCCCTTGTTCTGGGCAGCCCAGAACTCGTCGAAGGTGAGGAGACCGTCACCGTTCGTGTCGTGGGAGTTGATGACGGCCTGGGCCACCGGCTCGGTGACGTAGGGGTCACCCAGCTGAGCCATCACGCTCTTGTACTCGGCGGCCGAAATCAGACCGTCGCCGTTCAGGTCGTACCGCTCGAACGCCTTGCGCGCCGACTCGATGTCCGCCACTGTTCCGCCCCTTCGTAATGCCTAACTGACGGAGGTCAGATTAACGGGCGCGAGGGGCACCGATTGCGGCGGCCGGTCGTCGATCATGGGTGGGTGTCCGCGGACGGCGGACAGGACCGGGAACCCGGGAGGGGAACACTTCATGACCGACGCACTGGCCCAGATCCTGACGGCTGCCGCACACGGGCGGTTCCCGCCGCCGGACGGCTCCACGACCGTGGTGGCACAGCCGAACGCACGGGACGCCGGGGTGCTGGCCTTCACCGCGCACTCGGTGGTGGTCACCGACGAGGATCCGGACTGGGTACGGACCACGCTGGCAGGCACCCCGGGCGACGCGCTCGCCGCGACGATGAATCCGCACTTCCTGGGCGCGCTGCTGGCCCGTACCGGACGGCACATGAACACCATCGATCTGCTGACCGTCGCGGGCGCGCTGCCGGGCGAGCCGGAGATCGGGCTCCGGGAGATCGAGGACCCGGAGCACCCGCGGGTGGCGCGGGCGATGAAGTTCCGCGACGAGGTCCGGGTCTGGGCAGCCGACGGCGGGGTGCTGATCCTCGGCCGTGGGGTCGCCGGTCGCTGGGAGACGGCGATCGAGGTGGCGGAGGAGGCGCGCGGACGCCGCCTCGGGGAGCACCTGGCGCGGGCGGCCCGGCATCTGGTGCCGGACGAAGTGGTGTGGGCGCAGCAGTCGCCGGGGAACGCCCGCAGTGTGCGGACGTTCCAGGCGGCGGGCTACCGTCCGGTGGGCTCGGAGGCGCTGCTGGTCGCGGGCTGAGAGCCTGTCGGGTGACCTTCGATCGGATAGCGGACGCGGTCTGGTGCGTGCGATTCCAAGGCGGCGGGATGTCCTCGGATGGGGTCTCCCCTGCTCGAACGAAGCTGAGAGCTCGGGGAAGGAGCTACCAGGATATTTCGGCAACGCGGGAAGCGTGCGTGCCAGGGCGTGGCCGCCCGATCAGAGGTCACCCGACAGGCTCTGAGTCACGGACTCTGCGGTGGGTCAGCGGAAGACGCCGGTGTGGCCGAGCGAGTAGCGGCCCGGCTGCGGATAGACGGCGAGTCCGTGCGGTCCGCTGCCCACCGGGATCCGGGCAAGCTGCTTTCCGGTGGTCGTGTCGATCGCGTACACCTCGGCGTTGTAACGCCCCGACAGCCAGAGGACCTTGCCGTCCGGTGAGACACCGCCCATGTCCGGGCTGCCGCCGTTCGGCAGGCGCCACTTCTTCGTCAGCTTGTTCCGTGCGAAGTCGAAGACGGAGATGGTCCCTTCGCCGCGGTTGGAGATGTACATCACCTTGGAGTCCCGGCTGACGTACAGCCCGTGGGCCCCCTTGCCGGTGGGCAGCAGCTTCGGGGTGGTGAACTTCTTCCCGTCCAGCACCCACATGCCGTTCGCGATCATGTCCGCGATGTAGAACTTACTGCCATCCGGCGACAGCTTCACGTCCTGGGGCATGGCGCCCTTGAACGGCAGCTTCTGCTGGCCGACGATCTTCATCTTCGCCGTGTCGACCTTGAGGAGTTCGCCGGAGAATTCGCAGGAGACGATGAAGTACCGGCCGTCCATGGAGAAGTCGGCGTGGTTGACGCCCGAGCAGTCGACCGGAACGGTCTTGGCCGTCTTCATGGTGTGGGCATCGCGGAAGACCAGCTCACGATCCATCGAGGCCATCACGATGGCGTACTTGCCGTCCGGCGTGAAGTACAGGTTGTACGGGTCGGAGACGGGGACCGTCTTTCCGGGCTTCCCGGTGGCGGGGTCGATGGGCGTGAGACTGTCGCCGAGGTCGTTGTTCACCCAGAGCGTCTTCAGGTCCCAGGACGGGACGACGTGCTGCGGCTGGTGTCCGACCGGGATGGTCTTGATGACCTTGTACGTCTTCGGGTCGATCACCGACACCGTGTTGGAGTTGGTGTTGGGTACGTAGATCCGTGCCGGGAAGCCCTTGACGGCCGGCGACATATTTCCTGGCCGGTCGGCCGCGTACACGTCCTTGGGATCGAGCACCGGCGGCATCCCGGCGAGTCCGGGCGACGTGACGCGTCCGGGGGCGGCTTGCCGTGCGGCGGCCTCGGTGCCGGCGGCCTCGGGCGTCCCCTTCTCGGCCGGGGTGTCACAGCCCGTGAGGACGGCGATGAGGACGCCGCCGAGCAGGGCCGCGGTGCGCGTGGTGGTGAGCATCAGGTCAGCAGCTCCGTGGTCGTCACCGCGCGCAGTCCGCGGCGGTCGATTTCGGTGAGGAGGACCGGCAGTGCGGCGACCGTGTCCGCGTAGCCGAAATGCAGGCTCACCACCGATCCGTTGCGGATCTCCCCGGCGACCTTGCGGGTGACGGCCGCGGCGCCGGGAGAGGTGAAGTCGAGGGAGTCCACGTCGTACGAGAGGACGTGCGGGTAGCCCGCCCGGTGGGCGAGACGCTGGACGAGCGGGGTGGCGTACCGGGTGCGCGAGGGCCGGAACCAGGTGCCGATGGAGCCGGTGAGCCGACGCAGCCGTTGGGCGCAGCCGGTGATCTCCGCGTATGCCTCGGACTCGCCCATCGCCGAGATGTCGGCATGGTGCTGGGTGTGATTGCCGAGGTCATGGCCGCCGTCGAGGATCCGGCGGGCCATGTCGGGGTGCTCGTCGAGCCAGCTGCCGACGGCGAGGACGGTGATCCGGGCGTGGGCCCGTTCCACCTCGGCGAGCACGGTCCGGGCGATGGCGGGGTCGCCCTGGCCGTGGAAGGTGAGGGCGACGCGGGCGCGGTGACGGGGACCGTGGTCGATCTGGACCGGCTGCCCGGGGAAGCGGTGCGGGGCGGGTGCGGGATGCGGGGCCGGGGGCTTCGCACCCCCGGTGGTCGTCGCGGGGGTGGTGGCCGGGGTCTTCGCCGAGGTGTTGACGGCGCCGCGGTCGTCCGTACATCCCGCCGCAAGGACGCCGGCCAGGGCTGCCCCTGCACCCGCACGCAGTGTGCTGCGGCGGTCGACCGGCGTCTCGGAGGCCTTCATGGGCAGAACAGTAGGTGGGAAATGTCAGAAAAATAACAATCACCCACATACACACTCCTCCCCGGGTCGCGAAGGAAGTACTGCCAATGACTCGATTGCTCGATGATTCACCCGTCGAACCACATAATCATTCATGCATTGCCAGGCCAGTGACCCATCACACCTACGATTCACTAGCGAAAAGTCACGATGTGACCAAATTTATCCGATTAGTTCCTTTGGATCCCGGGTCGCCCATCTGCCATAGTCGGTTCCACGACCCCCATTGACCCGGGCCAGGTCGTCCAGAGCGGCCGTGAACACACCCCCCATTTCACGGTCCCCACACAGAAGCCCCCGCAGCGCCGCACCACGGCCGACCGGGGGCTTCTGTGCGTCGTGCCGGGTGTCGTCACAGAGGGCGCAGGGACGGGGACCGGATCGGCTCAGTGGTCGGAGATCCGCATCTCGAACCAGGTGGTCTTGCCGCGCGGCAGCAGATCCACCCCCCAGCGGTCGGAGAGCTTGTCGACGAGAAAGAGCCCGCGGCCGCTGATGTCCATCTCCTGGACCGGCATGAGGCACGGCAGCCCGCGCGAGGGATCGCGCACCTCGATCCGGATCCAGCCGCGACGGCGCAGCATCCGCAGCCCGAAAATGCGCGCACCCGTGTGCCGTACCGCATTGCCGACGAGTTCCGAGACGAGCAGGACGGCATGCTCGGCGGTCTGCGGGGAAAGCGCCCACTGGCGCAGCACCACGCAGGAGGTGAGCCGCCGGGCGGTGGCCGCGGACTCCGGACGGGACGGCAGCCTGACTTCGTCCTCCGCCGGATTTCCGAACAACTCCAGCGCCTTGAACGCCTGTTCGTCCTCGACAGCCGGCATCCAGCGTGCCGCAGTCGCGCCGCTGCGTTGTCGCGGCTGTTCCACACCCTCCAGGCCCGCCATGTCCACCATCATGGCCGCACGGCGGGCACTCCGGGGCCGTTCCGAAGGAATCCCTACCCCGGAATAGGACATTCCGTAGTGGTCGGCAGGCATATGCCAGCGGCAGAATGCGATGCTCGATACTGCCGCTGACCTGCGTGTATGCCCCGTCCGCGCGAGGTTGCCGGGGTCATCCGAGCGCTGAGCCTTAAGGTTCCCTTAAGGCTCAGCCAATCCGCTCGCACGGATGAATCCGCGGCAGTCTGTGCCCAACTGGCGTTCGGTCAGAGGAACTTGGCCTTGCCCGGTCCCTCTTCGACAAAGCTGCGCATACCGCGCTCACGGTCCTCGGTGGCGAACAGACCGGCGAACCAATTCCGCTCGATCGTGAGACCGGTGTCGATGTCCGTCTCCAGTCCCGCGTCGACCGACTCCTTCGCCGCGCGCAGCGCGAGAGCCGGCCCCTTGGCCAGCCGGGCCGCCCAGGCGTGCGCCTGCTCGTACACCTCGGCCGCGGGCACCACCCGGTCCACCAGGCCGATCGCCAGTGCCTCTTCGGCCCTCACGTGACGGCCGGTGAAGATCAGGTCCTTGGCCTTGGACGGGCCGACCAGCCGGGCCAACCGCTGGGTGCCGCCCGCGCCGGGAATCAGGCCAAGCAGAATCTCGGGCTGGCCCAACTTGGCGTTGTCGGCGGCGATCCGGAAGTCGGCGCAGAGCGCCAGCTCGCAGCCGCCACCGAGCGCATAACCGGTGACGGCGGCGACGACAGGCTTGGGGATGCGGGCCACCGCGGTGAAGGAGTCCTGCAACGCCTTGGACCGCACGACCATCGCCGTGTGGTCCATCGCCTGCATCTCCTTGATGTCCGCACCCGCCGCGAACACCTTCTCACCGCCGTAGAGGATGACGGCGCGCACATCGTCGCGCCGCGTCGCCTCCTCGGCGAGTTCACGCAGCCGGTCCTGGGTGGCGACGTCCAGGGCGTTCATGGGCGGACGGTCCAGCCGGATCGTGCCGACGCCGTCGCTTGCTTCGAGGGTTACGGTCATGAGAGGCAGGTTAACCGTCGCTAACGACGGCGGGCCCGGTGCTGTTGGTCACAGCACCGGGCCCGCCGTTATGTCGTGCTTCGCGGACTACTTGGTCCACTCCGCCCAGGTCATGTTCCAGCCGTTGAGGCCGTTGTCCGGCTGGATGGTCTTGTCGTGGGAGTTCTTCACGATCACGACGTCGCCGATGAGCGAGTTGTCGAAGAACCAGGCAGCCGGGGTCTTCTTGCTCCACGCGCCGCGCACGTCCTGCAGACCGACGCAGCCGTGGCTGGTGTTGGTCGAACCGAAGACATAGGGCGCGCCCCAGTAGTTCCCGTGGATGAAAGTGCCCGACGTGGACAGACGCATCGCGTGCGGCACGTCCTTGATGTCGTACTCGCCGCCGAAGCCGACGGTGTCGCCGTTCATCCGGGTCACCTTGAGCTTCTCGCTGATGACCATCTGACCGTTGTACGTGGTGGTCGCAGGAGCGCCCGCGGAGATCGGGATGTTCTTGATCTGCTTGCCGTCACGGACGACCTTCATCCGGTGCGTGCTCGCGTCGACATGGCTGACCTGGCTGCGGCCGATGGTGAACGAGACCGTCTTGGCCTGCTTGCCGTAGACCCCGGGGCGTCCCTCGACGCCGTCGAGGTTGAGCTTCACGGTCACCTTGGTGCCCGCGGCCCAGTACTTCTCCGGGCGGAAGTCCAGGCGGTCGTTGCCGAACCAGTGGCCCTCGACCTGTACCGCCGGCTCCGCCGTCACCTCGATGGCCTTCTCGACCGCTTCGGGGTCGGTGATACCGCGGGTGAAGTGGATCGAGACCGGCATGCCGACGCCGACCGTGGAACCGTCCTCCGGCGTGTACTGCCCGATGAAGGTGTTCTTCGGGACCAGCGTGGTGAACGTGGTGTCCTTGGCCGACTCGCGGCCCTTGGCGTCCTTGGCGATCGCGTGGACCGTGTACTTCGTCGCCGCGGCCAGGTGCTGCTCGGGCTCCCAGCTCGCGCCGTCCGCCGCGATCTTGCCCTCGACCTCGACGCCCTTGGGGTCCGCGACCTGGACCGTGGTCAGCTTGCCCTGGTCGGCGGAGATCTTCAGCGCCCCGCTGGTGGCCACCAAGTCGGCACCGTCCTTGGGCGCGACGGTCACCACCGCCTGCGAGGCGGTCGTGTCCGCGCTCCTGCCGCCGCCGCTCTTCCCGCCCTTGTCTCCGGCGTCGGTGTCTCCCCCGCCGCACGCCGTCACCAGCAACAGCAGCGCACCCAGTACCAGAGCCAGCAGTCCGGCGGTCCCCCGACCACGCCGTCCGCTGTCCGCCCCGACCGATGTCCCCGATATCGGCTGCCCGTTCAATGTGGTCGTCTCCCCTCACACGGCCTGGCCCCGCCATGGCCCCGGGAGCCTGCAGGCTCCTACCCCCGCGCGCTGCACATGCGCGCTAGCGAAAGATAATCACACGGACCTTTGAGAGATCCCCCCGAGGATGTCACCGTTCAGTCCCAAGTTGTCCCAGGAATGCACCAGGTGACGCCTGGTAGGGCGCAAGGGCGCCCGGCCGGCCCGTCCCGGTTCAGAACACCCTCGGGAGGTCCCGGGGAGCTTCGGCGCGGACGCGCTTCAACGGCACGCGGAGCCCGCCCTCCACTGGGTCCGGCTCAGGTTCCGTCCGCCGAGCCCGTTGTCCGGCGCCACGTGCCTGTCCTTGGAGTTGACGACCTCGACGACGTCCCCGATGAGCGTCCGGCCGAAGAACCAGCCGGCCGGCCTGCGGGACGTCCTTGATGCCGTACTCGCCGCCGAACCAGCGGCCCACCACCTCGACGGCCGGCTCCGCGTCGATCCGGATGGCCCGCTGCACCGCCGCACGGTTCTCGATCGCCCGGTTGAAGCGGAAGGTCACGATCATGCCGGTGCCGACGGTCGACCTGTTGTCAGGTCTCACCGGTCGGTACGAACAGCGCGGCCGGTGCGGCGAGCGGTCCTGCCCATGTCAGCGCGGTGACCGTGCTCGCCCCTGCCTTCCTCGCGTTGTGGTTCACGCCCCCGCAGCGACCAGGGCCGACCGGGGGAAACGTGAGTGCGGGCCCCACTGTGGGCAGAACAGAGGGGAGGACCACATGGGAGGAGCCACGGCCGGGACGCCGTGCGCTCCTCTTCGGCGCCGGGTCCGATGAGCCGCGGGAGGCTGAGAGGTGTCGAGCGCAGCCGAGCAGGAGGCAGTGCGGGAGTCGGTCAGGAAGGTTCTGGAGCGGACGTCGAAGGAGGCGGGGGCCGAGGCCGGGACCGGCCCGGTGAAAGAGCGGGTGCTCGACGGCGGGCAGCGGCCTCCGGCCGTGTGGCCCGGTGCGCCGATGCCGCTCGGAGCCCGTTTCCGGGTGGGCCCGGACGGGGTGGCGGGCACCAACTTCGCGCTCTGGGCGGGCGGGGCCGAGGCGGTCGAGCTCTGTCTCTTCGACGACGAGGGGGACGAGACACGCCTCCCGCTGACCGAGCTGACCCATGAGATCTGGCACGGTTTCGTGCCGGGTGTACAGCCGGGTCAGCGGTACGGCTACCGGGTGCACGGCCGCTGGGACCCTTGGACGGGTGCCCGCTGGAACCCGGCGAAACTGCTGCTCGATCCGTACGCACGTGCGGTGGACGGCTCGTTCACCCTCCCGGCCGAGGTCTACGGCCATGTGCGGGACTGGCCGCAGCAACAGGTCGCCGACACCGTCCGGGACGAACGGGACTCCGCTCCGTACGTACCGAAAGGTGTCGTCGTCCACGATGACGACGACTGGGCGGAGGACCGGCGCCCCAAGACCCCGTGGGCCGACTCCGTCATCTACGAACTGCATGTGCGTGGCTTCACCAAGCGGCACCCGGAGATCCCGGAGGAGCTCCGGGGCACGTACGCCGGACTCGCCCACCCGGCGGCCATCGGCCACCTGACGCGGCTCGGCGTGACGGCGGTGGAGCTGCTGCCGGTGCATCAGTTCGCCCACGAGGACCACCTGCTGCGGCGCGGACTGCACAACTACTGGGGATACAACTCCATCGGCTACTTCGCCCCGCACGCGGACTACTCGGCGAGCGGTACGGGAGGCCAGCAGGTCGGCGAGTTCAAGCGGATGGTGCGGGCGCTGCACGACGCCGGGATCGAGGTCATCCTCGACGTGGTCTACAACCACACGGCAGAGGCGAGTGAGCTGGGTCCGATGCTGTCACTGCGCGGCATCGACAACCGCGGCTACTACCGGCTCCAGTCCGACGCCCGGAGATACACCGACTACACCGGCTGCGGAAACACCCTGCATGTGGTGCAGCCGCATGTGCTGCGGCTGATCACGGACTCGCTGCGGTACTGGGTCACCGAGATGGGCGTCGACGGCTTCCGCTTCGATCTGGCGGCGGCGCTGGCCCGCTCGATGCACGACGTCGACATGCTGTCCCCGTTCCTCGCGGTGATCGCCCAGGACCCGGTGCTGCGCCGGGTGAAGCTCATCGCGGAACCATGGGACGTCGGCAACGGCGGCTACCAGGTCGGCGCCTTCCCTCCGCTGTGGACGGAGTGGAACGACCGCTACCGGGATGCCGTACGGGACTTCTGGCGCGGCGCCCTGCCCGACGTACGGGACCTCGGCTACCGGCTGACCGGATCCAGCGATCTGTACGCGTGGGGCGGCCGCCGGCCGTACGCATCGGTCAACTTCATCACCGCGCACGACGGCTTCACGCTGCGCGATCTGGTCAGTTACGAGCAGAAGCACAACGAGGCCAACGGCGAGGGCAACCGGGACGGCACGTCGGACAACCGGGCCTGGAACTGCGGCACCGAGGGCGAGACCGACGACCCCGGGATCAACGCGCTGCGCCGCCGCCAGCTGCGCAATCTGCTCACCACCCTGCTGCTGTCGACCGGGGTGCCGATGCTGGTCGCGGGCGACGAGATGGGCCGGACGCAGGGCGGCAACAACAACGCCTACTGCCAGGACAACGAGATCGGCTGGCTGGACTGGTCGCTGCTCGACCAGCCGCAGTGGCGGGAACTGACCGAGCTGACGGCGCGGCTGCTCGCGCTGCGCCACACCCATGCGGTGCTGCGCCGCCGCGCCTTCTTCTCCGGCCGGCCGCAGGCCGCGGACGGGCTGCGGGACCTCGCGTGGTTCACCCGGCAGGGGACGGAGATGACGGAGGAGGACTGGTACGCACCGGCCGCGACCGTCGGGCTCTATCTCTCCGGGCGTGACATCCCGGGCCGGGACGCGCGCGGCGAACAGGTCACGGACGACAGCTTCCTGGCGATCCTGCACGCCGCCGACCGCCCGAGCAGCTTCCGGCTTCCCGGTCCGCCGTGGGCGCAGGCGTACGAACTGGTGCTGGACACCTCGCGGGAGGACCAGTCCACCGCTCCGGGGACCGTGCACCGTGGCTCCGAGACGCTGACGGTGCCGGCCAGGGCTGTGGTGCTGCTGCGCGTCAGTGAGTGATGCGGAACAGGGCGGACGGCCGGCTCAGCCGAGGATGCCGCGCTCGTAGGCGGTCGCGACGGCCGCGGCGCGGTCCTTGGCGCCCAGTTTCGCGAAGATGTGCGTGAGATGGGTCTTCACCGTTGCCTCGCTGACGAACAGTTCGGCGGCGATCTCCCGGTTCGAGGTGCCCTTGGCGACCAGTTCGAGCACCTCGCGCTCGCGTGCGGACAGCGCCTCGTGGCCCACCGCGCCGGGGGCACGTACCCGCGAGACGAGCCGGGAGGCGACCGCGGGCGACAGCACGGTACGTCCGTCGGCGGCGGCGCGAACGGCGTTGAACAACTCGTCGCGGGGCGCGTCCTTGAGCAGATAGCCGGTTGCGCCCGCCTCGATCGCGGGCAGCGTGTCGGAGTCGGTGTCATACGTGGTGAGGACGAGCACCTTGGAACGGGCGCCGCGCGCGGTCAGTTCGGCGATCGCAGCGACTCCGCCGCCGCCCGGCATCCGCAGATCCATCAGAACGACATCGGGGTCGAGCCGGGCCACGAGGCCGACGCCCTCCACCCCGTTCGACGCCTCCCCGAGGACCCGGAAGCCGGGGGCCGAATCGAACATGCCGCGCAGACCGTCCCGTACGACGGGGTGGTCGTCGACGACGACGAGCGTGATGACACGTGCGGAATCCTCAGCCATGGCAGGCCAACCGTACTGGTCATCGGGGGTGCTGAACCAGTGGCACCCGGGCGCAGACCGCCGTGCCGCGGCCCGGCTCCGTCTCCACCTCGACGGTGCCCGCGATGCGTTCGGCGCGGGCCCGCATGCCGCGGAGCCCGAAACCGCCCGCGCCGCTGTGCGGCGGCAGGGCGGCCGGGTCGAAGCCGCAGCCGTCGTCCCGCACGTCCAGGGTCAGTTCGTCGCCCATGAAGGACAGGGTGAGGCCGACCCGTGCGGCCCGGGCATGGCGGCCGGTGTTGGCGAGGGCTTCCTCGGCGATACGGAGCAAGGTGGCGGCTATCTCGTCGTGGACCGGCTCGGCGGTACCGGTGACAGTGAACTCGGCCCGGACCCCGTGGCGTTCGGCCCAGCCGGTGACCGTCTTCTTCAGCGCGCCCGGAAGGTCGTCGTGCTCCAGTGCGGCAGGAACCAGATCGTGCACCGAGCGACGCGCCTCGCCCAGGCTGTGCCGGGCCAGTGCGGCGGCACGGTCGAGGTGCTGCCTGGCCAGAGCAGGATCGGTGTCGGCGACCGAGGTCACCACCTGGAGCTGGGCGATGATGCCGGTCAGGCCCTGGGCGAGCGTGTCGTGGATCTCGGCGGCGAGCCGGCGCCGCTCGTCGGCGACGCCCGCCTCGCGCGCCTGGACGAGAAGTTGGGCGTGCAGGCCCGCGTTCTCCGCGAGGGCCTGTTCGAGACGGGCGTTGGCGGACTCCAGCTCGGTGATGGTGTCGACCTGGTTGCGGGCGTGCTCGGCCTCCCGGTCGCCGATCTGGGCGAACACCATCGTGAGAGTCCCGTGCAGGGCAAGGAGGATGCCGAAGGCGATCCAGTTCATGAGAGTGTCCGGCGGGAGGCCACTGCCGGACTGCGAGCCCGCCATGATGACGGCGGTGGCGAGCAGTCCGGCCCGGAAGGCCCGATCCGGGAGCAGCCGGCCCGCGTCGAAGTAGCCGAGCACTGCGAACATCGAGAAGAACGGGTTGCACCAGGTCAGGGCGAAGGCGAGCAACGTGCGGGCGACGAAGTAGAACTGCGCCGCCCGCGACTTCGGGGGAACACCCGGCCGCACCCGCCCCCACCAGAGCTGGAGGACGAGCGCCACCGGAACCAGTACCGCGACGGCGTACACGTCCGCGCGGGACATGATGAGGTCGGCGGCCACGGCCGAGACCGCGGTGCCCAGGCCGAGCAGACCGTACGGCCCGTACCGGAAGAACCGGTCCCCCAACTGCGCGGCCGTCGTCGGTCCGGTTGTCGTCGCCTCAGCCCTGTCCCCCGCGTTCATGGGTGAAGTCTCCCCCGGAACTGGTCACTCCCATCGGAACAGACGGGTCGCGAGCAGGGTCACCAGGGCCGCCCACAGCGCCATGACGCCCAGCTGTACCCAGCCGGGCCAGCCGCCGGAAGCCGCCCGGTCCAGTGCCTGGGAGGCCGCGCCGAACGGGGTGACCTCTACGATGCGCCGGAGGGTGTCGGGCATGGTCTGCACCGGGATCCAGACCCCGGCGGTGAACATCATCACGAAGTTGGCGACCGTGCTGATGGCGGAGGATGCCTTGGTGGTGCGGGAAAGCGCGCACACCAGCGCGCCGAGGCTGAGGACGCTCGCGGTCGCCAGGAGCAGCGCCAGGACGTAGCCGAAGGGCTGTCCGGGCAGCCTCACGCCGAAGACGGCGCGGCCGACGGTCATCACCAGCGCGGCGGAGCCGAGGGCCGCGGCGCCGTGCAGGGCGATCTGCGCGGTGAGCAGGGCGGACGGCGGCACCGGAGTGGTCGACATCCGGCGCAGGATCCCGCGCTCGCGGTAGCCGGTGAGGACGGTCGGCATGGCCCCGATCCCGGCCATGATCATGGCGAGCAGCACCGACACCGGTACGTACAAGTCGATGACGCGGCGGCCGCCGAGCGCGTCGTCGGGGTCCCGGAAGGACGGGATCAGGCCGAGGATCGTCAGCAGCGCGGTCGGGAAGACGAGGATCCAGAACAGGCTTCCGGGCTCGCGGAGGAAGAGCCGTGTCTCGGTCCTGAGTACCGCTGCCCATGGGGTGGTCGCGGTCTGTGTCCTGGCCGGGCTCGCCGTGGTCATCTCACGCCGCCTGTTCTGTGAGGTCGAGGAACGCGTCGTCCAGAGTGGCCTCGGAGACGCGGAGCTGGTGTGCCGTTACGCGGTGGCGGGCCAGCAGCGAGATGACCGCGTTGACCGTCTCGTCGGTGCCGTTGATGACGATCCGGCCGTCGTTCTGCTCGACGGAGACCGCCCCGGGCAGCAGGCCCAGCTCGGTGTCGTCGAGCGGCTGTGACGGCGTGAAGGAGATGACCGTGGAGCTGCCTGCCTTGCTGATCAGACCGGACGGGGTGTCAAGGGCCACGACACTCCCCCGGTCGATCACCGCGATCCGGTCGCAGAGCCGTTGCGCCTCCTCCATGAAATGGGTGACGAGGAGGACGGTCACACCACTGTCCCGTACCTCTTCGATCAGTTGCCAGGTGTCACGGCGGGCCCGCGGATCAAGTCCGGTGGTCAGCTCGTCGAGCACCACGACCCGTGGGTTGCCGACCAGGGCGAGGGCGATGGAAAGCCGCTGCTTCTGACCGCCCGACAGCTTGGCGAAGCGCGTGGTGAGCTTGGTGTGCAGACCGAGCCGTTCGGCCAGGGTCCGCCAGTCGGCGGGGTTCGGATGGAAGGCGCTGTACAGCTCCAGCGCCTCGCGGACCGTGAGCTTCGCCTGCAGCTCGCTCTCCTGGAGCTGGGCGCCCAGCAGTTGCGTCACTTGTCCGTGGTCGGCGACGGGGTCGAGTCCGGCGACCCGGACCGTACCGGAGTCGGGGATCCGCAGACCCTCGACGCATTCGACGGTCGTGGTCTTGCCCGCGCCGTTGGGGCCGAGAATCCCGAAGATCTCCCCCTCGTCGACGGCGAACGTCACCCCGTCCACCGCGGTGCGCCCGGCGTAGGCCTTGTGCACCGCGTTCACTTCGATGATTGCCATGGGTACGAGGGTCCCGTCGGCCGGCCCCGGGCGCATCGGCCATCACGCTCGGAACGGCATCGGCCGATCGGTTGACTCCGGGGTACGACCTGACGGTCTCGGGCCATTGGAGGCGAGATGTCGACAGAGCGACGAAAACCAGATGAGCGATGTCAGTGGTGAACCGTAGGCTCGCCCCTGATGCCCGAAACACATGTAGAGCCCAAGGACCGGTCCGCCGCGCGCTCCCTGCTGCGGCTGTGGCCTTACGTGAAGCCTGTACGTATCCGCCTGTTCGGCGCGGCAGCCGTGGCGATCGTCGCCTCCTGCCTCGGCCTGGTGATACCCCTCGTACTGAAGTGGATCGTGGACGGCCCGGTCGCGCACCGTGATCCGGGCGGAGTCTGGCTCGGTGCGCTGTACCTGTTGGTGCTGGGCATCGCCGAGGCACTGCTCTTCGGGCTGCGGCGATGGCTGGTGGCGCGGCCGCTGGCGGGCGTCGAGGCATCGATGCGGGCCGACCTGTACCGGCATCTGCAACGGCTGCCGGTGGCCTTCCACGACCGCTGGTCGTCCGGGCAGCTGCTGTCACGCGGAACCACGGACCTGATGCTGCTGCGCATGTTCCTGGCATTCCCGCTGACGTTTCTCCTGGTCAACGCCACCACCATCGTGGCGGGTTTCATCATTTTGCTGGTGCAGCAGTGGACGCTGGGCCTGGTGCTGCTCGTACCGGTCGTGCCGCTGGTGATTCTCTGCTCCGTCTTCGAGACGAAGTTCGCGGTGGTGGCGCGCAAGGCCCAGGACCAGGTCGGCGATCTGACGACGGTCGTCGAGGAGAGCGTCCTCGGCATCCGGATCATCAAGGGCTTCGGAAGGCACCGGAGCCAGGCTCTGGCCTTCCACGGCCTCTCGCAGCGACTGCGCGGCACCGAACTCGACAAGGCCCGGCTGCTGGCCGGCATCTGGGCCTTCATCACCACGATCCCGGAGCTGGCGATCGGCGCGGCCCTGGTTCTCGGCACGATCCAGGTCGCCGACGGAGATCTCTCGGCGGGCACGCTGGTGGCGTTCCTGTCGACCGCTCTCGCGCTGCGGTGGCCGGTCGAGTCGATCGGTTTCCTTCTGGCGATGAGCCAGGAGTCGGCGACGGCGACCGCGCGGTTCTTCGAGGTGATGGATGCGGCGGAGGAGCGCGAGACCGCCGACGAGTCTTCCTCGCAGTCCTCCCCGCCGCCCTCGCAGCAGCACGCGGACGGCGGAATGGTCTTCGAAGGCGTCGAGTTCCGCTACCCCGACGCGGAGTCGGGCTCCGCACCCGTGCTGACCCGGATCGATCTGCGGATCCGCTCCGGCGAGACGATGGCCCTGGTCGGGGCCACCGGATCGGGGAAGACGACGCTCACCGCCCTCGTCCCGAGGCTGCACGACGCCACCGCCGGGCGGATCACGCTGGACGGCACCGACATCACCACCATGCGGCGTGAACAGCTGCGTGGACTGGTGTCCGTGGCGTTCGAGGAGCCGACGCTCTTCTCGGCGAGCGTCGGGGAGAACGTCCTCATGGGCGCCGACGGCGCCGGCGAAGACGAGCTGCGGCGGGCGCTCTCGATCGCCCAGGCCGACTTCGTGTACGACCTGCCGGAAGGCATCCACACCCAGGTCGGCGAGCAGGGGCTCAGTCTCTCCGGAGGCCAGCGGCAGCGCCTCGCACTGGCCCGCGCCGTCGTCGGGCAGCCGCGCTTCCTGGTGCTCGACGACCCGCTCTCCGCCTTGGACGTACACACGGAGGCGCTGGTGGAGGCCGCACTGCGGCGCGTGCTCGAGTCGACCACCGCCATCGTGGTCGCCCACCGGCCGTCCACCGTGATGCTCGCGGACCGCGTGGCGCTGCTGTCCGAGGGCCGGATCAGCGCCGTGGGCACCCACCAGGAACTGCTGCGCAGCAACGCCGAGTACGCCTGGCTGATGTCCGGCGCCGGGGACGCACCCGAATTCCTGTCCACCGACGGCATGCCTGCCATGGTCGTCCCTGCCGAGAAGGACAGCACCCGATGACCGACGCAACGACCGGACGCCCCGCGGGAGCGGGCGGCAGCGACGAGAACGAGCCCCCGAGCGGCACCGACGCAACCACTGGCACCGCAGCCGCGGCCAGAGGTACCGATACGGACACCCTGACCCGTGACCGACCGGCAACAAGCCCGGACGACACCACACGGAAGCCGCCGAAGGCCGCGCCCGAGCCCGGCTCCGCCTCCGGCGCCCAGGACCCCTTCGACCAGGACGACCTGCCCACTCCGCGCGGCGCGACCCGCGCTCTGCTGCTGTCCCTGCTCGGCCCGCTCAGGGGCAGGGTGGTGGTCGCCGCGCTGTTCCTGCTGATCCAGCAGGCTGCGGTCCAGGCGGGCCCGCTGCTCGTCGCCTACGCCATCGACAGCGGCGTACCCGCGTTCCGCGACAAGGACTACGGACCGCTGATCGCCGTGGCCATCGGGTACGCGCTCTGTTCGGCCGGCGCGGGGAGCATGCAGTACGCGTTCATCCAGGCCTCCGCCCGGATCAACCAGGACGTGCTGCTCGATCTCCGGGGGCGGATCTTCCGTCATGCGCAGGCACTGAGCGTGGACTTCCATGAGCGCTACACCTCGGGCCGGCTGATCTCCCGGTCCACCACGGATGTGGAGTCGCTGCGGGAGCTCCTCAGCGAGGGGTTGCAGGAACTGATCGGGGTCGTGCTCTCCTTCATCTCCATCTCGTTGTTGCTGCTGTGGCTGGACGCCGGTCTCGGAACGGTCGCCGTCCTCTCGTTCGTACCGCTGTATCTGCTGGTGCGGCTCTACCAGCGACGCGCCGGGGTGATCTACGCCGCCCGGTCGACAGCGATCGCATCGGTCATCGTGAAGTTCGCGGAGACGATCAACGGGATCCGTCCCGTCCAGGCGTTCCGTCGCGAGCGCATCAACGACACAGAATTCGAGCGGCTCAACCAGCGGCACTGCCGGACGAACGGCGACGCGCTGCTGGAGATGGCGCGCTACGTGGTCGGCTCCCGCTTGGTCGCCAACACGGCGGTCGCCGGGATCGTGCTGTGGGGTGCGTACCGAGTCGCCTCGGGGACGCTCGCGCTCGGCGTGCTTGCCGCTGCCGTGCTCTACCTGCGACGGCTGTACGACCCGATAGACCGGCTCGGCATGTTCCTCAACTCCTACCAGTCGGCCGCGGCTTCGCTGGAGAAGATCGCGGGGCTGCTGGCCCAGACCCCCACCGTCCCCGAGGCGACGAACCCGCGGGAGCTGCCTGCCCGCACGGGTGAGCACCCGGGGCGGGACGTCTCCTTCGACTCGGTGAGATTCGCCTACCGCACGGGCGGCGAAGTGCTGCCCCGCTTCGACCTGACGATCCCGGCGGGGCAGACCGTGGCCGTGGTCGGCTCGACAGGAGCCGGGAAGTCGACCCTCGCCAAGCTACTGGCCCGGTTCTACGACCCGACCGACGGCCGGGTACTGCTGGACGGGACGGATCTGCGTGATCTGGCCATGCCCGAACTGCGGCGCGGCGTCGTGATGGTGACCCAGGAGGCGTTTCTCTTCTCGGGGACGGTCGCCGAGAACATTGCCATCGGCCGTCCGGAGGCCCCTCGCGAGGAGATCGAGCGGGCCGCGAAGGCGATCGGCGCGCACGACTTCATCAGCGGACTGCCCGACGGGTACGACACGGATGTCCGCAAGAGGGGCGGTCGGATCTCGGCGGGCCAGCGCCAACTGGTCGCCTTCGCCCGCGCCCTGCTCGCGGACCCAGCGGTCCTGATCCTCGACGAAGCGACGAGTTCCCTCGACATCCCCGGCGAACGCGCCGTGCAACGGGCCATGGACACGGTGTTGCACGGCCGCACCGCGGTCGTGATCGCCCACCGGCTGTCGACCGTGGAGATCGCGGACCGGGTACTGGTCATGGAGCACGGCCGGATCGTGGAGGACGGCTCCCCGTCCGAACTCATCGGCGGTACCGGCCGGTTCGCCGGGCTCCACCGCGCCTGGCGGGAAAGCCTGGCCTGACCCGCTTCCCGGCAACAACCACCGGCGTCGGCACAACCACGCCGGACGGACGACCGGCCGGTGCGGCGGTGCCGCGCACCGGCTCGGTAGCGGTGGGGCAGGTTCCGTTGCCGGCCTGACCCCGACCCGTCGCGCTGCCAGGTCGTCACCGCGGCCCAGGAACAGCACGTGTTCCCGGGGGCCGTCCGCGCCCTTGGCCAGGAGCTCCCCGTGTTGCCGGGCGTGGTCCGGATCGCCGTGCGGATCACCGCATGCTCTGCCACTGATCCAGGACTTCGCACGGCGCTCGCCGCTGTCGGTGTGGAGCCGTGCCGCTGAAGACGCGGACGGCCGGGGCACTCGCCGGCCGGCCCTCACGCGCCGATCCTCACGGGAGCCAACTCCCTTCTGAGCCCGGGGGCCGCACGGCACACAGAGCGAGCCGCCGCGAGCCGCCTTCCTCCTCCTTGCCCTTGCCCTTGCGAACCGCGCGGAAGCCGCCACGGCCGGCCGCGTCGCCCGGCGCTTTACCTGGCCTTTGCTGCACGACAAGGGCTGACCCGTTCAGAACGAGCCACAATTCAAGACACTTTCGGCCGGTGGCCACGACCCCGCGCCGAACGCGCCGTTCGAACACGATGTGTTCGAGCTCGACCCGGACCCACTCTTCGAAATCGGCCGCTCGGGACCGTGGACGCCTTCGCGGTAACGATCGGCGAAACGTCCGCTTAACGAACATGACCTTTCTAGCAACGGACGAATTCCGGCCAACTTGTTGACGCGGTCCTGACAGGAACATCCATCTGCTGACACTCTTCCCCCGTTCCGCGCACCGCCTGCTCTGCCCGGTCGGCTCACCCAGCCACCGGTACCCCCCTCGCAGAAGGAGTCCGCGTGAGATCCACGCCCAGCCGTCGCGCCACCGCGACCGGCGCTCTGATAGCCGTAGCAGCCCTCCTCGCCGTAGGAGTCCAGACGGGCACGGCAACTGCCACAGCCGGCGGTTCCGCCGCTGCCGCCCCGGTCGCCACCAACGCCAAGCACGGCGCGCTGGCCAAGCAGCTCTCCCCCTCCGCGCGTGCCGAGCTGATCCGCGAGGCCAACGCGAGCAAGGCGGCCACGGCCAAGGAGCTCGGTCTCGGCTCTCAGGAGAAGCTCGTCGTCCGGGACGTCATCCAGGACAACGACGGCACCACGCACACGCGTTACGAGCGCACCTTCAGCGGGCTCCCGGTCCTCGGCGGCGACCTGATCGTCCAGGAGTCCAAGGCCGGTGAGACCGAAGGCGTCACCAAGGCGTCCAAGGTCACCTCTGCACAGCTGAAGGCCGTCGACACCGCCGCCGACGTCGCCCCGGCCAAGGCCGAGGCGCAGGCTCTCGGTGCGGCCAAGGCTGCCGGTTCCAAGAAGACCGTCGCCGACCGGGCACCGCGCAAGGTGGTCTGGATGGCCCAGGGCAAGCCGCAGCTCGCCTACGAGACCGTCGTCGGCGGACTCCAGGACGACGGCACCCCCAACGAACTGCACGTCGTCACTGACGCCTCCACCGGTGCGAAGCTCTACGAGTGGCAGGCCATCGAGACCGGCACCGGCAACACCCAGTACAGCGGCCAGGTCACGCTCGGCACCGCACCGTCGTACACGCTGACCGACACGACGCGCGGCAACCACAAGACGTACAACCTGAACCACGGCACGTCCGGCACCGGGACGCTCTTCTCCGGCTCCGACGACATCTGGGGCAACGGAAGTCCGACGAACGTCGAGACGGCCGCGGCGGACGCGCACTACGGCGCGGCCGAGACCTGGGACTACTACAAGAACGTGCAGGGCCGCACCGGTATCCGGGGCGACGGCGTCGGTGCGTACTCCCGCGTCCACTACGGCAACAACTACGTCAACGCCTTCTGGGACGACAGCTGCTTCTGCATGACCTACGGGGACGGCAGCGGCAACGCCGCACCGCTGACCTCCCTCGACGTGGCCGCGCACGAGATGACGCACGGTGTCACCTCCGCCACCGCCGGCCTGGTCTACAGCGGCGAGTCCGGCGGTCTCAACGAGGCGACCAGCGACATCATGGCCGCCGCGGTCGAGTTCTACTCCAACAACGCCACCGACCTGGGCGACTATCTGGTCGGTGAGAAGATCGACATCAACGGCAACGGCACCCCGCTGCGTTACATGGACAAGCCGAGCAAGGACGGCGCGTCCAAGGACGCCTGGTACTCCGGCATCGGCGGAGTGGACGTCCACTACTCCTCGGGTCCCGCGAACCACTTCTTCTATCTCCTCTCCGAGGGCAGCGGCGCCAAGACCATCAACGGCGTCTCGTACAACTCCCCGACCTCCGACGGTCTGCCGGTCACCGGCATCGGCCGCGACAAGGCGGCGCTGATCTGGTTCAAGGCGCTCAGCACCAAGTTCAGTTCCACGACGAACTACGCGGCCGCTCGCACCGGTACCCTCGCCGCGGCCGGTGACCTGTACGGCACGACGAGCGCCGAGTACAAGGCGGTCGCCGACGCCTGGGCCGGCGTCAACGTCGGCTCGCGCTCCGGTGGCGGCACCGGCGGCACGGTCTTCCAGAACACGACCCGCATCGCCATTCCGGACGGAGGCGCGGCCGTCACCAGCTCGGTCAACGTCACCGGAATCACGGGCAACGCGCCCAGCACCCTGCAGGTCGGCGTGGACATCACCCACACCTGGCGCGGTGACCTCGTCATCGACCTCGTCGCTCCGGACGGCACGGCCTACCGGCTGAAGAACTCCTCGATCTCCGACTCGGCGGACAACGTCCAGACCACGTACACCGTCAACGCCTCGTCCGAGGTCGCCAACGGCACCTGGAAGCTGAAGGTCCAGGACGTCTACTCGGGTGACACCGGCGCCATCAACAGCTTCAAGCTGACCTTCTGAACCCAGCACCGCATTCCGCGCACGTGATGCGGCGAACCGCCCGGGAGGAGCTCTCATTCCTCCCGGGCGGTTCGCCGCGAGCGCCAGGGTGTAGGCGGCTGTCGCGTCTTCGCGTTCGTCGGTGCAGCCGTAGTTGGGGTTGGAGTACGAGCCGCACTCCACGATGGCGCGTGGTTTGGTCAAGGCGTTGCGTTCAGAAGACGAAGGGGCCCGGCACCTCACAGGCGCCGGGCCCCGGGGAGGACGGGTGGTCAGCGCATCAGCAGGCCCGCACCGTCACCCGTCGCCTCCGTCGGCAGTGCGACCAGGCCGAGTTCCGCGCTGGTTGCCAGCAGCGGGTGAGCGGGAAGCACTCGCACCGTGTAGCCGTAGGGGCCCGTGCGGTCGAGGGCGAGCGGGCCCTCGTACAGCCAGCGGCCCTCCAGGTCCTGGCCTCCGCTCGGCTTCAGCGGGAAGAACTGCGCGTCCGAGATCGAGTCGGCGGCGTCGACCCGCCCGGCCACCGCCTGCACCTCCACGTCGTCCGGCTCCAGAGCTCCGAGAGCGATCCGGACACGCAGCCCCAGCATCGCCCCCAGCTCGGCCGAACCGCCGACCGCGCTGGGCGCCACGGCCTCCACATGGTCGACAGCGACCCGCGGCCAGGCAGCACGGACCCGCGCCTTCCAGTCCGCGAGCTCCCGCGCCGTGGCGGCGTCCAAGGAGCGGTGGGCGAGCGCGGCGGGGGCGTACAGCCGCTCGACGTACTCGCGCACCATGCGTCCGGCGAGGACCTTGGGGCCGAGCGTGCCCACGGTGCGGCGGACCATCTCGACCCAGCGCCCGGGAAGCCCGTCGTCGCCCCGGTCGTAGAAGCGCGGTGCCACCCGCTCCTCGATCAGCTCGTAGAGGGCATTCGCCTCCAGCTCGTCACGCCGGTCCTCGTCCATCGCGGACCCGTCGGCAGTCGGGATCGCCCAGCCGAAGTCGGGTTCGAACCACTCGTCCCACCAGCCGTCGAGCACGGACAGGTTGAGGCAGCCGTTGAGCGCGGCCTTCATGCCGCTCGTGCCACAGGCCTCCAGCGGCCGCAGCGGGTTGTTGAGCCAGACGTCGCAGCCGGGGTAGAGCTTCTGCGCCATGGCCATCCCGTAGTCGGGCAGGAAGACGATGCGGTGGCGGACCCTGGGGTCGTCGGAGAACCGGACCAATTCCTTGACCAGCCGTTTCCCACTGTCGTCGGCGGGGTGTGCCTTGCCTGCGACAACAATCTGAATCGGCCGCGTCGGGTGGAGGAGCAGCTCCATCAACCGGTCGCGGTCACGAAGCATCAGGGTCAGCCGCTTGTACGAGGGCACGCGGCGCGCGAAGCCGATCGTCAGCACATCCGGGTCCAGCACGCCGTCGATCCACCCGAGTTCGGCCGGCTCCGCACCACGCGTGCGCCAGGAGGCGGCAAGCCTCGTGCGGACCTCGGTCACCAGCTGTTCGCGCAGCGTCCGCCGCAGGTCCCAGATCTCACGGTCCGGGATTCCGGCCGCCGCGTCCCAGCGTCCCGGCGTGCCGCCGTACCGGGCTCGCAGCCCGAAGATCTCGGGGGCGACCCAGGTGGGCGCGTGAACGCCATTGGTCACCGAGGTGATCGGCACCTCTGCGGCGTCGAAGCCCGGCCACAGCCCGGCGAACATGTTCCGGCTGACCGCACCGTGCAGGGTGGAGACGCCGTTGGCCCGCTGGGCAAGCCGCAGGCCCATGACCGCCATGTTGAAGAGGGTGGGCTCGCCACCGGGGTACGTCTCCATACCGAGCTGCAGGATCCGCTCGACCCCGACACCCGGCAGTTCGCCGTCGTCGCCGAAGTGACGGGCGATGAGCTCCCGGTCGAAGCGATCGATTCCGGCAGGCACCGGGGTGTGGGTGGTGAACACCGTGCCGGCCCGCACCGCCTCGACCGAGGAGTCGAAATCCAGCCCGGTTCCGGAGAGTTCACGGATGCGTTCAAGACCGAGGAAACCTGCGTGCCCCTCGTTGGTGTGGAAGACCTCCGGGGCCGCGTGCCCGGTGAGCCGGCAGTAGGTCCGCACGGCTCGTACGCCTCCGATGCCGAGCAGCATCTCCTGCAGCAGCCGGTGCTCGCTGCCACCGCCGTACAGCCGGTCCGTGACATCGCGTTCGCCCGGCGCGTTCTCCTCCACGTCGGAGTCGAGCAGGAGCAGAGGAACGCGGCCGACCTGGGCCTGCCAGATGTAGGCGTGGAGCGAGCGGCCACCCGGAAGGGCCAGTACCACGCGGCTCGGTGTTCCGTCGACCTCGCGCACCAGGGTCAGCGGCAGTTCGTTCGGGTCGAGGAGGGGATAGTGCTCCTGCTGCCAGCCGTCGCGCGACAGGCTCTGCCGGAAGTAGCCGTGCCGGTAGAGCAGGCCGACCCCGACGAGGGGCACGCCCAGGTCGCTGGCGGCCTTCAGATGGTCCCCGGCAAGGATACCGAGTCCGCCGGAGTACTGCGGAAGGGCTGCGGTCACACCGAATTCGGGCGAGAAGTACGCCACGGCGGCGGGCAGTTCCGCACCCTGTGCCAGCTGCTCCTGGTACCACCGCGGACCGTCGAGATACTCCTGGAGCGCGGCGGACACCTCGGTCAGCCGGTGCAGAAACTGCTGGTCCCGGGCCAGCTCGGCAAGGCGCCCGGCGGAGACGGCGCCGAGCAGACGCACGGGGTCGGAGTCCGCCGCCCGCCTGCCCTCCGGGTCGACGGCCTGGAAGAGCTCACGTGTCTCGGTGTGCCAGGACCAGCGCAGGTTGCGGGCGAGGCCGCTGAGCGGTTGAAGAGGATCGGGGAGGACAGGACGCACGGTGAATCGACGAATGGCCTTCACGTATTCCACCTTTACAGGGGACGTACGAATCCGAGGGGACGCACCACGGTGTGCGCCGCTCCGTCACCCTCGACGGTAACGGTGTGCCGTACTCCGCAACCACGGCGCGCGACCGGCTCACAACGAACGGACGCCGGCGAGCCGCCCGCCCCCGGATCCGCCCCCGGCCCCGTCGCGCACCGCAGTCCCGGCGTCGGATCAGCGGCCCCCTGCGTCTCGTCCGCCCCACCGCCCCCTTCCGTAGATCGGTGCTCATCCGCCACGGGCGTTATGGCCGATTCCGCCCCCTCGGGCGGCCTTGTGGCCCTTCACGGCACAGGGAAGGCTGCCCAGTGGCGTGTACGGGGGTCGGGTCGAGGCGGACCGGCCGGCCTTCGACGCGACTCCGTGCGGCGCGCACCACGTCGAGGAGGAGGTTTCGGTTCATGGGCCTGCCACGGCGACGCCCACGACCGGCACAGGACGATGCGGACAGGCGTGTTCGAGGCCACCGGCGCTGCCTCGGCGGCGGTTGACGGCGGTCTTCCGCGAGCCTCCGCGCACAGGGCGGAGCCCGGCGTATTCAGACCTTCACCGCTACGCCCGAGTAGTTAACAAACCACCGGATTGGCCCCCCGACAACCGTGGGAAGGCTTCTGCGGTACACAACCCGAATACAGCCCGAATGCGGATCAACTGCGATCCGGCAGCGGTTCGTATGCAGTCCGTACGCGTCCGGTGCGATGCGGTACTCACCCCCGCACCACACCCGCGCCCCAGCCATTCGAGTGCCATTCGAGTGAATGCGGACAGGAGCGACCATGCTCACACCCCATCAGCCGTCAACGGAGCAGCTAGAAAGGACGGACCCCCACAGTCGCGGCGTACGCACACCGCTCTCCACGCCCGCACCGCGTTCCGTGCAGCCCGAGCTCCAGTCCCCAGGTGATTCCATGATCGGTCGCATTCCCGTCCTCGACGTCCGTCCTCTCGTCGATTGCGGCAGAAGGCCCGCCAAGGCCGTTGCCGGTGAGACCTTCCAGGTCACGGCCACCGTCTTCCGTGAGGGACATGAGGCGGTCGCCGCCAATGCCGTTCTGCGGGATCCGAGCGGCCGCCCGGGCCCATGGACGCCGATGCGTGAGCTCGCTCCCGGCACCGACCGCTGGGGCGCCGATGTCACGCCGGACTCCGAGGGGCACTGGACGTACACGGTCGAGGCCTGGAGCGATCCGGTGACCACCTGGCGCCGGCACGCACAGATCAAGATCCCGGCGGGGATCGACACCGCGCTCGTCCTGGCGGAGGGCGCCGAGCTGTACGAGCGGGCCGCCGGGGGCGTACCCAAACGGGACGGGCGTGAGGCGGTGCTGGCCGCGGCCGATGCGTTGCGCGACGAGTCACGTCCGGCCGCCGCGCGGCTCGCCGTCGCGCTCGCCCCCGAGGCCACGGCCGCGCTCGCCCGCCATCCTCTGCGCGAACTGGTGACCGCGGCCCGCCCGCTCCCCCTCGTCGTCGAGCGCCGACGGGCCCTGTTCGGTTCCTGGTACGAACTGTTCCCGCGGTCGGAGGGCGCCAGGTTCGAGCCGGCCGAGCCGACGAAGGCGACAAAGGTCACGAGAAGGGACAGTACGGGGAAGGCGGTGGACCATCTGCAGGGGCAGGGGAACCGGGGAAGGGGTGTCAGCGGCACCTTCCGCACTGCCGCCGAGCGGCTTCCCGCGGTTGCCGCCATGGGGTTCGACGTCGTCTATCTGCCACCCGTCCACCCCATCGGGACCACCCATCGCAAGGGCCCGAACAACTCGTTGTCCCCGGGCGCCAACGACGTGGGGGTGCCGTGGGCGATCGGTTCGGCCGAGGGCGGTCACGATGCCGTCCACCCCGAACTCGGCACGCTCGACGACTTCGACCACTTCGTCGAGACCGCCCGCACCCTCCGTATGGAGATCGCGCTGGACTTCGCGCTCCAGTGCTCTCCCGACCATCCGTGGGTGGAGAAACATCCCGAGTGGTTCCACCACCGCCCGGACGGCACGATCGCGTACGCGGAGAACCCGCCCAAGAAGTACCAGGACATCTATCCGATCGCCTTCGACAAGGATCTGCGGGGGCTGGTCGCGGAGACCGTCCGCATCCTGCGGTTCTGGATGGACCACGGCGTAAGGATCTTCCGCGTCGACAATCCGCACACCAAGCCGGTGATCTTCTGGGAGAAGGTGATCGCCGACATCAACCGCACCGACCCCGATGTGATCTTCCTGGCCGAGGCGTTCACCCGCCCCGCGATGATGCATGCGCTCGCCACGGTCGGTTTCCAGCAGTCGTACACGTACTTCACCTGGCGCAATACCAGGCAGGAGCTCACGGAGTACGTCGCCGAGCTGGCCGGTGAAGCGGCCTCCTACATGCGGCCCAACTTCTTCGTGAACACCCCGGACATCCTGCCGGGCTATCTCCAGGACGGCGGACGCCCGGCCTTCGAGGCGCGGGCCGTACTCGCCGCCACACTCTCGCCATCCTGGGGCGTGTACGCGGGGTACGAGCTGTGCGAGAACACTCCGGTGCGCGCCGGCAGCGAGGAGTACCTGAACTCGGAGAAGTACGAAATCCGGCCCAGGGACTGGGAGTCGGCGGAGCGCGAGGGCCGTTCGCTGGCTCCGCTCATCACCTCGCTCAACCGGATCAGGCGCCGCCATCCCGCACTGCAGCAGCTGCGCGACGTGCACTTCCACGCCGCCGACAACGACGCGCTGATCGTTTACAGCAAGCGCTCGGGTTCGAACATCGTTCTGGTGGTCGTCAACCTCGACCCTCACCACACCCAGGAGGCCACGGTCTCGTTGGACATGCCGCAACTCGGCCTCGACTGGCACGAGACCGTGCCGGTGCGCGACGAGCTCACCGGCCACACCTATCACTGGGGCAGGAACTTCTATGTGCGCCTAGAGCCGGGCGTCACGCCCGCGCACATCGTCGTCCTGCGACCGTCCCCGCCGACCGGAGGGTCACCCACACCATGATTGTCAATGAGCCCGTTCACGACACGTTCGAGGACACCCCTGCCAAGGACCGGGATCCCGACTGGTTCAAGCGCGCCGTCTTCTACGAGGTCCTCGTTCGGTCCTTCCACGACTCCAACGGCGACGGCATCGGCGATCTCAAAGGCCTCACAGCCAAGTTGGACTACCTGCAGTGGCTGGGCGTCGACTGTCTCTGGCTGCCGCCGTTCTTCAAGTCGCCCCTGCGCGACGGCGGATACGACGTCTCCGACTACACCGCCGTGCTGCCGGAGTTCGGCGATCTCGCCGACTTCGTGGAGTTCGTCGATGCCGCGCACCACCGCGGGATGCGCGTGATCATCGACTTCGTCATGAACCACACGAGCGATCAGCACGACTGGTTCCAGCAGTCGCGCAGCGATCCCGACGGGCCGTACGGCGACTACTACGTCTGGGCCGACGACGACAAGCAGTTCCCTGACGCGCGGATCATCTTCGTCGACACGGAGACGTCCAACTGGACCTTCGACCCGGTGCGCAAGCAGTACTACTGGCACCGGTTCTTCTCCCACCAGCCGGATCTCAACTACGAGAACCCGGCGGTGCAGGAGGAGATCGTCTCCGCCCTCCGGTTCTGGCTGGATCTCGGTATCGACGGCTTCCGCGTCGACGCCGTGCCGTACCTGTACCAGCGGGAGGGCACCAACTGCGAGAACCTGCCGGAGACCCACCAGTTCCTCAAGCGGGTGCGCAAGGAGATCGACGCGCACTACCCGGACACCGTGCTGCTCGCCGAGGCCAACCAGTGGCCAGAAGACGTCGTCGACTACTTCGGTGACTTCCCGGCCGGCGGCGACGAGTGCCACATGGCGTTCCATTTCCCGGTGATGCCGCGCATCTTCATGGCCGTGCGCCGCGAGAGCCGCTATCCGGTCTCGGAAATCCTGGCGAAGACCCCGGCGATTCCGTCCGGTTGCCAGTGGGGCATCTTCCTGCGCAACCACGACGAGCTCACGCTCGAGATGGTCACGGACGAAGAGCGCGACTACATGTACGCGGAGTACGCCAAGGATCCGCGGATGCGGGCCAACATCGGCATCCGGCGGCGTCTCGCATCCCTCCTGGACAACGACCGCAACCAGATCGAGCTGTTCACGGCTCTGCTCCTGTCGCTGCCGGGCTCCCCGATTCTGTACTACGGGGACGAGATCGGGATGGGCGACAACATCTGGCTGGGCGACCGGGATGCCGTACGCACCCCGATGCAGTGGACGCCCGACCGGAACGCGGGATTCTCCTCCAGCGATCCGGGGCGGCTCTACCTCCCCACGATCATGGACCCGGTCTACGGCTACCAGGTGACCAACGTCGAGGCGGCGATGGCCTCGCCGTCGTCGCTGCTGCACTGGACACGGCGGATGATCGAGATCCGTAAGCAGAATCGGGCCTTCGGTCTCGGTTCGTACAACGAACTGCCGTCCTCGAACCCCGCGGTGCTCGCCTTCACCCGTGAGTACAAGGACGATCTCGTGCTGTGCGTGCACAACTTCTCGCGGTTCGCACAGCCGACGGAGCTCGATCTGCGGACATTCAACGGGCGTCATCCGGTGGAGCTGATCGGCGGGGTGCGCTTCCCGGCCATCGGCCAGTGGCCTTACCTGCTGACTCTCGCCGGGCACGGGTTCTACTGGTTCAGGTTGCGGAAGGACACGCCGCCGATCTGATGCGGCGCCACTTCCGCGCATACCCAGCGGGGCGGTTTCCGCCGCCCCGCACGGGGCAATCTCCCCCACATCGAGCTCTTCAGGGCTTCTCTCCCCGAATTCACCAAAGCGCTTCGGAGTTCCGCAGAGTTCGCCGGAGTTCTTCGGAGTCCGGCGGGGCCCCAGGGGGCTTCGGGGTTCCTGGAGCCCTGCATGTCGAGTCCGTACGGACCATCCTGACCCGACACGTCCCGCACAGCCGGACAGCTATTGCCGCAATCCGGGACACTCTTCGCATCCTGTGGTGTGCCCGGGGAAAGGACGCGATGCCATGTCGAAGGCTGCATCCACTCGGGTCGCCCTCGCCAACAGCACAGCACTACTCCCGTCACTCGCCCCACTGCTGCATGAGTGGCTGCCCCGGCAGCGGTGGTTCGCAGGCAAGGGTCAGCCGGTCACGGCCTTCTCCCTTGTCTCGGCGACCGAAATACTGCCGGTGGATACCGAATCCGCAGGGAGCGGCGCCGACAACGGGCCCGGGCTGCTCCATCTGCTGGTCCGGGTCCATCAGCCGTCCATGCCGGCCTCGCCCGACGACTGCTACCAGATGCTGCTCGGAGTCCGGGCCACGCTGCCACCATGGCTCGCCCCCGCCCTCATTGGCCATGTGAAGGGAGGCCCACTCGCCGGTCTGGCGGTCTACGAGGGGCTGCACGATCCGCGGCTCGCCGAACTTCTGCTGGAACGGTTGCGCACCCCCGGCACCCTCGGCCCCCTCCGTTTCGACCGGGGCGCCGCCCCCATCCCCGCCGGGCTCACCCCGCGGGTACTCGACACGGAGCAGTCCAACTCGTCGCTCGTCTACGGCAACGCCTACATCCTGAAGATCTTCCGCAGGGTCTTCCCGGGGACCAATCCCGATCTGGAACTGCCGCGCGCCCTCTCCCGGGAGGGCTGCGGTCGGGTACCGGAACCCGTCGCCTGGTTCGAGGCGACAGCATCGGAGCCGCTCACCCTCGGCGTTCTCCAGCCCTTCCTGCGGGACGCGGAGGACGGCTGGCAGCTTGCGCTACGGGCACTGGCCACGGGCCATGACTTCACCCGTGAGGCCCGCGCACTCGGACGCGCCACCGCCGAGGTGCACACGGCACTCGCCACCGCGCTGCCGACGCCGGTGCTGCGCCGCTCCCAGACCGAGCATCTCGCCGCCGGGATGATGGAGCGGCTGGAGGCGGCTGCCCACGCGGTACCGGCACTGGCGCCGTATGTTCCCGGGCTGCGTACGGCGTTCGACGCCGTTGCCGCACTGGGCCACAGGGGCCGCAGCTGGGCCGCACAGCGCGTGCACGGCGATCTGCATCTCGGCCAGACCCTGCGCGCGGCCGACGGCTTCTGGTCGCTGATCGACTTCGAGGGCGAACCGGCGCGGCCCCTTCTGGAACGCCGCCGTCCGCAGCCTCCCGTGCGCGACATCGCGGGCATGCTCCGTTCCTTCGACTACGCGGCCCGCTCCCACCGGCCCTGGAACGCCGAGTGGGCGGCACACTGCCGGACCGCCTACTGCGACGGGTACGCGGAGGCCGCGGGCGTCGATCCGCGCAGCGAACCGGAGTTGTTGCGGGCCCACGAGACGGACAAGGCGGTGTACGAGGTGGTGTACGAGGCCCGGCACCGGCCCGACTGGCTGCCGGTGCCGATGGCCGCCATCGAACGTCTGGCCGCCGCCGTCGACTGATGCGCCGCGCAACCCGGTTTCGGCCACGGCTGCGTTCCCCCGCCCGTCACGCCCCGCCCCGATTCACCCACACCCCCCGAGGAGGCAGTCCCTGTGACCGCCCGCAAGCCGTCCCGCACCGCGCCCGATCCCACCGTGGCCGCGTCGCCCCCGCCGACGCCCGTCGAGCCCGCGCCCCCGGGGCCCGCCGCGACACCCGCAACCGACGTGACTCCAGTCACCGCCGCGGCCGCCGCGACACCCGCAACGCCAGAAGCGGCTCCGGCCCCCGCGGCACCGACCGCACCTGCGAGCCCCTCGGCCTCAACGCCTTCCCCCGCCAAGCGGAGGAAGGGGGCGGAGAAGCGGACCAATGCCGCACCGCCCCGTCCCCGGCGCACGGGCGGCGGTGGCCGCGGGGTCCGGCCGGTGCGTGCCCTCGACGACGGCGACCGCGGGCGACTGCTCGCCGGTGAGCACCACGCACCGCACGATCTGCTCGGCGCGCACATGGTTCGCGGCGGTGTGGTGCTCCGGGTGTTGCGTCCGTACGCGCGTTCCGTGACCGTGCTCGCCAAGGGGCTGCGGGCGGAGCTTCACGACGACGGCGACGGGCTGTTCTCCGGGCTGCTGCCGATGCCCACCGTCCCCGAATACCAGCTCCTGGTCGGCTACGAGGACAACGAGATCGAGGTCCAGGATCCGTACCGATTCCTGCCCGCGCTCGGCGATCTCGATCTGCATCTGATCGGCGAGGGGCGGCACGAGGAACTGTGGACAGCCCTCGGTGCGCAACCCATGGAGCACCAGGGTGTCACCGGTACCCGGTTCACCGTCTGGGCGCCCAATGCCCGCGGGGTCCGGGTCGTGGGGGACTTCAACTACTGGGACGGCACGGGCTTCCCGATGCGCTCGCTCGGTTCGACCGGGGTCTGGGAGTTGTTCCTTCCCGCGATCGGGGAGGGCACGCTCTACAAGTTCGACATCTGCCGTCCGGACGGTTCCCACACGGTGCGCGCCGACCCGATGGCCCGCCATGCCGAGATCCCGCCCGCCACTGCCTCGATCGTGACGGCCTCGCACCATGAGTGGCGGGATCAGGAGTGGATGGCGCACCGCGGGGACGTACCCGTGCACGAGGCGCCGTTCTCGGTGTACGAGGTACACCTGCCGTCCTGGCGACCCGGTCTCACGTACCGCAGGCTCGCCGAGCAACTCCCTGTCTACGTACGTGATCTGGGGTTCACGCATGTGGAGCTGATGCCGGTCTCCGAGCATCCGTTCGGCGGCTCCTGGGGCTATCAGGTCACGGGTTTCTTCGCCCCGACCTCGCGGATGGGATCACCGGACGACTTCCGGTACCTCATCGACGCACTGCACCGGGCCGGCATCGGCGTCATCGTCGACTGGGTGCCCGCGCACTTCCCGCGTGACGACTGGGCACTTGCCGAATTCGACGGCCGTCCGCTGTACGAGCACTCGGACCCGGCCCGGGCCGCGCACCCCGACTGGGGCACGCTCGAGTTCGACTTCGGCCGCACCGAGGTGCGCAACTTCCTGGTCGCCAACGCCACGTACTGGTGCGAGGAGTTCCACATCGACGGGCTGCGGGTCGATGCTGTCGCCTCGATGCTCTATCTGGACTACTCGCGCGAGAACGGGGATTGGTCTCCGAACGAGCACGGCGGCCGGGAGAATCTGGATGCCGTCGCCTTCCTCCAGGAGATGAACGCCACGGTCTACCGGCGCAATCCGGGTGTCGTCACCATCGCCGAGGAGTCCACAGCCTGGGACGGCGTCACGCGCGCCACGCATCATGTCGGCCCCGGCGGTTTCGGCGGTCTCGGCTTCGGGCTGAAGTGGAACATGGGCTGGATGCACGACTCCCTGGAGTACGTGTCGAAGGAACCGGTGCACCGCAAGTACCACCACAACAAGATGACGTTCTCGATGGTGTACGCGTACAGCGAGAACTACGTGCTGCCGATCTCGCACGACGAGGTCGTGCACGGCAAGCAGTCGCTGGTCAGCAAGATGCCTGGCGACTGGTGGCAGCAGCGCGCCAATCACCGGGCCTACCTCGGTTTCATGTGGGCCCACCCGGGCAAGCAACTTCTCTTCATGGGGCAGGAGTTCGCCCAGGGCGCGGAATGGTCCGAGGGGCACGGTCCCGACTGGTGGCTGCTCGACCCGTCGTACGCGGCGGAGAGCGACCACCGGGGCGTACGGGACCTGGTGCGTGAGCTGAACGCGGTGTACGGGGCGACACCGGCGCTGTGGCAGCGGGACACCGTCCCCGAGGGCTTCGCCTGGGTCGACGGCGGAGCCGCCGAGGACAATGTCTTCGCCTTCCTGCGTTTCGACGCGGACGGTGCGCCGCTGCTCGCGGTGTCGAACTTCTCGCCGGTGGTCCGCCACGAGTACCGGCTGGGCGTGCCGCCGTCCGTGTCCGCCTGGGCTGAGGTGCTCAACACGGACGCGGCACGGTACGGCGGCGGTGACGTCCTCAACCCGGATCCGCTGAAGCCGGAGTCCGTCGCCGCCCACGGTCACCGCACGAGCGTCCAGCTCACTCTGCCTCCGCTGGCGACGGTGTGGCTGAAGCCGGTGTGATGACCCCGAGCCGCTGGGTGGCCCGGGTCAGCGCCACATAGAGATCGTTGGGGGTCATCAGCGCGGGCGCGACGACGAGAACCGTGTCGAACTCCAGGCCCTTGGCCTGGCGCGGGTCGAGCAGGACGACGGGCCGGTGCAGATCCAGCGGCTCGTCGTCGAGTCCTGTGAGTTCCGCGTGGAGCTCGCGCGGGGCGATGACGGCGAGCCTGCCCTCCGCCGGGGTCTCGGCCTCGGCGAGCCCGGCCACGTCGGCGAGCGGCAGGGTGCGCTCCCAGGGCCGTGCACCGGTGGAGCGGATGGAGCGCGGGGGTTCGAAGGCGGGATCGGTGGCCCGGCGCCGCTCGGCCGCGTACTCCATGATCTCGGCGGGCGTACGGTAGTTGACTCCGAGCCGGGCCAGCTGCCAGCGGTCCTGGACGTGCGGCGCGAGGGTCTCCTGCCAGGAATCGCAGCCTGCCAGGTCGCCGGTCTGGGCCGGGTCGCCGACCAGGGTCATCGAGCGGGTCGGGCTGCGACGCATCAGCAGCCGCCAGGCCATGGCCGACAGCTCCTGCGCCTCGTCGACGATGATGTGCCCGAACGCCCAGGTCCGGTCGGCGGCGGCGCGCTCGGCGGCGCTGCGGTGGTCGGCCTCCTCCTGACGCTCGGCGAACCGTTCGGCGTCGATGATGTCGTGCGCCGCGAGGACCTCGGATGCGTCCTCGTCGAGGTCCTCCTTGTCCTCGAACTCGTAGGTACGGGAGGCGTACGAGACGTCGAGGACGCCCTGCGCGTAGGCGATCCGGCGGGCCCGCTCGGCCTCGGCGGCGGCCCGGGCCGCGGAGTCGTCCGCACCGAGGAGCTCGGCGGCCTCGTCGAGGAGGGGCACGTCGGCAGGTGTCCAGGCGGCCCTCTTCGCGCGCCGGAGCAGCTCGGCGTCGTCCTCGGCCAGATGCGTGGGCTCCGCCAGATAGCCGGCGAGGAACTCCTGTGGGGTGAGCGGGGGCCACAGGGAGGTGATGGCGGCGTGCACCTCCGCGCTGGCGGCGATGCCCTTGCCGAGCTGGGCGATGTCGTCGGGGCCGAGGAAGTTCGGGCCGCCGTAGGGGTCGGCGCCGATGCGGTCGGCGAGCTGCGTGGTGAGATCGTCGATGATCCGGAAGGCGAAGGTGGGCAGGGCGAGATTGTGCGGCAGCCCGGTCTCGCGGGCCTTGTGCCGCGCTTCGACTGCCATGTCCCAGTCGAGGATCAGCTCCCCGTCGTCGTGCGCGATGACGATCGGCTCGCCCTTCTCGGGCACCTGCTGCCGGTCCCGTACGGCCTCGGCCAGTACGCCGGCCATGTCCGCCCGGCCCTTGACGGCGGCGGCCGCGGGACTGTCGGTGCCGGTGGCGTGCACGCCGGGGAACAGTTCGCCGACCGTCGACAGCAGCACGCCGGTCTCACCGAGCGAGGGCAGCACGTCGCCGATGTAGCCGAGGAAGGCCGGGTTGGGCCCGACGATCAGCACGGCCCGTTTGGCGAACTGCTCCCGGTGCGCGTACAGGAGATACGCGGCCCGGTGCAGCGCGACCGCGGTCTTCCCGGTGCCCGGCCCTCCCTCGACGACGAGCACCCCGCGCTGCGGGGCGCGGATGATGTGGTCCTGCTCGGCCTGGATGGTCGAGACGATGTCGCCCATCCGGCCCGTGCGGGCGCTGTTCAGCGCGGCGAGCAGCACCTCGTCGGCGTCGTGCGACTCGTAACCCGTGCGGGTGGTGTCGGCGAGATCCATGATCTCGTCGTGCAACGCGGTGACCGTGCGCCCCTGCGTGGTGATGTGCCTCCTGCGGCGCAGCCCCATCGGTTCGTACCCGGTCGCGAGATAGAACGGCCGCGCGACGGGAGCCCGCCAGTCGATCAGCAACGGGGTCCGCTCGGTGTCGTCCCGCCGGATTCCGATGCGCCCGATGTGGTAGGTGACTCCGTCGCGCCTGTCGATCCGTCCGAAACAGAGTCCCGTGACGGCGGCATTCAGCGCGGCGAGCGAGGCGGAGTGCTCGGCGACGCCGATATCGCGCTCCACCCGCGCCTGTCGACCGGTGCTGAGCTGCGCGATCGTGGCGCGCATGCCGACTTCGGCCGCTACCCGGAGCTGGTCGAGCCGCTCGTGGGCAAGGGAGACGAATTGCTGTTCCTGCCGCATTTCTTCGGTAGACAATTCAGGTCCTGGCGCGATAGAGTATTATTATTGAAGTTTTCCGCATATTGCGCGGAATGCACACACGGAACTATTCAATATAGGCGAAGAAATACCCCGGCCGTCAATTCGGACCGGGGTATTTGTTTTCCTTCCAGGATGCTCTCGGCAGAGGGTCGCCGCGCCCGTCGCATCGAGCACGGCGCACGGCCGTACGAGGATGCCCCGCCACTCGTCGGCGTCGCCGGAGTCGACCCAGAGGGCCGCGAGCTCGGAGTCGGGCACGAGGATGCGATCAATGGCCTGGACCGCAAGCACGGGGAAGTCCGACGGCAGCGCCGGCACGGGCAAGCAGCTCGGAACAAGCTCAGAAAAAGCTCTGAAATCAGGCTTGTTCGGATTGACCGTGCTTCACACGGAGATACCCCTCGCATACGCACATTCGTCCGGAGCACGTCCGGATCGGGGGCTGCCATGTGGACCACGCTCACGCTCATCGACGCCGCGACCGCACTGGTCGCCGCCACTGCCTGCCTGGTCCTCTCCGGTCGGCGACTGCTGCCGTGGCGGCGCCGGGATCGCGCGCCCGAGCTGGGTCCGTACGATGCGGCGTTGCTGGCGGGCGGACCGGAGCGGGTGGTGGAGGCGGCTCTCCATACCGTGTGGGGCCGTGACAACAACGTCGTGATCGGGTCGGGTGGGCGGCTGCGGTTACCCGAGCCCTGGACGGAACCCGAGCATCCGGTGGAGCGAGCCGTGGTCGAAAAATGGCGGACCGCGGGCTCCACGACGCCGACGCTGCTGCGGGTACGGGCGGTGCGGGCCGGGGCCGTACGCGAGATCGGCGACCGCCTCGTCTCATACGGTCTCCTCATGGCCCCGCCCCGCGCCCGGGCCCGGCTGTTCGCCGCGCGGGTCCTGGTCGCCGTGGTGTGCGGCACGGCGGTCCTGGCCGCCTTCGCCGTCCCTCACGGGCTGCGGCAGACGGCTCCTTACCTCGTGGTGGGCTTCTCCTGTCTGGCCGTGTGCGTGCTGTGTCCCGCGCGCGGCCCACTGACTCCGATGGGACGCCGTCGCCTCGCAACGCTCCGCGCGAGCGAGCCATGGGCCGCGGCCGCGCTCGGGGCCGTGGTGTTCGACGGGCGGGGAGGGCTGCCGGGCGAGCGCCGGCGCTCTCAGCGGTGGGGCGGGGGCGGGGGGCGTCTGCCGTCGGTGGGACGGATGCTGATCAAGTACGGGAAGGCACTGGATTCGGACTCCGCCGACGAGAACACCGGCATCTACGTGAGCGAGAGCGGCCACGGCTCCCACGGGTACGGCGGCTCCCACGACTCCTACGGCTCGCACGGCTCCTCGTACGACGGAGGGGGTCACCACCACAGCTGCGGCAGCAGCAGCTGCGGTGGCGGGAACTACTGAGCGTTGCGGCTCACACCGTCTCGAACACGTCCTCCAGCTCCTGGAGGAGCCTGCGCTTGGGCCGGGCACCCACCATCGACTTCACCGGTTCGCCGGACCGGAACACCATCAGGGTCGGCATCGACAGCACCCCGTACCGGCTCGTGATCCCGGGGTTGTGGTCGACATCGAGCTGGACGACCTTGATGCGGTCCGCCTCCTCGGCGGCGATGGCGCTGAGCACGGGGGCGAGCTGGCGGCACGGCCCGCACCAGTCGGCGGTGAACTCGACCAGGACGGGGAGCTCGGCCCCCAGCACCTCCCCGTCGAAGGTGGTGTCGGTGACCTCGGCCACGCCCTCTGCATGAATCATCTGTCATCCTCCCAGTTCACAACGTGGTTCCGGGCCGCCAGGAAGCTCGGCCTCGGCCTCCAGCTCGGCCCTCGCGAGTTCGGCGCCCACCTGGGCGCGGACCGACTGGAGCTGCTCGATGAGCGAGTCGAGCTCGCCGAGCTTGCGCCGGTAGACGGCGAGCGAGGCGGGGCAGGCGTCACCGGCCGGATGGCCCGCACGCAGGCAGTCGACGAACGGCCGGGTCTCCTCCAGTTCGAACCCGAAGTCCTGCAGGGTCCGGATCTGTTGCAGCAGGCGCAGATCGTCCTCGTCGTAGGTGCGGTACCCGTTCACGGCCCGCCGCGCAGGCAGCAGTCCGCGTGACTCGTAGTAGCGCAGAGTCCGCGTCGTCGTCCCGGCCCGCTCGGCCAGTTCCCCGATTCGCATGTGTCGACGGTAATCCTTGACGCGGACGTCAAGGCAAGCCCGGAACTCCCCGTCTCCGCTGCGCAGGTGATGCACGGGGCTCGCCGCCTCGTTCGTCACGCTTGCCGCCTGCTGCGCCGTGCCGTCGACAACGCGGCAGCTGAAAAGGGGCGGGGCCGGTACGGACGTTCCCGTACCGGCCCCGCCTCGCGCGCGTGACTCGTGCCTCTCCCGGCACTAGACCTTCGCCGTCACGTCCGCCTTCCCGCCGTCCCTGGGCTCGGGAACATCCGTCGCGCCGTGCGGATCGTCCTGAGTGAGCGTCTTCTCGTCGAACGGGATGGCGCCGGCCAGCACCTGGCCGACCCGTTCCCTGTCGATCTCCTTGGTCCAGGTGCCGATGAGCACCGTGGCGACGGCGTTGCCCGCGAAGTTGGTGAGGGCGCGGGCCTCGCTCATGAAGCGGTCGATGCCGATGATCAGGCCGACGCCGTCGACCAGCGCGGGCTTGTGCGACTGGAGCCCGCTGGCCAGCACGGCGATGCCGGAACCGGAGACACCGGCAGCGCCCTTGGAAGCGATCATCATGAAGAGGAGGAGCGAGATCTGCTGGCCCAGCTCCAGCGGCTGGCCCATCGAGTCGGCGATGAACAGCGATGCCATGGTCAGGTAGATCATCGTGCCGTCGAGGTTGAACGAGTACCCGGTGGGCACGGTGATGCCGACGACCGGGCGGCTGACACCCAGGTGTTCCATCTTCGCGATGAGGCGCGGCAGCGCCGACTCGGAGGAGGACGTGGAGAGGATCAGCAGGAACTCGCGGCCCAGGTACTTGAAGAGCTGGAAGAGGTTCACCCCGGTCACCAGGCGCAGCAGTGTGCCGAGCACCAGGACCACGAACAGGATGCAGGTGATGTAGAAGCCCAGCATGATCGTGGCGAGCGCCTTGAGCGCGTCCACACCGGTCTCGCCGATGACGGCGGCCATCGCGCCGAACGCGCCCACCGGGGCCGCCCACATGATCATGGACAGGACGCGGAAGACCAGCTTCTGGATGTGCTCGACCCCGCGCAGCACCGGCTCACCGGCCGTGCCCATGGCCTGCAGCGCGAAGCCGACGAGCAGCGCGACCAGCAGGGTCTGGAGCACCGAGCCGCCGGTGAAGGCCGACACGAAGGTGGTCGGGATGATGCCGAGCAGGAAGTCGACCGGCCCTTCGGCGGCGTCGCTCGCCGCCGTGTGGCCGACATCCTTCACCGTCTGCGTGAGGTGCATGCCGTCGCCGGGGTGCAGCACATTGCCGACGATCAGGCCGATCGCCAGCGCGACCACCGACATGGCCAGGAAGTAACCCAGCGCGAGGCCGCCCACCTTGCCGATCTTGGCGGCCTTGCGGACCGAGCCGACGCCCAGCACGATGGTGCAGAAGATGATCGGCGAGATCATCATCTTGATGAGGTTCACGAAGCCGGTACCGATCGGCTTGAGCTCCACGGCGAACCCGGGGGCCACGAAGCCCACCAGGATGCCGAGGCCCACAGCCGCGATCACGGCGAGATACAGATAATGCGTACGGTCCCGCCTGGCGGCTGGCACTCCCACGGGGTTCTCCTCGGCTCGTCCCGGTCGGTCCCCCGTCCCTGGGGGTCTCGGCGAATATCCCGCCCCCTGTGATGGCGGTCACCCTTACGTACATTTCGTTCATATGTTTTCGGCCAGGCACACTGTGACCATGCGTCTCCCCCGGACCCGTCCGCGCAGCCTGGCCGGTCAGCTCTTCGCCATGCAGGTGGTGCTGGTGGCGGCCGTGGTGGCCGGATGCGCCTTCTTCACGTACGTCTCCGGCCGCGCACAGGCGGAGGAGACCGCGGCCCGGCAGGTCCGGGCGGCGGCTATGGCGGTGGCCGATTCCCCGTCGGTACGGGAGGCGATCCGCACCCCGGACCCGTCCGCCGTGCTGCAGCCGTACGCGGAGCAGGTCCGCAAGGACACCGGGATCGCCTTCGTCACGATCATGAGCCCGGACCGGATCCGCTGGACGCACCCCGACGCCGACCGGATCGGCGAGACGTTCCTCGGGCACACGGCGCGGGCGCTGCGCGGAGAGACGTTCTCGGAGACGTACACCGGCACGCTCGGTCCGTCGATCCGGGTCGTCACCCCGATCCTGGACGGCGGCAGGATCATCGGTCTGGTCAGCGCGGGCATCACGGTCGAGCGGGTCTCCTCGCAGGTGCGGGCTCAGCTCGGTGCGCTGGGGCTGGCGGCGGGCGGGGCGCTCGCGCTCGGCGGCGTCGGTACGTATGTGATCAACGCCCGGTTGCGGCGCCACACGCACGGCATGAACGCCGCCGAGCTGAGCCGGATGCACGACTACCACCAGGCCACGCTGCACGCGGTGCGCGAGGGGCTGCTGATGCTCGACGGGCGGCGCAGGATCGCGCTGATCAACGACGCGGGCCGGGAGCTGCTCGGGCTGCCCCCGGGTGCGGTCGGGCGGCGGGTCGCCGATCTGGAGCTCCCGCCGCCGCTGACCGGGGCGCTGCTCGCCTCCGAGGAGCGGGTCGACGAGCTGCATCTGACGGCGGACCGGGTGATCGTGGTGAACACCCGTCCGGTGGTGGGCGGCGAGCAGCGCGGCACGGTCGTGACCCTGCGCGACCACACGGAACTTCAGGCGCTGTCCGGCGAGTTGGACTCGGAGCGGGGCTTCACCCAGGCGCTGCGCTCGCAGGCGCACGAGGCGGCGAACCGGTTGCACACGGTCGTCTCGCTGATCGAGCTCGGCCGGGCGGAGGAGGCGGTCGGCTTCGCCACGGCGGAGCTGGAGCTGGCCCAGGCCCTCACCGACCGGGTCGTCGGCGCCGTCGCCGAACCGGTGCTGGCAGCCCTGTTGCTGGGCAAGGCGGCGCAGGCGAACGAGCGGGGAGTGGAGCTGGTGCTCGCGGACGACAGCCTGATCGACGACGGGGCACTGCCCGAGACGCTGTCGTCGCGCGATCTGGTGACGATCCTCGGCAATCTGATCGACAACGCGGTGGATGCGGCGTCCGAGGCGGCGACGGGCCCCTCCCCCGCCGGAGGCGTTCCCGGCCAGCGGGGTGGTGTGGTGGGCCGCCCGGTCCGTGCCCGGGTCACCGTGACCGCGCTCGCCGATGACGGCGAGCTGCTGCTGCGGGTCGCCGACACCGGCGCCGGGGTCGATCCCGGTGACGCGGCGCAGGTGTTCCACCGCGGCTGGTCCACGCACGGCGCCGGTCGCGGGCTCGGTCTGGCGCTCGTGCAGCAGGCCGTGCACCGGGGTGGCGGGACGGTCACCCTGAGCGGGGGCCCGGACGGCGGCGCGGAGTTCACCGTACGGCTGCCGCTGCCGCCCGCGCCCACGCCGTCCGAGTCCGCGCACGCCCCCAAGGAGCCCACCCCATGATCCAGGTGCTGGTCGTCGAGGACGATCCCGTGGCCGCCGACGCCCATCAGCTGTATGTGGGCCGGGTCCCCGGCTTCACCGTGGCCGCGGTCGCTCATTCGCGTGCGGAGGCGGTACGGGCACTGGACCGTACTCCCATCGATCTGCTGCTCCTGGATCTGTATCTGCCCGACGGGCACGGTCTGCAGCTGCTGCGCTCACTGCGCGCCGCCGGGCACGCGGCGGATGTCATCGCCGTGACGTCGGCGCGTGATCTGACGGTGGTCCGGGAGGGGGTGTCGCTCGGTGTCGTCCAGTACGTGCTGAAGCCGTTCACCTTCGCCACCCTGCGCGACCGCCTCGTCCGCTACGCCAAGTTCCGTGCGGCGGCCGGTGAGGCGAGCGGACAGGACGAGGTGGATCGAGCGCTCGGCGCGCTGCGGGCGCCGCAGCCGGTCCGGCTGCCCAAGGGGCTGAGCGGCCCGACGCTGGAGGCGGTGACGCGTGCGCTGCGGGCCTCCCCGGACGGGGTGACGGCAGCGGCCACCGGCGTGGAGCTGGGCATCTCGCGGATCACCGCCCGCCGCTATCTGGAGCACCTGGTGTCGACGGGGCGCGCCGTTCGCAGCCCCCAGTACGGGCAGATCGGACGGCCGGAGCTGCACTACCGGTGGGTGGCCGCATCGCGGTGAACGACCGCGACCACCTCCCTGGGGCCTGATCCGGAAGAAAGCCCCTGACGGCACAACAAGCGCTTCCTGCACGGGCATTGACCTCATCGACGGGCCGGTCCTACGGTCACGGTCTCAGCCTTCGTGGCTATGAGGAGGTCGTGCCCGTGCGCCCCACCGCCCCACTGATCCTCGCCGCCGCAGTCACCGTTCTGGCTGCCGGCTCGCTGACCGCGTGCTCCTCCGGTTCCGGAAGTGACCCGGACACCGTGAAGGTCGCGTACAACCGCTCCACGGACAACAAGATCCGGTTCAAGGACGCCTTCCTCGAATCGATGAAGAAGCAGTTCGAGAAGGAACATCCCGGCAAGAAGATCAAGCTGATTCCGATCCAGGCGCCGGACAACGACTACGCGACCAAGGCGCAGCAGATGATGCGGTCGCCGAAGACGGCCCCGGACCTGGTCTACGAGGACACGTTCCGGATCAACTCCGACATCAAGGCGGGCTACCTGCGGCCGCTCGACACGTACCTCGCCGAGTGGGACACCTGGAACCAGTTCGTGGACACGGCGAAGGCCGCTGCCAAGGCCGAGGACGGCAAGACGTACGGCGTCCCGGACGGCACCGACACCCGCGGGCTCTGGTTCAACAAGAAGATCTTCGCCAGGGCGGGGCTGCCGGCCGACTGGCAGCCGAAGAGCTGGGCGGACATCCTGACGGCGGCCCGGGCGATCAAGAAGAAGGTCCCCGGTGTCATCCCGCTGAATGTGTACACGGGCAAGGGTCCCGGCGAGGCGGCCGTGATGCAGGGCTTCGAGATGCTGCTCTACGGCACGGGCGCGGACCCCCTCTACGACCCCACTGCGAAGAAGTGGGTGGCGGGCGGGCAGGGGTTCCGGGACGCGCTCGGTTTCGTACGGACCGTGTACGGGGAGAAGCTCGGCCCGGATCCGTCGGACGCACTCGACCCCAATATCGGCACGCATGTGGCCACCGAATGGTTCCCCGAGGGCAAGCTGGCGATCTCGCTGGACGGCTCCTGGATGGGGCAGAACTGGGTCAACGGCGGGCCGAAGGCGTGGCCCGAGTGGAAGACGGAACTCGCCCAGGCCCCGATGCCCACCCAGAACGGTCAGGCGCCCGGGAAGGTGTCCATGTCGGGCGGCTGGACGTGGGCGATCCCGCAGAAGGCCAGGAGCGCCGATCTGGCGTGGGAGTTCATCAAGACGATGCAGACTCCGCAGAACGCGGCGAAGTGGGCTGTGGTGGATGCCCAGATCGCGGTGCGCGAGGACGTGGCGCAGGATCCGGAGTATCTGAAGTCCATGCCCGGTATCGAGTTCTTCACGGGCCTGGTCCAGTACACCCACTACCGTCCGGCGCTGCCCGTCTATCCGCAGGTGTCGACGGCCATCGGTGAGGCGATGGAGAAGGTGACGACGGGCGACGGATCACCGGAGTCGGCGGCGAAGGAGTACGACGAGCAGCTGGGGACGATCGTCGACGGCGCGGTCGTCACGAAGTGAGCGACGGCGCGACAGGAACCGGACCGTGGCGGTGGCGGCGTGCGGGGCGGTGGCTGCCGATCGCTCCCGCCACCGTCCTGCTGCTGCTCTTCCTCGCGGGCCCCATCGGCTACTGCGTCTGGATCGCCTTCACCAACACCCAGCTGACGGGTTCGTCCTCCTCCGACTTCGTCGGCTTCGCCAACTTCCGCCGCGCCTTCGCCGACGACAACTTCCGTAACGCCGTCCAGCTGACGCTCGTCTTCACCTTCCTGTCGTCGATCGTCGGGCAGAACACGCTGGGGCTGGCGCTCGCCGGTCTGATGCGGGCGGCGTCCCGTCCGGTGCGGACGGTCACGGGCGCGCTCGTCATCACGGCCTGGGTGCTGCCGGAGATTGTCGCGGCGTTCCTGCTGTACGCGTTCTTCCGCCGCGAGGGCACCCTGAACGCGATTCTGGACGGGCTCGGTCTCCCGGGCCAGAACTGGCTGTTCACACTGCCGATCCTGGCGGTGTCGTTCGCCAATGTGTGGCGCGGGACGGCGTTCTCGATGCTGATCTACTCGGCGGCACTGGCCGAGATCCCGCAGGACATCACGGAGGCCGCCGAGGTCGACGGGGCGAGCGGGCCGCGTCGGCTCTGGCACATCACGCTGCCGATGATCCGCCGCTCCATCGGCACCAATCTGATGCTCAACACTCTGTCCACGCTCTCCGTGTTCGGGCTGATCTGGGCGATGACCCGCGGCGGTCCGGGCAACCGCAGCCAGACGCTGCCGGTGTTCATGTACGACCAGGCCTTCGTGAACAGCCTGATCGGTTACGGGACGGCGGTGGCGCTGCTGCTGCTTCTGGTCGGTTCGCTGTTCTCGGTCGTCTATCTGCGGCTGATGAAGGTGGAGGTGTGATGACGTCCAGCCGCACCCGGGCGCGGCTGGCGTCCGACGGAGCGCTCCTGCTGGTGGCGGCGGCGTTCGCGCTGCCGCTGCTGTGGCTGCTGTTCGCCTCGCTGGACAGCAGTGCCGATCTCCGGGTCCGGCCGCCGTCCTCACCGACCCTGGAGAACTTCGACGCGGTCCTCACCGACGAGATCACCTTCACGCCGATGCTCAACAGTCTGCTGCTGTGCGGGGGTGCGACGCTGCTGACCGTGGTGTGCGCGGCGCTGGCCGCGTATCCGCTGTCCCGCTACCGTTCGCGGTTCAACCGCCCGTACCTGCTGACCATCCTGTTCACGACATGCCTGCCGATCACGGCGATCATGGTGCCGGTGTACGGGCTCTTCGTCCAGGTCGATCTGATCGATACGATGTACGGAACGGCGCTCTTTCTCGCCGCCGCCCAACTGCCGTTCGCCATATGGCTGATGAAGAACTTCATGGACGGAGTGCCGAAGGTCCTGGAGGAGGCGGCGTGGACGGACGGGGCGTCGATGTTGCAGACCCTGGTCAGGGTGGTGCTGCCGCTGATGGGGCCAGGGGTCGGTGTGGTGACGATCTACACGTTCATCATGCTGTGGGGGAACTTCTTCGTCCCTTTCATGCTGCTGCTCTCCCCCGAGCAGCTTCCGGCATCGGTCTCGATCTTCACGTTCTTCGGCAATTACGGTGCGGTGGTCTACGGGCAGCTGGCGGCGTTCTCGATCCTGTACTCGACGCCGGTACTGCTGCTGTACATCCTGATCTCGCGCCGGCTGGGCGGGGGGTTCGCCCTGGGCGGCGCGGTCAAGGGATGAGCGGGCACCGGCGGGCGACGCCGGCGACCTAGGACGTTCCTACGAGCCGTGATCTCGGTCGAACACACCGTAGTCAGGCCGTGTCCCGACTCCTACGGTGGGGCCGTGCACCCCACACCGCCGTTCAACGCCCCCGCCGCGCGCCGACTGCGCGAGGCCCTGGGGATGGCGCCCGGCCATGTCGCGTACGGTCTCGGCGCCCAGTACGGACTCCGGATCAGCGCGGACACCGTCGCCGCCTGGGAACGTGGGCTCGCGCTGCCCAGCGAGTACGAACTCACGGCGCTCGCCGGAGTCCTGTGGTGCGCGCCGGCCGACCTGCTGACCGCCGCCCGCTCCCTGCGGGAGCACCGGGTGGCCCAGGGCCTGGCCGCGGACGAGCTCGCGCGGCTGGTGGGGCTGGCGGTCTCCGCCTATCTACGGATGGAGGAGTCGGGGCACTGGCGCGGCAACGAGCGGCAGTCCGCGGCGCTCAGCGAGGCGCTGGGGCTGTCGGCGGCCGGCTTCGTGACGGCGGCGGGGCGCTACGAGGAGCTGGCGGAACTGCTGCGCAGTGCGGTGACGACGCGCTGGCAGGCGTACACCCGGCCGGTCGCGAAGCTGGTGCCGCTGGAGCGGAGACTGCTGCAGGCTGTGCTGGAGCGGCTGCACGGGGACTACCAGGCGCTGATGGTGTCGACGCTGAGCTGGAGCACGGGGGGCGCGGAGCGGGTGGGGTCCGGCGGGGAGGCCGGGCGGGCGTTCCTGGACGGGATCGTGGAGCGGTTCTGGGAGACGGCGGGGGTGTAGGGCCTGTCGTTCGGGTCGTGCCGGCCCGCGGGGTCCGGCACGCAGGGTCCGGCACGCGCCCCCTGATCCGGCGTGATCCGAAAGAAAGCGGCCGCAGGGGGCAGCCTCCGCGCCCTCGAACACCGGACGGGCCGGGCGTCACCGGCCCGTCCGGTGCCCGGAACCGGTCAGAACACCGACTCCGCCTCGTACATCCGGTCCTTCGGTACCCTCTTCAGCTGCGTGATCGCGTCCGCGAGCGGGACCATCGTGATGTCGTTGCCGCGCAGCGCCGTCATCCGGCCGAAGTCGCCCCGGTGCGCCGCCTCGACCGCGTGCCAGCCGAAGCGGGTGGCGAGCACCCGGTCGTACGCGGTCGGCGTGCCGCCGCGCTGGACGTGGCCGAGAATGACCGGCCTGGCCTCCTTGCCGAGCCTGGTCTCCAACTCGACCGCGAGCCGGTTGCCGATGCCCTGGAAGCGCTCGTGACCGTACTGGTCGATCTCGCCCTTGGCGTACGGCATCGAGCCCTCGGCCGGGTGCGCGCCCTCGGCCACGCAGATGACCGCGAACTTCTTGCCGCGTGCGAAGCGTTCCTCGACCATCTTGACCAGGTCCGCGACCTCGAACGGCCGCTCGGGCAGACAGATGCCGTGCGCACCGCCCGCCATGCCGGACTCCAGCGCGATCCAGCCCGCGTGCCGGCCCATCACCTCGACGACCATGACCCGCTGGTGCGATTCGGCCGTGGTCTTGAGACGGTCTATGGCTTCGGTGGCGACGCCCACCGCCGTATCGAAGCCGAAGGTGCGGTCGGTGGACGAGATGTCGTTGTCGATGGTCTTCGGGACGCCGACGACGGGCATTCCGGCGTCCGACAGCATCCGGGCCGCGGTGAGGGTGCCCTCGCCGCCGATCGGGATCAGCGCGTCGATGCCGTAACGGCGGCTCAGCTCGTCACAGTTCTCGGCCGCTTCGCGGAGCCGGTCGCGCTCCAGCCGGGCCGAGCCGAGGATCGTGCCGCCGCGGGCGAGGATGCCGCTGACCGCGTTGAGGTCGAGGGGGCGGAAGTGACCGTCGAGGAGTCCCTTGAACCCGTCCTCGAAGCCGATGACTTCATCACCATGACCCACCACGGCGCGGTGCACGACCGACCGGATCACGGCGTTCAGGCCCGGGCAGTCGCCGCCTGCGGTGAGAACTCCGATGCGCATCGTGCTGTATCTCCTGCTCGCTAGTGCCGTGCATTCCGGGGGCGACTACAGAATCCCCCGTACCGTGAGCCACAACGATTGTCCCACGTCAGGTCTGGACCTCGCGCTACCGACTCTTCCACCGGCACCGCACCGGACGGAGAGCCGGGCGCGACGGGGTTCTTCCCGCACCCGATCAGGGCCTTTCGTCCGGCGGGCGGCATATCCGCCCCCGCAGGTATCGTCAACGGGGCGATATCGCTCCAACCGGACAGAACGACGGGAGAGCACGCGTGACGCGCAGCGTGTACGTGACAGGAATCGACCGGGGAGACGGCCGTCAGGTCGTCGATCTGGGAGTCATGGAGCTCCTGACGCGTCAGGTGGACCGGGTCGGAGTGTTCCGGCCGCTGGTCCACGACGGCCCCGACCGGCTGTTCGAGCTGCTGCGGGCCCGCTACCGGCTCTCCCAGGACCCGGCGACGGTCTACGGCCTGGACTACGCGGAGGCGTCCGCGCTGCAGGCGGAGAAGGGTACCGACGAACTGGTCTCGCGGCTCGTCGACCGCTTCCATCAGGTGGCCCGCTCGTACGAGGTGGTGCTGGTACTCGGCACGGACTTCGCGGCCACCCAGCTCCCCGACGAGCTGGCGCTCAATGCCCGGCTGGCCAACGAGTTCGGCGCCTCGGTGATCGCCGTGGTCGGCGGGAAGGGGCAGGACGCGGAGTCCGTGCGGGCCGAGACGAGCAACGCCTACCGGGCGTACGCCGGGCTGGGCTGCGACGTCCTCGCAATGGTGGTGAACCGGGTGGCGGCGGAGGACCGCGAGGTCATCGCCGAGCGGCTGGCGGCGCGGCTGCCCGTCCCCTGTTCGGTGCTGCCGGACGACGCGGCGCTCTCCGCGCCGACGGTCGCCCAGATCACCGCGGCGCTCGGCGGAACGGTTCTGCTCGGCGACGACGCGGGGCTGGCCAGGGACGCGCTGGACTTCGTCTTCGGTGGGGCGATGCTGCCGAATCTGCTGAACGCACTGACGCCGGGCTGTCTCGTGGTCACGCCCGGGGACCGGGCGGACCTGGTGGTCGGCTCGCTGGCGGCGCACAGCGCGGGAACCCCGCCCATCGCGGGCGTGCTGCTGACCCTGAACGAGCGCCCCGGCGAGGAGATACTCAAGCTGGCCGCACGTCTCGCACCGGGCACCCCGGTCGTGTCGGTGGCCGGCGGATCCTTCCCCACCGCGGGCGAACTCTTCGCGCTGGAGGGAAAGTTGAACGCTGCGACGCCCCGCAAGGCAGAGACCGCACTGGGCCTCTTCGAGCGCCACGTCGACACCGGCGCCCTGCTGGAGCGGATCTCGGTGGCCCGCAGCGGCCGCGTCACGCCGATGATGTTCGAGCACGAGCTGCTGGAACAGGCCCGCGCGGACCGGCGCCGCGTGGTGCTGCCGGAGGGCGCCGAGGAGCGGGTGCTGCGCGCCGCCGATGTGCTGCTGCGCCGCGACGTCTGCGCGCTCACCCTGCTCGGCGACCTCGACATCATCCGCAAGAAGGCCGCCGACCTCGGCATCGACCTCGCCGATACGCAGCTGATCGACCCGCAGACCTCGGAGCTGCGCCAGGCGTTCGCTGAGCGGTACGCACAGCTGCGGTCGCACCGCGGGGTCACCGTGGAGCTGGCGTACGACGTCGTCTCGGACGTGAACTACTTCGGCACGCTGATGGTCCAGGAGGGCCTGGCCGACGGCATGGTCTCCGGGGCCGTGCACTCCACCGCCGCGACGATCCGCCCGGCCTTCGAGATCATCAAGACGAAGCCGGACGCGTCGATCGTCTCCTCGGTCTTCTTCATGTGCCTCTCGGACAAGGTCCTGGTGTACGGGGACTGTGCGGTCAACCCGGACCCGGACGCGGAACAGCTCGCGGACATCGCCGTCCAGTCCGCCGTCACCGCCGCCCGCTTCGGTGTCGAGCCGCGGATCGCGATGCTCTCGTACTCGACGGGCACCTCGGGCACGGGCGCCGATGTCGACAAGGTGCGGCAGGCGACGGACCTGGTGCGCGCGAGCAGGCCGGATCTCAGGATCGAGGGTCCGATCCAGTACGACGCGGCGGTGGAGCCGAGCGTCGCCGCGACCAAGCTGCCCGGGTCGGAGGTGGCGGGGCAGGCGACCGTGCTGGTCTTCCCGGACCTGAATACCGGCAACAACACCTACAAGGCCGTGCAGCGCTCGGCCGGCGCGGTGGCCGTCGGCCCGGTGCTCCAGGGTCTGCGCAAGCCCGTCAACGACCTCTCCCGCGGTGCGCTCGTCCAGGACATCGTCAATACCGTGGCGATCACAGCGATCCAGGCCCAGGGCGAGGAGTGATCCGCATGACCACCCCCATGAAGGAAGGTTCCGCCGCCGTGCAGGCCCGTCGCGTCCTCGTCCTCAACTCAGGCTCCTCATCGGTGAAGTACCAGCTCCTCGACATGGAGGACCGCTCCCGGCTCGCGATCGGCCTGATCGAGCGGATCGGCGAGGAAACCTCCCGTCTGCTGCACACTTCGCTGACCGGCGGCGCCGCGACACGCGAGCGCACGGGCAGGATCGCCGACCACGAGGCGGCGCTGAAGGCGGCGGCCGAGGAGCTGGCCGCGGACGGGCTGGGGCTGGACTCTCCCGAGCTGGCCTCGATCGGCCACCGGGTGGTGCACGGCGGCCTGCGTTTCACCGAGCCGACCGTGATCACCGACGAGGTGCTGGCGGAGATCGAGCGGCTCGTCCCGGTGGCGCCGCTGCACAACCCGGCGAACATCATCGGGATCCGTACCGCACAGGCGCTCCGCCCCGACCTGCCCCAGGTCGCCGTCTTCGACACCGCGTTCCACACGACGATGCCGGAGTACGCCGCGCGCTACGCGATCGACGTGGAGACCGCAGACGCCCACCGCATCCGCCGCTACGGCTTCCACGGCACCTCGCACGCGTACGTCTCCCGCAAGGCCGCCGAGCTGCTGGGACGCACCCCCGAGGAGGTCAATGTCATCGTGCTGCACCTGGGCAACGGCGCCTCGGCATCGGCGGTGGCGGGCGGCCGGTGCGTGGAGACGTCGATGGGACTGACCCCGCTGGAGGGGCTGGTGATGGGGACCCGGTCCGGGGACATCGACCCGGCGGTCACCTTCCATCTGAAGCGGGTGGCGGGGATGTCGGTCGACGAGATCGACGTCCTGCTCAACAAGAGGAGCGGTCTGGTCGGGCTCTGCGGGGACAACGACATGCGGGAGATCCGGCGCCGGATCGACGAGGGCGACGAGCGGGCGGCGCTGGCTTTCGACATCTATGTGCACCGGCTGAAGAAATACATCGGCGCCTATTCGGCGGTCCTCGGGCGGGTGGATGCCGTGGTGTTCACGGCGGGGGTCGGGGAGAACTCGGCGCCCGTACGGGAGGCTGCGATCGCCGGTCTCGAAGAGTTCGGCCTCGCGGTGGACGCCGGTCTCAACGTCGTACGGTCCGGTGAACCGAGGCTGATCTCGCCGGACTACGCGCGGGTCGCGGTCGCCGTGGTGCCGACGGACGAGGAGCTGGAGATCGCCGACCAGACCTTTGCGCTGGTCGAAAGGCTCGGACGGACCGCGCAGCCCGGGCAGGCCGAACCGCTCGGACAGGTCGACAACTGAGCACCCCTGCGCCCCTTTGTATCTTCCACCAGCCGGAATATTCCGCAGTGAAACAAACCGATAGGATCCGCCTCATGCGCCGTTCCAAAATCGTCTGCACCCTCGGTCCCGCCGTCGACTCCCACGAGCAGCTCGTCGCTCTAATCGAGGCCGGCATGAGCGTGGCCCGATTCAACTTCAGCCACGGCTCCCACGAGGAACACCAGGGCCGTTACGACCGCGTCCGCCGGGCCGCCGCCGAGACCGGCCGGGCGGTCGGCGTACTCGCCGACCTCCAGGGCCCGAAGATCCGCCTGGCGAAGTTCGCCGAGGGCCCCGTCGAACTGGTCCGCGGGGACGAGTTCACCATCACCACCGACGACGTCCCCGGTGACAAGTCGATCTGCGGTACGACCTACAAGGGACTGCCGGGCGACGTCGACAAGGGCGACCCGATCCTGATCAACGACGGCAACGTCGAGCTGAAGGTCGTCGAGGTCGAGGGTTCCCGGGTCAAGACCATCGTCATCGAGGGCGGGGTGATCTCCGACCACAAGGGGATCAACCTGCCGGGTGCGGCGGTGAACGTCCCGGCCCTGTCCGAGAAGGACGTCGAGGACCTCCGCTTCGCCCTGCGGATGGGCTGCGACCTGGTCGCCCTCTCCTTCGTGCGCGACGCCGACGACGTCAAGGACGTCCACAAGATCATGGACGAGGAGGGCCGCCGGGTCCCCGTCATCGCCAAGGTCGAGAAGCCGCAGGCCGTCGAGCACATGGAGGGCGTCGTCATGGCGTTCGACGGTGTGATGGTCGCCCGTGGCGACCTGGCCGTCGAGTACCCCCTGGAGAAGGTCCCGATGGTGCAGAAGCGCCTCGTGGAGCTCTGCCGGCGGAACGCCAAGCCGGTGATCGTGGCGACCCAGATGATGGAGTCGATGATCACCAACTCGCGGCCGACCCGCGCCGAGGCGTCCGACGTCGCCAACGCGATCCTGGACGGGGCCGACGCGGTCATGCTGTCCGCCGAGTCCAGCGTGGGCGCGTACCCGATCGAGACGGTCAAGACGATGTCGAAGATCGTCGTCGCCGCCGAGGAGGAGCTGCTCTCCAAGGGCCTGCAGCCGCTGGTCCCGGGCAAGAAGCCCCGTACCCAGGGTGGTTCGGTGGCCCGGGCGGCCTGCGAGATCGCGGACTTCCTGAACGGCAAGGCGCTGGTCGCCTTCACCAAGTCCGGTGACACGGCCCGTCGGCTCTCCCGCTACCGCGCCGCGCAGCCGATCCTGGCCTTCACCACCGACGAGTCCACCCGGAACCAGCTCGCGCTGAGCTGGGGCGTCGAGGCCCACGTCGTGCCGCACGTGGACAACACCGACGCCATGGTGGACCTGGTCGACGGGGAGCTGCTGAAGCTGAGCCGCTACAACGCCGGCGACACGATGGTCATCACGGCCGGTTCGCCCCCCGGCGTCCCCGGCACCACCAACATGGTCCGGGTGCACCACGTGGGCGGCAGCGACCGCGGCTGACGAGCCGACCGCACCGGCATACGACTGTGGCCCGCATCCCCTTCGACGGGGGTGCGGGCCACAGCCTTGTGCGGCTCCCTGACGGGTCCTTGAGTCACTTCATCAACTGGCGCCGCCGGTGAAGTAGTTGTGCAGCCCGGGCACCGTGAGCGTGCCGCCGAACTGGCCGGCCTGGGTGACCTTCACGTTGGTGAAGAACGCGAACGGTACGTTCAGCGGCGGCGGGGTCTCGGGGCTGAACGTGATGGGGATGAGGCCGAAGAGGTTGCCCTTCAGCTCCTCCGTGTACATCGTCACCGTGCCGTCGCGGATGGTGGACGTCGAACCCTTTCGCGCCTGGACGTGGCCGGTGGTGCCGCCCGGACCCTCGGTCAGCTGGTGCAGGTCCTTGATGTCGATGGACGACGCGGTGAACTTCAGCACCTTCTTCGTGGTGCCGTCGCCCTTCTCCACCTCGACGATGCCCTTGTAGTCGAGCCCGTTCAGGGTGAGCAGCGAACTCTCCAGGATCCACGGCTGGTCCGGAACCCTGGGGATGCCCTGCTCCAGGTCCGCCGCGGCCAGCGCCTTGGGGTCGGCGGTGGGGCACGGGAACGGCTGCTTGGCACCGTCCGGGATGTCGACGTCCTTCTTGGGGTCGAGTCCCTTGGCGCTCTCGTCGAGCTCCTCGACCGACGTGCCCGCCTTGTCGGCCGCCTCGCGGATGGCGTCGGCGGTCTTGCCGACCGTGTCCTTCGCCGCGTCCGTCACCTTGGATACGGGCTTCTCGGCGGGCTCGCTCGTCGCGGACGCCGACGGCTTCGGGGACGCGGTGGTGGCGCTCGGGGACGGGCTCGCCGTCTCCTGGCCCGGTCCGTCGAAGAGGTCCTTGAGCGCGTCGCCGACACCCAGCGGGTCGAGCGGGTTGTCCGTCGCCGTCGGCGACGGGGAGGCGCTCGGCGCCGCGGCGGGCGCCTCGCCCTGCTGGTCCGCCGCGCCGTCCGCCGACGGGGTCGCCGACGGCTTCGGCGTCGCCTCGGCGCTCTGGTCCGCACCACTGTCGGCGGCACCGGTGGAGGCGCTGGTGGACGGGGACGGTGTCTTCGTCTCCGACGCGGACGCCGAGGGCTCCGGCGACTGGCTCGGCTCGTCCGAGCGCGTCACACACGGGCCCGGCGCGAACGGGATGTCCGTCGCGTCGTCGGCCAGCGCGAGCTTGGGGGTGAGCCCCATCCCGACGAAGACAGCCGTCGGCATCGCGGCGAGCGCGAAGGCCTTGCCTGCGGGTATGTGCAGCTTCGTCAGCAGCGACTTCCTCGGGGCCGCGTGGCGCGGCCCGCTTCTCGCCCGGAGATCCTCGCCCCCGGTCGAGTTCAGCTGCGTCTCGTCACCCCGCACTGTTCCTCCCGCCGCCTGCGTCAACTTTGCCGTTCGTGCTGTCGTCGTTCCACGGAGCGGGACCGGGGCTGTACGTCCCCGCGGCACCGCGCTGCGGGTCGGAACCGTCCGGCAGCGCACCGTCGGGCCCTGCCGGGTCCTTCGGGGAACGTCCGGGCTCGGCCGACTGCTCGGCGACCGGCGTGCCCGGTGCCCAGGAAAGGGCGAGGCAGCCACCGATCATGGCGAGCAGGAATCCGATGAGGAATCCGCCGAGGTTGGACACCGGGATGGAGACCAGCGCCAGCAGGATCGAGGCGACACCGGCGAAAACCCGGACGATTTGGTGGTACCACATGGTCAGACCGAGCGTGACCAGCAGTACACCGATGATCAGTGAGCCCGCACCCGCGGTGGTCGCCATGGCCAGCGTGAGGTGGCCGATCTTGAGATTGGCGTACGGGAAGTACGCAATCGGCGCCCCGCCGAGTGCGGTGAGCAGGCCCGCCCAGAACGGCCGGCTGCCCCGCCAGGCACGGAAACGCTGCCGAAGGACGCGGGTGTAGTGCTCGTTCTGCCCCGTGGAGTCGGCGCTCATGGAAAACAGCTCCCTGGAACCGGTATTGCTGTGAAAGAAGAGGGAGCCGGTCGGGCGGAGCAGCGTGGCCGCTCCTCCGCCCGACCGGACGGAGTGCTTAGTAGCACTCCTTGACGCCGTTGTAGAGGCGCATGCTCAGCCCGCTGAGCTTGAAGGTGCCGGCCGTGGTGGCCCACGCCTTCTGCTTCACGTTGTCGAGAATCGCGCGGTCCGCCTGCTGGGCGAAACCGTTCTCCTTGATGTTCTCGCCGGACTTGATGGCCGGACCCTTGCTGGCGTCCTTCGCCGCAACACCGATGTCGATGTTCTTGAACGTGGCGTCGGCGTCCAGATCCGCGACATCGAGGTACAGGTTCTCGGCGTGGACCGGGGTACCGCCGCCGCCGGCCTTCAGCATGAGGCTGACGGACCCGAGGACCGGGATGTCCGGCGTGACGACGGACTGGCACATGCCCGTGATGTCGGCCGACTTGAACGACGAGATCGCGACCGGGTGCACCGTCTTCGCGTCACCCTTGAGCTCCGCGTAGCCGACGTCTATGCCGCCGTACTGCGAGAAGCCCTTGCCGTCCAGGTGCTGCGCTGTCACCTTGAACGACTGGCCGGACACGCTGAACGACGCGGCCAGCGCACCCTGCGCCAGGGCTACACCGACCGCGGCCGTCGCGGCCACACTCGGAACCATGACGAGAGCGAACCGCTTCCATCTGGTCCCGCCACGAACTTGGGACTCCATGACTTTCCTCCTTCTCGGACGTACATCTCCGGTCCGGGCCTGGGCCCGTCCTGGGATGGGAGAAGTGCTACGTCCTCGGAAAGGAGAGCGCCGGAACCGGAGGCGTGAACCGCGTCCGAATCACTGGCGATCACCCCCGAGCGACAACCACTGGCCACGCGTTCGCGCAACCTGTTCGAACAGGCCCTGCCGGACGGCAGGAACCCCCCTGTCCGCGGTCGGCGCCACTGCCGCCGACCCACTCGGTGGGGACCCAAATCTGCCGCCGCGCCGACTGGCGGTCGGGCTGGCGTCATTGGACCGAGCGTGGCCGATCGTGGTGCATTAGCGCCCGCGACACAAGGGGGTTCGTTACTGGCTAGTAACGGCCCGATAACCAAGGCACGACAGGGCGGCGCCACCCGGCCACACAGGGTGGCAACCTTCGCAAGGAGGAAAGGGAGAATTGAGGCCCTTAAACGGACAGAACCCCACGCACGATTTACTGGCAGTAACAGTCCGCGCTTTTATCAAGATTTGGTAAAGCGAGGGCGACTATTGTCGCCGGATCGCGAAAACGGCCGTGACGCCCACGGGACGCCACGGCCGCGTTGTCAGATCAGAACAAGACGCGCGCCAGCGCCGTGCGGGCCGCGACGACACGCGGATCGTCGGGGCCGATGACCTCGAACAGCTCCAGCAGCCGCAGCCGCGCCACGTCCCGGTCGTCACCGAAATTCCGGCGCACGGTCTCGACGAGGCGCCCGAAGGCATCCTCGACATGACCGCCGACCAGGTCCAGATCGGCGGCGGCGATCTGCGCCGCCACATCGGCGGGCTTCTCGGCGGCATCGTTGCGGACCTGCTGCGGGTCCATGTCCTGCACCCGGCCGAGCAGTTCGGCCTGGGCGAGGCCGAGCTTGGCCTCGGTGTTGGCCGGGTCGTCGACGAGCACGTTCTTGTACGCCTGGACGGCACCGCCGAAGTCATTGGCGTCCAGCGCCCGTACGGCCGCTTCGAGCAGTGCGTCGTACGGTCCCGCGGGCACCTCGGCCGGAGCCTGCCCGGCGTCCGGGCCGGCGGCCTCCTGGTCGACCGCGATCCCGGTGAGCCCGAACCGCTCCTCGCCGACCTGGATCAACTGGTCCAGCGTCTGCCGGATCTGAGTCTCGGGGGCCGCGCCCTGGAAGAGCGGAAGGGCCTGCCCGGCAACGACGGCGAAGACCGCCGGGATGCCCTGGATGCCGAACTGCTGCATCAGCATCTGGTTGGCGTCGACATCGACCTTGGCCAGCACGAAGCGGCCGTTGTACTCGTGGGCCAGGCGCTCCAGGAGCGGGCCCAGCTGCTTGCACGGCTCGCACCACTCGGCCCAGAAGTCGATGACGACGGGAACCTCGACGGAGCGCTGGAGGACATCGCGCTCGAAGCCCGCCTCATCGACATCGATCACCAGGGAGGACGGGGGGACGGCACCGCCACCACCCTGCCGGGCGGCCTCGGCACGGGCCTGCTCCGCCTTCACCTTGGCCTCGCCGGCCGCCTTCACCGCGGCGAGGTCGACGACGCCGCTCATGGACATGTTCCTAGGCTGCATACGTACATCCTCCCCCCTCGGCACGCCGTTCCGGAAAGCGATCCGGGAAGCGCATCCGTCCGTGGTACCCGCCGGCGTGCGGGACGCGCGGACCTACACGGTCCAATGACCCCCGAAGGGCCTGTTTTCGGTGCCGGGTCCCCACCCGGCACCTGTGGCTGTCGTTCGCTCGTGGCGTGACGACGGCCTGACCGTCGTCCTTACGCTACGGCCCGTAGCGTAACTGTCCCGCGCCTCTCACGCACAGGCGTGTCCGGTGATCTGTCTCACGGCGAACGCGACCGGTCGGTTCTCCTTACTGGCGGGTATGGTCTCGGCATGCTGAGCCACGGCCACCCCGAACCCGCGCGACCGGGACGACCGCGCAGCGCCGCGGCCGATGAGGCGATCCTGGAGGCCTGCCGCGCGTCCCTGGTCGACCTCGGCTGGTCGAAGCTGACGATGGGCGATGTGGCGACGCGGGCCGGGGTCGCCAAGACGACGCTCTACCGGCGCTGGGCAGGCAAGAACGAACTGGTCGTGGACGCCGTCGCGGTCCTCTTCGACGAACTGGAACTGCCGGACCTGGGCAGCCTGTCGGCCGATGTGCAGGGCGTGGTGCTGCAGTTCGCGGCGCTGCTGGACCGCCCGGAGACCAGGACGGCGCTGATGGCCGTGGTCGCCGAGTCGACCCGTGACGACGCGCTGCGGACCCGGATCCGCGATTCGATCGTGGACCGGCAGAAGCGGCTCGTACTGCTGGGACGGCAACGGGCGCAGCAGCGCGGCGAACTGCCCGTCGAACCGGACGAGGCGTCGGCGGCCTCGACCGCCGACCTGATCTTCGATGTGATCGCCGGTGCGGTCGTGCACCGGACGCTGGTGAGCGCCGAACCCGTCGACGAGGACTGGGCCCGGCGCTTCACCGTTCTGCTGCTTGCGGGGCTGGGCGCGGCAGCCGCCACGTAGCGGGCGGCCCCGGAGGCCCTCAGAAGCCGGGCGGCTCGGTGTACGTGCCCCACTCGTCCCGCAGGACCCCGCAGATCTCACCGAGCGTCGCCTCGGCCCTGACGGCGTCCAGCATCGGTCCGATCATGTTCGAGCCGTCGCGGGCGGCGGCCAGCATCGCGTCCAGCGAGGCGCGGACCCGGGCGTCGTCGCGGGCGGCCTTGCGGACGGCGAGCTCGCGGACCTGCTCGCGCTCGACCTCGTGGCTGACCCGCAGGATCTCCAGATCGCCGGTGACCGAGCCGTGGTGGACGTTGACGCCGACGACGCGCTTGTCGCCCTTCTCCAGCGACTGCTGGTACCGGAACGCGGACTCGGCGATCTCGCCCGTGAACCAGCCGTCCTCGATGCCGCGCAGGATGCCGGAGGTCATGGGCCCGATGGGGTGCTGCCCGTCCGGGTGCGCCCTGATGCCGCGCTCCTTGATCCGGTCGAAGATCTTCTCGGCATCGGCCTCGATCCGGTCGGTCAGCTGCTCGACGTACCACGAACCGCCCAGCGGGTCGGCGACGTTGGCGACGCCGGTCTCCTCCATCAGCACCTGCTGGGTGCGCAGGGCGATCTCCGCCGCCTGCTCGGACGGGAGCGCGAGGGTCTCGTCGAGGGCGTTGGTGTGCAGCGAGTTGGTACCGCCGAGGACAGCGGACAGGGCCTCGACCGCGGTCCGCACGACGTTGTTGTACGGCTGCTGAGCGGTCAGGGAGACCCCGGCGGTCTGGGTGTGGAAGCGGAGCCACTGCGCCTTGTCGGTCTTGGCCCCGTACACCTCCTTCATCCAGCGGGCCCAGATCCGGCGGGCGGCGCGGAACTTGGCGATCTCCTCGAAGAAGTCGAGGTGTGCGTCGAAGAAGAAGGAGAGACCGGGGGCGAAGGTGTCGACGTCGAGCCCCCGGGAGAGGCCGAGCTCCACATAGCCGAAGCCGTCGGCGAGGGTGTAGGCGAGCTCCTGCGCGGCCGTCGCCCCGGCCTCGCGGATGTGGTAGCCGGAGACCGAGAGCGGCTTGTACGCGGGGATGTCGCGCGCGCAGTGCTCCATGAGGTCGCCGATGAGGCGCAGATGGGGCTCGGGCTGGAAGAGCCACTCCTTCTGCGCGATGTACTCCTTGAAGATGTCGGTCTGGAGCGTGCCGTTGAGCACCCCCGGGTCGACGCCCTGCCGCTCGGCGGCGACCAGGTACATGCAGAAGACGGGGACGGCGGGTCCGCTGATCGTCATGGATGTCGTGACGTCGCCGAGCGGGATGTCCTTGAAGAGGACCTCCATGTCGGCGGCGGAGTCGATGGCCACACCGCAGTGCCCGACCTCGCCGAGCGAGCGCGGCTCGTCGGAGTCGCGGCCCATCAGCGTCGGCATGTCGAAGGCGACACTGAGCCCGCCGCCGCCCGCGGCGAGGATCATCTTGTACCGCTCATTGGTCTGCTCGGCGTTGCCGAAGCCGGCGAACTGGCGGATGGTCCAGGTGCGGCCGCGGTAGCCGGTCGGGTAGAGACCCCGGGTGAAGGGGTACTCACCGGGCCAGCCGATCCGCTCGAACCCCTCGTACGTGTCCCCGGGGCGGGGCCCGTACGCGGGCTCCACCGGGTCCCCGGAGAGCGTGGTGAAGTCCGCGTCACGCTTGCGGGCCTTGTCGTAACGGGCCTGCCAGCGTCGGCGGCCTTCCTCGATCGCGTCAGCGTCCATGCAACCCAATTTACTAGGACGTCCTAGTAAATGTCGATGACAAACCGCCCGGTGCTTTGCACGGGGCGGTTCGGGTCAGACTTTGGCTGTCACCGGGGAGCTGTCCGCGATCAGCGGCTCGACCTCCTGGACGACCTTGCGCTCGACGAAGAACGCGGCCGTCGGGATCGTGCCGGAGATCAGCACCCAGAGGAGCTTGCCGAGCGGCCACTTCGCCTTGGAGCCCAGGTCGAAGGCGAAGATCAGATAGATGATGTACAGCACACCGTGGATCTGGGAGACGACGAGCGTCAGCCCCGCACCGGTGTCGAAGCCGTACTTGAAGACCATGCAGGTGCAGAGCACCAGCAACATGACGGCGGTGACGTAGGCCATCACCCGGTACCGGGTCAGCACGCTGCGTTTCATGACGTCGAGCGTAACCGGGCGCCGGGGGCGATCTTGCAGCGGGCCGGGGGTCGCGCGCGGCTCTACTTCTCGTCGAAGTCCCTGGCCGCGATCCGCAGTGGGCGCAACAGTGCGAAGATCTCCGCGCACTCCTCGGCGTCGTACACCCCGAGCCCGAACTCCATGTCCACCAGGTCCCGGGTGGCCGCCTCGACGACCTCGCGGCCCTTGTCGGTGATCGAGGCGAGGGTGCCGCGGCCGTCGTTCGGATTGGGGCGCTTGCCGACCAGACCGGACCTGACCAGCCGGTCCACGGTGTTCGTGACGGAGGTGGGGTGGACCATCAGCCGCTCGCCGATCTTGGACATCGGCAGCTCCCCCTCCTTGGAGAAGGTGAGCAGCACCAGCGCCTCGTACCGCGCGAAAGTCAGCCCGTACGGTTTGACGACCGCGTCGACCTCGGCGAGCAGGATCTGCTGCGCACGCATGATCGAGGTGATCGCCCCCATCGAGGGGACAGGACCCCAGCGCTGCTGCCAGAGTTCGTCGGCGCGGGCGATGGGGTCGAACGGGAGACTGAGCGGCTTCGGCACGGCATCGACCTTACCCACTGGTCATATGCCGGTCAGCCCCGTCTCGAACTTCGGTCCGAGGACCGTGCACGGGTTCCGTCCTTCTGACCTCGCGGACGAGGACGAGCGTGCACACCGTACCGATCACGGCGGCCCCGGCGACCACCTGATGCACGGGGACGAATTCGGCGGCGAGCCCGGCGAGTGCCATGCCGATGCCCTGGACCGTCATCAACCCGGCGGTGAGCAGGGTCATGGCCCGGCCCCGCAGCTCCTCCGGGACGGCGTCGACGAACCACTGGTCGAGGCCGATGACGTACGCCGCCCCCACCCCGGCCAGCACGAGCGCGACGACGCTCGCAACCATGCCGGGGCGGAACCCGTACAGCACGAGGGGCAGCAGCCCTGCGGCGGCGACCGGCAGCACGATCCTGGAGCGCAGGCGCGGGGCGAGCACGGCGCCCGCGTACAGCTCGGCACCGATGTGACCGACCGGCATCGCGCACATGAGGAGTCCGAGCGCGGCCGGACCGACACCGATCTCGTCCGCGTACGGTGCGGCGAGCGCCTCCGGCGCAACGACGAACATCGCCGGCAGCCAGAAGAGCAGCATCAGCGCGCGGATCCTGCGGTCGGCGAGGACGGTACGGGCTCCGGCGAGCGAGTCCTTGAGCAGGGCGCCGCCACCGTCACGGCCGCTCCGGGCGGGCCGGTTGCGGGTGCCGAAGCGGAGCAGCGCCGCCGAGCAGAGGAAGGTCCCGACGGTGATCGTGATCGCCCCGCGCGCGGAGACCGCGGCGAGCAGCACACCGCCCACCCCGAAGCCGATCAGCAGTGCGCTCTGGGAGACGATCCGCAGCAGGGAGCGGCCCAGTACATAGAGGTCGCCCTCGCCGAGGATGTCGGTGAGCGCGGCCATACGCGTCCCGGTGAAGACGGGCGACACGGAGGCGACGAGACAGCGCAGTGCGAGGAGCCCGCCGACGGGGGTGCCGGGCAGCACCATGACGGCGACACAGCCCGCGCAGATCAGATCGCAGGCGACCAGGACCCGGCGGGCGGGGTAGCGGTCGGCGACCCCGGCGAAGAGCGTGCCGCCGACGAGGTACGGGAGGAAGCCGAGCGCGAAGGTGAGGGCGCTGAGCAGGGGCGAGCCGGTGAGGTCGTAGACGAGGACGGTGAGCGCGAGCTCGCTGACGACGACACCGAGGAGGGAGAGCAGGTGCGCGGCGAAGACGGCACGGAACTCCCGTACGGCGAAGACGGCGCGATAGCCGCGGGGTGTACCGGGGTCCGGGACGGATGCCGCAGTCCGGAGCGCGGGCGACGGGTTCGGGTCAATGGGGTCGGCGCGCTCCGGGGACGGGGCCGGGGACGGCGCCGCTCCCGTGGGGTCGACCTTCGCTGTGCGGCATGCGGCTGACGGTGCGTGGGGTGTTGGGCCCGTCGGGCCGCTCGGGGGGTCCACCGCATCGCGGGGGCCGCCCGCAGGGGTGGGGCTGTTGCTCGGCATGGACGCAGCGTGGAGGAGCGTGGCCCGCGCTCCATAAACTTTCGGCTGACACCGAATCTTCGCGAGGTGCGCCGATGCCGTTCCATCTGCATTTCGACGAGAGCGATCTGCTGCGCTGCAGGTTCGCCCTCTCCCCGCTCTGGGAGACGCAACAGGCGGTACGCACCCTCCTGCGCCCGGGGAACCACGGCTACCACGAGCCGTGGCTGCGGCGCATCCGGAGCGCCGCCACCGGGCTCGAGCTCGGGCCGCTCTGGTCGCTGATGCCGACGGGCGGACACAATCCGGACTTTCTCTGCCCGCCGCCGCTCGGGCCCTATGCCTCGTTCGAGGAGGAGATCGCCGGGGTACGCGCCATCGACCCCGAGCTCGTCCGTGAGGATCTGGCGCTGACGCTCGCGTGTGTGCCGGGGGCGCTGGACTCCCCCGCAGGACGGGCGATGCTCGACGACCCCGCCCGCGCGCAACGGGAGCTGTCCGCGCTTCTGGAACAGGCATGGCGGGTCCTGGTCGAGCCGGACTGGCCGCGGCTGCGCGCGTTGCTGGAGGCGGACATCGCGTACCACTCGCGCCGGCTCGCCGCGGTCGGCTTCGCACGGCTGCTCGGCGAGTTGAGTCCCCAGCTGAGCTGGGCGGACTCGACGCTCACGCTCGTCGGGATGCGGGGCCGACACTCCCGGGTGCTCGGTGGGCAGGGTCTCGTCCTGATGCCGAGCGTCTTCGCCTGGCCGGATGTGGTCAGCGGGTACGAGCCGCCCTACCAGCCCGCGGTGATCTATCCGGCGCGCGGGATCGGTGGCCTGTGGACGGAACCCGCCGACCGTACGCCGCAGACGCTCGCGCGGCTGGTCGGGCGGGCGCGGGCCGATCTCCTGTGCATGCTCGACGAACCGGCGGGGACGAGCGCCCTCGCCCATCGGCTCGGCCTCGCGCCGTCCTCCGTGTCGGAACATCTGTCGGTGTTGCGGGCAGCGGGGCTGCTGACCTCGCGCCGGTACGGGCACCAGGTGCTGTACGAGCGGACGCCGCTAGGGATCGCACTGGCGGTGGAGCCCGAGACGCGCCCCGGGTGACGGAGACCCCCCTCGCCGTGCGGCGCGGGGGGTCTCCGGGTGGTAACGGGGGGACGTCAGCCGGCGAGGTACCGCTCGACCGTCTCGACCTTGGAGGTCAGCCCGTCGGTGACACCGGGCCGGATATCGGCCTTCAGTACGAGGGAGACACGTCCGGCACGGGCCTCGACGGCCGCGACGGCGCGCTTGACGACGTCCATGACCTCGTCCCACTCACCCTCGATGGAGGTGAACATGGCGTCCGTACGGTTGGGCAGCCCCGACTCGCGGACGACCCGGACGGCGTCGGCGACGTACTCGCCGACATCCTCGCCGACCCCCAGCGGGCTGACGGAGAAGGCGACGATCACGCGCTGACCACGCCTTCCCGGCGGGCGCGGGCGGCGATGACGCCGTCGGCCTCGTAGCGCTTCAACACCTTGTCGCCGTACAGCCCGCCGAACGGCAGCAGCGCCAGCAGGAAGAAGAACGCGACGCGCTTGAACGGCCACTTGGTCTTGGACCAGACGTCCAGCAGCAGGACGGCGTAGATCACGAAGAGCACGCCGTGCAGGATGCCGAGCGGCATCATCAGGAAGTCGATGTCCGAGACGCGGCTGAGGATCGAGCCAAAGATGATCAGCGCCGGGAAGGAGAGCGCCTCGGGAATCGAGATGAGGCGCAGCCGGTGCAGGGCGGTAGCGGTCTTGATGTCCACAAGGGCACCTTCGGTGGGAGGGTCGTCACAGCTTGTGAATACAGGCACAAGCGTGTCCCATTGTGGCATCGGCACCCACCGGGCCCAGGGGCGGGGGCCCGGTGACACTCCGGGGAACGTATCAGCGCATATCAGGGTGGACTCAGGGTCCGGATAGGCCCAGAGACCCTGTCGGGCCCAGGCCCCCTGCCGTTACCGTCACTGGGTGGCAATGTTCCGACTCCAAGGCAGCAAGACGCTCGCCGTCGATCTGACCGGCGACGCCGTCAAGGCGAAGAACGGCTCGATGGTGGCGTACGACGGCCGGATGGCGTTCAAGAAGATGTCCGGCGGCGGTGAGGGCATCCGAGGCATGGTGACCCGTCGGCTGACCGGCGAGCAGATGACCGTGATGGAGGTGAGCGGGCAGGGCACCTGTTACTTCGCCGACCGCGCGAGCGAGATCAACCTCGTCTCGCTGCGAGGCGAGAAGCTCTACGTGGAGGCGAGCAACCTGCTCTGCACCGATGCCGGGCTGCGCACCGGGACCACCTTCACCGGGCTGCGCGGCGGGGCGACCGGCAACGGCCTGTTCACCACCACCGTCGAGGGCACCGGCCAGGCGGCGATCATGTCGGACGGTTCGGCCGTGGTGCTGCGGGTGACCGCCCAGTACCCGTTGTTCGTCGACCCCGGCGCGTACATCGCCCACCAGGGCAATCTGCAGCAGCACTTCCAGTCCGGGGTCAACTTCCGGACGCTGATGGGCGAGGGCTCGGGAGAGTCGTTCCAGATCAGATTCGAGGGCGAGGGTCTCGTCTACGTGCAGCCGAGCGAGCGGAACACCATCGGGGGCGATGTCTGATGCCGTTCCGTGAGATCAACTCGAAGATGGTCGAGGCGACGGTGGTCCCCGGCCAGAAGATGTTCAGCCAGCGCGGCGCGATGCTCGCGTACCGCGGCGAGGTGTCGTTCACCCCGAACATCCAGGGTGGCCAGGGCGGCATGATGTCGATGATCGGCCGCCGGATGGCGAATGAGGCGACGCCACTGATGACCGTCGAAGGCAGCGGCACGGTGATGTTCGGCCACGGCGGCCATCACATCCAGGTCATCAACCTGGCCGGCGACACGCTGTACGTGGAGGCCGACCGGCTGCTCGCCTTCGACGGGACGCTGCAACAGGGCACGATGTTCATGGGGTCGCAGGGCGGGGTCATGGGCATGGTGCGCGGCCAGGTGACCGGGCAGGGCCTGTTCACCACGACGCTGAAGGGTCACGGCGCGGTCGCGGTGATGGCTCACGGCGGGGTGATCGAGCTGCCCATCACGCCGGGACGCGAGGTGCATGTGGACCCGCAGGCCTATGTCGCCCACCACGGCGACGTGCGCAACAAGCTCTCCACCGCGCTCGGCTGGCGCGACATGGTGGGGCGCGGCTCCGGCGAGGCGTTCCAGCTGGAACTGAGTGGCAGCGGCGCGGTGTACGTCCAGGCGTCGGAGGAGAAGCTGTGAGCACGCCCGTGATCTTTGACCCGATGACGCTGCCGTCGGACGACAACGTCAATGCGTACACCTTCTGTGTGGAGCTCAAGGGGAGCCAGTGGTTCCTGCAGAAGGGCAAGATGATCGCCTACTACGGGCGGATCGAGTTCAACGGCATCGGCCACGGACGGTTCGAACGGCTGATCCGGACGAGCTTCCACTCGCCGCTGCACGCGAGCGACTGGGTGGTGGCCGAGGGCAGCGGCAAGATGCTGCTCGCCGACCGGGCCTTCGACGTCAACTCGTACGACCTGGACGACGGGAACCTGACGATCCGGTCCGGCAACCTCCTCGCGTACCAGCCGACGCTGGCACTCAAGCAGTCGATCGTGCCGGGCTTTCTCACGCTGATCGGTACGGGGAAGTTCGTAGCGGCGTCCAACGGTCCGGTGGTCTTCATGGAGCCGCCGCTGCGGGTCGATCCGCAGGCTCTGGTGGGCTGGGCGGACTGCCCCTCGCCGTGCCACCACTACGACCACGGCTACATGACGGGCGTGATGGGCGGTCTCCGGTCGCTGACCGGGATCGGCGGGACCTCGGGCGAGGAGCATCAGTTCGAGTTCGTCGGCGCGGGCACGGTGCTGCTCCAGTCGACCGAGGTCCTGATGGCGGAGCAGCCGACGGGGGCGACGCCGCAGCAGGCAGGGGTCCCCGGTGGCGGTGCGGGTCAACCCGGCGCCAACCCCCGTCTGCCCGGCCAGCTGGGGGACCTCCAGCGTCGCTTCGGTTTGTGAACGGTAGTCTACGGAGTGTGACATCGAACGCCCGCGCCCAGCGCTGGAGCCGTTTCCGGAACCGGAACCCCGGGCCGGTGCCGGGCATCACAGCACTCCACTTCGTCCGGCTTTCAACATCTTAGGTAGAATCCACATATGGAGACCGAGACGGCCACCCAGTGGCTGAGCGACGCGGAGCAGTGCGCCTGGCGCACCCACCTGGACGTCAGCAGGCTGCTGATGCATCAGCTGGAGAAGGACCTCCAGCCGTTCGGCCTGACCAACAACGACTACGAGATCCTGGTGAACCTCTCGGAGTCGGAGGACCAGCGCATGCGGATGAGCGACCTCGCCGCGGCCACACTGCAGTCCAAGAGCAGGCTCTCGCACCAGATCACCCGCATGGAGACAGCGGGGCTGGTCCGCCGGGAGAACTGCGAATCCGACCGCCGTGGTCTGTTCGCGGTGCTCACGGAGGCGGGCGCGGAGACGATGCAGAAGGTCGCGCCGCACCATGTCGCATCGGTGCGCAAGCACTTCATGGACCTTTTGACGCCGGAGGCACTGGCGGACCTGCATGCGGCGCTGACGCCGGTTGCGGAGCATCTGCGGGGGCGGCGGGGCAAGCCGTAGCACGCCCCGGGCGCGCGTGTGCGGGGGCGGCGATGCACGGGGATGCGGCGATGCACGGGGGCGCGGGCTCTGTCCTCAGTCGCCCGATGGGCTTGATTCCGTTCCGGGCAGGCGCAGTGCGAAGCGGGCGCCGCCCTCTGCGGCTCGGGTCGCTGTCAGAGTGCCTCCGTGTCGGTGGGCCACGTCTCTCGCGATGGGGAGTCCCAGACCCGCGCCGCCCTCGTCCCGGGACCGCGCATCGTCGAGGCGGACGAAGCGTTCGAAGACGCGCTCGCGTTCGGGTTCCGGGACGCCCGCCCCGTCGTCGGTGACCGCGACGACCACGCTGCCGTGATCCCTGAAGACGGACACGGCCACCGAGCTCTCCGCGTGACGCTCCGCGTTGTCCAGCAGGTTGCCGATCACGCGCGCCAGTTGCCCGCGCGATCCGGTGACTTCGAGGTGCCCCGACTCCGGTACGGACATCGCCACCGGGATCCGGTCGCCGGTGCGCTGCAAGACCTCCTCGTGGACCAGAGCGCCCAGGTCCACCGGGGTGTTCCCCGGCCGCTCCCCCGCGTCCAGCCGGGCCAGCAGCAGCAGATCGGCGGCCAGCGCCTGGAGTCGTACGGTGTCGGCGACCGCGCCGCGCAGGTCCAGCAGCTCCGGATGGGCCTCGCCCACTTCCAGCTGCGTGCGCAGCGAGGCGATCGGGCTGCGCAGCTCGTGCGAGGCGTCCGCGACGAAGCGGCGCTGCCGGCCGACGGAGGCTTCCAGCGCGGTCAGGGTTTCGTTGGTGGTACGGGCCAGCCGGGCGATCTCGTCGCGCGAACCGGGCTCCGGCACCCGCCGGGACAGGTCCTCGGACGCCGTGATCGCGGCCATCTCCGCCCGGATGCCCTCGACGGGCCGCAGCGCGCGCCTCGTCACCAGCCAGGTCACCGCGGCGACGACGAGAAGCATGACGGGCAGCCCGATCAGCATCGCCGCGCGCACACTGCCCACCGCCTTCTGTTCGGTGGCGAGCGGGGCGCCCGCGTGGACGGTCAGGGTCACGCCGGTGCTCGTGGTCGCGGAGACGGCGGCGAAGCGGTAGTCGGCCGTGTCGCCGTCGACGGTGGCGGTGCCGTTGGTGAAGTCCGGGTCGTCGGTGGACACCTCACCGCGGGCAGGGGTGTTCGCGTCGTCGTCGCGGTGGTCGTCGCCGCCGTGGCGGTCGCCGCTTCCGTCGTCGTCGCTGCCGCTGCCGCTGCCGGAACTTCCCGGCGTCGGCGACGCGTTGGGCGTGACCCGGTCGGTGCCGGTCCCGGAGACCGCCTCCAGTTCCTTGGACGCGGCGACCAGCCGCCCGTCCCCGTCGGTCACCTGGACGGGGTGCTCCTCCACGTCGGGCAGGTCCAGCCGCCCGTACGGCACATCGAGGGCCAGCTGCCCGGCGACCTCCCGGGCCGCCACCTCCGCCTGCAGGCCCGCCTGATCGGTCAGGTTGGCGCGCAGCACGAGGAGTACGGCGATCCCCGCACCGATCAGCGCGACGGCGACCACGACCATGGCGCCGGCCGCGGCCCTGGCCCGTACCGACCTCACAGCGCCTCCAGCCGGTAGCCGGCGCCCCGCACCGTACGGATGGACGCCGCGCCGAGCTTGCGGCGCAGTGCGCTGACGTACACCTCGACGATATTCGGGTCCCCGTCGTACGCGAAGTCCCAGACGTGTTCCAGGATGTCCGCCTTGCTCACCACCTGGCCCACCCGCAGAGCCAGCTGCTCCAGCACGGCGAACTCCTTGGCAGTGAGCGTGACTTCGTCCTCGCCGAGAAGAACGCGGCGAGCGGCGGTGTCCATCCGCAGCGCGCCGACGGTGATCACGGGCGAGGCGGAACCGCCGCGGCGTCGCAGCAGCGCCCGGATCCGGGCGACCAGCACCACGTAGGAGAACGGCTTGGTCAGATAGTCGTCGGCGCCGGTGTCGAGCCCCTCCGCCTCGTCGTACTCCCCGTCCTTCGCCGTCAGCATCAGGATCGGCACCTCGTCACCGGCGGCGCGCAGAGCGGCGCAGACCCGGTAGCCGTTCATCCCGGGCAGCATGATGTCGAGGATCACGAGGTCGTACACCCCCTCGCTCGCGCGGTGCAGCCCTTCGAGGCCGTTGTGCACGACATCCACGGCGAAGCCCTCGGCGGTGAGTCCCCCGGCCAGGGACATCGCCAGCCGTCTCTCGTCCTCCACGATCAACAGGCGCATACGCACAGAGTCGCAAACCGAACCTGAAGACGGCTTCAGGTGGCTTCAGCCTGCGTTCAGCATCGCCCCCGCAGTGTGGAGGACATCGCACATCGGCCATCCGACAGGGGAGGAACCCACATGAAGCGCAAGATCGTCGTCGCCGCCGTCACCGCGGCCGTACTCATCGGCGGCGGGACCGCCACAGCCGTCGCCTTTGCGGACGGCCACGGCCGGGACAGCCATGACGACAGCAGTCGCAACGCGACCACCCGCGTCGGCCACGACGACAGCAGCCGCAACGCCACCACCCCCGTCGGCCTGGACGACGCCGTCGCGGCGGCCGTCAAGGCGGTCCCCGGCACGGTCACCGAGGCCGAGCGGGACGACGAGGACGGCAAGCCGGTCTGGGAGCTCGACCTGTACGGCTCCGACCGGACCTGGCACGACGTGACGGTCGACGCGCGCAGCGCGAAGGTGCTCGGCACGCACGCCTCCGACGACAACGACGACCGCGGCCGGCACGCTCCCCGCTCGGCGCCGGTCCCGCTCGGCGCGGCGGTGGACGCGGCACTGCGCGCGGCGCCGGGCACGGTCACCTCGATCGAGCTGGACGACACCGTCGGCCGGAGCGGCGCGCTGCACTGGGAGGTCGACATCACGGGCAAGGACGGCAACCGTCACGAGCTGAACGTGGACGCGAAGACCGCCGCGGTCACCGCGGACCGACCGGACGACGGCCGCCACGGGGACGACCACGGCGACGACTGATCAGAGCCCGTACCCCGAGACCACCAGCCCTGTGGCGAAGATCAGAAAGTTCATGTCGCCGCTCGCGATCAGCACCGGCTCGGTCTTCTTCCCGGGCCAGCCGGTGTAGCGCTTCCCACTCCTGCTCTCGTTGTTCCCCTCCGCATGCAGGTCGTACGACTCCATCGACTCCTCTGTGGTGACAACGACCTGGTCACCCACCACATGGGGCGTGCCGTCGAAGCCGAGTGTGTCACCGCTGGTCCACTTCAGTCCGCCGTCGGCAAGACCGTACGCGTACACCTGGTTCTCGGCGGTCACGACGACCGTGCCGTCGTCCGAGACGGCGGGCTGCCTGATGGCATGGATCCCTTCGGCAATCGTCCGCCCGCCCTGCTGCGGGGAGTTCACATCGATGACGTTCAGGCCGACGTCGGCCGTGCAGAGCAGCTCGTGCCCGGCGAGCACCGGTGAGCCGCACCGGTCTCCACCGTTCTCGACTCGTCCGGCCGGCCGGCCGCTCGCGGCGTCCAGAACGTCGAGGGAACGGCCCACTACGACGACCCGGTCCCCGGCGGCGGCCAGCGTGACGTCGCCCCCGTCGACCGGGCGCGTCCACAACTGCGCGCGGTCGCCGGTGAGTCGACGGGCATACAGCTTCCCCGCCGATGCTCCTTCGTCCTGGGTGACGTACAGGAGGACGTCGTCCTTCTCGATAGCGGTGGTGGCGCGCTGCCCGGCGGGGAGCGGCAGGCTCCACGCCTCATGGCCGTCCCGGATGCGGAACGCGACGAGGCGTCCGTCCGCGAAGGCGTAGGCAGTGTCCTTCACCGCCCCACCCATCAACGCCGCCCCCGTCCCGGCACCCGCCTTCCACAGCTGTGAGCCGTCCGCGGCATTCAGCGCGGTGACGCCTCCGGTTCCGGCGCAGACCAGTGCCGCGCTCGCCAGCACACATCCCACTTCGCCGTCCGCGACTTTCGCACTCCAAGGATGCCAGTCGACCGACCGGAGCGAGCGGTCCGCGCCCGCGCTCCCGAAGTCTCCGGTGTGCCCCGCGTCCGCGGCGGGAACGACGACCGGTCCGGTCGGCCGTTTCACGGCCGGCGTGGCCGCGGACCCGCTCGGGCCGGCACCGGTCGCCGCACCACCGCCGCTTCCGCCCGGCTTGAACAGACCGGGCAGGAGCACAAAGCCGAGCACGAGAGATACGACGACAGCGGCGACCGCCGCTCCCATGCGCAGCCGCCCGTTCCGGGATGCGCCGCCCGCCACGGTCGTACCGACTGCAGGGGCATACCCGGGGAAGGTCGGCGTTCGGGAAGGGTGCGCGGGCATCGGCCGGTCCGCCGACGCCGGTGGAACCGCGTCGACACAGGCGCGGGCATCGGCCTCGTACGAGGCGAGCTGCGCCCGCACCCCGTCCGTCCATACGAATCCCCCCGGCGCCGCTTCCCTCGGCTGCAACAGGGCGATCAGTTCCTGCGGGGTCGGCCGGTCGGCAGGGCTGCTGCTGAGGCATCGCTCGATCACCACACGCAACTGCGTCGGCACACCGGCCAGTTCGGCATCTCCCTGGGAGATCCGGAAGATCACGGCCGCCATGTCGGAGTCGTCGAACGGCCCCCGTCCGCTCGCCGCGAAGGCGAGGACCGCGCCGAGGCAGAACACATCGGACGCCGGTACGAGCGCCCGCGAGCCGTTGACGTGCTCGGGCGAGATGTAGCCCGGGCTGCCCACCACGACCCCGGTCCGGGTCAGCTGAGTGGCGTCGAAGGCCTGGGCGATCCCGAAGTCGATCACCTTCGGCCCGTGGGTGCCCAGCAGCACGTTGCCGGGCTTGAGATCGCGGTGGAGCACGCGCACGGCGTGCATGTCGGCGAGGGCACGGGCAAGACCGGCGCCCAGCGCCCGTACCACCGGCTCCGGCAGCGGACCGCTGCGCGTGACTGCTTCAGCGAGCGAGGGACCGGGGACATACTCCGTCGCCAGCCAGGGCAGCCGGTCGCCGGAGTCGCCACCGACGAGGGCCGCGGTGTGCTCACTGTGCACGAGACCGGCGGCGTCGATCTCGCGGCGGAAACGGATGCGGAAACCGTCGTCGAGGTCGAGATCGGCGCGGATGGTCTTCAGCGCGACGAGACGCCCGTCCTCGGGCACGACCGGCCTGGCCAGATACACCTCGCCCATGCCGCCCGCGCCCAGCAGCCCGAGCAACTCGTACGGACCGATCACCCGACGTCGTCCGGCCGGAAGCGGCTCGATCACCGCACACTCCACTTCACCCGGGGACGGTTCATTCGGGCAGCGGCACGGAGACCACCGTGCCCTGGTCGTAGATCACATGGACCACGCCGCCAACGGGCAGGAGGACCGGGTCGAGGAGTTCCTTCTCGAAGTCCACGCCGTTCGTGACAGCGTCGTACGCCGGCGCGACCGTCGGGCCCGGCGCCCCGTTGAGCACCGTCCGGCGGACCGCGCCCGGCCTGCCGTCCCTACCGAGCGGCACGGTGTACAGCGCGGAGCTGTCCGCCCACACCACCCGGCCCGCCACGATCATGGGGTCGGAGGTGGGGTTCGACCGGCCGCCCGGCGCCGACAGTTTCAGCGGGTACCGGCCGACGGCGCTCTCGTCCGCCCCGCCGACCACAATCATCTGCGGCTGGGCGGCACCGGCCTGGTCGGTGGCTTCGAGCGCCTGCCGCCGCAAGGTCACGACGTTGTCGGCGACCGCGCCCAGCAGCGTGTCAGCGACGGATCCCTTGGGCAGGCGGTATTCGTCCGGCTCGCCCAGCCCCGGTCCCTTCAAGCGCAGAAGGGTCAGGTCACCCCGGAAGTCGCCGCGTTCACCGGTGGACACGTAGGTCGGGCAAAAGACCGCGGATCCGCGCACTCTGACGGAGTCGCACCCGGTGTCGGGAATCTCGTCACCTGTCGTCTGCGTCGTCGGTCCGGCGGCCGTGCCGAGCACGTTGCCGTCCTTGATCCGATAGGCCCTCACACCATCCGATGTCATGGCGTAGAGCGCCCCGTCCTGGGCGGCGAGCGGCCAGTAGTTGCGCTTCTCGAAAGAGGCCAGATCCTTCTTGGCCAGCGGTGCGCGCCACTTCTCGGTCCCGGTCCGCAGGTCGTACGCCAGGAGCTCTGTGCCTTCGGGCAGTTGCAGCGACGCGACGAAGACCATGCCGTCGGCGACCAGCGGTTTGCTCTCCGGCGTATAGGCCCCGCCGGCCCGCGCGTCCCAGCGGACCTTGCCGGTCCTGGCGTCCAGGACCTGCACCCGTTGCGCCGCGACGATCACGACAGTGTCGCCGGAAACGGCGGGACGGGTGGCGCCCGCGGGCATGAAGAACTGCCCGCGCGGCCCGTAGCCGGCGGACCGTCCGGTCTCCCCCGCGTCCCGGGACCACAAGTGCCTGCCGTCGGCTGCCGACAGCGCCTCATAGGTGCCGTCCACCATCCGGCACACGACCACGCGGTTGCCCGCCGTGCAGCCCAGCGGAGCCTTGGTGAACTTCCCCCGCCAGGGCTTCCATCCCGCGGGACGAACCTGTCGGCCGTACGGAACCGTGCCCGAGCCGTCCAGTCCACCGTCCTCGTCCACTCCGGCGACCATTGCGACGGGCGCGGGCGAACTCCCTCCGGAAGAAGCAGTGTTGTTGCCAGCGTCGTTGTTGCGCAGGGCCAGGATCGCGCCTGTCGCCGCACCCGCGAGGACCAGTGCCACCAGAGCGGCCACCAGGGCGCGCCGCCGGGGCGGGCCTCCGGCCTGGGGGAGCCCGGGGCCCTGCGTATGCGCGACATGCAGACCGGGAGCGAAATCAGTTCCCTGGGTGGGAAGTTGATGGATCAGCGCCCGGCTGCCGACGGCCGCCTCGGTCGGCGTGTAGCCGGGCAGCAGCGGTCCGTCGAGGGCGCGGACCCGGGCCAGTTCCCTGCCGTACTCGGCGATGTGCTGCCGTACCGGCTCGGGCCACTGCCGCGCCGCGCCCGGGGCGAGCCGCTCGACGAGTCCGGCGGCGGTCGGGCGGTCGGCGGGCTCGGCGGTCAGGCAGTCGGCGAGAACGGCGCGCAGCGCGTCCGGCACGCCTTCGAGATCGGCCTCGACGTACTTGACCCGGTACAGCACGGCGGCGACCGGCCCGTCACCGAAGGGATCGCGGCCGGTGGCGGCGAAGCAGAGCACGGAAGCGAGACAGAAGACGTCGGAGGCGAAGGTGACGCGCCCGCTGCCCGCCACGTGTTCCGGAGACATGAAGGAGGGGCTGCCGACCATCCGGCCGGTGGTGGTCAGCGGGGCGGCGCCGCCGTCCCGCGCGATCCCGAAGTCGATGACCCGCGGACCGTCCTCGGCAAGCATCACATTGCTGGGCTTCACATCCCGGTGCACGACGCCGGCCGCATGGACGGCCGCGAGCGCGCGGGCGAGCCCGGCGCCGAGCATCCGTACCTCGCCCTCGTCCATCGCGCCGGCCCGGCGGATCGCGGCGGACAGGGTCGGCCCGGCCACGTATCCGGTGGCCAGCCAGGGCACTTCGGAGTCTGCGTCCCCGTCGAGCAGCGGCGCGAGGAAGGGGCTGGTGACGGAGCGGGCGACCGCGATCTCGCGGCGGAAGCGGCTGCGGAAGCCGGGATCCTGCGCGACGTCCCGGCGCACGGTCTTCAGGGCGACGGGTGCGCTGCCGTCCCCCCGGTCACCGAGGAAGACCTCTCCCATACCGCCCGCGCCGAGCCGGGCCCGTACACCGTACGGCCCGATCCGTCCGGGCGAATCCTCGCGCAGCGGCCCCAGCATGTGTCGCTTCCCCCCGGTGTGCATGACATGCGTCCGACGGCATCCTTCCATGCACTCGACACATTCCGCGCAGGCGTGGTTCTCCACGAACGGCGAGGCCGGGGGCGGCCCGCACGCCGCCCCCGGCCTCGTCGTTCAGCACTTCCCGCCGGAACCCTCCCGTCAGGACTCGCCCGTGATCCCCGCCACCAGTTCGTCCGCCGCCGCGTACGGGTCCAGGCGGCCCGCCACGATGCGTTCGGCCAGGGCGCCGAGGCGGCGGTCGCCGTGCAGGTCGCCGATGCGTTCGCGGAGTCGGGTGACCGCGATCGTCTCGACCTCGCCGGCCGCGCGCGCCGTGCGGCGCTCGGCCAGGACGCCGTGCTCCTCCATCCACGCCCGGTGCTTCTCCAGGGCCTCGACGACCTCGTCGATGCCCTCGCCCCGGGCTGCGACCGTCTTCACGATCGGCGGCCGCCAGTCGCCGGGGCCGCGGGACTCCCCGAGACCCAGCATGTGGTTGAGCTCGCGCGCGGTGGCGTCCGCGCCGTCCCGGTCGGCCTTGTTGACGACGTACACATCGCCGATCTCCAGGATTCCGGCCTTCGCCGCCTGGATACCGTCGCCCATGCCGGGCGCGAGGAGCACCACCGAGGTGTCGGCCTGGGAGGCGATCTCCACCTCCGACTGGCCGACGCCGACCGTCTCCACCAGGATCACGTCGCAGCCCGCCGCGTCCAGCACCCGGATCGCCTGCGGCGCCGACCATGCGAGGCCGCCCAGATGCCCGCGGGTGGCCATGGAGCGGATGTAGACGCCGGGGTCGGAGGCGTGCTCCGACATCCGGACCCGGTCGCCGAGGAGCGCGCCGCCGGAGAACGGCGACGACGGGTCGACGGCGAGGACGCCGACCCGCTTGCCGGCCCGCCGGTACGCCGAGACGAGCGCCGACGTCGAGGTCGACTTGCCGACACCCGGTGAACCGGTGAGGCCGACGACGTACGCGTTCCCGGCCAGTGGCGCGAGGGCCGCCATCACCTCGCGCAGTTGCGGTGACGCCCCCTCCACCAGGGAGATCAGCCGGGCCACGGCCCGCGGCCGGCCTTCACGGGCCTGCTCGACCAGGGTGGGGACGTCCACCATCACCGCTCCGTTCGGTTCACTCTGTGCGTACGTTACGAGGACTACTTGCCCGGGACGCGGATGATCAGCGCGTCGCCCTGACCGCCGCCACCGCACAGCGCCGCCGCACCCGTGCCGCCGCCGCGCCGCTTCAGCTCCAGCGCCAGGTGCAGCACCACGCGGGCGCCGGACATCCCGATCGGGTGGCCGAGCGCGATGGCGCCGCCGTTGACGTTCACCTTTTCCGGGGAGACGCCGAGGTCCTTCATCGACTGGACGGCGACGGCCGCGAACGCCTCGTTGATCTCGATGAGGTCGAGGTCCTCGACGCTCAGGCCGTCCTTCTTCAGCGCGTGCTTGATCGCGTTGGACGGCTGCGACTGGAGCGAGTTGTCCGGGCCCGCCACGTTGCCGTGGGCGCCGATCTCGGCGATCCAGTCCAGGCCCAGCTCCTCGGCCTTGGCCTTGCTCATCACGACGACAGCGGCGGCGCCGTCGGAGATCTGCGAGGAGGTGCCCGCGGTGATCGTGCCGTCCTTGGCGAAGGCGGGCCGGAGCTTGCCGAGGGACTCGACGGTCGTCTCGGCGCGGATGCCCTCGTCCTTGGAGAAGAGGATCGGGTCGCCCTTGCGCTGCGGGATCTCGACCGGGGTGATCTCGGCCTCGAAGAGACCGTTCTTCTGGGCGGCGGCGGCGCGCTGGTGGGACAGGGCGCCGATCTCGTCCTGGTCGGCGCGGCTCAGGCCGAGGCGGGTGTTGTGCTTCTCGGTGGACTCGCCCATCGGGATGTTCTCGTAGGCGTCGGTCAGACCGTCGTACGCCATCGAGTCGAGCATCTCGATCGCACCGTACTTGTAGCCCTCGCGGGACTTCGGGAGCAGGTGCGGGGCGTTGGTCATGGACTCCTGGCCGCCGGCGACGACGACGTCGAACTCACCCGCACGGATCAACTGGTCGGCCAGGGCGATCGCGTCGAGACCGGAGAGGCAGACCTTGTTGACGGTGAGCGCGGGAACGTTCATCGGGATACCGGCCTTGACCGCGGCCTGGCGTGCCGGGATCTGCCCCGCCCCGGCCTGGAGCACCTGGCCCATGATCACGTAGTCGACCTGGTCGCCGCCGATGCCCGCCCGGTCCAGGGCGGCCTTGATGGCGAAGCCGCCGAGGTCGGCTCCGGAGAAGCTCTTCAGGGAGCCGAGAAGACGGCCCATGGGCGTACGGGCGCCCGCGACGATCACTGAGGTGGTACCGGTCGTTCCAGACATGAGGCACGGCCCCTTGGATTAGATGTGAACGAGGGTTTACTCGAATGTACTGAGCGGTACCCCGCCCGTCATCCTGCAGCGGGTGTGATCGCGCGCACGTTGCGTAACCATCGGTGGAGCGCTCCACTGTTGTCCATGTTGACGCGAATCGACCACATCGGAATCGCCTGTTTCGACCTCGACAGAACTGTCGAGTTCTACCGCTCGACCTACGGCTTCGAAGTCTTCCACTCCGAGGTCAACGAGGAGCAGGGCGTGCGCGAGGCCATGCTCAAGATCAACGAGACCTCGGACGGCGGAGCCTCCTACCTCCAGCTCCTGGAACCCACGCGCGAGGACTCGGCCGTCGGTAAATGGCTGGCCAAGAACGGCGAAGGGGTCCACCACATCGCCTTCGGCACCGCAGACGTCGACGAGGACGCCGCGAACATCCGTTCCAAGGGGGTCAGGGTGCTCTACGACGAGCCCAGGACCGGGTCGATGGGGTCACGGATCACCTTCCTGCACCCCAAGGACTGCCATGGCGTTCTCACCGAACTGGTCACGTCCCGAGCGGAGCACTGACCTCCGGATACCCGGCCCGGTAGAGTGGGCGGTTCCGGGCCGGGGCCGGGTCGGGGCCGCGCCGCGTCCCCAGCCGTTGATCTGTCACCATTCCCCGGGGGACCGTTCGCCGGCGAGCGGTACTCGTTTGGAGAGTTGCGACCAGGGGACGGATGGGACCGCGCAGTGCGGGGCTACGAACGCCAGGAGAGCCACCGAGCTGAAGACGACCATCTCTCGCGGTTCGAAGCCGAGATGGACCGGCTGAAGACCGACCGGGAGAAGGCCGTCCAGCACGCCGAGGACCTCGGTTACCAGGTCGAGGTCTTGCGCGCCAAGCTGCACGAGGCTCGGCGCAATCTCGCGACCCGTCCCGCCTACGACAGCGCGGACATCGGCTACCAGGCCGAACAACTGCTCCGTAATGCCCAGATCCAGGCCGACCAGCTGCGCACCGACGCCGAACGCGAGCTCCGTGACGCCCGGGCGCAGACGCAGCGGATCCTGCAGGAGCACGCCGAGCACCAGGCGCGGCTGCAGGCCGAGCTTCACAACGAGGCCGTGCAGCGACGCCAGCGCCTCGACCAGGAGCTGGCGGAGCGCCGCCAGACCGTCGAGTCGCATGTCAACGAGAACGTCGCCTGGGCCGAGCAGCTCCGGGCCAGGACCGAGTCCCAGGCCCGCAGGCTGCTCGACGAGTCCCGGGCCGAGGCCGAGCAGTCCCTGGCGGGCGCCCGCGCCGAGGCCGCCCGGCTCGCCGACGAGACCCGGCAGCGGCTCGGCTCCGAGGCGGAGTCCGCCCGTTCCGAGGCCGAAGCGATCCTGCTGCGCGCCCGCAAGGACGCCGAGCGCCTGCTGGGCGCCGCCTCCAGCCAGGCGCAGGAGGCCACCAGCCACGCCGAACAGCTGCGCACGTCCACGACCGCGGAGACCGAACAGACCCGGCAGCAGACGGCCGAACTGAACCGGGCCGCCGAGCAGCGCATGCAAGAGGCCGAGACGCAACTGCGCGAGGCCCGCCTGGAGGCGGAAAAGGTCCTCTCCGAGGCGAAGGAGGCCGCGGTCAAGCGGCTGGCCGGCGCCGAGTCGCAGAACGAGCAGCGCACCCGTACGGCCAAGTCGGAGATCGCCCGGCTGGTCGGCGAGGCCACGAAGGACGCCGAGGCGCTGAAGGCGGAAGCCGAGCAGGCACTCGCCGACGCCCGCGCCGAGGCGGACCGGATCAAGTCCGAGGCGACCGAGAAGGCCCGCACGGCGGCCGCCGAGGACACCGCGGCCCAGCTCGCCAAGGCGGCCAGGACCGCCGAGGAGGTGCTGACCAAGGCGTCCGACGACGCACGGGCGACCACGAAGGCGGCGAGCGAGGAGGCCGACCGGATCCGCCGCGAGGCCGAAGCCGAGGCGGACCGGCTGCGCGGCGAGGCCGCCGAACAGGCCGACCAGCTCAAGGGCGCGGCCAAGGACGACACCGAGGAGTACCGGGCCAGGACCGTCGAACTGCAGGAGGAGGCCCGCAGGCTGCGCGGCGAGGCCGAGCAGCTGCGCTCCGAGGCGGTCGCCGAGGGCGAGCGGATCAGGGGCGAGGCCCGCCGCGAGGCCGTCCAGCAGATCGAGGAAGGCGCGAAGACCGCCGAGGAGCTGCTGTCCAAGGCGAAGGCGGACGCCGAGGAACTGCGGACCGCCGCGGGCACCGAGAGCGACCGGGTCCGTACCGAGGCCGCCGAGCGCGCCACGGCCCTGCGCAGCCAGGCCGAGGAGGCGCTGGAGCGGGCCCGTGCCGAGGCCGACCGCCTGCGTACGGAGTCCGAGGAGCAGGCTGAGTCCACCACGGCCACGGCCGAGCAGGCGGCGGCCGCGCTCCGGGAGGAGACCGAGCGTGCGGTCGCCGCCCGCCAGGCCGAGGCCGCCGACGAGCTGACCCGGCTGCGCACCGAGGCCACGGACCGGGTCACGGCCGCCGAGCAGACGCTGACTGACGCGCGCGGCGAGGCGGAGCGCATCCGCCGCGAGACCAACGAGGAGTCCGAGCGACTGCGCGCGGAGGCCGCCGAGCGGCTGCGCGCCCTGCAGACGCAGGCGGAGACCGAGGCCGAGCGGCTGCGCGACGAGGCCGCGGCGGATGCGTCGCAGTCTCGTGCCGAGGGCGAGTCCGTCGCCGTACGGCTGCGCAGCGAGGCGGCCGCCGAGGCGGAGCGGCTCAAGTCCGAGGCCCAGGACAGTGCCGACCGGGTACGGGCCGAGGCCGCGGCCGCCGCCGAACGCGTGGGCACCGAGGCCGCCGAGGCGCTGGCCGCCGCGCAGGAGGAGGCGAACCGGCGCCGCCGCGAGGCGGAGGAGACTCTCGACGCGGCGCGCACCGAGGCGAACCAGGAGCGCGAGCGCGCCCGCGAGCAGAGCGAGGAGCTTCTCGCCTCCGCCCGCAAGCGGGTCGAGGAGGCGCAGGCCGAGGCGCACCGCTTGGTCGAGGAGGCGGACGCGCGGGCGACCGAGATGGTCTCCGCGGCCGAGCAGACCGCCCAGCAGGTACGGGACTCGGTCTCCGGGCTCCAGGAGCAGGCCGAGGCGGAGATCGCCGGGCTGCGTTCCACCGCCGAGCACGTGGCGGAGCGGACGAAGGCCGAGGCGCAGGAGGAGGCGGACCGGGTCCGCGCCGATGCGTACGCGGAGCGGGAGCGGGCGAGCGAGGACGCGAGCCGGATCCGCCGGGAGGCGCAGGAGGAGTCCGAGGCCGCCAAGGCGATGGCCGAACGGACCGTCAGCGACGCGATCACCGAGTCGGATCGGCTGCGCTCGGACACCGCGGAGTACAGCCAGCGGATGCGCACCGAGGCTTCGGACGCGCTGGCCTCGGCCGAGCAGGATGCCTCCCGCAGCCGTGCGGAGGCCCGCGAGGACGCCAACCGGATGCGTTCGGACGCCGCGACGCACGCCGACCGGCTCGTCGGCGAGGCGACGGGCGAGAGCGAGCGGATCCGCACCGAGGCGACAGAGCAGGCGACGACCCTCGTCGGCGACGCCACGGCCCGGGCCGACCGGCTCCTCGGTGAGGCGACCGACGAGGCGGAGCGGCTGCGCGCGGAGGCGGCGGCCACTGTCGGCTCGGCTCAGGAGCACGCGGCACGCACCCGTGAGGAGTCGGAGCGGGTGCGCACCGACGCGGAGGCGGCGGCCGAGCAGCTGCGCGGCGAGGCCCGCGCGGAGGCGGACCGGTTGCTCGACGAGGCGCGCGAGGCGGCGGCGAAGCGCCGTGCGGACGCCGCCGAGCAGGCAGACCAGCTCATGAACAAGGCCCAGGAGGAGGCGCTGCGCGCCGCCACCGAGGCCGAGGAGCAGGCCGACACGATGGTCGGCGCGGCCCGCAAGGAGGCCGTGCGGATCACCTCCGAGGCGACCGTCGAGGGCAACACCCTGGTGGAGCGGGCGCGTACGGACGCGGACGAGCTGTTGGTCGGTGCGCGCCGGGACGCCACGGCCATTCGCGAGCGGGCGGAGGAGCTCCGGACGCGTCTGGAGAGCGAGATCGAGCAGCTGCACGACCGTGCCCGACGGGAGACCTCCGAGCAGATGAAGACGGCGGGCGAGCGCGTCGACAAGCTGATGAAGGCGGCGACCGAACAGCGCGAGGAGGCCGCGGCGAAGGCGAAGGAGCTGCTGGCGGACGCGAATTCGGAGGCGAGCAAGGTCCGGATCGCCGCGGTCAAGCGGGCCGAGTCGCTGCTGAAGGAGGCCGAGCAGAAGAAGGCCACCATGGTCCGCGAGGCCGAGAAGCTGCGGGCCGACGCCGAGCAGGAGGCGAAGCGGACGGTCGACGAGGGTCGGCGCGAGCTCGACGTCCTGGTGCGCCGGCGCGAGGACATCAACACGGAGATCTCCCGCGTCCAGGACGTACTGGAGGCGTTGGAGTCCTTCGAGGCACCGACGGGCGGCGGAAAGGGTGCGGGTGGCGGGTCCACCGGCGTCAAAGCCGGAGCCTCGGCAGGCACTCGATCGAGTGGCAAGTCGTCCGATGGGTAGTCGACCGACCGTGTCACGTGCTTCGACAAGAACGTTCAACCCTCCGAGTGGCAAGGGTTCCGGGGGTCAGCCACTCAAAAGGGGTGTCATTCTCCAGATCAAACGGGCATCCACTCGATGACACGCCGCCCAGGCCCCTAGGATTCCCTCTATCACCTCACCGGTCTTACTTCGACAGGAACCCCATGAGTGACCCTTCCTCCCCCTTCGGCTTCGAGCTCGTGCGGCGTGGTTACGACCGCGGTCAGGTGGATGACCGCATTACCAAGCTGGTCGCCGACCGTGATAGTGCTCTGACCCGCATCACGTCTCTGGAAAAGCGCATCGAGGAGCTTCACCTCGAAACGCAGAACGCCCAGGCCCAGGTGAACGACGCAGAGCCGTCGTACGCGGGGCTCGGTGCGCGTGTGGAGAAGATTCTCCGCCTCGCCGAGGAGGAGGCGAAGGACCTGCGCGAGGAGGCCCGTCGCGCCGCCGAGCAGCACCGCGAGCTCGCCGAGTCGGCCGCCCAGCAGGTGCGCAACGACGCCGAGTCGTTCGCCGCCGAGCGCAAGGCGAAGGCCGAGGACGAGGGCGTCCGCATCGTCGAGAAGTCCAAGAGTGAGGCCAACGCGCTCCGTACCGAGGCCCAGAAGGACGCGGCGCAGAAGCGCGAGGAGGCCGACGCCCTCTTCGAGGAGACCCGCGCCAAGGCCGCCCAGGCCGCCGCGGACTTCGAGACCAACCTGGCCAAGCGCCGCGACCAGTCGGAGCGCGACCTCGCGTCCCGTCAGGCCAAGGCCGAGAAGCGCCTCGCCGAGATCGAGCACCGCGCCGAGCAACTCCGCCTGGAGGCCGAGAAGCTCCGTACGGACGCCGAGCGCCGGGCGCGTCAGACCGTGGAGACCGCTCAGCGCCAGTCCGAGGACATCGTGGCCGACGCGAACGCCAAGGCCGACCGGATCCGCAGCGAATCGGAGCGCGAGCTGGCGGCGCTCACCAACCGCCGCGACTCCATCAACGCGCAGCTGACCAACGTCCGCGAGATGCTGGCGACGCTGACCGGTGCCGCGGTGGCCGCCGCGGGTTCGCCGGTGGACGACGAGCCCGTCACCCGTGGTGTCCCGGCTCAGCAGACCCGCTGACGCCTCGGTACCTCAGCTGTACCCTTTGCGCGCCCGGTTCCGCCCTTGTGGTGGCGCCGGGCGCGTGGCCGTTCTAGCGTGAGCGCATGATCGAGCTTGATGGCCTCACCAAGCGCTTCGGTAACAAGGTTGCCGTCGACCACCTCTCATTCCAGGTCAGGCCTGGAATGGTGACGGGTTTTCTGGGCCCGAACGGGGCGGGCAAGTCCACCACGATGCGGATGATGCTCGATCTCGACAACCCGACCAGCGGATCGGTGCGGATCGACGGCAAGCACTACCGTGAGCTGTCGGAGCCCCTGAAACACATCGGTGCGCTGCTCGACGCCAAGTCGATGCACGGAGGACGCAGCGCGTACAACAATCTGCTCTGTCTCGCGCAGAGCAATCGCATCCCGGAGAACCGCGTCCCGGAAGTCCTCGACACCGTCGGCCTGACCGCGGTGGCGAAGAAGAAGTCCAAGTCGTTCTCCCTCGGAATGGGCCAGCGGCTCGGAATCGCGGCCGCGCTGCTCGGTGATCCCGAGATCCTGATGTTCGACGAACCCGTCAATGGTCTGGACCCCGAGGGAATTCACTGGATCCGCAATCTGATGAAGACGCTCGCTGCGGAAGGCCGGACGATCTTCGTCTCCTCGCATCTGATGAGCGAAATGGCGCTCACCGCGGAACACTTGATCGTCATCGGCCAGGGCCGCCTGCTCGCCGATACCTCGATGGCCGATTTCATCCACCAGAACTCCCGCGGTTATGTACGGATGCGCTCCCCGCAGCAGGAACGGCTGCGCGATGTGCTGCACGAGGCGGGCATCGTCGCGGTCGAATCGGGGAGCGGGGTGCTGGAGATCGACGGCTCCACCAGCGAACAGCTCGGCGAGCTGGCCGCGCAGCACCAGATCGTGCTGCATGAGCTGAGCTCCCAGCGGGCCTCGCTGGAGGAGGCGTTCATGCAGATGACGGCGGACTCCGTGGAGTACCACGCCCATGCGGACCACGCCGGGTGGCCGCCACCGCCCGCGGGCCCCCAGTGGGGCGAGCAGTGGAACCAGCAGCACGACAGCTTCACGTCCGGCACCTCCGGCCCCGGAAAGGGGGCGTGACGACGATGGCATCGGTACCCGCGGTCCTGACCTCCGAGTGGACCAAGATCCGTACGGTCTCCTCCACCACCTGGACCCTGATCTCCGCGTTCGCCGTCACCGCGGCGATGAGCGCGGCGCTCTGCGCACTGATGAACTCCCAGTTCGACGAACTCCCCGCGGCGGAGCAGGCCACCTTCGACCCGGCCCTCCTCAGTTTCTCCGGGATGGTCCTGGGCCAGCTCGCGATGGTGGTCTTCGGTGTCCTGGTGGTCAGCACGGAGTACAGCTCCGGCATGATCCGTACCTCGCTGGCGGCCGTGCCGCAGCGCGGTTCGTTCCTCTTCAGCAAGATCCTGGTCGCCGGCGTGCTGTCGCTGGTGGTCGGGCTGGCCACCAGCTTCGCCACGTTCTTCCTCGGCCAGGCACTCCTCGGCGACCATCGCACGGACATCGGTGCGGAGAATGTCCTGCGCGCGGTCTTCGGCGGCGGCATCTACATGGGGCTGATCGCGATCTTCTCCATGGGTGTGGCGACGATGCTGCGCAGCTCGATGCTGTCGCTCGGCATCCTGATGCCGTTCTTCTTCCTCGTCTCGCAGATCCTGTCGGCGGTCCCGGGCGCCAAGAACGTGGCCCGCTACTTTCCCGACCAGGCGGGCTCCAAGATCATGCAGGTGGTTCCGGCCGCCATGAACAGCGAGCCGGCGCCGTACGGGCCGTGGGGCGGACTCGGCATTCTGGCCGCGTGGGTGGTGGCCGCGCTGATCGGTGGGTACCTCGTGCTCAAGAAGCGGGACGCGTAGCCGACAGGTCCGACTCGGACTCGGTCGGTATCGAGTCGAAGTCCTCCCAGCCCTCCCACTGCCAGACGTCCCGCTCAGGGTCCGCCTTGAGCGGGACGAACCGGCCGAGCTCGAAGTCGCCCCGGGCCGCGTCCAGGTCGAACCACCGCTCGTCAGCCACCTCACTGCCGAGTCCCACCGCCCGCGTCGTCAGCCTCACCATGAGTTCGGCGTCCTCCGACGCGGACAGATCCTTGCCCTGAATACTGGAGAGAGGCAGCTGCCCCACGGTGGCGTCCACCGGGATCCATACGGTGAAGGGCGCCCCTCGCTCCACGGCGAGCCACGAAGGCTCGTCGGCCCGCTGCCCCTTCTCGTCCAGGACCTTGAGCCACTTCTTGCAGATGACACGGCTGCCGTCGAAGGGCGACGTCTCCAGGCAGCGCGGATGCACCCGGGCTCTGAGATCGACGACCGCTGACCGGCAGTCGGCATCCGGTCATCGCGGTCGGCTCCAACGCGTCCCCCGGCCAGGTCGGCCACAAGCTCACCCGGCTCGGCATCCCCGTCACCGTGCCGATGGTGCCGGTACGGGTGGAGGGCATCGGCGTCGGCTGCTCCGGGCACATCAGTCCGGCCGGCTATGTCGCGAGCACGCCGTACGTGGACCGGGGCGCGAGCGCGGTCCTCGTCGTCGCCTGGCTGGACGCCGAGCAGCTGGCAGCCGTCGATGCCACCGCGTTCCCCGACCACCGGCGGGCGATACTGCCCGGCGACGAATTCCCGATGACCATGCCGTCCGGGGAACGGCTCGGCGGCGCGTACATCTACTTCAGCTCGCACGGTGTACCGGCCGGTCCGGACGGCACGCCGCGTCCCGGCGCCGGCGACCAGTCCGAGCTCCTCGCCGCCCTGCTCGCCGCTTCGCCCCGTCTGGGTGAACTGCTCGGCCCCGACCCGTCGTCCTGGGTCAAGAAGGCGGACATCGATCCCGCCCTGCGCGAGGAAGGCACCCGCAGACCGACTTCCTGCCGTACCTCGACGCTTCCGTCGACCTGCGGCTTTACGACGACCTGCCGCCTCTCGGCGACTCGCTCCGCTGAACGGCTTGGCCGGAACCGTCAAGGCCTGGATATCCTCCTAACTCTTACGGGGGGCGTGCGGCCTGACGGCCTGGGCCCCGACGACAGATAAGTCGATGGGGCTGGAGCATGATCGAGGCAGTCGGCCTGACCAAGCGCTACGGCGCGAAGACGGCCGTGTACAACCTTTCCTTCCAGGTGCGGCCCGGCGCCGTCACCGGATTCCTCGGTCCCAACGGGTCGGGCAAGTCCACCACGATGCGCATGATGCTCGGCCTGGACCGGCCGACGTCCGGCCATGTGACGATCGGCGGACATCCCTTCCGCAGCCTGCCGAACGCACCGCGCCAGGTGGGTGCGCTGCTGGACGCCAAGGCGGTGCACGGAGGCCGCAGCGCCCGTAACCACCTGCTCTCGCTGGCGCAGCTCGCGGGTATCCCGGCCGCCCGGGTCGACGAGGTGCTCGGTGTCGTGGGCCTGCAGGACGTCGCCAGGAAGCGGTCCAAGGGATTCTCCCTCGGCATGGGGCAGCGGCTCGGAATCGCGGCCGCGCTGCTGGGCGACCCGCAGGTGCTGCTCTTCGACGAGCCGGTCAACGGCCTCGACCCGGAGGGCATCCTCTGGGTCCGCAATCTGATGCGTTTGCTGGCGTCCGAGGGCCGTACGGTCTTCGTTTCCAGCCATCTGATGAGCGAGATGGCGCTCACCGCCGATCATCTGATCGTGATCGGGCGCGGTCAACTGCTCGCCGATATGAGCGTCAAGGACTTCATCTCCGCCAACTCGGCCGATTTCGCACGGGTACGGGTCCCGGATGCGCAGCCCGAGCAGCGGGAGAAGCTGACCGCCGCGCTCACGGAGGCGGGCGGCCAGGTCATGTCGGAGCCTGGCGGGGCCCTGCGGGTCACCGGGCTGCAGCTGCCGCGGATCAGTGACCTGGCGCACGGGGCGGATGTGCGGCTGTGGGAGCTCTCACCGCACCAGGCCTCGCTGGAGGAGGCGTACATGCGGATGACGCAGGGCGCCGTGGACTACCGCTCCACGGTGGACCAGAAGGCCGGGCTGCAGCAGCCCGTGCCGGGCGGCGGATACGCACCCCCGCTGCCGACCGTCCCCGAGGTGCCGCAGCAGGGCTGGTACGCCCCGCCGCCGCCCGGACAGAATCCGTACGCGGCACCCCCCGTGGCCGCCCCGGCCGTGCCCGCGCCCGCCGCGCCCGCAGCCGGCCCCGCAGACCTGACCAAGCGCGACACCAGCGAGGACGCCCGATGACAACGCCGCCGACCCCGCAGGCGCCGTACCAGCAGCAGGCGCACCAGTACCCGCAGCAGAACTGGGCGCCGGCGCCCACCGATCTGTACACCTCGCCCATCCCGCAGCGCCGCGCCACCCTCGCCGACGCGCTCGCCTCCGAGTGGACCAAGATCCGCTCCGTGCGCTCCACGATGTGGACGCTCGGCATCATGATCGTGCTGCTGCTCGGCATCGGACTGCTGTCGGCCGTCGCCGTCAACGCGTCCGACGCCGAGATCGGCTCCACCAAGGTGCTCAGTTTCGGCTTCTTCGGTGTGCTTCTCGGTTCGATCTGTGTGATCACACTCGGCGTGATGACCATCGCCACCGAGTACGGCACCGGCATGATCCGTACGACGCTGACGGCCTGCCCCAGCCGCGCCCGGGTGCTGGGCGCGAAGGCGATCGTCTTCTTCCTGCTCACCTTCACCATCACGACCGTGATGACCACGCTCGTCGCCGCGCTGCAGACGGCCATCCTGGGCGGCGGTACCGCGAGCGGTGACGACTGGCTGCGCGCCACGGTCGGCGTCGGTCTCTACATCGCGACCCTGGGACTGCTGTCGCTCGCGGTCGGCGCCCTCATCCGGCACTCCGCCGGGGCGATCACGATCATGATCGCGGTGGTACTACTGCCGCTGGTGCTGGCCATGTTCATGTTTTCGCAGTCGCTCGCCGATGTGCAGCAGGCCCTCTTCGAGTACTCGATCCCCAGCCAGCTCGGCGGGCTTTACGACGCCTCGGTCTCCGCGTCGGGGCCGTCCGGCTGGGAGCCGCTGTGGATCATGATCGGCGTCACGGCCGTAACCATGATCGGTGCCTTCGCGTCACTGGAGAGCCGCGACGTCTGACCGGTTCCCGTCCTGCGGAGCTCAATAGCGTGGCGCGTTCCTGGACCGCTGCACCCTCGTGGTGCGGCGGTCCTTCGCGTTCCAGCACGCCTTGTGCCAGTGCCTGCGGTCGTCGATCCCGCCGTACTCGGACCAGGCGACGAGGTGCGGTACGCCGGACGGGATCTCCTGGTCGCAGCCGGGGCAGCGATACCGCTTTCCCGCCGCGCTCGCACCGCTGACCGGGCGCACCGACCACTGCTCGCCCTGCCATTCCTCGGCGCGCCCGCCCCCGCCGTAGCGCTCCCCCGACACGCTCGAGCTGTCGGGAGGACTCTCGCCGCCTCGGGGACGGTTACGGCGCGGGGACACGTGACACCTCACGGGGCAGGCTGGGCAGTTCCTGTCAAGCGTAGGGCCATTCGGGCGGGGCAGGCGTCCGGTACCGCCCCGGACAGGACGGGTTACCGGAAAATCGCAACAACTTCGCCGTGGACCGTGCCTTTGGCACGTGTCAGGCGTTGTTGCCAGTAGGGGAGAGCCGCGTCGGCCACAAGGAGGCAATTGGCGATGCGCGTGGGAACGTTCGTACTGGCAGCCCAGTTTCCGGGGCAGGGGCCGGGGGAAGCGCTGCATCGCGCGATCCGGTCCACCGAGGTCGCGGAGAAGTCCGGGCTCGATTCGGTCTGGCTGGCAGAACATCATTTCGTGCCGTACGGGGTCTGCCCGTCCGCCGTCACTCTGGCCGCGCTGCTGCTCGGCCGCACCCGCAGGATCCGGGTCGGTACGGCGGTCAGCGTGCTGCCGAACCAACATCCGGTGGCGCTCGGTGAACAGGCCGCGCTGCTCCATCTCACCAGCGGGGGCAGGTTCTCCCTCGGCGTGGGACGGGGCGGCCCCTGGGTGGACCTGGAGGTGTTCGGAGGGGGCCTGGAGGCGTACGAGAAGGGCTTCCCGGAGTCGTTGGGCCTGCTGCTCGACTGGCTGCGCGAACCACGCGTGGCGGGCAACGGGGAGCGATTCGGCTTCCGTGAGGTCGCGGTGGTCCCCCGGGCCGACGAGCTGCTCGACGAGAACGACGGGAACGGCACGCAAGGGCCGGCCGGCCCCGAGGTGATCGTCGCGTGCACGTCGCCGAAGAGCGTGAAACTCGCCGCCGAGAACGGCCTGCCGATGCTCCTCGGAATGCACTGCGGCGACGAGGAGAAGGCCGAAATGGTCGCCCTGTGGCGCTCCACCGCGCTCGCCGCGGGCCGGTCGCCCGAGAGTGTCCGGGAAGCGGGCCATGTCTCCGCGGGCGTCGCCCAGATCGCGGACCGGTCCGAGGATGCCGTGGAGACACTCGTGAAGGCGATGCCGGGGTGGCTGCGACAGGGACTGGACGCCCATGTGACGGTCGACGGCAGGCACCGCGTGATGCGCGACCCGGTCGCCTATACGGAGTTGCTGTGCGGCCTTCATCCGGTGGGCCCGCCCGGGCTCGCCGCCGACCGGCTCGCCGCAACCGCCGAGCGGACAGGCATCACCAGGTTCGCGCTCCTGGTGGAGGGTTCGGGAGATCTGGCGGCCACGGAGGAGAACGTAGCGCGGCTGGGCACCGAGGTACTGCCACTACTGACATGAACACCCGTAGGAGTACGGGGAGCTGCCGCCCCGGAGCCAGTTGCACCTCCCGCGGCCCGGAGCGGCAGCAGAAGCGTTCAGCAGTCCCGTAGTTCGGGCGACTGGTTGAGCAACTGTCCCCTCACCGAAGTGAATCGGGCCAGCCGCTCGTCGACCGAGGCGTCCAGCGGGAACACCGCGACGCGGTGGCAGTTCTGGAATGCCAGGCGCACCCCGAAGTGCCGCTGCAGCGCACCGCGTATCGCATCACTCGCGAGCGCACGCAGCAGCTGACCACGTGCCTGCTCGTCCGGCGGGGGCGTCTGGTTGTCGGCGAACTCGCCGCCGTCGACCTTCAGCTGGGCCACCAGAGAGCTGATCATCTCCCATGCGTAGGGCAGGGAGGTCCGGACGCAGTCGACGAAGTCGGCTTCGTCGACCTCGCCTCGCTCGGCCTGTTCCAACAGCGCCGGTGAGACGTCGAGCGACATGGGTTCTCCTCTCGCGACCCCGGCGGACGGCCGGGGCCTTACGGGCAGGGAAGGAGGACGGCGACGCAGCGTACACGCGCGGCGACCTCCTGCTTCCACGGTAAGGGCGCAGTCCGGGCCGCACCAGGAGATTGGGAACACAACCGGCCAATAACGAAGGCGCGCAAAGAGGGGCAAGCCCGAGGTCCTGAAGCGCTGTGGTGGGCGGTGGTGGTGGGGTGGCGAAGCGAGAATCGCGCCGGGCCCCCGTCGTCGAGTAGCGTTGCGGACCATGCGTCTCGTCATCGCCCGCTGCTCCGTGGACTACGCGGGCCGGCTCACGGCCCACCTGCCCTCCGCTCCCCGTCTCATCCTGGTGAAGGCGGACGGGAGCGTCTCCATCCATGCCGACGACAGGGCGTACAAACCCCTCAACTGGATGTCACCGCCCTGCACGCTGAAGGAGGGCGCCGACGACACCGAGGGCGTCTGGACCGTGGTGAACAAAGCGGGCGAAAAACTGATCATCACGATGGAGGAGATCCTCCACGATTCCTCGCACGAACTGGGCGTCGATCCGGGCCTCATCAAGGACGGCGTGGAAGCGCACCTGCAGGAACTCCTCGCTGACCGGATCGAGATCCTCGGCGAGGGCTACACCCTGATCCGCCGCGAATACCCCACCGCCATCGGCCCGGTCGACATCCTGTGCCGGGACGCGGACGGCAAGACCGTGGCCGTGGAGCTGAAGCGCCGCGGTGACATCGACGGCGTGGAGCAGCTGACCCGCTACCTGGAGCTGCTCAACCGCGATCCCCACCTCGCCCCGGTGAAGGGCATCTTTGCGGCGCAGGAGATCAAGCCGCAGGCCCGGGTGCTGGCGACGGACCGCGGAATCGGCTGCGTGGTGCTCGACTACGACGCCATGCGCGGCATCGAGGACGACAAGCTCCGCCTGTTCTGACCACGGCCACCGCACCGTGGAAGGCCCCGGACCCGCGCTGTGCGGTCCGGGGCCTTCCACGTCTGTGCGGACGTGCGCTCAGGCCACGACCGGTTCCGCGGAGGTGCCGGAGGCGCTCGCCGTCGTGGACGGGCCGCTCGCCGAGTCGGAGGTGCCCGGGGGTGTCGGATCCGTCGGGGTGTCGGTCGGGGTGGGGGTGTCGGTCGGTTCCGTCTCCGTCGGGGTCGGAGTGGCCGACTTGGTCGGCGTCTTCGTGGGTGTCCTGGTCGGCGACTTGGTGGGCGTGCCCGGGGAACTGGGCCTCCCGCTCGTCGGCCGGCCCGAACTCGGGCTGTCGCTCGGCCCGCTCGACTCCGAGGACGGTGCACCGCTGCCGCTCGGGGTGACCTGACTGCCGGACGGTCCCGGCGTCGAGGGCGAGCCGCTCGACGAGGCTCCGCCCGGTGTCGAGTCGTCCGCCGGCTCGTCGGCCGGGAGCCCGTTCTCGCTGTCGTCCTCGCCCGCCGACTGTTCGGTCGAGACGCTTCCGCCGTCCTGGGCGTCGCTGCTGGACGTCATGCCGAGCGTCACCACGGTGCCGAGCACCGCGGCCAGCACGACGCCCGCGCCCGCCGCGACCAGATTGCGCCGGGCTCCGCCCAGCACCGCCTTGCGGCCGTCGAATCCATCGGTGCCGGATGCCGGGACGGCCCGGGATATCAGCGCGGTGTCGTCCTCGGACATCCGCGGCAGCACCATCGGCCCGGCCGCGGGTATCGCGGGTGTGCCGCCGGACGGCGACACGGCCTCGCCGTACCGTGCGGCCGGTATCTCCTCGCCTGCCGGTGTGCGGCCGCCGGGCAACGTGCCGGAGCGGTCCGCGACCAGGGCGAGTGCCCGGCGTCCGGCCACCGCCCCGGGCTTGTCGGCGAGCGCGCCGCGCATGCCGATCGAGGTCTCCAGTTCGGCCCTGGCCCGGTCCGGATTCCCGTTGCAGAGCGCGAGGACGCCCAACTCGTGGTGGAAGTAGGCCTCCTCCGCGACCTCACCGGCGATCCTGGCGGCCTCCTGCCCCAGCCGCAGGATCTTCTCCCAGCCGCTCCAGTGCAGCCCGGCCGCGAAAGCGGGGGCCGCGCTGCGGGCCAGCAGCACGGCGGCGCTGGCCTGTCCGGCCCCGCCACCGGGGACCAGCCGGGTCATGGCCGAGACGATCGCGTCGGCCTCGGCGACGGCACGGGCGGCGGTGACCGAGGGGTGCCCGGCCCACCAGGCGTAGTGCTGGGCGGCGGTGCGGGCCCGGTCGTCCGCGTCCTCGCCGTATCCGGCGGTCTCCAGCTGGGCGACGACTCCGGGGGCCAGCCGGTAGCGGGAACCGGCCGGGGAGAGCAGTCCGCAGCCGGCCAGCTCACCGAGCGCGGCATCGGCGTGGGTGTCCCCCACGAGCGCCGGCAGATGCGCCTGGTGCGGCACTTCGCCGCCGAGTGCGACCGCGAAGTGCAGAGTGTCGCGTGCCGGACCGCTCAGCCGGGAGGCGAGCAGCGCGGCGGGTGCCGCGCCCTCACCGAGGCTGGGCAGCGGTACGTCCTGGCCGTCGGCGTCGGCGCCCTTCGCGAAGACGTCGTCGACGGGCCGGCCCTCGGCGTAGCCCCGCTCGTCGTAGGCGGTCGGGTCGGTGCGCAGCATGTCGCGCTGGCGCAGCAGGGCGCCCGCCTGGACGAAGCGCAGCGGCAGCCCCTCGGACTCGAACCAGAGGTCACCCGCCCAGTTCGCCTCGTCGTCGGTGAGCGGCCGCTCGACGACCTGTTCCAGCAGCGCGACGGAGGCGCTGCGGCCGAGTCCTGCGAGGAAGACCTCTTCGAGGTGCGCGTCGGCGGTGGGCGCCGGGACGTCGGGGGTGGTGGCGATCAGGAAGGCGCACTCGGGCGTCGCGTCGAGCAGCTCGTCCAGCGCGGCCCCGCCGAACTCCAGGTCGTCGAGGACGACGACGGCGCCGATGGACCGGAGCTTTTCGAGAAGCACGGCGCGGTCGGGGCGGAGCAGCGGTGCGTCGTAGACCGCCTCGAAGAGCCCGTACAGCAGGTCCGTGACGGTGCGCTTGAGGCCGGAGAGCCGGACGACTCCGTCCGGTGCGAGGTCCGCGCAGTCGGCGGCGACGGCGCCCAGCAGCGCCGTGCGGCCGGATCCGGTCGGCCCCGTGAGCCGTACCGAGCGGCCGCGCGCCAGCAGACGCACCAGCCGCTCGCGCTCCTCCTGGCGCTCCAGGAGCGGCAGTTGGGGGGCGGGCGGACCCGGTGGTACGGGTGGTGCGGCGGCACGCTCGCGATCGGTGCGCTCGGCGGCGGTGCGGCGGACCGGCACGGGGGGCTGCTCCCCCGGCGGGCAGAGCTCGACCTCGCTGCCGTCGACCGGGTTGACGGTGAGCAGGAAGTCGCCGGAGACGACCTGCACGACACGCGCCTGCTGTGTCGGCTGCTGACCGAAATCACTGGTCAGCGGCGCGCGGGGCTGCGTTCGCCGGCTGTTTTCCTCGCCGAAGCCGTCATTTTCATGGCCGAAATCTTCCGGCCCCCGGTGTATCGGGTCCATCGCCAAAGTCCCCCAGACGCGTCGCGCGGTTGCCCTTCCCGGCCTCGCACGCACCGCTGTCGCTTCTGGTCCGGTGTCCGCCCCAAGGGTTCCGTCATTCGGGGGACGGCCGAACCCTAGACCTTCGCACAGTATCTACAAACCATCGGGGTACCACGCCGCCCAGGACGTCATGGTCTCGTGAGGATTGTGCGTGTTCGGACGGACGTCCTTTACACCCGCGGCAGGGAGTCTGCGGCGATTCCACCCTCGATGGCCAGAATGCGGTGCAGTCGGGTCGCCACCAGCAGGCGCTGCATCTGCGGCGGCACGCCGCGGAGCACCAGCCGCCGGCCGGCCCGCCCGGCCCTCCGGTGTGCGCCCATGATGACGCCCAGTCCGGTGGCGTCCCAGGAGTCCAGCTCGGTCAGGTCGAGCACCAGGTCGCCGGCTCCGTCGTCGAGGGCGGAGTGCAGGACCGTACGGGCGTCCGCCGCGCTCCGGACGTCGAGGCGGCCCCCGACGACCAGCTCGGTGTGGTCGCCCCTGATGTGCATATGCGCTCCCCGGGAATACTCCATGGACGGTCCGTCTGTCTGTTCCTGACCCTGCTCCGTCTCTGCCACAACTGACTGTGCCGGCCACAGGGAAGTTGCCGTCTGTAAGCGAACCGATACCGAATTCACTCCGTGGAGTGACATCGGCCCGCTGAAGGCCCACCGCAGCCGGGAGTCGCCCCCCGGCTCCCGGGCCTGATCGACGGCAGATCAGGCACCCGGGGGCGCAAAAACGGTCAGTAGGTGTAGAAGCCCTGCCCGCTCTTGCGGCCGATGTCACCTGCATCGACCATCCGGCGCATCAGCTCCGGCGCCGCGAACTTCTCGTCCTGCGACTCGGTGTAGATGTTGGACGTGGCGTGCAGCAGGATGTCGACGCCGGTCAGGTCCGCCGTCGCGAGGGGCCCCATGGCGTGGCCGAAGCCCAGCTTGCAGGCGATGTCGATGTCCTCGGCCGAGGCAACACCCGACTCGTACAGCTTGGCGGCCTCGACGACGAGCGCCGAGATCAGCCGGGTGGTGACGAAGCCGGCGACGTCACGGTTGACCACGATGCAGGTCTTGCCGACGGACTCGGCGAACTCACGCGCGGTGGCGAGGGCTTCGTCGCTCGTCTTGTAGCCGCGTACGAGCTCGCAGAGCTGCATCATCGGGACCGGCGAGAAGAAGTGCACACCGACGACGCGCTCCGGGCGCTCCGTGACAGCCGCGATCTTGGTGATCGGGATGGCGGAGGTGTTGGAGGCGAGGACGGCGTCGTCCCGCACGATCTTGTCGAGGGCCCGGAAGATGTCGTGCTTGACCTCGAGCTTCTCGAAGACGGCTTCGACGACGACGTCGGCGTCGGCGACCGCGTCGAGATCGGTGGTCGTGGTGATACGGGCCAGCGCGGCGTCGGCGTCGGCCGCCTCCAGCTTCCCCTTGGAGACGAACTTGTCGTACGAGGCCTTGATGCCGTCGCGACCACGGGTCAGGGCCGCGTCGGTGACATCGCGCAGCACGACGTCCCAGCCCGCCTGGGCGGAGACCTGCGCGATACCGGACCCCATGAGTCCGGCCCCGATGACGGCGAGCTTCCTGGCCACGTTCGCACCCCTTTGTGTTCGGCCCCGACGGCCGTCGTCCGCGATGACGGTCCGGACGGATTCTTAACGGTTGTTCACATGCTCTCCGGCGGAGATTAGTACCCGTGAGGCGCGCTGGGGGGGCGAAGAGATGCGCGTCACGTCTCACATGACGGACATCACACCGGGACGCGTCATTCGGCAGCGCGTCGCGCGTAGTTGAGCACCTTGTCCCCGAGCACGTCCTCCATCTCGTCGAGGAGTACGAGGGCTTCGCGGGACACCTCGGCGGGCTTGCGGCCGGCGACCATCTCGCGCCCGATGTGGCCGAGGAGGGTGGAGTGGACCCAGGAGAGCTGACCGGCCACCAGCAGGGGCTTCGGGTCGCCGGGGCGTGCGCCGGCCTCCTCGCGCAGGGTCGTCTCCAGATGGGCGAGCGCATCCTGCTGGATGTACCAGAGGCGGGCCTTGAGGCTGTCGGCCTCGTGGACGACCCGCATGAAGCGCTCGTACCCCTCGATCAGGCCGACCGTCGACGAGACGCTTTCGACCTGGACACGCAGTTCGCGCAGGACGGCGTCGGCGGCGGACTCGCCCCGGTGGCGGCCGCGCACGTACCGCGAGAGGAGGCCGACGACATCGCTGCCGCGGTCGAGGAACAGGTCCTCCTTGGTCGGGAAGTAGTTGTAGACCGTGTTCACGGAGACCTCGGCGACCTGCGCGATCTCGGCGATGGTGACCGCGTCGAAGCCGCGCTCCAGGAAGAGGGCGGTGGCCACGTCCGAGAGGTGCTGCCTGGTCTGCCGCTTCTTCCGCTCCCTGAGCCCCTCTGCCATACCGCCATCCTAAGCTTTGCTGACGTCACTTAATTTTTGGTGTCATCACAAAGTTTCAGGGGCTCTGTTTTTCTGGTGCCATGCCGGCCCTCACCGCAATCGGGCACGCCCGGGCCTTCACAACCGGACGCGGCCCCGTCGAAGCAGCCCGCTCCATCGGCCTCCGCGTCGAGGGCGGCGAGATCCTCGGCTTCCTCGGGCCCAACGGCTGTTCTTCGGCCCTGTGCTCACCAGGCCGCCGCTCTCGGCGGCCGGCCCGCCCCGGCCGGCGCGACCCCGGCTGGTGCTGCGACCGGAAAGGTTTGCCTGGAAGCGCGGCGTCCGGTGCGGTGCTTCGCAAGGCGGAGGATCGCCCTCGAACCGGACGTACTCGGGCGAGGCGACAACGCAGCGAGGTGCCGTGCCGGGCGTCGCGAGCCGGTGAACCTTTCCGGTCGCAGCACTAGGCTCGGCCGCATGGTCAATCTGACGCGCATCTACACCCGTACCGGCGACCAGGGCACGACCGCCCTCGGCGACATGAGCCGCACCGCCAAGACCGATCTGCGGATCTCGGCGTACGCCGACACCAACGAGGCCAATGCCGTCATCGGTACGGCGATCGCGCTCGGGCAGCTGCCGGAGGAGGTCGTGAAGGTCCTCGTCCGTGTGCAGAACGACCTGTTCGACGTGGGTGCGGATCTGTCGACGCCGGTCGTCGAGGAACCGAAGTACCCCCCGCTGCGGGTCGAGCAGCACTACGTCGACCGGCTGGAGGCGGACTGCGACCACTTCCTGGAGCAGCTGGAGAAGCTGCGGTCCTTCATCCTGCCGGGCGGTACGCCGGGGGCGGCGCTGCTGCACCAGGCGTGCACGGTGGTCCGGCGGGCCGAGCGGTCCACCTGGGCGGCGCTGGAGGTGCACGGCGAGGTGATGAACGCGCTGACCGCGACGTACCTCAACCGCCTCTCCGACCTTCTGTTCATCCTCGCGAGGACGGCGAACAAGGAAGTCGGCGACGTGCTGTGGGTACCGGGCGGGGAGCGGTAGGCCGGGGTTCGTCCCGTCCGGCGTTCGAGGGCAACGCCGGCCGGACGGGACCGGCCCCTACCGCTCCGCCTTCGCCCGCTTCGGGAACACCGTGTAGCTCACGGCGATGATCAGGTTGATCCCGATCACGAAGAGCATCGTCTGCTGCCACGACCGCAGCGACCCCACGTCCCCGTCCCCGCCCACGTACCGGATCGCCCCTTCCAGCAGCGCCAGCGCGGTCACCGCCGCGACCACCCACCGCGTCGCGACCCGCCACTCGTGGACCGCCCTCGGCAACCCGTACTTCGGCGGTCTCACCGGCGGCGGGCCACCTGCGAACCGGTGGGCGACGCGGGCGTCGACCCACGTGATCGTCGAGTGCCCGAGTCCGACGGTGAAGCCGATGTACACCGCGGCCAGTCCGTGCTTCCAGTCCGGCTCGGCGCCGTTCTTCAGGTCGATGGCCGTCACCACCAGCAGCACGACCTCCAACAGCGGCTCGCACAGCAGCAGTGCAGCCCCGAGCCTCGGCTTCTTCGCCAGGTACCGCAGCGCGAGTCCCCCGGCCAGCAGCACCCAGAAGGCGACCTCGCAGAGCACGATCAGCGTGACGATCACGGCACTTCTCCTCCCGTTCCCCTTCATCCTGCTTGCTCCACCTGCGCGCTTCGTCGTCGCCGGTGACGAACCGCGACTGCATCCTTCGATGTAGTCGCGTATCGCCCCGGGTACGGAGGACCGAGGCGCGACGGCCGTGTTGGATGGGGAGGTGCTCCTTCCTGCCCGCCCGCACCGCCACGACGTACTCATCGCGGTCATCGGGCTGTTCAGCGGTGTATCCCTGGCGGCCGTCGGTCTGGCCATGCAGACCGGCCGGCCCTTCGACTCCCTGTGGGCCACCCTGCCGCCGCTCGCGGTGATGTCGTCGCTGGAGCTGCTGCGCAGATCGGCGCCCCAGACGGCGCTGGTCATCGGCACGCTCACACTGGCGGCCGATCAGTTCACACCGGGGAACCTGGCGACCGTGCTGATGTTCACGGACCTCGTGTACGCGGCGGTGGTGTACGGATCCCCGGCCGCCGCCCGGCGTATCCCGGTGACCACGTTCCTCATCACGGTCGCGGTCACGATCGGGTTCCTGGCCTGGTTCCGCAGCCCCGAGGCACTGCTCATCGGCATCGTCTCCGGCCTGGTCTCGTTCGGGCCCGCGATCACCGGGGTCAGCGTACGGAACCACCGGGACGCCGCGGAGACCGCACGGCTGCGCGCCGAACAGACGGCGCTGCTGGCCGAGATGGACCGGGCGCAGGCGGTGACCGCCGAACGTGCCCGGATGGCCCGTGAACTGCACGACATGGTCGCCAACCATCTCTCCGCGATCGCCATCCACTCCACCGCGGCGCTCTCCATCGACGAGCCCTCGACCTCCCGGGACGCGCTCGGCGTCATCCGGCAGAACAGCGTCGAGGGGCTGGCCGAGATGCAACGGCTGATCGGGCTGCTCCGTACCGGGAGCAAGGGGGCCGAACCGAGCGTCGCGCCGACCCTGGCCGCCCTGGACACACTGATCGAGCAGACCCGTACGGTCGCCGCGTCGAGCGGGCTGACCTGCACCCTCGAGGACACGCGCGGCGAGCAGGAGGCGCTGCCGACGCCGGTCGAGCTGGCCGCGTACCGGATCGTCCAGGAGTCCCTGACGAACGCGCTCAAGCATGCAGCGCCCGGCCCGGTGGGGGTGCGGCTCGGGCGGGCCGGACGGCTGCTGACGGTGGAGGTCACAAGCGTGCTCGGGGACCGCCCGGGGCCGCGCGCACCGGGGTCGGGGGCAGGCCTCGTCGGAATGCAGGAGCGGGTCGCGCTGCTGGGCGGCGAGATCGCGGCGGGACCCGTCACCACCGGGGACGGGCCGAAGATCTGGCGGGTGCGGGCCGAACTGCCCGTCGAGGAAAGGACGGTGAAGGGATGACGATCCGGGTACTGGTGGCGGAGGACCAGTCGGCCGTGCGGGCGGGGCTGGTACTGATTCTGCGCAGCGCGCCCGATGTCGACGTGGTCGGGGAGGCACCGGACGGCGAGGCGGCGGTGCGGCTGGCCCGTGAACTGCGCCCGGATCTGGTGCTGATGGACGTGTCGATGCCCCGGCTGGACGGGGTGTCGGCGACGCGGCAGGTGGTGGCGGAGGGGCTGGCCGATGTGCTGGTGCTGACGACGTTCGATCTGGACGAGTACGTCTTCGGCGCTCTGCGTGCGGGCGCTGCGGGCTTTCTGCTGAAGAACACCGAGGCGCGTGAACTGCTCCGAGCGGTACGTACGGTGGCGCGCGGCGAGGGCATGATCGCCCCGGCCGTGACGCGTCGTCTGATCGCGGAGTTCGCCGGGACCGCCCCGGCGCGAGCGGCCGACGCACCCGATCCTGCGGTCCTCGACGCGCTGACGCGACGCGAGCGCGAGGTACTGGGGTGCCTGGGCCAGGGGTTGTCTAACGCCGAGATCGCAGTGCGGCTCTCGATGGCGGAGGCGACGGTGAAGACGCACGTCAGCCGCTTGCTGGGGAAGCTGGATCTGCGCAGCCGGGTCCAGGCCGCGGTGCTGGCACAGGAGTTGGGCATCTGAGGTTGAGAACCGATCTATGGTCCAGACCTCTTGACGGTTGGTCCAGACCTTCCTAATCTCACCGAGCACACTGCGGTGAGCACGCCATGACAAGGCGGGCTCAGGGCGGCGCAGGGTTTGCAGTCCACGGACCACCCCCGTTTGTCCGGACCTCACCCGAGGAGCACCGTTGAGCACCCAAACCCCCCAACACCGAACCAGATTCAGATTCGGTCCGGCCACCACCACCCGCACGAGAGTGATGGCAGGCCTCACCGCGCTGCTTCTCCCCCTCGCCGCGATGGTCGGACTGGCCACCCCCGCCCAGGCGGCCACCTCCGCGACCGCCACGTACCTCAAGAAGTCCGACTGGGGCACCGGCTTCGAGGGCCAGTGGACGGTGAAGAACACCGGCACCACCGCCCTCAGTTCCTGGACGATCGAGTGGGACTTCCCCTCCGGCACGTCGGTCACGTCCGCCTGGGACGCCACCGTCACCAACTCCGGAACCCACTGGACCGCCAAGAACGCCGGCTACAACGGTACGGTCGCCCCCGGCGCCAGCGTCAGCTTCGGCTTCAACGGCGCCGGCCCCGGCGCCCCCAGCGGCTGCAAGCTGAACGGTTCCTCCTGTGACGGCGGCAGCGTCCCGGGCGACAACGCACCCTCCGCGCCCGGCACCCCCACGGCGAGCTCCATCACCGACACCTCGGCGAAGCTGAGCTGGACCGCGGCCACCGACGACAACGGCATCAAGAACTACGACGTGCTGCGCGACGGCGCCGTGGTCGCCACAGTCACCGGTACGACGTACACCAACACCGGTCTCACGGCGGGCACCGACTACTCGTACACCGTCCGGGCCCGTGACACGGCCGACCAGACCGGTCCGGCCAGCGGTGCGGTCAAGGTCCACACCACCGGCGGCGGCAACCCCGACCCGGGCACCGGCGGCAAGGTCAACCTCGGTTACTTCACCGACTGGGGCGTCTACGGCCGGAACTACCACGTCAAGAACCTGGACACGTCCGGTTCCGCCGCGAAGATCACGCACATCAACTACGCCTTCGGCAACGTGACGGGCGGCAAGTGCGCGATCGGCGACGCCTACGCCGACTACGACATGGCGTACACCGCCGACAAGTCCGTCGACGGAGTCGCCGACACCTGGGACCAGCCGCTGCGCGGCAGCTTCAACCAGCTGCGCAAGCTCAAGGCGAAGTACCCGAACATCAAGGTCCTGTGGTCCTTCGGCGGCTGGACCTGGTCCGGCGGCTTCGGCGAGGCGGCGAAGAACCCGGCCGCGTTCGCCCAGTCCTGCTACGACCTGGTGGAGGACCCCCGTTGGGCCGATGTCTTCGACGGCATCGACATCGACTGGGAGTACCCCAACGCCTGCGGTCTGACCTGTGACACCAGCGGCCCTGCCGCGCTGAAGAACATCACCACCGCGCTGCGCTCGAAGTTCGGCGGCAACAACCTGGTGACGGCCGCCATCACCGCCGACGGCTCGAGCGGCGGCAAGATCGACGCCGCCGACTACGCCGGCGCCGCCACGTCCCTGAACTGGTACAACGTGATGACGTACGACTTCTTCGGCGCATGGGCGGACAAGGGTCCGACGGCCCCGCACTCCCCGCTCACCTCGTACAGCGGCATCCCGCAGGCCGGCTTCAACGCGTCCGACGCGATCGCCAAGCTGAAGGCCCAGGGCGTCCCCGCCTCGAAGCTGCTGCTCGGCATCGGCTTCTACGGCCGCGGCTGGACCGGCGTCACCCAGGACGCGCCCGGCGGCACCGCCACCGGTGCGGCCACCGGTACGTACGAGGCGGGCATCGAGGACTACAAGGTCCTCAAGACCAGCTGCCCCGCCACCGGCACGATCGCCGGCACGGCGTACGCGCACTGCGGCACCAACTGGTGGAGCTACGACACCCCGGCCACCATCGCGTCCAAGATGACCTGGGCGAAGAGCCAGGGCCTGGGAGGCGCGTTCTTCTGGGAGTTCAGCGGCGACACCAGCAACGGTGAGCTCGTGAGCGCGATCAACAACGGTCTGAAGTAACCCCCACGGTCCCCTTCGGGATCAGCGCACGACCCCGGAAAGCAGCCGGGGAGACAGGTCCGCCCCCTGTCTCCCCGGTTTTTCGCCGTGCTGTGGTGCTCCCCGTGTCATCAGTGGTGTCCGTGCCGCGGGTGCCGTTGCGGGCCTCAGCCGACGCTCACCCTCCCCCGGACATCGTCCGGGGGGACCGGGCCCCCTTCATGCGAGGCCCTTCTCAGGCAACATTGACTCGCTGGCCGGGCGGAGCCGCCTCCAGCCAGGCGAGGAAACCGGTCAGGGCGTCCTCGCTCATCGCCAGCTCCAGGCGCGTCTCCCGGTGGAGACAGCCGAGCACGACGGCGTCGGAGAGCAGCGCGAGCTCCTCCTCGCCGTCGGGCAGCCGCCGGTCGATCACCTCGATCGCGGAACGCTCAAGGACCCGGCGGGGCCGGGGAGCGTACGAGAAGACGCGGAACCAGTCGATACGGTCGCCGCTGTAGCGCGCAACGCCGTACACCCAGCCCTTGCCCGAGAGATCGGGCTCGGCCGACACGTTCCACCGCACGCTGCAGTCGAAGGTCCCACCGGAGCGCTGGATCAGCCGCCGGCGCAGACCGAAGACGAAGAGCCCCACCGCAACCAGTACGACGACCAGGCCGCACACCCACAAAGCGAGGACCATCTCCACCGACCTCCTCGCATCGTCGAGTAACGGATACCACCCGGACTGCACCTGCAACTGCACCTGCATCGCCTCAGCCGCGACACGGTCTGGAGAGTTCCAGCTCGGGCCGCGGCTGAGGGTAAAGACATTCGGCGGGGTGCCTAACGCACCGCCACCGCGCGGATTCGCACATCGGCGCGACGCTCGGCGGCGCTGTCCGTGTCCGACTTCGCACGCTCCAGCGCACGCTCGGCGCGCTCGACATCGATTTCGTCCGCCAGCTCGGCGATCTCCGCCAGCAGCGAAAGCTTGTCGTCCGCGAACGAGAGGAAACCGCCGTGCACAGCCGCGACAACGGTTGTGCCCTCGCTCGTACGGATCGTCACCGGGCCCGACTCCAGCACACCGAGAAGCGGCTGGTGACCGGGCATGACGCCGATGTCGCCGGACGTGGTACGCGCGACGACCAGGGTGGCCTCGCCGGACCAGACACTGCGGTCCGCGGCGACCAGCTCGACGTGCAGCTCAGCAGCCAAGAGTGGCTCCTCGGGTCACCACCCGGCCGTTGGAGCCGGGTGTTGGGTCAATTCTACGGGGCGTGGTGAGGGGGACGGGACGCACCCGCCCCCCTCGGTGAGCCATGGGCTCAGGAGACGCCGAGCTCCTTGGCGTTGGCCTTGAGGTCCTCGATGCCACCGCACATGAAGAACGCCTGCTCCGGGAAGTGGTCGTACTCACCGTCGCAGATCGCGTTGAACGCGGCGATCGACTCGTCGAGCGGCACGTCCGAACCGTCCACGCCGGTGAACTGCTTGGCGACGTGGGTGTTCTGCGACAGGAAGCGCTCGACACGACGGGCACGGTGGACAACGAGCTTGTCCTCCTCGCCCAGTTCGTCGATACCGAGGATCGCGATGATGTCCTGGAGGTCCTTGTACTTCTGGAGGATCCCCTTGACACGCATGGCGGCCTCGTAGTGGTCCGCCGCGATGTAGCGCGGGTCCAGGATGCGGGACGTCGAGTCCAGCGGGTCGACCGCCGGGTAGATGCCCTTCTCCGAGATCGGACGCGACAGAACGGTCGTCGCGTCCAGGTGGGCGAAGGTGGTCGCCGGCGCCGGGTCGGTCAGGTCGTCCGCGGGGACATAGATCGCCTGCATCGAGGTGATCGAGTGACCGCGGGTCGACGTGATGCGCTCCTGCAGCAGACCCATCTCGTCGGCCAGGTTCGGCTGGTAACCCACTGCGGACGGCATACGGCCGAGCAGCGTGGAGACCTCGGAGCCGGCCTGGGTGTACCGGAAGATGTTGTCGATGAAGAAGAGAACGTCCTGCTTCTGCACATCGCGGAAGTACTCCGCCATGGTCAGACCGGCAAGCGCGACACGGAGACGGGTGCCCGGGGGCTCGTCCATCTGACCGAAGACAAGCGCCGTCTTGTCGATGACGCCCGAGTCGGCCATTTCCTCGATGAGGTCGTTGCCCTCACGGGTGCGCTCGCCGACACCGGCGAACACCGACACACCGTCGTGGTTGTTGGCCACGCGGTAGATCATTTCCTGGATCAGAACGGTCTTGCCGACACCGGCACCACCGAACAGACCGATCTTTCCACCCTTGACGTACGGGGTGAGAAGGTCGATGACCTTGACGCCGGTCTCGAACATCTCGGTCTTCGACTCGAGCTGGTCGAAGTTGGGCGCCTTGCGGTGGATCGGCCAGCGCTCGGTGACCTCGGCCTCGGCCTCGGGCTTGTTCAGGATCTCACCGAGGGTGTTGAACACCTTGCCCTTGGTGATCTCGCCGACCGGCACCGTGATGCCGGTACCCGTGTCGGTCACCGGGGCCTGGCGGACCAGACCGTCGGTGGGCTGCATCGAGATCGCGCGGACGACGCCGTCACCGAGGTGCTGGGCGACCTCGAGCGTCAGCTTCTTGAGCTTGCCGTTCTCGGCCGGGTCGGCCACCTGGACGGTCAGCGCGTTGTAGATCTCCGGCATTGCGTCGACGGGGAACTCCACGTCGACGACCGGGCCGATGACCCGGGCGACGCGGCCCGTGGCAACGGCCGTCTCAACTGTGGTCGTCATTACTTGTCACTCCCCGCGGTCGCGTCGGCCAGCGCACTGGCACCGCCGACGATCTCGCTGATTTCCTGGGTGATTTCGGCCTGGCGGGCCGCGTTGGCAAGCCGGGAGAGGCTCTTGATGAGATCTCCGGCGTTGTCGGTGGCCGACTTCATCGCGCGGCGGCGGGCAGCGTGCTCGGAAGCAGCGGCCTGCAGCAGTGCGTTGTAGATCCGGCTCTCGACGTACCGCGGAAGCAGGGCGTCGAGGACGTCCTCCGCCGACGGCTCGAAGTCGAACAGCGGCAGGAGCTCGCCCTTGCCGTCCTCGTCCTTCGTGATGTCGAGGCTGAGCGGCAGCATCCGGCTCTCCACCGGGTTCTGCGTCATCATCGAGATGAACTCGGTGAAGACGATGTGCAGCTCGTCCACGCCACCCTCGGCGGTCTCCTGGGTGACCGCTTCGATCAGCGGAGCCGCAGCCCGCTTCGCATCCGCGTACGTCGGGCTGTCGGTGAAGCCCGTCCACGAATCCTCGATCTTGCGCTCGCGGAATCCGTAGTAGGCGACACCCTTGCGGCCGATCACGTACGTGACGACCTCCTTGCCCTCACCGCGCAGGCGCTCGGTCAGTCGCTCCGCCGCCTTGATGGCGTTGGAGGAGTAACCGCCGGCCAGACCGCGGTCGCTCGTGATGAGCAGGAGCGCGGCCCGTGCCGGTGCGTCGGCCTCGGTGGTCAGCGGGTGCTTGGTGGTGGAGCCGGTCGCCACCGCGGTCACCGCACGGGTGAGCTCGGTCGCGTACGGCGTCGACGCCGCCACCTGACGCTGCGCCTTGACGATGCGCGAAGCGGCGATCATCTCCATCGCCTTGGTGATCTTCTTCGTGGCGGTGACGGAGCGAATGCGGCGCTTGTAAACGCGAAGCTGAGCGCCCATCGATCAGCCCTCGCCCAGAAGCTTGCCGTCCGAGGTCTCGAACTGCTGCTTGAAGGCGGCCACCGCGTCGGCGACCGACTGCAGCGTGTCGTCGGACATCTTGGCGCCCTCGGCAATGCTGGTCAGGAGATCCTTGCGCTCACGGCGCAGGTACTCCAGCAGCTCGCTCTCGAAGCGACGGATGTCCTCGACCGGGACGTCGTCCATCTTGCCGGTGGTGCCGGCCCAGATGGAGACGACCTGCTCCTCGACCGGGTACGGGGAGTACTGCGGCTGCTTCAGCAGCTCGACCATGCGCTTACCGCGCTCCAGCGACGCCTTCGAGGCCGCGTCCAGGTCGGAACCGAAGGCGGCGAACGCCTCCAGCTCGCGGTACTGGGCGAGGTCGACACGGAGACGGCCGGAGACCTGGCGCATCGCCTTGTGCTGGGCGGAGCCACCGACACGGGAGACCGAGATACCGACGTTCAGGGCCGGACGCTGGCCGGCGTTGAACAGGTCGGACTCCAGGAAGCACTGACCGTCGGTGATGGAGATGACGTTGGTCGGGATGAACGCCGACACGTCGTTCGCCTTGGTCTCGACGATCGGGAGGCCCGTCATCGAACCGGCACCCATCGCGTCGGAGAGCTTCGCGCAGCGCTCCAGCAGACGCGAGTGGAGGTAGAAGACGTCGCCCGGGTAGGCCTCACGGCCCGGCGGACGGCGCAGCAGCAGCGACACGGCGCGGTAGGCGTCGGCCTGCTTCGAGAGGTCGTCGAAGATGATCAGGACGTGCTTGCCCTGGTACATCCAGTGCTGACCGATGGCCGAACCGGTGTACGGCGCAAGGTACTTGAAGCCGGCCGGGTCGGACGCCGGGGCGGCGACGATGGTCGTGTACTCGAGCGCGCCGGCCTCTTCCAGGGCACCGCGCACGGAGGCGATGGTGGAGCCCTTCTGACCGATGGCGACGTAGATGCAGCGCACCTGCTTCTTCACGTCGCCCGAGCGCCAGTTGTCGCGCTGGTTGATGATCGTGTCGACGGCCAGAGCGGTCTTACCGGTCTGACGGTCACCAATGATCAGCTGACGCTGGCCGCGGCCGATCGGCACCATGGCGTCGACGGCCTTGTAGCCGGTCTGCATCGGCTCGTGCACCGACTTACGGACCATGACGCCAGGGGCCTGCAGCTCGAGGGCGCGGCGGCTGTCGGTCGCGATCTCGCCGAGACCGTCGATCGGGTTGCCGAGCGGGTCGACGACGCGACCGAGGTAACCCTCGCCGACGCCGACGGAGAGCACCTCACCGGTGCGCTGCACCGGCTGGCCCTCCTCGATTCCGCTGAACTCGCCGAGAACGATCGCACCGATCTCGCGCTCCTCGAGGTTGAGGGCGAGACCGAGGGTTCCGTCCTCGAACTTCAGCAGCTCGTTCGCCATGGCCGAGGGAAGACCCTCGACCTTCGCGATGCCGTCGCCGGCAACGCTGACCGTACCGACCTCCTCGCGCGAGGCCGCGTCCGGCTTGTACGACTGGACAAAGTTCTCCAGCGCGTCCCGGATCTCCTCCGGCCGGATCGTGAGCTCCGCCATCTGGGTTCCCTGCTCTCCTTGTTGGGCCCGAAGTTTCTTAAGGGGGTCTGGGGGCCGACCCCCAGGAATCTTCTGCAATTTCTGCACGGCCCAACCGGGCCGCTGGTCTTGCTTGTTCTGTTGCTGCGCTGTGTCAGCCGGCCATGCGGCGGGACACCTCGTCGAGGCGCTCCGCGACGCTGCCGTTGATGATCTCGTCACCGACCCGCACCGCGATCCCGCCGAGGACCGTCGGGTCCACGTCGAGGTTCAGGTGCATCGGCCGACCGTAGATCGCCGTCAGTGCGGCGCCGAGGCGCTGCTTCTGCTGATCGCTCAGCGGCACTGCCGACGTGACCACGGCGACCATGCGGTCCCGGCGCTCCGCGGCAAGCTTGGAGAGGGACTCGAGTCCCGCTTCCAGGCTACGTCCGCGGGGCTGGGTCACAAGCCGCACGACGAGGCGCTCGGTGGTGGGCCGTGCCTTGCCGCCGAGCAGGCTGTGCACCAGCTCAGCCTTGGCAGCGGCGGACGCGGACCGGTTGGTGAGCGCGGCGCGCAGCTCCTTGTCGGAGGCGACGATCCGGCCGAACCGGAAGAGCTCGTCCTCGACGTCGTCGAGATCCCCGCTGCGCTGGGCGGCGGTGAGATCTGCGGTGCTCGCCAGTTCCTCGACCGAGTCGACCAGGTCACGCGACTGCGACCAGCGGGAGCGGACCATGCCCGAGATCAGGTCGACGGTCTCGCCGCCCACCTGACCGCGCAGCAGTCGTCCGGCCAGCTCCGCCTTGGCCTCGGCGCCCTGCGACGGGTCGGTCAGGACCCGCCGCAGTGAGACCTCGCGCTGGAGCAGCGCCGTGACGGCGGCCAGCTCCTCGGCGAGCTTCGCCGCGTCCACCGACGTGTTGTCGGTCAGCGCGTCGAGACGCTCACGTGCGGCAGCCAGTGCCTCGCGGCTCGCGCCGTTCATCGGACGGCCTCGGCCTTCGCCTCGAGCTCGTCGAGGAAACGGTCGATGGTGCGGCTCTGCCGGGCGTGGTCCTCGAGGGACTCGCCGACGAGCTTGCCGGCCAGGTCGGTGGCGAGCTTGCCCACGTCCTGACGCAGCGCGGAAGCCGCGGCCTTGCGGTCGGCCTCGATCTGGGCGTGGCCGGCAGCGATGATCTCCTCGCGCTGCCGCTGGCCTTCCGCCCGCATCTCCTGCAGGATCACGGCGCCCTGCTCCTGAGCCTCCTGGCGCAGGCGCGCGGCCTCGTGGCGAGCCTCGGCGAGCTGAGCCTTGTACTGCTCAAGCACGCTCTGGGCCTCGGTCTGGGCCGCATCGGCCTTCTCGATACCGCCTTCGATGGCCTCGCGGCGCTCGTCCAGAACCTTGTTGATGTTCGGGAGAAGCTTCTTGGCGAGGAAGCCGAAGACGATGACGAAGGCGATCAGACCGATGACGAGCTCAGGGATCGGCGGAACGAGCGGATTCTCAGGCTTTTCCGCCGCGAGCTGAACCAGGGGGTTCACATCAGTGCCTTTCGTCGGAACGGACTAGTCGCAGTTCGTCAGCTGTAGACGAACGGCATGACCAGACCGATCAGGGCGAGCGCCTCACAGAAGGCGAAGCCGAGAATCTGGTTGGCGCGGATCAGGCCGGCAGCCTCGGGCTGACGAGCGAGAGCCTGCGTGCCGTTACCGAAGATGATGCCGACGCCGACGCCGGGGCCGATGGCAGCCAGGCCGTATCCGACGGAGCTGAGGGAACCGGTGACGGCGGCAAGGGTCTGGGACATGCCAGTTCTTCCTTCTCTTTCACGGACCGGTGGGGGTTGGCCACCGGACGACTGGGGGGAGGGGAGGCGCGATCAGTGGTGCTCGGCGACAGCGCCCTGAATGAAGCTGCACGCCAGGAGCACGAAGACGTACGCCTGAACAGCCTGGATGAACAGCTCGAAGGCGGTCATCACGATGACCATCACGAACGAGACACCCGCGTAGGCGATACCGATGCCGTTCAGCAGGTACCAGCTGGCGATGGTGAAGAGGAGCAGCAGCGTGTGACCGGCGAACATGTTCGCGAAGAGTCGGACCGCGTGCGTGAAGGGCCGGACCAGGACGTTCGAGAAGAACTCGATGACCATGACCAGCGGCAGCACCGGGCCGAGCGACTTGTCGTAGCCCGTCAGGTTCTTGAAGCCGCCGACGAAACCGTGGCGCTTGAACGTGATGCTCATCCAGAGGACGTAGACGATCGCCGCCAGGCCCGCCGGGTACGCGATGATCGACGTCACCGGGAACTGGGCGAGCGGGATGATCGACCAGAGGTTCATCATCCAGACGAAGAAGAAGATCGACACCATCAGCGGGACGTACTTCTCGCCCTCGCGCTTGCCGAGCGTCTCGTAGACGATGCCGCGGCGGACGAAGTCGTAACCGGCCTCGGCGACCATCTGCAGCTTGCCCGGGACGACCTTCGGCTTGCGGAAGGCGGCCCAGAAGAAGCCGACGATGATGACCGTACCGAGGAGCGCCAGCAGCATCGTCTTGTTGAAGTAGACGTTGCTGTCCGCGTCACCGAAGATCGGCTCGAACAGGAAAGAGTGCAAGCCAGGACCCGGGAAACCACAACCGGAGAAGATGTGGCAATCGGTCTCGAAGGCGAGCACCTGTGTCGGGTCAGCACTCACCGCGGGCTCCTTCAGCGTGGCGCATAGGTACGGCAACCTCGTTGTGTCGGCGCGGCGCGCAGCCGCGGTTCGGCACTGGACTGGTGTTACGGATGTGTGAGCGGCAGTCAGGCATTGAGCCTCGCGATCGAGCAGGCGTCAGCTCACATGCCCGCGCCCGCAGTGCCGCAGTTGGAACCGGACGATAGCAGGGTCTCGAACCTGCACTTATTCCGCCCCTACCCTTCACGCCTTCGGGCCCGTGTTCGTGGGCTTGTCGCCCTGGTCGGACTCGGGCTCGACGTAAAGGATCTTGGCCTTCATATGCGCACGCGCCTGAGCGCCGATCCACACGAGAGTCAGCGCGACCAGAGTGATCGCGAAGGCTTTCGGGTTGAACATCGTCGTGTTCTTGAATGCGGCGACAAAGATGAACAGCAGGAGAAGCTGAGCCGTGTACAGCATCAGCCCCATCGCCTGGAACAGGTGAGGCAGGGACCTGGCGGTCCGTTGCAGAACCACAAGGCCGATCCCCATGAAGAGGACCACCACGATGGTCGCAACGAGCGCCCCGAGGGCTCCCTTGCCACCGGCGACGCCACCGCTGACGGCGACGGCAACGGCGCCGGCGACAGCGGTGGGTACGGCGGCTTGAAGGAGAGTCCGGACGTCGTTGGACGGCATGGCGGCAGCTCCGCTTGCAGGGGGTGGGCAGTGTGTCGTCATGGACGAGCGTAGGCCCGGTCCGAGTCGATGCCTCGGGCCGATGGACCGTCTCACCAGGGTCCTTCGGTTGTGTCACCGGGCTTAGTGAACGGTATCACAAACTATTTGATGAGGTCTTTACCAAGAAAGTGTGCTTGCTGTCACACATGAGAGTTAATCCGCGCGTGTGAGCAAGACAACTCAACATCCTGTCCGGTATTGCCCCTCGGTGTCCGAATCGTCAGCGGGCGGAATCGGCCTTACGACTTTCCGAGGAGCGCGAACGGGGTCCGATCGCGGTCGCTCCGTTGACGCCGGAGACACCGACGACGACACGTGCCGGCTCCCGCGGCTCGTGCTCGTCCTGCCCCATCTGCGGGTCCTGGGGCTCCTGTTGTGCCTCGTACGCGGCTGAGGACGCGGCTGAGGACCTCTTGCCCCGCTGGTCCCAGCGGCGGTAGCGGGGCGGCACGAAGCGCTCCGCCCAGCGCGGGGCGCGCGGTGTGAAGCGGGGCATCAGCAGCAGGACCAGACCCACCGCGCTCAGCCCCATGACCACCAGCACGATCCACAGCGACGCCGAATGCACCGAATAGCCGACCGCACCGAAGGCGATCAGGGCCGACCAGAAGTACATGATCAGCACGGCCCTGCTGTGCGAATGGCCGATCTCCAGCAGCCGGTGATGCAGATGGCCGCGGTCCGCGGCGAACGGCGACTGGCCCTTCCAGGTGCGCCGGACGATCGCCAGCACCAGGTCCGCGGCCGGGATCGCGATGATCGTCAGCGGCAGCAGCAGCGGAATGAAGACCGGCAGCATCGCGTGCGTGGCCTCTCGCTCACTGCCCGCGAAGAGCTTCATCGCGTCCGGGTCGACCTGCCCCGTGACAGAAATCGCACCGGCGGCCAGCACGAGACCGATCAGCATCGAGCCGGAGTCACCCATGAAGATCCGGGCGGGATGCATGTTGTGCGGGAGGAAGCCGAGGCACATGCCCATCAGGATCGCCGTGAAGAGCGTCGCGGGGGCGGCCGCCTCGATCATGTGCCCGTACCAGAGCCGGTACGTGTAGAGGAAGAACGCGGCGGAGGCGATGCACACCATGCCGGCCGCCAGACCGTCCAGGCCGTCGACGAAGTTGACCGCGTTGATCGTGATGACGACCAGCGCGACGGTGAGCAGCGTGCCCTGCCACTGGGTGAGCGCGACCGTGCCGATGCCGGGGATCGGCAGCCACAGGATCGTCAGACCCTGGATGACCATGACCGCGGCGGCGATCATCTGCCCGCCGAGCTTGATCAGCGCATCGATCTCGAACTTGTCGTCGAGGACGCCGATCAGCCAGATCAGCGCGGCGCCGGAGAGCAGCGCCCGCGGTTCGCTGGAGAGCTGGAACACACTGTCGAGGTTGTACAGATGGGCCGCGACGATCAGTCCGGCGCACAGCCCGCCGAACATGGCGATGCCACCGAGCCTCGGTGTCGGTTCTCGGTGGACGTCACGCGCACGGATCGCGGGCATCGCCCCGACCGCGATGGCGAACTTCCGCACCGGGCCGGTGAGCAGATAGGTCACCGCGGCCGTGACACAGAGTGTCAGCAAGTAATCACGCACGGGCTGCCCCACAGATATCGCCGGCCATCTCAGCCCACACCTTAACTACGTCGGCCTCATGTTTGAGGACACGGAGGTACGGGTGATGGTTGCATGGACCGCGTCTACCCCGGATAGGGAGGATATTTCCCGGCCAGTTCCCTCACCTCGGCGCGGACGTCGCCTTCCTTACGTACCGCAGCTCCGAAGAGCACCGCGAGCCGCGCCATGTCGGTGTCGTTCATGCCCTGGGTGGTGACCGCGGCCGTGCCGAGCCTGATGCCCCGGGCGTCCCCGTAAGGCAGCGCGCAGGTGTCCAGGACCATGCCCGCCGCCGCGAGCCGTTCGCGGGCGGTGCGGCCGTCGACGCCCAGGGGCGCCGGATCCGCGACGATCAGATGGGTGTCCGTGCCGCCGGTGGTCACCTCGAACCCCTCGGCCTCCAGGCCGGCCGCCAGCACCCGGGCGTGTGTCACCACCTGATGGGCGTACGTGGCGAACGCCGGTGTCGCCGCCTCGCCGAACGCGACCGCCTTCGCCGCGACCGTGTGCATCTGCGCGCCGCCCTGGGTGAACGGGAAGACCGCCCGGTCGATCCGCTCGGCCAGCTCCGCTCCGCACAGGATCATGCCGCCGCGCGGCCCGCGCAGCACCTTGTGCGTGGTGGCGCACACCACGTCGGCGTACGGCACGGGATTGGGCGCCGCTCCCCCGGCGATCAGGCCCATCGGGTGCGCGGCGTCGGCGATCAGATACGCGCCGACCTCGTCGGCGATCTCGCGGAACGCCTCGTAGTCGGGATGGCGGGGGTACGAGATCGAGCCGCTGACGATGGCCTTGGGCCGGTGTGCCCGGGCCAGGGTGCGCACCTGCTCGTAGTCGATCAGGCCGCTCTCCGAGTCGACCCCGTACCCGACGAACTCGAACCATCGGCCGGAGAAGTTGGCGGGCGAGCCATGGGTGAGATGCCCGCCGTACGGGAGTCCCATCGCGAGCACCGTGTCACCGGGGCGCAGCAGGGCCGCGTACGCCGCCAGGACGGCCGAGGAGCCGGAGTGCGACTGAACGTTCGCGTGCTCGGCGCCGAAGAGCGTGGTGGCCCGCTGGACGGCGATGAGTTCGGCGGCGTCGGCCAGCTCGCAGCCGCCGTGGTGGCGGGCGCCGGGGTAGCCCTCGGCGTACTTGTTGGCGAGCGGCGAGCCGAGGGCGGCGAGGACCGCGGGCGAGGTGAAGTTCTCGGCGGCGATCAGCTGCAGCGTGCTCGACTGCCGGTGCAGCTCCCCCAGCAGCACGTCGGCGATTTCCGGGTCTCCCCGGAGCAGGGCGCCGAAGTCCTGCGGCAGGGTGGTGACGGGGGCGGAGGACGGTGCGGCGGGAGTGGTGACCGACATCTGACGGCTCCGGGCCTGGGGAGGGTTGGCGTCGGATCCAATGTAGGCCGGTACGCGTGCGCCCGCCCGCTGCCCGGGCGCGTCAGTGCGGGGCCGGTACGCCCGTCAGTGCGGTGACCACCGGGTCGAGCGCCTGATTGATCTCGTCGCCGATGGAACGGAAGAACGTGATCGGGGCGCCGTACGGGTCGTAGACCTCGTCCGCCTCGGCGGTGGGAGCCAGCAGCCAGCCGCGCAGCGCGGCGGCCGCACGGACCAGCGCACGGGCGCGTTCGACGACGCCCTCGTCGCGCGCGTCGGGCAGCGTCGCGGGGTCTATGGCCCGGACCAGCCGGGTGAACTCCTTGAGCGTGAACGTCCTCAGGCCGGCCGAGTGACCCATCGAGATCACCTGGGCGCGGTGGTCCCGGGTGGCGGTCAGGACGAGGTCGGCGCGGATCACGTGCTCGTCGAGGAGCTCGCGGCCGACGAAGCCGGTGGCATCGGCGCCGAAGTCGGCGAGGACGATCTCGGCGTTGGCCTCCATGGGGGCGCCTTCGTGCCCCCAGGTGCCCGCGCTCTCCACGATCAGGCCGCCGCTGAGCGGGTCGCCGAGCCGGTCCACCAGGGCATGGCGGGTCAGCCGCTCGGTGATCGGCGAGCGGCAGACGTTGCCGGTGCTGACGTGGAGGATGCGGAAAGTGTCGGTCCGCCCCGCTATGCCACGCCCCTCAGGGGCGGTCAATTGGCCACCTCGAGGTCCGGTACCACCTTGCGGAGTTCCTCCACGGAGAGGGCTCCGGCCCTCAGCAGGACCGGGACCTTGCCGGTGACGTCGACGATCGAGGACGGCACGATGCCGGGCGTCGGGCCGCCGTCGAGGTAGACGGAGACGGAGTCGCCGAGCATCTCCTGGGCGGCGTCGCAGTCCTCGGGAGCCGGGTGTCCGGTGAGGTTGGCGCTGGAGACGGCCATCGGGCCGACCTCGGTGAGCAGTTCGATGGCGACCGGGTGCAGCGGCATCCGGATGGCGACGGTGCCGCGGGTGTCGCCGAGGTCCCACTGGAGCGAGGGCTGGTGCTTGGCGACCAGCGTGAGGGCTCCCGGCCAGAAGGCGTCGACGAGCTCCCAGGCCTGCTCGGAGAAGTCCGTGACGAGGCCGTGCAGGGTGTTCGGGGAGCCGATCAGGACAGGGGTCGGCATGTTGCGGCCGCGGCCCTTGGCGTCGAGCAGGTCGGCGACGCCCTCGGCACTGAAGGCGTCGGCACCGATCCCGTACACGGTGTCGGTGGGCAGCACGACCAGTTCTCCGCGGCGGACGGCGGACGCGGCTTCACGCAGACCCGTCGTACGGTCGGTCGCGTCGTTGCAGTCGTATCGCCGTGCCATCAGCCGGCCTCCTCAAGCATGTACGGGTATGACGGGTACGGGTCGTGCGGGTGCGGGGCGCCGGTCACGGCATGGCCTTGCGGGCCGTCGCGAACCGGGGCCGTCGGTTCAGATCGGGGTGGTCGGCCGCGTCGGCCCAGCCCCGCTCCTCGGTGAAGATCCACGGCACCTGGCCGCCCTGGGTGTCGGCATGCTCGATGACGACGAGGCCACCGGGGCGCAGCAGACGGTGCGCGGTGCGTTCGATGCCGCGGATGGTGTCGAGGCCGTCCTCGCCGGAGAAGAGCGCCATCTCCGGATCGTGGTCACGGGCCTCGGGTGCCACGTACTCCCACTCGGTGAGCGGGATGTACGGCGGGTTGGAGATGACCAGGTCGACCTGGCCGTCGAGCTCGGGAAGGGCCGTCAGAGCGTCTCCGCGGTGCACGGTGACCCGAGACCCCTCGGCGTTCTTCCGCGTCCATCTGAGGGCGTCCTCGGAGAGCTCCACGGCGTGCACGCGCGAGCGCGGCACCTCCTGGGCCATGGCGAGGGCGATGGCGCCCGATCCCGCGCACAGGTCGACGATCAGCGGCTCGACGACATCCATCGCGCGGACGGCGTCTATCGCCCAGCCGACGACCGACTCGGTCTCCGGGCGGGGCACGAAGACACCGGGGCCGACCTGGAGCTCCAGGTAGCGGAAGAAGGCGCGGCCGGTGATGTGCTGAAGCGGTTCGCGGGCCTCGCGGCGGGCGACGGCCTCCCAGTACCGGGCGTCGAAGTCCTCGTCCGGCACCTGGTGCAGCTCGCCCCGCTTGACGCCGTGCACGAACGCGGCGAGTTCCTCCGCGTCGAATCGCGGCGAGGGTACACCGGCGTCGGCCAGCCGCTGGGTGGCCTGGGCCACCTCGGCGAGCAGCAGGTTCATCGCGGTTCTCCGTACGGTTTACGGGCGGGGCTGGCGTTCTTATGCGGCAGCGAGCTTGGCGGCGGAGTCGGCGTCGACACAGGCCTGGATCACGGCGTCCAGCTCCCCGTCGAGCACCTGGTCCAAGTTGTACGCCTTGAAGCCGACGCGGTGGTCCGAGATCCGGTTTTCCGGGAAGTTGTACGTACGGATCTTCTCGGAACGGTCGACGGTACGCACCTGGCTGCGTCGGACGTCCGAGGCTTCCTGCTCGGCCGCTTCCTGGGCCGCGGCAAGCAGTCGCGAACGCAGGATACGCATCGCCTGCTCCTTGTTCTGGAGCTGGCTCTTCTCGTTCTGGCAGGAGGCGACGACACCGGTCGGCAGGTGCGTGATGCGGACGGCGGAGTCCGTGGTGTTGACGGACTGGCCGCCGGGGCCCGAGGAACGGTAGACGTCGATACGGAGATCGTTGGCGTGGATCTCGACGTCGACCTCCTCCGCCTCGGGCGTGACGAGCACACCGGCGGCGGAGGTGTGGATGCGGCCCTGTGACTCGGTGGACGGCACGCGCTGGACGCGGTGCACCCCGCCCTCGTACTTCAGCCGGGCCCATACGCCCTGGCCGGGCTCGGTGGCACCGTTGCCGCCCTTGGTCTTCACGGCGACCTGGACGTCCTTGTAGCCGCCGAGCTCGGACTCGGTGGAGTCGATGATCTCGGTCTTCCAGCCGATGCGCTCGGCGTACCGCAGATACATGCGCAGCAGATCGCCGGCGAAGAGGGCGGACTCGTCGCCGCCCGCGCCCGCCTTGATCTCCAGGAGCACGTCCTTGTCGTCACTGGGGTCTCGGGGGACCAGGAGGAGGCGGAGCTTCTCGGTGAGCTCCTCGCGCTGCTTCTCCAGATCCTTGACCTCGGCGGCGAACTCGGGGTCGTCCGCGGCGAGCTCGCGGGCGGTTTCGATGTCGTCACCGGTCTGCTTCCAGGAGCGGTACGCACCGACGATCGGGGTCAGCTCGGCGTAGCGCTTGTTGAGCTTGCGCGCGTTGGCCTGGTCGGCGTGGACCGCGGGATCCGCGAGCTTCTTCTCAAGATCGGCCTGTTCGCCGATCAGTTCCTCGACCGCCTCGAACATCGGGGGCTCCTGGGGGGTGGGGTATCCCCTGCTCGTCAAGAGCTCGGGGAAGTTACTCGATATGCCTGCTGCACGGCGTCGTGCTGTCCGGGCGGGGTGCGGGGGACCCGTACACCCGGCCGGAAAAAAACGCCGGTCCCGGCGCCCCCGGAAGAGGGCGCCAAGGACCGGCGCATGAGCTCGCTACTTGCTGGCGGAGCCTGCAGCCTTGCCGAAGCGGGCCTCGAAGCGGGCCACACGGCCACCGGTGTCGAGGATCTTCTGCTTGCCCGTGTAGAACGGGTGGCACTCGGAGCAGACGTCGGCGCGGATGTTGCCGCCGCCGATGGTGCTCCGGGTGGTGAACGACGCGCCGCAGGTGCAGCTGACCTGCGTCTCGACGTACTCGGGGTGGATGTCGCGCTTCAAGGGTGTCTCCTAGGTTCGGGAGGGCTCCGGGTCGCACGCGCGGATTTGCGCATCCGTGAACCGGGGCCGACGTACCAGTCTGCCAGGACCGGCCGTATCTCCCAAAACCGGGGGCGGGTCGCAACTATTCCCGACCGTTCGGGAACACATCGCGACTGTCCTGTTACTGATGTGACGGAGGTCTACTGGACGACCTTACCGGCCTCGCCCTTGTCGCCCGCGGACTTCTCGGTGGCGGAGGCCGGGATCGGCTTGTCGTGCTTGAGGGCGGTCCACACCTGCTGCGCGGACTCCTCCAGCGGTATGACGCGGTTCGGATCGGCCGGGTCGTACTGCACAGGCATCGTCACCATGGTGACGTTCTTCGAGCCGAGCCCCTTGAGACCGGTGGCGAAGCCGGTGAGCTTCTTGACCGAACCCAGGTCGGAGTCGGTGGTGACGGCCTTCGTCGCCGTGTCCGCGAGGTCGAACAGGGTCTTGGGGTTCGAGAACACCCCGACGCCCTTAGCCTGTTCCATCAGCGCCTTGATGAACGCCTGCTGGAGCTGGATGCGGCCGAGGTCGCTGCCGTCGCCGACGCTCTTGCGGGTGCGGACCAGTCCGAGCGACTGCTCCCCGTCGAGGGTGTGGGTGCCGGGCTGCAGATGCAGATGACTCTTGGAGTCGTCGATCGCCCGCGTGGTGGTGATCTTGACGCCGCCGAGCTGGTCGATGAGCTTCTTGAAGCCGGTGAAGTCGACCTCGACGTAGTGGTCCATGCGGATGCCGGACATCGACTCGACGGTCTTGACCGCGCAGGCCGGTCCGCCGACCTCGTAGGCCGTGTTGAACATCGCGCGCCGCTGGCCCGCGACCGTCTCACCGGTGGTGTCGCTCGTGCAGTCGGGGCGGGTGACGAGGGTGTCGCGCGGAATGGAGACGACGCTTGCCGTCTTGTGGCCCTTGTTGACGTGCAGGACCATCGCGGTGTCCGAGCGGGCGGAGCCTTCGTCCACGCCGTACGCGGAGTTCGCGCCGGAGCGGGAGTCGGAGCCGAGGACGAGGATGTCCTGCGAGCCGTTGTCGACGTCGACGGGGCGGTTCTTGCCGAGCGCGGCGTTGATGTCGACGGCCTTGAGATTGTCGTTGAGCTTGACGTACGCGTATCCCAGCCCGGCACCGCCGACGACGACCACACCGGCCGCAGTCCAGGCGGCTACGACCGTGGCCCGGCGGCGGCGGGACGGCTTCCTCCGGCGCTTGCCGGTGGCGCGTATTCGGGTGCTGCTGCCGCTCTGCCCGCTCATCCGTCTCCCTTGATCCCCGCCTGCTCCCGGCTACCCCCTGCTGTGGTGTTCGGGCACTGGTTGTGTCGCCTTGTCGCCACTTCGTACGACGCCGTGACTCGTTGAAGGGTTGCACAGCGGCCTGTGATGCCCGCGTGAGGACTGAACCCGCACGCAGCGCCGGTGAACAGCCGGTGATCCCGCGTCCACCTGCGGTTTCTTGCCCGTTACAGCCAAATCGGGCGCGGAAGCGAAACGGTCGCCGTGTGGCGAAGGTCTCGGATCGGGTGGTTCGAGGAAAAGACCCGAAAAAAGGGCCGACCCCGTCACCGAAGTGACGGGGTCGGCCCTTTTGACGACCGGCGGTCCAGGACTGCCGGGACGGTACGAGGTCAGTCGTTGCCGTTGCCCGGAGCGGGCGTGGTCTTCTGGATCTGGAGCAGGAACTCCGCGTTGGACTGGGTCTTCTTCATCCGGTCCAGGAGCAGCTCGATCGCCTGCTGCTGGTCGAGCGCGTGGAGCACCCGGCGCAGCTTCCAGACAATCGCCAACTCGTCGCTGCCGAGCAGGATTTCTTCCTTACGGGTGCTGGACGCGTCGACGTCCACCGCCGGGAAGATGCGCTTGTCCGAGAGCTTCCGGTCGAGCTTGAGCTCCATGTTGCCGGTGCCCTTGAACTCCTCGAAGATCACCTCGTCCATGCGCGAGCCGGTCTCGACGAGCGCGGTGGCCAGGATGGTCAGCGAGCCGCCGTCCTCGATGTTGCGCGCGGCACCGAAGAATCGCTTCGGCGGGTACAGCGCGGTCGAGTCGACACCGCCGGACAGGATGCGGCCGGATGCCGGGGCCGCGAGGTTGTACGCGCGGCCGAGGCGGGTGATCGAGTCCAGCAGGACGACCACGTCGTGACCCAGCTCGACGAGACGCTTGGCGCGCTCGATGGCCAGCTCGGCGACGGTGGTGTGGTCCTCGGCGGGACGGTCGAAGGTCGAGGAGATGACCTCGCCCTTCACCGACCGCTGCATGTCGGTGACCTCTTCCGGACGCTCGTCGACCAGGACGACCATCAGGTGGCACTCGGGGCTGTTGACGGTGATCGCGTTCGCGATCGCCTGCAGGATCATGGTCTTGCCGGTCTTCGGCGGGGCCACGATCAGGCCTCGCTGGCCCTTGCCGATGGGAGCGACCAGGTCGATGATCCGCGTCGTCAGGACGTTGGAGTCGGTCTCCAGACGGAGCCGGTCCTGTGGGTAGAGCGGGGTCAGCTTCTGGAACTCCGGGCGGCCTCGGCCGGATTCCGGCGCCATTCCGTTGACGGAGTCGAGGCGGACGAGCGCGTTGAACTTCTCGCGGCGCTCGCCGTCCTTGGGCTGGCGCACCGCACCGGTGACGTGGTCACCCTTGCGCAGGCCGTTCTTGCGGACCTGGGCGAGCGAGACGTACACGTCGTTCGGGCCCGGCAGGTAGCCGGAGGTCCGGATGAACGCGTAGTTGTCGAGGATGTCCAGGATGCCCGCGACGGGGATCAGGACATCGTCGTCGGTGACCGGCGGTGCGTCGCTCGCGAAGTCGTCGCGGCCACGACGGCCACGGCGGTCGCGGTAGCGGCCACGGCGGCCGCGACGGCCACCTGCCTCGTCGTCGTAACCGTCGTCCTGCGGGCCGCCGCCACCCTGCTGGCTCTGCCCCTGGCCTTGGCGCTGCTGGCGCTGGCCGCCCTGCTGGCCCTGGCCACCGCCCTGCTCGTCGCCCTTGCCACGGCGGTCGCGCTGGCGGTCACGGCGGTCGCCGCGCTCACCGCGGTCGCCACGCTCACCGCGCTGACCACGGTCGCCACGGCGTCCGTCGGCGGTGTCCACGGCGGCTTCGGCCTTCGCCTCGGAGCGGTCCTCGCCCTTGGGCTCGGCCTGCGTCTCCACCTTGGCCTCGGCCTTGGGCTCCGCCTTGGTTTCCGGGCTGCCCGCCTGCGCGGTCGCACGGCGCCGACGACGCTCACCCGCGGGCTGGTCGTCACTGGCCGGCTGGCCGGGGATGTCGATCTGCTGCTGAGCCGTGGCCTTCTCGGCGGGCGCGGCGGCGGACTCGTCCCCGGTGCGCGACTTGGAGGTGGCGCGCCGCTTGGGCTTGGTCTCGGCGTCCGCGGCAGCGGCCTTGGGCGCAGCAGTGCCGGCCTGCGCCTCCTTGATGACCTCGATCAGCTGGCTCTTGCGCATCCGCGCAGTGCCCTTGATGCCGAGGCCGGACGCGACCTGCTGCAGCTCGGCCAGGACCATGCCATCGAGGCCGGTGCCGGAGCGGCGGCGCCGTGCGGTGGTGCCAGTGGCAGCACCTTCGGCGGGCGCGGCGCTGTCGACGGTCTTGTCGGCAGTCACGCCCATCAGATCGGTGGTGTCGCTCACGAAGGGTCCTTCCCTGGAGCGGACGTCGGCCTTCTGGCTCGGCGACCGGTTGTGCTGTCCGACTGCGGTCTTTTGATCTTGCGGACCGTGCCGGGGCGGTGGTCCGCCGTGTACGGCGGAGAGATGAATGTGCAAGGGTCCGGCGCGAGCATCCCCCTGCTCGGCCCACTCCTGGACAAGCGAGGGGTGTCGTGCCGGTTCCGGAGCGTGCTCGAAACTGCTCAGGCAGGCTGCTCAGGCAGTTGGGGAGGCTCTCGGAAGAAATGGTGGCCCCGGAAAGGGACACGAAGCAACGCGCCACGTAGACGTCGGTTGCAGACTCGAGGTTAACACTACCGGCTCCAACAAACATTCCCCCTCTCACTCACCGGCAATCACTTCTCGCTACGAGGCGAGTGGCAGCACACTCGCACCCGAGGCGTCGAGAGTGAGCCGGTTGGCCGCCCATCCCTCGCCCGCCAGCCGTGCGACCTTGTCGGCCGCACCGTCCTCGGCCAGCGCGAGCACGGTCGGCCCGGCACCGGAGATGACTGCAGGGACGCCGTCGGCGCGCAGTCGGTTCACAAGTTCCACGCTCTCCGGCATCGCCGGGGCGCGATATTCCTGGTGCAGTCGGTCCTCGGTCGCGGCGAGCAGCAGCTCCGGGCGCCGTGTCATCGCCTCGACAAGGAGCGCCGCACGGCCTGCGTTGAACGCGGCGTCGACGTGCGGGACGGTGCGCGGCAGCAGTCCGCGGGCCGTCTCGGTGAGGACCGGCTTGCCGGGGACGAAAACCACCGGAACGATGGAATCGGAGGGATCCATCCTGATCGCCCGGGCGGACCCGCCGTCCATCCAGGCAAGCGTGAAGCCGCCGAGCAGGCATGCGGCGACGTTGTCGGGGTGGCCCTCGATCTCGGTGGCGAGCTCCAGCAGCGCCGCGTCGTCGAGCCGGGCGTCGCCGCCGGTGGTCACGGCGCGGGCCGCGACGATGCCGGCACAGATGGCGGCGGAGGACGAGCCGAGGCCGCGCCCGTGCGGGATGCGGTTGGCGCAGACGATCTCCAGGCCGCGGGGCTGTCCGCCGAGCAGGTCGAAGGCGGTGCGCAGGGAGCGCACGAGGAGGTGACTCTCATCGCGGGGCAGGGTGTCGGCACCCTCGCCGGCGATGTCGATGTGCAGGCCGGAGTCGGCGACGCGGACGACGACGTCGTCGTAGAGCCCCAGCGACAGGCCGAGGGCGTCAAAACCCGGGCCCAGGTTGGCGCTGGTAGCAGGGACGCGCACCCGGACGGCGGCGGCTCGGAAGGCGGGACCGGCCATCGCTTCGACGACTCTCCTTGTGAGGCAGCGGGGATGTGTTGCGGTGGGGATTGTGGCGGTGGATCTTTCGTAAGCCTGTGGAGAACCCGATGGCCACGACGGCAGCACCGCGGCAGGTGCGGCGTGGCAGGTTGGGTACAGCTTATCGAAGGAAGGTTCTGTCGCGACATAGGGCGCACAGGAGGCGCACGATGCGTGTCGCACGCCTCCCATGCGCTCTCCGCCCCGAAAAGGGGCGGTTGAGCTGCTGTTGTTCCGGTTACGCGAGGCCCAGCTTCTCCGCGGCGGTGGCCGCGTCGACCGGTACCGTGACCGGCTGCGGGGCACCTGCGACGGCCCAGTCGGGATCCTTCAGGCCGTTGCCGGTGACCGTGCAGACGATCTTCTGGCCCGGGTCGACCTTGCCCTCTTCGGCGGCCTTGAGCAGACCGGCGACCGACGCAGCCGAGGCGGGCTCGACAAAGACGCCCTCCTGTGAGGCCAACAGCCGGTAGGCGGCCAGGATCTGACGGTCCGTGACTTCGTCAATGAAGCCGCCCGACTCGTCCCGTGCGGCCAGCGCGTACTGCCAGGAGGCCGGATTGCCGATCCGGATCGCGGTGGCGATGGTCGACGGGTCCTTGACGACCTCGCCGCGGACGATGGGCGCGGAGCCGGAGGCCTGGAAGCCCCACATGCGCGGCTTGTGCGTGGACATCGCGTCCGCCGCGTACTCCGTGTAACCCTTCCAGTACGCGGTGATGTTGCCCGCGTTGCCGACCGGCAGGACGTGGATGTCCGGGGCGTCGCCGAGCGCGTCGACGATCTCGAACGCCGCGGTCTTCTGGCCCTCGATCCGCACCGGGTTGACCGAATTGACCAGCGCCACCGGGTAGTTGTCCGAGAGCGAGCGGGCCAGCGTCAGGCAGTCGTCGAAGTTGCCGTCGACCTGCAGGATCTTGGCGCCGTGGACGAGCGCCTGGCCCATCTTGCCGAGCGCGATCTTGCCCTGCGGCACGAGGACGGCGCAGACCATACCGGCCCGCACCGCGTACGCGGCGGCGGAGGCGGAGGTGTTGCCGGTGGAGGCGCAGATGACCGCCTGCGCGCCCTCCTCCTTGGCCCGGGTGATCGCCATCGTCATCCCGCGATCCTTGAAGGACCCGGTGGGGTTGGCGCCCTCCACCTTGAGGTGCACCTCGCAGCCCGTACGCTCGGAGAGGACCTGAGCGGGAACGAGCGGCGTACCACCCTCACGAAGCGTGACGACCTGCGTCGTGCCCGTGACCGGGAGACGGTCCCTGTACTCCTCGATGATGCCGCGCCACTGGTGGGTGCCCTTGGTGGTCATGGGTCCTTACTCCCCTTCAACACGCATGATGCTGGCGACACCGCGCACGGTGTCGAGCTTGCGCAGCGCCTCGACGGTCGCCGAGAGGGCGGCGTCGGGCGCGCGGTGGGTGACGACGACGAGGGATGCCTCGCCGTCTCCGCCCGCCCGTCGCCCGCCGCCACCCTGCTCGATGGCGACTTCGTCGCCGCTGCCTGGATTTCGGCCTTGCTGGCGGACCGTATCGATGGATACGCCCTGTTCGGCGAAGACCGTCGCGACCTGGGCGAGTACGCCAGGCTTGTCGGCCACGTCGAGGCTGATGTGGTACCGCGTGACGACCTCGCCCATGGGGCTGACCGGCAGACGCGTGTACGCGGACTCACCGGGGCCGGTGGCCTCGCCGAGCTTGTTGCGGCAGACCGCGACCAGGTCGCCGACGACCGCGGAGGCGGTCGGGGAGCCACCGGCGCCGGGGCCGTAGAACATCAGCTGCCCGGCGGCCTCGGCCTCGACGAAGACCGCGTTGTACGCCTCGCGGACGGAGGCCAGCGGATGGCTGAGCGGGATCATCGCGGGGTGCACGCGCGCGGTGACGGACTGCCCGTCGGCGGCCCGCTCGCAGATGGCGAGGAGCTTGACGGTGCAGCCCATGCGGCGGGCCGAGGCGATGTCGGCGGCGGTGACCTCGGTGATGCCCTCGCGGTGCACCTCACCGATCTTCACCCGGGTGTGGAAGGCGATCCCGGCAAGGATCGCGGCCTTGGCGGCGGCGTCGAAGCCCTCGACGTCGGCGGTCGGGTCGGCCTCGGCGTACCCGAGGGCGGTGGCCTCGTCGAGCGCCTCGGAGTAGCCGGCGCCGCTGGTGTCCATCTTGTCGAGGATGAAGTTGGTCGTGCCGTTGACGATGCCGAGCACCCGGTTGACCTTGTCGCCGGCGAGGGACTCGCGCAGCGGCCGTACGAGCGGAATGGCACCGGCGACGGCCGCCTCGTAGTAGAGGTCCCGGCCGTGCTGCTCGGCGGCGGCGTGCAGTGCGGCGCCGTCCTCGGCGAGCAGCGCCTTGTTGGCGGAGACGACGCTCGCGCCGTGCTCGAAGGCGGTGGTGATGAGCGTGCGGGCGGGCTCGATGCCGCCGATGACCTCGATGACGACGTCGATGTCGCCCCGTTTGACCAGGGCGGTCGCATCGGTGGTGATGAGTGCGGGGTCGATGCCCTCGCGCACCTTGGAAGGACGGCGGACGGCGACGCCGGCGAGCTCCACGGGCGCGCCGATGCGCGCGGCGAGGTCGTCGGCGTGCGTCGTCATGATGCGCGCCACCTCTGAGCCGACCACTCCACAGCCCAGCAGCGCCACCTTCAGCGGACGCGTACGCATCATCCGACCTCGTTTCTCATACATGCTCATGTGTGGACCAGTCTCACTCACCGGACGGGCGTTTCTGTCACCCGTCCGGATCCTGAGACATCTATTTCATCAACCGACATCAAGACGCAGGAGATCTTCCTCCGTCTCCCGCCGGACGATCACGCGCGCCTCTCCGTCGCGCACGGCGACGACGGGCGGGCGCAGCGCGTGGTTGTAGTTGCTCGCCATGGAGCGGCAGTAGGCGCCGGTGGCGGGCACCGCGATCAGGTCGCCGGGTGCGAGGTCCGACGGCAGGAACGCGTCCTTGACCACGATGTCGCCGCTCTCGCAGTGCTTGCCGACGACGCGGACGAGCATGGGCTCGGCGTCGGAGCGGCGGGAGACGAGCGCAACGGAGTACTCGGCGTCGTACAGCGCGGTGCGGATGTTGTCCGACATGCCGCCGTCGACACTGACGTACGTACGGAGCCCTTCGAGGTGCTTGAGGGTGCCGACCTCGTACAGCGTGAACGCGGTGGGCCCGACGATGGCGCGCCCCGGCTCGACCGAGATCCGCGGGGTGGCGAGCCCGGCCGCCTCGCACTCGCGGGTCACGATGTCGCCGAGCGCCTTGGCGATCTCGTGCGGCTCGCGCGGGTCGTCGTCGGGGGTGTACGCGATGCCGAGACCACCGCCGAGGTCGATCTCCGGCAGTTCGATGCCGTGCTCGTCGCGCACCTCGGCGAGGAGTTGGACCACACGTCGGGCGGAGACCTCGAAGCCGGCCATGTCGAAGATCTGCGAGCCGATGTGCGAGTGGATGCCGATGAGTTCGAGCCCGTCGAGGGCGAGCGCCCGACGGACCGCCTCGGCGGCCTCTCCCCCGGCCAGCGCGATGCCGAACTTCTGGTCCTCGTGCGCGGTGGCGATGAACTCGTGGGTGTGCGCCTCGACGCCGACGGTCACCCGGATCTGTACGCGCTGCCGCTTGCCGAGCCGCTGCGCGACGTGCGAGACCCGGACGATCTCCTGGAACGAGTCGAGCACGATCCGCCCGACGCCGGCCTCGATGGCGCGCTCGATCTCGGCGACGGTCTTGTTGTTGCCGTGGAAGGCGATGCGTTCGGCGGGCATCCCGGCGTCGAGCGCGGTGGTCAGCTCACCACCGGAACAGACGTCGAGGTTGAGCCCCTCCTCCCGGATCCAGCGCACGACGGCCCGCGACAGGAACGCCTTTCCGGCGTAGAAGACATCGGCGTCCCGCCCGAAGGCGTCGGCCCAGGCGCGGCAGCGCGCGCGAAAGTCGCTCTCGTCGAGGAAGTAGGCGGGCGTCCCGAATTCCTCGGCCAGCCGGGTCACTTCGATCCCGCCGACGGCGACCACGCCGTCGTCGTTGCGGGAGACCGTACGGGCCCAGACCTTCTCGTCGAGGACGTTGAGGTCGGCGGGCGGGGCTGCGTAGTGGCCCTCGGTCAGGACGTCGGCGTGACGGGGACCGGCGGGGTGTGCGGATCGGCTCATGGTGTTGCTCTGCTCTCTCAGGTCTCTCAGAGGACTTCGGGTGCGCTGATGCCGAGCAGGGACAGGCCGCCTGCGAGCACCGCCCCGGCAGCTTCGGCAACAGCCAGCCGGGAGCGGTGGGCGGCCGAGGGTTTCTCGTCGCCCTTGGGCAGCGGCGGGCAGGCGTCGTGGAAGTCGAAGAAGGCGTGCGCAACCTCTTCGAGCTGCCGGGCGAGCCGGTCGGGCGCGCGGTGACGGGCAGCGGCGGCGAGAGCCTGGGGGTAGTCGGCCAACGTACGCAGCAGCGCGGGGGCGTCGATGTCGTCGTCGTACGTCCCGGTGAATCCGAGCAGGGCCGCGCCGCGAGTGAGGGCGCAGACCCGGGAGTGGGCGTAACGGACCAGGAAGAGCGGGTTGCCGGCGCCCTGGACGAGCAGCTCCGCACCGAGCGGGGCGTGGTCGTGTCCGGCCGGCCGCAGCAGTCCCCACCGGGTGGCGTCGCGGCCGAGCCGCCGCAGCAGCTCCCCCGCACCGGCACCGGCGGGAACGGGCCGGACGGCGGTGGGCGGAGCCGGCGGCTTCCCCTGTGCGTCGATATGGACACCCAGCCGCGCCCAGTCCGGGTCGGGCGACCCGTCGCAGCTGGTACGCACCAGCGCGCCCTGCGTGCGCACGATCGCGCGCAGCGTGTGGGCGGTGACCGCCGCCCGGACCTCGCGGGCGTGGCTGAACTGCAGGATGTCTCCGGCGAGCGCGTCTCCGTGTCCGTACCGGGTCCCTCGCGCCAGCACCTCGCGGACGAGTGCCTCGCGCGCCCGGACATCGGCCGACGCGTCGAGGGTGAAGCTCAGGAACCCGGGCCCGGTGACGTCGACCCGCCCGATCCCGGGTGCACCGGCAACCCGGTCCCGCAGGATCTCGGCCACTTCCCTGGCCGGACGCGCGGCAGGGCCGGCCAGCTGCAGTGCGACGGCACAGGCGTAGTCCCCGGTCCCGCCGGGTCTGGTCCTCTCCACCCGCACCCGCGCGGGCACGGGCGCGCGCAGGACGTCCTCGTCGACCGCGCGGCGCACAGCGTGCAGCACGGTCCTGGAGAGATCGGCGGGGGTCACGGGACAAGCGTAGGGGAGGGAAGGGTGCCTTTCGCGACCCGGTTTCGCCATGCGGTCAGCCCGCGGCGCTCTCCGCCCTCCCGGCAGGATGTCTGCCGTCGATCGACGGCGGGGCCTCCCTGTTCGCCAACTGTCGTACGAGCCGCACCAGCTCGCTCGGCTCGAAGGGCTTCGCCAGGAAGGCGTCGACCCTGGCGGCGACGCCGTTGTCCACGTCGTACTGCGTACCGGCGCTGATGATCGCGACAGGCAGATGGCTGGTCCGGGGATCGGAACGGAGCCGGGTGGCGGTCTGCAGACCGTCGAGCCGGGGCATGACGACATCAAGGGTGATCACATCCGGACAGACCTGATGCACCAGATCCAGACACTCGACACCATCGGCCGCGGTCACGACCTCGAAGCCCTCAAGCTCAAGATTGACCCTGATCAACTGCCGGATGACCTCGTTGTCGTCGACAACAAGCACGCGGCCACACGCCCCTGACACACCCCGAGGGTAGGTCGGGCGTAGGGGCCGCGTCCGGGTTTTGCCCATTTCCGGCCCCGGACGGGTGGTCGGCGGGGGGCACATGGCCGACACGGCGGCCCTGCGGACGGGCGCGCGACCGGGCCGGCGACGCGGGGCACGGCGGCGCCGGGGCGCGGGGGCGACGCGCGACAGTGACCGCACGGAAATACCTGTTCACGGACACCCGCCGGAAGCTGGTAATGTTTCACCCGTCACCAAGCAGTACGGCGACACGCCCCCGTAGCTCAGGGGATAGAGCATCGGCCTCCGGAGCCGGGTGCGCAGGTTCGAATCCTGCCGGGGGCACCGCAGTCCGGACAGCGTGATCAAGCCGCTGACCAGGCAAAGTGCCAAGCACAAAGGGTCGGACTCAGTCTCACTGAGTCCGACCCTTTGTCGTTGTGCGTCACTGATCGCAAGTGAGTGGCGAGTGGGTTTTCAGGGGTGATCGCAGCTCACTCGCCGGTCTATCCGCCTACGTGGCCGCTGCCGTCGCCCGCCAGATCGAGCGCGACAACCTCAATGAGCTCATCCAGGTTGCCGAGGCCGAACACGGACCCATCACCGAGGATGAGATCCAGGGCCTCCGCGATGAGCTCCACCAGGCACGCCGGCAGCAGGCCCACCATGGGGCGGACGCGGCGTGACGCGCCCCCCCCCCGCCGTCCCGGGCGGCACGCTCGTCCTCGACAGCGAAGGACTGGCCAAGGCCGTGCTGCGCGACCGCACCGTCACCGCCTGGCTCGCCCTCGCCCGCACCGACGACCTGCGCGTGATCACGTCAGCCGCCACCCTCGTGGAAGTAACCCACCCTCACATCAACCGCCCCGCCCTGGAGTGGACCCTCTCCCGCCTTGTCGTCGAGCCGGTTACCGAATCGATCGCACGCCACGCCTCAACCCTGCTCGCTGACGCCGGCCTGCACGGCCACAAGTACGCCGTCGATGCCATGCTCGGCGCTACCGCCCTCGCCTCCCCCCAACCCGCCACCGTGATCACCTCCGACCCGGAAGACCTCATCGCGCTGTGCGGCAGCCGAATCACCGCCATCAAGGTCTGACACTTCAGATTTCAGGGCATTCCGGGTATTTCCTAACCTGGGGCGAACATGCTTCTCCAGGCGTCCGCCAACTGTCCTGACCTCCGCCGGATCCGGGGAGCGCAGGATCCGACGGAGCGGTCGGACTCGGTCAGCCCACCGGCAGCCCCGGCGCCGGGTACGCGTCCATCAGGGTCTTCACCTCTGCGCGCACCTTCTCCACCACGGCCTCGTCACCGGTGCGCGCCGCGTCGACCACCCGATCGATCCACTCCGCGACCGTGCCCATCTCGGAGGCGCGGATCCCGCGGGAGGTCAGGGCGGGGGTGCCGATGCGGATGCCGGACGGATCGAACGGCTTGCGGGGGTCGTACGGGACGGCGTTGTAGTTGACGACGATGCCGGCCCGGTCCAGGGCCTTCGCCGCGATCTTGCCGGGTACGTCCTTGCCGGTGAGGTCGATCAGCAGGAGGTGATTGTCCGTGCCGCCGGAGACCAGGTCGAAGCCGCGGGAGGCCAACTCCTCCCCCAGGGCGCGGGCGTTGGCCACGACCTGATGGGCGTAGGCGCTGAAGCCGGGGGTCGCGGCCTCCTTGAGGGCCACCGCGATCGCTGCGGTCGTCTGGTTGTGCGGGCCGCCCTGGAGGCCGGGGAAGACTGCGCGGTCGATGGCGCGGGCGTGCTCCGCCCGGCTCAGCAGCATCGCCCCGCGCGGACCGCGCAGGGTCTTGTGGGTGGTGGTGGAGACCACGTCGGCGTACGGGGCGGGCGAGGGGTGGGCGCCGCCCGCGATCAGGCCCGCGATGTGGGCGATGTCGGCGACCAGGACCGCGCCGGTCTCCTTGGCGATCTCGGCGAAGCCGGCGAAGTCGATCTCCCGGGGCACTGCCGTTCCGCCGCAGAAGATCACCTTGGGGCGCTCGGCGAGGGCCAGGTCGCGGACCTCGTCCAGGTCGATACGGCCGGTGTCGCGGCGGACGCCGTACTGCACACCGCGGAACCAGGTGCCGGTCGCGGAGACGCCCCAGCCGTGTGTGAGGTGGCCGCCCATCGGCAGCGACATGCCGAGCACGGTGTCGCCCGGCTGCAGGAAAGCCAGGTACACCGCGAGGTTGGCGGGCGAGCCGGAGTACGGCTGCACATTGGCGTGATCCATGCCGAAGAGAGATGTCGCCCGTTCGACGGCCACCGTCTCCACCTGGTCGATGATCTGCTGGCCCTCGTAGTACCGCTTGCCGGGGTAGCCCTCGGAGTACTTGTTCTGGAGCACCGTGCCGGAGGCCTCCAGCACGGCTGCGGAGACGTAGTTCTCACTGGGGATCAGGCGCAGGGTGTCGGCCTGGAGCCGCTCCTCCGCGGTGACGAGGGCGGCGAGCTCCGGGTCGGTGGCGGTGAGTGCGGGGCGGCGGTTCTCGGGTGTCGTCACGGGATCCTCCCGGGTCTGGCGCATTGCTGCGGCGTGGACCCGGATGCCCAGGCGGACGGCTCTCCGGCGGTGACGCCTCCGGGCAGGCCCGGAGTGTGCCGCTTCCTCGTGGTCGGTTCCACGGAGCACCCCTGCCGGGATGCGCGCCAGTCGCGGCGCCTCTCAGTCTACTGATCGCATTCCCGCCCGGCCTGGAGAGACACGCGCAGACAACCGGTCAGAGGCGGTCGGAGCAGCACCTTCCCGGTTGCGCTCATTCCCGACCTTTCACCTCGAACTCCCCTTCGTTTTCCCCCTCTTGACAGTTTCTTGGCGAATGCATGCCCCTTACGTAAAGGGTTCCTCGCCAGAGTGGCGCCTTACATGTGCACATCATCCGGCACATGCTCCACACGCGAAGACCCACATCGCAGGGGGTTACATGAGAACCAGTCGCGCCAGGCGTCGCGCCGGGCTGAGCATGGCAGCGACACTGCCGCTGCTCGCCGGTGCACTCGCGCTCGGCATACCGTCCGCCAGCGCGGACTCCGCACCAGCGGGTCGCGACGCTCTGCAGGGCAGCAAGCCGGTCTGGGCCACGGCCAAGGCCGACCAGGGCGCCACCGCCGACAGCGGAAAGGTGAGTGTCCGGGTCCATCTGGCCGGCCGGGACGCGAAGGGGCTGGCGGCCTACGCCGCCGCCGTGTCCGACCCGGCGTCCCCCTCGTACGGGAAGTACCTGAGCGCCAAGGAGGCGCAGGTCCGGTTCGGGGCGACCCAGCAGCAGATCGATCAGGTGGTCCAGTGGCTGAAGTCGAGCGGTCTGACCGTCACCGGCGCCCATCAGCACTACGTCTCCGCCACCGGTGACGTCGCCGCGGCCGAGAAGGCGTTCAGCACCCAGCTGCGCAACTACCGCAAGGGCAGCCGGACCTACCGCGCCCCGTCCTCCACGGCCTCTGTCCCGGCCGCGCTGAGCGACGCCGTCCTCGCCGTCTCCGGTCTGGACAACGCGCCGCACAAGTCGAGCCACGACGAGACGCTGCCGCCGCCGGACGCGGTGTTCCGCAACTCCGGTCCGTTCTCCTCGTACTTCGGCTCCAGGACGGCCTCGACGCTGCCGAACGCCTACGGCTCCAAGGTGCCGTACGCGATCAAGGGCTACACCGGCAAGCAGCTGCGTGCCGCGTACGGTGCGGGCAGCTGGACCGGCAAGGGCGTGACCGTCGCGATCACCGACGCGTACGCCTCGCCGACCATCGCGAAGGACGCCGCGGAGTACGCCGCGCGCAACGGCGACGCCCCGTACAGGCGCGGCCAGCTCAGCCAGGTCCTGCCGGACGACTACACGAAGACCGAGGAGTGCGGGGCCTCCGGCTGGTACGGCGAGGAGACCCTCGACGTCGAGGCCGTGCACGCGGTCGCACCCTCGGCCGACATCGTCTACGTGGGCGGCGCGTCCTGCTACGACGCCGACCTGCTGGACTCGCTCAACAAGATCGTCGACCACCGGCTCGCCGACATCGTCTCCAACTCCTGGGGCGACATCGAGGCCAACGAGACCCCGGACGTCGCGGCCGCGTACGACCAGGTCTTCAAGATGGGTGCGGTCGAGGGCATCGGCTTCTACTTCTCCTCCGGCGACGACGGCGACAACGTCGCGTCCACCGGCACGAAGCAGATCGACGTCCCGTCCAACTCCGCCTGGGTGACATCGGTCGGCGGCACCTCACTGGCCGTCGGCAAGAACGACACGTACCAGTGGGAGACCGGCTGGGGCACGCTGAAGGCGTCCCTCGCGGCCGACGGCAAGAGCTGGACCGGCTTCCCCGGCGCGTACACCTCGGGTGCGGGGGGCGGCACCAGCTCGACCGTGAAGCAGCCGTTCTACCAGCGCGGCGTGGTCCCGGACTCGCTCGCGCAGGCGAACGGGAAGAAGCGGATGCGCACGGCCCCGGACATCGCGGCCGTCGCCGACCCGAACACCGGCTTCCTGGTCGGCCAGACGCAGACACTGCCCGACGGCTCCCTCGGCTACGACGAGTACCGCATCGGCGGTACGTCGCTGGCGGCGCCGGTCATCGCGGGCGTCCAGGCGCTCGCGCAGCAGGCCCAGCACGGCGGCCCGCTCGGTTTCGCCAACCCGGCGATCTACGCCCGGTACGGCTCGACGGCGTACCACGACGTCACCGACCACCCGCTGGGTGCCGACCGTGACCTCGCGGTCGCCCGCCTCGACTTCGCCAACGGCGCCGACGCGGCGGACGGCTTGCTGACGTCGGTGCGCAGCCTCGGCAAGGACGCCTCGCTCAAGGCGGTCAGGGGATACGACGACGTGACGGGTGTCGGGACTCCGGCAGCCGGATACGTGAACTCGTACCGCCGGTACTGACGCACGGGCTCGATGCGATGACTGCCCCGGGGCTTCGGCTCCGGGGCAGTCCTGCGTGGCAGCCCCTGCGAGCAGATAGGCAGCGCCATGTCGCCGCGGGCAGACGCAGTGACTGCCCGCGTCCCGTCAGGCCGAAGCGCGTTTCTTGGGTGTTGCCTTCTTGGCCGTCGTCTTCGCGGTCTTCTTCGTCGCCGTCTTCGCGGTCGACTTCGTGGTCGACCGCGCGGCGGTCTTTTTCGCCGGGGCTCTGCCCGGCGTCGACTTCTTCGCGGTGGTCTTCCGGGGGGTGGCGGTCGCGGAGGCCTTCTTCTTCGCGCCGGTTCCGCCGCTCTTCTTGCGGGCGGCGAGCGACGTCACCTCGGCCACCGGTGCGCTCTCGGACTCCGCCGCCTCTTCCGCCTCCTCGCCGCGGGCCTTCTTCGCCGCCCGGACGCTGTTCTCCAGCGCCGCGATCAGGTCGATGACCTTGCCGCCGCCGGTGTCGCCGGACGCTGCCGGTTCGAGTGCTTCGCCGGAGGCCTTCGAGGCGATCAGCGCCTCGACCGCCTCGCGGTAGTCGTCGTGGAGCGTGTCCATGTCGACCTCGCCGAGAGTGGCCATCAGTGCGTCGGCCAGGTCGAGTTCGGCTTCGCGGACCGTGACGTCGGTCTCCGGGGCCACACCGTCGGTGGCGCGGATCTCGTCGGGCCAGAGCAGGCCGTGCATCGCGATCACGTCGTCGACGACGCGCAGCATGCCGAGCCGTTCCCGGCCGCGGAGCGCGTACTTGGCGACGGCCACCTTCTGGCTCCGCTTCAGCGCCTCGCGCAGCAGCGTGTACGGCTTGGCGGCGGGGACTCCGTTGGCGGAGAGGTAGTACGCCGTGTCCATCTGGAGCGGGTCGATCTCGGTGGCGGGCACGAAGGCGACGATCTCGATCGTTTTCGCGGTGGGGAGCGGGAGCGAGCCGAGGTCCTCGTCGGTGATCGGGATGATCGAGCCGTCCGCGTCCTCGTACCCCTTGCCGATCTCGGCGGCTGTCACTTCCTGCTCGTCGATTTCACAGACCTTCCGGTAGCGAATCCGGCCGCCGTCGGCCAGGTGGATCTGGCGGAAGGAGATCGAGTGGCTCTCGGTGGCGTTGACCAGCTTGATAGGGATGCTGACCAGCCCGAAGGAGATCGCGCCGTTCCAGATGGACCTCACCGTTCACCCCTTTGTTCATGGAGACACCGATAGATCACTGTTGATCCCGAATTCATGTGATTCTTATCGTATGACGCCGATCACAGAGGTGGAGGGGCGGCGCCTGGCGCTCAGCAATCTCGACAAGGTTCTGTATCCGGCCACCGGAACCACCAAGGGCGAGGTGCTGCACTATTACGCGGTCACGGCGGCGGGGGCCCTGCTCGCGCATCTGTACAACCGGCCGGTGTCCTTCCTGCGCTATCCGGACGGGCCGGACGGGGAACGGTTCTTCACCAAGAACCCCCCGCCGGGCACCCCGTCCTGGGTACGGATCGCCGAGGTGCCGCGGCATACGGCGCAGCAGGCCGGACAGGTGCTCATCCAGGATCTGGCGTCGCTGATGTGGGCGGCGAACCTGGTGGTGGAGTTCCATACGCCGCAGTGGCAGGCCGACAGCCCGGGCATCGCCGACCGGATGGTGTTCGACCTCGATCCGGGGGCTCCGGCAACCGTCGTGGAGTGCTGCGCGGTGGCCCTGTGGCTGCGCGACCGACTGGCGGCGGACGGGCTGCTCGCGTACGGGAAGACCTCCGGATCGAAGGGGCTGCATGTTCTCGTGCCACTGGAGCCGGCCTCCTCCGACCGGGTGTCGGCGTACGCCAAACAGCTGGCGGTGGAGGCTGAGCGGGATCTTCCGGAGCTGGTGGTACACCGGATGACGCGGGCGCTGCGGCCCGGGAAGGTGTTCGTCGACTTCAGTCAGAACGCGGCGGCGAAGACGACCGCCACCCCGTACACGCTGCGCGCCAGGGCCGAGCCGACCGTGTCCGCGCCCGTCACCTGGGCCGAGATCGAGGACTGCCGGAGCCCCGCCGAGCTGGTCTTGCTGGCCGATGACATGGCCGGGCGGCTGGAGCGGTACGGGGATCTGCTCGGCCCGCTCATCAATCCGAACCGGGCCCGGCCGTTGCCCTGATCCCCGGTTCGTGGCGCACGCATCCGGCCGTTGTCATGCCTGCGAGCAAAAGGCTGCATGTGGCGGGTGGACTGCCCGGGACGTGGTGCACACTCTGCGCAGACACTGCAATACGTGAATCTGCGAGGAGGCGATGGCATGTTCGCGGGGATCGACGAGGTCGACTGGACCTCGATGGAGCATGCCTACGGGCCTGCCGACGACGTGCCGGGCCTGCTGCGGGGGCTCGCGTCCGCCGATCCGGCGGAGCGCGAACAGGCGCTGGACGGTATGTACGGAGCTGTTCACCACCAGGGGGATGTGTACGCCTGCACACTCGCCTGCATTCCCTTCCTTTTCGAGCTGGTCGTGGATCCGGGGATCCACGACCGGGGCAGCATCGTCGAGCTGCTCACCAGCATCGGCGGCATCGATCTGGACGAGGACGACGAGGAGGAGACCGACGAGGAGATCGACGAGGAGGAGATCGACGAGGAGGAGATCGAGGACGCGGCGAACTACGCGATGGCGGCCTCGGCCGTCACCGCCGGCGCCGGGGCGTTCTTCGAGCTCATCGCCGACGAGGACCCGGGGGTACGGCTCGCCGCGCCGCTGGCGCTCGCCACGCTGCACAGTCACCCGGTGCGGGTCCTCGCGCTGCTGCGGGAGCGGCTGCCGGTGGAGCCGGACGAGGAGGTGCGGCTCGCGCTCGTGGAGGCGGCGGGTCGGGTCGCGCTGCGGAACCGCCCGCTGGCCGGGCAGGCGGCGGACTGGCTGAGCCGCATCGCCGGGGAGGCGTACGCCCCGGCGCTGCGGCTGGCTGCCCTCGCCCAGCTGGCCCGCTGTGCGCCGGACGCGCTGCCGGACGATGTCGTACGGATGGTGGCGGGGCTGCTGACGGAGCTGCGCTCGACGCCCGGCACAGCGGTCGGCGTACCGGACCCGGTGGGCGCCGCCGCACAGGTCGACGAGCCGGGTCCGGGCGAACCCGCCGAGGAGCGGGGTGCGCCGGTGACCCTGATGGGGCAGGTGCGGGCACTGTCCGCGGCGGAATCCGCCGGGCGCAGCGCCCCCTGGACGGCGGATCTGCTGCGGACGCTGCATGTCGGGCTCGACAACCGGGTCGCCGACCGGAGCGCGCTGCTGATCGACCAGCTGCGCAGCCCCGACCGCTGGCAGCGCATCGATGCGGTACGGATGAGCAGCGGGCTGATACGGGCCTGGCGGGGCTCGTACGAGGAGCTGGTCCGCCTCGTGGGTGCCCAACTCGCGGACCCCGAACCGCGGCTGGCCGACGCCGCCTCGCACATGCTGGAGGAGCTGTTCGGGCTGGCCGCGCCCGCCGCGGACGCGCTGGCTGCGCGGGTGGCGTCGGATCCCGGGTCCTGGGTGAAGGAGTGGGAGAGCGAGCCGACAGGGCTCGGCAGCACGGTGAAGGCGCTGGCCCGGCTGGGTGACGCCCGTGCGGTGCCCGCGCTGGCCGCCGCGCTGGAGCGGCCCGAGGTGCCGCACGACGTGGGGTTCGCCATCGGATATCTGGGCGCGGCCGCGGCCCCGCTCGCCGGAGTGCTGCGGCGCAGGCTGGGCGGGCTCGATCTCGACGAAGGGGTGTACGACCGGGCGAGTCCGCTGCTCGGCGGGCTGACCGCGCTGCGGGCGGGCGAGGCGGCGCCGGAGGTGCTTCGGGTACTGCGCGGGGCGCCGGAGTACCGCGGGGAGTGGCTGCGGACCTCGGCGCTGCGGGCGCTCGGCTCGTTCGGTCCGGCCGCCCGGTGTGCCGTCCCGGAGTTGCGGGCGCTGATCCGCCGCCCGGGGACCCCGGCGGCGACGGAAGCGGCTCAGGCGCTGTGGGCGGTCGAGGGGGACGCGGAGGCCGTGCTGCCGGTTCTGGTCGAGGGCCTGGGGGCGGAGCACGCGCACGAGCGGCGCTCGGCGGTGAGCGCGCTGGGCGGGCTGGGTGCGCACGCGGCCGCCGTGGCGCCCCGGCTGCGGGCGCTGCTGCTCCACGACGAGTTGTGGCTGCGGGTGGATGCGGCGATCGCGCTGTGGGAGGTGACGGGGCGGTCCGAGGAGTCCGTACCGGTCATGCTCGCCGCCTGGGAGGAGAACCGTCATGTCAGGGTCCGGGTGGCGGAATGCCTGGCGCTGATGGGTGTTGCTGGTGCAGGGTCGGATGCGGCACAAGTGCTGCGTGCCGAACTCGCCTCCGTACGACGTCACAACGCCATGGACGGCGGGTACGGCAGCCACGACACATACGAGGACGAAAAGCTGCTGGTGCTCTGCCGGCGAGCGCTTCACGAAGTAACGGGGAAGGGGCCCACGACATGATCATTTTTGGTACGCGAGGCTATCTGTACCAACTGGCCGTTCTGACTATGGTCTGCGGCTGGTGCGGCAATCCGTCCGCGCACACACTGCGGAAGCGGGTCACGAAGTTCACGCTGTTCTTCGTGCCCCTCTTCCCGTTCTCGACGAAGTACGCGACGCAGTGCACGTTCTGCGGCGGGGAGCAGAAGATCCCGAAGGAGCAGGCCGACCAACTGCTGGCGCAGCACGTGGCGTCGCAGGACGGCAACCCGTTCGGACAGGCCCAGCCGCAGCCGGGGTATGCCCAGGACGGACAGAACCCCTACCAGCGCTGATACACCTCCGACAGCACCGGTAGCAAAAGGGCATAAGGGACTTCCTTCCGCATAAGGTCGATGGGTCACGGGTCGGCAGACCCAAGACCTCGGACGTCCGGGAAGGGAGGGAGTCATGCGCCCGCATCGCCGGGTGACGCGCCGCGCGAAGGCGGCCCTCGTGGCCGGCTTCGGCACCGCGCTGCTGGCCGGCTGTGGCGCCGGCGGCGAGCTGAAGAGTGCCGGAAGGGCCCCGACCGCCATCGGGCCCGCCCGGCTCTGGCCGCAGCTGCCGCCCGCCTCCGCCGCCCCGTACGACTACGGCGAGGGCGCGACGGCGCGCATCCCCGGGATCACGGTCCCGCACGACGATGTGCACGAGGTGGACCCGGTCGCCGTGGTGCAGGCCGGCCTGAAGGCCACCACCAGCCGGTCCAGCGGTTCGGACGAGCTTCCCGCGGACACGGCCCGGAAGATCACCGCGTGCCGCACCGCGCCGGCCGCCTGCCCGGTCCTGCAGCCGTACTACCGCGATCTGACGGGCGGCGGCAGGGACGACATGGTGCTCGGCGTGCGGCGGAGCGACGGGCGGCTCTCCGTGCGCGTCTACATGGCGGAGGCGGGCAGGCTGACCCGGATCATGGCCGTCTCGGACTCCGTGATCAGCGTGGAGCTGGCCGGGCGGGACGTGATCATGCGAGTACCGTCGGCGATCGCCGGATACGAATACCGGACGGCCTGGTCCTGGGACGACCACCAGCGCGCGATGCTGCCGACGCGGGACGAGATCCTGCGGGAGGCCCCGGAGACGGCGCCCAGCGGCCGGCCGAGCACGGAGCCCAGCCCTGAACCGACCATGGCGCCGCCGACGGTCACCGCCTCCGCGGGGCGGCGATGAGGCGACGGAGACTGCGCGCGCCCGCGTGGACCGCGACGCTCACCTGGAAGGCGGCGGTGTTCATCACCGTGATGTCCTGCGCATTCGCCGCGCTGCTGGGCGTACTGGTGCACACCGCGGTGACCCGGGATGCCGTCGACGAGGCCCGCGCCGACGCGCTCTCCCGGCTGAGCGATGTCACCGCGGCGTACAAGGCGGGCGAGGCGCTCCCGCCGGGTTCCGGCATCGATCCGCCCGGGCTGCCCGCGACCTTGCGCGCCCTCGCCGTGAGCGGGCATCAGGGCACGCTCGTCGCCAACCTCCACGGGCGTCCGACCATGTGGGCGGCAGGCCCGGCCGACGGCCGCGCGCTGGCCACCGCGATCGATTACAGCCGGAGCGCCCACGTCATCAACAGCCTCGACCGGGCGATCGTCGGCTCCTCGCTGCTGGCGATCGGCGCCACGCTGCTGGTCGGCGCGTTCGCCGTCACCCGGGTCACCCGTCGGCTGCACCAGACCGCCCGGGTGGCGCGCCGGATCAGTGCGGGCGATCTCGACGCCCGCGTCCACGATCCCCGTACCTCGGACCCGTCGCGCCCGCAGGACGAGGTGGCGATCGTCGCCGGTGCGCTGGACACCATGGCGTCCACGCTCCAGCGCAAACTGCTGGCCGAGCAGCGCTTCACCGCCGACGTGGCGCACGAGCTGCGCACCCCGCTGACCGGCCTCTCGGCCGCGGCCGAGCTGTTGCCGGCGGGCCGCCCGGCCGAACTGGTGCGGGACCGGGTGCGAACGATGCGGGCGCTGACGGAGGATCTGCTGGAGATCTCCCGGCTCGACGCCCGCACGGAAGAGGTCGATCTCGCGGTTCACGAACTGGCTCCGCTCGCCATGCGAGTGGCGGGCGCCTCGGGAACGGAGACCGAGGTCCGCGTCCTGGGGGCGGAAGCCGGAACCGGGGCCGAAGGCGGAACCCGGGCGAGGCCCGTGCGGGTGGAGACCGACAAGCGGCGGCTGGAGCGGGTCCTCGGCAATCTGATCGCCAATGCGCACAAGCACGGCCGGCCGCCGGTGGTCGTGACGGTCGACGGGCCGGTGGTGACCGTACGCGATCACGGTCCGGGGTTCCCGGACTATCTGCTGGCCGGTGGTCCGCAGCGGTTCCGTACCGAGGGGAGCGGCAAGGGCCACGGGCTCGGACTGACCATCGCCGTCGGGCAGTCGGCGGTCATCGGCGCCGAGCTCGTCTTCGCCAACGCGGAGGACGGCGGGGCGGTGGCGCGGCTGACGCTCCCGGAGTACGTAGGGCTCGACGGCGGCGAACCGCCCGGCCATGACGACCAGACAGAGGCGAGGTAAGGGAAATGAACTGACATAAGGGGAATATGGTGCACCTCTTGCTACGTTGCGTGGCATGACCGCAACGAGGACGGACGCACCCCCGCCGCAGCTACGCCTGCCCAAGCGGCGCGGGGTCGAGCTCGCGCTCCTCGTCGGAGCCGTCCTCATCTCCGTCTACGGCTACGCCGCCGTCGGCCTCGCGCACGACCACGCGATCCCGCCCGATGTCGCCGGTTACGGTGCCGGCCTCGGGCTGCTCGCACTCCTCGCCCATCTCGCCGTCCGCTTCCGTGCCCCGCACGCCGATCCGCTGCTGCTCCCCATCGCCGTCCTGCTCAACGGCCTCGGGCTGGTGCTGATCTACCGGCTCGACCTGGAGACCCCGAAGGACCAGGCGGCGCCCACCCAGCTGATCTGGTCGACGCTCGGGGTCGCGCTCTTCATCGTGGTCGTCGTCTTCCTCCGCGACCACCGGGTGCTCCAGCGGTACGCGTACCTGTCGGTCGCCGCATCGCTCGTCCTGATGATCGTGCCGATCTTCTTCCCCGCCGTGAACGGTGCCAAGATCTGGATCCGGATCGGCGGATTCTCGTTCCAGCCCGGCGAGTTCGCCAAGATCCTGCTCGCCGTCTTCTTCGCCGCGTACCTTTCCGCGAACCGCAACGCGCTCGCCTACACGGGGCGCAGGATCTGGAAACTCCAACTGCCCACCGGCCGGGTGCTCGGCCCGATCGTGGCGATCTGGCTGCTCAGTGTCGGGGTGCTGGTCCTTGAGCGCGATCTGGGGACCTCGCTGCTCTTCTTCGGCCTCTTCGTGATCATGCTGTACGTGGCGACAGGCCGGACCGGGTGGATCGCGGTGGGGCTGCTGCTCGCCGCCGTCGGAGCGTTCGCCGTCGGCTCCTTCGAGCCGCATGTGCACAGCCGGGTGCAGGACTGGCTCGATCCGTTCGCCTCCATCGACGCGGGCGAGGGACCGAGCCAGCTCGCCCAGTCGCTGTTCGCGTTCGCCGCGGGCGGGATGCTGGGCACCGGGCTCGGTCTCGGCCACTCCATCCTCATCGGCTTCGCCGCCAAGTCCGACTTCATCCTGGCCACGGCGGGCGAGGAGCTCGGGCTCTCCGGGCTGACCGCGGTCTTCCTGCTGTACGCGCTGCTGGTCGCCCGCGGCTACCGGGCCGGGCTCGCCCTGCGCGACCCCTTCGGGCGGCTGCTGTCGATCGGGCTCGCATCGATCCTGGCCCTCCAGGTCTTCGTGATCGCGGGTGGCGTGATGGGACTGATCCCGCTGACGGGCATGGCGATGCCGTTCCTCGCCCAGGGCGGTTCGTCCGTCGTGACCAACTGGATCATCGTGGCGCTGCTCATCCGGATCAGCGACCTCGCCCGCACCCCCCACCCCGACCAGGTGGAGACCGGGGACATCGCACCGATCGTGGAGGACCCGTCGTGATCCGCTACATCCGGCGGGCCGCCGCGTTCTGCCTGCTGCTGCTCATGGCGCTGCTGCTGAACGCCGCCCGCATCCAGGTCTTCCAGGCGGACGAGCTGGACGACAACCCCGCCAACCGCCGCCGGACGATCGAGCGCTACGACCAGCCGCGGGGCAACATCCTGGTCGGCGGGAAATCGGTCACCGGCTCCAAGAACACGAACGAGCGGCTCTCCTACGAGCGCACCTACACCGACGGGCCGCTGTACGCGCCGGTGACCGGGTACGCCTCGCAGACGTACGGCACGACGCTCATCGAGAACGCCGAGGACGACATCCTCTCCGGTACCGATCCGCTGCTCGCCCCGCTGCCGCTGTGGGACGAGATCACCCGCAGCCGGCAGCCCGGCGGCAACGTCGCAACGACCGTCAAGGACTCCATGCAGCGCGCCGCGTACGCCGGGCTGGGCGGGCGGCGGGGTGCGGTCGCCGCCCTCGAACCGTCGACCGGCAAGATCCTGGCGCTGGTCTCGACCCCTTCGTACGACCCCGAACGGCTCTCCGGCACCGGTTCGTCGGTCACCGACGCCTGGCGGCAGTTCAACAGGGCGAGGAGCCAGCCGATGCTCAACCGGGCGATCCGGCAGACCTATCCGCCGGGCTCCACCTTCAAGATCGTGACGGCGGCTGCGGCGCTCGACTCGGATGTGGTCGAGGACCCCGACGCGGAGACCGACACCCCGTCCCCGTACGTCCTTCCGGGGACCAGCACCACGCTCCCCAATGAGGCACGCGGCTGCGAGTACGCGTCGCTCGCCGAGGCGATCCGGGTGTCGTGCAACACCGTGATGGCCCATCTGGGGGTGGAGGTCGGGCTCGACGGGATGGTGAAGGCGGCGCGGAAGTTCGGCTTCAACGACAGCGGGCTGAGGATCCCGTCCGGCGTGGCCAGAAGCAACTTCGACACCGATATGAGCAACGACCAGCTGGCCCTGTCGTCGATCGGACAGTTCAACACGACGGCGACACCGCTGCAGATGGCCATGGTGGCGTCGGCCGTAGCGAACGGCGGTGACCTCAAGTACCCGTATCTGGTGGACCGTACGACGTCCAGGAGCGGCACCACCGTCCATCAGAACGGCCCGCGCCCCTACCACCAGGCGATGAGCTCGCGGACGGCGACGCAGCTGCGGCAGATGATGATCGACGTCGTCGAGCAGGGCACCGGGTCCAATGCCGCGATCGACGGGGCGACGGTCGGCGGCAAGACCGGCACCGCTCAGCACGGCATCGACAACTCCGGTACTCCCTATGCCTGGTTCATCTCCTGGGCACAGGCTCCGAACGCGAGCCGGCCGGCGGTCGCGGTCGCGGTGGTCGTCGAGGACGCCGCCGCGAAGCGGGCGGACATCAGCGGGGGCGGCAGCGCGGCGCCGATCGCCCGGGCCGTCATGGAGGTGGCGCTGCGGGGCTGACGGCACGCAGGGGCGCACCACCATCCGGACCGTCTCGCGGCTCGGAACGGCCCGTACGGCGTGGCACGCGCTGATTACTGTGCGGCCATGACATCCATGACATCGGAGAACGGCCACGAACTCGCCCAGGTGAACATCGCCCGGCTCGCATTCCCGCTGGACTCACCCCAGTTGAAAGACTTTGTCGATGCCCTCGATCCGGTCAACGCGGTCGCCGACCAGGCCGCGGGGTTCATCTGGAGGCTGCGGGGTGAGACCGGGAACGCCACCGACGTACCGGTTTTCGGAGACTCCTGGTTGATCGTGAACATGTCGGTGTGGCGCGACACGGACGCACTGACGGCCTTCATGTATCAGGGGCAGCATCGCGAACTCCTCGCCCGGCGCCGCGAATGGTTCGAGCGGGTGGAGGAGGCGATGACCGCCCTGTGGTGGGTTCCGGCGGGCGAGCGCCCGACGGTACAGGACGCCGAGGAGCGCCTGCGGATCCTGCGCGAACACGGCCCGACGGACAGGGCGTTCACGCTGCGGACCAGCTTCCCGGCGCCCGCCCCGTCCGCGGGCTGATCGCCGATCGGAGTGCGCGACTCGGCACGGACGCAGGCAGTGCCCGCCGCCGGCTGATTCAGCTCTGCGGCACGATCTGGCGACCGTGCGGCCGTAGCCGGCGGGGGGACTCCTCGACGGCTACGGCACGGTCGCGCCGTCCGCCTCCGTCCCCCTGGAGCAATACGCTCCGGGCGGACTCGGGGTTCCTCAGCTCAACGGCTCTCGCCGCTGCAGCCATTTCGGTGCGGTGCTCACGGATCTGGACGAGACGCTCGCCGCCCGGGGGATCACCGGCCCGGTGGTCCCGGTCGGGCACTCGCTGGGCGGGATGCTCGCCGCGCTGTACGCCGCGGAGCGGCCGGGTCGGGTGCGGGGAGCCGTCGACCGGGACGGCTTCCGGTGGGGCCGGCCCGCGCAGCATCCGGGGCTGGACCCCGGGCCGGTCGCGCGGCAGCCGGCCGACATCGGGGCGATGTCACGGGCTTCGGCGGGCCGGCGGATCCCCGCGGAGTACGTGCAGCAGGAAGGCCCTCGCACCGGGCCGTCCGCATCCTCTAGGCAGCGCCCCCCGCTATCGCCTCCTCGACCTCCGCAACCCGCGCCTGCTCCTCCGCCGCGAAGCGGTCCCGGTCCAGCTGCTCGGCTATCTCCTCGTCCTGGGCCATGAGCAGGTCGAGGTTGGAGTCGCCGAGTTCGAAGACGCCCATGTCGACGTACGCCTTCTGCAGCCGCTCGCCCCACAGTCCGACGTCCTTGACGCACGGGACGATCCGGCTGAACAGCAGCTTGCGGAAGAGCTGCAGGTACTCCGAGTGCTCGGAGAGGTCCTTGGCCTCCTGCTTGCCTATGCCGAAGTTCTCCAGCACCTCGACGCCGCTGAGACGGTCGCGCATCAGATAGCAGCCCTCGATGACGAACTCCTCGCGCTCGCGCAGTTCGGCGTCGCTCAGCTGCTTGTAGTAGTCGCGCAGCGCCATCCGGCCGAAGGCGACGTGCCGGGCCTCGTCCTGCATGACGTAGGCGAGGATCTGCTTGGGCAGCGGCTTGGTCGTGGTGTCGCGGATCATGCCGAACGCGGCCAGCGCCAGGCCCTCGATCAGGACCTGCATGCCCAGGTAGGGCATGTCCCAGCGGGAGTCGCGCAGGGTGTCGCCGAGCAGGCCCTGGAGGTTGTCGTTGATCGGGTAGAGCATCTGCACCTTCTCGTGCAGGAACCGGCCGTATATCTCCGCGTGCCGGGCCTCGTCCATGGTCTGGGTGGCGGAGTAGAACTTCGCGTCCAGGTCGGGGACGGACTCCACGATCCGGGCCGCACAGACCATCGCGCCCTGTTCACCGTGGAGGAACTGGCTGAACTGCCACGAGGTGTAGTGCTTGCGCAGCTCGCCCCGGTCCTTCTCGGTCATCTTGGCCCAGTGCGGGGTGCCGTACAGCGTGAGGGCCTCGTCGGGGGTGCCCAGCGGGTCGGCGGGGTCGACCTCCAGGGACCAGTCGATGCGCTTGTTGCCGTCCCACTGCTTGTCCTTGCCCTTCTGGTAGAGGGCGAGAAGGCGTTCACGGCCGTCGTCGTAGTCCCAGCTGAAGCGGGCGGCGCCGGAGGCGGGCACCTGCCACAGGGGCGTGTCGGGGGCGGTGGTGTAGAGGTCGTGTGTCGACACGGACGGCTCCTTCGCCTCGCATGCTCGGATAAGTTCCCCTGAGGTTGAGTCAGTTGGCAGGTTCACACGTTGGTAGACGCCGGGTCAACAAGTCGTGCGCGAGGGATTGACTGCCTTACTGACGAGCAGTCTCATAAGGAGTGACCCCCGGTAACCCACGTGTGAGGTGCCCCCAGCCATGACGACAGTGACCGAACGCGACGTGCAGGTGCTCCGCGACGCACTCGGCCCGCTACGGGACCGCGAGCAGATCGCGGAGCGCCTCCTGGAGTCCTCGGCCAAGCACTCCTTCGATCCGGACACCGAACTCGACTGGGATGCGGCGGTCGAGGACGGCAAGTGGTTCTGGCCGCCCGAGCTCGTCTCCCTCTACGACACCCCGCTGTGGCGGAAGATGTCGGAGGAGCAGCGGATGGACCTGGCCCGGCACGAGGCGGCGTCGCTGGCCTCGCTCGGCATCTGGTTCGAGATCATCCTGATGCAGCTGCTGGTCCGGCACATCTACGACAAGCCGGTGACCAGCAATCATGTCCGTTACGCGCTGACCGAGATAGCCGACGAGTGCCGGCACTCGATGATGTTCGGCCGCATGATCCAGTGGGGACAGGCGCCCAGCTATCCCGTTCCGCGCGTCTACCACAACCTGGCGCGGGTGCTGAAGACCGTGTCCACGACGCCCGGTTCGTTCGCCGCGACCCTGCTCGGCGAGGAGATCCTCGACTGGATGCAACGGCTGACGTTCCCGGACGAGCGCGTCCAGACGCTGGTGCGCGGCGTGACCCGGATCCATGTGGTCGAGGAGGCACGGCACGTGCGCTACGCCCGCGAGGAGCTGCGTCGCCAGATGGTCACGGCACCTCGCTGGGAGCGCGAGTTCACCCGGCTGAGCTGCGGGGAGGCGGCGCGCGTCTTCTCCGTCTGCTTCATCAACCCGCAGGTGTACGAGAACGTCGGCCTGGACCGCCGCGAGGCCGTCGCCCAGGTGAAGGCGAGCGGCCACCGGGCGGAGGTCATGCAGTCGGGTGCGAAGCGGCTCACGGACTTCCTCGACGACATCGGCGTGTTGAACGGGGTGGGGCGCAAGCTGTGGAAGAGCTCGGGTCTGCTGGCCTGAGAGCCTGTCGGGTGACCTTCGATCGGATAGCGGACGCGGTCTGGTGCGTGCGATTCCAAGGGCGGCGGGATGTCCTCGGATGGGGTCTCCCCTGCTCGAACGAAGCTGAGAGCTCGGGGAAGGAGCTACCAGGATATTTCGGCAACGCGGGAAGCGTGCGTGCCAGGGCGTGGCCGCCCGATCAGAGGTCACCCGACAGGCTCTGAGCCGGCTTCCCCGGCGGAAGGAGCGCCCCAGAGGGTGTCCGGCGGATCATGGCCGGGAGCCGCGACCTGTCCGCCCCCGATCCGCCGGACACCCCCTAGGCTTCGAGGCATGACCCCTGCCGCCGCAGCCCCGCCGAACCGCGCGTACCGAAGGCTCAGCGTCGAGGAGCGTCGCACGCAACTCCTCGGCGCCGCCCTCACCCTGTTCGCGCACCGGGCGCCGGACGAGGTCTCGCTCGACGAGGTCGCGGCGGTCGCCGGCGTCTCCCGTCCGCTCGTCTACCGCTACTTCCCCGGTGGGCGGCAGCAGTTGTACGAGGCGGCGCTCCGGTCCGCGGCGGACGAACTGAAACTCTGCTTCGCCGAGCCGGCCGAGGGCCCGCCCACGGAACGGGTGACGCGAGTGCTCGGCCGCTACCTCAGGTTCGTCGACGAGCACGACGCCGGGTTCAGCGCCCTGCTGCGCGGCGGAAGTGTCGCCGAGACGTCCCGGACGACGGCGATCGTCGACGAGGTGCGGCGGGCGGCGGCCGAACAGATCCTGCTGCATCTGGGCCGGGGAGACGGATGTGCGCCCGGGCCCCGGCTGCGGATGTTGGTACGGACCTGGATCGCAGCCGTCGAGGCGGCCTCGCTGATCTGGCTGGACGAGGAGAAACAGCCCGTCGCCGACGAGCTGCGCGACTGGCTGGTAGACCAGTTGATCGCCCTGCTCGCGGCCACCGCGGCGACGGACGAGGAGACAGCGTCCGTGGTGGCGGCACTGCTGCCGCTGGAGGCCGCATCCGGTCCTGCCGGGAAGCTGGCGGTCCGGCTGGTCCCCGTGGTCGGCGGGGCGGTCCACCTGTTGCCGGACTGAGCCCCGGAACACACCCTGGGTCAGACTGGGGACGTGAGAAGCGAGAACACCACCTTCAGGGGCGGCCCGCTGGACGGGCGGGTCCTCCCCGTCCTCGTCGGCTCGACCGGCCACCCGCCCAAGTGGTACGAGGTCCCGGTGCCGGACGCCGACGGCGGACCGGCCACCGTGTACGCGTACCGGCGGGTCCCGGCCGGATACTCCAAGCGGCTGGGTGTGCAGCGCGGCTGGGTGTACGAGTACGCCCCCGAGGGCCGCGAGCGCCACACTCTCAAGTGGCCCTGGTCGAAACCGAGCTGACCCGCTGGTCCGGGCGGGGTGCGTCGCCCGCCTCTCGATTGCCGGAACCTCTAGGATCGACGGATCCATGGTCACGACAACGGTCACAAGGGGGTGCGCCATGGAGGCGCTGCGTCAGGACGATCCACGCCGCTTCGGTCCGTACACCGTGCTGGCGCGGTTCCGCGAGACGGCGAGCGCTGTCCACTACCTCGCGCACGACACGAGCGCGGCCGACACCGCTGACGGCACCGCGGACCACACCGTCGTGATCACCGCGGCCCGGCCCGAGCTTGCCGCACTGCCCGCCTTCCGCCGCCGCTTCGAGGCGGAGGCACGCACCGCGGACCGGTTGGCGGGTGTCTGGGTCCAGCCGCAGCTCGCCACCCGTACGGACGGCGGGGAGCTGTGGACGGCCGTGGCGTACGTACCGGCGCTGACGCTCGCCGAGGCGATCGACGCCGCGGGTCCCCTCCCCGAGCGTGCCGTGCGGATACTGGGTGCGGGCATCACCGAGACGCTCTCCCGGGTACACGCCACCGGGGCCGTGCTGGAGGGGCTCGCCCCGAGGACCGTGCTGCTGGCCGGGGACGGACCGCGGCTCACCGCCTTCGGCCCGCTGGGCGCGGCGGCCGATGCCGAGGCCAGAACGGGCGGGCAGCTCTCCGTGCGGCTCGGATATCTCACCCCGGAGCAGGTCGAGGGCGAGACGGCGGGACCGGCCTCCGACCTCTTCGTGCTCGGTCTGCTGCTGGCGTACGCGGCGACCGGCACGACCCCGCTCGCGGACGGCCCGGCGGCGGAGGCGGCCGAGCGGATCGCCCACGCGGAGCCGGAACTGGGCGCGGTCCCGGAGGACTTGCGCGGGCTGATCGCGCGCTGCCTGACCAAGGACCCGGCCGAGCGGCCGAGCTCCGGGACGGTGGCGGCGGAACTGGCACTGGAAGGCGCGGCAGGCCTCGCGAGAGGCGGCTGGCTGCCGGAGCAGCTGTCGAAGACGCTTGCGGAACAGGAGTCCCGCGTCAGGGAGCTGGTATCCGAAGGGGCGGCCGACGAGCCGGCGGACAGCCCCGTCGGCACAGCCCCGCGCGGGTCTCTCAACGAACCTGCCGACGCCACGCCCGACAGCCCCGCCACCGACAGCCCCGCCACCGGCGCGCCCGGCGACGGCGGCATCGGAGAGGACACCCGGACCACCCGGATCGGAAGCGTCGGCAGCCCCCGCGCCCCGGAGCCCGACCGGCCGACCACCCAGCTGTCCATCCCGCGTGAACGGACCGGCCCCCCCGACCGGCTGCCCGTCGGGCTGCCGCCTGTCGCGCCGCTCGTGCCGCGCCCCCTCCCGGCCCCGGCAGCGGCAATTCCCGCCCCGCCCCCGCCGCCCGTGACGCCCACGCCCGCACCCACACCCTCCTCTTCCTCGTCCCCCTCAGCCGCCCTGGACCGTCGCACCCTGCTCTTCGGTGCGGCCGCCGGCGCGGCCGGGTTGATCGTCGGCGGTGGGGGTGTGCTCGCCCTCGGGTCCGACGGCTCCGACGCCCCGGACGACGGCAAGCCCGCCCTGTCCCCCAGCGGCCCCACCGTAGCCGGGCTGCCGCCGCAGCCGCGTTGGGTGTACGGGCACCCCGAGGCCGAACCCGCGCCGCTCACCGCCGCACTCTGGCGCGACCGGCTGCTCGTGCTGACCGGCGAGACGCAGGCCTCCGCCGTCGATCTGCGGACCGGCCGCCGCCTCTGGGAGTGCCCGGACGCGGCGAAGGGGCAGGCGGCCCTGGCTGCCGGTGACGCGTTCTGCTTCGTCGCCGGGCCGTCCGAGTTCCTCTGGCTGTCGCCGAAGGACGGAACGGTCGCGCACCGGGTGGCGTACGCGAACGAGTTCGAGGGTGCGGCGTTCCTGACGGTGTCCGACGTCATCGGCCAGTCGGGTCCGGCGATCTGGTTCACCGGCTCGCACAAGTTCACCGTGAAGGCCAAGAAGCCGAAGAAGGGCAAGAAGCGCGGGAAGGACACGCAGGTCGTCATGTCGTTCCTGTTCGCGTACGACATCGTGCGGCGCAAGGAGCTGTGGCGGACCCCCGTACCCACCGGCCGGGAATCGACGACCCCCGCCTACCAGCTGATCGCCGTCCGCCCCGACGACATCGTCGTACGCCAGAAGAGCGCGACGCTCACCCCCGGCGACGTCAAGGCCGCCAAGGGCAAGGCAGTCTTCCGTGGGTTCGACCGCAAGAGCGGGAAGCTGCTGTGGACCAAGTCGTTCGGCACGGTCGGTCCGGACGGGGCAGCCGTCGGGGATGGCCAGGGACTGCTGTACGCGGCGGCGGGCGACGCCCTCCAGTCGTTCGAGATGCCCACGGGCAAGCCGAAGTGGACGCTGAACGGCACGCCCGGGTCCGTGTTCGGGACACCGGTCCCGGCCGGGGCCCTGCTGCACACCACCAGCCGCAACCAGGAAGTGGGCGCGGTCGAGCGGGAGTCCGGAAAGCTGCGCTGGCGGCGGTCCACCGAGGCGGTGCCCGGCGGATGGGCGCCGGTCGTCACCGTGAGTTCCAGCGGCAAGACCGTGCTGGCGGCCGGAGACGCGCAGGTCACCGCGTTCGCCGCGGCGGACGGCCGGCGACTGTGGAAGTTCCAGGACATCGGGGTGCAGGACCCGAAGGGCGCCACGGTCACCGCCCCGTACCGGGTGCTGGCCTTCGGGAAGTCCGCCGTCGTCCAGCGGGAACGGATGTTCTACGCGTTCCCCGTGAAGTGACCTCGGGGGCCCGGCGGATCAGGGCCCCGGCCGTGATCCGCCGGGCCCCTTGCGGGTCGTCCCGCCGTCCGGGCGAATCCGGGTGCCGCCACGCCGCACGGTTCTTGCATCGCCCGCCCCCGAGTGACCGTATTGACGCGTTGCGCTCACTCATGGGGTAGTCCCACGATCGCCCCGTCAACGGAGGTGATCCCATGCCGTCCAGGGTTCTGCGCACCGTCTGCGCGGCGGCACTCGCCACGCTGGTCGCGGTCTCACCCGCCGTCGCCGCCCCCGCGGACCCGAGCAGTCCCGGCGCCTCCGGCCCCGCCCGTGAGCCACGCGCCACGAAGAACGTCGCTGAGCTGCTGACCGAGCTCAAGAAGCTGTATCAGCAGGCCGAGGAAGCCAGCGAGGCGTACAACGGAACCACGGCGAAGCTGAAGAAGAGACAGGCGGAGGCGAAGAAGCTGGACACCGGTCTCGCCGTGGCGCGGACCGCGCTGGGCCGCAGCCGCAACGACGCGGGGCGGCTGGCCCGGGAGCAGTACCAGGGGCAGTCCGACTTCTCCTCGTACGTCCAGCTGATGCTGTCCCGCGATCCCGAGCACGCCCTGGACCAGGAACACGTGATCCAGCGGGTGACGGCCGGCCGGGCCGCGACCGTGAAGCGGCTCACCGGCGCCGAGAAGCGTGCGGACGGACTGGCCTCCGCGTCCCGCAAGGTGCTCGAGAAGCAGCGAGTGCTGGCCGCGCGGCAGAAGAAACAGCGCGACACCGTGCAGTCGCGGCTGAGGAAGGTGGAGGCGCTGCTGGCCAAGCTCTCCGCCGAGCAGATCGCCAAGGTGTCCCGGCTGGAGCAGCAGGCCACGGACAAGGCCCAGGGCACGCTGGTCACCTCGGGCGCCCTGTCCTCGGCCCGACCGCCGTCCCAGGAGGGCGACGAGGCGGTGAAGTACGCGGTCAGGCAGCTCGGCAAGCCGTATGTGTGGGGCGCGGAGGGTCCGGGGTCGTTCGACTGCTCCGGGCTCACCTCGCAGGCCTGGGCGAACGCGGGGCGCGCGATTCCGCGGACCTCGCAGGAGCAGTGGCGGCAGCTGCGGAAGGTACCGCTGAACACGCTGCGCCCGGGTGACCTGGTGATCTACTTCCCGAAGGCCACGCACGTGGCCCTGTACGTCGGCAACGGCCTGGTGGTGCAGGCGCCCCGGCCCGGGTCGCAGGTGAAGGTCTCGCCGCTGGCGTCGAATCCGCTGCTGGGCGCCGTGCGTCCGGATCCGAAGAGCCCGTCGCTGAGCAGCTACAGCCTCCCGGAGCCGGCCCGGGACGCGTCCGGCGGCTCGGATGCCGGGTACAACTCCTCGTCCGCGCCCGGCGACGAGTAGCCGCATGCCGTACCCCCGTACACACGTCAGCCGGGCCGCGCACCGTCGCTCTCCCGACGGTAACCGGTCCGGCTGTCGTGTCTGTGCTGGTGGTACGACGGTCAGGCCACCGCTGCCTCCGAGACCTGCGCGAGGTACGCGTTCGTCCTCTCCGGGTCGGAGAAGCAAGCCGTACACGACACAAGCCTCCCACCTGCGAACTCTCCGCATATGGGGGACTCCCTGGCATCCCGTGGGCCGTCTGTGGGCCGTCAGCCCCGGATCGGCCCCCCGTTGTAGGCCGTCGCGATGGCCTTGCGCGTGCGCTCCCGACTACTCGGCATCAGGTGGGCGTACACCCGCAGCGTCATGGCCGGGTCACTGTGGCGCCGACGGAATCCGGGCCTGCATCCACTGCCGGCTTGACACCGAGTTGGGATGCTCGGGTAGCCAGGCAGCGAGGCAGGCGAGAAACCGTCAGCTCGTGAGAGGTTTCCCTGCTCCATCAAGACCTGCTCAGCCCAGCGGGCGTGCTTTCTCCGGGGCTTCTACCGTAGAAGAGTAGGTCGATGATGCGTCGGGGCTGCCGTGTGCAGCGGGGCGTGTATCGGCTCCGCACAGCACCGGAAGATGGTTCGGAGATGACCAAGACGACAGACGCCCCCGTTCTCGAGACGCTCTCCGCCATGACAGTGGACTCGATCGAGCGTTGCGGGCTGGACGACACCACACTCATTCTCACGCGCCTGGCAGCGCTCGCGGCCATGGACGCACCCACGATCTCCTACGTTGCGCATGTCGACCCGGCTATGAAGGCGGACTTGACGATCGAGCAAGTACAGGACGTTCTCGTTGCCATCGCCCCGGTCGTGGGCACGGCACGCGTCATGTCGGCCGCAACTCACATCACCGAGGCACTCGGCATTGCCATCGAGGTAGCCGAGTCCGAAGCAGAAGCGATCGCCGAGGCCGGAGCCCATAACCGGAGCCAGTCCTGAGTGAATCCTCGCTCGCCAGGGCGGAGGAGCTGGACTGATCGTCGAGCGTGGCAATGCCGTCTGCGCGGCGATCGCCACTGACGTGGATCAGCGATGGCGCTGAAGAGGAGAACGCACATGACCGGCGAGATGAATTTGGCCTACGACTATCCGCTCCTGGGCGCATTCTGGACCTTGCTGTGGATTTTCCTCTGGGTGATGTGGATCTTCCTGCTCTTCCGGATTTTCTCGGACATTTTCCGTGACGACTCCCTCAACGGGTGGGCCAAGGCAGGGTGGTCCATCTTCGCGGTCGTGCTCCCGTTCCTCGGTGTGTTCGTGTACCTGATAGCGCGCGGCAAAGGCATGGGGGAGCGCGAAGCGCATCAGGCCCGAGCCCGGCAGCACGCGTTCGACAGCTACGTCCGCGAGGCCGCCGGCACCGCCAAGCCGAGTGCGGCCGAGGAACTTGCAAAGCTCTCGGAGATCAAGGCCAGAGGCGACCTCACGGACGAGGAGTTCCAGCGGGCCAAGGGGAAGATCCTGCACTGAAGCGCCGTTCGCGTGCGAATTGGCCTGTGGGCCGGCCTGGCACGAGGGCTTCTGCTCGCCGGTGCTTCTCTGCACTTCACCCGAATGGCGGAGGCGTGCGGCGGTCGGGGACCTTGCCGACCCCTTGCGGTCGTCCATGTCCGCGGGAAGTGGGCTCACCCGGTACGCAGCGCTCGAGATTCCTGTTCCGGCAGCCGGCGGAGCGGCGGGAGGTGCCCCATGAGCAGGCGCGGGATCGCGCGTCTGGCCTTGGCGGCGGGCGCAGCGGCGCTTCTGGTGCTGGTGGTCTTCGGCGGGCTCGGAAGCCTCGTACTCATGGGGGTGGGGTGGGCAGGACTGGCGCTCACTGCGGCCGGCATGTGGTGGATGCTCACCCACACCGGCTGGATCAGGGTCCTGGCCGCGCTACTGGTGGTCGCCGCGCCGCTCGGTGTCCTGCTTCTGTATGCGGCTGCCGGGCTGCTATGGGTCGTGCTGGTCTCGCTCGGCCTCTGGGCGCTGGCCGTTTCCGCAGGCAGGGCCGCACTTGTCGAAGACACATCCCCGAGCATGACTGAGCGCTCCGTCAGCCGGGCAAAGCGACCATTCCTGATCATGAATCCGCTCTCAGGTGGCGGAAAGGTCGAGAGGTTCCACCTGGCGGAACGAGCCAGAGCCCTTGGTGCCGAGGTCGTCGTGCTGGATCCGGCGCAGCGGCAGGATGTGACCGAGCTGGCGTGGCGGGCCGTCCAGGGTGGAGCCGACCTGCTCGGCGTTGCGGGTGGTGACGGTACGCAGGCCTCGGTCGCCCGTGTGGCTGCAGAGCACGACATCCCCTTCATGGTGATCAGCGCCGGCACTCGCAACCACTTCGCCAGGGATCTGGGCCTGGACCGGCAGGATCCCTCCAAGTGTCTGGAGGCACTGACCGACGGCGTCGAACTGCGCATCGACCTCGGCTACCTCCATGCGGGAGAGCCTGCGGACCGGAGCGCGGAGCGCGTCTTCATCAACAACGCCTCGTTCGGCGTGTACGCGGAAGTCGTGCAGAGTCCCGCCTATCGCGACGACAAGGCCCGCACGGTCCTGGAGATGCTGCCGGATCTGCTGACACAACCCAGCGGCACGCGGCTGAGTGTCCGTGCCGGTTCGCTGACCATGGACGGCCCCCAGGCCGTACTGGTGAGCAACAACCCCTATGCGAGAGGCGACTCGGCCGGGATGGGGCGCCGGGAGCGACTGGACTCCGGCGAGCTGGGGGTGCTTTGTGTGAACGTCGGCAACGCCACCGAAGCGACAGAGCTCCTGCTGCGTGGCCGGCAGGGCCGCGGGCTGACCGCGGCCGCCGCCCGAGAAGTCGTCGTCGACGCCAACGCTCCCGTCATCCCGGTCGGTGTCGACGGCGAGGCCCTGGTGTTGCCCACTCCGGTGCACTGTTGCCTCGCGGCTGGCGCTCTGCGCGTGCGCGTGCCCCGGCACCGGCCCGGCGTGCCGCACGGTGCCCCGCCGATGGACTGGCGGCGGGTGCGGCGTCTGGCACTGACGATGGGGCGGGTCGCGGCAGGACGTGGTGCCGCCTGAGCGAACGGCTGGTGTCGGCTCGGCGGACGTAGGGCGGTCATTGTTCGTCGGTGGGAGGAGGAGCAGCAGCGGTATCGGGTCCGGGCTGGGCGGGCTGTTCGGCGGTGGTGAGGGGGAACCACTCCGCTGCGACACCGTACCCCTGGCGTGCGCCGGCTGAGCTCTCCCCTCGGGCCGCCTGTGGGCCGTCCGAGGACGGCCCACAACCACCAACGTCGACCGAAGCCAACCGCTGCTTCGCAGGTCAGGCGGCGGATGCAGCCCCGGACACCTGGGCCAGATACGCGTTCGTCTTCTCCGGGTCGAAGAAGAAGTTGTCGAAGTCCGCCGGGTTGTTGAACCCGTTGGCGAACCGGTCGGCGACCGGCTGCAGCTGGCCTGCCGCGCCGATCAGGTTCAGCACGTGCTCCGGCGGTACACCGAGCATGGCGTTCGTCCACTTCACCACGTGCTGCGCGGTGTCCCAGTAGCGGTCGAACGTGGACTGCATCCAGTCCGCGTCGAACGGCTGGTCGCCGTGCTCGATGATCGACTTCAGGTACGCGTCGGCGCACTTGGAGGCGGAGTTGGAGCCCTGGCCGGTGATCGGGTCGTTGGCGACGACGACATCGGCCACGCCGAGCACCAGGCCGCCGCCGGGCAGCCGGCCGATCGGCTTGCGCACGGTCGGGGCGTAACGGCCCGCCAGGGTTCCGTTGGCGTCGGTCAGTTCGACCTTGGTGGCACGCGCGTACTCCCACGGCGTGAACTGCTCCATGAGCTCCAGCGTCTTCGCGAGGTGCTCGGAGGGATCCTTGATGCCCTGGAAGACGTCCAGCGGGCCGCCCGGGACGCCCTCCCAGAACAGGATGTCGGCGCGGCCGGACGTGGTCAGGGTCGGCATCACGAAGAGCTCGCCGACACCGGGGACCAGGTTGCAGCGGACCGCGTCGAACTCGGGGTGCTCGGGGCGCGGGCCCATGCCGTGGACGTACGCGACGGCCAGGGCACGCTGCGGGGCGTCGAACGGCGAACGGGACGCGTCCCGGCCGAACATGGAGACCAGCTCGCCCTTGCCCGCGGAGACCATCACCAGGTCGTAGGTGCGGGAGAAGTAGTCGAGGTCGGAGACGGCCGCTCCGTGGATGACGAGCTGTCCGCCGCGCTGAGCGAACGTCTCCATCCAGCCGGCCATCTTCACGCGCTGGTCGACGGACTGGGCGAAGCCGTCCAGCTTGCCGACCCAGTCGATGGCGCGCGAGGAGTCGGGGGCGGCGACCGAGACGCCGAGGCCCTCGATGCGCGGGGCCTGGGACTCCCAGAAGTTGAGCTGGAGGTCACGCTCGTGCTGCAGCGCGGTGTCGAACATGCACTGCGTCGACATGACCCGGCCGGACCGGATCTCGTCGGCGGTGCGGTTGGACATCAGGGTGACTTCGTACCCACTGGACTGCAGTCCGAGGGCGAGCTGGAGACCGGACTGGCCGGCTCCGACTATGAGTATCTTCCGCATCGCGGTTCTCCGTTACGTCTACGTGGTACGTGCGCGAGGTGTGTCTAGGCGGGGGTCGCGTCAAGAGCGTGACCCACGAGGGCCAGCAGCGACTCGACGACGGTGATCCTGTTACGCGCGTCCATGATCACAACAGGTACGTTCGGGGGTACGGTCAGGGCCTCCCTGACGTCCTCCGCCTCGTAACCGGGTGTCCCCTCGAAGTGGTTGACGGCCACGATGTACGGCAGTCCGCAGCTCTCGAAGTAGTCGAGCGCGGGGAAGCAGTCGGAGAGCCGCCGGGTGTCGGCGAGCACCACCGCACCGATCGCGCCGCGCACCAGGTCGTCCCACATGAACCAGAAGCGCTGTTGTCCGGGCGTGCCGAACACGTACAGCACGAGGTCGTCGTCGAGCGTGAGGCGGCCGAAGTCCATCGCCACGGTCGTGGTGACCTTGTCGGGCGTCGCGGTGAGGTCGTCGGTCTCCTCGCTGGCCTGGGTCATCAGCGCTTCGGTCTGCAGCGGGGTGATCTCGGAGACCGATCCCACGAAGGTCGTCTTGCCGACGCCGAACCCGCCCGCGACCACTATCTTCGTGGCTATGGGGGCCCTGGTGTGATCCAACTGCCAGGCCTGGAGCGACTCCTCGGCCTGGTCCTCCGGTCCCGGCTGACGCGGGACGGACAGGAGCGGATCAGAGACGACGGAGTCCATTCAGCACCCTTTCGAGCAGTGCGCGGTCGGGCTGGCCGGTGCCGTGACCGGTCCCGTACACACGGATCTTTCCCTGGTCGGCCAAGTCGCTGAGCAGCACTCGGACCACGCCGAGCGGCATCTTCAACAGGGCCGAGATCTCCGCGACCGTACGCATGCGGCGGCAGATTTCGACAATGGCCCGGAGCTCCGGCATCACCCGCGTGGCGAGGTTGCCGTTGGTGAGTTCGCGGCGCTCCTCGGGCGCTTCCAGCGCGGCCACGAACGTCTCGACGAGAAGAACGTGACCGAAGCGGGTGCGGCCGCCGGTGAGCGAGTACGGGCGGACCCGGGCGGGCCGTCGGTCCGACCCGCGGACCGGGAGCCTGCGGGCGGGTTCAGCAGCGGGCGTCACTGGGCGCTCTCCATCGATTTGCGCAGTTCACTGCGGAGTTCGGGGGTGAGTACGTGTCCGGCACGGCCGACGAAGAGCGCCATGTGGTACGCGATGACGCTCATGTCGCAGTCGGGGGTGGCGTGCACGCCGAGCAGCGAGCCGTCACTGATCGACATGACGAAGACGCTGCCCTCGTCCATGGCCACCATGGTCTGCTTGACGCCGCCGCCGTCCATCAGCTTCGCGGCGCCGATGGTGAGGGAGCCGATGCCGGAGACGATGGTCGCCAGGTCGGCGCTGGAACCCCGAGGGCCGTCCTGCAGGCCGTCTGTCGCTGTGGCTGTCTGACGGCCGGGGTCGGAGGAGAGCAGCATCAGTCCGTCGGACGAGACAACGGTGACCGAATGGACCCCTGGCACCTCCTCCACGAGATTGCTCAGCAACCAGTGAAGGTTACGGGCCTCGGTGCTCAGCCCGAATGTGCTGGGCGCAGTCAACTGCGTGCCTCCTCGACTGTGTCCCCCGTCTCATCGGTTCGACCACCGAAACGGTCTGCCTGCTCGGTCTGCTCGGTCTGTGCGGTGCCGGCACCGTCGGCGATCTCCGCCTCGACGTCGCGGCGGCCGTCCTTCGCCCCCTGGTGGAAACCGCCGAGGCGGCGGCGCAGCGCGTCCTTGTCCAGGCTGCCCTTGCGCTCGGCGGTGGGGGCGGCTGCGGGCTTGACGACCTTGGGGGTGCGCTTGGGAAGACCCTTGTCGGTGATGCGCTCGGCCTGCGGCTCCGGCTGCCGGGGGCCGGGAAGGGCCTCGGCGGCGGGCACCGGAGAAGGAGCCGGGGCGGTGAAGGGCTCCGGGGTCTCGTCAGCGGTGCGCTCGTGACGGTCGGGGCCGATGGCGTACGGGTCGGAGGGCGCCGGGGTCGCGTGGGCCGGTGCGGCCGACGGGACCGGCTGAGCCGCGGGGACGTCCCGGAGCTCCGGGAGCCGGACCTGCATCGTGGTCTCGGCCTCGGACTCGACGGCGACCGGCTCGGGTGCCGCCGGAGCGGGCACCTCCACCGGAGCGGGCACCTCCGCCGGAGCGGGCACTTCCGTCCGGGCCGGGTCCGGTGCCGACTCGCGGATCGCCTGCTCGGCGGCGGCGATCAGCGGGTCGCCGGGCATCGCGAGCGTCCGGCCCGGCAGGGCATTGGAGTTCGCCTCGGCGACCGATCCGGGCAGGTTCACCGCAGGCGCGTCCCCCGGCGCGGTCACGGGCGGCGGCGTGGCGCCGGGGGGCGCCTTCGGCAGCAGCGCCTGCGGCAGCACGACGACCGCCGTCACCCCGCTGCCCTTCTGCTCGCGCAGCTGGACCCGCACCCCGTGGCGCGCCGCGAGGAGCGACGTCACCTGGAGTCCGAGGCCCGCGCCGTCGGCGTTCTGCTCGCCCGCCTCGAACGAGGACGGGTCGGCCAGGCGGGCGTTGAGCTCACCCATCCGTACGGACGACATGCCGATGCCCTCGTCCTGCACGGAGAGCATCACCTCGCCAGTCTCCAGCAGCCAGCCGGACAGCTCGACATGCGAATCGGGCGGCGAGAAGGAGGTCGCGTTCTCCAGGAGTTCGGCGACCAGGTGGCTGAGGTCGTCGGCGGCGAAACCGGCGATCTGGGCGTGCGGTGGCAGGGACTGGATGGTGACCCGCTCGTACCGCTCGATCTCGCTGACGGCCGCACGCAACACGTCGACCAGCGGGATCGGGCCGGAGTGCCCGTGCCCGTGCTCGGCGCCCGCGAGGACCAGCATGTTCTCACTGTGGCGCCGCATGACCGTGGCCATGTGGTCGAGCTTGAAGAGGGTGGCGAGCCGCTCCGGGTCCTGCTCGCGCTCCTCCAGGCTCTCGATGACGCCGAGCTGGCGCTCGACGAGGCCGAGGGTGCGCAGCGAGAGGTTGACGAAGGTGTGGTGGACCGTGTTCCTGAGCCGCTCCAGCTGGGCGGCCAGATCGGCGGTGCGGACCTGGAGTTCGGCGCGCTGGAGCGTGAGGGCCTCGCGTCCGGCGATCAGTTCGCCGCGCTCGTTCTCCAGATCCTCGAACCGGCCGTTGAACTCGTGGAGCAGCCCGTGCAGCTTGCCGTGCAGGGCGTTGAGGGATCGAACGACCTGGGCGAACTCGTCGTTGCGGCCGGTGTAGCGGACCGGCTCGGCGGTGGCGGGCTCCGCGGCGAGGCGGGCGGCGCCGATCCGCAGGACGGCGAGCGGCTGGGTCAGCGTACGGGCCACGGCGGTGGAGACGCCGACGGCAATCAGCAGACAGCCGCCGAGGAGTGCGATGCGCAGTTCGAGGGCGGTGACGTCGTCGTCGCGCAACTGCTCCAGGCGTCGCACCTGGGCGGTGCCGAGGGCGGACTCGACGCTGCGCATCCGGTCGATGCGGGCGGAGAGTGCCGCCTCGACCTTCTTCCGGTCGGTCTTCTGGTCGGAGTCCGACAGCTCGGGACGGTCGGTGAGTGCGGCGAGGTACTTCTCCGCACGGTTGACGTCGGGCCCGGTGACGGTGGAGGAGAGCTTCTCGCGGGCGGTGCTGCCCGCGGCCTGGTCGAAGTCGGCGAGCGAGGAGAGCTCGCGGACCCTGGCCTGCTGGGCGGCGGCGCTCAGCTCGTCACGGTTACGGTCGTCCTCGCTGCTGCCCTCGTCCTGGGTCTGGACGGGCAGCCCGGTGAACGGGTCGATCTGCGGGACCGTGGCCTCCTTGCGGGGCACGGAGAGCGCCGCGATCAGCAGCCCGCGGGTGGCGGAGGCCTGATCGGCTGCCTGGCCGAGGGCGAGGGGCGCACGGGTGGCCTCGGCGGCGCGCGGCGGGGTCTTCTCGGCGAGTTCGTCGGCGAGGTCGTGGAGCTTGGCGATGACCTCGGAGTACGCCTGGTGGGCGGTGATTGCCGAGCCCTTGCCGGTGAGGGCGGTGCGGCGCAGGGAGGGGATCGTGGAGAGGTCGCGACGCAGCGCGGCGGGGGCCGTGTCGCGGATCTCGTCGATCTGCTGGTCGACGCGGGCGCTGGGGCCGTCCTTCTTCGCTTCGGACTTTCCGTCCCGGCCGCCCGCGATGTAGGCGGTGACTTCGTCGCGCTCGTCCGCGAGGGAGTGGGCGAGGGCCACCGCCTGCTGGTTCAGCTGGGCAAGGGTGACCAGCCGCTGGGACTCGGTCAGTTCGGCGGAGGCGCCGAGGGCCGCGGGTGCGCCCGCAGCGATGACGGTGATGCCGACGACCGCGACGCCGACGACCAGCCGGCTGCGTACACGGACGGTGCGCCGGGTCGGCTCACTCCCGCTCGGCGCCGGAGGTGTCGCCCCGGTACCGCTTCGCTCGCTGCCTTTGCTCCGAGGCCGCTTCTTCTGCACCGGTGCTCGCAATCTTGAATCGTCCACCCTTGAAGCAGAGGTGACGCACGGTCATAAGTGGAATGACACCCCAACCCCTGGTACGGCTTCCGACCATTCCAGCGCTTTTGAGAGGGGGACGCGCATCAACGGCTCCGCCACCTGAACGAGTGAACATCACTCCTGAGTTGACGAACAAGTCTCCCCCCGGACGCTGCAGCCCACACCTGGACCATCGGCTGGAACTTCCGCCCGGGCTTTGGCAGGATGCCCGCCCGCACCCGGCACGGAGCCACTCCTTCCGCTCAAGCCACCGCACTGACCTGCTGGTACGGCCCAACGCCGCGATCGTGCAGGCCCCGTGAAGGCATCGTGCAGACTGGCCGCATGCGCATCGAACTCGCCACGGCCCCCGGCAGCCCCGAGCGTCCCAACGAGGACTGGGCAGCCACCGCCCTTCCCGCTTCCGGCGCGGGTGGGACGCTGGTTCTGCTCGACGGAGTCACTCCGCCGCATGGGGACGACGGTTGTGTGCACTCCGTGCCCTGGTTCACCGCGCGGCTGGGCGGATCACTGGTCGAACTGTCGGGTTCGCGGCGGGATCTGACGCTCACCGAGATCCTCACCGAGTCCATCCGGCGCACCGCCGACACGCACCGTTCCCTGTGTGACCTTTCTCACGTACGCACTCCTCAGGCGACCGTCGTCGTGGTGCGCTGGGATGCGGAGGAGATCGAGCACCTGGTGCTCTCCGACTCCGTACTACTGTTCGAATCGCCGGACGGATCGGTGCGCGCGCTGCTCGACGACCGGCTCGACCGGCTGCCGCCGGGCTCCCTGGCCACCGACGAGATCGCCGATGCGCAGGTGCGGAACAAGGAGGGCGGCTTCTTCACCGCCGCCGCCGACCCCGGGGTGGCGGTCCGCGCCGTGACCGGGCGGACGCCGCTCGTCGAGGTGCGGGCGGTGGCCGCGCTGACGGACGGGGCGAGCCGGTGGACGGAGATGTTCCACGAGGGGGACTGGGCGGCCTGCCTCGCGGTACTCCACAAGGAGGGCACGCAGGGGCTGATCGACCGGGTCAGGTCCCTGGAGGACGCGGACACGGGGCGGGCGTATCTGCGGCGCAGCAAGACGCACGACGACGCGACAGCGGTCTACGTGGTGCTGTAGGTCACCGGGGTACGGGGTCGGCCCGCGCCGGCGGCGTGGGTGGTTTCCACGGGGGCGGGGGTCCGAGAACACCCGGGGACACCTGGCCGGGCCGGGGTCGGGCCCGACCGGGTTCGGGCGGCCGGCGTCAGTCCTCGGCCCGGGCGTTCAAGTGGTGCAGCAGCCGTGCCAATTCCGCCACCTCGGTCCGGTCCCAGTCGGCGAGCTTCCTCACGTACCGGTCGCGGCGCGCATCGCGGACGCTGCGGAAGCGCGCCAGCCCCTCGTCCGTGAGGTGGACGAGGAAGGCCCGCCCGTCGGCCGGGTCGGGCTCGCGCGCCACCAGTCCGAGCTCCTCCAGGGCGCGCAGCTGACGGCTCATGGTCGCCTTCCCGACGCCGAAGTACGCGGCGAGATCGGTGGCTCGCTGCTGCCCCACCGACTCCAGCCGTACGAAGAGCCCGTACGCCGCGGCCTCCAGCTCGGGATGGACCTCCCGCGCCATCTCACCGGAACTGGCCCGCGCGCGGCGCAGAAATACGGCCAATTCCCGCTCCAGTGCCAGGAATTCGTGGTCCACACCACTTCCTCCGGCCGCGCCGGGTTCACTACCGCTTTCGCTCCCGTGCACGTCAACACCCCTCATGAGCTTTCCTGCCGCTGAAAGTTTCTTTCGCCGCTGGTCATCGCCGCAGCTCCGCCAGTATTTCGCAGGCGTAGACCAACGGCACCGCCCAGGCCCTCTTCCGCCGCGCGGGTCTACGTGCGTAGCGTCACTACTGGCATGTTCACACCATGACATGCCACAGGGGTGCGCCGAGCCGCCCCCCTGGGTCTGCAGATCCCCCCACCGAGGCCTCGGAGGCACGCACATGCCCGTGCACAGATCCGGATCCGGAACGACCCGCCGCTCACGCTTAGCGGCGCTGGGAACCCTCCTCGTAGCACTTTCGCTTCTGCTCACCCTGCCCGGCGCGGCCACAGCGGCCGACTCCCCCACGGCCGCCGCCAAGAAGCCCGCGCGCGGGTCGGCCACGATGGGCATGGGCGTCATCGCCCACGACGGCCAGGGCGGCCTGCCGCGCGACACGCGTGTCGTCCAGACCGAAGGCGTGGACGTCAGCAGTCACCAGGGCAACGTCGACTGGGCGACTCTCTGGAACAGCGGCGTCCGCTGGGCCTACACCAAGGCCACCGAGGGCACGTACTACACGAATCCCTACTTCGCGCAGCAGTACAACGGCTCGTACAACGTCGGCATGATCCGCGGCGCGTACCACTTCGCCACCCCGGACACCACCAGCGGCGCCACCCAGGCCAACTACTTCGTGGACCACGGGGGCGGCTGGTCGAAGGACGGCAAGACGCTGCCCGGCGTGCTCGACATCGAGTGGAACCCGTACGGCGCGCAGTGCTACGGCAAGACGCAGGCCGGCATGGTGGCCTGGATCCGCGACTTCGTGAACACGTACAAGGCGCGCACCGGGCGTGACGCGGTCATCTACACCGCGACCAGCTGGTGGACGACATGCACCGGGAACAACGCGGGCTTCGGCACCACCAACCCGCTGTGGGTGGCCCGTTACGACACCACCGTCGGCACACTCCCGGCCGGCTGGGACTACTACACGATCTGGCAGTACACGTCGTCCGGCCCGTACGTCGGCGACCACAACCACTTCAACGGCGCTCTCGACCGCGTACAGGCACTCGCCAACGGCTGAGCCTCCGCTCCCCGGAGCCCCGGTGACGCACCCCGTCACCGGGGCTCCCGCATGCCTCGACCGTCAGCTCCACCCCGGCGGTCACTATGCACTCGATGTATACACTCCATGTATAGTCCCTGAGCAGCGCACACGGCGTGCGCTGTCCAGCCGTGAGGGAGTGACGTGCTCTTGCCCAGGAAGACGAAGTCGATCGGTACGGGGTTGGCCGTCGCTCTTGTGACGGCGGTCACCCTCACGCTGAGCGGCTGCTCGATGCAGACCACGGCCCCGGGCTCGGCGCGGGGGGACGCAACCTCCGACGCCAAGGGCTCGTTCGGCCCGGTGGACTGCCGCAAGGCGAAGTGCATAGCGCTGACCTTCGACGCGGGGCCCGGCGAGGACACCCCGCGCCTGCTGGACATCCTCAAGGAGAAGAAGGTGCACGCCACCTTCTTCCTGCTCGGCAAGAACCACGTGCTGAAGCACCCCGACACGGTGCGCCGCATCGAGGCGGAGGGTCACGAGGTGGCCAACCACACGTGGTCGCACAAGATCCTGACGGATCGGAAGCCCGCCGACATACGTGCCGAGCTGGAGAAGACGCAGGACGCGATAGCGAAGATCACCGGCAAGAAGCCGCGGCTGATGCGCCCGCCGCAGGGCCGTACCGACGACACGGTCTCCGGGATCAGCAAGGACCTGGGGCTCTCGCAGATCCTCTGGAGCGCCACCGCCAAGGACTACTCGACGACCGACTCCGCGCTGATCAAGAAGCGGATACTCGACCAGGCGAGCCAGGACGGCATCATCCTGCTGCACGACATCTACAAGGGGACCGTGCCCGCGGTGCCGGGCATCATCGACGCGCTGAAGGAGCGCGGCTACACCCTGGTGACGGTCCCGCAGCTGATGGCCCCCGCGGAGCCGGTGCCGGGGACCGTCTACCGCCCCTGAGTGCGGCCGGTCACGACACTCAGCGGGGCCCCGTCACCGGCTCGACGGTGTCCTTGAGCCCGATGTCGTCCGGGTTCGCCCGGCGCCGCGCGAGCTCCCGCTCGGCCGCCACCTCGCCGACCGGCCGCACCACGGAGTCCACGGGGACGGCGGTCCGGCCGACGGACCGCGGCGTGCCGGTCTGCGGGGCCGACGTGGCCTTTCCGCTCCCCGCCCGAACGCGGAACAGCACGTCCGCGCACCCGGATACGCGGAACGGCCCGCACCTCCCTTTCGGGTGGCACGGGCCGTCCGACCGGCCGCGCACGTCAAGCCACGCCCGTCACGCCATGGCGCTCACGCCGCGGCCGGGATCCTCTCCTCCGCCCCGGCCGTGACCGGGGCGAGGGCGATCTCCAGCACCTGTCGGACATCCGTCACCGGGTGGACCTCCAGCTTCTCCAGGACCTCGGCCGGGACGTCGTCCAGATCGGCCTCGTTCCGCTTGGGGATCACCACGGTGGTGATACCGGCCCGGTGGGCGGCCAGCAGCTTCTGCTTCAGCCCGCCGATCGGCAGCACCCGTCCCGTCAGCGACACCTCGCCGGTCATCGCCACATCCGTGCGGACCAGCCGTCCGGAGAGCAGCGAGGCCAGCGCCGTCGTCATCGTGATACCGGCACTCGGACCGTCCTTGGGCACCGCGCCCGCCGGGAAGTGGATGTGCGCTCCCCGGTCCTTGAGGTCGGCGACGGGCAGTTCCAGCTCGGCGCCGTGCGAGCGCAGGAAGCTCAGCGCGATCTGCGCGGACTCCTTCATGACGTCGCCGAGCTGACCGGTGAGGGTCAGTCCGGCCGCGCCGGTCTCCGGGTCGGCCAGCGACGCCTCGACGAACAGCACGTCACCACCGGCGCCGGTCACCGCGAGTCCGGTCGCCACGCCCGGCACCGCGGTGCGGCGCTCGGCCGGGTCCTGGGCGGACTCGGGAACGTGGTGCGGCCGTCCGACGAGACCCCGCAGGTCCTCGTCGGTGACGGTGAACGGGAGCTCCCGATCGCCCAGTTCGTGCTGGGCCGCGACCTTGCGGAGCAGCCGGGCGACGGCCCGCTCCAGATTGCGTACGCCCGCCTCACGGGTGTACTCGCCGGCCAGCTTGCGCAGCGCCGACTCGTCGAGCGTCACCTCACCCTTCTCCAGACCGGCACGCTCCAGCTGGCGCGGGAGCAGGTGGTCGCGGGCGATGACGACCTTCTCGTCCTCGGTGTAGCCGTCGAGCCTGACCAGCTCCATGCGGTCGAGCAGCGCCTCCGGAATGGCTTCCAGGACGTTGGCGGTGGCCAGGAAGACGACGTCGCTGAGGTCGAGTTCGACCTCCAGGTAGTGGTCGCGGAAGGTGTGGTTCTGGGCCGGGTCGAGCACTTCGAGGAGCGCCGCGGCCGGGTCGCCGCGGAAGTCGGAGCCGACCTTGTCGATCTCATCGAGCAGGACGACCGGGTTCATGGAACCGGCCTCCTTGATGGCGCGGACGATGCGTCCGGGGAGCGCACCGACGTACGTACGCCGGTGGCCTCGGATCTCCGCCTCGTCCCGCACACCGCCGAGCGCGACGCGGACGAACTTGCGGCCCATGGCGTGCGCGACGCTCTCACCGAGGGACGTCTTGCCGACGCCGGGCGGTCCGACGAGGGCCAGCACCGCACCGCCCCGACGCCCGCCCACGACCCCGAGGCCGCGTGCGGCACGGCGCTTGCGCACCGCGAGGTACTCGGTGATCCGCTCCTTCACGTCCTCCAGGCCCGCGTGCTCGGCGTCGAGGATCTCCTTGGCGGCGCGGATGTCGTACGCGTCCTCGGTCCGTTCGGTCCACGGCAGTTCGAGGACGGTGTCCAGCCAGGTTCGGATCCAGGAGCCCTCGGGGCTCTGGTCGGACGAGCGCTCCAGCTTGTCGACCTCCTTGAGCGCGGCCTCACGGACGTGCTCGGGAAGATCGGCGGACTCGACGCGCGCCCGGTAGTCGTCGGACTCGTCCTCCGCGTCGCCGTTGAGCTCGGACAGCTCCTTGCGTACGGCTTCCAGCTGGCGCCGCAGCAGGAACTCGCGCTGCTGCTTGTCGACGCCCTCCTGGACGTCCTTGGCGATCGACTCGGCGACGTCCTGTTCGGCGAGGTGTTCGCCGAGCCACTGGATGGCGAGCTTCAGCCGGGCGACCGCGTCGGCGGTCTCCAGGAGCTGCACCTTCTGACCGGTGGTGAGGAACGGTGAGTAGCCCGAGTTGTCGGCGAGTGCGGAGATGTCGTCGATCTGCTGGACCCGGTCCACGACCTGCCAGGCGCCGCGCTTCTTCAGCCAGCTGGTGGCGAGGGCCTTGTACTCCTTGACCAGCTCGGCGGCGGCGCCGGGGAGCGGATCGGGAGCCGAGACGTCCACGCGGGTCCCCTCGACCCAGAGCGCGGCCCCGGGTCCGGTGGTTCCGGCACCGATCCTCACACGGTCACGGCCGCGGATGAGGGCGCCCGGGTCCCCGTCGGAGAGCCGACCGACCTGCTCGACGGTACCGAGTACACCGGTCCCGGTGTAGGTCCCGTCGATCCGTGGCACCAGCAGCACCTCGGGCTTGCCACCACCCGGACGGGCGGCGGCCTGGGCAGCCTCGACGGCGGCCCGGACATCGGTGTCGGACAGGTCCAGAGGAACCACCATTCCGGGCAGCACGACCTCGTCGTCGAGCGGCAGCACAGGCAAGGTGAGCGGAGTGACCGCGTTGGACTCAGTAGCCATGATCTCCCCTTCGGCAGTCAACTTGAGCTATGCAGACTCAATGCTCCTGAGCGACTGTATGTTCCCGGGGCTGTGTTCGCTCTCAGCGATCTTCTTCCACCGGCCCGTCACCTGCGAAAAACCACTCGGCAGCCGCGGACTGTCCGACGACGGGACGATCCGACGTGAAGGCTCGCTGAGCCGCCTGCCGGCGGAGTTCACCCCCGTGGTCGAAGCGGCCCGCACCCGGATCGCCGACGCGTTCGACGCCACGCAACTGCACAGCGCCCACGTCTACGGCAGCATTCCGCGCGGCACGGCCATTCCCGGTGCCTCCGATCTGTGCCTGTCGCTCCCCCCGCCGACGCCGGTGGACCGCCGCGGCCACCACGGACGCCGAACGCAGAAACCTCGGCCGCGGGGCCGCCCGACGCATCGTCCGGTCGGGGTTCACCCTGGTCATGCCGCGCTGGGGCGGCTGGACCAGCGATCTCCAGGAGCGCGCCGAGATCTTCGGCCGGACTACCCGGAGCGGACCGAGCAGATGCCTACCGCCGCGGCCACCGGTCGCACCCCCTCGGCGGACCCGGCCGTTCTCGGCCTGCTCACCGACGATCTGGCGCCTTGGCCGGCTGCCGAGTACGTCGCGGTCCACGGCGAGAAGGCACCGCGCCCATGACCGCACCGACCAGACCCTCGCGCCGGTGCAGGAGTGGCCAGCAGGCCACCCCGAGCAGCAGGGCGAGCGGATGCCCCCAGCCGGTGAGCGGATCGGTGAACACGAGCAGATCGTGCGCCAGCATCACCCCGACGCCGCCCAGCACCAGGGCGCGGACCAGTGGGGTGAGCAGTCCGGCGAGCGCGCCGACGCTCGCCATCAGACCGAAGCTGATGCCGTAGTCGAGCCGGTGCAGCGAGGTCTCCGGCAGATGGCCGGCCACCACGGAGATCCCGACCGGGATCTCCGTGGCGAGCGTCGCCACCACATGCCCGAGCAGGAAGACCCCGGCGGTGCGCCACCCGCCGATGCGCCGCTCCAGGGCGGTCAGGACGAGGGCGAAGCCGAGAGCGTACGGAGAGGTGAGCCCGCCCGCGATCCACAGGGCGCTGGCGACGAGAACGAGCAGCGGGGCCCGCGTGAGATGCGCGACATCGGTGCTCGATCCGCGCAGCACGGCGGAGACGGTGTCCGGATCGGCGTACGCGGTGAACAGGGACGTCGCGACGAGCACCAGCAGATAGCAGAAGGTGAACGGTGTCCCTGCGGGCGTCGGCAGCAACCTCCACAACCGGGACCGGGCGGGCGCGTCGAGCGGCGGTACGGGGGCCGCCGGTTCCGTACGCCGCGGCCCCGGGACGGCATCGAGCAGCGGGACCGTGTCACTTCGTACCTGTGCTGCCCCATGCGTACTCCGGTGCACCTTGCCGGACTCCCCTTTCTCACGCCCCCGGTTTTCTCACGCCCCCGGAGGACAACGCCCAACCCTCCGCGATCATGTCCACACCGTCTATGGCGCATGCCACACGGTGAACCGGCGAGGGGCCACGGCCCGATAGAGGGGGTGTGAGGCTGATGCGCCCCTCGGGGGAGAACCGGACCGATGACGACGACGCGCTGCTGCGCGCCGTCGCACAGGGGGATGCGGCGGCCCTCGCCGCACTCTACGACCGGCATGCCGGCTGGTTGTTCACCCGGCTGAGCCGCCGGTGCGCGGACCCGGAGACGGTAAGGGAAGTACTGCAGGACACGTTCGTCACCGCGTGGCGGTCCGCCGGTGCGCACCGCGGCGGGCAGGTGGGCGGCTGGCTGTGGGTGATCGCCTCACGCCGCCTGGTCGACGCCCGGCGCGCCGAGGCCCGCACCGAACGCGCCACCCGGGCCGAGCAGACCGGGGGCACCGACTGGTCCGCCGTCGCCCCGTCCGCGGAGGAACGGGTGCTGGCCGGTCTGGAGTACGCGGACGTGGGCGCGGCACTGGACCGGATCTCGCCCGAACTGCGGGAGGTCCTGCGCGCGACGGTCATCGACGGCTTGACGACCCGCGAGACCGCACAGCTCCTCGGCATACCCGAGGGCACGGTCAAGACCCGGGCGATGCGCGCCAGACGCGAACTGCGCGCAGCCCTGGACCGGCTGACGCCGGGCGGCGAACCGCTGGGAGGCATGGCATGACGGGCTGGCATGTGGGCGAGGAGCTGGCGCGGCGGTACGCGTCCGGCACGGCGGCGGAGACCGACGCCTGGTCCCTGGAGAAGCACATCGAGGTGTGCGGGGGGTGCGCGACGCGGGTGTCGGCGGCGGTATGCGGGCAGGGGGCCGCGGCGGCAGTGGTCGACGACGTGCGGGCGGCGGTGCTCGCCGTGGCGGCGGGCGGGACGGAGGCGGTCCGCGGATCGGCCGCGGTGCGGGGACCCACTCGGGCCCCGGCATCCGTGCCCCCGTCCGCACCCCGCCACCACCGTGTTCCCCTCCTCTCCCCCGTTCTCCGGGCCGCCGGACCCGCGCTGCGTGGTCCCTGGTTGGTGGCCGTGCTGCTGGTGGCGGCCGCGGCCGTCGCCCTCGTGTACGGCGCCCGGAGCGGGACCGGGGCGGGGAGCAATCTCCCGGCCCGTCCGCTGCTGCTCCTGATCGCGCCGGTGCTGCCGCTCGCCGGGGTCGGCGTCTCGTACGGGCGGCACGCGGATCCGGTGTACGAACTCGCCGCCTCCACCCCGTCCGGGGGGCTGCGGCTCCTGCTGATCAGGACGGCCGCGGTCCTCGGCGTGAGCGTCCCGCTGCTGACCGCGGCGGGAGCGGTACTGCCCGCTTCGGCGGGTGCGCCCGGTGCGGTCGCCTGGTTGGTGCCGGCCGTCGCCATGACTCTGGCCGCGCTGGCGCTGGGTTCGTACACCGGGTGCCGTACCGGCGCCTCGTCGGTCACCGCGGCCTGGGCCCTTGCCGTCGTCGTGCCGTCCGCCGGGGCGCCGGCCCTGGACCCGGACGCCCTGGCCGACGGGGCGGCCCGGTACTTCGCCGGGCCCTTCGCGCAGAGCGGCTGGGCGGCGGGGGCGCTGCTGTGCGCCGCGCTGCTGACCGTACGCCGTCGTTCCTTCGACCACCTGGAGAAGCTGTGAGCGTGAACGCATGAGCACCGTGACAGTCCGAAACACCCGTACCGTCCGCGTCAGCGGGCTGACGGTCCGCCACCGCAGGAGGACCGCGCTGGACGCCGTCGACCTCGATTTCGCTCCCGGGGTCCATGGCCTGCTGGGGCCGAACGGGGCGGGCAAGACCTCTCTGATCCGGGTCCTCGCGACCGTCGCCGCACCTTCCGGGGGCAGGGTCGAGCTGCTGGGCAGCGAGGTCGGCGCGGTGACGGACCACCGCAGCCGCTCGGCCGTCCGGCGTCGTCTCGGCTATCTGCCCCAGGAATTCGGCTACTACCCGGGCTTCACCGTCCGCGAGTTCGTCAGCTATGTCGCCTGGCTCAAGGAGATGCCCGCCGCGCAGGTCCCGGAGGCGGTCGAACGGGCCGTGGCACGGGTCGGGCTGATCGACAGGATCGATGCGAAGGTGAAGACCCTGTCGGGCGGCATGGTGCGGCGCGTCGGCATCGCGCAGGCGATCGTCAACGATCCGGACCTCCTGCTGCTGGACGAGCCGACCGCCGGCCTCGACCCGGAGCAGCGTGTCGAGTTCCGGGCGCTGCTGCGTGAGCTGGGCGAGACGTCCACGGTGATCGTCTCCACGCACCTCGTCGAGGACGTCGCAGCGGCCTGCACCGAGGTGACGCTCGTCGAGGCGGGCCGGATCGCCTACCGCGGAACCACCGCCGAACTCACCGCGATCGGCAGCAACGGGGCGGACCACAGCCTCGGCGACAACTCGATCGAGCGGGGCTACACCGCCGCGCTGCGCGCTCACCGTGCGGCGGTGGCGGGCCGATGACCGGCACCCTGACCCGCATCCGGGACGCGGGCACCGCAGCCTCCCGTACGCCGTTGCGCACCGAGCTGCGGCGCGGCATCCCGTCGTGGACCGGCGCGGCCGTCGCGCTCACCCTCCTCGTCACCCTGGGCGCGAGGGCGGACCAGTGGCAGGGTGACTGGGGCGAGACCCAGTCGCTGCTGCGCTCCTCGAACGCGCTGCTCTGCGGTCCGCTCACGGCGGCGGCCGCCTGCTGGCAGGGCGGCCGCGAACGCCGCGCCCGCACCACCGAGCTGCTGTCCGCCGTCCCCCGCAGCCGACTGCGCCGGGCCGTGACGGCGGCGGCGCCCGTCGCCCTGTGGGCAGCGGTGGGGTATCTCGTGGCGCTGGCGGTGCTGGTGGTCGCGAACCTGCCGTACGCGACCGGCCGCGGCCCGTCCCTCTCCCTCGCCGTCTCCGACAGCTCCCTGCTGGCGTCGATCGCACTGGTCGGCTTCGTCGTCGGGCGGCTGTCGCCGTGGCGGCTGACCGCACCGGTCCTGGCGGTCTGCACGTACGTCGGGCTGGGCGTCCCCTCCTATCTGGAGTCGGAGTTCCGCTTTCTGGGCCCGGGCGAGCAGGTCGAACTGGATGTAACCGTCCCGGTGTGGTGGTTCGCCCCGGTCATGGTGGCCTGGCTGGGCGGTCTCGCCCTCACCGTGCTGCTCGGGTACGCGGCACGGCGCCGGGTGCTCGCTGTCGTACCGCTCGTCGTGGCTGTCGCCGCCGGGTCTCTCATCGTCCGGACCGGCGAGGAGCTGTGGCGGGACGACCCCACGGTGGCCCGCCGGATCTGCACGGAGGGCGTACCGCAGATCTGTGTGAACGGGCATGACGGCCCGATGCTGACGCAGGTGTCGGACGCCCTGAGCGGCATGCTCTCCCGGCTGGACGGGGTCCCGAACGCACCGACCCGGTACGTGGAGAACGGCGCACGCCCCGACGGCGGCGAAGTACCACTGGCGCGCCTGACGCGCGGCTGGGACGTCGTGCGCAACAAGCTGCTCGATCCCCGTGCGTACGCGCAGGACGCCGCCGCCGACCTGATGAGGCGGGACTGCCCGTCGGAGGGGACCGGAAAAGAGAGCGAGGAATACCGGCGCGTGCACCGCACCGACTCCGCGGTACAGGAGTGGCTGGTTCCCTTGAACGACCCCGCCGCCCAGAACCCGCAGGTCAAGGGCCCCCTGGGCCGTCTCGAAGCCATGCCGGACACCGGCCGCAGGGCCTGGCTCGGCCGCTACCTGGCTTCCCGGGAGAGCTGCGACCCGGCGGAGGTGCCGACCCTGTGAACGGAACCGCGCAGGGACCGCTCCTCTACATCCGCTCGCGCGCCCTCCCCCTCACCACCGCCGCCCTGGCCGGCATCGTGCTCATCGCCGCCTGGGCCGCGGACTGGCTGCAGGACCATTTCGACCACACCGGGCGCGTCCCGGTCCTGGTGCTCGCCCCGCTGCTCGCCTCCGCTGCGATCTCCACCGGCATGCACGCGCACACCGCCGAGCTGGACCGGACCGCCGTACGCCCCTGGTGGCCGCGCCGGCTGCTGCATCTGCTCGCACTGACCGTGCTCGCGACCGGGGCACTCGCGCTGTCGGTCCCGGGGCATCCGGAGGCGTTCGGCGCGCCGGGGATGGTGCGCAACATGCTCGGGGCGACCGGGGTGGCGGCCGGGTCGGCAGCGCTGATCGGTGCCCGGCTGAGCTGGCTGCCGATGACGGTCTACGGCGGCGCGGTCTACCTGGCGGCGCCCCGCACCCCGGGTGGCGCGGCCGCCGTCTGGGCCTGGCCGATGCAGCCGGGGCCGCAGGGGGCGGCGTGGGCGGTGGCAGTGGCGGCGTACGTGGCAGGCGGGGCGCTCCTCGTGGTGCGCGGCGCACGGCCGGAGCCCGTGTGACCACGCCTTTCGCCTCTCCGCGCCCCGCACCGATCCGGCAATTCGCTGGTCCCGGCCGCGCGGCCGGGCGAGGATGGCAGGGACTCACCCGCCCTCTACCGGAGACCGAGGACATGCCCACCGCCGACCGCCGCACCGCCCACAGCCCCGTCACGCTCGACCGCCGCGAAGGACCGTACGGGGAGGTCGTCCTGCGGGAGCGGGGTGACGACTTCGAGATCATCGCCAACGGCTGCTTCCTGATGGACACCGCGGACGGTCGCTCCGAGCGGCTGCTGATCGACGCTGCGCTTGCCGCACTGCCCGCCGGGCGGCCGGACCCGGCGGTGCTGATCGGCGGTCTCGGGGTCGGCTTCTCCCTCTCCCACGCCGCAGCCGAACCGCGCTGGGGGCGGATCGCGGTCGTCGAGCGGGAGCAGGCGATCATCGACTGGCACCGGGGTGGCCCGCTGGCCCGGATCACCGGTGCCGCGCTCGCCGATCCGCGGACCGAGATCCTGGCGACGGATCTGGTTGCGTACCTCCGCACGACTACGGACCGTTACGACGCACTGTGCCTGGACATCGACAACGGACCGGACTGGACCGTCACCGACGACAACACCAGCCTGTACTCGCCGGCCGGGCTCGCCGACTGCCGGGAGCGGCTGAATCCGGGCGGGGTACTCGCGGTCTGGTCCGCGCAGCCGTCCGCCGACTTCGAACAGGCCTTGCGGAATGCCGGATTCAGCGGGGTAAGGACGGAAGAGGTGCATGTTGCCCGAGGTGTGCCCGACGTGGTTCATCTCGCACTTCGGAGCGCCTGAGGTCCCCCCACCGGGTATGCGCGGACCCCGGACGCCCGGGGCCAAGCGCCACAAGGCAGACACTCCGCCTCCTCCTCGCGCCCAACCCGTTCCCGTGCCGTTACACCCTGCGTAGCCGGGAGCCGTCCGGTGGCTTTACGCTGCTGAGCGGCAAACGGGATCACCCACGAAATTCACAAGCGAAGACCGTGCGTCCGGGGGAATGGCCCCCGCGAGAACGGGCAGGGGCGGGGCGATGGAACAGACACACACCACCCACAACGGTGTCGCGGCCACCCCGGGCGCGCAGCGCCGGGTGCTGGTGGTCGAGGACGACGCGACGATCGTCGATGCCATCTCCGCCCGCCTGCGGGCCGAGGGCTTCCTGGTGCAGACCGCGCTCGACGGCCCCGCGGCCGTCGACGCGGCCGAGTCCTGGCAGCCCGATCTGATGGTGCTCGACATCATGCTGCCGGGCTTCGACGGTCTGGAGGTGTGCCGCCGGGTGCAGGCCACACGGCCGGTGCCCGTGCTGATGCTGACCGCCCGGGACGACGAGACCGACATGCTGGTCGGCCTCGGCGTCGGCGCGGACGACTACATGACCAAGCCGTTCTCGATGCGCGAACTGGCGGCCCGGGTGCATGTCCTGCTGCGCCGGGTGGAGCGTGCAGCACTGGCCGCGGTGACGCCGCGCAGCGGCATCCTGCGCCTCGGCGAGCTGGAGATCGACCACGCGCAGCGCCGGGTGCGGGTGCGTGCCGAGGACGTCCACCTCACGCCGACCGAGTTCGATCTGCTGGTCTGCCTGGCCGGCACACCGCGTGCGGTGCTCTCCCGGGAGCAGTTGCTCGCGGAGGTCTGGGACTGGGCGGACGCCTCCGGCACCCGCACCGTCGACAGCCACATCAAGGCGCTGCGCCGGAAGATCGGCGCGGAGCGCATCCGTACCGTGCACGGTGTGGGTTACGCCCTGGAGACCCCGGCGCCATGACCCGGCCCGGCTCCCGACTGCGTCCTTTCTCGGTCAAGGCCAAGCTGGGCACGCTCGTCGTGGTCTCGGTGTTCATCACGACCGGGCTTCTGATGGTGGCGGTGCGTACCAGGACCGAGCTGCGGTTCATCACCGTGTTCTCGGTGATCGCGACGCTGCTGATCACGCAGTTCGTGGCGCACGGTCTGACGGCGCCACTGGACGAGATGACGAAGGTCGCCCGGTCGATCTCGCACGGCGACTACACCAGACGGGTGAGGGGCGCCGACCGGCGTGACGAGCTCGGCGACCTGGCACAGACGATCAATCTCATGGCGGACGATCTGGAGGCCGTGGACCGGCACCGCAAGGAGCTGGTGGCCAACGTCTCGCACGAGCTGCGGACGCCGATCGCGGCGCTGAGAGCAGTGCTGGAGAACGTCGTGGACGGGGTCTCCGCGGCCGATCCGGAGACGATGCGCACGGCGCTCAAACAGACGGAGCGGCTCGGCGGGCTGGTGGAGACGCTCCTGGACCTCTCCCGGCTGGACCACGGGGTGGTCACCCTGAAGGCCCGGCGCTTCGAGGTGTGGCCGTATCTCTCGGGCGTGCTGAAGGAAGCGAACCTGGCCGCCTCGCACCGCCGGCTGTCCTCCGGCTCCGGGAACCACAGCCGCAAGGACGTACATCTGCATCTGGATGTGTCGCCGCCCGAGCTGACCGCGCACGCGGACGCGGAGCGGCTCCACCAGGTGGTGGCCAATCTGATCGACAACGCTGTCAAGCACAGCCCGCCGCATGGCCGGGTCACGGTACGGGCGCGGCGCGGCGCGCAGCCGGAGTCGCTGGATCTGGAGGTCCTGGACGAGGGTCCGGGCATCCCCGAGTCCGAGCGGCACCGGGTCTTCGAGCGCTTCAACCGTGGCGAGGCGCCTTCCCCGCACGGTCCGGGCAGCGACGGCGGTACGGGGCTGGGGCTCGCGATCGCCCGCTGGGCGGTGGATCTGCACGGCGGCCGCATCGGAGTGGCTGAATCAGCTCGCGGCTGCCGGATCCAAGTCACTCTTCCAGGGATCCCTCAACCACGCAGTTGACATAGGGTTCGAACCGGAAGGGCACGTTCTACGTGTCGTCCCACGAGGGGATACGGTCCACGTGGCCGTAGCCACGGCCTCGCGTACCCGGACTGAAGCGAAACCAGGCTTGTTTCCCGCCATTTCCTGCGCCGAAACCCGCTCTTTGATGTGACTTGCACGACGAAGACCGGCCCGGTCTGCATGGAACGGTCAAGGAGGCGTAGCCTTGATTTCCGCTGTCCATCACCTTGTGAAGCGGAAGAGGGCGGTTGCCGCCGTGTCGTCTCAGTCCCCCAGTAACTCAAGCATCTCGACCGACCAAGCCAGCCCGGGCACGAGCCCGGCTGCGGCTTTCGGCCCCAATGAGTGGCTCGTCGACGAGATCTACCAGCAGTACCTCCAGGATCCCAATTCGGTCGATCGCGCCTGGTGGGACTTCTTCGCCGACTACAAGCCGGGTACGTCCGGCACGGCGGACAAGCCCGTTCCCGGCGCCGCAGCCGCGGGGGCTGCGGTGGCCCCGGCCGCCACCGCACCGGCCCAGACCGCGCCTGCCGCTCCGGCGCAGATCCCGGCCGCCGCCCCGGCGAAGCCCGTGGCTGCCGCTCCGGCCGCTGCCCCGGTGGCCCCGGCCGCGCCCGCCGCTCCGGCCGCGCCCGCCGTTCCGGCCGCGAAGGCCGCCGCGCCCGCCAAGGCGGCCCCGGCCACTACCGCCGAGGGCCCCGAGTACGTGACGCTGCGCGGCCCGTCCGCCGCCGTGGCGAAGAACATGAACGCCTCCCTGGAACTGCCGACGGCCACGTCCGTCCGCGCCGTTCCGGTGAAGCTGCTCTTCGACAACCGCATCGTCATCAACAACCACCTCAAGCGTGCCCGCGGCGGGAAGATCTCCTTCACGCACCTCATCGGGTACGCGATGGTGCAGGCCCTCAAGGCCATGCCGTCGATGAACCACTCCTTCGCGGAGAAGGACGGCAAGCCGACCCTGGTCAAGCCGGAGCACGTCAACCTCGGTCTGGCCATCGACCTGGTAAAGCCGAGCGGCGACCGCCAGCTGGTCGTCGCGGCCATCAAGAAGGCCGAGACGCTCAACTTCTTCGAGTTCTGGCAGGCGTACGAGGACATCGTCCGCCGCGCCCGCATCGGCAAGCTCGGCATGGACGACTTCACCGGAGTCACCGCCTCGCTGACCAACCCCGGCGGCATCGGCACCGTCCACTCGGTGCCCCGCCTGATGCCCGGACAGGGCCTCATCATGGGTGTCGGCGCGATGGACTATCCGGCGGAGTTCCAGGGCACCTCCCAGGACACGCTGAACAAGCTGGGCATCTCGAAGGTCATGACCCTGACCTCGACGTACGACCACCGCGTCATCCAGGGCGCCGCCTCCGGCGAGTTCCTGCGGATCGTGTCCCAGCTCCTGCTCGGCGAGAACGAGTTCTACGACGAGATCTTCAAGGCGCTGCGCATCCCCTACGAGCCGGTCCGCTGGCTCAAGGACATCGACGCCTCGCACGACGACGACGTCACCAAGGCCGCGCGGGTCTTCGAGCTGATCCACTCCTATCGGGTCCGCGGCCACGTCATGGCCGACACCGACCCGCTGGAGTACCGCCAGCGCAAGCACCCCGACCTGGACATCACCGAGCACGGCCTCACCCTGTGGGACCTGGAGCGGGACTTCGCGGTCGGCGGTTTCGCCGGCAAGACGATGATGAAGCTCCGCGACATCCTCGGTGTGCTGCGTGAGTCGTACTGCCGCACCACCGGCATCGAGTTCATGCACATCCAGGACCCGAAGCAGCGCAAGTGGCTCCAGGACCGGGTGGAGCGTCCGCGCCCCAAGCCGGAGCGCGAGGAGCAGCTGCGGATCCTGCGCCGCCTCAACGCCGCCGAGGCGTTCGAGACGTTCCTGCAGACCAAGTACGTCGGCCAGAAGCGGTTCTCGCTGGAGGGCGGCGAGTCCGTCATCCCGCTGCTCGACGCGGTCATCGACTCCGCCGCCGAGGCCCGCCTCGACGAGGTCGTCATCGGCATGGCCCACCGCGGCCGCCTGAACGTCCTGGCGAACATCGTCGGCAAGTCGTACGCGCAGATCTTCCGGGAGTTCGAGGGCAACCTCGACCCGCGGTCGATGCACGGCTCCGGCGACGTCAAGTACCACCTGGGCGCCGAGGGAACCTTCACCGGTCTGGACGGCGAGCAGATCAAGGTCTCGCTGGCCGCCAACCCCTCGCACCTGGAGGCGGTCGACCCGGTCCTCGAGGGCATCGCCCGCGCCAAGCAGGACATCATCAACAAGGGCGGCACGGACTTCACGGTCCTGCCCGTCGCGCTCCACGGCGACGCGGCCTTCGCGGGCCAGGGCGTCGTCGCCGAGACGCTCAACATGTCGCAGCTGCGCGGCTACCGCACCGGCGGCACGGTGCACGTGGTGATCAACAACCAGGTCGGCTTCACCGCCGCCCCGGAGTCCTCCCGCTCCTCGATGTACGCCACCGACGTGGCACGCATGATCGAGGCGCCGATCATCCACGTCAACGGTGACGACCCCGAGGCCGTCGTCCGTGTGGCCCGGCTGGCCTTCGAGTTCCGGCAGGCGTTCAACAAGGACGTCGTCATCGACCTCATCTGCTACCGCCGCCGCGGTCACAACGAGGGCGACAACCCGGAGTTCACCAACCCGCAGATGTACACCCTGATCGACAAGAAGCGCTCGGTGCGCAAGCTCTACACCGAGTCCCTCATCGGTCGCGGCGACATCACGCTGGAAGAGGCCGAGCAGGCGCTCCAGGACTTCCAGGGCCAGCTGGAGAAGGTCTTCGCGGAGGTTCGCGAAGCCACCTCGGCTCCGGCCCAGACCCATGTTCCGGAAGCGCAGCCCGAGTTCCCGGTCGCCGTCACCACCGCGGTCTCCGCGGAGGTCGTGAAGCGGATCGCCGAGTCCCAGGTCAACATCCCGGAGCGGATCACGGTCCACCCGCGCCTGATGCCGCAGATGCAGCGCCGTGCCGCCTCGGTGGAGAACGGCACGATCGACTGGGGCATGGGCGAGACCCTGGCCATCGGTTCGCTGCTGATGGAGGGCACCCCGGTCCGGCTCGCCGGCCAGGACACCCGCCGCGGCACCTTCGGCCAGCGTCACGCGGTCCTCGTCGACCAGGTGACCGGCGAGGACTACACCCCGCTGCTCTACCTCTCCGACGACCAGGCGCGCTACAACGTCTACGACTCGCTGCTCAGCGAGTACGCGGCGATGGGCTTCGAGTACGGCTACTCGCTGGCCCGCCCGGAGTCGCTGGTCATCTGGGAGGCGCAGTTCGGTGACTTCGTCAACGGCGCGCAGACCGTCGTCGACGAGTTCATCTCCTCGGCCGAGCAGAAGTGGGGCCAGACCTCGGGCGTCACGCTGCTCCTGCCGCACGGCTACGAGGGCCAGGGCCCGGACCACTCGTCCGCCCGCCCGGAGCGCTTCCTCCAGATGTGCGCGCAGAGCAACATGACGGTCGCCATGCCGACGCTCCCGTCGAACTACTTCCACCTCCTGCGGTGGCAGGTGCACAACCCGCACCACAAACCGCTGGTCGTCTTCACCCCGAAGTCGATGCTCCGCCTCAAGGCGGCGGCGTCCAAGGCGGAGGAGTTCACCACCGGCGGCTTCCGCCCGGTGATCGGCGACGACTCGGTCGACCCGAACGCGGTCCGCAAGGTCGTCTTCTGCGCCGGCAAGGTCTACTACGACCTTGATGCCGAGCGCGAGAAGCGCGGCATCAAGGACACGGCCATCATCAGGCTGGAGCGTCTGTACCCGCTGCCGGGTGCCGAACTGCAGGCCGAGATCGCCAAGTACCCGAACGCCGAGAAGTACCTCTGGGCCCAGGAGGAGCCGGCAAACCAGGGTGCCTGGCCGTTCATCGCCCTGAACCTGATCGACCACCTGGACCTGGCCGTCGGCGCCGACGTCCCGCACGGTGAGCGCCTGCGTCGCATCTCGCGGCCGCACAGCTCCTCCCCGGCGGTCGGCTCGGCCAAGCGCCACCAGGCCGAGCAGGCGCAGCTGGTCGCCGAGGTCTTCGAGGCCTGATCAGCGGCTGTACGTACGGAGGGCCCGGCCCCGCGATCAACTCGCGGGGCCGGGCCCTCCGGCGTGTCGCCGTTCCTTCGGTGACCGGATCAGATGATCTGCGGCTCAAAGTCCCAGAACGGGCGGTTGCGGGACCGCGCCGAAACCGTGTGGACGTGCTGCGCTCCCAGCATGGCGGCGAGGTCGCCCAACGCCTCGCTCTCGACCTTGTCGGCCCGTTGCCTCTCCCGCATGCCTCGCAGGTCCGCCGCGTGGGCGATCCGGGCGGAGAGCGTGAGCGGATGGGTCCGGCCGAGGGTCTCGATGGCCCGTGTGACGCAGGCGTCGGTCAGCGCGGCGGCTGATTCCGGGTCGCCGACCAGGTTGCGCAGTGCCGACGCGTTGATCGCGCAGCCCAGCGTCCATGGGTGGTTCTCGCCCACGGCCCGCGTCATCTGATCGAGTGCTTCTTCGGTGAGCAGGTGGGCGTGGTCCCGTTCGCCGACATTGCGCAGGATCAGGGCATGGTTGGCGCGGGTGCCGGCCACATACGGGTGGTCCTCGCCGAGCATCGTGGTGTATCCGTCGACGACGTACTCGCTTATGGTCCTGGCCTGGTCGACGTCGGCGTGCTCGCGCGCGAAGAAACTCTGGCTGGCCGCGAACATCAAGGTCAGCGGGTCGTCCTCACCCAGTACCCGCTCGCCGCGCTCGAGGATCCGGGTGAACGCCGGCGCGGCCTTGCCACGTTCGCCGTTGCGGTAGCGGCAGAGCGCAAGGTTGTGTTCGGCGAGCAGCGTCTGGGGGTTGTCGTCGCCGAGAACGATGCGGTGCACCCTGGCGCTCTGCGCCTGGAGCGATTCGGCCTCGCTGTAGCCGCCGAGCAGCCGGAGATCCGTGGCGTAGTTGATCTCGGAGAGGAGGGTCCAGCTGTGCCGGGGCCGCAACAGCTGCCGCCGTGCCTCCAGAGTGCGCCGGTTGAGCTCCCGTGACTCTTCGTACCGGCCGAGCAGTCGCAGTGAAATGGCCAGATTGTTCTGGGCGTTGACGGTGCGGGAGTCCTGGTCCCCGAGCAGCTCGCGGTAGGTCTCGAGGATCCAGCCGGACATCTCCAGCGCCTCCTCGTAGCGGCCGAGCCCCCGCAGGTCCGCAGCGAGGCCACTGGCGGCGCGCAGATGTTCGAGGTCCTGTCCCCCTCGCTCGGTGCGCAGATAGTCGACCACGGCGCGCTCCATGGCCTCGGTGCCCGCGTAGTCTCCGACGGCCCGCATCAGGTTGGCGTAGTTGTAGCTGAGGTCCCAGAGCCTGGGGTGGGTCTCGCCCAGCAGCTCGCGCCACGCCGTCATGGCGCGGCCGCCGAGCTTGATGCCCGCCCGGTACTCGCCCGAGAAGTACATGTAACGCAGGCAGTTGAGGACCAGGGTGTGCACCGCCGGGTCAGTGCTCTCCAGGACGCCGGCCCACTTCAGGTGAGGGGCGATCTCGGCGTACGCGGGCCATTGCGTGGCGTCGATGGGCCGTCCGGGGTCAGCGGCTGCGAGAGCCCGGCGGACGACGTCGATGAATTCCTCGCGGTCCCGCTCCGGCATGTCCTTGCCCACGATTTGGTGGACCATGCGGTGCAGATAGAGCGACTCCCCCGAGGACGAGACCTCCTCGTCCGCCGACTCGTGGGACTCCAGCCGGACCACGGAGTACTGCCGCAGCTGGCCGATCGCCCTGTTCCAGAGCAGCGGGTCGTTCATCAGGCCGGTGAGCTGTTCCGGCAGCTCACCGGGCGGCATCTCCTTCAGCAGCCGCACGGGAATGGAGCCCGGCGCGAAGAAGCTGCACAGCCGCAGCAGGTCGATGGACTCGGGGACGGTCTCCTTGAGCTTGTTCAGCAGTATTGACCAGGCGGTCTGGAAGGCGATCGGGAAGTCCTTGGAGACCTTGACAACGTCCTGGTCGATGCCGCCCTGGAGCAGATCGATGTACTCCTCGATCGACATGTCGGAGTCGTTGAGCCAGCCCGCTGTCTGGTCGAGCAGCAGCGGGAGGTCCTCCAGCGCCTCGGCCAGCTGAGCGGCCTCGGTGTGCGTCAGCCGTGGGGCCCGGCGGCGGATGAAGGCAACCGATTCGTCCCGGCTGTAGATCGGCACCTCGAGCAGGTTGCTGTTGTGCTCGCCCCACTCAGGGTTGCGTGAAGTGATCAGAACATGTCCCGGACCGGTCGGCACGAGGTCCCAGATCTGTTCGGGATCGTCGGCTCCGTCGAGCACGAGGAGCCAGTGGGAGTGCGGTTCGCCACGGCGCAGCGAGTCCCTGACCGCGCGGAGCCGTTCGCCGTACTCGGCGCCGGTGGGCAGGCCCAGTTCCGGGGCAAGTTCGGCCAGTTTCTGGCGGTAGAGGGCGCGGCGGTCGGCGGGCACCCACCACACGACGTCGTACTCGGAGCCGAACCGGTAGACGTACTCCGCAGCCAGCTGCGTTTTGCCGACGCCAGACATGCCGTGCAGCGTCACGACACCCGCGCCGGAACCTGCCTCCTGCAGTGCGTGGTACGCGTCGTTGAGCAGCCCCTCACGGCCGGTGAACCGGGTGTTGCGGCGCGGTACTCCGCCCCATACCTCGGGGGTGTCGGCCGGGAAGCGGGGGCCGGGCTTCGTTTCGGCGGGCTGCGACACCGGGGCGGCGGTCAGGTCGAGGCGGGCGAGCATGCGCCGCTCGGCCTCTTCCGCACCGACGTTGGTCAGGTCGGCCGCGGCGAAGACCGAGGTGGCGCCGGGCATGGCCGCGGCGGAGATGGAGACGGCTGCGAAGCGCTCGGCATCGGGGGCGACCACCTCTCGCAGGGCCGTGTTCCACTCGCTGTGACTGCGGGGGCCCAGTTGGAAGTACCAGTCGCTGAGGATGACGAGGATGCGGCCGGGGGCGAGCATCAGGTCCTGCAGCGCGTCCTCCAGCGGCGTCTTGACCGGGGGGTCCCAGCGCTGGAACACGACCCGCACACCACGCCGTTCGAGACGGTCCCCGATCCAGGCCGCCCAGGCCCGGTTGAAGCCGGCGAAACTGATGGTGACGGTGGACGCCCCCGTTGCTCCAACTTGCTTACGCGCTACGGGCATTCAACCGTCTCCCTGCATCGATATAAGCCCTATTAAAATACATCGGTGACCGGGTCGGACCTCACTTCTGAAGTCTGTTGCCGCTTGATCCACGGCACCCTGTCAGGCTCGTTGCGAATGGTTCCTCTGCTGCCATATCACCCTGGCCGTGGCCACGTACGCCCTCGCGCGAGCCACATGCCCCATTGGGGGCGGCCAATCCGCCAGACGGTGGTAGAGAGTGATCATTTCGTTGACGATCACGCGGCCTTCGGGGGTCAGGGCGCCGGATCCGGCGAGAACGGGCAGAACGGCGCCGACCTGCTCACGGCGGCGAGCGTGCTCGGACCACGCCAGATCCCGCTGGCTGAACGTGGCACGTTCCGCGCCGAGCGCGAACCGCTGCCAGTAGTCGGCGAGCGCGATGTGCGAATAGGCCCCTTGGAGCAGCCCGTCGAAGGGCCGCGGGTCGGGGCGCCAGGGTGCGAAGTGCCGGGGTGCGGCGTCCTCGTGGTGCAGGGGTAGGAGGGCGCTGAGCGCGGCCAGCTTGGTGTGCTGGAGCTCGTGCACGAGGGTCGAGGCGAAGTGGACAGCGTCTGTCGGCCTGCTGCTGAGGATGGCCCCGAACGCCTCGCGCCGGGTGCCGCTGCAGTGCGCCGCGCCCTCGCCGGAGGAGGCGGTCCCGGGTGGCGGGGCAAGTGGCACCAGGCAGCGCAGGAGGGCGGCCGCCTCGGCCGACCGGTGCTCGCCGCCGATCCGGAGCAGGTGCTCCACGCCCGACCAGGACGCGGCCCACGTCTTGCGCCCGTCGTCGTCGAGACGGGTCGTGCCACTCAGCCCATGGCGCTCGAGACCGCCGCCCGCGGCGCGGTACGGGTCGAGGTCGTCCAGCGGTACCGGGCTGCCGCCCGGCAGCAGGGCGGGCAGCGCGGGCACGGGCAGCCAGCGTGGGTCCAAGGAGCTCGCGACACCCGAGTCGACCCGTACGAAGACTTCAGCCGAACGCCCTTGGCTGAGCCTCACCTCCTCGCCGTCCGCCAAGAGATCGACCGAGCCCGGGCCCAGGTGGGCAGCGCCGAGCAGCGGCAGATGCAGCACCGCGCCGCGTGCGGTGAGCCGGGTCGCGAAGGGCAGCCCGGCGCGGATTGCGGCCGCGGCGGCCAGCGCCCCCAAGTGGCCGAGATCGGTCCGGAGTTCCGGGAGCGGTGGGCCGGCGGTGAGAGCGTTCAGGCAGCGCTCGGCCCAGGGGCCCACGAGCGGATAGAGCAGCACGGAGCGTGCGGCGGCGCGGTCGGTACGTTCGGCCGCCGCCAGCAGCGCCCAGTCCTCGTGGAGCCGGTCGAGCAGGTCCGGTGGGCAGACGGTCACGGAGGCGGCCGCCGCCGCGTCGAGCAGGGCGCGAAGCAGGACGAGGCGGCGGGTGTCCTGGTCGCGGACGAGTAGTTCCAGGGCCTCGGCATCGCCTTCGGTGCGGCCGAGTTCGCGCAGCGCGCGAGGGGGGAGAGCGCGAGGGGGGAGAGCGGTACTCATGGGGGGTCTCCTGCAGTCGCTTCGGCCAGCCGGGCCGCTACATGGCGGACCAGCCGGTCGAGGTCGGCGCAGTAGACGGAGGGGTTGGCGAAGCCGTGTCCTGCGCGGTAGCGGTGGGCGTAGTGGCCGCCGCCGCAGACGGTGAGCAGCGGGCACGAACGGCAGACGGCGGCGAGCGCATCGGCGCCGGCCTGGCGGGCGGCGACGCCGGGGTGCCGCAGAGCGGCGTCGAAGGTGTGGTGGAAGACGTCGAGTCCGGTGGCCGTGGCCCCGTCATAGGCGGACTTGAGGGAGTCGATCTGCTCGATCGAGCCGTCGGTCTCGACCACGACGGCATTGACCGGGTCGAGTCCGAGCGATTCGGTGGCGGCGGGCAGGCCGAGCAGCAGGGCGAGGCACTCCTCGAAGAGCCGGACCTTGGTCTCCCGTCGCCCGGCCGGCCACCAGCGGTCGAAAACGGTGCACAGCCAGTCGCCGTAGGGGGTGGGACGTCCGATTCCGCCGGGGTGCGCGGAGTGCGCCGGGTGCGTGGTGGGCAGGCCGGGCGGTGGGGCCGTCCAATTGCCGTGCGGCAGCAACAGATCCAGGGCCGGTGGGCGCAGGGCGAGCAGCGACTCGTACATCTCGACCGGGTCGGTCCGCGGGTCGACGACGGTGAGGATGCCCGCGTACGCCTCGGGATGCCGGTCGGCGAGCAACCGGGCGCCGCGCGACGCCATCGCCCAGGAGGGGCGTCCCGCATGGTCGGTGCGCAGGGTGTTGTGGGCGGGCAGACCGCCGTCCAGGCTGATACCGACGCTGATGCGGTGGCGGGCCAATGTGGCGATACGCGCGTCGTTGAGCAGAGTGGCGTTGGTCTGGACAGTGACGCGTACGGTGCAGTCGGCCGGAGCCAGGTCACGCACCCGGTCGGCGAATCCGGCCAACAGGTCGGCGCCCGCGAGAAGGGGTTCGCCGCCGTGCAGCACGAGGGCGACCTCCCGCAGCCGGTGAGCCGCTGCATGTTCGCCGATGCGCGAGGCGGTGTGCTCCAGGACTGCGGGTGGGGCGGCGGACGGGCGGTCGCGCCAGGACCGGTCGGGGCCCTCGTACAGATAGCAGTAGCGGCAGGCCAGATTGCAGCGGCCGTGCACCTTGACGATGAACTGTCCGAAAGGGACGGGGGTGTGGCTCACAGGGCCGGTGTGCCACGGCACGCGAGGGGTCGCCTGTTGGGACAACCTGGCACCCCCTGTTGCACGGACCCTTGGGACAACTCCTGCATACGGCCGCGTCGACGGCCCTCGGTGGCGGCCCGAAGCGAGTATGCCTGGCCCTCCGGGAGGGCAAACCCGGCCGGGCTGCGACGTCCGGTTCGGCGGAGTCCGGGGCCGAAACCGTGCGGGTCGGCTCGGCTCCGGAAACGATTCGGCGGCCGATCCGGATGACTCAGCGGTCGTTCACAACGCGCTGGTGAATCCCCACAGCATCTCCCGCGGCTGGTTCGCCCGGCCCCGCAGATCCGCGACCACGGCCGCGAGGACCGGATGGTCCAGCGTCCGCAGGGTTTCCAGGTCGAGCTCCAGCAGATCCGGCAGTTCCGGCAGTTCACCGCCCGGCCCGCCGTCGACTGCCGATCGGCTCGGCTCGTACACCTCACGCGACTCGCCCATCACGCCTCCCCGTTCCCGTTGTCCTTGCAGCGGGCTCGTGGTCGCGCACTCGTCGTTGAGCGCCCACCGCCGAACTCGCGTCCCTGCCCCACGTACGTACCGCTGCCTCGCACCCCGCGCCCGGACCGGACGCCCAGGGCCGGACCTCCTGCACCGGGCGCCCCGGTCCAGGCAGCCCGGCGCACCCCGTCCGCCCGCCGAGCGCACTCCGTCGTGCGCTCATCGCTCCAGCTCGGCCAGCCGCTCGGCGGTCGACTCGCCCGCCGCGCCGCCGCCGTTCGGCAGTTTGCGCCATTCGAGGCCGGCCGCCCGGTACGCCTCGCGCGCGGCCCGGGGACGCCCCGCCTTCTCATACGTCATACCCCGCCAGTGGTTGGCCATAGCACCCAACTCCACTGCCTCTTGCCGCTGTTGTGGACTCTCCAGCTCCGCTTCCGCTGTGCGGGCGGATTCGGCCGCGTCCCGGAACGCCTCGGCCGCGTCGTCGAGCCTGGCCGGCCGCTGCAGCACCCGCGAGGCATCGAGATGGGACCGGCCCAGCGCCAGCCAGCAGCGCGCCGCGGTCAGCGGATCGCGGGCCTCCTGCGCGGCGAGACCGAAGAGGTGCTCGGCCTCCCGCAGATCGACCCGGTCCTCGGTGGCCCGGTGCCGCAGCATCAGGGCCCGGCCGAGCATCAGCAGCCGCTCGGCCTGGCGCGCGCTGCCGGACGGCGTCTCCGTACGGCAGTCGCGCAGCACCCGCACCGCCGCGCCGATGTACTCGCGCCCGTCCGGCAGTTCGGCACGCCGCAACAGGGTTCCGCCCCATTCGGCGAGCAGATCCGCATGGGCCTGGGAGTCGCGCGGGACGCCGCGGGAGGCGCGGGCGAACCACTCGGCGGCCCCCACGAGTTCGTCCGGTGCGTCCAGCTGCTCGTAGCGGGTGACCCTGACCCGGCCCGCCCTGGTCTGGAGCGCGGCGCGCTGACGCTGTTCCCTCACGGTCACCAGCGCCTGGTCGATCAGGGTCGCCGCCTCGTCGGGTTCGCCGCCCGAGGCCAGCAGGGCGTCCACCAGGTCCAGCAGGATCCGTACCTCCGTGCCCAGGGTGTGCCGCCCGCCGCCCGCCCCGAACGCGGTGCGCAGCGAGCGGGCCGCCTGCCCCGCGTACACCCGTGCCTGTTCGGGGTCGACGGTCGCCCCGGCCAGTTTGAGCAGGGCCCGGCCATGCGCCAGTGGCAGCGCGGCCGGACGGTTCTCCTGGTCGGGCCAGACGTCGGCGAACGCCTCCAGCATTCCTGCCGCGGCCTGCAGCAGGGCGCTGTCGCCGCCGAGGCGCCACTGCGCCTCCAGGGCGCGTACCCGCTCCAGGGTGAGCCGAAGCGCCTCGCCCGGGTCGAGGCCGGGGGCCGCGCAGGCGACCGTGTACTCGCGGTCGGCGCGTCGGAGCAGGGCCAGTGCGCCGCGCCGGTCGCCGCGCCTGCGCCGGTCGTCGGCCGCGGCGTGCAGCACCTTGGCCAGCACCGCCCGTTCGCGTACCGCCCCGGGATGCGCGGCGGCCCGTTCCGCCGCGTTCTCGGCCTCGCGCAGAAGACCGTCGCCGCCCTGGACCTCCCACAGCCTCAGCACGCAGCGGGCGTACTCGGCCCACAGCTCGGGGTCGGCGCCCGGGTACCGCTCGCGCTCGGTCGCGCCCCGGAGCAGCTGCACGGCGTCGATCAGGTACTGCACCATGCTGTCCGAGTCGAACTGGCGCAGGAGTGCTCGGGCGCTCTCCACCGCCGTGTGTGTCGTCCGGCCGGGGGCATCGCGACCGCCCCGGTCGCCGTAGAGCGCGAACTGCTCGGGCAGGGGCATGAAGCGCTCCAGTACCCGCGCCGCGACCTCGGCGAAGGGATGGGGAACGCGCGACCCGCCGCTTCCGTCGCTCTCCCCGTTCTCGTCGCCCTCGTCGTTCTCCGCGATGCCGCCGCTCTGCGTGCGGCGGCCGAGGTCGGTGGCGTACGAGGGGGCGCGCCGGCCGTCCCCGAGCTGGGCGAACGCCAGCGCCGGGAAGTTCGGACCGCCCTTGCCGAACCGCTGCTCTATGTACTCCGAGCAGTGCTTGAGCACGAGCAGCGCCTCATCCCGTCCGAGCGGTCCGAGCAGCGCCTCCTGGACGCCGGGCACGAACTCGTACCACTGCCCGTCGCCCGCTCCGTCGCCCTTGCTCCGCGAGATCAGTCCGCTGAGCAGCACCTCGGCGAGTTCGGAGGGGCCGGAGTCGGGCAGCATCGTCCGCTGCACCAGCTGCATCACGGGCAGATAGAGCGGCGCCGCAGCGAGATAGACCGCGAGCTGCCCGGCGACCGGGGAGGCCGCCGAACGGAAGCGGCTGACCAGCTGGAGCGAGGACAGCCGGTCGCCGGGGCGCGGTGCGGGCGCGGCGGGCTGGTCGGCCCTGACCCAGCCGACCGCCCCGGAGATCCGGCCGGCGCCGGTGCCGGAGAGCAGTCGCGCCCAGGCGGCGAGCGCGCCCGCCACGGGCGGGAGTACGGGGACGGCGAGGGCGCCGGGACGTGCGGTGGGTGCCCCGCCCGCCTCTTCGGTGACCTTCAGGACCGCGGCACCGGAGAGCCCTTCGCCACGGGAGAGCTCTCCGTAGGTCACCGGCAGCCGGGTGCGGTTCCACATCCGCTGCGGCAGCGGCTGCAGTACGGCGGTGGGTGCCTGCCGGGCCAGCTGGTGGAGCAGCCGGTGGGCGCGCCCGCTGTGCCAGAGCGGTCCGGCGCAGTCGCTGACCAGGACGGTGACGCGGCGGCCGGTCGGATCACTGAGCCGGTCCGCGGAGTTCAGCGGGGCGGCGGCCGGATCGGGGCTGCGGCTGACCGCGCAGGACCCGTCCGGGCCACGGTGCAGATAGCGCACCTGGACATCCCGAAAAGCGCCCAACTGACTAAAGATCTGCTGGAGTTCGCTGAACATGCGGTCCCAGACACGCATCGACGAGGAGGCGTCCATGACGAACTGCAGCAGCGCGTCGGCGCGGGACACCCCGCGGAACACCGGGATGATCAACCCCCCTGCGCGGGCGCTCAGTTCGGCGGTGGCCGTCTCGTCCAGGGTGCGGCGCAGAGGTGGCGCGGCGGGGCGGTAGCGCTGCAGGGGACGTAAGGCTCGCTGGACTTCAAGAGGTGCGGGCAGGGCGGGAGCGGCGGGCACGCCGAGGGTGAGGGTGGCGGCGCTGCCGCGCCCATGGCTGTGCGGCCCGCCCCCCTCGCGCTGCCCGTCGCGGTCCGCGGCGAAGTCCCCGGGCGGTACCGGATACAGAGCTATCCGGCGGTCGGCGGCCGCGGGATCCCCCTGCTCCGCGGGCTCGTCGTCGTTCGGTGCGGCGTCCGTGCCACGGGGGCCCCCCGCCGCGGTGCGGGCGGACGGCGCGGTCGGTCCCGCGTCGGACAGCTCGGCGCGTGAGAACGGTACGGCGGGGCCGCCCTGCTCCTCGGCGCCTTCCGGCGTGTCGGCGCGACGGGTCCATCGGGCGAGCCAGAGTGCGTCGCAGAGCTGTTCCGCGTCGGGGTCGAGCCCGGCCTCGCGCAGCCGGGCGACGAGTGCGGGCAGCAGCCCTCCGTCGTACGGCTCGGGTTCCGCAGGACGCCCTCCCCCTGCTCCGTCCGGGCCGTGGCGTGCCGTGGCGTCGGGCATCAGCTCATCACCTCGGCCGGTCGAGTCGCTGGATGAGCAGGTCGGCGAGCCGGTCCCGGCCGGCGGGGGCGGCCGCGTCGGTGAGATAGATGGCGTTCAACAGCTGGTCGGTGGCCAGGAGTTCGCTCCGCGACCGCTCCAGGAAATGGGCGATGAGATCGTCTCCGGAGCGCGCCGCCTCATCGCCGAGGTGGGCGCGGACGAAGGTGGCGAGCCGCTGGTGGTCGGGGCGCCCCAGCTCCAGGTGGATGCAGCGCCGCATCAGCGGGGCCGGGAAGTCGCGCTCGCCGTTGCTGGTGAGCACGACGAACGGGAACGCCCCGCACTGCACACGGCCGCCCTTGACCGTCACCTTGATGCCGTCGTCGGTCAGCACCTCGGCTTCCCCGTCGGGCAGCCGGTCGGCGATCCGCTCGAGTTCCGGAATGCCGAACTCGCCCTCCTCCAGCACGTTGAGGAGGTCGTTCGGCAGGTCGATGTCGCTCTTGTCGAGCTCGTCGATGAGCAGCACACGGGGCCGGTCGGAGGGCAGCAGCGCGGTGCCGAGCGGGCCGAGCCGGATGTAGCTGCCGACGTTCTCCGCCGCGTCGGAGCCGGCCGCCGCGCCGTGCGCGGCGATCTGGACGTCCTGCAGCCTGGCGATCGCGTCGTAGTGGTAGAGGCCGTCGAGGAGCGTGGACCGGCTGACGATCGGCCAGCGCAGGACTCGGCCGAGCCTGAGTTCATGGGCGACGGAGTGGGCCAGGGTGCTCTTTCCGGCGCCGGGGCTGCCGGTGACCAGCAGCGGGCGACGCAGGTACAGCGCCGCGTTGATCATTTCGAGTTCTTCGGCGCCGGGCCGGTGGAGTTCCGCGATGTGCCGGTGGCCGCCGAGACGCCGGGTGGCGGACCCGTCCGCCCGGTCCCCCCCGGTACCGCCGTCGCCGGGGTCCGGGGCCTCGCGGGCTGCGAAGTCCCGCCAGGGCGGCGGGGACGGCAGCCGTTCGATGCCGTCGTGCGGTTCACCGGCCCCTCGGTAGATGAGCCACTCGCTGGGTTCACTCATAGCGTGTTCCTCGTCGTCACTCGTCCGCCAGGTCCGGTGTGAGGGGCAGCAGCCGTCGAACGTGCCTCACGGTATCGATCCGTGAACTCCCCCGTAAGAGGCCGGCCGGCGCTGTTCACGGCGCCTCCAGGAGCTGACCGGAACCGGGGAGCATATGGTGCGGATCGTCATAGAACAGAACGACGCCGTAGGACCAGAACGCATCGGCACGTTCCGCCTTCACGTCCCTTCTCAGCTCGTGGATCCGCTGCGGCAGCCGGTCGGCGGTGCGGGTCTCCGCGACGGTGTTGAGGGCGCGCCGATGGAATTCGGAGCAGACTCCGTCCGGTTCCCCGGTCCGCCGCCACAGGGCCACCCCGAAGCCGCCGTCGAGGATCCGCACCAGTCCGGCCGTGGTCTCGGGGTCCGGCCGGCCGCCGTACCGGCAGAGGACCGGCACGGTCTCGTACGCCAGGGTGTGCAGCCTCGCCACCTCCGGTACGCGTACTCCCATTCCGTCCTCGCAGTCGACGACTTCGGCCTGCACCGAGGAGTTCCGGGTGCCGTTCCAGCGGGCCCTGCGCAGTCTTTCCACGTCGTCGTGCGGCGGCTGATCCCGCGTCGAGCGGCGGACGACGACCGGGCGTACGGCTCCGAGCGGCAGCCCGTCGGGGGTCACCTTCCAGTTGTCGACGTTCAGGCCGAGCAGCGCCGGTGGGACCGCGACCTGGAGCATGGCGGGGCTGTCGGGTTCGTCGCACCGCCGGAACGCCTCGGCGAGCGGGGCGGCCAGCCGGTCCGGGAGAGCCCCGGGTCCCGTGCCCTGGCTGTCCTCGGCGACGGGCAGGACCTCCCCGGTGCGGCGGGCGACGCCGATCCGCCAGTCGTAACGGTCCCGTTCCCAGCCCCGCGGTTCCAGTTCCAGCAGGACGAAGGCGCGTTCGCCGTACCGGGCCGGTTCGCCACTCGGCTCGGGGGCCCGCTGGTGTGCCTGGTCCCGGCTCTGCCGGACGGCGCGCCAGTGCAGCACGAGTTCCTGCCGGAAGTCGCGGGACAGGTCCTCGTCGGCGATCCGTTTCACCCATTCCCACAGGGACTTCGTGGCGGCCCGGGTGGACGGCACGTCGTACGGGCGGTCGGCGGCGAGGACGCCCATGCAGTAGCGCAGGATCAGTTCGAGTGCGGCGTCGCGGTCGCGGACGCGGGCGTCGTACAGCGCCCCGAGTCCGTCGCGCCAGCCGCGCGGCGCCGGACGGAGATCGCGCGCATGGACGTTCGGCAGGCCGTCGAGGAGCCGCAGCAGATTGCGGGTGCTGACCGGCGGCGGGAACTCGGCGAGCCTGCCCAGGAGGTCGATCCGCCGCTTGGGGCTGAGCACCCGGCCGGCCGGGCCGGGGAGCTCGCTCTGCACATCGGCCCAGGTCCGCTCGGTGGACGCGGGGCTGTTGTGCCGGTCGGCGTGGTAGCGGTCGTGGGCGTGGAAGACGGCCTGGTACGTGTCGTCCGTCTCGGTCTCCACGGGTCCGGCGGGCACGGTGAGGGAGCGGAGCCGCTCGATTCCGATGGCGGTGCCGCCCTGGTGGCCGTCGAGCCGCGATTTGATCACGCCGACCACCTCGCCGCGGGTGACGTCCACGACGGGCCCGCCGGACATCCCGGGCGCCAGCCAGTCCTCGGCAAGCCGGATCTGCTGGTCGGCATCGGCCCAGCCGCCGAAGGTGCCCTTCACCTCGCAGTCGCCGGTGAGCGTCGTCAGCCCGCCGCCCGGGGAGGGTGCCCAGCCCACGACGCGGACCTTGCGGCCGCGGAGCATGGCCTCCGAGCGCTCGGTGACGTACACACAGGGGTGTTCGACGGGACGCCGCAACTGGATGAGCGCGAGGTCGGGCGCGGGCCAGCCCCGGTCGCCGGCCGGCCGGGTCTCGGGCAGCGCGGCGAGCACCACACCGGGGACCTCGGTCAGCTCGGCGTCGTAGGGGTCGGCCCTGAACAGCACGTTCACCTCGCGCCCCTCCCCCTGCATGGCGACATGTGCGCACGTGAGGACCCAGCTCGGGGCGATGAAAAAGCCACTCCCCAGGAAGCCCGGGCCGGGTCCGTCAGTGGCATACCCGTCCCCCCGGCGATGGATGCGTACGGTGGCGTCCCGCACGAGGTCCATGAGCGCAGCCTCCTCCGGCCCCGGACCCCCTTCTGCGCCCCCGGCGGTCTCCTGCGTCATGACCCGCCGCCGTCGGCGGTCGCGGCACCGTCGGGGTGCGCCGGTGCGCCGGGGGATGCTCCGGCGGACGCATCGTCCGCGGATGCGGGGGCGTGCGACGGCGGGGACGCGGGGTCGGGCCGTGCGGACCCCGGCTGCGCGGACCCCGTGGGGGCCGGTCCCGGCGGCGCCGGTGGTGCAGGCGGCGCGGGCGGGGCGGACGGGACGGGCGGCGTGGGCGGCGCGGCGGCCTGCGCGGGCACCTGCGGCGTGATCGGCGGATCGACGGCCGGGCCGCCGCCGCTCCACGTGAGCGTGACCTTGATGGCGCCCTTGGCCTCCCCGTCCGCGAGGAGTCCGACCACCTTGCCCGCCTTGGCGGTGAGCTCGATGCCGAATTCGACGCTGACCTCGTCCGGCCGCACGGCCCGCAGCGGCTCGGCGAGCGACCGCGCGACGCTGGTCACCACCCCCTGCAGGCTCTCCACCCGGGCCTGCACATGGTCGGTGAAGTCCGAGAAGCCGGTGTCCGTGTAGGACAGTCCGTTCCCGGCAGGCCGCCGCTCAAGTTCCTCGGCCCCGGAGATGCGCGCCCAGACCGGTGTACCGTCCGGCATCTCAATGCGTGTAATACGGGCCCCGCTGTCACTCATGACACCCCCCGTTCCCCGAACTCCCCGCAGGTTAACGGCAGTACGCGATCGATGCGATGCACATCCGTCAGGACGCCGGGGCCGGGTGCACCGGTTCTCGGACGTTTCCCGGCCGGATTCCGTCGCCCCCGCCGAGGGTCCCTGCGCCCTCGCTCCCGGCCCCCTGGGGGCTGTCACCAGGCATTAAACTTGCGGCCATGTACTTCACCGACCGTGGCATCGAGGAGCTGGAGAAGCGGCGCGGCGAGGAGGAGGTCACTTTCGAGTGGCTCGCCGAGCAGCTGCGTACGTTCGTCGACCTCAATCCCGATTTCGAGGTCCCCGTCGAGCGCCTCGCCACCTGGCTGGCCCGGCTGGACGACGAGGACGAGGAATAGGGCGACGCCCCGGGGCGCGTCCGCCGGTTTCCATCGGCCCGGATCAGCCCCCGTCGGCCCGGATCAGCGCCTCCGTCCGGGATCAGCGCCCGTCGGCCCGGATCCGGTCGTACGCAAGACCGAGTGCCCCGTGCACGATCAGCAGTGCTCCCGCGAACGCCCACCCTCCTCTGCGGCGCCCGATCCCCCAGATGACGAGCGGTACCCCGGTGGCGAGCTGGGCGGTGGCGAGCGCACGCGCCTTGGGGCCTCGCAGCCACGGGCCGAGTCTGCTGTTCTCGACCGCGTCGAGTTCGATCTTCACGGCGTCGCGCCAGCCCGCCCAGGCGATCCGCTCCGTTCCCGGCCTGCTGTCGGCCGAGGCGTGCAGCCGATCGGCGGGTTCGCCGGGATCGAGGCCGGCCGGGAGGATCAGTCCGATGCGGGTGAGCGCGGCGAGGAGGCCGCGCAGCCGGGTGCGGGCGTCCGCGTCGGGATCCGGGCGGGTCAGCGTTTCGAGCCGCTGGATGTCCAGGACGGGGTCGAGGCCGAGCCGCGCGGCGAACGTACGCATCGCCTCGTCCTCACCCGCGGGAGTCCCGTCCGCCAGCCAGACGTATCCGACGGGCCGCCGGAAGTCGGACGCGAGCGTGTAGCCGGCCCGGTCGCCGTCCCACCACAGTGCGAGAACCGGCCAGATGGAGCCGACCGCGAGTGCGGTGGCCCAGCCGCCCACCACACTGTCGACCGGCTGATCCCCTTCTCCCCCGTCCTGCCAGGGCATTCCCTCCGGCACGAGGACGCTCCACCCGTCACCGGCGGGCGCGAGCAGCATCCGCTCGCGCAGCAGATGGGCCACCGGGCGCACGGAGTCGGGTTCGGCCCGGCAGAGCAGCAGCGCACCCACGGGTGATGTCGCGTTCATGTCCCACACCGTAGGGCAATTCACCCATATTTGGCGCCCTTTGATCACCCCAGGTCGCCTCACTCTCCCTTGACTTCCCCGATCCGCGATATATCGTGTTGCCAAGAGACGCGATATGTTGCGTCAGGGCGCGCTCCTGGGAGGTCAGATCCATGCCTGTGTCGACGTGGGCCATCGCCGAGCCTCAGAAGCTCACCTTCGACGACCCGGTGACCGCGCTCAGCGTGCGCATCGTCAACGGCACCGTCAACGTCGTCGGCACCGAGGAGCCGACCGCACGGCTGGAGGTCTCCGCGATCGAGGGCCCGCCGCTCAGCGTGACGCAGAAGAACGGCATCCTCACGGTCGCCTACGAGGATCTGCCCTGGCACGGCTTCCTGAAGTGGTTCGACCGCAAGGGGCGGCACCGCAGCGCGGTGGTCTCGCTCGCCGTGCCGGCCGGGTCGACGGTCGAGCTCGGCACGGTCGGCGCCGGAGCGTTGGTCTCGGGCATCCGGGGACGCACGGACGTGCGCGGCATCACCGGCGACACCACGCTCGTCGGCCTCGCCGGCACGGTCCGCGCGGACACGGTCTCCGGCAATGTGGAGGCCCAGTCCGTCACCGGAGAGCTCCGCTTCAAATCGGTCTCCGGCGATCTGACGGTCGTCGAGGGCGCCGGGGCAGCGGTACGGGCCGAATCGGTCAGCGGCAACATGGTGCTGGACCTTGACCCGACCGGGAAGCCCACGGACATCCGGCTGACCACGGTCTCCGGCGAGGTCGCCATCCGGCTGCCGCATCCGGCGGACGCGACGGTCGAGGCGAACACGGCCAGCGGCGCCGTCTCCAACGGCTTCGAGGATCTGCGGGTCGGCGGCCAGTGGGGTGCGAAGCGGATCACCGGGACGCTCGGCGCAGGCACCGGCACCCTGAGGGCCACGACCGTGTCGGGGTCGATAGCCCTGCTGCGCCGCCCACCGGCCGAGGACGATCCGTACGACGCCGAGCCGACCGGAAAGGTGCTCTGACATGCCCCCCGTATTCGCCCATGGGCGGCTCCGCCTCTACCTGCTGAAACTCCTGGACGAGGCGCCCCGCCACGGTTACGAGGTGATCCGGATCCTGGAGGAACGCTTCCAGGGTCTGTACGCACCGTCGGCGGGCACCGTCTATCCGCGCCTGGCCAAGCTGGAGGCCGAGGGCCTCGTCACGCATGCCACCGAGGGCGGCCGCAAGGTCTACTCGATCACCGACGCGGGCCGCGCCGAACTGGCGGACCGCGGCGGCGAACTGGCCGATCTGGAGCTGGAGATCCGCGAGTCGGTCTCCGAACTGGCCGCCGAGATGCGGGACGACGTGCGGGGCGCGGCGGGGAAGCTGCGCAGCGAGATGCGCGCGGCAGCCGGCGAGACCCGGCACACCTCCGCCACCGGGACCGGCGCGAAGGGCGACCGGGGCTCCCCGTTCGGTGATTTCGGCGACTTCACGGACTTCGGCGACAGCGAGGCCTGGCGCACCGCCAAGGAGGAGCTGCGCAAGGCCAAACAGGAGTGGAAGGAGCAGGCCCGCCGGGCGAAGGACGAGTCCCGCCGTGCCCGCGAGGACGCCCAGCAGGCACGCCGCCAGGCCAAGGAGGCCCAGGAGAGGGCGCGCGAGCAGATGCAGAACGCGGCCCGGCAGGTCCAGGAGCACTTCGCCCGGGGTGACTGGCCCACCGGCGTACGGGAGGGGCTGGCCGAGATCACCGGCCGCCTGGCCGGCTACACCGGGACGACCGGCCGGCCCCCGTACACCAGGCCCGAACCGCCGGCCGGCGACCCCGACTGGGGCAAGGAGACGGGCACGACGGGCGACCCTGCCCGCGACCTGGACCGCCTGCTCGACCGTTTCCGGGACGACATCCGCGACGCGGCCCGCGACCGGGGCGTGACGGAGGACCAGCTGGTGGAGGCCCGCCGCCATCTGTCGACGGCGGCCGCCCGCATCGGCGCGCTTCTGCGGAAGGACGCCGACGCCAAGGAGTGAGCAGGGGCCGGGGGCATGCCCCGGCCCGTCCACCACATCCCTACCCCGCCTTCGCCTGTCCCTCGGCTCCCCCGGCACCGTCCCCGTACAGCGCCCGCGTGACCGCCTCGTGCGTCGCCCCGTGCTCCGTCAGCACATCGGCGACCACACCGGGTGTGACGGTGAACGCCAGCAGGATGTGTTCCTCGCCGATGAACCGGTCACCGCGCCCCACCGCCACCCGCAGGGACTTCTCCAGAATCGTCTTTGCACCCCGGGCGAAGGCAGGCCGCCCGGACCGCCCGCGACGGCCCTTCCGGTCCGCGGCCAGAGCGCCCTCGCCGTGGGCGTCCTCGATCCGCGTGACGATCTCCGTCACATCGATGCCGATGTCGGCGAGTGCGTCCGTATCGGCCTTGGTCAGCCCGCCCCGCCGACGGGCCTCGGCAAGCGCCGCCTCCACCGAGGCGCGGCGGTCGGTCAGCCCGAGGACCGCGACGGCGAAGGCGGCCCGGTTGCCCTGCTGGTCGAGCAGGGCGAGCAGCATGTGCTCCTCGGTGACGGAGTCGGAACCGGTCTTCCTGGCGTGGTCCACGGCGCCGGACACGACGGCGCGGGCACCGCTGGTGAATCGCTCGAACATCAATGCCTCCCGTACTTCTTGTGGACGGCCTGTCGGCTGACGCCCAGTTCGGCCGCGATCTCCTGCCACGACCAGCCCTGGACGCGGGCGCTTCTGACTTGTACGGCTTCGAGCTGCTCCAGCAGCCGTCGCAGGGCGGCGACGGCGCGCAACCCGACGCGCGGGTCGCGGTCGCCGGCGCGTGCGGCGAGATCCGTTGCTTCGGTCATGATGTCAACTTACGTTGACATGAGGTCCGCGTCAACCATGGTTGACATGATCCGCGTCGGGCTCCGCCACCGTGACAGCCCCGCACTCCCCCGCAGACCTCCATCCGCACCCCACCCCGCGCCTGCGCACCGCGGCACCCGTCGACCGGGACGCGCACCGGCGCGCCGACGGCAGGAGCGGGACAGCAGAAGTGCGGGGCGCACACAGGTGAGTGAAGCGGGCGTCGACGGCCGGTCGCCGAGCGGCATGCCTGGAGCCGGTGCAGGGGCGGCGAGGCACGTCCGCGCCGGGTCGGGTCGGGTCGGGTCGGGTCGGGCGGATCCTGGACCGGGCCCGTGGGTACGGCAGCCACGTCCTGATCGATGCCCGTCGGGACCCTTTCGCCCGGCGTTCGGCCACCGCACCATCCCGGCCTCAGCCACCCGCACGGACGGGCTCGCGTTCACCCCGCACCCCGACGGATCGTTCTCCGTGCACGTCGCGGCCGCCGCCCCGCACGCCTCCACCCGTCTGTACGAGGACCCCGGCCCGTGGCGGGTCGTCGCCGAGAAGGTGCAGGACCGGGCCGCCACCAAAGGCCGTTCGGTGCAGGTCGCCACGGTTCGCCGGGTCCTCGACGTTCCGGCCGCGCAGGGCGAGGACCCGGCCGTGCTCGTCGGCCGGCCGAGGAATGCCATGCGGCTGCGGGCCGGGAGCGTGTCGGCGGCGGGGCGAGGACCCCGACCCCGACACGGACGAAGTGACAACTGCCGCCATGATGCTCCGACCATGCGCATGGCGGCAGATCTCAGCAGCAGACCCGACGGGTCATCACCGCCAGGTCGGAGAACAGCACCTCAGGATGTGGTGAGTACGATCTTTCCGAACTGGCCGCCCGAGGCGAGCCGCTCGAACCCCTCGCGGGCACGGTCCAGCGGCAGTACCTCGTCGATGGCGGGCCGCACTCCGGTCGTCGCACAGAACGCCAGCAGGTCCTCCAGCTCGTCCTTGGACCCCATCGTCGAACCGACGACCTTCAGCTCCAGGAAGAAGATCCGGGTCAGCTCGGCGTGCGAGGGCCGGTCGCCGCTGGTCGCGCCGGAGATGACCAGGGTGCCACCGGGGCGCAGCGACTTCACCGAGTGGGACCAGGTGGCCGCGCCGACCGTCTCGATGACGGCATCGACACGCTGCGGCAGCCTTGCGCCGGGCTCGTACGCCTCGATCGCCCCGAGCTCGACCGCCCTCTTGCGCTTGGCCTCGTCGCGGCTGGTGGCGTAGATCCGCAGCCCTGCAGCCTTGCCGAGGACGATCGCGGCGGTCGCGACACCACCGCCCGCACCCTGGACGAGGACGGAGTCACCGGGCCGCACTCCGGCATTGGTGAAGAGCATCCGGTACGCGGTGAGCCAGGCGGTCGGCAGACAGGCGGCCTGCTCGAAGGTGAGCTCCTTCGGCTTGGGCAGCACATTCCAGCTGGGAACGGTGACCTGCTCGGCGAAGGTGCCCTGATATCGCTCGGTGAGGATGGACCGGGGCTCGTTCGGGCCGACGCCGTGCCCGGTCTGGCCGATGACGGAGTGGAGGACGACCTCGTTGCCCTCCTCGTCGATCCCGGCTGCGTCGCAGCCGAGGATCATCGGCAGCTTGTCCTCGGCGAGGCCGACGCCACGGAGCGACCAGAGGTCGTGATGGTTGAGGGAAGCTGCCCGGACATTGACGGTGGTCCAGCCGGGGCGCGCCTCGGGGGCGGGGCGCTCGCCCAGCTCGAGGCCGGTGAGGGGCTGGTCTCGGTCGATGCGGGCTGCGTAGGCGGCGAACATGGACCTGACACTAGGCGCGGGGTGGGTGCGGCGGAACCGGCCAGGGGTGTGACGTGGCCCGCGTGGCCACACCCGGGGCGCGGGGCATCGTTCAGCCCAACCTGCGTTCGAGGCCCGGGGCCCGGGGTTCGGGAAGGGGTGGGGCGGGACGGGACGAAGGTCCGCCGCAGGCGTCCCGCACCCCCACCCCGCCCCGAGCTCACCTCAGCGGCGCGCCACACCCTCCGCGCGCGCGGCCGCGGCAACCGCGGCCGTCACCGCGGGAGCAACCCGCTCGTCGAACGGCGAGGGAATCACGTAGTCCGCCGCCAGCTCGTCCCTCACCACATCCGCCAGCGCATTCGCCGCGGCGATCTTCATGCCCTCGGTGATCCGGGACGCCCGCACCTGCAGGGCACCGGCGAAGATGCCGGGGAAGGCCAGCACGTTGTTGATCTGGTTCGGGTAGTCCGACCGGCCCGTCGCCACGACAGCCGCGTACTTGTGCGCGATGTCGGGGTGGACCTCCGGGTTCGGGTTGGCCATGGCGAAGACGAACGCACCGGGCGCCATCGACGCGACCGCCGCCTCCGGAACCGTACCGCCGGAGACGCCGATGAAGACGTCCGCGCCGACCAGTGCGGTCTCCAGCGGACCGGAGATGCCGGCCTTGTTGGTGATCTCCGCGAGCTCACGCTTGACGTCCGTCAGGTCCTCGCGGTCCCGGCTGACGATCCCCTTGCGGTCGGCCACGGCGACGTCACCGAGCCCCGCCTCCAGGAGGAACTTGGCGATGGCCACCCCGGCCGCCCCCGCGCCGGAGATGACGCCGCGCAGGTCACCGAGGGTCCGCCCGGACAGCTTCGCGGCGTTGCGCAGCGCGGCCAGGGTCACCACGGCCGTACCGTGCTGGTCGTCGTGGAAGACCGGAATGTCGAGCCGCTCCTGCAGTTTGCGCTCGATCTCGAAGCAGCGGGGCGCCGAGATGTCCTCCAGATTCACCCCTCCGAAGGACGGTGCGAGCCGGACGACCGTCTCCACGATCTCGTCCGCATCGGTCGTCGCGAGCGCGATCGGCACCGCGTCGACCCCGCCGAACTGCTTGAAGAGGATCGCCTTGCCCTCCATCACGGGCAAGGACGCCTCCGGCCCGATGTCTCCCAGCCCGAGCACCGCGGTGCCGTCCGTCACGACGGCGACGACCTGCGACTTCCAGGTGTAGTCGTGAACCAGCTCGGGATTCTCCGCGATGGCGCTGCACACCTTGGCAACGCCCGGTGTGTATGCGAGGGACAAGTCGTCCTTGTCACGCAGCGGGACGGTGGCCTGCACGGCCATCTTCCCGCCGCGGTGGAGCGCGAAGGCCGCGTCGAACGGCTCATCGGTGGCGCTCCCGGTACTGCTGTCAGTCGTGCTGTCGCTGCGAGGATTGACGATCTCCGCTGCCATGGTGTTGACCCCTTAAGTTTCTTCGTTTGAGGGTGGCCACTCCTGGTTGAGGAGGGGTGGGCGGGCACCGCGCACGTTCCCTGCACTGGGCGGTTGGCCCGCTCCGGCAGGGGGGAGGTACGTACGCGCGGGCGCGCCGCACACGCGCCCTGAGCCCCGGATGAGGGGTGTAAAGGTCTTTCTTACCGGACAGACCGCATCCCGGACGAGTCGAAACCGACGCGGTGACGTGCCTCATAGTCGAATATCTGGACAAGTCGACTAATCAACCAAATATGCGTCCACCAGTCGAGACACACCGAAGATTCTCCGGCCCGAAGCAGAAAACCCCACAGAAGGTCCGGCCTTGGTGTACCGGCCTGTTGAGGTTCGGGGATCGCCCGTTACCCGATTTTGACATGACTGGCCCCCTGATTGGGCTAGTCCGAATGGCAAGATGCCGTAATCACACGAGGCGGCGACATCCGACGATGTGTGCCATACCGCCTGGCAACTCCACCTTCACCTGCCGGAGGAACCCGATCATGACCGCACGCACCACCCGTCGTACGACCGCAAAGTCCCGGATTGCAGCGGTCTGCGCCATCGCGGTCGCCGGCACCATGCTGCTGACCGCCTGCGGCGACCAGACCAAGGGCGGAACGAAGGCGTCCGAATCGACGAAGAGCTCCTCCGGGGCTTCCTCCCCCGCCGACCTCCTGCCGGCGGACATCAAGTCCCAGGGCGTCATCAAGGTCGGCTCGGACATCGCGTACCCGCCGGTCGAGTTCAAGGACAAGTCCGGCAAGACGGTCGGCATCGACCCCGACCTCGGCGCCGCGCTCGGCAAGGAGCTCGGCGTGACGTTCCAGTTCGAGAACGGCACGTTCGACACGCTGATCACGGGCCTGCGCTCCAAGCGCTACGACCTGGCGATGTCGGCGATGACCGACACGAAGGACCGCCAGGAGGGCGTCGACTCCGAGACGAAGAAGAAGGTCGGCGAGGGTGTCGACTTCGTCGACTACTTCACCGCCGGTGTCTCGATCTACACCAGGAAGGGCGACGACCAGGGCATCAAGACCTGGGCGGACCTCTGCGGCAAGAAGATCGCCGTCCAGCGCGGCACCGTCTCGCACGACCTCGCCAAGGCGGAGTCGAAGAAGTGTACGGGCGGCAAGAAGATCGCCATCGAGACGTTCGACAACGACCTGGAGGCCCAGACCCGGCTGCGCAGCGGTGGCGCCGACGCCGGCTCCTCCGACTTCCCGGTGGCCGCGTACGCGGTGAAGACCTCGGGTGGCGGCAAGGACTTCCAGATCGTCGGCGAGCAGGTCGAGGCCGCCCCGTACGGCATCGCCGTCGCCAAGGGCAACGATCAGCTGACCAAGGCCGTTCAGGCGGCCCTGGACGCAATCATCAAGAGCGGCGAGTACGGGAAGATCATCGCCAAGTGGGGCGTCGAGGCGGGCGCGGTCACCGAGGCCAAGCTGAACGGCGGATCCTGAACCGGCTCCGGCGCTGAAAGGCTTTTCCTGTGACTGACATCGAGAAGACGGGCACGGCCGACCAGCCGCCCATACCCCCCACCCCGTCGGCCGGACCTGAGGCGATCAGGGCCATTCCGGTCCGGCACTACGGCCGGTACGTCTCGGCCGTCATCGCCATCGGCGCACTCGTCGCGATCATCTACGCCTTCAGCCAGGGCAAGATCAACTGGGGTGCGGTCCCCGATTACTTCTTCGACGACCGCATCATCACGGGCGTCGGCAAGACCCTGCTGCTGACCGCCCTGTCGATGGTGATCGGCATCGTCGGCGGCGTTCTGCTGGCCGTCATGCGGCTGTCGAAGAACCCGGTGACCTCGTCGATCGCCTGGTTCTACATCTGGTTCTTCCGCGGCACCCCGGTCCTGGTCCAGCTGTTCGTCTGGTTCAACCTGGGTCTGGTCTTCGAGTACATCAACCTCGGACCGATCTACAAGGACTACTGGTCGAGCTTCATGACGCCGCTGCTGACGGCGCTGCTCGGCCTGGGCCTCAACGAGGCCGCCTACATGGCGGAGATCTGCCGTGCGGGTCTGCTCTCGGTCGACGAGGGCCAGACGGAGGCGTCGCACGCGCTCGGCATGAGCCACGGCAAGACCCTGTGGCGCGTCGTGATCCCGCAGGCGATGCGGGTGATCGTGCCGCCGACGGGCAACGAGGTCATCAACATGCTCAAGACGACGTCGCTGGTGGCGGCCGTGCAGTTCTACGAGCTGTTCAAGTACGCCCAGGACATCGGGCAGTCGTCCGGAGCCCCGGTCGAAATGTACTTCCTGGCCGCGGCCTGGTACTTGATCATGACCTCGGTGCTGAGCGTCGGCCAGTTCTACCTGGAGCGGTACTACGCACGCGGGTCGAGCCGCAGCCTGCCGCCCACCCCGCTGCAGAAGATCAGGGCCAACCTGCTGTCCCTGGGCCGCCCGAAAGGAGGCATGGCATGACCGCCATGGTGAAGGCCGAGGGCGTCCACAAGTCCTTCGGCGCCGCGCACATCCTCAAGGGCATCGACCTGGAGGTCGCCCCGCGTGAGGTCTTCTGTCTAATCGGCCCGTCCGGTTCCGGCAAGTCGACGTTCCTGCGGTGCATCAACCACCTGGAGCAGATCAACGCCGGCCGGCTCTATGTCGACGGCGAGCTGGTGGGTTACCGCCAGAAGGGCGACAAGCTCTACGAGCTCAAGGACAGCGAGGTCGCCCTGAAGCGCCGGGACATCGGCATGGTCTTCCAGCGCTTCAACCTCTTCCCGCACATGACGGCCATCGAGAACGTCATGGAGGCCCCGGTGCAGGTCAAGGGCGAGGCGAAGGCCGTCGCCAGGGCCCGCGCCGAGCGGTTGCTGGACCGGGTCGGCCTGGCCGACAAGGCGAAGAACTACCCGTCGCAGCTCTCCGGCGGCCAGCAGCAGCGGGTGGCGATCGCCCGCGCCCTGGCCATGGAGCCGAAGCTGATGCTCTTCGACGAGCCGACGTCGGCGCTCGACCCGGAGCTGGTGGGCGACGTCCTCGACGTCATGCGCGGGCTCGCGGAGGACGGCATGACGATGGTCGTCGTGACCCATGAGATGGGCTTTGCCCGGGAGGTCGGCGACGCGCTGGTCTTCATGGACGACGGGGTGGTGGTCGAGTCGGGCCACCCGCGCGACGTACTGACGAACCCGCAGCACGACCGGACGAAGTCGTTCCTGTCGAAGGTGCTGTAGCGGTACGGGAGTGACACGAGGGCGGTGCGGACTCCGGTCCGCACCGCCCTCTCCCGTATCCGGCCCCGGGCTACTTCTTCGGCAGCAGTTCCGGGCTCAGCATCAGCGTGCGCAGCTGGGCACGCGTGAGGGGGGTGTTCTTGAGCAGCGGCCCCTGCGCGGTGTCGTTCTTGAGGCCGGTGCTGTCCCGTACGGCCAGCAGCCCGCCGTCCTTCAGGGTGAGCCGTGCGACGAGCTCATGACCCCACAGGGGCGTACCGCCGTACTCCATCGAGTCGCTCCAGATGGTCAGCACCCGGCCGTCCGGCAGTTCCTCGCGTACGCAGTCGGCCGGGCGCCGCTCCCCATTGGTCGGCTTGCAGAGGTTCGCGGCCGGATCGATGCCGCCGAACTTCTGCCCGACCTGCTTGCCGTTCATGACGCCGACGACGAGGTAGCCGACGCCTCCGTCCCTGCGGACGGCGTACTGCCCGTCCAGCGGCCCCACCGGATGCTCCTTGGCCTGCTGCGGGGTCGCGTTCTTGATGATCACGGCGAGCGAGACCTGCTCGACCGAGCCGACTCCCTTGGGCAGCAGCTTGACGAGCTGCTTCGCCCGGCCGCTGTTGCCGGCCAGTTCGGCGGGCGCGGCCACCGAACTCGTCTGCGGCTTCTCCTGTCCGGTGAGCCCCGGGACCGCGAGCGCTCCGGCCGTGACCACGGCGAACGCGGCCGCCGCGACCGTGGCCCGGCGTCGCCACCGCACCCGGGCGGCCTTCGCGTACACGCCTTCGGCGCTGATCACCGGCTGCCCCGCGTGCTCGGCGGCCCGCCCCAGCAGTTCCCTGACGTCGCTCATGCGTATTCCTCCACCATTTCGGCGCGCAGCGCCGCCAACCCCCGAGCCGTGTGGCTCTTGACCGTGTTCTCGCGCATCCCGAGCATGTCGGCCGTGGCCTCGACGCTCAGGTCCTCCCAGTACCGCAGCACCAGGACGGCCCGCTGCTTGGCCGAGAGCCGGGCGAGGGCCGCCCGTACCGCAAGGCCGGTGTCCGTGTCGGGCGACTGGCCCGCGCCGTCGGGCAGTTCGCCGTACGCCTGCTCCCGCCGCCAGAACCGGCGGCGGGCGGCGATGAAGGTGTTGACCAGCGTCTTGCGCGCGTACGCCTCGATGTTGTCCAGCCGCCCGTGCCGCCGTCCGCCGAGCACGACCTTCACCAGCGTCGACTGGACCAGGTCCTCGGCCTCGTGCCGGTCGCCGCAGAGCAGATAGGCGCTGCGGAACAGTGCCGTACGTCTGCCCTCGACGAAGGCGTGCAGCGCGGCTTCGTCATCGCTCCGCATCGTCGGCGCCCCCTCCCGGGTCCGCGGGTGCGGACCGTCTCACCCTTCCAATGCGCCGGGGTGCGCGGCGGGTTGCAGCAGAGACGGAAAAAGTTCGGGGCGGTACGGACCGGAGTCCGTACCGCCCCGTGCGGCGCTCGTGCCGCTACTTCACGGCAAGCACCAGGGCGTCCGACGGGGAGGCCCAGACGGCCCGCGCCTCGCCGAAGCCCGCGGCGCGCAGAGTGTCCGCGTGCCACCGTACGGACGGCATGTCGCCGTCGGCGTGCTCGCCGTAGATCTTGTACCGTTCGGCGGTCGGGGCGGCGAGGACCGGGTCCTTGGCCGCGAGGGCCCACCAGTCCGCCCAGTCGAGGGCTCCCGCGGCCCTGGCACGGTCCATCCCGGCATGGCGGTGGGCGCGTTCGGCCGCGTTGATGCGGGGGGTGTCGGTGTCGATCATGTGATCGGCGTTCATGAACACCCCGCCGTCCCTGACGAGTCCGCCGAGCTGCCCGTAGAGCGTGGTGAGCGGTTCGCTGTGCAGCCAGTGCAGGGCGGTGGCGGTGAGAACGGCGTCGTACGTGTCGTACGGCAGCCGCTCGGCCCAGGCGGGGTCCTTGAGGTCGGCCGTGACAAAGGTGACGCGCTCGTCGCCGGCGAAGGAGCCGCGGGCAATGGCGAGCAGCGCCGGGTCGAGGTCGACGCCGGTACTGGTGGCCTCGGGGAACCGCTTGAGGAGCCGGTCCGTAATACTTCCCGTACCGCACGCGAGGTCGAGCACCCTCGGCCGTGGCCCGACGAAGGCCTCGACCATGTCCAGCATCACCCGGAACCGTTCCTCGCGGTCGGGCATGTACCACTCCTGCTGCCGGTCCCAGCTCTGCTGCCAAGCCTGCCAGTCAGTGCCCGTCGATGTCTCCGTCACCCGAACCCCTCCACTACGTAATACCCTCGAAGCAGAAACGACCGTTACATCGGTCACCGTATCCAGACCTTAGACCGACCCCGTAAGGACTACAAGTGGAACTGGCCTATTACTCGGACTATGCGGTGCGCCTGGTCAACACCGAGGAGCCGGCCCGCAACAAGGACGTCCTCACCTCCGTCGAGGCGGTCCGCGATCTGTTCGGCGCCAACGGGCAGGCGGCGAGGCGCGCCACCGACGCGGACGTGACCCGCTTCCGGTCGGTACGGGCGCGGCTGCGCGCCGTTTTCGAGGCGGCCGACATCGGCGACGAGACGCTCGCCGTCGACCTGTTGAACTCGCTGCTGCTGGAGTTCCCGGTCAGCCCGCAGATCTCCGGCCACGACACCCGTGACGCGGACGGAAAACCGGACTGGCACATGCATCTGGCCGACCACCCCTCGAACGCGACGGCCGGCTACGCCGCCATCGCAGCGATGGGTCTCGCCTTCCACCTCACGTCGTACGGGGTGGGCCGGCTCGGGCTCTGCGAGGCCGCACCCTGCCGCAACGCGTACCTCGACACCTCGACCAACCGGTCCCGCCGCTACTGCTCGGACCGCTGCGCGACCCGCGCCAATGTGGCCGCCTACCGGGCCCGCAAGCGTCTGGAGACGGAGCGCGCCGCCGACACCGGCCGCAGCGCGGAGACCGCCCAGGCCAGCACCGCGCGGACCGAACGCTGATCCCTCCTCAGCGGCCGGTAGCGGGCCCGGACCCGGGCCAGCACCAACTCTTCGGGCACCGTTCCGTAGTCCGTGCTGTCCCCGCCGGCGAACGTGTTGTCGGCCAGCACCCACCAGCCGCCCGCGCGGCGCTCGGTGGCCCGCTTGACGACCAACAGGTCCTGTTGGAAGGGGTGGCGCAGGACGACCACGTCACCGGGGCGCACCGGCGCCCCGTACTGCACGAGCAGCCAGTCCCCGTGGTACAGCGTGGGCACCATCGACGGCCCCGTCACCTCCACCACCTGGAACGGCAGCCGCCCCGCCCTGCCCCGCACGGGCTCCTGCGCCAACTCCGGTACCTCCGGCATCTCCGGCACCTCCCCGGTCCGTTCCGTGCATTCGACCACTGGTCCCATACTCGCCCTGGACTTTTGGCCTAAGCCCATGGGGGCACCCACGAAAACACGTCCCTCACGGAGTAATGTCCCACCTGAGAAGACGATCACGAGGAAGGACAGCTCAATGCTTTCCCGCCTGTTTGCCCCCAAGGTGAAGGTCAGCGCCCACTGCGACCTGCCCTGCGGCGTGTACGACCCGGCCCAGGCCCGCATCGAGGCGGAGTCCGTCAAGGCCGTCCAGGAGAAGTACCAGGCCAACGAGGACCCGCACTTCCGGGCCCGCGCGGTGGTCATCAAGGAGCAGCGCGCCGAGCTCGCAAAGCACCACATCTCGGTGCTGTGGAGCGACTACTTCAAGCCCCCGCACTTCGAGAAGTACCCGGAGCTGCACCAGCTGGTCAACGACGCCCTCAAGGCGCTGTCGGCCGCGAAGGCCTCCACGGACCCGGCGACGGGCCAGAAGGCGCTGGACTACATCGCCGAGATCGACAAGATCTTCTGGGAGACCAAGAAGGCCTGATCGCCGAGTTGGCGCATGCGACGGGTCCGGACGGACCCGACTGCCGCAGCGCGGACGGCGTACACGGACAGGAGGGCCCGGCAGCTTCGGCTGCCGGGCTCTCCTGGCGTTGGACGGTGGGCGAGTACGAGGTCTCGGCCCCGCCCCGATCTTCCGGCTCGGGCAGCACGTTCGGCGGGGAGCCGCCCGCTCCGAGGAACGCGTCCGGGCCGTGCTCGCGGACATACGCGGCATGGGTCAGGTGGATGACCAGGGTGAATGGCCGGCTCCCCGATTCGGCGGGACCGCCAGGGCGGTCACCGGCCGGTGGCTCCCGCTCGCCGCCGGGTTCCCAGGAACGCGCCGGCCAGCAGCGAACCCATCAGGACCAGTGCGGAGTTGACCAGGATCGCGACCGTGACTCCGGACAGGACGCCAGTGGGTCCGGTGTCACCGAGCGAGGTCATCCGGGCGGCGGCGACGGCGCTCATGACCGGGATGCCCATGGTGATGCCGACCTGCTGGGTCATCGTGGCGAGGCCGGTGGCCAGGCCCTGTTCGGTGTCGGGGAGGCCGGAGGTGGCGGTGACCATGAAGCCGACGATCATCAGCATGTTGCCGATGCCGCCGATGAAGGTGGCGGCGAGGAGGAGCCAGATCCAGGCGCCGGAGGTGCCGAGGGCGACCAGGGTGAGCGTGGCGGCGGCCTGGACGATGCCGCCGGCGACGATGGTGGCCCGGGTCCCGCAGCGACCGACGGCGCGGCCGCCGAGGGTGCCGCCGATGACCGTGCCCAGGCCCAGGACGCCGAAGGCGAATCCGGTGGCGAGGGGTGAGTAGCCGAGGACTTCCTGCAGGTAGAGGGTGAGGAGGAAGACGAGCGAGGTCTCGGTGACGAAGGCGATCAGCCCCGCCGCGTTGCCCCAGATGACGCTGCGTCGCCTCAGGATCCGTACGGGCACGAGGGGCGTCGCGGCCCGCTTCTCGACGAACCAGAAGGCGACGAGAAGGGCGACGCCCGCGAGGAGTGCGGCCAGGGTGGTGGGGGTGGTCCAGCCGGTCGCACCGGCCTGGGTGAGTCCGTGGACGAGGGCGAGGAGTCCGCCGGTGACGGTCACGGCGCCGGGGATGTCGAGCCTGGGCCGCTCGCTGGGGCGCGAATCGGTGATGACGGACGGAGCGAGAACGAGAACGAGCAGGGCGACGGGGGCGTTGATGAAGAACGCCCAGCGCCAGGAGAGCAGGTCGGTGAGGAGTCCGCCGAGAATGGCTCCCGCGGTGAACCCGGCTGACATCAGGGCTCCGTTGAGACCGAGGGCGCGTTCACGCAGCGGGCCCTCCTTGAAGGCCGTCGTCAGCAGGGCGAGCCCGGCCGGAGTGACGGCCGCGGTGGCCAGACCCTGCAGCACGCGCGCGGAGAGCAGGACTTCGGGCGAGGTGGCGAGTCCGCCGAGGAGGGAGGAGGCGCCGAGGACGGCCATCCCGCCGAGGAACAGCCGCTTGCGCCCGACGATGTCTGCGACGCGCCCGAAGAGGAGGGTGAAGCCGGCGGCGGCGAGCGCGAAGGCGGTCGCGATCCACTGGAGGCCGGCGAGGGAGAAACCGAGCCCCTTGCCGACGACCGGCAGTGCGACGTTCAGGATCGAGAAGTCCACGGCGATCATGAACTGGGCGCCGAGAAGAAGGGTGAGGACGACCTTCTGCCGCCCGGTCATGCGGATCCCGGGCTGCGCGGAGGCTGCGGCGGCGGCTTCGACCGTCGGTGACGGGGTTGTGCGGGGTGCGGACATGAGTGTCTTCCTCGGGCAGGAGTTTTAACGGTTCCACGGTTCCGTTAAGGTGGAGTCACCGTAGCAGCGGAAGCCGTCTAATGGAACTGGAGACCCGTTATGACTTCTGAGGGTGTGGAGCCCGGCACCGTGCGGCCCGGTGGGCGTACCGCCCGGGTCAGGGAATCCGTCCTGCGGGCGGCGGGCGACGCCCTGGTCGAGCACGGCTTCGACGGCCTCGACCTCGCCGATGTCGCCCGCCGTGCGGGGGTCGGCAAGACCACCGTCTACCGGCGCTGGTCCACCACCACCGGTCTCATCGCCGATCTGCTCGACGACATGGCCGAGCAGTCCTCTCCCCGTACGGACACGGGTTCACTGATCGAGGACCTCAGGGCCAATGCTCAGCTCGTGGTGAAGACCCTGACCGACCCACGCCAGGGCCCGCTCTTCACGTCGGTGATCGCCGCGGCGACGTGCGACCCCCGCACGGCCGAGTCCCTGCACCGCTTCTACGCGATCCGCGTCAAGGAATGGGCGGGCTGCGTCACCGCGGCCCTGGAACGCGGCGAGCTGCCCGCGGGCACGGATCCCGACGAGGTGATCCGCGCGGTCTCGGCCCCGCTCTACTACCGGCTGCTGGCCAGCGGCGCTCCCCTCGACGCGGCGGCCGCCGACCTCGCCGCCGAGGCCGCGGCGGCTGCGGCGCGCGCGGGCGTGTACGTGAGGTGACGCGGTGCGCGCCGGGCGGGGGCTGCGCCGCGCTCCCTCACCACTGCCTGCGCAGCCTCACCGCCCACGGGTGGTCGGCGCCGTACGCCAGGGTGATGGTCTCGGTCAGCCAGGCACGTTGGTCGGCGCTCAGCATCGGCAGAGCGGTCGCGAAGTCCTGGTCGTCCTTGGGACGCCGGGACTTGGCCTTGTACAACAGCTGCACCTGCGGGACCAGATACGGGACGCCGTCCCCCGAGACCCGGCCCAATCGGTCGAGCGGGAGGCGGATGCGGGGGTCGCGGCGGAAGACCCAGTGGCCGTCGTCGTCCGCCTCGTCGAGCATGAGCTGGACGCGCCAGGACTCGCCGGGGCCCGGACGGCACCAGATGTCGTGGACGTGGGGCGGCAGCGTCTCGCCGGGCAGCCACGGGCGCAGGGTGCCGGGCGGGTCGGCGGCCCACGACTCCCAGCCGGCGAGCACCTGCTGGGCGGTCAGCTGGTCGCGGCGGAGCAGCAGGACGTCGATGTCGGCGTGGTCCCGGAAGGCGTGTCCGACGGCCAGTTCGACCGCGTATCCGCCTGCGATCCACCAGGGTGTGTGCAGTACGGAGAAGCGGCGGGCGACCTCGGGGAGCGGGGCGGGGTCCCACGGGCCCCAGCGGGTGTCTGTGCGCATGTGCCGTCGTTCCGTCCCGTCGGGCCGGTCCGGTCCGGCCGGCGTCCCGGCCGGACCGCCGGGAGTTCAGTCGGTTCTGAGCAGGTGCCGGTAGCTGCCCGGATGCTCCCGGAGGTACGTGGCCAGGTTCTGCGCCGGACGGCCGGTCAGACGAGGTACGGCGTCCGAGACGGTGGCCAACTCGCCGGTCGCGATCGCCTCGTAGGACGTCACCCAGCCGGCGACCTCCCAGTCCGCCGCGCCGTACTGCGCGCGTGACGCGTATGCCTCCTCCCGGGTCTCCGGGTGGTAGGTGATGGTCCGTCCGGTGGCCCGGCTCAGTTCCTCGGCTGCTTCGGCGAGGGTGAACGCCTCCGGTCCGGTGAGGTCGTACGTCACCCCGTCGTGGCGGGTGTCCTCGCTCTCGGTGTCGGCCAGCAGGACGGCCGTCGCCGCGTCCGCGATGTCCTCGTGCGCCACCGCGGCGACCCGGCCGTCGCCGCCCGGGCCGCGCAGCACTCCGTCGGACCCGGTCATCGCCGGGATCCCGGCGAGGTACCAGCTGTCGCGGAGGAAGGTGTAGCGCACCTCCGAGACACGGATGTGCGCCTCGGTGTGCCAATGGTCGCGGCCGAAGGTGAACGTGGCGTCGGGTGCGGCGCCGAGGAAGGACACGTACACGATGCGTTCGACGCCGGCGGCGACCGCCGCGTCCACGGCGGTGGTGTGTTCGCGTACCCGGTCGGGGCTCTCGTGCGCGGAGACGAGGAACAGGGTGTGCGCCCCGGCGAGTGCCCGGCGCATGGCCGCCCCGTCGCCGTAGGAGGCGGGTGGAGCGGCGACCGCCCCGGGCAGGTCCGGCAGCCGGGACGGGTCACGGCCCAGCAGCCGGACTGGGACGCCGGCGCGCACGAGCCGCTGGGCGACGCTGCCGCCGACTGCGCCGCTCGCTCCGGTGACCGCGATGATCGGGGCGTCGGTGGGGGGTGTGGTGGTCATGCGGGACTGCCTTCCTTGCGCGGCCAGGGACGTACCTCCACGACCGCGTCCACCGGGACGGGGCCGTAGATGTGCGGAAACTCCTCGCCGCCGGGCGCAAACGACTCGTACCGCACGGGCGCGGAGAGCCGCGCGGGGTCGATGACGAGCACCACCAGGTCGGCCGGGGTCTCGGCATCGGCATCGGCCCCGGCGCCGTACAGCATCTCGGCCACGCCGGGGAGCTGGTGGGGCAGCGAGCAGTGGATGAAGCCCTCTTCGTGCAGGGTGCGGCCGCGGGTGGACATCTCGTACGTCCCGATCCCGCGGGCCGCCTCCCACAGAGGGCCTTCGGTGAGGTGCAGCAGGAGTTCGGCCATGGGGCCAAACTAGCCGCGTCGGCGCATCCTCCGGGCCATCGGCGTGGCCAGTGAACCGGCCGCGAGCAGCACACTCGCGATCCGCCCGGCCGTGCCGCCGGCGGCGGACAGGCTCTCAGGCCGTCAGCAGCTTCGCCTCGGTCTCCGGGTCCAGTCCCACCGAGGGCCGGTCCGGCCGCTGCGGCGCCGCGCCACCCAGCCCGCGCAGCCAGTCCCAGGTGTCCGTGACCGTCTCCCCGATTGGCCGGCAGTGCAGCCCGGCCGCGTGTGCCCGGCTGACGTCGCCCTGGTGCATGGTGTCGTACAGCTCGCCCGGCGGCAGCCAGATCGGCAGCTCGCTCCATGGCTCGACGCCCGCCGCGAGGATCTTCTCGGCGGCCGTCCAGCGCAGTTCGGCGCCGGAGCCGGTGGCCCGGACACAGGCGTCCAGCAGCTCACCCATGGTGGTGTGCCCCGGGCGGCTGACCACGTTGTACGGTCCGTGCAGTCCGCGTTCCGCCGCGTCCAGCAGCCAGTCGGCGAGGTCGCGGGCGTCGATGTACTGGAGCGGGGTGTCCGGTACCCCCGGGGCCAGTACCGGTCCGCCACGGGCGATCCGCCGCAACCACCACGGCAGCCTGCCGACGTTCTCCCACGGCCCGAGGATCAGCCCCGCCCTGGCCAGCAGGGCGCGGTCGCCGAACACGTCGAGTACGGCCAGTTCACCGCCGCGTTTGGCCTGCGGGTACGGGACGTCCGCCCCCGCGTCCGGCGAGGCCCCGTCCACCAGCGGGCCGTCCTCGGGGAGTCCGGCCGGGGCGGGGTGGTCGTACACCGACCGGCTGGAGACATAGGCGTACTGCCCGGCATGGCCGGCGAGCAGCCGGGCCGCGTCCCGTACGGCCGAGGGGGCGCCGCTCCAGGTGTCGACGACCAGGTCCCAGGTGTGCGCCCCTCCCTCGCTCTCCCCCGCGGCGGCGGCGAGCGCCACGAGTCCGTCGGCGCTGGTGCGGTCGCCGAACAGCTCTGTGACGCCCGCGGGGGGTGTGTGGCGGCCGCGATGGAACACGGTGACCTGCCGGCCCCGTGCGAGCGCCGCCTCGGTGACTGCGCGCCCGACGAACTCCGTACCGCCCAGGATCAAGAGCTTCATGGGGCCGACTCTGCCCGCAGCCGGGCCAGTTGGGAACATCCCCTCGCTGTGGGCGGAATCGGCCGGGTCCGGGTGGGACGTCATGGCATCCGCGCGAGCGGGCTGCGGTGGCGCACCAGCCACCGGTGGTACCCGGCCACCCGCTGCGCCGCCTCCCGGTACGCCGCTTCCAGTTCCCCGTACACCGGACCCATGTCGGCGCCCGACCGGGACACCAGCAGCCGTACGGCCGACGGGTCGTCGCGCAAGGGGCGGATGGCCGTGTCGTGGCGCGGGCCCGAGGCGGGCCGGCAGGGGGCGCCCGCCTCGCCGAGGACGACCGGGGAGGCAATCGCCGTGCAGGGCGGTCGAGGTGGGACCGGCCGCGCCGAACACCCGCCGCAGTCCGTCCCGACCGGGGGAACGCGCGCCCCCGCTTGATGCGCCGGCAGCGAACGGTCCCGGTGTGGCCGGCCCCCTGCTGGATGCTGGGCCCAGCGGCCCGCGAGGGTCGGGCCACCCATGGAGGTACGCGCGTGAGCGAGCGTCCGGAAACGCTGTACAAGGCCGTCGGCGGTATCGACGTACTGCACCGGCTGAGCAACACCTTCTACGACGAGGCGCTGGCCGACCCGCTGCTCGCCCCCGTCTTCGCGGACTTCACCCCGACGCACATCGAGCATGTCGCCGTATGGCTGGCCGAGATCTTCGACGGTCCCGCCGACTACACCGCGAGGTTCGGCGGCCACCAGTCCCTGTTGCGCTCCCATCTCGGGCTGTCGATCACCGAGCCACAGCGGCTGCGCTGGATGGAGCTGATGACGGCGGCGGTCGACAAGGAGCTGCCGGACGACGAGCTGCTCCGCCGCCGCGTCGTGGAGTACTTCGACTGGGGCACGAAGATCGCACGCGACATCTCGGCGTCCCCGGCCGGCGAGGACCTCGGCGATCCCGGGCCGACACCGCGCTGGGGATGGGACGGCCTGCGCTGACCCCAGCCCCTTCAACGGCCTTCATGTGTTGTCGAGTTCGGCACGGATCAGGGCCAGCAGTTCGTCCTCCGTCATTCCCAGCTCGCGCGCGTCCGCGACCACGTCGCGTACGTGTTCCAGCAGCCGGGCTCGGTGCGGCGAGGCGCCACCGGTGACGACCGCGCCCCGGCCCCGGCGCAGTTCGATCAGCCCTTCCTCACGGAGCTGCTGGTAACCGCGGAGCACCGTATGGACGTTGACGCCGAGGGACTCGGCAAGGACCCGGGCGGCGGGGAGCCGCTCGCCCGGGACCACTGCTCCGTCGGCGACGGCCCGGCGGACGCAGGCCGCGATCTGGTCGCCGAGCGGCACGGTGGAGGTGGGATCGACCCGGAAGAGCATGGTCAGTGCCCCGCCCGGCGCCGGTCGACCAGGGTGTTGAGGAGCGCGGCACCGGTCGCGGAGTCGTCGACGGTTACCGCGAATTCCCGCCCGTCCACCAGCTTCGCCACGATCCCCTCGCCCGAGCGGATCATGACCCCGGTCCGTCCGGGCCGGATGCGGTAGCCCCAGCCGCCGTACTCCGCAAGGGCGTTGATGTCCCGGCTGGTCGCCGCCTCGATCCGGTCGAGCGGCACCCGGATGCGCGGCCAGGGCAGCATCCCGGAGACGGTGATGCCCCGCCGGTCCACGCTCACATACGGCCGGGCGAAGCTTGCCGGCACCATGCCGACGATCAGCAGCAGAACAGCGGCGGACCAGTTGCCGAGGAAGAAGAGGACGACTCCGAGGACGAGGAGTCCGAGCGCGACGAGCGGCAGCCACCAACTGTCGGCGCTGCGCGCCCATCCGGCGACCTCCCCGTCGGCGAGCACAATGCGTTCTCCGTCCATGACCTCCGCGGAGCGGTCCGGCTGCTGCGGTACGGGGCCCAGTGCGGCCAGCACGAATCCGAGACCGGCGGCGAGCACGCCGGCGCCGAGGGCGGCGGCCAACTGCCACATCGGGAACGACACACCCGGCGCGCCTTCCCCGGCGTCCAAGTTCACGATCAGCACGGCGGCCATCAGATAGCCGAAGAATCCGGCGAAGGCGTATCCCCCGGCGACCAGCAGGCGGTAGGCCCGGCCGGAGAAGTTCTCCTTCACCATCGTGGTGGCCCACAAGGCGCCGGTCACCACGAACAGGACGACGGTGACGAGGACGTACGACGTCCGGCCCACATGGCCGTTCGCCTGCCCGCCGGCCTCGAAGTGGCTGGCCAACTGTCCGGGCAGCCGGTCACGGAACGCGGCCAAGAGGGCCAGGTCGACGATGAGCGCGAGCAGGAACGGCAGGGCGACAAGGGTCGCGCGGCCGACATTCTTCCGATTCATTAAAACCTCCTTGTTCGCATGCTAGTAGAACAATGAGGCCCCAGTAAAGCGCTGTGCCCCGCACCGGGAAGGTTCATCCGGTACGGGGCACAGCGCGTCACCCGACATGTCGTCGGGCGAGAGAGAGGTCAGGCGTGTTCGAGGGGGAACGCGCCTCGGTGTCCGGTGCCCGCTCCCTCCGCCGGGCGCGCCTCGAACTCACGGCAGCTCCAGATCTCCTGGACGAATCCGGTCCGCCGGTCCCACAGACCGATGACGTCGTCCTCGCCCGCCGCCCCCCGGTACGCGTCCTTCGCACCCCGGAAGCAGGCGAGGCCACCGGACAGTCCACGGCCGGGCGCCGGGAAGTAGTCCGAGAACGCGCAGGCGATGCAGGTCTGCAGACGGACTCCGGGTGGCAGGATGCGCTGGATCGTGGCGAGCGCGGTGGCGAAGTCGCACTCGGCCCGGCGCGAACCGTAGACCGCGCCGCCGAAGTGCAGCTCCAGATGGAGATCGGCGTCGGGGCGGCGCAGCGACAGCAGGCAGCTGAGGGTGGCCTGATGAACCGTGCCGTCCGAGATCACCGGCAGCGGCAGGTCCCACTCCAGCACGCAGTCGGTGAGCGCGCCGTCCGCCAGGGCGAACATGCCGCTCTCCGGCGGCATGCCGGAGACCGGTCCGAGGTCGTCGAAGCTCTCGCCCTCGAAATCGACGCCCCGGATCCGGATGCGGAGTTGCTGTCCGTCGGTGGTGAGGATGATGGCGTCGGAACCCTGGCGGTCCCGGTACCAGCCTGCCCATGACTCGTCTGTCATGGGCAGGGACTGTAGCCCGTGCCCGCCGGCGTCCCTCTGCCGCCCTCCGCTTGCGTGCGCGCGGGCTCAGCCCGCCTGCGGTTCGCGCCACATGGGCCACATCGCCGGGCCGTCCGGAAGATCCACGGTCGTGCCCATGAAGGTGAACCCGAGCCGCTCGTAGAGCCGGCGGCTGCGCGCGCTGCTCGCCTCCAGATAGGCGGGAACGCCATCGCGGTCGCAGCGCTCCAGCACCTCGGCCATCAGGGCCGCCCCGATCCCCTCCCCCTGGCGTTCCGGGGACACCCCGATCAAAAGCAGGTACTCATGGGCCCGGTCGTGCGGATGGATCGCACCCGTCAGCTTCCCGACCAGCTCGGTCCGCTCGTTGTCGGGGTCCGCGGTCGCCCGCATCAGCGCAGGGGTGGGGTCCTCCTCCGTGGGTTCACCGGCGGGCACCGGCAGCCACAACGCCACGGCCGTTCCGTCCTCCAGCACATCGATACGGCCTTCGGCGAGCGTGACATCGACGAAGACGCCGAGGAACTTTCCGTGAACGGCCCGGCGGTGCGTCTCGTCCGGGAAGACCCAGCTGCTGACCGGGTCGTCGTGGAACGCCTCGTCGAGGAGGCGCACGACCTGCTCCCGGTCCGCCTCGTCCGCCTGCCGTATCCGTACGCCCATGCCCGGCTCCCACCCTCACTCGCCCACGAACTCGCGCGCCCTCAACCTAGGTACAGGATCTTAGAGTTGAAGCCGTACGGATCCGGCGGGAGCCCGGCCGGTCCCCGCTCCCCCTCTCTCCGGTCAGTGCGTCCGGCGGGTGACGAACTCCGCCAGGGCCAGCAGGTCGCCCGCCGCGGTCAGGTCGGGCACCGCCCGGGACAGATGGTGGACGGCGCGGGCCATCCGGTCCCCCGCGCAGGCCTGTGCCCAGTCCCGGCCGCCGGCCCGGTCGACGGCATCGGCGGCGCGGCTCACCTCGTCGGGCGTGTTCATGGAGCCCCGGTAGAGCCCGGCGAGTTCGGCCGCGGCCGGGGTGTGGGAGGTCAGTGCGGCGACCACCGGCAGGGACTTCTTGTGGGCGGCGAGATCCGCCCCGACCGGCTTCCCGGTCTGCATCGGGTCCCCCCAGATGCCGATCAGGTCGTCGATGAGCTGGAAGGCGAGGCCCGCCTCCCGGCCGAAGCCGTCCATCGCACCGACCGCCCGCTCCTCCACCCCCGCGTACAGCGCGCCGAGCGCACAGGCGCAGCCAAGCAGGGCGCCGGTCTTGGCTGTGGCCATGGCAAGGCACTCGTCCAGCGAGACCTCGTCGGGGCCGCGCTCCTCGAAGGAGCAGTCCGCCTGCTGCCCCGCACACAGCTCGATGACGCAGCCGGCGAGCCGGGCCGAGGCGCGCGCCGAGGCCGGACGGGTGTCCTCGGCGAGCAGCCGGTGGGCGAGGGAGAGCATGGCGTCGCCCGCGATGACGGCGGCCGGGACACCGAAGACCGTCCAGGCCGTGGGACGGTGCCTGCGGGTCCGGTCCTCGTCGATGACATCGTCGTGCAGGAGGCTGAAGTTGTGGACCAGCTCCACGGCCACGGCTGCCCGCACCGCCCGCTCGGGGTCGCCGCCCACCGCCCTGGTCGCGGCGAGGACGAGCGCGGGCCTGATCGCCTTGCCGGCCTGCCCGCCGGCCGCGGAGCCGTCGGCGTGCTCCCAGCCGAAGTGGTACATCGCCACGCGCCGGATGGATCCGGGCAACGATTCGACTGCGGACCGCAGTTGTGGGTCCACGAGGTTCCGCGCGCATTCCAGGAGCGCCGCGGCCTCGTTGCCCTCGGTGGCGGCGTCCGTACTGATCATGGTCACAGGCTCCCCCTGGGGCACCCCCTGACCGGGGTACGCCGGCTCGGGGCACCCCGGTCAGGCGCACCCCCGGACCGGGGGCATGGATGGTTTCGGTGAGCACCCGGGTCCGGAGCGACCCGGACCCGGGGCAGGGATGGACTCGGTGCGTGGGTGGTTTCCACGGGGCATCGCGGCGGGGCACCCCGGTCGGCCGCGCCCCGGGCCGGGGCCGTCACAGGCCAGGGCCGGATCCTGACGGTCCGGCCGGGCCCCTGACCGTCAGCGCCAGCGGCTGACCTCGACGTTCTCCAGGACTCCCAGGGCGTCCGGCACCAGGACGGCCGCCGAGTAGTACGCCGTCACGAGGTACGAGATGATCGCCTGCTCGTCGATGCCCATGAACCGGACCGAGAGGCTCGGCTCGATCTCGTCCGGGATGCCGGTCTGCTGCAGTCCGATGACCCCCTGCTCGGCCTCGCCCGTTCGCATGCAGATGATCGACGTGGTGCGGGCGTCGGTGACCGGGATCTTGTTGGACGGGAAGATGGGCACCCCGCGCCAGGCGGGCACATGGTGTCCGCCGATCTCCACACTCTCCGGCACCAGTCCGCGCTTGCTGCACTCGCGGCCGAAGGCGGCGATGGCCCGCGGGTGCGCGAGGAAGAGCTTCGAGCCGCGGCGGCGCGAGAGCAGTTCGTCCATGTCGTCGGGGCTGGGCACCCCGTCGTGCGGCTGGAGGCGCTGCCCGTAGTCGCAGTTGTTGAGCAGCCCGAACTCTCGGTTGTTGATCAGCTCGTGCTCCTGGCGCTCGCGGAGCGCCTCGACCGTGAGCCGCAACTGCTGCTCGGTCTGGTTCATCGGCTGGTTGTAGAGGTCGGCGACCCGGCTGTGGACCTTCAGGACGGTCTGGGCGACGCTCAACTCGTACTCACGAGGGGCCGATTCGTAGTCCACGAACGTGTGCGGGACGACGGCCTCGCCGACATGGCCCGCGGAGAGGTCGATCTCCGCCTCGCCGTACTTGTTGGTGCGCTGGTGGGGGATGTTGAGCAGCCCGGCGAGATGCGTGCGGAGCGAGTCCGCCCGCTCGGCGAGGTTGAGCACGTCCGCCCGCCTCAGCGTGAGTACCGTGCACGCCGTGACGGCACGTGCGGTGTACTCCCAGACGGCGTCGCCCTCGATCAGCGCGTGGTCGCCGAAGTACGCCCCGTCGGCATGCACCCCGAGCACGGTCTCGTCGCCGTACGGACCGGTGCCGACCTTCTCGACCTTGCCGTGCGCCAGCAGGAAGACCCGGTCCGCCGACTCCCCGGACGCGGCGATCACCTGTCCCGCGGCGATCTCGCGCTGTTCGCACCGGCGGGCGAGCTCCGCGAGCACCTCCTCGTCGGCGAAGTCCCGCAGGGCGGGCAGCTCGCCGAGTTCCGCGGGGATCACCGTGACCCGGTCGCCGGTCTGCACGAAGGTCACCCGGCCGTCTCCGACCGAGTAGCTCAGCCGGCGGTTCACCCGGTACGTGCCGCCCTGCACCTGCACCCAGGGGAGCATGCGCAGCAGCCACCGCGAGGTGATCTCCTGCATCTGCGGAGCGGACTTGGTGGTCGTCGCGAGGTTCCGCGCCGCCGCCGTGCCCAGACTCTGCTGCGGCGGTACCTGCGCGTTCTGAACCTCTTCACCAACGGACATCTGACGTCCTCTCGATCATCGGCTGACCTGCGTGAAAAGCCTTTCAGCACGGGGACACGGCACGCCATTACACAAAAGAGTGTGACTAGTCGCGCTTTGGGCTGGGCACGACGCTCGGCGACGTCCCTGGGGCCGGATAACTTGCATCCTCGATGCAAGTTATCTAACGTGGCGGTCATGCGGCTGACGAGATTCACCGACGTGGCGCTGCGCGTACTGATGCGCCTCGCCGTCGTGGAGAACGAGGATCCGCCGACCACCCGGGAGGTGGCGGCGACCATGCAGGTGCCGTACACCCACACCGCGAAGGTGGTCGCCCGGCTCCAGCACCTCGGCCTGATCGAGGCGCGCCGCGGCCGCGGCGGCGGGCTCACCCTCACCGGAGCCGGCCGGTCCGCCTCGATCGGCGGACTCGTCCGCGAGCTCGAAGGGCCCGGCGATGTCGTCGAGTGCGAGGGCAGCACCCCCTGCCCGCTGCGCTCGGCCTGCCGGCTGCGCGGCGCCCTGCGCCTGGCGGAGGAGGCCTTCTACGCCTCGCTCGACCCGATCACCGTCACCGAACTCGTCGCTTCCCCCACCGGCCCCCTGCTGATCGGCATCAGCAGCAGCCGTCCCGCCGACTGAATCCCCCGCCGGGTACACCCCGGCCTCACCTCTGCCCAAAAATAAGAATCTCAGATACCAATTCACCTTGAGGAGTCCGCCCGATGCTCTCCGAGTCGTCGACCGCCACCGTCCGTGCCACCCTCCCCGCCGTCGGCGCAGCCATCGGGGACATCGCCGATCTCTTCTACCGGAAACTCTTCGACGCCCACCCCGAGCTGCTGCGCGACCTCTTCAACCGCGGCAACCAGGCCTCCGGCGCCCAGCGCCAGGCCCTCGCCGGGTCCATCGCCGCGTTCGCGACCCAGCTGGTCGAGCACCCGGACATCCGTCCCGACGTGATGCTCAGCCGCATCGCCCACAAGCACGCCTCGCTCGGCGTGACCGCCGCACAGTACGAGGTGGTGCACACCCATCTCTTCGCCGCCATCGCCGAGGTGCTCGGTGACGCGGTCACACCGGAGGTCGCGGCCGCCTGGGACGAGGTCTACTGGCTGATGGCCAACGCCCTGATCGCCATCGAGGACCGGCTCTACGCCCAGCGGGGCCTCGTCGCCGGTGACGTCTGGCGCGAGTGGGAGGTGGTTGCGAGGATCGAGGAGAACGACGACGTCGCCACCTTCCAGCTTCGCCCGGCCGACGACGCGCCCGCCCCCGACTTCCGGCCCGGCCAGTACGTCTCCGTGCAGGTGGAACTGCCCGACGGGGCCCGGCAGATTCGGCAGTACAGCCTTTCCGGCGGCCCCGGCTCCCGGCTGCACTCGATCACCGTCAAGCGGGTGCACGGCGACGGATCGCCCGACGGCGAGGTTTCGACGCACCTGCACGCCGCCACCCGGGCCGGTGACCGCCTGCGTGTCTCCGCCCCGTACGGCGATCTGGTCATCGACGCCGTCGACGCCCCGCTGCTGCTCGCCTCCGCGGGCATCGGCTGCACCCCGATGCTGTCGATGCTGGAGCACCTCGCGGCGACCGGCCACCGGGCCCCGGTCACCGTCGTGCACGGCGACCGCTCCCCCGCCGACCACGCCCTGCGCACCGACCATGCACAGCTCACCGCCAAGCTCCCGGACGGCGCAGCACACTTCTGGTACGAGAGCCCGGAGCCCGGCCACCCGGCCGACCGCACCGGCCTGGTCGACCTGGGCAGCATCCCGGTCCGGCCCGGCACGCACGCGTACCTCTGCGGTCCGCTGCCCTTCATGCGGGCCGTGCGCACCCAGCTGCTGGCCAAGGGTGTCCCGGCGGCCGACATCCACTACGAGGTGTTCGGCCCCGACCTGTGGCTCGCCCAGGGCTGAACCGCCGCGGGTGCTCGCGGGATTGACCGGATCGGCTCGCACACCGCCCGAACGCAGGGCCCGGGAATGGCCCGGAGCCCTGCGCTCCGGTACAAGCGCTGTAAGGACTCGCTCCCCCATGCGCCCAAGGAGTCGGCCATGTCCTCACCCATGTCCGCGAGCACCTTCCTCGAAGCCCTGATGAACGAAGGGCTCACCGTCCTCCGGGTCGGCGATTGGCGTACGCACAACCGCAACCACAAGGGCCCCTGGGGGCCCGTCAACGGCGTGATGATCCATCACACCGCCACCAGGGGCACCGAGGCCACCGTCCGCATCTGCCGTGACGGCTACCCGGAGCTTCCCGGACCGCTCTGCCACGGCGTGATCGCCAAGGACGGCCGGATCCATCTGGTCGGCTACGGCCGCACCAACCACGCCGGATTCGGTGACGACGACGTCCTGCGCGCCGTCGTCGCCGAGAAGCGCCTGCCGGCCGACAACGAGGCCAACACCGACGGGAACAGGCACTTCTACGGCTTCGAGTGCGAGAACCTCGGCGACGGCCAGGACCCGTGGCCCGATGTCCAGCTGGACGCCGTCGAGAAGGCCGCCGCCGCCATCTGCCGCCACCACGGCTGGACCTCCCGGTCCGTCATCGGACACAGGGAGTGGCAGCCCGGCAAGGTCGATCCGCGCGGCTTCACGATGGACTCCATGCGCGCCCGGATCCGCGACCGGCTGAAGTAGCCCGCACGCCCCGCCCGAGGTCACCGGGCCGCCGGGCGACAATGGGCGCATGCCCTCCGATCCGCCCGCCCTCTCCCGGCTGCATCCGGTGCTCCCGTCACCCCTGCAACCGGCCGAGGACGAGCGCTTCGCCCGGCACGGCGTGCGGCTGCTGCTCAAACGCGACGATCTGATCCACCCCGATCTGCCGGGCAACAAGTGGCGCAAACTCTCCCCCAACCTGGCGGCCGCCGCCGGACGCACCGTGCTGACCTTCGGCGGTGCGTACTCCAACCATCTGCGCGCCACCGCCGCCGCCGGCCGGCTGCTCGGCTTCCCGACCGTCGGCGTCGTGCGCGGCGACGAACTGGCCGGCCGCCCGCTCAACCCGTCGCTGGCACAGTGCGCGGCGGACGGCATGCGTCTGTGCTTCGTGGACCGCGCCACGTACCGCGCGAAGGCCGATCCAGCGGTCCTGGCGGGGCTGCTGAGCGACTGCGGGGAGTGCGTCGTCGTCCCGGAGGGCGGCAGCAACGCCCTGGCCGCACAGGGCTGCACAGCGCTGGGGCGGGAGCTGCACGGCCTGGCCGACGTGGTCGCGGTGGCCTGTGGCACCGGTGGCACCCTCGCCGGTCTCGCCGCGGGCCTCGCACCCGGTCAGCGGGCACTCGGCATCCCGGTGCTGCGCGGCGGCTTCCTGGGGGACGCGGTACGGGAGCTGCAGCGGGAGGCGTTCGGCGGCCCGGCCGGGGCGTGGTCGCTGGACGAGCGCTTCGCCTTCGGCGGCTACGCCCGGACGACACCGGAGCTGCACGCCTTCGCCGACGACTTCGAGGACCGGCACGGGCTGCCTGTCGAGCGGCTCTATGTCGCCAAATTGCTCTATGGACTGACGACACTCGCCGAGGAGGGCGCGTTCGCTCCGGGCACCACGGTCGCCGCTGTCGTCACGGGTCAGCGCTGGGGGGTACCGGACTCCTCCCGGTAGGCTGCCGCCTCCTCCAGGTCCAGCCGCCGCAGCAGGTTCCGCAGCATCTCGTCGTCGATCCGGCGCTCGTCCCGCAGCCGGACGAAGACGGTGCGCTCGGCCTCGATCATTTCGCCGGCCAGCCTCCGGTAGGTGTCGTCCGCCGACTCCCCGGTCAGCGGATTGGAGGCGCCGAGCCTCTCCCACACGGCGTTGCGGCGGCGCTCCAGGACGGCGCGGAGCCGGTCGGTGAGCGGTCCGGGCAGGCAGTTGCGCGGATCCTGGAGGAGCTCTACCAGGCGCGCCTCGGCGGCCGTGGACGCCTCGCTCTGGGCCTGTGCCTCGGCCAGGGTCTCGGCCTGCGCGTCGCGCCCGGGGAGCTTCAGGACGCGCACCAGGAGAGGCAGGGTGAGCCCCTGGATGACCAGCGTGCCGATGACCGTCGTGAAGGTCAGGAAGAGCACCAGGTTGCGTGCGGGGAAGGCTTCCCCGGAGGTCATCACCAGCGGGATGGAGAAGGCAATGGCGAGCGAGACGACGCCGCGCATCCCGGCCCAGCCGACGATCAGGGGCGCGGTCCAGTTGGTCTCGGGCTCGCGCTCCCTGATCCGTCTCGACAGCCACCGCGGCAGATACGTGGCCGGGTACACCCAGATGAAGCGGACCACGACGACGGCGAGGAAGACGGCAACCGCGTACCAGAGAGCCTCCGTGACGGCATAGGTGCCGAGCCCCTTGAGCACGAAGGGCAGCTGCAGTCCGATCAGCGCGAAGACCGCCGACTCCAGGATGAACGCGACCATCTTCCACACGGCCGCCTCCTGGAGCCGGGTCGCGAAGTCGACCTGCCAGGAGCGGTGCCCCAGATAGAGCGCCACGACGACCACGGCGAGCACTCCGGAGGCGTGCACGCGTTCCGCCGCCGCGTACGCCACGAAGGGGATCAGCAGCGACAGGGTGTTCTGCAGCAGGGCTTCCTTGAGGTGCGTACGGAGCCAGTGCAGCGGCACCATCAGCACCAGGCCGACCCCGACACCGCCGACCGCCGCGACGAGGAACTCGCCGATCCCGGCGCCCCAGCTGACGCCCTCGCCGACGGCAGCGGCCAGCACCACCTTGTAGGCGGTGATCGCCGTCGCATCGTTCACCAGGGACTCGCCCTGCAGGATCGTCGTGACCCGGCTGGGCAGCCCGACCCGGCGGGCGATGGCGGCCGCCGTGACGGCGTCCGGCGGCGCGATGACGGCGCCCAGCACCAGCGCGGCGGTCAGCGGCAGGTCGGGCACGAGCCAGTACGCCAGCCAGCCGACCGCGAAGGTCGCGAAGAGGACGTAGCCGACGGAGAGCAGGGCGATCGGCCGGGCATTGGCCCGCAGATCGAGGTACGAGCTGTCGACCGCAGCCGTGTAGAGCAGTGGCGGCAGCAGCAGCGGCAGCACGATGTGCGCGTCCAGGGTGTAGGTCGGCACCCCGGGCAGATAGGAGGCGAGCAGCCCCGCGGCGACCAGCAGCAGCGGGGCCGGTACCGGGGTGCGCCTCGCCGCGCCCGCGATCGCGGCACTGGCCGCGACCAGTGCCACCAGCGGCAATACATCCATCTCACGGCCCTCGCATCCGTCGTAACCTGACAATCATGAGTGAGTGCCTGCACGTTCCCGAACTGCCCCGCCCCGAGCCTGTCCCGCTCAGCGAGACATGTCCCGAATGTCTTGCCGCGGGCACCCACCCCGTGCAACTGCGGCTCTGCCTGGCCTGCGGCCATGTCGGCTGCTGCGACTCGTCGCCCCTGCAGCACGCGACGGGACACTTCAAGGAGACCGGCCACCCGATCATGCGGAGCTTCGAGGCGGGAGAGAGCTGGCGCTGGTGCTTCGAGGACGGTTCGATCGTGTGATGGCTGGGTACGTCAAACCGGCGCCGGTTCTTCGCAATTGACTGCCGCAGACCTCTAGCCACTGTGTGTACTCATGGGTTTACCATGAGTGACAGTCATGGGATGAGGTCCCGGCGACACGGCATCATGGATCGCGATAGCGTCGCCGGACCAAGAACCGAAGACGTACCGCATGGCTCCGGGGCGCCCTCCCGGAACCTCGAATGAGTTTGTGCCACCTTGGAGGTGAGGGTGTCCCAGATCGCAGGCGAGCCCGGGAATCAGGACTTCGTGGAAGTCCGGCTGCCCGCTGCGGGTGCCTACCTGTCGGTGTTGCGTACGGCCACGGCCGGTCTCGCAGCGCGCTTGGACTTCACTCTCGACGAGATCGAGGATCTTCGTATCGCGGTCGACGAGGCCTGCGCGATCCTGCTTCAGCAGGCCGTGCCGGGCTCCGTCCTCAGCTGCGTGTTCCGACTCGTCGACGATTCCCTTGAGGTGACGGTGGCCGCCCCGACAACGGACGGCCGGGCCCCGGAGCGCGACACCTTCGCCTGGACAGTGCTCTCCGCGCTGGCCGGCAAGGTCGACTCCACGGTCGCCGATGACCGTACGGTCAGCATCAGCCTGTACAAACAGCGCGGCGCGGGACCCGGGCCGGCGTGAGCAACGGGAACGGGGACGGTCCTGTGCGAGACGAGACGATCCGACCAGGGGTGGTGCGAGCAGCAGGCATCCCGGAGCAGCAGGCCATGCCCCATCCGGTGGACGAGGCGGACGGGCCGGTGGTCCGTACGGTCGCGGTGGAGCAGTCGCAGGCGAAGCGGGCAGGCCAGATGAGCGAGCACGGGCACCACGATCCACACGACCGCAGCGGGGCGCGGGCGCTCTTCTACGAGCTGCGGGAACTCCCCGACGGCTCGCCGGAGAAGGCCGAGCTGCGCAACCGGCTCGTGCGGATGCATCTCCCGCTCGTGGAACATCTGGCCCGCCGGTTCCGCAACCGCGGCGAGCCGCTGGACGATCTGACCCAGGTCGCCACCATCGGCCTGATCAAGTCGGTGGACCGGTTCGACCCGGACCGGGGCGTCGAGTTCTCGACGTACGCCACGCCGACCGTCGTCGGCGAGATCAAGCGCCACTTCCGCGACAAGGGCTGGGCGGTCCGGGTGCCGCGCCGGCTGCAGGAGCTGCGCCTCTCGCTCACCACGGCCACCGCCGAGCTCTCCCAGCAGCACGGCCGGTCGCCCACGGTGCACGAGCTGGCGGAGCGGCTGGGCATCTCCGAGGAAGAGGTCCTGGAGGGCCTGGAATCGGCCAATGCGTACAGCACGCTGTCGCTCGACGTGCCGGACACGGACGACGAGTCCCCGGCGGTGGCGGACACGCTGGGCTCGGAGGACGAGGCGCTGGAGGGCGTCGAATACCGGGAGTCACTGAAGCCGCTGCTGGAGGACCTGCCACCCCGGGAGAAGCGCATCCTGCTGCTCCGGTTCTTCGGCAACATGACCCAGTCGCAGATCGCACAGGAGGTCGGCATCTCGCAGATGCACGTCTCGCGTCTGCTGGCACGCACGCTGGCGCAGCTGCGCGAGCGGCTGCTCGTCGAGGAGTAGCCGGACGGGCTGCGGGCGCTGTGGTTCAGCGGCCGTACGGTGCGCTTCCGCGTCCGGCTGCGGACGTGCTGCGCCGCCAGGTCACGCGTCCGGCGTCGCGCCCGGTCCGCGGATGCCGAGCGCTTCCCGGGTCGCCGGCCTGGCCAGCTGGAAAAGCGCCGTCAGCGAAACCGCGGCGAGGACGATCCCGGCCGGGATCAGAGCGCCGTGCGACCGCAGCAGCGTCCAGGCCACCGGCAGCGCGATGATCTGTGTGATGAGCGCCGGGCCGCGGCTCCAGCTGCGCCGCCGCACCAGTCCGCGGGACGCGATCAGCGGGATCAGGCCCAGGGCGATCAGAGTGAGCCCGCCCATCTCCGCCTGCTGCGGGCTCTCGGGCCGACCGAGCAGCCCCATGACCAGCATGTAGATCCCGCCGAGGGCGAGCGCCGCCCCTTCGAGGACATTGAGCCCGGCCACGAGAGTGATCCTGGCCGGCTTCGTCGGCTCGGCCATGGGCGACGAGGACGGCATGTTCTGCTGAGTACTCACCCTTGCAGGTTGACATCCCGGCCCGCTGAAAGCGAAGCCGGGGTCCTGGCCGGGGTGCCGCGCCCGAGCCCCTTGCAGCCGTGCCGTCACCGAACGTGAAGGGCGGGGGGCGGGACTTCAGACGGGTACCGCGCGGTAGGTAGTCTGGCGGCCATGCGCGCACTCCTCGTGGTCAATCCAGCTGCTACCACCACCAGTGCGCGTACCCGTGACGTGCTCATCCACGCGCTCGCCAGCGAGATGAAGCTCGAGGCGGTGACCACGGAGTACCGGGGGCATGCCCGGGACCTGGGACGGCGGGCCGCGGACTCGGACGACATCGATCTCGTCGTCGCCCTCGGCGGCGACGGCACGGTCAACGAGGTCGTGAACGGTCTGCTGCACCGCGGTCCCGACATCGGCAACCTGCCGAGCCTGGCCGTGGTCCCCGGTGGCTCCACCAATGTCTTCGCGCGCGCACTCGGCCTGCCGAACGACGCGGTGGAGGCGACCGGAGCCATCCTGGACGCGCTCGCCAACCGGACCGAACGCACGGTCGGCCTGGGGCTTGCGGCCGGCACGCCGGGCACCGAGGACGAGTCGGTCCCCGAACGCTGGTTCACGTTCTGTGCCGGTCTCGGGTTCGACGCGGGCGTGGTCGGTCGCGTCGAACAGAAACGCGAACGCGGGAAGCGGTCCACACATGCGCTGTACGTGCGCCAGGTGGTCCGGCAGTTCCTGGAGGAGCCGCACCGGCGGCACGGGGTGATCACGCTGGACGTCCCCGGCCAGGACCCGGTCACCGATCTCGCGCTCTCCATAATTTCGAACACCGCCCCCTGGACCTACCTGGGGAACCGCCCGATGTACGCGTCCCCGAAGGCGTCGTTCGACACAGCCCTGGACGTCCTCGGCCTGAAGCGCCTCTCCACTCCGGCGGTCGCCCGGTACGGCACCCAGCTGCTCACCTCGAGCCCCGAGAAGGGCCCGCACGGCAAGCACGCGGTTTCACTCCACGACCTCACGGACTTCACCTTGCATTCAAAGGTCCCGCTGCCCTTCCAGATGGACGGTGACCACCTGGGCCTGCGCACGAGTGTGACGTTCACAGGCGTACGCCGTGCACTGCGTGTGATTGTGTGAGCGGAAGGAGCAAAAGTCCTTTAACTCGAACGTTTGGACTGGCTTCCACCCCATGGAAGTACGGCTGTGACCTAGCCGACACCGAGGAATCAAAAAAAAGTTTCCAGAAGGGGTTGTATCCGCCGCCGAGGTTTGCGAATCTCTACATGGCGATCGGGACGGCCCGCAACAACGGCCTCCACTGAGAGCCAGAACCCCTCCTCACTTGCACAGGACCACAACCAGTTCATCTGGGCGTCGGCCCATCACTTGTGGGGGGATTCGTGAAAGCGTTCACATTCACAAGCAACGTGTATGTAATACCAAGGAGAGGTAGCAGCCATGGACTGGCGTCACAACGCCGTTTGTCGTGAGGAAGACCCCGAGCTGTTCTTCCCCATCGGCAACACCGGTCCTGCGCTGCTGCAGATCGAGGAAGCCAAGGCCGTCTGCCGTCGCTGCCCCGTCATGGAGCAGTGCCTGCAGTGGGCGCTCGAGTCCGGCCAGGACTCCGGCGTCTGGGGTGGCCTCAGCGAGGACGAGCGCCGCGCAATGAAGCGCCGTGCCGCTCGCAACCGGGCGCGTAACGCCAGCGCCTGATTCGACGCCACCGCTACGAGCCTCAGTCAGGCGGCGCGTACAGAGCGTACGCACGAACCCGCCCCCCGAGTCGCAGCGCGCAGTACCCCAAAAGCGCACGCATGAAGCAGTGGGCCCGGACCGTGATCAACGGTCCGGGCCCACTGCTTTGCGCATTCCCGTTCGCGCCGTCCGTCGGGTGCGCCCCGGCGGCGGCCCGGTCACTTCTCCGCGCGGACCGGAATGTCGAGGACCACCTGGGTGCCGCGCCCGGGGGCCGGGACCATGCCGAACGATCCGCTCAACTCGCCCTCCACCAGCGTCCGTACGATCTGCAGCCCCAGGTTGCCGGCCCGCTGCGGGTCGAACCCCTCGGGCAGCCCGCACCCGTCGTCCTGGACGGTGATCAGCAATCGCGCCTCGGCCGACGAGCCGCCGCGCACCGCCGAGACCTCGACCGTGCCGCTCTGGCCGACGGTGAACGCGTGCTCCAGGGCGTTCTGAAGCACCTCGGTGAGCACCATGGCAAGCGGAGTGGCCACTTCCGCATCGAGGATGCCGAAGCGCCCCGTACGCCGGCAGGTGACCCGGCCCGGGGAGATCTCGGCGACCATCGCGATGACCCGGTCGGCGATCTCGTCGAACTCGACTCGCTCGTCCAGATTCTGGGACAGCGTCTCATGGACGATGGCGATCGAACCGACGCGCCGTACCGCCTCGTTGAGGGCTTCGCGGCCCTGCGCGGACCCCATCCGGCGGGCCTGCAGACGCAACAGGGCAGCCACCGTCTGAAGGTTGTTCTTCACCCGGTGGTGGATCTCCCGGATGGTCGCGTCCTTCGTGATCAACTCGCGCTCGCGGCGACGCAGTTCGGTGACGTCACGGAGGAGGACCAGGGAGCCGATCCTGACCCCCTTGGGCTTGAGCGGGATCGCCCGGAGCTGGATCACACCGCCCGCGCATTCGACCTCGAACTCCCGGGGCGCATAACCGCTCGCCAGTTTGACCAGGGCCTCGTCCACCGGGCCGCGGGAGGGGGCGAGTTCGGCGGTGGTCCTGCCGAGGTGGTGTCCGACGAGGTCGGAGGCGAGACCGAGGCGGTGGTATGCGGAGAGGCCGTTGGGGCTGGCGTACTGAACGACACCGTCGGCGTCGAGCCTGATCAGTCCGTCACCGACACGCGGCGATGCATCCATGTCGACCTGCTGGCCCGGGAACGGGAAGGACCCCGCGGCGATCATCTGGGCCAGGTCGGAGGCCGACTGCAGATAGGTGAGCTCCAGCCGGGACGGGGTACGGACGGTCAGGAGATTCGTGTTGCGGGCGATGACGCCCAGAACCCGGCCCTCCCTGCGCACGGGGATCGACTCGACCCGTACCGGCACCTCCTCGCGCCACTCCGGGTCGCCCTCGCGGACGATCCGGCCCTCGTCCAGCGCCGCGTCCAGCAGCGGGCGGCGGCCGCGCGGCACCAGATGGCCGACCATGTCGTCCTGGTACGAGGTGGGTCCCGTGTTGGGCCGCATCTGGGCGACGGACACATAGCGGGTCCCGTCGCGGGTGGGCACCCACAGGACGAGGTCGGCGAAGGACAGGTCGGAGAGCAGCTGCCACTCCGAGACCAGTAGATGCAGCCACTCGAGGTCGGTGTCGCCGAGGGCTGTGTGCTGGCGGACGAGGTCGTTCATGGAGGGCACGTGTGCGAGCGTACCTGTGGATACGCACCGGTTCCGAACCGAACGGCCTGCCCGTACGTGCAAGGGGACAGTGGCCGCAAATTGGCGTGCTCCGATGGATGGACAGACGAGAATGGTCTAGTCCACAATGCTCAAGACAGAGCTTCCGCTCTCCCCGCACAGGAGAGTGGATCGAGGTACCCGCGCTCTCTGCCCTGACTGCGCCGGTACCTCCCCCGGCCGGGGGCACCGCACACCGCCGGCCGAGCAACTCCGGGCTGCGGTGCCGGACGGGCTGAGGGTCCCGCCCCGGCGCCGCGGCCCGCGGGTGTCTCTGCGGACCTCTCCCACCGGAGACCGGCGCGGTCAGCGGGTCTCGGTGACCTTGGCCAGGGCACGGGGCGCGTCCGGGTCCTGGCCGCGGGCGATCGTCACCTCGTACGCCAGCATCTGCAGCGGCAGGATCTCCAGGATCGGCTGGACCTCCTCGGCGACCCCGGCCGTCGGCAGTACGAATCCCCCGGACGCCGCCTCCACCTGGGCCTTGGGGCCGACCACGAAGAGGTCCGCGCCGCGGCCGCGCAGCCGGTCCAGGACCGGCTGGAGGGCCTCGCCGCCCCGGCCGTCCGTGACGACGGCGATCACCGGGGAGATGTTGTCGACCATGGCGAGCGGGCCGTGCAGCAGATCCGCGCCCGAGTAGGAGAGAGCGGGGATGTAGCTCGTCTCCATCAGCTTCAGAGCGGCTTCCTTGGCCGTCGGGTAGCCGTAGCCGCGCGAGGTGATGACCATGCGCTCGGCGAAACGGTAGCGCGCGGCCAAGGCCTTGACCTCGTCCTTGCGGGCCAGGATCGCCTCCGCCAGTTCCGGCAGGCTCGCGGCGGCGCCGCCGTCACCGCCGCGCAGGCCCTCGACGAAGAGATAGAGGGACAGCAGGGAGGCGGTGTAGGTCTTCGTGGCCGGGAGAGCCTTCTCCGGACCCGCCAGGATGTCGATGTGGTACTCGGAGACGGCGGCGAGCGGCGAGTCCGGGTTGTTGGTGACGGCCAGGGTGAGGGCACCGGCCTCGCGGGCCGCTCCGGTGGACGCCACCAGGTCGGGCGAGCCGCCGGACTGGCTGACCGTGATGACGAGGACGTCGCGCAGGTCCGGCTTCGCACCGTACGCGGTGGTGGTCGACATCGAGGCCAGACCGCAGGGCAGCCCGAGCCGGATCTCCAGCAGGTACTTCGCGTAGAGCGCGGCGTTGTCCGACGTGCCGCGGGCGGTGAGGAGGACGAAGCGCGGCTTCTTCGCCGCGATCTCGGTGGCCACCGCGCGGATCAGGGGGGCGCCCCGGTCGAGGATGCGGCGCAGCACCCCGGGCTGCTCGGCCATCTCGCCGGACATGATCCGGCCCGGCTGCTCCTCCTGACCGGCCGAAAACGTGGCGGACATGTCGGGCGCCTCCCAGGGGTGTCTCGGTGCGTCCGGAGCGCCGTTCGACCAAGTCGACCACGGGGTGCGGGAGCGCCGCCAGCGGGCTGCGGCCGGACAGCGCACGAAGGGAAGCCGGACGTCACCTGCGGGTTGCCAGGCTCTGCTAGATTAGCCTTAGATTGGTCTATACCACATGTCGCGACTCTTCAGATCGGCAGGCCCCGCGTGGAAGTTGTCATCGTCCCGGACGCCAAGGCAGGCGGCGAACTCATCGCGGGAGCCATCGGCGCCCTGCTGAGCCGCAAGCCCGACGCCCTTCTCGGCGTTGCCACCGGCTCGACCCCGCTGCCCATCTACCAGGCGCTGGCGGCCAAGGTGCGCTCCGGCGAGGTGGACGCCTCGCGTGCGCGCATCTGCCAGCTCGACGAGTACGTGGGACTGCCGGCCGGCCACCCCGAGTCGTACCGTTCGGTGGTGCTGCGCGAGGTCGTCGAGCCGCTCGGACTGTCAGAGGAGTCCTTCATGGGCCCGGACGGCTCCGCCGAGGACGTCCAGGCCGCCTGCGAGGCGTACGACCAGGCGCTTGCCACGGCGGGCGGAGTGGACCTGCAGCTGCTCGGGATCGGCACGGACGGGCACATCGGGTTCAACGAGCCGTGCTCCTCGCTGGCGTCCCGTACCCGGATCAAGACGCTGACCCAGCAGACCCGCGTCGACAACGCGCGCTTCTTCGACAACGACATCAGCCAGGTGCCGCACCACGTCATCACGCAGGGCATCGGCACGATCCTGGAGTCCCGCCACCCGATCCTGCTGGCGACGGGCGAGGGCAAGGCCGAGGCGGTGGCGCTGACGGTCGAGGGGCCGGTGGCGTCGTTCGTACCGGCGTCGGCCCTGCAGCTGCATCCGCATGCGACGGTGGTCGTGGACGAGGCCGCGGCGTCGAAGCTGAAGCTGGCGGACTACTTCCGGGCCACGTATGCGGCGAAGCCGCGGTGGCAGGGGATCTAGCGCCGCGACCGGCCATGTCTGCCCCATGAGGAGCGTCGTCCGGTGCGTGCGATCGCAAGGCGGCCGGACATCCTCGGATGGGGTCCCCCTGCTCGAACGGAGTGGAGAGCAGGGGGAATGAGCCGCCTGGGCTTTTGGCCGACGCGGCGAGCGGGCGGTGCGACGGGGCAAAGCTTGCCGGACAGGGCCTGATGGCTCGAAAGGGCCGGGACACCGCATGGGGTGTCCCGGCCCTTTCGTGTGCCGGTTGCGCGACCGGCGGGCGCGTCTTCCTCGATCGCCGGACCGAGGTCGGAACCGGTCCTGGGCAGTGAGCAGGAGTGAGTCCCGGCTCAACCCCCCTGGCGGCGTGCGGACCGTTCCCGTGTCAGGCTCCGGACGGGCCGGATGATCCCGTGATGGCCTCTGCTGCTGCCTGGCCGCAGACTCGGGCTGCGCCGTGGGTGGCTACGTACAGCGCGCCTCTCGGGGACTCCTGGGGAACGCCCATTTCGACGACCACGGTGTCGGGGCGCTCGGCGATCAGGGCGTCCATGGCGTCCGTCATCCACGGGTGACGGTGGGCGTCGCGGACGACCGCGACGATGCGGCGGTCCCCCGCGGCGTCCAGGACCGCTGTCACGGGGGCCTCGGTCTCGCTGTTGTAGGTGTCGGTGCCGGTGCCCGGCAGGATCCGGGCCAGTTCGGCCGCGATGCCCCACGGGGTCTCGTCGCCGACCGCAATGTTCGCGACCGGAGTGAACGCGGCGACGTACGCCGGTTCGGTCAGTGGTCCGGCCGTGCCGGACACCTGCACCGCACGACGGGCGGCCACCAGGCCGATGTCGGAAGCGATACCGGTGCCGGGCGCGGTCCCCTCCTGCGTTGCCGCGCCCGGCTCCGGGACAACCCCCCTCGCCCGCCGCGTCCAGGACGCGAGGGCACGTACCCGCGCCGCCGCGTCGGCCAGCCGCTCCTCGGGCAGTTCGCCGGTCCGTACCGCCGCGACCAGCGCGTCGCGCAGCCGCAGCACGGTGTCCTCGTCGTCCAGCCCGCCGCCGACACAGATCGCGTCGGCGCCCGCGGCGATCGCGAGGACGGAACCGCGCTCAATCCCGTACGTCGAGGAAATGGCCCGCATCTCCATGCCGTCGGTGACGATCAGCCCGTCGTAACCCAGTTCCTCGCGCAGCAGGCCGGTGAGGATCTGCGGGCTCAGCGTCGCCGGGCGGTCGGGGTCGAGCGCGGGAAGCAGAATGTGCGCGCTCATCACCGATTTGGAACCTGCCGCGATCGCCGCCCGGAAAGGCACCAGCTCACGGGCGTGCAGGGTGTCGAGGTCCACATCGATGCGGGGCAGCGCGTGGTGCGAGTCGACCGCGGTGTCGCCGTGCCCCGGGAAGTGCTTGGTGCAGGCGGCGACCCCGGCGGCCTGGAGTCCCTCGACGTACGCGGCGGTGTGACGGGCGACGAGGTGCGGGTCGGCTCCGAAGGACCGTACGCCGATGACCGGGTTGCCCGGGTTCGAGTTGACGTCGGCGGACGGCGCCCAGTTGAGGTTGACGCCGCACTCGGCGAGCCGGCGGCCGAGCTCCTGGGCGACCGCACGGGTCAGCCCCAGGTCGTCGACGGCGCCGAGTGCGAGGTTGCCTGGGAAGGACGAGCCGTGACGCACCTCGAGCCGGGTGACGTCACCGCCCTCCTCGTCGATCGCGACGAGTACGTCGTCCCGCTCGGCCCGGAGCTGGGCGGTGAGCGCGGAGAGCTGCTCCGGCGTCTCGATGTTGCGGCCGAACAGACCGACGGAGGAGAGTCCCTCGCCGACTCGGCGCAGCAGCCAGTCCGGCGCGGTGGTGCCGGCGAACCCCGGCTGCAGGACGGCCAGGGCGTCGCGCGTGACGGTGTCCGTGGTGGAGGTGAGCGTGGTCATGACGCGGCGTTATCCCTTCACGGCGCCGTCGGTAAGACCGCTGACGGCCTTGCGCTGCAAGTAGATGAAGAGGATCAGGATCGGGATCGCGAAGAGCGAGGAGGCAGCCATGGTCGCCCCCCAGTCGTCACCGAACGCGGTCTGGAACTGCGAGAGCCAGAGCGGCAGGGTCTGGGACTCGATGTCCTTGTTGAGGATGAGGACGAGCGGGAACTCGTTCCAGGCGGTGATGAATCCGAAGAGCGAGGTCGCCATCAGACCGGGGCCGAGCAGCGGCAGGATCACCTTCCTGAACGCCTGCGGGCGGGTGCAGCCGTCGACCATGGCGGACTCCTCCAGTTCCTTGGGCACCGCGGCGACGTAGCCGCGCAGCGTCAGGACGGTGAAGGGCAGGACCATCATCATGTAGAAGACCGTCAGCGGGACCAGGCTGTTCAGCATGTCCGCATCGCGGACCAGCATGTAGATCGCGATGACCATGACTTCCCACGGCGCCATCTGCGCGATCATGAACGTCAGCAGGATGCCGCGGCGGCCCTTGAAGCGCATGCGCGCCATCGCGAAGGACGCCAGCAGCGCGATCACCAGCGAGGCGGCCACGGAGAGGATCGTCACCGTGAACGAGTTGCCGACCAGGGTCCAGAAGTGGTCGGCCGCGATGGCCTTCTTGAAGTGCCCGAGGGTGATGTCGGTGGGGATCCACACCGGGGTGTCGGTGATGATGTCGCCGGTCGGCTTGAACGCCGTGCTGAACATCCAGTAGACGGGGAAGGCGAAGCCTATGAAGAGGACGACAGCCGTCAGGTTGGGCCAGATCCGGCCGAACAGTGAGCGCCTCATAGCTCGTCCTCCTCTTGCTTGAGTACGGTGCGCAGGTAGTAACCGGTCATCGCCAGCAGAACGATGATCGTCAGGAACGAGATGGCCGCACCCATGCCGAAGTGCTGGTTGCCGACGCCTTCGACGAACGCGTAGACGGGCAGGGTCTCCGTGAGCCGGTCCGGGCCGCCGCCGTTGATCGCGAAGAGCTGGGCGAAGGACTTGAAGACCCAGATGACTTCGAGGAACGTCGTGGCCAGCAGGAACGGCTTGAGGAACGGGAGCGTCACCGAGGTGAAGCTCTTCCAGGAGCCGGCGCCGTCGAGCGAGGCGGCCTCGTACAGCTCCTTGGGGATCGTCGTCGACGCGGCGTACAGGTTGATCGCCACGAACGGGATGGACTGCCAGACGATCACCAGGGTGACCAGCGAGAAGGTGGAGAACTGACTGCTCGTCCAGTTGAAGTCGGCCATCGAGTGCCAGCCGAGGCTGTCGAGGACGTAGTTGACGACACCGAACCGCTGGGCGAACAGCCACTGGTAGACCGTGGTCGCCGCGATCATCGGCATGGCCCAGGCGAGCACCAGGCCCAGCATGAGCAGCAGTCGCATCTTCTTGCCCAGCCGCGCGAGCAGCAGGCCGACCAGCATCCCGAGCAGCATGATCAGGACGACGTTGGCGGCGGTGAAGAGGACCGACCGCTCGACGACCCTCCAGAAGTCCGAGCTGCCGAGGATTTCCTTGTAGTTGTCGACGCCGTTCCACTCGGTCAGGTGGAGGATCAACTGGCGCGGGTTGAGGTTCTGGAACGACAGCATGCCGTTCTTGACCAGCGGGTAGCCCAGGAGCACCGCTGTGGCGAGCAGTGCGGGCAGGAGGAGGAGGTAGGGGGCGGATCCACCGGCCCGCTCCGTGCTCGATGCGGCGGGGCCGCCGGGAGGGGCGTCATCCTTGTGGACGCCGGCTGCCGGGACCGAGTCCACTTGTTCGGTCTGCGCTGACATGCTCGCCATCTCTTCTTGGGCCGTACGGTCGAGTCACGCGGGAGCGCCGGGGGGCGGCAGATGCCCGCCCCCCGGCGCGTGCGGTCAGCTCTTCTGCGAGAGACGCTTGTTGATCTCCGCCTCGACCGCCTTGGCGGCGTCGGCCGGGGACTTACCGTTCAGAACCGCGGTCATGTAGCTCTTGATCGGGTTCGGCGCGTTCTCGACAGCGGCCCACTCGGGGATGAGCGGGGTGGTGCCACCACCGGTGGCGGCCGGGGCCGCGGCCTCGGCGGCACCGTTGCCCGTCAGGTTGGAGTTGAGCGACTCCTTGTTCGGGATGACGCCGTTCTCCTTGGCCAGCTGGCCCTCGAACTGGTCGGACAGGGCGAGCTTCAGGAACTCCTTGGCGAGGTCCTGCTTCTTGCTGCCCGCGGCTACCGCGAAGTTGGAGCCACCGAGGAAGACTCCCTCGGGCTTGTCGGCGGTCTCACCCGGGATGGTGAAGTAGCCGATGTCGCCCTCGATCTTCTTGTTGGCCGCGATGGCCGTGCCGGCCTCCCAGCCCATGCCGATGAAGGCACCGACCTTGCCCTTGGCGAAGACCTCGGCCTGCTGCGGGGTGGCCTCGTCCTTGTCCTTGGGGGCCTTGGAGTAGGACTGGTACTTCTTGTAGAGCTCCATGGCCGCGGCGACCTTGGGGTCGGAGAGGTTGGAGACGTACTTGTCGCCTTCCTTCTTCACGAGGTCCGCGCCCTGGCCGATGGTCAGGCCGTCGAAGAAGTACCAGTTCTGGCCGGGCATGTAGATCGGCTCGGCCTGGCCCTTCTTCTTGATGGCGTCGAGGTCCTTGAAGAACTCGTCGCGCGTCTTCGGGGTGTCCGTGATGCCGGCGTCGGCCCAGACCTTCTTGTTGTAGATGACGACGCGGTTGGCGAAGTACCACGGGGCGGCGTACTGCTTGCCGTCGAAGACCGAGGACTTGTTGAGCGCGTCGACCCAGTCGCCGCCGATCTCCTGCTTGAGGTCGCTCAGGTCGGCGAGGCCCCCGGTGGCCGCGTAGGCCGGGGTCTGGGTGTTGCCGACCTCGATGACGTCCGGCGGGGTCGACTCGGAGAGAGCCGTCGTGATCTTCTGCTGAATGCCGTCCCACTTCTGGGTCTGGAACTTCAGCGTGGCGCCGGTCTTCTTCTTGAAGGCGGCGGTGAGGTCCTTGGTCCAGCCGGGAGGCGTGGAGCCGTCCATGGCCCAGACGGTCAGCGTCTGGCCCTTGTAGCTGTCGGGCACGGTCTTCTTGCTGCTGCTGTCGGTCTTGTCGTCCGAGCCACAGGCAGTGGCACCGGCCAAGAGAGCCACCACACCGATGGCCGCGATGAGTCCGCGCTTCACGACACCCTCCTCAGGGATGCAAGAGAATTCCCCCCACCACCCGAGATCGCCGTCCGCCGCACAATTGCATACGACGGGTACTGCCCGTGGGGCTGGGACCTGGTCTTTAATGGTTTAGACCAGTACCCGGAGCTTGGCCTAGACCTTTAGGGGTGTCAAGGGTGTATAAGAAGTGCACTCGCGTCCGTTATAGGACCGACACCTGAGGGAGGGCGACGAGCCGTGACCGGACCGTGCCACCATGTGAGCCGCGACAGACGGAGGAGCAGGTGACGGCAGCAACGCAGCAGTCGGGAAGGCGGGCCATGAGTGCCGAGGGCGGCAGTACGGAGAACGAGACGGGCGCGGGCACGCGCACCGCGCGGGTCCCGAAGTACTACCGGCTGAAGCGCCACCTCCTCGACATGACGGACACCATGCCGCCAGGCACCCCGGTGCCACCGGAGCGGACCCTGGCCGCAGAGTTCGACACCTCGCGCACGACCGTGCGCCAGGCGCTCCAGGAGCTGGTCGTCGAGGGCCGACTGGAGCGCATCCAGGGCAAGGGCACGTTCGTGGCCAAGCCGAAGGTCTCCCAGGCCCTGCAGCTCACCTCGTACACCGAGGACATGCGCGCCCAGGGCCTGGAACCGACATCTCAACTACTCGACATCGGATATGTCACGGCCGACGACACCCTCGCCGGGCTCCTCGACATCACCACCGGCGGCCGGGTGCTGCGGATCGAGCGGCTCCGCCTGGCCAGCGGTGAACCGATGGCCATCGAGACCACGCACCTCTCGGCCAAACGCTTTCCCGCATTGCGTCGTTCACTGGTGAAGTACACCTCGCTCTACACGGCGCTGGCCGAGGTGTACGACGTACGGCTCGCCGAGGCCGAGGAGACGATCGAGACCTCGCTCGCCACCCCGCGCGAAGCCGGTCTGCTCGGTACGGACGTGGGCCTGCCGATGCTCATGCTGTCCCGTCACTCCCTGGACGGACAGGGCGAACCGGTCGAGTGGGTGCGGTCGGTGTACCGCGGCGACCGTTACAAGTTCGTGGCGCGGCTGAAGCGGCCGACCGACTGAGGCCGCGGACCGGCTCCTGATCGGACAACTGTCCGGCCCCGGACAGAGCATCAGGAGTCGGTCCCCCGGGCAGAATCCCTCCAGCGGCTCCGTCACACCGTTGCCGGACCGCAATGCGGACAGGGGGTGACGGTGGCCAAAACGCTCCCCTAGATTGCCTGCACATTACAACAGGTGATCAGCGAGGAGATGGAGGCTCCACATGCCCGAGGAAACAGACGCGAAACCACCGACAGTCACACCGGTGAGAGTGCTCATCGCCCTCTGTCTCGCCGCCCCGTTCGTGGCGATGCTCTGGGTGGGTTCGTACGCGAAGGTGGACCCCACCTTCATCGGCATCCCGTTCTTCTACTGGTACCAGATGGTCTGGGTGCTGATCTCCACGGCGCTCACGATGGTCGCGTACAAGCTCTGGCAGCGTGACCAGCGCGCCCGCAAGGGGGGTGCGTCGGCATGAAGGACGGCGTGAACGGCGTCGCGCTCGGCGTCTTCATCTTCTTCTTCCTGGCTGTCACGGTCATCGGCTTCATGGCCGCGCGCTGGCGCAAGGCCGAGAACGAGGCCAGTCTCGACGAATGGGGCCTGGGCGGCAGGTCGTTCGGCACCTGGGTCACCTGGTTCCTGCTCGGCGGCGACCTGTACACCGCGTACACCTTCGTCGCCGTACCCGCCGCGATCTACGCAGCGGGAGCGGCCGGCTTCTTCGCGGTCCCGTACACCATCCTCGTGTACCCGCTGATCTTCACCTTCCTGCCGCGGCTGTGGTCGGTGTCGCACAAGCACGGGTACGTCACCACCTCGGACTTCGTCCGCGGTCGCTTCGGATCGAAGGGTCTGTCGCTGGCGGTCGCCGTCACCGGCATCCTCGCCACGATGCCGTACATCGCGCTTCAGCTCGTCGGCATCCAGGCGGTGCTTGACGTGATGGGCGTCGGCGGCGGCGAGAACACCAACTGGTTCGTCAAGGACCTGCCGTTGCTGATCGCGTTCGCGGTGCTCGCCGCGTACACGTACTCCTCCGGGCTGCGTGCCCCCGCGCTGATCGCGTTCGTCAAGGACGGGCTGATCTACCTGGTCATCGCGGTGGCAATCATCTACATCCCGATCAAGCTGGGCGGCTTCGACGACATCTTCGCCAAGGCGGGCGACGCGTTCTCGCAGACCAACCCCGCAACCGGCAAACCGCGCGGCGCCCTCGCACCGGCCGATCCCGGCCAATGGGGTTACGCGACCCTGGCCCTGGGGTCGGCGCTCGCCCTCTTCATGTACCCGCACTCGATCACGGCGACGCTCTCCAGCCGCAGCCGTGAGGTGATCCGGCGGAACACCACGATCCTGCCGTTGTACTCGCTGATGCTGGGCCTGCTGGCGTTGCTCGGCTTCATGGCGATCGCCGCCGGAGTCAAGGTGGAGAACGGACAGTTGGCGATCCCGCAGCTGTTCGAGAACATGTTCCCCGACTGGTTCGCCGGTGTGGCGTTCGCCGCGATCGGCATCGGCGCGCTGGTGCCCGCCGCGATCATGTCGATCGCCGCGGCAAACCTCTTCACCCGGAACATCTACAAGGACTTCCTGAAGCCCGACGCGACCCCGGCCCAGGAGACGAAGGTCTCCAAGCTGGTGTCGCTGCTGGTGAAGGTCGGTGCGCTCGTCTTTGTCCTCACCATGGACAAGACGGTCGCGATCAACTTCCAGCTGCTCGGCGGGATCTGGATCCTGCAGACGTTCCCGGCGCTGGTCGGCGGCCTGTTCACCCGATGGTTCCACCGCTGGGCGCTGCTCGCGGGCTGGGCCGTCGGCATGGTGTACGGCACGCTCGCCGCGTACGGAGTGGCGAGCCCGACCCAGGCGCACTTCGGCGGATCCTCGAAGGAGATCCCGGGGATCGGCGAGATCGGCTACATCGGTCTGACGGCGTTCGTGCTGAACGCCGTGGTGACCGTGGTGCTGACGTTCGTCCTGAACGCGGTGAAGGCCCCGGCGGGCGTCGACGAGACCTCCCCGGCGGACTACACGGCGGACGCGGGCGACCCGGGCGTCCGGGTGGAACTCCCGTCGGCCAGGCCCGAGTCGAGCCCGTCACCCGACGCGAGCCCGTCCGCCGGCTAGAAGACTGCTGAAAATCTTGTCGAAGGGTCCAGTCCTGTCCTGGGTAGCCGGGTATCGCCTGGGGTGGATGTTCTCAGCCGCTCCGACGGGGCGGCTCCCAGACCGAGCAGTCGTGTGCGAAGAGCACGCGTCGGGGGTCGAAGTCGGTGAGCCGCTCCAGCCATCGTTGATAGGTCGGAAGCGGCTGCTCCAGACCCTGGAGCGTGGCCTGGCGGGCAAGGTGATCCGACGCGAAATGGGACGCGAAGTCGTGCGCCTGACCGGCGAGGACCACCGTCCCATCGCTCTCCCTGACCACCAGCGACTGGTGCCCGTCGGTATGCCCGGGGGTCGGAATGATCCAGACTCCAGGCCAGACCTCGGCTTCGCCGCCGATCTCCTCGTAGGTCGCACCGGGGAAGTCGATGAGTTCGTCAATCGTGTAATCGCCTTGGCGAGCAGTGGCCAGCTCCACGGCCTGCACCAGGATCGGCTTTCTGGCCAGCAAGGGGTTCCCGCCGCAGTGGTCGAAGTGAAGGTGGCAGTTCACGACCAGGGAGACATCCGCGAGGGTGACGCCGACCGCCGCGAGGGCGCCCTCCAGCGGCCGTCGTTGAGGGCGGTAGTGGGCCTCGGCCTCGGGATCGGCGGATCCGACACCGGTGTCAAAGAGGATCAGTCCTTCATCGCGCCGCACCAAATAGGCGAGCACGGGTTCAACCCGCGGCTGAGGGCCGCCGGTCTCGGATGCAGGTCGGACGAAGTACCCCAGGTCGAGTCGATGCACCGCTGCGTTCCGCTCCATCCGGTCATGATGGCGCACCGTTGTGTTCTTTCCGGGTTGTCCACCGACAGCGGACACGGCGGGCTCACAGCGAAAACAGCTGGCCTGAGCAGCCGTCAGCGTTAGGGCCTTTCGTCTGGATCAGGCCCGATCCGGAAGACAGTCCCTGGTTCCCTCGCCGGTACGGCACACCCCCGGCATGGACCTGTTGATCCGCCCGATCACCCCAGCGGAACACACCGCCCTCGGGGAGATCACCGCCCACGCCGACCTCGACGACGGTCTGCTCGACTTCGGCGCCGACGATCCGTATCTCGAAAAGCTCCGGGCCGTGCTCCGTCGCGTCGCCGAGGCCGAGGTGTTCGTCGCCGTCGGTGCCGACGGCACGCTCCTCGGCGGAGTCACGTATGCACCGCCCGGCAATACGTGGGCTGACGTCGCCGGCCCCGACGAGGCCGAGTTCCGGATGCTCGCCGTCGCACGGGAGACGCGCGGCCTTGGCGCCGGCGAGGCGCTCGTACAGGCCTGTATCGACCGGGCTCGCGGCACGGAAGGCATCGCGCGGCTCGTCCTGTCGACGACGCCGGCCATGCTCGCGGCCCACCGGGGCTACCGCCGCCTGGGCTTCGTACGGACTCCGGAGCGCGACTGGGATCCCATTCCAGGTCTCCCGCTGCTCACGTACAGCCTGAGCCTGTCAACTACCCGTCGCTGAGGCGATGGGCTTGCGTTACGCGACATCACTGGCGGTGATGCGTTGTCCGCGTTCAGCCGTCCGCCGTGGAGGCGGGACGGCAGGGGCCGTTGACGGGGCCCCGCGTCGCCACAACGTCCACGCGCGGGCGCGGATGTTGCGGGAGCCGTTCCGGTCGGCGTGATCAACGAATCCGCACGACCGGCACACGAACCGGGCCTGGGAGACCCGGTTCGCCTTGTCGATGTGCCCGCACTGGGCGCAGGTGCGGGAGGTGTACGCCGGGTCGACGTACACCACCGGCACTCCTGCCCGGCGGGCCTTGTACACGATGAACTCTCCCAGCTGGGCGAAGGCCCAGGTGTGGAGCGTGGCCCGTTGGGGCTTGCGAAGCCGTACCCTCGCCCGGATGCCCGTGAGGTCTTCCAGGGCGATTCCGCGCGAGGTGCGTTCAGCCTCGGCCGCGATATGTTTCGCGATCTTGTGGTTGATGTCCCGGGCCCGCCGCGCGTCCTTGCGGCGCCGCCGTACGGCGCGGCGCATGGCGGACTTGGTGTTCTTCTTCTGCAGCTTGGTGCGCAGCTTCCGGTCGCGGAGCCGCATGCGGTTGAGCTGCCGTCCGGCCATGATGCGGCCGTCCGAAGTGGTGGCGATGTTCACGATCCCCAGATCAACCCCAAGGAAATCCACCGGATCGGTATTCAGTTCCGCTTCGGGCACCTCGCAGGTCGCGACCAGGTACCAGGAGCCGTCCCGGCACACCAGATCCGACTCACCCTTGCGATAGCGGGCGAGGGTGGCCAGCTGCTCCGTACTGCCGGTGAACGCGACTCCCTTGACCCGCCCGGCAGTCGTCCAGATCGAGACGGTGCGCGTGTCCATCTGCCAGGACAGCATCCGGTCGTCATAGGGCTGGGCCGCATGGGACCGGAAGGAGACCGGCTTGCCGGTGGTCTGGCGGTGGCGCTTCGTGCCGGGCCTGCCGAGGTTCCCCGCCCGCAGGTTCGCCTGCAGCGTGGTGTACGCGTCGCAGGTCTTCTTGATCACGTGCTGGGCGGCCTGCGCTCCCAGCCCCCACCGCTCCTTCACCTCGGCGTAGGTGTGCTCGCGCAGCGCGAAGTTCCGGAACGTTTCCCTCTCGAACGCAACCTCACTCGCCCACGAGGCTGCCTCGTTGCAGGCACGCAGGGTCGCCTCAAGTGCCGCCGCCTGCACGGACGTCGGTAAGAGCTTGACCTGCACCACCAGCTTCACCCGGCCAGACTAACGCCCAAGATTGACCCACGTCCTGAGATTAGGCACTACACACCGATATACACGGAGGAAGAATGATCATTCATACCCTGCACGCCCACTTGGTCTTCATCCCCACATACGGCGGGGCGTGTTCACCGACGAGATCCTGATGCGCTGCGCGCAGGTCATGGGGGACGTGCGAGCGGACTTCGGTACCACGCTGGTCGAGTTCAACGGCAAACAGGACCAAGTACGTTCATCTCCTGGTCCACTACTCGCCCAAAGTCGCGCTCTCCGAACTCGCCGGCTGCCTCAAGGACGCCTCCACTCGCCACCTCCGACAGGACTTGCCCGACCTCACCCACAAGTACCTGTGGGGCCAGCACTTCTGGTCACCGTCCCGCTTCGCCCCGTCCTGCGGCGGGGCACCCCTGTCCCTCATCAAGGAGTACATCGAGCAACAGAAACGACCCACCTGACCTTCGAAACTGTTCCAGCACTCCGCACCTACGAGCCACGGGAAACAATTCCTCCCGGGCCCAAGCATCGGGACTCCTTGTACGATCATGCTGAACCCGTACGACACAACATGTGGGGGCCGCCTCATCGGGCGGCCCCCACATGTATGCTCGTGCTCGCTGTCGCCGCAGGGAAATCCGGTGCGAATCCGGAACTGTCCCGCAACGGTGTATTCGGTGCCCCTTTGCGCACCCTGAAAGTCCGAGGACCTGCCGACAGCGCGTCCGGCTCGACCGATCCGGACGCCCAGACGTCCGGGCCTCGCGGATGGGCCGGTGGACGCCGCACGCAGTGCTGCCCTCCTTCTTCGGGCATGCCTCCGCGCGGCTGCCCCGCTCCCCCGCCGGCCCCGAGCCGAGCGAGGGAGAGCACCACGTGACCATCGCGCCAGCCGATCCGGCTTCAGTCGCCGAGTCCGCGGGAACCACGAACGACGGACCCGGTACCGCACTGCTGCGGACCCTGACCGACCTCACTGCCGATCTGCCCGACACCGACCCCGGTCGCGTCGCCGCCGCCGCGCTGCGCGGCCGCAACGCCGCGTCGGACGAGGCGGAGTTGCGCGCGCTGGCCACCGAGGCCGCCGCGGGTCTGATCGCCGAGGACCCCTCGTACTCCCGGCTCGCCGCCCGCCTCCTGACCCGCACCATCGCGGACGAGGCGGCCGGTCAGGGCGCGCTGTCGTTCTCCGCCTCGGTAGCCGTCGGCCACCGCGAAGGTCTGATCGCGGACCGCACGGCCGCGTTCGTGGCACTCCACGCGGCCCGGCTCGACGCGCTGGTCGAGCAGTCCCTCGCCGACGGCGCCGACGACCGGTTCGGCTACTTCGGGCTGCGGACGCTGCACAGCCGCTATCTGCTGCGCCACCCGCTCACCCGCCAGGTCATCGAGACGCCGCAGCACTTCATGCTGCGCGTCGCCGCCGGTCTCGCCGAGGACGAGTCGGTACGCGCACTGGACGAGGTCGCCTCGCTGTACGGCCTGATGAGCCGCCTCGACTACCTCCCCTCCTCCCCCACACTCTTCAACTCCGGCACCCGGCACCCGCAGATGTCCTCCTGCTATCTGCTGGACTCGCCGCTGGACGAGCTCGACTCGATCTACGACCGCTACCACCAGGTGGCGCGGCTCTCCAAGCACGCGGGCGGCATCGGCCTGTCGTACTCCCGGATCCGCGCCCGCGGCTCACTGATCCGCGGCACCAATGGGCACTCCAACGGCATCGTGCCGTTCCTGAAGACGCTCGACGCCTCGGTCGCCGCAGTGAACCAGGGCGGCCGCCGCAAGGGCGCCGCCGCCGTCTACCTGGAGACGTGGCACGCGGACATCGAGGAATTCCTGGAGCTGCGCGACAACACGGGCGAGGACCAGCGGCGTACGCACAACCTCAACCTGGCGCACTGGATCCCGGACGAGTTCATGCGCCGGGTCGACGCGGACGGCGACTGGTCGCTGTTCTCCCCCGCCGACGTGCCGGAACTGGTCGACCTGTGGGGCGACGAGTTCGACGCCGCGTACCGGGCCGCCGAGGCCAAGGGCCTGGCCCGCAAGTCGATGCCCGCGCGTGAGCTGTACGGCCGGATGATGCGGACGCTCGCGCAGACCGGTCAGGGCTGGATGACGTTCAAGGACGCCTCCAACCGGACGGCCAATCAGACGGCCGAGCCGGGTCGCGTCGTCCACTCGTCGAACCTGTGCACCGAGATCCTCGAAGTCACCGACGACGGCGAGACCGCCGTCTGCAACCTCGGTTCGGTCAACCTCGGTTCGTTCGTGGCCGACGGCGACATCGACTGGGAGCGGCTGGACGCCACCGTCCGTACCGCCGTGACGTTCCTCGACCGGGTCGTCGACATCAACTTCTACCCGACCGAGCAGGCCGGCCGCTCCAACGCTCGCTGGCGTCCGGTGGGGCTGGGCGCGATGGGGCTCCAGGACGTCTTCTTCCGGCTGCGGCTGCCGTTCGACTCCCCCGAGGCCCGCGCGCTCTCCACGAAGATCTCCGAGCGGATCATGCTCGCCGCGTACGAGGCGTCCTGCGACCTCGCCGAGCGTTCCGGTCCGCTGCCCGCCTGGTCAAAGACGCGCGCCGCCCGCGGCGTACTGCACCCCGACCACTACGACACCGAGCTGAGCTGGCCGGAGCGCTGGCAAGCGCTGCGCGCCCGGATCGCACAGACCGGCATGCGCAACTCGCTGCTGCTCGCCATCGCTCCGACCGCCACGATCGCCTCGATCGCCGGGGTGTACGAGTGCATCGAGCCGCAGGTCTCCAACCTCTTCAAGCGCGAGACCCTCAGCGGTGAGTTCCTCCAGGTCAACGCCTACCTGGTGAACGAGCTGAAGCAGCTGGGCGTGTGGGACGCGCGGACCCGCGAGGCGCTGCGCGAGGCGAGCGGCTCGGTGCAGGGCTTCGCCTGGATCCCGGAGGACGTACGGGCGCTGTACCGCACGGCGTGGGAGATCCCTCAGCGCGGTCTGATCGACATGGCGGCGGCGCGTACACCGTTCCTGGACCAGAGCCAGTCGCTGAACCTGTTCCTGGAGACGCCGACGATCGGCAAGCTCTCCTCGATGTACGCCTACGCCTGGAAGCAGGGGCTCAAGACGACGTACTACCTGCGCTCACGCCCGGCCACCCGGATCGCCCGGGCGGCGTCCGGTCAGGCCACGGTCGCCGCTGCCCTTCCCGGACAGCAGGCTTCGGCTCCCGACGCGGACGCGATCGCCTGTTCCCTCGAAAACCCCGAGTCCTGCGAGGCCTGCCAGTAATGAGCTCAACCGACAAGAATCTGCTCGACCCGGGCTTCGAACTGACCCTGCGGCCCATGCGCTACCCGGACTTCTACGAGCGCTACCGCGACGCGATCAAGAACACCTGGACGGTCGAGGAGGTCGACCTCCACTCCGACGTCGCCGATCTCGCCAAGCTGACACCCGCCGAGCAGCACATGATCGGCCGGCTCGTCGCGTTCTTCGCGACCGGCGACTCGATCGTGTCGAACAACCTTGTGCTGACGCTGTACAAGCACATCAACTCCCCCGAGGCGCGGCTGTATCTGTCGCGGCAGCTCTTCGAGGAGGCCGTGCACGTCCAGTTCTATCTGACGCTGCTCGACACGTACCTGCCCGACCCGGACGACCGCGCGGCCGCGTTCGACGCGGTGGAGGAGATCCCCTCCATCCGCGAGAAGGCGCAGTTCTGCTTCAAGTGGATGGATTCGGTCGAAAAGATCGAACGGCTGGAGACGAAGGCGGACCGCCGACGCTTCCTGCTGAACCTGATCTGCTTCGCGGCGTGCATCGAGGGGCTGTTCTTCTACGGCGCGTTCGCGTACGTCTACTGGTTCCGCTCGCGCGGTCTGCTGCACGGTCTCGCCACGGGGACCAACTGGGTCTTCCGTGACGAAACGATGCACATGAACTTCGCGTTCGAGGTCGTCGACACCGTCCGCAAGGAGGAGCCCGACCTCTTCGACGACGAGCTCCAGCAGCAGGTCACCGACATGCTGAAGGAGGCCGTCGACGCGGAGCTGCAGTTCGGCCGCGACCTGTGCGGCGACGGACTGCCGGGCATGAACACCGAGTCGATGCGCGAGTACCTGCAGTGTGTCGCCGACCAGCGGCTCACCCGGCTCGGCTTCCCGGCGGTGTACGGCTCCGAGAACCCGTTCTCGTTCATGGAGTTGCAGGGTGTTCAGGAGCTGACGAACTTCTTCGAGCGCCGCCCGTCGGCGTACCAGGTGGCGGTGGAGGGCTCGGTCGCCTTCGACGACGACTTCTAGACCCTGACCCCGGCTCTGGGATACGGGCGCCGCGTGGCCGTGACCGGCTGCGCGGCGCCTGCCGTTTCCGGGGGCTCCGCCCGCCGTTCGTACTCCGCGGCGCGCAGCTCACGGTCGATCCGGCGCTCCCGTGCGAGCCCGATGAGTGCGGGCAGCAGGACGAGAGCGAAAAGTGCGGCTATGGCCAGGAAGTTCATGAATGTGTTCATGCCCCTACTGTCGTCCGTGCGGCCGTATTTCGGCAGTGGCAGGACTGTCACGCAGCATCGAATTACTGCCACACTGACGTCATGCTGAAGAATGTCGCCGCTCTCCTGCTCGACGAGGTCCACCCCTTCGAACTCGGCGTGCTGTGCGAGGTGTTCGGCCTCGACCGCAGCGACGAGGGCCTGCCGGTCCACGATTTCGCGGTGGTCTCCGCGGAAGGCCCGTTGCTGCAGACCCATGCCGGATTCACCATCAGCACACCGCACGGACTGGACCGGCTGGAGGAGGCCGACCTCGTCGCCGTACCGGCCGGCAGCCACTTCATGGACCGGGAGTACCCCAAGGAGGTCCTGGACGCCCTGCGCCGTGCGGTGGACCGCGGGGCGCGCGTGCTGAGCGTCTGCTCCGGCGCGTACGTCCTCGGCGCGGCCGGGCTGCTGGACGGCCGCCGCTGCACCACCCACTGGCGCCACGCCGCCGAGCTGGCCCGCCGCTTCCCGCGGGCCGTCGTCGAGCCGGATGTGCTGTACGTGGACGAGGGGCCGGTCATCACCTCGGCCGGCACCGCCGCCGGGATCGACGCCTGTCTGCATCTGGTCCGTCAGGCGCACGGCCCCGATGTCGCCAACGCCATCGCCCGCCGCATGGTGGTGCCGCCGCACCGGGACGGCGGCCAGGCGCAGTTCATCAAGCGCCCACTGCCGCGCACCGCGTGCGACACGGTCGGCGGGACGCTCGCCTGGATGGAGCGCCATCTCGACCAGGAGATGACCGTCGAACAGCTCGCCGCGCAGGCGCACATGTCGCCGCGCACCTTCGCACGCCGCTTCCAGCAGGAGACGGGCACCACCCCGTACCGCTGGCTGCTACGACAACGAGTCCTGCTGGCACAGCACTTGCTGGAGACCTCCGATGAAACGATGGATGTGATCGCCAGCCGGACCGGCTTCGGAAACGCCGCAGCGTTGCGTCATCAGTTCGTCAAGTCCCTGGGCACCACTCCGAATTCCTACCGCCGCACGTTCCGTGGCCCGACACCGGTCTCCGAAGCCGCCTGATCCACATCAGACCTGACGTCCGATCATTCGTCCAACCATTTTCCACATCAGTCCATGGACCATGGTCCCCGCTTCCCGCAAAGGTCGGGCGCATGGACATGCGGATGGCAAGACGAAGGACGATCGGAGCCTTGGTGACTGCGCTCGCCGCCGCGCTGCTGCCCTGGCAGAGCGCGGCGGCCGAGGGCGGCTCGGCCGCCGCGGCCCCGCCCGAGGTGCTGCCCACACTCCGCGAATGGCAGGACGGTCAGGGCGAGTTCACGCTCACCGACCGGGCCAGAATCGTGCTGGACGGGGTGCGGGACAGTCGTACGGCCGCCGACGCAGGCCGATTCGCCGGCGAACTGAACGGCAAGGCATCGGTGTCACGGGGTCGCGCGGCCCGTTCCGGGGACATCGTGCTCCGCCAGGACCCGTCCCAGAAGGGCGAGTTGGGCGCGGAGGGCTACCGTCTCGACGTGGGCGACCGGCTCACTGTCACCGCGGCGACCTCCACCGGTGTGTTCTACGGGAGCCGGACCGTCCTCCAGCTGCTGAACGACGACGGCCGAGCCGCACGCGGTTCGGCGACCGATGTGCCCGCGTACCGCGAGCGCGGAGTCGGAGTCTGCGCCTGCTACATCAACGTCTCGACGCAGTGGTTCGAGCGGCTGATGAAGGACATGGCATCGCAGAAGCTCAACCAGCTGTGGATCGAGGCCAAGGTCAAGAGCGGCACCGATCCGGCGTCCGCCTTCTGGGGCTACTACACCAAGGCGCAGGTCCGCACGCTGGTCGCCATGGCCAGGAAGTACCACATCGAGCTCGTGCCGGAGATCAACTCCCCCGGCCACATGGACACCTATCTGGAGAAGCACCCGGAGCTCCAGCTCAAGGACCGCGGCGGGGTCGCCTCCCCGCCCCGGCTCGACATCTCCCGGCCCGAGGCGCTGGCGTACTACACCTCGATGGTCGACGAGGCGCTGAAGGTCTGGGACAGCCGCTACTGGCACATGGGCGCCGACGAGTACATGATCGGCTCCTCCTATCCGAACTACCCGCAACTGCAGGCCGCGGCGACCGCGAAGTTCGGTGCGTCGGCCACTCCGGACGATCTCTTCACCGATTTCATCAACCAGGTCAACGCGCATGTGAAGGCGGACGGCAGGTCGCTCCGGATCTGGAACGACGGGCTCGCCGGCAGGAACACCGTCGTCCCGCTGGACCGTGACATCACCGTCGAGCATTGGCTGGGCGGCGGTTCCATCCAGCAGCCGTCCTCGCTGCTGGCCGAGGGCCGGCCGGTCATGAACTCCGCCTACTCGCTCTACCTGGTGCGCGGCGGCTTCACGATGCAGACGCAGAAGCTGTACGAGAGCGACTGGACGCCGTTGCGTTTCGAGGGCCAGACGCTGTCCCAGGGGGCGGCCGACCTCACCGGCGCGAAGATCAGCCTGTGGCCGGACAGCGCGGCGGCCGAGACGGAGAACGAGGTCGAGGCGAAGACCTTCATGCCGCTGCGATTCGTGGCGCAGGCGACCTGGGGCGGCCCGAAGCCGAGCCCGACGTACGCCGGTTTCGAGGCGCTCGCCCGGAGGATCGGTCACGCACCGGGCTGGGAGAACACCGACCGCACGCCGCTCGCCGACGGTACGTACCGGCTGACCACGGGCGCGAAGGCACTCACCCCCGGGGCGGACGCGGGTGTGTCCCTGGTCAAGAACAGCGCGGCTTCCTGGGCGCTGACGGCGACCGCCGACGGGTACTACACGGTGCGGTCCACTGAGACCGGTCAGTGCCTGGACGCGGTGCGCGGCAAGAAGTATCTGGGCGCGCCGCTGGAGGTGGGGGCGGAGTTGTCGCTCGGGAACTGCTCGGCGACGGCGCGCACGCAACGCTGGCAGCTGGATACCGGGGCGGGTGCGCTGACGCTGCGCAACGCGATCTCGCAGCTGCACCTGACCGAGCGGGCTTCGGACGGCGTCGCGGTCCAGACGACGGGCGCGACCCGGCTGATGGCGGGCGCCGCCTGACCGGACCCTGCCGAGGGCGCAACCCGCCCGAGGCGCCCCGGCCGACGGTGCAATCCGCCTGACGCCGCGCAGAACGGGGCCCCGCCCGCCGGATCACCTGATCGCCGGCGCGCGGGGCCCTTCCATGTGCGGGGTCAGATGCCGCAGTTGGGTGCCGACCAGTAGTGGCTGGGGCCCTGGTTCACGTGGACGTGGTCTCCGTGGTCCGGGTACCCCGGGCCGAGGATCCCGTTGAAGCCGTGGTTACGGGCTTCCTTGGCCAGGGTGCACAGGGCGTGCGGCCCGGCTCCGAGGTCGGCCGCGTCCCCGTACAGATGGCGGCTGTTCGAGGCGCCGCCGACCGCGCTGTTGCAGGCCGTGGAGCGGAAGCCGCTGGTGACCCGGATGGACTGGTCACCGAGGGCGTGCCGCAGCGCCTCCAGCTTCCACATCGTGCTGAGGGCGTTGGCCTTGGCCGTGCCCGCCGCGACGGCACCACCTGCCCAGGTGCTGTTGCAGGTGTTGTGTTCGGCATACGTGAAGTGGATCGGCGTGCAGTCGTCGTCCTGGAGTGCGTAGAGCTTGGCCTGGGTGGCCGGGCCGGCGACGCCGTCCGCGGCCAGGCCGTAGGCGGCCTGGAAGCGTGTGACGGCTGCGGTGGTGGCGGGGCCGTACGAGCCGTCGATGGCGAGTACGGAGTTGTAGCCGGGGTAGCCGGCAACCCGGATCTGGAGCTGGACGACGTCGTTGCCGGTGGCGCCCGGAGACAGGGTGCGGGTCCAGGTGTAGCAACCGTCGGCCTGTGCGGTGCCGGAGGTGATCACCGCCCCGCCCCAGGTGAAAGCCATGGTCATGACAAGACCGAGCAGGAGTCTTGCGGTACGTCCGAGCATGGGGGCTCCCTACCACGACGAAGGTATGGAGGCAGAGCCTGTCGGAACGGTCGACGCGCGTCAACCAGGCTTGAAGAAAGGGCAGTTGAGGATCAGTGGGAGTACGGAGGAACGCAAACCGGCCCGGCCCCGCACGCGGGGGGACCGGGCCCGCCGAAATCTAGCGCCCCTCCCGGCAAGCTTTGCCCCGTCGCACCGCCCAGCACGCCCGCTCGCCGCATTGGCCAAAAGCCCTGGTAGCTCCGCTACAAGGACTTCCGGCCGCCTTGCGATCGCACTCACCGGACGACGCTCCTCAAGGGCAAACATTGCCGGTCACGGCACTAATCGTTCGGCACGATCTCGTAGCGCGGCGTGTTCTCCGCCATCTGCCGCAGCGCGTCCTTGCGGTCCCGCTTCGAGAGCCGGTCGATGTACAGGTAGCCGTACAGGTGGTCCGTCTCGTGCTGCAGGCAGCGCGCGAAGTAGCCGTTGCCGCGGATCCTGACCGGGTTGCCCTTGGCGTCCTGTCCGCGCACCACCGCGTAGTCCGGGCGGGCCAGCGAGGCGTACGCGGTCGGGACGGAGAGGCAGCCCTCGTTGGAGTCGTCGAGGATGCGCTCCTCCGGCGGCAGCTCTTCGAGCACCGGGTTGCAGACGGCGCCCACGTGCCGGACCCCGTCGTCGTCCTGGCAGTCGTAGACGAAGACCTTGAGGTCCACGCCGATCTGGTTGGCGGCCAGGCCCACGCCCTCCGCCGTACGCTGGCTGGCGAACATGTCGTCGATCAGCCGGCCCAGCTCGTCACCGAACTCGGTGACGTCCTTGCACTCCTTGTGCAGCACCGGGTTGCCCACGACCGTGATCGGACGGGAGGTCCCGCGCTCGCGGTACGCCGCCTCACGCGCCTCACAGTCCTCGGTGTCCACGACGAAGCCTTCGTCGTCGACGCTGATCTGCTCGTCCGTCTCCTGCTGCGCCATGTCCGCCGTACGCCTTCCTCAAAACCCGAATCGATGCCCGTACAGCGTAACGGCCTCCCCCACGGCAGGGAGCGGGCTCCCGATCGCGGGGAGTCGCCCACGGCCGGGCCGCAGACGCACAGCTCAGCAGACTTCTTCGAGATCCCGCCACTCACGGCTGTCCGGGCTGTCCGCCACCCAGCCGTCCAGCAGCCCACGCACCAGCCCGGCCGGGGCCGCTATCCCGCACTCGCGCTCCGGCACCCACAGGTCTCCGGCGGTGCGATGGCCGAGCGGACCCGGATGGCCGGGCTCGCTGTGGTCGTGCGGGTCGAGATGCTCGCCGTCACCCTCGTCGCTCTCCATCCGGCTCTCGGAACAGGCCCGGCAGAGCAGCCGCACGGATGACGACCAGTCCTCGGCGGCGAACCCGGCATCGGACGCCAGCTGCTCAAGAGCGTCCCGGTCCGCCTCCGTGGCCGCTTCGAGGAGAACCACCCAGGTGGGTACGGGGGACGGCGCCCAGAGCTCGATCTCGTCGAACACAGGGTACGAAGGGCCGGCCGCGGTGACCCGCTCGCCGTGCGGTACTCCATCGTGCAGGACGACCTCGCCCCAGCGCCGCCCGGAGGAGGGCAGCGGGATCGACAGCACTTCCATCCGGGCCGGATCCAGCCTGCGGCCCCAGACGACCTCGGCCTCGCCCTCGGGCGACAGCCGCACGGCCGCGCTGCCCAGCTCCATACCGACCGGCTCGCTGTTGGCCGCCGCCGTGTGCTGGCCGGCGCCGGGCACCTTCAGGCCGTACGCCTGCCAGGCGCGGCGGGCCAGGGGCCAGTCCTGCAGGGCGGTGGCGGCGATCCCGACGTTCCACCAGTCGGGGGCGCCGGACTCCTTGTCGAGGAGCGCGACGGCGCGCAGCCCGGCCGCTCTCGCCTGCTCCCAGTCATGCCGGAATTTGTGCAGCAGCGCCAGGTTGAACCATGACTCGGAGAGCCAGGGTTCCAGGTCCGCCGCCCGTGTCAGCAGTGCGCCCGCGTCCTCGTACCGGCCGTCGCCGATCAGCGTGAACGCGCGGTCCGTGGCCTGCCGCCAAGAGGCGGAGGGCCGATGCCGTACCTTCCCGAAGATCCTCACGATTCCCGCCTGTCCCGACTGGACACCCTCGTCTTGCGCTCTCCTTCGCATCCAACCATGCCTGGCAGGACGCCCGCTCATTACCCATGGGTTACCCAGGCGTGACGGGGGTCAGACCGCCCCGGGCCAGGACCTTGGCAAGCGATTCGACCACCTCCGGCTGGTAGTCGTGGGCGGTGCCGAGCCGGAGCCGTTCCAGAGCGCCGAGCGGGCCGCTGAGACCTTCCCCGCAGAGGTCGTCGTATGCGTTGACGGCGCGGACGATCCGGGCGGGCAGCGGCTGCTCGCGGTACGGGTCGGCCTGCCGCTCCACCACGACGGCAATCTCGGAGTCCACGCCGGTCTGCCGGACCACGGCCCCGCCCAGCAGCGCGATCCGGCGCTGCTCCGCGGCGGGCAGCGGGGCGGTCGCCCCGTCGGGCACCGGGTCGACGAGGGAGAGCTGACCGATGTCGTGCATCAGGGCGGCGTACTCCAGCACGGTGAGCTCGGCCCCGGAGAGCCCCAGTTCCCGGCCGACGGCTGTACAGAGGACCGCCACCCTGCGGGCATGCCCGTGGGGGGTGTAGCCGGCGATCTCGGTGGACCGGGCGAGCGAGGCGATGGTCTGCCGGTAGGTGGTGCGTACGGCGACGAACCTGCGGAACGACACCTGGGTCAGCAGCAGAGGTACGCAGAGCACGGGCAGCGCCCACAGCCCGGCGACCGCGACCCCCAGCGCCATCACCGCACCGGTCGCACAGACCGCCGAACCGATGCCGAGGAGGGCGCGCAGCTCGTCGCGGAGCAACGGTCCGTACGGGATGGACGTGCCTCCCCTGCTCCGGAAGGCATGAGGGAGGGCGCCGGAGCGCAGCAGCAGGGCGCCGAGCACGGCGTCGCACAGGGCGGTGAGCCCGAGCAGGACGAGAAGGAAGAGCGCGAAGAACGGTCCGTCGCCGAACCAGTCGGCGGTCCGGCCGGAGTTGTAGAGCGGCTGGAAGCACACGGCGGCGAAAGAGACGGTGACGATCCGCCGCGCGAGCTGGTCGGCGGTGGGCCCGCTGCCGCGCGCCACATGGGGCACGGCGGCGACAAGCTGCGCGGCGACGAGAACGGCGATGACCTGGAGGACCCCGTGGGTGGTGGGTTGCCCGCCACTGCGGCCGAGCAGGGCGTAGGCGAGCGCGCCGGCGGCCCCGAGAGGCGCGGGCTCCCGCTCCCCGGGCAGCGCACCCCAGCGGGCGAGTTCGCCGACGGTGATGAGCACCCCGAAGGCAAGGGCATGCCCGGGCTGATGAACTCCGTGCCAGAGAGTGTGGGCCAGCCCCCCGAGGGCGAGCACAACGGCACCGCCACGAACGGCAGGGACGGCGCCGGTCACCGGGGACGTTCCGCTGCAGCGTCGAGCCCGTCGGCATCATCGAGCCCGTCCGGCGGCCGAGGACGAGACGCCTGCCGGACGAACCCGGAGCACGTACCCGCACCCGCACCCGCACCCGCACCCGCACCCGCCAACGGAACTGCCTCGTCCGCCGTCACCGCCACCGACTCCGCAGCCCACCCGCACCGCCCCACCGCCCGCGCCAGCGCCCGCACCATCTGCGGATCGAACTGCGTCCCCGCACAGCGCTTCAGCTCCGCCACCGCCACCGGCACCGGCCGTCCCCTGCGGTACGACCGCGTCGACGTCATCGCGTCGAACGCGTCGGCCACCGCGACGACCCGTGCGAACTCGGGAATCTCCCGCCCGCTCAGCCCGTAGGGGTAGCCGCTGCCGTCGAGCCGCTCGTGATGGTGCAGGATCGCCGCCCGCGCCTCGCCCAGGAAGCCGATGCCCCGGACGATCTCGTGGCCGTACTCCGGGTGCAGCTCGATCACGCGCCGTTCCTCCGGGGTGAGCGGCCCGTCCTTGCGCAGCACCCGGGTCGGCACGCCGAGCTTGCCGACGTCGTGCAGGATCCCGGCGAACCGGAGCACTTCGAGCCGGTCCTCCGCCATGCCCAGCTCCCTGGCGATCAGCACGGAGGCCCGCCCGACGCGCTCGCTGTGCCCCCGGGTGTACGTGTCCTTGATGTCGACGGCCTGCACCAGCGCCCGGATGGTGGCGCGGTGTGCGGCCTGCTGGCGGTGGTACTGCGAGAAGGCCCAGCAGGAAATGTGCATCGGCAGCAGGACGAAGAGCGCCGACAGCGGCCCGTACGAGCTGCGCCACAGCAGGGCCATCATCAGTCCGGCGAGCCCGTGCACCAGGTGTGGTCCGAGCGAGCTCGGCAGCAGCCCGCTCCAGGCCCGCCTGACGGGCAGCCGTTCGGCCGCGGCCAGGATCGAGCCGTCCAGGGCGGTCAGGACGAGACTGAAGGCCAGCGCGGCGACGCAGGCGGGCAGGACGGCGTACGGGAAGTCGGGCAGCAGGCCGGGGTCGGGCCCGCCGAGCGTGGCGCCGCCGCCGAGCAGGCCATGGACGGTCGACGCCACCCAGACAGTGATCACCAACTGGGCCGTGCGCCAGACGCGGCGGGCCGCGACGGGCGCGTTCTCCACCCGGCCGGCGAGTGAGCCGGGGATCGCGACCAGCGCCGCGGCGGCGGGCGGCAGCAGGAACGCCGCCGCGAGCAGCAGCGGAAAGAACGATCCGGCACTGATCGGTACGGAACTGCCGAAGAACGGGTAGCGTCCGGGCAGTTCACAGGCCAGATAGAGCCCGGCGAGCAGACCGACGGTACCCCAGGGCACCTCCGTACCGCCGGCCGGCAGTGCGGGCCGCACACAGAGGACAGCGCAGACCGCGGCGGCCAGAATGACCGCGCGCGCCGCACCCCCGGTGCCTCTCACCCGACCCGCCCGCCCCCCAACTAGGTCAATGGAGGCGCCACGCTAGCGAGTTGGGCACTCGGTCGAGCACGGTTGAGCCCGATTAGCACGTTCGGGTGAAGCGCACGCGTCGGCGGTGGTGAGGGTGAGGGCGTGCCACGACAGTCGTGGCACGCCCTCGGCGTGCAGAAAAGGCCCCCGTCCTCAGGGGTGGCCGCCGGTCAGTCCGTGGCGGCGGTCGGCAGCTCGGCCACCACGTCCTGGTCCGGCACGGCCTGCCCGGAGCGGATCAGATCGATCCGGCCCATCACCTTGGAGCGCAGGTCGGCCGGCACGTCGTCGTGACCGCAGCAGCGCTTGACCAGCTTCTTCACCGCCTGCTCCAGCCCGTACTTCTCCAGGCACGGGGAGCACTCCTCGAAGTGCACCTCGAACTTGGTGCAGTCGCTGTCGGGCATCTCATGGTCGAGAAACTCGTAGAGATGATCGAGGACCTCTGAGCAGTCCGTCTCGTGCGGCTCTCCGCAGCTCATGAGCCCGAGCCTTTCCGATCGTCCGACTCTCCGGCACCGGCCGGGACGAGCCCGCGCTCACGGGCGTAGTCCTCCAGCATGCCGCGCAGTTGGCGGCGGCCCCGGTGCAGTCGGGACATCACCGTACCGATGGGAGTCCCCATGATGTCCGCGATCTCCTTGTAGGCAAAGCCCTCTACATCGGCGAGATAAACCGCGATGCGGAACTCTTCGGGAATCGCCTGCAGCGCGGACTTCACGTCCGAGTCCGGCAGGTGATCGAGCGCCTGCGACTCGGCGGAGCGCAGACCTGTGGACATGTGCGACTCGGCGCGCGCCAGCTGCCAGTCCTCGATCTCCTCGGCGGCACTGCGCTGGGGTTCGCGCTGCTTCTTGCGGTACGAGTTGATGAACGTGTTGGTGAGGATGCGGTACATCCACGCCTTGAGGTTCGTCCCCTCGCGGAACTGGTGGAAGGAGCCGTACGCCTTTGCATACGTCTCCTGAACCAGGTCCTCGGCGTCCGCGGGATTGCGCGTCATGCGCAGCGCGGCCGAGTACATCTGGTCGAGGAAACCGAGGGCGTCCCGCTCGAAGCGCGCATTGCGCTCGGCAGTCGTCTCCTCCGCGCGGCCGTCGTCGGTCCCTGTGTCGGTACCGGTGACCGGACCCACCTCCTCCAACGCTGTGGCGGTTCCGAGACCGGACCCGCTCGAATCGGAGAATAGTCGACCTTGCTTCGACGCGGGCTGTCGTTCCGATCCGCTCCGTGCCCGCCCGGGGGTGGTCTTCGCCGCGTGCAGCACCGTCCACTCCAGGTCAGCGGCGTTCGAGCGGCGCGGGCAGATGGTCGAACCCATGCGACGGACTCCCTCTCCACGTAGGACGTTGATGTACCGATGTCCCCGTCAACAGTGGTCCCCGACGCGACATTCCCGGGGTGCGCCGGGTCGTCCGCGCGGGTGTGAGCCGATCCACCCGGGGGATGTACGGGCCTGCGTCACGGGAGTCGGTCCAGCCACTCCGTCACGGCAGTGGTGAGGAGTTCCATCGCCCGGTCCTCGGTCAGTCCGGACTTCTTCGGTACGGCGAAGCCGTGGTCCCCGTACGGCACCTCGGCGATCTCGTATTCCCCCGGAGGGAATTCGGCCGGCCGACCGAACGGGTCGTGGCCGCCCTGCACGACGAGCGTGGGGACGCCCGCGCCGAGCAGCTCGTCCTTGCGGGACTTCTCCGGTCTGCCCGGCGGGTGCAGCGGGAAGCTGAGCGCGAGGACGGCGTGCGCGCCGAGCTCGGCCGCCGTGCGGCAGGCCACCCGCGCGCCTGCGCTGCGTCCGCCGGCAACGACGGGCAGCCCGGGTGCGGTGAGGGCGGGCCACAGGTCGCGCCAGCCGGTGTCCAGCGTCTTCGGGGCGGGCGCGAGCTTCTTCCCGGCGACCCGCCACGGTTGCTCCACCAGGGCGACGGTCACGCCGCGTGCGGGCAGTGCGGCGGCCAGTGCCTGGAGGTCGCGGGCCTCGATGCCGCCACCGGCCCCGTGGCTGACGGCGAGCACCAGGCGAGGTCGGCGCGCGGGCAGCCAGGTGATCCGGGCAGGCCCGGTGGCGGTGTCGACCGTCTCGGCCGTCGGGGCTGTCTCTCTACGACTCACAGCGCCCATCCTGCCCGGTCAGAAGAGCGTGCCGACCTCCGGCGCGGTCAGTTCCTCCAGGAGCTCGGGCCCGTTGTTGCGGACGTTGCTGACGGCCGTGGCCACCGGGTACGCCCGCATCAGTCCGCCGGGCGGCGGTGCCAGCAGCGCCCGCAGCTCCTCGACGTCGGTGCGCGAGGGGTCCAGCCAGGCGTCCCAGCGGTCCGGGGTCAGCATCAGCGGCATCCGGGGGTGGATGTCGGAGAGCGCGCCCGGGCCCTCGGCGGGGGCGACGGCGAGCGGGGTGGTCTCCGCCTCGGTGGTGATCACGGAGCAGGTCACCCACCAGGCCTGCGGGTGGTCGTCCGGCAGCGTCCGGTCACGCCAGAACTCGTACAGTCCGGCCATCGCGAAGACCGATCCGTCGGCGGGCGTCACGAAGTACGGCTGCTTCCGCGGCCGCTTCTTCTTCCCCTTCTCCTCCAGCTGCCGCTCGTCGGCGCCGGTGACCCACTCGTAGTAGCCGTCGGCGGGCAGGATGCAGCGGCGCGAGACGAAGGGGCGGCGGAAGGACGGCTTCTCGTGGACGGTCTCCGCGCGGGCATTGATCATCCGGGCTCCGCCCTCGGGCGACTTGGCCCATGAGGGGACGAGTCCCCACTTCAGGGCGCGCAGCTGGCGAACCGGGCGTTGATCATCCGCGTCTTTCAGGGGACGTTCCAGTACGGCGTAGACCTCTTTGGTCGGCGCCACGTTGTAGTCGGGCTCCAGTGCCTCCGCCGGTTCCCATTTCTCGACGCCGAAGAGTCCGGTGAGATCCTCGGGCCGCCGACTCGCTGCATACCGTCCGCACATAAGTGCCAGACTGCCACGACCCACCGCCACGACCGCAAGGAGCCGCCCCCACATGGACAGCACCGAACTGGGCGATCTGTGGCATCGCGTCTTCGGTACCCAGCCCGCACCCGAGCAGTGGCTGGTGGTCGTGACGGCCACGGTCGCGCTCATCGCCGTCGTACCGAACGTCCTGTGGCGGCTCTCGCGCAACGCGATCACCATCGCCCACGAGGGAGGGCACGGGCTGATCGCCCTGGTCAGCGGGCGCAGGCTGGAAGGCATCCGGCTGCACTCGGACACCAGCGGGCTGACCGTGAGCCGCGGCAGGCCCACCGGCGTCGGCATGATCCTCACCGCGGCGGCGGGGTACACCGCGCCGCCGCTGCTGGGACTCGGCGGCGCCTGGCTGCTCACCGACGGCCGGATCACGCTGCTGCTGTGGGTGTCGACCGCGCTGCTCGCGGTGATGCTGGTGATGATCCGCAATCTGTACGGGGCGCTCACGGTGATCTTCACCGGTACGGCGTTCCTGCTGGTCTCCTGGCTGGCTTCACCCGCGGTGCAGTCGCTGTTCGGGTACACCGTGGTCTGGTTCCTGCTGCTCGGGGGTGTACGTCCGGCGTTCGAGCTGCAGTCGAAGCGACGGCGCGGCGGGGCGCCGGACTCGGACGCGGACCAGTTGTCCCGGCTCACGGATGTGCCGGCCGTGCTGTGGCTGGGCTTTTTCCATGCGGTGTCGATCTGCTCGCTGATCGGCGGCGGCCGCTGGATGCTCGGCCGGTGAGGGACGACAGCCCGCGGCGACGCCTACCATGCTTCTATTACGCCCCGGTTTCGGACGGTTTGATCAAGATTCGGGATTGCGGCGAGCCACTAAAGTGAGGTCCATGACCGAAAGTTCCGTGCACCCCGCCCTCTGGCCCGCCCCCCATGCGAGCGGAGCCGTCGACGCGACCGTCATCGTGCCCGGATCGAAATCGGTCACCAACCGGGCGCTGGTCCTGGCCGCTCTCGCCGCCGAGCCGGGCTGGCTGCGCCGCCCGCTGCGCTCCCGCGACACCTTGCTGATGGCGCAGGCGCTGCGCGCGATGGGCGTCGGCATCGAGGAGGGCGTCGGCCCGGACGGCTCCGGCGAGGCCTGGCGGGTCATTCCGGCCGGGCTGCACGGCCCCACCACGATCGACGTCGGCAACGCCGGAACGGTGATGCGTTTCCTGCCGCCGGTCGCCGCCCTCGCCGACGGCCCGATCCGCTTCGACGGCGACCCGCGTGCGTACGAGCGGCCGCTGACCGGCGTGATCGACGCACTGCGGGTGCTCGGCGCCCGGATCGACGACGACGGGCGCGGTTCGCTGCCGATGACCGTGCACGGCGGCGGGGCGCTGGACGGCGGCCCGGTTGCGATCGACGCCTCCTCGTCGTCCCAGTTCGTCTCGGCGCTGCTGCTGTCGGCGCCGCGTTTCAACCAGGGCGTGGAGGTACGCCACACCGGTTCCCGGCTGCCCTCGATGCCGCACATCCGGATGACGGTCGACATGCTGCGGGCCGTCGGCGCCCAGGTCGACGAGCCGGAGACGGGCGGCGAGCCGAATGTCTGGCGGGTGTCCCCGTCGGCGCTGCTCGGCCGCGACCTGACGGTCGAGCCGGACCTTTCCAACGCCCAGCCCTTCCTCGCGGCGGCGCTGGTCACCGGTGGCCGGGTGACGATCCCGGACTGGCCGGAGTACACCACCCAGCCGGGTGACACGCTGCGTGAGATCTTCACCGCCATGGGCGGCAGCTGTGAGCTGACCGAGCGTGGTCTGACATTCACCGGATCGGGCCGTATCCACGGCATCGACGTGGACCTCGGCGAGGTCGGCGAACTGACCCCCGGCATCGCTGCGGTCGCGGCCCTCGCCGACTCCCCGTCCACACTGAGCGGTGTCGCACATCTGCGGCTGCACGAGACGGACCGGCTGGCCGCGCTCACCAAGGAGATCAACGAGCTCGGCGGGAACGTCACAGAGACCGCCGACGGGCTGCACATCGAGCCGCGCCCGCTGCACGGCGGTACCTTCCATACGTACGACGACCACCGGATGGCAACCGCCGGGTCGATCATCGGCCTTGCCGTCCCCGGAGTGGAGATCGAGAACGTGGCGACAACCGCCAAGACCCTGCCGGATTTCCCGCAGATGTGGACCCGAATGCTCGGGGCCTGAATCATGCGTCGCTACGGCAAGAACCCCGACGAGGACGACATCCGGTTCCGCCCCAACCCGAAGGGCAACCGGCCTCGTACACATACCCGCCCGAAGCACGAGGACGCCGAGGAAGGCATGGTCCTCACCGTGGACCGCGGCCGCCTGACGTGTCTCGTCGACGGCCGTACGGTCATGGCCATGAAGGCCCGGGAGCTGGGCCGGAAGGCCGCGGTGGTCGGCGACACCGTCTCGATCGTCGGCGATCTGTCCGGCGACAAGGACACCCTCGCGCGCATCGTCCGGATCGGTGAGCGCCGCTCGGTGCTGCGGCGGACGGCGGACGACGACGATCCGTACGAGCGGGTGGTCGTCGCCAATGCCGACCAGCTGGCGATCGTCACCGCGTTGGCGGATCCGGAACCCCGCCCGCGGATGATCGACCGCTGCCTGGTGGCGGCGTACGACGGCGGACTCTCCCCGCTCCTGGTCCTGACCAAATCCGACCTCGCATCGCCGGACAAGCTCCTGGAGGCGTACACCCCACTGGGGGTCCCGTACATCGTCACCAGCCGCGAGGAGCTGGAGAACGGCGATGCGGCGGACTGGGTGCGCGAGCAGCTGAACGACCGGGTGACCGCCTTTGTCGGGCATTCCGGTGTCGGGAAGACCACCCTGGTCAACGCCCTCGTGCCGAAGGACCGGCGGCGTACGACGGGTGTCGTCAACGCGGTCACCGGCCGCGGCCGGCACACCACCACCTCCGCGCTCGCGCTGCCACTGCCGGACGGGCGCGGCTGGGTGGTCGACACCCCCGGAGTGCGCTCCTTCGGGCTGAACCACATCGACCCCTCACGGGTCATCCACGCGTTCCCCGACCTGGAGCCGGGCACCGAGGACTGTCCCCGCGGTTGCACCCATGACGCCACCCAACCGGAATGCGCGCTGGGTGCCTGGGTCGCCGCTGGGCACGCCGATCCGGCACGGCTGGACTCCCTGCACCGACTGCTGGCCACCCGGGAACGACGCGAAGGCGACTGACCCGGGTACGTTTGCGACCTGCTGCTGACGGTAAGTGCATAATCGCGCTCAGCGGGACGGAGCAGTCACCGACGTGGGAGGGCACTGACGATGGCGTGGCTGCTGGTCGTGGTCGCTGGACTTCTGGAGACCGGCTTCGCCGTCTGCCTGAAGCTGTCCCACGGCTTCACCCGGCTCTGGCCGACCATCGCGTTCTGCATCTTCGCACTCGGCAGCTTCGGGCTGCTGACGCTCTCCTTGAAGAAGCTCGACGTCGGGCCCGCCTACGCCGTCTGGACGGGCATCGGCGCGGCGGGCACCGCGATCTACGGCATGGTCTTCCTGGACGATGTGGTCTCCACCCTCAAGCTGGTGTCGATCTCGCTGGTGATCCTGGGTGTGATCGGACTGCAGCTGTCGGGCTCGTCCCACTGACAGTGACAGGCGGCGCTGTGCCCGGCCACTTCCATGGCCGGCGCCTCGCGCCCGCAGCGCTCGCGCTCCGGGCGCCGGTGGCCCGCCCGTCACGCCGCGGGCCACCGCTCCACCACCTCGCGGACCAGCGGCGCCGCGTCCGAGGGGAGGGCGGACGCGGCGACCGCGTACGACAGCGCGAGCCGCATCGCGATCTCGCAGGTCGTGGCCAGTGCCGCCGGGTCGTGCGGCGGGCGCCCCTCGTCCAGCGCGGCCACCACGCGATCACACACCAGACCGAGCAGTTCGACGGGGGTCGGCGGTCCGGCATCGGCCCGCCGCTGCGCCGGTACGGACGAACCGGTCGGCGCCGCCAGGCGTACGGGACGGGGTAATCGCTCGCTCCAGCAGCCCGTGAGCAACGCCCTGACCAGTGCGTTCGTACGGGCCGCCCGCACTGTCCAGGCAGCGGTCGCGGCGAGTCTGTCCCCCGTGCCGCCGGGCGATCCCAGCGCCCGTTCGACACCGGCGAGATAGCCGTCGGCAGCGCGCCGGACCAGAGCCCGGGCCAGGCCGTCCTTGCTGCCGAACTCGTTGTAGAGGGTCTGCCGGGAGACTCCGGCGGCGGACGCGACATCGACCATCCGCACGATCGGCCAGGGCCGGGTGGTGAGCGCCGAGAGGGCGGCGTCCAGCAATGCTTCGCGCGCTGTCGGCATCGTCGCCTCCCACGCCAGGGACTCTGCGGTTCAGAGTTGACGCGCCACTGGGCACTGTCAAGACTTCGAGCAGCCCCCGGGGCCGTGTAGCCCCGTTCACCTGCGGTCGATACTGTGACGACATGCCCGATTACCACGATGATCTGCGCCTCGCCCACGTGCTGGCGGACGCCGCCGACGCGGCGACGATGGACCGGTTCAAGGCTCTGGACCTCAAGGTCGAGACCAAGCCGGACATGACGCCGGTGAGCGAGGCCGACAAGGCCGCCGAGGAACTGATCCGCGGCCACCTCCATCGGGCACGTCCGCGCGATGCGATCCTCGGCGAGGAGTACGGGATCGAGGGCACCGGTCCCCGCCGCTGGGTCATCGACCCGATCGACGGCACCAAGAACTACGTCCGCGGTGTCCCGGTCTGGGCGACGCTGATCTCACTGATGGAGGCGGGCGAGAACGGGTTCCAGCCGGTGGTCGGTGTCGTGTCGGCGCCCGCGCTGGGCCGCCGCTGGTGGGCGGCGAAGGGCGCGGGGGCGTACTCCGGCCGCAGCCTCACCTCCGCGACCCGGCTGCAGGTCTCGAAGGTCGAGCGGATCGCGGACGCCTCATTCGCGTACTCCTCGATGACCGGCTGGGAGGAGCAGGGCCGGCTCGACGGCTTCATGGACCTGACACGGGCCTGCTGGCGTACGCGTGGGTACGGCGACTTCTGGCCGTACATGATGGTCGCCGAGGGCTCCGTCGACATCTGCGCGGAGCCGGAGCTCTCACTCTGGGACATGGCGGCGAACGCGATCATCGTCCAGGAGGCGGGGGGCCGGTTCACCAGCCTGGACGGAGTCTCCGGTCCGGGCGGCGGGAACGCGGCAGCCTCGAACGGCCTGCTCCACCACGAGCTGTTGGGGTATCTCAACCAGCGCTACTGACGCAGCTTGCGGCTTGACCTGCATATTTTCCCTTCGCTCACGCCCCCTGGGCCGTCGTGGGGCCGTCATCGCTCTTCGGGCCCCCCGTCCTGGAGCTTCGGCAGCCACTCACGGACGTGGATCGGCCGCAGCGAGTCGATCGAGCTGGTACCCAGATGCGGTAGGACGTGCAGTCGAATGCGCACCTAGGTGCTCACGAAGTGCCAGGATCCATGGTGAGCGAGGCCAGCCACCGTTCGGCGTGCTGCCGCACGGTGACACGGCCGGCGCGCGGATCGATGTACCGTTCCCCGCGGGACCCCGAAGCGATGAGCACTTCCCCAGTGCGGTTCTCCGGAACTTTCACGAAGTAGCCGGCGTCTCCAGTAATCATGAGAGAACGCGTGGAAGCGCTGAGTGGTACCGGGGTGGCCCTGGCCGGTGGATTCGTCGGGCTGCTGGGATGGGCCGCGGATGCCGAACTCCGGGCGCGCGCCGGATTCGAAGCAGGGCCGGACTGGAGCGTGCTGTACGCGGAGCTTCCGCTGACCGTTCTCATCGGAGTGGTAGCCACTTTGTCAGCGTGGTTGCTGCCCCGGCGATGGACAGCCGGGCCGTCCGTTGCCGGGTACGCAGGCCGCGTCGCGCTCGTCGCCATAGTGCTGGCCGGATTCTGGCTGGCCGTCCAGGGCTGGTACGCAGGACTGCCCGAGTCAGTGCCGGACCACAAGCCCTAGAACGGTGGAACGCCATCACCCGAGATCGGCACAGGCATGCACTCACTCTCGTGTAGATGCCTCTCCGGCCGCTGATACACCCGCCGCGCACTATGCGGTCCCCGTACGCTCCCCGCCGTAGACTTATCAGGGAGCTTGAGCCTTGCCAGAAGTCCATTTCAGGCGGGCCACGCGAGATTGATCCCCCCAAGGGCGGCGGGATCGGAGTTTCTCACGGCTCCAGCCATCGCGGGCTCTCTCCAATGAGCGGAATCCTCTGCCTCGCTTTGTGAGCGGTGGAATCCCCTCAGGAAGGACGTGGGCCAGATGAGCCACCTTGTGAGCCAGGTGCCCATCAGTGACATCACACTGGCCGCTTCGGCTGTGCGCTGGATTTTCCCCCTCGGTATAGCAGTGGTCGTAGTCGCCGTTCTGCTTGGCCTCCTCTGGTGGGACGCGCGCCGTCGGTCTCGGGCACAACAGCAGGGACCACGGGCCGAACGTTCGTCCCGAAGCAGCGAAAACTTGAGGGCTGCAGATGATTTCGGGGAAGGTCTCAGCCCATATGAGATCAACCGGCCCTCTTCGCCAAGGGACGTACCCAAGGATGACAACGGTGGGGCTTTTGGCAGGGGAGGACCCGGCGGCTGACGGGTCGGCGACATCGGCGGCACTTGCCGAGATCACCGGGGCTTCCTCGTTCCCAAGTCCCGGGCGAATATCACCGGTCGATCCTGAAGCGCCGCCTCGCAATCGTTGCTCGGCGCAACCTAGTTGAGAAATCCTGATTGCGGGCAACCCCATCAATCCCTTGGGTCCTGCTCCCCTTCAGGGCGCTGCGGTATTCGCGATCCAGAAGGCTCACCATTGCCCCGGGCGCCGTGGGAGCCATCACCGGCCACCGTGGGCGACCGCGGGTGCACAGCCACAAGCCGGGAATCGGATATGACTCCAGGATCATCCCAGGACACCGGCCTGCATCTACACAGACGCACCCGACGACTCCGGCCGGCCGGAGTCGTCTGTGGGCCGTCCCAGGGAGGCCGACGATGGCCGACGACGACCAATGACGCCCACAACCGCGCATCTCTCCGGCATGTTGCAGAGCGATGCCGCATCCCGCCGGAGCGACGGTTCAATACCAGCGCTACTGGTCCCGGGCCGTCACGACGCATGCGGACCCCGAGGGGCGTGTGATGCACTTCCGCGCGCCCCTCGAATGATCTCCACGCACCCCTTGTTGGACTCCCCCAGGGATGCAACGCTGAGAGTCCCCCCACTTGTGAACTTGTGAATCGGCTCACGCAGTCGCTTCACGAAGGAGGTGGCTCCCTTCATGCTCGTCCGTGACGCCATGAGCACGATGGTCCTCACTATCGGCCCCACTCATACGCTCCGCCAGGCGGCCCAACTGATGTCGGCACGCCGCATCGGGGCAGCGGTCGTCCTCGACCGCGACACCAGCGGGATCGGAATTCTCACCGAGCGCGACATCTTGAACTCGGTCGGCTCCGGCCAGAACCCCGATACCGAGACCGCGTCCACCCACACCACCAACGATGTGGTCTTCGCCGCGCCGAGCTGGACCCTGGAAGAGGCCGCGGAGGCCATGACGCACGGCGGATTCCGTCATCTGATCGTGCTTGACGACCACGGGCCTGTCGGCATCGTCTCGGTCCGCGACATCATCCGCTGCTGGGCACCCGCCCGGCGCCACCCGGTGGAGCTGGTCGGCTGAGTTCCTCCACTTACGTACGGCCGATGGGCCTGCCCCCCTCGGTGAAGGGGGACAGGCCCATCGTTGGCGGGAGAGCCGGTACTAGGCGCGCAGGGCCTGGACCGCCGCTTCCAATCGCTTGCCGAAGTCGCCGTCGGCCTGACGGAAGTTGTTGATCGCGCGCTCGGCGATGTCGTCGCGCGAGGCCTTGGCGATGAACCCGGCGAGGTTGTCGATCAGGCGCGCCTTCTCGTCCTCGGAGTAGAGCCGGTAGAGGTTTCCGGCCTGCACGAAGTCGTTGTCCTCGGCGTGGCTCGGTGCCTCGTGCGTACCGATCTCACCGGTGACCGTGGTGGGTTCCCACAGCGGACGATCGGTCTGGACCGGACCGCCGAAGCTGTTGGGCTCGTAGTTCTTCGCACCCTTGTGGCGGCCGTCGTACAGGTAGCCGTCACGGCTGTTCGTCCGTGCCTCGGTGGCGTGCGGACGGTTCACCGGCAGGTGGTCGGCGTTGATGCCGACGCGGTACCGGTGGGCGTCGCCGTACGCGAAGAGGCGGCCCTGGAGCATCTTGTCCGGGGACGGGCCGATGCCCGGCACGAAGTGCGCGGGGCTGAAGATCGACTGCTCGGTCTCCGCGAAGATGTTCTCCGGGTTGCGGTTGAGCTCCAGCTTCCCGATCTCGATCGGCGGATAGTCCGCGTGCGGCCACACCTTGGTGAGGTCGAACGGGTTGAAGCGGTAGGTGGCCGCCTCGGACGCGGGCATGATCTGGACCTGCACGGTCCAGGACGGGAAGTCGCCACGCTCGATCGCCTCACGGAGATCGCGCTGGTGGCTGTCCGGGTCCTCGCCGGCGAGCTTGTTGGCCTCGGCCTGGGTGAGGTTCTTGATGCCCTGGTCGGTCTTGAAGTGGTACTTGACCCAGAAGACCTCGCCGGCCTCGTTGTTCCACTGGTAGGTGTGCGAGCCGTACCCGTTCATGTGACGCAGCGTGGCCGGGATGCCTCGGTCACCGAAGAGCCAGGTCACCTGGTGGGTGGACTCGGGCGAGAGACCCCAGAAGTCCCAGACGTTGTCCGCCTCCTGCGAGCCGGTGTACGGGTCGCGCTTCTGGGTGTGGATGAAGTCCGGGAACTTGATGGCGTCCTTGATGAAGAACACCGGGGTGTTGTTGCCGACGAGGTCGTAGTTGCCCTCTTCGGTGTAGAACTTCAGCGCGAAGCCGCGGGGGTCACGCACCGCGTCGGCGGAACCGAGGTTGCCCGCGACGGTGGAGAAGCGCAGGAACGTCTCGGTCTGCTTGCCGACCTCGGAGAGGAACTTCGCCCGCGTCCACTGCGAGACGTCGCGGGTCAGCGTGAACGTCCCGTACGCACCGGCGCCACGGGCGTGCACGATGCGCTCCGGAATGCGCTCACGGTTGAAGTGCGCGAGCTTCTCCAGGAGCGACTGGTCCTGTACCAGGACCGGACCGCCGACGCCCGCGGTCTGGCTGTTCTGGTTGTCGGCCACCGGCGCGCCGGCCTCCGTGGTGAGCGGTCCCTGCGTCACGTGCGCCTCCTGCGTCATTCCTGTACATCCGTCATGTCCTGATGTCCGCACAGCCTGTCCCTTGGCGTATGCCGATCCCGATCCTACAATGGACTAAGTCCAAGTCAAGTGAACATCTAAAGTCACACCCATTCGGGACCAGGGTCCCCTCACTGTTAGGCTTGCTTCCATGAGTGACCTGTTGGAACGGCTCCGCGGACGCGGCTGGCGCATGACTGCGCAGCGGCGTGTCGTGGCCGAGGTCCTCGACGGGGACCATGTGCACCTGACGGCCGACGAGGTCCACGCCCGGGCCGTCGCCAAGCTGCCGGAGATCTCCCGCGCCACCGTCTACAACACGCTCGGCGAGATGGTGACCCTCGGTGAGGTCATCGAGGTCTCCACGGATCGCCGCGCGAAGCGGTACGACCCGAACGCACACCGCCCCCACCACCACCTGGTCTGCGCCCGGTGCGGCGCCATCCGTGACGTGCACCCGGCGGGCGATCCGCTGGCGGACCTGCCGGCCGACGAGCGCTTCGGCTTCACGGTCTCCGATGTCGAGGTGACGTACCGCGGTATCTGCCCGAACTGCGCGGCAACGGCCTGAGACGCCGCGAAAGGCCCGGTGCGAGCGACACTCGCACCGGGCCTTTCGCATGCCGACACCCCAGGACCTGAGCACCGGACCGCACCTGGTGCCGACGATGCTCGCCGCCCGGCCCCGGCGCCCGGCAGATGGCCGGCGAGGAGCTGCGCATCGACCGCAGCGTCATGATCGGGGCCGCCGACTCCCCGATGAGGGACGGCCCGGTCCTGCGCGAACGAGCACCCGCCGACCGCCGCTCCTGCGGCGGCAGCCTCCTCCCCGGACGCCGACCGGGCGGATCCACCTGCAGCGAGCGGCGAATCCCCGCATTCCCGGACGCGAGCTCCGCCCCACGGGCGCGTCCAGCGGCGGCGGTCGGCCGAACCGTCGGACAAGCTGCCGCAGGTGCGCCGAGAACCGTGCGTCCCGGGGACCCAGATGTGCGGCACACCCATCCCGCGCGTACCCCCTTCCCGAATCTGACGGGTCGTCATATCGTCGGCGGCGATCGCGTCCGCCCCGCGGCGGATCCACACCTCGACCGCACGAGGAGAGACCCGTGGGAGATCCGCACCCGAGCACATCCCCACCCGCACCCGCCACCCCGAAGCTCCGGGCACAGGCGCTCACCCGTTCGTTCGGGCGCGGCGCCAAGACCCTCACCGCCCTCGGCCCGGTCGATCTCGACATCGCGCCGGGTGAGTTCACCTGCATCGTCGGCCCGTCCGGCTGCGGGAAGTCCACGCTGCTGAGGATCGCCGCCGGACTGCTCCGCCCCAGCGCGGGCGAACTATCCATCCGTACGGCATCACCCCGCCCGGCCGCGATGATCTTCCAGGACTACGGGATCCACGATTGGAAGACCGTCCTCGCCAACGTCCGGTTCGGCCTCGACATCCAGCGCGTGCCGCGCAAGGAGGGCGACGCCCGGGCGCGCGACTGGCTCGCCCGGATGGGGCTCGCGGAGTTCGCCGGCGCCTACCCCGCTGCGCTCTCCGGCGGGATGCGGCAGCGCGTCGCCATCGCCCGCGCCCTCGCGGTCGAACCCGAACTCCTGCTGATGGACGAGCCGTTCGCGGCGCTCGATGCCCAGCTACGGACGATCCTGCAGGACGAACTGCTGGACCTCACCCAGACCACCCGTACCACCACGCTCTTCATCACCCACAGCCTGGAGGAGGCGATCGTGCTCGGCGACCGGGTGCTGGTGATGTCCGCCAGGCCGGGCCGGATCATCGCCGAGCGCCGACCGCCGTTCGCCCGGCCGCGCACCGGCGACGTCCGTTCGGCGCCCGAATTCATCGCACTGAAGAGCGAGTTGTGGGAGCTGCTGCGCGGCGAGGTCCGCAGAGAGGTGGCCCCGGCATGAGCACAGCAGTGAAACGCGCACGTCAGGAAGGCGGTGGGGCCGTCCTGGTGCGCAGGCCGGGCCCGCAGGAGCTGCATCCCGTACGCACCCATCGCAGGCGTCGCGCCCTGGAGCTGGCGCTCGCCGTCGCCGTACCCCTGCTCCTCGTCCTGCTCTGGCAGCTGGCCGCCGCGCAGTCCTGGATCGACGACCGGGTCTATCCGGCCCCGTCCACCATCCTCGCGGACGGCTGGGACCGCGCGGCCGACGGCGAGCTGTGGCCCGATGTGTGGGCCACGCTCAAACGGGTCCTCGGCGGCTACGCTATCGGCACCGTCACCGGATATGCGCTCGGCCTGCTGATGGGGGCGCTCTCCCTCGTACGAGCCGCGCTGGAACCGTTGCTCGATGCCCTGTACGTCGTACCGAAGCTGGCTCTGCTGCCGGTCTTCCTCAATATGTTCGGCCTCGGCGAGGGGCCGCAGCTCGCGCTGGTCGCCGCCACGGTCTTCTTCTTCGTCTGGATCTCCACCATGGCTGCCGTCCTCGCCGTCCCGGCGGGTCACCGCGACGCCGGCCAGGTCTTCGGCGCCTCGCCCTGGCAGATGTTCCGGCATGTGCTGCTGCCCGCCTCGTTGCCCGCGGTGCTGGTCGGCGCAAGGATCGCGGCGGGGGTGGCGGTCCTGGTGATCGTGGCGTCCGAGCAGATCGCCGCGGCGGACGGGCTCGGGCATCTGATCTTCGACTCCCGGGCGCTGTTCCAGAACGACGTGATGTTCGTCGGCATCGTCTGTGTGGCGGTACTCGGCGTCGTCTTCTCCGAAGTGGTGCGGATCGCCGGACGGTTGCTCACCCCGTGGGCGCCGCGCGACCGCGGACGCGGCCAGTCGTGAACGGCACCTCCCCTGCTCCATCGAGTTCCCCGTACGGAGGCACTGTGCGTACACGTACCCCTCTCACCCGCACCGTCGCGCTCGTCGCGGCAGCACTGGTCGCCGCGGCGGGCTGCGCCGGGAACGACACCGGCGCCGCTGCCGCGCCACGCACCGTCAAGCCCGTCACGGGCTGCGGTACGGGCAGCTGGACCGACCCGGCCGATCTGGCACCGGACCGGAAACCTGCCCGCTGCGACAAGGGCGCGCCCGCCGCGCAGCCGCTGGCGAAGAAGCGGAAGATCACCGTCGCGACCGGCACCCTGAGCGCGGAGTACGTTGCTCCGCTCCAGGTCGCCGTCGCGAAGGGCGAGTTCGCGAAGGAAGGCCTGACCGTCGAACTGAGGGTGCTCCCCACCCCGGACGCCCTGCCGCTGCTTGCCAAGGGCGATGTCGACGCCCAGTGGGCGGCCCCCGAGGCGGCCGTGATGAACGGCATCAACGGCGGCTTCGACATCAAGTGGGTGGCGGGGAACTTCTCCCCCGACCCCACCTCGAAGAGCGGACTGTGGGTCCGCCTCAAGGAGGGCGAGAGCGCCGGTCACGTCGACATGGCGGGCCGGAGGATGGGCGCCATGATCGGCAAGGGGTCGGTCATCGCGTACCCGATGGACACGTCGCTGAAGAAGCACGGCGGCGGGCTCGACAAGATCAGCTTCCAGCAGCTCGGCTCGGCGGATGTGCTGACCGCTCTACAGAACGGGGGCGTGGACTCCGCCTGGCTGCTCGACCCGGTCTGGCGGAAGGTCGACGGCGACAAGAAGTACGCGTTCCTCGGCGGCCAGCCGCTCGGCGAACCGCTCGGCGGCCTGCTCTTCGGCCCGACGCTGCTGACCAAGGACCCGGACGCGGGCGTCGCCTTCCTCCGCGCCTACATCCGCACGGTGAACACCTACTTCTCCGGGGACTACAAGTCCGATCCCGCCTTCGTCGCGGAACTGGCGAAGCTGATGAAGATCGACGAGGCGACGCTGCGGTCGACTCCGTCGATGCGAATGGACTGGGAGATCCGGAAGGGCACGACGGACCGCCTGCAGCAGGCGTACCGCGATGCGGGCGTCTCGGCCGGCAAGCCGGTGCCGGAGGAGAAGGCCGTCGACCGGGCGATGTACGGGGAGGCGGTGGGCCACACGCTCTGAGGCGAAGGCCCCGGACATGAACAGAGGGCCGGATCCCTGTAAAAGGATCCGGCCCTCTGTCTTCAGTAGCGGGGACAGGATTTGAACCTGCGACCTCTGGGTTATGAGCCCAGCGAGCTACCGAGCTGCTCCACCCCGCGTCGATGAACACAACTTTACGTGACGCCCCCGACCAGCGCAAATCCGTTTCGGTGGAGGGGCGCGGGGCCCTGCCGGCGACTCGGCATGCCGACCCGCACAGCGGGCCGGGGGCTCGGGAAGGATCGCGGGTGACCGGACTGACCGCGTGGTACGGCGCCGGACCGGCCGGCACATCCCGTGGCATGCGGCATGCCCGGCGGCCCTGCACCGGCTCGGACGTGGGGCGCTACGACCGGCGCCGCGCCCCGTACCGCACCCCTGGCGCCCCCTACGCGGTCAGCTCCTGGTGCAGCGCCTCGCGCAGCCGTGCCGCCCGCTCGGCGACCTCCGCCGGGCCCAGCTCGACCGCCCGGGCGCACCAGCGCTGCCCCTCGGTGAGCTCGCCGCGGCGGGCGGCGAGCAGGGCGAGGCGCAGCGCGGCCCTCCCGTGCCCGTCGTTCGCGGCACGGCTCCACCACAACGCGGCCTCGCGCTCGCTGCCCTCGCGGGCGAGGAGCAGCCCGAGGTTGAAGGCCCCGTTGCGGCTGCCCGCCTCGGCCGCCTCGCGGTACCAGCGGGCGGCGCTGTCCACATCGCCGCGAGCCGCGGCAAGCATGCCGACGCGCACCTGGGCGCGGCGGTGCCCCTGCTCGGCGGCCCGCTCGTACCACTCCTCGCACTCGGTCTTCTCCGGCATCGGCTCGCCGAGCGCGGGCGGTCCGGGCGGCGGCTGCCGCGAGTCCAGCACCCCGGCCAGCCGGAAGGCGGCCTCGGCACTGCCGCCGCCCGCGGCGCAGCGAAGATGACGCTCGGCCTCCTGCTCCTCGCCGTGGTGCAGCAGCGCCATGCCGACCTGGAGCGCCGCCTCGGTGTGCCCGGCGGCGGCGGCCCGCTCGTACCAGCTCAGCGCTGCCCGGTCCTCGTCGCGCCCTGCGTGCAGGATGCCGAGGTTGAAGGCGGCGTCGACGCTGCCCGCCTCGGCGGCCTTGGAGAACCAGGGCTCCGCACCGGTCGCGTCCCCCGCCTGGAGCAGCAGCACGGCCAGTGCGTTGGCGGCCTCGCGATGACCGGCGTACGCGGCACGGCGGTACCACTGCTCGGCCTGCGGCGTACGGTCCTGGGCGGCGCAGAGCAGTCCGAGGTTGTACGCGCCGTTGACGTCGCCCGCGTCCATGGCGGCGCGGTACCAGCGCTCGGCGGTCTGCTGCTCGCCGCGGGCGGCGTGCAGGGCGCCCAGGGCGTTGGCGGCGTTGCCGTCACCGTCCTGGGCGGCGCGCAGCCACCACACGGCGGCGCTCTCCTCGTCGCCCGCATCGCGCAGCAGGAAGCCGAGCGCGCAGGCGGCCCGTGCCTCGCCGCCCTTGGCGGAGGTGAGGTACCAGCGGCCGGCCTCCTTCAGCTCGCCGCGCCGTTCGAGGATGGCGCCGAGATGCAGGGCGGCGCGACGGTGTCCGCGCGCGGCGGCCTGCCGGTACCACTGCTCGGCCTCACCTGCCCGCCCCGCGGCGGAACCGGCCACGGGTCCGTCGTCCTTGCGCGCGGCAGCCCCGGCCGCGTTACGTGTACCGGTCACGGGACCACCGGCTGCGCCCGGACCGGGCCCCATGCCCATCCCGAGCCCCGCATCCGCTCCGGGACGGCCGAAAGCGTCGTGCGGGTCGTCGGCGGCCCTGCGCTCCAGGGCGCGTGCCAGGCGGTAAGCGGCCTCCCGGTGGCCCTGCTCGGCGGCGGCGCGCAACCAGCGCTCGGCGCCGACGTCACTGCGGTGTTCCAGCAGGTCGGCGAGGGCGTACGCGCCCAGCGCATGGCCCTGCTCGGCGGACTGGCGCAGCCAGTACTCGGCGCCGGGCTCGTCGCCTCGCTCGCGGTAGTGGCGGCCCAGGGCGTGCGCGGCGGCGGCGGAACCGGCGACGGCTGCGATGCGCCACCAGCCGGCCGCCTCGTCGGCATAGCCTCGCTGATGGAGGAGAACGCCCAGGTTGTTGGCGGCGGCCCGGTCGCCGTCGGCCGTGGCTCCCCGCAGATAGGGCTCGGCGCCGTTCAGATCACCACGGCGCAGCAGCAGTGCGCCGAGGACGCTCATGGACGCGGTGTCCCCGGCGTCGGCGGCGCGGCGGTGCCGCGCTTCGGTCTCGGCGCTCTCCGTGCTCTCGGCGCCGCCGGAAGCCGCCGCGGTCCCGGCGATTCCCGTGGTCCCGGCCGCCCCCGCGACCTCGACGCCTTCCACGGTCTCGGCGTTCTCAACGGTCACGGCGCTGCCCGCAGCGTCAGCGACAAAAGCCGCGTCCGTCACGTTTTCCATCCCATGGACGTGCCGCTGCACAAACCGCCCTGTCTCCAACAGAGTTGCCCTGTCCCCCATAAATACCATCGTCCCACCACCTGCAACCCGCGTACACCTGGTATACCGCGGCCAGTGAGGTCACTTCAGCGTTTTGTCGACATGCCCACAGAGAGATAAGTCAAACACGTCCGGGCCCAACTCGCGCCCAGCGAACCGCACTTAACGCCCACCACATGGGAAGGTTTCACGGCACGACGAAGGCCCGGATCCTCGAAAGGATCCGGGCCTTCATCTTTCAGTAGCGGGGACAGGATTTGAACCTGCGACCTCTGGGTTATGAGCCCAGCGAGCTACCGAGCTGCTCCACCCCGCGTCGTTGTGTTCAAACCGTACCACGACGCGGGGGTGGGGCTTTACCGGCAGCTGCTCAGCTGCCCTTGTCCGCCTTGGGCGCGGCCTCCGCCGCACGCTTCAGCGCATCCTGCAGATCGGCCTGGGCCTTGCCGTAGGCGCTCCAGTCCTGCTTCTTCAGGGCCGCCTCACCGTCCGCATAGGCCTTCTGCGCATCCGCGATCGCCTGCTTGAGCGCGGCGTCACCGGTGGCCGCAGGTGGCTTCGTGGTCTCGCCCGGCGGCTGCGTGGTTTCGGTGCCGTCCACCCCGAAGACCGCGTTGAGCGCCTCCCCGAGGCTGTTCTCGAAGACGGTCTTCGAGCCGTACGAGGCAGCCACCTTGCGCAGCAGCGGATAGTTCTGCGTGCCACCACGCGTGTAGACCGGCTCGATGTAGAGGAAGCCCCCGTCGAGCGGCACCGTCAGCAGGTTGCCGTACTCGATGTCGGAGTCGGTTCCCTTGAGGTTTCTCACGAACTCGGCGACGTCGTCGTTGCCGTTGAGCTCGCTCTGCACCTGCCCGGGGCCCTTCACCGTCGTGGTGACTCTGAGCAGCCTTATGGTGCCGTAGTCCTTGCTGGCCGCATCCGCGTCCACCGCCATGAACGCCCCGAGGTCGGGCCGCCCCTTCGGGGTGAACGTCGTGGTCAGTGAGAACTTCTGAGCCGGCTGGTCCGGCATTTTTATGCTCAGGTAGTACGGCGGGACGGCGCCGGACTCCTTGTTGGTCGGGTCGTCCGGGACCTGCCACGCGTCACTGCCACTGTAGAACTGTGCGGGGTTGGTGACGTGGTAGCGGGTGAGCAGCTCGCGCTGAACCTTGAACAGGTCCTGCGGGTACCGCAGGTGGGCCATCAGGTCCTGCGGAATGTCGGCCCGCGGCTCCACCGTCCCCGGGAACGCCTTGCGCCAGGTCTTGAGGACCGGGTCCTTGGTGTCCCACTCGTACAGCTTGACCTTGCCGTCGTACGCGTCGACGGTGGCCTTCACCGAGTTGCGGATGTAGTTGACCTGGTTCTGCTGGGCAACGACCGCGCGCTGGTTGGTGGTCAGCGAGTCGGCCGTGGTGTCACCGAGCGTCGTACGCGAGGCGTACGGGTACCCGTTGGTGGTGGTGTACGCGTCGACGACCCACTGGATGCGGCCGTTCACCACGGCCGGATACGCGTCGCCGTCGATGGTCAGCCACGGGGCGACCGCCTCGACGCGCTCCTTGGGCGTGCGGTTGTACAGGATCCGCGAACCCTCGCCGATGGCCCCCGAGTAGAGGATCTGCGGCTCGCTGAACGAGACCGCGTACGCGGCGCGGTTGAACGCGTTGGAGAGGCTGACTCCGCTGTTGCCCTTGTAGCTGGTGGTCTGCTCGCCGTCCTCCTCGTAGTCGAGCTCCTTCTGGGGCCCGCCGACGATGGAGTACTGCTCGGTCTTCTCGCCGTAGTAGATCTGCTGCTCGTACGTGCCGAGCTCGCCGGTGGTCGGCAGACCCGACTCGGTGAAGTCCGGGGACCCCTTCGGGTTCTTGCCCGTCGTGGTGCCCCGCGCGGCGATGGCGCCGTAACCGTGGGTGTACGTGAAGTGGTCGTTGATCCAGTTGCGCTTGGGGATACCGTCCAGGTTGAGCTCGCGCAGACCGATGACCGTGTCCTGGTCCTTGCCGGTGGCGTCCTTGTAACGGTCGACGTCCAGTGTCTTGGGGAACTGGTAGTAGTTGCGCTTCTGCTGGAGCTGCTGGAAGGCCGGGGAGACGACGTTGGGGTCCATCACCCGGTAGCTCGCCGCGTCGTCCGCGCTCGCGCGCAGCTTCGCGTCGTCCGTCGTGGTGCTCTTGCCCGAGTAGTCGTTCACCTGGGCGTCGTCGATGTCGTACGCGTCACGCGTCGCCTGGATGTTCTTCCGGATGAACGGGGCTTCCTTGGCCTGCTCGTTCGGCTGGACCTGGAACTTCTGCACGATCGCCGGGTACAGACCGCCGATCAGGATCGCGGAGAGCACCATCAGACCGAAGCCGATCATCGGGAGCTGCCAGGTGCGGCGCCACAGCGTCGCGAAGAAAAGCACGGCGCAGATCGCGGCGATGCAGAACAGGATCGTCTTCGCCGGCAGATAGGCGTTGGCGTCGACGTACCGCAGGCCGGTCCAGTTGTCCGTCGCCTTGAAGTCGCTGGACTTCACCGCCAGCCCGTACCGGTCGAGCCAGTACGCCACGGCCTTCAGCGAGACGAAGACGCCGAGCAGCACCGACAGATGGCCGGTGGCCGCACCGGTCGCCCGCGCGCCGGGGCTGGTGACGCGGAGCCCGCCGTACAGGTAGTGGGTGAGCGCGGCTGCGATCAGCGAGAGCACCGTGGCAGCGAAGCCGAAGCCCAGCAGGAATCGATACCACGGAAGGTCGAAGGCGTAGAAGGAGACGTCCAGATGGAACTGGGGGTCCTTCTGCCCGAACGCCACGCCGTTCACGTACATCAGCCACGTGCGCCACTGGCCCGATGCGGACGCCCCGGCGATCAGCCCGACGAGCGCGGTGACCGCGAGCAGTACCCACTTCTTGAACGGGGCGACGCTCATCCGGTAGCGGTCCAGGCTCTGCTGCTCCAGCGACATCGCGCTCAGCGGCGGCCGGAGCCGGTGCGCGAGCCAGATGTTCAGGCCGACAGCGATCGCCATCAGCAGTCCGAAGACGAGGAACAGTCCGATCTTGGTCCACAGGGTGGTGGTGAAGACGGATGAATAGGCGACCGACCGGTACCAGAGCCAGTCCGTCCAGAACCCGGCGAACATGACGAACGCCATGGCGAGAATCGCCAGGACGCCGAGTGTCATGAGCAGGGTACGGGCGCGCCGGGACGGGCGGCCGACTCTGATCCGTGGCCCGGTCGGGCCTCCGCCGCGGTCCGGCATCTGGAAAGCCAACGTGCGCACCTCGAAGTTCGCGGTCGTGTGAAACGGGCCCAGCGATCGTAGAGCCCACCTATGCAACTTACTGAGGCTTTACCTAGTTCCCGTTCCCGGGGCGGAAGGAGGCAGGATGTTGGGCATGCCCAACGTTTCCCCCTCAGGCCCCCCGATGGCCGCAAGCCCCCTCACCGTCGCCGTGCTCGAAATCGACGAGTACGCCGCCGGCCTCGGCTGGGACCAGCCCGCCCGGCTCTTCGCTCTCGTCGACACCGCCAAGCTGCGCGCCCAGGAGCCGGGGCTCGCCGCCCAGCTCGGTCTCGACAGCCCGGAGTCCACGACCGCCGCACTCACCCCGATCGAGCAGGAGGAGATCCCCCGCGGAAAGGCGCTGGACGAGTTCCTCGCCACCATTGCCTGGCCCGACGCGGTGGCCGGATGCGCGATGACGGTGGAGCGCCTGATGCTGCCGCCGTCCGCCGAGGCCTCCGTACCGGACGGGCTCAGTGACGCCCAGCTGACGAAGTGGGTCGCCCGGCACCCCGACCGGCAGGAGGTGCGGATGACCGTGGCCGTCCTGCGCAACGGTGCACGGGAGTCCGCCGTACGGCTCCGGGAGAAGGACTCCCCGAGTGAGGTACTGACCGGCGCGGGTCTGGTACCGGGGCTGGCCGAGGCGCTGGCCGCCACGTTCGAGTCCTGAGAGTCCGACCACGGCGGGCGGTATCGCGTCCGCCGTGGTCGTGGGGGGCGCGGTCAGCCTGCCGAGCAGCTCGGCAGAGCGGCCGTGTCCCCCGTGCGGATCTTCTCCAGCGACTTCTTCGCGTCGTCGATCGTCTTGACCTTCACGAGCGTGAGCCCGGCGGGAGTGTCGGACGCGGCGGCCTTGCAGTTGTCGTCCGGCGTCAGGAAGTACCTGGCGCCCGCGTTGCGCGCGCCGACCAGCTTCATGTTGATGCCGCCGATCGGGCCGACCTTGCCCCGGTCGTCGATGGTGCCGGTGCCCGCGATGAACTTGCCGCCGGTCAGCTGGCCGGGTGTCAGCTTGTCGATGATGCCCAGGGAGAACATCAGGCCGGCACTCGGGCCGCCCACATCGGCGAGCCTGATGTCGATCCGGAACGGGAACGTGTGGTCCGTCCCGGCCTGGATACCGACGATCGCCCGGTTCTCCTTGGCCGCCTTCGCCGTCGTGATGGTGATCTTCTCGGAACCCTGCGGCTCCTTGCCGGCCTTCTCGGCGGCGGCCGCCGTCTTGGCCGGAATCACCGTGAACGTGACGTTCTCGCCGGGCTTGTGCTTGGTGACGAGCTTCGCGACGTCCTCGGGCTGCTTGACCGCCGTACCGTCGACAGCCTTGATCACATCGCCCGCGTGCAGCTTGCCCTGCGCGGGGCTGTCCTTGATCACCGTGGAGACCACGACGCGCGAGGTCACCGGGATGCCCAGCTCGGTCAGGGCGGCGACCTTGGCGCTCTCCTGGGACTGGCTGAACTCCTCGGCGTTCTCCTGCGTCGACTGCTGCTCGGTCTTGCCGTTCGGATACAGCGTGTCGTGCGGGACGACGACCGTGTCGTGGGCGAGCCAGCCGTAGACGGCCTCGACGAGGTTCATGTTGTAGTCGGCGCCCGTGACCCGCACCGTCGTCATATTGAGGTTGCCGGACGTCTTGTACGTCTTGCGCCCGGAGATCTGCAGGACCGGTTCTCCGCCGACCTTGCCGAGCGTGTTCACCGTCGGGCCGGGAGACATCTCCGAGTACGGCACCTTCATCAGCACACCTGCGCAGAGCAGCGCGATGAGGATCAGTGTGGAGGCGAGCATCGTCGCGGTGCGGCGTGGCATGGAACGACAGTACGGGAAGGGTCTGTCAGTGCACCGCTGGGGCCGGTCCGTCAGGGGCGGAGGGGCGGGTGCGCTGCTGTTGCCGATCGGCGGGGCAGTCGGCGCCGCGATGCGGATTGGCGACTGCGTACGTGCGGTGCTGCCTCAGGCAGCGTCGGAACCGGAGTGAGATTTCTCCATCGCCTCACGGAACCGGGCATACCCGGCGAGTTCGGTGACATCGCCGGTCGTGCGATTTCTGGCGGCCCAGCTCCCCCATATCGCAGCGCCGAAAGCAGCGAAAAGCGGAATCAGCAACCAGGCGAGTGCTGCCATGACGACCTCCCTACCCCATGAGCGACCGCAACTGCCGATCAGCAGATTAGCCATCTGCAGAATCAACGCTCATGGCAGGGGTGCGGTTACGCAAATCGGGGCGGATGACCGCTGGTTGGGTTTGAGCTCAGCAGGCGCCGACCCACTCCTCCGTACCGTCGGAAAACCGCTGGTGTTTCCAGATCGGAACCTCGTGCTTGAGGTCGTCGATGAGCTTGCGGCACGCCGCGAACGCCTCCGCGCGGTGCGGGCAGGAGATGGCGACGACGACAGCCAGATCTCCCACCTCCAGTTCACCCACACGGTGTACCGCCGCCAGCGCCCGGACCGGGAACTCGGCCACGACCTTCTCGGCCACCCGGCGCATCTCGTCCTGCGCCGACGGATGGCAGGAGTAGCCGAGCGCGCCGACGTCCTGTCCGCCGTCGTGATTACGCACCGTGCCGACGAAGAGCGCGGTGCCGCCCGCGGCGTCGTCTCCGACGGCGCGGAAGATCTCGTCGACCGACAGCGGTGTCCCGCGGATCTCCAGCAGCCGGATCGGGTCCTGTGCCGCCTGCTCACCGGGGTGGTCGTGGGTGGGTGCCATGCCGCCCATGGTGCCGTACCGCACTGACATCACGGAATAGCCCTTTCCACCGGCGGACCGTCGGCAGCCTTGGAGCCTTCTACAGCCCCGCCCGGCAGACGGTGGGTCGACGACGGGGCCTAGATACGACGGCGCGCCTTGCGGGCGCGACGGACCAGGGCGGCGGTGCCGAGCAGCGCGACGGTCGCACCGGCGGCACCGGCGGCGGTGGCGTCCTTGCGGCCGAGCCGGCGTCCGGCGACGGTGTGGCGGCCCTCGACCTCTTCGAGGAGCGCGGCGAGCACCTCCTCGTTGGTCCACCGGGGACGCCAGCCGGCGTCGTGCAGTCGGCTCACGCTGACCACCCAGGGGTGCATCGTGTACGCGAGGTCGCCCGCGGGGGACGGGGTGAGACCGATCCGGTGCAGGCGGGCTGCGGCGCCGAGTGCGACGGCGGAGGGCAGCTCCATCCGGCGTACACCACTGAGCTCCTCGACCTCCTCCTGCTCCAGCCAGCCGTCGCAGCCGACCGCGAACTCCCCGTCGATCTTCTCCAGCGCGGCGTACTCGAGGGCCGTGACCAGGTCGTCGACGTGGCAGAACTGCCAGGTGGGGCGCGATCCGGCGACGACGAGGAGGCGCGGCGACTCGAAGTAGCGGGTCAGCGCCGTGTCCGTACCGCCGACCAGAACGGTGGGGCGGACCACGGTGACGTTGAGCCCGGGGTGGGCACGAGGTGCGCGGCGGCCGAGCCGTTCGATCTCCAGGAGGTCACCGACACCGGTGGCCTCGGCCGTGGCACGCAGCTCTGCGTCCTCGGCGAGCGGGATGTCGTTGTCGGGCAGCGCCCCGTAGACCATCGCCGAGGTGCAGAGCACGGCCCGGTGGACCCCGGCGGCCGCGGCGGCCGTCAGCACGGTCTGGGTGCCGCGGACGTTGTACGCGGTACGGGCGGCGGCGTCGGTCTCCAGGTCGAGATCGAGTGCCAGATGGACGACGACGTCTGCGCCGCGCAGTTTCTCGGCGATGGCGGGATCGCGCACGTCGAGGATGTGCCAGGTCGCGTCGGAGACCTCGCCTCGGCGCTCGTCGATGGCGATGACCTGCTTGATCTCCTCGGATGCCGCGAGGCGCGCGGTGAGCAGCTCACCGACGCCGGTCGCGGCACCGGTGACCGCGACGACGGGGCCGCGGCTCTTGGAGCGGCATTTCGAGGGCGTGCTCTCGGGCGAAGGGTCAGCCAGGTTTCGCGCTGCGCGAACCTGAGGATCTGGGGAACTCACCGGGCGTCTCCAGCGGTTGTCTTCAGTACGTACCCGAATGACGCGTACGTACCAGGTGGCGTCCATCCTGCCGCAGGCCGGGACCCGGCGGAGCACTGAGGCCCTGAGCGGACATGGTGTCTACGCTGGATGGTGATGTCGGGCAGTCGCCGTCGGTTCGAGCCGGCGGCCCTACGAGCCGAGGAAACCCGTGAGTGACACCCCATTCGGATTCGGCCTTCCGCCGGAGGAGCCGGAGAACGGCGACGAGGGCAAGAAGAAGGACCCCACCGGAGGTGGGCAGGGTTCGGGCGGGCCGGCGAACCCGTTCGGCTTCGGGCCGGGCGCGGGCGGGGACAACCCGTTCGCGGCGATGTTCGGCACGATGAACCCCAACGACCTGGGAGCCGCCTTCCAGCAGCTCGGGCAGATGCTGAGCTACGAGGGCGGTCCCGTGAACTGGGACATGGCCAAGCAGATCGCCCGCCAGACGGTTGCGCAGGGCACGCCGGACGGCACGAAGGACGCGAGCGTCGGCCCGTCCGAGCGGTCGGCGGTCGACGAGGCGCTGCGCCTGGCGGACCACTGGCTGGACGGCGTGACGTCGCTGCCCTCCGGTGCGGTCTCGACCGTGGCGTGGAGCCGTGCGGAGTGGGTCGAGGTGTCCCTTCCCGCCTGGCAGAAGCTGGTCGACCCGGTGGCGGAGCGTGTCGGCATGGCCATGGGCGATGTGCTGCCCGAGGAGATGCAGGCCATGGCCGGCCCGCTGATCGGCATGATGAGGTCGATGGGCGGTGCGATGTTCGGTCAGCAGATCGGGCAGGCCGTGGGTGTGCTGGCGGGCGAGGTGGTCGGTTCGACCGATATCGGGCTGCCGCTCGGCCCGGCGGGCAAGGCCGCGCTCCTTCCGTTGAACGTCGAGATGTTCGGCAAGGACCTGAGCGTGCCGCAGGACGAGGTGCGGCTCTATCTCGCCCTGCGCGAGGCTGCCCATCAGCGGCTCTTCGCCCATGTGCCGTGGCTGCGCTCGCACCTGTTCGGCGCTGTCGAGGGGTACGCGCGCGGCATCAAGGTCGACACCAGCAAGCTGGAGGACGTGGTCGGCCAGTTCGACCCGTCGCAGCCCGAGCAGTTGCAGGACGCCCTTCAGCAGGGCATGTTCCAGCCGGAGGACACGCCGGAGCAGAAGGCGGCACTGGCCCGGCTGGAGACGGCGCTCGCGCTGGTCGAGGGCTGGGTGGACGCGGTGGTCCACGAGGCCGCGAAGTCCCGGCTGACCTCGGCGGACGCACTGCGCGAGACGATGCGCAGGCGCCGTGCCTCCGGCGGCCCGGCCGAGCAGACGTTCGCCACGCTGATCGGGCTGCAGTTGCGGCCGCGGCGGCTGCGGGACGCCTCGCGGCTCTGGGCGTCGCTCACGGACGCGCGCGGTCTCGACGGGCGCGACGCACTCTGGGAGCACCCGGACATGCTGCCGACCGCGCATGACCTGGACGACCCGGACGGGTTCGTGCACCACGAGCACCTGGACTTCTCCGAGCTGGACAAGATGCTCGGCGAGGCCGCGAAGGGTCCCCGGAAGCCCGCGGACGACAAGGGCGAGGAAACCGGCGCCACCAGCGACGGCGACGGCGACGGCAAGGAAGACACCGACCAGTGAGCCTGTACGACGACGCCGTCCTCGTACTGAAGAAATACGAGGACCGGGCCGACGCTGACCAGGAGCAGCTGCGGCAGACCTATCTGGACCATCTGGCACAGCATCCGGACGGCATGTGGAAGGCGTGCGGGGCCGGGCATCTGACGGCCAGCGCGCTGGTCGTCGATCCGGAGCGCGGACGGGTGCTGCTGACACTGCACCGGAAGCTGCAGATGTGGCTGCAGATGGGCGGCCACTGCGAGCCCGAGGACGCCACGCTGGCGGCTGCGGCGCTGCGTGAGGCCACCGAGGAGTCCGGCATCAGCGGTCTGACGCTGCTGGCGGGCGGCCCGGTGGTGCTGGACCGGCATGCGATCCCGGCGCCCTGCCACTGGCATCTGGATGTGCAGTACGCGGCGCTGGCGCCGTCGGGCGCGACGGAAGAGATCACCGACGAGTCGCTGGATCTGCGCTGGTTCGCATACGACGAGGTGGCCGAAGTGGCCGACACCTCGGTCGTGCAGCTGGTGGCACGTACGCGCGCGGCGCTGGAAGGCGGCCGGTAGCCGTACCGACGGCCCTCGGGACCGGCACATCAACGGGTAAGGGGCGTCCTCCCGCGAGGCCGCCCCTTACCCGTGTCCGTGCGCCACGGTTCAGTTCCAGGCGTTGTTCTGGTTCTGGCCGTGCGCTCCCTGCTGGCCCATGCCGTACTGCGCGCGCAGCCCCTGGCCGATCTGGGCGCTCTGCGGGGGCAGCACCTCGCTCGGCTGGACCAGGGCGAAGCCCTGTCCGAGGAAGCTGAGCTCCCAGCCCTCGCCGGTGTTGCCGCGCCGACGCCAGACGCCCGAGGAATGCGTCTGTGCCTGCATCTGCACGCGCAGCGAGCTGGACCAGGCGACGATCGCGTCGGCGTCGACGTTGACGTACTTGTCGGGCGTGACCTGCATCATCAGTGGCTGGCCGGACGTCATCAGGGCGACCTTGCCGGTGCCGGAGATGTTGAGCTGGTACTTGCCCGTGCCCGAGATGCCGTACTGGCTGTCCACGGCGATGACCTCGGTGTGCAACGACGAGTCGAGCGCCAGCACATAGGCGCTGTCCACCGTCATGCCGTCGTGGTCGACGTCCACGACATGGACGTACTGCGCGAGGTTGGCGAGGTAGACGGTGCCCTGGCCCGAACAGCGCATCAGGTCGAGGCCCTCACCGGTGTTCGCGCGGGCACGGCGCTGCCCGTGCGACTGGTACTCGCCGTCGAACTCCATCAGCCCCTGGTACGCGACCATGGCGCCCTTGCGGGCGAGGACGTCGTCGTGGCCGGTCAGCGAGACCCGCAGGAGCTGCGGATTCTGCAGGGTGTAGCGGTCCTGGGACTGCTGTTCCGTGTAGTTGAAAAGCGGACTCTGCATGGTGTGTTCTCGCTCCCCCTCAGTTCCGGACCCGAAGGCGGTCCGTACTGTCCTCGCTCGGCTGGACGACGACGATGCCCTGGCCGGAGAACGCCATCTGGAACGCCTCGCCGCTTCCCCGCCCGATCAGCGAGGAGGCCTTGAAGCTGCGCTTGCCCTTCACCTTGAGGTTCGGGGACCACGCCACAAGGGCGTCCGGGTCGACGTAGGTCTCGTCGTCGCCGCGTCCGCAGTCGACGACGATCGGCGTGCCGCGCGAGGTGATCGCGACCCAGCCGGTGCCGGCGATGCAGACGTTCCACAGGCCCTGGCCGGCGAACTTCGCCAGCCCCTTGACCCGCTCCACGCCCCAGGTGAGGTGGCCGTCGAAGGCCAGGACGTTGGTGCCGTTGACCGAGAGGGATTCGTTGTTGAGATTGATGACGACCACATCGGCGCCGTAGTCGGCGAGGTAGAGCAGCCCGTCACCGGAGCACTTCATCAGGGGTGCGCCCTCGCCGGTGATCCACTGGGAGGCGATCTGCCGGACGGCCGGCGGGTTGGGCTCGTACTGGATGAAGCCCTCGTAGGACACCATCGAGCCGGTACGTGCGTAGAGGTCCTGGCCCGTGGCCATGGCGACCTTGAGCATCGTATGGCCGTGGTTCTCCATACGGGCCGTGACGGGGGTCGGGGCGAAGCCCGCGAGTTGCTGGTTCATGACGGGCTCCCTCAGACCTCGTAGGGCTGGACGACGATGAAGTTGCCGGGGGCTCCCCGGAACTGGAGGTTCACGGTCTCTCCGCTGTGCCCCGGGTATGCGTTACGGCGCAGCCGGACCTGGCTGGAGATGATCACCTGGGACGCGGACGACCACGCCACGACGGCGTTGCAGTCGGCGAACGTGGTCGGCGTGACCGGCAGGACGACGGGGACGCCGTGGGTCTTGACGACGACCGTGCCGCTGCCCTGGAACTGCATGGTGAACAGGGCGCCGCCGGGGATGCCGTGACCCTCGATCCTGCGGACCTCGTACTGCAGCGACTCGTCGAAGGCGAGGACGCTCTCCGCGGAGACGCAGATGCCGTCGCCCTGGAGCTCGATGGAGTGCAGATGGGCGCCGTCTTCGGCGAGGAAGACCTGGCCGCGACCGGTACAGCGCATCAGCTGCATTTCCTGGCCGGTCGCATTCCCGACCATGCGGCCTGCGAAACCGGCACCCTTGTAGCTGAAGTCGACCTTCCCCTGATACATCACCATGGAGCCCTGACGGGCGAGCACCGGTGTACCGCCCATGGTGAGGTCCACCCGCATGAGCTGCTGGTTCTGCGGCGTCCAACGCTGGCCGGTGGCTGTCTCCTTGTACGGCTGGAGCGCGGCCTGCAGACCGGCGCCGGCCTGCGGCACACCCTGTGGCATGCCCGGCTGCATTCCGGGGGGCTGCTGCCCGTACGGTGCCGGGGGCTGCTGCCCGTAGGGGGCGGCCGGCATGACCTGACCGGGAAACTGCCCGAACTGGGGCGGCTGTCCCGGCTGACCGTAGGGAGCGGGGGCGGGCGCGGGCGGCGGGACGGTACCGCCCTGCGGTGCCATCGGTGCCGCTATCGTCGGCGCGGCATGCATCTGCTGCTGCGGAGTGGGGGCCTGCGCGGCCGGGGCGCCGAAGGACGGAGCCGGCTGCGGGACTTGAGGGGGCTGGGGGGCGGCCGGGACACCGAAGGACGGAGCGGGCGCCGGGGCCTGCGCGGGCGGGGCGAACAAAGGGGCAGCCGCCTGCGGCTGCGGTGCGGCGGGCGCCTCCTCGGCGACCTCGCCGCCGAAGTTCTTCAGCAGCGCGTCGAGGCCGCCGTCGAAGCCCTGTCCGACAGCGGCAAACCGCCAGACGTCCTTCAGGTAGAAGTCGCCCAGCATCACCGCGCGCTCGGTGGTGAACTCGGAGCCGGTGAAGGCGTACCTGACGACTTCCTCGCCACCCGCGACGATCCGGATGTACCCCGGACCGATCTGCGACATCTGTCCCGCGCCGTCGACGGTCGCGGTGAACGACAGCTTGTGGATGTTCGCCGGAATGCGGTCCAGAGTGACGCGGAACGACTCGGTGTCACCGGACTGGGCACCGAGGAGCTGAATGGACTCCTCGGGCGATTTCGGCTGGTTGAAGAAGATGAAATACCGGTCGTCGGAGAGCTGCTCATGGGCATCGAGGCCGAAGCAGCTGATGTCGAAGGTCAGTCCAGGACCGGCGATCTGCACACCTACGTACAGATCCGTCCCCGGCGTGAGATCACTGATCTTGGCCTTGTGGCCGCGTTGGAATTCCCTGGCCATGCGTAACGACCGTCCCCCATCCCGAATGTGAATGCGTCGCGCCAGGCTAACCGCAAACTCCGACATTGAGCTAAGCCGGTACACACCCGGTACAGAATCACTGAACGTCACTCACCACGCGCGGCAGGCAGATGAGGCAGCCGGTCCGCCGCCACCACTCCTTCGAGGTAGCCACGGGCCCGCTCGGTACGCGGATACGCCTCCAGCAGCCGCCAGAACCGCGGACCGTGACCGGGGACCAGCAGATGCGCCAGCTCGTGGACGAGCACGTAGTCGACGACGTACTCCGGCATACCCTGCAGACGGTGCGACAGACGGATGCTGCCCTCCGCCGGGGTGCAGGACCCCCATCGGGTGTTCTGGTTGGTCACCCACCGCACCGAGGCGGGCCTGGCCCTGCCCGCGAAATACTGGGCGGACAACCGCTCGGCCCGCTCGGCGAGTTCGCTGTCGCCGAGGATGCGCTTGCTCTCCTGGGCCGCGAGTTTGTCGAGCATCACGGTCACCCAGCGCCGCTCCTCCGCCTCCGACATCCTGGCGGGGATCAGCACGATGGTGCGGTCGCCCTCCCGGTACGCGGAGACCGTTCTGCTGCGGCGGGTGCTCCTGCGGACCTCGACCGCGCTCGTCACCGAGACGCGGGGCGAATGGCTGGCCGCGCTGCGCTGATGGTCTTTGGCGCTGCGCGCGGGGGTCTCGCCGGCGAAGCCGGGTGACGGGTCGGCGGGCACGCCCCGACGTTACCCGCTGTCAGTGCGGGAAGTCCCGCCTCCGGGACGGTTCGCGCATGATCCGTTCGATGGCATGCACCATTTGAACGACTAATACCCCATGCCTGTGGATAACTTTCTGCACGCTCCGACGCCGGCCTGCATTCTGGCAACTGATCTCGCGAAGCTCCGGTTCGCCGCCGACGCACGCAGATCACTCCGGACCGCACAGAGACCACACAGAGATCGCCCGGAAGAGACAGCAGCAGGACGAACACGGGCAGGGGAAGCCATGCATCCGATGTTGAAACCCGCACTACGCCGAGCGTGGCGTGGCAGGAACACCGTGCAATTCGGGGTGACGCCCGCTCACGCGGTGAAGGTGGGGCCGATGGATATCGCCACGGGCAGTTTCCTGGAACTGCTCGACGGAACACGCGGCCTGCCACTGCTGCGCGAGGAAGCCAGGGCACTGGACCTGTCCGACCGTCAAGTGGACATGCTGGTGGCGCGATTGGTGGAAGCGGGCCTGGTCGACGATGTCCGGGCGGGCGGGCCGGAAGCCGACGCGTTGCGTAACCGGGCCGACGTCCTGGAGCGACAGCGCCCCGACCTCGCGTCGCTCTCGGTCGTGCACCCCAAACCGGGGGGCGGGCTGCGACGGTTGGCGGCCCGCCGCGCGATGCGGGTCCAGGTGCGGGGCTCCGGCCGGGTCGGCGCGGCAATCGCGGCGGTGCTGTCCGGGTCCGGTGTGGGCCTGGTCGAGGTCCTGGACGGAGGGGTCACCGAGCCGTCGGACGTCGCACCCGGCGGGCTTCCGGCCACTGCGGTCGGTGAGCGCAGGGACACCGCCGCCCGGCAGTTGGTGCGACGATCCGCTGTCGGTCCCGCCCCCCGCACGACCGGGACGGACCGCTCCCCGTCGCGTGGTGGTCCTGGGCTGTCCCTGGTCGTGGTCGCTCCGCGGGACGGTCTCGCGGTGTACGCCCCCGACCCTCGTGCAGCCGAACCATGGATCGCTTCGGGCACTCCTCATCTCTATGCCGGGGTGATCGAGGCCACAGGTGTGGTCGGTCCGCTGGTACTGCCCGGCGGTACGGCCTGCGCGGGATGTCTGGACCTGCACCGCACGGATCGGGATCCGCAGTGGCCGCGGATGCTGGCGCAGTGGCGGTCCGGGCGGCGCGGCGCCGTGCAGGCGTGCGACCTGGGGCTGGCGACAGCGGTGGCCGGTCTCGCGGCGGCCCAGGCGCTGGCGTTTCTCGACGGCGAACTGCCCGCCGGCACGGGAGCCAGATGCGAGGCCGTCCTGCCGCTGTTGGACTGGCGGTCGGAGCGGATCGGGCCACACCTCGACTGTTCCTGCGGGGCGGGTGGGCACACTGGGAGGCAGCGCACCTCCGGGCTCGGCGCGGCGCAGGACACAATGGCCGGGTAACCGCCGCACGCGGCACGGCAGTCTGGGATTTGGAGGGGCGTATGTCTGATCTTCCCCGGAAAGCGGTCACCCGAACAGCCAAGTTGGCCGCACTGCCACTCGGCTTCGCCGGCCGTGCCACGTGGGGGCTCGGCAAGCGGATCGGCGGCAAGCCCGCGGAGATAGTGGCCCGTGAGCTCCAGCAGCGCACGGCGGACCAGCTGTTCCGCACGCTGGGCGAGCTGAAGGGGGGTGCCATGAAGCTCGGTCAGGCCCTGTCCGTCTTCGAGTCGGCGCTGCCCGAGGAGGTCGCCGGGCCGTATCGGGCGGCGCTCACCAAACTGCAGGAAGCCGCTCCCCCCATGCCGACCCGCACCGTCCACGCGGTGCTCACGGAGCGGCTCGGTGAGGACTGGCGGGAGCTGTTCCTCGAATTCGACGACAAGCCGTCGGCCGCCGCGTCGATCGGGCAGGTGCACCGGGCGGTCTGGCACGACGGGCGGGCCGTCGCCGTGAAGGTGCAGTATCCGGGCGCGGGGGAGGCCTTGCTCTCGGATCTGACCCAACTCAGCCGCTTCGCCCGGTTGCTCGGCCCGCTGATCCCCGGAATGGATATCAAGCCGCTCATCGCGGAGCTGCGCGACCGGGTGTCGGAGGAGCTGGACTACGAACTGGAGGCGCAGTCGCAGCGGGAACACGCCGAGGAGTTCGCGAACGACCCCGATGTGGTGGTTCCCGGTGTGGTGCACCAGTCCGACCAGGTGCTGGTGACGGAGTGGATCGACGGCGTCCCGCTGTCCGAGGTGATCGCGGAGGGCACCCAGGAACAACGGGACCGGGCGGGTCAGCTACTGGCACGATTCCTCTTCTCGGGTCCGGCGCGCACGAATCTGCTGCACGCCGACCCGCATCCGGGCAACTTCCGGCTCCTGCCCGGGGGCGGGGAAGCGGACGGGGATGCGGAAGGCTGCGGGAGCGGACCATGGCGGCTCGGGGTGCTGGACTTCGGCACGGTGGACCGGCTGCCGGGCGGCCTGCCTCAGCCCATCGGGGACTCGTTGCGGCTGACGCTGGAGGGTGACGCGGAGGCAGTGTACGAACTGCTGCGCGAGGAGGGCTTCGTCAAGGAATCCATCGATCTCGACCCGGATGAGGTACTCGACTACCTCCTGCCCATCATCGAGCCGGCGCAGGTGGAGGAGTTCACCTTCACCCGGAGCTGGATGCGCAATCAGGCGGCCCGGATAGCGGATCCCCGCTCCCCCGCCCATCAGCTGGGCAAGCAGCTGAATCTGCCGCCCGCCTATCTGCTGATACACCGGGTGACGCTGAGCACGATCGGGGTGCTGTGTCAGCTGGGTGCGACGGTGCGGCTGCGGGACGAACTGGAGTCCTGGGTCCCGGGGTTCCTGCCCGTCGAGGACGTGCCCGAGCAGCAGAGCCGGGATCTGGAGCTCCCGGATCAGGACCTGGCCGGCCAGGAGCTGACCGACGACGAGTTGCTCGACGACCGGCCGGCCTAAGGTCCGTCGCGGTGTCCAGGACCGTCCCCGCCGCCCCGGCCCCCGGGGGCGCCGGCATGAGCCCTGGCGCCGAGGGGGCAGGTCACCACCAGACCGAATCGAGGCGGCCCTCGATCGCCCTGATATGAGTGCGGGCGCAGTCGTCGCAGAAGTACTGGCGCCTGCCGTTCTCCACGGAGCAGATCCAGGTCGGCGGAGCGTACGCGCTGTCGGCGGTGGTGCCGCACCTGGCGCACACCACGATCTCGGCACCCGGCTGCTCGGGGTGATGAGTCTCCTCGTCCACCCCGTGACGATAACTCCGTCCCCGCTGCGCGGCACGGCACCACACAGCACGACCGCAGGGCCGGTCCGTTCGGACCGGCCCTGCGGAAGGGGTGCTGACAAGGGGGTGCTGCTTGCTGCCGGGCGGAGCGGCGCCCGGCAGCGGGTGCTGCGGTTTCCGGCCTGGCTGGTGCCGTGACCGGCAGTGTTTGCCCCATGAGGAGCGTCGTCCGGTGCGTGCGATCGCAAGGCGGCCGGACGTCCTTGGAGGGAGTCCCCCTGCTCGAACGGGGTTGAGAGCTTGGGGAAGGAGCCACCAGAAGGGCGAGCCGGGCGGTGCGACGGGGCACAGCTTGCCGGGAGGGGCACTAGTGCATGACCGCCATGGCCAGCGCACGGCGGGCGCGCATCGAAGCGCGCTCTGCCCGACGCTGCATCCGCCGAGCGGTGACCAGGCGCACGGCCCGGCGCTCCGCGTCGGCTTCCCTCAGGCGGTCGTGCATATGCGCACGCGCCAGGGCTTCTGGGATGAGTTGCATTTCGCGGGTCCTGTTCTGACGCGAGTCGTTCGCGCCGATGATCGTGACGTTCGGTGTCGCGGAGCCGATGGGCTCATTCGTGGGGACGGTCATTGGTGCCTGATTTCGAGGGTCGTGGGTCCGGGGACGGTCGATGGTTCCGATGCGCTTCATGGGTTTGGGGGCCGTGGCTCCCAGGCCGGCGGTCACGCCGCGACCGGGTTCTTGCGCGGACGGCCACGCGGCCGCTTGCGAGCGACGACGACGCCCTGGATGAAGAGCTCGCCACCCCAGACGCCCCACGGCTCGCGGCGCTCCTTGGCGCCGGCGAGGCAGGCCTCGACGAGCGGGCAGGTGCGGCAGAGCGACTTGGCGTACTCGACATCGGCCGGCGACTCGGCGAAGAAGACCTCCGGGTCGTAGGAACGGCAGGGGACGGGCACGCCGAGGTTCTCGATGGCGTCGTCGAGCGCGGTGAGCGCAGTGAGGGGGATCAAGGTGGAGTCCTCCGTGAGGCCGGGCGGGGGGATCGTTTCGGAAGGCGGTACGGACGGGGCGTGCGCTTCGAGTTGCACGGTGGTGGTGTCCTCGTCTGGTTGTTCCGGCCGGTCGGCCGGGTGGCTGCTGGTACCGGGTACGGCTTGTCCCGAGGCGCCTTCTCGCTGTGTCGTCCGTTGGGACAAAACAAAAGGGCCGCGGATCCCGAGTGGGGTTCCGCGGCCCTGAAGGCGCCGGCCTGATGGTGGATCAGGCTGGATCACTCCAGGGTTCAGGCCCACGGAAGGCCCACATCGTGTGGTGGTGCGTCATCTGCTGCTCGGCTCCGGCACCGACTGCCGCAAAGGCATAGGCCGCCTTGGCCTGTCCCTTCGCTACTGCTGCCGTCGATGCCTGGATCGGTCGCTCATTGCGCTCCCGCACGGGGAGGCTCGCCAGGGACAGCGGGCTGGCGGCAGAAATGCCGGACAGACCGGTGCCACGAAGCGAAGATTCCGAAGAGCAGGCGAGGCCGAGCGAGCAGGCGGAGACGACCGACAGATCGGTCATTTTGTTGGTCTCGATGATGCTGATCACGACAATCGCCTCCTCTCGGCGTCTCGGTGGACCGGCGGGCCGGTCCTGCGTATTCGGATAAGTACAGCACAGGATCAGGGCTTCAGAGAAGTCGCTGTTCCCGTGGTTAAGAACCTATGGTGATGACTGGGGCGGGCGCAAACTATTTTTTCGACGAGTTTTTCTCACGCCTCCCCGTCGTCTCCCCCGAGCTCCTCGACCCGGTCCTCACCTGCACAAATGGCCAGCACGGCTTCTCCGAACCGGTCCATCTTCCGGACACCGACCCCGGAGATTCCAGCCAGTTCGCCCTCGCTGCCCGGCACCGCCTCCGCGATCGCCATGAGCGTCTTGTCGGTGAACACGCAGTAAGCGGGCTGGCCGATCTCCTTCGCCCGGTCCGCCCGCCAGTCGCGCAGCCGCTCGTACAGCGCTTCGTCCATGTCGGAGGGGCAGTCCTCACAGCGCATCAGCTTCATCTCGCCGGCGTCGGTGAGTGTCTTGCCGCAGACCCGGCACAGCGCGAGGCCACGACGCCTGCGCTTGGTCACCGCGGGACGCTCGACGCCTCCTCCGCCGCCGACCGTGCCACGCCCGCCGAGCGCCGCCGAGCCGGGACGCAGTCCGTTCAGGAAGCGGCTCGGTCGCCGCCCGCCGCGGCTGCCCGGCGACCGGGACAGCGACCACGACAGCGAGAGATGGAAGCGCGCCCGGGTGACACCGACGTAGAGCAGGCGGCGCTCCTCCTCGATCTGCTCATCCGTCCTGGCGTACGTGATCGGCATCATTCCCTCGGTCAGCCCGACCAGGAACACGGCGTCCCACTCCAGGCCCTTCGCCGAGTGCAGCGAGGCCAGCGTGACTCCCTGGACCGCCGGGGCGTGCTGGGCGGCAGCCCGCTCGTCCAGCTCCGCCACCAGATCGGAGAGCGTCGCCCCCGGCTTGGCCTGTTCGAAGTCCTCGGCCAGCCGGACCAGCGCGGCGAGGGACTCCCAGCGGTCGCGCATCGCGCCGGAGCCCGCGGGCGGCTCCGTGGTCCACCCCTTGGTGGAGAGCACGGCCCGCACCTGGGAGGGCAGCCCCTCCGCGTCGTCGAGCAAGGAGTCGTTCCCCCCGGCGCGCGCCGCGCCGCGCAGGGCGACGCCCGCTTCCCGTACCTCCGCGCGCTCGAAGAAGCGCTCCGCGCCGCGCAGCTGGTAGGGCACGCCCGCGTCGGAGAGGGCCTGCTCGTAGACCTCGGACTGGGAGTTGACCCGGTAGAGCACGGCGATCTCCCCGGCCGGGACGCCGGCGGCGATCAGATCGCGGATCCGGCGGGCGGTGCCCTCCGCCTCCGCGGGCTCGTCCCCGTACTCCGTGTAGGCCGGCTCGGGACCCTTCTCCCGCTGCGAGACGAGTTCGAGCCGGTGCTCGGCGGCGCGGCCACGGGCCTGGCCGAGCAGGCCGTTGGCGAGGTGGACCACCTGGGGCGTGGAGCGGTAGTCCCTGACCAGCTTGACCACGGTCGCGTTCGGGTGGCGGGCGCGGAAGTTCAGCAGGTGCTCGGGGGTGGCCCCGGTGAAGGAGTAGATCGTCTGGCTGGCGTCCCCGACGACGCACAGGTTGTCCCGGTCGCCCAGCCAGAGGTCGAGCAGACGCTGCTGGAGCGGGCTGACGTCCTGGTACTCGTCGACCACGAAGTGCTGGTACTGGCGGCGGACATGGTCGGCGATGTCGTGACGGTCCTGGAGGATGGCGACGGTGAGGAGCAGCACGTCCTCGAAGTCGATCACCGAGCGGTCGCGTTTCAGCTGCTCGTACATCGCATAGATCTGGGAGATCTCGGCGGTGTCGCGCGGAGCGTCGCGCTGGGACTTGGCAACCACGGCCGGATAGTCGGCGGGCACGGTCTGGGTGACCTTCGCCCACTCGATCTCGCTGGTGACGTCCCGCAGCTCGTTGCGGTCGAGCCGGATGCGGCAGCGGGCGGCGGCCTCGGCGACCAGCTGGACCTTGCGCTCCACCAGCCTCGGCAGCTCGCCACCGACTGCTTTCGGCCAGAAGTACTGGAGCTGGCGCAGGGCGGCGGAGTGGAAGGTCCGCGCCTGCACCCCGGCTGCGCCGAGCTGGCGGAGGCGGCCCCGCATCTCGCCCGCGGCCCGGTTGGTGAACGTGACGGCCAGCACACTGGTCGGCTGGAGTATTCCGGCGCGCACCCCGTACGCGATGCGGTGCGTGATCGCTCGCGTCTTGCCCGTACCGGCTCCGGCCAGCACGCACACCGGGCCGTGCAGGGCCAGGGCGACCTCGCGCTGCTCGGGGTCCAGGCCGTCGAGCACGGCGTCCGCCGACTCGGGGACCTGCGGGAAAAGAGAGGAATGCGTTGCTGCTGTCACCCCGCCATGCTGCCAGGTCGGGAGAGGCGGACGCGGAAGTTGTCCACAGGGGAGCAGCATCCGTCGTACTAATGCGGGGCCGACGGCGGGAATGGTGACCAGGTCACGTACGTTCCACTCCCTGCGGGGATGCGCATGGGCGGCTTTTCCGCAGTCGTGAGTGAGACGAACAAGACAGAGGAGCGCGAAAACATGCCGGGCACTGTGACGATGTACAGCACCACGTGGTGCGGCTACTGCCGCCGGCTCAAGGGCCAGATGGACCGCGAGGGCATCACGTACAACGAGATCAACATCGAGCAGGACCCGGCGTCCGCAGCCTTCGTCGAGAAGGCCAACGGGGGCAACCAGACCGTCCCGACCGTGCTCTTCGCGGACGGTTCGACACTGACGAACCCCTCGCTGGCCCAGGTCAAGCAGAAGATCGGCGTCTGAGCGAGCGAGCCTCGCGCCTCGCGGCAGCGGAACGCGCGCACCGACGCGCCTGCAGACACGCCCGCCAACCTTCCGGTCCGCCGGAAGGCGGCGGGCGTTTCCGTGCCCGCAAGCCGGCGGGCGCTTCCGCCGGGCAACGGGGCGTCAGCTCACGCCGCGGCGCCGAGCTGCAATGCGGCCGCGGCCACTGTCTGTTCGAGGAGGACCGCGATGGTCATCGGTCCGACGCCGCCCGGGACCGGGGTGATCAGCCGTGCCCGCTCGGCCGCGGTCTCGTGGTCGACATCGCCGACGTTGCCGTCGTTGTATCCGGCGTCGAGCACCACCGCACCCGGCTTGATGTCCGCACCGGCGATGAAGCGCGGCTTGCCGACCGCGGCCAGTAGCACGTCCGCCTGCTGCACGATCGACGGGAGGCCGGCCGTCCGTGAGTGGCAGTACGTCACAGTGGCGTCCCGGCCGAGCAGCAGCATCCCGGCGGGCTTGCCCAGGATGGCGCTGCGGCCCACGACGACCGCGTGCCTGCCCGCGAGGTCGACCTCGTACTCGTCGAGGAGGCGCATGATGCCGCCGGGCGTGCAGGAGACGAAGCCGGGAAGGCCGAAACTCATCGCCGCGAACGAGTGCATGGTGACCCCGTCGACGTCCTTGGCCGGGTCGATCGCCTCGAAGGCGGCGCGTTCGTCGATGTGGGGACCGACGGGATGCTGCAGCAGGATGCCGTGCACATCGGGGTCGTTCGACAGTGCGGTGACCGCGTCCACCACGTCCTGTGTGGTGGAGGTGGCGGGAAGGGCCACGTGCCGTGACGTGATGCCCGCGCCTTCGCAGCGGCGACGCTTCATCCGGACGTAGGTCACCGACGCCGGGTCGTCGCCGACCAGCACGGTCGCCAGGCAGGGTGCCTTCCCGGTGCGCAGCCGGAGCTCCGCCGCTGTCGCGGCGCTGGTCTCGATGATGCGGCGGGCGAGAGCGGTGCCGTCCATCGGACGGGCTGTCTGTGTCTGGGCCACGCTTCACTCCTGAGCGTCACTTGGATCACGAGGATCACGATGAATCGCCCAGGCGCACGGCATCGACGGTTGTCGAGTGTTTCCGTCGGACCGCTCCCCGGTGGTGCTCCACCTCAGCGCCAGTCACGGCCCGGGTCCAGATTAACGTCCCGGGGGGAGTAGCGGGGCTCAGTGGTGGGCGGACCCCGGCCGTGCGTGCTCCGTCGCCCGCCCCGCACCGTGTGTCAGCCGACGCTGCCCGGCTTCGGGAGCGGCTTGCCGTACCAGAGCTCGATCAGACGGGCCGCGATCGAGATGCCGAACGGGGGCAGGATCTCGCCCGATTCGAAGGCCGCCGTCAGGTCCTCGCGGGAGAACCAGCGCGCCTCCTCGATCTCCTCGCCGTCGACGTTGATCTCCGACGACGTGGCCCGCGCCATGAAGCCCAGCATCAGGCTGGACGGGAAGGGCCAGGGCTGGCTGGCGATGTACTCGACCTCACCGACCGTGACACCCGCCTCCTCGAACACCTCGCGGGCGACGGACTGCTCGATCGACTCCCCGGGCTCGACGAAGCCCGCGAGCGTCGAGAACCTGCCCTCCGGCCAGTGCACCTGACGGCCCAGCAGGGCGCGGTCCTGGTCGTCCGTCACCAGCATGATCACCGCCGGGTCGGTGCGCGGGTAGTGCTCGGCGCCGCAGGCCTGGCAGCGGCGGATGTGGCCGGCCGCTGCGATGACGGTGCGTTCGCCGCAGCGGGAGCAGAAGCGGTGCAGCCGCTGCCAGTTCTCCAGCGCCACCGCATGCGCCATCAGCCCCGCGTCGCGCGGGCCGAGGAGCAGTCCGGCCTCGCGCAGCCCGGCCGGGCGCGCCGGCTGGTCCATGCGGCCGGGCAGCGAGTCCTTCTGGAGCGCGAAGTAGCTGACGCCGTCCTCGTCGGTGCCGAGGAAGTAGCGGTGGGTCTCGGTGACCGGGGCCTCGAAGGCCGGGGTCATGACGATCTCCGTGCCGCCGTCGGCGGTGTCGTCGATCAGCACCTGCCCGCCGGAGACCACGAAGACCCGGGTGGTCGGGTGGCTCCAGGCGGCGGAGAGCCAGGCCTCGTCGAGGCGATGGTGCGCGGCGCGGTCGATGCCGTTGGGCGCGGTGAGACCGATGGGCCGGTCTGTGGTGGCGTTGTCGAAGGTGCTCACAGGTGCTTCCTACTCCCCCGGGACGGATCGGGTGTTCAGAGGATTCAGCGGAGTGCGGTGGACAGTTCGCCCCAGAGGTGGGCGGTCGTCTGCACGCCCTTGAGCAGGAGGTCCAGCTCCACCTTCTCGTTGGGGGCGTGCCAGCCGTCGGACGGTACGGAGATGCCCAGGAAGAGGACGGGGGCGTCGAGCACGTCCTGCAGGTCGGCGGCGGGACCCGAGCCTCCTTCGCGGGTGAAGAGGATCTTCTGGCCGAAGGCCCGTCCCATGGCGCGGGCCACGGCCTGCAGGGCGGGGTGGTCCAGCGGGGTCAGGCAGGGGCGGGTGGCGGGGGCGAAGGTGATCCGATGGCGGATGCCGGCCGGGAACTGCGCCTCGGCCCAGGCCCGGACGGCCTGTTGGACGTGGTCGGGGTCCTGGCCCGCGACCAGCCGGAAGCTGATCTTCACGAGGGCGGAGGACGGAATGATGGTCTTGCTTCCGGCGCCCTGGTAGCCGCCACCGATGCCGTTGACCTCGGCTGTGGGGCGCGCCCAGATGCGCTCCAGCGTGGAGTAGCCGGCCTCGCCCGTCGCGGCCTGCGACTTGGCGGTACGCAGCCAGCCGGCCTCGTCGAAGGGGAGCTCGGCGAAGAGGGCGCGCTCGGTGTCGGTGAGTTCCGTCACGCCGTCGTAGAAACCGGGGATCGCGACCCGTCCGTCCGCGTCGTGCAGCGCGGCGACGAGGCGGGCCACGGCGGTCGCCGGGTTGGGGACGGCGCCGCCGAACGATCCGGAGTGGATGTCCTGCTCGGGTCCGTGGAGCTCGATCTCGCACTCGGCGAGACCACGCATGCCGGTGCAGACCGTCGGGGTCGTCTCGTCCCACATGCCGGTGTCGGAGACGATCACGGCGTCGGCGGCGAGGCGCGCGGCCTGCTGCTCGACCAGGGCGCGGAAGTGCGGGGAGCCGGACTCCTCCTCGCCCTCGACGAGGAGCTTGAGGTGGACGGCAGGGGTGGTGCGGCCGGTGGCGGCGAGGTGGGCCCGGACGCCGAGTGTGTGGAAGAACACCTGGCCCTTGTCGTCGGCGGCGCCGCGCCCGTACATCCGGCCGTCCCGGATCACCGGTTCGAACGGGTCGGTGTCCCAGCCGTCCTCCCGGGCGGCGGGCTGCACGTCGTGGTGGCCGTAGACGAGGACGGTCGGGGCTTCCGGGTCCTCGGACGGCCACTCGGCGAAGACGGCGGGGGCGCCCGGCGTCTCCCAGACCTCCGTGACCGGGAAGCCGGTCTCCTTGAGCTTGGCGGACAGCCACTCGGCGCTGCGCCGTACGTCTCCGTCGTGCTCCGGTTGGGCGGACACGGAGGGGATGCGCAGCCACTCGGCAAGGTCGTCGAGGAAGGCTGTGCGGTGCTGTTCGGTGTACGTACGGACGGCGCTGTCCGGGGTGTCGCTCATGGTCTTGAGCCTATCGGCCTGCGGGAGGTGGCTCGTCCCACAGGATTTGTTCGAGCTCGGCCCGGCCGGGGAGATCGGTGGGGTGGACGGCCTCTCCGGTGCGGACGAACAGGAACGTGGTGGTGACGGAGTCGAGCGGTACGTCGTGCAGTTCGGCCCAGGCGAGGCGGTAGACGGCCAGCTGCAGCGGGTCGGCCGTGCGGACGGCCGACGTGTCTTCGTGGCCGTGGGGGGCGTGACGGGTCGTCTTCCAGTCGACGATCTCGTAGGTGACGCCATCCGCACCTTCCGTGCGGTACACGGCGTCGATCCGGCCCCGGATCACGCGGCCCGCGAGCGTGATCTGGAACGGTGTCTCGACGCGGTACGGGGTGCGGTGGGCGTACGGGGTCCGCTCGAAGGCCTCCTTGAGCGCGACGAGGTCGCGCTCGTCCGCGATGTCGGTGTCGCTCCCGTCGCCGCCGGGCAGCTCGTCGGGGCCGAGCATGGGCAGCGGCAGCTCCTCGAAGCGGGCCTCCACCCAGGCGTGGAACCTGGTGCCCCGGCGGGCCGCGGGCGCGGGCGGCCGCGGCATGGGCCGGGCCAGCTCCTGGGCGAAGCCGTCGGGGTCGTCGGCGAGCCTCAGCAGCTGCGTGGCGGAGAGCGAGGCGGGCACGAGGACCTCGCGCACGGTGGCGCGGGCGCGGCGCAGCTCACCGGCGAGCGCGTCGAGGTCCCGGTCCCAGGACGCGAGGGTGCGCGTCTCCTCCGGGGTGAGCCGTGAGGGGGTCCGGGCGGCGGGGACGTGGGGGGCGGGGATCCGAGGGGGCGATGACGTGGGGGCGGGGTCGGCGGGAGGCTCGCTCGACAGGGAGTCCCAGTCCGCGGCCTCGTCCGGGTACGGCTCGTCGTCCGCAAACCGCTGGTCGTCCGGTGCCGCGGGGTACGCCCCTGGCGCCGCACCCGCCGCCGACTCCCCCGCCAGCGTCTCCAGGTGGGCCAGCACCGTCTCCGCGGCCGCCCAGCGGCGGGCCAGCGCCGTGTCGTCCAGCGGGAGCGGCCAGGCGTGGTCGGCGGCCGCCTCCGCGAGTGCCGGGTTCTCCTCGTCCTCGGCCGGCTCGTCCGCCCATGCCTCGATCTCGCCGTGTCCGGCCACGCAGTGCTCGTACAGCGCCTGCAGGAAGTCCGACGGGCCGCGCGGCTTCTTCTGGGACGGCCCCCACCAGTGGCCGGAGCCGAGCAGCAGGCTGCGCGGCCGGGTGAAGGTGACGTAGCCGAGGCGGAGTTCCTCGGTGTGCTGGTGCTCCTTCATCTCCTCCTTGAAGCCCCCCAGCCCCTTGGCGTCCCAGGAGTGGATGACGGGCAGGGTGGGTGCGTCGCCGCGCAGGGCGTGCGGAAGGACCTTGGACTGGGAGGTCCAGGCGTCGCGGGACCGGGCGCTGGGGAACTGTCCGGTGACCAGGCCGGGCACGGCGACGACGTCCCACTCCAGGCCCTTGGACTTGTGGGCGGTGAGGACCTTGACGGTGTTCTCGCCGCCGGGCAGTGCGTTGTCCAGACCCTTCTCGTACTGGACGGCGGTGCGCAGGAAGCCGAGGAAGGCCAGCAGCGTGGCCTCGCCGTCGGCTGTGGCGAAGCGGGCCGCGACGTCCAGGAAGTTGGCGAGGGTCTCGCGGCGGCGGGCGGCCAGCGCGTGCGGCGACGCGGAGAGCTCCACCTCGAGACCGGTGGTGGCGAGGACCCGGTGCAGGACGTCCATGAGCGGGTCGGCCAGCGAGCGGCGCAGCTCGCGCAGTTCGGTGGCGAGGCGGGCGAAGCGGACGCGTGCCTCGGCGGAGAACGGCAGCCCGTCGTCCTCCGTACCGCTCGATTCGAGGAAGGTGTCGAGGGCGTCGGCGAGCGAGATCACCTCGGCCGGGTCGATGCCTTCGACCGCTTCGGCGAGCCGGCGGTCGGGGTCGAAGTCGTCGTCTGCATGAGCCGCGCGGTGGACGAGGAGGCGGGCGCGGCGGCCGAGGAGGGCCAGGTCGCGGGGGCCGATCCGCCAGCGGGGCCCGGTGAGCAGCCGGACCAGGGAGGCGTTGGCGCCGGGGTCCTGGAGGACTTCGCAGACTGCGACGAGGTCGGCGACCTCGGGCAGGTGCAGCAGCCCCGAGAGGCCGACGACCTCGACGGGGATGTCGCGGGCGACGAGCGCGGCCTGGATCTCCGGGAAGTCGCCCGCCGTGCGGCACAGCACGGCGATCTCGCCGGGTTCCTTCCCGGTCCGTACGAGATGGGCGATCGAGTCGGCGAGCCAGTCGATCTCTTCGGTGTGGGTGCGCAGCAGGGCGCAGCGGACGATGCCGTCGCGTTCTGCGCCCGGGGCGGGGCGCAGCGCCTCCACACCCTCGTGCATGGCGCGCAGCGGCTCGGCGAGCCCGTTGGCCAGGTGCAGCAGGCGACCGCCGCTGCGGCGGTTCTCGCTGAGGGAGTACCGGGTGGCGGGGGTGCCGTCGGCGTGCGGGAAGTGGCGCGGGAAGTCGTCGAGATTGGCGACGGAGGCGCCGCGCCAGCCGTAGATCGCCTGGCAGGGGTCGCCGACGGCGGTGACGGCGTGCCCGGACGCGGTGCCGCCGGGGCCGCTGCCGAAGAGGGCGGAGAGCAGCAGCCGCTGGGCGACGGAGGTGTCCTGGTACTCGTCGAGCAGGACGACCCGGTATTCATCGCGCAGGATCGCGCCGACCTCCGGGCGGGTGAGGGCGAGCTCGGCGGAGAGCGCGATCTGGTCGCCGAAGTCGAGGAGGTCGCGGCTGCGCTTGGCGTCCCGGTAGCGCCGGGTCAGCGAGAGCAGCTCGCGGCGGGCTTCGGCGGCTTCGGGGATCTTGCGCAGCTCGGCGTTGGTGAGCCGGGCCGTTTCCAGCGTACGGAGGAGTTCGCTGTCGTACGCCGCAAGCTGCTCGGGGCGTACGAGATGCTCGGCCAGCTCGGCGTCGAGTGCCAGCAGATCACTGACCAGGGTGGGGAACGACCTGGTCAGTGCCGGGTACGGGCCCGGGGCCTCGCGCAGCACGCGGGCGGCGAGCTGGTAGCGGGTGGCGTCGGCGAGAAGGCGGGTGGTGGGTTCGAGTCCTATGCGCAGCCCGTGCTCGGTGAGGAGCCGTCCGGCGAAGGCGTGGTACGTGGAGATGCTGGGCTCGCCCGGCGGGTTGTCCGGGTCGATGGCGTCCGGGTCGGTGACCCCGGCGGCGACGAGTGCCTTGCGGACGCGCTCGGCGAGCTCGCCCGCCGCCTTGTTCGTGAAGGTGAGTCCGAGTACCTGCTCCGGGGCGACCTGCCCGGTCCCGACCAGCCACACCACACGCGCCGCCATCACCGTGGTCTTCCCCGACCCGGCTCCGGCCACGATCACCTGCGGGGCCGGCGGCGCGGTGATGCAGGCCGTCTGCTCCGGGGTGAAGGGGATCCCGAGGAGCTCTTTGAGCTGCTCGGGATCGGTGATACGTGAGGACACCCCACAGAGGCTAACCGGGCGCACCGACAGCGTGCGGGGTCCGCGAGAAGGCCGGGACGTGCCTTGTCGGGAGGCCACCTGTGGTCCGCGTCGGGCACTGACCTCCGGCGATCGCATCCGATCGCCTCAACGGCCTTGCGAGGACGGCCACCTGGGACGTCTGCCGAGTGGGGCGCCCGGACGGTTGAGCACGAGACGGACCCTCTGAGAGCGTCCGGGCCCCCTGGGGCAGAGATGTGGCCTCCGCCACTGGCCGCTCCGGGGCCATCCCCGGCGGCGCGGCCGCGCATGGATCGCACGGTGAGTGGGTGATCGCAGCGGATGATCCGGGCCCGAGGATCCTGCGGGACTGCCGCCTCAGGGTTGTCGCCGGCTGCACGCCCACGACCGCTGTGGTTCAACTCGACCGGCCGGAGCCGCAACCCGGTCACTCCAGGATGTGGCGGCCCTCGGGCTGAGCGCTGCACGAGGCCCGGAACGTGCAGTGGGTGCAGTGCTGGCCGGTCGTAGGTGTGAAGCGTTCGTCCAGGACCCGGCCCGCGGCCGTGGCCAGCAGGTCGGAGACCCACTCGGTGGTGGGCGGTTCCTGGGCCTGCACCTTGGGAAGGGCGTCGCCGCCCTCCTTCTTCGGGGCCGGCTGCCGCAGTTGGACGAGTTCGGCGCCACCGGGGGCGGGGCGGTGGCCGTCGAAGATCTCGTCGACGGCCCCCTCCCGGACGGCCAGCTGGTACACGGCGAGCTGGGGATGGCGGGCGACCTCGTCCTTCGTCGGGGCCTGCTTGCCGGTCTTGAAGTCGACGACGTACGCACGGCCGTCGGCGTCCCGTTCGACGCGGTCCATGGAGCCGCGGATCCGTACCTCGTACTCCCCCGCTTCGAGCGTCACGTCGAAGTCGTGCTCGCTCGCGGCGGAGGTGCGGCCGGTGCGGTCCATGACATGCCAGCGCAGAAAGCGTTCGAGGGCGACCCTCGCCTGCTCCTTCTCCTGCTGCGACTTCCAGGGGGCGTCGAAGACCAGCCCGTCCCAGACCGAGTCGAGGCGCTCCATCAGGACCGCCAGGTCGGCGGGGGTACGACCGGAGGCGACCTCGTCGGCGAGTACGTGCACGACGTTGCCGAATCCCTGCGCGGCCGTCGCCGGGGCGTCCGCCTTCACCTCTCGGCCGAGGAACCACTGCAGGGCGCAGGTGTTGGCCAGCTGGTCGAGTGCGCTGCCGGAGAGCGCCACGGGGTGGTCCCGGTCGCGGAGCGGGACGGCCGAGCGGGTCGGCTCGTACAGCCCCCACCAGCGGTACGGATGGGCCGACGGCACGAGCGGCTGCCCCTCGTCGTCCGTGAGCGCGGCCAGCCGGGCCAGCCGGTGGGCGGCCTCGTCGCGCAGGGCGTCGGAGGCGTCCGGGTCGACGGTGGTCGCGCGCAGCTCGGCGACAAGCGCGGCGACGGCGAGCGGGCGGCGCGGGCGTCCGGTGACGTCGCGCGGTTCGATGCCCAGCTCGGTGAGAAAGCGGGACGGCTGGTCGCCGTCGTCGGCGGGGGCCTTCACCGCGGTGACGATCAGCCGTTCCCGTGCGCGAGTCGCCGCCACGTAGAAGAGGCGTCGTTCCTCGGCGAGGAGGGCGCCCGGGGTGAGCGGTTCGGCAAGGCCGTCGCGGCCGATCCGGTCCGCTTCGAGCAGCGAGCCGCGGCGGCGCAGGTCCGGCCAGAGTCCCTCCTGCACCCCGGCGACAACGACCAGCCGCCACTCCAGACCCTTCGAGCGGTGCGCGGTCATCAGCCGTACGGCGTCGGGGCGTCCGACCCGCTTGGAGAGGGTGTCGGCGGCGATGTCCTGGGCGTCGATCTCTTCGAGGAAGTTGAGCGCGCCGCGGCCGCCGGTGCGTTCCTCGGCGCGGGCCGCGGTGTCGAAGAGTGCGCAGACGGCGTCGAGATCGCGGTCGGCGTTGCGGCCGCCCGCGCCGCCGCGCAGCGCGGCGCGTTCGAGCCGCCCCGGCCAGGGGGTGCCCGCCCACAGCTCCCACAGGGCCTCTTCGGCGGTGCCGCCGCCTTCGAGGAGTTCGCGTGCCTTGCGCAGCAGCGCGCCGAGGCGCTGGGCACCGCGGGCGTACGCGGGGTCGTGTGCGACGAGGCGTTCGGGTTCGGCGAGCGCGCGGGCCAGCAACTCGCCGGAGGGCGGTGGTACCCGGTTCCCGGCGGCGCGCTCCTCGTCGCGCAGCGCCCGGCCGAGCCGGCGCAGATCGGCGGCGTCCATGGAGCCGAGGGGGGAGGTGAGGAGGGTGAGGGCGGTCTCGGTGTCGAGCCAGGGGGCGGCGGGCCCCTCGGACGCGGGGGCGGCGGCGCCGTCGTCCGGGGCCGGCTCCGCAGCCGTCGTGCGGTGCAGCGCGGCCGTGGCGACCGTGCGGAGGGCGGTGAGGAGCGGGGTCACAGCGGGTTCGTGGCGCAGCGGGAGGTCGTCGCCGTCGACCTCCAGAGGCACGCCCGCCGACGTCAGGGCGCGGCGCACCGCGGGGATCGTGCGGCCCCCGGCACGTACCAGCACTGCCATCTCGTTCCATGGCACGCCGTCCTCCAGGTGGGCGCGGCGCAGCAGGTCGGCGACGTTGTCCAGCTCGGTGGAGGCGGTCGGGTAGGTGTACGTCTCGACGCGCCCGCCCTCGCGTACCGAGGCGAGCTCCCGGTGGGCGCGGACCTTCGCCGACGGCAGCCGGGTCAGCGGCATCCGGCGGGTGAGCAGCCGGGTGGCGGCCAGCAGCTGTGCGCCGGAGCGGCGCGACGTGGTGAGGACGCCGACCGGGGACGGGCCGCCGTCCGCCCGCCGGAACGTCTCAGGGAAGTCGAGGATGCCGTTCACGTCGGCGCCCCGGAACGTGTAGATCGACTGGTCCGGGTCGCCGAAGGCGATCAGGTCCCGGCCGCCGCCGGCCCCCGGCGCGCTCCCGCGGTTGCCCGCCAGCGCGTGCAGCAGCCGCACCTGCGCCGGGTCCGTGTCCTGGTACTCGTCGACGAACACCGAGTCGTACGCCCCGGCCAGCACCGCCGACACCTCGGGGCGCTCGGCCAGGAGCACCGCCCGGTGGACCAGCTCCGCGTAGTCCAGCACCCCCTGCGCGTCGAGCACGTCCAGGTACTCGGCGAGGAACGCTGCGGCCGCGCCCCAGTCCGGGCGGCCGGTGCGGCGCGCGAAGTCGGCGAGGGCATCCGGGCCGAGGCCCAGCTCGCGGCTGCGGGCGAGCACCGCGCGTACCTCGTCGGCGAAGCCGCGCGTGGTCAGGCAGGCCCGCAGCTCGTCGGGCCAGCGAATGTGCGCGATGCCCTCCTGTTCCAGTTCGAGCTGGCCGGCCAGGAGATCGCGGACGGTGACGTCCTGCTCGGGTCCGGAGAGCAGCCGCAGCGGGTCGGCGAAGAGGTCGGCGTCCTGATGGGCGCGGACCAGTGCGTAGCAGAAGGAGTGGAACGTGGTGGCCTGCGGGCCGCGGGCGGCACCGAGCCGGGCGGCCATCCGGTCGCGCAGCTCCACCGCCGCCTTGCGGCTGAACGTGAGGACCAGGATGCGGGCCGGGTCGCCGCCCCCGGCGACGCGGGCGGCGACCGCTTCGACGAGTGTGGTCGTCTTGCCGGTGCCCGGTCCGGCGAGGACCAGCAGCGGGCCGCCGGGGTGATCAACCACCGTCTGTTGCGCTGCGTCCAGAACAGGGGGGTCCACGGAACCCGGCGGGGTACGCACCAGTCGGTACGCGCCCGTGGTCCTCTGCCGTGCCTGACGGTGCGGACTGTGCCGGGTGAAGGAGGAGGAACTCACGTGGATCGCCGGTCCTGGGGGGTGTGCTGATGGTGAGGGGGCGGGGGTGCCTGCCGCGAACTGTCGACGCTACGCCAGCGGGGGCGTGGGATGCGGCGGGTCCACTGCGTCGAACGTCACGTTCCGCGTCGCACGGCAGGTCACGCAGGTTTTCTCGTCCATCGAACGGGCCCGGCTCTGTCCGTCATGGGGCCGAATGGCGGAAGCTGTCAGGTGTGAGCTCCCCCGACCCCGTCCTGGTCCCCGTCCCGGTCGGTGCCCCCGTCCCCACCGGTCACGCCGTCCCACCGCGCGCGCTTCATGTCGAGCCGCGGCAGATGGCCCTCCGCGCTGCGCGGGGCCTCGCGCAGCGGGGTGCTCTCCTCGTGGTAGTGGTCCAGCGCCCGCAGCTCGTGACCGGGCAGCAGCGCCCCGTCGGCCCGCACCACCCGCCACCACGGCGCCGCGGCGCCGTACAGGGCCATGACCCGGCCGACCTGGCGCGGGCCGCCCTCCCCCAGCCACTCCGCGACATCGCCGTACGTCATGACGCGGCCGGGCGGAATCAGGTCGGCGACATCGAGCACGCGCTCCGCGTACTCCGGCAGTGCGTCGTACTCCGGCGACGCCTCGGGCGCCCGGTCGCCCCTCGCCCCGTCGCCGCTCGTCCGGTGTTGGCTCATCCGGCCCATGGTGCCGTACGCCACCGACAGTCCGGCCCGGTCCCCGGCCGATGGACGCGTAGGCGTGCATTCACTGAGTGTGCACGCAGGAGCAAAGGGGCGTATCTTGCGCATCGCGCGACCGTGCAGTGCACCCTGATACCCCCCTCTGCCTCCGGGCCGTGCCACCATCATGCGGGCGGTGACCGGTGATACGAGACCACGAAGACCAATCAGAGGCGACGAAGGAGCAGGGCGTGCAGCCACCGAAGGCGGCCGACGCCTCTGACGCCGAGCGGCGCCCGGAAGAGCAGCGGGAGCAACAGGGGCCGACGCGGAAGCGCGAGGAGCGGGAATCCGCCCCGCGCCATCTGGTCGGCTCCACCCTCTCGACCGTCGCAGAGGCCGAACAGGCCGACCGGGTCTCCGGTGACGAGCCGCTGCTCCCCGCCCGGGTGCACCGCCCCTCGGACCTCATGCGGCTTCTCGTCGGTCTCCTGGCGATCGTCGTCCTGCTCTCCATCGCCGCGTTCGCCCACGGCACCACCACCGGTCTCGAAAACGACATCAACAAGGGTACGGACCAGGCACCCGACGTTCTGATCAAGCTCGCCGGCCTGGTCTCCAGCATCGCGGTGCTGCTGGTCCCCGTCGCCTTCGCCATCGAGCGGCTGATCAAACGCGACGGGCTGCGGATCGCGGACGGTGTCCTCGCCGCCGTCCTCGCTCACGGGGTGACGCTCGCCACCGACCTCTGGGTCGCCAAGTCCGCCCCCGGCACCATTCAGGACGCCCTCACCCAGCCTCAGCCCGGTGCCGCGCTCACCGATCCCGTACACGGCTATCTCGCCCCCGTGATCGCCTACATGACGGCGGTCGGGATGGCGAGACGGCCGCGCTGGCGGGTCGTGCTGTGGGTGGTGCTGCTGCTCGACGCCTTCGCCATGCTGGTGGGCGGCTACACGACCCCGTTCTCGATCGTCCTCACCGTGCTGATCGGCTGGACCGTCGCGTACGGAACGCTGTACACGGTCGGCTCGCCGAACGTCCGGCCGACCGGCCAGCATCTGATGGCCGGTCTGCGTCACGTGGGCTTCCGCCCGGTCACCGCGATGCGCGCCGAGGACACCCCCGACTCCGGCGACCCGAGCGACCGGGGCCGCCGCTATCTGGTCTCCCTGGAGGACGGTCCACCGCTGGATGTGACGGTCGTCGACCGGGAACAGCAGGCACAGGGCTTCTTCTACCGGGTGTGGCGCAGACTCACCCTGCGCGGCATCACCCAGCGCCGGTCCATCCAGTCGCTGCGCCAGGCCCTGGAGCAGGAGGCGCTCCTCGCGTACGCGGCGATCGCCGCCGGAGCCAACGCCCCCAAGCTGATCGCCACCTCGGAGCTCGGTCCCGACGCCGTGATGCTGGTGTACGAGCACATCGGCGGGCGCTCCCTCGATGCGCTGGAGGACGTGGAGATCACCGACGACCTGGTGCGCGGCGCCTGGCGACAGGTGAAGGCGCTCCAGTCCCGGCGGATCGCGCACCGCAGGCTCACCGGCGACGCGATCCTGGTGGATCGTTCGGGCACGGTGTTCGTGACCGATCTGCGCGGCGGCGAGATCGCGGCCGGTGATCTGTTGCTGCGGATGGACATCGCACAGCTGCTCACCACCACCGGTCTGCGGGTGGGGGCCGAGCGGGCCGTCGCGACGGCGCTCGAAGTCCTCGGCCCCGATGCCGTGGCGGACTGCCTGCCGCTGCTCCAGCCGATCGCCCTCAGCCGCTCCACCCGGGCGGCGCTGCGCAGGCTGGCCCGCGAGCGGTCGCAGCGCGAGCGCGAGGCGGTGATCGCGGCGTCGGACGCGGCAAAACTCGCCAAGGCCCAGGAGGCACAGGCATCGGTCCCTGCCGACCGCAAGGCGCTCCGCAACGAGAAGCAGGCGGAGAAGCGCGCGGAGAAGCGGGCGATAGACGATGCCCTGGACGAGGCCCGGGAGGAGGATCTGCTGACCCAGATCCGCCGCCAGGTGCTGCTGATCCGGCCGCAGGCACCCGTGGAGCCGGTCCGGCTGGAGCGGATCAAGCCGCGCACGCTGCTCAGCTTCATCGCCGGTGCGATCGCCGCGTACTTCCTGATCTCCCAGGTCACGGAGGCCGACTTCGGCGCGGTCGTCGAGCAGGCGGAGTGGGGCTGGGTGGCGGCGGCGCTCGGGTTCTCGGCGCTCAGCTACATCGCGGCGGCGATGAGCCTGCTGGGGTTCGTGCCGGAGCGGGTGCCGTTCGTCAAGACCGTGCTGGCCCAGGTGGCCGGTTCGTTCGTGAAGATCGTCGCGCCGCCCGCGGTCGGCGGCGTGGCGCTGAACACGCGGTTCCTGCAGCGTTCCGGGGTACGCCCGGGGCTCGCCGTCGCGAGTGTCGGCGCCTCGCAGCTGTTCGGGCTCGGCTGCCACATCCTGCTGCTGGCCGCGTTCGGATATCTGACCGGGACCGAGAAGACTCCGTCGTCGCTCACCCCGTCCCGGACGGTGATCGCCGGACTGCTGACGGTCGCGGTGCTGGTCCTGGTGGTGACCGCGATCCCGTTCCTGCGGAAGTTCGTGGTGACGCGCGTGCGGTCGCTGTTCGCCGGGGTCGTACCGCGCATGCTCGACGTCGTGCAGCGCCCGCAGAAGCTGTTCACCGGTATCGGCGGCATGCTGCTGCTGACCATCCTGTTCGTGATGTGCCTGGACGCGTCGATCCGGGCGTTCAGCGGTCCCGATGTGCCGCAGCTCAGCTACGCGAGCATCGCGGTGGTCTTCCTCGCCGGCAACGCACTGGGGTCGGCTGCGCCGACGCCGGGCGGTATGGGTGCGGTCGAGGGCGCGCTGACGCTGGGACTCATCGCGGTCGGTCTGCCGAAGGAGGTCGCGGCGCCCGCCGTGCTGCTGTACCGGCTGATGACCCTGTGGCTGCCGGTTCTGCCGGGCTGGCTCTGCTTCAACCACCTCACCCGCAAGGGCGCCCTCTGACACGCCGCCGCCCTGTGGAAACCGCCCATCGGAGAGACCCTCCACGGCCCCTGCCCCGGGTCAACCCCGCGCCGGGGTGCCCTGAGGGCTTCCGTCTGGATCATGCCGGGCTCGCGGGGTCCGGCCCGATCCGAACGAAAGACACCGGGGCCACCCACTTGGACCGGTGTCCCGCGCGCCGCCCCGCGCGCCGTCGCACGATGGGGCGATGAGGACCTCCCCTGCCCTGCGCGCCGCGGCCCTCGCGGCCACCGCCACCGTTCTGCTGCCCCTCACCGCCTGTTCGGACAACAGCGGCAACGAGGCCACCGGTACGGACCGTACGAAGAACTCTCCGCACGCGGCGAACGCCGCCGACCCATCCGGATCGGCCGACCTGGCCTCCCAGAAACTGACATGGAAACCCTGCCCCGCCCCGTCCGCGGCGCAGGGCGGCGGAATCGCCCCGTCCCCGCTCCCAGGCGGCGCCGCCTGGGAGTGCTCCTTCATGAGGGTCCCGCTCGATTACGCGAAGCCGGACGGCAACACGATCTCGCTGGCGCTGATCCGCGCCAAGGCCGTCAACCAGAACAAGCGAATCGGCTCGCTCATCTTCAACTTCGGCGGCCCCGGCGCCTCCGGCGTCGCCACGCTGCCCGCCTTCGGCCCCACCTACGCCAACCTCCGTACCCGTTACGACCTGGTGAGCTTCGATCCGCGCGGGGTCGGCCGCAGCTACGGGGTGAAGTGCGAGAACGACAAACAGCTCGACGCGCGCTTCCAGAGCGACGCCACCCCGGACAACGCCGCCGAGGAGAAGGCCCTCCTCAACCAGCAGAAGATGTTCGCCACGGCCTGCGAGAAGAACTCCGGCTCCGAACTCCCCTACGTCGGCACCGCCAATGCCGCCCGCGACATGGATCTGATGCGCCAGGTGCTCGGCGACGACAAGTTGCACTACTTCGGCATCTCGTACGGCACCGAACTGGGCGGCGTCTACGCACACTTGTTCCCGGAGAAGGTCGGCAGGGCGGTGCTCGACGGGGTCGTCGACCCGACCGAGGACTACAAGCAGACCTCCCTCGGCCAGGCGAAGGGCTTCCAGCTGGCGCTGGACAACTTCACCCAGAACTGCGCGGATCGCGGCGCCGCCTGCAAGCTTCCCGGTACCACCGGGAAGGAGGTCGAGCAGGGGATCGCCGAACTTCTCGACCGGCTGGAGAAGCAGCCGATCCAGGGGCTCGGATCCCGGCAGCTGACGCAGTCCCAGGCCACCACCGGAATCGCGGCCTCGCTCTACTCCAGGGAGACCTGGTCGCTGCTGGAGCAGGGGATCGACGAGGCGGACGGTGGGAACGGCGCGCTGCTCCTGGCTCTCGCCGACTCGCTGAACGGCCGTTCCCAGAACGGCCGGTACGACAACTCGACGGCCGCCAACGCGGCCGTCAACTGCGCCGACTCGAAGCAGCGGTTCACCGTCGACGGGACGAGGGCGCTGATCCCGGAGTTCCGGAAGGCGTCGCCGCTCTTCGGCGACTATCTGGGCTGGGGTCTGATGCAGTGCACCGACTGGCCGGTCGCGGGTGCGTGGAAGACCCCGGACGTCAGCGCTCCCGGCGCGGCGCCCATCCTGGTCATCGGCAACACGGGAGACCCGGCGACCCCGTACGAGGGCGCAAAGGCGATGGCGGATGGGCTGGGCCAGGGCGTCGGGGTGCAGATGACCTACGAGGGCCAGGGGCACGGCGCGTACAACAGCGGCAACGCCTGTGTGAAGAAGACGGTGGGCAGCTACCTGCTGGACGGCACGGTCCCGGCGGCCGGTACCGTCTGCCGCTGAAGCTGTCGGCGGCGGCGCCCAGGGCCCCCTTCCGGATCACGCCGGGCTCACGGGCCCTGGCCTGCCGCCGCACTCCGTACGCACAGGCACCAAGGGGAGGGACGTACACGTGGTCCACCATGCACGCGCCGGAGCGCTGGCCGCTGCCGCACTGCTGTTCACGGGGGTACTCGCGGGCTGCGGCGGGGGTACGGCCCCGACGTCGGACGACAAGGCGAGCGCCGGCGCCGCACCCTCGTCCACCGGATCGTCGAAGGCCTCGGACGGGAAGCCCGCCCTGCCCGCCCTGCCCGCGTCCCTCACCTCCCAGCACCCGGACTGGAACCGGTGCAAGGCCCCCGAGGGCGGCACCGCACCCGGCGTCGACTGGCGGTGCGCGACGGTCGAGGTGCCGTTGAACTACGCGAAGCCGGACGGCAGGACGATCGGGATTGCGCTGATCCGCAAGGAGGCCCGGGACAAGAGCCGCCGGCTCGGCTCGATGCTGTTCAACTTCGGCGGCCCCGGCGGTTCCGGCGTCTCGATACTGCCGCGCGCCGCCGGCTCGTACGGGAAGCTCAACGCCCGCTACGACCTGGTGAGTTTCGACCCGCGCGGGGTCGCGGCCAGCGCCGGCGTGAACTGCCGCACCGACCGGGAGCAGGAGGACGCCAACCGGAAGGTCGACATGACTCCGGACACGGCGGCGGAGGAGGCGGCCTTCATGAAGGACGGCGCGGACTTCGGCGCCGGCTGCGAGCGCCGTTCGGGCAAGGTCCTGCCGTACGTCGGTACGACGAACGCCGCCCGGGACCTGGACCTGATCCGCCAGGTTCTCGGCGACAGGAAGATGACGTACTTCGGCATCTCGTACGGTACGGAGCTCGGCGGGACATACGCGCACCTCTTCCCGAAGAACGTGGGACGCGCGGTCCTCGACGCGGTCGTCGACCCGACCGCCGACACGATCGGGCACGCCCGCAACCAGACGACCGGCTTCCAGCGGGCCCTGGAGAACTACTTCAAGGACCGCGGCCAGGACCCGAACGCCGGCACGCAGCGCATCGCCCGGATGCTGGAGCGGATCGACAGGAAGCCGCTGCCGACCGGTTCGGGCCGCGAGCTCAACGAGGCGATGGCGGTCACCGGCATCGTCCTGCCGCTCTACTCGAAGAGCAGCTGGCCCGTCCTGACGAACGCGCTGGACGAGGCGGAGAAGCAGGGCACCGGCAATCTGCTGCTGCAGCTGGCCGACCAGTACAACGGTCGTGACGAGAAGGGGCACTACGACACCCAGAACCACTCGCAGCGCGCCATTTCCTGCGCGGACAGCAGCCTCCGGCCGACGGTCGCGGAAGCCAGGGCCCTGCTGCCCGAGTTCCGGAAGCTGTCCCCGGTCTTCGGCCCGTTCCTGGCGTGGGACACGGCCGGCTGGTGTTCCCACTGGCCGGTGAAGGGTGAGCTGGACACCCCGGAGGCGAGCGCTCCGGGCGCCGGTCCGATCCTCGTCATCGGCACGACCGGCGACCCTGCGACACCCTACGAGGGGGCGCAGAGGATGGCGGACGAGTTGGGCAAGGGCGTCGGCATCATGCTCACCAACAAGGGCGAGGGCCACGGCTCGTACGGTGTGAGCAGCTGTGTGACGTCGACGGTGGACGCGTACTTCCTGGACGGGAAGGTGCCCGCGGACGGCAGGACCTGTTCGTGACGGAGTGAACGGAGAAGGGGCCGGCCCGCATGAGCGGACCGGCCCCTTCGAAGCTTTTCGCCTCTAGTGCCGCGACCGGCGATGCTTGCCCCACGAGGAGTGTCGTCCGAGCGTGCGTGCCGGGCGGCGCGACGGGGCAAGGCGTGCCGGGAGGGGCACTAGTACACCGGCTTCTCGGGCTCGATCTGGTTGACCCAGCCGATCACGCCGCCACCGACGTGCACCGCGTCGGCGAAGCCCGCCGACTTGAGGACCGCGAGGACCTCGGCGCTGCGGACGCCGGTCTTGCAGTGCAGGACGATGCGCTTGTCCTGCGGGAGTCCCTGGAGGGCGTTGCCCATCAGGAACTCGTTCTTCGGGATCAGCTTTGCGCCGGGGATCGAGACGATCTCGTACTCGTTCGGTTCACGGACGTCGATGATCTCGATCTTCTCGTCCGCGTCGATCCACTCCTTGAGCTGCTTCGGAGTGATCGTGGAGCCGAGCGCCGCCTCCTGGGCCTCCTCGGACACGACGCCGCAGAAGGCCTCGTAGTCGATGAGTTCGGTGACGGTCGCGTTCTCGCCGCAGACCGCGCAGTCGGGGTCCTTGCGGACCTTGACCTGGCGGTACTGCATCTCCAGGGCGTCGTAGATCATCAGTCGGCCGACCAGCGGGTCGCCGACACCGGCGAGCAGCTTGATGGCCTCGGTGACCTGGATGGAGCCGATGGACGCGCAGAGTACGCCCAGGACGCCGCCCTCGGCGCAGGACGGGACCATGCCGGGGGGCGGCGGCTCCGGGTAGAGGCAGCGGTAGCAGGGACCGTGCTCGGACCAGAAGACGGACGCCTGGCCGTCGAAGCGGTAGATCGAACCCCACACGTACGGCTTGTTCAGCAGTACCGCAGCGTCGTTGACGAGATAGCGGGTGGCGAAGTTGTCCGTGCCGTCCACGATCAGGTCGTACTGGGAGAAGATCTCCATCACGTTCTCGGCCTCGAGCCGCTCTTCGTGAAGGATCACGTTCACATACGGGTTGATGCCGAGGACCGAGTCCTTGGCGGACTCCGCCTTGGAACGGCCGATGTCGGACTGGCTGTGGATGATCTGGCGCTGCAGGTTCGACTCGTCGACCTCGTCGAACTCCACGATGCCGAGCGTGCCGACACCGGCCGCGGCCAGGTACATCAGGGCCGGCGAGCCGAGACCGCCGGCGCCCACACAGAGCACCTTCGCGTTCTTCAGCCGCTTCTGCCCGTCCATCCCGACATCCGGGATGATCAGGTGGCGGGAGTACCTGCGGACCTCGTCGACGGTGAGCTCAGCAGCTGGCTCGACCAGGGGTGGCAGCGACACAGGAACCTCAACAATGCAGGTGGTCGGTTTCTACGTACTTCATCTACGTACGGTTGTTCTTGCCGTAACACTGCCACGCCCCCTCTCATTCCGAGATACCAGGTCCGATCCGCGAGACGATTTCGTCCCAGTACCCGGGCAGCGCCGTGAATGGATCGCTTTGTCCCCTGCTGCCCTTCCGCGCGGTGCGGTCGGTGAAGAAGATCGTGCCCGCGCCCTGCCAGCGGGCGATGCGCATGGCCTCGTCGAGGTGGGTGCGCGGAACACCGTGCACGAAGTGCGCGAAGCGTCCCGGCGGATAGGCGGCGGTCCACTCCGCCACCTGCGACCAGCGGTAGTCGGTCCAGGCCCCGGAGAAGGTGACCAGCTGGTCGGCGGTCTCGGCGTAGCCGGGATACGGGTGGGTCCCGTGCCCGAGCACCAGCAGCCCGTCCTCGAGGAGTGTGGCGAGCGTGCCGGTGAGGCGGCGGACCGCCGGGAGGTCGGCGCGGTCGGCGGGACACCGGTCCAGGTAGAAGCCGTCGACGAGGTACCAGTCGAGGAAGGACTGCGCGTCGGTGATCAGCTCGTCGAACGGACGGTCACCGTGGGCCAGATCGAGGTGGCCCAGCAGCCGGCCACCGCCCGCCCGGACGGTGTCCTGCGCGGTGTCGCCGTCCAGGGCCCGTTCGCGGGCGTTGCGCAGCCGGCCCGCGGCTTCCAGACAGTGCGGGTCGGGCCGGGCGCCGGGACCGGTGTCGATGTTGAGGACCACCCAGTGCAGGTGGGTGCCGGGGCGGGTCAGTTCGGCCCATTCGGTGGGGGCGAGCAGCGGATGCGCGTAGCCGGGGACGCCGAAGCCGAGCTGCTCGGCGCCGCCGGTCCTGCGTGCCGTTCCGGCGCTGGTCAGATGCGGCATGCCGCCTCCATCCAGATGTCGGCGAGGGACTCCTCCAGGTTGATCCGGGGCCGCCAACCGAGCCGGTCGCGGGCGGTGCGGACGTCTGCCTGCTGCCAGGCGCCGCAGCCGTCGGGGTACGGGGACGGGGTCGCCGAGAGATGTTCGATGACGGACTCGGAGGAAGTGCGGGGGGCGCCGATGGGCATCCGTGCGGGAGGCGTGTCCAGCTCGTGGAGCGCACCCGGGTAGCCCGCGACCTTGGCAAGCACGGCGGCGGCGTCACGGAGCCGTACGGCACGGCCGGTGCCGATGTTGACGACCCCCTGCGCGGCGGAGAGCGAGGCGGCGTGCACGGCGCGGGCGACGTCCCGTACGTCGACGAAGTCGCGCTGCACCCCGAGGCCGCTGAGCTTCAGCTCGCCGTCGCCGGATTGCATGGCGCGGCGCATCGCCTCGGCGAGCCGGCCCAGCGGGGAGCCCGCCGGGGTTCCGGGGCCGACCGGCGAGAAGACCCGCAGTACGACCGCGTCGAGGCCGGAGCCGAGGACGAGTTCGGTGGCGGCGAGCTTGGAGACGCCGTACGGCCCACCCGGGCGCGGGATGGCGTCCTCCGCCGTCGAGGAGCCGGGCTGCGAGGGCCCGTACTCCGAGGAGCAGCCCAGCTGGACGAGGCGGGCACTGCAGCCGCTGCGCCGCATCGCCTCGCAGACGGTGGCGACGGCGACGGTGTTGTGCCGGGTCAGGTCCCGGGCGCCGCCGCGGGTGGCGCCCGCACAGTTGACGACGACGCCGGGGTGGACGGCGTCCAGGAAGCGGGTGAGTGCTCCGGGGGAACCGCCCGCGAGGTCGAACCGTACGTCGGCGTCGTCGCCGCGGCCGAGCGCCGTGAGGTGCACGGCGGGGTCGGCGAGCAGCCGGTCGGCCACGAACCGGCCGAGGAACCCGTTGGCTCCGAGCAGCAGAACCCTCATCGGGTGCCCCCTTCGTGCCGACGGCGGGCTGCCGGTGCGGGGGATTGGGGGGTCATGTCCGGTGTCTCCTTGGGGAGGTGGTGGGCGGTAAGTGCCTGTCGGGTCCAAAGGCAGGCGCCGAGGGGCAAGGACCCGCGGCGTCGGCTCCGCGGGAGTCGCACAGGGAGTGGCTCTTCATCGCGGCTTATGCGGTGGTGTGGGCGGACGCCCTGGAGAGGGCGACGGTGGCGTGGATCAGCAGCCCGAGCGCGGCTGCGCCGCAGGCGATGGCGGGTACGGCTCCGGTGCCGCCCGCCTCGATGACCGCGTCGACGGGGCGGGCGAGGACATCGAGGCCGGGCAGCCGCCCGGCCAGGATCAGGGCGGGGGCGGCCGCTTCGGCGGCGCAGGCGGCGGCGAGTCCGGTGGTGGCGGGCTCCGGGAAGCCGTGGACGGTCAACAGCCGGGCGAGCAGGAGGAGTACGCCGAGTGCGGCGGCCGCGACGAGGCTGCCGCCGCCTCCGTACCCGAGTTCGGCGAGGCGGAGCAGCCCCGAGAGCACGCAGAGGAAGAGGGCGACGGTCCCGAAGAGGAGGGGGCGCACCCCTGCGGCGAACTCCTCCAGTGCGCGGCTGCCGGTGAGCCTGCGGTGTGCGTGTACGGAGTAGAGGTGCGCGCACCAGGCGGCGGGAGCGACGGCGAGCGCGAGCCCCAGCAGGGGTGCGGGGGTGAGCGCCCAGGGCCCTTCCGGGCCACCGCTGAGGACCTGGTCGAGCAGCGCCTGGCCGTACAGGACGTAACCGAGGAGCCAGCCCGCGTACAGGGTGGCTGCCGCCGAGGAGCGGCCCTCCGGGGCGCGCAGGGGGCCACTCCGCAGGCAGAGGCCGAGCCCGAGGAACGCGACGAGTGCCCCGATGAGGGACACGGTGAGCCGCGCCCCGCCGCCGAGTGTTCCCTCGGTGAGTTTCAGGACGACGGCGGTCGCGGTGCAGGCCGCACCGGGCAGCAGCGCGAGGAGCGACCAGACGGCGCGCGTCTCGATGTCGCGCACCGGCCCGGGAGGCACCGCGCGCGCCGGCTCCCCCGTCACGGCGGGCACCCGCGCGTAGAGCTCCTCGGCGAGCGAGAAGACATCGCGGTGCCGGTAACGGGCGGCGGTGCGGTCGGTGACCCCGTGGGCTTCGAGCCCGGCGGCGATCTCCAGCGGGTCGACGGCGCGTTCGCACAGGTCGCGGTGGCGGTGCATGAGGGTCTTCACAGGATCGACGGGCCCGCGCCGGGATCCACTGAGCTTGCGTGCGGGGGTGGCACGGGTGTGCGCGATCTCGGCGGCCCGGGGGCTGGAGGCGGGTGCGTCGTCGCTGTCGGGGTGTGTCCGGGTCGGCATCCGCGTCCGCATCTCGGCCGGCGTGTCGGTCCGCGTCTCGGTCTCGGCCGCACCCGGGGCGCAGGCTGCGGGCCCGGCAGGGGGCTCGGCCTCCGCGAGGACACCGTCCTCGGACGCGCCTCCGCTCTCCGCCACAGCACCGGTGCCCTGCGCGGCGCCGGCGCCAGGCAGTCCGAACTCTGCGGGGTCCGCACGCACATCGGCGGTTCCGACGCCGGTGAGCGCCCAGCCCGTGGCGGCAGGGGACTCGTCGGCAGTCGCGGGGGAGTCGGGTGCCGGACTCCCGGTCACGTCCGGCGCCCGCGCCGATTCCCGATCCGGCGCCGGGTCCCGCAGCGAATCCGCGTCCGGGTCCCGTTCCTGCGGGGAGTCCGGCCCCCCGGTCGCCCCCCTCGTCGGCGAATTCTCCATCACCGCCACCGTTCGCAGGGGCCCCACCCCCGCAAGGCCCGGCATCGCCCCCGCCCCGGGCCGCTCCCAGGCTGGGGCGGAAATCTCCGTGACCCGGGGTTCGGAGAGCAGGGCCTCCGAGCGGGGGTCCCAGCTCCTACCGGTCGTCGTGGTGCCGGGGACGTCGAGCGCCTCGGTCGGGCGGCCGCCCATGGGAAATCCTCCGTGATCCATGCCGAGTCCGCCGGACCGGCTCGTCCTTCTGTCCGTCTGCTGCTCACACATCGCGGTCCGCCGTCCCGAGCGCACCCGCGCACACGCCCTCGGTGGCCCAGCTCGGGATGTGCGCGGGAACCGTCCAACTGCCCAGGACCTGGGCCTCGGGCGGAGACGCGAACGGGCGCGGGGCGCCGTCCACCTCCCTGCGCACCGGGGAGTGGGAGATCAGCTCCAGGTAAATGCCGCGAAATGCCGCGAGGTTCTGTTCGACGGTGAAGAGTTCGAGCGCGCGGGCGCGCGCCGCCGCGCCGAGACGTGCACGGCGCTCGGGGTCGCGCAGCAACGTGATGCACGCGTCGGCAAGCGCCCGGGGGTTGCGCGGGGGCACCACAAGACCCGTACCGCCGATGACCTCGACGACCGCGCCGACATCCGTCGACACCGTGGCCCGTCCGCAGAACATCGCCTCGACCAGACTGATCGGGAAGCCCTCGACGACACTGGAGAGGACGACGATCCCGCCCGCCGCGTACGCCCCGGCGAGGTCCGCGACCTCGGCGCCGCCGATGTCCTCGAAGGAGACCGGGTTGTCGCCTTCGGCGTGTGCGTCGGCGGCCTCGTCGGGGAAGAGCTGGGCGGCGAGTCCCCGGCAGTGCGCGAGGTACGTGGCGCCTTCCGCGCCCGGTGCCGGTGCGCCGACGATCCGCAGCCGGGCGTCCGGTTCGGCCTTCCGTACCACTGCGAAGGCGTGCAGCAGTGCGATCAGGTCCTTGGCCGGCTCTATCCGGCCGACCCAGACCAGGGTGTCGGGACCGCCCTCGTCATTGCTCTCCCCCAAGGCTGCGAAGCGGGCCGCGTCCATGCCGGGGTAGACCGTGCGCAGCTTGGCGCGGTCGGCGCCGCACCGTTCCTGCCAGCGGCGTGCGTGCGTGTTGCCGGGGGTGATGAGCGCGGCCTGCCGGTACACCTCGGTGGCGAGCCGTCCGTGGAACCCGGCAAGCAGGGCGCGTACCGGCGCACCCAGGGCCGTGCCGGTCGCTGCGAGGTAGTGGGCCCGCAACTGCACGCCGTGCTCGGTGACCAGCAGCGGGACGCCGAAGAAGCGTTTGGCCAACAGCCCGGGCAGGGCCGCTGCCCCGCCGGACGCCGCGTGGCAGAGGTCGACCGCACCGAGGCTCCCCTCGTCGTACCAGTCGAGGGAGAGCGGGCGCAGGACGCGGTCCAGTTCCGCGGCGAGGGCGAGGAAGTCGGGGACGGTCGCTGCCTGGACGGTCCGCCCGGTGCCCGGGGCGCGGCAGGCTGCTTCCAGTACGCGTACAGCGGTCTCGGAGCGGAGTGCCGCGGGAAGTCCGCCGTGTTCGCAGGCCAGTTCGGCGAGTCCGTACAGCCCGTCGGTGAACTGCGCGTGGGCGGCGCCGGCCGTCGATCCGTCGGCGCCGCCCTCCGCGGTCGCGTCCGACGTGCAGATCGACGTGGCGAGCGCCGTGAAGTGCGCCGTGAACCGGCGCCGCTCGCGCCGTCCGTACGACCGCCCGCCCCCTCCGGTCACCAGCCGGGCGAGCAGCCCTTTGGGGACGTGGCCGCCCAGGATGTCCTTCTCGGTCATCCACAGCGGCGCCGTCCGTACCCGGCTGACCTGGAGCGGAAGCTGTACCCAACCCTGCGCCTCCTGCTCGGCGGAGCGGCTGAGCGCGTAGAGGTCGAACTCGTGCTGCGTCAGCCCGCGCACCAGACGGTCGCACCAGAGTCTGGACTCACCGGTCGCATACGGATAACCACCGTCGGTGAGGAGTCCGATCCGCACGAGCGCAACCCCGATCTTCCTTGTGGGCGGCCGCCGATGGTTTTGGCGACTCGCAGCGGGACGACCGTAAGCGGATACGCCGGTGGCGCGACGGACGGTTGTCCATCGCGCCACCGAAAGGGGTGAACAGTCGTAACTTTCCCGTCCCCGTAGCGTTCTGTCGCGCTATGAGGATGATCGGTTACGCGGAGTCAGGCTGCGGCCAGTTCCTTGCGGGCCGCCCGGCGCACCGTCGCGAGCGCCGGATCGAGCGCGGGTACGGCGGCGAGGAGCTGCTTGGTATATGGATCCTGCGGCGCCCCGTAGACCTCGTCGACGCTGCCCTGTTCGACGATCCGACCCTGCCGCATCACCGCGACCCGGTCGCTGACCTGCCGGACGACGGCCAGGTCATGGGCGATGAAGACCAGCCCGAGCCCCAGTTCCCGCTGGAGTTCTGCGAGGAGTGCGGTGACCTGCGCCTGGGTGGTGACATCGAGCGCGGAGACCGGTTCGTCGCAGACGATCAGCTCGGGGCCGGCGGCGAGTGCGCGGGCGATGCCGACGCGCTGGCGCTGTCCGCCGCTGAATTCGTGCGGGTAGCGGTCGTACCGGTCGGGGTCGAGCCCGACGCGTTCCAGCAGTTCCTGGACACGACTCCGGATCCCGGTGTCGTCGAGCACGCCCGCGGCGCGCAGCGGATCGGCGACGGATTCGCCGATCGAGCGGCGCGGGTTGAGCGAGGCGACGGGGTCCTGGAAGACCATCTGGAGCTCGCGCCGGTACGGCCGCAGTGCCTTGTCGGACAGGGAGCCGATCTCCGCACCTCCGTAGCGGAGGCTGCCCCCGGTCGGGTCGAGGAGGCGCACGAGCATCCGGCCGAGCGTCGTCTTGCCGCTGCCGCTCTCGCCGACGATGCCGAGTGTCTCGCCGCGGTGGACGGTGAGGGAGACGCCGTCCACGGCGATGACCCGGCCGCTGCCGCGCCCGAATTCGCGCCGCAGGCCGACGGCTTCGAGCAGCGGCTCGCCACCGCCCGCATCCCGCGGCGCCGGGACCGGCACCGGCACCGGGCCCTTCACGTCCGGTGCCGCAGCCGGCGTCGCCCGCTTCGCGTCCACCCGCGGCACTGCGGAGAGGAGTTCGCGCGTGTACGGCCGGCGGGGCGCACCGAGCGCGTCGGCGACCGGCCCGCTCTCCACCTCCCGGCCCGACTGCATGACCAGCACGTCGTCGACGCTCTCCGCCGCGACGCCCACGTCATGGGTGACCAGCAGCAGTCCCATGCCGGTTTCGTGGCGCAGGTGGTGCAGCAGGTCGAGGATCTGGGCCTGGACGGTGACGTCCAGCGCGGTCGTCGGTTCGTCGGCGATCAGCAGCTGCGGCTCGCAGGCGAGCGCCATCGCGATGAGGGCCCGCTGCCGCATCCCGCCGGAGAACTCGTGCGGCCGGGACCGGGAACGCCGTGCCGCGTCGGGGATGCCGACCCGGTCGAGGACCTCCACGGCCCGCGCCCGCGCCGCCCGCCGTGAGGCACGCGTGTGGACCCGGTACACCTCGGCGATCTGGTCGCCGACCGCGTAGTACGGATCCAGGGACGACAGCGGGTCCTGGAAGACCATCGCGGCCCTCGCCCCGCGCAGGGCCCGCAGTTCCGCGTCCGTCGCGGCCTGTACATCCACGCCCGCGACCCGGATCGAGCCACCGACGGTGGCTCCTGTCCCCCGGTGCAGTCCGAGCAGGGCGTACGCCGACGCGCTCTTGCCGGAGCCGGACTCACCGACGACACCGAGCGCGGCGCCCGCCTCCAGCGTGAAGGAGAGTCCGTCCACGGCCCGGGCGCCCGCCGCACCGTCGAAGGAGATCGTCAGATCGGAGACCTCGACGAGGCTCATGACAGCACCACCCGACGGTCGGCCATCGCCTGCAGGATGTCCGCGACGGCATTGGCAAGGACGACGAAGAAGCCGGTGACGAGCACCAGGCCGACGACGACCGGAAGGTCGACGTTCTTCACGGCGTCGACGAGTTCACGTCCGACGCCGGGGATGTTGAACAGCGATTCGGTGAGGACGGCGCCGCCGAACATCGAGCCGATGTCCAGCGCGCCGAGCGCGATCACGGGGCCGAGTGCGCCGCGCAGCGCATGCCGTCCGACGAGGCCGCGCTCGCTCACCCCGTATGCGCGGAAGGTGCGCACATGGTCCTCGGCGAGGGTCTCCAGCATGGACGACCGGGTCATCCGGGCGTACGGAGCGGCGGAGATCAGCGCCAGCGAGACCCAGGGCAGCAGCAGGTTCCAGGCCCACTGCTCCGGGTTCTCGGTGAGCGGTACGTAGTCGGGGAACGGCAGCAGTTGCAGCGCCGAGCAGAACACGATGATCAGCAGCAGACCGACGACGAAGACCGGTGTGGCCATGCCGGCCAGGGTCAGTCCGGTGAGGATCCGCTCGGTCGCCCGGCCGCGCCGCCACACCGAGAGCAGTCCGGTGCCGACGCCGAGCAGGATCCACAGCACGAAGGCGCCGATGGCGAGCGAGGCGGTGGCCGGGAGCTTGGTGAGGATCATCTGGGTGACCTGCTGGTCGTCCTGGTAGGAGCGGCCGAGGCAGGGGGCCTGGCAGTGCAGGATCCCGGTGCCGGTCGAGTAGTCGCGGCCGACGAAGATCCCCTGGAGGAAGTGCGCGTACTGCACGTACAGCGGGTCGCCGAGCCGGAGCTGGTCGCTGACCTGCGCCACCTGGGCGGGTGAGCAGCGCGGCCCGCAGGCGATCTGTGCGACGTTGCCCGGGGCGACGTAGAACGCGGCGTAGACGACGACGCTGAGGGCGAGGAGCACGAACAGCGCCCCGCCGAGGCGCCGCAGCAGGAACCGGGTCATCCTCCGGCCTCCTTCTTGCGTCCGGTGCCGATCCGCAGCCGCGAGGCGACACGCGGGTCGAGTGCGTTGCGTACACCTTCGCCGAGGACGGTCAGCGCCAGCACGGTGATGAAGATGAGCAGGGCGGGGATCAGCAGATAGGTGGGCGCCGCCTGGTACCAGGTGTCGGCGTCGCTGAGCATCTGTCCCCAGGACGGCGTGGGCGGCTTGATGCCGACGCCGAGGAAGGACAGCGCCGCTTCGACGACGATGTTGCCCGGGAAGAGCAGCACGGCGTACGTGATGACGGGTGCGGCGAGCGCGGGCAGCAGTTCGCGCCGGGCGATCCGCAGGCCGCCCCAGCCGCTGAGCCGGGCGGCCGCCACATGGTCGAGCGACTTCAGCGCGAGGGTCTGGGCGCGCACGATCTTGGAGATGCCGGACCAGCCGACCAGCCCGACGATCGCGGCGATCAGCACCGGGCGCGGGAAGTCGGCGGGGACGACGGCGAGCGCGCCGAGCGCGATCACCATGACGGGCAGGGCGACGACGATGTCGGTGACGCGGCTGAGCGCCTGGTCGACGAACCGGTTGCCGAGTCCGGCGGCGAGACCGACGACCACGCCGATGATCACCTGGAGCAGGGTCGCGGCCAGCGCGACGCCGAGCGAGACCCGCGCCCCGTACACGACGCGGGCGAACAGGTCGCGGCCGGTGAGCGGTTCGACGCCGAGCCAGTGCTCGGCGCTGATGCCGCCGAACGATCCCAGCGGTACGCCGCCGGTGGCGGAGTCGACGAGGTTCGCGTGGTACGTGGTGGGGTCCTGGCCCTCGATGCCCGCCAGCAGCGGCGCGGCCAGCGCGACCAGGACCAGCAGGGCGACGACGACGGCCGCCACGACGGCGGAGCGCCGTGCGCGCAGCCGCCGGCGGAACGAGGAGGCCCCGGAGGCGGGGGCCGCCGCAGCGGCGCCCGCCTCCTTGACCAGCAGTGCTTCGGCCATGGTTACTTGACCGCGACCTGCGAGATGTCGAGCACGCCGGTCCAGTCGCTGATGACGACGTTCTTGACGGCCTCGCCGTACAGACGCTTGTAGACCGGGTGGAACAGCGGCACGGTCACCGCCTGCTCACCGATCTTCTTGTCGAGTGCGCCCCAGCGCTTCGCGGCCGCACTCAGGTCGGTCAGCTTGTTGATCTCGTCGACCTCCTTGTTGACGGAGGCGTCGTCGAGCTGGGAGGCGTTGAAGTTGTAGCCGTTCTTGACGATCTGGCGTCCGTCGAAGATCGGTGCGAGGAACGGACCGCCGGACGGCCAGTCGGCGCCCCAGCCGGTGAGGAAGAAGCCGGGCTCGCTCTTCACGTTGTAGATCTTGTCCGAGTAGGCGTTGCCCTCCAGGCCCTCCAGCTCGACCGTGATCCCGGCCTTCTTCAGCGCCTCCTGGATCGCGGTGGCGATCTCCGGGCTGGTGGCGAAGTTCTTCTCGTTGGAGTGCGTGAGCGTGATGGTCAGGCCCTTGGCGTAACCGGCCTCCTTCAGCAGTTCCTTGGCCTTGGCCGCGTTGCCGGTCCGGCCGGCCGGGAAGGCGTCGTACGCGCTGTAGCCGAAGGACGGCTGCTCCGGAAGGAAGGTGGTGGCGGGCTCGGCGAGCGAGGAGCCACCGGCCGCGTTGATGACCGAGGTGCGGTCGACGGCGTACGAGATCGCCTGGCGCACCTTCGGGTTGTCGAACGGCTTCACCTTCGGGTTGAAGGCGATGTAGTTCGTGTAGCCGAAGTGGCCGGTGCCGACACGGGAGGCGAGCTTCTTGTCGCCGGTGACCTTGGCGAGCTCGGCCGGCCCGAGGTTGGTGTCGGTGGTGACGGCGGCGGCGTCGGCGCCCCGGGAGGCGGAGAGCCGCTGGTTGATGACGGCGGAGTCGAGTCCGGAGCGTACGTCGATCCGGTCCGGGTACGCCTTGCGCTCCTCGTCGGTGGCGGCCGACCAGAACGTGTTGCGCTCCAGGACGAGGCGCTCGCCGTCGCCCTCGTTTTTGACGACCTTGTACGGACCCGAGGAGATCGGATGGTTCTCGTACTTCGTGCCGGTGTCCTTGGCCTTCGGCACCGGGGTCGTCTGGGTCTGCGTCGCCAGGTAGGGGAACTCGCCCTCCGGCTTGTTGAGGTGGAAGACGATCGTCTTCGCGTCGGGCGTCTCGATCGAGGCGAGGCCCTTCTTGTCCTTGTAGGGGCCCTGGTAGTCGGCGCCGCCGATCAGCCAATCGCGCAGATAGGGCGCACCGCCGGAGAGTTCGGCGGCGAAGGAGCGCTCGATGCCGTACTTGATGTCGGCGCTCGTGATCGCTGTGCCGTCCTCGTACTTCAGGCCGTCCTTGAGCGTGTACGTCCAGACGGTGGCGTTCTTGCTGGGCGTGCCCAGGTCGGTCGCCAGGTCGGGCACGACCTTCGCGCCGGCCGCGCCGTCCTCCCGGTTGCGGGTGGTCAGCGTACGGAAGACCAGGGACGGGACGTTGCCGCCACCGGAGGTGTACAGCCGCGCGGGGTCGAAGTCCTCCTGCGCGTTGCTGTTGAGGACGGTGAGCGTGCCGCCCTTGGCGGGCTTGCCCGCAGCGCCGGAGCCGGCGTCGCTGCCCTTGGTGTCCTGGGGCCCGCACGCGGCGGCGCCCGAACCCACGACGAGAACCACGACGGCCGCTGCCACGCGGCGCGATATGACGGACGGTTGACGCATCGGAAGATGACCTCTCGGAGTACTGCTGACGGAAGAAGGCTGAACGAGGATCCGTGCAGGCAGCAGCGAGGGTGCGGGGTGGGACAAACGGTCCGGGATCAGAATGAACCGGACCGGGACACCGAAACTGCCGCGCCTGCGGACGGAGTACGCCCGGCGCGGCAGTCGGGAAGAGCCGTTCCCTGCGGGACACAGGGCTCGGAAAAGGGGGTCGACGCGCGCTCAGGCAGACGTCAGCAACAGTGAATGTCGGCGACGCTGTGCCCGGTCACACCGATGAGCGCCAGCTCTATGGCTGCGCGTTCGAAGGTGACGGGGCTGCGTGACATGCCGAGAAATATGCGCGACGACACCCTTGATGTCAACGCGGAATGAGACAGCCGTCCCACATGTCGGACACCCTCACCGAGGGCCGGACACCCGGCCTCATCGCGGCATCGGCCGGGAGGCGGCCGACGGGAGCCGACGGGCGGTCCGACCGGACTCAACTGCTCGGATACACCCAGGCGTTGGGGCGGCACTTGATGCCGTCGATATCGAGAGACTTGGTCTGCTGCTGCATCACGGGAGCCAGTGCACCCGAAGTGCGGCAGCTCACATGATTGTGACCCAGCCGGTGGCCGACCTCGTGGTTGATCAGCATCTGGCGGTAGGAGAAGAGCTTCTTCGGGCCGAACGTCGATGATCCCTGCGCCCAGCGATAGGCGTTGATCATCACGCGCTCGGTCGCCGCCGAATCGCACGACACATTGTCTTCGGTCGTATCGAGACCCGACTTCTCGCACCAGTCACCGGTGGTCCCCGGGCTGGCCAGAGTGATCACGAAATCCGGATCGCCCGAGGAGATCCGCTCGAAAGTCATGACGCCGTCGTGCGCCCAGCTGCGGTCGTCATTAAGGGTTCTCTGGACCGCCTCGGCAAAAAGTCCGGCGTCGAGGCCGAGACCTTTCTCGACGTCGATCCGATAGCGATACTTATGCCCCTTGCCCGGAGCCTTCGCCGTTCCCGGAACCGTCTCGAAGCGTCCGGAACCCTTGAGTTCCGGAGCGAGCGGATAGGCCACGGCCATCTTCTGCTCATACGAAAGAGGCACGGCCGCCACCGCTTTCGGCGTCGGCCGGTCGTCCGAACGGGAGGAGGTGCCCTCGCCACCGTCCCGGTCGACGCCCGCGCCGGGTGCGGCCATGCCGACGCGCCCACTGCGGTCATGTGCGACCTGACCGGCCACGACCACCGCGAGCACGGTGGTCACGGCGGCGGCCGCGACACCGGTGAAGGTGCGCCCCCTACTGCTCCTGGTGACCGGCGGAGTCCCGGCGCCGCCGGGGGGCGGCTGCTCCTCCCCGTCGCCGACCGCGGTGAACGGGTCGGCCGGCGGGGCGGACGGAGCACGAGGAGCGGGTGGCGCGGGCGGTGCGTCGAAGGCGTCGACGAACTCCCGTCGCGGACCCGGTATCAGCGACCGCGTACCGGCCGCGGGCTGCCGATCCGACATCCCCTGCGGTATCGGCCGGGCTGTGGGCCGAGGCATCTGCGACTTCCCGGGCCGCAGCCCCGGCCCGCCCGGCCGCCCCGGAGCCTGCTCACCGAACACCGGCTGCGGTCCGGCCCCCCAGCCACCCCCCGGCTCGCGCTGCTCGGGATGGCCACCACGCACTTGCGGGACCCCCTGGAACGGGGTGTGCCCGTCCGCGCCGGGCGGTACTCCGGCCACCCTCCTGCGTCGTCCGCTGCCGGGCTCCGGCCGGGTCGCCTCACGAGCGCCACCCCGGTCCGCCGCTCCGGAATCGATATCTCGTTCGCCGGCTTGGGGCCCTTTTCGGCTATGTCGTCCCACGCCCCGGATCAGCTCCCGCCGCATTCATCGAGCAGTTCCCGGAACGCCTGGGCGACCGCTTCCGGGTACTCCATCATCGCTACGTGCCCGGCGTCGGGCAGTGTCAGCAGCCGCGAATCGCGGAAGGCCGCGGACGCTCTGCGTGCCATCCGGTACGAGACGAGCTGGTCCCGTCCGCCGTACACGAGCTGGGTCGGTACGAGCACACGCTCGGCCTGGCGCCACAGTCCGTGCTGCCCGCCCAGCGTGTACGCATCGACGATGCCACGCGCCGAGCGCGCCATCGCATCCCAGAAGTACGGCAGTTCCAGCCGTCTCTCCATTTCGGCCACCGCTTCGCGGAGGCCGGCTTCGGAGACGCGTGCCGGATCGCCGTAACAGAGTGCCATGACTCCGCGCGTCCGTTGTTCCGCCGTCATGTCCTTGGTCATCCGGGAGAACAGGGATGCGACCCCCGGAACGGCGAGCAGTCCGGTCGGCACGGCGGGCCACTGCACCCGGATCTCGGGCAGCGCCGGCGAGATGAGGGTGAGCGTCCTCACCAGGTCGGGACGGACGGCCGCGACCCGGGTGGCCACCGCGCCGCCGAGCGAATTACCGAAGAGATGGACGGGACCGCGCTCCCCCGCGTCCAGGAGCCGGATCACCGCGCGGGCGTGCCCGGTGACCGAATAGTTGCCGTCGTCCGGCGGCGGGGAGTCCCCGAAGCCGGGCAGGTCGACCGCCTCGCCGTCCACCACGTCCTGGAGCAGCGGCATCAGCGCCGACCAGTTCTGCGAGGAGCCGCCGAGCCCGTGCACGTAGAGCGCGGGCGGCAGACCGGTCCGCTCCGGCGGCCGGGCGCGGACGTTCAGCGTCAGGCCGGGAAGCGCGACGGAGCGCAGCTCCTCCCCCTCGGCAACCCGGACGGCGCTCACCGTGGGGGCCGCCGCTGCAGCGGCGGCTCGGACTCCCGGCAGCTCGGTCGAAGACATGCGGCAATGTTACGAGACGATCACACCGTGGTTCATGTGTTCGCCGTCACAGATCGCATAGCGCCGTGCCGGGGTAGCTCCTACGCTCGAAGCTAAGGAAGGGAGTCACCATGACGGTCGACCCCAGCGACCCGGAGACCTTCGAGAGAATTCAGCCGGACGAGCCGGACCCGGAGGCACCCGAGGCTGACGCGGCCGAACAGCAGGCCGACCTCCGGCCGAGGAGCGACGATCCGCTCACGGACATCGACCGGGACACCGCAAATGAGGCAGACGCGGCGGAGCAGGCCCGCGTCGTCGCGGAGGACGAGGACGATTACCGCTGATACGTCCCGCTTTGCCGTGCAGGTCGACGAATCTGTGGCTACCGCAGCCGTCCGGTCCGTGAAATTCTGCGTCCGCGCCGCGCGTACCCGGGTTACTCAAAAGTACGATGGCTGTACGGCGCAGCGTGCAGAAAAAGGCTGTGTTCGATCACAATTTTGGGAGGCGGCGTGACAGCCATCGAGCAGACAGAGGCGGCGCGCCCGCGGGGCACTCGCCTGCCTCGCCGCGCCCGACGCAACCAGCTGCTGGGCGCCGCGCAGGAGGTCTTCGTCGCGCAGGGTTACCACTCCGCCGCGATGGACGACATCGCCGAGCGGGCCGGTGTCAGCAAGCCGGTGCTCTACCAGCACTTCCCGGGCAAGCTGGAGCTCTATCTGGCGCTGCTCGACCAGCACTGCGAATCGCTGCTGCAGGCGGTCCGTACCGCGCTGGCGTCGACGACGGACAACAAGCTCCGTGTCGCCGCGACGATGGACGCCTATTTCGCGTACGTCGAGGACGAGGGCGGCGCCTTCCGGCTGGTCTTCGAGTCGGACCTGACGAACGAGCCGGCCGTACGGGAACGGGTCGACCGGGTCTCGCTGCAGTGCGCGGAGGCGATCTCCGACGTCATCGCGGGGGACACGGGGCTCTCCAAGGACGAGTCCATGCTGCTCGCGGTCGGTCTGGGGGGCGTGTCCCAGGTCGTCGCCCGGTACTGGCTGTCCAGCCGGTCGGGGATCCCGCGCGACACGGCGGTACAGCTCCTCACCTCGCTGGCCTGGCGTGGCATCGCCGGGTTCCCCCTGCACGGCATCGATCAGCACTGACGTCCGGTCGGTACTCATCCGTGTCCGCGGTACGTGTTCGCTGCGGGCGTTGCCTGCCGACCTCTGACAGCTCCGCTCACCGGGCTAATGTGTGGTGCGTACGGCGCGGCTCACGCGCATGAGGACTGACCGTCGGAGGGACATAGCCGTGGAGGTCAAGATCGGCGTGCAGCACGCACCCCGGGAGATCGTTCTGGAGAGCGGGCTTTCCGCCGAGGAGGTCGAGAGCGCGGTCGCCGAGGCTCTCACCGGCAAGGCGCAGCTGCTCAGCCTCACGGACGACAAGGGCCGCAAGGTCCTGGTGCCGGCCGACCGGGTCGCCTATGTGGAGATCGGCGAGCCGAGCACGCGGCGGGTGGGGTTCGGCGCGCTGTAGGGACAGAGGTGCAGCAGTGCGAAGCGGCCCGGAGGGGTGTATCCCCTCCGGGCCGCTGCTGCGTTCTGCCGCTGCTCAGCGCCGGTTTCCGCGGTGCGGCACCTGTGCGGAACCTGTCCCCGGGAGGGTTGCGTTCCGCAGCCCACGGGTAGTACGGCCTACGACCGTTTTGCCCTCCCCCATCGCTCTGCGAGCATGGGGGGCACCCCTCCGCAACCCGCGAGGTGATCGTCTGTGATCTGGGAATCCCTCGGCTCCGTCGCGCTCGGACTCGTCCTCTCCTGGGCGGCGCTCCGCTTGCTGCCCGGCCGGCTCCCGTCCGGCCGCGCCGTCTTCGCCACCGGTGCTCTGGGTGCCCTGTTCGGCGCGTATCTGATGCACTCGGTGCTGGGCCCCGGACATGTCCTGCCCACTCTGATCGGCGCGGCGCTGATCGGCGCGGTGACGCTGTCGCTGCTGATCCGCCCGCGCAGCCGCCGCCTGAGCCGATCAGCGGCGGCCTGAGCGGGCCCGTCGGCGGTCGGTCTGTCAGGCAGCCAGTCCGAGCGCGGCCATCCGCTTGGTGTGCGCCTCGGTGATCCGCGAGAACATCCGGCCGACCTCGGCCAGGTCGAACCCGTCCGCCACGCCGCCCACCAGCATCGTCGACAGCGCGTCGCGGTCGGCGACCACCCGCTGGGCCTGGGAGAGCGCCTCACCCATCAGCCGCCGGGCCCACAGCGCGAGCCGGCCGCCGACCCGCGGGTCGGCCTCGATCGCCGCGCGCACCTTCTCGACGGCGAAGTTGCCGTGGCCCGTGTCGTCCAGCACGGCGAGGACGAGCGAGCGGGTGTCCGAGTCGAGGCGGGCGGCGACCTCACGGTAGAAGTCACTGGCGATCGAGTCGCCGACGTACGCCTTGACCAGACCCTCCAGCCAGTCCGACGGGGCGGTCTGGCGGTGGAAGTCGTCGAGCGCCTTGGCGAACGGCTCCATGGCCCCGGTCGGCTCGGTCTCGATCGCGGTCAGCCGGTCCGTCAACCGCTCGAAGTGATGGAATTCGGCGGACGCCATCTTTGCCAGCTCCGCCTTGTCGGCCAGCGTCGGCGCGAGTTTTGCGTCCTCGGCGAGCCGCTCGAAGGCCGCCAGCTCCCCGTACGCGAGTGCTCCCAGCAGATCCACGACCGCGGCACGGTACTGCGGCTCAGCGGATGCGGTGGCCCAGTCCTGGGCGGCGATTCCGGTGGGTGCGGGTGCTTCAGTGGCGTTGTCAGGCGTCTCCATGAACCGCAGAATAGCCCGCCCGTCGAAGGATGGAAGGGCCTGGTCAGCCGGTGCCATCACACCGTTCCGATGAATTCGCCCAACACACATGCGCGAATCCGGGGTACAGTGGTATTGCGGTTACTGAGTATTTTGGATGTACCGGTGACGCGAAATTGAATGAGGATGCCCGGTCGGTGGCCCGATCGGCTCCGACCCGACAGCCCTCCACGCGGGGCGTACACCATGTACGACCGCAGATGAGGGGCCCCCTCAGCGGCACGAGCGCTCGAGCGACGGCAGTGGTCCCGCGCCACCCGGCCCATCCACGGCCGGATGACCAACCCCGGCACGGTACGACCCCCAGCGTTCGCCTCGGACCGCGTCTCACAGAAGAGGCAGCACCCTGACTACGTTCCGAGACCTCGGGATTCTTCCCGAGACGGCCGAGGCCCTTGAGGCCGTCGGCATTGTGTCCCCCTTTCCCATCCAGGAGATGACGCTCCCCGTCGCACTCTCCGGCTCCGACGTGATCGGACAGGCCAAGACCGGTACCGGCAAGACGCTCGGTTTCGGTCTTCCGCTGCTGGAGCGCGTCACCGTCCCCGCGGACGTCGAGGCGGGCCGGGCCAAGCCCGAGCAGCTGACCGAGGCGCCGCAGGCGCTGGTCGTCGTCCCCACGCGTGAGCTCTGTCAGCAGGTCACCAACGACCTGCTGACCGCCGGCAAGGTGCGTAACGTCCGCGTTCTCGCGATCTACGGCGGCCGTGCGTACGAGCCGCAGGTCGAGGCCCTGAAGAAGGGCGTCGACGTGATCGTCGGCACCCCGGGCCGCCTGCTCGACCTGGCCGGCCAGCGCAAGCTCGACCTGTCGCACGTGCGTGCCCTCGTCCTCGACGAGGCCGACGAGATGCTCGACCTGGGCTTCCTGCCCGACGTCGAGCGGATCATCACCATGCTGCCGCCGACCCGCCAGACGATGCTGTTCTCGGCGACCATGCCGGGTGCGGTCATCGGCCTCGCGCGGCGTTACATGTCGCAGCCGACGCACATCCGCGCCACCTCGCCCGACGACGAGGGCGCGACCGTCGCCAACATCTCGCAGCACGTCTTCCGTGCCCACTCCATGGACAAGCCGGAGATGGTCTCGCGGATACTGCAGGCCAACGGCCGTGGGCTGGCGATGATCTTCTGCCGCACCAAGCGGACGGCAGCCGACATCGCCGAGCAGCTGGAGAAGCGCGGTTTCGCGTCCGGCGCGGTCCATGGCGACCTCGGCCAGGGCGCCCGTGAGCAGGCGCTGCGCGCCTTCCGCAACGGCAAGGTGGACGTGCTCGTCTGCACCGATGTCGCGGCCCGCGGTATCGACGTCGAGGGCGTCACGCACGTCATCAACTACCAGTCGCCGGAGGACGAGAAGACCTACCTCCACCGCATCGGCCGGACCGGCCGTGCGGGCGCCAAGGGCATCGCGATCACGCTGGTCGACTGGGACGACATCCCGCGCTGGCAGCTGATCAACAAGGCCCTGGACCTGAAGTTCAACGACCCGGTCGAGACGTACTCCACGTCGCCGCACCTGTTCGAGGAGCTCGACATCCCGGCCGGCACCAAGGGTGTCCTGCCGCGCGCCGAGCGGACCCGTGCGGGTCTGCGGGCCGAGGAGATCGAGGACCTGGGCGAGACGGGCGGCCGCGGCCGCAAGTCGTCCGCGCCGTCGGCTCCTGCGGTACGGGAGGAGCGGGCGCCGCGTACGCCGCGTCAGCGTCGTCGTACACGGGGCGGATCCGCGCTCACGGAGGGCACTGCTGCCGCGGTGCCGTCGCCGGCCACGGAGCCCGCGCAGGCTGCGGTGGCCGCGCCCGCCGCCGACGCCCCGGTGGAGCCGCGCACGCCGCGCCGCCGTCGCCGTACGCGGGTCGCGGTCCCGGATGTCGCGGCCGAGGCCGCAGTGGCCCTGGCGGAGGCTCCGGCCGTCGTCGGGACACCGGCAGTCGAAGCGGAGGCCGAGGCCAAGCCGCGTCGCCGTCGGGCCCGCACCGTCACCAAGCCTGCGGACGAGGTCGACTTCCAGATCGCACCCATGGCCGAGCCGGTGGTGGAGGCGAAGACGGTGACGAAGCCGCGGCGCCGAGCCCGGATCGTCGCCAAGCCGGCCGAGGACGAGGTCGACTTCCAGATCGCGCCGATCGCCGAGCCCGAGCCGGAGAGGCCGCGTCGGCGGACGCGGGCCGCGGCGAAGCCGAAGGCGGAGACCGTGGTGGAGGTTCCGGTCGCGGAGGGCGAGGCCAAGCCGCGGAGGCGGCGGGCGCCGCGTACTGCGGCCAGGACCGAGGGCTGAGCACACGCCGATGGTGTTCGGGGCTCCGCCCCGGACCCCGCTCCTCGATTGCCGGAGGGGCTTGATCGTGCCGGACGGGCTTGAGGACATCCTCAGGCCCGTCCGGCGTTTGAGGACGCAGTCGGCCCGTCCGGTGTGTGAGGACATAGCCTCGTGTCATGAGTCGGCCGCCCACCTTCATCCCGCCCTCCTGCACCCGCGCCCACGCGCTGCCCACCGCGCGCGGGGCCTTCGCCGTGCTGGATGCCTCGCCGCCCACCGAGCCGCGCGGCACCGCCCTTCTGCTGCCCGGATACATGGGCAGCAAGGAGGACTTCATCGCGCTCCTCGAACCGCTCTCCGCCGCCGGCTACCGCATCGTCGCCGTCGACGGGCGCGGGCAGTACGAGACAGATGGCACGGACCGTCAGGAAGCCTATGAGCAAAGCGAGTTGGCTTGTGACGTGCTCGCGCAGGCCGACGCACTCGGTGGCTCCGTGCATCTTCTCGGCCACTCGCTCGGCGGGCAGATCGCCCGCGCCGCCGTGCTGCTCGACGCCTCGCCGTTCCGTTCGCTGACGCTGATGTCCTCCGGCCCCGCCCAGGTGGTCGAGGCTCAGCAGCTCAAGGTGAAGATGCTCAGCGACGCGCTCACGACGCTGAGCATGGCCGAGGTGTGGGACGCGATGCGCGCCCTCGACCCGCCCGAGGACGCGGCGGCAGCGGACGGCGAGGGGCTGCGCCGGCGCTGGCTGCGCCACCGTCCCGCCCAGCTGATCGCCACCGGGCGGCAGCTGGCGACGGAGCCGGACCGGGTGGCCGAACTCGCCACCGTACCGCTGCCCGTCCATGTGCTCTCCGGCGAGCGCGACGACACCTGGCCGGTGCCGTTGCTCGACGAGATGGCGCAGCGGCTCGGCGCGCACCGCAGCCGGATCGCGGGCGCCGAGCACTCCCCGAACACGGACCGCCCGGAGCAGACCGCTGCCGCGCTGGCCGCCTTCTGGGACGGCGTGTAAGGGCCGTCCCGCACTCCCTGGCGGAACAGCGCGCGGCGTCGGATGCGGTGCATCGCACGGCGGAGGGGCGTCCGCATACGGGATGTATTCGGACGTTCCGACAACGCGGCGAGGTGCCGTGGCTGTCGTCGTGCGCCCGTCAGGAATGACGGGACAGCCCTTGGCTCAGTACTGCGCCTGCAGGTGCTGCCAGAAGCCGTCGCGCAGCGCCCGGCGCAGATGGGCGTGGCCGCGCAGCGAGTGCTGGAGCAGCCGTTCGGCCTCGACCAGCAGGTCCTGGTCCACGGAGCCCGGCAGGTAGGGGTGTCCGGGCAGCAGGTCGGCGAGGGCGTCGCGGCCTCGGGCGGAGAGCCAGGTGGCGGCGATCTGCGCACCGACGAAGCGGACGTCCTCGCGGGAGGGGGCCGGGGTGTCGTCCTCGTACGTGGTGACGGGGCGTCTGGTGACATACGGGCGGCAGAAGTCCAGGTCGAAGGTGCGCTGGCTGTCGACCTCCCAGAGCAGCGGTTCGGCCTGGTTGCGCCCTTCGCCCGCCTCGATGCCCCAGAGGTGGACCCGGGCCCCGTACCCCTGCGCCGCCTCGACCGCGGACACCAGGTCCTCGTCGCCGCCGACGAGCGCCGCGTCGCTGATCGCGCGGTGCCGGGCGAGGGATTCGAGGTCGGTGCGGATGAGTGAGTCGACGCCCTTCTGCTGGTTGTTGGCGTTGAGGTTGCCGAGTCTGACCTTGACGTCGGGAAGTTCGGCGATGGACTGCTGCTCGACTGTGTGGATCCTGCGCCTGGCCCCGTCGTACCAGTACACGCGCAGAAGTCTGCTGTCCGCGAAGATGGTGCGGGCCTTGTCGATGAAGGCCTCGATCAGCCCTTCCGCGTCGAGATCGAAGGAGCGCCGGTCCTCCGTGCCGGTGACGAGCAGCCCGGCCGCGGCGTACACATAGCCCGCGTCCACGAAGATCGCGTGGGTCGAGGGGGTTTTGGACACCTCGGCGAGCATGCGCTGAAGCAGCTCGTTGGTGAGGTCCAGGCGTTCGCCGATCTGCGCCTCGTTCATGCGGACCTCATTGTCCGCGCACGGCCGATTTCCCGCTGGTACTTAGACATCCAAAAAATTTCCTTAGCGTAGGGAATGTTTGCCGGTGGCAAGCCGTTGTACACCCTGTGGAGCGCGGGACGCCGATGTCCGACGCTCCACATCCTTGCGGACGGGTCACCCGTCCTCCCAGTAGTTCTCCAGCAGGAGGATCAGACGAAGGGAAGCCTTATGCGCTTCGAGATCATGCGACTCGACGATGTCGACGGTACCGCCGTGGACAGCACCGTCGTGGACGCCGCCTCCGTCAACCGGATCGTGCAGCAGGCCGCTTCGATAGGCCAGCGCATCTATATCCGCCCGGCCGAGAACTCGGCTTCGTAACGCCTCACCGACGTACAAAGACGAAGCGCCCCCGCACGGACGGTCCGTATGGGGGCGCCGTGGTGTCCGGGTCGGCGTCAGGAGTTCTGGATGACCTGGGTGACTCCGTTGATGATCTGCTGCACGGCGATGGCCGAGAGCATCATTCCCGCGAGCCTCGTCACCAGGACGACCCCGCCGTCCTTGATCACGCGGATGATCAGCAACGAGTAGCGCATGGTCAGCCAGAGCACGAGGTGCATGGCGACGATCGCCGTCCAGACCGAGACCTGACTCCCGAAACTGTCGGCGTGCTGCACCGCAAGGATCACCGAGACGATCGCGCCGGGGCCGGCGAGCAGCGGCATTCCCAGCGGCACGAGCGCGACGTTGACATCCTTCGTCTGCGTCGGTTCGTCGGTCTTGCCGGTCAGCAGATCGAGTGCGATCAGCAGCAGGAGGAGCCCGCCCGCGATCATCAGGGCGGGGACGGAGACATGCAGATAGTCGAGGATCTGCTGGCCGAGCAGACCGAAGACGGCTATTACACCGAAGGCGACGGCAACCGCCTGGAGCGCCATCCTGCGCTGCATCTTGGCGGGCCGCCCGGCGGTGAGGGCGAGGAAGATCGGGGTGATTCCGGGTGGATCCATAATCACAAAAAGCGTGAGAAATAGGGATCCGAAGACAGCAACGTCGAACACAGTGAGGCCTTGCGAGAAGAGAGCGGGTCGAGACGGGACGTGCGCAGTCCGCAGCCGTGAGCGGCCGGGCGTGCGAGAAGAGGTGAAGAGGGGCGAGAGGCGCGGACAGGCGCTTACGCGGTGCGGGGCCCGCCGGCGCCCGGCACCGGGAAGGCTCCTGTGGCGCGCCGAGTGATCTCGCCGTAGATCTCCGGGTCGGTGGTGTACTCGCCGAGCTGTACGGTCTTCCGGCTGCCGTGGTAGTCGCTGGAGCCGGTGGCGAGCAGCCCCAGTTCCTTGGCGAGCCCGCGCAGCCGGGCCCTGGTCGGCTCGTCGTGGTCCATGTGGTCGACCTCGATGCCGTCGAGGCCCGCGGCGGCGAGCCGCGCGATGGCCGCCTCGGGCACCACTTCGCCGCGCTTGACGGCGAACGGGTGGGCGAAGACGGTGACACCACCGGCGGCCTTGACCAGCCGGATCGCGTCGAACGGGTCGAGCTCGTGCTTCCGTGCGTAGGCGCGTCCGCCGTCCGCGAGCCACTCGGGCGTGAAGGCGTCCGAGACCGTCTCGACGACGCCGAGCTCGACGAGTGCGGTGGCGATGTGCGGCCTGCCGACCGAGCCGCCCCCCGCGATCCGGGCGACCTGCTGCCACTCGACCGGGACGCCGAGCTCCTGGAGCTTGCGGACCATGGTCTGTGCGCGCGGCACCCGGTCGTCCCGTACCAGCTCGCGTTCGCGTGCTAGTTCCGGCTCGTCGGGGTCGAAGAGGTACGCGAGCATGTGCAGCCCCACACCGTCGACCCGGCAGGAGAGCTCGGCGCCGGTGACGAGGGTGAGACCCTCGGGGAGCGCGGCAATCGCCTCGGCATGGCCGCGGGCGGTGTCGTGGTCGGTGAGGGCGACGACATCGAGGCCCGCGGCGGCGGCGTTCCGCACCAGCTCCGCGGGGCTGTCCGTGCCGTCCGAGGCGGTGGAGTGGGTGTGCAGGTCGATGCGCACGACGCGTACTCCAGTGCTCGCAGCCGGACAGGGGGGACGCCCAAGGATAACCGGCATTCGAACAGCGCCCGGCCGGTCACGACGACGACCGGGCGCGCGTCCGGCGGTCAGGGCCGGTCGAGCAGCCGTGGCGTGAGCGCCCCGCACGGCACGAGTTCGGCCTCCGCCCCGGCCTCGCGCAGATCGGCCAGTATCAGTTCGTCGTACATCAGCAGCCCGGACTGCTCGGGCCAGACGATCGCCCAGAGCCAGAGCCCGCGCGCCTCACCGGCGAAGACCGCCCGGTCCTCGGGGGCGCCCTTGACGTGCCAGAGCGAGGTGGGGCGCCCGGCGGCGAGCACCTTGGCGTCGGGAGGTCCGTCGACGTTGAGGTACGGGCCGGGGTCGGGGCCGTCGATCCCGGCGTAGCGCGCACCGAGTCCGACCCCCAGCTCCTCGGCGACGAGCAGCAGCTCACCCATACCGCCGAGTGGACCGGGCCCCGAGCAGGCGACGACGGTGGCGCGGCCGCCGCTGCGGTCGTCGCCCGCGTACGAGACACCGGTGAACAGCCAGCCGACGGGCAGCGGCCAGGGCATCCACACCGGCACCTGGGCGCGGGCCACCACCACCCCGAGCGCCTCGACGCTGGGCGGGGTCACCGGCTGCAGCGGATACACGGCGCCATGCACCGCGCACTGCCAGGTATCGGCGAAAAGACCGGGCGCCCTGACCCGGCCTCCGCACTTCGGGCAACTGGGTTCGCCCCTCATAGCGACCAACGGTCCTCCCCGGCTGTCGCCGCGTCAAGGACGATCACCCGTCCGCAGCGTGGCTCCCACCAGGGGCATTAGATGTAACTTGCAATCATTAGCCTCTCTAATTTATTCTGTGCATAACTCATCGATCTAGTGGAGAGCGAGAAGACCCATGCAGGGAGAGGATCCGTTCGATCAAGGAGCGGGCAGCATCCTGCGCCAGCCGAAGGCCGTCTGGGCCACCGCGGGCGCCTCTGTTGTCGCATTCATGGGAATCGGGCTGGTGGACCCGATCCTGCCGTCCATCGCCAAGGGGCTCGAGGCGACGCCCAGCCAGGTGTCCCTGCTCTTCACCTCGTACTTCCTGATCACCGCGGTCGCGATGCTCGTCACCGGCTTCGTCTCCAGCCGGATCGGCGGCCGCAAGACCCTCCTGACCGGTCTCGCGCTCGTCGTCGTCTTCGCCGCACTCTCCGGCACCTCGTCGTCCGTGGCGGAACTCGTCGGGTTCCGGGCCGGCTGGGGCCTCGGCAACGCGCTCTTCGTCTCGACCGCGCTCGCCGTGATCGTCGGCGCGGCGGCGGGCGGCAGTTCGGCGGCGATCCTGCTGTACGAATCGGCACTCGGCCTCGGCATGGCGTGCGGGCCACTGCTCGGCGCGCTGCTCGGCGACGCCAGCTGGCGCTATCCGTTCTTCGGCACCGCGGCCCTGATGGCGATCGGCTTCATCTGCATCACGGCGTTCCTGAAGGAACAGCCGAAGCCCGCCCGCAAGACCTCACTGCTCGACCCGGTCAAAGCGCTCGGCCACGGCGGCCTCGCCTCCGTCGCGACCTCGGCGTTCTTCTACAACTACGCGTTCTTCACGATCCTGGCGTTCACGCCGTTCGTGCTGAACATGACGCCGTACAAGTCCGGAGCGGTCTTCTTCGCCTGGGGTCTGCTGCTCGCCGTCTTCTCGGTGCTCGTCGCGCCCCGGCTGCAGAAGCGCCTCGGCTCGCTCATGGTGCTCGGCGCCTCACTGGTGCTGCTCGCCGCCGACCTGCTGATCCTCGGCTACGGCAACCACACCACGGCCATCGTCTGCACGATCGTCTCCGGCGCCTTCATCGGCATGAACAACACCGTCTACACGGAGCTGGCGCTCGGCGTCTCGGACGCGCCGCGCCCGGTGGCGAGCGCGGGTTACAACTTCGTCCGCTGGTTCGCCGCGGCAGCCGCCCCGTACCTCGCCCCGAAGATCGAGGAATGGAGCAACATCCACATCCCGTTCGTGGTCGCCGCGGTCGCGGCCGTCGTCGGCGCGGTCGTCGTCTGGGTCCGGCGCACGGCACTGACCCATGAGGCGCAGGAGCTGGAGCCGAAGCACGCCACTGAGGACGGCGTCACCGCCTTCGCCAACTGACTCTTGCGCGAACCCTGTTCCGCCCCGCCCGCGGCTCCCCCTCCTGGCCGTGCGGCGGGGCCTTCCCCGGTACGTATGGCGTTCGTCTCAGTCCAGGGTCACGGAGGTACGCAGCGGATCCCGCAGATCCGTCCCGTGCGACAACCACCGTTCCTGGAGCTCCTGCGCCCCGCGGACCCGCTTCCACGCCGCCTCGTTGGGCGTCATCGGCAGCAGCGGCAGGAACCGTACCGGCTCCATCGGCCCGCCCGTCTCCCGGCCACCGCCCCCCACGGAGCCGCTGCGCGGCGCAGGCTCATTCAGTTCCAGGTCCTCGACCAGCCCGCCCGGCTCGGCGACCAGTACGGAGCTGAACGGCGCCCCGGGCCACAGCGGTTCACCCAGGTCCAGCGAGGCGCCGGGAGCCACGATCAACCCCTCGACCTGCGGGGAGGCCGCCAGCACGGCCAGTCCGCGGAGCACCTTGTCGGTGTCGGCGAGCCCGGCCCGCACGGAGAGGACGAGCTCGGCGCGCGGCCCCTTCACCGGGTCCGCGAGGGCCGCGGTCGGATCGGACATCGGCTGGGCGGACATGCCGAGCGTGGCGTAGCGCACCACATCGCCGTCGATGAAACGGAGTACCTCGATCCGGTCCGTACCGAGAAACGTCACCGCGGCGCGCGCGTCCGGTTCACCGAGAGCCGTACGGAGCCGGGACTCGACCAGAGCAAGAATTTCTTCCATGCTGCGAGCATAGGACGCGTATGGAACGGGCAAAGTAAGGGATTGGCCCGGAGGCGGCTGATAGTCTTGGCCGCTGGTCGGGACAGCACGCAGAAGCGTCGCTCTCAGTCCCGACAACACGTCATCCCCCACGGGGGACCGGCTGGAGGAGGTGGGGCTGCAATGGATCGAAGTCGATCGTGCAGTACCAACCGCTCTTCCGCCCCACACCCTTCTTCGGTGATCTGACGCCTCCCCCGTCAGGAACCAGGGCGTTGCGCACGACGGAAGAGCACTCCTTTTTTGCCTGTCTGTAGCGAACGCCGTCATCGCGCCGCCGCGGTGCCGCCCGCTTTGCGGATGTGAGCACACGTCCCCATTCCGGGCTGTTCCACGCGCCCGACGACGGCCCTCCGTGAAGGAGCCAGCCATGTCGATGATCCGTGACCTGCGCGCTGCCGTGCGCCCGTCCCTGCGCAAGACCAACGCCCTGCACAACAGCTACGACACCACCCGTGACCCGTCCGCCTCCAGCGCGGTCGTCGACTGCGCGGTCTACCGCGACGGACGCCGCGTGGAGAGCGCCGGCTGCCTGACCCCGCACGAGGCGATGCTTCGGGTGCGCGAGGACGGCGGCTTCGCCTGGATCGGCCTGCACGAGCCGACCGAGGAGGAATTCGCCGGGATCGCCCGGGAGTTCGGCCTCCACCCGCTCGCCGTCGAGGACGCCGTCCACGCCCACCAGCGGCCCAAGCTGGAGCGGTACGACGACACGCTCTTCACCGTCTTCAAGACCATCCACTACGTCGAGCACGCCGAGCTCACCGCGACCAGTGAGGTCGTCGAGACCGGTGAGGTGATGTGCTTCACCGGCCGGGACTTCGTCATCACCGTCCGGCACGGCGGACACGGCTCGCTGCGGGCGCTGCGCCACCGGCTGCAGGACGACCCGGAGCTGCTCGCCAAGGGACCTTCGGCGGTCCTGCACTCCATCGCCGACCATGTCGTCGACGGCTACATCGCCGTGGCCGGCGCCGTCCAGGACGACATCGACGAGGTGGAGATCGAGGTCTTCTCCACCCCCGCGAAGGGCAGCCCGCGCGGCTCGGACGCAAGCCGGATCTACCAGCTGAAGCGTGAGGTCCTGGAGTTCAAGCGGGCCGTCTCCCCGCTGCTGCGGCCCATGCAGCTGCTCAGCGAGCGGCCGATGCGGCTGGTCGATCCGGACATCCAGAAGTACTTCCGGGACGTCGCCGACCACCTGGCACGGGTGCACGAAGAGGTCATCGGCTTCGACGAACTGCTGAACTCGATCCTGCAGGCCAACCTGGCGCAGGCAACCGTCGCGCAGAACGAGGACATGCGCAAGATCACGTCCTGGGCGGCCATCATCGCCGTACCGACGATGATCTGTGGCGTCTACGGCATGAACTTCAAGCACATGCCGGAGCTGCGGTGGACGTACGGCTATCCGATGGTGATGGGCGTCATCGGGGTCGTCTGCTTCTCCATCCACCGCTCGCTCAAGCGCAACGGCTGGCTCTAATACAGTTGACGGCATGACTGCTGCTGCCGCTGACTCGCTGCTCGGACCGGCCCTCGTCGAGGAGGCCACCAAGAAGTCCGGCCTGATCTGGGTACGGGGCACCGGGCCCGCGCGGGCGCTGTGGCACGTATGGCACGAAGGCGCGGCCCATCTCGTCGGGGACGGCCCCGGCGAGCAGCCGCTCCCGGCCGGTCTCGCCGACGGGTCCGCCGCCGAAGTGACCGTGCGCAGCAAGGACAAGGGCGGCCGGCTGATCGCCTGGACCGCCGCCGTGACGGAGCTCGCGCCGCACTCCGAGGAGTGGGAGGCGGCGGTCGCCGAACTCAAGGGCAAGCGGCTGAACGCGCCGGACGCCGAGCAGATGACCGAGCGCTGGGCGCGCACGTGCCGGGTGCTGCGGCTGACGCCCGGCGAATCCCGTACGGAGCTGCCGGACACCTCGCACGCGGCGGCGCCGCTGCCGACCCCGGCGACCACCCGCCGTCCCGTCCCGGACGCGCTCCCGCGGTTGCTGCTGAAGCGCCGCCGCCAAGGGCCGGCCCGTCATCCCTGACGGGCGCACGACGACAGCTACGGCGCCTCGCCGCGTTGTCGGAACGTCCGAATGCGTCCAGCATGCGGACGCCCCTCCGCCCTGCGACGTACCGCATCCGACGCCGCACGCCGTTCCGCCAGGGATGACGGGGCGGCCCTTGGGGTCTTTCGTTCATGCAGGGTTCGTGGGGTCCGGCACGCACGTCTGCCGCGGCGTCACGAGGTCGACCTGGGGAGCTGCTGCCCGTAGTCGACGGTGTCCTCCTTGGCCGGGGCCTCCAGCGTGAAGTCCTTGCCCCAGTCGGCGAGCGTGATGGTGCCCCCGCCGCCGCCACGGGCGAACCGCAGCGGATAGGGCGTGCCCTTCAGCGAGACGTCGAGCGCCCCGCCCTCGCCCTTGCCGCCCAGGATCTGGATGGTGCGGACGGAGCCGACCTTGCCGCGGTCGCCCTTGTTGACCTTGCCGTGCAGTGTGAGCATCCCGTCGAGCAGGGTCTTCATGTCCGTGAAGCCGCGCAGCTGCTTGTACGTCGGGTCGTCCTGCGGGACCTTCACATACTTGTCCTGGAGCTTGTCCCCCGCCGCCGCGCCGGAATCACTGCTCTGCTTGTCCTTCTCCTCATGGCTCCAGAAGCCGGAGTCGGCCTTCAGATAGACCTCGTCACCGATCCGCAGCAACTCGAACGTGCTGGTCCTCGAGGTGACGGAGCCCGTGCCGCCGTCCGCCTTGAGCCGCATGTTGAGCTTGTACGTGCCGCCCTTGCTGACCAGTGTCCCGGCCAGCCGCACCGCGTCCGCGGAGTCGGCCGCCGCCTGCGCCTTCTTCTCGATCCGGGCCGCCGAGAGTCTGCCGATGCCGTTGGTCCCCTTGTCCGGATCCTCGTCGCCGCACCCCGTCAGGGCTGCGGTCAGCCCCGCACAGAGCACGACGGCAAGAGCGGTCCGGCGGCGGGTCCGGACGGGCGGGACAAAAGAGGTCACTGGCGCACTGCCTCTCATCTGCATGTCGGGGGCTGGCAGACCGCAGCGTACCCGTGTCGCCCACGCCGTCCGGCGCAGAGCCGTACGGACTGCTCACCGGGCCGACCCGGAGCGGTACGGGCTAGCCTGATCCCGTCATAACGGTGAAAATCACCCTTGAATGGACCGGCCCCTCTCCACGGGACGGAAGGAGGCGCAGAGCATGGCGGCAGGTGTCCCCCGGGTCTTCGTCTCGCACCTCTCCGGTGTGCCGGTCTTCGACCCCAACGGGGACCAGGTGGGCCGGGTCCGTGATCTGGTCGCGATGCTGCGGGTCGGCGGCCGGCCGCCCCGGCTGCTCGGTCTGGTCGTCGAGGTGCTCAGCCGCCGCCGCATCTTCCTCCCGATGACCCGGGTGACGGGTATCGAGTCCGGTCAGGTCATCACCACCGGCGTGGTCAACATGCGGCGCTTCGAACAGCGGCCCACCGAACGCCTGGTGCTCGGCGAGTTCCTCGACCGGCGGGTCCGCCTCGTGGAGACCGGCGAGGAGGTCACCATCCTCGATGTCTCCGTGTCGCAGCTCCCGGCCCGCCGCGACTGGGAGATCGACAAGTACTTCGTACGCAAGGGCAAGGGCGGGGCACTGCGGCGCAAGGGCGAGGCCCTGACGGTCGAATGGTCGGCGGTCAGCGGATTCTCACTGGAGGAGGACGGGCAGGGCGCCGAATCACTGGTCGCCACGTTCGAGCAGCTCCGGCCGACCGACGTGGCCAACGCGCTGCACCATCTGTCGCCGAAGCGTCGGGCCGAGGTCGCGGCCGCGCTCGACGACGACCGGCTCGCCGACGTCCTGGAGGAGCTGCCCGAGGACGACCAGGTGGAGATCATCGGCAAGCTCCAGGAGGATCGCGCCGCCGATGTCCTGGAGGCCATGGACCCGGACGACGCGGCCGACCTGCTCTCCGAACTGCCCGAGGCGGACAAGGAACGGCTGCTGACCCTGATGCGGCCGGACGACGCGGCGGATGTGCGGCGCCTCATGTCGTACGAGGAGCGGACCGCGGGCGGTCTGATGACCACCGAGCCGATCATTCTGCGGCCGGACGCGACGGTCGCCGACGCACTCGCGCGGGTCCGGCAGGCGGATCTGTCCCCGGCGCTCGCCGCCCAGGTGTACGTGTGCCGCTCCCCCGACGAGACACCGACCGGCAAGTACCTGGGCACCGTGCACTTTCAGCGGCTGCTGCGGGATCCGCCGTACGCCCTGGTCAGCTCGATCGTCGACAGCGATCTCGTCCCCCTCACACCCGACACTCCGCTGCCGGACGTGACGAGCTATCTGGCCGCGTACAACCTGGTCTCCGTGCCGGTCGTGGACGAGAGCGGATCACTGCTCGGCGCGGTGACCGTCGACGACGTCCTCGACCACCTGCTGCCCGAGGACTGGCGGGAGACCGACCTCCACGGTGGGGAGGAGATCGCGCGTGGCCGGTGAGGACCGCTCGAAGGGGGCGCCGGCGGGAGCCTCGGGCATCGCGCGCCCACCCCGTTCCCGGCTGGACCAGCCGAAGTCCCCGCGTCGTCGGCTGCTGCCCGAATACGACCCCGAGTCGTTCGGCCGGCTCTCCGAACGGATCGCCCGCTTCCTGGGCACCTGGCGCTTCATCGCCTGGATGACACTGGTCATCATCGCCTGGGTGCTGTGGAACGCCTTCGCACCCGTGGGGTGGCGGTTCGACGGTTACCCGTTCATCTTCCTGACTCTGGTCCTGTCGCTCCAGGCCTCGTACGCGGCCCCGCTGATCCTTCTCGCGCAGAACCGGCAGGCCGACCGCGACCGGGTCACCTACGAGCAGGACCGTAAGCAGAGCGAGCGCTCCATCGCGGATACCGAGTACCTCACGCGGGAGATCGCGTCGCTGCGGATGGGTCTCGGCGAGGTCGCCACGCGCGACTGGATCCGCTCCGAACTGGAAGACCTCGCGCGGGACCTGCACGACCAGCAGGCCCTGTACCCGGCCGAGAGTGACGAAGACCGCTGACGGGGGCTACTCACGCGTAGCGGCAGGCGCCGTAACATCGTCGGTATGGCTACCGAAGACGCGGTGCGCGAAGCACTGGCGACAGTGAACGACCCGGAGATCCACCGACCGATCACCGAACTCGGCATGGTCAAGTCGGTCGAGATCGCGGCTGACGGTGCGGTCGCTGTCACGGTGTATCTCACTGTCTCCGGCTGCCCGATGCGCGAGACCATCACCAAGAACGTGACCGACGCGGTGGCGAAGGTCGAAGGCGTCACACGGGTCGACGTCACGCTCGACGTGATGAGCGACGAACAGCGCAAGGAGCTCACGTCGTCGCTGCGCGGCGGTACGGCGGAACGCGAGGTGCCGTTCGCCAAGCCCGGCTCGCTGACCCGGGTGTACGCGGTGGCGTCCGGCAAGGGCGGCGTCGGCAAGTCGTCGGTGACGGTGAACCTGGCGGCGGCGATGGCGGCCGACGGCCTCAAGGTCGGCGTCGTGGACGCGGACATCTACGGGCACAGCGTGCCGCGGATGCTCGGCGCCGACGGCAGGCCGACCCAGGTCGAGAACATGATCATGCCGCCGTCGGCGCACGGCGTGAAGGTCATCTCGATCGGCATGTTCACCCCGGGCAACGCCCCGGTGGTGTGGCGCGGACCGATGCTGCACCGCGCACTGCAGCAGTTCCTCGCGGATGTGTACTGGGGCGACCTGGACGTCCTGCTGCTCGACCTGCCGCCGGGCACCGGTGACATCGCGATCTCCGTGGCCCAGCTCGTGCCGAACGCCGAGATCCTCGTCGTCACGACCCCGCAGATGGCCGCGGCCGAGGTGGCCGAGCGGGCCGGCTCGATCGCCGTGCAGACCCACCAGAAAATCGTCGGCGTGGTCGAGAACATGTCGGGCCTGCCGTGCCCGCACTGCGACGAGATGGTCGACGTGTTCGGCACCGGTGGCGGCCAGAAGGTGGCCGAGGGCCTGACCAGGACGGTCGGCGCGGAGGTCCCGGTGCTCGGCTCCATTCCGATCGACGTACGCCTGCGCGAGGGCGGCGACGAGGGCAAGCCGGTGGTCCTCTCGGACCCGGACTCCCCGGCCGGCAAGGCCCTGCGCACGATCGCCGACAGGCTGGGTGGCCGCCGGCGCGGTCTGTCGGGCATGTCGCTGGGCATCACCCCGCGCAACAAGTTCTGAACCGCGGCCCCCTGACGGGGCCACAACACAGCCGCCGGGCAGGGCATCAGGCCCCGCCCGGCGGCACTGTCGGTCCCGTTCGGCGAGCGATCCCACGGCGCGCGGCGGCACCATCGGGCCCGTCCGGCGATCGAGGGCGGAGCGGCAACCGGGCGCCCCGGTCACCGCACCCGCTACGCGTACGTCGCGATGTCCGCCACCACGGAGAACCCCAGCCCGTACGCGCTCATCCCCCGCCCGTACGCGCCGATGTGCACCCCGCCCGGTGCCGACCCCGCCAGCACCCAGCCGAACTCGGACTCCCGGTAGTGGAACGGCACCGGAACACCGTCCACCGGCAGGGACAGCACCGACCATGCGGGCCCGTCCAGATCGTCGGCGAGTTCGAACGCCGTCTCCGTCTGCTGGTCCAGCCAGTCGTCACGCAGCGCGTGGTCCAACTGCGGGGGCCACGTGTACGCCAGCAGACCCGAGCCCGCCAGCCACGCCGCCGACGACACCGTGGTCGCCTCCAGCACCCCCGTACCGTCGCCACTGCGCCGTACGGGACTGCTCGCCACCGTCACCACGACCGCGAACCGGTGCTTGTCGCCCCCGGAGTCACCCCGTACCTGAGGCTCCTCACCGTGCCCGGTCGAACCGTGCTGCACCGTGCCGTCCGCCGCCGTGCCGACCTGCATCAGCCAGCGCGGCCCGGTGAAGGCCTCGTCCAGTCCGTACCAGGGGAACGACGCCTGCAGATAGCCGTCGACCGTACGCCGGGTCGTCGGCACCCCCTCTGCGGTGACTGTGCTGGGCACACCTTCCGCGCCTGCCCGACTCGTCGTCTCCATCTGCCCGGCCGCCTCCTCGATCCCTAGGGGTCCGCAGCGGCCCGCCCCCCTCGGGCGTCCTCGCAACCGGACAGATGGAGAATAGCGATACCGTCCGGACGAGTCGGGATTGACCGGTGTCAGGTGGCGTCTGCGTCGAAGGGCGGACGATCGTCCTTCGCAGGCTGCTCGCGCTTCTTGAGCAGGTCGGGGGCGCCCGGGGAGCCGTTCGCCGCAGTGATCGCCGCGCTGCCCGACACGCCGCCCGCGGAGTCCTGGGACGCGCTCTCGCGACCGTTGACCGCGTCGGTGACCTCGGCCATCTCCTTACGGAGATCGAAGCTCTCGCGGATCTCCTTCAGCCCGAGATCGTCGTTTCCGTCCATGAGCTGCTTGCGGACGAACGTCTTCGGGTTGAGGTCCTCGAACTCGAAGTCCTTGAACTCCGGGCCGAGCTCCGTACGGATGTCTTCCTTGGCGCTCTCGGAGAACTCGCGGATCTTGCGGATGAAGCGTGAGGCGTCCTGGATGACCTTGGGCAGCTTGTCCGGGCCGAAGATCAGCACGCCGAGGATCACGAGCGTCACCAGCTCTAGTGCGCCTATGTCATTGAACACCTTGTTGCTCCTCGTGTTCCCCGAGCCCAGGTCGGATGAGGTCCGGACCCGGCCAACGGTACCCGGCCGAACTGTCCGGGCGGTAGCGTCCCGGGGACGTCAGGTGCCGGTTGCCGACCCCAGGGTCAAAGTCATGGACAGGTCTTTACCACCGCGTGTCAAACCGAGGTCCAGACGATCACCCGGACGGTGCGCGCGGATCTTCACGATCAGCTCCTCGCCGCTGTGCACCCGCTGCCCGTCCACCTCGGTGATGATGTCGCCCGGCTTGATGCCGGCCTTCGCCCCGGGACCGCCGGGCGTCACCGCGGGCTTGCCCGCCGCGCCCCGCGTACCGACCTTGGCACCGTCACCGGTGTACTTCATGTCCAGGGTCACACCGATCACCGGATGCGTGGCTCTGCCGGTGTTGATCAGCTCCTCGGCGACCCGCTTGCCCTGGTTGATCGGGATGGCGAAGCCGAGGCCGATGGAACCGGCCTGGCCGCCCTCGGTCGACGAACTGTTGTCGGCGGCACGGATGGCGCTGTTGATGCCTATGACATGGGCGTCGGTGTCGACGAGCGGTCCCCCGGAGTTGCCCGGGTTGATCGGGGCGTCGGTCTGCAGCGCGTCGACGTAGCTGATGTCGCTGCCGTCGCCCTTCTCGCCACCCGCGGTGATCGGCCGGTCCTTGGCGCTGATGATGCCGGAGGTGACGGTGTTGGACAGGTCGAAGGGAGCGCCGATGGCCACCACCGGGTCACCGACCTGCACATTGTCGGAATTGCCCAGCGGCAGCGGCTTGAGTCCGGAGACGCCGGTGACCTTCACCACGGCCAGGTCGTAACCGCTGTCCTTGCCGACGACCTCGGCGCGCGCGGTCTCGCCGCCGCTGAACGTCACCGTGATGGAACCGGAGGAGCCGGCCGGGGCGACGACATGGTTGTTGGTGAGGATGTGGCCCGACTTGTCGAGGACGAAGCCGGTGCCGGTGCCGGATTCGGTGGTGCCGCTGACATGGAGGGTGACCACGCTGGGCAGGGCGCTGGCGGCGATGCCCGCGACGCTGTCGGGTGCGCGGCCGCCGCTGTTCCTCGCGGCCTGCGGAAGCTCGACCGTGGTCAGACCGCCGTTGCGCTCGACGTAGGCACCGATGCCGCCGCCGATGCCGCCCGCCACCAGGGCGAGCAGCAGCGCGCCGACGAGCAGGGAGCCGCGTCGGCTCTTCCTGCGCCCGCCGTCCGACCCGAGTGGGGGGCCGGGGTGGGTCAGCGGCTGCCGGGGCGCACCCCAGGGGTCGTACTGCACCCACTGCGAGGACTGCGGCGGCTGGGACGGGGGCGTGAAGGCCGGGGCAGGGGCCGGGACGGGCGCGGGGGCCGTTGGCATGCCTGCGCCGTTCGTACCGGTGCCTGCGTACGCCGGGGGCAGAGGAGTGCCGTGCGCCGGTGTCGGCACCGGGCGCTGTACGGGTGGTGCGGGCGCCCAGGGGCCGGGGCCGCCGTACGGCGGGGTGCTGTACTGATCGGGCTCGTGCAACGGCTTCACCGCAGGCACCGGCGCGTGGGCCGTCGCTGCGGGTGCATGCACCCCGGACTCGGACGTCACCGGCGCGGGCGCCACCAGCGGTGCGGGCGCCACGGGCTCGGGCGGTGCGGGCTGGGCAGGGAGTACGGGCGCCGGGCTCACGTCTGCGACGACCGCGGTGTCCGGGTCACCGGCCGGTGTGTCCACGTCCCGCACGTCCTCCGCCGGGGCGGGGGCGTCCTGCGGCGCTGATGCGGTGGTGCGCCCCGCCGTGGGGCGGCTCCACCACTTCGCCTTCGGCCCGGTGGGCTTCCCGTCGTCCATGTTCTCCCCGCAACCGCCACAACTGGCCTCTGCACGCGCCCGAAAGGACATCCCTCCCGGAATTCCTCCGGGGATTCAACCAGGTTTGCGAATCGCTGCGCAGACCCCCGTCAGCGCCGGGCGGAAAGCGGCAGACGGCGATCGGCGGAGGCGGGCAGGACGGCCGCCGACGTGGGTGTCCGGGACGCGGTCGGCGAGGGCGTGAGGGAAACGGGGTTCAGGCCGCTTCCGAGCGCGTGCGTGAACAGCGGGCTGGTGGCGGTCGGACGTATCAGCGGGGATGCGGACACATCCGTCAGTACCGCCGCGGCGAAGGGGTTGGCCGTGAGCCGGCCGGCGCCGAACAGCGCGGGAACGGGTGCCGCGGTATTCGGTGGCTGAGCCGGGGTACCGAGCGTGGAACCACCGCCGGGCACGCCGGACGTGCCGAGGCTGCTGCCACCGCGACGGCTGGTCACGCTGCCGCTCTCGGCCCGCGTGGCGGCATCGAGCGGAGTCACGTTGCTTCCGGCGCCCTCGGCGCGGGTCGCGGCATCGGGACCCGCTCCTGTCGGCAGGGCGCCACCCAGCGCGATGGCCGCCAGCGAGACGGCGCTGGCCGCCGCGAAGGCGAACCTGCGGCCGCGCCACGGCGACCGGTCCCCTTCCCGGCCCACCTCATGGATCCGGAACGCCGAACGCGATCCGTCGACCGGAAGCACGGCCGTCGAGCCGTGCGGCGTCCCGAGGTAGCCGAAACGGTCCAGCGGCGACTTTCCCGAAGGCGGATCGGTGCGGCTGCCGGGGGGCTGCATCACCGGGAAAAGTCCGTCGGCGAACCGCCCGGAGCCGCCGAATGGTCTTCCTTGGTGGTCGTCGTCACCGCCCGGTCCCCCGGGAAGGCCCTGCAGCCGGGCGAGGAACCCCTCGGACGGCGACGGCGGGGCGGACTGCGCGAAGACACTCTTCAGCCGCCGCTGGGCGGCAGCCTCGGCCTTGCACTTCGCGCAGGTCGCGAGATGGGCGAGCACCCGATCGCGGGCGTCATGTTCGAGCTCACCGTCGACAAGCGCGGCGAGGCGGTCCCCCAGGTGCTGTTCCGCAGGGGTCGGACTTGTGCCACTCACGCCGGCCCGCCCTCCCCTGCCACCACTGCTCCCGCCAGCGAGCGCTGCTCGGCGCGGGCCTCGGGAGAGCGGTGCTGCAGAGCCTTGCGCAGGTGCGAGCGGCCGCGGTGAATACGGCTGCGCACGGTACCGAGCTTCACGCCGAGGGTCGCGGCGATCTCCTCGTACGAAAGTCCCTCGATGTCGCAGAGCACGACCGCGGCACGGAATTCGGGCGCAAGGGTGTCCAGCGCCTGCTGCACGTCCGCGTCGAAGTGGGTGTCGTTGAAGACCTGCTGCGGAGACGGCTCACGGCTCGGCAGCCGCTCGGCGGCGTCGTCACCGAGGGAGTCGAAACGGATCCGCTGCTTACGACGGACCATGTCCAGGAACAGGTTGGTCGTGATGCGGTGCAGCCAGCCCTCGAAGGTGCCGGGCGTGTAGGTCGACAGCGAACGGAACACCCGGACGAAGACCTCCTGAGTGAGGTCCTCGGCATCGTGCTGGTTTCCCGTCAGACGGTAGGCAAGGCGGTAGACACGACCGCTGTGCGTGCTGACGATCTCTTCCCATGAGGGCGGCATCCACGCCTGGGAGTCCGCATCTGAGGCGAAGGTCGCGGTCGGTGCGGAGTCGTTGGAAGAACGGTCAGCAATGTTGGTCACGGATTTCGGCTCACCCGCTGATCCGAGAAAGCGCCGCAGCACTCGTCCCCGACCCACAGGCGCAGCCGCACCTCCCCTGTCGGCTCTGGTGGTGTCCAGTGGAGCCCCTACCATAGCCACCTCGCCCGTTAGCTCCGGATAAGCCTTTTTCCTGCTGGGGTCCGGGATCATCCCCGGAACCGTCGGCCCATGGTCCCGGACCCGATCTGCGGGCCGGATCCATGAGCTTTCCCCTGCCCCTTCCTAACGCCCGGTCCCATCTGCGGGTTCCCGGGTGCAGCGGATACAGTCACCGTTGCGCCAACTACGGGGACAGGAGAGGGTCATTACCGCCAACCGGCAGACGAGCTGGGCGTTCGCCGACGCCTTTGTCGCCGAGGACGAAGCACTGCGCTGGGCCAGAGACCGGGCCCGGGAGGCAGGGCTCCGCTCGGTGTCACCGGGCACCGGCGCCGCGCTGCGCTTGCTCGCTGCCACGACCGACGCCAAGGCGGTGGCCGAAATCGGCACCGGAACCGGCGTGTCCGGCATCTACCTGCTGCAGGGGATGCGGCCGGACGGGGTGCTGACCACGGTCGATCCGGAGCCGGAGCGGCAGCAGTTCGCCCGCGAGGCCTTCCGGGCTTCAGGGTTCGCGGCCAATCGGGCCCGTTTCATCCCCGGCCGAGCCCTCGACGTACTTCCGCGGCTCGCGGACGGCGGATACGACCTCGTGTTCTGCGACGGCGACCGGCTGGAGAGCCTGGACTGCCTCGCTGAATCGTTGCGCCTGCTGCGACCTGGCGGTCTGGTCTGCTTCGAGGGCGTCTTCGCGGACGGCCGTACGGTCGACTCCGCGGCGCAGCCGGCGGAGGTACTGCGGCTGCGGGAGCTGTTGCGGGCGGTGCGGGAGAGCCAGGAACTGATGGCTACGTTGTTGCCGGTGGGCGACGGATTGCTCTGCGCCGTCCGGCGGGGGTGACCGCTCATCGCCCCTTGCCCCTCACCGGGCCGGCCGGACGTCCTCGGTCCCCTCGGACCTGCCCCACAGCCTCGAAGGGACTGGGAACGCCCTTCGAGGCGCTTGTTCCGAATGCATCACTGCCCCGGCACGGGTCCGTGCCGGGGCAGTGATGAAGTGTGGGCGCCTCTGCGTCAGCCGACGACCTTCTTGAGGGCGTCGCCGAGTGCATCGGCCTCGTCCGGAGTCAGCTCCACAACAAGCCGACCGCCGCCTTCGAGCGGAACGCGCATGACGATGCCCCGCCCCTCCTTTGTCACCTCGAGCGGGCCGTCGCCCGTCCGCGGCTTCATGGCCGCCATGCTCGTTCCCCTTCCTGAAACCAGCTCATAACAACCGGCGGCCCCATGACAGGCGCTGTCTCACCGGCATCGAACACATTGCTTCCAGGCCATTATCCCGCATCACAGACCCCGATGACCAACATCGGTCTGCATCGCTTGCGCAACGCGCTCTCGCAAAACCACCCAATTCGGCGATCCGACTGCGATACTCCGTCGCCCTCCCCCCTCCATCGGGGCGCAATCGTTAGACGCAGGTCACATGTTCCCCCTCGGTGATGTCGGCCATGCTTGCCTGAACAGGCATTGCCCGAGGCGCAAAGGGGACAGCAAATGGCGGACCACGTGGCCGACACCGTGCTCTACGAAGTGACGGACGGACTCGCGACGATCACGATCAACCGTCCCGACGCGATGAACGCCATGAACACAGCGACCAAGGCGGCCCTCCGTGACGCGCTTCAGTCGGCCGCGGCCGATACCGCTGTCCGGGCGGTTCTGCTCACGGCGGCCGGCTCGCGCGCCTTCTGCGTCGGCCAGGACCTCAAGGAACACGTCGCCACGCTTACCGCCACCCGCGAATCGGGTTCCGGCAATGCGCTGAGCACCGTGCAGGAGCACTACAACCCCGTCGTGCGGGCGATCACCGAGATGGAGAAGCCGGTCGTCGCCGGGGTGAACGGGGTCGCCGCCGGTGCGGGCTTCGGCTTCGCGCTCGCCTGCGACTACCGGGTGGTCGCCGACAGCGCGTCGTTCAACACCTCGTTCGCCGGGGTCGCCCTCACCGCGGACTCAGGTGTCTCGTGGACGCTGCCCCGGCTGATCGGCCAGAGCCGCGCAGCCGACCTGCTGCTCTTCCCGCGGTCGATCTCGGCTCAGGACGCGTACGAGCTGGGCATCGTCAACAAGCTGGTGCCCGCGGCCGACCTCGCCGCGGAGGCCCTGGCAGTGGCCCGCAAGCTGGCGGACGGCCCGACGGTGGCGTATGCCGCGCTCAAGGCGTCGCTGGCCTACGGCGCCGGGCACACGCTGAGCGAGACGCTGGAGAAGGAGGACGAACTCCAGACGAAGGCGGGCGCCTCGGAGGACCACACCATCGCGGTGCAGGCCTTCCTGGACAAGGCGAAGCCGAAGTATCTGGGGCGATAGGGCCCGGCAGGGGTCAGTCCGGGCCCGGGGCCGTGGACGGTTGCTCACCGGTGGATGGCTTCCACCGCGGCAGCGCCGGCCCCGCAGCGTGGCCTCCTCCACGGCACCGCCGACCCCCGCAGCGTGGCTACGCCCCGGTGCCGCGGGCCACGCAGTCGGCCAGGTGGTCGTCGACCAGGCCGCACGCCTGCATCAGGGCGTAGGCCGTGGTGGGGCCGACGAAGCGCAGGCCACGCTTCTTGAGGTCCTTGGCGAGCGCGGTGGACTCCGGCGTGACCGCCGGTACGTCGCCGAGGATGCGCGGGGCGGGGCGGGTGGCCGGGTCCGGGGCGTACGACCAGATCAGTTCGTCCAGCTCGCCGTCCGGCCATGCGGCCAGCACCTTGGCATTGGCGAGCGTCGCCTCGATCTTCGCGCGGTTGCGGATGATTCCGGCGTCGGCAAGGAGGCGATCCTTGTCGGCGTCGGTGAACTCCGCCACTGCGCGGATCTTGAACCCGGCGAAGGCACTGCGGAATCCTTCCCGGCGCCGCAGGATCGTCAGCCAGGACAGCCCGGACTGGAACGCCTCCAGGCAGAGCCGCTCGAACAGGGCGTCGTCGCCGTGGACGGGGCGGCCCCATTCCGTGTCGTGGTAGGCGAGGTAGTCATGGGTGGACAGTCCCCACGGGCAGCGCAGCCGGCCGTCCGCCCCCGCTTCGGCGCCGCCGCTCATCGCCGCGGCTCCTCGCCGGACCGGGGCCCGGACTCCGGACCGGGCGGCGGCTCCTGCTGGGATCCGGACCGGGGCCCGTACTGCGGTCCGTACTGGGGTCCGGACGGGGGCCAGGCACGCGGCTCCGGCTGCCGGTCGGGCTGCTGCCCGGACTGCGGCGCCGCCCAGGGTGTCCGCTCGGGCCGCGGCCGGTCCTGCGGCTCCTTGAGGAGCCCGACACCGCCCACCGCCGTCGCCTGCGCTCCGGCGAGCGCCGACTCCAGCTCGGCGATCCGCGCGTCCCGCTCGGCGAGCTCGGCGCCCAGCCGGCCGAGCGCGTCGTCGACGTCGGCCATCCGGTATCCGCGTGCCGTCACCGGCAGCCGCAGCGCCTCGACGTCCGCGCGGCCGACCGGACGGGTCGCGGGCAGCGGGTCGGTCAGCTGCTCGGGCGCCACGTCCTGCAGGACGGCACTCTTTCCTCCGCCGACCACCGCGAGGGTGACCGCGGCCACGACCACCACCATCGCCAGCAGCAAGAACCAGAACACGCGCATCTCCCCTGGGGCGGAAACCTGTCCGCCTCCGATCGTGCCATGCGGTACCGACAGTTAGGGTCGCAGGCGGCGGTGGGCGATCTATCCAGAGGAGAAACACAGGATGCGAAGCGGTGCGCTCAGGCTGGGGCAGCGCGAATTCGGGGCGCACGAGCCGGTGATCATGGCGATCGTGAACCGTACTCCGGATTCCTTCTACGACCAGGGCGCGACCTTCCGCGACGAGCCCGCGCTCGCCCGGGTCGAGCAGGCTGTCGCCGACGGCGCAGCGATCATCGATATCGGCGGGGTGAAGGCCGGTCCCGGCGAGGAGGTGACCGCCGCGGAGGAGGCCCGCCGCACCGTCGGGTTCGTCGCCGAGGTGCGGCGGCGTCACCCCGATGTGGTGATCAGCGTCGATACCTGGCGCCACGAGGTCGGTGAGGCGGTCTGCGAGGCCGGTGCCGATGTGCTGAACGACGCGTGGGGCGGTGTCGATCCGAAGCTCGCGGAGGTGGCCGCGCGGTACGGAGCGGGGCTGGTGTGTACGCACGCGGGCGGAGCCGAACCACGGACCCGGCCGCACCGGGTCGCGTACGACGACGTGATGGCGGACATCCTGCGGGTGACGCTGGGGCTGGCCGAGCGGGCCGTGGAGCTCGGGGTCAGACTGGACGGCATCATGATCGACCCCGGTCATGACTTCGGGAAGAACACCCGGCACTCCCTGGAGGCGACGCGTCGCCTCGGTGAGATGGCGGAGACCGGCTGGCCCGTCCTCGTATCGCTGTCCAACAAGGACTTCGTCGGGGAGACGCTCGACCGGCCCGTGAAGGAACGGGTGATCGGGACGCTGGCGACGACGGCGGTCTCGGCGTGGCTGGGCGCGCAGGTCTACCGGGTGCACGAGGTGGCGGAGACGCGGCAGGTGCTGGACATGGTGGCGTCGATCGCGGGGCACCGGGAGCCGGCGGTGGCCCGGCGCGGACTGGCGTAGCGGCGGTGCGGCAGCGGGGCGTGACGGGCGCGAGCCGGGGCCGCTGCGCGAGACGTGTCCCCTGCCCGCCCCTTCCCGATCCGGGGCACTGCCCCGGATCGGGCCCCTCAGTCACCGGAGGGGCTCACCGTGGCCAGCGGCCGACTTCCTTCGTGACCAGGTCGACCGCCTCGTGGACGTCGTCCGTGACGTGGAACAGCAGCAGGTCCCTCTCGGACGCCTTCCCCTGCGCCACCACCGTGTTCCGCAGCCAGTCCACCAGGCCGCCCCAGTACGCGGTGCCGAAGAGCACGATCGGGAAGCGGGTCACCTTGCCCGTCTGGACGAGGGTGAGCGCCTCGAAGAGCTCGTCGAGTGTGCCGAGGCCGCCGGGCAGGACGACGAAGCCCTGCGCGTACTTCACGAACATCGTCTTGCGGACGAAGAAGTAGCGGAAGTTCACGCCGATGTCGACGTGCGGGTTGAGCCCGGACTCGAAGGGCAGCTCGATACCGAGGCCGACCGAGATGCCCCTCGCCTCCCGCGCCCCCTTGTTCGCCGCCTCCATCGCTCCGGGACCGCCCCCGGTGATCACCGCGAAACCGGCCTCGACCAGCGCCTTGCCGATCTGTACGCCCGCCTCGTAGTCCGGGCCGTCGGCCGGGCTGCGGGCCGAGCCGAAGACACTGATCGCGCTCGGCAGCTCGGCCAGCGCGCCGAAGCCCTCGACGAACTCCGACTGGATGCGCATCACCCGCCAGGGATCGGTGTGCACCCACTCGGAATCGCCCTCTGAGTCCAGCAAGCGCTGATCGGTGGTACCGGGCTGTACCTGTTCCCTGCGGCGCAGTACCGGACCGAGCCGCTGCTCCTCGGGGACGTGAGCTTCTTCGGGGTTGCCCATGACCTGCTCCCTCCGACGACGTGACGCCATGACGACGTGCTGTGTCAGGTCAGGGTAGATCTACGGAGGTCACGGGCGGGGGTATGCGATGGGTCAGCTGGTGAGCCAGGAGCGGAGCCGGTCCTCGCAGTGGGTGATCCGTTCGACCGCGACGTGCTCGTTGCGCTTGTGCGCGAGGAGCGGGTCACCGGGCCCGTAGTTCACGGCGGGGACGCCCAGCGCGCCGAAGCGGGAGACGTCGGTCCAGCCGAACTTCGGCTGCGCGGTGCCGCCGACCGACTCCATGAACGCCTTGGCCGCCGGGTGGGAGAGGCCGGGCATCGCCGCGCCGGAGTGGTCGTCGACGGTGAACTCGACGACGCCGCAGTCCGCGAAGACCTCGTGGACGTGGGCCACGGCCTCCTCGGGGCTGCGGTCGGGGGCGTACCGGTAGTTGACGACGACGGTGCAGGCGTCCGGGATGACGTTGTTGGCGACACCCGCCTCGATGCGTACCGCGTTGAGGCCCTCGCGGTACTCCAGCCCGTCGATGACCGGCCGGCGCGGTTCGTAGGCGGCGAGGCGGTCGAGGATCGGTGCGGCGGCGTGGATGGCGTTGGACCCCATCCAGCTGCGCGCGGAATGCGCCCGCTCCCCTTCCGTACGGAGAAAGACCCGCAGGGTGCCCTGGCAGCCGCCCTCGACCTGGGCGTCGGACGGTTCGAGGAGGACGGCGAAGTCGCCCGCCAGCCAGTCGGGGTGGGCGTCTGCGACATGGCCGAGCCCATTGAGGTGCGCGGCGACTTCTTCGTTGTCGTAGAAGACGAACGTGAGGTCGCGGTTGGGCTCGGGCACGGTCGCCGCGATCCGCAGCTGGACGGCGACGCCCGACTTCATGTCGGAGGTCCCGCAGCCCCAGAGCACGCCGTTCTCGTCGAGCCGGGACGGGACGTTGTCGGCGATCGGCACGGTGTCGATGTGTCCGGCGAGTACGACGCGCTCGTCGCGGCCGAGGTTCGTCCGGGCCACGACGTTGTTGCCGTGCCGGTCGACGGTCAGGTGCGGGAGCGTGCGCAGGGCCGTCTCGATCGCGTCGGCCAGCTCCTTCTCGTCCCCGCTGACCGACGGGAAGTCGACGAGGCGGGCGGTGAGGGCCGGACCGTCCAGGGTGAGGTCAAGGGTGCTTTCGGGCATGGCCCCGACCCTAAGGCCTGTCCGGCCCCGATCCGCCGGACGGGCCCGGGGACTTCCTTTCGGACCGGGCCGGCCCGGGGACCCCCGCGAGCCCGGCAGGATCCGGAGGAAAAGTCCCTGAGGGACATCGCCGTCGGCCCCGGTCGGGCCCTCCAGTACCGTGGGCGCGTGCCCCGGACCGCCTCCTCCGCCCGCCGACACACCGGCCGCAGCCGCCTCTTCCGTATCGCGGCGGCTTTTGCCGTGCTCGTGGCCCTGGCCGGCTACCTCACCGTTCAGTACATCTCGGGCAACAAGGGCGTCGAGCGGTGCACCGTGCAGTCCGCCGACGGTTCGGCGGGCCGGGGACGTACGTACCGGTTGACCCTGGAGCAGGCCGCGAACGCCGCGACGATCTCCGCGGTCGGCACCACGCGCGGAATGCCTGAGCGTGCGGTGACGATCGCGTTGGCCACGGCGTTGCAGGAGTCCGGGCTGCGCAATATCGAGCACGGCGACCGGGACTCGCTGGGGCTGTTCCAGCAGCGCCCCTCGCAGGGCTGGGGCACCGAGAAGCAGATCCTGGACCCGGTCTACTCGGCCGGGAAGTTCTACCAGCATCTGGCCGAGGTCCCCGGTTACTCGCGGCTGCCGCTGACGGTGGCCGCGCAGCGGGTGCAGCGCAGTGGTTTCCCGCAGGCCTACGCGAAGCACGAGCCGGATGCCGCGCTGCTGTCCGCCGCGCTGACCGGCCGTACGCCCGCCGCGCTGACCTGCACGCCGACGCAGACGGCGGCGGGGCCCGCCGATGCGGCAAAGGTGCGGTCGGCGCTGGTACGGGCCTTCGGCAAGGGTGTGCTGCCCTCCTCGGGCAAGGCGGGCGACGGGGCGGCGGGCGGGGCGGCGGCTGCGGGCACGGTCTCGGTGCCGGTGAAGGCGGCGCGGACCGCCGGGGACGGCGGCAGGGCGCAGCGCGGCTGGGAACTCGCGCACTGGGCGGTGGCACAGGCCGAATCACTGGGCATCGACGAGGTCGCGTACGCGGGCCGGGTATGGAGCACCGGGTCGGGCTGGCGGACGGACCGTGCGGAATCAGGCACCACGCAGGTACGCATGCGACTCGTTCACTAGTACGAAGGATCCCTCGTAGGGGCCATCCAGCCCGTCGGGAAGCCACTGTCCGCGCACCCCTCCGGCAGTCTCCACTTCATGCACCGATTCCCTTGCGGGAAAAGGGAAGTGACGACTCATCCAGCCTTTGAGTAATGCAATGTTTGCCCGGGTTCCTCCGTTGCGGATTATGTGACGCATTACCGACTCTTTACTTCGGTCCACCGCAACCTCCCCCGCCCCCACGACGGTTGTCACTGCGTCCGATCAACGGACAGACAAATTCCACCCCGTCGAAGGAGCATCATGTCCCTCCCCCTGACCCGTCGGATCGCCCGTGCCGCGCTGCTGATCGCGGCGGGTGCAGCCCCCGTGGTCGGTGCGGCCGGCGCCGCAGGTGCCGCGGAGCTCCCGCAGGCCCCGCAGCTCGGCGGTCTGACGACCGTCGACGGCGCCGGTCTCGGCAAGACCGTCGACGGCGCGTCCGAGCAGGGCGCCAAGGTCGCGGGCGTCACCGGCGGCAAGATCGTCGGGACGGCCGTTCCGGCCGCGGGCAGGACCGTCGGCAGCACGGGCAGCAAGGCCGCCCCCGCGGCGCAGAAGGTCGCCGGCAAGGCGGCGGGCAAAGCCGGTGAGCTGGTCGGCGGGGCCACCGGTGCGGCGGCCAAGGGCAGTCTGCCGACCGACGGTCTCGCCGGTGGCGGTCTGCCGACGCCCCAGGGCCTGCCCACCCGGGGCCTGCCGATCGGCTGACTTCGTACCGGACATGCGCGAGGCCCTCGCGCATGTCCGGTATGGAGTCAGGACAGCCGCTTGACCGCGGCTGCCACGCGCTCGTCCGTCGCCGTGAACGCCACCCGCACGAAGTGGTCGCCCGCCGGTCCGTAGAAGTCGCCCGGCGCCACCAGGATGCCGAGCTCCGCAAGGTACGCCACGGTGTCCCAGCAGGGTTCGTCGCGGGTCGCCCACAGGTAGAGGCTCGCCTCGCTGTGCTCGATCCGGAAGCCGTGGGCCTCCAGCGCCGCCCGCAGCGCGGTGCGCCGGTCCGCGTACCGGGTCCGCTGCTCGGCCACGTGTGTGTCGTCGCCGAGCGCCGCGACGGTGGCGGCCTGGACCGGGGCGGGCGTCATCATCCCGCCGTGCTTGCGGATCAGCAGCAGTTCGCCGAGGACGGCCGCGTCGCCCGCGATGAACGCCGCGCGGTATCCGGCGAGGTTGGAGCGCTTGGAGAGGGAGTGGACGGCCACGATGCCCTCGTACGTGCCGCCGCAGACGTCGGGGTGGAGCACGGAGACCGGTTCGGCCTCCCAGCCGAGCTCCAGGTAGCACTCGTCGCTGAAGACCAGCACGTCGTGTTCGCGCGCCCAGGCGACGATCCGGATCAACTCGTCCTTCGACAGGACCCGGCCGGTGGGGTTGGACGGCGAGTTCAGCCAGAGCAGCTTGAGTCCGGCCGGGTCGAGCTCGGTGGGGTCGTCGTAGACGACGGGCTCGGCGCCGCAGAGCCGGGCACCCACCTCGTACGTCGGGTAGGCGAGCCGCGGGTACGCCACCTTGTCGCCCGCGCCGAGGCCGAGCTGGGTCGGCAGCCAGGCGACGAGCTCCTTGGAGCCGACGACCGGCAGCACGTTCTCGTGCGCCACGGAGACCGCGCCGAGCCTCCGCTCCACCCAGCCGGTGAGGGCGTCGCGGAGTTCGGTCGTCCCCCACACCGTCGGATAGCCGGGGCTGTCCGCGGAGGCGACGAGCGCCTGCTGGATCAGCTCCGGCACCGGGTCGACGGGCGTGCCGACGGAAAGATCGACGATGCCGTCCGGGTGGGCCGCAGCGGTCGACTTGTAGGGCGCGAGCTTGTCCCAGGGGAAGACCGGGAGGCGGGAGGAGACTGCTGCGGACACGGCTCTCTGCTTTCTCGTACGAGGGTGACGAGGTGGTTCGGGTGGTTCGTGCGGCGCCGGGTCTGCCTGCGGCTCGGACCGGAAAACACCTCGGTCCCGCACGGTGACGAGCCGTACGGGACCGGGGCGGCGCACGTGCTGGCCGCTGACTACTGGTTCTGCGGCGGCAATGCTGCGATGAACGGGTGGTCTCGCTCGATCAGACCCAGCTTGGAGGCACCACCGGGCGAACCGAGGTCGTCGAAGAACTCGACGTTCGCCTTGTAGTAGTCCTTCCACTCCTCCGGGGTGTCGTCCTCGTAGAAGATCGCCTCGACCGGGCAGACCGGCTCACAGGCTCCACAGTCGACGCATTCGTCCGGGTGGATGTACAAGGACCGCTGGCCCTCGTAGATGCAGTCGACGGGGCACTCTTCGATGCAGGCCTTGTCCTTGACGTCGACACAAGGCTGCGCGATGACGTAGGTCACGCTGTCGTTCCTCCTCGGTAGGGCGTTGGCTCTCGCGCGGGAGCGCGGCGTCGTCGATGCCCGCATCTAGTATCTCCGTTCCTGGGCGCGAACCGAACAGGAGGGGCGGAGAGAGCTGTGGAATTCACCATGGGCGGACGGGCCGAGGTCCGGATCACCCCGGCTGACGTGGGCAAACGGGTATCAGTCCGACGTCGTTCGGAAGGCGGCACGGCGGGCTGGAGATTCACCGACACCGTAGGGGTTCTCACATCCTGGAACAAACATGTGCTGTCGATCACACCGAAGAGCGGTGAATCCGTCCACATCGCGGAATCCTCGCTGGTGGCGGGCAAGGTCGTCCCCTCCGCGCCGGCCCGGCGCCGGGGCCCGTCGGCCACGTTCGCGGAACTCGCCCACGTCTGTGCGCGCGCCTGGCAGCCGGTGGAGAGCGAACCGCTCGGCGACTGGCAGCTGCGCGCGGCGGAGGGCTTCACCCGGCGCGCCAACTCCGTGCTGCCGCTCGGCGATCCCGGGGTGCCGCTCGACGAGGCGCTCGCGCGGGTGGAGCGCTGGTACGAGGACCGCGCGCTGCCCGCCTACATCCAGACCGCGACGGGCGCGGAGGGCACACAGGAGAATCTGTGCGCGGAGCTGGAGGAGCACGGGTGGCGGCGCGAGGTCACGGCGCAGGTGCGGATCGCGGCTCTGGCGCCGATCGGCGATCTGGACGCGGACGTCGCGCGGGTGCGGCTGAGCCGGGGGATCGACGAGGCGTGGCTCTCCCGGTACCAGCGCTTCGACACTCCGGGCCCGCACGTACTGAAGGTGCTGGGCAGCGGGCCCTCGGTGTGGTTCGCGACCGTGCCGGGTGACGCGGCGGGCGACGCGCCTGCCGCGATCGGACGGTGTGTCGTGGACGGGCGCTGGGCGGGCTTCATGGCCGTCGAGGTCGATGCCGCGTACCGGCGGCGGGGCCTGGCCTCCGCCGTCATGACCGCACTGGCCCGGCAGGCGCTGGACGAGGGTGCGTCGGCGGCGTGGCTGCAGGTGGAGGCGGAGAATGAGGGGGCACGTGCGCTGTACGACCGGATGGGGTTCGTGACCCACCACCTGTACCACCACTTCCGGTCCGCGTAGGGGCAGGAGCATGTCCCCCATGAACCCAGGGCTGAATCCGCGGCAGCAGTTCGCCGAGGAGGCCCGCGCCGAACGCCCGGACCTCGCGCTGCTCTGCCTGCTGCTGGCCGCGGAGGCCGACCCGGCGCTGGACGCGGACGGGATCGACGCTGCGCAGATCGAACTGGACCGGCTGGCGGGACTGCTTCCGTACGGGGTACGGGGCGGGCGCGCCTGGGCCTCGGCATTGGCCGAACTGCTCGGCGAGCGGTGCGGGTTCGTGGGCTCGTCGGCGGACTACCAGCGGCTGCAGTCGTCGCTGCTGCACGAGGTGTTGCGGCGCCGACGCGGGCTGCCGATCCTGCTGTCGGTGGTGTGGATCGAGGTGGCGCGGCGGGCGGGCGCTCCGGTGTACGGGGTGGCGCTGCCGGGTCATTTCGTCGTCGGGTTCGGCGATCCGGCGGAACAGGTGCTGGCCGACCCGTTCGCCGGCGGCAGGCCGATGACCGGCCAGGACGCGGAGTTGCTGGTGACGGGGGCGACCGGGGCACCGCTCGAGCCGTCGATGCTGGTGCCGGCCCGGCCGCTGGAGATCGTGCTGCGGATCCTCAACAACATCAGGGCGTGGGCGGCGGCCCGCCCGGAGTGCACGCGGGTGGCGCTGTGGGCGGTGGAACTGTCGCTGCTGCTGCCCTCGCATCCGGCGCGGCTGCGCTACGAGCGGGCGCAGCTGCTCGTACAGAGCGGGGAGTTCCTTCGCGGGGCGGAGGAGATGGAGGAGTACGCGGAGCTGGTGGAAGCAGTGGAGCCGGCGGCGGCAGAGATGGTTCGGGGGCGGGCACGAGCGGCGCGGGCCTTGCTGAATTAGAGGTGCACAGGCGCGGGGACCGGGGCCGTCCGGCGGGTCCGAAACGCCCGCGGGTCGGTTTCGCCGTGTGCTCGGTCAAGGCACGGGCCAGGAGGCCGGGCCCGGTGCGCAGGCGCCACGGCGGAAACCCCCCGTCTCCCGTACCGAACACGGCAGCTGAAGCCCCGGGTCGAGTGCGGCAGGCCTCCATCGGGTCGGAACGGGAGCGGCGCATTTCCGGAGGTCGCCCGAGCGGGAGCCAGGTCTCTTCTGCGTGCCACGCGCGCCGCTCCTCGCACCGGCCCCGCAGCGCCTCTCGAGTGACGAGGAGAACACCCCCAGGCGATCACACGCGCACGGGGCACACCATCAACCAGCCATCTCTGCACGCGAGTTCGGGCCGACCATCAGGGTCTCGCCGCACCGATCGCACGGCGCGTCACCATGAGGAAGTGTCAGCAAAAAGGCGGCTCTGCAGGACCAAACCTGATTACGCCATGATATGCAGTCCGATGGGTGATTATCAGTAATTCGCCACCCGAAGGGCCCACGGCGTAGCCCCAATGCACAGGTTCCCGATGGCGCCGAGTCGCATTCCGGTTAACGGTGGATCACGTCGCAACTGCGTCACCTTGAGTCGGCATCCCGTCACTCATCGCAGTCGCGTCGGAAGGAATGTGTTCAGATGCGCTCTGCCCGCACACTGTTCGCTTCGGCCGCGATCACCGCGGTCCTCGCCATCACCACTCCTGCCGCCCATGCCATCACGCTGGCCGATGACTGGGACGGCGGCTCCTCCTCCAGCAGCGACGATCACGGCGGCCGCGGCGACGACCGCGAAGACGACCAGGGCGGTCGCGGCGACGACCGCGGCGACGACCACGGCGGTCGCGGCGACGACCGCGAAGACGACCACGGCGGCAAGGGCCACCACGGCGAGAAGGGCGACCACGGCGAGAAGGGCCATCACGGCGAGAAGGGCCATCACGGCGAGAAGGGCGACCACGGCGAGAAGGGCGACCACGGCGAGAAGGGCGACCACGGCGAGAAGGGCGGCTGGGGCGACAAGGGCGACCACGGCGAGAAGGGCGGCTGGGGCGACAAGGGCCACCACGGCGGCAAGGGCGAAAAGGGCGACAAGCCCCGCGGTGGCGTCCGCACCGGTGGCGGCGCCATGGCCATGACGGTGGCCAAGGAGTGGCAGCCCGGCAACGACTCCGGCAGCGACTCCGGCAGCGACTCCGGCGACTCTTACGGCGACGGCGGCGACGGGGGCGGCTACGGCGGCGGCGACGACGAAGGCGGCTACGGCGGCGGCGACGACGAAGGCGGCTACGGCGGAGGCGACGAGGGCGACAAGGGCGACAAGGACGCCCGGCCCGACCACGGCAAGGGCGGCTGGGGCGACAAGCACGGCGACAAGGGCAAGGGCGACCACGGCCGCAAGGACGACCACGGGCGCAAGGACGACCACGGGCGCAAGGACGACCACGGCGACAAGGGCCACCACGGTAGCAAGGGCGACAAGCCCCGCGGTGGCGTCCACACCGGTGGCGGCGCCATGGCCATGACGGTGGCCAAGGAGTGGCAGCCCGGCAACGACTCCGGCGACAACTCGAAGAAGGGCGGAGACGACCGCGGCGACAAGGGCGGCCGTGGCGGCGACGAAGGCGGCTACGGCGGAGGCGACGACCAAGGCGGCTACGGCGGTGGCGGCGACGAGGGCGGCTACGGCGGCGGCCGTGGCGGCAACGAGGGCGGCTACGGCGGAGGCCGTGGCGGCGACGAGAGCAAGCCCCGCGGTGGCGTCCACGCCGGTGGCGGCGGGACCGCGATGACCGGCGGCGGTCTGGCTGCCGGTTCGGCGCTGCTCATCGGTGGGCTCGGCGTCGGTGCATACAAGGTGCGCCGCCGTCAGGCCACGGGCGGCGCGGTGGCCTGAACGAACTGAACCGCTGTTCTCGCGCAGCTGTCGCGGTCGCCGTCCCCCGGGGCGGCGGTCGCGGCGGCTGCGTTTCCCCGGTTCCGCTGACTGGCCGAGCACCAACTGACCGATGCCACACAGAAGAAGGACAGAAGAAAGGCACGCTTCCATGGCCGCCCCGCAGTCGTCCGATTCCACCCCCTCCCGGCCCGGCTCCCCCGCCATCGGCCGCGCCCTTCTCTGGCCCGCAGCAGCGGCAGGGCTGGGCCTGCTCCTGATCTACAACTCCCTCGGCGTCTCGGACGACAACAAGCCGTTGACCACCCCCGCGGTGCTCGCACCCGCCGTCCCCGGGCCCGGCGTTCCCGCGGCCCCCGCACCCGCCCCCCCAGCCCCAACCACTCCCTCGGCCTCCGCTTCTCTCCAGGGCCTGTCCATGCCCGCTTCCAAGCCCAAGCGGCTCCGGATCCCGACGATCGCCGTCGACGCCCCCTTCACCCCCCTGTCCATCGGCCCGACCGGACAGCTCAACGCACCGCCCCCCAACGACAAGAACCTGGTGGGCTGGTTCAAGGACGGCGCGACGCCCGGTGAGCGCGGCGCGTCCATCGTCGCAGGCCACGTCGACACGACGACCGGCCCGGCGGTGTTCCTGCAGCTCCAGTTCCTGAAACCGGGCGCCACGGTCGACATCACGAGGGCGGACGGCAGCGTCGCCTCGTTCAAGGTCGATTCGGTGGAGACCTTCAGCAAGGCGAACTTCCCCGACAAGCGGGTGTACGCCGACACTCCGTCCGCCCAGCTCCGCCTGATCACGTGCGGCGGCAACTACGACAGGAAGGCCAAGGACTACAAGGACAACGTGGTGGTGTTCGCCCATCTCGACAAGGCGACACGCGCCTGAACCACCTGACCTACGGGACAGCCCTTGGCTGCCCCTCAGCTGACGTTCTCCGTCCGTTCCAACTCCTTGAAGAAGTGATGACGGGTGTGGCCGCCCGGGAGCCCACCGCCGCTACCGGTCTCCAGATAGCCCTGCCGACGGTAGAAACCGGGTGCCTGGAAGGACATCGACGAGACGATCACGGAGGTGCAGCCGCGCGCCAGAGCCTCGTCCTCGGCGGCGCGCACCAGTCGGGCGCCCCACCCCTCGTGACGCCGGTCGGCCCGCACCCACACCTCGGAGATCCCGGCGCACCCGCCCCAGGTCCAGCCGACCAGCCCCGCCACCAGGTCACCCGCCTCGTCGGTGACCCGCACCGAGAGCCCCCGGTCGTCGTGGGCGCCCGTCGCATGGTTGTTGAAGGCCGTCAGCTCTTCGCTCAGCCGGGCGGAGAGCTCCGCGTCCTCCGCACCGACGCGCAGGTTCACGCCCGCGCTGTGTCCCGTCGTCATGAAGCAGGAGTGTGCCAGCTCCGCTGATCCCGCGAAACCGGAATTTCTCCAGGTCAGGGCGGCGCCTAGGCTGCCGCGCCCCCAGAGCCGGCCCTACAGCCAGCCCTTCTCGCTCGCGATCCGCACCGCTTCCGCCCGGTTGCGTGCCGTCGTCTTCTGGATCGCCGTGGACAGGTAGTTGCGGACCGTGCCCTGCGAGAGATGGAGCGCTGTGGCGATCTCCGCGTTGGTGGAGCCGTCGGCCGCCGTGCGCAGCACATCGCGTTCGCGCTCGGTCAGTGGGCTCGCGCCGTCGGCGAGTGCGGCGGCCGCCAGAGTCGGATCGATGACGCGCTCACCGGCGAGCACCTTCCGTACCGCTTCCGCGAGCTGGGACGCCGGGGCGTCCTTCACCAGGAACGCGTCCGCGCCCGACTCCATCGCCCGGCGCAGATAGCCGGGGCGGCCGAAGGTCGTGACGACGACGACCTTCACGGCCGGGAGTTCCCGTCGCAGCACGCCCGCCGCTTCGATGCCGGTCATGCCCGGCATCTCGATGTCGAGGAGGGCGACATCGACGGCATTCTCGCGGGCCGCCGCGAGGACCTCGTCACCACGGGCGACCTGGGCCACCACCTCGATGTCGGGTTCCAGACCGAGCAGCGCCGCGAGGGCCTCGCGCACCATGGACTGGTCCTCGGCGAGGAGGAGTCTGATCATGCTCATTCACCGGATCCTAGGCCGGATCCGAGTGGAACACTGAGGGTGAGGGTGAAGCCTTTACCGGAAACGGAGTCGGTGGCCCGGGTGGTCAGCGTGCCATCGACCGTGGCGAGTCGTTCGCTGATGCCGGTGAGGCCGTTGCCCGCCTTCGTTCCGGAGCCGCCCCGGCCGTCGTCCGCCACCCTGAGTTCGAGTACCCGGCCGCCGAGCGTCTGGCGGGGGGTGAGCGTGACCGCGCAGCGGCGGGCGCCGCTGTGGCGTACGACATTGGTGACGGCTTCCCGCAACGCCCAGGCGAGGACCTCCTCCGGCTTCTCGGGCAACTCGGCGGGGGCGTCCGTCGGGATGTCGGCGACGATGCCCGCGGCGACGAGTGCGGTACGGGCCCCGGCCAGCTCACCGGGGAGCGTGGGCCGCCGGTAGCCGGTGACCGCGCTGCGGACGTCCACCAGTGCCTGGCGGCTGACCTGTTCGATGTCGGCGACCTGGAGCGCGGCCTGCTCGGGGTGGTCGGGGAGCATCCGCCCCGCCAGCTCGCTCTTGAGCGTGATCAGGGAGAGGGAGTGGCCGAGCAGGTCGTGCAGATCGCGGGCGAGCCGCAGCCGCTCCTCGTTGGCGGCGAGCTGGGCGACGGTGGCACGGGCCTCGCGCAGCTCGACCGTCGTACGGATCATCTGCCGTACGCCGGTCATGGCGAACCCGCCGAGCAGGGCGGGGAAGACCAGGGCGGTGATGACCTCGCGCGGGTGGTCGCCGGTCAGGCCGAGACCGACGAGTACGGCGGTGACGACGGGGATCAGCCAGCCGGCGGTCCTCAGGGGGAGGGTGGCCCCGACGGTGACGGAGACGTACACGAAGAGGACCAGCCACGGGGTGCCCAGCGTCAGGGAGAGGGCTGCTGCCAGGGCGCCGAGGAAGGTGATCGCCGCCCCGACCCGGCGGCGGTCCAGCGCCTTCGAGGTGTGACGGAAGACCAGGACCAGGTATGTCCCGACGAAGACCAGCAGGCCGAGAGCTCCCAGCCCGGCGGCCAACGGGGTGTGGTTGCCGTCGATGAGGTCCTTGACCGGGGCGCTCATGAACGCGAGCCAGATGCCGATCCAGAGCAGCTTGACGCCCACCTGACGGCGGTTGGTCGGCGGGCGCCCGATCCCCACGAACGTCTCGTCGTCGTTCACGCCTTCAGGGTGTCCTTCCGGTAGAGCCAGGCCGCGCCGCCCGCGAAGAGCAGGAAGTAGACGCAGAGGATGGCGACGTCCTTGGCGTGCGGCGAGCCGCCCATCTCGACCGCCTGGCCGAGTGAAGCGTACGCGTGGGTCGGCAGCCACTCGGAGATGTTCTGGAGCCACTGCGGGAAGGTCGCACTCGGCATCCACAGGCCGCCGAGGATCGACAGCGCAAAGTAGATGATCATGGTGATCGGGCGGACCGCGTCCCCGCTGGCGACGTAGCCGATGGCGACGCCGAGCGCCGCGAAGACCAGCGATCCGGCCCAGATGACCCCGATCAGCGCGAACCACTGCCAGGTCTCCATCCGTACGTGCTTGACCACGGCGGCGACCAGGAACACGACCACGATGCAGGGCAGGGTGACCATCGCGGCACTGGCGATCTTCGCCAGGACGTAGCCGCGGCTGGGCAGCGGGGTGAGGCGCAGCTGGCGGACCCAGCCCTTCTCGCGCTCCTTGGCGATGCGCTCGCTGTTGCCCATGAGGACGGCGGTCAGAGCGCCGAAGGAGGCCATCGAAACCATGAAGAAGGCCTGCAGGGTCAGGTCGGTGTGCGGGACCTTGTCGGTGGTGTTCCGGGTTCCGGAGATCAGCAGGTAGATCACCGACGGGTAGATGACCGAGAAGAACATGAACTTCTTGTTCCGCAGGGTGCGGGTCACTTCGAGCTTGATGAGTGCCCACGAGAAGAAATTCAGCATGCGGTCCTGGCCTCCTCGGCCTCGGTGATGGCGACGAAGGCCTGCTCCAGGCCGAGTCCTGCGACTTCGAGTTCGCGCGGGTAGAGGCCGAGCGCGTAGACCGCGTGGACGGTCGCGTCGGCGTTGTGCGACTGGATACGGACCCGGTTGCCGCTGATGTCGAGCGTGGAGAGGAACGGCAGGCCGCGCAGGGACGATTCGTCGACCGCGCCCTCGAGTTCGAACGAGATCCGGCGGGCTCCGGCCTTCGCCTTGATCTCGGCAGCGGTGCCGTCGGCGAGGAGCCGCCCCTTGTGGAGGACGAGGACGCGGTCGGCGATCGCATCGGCCTCTTCGAGGTAGTGGGTGGCGAACAGGACGGTACGTCCCTGCTCGGCCTGTTCCCGCATGGTGGCCCAGAACGCCTGGCGGGCGGTGACGTCCATGCCGGTGGTCGGCTCGTCGAGGACGATCAGGTCATTGGCCCCGGCGGTGGCGAGCGCGAACCGTACGCGCTGCTCCTGGCCGCCGGAGAGTTTGTTGACCATCCGGTCGGCGATCGACGCGATGCCCGCACGGGCCAGTACGTCGCCGACCGGGTACGGCCGCGGGTGCAGATCGCAGACGAGCCGGACGATCTCCTCGACGGTGACGTCCTCCATCAGGCCGCCGGTCTGCAGCATCGCGCCGACCCGGCCCTTGGCGATCGCCTCCTGCGGGGAAGCGCCGAAGAGCCGGACCGTGCCGGAGTCCGCGGTGCGCAGGCCGAGGAGCAGGTCGAGAGTGGAGGACTTGCCGGCGCCGTTGGGGCCGAGAAGCGCCACCGTCTCGCCGGGGTGCAGGTCGAGGGTGAGCCCGTCGACGGCGCATACGTCTCCGTACGCCTTGCTGACCTGGTCGAAGCTGACCACTGCGGCGCGCGCGGTGGTGGCTTCGGTGGCTGTCGTTGTCATGCGTCCAGGCTGGCGGAGTGGAGTGGCCGCCCGGCAGGGTCACGGGTCGTGAATCGGGGATGACAGATGTCATGCCCCACGCATGACGCCGCCCCCGGAACAGGGGCGGCGTCATCGGGATCCGTGCTTCGGTGGTGCTATCCGTTGCCGTCGAGGGCGATGGTGGCGGTGCGCTCGGTGGGGGTTTTGCCGAGCAGCGCGGTCTGCATGGCGTGTGCCACGTCGTCCGCACTGAGCTGGTGCTTCTTGCCGTCACCCTTGGTGATCATGATGCCGTCGAAGACGCCGTCGCAGAGGGTGTCGATCGCGGTCTTGTTGTAGACCTCGACCAGCCGGCCGTCGACCGCCTTCATCGAGAGGATCTGCGGCAGCGACTTCGCCGGTCCGAACTGGATCTGCTTGGGCCCTGCCTTGATCGTGATCAGGCCGGACATCGCGGGCTTCGCGAAGTCCTTCATCGCCCGGTCCAGTTCGGCCTGGGCAATGGTGGGCTGGCGGGTGGTGACCGGCAGTTGGACCGTGGCCGCCTTGCCCGTCTGCACCTGGGCGCGGTACGCGTCCCGTACCGAGATCATCGACCTGTTGACGTCCAGCGCCTTGCCCACCTTGCCGGGGACCGCGACGGCCTTGCCCGGCTCGAACTTGATCGTGCCGTCGTTGGCGGAGCCGGACACGCCCGCCAGGTCCGTCAGCGCGACCCCGAGCTTCTCCTCGTCGACCGGGATCACCGGGTCGGCCTTGCGCTCGGCGCCGAAGAGGGAGCCGATCACCGAGACCGGGTTGTAGTCGCTGCCCGCAGCGCCGCGCACGGTCTCCACGCTGTCCAGCGCGAGACCGGCCTTCTCCGGGGCGAGCTTCTCGTTCTTGCCGTCGACGGAGAGCTGGAGGGGGGTCTTGGCGCGCTCGCCGAGAGCCGCGTCCAGCTTGGCGACGGCCTGCTCCTTCGTGCCGCCGCCGATGTCGACGCCGAGGACGGTGGTGCCCTTGGGGACCTCGGAGTGGTTCATCAACAGCCCCGCGCCGTAGGCGACACCGGCCAGGACGACGACGCCCGCGCCGAGCAGGACCGGCTTCGAGCGGCCCTTCTTCTTCGCCGGGGCCGGGGCAGGGCGGGCGGGGGCGGACGCCTGGGCGGCGGGGCCGCCCGGTCCTGCCGGTCCGCTGCCCATCGGGTCGTTCGGGCCTCGGGGCGGCAGGTCGGCGCGCGAACCCGGACCCGCGGGGCCGCCCGCGTTCGGGAACAGGGACGGGGCGGACGGCGAGCGGTGCTCCGGCGGGACGACAGGGATACCGCTGTTGAGCGTCTCCCCCGAGACATGACCGCCGGGGCCGGGCGGTGCGAACTGCGGTGTGAGGACGGCCGTGTCGTCGGACATCCGCGGGGGTACGCCACCGGGGGTGCCGGGAGCGGACGGTCCGCCGGGACGCGCCTGGCCCGCACCCGGACCTGCCGGGCCGGGGCCGAAGCCGTCCGGTCCGCCGAGGCGGGGAGCCAGGGACGAGGTGCCGGTGACCGGGCCGGTCGTCGGGCCGGACGGACCCGGCGTACGCACACCGAGATTCGGCGTGGCACGCGGCCCGCCCGGGACCGCGGAGTCGTCGCCGGGGCGGGGCGCGCCCTGGTCGCCGGTGCGCTGCGGGCCGTCCGAGAAGAACGGCAGATCGGCGCGCGGCGGGGTGGGAGCACCGGATCCGGCACCCCCGTCCGCACCGGCGGATCCGGCAGCGGCGCTGCCGGCCGGCCCGGCCGCGGCGTCGACCACCGACGTGTTCGTCGGTGCCTTGCGCGGGGCGAACCAGTCGCTGCCGCTCTTCTCCCTGGCCGGCTTCTCGGCGCTCGGGTCCGCGGTCGCGGAGCCGTCTCTCGCGTTGGTGGCTTGTCCGCCCGATGCGCCCGGCTTGCCCGATCCGCCCGGCGTACCGCCGGACTCGGGTGCGCCCGGGCGCGGTGTGCTGCCCGTGCGCTCACGCGCGGCGTCCGCGTCGGCATCGCCCATCGGCGTACGCATCACGACCGGCGGGATGGGCCGCGAGCCGGGGATGTTGATCCGGATACGCGTCGTCAGCGTCGTCTCGGTCCTCGGCTCTTCGGACTGAGGTGGATCCGCAGGCTCCGGGGTCTCCTCCGGGGCGTCCTGCGAAGGGTGCAGCGACGGATACTGGCGTGATCCGTACGGCGGCGTACCCGAGGGATACGCGGCTCCCCCGCGCCCCTGGGGGCCGGTGGACGAACTGTCAGTTTCACGACTCAAAGCAGGTTCTCCCGATTGGCTCCGCCGCCCGTACTTCCCCCGTGCCGCAGGCCAGGGGACGGCTCGGCGCGCGAACCACCATACTGGCCGCCACCGACAGACACCCCGCGACCGGGGGAAACGACGGTGCGCCTCCCCGACGGACAGGGGGCATTACGGGATCGGACGTGGCACATTACTTGCCAGGTCGGCCGTTGTCGGCGCCTTGTTGGGGCGACCGCGACATGGTGGCACACATCACAGCGACGGCCATCCCCCCCAGCATGAAGAGGGTGAGCCCCAGTTCGTCGCCGAAGACGTAGTCGCCCTCCGGCCGTCCGCCGAGCAGAACGATGACCGAAATCAGCCAGCCCGCGGCGGGCGCGAGGGCGCCGATCTGGGTCCCGATGAGGATGCGGCCCCCGTAGAACAGTCCGGCGCAGGCCACCAGTGCGAGCAGCAAACCACCCGGGAACCAGGCGGCTTGGACGAACGCTCCCGCGAGCCCGACGAGCGCGCCGAGAACCGCGAGGCCCAGGTAGGCCCCGATACGGCCCGGGTTCAGGGGTGCGGCGAGACCGGTGGGCACGGGCTCCCGGGGCGGAGAGTCGGCTCGGGGTCGGCGCTGCTTGCCGCTGCTCATGACCGTACTCCCGACTCAGCCCCCGGCACGTCCCCCGTACCCGGTACGCCCGTGAAGAGATCGTGCTCCCGTGCACCCGCGGGCGCTCCGGACGTTCCACGCACCAACTCGTAGTACTCGGTGGTGAAGACGGGCTGCCCCAGATCGTTCGAGAGGGCGAAGAACGGGCCGTCCACGGCGATCTGGGTGCGGTGTGCCCGCATCGCCGCCGTCTTGGCCGCCGCGTGGGCGGCACCGTCGATCTCCGCGGTGATCCGGGTGTCGTTCACCACACCCGGTACGTCGTCGATCGCGGCGATCCCCGGGAAGGCGTCGGGGGCCGTCGAGCGCAGCCGCGCGAAGGCCCGCTCGGCGACGGAGCGCGGCACCCGGTTCCAGTAGATCTTGTCGATGGCGTGCGGGGCACCGGGTCCGCTGCGGTACGCGGGGTCGGCTGCCAGGTCCGCGGCACGCATCGCGACGCGGTGCGCCTGGATGTGGTCGGGGTGCCCGTACCCGCCGTCGGGGTCGTAGGTGACGAGGACCTGGGGGCGTACCGAGCGGATCACCTCCACGAGGTACCCGGCGGCCTCGTCCACGTCCGTGTTCCAGAAGGCGCCGGGGCGGTGATTCTGCTCGGCACCCATCATTCCGGAATCGCGGAACCGTCCGGGTCCGCCGAGGAAACGGTGGTCGGTGACCCCGAGCTCCTTCATCGCGGCCTCGAGTTCACCTATGCGGTGGTCACCAAGGGTGTCGTCCCGATCGGCCGCGAGATGGGCGAGTTCGGGCGGGATGACCTCGCCCTCCTCGCCGCGCGTGCAGGTCACCAGCGTGACCCGGGCGCCCTGGGCCGCGTACAGGGCCATGGTGGCGCCGTTGTTGATCGACTCGTCGTCGGGGTGCGCATGCACCAGGAGCAGACGACGGGCGGGAAGGTCCGTCATGGGACCCACCCTACGAGCCGACTGCCCTGGGGGCCGACCACGGCGGGGGCCGGGACCCGTCGCAGCTGCGCGTGCCGGACCCCCCGCGAGCCCGGCATGACCCGAAGGACTGGACCCGGATCAGAACTTGATGTCGCCGATCATGCCGGCCACATTCGTGGTCAGCTCCGAGATGGTCGGTGCGATGGACGAACTCGCGAGATAGAAACCGAGCAGCATGCAGACCACCGCATGTCCGCCCTTCAGTCCGGATTTCCGGATCAGCAGGAAGACGACGATCGCCAGCAGCACTACCGCCGAAATCGAGAGTGCCACGGCGGTTCACCTCCATCAGTACGGTCGGGACGGGCAGCACACATGGAGCCAGCAGGTTCATACCCACCGAGCGCTACGGATCATAACTATCCGTGCCACCGCATTGATCGGGGCACAGCAGCACGAGGGGCGCACGACCGGACGGTCGGGCGCTATGTCCCGTTCCGCGTTTCTCACTCCGATCAGGCCCTAGGGTTCGGGGGTATGACCTCGCAGAAGCTCTCGTTTCCCCGTCAGCACGCCAGAACACAGCGGTTCACCCTCGGCGCCCCGCGGGCGTTCACCGTCTCTCCGGATGGGGAGCGGGTGATCTTCCTGCGGTCGGCCTCCGGCACGGACCGGATCAACCGGCTGTGGGTGCTGGACCTGGCGGACGGTTCCACGCCGAAGGAGCGGCTCGTCGCCGACCCCGCGGCGCTGCTGGGCGGTTCGTCGGAGAAGCTGTCCCCACAGGAGCGGGCGCGGCGCGAGCGGAGCCGCGAGGGGTCTGCGGGGATCGTCGGCTATGCGGTCGACTCCGCGGCCGAGTTGGCGGCGTTCGCGCTCTCCGGGAAGGTGTACGTCGCCGAGTTGCGGGCCGGGACGGCCCGCGCGCTGCCGGTACCGGGCCCGGTGCTTGACCCGCGTCCGTCGCCCGACGGGCGCCATGTCGCGTACGTGTCGAAGGGCGCACTGCGCGTCGTGGGGGCGGAGGGTGACGGGGACCGGGCGCTCGCGGAGCCCGAGGACGCGCACATCTCGTACGGTCTCGCGGAGTTCATCGCGGCCGAGGAGATGCACCGCTCGCGCGGCTTCTGGTGGTCGCCGGAGTCGGACCGGCTGCTGGTCGCAAGAGTCGACGACAGTGCGGTGAAGCGGTGGTGGATCGCCGACCCGGCGCACCCGGACCGCAAGCCCACCGAGGTCGCGTACCCGGCGGCGGGGACGCCCAACGCAGAGGTGCGGCTCCTGGTGACGGACCTGGACGGGGCCCGTACCGAAGTGGTGTGGGACCGGGGCCGGTATCCGTATCTGGCACAGGTGCACTGGTCGTCGGACGGCGCCCCGCTGATCCTGGTGCAGGCCCGTGACCAGCGCAGTCAGCTCTTCCTCGCGGTGGACACGGAGAGCGGTGCGACGCGGACGGTTCACGTCGACGAGGACCCGGTGTGGCTGGACCTGTTCCCCGGGGTGCCGGCGTGGGCGCCGGACGGGCGGCTCGTGCGGATCGTGGACGAGGGCGGGGCTCGGGTCCTCGCGGTCGGCGACCGGCCGCTGACCGGGGCGCAGTTGCAGATCCAGGCAGTCCTGGACATCGGCGAGTCGGACGTCCTGGTGTCGGCTTCGGCAGGCGAGGACGCGGCGGAGCCGGAGATCGGGCAGAGCCATGTCTACCGGGTCAACGAGCTGGGTGTGGAGCGGGTCTCCGAGGGGGCGGGGGTGCACTCCGCGGTCCGGGCGGGCGAGGTGACCGTGCTGGTCTCGGCGTCGCCGGAGCGGCCCGGCACGGAGGTGCGGGTGCTCCGGAGCGGCAAGCAGGTCGCGACGGTCGCGAACCACGCGGAGGAGCCGGTTCTGACGGCCCGGGTGAAGTTCACCGAGGGGGGCGCACAGCGGATTCCGTGCGCCGTGCTGCTCCCCACCGACTATCAGGAATCAGATGGTCCGCTTCCGGTGCTGATGGATCCGTACGGTGGACCGCACGGGCGACGGGTCCTTGCCGCCCACAATCCGCACCTGACGTCGCAGTGGTTCGCCGATCAGGGCTTCGCGGTCGTCGTCGCGGACGGCCGGGGCGCACCGGGGCGCTCACCCGGCTGGGAGAAGGCGGTCAAGAACAATTTCGCCCTCAGCCTCGACGACCAGGTGGACGCGCTGCACGCACTCGCCGAAAGGTTCCCGCTGGATCTCTCCAAGGTGGCGATCCGCGGCTGGTCGTACGGCGGATACCTGGCGGCCATGGCCGCGCTCCGGCGGCCGGACGTCTTCCATGCGGCAGTGGTGGGTGCGCCGGTGACGGATCTGCGGCTGTACGACACGCACTACACCGAGCGCTATCTCGGCGATCCGGTCGAGCAGCCCGAGGTGTACGCGTACAACTCGCTTCTCACCGACGAGGGGCTGTCCGAGGCCGCGGACCAGGTCCGACCGATGATGATCATCCACGGGCTGGCGGACGACAACGTGGTGGTCGCGCACTCGCTGCGACTGTCGTCGGCGCTGCTCTCGGCCGGGCGGCCGCATGAGGTACTGCCGCTGAGCGGGGTCACGCACATGACTCCGCAGGAGCAGGTTGCGGAGAATCTGCTCCTGTTGCAGGTGGACTTCCTGAAGCGGGCGCTGGGGCTGGACAGGGCCTAGTGCCCCTCCCGGCACGCTTTGTCCCGTCGCACCGCCCGGCACGCCCGGTCGCGGCACTGGTCGGGCGCTCCGTCCTCGGTCTCCCCCGGGCCCCAAGGGCCGGGGGGAGACCCTCGACGGCTTCTGCCGGTCGGGCGGGCTACCAGCCCGGTGGGGGCTGGGAGGGCGGCGGAGGCCCGAACACATCGGGCTGCGGGTAGCCGTGGCGCCAGTCCTGGGCAGTGGGAGCGGGGGCGCTGTCAGGGAAGCCTCTGCAGGCCATGGCCAGCAGCACCACCACTCCGGCGGTCGTTTCGAAGAACCACGTCAGTACCGTGAGCCGGCCCTCGGTCGGCAGCTTCCCGAAGTGGTCGAGCAGCTCGAAGTGCAGCACACGGGCGATTCCAATGATTCCGCCGGGCAGCAGCAGCCCGGCGGCGATCATGCCGAACGGCCGGGCGTGCACCGCACGGGAGAGGGCGCTGATCCCCGCGAAGAGACAGAGCAGCGCCGCCACGGCGCTGCCCCATCCCGGCGGAGGGTCGGTCAGGGGCTCGGTGAGGGAGCCCCCGCCCACGACCCACTCGGGGTACCTGGAGGGGTACGTGACGGCCTGGCGGATCTCCCAGGCGATCACCACCGCTCCCGAAGCTCCCAGCAGCAGGAACGTCGTGACGGAGGCACCCCGGCCGGGCCGGGTGGGCGGCCGATCGTAGAAGTCCCGCGGCGGCCTGCGGCCCGCACCCGCGGTGACGATCAGCGCGAGCCCGGCCGCGAGGGCCACGAAGGCGCAGATCAGGGCGCGGGTGCGGAGTTCGTGGGGAAATCGGGCGTCCATCCCGTCGACGCCGATGTTCCAGACCCCGGGCAGTCGCAGCGCGACAGTGGCCACTCCGGTGGCGACCAGTGCGGCTGCGGCCACCGAGGACCGCAGAGCGGCGACCCCGGCAACCGTGTACACCACGAGCATCGCCACATCGATCGGCGACGTGCCGGTGCTCAGCTTCGGTCGTGCGTCGACGTAGCCGGCCCAGTACCGCCACAGTTCGCCAGGATGTCCGACGGCCCTGACATCCCGCACCAGCCAGCCCGCGACGGTCACCGCGAGCACAGCGCACAGGACTGCCCCGGTGACGCGTGCCCCGCGCGTGAGTATCACGCCTGCGATACTCCACCGGGCCCGGTCACCCGCCAAGGGGGACGCCGGCACCCCGGTTGAACCGGGTAACCGGCCGGAGGGACATGACAGCCCCCCGACCGGTTCACGGCACCCGCACGGCCGTACGTTGTCCATGGTGATGCGTTCGTATATCGGACGTGCGACGGTCAAGTTGCCCGTGCGTTAACGAATCCGGGGTTGCGTTCCCGGCGGCGGTCAGTCGGCGTGCGCGCCTCCGGACGGGGGTGCCGGCCCGTCGCCCTTGCCCGCGGCGTCGTCGGACGCAGCCGGTTCACCGGGCCCGCCCGGCTCCTCCGGTGCCCCGGGCTCCACCGGCTCCGTCTCCGGTACCTCCGGCGGCACCACCTGCTTCTCCTCCGCGAAGTGGCACGCAGAATCGTGTGCGGCCGCAGTTTCCGTCAGCCGGAAGACCGCCGGGACCGCGAGCAGCGGCACCTCCAGCGCGCACCGCTCCTGCGCCTTCCAGCAGCGGGTGCGGAAGCGGCAGCCCGACGGCGGGTTGGCCGGGGACGGCACGTCGCCGTGCAGGATGATCCGCTCGCGGTACTCGCGCGCCATCGGGTCCGGCACCGGCACCGCGGACAGCAAGGCCTGCGTGTACGGGTGCGTGGGGTGATCGTAGATCTGCTCGTCCGTACCGATCTCGGCGAGCCTGCCCAGATACATCACGCCGACCCGGTCGGAAATGTGCCGGACGATCGAGAGGTCGTGCGCGATGAAGACGTAACTCAGGTTGAACTCCGCCTGCAGCCGGTCGAGCAGGTTGATGACCTGGGCCTGTACGGAGACGTCGAGGGCCGAGACCGGTTCGTCGGCGACGATGATCTCGGGGTTGAGGGCCAGCCCGCGGGCGATGCCGATGCGCTGACGCTGGCCGCCGGAGAACTGGTGCGGATAGCGGTTGATGTACTCCGGGTTGAGACCCACGACATCGAGCAGGTCCTGCACCTTGCGCCGCCGCTCGCCCTTGGGCGCGACCTCGGGGTGGATCTCGTACGGCTCCCCGATGATGTCGCCGACCGTCATCCGCGGATTGAGCGAGGTGTACGGGTCCTGGAACACCATCTGGATGTTGCGCCGCACGGCCTTCAACGCACGCCCGGCCAACTTGGTGATGTCCTCGCCCTTGTACTTGATCGCGCCGGACGTCGGCTGTTCCAGGTGGACGAGCATCTTGGCGACGGTCGACTTGCCGCAGCCGGACTCCCCCACGATCCCGAGGGTCTCGCCCGCGGCCAGCTCGAACGAGACACCGTCGACCGCCTTGACCGCACCGACCTGCTTCTTGATCAGGATGCCCTGGGTCAGCGGGTAGTGCTTGACGAGGTCGATGACCTCCAGGATGGGTTCGCCGCCCGCGCGGATGCTCCCCTGTTCAGCGCGCATCGAGCGTCTCCTTCCAGAAGTAGCAGGCGCTCTCACGGTGTTGGGCCACCTCGAACAGCGGCGGCACCTCGCCTCGGCAGATCTCCTGGGCCATCGGGCAGCGCGGATTGAAGGCGCAGCCGGGCGGGATGTGCAGAAGGTTGGGCGGCAGTCCCTTGATGGCGTACAGCTCCTGGCCCTTCTGGTCCAGCCGCGGAATCGACTGGAGCAGGCCCTTGGTGTACGGGTGGGCGGGCGCCTTGTAGATCTCGTGGACGGGGGCCGACTCGACGATCCGGCCCGCGTACATCACGGCGATGTAGTCGGCGACATCGGCGACCACGCCCAGATCGTGGGTGATCAGGATGAGGCCCATGTGGAGCTCCCGCTGGAGCTCGGCGAGGAGGTCCATCACCTGGGCCTGGACGGTCACATCGAGGGCGGTGGTGGGTTCGTCCGCGATGATCAGCGACGGTTCCAACGCCAGCGCCATGGCGATCATGATGCGCTGGCGCATGCCGCCGGAAAACTGGTGCGGGTAGTTCCCGACCCGTTCCTTCGCGGCGGGGATGCGGACCCGGTCCATCAGCTCGACGGCCTTCAGCTTGGCGTCCTTGCGGGACATCCCTCGGTGCACCACGAACATCTCGCCGAGCTGCTCCCCCACGCTGAGCACGGGGTTGAGGGAGGACAGGGCGTCCTGGAAGATCATGGCCATCTGCTGACCGCGGACCTTCCGGCGCTCCTCCGCCTTCAGTTTCAGCAGATCGCGGCCCTTGAAGAGGATCTCGCCGCCGCTGATCCTCCCGGGCGGCATGTCGAGGATCCCCATGATCGCCTGCGCGGTGACCGACTTGCCGGACCCGGACTCGCCGAGCACGGCGAGCGTCTCGCTCTCGGCCACCGAGTAGTTGACCCCGTTGACGGCCTTGGCCACACCGTCCCGGGTGTGGAACTCCACGTGCAGATCGCGCACTTCGAGCAACATGGCAGCGGGCTCCTCAGCGCAGCTTGGGGTCGAGGGCGTCGCGCACCGCGTCGCCGAGCATGATGAAGGCGAGCACGGTGATCGCCAGCGCTCCGGCCGGCCAGAGCAGCATGTGCGGGGCGTTGCGGATGTAGTTGGCCGCTGCGGAGATGTCGATGCCCCAGGAGACGGCCGGCGGTTTCAGGCCGACGCCGAGGAACGAGAGGGTCGCCTCCAGAGAGATGTACGTACCGAGGGCGATGGTCGCGACGACGATCACGGGGGCGACCGCGTTGGGGGCGATGTGGCGGAGCATGATCCGGGAGTTGGAGGCGCCGAGCGCTCGGGCCGCCTGGACGTAGTCGTTCTGTTTGGCGGTGATGACCGAGCCACGTGCGATACGGGCGATCTGCGGCCAGCCCAGCAGAACGATGAAGCCGATCACCGGCCAGACGGTGGAGCCGGGCACCACGGAGAGGAAGACCAGGCCGCCGAGGACGACCGGGATGCCGAAGAACACGTCGGTGAGACGGGAGAGGATCGAGTCCGACCAGCCGCCGAAGAAGCCGGCGAAACCGCCCAGGATGCCGCCGAGGAGCGAGACTCCGAGGGTGGCGCAGACACCTACGGTGACGGAGGCCCTGGCCCCGTAGACCGTACGGGTGTAGACGTCGCAGCCCTGCCCGTCGAAGCCGAACGGGTGGCCGGGCTGTGAGCCCTCCTGAGCCTTGCCCAGGTCGCAGTTGAGCGGGTCCTGGTTCGTGATCAGCGACGGCCAGATCGAGATGATCACCAGGAAGAGGATGATCAGGGTGGAGATGATGAAGACCGGGTTGCGGCGCAGGTCGCGCCAGGCGTCGGACCAGAGACTGCGGGGTTTCTCCGCCGGCCCGGTCCCTTCGGGGCCGCCCGGGGTCTTCTCCAGGGTCTCCCCTTCCTCGATGGCGAGGTCCATGCCCGCACCCGCTCCTCCCGCAGAGATCGCTTCGTCCGGGGTCTGCTCAGGCATAGCGGATCCTCGGGTCGAGTACGGCGTACAGGAGGTCGACGATCAGGTTGGCCGCCAGGAAGACGAGGACCAGGATGGTGACGAACCCGACGACGGTCTGGGAGTTCTGACGCAGGATGCCCTGGTAGAGCTGGTAGCCGACGCCGTGGATGTTGAAGATGCGCTCGGTGACGATCGCCCCGCCCATCAGGGCGCCCACATCCGTACCGATGAAGGTGACGACGGGGATCAGAGAGTTGCGCAGCAGATGCCGGATGACGACCCGGCGCCTGGGGAGGCCCTTGGCGACGGCGGTGCGGACGTAGTCGGCGCGGGCGTTCTCGGCGATCGAGGTCCGGGTGAGCCGGGTGACGTACGCCAGGGAGACCGAGGCGAGGACGAGCCCAGGGACGAGGAGTTCGTTGAACGGCGCCTCCGAAGAGACGGACGGATCGATGATCCCCCATTTCACGCCGAGGAGGAGCTGGAGCAGCAGACCGGTGACGAAGGTCGGGACGGAGATGACGACCAGGGTCAGGATCAGCACAGTGGTGTCGACGGGGCGGCCGCGGCGCAGACCGGTGACGACGCCGAGGCTGATGCCGATGACGACTTCGAAGACGATCGCGATGACGGTGAGCCGAATGGTGATGGGGAAGGCGGTGGCCATCAGCTCGGTGACCTTCTGGCCGTTGAACGCGGTGCCGAAGTCGCCGGTGAAGACATTGCCCATGTAGGTGACGTACTGCTGCCAGACCGGCTTATCGAGGCCGAATTCCTTGCGGAGTTGGGCGGCGGTCGCAGGATCGCACTGGCGCTCGCCGCAGAGACCCGCAATGGGGTCACCCATCACGTTCACCATGAGGAAGATCAACAGCGTGGTGCCGAAGAAGACCGGGATCATCTGCAGCAGCCGCCGGATCACATAACGTCCCATGAGGGGCTCCGGGGGTCGCGGGGGGGCAGTTGCTCGGGGATGGGGAAGCCGGGTGGCCGGTGCGGGGAGTACACCGGCCACCCGGCTTCCGGGTCCTACTTGACCTTGATCTCCTCGTACACCGGGACGCTGAACTGGTTCAGCGAGACGTTGGTGATCCGGTCCGAGTAGCCGGCGCTGCCGTTCTGGTACCAGAGCGGGATGACGGGCATCTGATCGGCGAGGACCCTCTCCGCGTCCTGGAACGTGGAGACGGCCTTGGCCTTGTCGGACTCGGCGTTGGCCTTGTCGATCAGGGAGTCGAACTGCTTGTTGCTCCACTTGCCGTCGTTGGACGAGGCGTTGGTGTAGTAGGTCGGCTGCAGGAAGTTCTGGATCAGCGGGTAGTCCATCTGCCAGCCCGCGCGCCAGGGTCCGGTCAGCTTCTGCTGAGAGACCTGGCTGCGGAAGTCGGCGAAGGTGCCGACCGGGGCGCCGACGCAGGCCTTGTTGTTGCCCAGCGCCTTGTTGATGCTGTTGCAGACGGCGTCGACCCACTCCTTGTGCGAGCCGGTGTCCGCGTTGTACGAGATCTTCAGCTGGCCGCCGGGGATCCCGCCGCCCTCCTGGACCAGCTTCTTGGCGTCCGCCGCGTTGTACTCGCACGGGGCACCACAGAGCCCCTTCTTGAAGCCGCCCTCCTCGCCGAGGACCGGGGAGGTCCAGTCGGAGGCGGGGGTGCGGGTCTTCTGGAAGATCTGGCTGGTGATCTGGTCCCGGTTGATCGCCATCGACAGGCCCTGCCGGACCTTGATGCCTCCGGGGGTGTCCCACTTCTTGTCGTAGAAGGGGAAGGCGATCGTCTGGATGATGCCGGCCGGGGTGTTGATGTAGCGGCCGCCGACGTCCGCCTTGACGTTCTTCAGCTGCGAGGCCGGCACGTCGTCGACGAGGTCGAGATTGCCCGCGACCAGGTCGGTGTAGGCCGTGTTGTTGTCCGTGTAGACCTTGAGATCGATGCCGCCGTTCTGCGCCTTGTCGTCCCCGGGGTAACCGTCCCACTTGCGCAGGCTCATCGAGGAGCCCTTGGTGTAGTTCTCGATGGTGTACGGGCCGTTGCCGACGGGCTTGGACAACCAGGCGGCGTGGTCGGTGAAGAAGGCCTTCGGCAGGGGTGCGAAGGCCGGGTAGCCGAGGGTGTCCGGCCAGAGCGAGAACTTCTGCGACAGCTTGACCGTGAAGGTCTTCGGGTCGACGACCTTGAGGCCGGAGAGCGTGGCCGCGGAGGCGTTGCCGGTGTTCGGGTGGACCTTGTCGTAGCCGTCGATGTAGCCGAAGAAATAGGCGTTCTTCTGATTGTTCTTCAGCAGGGCGCCGTAGTTCCAGGCGTCCACGAACGAGTGCGCCGTGACCTTCTCGCCGTTGCTGAAGATCCAGCCGTCCTTCAGAGTGATGGTGAAGTTCTGCGAGTCGGTGGACTCGATCTTTTCGGCCAGCATGTTCGTGGCCGCACCGGTCTTCGGGTCGTACTTCTTCAGCCCCCGGAAGACCATGTCGAGGACTTTGCCGCCCTGCACCTCATTGGTGTTGGCGGGCTCGAGCGGGTTCTGCGGGTCACCCCACGAGGAGCTCACCATCCCATTGGCGCCACTGCCACCACCGCCGCCCCCGCCGCAGGCCGTCGCCGTCAGGGCAACGGCAACTGCGCAAGCAGCCCACTTGGCTTGTGTGGCTCCGCGCATGGAAAGCCTCCTTATCGGTCCTCATCACACGTAGAGCCAAATATCACCTCATCAACAGATCAACGCATCAGCACTACGACCGTCCGTGGTACGCCGTCACCGGAACGGCCGGATGCCCCCGCACAACGAAAGAGACGGACCAGGGATCGGACACGGCCGCCCGATCCGATCCGTTTGCCCCATTCCGCGAAGGCGCCGTGCAGCCGGAGGACGCCCCGCATTTGTTTGATCGGGTCCACCCGACTGCTGGAGATCGTGGGGCTCGATCCGGAGCACGACGACCGCTTCCCTCACGAGTTCTCCGGCGGTCAGCGGTAGCACGTCGGGGTGGCCCGCGCGCCTGCCCCGGAGCCGAAGCCGATCGGACCTGGTCATCGTGCGCCACTTCTCGCAGCGCGTCGCGGTGATGTACCTCGGCCGGATCGTGGAAATCGCGGACCGCGAGGACCAGTGGGGCAACCCGCGCCGCCCGTACACGAGCGCGGTGCTGTCCGCCGTGCCCGCTGCTGGAAGGCCAAGGGCAGGTGCGTGAGCGAGGCACCGCCGCCGGTACAGGTGACGGGCAGCCGTGACAGCCTCTGACGGCCTGTCACCGTCCGGAGGCCTCCGGTACCGCCCCGGACGTCCCGCAGGCGCGTACCGCCTCCGACGGCCCCGAGCTCGACAAGAACTCCCTGAGCCCCCGGGTTCCCGGGTCGGCGAAGGCCCGCGCCCCCGCATCACGCGGGGGTACGGCCTTCGTCCGAAACGGGCGGCAGTCCGTCCGTCCGGAGGAAGCAACAACCCATCGGCGTCCGGCACCTGGACATACGCCTGCCGGGACCGCCCGGAGTGACTGCGCGGGCACACGACAGGGCGCCCGGAACCGTGTTCCGGGCGCCCTGTCGATGTATGCCTGTCGAGGCAGGATCACGCCGCGCCGACGACGTCCTTCTCCTCGGCGAAGTGGCAGGCCGACTCATGCGCGGCCGGGGTGTCCGAGGACTTGAAGCGCTCGGGGATCGCCAGCAGCGGCATCTCCGTGGCGCACTTGTCCTCCGCCTTCCAGCAGCGGGTGCGGAAGCGGCAGCCCGACGGCGGGTTCGCCGGCGACGGGACGTCACCGCTGAGGATGATCCGCTCGCGGCGCTCGCGGGCATCCGGGTCCGGAACCGGGACCGCCGACAGCAGCGCCTGGGTGTAGGGGTGCGTCGGGTGGTCGTAGATCTGCGTGTCCGTACCGATCTCGGCCATCTTGCCGAGGTACATGACGCCGACCCGGTCGGAGATGTGCCGGACGATCGACAGGTCGTGCGCGATGAAGATGTAGGAGAGGTTGAACTCGTCCTGGAGCTTCTCCATCAGGTTGATGACCTGCGCCTGCACCGACACGTCGAGCGCGGAGACCGGCTCGTCGCAGATGATGATCTCCGGGTTGAGCGCGAGGCCGCGGGCGATGCCGATGCGCTGGCGCTGGCCGCCGGAGAACTGGTGCGGGTACCGGTTGATGTACTCCGGGTTGAGACCCACGACGTCCAGCAGGTCCTGGACCTTCCGGCGCCGGTCCCCCTTCGGAGCCACCTCGGGGTGGATCTCGAAGGTCTCCCCGATGATGTCGCCGACCGTCATGCGGGGGTTCAGCGAGGTGTACGGGTCCTGGAACACCATCTGGATGTTGCGGCGCACGGCCTTCAGCGCACGGCCGGACAGCTTGGTGATGTCCTGGCCCTTGTAGAAGACCTCGCCCGCGGTGGCCCGCTCCAGCGTCATCAGGAGCTTGGCGACGGTGGACTTACCACAGCCGGACTCGCCCACGATGCCGAGCGTCTCGCCCTGGTACAGGTCGAACGAGATGCCGTCCACGGCCTTGACCGCACCGACCTGCTTCTTGAACAGGATGCCCTGGGTCAGCGGAAAGTGCTTGACCAGGTTGCGGACCTGGAGGATCGGTTCGCCCTGCGCTACCGGCGCCTCGATGACGGCGACCGCCTCCGCCTCGGTGGCGGCGTCGACCGTCTCCACTTCGGTGACGTTCGGGGTGGCGTCCACGGGCTCCTTGTCGATGTCAGCCATGGATCGTCTCCTTCCAGAAGTGGCAGGCGCTGCCGCGGCCGACCAGCTCGGTGCCGTCCTGCTCGGTCACCGGGCTCAGGTCCGGGATGTCCGTACGGCAGATGTCCTGCGCCATCGTGCAGCGCGGGTTGAAGGCACAACCCGTGGGCACGCGGAGCAGGTTGGGCGGCAGACCCTTGATCGCGAAGAGCTCCTGGCCCTTCTGGTCCAGGCGCGGGATCGACTCCAGCAGACCCTTGGTGTAGGGGTGCGCCGGGCGCTTGTAGATCTCGTGGACCGGGGCGGTCTCGACGATCCGGCCCGCGTACATCACGGCGATCTTGTCCGCGACGTCCGCGACGACACCGAGGTCGTGCGTGATCAGGATCAGACCCATGTTGTACTCGCGCTGAAGCTCCGCGAGGAGGTCCATCACCTGGGCCTGGACGGTCACGTCGAGCGCGGTGGTCGGCTCGTCCGCGATGATCAGGTCCGGCTCCAGGGCCAGCGCCATGGCGATCATGATGCGCTGGCGCATACCGCCGGAGAACTGGTGCGGGTAGTCCGAGACCCGGGCCGCGGCGGCCGGGATCTTGACCTGGTCCATCAGGTCGATGGCCTTGGCCTTCGCGTCCTTCTTGGACAGGCCCTGGTGGACCCGGAACATCTCGCCGAGCTGGTAGCCGACGGTGAGTACCGGGTTCAGCGAGGAGAGCGCGTCCTGGAAGATCATCGCGATCTTCTGGCCACGGATCTGGCGGCGCTCCTCGTAGGACATCTTCAGCATGTCCTGGCCGCGGAAGAAGATCTCGCCCTGCGGGATCTTGCCCGGCGGCATGTCGAGGATGCCCATGATGGCCTGCGCCGTCACGGACTTGCCGGAGCCGGACTCGCCGAGCACGGCGAGGGTCTCTCCGGCGTTCACGCTGTAGTTGACGCCGTTGACGGCCTTGGCCACACCGTCGCGGGTGTGGAACTCCACGTGCAGGTCGCGGACTTCGAGCAGCGGGCCGACGTGGTCGTCACCCGAGCGTGCGGACGGGACTTCGGCGGTCTTGTCGATGGTGGTCACGTTCGCCCTCCTTATCGCGACTTCGGATCGAGGGCGTTGCGGACGGCTTCGCCGAGCATGATGAACGCCAGAACGGTGATGCTGAGCATGATCGACGGGTACAGCAGCACGTGCTGCGCGACGCGGATCTGGCTGAGGCCACCGGAGATGTCGATGCCCCACGAGATCGTCGGGTCGGCGAGCCCGAGACCCAGGTAGGACAGGGTCGCCTCGGCCGAGATGTAGACACCCAGCGAGATGGTCGCGACGACGATCACCGGGGCCATGGCGTTCGGCAGGATGTGCCTGAACAGGATCCGGGACGTGCCCGCTCCCAGAGCCCTGGCCGCCTGGACGTAGTCCGCCTGCTTGATGGTGATCACGGCACCGCGCATGACACGCGCGATCTGGGTCCAGCCGAGGAACGCGAGGGCAAGGATGACGACCCAGACGGTGCGGTCGGCGAACGCCTGCAGGACCACCATGGAGCCGAGCAGGAAGGGCAGTCCGAGGAAGATGTTGGTGAACCCGGACAGAAGCGCGTCGACCTTGCCGCCGAAGTATCCGCCCAGCATGCCGATCAGGCCGCCGAACACGGTCACCAGCGCGGTGACGGAGATACCGACGATCACCGAGGCCCGGGTGCCGTAGATGGTACGCGCGTAGACACTGCGGCCCTGAAGGTCGTAACCCAGCCACTCGGGCGAACCGACCTTGCTGAGCTCGGGCTTGCTCAGGAAGTGGTGCACCAGGTCGCCCTTGGTCGGCGAGGCACCGGTGAACAGGCCCGGGAACGCCGTCATCACGAGCAGGATCAGGATGAGGACGGACGAGATGATGAAGTACCAGTTGGAGCGCAGATCGATCCATGCGTCGCCCCAGAGGCTGCGGGCCTTCTCGGCCTTCACGGCCACCGGCTCCGCGGCTGCGGTCTTCGGGTCTTCGGTCGCGGGTGCGGTCTTGATCGCGTCAGGCATAACGGATCCTCGGGTCCAGGACCGCGTACAGCAGGTCGACGATGAGGCTCATGAAGAGGTAGACGAGCACCAGGATGGTGACCAGACCGACCATGGTGGTGCCCTCGCGTCGGACGATCGACTCCATGATGGTGCCGCCGATGCCCTTCACGTTGAACAGACCCTCGGTCACGACCGCGCCGCCCATCAGGGCACCCAGGTCGGTGCCGAGGAAGGTGATGACGGGGATCAGTGAGTTGCGCATCAGGTGCACACCGATGATGCGGCGCTTGGGAAGTCCCTTGGCCACGGCGGTGCGCATGTAGTCCGAGCGCAGGTTCTCGGCCATCGTCGTACGCGTCAGTCGCGCCACGTAGGCGAGGGAGAGCGACCCGAGCACGATGGCCGGTGCTATCAGTTCGCTCCACGTCGCCTCGTTCGAGACGTTCGGCGCGATCCAGTTGAGCTGGAACGCGAACACCGACTTGATGATGAAGCCGAGAACGAAGACCGGGATCGAGATGATCAGCAGGGTGAAGACCAGGACCACGTTGTCCGCGAGGCGGCCGGCGCGCAGCCCGGCGACCATGCCGAGGCCGATGCCGAGCACGATCTCGATGAGGAACGCCATGGCGGCCAGTCGCAGGGTGACGGGGAACGCGTCACCGAGTACGTCCGTGACCGGGCGACCGCTGGCTATCTGAGTGCCGAAATCACCATGCAGGACGATGCCTGACATGTAATTCCAGTACTGCTGCAGGATCGGTTGGTCCAGCCCCAGTTGGTGCCGCATGGCGGCCAGGGTGGCAGGGTCGGCACCCTTGTCCCCGAAGAGTCCCCGCACGGGGTCGCCGGGCAGGGTGTAGACCATCAGGAAGATCAGCAGAGTTGTCCCGATGAAGACCGGGATCATCTGGAGCAGTCGTCGTGCGACATAGCGCCCCATCGTGCCTCCATGTAAATAGGCAAGCGGCAACCGACGGGCCCTCCCCCGTCATCGACCCCTCGTAAGGTCATCGATGTCGTGGGAGGGCCCCCCGGCCACGGCGTGCAGGATGGTGTGGGACCGATGTCAGTGTCGGTCCCGCACCGGCCCGCGGACTACGTCGTCGGTTACTTCTTGACCTGAACTGCAGTCAGGATCGGGTCGCCGTCCTGGGCGTACTGAACGTTCTGGACCTTCTCCGAGTAGCCGGCGTTGACCTTGTAGTACCAGAGCGGGATGGTCGGCATGTAGTTGACCAGTTGCTTCTCGATCTCCTGGTAACCCTTGACCGACTCATCGAGCGTGGCGGCGGAGTCCGCGGCCTTGATCTTGGCGTCGATGTCCTTGTTCGAGAAACGGCCGTTGTTGCCGGCCGCACCCGTACGGAACAGGTCGCTGATGAAGTTCGCGTTCACCGGGTAGTCGAGCACCCAGCCACTGCGGTAGAACGACTTGACCTGCTTGGCGTCGCGGGCGTTCAGGTCGGCCTGGAAGTCGGCCTTCGCGTCGCCGGCGCACGCGACGCCGGTCGCCTGGGTGATGCTGTTGCAGACAGCCTCGACCCATTCCTTGTGGCCGCCGTCGGAGTTGAACTGGATGTAGATCTTGTTACCGGGAACACCGCCGCCCTCCTTGATGAGAGCCTTGGCCTTCGTCGGGTTGTACGTGGTGACGTCACCCGCGGCGTTCGGCTGGTAGCCGAGAACGCCCTTGGCGACCCAGCCCGTGGCCGGCTCGCGGGTGCCCTGGAGCACCGTCTTGGTGATGGTGGCGCGGTCGATCGCCATCGACAGGCCCTGGAGGACCTTCGGGTCGGTGTTCTTCCACTGCTTGGTGTACATGGCGACACCGAGCGTCTGGATGGCGGAGTACGCCTTGTCCACCGCGCGGTCACCGAGGTCGGCCCGGTAGACCGGGAGATCCTTCGGCGCGAGCTGGCGCAGCACGTCGACGTTGCCGGACTTCAGGTCCTCGTAGGCGGTCTCGAGGGTGGTGTAGTTCTTGAAGATCACACCACCGTTCTTCGCCTTGTCGGGGCCCTGGTAGTCGTCGTAGCGGACGACCTTGATCTGCTTCTTGTGGTCCCAGCTGACGAACTTGTAGGCGCCGTTGCCGATCGGCTTCTCACCGGCGGCCTTCGGGTCCGCGTAGAAGGACTCGGGCAGCGGCGAGAAGACCGTGTAGCCGAGCTTGTACGCGAAGTACGGCAGCGGGCTGTTGAGCTCGATGGTGAAGGTGCTGTCGTCGACGACCTTCAGACCCGACATGGCGTCGGCCTTGGGCTTGGCCTTCTCGTCGTCGGGGTGGACGTCGGCGAAGCCCTTGATGTCTCCGAACCAGGACGCGTTGGTCTGGGCGTTCTTGATGTTCGCGGCCCAGTTCCACGCCTTGACGTAGGACTCGGCGGTGACCGGCGTTCCGTCGTGGAACTTCCAGTCCTTCTTGAGCTTGACCGTCCAGAGCTTGCTGTCCTTGGTGTCGACAGACTCCGCGTTGACCATCACGAGCTTGCCGGACGGGTCGTAGTCGACCAGCTGCGAGAAGATCGCGTCGGTGACGATGCTGCCGTTCGACTCCATCGTGTTCGCCGGCTGCAGCGGGTTCTGCGGCTCACCGGTCTCGACGGAGAAGATGCCGTTGGCATTGACAGCACCCTTGCCGCTGTCACTCCCCTTGCCCTTACCGCTGTCGCCGCCGCCACCACAGGCGGTCGCAGCCAGGGCGATGATGGCCGCTCCCGCGACCCACTTGGCGCTCTTGGCACCACGCATGGGTTTCCTCCTCATGAGTCCACTTTTGACTGCAAGAAAGGCACTGGCGTGATACACCGACACCCCTGACGGTGATCGTTTCAGTGCCTCGAGTGTGCTCGTGAGTCGGCACTCCCCACAGTGCGTGACCCATTGACCCGAGCTCAATGGAGCCAACTATTAAGTACGCCCGGGCTGTAAACCACACTTAAAGGGTCTCGGTTTGACAACATCGACCGGGCCTGGTTGACCGAAATCCGGACAAAGTGATCCCAGACAGACACCCGCGAAACGGACCGTTAACACATGTTCCGGAGAGCGACGCCCGATATCCGGACACCCCGGGCAGGAAATCGAGTTGACGAAAAGCCCGGGCCCCCACAGTGTCTGCGGGGGCCCGGGCCCGGTGTCAATGGGTCGTACGAGGTCAGCGCTTGGCGCGCGACGCGGCGCGGCCGCGCTCCTTCTGGTCAAGGACGACCTTGCGGATACGCACGGTCTGCGGGGTCACTTCGATGCACTCGTCCTCACGGCAGAACTCCAGGGACTGCTCCAGCGACAGCTTCCGGGCCGGTACCACGTTCTCCGTGGTGTCCGCGGAGGCGGCACGCATGTTGGTGAGCTTCTTCTCCTTGGTGATGTTCACGTCCATGTCGTCGGCGCGGGAGTTCTCGCCGACGATCATGCCCTCGTAGACCTCGGTGCCGGCCTCGGTGAAGATGACACCGCGCTCCTGCAGGTTGACCATGGCGAACGGGGTCACCGAACCCGCGCGGTCCGCGACGAGGGAGCCGTTGTGGCGGGTGCGCAGCTCGCCGAACCACGGCTCGTGGCCCTCGAAGATGGAGTGCGCGATGCCCGTACCGCGGGTCTGCGTCAGGAACTCCGTGCGGAAGCCGATGAGGCCGCGGGACGGAACGATCCACTCCATGCGGACCCAGCCCGAACCGTGGTTCGTCATCGTCTCCATGCGGCCCTTGCGGGTCGCCATCAGCTGCGTGATCGCGCCGAGGTGCTCCTCGGGGGAGTCGATCGTCATGCGCTCGATCGGCTCGTGCGTCTTGCCGTCGACCTGCTTGGTGACGACCTCCGGCTTGCCGACCGTGAGCTCGAAGCCCTCACGGCGCATCTGCTCGACGAGGATGGCCAGCGCGAGCTCGCCGCGGCCCTGGACCTCCCAGGCGTCGGGGCGCTCGGTGTCCAGGACGCGGAGCGAGACGTTACCGATCAGCTCGCGGTCGAGGCGGTCCTTCACCTGGCGGGCGGTGACCTTGTGGCCCTTGCCGCCCTTGCCGACGAGCGGCGAGGTGTTCGTACCGATGGTCATCGAGATGGCCGGCTCGTCGACCGTGATCAGCGGCAGCGCGACCGGGTTCTCGGGGTCGGCCAGCGTCTCACCGATCATGATGTCCGGGATACCGGCGATGGCGCAGATGTCACCCGGGCCCGCCTTCTCGGCCGGCTTGCGGGTGAGCGCCTCGGTCATCAGCAGCTCGGTGATGCGGACGTTGGACATCGTGCCGTCGCGCTTGATCCAGGTGACGGTCTGGCCCTTGCGCAGCTCGCCCTGCTCGACACGGCAGAGCGCGATACGACCGAGGAAGTTGTCGGCGTCCAGGTTGGTGACGTGGGCCTGCAGCGGCGCCTCGTCGTCGTACTCCGGAGCCGGGACGTGCGCCAGGATCGTGTTGAAGAACGGCTCCAGGTTCTCGCTGTCGGCCGGGACGGTGCCGTCATCCGGCTTGGTCAGCGAGGCGACGCCGTCGCGGGCGCAGGCGTAGACGATCGGGAACTCGATCTGGTCCTCGTCCGCGTCCAGGTCCAGGAACAGGTCGTACGTCTCGTCGACGACCTCGGCGATCCGGGAGTCGGGACGGTCCGTCTTGTTGATGCAGAGGATGACCGGCATCTTCGCGGAGAGCGCCTTGCGCAGCACGAAGCGGGTCTGCGGGAGCGGGCCCTCGGAGGCATCGACGAGCAGCACGACCGCGTCCACCATCGAGAGACCGCGCTCGACCTCGCCGCCGAAGTCGGCGTGGCCGGGGGTGTCGATGATGTTGATCGTGATCGGGTCCCCGCCGTCCTTGGGGTGATACTTCACCGCCGTGTTCTTGGCGAGGATCGTGATGCCCTTCTCACGCTCCAGGTCGTTCGAGTCCATCATGCGTTCGTCGAGGTTCTCGGCGGCGTGCGCGGCGAAAGCGCCGGCCTGCCTCAGCATGGCGTCGACCAGCGTGGTCTTGCCGTGGTCGACGTGGGCGACGATGGCTACGTTACGGATGTCGTGGCGCGTGGGCATTGGGTGGCTTGCGCTTCTCTCGGATCGTGGGATCAGGCGTCTCAGTCGGTCTCAAGTCCTCGTACGCCCGCCGGGCGGACGCGCCACGGCTACCCCCCATGGTACGGGGCTGACGCCGTAGCGGCTTCCGGGGCAAGGGTTACCGGCCGCTCACGGACGGCGACCGACGCCGCCGACTGCGCGGGCCGCGGCCGGGCCGTTCGCGCCGAACGCCTCGTCACAGCCGACCACTCCGGTACCCGAAACGCTTCAGTTCGCCACATGTCCGACGGTCTGCTCGCCCTCCGCTCCCCCGTCGCGGAGGAGCGGAAATCGGCCTCGACCAGCCGGAGTGCTGTACGCCACATACCGGCCGTCCGGCCGCGCGGCCGCGGCCCCTGTCCGCCGCCTTCCGGGCCGGAGCCGTCGCCCCGCGCGTCGATGCGGCGTCAGCCCACCGCCCTCGCGCTCCGTGTTTCTGCCCCCGTGGTCGTGTCTTCCGGTGAATTTCACCGGCGGTCATGGACACGCTCCCGGCCGGGGGCCGCTCGCCGCGGCAGTTGAGCGACCTCGGAGGGGAAGGGGATGCGCGGTCGTGGGGGGTGTCCACACATTGATTGCCCGGGTCAACAGGTAGCCACGACCTTGCCCGCCGAGTACCTCGGCGGGCAAGGGAATTGAGCCGGTTCTGAGCTTCCTCTGCGGTCCTGACCTGCTATTTCTTACGATTCGCGGGGGGTCCTGCCGCTTGCGGCTTCTTGAAACCGATGTCCTGGTAGTGCGGGACTCCGAAGCCGAAGGCGCCGACATTCGCGAGCTTCTTGTCGGTGGCCACGAGCTGTGGGCGCTGATACAGCGGAATCGATCCTGCAGCCGCCCAGATCCGGGCGTCCGCCTGCTTCATCAGCTCCTCGGCAGCCCCCTCGTCGAGTTCGGAGACCGCCTGGTCGAAGAGCTGGTCGATGTGGTCCGTACCGACGCGGGTGTAGTTCTGCTCGACGAGCAGCGAACCGTCGGTGGCGGGGACCGGCTTGGCGAAGATCGGCCGGTCGTCGGTGGCCGGGTAGGCGGTGGCGGGCCAGGAGTACAGCGCCAGGTCGTAGTCGCCGGAGGCGACATGGTCCTTGAAGTAGCTGGCGTCCGAGACCTTGATGATCTCGGTGCGGATGCCGATCGCGTCGAGCATGGCCGAAATCTTGTCCCCCACGGTCCGCAGCGACTCCGAGCCGGGTCCGGACGGCAGGACGAAACGCAAGGTCAGCGGCTTGCCGTCCTTGCCGAGGGGGCCGCGGGCGGAGTCGGCGGCCTTGGCCGGAGCCGCAGTCCCGGCGGGGGCGTAGGCGCCGGCGGCGCCGCCCGGCCCGCGTTCCTGGGCGGTGACCTTCTCCCCGGTGCCCTCGGCAGGGCTGGTGTCGGCGACGGTGCGGGCGTCCGCGTACGCGTCCGAGAAGGTGCCGGCCTGGCGCAGCAGTGCGGCGCTCTGGACGGCGGCGGCCGGAGCGGGGGCGAGGACGCGGCCGAATCCTTCGTCGCCACCCGGCTTGTTGTCGCTGCCGGTCTTCGCCGCCTTCTCGTCCTTCGCGGCCTTGTCCGCCTTCTCCTCAGCCGTCTTGCCTTTCGCCTTCTCGCCCTCGCTGCCCGCCTTCGTGCCGTCGGGCTTCTTCGCCGCGCCGTCCCGGGTCCAGCCGGCGTCCGCCAGCAGCGCCTGCGCCGCCTTGGTGTCCTGGTCGCCGAGCGCGCCACTGCCGTCGTGGTAGCCACGCTGTCCGGCCACTGCCAGGTGACTGCCGAGGGGGGCGGCGGGCAGGCCGAGCGGGCTCAGTACGGCGTCGGCGATCTCCTGGCGGTTCAGGGCCCGGGCGACCGCGCGGCGCACCCGGTTGTCGGCCAGTGGCCCGGACTCGCCGTTCAGCGCGAGCTGGGTGTAGGCGGGCTCCAGCGACTTGCGGAGAACATAGGCGCGCAGCCCGTCCTGCTCGGAGGCGTACACCTCGGCGGCTGCCCTGGTCTTCTCCCTCGCCGCCCGGGCGGCCGCCGCCGCGTTCTCGTCCGAGCCGTGCGCCACGGCCCAGGAGCGCATCGCGGCAGCCGGGCCGATCTCCCAGCCGGGGCCGTGGGTGAGCGGCTGCCCGTTGCCTCCCTTGTCCCGTCCCGCCGCCACGATCCGGTGCGCCGCCGCCGCGTCGACATCGGCGACATCGACCTTGCCCTCGACCAGCGCCGCGGTGCGGTCCTTCGGCTTGACCGCACGGAAGACGATCGAGTCGAGCTTCGCCTGGCCACCCCACCAGCGCGGGTTGCGGACCATGGTGATGGTGCCCTTCCCCCGGTCCACGCTGCGCAGCTGAAAGGGGCCTGCGGTGGCCTTGAGCGTGGTCCGTGCTCCGTCGTTGAAGGCGTTCGGGGAGCTGGTCACCTCCTTGGGGTACAGCGGGGAGAACAGGGAGCGCCAGTCCCCGTACGGCTTGGCGAAGGTGACCCGGACCTCCAGGTCGTTGGCGCCGCGCTCGATCCGTTCGATCCGCTCGTAGCCGGCGTTGCGGGCGGTCCAGAACGCCGAGTCCTTGCCGCTGAGCGCCCGCCACTGGGCGACGAAGTCGGGGGCTCCGATATCCCGGCCGTCGCTCCAGACCGCCTGCTGGTTGAGCCGGTAGAGCACGACCTGCCTGGGCTCGCGCTCGACGACCTTTGCGGATTTCAGGTAGTCCGTGTTCATCCGCGGGGTGCCCTTGGCGTCGAGCGGGAAGAGCGTCGGCAGCAGCGCCCCGGTGATGCGTGTGGTGGTGGCGTCGGCGTCCGCCTGGAAGGCGTTGAAGGTCGCGGGCATCGCGTCGATCGCCCAGTTGACCGTGCCGCCCTCGGCGACCTGGCCCCGGCCCGCGGGTGCCACGTCCTGCGGAACGGCGATGGCGTCCTCGTCCGAACTGCCGCACCCGGCGAGCGCGGGGATCGTGAGCACACCGGCGACAAGGAGCGCGAGCGGGCGGCGCTTTCGGACCGTCCCGCGCGGGACGCCGACGTGGGACATGGCTGATACCTCCGGGGCCGGCCCGGCCCACCCGTACTCGAATGGGCCAGATTATGCGTGTTTGGTGGCATTGGCTGTTGATCACACTAGTTCCGCTCATCCAATGAAGGCGCCCACGCGCGCGAGACGGCGCAGACACGACGCACGGCCCGCGAACCTCACCCGGGCAGCGGAGCACCGGGCAAAGACGGGTCGGCCCGCTCCCTTCCCAAAGGGGATGTGACGCGCGACACTCGCATGCGCATGAGCATTGCCACCCGCGACCGCGGAGGTGAGAGCAAGTCATGTCACTGCAGGACGAGTTGACTGCTGTTCAGCACTGCCTCGACGACCTGGTCCGCACCGTCGGACGGCTGGAGCGGAGCCTTGCGCAGCTGCGCGCGGCCGACACCGGTCCGCAGCCGCCCGGCCCCGCCGGCACCGATCCCGTCGACGGCGTCATCACGATCACCGAGGCGCCGTACGACGCCAGCCTGTGGACGGACTCGGACGACGAGGGTCTGGGCGTCCGCGGCAGGCACGCCCCCTAGGAGAGTTCCTTGGCCACCGGCACAGAACCAGGTACGGAACCATCCCGACGCAAGGACCCCGCGCGGCGCGGCGCACCCACCACCCGGCCGTCCGGCGTGCACGACGCCTCGCGGGCTGCCATCGCCGCCCGCCATCTGCGGACCGACCGCTGGTGGCTGGCGCCCGCGGTCACCGCGGGCGGGCTCCTCGCCTTCATCGTCTACTCGACCTGGCGGGCCTTCTCGAACGCCGACTACTACGCCGCCCCCTATGTGTCGCCGTTCTACTCGCCCTGTCTGGCGGAGAACTGCGCCCCCATGCGGCACGGCCCGAACTGGGAAATCCTCGGCAGCTGGTGGGGCCTCTCACCTGCCCTGCTGATCCTGATCTTCCCGCTCGGTTTCCGGCTGACCTGCTACTACTACCGCAAGGCCTACTACCGGGGCTTCTGGGCCTCACCCCCGGCCTGCGCGGTCGCCGAGCCGCACACGACGTACACCGGCGAGACCCGCTTCCCGCTGATCATGCAGAACATCCACCGGTACTTCTTCTACGCCGCGGTGCCGGTCGCCGGGATCCTCACGTACGACACCGTGCTCTCCTTCCGCGACGAGCACTACGCCTGGGGCCACATGGGCCTCGGCTCCCTGATCTTCCTCATCAACATCACGCTGATCTGGGCGTACACCCTGTCCTGCCACTCCTGCCGGCACATCATCGGCGGCCGGCTGCGGCACTTCTCCAAACACCCCGTGCGCTACCGGCTGTGGGGCTGGGTGGGCCGGCTGAACGCCCGGCACATGCTCCTCGCCTGGGCCTCCCTGATCAGCGTGGCGGTCGCCGACTTCTACGTGTATCTCGTGGCCTCCGGCGCCTTCGACGATCCGAGGTTTTTCTGAATGACTGAGCTCGAACGGCAGCAGTGGGACGTCGTCGTGGTCGGTGCCGGAGGCGCCGGGCTGCGCGCCGCCATCGAGGCGCGGGAGCGCGGGGCCCGTACCGCGGTCATCTGCAAATCGCTCTTCGGCAAAGCACACACGGTCATGGCGGAGGGCGGAATTGCCGCCTCCATGGGCAATGTGAACTCCAGGGACAACTGGCAGGTGCACTTCCGCGACACCATGCGCGGCGGGAAGTTCCTCAACCAGTGGCGGATGGCGGAGCTGCACGCCAAGGAGGCGCCGGACCGGGTCTGGGAGCTGGAGACCTGGGGGGCGCTCTTCGACCGTACGCCGGACGGAAAGATCTCCCAGCGCAACTTCGGCGGCCATGAGTACCCACGGCTCGCCCATGTCGGGGACCGTACCGGCCTCGAGCTGATCCGCACCCTCCAGCAGAAGATCGTCTCGCTGCAGCAGGAGGACCTCCGCGAGCACGGCGACCACGAAGCTCGGTTGAAGGTCTTCCAGGAGTGCACCGTCACGCGGGTGCTCAAGGACGGCGGGCGAAGCGAGAGGGGGGTCCCCCCCGGCCGAAGGCTCGGGGGGAGGGTCAGCGGGACCTTCTGCTACGAGCGCGAGTCCGGCCGCTTCTTCGTCCTCGAAGCGCCCGCGGTCGTCCTCGCCACCGGCGGCATCGGCAAGTCCTTCAAGGTCACGTCGAACTCCTGGGAGTACACCGGCGACGGCCACGCCCTCGCGCTGCTGGCGGGCGCACCCCTGCTGAACATGGAGTTCGTACAGTTCCATCCGACCGGCATGGTCTGGCCCCCGTCGGTGAAGGGGATCCTCGTCACCGAGTCGGTGCGCGGCGACGGCGGGGTGCTGCGCAACTCCGAGGGCAAGCGGTTCATGTTCGATTACGTCCCCGATGTGTTCAAGGAGAAGTACGCGCAGTCGGAGGAGGAGGGCGACCGCTGGTACGAGGACCCGGACCACAATCGCCGCCCGCCCGAGCTGCTGCCGCGCGACGAGGTCGCCCGCGCCATCAACTCCGAGGTGAAGGCGGGCCGCGGCTCACCGCACGGTGGCGTCTTCCTGGACGTGTCCACCCGGATGCCGGCCGAGACGATCCGGCGGCGGCTGCCCTCGATGTACCACCAGTTCAAGGAGCTGGCGGATGTCGACATCACGGCGGAGGCGATGGAGGTCGGCCCGACCTGCCACTACGTGATGGGTGGTATCGCCGTCGACTCGGACACCGCGGCAACCGTCGCCGTGCCCGGTCTGTTCGCGGCGGGCGAGGTCGCCGGTGGTATGCACGGCTCCAACCGGCTCGGCGGCAACTCCCTCTCCGACCTGCTGGTCTTCGGCCGACGCGCCGGACTGCACGCCGCCGAGTACGCAAGCGGGATCGGTGACCCGCCGGTGGTGGACGAGGAACAGATCGACGCGGCGGCGGCGGAGGCACTGCGTCCGTTCAGCGCCGAGGAGCCTGACGCCGCCGGGGGGCCGGCGGAGAATCCGTACACCCTCCACCAGGAACTCCAGCAGACGATGAATGACCTGGTCGGCATCATCCGGCGGGCACCCGAGATGGAACAGGCGCTGGAGAAGCTCGCCGAGCTGCGGATACGGGCGCGCCGCGCCGGGGTCGAGGGCCACCGCCAGTTCAACCCGGGCTGGCACCTCGCCCTGGACCTGCGGAACATGCTGCTGGTCAGCGAGTGCATCGCCCGGGCCGCGCTGGAACGCACGGAGAGCCGCGGCGGTCACACCCGCGAGGACTGTCCGACGATGGAGCGCTCCTGGCGGCCGGTCAATCTGCTCTGCCGGCCGTCCGACGACGGCGCCCTGCCGCTGGGCGGTCGGATCGAACTCGTACGGAAGACGACCGAACCCATCCGACCGGACCTGCTCTCCCTCTTCGACAAGGAGGAGCTGGTCAAGTACCTCGCCGAAGAGGAGCTGTACGAGTGAGCAGCTACGAAGCCCGGTTCAGGGTCTGGCGCGGCGACACCGACGGCGGTGACCTGCAGGACTTCTCGGTCGAGGTGAATGACGGCGAGGTCGTCCTCGACATCATCCACCGGATCCAGTCCGGTCAGGCGGGCGATCTGGCGGTGCGCTGGAACTGCAAGGCGGGCAAGTGCGGTTCGTGCAGCGCGGAGATCAACGGACGGCCACGCCTGATGTGCATGACCCGTATGTCGGTGTTCGACCGGGACGAGACGATCACCGTCACTCCGCTGCGGGCGTTCCCGGTGATCCGCGATCTGGTGACGGACGTGACCTTCAACTACACCAAGGCACGGGAGGTGCCCGCCTTCGTACCGCCCGAAGGCGTGAAGGCGGGCGACTACCGGATGCAGCAGGTCGATGTGGAGCGTTCGCAGGAGTTCCGCAAATGCATCGAGTGCTTTCTCTGCCAGGACACCTGCCATGTGGTCCGCGACCACGAGGAGAACAAGGGGGCTTTCGCCGGACCGCGCTTCCTGATGCGGATCGCCGAGCTGGACATGCACCCCTTGGACGCCGCCTCCGAGTCGGGACTCGACCGGAAGGCGACGGCGCAGGAGGAGCACGGGCTGGGCTACTGCAACATCACGAAATGCTGTACGGAGGTGTGCCCCGAGCACATCAAGATCACGGACAATGCGCTGATCCCCCTGAAGGAGCGGGCGGTGGACCGCAAGTACGACCCGCTGGTGTGGCTGGGGAACAGGATCCGGCGGCGGGAGGCTCCCTGATGCCGGTCAGCCGAGCAGCTTGACGATCGCCTCGGTGGTGTCCGTCTCGCCGAGCCTCGGGAAGATCTTCTCGATGCTGTTGGTGTGGGAGCCGCCATCCACGTCGGTGACCGCGTCCGTGACGACGGTGACGTGGTAGCCGTGCTCGTGTGCGGCCCGGGCGGTGGACTCGACGCCGATGCTCGTCGCGACTCCCGTCACCACGACCTGGGTGACGCCGCGGCGGCGCAGCTGAAGGTCGAGATCGGTTCCGTAGAAGGCGCCCCACTGCTGCTTGGTGACCACGACGTCGCCCTCGCGCGGGCCGAGCTCGGGGACGATCTCGGCCCAGTCGGCGGCGGGCTGCCCGGAGCGCCGGGGGCCCTCGGTACGCCCGGGGGCGCCGCCGGTGACACGGACCAGGATGACGGGGAGGCTCTTGGCGCGGAAGGCGTCGGCGAGGGTCGCGGAGTTGGCGACGATGTCGGCCGCCGGGTGGGCGGTGGGCAGGCCGACAATGCCCTTCTGGAGATCGACGACGACCAGGGCGGTCTTCGCGTCCAGGGTGGTGGCGGTCATGGTGGAGCTCCTTGCTCGGTTCTTTTCGGTGGGGGGTCAGTTACGGGTGCGCAGTGCGCGGTCGGTGACGGTCAGCACGATCAGCAGCAGGCCGAGTACGGCCGAGACCGCTGCCATCAGGTGGAGTCCGCCGTCGCTCGCCGACTGCCCGTAGGCGAGGGCGATCAGGCTGGACGCGGTGATGGCCCCTATGTACTGGGCGGTGCGCTGGAGTCCGGCGGCGGAGCCGATGCTCTCCGGTGGTGCGTGCGTCTGGACGGCGGCCTGGTTGCTCGTACCGATCAGCCCCTGCGGTATGCCGAAGCAGGCTCCGGCGAGCAGCAGCACGGCGAGCGGGGTGGAGCCGGAGAGGAACAGCAGCATCGTGGCGCCGACGGTCAGCAGGACGCAGGCCAGTGTGAGCGGGCCGCGGATGCCCTTCGTGCGGGCTCCGAGCAGCGAACAGACCAGTGCGGCGACCGACATCGGCAGCATCAGCAGTCCGGTGTGCCCGGAGGAGTAGCCGCGTACCTCCTCCAACCACTGCGTGAATCCGTACATCACGCAGTAGATCAGCAGATAACTCAGCCCGTGCCGCAGATACGTGCGGGCGAGCGCGGCGTTTCCCGCCAGCATCCGCAGATCGATGAAGGGCTGCGGGCGGCGCAGCTGCCACCACGCCAGGGCCGCGGTCAGCACGACGAAGGGGCCGAGCAGCCACCACACCGGGTGGGCGAGATCGAGCAGGAAGAAGACCAGCACGGTCAGGGCGGTGGAGAAGAGGCCGATGCCCAGCGGATCCAGGTCGAGGCGGGGCGCACGACCGTCCGCGGCGCGCGTGCGCGGTGGATCCGCCGGGATCCAGAGCAGCGCGGCGCCCAGCGCGATCAGGGCGACGGGCACATTGACGGCGAAGATGCCGCGCCAGCCGACCACCATGACGAGCAGCCCGCCGAGCGTCGGCCCGACGGCGGCGCTGCCGAGGGCGGCGAAGGAGAGCCGGGCCAGGACGGGGCGCGGGGTGGCGCGGCCGACCCGGGCGGACTCGTCGCGCAGGACTGCCATGGCGGCCGGGTAGGCGGCCGACGTACCGATGCCGAGCAGCAGCCGGGACGCGATCAGCCAGCCGAAACTCGGCGCCAACGCCCCGACCAGGCCGGATGCGATGACGACGACCAGACCGGCGAGGAAGACGCGGCGCGGGCCGAGGGTGTCGGCGAGCTTGCCGAGAACCGGCTGGGCCACGGCGCTGGCGAGGTAGAGGACCGAGATGAGCCACGCGGTGTCGGCGGCACCGATGCCGAAGTGATGCCCGATCGCCACCAGGGCGGTGGAGATCATGGTGGTGTTGAGCGGGTTGAGCACGGAGCCGAGGAGCAGCGGGGCGGTGAGGCGGGCGCTGAAGCCGGGGATGGTGGCGTCCGGGCCGGGGGCTGCTGCGGCGGCCGGGCCGGACGTGGGTGCGGTGGTGGCGGTCGGGCCGGAGATCCCTTCCGGTGCCGGCCGGTCGCCGACCGCCCGGAGTGGTATCGGTTCGCGGGCGGTCACTTCTCGACCAGGCGGTCGAGAAGGGCCGTGGCCTCGGCGACGGTGCGGCGCTCGTCGCCGTCGAGTCCGGCCGCAATCGCTTCGGCCAGCCAGTTGTGCTTGGCGGCCCGGAGGGCGTCGAGCGTGGTGCGGCCGGATTCGGTGATGGAGACGACCGACTTCCGGCCGTCGGCGGGATCGGGGGCCCGCTCGACGAGCCCCTGGCTCTCCAGCGCACCGAGGGTCAGCCGCATGGACTGGGGCCGTACGTACTCCGCGCGGGCCAGCCCGGCTGTGGTGTCCGGACCTTCCCGGCCCAGCCGCGCCAGCACCGAGCGCTGGGTGGGGGTGAGCAGGCTGTCCGACGAACTGGTGCGCAGCCGCCGTAGCAGCCGGTTGACGACGGAGGCAAGCTGCGTCGCCACCTGCTCGGCGCTCGGCTCGAGGGGTGCGTCTTCGGGCAATGCCGGTTCCCGCATGTCCCCAAAGTAAAAGATGCACAGGCCATCTTGCAAGGTTGCCTGTCTATTTTCTCGGAGCCGCTCGGGACCTTGCTCGTGCACGACCCCGCGATCTAGGGTGAATGCGCTTTCAGAAGAAATATCGGTACGGAAGAAGAAGCGGACGGTCGGTCGGGTGAGCGCCCCAACGGTGTACGACGTCGCCGAGCGGTCGGGGGTCTCGATCGCGACGGTCTCGCGGGTCTACCGCAACCCGGATTCCGTCCGCGCCCAGACCCGCGAACGGGTTCTCGAAGCAGCCCGCGAGCTCGGTTACGTACCCAGCGGGAACGCCCGCGGACTGGCCAGCCGGACGACCGGCGTGCTCGGACTCTGCTTCCCCGACTACGCCGACCCGGACGCCGAGGCCGACGCGGAGGCGGACAGCGACGCCGACGACGCGGTGATGCTCTACTCCGACCAGATCATCCGCGGCATGGAACGGGCGGCGCGGCGGCACGGATACGCCCTGCTGATCGCAGCATCGCTGGAGGGCGGGCCCGAGAGCCTCGTCGCGAAGGTCGCGGGCCGGGTCGACGGCTTCGCCGTACTGGCGCAGACCGTGCCGACCGAGGACCTCGAAGTGATATCGCGCCGGCTGCCGGTGGTGATGCTCGCCGGGCCGCGCGAGATCGACCACCTCGACCACATCGTCGTCGCGAACGCGGACGGCGAACGCGAACTGGCCCGCCATCTGATCGAGGACCACGGACTGCGCAGGCTCGCCTTCATCGGGGGCGAGGTGGAGTCCCCGGACGCGGAGGCACGGTTCCGCGGCTTCCAGCAGGCCTGCCGGGACGCCGGGCTCCCGGTGCCGGACGCACCGGACCTGCGGGCCGAGATGATGACGCAGGCCGAGGGCGCCCGGACGGCAGAGGCACTGCTGGACCGGAACACGGGCCTCAGCGACTCCGAACGCCCGCAGGCGATGCTGTTCGCCAATGACCAGATGGCGGTGGGCGCACTGCGCGCACTGGAGCGGCGGGGGGTGCGGGTGCCCGAGGACCTCGCCGTGACCGGGTTCGACGGGATCCCGCTGAGCCGGATCGTACGACCATCACTGACGACCGTACGGCAGCCGATCCGCCAGCTGGGCGAGCAGGCGGTCGAACTGCTGGTGCAGCGCCTGAGCAACCGGGAACGCCCCCCGGTCTCCCTCATGCTCCCGGTCTCGCCGGCTCGCCGGGCCAGCTGCGGCTGCGGCTGACGGACGCCGGAAGTCACCCACGACCGGGCGCGCATCCCAGCGTCTCGGGCACCTGAGGACAACCCGGCAGCCGGCTGACCCCAGTCCCCCGGGATCAGCCCGAAGGAACCGGTCCGCCCGGCGCCCGAGGGCAACGTGTGAGGACGACCCGCCGACCGGACGACGCCGGCCCCGATCCGCCTGACGGCGGGGCTATGCCAGGTACGTACCGAAGAACCGCCGCCGGTTCTCCCGCAGCTCCGCCGCCTCCGCCGCGAGCCCCTCGTGCTCGAAGTGCCCCGCGCTCAGCACCTGCAGTTCCCGCGGCCCGCTGAGCGCATTGTGTACGGCGAACTGACCGGGCGGCGGCACCGCCGGATCGAACAGCGCGGCCGCCACCAGTGTCGGCAGCTCCACCTGCGCGGCGGCCGCCGCCGCGTCGAAGTACCGCAGCACATCGGTGACTTCAGGGTGCTCCCGGTGGTGCGCGCGCACCGATTCACCGCTGCCGATACACGGCAGCGTGATGCGCAGCGAGTGGTTCCCGAACGTCGGCACCGTCAGCTGAGCGGCCCCGAACCGGTCGTCCCACGGCAGGGCCAACGCGCCGAGTCCACCGCCGAAGCTCTCCCCGAGGTAGCCCAGGCGAGGAGCCCCCTCCCCGCCCTCGGGAGCCAGCTCCGGGACGAGCTCGTGCAGCGCCGAGGCCGCGCACCACAGGTCGGCCACACAGCCGCCGATGACATACGTGTCGCGCGACTCGATGCCGTGCAGGACATGCGCGTCGGCGGCGTCGGGGATGCCCGGCTGCAGGCCGCGGCTGCCCATGCCGCGCACGCAGGGCAGGATCGCGGCGGACCGGGGCAGCGGCAGCGGCAGATCGGGCCCGGGTTCCTGCCGGCCGCCGTAGCCGTGGCCGATCACGAATCCGTGCTCCGCCGCCCCCTCGGCAGGCAGTGCGAGCCAGCCGCCGATCCGGGCCCCACCCACGGAGGTGTACGCCACACCGTGGATCCGGAGCCCGTCGCGCTCCGCCTCCAACGGGCCGATCCGCGGCTCCGTGGCGACCTTGCGGGCCTCGTCGTGGCGGGCTCGCCAGAAGGCCGCGAAATCGCCCGGGGCGGCAGGCGGTGGGACGCGCAGGAGCTCATCGAGCGAGCGCCCGTAGGACGGATCGAACGGGAAGTCATGCGTGAACGAAGCCATGATCGCGACAGTATCGCCCCACCATTTCCGATCCAGACCACTTACCGAATCGGTCACATCGGCTTCATATTCACAAACGCCCCGTTTACGGTTCCAAAGTCGAACATCCGGATGTCCGGCACGTTGCACGAGTGTGACCTAGCACCCTCTTGCGCATCCCCGAATATGTGTCGCAGAGTGATGTATGCGCTTACAGGCAGCGCATACATTCGGATTGCTCAAGGAGGAGCCCTCCATGTCCCGCACCGTCAGAACCGCCTCGGTCGGCATAGCAGTCGCTCTCGCATTCGGCATCACCGCGTGCGGCAGTTCCGGTGGCGACGACGTCGCCGCGGACAAGAAGCAGACGATCACCGTCTGGGCCATGGGGGCCGAGGGCGAGAAGCTCGCGGATGTGGCAAAGGTCTACGAGAAGTCCCACCCGAACATCACCGTCAAGGTGACCCCGGTCGGCTGGGACGTCGCCCACCAGAAGCTGGTCTCCGCGGCCGCCGCCGGCACCATGCCGGACGTGGCGCAGATGGGCGGCAGCTACATGGGCGAGTTCTCCGAGCTGGGCGTCCTGGAGCCGGTGGACACCAAGACCTTCGACAAGAAGGACTTCTTCGCCTCCGGCTGGAGCCAGGGCGAGGTGGACGGCACCGCGTACGGCGTGCCGTGGTACGTCGACACCCGCGTCCTCTACTACCGCACCGACCTGGCCGAGAAGGCCGGCATCGACAAGGCCCCGACCAACTGGAAGGAGATGCAGGACCTCGCGACCGCCTACCAGAAGAAGGCCGGTACCAAGTGGGGCCTGTCCATCCAGCCCAGTGGCCTGGACACGGTGCAGAACTTCTACTCCTTCCTGTACTCAGCCGGCGGCGAGATCGTCAACGACAAGGGCGAAGCCGTCATCGACAGCCCTGAGGCCGTCAAGGCACTGAAGGAGTACGGCTCGTACTTCGACAAGGGTCTCTCCAACAAGTCCGTGCAGCCCGGCTACGACGTCGTGAAGGACTTCGGCAACGGCCGCGTCCCCATGTTCTTCGGCGGCCCCTGGCACGTGACCCTGCTGGACGAGGGTCAGCCGCAGATCAGGGGCAAGTGGGCGGTGGCCAACGTCCCCACCGACAAGTCCTCCGTCTCCATGGCGGGCGGCTCCTCCCTGGTGATCTCCAAGGACAGTGAGCACAAGGCCGCTGCCACGGAGTTCATCAAGTACCTGACCGACACCAAGGGTCAGGCCGACTGGTACAAGCGCACCAAGGACCTGCCCGCCAACACCGCGGCCTGGACCTCCGGAGCGCTCGCCGACGACGCCAACCTCCAGGTCTTCAAGAAGCAGATGGACACTGCCAAGGCCTCTCCCTCGCTCGCCAAGTGGACCGAGATCACCGACAAGGTCGACCAGGCCATCGCGAAGGTCACCCAGGGCAAGGCTTCCGCCGAGGACGCGCTGAAGACGGCGCAGTCCCAGATCGAAGGCCTCGTGAAGTAGGAGCCATGAGCACCACGACCGGAAAGGCCGCACAGCCGGCCAAGGTGCACGCCGGGCCGGGGACCTCCGCGTCCCCGGCCGCCGGGCCACAGGGGCGCCGGGGTCGCAAGAGGGCTTCGATGGGTGTGCAGAACGCGGCCGGCTGGCTGTTCTCCACTCCCTTCCTCGTCCTCTTCACCGTCTTCATGGCGTTCCCGATCTTCGCCACTCTGCTGATGAGTTTCACCGACTTCGGGCTGCGCAATGTCACGCACCCGCTGGACGCGAAGTTCATCGGTTTCGAGAACTACGTCAATCTGTTCAGCGACGACAAGTTCCTCAAGTCGCTCTTCAACACGGCGTACTTCGTGGTCATCGGTGTCCCCCTGACGATCTTCCTCGGGCTGGTCGCCGCGGTGCTGCTGAACAACGGCATCGACCGGGCGCGGACCTTCTTCCGGGTCGGTTTCTACGCTCCGGTGGTCACCACGATCGTCGCGGTCGCCGTGGTCTGGCGGTTTGTCCTGGACCCGAGCGACGGACTGATCGCAGGTCTCTTCACCGAAGTGGGCCTCACTCCTCCGGACTTCCTCGGCTCCGAGACGCTGGCGATGCCGTCGATGATCGCCATGGCCGTATGGCGCAACCTCGGCACGGTCATGGTTCTCTTCATTGCGGGACTGCAGGCCATTCCCACCGAGGTACGGGAAGCCGCGAAGCTCGACGGTGCCGGTGTCTGGCACGAGTTCCGCAGGATCACCGTGCCTCTGCTGCGGCCCACGCTCCTCTACGCCACGGTCATCACCACCATCGGCTACCTCAACGTCTTCGAGGAACCGTTCGTGATGACGCAGGGCGGACCCTCGGACTCCACCCTCACTGTCTCGCTGAACATGTACCGCGAGGGCTTCAACTTCTTCCACATGGGCTATGCGAGCGCCATGGCGTATGTCCTCTTCGTAGTGATCATGGGCATCACTGTGCTCCAGCTCCGACTGCTGAAGGACAACACGAAATGAGCGCCACCCGTGCACCCGGCGCCGTCCCGACGGCGAAGTCGAAGGAGCCGATCCGGCCCCAGGGCGTGAAGAGGACCCGGAACCCCAAGCGGCCGCTGGTCTACGTCCTGCTCTCGGTCGGTCTGCTGATCATGTCGGCACCGTTCCTCTGGATGGCTCTCTCGGCCTTCAAGACGTCGAGCGAACTGTCGGCCAGCCCTCCTGTGTGGATCCCCACCGAGTGGACCCTGGACAACTTCCGGGACCTGCTCGACAAGCTCGATCTGCCGCTGTACTTCATGAACTCGGTGATCGTGGCGGTGCTGGTCACCCTCTCGAACCTGGTGTTCTGCTCGATGCTCGGCTATGCCCTGGCCAAGCTGAACTTCGTCGGACGCAACAAGATCTTCGGGCTGGTCCTCGGCGCCCTGATGGTGCCCGGCAACCTGATGCTGCTGCCGCTCTTCGTGCTGATGAGCAAGCTCCAGCTGATCGACACCTACGCGGGGCTCGTGCTGCCCTTCGCCGCCGGAGCCTTCGGTGTCTTCCTGATGCGGCAGTTCATGCAGTCGATCCCGGACGAACTGCTGGAAGCGGCCCGGATGGACGGCGCCGGAGAGTGGTACATCTTCTGGCGGATCGTGATGCCGCTGGTGAAGCCTGCCCTCGCAACGCTCTCGATCTTCACCTTCCTCGGTTCCTGGAACAACTTCGTCTGGCCGCTGATCGCGACCAACGACCCGGACAAATACACCCTGCCGGTGGCACTCGCGACCTTCGCCACGGATCCCAACAAAGCTGGTGGCTCCAACGGCATGCTGATGGCCGGGGCGTTCCTGGTCGTGCTGCCCGTGCTGGTCCTGTTCATCGCGCTGCAGCGCCACTTCACCCAGGGCATTGCCACAGCCGGCATGAAGTAGCCCGCCCGGCCAAAACGCACAAGGCCGCACCCCACTCCCCTGTCGGCCACACCCCTCCATGCACCAGAAAGACATTTTGCGATGACTCACACCCAGGTCCCGTTCCCCGAAGGCTTCCTGTGGGGCGCCTCCACGGCGGCCCACCAGATCGAGGGCAACAACACCAACAGCGACTGGTGGGTCAAGGAACACACCACGGGCACCCACATCCAGGAGCCCAGCCTGGACGCCTGCGACAGCTACCACCGCTGGCACGAGGACATGGACGTGCTCGCCGGTCTCGGTTTCACCGACTATCGGTTCTCCATCGAGTGGGCGCGCATCGAGCCGGCCGAGGGCCAGTTCTCGCGGGCCGAACTCGCCCACTACCGCCGCATGGTCGAAGGCGCCGTCGAGCGCGGCCTGCGCCCGATGATCACCCTGCACCATTTCACCGTGCCGCAGTGGTTCGAGGCGCGCGGTGGCTGGACCGCCGAGGGTGCGACCGAGCTCTTCGCCCGCTACGTCGCCGCCTGCGCACCGGTGATCGGTCAGGACGTCAGCCACGTCTGCACCATCAACGAGCCCAACATGATCGCCGTGATGGCCGGCCAGGCCAAGCGGGGCGACAACAGCTTCCCGCCGGCCGGGCTGCCGACCCCGGACGACGAGACCACCCAGGCCGTCATCGCCGCCCACCACGCCGCCGTCAAGGAGGTCAAGGCGATCAACGCCGACATCCAGGTCGGCTGGACCATCGCCAACCAGGTCTACCAGGCGCTCCCGGGCGCCGAGGACGTCACGGCCGCGTACCGCTACCCGCGCGAGGACATCTTCATCGAGGCCGCCCGCGGCGACGACTGGATCGGCGTCCAGTCCTACACCCGTACCAGGATCGGCGCCGACGGACCGATCCCGACGGCCGAGGGCGTCGAGCGCACCCTCACGCAGTGGGAGTACTACCCGTCCGCGGTGGGCTACGCGCTGCGCCACACCGCCGAGGTGGTCGGCAGCGAGGTGCCACTGATCGTCACCGAGAACGGCATCGCGACCGATGTCGACAGTCGCCGTGTCGACTACTACACCGGGGCTCTGAACGAGGTCGCGTCCGCGCTGCAGGACGGTCTCAACGTTCAGGGCTATCTGGCGTGGAGCGCGCTCGACAACTACGAGTGGGGCTCCTACAAGCCCACCTTCGGTCTGATCGGCTGGAACCCGGAGACCTTCGAGCGGCTGCCGAAGCCGTCCGCCGTCTGGCTGGGCGAGATGGGCCGCACCCGCACCCTGCCGCGCATCGCCGACTGACGAAACCCCACAGACCGGGAGCCACCTGACGGCCCCCTCCAGTGCGGGAACCGGCGGAACCTGACGGCCGCCGGTTCCCGCGCTGCACCCTTCGGCGTGCCCGACGCCCCACGGCCTCGGACGTGCCGACAGCCACACCCGAAAACCGCGCCATCGGCGCAGCCACACCCGCGGCCGTCTACCTGCCGCCGCATCGAGCACGCCACGAAATCCCCCCATCCCCCTTCTGCCACCGGGAGCTGGACCTTCATGGACCGTCGCACGTTCATCACCGCTGCAGGGACCGGGGCTGCCGCCCTGTCCTTCGGAGCCGTATCCGCGTCCTCCGCGAGCGCCGCTCCGACCGCTCGATCCGGTCAACCCACGCATGCCTCGCATGGCGCACATCCTGTTCATGCCTTTGATACACCGCTGCTGCTGCGCTGGTTCCGCGACACGTACCACTCGATCGAGGCAATGACGACCGACCTCGGTCTGGCCACGGACAAGATCGATGTCAGCGGGTCCGGCGGACCCGTCCAGTCCCGCCAGACGTCGCCCACCAATATCGGCTGCGGACTCTGGTCGACCGTGGCCGCGGGCGGTCTCGGCGTGATCGGCGACGCCACAATGCACCGCAGGCTCGAGCGCACCGTGCAGGCCGTCGAGAAGCTGGAGCGCCACCACGGCTTCTGGCTCAACTGGTACGACGCGCACGACGGTTCGGTGCTGTCCGAGTGGCCCGGCACCGGCGACCCGGTCCGCCCGTTCCTCTCCTCCGTCGACAACGCCTGGCTGATCACCGGCCTGCGCATCGCCGCCGACGCCTCGCCCGCGCTGCGCCCGCGCGTCTCCCGGATCCTGGCTACCGCCGACTGGTCGTACTACTACACGCCGTACGACCCGGCCGACCCGGTCGCCGGCCCCGGCCAGCTGCGCGGCGGCTTCTGGCCCGACACCGAGGAGCCCACCGGTCACCATTACGGCGCGCTCAACACCGAGCCGCGCATGGCAAGTTACCTCGGCATCGCGGACGGATCACTGCCGGCTGACCACTACTGGCACCTGCTGCGCACGATGCTTCCGGAGCACGGGCAGGAGCAGCATCCGCAGGGTTCGTACGTCGCCATGGACGGCATCCGCGTCTGGCAGGGCCACTACAACCACCGCGGCCGGAAGATCGTCCCCAGCTGGGGTGGTTCGATGTTCGAGGCGTTGATGGTGCCGCTGTTCGTGCCGGAGCCGGAGTGGTCGCCGCAGTCCTGGGGCCTCACCCACCAGCGTTACGTCCGCAGCCAGATCGAACACGGCATGGACGAAGCGAAGTACGGGTACTGGGGTTTCTCCCCCGCCAACATTCCCGAGGGTGGTTACCAGGAGTACGGCGTCGACGCCATCGGCATGCAGGTTGACGGCTATGCCTCCAATACCGACCGCACGTACACCACGGACGGCGCGCCGCTGCCGCCCGCGTCGGCATTCACGAACGGTGTGGTCACCCCGCACGCCTCATTTCTCGCCCTGCCGTACGCACCGGTGGAGGCGATCGCCAACCTGCGGGCGCTCGATCGCGACTTCGGCGCCTACCACGACGGTTACGGCTTCCGGGACTCCGTCAATGTCCGCACCGGACGGGTCAGTGATTACATGCTCGCCCTCGACCAGGGCATGATCGCCGCGGCACTGGCCCAGGCGATCCGCCCCGGCCTGCTGCAACGGCCTTTCAGGACGGGCGGGTTCCGGTCGAAGGTGCGTCCGCTGCTCGCCAAGGAGCGCTTCTCCATCTGACCCCCCGGCGGCGTGCAACGGGGTCAGTTCCAGCCCTCGCGGTACGTCGCCCAGTCACCTTCCCGCGCGGCGAAGTCCACATAGAGCGCGACTCCGAACCGTTCCCGGCCGCGGTCCGTGCGTCCCAGACCCAGTCTGGTGCCGCGGACCGCGGCCTCGACCGTCTCCGCCGACTCGTGGTGCCCGAGATCGTCCTCGTGGAAGAACGGCAGGCCCATCAGCAGATCGGTCTCCCGGGGAGTCACTTCGAGGGCGAGCGCGGTCTGCTCCGCGACGTAGCCGCCGTACATGCCCTCCAGCGGCATCCAGCTGTCGTACGACATGACGGCGATCTGATCCACACGCCGTGCCACTTGCCCGAAGAACTTCTGCGACCACCACTTGGGGCTGCCGCTGAGCGTGCCCACGACGCTGTGCGCGGCGGGCAGCGGGTCGATCTGGTGGGCGGCGACGGAGAGCGGTGCCGATCGGGCCTGTGTGAGGGCGTGCAGGTCGTCGAGCAGCGAGAGATAGTGCCGGTCGCCGGAGTGCAGGGGTTCGAGGTCGAAGTGGACACCGTCGAAACCGGCATCGAGGATCTGCCGCGCGGAGGCGACCACCGCGGTGCGGGACGCGGACCGTTCCAGACGAAGCCCGTCGGGACCTTCGGTGGCCAGGACGTCGCCGAGCCAGGCCTGCACCCGGATGCCCGGCAGAGTGCGGTGCACGGCATCGAGCAGCCATCGCGCCTTCGGGTAGCGGGTGGTGGGCAGTGTGCCGTCGTGTTCCAGGGGCCCGGCATGGACGTACAGGTCCTTGATCCCGGTCCCCCTGATCCGGGCGGCGAACGCGGCGAGGTCCTTGTCGGTCTTGCGCCCGTCGACCCAGGCGTGGCCCAGCCAGACGGCATCACGGCCGCGGGTACGGGTCCCGGCGCCGGGATCGCCGGAGTAGTTGATCCGCAGCGCGACACCCGCCGTGACCACCGGAACCACCATCACCAGGACGAGGCCGAGCGCGATCCGTCGCGGCCAGGTCTCCCAGAGCCGGCTCCAGCGGAACAGGCCCACCCGATTCCGCACAGCACCGGCCATAGCTCTCATACGCATACGCACTCCGGTACCCCCTTGCTTGTCGGCGTGCCGTGGCAGTATGACCGCCATGACTCCTCCCTGCCGAAGGGCCGATGCCGCGTAAGCAGCCCGGCGCGCTGCGCGCCGCCCAGCAGAGAACGGCAGGATGGTTGTTCGAGCCGGGCAGGATCCACCGGCTGTCCCTCTCCACCAGCGCCGCGATCCGTCGTGTGGAGCATGAGAACGATGGGTGCACGGTCTTCCCGGGTGCCACGGCCGCAGCCCTGCGTCGCTGTCACTCCTTCTTCGGCCTCCCGGGCCGCACGCTGTACCCCGGCCTCGCCGACTGCCCCTGCCGGGGCTGCTCGCTCGACGACGTGACCCTTGCCAGGGACGTGCTCGACGACGTCCTGGCCCTGCTGCCGCCCCGACCGCAGGCCGAGCTGGGCCGCCTCGTCGCCCGAATCGACAGGGAGCTGTTGCGCCGGACCCTCCCCGATCCGCGCGCGCCCGGTCATCCGTGGCGACGGGAGGCGTGGTGGCGGATGCGGTTGTACGACGGCGTCATCGATCCCCCGCAGTGCGGACCGTAGGACCCCACCGCGGAGGATCACGTCGCGACAACGCCGGGCGGACCGCCGGGTCGCGGGTGACTGAGGGTGGACATAACCTCACAAAGGTGATGCAGCTCGTGAGCCGTACCCGGATCCTCATACCGGGCCGCGCCCTCGTCGCCGTGCTGTTCGCGTTGGCCTGGCTGGCCCTTCCCGCTGCGCCGATCGCCCGCGCCGACGACCCCGTGACGTTGTCCCGGGACGGGCAGATCACCGACAAAGTGGGTGCTCTCGGTGATCGAAGGTCCGAAGTGGTCGCCGCACTCGACCGTCTCTACGCCGACCGCCGCATCCAGCTCTTCGTCGTGTATGTACGTGACTTCTCCGGCCGTTCCGCGCAGAACTGGACCGATGAGACCGCCCGTAAGAACGGGCTCGGCCTGGAGGACGTGCTGCTCGCTGTCGCCACACACGACCGGCAGTACGCGTACACCGTCGACCAGGGCTCCCGCCTGACCGACGCCCAGCTTCGGGACGTGGCGAGCACTGCCATCGAACCGGCCCTCAGGGAGAGTGACTGGGCGGGCGCCGCCATCGGAGCGGCCGACGGCTATACCGCCGTGCTGGCCGGGAAGGCCGTGCCCACCCCCGCCGTCACACCCGGCGCCAACGATCCCGGAACGGGGAATCCCGGCGGGACGAGCGCCTGGGACCTGCTCCTGCCCGTGGCCCTCGCCGGCGGGGCGGGAGCGGTCGCCGCCCATGCGTACATCCGCCGGAAGAAACGCACCACGACCCGCACCACTCCCGGCGCGACCGGCTGGGGACGGGGCGCCCCTCCGCCGGAGCCGCCGACTCCGCTTCCGGAACTCGATGCCCGGGCCAAACAGACGCTGGTGGACACGGACGACGCGGTCCGCACCAGCGAAGAGGAACTCGGTTTTGCCACCGCGCAGTTCGGGGAGGAGACCGCCGCCCCGTTCACTGGGGCCGTCACGTTCGCGAAAGACGAGCTGACCGCCGCGTTCCGGTTGCGCCAGCAGCTCGACGACGCCTTCCCCGAGGACGACGCGACGCGCCGTCGGATGCTGGACGAGATCATCAGTCGTTGCACCGAGGCCAACACACGACTCGACGCCGTGTCCGAGGACTTCGACGGGCTGCGCGCACTGGAACGCAACGCTCCGCAGGCCGTGGCCACCGCCGAGTCCGCTTTCCGTACGCTCGCGGGCCGGGTCTCGGCGGCCGACACGGTTCTCACCACGCTGCGCAGTCGGTATGCGGAATCGGCCTCCTCCTCCGTCACGGGCGATGTCGAACAGGCGAAGGACCGTCTCGTCTTCGCGACCTCGAGTCTCAACCAGGCGCGACAGGCGGTGGACAGGGGCAACAACGCGGCAGCCGCGGTGTACGTACGGGCCACCGAGGGCGCGGTCGGTCAGGCGACCACCCTCGTCGACGCCGTGGACCGGCGGGCCCAGGAGCTCGCGGAGGCGGCGGCGAAGCTGCCGGCCGCACTCACCGAGACAGAAGCCGATCTGGCCGATGCGAACGGGCTGCTCGAAGGCACCGCGGAAAACGTGCCGACCGCGGATCTGCGGGGCCGGATCGCCCGGGCCCGGTCGGTGCTCGGCGAGGTGAAGAGGGAGCTGGCGGCCGGGCCTTACGACCCCATCGATGCGCTGCGCAGAGTGGAGGAGGCGGATGCGGCGCTCGACAAGGCGCTGGCCGGGGCGCGCGAGCGGGAGCAGGGCCATCGCCGCGCCCAGTCCCTGCTCGACCGGGCGACGCTCACCGCACGCTCGGCCATTGCCGCAGCCGCGGACTACATCACGACGAACCGCGGGGCGGTGGGCAGCCAGGCCCGGACCCGCCTCGCGGAGGCGCAGCGGCGACTGGAGCGGGCCCGGGAGCTGGCCGGGAACGACGATCCGCAGGGCGCGCTGGCAGAGGCGCACCGGGCGGACTCGCTGGCCGGACAGGCGCAGAGCCTGGCCGAACAGGATGTGCGGGCGTACGGGAACCGAAACGGTCCGGGCGGTGTACAAGGAGGCGGAGGCGGGATGAGCGGGGCAGTCCTCGGCGGGATCATCCTCGGCGGTCTCCTGGGCGGCGGGGGCGGCGGCTACGGAGGGGGGTTCGGGGGCGGATTCGGCGGGAGGGGTAGCGGGGGCGGGCCCGGCAGTTTCGGCGGCGGGGGCACCCGTGGCCGGCGGGGCGGCGGCGGCCGCTTCTGAAAAATCGGCGCAACATGCGCGCGAGCGTTCGGACTGCCCGTACGGCCTGCCCGATTCGCACAGCCCATGGAATTCATACGGTCCACACGGCCCATACCAAGGAGAGGTGCCATGACCAAACAAACCATCCTCGGCCGCGTCACTCAGCTGGCAAAGGCCAACATCAATGCGCTGCTGGATCAGGCGGAGGATCCGCAGAAAATGCTGGACCAGCTGATCCGCGACTACACGGCGAACATCTCGGAGGCCGAACAGGCGGTGGCGGCGACCATCGGCAATCTGCGGCTGATGGAGCAGGACCACCGGGAGGACGTCGACGCCGCCAAGGAATGGGGCGACAAGGCACTCGCCGCCAGTCGCAAGGCCGATGAGCTGCGGGCGGCGGGCTCGGCAGAGGAGGCCGACACGTTCGACAACCTGGCCAAGGTCGCGCTCGGCCGCCAGTTGCAGTCGGAGAAGGAGGCGAAGACCGCAGAGCCGACGATCGCCGCGCAGACGGAGGTGGTGGACAAGCTCAAGTCCGGCCTGGACCAGATGAAGAACAAGCTGACAGAGCTGAAGTCCAAGCGGGACGAGCTCGTCGCACGCGCCAAGTCCGCCCAGGCGCAGAACCAGATGCTGGACTCCGTCAAGAACATCAATGTGCTGGACCCGACCAGTGAGCTCAGCCGCTTCGAGGACAAGGTGCGGCGCGAGGAGGCGAAGGCGATGGGCAAGCAGGAGCTCGCCGCATCGTCCCTGGACGCCCAGTTCGAGCGGCTGGACAGCCTGGGCGACAGCGCCGAGATCGAGGCCCGGCTTGCTGCCCTGAAAACGGCGTCATGACCGCCGCACCCGGAGCGGCAGCCGTTCCGACCCCAGGTCCCGGTCCCGCGTTCAGAACATGCTCAGCAACTGCTCGACCGTGCGTTCTGCGGCCGGTTCCCCGTCGGGCAGCGGCAGCTCGAACCAGACGGTCTTGCCGCGCGGAGTCCGCCTCGAACCCCAGGCCGCACTCAGCAGTCCGACCAGCTGCAACCCGCGCCCGCCCTCGTCCGTGTCGCGTGCTCGGCGTCGCCGCGGCTGGACGAGACCCGCGTCCCATACCTCGCACACGAGCGTACGGTCGCGCAGCAGCCTGAGCCGGATCTCGCCCTCGCCGTAGCGCAGAGCGTTGGTGACCAGCTCACTGACGAGCAGTTCGGTGGTGTCCACCAGGTCATCGAGTTCCCAGGCGAGCAGTTGGCGACGGGCCAGTTCGCGGGCACGGCCGACGGAGCGTGGTTCGCGCGGCAGCCGCCAGTCGCCGACCGCGTCGATCGGCAGCCCCTGGATGCGGGCCATCAGCAGGGCGATGTCGTCCTCACCGTGCCGGGTGTCGAGGGTGGTCAGTACGTGGTCGCAGACGTCCTCGAGCGGGAGCTCGGGTTCGATGAGGGCGTTGCGCAGTGCCTGCAGTCCTTCGTCGAGCGGGTGGTCGCGGGACTCGACGAGACCATCGGTGTAGAGGGCGAGGAGGGCACCCTCCTTCAGTTCGACCTCGACTTCCTCGAAGGGTTCGCCGCCGACGCCGAGCGGCATCCCGGGCGGGACGTCGAGCAGCAGGGCGGGTTCGCCCGGCTCGACCACAACAGGGGGGAGGTGTCCGGCGTTGGCAAAGGTGCACCGCCGGGTGACCGGGTCATAGACGGCGTAGACACAGGTCGCCAGATAGACCTCGGAGAGATCTGCATCCCGGGCCTTGTGGGACGCCCGTGACGGCCACTGGGCGCCGCCGAGGCCGTCGGAGGGGGAGCTGACACCGGGGGTGCCCAGACCGCGGGCGACCTCGTCGAGGGCGGAGAGCACCTCGGCGGGTTCCAGGTCGAGGAGGGCCAGGGTCCTTACGGCGGTGCGCAGTTCGCCCATGGCGACGGCGGCCCGCAGTCCACGGCCCATGACGTCGCCGACCACCAGGGCGGTGCGGTGTCCGGGGAGTTCGATCACGTCGAACCAGTCGCCGCCGACCTCGGTCGCGGTGTTGCCGGGGAGATAACGGCAGGCGATGTCGAGACCGGCGGCCTCGGGATCGCCCGGTGGCAGCAGGCTGCGCTGGAGGATGAGCGCGCGCTCGTGCTCGCGCCGGTAGAGGCGGGCGTTGTCGATACAGACGGCGGCGCGGGCGGCGAGTTCGGTGGCGAGGGCCCGGTCGCGTTCGCCGAAGGGTTCGCTGCCCTTGGTGCGGGAGAACTGGACGAGACCGACGACGGTGTCATGGGCGACCATCGGAACGGCAAGGGTGGACTGGACGAAGCCGCGGTCGTCGCCGGGGACGTCCTCGACTTGGCCGGTCCGCAGGGCTATGGAACAGGGGGAGTTGAAGGAGTAGCGGTGGACGGCGCCCAGGGCGGGCGGGTTGATGGCATCGTCGGTCGAGGCGCTGTCCGGGGCGGTGGCCGGAAGGGCATCCGACACAGCACTGGCGAAGGCGACACGGCGCAGTTCCGCGGATCCGCCGACGGACTCGTGGTGGAGCGAGCCCCAACTGCCGGGCGGCGCCTCGTCGCCGGTGAGCAGCCCCTGATAGAGGTCGACCGAGGCGAGGTCGCAGAAGCCGGGTACAGCGACGCCGAGGAGTTCGCGGGCGGTGGTCTCCAGGTCGAGGGAGTTGCCGATGCGGGCGCCGGCCTCGTTGAGCAGGGCGAGGTTGCGGCGGGCGCTGGCGGCCTCGCGGGCGGCGATGTGTCGGCGGGTGACATCGGTGGCCAGTCCGGCTATGCCGATGGGGCGGCCTGCTCCGCTGTGCACGCGGTAGAGGTTCATCGACCAGTGGCGGCTCTCGGAGTCGCCCGGCGCGGTGCCGACGAGTTGGAGATCGGTGACGGAGTCCCCGGTCTCCAGAACACGCCGGAGTGTGGCGGTGAGCCGCTCGGCCTCGGGGCGGGCGAGATAGTCGTCGACCGTGCGGCCGCGGTGGTCGTCGGCCTGGCCGCCGAAGACGGTGGCAAAGCGCTGGTTGGCGCGCACGACCGTGAAGTCTGTGCCGAACAGCACGAAACCGAAGGGAGATTGACCGAAAATGGCCTGCGATGCCGCAAGGTCCGTCTCGATACGCCGCAGGGCGCGGACGTCCACGACGATACAGAGGGCGGCCGGTTCCCCGCTCTCCGTCTCGCTGGGCATGACATAGACCTCGGCAAGACCGTGCACGGCGTTCTCGCCTGGCATCCGGAAGGGGACGAGGCCCGTCCACTCCTTGCCGTCGAGTATCTCGCCGACCCGGCGATGGCCACCGGTGCGCAGCTCTGCGGGCATGAAGGTCTCGACCGGGTCCCTGCCCACCGCCTCGTGCGCGGCAATGCCGAAGAGGCCGGCGGCCCGGCGGCTCCACTGCTCGATCAGCCCGTCGGGGCCGATCGAGAAGGAGGCGACCCTGATGTAGTCATAGATCGAGCCAGGCGGGCTGCTCTGCCACACGACGTCGCCCGCTGTCCCAGGTATTTCGCTCACGCGACCGTCCCCTCCAGCTCACACACCGGACCGGTCCTGCCCGCAGTATTCAGCACTACGGCGCTTACCGACACGGCGTTCACGATCACAGCACGGCCACAGTCCCTTTCAGCCAGGTTCTGCCCGACCTCTGGTGATCGCTGTGCGTCCCACCCCCACTCCTAACCAGGGAGGGCCAGCTCGAACCACACCGTCTTGCCACTCTTTCCGCGCCGGGTCCCCCAGCGGCGTGCGGAACAGGCCACCAGCTGCAGTCCTCGGCCACCTTCGTCGTCGGGTGCGGCAGCACGTTCGGTGGGCGGATCCGGAAGCGGATCGGAGACTTCCACAAGCAGTCCGGGGCGGGCGTCCGGAACTTCGCCATCGAGGTGGGGGCGCACCAGCCGTACCCCGATGGGGCCCGAGGTGTAGCGCAAGGAATTGGTCACCAGCTCGCTGACCAGCAGGACGGTCACATCACCGACGGCCGCGTCGAGTCCCCACCCCCGCAGCGCCTCGTGGACCGCATGCCGAGCAGTACGGACGGCGCCGGGCACTGCTGGAAAGGTCCACTCGGCGCAGTCGCCTTCGGTATCGATCACGCCGATCACTTCCCAAGACCAGCAACGAGGAACGTCCTGTTTACGGGGGCTAATCAGCACATACCCGATATTTAGGGCGGCCTATCGCCGGAATCGACGCGTAGGGCGTACGGGCGTACGGCGACGTGCGCGCAGCGCGGGCACGGAGGGGGCACCCGATCAGTGGCGTGCACCGCCCGGCAAGCTCCGGGTCGGCGCGGTCCCGGTCGGTGTGGATTCGGTCGGTGTGGATTCGGTCGGCGCGGATCCGGCCGGGAGGCGGCGCATGGCTTCGGCGACGGCGGGCCGGTCCTGATCCAGCCAGTCGATCTCGTCACCCTCGCCGGGCCCGAGCCAGCGCAGCTCGTCGTGGTCCTGGAGCGGTGCGGGCACGCCGGACACCAGTCGCGCGGTCCACACCCGGAGTACGTATCCGGGCTTGAGCGGCCACTCGCCGGGGATGCGCTCCAGCGGCTCGGCCTCGACGCCTAGTTCCTCGCGGAGTTCACGTACGAGCGCCTGTTCGCCGCTCTCCCCCGGCTCCAGCTTTCCACCGGGCAGCTCCCAGCGGCCGGCCAGCTCGGGCGGCGCACTGCGACGCGCGGCCAGCAGGCGCCCCTGGTCATAGACGGCTCCGGCCACCACCACGCGATCACTCATAGGCCGGAGCGTAGTCCCCGGTTCCGCCCCTCACAGGCCCCGCCCCGTACCACCCCCGTTGCCGCCCGCCGGTCACGGCCGGGCGCTCTGCCCCATGCGCTCCACCCAATAGAGCTGCTTGTGTCCGCGATTGTCGAGCTTGTCGGCGATCTTCTGCGCCTCGTCCCGCGTGGCGTACCTGCCGACGCGGTACCGATTGCCGTTGTCGTCCTGCCGTATCACCAGCCAAGGGAGCACGGCACCGCCGTCGCTCATCGTGTCCCTCCCGAGCATTGAGCCCCTCCCCTGAACGGCGTGCACGCCTCTAAGGATCCCCAGGAAACCGCAGTACGCATATGCCCGAGCGTACGCCTGACCTTTACGCAACGCATACGTAATTACACAAAGAGGCACCGATCCGGCCAACGCGAAGGGGCGCACCCATTCGGATGCGCCCCCAATGCCTCGCGGAGTGGTCGTGCCGCTTACACCTCCGCCACCTCCGCCAGCTAGGCCGGCCCCGGCGCCGTGCGCAGCGTCGGCATCGGCATCGGCATGAGGACCGGGCCGGCGGTCGGGTCCTTGCGGCAGATGTCCCCGCACTCCGCGTCCAGCGAGCAGCACAGCGAACAGATCGGTCCCGACTGGACCGGGCAGTCGGCGATGTCCGGGAGCTCGTAGGCGGTGTCGCAGACCGAGCAGGTGTGGGTGGCGGTGAGGTCCTCGATCTCGACGCCCGGCCCGTTCACCGGGTTGGGGCGGGCCAGGTAGTACGCGCCCTTCGTCGCCCACGCGATCAACGGGCAGAGCGTCAGGGAGAGTCCGGCGGCGATGAAGGTCGAGAAGGCCTCCGCGTAGGTGCCGAACAGCCCGAAGAAGGCAAGGATCGAAACGGTCGAGGAGATCACCATCGCGCCGAATCCGGCCGGGTTCACCGCGTACAGGTAGGCGCGCTTGAACTCGATGTACCGGGGACTCAGACCGATCCGCTTGTTGATGACCAGGTCGGCGGCGACGGCTGCGATCCAGGCGATGCCCACGTTCGAGTAGAAGCCCAGCAGTTTGTTGAGGGCCGCGAACATGTCCATCTCCATCAGCGTGAGCGCGATGGCGAGGTTGAGGAAGATGTACCAGACCCGGCCCGGGTGCTTGTGGGTGATGCGGGAGAAGAAGTTCGACCAGGACAGTGAACCGCTGTAGGCGTTGGTCACGTTGATCTTGATCTGGGAGACGATCACGAAGACCGCGGCGGCGGGCAGGGCGAACGAGCCGAGCCACGGCCTCAGCGCCTCGATCTGCGGTGCGATCGGCTCCAGTGCGTGTGTCTTGCCGACCGCCTCCAGCGCCACGAAGGCGAGCAGCGCGCCGCCGAGCTGCTTCGCCGCCCCGATGATGACCCAGCCGGGCCCGGCGGCGAGCACAGCGAGGTTCCAGCGGCGCTTGTTGGCCTCGGTCTTGGCGGGCATGAAGCGCAGATAGTCGGCCTGTTCGCCGATCTGGGCGATCAGCGAGAGGGCGACGCCCGTGCCGAGTCCGAACCCGATCCAGGAGAAGCCGGAGCCCGCGCCTTCCGTACCGCCGAAGGAGCCGAACGCGCCCCAGGCGTCCGGTGCTTTGAAGGCGAGTACCACGAACGGCAGGACCATGCCGACAATCCAGATCGGCTGGGTCCAGGCCTGCACCTTGGCGAGCGCGCCCATGCCCCGGAAGACGATCGGGATGACGATCAATGTGGTCAGCAGATAGCCGGCCTGGACCGGCAGCCCGACGGCCTGGTGCATGGCCTGCGCCATGATCGAGCCCTCGAGGGCGAAGAAGATGAAGGTGAAGGACGCGTAGATCAACGAGGTCAGCGTCGAGCCGAAGTAGCCGAAGCCGGCGCCGCGCGTGACCAGGTCCATGTCGAGGCCGTACTTCGCACAGGCCCGGGCGATCGGAATACCGGTGAGGAAGATGATCGTCGCCGCGGTGAGGATCGAGGCGAGACCGCTGGTGAAGCCGTAGGTGAAGACGATCGAGGCACCGATCGCAAAGTCGGCGAGATAGGCGATCCCGCCGAGCGCGGTGCCCGCGACCACCGAGGGCGACCAGCGCCGGAAGGAATGCGGTGCGTAGCGGAGGGAGTAGTCCTCCCGGCTCTCGTCGGCGGCGAGTCCGGCATAGCCGCGTCCGGGAGGCGGCGGGGCGGCGACCGGTGTCCCGGCAGCCCCGTCGGATCCCGAAGCTCCGGCGGGCTGCGCCTGCGGGACCCCGGCCGTCGTGGGGGTGGCTGTGTCCGTCATCGGTGACTTCCCGTTCGTCTGTCCGGTGTGCGGGTACGAACGGGAAGGTAGGAGCAGGACATGACAACTCGTTACGGCCAGTGATTGCCCCTCGGTTACGGGAACCGAGGGGGCGTTAACTCGTCGTCACGGGCCCCGGACAGGCCGTCCGGGTATCGGTCACTCGACAGAAATCCCGGCCGGGAGCCCGCCGGGCGCCAGGAAAAGTCCCGCCGGAGCACTCGGCAAAGGGATCGGCGCCGAGCTCGACCGAGGGCTCGACAGCGGGCCCCGATGAAGCCCACCTGCGCGCGAACCGCCGCTCACCTGACAGGAAGGTGGTAGGCGATCCGGTAGCGGTCGGCGGGCACCACCACGTCCGCCGTCTCGACCGCCCGCCCCGACGCGTAGTACGTGCGCCCGATCACCATCACCACATGACCCGGCACACCGCCGAGCGCCAGGAGCTCCTCCGCCAGCCCCGGGCGCGCGCCGACCTGCTCGACCACGTTGTCCACGACGACGTCGATCGCGGCCATCCGCTCGACCACCCCGCAGCCGCCCAACGGGCCCTCCTCCGGCAGCATCACCGGCGTACGCCCCGTGATGGCGAGGGGCTCCCAGGAAGTGGAGAGCATCATCGGCTCCCCCGCTTCCCGGAAGATGTATCTCGTACGCATCACCCGGTCACCCGTCTCGATGCCGAGCCGTTCGGCGATCTCCGGGCTCGCCCCTTCCTGCTCGCTGCGGGACTCCCACGTCCCCCGCACCCCGTCCGCCGTCTGTTCCTGGCTGAACGGGCTGGCACCGGCGCCCGGACGGTTTCCGGAACGGGCGATGCGACGCGGGACCGGGCGCTCGCGCACATACGTACCGGAACCGGAGCGCCCCTCGACCAGCCCTTCGGCCATCAGCACCTTGCGCGCCTCCAGCGCGACCGTGTCGGAGACTCCGTACTCCTCGCGGATACGGGCCTGCGACGGCAGGCGCGTATGCGGCGGCAGCGAACCATTGGCGATCTTCTCTCTCAGATCGCTCGCAACGCGCAAATAGGCGGGCTGCTCACCGAAAGTCACAGGCCACTCCCAACAGGTTGACAGTCTGCAACAGCCTGGCAACCGTCGGTTGTGGACCGCAAGCACAGGCCAAAGTTTCACCCGAAGTGATGACATGGCGCCGCACGACGCATACCCGCCTCCCGGCCGCCCCCCGATCACCCGCGACCGGCCCCCACCCCTTGACCACGCTTGGTCCAGACCAATAACTTCCTCTGCACACGGCACGACTCACAGCACGGCTCTCGTACTTCTCGGCACACGCACAGGAACGGGCCTCATGCGTCGAAGAACCCTGTCCGGACTCGCCCTTGCCGCCTCCGCCCTCTCGCTCGCGGCCGGCATCGCCCCCGCCTCCGCCTCCGCCACGGCAGATCGCCCCACCAGCGGCACCGGAAGCGACGGCCGCCATGCCGCCGCGTCCGCCCCCGCCTACAAGCGCGTCGGCTACTTCACCCAATGGGGCGTCTACGGGCGCAACTTCCAGGTCAAGGACCTGGACACGAGCGGTGCCGCCGCCAAACTCACCCACATCAACTACGCCTTCGGCAACGCGAGCGCCGACGGCACGTGCCTGGCCGGCAATGTGCCCGGTGAGGCGGACGCCTGGGCGGACTACGTCCGTCCGCTCGACGCCGCCGGGTCGGTGGACGGCGTCGCGGACACCGACAGCCAGCCTCTCGCGGGCAACTTCAACCAGCTGCGCGAGCTCAAGGCCAAGCACCCCGGTCTGAAGGTGATGATCTCGCTGGGTGGCTGGAGCTGGTCCACCCACTTCTCGGACGCGGCCCGCACCTCCGCCTCCCGCAAGAAGTTCGTCTCCTCCTGCATCGACCTGTACATCAAGGGCAATCTGCCGGTGGACGGGGCGCGCGGCGGCGAGGGAGCCGCAGCCGGGCTCTTCGACGGCGTGGACATCGACTGGGAGTGGCCCGGCTCCGCCGGCGACACGGACACGGTCTACCGCCCCGAGGACAAGCAGAACTTCACCGCCCTGGTGCACGAGTTCCGTACCCAGCTCGACGCGTACGCGAAGAGCAGCGCGAAGGCGCGGAAAGGGAAGGGCCACGGCGCGAGGCCGAAGCACTACGACCTCTCCGCGTTCGTCCCCACCGCCCCCGCCAAGATCGACGCGGGCTTCGACGTGCGCCGCATCATGCGGGACTTCGACTTCGTGAACCTCCAGGGTTACGACTTCCATGTCTCCGGCGAGAAGACCACCGCGCAGCAGTCCGCGCTGTACGCGAAGGGCGACTTCAGCGTCGACCAGACCGTCGGCGACTGGATCGAGCGCGGCGCCCCTGCCCGCAAGCTGGTGATGGGCATGCCGTTCTACGGTCAGGGCTGGACCGGCGTGACGGGCGGCGGCGACGGTCTCGGCCGGCCGGCCGCGGCCCCCGCACCCGCCACCTGGGCGGCGGGCTACGAGGACTACAAGGCCCTCAAGAAGCTGGCCGACTCCGGTACGTACAAGATCCACCGGGATGTGAGGAACGGGCACGCCTGGCTGTTCGACGGCACGACCCTGTGGACGTACGACGACCCGCAGGTGCTGCGCACCAAGACCTCGTACATCCGCAGCCACGGCCTCGGCGGTGCGATGTTCTGGTCGCTGGACGGGGACACGGACGACGGCGAGCTGATGACCGCCGTCGACCAGGGCCTGGGCCGGCATTAGCAGGCGAGAGGGTGCGGGGGCAGCCGCCCCCGCACCCTCGGTCCGTTCACGGACCCGCCGTCGCAAGGATCAGAACTGCAGGGCCCAGGAGTTGATCTTCCCGGTGTCGGCCGCGGCATTGTCGCTGACCCGCAGCTTCCAGGTCCCGTTGGCCACCTCCGACGAGGCGTTCACCGTGTAGGTGGTGATCACGTTGTCGGTGCTGCCGCCCGTTCCGTACGCCTTCAGGTTGTAGACCGACCCGTCGGGCGCGACCAGGTCGATCTTCAGGTCGCCGATGTACGTGTGCGTGATGTTGACGGGCACGCTCAGCGCCGCGGGTGCGTTGCCGGTGACACCGGTGACGGTGATCGGCGACTCGACCGTGGAGTTGTCGCTGATGGTGTAACTCGTCGTGTTCTCGAACTTCGGGCCCGGCGGCGTCGTGGTGCCGCTGCCGACGTTCAGCAGCCGGTTCGGCGAACCCGTGCCCGGGCTGGTCACCACTCCGGTGCTGGCCGCGGCGACCAGTCCGGCGGAGACCTGTGCGGGAGTGTCGGCGGGGTGGTCGGCCAGATAGAGGGCCGCGGCGCCGGCGACGTGCGGGGTCGCCATCGACGTACCGGAGATGGTGTTGGTGGCGCTGTCACTGGTGTTCCAGGAGGAGGTGATCGACGAGCCCGGGGCGAAGATGTCCAGCACGCTGCCGTAGTTGGAGAAGCTGGAGCGGGCGTCGGTGCTGGTCGTGGAGCCGACGGTGATGGCCTCGGTGACGCGTGCCGGGGACTTGGTGGAGGCGTTGGTCGACTCGTTGCCCGCGGCCACGGCGTAGGTGATGCCGGACGCGATGGAGTTGCGCACGGCGGCGTCGAGCACGGAGTCCGCCCCTCCGCCCAGGCTCATATTGGCGACGGCGGGCTTGACGGCGTGCGCCGTCACCCAGTCGATGCCCGCGACGACCTGTGCGGTCGTGCCGGAGCCGCTGTTGTCGAGGACCCGCACGGCGACGATCTTCGCCTTCTTGGCGACGCCGTACGCGGAACCCGCGACGGTGCCCGCCACGTGCGTGCCGTGGCCGTAGCCGTCCTGCGCGGTGTTGTCGTTGTCGATGGCGTCGTAGCCGTACGAAGCCCGGCCGCCGAAGTCGCTGTGGGTGATCCGGACACCGGTGTCGATGATGTACGCGGTGACACCCTCGCCCGCCTTGTCGGGATAGGTGTAACTCTGGTTCAGCGGCAGGGTCTTCTGGTCGATCCGGTCCAGTCCCCACGAGGGCGGTGACGGCTGGGTGCCGGAGACCGTGAAGGTCCGGTTCTGCACGACGGACTCGACGGCCGGGTCCGCGGCGAACTTCTTCGCCTGCGCCTCCGAGAGCTCGACCGCGTAGCCGTTGAGGGCGGCACGGTAGGTCTTCTTGATCGTGGCGCCGTACTCCTTGGCGAGCGCCTTGCCCTGCGGGGAGCCGGCCTCAGCCGCCGCCTCGTCGAGCGTGACGATGTAACTGCCGCTGATGGCGCCCGGCGCGCCCGCGTTCTCGATCCGGCCTTCCGCCGCGGCGCCGGCCGCGGTGGCGGGGAACGCCGCCGCGGTGGAGAGCGCGAGGGCGGCGCCTGCTACGGCGCTCGCCGCAGCGAATCTTCGACGCGCGTGGGGGGTGTGACGCATCACTGACATGTGAGGGATCCTCCTCAATTGCGGTGCGTTGGTGTGGCGTTGCGGGCCGCCCGGGAACGGATCGAGCGAGATAGCATGAGCATGACAATCACAACGCCGGTTTCCGCGCTGCCCGTTCCCTGCTGTCTGCGAAAGATTGACCGATCCATAGGAATCCCACAAGACGGCCTTGGGGAACGCCATACCTTTGCCATTCACCCGCCACACGGCTGACATGCTGGCGGACATGGCCACGTATCTCTGCCCGCAGGACGGCACCCGCGCCGACACCACATCCCTGACCTGGTGCTGTCCGGTCTGCCGCGGCCCCTGGGACCTCGACTTCGAGCCGGATGCACCGCTCTCCGTCAACGCGCTTGCCGGACGCGTCAATTCACTGTGGCGTTACGAAGAAGTGCTGCCCCTCTCCTCGCCCACCACCAGCCTCGGCGAGGGCCGCACGCCGCTCGTACCGCTCACCGACACGGTCTCCGCCAAGCTCGACTTCCTGATGCCGACCCTCTCCTTCAAGGACCGCGGCGCCGTGATGCTCGCCGAGCTGGCCCGCCGTCTCTCCCCCGGACGCGTCGTCGCGGACAGCAGTGGCAACGCGGGAACGGCCGTCGCCGCGTACTGCGCGCGGGCCCGACTGCCCTGCACCGTGTACGTCCCCGAGGGCACATCCCCGAAGAAGACCGAGCAGATCCGGGCCCACGGCGCCCGCCTGGAGATCGTCCCCGGCGACCGCGAGGCCACCGCGCTGGCCGCCAGGGCCGCCGCCGACTCCCCCGGCACCTTCTACGCATCGCACGTCTTCAACCCGTACTTCCTGCACGGCACGAAGACGTATGTGTACGAGATGTGGGAAGACCTCGGCGGCAGGCTCCCCGACGCCATCGCCGTGCCGGTCGGCAACGGCACGCTGCTGCTCGGCGCGGCGCTGGCCACCGCGGAACTCCTCGCCCAGGGCCTGATCGACACGCGTCCCGCCCTGATCGCCGTGCAAGCCGAGGCCGTGTCGCCGCTGGCCACCGCGTTCCACCAAGGCGCGGACGGCCTGCCCGACCCTCCCGACCGGGCCGCCCCCGCCCCCACGCTCGCCGAGGGCATCGCCATCCCCCGCCCACCGCGCGCCCGACAGATCCTGGCGGCGGTACGGGAGTCGGGCGGCACCTTCCTCACAGTGACGGAAGATCAGATCCGTACCGCACAGAGGGACCTGGCGGCCCGCGGTTTCTACGTCGAGACGACCGGGGTCGCCTGCTGGGCGGCGGTCGGCGACCGGACGGACCGCAGTGTCGTCGTCCCTCTGTGCGGGGCTGGACTCAAGACGGGCCTGGCTCCCTGATCAGGGAGCTGCCGAAGGCGAGGGAGCGAGCAGGGGTCAGTCCGTCCAGTACGTGTCGTGCTTGATGAAGAACTCGGTCCGCTCCTCCTCCGACCACTGCGCGGCCTCCGCCACCTTCTCGAAGTACTCCTCGCGCGGCGCACCCGGTGTGAACAGCAGCAGCATCGACGCCGGTGCCTCGGAGTCGTTCCGGAAGGCGTGCAGTCCGCCCTGCGGTACGTAGACGAAGTCGCCCTGCGTCGCGTCGACCCACTGCGCGCCGTCGTAGATCCGCACCGTCCCGTCGAGGATGAAGAACGACTCCGAGATGGACCGGTGGAAGTGTGTGGCAGGGCCGCCGGCTCTGGGCGCCATGTCCATCCGGTAGAGCCCGAATTCGCCGTGCGTCGTCTCCGTGGTCGCCAGGTAGTGGGTACTCCCGCCGCTGCGGGTCAGCAGGTTCGCCGCCGTGCTCGCCGGCCGGTACGTGGCGCTGATCTCGCCCTTGTCGTCCGTGTACGTCGGTTCCGGGTACGACATGCCGTTCTCCTCCGTCGATCGAACTGTCAGCCGATCACCCCGCGCGTCGCCCGCCTGCGGCGTCGGCGCCCTTACGTTCGCACAGTGAGCGTCTCGCGCGTCTCTCTCTCGCCACGGTCCCTCCCCACCTGATCGCGGGCGCGCTGATCGCCCCGCCGGCGCCCCTGACGTACGCGGCGTCTCCCCCGACCGCCGGCCGTCCCCGCGCCGACGGCCGACGGTCGGGGGCACCGAGGCCGCATGGGCGCACCGCTCGGCCGAAACCGCTCGCGCACGCCCCCGGGGGCAGCGCGTCATGGACGGCATGACCGACACACGAAAGGCCCATGCCGCGTAAGAGCCTGTCGGGTGACCTTCGATCGGATAGCGGACGCGGTCTGGTGCGTGCGATTCCAAGGCGGCGGGATGTCCTCGGATGGGGCCTCCCCTGCTCGAACGAAGCTGAGAGCTCGGGGAAGGAGCTACTGGGACATTTCGGCAACGCGGGAAGCGTGCGTGCCAGGGCGTGGCCGCCCGATCAGAGGTCACCCGACAGGCTCTAAGCCGCCCGCCGCCGTCCGCAAGGGCCTGCGGCATCGTCACCGCCCTTGGGAGAGCCGCGCCGTGGTGCCCAGGCTCTCGATGCGCGCCCTGACCGAACTCGCTCACGCCGAACGGGAACGCTTCTGGCCGGGCGCCGCCTGCGTTGCGTTCCGGCACTGGCGGCAGCTGGCTGACATCCCCGGGCAGGGAGTGCTCCACCCGCTGCGGACGGGTGTGGGAGGGCTGGTCGGCCAGGGCGATTACTGGGGTCCGGAGGAACGGCGCGGCGCGCTCGACGTACTCCTCCACACGCTTTCGCCGCACTGCGCCCGCGAGTTGCGCGCAGTGCTCACCCCACTCGACGAGCGGTTCCTGCGGCACACCCTCAACGATCCTGCGGCCGGATCAGCGGACACCCCGTGGTGGCTGAGCCGCCTGAAGTACCCCTGACCCCGGACCGGTCCCTCAGCGCGGCTGCGGCTGGAAGTACAGGGCACCCTTCTCGATGAGGTGCCCGGCGTAGGCGCGCCCGATGGCCGGCTTCCCGCGGTACATCCCCACGTATCCCTGCACCGTGTCGACGACGACCGGACGGGCGAAGCAGGCGAATCGGTTGCGCTGCTTCTCCTCCGCCCAGGCCATCGCGGCCGGGTCGATCCGGTCGCTGACCAGGAGAGGGAAGCAGGCGACGCCGGTCTGCATGCCGACGGGCAGCCCGCCCTTGTTCTTCTTGGCGTACGCGAGCACCTGCGTGGTGAACGTGTCGATGACCGGGACGGTGATCTCGGGCACGGCGGCGGCCACGGTGAACAGGTGCAGGTTGGTGGCCGCCCACCGCATCCGGAAGTCGGCCCGCCGGCCGACGAGAACCGGCACGCCCGCCCAGTCCTCCCAGCGCGGCCCGCAGCCGTCGGCCGCCAGTCGGCCCTCGACCGAGGCCAGGTAGTTCCGTATCGACTCTTCGCTCATGGCGGCGATTGTCCACGGGCCGGGCACGCTCCGGAAACCCGGGGCACCCTGTGGGTTCACACGTGCGCCGAGGTCGGTTCCGCAGCGGAAGTGCCCGACGGCGCGGCCGGGGCGCAGGCGGTCGAAGACAATCCCTGCCACCTGTCGGGGCGCGCCGCCCGTCGTGGCTCCGGCGCCCGCAATCGCATCGGCGAGGTCCTGCTTGGGGCGCCACCGGGAAGCCGTTCGCGTGCGGCATCGTCAGGGTCGCCCGGGTGCCCGACGGACTGATCGTCCGGTCACGCACGTCATCGAACCAGCTCGACGCAGCGGTCGAGTTCGACATGGCCGACAGGGCATGCTCGCCGTCCTCGCCACGACGTGGCGCCGCATCCCCTGCACCCGTCGCCGACGTGGTGTGGGGCCCGCTCCGGCAGGATGGGCACCATGACGGACTGCAGGAACAGCCGCGTGGAGCTACTGCAGCGAGCCGGGCTGGACATCATGGGTGACGGGTGGGCCGAGGACGTGCTTCCGCCGTCGGCCGCCTGGCACCCCCTCGCGGCGTTCGATGCGGTGCCGACCATCGCTGTACCGCAGGACCGCCCCGACCTCGTCACCGAACTGAACGCACAGTGGCACCGGCTCGCGGTCGAGCACGGGGTGATCGGCGGGGACGGCGTGTTCCTCATTCATGCCGCCGCCGGAACCGACTGCGACTGCGGACCGAGCCGGTGGACCCGGGTGCGGCTGACCGAACAGTGGGACCTGGCCGGGGTGTTGGCGGACCGCCCGGGGCACCCGGAGTTCGTCACACTCTCCATGGGCGGCGACACCCTGCTGGGAGCGACCTCCGAGGAGCACGAGATCTGGCTCATGGCGGTCGCCGACGTGAAGGCACGGCTGGAGGAAGAGGCGGCGGAGGAGGCGCAGGAGACCCCGGAGGAGTACGAGGCCGCCTGGAAGGCGTTCCTCCGGCAGCCCGGACCGCCCGAGCGACTGCGCGCGGCGTGGATCGACGGACTGCAGCACAACCGGACCTCACCCGAGGACGTACTCCTGCGGCTGCTCGAAACGGCCCCGCACCTCCTCTGGCGCAAGCTGCCGACAGCGGTCGTCGATGCGGCCGTGGCCCACCCCGAGTGGAAGGTACGGAGTCGGACAGCTGAGTGCCAACCGGACCTGACACCGGAACAGTGGACCCGGCTCGTGCTGAACGAACCCAGCAGCGCACGCCGCCACCTCCTCGCCGAACTCGCCGCGGACAAGCACGCCCAACTCACCGGCGCGGGGTACGAACAGCTCGCCACCGCCGCCGAACCGAGTGCCCGCGCAGAGGCCGCCCGCCTCCCCGGTCTGCCCGTACAGCTGCTCACCGCACTCGTGGCCGACCCCGATCCCCGCGTGCGGGCCGAGGCCGTCCCGCGCGCCTGGATGCTCGGGCACGGGACGGCCTGATGGCCGACCCCGACAGGGGTGTGCGCACGGCAGCGCTGTTCCGGCACTACGAGGACCAGCCGATGCCCCGGTCGGTCTACGACGCACTGCCGTACGGCGATCACGCGGCCGAGACGTACTGCCTGGACGACGAACTGGCCGCACAACTCTCCGTGCACGAGGACCCGGCCCGCCGTCGCGCCCTCGCCCGCAACCCGCACCTGAAGCCGGAACTCGTCGCCGCCCTCGCCGACGACCCGGACGACGAGGTGCGTCTCGCCGTCTCCGTACGTCCTGAGCTCAGCGAGAAACAGCGGGCGTCCGTTCGCATCGACATCGACCCGCACGTCATGCGCCGTGAACTTCCCTGGATCGCCGCGCTCCACGACGACCCGGCGGCCATGCGCCGCTGCGCCGCCTCGTCCCATCTGCTGCTGCGCCGCGGAGCCGCCCGCGCCAGGCACCTGCCGCCGGACGTCGTCGAACTCCTCGCCCGGGACGAGGACCGCGTCGTACGTCTCTTCCTCGCCGAGTCCTGCGACGACGCACCCGCCGAGCTGCTCCTGGAGGTGTGGCAGTGGTGGTCCGGCAGCTTCTCGTACCCCGACCGCCCGCGCGGCCACCCGAATTTTCCCCGCAGCGACCTCCTCCGGTACGCCGAGAACCCGCACCCGCGCATGCGCCAACTGGCCCTGGACGACTCGGATTCCAAGGCCGACCTGGTGGAACGCTTCAGCCGGGACACCCATGAGGAGGTACGCCACCGGGCCGCGACCGACCCACGCCTGTCACCCGTCTCCGCGGTACGACTCCTCAACGACCCACGGAGATCGGTCCGGCACGCGGCCGCGACCCACCCGCGCCTGCCGGCCCGCACCCTGATCCGGCTGCTGCGGGACACGGCCACGGCGGAGTCCGCGGCCCAGAACCCGGCGCTGCCCGTCGCCGTCATGCACTACATGCTCGACTCGGCCGCGGCCGGACCCGCTTCCCCGCACGGACGGTGAGCCGGGCCGTGCCGCCCTGCTCACCGTATGCGGAACTGCGCCCCCGCCTGTCTGTCGGAACCGGCGCCTGCTGAGAATCGGGGCCGGCATGGGTTCACACTGTGCAGGCCCGCCTCGCACATCAGGCACTCAAGAAGCCGCCCGGCCCGGTTCTGTGGGCCGTCGGTGGCAAAGCGACCGACGCCCGCTTGCGCCTGCCGTCGGGTTCCCGCGCCGCGCTGAACAATCGCCCTGGTCAAGACGGACGGACGGGTCTCAGCGGAGTGAGGGGAACGACCGATGGACAGAACGGGACATCCGGATCGCAGAGCTCTGCTCGCCGGCGGAATTGTGGTCGCCACGGTCGCGCTTGCGGGGTGCTCATCGACGAGCGCCGCCCCGTCGGCGACCAGCGCTTCGCCGCAAGCGCGGCCGACCACACCCGCCGCGGCATTCGCAAGACTGATGGACGGCAATGAGCGCTGGGTGAGCGGAGAACTTCGACATCCCGACCGGGATCCGGACCGGCGCCAGCTCGTGGCCCAGGCGCAGGAACCCTTCGGGGCGATCCTCTCGTGCATCGACTCCCGGGTGCCGCCCGAACTCCTCTTCGACACCGGGCTGGGTGACCTTTACGTGATGCGCACCGGTGGGGAGGCGGTCGGCCCCGTGGTCACGGGTTCCGTGGAGTACGGGCCCATGACGAGTGGCACTCCGCTCATCGTCGTCCTCGGGCATCAGCGGTGCGGCGCCGTCGGAGCGGCGTACAAGTCCATCCGTGACGGCAAACCGCTGCCAGGAAACCTGGAGGCGATCGCCAGGGCGCTGCGGCCGGCGTACGAGCAGGCAGTCCGGGAGGGGGGCGCCGACCCGGTCGAGACCATGGCCCGCGCCCAGGTCACGCTGACCGCGGCCGACCTGCGCTCCAACCAGGACCTCGCCCCACTCGTGGCAAAAGGCGCGCTTGCCGTGGTCGGCGCCTACTACTCGCTCGATACCGGCAAGGTGGACGTCCTGGCCGGCGCGCCTTCCTGACCGGCGGACATGAATGTCAGCACCACGTCAGCACGGAACACGGAAAGGGCCGGGCTCAACTGAGCCCGCCCCTTTCCGACCTGCACATCGGACGTGCGGTGCCGAACCGGTCACACGTTGAACCAGAATGCCGAGCACAGAGCTGCCACCTGCACGGATGTCGTTCCGACGCGGGCCATCCCAGCACCGTCCCAGCACGGTACGTCCCGGCCTCAAGAAGGAAGCGAAGAAGGTGCACCGGAATCCGCAGCGGCCCGCAGGCGGAGCAGGACAGTTCCGATGAGCTTGTCCTCGGGGCAGTAGCCCAACTGTTTGGAGTCCATCGAGCCCGGCTTCTCGCCCAGGAGGACGAGCATGCCCGGCGGCACGTGGGTACCGGGGCATCGGCCGGCCCATTGCGGTACGGGCTCTCCGGCGACGGCGACGATGCGTTTGACGTACCACGAGTCGGGCGTGGTGCCCGTGGGGGAGTGCCAGCCGTGCTCGGGGTGGGGTGCGACGACGACGGCCACCCGGCCCGTGGCGACACGGCGTCTTCCACGGAGCATGAGGACCCGGTCGCCGGGCATGAGGGTCGGCGACATGCTGTGTCCGCGGACGGTCACAGCCACCAGCCGCCCACGCGCCAGCAACAGGGCTGCGACGAGGACGAGGAGTCCTGCGAGGGCGAGGAGCACCGGGGCTGCGGCGGTCACCGGACGGTCTCCTCGTAGCCTTCGGCTTGGGTGGTGAAGAGCTCGGCATGGGTGCCGTGGGCAGTCATGAGCTGTTCGTGGGTGCCTGTCTCCTGCACGGTTCCGTCGGCGATGACGACGATGGCGTCTGCGGCGCGGACGGTGTTGAGGCGGTGGGAGACGAGGATGCTCGTCGCGCCCTGGCGCAGTGAGGTGAGCCGGTCGTGGACGTGGTGTTCGGCGACCGCGTCGAGGCCGGTGCTGGGTTCGTCGAGGATCATGAGATCCCGTTCGGAACGCATCAGGGCCCGGGCGAGCGCGAGGCGCTGCCACTGGCCGCCCGACAGCTGGACACCAGGGCTGGTGTCTTCGGTGTCGTCGGGGAAGAACATCCGGCTGAGCATGGTGTCGTACCCCTGTGGGAGGCGGGCGAGGGCGGTGTGGATGTCCGCGTCGGCGGCGGCGGCGTGGATGCGCCCATGGTCGTGGAGAGAGCCGAGGTCACCGAGACCGATGTTCTCCCCCGCGGTGAGGTCGTACTCCATCGGGTCCTGGAAGACGACGCTGACTCGCCGGCGCAGCTGGTCCGCAGGGAAGTCCCTGAGGTCGATGCCGTCCCAGTGGATGCTGCCCCGCTGCGGGTCGTAGAGGCGGCACAGCAGTTTGACAAGGGTGCTCTTGCCGGCCCCGTTGAGACCGACGATGGCCAGGCTGGTGCCGTGCGGGATGGTCAGGCTGATTCCGCGGAGGATCCACGGTCCGTCGTCGGTGTAACGGAACCAGACGTCCCGGAGTTCGACGCCGTGGCTCAGGGACGGTGGGGCGATCGGGACGGCCGGGGCGGGGAGGTCGTCCCGGACCTGGGTGACATGCAGGTAGTGGCTGAACAGCAGGGCCGTCTGGTGGCTTTGGGCGATGCACCCCACCAGGCTGACGAGTGCCGTCTGCATGCCGGCGAGGGCGGCGACGAGGAGGGACACGTCACCGGCGGTGAGGGCGTGGGTGGCTGCCTGGTGCACGCCCCAGACGAGTGCGCCGGTGGAGACGCCGGCTCCGAGGACAGCGAGGGCCGTCTCGTGGGTGGCGAGGCGGCGATCGAGGCGTTCCTCCTGCTGGTTGATGCTGTCGAGATCGGTACGCATGCGCTGCGCGAAGTAGCCGCCGAGGCCGTAGAGGCGGATCTCTTTCGCCGCTTGGGTGTCGGTGAGGAGCCCTCGGTAGAAGATCTGGCGGCGGGCGAGGTTGCTGGTGCGCCAGAACATGTCCGCGCGATGGCGGCTGTTGGCCAGGTGGGCGAAGAGGCCGCCATGCTTGCCACGGGGTCGCATTTTCGAGTGCTCGGCAGAGTTGAGTGGTCCGTCGACGGACGCCCCAGAGCCATCGGTCGCCGCCGCGAGCGTCTGCTGCTGGGTTTACTCCTGCTGGAGATGGGCCGGCCGCTCCCGATGGACCGGCTGATCGATCTGCTGTCGGACGAGGACGAACGACCGCCGTCCCGGACCGATTTGTATGTGCATGTCTGCCGGCTGCGGGCGAGCCTTCGCCAGGGCGGGTGCGACGGGTCGGTGCGGCTGGTGCGGAGCGGCTCGACGTACGCCCTGACCGGCGATCCGCAGCTGGTGGATCTGCACCGCTTCACTCAGCTGGTCAACCGGGCTCAGCAGGGCACCGAGCCGCAGGAGGTTTCACGACTCGCCTCGTCCGCCCTGGCCGAGTGGCGGGGGGCGGTGCTGGAGGACGTCGCATCCGAGCGGACACGCCGAGGTGTCGGTACCGCTTTCGACGAACTGCTGATCTCGGCACAACTGCTGCGTGTCGCGGCGGAGTTCAAGCTGCGTAACTACTGGTCGCTTGCCGCGGAGCTTGCGCGGCTCACCGAGGACCACCCGGAACACGAGATGCTCTTGGCCTTCCGTGCGGCCACGCTCTACGAGTGCGGCCGTCGCGCGGATGCGCTGCGAGTGCTGTCCTCGGCGCGAGCACGAATGACCGCGCGGCTGGGGTTGGATCTGAGCCGCGAGCTGCAGGATCTGCGCGAGGCGATCCTGCGGGGCAATCCCATGGACCGTCGCATCTTCCGCTGTGGCGCCCTGGGCGCCGCGTGATGCACCGCAGCATCCCCACCAACCCGGCACGGTAGTGGTGGGCAGGGGCGATGACGAGTGACGAGGAATCAGATTTCCCAGCACCATCCCAGTACGGGAAAAACCAGGGCCCGACTCCGAAGAGCCGGGCCCTTTCTGACCTGTATGTTTACCAGATCAGCGATGTGGTGCCATGTCACCCGCTACACGTCGGAGCGGAATGTCTGCCCGCCGATCCTGACCTGCGGCGGAGCCCCATCCAGGGTTCTGACCATGGGTTTCTCCGTTGGCATGCGTTGGCCTCCGACGGCCGAAAGCAGCATTACTGAGTCATGATCCAATGAGGGTGGGACGCGTCTTCGGCGCAGACGAAAACGTACATCTTCCCCCAACGCGAAACTGAAATATCGGTGGGGATGTTCGCCCCCCTGATCCCGACACTTCGCTGATCCTCAACCGGCACCCAGCTGCGATTCCCGCCGTCCCATTCATGGGTGGCGACAGTGAGCAACAGCCGCATCGACCGGCCGCAGTGCGCGGGCACCTCCCCCGGCCCGGTCACGTTCCACGCGACGAACCCGCCGATCTTCCAGCCTGGCGCAACGGAAAGATCCGACTGGTAATCCGGGGCATCCTCGTCATCCCAGTTCGTCCATCGATCCACCTTCGCCTGCAGATCCGCCGGCAGCAGCTCGACGTACTGATACTCGCGCACGGTCTCCGGATGCACGACACACGGCGACGGCACATAGCCCTCACGGCCGACCACCGGAAACTCCGGCAGCGTCGCCAAAGGCTTGCTCACATCAGCCGTAGATCGCCAGACCAGCCGCAGATGGACCTGATGACCGTCGTGCCGTTCGAAGGGACACCACAGCACCTGCAGCAGATCGCACCCGGAGGGCGCTTCCAGACCCGGAATGCCACGAGCGTAGAACTGCCCCACCGCGAGCAGCGGAATCGGATCCTCAGGCCGGACGTCGGGCGCGTACCGCCCCCGCTTCTCCAACGCCTCCCAGCGTTCGCGTTCTTCGTCATCGGGATCCGTTCCACGTCGACGGAAGTCATCACGCATGCGCCGCGCTTCGCGTACATGGGCCAGCAGCTCTCCCCGGTCCTTGCGATGCACCTCAGCACACACGGGCCAAGGCTCATCCTCCGGCCACAGCAACGGCCCGCCGACCGAGCTGTCATGGATGGAAGGGTTCCCCCGCCTCGGGTGAAGACGAGCGGTCGTCAAGGCGTGCCCACTCAACTCCGGAAATACGGCCTCCACGTCCACCGGCCGGGCAGGCGTCGTACGAGTCATCTCACATTCTCCCCATCCTCTGGAGGGTGTGCCTCCAGGATCGACGCCGTCCCGCCGGCCACCGCAGTCTCGTACAGCGTGATCCGGTCGCCAGGGACGAGGTGCCTCCACCGCGCGGGTGTCAGGGGCAGGCGGCGCACTGGAGCCCGAGCGCCGGGCGCAAGGTCGGGAGCGAACTCGACCCACACGCGGGCGATGTCCAGGTCGGATGCCCCGTCCTCCCTCCGGTGGCCGATGTCCCACATCGGCCGCAGCACCCCAGCTCCGGGGATCGGAGTACGCCGGAACGTCTCACCGGCCGGGAGGAGCACGAGATCAGCCCGGATGACGCCCACTCGTGTCTCGGTACCCCGCCACCGGCACCACTCCCTGCTCCGTTCGAGCCCCAGCATCACCGCCACGCGTTCCAGCTGCTCCCAGAAACCCTTCGGTGCCGTCCATCCGTCACCCAGTTCCTCGAGCAGGCCGAGCGCCACTTCCCACTCGTCGTGCGCGAGGTAGTCCCAGACATCGGAAACGGTGACGTCGTTGTCGGTGGCAACGCCTTCGGGCACCAGCAACGAGGTGGTCGGCGAGGCCGCCGACAGGCGCGAAGCCGTCGAACTCGCCCGCGCCCAACAGCCCGACATCGTCCTCATGGACATCCGCAGCCCGGCACGGACGGCCTGGCCGCCACCCAGGCCATCGGCGAGGACCCCGACCTGGCTGGCACCCGCGTCCTCGCCGTTGGCCGCGCTGGATCCGGCCCGATCCGCCCGCGCCGCCCTCGACCGCAGGAGATCACACCGCCACGAGCCGGGCGCGATCGCCGCAGAGCTTCGTCATGTCGTCGATATCGGAGGTCAACATGACCACAGGGCGGTGCTGTCGCAGCGCGGCCTCGGCGACCGCCGCATCGATCGCGTACTTGTGCCCGTGCAAGCCGGCATCCATCAGCAGTTTCGAGGCCGCCCTCACCTCCTCGTCGCCCACCGGGACTACGCGCAGTCCGGAGAGCACCCAGTTCAGGCGAGACTTGTTCGTACGGGCGTGGACGACCTCGATGATGGTGAGCGCACTGATCACGACCTCCATACCGCGCGAGCGCGCCTCAGCAACCAGAGCAACCACCTGCTCGTCGTCGGCGAGCAGCTTCGAGAGCCCCTCGCTGTCGAGGACCAGCGTCCCCTCGTGACTCAGCTTGCGGCGGGCCACTCGGCCTCCTCGGCGAACACCTCGTCGAAGACCTGCCGTGCCCGCTGACGGGCCTGCTCGGAGACCGGCCCCTTCCGGTTCTCGTAGTCCGCCAGGTACTCGTCCAGCACCTGACCGCGCAGCTCACGCTCAACCGCCGCGGCGATGAATGCGGAGAACTCCCGCTTGCCCACCCGCGCCCGGATCGCCTCCGCGGTCCCCTCCGGCAGCGACAGGCTCACCCGCGTCGCCGGCCCTTCCCCGATGCTGTACGTCGTCTCAGCCATACCCCCCAGTGTGTCAAACGAGTAGGAAAAGCGCGACGGCCCACCCTCCCGCCACCCGCGCGGGGAGCCACCCGGGGAAGGGCCGGGGAAGAGTCGCCCGCCCCGCCCACCCTCCTCTCGTCGCGCACCGCACGGTCCGCGACTCAGCACGGGAGCCGGCCGCCGTCCCAGCACGATCCCAGCACGGCAGGGATGAGCAGGGATGATGACAGGTGACGAGGGGTCAGGTTTCCCAGCACCATCCCAGCACGGGAAAAAACCAGGGGCCCGACTCCGAAGAGTCGGACCCCTTCCGACCTGCATGTTTGCCAGATCAGCGACGTGGCGATACAGCGCCCGCTACACGTTGAAGCGGAACATATCGGGGCTGGATCTGACCTGCGGCGGAGCATCGATCACGGCTCTGACCAGGCAATTCCCCGTTGGGATGCGTTGGCTTCCGACGGGCATTTACGGGTGTCCTGCGGACTGTCTGCGGACTCGCGCCGGCCGTGCCGAGGCACAGAAATCCATGCCACACCGGCCAGGCCGTCGACGAGACCGCGCAGGTGAGCGACCGCTCCCCCGTTATGTTCTTCGCGGTCCTGCAAGAGGGCCGCTGGCCTCCGGGCCCGGCATGACTGTGTCCCCCTGTCGAACAGATGACCTGGGGGGTGGTGTCACCGGGCCCGGGAGGTGCCGTCGGAGACGCTGATGAGAGGTCCGGCCACTGCCCGGTCCGGCGCAATGCCGGACAGCTCGCGGGCGGCAGGTCTGCATAACGTGGATGCGCGCGTACGACACCACTGCCGAGGCCGGCACGTTCAACTCGCCTGGAGGGGCGCGATGTTCGATACCGAAGACGTGGGTGTGTTCCTCGGCCTGGACGTCGGCAAGAGTGCTCATCACGGCCACGGACTCACCCCGGCCGGGAAGAAGGTCCTCGACAAGCAGCTGCCCAACAGCGAGCCGAGGCTGCGGGCCGCGTTCGACAAGCTGACCGCGAAGTTCGGCACCGTCCTGGTGATCGTGGACCAGCCCGCCTCGATCGGCGCCCTCCCGCTGGCCGTGGCCCGCGACGCGGGCTGCAAGGTCGCCTACCTGCCCGGCCTGGCAATGCGCCGGATCGCCGACCTTTATCCGGGCGAGGCGAAGACCGACGCTCGTGACGCGGCGGTGATCGCGGACGCGGCCCGCACCCTGCCGCACACCCTGCGCTCTCTGGAACTGACCGACGAGATCACCGCCGAACTGACCGTGCTCGTCGGCTTCGACCAGGACCTGGCCGCCGAGGCCACCCGCACGTCCAACCGGATACGCGGCCTGCTCACCCAGTTCCACCCAAGCCTGGAGCGTGTCCTGGGCCCCCGTCTCGACCACCAGGCCGTCACCTGGCTTCTTGAACGCCACGGATCCCCGGCCGCACTGCGAAAGGCCGGACGCCGCCGCCTCGTCGAACTCGTCCGGCCCAAGGCCCCGCGCATGGCCACTCGGCTGATCGACGACGTCTTCGACGCGCTCGACGAGCAGACCGTCGTCGTGCCAGGGACCGGCACCCTCGACATCGTCGTTCCCTCCCTGGCCCGCTCGCTCGCGGCCGTCCAGGAACAGCGCCGGGCTCTAAAAGCCCAGATCAACACCCTGCTGGAGGCTCACCCTCTTTCCCCGGTCCTGACGTCGATGCCCGGCGTCGGCGTCAGGACCGCCGCCGTCCTGCTGGTCACCGTCGGAGACGGCACCAACTTCCCCACCGCCGCCCACCTCGCCTCCTACGCCGGCCTCGCCCCCACCACGAAATCGTCCGGCACATCGATCCACGGCGAGCACGCACCCCGAGGCGGCAACCGGCAACTCAAACGCGCCATGTTCCTCTCCGCCTTCGCCTGCATGAACGCCGATCCCGCCTCCCGCACCTACTACGACAAGCAACACGCCCGCGGCAAAACCCACACCCAGGCCCTCCTCCGCCTCGCCCGCCAACGCACCAGCGTCCTGTTCGCCATGCTCCGAGACGGCACCTTCTACGAGTCCCGAACCCCCACCGTCACCCTCGCCGCATGACCAGGATGAAAACCCTCAAAACCGGCAGCACGAACTTGACGAAGGACATAGAGGCCCCCCCGCCGGACTCGACGCCGACTACTTCGCCGCGTACCTGCGCGGTCCGGAGGCACGGACGTGGCTGGAAACCCACTCCACGGGGAGCATGAAGATGAAGACCATCTCCCTCGGCGTACTCGGCGATCTGCCCGTGGTATTGCCCGACCTCGCAACCCAGCAGGCGATCGCCGACACGATGACACAGCTGGACGAACACGAGCGCCTGCTGCGCGAACAGCTCGCCCTGACACGGCGCATCCGCCACGGCGCGCTGGACGGAGGCATCATCCCCACGCCGTAGCCACCACCACGGCCGGGACTGCCGTGGGCATCGCCCCGCCACGCCACGGCCTGCCGACGGATCGACACCGAGGGATCTGAGGTACGGACCCAGGTCTGCCTCCCGCGCCCCCGGTCCCGTGGAAGCGGAGACCGGACGCCCGCAACTCGCGCGCAGTCAGCTCCTCGTCGCCATGACCCGTGCCCGCGGCCTCCTTCGCTGGGGAGTGTGGGCCTGCCCGGGAGGGGCACACCGGCCGTGACCAGAGCGCATAGAGGGCGCGTTCTGGTGCCGACGGTCCTCAAGGTATGAGTGTTGAGGCAGTGGGGCCGATCCGGCCGAGGTAGACCTCGTCGCTGCGCTCATCTCGCAAGGTGCGAGTCGGAGCGCATTGCTGACGATGCTCCTGTGCGGGGCTCCGCCGGATCACTCACGACGTGAGAGATCCCGGACTTCGCGGCTATCGGGGCTGCCACGCCCGTACGAGGTCCTCCGGCCCCCAGTGCGCGGTGAGCGGCAGATCATCGGTCACCCCACAGCGGGAGACCGCGACCAGTGGAGTATCCGGGGCGGTACCGGGGACGGCGAGCATGTCGCGCACCAAGGCGTCGTACTCATGACGGCCGAAGGGCTGGGTCTCCAGCCACTTGACCGACCCGACGAAGGACACCTGCCGGGCCACCGGCTCGCGGTCTGCACCGATGAGGTCGATCTCGGGGTTGTTCTGACGGTTCCACCAACCGCCGATGGCCTCGGTCTCGGGCCACTCATCATTGGGCATCAGACGCAGCAAGGACTCGCGGATCAGTGGCTCGACCGCTCGCCCGCGCCAACTGGTCCATGACCGCTCGATGCGTTCCAGTGCCAAGTCACCGCGGCCTCGCTCGATGAGTGGGATCGCGCGTGCCAGGAACGCCAGCCAGAACCGCAGATACGGGTCGGCGATCCGGTAGCGCTTGTTCTTGCTGTCCGGCTTGACCGACAGGGGGAGATCAGCAGCCAGGACTCGCTTGGCCTGCAGCGTGGCCAGCAGCGGGGAGAGCGTGCCGGACGGCAGAGCGCTGGCGCCGCCGGCCTGGGCTGCGATTGCACTGAACGTGCGCTCACCGCTGCCAACCGCTTCCAGCACGGCCCGTGAGTGCGAAGCCTCGGGGAATTCGCCCAGCAGGGACAGCTCGCCAGCCACCAGCAGGGGCGAGAGAGGATTGGCGACCGACGCCTGCAAGAAGGCTGTACGCCCCATTCCCGGCCGCCACGACTGCACGATCTCGGGGAATCCGCCAGTGATCAACTGGGCGTCGACGGCCCCTGCGGCGTCGAGTTCGGTCATGGCCTGTACGTCGGCCAGGTTCAGGGGGTGGACGGTCATTTTCGCTGCCCGACCGAAGAATGGGCGTCCGTACGACTGCAGTGCCTCCATCACCGATGTATCGCTGCCAACCAGCAGCAGAAGCACGGGCTTGGAGGACAAGTGACGGTCCCAGACAGTCTGGAGTGCGCCCTCGAATTCCTGATCCTGCTCGACCAGCCAGGGCACCTCGTCGATCACCGCGATGCTGGGCGAGTCATCGGGTACCGCGAGCGCCAGCGAGCGCAGGGCCTGGTTCCAGTCCTGCGCCTGGAGGCCGGCGACCAGCTCCGCCCCAGGCAGTAGCGACTGCGCGAGCGTCGCGGCAAAGTCGGCGCGCTCCGTCACAGGGTTGCGCCCACGGGTGGCCTGAAACACCACGTATGGCGCTCCCGAGCGGTCGCAGAACTCCTGGACCAGTCGCGACTTCCCTACTCGGCGCCGACCCGTCATGATCACAGCCCGCCCCCGAGTGGCTCCAACCCCCTCTGCCACTGTCCGGTACTGCTCAGCCAGCAGCTCAAGATCTCCGGCCCGACCTTGAAACTCCACGACGCACCCCTGAGGACAATTAACGTAGATAGATTCTTACGTAGATTGAATCTTACTTCACCTCTGAGCTGACGGACCGAACGGGAAAAAAACCAGGGGCCCGACTCCGAAGAGTCGGACCCCTTCCGACCTGCATGTTTGCCAGATCAGCGACGTGGCGATACAGCGCCCGCTACACGTTGAAGCGGAACTCCACCACGTCGCCGTCCTGCATCACGTACTCCTTGCCCTCCATGCGGGCCTTGCCCTTCGCGCGGGCCTCGGCGACCGAGCCCGTCTCGACCAGGTCCTCGAAGGAGATGATCTCCGCCTTGATGAAACCCTTCTGGAAGTCGGTGTGGATGACACCGGCCGCCTCGGGGGCCGTGGCGCCCTTCTTGATCGTCCAGGCGCGGGTTTCCTTCGGACCTGCCGTGAGGTAGGTCTGGAGGCCCAGGGTGTCGAAGCCGACGCGGCCGAGGGTGGCCAGGCCGGGCTCTTCCTGGCCCATGGACTGGAGGAGTTCGAGGGCCTCGTCGTCGTCGAGTTCGATGAGCTCGGACTCGATCTTCGCATTGAGGAAGATCGCCTCGGCGGGGGCGACCAGGGCGCGCTGTTCGTTCTTGAAGTCCTCGTCGACCAGCTCGTCCTCGTCGACGTTGAAGACGTAGAGGAAGGGCTTGGTGGTGAGGAGGTGCAACTCGTGGAGGAGCTTGCCCTTCTCGGTGCCTGCGGTGATGCCCGCGGCGAAGAGGGTCTGGCCGGACTCCAGGATCTTCTGGGCCTCCTCGACCGTGGCGAGGACCGCGACCTTCTCCTTCTGGAGGCGGGACTCCTTGGTGAGGCGCGGGACGGCCTTCTCGATGGACTGGAGGTCGGCGAGGATCAGCTCGGTGTTGATCGTCTCGATGTCGTCCTTGGGCGAGACCTTGCCGTCGACGTGGACGACGTTCTCGTCCTTGAAGGCACGGATGACCTGGCAGATGGCGTCGGACTCGCGGATGTTCGCAAGGAACTTGTTGCCGAGGCCCTCGCCCTCGCTCGCGCCGCGCACGATGCCGGCGATGTCCACGAAGTCGACGGTGGCCGGGAGCAGCTTCTGGGAGTTGAAGATCTCCGCGAGCTTGCTCAGGCGCGCGTCGGGGACGCCGACCACACCGACGTTCGGCTCGATCGTGGCGAACGGGTAGTTGGCCGCCAGCACGTCGTTCTTGGTCAGGGCGTTGAACAGGGTCGACTTGCCGACATTCGGCAGACCGACGATTCCGATCGTGAGCGACACGTTGGCGACTTCCTGCAGTAAGGATGGATGGGCCGATTCTCCAGTTTACGGGCGGGGGCAAGCGGGTAGTCACAGATCTGGTCCGGGCCGATCCGGTTCCCGTTCGGCCATGTGGCATCGAACTCATCGCCAAGGTCACCCAAAGGGCGTGTCCAACGCCTCTGTCCTCCCGCTTCGCGACCTACGTTGTCCCGGTGGAGCAGCCCAGAACACGTCCCCCTCGGCACCGGCAGTCGCCTCAGCAGCCCCCGCTGTCCCCGCAGGGCGCCCTCGACGAGGCCGACGCCGTCTATCGGACTGTGGGCTCGCCCCGCCCCCGGGCACGCCCGGTGCCGCCCGCCGTGCTCGCGCTGCGCCGACTGCCCAGTCCTCGGCTCACCGGCATCGGTGCCGGATTGTTCGCCGCCGCCGTCATGTTCTCGCTGGCGTGCCTCGACTGGCTGCTGTTCGACGGTTCGCCGGTGGTGTACGGGGTGCTGTTCCTGCCGGTCAGCGCGCTGACCGCACTGTGGGTGCGGCCGGCGGATCTGGTGACCGCACCGATCAGTGTGCCGATCGCGTTCGCCGTCGGTGTGATTCCGATCTCCGGCGGAACGGGCGGCTTCGGCGGGCAGACGATGGCGGTCGTCACCGCGCTCGCCGTCCATGCCGGCTGGCTGTACGGCGGCACGCTCGTCGCGGGGCTCATCGCCACCGTGCGCAAGATCCGGCTGATGCGGCAGCGCCGGCGGCGGATGCTGCTGGCCGCGCGGACGGCGCGGTCCACCCGGCGTCCGAAGGATTAGCTCCCCCGGTCAGCTGCCTGCCGCGGCCATGGCCGCGCCGACGATGCCCGCGTTGTTCTGCAGCTCCGCGGGGATCATCTCGGCCCGTACGTGGTCGATCAGCGGCAGGAACTTGTCCGCCTTGCGGCTGACTCCGCCGCCGATGATGAAGAGCTCGGGCGAGAACAGCATCTCCACGTGGGTCAGGTACCTCTGCACCCGGTGCGCCCAGTGGTGCCAGCTCAGATCCTCGTCCTCCTTGACCTTCGTGGAGGCGTGCTTCTCGGCGTCGTGTCCGTTCAGCTCCAGATGGCCGAGCTCGGTGTTGGGCACGAGGTGCCCGTCGATGAAGACAGCGCTGCCGATCCCCGTACCGAACGTCAGCATGATCACGGTCCCCTTGCGGCCGCGCCCGGCGCCGAACGTCATCTCGGCGATTCCCGCCGCGTCGGCGTCGTTGAGGACGGTCACCGGAAGGCTCAGCTTGTTGCTGAGGAGGGTACGGGCATCGGTGTCGACCCAACCCTTGTCGACATTGGCCGCTGTGCGGGTGACACCGCTGGTGACTACGCCCGGGAAGGTGACGCCGACCGGTCCCGACCAGTCGAAGTGGCCGACCACCTCGGCCACGCTGTCGGCCACGTCCTCGGGCGTGGCCGGATGCGGTGTCAGTACTTTGTGGCGCTCCTGCGCCAGGTCTCCGCGGTCCAGGTCCACGGGAGCACCCTTGATCCCGGATCCGCCGATGTCCACGCCGAAGATCTGCATGCGACCCACGGTACGGGCCCGCGCCGCACCGCGCCCCACTTCCCGGGGCACGGGCCCGCGCCCCGGGGGGGGGTGATGCATGGATGAGAGGCCGCCCCACCCATGTGCGCGGCCTCTCGCACCAGGTCGTTACTTCGCGGAGAGTGCCTCAGCCTCTGCGCGCAGGTCCCGGCGGAGCTCCTTGGGCAGCGAGAAGGTGATCGACTCGTCTGCCGTCTTCACCGTCTCCACGTCTGCGTAGCCACGCTCGGCGAGCCACTCCAGTACGCCGTCGACCAGCACGTCGGGGACGGAGGCTCCGGAGGTGAGGCCGACCGTGGTGACGCCCTCCAGCCAGGCCTCGTCGATCTCGTGCGCGAAGTCCACCAGATGGGCGGCGGGGGCGCCCGCGTCGAGGGCGACCTCGACCATGCGGATCGAGTTCGAGGAGTTCTTGGAGCCGACGACGATGACCAGCTCGGCGTCCTCGGCCAGCTTCTTCACCGCGATCTGGCGGTTCTGCGTGGCGTAGCAGATGTCGTCGCTCGGCGGCGAGAGGAGCTGTGGGAACTTCTCCTTCAGCGCGTCCACCGTCTCCATCGTCTCGTCGACCGAGAGCGTGGTCTGGGAGAGCCAGACGACCTTCGACTCGTCGCGCACGGAGACATGGGCGACGTCCTCGGGGCCGTCGACCAGGGTGATGTGGTCGGGCGCCTCGCCGCTCGTGCCGATGACTTCCTCGTGGCCCTCGTGGCCGATCAGGAGGATGTCGTAGTCCTCCTTGGCGAACCGGACCGCTTCCTTGTGGACCTTGGTGACCAGCGGGCACGTCGCGTCGATCGTGGCGAGCTTGCGCTCCGCGGCCTCGGCGTGGACGGTCGGTGCGACGCCGTGCGCGGAGAACATCACGATGGAGCCCTCGGGGACCTCCGCGGTGACGTCGACGAAGATCGCGCCCTTCTTCTCCAGCGTCTGCACGACGTACTTGTTGTGCACGATCTCGTGGCGGACGTAGATCGGGGCCCCGTACTGCTCCAGGGCCTTCTCGACGGCGATCACGGCACGGTCCACGCCCGCGCAGTAGCCACGGGGCGCGGCGAGCAGGACGCGGCGCGTGGCGCCCGCACTCGGGTCGGTGGCGGGTGACGGGCTGGGCGTAGCAGTCATGCGTCCCATCGTAAGGCCGTGCCGAACAGGCGCAGGATCAGCCGGGTCGGGAGACTTGCTCATACGCGACGTACGCCACGTACGCCCCGTACGCGACTGTGTCCGCGCGATCTACGGAGGGCTCATGGCCGGCAGCGGTACGGACAGGGCGGGACTGCGCCGGACGCTCGGGTTCCGGGATCTGGTGGTGTACGGGCTGCTGTTCATCGCGCCCATGGCGCCTGTCGGCATCTTCGGCACGCTCGACGCGAAATCGGACGGTGCGGTCGCGCTCGTGTACGTCGCGGCGACCGTCGTCATGGCGTTCACCGCTTTCAGTTACGCCCAGATGGTGCGGGTCGCGCCGCTGGCCGGTTCGGTCTTCGCGTATGCGCGCAAGGGGCTCGGGGAGGGGCCCGGTTTCATCGCCGGGTGGATGGCGATGCTGGACTATCTGCTGATCCCGGCGGTCGCCTATCTCTTCTCCGGGATCGCGATGAACTCGCTGGTGCCGTCGGTGTCGCGGTGGGTCTGGACGGCGCTCGCGGTGGTCGTCACCACGCTGCTCAACCTGTGGGGGGTGCGGGCTGCCGCCCGGGTCGGCTTCGCGGTGCTGGCGATGGAGATCGCGGTGCTGGGGGTGTTCCTGGTCTCGGCGGTGGTCGTGCTCGTGCGGGACGGGGCGCAACGCGGCTGGTGGACCCCGTTCACCGGGGACTCCGGCTTCTCGACGTCGGCGGTGCTGGGCGCGGTGTCGGTGGCCGTGCTCTCGTACCTGGGCTTCGACGCCATCGCCTCGTTCGCGGAGGAGGCCACCGGGGGCTCGGAGAAGGTGGCGCGGGCGGTGCTCTTCTGTCTGGTGATCGCAGGGGTGCTGTTCGTGGCGCAGGGCTATCTGGCGACCCTGCTGGAGCCGATGACGTCGGCGGAGCTGGCCGCCCATCCGGCCAGGCAGGGGTCCGCCTTCTACGACACGGTGGACTTCGCCGTCGGCACCTGGCTGCACGACCTGGTGGCGGTCAGCAAGGCGATCGGGGCGGCGTTCGCGGCGCTGGCCGGGCAGGCGGCGGCAGGGCGGCTGCTCTTCGCCATGGCCAGGGAGCAGCGGCTGCCCTCGATGCTGGCCCGGGTCGACCGGCGGTCCGGAGTACCGCGGACCGCGATCCTGATCGCCGCGGCCGTGACGCTGGTGGCAGCGGTCTGGGCGGCCCGGCGCGCCGACGGCCTCGACCGTCTGGTGTCGGTGGTCGACATCGGTGCGCTGACGGCGTTCGTACTGCTGCACGCGTCGGTGATCGGCTGGTTCGCCGTACGCCGGATGGACGGGCCGCCCAGCTGGTGGAGGCACGTGCTGGTGCCGGTGGTGGGTGCGGGGGTGCTGGTCGCGGTGATCGCGGAGGCGGCGGCAAGCGCGCAGGTGGTGGGGGTCTTCTGGCTGGCGGTGGGGATCGTGGTGCTGGCGTTGCAGTGGGGGCGGCACCCGGCTGTATGACGGCCGCCCCATGACGGGGAGCCCACTCCCTGTCGTTGGGGCGGCCGGACGGGGTCCCTCGCGTGTCGTCGGGCCGCCTCGTTGTCCGTGGTGGCGGATACGCTCGCTCGCATGGCTCTCAATACGTCCGCGGAAGCTCCGCTGCCCGTCGGCGAGGTGTCACGGCTGATCGGGGGATGGATCGACCGGCTCGGCGCCGTCTGGGTCGAGGGGCAGATCACGCAGTTGTCGCGGCGGCCGGGTGCCGGGGTCGTGTTCCTGACGCTGCGCGACCCGTCGCACGACATCTCCGTGAGCGTGACCTGCTTCCGTCAGGTCTTCGACCGGATCGCGGATGTGGTGACGGAGGGTGCGCGGGTCGTCGTGCTGGCCAAGCCCGAGTGGTACGCGCCCCGCGGCCAGCTGTCCCTGCGGGCCACCGAGATACGGCCGGTGGGCATCGGCGAACTGCTGGTCCGGCTGGAGCAGCTGAAGAAGTCCCTGGCCGCGGAGGGGCTCTTCGCCCTGGACCGGAAGAAGCCGCTGCCGTTCCTGCCGCAGCTGATCGGTCTGGTCTGCGGTCGGGCGTCGGCGGCCGAGCGCGACGTGCTGGAGAACGCACGGCGGCGCTGGCCCGCGGTCCGTTTCGAGGTGCGCAACACCGCGGTGCAGGGCGTGCACGCGGTGAGCCAGGTGGTCCAGGCCGTGAAGGAGCTGGACGACCTGCCCGATGTCGATGTGATCATCGTGGCGCGCGGCGGCGGCAGCGTGGAGGACCTGCTGCCGTTCTCGGACGAGCAGCTCATCCGTACGGTCGCCGAGTGCCGCAAGCCGGTGGTGTCCGCGATCGGGCACGAGCCGGACTCCCCGCTGCTCGACCTGGTCGCGGATCTGCGGGCGTCCACGCCGACGGACGCGGCGAAGAAGGTCGTGCCGGACGTGGGCGAGGAGCTGGACCGGGTGCAGCAGCTGCGGGACCGGGCCCTGCGGACCGTACGAGGGCTGCTCGACCGGGAGGAGCGGGGACTGGCCCATGCGCTCGGCCGGCCCTCCATGCAGCAGCCGCAGCGGATGGTGGACGAGCGTGCGGCGGAGGTCGACGCGCTGACCGGGCGGAGCCGCCGGGTGCTGGGCCATCTGCTGGACCGGGCGGACTCGGAGCTCGCCCACACCCGGGCGCGGGTCGTCGCGCTGTCGCCCGCGGCGACGCTGGAGCGCGGGTACGCGGTGCTGCAGCGGCCGGACGGTCATGTGGTCCGCTCCCCGGCCGACGCCGGGGCGCCGGGCGACGAGCTGCGGGCGCGGGTGTCGGAGGGCGAGTTCACCGTGCGGGTGGCGGAATGACGTACGCGCCGCCCCGCCGTTTCGGCTCGGACCTGGTTGTCGTACCTCACACATAGGGTGGATCACATGACGGACGACGCGACGACGACACCTGCCGCCACGGACACGCTCGGGTACGAGCAGGCGCGGGACGAGCTGATCGAGGTCGTGCGGCGCCTGGAGGCGGGCGGCACGACGCTGGAGGAGTCGCTCGCGCTGTGGGAGCGCGGCGAGGAGCTGGCCAAGGTGTGCCGGCACTGGCTGCAGGGTGCCCGGGCCCGGCTGGACGAGGCGCTCGCCCAGCCCGGGAAGGAGCAGCCGGACGGGCAGGGCGACGCGGGCTGAGCCCGGTCCCGGAATAGTTCCGGCGCGCCCGGTGGTTGTGCGCCTCGTCAGAAGTCGGGGCGGCCGGGCGCACTTCGCACACGATTGTGGAGTGGGTCACTCAGGTCAGGTTTTAGTTGAACGTTAACCTACCTCTCCGTTACGGTCGCCGTATCGCTTGATCCGTATTCGTCCGGAAGGTAATTCGCAAGATGTCCCTCGTTCTTGACCCCGCTGCCCAGGACCTCCTCTTCCGTGAGGCCCGCACCGCCAACACCTTCACCGACGAGCCGGTCTCCGAGGAGCAGGTCCAGGCGATCTACGACCTGGTCAAGTACGGCCCGACCGCCTTCAACCAGTCGCCGCTGCGCGTCGTCCTGGTCCGTTCCGACGACGCCCGCGCCCGCCTCGTGAAGCACATGGCCGAGGGCAACCAGCCGAAGACCTCCACCGCTCCGCTGGTCGCGATCCTGGCCGCCGACAACGAGTTCCACGACGAGCTCCCGGCCCTGATGCCGCACTTCCCGCAGGCCAAGGACGCGTTCTTCTCCGAGCGCCCGGTCCGCGAGTCGTCCGCCGCGCTGAACGCCGCCCTGCAGGCCGCGTACTTCATCATCGGCGTCCGCGCCGCCGGCCTGGCCGCCGGCCCGATGACCGGCTTCGACGCCGCGGGCATCGAGAAGGAGTTCCTGGACGGCGACCACAGCCTGCTGATGGTCGTCAACATCGGCAAGCCGGGCGAGGACGCCTGGTTCCCGCGCCTGCCGCGTCTCGCCTACGACGAGGTCATCACGACCGTCTGAGGCATTCCAGCCGTACGGGGAAGGGCCCCGGAGCATAATGCTCCGGGGCCCTTCCCCGTACGCCCGTATGCGGGGCCGTACGGCTCGCGGCTCAGGACGTCCTGAGCGCGGCGGCCATCTCCGCCAGCCGCTCCGTCGACGCCGATCCGGTGACGACCGTGGTCGCGCCCTTGTCGTGGCGCACGAGGGCGTCGTACTTCGGGCCCTCCCAGTGCTGCCACGTCTCACCGGCGACCTGCTGCGTGCGCCCGGTGTTCCGCGCGTCCCGGCTGACCTCGGACACGTACTTCTCCGCCGGGGACGTCGACTGCTCCACCGCGACGTACTTGCCGTCCGGGTCGAGGAAACCCAGGTGCCAGCCGTTGCCGGCCTGGCGCTCATAACTGACCGAGGTCGGCTTCCAGTCCTTGGACAGACCGGCCGGAGCAGCGACCGGATACGGGGCCGCGCGCCTGGCTGTCACGAGCTCCACGCGGTAGTCGACCGCCTTGACCGGGTTGGCCTTGTCGTCGTGCGGGACGAAAATGTAAACGACCCCCGCGACGGCGGAGATCACCGCCATCGACAGGATCATGTCCCGCGCTGTCTGCTTGCCTCGCTTGCTTGCCACGGGTCCATGGTCGCATCACGTCCGACGGGGCCGACCGAGGGGCAGACGGACGCGACACCCACCCCATCCTGCCGCTCATAAGTGACCCGGTCTGCTCATTTTATCGACCTGGCGATAGAGTCAGAGCACCCTCTTCCGGTCGTCGTCGTACAGAAAGGTGCGCTCCGATGTCCGAGCATCATCTGCCGTCCCAGCTAGAGGTCTCCCCGGAGGCCCCCGACCGCAACCTGGCCCTGGAGCTGGTCCGGGTCACCGAGGCCGCCGCCATGGCCGCCGGGCGCTGGGTCGGCCGCGGCGACAAGATCGGCGCCGACGGCGCCGCCGTGAAGGCCATGCGTACCCTCGTCTCGACCGTCTCGATGAACGGCGTCGTCGTCATCGGTGAGGGCGAGAAGGACGAAGCCCCCATGCTGTTCAACGGCGAGCGGGTCGGTGACGGCACCGGCGCCGAGGTCGACATCGCCGTGGACCCGATCGACGGCACGACCCTGAATGCCAAGGGCATGCCGAACGCCATCGCCGTACTGGCCGCCGCCGACCGCGGCTCCATGTTCGACCCGTCCGCGGTCTTCTACATGGACAAGCTGGTCACCGGCCCCGAGGCCGCCGACTTCGTCGACATCAACGCCCCGGTGGCGGTGAACATCCGCCGGGTCGCGAAGGCGAAGAACTCCGCCCCCGAGGACGTCACCGTCGTCGTCCTGGACCGCCCGCGCCACGAGGGCATCGTCAAGGAGATCCGGGAGACCGGCGCCCGCATCAAGTTCATCACCGACGGCGATGTCGCCGGTTCGATCATGGCCGCCCGCGAGGGCACCGGCGTCGATCTGCTGATGGGCATCGGCGGCACCCCCGAGGGCATCATCTCGGCGTGCGCCATAAAGTGCCTCGGCGGTGTCATCCAGGGCAAGCTCTGGCCGAAGGACGAGGCCGAGCGGCAGCGCGCGCTGGACGCCGGGCACGACCTGGACCGGGTGCTGTCCACGGACGACCTGGTCAGCGGCGACAACGTGTTCTTCGTCGCGACCGGCATCACGGACGGTGAGCTGATGCGCGGCGTGCGGTACCGCAGCGAGACGGCGACCACCGAGTCGATCGTGATGCGGTCCAAGTCCGGCACGATCCGGAAGATCGACTCGACCCACCGGCTGTCGAAGCTGCGTGCCTACAGCGCGATCGACTTCGACCGCGCGAAGTAGACCGCGCGAGGCACGCGTGAGCGGACCTCGCCCGGCCGGGAGAACGTGAAGAGGCGCCCCCCATGTGCGGTGGGGGCGCCTCTCCGCGTCGACGGCGGGTGGGGGGCGGCTCGGTCGCGTCCGGGGAGCCGCCCCCGCCCCGATGGAGTCGCTCGTCGCGTCCCGCGCGGCCCCTCCGGTCCGCCGAGGTCAGGTCCGCTCCGGTCAGCCGGCTGCGGCGATGTGGTCGGCCGAAGCAGCGGCCTTGAGCTCCATCTCGCGCCGTCTGCGGCGGGCGAGCACCACACGGCGTTCGGCGGCGGTGAGGCCGCCCCACACTCCGTACGGCTCGGGCTGCACCAAGGCGTGCTCCCGGCACTCGATCATCACCGGACAGCGCGCGCAGACCCGCTTCGCGGACTCCTCTCGTGACAGTCGGGCAGCAGTCGGCTCCTTCGACGGGGCGAAGAACAGCCCGGCTTCGTCCCGGCGGCACACCGCCTCCGAGTGCCAGGGGCCGGCCTCGTCCTCCCGAGCAGGGGTGCGCTGGGTGGGGACGGCGGCGACCTGCAGGGGCTGATGCGGCGGTTGCAGCACGGTCTACTCCTGACGACGGCTTCGCGAGCGAGAGACGATGCAGCAGTCCCTACCCGCTGTGCGTACGCCTATGCACTGAGTGGCACCGAGTTCCGGGCGGCGAAATTGTGATCGATCGGAAAATTGGCCTGATTGGACACGGTGCGGGCCGGCGCGGCTTGCCGTGGTTCAGTGGCCGAGGTGTTTGCGCAGCTTGTTGTGGAGATCCGTAATCAGTTTCCCGCGCTTCGGCTTCGCCTCGACGTTACCGAAGACCGAATAGCCGTTGACGATGACCACTGGTGCTTCCGGGTCTGCGGATTCCAGTGTGACCACTTCGAAATTACCGAAGACGCCCGTCCCGCTGCCGCGCAACGAGATGTTCTCCGGGACCTTGATCTCGACACTTCCGAAGATGGATGTCGCGTTGATGACGGTGAGTCTCTGGCCGAAAAGCGCCTCGGTCAGATCGATCTCCACGCTGCCGAAGAGCGAGAAGGCGTTCGTACGGCCGCCGACCCGCCAACGGCCCTTGCGGGTGGAGCTGCTGAAGATCGCCACCAGGTTGTCGGCCGGGCCGGTGGGGGCCTCGGGGCCGTACGCGTACGGTGCGGCGGACGACGGCAGGGCGCCCCCTCCGGGGGTCGGCAGATCCCGTACCAGCGGTTCGAGTTCACCGACGGTCTTGGCCCGGTAGACCGCGTCGACCCGCTCGGCATGCTCCTCGGCGGTCAGCCGGCCCTCGGCCATGGCATCGCGCAGGATGTCCGCGATCCGGTCGCGGTCCGCGTCGGAGGCACGGATACCCGCGGGCGCGGATTGCGCCGGGGCGGCGGGCTGCTGGGGGTGCTTTTCGAGGTCCACCGGCCAAGCGTACCCAAACGCGATAGATCGCGACTAGAGCCTCTCCGTCGGATCGGGCCGGATCAGGGAACGGCCCGCCACGGAGTGACGACAGCGCCGCAGATGTGCGCGCCCGGCCCCGGGCCCGGCATGATCCGAAAGAGCGGCCCACGGCGCACGGCGGGCGGCCGCGTGCGTTCGACTGAGCCTTACCTCACAGCTTCGGCGCCCTTGCGACGTTCTACCCTGGTGGGTGCGCTGTCCAAGGGAGGCCAGCCGCTGTCGCCGAGTGAGGAATGGCCGTAATGCCAGAGTTTGCGTACTCCGATCTGCTCCCTCTGGGAGAGGACACCACGCCGTACCGGCTGGTGACCGCCGAGGGCGTCTCGACCTTCGAGGCCGACGGCCGTACGTTCCTCAAGGTCGAGCCGGAGGCGCTGCGCACCCTGGCCGCCGAGGCGATGCACGACATCTCGCACTACCTGCGCCCCGCTCACCTGGCACAGCTGCGGCGGATCGTCGACGACCCGGAGGCGTCGTCCAACGACAAGTTCGTGGCGCTCGACCTGCTGAAGAACGCCAACATCGCCGCCGCGGGCGTCCTCCCCATGTGCCAGGACACCGGCACCGCGATCGTCATGGGCAAGCGCGGGCAGAACGTGCTGACTTCGGGTGGTGACGAAGAGGCGCTCTCGCACGGCATCTTCGACGCGTACACCAAGCTCAACCTGCGCTACTCGCAGATGGCTCCGCTCACCATGTGGGAGGAGAAGAACACCGGCTCGAACCTCCCGGCCCAGATCGAGCTGTACGCCACCGACGGCGGCGCCTACAAGTTCCTCTTCATGGCGAAGGGCGGCGGCTCGGCCAACAAGTCGTTCCTCTTCCAGGAGACGAAGGCCGTCCTGAACGAGGCCTCCATGATGAAGTTCCTGGAGGAGAAGATCCGTTCGCTGGGAACCGCGGCCTGCCCGCCGTACCACCTGGCGATCGTCGTCGGCGGCACGTCGGCCGAGTTCGCGCTGAAGACCGCGAAGTACGCCTCCGCGCACTACCTGGACGAGCTGCCCGCCGAGGGCTCCCCCACGGGTCACGGCTTCCGCGACAAGGAGCTGGAGGAGAAGGTCTTCGAGCTGACGCAGAAGATCGGGATCGGCGCGCAGTTCGGCGGCAAGTACTTCTGCCACGACGTGCGCGTGGTGCGGCTGCCCCGGCACGGTGCCTCGCTGCCCGTCGCGATCGCCGTGTCCTGTTCCGCGGACCGTCAGGCCACCGCGAAGATCACCGCCGAGGGTGTGTTCCTGGAGCAGCTGGAGAAGGACCCGGCGCGTTTCCTGCCGGACACCACGGACGAGCACCTGGACGAGGCGGGTGACGTCGTCAGGATCGATCTGAACCGGCCGATGGACGACATCCTCGCCGAGCTGAGCAAGTACCCGGTCAAGACCCGCCTTTCGCTGACCGGCCCGCTGGTCGTGGCGCGTGACATCGCGCACGCCAAGATCAAGGAGCGGCTGGACGCGGGCGAGGAGATGCCGCAGTACCTGAAGGACCACCCGGTGTACTACGCGGGTCCGGCGAAGACGCCCGAGGGGTACGCCTCGGGTTCCTTCGGCCCGACGACGGCCGGGCGCATGGACAGCTACGTCGCACAGTTCCAGGCGGCGGGCGGCTCCAAGGTGATGCTCGCCAAGGGCAACCGGTCCAAGCAGGTCACCGACGCGTGTGATGCGCACGGCGGCTTCTACCTCGGTTCGATCGGCGGCCCGGCGGCGCGTCTTGCGCAGGACTGCATCAAGAAGGTCGAGGTCGTCGAGTACGAGGAGCTCGGCATGGAGGCGGTCTGGAGGATCGAGGTCGAGGACTTCCCGGCGTTCGTCGTCGTCGACGACAAGGGCAACGACTTCTTCACCGAGCCCGCTCCGGCGCCGACGTTCACCAGCATTCCGGTGCGCGGTCCCGGTCTCGCCTGACCGGCGGGACTCGGCCCGCTTCGGGGGCGTCACGGTTTCGGCCGGGGCGCCCCCGCGGCACGTCCGTGACGGAGTCGGCGCCTGACCGCCGTGCGTCCGCGCCCCTTCGTTCAGGTGTCGAGCAGTCCTGACGTGGCGAGCAGATAGCCCAGCTGGGCGCGGCTGTTGCTGCCCAGTTGTTCCGAGACCTTCCGCATGTGCTCGGCGACGCTGCGGCGGCTCATGCCGAGCCTGCGGGCGATCGACGCGTCCGTCTCACCGCCGACCACCGCCAGCAGAATGGTGCGCTGAAGGTCGGACGTGATGGCCGGGGAGCGCGGTGGCGCGTCCTCCGGGCGGATCGGGACGGAGCGGGACCAGGCGTGGTCGAAGTGCCGGACCAGCAGGGCGATCAGGGCCGGGTGCTGGACCCGCAGGGCTGTGTGCAGCTCCTCGTGAACCGGGACGAACGCGACGTCGCGGTCGCAGACGATGACCCGGTCGACGACCTCGGCAAGCGTCCGTACCTCGGCGCCGGCCGACGTGACCTGCTCGATGTACGAGAGCGTCGCACGGTGCGTACGGACGGTGTGCTGATAGATCGTCCGCTGTCGCACGCCTCGCCGCAGCATCGCGAGATCGCGCGGCAGCGCCTCGCTCAGGACGTGCGCGGGGCGTCCGCCGCCGGGCTGCGCGGTGAGCAGCTCCTCCCGGCAGCTCCCGACGGCGGCGTCGAGCGCCTTGTTGATGACGGCTCTTCCGGCGAGCCGGGTGAGGGCGGGTTGTTCCGTCCGGTGCACATCCGCGTACAGCCCCTCGAAGGCGGCGAGGGCGGCGCGGGTGGCGCGCAGGGTCCGGCGCTGCCGGACGATCGCCTCCTCGATGGGCCCGAGCGCGGCGAAGGAGGCCGTCTCCGGCGGTACGGGGATCAGGGAGCCCGGCGCTTCGCGGTCCGCCACCACCAGCTGGAGGGCACGCAGACAGGCAGGCGCCTCGGTTTCCGGAAGGCTTCCTTCCATCAGGGCGCGCCGGTAGGCCGTCAGGGCGGTGGCGCAGGGGCGGTCCGACGACGATTCGCGGCAATCACATGCGCCTGGGCTGGAATGATCGTCCTTCACAAGTATGCAGATTACATTCGTGCAAACGGGCCGACATCCGGGTTCGCGGTTACTCGACCACTATGTGCGGGTGACGCTCCGCATCGACCACTCCCCCGACCATTCGGCCGGCCGGCCGGACAACTCGGCCCGCGGCGAGCGGCGTTATCGCTTCCTGGTCGCCGGATACGCCGTCTCCTCCTACGGCACGTTCCTGAATATGGTGGCGCTCAATCTGTTCGTCTACGAGACGACGGGTCGGGCGATCGCCATGGGGCTGTTCATGGCGGTGCGGCTGGGTGCCGGCTTCGTCGCCGGTATGACGGCCGGCTCGCTGCTCGCGCGTTTCACGGCCAAGACCGTCATGCTCTGGACGAACGCGGCGCAGGCGGCCGTGATGCTGTTGCTGATCCTCGCGCCGGACGGGCTGCGGACAGCGGCGCTGGTGGCCGTGTCCGTGGTGATCGGTGCCTGCGGAACACTGTTCATGGTGGCGCTGCGCAGCTCCATTCCCGAGATGGTGGGCGAGGAGCGGCGCAGCTGGGCGAACTCCCTCTCCATCACGGGGCGTTCACTGGCGATGGTGGCCGGTTTCGCCTCGGCGGGTGTGGTGGTGTCGCTGGTCGGGTACACGGCCGCGTTCGTGGTGGACATGGTCACGTTCGTGCTGTGTGCCGTGACGGTGGCGCTGCTGCCGGTCGCGGGCGGCGGCAGGACGGGCGAGGCCGCGGAGCGGGCGGGGCGGCGGTCGGGGAAGCCCGGCGCGTTCGCCGCGCTGGCCGCCGCGCCCGGTCTCGGTCTGATGGTGGCGCTGCGCGGGGTGGACGCCTTCGGTTCCTCGTCCCACAACGCGGGGCTGCCGGTCCACTCCGCCGATCTCGACCCCTCGCACCCCGCGGTGTTCGTCAGCTCCTTCTGGTGTCTGTGGGCGGTGGGGAACGTCCTCGCGCAGCAGGTGATCCAGCGGTACGCGAAGCGCACCGGCCGGTCGGTGGGCGCGCTGGGCTTCGGTTACGGCACGATCGTGATGTCCGGGTCCTTCATCCTCGCGTTCGCGGGGTTCCCACTCGTCGCGACGGCCGTGATCGCGCTGATCGCGGGCGCGGCGGACGGGTTCACGGAGGTCTCGTACACCTCGCATCTGCAGACACTCCCGGCCGGCCCGCGCGGTCACGCCTTCGGGCTCTCCGCGACATTCGAGAATCTCGGCTTCGGTGTCGGAATGATCCTTGTCGCGGCGGCACTTGACCGCTACACCCCGCTGACCGTGGTCGGGTGGTCCCACGGGGCAGCGATCCTCGTCGCGCTGGTGTTCGTGCTCCGGGTGGCGGGGCTGCGCAGAGGGACGGGATTCAGCCAATCTTGAGACCACCTGCGGGAGCCGCGGACCGTACCGGAGCGGGCGGGGACTGCGCCCTGGACCCGGCGCCGCTGTGCCCTCCTCCCAGCGACCCCTGCGACGGGGCCCCGAACGCGACAATCCCGCACCGCCGCTTTCACGCAGGGAGCAGCGGATCGGGCTTGCGCCGCTCCGGGACCGTGCCAAGGGTTGGCGGACGTTCCCGGAGCACTCCGCCGATTCCCTGTGCCGCCGGCCGCGCCACCACCCGCGTGCCACCCGCTCCACCACCCTCACTCTCGCTACCGAACACCGGAAAGGTGGACGCCGTATGACGCCGGCCCCTCATCTCAGCCACGCCAGCCGCCGCAGCCACTCCGACGACCTGCTCGCCTTCATCGGCGCCGCCCCGTCCCCGTACCACGCGGTGGCCGAGGCCGCCCAGCGCCTGGAGAAGGCCGGCTTCCGTGAGCTGCCCGGCACGGCCGACTGGACGGGCACCACCGGCGGCAGCTTCGTCACCAGCGGCGGCGCGCTGATCGCCTGGTACGTCCCCGAGGGCGTCCCCGCCCACACGCCGTTCCGGATCATCGGTTCGCACACCGACTCACCGAATCTGCGGGTCAAGCCCACCCCCGACACAGGCTCGGCGGGCTGGCGCCAGATCGCCGTGGAGATCTACGGCGGAGTCCCGCTCAACACCTGGCTCGACCGGGACCTCGGGATATCCGGGCGGCTCGCGCTGCGCGGCCCCGGTGGCACGACCACGTCGCGGCTCGTCCGGATCGACGAACCGATTCTGCGCGTACCTCAGCTGGCGATCCATCTGGACCGTACGGTCAATGACGGTCTGGCGCTCGACCGGCAGCGCCATGTCGCCCCGCTGTGGTCGCTCGGCGCACCCGAGGACGGCGCGCTGGTGCGCCGGGTGGCTGCGGCGGCCGAGGTGGACCCGGCCGAGGTGCTGGGCTGGGACCTGATGCTGCACGACGTCCAGCCGCCCGGATACCTGGGCGTGGACCAGGAGTTCGTGGTCTCGTCGCGGTTGGACAACCTGGTGTCGGTGCACGCGGGCGTCACCGCCCTGGTCAACGCGGCGACGGGTGCCGAGCCGCCCTCGTACATCCCCGTCCTGGCGGCCTTCGACCACGAGGAGGTCGGCAGCGGCTCCGAGACGGGTGCGCAGAGCCCGCTGCTGGAGCGGCTCCTCAGCCGCTCGGTCACCGCGCGCGGCGGCAGCTCCGAGGACTGGTCGCGCGCCTTGTCGGGTACCTTCTGCGTCTCCGCCGACATGTCGCATGCGGTCCACCCCAACTACGCGGAACGGCACGACCCGGATCACCACCCGCTGCCCAACGGCGGGCCGGCGATCAAGGTCAACGTCAATCAGCGGTACGCCACCGACAGCACCGGCATGGCGGTGTTCGCGTCGGCGTGCGAACGGGCCGGCGCACCGTGGCAGCATTTCGTCTCCCACAACACGCTGCCGTGCGGCACGTCGATCGGCCCGCTCACCGCGGCCCGGCTGGGCGTCCCGACGGTCGACGTGGGGGTGCCGGGGCTCTCCATGCATTCGGCGCGCGAGCTGTGCGGGGCGGATGATCCGGGGTATCTGGCCGCCGTACTGGGAGCGTTCGTGAGCGAGACCGCGAGCCGGTGAGCGGAACGGGGCGGGGCGACCGCACCAGGCGGCCGCCCCGCCCCGTCGGGCGTTACGCGAAGCGCTGCTTCGCCGTCCCGTCGCACGCCTGCAGCTTCAGCGGGTCCTTGGCCGCCGCCAGCGTCAGACACAGGCCGGTCGACGCGGCCGGGCGCACGGTGCCCGACTGCCTGACGAACTGCTGGTTGGCCGCGCCCGAGCAGTTCCACAGGATGACCGTGGCGCCCGCCCTGTAGTCGGCGCCCGGCACATCGAGGCACCGGTCGTGGCTCAGCTCGGTGTGGATGCTCCTGCCGGCGGTGTCGTACCACCAGCCCTGGTTGCGGCCGCCGTGGCAGTCCCAGCCGCCGATCGGGGTGTTGTTACGGGTCACCGAGGCGGGGACGTCCACACACGTGCCGGTGGCCTCGTTCTTGAGGGGCTTGAAGAGTGAGTCCCAGGCGGCCGGCTCCAGGACCGGCTTTCCGGTGCCGGCCGGGTCGGCGCAGCTCGCCTCGCGCAGGCCGGAGTTGTAGATCTGGGTCAGGCACGACGCGAAGGCCGCGTGCCCGCGCGCATTGGGGTGGAAGGACTGCCGGACGGAGTTGGAGTCCCACGGCAACTGCGAGAGGTCGATGTAGAGACCGCGGGCCCAGGTGGACTCGCTGCAGACCTCGTGGCCGTGGAAGAGACGGGAGTTGTCGAGGTAGACGGCGCCGGTGTCGGCGGCGGCCTGCCGCATCCCGCGCTCGAAGGCGGGGACGGCGACGTTCCGGCCCCAGGCGGCGTCGGAGTCGTATCCGGCGCAGCCGCCGGGAAGCTTGCCGGGGAAGCTCGGGTTGTCGTAGAAGTCCGGGCCGATCGGGCTCGGATAGCCCATGACCACGAGCTTGTAGTCGCTGCTCGCGTAGCCGGCGTCGGACATGACGGTCTTCAGGTCACGGACGGTCTTCTCGACCTTGGGGACGAGTGCGTCGACACGGGCCTGCCAGCCGCCCTCGTACTTCGGCCGGCAGGTGCCCTGGGAGAGCACCCAGCGCTGGACGCAGTCCGTCATGACCGGGCCGAACTGGAGGTCGTCATTGGCGCCGGCCACGAGCACGATCATCTTGATACGGGTGTTGCGCGCCTTGATGGCGAGGTTGTCGCTCTGCACGAGCTCGTCGGCGTACTGCTTCGAGCCGCCGATGACGATGTTGCCGGTGTACGCGCCGGAGCAGGAGACGTTGTACGTGACGTCGGCCGGGATCCCGGTCTGGTGGATCGCGGAGTCGGGTGAGCGGTGGCACCAGTTGTCGGGGCCGTTCGTCCCCGCCTCGTACGTCCCGACGCCCTCGCCCGAAATCTCGCTGTCGCCGAGCGAGATCAGCCCGGTCTTGCGGTCGGCGAGCGGGCGCTCGGCCGGGCTCCCGTACAGCTGGGTGGCTTCGGCCGCGCGGATGGCCTCCAGCTGGGGCGGGAGGGGGGTCGATGCGGTAGTGGTGGTACCGGACCGGTCTGCCGCGCCTGCCGGTCCGGCGGCAGCGGCCATGCCGCCGAACGCCGCCGCCATGGCCGCGGCAGCCGCGACCGTACAGCGAAGTCTGTGCCTGGTGCGCCTCATTGCGCCTCCCCTGGTTGTGGTTACCCCCGGTATTTACTGGTCGGTAGGCGACTTGGGAATACACAGAACAAGACAAGTGCTCAACTTTTTCAGGAGGTTGAACCCCATGGACGACGTACAGGTCCCGGCGAACAGCGGCACAGCCGGCGAGAACTACCGCATCGAGCACGACTCGATGGGCGAGGTGAAGGTGCCCGCGGATGCCCGGTGGCGGGCTCAGACGCAGCGAGCCGTGCAGAACTTCCCGATCTCCGGCCAGCGCCTGGAGCGGGCCCACATCGAGGCCCTGGCCCGGATCAAGGCGGCCGCGGCGAAGGTCAACGCCGAGTTGAAGGTGCTCGACCCGGACATCGCCGCCGCGATCCAGGACGCGGCCGCCGAGGTCGCCGAGGGCCGCTGGGACGCGCACTTCCCCATCGATGTCTTCCAGACCGGGTCCGGCACGTCCTCCAACATGAACACCAATGAGGTCGTGGCCACCCTCGCCACCGAACGCCTCGGCCGCGACGTCCACCCCAACGACCACGTCAACGCCTCGCAGTCGTCCAACGACGTCTTCCCGTCATCCATCCACATCGCCGCGACCGCGGCCGTCACCGGCGAGCTGATCCCGGCGCTGGATCATCTGGCGGCCGCCCTGGAGCGCAAGTCCGTCGAGTTCGCGGCGGTCGTGAAGTCGGGACGTACCCACCTGATGGACGCCACGCCGGTGACGCTGGGCCAGGAGTTCGGCGGCTACGCGGCGCAGATCCGGTACGGCATCGAGCGGCTGTACGCATCGCTGCCGCGCCTCGCCGAGCTGCCGCTGGGCGGCACGGCCGTCGGCACCGGCATCAACACCCCGCCCGGCTTCTCCGCCGCCGTGATCGCCGAGGTCGCCCGTGTCACCGGACTGCCGTTCACCGAGGCCCGTGACCACTTCGAGGCGCAGGGCGCGCGGGACGGGCTCGTCGAGACGTCCGGCCAGCTCCGTACGATCGCCGTCTCGCTCACCAAGATCTGCAACGATCTGCGCTGGATGGCCTCCGGGCCGCGCACCGGATTGGCCGAGATCAGTCTTCCCGACCTCCAGCCGGGTTCGTCGATCATGCCGGGGAAGGTGAATCCGGTCATTCCTGAAGCCGTGCTGATGGTGGCGGCCCAGGTGATGGGGAACGACGCGACGGTCGCCGTCGCGGGCGCGGCGGGCAATTTCGAACTGAACGTCATGCTGCCGGTCATCGCGAAGAATCTGCTGGAGTCCGTCCGGCTGCTGTCCAACGTCTCCCGGCTGCTGGCGGACCGCACCGTCGACGGCATCACCGCCGACGTGGAGCGGGCCAGGGAATACGCGGAGTCCTCGCCGTCCGTCGTCACGCCGCTGAACAAGTACATCGGCTACGAGGAGGCGGCGAAGGTCGCCAAGAAGGCGCTCGCCGAGCGGCGGACGATCCGTGAAGTGGTGCTGGACTCGGGGTATGTGGAGCGCGGCGATCTCACGGTGGAACAGCTCGACGAGGCACTCGACGTGTTGCGTATGACCCGCCCGTGACGTGGATCGCAGCGACCGGGCGGGCGCATCCCTAAGATCTCTCCATGGCAGGTACCGGAGACAGCGAACCCGGAGAAGTCGAGCCCGGAGAGACCACGTTCTGGGCGCCGGGTGATCAGATTCTGTGGCGCTACCGCGGCAACGGTCCGCGGTCGCCCGGCCGCGCCCACAGCCCGGTCCACATCTGCCGTCCCGTCACCGTGGTCCAGGACACCGCCGAGCTGCTCGCCGTGTGGATGGCACCCGGCACCGAATGCGTGAAGCCGGTCCTCGCCGACGGCACCAATGTGCACGCCGAGCCCCTCGCCACCCGATACACCGCGCCCCGTACCACCGCCCGTTCGACCTGGTTCGGCACCGGCGTGCTCAAGCTCGCCCGGCCCGGCGAACCCTGGTCGGTCTGGCTGTTCTGGGACCGCGGCTGGAGCTTTCGCAACTGGTACGTGAACCTGGAGGAACCGCGCACCCGCTGGGCGGGTGGCATCGACTCCCAAGATCACTTCCTCGACATCGCCGTCCGCCCCGACCGCAGCTGGCGCTGGCTGGACGAGGACGAGTTCGCGCAGGCGCAGCGGGTCGGGCTGATGGACCGGGAGACCGCGTGGCGGGTACGGGAGGCGGGCCGCGCGGCCGTCCGCGTGATCGACGCGTGGGGGGCTCCGTTCCGGGACGGCTGGGAGAACTGGCGGCCCGATCCGCGGTGGCGGGTACCCGCGCTGCCGGATGACTGGGACCGTACGCCCTCGCATATGCCGTCGTGAGACCCTTGATGCACCCCAGGGGGGCAAACGTAGGATCGTCCTCCGGAGGGCTGCTCCGCTTCAACCGGCGGGCGCGGCGCAGGACCTGACCGCAAGTCATCGCACGAGTTGCACGATCTTCATGAGCCGCATCAGTTGCATGAGTCGCAAAATCCGCATGGACCACGACGAGGGGGTGGAGACGTGCACGCTGTCCGCCGCCCACGCGCCGGAAACGTTGTCACCTACACACCTCGCAGGCATACGGTTTCGGCCCCGCCGAGCGGGGCATGCGGTGACAGCCGTTGTCATCGCCGCTCTTGCCGGGGCACAGTGGCGCCCCACAAGGTGATTGCCTCATACAACCGGCCCGGACGGACGGAACCCCACGCGTGACGGAGCATCCCACCTCCCACGAAGGCCGGCAGCCTCTCGCCGCCCGGTCGCAGGAACGCGCCCGACCGCGGCAGCAGGATGCCGCGCCGCAGGCCGCGCCTGCCGCCGCAGCGATCCCGGGGCCGGCCCCGGCGCCCGGCTCCGGCTCCAATCCCACGGCGATTCCCGGCCCCGCCGGCGCACCGAACCCGGCGACCGCGCCGAGCACCGCCGCGGCCGGACCGGACCCGCAGGCGGTGGCCCGCCGCGAGGGCGACCGGCTGCGCTTCGTGGGCGCCGCGACCCGCCGGATCGCCCGCGGCATCGACCTGGACGAGATCGTCCTGGGGCTGTGCCGGGCCAGCGTGCCGACGTTCTCCGACGCCATACTCGTCTACCTCCGCGACCCGCTCCCGGTCGGCGACGAGCGTCCCGTCACTCCGTTCGTGCTGCGGCTGCGCCGGTCCGACCGGCTGCGTTTAAACGATGACGATTCCGATGTCTCCCCCTCCGCGGAGAGCGAGCGGCTGCGGCTGCCCGCCCTCGACCCGCACGCCGATCTGATGCCCGCGGCCGAGCTCTGCGAGGTCCGGGCGGGCGGCGCGCTCGCGGAGGTGCTGCGCGGCGTACGGCCCGTCTTCGGTGACTCCGCGACGGCCCGCGTCGCCCTGCCCGAGCTGCTCGGCGCCGGGGGCACCGTACCCTCCGGCCACCGGGCGATCCTCGCCCCGCTGCGCGGCCGCCGGAGGGTGATCGGTGCTGCCGTCTTCCTGCGCGGGACCGAGCGCCCCCCCTTCGAGGCCAACGATCTGCTGGTGGCCGCGCAGCTGGCGACGCACACCGCGCTCGGCATCGACAAGGCCGTGCTGTACGGGCGCGAGGCGTACATCGCCGACGAACTGCAGCGCACCATGCTGCCCGACTCGCTGCCGCAGCCCACCGGTGTCCGGCTCGCCTCCCGCTACCTTCCTGCCGCCGAGACCGCCCGGGTCGGCGGCGACTGGTACGACGCGATCCCGCTGCCCGGCAGCCGGGTCGCCCTCGTCGTCGGCGACGTCATGGGCCACTCCATGACCTCCGCGGCGATCATGGGGCAGCTGCGTACCACCGCGCAGACCCTCGCCGGGCTCGACCTGCCGCCGCAGGAGGTCCTGCACCACCTCGACGAGCAGGCACAGCGACTCGGCAGCGACCGCATGGCGACCTGCCTGTACGCGGTCTACGACCCGGTCGCGCACCGGATCACCATCGCCAACGCAGGGCACCCGCCGCCCGTCCTGCTTCACCTGGGCGGCCGCGCGGAAGTGCTTCGGGTGCCGCCCGGTGCCCCGATCGGCGTCGGCGGGGTCGACTTCGAGGCGGTCGAGCTGGACGCGCCCTCGGGCGCCACGCTGCTGCTGTACACCGACGGTCTGGTGGAGTCCCGGCTGCGGGACGTCTGGACCGGGATCGAGCAGCTGCGCGAACGGCTCGCCGCCACCGCCCGGCTCACCGGACCGGACCATTCGCCGCCGCTGGAGGCGCTCTGCGACGACGTGCTCGACATGCTCGGCCCCGGCGACCGGGACGACGACATCGCGCTGCTCGCCGCCCGCTTCGACGGGATCGCGCCGAGCGATGTCGCCTACTGGTTCCTGGAACCGGAGGACTCCGCCCCCGGACGGGCCCGCCGACTGGCCCGCAGGGCGCTCAGCCGGTGGGGGCTCGACGATCTCTCGGACTCGGTGGAACTGCTGGTCAGCGAGGTGGTCACCAATGCGGTGCGGTATGCGGAGCGGCCGGTCACGCTGCGGCTGCTGCGGACCGACATCCTGCGCTGCGAGGTCGGTGACGACGCCCCGCAGCTGCCCCGGCAGCGCCGGGCACGCGACATGGACGAGGGCGGCCGCGGACTGTTCCTGGTGAACCGGCTGGCCAGGCGGTGGGGGGCGACCCGGCTGTCGACCGGCAAGGTCGTCTGGTTCGAGATGCCGACCCGCAGCCAGTAAGAGGAGCTCACAGCACCGCGCCACATTTGGACAAATAGGGACGATCTCCACATGTTGCCATCCTCCCGTCGTCGGAGTTGACTTCAGTCGTGACCGGGCGCCGCCTGGACGATTTGACCGACACCCCGCACCGACGGGAGGACGCTCGTGTCCGAGAAAACCAAGAACACTCCCTACACCACGAACAACGCCGGGATCCCGGTGGAGAGCGACGAACATTCGCTCACCGTCGGATCCGACGGGCCGATCCTGCTCCAGGACCACTACCTCATCGAGAAGATGGCCCAGTTCAACCGTGAACGGGTCCCCGAACGGGTGGTCCACGCCAAGGGCTCCGGGGCCTACGGCACCTTCGTCGTGACCAACGACGTCAGCCAGTTCACCAAGGCGGACCTCTTCCAACCGGGCAAGCAGACCGCCATGCTCGCCCGATTCTCCACGGTCGCCGGCGAACAGGGCTCCCCCGACACCTGGCGCGACCCCCGCGGCTTCGCGCTGAAGTTCTACACGGAGCACGGCAACTACGACATGGTCGGCAACAACACGCCGATCTTCTTCGTACGGGACCCGATGAAGTTCCAGGACTTCATCCGCTCGCAGAAGCGCCGCCCGGAGAGCGGGATCCGCGACCACGACATGCAGTGGGACTTCTGGACCCTCTCCCCCGAGTCCGCGCACATGGTGACGTGGCTGATGGGCGACCGGGGCATCCCGAAGACCTACCGCAACATGAACGGTTACAGCTCGCACGCCTATATGTGGGTGAACGCGGGTGGCGAGCGGTTCTGGATCAAGTACCACTTCAAGACCGACCAGGGCATCGACTTCTACACCCAGGCCGATGCCGACGAGATGGCCGGTATCGACGGCGATGTCCACCGCCGCGACCTGTTCGAGTCGATCAAGCGCGGCGATCACCCGAGCTGGACGCTGTACGTCCAGGTGATGCCGTTCGACGACGCACCGGACTACCGGTTCAACCCGTTCGACCTGACCAAGGTGTGGCCGCACGGCGACTACCCGCTGATCGAGGTCGGCCGGATGACGCTGAACGAGAACCCCGAGGACTTCTTCGTCCACATCGAGCAGGCGTCCTTCGAGCCGTCGAATCTGGTGCCCGGCATCGGCCCGTCGCCCGACAAGATGCTGCTCGGCCGGCTCTTCTCGTACCCCGACACCCACCGGTACCGGATCGGCCCGAACTACGCGCAGCTGCCTCCGAACCGGCCGCGCTTCGGCCGGAACTCGTACGCGAAGGACGGCCCGATGCGGTACGAGCCGACGCGCACGGGAGCGGTCTACGCACCGAACTCGTACGGCGGACCGGCCGCGGACACCGAGCGCTTCGGCGACCCGGCGGGCTGGGCCACGGCGGGCGAGATGGTCCACGAGGCGTACAAGCTGCACCGGGAGGACGACGACTGGGGCCAGGCGGGCACCATGGTCCGCAAGGTGCTCGACGACGCGGCGCGCGAGCGGCTCGTGTCGAACATTTCCGGCCATCTCCTGGATGGTGTGAGCCGCCCAGTCCTGGAACGGGCGCTGCAGTACTGGCGCAACGTGGACAAGGACCTCGGCGACCGGGTCGCCAAGGAGGTCAACGGCGGCTGACCGCGCACGCCGGACACACGGCGAAGGGTGCCACGGATACGCTCCGTGGCACCCTTCGCCGTATCAACCGGTGAGCTGTGCGTGACCGCGTCAGCCCTGCACTCCGCTGTTCTGCCTGCCGTCCCCCGGTTTCAGCGGGACTTGGGCGCTGTCCGTCGGGTCCGGGACGGTCGGCGGCCCGCTCGACGTGCCGCCCGAGGGCGTCGGGTCGGACGGCGCCGACGGGGGCGGACTGTCCGTCGGCGGCTCGGAGGACGGTGCCTCGCTGGACGGCTGGTCGGACGGGCTGGCCGATTCCGACGGCTGTCCGCTCGGGCTCGGCGAGGTCGAGGACGGCGGCGGCGTCACGGCCGCCCCCATGTCCGTGTCCAGGTCGAAGGCGCTTCTCCCGCCCATCACCTGGAACGTGTAGTCCGCCCAGATCTCGGCCGGGAAGCCACCGCCGTTGACGCGGCCGCCGCCCGCGGCGCCCTTCAGAGTGACCTGCGAACCCTTCCGGATCTGCTTGCCGTCGGCCCCCTTCTGGGACTCTGCGGCCTCACCGAAGAGACCGACCGAGGTGACGAGCTTCGGGGTGTAGCCGGTGAACCAGGCCGACTTGTTGTTGTCCGAGGTACCCGTCTTGCCGGCCACCTGCTGGCCTCCGCGGCCCGGGGCGTCGCGCACCGAGACCCGGGCCGTGCCGTCGTCGACCACGCCGGTCAGCACCGAGGTCACCGAGTCCGCGGCCTGGCGGCTGATCACCTGCTCGCCGATCGGGTCGGGCAGCGCGATCGGGGCGCCGCCCTGCCGGGAGGCGGACTTCACGATCGACGGGGTGACCTTCTTGCCGTGGTTGTCGAGCGTCGCGTAGATCCCGGCCATCTCCATGGGGCTCGCGCCCATCGAACCGAGGGTCTGCGCGGGCACGACCGGCAGGCCCTCGACGTCCATGCCGAGCTTGCCCGCGGTCTGCATCACCTTGTCCATGTGGACGTCCACGCCCATCTGCGCGAAGACGGAGTTGATGGACTTGTTCATCGCCGTCTGGACGGTGACCTGGCCATAGTTCGCGTTGTCCTCATTGGGCGGCGCGAAGGCGATGTCACTGCCCTCGACCGGGCGCCGGCTGTTGCCGTCATACCGGGTGTTGGCGGTGATCGGCTGCCCGTTCTGCGTCTGGGCCTTCTGGTCGAGCGCCGCGGCGAGGATGATCGGCTTGAAGGTGGAGGCGGGCTGGTAGTCGCGCCGGGTGGCGTTCGACGTCCAGTGCTCGGTCAGCCCGGTGCCGCCGTACAGGGCGACGACCGCGCCGGTCTTCGGGTTCACCGAGACCGCGCCGGCCTGCACGTCCTTGTCGACGCTGCGGCCCTTCGTGTCGAGCTTGCTGGTCAGCCTGGCCTTGACCGACTGCTCCAGCTGCTGCTGCTTCTTCTTGTCGATGGTGACCGTGATGGTCCAGCCGCCCGCGTCGAACTGCTCGTCGCTGAGGTGCTCCTGCTTCTGCACCACGGCCCGCGCCGCGTTGACGATGTAGCCCTTCTGGCCGGTGAGACCGTCCGCGGGCTTGGGGTCCTGCGGCAGCGGGAACTCCAGCCCCTGGCGCTTGCCGGCGTCCAGCCAGTGCTCCTCGACCATGTTGTTCAGTACGTAGTTCCAGCGCTCCTTGACCAGGCGCTTACCCACGGGCGAGGCGACGGCCCAGTCGTACTGGCTCGGCGCCTGGAGCAGCGCCGCGAGGTAGGCGCCCTCGGCGACGTCCAGGTCCCGGGCGTCCTTGCCGTAGTACGCCTGCGCGGCGGCCTGGATGCCGTAGGCGCCGCGGCCGTAGTAGCTGGTGTTGATGTACCCGGCGAGGATGTCGTTCTTGCTCTTCTTCTGGTCGACCTTGAGGGAGATCACCAGCTCCTTGAGCTTGCGGGTGACCGTCTGGTCCTGGTCCAGGTAGTAGTTCTTGACGTACTGCTGGGTGATGGTCGAGCCACCCTGCTTGCCCTTGCCGGACATCGTGTTGATCAGTCCGCGCGCGGTGCCCTTGAAGTCGACACCCTTGTCCGTGTAGAAGGACTTGTTCTCGGCGGCGACGAAGGTCCGCTGCACGTCCTTGGGGACCTCGGACAGCCCCACTATCTCCCGGTTGACCTTGCCGGTGCGGGCCAGGACGGTGCCGTCGGGGTACTTGTAGACGTTGCTCTGGAGCTTGGCCTGGGCGTTGCCCTCGGGCACGTCCACGATCATGTAGAGCACGAAGAACGCGCCCATGCCGAGCAGGCAGAACCCGAAGAACGTGCCCAGCAGTTTCTTCCAGGTGAAGAGTCTGCGTATGCCGCCGCTCTTCGTGGCCCGTCGCGCACCGCGCTGTTGGGCTCGTCGCGCATCCGCTCGACCCATCGCTGTGTTGCTCCCTGTTTCTCTGCTCGCCCGGATCCCCCTCGGCCCAGCCAGCTAACACTGTCGGCAGGGACAAAAAGCAAGAGATCCGGTCCTTTGTGGACGTGACAATCAGCACCCGTTCCTTAGGGAACCGACGAACGAGAGGTGCGCAAGGTTGCGAGAACAGTTAATCTGATATCAGATTGCTAGTACTCTTCCAGCAGACAAACAGGGGGATTCCATGACCGACCACCCCGCTTCGCACACCGACCCGCTCCCCGAGATGCCGGAACCCCAGGTCCGGGAGACCACGGCCCACTCCATTCCCGGCGGGCTCGGCCTTCTCCTGACCGTCCTCGGCGTCTTCCTCGGCGTCGGCCTGGCGATCATCGGCGGCGTCCTGGGCGCGAACGGGCACAACGGGGCGGGGATCCCGATCTTCATCCTCGGCCTGCTGCTCGTCATCGCCTCGTTCTTCTGCATGAGCGGCGTCAAGATGGTCGCGCCCGGCGAGGCCCGCGTCATCCAGCTCTTCGGCCGGTACGTCGGTACGATCCGCGCCGACGGACTGCGCTGGATCAACCCGCTCACCAGCAGCCGCAAGATCTCCACCCGGGTCCGCAACCACGAGACCGCGGTCCTGAAGGTCAACGACGCGTACGGCAACCCGATCGAGCTCGCCGCGATCGTCGTCTGGAAGGTCGAGGACACGGCTCAGGCACTCTTCGAGGTCGACGACTTCCTGGAGTTCGTCGCCACACAGACGGAGGCGGCGGTCCGGCACATCGCGATCGAGTACCCGTACGACGCCCACGACGAAGGCGGCCTTTCACTGCGTGGCAACGCGGAGGAGATCACCGAGAAGCTGGCCGTCGAACTCACGGCCCGGGTGCAGGCCGCCGGCGTACGGATCATCGAGTCCCGCTTCAGCCACCTCGCGTACGCCCCCGAGATCGCCTCCGCCATGCTTCAGCGACAGCAGGCAGGGGCCGTCGTCGCGGCCCGTCAGCAGATCGTCGAGGGCGCGGTCGGCATGGTCGAGATGGCGCTCACCCGGATCGCCGAGCAGGACATCGTGGAGCTGGACTCCGAACGCAAGGCGGCGATGGTCAGCAATCTGATGGTCGTGCTGTGCGGAGACCGGGCGGCGCAGCCGGTACTCAATACGGGCACCCTGTACCAGTGACAGGAGACAGGCCACCCGCCCGCAAGCAGGTGCTGCTGCGACTGGATCCGGCGGTGCATGACGCGGTGGCGCGGTGGGCGTCGGACGAGTTGCGCAGCGCGAATGCGCAGATCGAGTTCCTGCTGCGGAGGGCGCTGGCGGAGGCGGGCCGGCTGCCGCGCGCCGCCGGTCCCCTGCCGCGCCGCGGCCGCCCTCCACGACCACCGACCTCCGACGGGGACGAGTAGCGATCGCCGGAGGGACCGGGACACCCAGCCCGTCGGGTGATCGAGTCCTTGGGCGGGGAAGGGTCCACGGGTCGGTCCGAGGCCAGGTATACACCGCAGGTATACACGCCATGTACAGTGCTGGACATGTCTATCGGTCACACCCTGCTGGGACTCCTGGAGTCCGGCCCCCGCCACGGCTACGACCTCAAGCGCACGTTCGACGAGAAGTTCGGCCACGACCGCCCCTTGCACTACGGCCAGGTCTACTCGACCATGTCCCGGCTCCTCAAGAACGGCCTCGTCGAGGTCGACGGCATCGAGAGCGGCGGCGGCCCCGAGCGCAAGCGGTACGCCATCACCGAGGCCGGGATCACCGATGTCTCGGCCTGGCTCGCCCAGCCCGAGAAGCCCGAGCCGTATCTCCAGTCGACGCTCTACACCAAGGTCGTCCTGGCCCTGCTCACCGGCCGCAGCGCCGCCGATCTGCTGGACGCCCAGCGCTCCGAGCACCTGCGCCTGATGCGTATCCTCACCGACCGCAAGCGCAGGGGCGACCTGGCCGACCAGCTGATCTGCGACCATGCGCTGTTCCACCTCGAGGCCGACCTCCGCTGGCTGGAACTGACCGCCGCGCGACTCGGCCAGCTGGCGAAGGTGGTGAACCCATGACCCCCGCCGGTTCCCTGCTGACCGCTCACGACCTGCACAAGTCGTACGGTTCGACGTCGGCGCTCGACGGCGCCTCGTTCTCCATCCACCCCGGCGAGGTCGTCGCCGTGATGGGTCCGTCCGGCTCCGGCAAGTCGACCCTGCTGCACTGCCTCGCCGGGATCGTCACCCCCGACCGCGGCACGATCACCTACGCGGGCCGCGAGCTCTCCACGATGTCCGACGCCGAACGCAGCGCCCTGCGCCGCGCCGAGTTCGGCTTCGTCTTCCAGTTCGGCCAGCTCGTCCCGGAGCTGACCTGTGTGGAGAACGTCGCCCTGCCGCTCCGGCTCAGCGGCGCCCGGCGCAAGGACGCCGAGCGCACCGCCCTGACATGGATGGAGCGCCTGGAGGTCGACGACCTCGGCGCCAAACGCCCGGCCGAGGTCTCCGGCGGCCAGGGGCAGCGCGTGGCCGTGGCCCGCGCCCTCGCCTCCTCCCCCAAGGTGATCTTCGCGGACGAGCCGACCGGCGCCCTGGACTCCCTCAACGGTGAGCGGGTCATGGAGCTGCTCACCGATGCCGCCCGGTCCGCCAACGTCGCCGTGGTCCTGGTGACGCACGAGGCCCGCGTCGCCGCGTACTCCGACCGTGACGTCACGGTGCGCGACGGCCGGGCCCTCGATCTGGAGCACGCGGTATGACCCTGCTCGACCGCACGACGGACCCGGTCACCGAGCGGCCCCGGCCCAGCGAGCCCTCCCGGTTCGCCGCACTGCTGCGCGATCTCGGTCTCGGCATACGGTTCGCCTGCTCAGGGGGTCGCGAGGGCTGGACCCGCACCCTACTCACCGCCGTCGGCGTGGGTCTCGGTGTGGCGCTGCTGCTGGCCGCCGCCTCCGTACCGCATCTGATCGACCACCGCTCCGCGCGTGAGCAGGCCCGAACCGAGGCCGCGGGCCCGTCCCGATCCGCCGTCCCGAAGTCGGACACCACGGTCCTGCGGATCGACGCGGAGACCGAGTACCGCGGCCGCACCGTCACGGGTTTCCTGATGCGTCCGGACGGTACGCACCCGGTCACCCCGCCCGGAGTCGCACGCTTCCCGGGTCCGGACGAGATGGTCGTCTCACCTGCCCTGAAGGAGCTGCTCGGTTCCTCGGACGGCGGTCTGCTCAAGGAGCGGCTGCCGTACAGGATCACCGGCACGATCACCGACACCGGCCTGGTCGCCCCCGGCGAACTGCGTTTCTACGCGGGCAGCGACACTCTGACCCCCGCCCGTGGCGGTCACCGGCTGGCCGGCTACGGCGACCCCGGCCCCGCGGAGCCCCTGACACCCGTTCTCATCGTCCTGATCATCATGATCTGCGTCGTGCTGCTGGTGCCGGTCGCGATCTTCATCGCGACGGCCGTCCGCTTCGGCGGCGACCGCCGCGACCGCCGGCTCGCCGCACTGCGCCTGGTGGGTGCGGACATCCGGACGACCCGCCGGATCGCCGCCGGCGAGGCGTTCTTCGGTTCGGTGCTCGGTCTCCTCGCCGGCTTGGCGTTGTTCCTGGTGGGGCGTGAGTTCGTGGGCAGCGTCGAGGTGTGGGACGTCAGCGCGTTCCCGTCCGACCTGGTGCCCGAGCCCTGGCTGGCCGCGTTGATCGCCGTGGCGGTTCCGGTCTCGGCGGTGCTCGTCACCCTGACCGCCCTGCGTTCCGTGGTGATCGAGCCGCTCGGCGTCGTACGCAACAGCCGCAGCCGCAGGCGCCGACTCTGGTGGCGGCTGCTGGTGCCGGTCGCGGGACTGGTGGTACTCGGGGTGACCGGCAAGGTCTCCCCCGACGCCCCCGTCGATCCGTATCCGATCGCGGGCGGTGCCGTGCTGTTCCTGGTGGGGCTCGCACTGCTGCTGCCGTGGCTGGTCGAGGCATGCGTGAAGCGGCTGCGCGGCGGACCGGTCCCCTGGCAGCTCGCCACGCGCCGTCTGCAGTTGAACAGCGGGGCGGCGGCCCGCGCGGTCAGCGGCATCACGGTCGCGGTGGCGGGCGCGGTGGCCCTGCAGATGCTGTTCGCCGCGGTGGGCGACGAGTTCAACCGGGTGACGGGTCAGGACCCGGCGCGAGCCCAGTTCTTCACGTTCTCCGAGAACGTGAGCGGTGACGCCGCCACCCGGACCATCAAGGAGTTCCGGGCCACCAAGGGCGTGGAGGCGGTCATCGGCACGGTCGAGGTGTACGCGACCAAGCCAGGCACGTACACCGGCGACGAGATCCAGCCCACCACCTTGCTGACCATCGGCGACTGCGCGACTCTGCGCGAGCTCGCCCGGATCGGCTCCTGCAAGGAGGGCGGCGCGTTCGTCGTCCACCCGCGGAACGACAAGAAGATGAGCGACTGGGTGGACAAGGCCGCCCGCAAGGGCAAGGAGGTGGAGATCAGCTCGGACTCGGCCCAGCAGAACGGCAAGGAGGCGAAGCGCTGGACGCTGCCCGCCGACGCCCCGACGGTGGTCGACCGCCGCGACCCGATGGGCGAGGACCACTGGGGCATCATGGCGACCGTGGGTGCGATCGACCCGAGCAAGCTGCCGGGCGCGACGACCAGGGCGCAGATCCGGGTCGACGAGGGCGTCGAGGACGTCGCCGAGTACGTACGGAACACGGCGGCCCGGCTCGATCCCGGCATGCGGGTGGTCACCCTGAGGTCGGTCGCGCGCGACCGGCAGTACGCCAGCGTGCAGCGGGGACTTCAGGTCGGCGCGACCGCGACCCTGCTGCTGATCGCCGCGTCGATGCTGGTCTCCCAGCTGGAGCAGTTGCGGGAGCGGGGGCGCCTGCTGTCGGTCCTCGTCGCCTTCGGCACTCGGCGGACCACGCTCGGCTGGTCGGTGCTGTGGCAGACCGCCGTACCGGTGGTCGTCGGTCTGGTGGTGGCGGTCGCGGGCGGGCTCGGGCTCGGCGCGGTGATGATCCGGATGATCGCCAAGAAGGTCACCGACTGGTGGCTGTTCCTGCCGATGATCGGTGCGGGTGCGGGACTGATCCTGCTGGTCACTCTGGTCTCGCTGCCCGCCCTGTGGCGCCTGATGCGGCCGGACGGTCTCCGTACCGAGTGAGGGAGGCGGGGCGCGGTTCCTCCGGGAGGACGGACCACGCCCCGTGTTCCAGTGCCCCTCCCGGCAAGCTTTTGCCCCGTCGCACCGCCCGGCACGCCTTCCCCCGATGCCTTGAGGGCCAGGGGGACCCCCTTCCGCGTCGGTCAAAAACCCTGGTGGTTCCTTCCCCAAGCTCTCCACTCCGTTTTCGAGCAGGGGAGACCCCGTCCAAGGACGTCCGGCCGCCTTGCGATGCACCGGGCAGGACCTAGGCGTCCGTGGCCACCCGTACGGGCAACACCCGCATCGCCTCGCGCAGCGCGGCGGCGAACTCCTCGAACTCGCCCTGCCGGGCCGCCCCTGTCCGCATTCCCAGTGCCACCCGCCGCGAAGGAGCGGGGTCCGCGAAGTACCCCGTGGCCAGCGCGTCGTTGCGGGCGGTCTCGACGGTCACGGCGGTGCGCGGCAGCAGTGTCACCCCGAGTCCGCCCGCGACCAGCTGCACCAGCGTGGAGAGCCCGGCCGCGGTCGTGGTGACCGGCGCCCCCTCCGTACGGCCCGCCTCCCGGCAGATGTCGAGGGCCTGATCGCGCAGGCAGTGCCCCTCGTCGAGCAGCAGCAACGGCAGTTCGCGCAGCGCCTCGCGCGGGATGTCGGCGCGCCCGCCCAGCCAGTGGCTGCGCTCCATGACCAGCACGAAGTCCTCGTCGAAGAGCGGGAGTTCGGTCACCTGCGGTACCCCGAGCGGTACGGCGAGCAGCAGCAGGTCCAGCCGTCCGGCGGCCAGCCCCTCCAGCAGCGACGAGGTCTGCTCCTCGTGCACCTGGAGGTCGAGCTCCGGGTAGCGGTCGTGGACCAGCCGCAGCACGGCCGGCAGGAGATACGGGGCGACGGTCGGGATCACACCGAGTCTGAGCACTCCGGTGAACGGCGCCCGGACCGCCTCGGCCTCCTCCATCAGCTCAGCCACGGCCTCCAGCACCACCCGGGCCCGCACCGCAAGCCGTTCCCCGGCGGGCGAGAGCAGCACCTTGCGCGTCGTACGCTCGATGAGCTGGACACCGAGTGCCTCTTCCAGTGCGGACACGGCTCCGGAGAGCGCGGGCTGACTCATCCCGATCGCTGCCGCCGCGTCCCTGAAGTGCAGATGTTCGGCCACGGCCGTGAAGGCGCGCAGCTGCGACAGGCTGGGCTGTTTGGGGCGATTGCCCTGGTTACTCTGCGCCACTGATAGGCACCTCCGATCATCACGACCAAGTGTAGCTATTTCCGTGATCAATGCACTCTGTGCCATGGTGGACATCGTCCAACCCTCAGGAAGTCCCGCAAAAGGGAATTCCTACGCTACAAGGAGAGCGCGTGCTCACTGTCGGTGACAAGTTCCCCGAGTTCGACCTGACTGCTTGTGTTTCGCTGGAGAGCGGCAAGGAGTTCGAGCAGATCAACCACAAGACCTACGAGGGTCAGTGGAAGATCGTCTTCGCGTGGCCGAAGGACTTCACCTTCGTGTGCCCCACCGAGATCGCCGCCTTCGGCAAGCTGAACGACGAGTTCGCCGACCGTGACGCCCAGATCCTCGGCTTCTCCGGTGACTCCGAGTTCGTGCACCACGCCTGGCGCAAGGACCACCCGGACCTGACCGACCTGCCTTTCCCGATGATGGCCGACTCGAAGCACGAGCTCATGCGTGACCTCGGCATCGAGGGCGAGGACGGCTTCGCGCAGCGCGCCGTCTTCATCGTCGACCAGAACAACGAGATCCAGTTCACGATGGTGACCGCCGGTTCCGTGGGCCGTAACCCCAAGGAGGTCCTCCGGGTCCTCGACGCCCTGCAGACCGACGAGCTGTGCCCGTGCAACTGGACCAAGGGCGAGAACACCCTGGACCCGGTCGCGCTCCTCTCGGGCGAGTGAGCTGACACCGACATGGCACTCGACGAACTGAAGGCCGCTGTTCCGGACTTCGCCAAGGACCTGAAGCTGAACCTCGGTTCGGTCATCGGGAACAGCGAGCTCCCGCAGCAGCAGCTGTGGGGCACCGTCCTCGCCTGCGCGATCGCCTCGCGCTCGCCGAAGGTGCTGCGCGAGCTGGAGCCGGAAGCCAAGGCCAACCTCTCCGCCGAGGCGTACACCGCGGCGAAGTCGGCGGCCGCCATCATGGCGATGAACAACGTCTTCTACCGGACCCGGCACCTGCTGTCGGACCCCGAGTACGGGACGCTCCGTGCGGGTCTGCGGATGAACGTCATCGGCAAGCCGGGCGTGGAGAAGGTCGACTTCGAACTGTGGTCGCTCGCCGTCTCCGCGATCAACGGCTGCGGCCAGTGCCTGGACTCCCACGAACAGGTGCTGCGCAAGGCCGGCGTGGACCGTGAGACCATTCAGGAAGCCGTCAAGATCGCCTCGGTGATCCAGGCGGTCGGCGTCACCCTCGAAGCCGAGGCCGTGCTCGCCGAGCAGTAGCAGCAGGACCCCTGATACGAGAAGGGCCCCGAGGACGACCGACCGTCCACGGGGCCCTTCTTTCTGCCCTACTCCGTCTCCGGCTGCACCGCTTCCCCATAGGCGTCACCGTCGCCGCGTTCCTCGCGTGACGGTCCCGGCGCCCCGGTCGGCGCGACGCCGACCGCCGTGGCACCGCGCGGCTGCGGTGCGTGCCGCAGCGCCTCCTCCTGCCCGTACTTCCGCAGATAGCCGACCACCGTGTTGGTGACGGCGACCAGCGGCACCGCGACGACCGCACCGCCGATGCCCGCGATCATGCCGCCCGCGGCGACCGAGAGGACGACGGCGAGCGGGTGGACGCGTACCGCACGGCCGAGGATGAACGGCTGCAGCACATGGCCCTCGATCTGCTGCACGGCCAGCACCACGAGCAGCACCATCAGCGCGGTGAACACGCCCTCGGTGACCAGCGCGACGACCACCGCGAGCGCTCCGGAGATCACGGCGCCGACGAGCGGGATGAAGGCGAAGAGAAAGATGAAGACGGCGAGCGGCACCGCCATCGGCACATCGAGGAACCAGATGCCGAGCCCGATGAAGATCGCGTCGATCAGGGCGACCAGCACCGTGCCCCGCACATAGGCGGTCAACGTCAGCCAGGCACGCGGCCCGGCGCCCGCGACACCCGGCCGCGCCTGCGCGGGCACCAGCTTCAGCACCCAGTGCCAGATGCGCTTTCCGTCGTACAGCAGGAAGAGCGTCGAGAACATCGCCAGCAGCATCCCGGTGAGGACCTCCACCATCACGGTGACGCCCTGGAGCCCGGCGGAGGTTATCTCCTCGGTGTTGGTGCCGATGGTGTCGCTGAGATTCTTCGCGACATCGTTGATCTGCTGCTCGGTGACATGGAAGGGGCTGTCGAGCAGCCAGCGCTTCAACTCGTCGATACCGTCCCGCACCTTGTCGGAGAGGGTGTCGAGGTTGTCCATGACCTGCCAGACCACGAACCAGCCGACCAGGCCCATGATGACGAAGCCCAGGATCGCGGTGACGGCGGTGGCGAGACCCCGCGGAAGTCCGTACCTCCGCAGCCGGGAGACGGTCGGCTGCAGCATCGCGGTGACGAGCAGCGCGGCGACGAACGCCAGCACCACCAGCTGTACGGCGCTGATGACCTTCATCAGCACCCAGAGCGTGCCCGCGAGGACGAGCAGCCGCCAGCCGGCCTCGGCCGCGACGCGCATCCCCCAGGGGATCGCCGCGACCGGATCGGGGCGGGCGGCGACTGCGGGTGCGTAGGCGGGCGGCGCCGGGACCCGGCCGGGGTCGGTGGACCGGTCTTCGGCGGTGGACACCGCGGCGACGATCGCGACCGGGACCACGGCCTGCGCGTCCCTGCCCCCCTCGAGGTCCCCCTCGGCCTCCGCTGCGGCGCGACGTTCCTCCAGGCGATCGCCCAGCTCGGTCAGTTCGACGCCCAGCCGCCCGAGCCACCCTGGCAGTTTCGACATAAGTGTTCCTCTACCCCCGAGTTCTCTCCCCACCACTCCCCCCGGAGTCGTCCGGACGACGGTACACGCGCGAAGCCCCCCACCGTAGGACGGTGAGGGGCTTCGCAAGGTTGAGACCGGAACCTCGGAAGGTTCTAGTACCAGCTGTTCGCCTGCCAGAAGGACCAGGCGCCGCACGGGGAGCCGTAACGGCCGTCCATGTAGCTGAGGCCCCACTTGATCTGGGTGGCCGGGTTGGTCTGCCAGTCGGCACCGGCGGACGCCATCTTGGAACCGGGGAGCGCCTGGACGAGCCCGTACGCACCGGAGGACGCGTTGGTCGCCCGGTAGTTCCAGCTCGACTCGTGGTTCACGATGTTGCTGAAGCACTGGTACTGGTCGCCGGGGATCATCTGGCGAGCCATCGCCTGGACTTCGGCCACGGTGTACGAGCTCTGCGTGGCGAAGGCGGAGGCGGAACGCACCGCGGACCGGCTGGCGCGCTCGGCGTCTTCCTTGGCCTGACGCTCCTTCTCCAGCTTGTCCTCGGCCGCCTGCTTCTTCGACTCGGCGTCCTTGGCGGCCTGGATGCGGGCCGATTCTTCCGCGGACTTCTTCGCTGCCGCGTCGGCTGCGGACGCCTGGGCGTCCGCCTGCTGCGTCAGCGAGGCGGTCTGCACCTGGGCCTGCTGGCCCGCAGGGATGTCGGCGAGAAGCGTCGTGTCGGCTGCGGTCGCCTCGAAGTTGTTGTCGTCGGCAGCAGGAGTGCTGCCCGATGCAACGCCTACGACGGCGCCGACGGTGGTGACCGCAGTGGCAGATGCCACGGCGAACCCCCGGACCGAGATCCGGCTCACACGGTGTCCTTCCAGCATCGCCCGCTTAGGTGACCTCGCGGACGCAATCGTGCCCCTGACGCTGGCCTCCCTACTGCTTGGGTCACGGGAGGCACGGGCCCGGTGGGCAACTCCCCTGGAGGAGTGCCGCGTGGTGCTCGCGGGCGGCATACGGACGGCAATTGTTGAGTTGTCTGATGCGTGGCACCTCTGGAGGTGCGGGTGTGCCGTATGCGGGGCCTGACGGAAGCAAGACTCTGCCGGAACGGGCCGCCGCGAAGCAATTCTCCGTTGCGTGTGAAAGCTCACACCCCGTTTGGTCCACGTGTTTTACGGAAAAGGTGCCGCAGCACGATGCCGCCCGGCTAAGCTCTTTGGCTCGCCGGGCGGCATCAATGGTCGTATCCCGTATCAGATCTGGCCTTCCTCCAGCATTTCGGTCACCAGCGCGGCGATCTGCGAGCGCTCGGAACGGGTGAGCGTGACGTGCGCGAAGAGCGGATGGCCCTTCAGCTTCTCCACCACGGCCACGACTCCGTCGTACCGGCCGACCCGGAGGTTGTCCCGCTGCGCCACGTCATGCGTGAGCACGACCCGGGAATTCGCCCCAATTCGGGACAATACGGTCAGCAGGACGTTCCGTTCGAGCGACTGCGCCTCGTCGACGATCACGAACGCGTCGTGAAGCGAGCGGCCCCGGATGTGGGTGAGCGGCAGAACCTCCAGCATCCCGCGCCCCAGCACCTCCTCGATCACCTCGCGCCCGGCGACCGCCGAGAGCGTGTCGAAGACGGCCTGCGCCCACGGGCTCATCTTCTCGGCCTCGGTGCCGGGGAGATAGCCGAGCTCCTGGCCGCCGACCGCGTACAGCGGCCGGAAGACCATTACTTTCTGGTGCTGCCTCCGCTCCAGGACGGCCTCCAGACCGGCGCAGAGCGCCAGCGCCGACTTGCCCGTGCCGGCCCGGCCGCCCAGCGACACGATCCCGACGTCCTGGTCGAGCAGCAGATCGAGAGCGATGCGCTGCTCGGCGCTGCGGCCATGGATCCCGAAGGCCTCCCGGTCGCCGCGGACGAGACGCACATTGCCCTCGGCGGTGATCCGGCCGAGCGCCTTACCGCGCTCGGACTGCAGCACCAGTCCGGTGTGCACGGGCAGGTCGGCGGCCTCGGGGACGTAGAGCGTCTCCTCTCCGAAGAGCAGATCCACCTGTTCGGCGGAGAGGGGCAGTTCCGACATGCCCGTCCAGCCGGAGTCGGTGATGGCGAGTTCGGCGCGGTACTCCTCCGCGAGGAGGCCGACCGAGGATGCCTTGATGCGTAGCGGCAGGTCCTTGGAGACGACCGTGACGTCGTACCCCTCGGCCTGGAGATTGCGCGCGACCGCGAGAATCCGTGAGTCGTTGTCCCCCAACCGGTAGCCGGCGGGCAGTACGCCGGGGTCGGAATGGTTGAGTTCGACGCGCAGCGTCCCGCCGAGATCCCCGAGCGGAATCGGGGCATCCAGCCGGCCGTACCGGACCCGGAAGTCGTCCAGCAGACGCAGGGCCTGCCGGGCGAAGTAGCCGAGCTCCGGATGGTGCCGTTTGGCCTCCAGTTCCGTGACCACGACGATCGGGAGCACGACTTCGTGCTCGTCGAACCGGGCCATGGCGTTCGGATCGGCCAGCAGGACGCTGGTGTCGAGAACATAGGTGCGCCTGTCGGGCATGCGGCGCTTTGTGCTGGTCACCACGGAAGGACGTACCCCCTCGGACGAGGTTGGGGTGCGACGGCGTCGCGGAGCATCCCAAAGGGAGAGGACGGACCGGGCTGCGACCCTCTTGCGCGGGCCGAGTGCCGGCCCTCCGCGTCAGCCGCACAGTATGTACGGTCCTTCGTGTGCAAAGGGCCTCCCGGGCGAGCGGACTCCATGCCGCTCACTTGGACACGACGTCCGCCTGGTTTTTGACCGGACGTCGACCTGACAGGGGTATTCCCTCGAACACGCGAAGCCATGCCGCCCGGGGTGGGCGGGCTGAGCTGGGAGTGTGCCCCCGGGCACGTGGGTCTGCTGCGCCGGCCCCCGGCGCCGCCGTGGGCGGCCGTGGTGCCCCTGGGCCGCATGGGCCCGGGGCTCGCGTCCTCGATCGCCGGACGCGTGCTTTTCGGGCCACCCCGGAACACGGGTCCGGGCCCGCTTATTGAGCCGTTCGGGTGGGCAACTCCGGCCCGTCCGGCGTTCGAGAAGGACGGAACCGGCCACCCTGGGGGCCGGGGCCGGGCGAGACCCTGGCCCGGTCCGTGGAGGAGACGGGCGGCGTCAGCCGCCGAAGCGGCGGCCTCGGGCGGCGTAGTCGCGCAGCGCCCGGAGGAAGTCGACCTTGCGGAACGCCGGCCAGAAGACTTCGCAGAAGTAGTACTCGGAGTGCGCGCTCTGCCAGAGCATGAAGCCGGACAGCCGCTGTTCACCGCTCGTGCGGATCACCAGGTCCGGATCCGGCTGCCCCCGCGTGTACAGGTGCTCCGAGATCAGGTCGGTGGAGACGATCTCCGCCAGGTCCTCGAAGGACGTCCCCTTGGACGAGTGGTCGAGCAGCAGCGACCGGACCGCGTCCGCGATCTCCTGCCGCCCGCCGTAGCCGACGGCGACATTGACCAGTATTCCGTCGACCCCGACCGTGGCCTGCTCGGCCTCCTTGAGGACGGTCTGCGTGTGCGCGGGCAGCAGGTCGAGGGTGCCGACGTGGTGGACGCGCCACCGCCCGTCCGCCGCCAGGTCGCGCACCGTGTTCTCGATGATGCCGAGGAGCGGTGTCAGCTCGGACTCGGGCCGGTCGAAGTTGTCCGTGGACAACAGCCACAGGGTGACGACCTCGACATCGGTCTCACTGCACCAGCCGAGAAGCTCCTGGATCTTGTCCGCACCCGCCTGGTGCCCCTGCGCGGCCGTGCCGCCGGACGCCTTCGCCCAGCGCCGGTTGCCGTCGAGGATGACACCGATGTGCTTGGGCACCTGGGCGTGGTCGAGGCGGGCCTCCACCCGGCGCGCGTAGAGCCCGTACACCAGGTCGCGCAAGTTCACTGAGTTCACCTCTCGGTTCTGTGCGGGCCCTCCCGCCCCATTTCCCGGGGTCCGGGGTCGACCCCGTGGGGATCGTCGCACCGGTCCGCAGAGTCCGTTGCTCCGCCGTGCCGTGGCAGTCCCCGAAGCCGCCACATTACTGCGCAGGCACCGCACCGGCCCAACCCGGTCTGTCACAAGTCCGTGATAAGGAGGGAAACGTGACTGATTCTTCTCTCTCCTACCAGGCCGCCGGTTCGCGCTACGACTCCATGGAGTACCGCCGCACCGGCCGCAGCGGCCTCAAGCTCCCCGCCGTCTCGCTGGGCCTCTGGCACAACTTCGGCGACGACCGCTCCCTGGACTCCCAGCGGGCGATTCTGCGCCGCGCCTTCGATCTCGGCGTGACCCACTTCGACCTGGCCAACAACTACGGGCCGCCGCCCGGCTCAGCCGAACTCAACTTCGGGAAGATCTTCCACCAGGACTTTGCCCAGTACCGGGACGAACTGATTATTTCTACCAAGGCCGGGTACGAGATGCACCCCGGCCCGTACGGCGAGTGGGGCTCCCGGAAGTATCTGCTGTCGTCGCTCGACGCCTCGCTGAAGCGGATGCAGCTCGACTACGTCGACATCTTCTACTCGCACCGCTTCGACCCGGACACTCCGCTCGAGGAGACCATGGGTGCGCTGGCCTCCGCCGTGCAGCAGGGGAAGGCGCTGTACGTGGGCGTCTCCTCGTACAACTCGGAGCAGACCGCCGAGGCAGCCTCGTTGCTCAAGGAGATGGGCGTGCCGGCCCTGATCCACCAGCCGTCCTACTCGATGATCAACCGCTGGACCGAGGACGACGGGCTGCTCGACACCCTGGAGGAGGCCGGCATGGGCTGCATCTCCTTCGTGCCGCTGGCCCAGGGACTGCTCACGAACAAATACCTGAAGGGCATCCCGGAGGGTTCGCGCGCGACCCAGGGCAAGTCCCTCGACCCGGACCTGCTCTCGGACGAGGTGATCCGCCGGCTGAACGGGCTGAACGACATCGCGCAGCGGCGCGGCCAGTCACTCGCCCAGCTGGCACTCAACTGGGTGCTGCGGGACAGCCGGATGACGTCGGCCCTGATCGGAGCTTCGAGCGTGAAGCAGCTGGAGGAGAACGTCGCGGCGCTCGCCGGACCGGCGCTGTCGGCCGAGGAGCTGAAGGAGATCGACACCTTCGCCGTGGACACCGCGGGCACCAACATCTGGGCCGGACGGGGCTGAGACTCCGGTCTTCGCCGGACGGGTACAAAAAACGGGCCGGTCCGTGGGGGGGGATACGGACCGGCCCGAGGGGGGGTTTCCACCATAACCCTTCGTAAGTGATGCTGCGTGCCACGCCACCCGATAATTACTCTCCGAATTCGGTGGACTCCGTTCCGAGCACGGCACCCGGGGGCGGAAGGGGCGGATGAGTCGGGTGCGCTGCCGGAGGCGCCGGGTTGACGCCGGGCACTCCCCGCCGGAGGTCAGTGACCGCCCTCCGGCTTCACGCAGCCGGTGCCCTCGATGTAGCGGCCGTGCGCCTCGGCCGTGACCTGGCCGCGGCTCGCGCCGTCCACCGCGCCGTACACCACGCCTTCGAGGCAGATCGGGCCGTTGTCGATCAGGTACGTGTGATCGTGGCCCCGGGAGCTGGTCGTGATGGCCCTGGAGGCGTAGCCCAGTTCGGTGAGGATCTCGCGGACACCGGAGTCGGTGGTGTGCGGGTCCTGGGCCGCCGGGGTCAGCGCCTCCTTGATCCGCGCGGCCCGTGTATCGCCCTCGGCCTGTTCGGCCGGGGACAGTTCGCGCGCCTGCTGGAAGGCGTGGTTCTCCTTGTAGTGCGGCGCGCCGTCCACGGTGCCGGGTTCCTGGTACGGACTCGCGCCGACGGGCGGGGAGCCGGACGCTGTGACGGGTGCGGAGGCGCTCGCGGCAGCCGGGCTCGTGGGCGCGGTCGCCGTCGTGGCAGAGGCAGAAGCAGCGGCGGGGGCCGCGGCGGTCGGTGCGGCGCTCGGGGTCCGCCCCTTCCCGCAGCCCGCCAGTGCCGGAGCCAGGAACAGCACCGTCGCGGCGATCAGGACCGCAGCTGTACGTCTCGCGAAGGTCATCGGCCGAGTATGGGACAGCCTCTGACCTGATGGGCCGCTAGTTTCCGAATCATGACGACCCGAGCAGCAACCGTGACCTGGACGAGGGCGAACGCACGCCGGATCGAGCGCCAGGGCCTCTCCGCCCCTCTGGCCGCTTCCCCCGCCGACGCCGTGGCGGCGATGCTCGCCGCACACGCGCAGGTGCGGTCCGCCGCCGAGATGTCCGTCGGGCTGCGGCTGACCGGCGGGACGCGTACCGACGTACACACCGCGCTGTGGACCGACCGCACCCTGGTCAGGACGTACGGTCCGCGTGGCACCGTGCATCTGCTGCCTGCGGCCGAACTGCCGATGTGGACCGGTGCGTTGTCCGCCGTTCCCGCCGGGGCCGGTCCGTTCCCGGAGGACGTCCGGATGAGCCCCGGGCAGACCGAGGAGGTCCTCGCGGCGATCGGCGATGCGCTGACGGGCGCCGAGCTGACGATCGACGAACTGTCCGACGCGGTGGTCGCCCGCACGGGTCCGTGGGCCGGGGAGCGGGTGATGCCCGCGTTCCAGGAACTGTGGCCGCGCTGGCGGCAGGTGATGCATCTGGCGGGCCACCGCGGTGTGCTGTGCTTCGCCCCGGACCGGGGCCGCAAGGTCACGTTCACCAACCCGGGCGCCACTGCGCTCGACGGTCCGGCGGCGCTCGCCGGACTTGTGCGGCGCTATCTGTACGCGTACGGCCCTGCCACCCCCGCGCACTTCGCCACATGGCTCGCGGCGCCGAAAGGTTGGGCGGTGTCGGTCTTCGCGGAGCTGGCCGGGGACGGGGTGATCGAAGAGGTGGCGTGCGAGAGCGGTGGTGGCGGCGGTACGGCGTGGCTGGTGGCGGGCGACACCGGATTCCCCGCCGGACCGGCGCGCGGGGTGCGGCTGCTCCCCTATCTCGACGCGTTCGCCATCGCGTCCCAGCCGCGCGAGCGGCTCTTCCCCGGCGCGGCGTACGAGCGCGCGCTGGCACGCGGCCAGGCGGGGAACTTCCCCGTGCTGCTGATCGACGGAACGGTCGCCGGGGTCTGGCACCAGCGCCGCTCGGGCCGCCTGATCGCGGTGACCGTGGAACCGCTGTCCCCGCTCACCACCGTGCAGCTGCGGGAGTTGGAGGAGCAGGTGGAACGGGTGGGGGCGGTGCTGGAAGGGACGGCGGAGCTGACAGTGGGGGAGGTGACGGTGGGGGCCGCACGCGTAGCGTCTTTCGTCCGGGCTCCGCACGAGCGGCCCCACGCGCTACGTGACCGCTTCCGCGCCGCGGTGCCCCCGGGTGAAGCGGATCACCACCGTGTCGCCGCCGATGACGACGAACCTCCCGCCCTCGCACCGGATGACGGCTTCGTGCACCTCGCCGCGCTCGTCCCGGCGCTCCTCGGTGCGGGTGACCGTCCACCCGCCCGCGGGCGGTTCCGGCAGGTGCGGCAGGGCCGAGAACCCCCACTGTCCCGCGGGTACGCACCAGTCGGGCAGCTGCGGCCAGGTGCCGGGACCGACATGCAGGGTCCAGTCGGAGGCGCAGGTCAGGAGAACCGACTGGCCGTCGGAGAGCAGGAACTCGACGGCCTCCGGTTCCCCCATCCGCCCCTCCGGCCGGTAGAAGAGGCCGAGGACGCCGGTGATCCGTGCCCCTCTGAGCCATTCGGAGTCCCCGCGTCGCGGGCTGCGGAAGGCTTCCTCGTCGTGCTCCACCCTCATGGCCTGCTCCTTCCCCGTCCACTGACCGCCCAGGGTCGCATCATTTGGGCGTACGTCGGTGGATGAGGCGGCCGTCGCGCCCTCGGGGATCTCGACGAGGAGGGCGCGGGCGGCGCTGGTCGCCTACCGCGGCTTGCGGGCCTCGATCAGGAAGCGGGTGGTGTGCGCGACGAACGGCCCCTCGGTCTCGATGAGGTGGTGCAGGGCGGCCAACTGCGGCCGGTACTGCTCGACCGTGAAGCCGGGCACCATCCAGATCACCTTCCGCAGGAAGTAGACGACGGCGCCGATGTCGAAGAACTCGGTACGCAGCGTCTCCAGCCGCAGATCGACGACCTCCAGCCCGGCCGCCTCGGCCTCGGCGCCGGCCCGTTGCGGGTCGCGGGCGCCGCGCGCCTCGGGCGGCTGCGGTCCGAGGAAGTACTCGACGAGTTCGAAGACGCTCGCCGGACCGACCTGCTGCGAGAAGTACGTGCCGCCGGGTCGCAGGACGCGTGCGATCTCCGTCCACCAGGTGGTCACCGGGTGACGGCTGGTCACCAGGTCGAAGGCGGCGTCCCCGAACGGCAGCGGCGGCTCGTCCGCATCCGCGACCACGACGACTCCGAGCGGGTGCAGTCGGGCGGTGGCGTGGGCGATGTTCGGCGGCCAGGACTCGGTGGCGGCGGTGAGCGGAGGCAGCTTCGGCGCGGAGGCGAGGACCTCGCCTCCGCCGGTCTGGATGTCGAGGGCGGCGCGGGCCCGGCCCAGCCGCTCCCCCATGGCGCGCGCGTAGCCCCAGGAGGGGCGTTGTTCGGTGGCCCGGCCGTCGAGCCAGGAGAAGTCCCAGCCGTCGACGGAGACGGCATCGGCCTCGGCCACGAGCGCGTCGAAGCGTGCGCGTTCCTTTTCGGGTGTTCCAGGCATACGGGGATGGTGTCACCGGTGCGCCCGCGGACGCGACCGGATTCCGGGTGCGCCGTGCCCGGCGGTCCGTGAGCGGTACGACAGGTTAGGCGGCGAGACCGCCCAGCAGCAGGCCGAGCAGGGCGCCCCCGATCATGAACGGCCCGAACGGGATGCCCGTCTTGCGCCCGGCCCGTCGCAGGATCATCAGCCCGAACCCGTACACCGAGCCGAACACGAACCCGGCGAAGCCTCCCGCGCAGACGATCGCCCACCCGTACCAGCCGAGGGCCACGCCCAGCGACAGGGCGAGCTTGACGTCGCCGAAGCCCATCCCGTTCGGGTTGATCAGGAAGAGCAGGAGGTAGAAGCCGCCGAGCGCGAGGCCGCCGAGCAGTGCGGAGGTCCACGATCCGGCATGTTCCGGAAGCAGCGCCGCACCGCCCAGGAGCAGGGCGGCCGCGCCGGCGAGCGGCAGCGTCAGCTGGTCCGGCAGCCGGTGGACGCGGCGGTCGATGGTGGCGAGAAGCACGGCGACAGGGGCGAGAAGCAGCCAGACGACGAGCTCGGGGCGGAGTCCGGTGGCCGCGGCCAGGGTGATGCAGCCGAGGGCGGTCACGACGGGGGCGAGGAGGGAGGGGGCGTAACGCTCAGTCGTTCTCCCGGCTCCATCACTGCCTGCATCCGGCGCGGAGGCGGCAACCGTCGCCGCTCGCGGAGCCGTCCGTACCCCGGCGCACGCAGCGCACCGGGGAGAACCGAGCCAGCCGCGGGCCACCCCGCTGAAGGGGTGGCCGGCGGGGCATGTGTCCCGCCATGCGTCGTCCGGTTCGACCGAGAACCGGTAGGCGGCGCGAGGGACCAGCAGTCCGGTCGCGGCGCCCCAGAGCGCGGCGACCCCCAGCAACATGGCGAACACGGAACCGACCCTAGGCCGGTGGACGCGCACGGGTCATGGGTCCAGGGGCCCACTGCGCACGGTTCCGGGCCCAGCGACGGTCACCGGGCGCTACGGTCGTGGCCATGGGTCAATGGCGCAATGGAAACGGGACGTTGACGGTCACGGACCGGGAGGGCGGACCGGAGCAGGAGGTGCCGCTGCGGATCGCCGCCTCGTATCGGGCGCGGTCCAAGGGGCTGCTCGGGCAGAACGGGATCGACGGGGCACTGATGATCACCCCGTGCGGGAGTGTGCACACGTTCCGGATGCGGTTTGCGATCGATGTGGCTTACCTGGACCGGAAGTTCGACGTCGTGGCGGTCCACACGATGAAACCGGGGCGGCTCGGCATGGTGCGACTGCGGTCGCGACACGTGATCGAGTCGGAGGCCGGGACGATGGAGAAGTGGGGGCTGCGGCCCGGGGCCCGGGTGCGGGTCGTCCAGACCTCCTGACGCGGGGACTTGGGTCGGGAGGTCAGGGGAGATCTGCTTCGCCGCCCGCCGCGCCGGGCTCGGTCCGGGCGTTCGCGGCGGGCGATGGTGTACGGCTCAGAGCCTGTCGGGTGACCTTCGATCGGATGGCGGACGCGGTCCGGTGCGTGCGATTCCAAGGCGGCGGGAGAAGCGTGCGTGCCAGGGCGTGGCCGCCCGATCAGAGGTCACCCGACAGGCTCTCAGGAGGCCGGGCGGCGTGTACCCAGGCCGCGGCCGACGAGCGGGGTCACCGTGCGGATCAGTTTCAGCTGGGTGGAGCGCAGGACCTTCACCGTCATGTCGTCGGACCAGCCGGTGGTCGTGGACCATTCGTATCCCGAGCCGACCATCTCGCTGGCGAACGCCAGCTCCGTCGCGAGCAGGGCCCGCGCCCAGTCCATCGGTTCCAGGGGCTCCTTGGCCGCGAGTGCGGTCCGGATCCGGGCGCCTCGCCGGTTCAGGTCGTCCGCGTCGTCGAAGCCCATGGCCACGGCGAACTCCTCCGTGCACCGTGCTGGGCCGCTCCACTCGATCAAGCCCTGTTGCAGGAGCTGGGACTCCTCATCGGTCAGCGTCAGCTGTTCCGCCGTCTGCACGCCAGTCGTCACCCTTCCACCCTTCCGGGAGCCCGCGCGGCCCCGCGGTCGTGGTGCGTACGTGGGTGCCGGCGGAACGTTCAGAACCTCAGGGATGCGACGCTAACGACCCATCGGCCGGGCCGTCTTGGGTCCCAGGGCTCATGCCGGGGCCCAGCCCGAGCCGTCGCGGGGCAGCAGGACCGTCCTTTTGCAGGCCCCGTGGCCGTCGGCCGGCCGCGTCAGCGGAGGGCGCCACGGCGCCCGGCGACGTCGACGGGCGCGCCGGACTCGTGGTCGGCGACCCGTCGGCGGACAGCAGCCGGGACGCCCGGTGGATCGTCCGCTCGGATGCCACCGGAGTCATCGCCAAGGGCTCGGTCTCGTTCGGCACGGCCATCTTCGGCGCCCCGACCGGCCCGTCCCGGTTCATCCGGTTCCTGAGCTCCCGCTGACGACGTCGAGCCACTCCGTCCGACGGACCCGGCCCGACCGCCGAATTCGCCGCCACCGCTGCGCACTTGGGCCCGATTTTGGGGCCAAGGGCCCAGGTCACGCGGCCAGTTCGCCCGTACGCTCACGCCACACCCGAGGTTCGGTCAGCGGGGCAGTGCAGGGCGAGTGAGCGTCGGAGAGGGAGAGCCGTGAGCAGTGGCGGGGGCTGGGGACACGGAAGCGCAGGCCGCATACCGCCGGGGCAGGGACCCGGCCGTCCGGGCGGTGGTGGCGGCCCCGGCTGGAACGGCGGAGCCCGGGGCAACGGCGGTGCGTTCTTTCCGCTGTCGCGCAGTTGGGCCGTCGGCGCCCTCGTCTACATCGTCGCCGGGTTCCTGGTGAGCCGCGGGCTGGTGGAGACCCTCGCCACCGGTGAGCGGCTCGAAGAGTTCACCTGGCGGCTGGGCCTGCTGCATGTGCCCAGTGTCATCACCTCTCTGCTCACCGTCCTGGCCGCCGCCCGCGTCCTGCCCGAGGAGCAGCGGGAGTCCCGCCCGGTGTATCTGGCCGCCACCCTGGGTGTGCCGGTCGCCGGACTCGCGTACGGCCTCTTCGTCTCGTGGCATCTCGTCGGCATCGAGGGCGTGTTGATGCCGTTCGTGGTGCTGGTCACCGGTTCGGCCGCCGGGCTGGCCGTCGACCGGCTGCTGGAGGAGGACGACAGCGCGGAGTCCGTCACGCCGAACTCGTACTCATGGCGGGACAGCGGTGCCACCGCCATGGAGTACCTCGGGGTGATCGTCCTCGTCGTCACGATGATCGGCGCGATGGCGATGGCCGGTGTCGGCGGCCAGATCGGCGAGCGGATCCGGTGTGCGATCAGCTCGCTCGGTGGCGGCGGTGGCGGGTGCACCACCGGTGGCAACAACCCGGTCGCGAAGCCGAAGACGGATGCCGACTACGAGCCCAAGCTCTGCCAGATCTCCAGCGTCTCCGACACGGTCGGTGACAAGGTCAAGATCGGCTGGTTCGAGTGGGGCAACGAGTACGGCTTCCAGCAGAAGGTCAGCCAGGCCAACACGGATGTGAACGAGGACGGCAAGGTCGACGAGAACGACAAGCTGGTCTACATGACGTTCACGGACGCCGCGTCCGTGGGCGCCACCGCCAGCACCCCCGGCTTCAAGCTCGGCAAGCTGGGCAAGGCGGATGTCGACGTCGGTGGCGGCGTCAAGATCACCAACGGTGACACCTGGGTCTTCAAGAGCGAGGAGGACGCCAAGAAGATGCGGGACGACATCGAGGAAATGAAGATGTGGGAGACCTCCACGAAGTACAGCGGCGCCTACGGCGGTAACTGGTACTCGGGGATGAAGTGGGCGGACAAGAAGGAGGACGTCGAGAAGCAGATCGGCAACAAGAAGATCTCCTACTCGACGATCGGCCTCAATGCGTACGCGGACGGCGGTCTCAACATCAGCGCGGGCGACGAGTCCGAGCTCGGCGCGAAGCTCGGCGGCAAGGCCAAGTTCTCCCCGGACGTGACCATCTCGAAGGACGACGTCAACGGCAACGAGTCGTACACGTACACCGCCAAGCTCGAACTGGAGGGCAAGGTCAGCGGTTCGGCCGGCCCGCTCACCGGCACGGCCGGCGCGAAGGACACCCGTACCGGGGCCATCACCGTCACCCGTGACCAGAAGACCGGCAAGATCGTCCGTATCGACATGACGAAGACGGTCGAGACGGGCTCCACGTCCGACAAGGGCGAGGCCAAGGGCGACAACGGCAAGAAGGACGGCGACAAGCGCGGCGGCAAGGCGGGCGCCACCGACTCGTCCGGCGACACGGGCATCGAGGTCCAGACGAACTCGATCGTCTTCGGCAAGGACACCGACAAGGCGACCGAGGACAAGCGGGCCATCGCCGAGCAGTGGCTGGACGGCAGCGGCAACAACACCGCCCCGTTCGAGTACATGTTCGGCGACAAGTCCCTGCAGCAGAAGCCCGACGGAACCGACCCGTTCGACCAGATGATGTTCCAGGACGGTCTGTCGAGCACGATGCAGTACCACGGCGAGACGGACGCCCAGGAGTTCGGCTTCGAGGTCTCGCTCGGCATGAGCCTCGGATTCTCCCTCTCGGACGAGCACAAGAAGGAGACACTGACGGACGCGCAGTTCCTCGGAGCTCCGCAGGGCGACAAGCGCGCGTTCCTCCCGTACAGCTACTGCGCGAAGTGAGCCCCCCTACGCAGCACCCCGCACAACGAAAGGCGATGACGGCAGTGAGGAAGTCCCGGACGTCCGGCGCGGTTGTTGCCGCCGCCCTCGGTCTCACCCTGCTCACCGGCTGCGGCTCCTCGGACGCCGCCGCCGTCCCGGACGGCTGGGGCACGCTCGACACCAGGAGCGTGTCCGTCGGCTACCCCGAGGACAAGGGCTACAAGGAGCAGTCCGCCGCCGACCGCAACAAGAACAACGCGGCCGTCGCACTCAAGGAGGAGAGCGGGCTGCGCACCGGCATGGTCTCGGTCCAGCTCGACTTCGCGACCGGCATCGACGACGCGAGCGAGGCCGCCTCCGCGGCGGGCGCGGGCATCGGCCTCGGTGCCACCCGCAAGGGCACCACCGACGTGCGGCTCGCCGGCGAGGAGAGCGCCCGTGAGGCGCGTCGGATCGATTACGAGTTCACCTCGTCCGGCAAGGAGCAGACCCCGGCGAGCGGCACCCGGATGACGGGGGTCGTGGTGGCGGGGGTCGATTCGAAGGACGTACCGTTCGCCATCCGGATCAATGCGGTGAAGGGCTCGCTGAGCGCTCAGGATCTCGACGCGTTCGTGGGCTCGATCACCGTGAAGTAGCGGGTGGAGGACTGGCGTTCATGGATGTACTGCCCGGCGGGACCGCCACTTTCCTGCTGCTGTTCGGCCTGTTCCTCGGCGCGTTCGCCGTACGGTCGGCGCTGCGGCTGAGCCGCGTGCTGAGCCTCGTACGACACGGGGAGCGGGCCGAGGGGCGGTGTGCGGAGCGCCGGGTCGTGGACCGGGGGGCGGACCGGGAGCGGAGCTATGCGACGGAGTACGTGTTCGCGTTCCGCACGCTCGACGGCCGCGAGGTCGAGTTCGTCGACCATGCTCCCGGACCCTTCGGCTTCGAGGTCGGGGCGCCGGTCCGGGTCTCGTACGATCCGGCGGACCCGGAGAAGCGCGCCACGGTCGCCGGGCCGCGGGCCTGGGGTCCGGTACTGATGCCCGCGGTGTTCACGGTGGTCCTGGGGGTGTTCGCGGCGGGGCTGCTGGTCGGGTTCGCGGCGATGCGGGGCTGGCTCTGAGGCCGTCGTCCGGGCGGGCTGTCCGGACTCACGTGGATGAGCCTGTGCCGCCGCTCGCGTCGTGGCTGTGTATCGGTCAGCGGGCCGCCTCCAGCCCGGTCCACTCAAGCCGGTCGGGTCCGGTCCGGTAGCAGGAAGTCACCGCTTGCCGTCCGTCGTGAACCGGGTCCCGGTCTCGCCGCGGATCCACACCACGCCGCGCCGGTCGACCGCCCGCTGCGCCTCCGCCGGCGGGCGCATCCGCCCCACCGGCCGTGATCGCGGCGGCCCCGGCTACTCCACGTCGTCGTCTTCGTCGTCCTCGTCGAAATCGCCCAGCACGTCGGAGAGGTGCTGCTCGATGGGGTTGCCCAGCTCGTCCTCCGTGCAGAACAGTCCGTGCACGGCGCCCATCGGATAGATGGCCTCCTCCGTGTCCTCGCCCGGCATCCCCACGCAGGGGTCGTCGATGACCCCCGACGGATCCGCCTCCCCGAACAGGGAGGGCAGTTCGGCGCCCTTCACGGCGAACGGCTCGAACTTCCACACCGCCCCCCGGGTGCGGCACACCACTTCCCCGATGTACCAGCACGCCCCTTGAAGGAATGCGTCGCGTCGCGCTGTGAGAGTCTCCGCGTCGCTGTCGAACCGGCTGCGGACGAGGGCCTCCAGCGCGTCCAGGGACCGGGGTGAGAAGTCCCATGTCCCAGGGGTGCCGGTGGCCTCGGCCCAGTGCTCGAAGTTCCGGGCGCGTTCGGCCAGCCACGCCGGCAGGTCGGGGTGGGTCTGCGGGTCGATGCCGTGGTCCGTGCGGTCAGCCATGCCGCCCACTGTAGACAGACTCCCGGACCGTAGGAACGAACTGTCCGCCGTGTCACGCCAGTTGACACGCCATACCTCAACAACCCGTTGTATCGACCGACGCATGAGGCTCTAGGGTGTGGGGCCGGACGGTGGCAAGCACGGGGGCCCGCACCGTCCAACTCCGTGTCCCATGAGCCCCCCCCACAGGGACAGACACTTGAGTACCTCCATACGATCACGCATACGATTCCGGCTGGCCGCCTGCTTCGCCACCGCCGCCGCAGCCGGACTCGTCGTCACCGGCCTGCCCGCCTTCCAGGGCACAGCCGACGCCGCACCGGGCAAGATCCGCTGCGATGAGAAGTTCCTCGGCCGCAAATACAACATGGACGAGGCCCGCGGCATCCAGGGCAAGAACACCCCCTACAGCCAGAACCCCGAAGACACCTGGGGCGACTACTTCTTCGACAACCCCTCCCACGCCTTCGACGGGATGCCCACGCCGGACCAGGCGAAGCTGGACGCTGCCGGCAAGTCCGAAGCCGACGTCCAGAAGTGGAAGAAGAAGTACGGCCAGACCGGTGACCCGCAGTACCGGGCCCTGGAGATCTACGCCCGCTACAACAAGCAGCTCGTCGGCGACGGCCCTCGGAAGATGAAGGACTTCCCCCTCTGGCTCGACCAGAGGGTCATCGGCAACGAGGCCAACCAGCGCAAGGGCGACGGCTTCGAATCCCGCATCGTCAAGCAGTTCAAGCTCGTCGGACCGGAGTGGATCTGCCAGAAGGAAGTGCCGGTCTTCGACAAGAACGGCAAGGCGGTCATCAACCCCAAGACCGGCGAGCAGGCGGTCCGTAAGTACGACGCCTACAACGCCAAGACCAAAGAGTTCGTCGAGTTCAAGTCCAACGGCAAGCACATCGCCGAACAGCTCCGCTGGGACAAGCACATCCTGCGCAACAAGGAGTACGCCGACCACAAGCTCCGCCTGATCACCGGCGACGAGACCACGGGCAACACCAAGCGCCAGTACGCGTCCCTGAACCGGCAGCTCCAGAGCGAACGCGGCACGGGCCTGCCCCAGGCCACCATTCGCGAGCAGCGCGCCAACGGCCACGCCCGCTGGACGCCGAACAGGTACACCCGTTACGACAAGGTCTTCAACCCCGATCCGCGCCGCGTCGGCTCCTACGGCCCGCTGCACGACGACGTGTGGCGCTCGGCGAAGAGCCCTGAGCAGGCACGCAAGCTCCAGCACCAGTACAACCAGGTCAACACCCGCGGCGGCTTCGGGCGGCCCGGAGGCATCGACTTCTCCACCCTGGAGCTTCAGTACGTCGGCAACCCGGCCAAGGGCAAGGGTCTCGACTACTCCTTCAAGGCCGACATGGTCGAGGACGAGGACAAGAACCCCGGCTGGGGCGGTGAGCAGCGCCTTCAGCTCTCCTCCGATGCGATGTTCGCCTGGCTGGCGCTGACGCCGGACAAGTTCTGGGTCAACCTCAACCCGGACCAGCCCGACAAGATCATGGACAAGACGTTCGGGAAGACCGACGCCGGACGTGTTCTGCTTCAGGCCGACCTGGAGATGAAGCACGACTACGCGCGTGACATGGACCCCCGCAGCGGCATCGGCAAGCAGTACTGGGATGCCATGACGGCCGCGAACATCCCGTGCGGGCACCAGATCCGGCTGTGGATCGTCCCCAAGACCGCCAAGGTCCGCGCCGACAACAACGGCCTGTACATCCTGGATGCGCCGCTGAAGGTCAATGCCGAGCCGCAGAAGGTCAACTTCCCCAGCCCCAACGGCAAGTGCGACCTGACCGAGGCCCAGGTCAACACCTCACAGCGCCTGGTCGAGCAGTACGTCATCCCCGACGTCGAGGAGAAGGTCAACAGCGGGAGCGCGTACGCCGACCTGCGCCGCGTCTACAACGCCCGCGTCGCGGCCGAGTACATCCGCACCCAGGACAAGGACCACGTCACCGACTTCCGGCCCCTCATCAACAGCAACAACGTGGCTCGGTGGCCACTGCGGGGCAAGGCCAGGACCTGGACCCCGAAGCAGACGTGGGACGAGTACATGAAGTCCTACACGCAGGGCGACTACAGCTACCCCTGCCAGGTCGACGGCCAGAACAAGACCTGCATCATGGGCGGCGTCGACTTCTCCAAGGCCCCGAAGCGCAACATCTCCAAGACGGAGTTCAACCTCCAGCACCCCAGGACGGACACCACCACCAAGACGTCCAGGACCACCACGGTCACCTACCGCAACAGCAACACCGTCATGTTCGGCGGCTCCAGCTCCGGCCAGGTCTACAACGGCGGCGGGAACGAGACCCCGGGCCCGAAGCCGACCGGCACGGCCAAGCCCACCAGCAAGCCGACCCACGAGCCCACCACCCCGGCACCGGATCCGTCCGACAGCCGCACTCCCGCCCCCACGGGCTCCCCCAAGGACCCGGACGGCAACCTCGCCCACACCGGCTCCGACACCCCCGTCGGCCTGATCGCCTCCGTCGCCGCGGCACTCGCCGTCGGCGGAGCGGGCCTGACCTGGTGGATGCGCCGCCGTAAGGCCGCCGCGAGCTAGGGTCGTTCGTTCGGCTCAGGCACGACGCTCACAGCGAAGGCCCCGCCCCCTCCATCCAGGAGGGGGCGGGGCCTTCCTCCTGACCGGCCCGGTAGTGCTGTGACGGCTGTCTGTTCAGGGTCGCGGCCGGCTGTCCCGCGGCACGACCTGCCGAAGTACTACGGGAACGTGGCCCGGTCGAACGGGACCGTCAGCGGCTCCAGCGCCCCGGCCGCCAGCAGCTGCCTGTTCACCTCGGTGATCGTGTCGATTCCGGGCAGCTCCGTGCCACCACGCGTGAGATCGACGACCAGGCCGCCATCTGCCGTACGGGTGTACGTCCCCGGCAGCCCCTCCGGTACGCGGTCCGCCCGGCCCGGCGACAGATACACCGACCGGCCGGCGCGCGGGGCGCCGGCCCGGAGCCCGAACTCCGTCTTCACCGCACGGAACTCCTCCCTGCTGTACGCCTCGCCCCAGTCCGGGCCCCAGCAGGAGACGAGCGCCTCCAGAACGGCCGTGGAGCGGCGCACCAGTTCCGGCGCATCGTCCGCGGCCGAGACGAGCCCCACCACGCACGAGTCGGGCGCCCGGTTCGCCGATCCTCCCGCGGTGACGGAGACGGTCACCTTCACCGTGTCCAGCCGTCCCGACCACAGGGACGCGGTGTAGCCGATGTAGGGGGCGTCCGAGTCCGGGTTGGTGAGCAGGAGGTACTCCGTCAGCGTGGGTACGTCGAGCTCCACCGGCGGTGCCGTCGGGTCGTCCTCCGCCTCCGCCGCCCGCCAGGTCCCGCAGGCATCGGCATCGATGCCGCCGAGGGTACGGAGCAGGGGCCCCCAGCGCTCGGCGAGTTCCTGCGGGTCCTCCTTCCGCACGCCCCACAGCCCGTGGACCGTGACATTCAGCAACGGGGTCTCCTCTCACGCTGCCCGGTCAGGGCTTCACCGGGGTGGGCTCCACAGTAATGTCGAGGCCCCGGTCGTCGAACATCTCCTGCGTGGCCCGGGCCACATCGGGGTCCGACATGTGCCAGACCACGGGCTTTCCGCGCGCGGCGTCGAGCTGCCGTGTCGCCTGCTGCACCCAGCGGTTGGTCGCCAGGCTGGTGAGCTGACCCGTCGCCTCGTTGTAGAACCGGGGCCCGCGGTAGCCCCACTTCGTCTCGATGTACGTCTGGTTCGCGGAGTCCCAACCGTCGAACTCGACGGGCTTGCCGTCCATCTTGTCGAGCGGGACCTCGTACTCCTTGCCGCGCTTCACGCCGGAGACCTGCTCCTGGTAGCGGGCGCCCATCTCCTGCGGGTACGCGTACGTGTCGGCGCTCTTCGACTTCCACTTGCCGTCGCCGAGGTCCTTGGTGCCCGCCCGCGGGTTCTTGAGCTGGTCGTACCAGGACGGCTTCTCCATCTTCGCGAGCCGCTTCCGCTCGGCCTCGCGCTTGGCGTCCTTGGCCGCCTTGTCGGCGTCGTCCGCGTCCTTCTTCGCCTGCTTGGCCGCCTCGACCTCATCCGGTGAGGCCTCGCAGCCCTCGGCACGGAAGCCAGTGGGGAAGGTGGCGTATCCGGCGTACGTGGCCCGTGTGTCGCCGGATGTCGTCGTACGTGTCGTCGTGGCTGCTGTCGTGCCTGCCGTCGTGCGTACGGAGGCCGTGGTGACCGTGGTGGCACCCGGCCGGATGCCCGTACGGCCGAGAGGGCCCGCGCCGATCGGGCAGCCCTTGCTCTCGACCTTCTTCTCCAGGTCGTCGGCGTGCTGACGCGCCTCCTTCGCCGCCTTCTCCGCGCCGCCCACATCGCCGGCCTTGGCAAGCTTCTTGGCCTTGGAGGCGGCTTCAGAGGCCTTCTGGGCCAGCTCACCGACCTTGCCGAGCTTCCCGAGCTTGCCCAGCTTTCCGACCTTGCCGATCAGCTTGGCTTCGCCGTAGCCGGGGATGAAGAGCGAGCCGATGTTCCAGAGACCGGTGCCGATCGCCTGGCCCTCGTTGCCGTTCTTCCACATGTCACGGACTTCGTCGCCGATGAACATGTCGTCGAGGACCTTCAGGCCCGTTCCACCGGACGCCTTGGTCCAGTCCCAGACGGCGCCGAGGTAGTCACCCTTGGACCACTTGTCGCCCGCGTCCTTGGAGTCCTCGACCCACTTGTCGCCGAGGCTCTTGCCGTAGTCCATCAGGCCGTTCCACGCCTTGATGGGGTGGATGATCGTGTCGAAGGTGCCGGTGATATCGCCCCACAGGCCGTCGCCGACCAGACCCTTGAAGAAGCCGCCGGTCTGGTGGGCGGCGCACGAGAAGAACGCTCCGACGCCGGAGGTGCAGCTCTCGTCGTCCTTCTTGTCCTGGGTGCCGTCGTAGTCGCCGTAGTCGGCGTCCGGACCCTCGGTGGGGTCCATGTCGTCGCCGCCCTCGTCGACGTCGCCGTCCTGGGTCGTGGTGTCGGTGCCGCCCGAGCCGGTGGTCCCGCCGTTCCCGCCGGTGCTGTCGGATCCGCCCGAGGCGCCGGAGCCCTCGGTGGAGCCGCCCGCGCCGTTGGTTCCGCCCGACGCGTCGGAGCCTCCCGAGTCCGACCCGCCGGAGTCCGAGCCCCCGGACGCGGCCGATCCGCCGGAGTCCGTGCCCCCGCCCGCGACCGCGCCGCCCGAGTCCGTGCCCCCGCCGGATGCCGTACCCCCGCCGTTCGTCCCGCCCCCGGCCTCCACGTCACCGCCACCCGGCGCCGGGCACGCGCTGCCGGTCAGTTGGCAGATCGCGCTCCGGATCTCCCCGGTCAGCTGGGCGCCGATCCCCGTCGCCACGAGGCCGCCGATGAGGGCCACGACCACCAGGACCATGCCCAGGTACTCCATGGCGGTCTGGCCGCCGTCCCGGCGCCACTTGATCATCCGCGCGATGCTGAACGGCCGGTGCGGCTGCCGCTGCTCCAGGGGGAGTTCGAACCAGTCGCGGGAGGACGGACGGAACAGCAGCACGACGATCACGACCGGCATCACCAGCTGCGTCGCCCCGCGCCCGCCGCCCGCGCCCAGCGTCGCCAGCGCACCGAGGGTGAGCCAGACGTGGACGGCGAGGAGCCCGCGCCAGATCCAGATGCCGCCGGTACGCAGGTACAGCGAGAGGACGAAGGCACAGACGCTCGGCAGTGCCGCGTACAGCAGCAGTCCGATCAGCTTTCCGTCGACCTCGTTGATCGACGACGCCACCGTGAGCACACCGATGCCGCCCAGGACCGCGAAGACGAACAGCGTCCGGACGAGAATCAGCACCGCCTGCAGCGGGCGCGGCAGCGACTGCCTGCCGGAACGGGTCAGGGAGACGCCGCCGCCCGGAACTGCTATTCCGCCTGTGCCAGACACGACGAGTCCCCCAACTGGTCGGCATGTGGCCAGACTTGGGCCACTTCATTTATCCGACCACATCGCCCCGTCCAGGGCATGGGCCCCAGGGCCCAAACCCGGCCCCGAGCTCCCGGACTGCCCGCCCTACCTGCTGGGAACCTCGCTCCCGAACAGCATCCATGGCGACTGCTCGAAGGCCCTCACCCCCGACAACTGCGGCTGCACGTCCGCAACCTCATGCCGCACGGCGAGTGTGTCGGGCCAACTGTCGAAGAGCGTCGCGCCGTTGACGATGACCGCCCGCCAGTCGGTCGCCGCCGACGCACCATCCCGGTCGACCACGAAGCCGATGCAGAGCAGGGAAGCCCTGCCGATCGCCTCCCAGATCGCGCGTACGGCCAGTTCCAGCTCGTCCCGGGACAGCCGGCCCAGCCCGAATTCGAGAGAGACGACGCCGTCCCGCGTGCGGCGGATGCGCACATGGATCTCCGCGCCGCGCTTCACCCAGAGCAGGAACCCGATCTCGTCGAGCCGCTGCAGGCCCGCCAGGAGCACGAGCTGCTCCCTGGTCACCCACGACTGGGTCATCGCAGGCTCGGGTCCCGGGGTGACGAGGGTGATGCGCCGGGTGGTGGGGTGGGTGATCCGCAGTCCGGCCGCATCGAGATCACCGAGCAGCGACTCGGCATCGGGGCGGCTCCAGCCAAGGTGGTACGAGTAGAAGAATCCGTCACTCATCGACACTTCACCTCATCGGTGTGGGGGCACCTCGCCAGTACGAATGGAGCGTGAAGTTCTCCGTGCGCGCGGGCATGCCGGATTGCCGCTTCGGGGCGGCGTCGTCACATGCCTCACGGTTGGTCGTGTACGAGCGTAATGAGCGCGCCGGAACGGGGCTTGGGCCCACGGACCCAAGTCGGCCCCGGACGGAAAGCTGAAGTCCCGGACGGACGACGGCGTTCCGGTCGGCAGGTGGGTGGTTCTCGCCGACAACTCCGATACCCGGAACACCCACCTCGATCGGTAGCCGGCCGAGATACCTCAGGACGCCTCACGCGACAACGCCGACGTGGCCGCCATCACCCGAATCGCAGGCATCCCAGAAGACCTGGAGGTTCTGGACGCCTACTGCGCCACCGGCTCCCTACGTCGAGCCGCCGACCTTCCCCACCTGCACCACAGCAGCGTCGCTCGCCGACTCGAACCGATCGCAAAGACCTTGGGCATCGAACCGACCGAGTCCACCGGGCCGATGCGGGCCGGGCTCGCCCTCACCGCGTGGCGGCTGCTCAACGACTGAGGCAGATGAGTCCGGGCTCTGGCTCCACGTGTGGCCGGAAATCACTCTACTCAGCAGGCCTTACCTTCTCTTTACTGTTGTGGACACGTCACCCGGACCCCGGACGACGAATACGAACCCCTGTACCCCAAACCCCCCACGTGGTCTGAGACATCCCCAGTTTGCCTAGTACTGCAACCGCATGTGGGGGTCATGGCCTCGGCGTTGGTAGTGGCAGCGGCGGGCTCGGGCTTGGCTGCGGCGTCGGAAGTGTGACCAGTGCAGACGGTGCTCGTTGGAATGGCAGTGGGGCGTGATGACGACGTGCCCGATCAGTCGGCGGATCTCCGGGACGCTGAGGGGTATGAGGTCTTGCTCGTCGTTTCCGCTGCCCCTTTTGCGGCTTCTGCGGCGCGGATGGCGGTCAGGTAGGCGAGGGCGGCCATTGCCAGGGTGATGTGCCGGTACCAGGCCCGGTAGAGACGGACCTGGTAGTGGTCCAGGCCGCATTCGCCCTTGGCGATCTGGAAGCATTCCTCCACCTGCCAACGTGCGCCAGCGGTCCTGACCAGGTCTTTCATCCGGGAGGTGACGGGGCCGTAGCAGACGTAGTAGGCGATCTCGGTGGGGTCGCTGATGCTGCGGCGGGCCAGGACCCAGTGCCCGAAGCCGTCCTCCCATGCCGGGCGGATTGCGATCCGGGCCCAGTCGTAGAACCGCTGGCCGTGCGCGCCCGCACCAGCGGAGATCCGTTTCCATGCCTGCCGGGGCACGGCGGTGACCAGGTCGCGGACCTCGGCGTCCGTGCCGCCGGTGGTGGGCACGGTGTCGTTGACCTTGGTGGCCAGGACGTAGGCGACGTGTCGTTCCTCCAGCCAGGCCCGCATGTGTTTGACCTGGCCGTATGCCTCATCCGCGGTGACCCAGGCGAAAGGGACGCGTGCGTCGATCGCGCGTTGCAGCATCCACTTGAAGTGCTCGATCTTCGTGGCGAAGGGCACCTCGTCACCGATCCCGGCCGCCCGGCACCGTTCCCTGTCATCCGTCCAGGAGACAGGGATATACAGCTCGCGGTCGATCAAGGCCCGGCCTGCGGCGGAGGCGTAGGCCAGGAACGTGCCGATCTGGCAGTTCTCCGTGCGCCCGGCCGTTCCGGAGTACTGCCGCTGGACCCCGGCCGACTTGACGCCCTTCTTCAGGAAGCCGGTGTCGTCCCCGATCAGTACCGCGTCCTTGCTGCCGATCGTCTCGACGATGAAGTCGCGCACATCGTCGCGGACCGCGTGCTCGTCCCAGTCGGCGAAGTTCAGCAGCCGCTGGAAACCGTCCGGGCGACGCTGGCTCGGCCTGCTCAGCCAGCGTCCACCCATTCTTCCTTTCCAGCGGCGCGAGCAACGTGGACAGGTAGTCCAACGCCCGCTCACGTGGCTCCGACCGGCCAAAACGTCCCGCAAACCGGGCATGAAGCCCGGCTATCCCATCGGACCAGCCCTCGATCTGCGCGACCGTCAGCGATTCATCACACAGTCAGCCCAACGACCAAAACGACGACCCGTCACGCCACATGCGGTTGCAGTACTAGGCACGGAGGAAATGTCCCATGCGACGTACACGACGAAGAACGATACGAGCGGGACTGGTGGCAGTCCTGGCCATGTTGGCCCTGCTCGTCGGTGGCCTACCAGCCATGGCGAAGCCCGCCGACACGGCGCCCGCCGCACCCGTAGACCGGCCGGCCGCGAAGGCGCAGGTACGCGACGCGGTGCAACACGACCTCTCCCCGAAGCTGCGTGACATCTCCGCGAAGCCTGGCGGTACCAAGCGCAGCAGCGCCAAGCCCTCCGTACAGCCGGCCCATTCGCTGGAGCGCGCCGCCGTCGACCCGTCCGCGAAGGAGGGCAGCAGCCAGGTCCAGCGTGGCTTCACCGCCAGCCAGGTACCCGAGTTCAAGGCCAGCTTCGAAGGCGTCGGCAACGTCGACGGGGTGCTTCCGCCGGACACCAACGGCGATGTCGGCCCCAACCACTACGTCCAGATGGTCAACCTCCACTACGCCGTGTTCGACAAGAGCGGCAACAAGCTGCTCGGGCCACTGCCGGGCAATGCGGTCTTCGCCGGCTTCGGCGGACCGTGCGAGACCAGGAACGACGGCGACCCGGTGGTCCTCTACGACGAGACCGCCGATCGTTGGATGATCACCCAGTTCGCCCTGCCCGGCGGATCCGCCGGCAACCACCAGTGCATGGCGATCTCGCAGACCCCGGACCCGACCGGGGCCTTCTACCGGTACGACTTCCTCTACCACCAGACCCGGATGAACGACTACCCGAAGTACGGGATCTGGCCGGACGCCTACTACATGACCACCAACGAGTTCGCGCCGTCCTTCGTCGGCGCCGGAGCGGTGGCCTTCGAGCGGGAGAAGATGCTCGCCGGCCAGCCGGCCCGGATGGTGTACTTCCACCTCGGTCCGGACTTCGGCGGCCTGCTGCCCGCCGACGCAGAGGGTCAGGCGCCGCCGGCCGGGGCACCCAACCCGTTCTCCATGTTCGACGACGACGCGTGGGGCACCTCGCCCACCGACCGGCTGCTGATGTGGGACTTCCACGTCGACTGGACCAACCCGGCGAACTCCACCTTCGGCAACAACCTGGCCCCGAACCGCTCCCTGGAGACCGCACCGTTCGACTCGAACATGTGCAACGGCGCCCGGTCCTGCATCCCGCAGCAGGGCACCACGGCGCGGCTGGACGCGATCGCCGACCGGCTGATGTACCGGGCGGCCTACCGCAACTTCGGCGACCACGCCTCCATGGTGCTCAACCACACCGTGGATGTCGGCGGCGACCACGCAGGCGTACGGTGGTACGAACTGCGCAGCAACGCGCCCACCGATTGGGCCATCCATCAGCAGGGCACCTACGCGCCGGACGGCGAGAACCGGTGGATGGCCAGCGCGGCCATGGATGTCACCGGCAACATGGCCATCGGCTACTCGTCATCGGGCAGCACGTCCTTCCCGTCGATCCGGGTGGCCGGGCGACTCTCCGGTGACCCGCTGGGCGAACTGGGGCAGAGCGAGCGGACCCTGATCGCCGGGACCGGCGCACAGACCCACTCGGCGGCCCGCTGGGGCGACTACAGCTCGATGTCGGTGGACCCGACGGACGGCTGTACGTTCTGGTTCACCTCCGAGTACATGTCCCAGACCAGCTCCGCCAACTGGCAGACCCGCATCGGCGCGATGAAGTTCCCCAACTGCGTGAACGGCCCGCGGGGTGAGGTGAACGGCAAGGTCACCAAGTCCGGTGGCGGAGCGATCGCCGGTGCGACGGTCCGTGTCGGCGGTAGCGGCACCGTCACCGACGACCAGGGCGGGTACAAGCTGACCCTGCCGGCTGGTCAGCACGAGGCGACCGCTTCGGCATTCGGCTACGCGTCGAAGTCCGAGACGGTGACCGTGCCCGACAGTGGCGCGGTGACGGCGAACTTCGCGCTCGACCCGGTTCCGCTGCGCAAGGTCAGCGGCGTGGTGAAGGACGGCTCCGGGCATGGCTGGCCGCTCTACGCGCGCATCGACGTGGCCGGCAAGCCAGGTGGCCCGGTCTTCACCGACCCGGCGACCGGCGCGTACAGCGTCGATCTGCCGCAGGGGGCCGAGTACGGCCTGACGGTCAAGGCGATGTACCCGTCTTACCAGCAGGGCACGGCACAAGTCACCGTCAGTGACAGCAACCTGGTGCGGAACTTCGACCTGGCGGTCGAGACCTCCTGCGACGCCACCGGGTACAAGACCGGCTACGGCGAACCGGTCGTCGCCGAGCAGTTCGAGTCCGGGGACACGCCGGCCGACTGGAGCGTGGTGAACACCACCCCCAACGGCGGCTGGGCCTTCACCGACCCGAAGAACCGGGGCAACCTCACCGGCGGCAGCGGCAAGTACGCCATCGCGGACAGCGACAACGCCGGTTCCGGCAAGCCGATGGACACCGCGCTGATCACCCCGGCGATGGACCTGTCCGCCGTACCGGCACCGGTGCTGCGGTTCAACAGCGACTACCGGGCGCTCGGCGGATTCGCCGACGTCGACGTGAGCGTTGACGACGGCACGACCTGGAAGAACGTGTCGCACTGGACCAGCACCAGCCGGCGTGGTCCGGTGCTGGAGGAGATCCCGGTGCCGCAGGCGGCCGGGAAGTCCGACGTGCGGATCCGGTTCCACTACCAGGCCACCTACGCATGGTGGTGGGAGCTGGACAACGTGTCGGTCGTCAACCGGACCTGCGACCCGATCCCGGGTGGTCTGGTGGTCGGTCGGGTGCTGGACGGCAACACCGGCGCCGGGCTCAACGATGCGACAGTGACCAGCGAGGACAAGCCGGCGGAGAAGACGGTGACCGGCCCGACTCCGGACGACGCCAAACTCGGCGACGGCTTCTACTGGATGTTCTCGACCCTGACCGGAAACCACCCGTTCACCGGGGCGAAAAACCAGTACAAATCGGCCACGTCCACGGTGGGTGTGGCGGCTGACCGGGCCACGCGGGAGGACTTCGCTCTCAAGGCGGGCCGGCTGACCATCACCCCGCCATCGGTGGAGAGCAGCCTCACGCTGGGCCAGACCAAGACGGCGACGACGACAATCCGCAACGACGGCACCGCACCGGCCACGTTTGAGCTGTCCGAGCGGGCCGGCAACTCCGACGTCCTCGGTAAACGTGGCGCGCGCCTGCAGAACATCCGGGTCAAGGGGGGCGGCGTATCGCCCGCCTGGCGGGGCGACAGCAAGCCCGGCGACGTCCTGGAGCCGACCCCGTACGCGCCGCCGTGGATCAACACGGCCAACTACCCGATCAAGGTCATGGACAACGCCGTGGCCGCGTACGACGGAAAGGTGTACTCGGTCGGCGGAACCGACGGCGCCGCCAACCTCGCCAACAGCTACGTGTACGACCCGGCGGCGAACACCTGGACGAAGATCGCCGACATGCCGACGGCCCTGGAGAAGCCGGCAGCGGCGTTCGTCGACGGCAAGCTCTACGTCTTCGGTGGCTGGGACCCGGCGGGCAACACGTCGGCAAAGGTCTACGCCTACGACCCCGGTACCAACGCGTGGGAGACCCGGGCCGGCACCAACCCGGCCCCGCGGGCCGCGCCCGGCATCGGGGTGGTCGACGGCCAGATCTACCTGGTCGGCGGCTGCGTGGACGGAACCTGCAACAAGTCCAATGTGACCGTCCGGTACAACCCGGGGGCCGACACGTTCACCACGGTCGCCGCGTACCCGGTCGCGGTGGCGTGGCAGGGCTGCGGCGGGATCGACGGCACGCTCTACTGCACCGGCGGCAACGGGCCGACGACGCTGAAGAGCACGTACGCCTACAACCCGGGCGCAAACACCTGGACCCAGATGGCCGACCTGCCGGTCGACGCCTGGGGAACGGCCGCGGACACCGCGAACGGCCTGCTGATGGTCTCCACCGGTGTCATCAACAACTCCACCACGGTCACCAACCAGGGCTGGGCGTACGACCCGGCAGCCAACTCCTGGTCGGCGCTGCCCAACGCCAACTTCGCCCGCTACCGGGCGGGTGCGGCGTGCGGGTTCGTCAAGGTCGGTGGCTCGACCGGCGGCTTCACCCCGACACCGGACAGCGAACTGCTGCCCGGTTTCGACCAGTGCGCCACTGTCACCGACGTACCGTGGCTGTCCGCGTCCCCGACCTCGGCGACGCTGCAGCCCGGGCAGAGCATCACGGTGAACGTAAGGTTTGATGCCTCCACGGCGGCGGGCGTGCAGCAGCCCGGCAAGTACACCGCCCAGCTCGGCATCAAGTCGGACACCCCGCCCGTGGCACCGATCGACGTGACGATGACCGTGCAGCCGCCCAAGGACTGGGGCAAGGCGACGGGCGTCGTCACCGGCGTCGACTGCCGTGGCAACAGCACCGCGCTGCGCGGGGCGACCGTCCAGATCAACGGCAAGAAGGGCTGGACCCACACCCTGAAGACCGATGCGGATGGCCGGTATGCCATCTGGGCTCCGAGGGACAACCCGGTCGAGATCATCGCGGCTCAGGATGGCTGGAAGCCGCAGTCCAGGATGGTGAACCTCAAGGCGGGCGAGGCGGTGACCACCGACTTCGTCCTCCGCCCCACCGCTTGCTGAGAGGAGTCTGATCCACCGGGCCCGCGCCGTTCACCGGCGCGGGCCCTTCCCGTCTCCACTTACAACAGCCCTGCCTTCATGCGGCCGCGTAACGCCGAATCGGCCCTGTTGCACGACGTCGACACGAGATCGGCCGCAGGCCGGCCACCGGTCGGAACTCCTTGCCGATTCGCGCCGATAATCGCCACCCCACCATCAATACATTGCGTTTATTCAGCATTACGGTGAGCGAATAGGGCGTCCTTTATATGACGCAGACCACGTGACCCACGCCACTCTTGCCCCGATTCGCGGCATTTGCCGTGTGGAGTGGGCCACGTGACGGCCGTCACTCCGAAGCCGAATAGTAGAGCCACTGGGACTCTGTCCGCAGCCTTGACGGCGCTTCTCCCGATCATTTCCGGCACCCAGTACGAATCCGGTTAGTAAAGGGGGGTCATTGACCGGGGATTTGTCCTCGATTAACAATTCTTGGCATCACCCCCCGACGGAAGAGGAATTACCGAATGCAGTTCACCGCGATGTCCACGAAGTTCGCCCGCATGGCCAAGACCAAGAAGATCTCGATGGGCATGCTCGCCGCTGGTGCCGCAGTCGTGGCCGGCACCGTCGCAGGCGCCCCGGCCGCCTCGGCCGCCACCCCCGCCCAGTCCGGCGGCGGCAACGTCGACGCCTGGATCAACGAGTCGCTCAAGGTCATGCACGCGAAGGGCATCCCGGGAACCTACGAAGGCATCCGCAAAAACCTGATGCGCGAGTCCTCCGGCAACCCCCACGCCATCAACAACTGGGACTCCAACGCCACCAAGGGCATCCCGTCCAAGGGCCTGCTCCAGGTCATCGACCCCACGTTCAACTCGTACCACGTCAGCGGCACCTCCAAGAACATCTACGACCCGGTCGCCAACATCACCGCCGCCGCCAACTACGCCGCCCACCGCTACGGCTCCATCGACAACGTCAACTCGGCCTACTGACCGAACGTGTCGGTTGCACAGCCGAACCCGGTCAGGACCTGCCCAAGGGCCCGGCCATGCGGACCCGCCCTCAGCCTGCCCGGTCAGACCTGGAACCGGTGATCCCGTGGCCGGCCGCGTAACGGGGCTCTACTGGCCGATCGTGGCGAGCCTGGGAACGATGCGCGCGACGACCTGCTCGGCGAAGCTGACCGGGTGCCGGTCCGGCAGCACCTGGACCGCGCTGATGCCGAGCTCCGCATACGCCTCGACGTCGGCGAGAAACGCGTCGGTCTCGTCCAGGACCGGCCTGCTGAACATCAAGGTCTTCTCGATGGCGTCGTAGTCACGCCCCACCGCCGCACAGTGCTCCCGCAGGACGTCGAGCTTGTGGGCCACCTCGTCGACGTCGGTGGCGAACAGGTTGCACGCGTCCGCGTACCGGGCGACCAGCCGCAGCGTCTTCTTCTCGCCCCCGCCGCCGATCATGATCGGCGGCCGCTCCCCGATCGGCTCCGGCACGCAGAGCGTCTCGGCCAGCTTGTAGTGCCGCCCCTCGTACGGGCCGTCCTCCTCGCTCCACATCTGCAGGCAGATCTGGAGCGTCTCCTCCAGCCGCTCGAACCGCTCAGCCACCGGGACGACCGGCACCCCGAGCCCGCGCTGCTCCCGCTCGTACCAGGAGGCGCCGAGCCCGAGCACCGCCCGGCCGCCGGAGAGCACATCGAGACTGGTGACGATCTTCGCGAGCAGGCCCGGGTAGCGGTACATCACGCCCGTGACCATCAGCCCGAGCGTCATCCGTTGGGTCAGCGCGGCCACGTACCCGAGGGTCGTGTACCCCTCCAGCATCGGCTCGTCGGCCGCGCTCTGCGGGGTCTCCATCTGGAAGTAGTGGTCCATCACCGTGAACGACGCGACCCCGCCCTGGTCGGCGATCCGCGCCGACTCGCCGAGCGTGGGCGCGATGAGTGCGGGATCGGCCGGCTGCGAGTAGTTCCAGTAGTGCAGACCGAGCTTCACGTCCACTCCTCCACGCCGGACACCTTCGGCAACCTTGTGCAGTCCTCGTCATGTTAGGCGCGTCCGGCCGTACGGGCATGGCCTGTACGGCCGGACGGGTGCCGAGGCCAACGTGATCGGCGACGACGGCCTTGCCGAACCGGGTGCCGGCTCCATGGCGGCACGAGCGATTCCCGCGGCCTGCGGGCCTCGGGGGCGCGACCCTCACCCGTTCGGGGCCGCCGACGGTGCGAATGGATCCCTCCGTGCGCTCTCAAGAACTCCAGCCGGGAGAGAAGCTCCGTCCGGCGCGACCGGCTCTTCGAAGTCCTCTTCCGGCCGGCCGACGCCGCGTAGGAGGCCACGGGCTCTCCTTCCGTGGCCCCTGCGGCGCTCGTTCCCCCGCCACTCGGGCCCGGTCAGCGCGGCAGCGCCACCCAGGACTTGGTGCCCGCGTGCGGCGGCAGCGCGTCGCAGGCACCCCATTCCCCGCCCCAGTCGTCCACGACCGCCGCCAGCAGCCACAGGGCCTGTCGACGCCGCGTCTCGCAGAGGGTGACAGCGTCCGGGTCGGAGTGGCGCGGGTGCTGGTCCCAGACGACGATGCGGAGCGCGTTGTCGCGCTGTCGAGCGGAGACGTACAGCTCCTGGCCCGGGGTCATGGTGGAGGTGACGCCGACCAGTTCGCTCACCACGAGCGCGGCCGGCCAGATGTAGGGAGTGAGCGCGTACGCGTGCAGCGAGGCCGTGATCGCGTCGCGTCCGATCGCCGCGCTCCGCGGATCACCGGGAAGAGTGAGACTGAGCGCGAGCCCACGCTCGGAGCGGCGCCTCGGGTACGCGGTCCGGTACGGGTCGGGTGCGGGCTCCTCAGTGGCTACCGGGCAGAGCGCGGCACGCGGAGATTGCGGCATGACTGACTCCCCTTGTACGGGTGACGAGTTGGCGGTCTCTCTATCGCGTCGATGCGCACAGGTGGCTCGTGCGCTGCTGAATGAGCAGTGGCTTGTCTCCCTGGCGCGGGACGCCCCTCCCAGGGCAGGAGGTTGCGGGCAGGACCGCGCGATGCACTTCCGACTCATCGCAACGTGAGCAGTGCGTTACCCAATGTAGCGCCCAGAGGGCAAAATAACCCTGCCCACATGGAAACTGGACCCTTTCGTGGCCGGGTCGCACGCACAGGCGGCAGACTGCCGGTGACCGCATGCGGAAAGGAACGGCATGGCAGCAAGGACGTCGCCTACCGAACGCCAGAAGCGGCTTGGGGCCGAACTGCGGAGAATGCGCACATCGGCCGACGTCTCGGCCGAGTTCGCGGCTGGTCTGCTCGGTGTGGACCGCGGAAAGATCTCGAACATCGAGTCGGGGGCACGCCCCATCAGCCCGGACCGCCTGCGCACGTTGGCCTGCAATTGCGCCTGCACGGACGACAAGTACGTCGACGCGCTCGTCGAAATGGCTCAGCCGCGAAGTCGCGGATGGTGGGAGAGATACCGGGGGTCACTACCTCAAGGGCTCCTTGATATCGCCGAATTGGAGGCGCACGCTCTCCGCATGCGGGCTGCGTACTCCATGCACATCCCGGGCCTGCTCCAGACCTCGGACCATGCCCTGGCCGTGTTCCGCGTGGTGATCCCCCAGTTGCCGGAACGCGAGATCGCACTGCGTCTGGCCCATCGCGTGGAGCGCCAGGAGGTCCTGGACGGGGACCCGCCACCGCCGTACACCGGCATCGTCCATGAGGCCGCGCTCCGCATGCAGTTCGGCGGCCGAGGGGTGGCTCGCGCCCAGCTCCAGCATCTGCTGAAGAAGTCCGAACAGCCGAACGTGACGCTGCTGGTCATCCCGTTCGAGGCAGGCGCGTTCCCCGGAGCGGGTCAGACCGTCCTGTACGCGGAGGGACCGGTATCCCAGCTCGACACCGTACAGATCGACAACTCGCACGGGCCCGTCTTCGTCTACTCGGAAGCGCAGTTGGCGAAGTACCGGGCCCACCTGGACTGGATGGAAGGAATCGCACTGCCGCCGAGCGAATCGCGGGACTTCATCCACAACATCGCACGCCAACTCTGAAGGGATCACGGATGCCGGACGTCAACTGGGAAGACGCGTTCTGCGGCGAGGGGAACTCCTGCTACCGGATCGGAACCGATGAGCAGGGCAACAGCTACATCACCATCGCGGGTGCGGAGGAGCACTTCCTCACCGACAGCCGCGAAGCACTCCAGCAGATGATCCGCGACATCAAGGCCGGCGCCGCCGACCACCTGCTGTAGCGGCGCAGGGCCCGGTACCGCGAGGTAGTCGCGGTGCCGGGCCCCGTGCGTACGCGGCTGGGTCAGGAAGCGCTGCCGCGCGGGAAGGAGACCTCCACGCGCCGGTTCTTCTTCCGGCCCTCTTCCGTGCTGTTGTCGGCGATCGGGTACTGCTCGCCGTAACCGCGGATCTCGAAGGTGATCGTCGATCCGAGCGACTCGACCAGCACGCCGTGCACCGCATCGGCCCGCTGCTTGGACAGCACGTCGCCGTGTGCGGAGGACCCGAGATTGTCGGTGAAGCCGAAGACGCGCACCTTGGTGGCGTTCTGCTTCTTGATCTCGGCTGCGACCGCTGCGATGCGGGACTTGGCTGCCGCGCTCAGCTTCGCGCTGTCCTTGCTGAAGAGGACTTCCGCCTGGAGCGCGAACTTGATGCTGGCGTTGCTGTCCTCGCGGCGCTCCTCGCCGCCCTGGTCCTCGACGACCTGGATGATGTCGAGGACTTTGGCCGGGGCGAGTGTGGCCCCCTCGGCCATCTTGAGGTCGGGGTCGTTGCCGTCCACCTTGACGGGCGGCACCGATGACGCCTCGGTGCCGGGCGGCACGCTGGGGCCGTCGTCGGCAATCGCCTGCGCGGTCCCCAGGACGGTGACACTGGCCATCAGCAGTGTGGCCGCGATGACGTGTCCCGCGAGACGCGGTGGCCTGCGGCGCATACGGGTGTGGGTCATGTCGGCCATCACCCGGAGATCTTCAGCGAGGTGGTGGCGAAGGTCGGGAGCATGAAGTCAACTTCGGTCGTGCCGGTGGGGGGAGACGGGAACTGCATGAAGACAGCAGTCGACTTGCCGGGCTGAAGCGGCAGGATTCCCGTGGTGCACAGGCAGCGGCTCTCGGTGTCCCGCAGGATGTAGTAGCGCTTCTTACCGACCTTGTCGATCAGCGCAGCACCGGCGACGGAGTTGGGGTTCTGCCTCACAACGGCTTCTTCGGAGCCGGCCCAGCCCGCAGTGGGCTGCGCCGCATCGCTCCCGTTCTTGATCTCACCCTGCACGGTGACGAAGCCACCAGAGTCACGCTTCACCTGATTGATGACGAGCGTGAGTCCGCCCTGCCCCCTGGCCTCGGCGAGCTTCACATTCGGGTCCACGTTGTCTCCAGCGGCGGTGTCCTCCTGCTTCGCCCCCTTGTCTCCGTCGGAGGACTTGGAGGGCGCGGAGGACGACTCAGAACCCGTGTCCTTCGTCTTTCCGCCACCGTCGTCAGCACCGCACCCGGTGATGACCAGGGCCAATGCTGCTGTCAGCGAGACAGCTGCCACAACCCTTCGGGACTTGGTGGTGCGCCGAATGCTCATGGGTTCTGATTCCTTTAGTCGTCGTTCGCTGTCAGTCGTCGATCAGGTGCACGTCGAAGAGAATCTTGCTCACCTGGGACCAGGGCGGTGGGCTGCCAGGCGCGATTTCGACGACCCCGCCGCCACCGCACTTGAAGATGTACAAGTCCTGGACTCCGTCATCATTGAAGTCCAATGCCTTCCAAGTGCAACGGAACTCGATCTCGGCAGTCGCCTCGGCCGTCGCGACCTTCTTCTTCGAGCCGGGAAGCACAGGCGAGTCCACCGCCTTGAGTCCCTGGACCTCGACCTTGATCCGGTCTCGGTAGCCACCAGGAATCGGCCAGCAGCGCTTTAGATCAGCCTCGTTGGCTGCGGCATACCCCTGAGCGGCAGTGCACCCGCCAACGGGGTGCGCGCGGAGATACAGGTCCAGCGTGTTCCCGGGAAGTGACGCGAGGAACGGCGCCTCGAACTCGTCACGAGCCTGCTGGGCAGCGGCGAGTGCGGCGGCGTCCGCCGCACCCTGGGCCCCATTGCGCAAGGCTGCAGCCTTACCGACAGCGAAGAACGCCAACGCGAGAAAGAGCAGGCCCGCCACCATCACTACATAAATGGGGAAGGCCTGCCCTGAATCGCGGCGTCGACGACCAATCATCAGCCCGCGGTGATGGAGCTCACCAGGCCGGAGATCCGACCCGAGATCGCGCTGCCGATACCCGTCGCCACGATCGCACCGATGATCGCCACGACCACGAGGATGATGCCCAGGTACTCGAACGCGGTCTGACCGCGGTCCTTGGCCTCGTAACGCTTCTGGATCTTGCTGACGGCGGTGTTGGCCCAGCCGTTGACGCGGACGGCGGTCTTCAGGGTGATGTTCGACATGGTGTTCCCCTCCGGGTTCGGCCGACCGGTAGCCGGCCGACTCGCACGTTTCTCTGGTGCCCCCCGCGGTACCGGCTTCCTCCTGGCCGGTCCCGCTGGCGACATGAGAAACATACGGCGGCACACCCTGCCCGCCAGAGGGTCCCAGGGCCCATTCCCGGGCCCAAAAGGGGAGTTGGGTCCCGAGGCCCGCGCTGTTGTCCGATGTCCGGACCTTCGCCTCAGCCACGGCCACCAGTCCCCCGCGCGCCGGGCCCACCCGTCGGGGCCGTGCCGAGCCAGCGGGCGATCGCCTCACTGCGGCTGCCGCTGTGGAGCTTGGTGAAGATGCGGTTGATGTGGTTCTTGACCGTCTTCTCGCTGATGAAGCAGGTGGCGGCGATCTGCTGGTTGCTCATGCCGGACGCGATCAGCTCCATGACCTCCACCTCCCGCGAACTCAGCCCGTACTGCTGCCTGTTGGGTGCCGTTCCCGCCGTCCCGGTCAGTGAAGACTGTGCCACAACCGGTTGCAGATGCGAAAGACCCTGAGCGTTTCGGACCGGTTGTGGCGCAGGTGGAAGCATTTCGGGACCGGAGCCGTGTGCATGCGCACCGTCCTGCTGCGCCACGCCCGCCGGGGGTCCGTCGTATCCAGGCCTCGGGTAGGGGACGCCCGTGGTCAGCGCCGTCCCCAGCCCCTCCGGAAGGGGTTGCCCCTGTGGTGCCGTCCCCTGCCGCATATGGGCCAGGAGCGCGTTCGCCGCAGTCGCGGTGAAGTGGGCGCGGCCGCTCTTGGTGTCCCGTACCGCCTGCACCAGTTGATCCGCCGTGAACTCGCCGTGCACCAGATAGCCACCGGCGCCCAGCCGCAGCGCCTCGTGGACGATCTCGCTCTCGCGGCTGTAGGTCAGCATCATGACGGGGGCGACCCGCACAAGGTGCGGAAGCGCGGAGATGCCGTCGACGCCCGGCATGCGGACGTCGAGCAGGACGACGTCCGGGCGGTGCTGCACGGCCATGTCGTAGGCCTGGCGGCCGTCCACGGCCTCCGCCACGACTTCGATGTCCTCACGGCCGGAGAGCAGCACGCCCAGGCCGGCCCGGACCACGGGGTTGTCGTCGGCGACGACGACCCGCAGGGGGCTGGGGAGAGCCAGGGGCGGGGCTGCGGGGAAGGGAGGTGTGACCTCGGATGCCGCGGGCTGCTGGGGGATGGGGAACCCGGAGGAGCTGAGCTCCGAGGTGAGCGGGGTGATGTGCGAGGACGTGTGCTGGGAGGTGTGGTTCTGTGCCGCCCAGTTCTGGCCCGACGCGCGGGAGACATCGTCCGGCATTCTGCGACCTCCTCTCAGGATCTATGGGGGGTGAGGGTGGGGTGGAGCGGATCAGTTCAGTTGCTGTGTTTCCGGACCGGCGACGAGAGCGGCCACCGGGAGTTCCAGGCGTACTTCGGTGCCCTTGGCCGCCTTGCCCTTGCCGATGCGGATGCGGGCGCCGATGGACGCGGCGCGTTCGACCATGCCGACGAGACCGAAGTGACCGGCGCGCCTGAGGTCGTCGAGCGTCGTGCCCGGGGGCAGGCCGCGCCCGTCGTCGTACACGCTGACGCGCAGGACATCGCCCTTCACGCCTGCGAGCACGACGAGATAGGTGGGGTGGGCATGGCGATGGGCGTTCTCCATCGCTTCGGAGGCGACCGTGAGCAGCTGGCGGGCGACCACCTGCGGTACGGACGGGACCGGGGCCTCGTTGAGCATCCGGAAGGTGGCCGTGAGTCCGTGGCGGCGGGTGAAGTCGTCCGCCCGGGCACGGAGCTCGCTGACCACGTCCACTCCCCCGTCGAGTCCGGACTCGCGGCGCAGGTCGGAGAGGAGCTCCCGCGATTCCGCCGCCGCCCGGCGGGCGGAGCGCGCGACCAGTTCGGCCTGGTGCTTGACGGTGAGCGGGTCCATCCGGTCGGAGGAGCCGGCCAGGCCGTCGGCGGCCAGCGCCAGACCGTGCAGGGTCTTGGCCACCGAGTCGTGCATCTCCCGGGCGAGCCGGGTGCGCTCGCCCTCCACCGCCTCGTTCACCGCGAGCCGTGCCCTGGTCTCGGTGAGCGCCTGGCTGGCCGTGCCGAAGCGGAGGAGGAGATTGCGCAGGGTCACGCCGACGGCGCCCGCGATGATGCAGAAGCCGGGCAGGAGGAGTGCCGTCGCGTCGGCGGAATCCAGCTTCGGGTCGGTGGCGTACACGCCGAAGACGATCACCGTCTGGAGCGCCGCGAAAACCGCCGCGCCCCGCCAGCCGTAGACGAGTCCGGCCAGCAGCGGGGTGCAGACGGTCACGTACGCGAGCGTGGACTCGGGTGTGGCGGTGACCAGCAGCAGGGCACCGAACAGTGCGTCTATGCCGAGCAGCCAGGGGTGGCGGAGCAGGACGGGACCGAAGCGCTCCCAGTCCCGGAACAGGACGTACGAGCCCATGAAGGTGACGAGGATCGCCGAGCCGATCAGCCAGGTGGCCGGTCCCGGCTCCGTGTGCGCGATCGCGAACGGGGTGGCCATACCAATCATGGCGAGCCGGAATCCGAAGACCTGCCGGCACATCGCCTGGAGCGCGTTGAGCTGGATGGCGAACGCCGGGCGCGGCCCGGGGTCGGCAATAGCCTGACGTACGTCCGACGTCAGTCCCGTCTGCGCGCTGCCGATTGGGAACGACATGTGCCTGTCACCTCCTCCGTAGGTCGTGGTCATCGGCTCCGTCGTCCATGTCATCCGCCCGAGAGGAAGCTGAAGTCGACGTTGGCTCCGTAGACGAAGCCGACCGTCAGCAGCACCAGGGTTCCCGGCAGCAGGAAGGAGGTGACCGCGAAGGTCGCCTTGGGGACGGCCCTGGCCGCCTTCCTGCGGGCGTTCTGGGCGTCCGTACGCCGCATGTCGTTGGCGATCTGGATCAGCGTCTCGACGATCGGCGCACCGAGCTCCTCGCCCTGCTGGAGCGTCGTCACGAACATCGCGACCTGTTCCGAGTCGTTGCGCTTGCGCAGCTGCTCGAACGCCTCGCGGCGGCTGACACCCATGTCCATCTGGCGCAGGGTGATGCGGAGCTCGTCGGCCCAGGGGCCCTCGTACTTCTCCGCGACACGACCGAGCGCCTGGCGGAAGCCGAGGCCGGCGGAGACGACGACGGCGAGGACGTCGAGAAAGTCGGGGAGCGTCCGGTCGATGTGGTCCCTGCGGACACGAACCGCCGCCCAGATGCCGACCTCGACCCAGAACAGACCGAAGGCGATCAGTAGAATGGCGAGGAAGAGCTGGCCGCGCATCAGCATCGTCAGGGCGCCGAACGCGCCGAGGGCGCCGTAGACGAAGCGGCGGGCGGCGTAGCGGTCGATGGTCAGACCGCCCGGGTTGCCCGCCATGTCGATCTGGCGGCGCTTCTTGTTGACCGCCTTGGGGCCCATCATCCGCAGCACCATGGGGGCCCAGCGCATGCCCATCCGGTCGATGCCGGAACCGACCGCAGTGGTGCGGGTGGCGCCGACCTCCAGGGCGATGGCGAGGTCACTGGGCAGTTTGGCGTCAGCCCGGTACATGCGGATACCGGCGATGGCTCCGAACACCGCGAGTCCTACGACGCCTGCGAGCAGCAGGTCCATATTCGCGCCGCCCATCAGACGTCGATCCGGGACAGGCGACGGATCACGATGAATCCGATCGCGTACAGGACGATGGCGACGATCACCGCTACCTGGCCGATGAGGGCGCCGGTCATGCGGTCGAGTGCGCCGGGCATCACCGCATTCATCAGGAGCATGGCGCCCAGGCCGAAAGCGGGGACCGCGTAGGCGGTGACCGTCACCTGGGACAGCTGGGTCTTGACCTCGCGCCGGGTCTCCTTGCGCTCCTCCAGCGTCTCGGTGAGGTTGCGCAGGGAGCTGACGACCGTGCCGCCGGCCCGGTTGGACAGGACGAGCGTCGTGACGAGGACGACGAGTTCACGCGACGGCAGCCGGTCGGTCAGCTCACTCAGCGCGTCGTCGAGGGATTCGCCGACGGCGAGGCGGCGGGCGACCCGGGCCAGTTCCTCGCCCGCCGGGTCCTCCATCTCGTCCGCCGCCATGCTGATGGACGTGCGGAGCGCGAGCCCTGCCTGGGTGGCGTTGGCGAGGATGCGGGCGAGTTCGGGGAGCTGGTTGATGAAGCGTTCGGTGCGCTTGGTCCGCTGCCAGTTCAGGAAGGCGTTGGTGCCCCAGAGCCCGATGAGTGCCGCGACCGGACCGAAGAAGCTGGCGAGGATCGACGAGGCGATCATCCACAGTGCGGCCATCGCGGCGAGCGCGTAGACGAAGAATTCGCCGGGCGTGATCTCGAGTCCGGTGGCCGCCAGTTTCAGTTCGAGCTTGCGGCCCAGCCCGGTCTTGCGCAGCCTGCGGTCGACACCCCGGAAGCGGCGGTGGCGCCCTGCCTCGGGGATCTGGCCGGTGTGCGACAGCCGGTCGACCAGCGCTTCCTGGTCGGCCTTCCCGCCGGAGTAGGCGTGCAGGCCCATGACGCCCGTCACGCCGCAGAGCAGCGTGACACCGATCGTGAGAAGAGGAAGATTTGTCATGGCACAGGTACCTAATTGGCCTCTCGGGTGGCGAGCTGTTCGGCGGACGCGGCGACTCCGAAGGCCTGCGGGATGGGCTGGCTGGCCATGTAGAGACGGTCGGCGATCTTGCGCGGGATCGGGAGGTACTGGAACTCGCCGTAGATCCGCCCGTCGGCGGCCATCGGCTGGGCGTTGAACCGGGCGACGGTCACGATGCGGTAGGGGTCACGGCCGTGCGAGTCGAGGACGGCGATCTCGGTGACCTTGCGGGAGCCGTCGGCGTGCCGGGTGAGCTGGACGATGACATCGACGGCGCTGTTGATCTGGTCGTGCAGGGCCTCGAACGGGATCTTGATCTCGGACATCGACGCCAGGGTCTGGAGACGCATGAGCGCGTCCTCGGCGTTGTTGGCGTGGACGGTGGCGAGCGAGCCGTCGTGACCGGTCGACATCGCCTGGAGCATGTCGAGCGATTCACCGCCACGGACCTCACCGACAACGATCCGGTCGGGGCGCATACGCAGGGAGTTGCGGACCAGGTCACGGATGGTGATCTGCCCCTTCCCCTCGACGTTCGCCGGGCGGGACTCCAGTCGGATCACATGGCTCTGCTGGAGCTGGAGCTCTGCGGAGTCCTCGATGGTGACGATGCGCTCCCTGTCCGGGATGAGCCCGGAGAGAGCGTTGAGCAGCGTCGTCTTTCCTGTGCCGGTGGCCCCGGAGACGATGACGTTGAGCTTGGCCTGGACGAGCCCGGAGAGAAGGATCAGCATCTGCTCGTCGAGCGAGCCGATGTTGATCATCTCCTGGAGCGTGAAGGCCCTCGGGAAGCGTCGGATGGTGAGCGTCGCACCGGACAGCGAGAGCGGCGGGATGATCACATTGACACGCTCGCCGCTGGGCAGGCGGGCGTCGACCATCGGATTCGACTCGTCCACCCGGCGGTTGACGGTCGACACGATGCGCTCGATGGTCTGCATCAGCTGCTCGTGCGAACCGAAGCGCATCGGGAGCTGCTCCACCTTGCCGCTGCGCTCGACGAAGATCTGGTCCGGTCCGTTCACCATGATCTCGGTGATCGACGCGTCCTCGAGGAGCGGTTCCAGGATGCCGAGACCGAGAGCCTCGTCGACGACCCGGCGGATCAGTTGCGTGCGTTCGACGGTCGAGAGGACCGGTCCCTCACGGCTGATGATGTGGCTGAGGACGCGCTCCAGCCGGGCCCGCCGGTCGGCTGCGGCGAGCGAGGACATCTCCGCCAGGTCGATCTCTTCGAGCAGCTTGGCGCGGTAGGTGGCGACCATGTGGCCGTCCTCCCTCGCCCCGCTGTGCTTCTCGGGGGCGGTGACGCGTGCCCGCAGACTCATGTCCGTAACTCCTCGTTCTGGCTTACCGGTGGGGCCTCAGCCGTACGTGCGGCGCGCTGTGGGGTCAGGTGCGGGGCATCGTGGAGCTTCGTTCGGCCCAGCCCCAGATGTCGACGCCGGGAATGATGCGCGGCACCTTGACGCGGACGGTGCAGGTGACCTTGTCGAAGGAGGGCTTCGCCCTGAAGCGGGCCCTGTTCGCGGTCCAGTCGCTCATCGCGTCCCTGCCCGCCCCCGCGCAGTCGGACCCGCTGGCGGACATGCTGGACAGGCGGGCTCCGGCACGGGCGCCGGTGCCCGCCTGGTTGGCGGCGTACGCGGCAAGGCCCATCTGGATCGCGAGGAGACCGACCAGGAGCAGCAGCGGGATGAAGCCCATGTACTCGATGGCGACTTGACCCCGGTCACGGCGGCGGGTGGTGCGTGCGGGTGTGTGCGTGCGTGCGTTCATCGCTCAGCCCTCCAGCGGTGCGGCGGCGCTGCCGGTGACGTGGAAGGGCCAGTTCAGGACGCCGGGCACCAGGACCGGCACCTTGAGCTTGACCTCGGCCTTGTACATGTCGGACGAGGAGCGGCACGTCGTCCTGGACTTCTCCCGCCATGCCTTCGGAAGGTGCTCGGTGGCGACCTGCCTGCATGCCTGTGCGCGCAGACCGCCGGAGATGGCGCCCTTGTGGGCGGCCTCGTCCGCCGAGTTCCCCGCGAGCGAGAAGGTGTAGCCGATCAGCGCACACTGCCAGAGCGCGATCATCAACAGGATGATCAGCGGTGTGACCCCCAGGAACTCGATGGCGGTCTGACCGCGGTCACGGTCCCGCCCCGTCACACGGCAGCCGTCGTGCTCACGGTCGGCTGTGCGGTAACGCCGTCCTCGGACTCCCTGTGTTTCCCGTATCTCCGGGCCGTTCATCTCGGTGGTCGCCATGGCTCAACGTGCCTCCTCGGTCGTCGCACGGCCCCCGGTGTCACCGTCGCGCCGTCTGCGCGGGCGTCCGATCGAGCCTCGGTCGTTCTTGAACTTGCCGCGCTTGTCCGCGTTTTCGGGGACCTTCACGATCCCCAGCTCTCCGGCCAGGCCCCACAGCGCCTGCTTCACCGTGCTCTTGGCATCGAGTTCATGCATCCGCCCCGCGTCGACGGCGCCCTGGAGCTCCTTGAAGTTCGCGGGGACGGCCGTGTTCGCCATCCGGGTCCCGGTGATCTTCTCGATCAGCGGGGGCTGGATCTCGGTGTTGCGGATGAACCGGTTGACGAGGGTCAGCGTCTCCTCCGCCTTGCGGATCTGCAGCCGGTCCCACATCCGTACGGTCCGCTTCGCGCCGCGCACCGCGATCACGTCCGGAGTGGTGACCAGCAGCGCCGTGTCCGCCATTTCGATGGCCGCCGCGTTCGCGCCCTGGAGCTGGCTGCCGCAGTCGATGACCACGACCTCGTACCGCGACCGCAGGGCGCTGACGATCTGGCGGGCCGACCGGTCGCTGACCTCCTCCCCGCGTTCGCCCTCGCCGGGCGCCAGCAGCAGGGCGAGGCCGGAGCTGTGGCTGAACACGGCGTCGGACAGGACGCGGGGCGAGATGTCGGTGATCGCCGCCAGGTCGACGATGGAGCGCCGGAACTGCACATCGAGGTACGAGGCGATGTCACCGGCCTGGAGGTCCATGTCGACGAGAGCGACCGTACGGCCCGACGCCTGGGAGGCCAGGGCGAGCTGGACCGCTGTGACGGTGGCGCCCACCCCGCCCTTGGCGCCGCTGACCGTGACGACCGTGCCGCCGGGACCGGTGAAGACATCGCCTCCGGTGCCCAGGTGGCGGCGGACTCCGACCGACCACTGGGCGGCGGACTGGACCCGGTTGACCAGCTCCTCGTAACTCAGCGGGAGGGTGACCAGGCCGCGGGCGCCGGACTCCATTGCCGCGGCGAACAGGCCGGGGCTGGCGTCGGCGGTGATCAGCACGACCCCGATGGCGGGGAAGCGCAGCGAGACCTCCCGGATCAGTTCCAGAGCCGGCACCGGGCCGATCCGCTCATGGACCAGCACGACCTCGGGCAGTTCGTCGAGCGACTCGCCGGCGAGCCGGGCGAGGGTGTCGATCAGCTGCGTCGAGTCGCCGACGGGAGCCCCTGGCTCGGCGTCGGGGAGCTGGCTGAGCAGGGTGGTGACGGATCTGGCCGCGTCGGGGTCGCCGACCGCCGGGAGGATCCTCGTGGTCATTCGATCCTCACTTGTCCTTGTCGAGCGTGTAGGTGCGGTCGCCCGGGCGGATGGTGCTGTCGCTGCCGGAGGCGAGGAGCGCAAGGCGTACGTGCTCCGCGAAGGACTCGGCATAGGCGACGCGCTGGGTGTCGAGCGTGTTGAGCGCGAAGGTGATCGGGACGGCCTCGGTGCCCATGTTCGACTTGGCGTCCCGGCCCGGCTCCAGGGCGGTCAGCTTGCCGACGTCCAGGACCTTGGCGTTGGAGACGATGACCTTCGACTGGGACGGCGCGCCGTCCCGTTCCCCGGCGAAGGTGGCATAGATGTTGACCGTCGCACCGGCGGTGATCTTGCCCGCGACACCGGTCGCGGCGTCGATCATGATGGCGATCTCCTGCTCACCGGGCTGCAGTTCGGGACGCTTCTGCATCATGTCCGACTGGAGCAGCGAGCCCTTGCGCAGCTGGGTGACGGCGATCTTGCCGTTGACCTCGGAGAGGTCGGTCACGGCGTTGGTCGAGAGCCAGCGCTTCGGCATCGTGATCTTTTTGAACTGTCCGGTGGACAGCGCCGTATAGGGGGCGACGTCGGACTTCAACTGGTAGGCGGAGACCTCGGGGCCGACCTTGGAGTTGACGTCGCTGATCACCGAGAGCACCCCGGCGAAGGCGCCGAAGGCGCACAGGACCGACAGGAGCAGGAGTATCACGCCGCGGCGCTGGCGGGAGTTCATGGGCCGGACAACCTCGTTCGTATCGGATGCGTGGGGCAGCGGACAGAAGGATGCGCGGTAACTCTTTTTATGTCTGAATCTGCGTCTGTATCTGCGCGTAGACCTGCCTATGGGCCTTGTGTGCGGCTTGACAGGGACTGCGGATGACAGGGGCGGGGCGCAGGAGCGGTGGTCGAGGAGTGGGGCTCAGGAGCGGTGGTCGAGGAGCGGGAGCAGATATATGCGACTGTGGAGGAATCCGGGGGCGCTAGGAGCCCGGTGGTGCAGGTGCCCCCTGGCTGAGGACACCGCTGGAAGGCATTCGGTTCTCGGGAGCGTGAAGCGGTGACGTACAGAATCCGCAACGGTCCCCGATGAGCTCCATTCCGCACCAGTGGCAGATCTCCCGCCTTACCGAGGCGACGAGTTGGTACAGCACGGAGATGTCCGGAAGGTAAGCCGCAAATTCCACCAGCTTTCCGGTCCCCCACCAGCCGGGGGAATCGGAAGGCAGGGCGGCCTCGTGAATGGCCTGGACCTTCCATGCGGGGGCCAAGGTCTGTTGCACCCATTCGGACTGCGACTGCCCCTTGGCGACCAGCAGATCCGTCGCGAATTCGGGTCCGTCCATAGGTTTGACGGTCGGACCGACCTTGATGAGCTGCGGGTTCGGGCCCGCAAGCACGGCGAACTGGGACCCCGGGACCCAGGACTTGGCATGCGTCTTCAGGCTGACCGGAACCCGGTCCAGCTTGGTGACGGAGTTCAGCAGGGCGCCGGCGTGGATGTAGTGGGGCAGCAGCCGAGCGGCGGATGCCACCACCCCCGGGCTGAAGTCGCAGATCGACAACTGACGCAGCTGACGCACCAGTACGGCGATGCCCAACGGTGGCAGATCCACCTTGAGCAGGGCGATCCGGTCACTCTCCAGGACCGATCTGACGGAGTGCATCCTGCGCTCATGGGCGATCGGCAGGTTGGCCGAGTAGATGGCGACGACATACCCGTGCTGCTCCAGCAGCACATGCATGTCGCCGATCGCCTGGTCCATGGTCTGGTCTTCCGGAGCCCGGAGTAAAGCGGCTGTCGGTGTCTGCTGGTCGGTCGGCGGCAGCACGAGATCAGCACTGGTCACTGTTATTGCGGTCGGCACGCTGGTTCCCCGTTCGGCTCCGGCCGTTGTCGTCACGACAACGGCCGCAATCGCTCCTGCTCCGTGCTTCTGCGTCAGCACTTTATCCACGTCTTACCAGCCAGAGAACACTTTTCGGAGGCCAGTACGACAAGGTGCGCGCGGTGCGGGGGTGACCCGCACGCAACGCACCGGTGCGAAATCGGACGAAACCGAGACTCGTTAACTTCCGTACCACTGCGGAGGGTTACTGGAATCGGTTCCGATTCCCGATGTTCAGAATTCGTTCGCGCACGTCAGAATGGATCTCCGCCGATCGGCGGCAGGCTCCGAGTCGGGGCTCGGTCACTGTCCGACGATCTCGGCCCGCCCACTCGCGAGAGCGCTCGAACCGCGCGCGAAAAGATCACCGGAAAGCGTCAACGGAGGCTGCCTCCGGACGACTTCGACCGACGGTGGTACGGGCCACCGAACCCCGCGATTCCGTCGCGCCCACCACGGCCACCGAGCCCGTCGCTCACAGCCGTTGCCGCCAGAGGTCTTGACAACTCGATTGGTCTGGACCAGCTTATCGCCCAGCGGTGGTCACGTTTCCTCGTCCCACCTCCGCTCCACCCCCGCGACATCCCCGTGTCCTACCCCCGACACTCGCCGGCACCCCCAGCCACCACTCCAGGCATCCCCAGCAATCCCCCTGGCATCCCCCACTCCCCCACGGAGGCAGCAAGTGGAACGTTCACCCGGCACCCGGCACGGAAGAGGTCACACCCGCCCGCTCCTCGGCGCGGGCATGGCCGTTGTCGCCGCCGGCGCGCTGACCGTCACCGGCCTCGTCGGCACCGCCCAGGCTGCCGACGTCAACGTCGCCAAGAACGCGGGCTTCGAGTCCGGACTCGCCAACTGGACCTGTTCGGGCGGCAGCGGCACCACCGTCTCCTCCCCCGTGCACGGCGGCGCCGCGGCCCTGAAGGCGACCCCGGCCGGCCAGGACAACGCCCAGTGCACACAGACCGTGGCCGTGAAACCGAACTCCACGTACGCACTCAGCGGCTGGGTGCAGGGCGGATACGCGTACATCGGCGTGACCGGCACCGGAACGACCGACGTGTCGACCTGGTCCCCCGACTCCAGCAGCTGGACCAAGCTCTCCACCGGATTCACGACCGGCCCGAGCACCACCTCGGTGACCGTGTACCTCCACGGCTGGTACGGGCAGGCCGCCTACCTCGCCGACGACATCTCCGTCACCGGCCCCGACGGCGGCGGCGGCACCGACCCCGCGCCGACGATCCCGGCCGCTCCCGCCGGTCTCACCGTCGGCACGACCACGTCCTCCTCCATCGCCCTGTCCTGGAACGCGGTGTCCGGCGCGACGGGCTACTCGGTCTACAAGGGCGGTACGAAGGTCACCACGTCCACCGGGACATCGGCGACGGTCACGGGGCTGGCCGCCGACACGGCGTACCAGTTCGCGGTGACCGCCACCAACGCGGCCGGTGAGTCCGTCAAGTCCTCGACGATCAGCGGGCGCACGGCCACCTCCGGCGGCGGCAACCCCGGCACCTCGGTCCCCAAGCACGCGGTGACCGGCTACTGGCAGAACTTCAACAACGGCGCGACCGTGCAGAAGCTCAGCGACGTGCCCGCCAACTACGACATCGTCGCGGTCTCCTTCGCCGACGCCACGACCACACCGGGCGCCGTCACCTTCAACCTGGACACGGCAGGCCTGAACGGCTACACCGTCGACCAGTTCAAGGCCGACATCAAGGCCAAGCAGGCGGCCGGGAAGAACGTCATCATCTCGGTCGGCGGCGAGAAGGGATCCGTCTCCGTCAACAGCGACGCATCCGCCACCAACTTCGCCGACTCCGTCTACGCGCTGATCCAGGAGTACGGCTTCAACGGCGTCGACATCGACCTCGAGAACGGCCTCAACTCCACCTACATGACGAAGGCGCTGCGCTCGCTGTCGCAGAAGGCCGGATCCGGTCTCGTCATCACGATGGCCCCGCAGACCATCGACATGCAGTCGACCTCGGGCGAGTACTTCAAGACGGCACTCGGCGTCAAGGACATCCTGACCGTCGTCAACATGCAGTATTACAACAGCGGTTCGATGCTCGGCTGCGACGGCAAGGTCTACTCGCAGGGCTCGGTCGACTTCCTCACCGCACTCGCGTGCATCCAGCTGGAGGGTGGCCTCGACCCGTCACAGGTCGGCCTCGGCGTCCCCGCCTCCACGAGCGGCGCGGGCAGCGGCTATGTCTCCCCGTCCATCGTGAACGCGGCCCTGGACTGCCTGGCCTCGGGCACCAACTGCGGCACCTTCAAGCCCGCGAAGACCTACCCGGGTATCCGCGGAGCCATGACCTGGTCCACCAACTGGGACGCCAAGTCGGGCAACGCCTGGTCGAACGCGGTGGCCCCGCACGTCCACGGCCTGCCGTAACCCATCGCCCCGGTGTTCCCCCGCACCAGCCCTTGACCAGCAGCGCCGCCGCTCCCCCGGTGGCGCTGCTGCATGGTCGACGGGTGGAGGCCGGACGGTGGCGCAGGGGCGACGCCGCCCGACGCGCCGCGCCGAGAAGCGCGGAATGCCCGGTCCGGCATCCCGCGCCACGGCGCCACCGGCGTCAGATCACTGGACTCAGCAGCGCCGCCACCGCGAACCCCGCCACCGAGAGGACCGTCTCGACCGGCTGCGGGGTGGCGGCGAGCAGCATGGGCAACTCCGTTGCGGACGGGGTTTTCGGGCAGCGCCTTGCCGTGTGGCGTGGTGGTGCGGCGGGGCAAGCGGATCAGCCGGGGATCGTTCAGCTCAGGACGGCGAGCGCGTCGATCTCGATCAGCAGGCCCTTGGGGAGGCCGACGTACACCGTCGTACGGGCGGCAGGGGCCTCCTTGAGGTTCTGCTCGCCGAAGTAGGTGTTGTAGATCTCGTTCATCTCCGCGAAGTGGTCCACATCCGTGAGGTAGACGCGCATCATCATCACGTCGTCCCAGCTCGCGCCGCCCTCCTCCAGGATCGCCTTGACGTTGGCGAACGTCTGGAGGGTCTGCTCGCGCAGCGTCGGGCCGGCCGGGGTGGGGGCCTGGCCCTCAACGGCGGGCAGGAAGCCGACCTGGCCGGCGACCTGGAGGATGTTCCCCTTCTTCACGCCGTGCGAGAACTTGGCGGGCGGCGTGGTGTGGGTGCTGGGGGTGAGGGCGGTCTTCTCGGTCATCGCGGTTCAGGCTTTCTTGGGTCGGTTGGTGCCGGAGTACTCCCGGCTGATGGTGTCGGCGGTGCGGCGCACCAGTGGGAGCAGGGTGAGGAGTTCCTCGGCCGTGACCACCACATTGGGTGCGGAGACCGACATGGCGGCGACGACACGGCCGTCCGCGCCGCGGATCGGGGCGCCGATGCAGTTGATGGACTCCTCGTGGCCGCCGAGGTCGGTGGCCCAGCCCTGTTCGCGGACGACGGCAAGTTCCTTGAGGAAGGCTCCGGCGTTCGGGACCGAACGGGACGTGTACATGGGGTAGTCGAGCTTCTCGGCGATCGCCCGCCGTTCGGGCTCGGACAGATCCGCGAGCAGCAGCTTGGCGACGGCGGCGACGGTGATCGCGACGGGCTTGCCGATCCGCGAGTACATCCGGACCGGGTAGCGGCTCTCGACCTTGTCGATGTAGAGGACTTCTTCCTCCTCGTACACCGCGAGATGGACGGTGTGCCCGCACTGCGCGTTGAGCTCGACGAGGTGGGGGTGGGCGATCTCGCGTACGTCGAGGTTCTCGACGGCCTCCTGCGCGAGGGCGAAGAGACGGGCTCCGAGGCGGTAGCGCTGGTCCTGCTGGCGGTAGACGAAACCGTGTTCGTGCAGCGTACGGAGCAGGCGGAGCGCGGTGGACTTGTGGACGCCGAGGCGGTCGGCGACCTGGCCGAGATCGGCGGGGCCCTCGGCCAGGAGCGGGAGGATGCTCAGTGCGCGGTCGACGGTCTGGCTCATGTCGCGGGTACCTCCTGCGGGGCCGGGCTCCGGTCGATGCCGGCGCGGTCGGCTGCCGTCCAGCCGGGACCGAGACGAAGTCTCCCCCAGGCGGCGTCGTCGAGAGCGACGAGTTCGTCGGCGTGGGCACGGGCCGGTGGGTCGGTGAGGTCGCCGGGGACGGTGAGGACCGCGGCGGCCATGAGGTGGCCGTGGCGGACGCGGTCCCGGACGGAGAGCTCGCGGAGGGTGGCGGAGAGGAAACCGGCGGCGAAGGCGTCGCCCGCGCCGACGGCGGCGACGACGTCCACGCGGAGGGCGGGGACAGTCGTGACGGTGTCGGAGGTCGAAGGCGCAGCCCCCGGGCCGCCGGTCCGGAGTTCGGGGTGGCGCGCCGAGAAGACCGTCGCCCCCTCCGCCCCCTGCTTGACCACGAGCACCGCCGGTTCCGGCAGCGCCTCGCGGATGGCGTCGGCGCCCCGCAGCCCCCAGGCCTCCTCCGCCTCGTCCTCACCGACGAAGACGAGATCGGCGCGGCGCGCGAGGTCGAGCAGCACGCCCGGTCCCTCGTCGCCGGCGCGCCACAGGTGCGGGCGGTGGTTCACGTCGAAGGAGATCAACGGGCGGTCGGGGCGGGGCTCGGTGAGGGAGCGGAGCAGGGACAGGCAGTCCGCGGAGAGGGCCGCCGTGATGCCGGTCAGGTGCAGGATGCGCGTGTCGAGCACGTCCTCGTACGGAAGGTTCGCCGGGGACATCACGGAGGCCGCCGACCCTGCCCGGTAGTACGCGACCTCATGGGTACCCGTCGCCCGGTCCGCCGCCGTACGGAAGTAGATGCCGGTGGGGCGGTCGGGGTCGCGCCGGACTGCCGACGTGTCGACCCCGTAGGCCGCGATCGCGTCGACGAGGTGGTCGCCGAACCCGTCCGCGCCGACCCGGCCGACCCACTTCGCGCGGTGTCCCGCCGCCGCGAGAGCGCAGGCGACGTTGGACTCGGCGCCTCCGATCGCACGGCCGAAGGACGGGACGTCGGCGAGGCGGCCGGGCTGCGAGGGCAGGAACGTCACCATGGACTCACCGAGGCAGACGACATCGGCGGTGGCGGCTGCACGTCCCTCGGCTGCGGGTCCGGACACTCTGGGCTCCTCGCTGGTCAGTGCTCCGCACCGGCTCTCACCATTGACCCGGCGTCGGCTCGGATGTTAGACAGCGTCAAGCAATATGCGCAATGGGCGTTGCATATGGTGCAACGACCAGATTTCGAGGAGGGTCCATGGCCGCCGCCGACAAGGACGTCGCGACAGCTCCCCACACGCTCGGCGAACTCGCCGCCGAGCGCGTCGACCACCGCTTCAAGGCGCTCCCGCCCGACGCCGACGGACTCACGGTCGCCGCCCTCGCCGCCGAGCGCCGCAACCTCTTCACCGGCGGCTTCACGACGCCCGTCCTCGCCCTCTCCGCCGAGTCCGTCGCGCACAACCTGGCGCTGCTGGAGACGTACGCCGAACGTCACGGGCTCGCGTTCGCGCCGCACGGCAAGACGTCCATGGCGCCGCAGCTCTTCGCCCGGCAGCTGGAGCACGGCGCGTGGGGCATCACCGCCGCCGTTCCGCACCAGGTCCGGGTGTACCGCGCGTACGGGATCGAACGGATCTTCCTCGCCAACGAGCTCGTCGACGCGGTCGCACTGCGCTGGCTCGCCGGCGAGCTGGACTCCGACCCCGACTTCCACTTCATCTGTTACGTCGATTCGGTGCGCGGCGTCGAGCTGATGGACGAAGCGCTGCGCGCCGCGGGTGCGGTACGTCCGGTGGACGTGGTCGTGGAACTCGGCGCCGGTGAGGGGGCCCGCACGGGTGCCCGCACCGAGGCCGACTGCGTCGCGGTCGCCGACGCGGTGGCCGCGGCGGGGACGCTGCGTCTGGTCGGGGTCGCCGGCTACGAGGGCGAGGTGCCGGACGCGTCCGCGGAGCGGGTACGGGACTGGCTGCACCGGCTCGTCCGGGTGGCCGCCGACTTCGACAAGGCGGACCGGTTCGCCACACTGGCCGGCGACGACCTGATCGTGATCAGCGCGGGCGGCAGCGCCTGGTTCGACGCGGTCGCGGAAGTCTTCGCGGAGATTCCGGACCTCACGCGCCCGGTATGCAAGCTGCTGCGTTCGGGGGCGTACGTCTCGCACGACGACGGGCACTACCTGCACCTCACCCCGTTCAACCGGGTTCCGGAGGAGGGCGCCCTGCAGCCCGCGTTCCGCCTCTGGGCGCAGGTCGTCTCGCGGCCGTCCGACGAGCAGGCGTTCGTGAACGCGGGGAAGCGGGACGCGGCGTACGACCTCGATCTTCCGCAGGCACAGGTCGTGCGGTCCGGGCGGGACGGTTCGGTGCGGGCCGCCACCGGCATCACCGTCACCGGGCTGTCCGACCAGCACGGGTGGTTGCGCACCGAGGCCGGGGTGGAGCTGGAGGTCGGGGACTGGGTCGGCATGGGGCTGTCGCACCCGTGCACGTCGTTCGACAAGTGGCAGTTGATTCCGCTCGTCGAGGCGGACGGCACGGTCACGGACTACATTCGCACGTTCTTCTGATCCCTGCGGGCGTCGTCCTCAATCGCCGGACGTCGCGCTCTCCCACCCCGCCGGGCCACCCCGATCCCCCGCTCCTCAAGCCCCTCCGCCGGGTCCACTCCAGCCCGCCGCCGGGTTCACTCCAACCCCTCCGGCGGGTCCACTCAAGCCCCTCCGGCGATTGAGGAGCGGGGGTGCGGGGGCAGCGCCCCCGGTCACGGGTCCACTCCAGCCCGTCCGGCGTTTGAGGACCAGGGGGCCGGGGGCAGCGCCCCCGGTTACGGGAAGGGGCGGGAAGGGGGAAGAACACCGGCGCTGAAAGGCCTGCACACCATGGATCTCGTCATCCGCGACGCCACCGTCATCGACGGCACCGGCACCCCCTCCTACCGCGCCGACATCGGCATCACCGGCGGCCGGATCGCCGAGATCCGCAAGGAGGGCGAGGGGCACGGCCCCCGCCCGACCGCCCGCCGCACCCTCGACGCCGGCGGCCTCGCCCTCTCCCCCGGCTTCGTCGACATGCACGCCCACAGCGACCTCGCGCTTCTCCGCGATCCGGATCACAGCGCGAAGGCCGCCCAGGGCGTCACCCTCGAAGTGCTCGGCCAGGACGGGCTGTCGTACGCCCCGGTCGACACCCGCACCCTCGCCGAGGTGCGCAAGGCGATCACCGGCTGGAACGGCGACGGCGGTGACATCGACTTCGACTGGCGCACGGTCGGCGAGTACCTGGACCGTCTCGACCGCAACTTCGGCGGCGAGGGCATCGCGGTCAACGCCGCGTACCTCATCCCGCAGGGCACCGTTCGGATGTACGCCGTCGGCTGGGACGACCGCCCCGCCACCGACGCCGAGCTGGCCCGGATGAAGGAGCTCGTCGCGCAGGGGATGGCGGACGGCGCGGTCGGCATGTCGTCCGGGCTGACGTACACCCCCGGAATGTATGCCGACGACGCCGAACTCACCGAGCTGTGCCGGGTGGTGGCGCGGTACGACGGCTACTACTGCCCGCACCACCGCTCGTACGGCGCGGGCGCGCTCGGTGCGTACGAGGAGATGGTCCAGCTCACCCGTAACGCCGGCTGCGCCCTCCATCTCGCGCACGCCACCATGAACTTCGGCGTGAACAAGGGCAAGGCGCCGGACCTGCTGGCCCTCCTCGACGACGCTCTCGCCGCGGGCGCGGACATCTCGCTCGACACGTACCCGTACACCCCCGGCTGCACCACGCTCGTGGCCATGCTGCCCAGTTGGGCGAGCGAGGGTGGCCCGGAGGCCGTCCTGGAACGGCTCGCGGACGACGCCACGGCGGAAACCGTCCGCCACCACCTGGAGGTCCTCGGCTCGGACGGCTGCCACGGTGTGCCGATCGAGTGGGACACCATCGAGATCTCCGGCGTGAGCGTGCCCGCGCTCGCCGACCATGTCGGCCGTACGGTGGCCGAGTCCGCGCGGCTGCGGGGCGAGGCCCCCTGGGTGACCGCCCGGCGGCTGCTCCTCGGCGACCGGCTCGGTACGACGATCCTGCAGCATGTCGGCCACGAGGAGAACGTCCGGCAGATCATGCGCCACCGCGTCCACACCGGCGGCAGCGACGGCATCCTCCAGGGCGACAAGCCGCACCCGCGCGCGTACGGCACGTTCCCTCATTATCTCGGCCGGTACGTAAGGGAGTTGGGCATCCTTTCACTGGAGGAGTGCGTCGCCCATCTCACCTCCCGCCCGGCGGCCCGGCTGCGGCTGCCCGACCGGGGCTACGTCCGTGAGGGATACCGCGCCGACCTGGTCCTCTTCGATCCGGCGACGGTGGCGGCGGGCTCGACCTTCGAGGCGCCTCGCACGCTGCCGGTGGGCATCCCGCACGTCCTGATCGACGGCCGCTTCGTCATCGAGGACGGCAGGCGGACCTCGGTGCTGGCGGGACGGGCGGTCCGGTCGCCCCGGTCGGTGCGCGGCTCACGGTGAACCCTCCTCCGCCCGCTCCTTCGCCCAGGCCAGGTCCTCCTCGGTCGGGGCGTCGTCCTGGGTCAGCCTGCGCCGCCAGTAACCACTGAACTCCACCGCCGACCTGGGCATCCCGCGCTCCTCGACCAGGTGGCGGCGCAGCGTCCGTACGGTCCCCGACTCCCCCGCGAGCCATGCGGCCCCCGCCCCCGCCTCGCCCGGCAACTCCGCCGCGCGGACCACGTCCGTCAGTTCCTCCCCCTCGTGCACCCAGCGCACGGTCACCTCGGCGGCGAAGGAGAGCCGCTGCTCCTCCCCCGCGTCGACAACCGCCACGTACGCCACCGCGCGCATCCCGGCCGGGAGTGCTTCGAGCAGCGTGCCGATCGCGGGGAGTGCTGTCGCGTCCCCGGCCAGCAGCAGCCAGTCGGAGGCGGGCAGCGGCCGGGCATACGCCGAGGACGGGCCGACCATGCCGAGTACGTCCCCGGGCCGCGCGGTCCGCCCCCAGCGGGTGGCGGGTCCGGTGTCGCCGTGGAGCACGAAGTCGACGGTCATCTCGTTGCGCTCACGGTCGTACGCCCGGACGGTGAAGCTCCGCATCCACGGCCGTTCGGCCTCCGTGATCGCGACGTACGCCTCGTACCACCGCATCCCGTAGGTGTCGTCGGCGTCCTGTTCCGGCAGCACGGGCGCGCCCTGCCCCTTCGGGAAGCAGAACTTCATCTGCTGATCCGGCCGGTCCTCGATCAAGTCGGCCAGCGCATCTCCGGTAAAGGTGACGCGCGCCATCCGCGGCGTGATCCGCTCCACTCCCACAACCTGGACGTACGACACCGGCAGCGACTGACTCATCGGAGCGGACACCTTCTTTCACCCTGATACCTTATGCCGTAAAGAATCGTCTGGGCGAAGTTACTTTATGACGTAAGGAGTCGCAAGTGGTGGTCTATGCGGGACAGGGCGACGCCCGCCGTTCGATCGCCCTGCTGTGGCGCACGGAGAGCGCTCCGGCACCAGGTGGAACAGGGCCGGGCAGAACGGGACCGGCCAGATCGGGGCCCAAGCCCGGACTGACCGTGGACGCGATCGTGAGCGCCGCCGTCGCCGTCGCCGACGCGGACGGCATGGCGGCGCTCTCGATGCGCGCGGTGGGCGAGCGGCTGGGCCGGACGGCCATGGCCCTCTACACGTACGTCCCCGGAAGGAGCGAGCTCCTGGACCTGATGTACGACGCGGTGCATGCCGAACTCCCGTCCGACTACCCGGACACGGAGGACTGGCGCGCTTCCCTCACGCGCTGGGCGGAGGACACCCTCGCCTTCCACCTCCGCCATCCGTGGGTGCTCCAGGTCTCCCAGGCCCGGCCGGTGCTGGGCCCGCACGAGTACACCGCTCTCAACACCCTCGTACGCCTCCTGTACGGGGCCGGGCTCGACGCGCATCTCCTGCGGCGGCTGATCGGCACGCTGTTCCACTTCGTCCGCGGCTCGGCGCAGACGGTCGCCGAGTCCCGGCAGGCCGCGGCGGTGACCGGCCAGTCCGACGAGGAGTGGTGGTTCGCCCGCTCGACGCTGCTCGGCGAGGTGGCCCCGGACTTCGCGGACCGCTTCCCGGACGTCGGCCGTCTGGAGAGCGAGAGCGCACCCGAGCCACCACCGGCCGACGACACGGTGCCCTACCTGGAGCGTCAGGCGCGCGAGACGTTCACCACCGGGCTCGGCGTGCTGCTGGACGGGATCGAGGCGGCGGTGCGACGCACGGGCGCGCCGTGAGACCTGTGGGGTCTCACGGCGCGCGGGGACGGGTGTGCGGCGGTCGGGCGGCCCGGCTACCAGCGGTACCAGCGGCCTCGGCCCGCACCGCTCCCGGGCCGGACGATGAACCCGAGCAGCCACACAGCCAGCACGATGATGGCGACCCACCACAACACCTTCAGCGCGAATCCGGCACCGAAAAGAAGCAGGGCGAGCAGGAGAACGAGAAGAAGGGGAACCATGGGATATCAACCTCCAGCCCATCGAGTGCCCCACATTTCGTCGTCCACACATGTTGGGTGCCGTACGGGCGCGCCGGCCGCGCCTTTCGGGCCCGTTGTTTCTGCTTCCCGCCCCGGGGAAACCGGTTGACATGAAGACTTCCGCAATTCTGCGCCGGGGCCGGGGAAAAGCCCGCAGAGCGGCCCACGGTTCGGCGATCGAGGCCGGCGCCCGGGCCGGTTTCGCGGCCCGCGGGGTGATCTATTTCCTGGTCGGAATGCTCGCCCTGCGCATCGCCTTCCACGACGGAGGCGGCAGTGGCGACGGGGCCGGTGGAGCAGTGCAGGCCGACCGGGGCGGAGCCCTGTTCGAGATGGCGCAGCAACCCTTCGGGAGCGTGCTGCTCTGGGCCACCGGTGTCGCACTCGTGGGGATGGCCGTATGGCGGCTGTCCGAGACAGCTTTCGGCGCGGCAGGTCCTGACGGGCGGAAGGTGACCACGCGTGCGGCCTCGGGGGCGAGCGCGGTCTTCTACGGCTTCGTCTCCCTCTCCGTCCTCTCGTTCGCCGCGGGCATCGGAGGCAGCGGCAGCGGGGCCGGCGACCGGCAGTCGCAGGACATCACGGCCAGGGTTCTCGACCTGCCCATGGGCCGGTGGATCACCGGCGTCGCCGGTGCGGTCGTCGTCGGCGCGGGTCTCTGGACGGCCGGGCGGGCCGCCCTGAGGAAGTACCACAAGGATCTGCGGATGTCCGAGATGTCCGAGCGGATGCGCCGGGCGGTCGATGTCACCGGGGTGTTCGGCGGCACGGCCCGCGGCATCGTCTTCGCGACGGCGGGCGGCTTCCTGGTGGCCGCCGCGGTGAGCCACGAGCCCGGAAAGGCCAAGGGGATGGACGACACCCTGAGGTCCTTCGCCGAGACCCCCGTCGGCCCGTGGCTGCTGGCCGTGATCGCGGCCGGTCTCGCCGCGTTCGGCCTGTTCTCCTGCGCCTGCGGCCGGTGGCACAGGACCTGACGCCCCGCCGCTCGCACCGCGTGGGACCACGCTCCGCGCGCGTCGCCCGGGACGGGCCGGGTGACGCGCGCGGACGCTTTCCGTCTACGGCTTGGGCAGGGTGCACCCGGTCCGGTTGAGGTCGATCTGGCTGCCGGCGCCGATGCACGGCACGATGCCGTACGTCTCCTGGGCGTAGTTGATGCCATGACGGACCGTCACATTGCCGCTCTCGTCGACCTCGCACGGATTGTTGTCCGTGCACTGCTGTCCGTCCTCGTTACCGGTGTTGTTGACGGCGACGACCTTGCCGGTCGCGTTGTCGATCACCGGGGAACCGGATGTACCGCCGATGGTCTGGCAGGCGGAGGTGTAGCGGACCGAGTCCTTCCATGTCCACTCGCCCTCCTTCAGGCGGTAGACGAAGCCGTCGATGTTGCAGCTGTACGTGCGCTTCCAGTAGCCGGAGACGACCGTGATCGCGGTGCCCTGGACCGGGTGCGCGGCGTTGAGCTCCAGCGCCTTGATGCCGTAGGTGCTCTCGATCTGGGCGTAGGTACGGGTGAGTTGGTACAGCGATATGTCGGTGTCGGTCATCGTTCCGTACGCGATTTTGCTGGCGCGCAGGGTGCCGACTCCGCTGCCCGCCGAGTTCAGCAGGGTGAAGCTGCGGGTGGACCGCCGGCCGAGGACGACCTCGCCCGGACCGGGGAAGCCGGTCTCCATGCAGTGCCCGTTGGAGAGCACGAGCGCCGGGTCGCTCGGGAGCGAGGCAGCCGTGCGGACCACGGAGCCGGAGCAGTTGCTGAGCGCGACCGTGCCGGCGAAGTCGACCGCCTTGGCCGTGATCCGCTCGGCCCGTGTCGTCTTCTGCGGCGCGGCCGCGTCGTGGCTTGTGGCCGCGACAGCGGGTGCCGTTCCCGCTCCGAGGAGCAGAACAGCGAAAAGCGCGCCGAGGAGAGGCTTTTTCATGTGGGGGTCCCCTCTATGACCTCTGTGACCGAAGTTCCTTCGGTTTTGTCATGCGCATTGTTAGGGGTGCGCGGGTCGGGGGCAAGACCCCCTTTCCGGCCTCGGGACAGCCCTTAGGCTGTGTGCATGGTGCAGAGCAAGGCGGAGGACGTGGACGGATACCTGGCCGAGGTGCCGGAGGAGCGCCGGAACGCCCTGCGCAGACTGCGGTTGATGTGCCGCCAGGAACTCAAGGGCTTCGGCGAGATCATGGCCTACGGCATGCCCGCCTACGAACGGGACGGGGTCACCGAGATCGCCTTCGCGAGCCAGAAGAACTACGTCTCCTTCTACCTGCTGCGCACCGACGTCCGCGCGGCATTCGAGGAGCGGCTGGCCGGACAGGACATGGGCAAGGGCTGCCTGCGCTTCCGCAAGCCGGAGAACATCGACTTCGACCTGGTGCGCGACCTGTTGAGGGCCACCGCGGCCCGGCCGGGCACGGTCTGCTGACGGGGTGGCGCGTGGGGCCGCCCCGTACCACCGCTCGCCTCGCCGGAGTTGAGGTACATCCGAGGCGGGGAGACGCGTCGGGCCCGGAACCAGGACCCATGTACCAGGACCCGCGTACCGGGGGGATCAATCCCTGGCCGGAGGTTCCCGCCGCCCCGGTTGCGTACGGTCGGTCCATGACGACCGACCGCCACCGCACTCTCGACCTCGACGCGTACTTCGCCCGTATCGGCTGGACCGGGGAGCGCCTCCCCACCGTAGAGGTACTGCGTTCCGTCCACCGCGCCCATGCGCTGGGCATCCCGTTCGAGAATCTGGACCCCGTGCTCGGCAGCGCACCCTCGCTCGCGCTCGCGGATCTACAGGCGAAGCTCGTACGCAGTGAGCGCGGCGGATACTGCTACGAACACAACACCCTCTTCGCCGCCGTGCTGGCCGAGCTCGGATTCACGGTGACGCTGCTCTGCGCGCGCGTGGTGCTGGGGGCTGCGCCCGGGGACGTACGGCCGCGCACCCACATGCTGATGCTGGCCGGGGTGCCGGGCGAGCCGACCCCGTATCTCGCCGATGTCGGCTTCGGCGCGAGCAGCTCGCTGCTGGAGCCGATCGCGCTGGTGGCGGACGCCGAACTGCACGACGCACCCCGCCGTCACCGGCTCGTCCACGCACCGCACGGCGGCCCACTGCCACTGTGGAAGCTGCAGACGCGATCCGCGGGCGGGGAGTGGGAGGACCAGTACGCGTTCACGCTGGAGCCGTTCGAGGCGCCGGACTACGAGGTCATCAACTGGCACATCGCGACCAATCCGCGCTCCCCGTTCCAGCACCTGGTGTACGTCCAGCGCACCACTGGGGACGGCCACGTGGCCCTGTCCGGCCGGACGCTCACGGAGACGGCGCCCGACGGCACGCGGAAGGAGCGGGAGCTGGCGAACGGCGACGAGGTGCTGCGGGTCCTGGCGGACGACTTCGGCATCCGGCTCCCGGACGGCACGCGCCTGCCCGAGTGACGGCGACGCCCCATTCGCGTGGCGCATCTCACCCGTCCAGGCCCGTCACACATCCATTCCAAGCCGCTCCGCCGCCCCCGGCCAGGGTTCCCACGGTCGGGGACGGCGGGTGCATGGCGATGGAAGACCGGGTGGGCGGACCGGGTTCCCCGGGCGGGTCAACCCGCGGGCAAACCTCGCGCACCCTGTGAAACACCACCGTATCCTCGCTGACATGCAGGTCATCCAGTCCACGAAGCTCGCCAATGTCTGTTACGAGATCCGCGGCCCCGTGCTCGAGGAGGCGATGCGGCTGGAAGCAGCCGGTCACCGCATCCTCAAGCTGAACACCGGCAACCCCGCCGCGTTCGGGTTCGAGTGCCCGCCCGAGATTCTCGAAGACATACTGCGCAACCTTTCCGGTGCGCACGGTTACGGCGACGCGAAGGGGCTGCTGTCCGCGCGCCGCGGGGTGATGCAGCACTACCAGACCAAGGGGATCCCGCTCGACGTCGAGGACATCTACCTGGGCAACGGCGTCTCCGAGCTGATCCAGATGTCGATGCAGGCGCTGCTCGACGACGGCGACGAGGTGCTCGTACCCGCACCGGACTATCCGCTGTGGACCGCCTCCGTGTCGCTGGCCGGCGGCACGGCCGTGCACTACCGGTGCGACGAGCAGGCGGACTGGATGCCGGACCTCGCCGACATCGAGCGGAAGATCACGGACCGCACCAAGGCGATCGTGATCATCAACCCGAACAATCCGACGGGTGCGGTCTACGACGACGAGATGCTGCGCGGGCTGACGGAGATCGCCCGCCGCCACAACCTGGTGGTCTGCTCCGACGAGATCTACGACCGGATCCTGTACGACGGAGCGACACACACCCCGACGGCGGCCATCGCGCCCGATCTGCTGGTGCTCACGTTCAACGGGCTCTCCAAGAACTACCGGGTGGCGGGTTACCGGTCGGGGTGGCTGGCGGTCTGCGGCCCGAAGGGGCACGCCGCCTCGTACATCGAAGGGCTGACGATCCTCGCCAATATGCGGCTCTGCGCCAATATGCCGTCGCAGCACGCGGTGGCCGCGGCGCTCGGCGGCCGGCAGTCGATCGACGACCTCGTGCTGCCGGGCGGGCGGATCCTGGAGCAGCGGGATGTCGCGTACGACCTGCTGACACAGATCCCGGGCGTCACCTGCGTGAAGCCGAAGGGGGCGCTGTACCTCTTCCCGCGGCTCGACCCCGCGGTCTACAAGATCAAGGACGACCGGCAGATGGTCCTCGACCTGCTGCGGACCGAGAAGATCATGGTCGTGCAGGGTACGGGGTTCAACTGGCCGGAGCCCGATCACTTCCGGATCGTGACGCTGCCGTCGGCCAAGGATCTGACGGACGCGGTGACCAGGATCGGCGCGTTCCTGGACGGGTACGGACAGCCCTGAGGCAGCCGGATCCCGACACCACTCAACTTTAGACTGAATCCAATGTAGGATGGTCTCCTGACCGTGAGCAGGAGGCCATCCCCATGTACGAACCGATCCGCACCAAGTCGGTCCATTCGATGGCCGACGCGGCGCAGTACCCTCACCGCACCCGCGAGGAGGAGCTGGACATCCAGCTCGCCGGGCATCTGGCCGCCCTGCTCGCCGTCACCGACGAGCTGGGGCTCGGCCGGCAGGGCGATCGCATTGCCGAGCAGGTGGCCCGGCTGCGCGGAACACCACCGGCGCGGCATGCCGCGCTGACCCGGACCGAGCCCGCCGCATTGCACCACCGGGCGCTCGCCCTCGCCGGCCGCGCGCTCGTCGTCGCCGCGTCCCGCGCGGACACCGCCGCCGCGATTCTCACCGCCGAGCGCATGGACGCACACACTGCCGCGCTGCGTGACGCCGAGCTGATCGGCGCCCCCTGACGGCCCCGGTCCGCGGGCCGGGGAGGCGCGCGGACCGGGTGCCATTCGTGTGCCGCACCCGGCCGTCTCGAGCGGCCACCGGCCTGCGACGCGGAAACACTTCCACGGCCGGGCCACCGCGGCCCCGCCGACCGTCGGTCAGGCGTTCACGAGTTCCCTCGAACCCAGCTTCTGCCGGGCGAACTCGAGGTTGCCGACCACGCGGTCGTGGTGCTCGGGGGGCACCTTGCCGCTCTCGAGGAGGTGTTGGCTGCAGCGCTCCGACTCCTCATAGTTTCCGGTCCAGTAAGCGGCTACGGCGAGTTCGTCGAGCGAGCACCAGTCGTACCACTCGAACTCGACGAACAGAATGTCTTTCGGGTATGGGATCTGCGCTGCTTGCTGCGCGAACATGTACGCGAGTGGCCACCGCTGGCCATTCGTGCGGCAGTAGCGCGCGAGTTCACCGATTGCTTCGGCGCGCGAAGGACGGCTTTCGTGCGCGCGGAGGTAGCGGTTGATCACCTCGGCCGGCGGCCTGCCGAGCTCTACCGCAAGCCGTGCGGCGTAGAGGTGGGAACAGAAGACTTCCTCCGCGAAGCCGCCCATGCCTGCCCGGCGGTCGTAGACGGCGAGTGACTTCTTCGGCTCTCCGGCATCGCGCCAGCTCTGGGCGAGGTAGAAGACGTAGCGGGAGTTGTCGGGTTCCTTGATCAGGCCTTGCTGAAGGACCTTGGCGTCGCGCAGGTACTTCTTCCGCTGCCCTTCTCCTCTCAGGCGTGCGCCGCCTCCCACCGAGAGGATGTTGGCGCCTTTGAACGTCCCGAAGGTGTACGGCGTTCCGCAGTCGATGTACTCGTGCAGGACGCCGACGTAGCGCCAGGGCAACCGGGTTGAGACCAGAGCGAGGCGCCAGTGGGTGATGGGTCCGTCGTGCAGCGCGACTTGGTAGGCGTCGTGGGTCAGCTCCGGCATGCGAAAGCCGGGCTCCACCTCCATCTCGTCATCGGCGTCGATGAACAGCAGATAGTCCGCTTCGGCGCGCGCCAGGTCGATCGCCTCGCTGCGGCTCCCGTCGTATCCCTTCCAGGGACTTTCGTGCAGGGCGCCGGGCAGGTCACTGAAGACGTCACGGATGACGTCCTGGGTGCCGTCGGTCGAGCCCGTGTCCAGAATGACCCACGTGTCGATCAAAGGGCGCACGGATTCGAGGCAGCGTCTGATGACCGGGGCCTCGTTCTTGACGATCATGTTCAGGCAGACCGTTGATTTCACGGGTCACCTCCAACTCGGTGAGACAGAAGACCGACGACACGACGTCAGCTCGGACGCTTGAGCAGTACGAAGCCCTGTTCACTGCTCACGGTGAGATAGCCCTGTGCCCGCGCAATGCCCAGGGCCTGCTGTTCCTGAAGGACGTTCAGCGGCCAGCGCTCATTGAGCGGCACCCTGGTGTCCACCATGATCCACTGAGGATTTGGGCGGCTGTCGGGCCAGCCGTAGAGGCTGGCACTCGTACGGTTCGTGAGCTGGGGCACGAGTTGATTGGACGCCTGGACCGTGGCGCCGTCAGGGATCCGGTCCATCAGACGGTGGGCGACAGCGATGCGCGGATCGTCCCGCCAGGTGGCCGGCTGGACCAACTGCCAGAACGGATACTGCGGAAGGACCAGGAGTGTGATCGCAGCGGAGCCGGCGAGGTATCGGCGCAGGCTGCTTTTGCTCGGGTTCCGTCGGATCAAGGCGTCGATGAAGGCCGCGAAGACGATCGGCATCAGCACGAGCGAATAGTGGTAGGCGGTGCCCCAGTGGGTGCTGAGCTCTGAGGCAGCCCGCCACAACAGGGTCGGCACTGCGATCCACATCAACGGGGACCGCAGGGCCAGGAACAGGGTCGGGGCCAGCACGAGCAGGAGCGTCGAGATCTTGACCTCGGGGGTGATGAGACCGATCGTGCTCTTGTACAGCAGATCCGTCAGCCCACCCTCACTGCCTTCCGAGCCGTTCAGCCAGTGCCAGTAGTCGTAGGACCCGCTCGGGCTGAAGGCCGGCAGAATGACCATCGTCGCCAACAGCGCCCCGGCCAGACCGACTGCGGCGGTTGTGATCCCGAGCTTGCGGTCGCCACGCCGGGCGATGACGAGGCCGATCACGACCACGGTGAGCCCGAGGTCCTCCTTCACCAGCAGCAGGGGCAGAGCCCAGCAGACCGCGGCACGCATCCGGCCCGTCGCGAGAGCCGTGAGTGAGTACGCGAGAAGGGGAACGGCGAAGGCCCATTCATGGAAGTCGGAGCCGACCCCGCTCGCGAGACCCCAGGAGAGGCCGTAGCAGACCCCGATGACCGCGGCGGCGGGGGAGCCCAGCGCTCGGCGCGCCCAGAGAGTCAGGGGCAGAACGCTCGCGGCGATCAGCGCCGCCTGCACCACGAGCAGGGCCATCGGCGAAGGCCACAGCCGGTAGACAGGTGCCACCAGGGCCAGAATGGGAGAGAAGTGGTCCCCCAGGATGGGAAAGTCCGGCCCCTTGATTTCGGAGACGGGCAGGTGCCCATGCGCGTAGGAGCGGACGATCTGCTCGAAGATTCCCAGGTCGAAACTGTGGGAGAGCATGCGCTGATGGATACGCAAGGACAACGTCGCGTATGTGAAGAACAGTGCTCCCGCCAGGGCCCAGATCCACCACGGGATGCCGGAGCGGCTCCCCCGAGACGGCTCGACCACCGGCCCTTCATCCACACTTGATTTTTGTTGCACCGGAAGCGTGGCGCTGTCGGTGGGTGGGGCATGCATGACTTATTCCTTCCGGAAACCGACCCTGAGGAACTCAAGATGCCAGCAGCCTTCACGGCCTGGCTCTGAGCCGCCATGTGTGCGCGCAGAATACTCCGAATAGCGGCACATCTGGGGCGTGGTGGAGTCACCCGCGCTTCTCGCGAGGGGCATTGACCGATGCCTGTCGCACCGTTACCGACTTGATGACGACAGCCTTCTTCGGCCTTCCGTCGGAGGATCCGTCCTGCGTCCCGTTCCTGGCGATCTCCTTCAGTACGTCCAATCCGCTCAGGACTTTCCCAAAGGGAGTCCACTCGGACGGCATGGAAAGATCAGGATCGGCATAACTGATGAAGAACTGACTGCCGTTCCTGCCGGGAACCGCCTTGGACATCGCCACGGTTCCGGCCGGATATTCGGCTCCGCCCAGATTCTCGTCCTGGAAGAAATAGCCAGGATCGGCCGTGCCTTCCCCTTTGGGGTCACCGCAGTCCAATACGAAAATCCCTCGGGTCGTGACGCGGTGGCACGTGCTGCCGTCGTAGTACCCCTTCCGCGCCAGGAAGGAGAAGGAGTTGGTGGTGCAGGGCGCCTTGTCGGTCAGTGCCGCGAAGGTGATGGTTCCCCGGTTGGTCACGACTTCTGCCGTGTATGGCCGAGCCGCGGCCTGGGCGTCGAAAGTGGGAATTCCCACAGCCTTGGCACCATTGGTGAGGTTGTATGAGCACGCGACCGGCGGCTTCGCATCGACGCTGTTCCCCGTCAGGGAGACCGCCGCCCATGTCAGTCCTGAAAACGTCGTGGTTACGGCGAGCGCGACCGTCGCCACCTTGACCACAGGATTCCTGGCCCTGGTGAAGAAATTCATCTTTCCTTGAAAATCCCTGACGGGCATTCGAGCCTCGATTTGGCGAGTGGGGTCTGATGAAGCATGCAGAGCGTATCCATCCGTCTGCGTGTCGGCTGCACCGACACACACTCGGAACTGAAACCACTATGGGGCTGCATGGCCCAACTCTTCGGGGCTCATCCTCTTTCGGCCCCCTTCCTCACTCTGCCGATCGCCTGAACGTCTGGTGTGTCTCGCCCACTTTCTTGCACATGCACCTGAATGTTGCGTCAGAGGCTCTGCATGCCTCGTCGAGACCACTCCATTCGGTTCCCCAAGGAGCAAATTCATGAGTCCTGAGACCAGGACCCCCTCGCGTCTGGGCCCGGTGCCCCGCGGTCGCAGGTGGCTGGCCGGCGGTGCGATGGCAACGCTGAGCCTCGTCATGCTGGGCTTTTCCAGCCCCGCGGTGGCAGCGGCCCAGAGCGCCTTCTCTCCGGGCGAGATGAACCGGCCTGTGCTTATGGGCGGTGACAAGTGCGAGAAGCAGAAGAACAAGCACGACAGGGACGAGTGCTGCGACCACCACAAGAACAAGCACGACAGGGACAAGTGCAAGGAGAAGGAGAAGGGCAAGCGCGGGCCCACCGGCCCCACCGGCCCCACCGGGCCGACGGGACCGACCGGAGCCACGGGTGAGAACGGCGAGAACGGAGCCACCGGCGCCACCGGACCGACCGGGCCCACGGGACCGACTGGAGCCACGGGAGCCACGGGACGCACCGGGGCCACGGGACGCACCGGAGCCACGGGACGCACCGGAGCCACGGGACGCACCGGAGCCACGGGACCGACCGGAGCCACGGGTCAGAACGGAGCCACCGGCGCCACCGGACCGACCGGACCCACGGGTCAGAACGGCGAGAACGGAGCCACCGGCGCCACCGGACCGACCGGACCCACGGGTCAGAACGGCGAGAACGGAGCCACCGGAGCCACCGGACCGACAGGACCGACCGGACCCACGGGACCGACCGGAGCCACGGGACGCACCGGAGCCACCGGAGCCACCGGAGCCACGGGACGCACGGGACCGACCGGACCCACCGGAGCCACGGGACGCACCGGAGCCACCGGAGCCACCGGCGCCACGGGAGCCACCGGCGCCACCGGTGGGACCGGGCCGTGCATCAACGTCACCTCGACGCAGCCCAACGGCAACGAGCAATTCCTCGGCGCACTCTTCAACGGGTCGGCGTTCTACGGTAGGCGCCACCTCGTAGACGGCGGGGGCCCGGAGAATCAAAACATCACCTTCGGACCGGCGAACACCGCAGGCTGGGGAGACCTGAGCACAATCACGGGCTTCCCCACGGACTCCCCCGTCTGCGGCATCTCGGTCGACGCCAACGGAAGTGACGCCTTCTACAAGATCATCACCACGGATGGTGACGTCTACACCCTGCACTGCGCCGCCAACGGGCAAACCCTCGTGTGCCCCGCCGAAGGTTCGCAGTGGAGGGAAGTAACGACTCTGCCGAACGCGCCGACTTTCGCCCCCAGCGAGCCGTTCGGGAACGACGAACCACTGAACCCGAGCGAGCAGTCCAGCCTGATGGACCAGCTGATGAACAGCCTCGCCGCCAACGGGGCGATGGGGCCGGGCATGGACGCAGCCGAGAAGGGACTCTCGAAGAGCCAGTAGCGGTCCTGACCTCGCTGGGATCCCTCTGAAGTGTGCCGTGCCCGGGATCGTCCGGGCACGGCACACGTGCGTGCGCCGTGCGACGCAGCCCAAGTTCCACCTGTGACCGGGTTGCCGGAGAGAATCGGCCGCTCCCGTTGCCTACTGGGATACGCACTTCACCTGACGTCCACTCAACTCGACCCGGAATGTGGGTTTCCGCGAGCAGGCCGCATCCGTGAGACGCATCGTGGGAATCGTCCTGGCGGTGCTGCTGATCGGCGGAGTGGCATTGGCCACCTCCCCCACACGAACGTGGAGGATGCGCTCCCTGGCAACGACGAAGCCGGCCCAGTACCGGCCCCCCGCGTCCTTGATCACCGTAACCGTCGACGGGACCGATGGAGGGGCCCGGGACCAGCGGACCCGTACCGGGCCGATCTTCGGCAGGTTCAGCTTCCCGTGCGGTGTGATCGACCACTTGGCGTTCGTGGTGAATCGCACACACTGGCGGTTGTCACGGTGATTTGAGATGGTCGATCAGAACAGCCACGTTCTTGGGTCGGCCGCGTGGGCGGCGAGGGCGGTGAGGCCCACAGTGGTGAGCGTCAGTGCGGCCGGCGTCGCCGCCATGCGCCGGTAGTGCCGAGACGTGTTCAACCGAGTCCCCCACAGGCTCGGTTGGCCTCCGGACGGCTCGACCGGAGGCGATGTGAAGGGACATCGAAGCCATGTGAAGGTCTCGTGTGCAACCCTGCGGCGATGTGCGGATGTTCTCTATAAAAGGGGCGGGAAAGGGCGGCCCCCGGAACCGTAAGGGGATTCCGGGGGCCGTTCCGCGGCGGGCTGTTGACCCCACAGGTCAGGGCGGATGTCGGAAGACCCGGCCGCGGGGATCGAAGGGGCGCACTTCAGGAGTACGCCCGGGTGGGCGACGCCTCGAAGGCGCCGCCCGGGGGCGTCAGCCCAGGCGCTGGACCAGCGCGCGGTACTCGTCCCACAGCTCCTTCGGCGTGTGGTCACCGAAGGTGTTGAGGTGCTCGGGGACCAGCGCCGCCTCCTCGCGCCAGACCTCCTTGTCGACCGTGAGCAGGAAGTCCAGGTCGGACTCGGAGAGGTCCAGGCCCTCGGTGTCCAGGGCGCCCTTGGCGGGCAGGATGCCGATCGGCGTCTCGACGCCCTCGGCCTTGCCCTCCAGGCGCTCGACGATCCACTTCAGAACACGGCTGTTCTCGCCGAAGCCCGGCCACACGAACTTGCCCGCGTCGTTCTTGCGGAACCAGTTCACGTAGTAGATCTTCGGGAGCTTCGCCTGGTCCTTGTCCGCGCCGACCTTGACCCAGTGGTTCATGTAGTCGCCCATGTTGTAGCCGCAGAACGGCAGCATGGCGAACGGGTCGCGGCGCAGCTCGCCGACCTTGCCCTCGGCGGCGGCGGTCTTCTCGGAGGCCACGTTGGCACCGAGGAAGACACCGTGCTGCCAGTCGAAGGACTCGGTGACCAGCGGTACGGCCGAGGCGCGGCGGCCACCGAAGAGGATGGCCGAGATCGGCACCCCCTTCGGGTCCTCCCACTCGGGCGCGATGATCGGGCACTGGCCGGCCGGGACGGTGAAGCGGGCGTTGGGGTGGGCGGCGGGCGTGTCGGACTCGGGGGTCCAGTCGTTGCCCTTCCAGTCCGTGAGGTGCGCGGGAAGCTCCTCGGTCATGCCCTCCCACCACACGTCGCCGTCGTCGGTGAGCGCGACGTTCGTGAAGACGGAGTTGCCCCACATCGTCTTCATGGCGTTGGCGTTGGTGTGCTCGCCGGTGCCGGGCGCGACACCGAAGAATCCGGCCTCGGGGTTGATCGCGTAGAGACGGCCGTCCTCGCCGAACCGCATCCAGGCGATGTCGTCGCCGATCGTCTCGACGGTCCAGCCGGAGATCGTGGGCTCCAGCATGGCCAGGTTGGTCTTGCCGCAGGCGCTCGGGAACGCGGCGGCGACGTACTTCGACTCACCCCGCGGCGGCGTGAGCTTGAGGATCAGCATGTGCTCGGCGAGCCAGCCCTCGTCGCGGGCCATGACCGAGGCGATGCGGAGCGCGTAGCACTTCTTGCCGAGCAGGGCGTTGCCGCCGTAGCCGGAGCCGTACGACCAGATCTCGCGGTCCTCGGGGAAGTGCGAGATGTACTTGGTGGAGTTGCACGGCCACGGAACGTCCTCCTGGCCCTCCTCCAGGGGCGCGCCCAGCGTGTGGACCGCCTTGACGAAGAAGCCGTCGGTGCCGAGCTCGTCGAGGACGGCCTGGCCCATGCGCGTCATGGTGCGCATCGAGACGGCGACGTACGCGGAGTCGGTGATCTCGACGCCGATCGCGGACAGCGGGGAGCCGACGGGGCCCATGCAGAACGGCACGACGTACATCGTGCGACCCCGCATGGAGCCGCGGAAGACACCCTTCTCACCGGTGAAGATCTCCCGCATCTCGGCGGGGGCCTTCCAGTGGTTCGTCGGGCCCGCGTCCTCCTCCTTCTCGGAGCAGATGAAGGTGCGGTCCTCGACGCGGGCGACATCGCTCGGGTCGGAGGCGGCGTAGTACGAGTTCGGGCGCTTGATCTCATCGAGCTTGGTGAACGTGCCCTTGGCCACGAGCTCCCCGCACAGGCGCTCGTACTCGGCTTCGGAACCGTCGCACCAGACCACACGGTCCGGCTCGGTGATGGCTGCGATCTCGTTCACCCAGGAGGCCAGCTCCTGGTGACGGGTGGGAACAGTGAGGGGAGCCGCGATGTCGCGCGCCACGATCGCTCCTTGTTGAGGGTGTCTTTGGGCAGTTGCCCCGTGGGGGCTGCGACCCGGATGCTTCGTAGCCGCTCATCCGGTGCCGACCATACTCATTTGATCATCCGACCGATTCGCCCATATGTCCAGAGGAGTGCCCACGTGAGCATCGCCACTCGCGTTCGCAACCTACGGTGGCGTAGGTAGCATGCGGTCATGACTGCTGCCGCCGCGCCCGAACCAGCCGAGGTCGAACCAGCCGAGCCGGGCCCGGCCGAATCGGCGCCGGGCCCGGTGAAGCCGCGCATGCGCGGCTGGCTGCATGCCGGAATGTTCCCCGCGGTGTTGATCGCGGGGATTGTTCTGATTGCGCTCACGGACAGTATCCGCGGCCGGATCGCCTGCGGCATCTACATCGCGACCGCATGCCTGCTCTTCGGCGTGAGCGCGATCTACCACCGCGGCACCTGGGGTCCGCGCGGCGAGGCGGTGCTGCGCCGGCTGGACCACGCCAACATCTTCCTGATCATCGCGGGCACGTACACGCCGCTGACCCTGCTGCTGCTCCCGGAGTCGACCGGGCGTCCGCTGCTCTGGGCAGTCTGGGCGGCAGCCGCCGCCGGCATCGCCTTCCGGGTGTTCTGGGTCGGCGCCCCCCGCTGGCTGTACACCCCCTGCTACATAGCGATGGGCTGGGCAGCGGTCTTCTTCCTGCCCGATTTCATGCGCACCGGCGGGATCGCGGTCCTGGTCCTGGTCGTCGTCGGCGGCCTGCTCTACAGCGCGGGCGGCGTCATCTACGGGATCAAGCGACCCAACCCGTCACCGCGGTGGTTCGGCTTCCACGAGGTCTTCCACTCGCTGACCCTGGCGGCCTTCACCGTGCATTACGTCGGCATCTCGCTGGTGGCGTACAACCACGCCTGAGCGAACCTCCTCCCCCGCCCTCAAGGGCCGCGGCTTCCGAGCCGCGGCCCTTTTCCGTGGCGAGGCATCATCACCCGGCGCCCGCCGCATCGACGGGTCACCGGCGCCGCGTCGCTGGTGACCGCGCTGCTGGTGGGGGGCCTTCTGACGGACGCCGCCCGTCGCGGACCGGGGATGCCGACGTGGTCGCGGAGTCCGTCGATGCACGAGAATGGCGACCATGGCCGCCACCTCCCGTACCTCCTCCGTCACGTCCGTCGAGGCGCAGGCCCAGCCGGGGCTGCGCGAGCGCAAGAAGCTCAAGACCCGGATGGCCATCCGCAGCGCCACGTACCGGCTGATCGCCGAACAGGGGTACGACGCGACGACGATCGAGCAGATCGCGGAGGCGGCGGAGGTGTCGCCGAGCACGGTGTTCCGGTACTTCGCGACCAAGGAGGACATCGTCCTCACCGACGAGTACGACCCCGTCGTGGAAGCGGAGATGCGGAACCGTCCCACGGACGAGCCGCCGCTGGAATCGCTGCGGATCATCATGACGGAGGCGCTGACGGCGTTCCTCGCCACCGAGGAGGAGGAACTGCGCCGGCGCACCCGGCTGATGGTGGAGGTCCCCGCGATCCGGGCACGGATATCGGAGACCATGCAGGACACGGCGAAGGTCCTGGCCCAGGTGCTCGCCGACCGGAGCGGCCGCAGCGCCGACGACCTGGAGGTCCGGGTGTTCATCGCCGCGGTGCTGGGGGCGCTGCGCGAGGTGACGTTGTACTGGGGCGAGCACGACCAGAAGGGCGACCTGATAGCGATGATCAACCGAGCCATGGACACGCTCGAGGGCGGCCTGACGCTCTGACGCAAGCGGTGCGCCGGGCCGTCGGCCCCGGTGGCGGAGACCGCGGACAGAGCGCCGGCCGGGCACGCACCGGGCTCCTCCCGGGGTCACCCCCCGAGCTTCCGCGCCAGCTCGCCCGCATCCGTGGTCGGCGCGTCGCACACAAAGTGCCGGCAGACGTACGCCGTCGGCGCCCCGCCCACCATCGGCCGGTCCACCAGCAGCGGAAACTCCGCGCCGCCGCTCTCGCCCGCCGCGACCACCGCCCCCGGCGCCCGCCCCAGCAGTGCCGTACGGTGCAGTCCGCCACCGACCGGGCCGGCGACCGCCACCTCGCGCGGGCCGTCGATCAGCGCCTCGGCAACCGCGAGACCCCACCCGATGAACCGCGGAACACGTGGCCCGAGCGCCTTCACCACCCCCAGCGCACTTTCCGCGGCCGCGCGATGGGCCTCGGATCCGGTGTGCGCGGCGTACGAGAGCAGCGCTCCGGCCGCCGCCGTCCAGCCCGCCGGAGTCGCGCTGTCGGTGGGGTCCTGCGGGCGGCGGATCAGCTGTTCGGCGTCGTCCGCCGTGTCGTACAGCTGCCCGCCCTCGCCGGTGAAGTGCTGCAGCACGATGTCGAGCAGGAAGCCGGCGAACTCCAGCCAGACACCCTCGCCGGTGACGGCGGCCAGCGCGAGGAAACCCTCCGCGACATCGCCGTAGTCCTCCAGGACCCCGGCGTTGTCACCCGCCCGGCCGTCCCTGGACGTCCGCGACAGCCGGGCGTTGTCGCCCATGTGGACCCGGACCAGCAGGTCCGCCGCCTCGGTGGCACGTTCGATCAGGTCGGGCCGGTCGAAGTACGCCCCGGTCTCGGCGAGCGCGGCGATCGCCAGACCGTTCCAGGCCGCCACCACCTTGTCGTCCCGTCCGGGACGCGCCCGCTCCTCGCGCGCCGAGAGCAGCCGGGCCCGCACGTCGGCGGCCCGGTCCGGGTCCACCGCGTCGTCGGTGCGCGGCAGTTGGAGCACGGACGCGCCCTCCTCGAAGGTGCCCGCCTCGGTCACCCCGAAGTAGTCCGCGGCGAACACGGCGTCCTGCTCTCCCAGCGCCTCGCGCAGCTGCGCGGGCGTCCACACGTAGAACGCGCCTTCCACGTGGCTGCCGCCGCCGTCCTCGCTGTCGGCGTCGAGCGCCGAGGCGAACCCGCCCTCCGCCGTGCGCAGTTCGCCCACGATGAAGTCGGCGGTCTCCAGGGCGACCCGGCGGGCCAGGTCGGAGCCCGTCGCCCGCCACAGATGGGCGTACACCCGGCAGAGCAGGGCATTGTCGTAGAGCATCTTCTCGAAGTGCGGCACGACCCATTCCCGGTCCACCGAGTAGCGGGCGAAGCCACCGGCGAGCTGGTCGTACATCCCGCCCCTGGCCATCGCCTCACAGGTGTCGGCGGCCATCTGGAGGGCGCCCTCGGCGCCGGTGCGGGCATGGTGGCGCAGCAGGAACTCGATCGTCATGGACGGCGGGAACTTCGGGGCGCCGCCGAAGCCCGCGTATTTCTCGTCGTAATCCCTGGTCAGCCCGAGCAGCGCCTGCGAGAGCTCCTGCTCGCCGGGCAGCCCCTCCCCGCCGTGAGCCAGCGAGCGGCCTGCCAGGTCGTGCACGATGCGCCCGGCGACCTCGGCGACCTCGTCGGGGCGTTCGGTCCAGGCGGCCACGACGCCTTCGAGGATCTGCCGGAAGGACGGCATGCCGTGACGGGGCGCGGGCGGGAAGTACGTACCGAAGTAGAAGGGTTCGGCGTCGGCGGTCAGGAAGACGGTCATCGGCCAGCCGCCCTGACCGGTCGCCGCCTGCACCGCCTCCATGTACACGGCGTCGACGTCGGGCCGCTCCTCGCGGTCGACCTTCACCGGGACGAAGTGCGCGTTCAGATACGTCGCAAGCTCCACGTCCTCGAACGATTCGTGCGCCATCACATGGCACCAATGACAGCTCGCATAGCCGACGCTGAGCAGCACCGGCACGTTCCGCCGGCGCGCCTCCTCGAACGCCTCGGGCGACCACGGCCACCAGTCGACCGGGTTGTCCGCGTGCTGAAGGAGGTACGGGGAGGTGACCTGCGCGAGTCGATTGGACATGCCCCCATCCTTGCGCACGTGGCGGAGCCCCCGCCGCACGCCACGGTCCGGGCACCGGCCTCTCACCCGGCGACCCCCAACCGATCTCCTTGCTCTCTCGCGCCCATCCGCCGTAGACAGGACACTTGGTGCTGTGTCAGCTGATGCGGAACGCGGCGGTCGGAGGGGGACGGGCATGCGGGACAGCCACCGGGCTGAAGCCGAACGGATGTTGGTACGCGCCGTGGAGGAGGAAGTACGCCGTTCGGGGGGCAGGGCCGACGCGGGTGCGCTGACGGCGCGCGGGCGGGCGGCGCTCGACTCGCTGGCGGCGAGCGCGGCCGAGGAGTACGCCGCGTACACGCAGGCGCTCGATGCGATGGAGGCCGGGCGGAAACCCCTGTCGCAGCAGTTCAGCAAGGCGGCGATGGGAACTCCCCTGCTGGTCACGGGGGTCGCCGCGGCAGCGGCGTTCGGCGCCGATCTCGCGTTCGGTACGGCGGCGGGGCCGGCGCTCGGCGCGGGCGCCGTCGTCGCCGTCGCGGGCGCCACGGCCACCGTCGTCAAGGCGACCGCCTCGCATTGGCCCGCCGCCCACCGGCACGCGGGTGCGGCGGGCCAGCCCGGCGGGCCCGAACAGCTGCGGCTGCAGTGGCTGGCGGCGCTGGAGGTGCGGGGCATCCGCCCGTTCCTGGACCAGCAGCGGATGCTGAGCGCGTCGTCCCGTACGCCGAAGAAGAAGGCCGCCGCCGTCGTGCCGCAGCTGCGCGGCGGTGACCGCAGTGCGGCGGCGCGCAGGCGGTCGCTGCTCGACCAGTCCTTCGGGCATCTACCCGCCCCCGACGGACCGTTCGCCGGCCGCCGGGCCGAGCTGGCGCAGGTCGCCCAGTGGGTGCACGCGGCACGCGCGTCGACGGAGACCAAGCCGACCGTCGTCGTCCTGCACGGCACGCCCGGCTCCGGGCGCACGGCACTCGCGGTGCGGGCGGCGCATGAGCTGAAGGACCAGTTCCGGGGCGCGTGCGTGGTGGATCTGCGTTCCGATGTCACCGGCGAGAACCCGCTGCCGACCCGCGACGCGCTGCTGCACCTGCTGAACCGGCTCGGCGCGCCGCGCGAACAGCTGCTGTTCCGGGATGGGGTCTCCCCTGATCGAGCGGAGTCGGGATCCCGGGGCAGGTCCTCCGCCGAGCAGCAGGTGCGACGGCTCAGCGAGCTCTACCACCAGCATCTGACCGGCACGCCCGTGACGATCGTCCTCGACGACGCCGGCGACCCGGCGCAGGTCCGTACGCTCATACCGGAGCGCTCCGACAGCCTGGTTCTTGTCACCGCCCGCGCCCCCCTCGACCTGCCTGCCGATATTCCGGCGTGGGTGCATCAGCTGCCCGTGGGCCCGCTGGACGCGGCGGGTGCGGAGGAGCTGCTGCGCGTGTCGGCGCAGGAGGAGGAGCAGGGGCCGTACGACTCCCAGTCGACGGACGCGATCGCCGAGCTGTGCGGTGGGCTGCCGCTGGCGCTGCGGGTCGCGGGTTCCTCGCTCGGGCCGCGTACCCGCACGGCACTGGCCGCCGAACTCGCCGCGTACGGTCCCGTCGCGCCCGTCGAACGGGCTCTGTGGCTGCGCTACACCGACCAGTCCGAGCAGGCGCGGAGGCTGCTGCGCCGGCTCGCGCTGGCCGGGCGCGCCAGCCTGGGCGCGGCGGCGGCCGCGGCGCTGCTGTCCGCCGAGGAACAGGAGGCGCAGTCGCTGCTGACGGCCCTGTCCCGGGCCGGGCTGCTCGACCATGTGCGGGGTACGCGCTACCGGCTGCACGATCTCGTACGGGGTTTCGCCCTGGCCCGGCTGCGCGACGAGGAGGAGGAGGCGGACCGTACCGCCGCGCAGGAGCGGCTGATCCACAACTATGCGGAGCTCGCCGGTGCGGTGATCCGGATGGTGGACGGGAAGATGTCCACCCGGGCTGGGCAGTTCGGTTCGCACGGGTTCGGTTCGCTGGACGCGGCACTGCACTGGCTGGACGACGAGTCGAGTTTCATCACCTCCGCGCTGCGGCATGCGGAGGGCGTCGACCAGGGGGCCGTGCTGGACCTGCTGGGCGCACTGTGTGACTACTGCCTGCTGCGCGGCGACCTCTACCGCCTGGGTGAGATCAGCGAGCTGACGCAGGCCGTCGACAAGGGGCTGCTGGAACGGTCGGTCCAGTGGCGTACGGGCATCGCGGCCCGGCAGCTCGGCGAGCTGGACAAGGCCCGCACCACACTGTCCTCGGTCGTCGGTCTCTACCGCGAGGCGCAGAACGACGCGGGCACGGCGCTGGCGCTCTGCTCGCTCGGTATCACCCTGCACCACCAGGGCAACCTCACCGAGGCGTCGGCGCGGCTGCGCGAGGCGATCGCGCTGCAGTCCTCCGACGGACAGGCCGAGGACCGGGCGTGGTCGCTGCACGCCCTGGCCGCCGTCGAGCGCGACCGGGCGAACCTGGCGGAGGCCCTGACCCTCCTCGACACGGCGCTGACCCTGCACCGGGAGGGCGAGTCGCTGCACGGCGAGGCGTGGACACAGTTCCAGCTGGGCCAGGTGCTGCTGCGGATGGGCGATGTGCCCGGGGCCGAGGAGACGCTGCGTACGGCCCTGGACCTGTACGGCCGCACCCGTGACGAGCGCGGCGAGGCGTGGGCGCTGACCCAGCTGGCCCGCGCCCGGCTGCTCGACGGCGACCCGGACCCGGCGGTCGACGAGTTGCGCCGGGCGCTCTCCCGCCACCGTGACAACGAGGACGCGCGCGGTGAGGCGTGGACGCTGTACTACCTGGGCCAGGCGCTGGAGGAGGCGGGCGACACCGACCAGGCGGTGCGGGAGCTGGAGCGGTCGCGCACGATGTTCTCCCGGATGCGGGACGTCTACGGGCTGGCGTGTGCCCGGCACCACTCGGGCCGGGTCACCCGCGACCAGCGGGCCGCCCGGACCGGCAATCTGCGCAACTCCGGTTTCGCCCGTCAGCTCCTGGCCGATGCCCGGGCCGACTTCCGGCGCATCGGTGTCGCCCACGGCGAGGCGTGGACGTGTCTGGAACTGGCCCTGGTCGACGCGGGGAACAACCGGGCGGCCCAGGCACTCGCGCTGTGCGACGAGGCGGTGGCGCTGTTCGACTCGTACGGCGACACGCGGGGCGCCGACTGGGCCCGCTTCCTGCGCTGCACTCTGCTGCCGTACGCGTCGGCGGGCGGCACGGAGGTGGGCACCGTGGTGGCCCAGCAGGAACTCGCCGACCTGCTCCGGGCCGGGCACCCGAACCGCGACAGCGAGCTGGTGGACCGCGCGGAGGCGTTCACCGTGGTCCTGAACCGCGGGATCGACCTGGAGGACGGCTGGCAGGCCTGGCGCCTGGGCATGACCCCGACCCGCCACGCCCGGGAAATCATGGGCGTGGCAGTGGAAGCACGGTCATAGCCGCCGTCCCGGCACCCTCGCCGGACGGGCCTTTCAAGCCCGTCCGGCGATTGAGGACAAAGACGCCAACGGGTTGCGCCGGAACCCGCTACTTCGCGGACCCGGCCCCCGCCCCGGATACGTCGGCCCCGACCGACCCCGCATCCGGATCCGGCGCCTCCTCGAAGTTCACCTTGCCCATGTGCCGGTTCATGGACTTCATCAGCAGCCACACGCCCACCGCGAGCGCCGCGAAGACGAGGAAGCCGAGGACGCCGGGTGTCACCTTGTTCTTGTCGAACTCCTCGGCGAGAGGAACGACGTGGGTCAGTGCCTGGGTCGCGTACATATCAGGCATTGTCGCGGATGCCCGCGAAGAGGTCGCTCTCGGGGAGGGAGGTATCGACGAGAGACTTCGCCAGCTCGTACTCCTCGGTCGGCCAGACCTCCCGCTGGATGTCCATCGGCACCCGGAACCAGCCGCCGTCCGGGTCGATCTGCGTGGCGTGCGCGATCAGCGCCTTGTCCCGGATCTCGAAGAACTCCGCGCACGGAACGTGCGTGGTCAGCGTCCGCTCGACGCGCTCGAACTCCTTCCAGCGCTCCAGCCACTCGCCGTAGGGCGACTCCAGACCGCGGGCGAGCAGCGCCTCGTGCAGCGCCACCGTGCGCGGACGGTTGAAGCCCTGGTTGTAGTAGAGCTTCTGCGGCTGCCAGGCGGGGCCGAATTCGGTCTCGGGGAACGTCTCGGTGTCCGCGGCGCCCTCGAACGCGATCATCGTGATCGTGTGGGTCATGATGTGGTCGGGGTGCGGGTAGCCGCCGTTCTCGTCGTACGTGGTGATGACCTGCGGCCGGAACGCGCGGATGGAGCGGACGAGACGCCCCGCGGCCTTCTCCTCGTCCTCCAGTGCGAAGCAGCCCTCGGGCAGCGGGGGCAGCGGGTCGCCCTCGGGCAGCCCCGAGTCGACGAAGCCGAGCCACTCCTGCTTGACGCCCAGGATCTCCCGGGCCTCGTCCATCTCCTTCTTCCGTACCTCGTGGATGTGCTCCTCGATGTACGGGTCGCCCTGGAGTTTCGGGTTGAGGATGGAGCCTCGTTCGCCTCCCGTGCAGGTCACAACCAGCACGTCCACCCCCTCGGACACATACTTGGCCATGGTGGCCGCGCCCTTGCTCGACTCGTCGTCGGGGTGGGCGTGGACGGCCATCAGTCGAAGCTGCTCAGTCAAGACTCGATCCTCAGTGATTCGGCCGCCACCGAGTGGTGCCGTCCCGGAGGGACGTCGGTGTGGGGCGGCGGTCGGGTGGCGGGTGAGAGGCTTCTATAGTGACCGAACCGGGGGGCGGAAAATTCCTCGATCCCCGGTACGGGAGGAACGATCATGGCTGCGGTGCGTGAAGCACTTCCGGAGGGCCGCTACGGGCGCTCCGCGGACGAGCGCGCGGACCGCAAGCTCAAGATCATCGGCTCGGTGCTGGGCGTCGCACTGCTCGGCGTGGTCGGCTGGATCGGTTACGACTACGTGGCAGGCCAGGGAATCAGCGCCGAAGTGATCAAGTTCAGGATCGCTTCGGACGACCGGGTCGACATCCACCTCGAGGTGCGCAAGGACCGGGACGCGAAGGGGTACTGCACGCTCCGCTCCCAGCAGGTGGACGGCAGCGACGTGGCCCGGAAGGACATCCGCTTCGACGACCGTTCCGACCGGATCGACCGGATCGTCTCGTTGCGTACGACCTCGCGGGCGACCAGCGTCGAGCTGCTGGGCTGCACGGTTGACGGCGGGTCGTCGAACTGACCGGAACGGACCTGCTCTGACCTGCGATTATCGCCGCTGGCCTGCGTTGACGCGGTCATAGCGGTTTACCTTCTCCCCCTTTTCCTGGGGAATTGTTAGGCTCGTGGTTTCGCCCACCCGTGGAGGCACATGCTTCTGGGTAGGGCGATGCTTTGTATTCCCAGTACCGACGCTTGAATATCCAGTACCGACTAGGAGCACCTGTGACCCAGACCAGCGAAAACGTCACCTGGCTCACGCAGGAGGCGTACAACCAGCTCAAGGCCGAGCTGGAGTACCTGTCTGGTCCCGCGCGCACGGAGATCGCCGTCAAGATCGCGGCGGCCCGTGAGGAGGGTGACCTCCGGGAGAACGGCGGGTACCACGCGGCCAAGGAGGAGCAGGGCAAGATGGAGTTGCGGGTGCGCCAGCTCACCCAGCTCCTGGAGCATGCGAAGGTCGGCGAGGCCCCCGCCGACGACGGCGTGGTCGAGCCCGGCATGGTCGTCACCATCGCGTTCGACGGTGACCCCGACGACACCATGACGTTCCTGCTCGCCTCCCGCGAGTACGCGAGCGCGGACATCGAGACGTACTCTCCGCAGTCTCCGCTCGGTACCGGCGTGAACGGCAAGAAGATGGGCGAGGACGCCGAGTACGAGCTGCCGAACGGCAAGCGGGCCTCGGTGAAGATCCTCGCGGCGAAGCCCTACTCGGGCTGAGCCGGCCACCGGACACGGCAGAACACCAGGAAGCCCCGGCCGCCGACGGCCGGGGCTTCCTGGTGTTCCTCAGGCGGTCGCCGAGCGGTACTTGCGGACCGCGAGGGTTCGGAAGACCACGATGATCAGCACGGACCAGATCAGCGAGGCCCAGACGGCATGCTGCATCGGCCAGGCATCGGACGGGGAGACGCCCGGGTTCCCGAAGAGCTCTCGGCAGGCCTGGACGGTCGCGCTGAACGGGTTCCATTCGGCGACCGGCTGGAGCCAGCTCGCCATGTTCTCGGTGGGCACGAAGGCGTTCGAGATGAACGTGACGGGGAAGAGCCAGATGAGACCGCCCGACGTGGCCGCCTCGGGGGTGCGGACCGACAGACCGATCAGCGCCCCGATCCAGGAGAAGGCGTACCCCAGCAGGAGCAGCAGCGCGAAGCCGCCCAGCACCTTGCCGACGTTCTCATCGGTGCGCCAGCCGACCAGCAGGGCGACGACCGCGAGAACGACCAGGGTGAGCGTCGTCTGGACGAGGTCGGCGAGCGTACGGCCGGTCAGGACCGCGCCGCGCGCCATCGGCAGCGAGCGGAACCGGTCGATGAGGCCCTTGTGCATGTCGTCCGCGATGCCCGCACCGGCGCCCGCGGTGGCGAAGGTCACGGTCTGCGCGAAGATGCCCGCCATCAGGAAGTTGCGGTAGTCACTGGGGCTGGTGGAACCGCCGATCATCATGGAGCCGCCGAAGACGTAGCTGAACAGCACCACGAACATGATCGGCTGGATCAGCCCGAAGATCACCATCTCCGGGATCCGGGTCATCCGGATCAGATTCCGCTTGGCGACGACGAGGGAGTCGCGGACCGACCCGCCGATGCCGCCGCCCGCCCTGGGGGCTGCCGCGAGGTGCGGCGTGTCCGTCGTGGCAGTCACTTGCTGACCTCCTGTCCGGCCTTCCTGCCGGTCTGCGCGCCGATACCCGGGACCGTCCCGTTCTCGTCGGTCTCCGGCGCCTCGGCGACATGGCCGGTGAGCGAGAGGAACACGTCGTCGAGGGTCGGGCGGCGCAGTCCGATGTCGTCGATCTCGACCCCGCGGGTGTCGAGATCACGGATGATCTCGGCGAGCAGCTTGGCGCCGCCGAAGACCGGGACCGTCAGTTTGCGGGTGTGCTGGGCGACAGTGACCTCACCCTTGCCGAGGTTGGTGAGGACGGCGCGGGCCGGATCGATCTGGTCGGGGTGGTGAACCACGACCTCGACGCGCTCGCCGCCGGTCCTGGCCTTCAGTTCGTCGGACGTGCCACGGGCGATGACGAGACCGTGGTCGATGACACAGATGTTGTGCGCCAGATGGTCGGCCTCCTCCAGATACTGCGTGGTCAGCAGCAGCGTGGTGCCGCCTGCGACGAGCTCCTCGATGACCTCCCACAGCTGCTGGCGGTTGCGCGGGTCGAGTCCGGTCGTCGGCTCGTCCATGAACATCACCGGCGGGGAGACGACGAGCGCCGCCGCCAGGTCGAGGCGGCGGCGCATACCACCGGAGTACGTCTTCGCGGGGCGGTCGGCCGCGTCCGCGAGGTTGAACCGCTCCAGCAGCCGCACCGCACGGGCCTTCGCGTCGCGACTGCTCATCTGGTAGAGCTGACCGACCATCTGCAGGTTCTCGCGGCCGGTCAGATACTCGTCGACCGCGGCGAACTGGCCGGAGAGGCCGATCGAGCGGCGAACCTCGTTGGGTTTCTTCAGCACGTCGATGCCTGCCACGACGGCCCGGCCGCTGTCGGGTTTGAGCAGCGTCGTGAGGACACGCACGGCAGTCGTCTTGCCTGCGCCGTTGGGACCGAGGAGGCCCAGGACCGTGCCCTCCGGCACGTCGAGATCAACACCGCCGAGTGCTCGTACATCGCCGAAGGTCTTCACCAGACCTTCGGCGTAGATGGCGCCTGGCATACGGGATTCCCCCAGAGCGTTCGTTGGCTTCCTCGACAGATCCTAGGTTTACGCACCTCTCCCCGCCCGGCGAACGCCCAACCTGACGGAATGTCAGTCCGTCACCAGGTAGCCCGCACCACGCAGCTCCGCGGTGACCTCCTCGCAGTGCTCGGGACCCTTGGTCTCCAGATGCAGGTCGACCTCCGCCTCGGTGAGTCCGAGGCGCGGATCGGTCCGCACATGGCCGATGTCGAGGATGTTCGCGTCGGCGACGGTCAGCACGGAGAGCAGCGTGGCCAGTGCCCCCGGGCGGTCCGTGAGCCGGACCCGCAGGCTGAGATAGCGGCCGGCGGTCGCCATGCCGTGGGTGAGGATGCGCTGCATCAGCAGCGGGTCGACATTGCCGCCCGACAGCAGGGCGACGACCGGTCCGCGGAACGACTCCGGGTCGCTCAGCAGCGCCGCCACCGGGCTCGCCCCCGCCGGTTCGACGACCAGCTTCGCCCGCTCCAGACAGAGCAGCAGCGCGCTGGAGAGTTCGGCCTCGGAGACCGTGCGGACCTCGTCGACCAGCTCCCGGACGAGCTCGAACGGTACGTCGCCGGGGCGCCCCACCTTGATGCCGTCCGCCATCGTCTGGAGCGAGCCGATCGCCACCGGGTGGCCGGCGGCGAGCGACGGCGGGTAGCAGGCGGCGCCCGCCGCCTGGACTCCGACGATCCGCACGTCGGGCCGGATCGCCTTCACGGCCACGGCGATGCCCGCGGCGAGTCCGCCGCCGCCGATCCCGACGACGATGGTGCGGACCTCCGGGCACTGTTCGAGGATCTCCAGGCCCACGGTGCCCTGTCCGGCGATGATGTCCGGGTGGTCGAAGGGGTGGATGAAGACGGCGCCGGTCTCCTGGGCGTACTCCTCGGCGGCGGCGAGGGTCTCGTCGACGACGTGGCCGTGCAGCCGGACCTCGGCGCCGTACTCGCGGGTCGCGGCGACCTTCGGCAGCGGCGCCCCGACCGGCATGAAGACCGTTGAGCGTACGCCGAGCAGCGCAGACGCGAGTGCGACACCCTGCGCATGGTTTCCGGCGCTTGCGGCGACGACTCCGGCCGCGCGCTCGACCGGGGAGAGGCCTGCGATCCGCACGTACGCGCCGCGCAGCTTGAACGAGCCGGTCCGCTGCAGGTTCTCGCACTTGAAGTGCACAGGCGCGCCGACCAGCCCGGACAGGTGACGGCTGCCCTCCATCGGGGTCATCCGGGCCACGCCGGAGAGCATCTTCCGTGCGCCGCGGACGTCGTCGAGGATCACTGGGGGAAACGGGTGTGGCGTACGGAAGTTCATAACCGCAAGTCTTGCAGCTGGACGCGGGGCCGGACGCCGTGCTGGTGCCGTCCTGCGTCGTTGTTCGCAGGTTTGTGCAGCACTGGTACACGTTGCCCCGTGGCCGCGTACTCTGTCCCCCACCCATCCGAACACCGCACGAAGAGAGCCCCCGGCCATGCCCCCTCAGGACATGACGACTGCTGCGTCTCCTTCCGGGGGCGCCACCCCCGACTCCCCGGGTCCCGACCACCTCCTCGATGTTCTGCAGCACCAGGTGGCCGTCTTCGCCCGCCGTGCCGAGCAGACCCGCCTCGGCGGTGTCGGCCAGGTCCGCAATTCCATGGACCGGGCGGCGTACCTGCTGCTGAACCGACTGGACCGGGAAGGCCCGATGGGCGTCAAGGCGCTGGCCGCGGGCATGGGGATCGACTCCTCAACCGTGACCCGTCAGGTCGCGCCGCTCGTCGACACCGGTCTGGTCAAGCGGACCTCGCATCCGGAGGACGGCCGCGCGGTCGTGCTTCAGCTGTCGCCGCGCGGACATGCGCGGCTGGACGAGGTGCGTGCGTCGCGGCGGGACCTGATGTCACAGGTGACGGGGGAATGGACGACGGAGGAGCGCGAGACGTTCTGCACGCTGCTGACCCGGTTCAACGCGGCGCTGGCTGCGCGGCAGCACCAGCCCGCGGGTGGCTGAGGACTGGAATATGCCTGTACGACCTCTTGACCCGGGGACCTTCCCGGGGCTCCGATGTGGGTGTGCGAGAGCGGCAGGCAGGAGTTCAGCGGCGGCGCGCCCAGGAGTTCGATGCCTTTGTGGCGGGCGCCGCGGGCCGGCTGCTGCATACCGCCACCCTGCTCACCGCCGAGCCGACGCAGCCGCCCGGCGCGAACGAACGGGCGCAGCGGCTGCTGACCGCCGCCCTGGCCCGCACGTACGCGGCCTGGGACGGGCTGCACGGTGAGGATCCGTACGACCGCACCCGGCAGGAGCTGGCCATCCGGTTCGCCCATGAGGCGTGGCGGCACCATCGGCCGCGCGGTGGGCTGTTGGATCCGCTGACCCCGCGGGAGCGGCTGGTTCTCGTGCTGCGGCTGTACGAGGGGGTCGCGGAGGAGCAGACCGCCGCGTTGCTGGGGCTTCCGGTGGACCGGGTCCGGGCGCTCTGCAACCGGTCGGTGGCCACGATGCGCGGCACCCGCAGGCCCGCGGCGCGGCGGCTGCCCGTACGACTGCTGGGGGCGGGGCCATGAGGCGTCAGGGCCAGAAGGAGGAGCAGGTCCGGCGGATGCTGGACGTGCCGCATCCGCCGGTCCCCGCCGATCTGGCGGAGCGGGCGGCGGAGCAGGGCGGCCGGATGCTGCGGCGGCGCCGTGCGCTCCGTGCGCTGGTGGTGTTCGTGCTGTGCGTGGCGGTGGTCGCGTTCACGGTGTGGGTGATGATCGCCGAGCCCTGGCACGTGCCGCCCGCGGATACGACCCCGCCCCTGGACGGGGCGTAAAGCCCGATTCCTGCGGATTTGGAGTGCCCGGCAGTAAGCTTCGCGGCGTCGCGGGGCTGCCTGCTGCCGGGCACTCCTATCCTGGATGTGACGGCATGCCGCACGAGCCGAGGAGGCCGTCATGACCAGGAAGATCGCTGACTGCCGCAAGCACCCGAGCGTCACGAACTGCTCGCTCACCATCGCCGGTGAGGAGGAGGAAGTGGTGCGAGCCGCGACGGAACACGCGGTCTCCGTCCACGAACACGCCGACAGCCCGGAGCTGCGGGAGCAGATCCGGGCGTCGCTGGAGGACGAGAAGGTCGACGCCTGACCCCCAGGACGCCGGGCGGGCGGGACGAGCGCCTGCCCGCCCGGTTCTGTGCCGCCGGACTCCCTGGACCTCTCTTCGGGATCGCGCCGGGCTCGCGGGCCCCGGCACGCACATCTGCCGCGTTGCCGTCGGTCACCGACGCTCCGCGTCGCCTCCCCCTCCGCCTTGCAGCTGCGCGCACCGGACCCCGCTCCCCGATCCGGTCGGAAAGAAAGGCCCTATCCGAGCGCCTGCGTCAGGTCGGCCAGCAGGTCGTCCGCGGACTCGATGCCGACGGAGAGGCGGACCAGATCGGCCGGTACCTCCAGGGCGGAGCCGGCCACGGAGGCGTGCGTCATCCGGCCCGGGTGCTCCACCAGCGACTCGACGCCGCCGAGCGACTCGCCGAGCGTGAAGAGCTCGGCCCGGTTGCAGACCTCGACCGCTGCCTCCTCGCCGCCCTGGACCCGGAAGGAGACCATGCCGCCGAACGCCTTCATCTGCTTGGCGGCGATCTCGTGTCCCGGGTGCTCCGGCAGCCCCGGGTAGAGGACCTGGGTGACCTTGGGGTGCCGGGTCAGCAGCTCGGCGACCTTGGCCGCGTTCTCGCTGTGCCGGTCCATCCGGACGGGCAGCGTCTTGATGCCCCGCAGCACCAGCCAGGAGTCGAACGGTCCGGAGACCGCGCCCATCGCGTTCTGGTGGTACGCCAGTTCCTCACCGAGCTCCGCGTCGGCGGCGATCAGCGCACCGCCGACGACGTCGGAGTGGCCGCCCATGTACTTGGTCAGGGAGTGCACGACGACGTCCGCGCCGAGCGCGATCGGCTGCTGCAGGTAAGGGCTGGCGAAGGTGTTGTCGACGACCAGCCGGGCACCCGCGGTGCGTGCCACGTCCGCGACCGCGGCGATGTCGGTGATGCCGAGCAGCGGGTTGGACGGCGTCTCGACCCAGATGACCTTCGTACGGTCGTTGACCGCGGCCCGGACCGCCGCCGGGTCCGAGGTGTCCGCGACGGAGTAGTCGACGCCCCACCGCTTGACGACCTTGGCGAAGAGCCGGAAGGTGCCGCCGTAGGCGTCGTTCGGGATGACGACATGGGCGCCGGGGTGGAGCAGCGTGCGGAGCAGGCAGTCCTCCGCGGCGAGCCCGGACGCGAAGGCGAGACCGCGGCGGCCGCCCTCGATGGCCGCGAGGTTCTCCTCCAGCGCCGTGCGCGTCGGGTTGGCGCTGCGGCTGTATTCGTAGCCGCCGCGCAGTCCGCCGACGCCGTCCTGCTTGTACGTGGACACCTGATAGATGGGCGGAACAACGGCGCCGGTGAGAGGATCGGCGGTGTTGCCCGCGTGGATCGCGAGGGTCTCGAAGCTGTGCTGGTCGCTCATGGGGCCCGAGCGTAGTTCGTCACAGGGGTGATCCACCTCCACTGCGCCGTCCGGTGACAATGGGCGCATGGAGATTCTCTGGTTCCTGATCGCGCTGTGCATGCTCGCCGCGGTCCTCGGCCCCTTCGTGCTGCGTCGCCGCTCCGGTATCCGCCAGGTCGCGCCCGGCTCCCCCGGCGCCGCCGACCCGGACACGTACGGCTTCGTGCGCCAGGAGCAGCTGGACATCCGGATGCCGGGCCCCGACCAGGACCTCCTCGATGTCCTCGATGTCGTGCAGCGCACCCAGGACTGGCGCGCCGCCTCTCAGTTGCTGGCGGAGACGCCGAAGGAGGGTGAGGTGCGGTGGCAGCGCGTGCAGGCGTTCGCCGGTGCCGCCTCCCTGGAGCTGATGCAGGCGCCCGGGGTCGGTGGTGCGTGGCTGCGGTCGTGGCGCGCCCAGTCGCCGAAGGACGCGGGTGGGGCCGCGGTGCACGCCGAGTTCCTGGTCCAGCAGGCATGGCGGTCGTCGTCCGCGGGTACGGACGACTTCCGGATCATCCTGGAGGAGGCCCGTACGGTCTGCGGCGAGGCGGCCCTGCTGGCGCCCGGCGACCCGGTCCCGTACATCGTCGAGCTGGCCGTCGCGCGTGGACTCGGCTACTCCCACGAGCAGTTCGACCAGCTCTGGGCGAAGATCATCGACCGCGCTCCGGCGCACATGGGCGCGCACATCGCCGCGCTGCACTTCTGGTGCGAGAAGTGGCACGGCTCCCGCGAGGAGGCCGAGCGGTTCGCGACGTCCGCCGCGGCCCGCGCCCCGCAGGGTTCGCTGCTGGCCGCGTTGCCGCTGTTCGCGGTGTACGAGCATCTGCCCGAGGTCAATCTGGTGCAGGGCTTCTACCGGGGCGTCGTGGTGACGAAGGCCGTCGAGGGCGCCTTGTTCGCGGTGCACGCGGCGCGCCCCGACGACCCGATGCTCGCCCATGTCCGTCATCTGCTGGTGCTGTTCCTGGTCCGGATGGAACGCTGGGCGGAGGCGATGCACCAGTTCGTCCACATCGACGGGCACGTGGGCGCGCTGCCGTGGACGCAGAACCCCGACCCGGCCGCCGAGTACACGGTCTACCGGGCGCTGGCGGTCGCCGGGTACGAGGCGAACGGCGGCAGCCCGGCGACGCTGCCGCGGTGAGGGGGGCCGGTTCCACCGCCGGTCAGCCCTCGTTCCACCGCCGGTCAGCCCTCGTTCCACCGTCGGCTGCGGCTGTCGCCGAACCACGTTGCCGCATCCGCCCGCGGTAGGACATACTCCGGTTCCCCCCACAACCCGCACCGCCCCGACTCCGCCGTTCGCCATACGTTTCTCATTCCCGTGGGGGGAATCGCCCGATGGGCCCATCTCTGCGTGCCGCGCGCGCCCTTGTCCTGCTCGCCGGCTTCTATCTGCTGAGCGTCGTCCTGCTCGCCGTCCTCGGAGCCCTCGACTGGGCGGCGTTCGCGTGGACGACGAGCAGCGTCGCCGCGAAGCTGTTCGTCCTCAGCGTCGTCCTGGCCGTCCCGATCGTGCGGGGCATGTTCATGCTGCGCACGCCGAAGGACGAGGGCCTGGCCGGACTGCCGGTCGACGACACCCACGAACCCCGGCTCTGGGCCACCGTCCGTGACATCGCGCAACAGGTCGGCACCCGCGCGCCGGACGAGATCGTGCTCACCGGCGATGTGAACGCCGCGGTCAGCGAGGACGCCAGGTTCCTCGGCCTGGTCGGCGGAAGGCGCCGGCTCTATCTCGGCCTGCCCCTGATGACCGGCCTGTCCCAGGCCCAGCTGCGTTCCGTACTCGCCCATGAGATGGGCCACTACGGCAACTCCGACACCCGTCTCACCGCGATCACCGCGCGCGGCCGCATCCAGGTGATGCGTACCATCGCCCACTTCCAGGAGCGGGCGGGCAAAACCGTCGCCAAGGAGCAGGCGCGCCAGGAGAAGAAGGCGGCGAAGGCCCTCGCCAAGGGCAAGAAGGCCAAGGAGATCGACACCGGTGGCGCGGGTGTCACGTACCGCGCGATGGCGGCGATCTACACGGCGTACGCGAAGTTCTACATGCGTGCCACGCTCTCCGGCGCCCGCCGCGAGGAGCTCGCGGCCGATGTCGCCGCGGCCCGGATCGCGGGCCGTGACGCGACCGCGTCCGCCCTGCGCGAGCTCCCGGCCCTCGACGCCGCCCACGGCTTCTACATGAACGGGTACGCCACGCTCGGCGTCGAGGCAGGAATGCTGCCGCTGCCCGGCCAGGTCCTCGGAGGCGTACGGCATCTGCTGGCCGCCCGCCAGGACGAACTGGACGAGATGCGCGGCTCCCTGCCGACCGAGCCGTCCTCCCCGTACGACTCGCATCCGCCGATCGCGGAGCGCGTCGCCCGGATCGAGGCGCTGCCGGACGACGGCCGTGCCTCGGAGCCGGTGGAACCGTCTCTGGCCCTGCTCGCCGATCCCGAGCGGGCGCTCGCCGCCGTCGAACAGGCAGTCCTCACGCCCGAGGCCCTGAGGCTGCGTCGTGCCGACTGGCCGGAGCTGGTACACGAGTCGATGGCGTCGTACACCGAACGGTCGGCGCAGGGGTTCGGCGCGGTGGTCGCCGAGGCGACCGGCGGCGACGGCTCGCTCGCCGCCACGCTCGACGCGATCGACGCGGGTGCGCTGTGGCAGATCGCCGACCGGCTGCCCAAGTCCGAGGAGGCCGCCGCCGCGACCGGCCGGGCGGCCCGCGAGTTCGCCAGGCCCCGGCTGCGGTCCGGCCTGTCGCAGCTGGTCAGCAACGAGTGCGTACGGCAGGGACGGGCCCGCTGGCAGCTGTCCTGGTCCGACTCCGCCACGCTGGAGCTGCCGCACGGGTACGCGCAGGAGCTCCCCGCGGCGCTGGACGCCGCCGTGGCGGACATCCCGGACACCGAGCCGCTGCGCAAACTGCTCGCCCCGTGAACGGCACGCTTCTTCCCTGATTGGACCGGTACCTCCTGTGGCACGACTGATACCCCTGCTGGCGATCGCGTTCGGCGTCTACTTCTGGCTGAAGGCACGGAAGAACACGGCGTCGTCCGAAGACGCCCCGGGCGCCGCCCCCTCGGCACCCCGGAAACGCCGGAGCCGGAAGTCCGACCCGGCGAGGGCCGCGGCGGAGCTCGGCTTCGTCCCGGCCGACGCCATCGACATCGCACACGCCGCCGCCCCCGACCCGCACGACGAGGAGGTACGCGCCACCGTCCGGGCCGGGAACTGGCAGGCGGGCGCCGACTTCCTCGCCGGCGCGGGCCGGGACTGGCAGGAGCGCTACCGGCGTGCCGGCGTCCTCCAGGACGAGGCCGCGGCCGACGACACCTGGCTGCTGGCCTGGCGCACCGCGCAGCCGAAGGACGCCGGTGCCGCCCTCGTGCACGCGGGCGCGCTGATCAGCGTGGCGGCCGACATCCGTGGTGCGAAGCAGGCGAAGTACACCACTCAGGAGCAGTTCGCCGGCTTCCACCGGATGATGGCCCAGGCCCGGGTGGCCTGCCACGAGGCCCAGGAGCTGGCGGGCGACGACCCGTGCCCGTACATCGCCGAGATCTCCTGCGCCCTGGGCCTCGGCTACGGGCACGACGACTTCCGCGCCCTGTGGGCCGAGATCGAGAAGCGCGACGCACACCACCTCGCGGCTCACACCTCGGCGCTCCAGTACTGGTGCCGCAAGTGGCGCGGCTCGCACGAGCTGGCCGAGCGGTTCGCGCGCGAGGCGGCGGCGAAGGGCAGCCCCGGCCGGCTCCTCTCCTTCCTCCCGCTCTACGCCGCGTTCGAGCAGGAGACGGCGGAGCAGGACGCCGATCCGGACGTGTACTACAAGAGCCCCGAGCTGATCGCCGCGGTCGACGCCTGTCTGATCGATGTGGCGGCCGCCGCGGAGGCCGCCCCCGGGGACCCGCGGATCGTCCGGGTCCGCCACATGCTCGCCTGGCTGCTGTACTGGCAGGATCGGTACGAGGAAGCGGTGGAGCAGTTCCGTGCGGTCGACGGCCATATCGACAGCGCCCCGTGGACGTACTCGGGGGACCCGAAGGAGCGCTACCTCCAGGCCCGCGACTTCAGCGCCGCACAGGTCCTGGCGGCGAGCGGGAACTGACCGCTGCGACGCGGCGGGGGCGCCGGAATCCGCGGCGGCCCCGCCACGTTGTACGGGCTGCACATCCCTATCCCGGAGGAGCCCCCGCATGTTCCTGCAGCGCCGCACCCCGCAGCTCCCCACCCCGGAGGAGGCCCTGCGCGGCCGCCCCACCCCCGAATTCACCGTCCCGTCCCGCCACACGGTCCTCGGCAATCCGCTGCTGGGCCCGTACCCGGACGGCCTGGAGGTCGCGGACTTCGCGCTGGGCTGTTTCTGGGGCGCCGAGCGCAAGTTCTGGCAGACGGACGGCGTCTGGACGACGCTCGCCGGCTACCAGGGCGGCTATACGGAGAACCCCGCGTACGAAGAGGTCTGCTCGGGCCTGACGGGGCACACCGAAGCGGTCCGCGTCGTCTTCGACCCGAAGATCGTCACGTATTCCGAGCTGCTGAAGGTCTTCTGGGAGTCCCATGACCCGACACAGGGCTTCCGTCAGGGCAACGACGTGGGTACGCAGTACCGCTCGGCGGTCTACACCCACTCCCCCGAGCAGGAGGCGGCCGTTGCCGCGTCCCGCGAGGCGTACCAGAAGGTCCTGACGGCCTCCGGCCACGGCGAGATCACCACGGAGATCCTCCCGGCGGAGGGCCGCACGTTCTGGCCCGCCGAGGCTTATCACCAGCAGTACCTGGACAAGAACCCGGCGGGCTACTGCGGGATCGGCGGGACGGGCGTATCGTGCCCGATCGGTGTCGCGCCCGCGGACGGCTGACCTGCCGCCCGCCGTCTCGCGGACCTGCCCGAGGAGGAGTCCCACCCGATGACGAGCGACGGCCTCGACAGCCTTGCCGCGATGCGCGGCCGCCCCTGGTTCATGGCCAACGAACTCCTGGCGTTCGTCATCGAGTTGGCGGCGCTGGCGTGCCTGTCGTGGTGGGGTTTCACCGCCGGCGGCGGGGCCGCTGCCCGGTGGCTGCTGGGGCTCGGAATGCCGGCGGTGGCCATCGTGCTGTGGGGGCTGTTCGCCGCTCCTCGCGCCCGGGTCCGGCTTCCGCTGTGGGGCGTCCTGCTGGTGAAGGCGGTCGTGCTCGGCGGCGGGGTGTACGCGGTGTACCGCGTGGGTCATCCGGTGGCGGCGTCGGTGGCCGGCGTCGTGGTGGTCGTGAACACGGGGCTGGCCGAGTTCTTCCGGCGCCGCCCCGCGCGGTGACGGGGCTCTCGGGGCCTCTCGCGTTCGGATCACGCCTGGCTCGCGGGGACCGATCCGAAGGGAAGGGCCCCGACGCCGCCGGCCCGGCTGCGGAGGCGGCCGGGCCGGCGGTGCGTACGGCGCGGGATCAGATGAGGCCCTGCGCGAGCATGGCGTCCGCGACCAGTTCGAAACCGGCGATGTTCGCGCCGACCACGTAGTTGCCGGGGCTGCCGTAGCGCTCCGCCGTGGTGAAGCAGGAGTCGTGGATGTGGCGCATGATCTCCGCGAGCCGCTCCTCGGTATGCGCGAAGGTCCATGAGTCGCGTGACGCGTTCTGCTGCATCTCCAGCGCGCTGGTGGCCACTCCGCCCGCGTTGGCGGCCTTGCCGGGGGCGAAGGCGACGCCCGCTTCCTGGAGGACCCGCACGGCCTCCGGGGTGGTGGGCATGTTGGCGCCCTCGGCGACCGCCTGCACCCCGTTGCGTACGAGCGTCAGCGCATCGGCCTCGTGGAGTTCGTTCTGCGTGGCACACGGCAGGGCCACGTCGCAGGGGACGTTCCACACGCCCGTGCCGGCGACGAAGCCGACATGCGCGCCGCGCCGTTCCGCGTACTCCGAGACCCGGCCGCGACCGGCCTCCTTGACCTCCTTGAGCAGGGCGAGGTCGATGCCCTTCTCGTCGACGACATAGCCGTCGGAGTCGGAGCACGTCACCACGGTCGCGCCGAGCTGCTGGGCCTTCTCGATCGCGTAGATCGCGACATTGCCGGAGCCCGACACGACGACCCGCCGGCCGTCGAGGGATCCGCCCCGGCTCCTGAGCATCTCGTCGGTGAAGAGCACACAGCCGTAGCCGGTGGCCTCGGTGCGCGCCTGGGCACCGCCCCAGCCCAGGCCCTTTCCGGTGAGCACACCGGACTCGTACCGGTTGGTGATCCGCTTGTACTGGCCGAACAGGTAGCCGATCTCGCGGCCGCCGACGCCGATGTCACCGGCCGGGACGTCCGTGTACTCGCCCAGGTGGCGGTGGAGTTCGGTCATGAACGACTGGCAGAACCGCATGACCTCGGCGTCGGAGCGGCCCTTCGGGTCGAAGTCGGCGCCGCCCTTGCCCCCGCCGATCGGCATGCCGGTGAGGGCATTCTTGAAGATCTGCTCGAAGCCGAGGAACTTCACGATGCCGAGGTCGACAGAGGGATGGAAGCGCAGCCCGCCCTTGTACGGTCCCAGGGCGCTGGAGAACTCGACCCGGAAGCCGCGGTTCACATGGATGTCGCCGGAGTCGTCCGACCACGGCACTCGGAAGATGAGCTGACGCTCCGGCTCGCAGATGCGCTCGATGATCCGCGCGTCCACGAACTCCGGTCGCTGCGCCAGGACCGGGCCGAGCGTCTCGAGGACTTCCCGTACCGCCTGATGGAACTCGCTCTCGCCCCGATTCCGCCGCAGGATCTCCGCGTACAGCGGCTCGATGACACGGATCTCTGCTGCGTGCGGCTCCGAGGAAACAGGGGTGGCCTGCATCTGATCAAGACCTTCCATGGGTCGGCAACATGCGCGAAGGCGCCCCGTCCCGAGGGGCACCGCCGGTCCCCCTCCCCATTGAGGACGTCACCCGGACATCGTGAGAAGTGCCCTCACCGATGCGACGTACGGGACCGTTGTGACGTGCCGATTGTCCCAGGGGAGCCGCAAGATCCTCGGCCGCATCCACATACTGAGCCTTCCCCGGGCCTTCCGGCACCGGGCGTATGGCGCAATCCGCCCCGGATGCGGCCGGTCGGGGCGCGCGGGTCAGGCCTCCTCGCGCCTGTCCCGCAGCATCCACAGCCGCACGCCGGACGCGAGGACGACAGCGCCCGAGACGACGCTCAGGGCGATGTGCAGCCCGGTGTCCTCCATCAGGTTCAGGCCGACATTGGCGACGACTGCGAGACAGAGCACGAGCCAGAGCAGCGGCTTCATGAGGGTTCCCTCCGTGGTTGATCCGATGGGTTCCATCCTCCCGGGCGGGATGCGCCGCAGCGAGGGACCCCCCACCCGGAACGGGGGTGTACTCAGCTACACCTCGCAGAGCCTGCAGCTCCTCGGGGCTCAGAGCCTGTCAGGCATTGACGGCCGCTGCCGCCGCTCGCATCGCGGCCGCGGTCGCCGACGCGTCGTACTTCGGTCCGACGCCTTCGACGAGCACCGCGTCACCCGCCATGTTCCGGGTCCGCAGCGGCAGCAGTTCCCGGTAGGCGTCCGACTCGTACCAGCCGCGGGCAGCCGTCATGCTCGGGAACCCGATGACGACGAGCGCACCCGGCCATTCGCCCTCGATGACCTCGACCTGCGCGCCATGGACGAGGAAGCGGCCGCCGAAGGGGTCCATGGTCGACTGGATGCGCTCGATGTAGGTGAGAACCTCCTCGCAGGGGTGGGCGGCGGGGTGCAGGTGGGCTATGGCGTATGCGGTCGTGGTCTCGCCCTCCGGGATCTGCGTGCTGCCGTGTCTCCGTCAGCCGGTGTGCACCCTGCTGCCCGGGGGCGTGCGGAGCGTCGATTACCTCCGGGGTAGGGGCGGGGCTCAGTCGGTGATGCCCAGGTCCTCCCGCATCAGCTCCCGCATCGCGTCGAGGTACGGACTCGCCGCCCTCAGGTTCTCCAGGATCCGGGTCACGGTCTCGCCGTCGCGGGCGAGACCGCGATCGAGGCGTTTGACGGCCCCGTCTGCGTTCGCGAGGACCTGGTTGAGGTCACGGGAGGCCTGCAGGATCCGCTCCGGGACGATCATCTGCGCCTCGGCGTAGCGGTCGCGGTGGTCGAGGCGGGCCTCTTCGAGCTGGGTGCGTTCCTGCTCCGTATAGACGCCGTCCCTGATCCGGTGCAGGGCGTCCTTGAGGAGTGTGTGGAACTGCCGGGAGGCCCGGTTCATGGCCGTGTACTGGATGCGCCGCTCTTCGAACCTCCGCCGCGTGTCGGCCAGTTCGGCCTCCTCCTGGCGCTGTCGCGCGGTCATTCGGTGCGCGAGCATCGGCGCGAACAGGGTGCCGAGCACGCCGACGACTGCGGTGATCATGGCGGTGATGGCAGCGGTCATGACGGTGAGATTAATGCGATGAGCGGAGGGGAACAGACATGATGCAGCCATGACAACATCACTCACCGCACCGCTGCCCCGTACCCCACCGCGCGCCGGGGACATGCGCCGCTTTCTCGCCGTCGGGCTCGACTGCTACCTCTGCCTGCTGACCGTCGGCTTACTGGCCCGGTCGCATGCCCACGCGGCCACCGGACCACAGCTCGCCGGCCTGATCCTCGGGCCGGCGCTCGCGTTCTCGTTCCTCAACCAGGTGGTGCTGACCGCGCTCGTCGGGGCCGGTGCGGGCAAGCTCATCATGGGCATACGGGTCATCAGACTGCCCGACGCCGGTCGCCCCGGCCTCGGCCGACTGACGCGGCGCTGGCTCCACGGGCTGGCCCGGCTGCCGCTGCAACCCTGTTACTGGCTGCGCCCGTTGCGCTCCGGCTTCTCCGGTACGGGCGAGGGGCCGCGCCCCGCGGGCAGCACCCCGCCCGGCCGCCCGCGGGCGGACCCGTCCGCCGACCTCTCCGGACTGCGCCAGGTCCGCCGCAGCGACCTCGCCGCTTACCGGAGCGCCTGCGAAACCGTGTACGGAACCGCCAACGCCGGGCAGGGGCAGCGGCGTTAGCGCCGTTGCCCCTGCCCGGAAGGCCGGTGTGCCCGAGCCGGGTGCGTCCGCGCGTCACGCGTACGCGTCCGTACGCCGTCTTCTGCGTCCGTACGCCATACCGTGGCGTCCGTGCGTCAGGCCGCCGCGTTCTCCGTGATCGTGACACGGCCCTTGCGGATGGTCGCCAGCCTCGGCGCCCTGCGGGCGATCGCGCTGTCGTGGGTGACCATGATGAAGGTCAGCCCGTGCTCCTTCCACATCGTCTCCAGCACCTCCATGACCTCGTCGCGCATCGATTCGTCGAGGTTGCCGGTGGGCTCGTCGGCGAGCAGCACCTTCGGCTGCTTGACCAGGGCCCGTGCGATCGCCACACGCTGCTGCTGCCCGCCGGACATCTCACTCGGGAGGTGTCCGAGCCGCTCACCGAGTCCGACGGAGTCCAGCGCCTCCGCGGCCCGCCTGCGCCGCTCCGCAGGCCTGCCGCCGAGCGGGACGAGCGCCGTCTCGACGTTCTCCTGCGCGGTCAGCGTCGGGATGAGGTTGAAGCTCTGGAAGACGAAGCCGATGTTCTGCGCGCGTACCTTGGTGAGCTTGGCCTCGCTGAGCTTCGCGAGGTCCACACCGTCGAGTTCGACGCTGCCGGCCGTCGGACGGTCCAGACCGCCGAGCATCTGCAGCAGCGTGGACTTGCCGCCGCCGGTGGGGCCCTGGATGACCAGGCGTCCGCCGTCCTCGATGGTCAGATCGACGCCGGCGAGCGCATCGACGGTGGACTTGCCGCGGGTATAGCGCTTGGTGACGCCGCTGAGCGTGTACATGGGTCAACTCCTGCTGGACTGAAGGGGGTGGGGCTCGCGGGCGGGCTATTCGACGCGGCGCAGCGCGTCCGCGGGGCGCAGCCGGGAGGCCCGCCAGCCGCCGAACGCACCGGCGATCAGCCCGCCCGCCACGGCCAGCGCGACGGCGATGAGGATGGTGGAGAGGGAGACGGGTGCGGTCAGCGCGATGTCGAGGGACTTGGACGCCGCCTGCCGGGCGGGGCCGCCCATGCCGCCGGGGCCGCCGGCCATGCCGCCACCGCCGCCCGAGCCACCGAGCTGCGCGGTGAGGGTGGGGCTGATGGCCGTCACGACGTAGGCGCCGGCCAGACCGACCGCGATGCCGAGGACACCGCCCATCAGACCGTTGACGAGTGCCTCGCCGACAACCTGGCGGGTGACCCGGCCGCTCTTCCAGCCGAGCGCCTTCAGCGTGCCGAACTCCCGCACCCGGCGGCTGACCGCGGAGGAGGTGAGCAGTCCGGCGACCAGGAAGGCGGCCACGAGGACCGCGATCGACAGCCACTTGCCGACGCTGGTGGCCAGGTCGGAGGCGGTGGACAGGGAGCCGGAGACGGTGTCGGCAAGGTCCGCGGAGGTGGTGACGGTCGTGCCCGAGATGTTCTTCTGGATGGCGGACTTGACGCTGTCGATCTGCTGCGAGTCGGCGGCCTTGACGTAGACCGTGGTGACCTTGTTCTTGGCGTCGGCGAGGGTCTGCGCCTGCTTCAGCGGGATGTAGAGGTTGGCGGCCGCGTCGCCGCTGTCCGCCGTCGAGACACCGATGATCTTGTACTTGGTCCCGGAGACGGTCACGGTCTTGCCGACCGCGAGCTTCTTCTGCTTGGCGTACGAGGCGTCGACGACCGCGACCTCGGCGTCGGTCTCGGTGGCCTTGAACGTACGACCCTTGGTGATCTTCGACGAGGTCAGCGGGCCGAGGTCCTGCTTGGTGACGTCGGTCCCGTACACGGAGTACGAGTTGACGTCGAACGAGGCGCCGCCGCCCTGGACCTCACCCTGCGGCTGCGTCGTACCGCCGCCGCCGGGACCGCGCTGGTCGGTGGCGCCCGCGTTCCCGTTCTGCTTGAACTCGCCGCGCTTGAACTGGCCGTCCACCTTCAGGACGTTGAGGCTCAGCCCACCGACGGCGTCCGCGACGCCGCTCTGCTTGCCGACCTTGTCGACGGTGGTGGAGGACAGCGTCTGGAAGCCCTGGACCATGACGCGGTCCGAACTCTGCTTCGAGTCATCGCCCTTGGCGTCGAACTCGAACCTTGGGCGCTGACTGCTGGAGCCCGGAGCGGCGGCGGCCTTGGTGACCGTCATGTCCGTACCGAGGCCGTACAGCGATTCCAGGACCTTGTCCTGGGCCTTGCTCATGCCCGAGGAGACCGAGCTGACGATGATGACCAGCGCAATGCCCAGGGCGAGCCCCGAGGCGACGACCAGCGCCGCCTTTCTGCGGCGGCGCAGCTCGCGCCGGAGGTAGGTGAAGAACATGACGCGACGCTATGGATCGGTTGTGATGGCGAGTTAAGGCCCCGATGAGATCAGGATGAGAACGCTTCCGTACGACGAAGGCGGCGGCACCGGGGATCCGAGGGGATCCGTGGTGCCGCCGCCTTGTGTGCGTACGTGGCGTCGGGGATTGCGCGGGTACGCGGTCGAGCGCGGGATACGGAGGGCGTCCGGGGACGCCCACCGGGGTCAGACTGCGGAGCCTGCCTGCCAGTCGGCCCAGCTCAGGTTCCAGCCGTTGAGGCCGTTGTCGGGGGTGATGGTCTTGTCCGGGGAGTTCTTGACGATGACCACGTCGCCGACCATCGAGTTGTTGTAGAACCACGCGGCGGGCTGGTTGGCGTCGCCCGCACCCTTGACGTCGGCGAGGCCGACGCAGCCGTGGCTGGTGTTGGCGCTGCCGAAGACCGACCGCGCGCCCCAGTAGTTGCCGTGGATGAAGGTGCCCGACGAGGACAGCCGCATGGCGTGCGGCACGTCCTTGATGTCGTACTCGCCCTTGCCATCGGCGTCGGTGAAGCCGACCGTCGCGCCGTTCATCCGGGTCTCCTTGAACTTCTCGGAGATCACCATCTGACCGTTGTACGTCGGGTTGGCCGGGGAACCGGCCGAGATCGGGATGGTCTTGATCGTCTTGCCGTTCTGGGTGACGGTCATCGTCTTCGCGCCGGCGTCGACCGTCGAGACCTGGTTGCGACCGACCTTGAAGGTGACCGTCTTCTGCTGCACGCCGAAGACGCCGTTCGCGCCCTCGACGCCGTCCAGCGCCAGCTTCAGCGTGACGGTGGAGCCGCCCGTCCAGTACTGCTCGGGGCGCAGGTCCAGACGCTGCGAGTTGAACCAGTGGCCGACGACCTGCTGGCCGCTGCTGGACGTCACGGTGATCCCGGCCTGAACGGCCTTCCTGTCCGTGATCGGCTTGTTGAAGTTGATCGAGACCGGCATGCCGACGCCGACCGTGGAGCCGTCCTCGGGGGTGAAGTTCCCGATGAAGCTGTTGGCGGGCGACACAGTGGTGAACGAGGAGTTCTCGTGCGCCTCGCGGCCCTTCGAGTCCTTGGCCGTCGCGTTGATCTTGTACGTGGTCGAGCGCTCCAGCTGCCCGTTCGGCTGCCAGCTCGTGCCGTCGGCCGCCAGGGTGCCCTGGACGTTCGCACCGGCCGACGTGGTCATGGTGACCTCGCTCAGCTTGCCCTTGGTGACGGTGACCTTGGCGTCGTTGTTGATGCTGGCGTTGGTCGCGCCGTTCTTCGGCGAGATCGCTATCTGCGCCTCGGAGGCGTCCTGGGCTGCCGCCTTGTCGACCGCTGCCGCCTGCGACTTCTTCGAGCTCTCGGCGCTGGCCTTGTCTCCGCCGTCGCTGCAGGCAGTGAGTACCAGAACGCCGCCGAGCAGTGCGGACGCGGCCATCAGGCCCCTGCGTCGTTTGCTGTCCGTCATCACACGCTTCTCCATCGTTGCCGTATCCCCCGTAACCCCGAGCAGAGCCGCCGGCCGGCGGTACCCCGTCAATGTTCCAAGAACACCCGGGAAGGGTTCTCCGTTCCACATCCGTCCAAGATGTGGGGAACACCACTCATCGACGCAGCCGTGGCAGCTGTGGTTCCAGGGCCGAACACCTGGTGGCCCCGACCTACCGGGAACAGGCCGGGGCCGGTGTGTTCACCGGCTGGACCGCTGTTCCCCGTCGTCGTGTTCCTCCCCATTGTGCGCGACGTCGTCGTCGTCCTCGTCGCCGTCGCCGTATCCCTCGTCCTCGTCGTCGAGGTCCCAGGCGTCCGGGTCCTCGGGGTCGTAGTCGACGATCTCGCTGGTCCAGGAGGCCTGGGCCAGTTCGACCCCCGGCACCTCGCCGACCAGATCGAACGGGTCGACGAGGGAGGCGAGAGCCTCCGCACCGTCTGCCCGCACCGCGGACTCGGCATGCATGCGTTCCTCGGCCGACTCGCCGCCTGGCTCGCCGTACTCGGCGGCGATGCTCTCCAGTGCCGTACCGCTGAGGGCGTCCGCGTCGGTGATCTCCACCACCATCTCCACGCGAAGACGAACAAACCGTGATGTCTCTGAAGTGCTCATACGCCGGAGCGTAGGGCCAAGGGCTCTCCCGGCTTTCCCGCGACCCGCTGCTTTCATTAGCATCGGCGCAGCCGGCTAACTCACTGCTGTCACAAGGGGGATCGATTCCGTGGCCATGGCCCGCCGTCCGCTCCTGACCGCCACCGCGGCGGCCACGCTGCTGTGCGCCCTGTGGTTCGTCCCGTCGGCCAACGCGACGGACGATGCCGACGGTGTGGCCGGTGCGCCGGGCAGACCGGCGGTCACGAGCACCGGGGACGAGGGGGCCGGGCCGGCGTTCGCCGAGACCGGGGCCGGGGTCGACACCACTCCGTATCTGATCGGTGGCACAGCGTTCCTGGTCGTCGGCGCAGCGTTCGTCGCCCACTCGGGGCGCCGCGCGGGGACGTTGTCCTCGATCACCGGACGGGCTTGAGGGACGGGTCCGGTCGGCAGATACGCCGGATGCCCCCGGGAGGCGTCCGCAACATATCGCCGTCCGCCCGAAGGGCGGGGCCCCGGCGTCCGGTGCATGGGATCGCAAGACGCCCTGATGCCCAAGTAGGCGGAGCCACTTGGGCATCAGGGCAACACCGCGGGCCGGGCGAGACCTTGTGCACGCACACCAGCCGCTCCGCGGCGGGCCGCTCCCCGATCAGGCCCGATCCGAACGAGAGGCCTCAGAGCCTGTCGGGTGACCTCTGATCGGGCGGCCGAAGGCCACCCGACAGGTGCTCAGGCCAGTGCGCCGGTGACGGGCTCCACCGCAGCCACCAGCTTCCCGCTCCGCACGAACGCGTCCGCGGCAGCCAGATCCGGCGACAGGAACCGGTCCGGGCCGGGCCCCTCGACGCCGGCCGCCCGCAGCGCCTCGATCGCGGCGAGGGACGCGGGCGCGGGGGCGAGCCCCTGGGCGGCGCGCAGTTCGATGGCGCGAGTCGCCGCGTACAGCTCGACGGCGACGATCCGGCCGAGGTTCTCCACCGCGGTACGGAGCTTGCGCGCCGCCGACCAGCCCATGGAGACGTGGTCCTCCTGCATCGCGGAGGACGGGATCGAGTCCGCCGACGCCGGGACCGCGAGCCGCTTCATCTCACTGACCAGGGCGGCCTGCGTGTACTGGGCGATCATCAGACCCGAGTCGACACCGGCGTCGTCGGCGAGGAACGGCGGGAGCCCGTGCGAACGGTTCTTGTCCAGCAGCCGGTCCGTGCGGCGCTCGGTGATCGAGCCGAGGTCCGCGGCGACGATCGCCAGGAAGTCGAGCACGTACGCCACCGGGGCGCCGTGGAAGTTGCCGTTGGACTCGACGCGGCCGTCCGGCAGGACGACGGGGTTGTCGACGGCGGAGGCCAGTTCGCGGTCGGCGACGATCCCGGCGTACGCAAGGGTGTCCCGCCCGGCTCCGTTGACCTGGGGCGCGCACCGCACGGAGTAGGCGTCCTGGACACGCGGGGCGTCGTCCTGGTGGTGGCCGGTGAGGCCGGACCCGGCGAGCACCCGCAGCATGTTGTCGGCGCTGACACCCTGGCCCGGGTGCGGGCGGATGGCGTGCAGCTCCGGGGCGAGGACCTTCTCCGTGCCGAGCAGCGCCTCCAGGCTGAGCGCGGCGGTGATGTCGGCGGAGGTGTAGAGGTTCTTCAGGTCGGCGAGGGCCATCACCAGCATGCCGAGCATGCCGTCGGTGCCGTTGAGGAGGGCGAGGCCCTCCTTCTCGCGCAGTTCGACGGGGGCGATGCCGTGCGCGGCGAGGAGCTCACCGGCCGGGCGCACGACGCCGTCGGGGCCCTCCGCGTCACCCTCGCCCATCAGCGTCAGGGCACAGTGCGAGAGCGGTGCCAGGTCGCCGGAGCAGCCGAGCGAGCCGTACTCGTGCACGACGGGGGTGATGCCCGCGTTCAGTACGTCTGCCATGGTCTGGGCAACCTCGGGGCGGACGCCGGTGTGGCCGGAGCAAACCGTCTTCAGGCGCAGGAACATCAGGGCCCGCACGACCTCGCGCTCGACGCGCGGGCCCATCCCGGCCGCGTGCGAGCGGACGATGTTGCGCTGGAGCTGGGCCCGCAGGTCGGGGCTGATGTGCCGGCTGGCGAGCGCGCCGAAGCCGGTGGAGACGCCGTAGACCGGCTCGGGCTTGGCGGCCAGCGCGTCCACGATCTCGCGGGCGGTGGCGAGTGCGCTGACTGCGGCTGCGGAGAGCTCGACGCGGGCTCCCGCGCGAGCCACGGCGATGACGTCCTCTGCGGTGGTGCCGGACGTCCCCACCACGACTGTGTGCATATCCATATTCAGAAGCGTACGGACTGAAACTCTCCATGTCACTAGTGGTCGTGCGGTTGACCCCTTACCGATCCCGATCGCGGTTCCGCACGAGTGCTACGGACGGCTGCCGCGCAGTCGGCGGCGATCATGGGCGGACTTCGGCGGCGAGTCGGCCAGCCGGATGACCTCGCCGTCCCGCCCCGCCACCACCGGTTTCGTCGACCGAGCCGCCTTCGCCCGGTACTGGGCGGCGTCCGCCAGCCGGAAGAGCCGCCGGGCCGAGACCACCGGACCGATCGGGTCACCGGTCGACGCGATCCCGCAGGCGACCCCGTCGCCGTGCTCCAACTCCGATGCGCGGTCGCAGAGTTCGGTGGCCACCCTGATCACCTCGTCCGCCTCGGGGCCCACGGCGAGCAGACAGAACTCGTCACCGCCGAGCCGGGCCGCGAGCGCGCCCGGCAGCATCGCGCCACACCGTGACAGCACCGAGCCGAAACGTTCCAGCAGTCGGTCGCCGACCGCGTGGCCGAGCGTGTCGTTGACCGCCTTCAGGCCATTCAGGTCGCAGACGACCAGGCTGACCACCGAGCCGTCGGCACGGTGCCGTTCCACCGCCTCGTCGAGCCGCGCATCGACGAGGCGACGGTTGGCCAGCCCCGTCAGCGGGTCGGTGAAGGCGAGCTTGCGGACCTCTTCGAGGCGCTCGGTCTGGGAGATCCCGGCGGCGACGACGGCGGCCAGCACGGTCGCGAAGTCCGCGTCCTCCCGCCCGAACACCGCCTCCCCCACCGGTCGCGCCACATAGAGCTCACCCCAGGCCCTCCCGTGCAGCACGATCGGCGCGACCACACAGCAGCCGCGCCGGCGGCGCCGCAGAGCCGCCACGCGCTGATGGTAGTAACCGCTCCCGTGTCCTCCCCCACCCGCCGATTTCACGTCGGACGCGACATCGTCCTCGCCGACCGGTCCGTCGGCCGTCTCCACCCAGGCGTCCGGTTCACCACCCCCCGCCCACCGCTCGTGCAGGAACTCGGTGATCTCCGGGAACTCGTGCACCGGGTACGTCTCCTCGTCGGGGAACTCATCCTCTCCCGCGGCGCGTTCACCCGCGTTCACCAGCACCCGGAGCCGCCCCGGCCCGCGCTCCCACACGGAGAGCGCGGCGAAACTGCCGCCCAACGCCTCGCACGCCCCCAGCGCGGCCGCCCGCCAGGACTCGCGCGGGGTATGCGCCGCAGCCATCGACTGCGCAAGCGATACGACGGCCCGCAGCCGCACATCCTCACCACCCATCGTTACATCGTATGTAGATCTGTGGTGATTTGATCAACTTGAAGCCGCGAATCGGCTGCTCTGCGCGTCGGAACCATGGCGTACCGTTACTCGCCGGGCCAGTTCGGCTTCCGCTTCTCGTTGAACGCGGCCACGCCCTCGGCCCGGTCCCCGGAGAAGGCCACCGAGCGCCAGGCCGCATCCTCCACTTCCAGTCCGGCCCGCAGATCGAGCCCGTGGCCGAGCCGCAGCGCGCGCTTCGCAGCGCGCAGACCCACCGGCGAGTTGGCCGCGATCCGCCCGGCGAGCGCGAGCGCCCGCGTCCGGTCCTCCCTGGCCTCCACCAGCTCGTCGACGAGCCCCAACTCCCTTGCCTCAGCGGCCTCCACCCGCCGGGCGGTGAAGACCAGCTCGGCGGCGCGCGCCGCCCCGACCCGGCGCGGCAGCAACTGGGTACCGCCGCCCCCCGGGATGACACCGACCGACACCTCCGGCAGCCCCACCACCGCGGTCCGGTCGGCGACGATCAGATCGCAGGAGAGAGCCAGCTCGAATCCGCCGCCGAGGGCGAACCCGTGCACGGCGGCGACCGTCGGCATCGGCAGGTCGAGGACGCCGGTGTAGGCGGCGCGCGCGGTGGGTCGCTGCCGCACCAGCTCGGCGTCGGTGAAGGAGTTCCGCTCCTTGAGGTCCGCGCCCACGCAGAAGGCGCGCTCGTGGCTGGAGGTGAGGACGGTGACCCGCACGGCGGGGTCGGCGGCGAGCGCCGCACAGGCGGCGCCGATCGAGCGGGCCATGTCCGTGGACACGGCGTTCATGGCCTTGGGCCGGTCGAGAACCAGTTCGGCGACATGGTCCTGGCCCTCGTGGACCCGTACGACGACGAACTCCCCGAACCGCTGCTCGGACGTGACGGTCATGACTGCACCCCTCCGGTTAACGAGCGTTACCGGAGGGATCCTAGGGGGTGCCTGCGACCGCGCCCCGGGGCGCGGTCAGGACATACCGCGCCGGGCCAGCAGCCACGGCTCCACCACGCCGAGCCCACGCACCGGCCGCTGCCACATCGGCTGCAGCCCGTACCGGTACTTCGGCACGGCCAGCGGCTCCACGCCGTTCTCGCGCTCCTTCTCGGCCGCCGCGGCCTCCTCCGCCGCCTGCGCCTCGGAGGCTGGGGCGTCGCCCGTACGCGTCAGCTCCTCCGCGAACGCGCCGTCCACCAGCACGGCGTCCTTGGGCGCTATCGAGGTGAGCCGGCTGGCGAGGTTCACCGTCGTGCCGAAGACATCGCCCATCCGGGTCGTGACGGTGCCGAAGGCGATGCCGACGCGGAGCGCGGGCATCGTCTCGTCCTGGGCCATCGCCTCTATCAGGCGCAGCGCGATCTCGGCCGCCGTGCCCGCGTCGTCGGCGGCGAAGAGGACCTCGTCACCGAGGGTCTTGATGAGCCGGCCGCCGTGCGCGGCGACCAGGTCGGCGCAGGTCGTCTCGAACGACTCGACGAGCTCGCCGAGCTCCTCCTCCTCCAGCCGCCGGGTCAGCCGGGTGAAGCCGACCAGGTCCGCGAAGCCGACGGCGAGCCTGCGGTCCACCATCTCGTCGTCGTCGGCCGCCTGCACCACCCGGCCGGTCGCGGCGGCGAGCTGGCGCCGCCAGACATAGATGAGGAACTCCTCCAGCTCCGGCAGGAGCAGCTCCACCAGGGGATACGTGACCTCGGTGCGGGTCATGCCGGGCTCGGGCGGCTCGGTCAGCCCCTCCAGGAAGGAATCGATCTGCCATTCCGCCAGCCGGGCGGTGGTCTGCCCGGTGGACCGGGCGACCTGCACCGCCATGGGCTCGCTGAGCAGTCCCGCCTCCACGAGTCCGGCGAGCCGCCGCAGCGCGAGCACGTCCGCCTCGGTCAGCGCCTTCGCCTGCCCGATGTCGGCGAACCCCATGGCGCGCCAGAACCGCGACGCCAGGTCCATCGAGACACCGGCGGTACGGGCCGCCTGGAACGGGGTGTAGCGGCGGTCCGCCCCCAGGATCAGCTGTTCCAGCCGGATCGCGAGGGGATCGTCGGTCGGTTCCGCGGTGTGGTCGACTTCGTGATGCGGCGTCGCGTGGACCGAGGGTTCCGGTGGGGGCTCCGCGCCCGCGCCGGAGCTCGTGTCGTCGACGGTCACCAGCCGCCTCCTGCCCGTTCCCTGCGCACTGCCCTGCCGATCTGTCGGTGGATCGCCTCAACGATACGGCAGGTGTGCGCTACCTCACTAAGTGAGGGCGCCCCGGCCGGGGCCGGGGGCGTGGGGGTTTGCTCCCCGGCGGGTGGTTCCCACCGGGACGGCCGGACGGGGCACCCCGTACGGGACCGGGCCGGGGGCTCGTGGTGGCTGCGGGTGGTGGGCCACGGCGACCCCGTACGTGGCGCGGGCGCCATGGGACCGGGCCGTCCACGCTGCGCGCGGGTGCCGCCGGTGGGCGCTCCGGCGGGCGTGCCGGGCGGCGCGACGGGGCAGAGCCTGCCGGGAGGGGCACTAGGTGAGGCCGCCCTCCGCGCCCCTCAGATGGACGATGTCGCCCGCCGACACCGGTTCCTGGAGGCCTTCGTCGGTGGACAGGACCAGGCGGCCGTCGCCGTCGATCGCCACCGCCTCACCGGTGAGGGAGCGGTCGCCGGGGAGCTGGGCGCGTACCGTCCGCCCCAGCGTCGCGCAGCCCGCCGCGTACGCCGCCTGGAGGCCGCTCTCCGCCGCGTCGCCGTCGGCCGCGCGCCATTCCTCGTACCAGTGCTCCAGCGAGCGCAGCACGCCCCGCAGCAGCGTCTCCCGGTCGGTGGAGACCGCTCCGGCCAGGGCGAGGGAGGCGGCATTGGGGGCGGGGAGCTCGTCCGCGTGCAGGGAGACGTTGACGCCGATACCGACCACGACGCCGTTCGCGGCGCGCTCGGCCAGGATGCCGCCCGCCTTCCGCTCCTCGCCCGCCACCGTGACCAGCAGGTCGTTCGGCCATTTCAGCGCCATGTCGACGCCCGCCGCCTTGGCCAGGCCGGTCGCCGCCGCGACACCCGCGAGCAGCGGCAGCCAGCCCCAGCGATGGACCGGTACGCCGTCGCCTGGCGTCAGGTAGACGGAGAAGAACAGGCCGGAGCGGGCGGGCGCAGTCCAGGTCCGGTCGAGGCGGCCTCGGCCCGCGGTCTGTTCCTCGGCGATCAGGACCGTGCCCTCGGTGAGTTCCGCAGCCCGCCCCGCGAGGTCGGAGTTGGTGGAACCGGTCGTGTCCACGACGTCGAGTGAGGTCCACAGTCCGCCGGGCCGCAGCAGTCCGCGGCGCAGCGCGGGGACGTTCAGGGGCGGCCGGTCCAGGTCCGACCAGCGGTTCTGTGACGCATCCGGAGGTGTCATGCAAGCCACCCTAGGTGTGGCAAACGACGCACTGCCGAACGGTATCCGCGCCGATACGCTACGGATCAGTAGCCATTCAGTACCTTCGGCAGCTGCCCGGCCGGCCGTCCCCGCGCGCGCATCGCGCACCCGGCCGCGCACGCAGCCGTAGAACCCACCAGTCAGTCGTCCCCGTGACCAGGCAGGGAGCCGCCACCCGATGTCCGAGCCGGAAGAGATCGACATCCACACCACCGCGGGCAAGATCGCGGACCTGCAGCGCCGTATCGACGAGGCGACACACGCCGGTTCCGCACGCGCGGTCGAAAAGCAACACGCCAAGGGCAAGTTGACCGCCCGCGAGCGGGTCGATCTCCTGCTCGACGAGGGCTCCTTCGTGGAGCTCGACGAATTCGCCCGGCACCGCTCCACCAACTTCGGCATCGAGAAGAACCGCCCGTACGGAGACGGTGTCGTCACCGGCTACGGCACGGTCGACGGCCGCCCCGTCTGCGTGTACTCGCAGGACTTCACCATCTTCGGCGGCTCGCTCGGCGAGGTCTACGGTGAGAAAATCGTCAAGGTGATGGACTTCGCGCTCAAGACCGGCTGCCCGGTCATCGGCATCAACGACGGCGGCGGCGCACGGATCCAGGAGGGTGTGGCCGCGCTCGGTCTGTTCGCCGAGATCTTCCGCCGCAATGTGCACGCCTCGGGTGTCGTCCCGCAGATCTCGCTGATCGTCGGACCGTGCGCCGGTGGCGCGGTCTACTCCCCCGCGATCACCGACTTCACCGTCATGGTCGACCAGACCTCGCACATGTTCATCACGGGTCCCGACGTCATCAAGACGGTGACCGGTGAGGACGTCGGCTTCGAGGAGCTGGGCGGCGCCCGTACGCACAACACCACCTCGGGTGTGGCGCATCACATGGCGGGGGACGAGAAGGACGCCATCGAGTACGTCAAGTCGCTGCTGTCCTACCTCCCGTCGAACAACCTCTCCGAGGCGCCCGCCTTCCCGGAGGAGGCGGATCTCACGGTGACCGACGAGGACCGTGAGCTCGACACCCTCATCCCGGACTCGGCGAACCAGCCGTACGACATGCACACCGCCATCGAGCATGTGCTGGACGACGGCGAGTTCCTGGAGACGCAGGCCCTGTTCGCGCCGAACATCATCACCGGTTTCGGGCGGGTCGAGGGCTACCCCGTCGGCATCGTCGCCAACCAGCCGATGCAGTTCGCGGGTTGTCTGGACATCAACGCGAGCGAGAAGGCGGCACGCTTCGTCCGCACCTGCGACGCGTTCAACGTGCCCGTGCTGACCTTCGTCGACGTCCCCGGCTTCCTGCCCGGCGTCGACCAGGAGTACGGCGGCATCATCCGGCGCGGCGCCAAGCTGATCTACGCGTACGCGGAGGCGACCGTCCCGCTGATCACGGTGATCACCCGCAAGGCGTTCGGCGGCGCGTACGACGTCATGGGCTCCAAGCACCTGGGCGCCGACATCAACCTCGCCTGGCCGACCGCGCAGATCGCGGTGATGGGCGCGCAGGGTGCGGTGAACATCCTGCACCGCCGCACGATCGCGGCCGCCGAGGATCAGGAGGCGACCCGCGCCGAGCTGATCGCCGACTACGAGGACACGCTGCTCAACCCGTACGTGGCGGCCGAACGCGGCTACGTGGACGCGGTGATCATGCCGTCCGACACCCGGGCACACGTGGCGAAGGGGCTGCGCCAGCTGCGCACGAAGCGGGAATCCCTGCCCCCGAAGAAGCACGGCAACATCCCCCTCTAGAAAGGGTCCTGACCATGATCAAGGTCGTACGGGGCAACCCGACCCCGGAGGAGCTGGCCGCCGCACTGGCAGTGGTCCAGGCGCGCGCCGCGGCGACGGCCGCTGTGTCGTCCGGCGCGCCCGCGCCGGCCGAACAGTGGTCCGACCCGGGCCGCATCGCCCGCCGGGAGCGCCACCGGCCCGGCCCGCGGGCCTGGGCACGCACGTACTGGCCGGGGTAGCCGTCCGGCCGCACGGTGTCCTCGGAGGCCCGGAACCCGCCACGGGGGTCCGGGCCTCCGCCGTGCGGCCGCGGAACGATCTGGTCCGTACGCACCAGGGCGGCTGAGTACCCGTACTCAGGCGCCGCGGGGGCGGCCGCAGCAGGATCGGGACCATGCTGTGGTCCGACCCCGAGAACAAGCCCCCGAAAGAGCTGCGCGACGCCCAGGACATGATGCGGCGCGTCTGGCTGGTGCTTGCGCTCGCCATGGTCGTCGCGATGCTGGCGCTCGGCACCCGCTGACGCCGTGGGCGCCCGGTGCCGCAGCGCGCTTCATGACGGCGGATGCCCCGTGGTGCGGCGCGTGCCGCAGTCGTGGGCGCCCGGCGCCGTGGCGTGCGCCGAGGCCGTGGATGCGTGGTACTGCGACGCGCCGGGCCCTTCTACGATGGCCGGTATGACTGATCAGCGCCGTCTCGTGCTCGCCTCCGCCTCCCCCGCCCGTCTCGGTCTGCTGCGCCAGGCAGGCTTCGCACCCGAGGTGATCGTCAGCGGTGTGGACGAGGACGCGTTGACCGCCCCGACGCCGGGCGAGCTGGCGCTCGTCCTCGCCGAGGCGAAGGCCGCCGCCGTGGCCGGCCGCCCGGAGGCCGCGGGGGCCCTGGTCGTCGGATGCGACTCGGTCCTCGAACTCGACGGCGAGGCGCTCGGGAAGCCGTCCGACGGCGAGGACGCCACCGCCCGCTGGAAGTCCATGCGCGGCCGGTCCGGGATCCTGCAGACGGGCCACAGCGTGATCGACACGGCGACCGGGCGTACGGCGTCCGCGACGGCGTCCACCGTCGTCCGGTTCGGTGAGCCCACGGATGCCGAGATCGCCGCCTACGTCGCCTCGGGCGAGCCGCTCCATGTCGCGGGCGCCTTCACGCTGGACGGGCGCTCGGCACCGTTCGTCGACTCCATCGAGGGCGACCACGGCAATGTCATCGGGCTCTCGCTGCCGCTGCTGCGCCGGCTCCTGGGCGAACTGGGTTTCTCGGTCACCGACTTGTGGGTCTGACGCGACGGGCGGGTCACGCGGGCGCCGGAGCACCCTCTTCGGCGCCGCCGCCGTTCCCGTCCGCCTCGCCGTCGCGCTTCTCGCGCACGGTCCCGTACGCCACCAGAGTCAGCACGATCAGTCCGAGCACGACCATCATGAAGGCGAACGCGGCCCAGCCGACCAGCCCCACGGTCAGTGCGCCCAGCACCCCGTGCACCACGGCGCAGCTGATCAGGGCGAACCGGCCGACCCGGCCGGGGGCCCGGTCACGGATGCCGGTCAGCAGCAGGACGAGACCGCACAGCAGCAGATAGAGGCCGGCGACGCCGCCCATCGCCCACGCTCCGGCGGACATGGCGGCGGGATCGAGCCCGGCCAGCGACATCTCCTGGTTGTCGACCACCGTCGCCAGGATGCCGTTGACGAGCACGATGCCCGCGGCTTCCACGAACAGCACGATCGCGGCCACGAAAGCCACCGGTCTGCGCACCACGGCGCTCACCCCCTGTTACCTGCAGTACGTGCGATAGCGCGGACCCTACTAACGGGTAATCCTTCGGACAAGAGTTCAGACCGCCCTGCCTGCCTCTTTCCGCACCCGGACATGGATCACACTCGGCACACGGACTCCGCGTTGTCCCGCCCCTCGTGCGTCGCGCAAAGAAAACCCCGCCCGTTAGTAGGTACTCGACAAAGAAACGCCGGGAGCTGTCGTTCCTGTGAACAGAGACCTGGACCACACCTCGTGGCTACTGTGCGGTCATGAAACCCGGCGTACCGTGGTGCCACAAGGGATTTCGCGCTTCGAGCAGGCCTCGAATCACGCTCCGTGTGGGCAAGCTCACCAATGGGGACGGGTCGTAAGGCCGTGTCGGTAGTCCCTAAACTCAGCTTGTTTCAAGGAGGGAGCCATCGTGCGCAAGGTGCTCATCGCCAATCGTGGCGAAATTGCTGTCCGTGTTGCTCGGGCATGCCGGGATGCCGGGATCGGGAGCGTGGCCGTCTACGCCGACCCGGACCGGGACGCTCTGCATGTGCGTGCGGCCGACGAGGCATTCGCTCTGGGCGGTGACACCCCGGCCGCCAGCTATCTGGACATGGCCAAGGTGCTGCAGGCTGCCAAGGACTCGGGGGCGGACGCGATCCACCCGGGCTACGGCTTCCTGTCGGAGAACGCCGAGTTCGCCCAGGCCGTGCTGGACGCCGGGCTGACCTGGATCGGTCCGCCGCCGCAGGCGATCCGCGACCTGGGCGACAAGGTCGCCGCCCGCCACATCGCGCAGCGTGCCGGTGCGCCGCTGGTCGCCGGCACCCCGGACCCGGTGTCGGGTTCCGCGGAGGTCGTGGCGTTCGCCGAGCAGCACGGGCTGCCGATCGCGATCAAGGCGGCGTTCGGCGGTGGCGGTCGCGGGCTGAAGGTGGCTCGGACGCTGGAGGAGATCCCGGAGCTGTACGACTCCGCGGTCCGTGAGGCGGTCGCGGCGTTCGGGCGCGGGGAGTGCTTCGTGGAGCGCTACCTCGACAAGCCCCGGCATGTGGAGACGCAGTGTCTGGCCGACTCCCACGGCAATGTGGTGGTCGTGTCGACGCGTGACTGCTCGCTGCAGCGCCGTCACCAGAAGCTGGTGGAGGAGGCTCCCGCGCCGTTCCTGTCCGAGGCGCAGAACGTGGAGCTGTACGCGGCGTCGAAGGCGATCCTGAAGGAGGCCGGGTACGTCGGTGCGGGCACCGTGGAGTTCCTGGTCGGTATGGACGGCACGATCTCGTTCCTGGAGGTCAACACCCGTCTGCAGGTCGAGCACCCGGTCACCGAGGAGGTCACCGGTCTCGACCTGGTCCGGGAGATGTTCCGGATCGCGGACGGCGAGAAGCTCGGCTACGACGACCCGGCGGTGCGCGGGCACTCGTTCGAGTTCCGGATCAACGGTGAGGACCCGGGCCGCGGCTTCCTGCCCGCCCCGGGCACGGTGACGGTGTTCGCGCCGCCGACCGGTCCGGGTGTCCGCCTGGACGCGGGCGTCGAGTCCGGCTCGGTGATCGGTCCGGCGTGGGACTCGCTGCTGGCGAAGCTCATCGTGACCGGTGCCACGCGTGAGCAGGCGCTGCAGCGGGCGGCGCGCGCGCTGGCCGAGTTCAACGTCGAGGGCATGGCCACCGCGATCCCGTTCCACCGCGCGGTCGTCACCGACCCGGCGTTCACCAGCGACCCGTTCCGGATCCACACCCGCTGGATCGAGACCGAGTTCGTCAACGAGATCAAGCCCTTCGCCGCTCCCGCCGACGTGGAGGCGGAGGAGGAGGTCGGCCGTGAGACGGTCGTCGTCGAGGTCGGCGGCAAGCGTCTCGAGGTCTCCCTGCCCTCCTCGCTGGGCATGAGCCTGGCCCGCACCGGACTCGCCGCGGGTGCCAAGCCCAAGCGTCGCGCGGCGAAGAAGACCGGCTCCGCGGTCTCCGGCGACACCCTCGCCTCACCCATGCAGGGCACCATCGTCAAGATCGCCGTCGAGGAGGGCCAGCAGGTCCAGGAAGGCGACCTGATCGTCGTCCTCGAAGCCATGAAGATGGAACAGCCCCTCAACGCCCACCGCGCCGGCACGATCAAGAGTCTGGCCGCCGAGGTCGGCGGCTCGGTCTCGTCCGGCGCCGTGATCTGCGAGATCAAGGACTGATCCGCCGATCCGTGCCGGGGCCCCCGCGGAGTCGTACGAACGACTCCGCGGGGGCCCTTGTCGTCTGTCGGCTCCGTCCCGGTGTCGCGGCGGGTTCCGGTCCGGCCCCGGCAAGCGGAGGCGACCTACGTTTACGCAATGGCATCCTGGACCCCGGGGGCGGAAAAGGGAGGACTGCGCAATGGCGATGAGCACGGCACAGACGCCGGGCCGGCCCATGCGCGCCGACGCGCGGCGCAACTACGACCGGCTGCTGTGCGAGGCCCGTACGGCGTTCGCGGAGCACGGCACCGATGCCTCGCTGGAGGACATCGCGCGCCGGGCAGGCGTGGGGATCGGCACGCTGTACCGGCACTTCCCGAACCGGCACGCGCTGATGAGCGCGGTGTTCCAGGAAGCAGTCGCCTCACTGCTCGCCCGCTCCCACGAGCTGGCGAAGGCGGATCCGTGCGGGGGCCTGGTGGACTGGCTCGGCGCGATCATCACCCATGCGGGTGAGTACCGCGGGCTCGCGCAGGCACTCATGTCGACGTCGCGGGACGAGACTTCGGCCCTGTCCGACTGCAACGTGCCGCTGCGCGAGGCGGGGGCACGGCTGCTCGCACGGGCGCAGGCGAGTGGGGCGGTGCGGGCGGACGTGTCGATCGGCGACCTGATGCAGCTGACGAATGCGATCGCGCTGGCGGCGGAGCAGGCGCCGGAGGATCCGGCCCTGGCCGGACGACTGCTGACGCTGACGTTGCAGGGGCTGAAGGGGCCGCGGGCGGCGGGCTGAGACTGCTCCTCAATCGCCGGGGGGCCGGGTTCCGTCGGCCCCATCAAGCCCGTCCGGCACTTGAGCGCTGGGGTTCGGGGCAGCGCCCCGATGGACTCAGAGCGCCCGGCAGTAGGCAGCGCGGGCGAAGGAGCGGGGCTATGGGGGAGTTGGTGATCGACGACAACGCCGCGAGGTGCGTGCCCCGGCCCCGCGACGCCGCGACGCCGCGAAGCCCACTGCCGGGCACTCTCAGCGGCGCCGGAGGTCCGCCACGCGAGCCCGGTCGCCCGGGGACTGGTCCGTCAGGGCCGAAGCCGCGCTGCGCAGTTGCGGCCCCGGACCGCCATGCGTGCGCCGCTGACCGGGCAGGGGCATGTCGCGGCGCGCCTGGCGCCCCGACGGGTGGGAGTCGGTCCCGACCGGCCCCATCCCCGCCCCCGCCACCGCGATCTGTACGCCCTGGTCGGCCAGCGCCTGCAACTCGGTGGCGGACCGCTCGTCGTGGGCCGGAGGTTCGTCCGTCACCAGACGGGTGATCAGGTCCGTGGGCACCGTCTGGAACATCGTGTCGGAGCCGAGCTTGGTGTGGTCCGCCAGGACCACCACCTCCGCGGCGGCCTGCACCAACGCCCGGTCGACGCTCGCCGAGAGCATGTTGGACGTGGACAGCCCCCGTTCCGCGGTGAGCCCGCTCCCGGACAGGAACGCGCGCGTCACCCGCAGCCCCTGGAGCGACTGCTCCGCACCGCTGCCCACCAGGGCGTAGTTGGAACCGCGCAGGGTGCCTCCGGTCATCACCACCTCCACCCGGTTGGCATGGGCCAACGCCTGGGCGACCAGCAGTGAGTTGGTGACGACGGTCAGGCCGGGGATCCGCGCGAGCCGGCGGGCCAGCTCCTGCGTGGTCGTGCCTGCTCCGACCACAATGGCCTCGCCCTCTTCGACGAGACCGGCGGCCAGGTCGGCGATGGCCGTCTTCTCCGCGGTGGCGAGATGGGATTTCTGCGGAAAGCCGGACTCCCGCGTAAAACCGCCCGGCAAAACCGCACCGCCATGCCGGCGGTCGAGGAGTCCTTCTGCCTCCAGTGCCCGCACGTCCCGCCGTACGGTCACTTCGGAGGTCTGGACGACGCGGGCGAGCTCACGGAGCGATACCGCCCCGTTGGCGCGCACCATTTCGAGGATCAACTGACGACGTTCTGCAGCGAACACAAAACTGACAGTAACGTGACCACCCGAGAGTTTTCAGCAGTTTGCGCCGAATAACAGAAGTTGTACACACAAGGGGCCGCCAAGTGATATAGGCGGCCCCGTTGTTGTTCCCTACTGATCGTTCGACGGCCTCCCGCTCGCCCGAGTTGCCAGGGGTTGCCGGGGAATGCCGGGTTCCTACGCCTCGCCGGCCCGCTTCCGGGTGTGCAACTGCCGTGCCACTTCGGCGATCGATCCCGACAGGGACGGGTACACAGTGAAAGCGTTTGCGATCTGTTCCACCGTCAGATTGTTGTCCACCGCGATCGAGATGGGGTGGATCAGCTCGCTGGCCCGCGGCGCGACGACACAGCCGCCGACCACGATGCCGGTACCGGGCCGGCAGAGGATCTTGACGAAGCCGTCCCGGATGCCCTGCATCTTGGCGCGCGGGTTGCGCAGCAGCGGCAGCTTCACCACGCGTGCGTCGATCGCGCCGGAGTCGACGTCCGCCTGGGTGTAGCCGACGGTGGCGATCTCCGGGTCGGTGAAGACGTTCGAGGAGACGGTCTTCAGATTCAGCGGGGCCACCGCGTCACCGAGGAAGTGGTACATCGCGATCCGGCCCTGCATCGCGGCGACCGAGGCCAGGGCGAAGATGCCGGTGACGTCGCCGGCCGCGTACACGCCGGGGGCGCTGGTGCGGGAGACCTTGTCGGTCCAGATGTGGCCGGAATCCTTGAGCCGGACCCCGGCCTCCTCCAGACCCATGCCCGCGCTGTTCGGGATCGCCCCGACCGCCATCAGACAGTGCGAACCGCTGATCACGCGGCCGTCGGCGAGGGTGACCTCGACCCGGTCACCGACCCGCTTCGCCGCCTGGGCGCGCGAGCGCGCCATGACGTTCATGCCGCGGCGCCGGAAGACGTCCTCCAGCACGGCGGCGGCGTCCGGGTCCTCGCCCGGCAGCACCCGGTCGCGGGACGAGACGAGCGTGACGCGGGAGCCGAGTGCCTGGTACGCGCCGGCGAACTCGGCACCGGTGACGCCGGAGCCGACCACGATGAGCTCCTCGGGGAGCTCGTCGAGGTCGTAGACCTGGGTCCAGTTCAGAATGCGCTCGCCGTCGGGGAGCGCGTCCGGGATCTCCCGGGGGTGGCCGCCGGTCGCGATCAGCACGGCGTCGGCGGTGAGCCTCTCCTCCGTACCGTCGGCCGCGGTCACGACGACCGTGCGGGAGCCGTCGGCGGCCTGGAGGCCTTCCAGACGCCCGCGGCCACGCATCACCCGGGCCCCCGCACGGGTGACGGAGGCGGTGATGTCGTGGGACTGGGCGAGCGCCAGGCGCTTCACCCGTCGGTTGACCTTGCCGAGGTCGACGCCGACCACCCGCGCCGCCTGCTCGATGTGCGGCGTGTCGTCGGCGACGATGATGCCCAACTCCTCGTACGAAGAGTCGAACGTGGTCATCACCTCTGCCGTCGCGATCAGGGTCTTGGAGGGCACGCAGTCGGTGAGTACCGACGCGCCGCCGAGGCCGTCGCAGTCGACGACGGTCACCTCCGCGCCGAGCTGGGCGCCCACCAGTGCCGCCTCGTAGCCGCCGGGTCCGCCGCCGATGATCACGATCCGGGTCACAAAAAGTCCGCCTCGCGTATGTCATCCCGCGGCCGTCTGCCGCCCCGGCCGGGGGTCCGGGGGATCACCCCGGGGGTATGCAGTACGTACTCCATTGTCCCGCACGCGCCAACATGCTTCGCCCCGGGGCCCTCCATACGGGAGCCAGGACGGCGAAAGGGGCGCGGCGAGGACCCCTCGCAGAGGCCTCCACGGGTTCTCCTCGGGGGCGCCGACAGGGACTTCCTCACAGGAATCGCCGCTCCTGGGGTCACCTCCCGTACCCTCGACCCCATGTCGCTCTACGCCGCGTACGCCGGCAACCTCGACGCGCGGCTGATGACGCGCCGCGCACCGCATTCCCCGCTGCGCGGCACGGGCTGGCTCAACGGCTGGCGGCTGACCTTCGGCGGGGAGCAGATGGGCTGGGAAGGCGCGCTGGCCACCGTGGTGGAGGCGCCGCGCTCGCAGGTCTTCGTGGCGCTGTACGACATCGCACCGATGGACGAGGACTCCATGGACCGCTGGGAGGGTGTCGGCCTCGACATCTACCGGCGGATGCGGGTCCGGGTGCACACCCTGGACGGCGAGGAGCCGGCCTGGATGTACGTGCTGAACGGGTACGAGGGCGGGCTGCCGTCCGCCCGCTACCTGGGCGAGATCGCGGACGCCGCCGAGTCGGCGGGCGCACCGCACGACTATGTGATGGAACTGCGCAAACACCCCTGCTGAGACCGCGCCGCCGCCCGGTTCTGTGTGAAAGCACAAAGAGTCGCACGGAGACTCTATGCAGGGGCATCTACGCGCGTAGGGAATCACCGGCTACCCTCATCCGCGTGAACGCATCTGTTATTCCGGACAACATCCAGGGCGACCCGCACGCCGCCGCCGCCGACGCCGCTGCCCGCCTGCGCGAGCTGACCGGTGCCGAGACCCACGACGTCGCCCTCGTGATGGGTTCCGGCTGGGCACCTGCGGGCGACGCGCTCGGCACTCCGGAGGCCGAGTTCCCGGTGACCGAACTTCCCGGCTTCCCGGCACCCGCCGTCCAGGGCCACGGCGGCACGATCCGCTCGTACCGGATCGGCGAGAAGCGCGCCCTGGTCTTCCTCGGCCGCACGCACTTCTACGAGGGCCGCGGCGTCGCCGCCGTCGCGCACGGGGTCCGTACCGCTGTCGCCGCGGGCTGCAAGACCGTCGTCCTGACGAACGGCTGCGGCGGTCTGCGCAAGGGCATGCGCCCCGGGCAGCCGGTCCTGATCAGCGACCACATCAACCTGACCGCGGCGTCCCCGATCGTCGGCGCCAACTTCGTCGACCTGACCGACCTGTACTCGCCGCGGCTGCGCGCGCTGTGCAAGGAGGTCGACGACACCCTCGAAGAGGGCGTGTACGTGCAGTTCCCCGGCCCGCACTACGAGACCCCGGCCGAGATCAACATGGTCCGGGTGATGGGCGGCGACCTGGTCGGCATGTCCACGGTGCTCGAAGCCATTGCCGCGCGGGAGGCGGGGGCGGAGGTGCTGGGCATCTCGCTCGTCACGAATCTGGCTGCCGGCCTGAGCGGGGAGCCGCTGAACCACGAAGAGGTACTGCAGGCAGGACGGGACTCGGCGACCCGGATGGGGTCGTTGCTCGCGCGGGTGCTCGACCGCATCTGACCGGGCGTCGCCCTGCGGCGGGCGGTGTCCGCCGCCCGGGACGGCCCCGCGCGGCGTGCCACCCACCCACACCCGGAAAACACCTCACCCCGCAGAAAGGCGGACACCGTGCAGCAGGACCTCATCACGCAGGCCAGGACCTGGCTCGCCGAGGACCCCGACCCCGAGACCCGCGACGAGCTCGCCAAGCTCATCGACGCCGAGGACATCGACGCGCTCGCCGCACGGTTCGCCGGCACGCTGCAGTTCGGTACCGCCGGGCTCCGCGGTGAGCTGGGGGCCGGACCGATGCGGATGAACCGGTCCGTCGTCATCCGCGCCGCCGCCGGGCTCGCCGCCTATCTGAAGGCGAAGGGGCAGACCGGCGGCACGGTCGTCATCGGGTACGACGCCCGGTACAAGTCCGCCGACTTCGCCCGCGACACCGCGGCCGTGATGACGGGTGCGGGTCTGCGCGCGGCGGTCCTCCCCCGCCCGCTCCCGACCCCCGTCCTGGCATATGCGATACGTCATCTGGGCGCCGTCGCGGGCGTCGAGGTGACCGCGAGCCACAATCCGCCGCGTGACAACGGCTACAAGGTCTATCTGGGTGACGGCTCGCAGATCGTGCCCCCGGCGGACGGGGAGATCGCCGACGCGATCGCCGCGGTCGGCCCGCTGGCCGGCGTGGACCGGCCGGAGAGCGGCTGGGAGATCCTCGGCGACGAAGTCCTGGACGCCTATCTGGCCCGCACGGACGCGGTGCTCGACGCCGGATCCCCGCGTACCGCCCAGGTCGTGTACACCGCCATGCACGGCGTCGGCACGTCCGTCCTGACCGCGGCCTTCGCCCGCGCCGGGTTCCCGGAGCCAGTGCTCGTCGCCGAGCAGGCCGAGCCCGACCCGGCGTTCCCCACCGTCGCGTTCCCGAACCCGGAGGAGCCGGGGGCGATGGATCTCGCGTTCGCCACCGCCCGGCGCGCGCAGCCGGACATCGTCATCGCCAATGACCCGGACGCGGACCGCTGCGCCGTCGCCGTCCCGGACCCGTCCGTGGACGGCGGCTGGCGGATGCTGCGCGGCGACGAGGTCGGCGCGCTGCTCGCCGCCCATCTGGTCGCCCGCGGTGCCACCGGTGTCTTTGCCGAGTCGATCGTGTCGTCGTCGCTGCTCGGCCGGATCGCCGAGAAGGCGGGGAACGGGTACGAGGAGACGCTGACCGGCTTCAAGTGGATCGCCCGCGTCGACGGCCTGCGGTACGGGTACGAGGAGGCGCTCGGCTACTGCGTCGACCCCGACGGCGTACGTGACAAGGACGGCATCACGGCCGCACTGCTCGTCGCCGAGCTGGCCTCCGTGCTCAAGGAGCAGGGGCGCACGCTCCTCGATCTCCTCGACGACATCGCGGTCGAGCACGGGCTGCACGCCACCGACCAGCTCTCGGTCCGGGTGGAGGACCTGTCGGTCATCGCGGACGCCATGCGGCGGCTGCGCGAGGCCCCGCCGGTCGCGCTCGCTGGGCTCGCCGTCACGTCGGCCGAGGATCTGTCGGAGGGCACGGAACAGCTGCCGCCCACCGACGGACTCCGCTACCACCTGGAGGGTGCCCGGGTGATCGTCCGGCCGAGCGGCACCGAGCCGAAGCTCAAGTGCTACCTGGAGGTCGTGGTGCCGGTCGGTTCGGCGGACGACCTGCCCGCCGCGCGGGCCAAGGGCGCCGAACTCCTCGCGGGGATCACAAGGGATCTTTCAGCGGCCGCCGGGATCTGAACGCAAGCGCCCTTCGTACGTACGGAGGAATCGGGTACCGCTGTTGCCGCAGCCTTCCGTCTCCTTTCCCGGTCATCGGCCCTGGCCGGAAAAGGGGTGACCCGGTGTCCCCGCACCGAGCCGTCCCCGCTGTCCCGATTGTCCCCGCCTCCCGTGCCGCGCAGCCGCCGGTCACGGGAGGCGGTGGCGCAAGGGCCGGGCCCTGCGGTCCCGGACGCCGCGCCCGCCCCGGCCGGCTGCGCCGCCGTACGCCTGGTCGGGCGGCTGGTGCTCACCCGGTGGTCCGTCTCAGGGCCGTCCCGTCATCCCTCGCGGATCGGCGCGCGGCGTCGGACGCGGTGCATCGCAAGGCGGAGGGCATCCTCACACGGGACGTATCCGGGCGCTCCGACAGAGCAACGGGGTGCTGCAGCTGTCGTCGTGCGCCCGCCGGCGATGAGCAGGACAGCCCTCAGCCCAGCGCCAGCAGCACCACCAGCAGCACGACCCCCGCGACCGACGGTGCAATCACCTCGTACGCCCACCGCACGACGACTGCCTCGGCGCCACCGGTGCCACCCGCGCCGCCCCCACCCTGCTCAGCCATCTCGCGCAGATCCGCCACCGCCTGATCCGCCCCGGCAATCCGCGCATTCGTGTCCCGCACATCAGCATGCACCGACGTCCGCCGGTACGGATCGTCCTGCGACTGGCGCGACTGCTGCCGTGCCGCCTTCTTGCGCTGCCGCAGCGACACCGGCACCGCCCACAGCTGGTACTTCGCGCCGTCCTGGGTGAACAGTTCGGTGGAGTACCCGGCCCGCACGTCCGCGACCGCCGACCACGGCGCCGTGATCGTCCGGAACGGGTTGCGGATCCGGATCCGCTCCTTGTTCACCGACACGACCGGTCGCAGGGTGAACGCGACGATCAGCGGCACGGCCGTCAGCAGTCCGGCCAGGGCGAGCCACGGTGTCCGCCCGTCACCCCTGATCAGGGCATCCACGCCGAGCCAGCAGACCAGCAGGAGCAGCAGGGCACCGCCCACCATCCCGGCGGGTGACCGGAAGGTCCGGTCGGCGTAGGACGGCTCGGTGGGAGGTGTGGGACTCGTCATGAGGCCGATTCTGCCTGACGTGCGGGGGCCCCGCCGGAGCGGCCACCCCGCACCCGCACGTGCACTGCGCTCCACGCCGGTAACCCCTCCCCCCTGTACAGGCCGCTACGCGCGTAGATATGCTCGTCTGGTGACCATGCCCACCACTGCACCCGCATTCTCCGACGCGACCGCGTCCGACGGTGCGCTGCGCCGCTTCCTGCACGGGCTGCCCGGCGTCGACGCCGTCGGCCTCGAAGCGCGCGCCGCGTCCCTCGGAACCCGTTCGATCAAGACGACGGCCAAGGCGTACGCCATCGACCTCGCCATCTCGATGATCGACCTGACGACGCTGGAAGGCGCGGACACCCCGGGCAAGGTCCGGGCTCTCGCCGCCAAGGCCGTCAATCCCGACCCGACCGACCGCACGACCCCGCGCACCGCCGCGGTCTGCGTCTATCCCGACATGGCGGCGACGGCCGCCGCCGCGCTGGCCGGTTCCGGCGTGAAGGTGGCGTCCGTCGCGACGGCCTTCCCCGCCGGGCGCGCCGCGCTCGACGTGAAGCTCGCGGACGTCCGCGACGCCGTGGCCGCCGGGGCCGACGAGATCGACATGGTGATCGACCGGGGCGCCTTCCTCTCCGGCCACTACCTCAAGGTGTACGAGGAGATCCTCGCCGTAAAGGCCGAGTGCGCCCGTGCCGACGGCACCGACGCCCGCCTCAAGGTCATCTTCGAGACCGGAGAGCTGTCCACCTACGACAACATCCGCCGCGCCTCCTGGCTCGGCATGCTGGCGGGCGCGGACTTCATCAAGACGTCGACCGGCAAGGTCGGGACCAACGCCACGCCCGCGAACACCCTGCTGATGCTGGAGGCCGTGCGCGACTTCCGGGAGCAGACCGGGGTGCAGATCGGTGTGAAGCCCGCCGGCGGCATCCGCACTTCCAAGGACGCGATCAAGTTCCTCGTCCTGGTCAACGAGACCGTCGGCGAGGACTGGCTGGACAACCACTGGTTCCGCTTCGGCGCCTCCAGCCTGCTGAACGACTTGCTGATGCAGCGCCAGAAGCTCAGCACCGGCCGTTACTCCGGCCCCGATTACGTGACGGTGGACTGATCCCCATGGCATCTGCATTCGAGTACGCACCCGCCCCCGAGTCGCGGTCGGTCGTCGACATCGCGCCGTCGTACGGCCTGTTCATCGACGGCGAGTTCACCGACGCGGCCGACGGCAAGGTCTTCAAGACGGTCTCCCCGTCGTCCGAGGAGGTCCTCTCCGAGGTCGCGCAGGCCGGCGCCGCGGACGTCGACCGGGCCGTGAAGGCGGCCCGCAAGGCGTTCGAGAAGTGGTCGGCGCTGCCGGGCTCCGAGCGCGCCAAGTACCTGTTCCGGATCGCCCGGATCATTCAGGAGCGCTCCCGCGAGCTCGCCGTTCTCGAAACCCTCGACAACGGCAAGCCGATCAAGGAGACCCGCGACGCGGACCTCCCGCTGGTCGCGGCGCACTTCTTCTACTACGCGGGCTGGGCCGACAAGCTCGACCACGCGGGCTACGGCGCGAACCCCCGCCCGCTCGGCGTCGCGGGCCAGGTCATCCCGTGGAACTTCCCGCTGCTGATGCTGGCCTGGAAGATCGCCCCGGCGCTCGCCACCGGCAACACCGTGGTCCTGAAGCCCGCCGAGACGACCCCGCTCTCCGCGCTCTTCTTCGCGGACATCTGCCGCCAGGCGGGCCTGCCGAAGGGTGTCGTGAACATCCTCACCGGGTACGGGGACGCGGGCGCGGCCCTCGTCCAGCACCCGGACGTCGACAAGGTCGCCTTCACCGGCTCGACCGCGGTCGGCAAGGCGATCGCCCGCCAGGTCGCCGGTACGGACAAGAAGGTCACCCTGGAGCTGGGCGGCAAGGGCGCGAACATCGTCTTCGACGACGCCCCGATCGACCAGGCCGTCGAAGGCATCGTCACCGGCATCTTCTTCAACCAGGGCCAGGTCTGCTGCGCGGGCTCGCGCCTCCTCGTCCAGGAGTCGATCCAGGACGAGCTGCTGGACTCCTTGAAGCGCCGGTTGTCCACGCTGCGCCTCGGCGACCCGCTGGACAAGAACACCGACATCGGTGCGATCAACTCTCAGGAGCAGCTCTCCCGGATCACGGCGCTGGTCGAGACGGGCGAGGCGGAGGGCGCCGAACGCTGGTCGGCCCCCTGCGATCTCCCGTCGTCCGGCTACTGGTTCGCCCCGACGCTGTTCACGAACGTCACCCAGGCGCACACCATCGCCCGCGACGAGATCTTCGGCCCGGTGCTTTCCGTCCTGTCGTTCCGTACGCCGGACGAGGCGGTCGCCAAGGCCAACAACAGCCAGTACGGCCTGTCGGCCGGCATCTGGACGGAGAAGGGCTCCCGCATCCTCGCGGTGGCGAACAAGCTCCGGGCGGGCGTCGTCTGGGCCAACACGTTCAACAAGTTCGACCCGACCTCGCCGTTCGGCGGTTACAAGGAGTCGGGCTTCGGCCGCGAAGGCGGCCGTCACGGCCTGGAGGCGTACCTCGATGTCCGATAACCGTCTGAGTGTCTTCAAGACCTACAAGCTGTACGTCGGGGGCAAGTTCCCCCGCTCCGAGAGCGGCCGGGTGTACGAGGTGACGGCGAAGACATCTGCCGCTGACGCGGCGGACAAGGGCAGGTGGCTGGCGAACGCGCCGCAGGCCTCCCGCAAGGACGCACGGGACGCGGTCGTGGCCGCCCGCAAGGCGTTCGGCGGCTGGTCGGGCGCGACGGCGTACAACCGCGGCCAGATCCTCTACCGCATCGCGGAGATGCTGGAGGGCCGCAAGCACCAGTTCGTACGGGAGGTGGCGGACGCGGAAGGGCTGTCGAAGTCCAAGGCGGCGGCCGTCGTGGACGCGGCGATCGACCGCTGGGTCTGGTACGCGGGCTGGACCGACAAGATCGGCCAGATCGTGGGCGGGGCGAACCCGGTCGCGGGCCCGTTCTTCAACCTGTCCACGCCCGAGCCGACGGGCGTGGTCGCGGTCGTGGCACCGCAGAAGTCGTCGTTCCTCGGCCTGGTCTCCGTCGTCGCGCCGGTGATCGCGACCGGCAACACGGCGGTCGTCATCGCGTCCGCCGACGCCCCGCTCCCGGCGCTGTCCCTGGGCGAGGTGCTGGCCACCTCCGACCTGCCGGGCGGTGTGGTGAACATCCTGTCCGGGAAGACGGCGGAGCTCGCGGCCCCGCTCGCGTCCCACCAGGACGTGAACGCGATCGATCTCACGGGCGCCGACGCCGATCTGGCGAAGGAGCTGGAGATCGCGGCAGCGGACAACCTGAAGCGAGTTCTCCGCCCACCCGTCTCCCGCCACCACCCGGAGAAGGAAGCGCAGAGCTCCGATCGTCCACAGGCTGTGGACGGAGACGACTGGTCGGCCGACCCGGGCACGCACCGCCTGACGGCCTTCCTGGAGACCAAGACGGTCTGGCACCCCACGGGCGCGCTCGGCGTCTCGGGTTCCTCCTACTGACCGACGCGACTGCGGCCCGCCCCTCCGGCAACACTGCGGAGGGGCGGGCCGCGGCCCTGTGTGCGGGGATCAGCCGTGCACCAGCCCCGTCACCTGCCCCATCAACGGCAGGTCGTTCAGCGCACCACCGCCGCTCAGCGGTTCGGTGACGATGCCCGTGGTGACCGGCTTGAAGTCGCCGATCTGCGTCCCCACCCCGTTGGCCAGCGGGTCCACACCCGTCTTGGCCAGCGGGTCGAGCTGAAGGTTCGTGACCGGAGAGACCCCGTGCCCGAGTGTCCCGGTCACCGCGCCCCCGGTCGCCTCACCGACCGCGTCGAGACTGCTGTCGGCGCCCGGGGCCGGAGCGATGGGCAGCGGCGCCGCGTGGGCCGCCGCACCCCCCGCACCGAGCGCGGCGCCCATCGCGGTGACGGTCAGACCTGCGCGCAGCAGCGCGGGGCGTCGGGACCTGGAAAGTGCATGACGTGCCATGGAGTTCCCACCTGATCGACAGCGATCGAGTAATCATCTGTACGCGTAGAGTAGTTGAGCTGTGATGCTGGATACCAACACGGGTACCGGGGGATCCCCTGCGCGGGTCGATGCCTCACACTCGTGTCCTGTGAGTTCCCAACCGATCCCGACCCGCGTCGTGCTGCTCGCGGGCCCCTCCGGCTCCGGCAAGTCCTCCCTGGCCGCCCGCACCGACCTTCCGGTGCTGCGCCTGGACGACTTCTACAAGGAGGGCGACGACCCCACACTGCCGCTGGTCCCGGGCAGTTCGGACATCGACTGGGACTCCGCACAGTCCTGGGACGCGGATGCGGCGGTCGCCGCCATCACGGAGCTGTGCCGCACGGGGCGTACGAACGTTCCGGTGTACGACATCGCCACCAGCTCCCGGATCGACCACGAGGCGCTCCACATCGAGCGGACGCCGCTCTTCGTGGCCGAGGGCATCTTCGCGGCGGACATAGTCGAGCGATGCCAGGAACTGGGTGTCCTGGCGGACGCGCTGTGCCTGCGCGGCCGCCCGACGACGACGTTCCGGCGCCGGCTGCTGCGCGATCTGCGCGAGGGCCGCAAGTCCGTGCCGTTCCTGCTGCGACGGGGGTGGCGGCTGATGCGCGCGGAGCGGCGGATCGTGGCACGGCAGACGGCGCTGGGCGCTCACCCCTGCGGGAAGCAGGAGGCGCTCGGGCGCCTGGCGGCGGCTGCGGCAGGACGGTGCCGCCGGGCACCGGTGGCGCGCGAGGTGGCGTAGCCGGTCCGGCGTCGGGGGCTCACGCGTCCCGAAGCCTCAGGACCAGTCCCCCTCCCAGGAGCGCGGCCACGGCCCATCCAGCGAGCACTCCCAGCCCTGCCCACGGGCCGATGGGCAGGCTGTCGGCACCGGTCGTGGACTGAAGGGCGAGCCCCGCCGTCATCGGGGCGATCTGCTGCAGGTGACGGTGCCAGTCCGGGTCGGTGACCAGCTGCGTGAGAATCGGGAGGACGAAGAGCAGGCCGAGTACGACGCCGACCGCCGCCGCCGGGTCCCGGACCGCGGTGGCGGTGCCGAGGGCCGTCAGGGCGATCAGCACCAGGTACAGCACCGACCCGGCCGCCGCGCGCAGCGTCGGACCGTCGGCCGGGGACAGCATCGCCTGGCCCTGCGCCGTCGTGAAGCCGTTGCCCGGCAGGATCAGCCCCGCCGCCAGCAGGCAGCCGAACACCGCGACCGCCCCGGCGACCAGCACCACCCCCGTGAGGACGACCGACTTCGCGGCCAGGACCGTGGACCGGCGCGGTGTCGCCATCAGCGTGGTGCGCATCATCCCCGTGCTGTACTCGCCGCTGATCACCAGCACGGCCAGGACGGCGACGACCGTCTGCCCCACATGGATCCCGGTCAGACTGAGCCTGGCGACGTCCTGGTGACAGCCCGTCGACGGGCACTCGGCGGCGGCAGCCGTCGCGGCACTGACCGCCACCGTGAGCACGACAAGGGCAAGGAGCAGCCACCCCGGGGCCGTCACGGTGCGCAGCTTCGTCCACTCCGCGTGCAGGGTCTGCTTCATGCGTCCCTCCGGCGCATCATGAACACCGCCGCGACCAGCGCGACAGCCGTCCACCCGCACAGCACCGCGAATCCGCCCCACGGCGGCAGCGGGAAATAGCCGAAGGCCGGTGTGTAGTCGCTGTCCACCTGCGCGTACTGCGGCATGTTCTGCTGAATGGCGAAGCCCGCTGCCGGGGTGACACGCAGCAGCCACTGCGAGGGCCCGGCGGGCAGGATCGAGGCGGTCGCGAGGATGTACGGCAGGACGATCGCCGCGAACACCAGGGTGACCGCCCCGGCGCTGCGCCGCAGTACGGTGCCGACGGCCATGGCGAGCACCGCGGTGACCGCGAGCAGGGCCGCCGTACCGGCGACCACGCGCAGCTCCGTGAGCGTGCCGACCGGGAAGTCGAAGCCGCCGGGGCGCACCAGCCATTCACCGAGCAGCACCGCCGCCGCCGCGGCGGGCAGCCCGGCCGCAAAGGTCACGGCGGCGAGGACGACGGCTTTCGCAGCCGGCGCCCTGCCCCGCCGCGGGCTCGCCATGAGGGTGGTGCGGATCAGTCCGCGCCGGTACTCGGCGGTGATGAACGTCGCCCCGACAACGATCACCAGGATCAGCCCGACGAACGTGCCGGCCAGGCCGCGCTCGATGGTCTGACCGCCCGCGGTCATGGGGCCGCCCACGGCCGGTGCGATGTCGCCGGACCCGGTGACGGTGAACGTGTCGTCCGCCCGGCGGAACGTGCCGTCCGACGCGAAGTCATCGGCGGGTCCGCCCATCTGCTCACCGTGCCACGCCGGGTCCCCGGACTCCGCGCCGCTGAGAGCGACGTGGTCGAAGACACCGGTGGCCCGGGTGGGCGCCCCGCGGTTGCTCAGCCCCCCGAACTTCTGGCTCGTCGACGCCGTGGCGGGTGGCGAGGCGGCGAACATCCCGGCCTGCACCTGCGACGGCAGACCGGTCAGGCGTGCGGTGCCGACCGCGGTCCAGCGCGCCCCGTCGGCCGACCGGTAGCCGGTCACCGTGTCCCCGGTCCGGGTCAGCCGCAGCCAGTGCGGGGACGCGGCGGAGGCGGTGCCGGGCTCACCGGCTGTGTCGTGCGTGTAGTTGTGCTGCATCCGCACGCCGTGCCCGGCGGTGGCCATGACGGCCGCGTACGCCGACCCCGCCCGGTCGCCCGCCTTCAGGACGATCCCCGCCTTCGCCCAGGGCGGCAGCTCGCCCTTCGCACTGTCCGGGGCCAGCGACGTGATCCGTACGGTGATGCTGCCGTCCCCGGTCAACGGCCGGTGCACGAAGTAGAACCGGTCCGTCACGGCCTCGCCGCCCGGACCCCTGGCACCGGTGCAGGGCTGGTTCGGGTCCTCGCAGGTGGGCCGCTCCGCGTGGACGCCGATCAGCCCGATCAGTACGATCACCAGCGCCGCGGCCGCGAGTCCGGCGACCCAGCCCCGTACCGTACGGAACTTGGTCCACTCGCCCCGCAGTTGCTGGGTGAACCCGGTGTGCACGGCCGGCGTCCCGGAGCGGTACGACGTCGTGGTCCCGGTCATCGGGCCGGCTCCTCGGCCGCCGCGGCGCGGAACTCGACCGCGTCCCGGGTCAGTTCCATGTACGCCTCCTCCAGTGTCGCGCGGTGCGCGGACACTTCGGAGAACGGCACCCCGCTCTCACCGAGCAGCGTCACGACGTGCCCCGCCGCCAGCCCGGAGACGGTGAGGGTGTCGCGGTCGGTGGCCGCCACGGTTGCTCCGGCGTACGCAAGCGCCGTCATCGCCTCCGCCCGTGCCGAGGTCCGCAGCGTGACCCGGTCGCCGGACGCGGCCCCGATCAGCTCGCGCACGCTGGTGTCGGCGATGACCCTGCCACGTCCGACCACCACCAGATGATCGGCGGTGTCCTGCAGTTCGCTCATCAGGTGGCTGGACAGCAGCACCGCCCGGCCCTGTGCGGCCAGCGCACGCTGGAAGTCGCGCATCCACACGATGCCTTCCGGGTCCAGGCCGTTGAACGGCTCGTCCAGCATGATCACCGGCGGGTCGCCGAGCAGTGCGGCGGCGATCCCGAGGCGCTGCCGCATGCCGAGCGAGAAGCCCGCCGTCCGGCGCCCGGCGACCGGCCCCAGACCGGCCTGCTCGATGACGTCGTCGACCCGCCGCGCGCCGAGGCCCTGCGAGTGGGCCAGCCACAGCAGATGGTTGCGGGCGGTCCGGCCCGGCTGCAGCGCGGCGGCGTCCAGCAGCGCCCCGATGTGGTTCAGCGGGTTCCGCAGGTTCCGGTACGGCTGACCTCCGATCAGCGCGGTGCCCTCGTCGGCCGTGTCCAGGCCGAGGATGACCCGCATCGTGGTCGACTTGCCGGCGCCGTTGGGGCCGACGAAACCGGTGACCTGTCCGGGCCTGACGGTGAACGTCATCCCGTCCAGCGCGGTGGTCGGCCCGTAACGCTTGCGCAGGCCGGTGACTTCCACGGTTGCTTCCATGTCTGGCAGGCTAGGCAGCCCGGTGCCCCGCGGTCGTCACGCCGGACAGCGACTTCTGCCCTCCCTGGCACGAGGGATGTCCGGTGCCACAGGTCCCTCATGAGAGGGATGCCGGGGTGCGCCACCTGCGGCAAGAATGACGGACGTGGACGAGCACCGGTGGAGCGGACGGGCCGAGCGGGGGCGGCGCATCGGCGCCGGCCCTCGTACGCCTGCCGTGGCCGGGACGGTCCTGGCGCTGCTCGCGGTGACCGAGTCGTTCGCGCGGACGGTGGACAGCGGCGTCACGGTCCGGTTCGGCCTGCTCATCGGCCTGCTCGCGGTGGCCACCGCGCTGCCCTCGGCGTTCTTGAGTCCTGCCGCGGCCGCCGCGTCGGTCACCGCGGCAACCGTGCTGTCGCTGGCCCCGTTCCGCTCGCTGACCGTCGCAGGGCTCTGCGCCCAGCTGATCGTCCTGCACCGGCTGGGCCGTGCGGGCTCACCGCGGTCGGCGGCGCTCCTCGCCATGCCGTTCCTGCCGCTCGCACTCGCCCGGCTCGCCCCGGCGCACTCCGAAACCGGCGTCCTCACCGTGCTGCTGGCCTCGCTCGCCCCGGTCGCGGCGTGGGCGGGCATCGCCCGCCGGGCCCGCGGCGAGGCACTCACCCACAGCGCCGCGCACCGGGCGATGACCAGCACCCTGCTCGAACACACGGCACGCGGCGAACGCGCCAGGATCGCCCGCGAGTTGCACGACGTCGTCGCCCATCACATATCCATGATCGCCGTCCAGGCGGAGACGGCCCGGCTGACCACCCCCGGGATGCCCGCCGCCGGTGCGCAGCGGCTGTCGTCGATCGGCGACACCGCGCGGGCGGCGCTGACCGAGATGCGTCGGCTGCTCGGCGTCCTGCGCGAGGACACCGGGTCCGATACGGCCGACCGGCAGCCGCAGCCGGGCCTGCGACAACTGGTCGACCTGCTCGACGAGGCCCGGGACGCGTCCGGGACGGGCACCCGCCTCATCGTCCGCGGCCGGCAGGCGGCGCTCGACCCGGGCGTCGAGCTCGCCGCCTACCGCATCGTCCAGGAAGCCCTCACCAACGCCCGGCGGCACGCACCGGGCGCCGCCGTCGACGTGGAACTGCACTTCGGCGCCGGCACCCTCGCCCTGCGCATCCGCGACAACGGCCCGGGCCCGCCGCCCGCGCCGCCCGCGGGCGGCCACGGACTGTCCGGCATGCGCGAGCGTGCCGCCGCGGTCGGCGGCGAACTGCGCACCGGCCCCGCGCCCGGCGGCGGCTTCCTCGTCGAGACCGTACTGCCGACCCACGCGGAGACCACCGGATGAGCACCGAGCCACAGCCCGCCGTACGGATCGTCGTCGCCGACGACCACCAGGTCGTCCGCACGGGCTTCGCCGCCCTGCTGGACACGCAGCCGGACTTCACCGTCGTCGGCACGGCGTGCGACGGCGCCGAAGCGGTACGGACGTGCGCCGGTCTCCGGCCCGACGTGGTCCTCATGGACGTACGGATGCCGGGCACGGACGGCATCGAAGCGACGAGACAACTGGCCGCGTCGGGCCCGGACGGCCCCCGCATCCTCATCCTGACCACGTTCGACCTGGACGAGTACGTGTACGACGCGCTGCGCGCCGGAGCCAGCGGCTTCCTGCTCAAGGACGTCACCGCGGAGCGGCTCTTCGACGCGGTGCGCGTCATCGCGGCCGGCCAGGCCCTGCTGGCACCGACGGTCACCCGCCGCCTGATCAGCGAATTCGCCACCCAGCACCGCACGCCGGACCCCGTACCCGCGGCGGTGCTCGCAGCACTCACCCGCCGGGAGACCGAGGTCCTGCGCCTGGTGGCGGAGGGCCTGTCCAACCCGGAGGTCGCGACGCGCCTGCTGATCACGGAGGAGACGGTGAAAACACACGTCAGCCGAATCCTGACCAAACTGGCCCTGCGCGACCGCACCCAGGCGGTGGTGACGGCCTACGAATCGGGCCTGGTCGTCCCGGGCTCCCGGGGCAGAACCCCGGATCCGAGGCCGTCGCGCGATTGAGGACCGGGGTCCGGGGCAGAGCCCCGCGAGGCCCCCTGTCTCCCCGCACCCGTCCCCGCACGCACCACAGGGCCGGACAGGACCCCCCGGCCCATCCGACCCCGCTGCGTGCCCCCCGTAAGAGCCTGTCGCTTCCCCCGAAGCAGCAGTCCCCGGATCCCCCCGGATCCCCCGCTGCCTTCAGGCCACCAGCTCGCCGAAGGACTCCTCCTCGTCACGGCCGAAGCTCAGCACCTCGTCCTCGCGCAGCCGCCGCAGCGACCGCCAGATGCTCGACTTCACCGTGCCGACACTGATGTCGAGTATCGACGCGATCTCCGGGTCCGTGCGCCCCTCGTAGTACCGCAGGACCAGCATCGTGCGCTGGAGTTCCGGCAGCCGCGCCAGCGCCTGCCAGAGCACGGCACGCAGTTCCGTACCGCGCATCGCGTCCGTGTCGCCCGCCGTCTCCGGCAGTTCCTCGGTCGGGTATTCGTTCAACTTGCGTCGGCGCCACGCACTGATGTGCAGATTGGTCATGGTGCGGCGCAAGTATCCGCCGACCGCCGCCTTGTCACTGATCCGGTCCCACGCCCGGTAGGTGGAGAAGAGGGCGCTCTGCAGCAGGTCCTCGGCCTCGAACCGGTCACCGGTCAGGTGGTAGGCGGTTGCGTACAGGGAGGCGCGGCGCTCCTGGACGTAGGTCGTGAACGCCGCTTCGGCGTCCGAACTCTCCGTCCGGGACATCCGCTCCCCCGTGACCTCCCCGTACGCGGCTCCCCCGCCGGCTCCCCCGGTTGCGTCGACCACCGTCATACAGGACGTGTGCTGACGGCCGACACCACGAACGCACCCCCGCCCTGCCCCGAGCTCTCGGCTCCGCTCGAGCAGGGAGGCGCCCCCTCCTGCGCCGGACTTCTCGGTGCCCCTGCCGACGTCGTGGAGACGCGTGACAACTGCGCTTGTGGTCGTGCTGTGCAGTGCGTTCATCTCGCGCCCCCCGTCGGTGGAGTCCGTCCGTTCCTTGTGCCAATGAGCTTGCCCGGGCTGTTTCATGACGCTGTCCGCCGACTGTCACAGACCTGTCACAGGGCCTCCCGCCGGTGCGCCGGATGTATGAGAGCGCTTCAAGTGTCGAACTGAAGCTCCACCATGGGCCAGAATGACCTCCGTGCCTTTCCTGTTGCTGATCGAGGACGACGACGCCATCCGCACGGCCCTCGAACTCTCGCTGTCGCGCCAGGGCCACCGTGTGGCCACCGCGGCGACGGGAGAGGACGGCCTGAAACTGCTGCGCGAGCAGCGGCCGGACCTGATCGTGCTGGATGTGATGCTGCCCGGCATCGACGGTTTCGAGGTGTGCCGCCGTATCCGGCGCACCGACCAGCTGCCGATCATTCTGCTGACCGCGCGAAGCGACGACATCGACGTCGTGGTCGGACTGGAGTCCGGCGCCGACGACTACGTGGTGAAACCCGTGCAGGGCCGGGTGCTCGACGCCCGGATCCGCGCGGTGCTGCGCCGCGGCGAGCGCGAGTCCACGGACTCGGCGACGTTCGGGAACGTCGTCATCGACCGTTCCGCGATGACCGTGACGAAGAATGGGGAGGACCTGCAGCTCACACCGACCGAGCTGCGGCTCCTGCTCGAACTGAGCCGTCGCCCCGGGCAGGCCCTGTCGCGTCAGCAGTTGCTGCGGCTGGTCTGGGAACACGACTATCTCGGTGATTCCCGGCTGGTCGACGCCTGTGTGCAGCGGCTGCGGGCCAAGGTGGAGGACGTGCCGTCCTCGCCGACCCTGATCCGTACCGTGCGCGGCGTGGGCTACCGGCTGGACTCGCCTCAGTGAGTGCTGCCGCCAAACGCAGTCTGCTCGCCGGACTTCGCTGGACCAGTCTGCGGCTGCGGCTCGTCGTCGTGTTCGCACTGGTGGCGCTGACCGCCGCGGTGTCGGCCTCGGGAATCGCGTACTGGCTCAACCGCGAGGCCGTCCTGACGCGGACGCAGGATGCGGCGCTCGGGGACTTCCGGCAGGAGATGCAGAACCGGGCGGCTTCGCTGCCGCTGCGGCCGACCAAGGACGACCTGCAGAACACCGCCGTGCAGATGGCGAGCAGCAGCCCTGGCTACAGCGTGCTGCTCGTCGACAAGCGTGACGGCGGCAAGCCGATCGTGGGCAACTCCGATCTGGACACGTTCACGCTCGACAACGTGCCGCTCTCGCTGCAGCGGCAGGTCAACCGGAAGCAGCCGGTGGAGGCGGGCAACAAGTACGCGTACCACCTGTTCTGGCAGCGGACCTCGATCCGCGGTACGCCGTACCTGGTGGCCGGCACGAAGATCATCGGTGGTGGTCCGACCGGCTACATGCTGAAGTCGCTCGACCAGGAACGGCAGGACCTCAACTCCCTTGCGTGGTCGCTGGGGATCGCCACGGCTCTCGCCCTGGTCGGCTCCGCGCTACTGGCGCAGGCCGCCGCGACGACGGTGCTGCGGCCGGTGCAGCGGCTCGGTGACGCGGCGCGCAAGCTGGGCGAGGGGAAACTCGACACCCGCCTGGTGGTGTCCGGCACCGATGAACTCGCGGATCTCTCCCGCACGTTCAACAAGGCCGCGAGCTCGCTGGAGAAGAAGGTCGCGGACATGAGCGCGCGGGAGGAGTCCAGCCGCCGGTTCGTCGCCGACATGTCGCACGAACTGCGGACCCCGCTCACCGCGATCACCGCGGTCGCCGAGGTGCTGGAGGACGAGGCCGACAGCCTCGACCCGATGATCGCGCCCGCCGTGCACCTGGTGGTCAGCGAGACCCGGCGGCTCAACGACCTGGTGGAGAACCTGATGGAGGTCACCCGCTTCGACGCGGGTACCGCCCGGCTCGTCCTCGACACGGTCGATGTCGCCGACCAGGTCACCGCCTGTATCGACGCCCGGGCCTGGCTGGACGCGGTGGATCTGGACGCCGAGCGCGGCATGATGGTCCGCCTCGATCCGCGCCGGCTCGATGTGATCCTGGCCAATCTGATCGGCAACGCGCTGAAGCACGGCGGTTCGCCGGTACGGGTCGCGGTACGGACCGACGGCGACGAACTCGTCATCGAGGTGCGCGACCACGGACCCGGCATTCCCGAGGACGTCCTGCCGCACGTGTTCGACCGTTTCTACAAGGCCAGTGCGTCCAGGCCGCGTTCGGAGGGCAGCGGGCTGGGTCTGTCGATCGCCATGGAGAACGCGCACATCCACGGCGGTGACATCACCGCGGCGAACTCGCCGGACGGCGACGGCGCGGTGTTCGTCCTGCGGCTGCCGCGCGATGCCGAACAGCTCACCCGCACCGCGCAGGATCACGACGCGGAGGTCCAGGACGAGGAGGGCGGCGATACGTGATGCGCAGCAACCGTGGTACGCATCGGGCGCGCCGCTCGGCCGGAACGCTGGCCGGCGCCGTCGTCTGCGCCGTGCTGGCCGCCGGGTGCGGAATCAGGACCACCTCGGTGCCGGTCGACGCCGGGGCCGCGCCGTCGCGGGTGCCGTGTTCGATGTCCGCGGAGGACGTCAGCACAGAGGCGTTGAAGGGCATCCCGGTCCAGATCTATCTGGTCTGCGCCTCGCAACTGGTCACGGTGGACCGCGCGGTGCAGGTCCACGACGCGAAGTCGGACCGGGTCCGGGTGGCGCAGGCGCTCCTCGACGAGCTGCAGCGGGAACCGGCCGACGACGAGCGCCAGGCCGGCTTCTCCACAACCGTGCCGACGACGCTCCGGATCAGCGAGGCGCGTCGGGGCGATCCGGCGGCCGCGCTGCGGCTCAGCGAGCAGCCGGAGGACCTGCCGTCGCAGGCGCTGGCGCAGATCGTGTGCACCTACGCGGAGAGCGAGTCGCTCGCCACGGACGGCACGGTGATGCTCGGCGGCCCCGGGAACTACGCACCGCGCGGCTATCTGTGCACCTCGGAGACGAAGGCCCGGCCGAAGTCCGTGCCGACGCTCGGCGCGCTCGAGCTGCCCTGACGGCCTCCCCCGCCCGGGTTTCTGGGGCGGGGGCGGAACCGATCCCGCCGGTGGGGGCGTCCTGGGAGGCGTGGGTCAAGGTTCGGACGGCCAGGCCGTCATCCGCTTCCGCGCGGCCGGGGGGTTCCTCCTCCTCGCGCATCTGCTGCTGGTCGGGTGGCTGACTCTGCGCCCGCTGGACGTCCCGTGGGTGACAGCGGCGAACCTTCAACCGCTCGCCGGCATCAGGGCGGACCTGTCCCTCGGCCCGGCCGCGGCGGCGCACCGGATCGGTGAGGGGCTGTTGTTGCTGGCACCGCTGGGGGTGCTGCTGCCGATGGCCGGGGGCCGGCTCTTCGTCTCCCCGTGGGCCTCGCTGGCACGTACGGTCGCCGCCGGGTCGCTGATCTCGCTGACCATCGAGCTGGCGCAGACCGGGGTGCCGGGGCAGGTCGTCGATGTCGACTCGCTGCTGCTGAACACGGTCGGGGTGGCACTGGCCCATCTGCTGGTGGTGCCGGTGTTCCGGAAGCGGCTGCGCCGCCGGAAGCAGGAGCAGCGGGTGCGGGGGGCGATTCCCCGCCCCAGGGAGGAGACCTCTCAGGGGTCGACCCCGACGATTTCCAGGGTCGGTATCGCACCGTAGAGCGACGCTTTGCCCCCGTTCGCGGAGCCACCATGGAGACATCGGGAGCACGACGGAGCTGCTCCCCAGCAGACGGTTCGCGAAGGAGCCCACCATGGCCGCACTTGCCCGCCCCCGAGACGGACGCATGATCGGCGGAGTGTGCGCAGCGCTGGCACGGCGCTTCGGCACATCCGCCGGGACCATGCGCGTGATCTTCCTGGTCTCCTGCCTGCTGCCCGGCCCGCAGTTCCTGCTCTATCTGGCGCTGTGGCTGCTGCTGCCGGCCGAGAAGTCGGCGGCGGCCGCCTGGTAGGGGCCGTCCGGCGGATCATGGCCGGACATCTCCTCGTCCCTGGACGCGCACGTGGGGCGGACACCCGGACCGGGTGTCCGCCCCACGTGCGTGGGTGCGGGGGTCAGCCGCCGAGCGGGAGACCGTTGGTCGACAGACCGTTGGCCTTCACGCCGCCGGCGGGCAGTCCGCCGAGCAGGCCCCCCAGCGGTGAGGTGGCGTCGTGGACGACCTTCGTCTGACCGCTGCCGAGGAGCTTGGTGGCCGTGTCCTGGACCGGCAGGCTCCGGGTCGCGGTACCCAGCGCCGAGCCGGCGACGGGCAGGGCGGACGCGGCGTCGACGGGCAGCGCGGACGCCGAGGCGGTACCTGCGGCGGCAGCGGCGAAAGCGGCGCCGAGAGCGGCGACACCGAGAGTCCTGGCAGCAGACTGCTTCATGTGGAATTCATCCTTGGGGAAGGGGATGTGAGCGGCTCTGCAAACTAGTCAGCCCACGACCGGTCCCGCAAACATGCCGGACACGCCGAACGGCCGGGATCTGATCGTCCCGGCCGTTCGGCACAGCGCGCGAATCAGCCCGCGGGGGACGAAGAGCCGCTGGTCGCAGCGGTCTGCTCGAAGAGCCACTCGGACTTCAGCTCGGCATATCCGGGCTTGATCACGTCATTGATCATCGCAAGACGTTCATCGAAAGGAATGAACGCTGATTTCATCGCATTGACTGTGAACCACTGCATGTCGTCGAGCGTGTATCCGAAGGTCTCGGTCAGCCGCTCGAATTCCCGGCTCATGCTCGTACCGCTCATCAGCCGGTTGTCCGTATTCACGGTGAGGCGGAAATGGAGCCTCCGCAGCAGCCCGATGGGGTGGTCGGCGTACGAGGCGGCGGCGCCGGTCTGAAGGTTGGAGGTCGGGCACATCTCCAGCGGGATGCGCTTGTCCCGTACGTACGAGGCGAGTCGGCCGAGCGTCACGCTGCCGTCCTCGGCGACCTCGATGTCGTCGATGATGCGGACGCCGTGGCCGAGGCGGTCGGCGCCGCACCACTGGAGCGCCTGCCAGATCGACGGCAGGCCGAAGGCCTCGCCCGCGTGGATGGTGAAGTGGTTGTTCTCGCGCTTGAGGTACTCGAAGGCGTCGAGGTGGCGGGTGGGCGGGTAGCCCGCCTCGGCACCCGCGATGTCGAAGCCGACGACACCCAGGTCCCGGTAGTGGTTGGCGAGTTCGGCGATCTCCAGGGCGCGGGCGGCGTGCCGCATCGCGGTGAGCAGGGCGCCCACCCTGATCCGGTTGCCGTCCTGACGGGCCCGGCGCTCACCCTCGCGGAAGCCCTCGTTGACCGCCTCGACGACCTCTTCGAGGGTCAGCCCGGATTCCAGGTGCTGCTCGGGGGCGTACCGCACCTCCGCGTACACGACACCGTCCGCGGCCAGGTCCTCGGCGCACTCGGCGGCCACCCGGAACAGGGCGTCCCGGGTCTGCATGACGGCACAGGTGTGGGCGAACGTCTCCAGGTAACGTTCCAGCGAGCCGGAGTCGGCCGCCTCGCGGAACCAGATGCCGAGCTTGTCCGGGTCGGTCTCGGGAAGGGCTTCGTAGCCCGCGTCACGGGCCAGGTCGACGATCGTGCCGGGGCGCAGACCGCCGTCGAGGTGGTCGTGGAGCAGCACCTTGGGGGCGCGTCGGATCTGGTCGGTGCCGGGCACGTGCGGGGTCGGGCTCATCATCTGGGCACTCTAACGCCTACGCGCGTAGAGCGCCGCGCGCCGATACGTAACAGTGACCGCGAATACGGGTGGAGTACACCTCTCCTTCTGACACTGTTCTGTCATGGGACAGCGCGCACTTCCCCTGCCTGCTCCGAGGCTGGGACGGGCCGTGAAGACGGCCGGAGCACAACCTGCGGTCAGCGGAGTGGTCCTGCTGCTCCCGGACGGCGAGGCCGACTCGCACCGCCGCCCTTCCTCCCTGTCGTACGCACTACAGCTGCCGCTCGCCCGGACCCTGGCCCGCGCGGGCCAGGACGACGGGCTGGCCGCGCATGTCGTGCACTACCGCTGCCGGGGCTGGAACGCCACGGACGCGCAGCTCGCGGCGGACGCGGAGTGGGCGGTGGAGGAGGTCGTACGGCGCTACGGCGACATCCCCGTCTGTCTGGCCGGGCACGGCATGGGCGGCCGGGCGGCACTGCGCGCGGGTGGCCACGCGGCGGTCAACTCCGTTCTGGCGATGGCTCCTTGGCTGCCCGGGGAGGCCTCGGCCGAGCCGGAACCGGTGAAGCACCTGCTGGGCCGCCAGGTGTTGTTCGTCCACGGCACGAACGACGCCCGGTCCGACCCCGAGTTGTCGTTCCGGCTGGCCGAGCGGGCCAAGAAGGCCAACCGGGACACCTGCCGCTTCGAGGTCCACTCGGACGGTCACGCGCTGCGCCAGCACCGGTCCGAAGTGGTGGCGCTGGCCACGGACTTCGTACGGGGTTCGCTGTTCGGGCGGGCCTACGCACGACCGGTCGCCGACGCGCTGGCGGCGCCGCCACCACTGGGGCTGCGGATGCCGCTGGCTGCGGGGTTCGGGCGGTCGCTGGGGGCTTAGAGCCTGGCAGACGGAGGGCGGCTCGCGATGTGCGCGGACACGCCTCGGCCCCGCATCCCCGTCCGCGCGTCAGTCGGGCAGCAGGTGCCCCCTGCGCGACAGCAGGAACTGCTTGAACGCCGCCACCGGGGGTGTGTCCGGGTGGCCGTCCAGCCAGGCCACGCCGATCTCGCGGGCCGCGCGGGGGGCCGTGACCGTCAGTTCGACCACGCCCGGGCGGGCCACCGCCGGGGGCGGCAGCAGGGCGACGCCCAGGCCCGCCGCGACCAGGCCGCGCAGGGTCTCCGCCTCCTCGCCCTCGAAGGCGACACGTGGCTTGAAGCCCGCCTCGGCGCACAGGTCGTCGGTGATCCGCCGCAGGCCGTAACCGGGCTCCAGGGTCACGAACGCCTCGTCCGCCGCCTCCGCCAGACGGATCCGCCGGCGGGAGGCGAGGCGGTGGTCCTCCGGGACGACCAGACGCAGCCACTGCTCATCGAGGCGGCGGGCGACCAGGTCGGGGGCGTCCGGGACGGGGGAGGTGAGGCAGAGGTCGAGGCCGCCGGCCCGGAGGCGTTCGATCATCGCCTCGCCGTAGTTCTGCACCAGCTGGAAGCGGACCCGCGGGTGGTCGGCGCGGAAGGCGCGGAGCAGGGCGGGGACGGTCTCGGAGCCCATGGTGTGCAGGAAGCCGAAGGCGACCTTGCCCGCCGTCGGATCGGCGTCCGCCCGTACCGAGTCCGCGGCCCGCTCCACCTCGGTGAGGGCCCGCTCGGCGGAGCCCAGGAAGGTGCGGCCCGCGGGGGTGAGCGAGACGGTACGGCCCTTGCGGGCGAACAGGGCGACGCCCAGGTCCTGTTCCAGCCTGACCATGGCCCGCGACAGCGTGGACTGCGGGACGCCGAGCTCGTGCGCGGCGCGCGTCACATGCTCGTGGCGGGCCACCGCCTCGAAGTACGCGAGCCGCGGCGCGAGCACCGCGCGAATGTCTTCTTCGTAACTACTCGGTGACAGCCGAGGCTGTGAGCTGTATTCATGCACCATGGGATGGATTATCGCAAGTTCGTGCATTGGACGCATGAATCAGAGAGATCTACTTTCGACGTATGCCTCCTGCCAGTACCAAGGCGTCCACCCTCACGCTGGACGCCTCAGCCCCCTCATCGCCCGTCGCGCCCGTTTCCTCCCCTGACCGGCTGGAGCCCGGCCGGCCCGGGTACCGCCGGATGAGCTTCGCGCTCTTCGCCGCCGGTGTCGCGACGTTCGCACTCCTCTACTCCACCCAGGCGCTGCTGCCCGCCGTCTCCGCCGGATTCGACGCCACGGCCGGACAGACCAGCTGGACGGTCTCGGCGGCGACGGGTGCGCTGGCACTGTGTGTGCTGCCGATGAGCGCGCTCTCCGAGCGGTTCGGGCGGCGGCAGATGATGACCGCGTCGCTGACGGTCGCGGTACTGGTCGGGCTTCTCGTCCCCTTCGCCCCCTCGCTGGGCTGGCTGATCGCCCTGCGCGCCGTCCAGGGCGCGGCCCTCGCCGGACTTCCCGCCTCCGCCATGGCGTACCTCGCCGAGGAGGTGCGGCCGAAGGCGCTGGTCGCCGCGATCGGACTGTTCGTGGCGGGCAACAGCATCGGCGGCATGAGCGGGCGCATCCTCACCGGCTGGATCGCCCAGCTGTGGGGCTGGCGGGCGGCGCTCGGCGCGGTCGGGCTGCTGGCCGTGGCCTGCGCGGTCGTCTTCCACTTCATGATCCCGAGGGCCCGTCACTTCACGCCCGGTTCGCTGAACCCGAAGGCCCTGGCGAAGACGGTGGGCGGACACCTCGCCGACCCGTTGCTGCGCAGGCTGTACGCGATCGGCGCACTGTTCATGACGGTGTTCGGGGCGGTCTACACGGTGATCGGCTACCGGCTGGTCGGGGAGCCGTTCCACCTCCCGCAGGGTGTCATCGGCTCGATCTTCCTGGTCTACCTCGTCGGTACGGTGTCGTCGGCGGCGGCGGGCAGGCTCGTCGCACGGCTCGGCCGCCGGGGCGCGCTCTACCTGGCCGTCTCCACCACGGCCACCGGCCTGCTGCTCTCCCTCGCCGACCAGCTGATCGCCGTACTTCTCGGTCTGGTCCTGATCACGGCGGGCTTCTTCGCCGGGCACGCGGTCGCCTCGTCGTCCGTGAGCCGGACCGCGACGACCGGCCGGGCGCAGGCATCGGCGCTCTACCAGTCCGCGTACTACCTGGGCTCCAGCGCGGGCGGCACGCTCGGCGCGATCGCCTTCCACGCCGGTGGCTGGGCGGGCACGGTGACGCTGGGGCTGTTCGCGGTCCTCGGCGTCGTCTCGATCACGCTGTACGGGTCGCGGGTCGCCCGCGCCAAGCGGCGGCGCCTCGTCCCGATGGCGTCAGTACAGAACTGAGACATACTCACGCACAACCACCGACTCCCCTTCGCGCGTCTATCAGGCGTAATCAACGCACTGCGGCGCGAAGGGGAGTTGGCGTACATGGCAGTCGTAGGGAACATGCGGGGAGTCCGGACGCGGCGCGCGGTCGCGCTGTCCGTCGCCGCGCTGATGGCGGCGCCGGCGCTCGTCCTGGGCGGTGGCACGGCGGCGCAGGCGGCGTCCTGCACCACATCCACCGGGCCGTACCAGAAGCAGGTCGAGGCGTATCTGAACCGGCCGGTCGACGGGAAGCAGTCGGCCGCCGACTGCAAGGCGATCCAGTCCTTCCAGCGCACCTACGGGGTCACCCCCGACATCGGGTACGCGGGACCGGTCACCTGGCGGACGATGAAGACGCTCACGGCACAGAAGGCGGCCGGCACGAATCCCAACAAGGACAAGAAGTGCCCCACGAACAAGGGGCGCATCGCGTGTGTGGACCTGACCCGACAGCTCAGCTGGATCCAGGACGGATCGAAGCTGAAGTTCGGTCCGGTGCCGATCCGCAGTGGGCGGAACGGGTACGAGACGCGCACCGGTTCGAAGAAGATCTACCTGCGGCACATCAACCACTGGTCGTCGCTCTACCACGTGTGGATGCCGTACTCCCAGTTCTTCGACGGCGGGCAGGCGTTCCACTCGGTGAATCTGAAGATGTGGAACCCGCCCGGCTCGCACGGCTGCGTCAACATGCGGGACGCGGACGCGAGGACATACTGGAACCTGCTGAAGAACGGCGACGACGTGTACGTGTACGGGCGCAAGCCCGGAACGTGACCGGAATCGGGGACGTGACCGGAATCGGGGACGTGACCGGAGAGCGGGCGGCTTCGGCACTTCCCGCCCCCGTTGTCAGTGGCCTGCGGTAGCTTCCGAAGTGCCGAAGTGAGCGGCGTCACAGCACAACAGGGGTGGAGCGATGAGTGATCTGACGGCACCGGCGGATATCGACAGCCGTCTGGAGGGACACCGGGTCGAGCTCACCGGTTACTGCTATCGCATGCTCGGCTCGGCCTTCGAGGCGGAGGACGCGGTACAGGACACGCTGGTGCGCGCCTGGCGGAATTTCGACAAGTTCGAGGGCCGCTCCTCACTGCGCTCCTGGCTGTACCGGATCGCCACCAACGTCTGCCTGGACATGCTGAACGCGGGGAAGAAACGGGCCCGCCCGGTCGACCTGACGGGCCCGACACCGCTCGCCCAGGCCGCGCTCAACCCGCTCCCGGAGAACACCTGGCTGGAGCCGATGCCGGACGGGCGGATCCTGCCGTCGGTGGCCGACCCGGCGGAGGCCGCGGTGGCCCGGGAGTCGGTGCGTCTGGCGTTCGTCGCCGCACTGCAGCATCTGCCGCCCAAGCAGCGTGCCGTGCTGATCCTGCGCGAGGTGCTGGCGTGGAAGGCGAGCGAGGTCGCCGAACTGCTCGACACGTCGGTCGCCTCGGTCAACAGCGCCCTGCAGCGGGCGCGAGCCACGCTCACGGACCATCGGAGCGCGGCCACCGACACCGCTGATCCGCTCGACGACGAGCAGCGCAAGCTCCTTGAGCGGTATGTGGCGGCGTTCGAGGGCTACGACATGGCGGCGCTGACCGCGCTGCTCCACGAGGACGCCGTGATGACCATGCCGCCGTTCGACCTCTGGCTCCAGGGGCACGACGACATCACGGGCTTCATGCGCTCCCTCGGTGCGGGCTGCGAGGGTTCCCGTCTGGTGGCGACCGCGGCCAACGGCACCCCGGCGTTCGCGCAGTACAAACCGAATCCGGACGGTCCGGGATTCGTGCCGTGGGCGGTGCAGGTCATCGACATCTCGGACGGTGCGATCACCGGCATGCACTGCTTCCTGGACACGCCCCGCTGGTTCCCGCTCTTCGGCCTGCCCGACCACCTCGAGGCCGAAGCGGCATGACGCGGCGGCCTCGGCTGGGGCACGCGCTGGTGGCGGGCTGGGTGGTGCTGGCGCTCGGCGGCTGGGGAGTCACGCAGTGGCTGGGTGAGCCCGTCGCCACCGAGGGGCCCCACCCGGCCCGGCCCCCTGCCTCCGGCGCCGAACCGGGACCGCAGCCGGACCACTGGCACGACGGCGCCTGCGCCGACGACGCGACAGCGACGCCGACGCCGCACCCCTCGGCCTCGGCGGCCCGGCTGTTGGTGGTGGACTGCGCGCGCCCCGGCTGACACCGGGGAGCGGCGCCGGGCACCTCAGAGCCTGTCGGGTGACCTCTGATCGGGCGGCCACGCCCTGGCACGCACGCCATCCGATCGAAGGTCACCCGACAGGCTCTCAGCCCTGCTCCCCCACGTCCACCACATCGGCCAGCCCCACCAGGTCGAGCAGATGCTGCAGTCCGGGCGGCACATTGCGCAGCCGGAGCCGTCGGCCGCCCGCCCGGCGCGCGATGAGCCCCAGCCTCGCTATCGCCTCGACCAGAGCCAGGTCCGCCTGTACGACCCCGCCCACATCGCAGTCCACCCCCGCGACCGGGTCGCGGACGACGCCCTCGGGGTCGAAGAGCAGCGCCTCCAGCTCGGCGCAGAGTCCCGGCACGGCCGCGCGTGTGACGCGGCCGGTGACGACGAGAACGATCGGGGTCGTGGCTTCCACATCAGGGAGACCGGTCCGGCCGCCGAAACTCATCGCCGTCCGCATCCGCACCTTCCCGGCGCCCCGGCGTGGTGGACGCCCCGTGCCCGCCCAGTGGCTGCTCCCACCCGCCCCTCGGCCACCCGGCCGGTACGGGCACCAACCGATGAACTTCCGTCAACTCCTGTCATCTGTGCTGTTTCTGTGAACCCTCTCGATCAATTTCCCCTCTAGGTAGGTGAACCGGTCGGCACCGGCGACCCATTCGGTGCCGACTGACCAGTGGCCCCTCGGGGGGCCGCCTGATTCTCCAGGGGGAAAGTTGCGCAGACACGTGAGAAACGCGTGTATATCGACCATCGCCACGGCGGCCGCCGTGGCGCTCGCAGCCGGGATGACCACCCCGGCGGTGGCACAGGCGGAACAGGCCCGGCCGACCGGGGCCAAGTCCCTGAACCGGCATCAACTGACGCTCATCACCGGCGACCGCGTCTCGGTGGACGCCAAGGGCCGGGTCGTGGGCTTCGAGCCCGCGAAGGGGCGTGAGCAGATACCCGTACAACGGCAGGTCCGCAACGGGCACACGTACATCTTTCCGACCGACGCCCACCGGCTGATCGGCTCCGGCAAGCTCGACCGGCGGTTCTTCGACGTCACCTTCCTGAACCGTCCGGAGATCCGCAGGTCCCAGCAGAAGGGCCTGCGGCTGATCGTCGGCTACCGGGGCGCACAGACGGGCGCCGCGAAGGCCGACGTCAGGGACGCCGGTGGCACCTCGGTCGGCCGGACCCTGAAGTCGCTGAACGCCGAGTCGGTGATCACGCCCAGGAGCGACGCCGAGGACATCTGGCAGGCGCTCACCGCCAAGCCGTCCCGCAGCGTCGAGCGCACCACGGCACCCGGAATCGACCGGGTCTGGCTCGACGGCGTACGCAGGGCGAGCCTCGACAAGAGCGTGCCGCAGATCGGTGCGCCCGCCGCCTGGAAGGCCGGGTACACCGGCAAGGGCGTCAAGATCGCCGTCCTGGACACCGGTGTGGACGCCACCCACCCGGACCTCAAGGGCCAGATCCTGGCGACGAAGAACTTCTCCACGTCGGCCGACACCAAGGACCGGGTCGGGCACGGCACCCATGTCTCGTCGATCGCGGCCGGTACGGGCGCCAAGTCGGGTGGCAAGTTCAAGGGCGTGGCTCCGGACGCCAAGCTGCTTGAGGGCAAGGTGCTCGACGACGACGGCTACGGCACGGACTCCGGCATCGCGGCCGGGATGGAGTGGGCGGCAGCGCAGGGCGCCGACATCGTCAACCTGAGTCTCGGCGGTCTCGACCAGCCGGGGATCGATCCCCTGGAGGAGACGGTCAACAAGCTGTCGGCCGAGACCGGCGTACTGTTCGCCATCGCGGCGGGCAACGAGGGCGACGGCGCGGGCACGGTGGACTCCCCGGGCAGCGCGGACGCCGCGCTGACCGTCGGCGCCGTCGACGACAACGACAGGATGGCCAATTTCTCCAGCCGCGGTCCGCGCGTCGGCGACGGAGCCGTCAAGCCCGATGTGACCGCCCCCGGTGTGGACATCACGGCGGCCGCGGTGCCGGGCTCGCTCATCGACCAGGAGTACGGCCAGAAGCCGGCCGGCTACACGACCATCTCCGGTACGTCAATGGCGACCCCGCATGTCGCGGGCGCCGCGGCGCTGCTCAAGCAGCAGCACCCGCAGTGGCGGAACACCGAACTGAAGGGGGCCCTGACGGCCTCCGCCAAGCCGGGCGCGTACACACCGTTCGAGCAGGGCACGGGCAGGATCGCCCTCGACAGGGCGATCGGCCAGAGCGTCATCGCCGACCCGGTCTCGGTCGGATTCGGTACGCAGCAGTGGCCGCACACCAATGACACCCCGGTCACCAAGCAGGTGACATACCGCAACCTGGGGACGACCGACGTCACCCTCTCGCTGGCGGTGACGGGTCTCAATCCGAAGGGCAAGCCCGCCCCGGCCGGCTTCTTCGCCCTGGGCGCGAACGAGGTCACCGTCCCGGCGGGCGGCACGGCCGAGGTGCCCCTGACGGCGAACACCCGGCTGGGCGGCACGACGGACGGTTCGTACTCCGCGTATGTCGTGGCGACCGGTGGCGGCCAGACCGTCCGCACGGCGGCCGCGGTGGAGCGCGAGATCGAGTCGTACGACGTGACGCTCAAGGCCATCGGCCGGGACGGCAAGGCGCCCGCGACCGCGACGGCCGACCTCTCCGGCCTCGACGACGCGGTCTCCGACGTGTGGCTCATGCCGGAGATCACCAACGGTTCGGTGAAGCTGCGGGTGCCCAAGGGCCTGTACACCCTCAGCGCGGACCAGATGCTGGGCTCGGACAACGTTTACAAGGGCGGCGACTGGTTCGCCCAGCCGAAGCTGAACGTCACCAAGAACACCACGGTGACGTTCGACGCCCGCACGACCAAGCCGGTCAGCATCACCCTGCCCGCGAAGGGGCTCACGCCCGACTACGTCGCGACCGGCTACACAATCGGCGCCAAAAACTTCTGGATGACCTCCGACTACGCCGTGCCGGACCAGAAGAACTTCCGCACCGCACACGTCGGCCCGAAGGTGACCGACGGCTCGTTGTCCCAGCACTGGATGGGCACCTGGTACAAGGGTGCGTCGACCGAGTACGACATCGCGCTCGGCGGCCTCCCGGTGACCCAGCTCTCCAACGGCTACACCCGCAACCTGACGGCCAAGCAGCTCGCCGCGGTTAAGGTGGCCATGGGGGCACCTGGTGTGCGCGGCAAGACCGGTGAGATCAGCGCGTGGGGCAGCCTGCCCGACGAAGGCGGGTCATTCCCCAAGATGTCGGTGCAGCAGAAGCTTCCCGGCACGCGCACGGTCTATGTCTCCACCGTCGACAAGGCCAAGTGGAGCTTCGACTTCGGACAGAACGGCGGCCTCGACGACCAGGGCTGGCCGATCCGTGAGACCGTGTACTCGCTCGGCGCCGAACAGGCGTTCACCGGTGGCAAGACCTACACCAAGACCGTCAACACCGGCGTCTTCGGCCCGCGGATCGGCAAGTACGACGGCATCCTCCGCCAGGGCAACGAGCTGTCCGCCATTCTCCCGCTGCACGCGGACGGCAAGGGCCACGATGGCTACACGGACTACACCTCGGTGAAGACCGTCCTCTACCGCAACGGCAAGAAGTTCGCCGAGAACCAGGACCCGCTCTTCGGTTTTGAGCCGTTCGTCGTCCCGGCCGCCTCCGCGGACTACAAGCTGACGACCTCGGTCCGGCGCAGCGCCAGGATCAGCACCCTGTCCACCCGCATCGACGCGAGCTGGACCTTCAAGTCCAAGAGGGCCGCCTCCGCGAAGCTCCCGGCGTCCACGGTCCGCTTCACCCCCAACGTGACGCTGGACGGCAGGGTGACGGCGGGCAGGACGGCCTCGGTGCCGGTGACGGTACAGGGTTCGGCCGCCGGTAAGAACCTCAAGTCGCTGACGGTGTACATCAGTTACGACGCCGGCAAGACCTGGAAGAAGACCGCGGTCAAGTCGGGCAAGATCTCCGTGAAGAACCCGGCCAAGGGCAAGTCCATCTCGTACCGGGCCAATGTCACCGACAAGCAGGGCAACAAGTCGTCGGTGTCGATCTACAACGCGTACTTCGGCAAGTAGGCAGTCACAGGCTCTTAGGCGCACCGTCCGCACAAGAGCGGCCCGCCGGGGCGGATTCCTCCACCCCGGCGGGCCGTTCGCGTTCCCGGGCGGTGTTACGCGATGCGCTCGCGCACCACCGGGGTCGGCGTGAACTCCGTGCCGGCCGGGGCGATGTCGAACGAACCGGGCAGGGCCTTCAGCGCGTACTCGAACTTCTCCGGGGTGTCCGTGTGCAGCGTCAGCAGCCGCTGGCCCTCGGTCACCGTGTCGCCCGGCTTGGCGTGCAGCTCGATGCCCGCACCCGCCTGCACCGGGTCCTCCTTGCGGGCCCGGCCCGCTCCGAGGCGCCAGGCGGCGACGCCGATGTCGTACGCGTCGAGACGGGTCAGCACGCCGGAGGCCTGGGCCGTCACCACGTGCTGCTCGCGGGCGACCGGGAGCGCGGCGTCCGGGTCGCCGCCCTGGGCGGAGATCATCCTGCGCCAGACGTCCATCGCGGAGCCGTCGGCCAGGGCCTTCTCCGGGTCCGCGTCCTTGAGCCCGGCCGCATCCAGCATCTCGCGGGCCAGGGCGAGGGTGAGGTCGATGACGTCCTTCGGACCACCGCCGGCCAGGACCTCGACCGACTCGCGCACCTCCAGGGCGTTGCCCGCGGTCAGGCCGAGCGGGGTGGCCATGTCGGTGAGGAGCGCGACCGTCCGCACACCGCTGTCGCTGCCCAGCGCGACCATGGTGGAGGCCAGTTCGCGGGCGTCCTCGATGGTCTTCATGAAGGCACCGGAGCCGACCTTGACGTCCAGGACGAGCGCCCCGGTGCCCTCGGCGATCTTCTTGGACATGATCGAACTGGCGATCAGCGGGATGGCCTCGACGGTGCCGGTGACGTCGCGGAGCGCGTACAGCTTCTTGTCGGCGGGGGCCAGCCCGTCACCCGCGGCGCAGATCACGGCTCCGGTGGTGTCCAGGACGTTCAGCATCTCGGCGCCTGAGAGGTGGGCGCGCCAGCCGGGGATGGACTCCAGCTTGTCGAGTGTGCCTCCGGTGTGGCCGAGACCGCGGCCGCTGAGCTGCGGCACGGCGGCGCCGCAGGCGGCGACCAGCGGGGCGAGCGGCAGGGTGATCTTGTCGCCGACGCCGCCGGTGGAGTGCTTGTCGGTGGTGGGGCGGGAGAGCGCGTCGAAGTTCATCCGCTCGCCGGAGGCGATCATGGCGGCGGTCCAACGGGCGATCTCCGTACGGTTCATGCCGTTCAGCAGGATCGCCATGGCCAGCGCGGACATCTGCTCGTCGGCGACCTCGCCTCGGGTGTATGCGTCGATGACCCAGTCGATCTGCTCGGGGCTCAGCTCGCCGCGGTCCCGCTTGGTGCGGATGACGGAGATGGCGTCCATGTCCTGGGTGTCCTTCCGGCCGGTACGTACGCAAGAGTCCCGAATGACTCTACGCGCATAGAGGGTGGAGACGGGTGTGGCCCTCCCGAAGTTTCAGGAGGGCCACGGGAGTTCTGGGCCTGTCTTTCGGATCAGGCCGGGCTCGCGGGCCCTGGCACGCAGCCCGATCCGGCCTGATCCGAAAGAGAAGCTCTACCTGAGATGGTCCGGCCCGAATGCCTGCGGCAGCATCTCGTCGAGCGTACGGAGGCCGTCCGGGGTCTCCAGGACGAGCTCCGGTCCGCCGAACTCGTACAGCAGCTGACGGCACCTGCCGCAGGGGACCAGGATCTCGCCCGCTCCGTCGACACAGGTGAAGTGGGTCAGCCGGCCGCCGCCGGTGGCGTTCAGCTGCGAGACCAGGCCGCACTCGGCGCACAGGCCGAGTCCGTACGAGGCGTTCTCGACGTTGCAGCCGACCACCGTGCGGCCGTCGTCGACGCGCGCCGCGACGCCGACCGGGTAGCCCGAGTAGGGGGCGTATGCCCGGGACATGGCTTCCCGGGCGGCGACGCGCAGCGCGTCCCAGTCGACGTCGGCAGCCGCGGTCACTTGCCCTGGCCCTTCCGGTACCGCATGCCGTCCGCCTTCGGCATCCGCAGCCGCTGCGCGGAGAGCGAGAGGACGAGCAGCGTGACGATGTACGGGGTGGCGCTCACGAACTCGGTGGGCACCGTGTCCGTGGCGAGGTACCAGACCAGTACGGCGGCGGCGATGGCGGCGCTGACCGCACCCTGGACGAAGCTCTTGCGGTAGAGCTTCCAGGCGGCGAGCACGGCCAGCACGACCACCAGCAGGAGCAGCAGGGCGTGGACGGACTCGCCGCCGTTGCGCAGCTGGAGCGCGTCGGCGAAGCCGAACAGGCCCGCGCCCATGGCGAGACCGCCGGGCCGCCAGTTACCGAAGATCATCGCGGCGAGACCGATGTAACCGCGGCCGCCGGTCTGGCCCTCGTTGTAGATGTGCGAGGTGACCAGGGAGAGGAAGGCACCGCCGAGTCCGGCCATGCCACCGGAGATGATCACCGCGATGTACTTGTAGCGGTAGACGTTCACCCCGAGCGACTCGGCGGCGATCGGGTTCTCGCCGCAGGAACGCAGCCGCAGCCCGAACGAGGTCTTCCACAGGACGAAGAAGGTCACGACGAACAGGATCGCGGCCACGACCGTCAGCAGCGACACATTGGTGACCAGACCGCCGATGACACCGGCCAGGTCGGAGACGAAGAACCAGTGGTGCTTCTCGATCGAGTGCAGCCAGTCGGACAGGCCCGGGATCGTCACCGAGGTGATGTCGTCGGACGGCGGCGACTGCTTGGGGCTGCCGCCCTTGGCCGCCGCCTCGCCCGTGTTGAACCAGAGCTTGGCGAAGTAGGTGGTGAACCCGAGCGCCAGGATGTTGATGGCGATGCCGGAGATGATGTGGTCGACGCCGAACGTGACGGTCGCGACGGCGTGCAGCAGCCCGCCGAGCATGCCGCCGATGACACCGGCCAGCACGCCGAGCCAGGGGCTGGTCTGCCAGCCGGCCCAGGCGCCGAAGAACGTACCGAGAATCATCATGCCTTCGAGGCCGATGTTGACCACACCGGCCCGCTCGGCCCACAGGCCGCCGAGACCGGCGAGCCCGATCGGCACGGCCATCGCGAGCGCCGCGCTGATCTGCCCGGCCGAGGTGACGTCCTGGGCGCCGGTGATGGCGCGTACCGCGGACAGCGCGAGCAGCGCGCCCGCGACGATCAGCAGAACGACGGGGAAGGAGAGGCGGGTACGGCCGCCCTTGCCACCGGAGACCTTGGGGGCCGCGGGCGGCGGGGTGGAAGTCGCCGTGGCGGTCACGCCGACACCTCCTGCTGGTCGGAGTTACGGGCGGCCTGTGCGGCGAGTTCCGCGCCGACCTTGCTCTGCTGACGCTTGAGTCCGTAGCGACGGACGACTTCGTAGGCGATGACGACGCACAGGACGATGACGCCCTGGATGACGCCGACGATCTCCTTGTCGTACCCCTCGAACTCGAGCTTTCCGGTACCGCGCTCCAGGAAGCCCCAGAGGAGTGCGCCGAGCGCGATGCCGATGGGGTGGTTGCGGCCGAGGAGGGCGATGGCGATGCCGGTGAAGCCGATACCGATGGGGAAGTCGCCGCTGTACTCGTAGCTGTCGTTGAGCAGCGTCGGCATACCGACCAGGCCGGCCACCGCGCCGGAGATCAGCATCGACGTGACGACCATCTTCTTGACGTTGACACCGCTGGCCTCTGCCGCGGAGCCGGACTGGCCGACCGTACGCAGATCGAAGCCGAACCGGGTGCGCGAGAGCGTGAACCAGTAGGCGATGCCCGCGACGACAGCGACCACGATGAAGCCCCAGACGGGCGTCGGGGTGGTCGGGAACTCGAAGAAGTGCGAGGACTCCGGGAGCGGGGTGGTGGAGATCTTCGTGCCGGCCTCGTCGAGGTGACCGAGGCGGCCCTGCTGGAGCAGATAGCCGATGATGGCGGTCGCGATGGCGTTCAGCATGATCGTCGAGACGACCTCGCTGACGCCGCGGGTGACCTTGAGGACACCGGCGATCCCGGCCCACATCGCACCGACGATCATCGCGGTGAGGATGATCAGCGGGATCTGGAGGGCGCCCGGCAGGGTCAGCGCGCCACCGACGGCGGCGGCGAAGAAGGCGGCGAGGCGGTACTGGCCGTCGACGCCGATGTTGAAGAGGTTCATCCGGAAGCCGACGGCCACCGCGAGACCCGCGAGGTAGTACGTCGTCGCCTTGTTGAGGATGTAGACCTGGCTGTCCGACTTCACCCCGTAGTCGAACATGATGCCGAACGCGCTGAACGGTTGCTTGCCGGTGGCGGCCAGCACGAGGGCGGTCACCAGGAAGGCGACCGCGATCGCGAGTACGGGGGCCGCGATCCCCAGGAGCAGCCGCTCCTTGTCGAACTTCTTCATCGGTCCTCTCCCCCGTCCCGGGGGTCGGTGTCGGCGGCGTCCGGACCGGACTCCGCATCCGTCCCGGACTCGGCGGGCGCTTCGAGATGGCCGGAGGCCGCTCCCGTCATCGCCGAGCCGAGCTCCTCCGGGGTGATGGTCGCCGGGTCGGCGTCCGCGACCAGGCGGCCGCGGTACATGACGCGCAGGGTGTCGGAGAGCCCGATCAGCTCGTCCAGGTCGGCGGAGATCAGCAGCACCGCCAGGCCCTCGCGGCGCGCCTCGCGGATCTGGTCCCAGATCTGCGCCTGCGCGCCGACGTCCACGCCCCGGGTGGGGTGCGCGGCGATCAGCAGCTTCGGGGCGTGGCTCATCTCGCGGCCGACGATCAGCTTCTGCTGGTTGCCGCCGGAGAGCGAGGCGGCGGTGACCTCGATGCCGGGGGTGCGGACGTCGTACTCGCGCACGATCCGCTCGGTGTCCGCGCGGGCGGCCTTGAGGTCGAGGAACGCGCCCTTGCTGTTGGGACGCTCGGTGACATGGCCGAGGATGCGGTTCTCCCAGAGCGGGGCCTCCAGCAGCAGTCCGTGCCGGTGGCGGTCCTCGGGGATGACGGCCATCCCGTCCTCGCGGCGCTTGCGCGTCGGCGTCCGGGAGATGTCCGCGCCGTCCAGGGTGAGTACGCCGTGGTCCGGGTGGCGCATGCCCATGATCGCGTCGACCAGTTCGGACTGGCCGTTGCCCTCGACGCCCGCGATGCCGAGAACCTCACCCTTGTGGATGGTGAAGGTGATGCCGTCGAGCACGGCACGCACCACCCCGTCCGGGTCGGTGGCGGTCAGCCGCAGGTCGTCGACGGTGAGCATCGGCGTGTCGGTGACGGTCGACTCGCGGGTCTCCGGCGACGGCAGTTCGCTGCCGACCATCAGCTCGGCGAGCTGCTTGGGCGTGGTGTTCGCCGGGTCGGCGGTGCCCACCGTCGTACCGCGCCGGATGACGGTGATCTCGTCGGCGACCGACAGCACCTCGCCCAGCTTGTGCGAGATGAAGATGACGGTCAGGCCCTCGGCCTTGAGCTCGCGCAGGTTGTCGAAGAGCGCGTCGACCTCCTGCGGCACGAGGACGGCGGTCGGCTCGTCGAGGATCAGGGTGCGGGCGCCGCGGTAGAGGACCTTGAGGATCTCCACGCGCTGGCGGTCGGCGACGCCGAGGTCCTCGACCATGGCGTCCGGGCGGATCCCGAGACCGTACGCGTCCGAGATCTCCTTGATCCTGGCGCGGGCCCGGTCGCCGATCCCGTACAGCTTCTCGGAGCCGAGGACGACGTTCTCCAGGACGGTGAGGTAGTCGGCGAGCATGAAGTGCTGGTGCACCATGCCGATGCCGCGCGCGATGGCGTCACCCGGGTTGTGGAACGAGACCTGCTCGCCGTCCACCGCGATGGTGCCCTCGTCCGGCTTCTGCATGCCGTACAGGATCTTCATCAGAGTGGACTTGCCGGCACCGTTCTCGCCGACGAGAGCGTGGACGGTGCCGCGACGCACGGTGATGTCGATGTCGTGGTTGGCCACGACCCCGGGGAACCGCTTGGTGATGCCGCGGAGCTCCACGGCATGGGGACTGCTGGACGCGTTGATGGCGCACTCTCCTTGACAGGAGCGGAGGGCGGAGGGCGGAGGCGATGGGGCAAGAGGCGGGGGGAGCGAAAAAAGGTACCGCGCCCGGAACACGCTACGCGCGTAGCGTCCCCGAATCGTTGGCCACCCGGTAGAAGGTGGCCAACCGTGTGCGTACGGCTACGTTCCGGTCCGGGCCGGAAGCCGTACGCGAATCGGGGCCCGGCCGAGCAGCCGAAGCAGCTCCCCCGGGCCCCGATCGACGGCTCGGATCAGGTCGTGGTCTTGACCGTGATCGTGCCGTCGACGATCTTCTTCTTCGCCTCGTCGAGCTGCGTCTGGATGTCCCCCAGGTGGTCACCCGTGGTGGTCAGCGAGACGCCGCCCTTGGCCAGGGAGTACGCCTGGACGCCGGTCAGCGCCTTGCCGTCCTTGACGGACTTGACCAGGTCGTAGACACCGGCGTCGACGTTCTTGACGACCGAGGTCAGGATCGTGTCCTTGTACTTCGCCAGCGCCGGGTCCAGTGCCTGGTCGGAGTCGACACCGATGGACCAGGCGCCCTTCTTGCCCGCGACGGCCTCGATCGAACCGGCACCCGAGCCGCCCGCGGCGGCGAAGATGACGTCCGCGCCCTTGTCGAGCATGCCCTTGGCGGCTTCCTTGCCCTTGTCGGGGCTGCCGAAGCCGGACAGGTCCGAACCGGTGGACAGGTACTGGATCTGCACCTTGGCCTTCGGGTTCGTGTCCAGGACACCCTGCTGGAAGCCCGCGGCGAACTTCTTGATCAGCGGAAGGTCCACACCGCCGATGAAGCCGACCTGGCCGTCCTTCGACTTCAGCGCCGCTGCGACACCGGCGAGGTACGAGCCCTGCTCCTCGGTGAAGACGATGGAGGCGACGTTCTTCACGTCGGAGACCGAGTCGACCAGGCCGAAGTTGACCTTCGGGTACTTCGGGGCGATCTTGTCGACCGCGTCCTTGTACGCGAAGCCGATCGCTATGACCGGGTTGTAGCCGCCCTCGGCGAGCGACTGCAGACGCTGCTCACGGTCGGCCGGGGTCTCACCGTTCTTGGCGGTGAGCTCCTTCGTCTGGGCCTTGAACTCGGCCTTGGCCTTGTCCAGACCACGCGCGGCGGAGTCGTTGAACGAGTTGTCGCCCCGGCCGCCCACGTCGTAGGCCATGCCGATCTTCATCTGGCCCTTGTCGGAGCTGGTGCTCTCCTCGGACGAGCTGCCGCACGCGGTGGCGGTGAGCGCGAATGCTGCAGTGATGGCACACGCAGCGGTGATCTTGGATACCCGGCGCAAGGGAAGGCTCCTTCAAACCTGACCGAAGCGCCTCTTCCGGCGCTGGTTTCGCCGCGATCGTAACGCGCGTAGATGTCAGATAAAGCCCTGTACGGAAGCCGTTATCGGATCGTCGCGAACCGGGGGTGACCTGTCCGGTCACGAACGGTTGCCGTCGAGCAAAGCCGCGGCGGTGAAGAGCTCCACGCCAACGGTGATCGCCTCCTCGTCCGCGTCGAAATCACCCCGGTGCAGATCAAGGCGCCGGGTGTCACCGGGCGTGCGCACCCCGAGCCGCGCCATGGCCCCCGGGACGTGCTCCAGATACCAGGAGAAGTCCTCCCCGCCGAGGCTCTGCTCGGTGTCCTCGATTGCATACGATCCACGGCGCCCGGTCATCGCAGCGGCCAGCAGATCGGTCACGGCCGGATCGTTCACGACGGGCGGGACCCCTCGGATGTAGTCGATCACCGACTTGGCCCGATGCATTCCGGCCACCTCGTCGATGGCGGCATGGATCAGGTCCGGCGCCTCCCGCCAGGCCGCCAGATCCAGGCAGCGGACCGTTCCCGACAGCTCGGCATGCTGCGGGATCACATTGCACGCGTGCCCGGCCTCCAGCCGCCCCCAGGTCACGGCGAGCCCGGCCCGCGCGTCGACCCGCCGCGCCAGCAGCGCGGGCACCTCGGTGGCCACCTTGGCGGCGGCGGTGACCAGGTCGGTGGTCAGATGCGGCCGGGCGGTGTGCCCGCCGGGCCCGTCGAGCGTGACCTCCAACCGGTCGCAGGCGGAGGTGATCGCCCCGACCCGCAGCCCGATCCTCCCCACGTCGACCTTCGGGTCGCAGTGCACCCCGATAATCCGCCCGACGCCTTCCAGCACCCCGTCCTCGATCGCATCGGGCGCGCCGCCGGGCAACACCTCCTCGGCGGGCTGGAAGATCAGCCGCACGGGGTGCGGCAGCAGCCCCTGCCGGTCGAGCTCGGCGAGCACGAGCCCGGCGCCGAGGACGGTGGTCGTGTGAATGTCGTGCCCGCAGGCGTGCGCCCGGTCGGGAACGGTGGACCGGTACGGGACGCCGGCCTTGGTGTCCGGAATGGGCAGAGCGTCGATGTCCGCGCGCAGGGCGAGCATGGGCCGCGTGTCACCGCCCGCCCGTCGCCCACCACCACCCTCGTCCGAGCTTCGCGCCCCTCCCGATGTACCCACGTCGCACAGGAGACCGGTTCCGGTCGCGAGCACCCGGGGCCGGAGCCCGGCCCTCTCCAGCCGGGCCTTGAGCGCGGCGGTGGTACGGAACTCCTGGTTGCCGAGCTCGGGGTGCATGTGCAGATCGCGCCGGAACGCGATCAGCTCGGCCCGCAGGGGCCCGGGCAGCGTGCCGGGCAGGTCGGCGTCCTCGGGCAGGTCGGCATCGGCGTCGCGGGACATCAACTGGTTCACCTGGTGAAGGGTAGGCCCCTTCACCCCTCAACTGGCCACAGATCAACAAAAGTTCAGCCGCATAGAGGAACAAAATGCGGCGTCGGAGCGTGTGCAGTGGGATGGAGGTGGGTAAACTCGCCCGTTTTCCTCCGGTGCCCCGCTGTCCGGGTCCGGAGTGCGCCCGGTCTACTCTGCGTCGCCGACGCGCTCGATCGACTGCGTCGTGGACAGCGTCGGTCCCGGTCGGGGCCGTGGACGGGGCCCGACGGTGCTCGACACCTTGGAACAGAACGTTCGGCCGTGCCCGGAGTGCGGAGCGGAGATCCAGACGGACCAGAGGTTCGTGCCGTGGTGCGCCGCGTGCGACTGGAACGTGGATCCGGGAGAGGCCGAGGAACCCCCGGGGCGGCTGGAGGGGCTGCGGCGCGAGCCGGCCCGCCGGTACGGGGAGAAGCTGCTCGCCCAGGTGACGACCGGTGAGTCGTTGCGGCCCCGGCGCGACCTCGCCGGTGTCCTGGCCTTCGTCATCGCCCTGGCCGTCCACGGCGTCACGGTCGCCCTGGCCGTCGGCGGACTCCTGCTGGTGCTGCTCGGTTGGGGCAGCGCGCTTCCCGCGGTGGGCGCGCTCTTCCTGGTCCTCGCCGGGGTCCTGCGCCCGCGCTTCGGACGGCTCCCCGACGAGCCGGTCCTGCACCGGGCCGATGCGCCCGAGCTGTTCGCTCTGATCGACGAGGTCGCAAAGGTCGCCGGCACGACCGGGGTGCACTCCGTCGTGGTCACGGACGACGTGAACGCGGCCGTGACCACCTACGGGGTGCGTCAGCGTTGGCTGCTGGTCCTCGGGCTCGGGCTCGGGGAGATCACGACCCCCCAGCAGCGGATCGCGCTGCTGGGGCACGAGCTCGGTCACTACGCCAACGGGGACATGCGCCACGGTCTGATCACCGGGAACGCGCTCCGTTCCCTGACCACCTGGTGGTATCTGCTGGACCGGATCCCCCACCCCACCCTCGGCGAGGCGGCGCTCAACGCGCTCTCCCTGCTGCCTCGACGGGCGGTCCAGGGTGTGCTGATGCTGCTCGACCACCTGACGCTGCGCGACACGCAGCGTGGCGAGTACCTGGCCGACTCCTTCGCGGCCCGGGCCGGGTCCACCGAGGCCGCCGTGGGCCTCATGGACCGGCTCCTGGTCGGTGACTCCGCCCGGTCCGCGTTGCTGCGCGAGGCCAATTCCACGCAGGTGGGACGGCCCGGGGACCCGGCGCGCAAGGAAGCCTGGCGCGGCCTGTGGGAGCGACTGGCCGCCCACATGGACTCGATACCGGAGGGCGAGTACGAGCGTCAGCGGCGCGTCAGCGCGCAGCGGGGCCACAGCGTCGACTCGACCCACCCGCCGACGCATCTGCGCCGCGCCCGCCTGCTCGCGGCGGCTCCCGAGGCGGCCGCGGTGGTCGCGGACGCCGGGAGGCAGGCCGGCCTCGACGCCGAGCTGGCCGGGGCCCGGGAGAGGCTGGCCCGCCGGATCCTCAACAGCAGGTAGACGGGCGGGCGGCAGCGGGCAGGCAGGCAGGAGGGCTGGTCCCGGTGCCCCCGTCGACTACTGCGCCGTCTCGGAGAAGGACTGCTCCTCGCTGCGCGCCGCGCCCGGTCGTCCCTGAGGCCGGCCCGGCCGCCCGCCGCGCTCGGGCAGCCCCCGGCGCATCGGCAGCAGCGCCGTCCCGAGGCACACCGCACCGACCGCCAGCAGATCCAGGCTCATGGCCGCCGGCACGATCCCGGCCAGCACCAGCACCGGGGCCCAGCCCCTGACGACGTCCCGCCGGAGGAACGCCAGCAGCGTGACGAGGGCCGACAGGCCGAGCCAGAACAGCATCGGCACCACGGTGTAGACGAGCGGCATCACGCCGGGCACGTCCTGCACCCTCCCGAACATGTCGCTCATGGCCGGCTTGTCCACGGTGAGGAACCCGACCGCCAGGTCGATCACCGCCTGAACCACCAGCGCCGCCGCCCCGAGCAGCCCCGCCCAGGTCGCCGCCTCGACCGCGACCCGCTTGCCACCCCGCACCCCTGCCGTCCTCCGCAGCCCCAGCAACACCAGCACGAACGCGAGCAGTCCGGCCAGCGACAGCACATGCGCCACCGTCCACCACGCACCGGGCCCGTAATCGCTCACCGCCCGACCGGCCAGCCGCACCACTCCGTACCCGGCCAACAGGGCCGGGCCCGCAATGAATGCCCCGCCGACCGGCTCGTTCTGACGCACCGTCATCGTCTGCACTCTCATGCTGCGATGCTCGCGCCCGGCCGCCCCTGCCCACCATCAGGGCTTCCCCCCAACAAACCCTGGCCGTACGCCACTTCCCAGTCAGGGTGACGTCAGGTGGTTCGGCGCGCGGCTCGTCCGGACGCGGACTCCCCGGCGCTCGGCAGCCGCACGCCAGGGCTCGCGGCCGAGGCGGCTTCCAGGGCGTGGAGTTCTCACGGCGGTACGCAAAAGCAGCGGGTCGCGCCATGGGTACGGGCCAGGGCGGCAACCACCTCCGGGTACTGGGCCCGGTCGATGGCGACCGCTCCGGCGAGTGGCCGACGGCGTCGCCGGACCTGCTGGTTCCCTCACTGAGCCTGTCGGCAGCGGGGGAAACGGCCCCCGGCAACGGACCCTTCGGCCGGGTGACGTTCTTCGGACCGTACAACTCATGACGCCGGTCATGGTTCACGTGTGAATCGAGGCCGCTCAGGCAGTCCGCCCGGGCGGCCTCAGCCGTTCGCAGGGACGGGCTCAGGCCTCGGTCACCGCGGTGGCCCGCCACGGAGCGAGGCGCTGTACGTCGCGGGCCGTCTCCGTGACACCGCTCAGGAAACCCTGCGCGCGTGGCGACGCCGTGTCACGCAGCCACTCCGGGGCGATGTCGCAGACCGCGACCTTGACCTCCGTGCCCGTCAGCGCCAGCGGCAGTGTGTGGACCACCGTGGAGGGGAAGCTCAGGACCGTGCGGCCGATCGGGCCGCGGCGGGCGATGAGTTCCAGGGGGAGGTCCGGGCGGACGATCTCCAGGCCGGTGGCGGCTTCCAGAGCATGGAGTTTGTCGGCGGACTCGCGGCGGTGCGCGAAGTAGCGGGTCGCGCCATGGGTACGGGCCAGGGCGGCGACCGCCTCCAGGTACTGGGCCTGGTCGATCACGCCGGTCTCGGCCAGGGACGTGCCGACCAGGTCCGCGCCCTTGGTGAGGAGTGGCGGGCCGAAGCGGGCGCGGGTCCAGGCGAAGGTGTTGGGAGTGACCGTGACACCGGCCGGAGCCTCGACCGGCATGGCCGTGAACACCTCGACCTCGCGGGTCGAGGACGGGGTGAAGCGACGGCGGGCGGTGGCCGTGACCGGGGCCAGGATCAGGTCGCGCGGGCCCGAGCTGCCCCGCCGGTGCCAGCGCACCAGCCTTTCGCCACGGGCGAGTTGGGCGACGAACTCCATCGTGGCCGTGCCGTCGTCGACCACCGTGAGCCGACGGGTGCGGACCATGGACAGGAGGAGCTGCACGTAGCGGGAGAACGGGTCGCCGATCACGATCCGGTCCGCCCTGCGCAGCAGTCCCGTCAGGGCCCGGAGGGTTTTCAGCGGCGCGCCCGCCCCGCCGCGCGCCTCCTGCCAGCGGACGTTGACGCCCTCGTCGCGAGCCAGCTCCGCCATCCGGCGCAGCTGGCCGCGCGACATCGGGTCGACCGGGGGGAGGACGACGACCGTTATGTCCGCCAGGACATGGTCGTCGCCTCCCTCTGTGAAGGCCCACTCCAGGACGTTCAGGAGCTGGACCGGGCTCTCGACGAAGGCGAGGTTCACCGGTCGGCCCGTCAGACCGCGACCGGCTCGGCGGCCGGGGCCGCCTCGGCGTTCTCGGCGACGACGCCCGCGACGCGGCGGAGCTTCTTCATCGGGCCGAGCTCGGACTCGTACACCTTCTTGACGCCGTCCCCGAGGGAGGCCTCGATGGTGCGGATGTCGCGGACCAGACGGGTCAGACCCTGCGGCTCGACGGAGGCGGCCTGGTCGGAGCCCCACATGGCCCGGTCGAGGGTGATGTGGCGCTCGACGAACGCGGCGCCGAGGGCGACGGCGGCGAGGGTGGTCTGCAGGCCGGTCTCGTGGCCGCTGTAGCCGATCGGGACGTTCGGGTACTCCTGCTGGAGGGTGTTGATGACGCGGAGGTTCAGCTCCTCGGCCTTCGCGGGGTACGTCGACGTGGCGTGGCAGAGAAGGATGTTGTCCGAGCCGAGGACCTCGACCGCGTGGCGGATCTGGCGCGGGGTCGACATGCCGGTGGAAAGGATGATCGTGCGGCCCGTGGCGCGCAGCGAGCGGAGCAGCTCGTCGTCGGTGAGGGAGGCGGAGGCGACCTTGTGGGCGGGGACGTCGAACTTCTCCAGGAAGGCGACGGCCTCGGTGTCCCACGGGGAGGCGAACCAGTCGATGCCGCGCTCGGCGCAGTGGTCGGAGATGGCGCGGTACTCGGCCTCGCCGAACTCGACGCGGTGGCGGTAGTCGATGTACGTCATCCGGCCCCACGGGGTGTCGCGCTCGATGTCCCACTGGTCGCGCGGGGTGCAGATCTCCGGGGTGCGCTTCTGGAACTTGACGGCGTCGCAGCCGGCTTCGGCGGCCACGTCGATCAGCGCGAGGGCGTTGTCGAGGTCGCCGTTGTGGTTGATGCCGATCTCGCCGGTGATGTAGACGGGGCGGCCGGGACCGGCGGTGCGGGTGCCGAGGGTGCGCAGACGGGAGGTGCTCATGGGGGTGTTTCCTTACTTGGTGGTGGAGTTGGTGGGGGTGGAAAGGTGGCCGGTGAGGGTGGGCCCGAGCAGCCACGCCGCGATTTCGCGGATGGCGCCGAAGCCGCCGGGGGTGGTCGTGACGGCGCGCGCCGCGGCGCGTACCGAGTCATGGGCGCTCGCTACGGCGACGGGCCAGCCGGCGAGGGCGAAGCAGGGCAGGTCATTGACGTCGTTGCCGACGTAGAGCACCCGCTCGGGCGCGATGCCGTGCTCGTCGCACCACTGCTTGAGCGCGAGGTCCTTGCGGTCGATGCCATGCAGGACGGGGATCTTGAGCTTGTCGGCGCGGGCGGCGACGACCGGGTTCTGCTCGGTGGAGAGGATCAGGAGGTCCAGGCCCGCCCTGCGCAGGGCGGCGATGCCCAGACCGTCTCCGCGGTGGACGGCGACGATCTCGCGTCCGTCGGAGTCGATCAGGACCCGGTCGTCGGTCTGCGTGCCGTCGAAGTCGAGGACGACCGCGTCGATGTCCTCGCGGGTCGGCAGCGGTGACGGGTCCAGGAGCGGTGCGAGGGCGCGGGCGCGGGCCAGGTCGTGCGGGTCGTCGATCTCCAGGACCCGGGCGGGGTCGGTGGTGACCAGCGCGGTGTGGCCGAAGAAGCGGTGCCGGTGGGTACGGAAGCCCTCGACGTCCATCGCGTAGGCGGCGCCGGTCTCCAGCAGGTCCTGGGGCCGGTCCTGGCGGCGCGGGCGGACGGCCTTGTCGTGGTTGACGCCGTAGGTGTCGTCCTCGACCGCGCTGCCGTCGCGCCAGATGAAGCCGTGGAACGGGGCGACGGTGACGGCCGTGTCGGCGCCGTCGCGGGCGACAGCGGCGGCCACGCCGTCGATGTCCTCGCGGGTGACGAACGGGCTGGTGCACTGGACGAGCAGCACCACGTCGGCGGTGCGCTCGTGCATCGCCTCGTACGCGTCGAGTGCGTGCAGGACCGCAGCCTCGCTGGTCGCGGTGTCGCCCGCGATGGCCGACGGGCGCTGGACGCAGTGCACGCGCTCGGTGGCGCCGAGCGCGTCGCCCGCCGCCCGGGCCGCGTCCGCGATCGCCGCGTCGTCCGTGGTGACGACGACGTCCGTGACCTCACGGGCGGACAGGCAGGCGCGGACCGCACGGGCGACCAGCGGTATGCCGCCGACCTGGGCGAGGTTCTTGGCCGGGACGCCCTTGGATCCGCCGCGTGCGGGGATCACCGCGAGCACGGTCGGGTTCGGCTTCGGTGTCGAGGTCGGCGTCATGTCTGCTCCTGGATTCGTTGTCACAGCTCGCCCATCCGTCGGATCACGGGGGCTACCCGCTGGACGCCCTGCCGGTACGCGCCGCGCGCCGCTTCCCGTACCGCGTCGCGGACCGCGCCCCGCACCCCGCCCGTCTCGCGCGGCGCGGCGGCGCCGGGCAGCGGGTGGCCGTCGGGGGCCAGGTGGTGGCGGGCGAGGATGCCGGGCAGGTAGCCGGAGGCGGTGGCGGGTGTGTAGTACGGGGCGAGGTCGGGCAGGCGGGACGCGGCCAGCAGCGCGCCGACGCGGGCCCGTGCGGTTTCGTACGCCGTGTCGTAGGTGCCGTCGGCGGCGACGCCCTGGCCGGCCAGCCATGTCTCGTCGGGCTCCGGGTGGGAGCCGCCGTCGAGCCGGTCCCACGACGTGAGCAGGCCCGAGCCGATGAAGTGGTGGTTGCCGAGGGCCTCGCGCACGCCGAGGTCGCTGAGGATCGCGGTGGGGATGCGCCGGTGCAGGGACTCCAGCGCGGCGGTCGAGGAGACCGTGACCAGCAGGTCGGTGCGGTCGAGGACCTCGCCCATGTGCCCGTACACGAGGCGGAAGTTGGGCGGCAGTCCGCCGGGCAGCTTCTCCGCGAGCCGCTGGTACGGGAGTTCTTCGATGTGTGTGGTGTGCTCGCCGGGCTTGGAGCGCAGCTTCAGCAGCACCTCGCGGTCCGGGTGCAGCCTGGCGTGCTCGACGAGCCTGCGCAGCAGATATGTACGGTCGGCGCGGGACGCCGGTACGGAGGGCTGGGCGGCGAACACCACGGTGTCGCGACCCTCCTGCGGCCGGTGCGGGGCGCCGCCGAGGAACGGCAGTGCGGCCTCCGTGACGGCCGAGGCATCGGCGCCCACTCCCTCGTACACGGCGCGGAAACGCTCCGCGTCGTGGCGGGAGTTGGCGAGGACGACGTCCGCGCCGTGCCGCAGCAGCAGACCGTCGGCGAGCTTCTCGTAGACGACACCGACGTAGCCGGTGACGACGACGGGCCTGGCGGGCAGCCGCAGGGCGGCGAGGCCGTGCAGCATCGCCTGGACCGCGCCGCCGACGAGGGCGAGGACCACGACGTCGTACCCCTCGTCCCGCACGGTGTGCAGGAACTCGACGGCCGTCACTTCGCGCACCCGGCCGGTCTCGACCCCTACGTCACCGACTTCGGCGAGCTGGCGCGCCGTCGGGGTGGCCCGGCCGCGCAGGAGCAGTCCGCTGATCTCGACCGGCCGTTCCGCTGCGCGGGGCGCGTCCGGGGACCCGGTGGTCAGGCGGCGCGCGGTGAGCGCGCCCCATTTCCACCGGGTGTCCGAGTCGGCGAGTACGGCTACCCGGAGCGCCGTGGTCTTGCTGGTACGTGGGGGCACGTCCTAGAAGTTAGGAAGGCATTTCGATTCATGGCCCAACGTGACGGCAACAGATGGTTAACAGCCCGCCGACGCTTGGCGAATCAGCTCCACAAAAGGCCCTCAATCGCTATGGATTGAGTCCGGTTCATCATTCCGACATTCGTCGTTCACCTGCCGTCCCCCCTGGGGCCAGGGCAAATGACGAGCGCCCGCCTAGCGTGAGACGGGTGGTTAAGCTCTCCGTCATCGTGCCGTTCTACAACGTGCAGACATACGCCCCCGACACCCTGAGAAGCCTGCGGGCCAACGCCCGCGACGACTTCGAATTCATCCTCGTCGACGACTGTTCGACCGACGGGACCGCGGACATGCTGCGCCGCGCGGAGGACGAGATTCCGGGGGTGGTCGTCAGCAGACACAAGCAGAACGGCGGGCTGGCCACCGCCCGGAACACCGGCCTGGACGCGGCCCGCGGCGAATACCTCGCCTTCCTGGACGGCGACGACTGGGTGGCCCCCGGGTACTTCGCCGGGCTGCTGGCCCGGGCCGAGGCGCTGGGCTGCGACTTCGTCCGTACCGACCATGTGCAGGTCGACGGCAGGACCCGTACGGTGCACCGCGTACCGCACGGCCGGCGCGACGAGGTCATGGACCCGCGGGACGCGATCCTGCCCGCCGCGCGGACCACCTCGGTCGACTACCCGTACGCCTGGGCGGGCCTCTACCACCGCCGGCTCCTGGACCGCGGACTGCTGCACTTCACGGACGGTCTGCGCACCGCCGAGGACCGGCCGTGGATCTGGCGACTGCACCGCGAGGCGGATTCCTTCGCGGTACTCGGTTTTCTCGGCATTTTCTACCGGCGCGGCGTCGCCTCGTCGCTGACCCAGATCGGTGACGTACGCCAGCTCGATTTCATTCGCTCATTTGATCAAGTGGTACGAGAAACGGCGGAGGACCGCGATGCGCGGGCCCTTCTGCCGAAAGCGGTCCGCACCTATTGCGCAATCATTTTTCATCACATGAGCTCGATGGAGAGATTCGAACCCGCCGTGTCCCGGGCCCTGAAATCGATGAGCGCGGCCGCACTCAAGCGGATGCCGCAGGACGTGCTGGACGACGCCCTGGACTCGATGGACGTACAGCGCGCGACCCTGCTGCGCCGACTGCGTCGCCGCCCGGTCGCCGCGAAGGAGGTGGCGGCCGCATGAGCAGCAGCCGGACCCGTACGACGCAGATCTTCCTCGCCTCCACCCTCTACGGCACCGCCACCCTCGCGGCCGCGCTGGACGCGGGCGCCTTCGCGGACGCCGACCGCCGCATCCTGCTCATCTCGAACAACGCGGCGATTCCGGAGACGACACCCGCCGTCGACGCGATGCCCGGGTTCGACGCGCTGCGCGGCCGGTTCGACGACGTGGTGTCGTGGAACGAGACCATCGCCCCGTTCCACCCGAGCGGCTGGGCCCCGCGCCCGGACGACGTACCGCTGTGGGAGCGTCATCTGCGCCTCGCATGGGGACTCGGGGACGACACCGTCGAGCTCGCGATCGAGTCGATCCAGGTCAACCCGGCGATGGCGATCGCCCAGATGTTCACCGGCGCACCGATCGATGTGTACGCGGACGGGCTGATGAGCTACGGCCCGACCAGGAACAAGATCGACCCGCTGACCGGCACCCGGGTGCGGCGGCTGCTCCACCTCGACCTCGTGCCGGGACTGAAGCCGCTGCTGCTCACGGAGTTCGGGGTCGCGCCGGAGGTCGTGCCGACCGAGGCGTTCCTCACGGTGCTCGGTGAACTGGCCGACGCCCACGATGTGGTGGGGAGCGTGCCGTCCGTGGAGGCGCCCGCCCTGCTGCTCGGCCAGTACCTCTCCGCGCTGGGGCTGATCAGCGCGGCGGAGGAGGAGAAACTGCATCTGCGCATGATGCGCGGGGCGGTCGAACTCGGCCACACGCGGCTGGTGTTCAAGCCGCACCCGACGGCGCCGGCGCAGTGGTCGCGGGCGATGGAGACGGAGGCGGAGAAGCTCGGCGCGGAGCTGACCGTGCTGGACTCGGGGGTGCTGACCACGCCGGTGCTGGCCGAGGTGCTGTACCGGCGGATGCGGCCGGCGCTGGTCGTCGGCTGCTTCTCGACCGCGCTGCTCACGGCGTCCGCGTTCTACGGTGTGCCGGTCGCCCGGGTCGGTACGGAGATGCTGCTGGACCGGCTGTCGCCGTTCGAGAACAGCAACCGGGTTCCGGTGACGCTGGTGGACGCCCTGGTGCCGGACCTCGGCGACCGGCAGGCGGTCACAGAGGCGGAGGCGGTGGCACCGGCCGAGCTGAACGAGCTGGTCACCGCGGTCGGCTTCACGATGCAGCCGAAGATCTATCCGGAACTGCGGCCGGCCGCTGAGCGGTATCTCTCCACCCATCTCACGGCGGCGACCTGGCGCTACTTCAAGCGCAAGCGGCTCACCTCGCTGGGGCTGCCGGGTGGAGTGCCCGCCCAATTCGCGTTCCTCCCGCGGAACGCAGCGGTGCGCAAGGTGGCGCGGCGGGCGAAGTCGTTGCGGCGGGTTGTGCTCCGATAAGCCGGGGCGACCGGGTACTCCGTGTCGGGCCGCCCGGCGATCGAGGGCAGAAAAGCGGGGCGGGGCGCCTGGTCGGCGCCCCGCCCCCCTTCGTCGTGCCGTCAGATACGGACGCCGCCCTGGATCACCCGGAGGTCCGCGGCGTTCGCCTCGGTGACCTTCCAGAGTTCCTGCTGCCTGCCGTGCACATCGGCGACCGTCGCCGCGTGGTCGTCCAGCAGCCCCGCCGCCCGCTCCACGAGCCGCGCCCCGAGGTGCCGGTCGTGGACGGAGATGCCCCACTCCGGGCGGTCGATGTCGGACAGGAAGTACGCCATCTTCGGGTGCGAGATCAGGCTGATGATCGGCGTACCGCAGCCGAACGGGATCATCCCCGCGTGCCCGCGCATCCCGATGACCAGCTTGGTCCGGGCGTACGTGGACCGGATCTCGTCGCATCCGAAGTCGTACATCGGGATCACCGGCAGCGAGATGCCGTGCTCGCGCCGCAGGTCGAACGCGATCCGCTCGTCGTCCAGCGAGTGCGCCACGCACTTCACCTCGGCGCGCTTGCCGAGCTCCTTCACCGCGGTGGCCATCTCGGCGAGGAAGTGCCTGTAGTCGTGGCCGAAGCGGAGCCCGGACCGGTCGTACGCGGCGTTGATCAGCACGGTGTTCTCGCGCTGTGCGGGGTCGGTCCAGCCGCGGACCAGCTGCCGGGTGACCGTGGTCGGGCAGGGCTGGAAGCGGACCTTGTCGTGCAGCGACGGCGGCAGGAGCTCGCGGACCTTCTCGATGGAGCCGTGGTTGCGCAGCCCGAAGAACGAGGCGCGCTCCACCAGCTTCCGCAGGGAGGAGAGGAACCGGTCCCGGCCGTGGCCGTACGCCTGGCCGTCGAAGGCGTTGAACCCGACGGCGTACACCATGACGGGTACGTCGATCCGCTCCAGCAGCTCGTCGGGGACGTTCCACTGCCAGCCGCTGTTGCCGTTCGGCGCGGTGTCCGGGATGAAGAGGCCGCCGCCGCCGATGACCAGTCCGCGCCGGGCGTTGACCCGCTCCAGCGCGGCCTCGTCGAAGAGCCGGTGGGCGTGGACCGAGTGCCAGCGGGCCGGGCCGGTGTCCTGGCCGAACGCCAGCCGGACGCTCTCCGGGAGGAGCTTGTCCCCGGCGTTGCCCTGTCGCTCCATGTAGAAGGCGACATGCGCGAGCTGCTCGGCGGCCGGCCCCTCCACGGGGGTGGACACGTCCTTGGTGCGCTTGTACATCAGCCGGTTCGCCCGGTGGGTCGGGTCGACGCCGAGCCCTTCGATCGCGTACGCCGCCGCCGTGGCGTCGTCGCCGTGGATCCAGGCGATCTGGGCGAGCCGCGCGAAGGAGGTCGCGGCCCGGTTGGGGGCGGCGGTCGCGAGGAGGAGCTGGGCGCGGGCCTCCTCGTAACGGGAGACGCTCATCAGCGCGTGGCCGAGCACCTCGTGCGGCCAGGCGTCGTCGACGGGTATCCGGACGGCGCCGAGGAGGTCGGCCGCCTCCTGGTACTCACCGGCGGAGATGTGCGCGGCGGCGACCCGGCGCGCACTCTCCGGGTCGGCGGTGCGGCGCACGTGCGGGGTCCCGTAGTGCACCAGCAGGTCGTGGTGCTTGGTGCCGGGCAGCGCGAGGTACGCGGCGTGGAACTCGGTGTCGGGCAGCTCGAACTCGCGCCAGCGGTCCTCGGCCTGGCCGTAGCCGGCCTCGCCGCCCTGCCAGGGCTTGTGCCGCCCGGTGAAGTGCAGGATCGCGGTGGTGTCGGGCACCGGGAGGTCGCCGGAGAGCCGCCGCTTGACGAAGTTGTAGCGGGCGTCGAGCTGCACGAAGTCGCCCTCGAGGACAGCGTTCAGGATGCCCTGGTCGTGCTTGTCGAGCTCGTACGTGCCCGCGCGGCCGACCTCGTCGATCTTCGCGCAGAACTCGTCGCTCAGGTACTCGCGCTGGATGACCAGCAGCCCGCTGTTGAGCTTGTGCTGCCCGTAGAAGAACTGCGGCACGGCGGCCAGGCCGTCGCGCAGCTCCAGCAGTTCGCCGAGATCGCCGAGGACCACCATGTCGGTGTCCAGAGTGATCACGGTGTCGTAGTCGCGCACCCGGAACACGTCGAGGATGAAGTACGCCTTGCGGACCAGGTAGTTGTCCTGGTCTCCCTTGGCATACGAGTCGTAGTGCTCGGCGTCCACCCGGCGGAAGTCGATGCGTGGGTGCAGCGCCCGGATCTGGGCGACGGAGGCGGGGCGCAGTCCGTCGTGCAGGACGATGAAGTCCTCGCAGACGCCGGGGTTGGACAGGGCAAGACTGCGCAGCAGGGCCAGGAAGCCGGGCAGGTAGTTCTCGTCCACGAAGCTCGCGAAAGCGACGCGGCGCTTGCCGGTGAGCGCGTTCGCGGGGGCGGGGGTCCGGGGCGCGGGCACGGGTGCCTGTGCGGTGGTCGCGGTGGGCGTCGTCATCGCAGTCTGATCCTCATATCGGTGACGCTCTGGGCGCGTTCCATGACCCACGTCTTTTCGCTGGTGTACTCGTGCACGGAGGTGATGGGCATCTTCATCGCGGCGGGCAGGCGGTAGGCGCCGCTCTCGTAGAAGTCGAAGCCGATCAGGTCGAGCTGCGAGCTGACGTCCAGGTAGTCCAGCAGCCACAGCATGTTGAAGCCGCTGGTGGGGATCGCCGGCCAGACGTCGGTGCCGACCTTGCCGATGTCGCGCAGCGGCCAGCGCAGCGATTCGTCGCCGAGATACTTCTGGGCGCCGGGTACGAGCCGGTTGCGCAGCGAGTACTTCCAGTCGCCGGAGAGCCCCCCGAAAACCAGCCGGGTGTCGACCTTCCGGTCCCAGTTGAAGCCGTGCTTGTGGATGGTGGCGTGGATGTCGGTGCGCTTGCCGGTCGCCGACGGATCGATCCTGTACGAGTTGAAGCGGACGACCAGGTCGTACGCGTCGATCTCGGCTCCCATCGAACTGCTGCCGACGCGCTGCGAGTTGGCGATCAGGCAGATCGACTTGCCCGCTATCCGGTTACGGAACTCGCCGAGCGTGGTCCATTCGACGTCGCCGAAGGTGGGGTCGCCGATCGGGCCGCGCATCCGGGTCCGGCGCTGCTCGGCGTAGAGCGCGATCAGGTCGGTGAGGAGCGCGAGATCGGTGGGGCCGGTGGGACTGCCGGCGCCGCTGCCCGCCAGCCCGCCGGCCTCCATCGCGAGGCCCAGGTACTGGGACGCGGCCTCCTGGATCTCCGGCACCGGGACTCCGGCCCGGTCCTGGGTGAGCAGCGCGCCGATCAGCCGGGGCCGGGCCGCACGCCAGTCGCCGCGCGCCTGCAGCTCCAGGCCTTCGGCCCAGGACTCGGTGACGGACAGGCCGGTGAACTCGCCGGCTTCCGGGCAGTCGCACTCCAGCTTCCGCAGGAGCTCGTCCTGGCGCTCGGCGCCGGCCCGCAGGCCGGCGATCTTCGCCGCCACACCGAAGCCGTCCTCGTCGGTGAGCCCGAGGTAGCGCTCGTACGCCTCGACCGCGGCGTTCTCCGCCCCCATCGCCTCCAGCGTCCGGGCCCGCAGCCGCCAGCCGGCGCGGGAGCGCCTGCGCTGGGTGAGCACGGTGTCCGTGATGAGGATCGCGAGCTTCAGCTCGTCCTCGTAACCGCAGTCCAGCGCCTTGTTGCCGACCGCGAGCAGCGGGTCGAGCAGGGCGTCACCGAGCACGAGCGAGGATCCTGTCCCGCTCTTGCCCGGGCGCCGCAGCAGCGGGAGCGGGGAGGCCGCGGCGGCCGTCTGCTCCATGCCGGCGTGGGTGGCCAGCAGGTTCCTGAGCGCCTCCGCAAGCGCCGTACGCCGCCGGTCGAGCCCGGCGACCAGCTTCCCGCTGTGCGCGGCACAGGCGCGCAGGCAGGTCTCCAGTTCCGTCGGGAGGACGGTGGCGAGGTGGGACGTCCCGCCTTCGGGCGGGGCCGAGTCCTCCGCGTCACGTTGCCGTGGCCAGCGGGTGCGGGCTTTCGTCATGGCGCTCCAAGCGTCTGGTGCCCGTGGGGGGAAGGGGGCGTGAGAAGGGGTAAGGATGTTCGGCGACCGTGTCAGGTTCCGTAGCACGCTAAGAAACCTGAACGGCCGCGAGATGAACTCGCCCTGTCAGCACGGGAAACTGCTCCCTTCCCGCCCGTTCCGGAGCCATCGGCGCCCTAGCCTGACCCTTCGCCACTGTTGGAAGGGACGTCAGTGACCATCACTCCGGAGATGCCGGGCAGGACGATCGAGCGGGTTTCCACCGCCCGCGCGCAGGTGGGGCCCGGGTCACCACAGGCGCGCCCCGCACCCCGGCTGCGGGCCCTCGACGGGCTGCGGCTGGTCGCCGCGCTGATGGTCGCGGCGTACCACTACGGGGGCCGGGGCGGTGAGATCACCACGGCGTGGGGAGTCTCCGCCGCTTCCCTGTTCCCGTCCGCCCACACGTGGTTCGCCTACGGCTGTCTCGGTGTGCAGATCTTCTTCGTCATCAGCGGTTTCGTGATCTGCATGAGCGGATGGGGCCGTTCGCTCGCGTCGTTCTTCGCCTCGCGGGCGGCCAGGCTGCTGCCCGCGTACTGGGCGTCGGTCGTGCTCGTGACCCTGGTCTTCGCACTACCGACGGTGGCGTACGAGGCGGTCTCGCCCAGCGACGCGCTGGTCAACCTGACGCTGCTGCAGCAGCCGCTGGGCGTGGACCGGGTGCTGGGCGTGTGCTGGACGCTGTGGGCGGAGATCCGGTTCTACGCCCTGTTCGCCGTGTGCGTCGTCCTGCCGGGGGCCAACCGGCGACGGATCGTCCTGTTCTGTGCGGCGTGGACCCTGGCAGCGGCGCTCGGCAAGGCATCCGGCGAGCCGCTGCTCGACGTGGTCCTGATGCCGGCGTACGCCCCGTTCTTCATAGGCGGCATCGGGCTCTACCTGGTCCACCGCAACCGGCGGGACGCCACGGCCTGGGGCATCGTCGGCGTCAGCTGGCTGCTCGGCCAGCACTCCGCGGTGGCCGATCTGTGGCATCCGGCGGGCCCGCACGCCTTCTCGTACCGCTCGTCACTGGTCATCATCGCAATCGTGACGGCCGGTTTCGCCGCCGTCGCCGCCATCGCACTGGGCGCCCTGGCCCGCTTCGACCACCGGTGGCTGACCGTCGCGGGAGCGCTGACGTACCCCTTCTACCTGGTCCATGAGCATCTGGGCTGGGTGGCGGTGAACATGCTCCATCAGCGCCTCGGGGTCCCCGCGTGGGCGACGGCGGTTCTCACCGTGGTCCTGATGCTGGCGCTGGCCTGGCTGCTGCACCGGTATGTGGAGCGGTGGCTCACACCGCGGCTGCGCAGATCACTGACGGGCGGTGCGGGCGGTGAGGCACGACACCGGTGAACGGGCCGCCCGTCCGCCTCAGACGCTGCTGAGCGAGAGCTTCGCCGCGAACCCGAGGAACAGCACACCCGCCGCCGAAGTGGCCCCGGCCGACAGCCGCTTGCGGCGGCGGAACGCGGCGGACAGCCGGGTGCCGCCGAATATCAGCGCCGACAGGTAGAGGAAGCTCGCGATCTGCAGCAGCGTCCCCAGCAGCAGGAAGGACAGCGCCGGATAGGCGTACCCGGGGTCGACGAACTGCACGAAGAAGGAGATCAGGAACAGGATCGCCTTCGGGTTGAAGAGGCTCACCACCAGCGCCCGCCGGTACGGCCGCTCCACCGCCCCGGCCGCCGTCCCCGTTTCGCCCGGTCCGGCGGCCTCGTCCGTCAACTCGGCGATCTGCCGGTGCCGCTCGCGCCACATGGACGCCGCGGCCCGCAGCATGCCGATCGCCAGCCAGGTCAGATAGCCCGCGCCCGCGTACTTGACGACGGCGAAGAGCACCGGCGTCGTCTGCAGCAGGGAGGCGGCGCCGAGCGCGGACAGCGTCATCAGCACGGTGTCACCGGTCCACACACCGGCAGCCGCCACATACCCGGTCCGCACACCGCGGCGGGCGGCGACGGAGAGCACGTACAACGAATTCGGCCCCGGCAGCAGAACAATCAGCACGAGGCCGACAAGATAGGTCGGAAGATCAGTGACACCCAGCATGAACAGGAGTGTCGCACGGGGGTACGACACTCCGTCCAGGTGTCTCGGAGGACGGTACGGGGCTCAGCCTTCGCCGTCGAGCGGACGGGAGAACATCCGCGACGCAGGCGGACCCCCGCTCAGAACGCGTCCGTCGGCACGTACGTCCCCCACACCTCCCGCAGCGCGTTGCAGACTTCGCCGACCGTCGCCCGCGCCGCCAGCGCGTCCTTCATCGGGTAGAGGACGTTGTCCGTCCCCTCGGCCGCCTTCTTCAGCCGCCCCAGCGCCTCGTCGACGGCGTCCTGGTCCCGTTCGGCGCGGAGCTTCGTCAGCCGGGCCGCCTGTTGGGCCTCGATCGCCGGGTCGACGCGGAGCGGCTCGTAGGGCTCCTCCTCGTCGAGCTGGAAGCGGTTGACGCCGACGACGACGCGCTCCCCGCTGTCCGTCTCCAGGGCGATGCGGTAGGCGCTCCGTTCGATCTCGTTCTTCTGGAAGCCCCGCTCGATGGCGTTGACCGCGCCGCCCATGTCCTCGACCTTGCCCATCAGCTCCAGGGCAGCGGCTTCGACGTCGTCCGTCATCTTCTCGACGACGTACGAACCCGCGAACGGGTCGACCGTGGCGGTGACGTCCGTTTCGTACGCCAGGACCTGCTGGGTACGGAGCGCGAGCCGGGCGGACTTGTCGGTCGGCAGGGCGATCGCCTCGTCGAACGAGTTGGTGTGCAGCGACTGCGTGCCGCCGAGGACCGCGCCGAGCCCCTGGACCGCGACGCGCACCAGGTTGACCTCGGGCTGCTGCGCGGTGAGCTGGACGCCCGCGGTCTGGGTGTGGAAGCGGAGCATCAGCGACTTGGGGCTCGATGCGCCGAACTCCTCCTTCATCACCCGGGCCCAGATCCGGCGGGCGGCGCGGAACTTGGCGACCTCTTCGAGGATGGTCGTACGGGCGACGAAGAAGAAGGAGAGACGCGGGGCGAAGTCGTCGACGTCCATGCCCGCCGCGACGGCGGTACGGACGTACTCGATGCCGTCCGCGAGGGTGAACGCGATCTCCTGCGCGGGCGAGGCTCCGGCCTCCGCCATGTGGTAGCCGGAGATCGAGATGGTGTTCCACTTCGGGATCTCGGCCTTGCAGTACTTGAAGATGTCGGCGATCAGCCGCAGCGAGGGCTTGGGCGGGAAGATGTAAGTGCCGCGGGCGATGTACTCCTTGAGGACGTCGTTCTGGATGGTGCCGGTCAGCCTGTCCGCCGGGACGCCCTGCTCCTCGCCGACCAACTGGTAGAGGAGGAGCAGCAGGGCGGCGGGGGCATTGATCGTCATGGACGTGGAGACCTTGTCCAGCGGGATCCCGCCGAACAGCACCCGCATGTCGTCGATCGAGTCGATCGCCACCCCGACCTTGCCGACCTCGCCGGACGCGATCGGCGCATCGGAGTCGTGACCCATCTGGGTGGGCAGGTCGAAGGCGACGGAGAGACCCATCGTGCCGTTGGCGATCAGCTGCTTGTAGCGGGCGTTGGACTCGGAGGCCGTGCCGAAGCCGGCGTACTGCCGCATCGTCCACGGCCGGCCGGTGTACATCGTGGGGTACACGCCGCGCGTGAAGGGGTAGGCACCGGGCTCTCCCAGTTTGTCGTCGGCGTTCCACCCGTCGAGTGCGTCCGGCCCGTACACCGGCTCGATGGGCAGTCCCGACTCCGACTCGCGCGTCATCTGCTGTACCTCCCACTGAAGCTACCAACTGGTAACCAACGATCCTCGCGACGGACTGTAGCGGCGGCCGCGCGACCGGTGGAGGGGCACCGGCTGGGACCTTGCTCACAGGGTGCGTCCTACGGCCTTCGCCACCGCACTCACCATCATGCGCGGGCTTTGGCAACCGGGCAGAGCGGGAATCCGTCCCAAGAGAGAACGAAGGAATCAGGGGGCCGAGGATGATGCGGATACACAGAACCCGGTACGGCGGAGGAACGGCACACCGGGCAGGCGCCACGGCGGTGACCGCCGTCGCCGTCCTGACGCTGGCCGCCACGACCGCGGGCTGCCAGGCGCATGCCTCCGGCGGTTCCGCGACGAAGCCCTCGTCCCCGCCGAAGACCTCCGGCCCGGCGACCGACGACGCCAAGCCCGCCGCGACCCCCTCGCCGTCGACCATCGCGCCCTCGCCGTCGGTGTCCGCCGCCCCCAAGCCCGCTCCACAGGGCAGGACGCTGATGGCGACCGGCTCCGAGGGCAAGCAGGTACGGGAGCTGCAGGCCCGGCTCCGTCAGATCGGCCATTTCGACCGCAGCCCGACGGGCTACTACGGGACGCTCACCGTCGCCGCCGTGCAGTCCTTCCAGGGCAAGCGCGGTCTGTCCCGCACGGGTCGAACGGACACCCTCACCTGGCAGAAGCTGGTCGCCATGACACGGAAGCCGACGGCGGCCGAGCTGAACCCGCCGACCTCCCGGCCCGCCGCCAGGCCCGACAAGCGCTGCATGACCGGGCGGGTGCTCTGCATCAGCAAGAACAGCCGGACCCTGTCGTGGATGATCGACGGCCGGGTCGTCTCCTCGATGGATGTGCGGTTCGGCTCGCAGTACACGCCGACCCGCGAAGGCACCTTCTCCATCTACTGGAAGTCCCGGCACCACGTGTCGACGATCTACCACACGGCCATGCCGTACGCGATGTTCTTCAGCGGCGGTCAGGCGGTGCACTACTCGGCGGACTTCGCGGCCCGCGGCTACACCGGCGCGTCGCACGGCTGCGTGAACATCCGGGACGAAGGGAAGATCGCCGCCCTCTTCGACCAGGTGCGCAACGGCGACAAGGTCGTCATCTACTGGTGAGCGGAGGCGGGGAAAGGGGGCGCGGGCGGGACCGGGGGAACGTGTCCCGCCCGCGCCGGGTGCGCCGAGCCGAAGGTACGGGGGGAACCCCGGCTCTGTGCGCTGCCGATGACCAGTCGGCTCACTCTGTACTGCGTCCACGGGTCGAAAAGTGTCACACCCGGTGCCGGCGGAGCGGCCGGAACGGCTCAGAGCCTGTCGGCCGGGACGGCCGGAGCCGTGGCCGTCGGGGAGGCGACACCGGTCGGGGACGCCGGGGCCGACGGGGCCGGGGTACCGGGTGCGAACCAGAGCGACTGGAGCGCGTTCGCACTGCCGTCGGCCTGATCCGCCGCGTCCGCGTCGGCACCGCTCTGCTCGTCGGCGTCGTTCCCCTGGTCGTCCTCGTCACCGGCCTTGTCGAACATCCGCTGACAGAACCGGTCCAGGTTGGCGGCGCCGTCGGCCAGCTCTTCGAGACGGCGTCTGCGGGCGTCGTTGAGCTTGCCGTCGCGGTAGTCGCGGCATGCCTTGAGGGTCCGGGCGAACCAGACGTCCGACGTGTCGTCCTGGCCGCCGCCGGGCGTGCCCTTGCCGTCGGTCGCGTCCGGGGAACGTCGGCCGTCGCTCCCGCCGTTCCGGGCGCCGCTCCCGTCCGGCGTTCCGGCCTTGTCTGACGCGCCGTCACGGTCGTCCTTGCCCTGGTGGGTTCCACCGGAAGAATCCGGGGACGTGTTCACGTCCGGCGACCCCGACGGCGGGGCAGTCGTCCCGCCGGACGCGTCCCCGGAGCCCAGTTCCTCCGGAAACGCGGACGCCGATACCGAGGAGGCCGGCAGCGGGTTGGCGTGTTTGCCGAACGGACCGGGAAGCACGCCCGCGCCTGCCGCGACCGCCACCCCACCGAGCGCGCAGCCGGCGAGGGAGGCGGCAAGACCGAAACGGACGGGACGGCCCCAGCGCGGCGCACGCGTGCGGCCGCCCTGGGATGCCGCGGGACCGATGCGTACCGGTCCCAGCGTCTTTGGCCCGCTGTCCTTCGCGGCGTGTCCCGCCGACCGGACGTCCACCGGCGCCGTCGCCCGCGCCCCTGCGCGCCGGGCCGTCCGGAACGCGGCCAGCGCGGCGGCCTCGCCCGGCAGTTCACCGGCGGCCGGGCGGGCACTGCGGGCAGCCGCGCCCAGCGCGGCCGCGAGCCGTTCGGCGTCGGCGCGCGCATGGCCCTCGCCGGGATCGACCGGTTCGCCGCGGAGCAGTCGCTCCGTCGCGTCCCTGTCAAGCCATGCGTCCTGCTTGTCGGCCATCACATGTCCCTCTGCGTCCACGGACGCAAATCCGTCACACCGGCGGACGCCGCCAGACCGGTCCGGGAAAGGCGCTGCGCGGGTACGGCGCCGAGTTCCGCCGCATGACCTGCCGCACTCCCGTGCGGCAGAAATCCCCGCGACGCGTCCTCTTCGCCACCGCCGTCGTCACTGTCCGCGCGGAGCAGCTCCGCCAGCCGTTTCAGTCCGCGGTGTGCGGCGGTGCGTACCGCTCCCGGCCGCTTGCCCAGCGTCTGGGCCGCGCTCTTCGCATCCAGGCCGACCACCACGCGCAGCACGACGGCCTCGGCCTGGTCCTGCGGCAGTTGGGCGATGAGAGCCATGGTACGGCCGGTGGCCAGGGCCTCGATCGCCTCGTCGGCGGTGTCGGACTCGGCCGGTTTCTCCGACAGTTCGGTCTCGTCGCCGCCGATCGCGGGGCGCCTGCCGCGCATTCGCACATGGTCGAGAGCCCGATTGCGGGCAATCCGCGCCGCCCAGCCGCGGAACCGGTCGGCGTCTCCGCTGAACCGGTCGAGGTCACGCGCTATCTGCAGCCAGGACTCGGACGCCACGTCCTCGGCATCCGGCTCCCCCACCAGCGTTCGTATGTAGCCCAGCAGCCGCGGCTGCACAGCGCGGTACACAGAACGGAAGGCGTCCTCGTCCCCGTCCTGTGCCGCGAGCACCGCGGCGGTCAACTCCGCGTCGTCCCCCAGCACTCCCTCAACCCGCCCTGCTGTCCTGAATCGCAGCTGGTCACCACTACCGCGCCACCCTGCGCGACTCAGCACGCTACGTCCTTCGCGGGGGCCGCGTCCATGACTTGTACAACCCGCAACGTTCCCGGACACAGTGAGGTGTGACAGAAAACGCACTCACGGCGCTGAGAGGAGTACGGGGTCGTCCTGCGGCCCCGCGGAAGACGACCGGGGCCTCTCCTGTGGGGGGTGGCGGCCCCGGTCGTCCTCGTTCTGCCTCAGTTCTCTCTGTTCGGCAGGTCCGGGATCCCGCCGGCACCGTTCCCCGAGGACGCCCTCCAACCCGGTGACGGACCGGTCGGTGATTCAGTCGACAGCAGTCCTGTCCTTGCCGTCGCTCCCGGTCCGGTTCCCGCTCCCTTCCGAGCGGTGACACCATCGATGATCCGGCCCTCGTGATGGAGTACCACAGGTCGTACGATCTGCTCAGGGCCGCCGCACTGCCGCCGGAGGCGTGCAGGAAGGCCTGGTCCACCGGACCCGGCTGCGGGCCCGGTACGGCAGGGCCCGGCGGCGCAAGGCCCTGGTGGAGTCCCTGATGCCGCTGCGGCTCGCCAAGTACGGCGTCCCGCTGGCGGAGACCTCACAGGCCGGGCCGGCCGCGGCGGGGATCGAGCCGGTCGTGATCCCGTCCGCCGAACTGGAACGCGAGACACCCCGCTGCCCCGTCGGCGCCGAACAGGATCAGGCACCGGAGCTCCAGCAGGCCGCGCCCCAGCCGCAGGCCCCGCAGCAGCCCCAGCCGCAGCACGGCCCGGGCGAGCAGCAGGTGCACGCGCCCGACGGCAGCGCCTGGTTCTACGACGAGCGGCTCGGCAGCCGCACCCCGGCTACCTACCGGCCGGAGCCCTCCGCCGAGGAGTGGTACGCCGCCCAGTAGGACGCCGCCACTCCGACGTCCTCGGAGGGGACCGGCAGCTTTCCCATCCCGGTCGGCCAGCCCAGCGGCCGCACCCACCCGCTCGGGGAGGGGGCCGCGGCCGACCAGTTTCCCGATCCCCAGGTGACCATCCCCGGCCCCCGCGCCGAACAGGCCCCCGCCCCCTCCGGCTTTTCGCCTCGGAGCGCGACCGCGAGGAGGCCTACTACCAGGTCTTCGAGCGCTCCATCGACGGCGGCCTGCCCTCGCCCTTCGCCTTCGGCAGCGACATCGAGGCGACCTACGGCACCACCCACACCGAGACCGAGCTCAAGCGCTACGTCGAACGCTTCGCCAACCGCTACGACGCGGAACTGGCCGAGGACCACATCACCTGACGCGCCCACGGGGCGCGCGGCAGTGTCCGCCGACGGCTCAGCGGGGCGTCCGGCGCCGGTGCCGGTGGACGACCAGGCCGACCGCCGCGAGGAACAGCACCGTCAGAACGGCCATCTCGGGCGCGCCCGCCCGGGGCGCGATCAGCAGGAGCAGGGCGGCGAACGCGATCACCACGATCACGAGCTGCCGAATGAGCTGACCCATCTGGGCACTTCCTTCTGGAGTGGGGACTCAAGATCGTGCGGTCCGGCCGAAGGGCACTGTAACGAGGCGTCCCGGGGCCGGGGAGCCGAATCGGCCACCCGCGGGGAGCGGGCGGCCGGTTCACTCATTTCCGGTCGGACGTGGCACTCGGCCCGGTCGTGACCGATCAGGAGCTGGCCTTGTAGCGGCTGGCGGAGCCAGTGCCCGTCACACGGGTCTGGATCGACGGGTAGACGGTCGCGTAGCAGCCCCACGACCCGAACGAGCAGAGCTTCACCTTGTACTTCATGGTGGAGTAAGCGGTCGACGTCGGCAGGGCCGACTTGGCGTTGTACTCACGCCCGATGGTGTCCACCACGGACGACTCACGGGTGAAGTAGTCGTGGCGGTCGCCCCACGCGATGACCTTGGAACCATTGTACTTAAAGTTGACAACCGTGTGGTAGTCGTAGATCACGCTGCCGAGCAGGCTGTGCCGGGTGACGGAGTACCTGACCTGCTTCCACGTGCCGGTGGCGTCGGTGGCGTCGGGGGCCGTCCCGTCGGTGGGGGCGTCCAGACCGGGCAGCACCACTTCGTCGCTCGTGGTGAGGTCGGCGTTCGCGGGCGCGGTGAGGAGCTCGTCGAGCTCCTCCGCGGTGTAGTCGGCGGAGACCTTCTGGCCGTCGGCGAGGACCGTGTAGTCGACAACCTCCTCGTGGTACTCATCAGGCGTGCCGGGACAGGTGAGGCCGTCCGCGATGGACGACGTGGCGGCGAGGTCGCACTCGGTCTGCCCGGCGGTGCCGTCGATGACCTTCTGCACGGCGGATATCACCGCCTGGTCCGAGTCCGGGTCCTCGGCGTGGGCGGCCGGCATCCCGGCCGTCAGGGCCGCGACGGCGGTCGCGGCGATCAAGAGGCGCCTGGTGAATCTGCGATTTCCGGTGGTGTGCTGCATGAGGAATTCCCGTCTGGTCGCGAGGCATGCCGCTTCTGCGCGAGAAGACACGAATTCCACCGCGGACGATGCACGAATTCATGGCCTCCTCAGCGGAATTGCCGGGTGGCGTCGAACGGCCGCAATATTTCTCGGCCGTCGACGCTCTCCGCAATTGGACCTTCGGGATACGCGGATCAATCAGGGCCGTAAGGCACTGGCCTTTGGAATCGTTTCGCACGGAGCACCGGCGTCGCACCGGCACGGGCCGAGGATGGAGACCGCGACGACCGCGGCCGCGGTGCGGCTCTCCAGGCCGAGCTTCAGAAGGATGCGTCCGACGTGGGCCTTCACGGTTCCCTCTGAGACGCCGAGCCGGCGGGCGATGGCCTGATTGGTGCCGCCGGTGGCCAGTAGCGTCATCACCTGGCGCTCGCGCTCCGACAGCCGGCCGATGCGGGCGGCCGCCGGGCGCAGGTCGGGCAGACCCGGCGCGGGGGCGGTGGGGGTGGTGTTCCCGGGCATGGGTTCTCACATTCGATCGCGGGGACCGTGTCTCGGACGGCGGGAGGGGCCGGACGGACTCCCAGGTCACGGGCCCCAGATGCCGCTCTCCTCGCCGGTGTCCAGCTGCAGTGCGGTGGGCCCGTCGGCCAGCACACGGATGTCGCCGTGGCCGGGAACGACTGCGAGGCTCAGGGCGAGGGCCAGCGGGACGGCGGCGAGGGCGGCGACGGCGTGCGCGATGCGGGTGCGGATCACGACAGCTCCTTGATGACGGGACGGCGAGTCCTGTGGGTTGCGCCCTTCGGGCGGGCAGAGCGTCGGCGGACCGCCCCGCGGTGGCGTTCCGCCGGCCGCGCCCGGGGTTCCCGGGGCGGCCGGTCCTCAGCTTCCACGACGGCCGGGGCCGGTGAAAGTACATGGCCATGGTCGGAAGCGGCCCTGGCACAAAGGGGCCTGGGCACCTGACGGTCAGGCCCTGGGTAACCCCGGCCCGTGCCCCCGCTCCGGTCCCCGCCGTAGCCCCGCCTCGAATACGGGCGCCACGAAGGCGGCCCCGCACCGTACGAGCGCATAGCCGGCGAGAGCGGGGTGGGACCGGAGAACCCGCAGGCAGGCGGTCTCCGCCGCACGTTCGGCCTCGTCCAGGCTGGGCGCGGCCACGAACAGGCCGAGGACGGGCCCGTCATGGGCGTCGGGGTGCGGAGTGACGTGCTCGATGCTGGCCGCCCCGGTGGCCTGCGCGCGGAGTCGGGCCCGGAGGTCGTCGGGCAGCTCGAGCCCCGGTGATCCGGTCAGTTGGGCATGAATGAGGTACATACCGACAACCCTGTCGAGCCTCGGGCAGTCCGCCTAGGGCCCCTCGCAGGCCCCTTCGGGCCATGGCCGAAAGGGGCCGATCACCTTTGTCAAAGCCACGCCAAAAGATCAAGATCAACGCGCTCCATGTGAGGGAGTTGTGCCGACCCGCCCCGACGGAGGGGCGGACAGGGGGGAACATGCTGGAGACCTTGGGGCTGGATCAGCAGGCGGAGGCCGTCTACCGCTGCATGCTGACGCGCCCGGCGATGCGCCTGGCCGAACTCATCTCCCTGCTCGGGGAGTCCGAGGATGCCGTGACCTCGGCGCTCGACCGTCTCAGCGCCTTGGCGCTGGTGCAGCCGGACGGGAACGGGGTGGTCCACGCCGTTCGCCCGGAGGTCGGGATGGAGCGACTGCTCGCCCGGCAGCAGGCCCAAATGGCCGCCTGGCAGCAGCAGATGGAGATGTCGCGGGTGGCCGCGGCGCAGCTGATCTCCGAGTGCACCGACCTCACTCGGGGCAAGGACGACCCGGGTGCCGAGCGACTGGTCGGCATCGACGCGATCCGTGCGCGGATCGCCGAGCTGACCGGGCGGCTCACCGAGGAGATCATGACGTTCGCCCCGGGCGGCGCCCAGCGTTCCGGTGACATCGCGGAGGCCCGGACCGTCGACCGGCCGATGCTGGAGCGCGGGGTGCGGATGCGCACCCTGTGGCTGGACAGTATCCGCAACGACGGGCCGACCCTGGAGTACGCGACCTGGCTCCACTCGCTCGGCGGCAGGGCGCGCACCGTGCCCACCCTGCCGGTACGCATGATCATCATGGATCGTGAGTGCGCCTTGCTCCCGGTGGACACCGCCGACGCGACCGCCGGGGCCGTGGTGCTGCACGGCCAGGGGACGGTGGCCGCGCTGTGCGCCCTGTTCGAGCATCTCTGGCAGGGCGGGACCCCGCTGGGTGCGCCTCCACCCTCGGACGAGGAGGGCCTGACGGGGCAGGAGCGGGAGTTCCTGCAGCTCCTGGGACAGGGGCTCACGGACCAGGCGATCGCCGGCCGGCTCGGCGTCTCCCACCGCACGGCCCGCCGGATCGCGGCCGCGCTGATGGAGAAACTGGGCGCCCGCAGCCGCTTCGAGGCCGGGCTCAGGGCGGCGGCCCGCGGCTGGCTGGCGCCCGATATCTGACAGTTCAGGCGTCTTGCCCATCCGGGCCGTGGTCGAATTCCGGCCACGGCCCGGCTTCGTTCCTCCGGCCCTCGCCGCGGCGTACGGGCCGACCGGGCCGGTTCGGCGGGGACGGCCTGCGGAAACGATCCTCCCGCCGGTTCCGGGCGGCCCGCCGGACCCGCGATCGTTTTTGGCCAAAGGTGATCCATAAGCCCGGAATTTGTTGACCGCCCGCGATCGGGGCTGCTTTTCTTCGTCCGCCATTCGCAGAAGATCCAGCCGCGTTTCGGCATGCCCGGACGTATTCGCAATTCCCGTATTTTCCCGCAGCCCGTGGCGGTCCGCTTTTCCCGCGGCCCGTGGCGGTTCGCATTCCAGACGGAGCGAGATGAGAAGAACCATATGGTCGGTCGTGGTGGCGGTCTCCGCCATGACGATCGGAGTGGCCCCGGCCCATGCCGCACCGGTGCAGTCCGACACTCCCGCCGCGTCCCACGCCCCGAAGGTGGACCGGCAGGTGCGCGAGCGGGCCGCCGGCGGACACAAGGTCCGGGTGAACGTCGTCACCCGGACGAGGGCCGACCTTCCGAAGGCGGCCAAGGCCGGCCACGTGGTGCGGACCCTGCACCGACTGCCCGTGGTGACCATGCGCGTGGACGAGGCGGACCTGGACGAACTGGCCGCCCAGCCGGGCGTGGCCAGCGTGACCGAGGACCGGCCGGAGCCGCCGACGCTCGCCGAGAGCGTCCCGCTCATCGGCGGTGACAAGACCCGCTCCGCCGGCCTCACCGGCGACGGCAGCGTGGTGGCCGTGCTGGACACCGGCGTCGCCACCCACCACCCGTTCCTGGCCGGCCGGGTCGTGGGCGAGGCGTGCTTCTCCGTCAGCGACCCCGACTACGAGGCCGGCAGCCTGTGCCCCGACGGCTCCGACGAGCAGCAGGGCGTCGGCTCGGCCGACGCCGAGAGCGGGCCGTGCGCCCACCTCGACTGCGGGCACGGCACCCATGTGGCGGGCATAGCGGCCGGCAACGGCCAGAACACGGCCGGGGCTCCGCCGGCCGGCGTCGCCCCCGGCGCGAGCATCCTCGCCGTCCAGGTGTTCAGCGAGATCGGCTCGGAGGACTACTGCGGTGAGGGCGCCGCGCCGTGCGTGCTGAGCTTCCCCAGCGCCCAGCTCTCCGCGCTGGAGGACGTGCTGGACAAGCGGCAGTCCGGGATGCCGGTGATCGCCGCCAACATGAGCCTGGGCAGCGGCCAGTACACCGCGGCCTGCGACAACGACCTGCGCAAGCCGGCCATCGACGCCCTGCTCGCCGCGGGCGTCGCCACGGTGGTCTCGGCCGGCAACAGCGCCTACGCCAGCGCGGTGAGCGCCCCCGCCTGCGTCTCGTCGGCGATCGCGGTGGGCAGCACCACCAAGCAGGACGACCTCTCCTACTTCAGCAACCGCGGCGCGCAGGTGGACCTCTTCGCCCCCGGCAGCGACATCGTCTCGTCGGTCCCCGGTAACGGCTGGGCGACCATGAGCGGGACGTCGATGGCCGCCCCGCACGTCACCGGCGCCTTCGCGGTGCTCCGCCAGGCCTATCCCGACAAGAGCGTCACCGAGCTCGCGGCTCTCCTGAAGAGCACCGGAAAGCCCCTCACCGTCTCGGGCGTCACCACCCCCAGGATCCAGCTCGACGCGGCGACCGCGGCCGTCACGCCCAAGCCCGCGGCCGGCGAGAACCAGTGGAAGCTCGCCGCCGACGGCGCCGACACCGCCGGCACCAACCCGTTCACCGCCCTCGGCGGCGCCACCTTCGGTTCCTCCGACGCGCCCTACAGCCTCTCCGGAGCGGCGACCTTCAACGGCAACACGGCCTTCCTGAAGAGCAAGTCGAGCGCCGTGAAGACCGACGGCGACTACACCGTCTCGGCCTGGGTGAAGATCAACTCTGCCACGGTGGCCACCGCGGTCTGCCAGGGCACCAGCGAACACCAGGCCTTCTACCTCGGGTACGACCCCGTCAACAAGGGCTGGATGTTCCAGACCACGACCACCAACGACGACAACACCGACTGGCCGACCGCCGAGGGCGGCACCAACTCGGGACCGGTCGGCACCTGGGCGCACCTGGTGGCCACCTACAGCGCGAGCACCGGCGCCATGGCCATCTACCAGAACGGCACGCTCCAGGGGAAGGCCGTCAACCACACTCCCCAGTACGACGCGGGTCTGCCGCTCACCGTCGGCGGCTGCGTCAACTCGGCCAACGAGAACCCGTACTACAACTTCCCCGGCAAGGTAGCGGACGTCCACGTCTACCCCTACGCGATGAACGACACGCAGGCCGGGAAGGCGAGCGTCACCGTCCCCGCCGGGTGGAGCAGCGGAATGCCCGAGGACCAGTGGAAGCTGGCCACCACCGGCGACGACACCGCGGGCCTCAACCCGCTCACCGTCCACGGCGGCGCCACCTTCTCCACCGACAAGCCCACCGGCACCAGCCTGACCGGCTCGGTCTCCTTCAACGGCAGCACCGGCCTCCTCAAGGGCAAGCAGGCCGCGGTCAACACCTTCGGCGACTACAGCGTCTCCGCCTGGGTGAAGATCAACTCTGCTGTGCAGGGAACCGCCATCTGCCAGGGCACCACCGAGCACCAGGCCTTCTACATCGGGTACGACCCCGGCAACAAGGGCTGGATGTTCCAGACCACGACCAGCAACGACGACAACACCGACTGGGTGACCGCCGAGGGCGACGCCAACTCGGGGCCGGCGGGCGCCTGGGCGCACGTGGTGGCCACCTACAACGCGAGCACCGGCGCCATGGCCATCTACCAGAACGGAGTGCTTCAGGGGCGGGCTACCAACCTGACCCCGCAGTACGACTCCGGTCTGCCGCTCACAGTGGGCGGCTGCGTCAACTCGGCCACCGCGACCACCCCGTACCAGGCCTTCCCCGGCAATGTGGCGGACGTCCATGTCTTCCCCCGCACCCTGACCGCCACGGAGGTCTCGGCACTCGGCTGACGTGACGCCTCCAAGCGGTTCCCCGCCCCCGGCGACGGTTGGCGGGGAACTTGCCGTGCTCGCCGGGCGGCCCCGCGATCAAGCCCGCCCGGCGATCGAGGGCGCCTTCAACGCCCGGCGACGGGGGACAGAACGCTCACCGGACGGACCCGGTCACTCCCCGCCCGGTCCGCGCCCTCCGCGCCGTCGCCGCGCGCAGCACTCGTTGTCCCTCCGTCGACACGTCCAGCACCTGGCGCAGGCCCGCAGCCCCCGTACCGGAATCCGCAAGCATCTCCAGGATGCGGATCTGGCGGCGTACTTCCCCGGCCACCAGCGGTCCCGCCCCCTCCGGATCGCCCTCGCGGCAGCGCCTCAGCAGGTCCACCCCGGCACCGGGCGTCGCGTCCTGTCCGAGGTGGACCTCCAGGGCCAGCAGCGAGCACGCGTCCGCCCACTCCCGGAGCCCAGGAGTCGCCCGGTCCGCGGGCGCGTGGGCGAGCAGTTGCCGTATCTGCGTCCGCGTCTCCCCCTCCTTCGCACCGTCCAGCGCCTGGCGCGCCTCCGCCAGGCGGTCCGGCCACGCCTCACCGTCCGCGCAACCGGCCCAGAGCGGACGCAGCGGATCCGGGTCGGTGCCCTCCGCCGGCTGGGGCAGGCATCGGTCGAGGCAGGCGATCCCGCTCGCGACCAGCCCCCGCTCGTCGGCGGCAGCGATCAGTTCCAGCAGGCTCATCGGCTTCTCCCCGTCGGCCTGTCCCCGTACGGGTCCGCACGGGGACGCGGCGCTTCCCGCTGCCGCATACCGCTTTCAGCGCCGAATGGCTCAAAATCGTCACTGCTGGAGTCTGAAAACGCGCCCTTCAGCGGGTCCGTCCCTCGTGGAGTCCTCGACGGGTTCGTCCTCAGCTGAGCGGATACACGCCCAGCGCCGCCCGCTCCCCCTGCATACGGGTCAGCTTGCGGACGAAGAGGATCGCGAGCATCGCGGCCACGATGGAGAACGCATCCGCTGCCAGCATCCGGCCGGCCGCATCCATGATCTCCTGCGCCTCCTCGGCCTTCATGTACTGCTGGGAGGCGTACCGGGAGAAGAGCGACGAGCAGACCCACGCCCCCCACCACAGATTGACCGGGGCCGCGGAGACCGTCCGCCAGCTGCCGTCGGTGTTGGTCTGGGCGCTCGCGGTCCAGATGCCGCCCGCGATCCGACGCGGCAGCACCAGGTTGGCGAACGGGACGAACCAGGCGCCGACCGCCCACCCGGGCTTCATCTGCTGCATGCTCGCATCGAACACCTCGGCGTTCAGCCGCACCCGGCGGAACCAGAGGATGAAGACGACGCCGGTGGCCAGCAGCACCAGGAGCTGAAGGACCCCGGAGGCCGCGTACAGGTTGTCGGCGCGATCCGCCTCGGCGTCGTCGATCGTCGCGAGGCCGTTGTCCAGCACATCGCCGAGCAGGCTGCGGATGTTCAGCCCCGCAAGCACGGCCAGCAGGTCTGACACGGCGGCGACCACGAGCAGGATGACGACGGCCTTGGCAAGCCCGTCGGGTGAGCGCAGCTGCTGCTGCGGCGACGCGAAGGGCGGGGCCGCGGGCATCGGCGCCGACGCCCCGGCCGGCCCGGCGCACAGGATGCAGCGCCCGTCCGCGGTGACCGGCGGTCTGACTCGGCAGGTTGAGCACAGCATGAAGTGGCCCCCAGGGTTCTGAAACTTTCGGCAAGAACGCGCGACTCCCTCCCCGGAGCGCGCGGCAAGCGGAATGTAGCCCCGGCCCACCGGCCTGTCCATCGAGATCCGGTGCGGCCGCCCACTCAGCCCGCCTTGTCGATCGTCGCGGCCAGCGCCTGGAACTGACCCCAGCTCAGCGTCGGTCTCCTCGGGTCCCACAGCTTCTGGGCCGTGGCCCGCAGCGGCATCCGGATCCCTGCCGCCACCTGCGCCGGGGTCTGCGCCTGCGGCAGGTCGCCCCAGACCGCGAACCGGCCGCCCAGGACCTGCTTCGAGTAGCGGGCCGGTACCGGCTGCGTACCCCGCAGGACGAGCGGGGTCCACTGCTCGTAGATCCGCTTCCCGGTCGGGTAGACGAACGCATTGGGCTGGCCGAGCACGTAGTAGAGGAACTCGTCGTTGAGGTTCACCAGACGCCGGCCCTCGCTCAGATACTCCGCCGGCGGCCGGGCGCCGTACTCCTTGCCCGTCCAGTACTCGACCTCGATGTTCTTGTCGGCCCGCACGACTCCGCCGCGGAAGAAGCCGTCGTTCCAGGCCTTGGGCTGCTGCCCTTGCGGGCGCACCACCGCCGCACGGTCGTTGAGCCAGCCGGTGGCGAGGTCCTTGATCCCGGCCGCCGGTCCGTACTTCTGCTGGGCGGCGCGCTGGAGCTGCGGGTACGAGGCGGCCGGGTCCTTGACCGTCAGCGCGCGGTACTCGTCCCCGCCCAGGTGCCAGTACGCACCGCCGAAGAGCTCGGCGAACTCGCCGATCAGCTGGTCGATGAGTTTCGCCGCGCCCGGGTCGGAGATGTCGATCGATCCGATCGAGCGCACGCCCGCCGTGTTGCGCAGCTGGAGCTCCGGGTGGGCACGCAGGACGGCGCCCAGATGGCCCGGGGAGTCGATCTCGGGGACCACGTCGATGTGCAGCCGGCCGGCCAGGGCGAGGATCTGACGGACCTCCGCCTTGGTGAGGTGCTGGGGCGACACCACCTCGGGGTGGGTGTCGGACTGGATCCGGAACGCCTGGTCGTCGGAGAAGTGCAGGCCGAGCTGGTTGAGCTTGAGGTCGGCCATGTCGCGCAGCCGGTCCTCGATCCAGCCGACGGTGTAGTACTTGCGCGCGATGTCGAGGTTGAGTCCGCGCTGCGGCCGGTCCGGGCGGTCGCGCACCTCGCCCTCGGGCATCGTGCCGTCGGCGCGCAGCGACTGCTTCAGGGTGCGGGTTCCGTAGAAGACACCCGCCTGGTCGGGGCCGGTGATGACGACCCGCCGGTCGTGGGTCTTCAGGGTGTACGACTCGGGGGCCCCGTCACCCGGGGCGCCGAGGGTCAGCTCGACATCGCCCGCACGGGCCGGAACGGCGCCCCGGTAACGGATCTTCAGCTCCTTGGCGAGCAGCTGCGCCTCGTCCGCGAGCGGTCCGCTGCCGTTGGCGATCACAACGGCGCTGGTCGGGCCCGGCCGCCAGCCAGGGCCGCGGGCGGCGATGTGCTGGCGCACGGCGGGGATGGTCCGGGGCGCCGTGGAGAGCGGGTAACTGCGGGTCGGTGAGGGGGTGGGGGAGGCGTGCGAGGGGGCGCTGGCCATGGACGCCTCCTCCGGACGCCCCGTGTCCGCACCCTCCGGCCAGACGACGACGGCGATCGTCACGGCGGCTGCCGCGACGAGGGCCGCACCCGCCGCGAGGGCTCCACGTGAGGGCGACATCGGTCAGAAACCTCCGGTTGTGGCAGGTAAAAGAGAAGAAGTAAGGAGATAGCCGGGCATTCTCCTCGAAGAATCGCCCATCAGACGTTCCGAAACTCTCCCTTCCGGGTGAAATTCGTGCATCCGTCGCACGGCCGTTGCCCGGTCCCTATAGCGTTGGGACACATTCGTCTCTCCCTTCACCCTGCATCTCCCTGGTTTCCGGTCCCCCTCACCACACCAGGCTCACAGAGATGCCGATGTTTCGAGGAGTCCCACGCTGTCCAGGCCCAGCGAGTCCCACGCCGGCCTCCCGGAACCACCGCAGCGGCGGGTCGGCCCGCCCACGCTCCCCGCCCAGAACTGCGGCCCGGCCCCGGCTTGCGTCAGTGCCCGCCCCTTCGGCCTCGACCGGTTCAACACGGCACCCACCGCCGACGCCGAAGCCGCCCTGCTCGGCTGCTGCGGCAGTCCCCGCTGGGCGCTGCGGCTGGCCGCTCACCGCCCGTACCCCGATCTGGACGCCCTCCTCGCCGCCGCGGACGAGGCGGGGTACGACATGGCGCCCGCGGATCTCGCCGAGGCGCTCGCCGCCGAGGTCTCCCCGGGACTGCACCACGCCGCACCGCACTCCGCGCATCTCGCGCTGAGCGCCGCGCACGCCGCGTACGAAAGCCGCTTCGGCCATGTCTTCGTGATCTGCCTCGACGCCTTCCGCCCCGCCGAGCACCCGGACCAGGTGCTGGCCGGCATCCGGGCCAGGCTGGGCCACGACCCCGACGAGGAGCGGGTGGTCACGGCGGACGAGATGCGCCGGCTCGCCCGGGGCCGCATCATCGAGCTGGTGACGGGCGCCGGACCGGCATGATCCGAACGAAAGGGCCTAGCCCGTCCGTGCCTGTTTCATTGCCACTTTGATCACACCAGAGGCCCCGGCGCGAGCGAACCGACAAACCGTCGCTACGATGGCCGGGGCCGGTGGACCGTACCCGGCCGGGTCAGACCGACAGTCAAGCCGGCCGACCCCAATCCCCGCTCCCGGAGGGTTCTTCCGTGCCGGCTGGAACGCTGTACCGCGGCCGGGAAGGCATGTGGTCGTGGGTGGCTCATCGAGTCACCGGTGTCCTCATTTTCTTCTTCCTGTTCGTACACGTCCTGGACACCGCTCTCGTCCGCGTCTCCCCCGAGGCCTACGACAACGTCGTGGCCACGTACAAGACCTGGCCTGTCGCGCTCCTCGAATACGGCCTGGTGGCCGCCATTCTCTTCCACGCGCTGAACGGTCTCCGTATCGTCGCCGTGGACTTCTGGGCCAAGGGCCCGCGCTACCAGAAGCAGATGCTCTGGTCCGCCGTGGGCATCTGGATCGTGCTGATGGTCGGGGCCCTGTACCCCGTCCTCGGCCACGCCGTACGCGCAGTCTTCGGGAGCTGAGGCCAATGTCCACCGAGTCCTCCGCGATCGGCGCCGTCGAAGGCGTCAGCCTCTACGACGTCGACCACCCGGCCCCGGTCATCGAGCCCCCGCGCAAGCGGACGGGCAAGACCCCCAAGGGTTCGCGCACCAACTTCGAGATGTACGCCTGGCTCTTCATGCGCCTGTCGGGCATCGTGCTCGTCGTCCTGGTCATCGGCCACCTGCTGATCCAGCTCGTGCTGGACGGCGGTGTCTCCAAGATCGGCTTCGCCTTCGTGGCGGGCCGCTGGGCCTCGCCGTTCTGGCAGGTCTGGGACCTGGCGATGCTGTGGTTGGCCATGCTGCACGGCGCCAACGGCCTCCGTACGGTCATCAACGACTACGCCGAACGGGACAACACCCGCTTCTGGCTGAAGATGCTGCTGTACACCGCCACGGTGTTCACCGTCCTGCTGGGCACGCTGGTGATCTTCACCTTCGACCCGAACATCCGCTAGGCGCCGGGCCAGAGGGACCAGAGGAAATCATGCAGATCCACAAGTACGACACCGTCATCGTCGGCGCAGGCGGCGCCGGCATGCGCGCGGCCATCGAGTCGACGAAGCGCAGCCGTACCGCCGTACTCACGAAGCTGTACCCGACCCGCTCCCACACGGGCGCCGCGCAGGGCGGCATGGCCGCCGCGCTCGCCAACGTGGAGGAGGACAACTGGGAGTGGCACACCTTCGACACGATCAAGGGCGGCGACTACCTGGTCGACCAGGACGCCGCCGAGATCCTGGCGAAGGAGGCCATCGACTCCGTTCTCGACCTGGAGAAGATGGGCCTGCCGTTCAACCGCACGCCCGAGGGCAAGATCGACCAGCGTCGCTTCGGCGGCCACAGCCGTAACCACGGCGAGGCCCCGGTCCGCCGGTCCTGCTACGCCTCGGACCGCACCGGCCACATGATCCTCCAGACGCTGTACCAGAACTGCGTCAAGGAGGGTGTGGAGTTCTTCAACGAGTTCTACGTCCTGGACCTGCTGCTGCAGGACGTTGACGGGGTCAAGAAGTCCGCGGGCGTCGTCGCGTACGAGCTGGCGACCGGCGAGATCCACGTCTTCCAGGCGAAGGCGATCATCTTCGCCTCCGGCGGCACCGGCAAGTTCTTCAAGGTGACGTCGAACGCCCACACCCTGACCGGTGACGGCCAGGCCGCCGCGTACCGCCGCGGGCTGCCGCTGGAGGACATGGAGTTCTTCCAGTTCCACCCGACGGGCATCTGGCGCATGGGCATCCTGCTGACGGAGGGCGCCCGTGGTGAGGGCGGCATCCTCCGCAACAAGGACGGCGAGCGCTTCATGGAGAAGTACGCGCCCGTCATGAAGGACCTCGCGTCCCGTGACGTCGTGTCCCGCTCCATCTACACGGAGATCCGTGAGGGCCGCGGCTGCGGTCCCGAGGGCGACCACGTCTACCTCGACCTCACGCACCTGCCGCCGGAGCAGCTGGACGCGAAGCTCCCGGACATCACCGAGTTCGCGCGTACGTACCTCGGCATCGAGCCCTACACGGACCCGATCCCGATCCAGCCGACCGCGCACTACGCCATGGGCGGCATCCCGACCAATGTCGAGGGCGAGGTGCTGGCCGACAACACCACCGTCGTCCCGGGCCTGTACGCCGCCGGCGAGGTCGCGTGTGTCTCCGTGCACGGCGCCAACCGTCTGGGCACCAACTCGCTGCTCGACATCAACGTCTTCGGACGCCGGTCGGGCATCGCCGCCGCCGAGTACTCGGCGAAGAACGACTACGTCGAGCTTCCCGAGAACCCGGCACAGCTGGTCATCGACCAGGTCGAGCGGCTGCGCAACTCGACGGGCACCGAGCGTGTCGCGACGCTCCGTCTGGAGCTGCAGGAGTGCATGGACGCCAACGTGATGGTGTTCCGTACCGAGCAGACCATCAAGACGGCCGTCGACAAGATCGCCGAGCTGCGCAAGCGCTACCTGAACGTGTCCATTCAGGACAAGGGCAAGCGGTTCAACACGGACCTCCTGGAGGCCATCGAGCTGGGCAACCTGCTCGACCTGGCCGAGGTCATGGCGACCTCCGCGCTGGCCCGTAAGGAGTCCCGCGGTGGTCACTACCGCGAGGACTACCCGAACCGCGACGACGTCAACTTCATGCGCCACACCATGGCGTACCGCGAGGTCGCCGACGACGGCACCGAGTCGATCCGGCTCGACTACAAGCCGGTCGTCCAGACCCGCTACCAGCCGATGGAGCGTAAGTACTGATGGCTACCCCGACTCTGGACAAGGTGGAGGCGGAGTCCGCCGCCTCCCCGTACATCACGGTCACTTTCCGGATCCGCCGCTTCAACCCCGAGGTCTCCGACGAGGCCCAGTGGCAGGACTTCCAGATCGAGATCGACCCGAAGGAGCGTGTCCTCGACGCCCTTCACAAGATCAAGTGGGACACCGACGGCACGCTGACGTTCCGCCGTTCCTGCGCCCACGGCATCTGCGGCTCCGACGCGATGCGGATCAACGGCAAGAACAGGCTCGCCTGCAAGACGCTGATCAAGGACATCAACCCGGAGAAGCCGATCACGGTCGAGGCCATAAAGGGCCTCACGGTTCTCAAGGACCTCGTGGTCGACATGGACCCGTTCTTCCAGGCGTACCGCGACGTCATGCCGTTCCTCATCACCAAGGGGAACGAGCCGACGCGTGAGCGTCTGCAGTCCGCCGAGGACCGCGAGCGGTTCGACGACACCACCAAGTGCATCCTGTGCGCCGCGTGTACCTCGTCGTGCCCGGTGTTCTGGAACGACGGCCAGTACTTCGGCCCGGCGGCGATCGTCAACGCGCACCGCTTCATCTTCGACTCGCGTGACGAGGGCGGCGAGCAGCGCCTGGAGATCCTCAACGACCGTGACGGTGTGTGGCGTTGCCGCACCACCTTCAACTGCACGGACGCGTGCCCGCGTGGCATCGAGGTCACCAAGGCGATCCAGGAAGTGAAGCGCGCTCTGATCACGCGTCGCTTCTGACCCTTCCGGTAAGCCAGTTGCACAGGAGGCCCCGTTTTCCGTAGCAATGCTGCGGGAGGCGGGGCCTCCTGCTGCGCTGCGCAGGTCTGTTCGGTACGGTCGTGCGGAGCCGGAGTCCGGTTCACCGCCCGGGGCAGCAAGGCGCGGGGCGCACAGGCTTGATCGAGAGCGGGGAACGTTGAGCGATCCGAATCCGTACGCGGACGACTCATACAAGTGGGGACCGCCCCAGCAGCCGGGCAATCCGCCCACCGTCGCGGATGGTCAGGGATACGGCTACCCGCAGCAGTTGCCCGACGCCGCGGCCCAGCCGGGCCCGGCCTACGGCTATCCGGCCGTGAATCCGCCGGCTCAGCCGACCCCGCCCGGTTACGGGTTCCCGCCGCAGCAGGGCCCGGGTCCCGTCGGCGGGGCGCCGATGCTGTCGCTCGGGGACATCACCGTCATGAACGATTCGATCGTGACGCCGTCCGGCACACTGCCGCTCAAGGGCGCGGTGTGGACGGCCACCGACATGTCGCGCACCGAGGAGAAGATCCCGACGGTCGCGATCGTGCTGGCGATCATCTTCGCCCTGCTCTGCCTGATCGGTCTGCTCTTCCTCCTGATGAAGGAGAAGAAGACAACCGGGTTCATCCAGGTCTCGGTGACCAGCGGCGGCCGCCATCACTCGACGATGATCCAGGCGACCGGCCCGGAGACGTTCCAGATGGTGATGGCCCAGGTCAACACCGCGCGCTCCATGAGCATCTGACGCACCTTGGAGGAGCGGGCGGACGGGGGCGGTGCCGGGACACTGGCAATGCCCTTCCCCGCGGGGCAGGGTGGTGTCATGGCCCGCTTCCACCGCACCGTCACCGTCACCTCCATGGAGCGCCACCGGCTCAACGAGTACGCCGAACCGGCCTGCGATCTCGCGGAGTCCCCCCGGTCCCGCGGCAGGAGATCGTGCTCAGGGGGTCAACGACGAAGCGGCGTAGGCCTGTTCTCTCCTCGCACCCCGGACGGCCCCGGTGACTCCTACGGCCTGGTGCGCGATGGAAAGTGGATCAGGCCGTTAGCCCCAGTCGGCTCCGCCGCGGCCCTCCGCGACGACCATGACGCGGCGCAGCATGTCGTTGAGCAGCACCTGTTCGTCCTTGTCGAGTACGCCGAGGAGCCGCTCCTCCTCGTGGCCGAGGAAGTCCATCGCGCCGAGCCAGGTCGAGCGGCCCTCCTCGGTGAGTTCCACGTCGACCCGTCGCCGGTCCGTGGTGGAGGGCGTACGGCGAATGAAGCCACGCCGCTCGAGCGCGTCCAGCCTGCCGGTGACCGAGGCGGGGGCGAGGTCGAGGTCGGCGGCGAGTTCGGAGGGGGCTGCCTTCCCGCCGCGTCCGGCGAGCTTGTGGAGCGTCTCGAACTCCTGGCGGTCCAGGTCGAAGTCGACCAGGGACTGTTCGCGCACCCGCCGCAGGTGGACGGAGAGCTTCTTCATGCGCGTCACCGCGCCCTCGACATCGGGATCGAGGTCGGGAAGCACGGGCTTCCACCGCTCGACATGTCCGTCGGTCCAGTCACGTGGCTCCATGAGGAAAGGGTACGCCCGGCGTACGCATATGCTTCGGCGTCAGATATTTCGTTGACGAATAATTCGACACCGAAATAGATTACCCCGCATGCCGCATCCCTTGCGCACGCGCGCCTTCCGCCTGCTCTTCATCGGACGCACCCTCTCCCTCCTCGGCGACGCCGCCATCCCCGCCGCCCTCTCCCTCGCCGTCTACTTGGCCACCGGCTCGACCGCCACCCTCGCCCTGGTGCTGGCGTGCGCGATGGTGCCCAAACTGCTCCTGCTGCCGCTCGGCGGCGTCGTGGGCGACCGCTTCAACGCCCGCACGGTGGCGCTCACCACCGATCTCGTACGATGCGCCACCCAGCTCTTCGTCGGCGTGGAGCTGCTCGGCGGTGAACCGCGGCTCTGGCAGATCGCGGTCGCCGAGGTGATCGGCGGCGCGGCCGGCGCCTTCGCCATGCCGACCGTGTCGCCACTGATCCGCGGCACGGTGGAGGCTTCGGGCCTGCTGCGCGCCAACTCCCTGATGGCGGTCGCCACCAGCGCGACCCGGCTCGGCGGCCCGGCCGTCGCCGGAACACTGATCCTCACCGCGGGCCCCGGCTGGGCATTCGTGCTGGACGGCGCAAGCTTCGCGGTGAGCGCCGCGCTCCTGTCCACCATCAGGGTCCGGCACGTGCCGATACCGCACCGCTCGGTGCTCGCGGACCTCAAGGAGGGCTGGGGCGAGGTCCGCGGCCGCGACTGGTACTGGACGAGCCTGATCGCCCACTCCACGTGGAACGGTGCGGCGGCCGTCCTGATGACCCTGGGGCCGGCGCTGGCCATCGAGGACATGGGCGGCGAGGGCGCCTGGATCGCCCTGCTCCAGACCGGCGCGGTCGGCCTCCTCCTCGGCTCGCTGCTGGCCGGGCACGCCCGCCCGAACCGCCCGGTCCTGGCCGCCAACCTGGGCCTCGCCACGTACGCACTCCCCCTCGGCCTCCTCGCGGCCGGCGCCCCCGCCCCGGTGACCATCGCCGGATACGGCATCGCGCTTGCGGGACTCGGCTTCCTCGGCCCGGTCTGGGACACCTCGGTCCAGTCCGCGGTACCCGCCCACGCACTGGCCCGCGTGACCTCGTACGACTGGCTGCTCTCCCTCGGCGCGATGCCCCTGGGCTACGCCCTGGCCCCGGTCGCGGCCACGGCCTGGGGCCCCGAAGTCCCGCTCGCCGTCGCCGCCGTGATGGTCGGTGCGGCCTGTCTGGCGACGGCGGCGGTACCGGGCGTACGACGGTTCAGGGCGCCTGCGCCCCAGGTCGGGGCAGCCGGGGACAAGCACCCCGGAGTACCCGCTTGAACATGTTCAAATGCAGGTCTAGAGTCGACGACAAGGGCTTTTGAACGCGTTCAAGGGAGGGTGGGGCATGGACCTCACTGTTGTGGCGTACGTCGTCTACCTGCTGATCAGCGTGGGGCTCACCATGTGGGTCGCCCGCACGCTGAGCCGTAACGGAAAGGTCTTCCTCGCCGACGTCCTGCACGGGAACGAGAAGCTCGCCGATGCCGTCAACCACCTTCTGGTGGTCGGCTTCTACCTGGTCAACCTCGGGTTCGTCGCCCTCTACCTGAAGAACGCGGACGGGGTCGCCGACGCCCGTGGACTCTTCGAGGCGCTCTCGGTGAAGGTCGGCGTAGTCCTGCTCGTCCTCGGAGTGATGCACCTCGGGAACGTCTACGTACTCAACAAGATCCGCCGCCGCGGGCTGATGGAGCGTGAGCAGACGCCGCCGGTAACGCCGCAGGGCTGGACGGGCCCCGCCGGCCAGGGCCCGTGGGCCGCACCCGCCACAGACCGGTGACCGGACCGGTGGCGGTCACGGCCGACCGGGGGCGGACGCCCGTCGAGGGGCTCACCGTGCTCTACGACGCGCGGTGCCCGCTCTGCGTCCATCTGCGCCACTGGCTGATGAAGCAGCGTCAGCTCGTCCCGCTCGATCTCGTCCCGGCGGCCTCCGAGGAGGCACGGCGCCGCTTCCCCGGGCTCGACCACTCCGGAACGCTCTCCGAGATCACTGTGATCGGCGACCGGGGGCAGATCTACCGGGGGACCTCCGCCTGGATCGTCTGCCTCTGGGCGCTGGCCGAACACCGGCCCAGGGCGCACTGGCTGGCCACCCCCGCGGGACTGCCGTTGGCCCGGGCGTCCGTGCTCGCCGCCGCGAAGTACCGGTCGCTGACGGCGGCGCCCTGCGGCCCCGGGGGCGGAGCGTGCCAGGTCCCCGGCACGGAGGACCAAGGCGGACGGCTACCCTCGGGGCTGTGGTGAAGGAAGCGAAGGACGCGAAGGAAGCCAAGGCTCCCAAGAGCGAGCAGACCCGCACACTCATTCTCGAAACGGCCCTCCGGCTCTTCGAGGAACGCGGCTACGACAAGACGACGATGCGGGCCATCGCACAGGAGGCCGGGGTCTCCGTCGGCAACGCCTACTACTACTTCACGGGGAAGGACGCCCTCGTCCAGAGCTTCTACGACCGGCTCGCCGCAGAGCACGAGGCGGCGGTGAAGCCGGTCCTGGAAGGCGACAAGGACCTGGCCGTACGCATCCGCGGGGTACTGCTCAGCTGGCTCGACGTGGCCGAGCCATACCATCGCTTCGCCGCCCAGTTCTTCAAGAACGCCGCCGATCCGGAAAGCCCGCTCTCCCCGTTCTCCGAGGAGTCGGTCGCGGCCCGGGAGGCGGCGATCTCCATTCATGAACGGTGCCTGCGCGGCTCCAGCACCAGGACCGACCCCGACATGACCGACGTGCTGCCGCAGTTGATGTGGCTGATACAGATGGGCCTGGTGCTGTTCTGGGTGTACGACCGGACGGAGGGCGCCGAGCGCAGCCGCCGCCTCGTCGAGCGCACCGCACCGATCGGTGCCCGGGCGATCGCGCTCTCCCGGTTCCGGGTGCTGCGACCGCTCGTACGGCAAATCCACGACGTGCTGGCCGACTTCCTGCCCGGGTCGGTGAAACAGCCGACCACCGAGCAGCCGGGCCGGGAGAAGGCGTAAGAGGAGCTCGCAAGATGGGAGCCGGGCGCCCATTTGTGAGCTCCTCCAACGACCTGATCGACTCTCTGTCGTGCACCAGGTCGTAAAAGGGCCGGGGCCGACCGGAGACCTCGCACACGGTGTGCGGCAGTCTCCGGCCGGCCTCGGCTCTTTACGGTTCCTGGGACCAGGGGGCCGGCGGATCGCGGCCCCGACCCTGGTCCGCCGGGCATTCCTAGGGCCTCCCGTCCGGAACTTGCTGCGCTCGCTGGGTTCGGCACACCCCCGTGATCCAGCCTGATCCAAACGAAAGAACCAGTGCCCCTCCCGGCACTAGATCCAGCTGAGTTCCCACAGCCGCCAGATGCCCGTGCCGTCCGACAGGTACTGCGAACCGGAGACATCGGTCTTGCTGACGACGTAGTCCTTCTTCTGCCACAGCGGCACGAGCGGCACGTCCTCGCCGACCAGCGCCTGGAGCTTCTTGAAGTCCGTCGCGGTACGGCTGCGGTCGCCGTACTGCAGCGTGGCCGAGATCAGGTCATCCATCTTCTGGCTGGTGTAGCCGTTGTGAAGGCTGCTGTCGCGGCCGACGAGCGGCTGGCTGAAGGTGTCGGGGTCCGGGTAGTCGGGCAGCCATCCGACGGTGTACGCGTCGTACTTGCCGGCCGCGTATCCCTTCTGGAAGTCCTGCCAGTCCACGGCCTTGACCGAGACCTTGAACAGCCCGTTCGCCTCCAGCTGGCGGCGGAGCTCGGCGGTCTCCTTCGTGTATGCGTCGTCGGCGCGGTAGGCGAAGGTGATGTGCAGCGGGGTCTGCACGCCCGCCTCCTGCATCAGCCGCTTGGCGCGCTCCGGGTCGGGCGCCGGGTACGCGTCGAAGAACGGCGTGCTGTGCCCGATGTAACCCTGCGGGATCAGCGAGTAGAGCGGTTCGACGGTGCTCTTGTAGACATCTGCCACCAGCGGCCCGCGGTCGATGATGGATGCGATGGCCTGCCGGACCTTCTTGTCGGCGAGGGGGGACCCGGCGCGCACGTTGAAGACCAGGTTGCGGATCTCGGCACTGTCCGCCTCGGTGATACGCATGTCGGGGTCGCCGGGGTTCAGCTCGGCGAGCGTGGACGGCGGCAGCTGCCGGTGCGTCACATCGACCTGCCCGGACTTCCAGGCCGCCAGGAGCTCGTCCGACTGCTTGTAGTAGCGGACGGTGACGGGGACGCCGGTCTTCTTCAGCGCGCCCTTGTACCGGGTGTTCGGGACCAGCTCCGCCTCGACGCCCGGTTGGTACGACTTCAGGACGTACGGCCCCGAGCCGTCGACCGTGTTTCCGGTGCGCAGCTTGTCCGCCGGATACTCGTTGCGGTCGACGATCGAACCGGCTCCGGTGGCGAGCTTCTGCGGGAAGGTCGCGTCACGCGAGGAGAGGTTGAAGGTGATCGTGCGGCCTTCGGACACCACGTTCTTGAGGCTGGGGAAGAGGACCGACGGACCGACGTCCGTCTTGATCTTGATCATGCGCTCGATGGAGTACTCGACATCGGCGGCGGTCATCTTCCGGCCGCTGGCGAAGGTCAGGTCGTCGCGCAGTTTGCACTGGTACGTCTGGAGCTTCTGACCGATGAACCCACAGCTCTCGGCGGCGTCCGGCTCCGGGACGATCGCCCCGGACTTGAACGTCATGAGGGACTGGTAGAGGTTGCTGTACATCGCCCAGGAACCGGCGTCGTACGCACCGGCCGGATCGAGGGACGTCACCTCGTCCGTCGTCCCGACCATGATCGGATCGCTCTTCACCTCGTTCGAGGGAAGTAGCTGCCAGGCGACGACGCCTGCGATGACCAATACCGCGAGAATCGCGAGAATCCGTAGCCGGATCGACCGCATTGCCGTGCTCTCCCTTAACAGCCCCACCTGGGCAGATGTGCTCAGAAACGCACATCACCGTGCTCACGGTCAGCCAATCACACGATTTTCACATCTGGAAGAGGAAATCCGTATCTCATAGCCTTTTGTTCGACAGTTGAAACCTCAGTTGGACCGAACGGCTGAAAACTACGAAGACACCGCGCAGTTGAGTCGTCCCTTTTATGCCGTTACGCCTGACGGGACGCCAGATGGACGACGGTGATGTCGGAGGGGGCGCCGACTCGCACGGGAGGACCCCAGGCACCCGCACCCCGAGAGACGTACAACTGGGTGTCGCCGTAGCGCTCCAGGCCGGCGACCGTGGGGTTGGCGAGTTCGGCGACGTAGTTGCCCGGCCAGAGCTGGCCGCCGTGGGTGTGGCCCGAGAGCTGGAGATCCACGCCGTACGCGACCGCGTCGTCGATGACGACGGGCTGGTGGGCGAGGAGGACGGAGGCGCGGGTCCGGTCCCGGTCGCCCAGGGCGCGCTCGAAATCCGGGCCCTGCCCCTCGCTCTCACCGGCGACGTCATTGACCCCGGCGAGATCGAAACCGTCGATCTCGACTCGGGCGTTCTCCAGTGGGTGCAAGCCCAATTCCCTTACGTGATGGACCCATTGGGCCGCACCGGAGAAATACTCATGGTTGCCGGTGACGAAGAACGCGCCATGGCGGGCCTCCAGCCGGGCGAGCGGCTCGGCGGCCGGGCCGAGGTCGGCGACGGAGCCGTCGATGAGGTCCCCGACGACGGCGATCAGATCGGGCTGGGTCCGGTTGATCGTGTCGACGATCCGCTGGGTGTGGGCGCGGCCCAGGATCGGGCCGAGGTGGATGTCGCTGACGACGGCGATCCGGAAGCCGTGAGCGGCGCGAGGCAGTTTGGCGAGCGGGACGGTGACCTGCTTGACGCGCGGACCGCGCAGCACTCCGTAGGTGCCGTAGCCCACGGTGCCGAGCCCGGCGACGGCGGCCGCACCCCCGACGGCGCGCGCGACGAACAGGCGGCGGGAGGGGTCGGCGGGGGCAGTGACGGGGGCGTCGGCGACAAGGGTGGCAGAGGTTCCGCTCGCGGGCGCACGGGCCGGGGAGTTCCCTGCCGCGGGTGCTTCGACCTGAGATGAAAGGGGTTCGGCCGAATCGTTCTCGGTAGCCGTACCGCCGCCCGCCCGGCGCGCGAGGACCCGCCGCAGAACAGGCCGTACCGCCTCGCCCACCAGCAGAGCCAGCGTCAGGTACAGCAGCGCCGCCAGCCACAGATAGCCCGGCCAGGCCAGCACCTGCTGCAGCCAGAACGGGGCGCCCGTCCGCCCGGAGACCAGGGCGCCGACGCTCAGCAGCGGCAACAGCCAGACCGCCGCCGTGCCCACCCGGCGCAGCGTGCCGCCCGGGACCGTCGTGTCGGCGACGAAGCGGCGCCACACATAGCGGTGCACACCGACGAGCAGCGCGAGGACCGCCAGCGCCACCGGAACGAAGACCACTACCACCTGCACTCCCCCCACCCATGTGCGGCTCTCGGTACGCCTGCGCCTTGCGCGCCGACGCTTCGTACACCTATGTCCGGTTGCCGCCCGGCCGGTTATGAACGTTCGCGGCGCAGCGCCCTGAGTCCGCGGAACCCGATCAGACCGACCGCCGTCCCCAGGAGAAAGGACGTGATGGCGAGCAGCAGATGCACCCAGAAGTACGCAGTCGGGTCACCTGCGTCGTCGAAGGCAAGTCCACTGCCGTCTTTCCATAGATTCTTGGCGAAAGTGACCCAAATGACCCAGCTCCACACCCCGAAGGCGAGCAGGAACCAGGAAACGGGGCGGCTGAGCTTCATGGATCCAGTATCGCCATCACGCTCCGGCCGGAGCGCCCGGGGTGGGCTGTCCCAGCGTCGCGGACGGCCGGTCAGCAGGTCCACAACACTCGTCACATCATCAGCCTGTACGTTTCCGACCGTGCCCGCTCTGAAAAAGACCGCGCTGACGGTCATCTCCGCCGCCCTGTTGTCCACTTTTGCCATCAGTCCCGCGTCAGCGGTCGACAAGGACATTGCCGACGACCCGAAGCCGACCGTCCCGATGTCGAAGGTCGGCGGCGCGCAACTCGGCCGGGTCGGCACCCAGGTCGAACTGGGTCCCGGCGCCCCGGTGCTGCCGAAGGACCTCACCGGGCGGTCCTGGATCGTCGCGGACGCGGAGAGCGGTGAGGTGCTCGCCTCGCACAACTCGCACTGGCGGCTGCCCCCCGCGTCCACCCTGAAGATGCTGTTCGCCGACACGGTCATGGACTCGCCCGAACTCCAGCCGAAGACCCGGCAGCACAAGGTGACGGACGAGGACCTCGCCGATGTCGGCGAGGGCAGCAGCCTGGTCGGCGTCAAAGAACGTCTGACCTACACGGTCCACGACCTGTGGCTCGGTGTCTTCCTGCGCTCCGGCAACGACGCGGTCCATGTGCTGTCCGCGATGTACGGAGGCGTGCCCCGGACCGTCGCCGCCATGCAGGCACACGCCGAGGAGCTGCAGGCCCTCGACACGAACGTCGTGTCTCCCGACGGTTACGACGCACCCGAACAGGTCTCCAGCGCGTACGACCTCACCCTGTTCGCCCGCAGCGGGCTGCAGAAGAAGGACTTCCGCGAGTACTGCTCGACGGCCACGGCCGACTTCCCCGGGGAGAAGAAGAAGGGGAAGAAGCGCGGGACCTTCGAGATCCAGAACACCGACCGGCTGCTCACCGGCGCCGGCGGCGTCGAGCCGTACAAGGGCATCGCAGGCGTCAAGAACGGCTACACCACGCATGCGGGCAACACCTTCACGGGCGTCGCCGAGCGCAACGGCAAGGTGCTGCTCGTCACCGTCATGAACCCGTCGTCGAAGGAGCCCCACGCCGTCTACAAGGAGGCCGCGAGCCTGCTCGACTGGGGCTTCGACGCGGCCGGCAAGGTGACCCCGGTCGGCGAACTGGTCCCCCCGAAGTCCGCACAGACGGGCACCGAATCGGCCAACGGCAACAGCGTCTCGGGCACCTCCGGCCCGGGAAGCAAGGATGCGGGCAAGCACGGTCAGGCCGCCACCGGGGCGGCGGCCACCAAGCGCTCCGGCGGGGTCGGGATCGCACTGGGGATCGTCGGCGGAGTGCTGGTGCTGCTGGCCGGCGGCGCGTTCCTGGTCAACCGGCGCTGGCCGCTGCCGGACCTGGTGCGCCGCCTCCCTCGCCGCTGACGTCCGCGACGCCCGCCCTGATGTCCTTGCTGCTCGGCGTCGCCGTCCAGGCGGCGCAGAACAGCAGCAGCCTCGCCGTGAAGTTGATCCACAGCAGGAGGGCGATCGGCACACCGAAGGCGCCGTACATGCTCTTCGACGCGACACTCTTCATATAGCTGCCGAGCAGCAGCTTGAGGAGTTCGAAGCCGATCGCCCCGATCACCGCCGCTGTCAGCAGCCTGCGCCGCGGTGGCTTCACGCCCGGCAGCAGTGTCAGCAGATAGAGCAGCAGCAGGAAATCGGCCACAGCCGCCACGAGCAGGGCCACGGTCTGCAGCAGCACTCCGCCCGCGCCATGGTTGGGGATGCCCAGGAGGCCGGCGGTCCAGCCGACCGCGGTGGAGCCCGCCGTGGAAGCGGCAAGGGTGACGAGCGCGGCTCCGCCGAGGCCGATCAGCAGTCCGGCGTCCTTGAGCTTACGGACGACCGGATTGCCCTCGTCCACATCGTCCTTCTCCCAGACCGCGCGCAGACAGCCGCGCATCGCACCGATCCAGCCGACGCCGGTGAAGAGCAGCAGTGCACCGGCGACCAGCCCGACCGTGCCCGCATTGGCCACCAGATTGCTGATGCCGAGCTGGTCGGAGATGCCCGGCACCTGGTCGGCGATCGACTTCTCGATCTTGTGCAGCTGCTCGTCGGAGAGCAGCGCGGCGCCGATCGCCGCGCCGACAGCGATCAGCGGGAAGAGCGCCAGGAAGCTGATGAAGGTGATCGCGGCGGCGAGCCTGGTCCAGTGGACCAGGTCCAGCCGTTCGTACGAGCGCCAGGCGTGCGTCATCATCAGCCGGGCGACGAGTGGCCCGATGACGGGAAGATTCTTCAGCCAGTCCATGACGTGCGCGTACCCTCCTGGGCGCGGAAAACCGGTGTGCGGGCCCGGGCGCGCGGGCGCCGGGTGGTGCCGGGCCGGGCCCGTGGGCGACACGGCCGGACCGACCAACTGCACCACAGAGCCGCGGGCGTCGACGGCGACCAACACCCGGTACGGCCGAGGCGGAACCCGGCAGGCGGGCCCCTCACAGGTCGGCGACCGCCAGTTCGTACGGGGCCATCCGCACCAGCCCGATGAGGGCGAGCGCCCGGTCTCCCGGCACCACGCCCTCGGGAGTGCCGGGCGTGCCGCGGTCGGCAAACACCGCGTACCGCAGCACTGCCAGGACGGGCGGGGTCATCGGCAGCGGGCGCCGGGGCCGCGGGCTCCCGTCGGCCGTGCCACCGCTCTCCGGCGGCACAACAGGAGGCAAGGGCCACGGCCCCGGCTGCCGGACGAAGCCCCGCGGCCGGCCGGAGGGCGCTGTGCGCCGGCCGGGGAGAGCGCGCGGGCGGCGGTGGCCACGTGGGGATCCGTACCGCAGTCGCACAGCGGGGCGAGTACCCATCAGTCGGCGAAGAGCCTCGCATCGCGCATCCGTCACCCCTCTTCCGGGTCTTCCCGAAGCGAACTCTTCTGGTCAATAAAGGAAGTTGCGCGTCATTGATGAGTGAAACTCCTTCAATAACCCATTACGGTGAGCTATGTAACAAATCCCGCAAAGGTGTTTTCTCGGGCGATACGGTCACCACCATGTCTGTCGACACCGTCTCCCTGACCGGCTGGGGTCGTACCGCCCCGACGACCGCCCTGCGGTTCCGTCCCCGTACGTACGAGGAGGCGGCGGTCGCGGTGCGCGGCTGCGGACCCCGCGGTTCCATCGCGCGCGGTCTGGGCCGGGCCTACGGCGACGCGGCACAGAACGCGGGCGGCTCCGTCCTCGACATGACCGCGCTGAACCGGATCCGCACCATCGACGCCGCCACCGGTCTGGTGGTGTGCGACGCGGGCGTGAGCCTGCACCGGCTGATGGAGGTACTGCTGCCGCTCGGCTGGTTCGTGCCGGTGACTCCCGGGACCCGTTACGTCACCGTGGGCGGAGCGATCGGCGCCGACATCCACGGCAGGAACCATCACGTCTCCGGCTCCTTCTCCCGCCACGTGCAGGACATGGAGCTGCTGACCGCCGACGGAAGGATCCGTACGGTCCGGCCCGGCACCGCTCTCTTCGACGCGACCGCGGGCGGCGTGGGATTGACCGGGGTGATCCTCTCGGCCACGCTCCGGTTCCAGCCCGTCGCGACGTCACTGATGTCGGTCACCACCGAACGGGCTGTCGATCTGGACGACTTGATGGCCCGGCTCACCTCCTCCGACCACCGCTACCACTACTCGGCCGCCTGGATCGACCTCCTCGCCCGGGGCAGGGCGACCGGGCGGTCCGTACTCACCCGAGGGGAGCACGCGCCCCTGCATGTGCTCCCGGCGCGCGCCCGGCGCACACCGCTCGCGTTCCGCCCGGGACACCTGCCCGTCGCGCCCGCGTTCGTACCGCACGGACTGCTCGGCCGCACCTCTGTCGCCCTGTTCAACGAGCTCTGGTACCGCAGGGCCCCCACGTACCGCATCGGCGAACTCCAGAAGCTGTCCACGTTCTTCCACCCGCTGGACGGCGTACCGCACTGGAACCGGGTGTACGGCCGCGGCGGCTTCGTGCCCTACCAATTCGTCGTCGGACTCGGGCAGGAGGAGGCGCTGCGCCGGATCGTGCGCCGGATCTCGCGACGGCGCTGCCCGTCGTTCCTGGCCGTGCTCAAACGGTTCGGGAACGGCGATCCGGGCTGGCTGTCGTTCCCGATGCCCGGGTGGACGCTCGCCCTCGATCTGCCCGCCACGCTGCCGAACCTGGCCCGCTTCCTCGACGAGCTGGACGACGAGGTCGCGACGGCCGGTGGCCGCGTCTACCTGGCGAAGGATTCCCGGCTGCGTCCCGAGACGCTGGCCGCGATGTATCCGCGGCTGCCCGAATTCCGGGCGCTGCGCGCCGAACTGGACCCGGACGGGGCGTTCCGTTCGGACCTCTCCCGCCGCCTCGGCCTCTGAGCCCCCGCACTGCCCGCCCCCTCCTCCCCCCGCTAGGAGTGTTTTCGTGAAGGATGCCTTCGGTGCCCCGCAGTCCCTGCTCGTCCTCGGTGGGACATCGGCGATCGGGCTCGCCACCGCGCGCCGGCTGATCGCCCGCCGCACCCGCACGGTCTGGCTGGCCGGACGCCCCTCCCCCGCCCTGGAATCGGCCGCGGCCGAACTGCGGGAACTGGGTGCGTACGTCCGTACCGTCGCCTTCGACGCCCTCGACTCCGAGTCCCACGAGACCGCTCTCGGCAAGATCTTCACCGAGGGCGACATCGACATGGTGCTGCTCGCGTTCGGCGTCCTCGGAGACCAGGGACGCGACGAGGAGGAACCGCTCTCCGCGGTCCGGGTCGCCCAGACCAACTACACCGGCGCCGTCTCCGCCGGACTGGTGTGCGCCGGCGCACTCCAGGCGCAGGGGCACGGATCGCTGGTGGTGCTGTCCTCGGTGGCGGGTGAGCGTGCCCGGCGCGCCAACTTCATCTACGGGTCGAGCAAGGCGGGCCTGGACGCGTTCGCCCAGGGGCTGGGGGACGCGCTGCACGGCACGGGGGTGCATGTGATGGTCGTACGCCCCGGCTTCGTACGGTCGAAGATGACGGCGGGGATGCCGGAGGCACCGCTCGCGACAACCCCGGACGCGGTCGCCGAGGCGATCGTGACGGGACTGCGGCGGCGCTCGGAGACGGTGTGGGTACCGGGGGCACTGCGGGTGGTGATGTCGGCGCTGCGGCACGTGCCGCGGCCGCTCTTCCGGCGCCTGCCGGTCTGAGCGCACCGCTTACGGAAGCCTCAGGGCTGCAGGGACGGCTCGTCCACCGAGCTGCCGCCCTGCGCGGGCACGGCGGGCGCGCCACCCTCGGCCCCGAACGGGAACTCGTTGATCTTGCGCCAGACGGCGTCCGGACCCTGTTCGTACAGTGCGAAGGAACCGCAGGTCCAGGACGCCTCGTAGTCGGCGAGCTCCTCGTACGCCCGGTCCATCGCCTGCTCCGGGATCTCGTGCGCCACGGTCACATGCGGGTGGTACGGGAACTGCAGCTCGCGCCCCAGCGGGCCGGACGCGTCCCGCACCCGCTTCTGCAGCCAGGAGCAGGCAGACGCGCCCTCGACGACCTGGACGAAGACGACCGGCGACAGGGGGCGGAAGGTCCCCGTGCCGGACAGCCGCATCGGAAAGGGACGGCCGCCTGTCGCGATCCCCGCGAGATGCCGCTCGATCGCGGGCAGGTCGGCCGCGTCCGCCTCGGTCGGCGGAAGAAGCGTGACGTGGGTGGGAATGCCGTATGCGGCAGGATCCCCGAAGCTCGCGCGCCGCTCCTGGAGCAGGCTGCCGTAGGGCTCCGGGACCGCGATCGAAACGCCGAGCGTAACGGTCCCCACGTCGTTCTCCTCACTCTTCGAAGTCGGTGACCGGCGTGCCGTCGTCACCGCGGTCGATGGCTGGATTCAGACCATCACCGGGGTTGGTCTCCCACCGCCAGTGTGCAGCCTTGAGCCGTCATCTCGCCAGGGTCCTTGGACTCAGTGCTTCGCGGGCAGAAAGCCCATCCGGTCGTACGTCCGGGCCAGGGTCTCGGCCGCCACCGCCCGGGCCTTCTCCGCCCCCTTGGCCAGGATCGAGTCCAGCGTCTCCGGGTCGTCGAGATATTCCTCGGTTCGGGTCCGGAACGGTGTGACGAACTCGACCATGACCTCTGCGAGGTCGGTCTTCAACGCACCGTAGCCCTTGCCCTCGTACTTCTGCTCCAGATCCGCGATACCCGTGCCGGTGAGGGTGGAGTAGATGGTCAGAAGGTTGCTGACACCTGGCTTGTTCTCGACGTCGTACCGGATGACCGTGTCGGTGTCGGTGACCGCGCTCTTGACCTTCTTGGCCGTGGTCTTCGGCTCGTCGAGCAGGTTGATCAGGCCCTTCGGCGTGGACGCCGACTTGCTCATCTTGATCGACGGGTCCTGCAGGTCGTAGATCTTCGCCGTCTCCTTGAGGATGTACGGCGCCGGAATGGTGAACGTGTCTCCGAACCGGCCGTTGAAGCGCTCGGCGAGGTCGCGGGTGAGCTCGATGTGCTGGCGCTGGTCCTCGCCGACCGGGACCTGGTGGGCCTGGTAGAGCAGGATGTCCGCGACCTGGAGGACCGGGTACGTGAAGAGGCCGACGGTCGCCCGGTCGGCGCCCTGCTTGGCGGACTTGTCCTTGAACTGCGTCATCCGGGAGGCCTCGCCGAAACCGGTGAGACAGTTCATGACCCAGCCGAGCTGGGCGTGCTCCGGGACATGGCTCTGGACGAAGAGCGTGCAGCGCTCGGGGTCGAGACCGGCGGCCAGCAGTTGGGCGGCGGCGAGCCGGGTGTTCGCACGCAGCTCCGCGGGATCCTGCGGAACGGTGATCGCATGCAGGTCCACAACCATGTAGAAGGCGTCGTGGGACTCCTGCAGCTCCACCCACTGGCGGACTGCGCCGAGGTAGTTGCCGAGGTGGAACGAGCCTGCGGTGGGCTGGATTCCGGAGAGCACGCGGGGGCGTTCAGAGGCCATAGAACTCATTGTCTCAGGTACGGAACCGATCTCCGGCAGCCGGTGTATGAAAGGTGTGAGGACGCAGGAGGGGGCCCTGCAGAGGGGCTGGGAGGGGGGCCGCGCCGTCGAGGACAGGGGTGCGGACCGCGCTCCCGGGCGTGCCGGAGGGCAGGCCGAGGGGCGGGTCGAACAGCGGACCGGGACCCGTGCGGAGGCGCCGGAAGGGGCGGCGGCAGAGGGCGAGGCCGCGGTGATCGCTCGTGTGCGCGCCGGAGAGGCGGAGGCATACGCGCAGCTGGTGCGCGCCCACACGGGCGTCGCGCTGCGGGCCGCGGTCGCCTTCGGAGCGGGGGCCGAGGCGGAGGATGTGGTGCAGTCCGCGTTCTTCAAGGCGTATCAGTCGCTCGGGCAATTCCGGGAAGGCGCGGCGTTCCGTCCGTGGCTCCTGCGGATCGTCGTGAATGAGACGAGGAACTCACTCCGGTCGGCGGGCCGGGCGCGGGCTGTGGCCGGGCGCGAGGCGGTGCTGCGGGGCGCCGAGCCGGTGATACCGGAGTCGGCGGATCCGGCGGTGGCGGCGCTCGCGGAGGAGCGGCGGACGCTGCTGACAGCCGCGCTCGACGAGCTGAGCGAGGAGCATCGGCAGGTGGTCACCTACCGATACCTGCTGGAGATGGACGAGGCGGAGACGGCACGGACGCTGGGCTGGCCGCGGGGGACGGTGAAGTCCCGGCTGAACCGTGCGCTGAAGAAGCTGGAGAAGAAGCTCGGGACCGGGGTGGGAGGGGGTGACGTGGGATGACGGGTGTGAATGATCCGGACCGGGCGCGCCTGCGGGCGGAGCTGCTGGCGCTGGGGCGCGGGATGAAGGTCCCCGAGCCGGAGGGCGGCGGGCTGACGATGGCCGAGCGAGTGCTGGCGCAGATCGTCGCCGAAGCGGTCCCGGTGCCCGTGCCGGTACTCCCGGGACGGCTGGAGCGGGCCGGGGCGTGGGCCCGCCGGCGGGCCCGTCTGATGGTCGCGGCTCTCTCGGGCCTCCTGGTCGTGCTGGTGCTGACGCCTCCGGTGCGGGCGACGGTCGCCGACTGGTTCGACTTCGGCGGGGTGGACGTGCGGTACGACCCGTCCGCGCCGGTCCCCGCGCGGCCGGGAGCGCCGGTGCCGGGCTGCGGCACCCCGGTGACGACGGAAGAGGCGGCGCGGCGGTCGGGTTTCCAACCGGTCGTGCCCAGGGCGCTCGGTGCGCCGGACGCGTTGTCCGTGTCGGGGCTGCCGGAGGGCCGGTGGATGGTCACACTGTGCTGGCAGGAGGCGGGGCGGACGATACGGCTCGACGAGTTCGCGGCGCCGCTGGATCCGTACTTCACCAAACAGGTGCGGGAACAGCCGGAGTGGCTGAAGGTGGCCGACGGCCGCGGCGGCGCGGTGGACGGCCTCTGGTTCGCGAGGCCGCATGTGCTGCGGTTCGGCCTGGTCGACGGGGACGGTGTGCGGTGGTCACGGTCCCAACGGACTGCCGGACCCACCCTGTTGTGGGTGAAGGACGGGCGGATGACACTGCGGCTGGAGGGCGTGGCATCGCGGGAGCGGGCCCGTTCGGTCGCCGGTTCCGCGCTCTGACGGTCCGGAAAACTTTTCGGCCCGGGAGGGGAACCTGCGGGGCCCGGGCGGTGTACCAGAGGTGACACGGTACGGGCGGTCCGTACCGGACAGCGCAAGGGGGACGTCATGCGAAAGCCAGGAGGCCGGCTCGCGGAACAACAGCCAGGCTTTCGATCCACCCGGCGGCCGGTGGGCTGCTTCCGATTTCTGCGACGGCTGGCCGTGTCGGCGGCGGCGGTGTGCGGGCTGAGCCTCTTTCTCGCTCCGGGTGCGGTGGCGGGCGGGCCGACGACGGTGCTGGTCGCCTCACCGGACAGCGGGAAGGCGACCGCGCTCTCCGTCTCGGATCCGAGGTACACCAAGCTGGAGGCGCTGCTGGGCCCAGCGGGCGAAGGCGACAAGGAGCGGCCCCAGAGCCTGGACGGGGCGGTGGGGACGCGGCAGATCAATGTGACCTGGATGGCCCACGACCTGGAGCCGATGCGGACCGACCGGGTCTTCCCGGGAGACGACCCGGACATGGTCTGGATACACACGGCCTCCGAAGTTCCCTATACCTACCGCGGGTACTGGCACCGGGCGAAGAAGCCGGCGGAGCTGGTAGCGCTGTTCAAGCAGCTCGGGCTGCTGGGGAAGAAGAGCAGCGAGGAGGCGTACGCGGCGCTGTTCCCGCAGCCGTGGGAGGACAGCGGGCAGTCCGCCCCGCAGGGCCGCGCGGCGGGCCCCGCACCGGCACCGTGGCCCGCCGCGTCCGCTGCCCCGACGGCGGCCGGGACCTCCGGCTCGTCCGACCGCTTCAACGGTGTGTGGTGGGCCGTACCCGGGCTGGTGGCAGGGGCGGCGCTCGCCCTGGCCCTGCGGCCGCTGGCGACCCGTCGAGGCGGCGGGGGTGGGGGCGAGGGCCGGTACGGCCGGGAGACCGGTCCACGTCAGGAACTCCTCGACCTCTGACTGCGCAAACGCATGGGCGCGCCGTGGATTGAAGGTTTCCTCCCCGAGGATCCGACCGACGATACAAAGTGGGCAATACCCCAGCCCACGCCGCACGACGAACGGAGATCCCGTGTCGACCACGGAAACTGCCATCGCCTCCGCCGAGGCGCACAGCGCGCACAACTATCATCCGCTTCCGGTCGTCGTCGCCTCGGCGGACGGCGCCTGGATGACCGACGTCGAGGGTCGGCGGTACCTCGACATGCTCGCGGGCTATTCGGCGCTCAACTTCGGCCATGGCAACCGGCGTCTGATCGAGGCCGCCAAGGCGCAGCTGGACCGGGTGACCCTGACCTCGCGCGCCTTCCACCACGACCGGTTCGCCGATTTCTGCACGCAGCTCGCCGAGTTGTGCGGCATGGAAATGGTGCTGCCGATGAACACGGGGGCGGAGGCGGTGGAGACGGCGGTGAAGACCGCCCGCAAGTGGGGCTATCGGGTCAAGAACGTCCCGGACGGCATGGCGAAGATCATCGTCGCCGCGAACAACTTCCACGGCCGGACGACGACCATCATCAGCTTCTCCACGGACCAGGAGGCTCGGACGGACTTCGGCCCGTACACGCCGGGGTTCGAGATCGTGCCGTACGGGGACCTCACCGCGCTCCGTGCGGCAATGACCGAGAACACCGTGGCGGTCCTGATGGAGCCGATCCAGGGCGAGGCCGGGGTGCTGGTGCCGCCGCCCGGCTATCTCCCCGGGGTCCGCGAGCTGACCCGAGAACGGAATGTGCTGTTCATCGCGGACGAGATCCAGTCGGGTCTGGGCCGGACGGGCAAGACCTTCGCCTGTGAGCACGAGGGCGTCGTGCCGGACATGTACGTGCTCGGCAAGGCGCTGGGCGGCGGCGTGGTCCCGGTGTCGGCCGTCGTCTCGTCGGCCGAGGTGCTGGGGGTCTACCGGCCCGGTGAGCACGGTTCGACGTTCGGTGGGAATCCGCTCGCCTGCGCGGTCGCACTGGAAGTCATGGCGATGCTGCGTACCGGTGAATTCCAGCAACGGGCAACGGAGTTGGGTGACCACCTCCATCAGGAGCTGGGGCTGCTGGTGGGCGGCGGCGCCGTGGAGGCGGTGCGGGGCCGTGGGCTGTGGGCGGGCGTGGACATCGTCCCGAGCCGCGGCACGGGCCGGGAGATCTCCGAGAAGCTGATGGACCGCCGGGTGCTGGTCAAGGACACCCACGGTTCGACGATCCGGATCGCCCCGCCCCTGGTGATCAGCAAGGAGGACCTGGACTGGGGCCTGGAGCAACTCCGGGAGGTGCTGCGCGGCTGACCGGACGCGCATGTCGCCCCCGGCCGGCGCTCGGAGCTACCAGGGCTTTTGGCCAACGCGGAAGGGGGTCCCCCTGGCCCTCAAGGCCTTGAGGGAGGGCGTGCCGGACGGTGCGACGGGGCAAAGCTTGCCGGGAGGGGCACTAAAAGCTTGCCGGGAGGGGCACTAGAGGATGACGTGGGGCAGGAAGCGGGCGTACTCGTCCGTGACCAGCCCCGCCGATTCCCGGATGCCGAGCCCTGCCGCCTCGTCCTCGACGACCCAGGCACCAAGCACCACCCGATTGCCGTCGAAGTCCGGCAGAGGGGCCAACTCCTGGTAGCAGCACGGCTCGTCCCGTATCACCGCGGGGCTTCCCGGTTCATGGATCGTGACACCGGCGCCCTCCCGGCCGAGCAACGGCTTGGCGACATAGCCACGGCCACCCTTCCCGTCCGCGGCCAGTCAGCGCCTTGTTGGAGAGGAGCATCTTCCAGGCGGGCTCGATCCAGCAGGTGGTGCCGGTTCCGCCCCCGTTGTCGAGGGTGTCCAGGACATGCGGGCCGAAGCGGTCGGTCGCCAGCCACTCCCACGGGTACAGCTTGAAGCAGCTGCGGATGAAGCGGAGCCGCTCGTCGACGAACCGTCCGGTCAACCGGTCCCAGCCGATCTGTTCGACGGAGAGTGCCTCGGTGTCGATCCCGGCCTGTTCGGCGGTCTCGCGCAGATACGCGACCGTCATCAGGTCCTCGCCGAGTTCGTCTCCTTCGGAGTGGGCGAAGTGCAACGGCCCCGGTGGCAGCAGTGCGGCCTGCCGCTTCCATGCGGCGACGAGACGCTCATGAAGGGAGTTCCACTGGTCGGCGTCCGGGAAGCGGTCCTCCATCCAGAACCACTGGGCGCCGGCCGCCTCCACGAGTGAGGTGGGGGTGTCGGCGTTGTACTCCAGCATCTTCGCCGGGCCGGTCCCGTCGTAGCACAGGTCGAACCGGCCGTACAGGGAAGGCAGTTCGGCGCGGCGCTGCCAGGATTCGGTGATCAGGGCGGCCAGTCGGCGGTCGGTGATGCCGAGCTCGGTGAAGCGGTCCTGGTCGACGATGTGCGCGGCGGCGGCCAGACACATGGTGTGCAGTTCCTCGACGACGTCCTCCAGTGCCTCGATCTCGGGCAGCGAGAAGACGTAGTAGGCGCTCTCGTCCCAGTACGGGCGCAGGGATCCGTCCGGGTAGCGGGTCAGCGGGTAGACGATCCCCTGCTCTTCGACCGTCTCCTGCCAGCCGGGGCGCGGCTGTACGGTGCGGCGTTCCATGACCGGTCAGCCACCGCTCGTGCCGGAGCAGCCGAAGCCGCCGCGGTCGACGGCGGACTTGTTGAAACTGCCGCCCTGCACGGTGCCGCCCTTGGAGGTGCCGCCGTAGTAGTAGTCGCCCTTGCCGTTGCTGTTCTTGCACTCGTAGCTCGGCAGCTTGGAGTGGGTGACCGGGTCCACGCACCGTTTGTCCGGCTCCGAACCGCAGGAGGTGATCGCCGCCGCGAGAACGCCCATGGAACCGAGCACCACCGTGCTCGACCTCAACCTGCGCTTGGCCATTTTTCTGTCTCCCCGTTGTCCGGTTCACGCCATAGGAACGTTCGTCAGATTAGAGGGCTGCTGGATTCGGCCGGAACCCGGTGGGCCGGGACCCCACGTAGAGTCCCCATGTGCTCTTCGGGATGATCTGCGCGCTCGGATCCGCGGTCTGCTTCGGTACGGCCTCCGTCCTCCAGGCCGTAGCCGCGCGGGCCGCCGCCGGGCCGGGGTCCGGTTCGGGGGTCGATCCGGCGCTGTTGCTGCGCGCCGTGCGGCAGTGGCGCTACATGGCCGGACTCGCTCTCGACGGCTGCGGTTTCGTCCTCCAGATCATCGCCCTGCGCTCCCTGCCGATCTATGCGGTGGGCGCCGCCCTCGCCGCGAGTCTCGCGGTGACGGCCGTGGTCGCCGCGCGCCTGCTGCACGTGCGGCTGAGCCGTACCGAGTGGGCCGCCGTCGGCGTGGTCTGCGCGGGTCTCGCCATGCTGGGGCTCGCCTCCGGCGGCGAGGGCGATCGGACCGGCTCGACCGCCCTGCGCTGGTGGATGCTCGGTATCGCGCTGGGTGTCCTGCTGATCGGCGCGGCGGCCGGGCGGCTGCCGGAGAAGTCGCGCGCACTGATGCTGGGGCTGGGGGCAGGGTGCGGTTTCGGGGTGGTCGAGGTCGCTGTGCGGCTGATCGACGACGTCTCGCCGTCCGCGCTGGTCGCCAACCCGGCGACCTATGCGCTGCTGTTGGGCGGAGGTGCGGCGTTCCTGCTGCTCACGTCCGCGCTGCAGCGGGGCTCGGTGACGACGGCGACGGCCGGCATGGTGATCGGCGAGACGATCGGCCCGGCGCTGGTGGGCGTCGTCTGGCTCGGGGACCGTACGCGGGAGGGGCTCGGCTGGCTGGCGGTCACCGGGTTCGCGGTGGCGGTCGCGGGCGCGCTGGCGCTGACCCGCTTCGGCGAGGCCCCGGCGGACACCCCCGGGCCGGCCGTCCCGGGCGCACAGTAGGGCGTACTGCGCCGGTGCGCTCTCCCCGCCCCTACGGGAGCACCCGGCAGAGCGCCTCCAGCGTTCCTGCCCAGGCGCTGTCGGTCGGCGCCCCGTAGCTGATGACCAGGGCGTCGCTGCCCGCCTCCGCGTCCGTGTGCCGGAAGCGCGCCAGGCCCTCCAGCGCCAGGCCCTGCCAGGCAGCGGCCTGGATCACCGCCCGCTCGGTGCCCTCCGGGAGTTCGACCACGGCGTGCAGACCCGCGGCGATCCCGCTGACGCGGAGCGCGGGGGCATGTTCGGCAAGCGCCGCGACGAGCTGGTCGCGGCGGCGCCGGTAGCGCAGCCGCATGGAGCGCACGTGGCGGTCGTAGGCACCGGACTCGATGAACTCCGCGAGCGTCAGCTGGTCCAGCGTGCTCGACACCCAGTCGACCTGCCCCTTCGCCTCGGTCACCTCCCCCACCAGTCCCGGCGGCAGCACCATCCAGGCCAGCCGCAGTCCCGGCGCCAGGGACTTGCTGGACGTCCCCAGGTAGACGACCCGTTCCGGGTCGAGGCCCTGGAGGGCGCCGACCGGCTGCCGGTCGTAGCGGAACTCCCCGTCGTAGTCGTCCTCCAGGATCAGCCCGCCCGTGCCCCGCGCCCAGTCGACCGCCGCGGCCCGCCGGTCCGGATGGAGCGGGACCCCCGTGGGGAACTGGTGCGCGGGCGTCATCAGGACCGCGCCCACCCCGCGCATCCCGGCCAGTTCCTCCGTCCGGGAGCCGAGTCCGTCGAGCGGCAGGCAGAGGGTGCGCAGTCCGGCGTCAGCGAGCAGCTTCCAGTGCATGTCCAGTCCGTACGACTCGACGGCCACCTCGCGCACCCGTCGCTGCCGCAGCACCTTCCCCATCAGCATCAGGCCATGGACGAAGCCGGAACAGATCACGATCCGCTCCGGGTCCGCGTACACGCCGCGCGCCCGCGCCAGATAACCGGCCAGTACGGTGCGCAGCTCGATGCGTCCGTGCGGATCGCCGTATCCGAAGGCGTCGTTGGGCGCGGCGGTCAGGGCGCGCCGGGCCGCCTTGAGCCAGTCGGCGCGCGGGAACGTGGAGAGATCCGGCGAGCCGGGCATCAGGCTGTACGCGGGCCGTCGGCGCACCGGCCTGGAACGCGGCGCCGTCGTGGCCACCGGACGCGGTTCGGCCCGCTGCGCGACCCTCGTACCGGAGCCCTGCCGGGCGGTGAGCCACCCCTCGGCGACCAGTTCGGCGTAGGCGTCGGCGACGGTGTTCCGGGCGATACCCAGGTCCGCGGCGAGGGTGCGGGAGGAAGGCAACCGGGTACCGGGTGCCAGCCGCCCGGTCCGTACGGCCTCCCGCAGCGCGTCCATCAGCCCGGCCCGCAGCCCTGCCGCAGCAGTCGGGTCGATGTGCAGGTCGGCTCCGAAAGTGGCCCAGGAATCCTTCATGGAAATGGACCATACCTGTGCGCCATCCACCCCGTAGCGTTGTACCCATGACTACGAACGAGCACTCCCACCCGAGCTCCGACCGCGCCCCCGAGCACAGCGCCCGCCTGCACTGGGCCCAGCTCGCCCCGGATGTCTACAAAGCCATGGTCCGGCTGGACGCCGCGTCCCGTAAGGGCCTCGATCCGGTCCTCGCCGAACTGGTGAAGGTCCGCGCCTCGCAGCTGAACCACTGTGCGTTCTGCCTCGACATGCACACCAAGGACGCGCTCGCGGCGGGCGAGTCCGTCGAGCGGATCGTTCAACTCAGCGCGTGGGAGGAGTCGCGGCACTTCTACACGGAGAAGGAGATCGCGGCGATCGAGCTGACGGATGCCGTGACGGTTCTGACCGACGGTTTCGTGCCGGACGAGGTGTACGAGAAGGCCGCGAAGCATTTCGAGGAGGCCGAGCTCGCTCAGCTGATCGCCGCCATCACGGTGATCAACGCCTGGAACCGGTTCGGTGTGACCACCCGGATGGTCCCGGGTCACTACACCCCGGGCGACAGCAAGCACTGACCCGGATCCGTCAGATCCGGTCCGGGCCGTGCTCCGGTCCGTCAGTTCACCCCACCCCAGGAGCCCCGCGATGACTGTGTCCGTCCTTCGTGCGCTGCATCACGGCCGCGCCCCCGGCGATCCGCTGGTCCTCCCCGGCCCGTGGGACGCCGCGAGCGCCCGCGCCTTCGCCGACGCGGGCTTCCCGGCGCTGGCCATCCCGAGCGCCGGGGTCGCGGCCTCGCTCGGGTACGAGGACGGGGCGACGCCCGCCGCCGAGATGTTCGCGGCCGTCGCCCGGATCGTGCGCGCCGTCCCCGTACCCGTGTCGGCGGACATCGAGGCCGGTTACGGGCTGCCGCCGAAGGAGCTCGTGGAGCGTCTTCTGGCCACCGGCGCGGTCGGCTGCAATCTGGAGGACTCCGCGGACGGCGTCCTCCTCGACCCGCAGCGGCAGGCGGACCGGCTGGCGGAGGTACGGGCGGTGGCGGGCGAGGACCTCTTCGTCAACGCCCGCGTCGACACGTACGTACGCGGCGTCCCTGACGGCACGGACCCGGAGGCGGAGACGATCGCCCGCGCCCGGCTGTACGCGTCGGTCGGCGCGGACTGCGTCTACCCGATCGCCGCGCCGCCCGAGTCCCTTCCCCGCCTGGCCGCCGCCATCGCGACCCCGCTCAACGCACTGGCGCTGCCGGACGGCCCGACCCCGCGCCGGCTCGGCGAGCTGGGCGCCACGCGCATCACCTTCGGCCCCGGCCTGCAGCGCCGAGCCATGGCAGCCGTGCGGGAGATGGCCGACCGGCTGCACGCCGGCTAGCCGGTCGGGCGGCGCATCACCGTGCGCCGGGCGAGCCGGCCGTGGCCTGTCGTCCGCCGAAGGCCGCCAGGGTCCGTTCCAGCATGGGCATGGCCCGCACCACGTTGCGGGAGCGGATCAGGGCGTCCCAGGCGGGTTCGAACTTCTTCCAGCCGCCGGCGTACGCCAGGTGTCGCATCCGCTCGTGCGTGCCCGGCTGGGCGGACGCGCCGCGCCAGATGTTGGACCACCGGTAGAAGTCCCGGTAGGCGCGCCAGTAGCCGTCCTCCAGTTGACGCGGAGTCATCCCCGTCGGCCGGTAGACGACATGGCGGGTGTCGTAGAGGTCCCAGTCCCGATGGACGATCCGGTCCTCGGCCTCCATCTGCTTCCACAGACCGGTGGACGGGTACGGCGTCATGATGTGGAAGGTGGCCGTCTCGATGCCCTGCTCGACGGCCCACTCCACCGTACGGTCGAAGACGTCCGGCCCGTCGTGGTCGAGTCCGAAGACGAAGCTGGCGTTGACCATGACACCGGCGTCGTGGAGCCGGCGGACGGCGGCCGCGTAGTCCTTGCCGATGTTCTGGTCCTTGCGGCGCTCGGCGAGGTTGGCGCTGTTGACGGTCTCGAAGCCGACGAACAGGCTGCGCAGTCCCGCGTCGACGGCCCGTTCCAGCAGATCCGGCTGGAGTACGGACTTGACGGTTCCGGCCGCCTGCCAGAGCCTCCCCATGCCGGCCATCCCGTCGAAGAGTGACTCCGCGAAGCGCCGGTTTCCGAGCAGATGGTCGTCGAGGAAGTACAGATGGCGGCCGGGCAGCCGCTCGATCTCGGCGAGGGCGTCGTCCACGGCCTGGGTGTAGAAGGACTTGCCGCCCTCGAAGAAGGCGTCCTTGTAGCAGAAGTCGCAGTGGTGCGGACAGCCGCGCGAGACGACGATCGAGTTGGGCACCAGATAGAGGTGACGCTTGATCAGATCCCTTCGCACGGGCGGCAGTCCGGCCAGCGTGCGCAGTGTGGAGTCGTAGCGGCGGCCCGGCACACCGTCCCGGAACTCCTTCAGGAAGAGGGGCCAGGTGTCCTCCCCCGGCCCGGTGAAAATCGTGTCGGCGTGCTCCGACGCCTCGTCGGGGAGCGAGGTCACGTGCAGGCCGCCCATGGCGACGTGCACGCCACGGGCGCGGAAGTGGTCGGCTATCTCGTAGCCGCGCCGGGCGGAAGTGATGTACGGCTGGACGACGAGCAGGTCGGGGCTGTCGAGCGCCTCGATGTCGACCCGCTCGACATGTTCGTCGAGGAGCGTCACCTCGTCGTCCGGGTCCAGGTAGCCGGCGAGGGTCGCCAGGCCGAGCGGTGGGAAGAGCGAGTACTTGATGGGCCGGAAGAGCGGGCTGGTCGCCTCGGTCAGGGCCGGAAGAATCATCGTCACACGCATGACCACACAGACCCGGTCGGGGCGCGGTCAGTTCCCGGGCGGGGCGTACGGGTCCGCATACACGGCCGCCCCCGGCAGCAGCGGCTGCCGAGGGCGGTGAGGTACGCGAAGGGCGTACGGACCGGATCGGGGACGACCGGATCCGACGGTCAGATCAGGCCGAGCTCGCGGACCGCGTCGCGCTCCTCGGTGAGCTCCTGCACCGACGCGTCGATGCGCGCGCGGGAGAACTCGTTGATGTCCAGGCCCTGGACGATCTCGTACTTGCCGTCCTTCGTGGTGACCGGGAACGACGAGATGAGGCCCTCGGGCACACCGTAGGAACCGTCCGACGGGATACCCATCGAGGTCCAGTCCCCGGCGGCGGTGCCGTTGACCCAGGTGTACACGTGGTCGATGGCGGCGTTGGCGGCCGAGGCGGCCGAGGACGCGCCGCGGGCCTCGATGATCGCGGCGCCGCGCTTGGCGACGGTCGGGATGAAGGTGTCGGCCAGCCACGCCTCGTCGTTGACGAGCTCGGCGGCGTTCTTGCCGGCGATCTCCGCGTGGAAGATGTCCGGGTACTGGGTCGCCGAGTGGTTGCCCCAGATCGTCAGCTTCCTGATGTCGGAGACGGCGGCACCGGTCTTGGCGGCCAGCTGCGAGATCGCGCGGTTGTGGTCCAGGCGGGTCATCGCGGTGAAGCGCTCGGCCGGTACGTCCGGGGCGGCGGCCTGCGCGATGAGCGCGTTGGTGTTGGCCGGGTTGCCGACGACGAGGACCTTGATGTCGTCCGCGGCGTTGTCGTTGATGGCCTTGCCCTGCGGCTTGAAGATGCCGCCGTTGGCGGAGAGCAGGTCGCCGCGCTCCATGCCCTTCGTGCGCGGGCGGGCGCCGACGAGCAGGGCGACGTTCGCACCGGCGAAGCCGACGTTGGCGTCGTCCGTGATCTCGATGTTGCGCAGCAGCGGGAAGGCGCAGTCGTCGAGCTCCATCGCGGTGCCCTCGGCGGCCTTCAGCCCCTGCGGGATCTCCAGAAGGCGCAGGTTGACCGGCACGTCCGGGCCGAGCAGGTGGCCGGAGGCGATGCGGAAGAGCAGCGCGTAGCCGATCTGGCCGGCTGCGCCGGTCACGGTGACATTCACGGGAGTGCGGGTCATGGCGATCTCCGTTAGACAGCTGGCGGTGGGGGTCCCTGCCCCTGGTGCTGGATATCCCCTGAATCTTGATGTGAAGAGATATCCAGCGGTCAGGCTATCCGACCCGGGACCTCCCGGCCGCCCGGCCCCCTGTGGCACCGCACACAGCCGGTCACTCACCGCTCACCGAACCCCGCCCGTTCTCACTCGGCGGCGGCGGTGGTGCACGCCTTCGTACCGGAGGCGAGGGTCGCGCATGCCCTGGCGTCGGCGGCCTTCTTCACTGCGACCATTGGGGTGTACGCGTCCGCGTCGGCGTCGACCGTGCCGCCCTGCCGCGCGGCACCGCCCGCGGTGATCCGTACCGTGTCCCCCCGGACGGCATCGGTGATGCGGGCCCACGCCGCGCCACACGTCCTGCTGTAGCGCACCTCGACGAGGCTTCCGCCGACCGTGGCGCTGGAGACCGTACGCGCGGCCCGGCCGCCGCACCCCATGCCCTCCGGGTCCCGTCCCGTGCAGTCGGCGCCGCTGCACCCGACCCCGGCGGGCGGTGCGGACGCACCGGTCGCCGACGATGCGGACGACGGGTCGGCCGCGGCCTTCCCGCCGTTGTCGTGGCCGCCCCGACCGGTCAGGAGTACCGCGGCGGCCAGCACCAGCAGTGCGCCCACCACACCGGTGACCAACAGGGTCAGCCTGCGGCGGTCGGCCGGCTCCCTCCGGACGCCGCGGGCCGGCGCGGCCGGTCCTCCGACTCCGGCGCCCGTGGTGCGTTCCCACGATGGATCGGTACGGAGGGCGGGCGGCCCCCGCCGCCCGCACCCGCGCCTTCACCCTCGTCCACGGCCGTGCCGGTGGTCCGGCCGCCGAAGCGGCGGCTCCTGTCGTCGCCCAACGGGTTCGGCCCGAACTCGCCGAGCGCCGCGCGCGCCTGCGCGACCCGGATGCCTTCCATCGTCAGGTCGTGACGCATCTCGGAGCGGCTCCAGGCCCGCTCCGCCAACTCCCACATGGTGGCCAGATGCGCCTGGTCGGTGCCCGTGACCTCGGCCAGAGCGACGATCGCCCCTTCGGGCGCGAGCAACCGCCCGTTCAGATAGCGCTCCCACGACGTCTTGCTGTAGCCCGTGCGGTCGGCCACCGCTGCGACACTCAGCCCGGTGCGGTCGATGAGCCTGCGCAGCTGGCCCGCAAACTCCCTGACCTGCGGGTCGAGTTCATCCGGTAATGCCTTCCAACGAGGCATTGTTCCCCCTCCGTTCCCCCGAACGTGCCTGGCGTGCCCCGCTCTTCCGTCGCCGTGTCGTCCCCCTGCCCCGATACGGCGGTGCACCGTTCCGGACTGCCCAGAAGGATGCCCGGAGGCAGGCTGCCAGTTCCGGGAGAGATGGCGCACGGTGGCATTCGAGGGATCGGCGAGCGCCCTCGCGCGCCCCCCTTCCGTGGCGCTCCACCGCGCCGGACCGCCACCGTTGCGCAGCGATCACACCGTGGCGGAATGGTCACTTCCGTGCCACAGGCCCCTGGCCTCCCTTGATCCCTGACACTCCGCCGACAAAGCTGACGTCAGGTCGGGGCAGGGCCGCTCAAGTCGCCATGTTCCGGGGACATCTGCGCTCCGGTGGGCTCCGGCCTCGGGTGTCCGTCCCTTCTCGGGGGAGGGGACGGACACCACAGATCAGCGTGCGGGCAGTCGGGGCGAGGCCATCAGAGCGACGCGATCTTCTTCTGCAGGCTCACATCGAGCACGTCCAGAAACTCCTCCGTGGTCAGCCACGGGGCGTCCGCGGAGATCAGCCGCGCCAGATCCTTCGTCATCCGACCGCCTTCCACGGTCTCGACGCAGACCCGCTCCAGCGCTTCGGCGAACGCGACCACCTCGGGCGTGCCGTCCAGTCCGCCTCGGTGGGCGAGTCCGCGGGTCCAGGCGAAGATCGACGCGATCGGGTTGGTCGACGTCGCCTCGCCGCGCCGGTGCCGGCGGTAGTGACGGGTGACCGTGCCGTGCGCGGCCTCCGCCTCGACGGTCCTGCCGTCGGGGGACGTCAGGACCGAGGTCATCAGGCCGAGCGAGCCGAAACCCTGCGCGACGACGTCGGACTGGACATCGCCGTCGTAGTTCTTGCACGCCCAGACATAGCCGCCCTCCCACTTGAGCGCCGAGGCGACCATGTCGTCGATCAGGCGGTGCTCGTAGGTGAGACCCGCCTCCGCGAAGTCCGCACCGAACTCGGTGTCGAAGACTTCCTGGAAGATGTCCTTGAAGCGGCCGTCGTACGTCGTGAGGACGGTGTTCTTCGTCGACATGTACACCGGGTAGGCGCGCGTCAGTCCGTAGCGGAACGAGGCACGCGCGAAGTCGCGGATCGCCTCGTCGTGGTTGTACATCGACAGCGCGACACCGGCACCCGGGAACTCGTGGACCTCGACCTCGACGGGCTCGGAGCCGTCCTTCGGCGTGTAGGTCATGGTGAGCGTCCCCGGGCCGGGGATGTTCAGTTCGGTGGCGCGGTACTGGTCGCCGAAGGCGTGCCGTCCGACGACGACGGGCTTGGTCCAGCCCGGGACGAGCCGCGGCACGTTCTGCATGATGACCGGCTCGCGGAAGACGACGCCGCCGAGGATGTTGCGGATGGTGCCGTTCGGCGAGCGGTACATCGCCTTGAGTCCGAACTCCTCGACCCGCTCCCTGTCCGGCGTGATCGTGGCGCACTTGATGCCGACGCCGTACTTCTTGATGGCGTGGGCGGCGTCGACCGTCACCCGGTCGTCGGTGGCGTCCCGGTGCTCGATGCCCAGGTCGAAGTACTTCAGCTCGATATCTAGGTACGGCAGTATCAGCCGGTCCTTGATGAAGGACCAGATGATGCGGGTCATCTCGTCACCGTCGAGCTCGACGACGGGGCTGGCTACCTTGATCTTGGCCATGGAGCGGACACATCCCTCTCACGCTTCGAGGATTTATCTCGATTCCAAGATACTCGACATCGAGATATGTGGTGGCGGTTTTCTCCCCTGCACAGAACCGCGGCCCCCTCACACCTGTCGGGTGCGAGGGGGCCGCGGTGGGGCCGCACGGGCGGCGATGTCAGCGGATCGTGAACCGGACCGCGTGCTCCAGGAAGGGGATGTCGAGCCACGGCTTGGGCTGCGCCACAAGTGCGAGCATCACGATCAGGATGCCCAGGAGCCCGTACGTCACCAGGTCCGTGAAGCGGGAACGGACCGCGAGCATGCCCACCGAGGGGACGACGCAGCGCAGCACGGCGCCCCCGACGAGGGCCGCGCCGATCAGTATCGTGCCGATCCGGAAGGCCTCGGCGAAGGGGTTCAGGGCGACGATCAGCAGTCCGATCCCGGCCGTGCAGAGCACGGCCAGCAGCGGCCACTGACGGGCCGGGGCGGGCGCGTCCCCGGACGCGGCCCGGCCGCCGCCCTCGGGGCGGGCGGTGTCCCGGGTGAACGACGGGAACCGTCGCGACCGGCGCGGGGCACCATCGGGCGCGAGGGCGGAGACGGCGTCGTCCGGGCCCCGGTCCGAGCCGTTGCCGTCGGAGGCCTCGCCCTCGGCTCCGCTGTCCGGCTCACCGCCGTCGGAGCCGCGCGCACCGCTGTCGAAGTCGCCGCCCGCGCCGCCATCCGCACCGCGAGCCACATCGTCCCGCAAACCTGGGGCCGAGCCCGCATCGGAGCCGGGAGCCGCGTCCATGCCGGAACCGGGTGCCGAGCCCGCACCGGCGCCGGAAGCCGAGCCCGCGTCCGCGCCGGGACCGTCCTCCGGCCCGGTTCCCGAGTCGCCGCCCCGCCGCACGTCCGCACCCCGGGCCGACCGGGCACGGTCGCCCGCTGCCGCCCCGCCGGAGGCCTCCACCGCAGTCACTCCCTCACCCGGCGGCGCCGGAATCGTCCGGTCCGCCGAGGCGGCCGGATCGGCCGGACTCGTACCAGGACTCGTACCAGCACCCATGGGGTTCCTTCCGGATCAGGTCAGCATCAGGTCAGCCGGCGGAGCCGGAAGACGCGGCAGCCGCATCGCGCTCAGCCGCCTCGACCACGTTGACGAGCAGCTGGGCGCGGGTCATCGGGCCCACACCGCCCGGGTTCGGGGAGATCCACGCGGCGACGTCGGCCACACCGGGGTGCACATCGCCGACGATCTTGCCGTGCTCGTCCCGGCTGACGCCGACGTCGAGCACGGCCGCGCCCGGCTTCACGTCCTCGGGCTTGATGATGTGCGGTACACCCGCAGCAGCGACGATGATGTCTGCCTGCTTGAGCTGGGCGGAGAGGTCACGCGTACCGGTGTGGCACTGGGTGACGGTGGCGTTCTCGGACTTACGGGTCAGCAGCAGCGGGATCGAGCGGCCGATGGTGACACCGCGGCCGACGACCACGACGTGCGCTCCGTTGATCTCCACACCGTGGTGGCGGAGCAGCTGGACGACGCCCTGCGGGGTGCACGGCAGCGGACCCGTCTCGTTCAGTACGAGGCGGCCGAGGTTCATCGGGTGCAGACCGTCGGCGTCCTTGGCCGGATCCATCAGTTCCAGGACACGGTTGGTGTCGATGCCCTTGGGAAGGGGAAGCTGCACGATGTAACCCGTGCAGTCGGGGTTCGCGTTGAGCTCCCGTACGACGTCCTCGATCTCCTCCTGGGTGGCGGTTTCGGGGAGTTCGCGCTGGATGGAGCCGATGCCGACCTGCGCGCAGTCGCGGTGCTTGCCGTTCACGTACCACCGGCTGCCCGGGTCGTCCCCGACGAGCAGGGTTCCCAGGCCAGGGGTGATGCCCTGTGCCTTGAGGGCCGCCACGCGGACGGTCAGATCGGACTTGATCGCGGCTGCGGTGGCCTTGCCATCGAGAATCTGGGCAGTCATGGTGCCCATCCTCGCGGATGACCCCGCCCGCATACCAATTCTGGGTGTCGCCGGTGGCCATCAGATTGCGCTTGCACAACACATACGGCTACTGACTGGACAAAAAGCTGATGTCAAGACCACGATGAGCCGCGCAGTACCGCGGGCAGTGTCGGGGGGACAGGCCGTTCTGATTGCGCACCGTTCCTCCGCGCGGACCGCGTCGTCCCCGCACATTTTTCGACGGAGGAATTTCGCCATGAGCAACGGCGACCCGAACAACCCTTATGGCCAGCCGCAGGGCGGGCAGCCGGGCTACGGCTACCCCCAGCAGGCCCCGCAGGGCGTGCCGCAGCAGGGCGGCTATCCCGCGGCCCCGCCGGTGCAGGGCGGCTATGGCTTCCCTGGTGTGCCCACCGAGATGCCGGGCGGCGTGAAGGCGGCCCGGGTCATGCTCTACGTGATCACTGGCCTGCAGGTCATCGGCGCGGTCATCTTCGCGATCGCCGCTGCGGCCGTGCAGGCCGCCAAGAACGACGCGACGCTCAAGGACGACGTTCAGTTCCAGCAGCTTGCCGACTACTCCGGCAATGCCCTGTGGGGCGTCGTGGCCTTCGCAGTGCTGTGGGGCGTCCTTGCCGTATTCCTGGCCGTGAAGTTCGGCAAGGGGACCAATGGCATCCGCATCACGGCGATCATCTTCGGTGCGATCACCGCGATTCTCGGTATCTACCCGTTCGTCATCTTCGGTCTCGTCCACACGGTTCTCGCCGTGCTGATCATCGTCTTCGTCGCGAGGGCCGACGGCAACGCCTGGTTCAACCGCCAGCAGCAGCCGCAGTACTGATCCGGCCGCGGGCCTGTCGGCCCGCCCTCGCAGCACCGCGGGCAGTGTCGGGGGAACAGGTCGTTCTGATCGTGCACCATTCCTCCGCGCGGACCGCGTCGTCCCCGCACTTTTTGCAACGGAGGAAATTCGCCATGAGCAACGGCGACCCGAACAACCCCTATGGCCAGCCGCAGGGCGGGCAGCCGGGCTACGGCTACCCCCAGCAGGCCCCGCAGGGCGTGCCGCAGCAGGGTTACGGCTACCCGCAGGCCCCGCCCGTCCAGCCCGGTTACGGCTTCCCGGGCGCACCGGTCGAGATGCCGGGCGGCGTGAAGGCGGCACGCGTGATGCTGTGGGTGGTTGCCGCCTTCCAGATCATCGCCGCCGTCATCGCGTTCGCGGGCATGAGCGCCGTCTCCGACGCGGTCGACAACGCCGGCACCACGGCGGCCGACACCCAGACGATCGAGACCTTCGGCAAGGGCATCCTGGCGTTCATCGCCGTGCTCGCCCTGATCTTCGCCGGGCTCTCCATCGCGCTGGCGCTCAAGATGAAGTCCGGCGGCAACGCCACCCGCGTCTGCACGATCGTCTACGGCGCGTTCATCTGCCTCGGTGGCATCTTCCAGTTGCCGCTGGGCATCGTCACCATCGCGCTCGGCGTTCTGATCATCGTCTTCGTGGCGAAGTCGGACGGCGCCGCCTGGTTCCAGCGCCCGCGCGCCTGAGTCGAGCGACCGCTGCGGTCGACTCAGCACAAAGCCGCAGAAATGGCCGAAGGCCGTAACCCGCGCGGGTTACGGCCTTCGGCCATTTCTGCGCCCCCGACCGGCGCCCCGGGTCGTACGGGCCCCGCCGGACAGTTCGGACCGTCGACCTGACCCGCGCCGCAGGCGCCTCTTCGCCGGGGCAGCGCAAGGGGCGCCGCCCGGAGACCTGCCCCGGGAGACGCCCTCGGCGTTCGGACCGCTCAGTGGAAGAAGTGCCGCGTACCCGTGAAGTACATCGTCACGCCCGCCTTCTTCGCGGCCTCGACGACCAGCTCGTCACGGACCGAACCGCCGGGCTGAGCCACGGCCTTGATGCCGGCCGCGGTGAGGATCTCCAGGCCGTCCGGGAACGGGAAGAACGCGTCCGAGGCGGCGTACGCGCCGCGCGCCCGCTCCTCGCCCGCCCGCTCGACGGCGAGCTTCGCGGAGTCGACGCGGTTGACCTGGCCCATGCCGACGCCGACCGAGGCGCCGCCCTTGGCGAGCAGGATGGCGTTGGACTTGACCGCGCGGCAGGCCTTCCAGGCGAAGGCGAGCTCGGCGAGCTCGTCCGCGGAGAGCGCCTCACCGGTGGCGAGGGTCCAGTTGGCCGGGTTGTCGCCGTCGGCCTGGAGCCGGTCGGTGACCTGGAGCAGCGCGCCGCCGTCGATCGGCTTGACCTCGACCTCGGAGCTCGGGGCGTCGGGGCAGCGCAGAACGCGGATGTTCTTCTTGCGGGTGAGGATCTCGACCGCGCCGTCCTCGTACGCCGGGGCGACGATGACCTCGGTGAAGATCTCCGCGACCTGCTCGGCCATGGCGACGGTCACCGGACGGTTGACGGCGATGACGCCGCCGAAGGCCGACAGCGGGTCGCAGGCGTGCGCGTTGCGGTGCGCCTCGGCGACGTCGTCGGCGATCGCGATGCCGCACGGGTTGGCGTGCTTGATGATCGCGACGCACGGCTCGGCGTGGTCGTACGCGGCCCGGCGCGCGGCGTCGGTGTCCGTGTAGTTGTTGTACGACATCTCCTTGCCGTGCAGCTGCTCCGCCTCGGCCAGGCCGCCGGAGCCGGAGGTGTAGAGCGCGGCGGGCTGGTGCGGGTTCTCGCCGTAGCGCAGGACGTTGCTGCGCCCGTACGTCGTACCGAAGAAGTCGGGGAAGCCCGAGTCGTCGGCGGCGGCGTAGTCGTCCGCGAACCAGGAGGCGACCGCCACGTCGTACGCGGCGGTGTGCTGGAACGCCTCGGCGGCCAGCCGCTTGCGCGTGGTCAGGTCGAAGCCGCCCGCCTCGACCGCGGCAAGCACGTCGGCGTACCGCTCGGGGCTGGTGACGACAGCCACGGACGGGTGGTTCTTGGCGGCGGCGCGGACCATCGACGGGCCGCCGATGTCGATCTGCTCCACGCACTCGTCGGCGGAGGCACCGGAGGCGACGGTCTCCTTGAACGGGTACAGGTTGACGACGACGAGGTCGAAGGGCTCGACACCCAGCTCGGCGAGCTGCTCGCGGTGGGCGTCCAGGCGCAGGTCGGCGAGGATGCCGGCGTGGACGCGCGGGTGCAGCGTCTTCACGCGGCCGTCGAGGCACTCGGGGAAGCCGGTGAGCTCCTCGACCTTGGTGACCGGCACACCGGCAGCGGCGATCTTCCCGGCGGTCGAACCGGTGGAGACGAGTTCGACGCCCGCCTCGTGCAGACCGCGGGCGAGGTCTTCGAGCCCCGTCTTGTCGTAGACACTGACCAGGGCGCGGCGGATGGGCTTATTCACCGACATGACCGAGATGAACCTTTCGTCCCTCAATGCGATAGCCGTTACGGGCGAGCCGCCCCACGACCTCGACGAGCAGCTTGCGCTCGACTTCCTTGATGCGTTCGTGGAGAGCGGCTTCGCCCTCCGGCGTGTCCTCTTCGGTCACTTCGACCACGCCCTGCGCGATGATCGGACCGGTGTCGACACCGTCGTCGACGAAGTGGACGGTGCACCCGGTGACCTTCGCGCCGTACGCGAGGGCGTCACGCACCCCGTGGGCACCGGGAAAGCTGGGGAGCAGGGCGGGGTGGGTGTTGACGAACCGGCCGCCGAACTCGGCGAGGAACCGCTTGCCCACGATCTTCATGAAGCCCGCGGACACCACGAGGTCCGGGCGGTGCGCCGCGGTGGCCGCGGCGAGCGCCGCGTCCCACTCCTCGCGGGTGCCGTAGTCCTTGACCTTGCAGACGAAGGTCGGCAGCCCGGCGAGCTCCGCCCGTTCCAGACCTACGATGTCGTCGCGGTCGGCGCCGACCGCGACGACCTGGGCTCCGAAGCCCGCAGGGTCGTCACCGATCGCGTCGAGCAGGGCTTGGAGGTTCGTACCCGAGCCGGAGACCAGCACGACCAGGCGGGCCGGGGCGGCGGAGGAGGGCGGGGAGGCCACGGCTGGGCCCTTTCTCGCGTGGTGAAGCCTCGCGGGTGAAGCAGAGCGACGCTATTTGTACGGTCGTACGAAAGAATCGCGCCCCTCAATACGGGGAACTCTACGAAGGAGTCGACCGTCAGCAACGATACCGGCACATCGGGGGACCCCCACGGGACGGGGGTGAGGGGCCGGACCGAAGAGAGGAAGGGCGTCCGGGCGGAAGGCGCGGGCCACCGCCGTGCTCCCAGCTTTCGGCCCCTGACGGCCGGGAGGTAGCGTCAGGGGACAGCGAACCGTCCGCAGGGCGGAAATGACGAGATGGGGAAGACGTTCACCATATGCCGGACCGACGCCGCCGCACCGCCTTCCGCCTCCCGCTGCCCGAGCGGTCCTCAGTGCTGCTGAGGGAACGCCGGCCCCCCACGGGCCCCTCCTCTTCCCCGGACAAGGACGACAACCCGTTCGCCGCACCGCCGGAGAACCGCCCCGACCAACTGTGGCAGCCCCGTCACCCGTCGAACGGCGGGACCGACGAAGACGGCAACGGGAGCGGAAACGGCGACCGGGCACCCGAGGACGGCTCCTCCGACGACCGCCCCGTCTGGGGCAGTCAGTGGAGCAGCCACCAGCCGGGACGCCAGAGCGGCGGCTTCGGTGGCCGTCCCGGCGGCCAGGGCGGACCGAACGGCCCGGGTGGCCGGGGCGGACCCGAGAACACCCCCGGCGGACTGCGCTGGGACCCGACCGACCCCGCCCAGCGCCGCGCCCGCTACGCGCTGCTCTCCGGCATGTGGGCCTTCTTCTTCGCGATCTTCGATTTCCCGGAGATCGCCCTGCTGCTCGGCGCGCTGGCCGTGTACTGGTCGATCAGCTCACTGCGCGCCAAGCCCAGGAGCGCGACGGCGACGGACAGCGCGGCCGGCGGCGGCGCCGGTTCCTCCGGTACGGGCTCCGCTCCGGCAGGCGCCCCGGCCTCCGGACCCGCTGCGCCGTACACGCAGAACCAGGGCAGGCCGCAGACGACGGCCGCGGTCAGCGGGCTCGTCACGGCGCTGCTGGCACTGTCGATCGTCGCGATGACGTTCACGGTGCAGCTGGTCTACCGCGACTACTACACCTGCGTGAACGACGCGCTCACCAAGTCCGGACAGCTGGCCTGCAACGATCTCCTGCCGAAGCCGCTGGAACCGTTCTTCGGCGTCAAGAACTAGCGCTTTCTCCCGGCCCACTCGTCGGCCCGGCCTCCGGAGGCCGGGCCGATGGCGTTTCCGGCTCTGTGAGGAGCGGGACCCAAGGGGGATCCTCAACCGCTCGCCCGTGCCACGGATCGGTCGGCAGGAAGTCGTACGCGTCCCGGCCCGCGTGTTCCTCGTCGCGGGACGCGGAGGTGGGTACGGGGGCGGGTACGGAGGCGGACGCAGGCGCGGTCGCGGTCGGCTGTACGGTGCCTGCTCCAGCCGCAGGTCCGGTCCCGGACTCCGTGCCGACGGCCTCGCCCCCGGGCCCGCGCCGCAGGCGCCACCACCGGCGCCGCTCCTCGCTCGGCCGCCCGGGCGCCTCCGCATCGACCACCCCAGGTGTCACGGGGTTCACCGCCTTCTCCATCGCCTCGGCGCGCTCCCCCTCACTGCCGGGCTCCCGCAGCCGCCACGCCCTCAGCAGCAGCGCCCCCGGCACACCGAGCAGTGCCGTCCACGCCACCGCCGCCGCCCCGGTCAGCCACCACACCGGGCCGAACTCCGCCAGTGCCCCGGCCCCCAGCGGACCGCCCGCCGCCGCGGTCAGCACCGCCGTACACGCGCCGCATCCCAGCGCAGCCAGGGCAGCCGTCAGCGCGGTCCCGCGCAGGCCCCATGCCGACTCCCCCACGCCACGGGCGGGCGCTGCCCTCCGCACCGTGAACCAGGCGATCGTCACCCCGGCCGCGACCGGTACCGCCGCGGCCGCCCAGTTCGGAGCCGTTCCGGTTCCGTGGGCCGGGACCGCCGCCAGCAGCGGGAAGTTCGGCAGGGCCGGCCGCCCGGTGAAGGCGAGCGGGGTGACCGTGGACGCCGTACCGAGGGCGAATCCCGGCCCCATCCCGTAGGCGGCACCCCACACCGCCGCGTCCGGCACGAGCACCAGCACCAGCATCAGGACCGCGGCCCGGCCCGCCCAGTCGCCGGAGAGCCCCAGGAACGAGTCCCGCACCGGCTGCTCATGCCACACCAGGGCCACCGCGACGAGCAGCGCCCCGCCACCCAGCAGCACCGCCGTCCCGGCCACCGCCGACCGGAGCACCGCGTCCGCCCGCTCCACGAACCGGGACCGTGCCAGCGCCTCGCGCACCCGCACCGGCGCCCAGGCCGGCGGCGGCCCGATCGGGCGCCCGGCCGCTGCCCACACCCCGGCAGCTGCCCCACCCCCCACCACAGGGGCCATCGGGTACAGGAGCGAGCCCGGCTGCGCGAACATCGGTCCGCCCTTCGCGTAGAGGGCGACCGCCACCGCGACCAGCAGGTATCCGGCCGTCACCAGGCAGAAGGCGCTCCCGCCCGACGGCGGGGTGCGCCCCTCGTCCGGCTCCATCACGTCGCGGGCGGCCCGGTGCACCAGCCACACCAGCACTCCGGTGAGCAGCAGCGGGACGATGCCGACGGGGGCGGGGGCGCCGCTGAGGGTGTCGGTCCTGACGAGTGCCGCGCCGTGCGCCAGCAGCCAGATCCCTGCCGCCGCGTGGAGGGCCCCGCCGGGGCCGCTGTCGGGAGCCGGGGAGCTGATCCACACCACCAGGGCGAGGACGGTGAGCGAGCCGAGTCCGAGCCCCGCGGCAAGCACCCCCCGAACAAAGGCGGATGCCAGTACGGCGGTCCTTCCCTGCTCTGCCGAGAACGACGCGGTGCGTTCGGTCATGTGGATCACACCGCAATGCTCCCAACGACACGCACTTAATCCATGTAACGGGCGATTAGCCGCTGTGTCGCCCAATATACGGTTATGTACATTTCCATCCCGTGGAGGCCTGCCGGGGGTTCCTCATGACTCAGAGCGCCACCGACACGGCCGGCTCCTCCCCCCTGCCCGCCCCCGAGGAGCGGCGCCGGCTGCGTGAGGCGAAGTCACTGAGTGAGGAGCAGGTCGCTGCGGCCATGGGCGTCACCCCGGCCACCGTGCGGGCCTGGGAGTCGGGCCGCGCCAGCCCTCGAGGGCGGAAGCGTGAGGCGTACGCGAAGCTGATCGGCTCGGCCGGCACGGGCGGCACCGGGGCGCGGGGCGCCTCGGAAAGCACCCCTCCGGGCGCCCACGACAAGTGGGCCGACCTGACGAAGGCGTCGTCGTCCCTTGCACCTGCCCCTGCACCTGCACCTGACGGAACGTCAGCGGAAGCGGCGCGGGCGGACGAGCCGCAGGCCACCGACCGGTCGGACACCCCCGTACCCGCCCTCACACCCGCGGAGGCATTCGACGCCCTGTACGCGAAGAACGCCGCCGCCCTCTTCCGCCAGACGTACCTGCTGACCGGGCGCCGGAGCCTCTCCAGGGAGGCCGTCGAGCGGGCCTTCGAGCAGGCCTGGCAGCGCTGGCCCGAGGTCGCGGTGGACCGGGACCCCGCGGGCTGGGTACGGGCGGCCGCATACGAGTACGCCGTGTCGCCCTGGCACCGGCTGCGCCGGGCGCACCGCGACCTCGACCCGCCGCCCGCCGCCCCCGGCCCGCGGGCCCTGCTCGACGCACTGCTCGACCTGCCGCCGTCCTACCGTCGCACCCTGCTGCTCTACGACGGTGTCGGCCTGGACCTGCCGGAGACCGCCGCGGAGACGGAGGCAAGCACACCGGCGGCCGCGAGCCGGCTGATGAACGCGCGTGCCGCGGTGGCAGAGCAGGTGCCCGAGCTGGCGGAACCCTCATCGCCCACCGGGCAGTCGGCGCTGCTGCACGAGCAGCTGGGCGCGCTGGCCCTCACTCAGCCGGTGGCCGCGATGCCCGCGGCCCGTGCGATCCGTGACGGCAGTGAGCACAAGGCCAGACTCTGGACGCGGGCAGCCATCGCCCTGACGGCCCTGATCGTCGGGATCGCGCTGATCACCACGGTGACGTCTCCGGCGCGGTACGCGAATCCGCCCGCCGAGCAGGTCGGCGGCGTGTCTCCCCGCGGCGGTCCCCAGAAGCTGACCCCACAGGACCTGAAGCTGCAGAAGAAGCTCCACGAAGAGCTCGTCCGTGGCCCGGCGCGACTGGTACCGGACCTGAGGTGACCTCCGGCGCGCTCCCGCCGGCGCACGGGAAACGGCGCGGGCCCGTACCCCCGGAGGAGGGGTACGGGCCCGCGCCGTCTGTGCGGAGGCAGTCCCGCGAAGAGGTGATCAGGCGTCGAGGATCTCGCGCGCCAGCTTGGCGGTCTCGGTCGGCGTCTTGCCGACCTTGACGCCGGCGGCCTCGAGGGCCTCCTTCTTCGCCTGGGCGGTGCCGGAGGAGCCGGAGACGATGGCGCCCGCGTGGCCCATGGTCTTGCCCTCGGGGGCGGTGAAGCCCGCGACGTAACCGACGACCGGCTTGGTGACGTTCTTCGCGATGAAGTCCGCCGCACGCTCCTCGGCGTCGCCGCCGATCTCGCCGATCATGACGATCAGGTCGGTCTCGGGGTCGGCCTCGAACGCCGCGAGGGCGTCGATGTGCGTCGTACCGATGATCGGGTCGCCACCGATGCCGACGGCGGACGAGAAGCCGATGTCACGGAGCTCGTACATCATCTGGTAGGTCAGCGTGCCGGACTTCGACACGAGACCGATGCGGCCGGGCTTGGTGATGTCGCCCGGGATGATGCCGGCGTTGGACTGGCCGGGGGTGATCAGGCCGGGGCAGTTCGGGCCGATGATCCGGGTCTTGTTGCCCTTCGAACCGGCGTACGCCCAGAAGGCGGCCGAGTCGTGGACGGCGATGCCCTCGGTGATCACGACGGCGAGGGGGATCTCGGCGTCGATCGCCTCGACGACGGCGGCCTTCGCGAAGGCCGGCGGCACGAAGAGGACGGACACGTCGGCGCCGGTCTTCTCCATCGCCTCGGCGACGGAGCCGAAGACGGGAACCTCGGTGCCGTCGAAGTCGACGGTCGTGCCGGCCTTGCGCGGGTTCACGCCGCCGACGATGTTGGTGCCATCGGCCAGCATGAGCTTGGTGTGCTTCATGCCGGTGGCACCGGTCATCCCCTGGACGATGACCTTGCTGTCCTTGGTGAGGAAGATTGCCATGGTGTTGGAGTCCCTCGTCCCTTACTTCGCAGCCGCGGCGAGCTCGGCGGCCTTGTCGGCCGCGCCGTCCATGGTGTCCACACGCTGCACCAGCGGGTGGTTGGCGTCGGAAAGGATCTTGCGACCCAGCTCCGCGTTGTTGCCGTCGAGGCGCACGACCAGCGGCTTGGTGACCTCTTCGCCCTTGCTCTTGAGCAGCGCGAGAGCCTGGACGATGCCGTTGGCGACCTCGTCGCACGCGGTGATGCCACCGAAGACGTTGACGAAGACGGACTTGACGTCCGGGTCGCCGAGGATGATCTCCAGGCCGTTCGCCATGACCTCTGCGGAGGCGCCGCCACCGATGTCGAGGAAGTTGGCGGGCTTCACGTTGCCGTGGTTCTCACCGGCGTACGCGACGACGTCCAGGGTCGACATGACCAGACCGGCACCGTTACCGATGATGCCGACCTCGCCGTCGAGCTTGACGTAGTTGAGGTTCTTGGCCTTGGCGGCAGCCTCGAGCGGGTTGGCTGCGTCCTTGTCCTCGAGGGCCTCGTGGCCGGGCTGACGGAAGTCGGCGTTCTCGTCGAGAGACACCTTGCCGTCCAGCGCCAGGACGTCGCCGGAGGCGACCTTGGCGAGCGGGTTGACCTCGACGAGGAGCGCGTCCTCGGCGACGAACGTCTCCCACAGCGTCACCATGACCTCGGCGACCTTCTCGGCCACCGCGGCCGGGAACTTCGCCTGGGCGACGATCTCGCGGGCCTTCTCGATCGTGACACCGGTGTTGGAGTCGACCGGGACCTTCGCGAGGGCCTCGGGGGTCTTCTCCGCGACCTCCTCGATGTCCATGCCGCCCTGCACCGAGGCCATGGCCAGGAAGGTGCGGTTGGTGCGGTCGAGGAGGTACGAGACGTAGTACTCCTCAAGAATCTCCGGCGCGGTCTCGGCGATCATCACCTTGTGGACCGTGTGGCCCTTGATGTCCATGCCGAGAATGTCGGTCGCCCGGGCGACCGCCTCGTCGGGGGTGGCGGCCAGCTTGACGCCGCCGGCCTTGCCGCGGCCGCCGACCTTCACCTGCGCCTTGACGACAGACTTGCCGCCCAGCCGCTCGGTCGCCTCGCGGGCTGCCTCAGGCGTGTCAATGACTTCACCGGCCAGCACCGGTACACCGTGCTTGGCGAAGAGGTCCCTCGCCTGGTACTCGAACAGGTCCACGCGCGTCCGTCCCTTTTCAGTGGTCTCGCGGTTCGTTTTCAGCGTGGGCGTGCCGCGAGGGGCAACGTGACTGCTCTGTCACAAGGAAGGCGCACACGGTCACCGAGTACGCGGCATGTCCATCTCGCAGGTTATCCCCGAGCTCCGCAGGACCCTAAATCGCAGATCACACCTGGGCGGTGATTACGGTCACAGACCGTGCTGGTGGCCGGGGTCGCAGTGGACAGAACAGCGCGGGCCGCGCCGGTGGAGCGAGGGCGGCCCGCGGCCGGGCGGCCCCACGGTCGGGACGCAGTGGCCCTGACACCGCGGGGAACCGCCCGGCCACGGGCCGGGAACTGCACTCGGCGTTCCGAGAGGTCTCAGATCCCCGGGGCCTGGTACTCCGGAGCGGTGAAGGCGGCCACCGCATCGCGCAGATAGGCGGGAGCGATCGAGTCCAGCCCCGCCGCACCGTACGCCGCGTGCTCGACGGCCGGACGGGCGTCGCCGCCCGCCGTGCCGACGAGAGCCGCCGCGAACGGCTGCACCTGTGCCCCGACACCCTGCGCCAGCGGCTTCACCCGGGCCGTGACGCCCTGGGCGAACGGGGTGACCGCGTTCCCGGTCAGCCCCTGGGCGAGCGGCTGCACCTCGGCGACGACTCCCCCGGCGAACGGCTGGATCGCACCGGTCACCCCGTCGGCCAGCGGTGCGACCTCGGCCGTGACGCCGTGCACGAAGGGCAGGGCGTCCTGCTCGACGGCACCGTGGGCGAACGGCGAGACCTCGGAGACCACACCCTGGACGAGAGTGCCGACATCCCGGAGCGCCTGGTCGACGACCGGCAGCACCGCGGAGACGGCGTCCACGACGACCGGCGGGAGCACGGAGTCGGAGGTCTGTCCGACAACCGGTCCGGCCTGCGCGACAGCGCCGTGCGCGGTGCTCTGTGCCGTGGTCCCGGCGCCGGGGGCGGTGTTCTGCACGTAGCCGGGGATCTGCTCGATCGGACCGAAGAGGTAGTCGATCGGGGCGTCGGGTGCGGTCGGGATGTCGTACGTGGGGACGCCGTACGAGGAGACGTCGAACCCGGGAACGTCGTAGCCGGGGAGGCCCTGCGGGTCCTGCGTCCCGTGCGCACCGGACAGGCCGGACAGGTCCTGCACGCCCTGCAGGGCCGGCACGCCCTGCGCGTCCGCGCCTCCGGTGGCGCGGTCGACGGTGCCCGTGACCGTGCCGGTAGCGCCGTCGACCTTCCCCTTGAGGCCGGGCAGGTGACCGGCCTGCCCGGCGGCCGCGGTGGCCTTGGAGACCGTGTCCCCGACAGCTGTCTTCGCCTCACCGGCCGTCGTCCGCACGGTGTCCTCGAGGCCCTCGACCCCGTCGACCCCGTTGATCACGTCGGCCGCGTCGTCCGCGTGGTCGGGAGTGGACAGCGGGACGGAGACGGGCAGCTCGTCCGCGGCGGCTGCGGCGGTGCCGAGGGCCCACATCCCGGTGGCCGTGGCGGCGACAGCTATGGAACGGCGGATGTTCTTGTGCATGTGTGTCAGATCCTTCGAACGCGTTTCGACGGTCCGGAGTCGTCCGGACAGCGGGCAGACCTGTTCCGCCCCCGCGCGGCAGGTCGAGGCGGGGGAACGGCCTGCCCTAGCCGGGGAATTCGACGATCTCGCCGGATCTGTCACGCATCGGGGCGGCGGTGGCCGGAAGACCGGCACCGCGTACGAGCCCGAAGGAAGCACCGCCCGCGAACGGGACGGCGTGCTGGTCGCCGCCGCGCGGCACATACGTCACGGCGGTGGCGGGGCCACCGAAGCCGCCACAGGGGTCGAGCGGAACCTGCCCGGGCGCCGGCCGGTACTGCGGCACGGCGCCCCGTCGCTCCGTTCCCTTCGCAGTCACGCCGCTCAGCAGGGCGGCGAAGCCCCGGCCCGGATCGGCCGCAACGGTGTACGCGCCGGCAGGACGAGGCGCGGGTGCGGCGGGGCGTGGGGCACTGCCCTCGGCAGAGCCGCGGGCGGGCGGCCCGATGGGGGGATGGGGAGGCAGCAGTCCTGTCGGCAGTGCCAACGGGTCCGGGAGCAGCCCCGCAGCCTGACCGAGAGCCGTGCCGACGGCCTTTCCGACCAGTCGGACGACCGGCCGGCCGGGTTCCTGGACCGTGGCCCGCGCCGCCCCGGCGACCGGCCGGAGGCCGGGAACGGCGTCGGGGCCCGCGGTGGCCGAAGAGGGAGCGGGTGGTGCAGTGGCGGTGGTGACGGCCGCAGGCACGGCGAGCCTTTCGGCGGCCCGCGACCCCTCCGGCCGGGCGGCCGGAACGCGTGTCGCCACCGCGGCCGAGGCCTCGGTGGCGTCCGCGGCCGGTTCGGCGTCCGGAACGGCTGTCCGGTCGGCCATCGCACCGGCCCCGCGTGCAACCGCCTTCTCCACGACGGCATGTGACGGAACGGGCACCTGCTCCGCGTGCGCTTCGGCCCCGAAGAGGACGCCGAGCGCCAGCAGTCCGCCCAGGAACAGCACCACCTGCAGCGTGCGCCGGCCGACCGGCCCGCGCACCGGGCGCGGGCCGGCGACTGAACGTACAGCTGCTGTGGTCACGTCGGAGTGAGCCCTCCCAGAATGGCGCGGACTGCGGAACGCAGTCCTCCGCGGGCGACGGGACGATGCTTGCACGACCCTCCCGGGTTGACGCAAGTCCCTTGTTACTGATGGGTCTCCTTGTCCGGTATGGGCAGTGGCCTCTTCTCCAGTGCCGCGGCCATCACCTCCGGAAAGAGGTCCGGGGTGCACGCGAATGCCGGTGCTCCGAGCGCGCCGAGCGCCGCCGCGTGCTCTCGGTCGTAGGCGGGCGCGCCCTCGTCGGACAGGGCGAGCAGCGTCACGAACTGCACGCCGGACGCCTTCATCGCGGCCACCCGCTTCAGCATTTCGTCGCGGATGCCGCCTTCGTAGAGGTCGCTGATGAGGACCACGACGGTGTCGGCGGGCCGGGTGATCTGGGACTGGCAGTAGGCGAGCGCCCGGTTGATGTCCGTGCCGCCGCCGAGCTGGGTGCCGAAGAGGACGTCGACGGGATCGTCGAGCTGCTCGGTGAGGTCGACGACAGCCGTGTCGAAGACGACGAGCCTGGTCCGCAACGTACGCATGGAGGCGAGCACCGCGCCGAAGACGGAGGCGTAGACGACGGAGGCGGCCATCGACCCCGACTGGTCGATGCAGAGGATGACGTCCTTCTTCACCGCGTGCGCGGCGCGTCCGTAGCCGATGAGCCGCTCGGGGACGACCGTGCCGGCCCCGGCCCCGCCGGGGAGCAGGAGGTAGTTCTTGAGGTTGGCCCGGATGGTGCGGTCCCAGTCGATGTCGTGGTGACGCGGGCGGTTGATCTTCGCCGAGCGGTCGAGCGCGCCGGTCAGCGTGGCCCGGGTGCGGGTGGCGAGCCGGTTCTCCAGGTCGTCGACCACCTTGCGTACGACGGCTCTTGCCGTCTCCTTCGTCGTCTCGGGCATCGCCTTGTTGAGCGAGAGCAGTGTTCCGACCAGGTGGACATCCGCCTCGACGGCCTCCAGCATCTCCGGCTCCAACAGCAGCGCGGAGAGACCGAGCCGGTCGATCGCGTCGCGCTGCATGACCTGGACGACGGAGCTGGGGAAGTAGGTGCGGATGTCGCCGAGCCAGCGGGCGACGGACGGGGCGGAGGCGCCGAGTCCGGCCGAGCGCTCGCTCCCGCCGCGGCTGCCGGGCCTGCCCCCGCCGCCGTACAGCGCGTTCAGCGCACCGTCCATCGCGGCGTCCCGTCCGGTCAGGGTGCACCCGGTGGACTCGGCGCTGTCCGCGCCCAGCACCATGCGCCACCGCCGGAGCCGTTCGTCGTCCGCCGCACCCCGCCCGGCGGCTCCCGGCCGCTCCGCGTCCGTGCCGGATTCCGCGACCGTCGTCATCCTGTTGCCCCCAGCGGTTCCATGGCGTTCTCGGCACCCTCTGCGCCCTCGGCGTCCAGTCCCAGCAGCAGCCGCAGCACCGGCACCACCGCGTCCGCCCGCGCCTCGTCGAGGCCCGGGCCGAAGCCGGGTGCCGCCGTCCCGGCGGCGGTCGCGGCCGGTGCCCCGGCGGCCGGACCGCGTCGTACGAGCTCGCCGAGCGTGCGCCGTACGCCGGCTTCGTACGCCGAGAAGGTGCGGCGCAGCAGCGGGAGCACGTCGGTGAACGTGTCGGCGGGGACACCGGCCAGCCAGGCGTCGACCAGGCCCAGCAGCCGTTCGTCGTGGACAAGGAGCATGCCGCCCCCGGCGGCCCCGCCGACAAACCCCTCGATCCAGGCCGCCGCGTCGGCCGGGGGTGTGCCGGGCGAGAGGGCGAGGCCCATCAGCCGTGCCGCGTCGTCCTCTTCGAGCCGCCCGTCGTCGAGGAGCAGCCGCGTCGAACGGCCCCGGATGACGCCCGCGACCGTGTCCCGGGCGGCCAGCTTGTGCAGCACGGCGGCCCAGCGCTCGCGGAGTCCGTCGGCCGGCACGGTTCCGGCGAGCAGCCCGATCGCGGTGTGGACGCCGTCCACCTTGCGGCGCAGTTCGGCGGCTCCGTCGGCGTCCAGCCCGGTGCAGGCGGGCGGCAGTCCGACGCAGATCCGCTCGGCGAGCCCGGCCGCGACCTCGCCGAGCGCCGCGGTGTCCGTGGACCGCACATCCCCGTACCGCAAGGTGCGGGCGAGGGCGGGCAGGGCGTCGGCGAGGTGGCCGACGTCCGCGTCGAGCGCGGCGCGGTCGGCGAGGGCCCGCATCACCACGGGCAGTGCCTCGGGCAGTTCGGCAAGGAGACAGCGCTCGGCGAGCGCGGTGACCTCGGCGAGGGCGGTCGCCGAGACCGCCTGGGACCCGGCCTTGGCCGTCGCCGCGGAGAGCACGGTGGTGCCCCAGGTGCCGGCCTCCGCGACCTGTACGTACAGCTCGGGTTCCCAGCGCAGCCGCCAGCTCTCGCGGAAGGTGCCGGTGCTCCCCCGCCCGGTGGCCGGTTCGCCCCAGCCGACGGCGAGGATCCGCAGCCGGTGGAGCAGCCGGCTGCGGGCCGCGTCGGTGTCCTTGCGTAGGTCGAGCTCCACCTCCCGCTCCAGCGCTTCCGGTTTGAGACGGAGCGTGCGCTGCTGTCGGGTGAGGTCACGCTGCAGGGGCACGGCAGGGGCGGTGTCCGGCACTTCGCCGAGTGTCTCGCCGACGATCAGCCGGTCCCGGACGAGCGCGAGCGGCACATCGGAGCCTTCGCACATCACGGCCCGGATCGCATCGGTCGTCTCGCTCAGCCCTGCCAGCGGGCGGCCGCGCATGGCGGCGAGGGTCTCGGCGAGCCGGACGGCCTCGATGACATGGGCGGACGACACGAACCGGTCCTCGTCACGCAGGAGTCCGGCAACCTTCGTCATCCACCGCTCGATCGGGCGGTCGGCGGCCTCGAAGAGGTGTCCGTACCAGCCGGGCGAGTCGATGCCCGCCCCGTATCCGTTGTGCCGGGCGAGCCGCCGATGCGACCAAGGCACCCAGGTCAGCTCGGCCTTGAGCTTGGGCAGCCTCTTGAGCAGGGCCCTGTCGGCGGCGAGTGTGGTCCTCGTACCGAGCGCGGGCACATGCCAGGCACCGCAGACGACCGCGATGTCGTCACCGAACTCCTTCACCGCTTTGCGGAGTTGGATGCGCATGTACGCCTCGCGGACGGCGTCCCGGGGATGCCCGCCGTCCCCGTACACATCGCGCAGGGCCGTCATCGCCTCGGCGAGCGCGGCGAACGGTGCCCGTGGGTCGACGGCCTCACCGGCCTTGGTGCGGTGTTCGACGACGTCCTCCCACCATCGCTCCGGGTCGTCGTATCCCGCTGTCTCGGCCAGTACGCCGATGGGGTCGATCGGGGCATGCCCGGGTGAGCCTCCCGGAGCAGGCTCCCCGGCTACGCCGCCGCCCCCGTCCCCGCCCTGTCCGCGTTCCGCTGCCTCTGTCATGGCCAGGGAGTTCGCCGCGGGCAGGTCGATGAAGCGGACCGGCACGTCGTGCGCCAGCGCCCAGCGGATCGCGACCCACTCGGGCGAGAAGGCGGCCATGGGCCAGAACGCCGCCTGTCCCGGGTCGTCCACGGCATGGGCGAGCAGCGCGACCGGCGGTCGCATCCGCTCGTCGGCCGCCAGCGGCAGCAGTGCGTCACCCTCGGGAGGCCCCTCGATGAGCACCGCCTGCGGGCGGGCGGCCTCCAACGCCGCACGGACGGCTCGGGCCGAGCCCGGCCCGTGGTGCCGCACCCCCAGCAGCAGCGGTCCGACGGGACGCGCGGCCCGGGTCATGCGGATACCTCGCGGCAGGCGCGGTAGAAGTCCTTCCAGCCGTCCCGCTCCCGGACCACGGTCTCCAGGTACTCCCGCCAGACCACCCGGTCCGCCGCCGGGTCCCGGACGACCGCGCCGAGGATGCCGGCCGCGACATCGCCGGGGCGCAGCACTCCGTCGCCGAAGTGGGCGGCGAGCGCCAGGCCGTTGGTGACGACGGAGATGGCCTCGGCCGTGGACAGCGTGCCCGACGGGGACTTGAGCTTGGTGCGTCCGTCCGTCGTGATGCCGTCGCGCAGTTCACGGAAGACCGTGACCACCCGTCGGATCTCGGCCATGCCGTCGGGTGCGGCCGGAAGGTCGAGCGAGCGCCCCATCTGGTCGACGCGCCGGGACACGATGTCGACCTCGGCGTCGGGCGTGGCGGGCAGCGGCAGCACGACCGTGTTGAACCGGCGGCGCAGGGCGCTGGACAGCTCGTTGACCCCGCGGTCGCGGTCGTTGGCCGTCGCGATGACGTTGAATCCCCGGACGGCCTGAACCTCCTGCCCCAGCTCCGGAACGGGGAGCGTCTTCTCCGACAGGATCGTGATGAGCGAGTCCTGCACATCGGCGGGGATGCGGGTGAGCTCCTCGATCCGCGCGGTCATGCCCTCGGACATGGCACGCATCAGCGGGCTGGGCACCAGTGCGTCGAGGCTGGGGCCGTGCGCCAGCAACTGCGCGTAGTTCCACCCGTAGCGGACGGCTTCCTCGGGTGTGCCCGCCGTGCCCTGGACGAGCAGCGTCGAGTCGCCGCTGACAGCGGCCGCGAGGTGCTCGGAGACCCAGGTCTTGGCGGTGCCGGGAACACCGAGGAGCAGCAGGGCCCGGTCGGTGGCGAGTGTGGTCACGGCGACCTCGACGAGGCGGCGCGGGCCGACGTACTTGGGTGTGATCACCGTGCCGTCGGGCAGGGTGCCGCCGAGCAGGTAGGTGGCGACGGCCCACGGAGACAGCTGCCAACGGGCGGGCCGCGGGCGGTCGTCGGCTGCGGCAAGGGCCTTCAGCTCATGGGCGAAGGCGTCCTCGGCATGCGGTCGCAGGGCCTGTACGCCGACGGCGTCGGTGGTTTCGGACACGGTCATGGATCCCCCTCCAGATCGGTCGACCTGATGTGGTTCCCACCGTGCACCATGCCACTGACAATCGGCCCCGACCGCAGGTCAGGGCCGATTCAGCGGCTACGGGCGGGGAGTTCAGCCGGCCACCGGCGAGACCGCGACGCAGCCGCCGGCGGTGATGAGTCCCTCGCCCTTGGCCTCCTTGATGACCTTGCCCTCGTGCGTGATCGAGCAGGCGACGTCGGCCCCGGTCTCGTCCAGGGCGATCGGCATGACCGCGGGCGGCATGATGCCTCGCAGCGTGACGGTCTTCCGCCACGGCAGGGTCGGGGACTTGACCGTCTCGATCTCCGGGTCCATGGCCTTGCCCCCGCCCGCGTGGAACTGGATCTCGTCGACGCTCGTACCGGTGACCTCGTAGGTGACTTCGTACGTCTCGTTCACGGCCTTGTCCACCTGATCGACGGACTCGGAGCAGGCCCCGAGGCCCACGGCGAGACCGAGGACGACGGCTGCGGAGACGGCAGTCCGGATGGTGCGGGCGTTACGGACGTTGTGGATGCTGCGGACGGTGTGACTCATCGGTCGATCCCCCCGGATTCAAAGGTCGGCACCTCGCAGCGAATCGCAAAGAGAGAGTAAAGTCAAGGTGCTTGCGCGGCGACGAATTGGCAGGTCAGGGTGATTGTCAGTGGCGCGTTCTACCGTCGTACCCATGCTGCTATCTCACGGGGGAGAACCCTTGCGCACCGCTGCTCCGGCGGCGCGCTGGACGGTGGAGCAGGTCCTGGCCCTGGCTCCTGACGAGGCATCACGCAAGGCGGGGAGCAAGCTCGGTTCGACCGGACCGTGGTCGGGTTTCGGCTGTGACGGTTCGGGTGCGGTGTGGGGGCTGTGCAAGGGCAGCGGAAGCAAGCCGTATCAAACCGTGGTCGACACGACCGGTCCCGCGTACAGGTGCAGTTGCCCCAGCCGGAAGTTCCCGTGCAAGCACGCGCTGGGGCTGCTGCTGGTCTGGGCTTCCGGCGCATCGGCTCTGCCCGCGGGCGAGGTGCCGGACTGGGCCGACGAGTGGCTGACGGGCCGTCGCAAGCGCGCGGAGGACAAGGGGGAGAAGGGCGGGCCGGCGGGCGGTGCATCGGCCGCCGGCCCGGTCGACCCGGAGGCCGCCCGGCGGCGTGCCGAGCGGCGGGCCGGACGGATCACCGGCGGTGCACAGGAGTTGGAGCAGCGGCTGATGGATCTGCTGCGCGGCGGTCTGGCGGCGGCCGACCAGTCGGGGTACGGGCTGTGGGAGGAGACGGCGGCCCGCATGGTCGACGCGCAGGCGCCGGGACTTGCGGGAAGGGTCCGGGAGTTGGGGGCGATCCCGGCGTCCGGCGCCGGCTGGCCGGCGCGGTTGCTCCAGGAGTGCGCGCTGCTGCATCTGCTGGACACCGCGTGGCTGGGCATCGACCGGCTGCCGGAGCCGCTGGCCGCGACGGTCCGTACCCGGGTGGGACTGGCATCCCCCGCCGACGGCCTCCCGGTCCGTGACCGGTGGCTGGTCCTCGCCCAGTACGACACCCCGGACGGCAAGATCGTCACGCGCCGGATCTGGCTGTACGGAAGGGAATCGGCCCGCACCGCGCTGCTGCTGTCCTTCGGAGCGGCCGGGCGCTCCCCGGCGCAGGCCCTGCCGGTGGGCGTCACGCTCGACGCCGAACTCACGCCGCATCAGGGGGCCGGGCAGCTACGGGCCGAGCTGGGCGCGCAGTTCGGTGCGCCGGTGCCGTCCGGCACTCCCCCTCGGGGCTCCACGACCGCGGGCGCGGTCGCCTCGTACGGGCGCGCCCTGCGGGACGACCCCTGGCTGGAGTCCTGGCCGGTGACCCTGCGCGAGGTCATACCGGTGCCGTCGGGCGACGGCTGGCAACTGGCGGACGCCACAGGCGGTACGGCCCTGCCCGTCGTCCCGTCGGCGCTGTCCCGGCCGGGCCTGTGGAAGCTCGTCGCGCTGTCCGGCGGCGCGCCCCTCACGGTGTTCGGCGAATGCGGCCACCGTGGCTTCGACCCGCTCGCCGCCTGGGCCGATGGCTCCGACGGCGGTACGGCCGAGACCGTACCGCTCATCTGACCCCTGGAGGAGGACCGATGCCCAGTACAACCACCCCGTGGGAAGAGCTCGTCACCTCGGCGTTGCTCGGCACCGATCGCCGGCCGTCATCGGCGGGCGGCGATCGGGGGCCGGTCGCGCTCCTGGACGCGGCGGCGCTCCACACCGTGCGGCACAGAGCCGGACTGCTGCCCGCACCCGCGGCCGCGCGGCCGGGGACGGCGCCCGCCGACCCCCGGCCGCCCCTGCCGCCGGCCGCGCGGCGCAGACTCGCCCAGCTGCTCGCCGACCGGTCGGCGCCGAGCGGTGCGGGCGGCCGACGCGGTGCCGCGCCGGATCTCACCGAGCTGATCCCGCAGTGGCTGGCCACAGCCGGTCTGCACGGCTACCGGGCGCCGGCAGCGCTGCTCCCGGCCCTCCTGGACGCGGCCCGCGCCCGTACCGACCTGCGGCCGCAGGCCCTGGCGTTCGCCGGGCCGCGTGGGCTGTGGCTGGCCCGGCTGAATCCTGACTGGAAGTTCGCGCTGCGCGGCTCGTCCGGCGGCGCGCCGCGGCCCGAGGTGACGGACCCGGAGGCGGTGCGCCGGCTGTGGGAGGAGGGCTTGTTCGCCGAGCGCGTCGCCCTGCTCGGGGCCGTACGCGCACATGATCCGGGGAGCGCGCTCGCGCTGCTGACCAGCACGTGGCCGACGGAGCGTGCCGAGGACCGGCTGATGTTCGTGGACTCGCTGCGTACCGGGCTGTCCGGTGCGGACGAACCGTTCCTGGAGCAGGCGCTCTCCGACCGCAGCCGCAATGTCCGCGCGACGGCCGCCGAGCTGCTGTCCGCGCTGCCGGAGTCGGCGCTGGCCGGACGGATGGCGGCCCGTGCGGCGTCATGCGTGAACCCGGACCTGACGGCCAGTTCCGCGTCCATCGCCGTGGAGGCGCCGCATGAATGCGATGGGGAGATGCAGCGCGACGGCGTGGTCGCGGTGCCGCCATCCGGCCGGGGCGAACGGTCCTGGTGGCTGGGCCAGTTGGTGGAGTCGACCCCGCTGTCCACCTGGCCGGCGCGGTTCGGCGGGCGTACGCCGCAGGAGATCGTCGCGCTGCCCGTCGCCGACGGCTGGGGTGAGGAACTGCGCGCGGCGTGGTGCCGGGCAGCGGTGCGGCAGCGGGCCCCGGAGTGGGCCCGCGCGCTGCTGGGCGCCCCCTCCGTACCCCCGTCGAACGGCCCCGGCACTGCGTCGCTCGCCGAGCGCTCCAAGCTCCTCGCCACACTGCCCGGTACGGAACGGGCCACGTGGGTGGCCGACTTCATTGCCGCGCACGGGCTGTCCGAGGCGTTCCAGCTCCTGGGGGTCTGCACGGTTCCATGGGCGGAGCCGCTGGGCAGATCGGTCGTCGACGCGCTCGACATCGCCCGCGACGCGGGGAGCTATCCGTGGAGCTTCAGCGGCGTGATGGGTCTCGCCGAGCGCTGTCTGAACCCGGCGGAGGCGGACCGCCTGGAGGTCCTCACGACGACACCGGACGAGCCGGAGGGCGCGTCGCCGGGAGCCGCCGGCTACTGGTCGGAGGCGTTCCAGCGACTGGTCTCCACCCTGCGGCTGCGCGCGGCGATGGAGGCGGAGCTGCTGCCGGAGGCGGCGTAGGGGCTGCCGGAGGCGGCGTAGGGGCTGCCGGAGGCGGCGTAGGGGGTGCCGGAGGCGGCGACGGGTTGCGCGGCCTGCGCCGCGCTGCGTCCTCAATCCCCCGTGGTCCCCAGGGCAAGGGGACCCCTTCGACGGACCCGGCCTCGCACCGGGCGGGCGATTGAGGACACAGGGCACCGGACGGGCGAGCGCCCCGGCCCGCCCGGTCAGGCGTCTGCGGACTGGCGGACGTTGGCGTTCACCCAGTCGACGATCGAGCCCGTCGTCGCCCCCGGGGTGAAGATCGCCGCGACGCCCTGCTCCTTCAGCGGTGCGATGTCCGCCTCCGGGATGATGCCGCCGCCGAACACCTTGATGTCCTCCGCGTCGCGCTCCTTCAGGAGCTCGATCACCTTGGCGAAGAGCGTGTTGTGCGCGCCGGAGAGGATCGAGAGGCCGATCGCGTCGGCATCCTCCTGGATCGCGGTGTCGACGATCTGCTCGGGCGTCTGGTGGAGCCCGGTGTAGATGACCTCCATACCGGCGTCGCGCAGCGCCCGCGCGATCACCTTCGCCCCGCGGTCATGGCCGTCGAGGCCCGGCTTGGCCACCACCACACGGATCGGACCGGTCACACCCATCACTGCCTCCACATGCGTCTCCCGTGCCGGAAAGGGCCGGGGATGTGAACGAACGTTATCGACAGCATCCCGCAACCCGCCGTTTCGCGGTGGGCCGGGAGGGGGAAATCACACCTGGGACATGTTCGCCGGGCCCCGTTCCCGCATTCACGCGGCATCCCTGCCGCGCGGGCCACGGAGGCCAGGGGAGCCGCTACGAGGTCGCCGTACCAACCGCGCCGCCAGCCGCACGGCACGGTGGTACGGCTCGTCGACAGGTGGTTTGACCAGCCACCCGCGCCTCTGCCTCGGCACCCCATGAGGGCATACGGGGACTTGAGCCGCCTCCCGTGCGCCGAAGCAGGAGGTCGGCCATGAAGGTCCTGCCTTTTCTTCCGCTACTGCTGCGCCAGCCGTGTCTGCGTCGCACCTGGCTGTCATCGGCACTGCTGAGAGCCACCGCGCTGGAGCTGGTCGTGCTCGTCGGGCACGTGCTCCTCTACCCCTCGGGCATGACCGGGGAGCGGCATGACGCGGCGCCCCCGCCCGAACAGCCGCCCACCGCACCGGCCGGAACCCGGGCCCTGCCCACCGAGAGCCCCGAGCGGCGGCCCGTCGTGCTCCTGCACGGGTTCATCGACAACCGCTCCGTCTTCGTCCTGCTGCGCCGCTCCCTCGCCCGGCACGGCTGGCACCATCTGGAGTCCCTCAACTACTCACCGCTGACGTGTGACATCCGCACGGCCGCCGAACTTCTCGGCCGGCATGTCGAGGAGATCTGCACCCGCACCGGGCACCACGAGGTCGACGTCGTCGGCCACAGCCTCGGTGGCCTGATCGCCCGTTATTACGTGCAGCGACTCGGCGGTGACCGACGGGTCCACACCCTGGTCACACTCGGCACCCCGCACGGCGGCACCGCCGTCGCCCCGGTGGCCAGTGCGCACCCGATCGTGCGCCAGATGCGCAGCGATTCCGCCCCGATCGAGGAGCTGCGCCGCCCCGCGCCCGGCTGCCGCACCCGGTTCGTGAGCTTCTGGAGCGAGCTGGACCAGGTGATCGTCCCGGTCGAGGCGGCCTGCATCGACCATCCGGACCTTGATGCGCTGAACGTGCGCGTCACCGGGATCGGCCACCTCGCACTGCCGGTCCACCCGGCGGTCGCCGCCGGGATCCGGCAGGCCCTGGAGTCCCCGGAATCGGCCACCGGTCTCATGGGAGCCACCTCGGTCGCCTGAGGGACCGGAGTCCCTCACGGGCACAAGGCCGCCACGCCGTGCCGGGGGCATACCCCCGGGCACCATGGCCGCCCGGAGCGCGCTCGCAAATAGAACGCGTTTCGAACATAGAGCCAAGGCTGTGTGCACAGTCCGCCGAAAGACGGTTGATTGCCCGTTTCCTGCGGGCCCCGAACCTGAGGAAGATTGTCGCCGTCACGTACTGCCGGGTACAGTCGCGGCCACTGCTTTCCCCCTGGGATTCCCCCACCGGACCCCAGACCCAGGTCCTGCTGCCGAGGCGAGAGAGAAGTTGGTGAACGACCAGCACCCCTACGCCGGGTATGTCGGTTACGACAGCCACTCCACGGGCAGCTTCGACAGTGACCCGCTCTTCGGCTCCCTCCCGGTCAGCCACGACGGCACGTACGGCACCACCGGTTACAGCAGCGGCTACGACACCGGACAGGCCGGGTACAGCGGCCAGTACGACTCCACCCAGTGGGACACCGGCGCGCATCAGACCGCCGCGTACGACCCCTATGCCGCGTACGGGGCCCAGCATCCGCAGCAGTACGACACCACCGCGACCTGGATGCCGGAAGCCACGGGCGTCCCCGCGCAGGGCGGCGCTCCAGACGCGTCGGGCCAGTGGGACACCAACGGCTGGCACCAGAACGGCCAGTGGGCGACGACCGGGACGACCGCCTACGACACCGGCGCGTACGACGCCACTGCCTGGAACACCGGCGCCACGCCCGAGCACGAACAGCAAACCGCGCAAACCGCGCACGAGTCGTACGAACCCGAACAGGCCGCGCACGAGGTGTACGAGGACCAGGGTTCCTACGCTCCGTACGAGCCCTACCCGCCCGCCGCGACCGCGGAGCCCACGGACATCACCGCGACCTCCGAGTTCGGCGTCGCCGACCTGGACCTGGACCCGGACCTCGAGGCCGATGCGGACGACGCGGCAGACCGGTCGGACCACGCGGTGGAGCGCACCGCCGACATCCCCCGCCCTGCGAGCCGTTCCGTCACCCGCGGCGGCGGTGGCAGCCGTGGTCGGCGTCGCACCCCCGCCAAGCGTTCCGCTCTCCTCACCGTGGCCGTCCCCTCCGCCTGCGTGATGAGCGTCGCCGGTATCGCCGCCGCCTCCGTCGGCGGACTCGGTAGCGGCGAGGACACCAAGGACGACACCACGTCGATGGCGGCCTCCGACCCCGGCAGCATCAAACCGGTCGCCGCCAACAACAAGCTGGACACCCAGCTCGCCAACCTCAGCGCCGACGCCGAGAACTTCGCCGACCGCGCCAGCCGCACCCAGGAGCGCATCGACCTGAGGGAGCGGCAGGCCGCCGAGAAAAAGAAGCGCGAGGAGGAGGCCGCCCGGAAAGAGGCGCTGCGGCCCAAGTTCCTCCTGCCGGTCAAGCAGCACGGCCTCAGCGCCTACTACGGCCAGGCGGGCGTCAACTGGATGTCCGTGCACACGGGCATCGACTTCCCCGTCTCGTACGGCACTCCGGTGATGGCCGCGACCGACGGCACCGTACGCACCCAGTGGAACAGCGCCTACGGGAACATGGCCATCGTCACCACGGCCGACGGTACCGAGACCTGGTACTGCCACCTCAGCAGCACCAGGATCCGCTCGGGCCCGGTCAAGGCCGGTGACGTCATCGCGTACTCCGGGAACTCCGGCAACTCCACCGGCCCGCACCTGCACTTCGAGGTCCGGCCCGGTGGCGGAGCGGCCATAGACCCGCTGCCCTGGCTCCGCAGCCACGGCCTCAACCCGACCTGAGCAGCAGAGCCCGACACGGCACAGGCCCCACCCGTCGGCAGGGGCGGGCACCCGCGCCCGCCCCGTCGGCTCCGGAGCGGGCCCCCTAGAGCTTCTCCACCGGCGCGTACCGCAGCAGCAGCTTCTTCGGTCGTTCGTCCCCGAAGTCGACCGTCGCCTTCGCCTGGTCGCCGATCCCCTCGACCGCCGTCACCGTGCCGAGCCCGAACTGGTCGTGCGTGACCCGGTCCCCGACCACCAGCGTCACCGTCGGCTTGTCCGAGGTACGCCGGGTCGCGAAGCCCGAGGGGCCCGAGCGGGCGCGCGACGAGGACAGCGACGACGTGATCCCCGACGTCGGTCCGGCCGGGGCCGCCATCGGCCCGGTCCGCTTCCACTCCAGATGCTGGTCCGGGATCTCCTCCAGGAACCGCGACGGCGGGTTGTACGAGGGCTGACCCCACGCACTGCGCATGGCCGCCCGGGTCAGGTAGAGCCGCTCACGGGCACGGGTGATGCCGACGTACGCGAGGCGCCGCTCCTCCTCCAGCTCCTTGACCTGTCCCAGGGCGCGCATGTGCGGGAAGACGCCGTCCTCCATGCCGGTCAGGAACACCACCGGGAATTCGAGCCCCTTGGCCGTATGCAGCGTCATCAGCGTGATGACGCCGGAGCCGTCCTCGTCCTCGTCGGGGATCTGGTCGGAGTCGGCCACGAGCGCGACCTTCTCCAGGAACTCGGCGAGCGTGCCCGTGCTCGCACCTTCCTCCCCGGCGGACTCCCCCCGCTCCTGCTCGAATTCGAGCGCGACGGCGGCGAGTTCCTGGAGGTTCTCGATCCGCGTCTCGTCCTGCGGGTCCGTGGACGCCTGGAGCTCGGCGAGATAGCCGGTCCGTTCCAGCACCGCCTCCAGCACCACGGCGGGGCCCGCGCCGGACTCGACGATCGTGCGCAGTTCCTCCATCAGCGTGTTGAACCGCTTGACGGCGTTGGCCGAGCGGGCCGCCATGCCGTACGCCTCGTCGACGCGGCGCAGTGCCTGCGGGAACGTGATCTTCTCGCGCAGCGACAGTGCGTCGATCATCGCCTCGGCGCGGTCGCCGATACCGCGCTTGGGCACGTTGAGGATGCGGCGCAGCGGGACGGTGTCCTCGGGGTTGGCGAGGACCCGGAGGTAGGCCAGGATGTCCCGGACCTCCTTGCGCTCGTAGAAGCGCACGCCGCCGACGACCTTGTAGGGCAGGCCGACGCGGATGAAGATCTCTTCGAAGACGCGGGACTGCGCGTTCGTCCGGTAGAAGATCGCGACGTCGCCGGCTTTCGCGTCGCCCGCGTCGGTCAGCCGGTCGATCTCGTCGGCGACGAACTGCGCCTCGTCGTGCTCGGTGTCCGCGACATAGCCGGTGATCCGGGCGCCCTCGCCCGCGTTCGTCCAGAGGTTCTTGGGGCGGCGGCTCTCGTTGCGCTCGATGACCGCGTTGGCGGCGGAGAGGATCGTCTGCGTGGAGCGGTAGTTCTGCTCCAGCAGGATCGTCGTCGCGTTCGGGTAGTCCTCCTCGAACTGGAGGATGTTGCGGATCGTCGCGCCGCGGAAGGCGTAGATCGACTGGTCGGCGTCACCCACGACGCAGAGCTCGGCGGGGGCGTCGGTCTCTCCGGCCGGGCCGACCAGCTCGCGTACGAGCGTGTACTGCGCGTGGTTGGTGTCCTGGTACTCGTCGACGAGGACGTGCCGGAAGCGGCGTCGGTAGTGCTCGGCGACGTCGGGGAACGCCTGGAGCAGATGGACCGTCGTCATGATGATGTCGTCGAAGTCCAGTGCGTTGGCCTCGCGCAGCCGGGACTGGTACATCGCGTACGCCTGGGCGAGTGTCTTCTCGAAGCCGTCCGCGGCCTGGCCGGCGAAGGTCTCCTCGTCGATCAGCTCGTTCTTCAGGTTCGAGACCTTGGCCGTGAACGACTTCGGCGGGAAGCGCTTCGGGTCGAGGTCCAGATCGCGGCAGACCAGGGCCATCAGCCGCTTGGAGTCGGCCGCGTCGTAGATCGAGAACGACGAGGTGAAGCCGAGCCGCTTCGACTCGCGGCGCAGGATCCGCACGCACGCGCTGTGGAACGTCATGACCCACATGGCGTTGGCGCGCGGTCCGACGAGCTGCTCGACGCGCTCCTTCATCTCGCCCGCGGCCTTGTTGGTGAAGGTGATCGCCAGGATCTGGCCGGGGTGCACACCCCGCTCGGCCAGCAGGTGGGCGATCCGGTGGGTGAGTACCCGGGTCTTGCCGGAGCCCGCGCCGGCGACGATGAGCAGCGGCGATCCGGCGTGCACGACCGCGGCGCGCTGCTCGGTGTTCAGCCCGTCGAGCAGGGCGGCGGAGTCGATGGCGGGGCGGTGGGCGCCGTCCCGGTAGTACGCGTCCCGGGGCGGCGGGGGCGCGTCGAAGACACCCGCGAAGAGGTCCTCCGGCACCGCTTCGGGTGCGGAGTCCTCGGGGGGCGGCGGGGGTTCTTCCTCCGAGTGCTGGAGGCCGGCCAGGAAACTGTCGTCAAAGAGGCTGCTCATCGCCTCACGAGTCTAGGACGACGCACCGACACTCTGCGGCCGCATGGAGAAGCACGGCCGGAGGACGCCTACGCACGGAGAGCGTCCGCCCACGTCCCGTAAGGAAATCGGCGCCCGGACCACGTCCTCCGGCCCCTCTTCATCAAGGTCACGAAAACGTATCAGACATATCGAACATCAACCTTCACAGCGGCACCACGAGTTGGCTAGCGTGCTCCGTCGGGTGGCCCGTACCCCCTTGAGGCGAACCACGCCGAGCGGGCTCCCCCGCCGAATCCGGGCTGCCCACAGGGGAGTTCGGAACCGGGGACCCACATGCAAAACCGGGGTGAATCGGTCTGTATCCCCACTCGGACCGTAGGGCAGCCTTCCGTTCCGCCCGAACCCGACAGCTAACCCGGTAGGCGGTCCACGGAAGGAGATGCCGGCTTTGGCATCGCATCGCAAACCGCGCAGCCGGGTACGCGCCACCACCCCGGCCGTCGGGCTCACGACGGCCGCACTGGCAGGGGTGACCCTGCTGTCGACCCAGAGCGCCACGGCCGCCCCGAGCGCGCCCAAGCCCAGCATCGAGGACGTACAGAAGAAGGTCGACGACCTCTACCGGCAGGCGGGTACCGCGACCCAGCAGTACAACAAGGCGAAGGAGGCCTCCGCCATGCAGCGCGGCAAGGTCGACGCCCTGCTGGAGGACGTGGCCGAGCGCGCCGACAAGCTGAACGAGGCGCGCAGAACGCTCGGCAACTACGCGGCCGCGCAGTACCGCACCGGTTCCATCGCCCCGACCGCCACCTTCTTCCTGGCCGACGACCCGCAGTCGTACTTCGACCAGAACCAGCTGATGAACCGGATGACCGCCCAGCAGCAGAAGGCGGTCACGGACTTCCGTACGCAGCAGGCAGCGGCGGCGAAGAAGCGCACCGAGGCGACGAAGAGCCTGGAGACGCTCACCGAGTCCCAGGCCACGCTCCGGACCAGCAAGCAATCCGTCCAGAAGAAGCTGGGCGAGGCGCGCGCGATGCTGTCGGAGCTGACGGCCGAGGAGAAGGCGCGGCTGGCGGCACTGGAGCGCGAGAAGGAGGCGGAGGCCAAGCGCAAGGCGGAGGAACTCGCCCGTCGGCAGGCCGCCGCCAAGGCCGAGGCGGACCGCAAGGCCGAGGAGGCGGCGAAGCAGGCCGGCTCCACCGGCGGCACGGGGACGAGCACCGGGACCGGGACCGGGACCGGCTCGGACACCAGCGCCACCACGAAGGCCGAGAAGGTTCTCGCCTTCGCCCGCGCCCAGATCGGCAAGCCGTACGTCTGGGGAGCGACGGGCCCCTCCTCGTACGACTGCTCGGGGCTGACCCAGGCCGCCTGGAAGGCGGCGGGCGTCGACATCCCCCGCACCACCTGGGACCAGGTGAAGATCGGCACCCGGATAGCCACGGCCGACCTGCAGCCGGGCGACCTCGTCTTCTTCTACGACGACATCAGCCACGTCGGTATCTACAAGGGCGACGGCATGATGATCCACGCCCCGAAGCCGGGGGCGAACGTCCGCGAGGAGTCGATCTACTACATGCCGATCTACGGCAGCGTGCGCCCGGCGTAACACCGGGCCCGCACAAGAGGAGCCCCTGCCGGGTCCGGCAGGGGCTCACTCCTCATGCGGATGGGTCCGGCTCAGGTCCAGAGTGTCGCGATGAAGATGTTGGCGACCGTCAGCCCGCCGACCGCCGCGAACACGCCCTTCTCGACCTTCTCCTCGTCCCGCTTGATGTAGACCAGCGCGAGGATCACCACCAGGACCGCCAGCTTCACGCCGATCTTGATGTTGTTGACCGGGTGGTCGTCGGCCTGGTTGAGCCCGACCAGCGCGACACCGGTGACCAGCATGGTCAGCGCGCCGTGCAGCATCGCCGGGACGAAGCGTGCCGTGCCCGCGCCCATCGCCTTCATCTGGGTCAGGAAGCCGCCCAGGAGGGCGGCGATGCCGATGATGTGCAGTGCGACGAAGACATTGATGAGTACGTCCATGAGGCCGCAGCCTAGCCGGGGCCATATCACCCCTCTTCGGCGAGGTGGGGGCTCCTCGGCATTTCCCTCGCATCTGCACCAATTGCCTGACTCTGATGGAATTTTCCAGTCACTCGGCGACAATACATTGCCAAATTCGGGCAATAGCCGTCATTGTGACTCTTCCTCGCGCCCCGGGCTTAGCGTCCCTGTCCAGGTGGCCGGCTTCACCACCGCTCCGCACCCGGACGGCAGCCCGGTCACCTCGCCGAGAAATCCGGCGGCGGGCCGCTCCCCCTGTTGGCGTCCCGCCGCCGGACCTCAGCGGCCCGCCGGTAGCCCCCGACGGGCAGTCGACGCAAGGAGCCCCGCCCCCTTGGCAGCGCATCGGAAACCCAGGCAGCGCCCGCACACCGGCTCCGCCGCCCGCACCGCAGCCACACTCGCCTTCGCCGGGGCCGCGACCGCCGCCGTCCTGCCGGGCTCCGCGCACGCCGAACCACAGCCCACCCCCACCCGGATCAAGGCCGCGGTGGACCGGCTGTACCACGACGCCGAGGTCGCCACCGAGCAGTACAACGGCGCGAAGGAGGAGGCGACCGCCGCCGCCAAGTCCCTGAACGCACTGCGCGACGAGGCCGCCCGCAGGACCGAACGCCTCAATGCCTCCCGCGACGCACTCGGTTCGCTCGCCGCCGCGGAGTACCGCACCGGCGGCCTCGACCCCGCCGTGCAGCTGGCGCTGTCCTCGGACCCCGACCAGTATCTGCAACGGGCCTCGTACGTGGAGTGGGCCGCCGACCGTCAGGCGGCCGAGGTCTCCAACGTGCAGCGGCAGGTCACCGAGATCGCCCAGCTGCGCACGGAGGCGAAGGACGAGCTGGCGGCCCTCACCGCTCGCCGGGCGGACCTGAAGAAGCACCGGACGACGGTCAGGGCCAGACTGGCCGACGCCCAGAAGCTCCTCGACACCCTCTCACCCGCGGAGCGCGCCGAGTTCGAACGCGCGGACGCCGCCCGCGCCGCCGCCCGCGCGGATCGCGGCGCCCCGCGCTTAGGCGCCACCCAGGCTCCCAACGCCCGCGCCGCGGAGGCCGTCGCGTTCGCCTACGGGGCGCTCGGCAAGCCGTATGTCTGGGGCGCCACCGGACCGTCCTCGTTCGACTGCTCCGGGCTGACCCAGGCCGCCTGGCGTTCCGCCGGCGTCTCACTCCCCCGCACCACGTACACCCAGATCAACGCCGGCCGGCACATCCCCCGCTCCGAACTCGTCCCTGGTGACCTGGTGTTCTTCTACTCCGGGGTCAGCCATGTCGGTCTCTACATCGGCGACGGACAGATGATCCACGCACCGCACCCCGGAGCGCCGGTCCGCATCGCGCCGATCGACAACATGCCCTTCGCGGGAGCGACCCGAGTCGCATAGGCTCCCCCGCTCCGCAGTTCGCGGTCCTGAGTACTGAAGTACGCCAATCACGCGATCCCGGACAGGCTGGAGCCCGCCGACGCCGCTGTGGAACGGATCCACGCGGGCATCGGCCACCGAAGGGTCGGCGAGAAACTCGGCATCTCCATCGACCCCGAACGGGAGAACAGCTGACTCAGACCAGCCGTCGGGCCGTCGCCCACCGCGTCAGCTCGTGCCGGTTCGACAGCTGGAGCTTCCGCAGCACCGCCGAGACATGCGACTCGACCGTCTTCACCGAGATGAACAGCTGCTTGGCGATCTCCTTGTACGCATAGCCGCGCGCGATCAGCCGCAGCACCTCGCGCTCGCGCTGCGTCAGCCGGTCCAGGTCCTCGTCGACAGGCGGCGCGTCCGTCGAGGCGAACGCGTCGAGGACGAAGCCGGCCAGCCGGGGCGAGAACACCGCGTCGCCCTCCTGCACCCGGAAGACCGAATCGACCAGATCGTTGCCGGTGATCGTCTTGGTGACGTAGCCGCGAGCGCCGCCGCGGATGACACCGATGACATCCTCGGCGGCGTCCGAGACGGACAGCGCAAGGAACCGCACCGGATTCTCGACCGCGCCCATCAGCGGGGCGCAGCGGCGCAGCACCTCGACGCCGCCACCACCCGGCAGGTGCACGTCGAGGAGGACGACCTCGGGGCGGGTCGCCGTGATGACGGTGACCGCCTGGTCGACGTCGGCGGCCTCGCCGACGACCTCGACACCGGTCTCCTCGGTGCGGCCGATCTCGGCCTGGACTCCGGTGCGGAACATCCGGTGGTCGTCGACGAGCACGACCCGTACCCGGCGCTCCGGGCCCCCGGTCGCTTCGGTGGTCTCGGTCATTCGCCCGCCCTCTCCATCTCCAGCTCGACTTCCGTGCCCCCGCCGGGCACCGAACGCAGCCGCGCCGTACCGCCGTTGCGCTGCATCCGGCCGATGATTGATTCTCGTACGCCCATTCTGTCCCCCGGTACGGAATCCGGATCGAATCCCGGACCACGGTCCCGTACGGAGACGAAGACCGTGCGGCCCTCGACCTCCGCGTAGACCTGCACGGCGCCGCCCTCGCCACCGTACTTCGCGGCATTGACCATCGCCTCGCGTGCGGCCTGCATCTGCGCGGCGAGCTTCTCGTCGAGCGGGCAGTCGCCGACGACGACGACCTCCAGCGGGACGCCGTGCTTGTCCTCGACCTCGGCGGCGGCGCGTTTGACCGCTTCGGCGAGGGTCTCCGGTTCGTCGCCATCGTCCTTGCCAGTGCCCTCGGGGTTGTACAGCCAGTTGCGCAGCTCGCGTTCCTGGGCGCGGGCCAGTCTGCGGACCTCGCTGCCGTCGTCCGCGTTGCGCTGGATCAGGGTGAGGGTGTGCAGCACGGAATCGTGGACGTGAGCCGCGACCTCCGCGCGTTCCTGGGCCCTGATGCGCATCAGGCGTTCCTCGGACAGGTCCTGGGTCATGCGGACGAGATAGGGACCCGCCAGCAGCGCGATGCCGGTGAGGACGGCGATCGCCGCGGTCAGCACATTGCCGAGCTGGGCCGCGGAGCCGCGTACCACCATGAAGACGGCGAGTCCCAGGCCGACCAGGGCGACCCCGGCCAGCGCCCGGGCCAGATGCAGCACCCGGCGGCGGCGGCCGACCTCCATCCAGCGGGCCCGGCGGGCGTTGTCGGCCTGCCGCCACACCAGGACGGAGCCCGCGCCGATCAGCAGCGTCGGCCAGATGTAACGGTCGGCCTTGCTGCCCATGTCGACGTTGCCGACGAAGATCACGGCGCCGATGAGGAGCGCGAGGAGGGCGAACACCTGCCCCTTGTCGGGCTTGCGGAGCCTGCGCCGGCCGTCGGGGGCCGTCTCGAAGACGGAGCGCGGCGCGTCGACGCCGCCGACGCCGAGGGGGACGACGATCCAGAACACGGCGTAGAGCAGAGCCCCGAGGCCGTCCGCGAAGAACAGTCCGAGGAAGACGAACCGCACCCAGGCGACGGGCAGCCCGAGATGTCCGGCGAGACCGCGTGCGACGCCGCCGAGCAGCCGTCCGTCGGCACTGCGGTACAGCTTACGCAGCGGTGGCTCCTCCGGGTCGGCGCTGAGGGAGCTTGCGGCTCGGGGTGAGGCGGTCGGCATGCCACGATCGTCACATGGACGGGTGAGCGGCGGTATCAGGGTCTGCCCCCACTTCGACCCTGAGACGGGCCGGTCGCACCCGCTGTACCCCCCGCGACGGCGCCCTTCAGGGTCCGGGGGAACCAATATCAGGGATCGGCCAGGGTCGGTGCGGGTCCCGTCGGCGCTTGCCGCCCGTCACCATGGAGCCATGACCGTTCCCCAGGACGCCGCGCCCGGCGTCGCACCGCCGCCCGCCCCGAGACCGCAGCTGCAGCGCAGCTCGCGGCAGAAGGTGGTGGCCGGGGTGTGCGGCGGACTCGGCCGGTACTGCGACGTTGACCCGGTGATCTTCCGGATCGTGATCGGTGTGCTGTCGGTGACCGGTGGCGTCGGCCTGATCTTCTACGGCTTCGCCTGGCTGCTGCTCCCGCTGGAGGGCGAGGAGGAGAACGAGGCGCGCAGGCTGCTGTCCGGCCGGGTCGAGGGGGCGTCGCTGGTCGCGGTGCTGTTCGCGCTCGTCGGCTGCGGGCTCTTCCTGTCCATGCTGGGCAACGGGGGCACGCTGGCGTTCTCCGCGATGCTGACGCTCGCGGTCGTCGGCTTCAGCGTATGGACGCAAACCCGCAGGACCGCCGCGCCCGAGGACCCGCTGCACCCGACGGCCGCGCAGGCGGTGGCGGACGCCCCACCGGAGGTGAAAGCACCACCGTCACCGGGCAGCCCGTCCTGGTGGCGGGATCCGATCATCAAGGACGGCACCTCGGGGCCGGTGGGACCGGGGTATCTGTGGGGCCCGGCGGGTGCGGTGGCCGACAGTCCGCCGGTACGTCCGCGCAGGGCGGCGGACACCCCGTACCGCGCACCCGAGCCGGTCCGGGCCAACCGGGGACCACGCTCGATCGGCGGCCTGGTCTTCCTCCTCGCACTGATCGCGGGCGGTCTGGGCACGGGGCTGAGCTGGCACACGCATCCGTTCGGTACGAGCCTGCAGTTCGGCCTGGCCGCAGCGCTCGCCGTGTTCGGTGCGGGGATGGTGGTCAGCGCCTTCCTCGGCAGGACCGGGTTCGGCACCGTCCTGCTGGCCATGATCACGGCGGCGCTGCTGGCGGGCGCGGCCGCGCTGCCGAAGGACATCAGCACCCATTGGGTACGGGAGGAATGGCGCCCGGCATCGGTCGCCGCGGTCCAGCCGCGGTACGAGCTCGGCACCGGTGTCGGCACGCTCGACCTGTCGAAGGTGCCGGTCCCGAAGGGTGACACGGTCCGGACGCGGCTGGGGGTCGGCGCGGGCCGGGCGGTCGTCGTCGTACCGAAGGCGGTGACGCTCCGGGTGCGGGCGGACGCCGGGATCGGCGACATCCGGCTGCCGGGCGATCCGCCGGGCGATGTGGACATCAGCCCGTCGCCGAAGGAACACCGCATGATCGCCCCGCCCGCGGGCGTCACACCGGCGGGCACGGTCGAGCTGGATCTGGAAGTCGGTATCGGACAGGTGGAGGTCATTCGTGCTGCGTCATGAGATCCGGCCGGGTCGGGCGGTCGCGGGCATCGCGATGCTCGCCCTCGCCGCCGGTTACGCGGCGGACGCGGCGGGCACCTGGGACGCCCCCTGGGTCTTCTTCTTCCCGGTGTTCTTCGGCGGCCTCTGGCTCGCCGCGACCACGACGTGGGTCAGCTACCGTATGCGTCGCCGTCGCGACGCGAGGAGGGCGTCCACGGAGAACGAAGCGGCGCCGCCGAGCACCAGCGGCAGCCAGGCCATGAGGTAGGCCAGGTCGTTGCCGAAGTAGTACGGCTTGACCTGCCAGCTCACCGTCAGCCACAGGCTCAGCGAGATCAGCGCCCCGCCGATCGCGGCGAGCCGGGCCCACAGCCCGATCAGGGTGCCGATCCCGACGGCGATCTCAGCGAAGGCGATGGCGTACCCGAAGGCTCCCGGGCTCTTCAACGCGAGGTCGACGAGGGCCGGGATCGCGGCCGAGTCGCGCACCGCGTGCATCGTCTCGCCGATGGAGCCGGGGCCGGTGGTGCGGAAGAAGGCGCTGTCCGTCAGCTTGTCGAGTCCGGCATAGAGGAAGGTGACACCGAGAAAGATCCGCAGCGGCAGCAGGGCATGCTCCCGAGCCAGCTCCCGGATGCTTCTCGCCTCGCCCAGACCTCGCGAATTCGCGCCATACCCATGCATAAGGACCCCGCCCTTCCGTCGACCCGTCACCAGACCATACGTACGCGGCGAACGGGCTGCTCACCTGCCCTGCGGTTCGATCCGGTTCGATCGGACCCGAGTGGCGGCCGGAGGGAAAGACGGTCGAGCGGATCTCAGTCCGTGACGTCGATCTCGACCTGGTTCGTCTCCACCCCGGCGGCTGTCACGACCTGGATGTCCACCCGCCCGGGTTCCACCTCCACCGGGACCGGCACGGTGAGCACGGTGTCGGTCGGGTTGGCGAAGCCTCCCGTGACCGGGATCAGCGGGACATGGACATGGACCCGGCCGATCCGGACCACCATGCGGGCCAGCCGGTCCGGGGCCCCGGCGCCGGGCGGCACGAAGCCCGCGCCGCGGATCTCGATGTCGTCGCCGGTACGGATCGGTGCGTCCAGGTCACCGGCCTCCCGGGCCCGTACGACGGACAGCACGACCGGGCGCCCGCCCTCCGCGTACTTCCCCGCGAAGTACGTCGCCGTGGAGACCGCCACCAGCAGGGCCAGCCCCCAGGGCAGATCGGGGAGTTGCTCGGGCCGACGGGCCAGCCGAACCGCGGCGAAGAGGACGGCCACGGCGCTCACCAGCACGTACTGCACATCCGTGAAACTGCCGCGCCCGGAGTCGTCGGTGAGCAGATCGGCGGCGCGCGGCCGGTCCGCCCGCAGTTTCTGCAGGCGCTGCGTGAGGACGCGTACGGTCACCACCCGGCGTACGAGCACGGCGACGGCACACACCAGCGCCAGCGCGGTCAGCACCCCGGCGCCACGCGCCGGCTCCAGACCGTCGATCAGCGCGTCGCGCTCCGCGTGGCCGGAGGCACCTGCCAGCTGCAGCGCGAGAACGAGTACGGAGAAGACGGTGAGCAGCACCCAGGCGACGGCGACCGCGCGGGAGGTGGAGAGCCGGTTGTCCTCGCCGACCAGGGGTGCGAGGACGCCGCCGCGGGCCCGGTGGAAGCGAGCGGCGCCGGTCAGCAGTGCCGCGGTGACGAGCCCGGCGAGCAGACCGGCGGTGCGGGCGGTCGACCAGCCCGCGCCGATCGCGGTGACCGCCTCGCCGATGACGAGCACGGCGACGCTCCCCCAGACGACGGCCAGGGTGCGCTGCCAGACCCGGTGGAGCCAGGCGTCGCCCGCCTCCCGGCTGCGTTCGGCGACCGTGCGGGCCGACTCGGTCAGCTCGTCGGATACCCACTGACGGGTCGCGGACGCGGACTGGGCGACGCCGGTCGGCAGTCCCTGGCCCGCGGCGAGTCCGTCCCGTTTGGCCAGGAAGGCTGCCACCGCGCGCCGGTGTCCCTCGCGCGCCCCGTGCGGACAGTCGCCGCACGTACAGCCACCGCCGTGCGCGCCTTGTCGTGCCTCGTCCAACGCCACGGAGAACGCCGCCCTTTCCCGCCCCAGTACTGCCAACTGACCACTGATTGCTGCGAATTGTGCCGTACGGGACGGGCAGGTACCGCATCGGGGCGGCCCGGACGCGCAGATCGTCAGAACGTTCGAGCAATCCGCTTCCACAGCGGCTGGTAATTGATCCAGGCCACCAGGTCGCTGCCGAGCTGTTCGCGGGTGGCGACGGCGTCCCGGTGCTCGATCAGCACCGGCTTCCCGGCCGCCCGCGCGGTCAGCTGCACCTGGCAGGAACGCTCCATGGTCAGGAACCACCAGGCGGCCGCGTCCACCGAGTCTCCGACGGTCAGCAGTCCGTGGTTGCGCAGAATGATCGCCTTGCGGGTGCCGAGCGCGGCCGCGATCCGGCGTCCCTCGTCCTCGTCGACCAAGACCCCCGTATAGGCCTGGTAGACCGCGTGATCCTCGTAGAACGCGCAGGATTCCTGGGTGATCGGCTCGATGAACTCACCGAGCGTGGACAGTGCCCGGCCGTGCAGGGAGTGGGTGTGCGCGACGGCGACGACGTCCGGGCGCGCCCGGTGCACCTGGGCATGGACGGCGAACGCCGCCTGATTGACGTGGTGGCGCCCCTCGACGACCTGCCCGTCGCCGTTGACCAGGATCAGGTCCTCCGGGCTCATCCCGTCGAAGGGGGCGCCGAACGGGTTGACCCAGAAGCAGTCGGCGAACTCCGGGTCCCGTGCGGTGAGGTGACCGGAGACCCCGTCCTCGTACCCGTACTCACCGAACAGCCGCAGCGCCCCGGCCAGCCGCTCCTTGCGGTGCACGCGTTCCTCGCCGACCGACTCGTGGACGGGCGGCATCGCGAACTGCAGTTGTTCGACGGGGATCGGCGTGGGCTCGGGCATGGTGACTCCTCGGGGCTCCCAGGGCATTCGGACGGAAGCTACCGCCGGTCACCGCAGGTGGCCAGAGCGATCACGCATCGATTCGCCGGAGCGGCGGCCCCGGACACGGCGATGCCGCCGCCCGGATGAACGAGCGACGGCATCGGCGTTGGTCGTGCGGTGGGATCACTCCCACTCGATGGTGCCCGGCGGCTTGCTCGTCACGTCGAGGACGACGCGGTTGACGTCGGCGACCTCGTTGGTGATGCGGGTGGAGATCTTCGCCAGGACCTCGTACGGCAGGCGCGACCAGTCGGCCGTCATCGCGTCCTCGGAGGAGACGGGGCGCAGCACGATCGGGTGACCGTAGGTGCGGCCGTCGCCCTGGACACCGACCGAGCGGACGTCGGCCAGGAGGACCACCGGGCACTGCCAGATGTCGCGGTCGAGTCCGGCCGCGGTCAGCTCCTCGCGGGCGATGGCGTCGGCCTCGCGCAGCAGGTCGAGCCGGTCCTTGGTGACCTCGCCGACGATCCGGATGCCGAGACCGGGGCCGGGGAACGGCTGGCGCTGGACGATCTCCTCCGGCAGGCCGAGTTCCTGGCCGACCATCCGGACCTCGTCCTTGAACAGCTGGCGCAGCGGCTCGACGAGCTGGAACTCGATGTCCTCGGGGAGGCCGCCCACGTTGTGGTGGGACTTGATGTTGGCGGTGCCGGTGCCGCCGCCGGACTCGACGACGTCCGGGTAGAGCGTGCCCTGCACGAGGAACGCGACGTCCTCGCCGGCCGCGCCCGCCTCGGCGACGAGCTCGGCCTGGGCCTGCTCGAAGACGCGGATGAACTCGCGGCCGATGATCTTCCGCTTCTGCTCGGGGTCGGAGACCCCGGCCAGCGCCTTCAGGAACCGCTCCTCCGCGTCGACGACCTTCAGCTGGACGCCGGTGGAGGCCACGAAGTCCTTCTCGACCTGCTCGCTCTCGCCCTTGCGCATCAGACCGTGGTCCACGTACACGCAGGTCAGCTGGGAGCCGATGGCCTTCTGGACGAGGGCCGCGGCGACCGCGGAGTCCACGCCGCCGGAGAGGCCGCAGATGGCGCGCTTGGTGCCGACCTGCTCGCGGATCAGCGCGATCTGCTCCTCGACCACATTGGTCGTGGTCCAGGTCGGCTCGATGCCCGCGCCGCGGTAGAGGAAGTGCTCCAGGACCTGCTGGCCGTGCGTGGAGTGCAGGACCTCGGGGTGGTACTGGACGCCGTAGAGCTTCTTCTCGTCGTTCTCGAAGGCGGCGACCGGTACGACGTCCGTGGACGCGGTGACGGTGAAGCCCTCGGGGGCGGCGGAGCAGGCGTCGCCGTGCGACATCCAGACGGACTGCTCGGCGGGCGTGCCCTCGAAGAGCGTGGAGCCGGTCTTGGAGACGGTCAGCGGCGTGCGGCCGTACTCGCGGGCACCGTTGTCGTCGACGGTGCCGCCGAGCGTGGTGGCCATCAGCTGGAAGCCGTAGCACATACCGAAGACCGGGACCCCGGCCTCGAACAGCGAACGGTCGAGGCTGGGCGCGCCCTCCGCGTACACCGAGGAGGGGCCGCCGGACAGGATGATCGCCCGGGGGTTCTTGGCCAGCATCTCGGCCACCGGCATCGTGGACGGGACGATCTCGCTGTAGACCCGGGCCTCACGGACGCGTCGGGCGATGAGCTGGGCGTACTGCGCGCCGAAGTCGACAACAAGGACCACGTCGGGCGTGGTGTCGGGGGCGGCGGGGGGTGCTGCTGGCACGGGGGCGGCCTTCCGGCGGTGAGAGGGGGGGTCGGTTTCCGATTCTACCGGGGTTGCGAGGAGTACCTCTTTCTGTGTCTTCCCGGGTACGGGCGGAGACCCTCCGGGCGTCGGCCGGGACGGGGCCCGCGACCGCCCCGCCGACGGCGTCTCAGCATCCGGCCCCGCGCTGGCCCACCGCCCGGCGCGGGTCCATACTGGGGCCATGCGTCAGCACACGACCTTCGTCTTTACCTATGGCATCCGGCCCGCCGGCTGCCATGGTCGTGCTGCTTGAGCAACTGACAAGCAACGTTCCAGGCGCCCCGGGCCGACAGGCCCGGGGCGTTCTGCGTTCGGGGCCCGACCGCTCCGGGGACCACATCCCCCAGGAGTCACACCATGAGCAACAGCACCGCCGCCGCCGCGAAGACCCTCACCGAGAGGACCGGTGCGAACACCGATGAGGCCGCCGAGCTGATCGGTGACGCCCGCGAGCGCATCGACGCCCTCGACGACCGGATCATCGGGCTCGTCCAGGAACGGATGGCCGTTTCGGCAGTCATCCAGGAGGCGCGGATCACCTCCGGCGGCCGCCGGGTCAACCTCTCCCGCGAGATGGAGATCCTCGGCCAGTACCGGAAGGCGCTCGGCAAGCCCGGCACCTCGCTCGCCATGACGCTGCTGGAGCTGTGCCGCGGCCGCGTGTGACTTCCGCAGGACGGCCGCGCGCAGCCACCCGCAGGCCGGGCGCGCGGCGGCCGACGGGGGCTCCGGAGGCGTATCTGAGTTCGGACCGACTCTCACCCGTACGGCGCGTGACCGGGACCTCGGTGGCTTCGTTGGTCCCGGTGTCCGTGCCAGCCAGGGGCGGCTCAGGAAGAAACCACGCGTGGCTCCGCTGGAGCGTGTGGCGTACTGCAGGTACGCCGTGGGACCGCGCCCCAGCGTGCGTGACCGGTCGGCAGGGGACAGCAGCCCGGTCACCCCAAGAGCGGTCGGCTCCGGGGACGCCCGGAGCCGACCGTATCCGGTCGAAACGGTTGCGCGGGACGCAGCCGATCCAGCACGATGCAAGGGGCAAGTCCCCCATATCGCACCACTCACGACATGGGTCGACACCTCGTACGCGCCCCCCGCGCGCCGACCCGACGCGCCACCTTCCCGCGGCGCCACCCCCCGGCGCCGCCTCCCGGCACCGGCGCTGCCCTGACGTCGGTGCCGATCACCAAGGGCCCCGTGGACCGGTTCACACCGGTCCACGGGGCCCTTGGTCATGGAGCGGCGGCGGATTTCCGCAGGCCACGGGGGTGCAGCAGAACACCTGTGACACGTGTCACATAAGGATTCCGTGAACACCGGGACAACCATTGCGGCGCGTGGCTGGTCATGCATGCAGAACAGTGGCCCCACCCGTGACCCCACCGCGGAAGGCCCGTCCACACCCCCGTACCGCGGCCACAGCGGTACGCCGGACTTCTGAGGTCTTCATGAAGCTTCGCCGCGCCATGGCGGTGGCCGCCGCCACCGCAGTCATAGCACCCGCAGCCATCCTGGCCGCCCCGGTCGCGTTCGCCGACGACACCGTCACCACCGTCGAGTCGACGAACCCGGAGCCGACCGGGAACACCGAGACCACGCCCGGCGGTACGCCGTCCGACGAGGTCACCACCACAGCTCCCGCCGAGAACACCTCCTCGCCCGCCGAGGAGACCGGCAAGCCCGCGGAGGAGACGGACGGGCCCGCCGCCGAGACGTCCGGCACACCCTTCGCGGACGCCGGCGCCACCCCGTCCGGCACGCCCTCCGGCACGCCGTCCGAGTCCGAGGACCCGCAGGAGCCGACCGAGTGCGAGAAGTCCGACCTGGACATCTCGATCAACGGCCTGCCCGGCAAGATCGCCCGCGGCAGCGGCTGGCACAAGTTCAAGATGAACGTCTACAACTCGTCGAAGACCACCGTGCGCGAGATCGACTACTTCGCGGGCGCCTCCTCCGACAAGGACGGCAACGACCTGTTCAAGTCGAAGCAGGTCAGCCTCCAGGCCCTCGACCCGGACACCAACACGTGGGAGGACCTCAGCGAGGACGGTCGCGCGGTCGGTTACGTCGGTCAGTCCGACGAGATCCAGGCCGGCTACGAGGTCGGCATCCCGCTCCGCATCAATGTGAAGTCGACCGCCCCGGTCGGCGCCGGCTTCACCCTCGGCGCCGGTCTGTACATCGGCGACAAGGACTGCATGGGCGTCAGCGACGTCGCGTACAAGTTCCAGATCGTGAAGTCCGGCGGCAGCGGTTCGACGCCGCAGACCGGCGGCACCGCTCCGGTCCCGGCCGAGAAGCCGTCCTCCAACACCACGGGCCAGGTCTCCGGCACGCTCGCCGAGACCGGTTCGTCCTCCGCAGTGCCGATGTTCGCCCTCGCGGGCGGCGCGGCCGTAGTGCTCGGCGCCGGTGCGATGTTCGTCGTGCGACGCCGCAGGAACGGTGACGCCGCCGCGTAACGGGCGACGTCACCGGTAGGCGTGAGGGGCTGCACTCGGAGGGGGGTGCAGCCCCTTTCCGCTGTCCTGATCCGGCCCGGTCCGACAGGGAGGCCCTACCGCTTCTCCTTCGGCGGGACCGTCGGCAGGCCCAGGAACGGCAGCTTCAGCGCGCCGAACGCCTCCTTCGGCACCGACGGTGCCTTCGGCTCGACCGCGGCCAGCCGCTCGTACGCCTCGCCCTGCGCCGGACGCGGGTCCACCTCGCCCTTGTTGGGCCAGAACGACATGGCCCGCTCCGCCTGCGCGGTGATGGTCAGCGACGGGTTGACGCCGAGGTTCGCGGAGACCGCCGAGCCGTCCACGACCGAGATGCCCGGGTGCCCGTACAGCCGGTGGTACGGGTCGATGACCCCGTCCTCCGCGCTCGCACCGATCGGGCAGCCGCCGAGGAAGTGCGCGGTGAGCGGGGTGCCCATCAGTTCGCCGACGTTCGACCCGGCGAAGCCGTTGATCTCGTCGGCGAGCAACGAGGCGCTGCGCGTCGCCTCCTCGATCTGGGTGGGGTTGGGCGCCCCGTGCCCCTGCCGGGCGGTGAGCAGGCCCTTTCCGATACCGCTGGGCCTGCGGTATGTCGTCAGGGAGTTGTCCAGCGACTGCATGACGAGACCGATGATGGTCCGTTCCGACCAGCGATGGTTGGAGAGCGACCGGACGGCGAGGGTCGGGTGCCTGGCCATGTTGCCGAGCCAGCCCAGCACCCGGCGGCTGCCGTACGGAACCTGGAGGATCGACAGGGACCCCATGGCGTTGGAACCCTTGCCGTAGCGGACCGGCTCGATGTGGGTGTTCTCGTCGGGGTGGATCGAGGACGTGATGGCGACGCCCTGGGTGAAGTCGGCCTTCGCGGTGCCGTGCTTCCTGCGGTAGCGGCGGTCGCTGGTCTGGGAGCCGACGAGCGCCTCGGAGTTGGTACGGGTCAGCTCGCCGAGCCTGGCGGAGAGCCGGGGCAGCAGCCCCGTGTCCTTCATGGTGTGGAGCAGGGTCTGGGTGCCGTACGTGCCCGCCGCGACGACCACCTTGCGGGCGCGCAGCGGTGTCGGCCTGCCCTTCTTCCGGCGGTCCGTCGGGACGGTCGTGACGTGGTACCCGCCCTCCGGGTCGTCCGTGATCGCGACGACGGAGGTCATCGGGTGGATGACGGCTCCGGCCTTCTCGGCGAGGTGGAGGTAGTTCTCGTTGAGGGTGTTCTTCGCGCCGTGGCGGCAGCCCGTCATGCATTCGCCGCACTCGGTGCAGGCCCTCCGGGCGGGGCCGGCGCCGCCGAAGTACGGGTCGGCGACCGTTCCGCCGGGCTTCGCCTTCGCCGCGCCGTCGGCGTCCTTGCCGTCGCCGAAGAAGACACCGACCGGGGCGAGATGGAAGGTGTCGCCGACGCCCATGGCCTGCGCGGCCGCCTTCAGATGGACGTCGGACGGGGTCATCGTGGGGTTGAGCCGCACCCCGAGCATCCGCTTGGCCTGGTCGTAGTACGGCGCCAGCTCGTCCTGCCAGTCGGTGATGGAAGCCCACTGGCGGTCCTCGAAGAACGGGGCCGGCGGGACGTACAGCGTGTTGGCGTAGTTGAGGGAGCCACCGCCGACGCCCGCCCCGGCGAGCACCATCACCTTGCCCAGCAGATGCACGCGCTGGATGCCGAAGAGCCCGAGGGCGGGGGCCCACAGGTAGTTCTTGATGTCCCAGGAGTTCTTGGGGAGGGTGCCGGGGGTGAAGCGGCGGCCCGCCTCCAGAACCCCGACCCGGTAACCCTTCTCGCTCAGCCGCAGGGCGGACACCGCGCCGCCGAAGCCCGAGCCGACGACGAGGACGTCGTAGTCGTACGCCGCGTCGTCGGTCTCATCGGCCGGTCCGGCCTGATTCTGGGCAGGGCTGTCCTGGGACATGGCTCTCCTCGGTGCGAAAAGAACAGAACGTGCTGCGGTGTTACTGGGTCAGCGCAGGCGGAACGCCTTCATCGCCTTCAGGCTGCGGCTCATGAACGCCGCGTACTTCTCGTCGTCCATCCCGAAGGACGGGGCGAGCGGGATCAGCCTCTGCTGGGCCACGGTCTGGGCCTCGGTGTACTTGAGGATGCCCTCGGAGCCGTGCCGCCGGCCGAGACCGGAGTCCTTCATGCCGCCCATCGGGGACTGCACGCTGCCGTACGCGGGGGCGTACCCCTCGTTGATGTTGACCGTGCCGGTCCGCAGCCGGGCGGCGACCTGGTGGCCGCGCCTGGAGTCCTTGGTCCAGACGCTGGAGTTCAGGCCGTACGGGGTGGCGTTGGCGAGGGCGATGACCTCGTCCTCGTCGGAGAAGCGGTAGATGGAGACGACCGGGCCGAAGGTCTCCTGGGAGCAGACGGCCATCGGTGCCTCGACGCCGTCGAGGATGGTCGGCTCGTAGAACAGCGGGCCGATGTCGGGGCGGGCGACGCCGCCCGCGACGAGTGTGGCGCCCTTCTCGACGGCCTCCGCGACATGCTGCGTGACGGTCTCCAGCTGGCGTTCACCGACGAGCGAACCCATGTCGGCGCCGTACGCCAGGGAGCTGCCGAGCCGCATGGCCTTGGTACGGGCCGCGAACCGCGCCACGAAATCGTCGGCGACCGACTCGTGGACGTACAGCCGCTCGATGGAGATGCAGAGCTGTCCGGCGGAGGAGAAGCAGGCGCGGACGGCGCCCGCGGCAGCCTTCTCCACGTCGGCGTCCTTCAGGACCAGCATGGCGTTCTTGCCGCCGAGCTCCAGCGAGACGCCGACCAGGCGGGCGGCGGCACCCTGGGCGACCTCGCGGCCGGTACGGGTGGAGCCCGTGAACGAGACGTAGTCGGCGTGCTTGACGACCTCGGGACCGACGACCGGTCCGTCACCGAGGACGACCTGGAACACCTCGGCGGGCAGCCCGGCCTCGATCAGCAGGTCACGGGCCCAGAGTGCGGTCAGCGCGGTCTCCGTGTCGGGCTTCATCACGAGGGCGTTGCCGGAGACGAACGCGGGCAGCGCGTCGCCGACGGACAGCTCGAACGGGTAGTTCCACGGCGCGATCTGGCCGACGACGCCGCGCGGCTGGCGCAGTTCGGTGACCTTGGTCAGCGCCGGTACGACGCCGGTGTGCCGCTTCGGCTTCAGATACGAGGACGCCTTGCGCCCGTAGTGCCGGGCGGCGACGGCAACCGCCTGTATCTCCTCGTGTGCGTGCAGGCGGGCCTTGCCGGTCTCCAGCTGGATGAGGTCGAGGACCTCGGCCTGGCGCTGGAGTACGAGGTCGTGGAAGCGGAGCAGGACGGCGGCCCTGGCCCGGACGGGGGTGGCGGCCCAGGCGGGCTGGGCGGCGCGGGCCCGCGCGAAGGCTTCGGCGACGTCCTCGGGGGTGGACTCCGGCAGGTCGGCGAGCTTCTCCCCGGTGAAGGGGGTGTGGTTCGCGGTACGGCCGGAGCCGACGACGCCACGGGTCAACTGGGCGACCACCTCGGGCGTCACCACATCGGCGGCTGTGCGCGCGCCCGCGGGAGCGGCGGCCACAGGGTTCGAACCAAGGTGGGCCACAGAGGCCTGCGAGTCCGTCATGGGGCGAGAGTATGTCCAGCCGCACACTTTGGGTACCCGCCGGTAACAGGTTTTCACAGTCCCCACAAATCGAGCCAGCGATCACTGGCTGCATATTTGCTGATCAGGGGCTATCTATCGAGCCGGACGGGCCGGCCGGCCGTTCGCCAAACAACTGCGCGGCGGCGGAACGCGGTCCTCAGCAGGCCGCGGTGAAGGAGTCCGGTGCCGCGTCGAACTGCTCCTGCGCCGCGTGGACGCGGTGCGCCGCCGCAACCGGTAGCGACCCGGCGGCCCCCGGCCGACGGATCCTCGTATGCCCGAGCCTGTGCACGATCCCCCGGCCGGTCTTCCGCGGATTGGTTCTCGGCCACCGCAGCTCCCCTGCTCCCCCTGGTTCTCCGTGCGCTCAACATGCCGCACGCGCAGGCACCGTCAGCCGCCGTCACCCGGGGCGCGCCAGCCCCGCAGCATCGTGTCGAACTGGTCCCGCGTCGTGTCCCAGTCCCCCGCCGGACCCGACATGTACAACGCGTACTCCGGGCCGCCGTCCTCCGCGAAGTACATCTGGTCGATCGCGTGGCGCGGGCCGGGGTGGTCCTTGGACTCGGTCCAGGTGAACTCCCAGAGGGAGCCGGGACGATCACGGTAGAGGTTGGAGTGGAGTGTCTTGCGCTCATAGGCGGGCAGCCGCTCGGTGAGCGTCTTCTCCAGGTCCACCATGTGCATGTACGGGTTGTCGAAGTCGGGCTCCGGGTCGACGCTGATCCGGATGTAGTGCTCGCCGTCGTCCGGGGTGTAGTCGACGTTCTGGCCGTCCACCCGGCGTTTCCAGCCGTCGGGGACGACCAGACCGAACCCTTCGGGGTCGGTCACCGGGTGCCAGCCATCGGGCACGGCCTTGGCGGAGGGACCGGGCCCCGGATCCTGGGACGCGGTGCGCGGCGGAGTGTTCGTCGCACGGACCGTCCCGCCCTCCGTGCCGCCCGTCCCGGAGCTCTCGCCGAACTTCATCGCGGCCAGCCCGGCGCCGCCGCCGATCAGCGCGGCAAGCGCGATGACCACGACCGTCGTACGCCACCGGCCGCGGCTGCGGCGGGTCACCGGGGCGGCCGTGAACTGCGGTGCGGGGCCGAGTGCCTCCGTCCCGGTACCGGCCGGGCGCCCCGTGCCCCCCGGGTCCGTCGCCCGCAGGGCTTCCTCGGGCACTCGCTGCGTCGGTACGTACGCCTGCGCCGCCCGGGGCTCCCGCCCCTCCATCGCGTCCAGCAGCATCCGTTCCGTCTCGGCCGCCGAGGGCCGGTCCGTCGGGTCCTTGCGGAGCAGCGCGACGATCACCGGGCCGAGCGCGCCGGCCCGGGCGGGCGGCGGCGGTTCCTCGGTGACGACGGCCTGCATGGTGGAGATCGGGGACGTACGGCGGAACGGCGAGCGTCCCTCGACCGCGGAGTAGAGCGTGGCGCCGAGCGACCAGAGGTCGGAGGCGGGACCGGGATCGCCGCCGCGTACCCGCTCGGGCGCCAGATAGTCGATGGACCCGACGAGTTCACCGGTCCTGGTGATGGTCGAGTCGCCCTCTATGGCGGCGATGCCGAAGTCGGTGAGCAGCACCTGCCCGTCACGGGCGAGGAGTACGTTGCCGGGCTTCACGTCCCGGTGCAGCACACCGGCGCTGTGCGCGGCGCGCAGTGCGCTCAGGACATGGAGGCCGATCCTGGCCGCCTCGCGCGGCGCGATCTCGCCACTTTCCTTGGCGGCGTCGGCGAGTGACGGCCCATCGACGTACTGCATGACGATCCAGGGCCTGTTGTCGTACTCGACCACGTCATGGACGGTGACCACGCCGGGATGGGTGATGCGGGCCGCGGCACGGGCCTCCTTCTGGGTCCGGGCATGGAGCACGACCCGGTCGGCCTCGGCGACGTACAGCCCGGCGGTCAACTCCTTGACGGCGACCGTGCGATGCAGCACTTCGTCATGGGCGCGCCACACCTTGCCCATGCCGCCGCGCCCCAGGACTTCACCGAGCCGGTATCTTCCGGCCAGTATCAGTCCCGCGTCCGTACCTTGTGATTGTTCCACGATTCCCCGCCCCGTTTCCTTCGGATGCCAGGTTACGGAGGGGGAGTACGGCCACGGAACCTCGCCCCGCTCACGAAACCGCACTGTGACGCTTGTCGCGCGGGCGCCCTTCTCCTGGCAGAGCCTCAGGAGTTCACACGGTAGGAGGCAATGGCCTGTTCATAGACGGCGGTCACCTTGTCCCGCTCGTTCTCCGGGCCGATCACCTGGATGACGTGGTAGCGGCCGTCGACGATCATCGCGAGGTTGCGGACGTACACCTCGCGCCCGGTCTCGTCCTGCCAGGTGAACTGGCCTTCCGCCATGGCCTGTCGGCCGACGTCGATACGGCGCAGCCCGGTCGCAGATGACCAGCTGGAGTCCCGGAAGGGCTGCAACTCCCGTTCCTTCTCGCTCTGGTAGACGAGAGGGTCACTGCCGTTCGCCTTCACGGTGTCGCGGCCCGGCACGACCAACAGGCTGAACCCGTCGCTGCCGTACCTGACCTGACGGTCGGCGCCACCGGCGCTGCGCTGCCAGCCCTTGAGCACGCCGACCTCGAAGCCCTCTGCGTCCTTGCGCAGGGTGTAACCGGGTGCGAGCGCGACGGCCGAGCGGGTGGTCTGCGGCTGCTCCGCGCCGGGCGACCCGGACGGTGACGGCGGCTCGGACTGTGCCGGGGGCTTCCCGTCGGAGGAGTCGGGGGAGCCGGTGTCCGCGGCCGCCGGGGCCGAGCCCCTGGAGCCGGAGGGGGAGCCCTGCCGTGCACCGCTGTCCGCCTTGGGCATGAACATCACGGCGTACGCGATGGCGGCGGCCAGGCCCAGCAGGATCAACACGAGCAGCAGCCGTCCGAGGCGCCGCGGCGCACGCCCCTCGCCCTGCCGGGGGCGGGGCGGAGTGCGCAGAGCCTTGGGGCCCTTGGGCTCGCGGGGCGGCCGCGGCTTCTCGTACCGCTCGGGTCGCTCCCTCGTCTGGCGGTGGCGGCCGTGCGCGGAGGCGCTGCCCATGCGGCCGCGGCGCTTGCGGACCAGCTCGCCCCGGCGGCGCACGACGGGCAACCGGGTGCCGTCGACGGACGGCAGCGGCACGACGTCGAGACCGGCCTCGGGCTCGGGCGCCGACCGGACGAGGGAGCGCAGCCAGCCGCGCAGCTCCTCGAAGTCCGGGCGTTCGGTGGGGTCCTGGCGCAGCAGCGACTCCACGACCGGGCGCAGCGGACCGCACTCCTCGGCGAAGGCGGGCGGCTCGCCGCAGACCATCTGGACGAGCTCGGCCGCGCTCTCCTCGGGGTAGGGGGCGTGGCCCTGAACGGCGCGGTAGAGCAGGGCGCCGAGCGCCCAGAGGTCGGTGGCGGGGCCGATGGGCGGTGCCAGCTGCCAGTTCTCGTGCACCGGTCCGGCCTGCTCGGGTGCCCAGCGCTCGGTGACGGCGCCGACGACGGCGATCCGTGCCTGCCGGGCGCGCTCGGCGGCGAGGGTGGTGGCGGGGCCGCGGTAGGCGGGGGCTCCCTGGCCCCCGGCGACGATGTCGTCCCAGCGGCCGGAGGCGGGCTCCTCTTGGTGCTCCTGCTGCTGAGGTGCGGGGTTGCCGTCGCGACGGGCGTCGGCGCGCAGGGCGTCCTCGTTGGAGCCGCCCGCGGGGACAGGGCGTCCGAGGTCGGCGCCGTCGCCCCACGAGCCGATCAGGTGCATCCGCCGGTCGGGCGGCCCCTCGCCACGGTGGTCCCCCTCGCCGTCGTCACGGCCGTCGCTGCCGTACGGGGGGTCGTACTCCTCGTCGTCCTCGTCGCCCTCGTCGTCGTACGGGTCCGTCGCGGTGGGGCCCCACCCGCCCGAGAGCTGCGGGCGGCCGGTGTCGGGCGGTCCGTGGCGCTGAACGGGAAGGCTGCCGGTCCGGTCCGCTTCCTCCGGCTCGCCCGTCCGGGCATGCCGCTGGTCCTCGCTGACGCGTGCGGCGGCGCGGGCGCCCGCGCGGTAGGCGGCGATGGCTCCGGCGCGCGCGGCCCGCAGCTGCGCGGACCCGTCCGCGCCGGGGGCGGCCGCGTCGCGGTGCAGCAGCGACCGTACGGCCTCCAGCTCACCGGCCGGGCCGCGCGAGGACGGCAGCTCGACGGGGCCGGGCGGTCCGGCTCGATCGGCGGACTCCGCGGGCGATACGTACGGACCGGTCGGGCCCGACTCGAGCGCGGGCCGCCCGTACCCGTCCTCGGGCTGCGGCGTCGGCACATACCCGCACAACGCCTCCTCCGCCGCCCCGGCCGCCAGGCCGGTCAGCATGACGCGTCCGTCGTCGCAGATCAGCACCGTACGGACGGTGATGTTCCGGTGGGTCCAGCCGTGCGCATGCAGCACGCGCAGGGCCGTCAGCACATCGGAGCCGATCTCGGCGGCCCGGTACGGATTCAGCGGCCGCTCGGCGAGCAGCGCGGCCAGCGGACGGGCCGCGACCAGTTCGCTCACGATCCAGAGCGATCCGTCCTCGGCGAACACGTCGAAGACCTGATCGAGCCTCGGATGGTCGGGCACCTGGGCCGCGGCCTGCGCGGCCTCGATCGCGCGCCGGACCGCGGGGTCCGTGGACCGCCGCACCGTACGCCCGCCGGCCCGACGCACCGCCGGCGGCGGTCCGTCCCCCTCGAGCACCTCGGCGTCCACGACCTCCGGCAACGGCACCTGCCGCACCCGGACTTCCTGTCCGCTGTACGTGTCGAACGCCCGGGTCTCGACCAGTTCGTACTCGTCGGAAGGCGGCAGCGGCAGGCGGTAGCGGTCGGCAAGCACCCGACCCGCATAGTCGTCCACGACGCCTCCCCAGAGCGCGCTGTCCCCCGGTCACGGAGACCGCAACAACCGTCAATTGCGGTCACATACTGTGCAATTCGCCTACGGTTATGGCTGCGTACGGTCCTCGGCCTCTCACGATACGTGGCAAGCGCGGGCCGCGCGGCAGGGTCGAGGCAACCCGCCGCTCAGTCCTTGGGCCGGAACGTGGCGAACGCCGTCTCACGCACGGTCCGGCACGCGTCGCCGTTCCACTCACTCGCCTTGCAGCTGATCATGATCGAGTAGCCGTGCGTGGCATCGACCTTGAAGCCCCGGTTGAGCACGCGGCTCCGCTGTCCGTTCTCATTGCGCTCGAACTGCCAGTCGGCGACGGTCGGATAGCCGTTGAACTCGACCGTCTTGATCCCGAGGTGCCGGTAACCGCTGCTGGTGGCCGCGATATAGCCCTTGGCCGCGTTCCAGGCCGCGGCGGCGTCGTCCTTGGGAGAGCCGTTGTAGTCGACCTGGACGCGCGGGTAGCCGCCGTTCACAGCGTAGATCCGGCCGGAGTTGGCGCCCGCGATCTTGTAGGGCGTGAAGTTCTTGGGCATCGCCATCATGAAGTGGAACCGCTTGTCGGTGACCGTCTTGTAGCCGTCGGGCAGCGCGCCCGCCTTGCCCGAGTCCGATCCCTTGGGCTCGGAGTCGTCCGACCCCTTGCCCGAGTCGCCGTCCTTGCTCTTGCCCTTGTCCTTGTCCTCGCCCTGATCGGCGTTCTGCCCCTGGTCCTGGCCCTGGTCCTTGCCGGAGCCTGCGCTCGCGGAAGCCCCCGCCGAGGCCGCCGTGTCCCCCTTGCCGGAACCGCTGCTCCGGTTGTCCGTGTCGCCCCCGCCGAGCGAGAGCGCCAGGACGGTGCCGAGCACGACGAGCGCGACGACAGCAGCGATGATCACCAGGGTGCGACGGGGCACCACGTCCGTGAGGGGCGCACGGACCGGGCTGTTCGACGGGCCGCCCGGACGCTGCGGCGGTACACCCCCGGAGGCGGAGGTCGCCGGAACCCTGGGCCGGGCCGGAGTCGCGGAAACGGCAGAGGGCTCGGCGGAGACGGGGGAGGCGACAGCCGCGCCCGCTCCGGGGGCCGACTTCGCGTTCCGCACGGAACGCAGCGCACCGCGCAGCCGGTCCCGGGCGCCCTCCGCCGCCTCACCGGGCTTCGACGCTCCCTTGGCGCGGGGAGCGACGACACTTCCGGGCAGCGCCATGACCTGGGTGGAGTCGGCCGGGGGCGGCACCACGGGGGCCGGCTTGTCGGCAGCGTGGATCACGTCGTTGAGCAGGGCCCGCGCACCCGCGTCGTCGAGCCGCTGCTCCGGGTCCCTGGCGAGCAGGCCGTAGATGACCTCCTCCAGCGGACCCGCGTTCTTCGGCGGGTCGAGCGGCTCGGTCATCACTGCGGTCAGGGTGGCGATCGCCGAACCCTTGTCGTACGGCGGGGAGCCCTCGACACTCGCGTACAGGAGTCCGCCGAGCGACCACAGATCCGCGGGCGGTCCCGGCTTGTGCCCGCGGGCGCGCTCCGGCGAGATGTACGACGGTGCGCCGACGAGCATGCCCGTCGACGTGACGGACGGGTCGCCCTCGACCTGGGCGATGCCGAAGTCGGTCAGCACGACCCGGCCGTCCTCGGCGATCAGCACGTTGGACGGCTTCACATCACGATGCAGAATGCCCTCGCGGTGCGCCGAACGCAGCACGTCGAGGATGGCAAGACCGACCTCGGCCGCGCGCTTCGGCGTCAGCACACCGTCCTCGCGCACCGCCTCGGCGAGCGACTTGCCCTCGATGAGTTCCATCACGATCCACGGCCGGTCGTCCTCGTCGACCACGTCGTAGACCGTCACCGCACCGTTGTTGCGGATCCTGGCGATCGCCTTCGCCTCGCGCAGTGTGCGCGTGATGAGCCGACGCTTCTCGTCCTCGTCGATGGCCGACGGGAACCGCAGCTCCTTGACCGCGACCGTGCGGCCCAGCGTCTCGTCGACGGCACGCCAGACCGTGCCCATACCGCCCCGGCCGAGCACCTCCCCGAGCCGGTACCTACCCGCAAGGAGACGTCCATCCGTGTCCCGTTGGGGCTCCCGTGCCTGCTCCGCCTCCGACATGCGTCCCCTCTGCGATCAACCCGCCCTGGCAGAGCGTCCATTGTCCCTCACCCCGGGACCGGTCATGGTGCCGGGTCCGGGGTCCGTCATGATGTGGCCGGAGGAAGGGACTCCCTGCCATGCCGACACTCAGGGCGCTGCGCGCCACCCTGGTGGTGCTCACGCTGTTCGGCCTCGGAACAGCGAGCCTGCCCAGCGAACCACACCTCACGCCCGCAGCCGCGTACCTCCCCCGGCTCGTCGCCGAGGGCGGTGCCCCGGCCGCGGCACTTCTCAGCCGGGACGCCTCCGCCGTCCGCCGCGCCACCTATCGTTCCACGGGACCCGGCATCCGCTTGGCGGACCGGTTCCGGGCAGGCAGCATCACCAAGACGTTCGTCGCGACGGTCGTCCTCCAACTCGCCCGGGAGCACAGGCTGCAGTTGTCCGACACCGTCGACAGCCGTCTTCCCGGGCTGGTACGCGGCCACCGCAACGACGGCCGCCGCATCACCCTGCGCGCCCTGCTCACCCACACCAGCGGCCTCTTCGACTACACCGCGGCCCCGGGCACGCACCCCGTCTCCGCCATCGCCGCGATCCGGAGGGCCATGGCCCACCGCCCCACGAACACCGCCGGCGGTTACTCCTACTCCAACACCAACTACGTCCTGCTCGGCCTGGTCGTTCAACGCGTCACCGGACACAGCTACGCCGCCGAGATCAGACACCGCATCATCAAACCCCTCCGTCTCACCGGCACGTCGTTCCCCGGCGCCCGCACCGGCCTGCCCGCACCGCACGGGCGCGGCTACTCCCGCGACCCGGCCGACGGCACCCTCCGCGATGTCACCGTCCTCGATCCGCGCACCGCGGGCGCGGCCGGAGAGCTGATCTCCACGCTCGCCGATCTGAACCGCTTCTACGCAGCCCTGCTGGACGGCCGCCTGCTGCCGCCCGCCCAGCTGAGCACCCTGCTGAACACCGTTACGACACACGGGATCTACGGCATGGGCATCTATCCGCAGAAACTCTCGTGCGGGACGACCGTCTGGGGTCACAACGGCCACATCGCGGGCAGCTACGTCCGCACCGCAGCCACCCGGGACGGCCGACACACCCTGACGTTCCGCATCAACACGGACACCTTGACCGAAGCGACCCTAGAACCGGCGCTCCTCGAAGCCGAGTTCTGCCCCGCCGGGCAGAATCGTCACCGCATCCCCTGAAGGGCCGCCGATCGGCTCGGACCGACGGCCGGACCGTCAGATCGGCACGATGTCCGGCGCCCCGAGCCGTGCCGCGTCCGCCGTCAGGTCGTCCGGCTGACGCTGCGACTCCCGCTCCGCCTGCACCCGCTTCTCGTAGTGCTCGACCTCCCGCTCGATCTGCCCCTTGTCCCAGCCCAGCACCGGAGCCATCAGCTCCGCGCATATCCGCGCGGAGCGAGTGCCCCGGTCGAAGGTCTCGATGGAGATCCGGGTCCGCCTCGTCAGGACGTCGTCCAGGTGGCGGGCCCCCTCGTGCGAGGCGGCGTAGACGATCTCGGCCTTCAGATAGTCGTCCGCCGCCGGCAGCGGCTCGCCCAGCGAAGGATCGGCGGCGATCAGCTCCAGGATCTCCTCGGTCATGGACCCGAACCGGTTCAGCAGATGCTCCACCCGGGCGACATGCAGCCCGGTGCGGGCCGCGGTCCTCGCCCGTGCGTTCCACAGCGCCCGGTAGCCCTCCGCACCCAGCAGCGGGATGTCCTCCGTGACGCAGTCGGCCACCCGCTGGTCGAGGCCGTGCACCGCCTCGTCCACGGCGTCCTTCGCCATCACCCGGTACGTCGTGTACTTGCCGCCCGCGACGACGACGAGCCCCGGGGCCGGGTGAGCCACCGTGTGCTCGCGCGAGAGCTTGCTGGTCGCGTCCGACTCACCGGCCAGCAGCGGCCGCAGCCCGGCGTAGACGCCCTCGACGTCATCCCTGGTCAGCGGGGTGGCCAGGACCGAGTTGACGTGTTCGAGGAGGTAGTCGATATCGGCGCTGGACGCGGCCGGGTGCGCCTTGTCCAGGTCCCAGTCGGTGTCCGTCGTCCCGATGATCCAGTGGCGGCCCCACGGGATCACGAACAGCACGGACTTCTCGGTCCGCAGGATGAGCCCGGTCGAGGAGTGGATGCGGTCCTTCGGAACGACCAGGTGGATGCCCTTGGACGCCCGGACGTGGAACTGTCCGCGCTCACCGATCAGCGACTGGGTGTCGTCCGTCCACACCCCGGTCGCATTGACCACCTGCTTGGCCCTGACCTCGTACTCCCCGCCCGTCTCGACGTCCTCCACCCGCACGCCGACCACCCGTTCGCCCTCGCGCAGGAAGCCGATCACCCGGGCCCGGTTCGCCACCTGCGCGCCGTATCCCGCGGCCGTGCGCACCAGCGCCGCCACGTAGCGGGCGTCGTCCATCTGGGCGTCGTAGTACTGCAACGCCCCGACCAGCGCGTCCTTCCTCAGCGCGGGCGCGACCTGCAGAGCCCGGCGGCGGGAGAGGTGCCGGTGCACGGGCAGCCCGCGACTGTGCCCCGACGACACCGACATCGCGTCGTACAGCGCGACGCCCGAACCGGCGTAGAACCGCTCCCAGCCCTTGTGCTGCAACGGATAGAGGAACGGCACCGGCTTCACCAGATGCGGGGCCAGCCGCTCCAGCAGCAGTCCGCGCTCCTTCAGCGCCTCCCGCACGAGTGCGAAGTCCAGCATCTCCAGATAGCGCAGCCCACCATGGATCAGCTTGCTCGATCTGCTCGACGTGCCGGACGCCCAGTCGCGCGCCTCGACCAGTCCGGTCGAGAGCCCTCGCGTCGCCGCATCCAGCGCCGTTCCGGCGCCGACCACGCCCGCCCCCACGACCAGCACGTCCAGTTCGCGCTCGGCCATCGCGGCGAGCGCCTCGGCGCGCTCCGCAGGTCCCAGTGTCGCTGTCCTCACTGCTGCCTCCCGGTAGATCGGGGTGGGTCCGGCACGGGGCTGCGGTCCGACCGGGGGGTCGGACTCCCGTACCCACCTCTCGATTCTGTCCGCGGTCCGCGACTTCAGCCACCGCCTGTGGACAACACCCGGGCGACGGGACCCGCACAATGCGACATATAGGTCATATTTACGCCTAGTCTGACATTGCGCTGTCCCCAGCGGTTGCGCTTTCTGCTCTCATGGTCTTAGGGAAGGACGGCCACTTCTATGCCCGCAGACCTCGCCGTCATCGGACTCGGTCACCTCGGCCTGCCTCTCGCCCAAGCCGCCGTCGCCGCCGGTATCCACACCGTCGGCTACGACACCGACCCACGCCCGTTCGCCGAGCTCTCCGCCGGCCGCACCCCCGTCGAAGGCTCCCTCACGGCCTCGGAGATCCGCCGGATGCTCTCGGGGGGCTTCCGGCCCACCACCGACCCGGCCGAGCTGGGCCGGGTCCGTACCGCCGTGATCTGCGCGCCCACCCCTCTCGGCGCCGACCGCACCATCGACCTCACCGCCGTCGCCGACGCCACCCGCGCCCTCGCCACCGGACTCCGCCCGCACACCACGGTCCTGCTGGAATCGGCCGTGCCCCCCGGCACCACCGAGAGTTTCGTGCGCCCCCTCCTCGAAGAGGGCTCAGGACTGCGCGCCGGACGCGACTTCCACCTCGCCTGCTCCCCCAGCCGTCTCGACCCGGGCAACCGCGCCCACGTCTACGCCAACACCCCCAAGGTCATCGGCGGCCTCACCCCCGCCTGCACCGAGTCGGCCGCCACGTTCTACGGCCGGCTGACCGACAAGGTCGTACGCGCCCGCGGGCCGCGCGAGGCCGAGATGACGAAGGTTCTGGAGACCAACTTCCGGCACGTCAACATCGCCCTGGTGAACGAGATGGCGGTGCTCTGCCACGACCTCGGTGTCGACCTCTGGGACGTCATCCGGTGCGCCGAGACCAAGCCGTTCGGCTTCGAGCCGTTCCGCCCGGGCCCCGGCGTCGGAGGCCACTGCGCCCCGGTCGACCCGGGCTACCTCCCGTACAACAGCCGCACCCCCGGCCACCCGCTGCGGATGGTCTCGCTCGCCCAGGAGATCAACGACCGGATGCCGAGTTACGTGATCCAGCGCTGCGCCACCCTGCTCAACGAACACGGCAAGTCCGTCCGCGGCGCCAGGGTCCTGCTCCTCGGCGTCACCTACAAGCCGGACCTCGCCGACCAGGAGGCGTCCCCCGCCCGGGAGATCGCGACGCGGCTGATGGACATGGGCGCGCAGATCGGCTACCACGACCCGCACGTCCTGGACTGGCGGGTACGCGAACTGCCCGTCCCGCGCGCGGACTCGCTGTACGAGGCGGCGGCGAGCGCGGACCTGACGCTGTTGCTGCAACACCACCGTACGTACGACCTCCAAGGCCTCGCCGTGAAGGCCCAACTCCTTCTGGACACCCGCGGTGCCACCCCGGCCGGAGCCGCACACCGGTTGTGAGCGCAGTTCCCCCGAGGATTTCGGTGGGCGATGTCACAGGCGGCTGCTAGCCTGCGGCGTCACTTCTCGCACACTCGTGCGGCAACCCGTTCGCGGGCCAGCAGCCGGGGCAGCCCGGTCAGCCCGGCGTCGCGACCGGCAATCCGTTCGCCGGGCAGCAGCCGGGCCAGCCCGGCCAGTTCGGCGGCGCACCGTTCGCACCGGCCCCGGCGCCCGCGCGCAACAACGTCGGACTCGGCCTGCTCGCCGGCGTCGTCGCAGCCGTCGTGGCCGCGGCCGTCTACGGCGCGATCATCGGCGCCACGAAGCACGAGATCGGTTACGCGGCCGTGGGTGTCGGCTTCCTCGTCGGCCTTGCGGCCGGCAAGGTCGGCGGCCGCAACCCCGGACTGCCGGTCCTCCGCGCCGTGATCGCCCTGGTCTCCGTCTACTTCGGCCAGCTGCTCGGCGAGGCGATGATCGCCGCGAAGGAGCTCCCGGTCACCGTCTCCGAGCCGTTCTTCGACCACTTCGGCCTCCTGAACGAGGCCTGGAAGGCCGACGCCGACCCGCTCACCTTCGTCTTCATCGCGATCGCCGCGTTCGCCGCGTTCTCCGGGGCCAAGAAGGCCGCGGACTGATCCGGCTCATACGGAAGGGCCCGGACCGCTTCCGCGGTCCGGGCCCTTCCGTATGTCCGTCACCGATCAGCGGCGGTGCTGCGAGTCCGCCACCGTCACCTCGACGCGCTGGAACTCCTTGAGGTCGCTGTATCCCGTCGTCGCCATCGCCCGGCGCAGCGCACCGAAGATGTTCATCGAACCGTCGGGGGTGTGCGAGGGGCCGGTGAGGACCTCCTCCGTCGTGCCGACGGAGCCCAGGTCGACCAGCTTGCCGCGCGGCACGTCCTCGTGGACGGCCTCCATGCCCCAGTGCCGGCCGCGGCCGGGCGCGTCCGTCGCGCGGGCCAGCGGGGAGCCCATCATCACGGCGTCCGCACCGCAGGCGATGGCCTTCGGCAGGTCGCCGGACCAGCCGACGCCGCCGTCCGCGATCACGTGCACGTACCGGCCGCCGGACTCGTCCATGTAGTCGCGGCGGGCCCCGGCCACATCGGCGACCGCGGTCGCCATCGGGACCTGGATGCCGAAGACGTTGCGCGTGGTGTGCGCGGCGCCGCCGCCGAAGCCGACGAGGACACCGGCCGCACCGGTCCGCATCAGGTGCAGCGCCGCGGTGTACGTGGCGCAGCCGCCGACGATGACCGGGACGTCCAGCTCGTAGATGAACTGCTTGAGGTTGAGCGGCTCGGCCGCGCCCGAGACGTGCTCGGCGGAGACCGTCGTACCGCGGATGACGAAGATGTCCACACCCGCGTCGACGACGGCCTTGGAGAACTGCGCGGTGCGCTGCGGCGAGAGCGCGGCGGCGGTGACGACACCGGAGTCGCGCACCTCCTTGATGCGCTGCCCGATCAGCTCCTCCTGGATCGGAGCCGCGTAGATCTCCTGGAGGCGGCGGGTCGCCGACTCCACGGGCATCTCGGCGATCTCGTCGAGGAGCGGCTGCGGGTCGGCGTGCCGGGTCCACAGGCCCTCGAGGTTGAGGACGCCGAGACCGCCCAGCTCGCCGATCCTGATCGCGGTCTGCGGGGAGACCACGGAGTCCATGGGTGCGGCCAGGAACGGCAGCTCGAACCGGTAGGCGTCGATCTGCCAGGCGATCGAGACCTCCTTCGGGTCGCGGGTGCGACGACTCGGAACGACGGCGATGTCGTCGAATGCGTACGCCCTGCGGCCGCGCTTGCCGCGCCCGATCTCGATCTCAGTCACGATGATGTGGCCTTTCCCTCTACGTCTGCGTTCCCAGTATCCCCGACACACGGCTGAGGGGCGGTCCCGGTACGCCCGGACCGCCCCTCACCTGTGGTGATGCGTTACTTCCTGCTGTAGTTCGGCGCCTCGACCGTCATCTGGATGTCGTGCGGGTGGCTCTCCTTGAGCCCCGCGGACGTGATGCGGACGAAGCGGCCCTTGGTCTCCATCTCGTCGATGGAGGCGGCGCCCACATAGCCCATCGTCTGGCGAAGGCCGCCGACGAGCTGGTGCAGCACGTTGGCCAGCGGGCCGCGGTAGGGCACCTGGCCCTCGATGCCCTCGGGCACGAGCTTGTCGTCCGAGGCCACGTCGGCCTGGAAGTAGCGGTCCTTGGAGTACGAGCGGCCCTGCCCGCGGGACTGCATCGCCCCGAGGGAACCCATGCCGCGGTACGACTTGAACTGCTTGCCGTTGATGAAGAGGAGCTCGCCGGGAGACTCCTCGCAGCCCGCGAGGAGGCTACCCAGCATGACCGTGTCGGCACCGGCGGCGAGCGCCTTGCCGATGTCGCCGGAGTACTGCAGACCGCCGTCGCCGATGACCGGGACGCCGGCCGCGCGGGCGGCGAGGGCGGCCTCGTAGATCGCGGTGACCTGCGGGACGCCGATACCGGCGACCACCCGCGTGGTGCAGATGGAGCCGGGGCCCACGCCGACCTTGACGCCGTCGACACCGGCGTCGATCAGGGCCTGCGCGCCGTCACGCGTCGCGACGTTGCCGCCGATGACGTCGATGCCGACACTGGACTTGATCTTCGCCATCCAGTTCAGCGCGTTGCTGTTGTGTCCGTGCGAGGTGTCGACGATGAGGAAGTCCACACCCGCCCCGGCCAGGGCCTGCGCGCGCTCCAGGGCCTCGGGGCTGGCGCCGACGGCCGCGCCGACGAGGAGGCGGCCCTCGGCGTCCTTGGCCGCGTTCGGGTACTGCTCGGCCTTCACGAAGTCCTTGACCGTGATGAGGCCCTTGAGGACACCCGCGTCGTCGACCAGCGGAAGCTTCTCGATCTTGTGGCGGCGCAGCAGTTCCATGGCGTCGACGCCGGAGATGCCGACCTTGCCGGTCACGAGCGGCATCGGCGTCATGACCTCGCGCACCTGGCGGCTGCGGTCGGACTCGAACGCCATGTCGCGGTTGGTGACGATGCCGAGCAGCTTGCCCGCCGGGTCGGTCACCGGGACGCCGCTGATACGGAACTTGGCACACAGCGCGTCGGCCTCGGCCAGCGTCGCGTCCGGGTGCACGGTGATCGGGTCGGTCACCATGCCGGACTCGGAGCGCTTCACGAGGTCGACCTGGTTGACCTGGTCCTCGATCGACAGGTTGCGGTGCAGCACACCGACGCCACCCTGCCGCGCCATGGCGATGGCCATTCGGGACTCGGTGACCTTGTCCATCGCCGCGGAGAGCAGCGGAATGTTCACGCGTACGTTTCGCGAGATGCGGGACGAGATGTCGACTGCGTTGGGCAGCACTTCGGATGCGCCGGGCAGCAGCAGCACGTCGTCGTATGTCAGCCCGAGCGTCGCGAATTTCTCGGGCACTCCGTCGACGTTTGCAGTCATGACACCTTCCCCAAATGGCCTTGATCGGTGCGGATGTCCATGCTAACGGCCTCCGGGGGTGTCTCATTCCACGATCAAGATCACCTAGAGGTTCTGTAGCTTCGTACGGAACCTGCGTACGAGGAAATCCGACGCCGCTCTACTGCTCGGCGAGGGCGCGCAGCCTGCTCAGTGCGCGGTGCTGGGCAACCCGGACCGCGCCCGGCGACATGCCGAGCATCTGTCCGGTCTCCTCGGCGGTCAGACCGACCGCGACCCGGAGAACCAGCAGCTCACGCTGGTTCTCCGGGAGGTTGGCGAGGAGCTTCTTGGCCCAGGCCGCGTCACTGCTGAGCAGCGCACGCTCCTCGGGCCCGAGCGAATCGTCCGGCCGCTCCGGCATCTCGTCGGAGGGCACGGCCGTCGACCCCGGGTGCCGCATCGCGGCCCGCTGGAGATCGGCGACCTTGTGGCCGGCGATGGCGAAGACAAAAGCTTCGAAGGGTCTGCCGGTGTCCTTGTAGCGCGGCAACGCCATCAGCACCGCGACACAGACCTCCTGCGCCAGGTCCTCCACGAAGTGGCGAGCATCACCGGGCAACCGGTTCAGCCGGGACCTGCAGTAGCGCAGCGCGAGGGGGTGGACATGGGCCAGCAGATCATGAGTGGCCTGGGCGTCGCCGTCGACGGCACGGTGCACCAGAGCACCGATCACCGTCGTCTCGTCGTCGCGCATCGGACCATGGTGCCTCGACGCCGCTTCATCCGCGGCACCGCGTCCGTAGTTGTGCACCGAAGCGTTATGAGCGGGTGCGCCGGAAGTCATGTCCTGCGCCCTCCCCTTCCGCTCGACCGAATCGTTCCCGAGGAACTCCACATCTCAAGGATGCGTCATCGGCCGGGAAGCGTCACATACCGAGGCAGCCGAGCAGCCGATGGCGTCCTGCCGCCCCCGTCACCCCGTCCGCCGAAGTGCGGACGGGGAAGCGGCCGGCTACCGGTCATGGCAGGTCATCAGCGGACCAGGCCCCAGCGGAAGCCGAGCGCGACGGCGTGCGCCCGGTCCGAGGCGCCGAGTTTCTTGAACAGCCGTCTGGCGTGCGTCTTCACGGTGTCCTCGGAGAGGAAGAGCTCGCGCCCGATCTCCGCGTTGGAACGGCCATGGCTCATCCCTTCGAGCACCTGGATCTCACGCGCAGTGAGCGTGGGCGCCGCACCCATCTCGGCGGACCGCAGCCGACGCGGGGCGAGCCGCCACGTCGGATCGGCCAGCGCCTGGGTGACGGTCGCCCGCAGCTCCGCGCGGGAGGCGTCCTTGTGCAGATATCCGCGGGCACCGGCGGCGACCGCGAGCGCGACACCGTCCAGGTCCTCCGCGACGGTCAGCATGATGATCCGGGCCCCGGGGTCGGCGGAGAGCAGCCGCCGGACCGTCTCCACACCCCCCAGACCGGGCATGCGTACGTCCATCAGAATCAGATCCGAACGATCGGCTCCCCAGCGGCGGAGAACTTCCTCGCCGTTGGCCGCCGTCGTCACACGCTCGACGCCGGGCACGGTCGCGACCGCGCGACGGAGCGCTTCTCGGGCAAGCGGGGAGTCGTCGCAGACGAGGACGGATGTCATGACCGTCCTCCGCAGCTGATGCGCGTCACCTTGAGCCTCCAGGCTGGTACAAGTCGTCACCTGTGCGGTTGACGCTCTCGGACATCTGCCCGATCGCTTTTTCTGCCAACCGCCTCCGCACTCTCAACGATGGTCACTCGAAAGAGTTACGGGTCCGCGGGGCGGGTTCGGCACTCTACGTGAGGGACCGTGCACAGAGGAGAGCGGCGCGGCTCGTCAAGCCGTCAACCGAACTTTCACTTCAACGTATGCCCCATTTAGTCGGTTTTCTTCCCTTTTGCTAGTGTCTGTGGCTAGATTCGCAATCAGTCATATTTACATCTACTAGCACCGTAGATGTACGGTCATGGGCGCCGGTCCAACGACGAACGCCAACGACGTTTCCTACCCATCATGGTTTCGAGGGGACAAGCAATGGCAGATTTCTCCCGCCTTCCCGGACCCAACGCCGATCTGTGGGACTGGCAGCTGCTGGCGGCCTGCCGTGGGGTCGACAGCTCGCTGTTCTTCCATCCGGAGGGTGAGCGCGGAGCGGCACGGAGCGCCCGCGAGAACTCGGCGAAAGAGGTCTGTATGCGATGCCCGGTACGCGCCGAGTGCGCAGCGCACGCCCTGGCGGTGCGGGAGCCCTACGGGGTGTGGGGCGGACTGACCGAGGACGAGCGCGAGGAGCTCATGGGACGGGCCCGCAACCGACTGATCGCGGCAGCACCTCCGGGGATGGCCGCCCCGTCCGGGCACACCTGATCCTTACGCACTCCGCACGACAACAGAAGAAACGTTCCTGCACCGCATGTCCGCGGGGCGGGCCAGTGGCATGCGCGGCCCCGGCCTAGCGGACGGCAGCCAGGGACAGCTGATCCAGGGTGGCCGCCACGGCGGGGACGTGGGCCAGGTCGGGAAGAGTCAGTGCGACGATCTCGCGTTCGATCGCCGGCTCCACCGTCACGGTGCGGGCCCCCTTGGGGCGCACCGACTCGATCGCCAGCGCCGGCAGCACGGCCACTCCGAGACCGGCGCCGACCAGACCGACCACCGCGGGGTAGTCATCGGTGGCGAAGTCGATCCGGGGGATGAAGCCGGACTCCTCGCAGACCTCCACCAGCTGCCGTCGGCAGCGCGGGCAGCCCGCGATCCAGGACTCGTCGGCCAGTTCACCGATCCCCACCACGTCCGCACCGGCCAGCCGGTGCCCGTCGGGAACCAGGCCGATCAGCCGGTCGGTGAGCAATGGGCGCACGACCAGGTCCTCCCACTCGCCACCCGAGGCGCCGTAGCGGAACGCCAGCGCGATGTCGCAGTCACCCTCCCTGAGCATCTCGACCGAGCGCGGCGGCTCCGCCTCGACCAGGGAGACCCTCGTCCCCGGGTGGGCGGCGCGCAGGGCGGCCAGGGCCCCGGGAACCAGAGTGGAGCTGCCACTGGGGAACGAGACGAGCCGGACCCGGCCCGCCCGCAGCCCGGCGATCGCGGCGACCTCCTCCTCGGCGGCGGTCAGCCCGGCGAGGATGCCGGACGCGTGACGTACCAGCGCCTCACCCGCCTGGGTGAGCCGCATCTCGCGGCCTGTGCGGATCAGCAGCGTGGTGCCGGCCGAGGATTCCAGGGCCTTCATCTGCTGGCTGACCGCGGGCTGGGTGCAGCCCAGTTCGCGCGCGGCGGCGGAGAACGAGCCGGTGGCGGCCACGGCGCGCAGGACACGGAGATGACGGGCTTCGATCACCCTTCAACCATAAGGGCAGCTTGGGTGGGATGCGAATTATTCGCATGCATCTTTGAGGGTGGGGTCGTCAGTGCCCCACCGGGCGGGCTCTGCCCCGTCGCACCGTCCAGCACTAGCGTTCGCTGCATGGAACTGCTGACTGTGAATGCGGGACGGCCCGAGGCCGTCGACTACACCGACGCCGCCGGCGGCGTGACAGGGATCGGCAAGCAGCCGGCCGCCGGCCCGGTGCGGGTCACCGACCCCGGGCCCAAGGGCACCGGCGGCAGTGGGGTGGCCGGGGACGCGGTGTGCGATCTGCGCCATCACGGCGGCTCGGACCAGGCCGTGTACGCCGTCGCACGTGAGGATCTCGACGCCTGGGAGCGTTCGCTCGGCCGCCCGCTGGCCAACGGCGCGTTCGGCGAGAACCTGACGACCGCCGGACTGGACGTGAGCGGCGCGAGGATCGGCGAACGCTGGCGGATCGGACCCGATCTGGTCCTGGAGGTGACGTCGGGTCGCATTCCGTGCCGCACGTTCGCCGGTCACCTCGGAGAGAAGCGCTGGGTCAAGCGGTTCACCGAGGCGGCCGCTCCGGGCGCCTACCTGCGGGTGATCGAGCCGGGCGAGATCCGCGCCGGGGACCCGGTCGAGATCGTGCACCGGCCGGACCACGACATCACCGTACGGATGCAGTTCCTGGCGGCGACGGTGCGACGGGACCTGCTGCCGGAGCTGCTCACGGCCCGGGACGCACTGCATCCCGAGACGCTGCGCACCGCCCTGAAGTACGTGGAGGCGCAGGCACCGGGCGAGTGATCAGTGCGACGTGCGGGGCACTAACGTGCCGCGTATGACGACTGCATTGATTACGGGTGCGACCGCGGGAATCGGGGCCGCCTTCGCGCGGCGTCTCGCGGCCGACGGGCACAATCTGGTGCTGGTGGCGCGCAGCACCGAGCGACTCCGGGAACAGGCCACCGAACTGCACGACCGGCACGGCATCGAGGCCGAGGTACTGACCGCCGACCTCTCCGAGGACGACGGGATCGCCTCGGTCGAGGCGCGGCTGACGGACCGCCGGCAGCCCGTCGATCTGCTGATCAACAATGCCGGGTTCGGCAACAAGGGCCGCTATCTGGATGTGTCGATGGCGGACGAGCTGACGATGCTGAAGGTGCACTGCGAGGCGGTGCTGCGGCTGACCTCGGCTGCCGCGTCGGGGATGAAGGAACGCGGGCGGGGCGGGGTGGTCAATGTGGCCTCGGTGGCGGCGTTCGTACCGCGCGGGACGTACGGCGCGTCCAAGGCGTGGGTCGTTCAGTTCACCCAGGGCGCGGCGAAGGACCTGGCCGGTTCGGGGGTGCGGCTGATGGCGCTGTGCCCCGGCTTCGTACGGACCGAGTTCCATGAGCGCGCCGGGATGGGAACCGACAACATTCCGGGCTGGATGTGGCTCGACGCGGACAAACTGGTCGCCTCGGCGCTGGCGGATCTGACGCGCGGGAAGTCGGTGTCGATCCCCGACGCGCGGTACAAGGCGCTGATGGGGCTGGTGAAGGTGACGCCGCGCGGCCTGCTCGGAGGGGTCACCTCCAAGACAGGCCGCAAGTACGGTCCGCAGTAGGGCGGTCGGACGGTGTGCGGATTACTTGACGCCGCGGCCCGCGTACGCGCCGATGTTGGGGGTGCCGGGCTTCAGCTCGTTGCCGAACCAGTCCTTGCCGCCGTTGTTCTCGATGACGGCTCCGGCGGCCAGGGCGGGCGAGCCCTCGCCGAGCCGGAAGTCGTCCCGCAGCTTCGGGTCCTCGGTGATGCCGCCGGGGTTGGGGCGGGCCATCTCGATGCCGTGGAACGCGTTGTGGTCGAAGGAGAGCCCGGGGGTCGGGTTCTTGAACGCGTAGCCGCCGGTGCCCTCGCTCACGAAGATGTTGTTACGGATGGACAGTTCGTGCTGGGTGGTGGCGGGGCTTCCAGCGTCGTCCTGGACGAGGTAGCCGGGCACCTTCTCCTTGTTGTGGAAGGTGTTGTTGTAGATCTGCGTGTCGAGGATCGGGCCCCAGCAGTTCTGGATGAGGCGCGCGCCGTCGTTCCGGCTGACGTTGTAGCGGGCGACCGTGCCGATGGTCTTGGCGCCGCTGTACGGACAGATCAGCAGGAAGCCACCGGTGTTGTCGTGGCTGTAGTTGTACTGGAAGACGGTGTTCTGCGAGGCGCCGTCGGCGTCGAACGACATGCCGTCGTGGGTGTTTCCGCCGCCCGAGACCTCGTTGTACTCGATGGTCGTGTCGTCGGTGTTGAAGGTCCAGATACCGGCGTTGGCGGAGGGCGAGCGGAGCTGGAAGCCGTCGACCCTGTTGTGGTCGACGCGGGCGCCGCTGGTGGTGTCGAGCTTCATGCCGTCACCCGCGAGGGACTTCAGCGTGTTGTGGTGGATCCGCACGCCGGTACTGGGCGTCCACTCCCCCGGGTAGACGTTCGGGTCCTGCTGCTGGCCGACCAGATCGCGCTTGGAGAACGTCGACTTGAAGTAGATGCCCTCACGGTCGACGTCCTCGATGCGGTTGTGGCTGATGTCGAGACCGTCGTACGCACTGGGCTTCGCCTTCCCCTCGACCGCGATCTGGATCGCGCTGGAGCCGGAGACCGTCTTGTAGTCGCCTCCGCGCACATCGTGGATGTACAGGCCGGAGAGCTTGAAGCCGCGGGCGGTGCCGTAGTCGGTCAGGCGCAGCCGGACCCCGTTCCGCTCGCTGCCGGGGGCGGCGGCGTTGGTGATCTCCAGGTCGCCCAGGTGCACGTACTGCGTGTTGGAGAGCAGGACGACGTCGTGGGCGCCCGCGCCGTCGAGCTTCGCGCGGGCCTCGCCGCTGCCGTAGTCGGCAATGGTGAAGGGCGCGCGGGCGGAGCCTTCACCCTGCGGGGCGAGGGTGCCGGTGCAGGTGGTGCCCCGCTTGAAGAGCAGCCGGTCGCCGGGGCCGTAGGTGGGGACGCCCGCCTCGGCCAGGGTGGTCCACGGATGCGCCTTGCTGCCGGTGGCACCGGCCGGGTCGGCCGAGCAGTCGACATGGAAGGTGCGGCCGATGGGCGCGGCCTGCGCGGCTGCCTGGCCCGCGACGGTCACACCGGCGGCAGCAGTCAGGGCCGCGAGCGCTGCGGCGGTGACGCGATGTCTCACAATTCCTCCGTACGAACAGTCAGGGTCGAGTCGGCATCGCCGGAATCCTGGACTCGGATTGATCGAACGTCAATGGATTACGTTTGAATGATCGAAACTGCCATCGTTCGATCACGCTGGTCTAGGGTCGATCCCGAGGTCGGATCACTGCGAGGGGACTGCTGCCGTGCGCGAAACCGCTGCTGAACGTCATGACCGGCTGCTGGGGCTGGTACGGGAACGGGGCTCGGCCCGGGTCTCCGATCTCGCCTCCCAGCTGGGCGTCTCGCCCGTCACGGTGCGTCGGGACGTGGAGGAGCTGGCGGGCCGGGGCCTGCTGGACCGGGTGCACGGCTCGGTCTCCTGGCCGCAGGACCGCGCGGCCCCCGGGGCCGCCTCCGGCGCGGGCAGCGGCCTGGTCCTCGGCATGCTCGCACCCTCGGCGACGTACTACTTCGCCGAGGTCATCCGCGGGGCGCACGAGGCGGCGGCCCGGGCCGGGGCCCGGCTGATCCTGCGGATCTCGGACTACCGGCCCGAGGAGGACCACGCGCGCACCGAGGGGCTGCTCTCGGCGGGCGCGGAGGGCCTGCTGATCGCGCCCGGCTGGCAGCACCCCGGCGACCCGGCGGCATTCGGCGACTGGATCGCCTCGCTGCCCGTGCCCACGGTTCTGCTGGAGCGCCGGCCCGCCGCGGGCTCGCGGCTGGACGGCCTGGACCGGGTCTGCTCGGACCATGCCCACGGGGTACTGCTCGCCGTGCGCCACCTGGTGGAACTGGGGCACGGGGCCCCGCTGCTGATGGCCCGCGCCGACTCCCCGACAGCGATCGCGGTGCGGTCCGGATACGCGGAGGCACTGGCCGTGCTGGGGCTGCGGGCACCGCAGGACGTGATCGATTCCGTACCGGCGGAGCTGGCCCCCGACGCCTTCGAGGCGGCGGTGCAGGCGCTGCGCGAGGCGGTCGTCTCGGGGGTGGCCACGGCGGCGCTGATCCACAACGACGTGGACGCGATCCAGGTGGTGCAGCGCCTGGCCGAGCTGGGTGTGCGGGTGCCGGACGACCTGGCGCTGATCGCGTACGACGACGAGGTGGCCGCGCTCGCCGACACACCGCTGACGGCGGTGGCGCCGCCCAAGCGCGATGTGGGCCGGCATGCCACCGAGCTGCTGGTGGAACGGCTGGGCGAGGGCGCGGGCGCGCCGCGGCGCCATCTGACGCTGCTGCCGCAGCTGCGCGTCCGCGACTCGTGTGGTTCGCCCCTCCCGTAACCCGTCCCCCGCGGCCCCTCCCGCAGCTCCCGCAGCCCGCTTCCGTACGTAACTTATTTGATCTTTTTTCGATCAATCAATCTTTCGCTCTTGACTTCGGTCACGACTGGTTCAAGGATCACGGCCAACGCCAATGTCGTCGCCTGTTCAGGAGCCTCGCTGTGAGCCGCAGTTCGAGCAGAACGTCCCTTGCCCTCGTCGGCGCCGCCACCGCCCTCGCCGTCCTCACGGCCTGCGGCGGCAGCGGCGACGACAGCGCCGCCCCCGGAAGCGACGGCAAGCCCGTCAGCATCACCTTCTGGGGCTGGGCCAAGGGGTCCAAGGAGGTCGTTGACGCGTTCAACGCCTCGCACAAGAACATCAAGGTCGTGTACGAGGAGATCCCGTCCGGCAACGCGGGCGGCTACGCCAAGATCTCCAACGCGGTGAAGGCGGGCAACGCCCCCGACCTGGTGTCCATCGAGTACCCGCAGCTTCCGGAGTACGTCAGTCAGGGCGCGCTCCAGGACATAGGCCAGTACTTCACCGAGGACATCAGGAAGAAGCTGCTGCCGCAGGCGGTGGAGCTGACGACGCTCGGCGGCAAGAACTGGGCCGTCCCCTTCGACGCCTCGCCGCAGTCCTTCTACTACCGCAAGGACCTGTTCCAGAAGTACGGCGTCGAGGTCCCCACCACCTGGGACGAGTTCCGCAAGGCGGCCGAGAAGATCAAGAAGGCCGACAAGAAGGCCCGCATCGGCACGTTCTTCCCCGACGACCCGACCACGTTCCAGGCTATGGCCTGGCAGGCCGGCGCACAGTGGTTCAAGGCCGATGGCGACACCTGGAAGGTCGACACGACCGACGCGGCCACCACCAAGGTCGCCGACTACTGGCAGGGTCTGCTCGACGACGACCTGATCCGCGCCAACGCCTCGTTCAGCCCCGAGTGGACCAACTCCCTGAAGAACGGCGGCACCGTCGGCTATCTCGGCGCCGCCTGGGGCGCGGGCGTACTCAAGGGCACCCTGCCCGAGCAGAGCGGCAAGTGGGCGGTCGCCCCGATGCCCAGCTGGGACGGCAAGCCGGCCAGCGGCATGCTCGGCGGCTCCACCTTCGCGGTGACGAAGACCAGCAAGAAGGCGAAGGCCGCGGTCGAATTCGCCACCTGGATGTCGACCACCGAGGACGGCATCAAGGCCCGGATCGAGTCCGGCACGTCGAGCGCCTTCCCGGCCGCGGCCGAGCTGCGTCCGGTGGCGAAGAAGGCCTTCGACGCGGACTTCTACGGCGGCGAGGACATCTACCAGGTGTTCGAGGACGCTGCGGCGTCCATCGGCCCCGACTGGACCTGGGGTCCGACGACCGGCACGACGAACACCACCATCAAGGACCAGTTCGGCAAGGTCGCGGCCGGTGGCACGACGATCGCCGACGCGGTCAAGGCGGGCCATGACGCCACGGTCGCCGAGCTGAAGAAGCGCGGTCTGAAGGTCGAGGACGCAGGCTGATGAACCGCGCCCGGACGACCAGAGCCGCCGCCATCCTGCTGGGGCCCTTCTTCGTACTGTTCACGTTGGCGATGGTGGTGCCGATCGGATACGCGGTCTGGCTCAGCCTGTTCACCGAGAAACAGTCCGGTCTGGGCTTCGGCGGCACCGAGACCGTCTTCAGCGGACTCGACAACTACGCGGCGGCGCTGGGTGACCGGGCATTCCGCGAGGGCTTCGGCGTACTCCTCGGATACTGCCTCTTCTACATTCCGCTGCTGCTCATCGGGGCCCTCGCCCTCGCCCTGCTGCTGGACTCCACGCTGGCCCGCGCCCGCCGGTTCTTCCAGCTCGCGCTCTTCCTGCCGCATGCCGTGCCGGGCATCATCGCCGCGCTGATCTGGGTGTACCTCTACACGCCGCAGCTCAGCCCGGTCATCAGCGCCATGGAGTCCGGCGGCATCGGCTTCGACTTCTTCTCCCCCGAAGGCGCCCTCCCGTCCGTCGTCAACATCGCCCTGTGGGAATGGCTCGGCTACAACATGGTGATCTTCTACGCGGCGCTGCAGGCCATCGACCGCTCCGTGCTCGAAGCGGCCACGGTCGACGGGGCGGGCGCCTGGCGCATCGCGCTGAGCATCAAGGTGCCGCTGATCCGCGCCTCCGTCGTGATGGTCGCCCTGTTCACGGTCATCGGCTCGCTGCAGCTGTTCACCGAACCGCTGATCCTCAACAAGGGCACCGGATCCGCCGTCTCCTCCACCTGGACGCCGAACATGTACGCGTACACCGCGGCCTTCGAACGCAACGACTACGGCCTCGCGGCCGCGGCCTCCATCCTGCTGGCCCTCACCGCCGCGCTGCTGTCCTTCGTCGTCACCCGCTTCACCGGTCGGAAGGGCAGGAAGGCATGAACTCCTCAGCTCCTAAGAGCCGTTGGATGTCCAGGACGGCGGTCAACGGCTTCCTGGTCCTCGCGGTCGTCTACATGCTCTTCCCTCTCGTCTGGCTGGTCACCGCCGCCACCAAGGACACCGGCGGTCTGCTCGCGGGCAACGCGTTCTCCTTCGACGGCTTCAACCTCGGCGAGAACCTGTCGAACCTCGCCTCCTACGGCGACGGCATCTACTTCCGCTGGTACCTGAACAGCCTCTTCTACGCGGGCGGCGGCGCGGTCGTCTGTTCGCTGATCTGTGTCGCCGCGGGGTACGCCTTCGACAAGTACGAATTCCGGGGTAAGGAGAAGCTGTTCGGCCTGGTACTGATGGGCGTGCTGGTCCCGACCACCGCGCTCGCCCTGCCGATGTATCTCCTGGCGTCCAGGACCGGTCTCGTCAACACCTACTGGTCGGTGCTGATCCCGGTCCTCGTCAACCCGTTCGGTGTCTATCTCGCCCGGGTGTTCTCCACCGGCTACATCCCGAACGAGGCGCTGGAGGCCGCCCGTATCGACGGAGCCGGCGAGCTGCGCGTCTTCTGGTCGATCGGACTGCGCATGGTCATGCCGGGCTTCGTGACCGTCTTCCTCTTCCAGTTCACCGCGATCTGGAACAACTTCTTCCTCCCCCTCGTGATGCTGTCGGACCGCAAGCTGTTCCCGCTGAGCCTCGGTCTGTACTCCTGGAACACCAACACCCACGGCGAGCCGAGCTTCTATCCGCTCGTCGTCACCGGATCCCTCCTCGCCGTGATCCCCCTGATCGTCGCCTTCGTCTCCCTGCAGCGGCACTGGAAGGCGGGTCTGACCGCCGGAAGCGTCAAGTGACCGTCGCCCGCCCCTTGAGCCGAGCGCCCTTTGAGGAGTCCGAGTTCCACCATGCCCCACGCCACTGACAACCGGCCGAAAGCCCTGCTGGCGATGGGCCCCGGCATCGCCGACCGGCTCCTCGCCGACCGCCACCGCACACGACTGGCCACCCTCACCCGTACGGATCCCCGCTTCGTCGCCCACGACCTGGCCGACCCGACACCGGAGACGGCCGCCGCGCTCGCCGAGGCCGAGGTGCTGTTGACCTGCTGGGGTGCGACACCGCTGACCGCCGAGGTGCTGGACGGCGCACCGCGGCTGCGGGCCGTGGTGCACGCGGCCGGTTCCGTGAAGCACCACATCACGGACGCCTGCTGGGAACGCGGGATCGCCGTCACCTCGGCGGCCGGTGCCAATGCGCTGCCCGTCGCCGAGTTCACCCTTGCCGCGATCCTTTTCGCGGGCAAGCGGGTGCTGCAGACCGCACAGCGTTACGCCGCCCTGCGCACCGACCACGACTGGCTCCAGGAGCTCGCCGGCTCCGGCAACTACCGCCGCACCGTCGGCATCATCGGAGCATCCCGCATCGGCCGACGGGTGATCGAGCTGCTGCACCCCTTCGACCTGGACGTCCTGCTGTACGACCCCTACGTCGACGCGGCGGAGGAGGCCCGGCTGGGCGTACGGCTCGCGGCGCTGGACGAGCTGTGCGCACACAGCTCCGTCGTCTCCGTGCATGCGCCGCAGCTGCCGGAGACGCACCATCTGATCGGCGCGGCGCAACTGGCGGCGATGGCGACGGGCACGACGCTGATCAACACGGCTCGCGGGTCGCTGATCGACGAGGACGCCTTGCTTGCGGAGCTGCGGAGCGGGCGGCTGCACGCGGTGCTGGATGTGACGGATCCCGAACTTCCGCCCGCGCTCTCGCCGTTGTACGAGCTGCCGAATGTATTGCTCACTCCGCACATCGCGGGCTCGCAGGGCGATGAGCTGCACCGGATGGCCGACCAGGCACTCGACGAGATGGAGCGGTTCGCGTCCGGCCTGCCCTTCGCGGACCCGGTGCACGCCGGAAGCCTGCAGCACTCGGCCTGAGCCCCGAACGTCGAAAGCCCTCTGACTCACTAAGAGTGCCCGGCAGTAGGCAGCGCGGGTGAAGGAGCGGGGCTGGGGTGCGTGCATCGCAAGGCGGAGGATTGAGCCGACGCGAAGGGGGTCCCCCCATGCCCCTTCAGGGCTATGGGGGAGTTGGTGATCGACGACAACGCCGCGAGGTGCGTGCCCCAGCCCCGCGACGCCGCGAAGCCTACTGACGGGCACTCTAAACTGGAAGGATCCCATCCAAACTGCAGGACCGGGAGACGCCATGAGATTCGTACAAGTAATCGACTGCAAGACGGAGCGGTTCGACGACATGGACCGCCTCATGGACGAATGGGTCGACCGGACCAAGGGCACCCGGACGGCCACGCACAGCCTCATCGGCAAGGACCGCTCCGACGGGTCCCACTACGTCGAGATCGTCGAATTCGCTTCGTACGAAGATGCGATGGCGAACTCGAAGCTGCCGGAGACCGACCAGATCTTCCAGGAGATGGTGGCGCTCTGCGACGGGATGCCCACCTTCACCGACCTCGATGTGGTCCGTGACGAACAGTTGAACCAGACACTGTCGCGCCGGTTCTTCCACGAGATCGCCGTCGGGGGCAATCTCGAAGCCATCGACGAGGTGTTCGCGCCCGACTACATCGACCACGACGTCGCGAAGGAACAGGACACGGTGATCGGGTCCGACTCCCTGAAGAACGACGTGATCGGATGGCGTGCGGCCTTCGACTTCACCCTCAGCCTGGACCGTCAGGTCTGCGAGGGTGACGACGTCGTGACGCTGTGGACCTGGACCGGCACCCACGAGGGCGACTTCATGGGGATCGCCCCCACGGGCAGGCAGTGCACCATGACGGGCACCACGATCTTCCGGTTCAAGGACGGCAGGATCCAGGAAGGCTGGTGGCACGAGGACCTCCTCGGCCTGATGCGCCAGCTCGGCGCACTCGACTGATCCAACGGCAAAGGACAGCCGAAGGCCCCCGTTCCCATCGCTGAACAGCGGGAACGGGGGCCTTGTGCGGCGGTGAGCCGAGGTGGCAGCTCGTCAGTGCGAGTGACCGTGGCCGCCGTGACCGGCTTCGGCCTCTTCCTCGGCCGGCTTCTCGACGACCAGGGTCTCGGTCGTCAGCAGCAGCGACGCGATGGACGCGGCGTTCTCCAGCGCGGAGCGGGTGACCTTGACCGGGTCGATGACGCCGGCCTTCACCAGGTCGCCGTACTCGCCGGTCGCGGCGTTGAAGCCCTGGCCCTTGTCGAGCTCGGCGACCTTCGAGGTGATGACGTAACCCTCGAGGCCGGCGTTCTCGGCGATCCAGCGCAGCGGCTCGACCGCGGCGCGGCGGACGACCGCGACACCGGTGGCCTCGTCGCCGGTCTTGTCGAGGTTGCCCTCGAGGACCTTGACGGCGTGGACCAGAGCGGAGCCACCACCGGAGACGATGCCCTCCTCGACCGCGGCGCGGGTCGCGGAGATGGCGTCCTCCAGACGGTGCTTCTTCTCCTTGAGCTCCACCTCGGTGGCGGCACCGACACGGATCACGCACACGCCGCCGGCCAGCTTCGCGAGGCGCTCCTGGAGCTTCTCGCGGTCCCAGTCGGAGTCGGTGGCGTCGATCTCGGCCTTGATCTGGTTGACCCGGCCCTTGACGTCGCCGGGCTCGCCGCCGCCGTCCACGATGGTCGTGTCGTCCTTGGAGACGGTGACACGGCGGGCGGTGCCCAGCACGTCCAGACCGGCCTGGTCGAGCTTGAGGCCGACCTCCTCGGCGATGACGGTCGCACCGGTGAGAGTGGCGATGTCGCCGAGCATGGCCTTGCGGCGGTCACCGAAGCCCGGGGCCTTCACCGCGACGGCGTTGAAGGTGCCACGGATCTTGTTGACGACCAGGGTCGACAGGGCCTCGCCCTCGACGTCCTCGGCGATGATCAGCAGCGGCTTGGAGCCACCGGCCTGGATGACCTTCTCCAGCAGCGGGAGCAGCTCCTGGATCGAGCCGATCTTGCCCTGGTGGATCAGGATGTACGGGTCGTCGAGGACGGCCTCCATACGCTCCTGGTCGGTCACCATGTACGGGGACAGGTAACCCTTGTCGAAGGCCATGCCCTCGGTGAACTCGAGGTCCAGACCGAAGGTGTTGGACTCCTCGACGGTGATGACACCGTCCTTGCCGACCTTGTCCATCGCGTCCGCGATGAGCTCGCCGACCTGCGAGTCCTGCGCGGAGAGCGCGGCCACGGCGGCGATGTCGGACTTGTCGTCGATCGGGCGGGCGGTCGCGAGGAGCTCCTCGGACACAGCCTTGACCGCGGCGTCGATGCCCTTCTTCAGGGCGGCCGGGGAAGCACCCGCGGCAACGTTGCGCAGGCCCTCGCGGACGAGCGCCTGGGCGAGCACGGTGGCGGTGGTGGTGCCGTCACCCGCTACGTCGTTGGTCTTGGTCGCCACCTCCTTCACCAGCTGGGCACCGAGGTTCTCGTACGGGTCGTCGAGCTCGACCTCGCGCGCGATGGTGACACCGTCGTTGGTGATGGTGGGAGCGCCGAACTTCTTGTCGATGACGACGTTGCGGCCCTTGGGGCCGATCGTCACCTTGACCGTGTCGGCAAGCTTGTTGACGCCGCGCTCAAGGGCGCGACGGGCGTCCTCGTCGAACTTCAGAATCTTCGCCATGGGAGCTGAACTGTCCTCTCGAACGAACTGCGCCCCTGACCGCCCGGCTTGTTATCTCGCAGGGGACCAGGGGCGCAGAACGGAAGCAAACGTGTGTGAATTACTTCTCGATGATCGCGAGCACGTCGCGAGCCGAGAGGACGAGGTACTCCTCGCCGTTGTACTTCACCTCGGTGCCGCCGTACTTGCTGTACAGCACGACGTCACCGGTCTTGACGTCGAGCGGCAGGCGCTCGCCGTTCTCGAAGCGACCCGGGCCCACGGCCAGGACGACGCCCTCCTGGGGCTTCTCCTTGGCGGTGTCCGGGATGACCAGGCCAGAGGCCGTGGTCTGCTCGGCGTCGAGCGGCTGGACCACAATGCGGTCCTCAAGCGGCTTGATGGCAACCTTGGAGCTGGTGGTCGTCACGATCCGGCCTCCCCCTTCGGAGATCTCGGGGTTAACTGCGGGGTTAACTGTCTGGGGTGGCGATCAGGTGGGTCCGTCGTCGCGGGTGCCGGACCTGCCGGTCGCACAGTACTGCTGGCACTCTCCAGCGGGGAGTGCCAGAGCTGACACTATGACCGCGATTAGCACTCGGTCAAGCGGAGTGCCAATTCAGTCCGGTCGTGGCGTCACCGCACCGGACTGTCCCGATGGGTCGACGTACGGGGAACGCAGGGACGGACCGCACCGTTCCGTACGACGGCGTGGGAGATGCCGGACGTCGCGCCCCCGCGTCGGCGCCGGCTGTCGGGGCAGGTCTCGGCATCGCTCCGGTTCCGCCCCTGGTGGCTCCTCCGGGCGGCGGTCTGCGCGACCGTCACGTTCCGGACGGCCGGGGCGGGCCGGGCCGCCTCCTGCGCCGACCCGCCCGAACCACCGCCGATGAACCGGGCCGTGATCGCATTCGGGGTGCTCACCCCGGTGGTCGTCGCGATCGGCGTCGCACCGCTGCGCGCGAACCGGCCCCGGGCCCGGTCCAGGCCTTCGCCGCGATCGCACCGTGCCTCGTGACGGTGCGGACCGGGCTCGTCGACTACCACCGCTCGCACCCCGTACCGGTACCCGCTCCGCCGGACGGTCCCGGCCGGTCCGGCCACCAGCGCCTCAGCGGCGAGGACAACCCCGTGGGCCCGGTCTCCGGCAGCAGACCCGGCCGGCCGCAGGAGCCGACGACCGTCGACCCCCCGGCCCCGTGATCGTCCCGCACACCCGCCCGCCGCTCCGACTCCGCCCCCGACTCCGGTCCCGGCGTCCGGTGCGGCCGGCTCACCTTCTGCGCGGCCTTCCGGCCCAGCCGTTCGATCGGGTCGACCGACTGCGCGCACCCCGCGGTGGCGGTCAGGAGCGCACCGGTTACCAGCAGTCCGGCGAGCAGCCGGTGCGCCCTCCTCATCCGTAGTCCTCCAGCCGGGCCACGGCGTCTCCCTTGCCCGTGATGGCCCTCATGACGGCCCGCGCCGCAGCGGGGCCGACCCATGGCCCTGCGCGGTTAAATCTTCCTTTTGTCGTACAAGCTGCATGGTTTCGCATACTGCCAGTGGCTGCTCGGCCACTGGCGCCGACACCTCCGCCGGGCCCGCGCGGTCCCCCGGCTGGCTCACAATGGGCCGGTGAACGCCTTCGATCCGACCGACCCGCTCGCCGCCTTCACGGCCCTGCGCACGCCCGAGGGCCAGGCACTCCTCGCCGAGCTGCGGGCGTACGACCCCTCCCAGGAGCTCGCCACCGCGACCCGGCTGCGCCGCAGCCATCCGGCCCCGCTGGTGTCGGCGGCGCTGGGGCAGGCACGGCTGCGGCAGCGGGCGGTGGCGAAGTTCGGCGCCGAGGACGCGTACCGGATGTTCTTCACCCCGAACGGCGTCGAGCAGGCGACCCGCACCTCGGTCGCCACCCACCGGGCCCGGCGCTTCGCCGAAGCGGGCGTACGCAGCATCGCCGACCTCTGCTGCGGGATCGGCGGCGACGCCCTCGCCCTCGCCCGCGCGGGCATCTCCGTCCTCGCCGTGGACCGCGACCCGCTGACCGCCGAGGTGGCCCGCGCCAATGCCGCCGCACTCGGTCTCGACACCCTGATCGAGGTGCGCTGCGCCGATGTCACCGAGGTCGACACGTCCGCGTACGACGCGGTCTTCGTCGACCCGGCCCGGCGCGGCGGACGCGGCAGGATCTTCGACCCCGAGGCGTACTCGCCGCCGCTCTCCTGGGCGACCGCCGCCGCGCTGACGGCCCCCCGAGCCGCACTGAAGATCGCCCCCGGCATCCCGCACGAGGCGATCCCCGCGCAGGCGGAGGCGGAGTGGATCTCGGACACCGGCGATGTGAAGGAGGCGGTGCTCTGGTTCGGCGAAGGGTTCGCCCCGGGCTCGTACCGCGCCACACTGCTCCCGGCGGGCGCGACCCTGTCGGCCCCGGCCGCGCTGCCCGCCCCGCCCGTCGGGCCGGTGGGCCGCTATCTGTACGAGCCGGACGGCGCCGTCATCCGCGCCCATCTGGTCGCCGACGTCGTGGAGCGGTCGGGTGGCCGGCTGGTCGACGAGACGATCGCGTACGTCACGAGCGACGAGCCGTACGACTCCCCCTACGCCTCCGCGTACGAGATCACCGACCAACTGCCCTTCAACATGAAGAAGCTGAAGGCGTTGCTGCGGGAGCGGAAGGTCGGCGTCCTGACCGTCAAGAAGCGGGGCTCGGCCGTCGAACCGGAGGAGCTGCGCCGGAAGATGAAGCTCCAGGGCCCGAACGCGGCGACCGTGTTCCTGACCCGGGTCGCCGGGGCACCGACCATGCTGATCGGCCACCCCGTGCGGCCCGACACACGTGAGAGCTCCTGATGCCGTGACCGGCAAAGCGTGCCGGGAGGGACACTAGGCCAGGTCGGTCAGGTCGTCGGCGTACACCTGGGAGAGCGGCTGCGGGCCCACGTACTGCTGGCAGTTGCACTGCCCGGCTTCGAAGCGGACCGGGTTCTTGCTCTCGTCCCAGGCCGTCGGCACCTCGACCCGCTCATGGCACTTGCCCTGCTTGTCATGCTTGGCAAGGTGGTGCGTGCAGCCGCAGATCGGCTCCGGCGGCCGGTTCGCCGCCTCGACGGCCAGGCGTTCCTGTTTGCCCGCCTCCAGCAGTTCCAGCTTGCGGGTGTGCCGGTTGCGCAGCGCCGTACGGACGTTGTCGACCGCCCATCCGAAGCCACCGGTCCAGAAGATGATGAGCACCCACCAGTACCACTCCATGTGACCCCTCCCCCTGCGCGGATCCTGCTACGCGGCCAGAATAGAGGCGGGCTCAGCGGTGAGCACCGCCGCGGACGGAGAACAGCGGCTCGGGCCCGGGCGCCCCGACAAGCACCCTCAGCACCCAACGGCGGTGCGCGAACGCCTTGGTGACGCCGATCAGACCGAGCAGCCAGCCGATCATCCCGAGCCCCATGACGAGGGCGACCGCACCGTAGGTGTCCTCGGGGGCCTCCGCACCTGCCGGGACGGCCACGCAGGCGTACAGCCCGACCGCACAAAGCGCGAACGACGAGAGCATCCAGGCGAGGCTCGCACCGGAGGCCCGCAGCCGCATGTCGCCGTCCGGATCGCGGTCCAACTCGCCCCAGGCGTCGAGCAGCCGGCGGATCTGCCGGTCGCGGCGCAGACCGACGACGACGAAGACCACCGACGGCACGACGCAGCAGGCGCCCAGGGCGGCGAGGACGACGCCGAGGACGGCACCGAAGATGTCGTACGACTCCTCGAAGGTGAGGATCGCGGTGCCCACCAGCGACCAGCCGAGCGCGCACAGGGCGCCCCACAGCCACAGCAGCACCAGCCGGCCGCGCCCCACATGCATGGTGACCAGCTCGCCGAGGACGAACGCCCGGTCGGCGAGCAGGGCTTCCCTGTCGGGCCAGGAACGTATCCCGACGGGCGGAGGGGGCGGCGGCAACAGTGTGCGGCGGGACATGGGCCCGAGCCTACCGACCGGGTGCGGGCACGGTTCGGCGTGGCTTGCGTTGAAGCGCGCTCCAGCTCGTAACGTCCGAATGTGACCGGCTGACCGGAAGCACGCACGTACCGAGGGAGAACACTGTGCAGTACACGCTGTTCGGCCGGACCGGCCTGCGGGTGAGTGAGCTGAGCCTCGGCGCCATGACCATCGGCGAGGACTGGGGATGGGGCGCGGACAAGGAGACCAGCGCCCGGATCGTCGACGCGTACGCGGACGCGGGCGGCAACTTCATCGATACCGCCAACAACTACACCAACGGCAGCTCGGAGACGATCCTCGGCGAGCTGCTCCAAGGCCGCCGGGACCGGTTCGTACTCGCCACGAAGTACAGCTGCGCCACCCGCACGGGCGATCCGAACGCGGCGGGCAACCACCGGAAGAACCTGGTCCAGTCGGTGGAGGCGAGCCTCGCCCGGCTGCGTACCGACCGCATCGACGTGCTGTGGGTGCACGCACGGGACAACTTCACCCCGGTCGAGGAGGTCATGCGCGCCCTCGACGACCTCGTACGGTCCGGCAAGGTGCTCTATCTCGGGGTGTCGGACTGGGCGGCGTGGGAGATCGCGCAGGCGAACACCATGGCCGAGCTGCGGGGCTGGACCTCGTTCGCCGGTTCGCAGCTGCGGTACAACCTGCTGGAGCGCACCCCGGAACGCGAACTGCTTCCGCAGGCCCGCGCCTTCGACCAGGCCGTGCTGGCGTGGAGCCCGCTCGCCGCAGGCAGGCTCACCGGGAAGTACCGCCGCGGCGAAACGGGCCGGCTGGACGCGCCCGCCTTCGACAACCGGGCCGATCGCCGGGAGGAGGAGGTCCTCACCGTGGTGCTGGAGGTCGCCGAACAGGGCGGCTGGAGCCCGGCGCAGGTGGCGCTGGCGTGGCTGCGCGGGCGGCCCGGGAACATCATCCCGATCGTCGCCGCCACCAGGGTGAGCCAGCTCGTCGACAATCTCGCCTGTGTCGATGTCGCGCTCGACGCCGCCGCGGTGCACCGGCTCGACGCGGCCAGCGAGGTACCCCTCGGTTTTCCGCACGACTTCCTGCGGGAGCCGGGGGTCATGAGGAACGTGTACGGGGACCTCTGGGCGGACATCACGGACCGGCGCTCGACCTACCGCCGGACGGCGAGCGAGATCCGCTAGCGGCGCTCCGTAGGCTGTCCGGATGATCGCGATACCGGCGGACTTCGAGCGGACCACGGTCGGCCGGGAAGGCGCACGCGGCCGGGCCTGGGTGGAGTCGCTGCCGGGGCTGGTCGACGAGCTGCTGCGGCGCTGGGACTGCACCGTGGACACCGGACCGGTTCTGCACGGCCAGGTCGGGGTCGTCGTTCCCGCTCGGCGGTACGACGGGTCCCGCGCCGTGCTGAAGGTGTCGTTCCCCCACCCGGGCAACATCCATGAGCCGGACGCCTTCTCGGTGTGGCGCGGGCGCGGAGCCGTCGCCCTGTACGAGCGGGACGACGAGCGGTTCGCGATGCTGCTGGAACGGGCCGGGCCCGGCACCCTCGCCGGTCTCGACGACCTCGACGCGGCGGTGACCGCGGCCGGCCGTCTGGTACGCAGGCTGGCGGTCCCGGCCCCGCCCGGACTGCCCCGGCTCGCCGACCGGTCCGACGCGTGGGAGCAGGAGATCCGCGAGCACGCCGTACGGCTGGCCCGGCCCCTGCCGCGGTACGTCACCGACGCGGCGCTGGCGACCGTACGGGAACTGGGCCGCGAGCAGCCGGACACCCTGGTCCACGGCGATCTGAACTACGGCAACGTGATCGCCGGCGCACGCGAGCCCTGGCTGGCCATCGACCCCAAGGGCTGGGTGGGCGACCCGGCGTACGACGGGATCACGCTGCTCCGCAGCCGCCTCGACTCCCTGGACGCCACGCTGCAGCGTCGCGTGTCGCTCTTCGCGGACGCCGCCGAGCTGGACCGCGACCGGGTGCGCCGCTGGGCGCAGGCGCGTGCGGTGACGGCGGCCCACTGGGGACGGCTGTACGGCGACCCGGAGTGGCTGATCACCGCGACCGACGGGATCGCGACGGCGCTCGTCCGATGAGGTGACGCCTCAACGGTGTACGGGACGGGCGGGGCCGGTGGCGTCGGGGATCCCGCCCGTTCCGTCCGGTCTCAGCTGTCCGACCGGCCGTCCGGGTACTCGCTGTACCCGTCGAACCCGGCGTCCGCCCCGTCGTACTCGAAGTCGTCGGCGCCGTCGCCACCCGCCCGACCCGGAGTGGCTGATCACCGCGACCGACGGGATCGCGACGGCGCTCGTCCGATGAGGTGACGCCTCAACGGTGTACGGGACGGGCGGGGCCGGTGGCGTCGGGGATCCCGCCCGTTCCGTCCGGTCTCAGCTGTCCGACCGGCCGTCCGGGTACTCGCTGTACCCGTCGAACCCGGCGTCCGCCCCGTCGTACTCGAAGTCGTCGGCGCCGTCGCCACCCGCCCCCGACTCGGGGTTGTAGTCGTACTGGTCGGACATGATGGCTCCTCTCGCGACGGGCGCCCGATGCGCCCCGGTCACGCGGTCAACGAGGCTGCCGGACCGGTCGATGCGCCCGCGCGACCCGGGCCACCTCAGTGGCGTACAGCCCGGTCGGCCGGTTGACCGGTTCCCGCCCATGGCCCGTCAGTTGCCGGTCAACGGGGCGGCCTTGAGGTACGTGTCGCACACCCGGCCCACCGGGCGGCACGGACGCCGTCAGGCGTTGCGCAGCGCCTCGATGTCGAGCTTCTTCATGCCGAGCATGGCCTTCATGGCCCGGTCCGCCTTGGCCGGGTCAGGGTGGGAGAGCGCCTCGGACAGCCCGCGCGGGACGATCTGCCAGGACAGCCCGTACTTGTCCTTGAGCCAGCCGCACTGGCTCTCCTCGCCGCCGTCGGTGAGCCTGTCCCACAGCTCGTCGACCTCCGCCTGCGTCTCGCAGTCGACGGCGAGCGAGATCGCCTCGGTGAACGGGAACTGCGGACCGCCGTTGAGCGCCACGTACTCCTGGCCGGCCAGCCGGAAGTCGACGGTCATGACGGCGCCCGGCTCGCCGGGCGACGACTCGGTGTAGTGCGACACGCCGAGCACCTTCGAGTCGCCGCCGAAGACGGAGACGTAGAAGTGCGCGGCCTCCTCGGCCTGGCTGTCGAACCACAGGAAGGTCTTGATCTTCTGCATGGCCTGCTCCTCGGCTGTCCGTACGGACGTCGGCTGTGCAAGGTGGACCGGGCGGGCCGCGGAAACTCATCGCTCGGTGCCGGATTCCTTCTCCGCCCGGGTCAGCAGCAGCGCCCGCTCGCGCGCGTTACGGGTCAGGTCCGCCGCCCGCAGGAACTCCGCCCGTGCCTCGTCCGTGCGCCCCAGCCGCGCCAGCAGATCGCCGCGCACACTCGGCAGCAGGTGGTACGCCCTCAGCGCCGGGTCCCCGGCCAGGGCGTCGACCAGCGCGAGCCCCGCCTCCGGCCCCTGCGCCATCGAGACGGCGACCGCCCGGTTCAGCTCGACGACCGGCGACGGGGCCGCCTTCAGCAGCAGCCCGTAGAGCGTGGCGATGACCGTCCAGTCCGTCTCCTCGTACGTCACCGCGTGGGCGTGGCACGCGGCGATCGCGGCCTGCAGGGCGTAGGGGCCCGGGGTGTCGCCCGCCGCGTTCGCCCGCTCAAGGGCCGCGTATCCGCGCCGGATCAGCAGCCGGTCCCAGCGGGACCGGTTCTGGTCGGCGAGCAGCACGGGCGCACCGTCCGGCCCGGTCCTGGCCGCGATGCGGGACGCCTGGAGTTCCAACAGCGCCACCAAGCCGTGCACTTCGGGTTCCTTGTCCATCAGTCCGGCCAGCACCCGGGCCAGCCGCAGCGCGTCCTCGCAGAGCGCCGGGCGCAGCCAGTCGTCGCCCGCGGTGGCCGAGTAACCCTCGTTGAAGATCAGATAGATGACTTCGAGGACGGAGTCGAGCCGGGCCGCGCGCTCGGGGCCGTACGGCACTTCGAAGGGGACACCCGCCCGGCCCAGGGTGCGCTTCGCGCGGACGATGCGCTGGGCGACGGTCGGCTCGGACGCCAGGAAGGCCCGGGCGATCTCGTCGGTGGTGAGTCCGCCGAGCAGCCGCAGGGTGAGCGCGATCCGGGCCTCGGTCGACAGCACGGGGTGGCAGGCGGTGAAGATCAGCCGCAGCAGGTCGTCGTCGATGTGGTGGGGGTCCTCGGTGCTGTTGAAGTCTCCCGGCTCGGGCGGCGGCACGTCCTCCAGGCTCCGCCCGACCTCGGCCAGCTTCCGCGCGTACGTCTCCTTGCGGCGTACGAGATCGATCGCGCGGTGCTTGGCGGTGGCCATGAGCCAGGCGCCCGGTCTGTCCGGGACACCCGACTCCGGCCACTGCTCCAGCGCGGCGACCAGAGCGTCCTGCGCGAGCTCCTCGGCGATGCCGACGTCCCGCACGATGCGGGTGACACCGGCGATGATCCGCGCGGACTCGATCCTGAATACCGCCTCGACCGCCTGCGTCGCGCTTACTTCCGTCACGGCCACCCATCAGAGCAGCCGTACCGGGGCGCAGCAAGCGCGGCCCGGGACAGTCCTTAGAGTGCCCGGCAGTAGGCAGTGCGGGTGAAGGAGCGGGGCTGGGGTGCGTGCATCGCAAGGCGGAGGATCGAGCCAACGCGAAGGGGGTCCCCCATGCCCCTTCAGGGCCATGGGGGATTTGGTGATCGACGACAACGCCGCGAGGTGCGTGCCCCGGCCCCGCGACGCCGCGAAGCCCACTGCCGGGCACTCTTAGCTCTCGGCGATCTCGCGGACCTCGGAGGTGACGGTCCAGTTCTTCGGGTGGATCTCCAGGAACCGCTTGGTCCACTCCAGCGCCTCGGCCATGTCCTTGCACTGGGTGATGGCGTAGCCGCCGACGACTTCCTTCGTCTCGGTGAAGGGCCCGTCGGTGTAGCTCAGCTTGCCGCCCTCCCAGGTGACCCGGGTCCCCTGCGAGGTGGGGGTGAGCCCGGCGGTCTCCAGCATGACCCCGGCCTTGGTGATCTCCTCGAACAGCGCGCCCATGCGCGCCTCGAAGTCGGGGTCGGGGGCCTCGGAGGGGAGGTTCTGCTCATCGATGCGGATCATCGACAGGTAGCGCGGCATGGTGACTCCTCGGTGCGGGAGGGCGGGGGCTTTCCCTGCCTCTCACCCTCGCGTCGAACGGGAGACGCCGCAATCGACACACTCCCCCGAAGAAGTTGAAGAAATTTCCGGGAGACTCTTCCGGACTACCGCAGGGACGCCCACAGCTTGCTCGCGGCCGGTTCCTGCGCCACCACCCGGTTGGGGTCGGACGGGGCGGTGACGACGGGCATGGTGACCGTCCTCAGCCCGCTCGAGGGGATGTTCCGCAAGCTCTGCGCCAGGCTTCTCAGCTCGCCGAGCGAGTCGAGTCCGGTGTCCGTGGTGAGGCTGCCGGTGACCGCGTCCGCCACCTTGTACAGGCCGGCCGCGCCGGTCAGCAGGTTCGTGTCCCGGACCTCCTTCAGCAGCGACTGGACCAGTTGTTGCTGGAGCTCGATCCGGCCGAGGTCGCTGCCGTCGCCGATGCCGTGGCGGGTGCGGGCGAATGCCAGGGCCTCCGTGCCGTCGAGCCGGTGCGTGCCCGCGTCGAGGTGGAGATGGCTGCGGTCGTCGTCGATGTCCTGGGCGGTGGTGAGGGTCACCCCGCCCAGCGCGTCGACGAGGTCGGCGAAGCCGGAGAAGTCGATCTCGATGTAGTGGTCCATCCGGACACCGGTGAGCCGCTCCGCCGTCGTGACGGCGCAGACCGGACCGCCCACCGAGTACGCGCTGTTGAACATGACGTTGTACGCCGTGGGGGTCGTACCCCCCGAGGAGACCGGGCACGAGGGGCGGGTCACCAGGGTGTCGCGGGGGATGCTGACGACGGTGGCCTTCGTGCGGTCGTCGTTCAGGTGGACGACCATCGCCGTGTCGGAGCGGGCGCCGGAGCTGTCACCGCCGCCGAGTGCGGCGTTCTTCTTACCGGTGCGCGAGTCCGAACCGAGGACCAGGATGTTCAGCGCACCGGCGGGCAGGGGGGACGCGGAGGCGGACGGCGTCGTGCTCGGGACGGTGGTGGGCGCCCGGGCCGGGCGGTTGTCGCCCAACGCGTTGTCGATGTCCACGCTGCGGATGTTCTGGTTCAGATGCCAGTACGCCCACCCCGCTCCGGCCGCGGCGAGCACCAGCACGCAGCCGATCACCGCGGCGGCCGCCCTGAGCGGTCGGGGGCGGCGTCTCTTCTCTCGGGTCACGTCGAGGAACGTAGGTCCGAATTATTACGACGGGAACCGTTGTTCGGTTTTCCTTCGGAAAATCTCAGGAACCCTTGAGTTTTCTCATGTTCCGCCGGCGGAGCCGCCGGCCACCTCGAACCGCCATCGGTGCACCGCCCTGGTGATCAACTCGGCTGCGGGTTCGGGCAGCTCGGGCAGCTCGGCGCCGTATGCCGCCTCCCACCAGGTGATGACCAGCACCCGGTCCTGCGGGGCGCGCAGCAGCTCGTACCGCAGCGGCTCAGCCGCCAGCTCACCGGTGCGCGCCCGGGCCCACTCCAGCAGTTCGGCGCCCCGGCCGTCCACGGCCCGGGCCTCCCACATGAGGGCGACGGTCATGAGTAGAGGTTGTCCTTGCTGATCTCGTGCACATGGTCGTGGTCGTGCGCACTGCCCGGCACATGGGTGTCCGTCACCGGCAGCGACGAGTCCGCCGACAGTTCCAGATCGGACGCGGAACGGTTGCGCGCCACCATCTCGGCGCCCAGCGCCGCGACCATCGCCCCGTTGTCCGTGCACAGTCCGGGCCGCGGCACCCGCAGCCGGATGCCGGCCCGCTCGCAGCGCTCCTCGGCGAGCGCCCGCAGCCGCGAATTGGCCGCGACGCCGCCGCCGATCATCAGGTGGTCGACGCCCTCGTCCTTGCAGGCCCGAACGGCCTTCCGGGTGAGCACATCGACGACGGCCTCCTGGAAGGACGCCGCCACGTCCCGTACCGGCACCTCCTCGCCCGCGGCCCGCTTCGCCTCGATCCAGCGGGCGACGGACGTCTTCAGACCGGAGAAGGAGAAGTCGTACGCGGGGTCGCGCGAGCCGCTCAGTCCGCGCGGGAACGCGATCGCCTTCGGATCACCCTCCTTCGCCAGCCGGTCGATGACCGGGCCGCCGGGGAAGCCGAGGTTCAGCACCCGGGCGATCTTGTCGAACGCTTCGCCCGCCGCGTCGTCGATGGTCGCGCCCAGAGGCCGTACGTCGTTGGTGATGTCCGGCGCGAGCAGCAGCGAGGAGTGGCCGCCGCTGACCAGCAGCGCCATCGTCGGCTCGGGCAGCGGGCCGTGCTCCAGCTGGTCGACGCAGATGTGCGAGGCGAGGTGGTTCACCCCGTACAGCGGCTTGTTCAGGGCGTACGCGTACGCCTTCGCCGCGGAGACACCGACGAGCAGCGCACCCGCCAGCCCGGGACCCGCGGTGACGGCGATGCCGTCGAGGTCGCGGGCGCTGATGCCCGCTTCCTTCAGGGCGCGTTCGATGGTGGGGACCATCGCCTCCAGGTGCGCGCGGGAGGCGATCTCCGGGACGACGCCGCCAAAGCGGGCGTGGGTGTCGACGCTGGACGCGACAGCGTCCGCGAGCAGCGTCGTCCCGCGGACGATGCCGACGCCGGTCTCGTCGCAGGAGGTCTCGATGCCGAGTACGAGCGGTTCGTCAGCCATCAGTCAGTTCCAGTTTCCTGTACGTGCTCTGGTGCGGGTTCTTGTACGTGGAGGCGCATGACGAGTGCGTCGACGTTGCCCGGCTGGTAGTAGCCGCGGCGGAAGCCGATCGGTTCGAAGCCGAAGCGTTCGTACAGCTTCTGCGCACGCGTGTTTTCGACCCGGACTTCGAGGAGCACCTCCGCGCACTCGAAGGCCGTGGCGTGCTTCAGCAGATCGGTGAGGAGTTCGGAGCCCAGCCCGCCGCCCCAGTGGTCGCGGGTGACGCCGATCGTCTGGACGTCGGCGAGGTCACCGGCGGCGGCGAGTCCCGCGTACCCGACGATGCGTCCGGTGTCCGGGGCCTCGGCGACGACATAGCGGCGGGTGGCCTGCGGCCCGCGGGCGTGCGCCAGCTCGGACCAGAACATGCCGGCCGACCAGGCGTCCTCCGGGAACAGCTCGTGTTCGAGCTGCAGCACCGGGTCGATGTCCCACCAGCGCATCTCACGCAGCACGGCAGTCGGGCTCGTCACTTCGGGGTGACCACCTTGTAGTTCTTCGGGACCTGGGCGTCGGGCCGGCGGAGATACAGCGGCTGCGGCGGCAGCAGCTCCGCTCCCGCGGCGAGCCGCTCGGCGGCCAGCGCCGCGAGCGCCCCGGCGCTGACGTGCTCGGGACCGCGGGCGTCCGGGAACGCGTCGGGGTAGAGAGCCGCGCCCGCCCCGACCACCGGGAGCCCGGCGAGCTGCTCGGCGATGTCGGCGGGCCGGTCGACGGCGGGTTCGCCGACGCGGGTACGGGAATCCTCGTACCGCGCCCAGTAGACCTCCTTGCGGCGGGCGTCCGTCGCCACGGCGAACGGGCCCTCCAGTCCGCCCTGCCCGGCGGCGTACGCGAGACCGTCCAGCGTGCACAGCCCGTGGACCGGCACGGAGAGCACCGAGCCGAACGTCGCGGCCGTCACAAGACCGACCCGCAGACCGGTGTACGGGCCGGGGCCGACGCCCACGACCACGCCGGTCACGGCGTCGAGTTTCACCCCGGCCTCGGCGAGGACCCGGTCGACGGCGGGCAGCAGCAGCTCCCCGTGCCTTCGGGCATCGACCTGGCCCGACTCGGCGACGACGGAGTTCCCGTCGTGCAGGGCGACGGTGACGGCGGGGGTGGCGGTATCCACGGCGAGCAAGAGCACGCAAACAGCCTACGGCTCCGCCGACGGCTCCATGGCGCCCCGTACGGCATCCCGTTCCCACCGGCGCCTGCTGCTACCGTCACCGGGTAGACGCGGGTACGACGTAAACGCTTGTACGACATACGTACGTCGGTGAAAGGGGCACGCACGGTGGCAAGGGGCAGCTCGGGAATCGTGGCCGGGCTCACCGCGGCGGCAGTCGTCGCGGTCGGCTTCCTGGCCTACCAGGCATCGGCGAACGCCCCCGACTCCGTCGCCGTCCCCAAGCCGGAGGCGTCCAGCAGCGCCCCCGCCGTCGGCCACGACAAGCCGAAGGACAAGGAGCGGCCGACCGCGCTTCCCGCCGAATCCGGGACCGGGGCGCGGGTGGTGTACGCGCTGGGCGACCGGCGTGTGTGGCTGGTCGACGCGCAGGGGAAGGTGACCCGGACCTTCGCCGTCATGCCGAGTGCCCTGAGCCCACGGCCGGGGGTCTACAAGGTGGGTTCGCGCTCGGGCTCGATCAAGGGCTCGGACGGCGTGCTGATCGAGCACGTGGTGCGGTTCGCGATGGCCGACGGGGATGTGCCCGTGGGATTCAGCGCGGCACAGGACGGCTCGATGGAGAGCCCGGACCCGACGCTGAAGACCGGCGGAGTACGGATGAAGCGCGCGGACGGCGACGCGATGTGGGCATTCGCGACGGTCGGCGCCAAGGTGGTCGTCGTCCCGTAACGCCACCGGGGACGGGCGGCCCGGGGCCTCTCGTTCGGATCGGGCGGCGTTGTTTGTCGTCGGTCGCCGACTCCCCCATGGCCCTCGAGGGCCGTCATAACATCGGGGGACGCCCTTCGCGTGGGCTTCTTCCTGCGCCTTGCGGCTGCATGCACCGAGGCGACGCCGACCGCTCCGCGGCGGGCCGCTCCTCGCCCGATCCGAACGAAAGACCTCAGAGCCTGTCGGGTGACCTCTGATCGGGCGGCCACGCCCTGGCACGCACGCTTCCCGCGTTGCCGAAATGTCCTAGTAGCTCCTTCTCCAGGCTCTCGGCTTCGTTCGAGCAGGGGAGACCCCATCCGAGGACATCCCGCCGCCTTGGAATCGCACGCACCAGACCGCGTCCGCTATCCGATCGAAGGTCACCCGACAGGCTCTCAGGCGGCGTCGCGCTCCTCGTCACACCCCTGGGACCCCTGGGGCCCCTGCTGCTCCCGGGGCTCGTGCCGCTCCTGGCGCTCCTGGCGCTCCTCCGACGGCGGCGTCGAGACCGCGGTCGCCGCGGCGCAGGCCGCGAGGAGATCCTTCATCGACACCGCGGACGTCACTGGCGGCTGCGGCTGCGCTTCACGCTCTGGCGTCGGCATGGATGCCTCCTGGGCTCCGGTGGAAGGCGTGGTTAGGCAGACCTAACCAGCTCTCGGCATCCATGTGACCACGCCCAACCCGCCCCGCGCAACAATTTGCCGACAGCCTGTCGGAAACGTGTCGGTACTCTCAGCGGCCGGCTTCCAGCGCCGCCCCCAGTCCTGCCCAGCGCTCCCCGATCCCGACCAGCGTGACCGAGCGCCGCTCGTCGTCCGTGTCGCCGACCGCGCGGTGGATCAGCACCTGCAGCCGGTCGTCCGAGAGCTCCTCGACCTTGCCGTCGCCCCACTCCACGACCACCACCGACTCCGGCAGCGACACATCGAGGTCCAGGTCCTCCATCTCGTCGAGGCCGCCCCCCAGCCGGTACGCGTCCACATGGACGAGCGCCGGACCGCCGCTCAGGGACGGGTGGACGCGGGCGATCACAAAGGTGGGAGAGGTGACGGCGCCACGCACCCCGAGACCCTCGCCGAGCCCCCGGGTCAGTGTCGTCTTCCCGGCGCCGAGCTCGCCGCTGAGCATCACGAGGTCGCCGGGGCGCAGCAGACCGGCGAGACGGCGGCCCAGCGCCTGCATCTGTTCGGCGGACGTGACATCGAAACGGGCGGTGACCTGGGCCTGTGCGGTCATGACCGCCGGGGTGTGCGCGGTTTCAGCTGCCGGGCTGTTGTGCGGTGCTTCCATGCCCGCCAACGTTAGCCGCTGCCGGTACGGCTCCGATCCGTACCAGCAGGTCCGCCAGCCGGTCGGTCACCGTCTCCGGGTGCTCCAGCATCACCAGATGCCCGCCGTCCGGCACGATGACAAGCTCCGCGTCCGGCAGCTGGTCGGCGATCGCCTCGCTGTGCGAACTGGGTGTCACCAGGTCCTTGTCGCCCGCCAGGATCAGCACCGGCACGTCGCGGAACGCGGGCAGCGCCGCACTCTTGTCGTGCTCGGTGAAGGCCGGGTAGAACTCCGCGACCACGTCGATCGGTGTGGACTCGATGAGCCGCTCGGCGAACCGCTCGACCGCCGGGTCCACGTCCCGGGAACTGAACGAGTACCGCTTGATGAGCCCGGCAAAGAGATCGGCGGTCGCCCGCCGCCCCCGCTCCACCAGCTCGGCCTGTGAGCCGAGCGCCTTCAGCACCCCGGGCAGCACCCGCCGCACGGCGTTCACACCCGCGACCGGCAGCCCGAAACTGACCTCGCCGAGCTTCCCGCTCGACGTACCGACGAAGGCGACGGCGGCGACCCGCTCCCGGATCAGCTGCGGGTACTGCTCGGCGAGCGCCATGATCGTCATGCCGCCCATCGAGTGCCCGACCAGTACCAGCCGCCCCTCGGGGGCCGCCGCATCGATGACCGCCTTCAGATCGCGGCCGAGCTGGTCGATCCCGACCGTCACGCCCTGTGCCTGGGCCCGGCCGCGCTCGGACCGGCCGTGGCTGCGCTGGTCCCAGTGCACGGTGCGCACCAGGTCGCGCAGCGCCGCCCGCTGGAAGTGCCAGGAGTCCTGGCTGAGGCAGTAGCCGTGGCTGAAGACGACGGTGACGGGCCCGGGGACCTTGCGGCCGAAGAGACGGCGTCTGCGCGGTCCGGTACCGGCGGGCCCGGAGCCCGCACCCGGGCCGGCGCCCGCGCCCGTACCGCCGTCGGGTCCGACCTCGTCGGTCTCGTAGTACAGCTCGGTGCCGTCGTCGGCGGCGGCCCGGCCGGGCATGCCGCGCAGCGAGCCGTACGGCCCCGAGGCGTCCAGCGCCAGCCTGGCCCGCCTGCGCATGCCCCGGCCGACGGTCATCCGCTCGACCGCGACACCGGCCGCCGCGCCGGCGGCGATCACGCCTATGGCGGCTCCGGCGATGCCCGCCCGGCGCCAGCCGACCGCCGAAGCGGCCGTCGCCATCGCGTCCCCCGCGCTGATCTCGCTCACCGTGCCGTGCTCCTCGTCGGTCGTTGTCCGTCAGGTCAGGTCAGGACGTGCAGGACAGAGCGGATCAGAGAGAACCGGTCGGGATCTCGTTCAGATAGACGCGCGGCACGCGGCCGCCGATGCGGGTGACGATCTCGTACGCGATCGTGCCGGCCGCCTCCGCCCAGTCCTCGGCGCTCGGCTCGCCCCGGTCCCCCGGGCCGAACAGCACCGCGTCGCTGCCCACCTCGACGGTGTCCCCGTCGAGATCGACGACGAACTGGTCCATGGCCACCCGGCCCGCGACCCGCCTCCGGGCGCCGCCGACCAGGACCGGGCCGCGCCCGGAGGCGTGGCGCGGGATGCCGTCCGCGTAGCCGAGCGGGATCAGGCCGAGTGTCGTCTCGGCGGACGTCGTGTAGTGGTGCCCGTAGCTGATGCCGTGCCCGGCCGGCACCTGCTTGACCAGGGCGACCGACGCGGCGAGCGTCATCACGGGGCGCAGCCCGAAGTCGGCCGGGGTGCCCAGCTCCGGGCTGGGCGAGATGCCGTACATGGCGATGCCGGTCCGCACGAGGTCGAAGTGCGACTCGGGGATCGTCAGCGTCGCCGGGGAGTTGGCCATGTGCCGCACCTCGGGTTCGACGCCCGCCTTCTCCGCGTGCGCGACCATGTCGCGGTACGCCGCCAGCTGGGCGGAGATCGACGGATGGCCGGGCTCGTCGGCGCAGGCGAAGTGGGACCAGAGGCCGGTGACCTTCACCGTGCCCTCGCCCTCGGCGGTGCGGGCGGCGGAGACCAGTTCGGGCCAGTCGGCGGGCTGGCAGCCGTTGCGTCCCAGTCCCGTGTCGGCCTTGAGCTGGATACGGGCCGGCCGTCCGGCCTCCCGGGCCGCGGCGACGACCTCGCGCAGCGCCCACATGCCGCTGACCGACACATCGATGTCGGCCTCGATCGCCTCGCGCCAGGGGCCGCCCGGTGTCCACAGCCAGCACATCACCCGGCCGCCGAGCCCGGCGGCGCGCAGGGCGAGCGCCTCGTGCGGGGTCGCGGTGCCGAGCCAGGTCGCCCCGGCTTGGAGCGCGGCCCTGGCACAGGGCACCGCCCCGTGCCCGTACGCATCGGATTTGACGACGGCCATGAGTTGCGCGCCGGCCGCCCGGGCACGCAGAACACGCACGTTGGCGCGCAGTGCTGCGAGGTCGATCTCGGCTCGGGCTCTCAAGGACGCTGTCTCGTTCATCGCGCCCAGTCTCTCAGAGGCACACGGCAGGACCCTCAGGTGCCGGGTCCGGTCAGCGCCTTTCTTTCGGATCGTGCCGGGCTCGCGGGGTCCGGCCCGATCCGGAAGAAAGGCCCGGGGCGCGTCACCGGTGGCGGCAGCGGTCGCGGGGCCGCTGATGTCACTGATGGCGCAGCTCATGTTCCACGTGATCGACGAGGACCGGGACATGGCTGTGCGGGACGTCCTTCACCGCTGTGACGAGGGTCACCGGGCCGCCCGCACGGACCAGCTCGACCAGCTCCCGCACCGCCGCCGTGTGGGAGGGGTCGGTGAGTTCGGCGCGGTAGCGGTCCACGAAGTCGTCGTACCGGGTACCGCTGCGGTCCTCGTGGTACCAGGAGCGGAGCTCGTTCGACGGGGTGAGGTCCTTCAGCCACCGGTCGATCCGTGCCCGGTCCTTGGCGACGCCGCGGGGCCAGAGCCGGTCGACGAGGACGCGGGTCCCGTCACCGTCCTCCTGCGGGTCGTACACCCGGCGTACGCGTACGGAGTCGCTGCCCACCGTCGACCACTCCTCACCGGCTCTCCTGCGCGGTTCCGTGTCCGCTGCCCAGGATCTCTCAGGCCCGCACGTCACGCCACGCCGCGGGCACCGCGTCCGCGACGTCCTGGGCGGAGACCGGGCCGCCGTCCGAGGCGTGGCGGGCGGCGAGGCCGTGCAGGTAGGCGCCGACGGAGGCGGCGTCGCGCGGGTCGAGACCCGCGGCCAGCAGGGAACCGGTCAGCCCGGAGAGGACGTCGCCGCTGCCCGCCGTGGCCAGCCAGGAGGTGCCGGTCGGGTTGACCCGTACGGGAGCGCGTCCGGTGCCGTCGGCGACCAGGGTCGTCGACCCCTTGAGCAGCACGGTGGAGCGGTAGCGGGCGGCGAGCTCCCGGACGGCGGCGAGCCGTTCCTCCTCGACCGCCTCGCGCGGGACGCCGAGCAGCGCGGCGGCCTCCCCGGCGTGCGGGGTGAGCACCGTCGGTGCGGTGCGCGACCGCACGACGGCGGCGTCGAGCAGCCGCAGCCCGTCCGCGTCGACGAGTACCGGAACCTCGGCGTCCAGCACGTCGGCGACCGCCGAGACGGCGTCCGTACCGTCCCCGAGCCCGGGTCCGACGACCCACGCCTGCACCCGCCCCGCCTTCGACGGCGGGCCCGTGTGGACCAGGGTCTCCGGGTGCCGGGCGATCACGGCACCGGCGCCCGGCCCGACGTACCGCACCGCGCCCGCACCGCCCCGCAGCGCCCCGCCGACGGCGAGCACCGCCGCGCCCGGATACCGTGCGGATCCGGCAACGATGCCGACGACGCCACGCCGGTACTTGTCGCTCTCGCTGCCGGGAAACGGCAGCAGCGCGGCGACATCGGCGTACTGCAGCGCCTCCAGATCGGGTACGCCGGGCAGCTCGTCGCCGAGCCCGATGTCGACGAGGTGCAGTGCGCCCGCCAGGTCGGCGGCGGGGTCGATGAGCAGCCCCGGCTTGTACGCACCGAAGGTGACCGTCGCATCGGCCCGCACGGCGTCGCCGAGCACCTCCCCGGTGTCCGCCTCGACGCCGCTGGGCAGGTCGACCGCGAGAATCGGCGCCCCGGTCGCCTGGTAGGCGCGCACCAGCGCGGCCGCGTCCGGGCGCAGCCCGCCGCGCCCGCCGATGCCGGTGATGCCGTCGACCACCAGATCGACACGGCCGATCCGGTCCGTGCCCACCTGCGCCGCTTCCTCCGCCAGCCCGCCCGCCGCGCGGAGCGCCGCGACCCCGCCCTCGTGGGCGCGGTCCGGCGAGGTCAGCAGCGCGCGGACGCCCGCGCCGCGCCGGGCCAGCCGGGCGCCCGCGTACAGCGCGTCGCCGCCGTTGTCGCCGCTGCCGACGAGCAGGACGACCCGGGAACCGTACACGCGGCCATTGCGCCGCAGCAGATCGCCGCAGGCCACGGCGAGTCCCGCGGCGGCCCGCTGCATCAGGGCGCCCTCCGGCAGCCGTGCCATCAGGGCACGCTCGGCGGCCCGTACGGTCTTCACGCTGTACGCAGTTCGCATACGGTCAACCTTCCGCGATCACCACGGCCGACGCCACCCCCGCATCATGGCTCAGCGAGACGTGCCAGTGCCGTACGCCCCGCTCGGCGGCGCAGGCGGCGACGCTGCCGCGGACCCGCAGCCGGGGCCGCCCGCTGTCCTCGACGTATACCTCGGCGTCCGTCCACAGCAGCCCGCCCGGCGCGCCGAGCGCCTTCGCGACGGCTTCCTTGGCGGCGAACCTGGCGGCCAGCGAGGCGATGCCGCGCCGCTCACCGCTGGGCAGCAGCAACTCCCTCTCCAGGAAAAGCCGCTGAGCCAGATGCGGCGTACGCTCCAGCGCCGCGCCGAACCGTTCGATCTCCGCCACATCGATCCCGACCCCGATGATCACGCGCTCACTCACTCATTCTTCGACTCACTCGACAGTCACGGACTTCGCCAGATTGCGTGGCTGGTCCACCTCGTTGCCGCGGGCGGTGGCCAGTTCGCAGGCGAAGACCTGCAGGGGCACGGTCGCCACCAGCGGCTGAAGCAGCGTAGGCGCAGCGGGGATCCAGATCAGATGATCGGCGTACGGAACGACCGCCTCGTCGCCCTCCTCGGCGATGACGACGGTGCGGGCGCCGCGGGCCCGGATCTCCTGGATGTTCGACACGATCTTTTCGTGGAGCACCGAACGCCCGCGCGGCGACGGCACGACCACGACGACCGGCAGATCGTCCTCGATCAGCGCGATCGGCCCGTGCTTGAGCTCGCCGGCGGCGAAGCCCTCGGCGTGCATGTAGGCGAGTTCCTTGAGCTTCAACGCCCCTTCGAGGGCGACCGGATAGCCGACGTGGCGCCCCAGGAAGAGGACGGTGTTCTTGTGCGCGAGCGAACGGGCCAGCGCACGCACCGGCTCCATGGTCTCCAGGACCCGTTCGACCTGCCCGGGGACCTCGGAGAGCTGCCGGACGACGGTCCGGATCTCGTCGCCCCACTTCGTACCGCGGGTCTGGCCGAGATACAGGGCGACGAGGTAGCAGGCGACGAGCTGCGTCAGGAACGCCTTGGTCGAGGCGACGGCGACCTCCGGCCCGGCGTGCGTGTACAGCACCGCGTCGGACTCGCGCGGAATGGTCGACCCGTTCGTATTGCAGATGGCGAGGACCTTCGCCCCCTGCTCGCGGGCGTGCCGCAGCGCCATCAGCGTGTCCATCGTCTCGCCGGACTGGGAGATCGCGATGACGAGGGTGCGCTGGTCGAGGATCGGGTCGCGGTATCGGAACTCGCTGGCGAGTTCCGTCTCGCAGGGCAGCCTGGTCCAGTGCTCGATGGCGTACTTGGCGATCATCCCGGCGTGGTACGCGGTCCCGCAGGCCACGACGACGACCTTGTCGACCTCCCGGAGCACGCTCGGCGCGATGCGCACCTCGTCGAGGTGGAGCGCGCCCGAGCCGTCGATCCGCCCGAGGAGCGTGTCGGCCACGGCCTTCGGCTGCTCGGCGATCTCCTTGAGCATGAAGTAGTCGTAGCCCCCCTTCTCGGCGGCGGAGGCGTCCCAGTCCACGTGGTACTGACGGACCTCGGCGGGCTGCCCGTCGAAGTCGGTGACCGTGACGGACTCCCGGCGCAGCTCGACGACCTGATCCTGTCCCAGCTCGATCGCGGACCGGGTGTGCGCGATGAACGCGGCCACATCGGAGGCCAGGAACGCCTCCCCCTCCCCGACCCCGACCACGAGCGGTGAGTTCCGCCGGGCTCCCACCACCACATCCGGCTCATCGGCATGCACGGCAACCAGGGTGAACGCCCCTTCGAGCTGCCGGCAGACCTGTCGCATCGCCTCTGCCGGGTCACCGGTCGACGAGTACGCCTCGGCGAGCAGATGAGCGACGACCTCGGTGTCGGTCTCGGACGCCAGCTCATGCCCGCGCTCGGCGAGTTCGGCCCGCAGCCCGGCGAAGTTCTCGATGATTCCGTTGTGCACGACGGCGACGCGGCCCGCGTTGTCGAGGTGCGGGTGGGCGTTGGCATCGGTGGGCCCGCCGTGGGTGGCCCACCGGGTGTGCCCGATCCCGGTGGTCCCGGCCGGAAGGGGCTGTTCGACCAGCGCCTTCTCCAGATTGACGAGTTTGCCGGCCTTCTTCGTGGAGGCCAGCCCGCCGTCCGCGAGAACGGCGACACCCGCGGAGTCGTACCCGCGGTATTCGAGGCGTTTCAGCCCCGCGACGACAACATCAAGCGCGGACTGCCCACCGACGTACCCGATGATTCCACACATAACGATCCTTTCGTGGCCGCCCTCCCCTCGCTTGGCATCGTCGCAGAAGGGGCGCGGGGCGGCCGGGATCATTCGTCGGCGGAGTCGCTGCAATCCTCTGTGAGCGGCAGTCCGGGCCCGCTTCCCGCTCCCGCGCCCACCGGCGAAGTTCCGCGAACCGCTGCTCGCTCAGGCCGTGGCCCTCGAACCCGGCGCTTCCGGCGCAGGGCACCAGCCCTGCGTCCCCACCGCCCGCCGTGCCTCGGCCACCACTTCGGGATCGGTGACGAAATGGGTGTCCTGCTCGGCCGACGCACCCCCGGCGCCGAGCGGTACCCAGCCGCCGCCACGCCGGGGCAGCGCCCTGGTCTTGGCGGAGAGGTGGACGGCGGCGGCTCCGGCAGAGGTCAGGGCCGGGATGTCGGCGGGGCGCACCCCGCCGCCGGCCATCACCTGCACCCCGGGTGCGGCGGCGGCCATCGCAGCGATCGCCTCCAGCCCCTCGGCCGCGGTGGGGGCACCGCCCGAGGTGAGGACCCGGGTGAGTCCGAGGGAGGGCAGCAGTGCGGCGGTGGCCACCGGGTCGGCGGACTGGTCGATGGCGCGGTGCAGGGTGATGTCCACCGGGCGGCCCGAGGCACGGGCCGCCTCGGCGAGCCGGGCGACCGCCACGGTGTCCAGGGCGCCGTCGGCGGTCAGCGCGCCGATCACCACGCCGGAGGCGCCGGAGGCGATGACGGACCGCACCTCGGCGGCCATCAGCGCGATCTCCTCCGCGTCATGGACGAAGTCGCCGGGCCGGCACCTGACCAGCACCTGCACCGGCAGCCCCTCCCCGGCGATCGTCTCCACCAGGGCTGCCGACGGGGTCAGGCCGCCCAACTCCAGGGCGACGCAGAGCTCGACCCGGTCGGCGCCGTTCTCCCGGGCTGCGCGGGCGCCGGCCGGTGAGGTGACGGCGATCTCCAAGGCGGGACGTGCGGTCACTCGTCGTCCCCGGTCAGCGGCTGGTCGGAGGCGGGAATGATGCGGGCCGACAAGTCCGGGTCGGCCATCTCGCGGTCGAAGGGGAACATCGGGCGGCGGATGCGGTGGTGGCCCAGGCGTACCAGGTTCTGGTCCACACCGCCGGGGGTGAGCGCCATCTTCCAGCCGACCGACATGTCGAAGAGCTCGGGCTCCAGGTAGCCGATCTTCACGATCACGATGTCGGCGCCGCGCGGGTCGAGGTCCAGGTCGGTGAAGTCGTGCTCGTGGTGGTAGGGCTTGCGCAGCTTGGTGAGGATCGCGTACACGCTGCCGACCCGGATGACGACCTCGGTCTCGGCGTCGCGGTCGCCGTGCCGGATGGCGTGCACCACACCGGTCAGGGTGACCGGGCCCGCGTGCCGGTCGTCCACCTCGGCACCGGCGGTGACCGTGACGGTGGCGCCGACACCGGCGGCGACGGCGGTCTCGACGGCAGCCGGTCCGGGCATCGAGGCGTAGATGACGGTCGGGCCGTCGTCCTCCTGGAACTCCGGGCGGGTCAGCAGCCGTGTCAGACCCCAGGTCACGTCGCCGGCGCCGCCGGCGGTCGGGTTGTCCCCGGTGTCGCTGATGAAGTACGGGCGCTGGTCGGAGGCCAGGGCCTCGTCGAGGATCCCGTCGAAGGTGCCGGTCGGGGCGACGAAGTCGAAGTCGTCGCGGGCCTTCCAGAAGCCCTGGGCCAGGCGCTCGGAACCGGCCGCCACGGCGGCCCGGTCGGTGCCGGTGACCACCACCACGGCGCGGTTGCGCGGTTCGTCGGCCCAGGCGTAGCCGACCCATATCGCGGCGTCGATCACGCCGTCCATGGCCTCGACCTCGTCCACGGCCGCGTACACGCTCCTGGCCGGCTCGATCCGGGTGGAGGTCTGCTCGCCGGCCAGCAGCACCGGCACCGGCACCCAGGCCTTGACCGGGCGGGGCGCGCCGGAGACCAGCAGGTCCACCAGGTTGCGGACGGCCCGCTCCTTGGTCTCCATGTGGTCCTCGTGCGGGGCCATCCGGTAGCAGGTGATCAGGTCGCTGCCGTGGGCGAGCTCGCGGGAGACGTTGCCGTGCAGGTCCATCGAGGTGGAGATGATCACGTCGGGGCCGACGGTGGCGCGGATGCGCTCCAGCAGCACCGCCTCGGCGTCGTCGATGCCCTCCACGGTCATGGCGCCGTGGATGTCGTACCAGAGGCCGTCCGGCTTGGGCAGCGCGGCGAGCCGTTCGATCAGCTCGTCCGTCAGCTCGGCCCAGGCGGCGGCGGTGACGGTGCCGCCCGGCAGCGACTTGCCGACCAGGGCGCCGTGCCAGTCGGCCGCCTCGCGCAGTTCCTCACCGGGGGTCAGGAAGGGGTAGCGGTCAAGCACTTCGGCGCCGCGCGAGGGGTGGAAGGCGGGGGCCTGGGTGCGAGCGGGAGAGAAGGTGGACGACTCGATGCCGAGTCCGGCTATGGCGATGACCGGGCGGGCTGCGACGGTGCGGGATTGCGACATGGCTCCTCGTAGGGGGTGGGGCGTCAGGCGTGGCGGGGCGCCGGGGCGCGGAATTGGTCGGTGCCGCCGACCTCGCGCAGCGCGAGGGCCAGGGCGCGCTGCAGGGCGAACTGCCCGGCGCCGACCAGTCCTGCGTCGGCGCCCAGGCTGGCCCGCTCGATGGTGAGGTGTTGGGTGACCAGCGGGTGGCAGCTCTCGTAGAGCTGGCTGCGCACGGCGGCGACGAACGGCTCGAGGGTGGAGAGAATGCCGCCGAGGTAGACCGCGTCCGGGTTGAAGAAGTTGACGTTGGCGGCGAGCACTTGGCCCAGGTAGTCGCCGGCCCTGCGGACCGCACGGGTGGCCTCCGGGTCGGCATCCACGGCCAGCCGGGCCACGTCCTCGGTGCTGCTGACGTCGGCCCCGCGCTCGCGCAGGATGCGGACCAGGGCGGCGCCGGACGCCACGGTTTCCAGGCAGCCGGTGTTGCCGCAGGAACAGGGGATGTCGGCGCCGCCGTCGATCCGGATGTGGGTGATGTCACCGGCCGCGCCGGTGGCGCCCCGGTAGAGACGTCCGTCGGCGATGACGCCGGCGCCGATCGCGGAGCCGATCTTCACCATGATCGTCTGCCGGTGCTCGGCGGGCCGTACGGTGTGCTCGCCGATCGCCATGCAGTTGGCGTCGTTGTCCACGGCGGCAGGAACACCGAAGCGTTCCTCCAGCCAGGCGGTGACCGGGAAACGGTTCCAGCCCGGCATCCGGGACGGCAGGACGACCGAGCCCGACGCGATGTCCACCGGCCCGGGCAGCGAAAGCCCGACCCCGCGCAGCCGGCCGCGGCCGCGCTGCTCGGCCAGCGCCTCCAGGGTCTCGGCGAGCCGGGGCAGGGCCGCCTCGGGGCCGTCGGCAATCACGAAGGGGACGGTCGAGACATCGGTCAGACCGCCGCCGGGCAGCACCACACCGATCCGGGCATGCCGGCCGCCGAGGTCGGCGGCGACGGCGAACTCGTCGTTGCTTCCCAGTCTCAGCACTTTGCGGGGGCGCCCGCCGGTGGAGGACTGGGTGCCCTCCTCGGCGATCAACCCGCGCTCCACCAGATGGGCCACGGTGAGAGAGATGGTGGAGGCTGCGGCCCCCAGCAGTCCGGCGAGTTCGGCGCGTGACGAGGCCTGGCCCGATGCGACGAGTTCCAGGACCCGCGCGGCGAGGGCCGGTGTGCCTTTCGCGGCCTTGCGGTCCCATGCACTTATTTCAGTCATGTACGAAGTAACTTCCGCAACGGTGTGTGTGGCGAAGACAATACGCCCGAGCCTGGCGCGGGGGAACAGCTTCGCGAAGGAAGTGAGCCATACCTGAAACCCATTCAATCCACCCAAATTCACCCAAAAGAGCGAGGCGATCGGGGCGGGTGGGCTTTCTTCGGAGGTGCAGTAACTTACTTTTTACTAATTCTTGTTTGTTTCTTCGGTGTGTCCGACGTTAGCTGTCGTGAACGCAGTGCCGGTCCCGGGACACCTACGGGTCCTTTCACTCTGAGGAGAGTCATGTTCCTTGCTCACACGGCGAACAGCCGCCGCTGGGCCCTCGTCACGGGCGCCGTTGTCACCGCGGGCGCTCTGCTGACCGGCTGTTCCGGCGGCGACACCTCGTCGTCCGCCTCCGGCTCGTCGGACACCATCAACTACGCGCTCCCGGCCAACTTCACGCCGAACTGGATCCTCCCGATCGGCACCGCCGCGCACCTGAACACCAACAACTCCTCCATATCCCAGTCCCTCTGGGAGCCGCTGATCGCGTACGACGGCTCCACCGGCAAGGTCGGCTGGAACAAGGACAACTCGCTGGCCACCGCAGCCGACTTCGCCAAGGACAGCAAGAGCGTCACGATCACGCTCGGCGACCGGCACTGGAGCGACGGCAAGCAGATCACCTCCCGCGACGTGGAGTTCTGGTTCAACCTGGTCAAGGCCAACAAGGCCGACTGGGCCAGCTACAGCCCGGGGAAGGCGCCGGACAACTGGACGTCGCTGAAGATCGTCGACGACACGCACTTCACCATCACCTTCGACCAGGCATACAACCAGCAGTGGATGCTCGCCAACGAGTTGAGCATGATCCGCCCGATGCCGCAGCACGTCTGGGACAAGACCAGTGACTCGGGCACCGTGTCGGACCTCGACCGCACCGCCGCGGGCGCCAAGAAGGTCTGGACGTACCTGAACAGTGTCGCCAAGAAGATCTCCGGCTACGCCACCGACCCGCTCTGGAAGACGGTCAGCGGCCCCTACACCATCAAGTCGTTCTCCACGGCCGGCAAGGTCGAGCTGACCGCCAACGCCAAGTACGACGGCGGCGGCAAGGCCAACATCAAGAACGTGAACCTGCTGCCGTTCACCACCACGGACGCCGAGAAGAACGCGCTCCGGGCAGGCACGGTCGACTACGGCTACATCAACGCCACCGACCTCAGCCAGGAGTCGTCCTTCGCTTCCAAGGGCTACACGGTGAAGCCGTGGTCCGGCTGGGCCATCACCTACATGCCCTACAACTTCAACAACCCCGCCATGGGCGCGGTCTTCAAGCAGCTCTACGCCCGCCAGGCAATCCAGATGTCGGTGGACCAGACCACCCTCTCCAAGGTCGTCTTCAACGGCACCGCGGTCTCCACCTACGGCCCGATCCCGCAGGGCCAGAATTCGTCCTTCGTCTCGTCGGAGCAGAAGAACAACCCGTACCCGTTCTCCACCACCGAGGCGAAGAAGCTGCTGACCGGCCACGGCTGGACCGAGCAGAACGGCACCATGGTGTGCACCAGCCCGGGCACCGGCGACAGCCAGTGCGGCGCCGGCGTGGACAAGGGCACCAAGTTCCGGATGCAGGTGCTCTCGCAGTCCGGTTCGACCGTGACCGACAACATGATGAGCGCCCTGCAGTCGTCGTTCGCCAAGACCGGCATCGATTTCACCATCAAGACCGCCCCGGTCAACTCGGTCCTCTCGCAGGCCGGTCAGTGCACGGCCGACCAGGCCGGCTGCAAGTGGCAGCTGTCGTTCTTCGGCACCGCGGGCAGCTGGTACTTCCCGGCCTACCCGAGCGGTGACTCCCTCTTCGCCACCGGCGGCGGCTCCAACTTCGGCAGCTACTCCAACTCCGCCGTGGACAAGCTGATCACCCAGACCACCACCTCCTCCTCCGACGAGGCGGTGCAGAAGTACAGCGCCGCCCTGGCCAAGGACCTCCCGGTCATCTGGCTGCCGGAGCCGGACTACCAGGTCTCCGTGGTCAAGAACGGCCTGGGCGGCTTCGCCCAGGACTCACTTGCCAACTTCCACCCCGCCATGTGGAAGTGGACCACCAAGTGAGCCCGGTCGGTGACCGTACGTACCACTGAGCCGAAGCGACCGGAAAACACATGAGCACTTCCTCGTACCTGATCAGACGGGTCCTCCAAGCCGTCGTGGTGATCGTCATCGTGACGATCGTGGTCTTCGGTCTGCTGCACGCCCTGCCCGGGGGTCCCGCTCGCGGGATCCTCGGCCCGCAGGCCACGGCGCAGCAGATCGCGTCCTTCAACCACGAGCAGGGCCTCGACAAGCCACTCCCCGTGCAGTACTTCTACTACCTGAACCAGCTGCTGCACGGCGACCTCGGAACCTCGTACACCCTCAATGAGCCGGTCTCCCAGCTCATCTCCGAGCGGCTGGCCAAGACCCTGGTCCTCACCGCTCTGTCGGCGATCGTCGGCCTCGTGCTGGCCATCCCGCTGGGCATGTGGCAGGCCGTCCGGCGCAACAAGCCCGTCGACTACGTCATCACCACGCTGAGCTTCATCGCCTACTCCACACCCGTGTACTTCCTCGGGCTGATCCTGGTGCTGGTGTTCAGCCAGGCGCTGCCGTGGTTCCCGTCCCAGGCCCCGCAGGGGGACACGCTCGCCCAGGTGTTCTCCGACCCGCTGGCGCTGGTGCTGCCGGTCGTCGCAGGTGCCGCCTCGATGATCGCGGTGTTCAGCCGCTACATGCGGGCGGCCACCCTGGAGAACCTCTCCGAGGACTACGTCAGGACGGCGCGGGCCGGCGGCTCCCGCTCCCGCTCCATCCTGTGGCGGCATGTGTTCCGCAACTCGCTGACGCCGGTGATCGCCATGCTCGGCTACTACGTGCCGGTGCTGTTCGGCGGCGCCCTGGTGGTGGAGCAGCTCTTCAACTACCCCGGCATGGGCCTGCTCTTCTGGACCGCCGCGCAGTCCTCCGACTACCCGGTGCTGCTGGGCTGTGTGCTGGTCATCGCGATCGCCACGGTGGTCGGCACGCTGCTCGCCGACATCGTCCAGCGAATCATCGACCCCCGAGTGAAGGCAGGTCGGGCATGAGCGCCGTCATCCAGCCGGGTCAGGCGCCCGGCACGGCCACCGCCACCGCCACCGCCACCGGTGCGGTGTCCGGCTCCCGGCTCGCCGTCCGGCGCTTCCTGCGCAACCGGCTCGCCGTGGTCGGGCTCGGCGTCGTGGTGTTCTTCTTCCTGTTCTGCTTCCTCGGTCCGCTGGTGTACTCCACCGACCAGACCCACACGATGCTCCAGCAGGTCAACCTCGGCCCCAGCGGTTCGCACTGGCTCGGCACCGACGCGGTCGGCCACGACGAGCTGGGCCGGCTGATGTACGGCGGCAAGGTGTCGCTGATCGTCGGCCTCGCCGCGGGCATCCTGGCCACCGTGATCGGCACCCTGTGGGGCGCCGCCGCCGGCTACGCGGGCGGCTGGATCGACGCGGTCATGATGCGGATCGTGGACGCGGGGATCGCCATCCCGGCGCTCTTCATCCTGCTGGTGGTTTCGGCCATCACCACCCCGGGCCTGACCGGGCTGATCGTCATCCTGGGCTTCGTCTCCTGGTTGGTGCCGTCCCGGCTGATCAGGGCCGAGACGCTGACCCTGAAGAACCGCGACTACGTCCTGACCCTGCGGGCCATCGGCGGGACGCACTCCCGGGCGATCACCCGGCACATCCTGCCGAACTCGGTCTCGACCATCATCGTTGCGACCACCTTCCAGATCGCCGACGCCATCCTGCTGGTCGCCTACGTCTCCTACCTGGGCCTGGGCGTCCAGCCGCCGGCCACCGACTGGGGCGGCATGCTCTCGGCCGGTCTCACCGCCGCCTACTCCGGCTACTGGTGGCTCATCCTGCCGCCGGGCCTGGCCATCATCCTGGTGGTGTGGGCGTTCAACGCGATCGGGGACGGACTCCGCGACGCATTCGATGTGAGGGGACGCGGATGACCGCCACCCAGGGCACCGCCGCCCCGTCGGCCGGGCCGATTCTCGAACTCGACGACCTCGGCGTCATCTTCACCAGCGAGACCGGCGAGGTGCCGGCCGTCCGGGGCGTCTCCCTGCACGTCAGCCCCGGCGAGACGCTCGCCCTGGTCGGCGAGTCGGGCTCCGGCAAGTCCACCATCGCGCTGGCCGCGATGGGCCTGCTGGCCGGCAACGCCCGTGCCACCGGCTGCGCCACCATCGCCGGCACCCAGGTGGTCGGTGCCCATGAGGCCGACCTGGCGGCGCTGCGCGGCCGGACCGTCTCCATGGTGTTCCAGGAGCCGGCCACCGCGCTGGACCCGCTGACCCGGATCGGCAAGCAGATCGCCGAAGTGATCCGCAACCACCGCGAGGTGTCCGCCAAGGACGCCGCCGCCGAGGCCGTCGAACTCCTCCGCAAGGTCGGCATCCCCGAGCCGGAGAGGCGGGCCACCGCCTACCCCTTCCAGCTCTCCGGCGGACAGCGCCAGCGGGTGGTCATCGCCATGGCCATCGCCAACGAGCCCGCCCTGCTGATCGCCGACGAGCCGACCACCGCACTGGACGTCACGGTGCAGGCCGAGATCCTCGACCTGCTGCGCCGGCTCGCCGTCGAGACCGGCACCGGCGTCCTGCTGGTCACCCACAACATGGGCGTGGTCGCGGACTTCGCCGACCGGGTCGCCGTGATGTACCACGGCGAGATCGTGGAGACCGGAGCGGTCGAGGACGTGCTGCTCCGCCCGTCCCACGACTACACCAAGCGGCTGCTGGCCGCGGTGCCCCGGCTGTCGGTCGCCGAGGCGGGCCGGCCGGCGGCGCCGGCCGCCACCACCCGCCCGGACACCGAGCCGGTGGTCGAACTCCGTGACATCTCCGTGGTGTTCGGCCGTGGCAAGGGCGCCGTGCGGGCGCTGGACGGGGTCTCGCTCGCCGTCCACGCCGGGGAGACCCTGGGCCTGGTGGGCGAGTCGGGCTCCGGTAAGTCCACCGCGTCCCGGGTCGCGCTCGGTCTGATCCCGCCGACTTCCGGCACCGTCTCGCTGTTCGGGACCGGCCTGGCCGGCACCCGGTCCCGGGCCCGCCGGGCGCTGCGGGCCGGTATCGGCGTGGTCCTCCAGGACCCGGTGGCGTCGCTGGACGCCCGGATGACGGTCGGCGAGTGCATCGCCGAGCCGCTCAGGGTGCACCGCCGCAAGCTCTCCGCCAAGGACCGTCAGAGCAAGGTCGCCGCCGTACTCGACCGGGTCCGGCTGCCGCGTGAACTCGCCCGGCGCGCCCCCCGGGAGCTGTCCGGCGGTCAGCGCCAGCGGGTCAGCCTGGCCCGCGCCCTGGTCCTGGAGCCACGGCTGCTGGTCGCCGACGAGCCCACCAGCGCGCTCGACGTGAGCGTGCAGGAGGCGGTGCTCGACGTGATCTCCGAGCTCCAGGACGAGCTGGGCTTCGCCTGTCTCTTCGTCTCCCACGACCTGGCCGTCGTACAGCACTTCGCCCAGCGCGTCGTGGTGATGAGGGCCGGCCGGGTCGAGGAGCAGGGCGCCACCGGCGCGACCCTGCTACACCCGGAGACCGACTACACCCGCCGGCTGCTGGCCGCCGTGCCGGTGCCCGACCCGGTGATCCAGCGCGGCCGCAGAGCCGAACGCCTGGCCACCCTCGCGGCCGGCCGGACGGAGGCCCAGGGGTGAGCTCCCATGACCGTACGCTCTTCGCCGGAGTGGACATCGGCGGCACCACCACCCAGGTGGTGCTCTGCGCCGAGGACCTGACCGTGCTGGACCGCGCCGAGGTGGCGACGCCGGCGACCGACGGCGGCCAGGCCATGATCGGCGCGGCCCTGGGCGCGCTGGCCCCGCTGCTGGAGCGCACCCCCGGCCGCCTCGTCGGCTGCGGGGTCGGCGCAGCCGGTGTGGTGGACTCCGCCACCGGTCGCATCCTGGTGGCCAGCGACTCCTTCACCGGCTGGGCCGGCTTCGCGGTGACAGACGCCGTCGAGGAGGCGCTGGGCGTCCCGGCCTTCCTGGACAACGACGTCAACGCCTTCCTCTACGGGGAGGTGTCCGGCGGCGCCGTGCGCGGCGAGTCGGACGTCCTCGGGATGACCCTGGGCACCGGGGTCGGCGGCGCGCTGTGGACGGGCGGCGCGCTGTTCGCCGGGCCGCACGGCGCGGCCGGCGAGATCGGGCACATCCCCGGCTTCGGTGATCTGCCCTGCTCGTGCGGCGGCCGGGGCCATCTGGAGACCCTGGCCTCCGGCCGTTCCATCGGCGCCCGTTACGCGGACCGCACCGGCCGCCGGCTGACCGCCCGCGAAGTCGCGCAGGCCGCCGACCGCGGTGACCAGGACGCCCTCGAGGTGTACCGGGCCGCCGGTGCCGGGATCGCCCGGGCGATCGTGATGACGGCCGGCGTCGTGGACATCACCACGGTGGTGGTCGGCGGCGGGGTCAGTCGCGCCTGGCCCCTGCTGGAACCCCTCATCCTGGCGTCACTGGCCGCCGACCCGCCGGTCAGCGGCTACCCGGTACGGCTGGTCAGGGCAGCCCTGGCTGCCGACGCGGTACCGGTCGGCGCCGCGGCTCGGGCCCGACGGGAGCTGGCGGCGAAGGTCGGGGTCTGAGGGCGCCCGGTCGAAGGCGCCACGAGTGCGCTCCGATGCTACGAGCCTCTGTGCGTCGTAGCGTCGGAGCGGGCTCTTCGCCGACCCTCCTCCGACGCCGGACGATCACCGTGTCGTCCAGGAGATCGAGGCCTTCCGTGCCGAGTGCCAAACATCGGCTTGCCCGCCCAGCCGGCAGGCTCTGAGGCTGATCGACGCGGGGTGCCGGCCACCGCGGTGGTACGGATGCCGGAGCGCGACGCCGACTCCATCCGCCGGCCGGCGTCCTCGCCGGGAGAGGGCGGGCTGAAGAGCCGGACCCGGTCCGTGCCGAGGTTGCTGCGGATCGGCCGCCGCGGCCGATACCGGGCTCGTACAGGGGCTGGGGGCGCCCGCCCGGCGGCCTGCTCCCTCAGAGCCCCGTGAACCTTTGTGCGCCCTGCGGGGAACAAGGGGGTGACACGCTCACCGACCGAGCCCCAGGAGCCCCTGTGACCGGACCCCCGACCGGACGGCCCATCGCCGAAGCCGACGACGACGCCGAGATCGTCGCCCAGTCGCTGGAGCAGCCGGAGATCTTCGCCGGGCTCTACGACCGCCACGCGCCCGACATCCACCGGTACGCCGCCCGCCGCCTCGGGGAGGGCGCGGCGGACGACATCACGGCGGAGACGTTCCTCATCGCGTTCCGGTCCCGGCGCCGCTACGACACCACCCGCCGGGGCGCCCGGCCCTGGCTGTACGGCATCGCCGCCAACCTCATCGGCAAGCACCGGCGCGGCGAGGAGCGGAGTCTGCGGGCCCTGGCCCGTACCGGACAGGACACGGTCGCCGCGTCCTGGAGCGACCGCTCCGACGACCGGATCGCCGCCCGGGTACCGCTGGCCGGAGCGCTCGCCGCGCTCTCCCCCGGCGACCGCCATGTCCTGCTGCTCGTCGCCTGGGCGGACCTCGGGTACGAGGAGGTCGCGCAGGCACTGGGCATCCCGCTCGGAACCGTGCGGTCCCGCCTCAACCGCGCCCGTCGCAAGGTCCGCGAGGCGTTGCACACCGACCCCGCGTTCACATCCGACGTCATGGAGCTGAGCCCGTCATGGACGAAATGACCCAGCTGCGCGAGCTGCGCGCAGATGCCCCCGTCCCCGACCGTGCCGCGCTCGCTCCCGGCCGGCAGCGGCTGACGGACTCCCTTGCGGGCGGCCGGCGCACCCGTCGGCTGCGTGCCGACTGGCGGATCGCGTCGATCGGCGCCGCGGCGGCGATCACCGCGGCCGCTCTGCTGACCACGCAGATCGGCGCGGACGGTCCCACCCACGGGGCCACCGCGGCGGCCCCCCTGACCCTGGACAGCCCGGCCGAGGTACTGAACCGGGCCGCCGACGAGCTGGCGAAGCAGCAGGCCGCGCCGGAACCGCGCGACGACCAGTGGATCTACACCCGGACGAAGATCGTCCAGCGGGAGCCCGAGGGGGGCTCGGCCGCCGTGGGCGGGTTCTTGTACCGGTCGGGCTCGGCCGCCGTGGGCCGGTTCTCCTACGACCCGGATTCCTGGGTTCCGTACGACAACTCCGCCGCGGCGAAGAACGGCAAGGACAGCGACTACCGCACGGCCCGCCAGGTCTACCGGGCCGCCGATGAGCTGCCCGACGATCCGGCGCGTCTGCTGGCGAAGGTCCGCTCGTTCTATCCGACGGGCCACACCGCCGAGAGCCCTCCCGAGGCCGAGGCCCAGCACAGCTTCCGCGCCATGGGTCTGATGGTCGAGACGTACCCGATCGCCCCGGACGCCCTCGCCCGGATCTACCGTGCGCTGGCCACCGTCCCGGGGGTGAAGGTCACCGACCATCTCGTGAAGGACGCCGCCGGGCGCGATGCCATTGCCATCACCCGGAAGGAGGACGGCTCGCACGAGCAGCGCGAGATCCTCATCAACCCCCGCGACTACAGCTACGCGGGCATGCGCTTCGTGGCCGCCGAGGACTACGAGATGAAGGCTCCCGCCGGGATGAAGGTCCCGACCGAGAAGTACAAGGCCGGGGAGGTCCTCACCAGCGAGGCTCGGATCAGGGCCGCCGTCGTCGACGCCGAAGGCCAGAAGTCCTGACCGCAGGGTGGTACGAAACGGGCCGGTGTCCGCTACAGGGGTGCGGACACCGGCCCGCAGCCCTTTCACGTGACCGACCCCACCCCCCACTGCGTCAAAACTCCCGCAACAATGAACACGTGATCACTTCGCCGCCACGGAGCACCCACCGACGCGCCGAGCACGCTTCGACGCCGTACGTCGACCTGTCGCGCGCCGAGTGGAGCGCCCTGCGCGACAAGACGCCGCTGCCGCTGACCGCCGACGAGGTGGAGCAGTTGCGCGGGCTCGGGGACGTCATCGACCTCGACGAGGTACGCGACGTCTACCTGCCGCTCTCCCGCCTCCTCAACCTCTACGTCCAGGCCACCTCCGGCCTGCGCGGCGCCCTGAACACCTTCCTCGGGGACGCGGGCAACGGCCATGGCGCGCAGCGGGGCACCCCGTTCGTCATCGGGGTCGCGGGCAGTGTCGCCGTCGGCAAGTCCACCGCTGCCCGTATCCTCCAGGCGCTGCTCGCCCGCTGGCCCGAGCACCCCCGGGTGGAGCTCGTCACCACGGACGGGTTCCTGCTGCCGATGAAGGAGCTCCGGGCGCGCGGGCTGATGTCGCGCAAGGGGTTCCCCGAGTCGTACGACCGGCGCGCCCTGACCCGTTTCGTCGCCGACATCAAGGCCGGCAAGGACGAGGTGACGGCGCCCGTCTACTCACACCTGATCTACGACATCGTGCCGGGCGAGCGGCTCACCGTCCGCCGCCCCGACATCCTGATCGTCGAGGGCCTCAACGTGCTGCAGCCCGCGCTCCCCGGCAAGGACGGCCGCACCAGGGTCGGGCTCGCCGACTACTTCGACTTCAGTGTGTACGTGGACGCGCGGGCCGAGGACATCGAGACCTGGTACCTCAACCGCTTCCGCAAGCTGCGCGAGACGGCCTTCCAGAACCCGTTCTCGTACTTCCGCAAGTACACCCAGGTCTCCGAGGAGGAGGCCATGGAGTACGCCCGCACCATGTGGCGGACCATCAACAAGCCCAATCTGCTGGAAAATGTGGCACCCACACGCGGCCGTGCCACTCTGGTGCTGCGCAAGGGCCCGGACCACAAGGTCCAGCGTCTCTCGCTGCGCAAACTCTGAGTCCCCCGAGCCTCCCCGGGAGTATCCGCGTGCTGCATCTGCGCCTGATCGTCCCTCAGGACCGCACGGACGAGGTGGTGCACCTCGTGCGGCACACCGTCGGCACCACGCATCTGGTGGTCATGCCCGGTGTCGCCCTGGACCCCGCGGGCGATGTCGTGACGTGCGACGTGGCGCGCGAGGCGGGCGACGAGCTGATCACATCGCTGCGCGAGCTCGGCATCGACGAGTCCGGCTCGATCACCGTCGAGGAAACGGACCTGACGCTCTCCGCGCATGCCGATCGGGCCGAGGAGGAGGCGCCGGGCGAGGGCGCGGACGCGGTGCTGTGGGAGGAGCTGGCGGACGCGACCCACGAGGAGTCGACGTTCAGCGTCACCTACCTGGCGTTCCTCTCGATCGCCACGATGCTCGCGGCCTGCGGTGTGATGCTGGACAACGCGATCCTGATCGTGGGGGCGATGGCGGTGGGCCCGGAGTTCGGGCCACTGGCCGGCATTTCCACGGCGCTGGTGCAGCGCGTCCCGCGCCTGGTGTGGCGGTCGCTGTGGGCGCTGGTCGGCGGGTTCGCCATAGCGATGGTGCTGACGGCCGGGTTCGCCTGGATGATGAACGGCCTCGGGCTGTTCACGGGGGCGATGATCGAGGCGGAGCGGCCCAACACGGCGTTCATCTGGCAGCCGGACTGGATGTCGTTCGTGGTGGCGTTCCTGGCGGGCATCGGTGGCACGCTCTCCCTCACCTCGGCGAAGTCGGGGGCGCTGATCGGCGTCGCGATCTCGGTGACGACGGTGCCCGCGGCCGCCAATGCGGCCGTGGCCTTCAGCTACCAGGACCTTGCGCAGACGTGGGGTTCGGTGGGCCAGCTGGCGGCGAACCTCGGCGGGATCGTGCTCGCCGGCACGTTGACACTGCTGGTCCAGAAGGCGCTGTGGGCGATGCACCGCCGCCGGATCCGGGCTGCCTGACGCGATGGCCCGGGCCGGCGACGGTCCTCCGGCTGCCGCCCGGCACCACCCGCACACGACGCCGCCCGGCGCCTCTCCAGGAGAACACCGGGCGGCACCTCACCCTCGTACGGCGATGGTCACCCCAGGGCGGACTTCACCACGTCGGCCAGCCGACCGGCCACCGACCGTGCCTGCTCGATGTCGGCCGCCTCGACCATGACCCGAACCAGCGGTTCGGTGCCCGACTGGCGCAGCAGTACGCGCCCGGTGTCGCCCAGCTCGCGCTCGGCCTCCTCGACCGCGGCGGCCAGCTCCGGGGAGGTGGAGACCCGGGACTTGTCGACGTCCCGGACGTTGACCAGGATCTGCGGGAGCCGCTGCATGACACCGGCCAGGTCGGCGAGCGTACGGCCGGTGGCGACGACCCGGGCCGCCAGCAGCAGGCCGGTCAGCGTGCCGTCACCGGTCGTGGCGTGGTCGAGGACGATGACATGGCCGGACTGCTCGCCGCCCAGCGCGTAGCCCTCCGCCTTCATCGACTCCAGGACGTATCGGTCACCGACGGCGGTCTGGACGAGGTGGATGCCCTCCCGCTCCATGGCGATCTTGAAGCCGAGGTTGGACATGACGGTGCCGACCACGGTGTCCTTGCGCAGCTGCCCGGCCTCGCGCATGGCGAGGGCCAGCACGGCCAGGATCTGGTCGCCGTCGATCTCCTCGCCCGAGGCGTCCACGGCGAGGCAGCGGTCGGCGTCGCCGTCGTGCGCGATGCCGAAGTCGGCGCCGTGCTCGACGACGGCGGCCTTCAGCAGGTCCAGGTGGGTGGAGCCGCAGCCGTCGTTGATGTTCAGGCCGTTCGGATCGGCCCCGATGGTGACGACCTCGGCGCCGGCCCGGGCGAATGCCTCGGGCGAGACCCGGGCGGCCGCGCCGTGCGCCTCGTCGAGGACGACCTTCAGCCCGTCGAGCCGGTTCGGCAGGACCGCGACGAGGTGGGCCACGTACCGGTCGAAGCCCTCGGTGTAATCGGTGACCCGGCCCACCCCGGCGCCCGTCGGACGCGCCCAGGGCTCACCGGTGCGGTGCTGCTCGTAGACCTTCTCGATCCGGTCCTCCAGCTCGTCGGCGAGCTTGTGACCGCCGCGGGCGAAGAACTTGACACCGTTGTCCGGCATGGCGTTGTGGCTGGCGGACAGCATCACGCCGAGGTCGGCGCCCAGCACGCCGGTGAGGTACGCCACCGCGGGGGTGGGCAGCACACCGACCCGCAGGACGTCCACGCCCGCGCTCGCCAGACCGGCCACCACGGCGGCCTCCAGGAACTCTCCGGACGCACGTGGGTCGCGTCCCACCACGGCGGTCGGCCGATGCCCCTCAAAGGTGCCCGCCTCGGCAAGCACATGCGCCGCAGCGACCGACAGACCGAGCGCGAGCTCCGCCGTCAGGTCCGCATTGGCAACGCCGCGCACACCGTCCGTGCCGAAGAGTCGTCCCACTGGTGTCCTCCGAAGATGCTCCGAAACCGAACTGCAAAAACAAAACAAGTCATGACAGGCATGACCCGGATCGACGCAAGGCAACATAAAGAGCCATGCCGAGCCACGGCGGGCCTATGAACGTCTGATGCCGTTATACGCCCGAGGGTGCCGATAGACGAACGCCCCGGGGGCACAGGGAGTGCCTCCGGGGCGAACGTGTACAGCAGGTGAGCAGGCGGATTAGCGCTTGCTGTACTGCGGGGCCTTACGGGCCTTCTTGAGACCGGCCTTCTTGCGCTCGACCGCACGGTCGTCGCGGGAGAGGAAGCCGGCCTTCTTCAGCGGGGCGCGGTTGTTGTCCACGTCCGCCTCGTTCAGCGCACGGGCGACACCGAGGCGCAGGGCGCCGGCCTGACCCGAGACGCCGCCACCCGAGATGCGGGCGATGACGTCGTAGCGGTTGTCGAGCTCGAGCACCTTGAAGGGCTCGTTGACTTCCTGCTGGTGCACCTTGTTGGGGAAGTAGTCCTCAAGGGTGCGACCGTTGATCTTCCACTTGCCGGTGCCCGGAACGATCCGGACGCGGGCAATGGCGTTCTTGCGACGGCCAAGGCCGGCGGCAGGCTGCGGCTCGCCGAAGCGGGACGCCAGCGACTCGCTGGTGTACTCGCCCTCGACGGGAACCTCGGACTCGAAGGTGGTCACCTCGGCGAAGACCTCTTCGCCCTCGGTGCCCTCGATGGGGTTCTCAACAGTGGTCTCGGCCACGATTCTCCTCAGATCTTTCTTTACGTCTTAGGGGGAGGCCGGAACTACTGCGCGACCTGGGTGATCTCGAACGGGACCGGCTGCTGCGCAGCGTGCGGGTGCTGGTCGCCCGCGTAGACCTTGAGCTTCGAGAGCATCTGACGGCCCAGGGTGTTCTTGGGAATCATGCCCTTGATGGCCTTCTCGACAGCCTTCTCCGGGTTCTTGGAGAGGAGCTCGTCGTAACGCACGGAGCGCAGACCACCCGGGAACCCGGAGTGGCGGTACGCCATCTTCTGGGTCTTCTTGTTGCCGGAGAGGTGAACCTTCTCGGCGTTGATGATGATGACGAAGTCGCCCATGTCCATGTGGGGGGCGTAAATCGCCTTGTGCTTGCCTCGGAGGAGGTTCGCAGCCGTGGTGGCCAGACGACCCAGGACGATGTCCTGCGCGTCAATGATGTGCCACTGGCGCGTCACATCGCCGGGCTTGGGGCTGTACGTACGCACTTCGTAGCCTTCGCTTCTTCAGTGGATGAGGTCCAGACACATGGCACCCCTGAAGCGATCATGCAGCTGGGGCTCACAATGCCGGGAACGCTGCCCGTATGCGAGCCACTGGTAACTGCTCCAGAGAACCTACGTAAGGGCTCTTCGCGTGAGAACGACGAAGCCGATACGTATAACAACCCCCGACAGTACCCGCCCCGCCCGGGACGGGTCAAAACGCGCCGGCCCTACCGCTCCCGCTCCACCCGCCGCTCGTCCCACACCGGCTCCGCCGTCTCCCGCACCACCCCGTCCGACCCGAACACCAGGTACCGGTCGAAGGACTTCGCGAACCACCGGTCGTGTGTGACGGCCATCACGGTCCCGTCGTACACCTCGAGCCCGTCCTGCAGGGCCTCCGCCGACTCCAGGTCCAGGTTGTCGGTCGGCTCGTCCAGCAGCAGCGCCGTGGTTCCCGCCAGCTCCAGCAGCAGGATCTGGAACCGTGCCTGCTGCCCGCCGGACAGCTTCTCGAAGGGCTGGTCGCCCTGCCGCTCCAGTTCGTACCGGCGCAGTACGGACATCGCCCCGCCCCGGTCCTTCGCGTGCTCCGTCCACAGGATCTCGACGAGGGTGTGCCCCATCAGCTCCGGATGGGCGTGCGTCTGCGCGAAATGCCCGGGCGCGACGCGCGCGCCGAGCTTCCACTCCCCCGTGTGCGCGACCGGTTCCCCGGCCAGCAGCCGCAGGAAGTGCGACTTGCCCGAGCCGTTCGAGCCGAGGACGGCCACCCGTTCGCCGTAGTAGATCTCCAGGTCGAACGGCTTCATCAGCCCGGTCAGCTCCAGCCCCTTGCAGGTCACCGCCCGCACCCCGGTCCGGCCGCCGCGCAGCCGCATCTTGATGTCCTGCTCGCGGGGCGGCTCTGGCGGCGGCCCCGCGTCCTCGAACTTCTTGAAGCGGGTCTGCATCGCCCGGTAACGCGACGCCATGTCGGGGCTGATCGCCGCCTGCTGTCGCAGCCGGTGGACCAGCGCCTTCAGCCGGGCGTGCTCCTCCTCCCAGCGCCGCAGCAGCTCCTCGAACCGGGCGAACCGGTCCTTCCTGGCCTGGTGATACGTATCGAAGCCGGCGCCGTGCACCCACACATCGCTGCCCGCCGGACTGGGCTCCACGCTCACGATCTTCTCGGCGGCCCGGGACAGCAGCTCCCGGTCGTGCGAGACGAAGAGCACCGTCTTCCGCGTCTCCTTGAGCTTCCCCTCCAGCCACCGCTTGCCGGGGACGTCGAGATAGTTGTCCGGCTCGTCGAGCAGCAGCACCTCGTCGGGCCCGCGCAGCAGCGCCTCGAGCACGAGCCGCTTCTGCTCACCACCACTGAGCGTGCGGACCTCGCGCCACTGCGCCTTCTCGTACGGGACACCGAGCGCGGCCATGGTGCACATGTCCCAGACGGTCTCGGCCTCGTACCCGCGGGCCTCCGCCCAGTCGCTGAGGGCCTGCGCGTACGTCATCTGCGCGGCCTCGTCGTCGACGGTGAGGATCAGCTCCTCGGCCTTGTCGACGGCCTGTGCCGCCTCCCGGATACGCGGCTGGGCGACGGAGACGAGGAGGTCCCGGACCGTACGGTCGTCCCGCACCGAGCCCACGAACTGCGGCATCACCCCGAGTCCGCCGCTCACCGACACCGTGCCGCCGTGCGGCTGGATCTCCCCGGACAGCAGCCGCAGCAGCGTCGTCTTCCCGGCGCCGTTCGCCCCCACGAGGGCGACGACGGCCCCGTCCGCGACCCGGAACGAAGCATCGCCGAGCAGCACCCGCCCGTCCGGTAGGTAGTACTCGAGATGGCCTGCTTCAAGATGTCCCATGCACAGCATTGTCACGGGCCGCGAAGCCCTGGCCCAACCGGTTTACGCCTCCTCTAGGATTCGCCGCATGAGCTTTGGGCAAGGGGGGCCCTCCTGGGGGCCCGGAGGCAATCACACTCCGGACTGGGCAGCGCTGGCCGATGAATCCGCCGCGCGGAGCCGTCGCAAGAAATGGCTGATGATCGGCGGCGGCGCGCTCGCCACCGCCGCGATCGGGGCGATCGTCGCCACAGCGGTCATCTCGACCAACAACAACGGCGGCTCCACGGGCTCGGGCAAGAACGCGAGCCGGCTGCCGGGACCCGCCGATCTGCCGAGCGACTCGGCGGAGCCCGAGCCGTCCTTCTCCACGGTGGCCCCTCCGCCCCCGCCGGACCCGAAGGACTACATATCCGATGTGAAGAAGGACAGGGCGCCGATCTCCATCGACTCCTTCTACCCGGGCAAGAAGCTGACGATGGGCGACCGCGTCTACGCCAAGGGCGCCACGCACCGCACGACGAACTGCGCCGCGACCACCCAGGGCGCGCTCGGCTCGATCCTCACGAACAACGGCTGCGACCAGGTCATCCGCGCCACGTACAGCAGGGCGGGGGTCGCCGTCACCGTCGGCGTCGCGGTCTTCGAGACGGAGGCGCAGGCCAAGAAGGCGGCGCAGCAGGCGTCCGGCGGTCTCGCATCGCTGAGCGGCGCGGGCGTGCCGACGTTCTGCCGCGGCGGTTCCATCTGCCGCCGCACCGCCAACTCGTACGGCCGCTACGCCTACTTCACCGTCGGGGGCTTCACGAACGGCACGAACGTCACCAAGGCCGACAAGAAGGTCTTCGCGGTCGGCGACGACCTGACGAACTTCACGTTCCGTCAGATCCGCCACCGCGGCGAGGTCCAGGCCTCGGCGGCGGCGACCGCACCCGCCGGCTGACCCGGCCCGGAGGGTGTCGCACGCCCGCCACAGAGCGGTGAACGACTGCGTCGCATCCCCCGACCGACGGGCCGTCCGATGACCGACGTCACACGCATCGACATCGACGACCCCGAGGCCGACATGGACGGGGCGCAGTGTCTGCTGTACCGGGGCGCACCCTTCACGGGCGAGGTCGAAGAACGCCTGGGGGGTGTCGTTGTCAGCCTTGATTCCTACGTCGACGGGGTACAGCACGACCCCGGCCGCGAGTGGTACAAGGACGGCGCACTGCGATCCGAGGCGACGGCCCGCACAGGGCGCCCTGTCGGACTGTCGAGAGAGTGGCACCCGAACGGCACGCTCGCCGTCGAGCAGGTCTTCGCCGAGGACGGGCTGACCATGCTGATGGATCGCCGGTGGGACGAAGCGGGGCGGCCGACGAAGGAGTGGCGCACGGGCGAGGAATGAGCGCTTCGGCCACATGCGTCGAGCCGCCGGCGCACGAGCCGTCGGAGCACGCGGGCAGGCAGCCCCCGCCCACGGGGACCGCCGGCGGAGCGGTACCGGCCCGGGATGCTGCGCAGGCGGTGCGGGACCCGCCGGGCCATGCCTGAACAGACCGTGGGCGAAGGCCGCCTCACCCCTCCCCTGTCGTACGATCGGACCCGCCACCGGGACACGTGCAGGCCTCGGCGGCAGCGACCGCGCCCATCCGCCGACCCGGCCCGGGGATCTCGTGCGTCTTCCGTTCCTCCTCACCCTTCCCCGCGTGCTGCGCCACGGCGCGGCCATCGGCGCCGACCTGCCGCCGGACGAGGCCGTGGTCGTCGACACCCAGGACCCCACGCTCCGTGCCGCCCTGGCCTCGGCCGCGGCAGGCGACCACAGCCCCGCCCGCGAACTCCTCGCCGCGACCCGTGTGCACGCCCAGTGGGAGCTGAGGGACGGATACGTATCGGGTCTCGCCGAGTCCGCCCTGCACAACCCGGGCTGGTTGGACAGCTGGCTGGCCGACTCCCCCGAGGACCCGGACGCGGCTCTGGTCAAGGCGGCCCACTGCATCGGCCAGGCCTGGGAGATACGTACACCGGCCCGCGCCGGGCATGTCTCGCGCGACCGGCTCCAGGCGTTCTTCGCGCTCCTGCACGACGCCGTCCCGGTCATCGAGACAGCGGCCGGCCTCAACCCCGCCGACCCCGTTCCGTGGCGCATCGCCCTGACCCACGCGGTGGGCAGCCAGGCGCGCCGCGATGTCTTCGACGGCTACTGGGCGCAGGCCCGCGCACGCGACCCGCACCACTACGGATGCCACTTCGCGGCTCTCCAGTACCTGTGCGCGACATGGCACGGCTCGCACCAGGAGATGTTCGACTTCGCCGAGAGCGCGGCCGATACGGCCCCGCCCGGCTCGAAGCTGCATGCACTGCCGCTGTTCGCCGCGCTGGAGTACGCGGTCCTGTCCCCCGGAACACCGGCCGTCCCCGACCCGTACGCGCCGCGCGTCTCAGCGGCCGTCGCCCGCGCCCTGGATCTCTCTGCGGCGTACGGACCGGGCAGCCACGAGGCGGCCGGATTCCGCAACCACCTGGCCCTGATGCTCCTGCGCGCGGAACGCTGGGACGACGCCCTGGAAGCGTTCCGCAGTATCGGCATCCACGCCACCGCGTACCCGTGGGCGTACTTCGGCGACGACCCGCGCCAGGAGTTCCTGGACACGCGCTCGGGAGTCCGTATCCATGTGGCGACCAGAACCCCGTTCTTCGCCCGCCCTCCGCAGCCCCGCTCCGGCCCCGACCCGGCTCCCGCCTGGACGGAAGGTGCCCCCTGCGCGCTCGCGATAGCCGCGGCCCGCCCGGCGGAGGTGGCGCAGGCGGCCCTGATGTGCGGCGTCTGTCTGCGTACGGCGCCGGCGTCGGACACGCACACGTACATCGAGGCCGTCCCCGACCCCAAGCCCACCACACGCTCGATCCTGTCCACGGAGGACCGGCTGACCACAGCGGTCGACAACTTCACGACCGGCGAGAAGTGGCCGACTCTGGTCCTGCGCCGCACCCACGAACGCTGCGGCTTCACCCTGTTCCACAAGGGCCGCCCCCTGGCCGCGCACGAGTGGAACACCACCTCGCCCGCGCCGGACCACGCCACGGTCACCGCCACGGCCGCCGTCCTGTCCCGCTTCTTCGACCTCGCGGACCCCCGCCCGCTGACCCACATCCTCCGCTCCACGGTCAATCCGCACCGGCACCAGTCCGACCTCCTGGCAGCACTGTCCCTCCCCCCGCTGCCCCCGGACTTCGGCACCCGCCCGGAGGTCCTGGACGCCCTCCCCGGCGCCCGCGTCCTCACCCGCCGCAGCCTCCTCGCCGGCATGCGCGGCACGATGACGACCGAGGGCGGTGCCCACCCGCAGACCCCCGGCACCGGTGCACCCCGCCCGGCCCGCTGGTGGCTGCTCCGCGCTCTGGGCCTGCTGTTCTTCACATCGAGCGCGGTCCTCTCGTGGTGGCGCCCGGGCATCGGCCCGATCCTCTCGACGCTGCCGGCCCTCGCGGCGCTGGCGATGGCGGGACAGCTGACGGGGGCGTGGCGACAGCGGCGGGCGCAGCCGACACCCGCGGCCCGTCCGTCGAGAACACGGCTCTGAGCCAGGTCGGGCTCCCCGCGACCGCCTTGGGGCGACGGCCGTACGGTGCGCCGACGAGCGGGCCGGTACGACGCAGGGCCGGAACGGTGCCGCGGACAACGGCCTCCGTGAAGGCGGCGGCGCGTCCGCCCGACGTCGTACCGCGCGGACTGTCGTCGGCGCGGGTGAACCGGACGATGCCGTCGCGACCGACCCGCACCCTCATCGGCCGCCCCCCGGCCTCGCTCGGACGCGTTGCCGCACCGGACGTCACCGATAGGGCCGACGAACGGCGGCGACGCGCACATCGAGACGGTCCGGAGGCAGCGGACGGCGCCGCGCCTCAGCAGCAACCGCCCCCCGGCAGCGTCCGCATGTTGCGTGCCTCCTTGTTGCGCGCGGCGAGCAACTCGTCGACCGGGTAGGCGACTTCCTCCAGCGTCAGCCCGTGCGGCCGCACCACGTGCACCCCCGGGTCCCGCACCCCCGCCGCCAGCACCTGGGCCGGCCACGGGTCGGGGCGGCGTCCGTCGCCCACGAACAGCATGGCGCCGACCAGCGCGCGCACCATGTTGTGGCAGAAGGCATCGGCCTGCACGGTCCCCGTGATGACTCCGGACGCCTCGTCCCGTACCCAACTCAGCTTCTGCAACGTACGGATGGTCGTCGCACCCTCGCGCTTCCTGCAGTACGCGGCGAAGTCGCGCTCCCCGAGCATCCTGGCCGCGGCCGCGTTCATCGCGTCCACGTCCAACGGCCGGTCGTGCCAGAGCACATGACCGCGGGTCAGGGGATCCGCACCACCCGGCCGGTCCGAGATCCGGTAGGCGTACCGCCGCCACAGCGCCGAGAAACGCGCGTTGAACCCCGCCGGGGCCTCGGCCACCCGCCAGATCCGTACATCGGGGGCCATCCGGCCGGCCATCCGACGCAGCAGCAGCGCGCCGTGCTCGGCCCACACCCCGTCCGGAAGATCGACATGTGCGACCTGACCGCGGGCGTGCACCCCGGCGTCGGTGCGCCCGGCAACCGTCAGGTCGTACGTCCGCTCGGATCGCGTCACGGTACGCAGCGCGTCCTCGATCTCCCCCTGCACCGTGCGCCGCGCCGTCTGCTTCGCCCAGCCGGAGAAGTCCTTGCCGTCGTAGGCCAGGTCCAGCCGCACCCGTACGAAACCGGGCTCTACCTCGTCACTCACCCAACGATCCTCTCAAGCCTGAACATACGGAACGGGCCCACACCGCCCCGAAGGGTGATGCGGGCCCGTCCAGTGGTCTCAGAACGCTCAGGCGTCCTTGGACTCCGCGTCGGCCTCGGCCGGCTTGGCGTCCTCGACGACCTCGGCGGACTCGTCCTTCTTGAGGGAGTCCTCCTTGACCGCACGCTTCGTCGCGGCCTCGGCCTCACCGGTGGCCTGCTGCGCCACGGTCAGCGCCTCGACCAGCTCGATGACGGCCATCGGGGCGTTGTCGCCACGACGGTTGCCGATCTTGGTGATGCGCGTGTAACCACCGGGGCGGTTCTCGTAGCGCGGGGCGATCTCGGTGAAGAGCGTGTGCACGATGCTCTTGTCCGTGATCGTCTGCAGAACGAGGCGACGGTTGTGGATGTCGCCCTTCTTCGCCTTGGTGATCAGACGCTCGGCGACCGGACGCAGGCGGCGGGCCTTGGCCTCGGTCGTCGTGATGCGGCCGTGCTCGAACAGCGACTTCGCGAGGTTCGCGAGAAGCAGACGCTCGTGCGCGGCGCTGCCGCCCAGACGGGCACCCTTTGCGGGACGCGGCATGGTGTTTCTCCTTGTGTGCTGCACCGGCCGTATCAGGTACCGGTGTCAGTTCCCGTGAAGCGGCCGCTCCACGGAAGTCCATGGGCCATCCGGACACCATCTTGGCCGATGAGATCAGTCATCGGCCGCAATCGAGCCCGTCCGGCGATTGAGGACAAAGCCCTCACCCGGTCCGGGGCGCCCGGAAACCCAGGCACCCCAGCCGGAGGCGTACTAGTACTGCTCGGTCTCGACGAAGCCCGCGTCCGCGTCGTCGTCGGCGCCGAAGGCGTCGGCGGCAGCGGTCGGGTCGAATCCGGGCGGGCTGTCCTTGAGCGCCAGGCCCATACCGGCCAGCTTCGCCTTGACCTCGTCGATCGACTTCGCACCGAAGTTGCGGATGTCGAGCAGGTCGGCCTCGGAGCGCGCCACGAGCTCACCCACGGAGTGGATGCCCTCACGCTTGAGGCAGTTGTACGAGCGGACCGTGAGCTCCAGCTCCTCGATCGGCAGCGCCAGATCGGCGGCGAGCGCGGCGTCCGTCGGCGACGGGCCCATGTCGATGCCCTCGGCGTCGATGTTGAGCTCGCGGGCCAGACCGAACAGCTCGACCAGGGTCTTACCGGCCGACGCCATGGCGTCACGGGGACGCATGGCCTGCTTGGTCTCGACGTCGACGATCAGCTTGTCGAAGTCGGTGCGCTGCTCGACACGGGTCGCCTCGACCTTGTACGTGACCTTGAGCACCGGCGAGTAGATGGAGTCGACCGGGATACGGCCGATCTCCTGGCCCGCCTGCTTGTTCTGGACGGCGGAGACGTAGCCGCGACCGCGCTCGACGGTCAGCTCCATCTCCAGCTTGCCCTTGCCGTTCAGCGTGGCGAGGACCAGGTCCGGGTTGTGGACCTCGACACCGGCCGGCGGGGCGATGTCAGCAGCGGTGACCAGGCCGGGACCCTGCTTGCGCAGGTACATCACGACCGGCTCGTCGTGCTCCGAGGAGACGACCAGCTGCTTGATGTTGAGGATGAGGTCGGTGACGTCCTCCTTGACGCCCGGCACGGTGGTGAACTCGTGCAGGACACCGTCGATCCGGATGCTGGTGACAGCAGCGCCGGGGATCGAGGAGAGGAGCGTACGGCGGAGAGAGTTACCGAGGGTGTAGCCGAAGCCCGGCTCCAGCGGCTCGATCACGAACCGGGAGCGGAACTCGTCGACGACCTCTTCGGTCAGCGACGGACGCTGAGCGATAAGCATGCTGTGGTCCTTCAGTCGTGGGCGCCCACTATTTGACGCCCCCAGATACTGACAAGGGTACGGGCGGCACGACCCGAAAGAGCCGTACCGCCCGGACCCGCGAGCTCTCCTACTTGGAGTAGAGCTCGACGATCAGCTGCTCCTGCACCTGGGTGTCGATCACCTGGCGCTCGGGCAGGGAGTGCACGAGGATCCGCAGCGTCGACGGCACGGCTTCGAGCCATGCCGGGACGGTGCGCTCGCCGGCCTCGGCCTGGGCCACCTGGAAGGGGGTCAGGGCCTTGGACTTCTGGCGGACCTCGATGACGTCGTTCACGGCGATGCGGGCCGACGGAATGTCGGTCTTCGTACCGTTGACGGCGATGTGTCCGTGACGCACCAGCTGACGGGCGTGGTCGCGGGACTTGGCAAAGCCGGCCCGGTAGACCACGTTGTCGAGGCGGGTCTCAAGGATGCGCAGAAGGTTCTCACCGGTCTTGCCGGTCTTCTGGTTCGCTTCCTTGTAGTAGTTCACGAACTGCTTCTCAAGGACACCGTAGATCCGCGAGCACTTCTGCTTCTCACGAAGCTGAAGAAGGTACTCGCTGTCCTTGGTGCGCCCGCGTCCGTGCTCACCCGGGGGGTAAGGACGGATCTCGATCGGGCACTTCGCGCTCTCGCACTTGCTGCCCTTAAGGAACAGCTTCTGCTTCTCCCGACGGCAACGCTTGCAGTCGGCCCCGGTGTATCGCGCCATTTTCCAGTTGTCTCCGTTGCTTCAGTGCGTCAGACGCGACGGCGCTTGGGCGGCCGGCATCCGTTGTGCGGAGTGGGGGTGACGTCCTGGATCGAACCGACCTCGAGGCCAGTGGCCTGGAGGGAGCGGATCGCGGTCTCACGGCCGGAGCCGGGACCCTTGACGAAAACGTCAACCTTGCGCATGCCGTGCTCCTGCGCGCGGCGGGCGGCCGACTCGGCGGCCATCTGCGCGGCGAAGGGGGTGGACTTGCGCGAGCCCTTGAAGCCGACGTGGCCGGCAGAGGCCCAGGAGATCACGTTGCCCGAGGGGTCCGTGATCGAGACGATCGTGTTGTTGAACGTGCTCTTGATGTGCGCGTGGCCGTGAGCAACGTTCTTCTTTTCCTTGCGACGCACCTTCTTGGCTGCGCCCTGACGTCCCTTGGGGGGCATGTCTTTACTCCAGATGGAGAGGGGAGGTGATCGGTCCTACAGCGAAGACCGCTGGATGCTGCAACGGCCCGGGGATCCGGACTGCCGCAGTGCGTCCGCTGAGGACTACTTCTTGCCCGGCTTCTTCTTACCGGCGATCGCGCGACGCGGACCCTTGCGGGTACGAGCGTTCGTGCTGGTGCGCTGGCCGTGGACCGGCAGGCCGCGGCGGTGACGCAGACCCTGGTAGCAGCCGATCTCGACCTTGCGGCGGATGTCGGCCTGAATCTCGCGGCGGAGGTCACCCTCGGTGCGGAGGTTGGCGTCCACATACTCGCGGATCTTGACCAGGTCCTCTTCGGCCAGGTCGCGAACGCGCGTGTTCGGGTTCACACCCGTGGTGGCGAGGATCTCCTTGGACCGGGTGCGCCCGATACCGAAGACGTAGGTGAGGGCAACCTCCACGCGCTTTTCGCGCGGGATGTCAACACCTGAAACGCGTGCCATTCAATGGCTCCAGTTGTTATTTCGGGGGTCTTCCGCAGTGCCACTCCCGGCCGCCGACCGTCCCCGAAGGGGAAGCGGTGGTACGTCCGGGTCCCCGGCCCCCGCCGGAGGTGTCGTCAGCCGAAGCTTGGACGGGCACTGCGTATGTACGTATTACGTGCGTCGCGCGAAGTGCTGCGAGATGCAGGGGGTCGTGCGTCAGCCCTGGCGCTGCTTGTGGCGCAGGTTGTCGCAGATGACCATGACCCGACCGTGACGGCGGATCACCTTGCACTTGTCGCAGATCTTCTTGACGCTCGGCTTGACCTTCATGGGATGTCAGGTTCTCCGGGTCAGTGCCACCACCCCGCCGTAGCAGGGCGTGCGCAAGATCTACTTGTATCGGTAGACGATCCGGCCACGCGTCAGGTCGTACGGAGAGAGCTCCACCACGACCCGGTCATCCGGGAGGATACGGATGTAGTGCATCCGCATCTTGCCGCTGATGTGCGCGAGGACCTTGTGACCGTTCTGGAGCTCCACCTTGAACATGGCGTTCGGGAGGGACTCGATCACGGTGCCCTCAATTTCGATGGCACCTTGCTTCTTGGCCACGCTTCGCCTTTCGAATCGGCTACCTTGATCGACTCTCTGCTCCGTATGCGGACACACGGATGCACGAGAGCCGACGAGTCAGTCTACGTCAGCGGACCCCAAAAGACGAATCCGTCAAGTTTGCCCATCGGAGTAGATCCTTAGACCTGCCCGGAGGCGCGTTCTCAGCCGGTCGGGCCCCTCAGCCCAGCGGGTCCGGCGCGGCCTGGATCCCGTACTCCGCCAGCTTCGCGCGGCCGCAGTCGGGGGCCGTCAGGACCAGGGGGCCCTGCTCGGTCAGGGCGACCGAGTGCTCCCAGTGGGAGGACCAGGTGCCGTCGGTCGTGATGACCGTCCAGTTGTCCTGGAGCACCTCGGTCTGCGGCGTACCGAGCGAGACCATCGGCTCGATGGCCAGGCAGACGCCGGGAACGAGCTTGATGCCCTTGCCACGCTTGCGCGCGACGTAGTTCAGCAGGTGCGGGTCCATGTGCATCTCGGTGCCGATGCCGTGGCCGCCGTAGTCCTCGATGATCCCGTACTTACCGGTGGCCGGACGCGGCTGGCGGCGGATGAAGGACTCGATCGCCTTCGAGATGTCGACGAGGCGGTTGTTCACCTTCATCGCGGCGATCCCGGCCCACATGGACTCCTCGGTCACCCGGGACAGCTCGATGAGCTCCGGAGCGTGACCGGTCCCGACGAACGCCGTGTACGCCGCGTCGCCGTGCCAGCCGTCCACGATCGCGCCGGCGTCGATGGAGATGATGTCGCCGTCCTTGAGGACGGTCTTCTCGTCCGGGATTCCGTGCACGACGACCTCGTTGACCGAGGTGCAGATGGTCGCGGGGAACCCGCCGTACCCGAGGAAGTTCGACTTCGCACCGTGGTCGGCGATCACCTTGCGTGCGACCTGGTCCAGGTCATGGGTGGTGGCGCCGGGCACCGCCGCCTCGCGGGTGGCCGCGTGAATGGCAGCGACCACCAGCCCCGCCTCACGCATCTTCGCGATCTGCTCGGGGGTCTTGATCTGCACCATTGCGCGGCGCCTCTCTGCATCGAAGGGGAACGGGTGCGGCGTACTCCACGATACGGCGCAAACAGTCGGCCGCGGCGCCCAAGGACGCCGCGGCCGTCTGTACAGGTATTACGGGGTTTTCCTCAGCCCTCGCGGTCCTTCTTGAGGGCTTCCATCGACCGCTTGGTCACGTCCTCGACCTTGCCGAGCGCCGAGATCGTGACCACCAGGCCCTGGGCCCGGTAGTAGTCGATGATCGGCTCGGTCTGGGTGTGGTAGACCTCGAGCCGGGTCCGGACCGTTTCCTCGGTGTCGTCGTCGCGCTGGTACAGCTCGCCGTCGCAGGTGTCGCAGACACCCTCGGTCTTCGGCGGGTTGTACGTCACGTGGAAGACGTGCGCGCTGTCGTTGCGGCAGATACGCCGCCCCGCGATGCGCTTGACGACCTCGTCCTCGGGGACCTCCAGGTCGAGAACCGCGTCCAGCATCACGCCCTCGCTCTTGAGCATCTCGTCGAGCGCCTCGGCCTGGCCCACGTTGCGCGGGAAGCCGTCGAGCAGGAAGCCGTTCACGGCGTCCGGCTGGGACATGCGGTCCTTGGCCATCGCGATGGTGACCTCGTCCGGCACCAGCTGCCCCGCGTCCATGTAGGCGCGGGCCTGCTTGCCAAGGTCAGTGCCCTGGCTGATGTTGGCGCGGAAGAGATCGCCCGTGGAGATGTGCGGAATCGACAGGTTCTTGGCAAGGTACGCAGCCTGCGTTCCCTTGCCGGCACCGGGCGGTCCGACGAGGACGATTCGCATCAGCGGAGGAACCCTTCGTAATTGCGCTGCTGGAGCTGACTCTCGATCTGCTTCACGGTCTCCAGACCCACACCCACGATGATGAGGATGCTCGTCCCGCCGAACGGGAAGTTCTGGTTAGCGCCACCGAAGCCTGCCAACGCCATCGTCGGCACCAGAGCGATCAGACCCAGGTACAGCGAGCCCGGCCAAGTAATCCTGTTGAGCACGTAGCTCAGGTACTCGGCAGTAGGTCGACCAGCCCGGATACCCGGGATGAAGCCACCATACTTCTTCATGTTGTCGGCGACTTCCTCGGGGTTGAACGAAATCGCCACATAGAAGAAGGCGAAGAAGACGATCAACAGGAAGTACGCCGTGATGTAGTACGGGTGGTCGCCCTTGACGAAGTGGTCCTTGATCCATGTGGCCCAGCCCGCAGTGGAGTTGGAGAACTGGACGACCAGGGCCGGAATGTAGAGCAGCGAAGAAGCGAAGATGACGGGAATCACACCCGCCTGATTCACCTTCAGCGGGATGTACGTGGACGTACCGCCGTACGACCTGCGGCCGATCATGCGCTTCGCGTACTGCACCGGGATACGGCGCTGGGCCTGCTCGACGAAGACCACGAGGCCCACCATGACGAAGCCGACCAGGATGACGGTGCCGAACTCGATCCAGCCGTCCGCCAGCTTGCCGCTCTGCTTGATGGCCCACAGGGCGCCGGGGAAGCTGGCGGCGATCGAGATGAACATCAGGATCGACATGCCGTTGCCGATGCCGCGGTCGGTGATGAGCTCACCGAGCCACATGACGGCAGCGGTGCCCGCGGTCATGGTGATCACCATGACGATGGTCGTGAAGATCGAGTGGTTCGGCACGATCTGGTCGGCGACCGGGCAGCCGCTGAACAGCGCGCCGCTGGTGGCGGTGGCCACCAGGCCGGTGCCCTGGAGGATGGCGAGTGCGACGGTCAGATAACGCGTGTACTGCGTGATCTTGGCCTGGCCGGACTGCCCCTCCTTCTTGAGCGCCTCGAGTCGGGGAATGACCACGGTCAGCAACTGAAGGATGATGCTGGCCGTGATGTACGGCATGATGCCGAGCGCGAAGATCGTGATCTGCAGCAGTGCACCACCGCTGAACATGTTCACCAGGCCGAAGAGGCTGTTGTTGCCCTTACTTGCCTGATCAACACAGGTCTGGACGTTCTCGTAGCTCACTCCCGGTACCGGGATGTGCGCCCCGAGCCGGTAGAGCACGATGATGCCGAGCGTGAAGAGCAGCTTCTTGCGCAGGTCGGGCGTCTTGAACGCCCGGGCGAACGCGGTGAGCACGGTGCCTCCTGCGACCCCCGCGCAGAGCGAGAGGTGACGGTCTTGAGGATCGACGAATACGAAAGAGTCAAAGATTCCCGGGCATGCGCCCAGGGGTTACCACAGCAACAGTGCACGCCACCTTACCGGCGACCATGCCCCCCTAGGAACGACCAACCGGGGATGCCCCAAATAAGAGGCATCCCCGGTCGGATGTTCAAGCCATCGAGTTGTCCGAGTTGTCTCAGACGAGCTCAGTGACGGTGCCGCCGGCGGCGGCAATCTTCTCCTTGGCGGAGCCGGAGACGGCGTCAACCGAAACCTGCAGCGCCACGGAGATCTCGCCCTGTCCGAGGACCTTGACGAGGTGGTTGTTGCGCACCGCACCCTTGGCGACCAGGTCGGCCACGGTGACCTCTCCACCCTCGGGGTAGAGCGTCGCGAGCTTGTCCAGGTTCACGACCTGGTACTCGGTGCGGAACGGGTTCTTGAAGCCCTTGAGCTTCGGGAGACGCATGTGGAGGGGCATCTGGCCACCCTCGAAGCGCTCCGGAACCTGGTAGCGGGCCTTCGTGCCCTTGGTACCACGACCAGCGGTCTTACCCTTGGACGCCTCACCACGACCCACACGGGTCTTGGCGGTCTTGGCGCCCGGGGCAGGCCGGAGGTCGTGGGCCTTCAGCGGCTTGTTCTCCGCCATGTCAGTCGACCTCCTCAACCGTCACGAGGTGGCGGACGGTGTGAGCCATGCCGCGGAACTCGGGACGGTCCTCCTTGACAACCACGTCGTGCAGGCGCTTGAGCCCGAGCGAACGAAGGGTGTCGCGGTGGTTCTGCTTGCTGCCGATGTACGACTTCGTCTGCGTGATCTTGAGGCGAGCCATTACGCACCCGCTCCCGCACGTGCACGAAGCAGAGCCGCGGGGGCGACGTCCTCGAGGGGCAGACCACGGCGAGCCGCGATCTCCTCGGGACGCTGCAGGCCCTTGAGGGCCGCCACGGTCGCGTGCACGATGTTGATCGCGTTGGACGAGCCAAGCGACTTCGACAGGATGTCGTGAACGCCGGCGCACTCCAGAACGGCGCGCACCGGGCCACCGGCGATAACACCGGTACCGGGGGAAGCCGGCTTCAGCAGCACGACACCCGCGGCCCGCTCACCCGTGATCGGGTGAGGGATGGTGCCCTGGATACGCGGAACCTTGAAGAAGTTCTTCTTGGCTTCTTCCACGCCCTTGGCAATGGCCGCGGGAACTTCCTTGGCCTTGCCGTAACCGACACCGACGGTGCCGTCACCATCGCCCACCACGACCAGCGCGGTGAAGCTGAAGCGACGACCACCCTTCACAACCTTGGCGACGCGGTTGATCGCGACAACGCGCTCAACGTACGCGGTCTTCTCGGCGGCAGCTGCGCCGCCGTCACGGCCCTTCCGGTCCCGCCGCTCGCCGCCACCGGCACCGCTTCCGCGGCGCTGGGGTCCAGCCATTGGATTTACCTCTCTCTGTTACGTCCGCTGTGCGTAGGAACCGGGGCTTAGAACTTCAGCCCGGCTTCACGGGCGGCGTCAGCCAGAGCGGCAATCCGCCCGGCGTACTGGTTACCACCGCGGTCAAACACGACGGCCTCGACGCCTGCGGCCTTGGCACGCTCGGCGACCAGGGCCCCGACCTGCTTGGCCAGGGCGCTCTTGTCACCCTCGCCACCACGGATGGACACGTCCAGGGTCGACGCCGACGCGAGCGTGTGGCCCGCGATGTCGTCGATGACCTGAGCGACCATGTGGCGGTTGGAACGCGTCACGACCAAGCGCGGACGCTCCGGCGAACCGGAGATGTGCTTGCGGACACGAATGTGACGACGCTTGAGGGCTGCACGCTTGTACGCGTCGCCCTTGGCGATCTTTACACCGTATGCCATGGCTACTTACCCGCCTTTCCGACCTTGCGGCGGATGACCTCGCCGGCGTACTTGACGCCCTTGGCCTTGTACGGGTCAGGCTTCCGCAGCTTGCGGATCTTGGCCGCGGTCTCGCCGACCTTCTGCTTGTCGATGCCCTCGACGGAGAACTTCGTGGGGGACTCCACCTTGAAGGTGATGCCCTCCGGGGCCTCGATCAGGATCGGGTGGCTGTAGCCCAGGGCGAACTCCAGGTTGGAGCCCTTCGCCTGGACGCGGTAACCGACACCACTGATCTCGAGCGCCTTGATGTATCCCTGGGTCACACCGGTGATCATGTTCGCCACCAGCGTGCGGGACAGGCCGTGAAGGGCCTTGTTCTGACGCTCGTCGTTCGGGCGGACGACGTTCAGGACGCCGTCCTCACCCTTGGTGACCTCGATCGGCGACGCAACGGTGTGCGAGAGGGTGCCCTTGGGGCCCTTCACCGCGACCGTGCGGCCATCGATGGTGACGTCCACACCGGCGGGAACCTGGATGGGGAGCTTGCCGATTCGCGACATGAGCTATTCCTCCGTTCCCGACTACCAGACGTAGGCGAGGACTTCCCCACCTACGCCCTTCTTGCTGGCCTGCTGGCCGGTCAGGAGACCGTGGGACGTGGAGATGATCGCCACGCCCAGGCCGCCGAGGACCTTCGGCAGGTTGGTGGACTTTGCGTATACACGCAGACCCGGCTTCGAGATTCGCTTGATGCCGGCGATCGAGCGCTCGCGGTTCGGGCCGAACTTCAGCTCGAGGACGAGGTTCTTGCCGACCTCGGCGTCCTCGACCTTCCAGCCCGTGATGAAGCCCTCCTGCTGGAGGATCTCCGCGATGTGCGACTTGATCTTGCTGTGCGGCATCACGACGTCGTCGTGGTACGCCGAGTTCGCGTTACGCAGACGCGTGAGCATGTCTGCGATGGGATCAGTCATGGTCATGAATTGGCCTTCGGCCTCTCTCGCCGGGGTTTCCTGTATGCGCCATCCCTCTCCCCACTCAGTGGCGGGACGGGTGCGGTGCGGGGACCTACGGCGTAGTAAGTCGGTCCAGGGCGGCAGGCGCCCAACCCTTCAAGCCTACGGCATGAAGAGCCGGGCTCCTGCCGACCAGATACTTACCGAGAGCTTCCGGGTATTCCCAACGCCCAGTGGGCGAAGGAGATTTACCAGGAACTCTTGGTCACGCCCGGCAGCTCGCCACGGTGAGCCATCTCACGAAGGCACACGCGGCACAGGCCGAACTTGCGGTAGACGGAGTGGGGCCGGCCGCAGCGCTGGCAGCGGGTGTACCCGCGCACGCCGAACTTCGGCTTACGGGCGGCCTTAGCGATCAGAGCCTTCTTCGCCACGGTCAGTTCTCCTTGAACGGGAAGCCGAGGTGACGAAGGAGGGCACGACCCTCGTCGTCATTGGTCGCCGTGGTGACCACGGTGATGTCCATGCCCCGGACCCGGTCGATCTTGTCCTGGTCGATCTCGTGGAACATGACCTGCTCCGTGAGACCGAAGGTGTAGTTGCCACGGCCGTCGAACTGCTTCGGCGACAGGCCACGGAAGTCACGAATACGCGGCAGCGCGAGCGACAGCGTACGGTCCAGGAACTCCCACATCCGGTCACCACGGAGGGTGACGTGGCAGCCGATCGGCTGACCCTCGCGCAGCTTGAACTGCGCGATGGACTTGCGGGCCTTCGTGACGGCCGGCTTCTGGCCGGTGATCGTGGTGAGGTCGCGCACGGCGCCATCGATCAGCTTGGAGTCGCGGGCGGCGTCGCCCACACCCATGTTGACCACGATCTTGACCAGACCGGGAACCTGCATGACGTTCTCGTACGAGAACTCCTCACGCAGCTTGCCGGCGATTTCCTCGCGGTAGCGCGTCTTCAGACGCGGCGCAGTGGTGGCAGTCATCAGATGTCCTCACCAGTCCGCTTGGCAACGCGGATCTTCTTGCCCTCGTCGTCAAAGCGGTAGCCGACGCGGGTGACGACCTTGTTGCCGTCCTTCTCCACAACCAGCTGAACGTTGCTGACGTGAATCGGGGCCTCGGTGGTGACGATGCCGCCGGTCTGCGAACCGCGAGCCGTCTGACCGGCCTTGGTGTGCTTCTTGACCCGGTTGACACCCTCGACGAGGACGCGGTCCTGAGCAGGGTAGGCAACGATGACCTTGCCCTGCTTGCCCTTGTCCTTACCGGTGATGACCTGAACCAGGTCGCCCTTCTTGATCTTCATGCTTACAGCACCTCCGGCGCGAGCGAGATGATCTTCATGAACTTCTTCTCGCGCAGCTCACGGCCCACCGGGCCGAAGATACGGGTGCCGCGGGGGTCGCCGTCGTTCTTCAGAATGACGGCGGCGTTCTCGTCGAAGCGGATGTACGAGCCATCCTGACGACGACGCTCCTTGACGGTGCGAACGATGACGGCCTTGACGACGTCACCCTTCTTCACGTTGCCACCGGGGATCGCGTCCTTGACGGTGGCGACGATGACGTCACCGATGCCCGCGTAGCGGCGACCCGAACCACCGAGAACACGGATGGTGAGGATTTCCTTCGCACCCGTGTTGTCGGCGACGCGAAGTCGCGACTCCTGCTGGATCACGTCTATCTCCTGATCGTCTGCCGGTTCCCGGCGGGGTTCGAACCCTGAACGGGTCGAACCCCACCGAGCCTGGCGGAACTTGCCTGAGGGGAATGCCCCTCAGGAATTACTTGGCCTTCTCGAGGATCTCGACGACGCGCCAGCGCTTCGTCGCAGACAGCGGCCGGGTCTCCATGAGGAGGACACGGTCGCCGACGCCCGCAGCGTTCTGCTCGTCGTGAGCCTTCAGCTTGTTCGTACGGCGGATGACCTTGCCGTACAGGGCGTGCTTCACGCGGTCCTCGACAGCGACGACGACAGTCTTGTCCATCTTGTCGCTGACGACGAGACCCTCACGGGTCTTGCGGAAACCGCGGTCGGTGTTCGTCTCAGTCACAGTCTTCTCGCTCATCAGGCGCTCTCCACCGTCTCGATGCCCAGCTCGCGCTCGCGCATCAGGGTGTAGATCCGGGCGATGTCCTTACGGACGGACTTGAGCCGACCGTGGTTCTCGAGCTGCCCGGTCGCCGCCTGGAAGCGGAGGTTGAACAGCTCTTCCTTGGCCTCGCGGAGCTTGTTGAGGAGCTCCTCGTTGCCCAGCTCGCGCAGCTCGGACGCCTTGGTACCGGCCGACATCACGACTCACCTGCCTCGCGCCGAACGATCCGGCACTTCATCGGAAGCTTGTGAGCAGCGCGGGTGAGCGCCTCACGAGCAATCTTCTCGTTCGGGTAGGACAGCTCGAACATCACCCGACCGGGCTTGACGTTCGCGATCCACCACTCGGGAGAACCCTTACCGGAACCCATGCGGGTCTCGGCAGGCTTCTTCGTCAGGGGGCGGTCCGGGTAGATGTTGATCCAGACCTTGCCGCCACGCTTGATGTGGCGGGTCATCGCGATACGAGCTGCCTCGATCTGGCGGTTCGTCACGTACGCCGGGGTCAGCGCCTGGATGCCGTACTCGCCGAACGCAACCTGCGTGCCACCCTTGGACATACCGCTGCGCTTCGGGTGGTGCTGCTTGCGGTGCTTGACCCTACGGGGGATCAGCATTTCGGTCAGGCCTCCGTTCCGGTGCTCTCAGCCGGAGCAGCGGCGGCGGGAGCCTCGGCCTTGGGGGCCTCGGCTGCCGGCGCGGACTGCTGCGGCTTGCGACCGCGACCGCCACGCTCGCCACCGCGGCCACCGCGGCCGGCCGGGCGGTCAGCGCCGCCACGGGCCGGGCGGTTGCCAGCGCGGGCAGCAGCGTTCTCGGCGCGGACCTCGGCGATGTTCTTGACGTCGCCCTTGTAGATCCAGACCTTCACACCGATGCGGCCGAAGGTCGTCTTGGCCTCGAAGAAGCCGTAGTCGACGTTCGCACGGAGCGTGTGCAGGGGCACACGGCCCTCGCGGTAGAACTCCGAGCGGGACATCTCGGCGCCGCCGAGGCGGCCACCGCACTGGATCTTGATGCCCTTGGCGCCGGCCTTCATCGAGCTCTGCATGCTCTTGCGCATCGCACGACGGAAGGAGACGCGGGAGGAGAGCTGCTCGGCGACGGCCTGGGCCACCAGCTGAGCGTCCACCTCGGGGTTCTTGACCTCGAGGATGTTCAGCTGGACCTGCTTGCCGGTCAGCTTCTCCAGCTCGCCACGGATGCGGTCGGCCTCGGCGCCACGGCGACCGATGACGATGCCCGGGCGGGCGGTGTGGATGTCAACGCGGACGCGGTCGCGGGTGCGCTCGATCTCAACCTTCGAGATGCCGGCCCGCTCCATGCCCTTCGTCATCATGCGACGAATGGCGACGTCTTCCTTGACGTAGTCCTTGTACAGCTTGTCGGCGTACCAACGGGACTTGAAGTCCGTGGTAATGCCGAGCCGGAACCCGTGCGGGTTTACCTTCTGGCCCATTACCGGGTTCCTTCCTTGCTGCTGACGACCACGGTGATGTGGCTGGTCCGCTTACGGATCCGGTAGGCACGGCCCTGAGCACGCGGACGGAACCGCTTCAGGGTCGGGCCCTCGTCCACGTACGCCTCGCTGATGACCAGCGAAGAGGCGTCGGTGTGGTCGTAGTTGTGTGCAGCGTTGGCAATGGCGCTGTCCAGCACCTTGCCAACCGGCACGCTCGCGGCCTGCGGGGCGAAACGCAGGACCGCCTGAGCCTCCGTGGCATCCATGCCACGGATGAGGTCCACCACGCGGCGGGCCTTCATGGGCGTGACGCGGATGTACCGCGCCTGGGCCCTGGCTTCCATGGTTGTCCCTTCGGTGTAAGTCATAGTCAGTCACCCCGCGTTAGCGGCGCTTCGACTTCCGGTCGTCCTTGACGTGGCCGCGGAAGGTGCGAGTCGGCGAGAACTCGCCGAGCTTGTGGCCGACCATCGACTCGGTGACGAACACCGGGACGTGGATCTTGCCGTTGTGCACCGCGATGGTGTGACCCAGCATGGCCGGGACGATCATCGAGCGACGGGACCAGGTCTTGATGACGTTCTTGGTGCCTGCCTCGTTCTGTACGTCCACCTTCTTGATGAGGTGGCCGTCGACGAAGGGCCCCTTCTTGAGACTGCGCGGCATCTAAACCCGCTCCTAGCGCTTCTTGTTCGTCTTGCGGCGGCGGACGATGTACTTGCTCGATGCCTTCTTCGGCGAGCGAGTACGACCCTCCTTCTGACCCCACGGCGAGACCGGGTGGCGACCACCGGAGGTCTTGCCCTCACCACCACCGTGCGGGTGGTCAACCGGGTTCATCGCGACACCGCGGACGGTCGGGCGAACGCCCTTCCAGCGCATGCGGCCGGCCTTGCCCCAGTTGATGTTCGACTGCTCGGCGTTGCCGACCTCGCCGATCGTGGCGCGGCAGCGGGCGTCGACCAGGCGGATCTCACCCGACGGCATACGAAGGTGGGCCATGGTGCCCTCCTTCGCCAGCAGCTGCACGGAGGCACCCGCGGAACGGGCGAACTTCGCGCCGCCGCCGGGCCGCAGCTCGATGGCGTGGATGGTCGTACCGACCGGGATGTTGCGCAGCGCCAGGTTGTTACCGGGCTTGATGTCGGCCGTCGGGCCGTTCTCGACCCGGTCGCCCTGCGTCAGTCCACGCGGCGCGATGATGTAGCGCTTCTCGCCGTCCGCGTAGTGCAGGAGCGCGATGCGCGCGGTGCGGTTCGGGTCGTACTCGATGTGCGCGACCTTGGCCGGCACGCCGTCCTTGTCGTGACGACGGAAGTCGATCACTCGGTAGGCGCGCTTGTGGCCACCGCCCTGGTGGCGAACGGTCACACGACCGGCGTTGTTACGGCCGCCCTTGCTGTGCAGGGGGCGGACCAGCGACTTCTCCGGCGTGGACCGCGTGATCTCGACAAAGTCGGCGACGCTGGAGCCACGACGGCCCGGGGTCGTCGGCTTGTACTTGCGGATACCCATTTCTCAGTCCTCGTCCGATTTCGGACGATCCAGACCGCCCTTAGGCGGTCGGACCGCCGAAGATGTCGATACGGTCGCCCTCGGCGAGGGTCACGATGGCGCGCTTCGTGTCGGCGCGCTTGCCGAAACCGGTCTTGGTGCGCTTGCGCTTACCCTGCCGGTTGATCGTGTTGACCCCGGTGACCTTGACCGAGAAGACCGCTTCCACGGCCTGCTTGATCTGGGTCTTGTTGGAGCCGGGCGCGACGATGAACGTGTACTTGTTCTCGTCGAGCAGCGCGTAGCTCTTCTCGGAAACGACCGGCTTGACGAGAACGTCGCGCGGGTCCGTGAAGGTCTTGCTGGTTACGGTCGCCTCGCTCATCAGGCGTCGCTCCCTTCGGTCTCATCGGCCTTGGGGCCAGACACGAAGGACTCGAGGGCGGCCTGAGTGAAGACCACGTCGTCGGAGACGATCACGTCGTACGTGTTGAGCTGGCCCGGCTCCAGGATGTGCACCTGGGGCAGGTTGCGGGCGGACAGCCACGCGGCCTCGTCGGCGCGCTCGACGACCAGGAGCAGGTTCTTGCGCTCCGAGATCTTGCCGAACAGCGTCTTGGCGGCCTTCGTGGAGACTGCACCGTCGACCACGCCGGTGACGACGTGGATACGGGAGTGGCGTGCCCGGTCGGAGAGGGCACCGCGCAGGGCGGCGGCCTTCATCTTCTTCGGGGTGCGCTGCGAGTAGTCACGCGGCTGCGGGCCGTGGACGACGCCACCGCCGACGAACTGCGGTGCGCGGGTCGAACCCTGGCGGGCGCGGCCGGTGCCCTTCTGGCGGTACGGCTTGCGGCCACCACCACGGACTTCGCCGCGACGCTTGGTCTTGTGCGTGCCCTGACGGGCAGCAGCCAGCTGAGCGACAACGACCTGGTGGATCAGCGGAACGCTGGTCTTCGCGTCGAAGATCTCCGCGGGGAGCTCGACGGTACCGGCCTTGTCGCCTGCCGGCGAAAGGATGTCAATGGTGCTCATTACCTCAAGCCCCCTTGGCCGCGGTACGGACCAGGACGAGGCCGCCGTTCGGACCGGGGACTGCGCCCTTGATGAGGAGCAGACCCTTCTCCGCGTCAACCGCGTGGATGGTCAGGTTCTGGGTGGTGACACGCTCGTTGCCCATGCGACCCGCCATGCGCATGCCCTTGAAGACACGGCCGGGGGTGGCACAGCCACCGATGGAGCCGGGCATACGGTGCACACGGTGGGCACCGTGGGACGCCTTGCCACCCTTGAAGTTGTGACGCTTCATCACACCGGCGAAGCCCTTGCCCTTGCTCTTGCCCGTGACGTCAACCTTGACGCCGGACTCGAACACTGCGGCAGTGACCTCCTGGCCCAGCGTGTACTCGCTGGCGTCAGGGGTGCGGAGCTCCACCAGGTGGCGGCGCGGGGTCACGTCGGCCTTGGCGAAGTGGCCCTTGAGGGGCTTGTTCACCTTGCGCGGGTCGATCTCGCCGAAGGCGATCTGGACCGACTCGTAGCCGTCGCTGTCGTTGGTGCGGACCTGGGTGACGACGCAGGGCCCGGCCTTGACGACGGTCACCGGGACGACCCGGTTGTTCTCGTCCCAGACCTGGGTCATGCCGAGCTTCTCGCCCAGGACGCCCTTAATGTTCTTAGCCATCTCGCGCGTCACCTCAGAGCTTGATCTCGATGTCGACGCCGGCCGGCAGGTCGAGACGCATCAGCGAGTCAACCGTCTTCGGCGTGGGGTCGAGGATGTCGATGAGGCGCTTGTGCGTGCGCATCTCGAAGTGCTCGCGCGAGTCCTTGTACTTGTGCGGCGACTTGATGACGCAGTACACGTTCTTCTCAGTGGGCAGCGGCACCGGGCCCGCGACCGACGCACCAGTGCGGGTCACCGTCTCGACGATCTTCTTCGCCGAGGAGTCGATGACCTCGTGGTCGTAGGCCTTGAGCCGGATGCGGATCTTCTGTCCCGCCATGGCTACTAGTAGTCCTGTCTCTCGTAACGCTCTGGAACCCGGGGGTTCTGGTAACTCCTCCTCCGACCCACGCGGTCGGGCGTGTCGCATCCCCTCTACGCAGATCTCCCGAAGGATTTCCCAACCAAGGGGGTGCGGGCCGTGGACCGCGCTGTGCTCAATCAAGAGCGTCGGAGGTGGAACACCCACCGGGTGCCTGGTCAGCGCCCCACTTACGCTTCCCGAAAGATTCCCGTACGTCCGGCCCTCATGGGGCCGACGAGTACTGTGGGACTCGCTTCCGGTCCTCCCGGCGGGAGGCGCGCAGCATTGACACTCAACCGAGCAACCTGGTCAGTGTGCCATACGCGACGGGAGCCTGGCCAATCCGGCCGAAGAGATTACCCCGCGGGTGTTGCGTGTCAAACCGCGGCTCACCCAACGCCCTGCGACGCGGCGGGGCGCCGGGAGAACAGCAGGAGGAATATCCGCTGGAACGCCTCTCCCCCACCCTGTGTGGGACGCGACCTCACTCAATCAGCGGCAGCGTTCCCTGGTGAGCACCGTCGCCCGGCGCCGGGACGCACGCGTCACCCACGCCGTGATGCTCGTCGACGAGGACGAGCTGACCCGGCGCAACGCTGGACGCGAGCACCCGGTGCGGCCCAGCTGCACCGCTTCGCCCCGCCGTACCCGGGCCAGGCGCACCGCACCTGGTACATCGGGGCGAGCGGGATGATCGAGGAGGAGGCACAGCCGTGCGCACCAGCGAGGAGATCTACCACCGGGTGCGCTGGGACGCGCGCTTCGACCCCACCCGCTTCGTCGTCGGCGTCAACCAGCGCGGGGCTCCGCCCGAGCGGGTCCCGCTGCCCATGTTCGTGCCGGGCGGCGACATCCCCTGGCACCGGGTGCTGTTCTTCGAGGCCGACGGCGAGGTCGTATGGGACCGGACCACGGGCGTCGACCGGATCGACGACACGGACGCCGGGCGGGTGCGGGAGGCACGCAGGCTGCGGGCGCCGTTCTTCGCCGCCCGCACGCCGTACGCCTGGGACGGCGCGGACTGGGTCCCTGCGCGGACGCCCCGGGGCGCCGGGCCCGCGGGACGGCTGCGCGTACTGACCTGGAACACCCTGTGGGACCGCTACGACGCCGACCGCATCGACACGGCCGCGCGCAGACCGCTGCTGATCGCCGCGCTCCGCGAGGCAGACGCCGACGTCATCGCGCTCCAGGAGGCCGAGCCGCAGCTGCTCACCCTGCTGCTGCGGGAGCCATGGGTGCGTGAGGGCTACACCCTGGGGACGGAACCGGCGGCGCGGGACGTCGACGCGTGCGGTCTGCTGCTGCTGAGCAGGCTGCCCGTGCGGGAGGCCGGTCACCACGAGCTCGGCCCGCACAAGGCGGTGGCGGCCCTCGTCGCGGAGACCGGCGCCGGGCCGGTCACAGTAGCCACGACCCACCTGAGCAGCGACCACTCGGAGAACGGCACACAGCGGCGCAACGCCGAACTGGCCCGGATCGCCGAGGGGCTGGCGTCCCTGGACGGTGACCTCGTCCTCATGGGCGACTTCAACGACGGCACCGACGCGCCGGGCACGACGCTCGGAATGCGCGACGCGTGGAGCGAGGTCCACGGTCCGGATGATGCGACACCGACGTTCGACCCGCGCGTCAATCCGCTGGCCTCCGTCGCCTCGCTGACCGGGCGTGCGTCCCGGCTGGACCGGGTACTGCTGCGCGCGGAGGGACTGCGGGTGCGGCACGCCGAACTCCGTGGCGACGTCCCCACGGCCGAGGGCCTGTACATCTCCGACCACTACGGCGTGCTGACCGAACTGGCCCCTGTGGACGCGGAGAGCGCCGAGGCCCTGGACGTGAAGCCCACGCCCCGTACGGCACTGGCATGGATTCCGCCGCAGGAGCTCTGGCCGCCGCTGCAGGCGATCCGGCGGGACCACGACCCGCAGATCCGCCGCTGGCCGCCGCACGTCAATCTGCTCTTCGGCTTCGTCCCCGAGTACGCATTCGAACAGGCCGCGCCGCTGCTCGCCGCCGCTGCCGCCGGGTGTGCGCCCTTCGACGCGCTGCTGGCCGGTGTGCAGTGGTTCGGGCACCGCGAGGGGGCCACGGTGTGGCTGGACCCGGCGGCCGGGGGCGGGGAACCGTGGGCCGGCCTGTGGGAGGAGCTCGTACGGCGGTTCCCCGCCTGCCGTGGCCACCACGGGGGATTCACCCCGCACCTCAGCCTGGGCCGGACCAGGGACCCGCACGCCCTGGCCGCCGAGTGCGGTTGGCGGCTCGATCCGATGCCGGTCCGGGTCCGGGAGCTGGCGCTGCTGTCGCGCCGCGGCGACGAGCCGATGCGGGTACGGGCGACGGTGGCGCTGGGAACGGGTGAGGTGCGCTGGGTACCGGACGCACAACCGGCCGACGAGCTCCTCGCGCCCGGGCACGGAAACCCCGGACACGGAAACCCCAGCCCGGCCTCGTGCGGCGCCCGACCGGTCGCGGACGCCACCGGTGTCGTACGCCGCGTCCGCGAGGCGCTGGCCGACGGGATCGTTCACGTCGCCGGCTCCCGGCGCATGGGCTGCGCCCTGCCGGGCGCGGATCTGGATCTGGTGGCGGCGCTGCCGGGCGATGCCGAACCGGCCGTTGTACGAGCCCGGTTGGCGGCGACGCTGCCGGACGCGGCGGACGTCCGGGAGGTGGCCGGAGCGCGGGTCCCCGGCCTGCGGGCGGACGTCGACGGCCTGCGCGTGAACCTGGTCGTGGTCCCCACCAGTCCGATGACCCCGGCGGATGCGATCGAGCGCCGAGCGGAGTTGGGCGAGGCGGCGGCGGTCGCCCTCAGCGCGGTGAGCGACGCGGAGGCGGTGCTCACCCTGGCGGGCGACCGGCAGGAGGCTTTCGCGCGACTGGCCCGGGAGGTCAAGGCGTGGGCGAAGGCACGCGGCCTGGACTCGGCGCCGTTCGGCGGACTTCCCGGCCTGGCATGGTCCGTCCTGGCGGCCCGTACGGTCCGCGAGGCGGATGACCTGTCGCCCGGCGGGCTGCTGCGGCACTTCTTCGCGACCTGGGCGGCCTGGGACTGGCGCGTGCCGGTGGGTACGGCAGGACCGCCGGCACCGGAACTGCCGGTCACGATCACGACTCCGTCGGAGCCCGTACGCTCCTGCACCGACCAGGTCACGCCGGGCATGCGCGACCTGCTCACCCAGGAGCTGTTCCGCGCCTGGGAGCTGCTGGAGACGGGCTCCCCCGGGCTGCTGTCGCCGCCGCCGCTGCACCGCCGCCACGCGGCCTGGGCGGTCGTGGCCGTACCCCCGGGACCGGATGAGGGCCGGGTGCGCGGCCGGATGCGCGCCCTGCTCGGCGACCTGTCGGACATGGCCCCCGAGTCCCACGCCTGGCCCCGCCCCTTCGGCACGGACCCGGTCCGCTACGCGATCGGCCTCGGTCCGGTCCCTCCGGACCGCGCACTGGTCGCAGGGGTCGCGGAGCGCCGACTGCGGGGACTCACCGGGGTCACGCTCACGCGCGTCGAAGGCGGGGACGTGCCGACCCTGCACTGACCGGGCCGGCCGGTCCGTCCCACGCGAGACGGTGTGGGAGGGGCCGAGCCCCGTGTCGCGGACCCCGGAGCCAGGTGCTTCGCCGCCCGTACCGCCGGAACGCGGCCACCCGTGCGCCTGCGGTACGGGCGGCCTTTCCCACGTAACGGGAACCCCACTTCTCCCGCCCACCGTGCCGCATCACCCGCAGGGGTGAACATCGCCCACTTCACCGGTGGGGTGCCGGGCGCGGTGCCCCGGGCGTACAGCGCCCTCACGGCGGCCGCGAACGGCCCTGAGAGAATCCGGCCATGTCCACGCTTACGAACCGGGGCTGGGCCCTGCGCCCCGCGGACCCCGCCGACGTCGAGCAGATGGCGGAGCTCCGGGCCGTTGTCATGCGCCCCGACCTGGAGCGCCTGGGCCGCTACGACGAGCATCGTGTGCGGCAGCGGCTGCGGGACATCTTCGCGCCGGAGCACACCTCCGTCGTGGTCGCCGACGGCGTGTTCGCCGGCTGCGTCACCCTGCGCCCGGTCGAGAGCGGCTGGTGGCTGGAGAACTTCTACCTCTCCCCCACCCTCCAGGGCCGTGGGATCGGCACTGCCGTCCTGCGCGGCCTGCTGGAACGCGCCGACGCCGCGGGCGCGGACGTCCGCCTGGACGTCCTCCAGGGCAGTGCCGCCCGTCAGCTGTACGAGCGCCACGGGTTCACCCTGGAGCGCGAGGACCCGATCGATGTCTTTATGGTGCGCCGGTCCGGCGTGTAGCCGCGACAAGCAACGCGACTGCTCCGATCCCCGTCTAATCTGCCGCGGGAAGCGGCACCGACCGGCCGCTTCGACAGGGTGAACGGACGGAGCACGGGGCGTGAGGGATCGATTCGGCCTGGGACGGGGCGGTGCCGGGGTGCGGCGGCGCAGCGTCGTGGCGGCCGCCGCCGCAGCCGCCCTGATGGGCGTGGGCGCCTGCTCCGTACCGGCTCCCCGGCGCAGTGACCCCATGGCGGATCCGGCGCCCGGAATGGTGATCGGCGACGCCCGGCAGTCCCTGCTGATGCAGATCCTCGCCCACCCGGACGACGACCTGTACTTCATGAACCCGGACACCCAGCAGGCTCTGGACGCCGGGACCCCGGTGGTCTGTGTGTACCTCACCGCCGGTGAGGCCGTCGGCCTCAACCGGATTCCCGGCGCGCCACGGCCCGCCGCCGACAAGGCGGCATACTCCTCCGCCCGGCACCAGGGGCTGCGCCAGTCGTACGCGATCCAGCTCGGGCTGCCGATGTTCACCGCCTGGCAGAAGTCCGTCATCGCGCCGGCGGACGGGCTCCGGGCCGAGATCAACACCCTGACGCACCATGGGCGCCGGGTCGAGCTGATCTTCCTCAATACGGCGATGCACACCGGCCGCGGCAGGCTGGGCCTGCCCAGCCTCTGGCACGACCGGGAGCTCGGCCTGCCCACCGTCGTCGCCGAGGGCTCGCCGCTGAAGCGGGTGGGCTGGTACACGTACGACAGGATGATCGGCGTCCTTGTCGGGCTCCTCGACCACTACCGGCCGACCCTCGTCCACACCATGGACCCGGACCCGGACATCCAGCACAGCACCGAGGCCCTCCGCCGCCGGGACAGCGAGCAGCCCGGCTACTCCGACCACCCCGACCACACCGCGACCGCCTCGTTCACCTGGGCGGCGCTGATCCGGTGGGTGGCCCGCGCCACCGGCGGCGGTGGGCCCGTGCCGCGGTTCGTCACCACGTCGTACCGCGGCTACTACAACCGGCACTGGCCGAAGAACCTGCCGTACCGCGTGCTGAAGGAGAAAGCGGCGCACCTCGTCCCGTACGGGGGCGAGGCCGACTGGCGGTGCGGGAACGTGGCGGGCTGCGGTGACTACAACGTGGGCGGCGACAGGCCGCTGACCAACCGCAAGGGCTGGGTCCGCTCCACCCATTACCGCTACCCGGGCCCCCGCCCGACCCTCGCCGCCGGAACGGACGGGCGGCTCACCGCGTACGGAGTCCTCGGGCTGCGGGCGGTGCGGTGGCGCGAGAGCGCACCCGGCAGCGGGGTCTGGGACGATCCCGACGATCTCGGCGGCGGACCGCTGGCACCGGTGCTCGGCGGGGCGACGACGGCGGACGGCAGGCAGCTGCTGTTCGGGCTGCGCTTCGCGGCGCTCGGTGGACACGGGGCGGCCGACGAGCGGGAGATCGTGCTCCTCGAACAGAGCTCCCCGGACGGCGCCTTCCGCGCCTGGCGGGGACTGGGCAACCCGGAGCGGGACGAGGACCGCGGCCGCAGGATCGGCGTCCCGGTGGCGGTGACGGCGTCCGACGGGCGGGTCCACCTCTTCGTGCGGAACGCGGACAAGGGCGTGAGCACGCGGGTGCGGGAACCGTCCGGGCGGTGGAGCGACTGGCGGGACACGGGCGGCGGCGAGGTCCAGGACGGACTGAGCGCCGTGGTGGACGGACAGGGCCTGGTCCATGTGTTCGCCGCCGGGCATCACACAGTGCACCACTGGACGCAGGAGACACCCGGAGCCGAGCTGACCGCCCATCCGCAGATCGACGGGGCGCCGGTGCCGGGCGACGGGGCGGCCGCGCAGGTCGTCGCGGACGGGTCCGTGGAGCTGCTGTACCGGGCGGCGGCGCGGGCCGCACTGACGGTCGTACGCGCGGGGGCGGCGGAGGAACGCACCGACTTCGACGGGTACGGGCCGGTGACCGTGGCCGGTTCGCCCTTCGGCCAGGTGCTGCTGGGCCGCAACGAGAAGGGCCGGATCCAGCTCCGTACCGGTGCCGGGCTGTCCGTACGCACGCGGGGAGCGGTGGCGCTCGACGGTCCCGCGCTGTACGCGGAAGGCGTGGGGCGCCCGGCGGTGGTGGGGCTGGGGCCGGACGCCCGCCCCTGGTTCTGGCGCCCGTGACGCCGCGCCGGGACATGGCGAAGGGCCCCGGACCACCGCTTGCGCGGCGGGCCGGGGCCCTTCTTGGTGCTCTGTGCGGAGCTACCAGGTCAGACAGTCAGGTAATTACTTGACGATCTTGGTGACCTGGCCGGCGCCCACGGTCCGGCCACCCTCACGGATGGCGAACTTCAGGCCCTCTTCCATGGCGACCGGCTGGATCAGCACGACGTTCATGACGGTGTTGTCGCCCGGCATGACCATCTCGGTGCCCTCGGGGAGGGTCACAACGCCCGTTACGTCCGTGGTACGGAAGTAGAACTGCGGGCGGTAGTTGTTGAAGAACGGGGTGTGACGGCCACCCTCGTCCTTCGACAGGATGTAGGCCTGGGCCTCGAACTCGGTGTGCGGCGTGACCGAACCGGGCTTGATGATGACCTGGCCGCGCTCGACGTCCTCGCGCTTGATGCCACGGAGGAGCAGACCGACGTTCTCACCGGCCTGGCCCTCGTCGAGCAGCTTGCGGAACATCTCGATGCCGGTGACCGTGGTGGTGGTCTTCTCCTGCTTGATACCGACGATGTCGACGGTCTCGTTGACCTTCAGGACACCACGCTCGATACGACCGGTGACGACGGTGCCACGACCGGTGATCGTGAAGACGTCCTCGATCGGCATCAGGAACGGCTTGTCGACGTCGCGCTCGGGCTGCGGGATCGACTCGTCGACGGCCTTCATCAGGTCGAGGACGGTCTGGCCCCACTCCTTGTCGCCCTCAAGAGCCTTGAGCGCCGAGACCTTGACGACCGGCAGGTCGTCGCCCGGGAACTCGTACTCGGAGAGGAGCTCACGGACCTCGAGCTCGACGAGCTCCAGGATCTCCTCGTCGTCCACCATGTCGGCCTTGTTCAGGGCGACGACGATGTACGGAACGCCGACCTGGCGGGCCAGGAGCACGTGCTCCTTGGTCTGCGGCATCGGGCCGTCGGTGGCGGCGACCACGAGGATGGCGCCGTCCATCTGCGCGGCACCCGTGATCATGTTCTTGATGTAGTCGGCGTGACCCGGGCAGTCGACGTGCGCGTAGTGACGCGACTCCGTCTGGTACTCGACGTGCGCGATCGAGATCGTGATACCGCGCTGGCGCTCCTCAGGAGCCTTGTCGATCTGGTCGAAGGCCGAGGCCTCGTTCAGGTCCGGGTACGCGTCGTGCAGCACCTTGGTAATGGCGGCCGTGAGGGTCGTCTTACCGTGGTCAATGTGACCGATGGTGCCGATGTTGACGTGCGGCTTAGTCCGCTCGAACTTCGCCTTCGCCACTGGGTCCTCCTGTGGAGTGGTTCTGTACGCCTTGCTTCATCGGCGCCAGGTGATCTTTGCTGGGATGCCGGGGCCGGGGGCATTCACCGCATTGCTTGCGCTCTGCGACGAATGCCCCACCAGGCTCCGGTGACAAGCCTAAAGCGTGAGCTCGGGAGAGTTACTCGCCCTTGGCCTTCGCGATGATCTCCTCGGCGACGTTCCGCGGAACCTCGGCGTAGGAGTCGAACTGCATCGAGTAGCTTGCGCGACCCGAGGTCTTGCTGCGGAGGTCTCCGACGTAGCCGAACATCTCCGAGAGGGGCACGAGGCCCTTCACGACGCGAGCGCCGCTGCGCTCCTCCATGGCCTGGATCTGGCCACGGCGGGAGTTGAGGTCGCCGATCACATCACCCATGTAGTCCTCGGGCGTGGTGACCTCGACGGCCATCATCGGCTCGAGAAGCACGGGGGACGCCTTGCGGGCACCCTCCTTGAACGCCTGCGAACCGGCGATCTTGAAGGCGAGCTCGGAGGAGTCGACCTCGTGGTAACCACCGTCGAGAAGGGTGACGCGGACGCCGACCATCTCGTAACCGGCCAGGATGCCGAACTGCATGGCTTCCTGAGCACCCGCGTCCACCGAGGGAATGTACTCACGGGGGATGCGGCCACCGGTGACCTTGTTGACGAACTCGTAGGACGCGTCGCCACCCTCGATGGGCTCAAGGGCGATCTGCACCTTCGCGAACTGGCCGGTACCACCAGTCTGCTTCTTGTGCGTGTAGTCGATGCGCTCGACGGCCTTGCGGATCGTCTCGCGGTACGCGACCTGCGGCTTGCCGACGTTCGCCTCGACGCGGAACTCGCGCTTCATGCGGTCGACGAGCACCTCGAGGTGAAGCTCGCCCATACCACCGATGATGGTCTGGCCGGTCTCCTCGTCGGAGTGCACCTGGAAGGACGGGTCCTCCTCGGAGAGGCGCTGGATGGCGACACCCAGCTTCTCCTGGTCACCCTTGGACTTGGGCTCGATGGCGACCTGAATGACCGGCGCCGGGAAGTCCATGGACTCCAGGATCACCGGGTTCTTGTCGTCACACAGCGTCTCACCGGTGGTGGTCTGCTTCAGGCCCATGACGGCGATGATGTCACCGGCGCCCACCGACGCGATCTCCTCACGCTTGTTCGCGTGCATACGGTAGATCTTGCCGATGCGCTCCTTCTTGCCCTTGACCGAGTTCAGCACCGCGGTGCCGGCCTCGAGGCGACCGGAGTAGATCCGGACGAAGGTGAGCTTGCCGAGGTGCGGGTCGCTCGCGATCTTGAACGCCAGGCCGGAGAACGGCTCGTCGTCCGAGGGCTTGCGCTTGACGACAACCTCGGGGTCCTTGACGTCGTGGCCCTCGATGGCCTCGACGTCCAGGGGGGAAGGCAGGTAGCGGACGACCGCGTCGAGCAGGGGCTGGACACCCTTGTTCTTGAACGCCGTGCCACAGAACACCGGGGTGACGGTGACGGAGCCCGCGCCGCCCTTCGATGCGAGGGTGATCCGACGGATCGCCTCGTGCAGCTGCTCCTCGGTGGGCTCGACGCCCTCCAGGTACAGCTCCATCATCTGGTCGTCGTTCTCGGAGACGGCCTCGAGCAGCTTGCCGCGCCACTCCTGAGCTGCCTCGATGTGGGTGTCCGGGATGTCGACGGTGTCGTACATCTCGCCCTTGGCGGCCTCTTCCGGCCACACAAAGGCCTTCATCGACACGAGGTCGACGACGCCCTTGAAGTCGGCCTCGGCGCCGATGGGGAGCTGCATGACGAGCGGGACCGCACCGAGGCGGTCGACGATCATGTCGACGCAGCGGTGGAACTCGGCACCCGTGCGGTCGAGCTTGTTGACGAAGCAGATACGCGGCACGCCGTAGCGGTCCGCCTGACGCCAGACAGTCTCGGACTGGGGCTCGACGCCCGCCACACCGTCGAACACGGTGACAGCGCCGTCGAGGACGCGGAGCGAACGCTCCACCTCGACGGTGAAGTCGACGTGACCCGGGGTGTCGATGATGTTGATGGTGTGGTCAACATCATTGAGCGGCCAGTGGCAGGTCGTCGCGGCGGACGTGATCGTGATGCCGCGCTCCTGCTCCTGCTCCATCCAGTCCATCGTGGCTGCGCCGTCGTGGACTTCACCGATCTTGTAAGAAACACCGGTGTAGAAGAGGATCCGCTCAGTGGTGGTCGTCTTGCCCGCGTCGATGTGGGCCATGATCCCAATGTTGCGGACCTTGGCCAGGTCAAGCGAAGTGGTGGCCATAAGGCTCAATCTTCTCTCGGTCTCGATGTGGGTAGCGACTACCAGCGGTAGTGCGCGAAGGCCTTGTTGGACTCGGCCATCTTGTGGGTGTCCTCGCGCTTCTTGACAGCAGCGCCAAGACCGTTGGAGGCGTCGAGCAGCTCGTTCATGAGGCGCTCGGTCATCGTCTTCTCGCGGCGGGCGCGGGAGTAACCCACGACCCAGCGCAGCGCGAGGGTGGCGGCGCGACCGGGCTTGACCTCGATCGGCACCTGGTAGGTGGCGCCACCGACACGGCGGGACTTGACCTCGAGCGAGGGCTTGACGTTCTCAAGCGCGCGCTTCAGCGTGATGACCGGGTCGTTGCCGGTCTTCTCGCGGAGGCCTTCCATGGCGCCGTACACGATCCGCTCGGCAGTGGAACGCTTGCCGTTGAGCAGGATCTTGTTGATCAGCGAGGTGACAAGAGGAGAACCGTAGACCGGGTCGATGATGACCGGGCGCTTCGGGGCGGGGCCCTTACGAGGCATTCTTACTTCTCCTTCTTGGCGCCGTAGCGGCTGCGGGCCTGCTTGCGGTTCTTGACACCCTGGGTGTCAAGGGAGCCGCGGATGATCTTGTAACGAACACCCGGCAGGTCCTTCACACGGCCACCACGCACGAGCACGATGGAGTGCTCCTGCAGGTTGTGTCCCTCACCCGGGATGTAGGCCGTGACCTCGATACCGGAGGTCAGACGCACACGCGCGACCTTACGGAGGGCCGAGTTCGGCTTCTTCGGGGTGGTCGTGAACACACGCGTGCAGACGCCGCGGCGCTGGGGCGAACCCTCAAGCGCGGGCGTCTTGTTCTTCTCGACCTTGTCCTGCCGGCCCTTCCGGACCAGCTGCTGGATCGTAGGCACTACTTCTCCGGTTTCTGTGTGCCGTTCGTGAAACTAACCTGGAACGTCACCGACCCACGCGGTCGGGTGTGTCGAATACTGCGGACTCCCGCCCGAGGGCAGAAGGGACACAGATCGCGGTGGCCACTGACGGACTCGCCGTGCGGTTGAGGACACGCACACGAGCCCAGGCACACCCCAGGCACAAGGTCTGAGCGTACCTACCTCACGGACTCCGGTCAAAACAAATGCTGTCCGCCGGGACACGCAGGACAGAGCGTTGCGCCCCGTTCACCACCTGGTGCAAACCAGTCGTTCCCCGCACATGCCTCAGTCACTTTCATCAGCCTCACGTGCTCACCGGCCGACGCGGCGCACCCCACGACGCCCCGGGCCCGCCCTGTGCACACCGTCACACCCCTTGTACCTCATCTGTCCTCACGGCAGTGGGCCTCCTGCCGCACGGCGTCCCGCCGAGACGCAGAGCCGCCCTTGTGAGCCGCACGATTCTGCTGCTCGACATCGAGAAGTGCGGCAACCGGGACGACGTGGGGCAGACCCATCTCGACGCCTTCGGCATCGCGTCGCCGCAGCACAGGCGCCGACCGGGGCGACGCCGTGATGGAGCTGACCGACACCGACGCGTCGGTGGCCGGGCTGCTGAGGGCCCTGCTCACCGAGGTGCTTGTCCGGTGACGGGCGGCCAACCGGCTCGCCGCGAGCTCGGCGCAGATCCGGCTGCGGGGCGTGGTCGCCACCGGCTACGTCGCGATCGACGGCCACGGCTGGGTCGGATCCGACCTCGGCCACGCCGAACTCCTCGGGGAGGCGCTGCGGCAGCGCCCGGACGACTTCGCGCGCTGCGTGCCGGAGCAGGTGCACGCCGGAATCGTGCGCCACGGTCACCCCGGTGTCCCCCGGAGTAGTTCCACCGCGCGGCGGCCGGGCACGTCGTCGGGGTCACCCGGTTCGCCCCGGAGCAGCTGCCGAGCGCCCAGCCGGCCGCCGCGCTCGGCTTCGCGCCGATGCTCGCCGAAGTTCTGCACACCATGCACCTGGGTGAGGGCCAGGACGCCCCGGCTGCACCACCTGCGGCCCCGTCTGCAGCCCGGACGCCGACCCCACGCACGCCGAAGGGCGGCCACCCCGTACGCAACGGGGTGACCGCCCTTCAGTCGTTCAGACCTTCGAACGACTCGCTTACTGGTTGTACGGACCGTAGTCGTAGTCCTCCAGCGGAACGGCCTGGCCGGAGCCCGTGCCGAACGGCGAGTAGTCGATGTCGTCGTAGCCGACGGCCGAGTACATCGCGGCCTTGGCCTCCTCGGTCGGCTCGACCCGGATGTTGCGGTAGCGGGCCAGACCCGTACCGGCCGGGATGAGCTTACCGATGATGACGTTCTCCTTGAGGCCGATCAGGGAGTCCGACTTGGCGTTGATCGCCGCGTCGGTCAGAACCCTGGTCGTCTCCTGGAAGGACGCCGCCGACAGCCACGACTCGGTGGCGAGCGAGGCCTTGGTGATACCCATCAGCTGCGGACGGCCGGAGGCGGGGTGACCGCCCTCGGTGACCACACGACGGTTCTCGGTCTCGAACTTCGACCGCTCGACCAGCTCGCCCGGCAGCAGCTCCGCGTCGCCGGACTCGATGATCGTCACGCGGCGCAGCATCTGCCGGATGATGATCTCGATGTGCTTGTCGTGGATCGACACGCCCTGCGAGTTGTACACCTTCTGGACTTCGCCGACCAGGTGGACCTGGACCGCGCGCTGACCGAGGATGCGCAGCACGTCGTGCGGGTTGGTGGCACCCACGGTGAGCTTCTGGCCCACCTCGACGTGGTCGCCCTCGCCCACGAGCAGACGGGCACGCTTCGAGATCGGGAACGGCGTCTCGTCGCTGCCGTCGTCCGGGGTGACGACGATCTTCTTGGTCTTCTCGGTCTCCTCGATACGGATGCGGCCGGCCGCCTCCGAGATCGGGGCGACACCCTTGGGCGTACGGGCTTCGAAGAGCTCGACGACACGGGGCAGACCCTGGGTGATGTCGTCACCGGCCACACCACCGGTGTGGAAGGTACGCATCGTCAGCTGGGTACCGGGCTCACCGATGGACTGGGCGGCGATGATGCCGACCGCCTCACCGATGTCGACCAGCTTGCCGGTGGCGAGCGAGCGTCCGTAGCAGAAGGCACAGGTGCCGACCGCGGACTCACAGGTCAGGACCGAACGGGTCTTGACCTCCTCGACGCCGGCGCCCACCAGGGCGTCGATCAGGACGTCACCGAGGTCGACGTTGGCAGGCGCGATGACCTTGCCGTCGACGACGACGTCCTCGGCGAGCATGCGGGCGTAGACCGAGGTCTCGACGTCCTCCGTCTTGCGGAGCACACCGTCCGCACCCTTGACGGCGATCTTCAGCTTGAGGCCACGGTCGGTGCCGCAGTCCTCCTCGCGAATGATCACGTCCTGCGAGACGTCCACCAGACGACGGGTCAGGTAACCCGAGTCGGCGGTACGCAGGGCGGTGTCCGCCAGACCCTTACGGGCACCGTGCGTGGAGATGAAGTACTCCAGAACGGTGAGGCCCTCACGGAAGGACGCCTTGATCGGACGCGGGATGGTCTCGTTCTTGGCGTTGGACACCAGACCACGCATACCGGCGATCTGACGCATCTGCATCATGTTTCCTCGGGCACCCGAGTCAACCATCATGAAGATGGGGTTCGTCCGCGGGAAGTTCGCGTTCATCGCCTCGGCAACCTCGTTGGTCGCCTTGGTCCAGATCGCGATGAGCTCCTGCGTGCGCTCGTCCTTGGTGATCAGACCGCGCTCGTACTGCTTCTGGACCTTCTCGTCCTGAGCCTCGTAACCCGCGACGATGGCCTTCTTGGCCTCGGGCACGACGACGTCGGAGATGGCCACGGTGACACCCGAGCGGGTCGCCCAGTGGAAACCGGCCGCCTTCAGGTTGTCGAGCGTCGCCGCCACGATGACCTTGGGGTAGCGCTCGGCCAGGTCGTTGACGATCTCGGAGAGCTGCTTCTTGCCCACCGAGTAGTCGACGAACGGGTAGTCCTCGGGCAGCAGCTCGTTGAAGAGCGCGCGGCCCAGGGAGGTACGCAGCCGGAACGTGTCGCCCTGCTGGTACTCCTGCTCGCCCTCCTCGGCGACCGGCGGCACCCAGCTACGCGGCGGGATGGTGCCCACCGGGAAGCGGATGTCGACCTGCGCCTGGAGCGACAGCTCGCCGGCGTCGAAGGCCATGATCGCCTCGGCCGTGGAACCGAAGGAACGGCCCTGGCCGATGACCTTGCGCTCCTCCTCGTCCGTGGTGAGGAAGAACAGGCCCAGCACCATGTCCTGGGTCGGCATGGTGACGGGACGACCGTCGGCCGGCTTCAGGATGTTGTTCGAGGACAGCATCAGGATGCGGGCCTCGGCCTGCGCCTCCGCGGAGAGCGGCAGGTGCACGGCCATCTGGTCACCGTCGAAGTCCGCGTTGAACGCGGTGCAGACGAGCGGGTGGATCTGGATGGCCTTGCCCTCGACCAGCTGCGGCTCGAAGGCCTGGATGCCGAGGCGGTGCAGGGTGGGTGCACGGTTCAGCAGCACCGGGTGCTCGGCGATGACCTCTTCGAGGACGTCGTACACCACGGTGCGGCCGCGCTCGACCATGCGCTTGGCCGACTTGATGTTCTGCGCGTGGTTCAGGTCGACCAGGCGCTTCATCACGAACGGCTTGAAGAGCTCCAGCGCCATCGCCTTCGGCAGACCGCACTGGTGCAGCTTCAGCTGCGGACCGACGACGATCACGGAACGCGCGGAGTAGTCCACACGCTTACCGAGAAGGTTCTGACGGAAACGACCCTGCTTGCCCTTGAGCATGTCGCTCAGGGACTTCAGCGGGCGGTTGCCCGGACCGGTGACCGGGCGCCCACGGCGGCCGTTGTCGAACAGCGCGTCGACGGCCTCCTGCAGCATCCGCTTCTCGTTGTTCACGATGATCTCGGGGGCACCGAGGTCAAGGAGACGCTTGAGGCGGTTGTTGCGGTTGATCACACGGCGGTACAGGTCGTTCAGGTCGGAGGTCGCGAAGCGGCCACCGTCCAGCTGCACCATCGGACGCAGGTCCGGCGGGATGACCGGCACGCAGTCGAGCACCATGCCCTTGGGGCTGTTGCTGGTCTGCAGGAACGCGGAGACGACCTTGAGGCGCTTGAGCGCACGGGTCTTCTTCTGGCCCTTGCCGGTACGGATGATCTCGCGGAGGCGCTCGGCCTCCTCGTCGAGGTCGAAGGACTCCAGGCGCTTCTGCAGGGCAGCGGCACCCATGGAGCCGTCGAAGTACGTGCCGAAGCGGTCACGCAGTTCGCGGTAGAGCAGCTCGTCGCCCTCGAGGTCCTGGACCTTGAGGTTCTTGAAGCGGTTCCACACCTCGTCGAGACGGTCGATCTCGCGCTGCGCACGGTCGCGCAGCTGCTTCATCTCACGCTCGGCACCTTCGCGCACCTTGCGGCGCACATCGGCCTTGGCGCCCTCGGCCTCGAGCTCGGCCAGGTCGGTCTCGAGCTTCTTGGCGCGGGCCTCCAGGTCGGAGTCGCGACGGTTCTCGACCTGCTGACGCTCGACGGAGACGTGCGCCTCCAGCGAGGGCAGGTCACGCGTACGGCGCTCCTCGTCCACGAACGTGATCATGTACGCGGCGAAGTAGATGACCTTTTCGAGGTCCTTCGGCGCGAGATCAAGCAGGTAGCCGAGGCGTGACGGGACGCCCTTGAAGTACCAGATGTGGGTGACGGGAGCGGCAAGCTCGATGTGGCCCATGCGCTCACGACGCACCTTGGCGCGCGTGACCTCCACGCCACAACGCTCACAGATGATGCCCTTGAAGCGGACACGCTTGTACTTGCCGCAGTAGCACTCCCAGTCCCGGGTCGGACCGAAGATCTTCTCGCAGAAGAGTCCGTCCTTCTCGGGCTTGAGCGTGCGGTAGTTGATGGTCTCCGGCTTCTTCACTTCGCCGTGCGACCAGGTCCGGATGTCGTCCGCGGTGGCAAGGCCGATCCGCAGCTCGTCGAAGAAGTTGACGTCGAGCACTTGTCGTCAATCCCTCTTTCGGGGTCGAGTCTCAATCAATGGTCTGAACGGGTCCGGGGCAGGGCCGGGGCCTCATGAGCGAGGCCCCGGCCAGACCCGTCAGACCTCTTCGACGCTGCTCGGCTCGCGCCGGGACAGGTCGATACCGAGCTCCTCCGCCGCGCGGAAGACGTCCTCGTCCGTGTCGCGCATCTCGATGGACATGCCGTCCGAGGAGAGCACCTCCACGTTGAGGCAGAGCGACTGCATTTCCTTGATGAGCACCTTGAAGGACTCGGGGATGCCCGGCTCGGGGATGTTCTCGCCCTTGACGATGGCCTCGTAGACCTTCACGCGGCCGGTCACGTCGTCGGACTTGATCGTCAGCAGCTCCTGGAGGGCGTAAGCGGCGCCATAAGCCTCCAGCGCCCACACCTCCATCTCACCGAAGCGCTGTCCACCGAACTGAGCCTTACCACCCAGCGGCTGCTGGGTGATCATGGAGTACGGACCCGTCGAGCGAGCGTGCAGCTTGTCGTCGACGAGGTGGTGGAGTTTGAGGATGTACATGTACCCGACCGAAACCGGGTCAGGGAACGGCTCACCGGAGCGGCCGTCGAACAGCTTGGCCTTGCCGGAGGGCTGGACCAGGCGGTCGCCGTCGCGGTTCGGGATCGTGGCCTCGAAGAGACCGGAGATCTCGTCCTCGCGCGCACCGTCGAAGACGGGCGTGGCGACGTTGGTGCCGGGGGCGACCTGGTCGGCGCCGATGGCCTGCAGGCGCTTGGCCCACTCGTCACCGAGGCCGGAGACGTCCCAGCCGCGGCTGGCGAGCCAGCCGAGGTGGATCTCCAGGACCTGTCCCGGGTTCATTCGGGACGGGACACCCAGCGGGTTGAGGATGATGTCGACCGGGGTGCCGTCCTCCAGGAACGGCATGTCCTCGATCGGGAGGATCTTCGAGATGACGCCCTTGTTGCCGTGACGGCCGGCGAGCTTGTCACCATCGGTGATCTTGCGCTTCTGCGCGACGTAGACGCGGACCAGCTGGTTCACGCCCGGCGGCAGCTCGTCGCCCTCTTCGCGGTCGAAGACGCGGACGCCGATGACCTTGCCGATCTCACCGTGCGGCACCTTCAGCGAGGTGTCGCGCACCTCGCGCGCCTTCTCACCGAAGATCGCGCGGAGCAGGCGCTCCTCGGGGGTCAGCTCGGTCTCACCCTTGGGCGTGACCTTGCCGACGAGGATGTCACCGGCGACGACCTCGGCACCGATACGGATGATGCCGCGCTCGTCGAGGTCGGCGAGGACCTCTTCGGAGACGTTCGGGATGTCCCGGGTGATCTCCTCCGGGCCGAGCTTGGTGTCACGGGCGTCGACCTCGTGCTCCTCGATGTGGATCGAGGAGAGGACGTCGTCCTGCACGAGGCGCTGCGACAGGATGATCGCGTCCTCGTAGTTGTGACCCTCCCACGGCATGAACGCCACGAGCAGGTTCTTGCCGAGCGCCATCTCACCGTTCTCGGTGGCCGGCCCGTCGGCGAGGACCTGGCCCTCGATGACCCGGTCGCCCTCGGAGACGACGACCTTCTGGTTGACCGAGGTGCCCTGGTTGGAGCGCGAGAACTTGGCGATGCGGTACGTGGTGTACGTGCCGTCGTCGTTGGTGACGGTGATGTAGTCCGCGGAGACCTCCTGGACCACACCGTCCTTCTCGGCCTTCAGGACGTCACCGGCGTCGGTGGCGCAGCGGTACTCCATGCCCGTGCCGACGAGCGGAGCCTCCGACTTAATCAGCGGCACCGCCTGACGCATCATGTTCGCGCCCATGAGGGCACGGTTGGCGTCGTCGTGCTCCAGGAAGGGGATCATCGCGGTGGCGACGGACACCATCTGGCGCGGCGAGACGTCCATGTAGTCGACGTCGTCGCCCGGGATGTAGTCGACCTCTCCGCCACGACGGCGGACCAGGACGCGGGGCTCGGTGAACCGCATGTCCTCGGAGAGCGTCGCGTTCGCCTGGGCGATCACGAAGCGGTCTTCCTCGTCAGCGGTGATGTAGTCGACCTCGTCGGTGACCTGGCCGTCGACGACCTTGCGGTACGGCGTCTCGATGAAGCCGAACGCGTTGACACGTCCGTACGAGGCGAGCGAACCGATCAGACCGATGTTCGGGCCTTCAGGGGTCTCGATCGGGCACATGCGTCCGTAGTGGGACGGGTGCACGTCACGGACCTCGAAGCCGGCCCGCTCACGGGAGAGACCACCCGGGCCGAGCGCCGACAGACGGCGCTTGTGGGTGAGACCCGACAGCGGGTTGTTCTGGTCCATGAACTGCGACAGCTGGCTGGTGCCGAAGAACTCCTTGATGGAGGCGACGACCGGCCGGATGTTGATCAGGGTCTGCGGCGTGATCGCCTCGACGTCCTGAGTCGTCATGCGCTCACGCACGACGCGCTCCATACGGGCGAGACCCGTACGGACCTGGTTCTGGATGAGCTCGCCGACGTTGCGCAGACGACGGTTGCCGAAGTGGTCGATGTCGTCGGTCTCGACGACGATCGTCCGGCCGGACTCGCCGACCGTCTCGGTCTCCCCGGCGTGCAGCTTGACCAGGTACTTGATGGTCGCGATGACGTCGTCGGTGGTGAGCACCCCGGCGTCCAGCGGCTCATCTGCGCCGAGCTTCTTGTTCACCTTGTAGCGTCCGACCTTCGCGAGGTCGTAGCGCTTCGGGTTGAAGTAGAGGTTCTCGAGCAGCGTCTGAGCAGCCTCGCGGGTGGGCGGCTCGCCCGGGCGCAGCTTGCGGTAGATGTCGAGCAGCGCGTCGTCCTGGCCCTGGGTGTGGTCCTTCTCCAGGGTGGCACGCATGGACTCGTACTCGCCGAACTCCTCGAGGATCTGCTCGGTGGTCCAACCGAGAGCCTTCAGGAGAACGGTCACGGACTGCTTGCGCTTGCGGTCGATGCGGACACCGACCATGTCGCGCTTGTCGATCTCCATCTCGAGCCAGGCACCCCGGGACGGGATGATCTTGGCGGAGAAGATGTCCTTGTCGGACGTCTTGTCGATGGAGGAGTCGAAGTAGACACCCGGCGAGCGGACGAGCTGCGACACGACGACACGCTCGGTGCCGTTGATGACGAAGGTGCCCTTGTTGGTCATGAGCGGGAAGTCGCCCATGAAGACCGTCTGGGACTTGATCTCGCCGGTCTCGTTGTTGGTGAACTCGGCCGTGACGAAGAGCGGGGCGGCGAACGTGAAGTCGCGCTCCTTGCACTCGTCGATCGAGTTCTTCGGGGGCTCGAAGCGGTGGTCGCGGAACGTAAGCGACATCGACCCGGAGAAGTCCTCGATCGGTGAAATCTCCTCGAAGATTTCCTCCAGGCCGGACTTGGTGGGGACGTCTTGTCCACTGTCCAGAGCAGCCTCGACGCGAGCCTTCCAGGCGGCATTGCCGAGGAGCCAGTCAAAGCTCTCGGTCTGCAGCGCGAGGAGGTTCGGAACCTCGAGGGGCTCCTTGATCTTTGCAAAAGAGATGCGCAGCGGGGCGGTGCTGGCACCGTTGTTCGTATTCGCGGTCGAGGCGTTGCGCGAGGCGGCCAAGAGGGGGTCCTTCCGAGGGCTCGGACTCACTACGCGCGTACCGGTCCCAAGTTGGACACGGAGACAGAAATCCCAGGTCAGGGAGGATCGGCCATCGGTGCTCCAGCGTGGGCATGCCCCTGGTGACGGGCAGGAGGCAGCTAACAGGCAGCGCAAAGGGTCAGTGTAGCCAAACGGCACACTGATGTCCAGTCCGGGTTCTCAGAGACCCTTGTAGCTCGCAACAGCTGTTCTCAACACCTTTGAATCGCCCTCGCGCGGAACGCGCTCTTCTTTACTGCCCTCTTCGTCACCGATCCATGCCTCGGATTCGGATCGATGTGACGACGCGTCCTGAGAATTGCGCGCCACGTGCGGTTCGTCAAGGCCCCCCTGCCAGGACAGAGCCCCCGAGACCGTCACCCGCCGCCCCTCGGCATCGGCCGACGGCCCCGAGAGGCGTACGGCGAAGATCACCATACTCGTCAACCACGGAAGAGCAAGGCAACCGTCTCGGGTACGCCGAAGGGCGACCACCCGTATGGGTGGTCGCCCTTGGCGATGTGACGTCCGTGCCGTGCGGCACGAGCAGTCCAGACGAGTCAGAAGACTCGCAGGGTCACTTGACCTCGACCGAGGCGCCAGCGGCCTTGAGGGACTCGGCAGCCTTCTCGGCGGCCTCCTTCGCGACCTTCTCGAGGACCGGCTTCGGGGTGCCGTCGACGAGGTCCTTGGCCTCCTTCAGACCCAGGGAGGTCAGCTCACGCACGACCTTGATGACCTGGATCTTCTTCTCGCCGGCGCCGGTGAGGATGACGTCGAACTCGTCCTGCTCCTCGACGGCCTCGGCGGCGGCGGCAGCGCCACCGGCGGCGGCAACGGCGACCGGAGCGGCAGCCTTGACGTCGAACTTCTCCTCGAACGCCTTGACGAACTCGGAGAGCTCGATGAGGGTCAGGGTCTCGAACTGCTCGAGCAGCTCGTCCTGGGACAGCTTCGCCATGATGGCGTCCTTCCACTAAGTCGGCAGGTGCCGGGTGTATATGAAGGCGGGCGTACGGGCCCGCTGCGAGCCGTGGGGCGGAGTGTTACTCCGCCACCTCGGCGTCGGCGGGAGCCGGCGTACCGGCACCGCCCTGCTCGACCTTGGCGCGAAGGGCGTCCGCAGTGCGAACGAACTCCGACAGCGGGGCCTGGAACGTCGCCGCGGCCTTGGCCATCGACGCCTTGATTCCACCGGCCACCTTGGCGAGCAGAACCTCGCGGGACTCGAGGTCCGCAAGCTTCTTGATCTCATCGGCGGACAGCGCCTTACCGTCAAGGACACCGCCCTTGATGATGAGGTTCGGGTTGTCCTTGGCGAAGTCACGAAGACCCTTCGCCGACTCCACCGGGTCACCGGTGACGAAGGCAACCGCCGTCGGGCCTGCGAACAGGTCGTCCAGCGTGTCGATCCCGGCCTCGTTGGCCGCAATCTTGGTCAGCGTGTTCTTCACCACGGCGTACTGGGCGTTCTCACCGAGCGAACGGCGCAGCTCCTTGAGCTGTGCCACGGTGAGACCCCGGTACTCGGTCAGCACAGCGGCGTTCGAGCTGCGGAACTGGTCCGCGAGCTCGGCTACCGCGGCAGCCTTGTCGGGCCTTGCCATGAGCGTCGGCCTCCTTCCGGGTGATGAGGACCGCTCAGAAGGGGCCGGGAAAGACGAAACGCCCCGGCACAAGTGCCAGGGCGCAGCTCGACCGGACTGAGTCCGGGAGCTTTCCACAGTCACCTGCGCAGGTCGTCCGCACTCAACGGATCCTTCGGTCACTGCTCCCTCTTGCGAGAGCGCAGCAACGACCAGCGGTCTTTGGCTTCTGTAGGAGAGTACGCGACCGGGGTCGCGCCGAGCAAATCCGTCCCGGTTGGGGCGGTGCGGGAGGTTTAAGACGCGCCCGCGGTACTGGTCCTCATGTCCGTTCCACGCCCCGTTGCGCTGTCGCCCGGTACCGGCGCGGGGCCGGGCAGCTGCTCGTGCGTACGGACACGAGGACGGGCCCCGCACCTCGAAAGGTTGCGGGGCCCGTCAATGTCACACGTGACACGGCTTTCGTTCGAGCGCGGAGGCTCAGACGGCGGCCGGGTCCTCCTCGACGAGGAGGTTACGGGTGCGGTTGGCGTCCAGCGGGATGCCGGGGCCCATCGTGGTGGCCAGGGTGGCCTTCTTGATGTAGCGGCCCTTGGCGGCGGACGGCTTCAGGCGGAGGATCTCCTCCAGCGCCGCGGCGTAGTTCTCGACCAGCTTCGTGTCATCGAAGGAGACCTTGCCGATGATGAAGTGCAGGTTCGAGTGCTTGTCGACGCGGAACTCGATCTTGCCGCCCTTGATGTCGTTGACAGCCTTCGCGACATCGGGGGTGACCGTACCGGTCTTCGGGTTCGGCATCAGACCACGCGGACCGAGCACGCGGCCGAGACGGCCGACCTTGCCCATGAGGTCCGGAGTGGCGACGACGGCGTCGAAGTCCAGACGGCCCTTCGCCACCTCGTCGATGAGCTCGTCGGCGCCGACGATGTCGGCGCCCGCGGCTTCCGCGGCCGCAGCACGGTCACCGGTCGCGAAGACCAGGACCCGGGCGGTCTTGCCGGTGCCGTGCGGGAGGTTCACGGTGCCACGGACCATCTGGTCGGCCTTGCGCGGGTCTACACCCAGGCAGAACGCGACCTCGACGGTGCCGTCGAACTTCGTGGTGGCGGTGTCCTTGGCGAGACGGACGGCCTCGAGGGGGGCGTAGTTCCGCTCCCGGTCGACCTTGGCGTCCGCAGCGCGGAGGTTCTTGCTGCGCTTCACTTCTGCTCCTGTGGTTTCAGGTGTGGAGGCGTGGTACGGGCCAGCGCTTGGCCCTGCCACTGAAGGACTACGGGGCTGATCAGCCCTCGACCGTGATGCCCATCGAACGGGCGGTGCCGGCGATGATCTTCGACGCGGCGTCCAGGTCGTTGGCGTTCAGGTCGGGCAGCTTGACCGTGGCGATCTCGCGGACCTGGGCGCTCGTGAGCTTCGCGACCTTGGTCTTGTGCGGCTCGCCGGAGCCCTTGTCCACACCTGCGGCCTTGAGGATGAGCTTGGCAGCCGGCGGGGTCTTCGTCACGAAGGTGAAGGAGCGGTCCTCGTAGACCGTGATCTCCACCGGCACGACCATGCCACGCTGCGACTCGGTCGCGGCGTTGTAGGCCTTGCAGAACTCCATGATGTTGACACCGTGCTGGCCGAGCGCGGGGCCGACCGGCGGGGCCGGGTTGGCCGCACCGGCGTTGATCTGGAGCTTGATAAGCCCCGTGACCTTCTTCTTCTTGGGAGGCATTGCTCTCTCCGGGTCCTAGTGAGAGTTTTTCGCCGTTATCCGGTCATCCGGATGCAGGCATACCGCACAACGATAACGGGTATAGCTGCGCGACCAAAAACCGAGCAGGTCAGAGAAGCTGCGAAGCCTCTCTGACCTGCTCGGGTAGGCATGTGTCCAGGAGTCGGCGGAAACCGCTAGTTCTTCTGGATCTGGTCGAAGCTGAGCTCGACCGGGGTCTCGCGGCCGAAGATCTCGACGAGACCCTTGACCTTCTTCGAGTCGGCGTTGATCTCGTTGATCGTCGCCTGCAGCGTCGCGAACGGGCCGTCGGTGACGGTGACGGAGTCGCCCACCTCGAAGTCCAGCACCTGGACCTCGACCTTGCGGGAAGGAACCGGCTTGCCCTCGGCCTCCGCGGCCTCGCGGGCGGCCTTCTCCTCGGCCTCCGGGGCGAGCATCTTGACGATCTCGTCCAGGGTCAGCGGGTACGGGTCGTAGGCGTTGCCCACGAAGCCGGTCACGCCGGGCGTGTTGCGGACGACGCCCCAGGACTCGTTCGTCAGGTCCATGCGCACCAGGACATAACCCGGGAGCTTGTTCTGACGGACGTTCTTCCGCTCGCCGTTCTTGATCTGGACGATCTCTTCCTCGGGCACCTCGGCCTGGTAGATGAACTCCTCGACGTTGAGCGAGACGGCGCGCTGCTCCAGGTTGGCCTTCACACGCTTCTCGTAACCGGCGTAGGTGTGGATGACGTACCACTCACCGGGGAGACCGCGGAGCTCGTCACGGAGCGCGGTGACGGCGTCGACGGGAGCGGCCGGCTCGGCCTCTTCCTCGGCCTCCTCGTCGCCCTCGGACGCGCTGTCCTCGTCCTCGGAATCGGTCTCGTCCTCGGAGTCGGCCTCGACGTGCAGGGCGGCCTGCTCGGCGGGCTCGCCCGCGGCGGCCTCGCCGGCTTCGGCCTGGTCCGGCTCCACAGCGTCCGCCGCCTCGACGATCTCGAACTCGTCCTCGGCGGACTCGACGTCGCCCGCCGTCGCGTCGACGGCGTCGTTCAGGTTCGGGTCAGACACGGTGGCTGCTTCTTCCTGGATACAAATGGGTGGAACATGCGAAAGGGGCGCCCTTGGGGCGCCCTCCGCGGGATCAGCCGAAGACGTACTTGATGACCCGCTGGAACCCGAAGTCAATCACGGTCACAAGACCGATCATGACGACGACGAAGACAATCACCACGGATGTGTACGTCGTGAGCTGGTTGCGAGTCGGCCAGACAACCTTGCGCAACTCGGCGATGATCTGGCGGTAGAACAGCGCGAGACGGCCCAGGGGGCCCTTCTTGCCGCGCTTGCCGCCCTTCCGAGTCTTCTTCTTCGACTCGGGCACTTCATCCTCAGCATCAGGCATGTCGATGGAGCCCACGGCGTCCGTCACGCTTCTCACCTGATTCCGGGTCATGGCCGTGCCGCGCCCGGTGGAGCCGCACGGCGGTGCATTGAAGTACGTACATGCGCACACATCCTGGCGAAGGAGTGTGTAGCAGGGCCGGAGGGACTTGAACCCCCAACCGCTGGTTTTGGAGACCAGTGCTCTACCAATTGAGCTACGACCCTTTGTGGTTTCCACCAACCTACCGCATCTTTCCCGGTACCCCGGGTGCAGCAACGGTGCGGCTGGTGAAGGCCAACGACAGGTGAGTGTACGTGCTCAGCGGCCCGGCGTCGAACAGACCGCTCCCGACAACTCGCGGCCGCATGTTGTCCGCATGCTGTCCGAGTCCTGTCCGGTCCCTGAAACCCGTGTGCCGACCGGGATCGGGGTCTGGGACGATGGGGCCCATGAGCGCTGCAACTTCTCCCTCCGAGCGCCGGGTCTCCGCCCGCATCGGTGCAATTTCCGAGTCCGCCACCCTCGCCGTCGACGCCAAGGCCAAGGCCCTCAAGGCCGCCGGCCGCCCGGTGATCGGCTTCGGTGCCGGCGAGCCCGACTTCCCGACCCCCGGCTACATCGTCGACGCCGCGGTCGAGGCCTGCCGCAACCCGAAGTACCACCGCTACACCCCCGCCGGCGGGCTCCCCGAGCTCAAGGCCGCCATTGTGGAGAAGACGCTGCGCGACTCCGGTTACGAGGTCGACGCCTCCCAGATCCTGGTGACCAACGGCGGCAAGCAGGCCATCTACGAGGCGTTCGCCGCGATCCTCGACCCGGGCGACGAGGTCATCGTGCCCGCGCCGTACTGGACCACCTACCCCGAGTCGATCCGTCTCGCCGGCGGTGTCCCGGTGGAGGTCGTGGCCGACGAGACCACCGGCTACCGGGTCTCCGTCGAGCAGCTGGAGGCGGCGCGCACCGAGCGTACGAAGGTCGTCCTGTTCGTCTCCCCGTCGAACCCGACCGGTGCGGTGTACAGCGAGGCCGACGCCAAGGCGATCGGCGAGTGGGCCGTCGAGCACGGTCTGTGGGTGCTGACCGACGAGATCTACGAGCACCTGGTCTACGGCACCGCGAAGTTCACCTCGCTGCCGGCGCTCGTGCCCGCCCTGCGCGAGAAGTGCATCGTGGTCAACGGTGTCGCCAAGACGTACGCGATGACCGGCTGGCGCGTGGGCTGGCTCATCGGCCCGAAGGACGTCGTCAAGGCCGCGACCAACCTGCAGTCGCACGCCACGTCCAACGTCTCCAACGTCGCTCAGATCGCCGCGCTGGCCGCCGTCTCCGGGAACCTGGACGCGGTCGCCGAGATGCGGACCGCCTTCGACCGCCGTCGGCAGACCATCGTGCGGATGCTGAACGAGATCGACGGCGTGCTGTGCCCGGAGCCCGAGGGCGCGTTCTACGCCTACCCCTCGGTGAAGGCGCTGCTCGGCAAGGAGATCCGCGGCAAGCGCCCGGCCACCTCGGTCGAGCTGGCGGCACTGATCCTGGACGAGGCCGAGGTCGCGGTCGTTCCGGGCGAGGCCTTCGGTACGCCGGGCTACCTGCGGCTGTCGTACGCGCTGGGCGACGAGGACCTCGTCGAGGGCGTGTCGCGGATCCAGAAGCTGCTGGGCGAGGCGAAGGACTGACCGTCCCGGATCCCGCCCCTGTGACCCCCGGCCGCGGCCGGGGGTCATTTTTTTGTTCGGGGATCGACTCGATGGGGAAACCGGCTACCGCGAGGACCCGCGGGTGCGGCAGGATCTTCGAATGGAGCGTGATGTACGGCTGTTGCCCAAGGCCCATCTGCATTTGCATTTCACCGGGTCGATGCGGCCCACGACACTGCTCGAACTCGCCGACAAGTACGGCGTACGCCTGCCGGAGGCACTGACCGGCGGCGAACCGCCCCAGCTGCGGGCCACCGACGAGCGCGGCTGGTTCCGCTTCCAGCGGCTCTACGACATCGCCCGGTCCTGTCTGCGGGCGCCGGAGGACATCCAGCGGCTGGTGCGCGAGACGGCCCAGGAGGACGTCGCCGACGGCTCCGGCTGGCTGGAGATCCAGGTCGATCCCACCTCGTACGCCCCGCTGCTCGGTGGGCTGATCCCGGCGATCGAGATCATTCTGGATGCGGTGGACGCCGCCGCCCGCGAGACCGGCCTCGGGATGCGGGTGGTGATCGCCGCGAATCGGATGAAGCACCCGCTGGACGCGCGGACTCTGGCACGGCTCGCGGTCCGCTACGCGCACCGGGGCGTCGTCGGCTTCGGGCTCTCCAACGACGAGCGGCGCGGAATGGCGCGCGACTTCGACCGGGCCTTCGCCATCGCCAGGGAGGGCGGCCTGCTGGCAGCCCCGCACGGCGGGGAGCTGGCCGGCCCGTCGAGCGTGCGGGACTGCGTGGACGACCTCTACGCGGCGCGGATCGGCCACGGCGTACGGGCCGCCGAGGACCCGCGGCTGCTGCGCAGGCTGGCGGAGCGCGGGGTGACCTGCGAGGTGTGCCCTGCGTCGAACGTGGCACTGGGCGTCTACGAGAAGCCGTCGGACGTACCCTTGCGCACTCTGTTCGAGGCCGGGGTGCCGATGGCGCTCGGCGCGGACGACCCGCTGCTCTTCGGCTCCCGGCTGGCCGCGCAGTACGAACTCGTACGCCGCCACCACGCGTTCACGGACGAGGAGCTGGCGGAGCTGGCGCGGCAGTCGGTACGGGGGTCGGCGGCGCCGTCCGACGTACGGGAGCGGCTCCTTGGCGGGATCGACGACTGGCTGGCGAAGCCGGCCTGACAGCGCGACGGCCGGGAAGAAGGCAGGCCCACCGCGGGACCGGGCCGGCATTTTCGTTCGGACCGATGCCGAGCGCGCCGCCCTGGAGCAGGCGGAGCAGGGCACCCGTACCGGATGCGGTGCATCGCAAGGCGGAGGAGCGTCCCCGTACGGGGCGTATTCAGGCGTTCCGACGGCGCGGCGAGGTGCCGTAGCTGTCGTCGTACGCCCGCCGGGGATGACGGGACAGCCCTTAGCTTTTTGTTTAGGCGCCGATTCCGTGCAGCACCGTCCGGGCCACTGATGCGGCGAACTCGTCGAGTGACTGCGGCGGGCGGCCCTCGTCCGTCGCGTCGTAGGCGAACGCGCGCTGGACGCAGGCGCCGAGCAGCAGCGACGCAGCGGCGTAGGTGTCGGCGCCGGGCCGGACGCGACCCGCGGACTGCTCGCTGCGGAGGTAGGCGGCGACGCCCCGGATCGGCATGTGCGGGCCGGTGCCGAGCTCGCGCATGGCCGCGTCGTGGCGGCTCTTGAGCCGCGGCTCGGCGTAGAGGGAGGCGGCGATCGGGAAGCTCTGGGCGTAGAAGAGTGCGGCCTCGCGGGCGATCTCGGTGAGGTTCTCCTCGACCGTCCGCTCCCCCGCCGCCGGGTCGGCGGTCAGCCGCCGCAGGAGCGGGTTGAGCTTCGGCAGCCGCTCCTTGAGGACAGCCACGAACAGCTCCTCCTTGCTCGGGAAGTGCTTGTAGAGGGCCGCCTCCGAACAGCCCGCGGCCCGGGCGATTTCCTTGGTGGTGGCCCGGGCCAGGCCGATGGTGAGCATCAGCTGGTGGGCGGCGTCGATGATGCGGACGCGGGCCGGCTTCTGCTCCATGTGCACTCCAATGAGGCTTGACGCGTGGTGAGTGTCCACTCACTCTAGAGGTGAGTGAATACTTACCCACCCGGGGAGGGTGCGCAATGAGACTCACGGTGTTCGGCGCGACAGGCGGCATCGGCCAGGAGATCGTCCGCCAGGCGGTGGCCGCGGGCCATGACGTGACGGCAGTGGTCCGCGATCCGGCACGGCTGCCGGTCCCGCTCTCCGACGTCACGGTCCGCACAACGGCGCGGATCGACGATCCGGAGGCGCTGCGCGAAGCGGTCGCCGGGCGGGACGCGGTGCTCTCCGGACTCGGCTCGCGCGGCCGGAAGGCCGAGGGGATCGCCGAACGGCTCACCGGCTCGGTGCTGCGGGCGATGGAGGCCGAGGGGACGCGGCGGCTGCTCGTGGTGAGCGCGGCCCCGGTCGCGCCGAAGCCCGCGGACGATCCGTTGCTGGACCGGATGATGCTGAAGGCGATCGGGGCCATTCTCAAGGAGGTCTATGCCGACCTGACGCTGATGGAGGCCGCACTGGCCCGCAGCGCGACGGACTGGACGTCGGTCCGGCCGCCGAAGCTCACCAACGGGCCGCTGACCGGGACGTACCGGACGGTCTACGGCAGCAATCCGCGCAGCGGCCGGTCCATCTCGCGGGCCGATGTGGCGCACGCGATGCTGGCGCTGATCGACGATCCGGCGGCGGTGAAGCAGGGCGTGGGCGTGGCGTACTGACGCCACACCCGCCTCAGAGCCTGTCGGGTGACCTCTGATCGGGCGGCCACGCCCTGGCACGCACGCTTCCCGCGTTGCCGAAATGTCCTAGTAGCTCCGCTACGAGGACATCCCGCCGCCTTGGAATCGCACGCACCAGACCGCGTCCGCTATCCGATCGAAGGTCACCCGCCAGGCTCTCAGAGGGTGACGCCGACCGTCACCGGTTCGTTGACGAGCGTGACGCCGAAGGCGTCGTGAACGCCCGCGACGACCTCGCGGGCGAGCGCGAGCAGGTCCTCGGTGGTCGCCCCGCCGCGGTTGGTGAGGGCGAGCGTGTGCTTGGTGGAGATGCGGGCGGGCCCGGATCCGTACCCCTTGGTGAAACCGGCCCGGTCGATGAGCCAGGCCGCCGAGGTCTTGGTGCGTCCCCCGTCCGCGGGGAAGGCGGGGGGCGTCACCTCGGGGCCGAGCCGGTCCTTGGCACGGGCGAGGAACGCCTCGTACTGGGCACCGTCGAGGATCGGGTTGGTGAAGAAGGACCCCGCCGACCAGGTGTCGTGGTCCTCCGGGTCGAGCACCATGCCCTTGCCGGCCCGGAGCCGCAGCACGGTCTCACGGGCGGCCGCCGCGGGCACCCGGTCGCCCTGTTCGACACCCATGGCACGGGCCGTTTCGGGGTATTTGATGGGCGCGGAGAGACCTCCCGCGTCTTCCAGCTCGAAACGGACACGCAGCACCACGAAGCGGTCGGGTTCGGCCTTGAAGCGGCTGTGACGGTACGAGAATGCGCACTCGGCATTCGGGATCGTGACCGTTTCGCGGGTGTACCGGTCGTAGGCGACGACCTGCGTGATGGTCGAGGCGACCTCCTGGCCGTACGCACCGACGTTCTGGATCGGCGTCGCACCCGCCGAGCCGGGGATTCCGGCCAGGCATTCGATGCCCGCGAGACCGGCTTCGACCGTGCGGGCGACGGCATCCGTCCAGATCTCTCCGGCAGCCAGTTCCAGCGTCGTACCGGAGAGCGCGAAGCCCTTGGTCGCGATGCGCAGGGCGGTGCCGTCGAAGCCCTTGTCGCCGATGACCAGGTTGCTGCCGCCGCCGACGACGAGGAGCGGAGTGCCGTCCTCGTCGGCCTCACGCACGGCTGCGACCACCTCGGCGTCCGTCGTCGCCGTGAGGAGGCGGGCCGCGGGGCCGCCGAGCCGGAAGGTGGTCAGGGGGGCGAGGGGGGCGTCGTGGAGTTCCTGCACGGGGACAAGAGTACGGTCCGCGGCGCCACCGCTCGGGCGGGGCCACGGACCGTGCACACAGGGCAGCCGGGTCGGACGGGACCGGGCCACGGATCAGGCGGCGACGGCGGCCCGCTCCACGGCCGGCTCCGGCTCCGCCGCCGGCGCGGGGCGGCGGCCCGGGATCAGCAGTGCCACGAGCGCGGCGAGAGCCACGAAACCGGCCCCGATCCAGACCGCCGGGACGGTCCCGTCCGTGAAGGACTGCGCGGAGCCGTAACCGCCCTGCGCGGAGAAGACCGAGGCGAGCACCGCGACCCCGAGGGCGCCGCCGACCTCACGCAGGGCGTTGTTGGCGCCGGAGGCGATGCCCTGCTCGGCGGGCCGGACACTCGACATGACGAGGCTGGCGGCCGGCGCGAAGTAGAGCGCCATGCCGGCACCGCCGATCATCAGGGCGGGCAGCTGCGCGGTGTACGAGGCGTCGGGGGCGATGACCATGGCGAAGAGGGCCAGCCCGACGGCCTGGAGCGCGAGACCGGTCACGACGACCGGGCGCCCGCCGAACCGGTCGGAGAGATACCCGGCAATCGGAGCGACCAGCATCGGCATGCCGGTCCAGGGCAGCATGCGCAGCCCGGCCTCGGTCGGCGAGTAGCCCAGCACGCCCTGGAGGTACTGGCTGAGCAGGAAGATCGATCCGAACATCCCGAGGAACATCAGCAGGCCGGCCATGTTGATCCCGAAGAACCCGCGGTTGCGGAAGAGCCGCATCGGCAGCATCGGGTGCTTCGCCCGGAAGCCGTGGTGGACGAAGCCGCCCATCAGCGCGGAACCCGCGATCAGTCCGGTCAGGACCGTGGCGCTGGTCCAGCCGTCGGCGTTGGCGTTGACCAGCCCGTAGACGATGCCGAAGAGACCTCCGCTGACGAGGAGCGTGCCGGGGATATCGAGCCGGGCGTTCGGGGCGTACGACTCCGCCAGGCGCAGCCGGGCCAGCGGCAGCAGGACCAGGCCGACCGGCACGTTCAACCAGAAGATCCACTGCCAGGAGATGTGCTCGGTCAGACTGCCGCCGATCAGCGGGCCACTGGCCACGGCGAGTCCGGTGACGGCGCTGAAGATCCCGAGAACCATGCCGCGGCGGGCGGCCGGCACGGCGGCCGTGAGCAGGGTGAGCGTCAGTGGCATCATGATCGCCGCGCCGACGCCCTGGACGGCCCTGAAGGCGATCAGCTCGTTGATCCCGGACGACAGGGCCGCCGCGGCGGAGGCGCCGGTGAAGACGGTGAGCCCGGCGAGGAAGAGCCGCCGCCGGCCGAACCGGTCGCCGAGAGCGGCACCGAGCATCAGCAGGACGGCGAAGGTCAGGGTGTACGCGTTCACCGTCCACTCGAGCTCCGCCAGCTCGCCGCCGAGACTCTTGCGAATGGAGGGCAGGGCGGTGGTGACGACGAGATTGTCGAGGGCCGCCATGAAACCGGCGACGCTGGTGATGACGAGGGCCCAGACCGCTCCTGAGCGGCCTGTCGTGTGCTGATTCACTGCTCCCCCTGGGGGTTAGTTATTAATGACTAACTTTCATGGGCAGAGAACCGGGCCGAACCCGGGTCGCACTGTTCGAGCGGCCGGCCGCTCAGGCCTTCGGCTGCACCGAGGGATAGAAACCGGACCAGACACGGTGACCGGCCGGGAAGCCGAGCGAGGCCAGGGTGTTGACGAGCATGCCGTACGCGAGGAAGGTCGTGGTCCCGCCGGGATCGGCGCCGAGCGCGAGGTGGATCTCGTCCCACATCTGCAGCCAGCCGGCCCGAGCCGACTCACCGAACTCGTGGTCCCCGGAGGCCTCGGCCGCCGCGACCGCCGCGTACATCTGCATCTGCATCAGCAGTTTGTCGGGGTCGTCGACGATGAGGCGCTGATACGCCGCCGCCATGGCCAGGAGCGCCTCCTGCCCCTCCAGGCCCTCGCCGGCCTCGGCGAAGACCTTCCGGGTGTCCGCCAGGCAGCGGTCGGAGGCGGCGAGGAACATGGCCCGCTTACTGGGGAAGAGACGGAAGAGATACGGCTGCGACACGCCGACCCGCTTGGCGATCGCCTCCGTGGAGGTGGCGTTGTACCCACCGCGGGCGAACTCGGCGATCGCCGCGCGGATGACACTCTCGCGCCGCTCCTCTGCACTCATCCTGACCATGCAAATAAGTTAGTACTCAATCACTAACTTGGTCAAGCGGTACGGGACAGCCGCTCCGGAACATGACGCGAGGGCCTCGCGAGTACGGGTGAGGGGCACCCCCCGGCGGAGAGTGCCCCTCACTCATGAACGTGGCTCGACGACGGCTCAGGCGAGCCGCACAACGGCGCGGGACATCCCCAGCACCTTCTTGCCCTCGCTCATCGCCGTCAGGTCCACCCGTACCTGCTTGTCGTCCAGCAGGGCCGCCACCTTGGCACTGACCTCGATCAGCGCACCCTTGTCGTCGTTCGGCACGACGACCGGCTTGGTGAACCGCACCCCGTACTCGACGACCGCACCCGGGTCACCGACCCAGTCCGTGACCACCCGGACCGCCTCGGCCATGGTGAACATGCCGTGCGCGATCACATCCGGCAGCCCGACCTCGAGGGCGAACTTCTCGTTCCAGTGGATCGGGTTGAAGTCACCGGAGGCGCCCGCGTACTGCACCAGCGTCGCGCGGGTCACCCGGAAGGACTGCGCCGGCAACTCCGTACCGACCTCGACCGATGCGTAACTCACCTTCGCCGTCATCACGCCTCCTCGGCGGCGCGCGCCACCAGCTTCGTCCACGCGGTCACGACATGCTCGCCGGCCTCGTCATGGACCTCACCACGGATGTCGAGAATGTCGTTGCCCGCCATGGACTTGACGCCCTCGATCGTCGAAGTGACCGTCAGCCGGTCGCCCGCCCGCACCGGACGCACGTACACGAACTTCTGGTCACCATGCACCACACGGCTGTAGTCCAGGCCCAGCTGCGGGTCCTGCACCACCTGCCCCGCAGCCTTGAAAGTGATCGAGAAGACAAAGGTGGGCGGCGCGATCACATCGGAATGTCCGAGCGCCCGGGCGGCCGCCGGATCGACGTACGCGGGATTGGTGTCCCCCACCGCCTCGGCGAACTCACGGATCTTCTCCCGGCCGACCTCGTACGGCGCGGTGGGCGGATAAGTCCGCCCGACGAAGGACTGGTCGAGCGCCATGGGCTCGCTACCTCCTGATGAAAGACGAAAAGGCCGATGAACAACCCTGTACGGGACAGTCCTATACAACGACACGAGGCCGCCCCCAGTGGGGACGGCCTCGTGTACGAGCCTGATTCAGCGGGTTTCGCGGTGCGCAGTGTGCGAGTTGCAGCGCGGGCAGTGCTTCTTCATCTCAAGACGGTCCGGGTTGTTACGCCGGTTCTTCTTGGTGATGTAGTTCCGCTCCTTGCACTCCACGCAGGCCAGCGTGATCTTCGGGCGGACGTCGGTGGCAGCCACGTGAGTGCTCCTTGGACGGATGGACGGATGAACGCAAAAAAGAGTAGCCGATCGAAGGACCGACCCCACAATCGGCTACCGTAAGTAGCGGTGACCGGACTTGAACCGGTGACACAGCGATTATGAGCCGCTTGCTCTACCGACTGAGCTACACCGCTTTGATGACGGATCCCCCCGCCGCGAGGCGGGGTTCTCCGATCACCAGAGCCCCAATACGGAATCGAACCGTAGACCTTCTCCTTACCATGGAGACGCTCTACCGACTGAGCTATTGGGGCGAGCGATGAAGACATTACACGGTCCTCCGCCGATCGCCCAAATCCGTTTCGGAGCCCCCCTCCCCAGCGATGACCGGCCCCGCCCCGATCCCCCGACCGACCCCCGATCCACGACCGGCAGCCGACCCGGCCGGGAGCCCGACCGGCGGCCGGAACCGCCGCCTGATCAGCAACGTGACCGGCAACCCGACCCACCCCATGAGCCACGCCCGGCCGGCCCAGGAACAGCCACCGCGCCGGCCCCTCCCACCCGCCGCGCACAGCTCACGAGGCCACACCGGTACGACTATTTCCCTCCTCCTCGAACCGGGACGAACACGCCCCTAGGCTCGACTCACTCTGCGTGATCTTGCACCCCTCCCAGGAGCGCGATGCCCGACAGCCGGCCGCGGCAGCCCGACGACCACGCCGCCGACGCCGCCACCGAAGCCAACGCCCTGATCCTGTGCGGCGCCCGGCTCACCGACGGCCGCATCGTCGACGTACGGCTCGGCCGCGGCCGCATCGAGGCCGTCGGCACCACGGGCAGCCTGACCGCCCCCGGCCCCCGCATCGACCTGCGCGGCTATCTCCTGCTCCCCGCCCCCGCAGAACCCCACGCCCACAGCGACACCGCACTCACCGCGGACAGCACCGGCCCCGACAGCTCCGGACCCGCCTCGCACCACCCCGAGGACATCCAGCGCCGCGCCACCGAAGCCGCCCTGCTGCAACTCGGCCACGGTGCCACCGCCCTGCGCTCACATGTACGGATCGGGGACGTCACCGGACTCGCCGGCCTCGAAGCAGTACTCCAGGCCGGCCGCTCCCTGCACGGACTCACCGAACTGACCCCGGTCGCCGTTCCCCGCCTGCTCACCGGAATCGCAGGCGCCGACAGCCTCGCCATGCTGCGCGACGCGGTGAAAACAGGAGCCGGCGTGATCGGCGGCTGCCCCGAGCTCGACCCCGACCCGGCCGGATACACCGAAGCCGTCCTGGAGATCGCCGCCGAACACCACTGCCCCGTCGACCTGCACATGGACGGCGACGACCCCGCCCGCCTCGCCCGGCTCGTCGCCATGGCCGCCGGACACCGGCCCGGCGTTTCCATAGGGCCGTGCGCCGGCCTCGACCGGCTCCCCCCGGAAACCGCGACCCGCACCGCCGACCAGCTCGCCGCCGCCGACGTGACCGTGATCTGCCTCCCCCAGGGCGGCTGCTGCGGCGCCGAACGCAGGGGCACCGCCCCCGTACGACTGCTGCGCGCCGCCGGCGTGCGCGTAGCGGCAGGCAGCGGGGCACTGCGCGACGTCGCGAACCCCGTGGGCCGCGGAGACCCGCTGGAGGCCGCCTACCTGCTCGCCTCACAGAGCGGCCTCCGCCCCGAGGACGCATACGACGCCGTCTCCACGGCCGCCAGAAAGGCCATGGGACTGCCCGAGATCCGCGTCGAGGCAGGCTTCCCCGCCGAACTCCTCGCCGTACGGGGCGAACAGCTCTCCGGCGCGCTCTCACTGGCGTACAGCCGGATCATCGTGCACCGCGGACGCGTGGTGGCCCGCACCAGCGCGGTCCGCGAGTACTGCGACTCCGAGACCGTCGTCGCACTCGATCTGCCCCGCCAGGCCCGCCCCGACCCCGGGCCGGGCGGCGGGTCCTGAGCAGGGCGGCGCGCCGCGGCGTACGGTCGTGACTATGCGCATTGTCATCGCAGGTGGACATGGTCAGATCGCGCTGCGGCTGGAACGGCTGCTCGCTGCGCGCGGAGATGAAGCGGTCGGCATCATCCGCAACCCGGAACAGGGCGAGGACCTCCGGTCGGCAGGCGCCGAACCGGTCGTCCTGGACCTAGAATCGGCCTCCGTGGAGGACGTGGCCGAGGTGCTGCGCGGCGCCGACGCGACGGTCTTCGCGGCCGGCGCGGGCCCGAACAGCGGTACGGCCCGCAAGGACACGGTGGACCGCGGCGCGGCAGTGCTGTTCGCGGACGCGGCGGAACGGGCGGGCGTACGGCGCTGCGTCGTGGTCTCCTCCATGGGCGCCGATCCGGACCACCCGGGCGACGAGGTCTTCGACGTGTACCTGCGGGCCAAGGGCGCCGCCGACGCCTACGTGCGCTCCAGGACCGCACTCGACTGGACGATCCTGCGCCCCGGAATGCTCACCAACGACGCGGGCAACGGGCAGGTTCTGATGGCAGCCTCGACGGGGCGCGGAACGGTACCGCGCGACGACGTGGCGGCGACGCTGCTCGAACTGCTGGACACCCCGGCGACAGCGGGACTGACCCTGGAACTGATCTCGGGGAACGTGCCGCTGACGGTGGCGATCAAGGACGTCGCGGGGAACTGAGCGGGCGACGGGGAGGAGCACGGAGCCCGACACGCCCCTCCCCCGCTCTCCCTCGCTCCCCCTCGTACGAGGTTCCACGGCCGAACGGGTGCCCATCCGCCGCCCGCATCGTTGATCCTCCCGACGGCTCGTAAGCCCCGCCGGGAGGAGGACCCATGCGTCGCTCAACAGCCCTGATCAGCACAGCCACCTGCCGTGCCGCGCGAGGACACCGGTGAGCAGCTGACCGGGCGCCAACTCGCGCAACGGGTGGGCCGACTGAGCAGCCTCGTCGCCGACATCGGACAGGCGACGATCGACGCCCACGGGGACCGGACGTCACTGACGGCGCTCACCGCGGACGAGCCCCCCCAGCGGCAGAAAACTGTCAACCCCGGCCGGTCTCCGGCCGATCGGCTGGAGACCCTCTCTCGGCACCCACCGGACCGTACTGCGCGCCGGCGGATCCCCACGGGGCCGGACCGGCTCGGCGCAGCATGGAACGCTCGGAGCACGTGCCGCAGCAATTGTGGCAGGCTCCGCTCACGGTCGCGCGGATCCGCTGCCGTCCGGCCTCGTTGCCGTCAGGACTGCCGTCACTGCCGCTGTCGCAACGGCTCCGGAGGGCGCATTGAGCCCGCTGGGTTCGAGCAGCTCGGAAGGCCGGACACCGCTCACGGTCCACCCCTGAGGCCGCGCCTGCGTGGTTGCTGCCGTCACCGTCTCCTGCGACTCGCGGGGCGATCCGTAGCGGTGCAGTGTGGAAGGCGTGGGCTCCAGGCAGGGACGTGTGGGTATCGGGCAGCCGTGGCAGCCGAGCCAGCTGCTGCTGCTGATCCCTGTTGCGCTCATCGTTGTGATCACCGCCTCGGACATCGCGAGTGGGCCAAACATCGTTCTCGGTCCCCTGCTGGTGGTCGCGCCCACGCTCACCGCGTGGTTCGCGGGCCCCTGGACGACGGGCGGCATCGGGGTCCTGGCCCTGGCGGGCGAGGCGGTCGGCGGCTGGCACACCGGAACGCTGACTTCGCGGAACGTGGTGGTGGAGATGATCGCTATCGCGGTGATCACCTCGTTGATCGTGTTCCTGTGTGCGGTGCGCGACCGGCACGTACGCCAGATGGCTCAGGTCCGGTCGGTCGCCGAGGCCGCCCAGCAGGTGCTGATGTGGCCGCTGCCGAGCCGGCTCGGCCCGCTGCGGCTCGCCTGTGTTTATCTGGCTGCCGAGGAGGAGGCCGATATCGGCGGCGACCTGTATGCCGCCGCCCGCACCGGCAGCGCGGTCCGCGTGATGATCGGCGACGTGCGGGGCAAGGGCCTGCCCGCCCTGGGCGAGGCCGCCCTCCTGCTCGGCGCCTTCCGCGAGGCCGCCCACCAGCACGCCTCCCTGCCCGACCTGGCCGCTTCCCTGGAACGGAGCATGACCCGCTACCTCGCCGACTTCGAACCGGAGGGCGAGGCGGGAGAACGCTTCGTGACCACCCTTCTGGTCGAGATCCCCGACGCCGAGCCCCTGGTCCGCATGACCAGCTGCGGTCACCCGGCACCCCTGCTGCTCGGCCCGGACAACACCGTCCACGTGCCCCGCCTCCACCCCGGGCCCCCACTTGGCGTCGGCGTCACGGATCCCGCCGACCACGTCGTCGATGTCCTGCCCTTCGGCCCTGGGGACACGCTGGTCCTGTACACCGACGGTGTCATCGAAGCCCGTGACCACAACGGCGTCTTCTACCCGTTCGCGGAACGCGCAGCCCAGTGGACCGACCGCCCTCCCGAGGCGCTGCTCCACCACATCGAACGCGACCTGCTCGCCTACACCGGCGGACGCCTCGGCGACGACGCCGCCCTCCTCGCCATCCGCCGGGCCCACATCCCGCATCCGGACCACCACCTTCGGCGCGACACGCCGGCGTCAGCGGGCAGCAGTTGTGGGACATAGCCGCCGAGGGCCTGGGCGAGGTCTACTTCCGTGACCGCGACCGTCGCGCGCATGGTCTGCTGGTGGAGTTCACCGACGTCGGCCTCGTGGTTCCCCGGTTACCCCCGTCTGATCGGGCACGCAGCCCGTAGTCCGTCCGGCCGGGGGTGGGCGGCTGCTCGGTTTCTTCTGGTATGTACCTGGTGATCGCATCCTTGGTCAGTACGCCGTCGTGTTGAGCGAGCAGGAGCACGCGTCGCTGCTCGCCCGACGCCCCCCATGGCCTTCGCCACGCGGGCGTCTCCTTCTGGCTCAGCTCCGGGGTGGACCCGATGGAGTGCGCGCGGCGGGCCGGCCACACGATCGCCGTGCTGTTCCGGGTCTACGCGAAGGTGCTCGCGCAGACGCAGGAGCGAGCGAATCACCGGATCGACGCCGCTCTGCGCGAGTGGAACGAACCGGAGTGAGTAGCCACCCGTCCCCCGGGGACGGGTGGGGGACACGGCCTGATCAGGGGCGGATACCTGCGGTACTGGGTGAGACAAGCCGCCATTTCGGTGACCTCCGGCGGGCTCGCCCCGAGCATGCAGAAACCCCCGTCGATCTGCTGTTTTTGCAGATCGCCGGGGGTTTCTCGTCCTGTGGCGGCGCCAGGGTTCGAACCTGGGTAGGCTGAGCCGGCAGATTTACAGTCTGCTCCCTTTGGCCACTCGGGCACACCGCCTCGAACGACGCGTTAGAACTCCGTTGAGCGGTGCTCCTTGGCGACGACGTAAACGATACCTGATGACGTGGGGTGCTCCGCCACCTGATTGATCAGTGCTCGTGGCGGTGGGCGATGGCTAGGCTTTACGTCGTACCCCACAAGCATTCGACGCAAGGAGCCACACGTCATGGCCGACTCCAGTTTCGACATCGTCTCGAAGGTCGAGCGGCAGGAGGTCGACAACGCCCTCAACCAGGCCGCCAAGGAGATCTCGCAGCGCTACGACTTCAAGGGCACGGGCGCCTCGATCTCCTGGTCCGGCGAGAAGATCCTGATGGAGGCGAACGGCGAGGAGCGGGTCAAGGCGATCCTCGACATCTTCCAGTCCAAGCTGATCAAGCGGGGCATCTCGCTCAAGTCGCTGGATGCGGGCGAGCCGCAGCTGTCCGGTAAGGAGTACAAGATCTTCGCCACGATCGAGGAAGGCATCTCCCAGGAGAACGCCAAGAAGGTGGCGAAGATCATTCGCGATGAGGGTCCGAAGGGCGTCAAGGCGCAGGTTCAGGGCGACGAGCTGCGGGTCAGCTCGAAGAGCCGGGACGACCTGCAGGCCGTGCAGGCACTGCTGAAGGGCCAGGACTTCGACTTCGCGGTGCAGTTCGTGAACTACCGGTAGGTCCGTCTTTCGGTCGTCCGTCCGGGCGCGGGTGGGGCAGGCCGGGAGGTACACACCGGCCCGCCTCGTACCTCACCGGACGTGATGTCCGAATACCGCCGGTCGCAGGTGGCGGGCGGTCGCAGACTTGTCCGTATGGAACGGCGATTCGAGTGATTCGTCGCTCTGTACGGAGAAGAGAGGGACCGGCCATGACCATGTACGCGACCGTCGACAGCCCGCTGGGTGAACTGCTGCTGGTCGGCGAGGAATCACCGGCCGCCGCCGGCGGTGTGGCGCTCGCCTCGCTCTCCCTGCCGGGCCAGAAGGGCGCCGAGGTCGTCCAGGACGGGTGGATCCATGCGCCGGGGGCCTTCGCCGGGGTCGCCGCGCAGCTGAGGGCGTATTTCGAGGGGCGGCTGACCCGCTTCGACATCGTGTACGCCGAGGGTCGGGGCACGGAGTTCCAGCGGCGGGTGTGGAACGCGCTGGACACCGTCCCGTACGGGGAGACGGTGTCCTACGGGCAGATCGCCGAGCGGATCGGCGCACCCGGGGCGGGCGTGCGGGCCGTGGGGACGGCGATCGGCCGCAATCCGCTGCTGATCGTGCGCCCGTGCCACCGGGTGATCGGGGCGGACGGGGCCCTGCGGGGTTACGCGGGCGGACTGGAGCGCAAGGAGCAGCTTCTGGGGCTGGAAGGCGCTCTGGCGGCGCGCTGAGCGACCTGCGTGCCGAGCGGTTGCGCGCTGAGCGGCTGTGTACGGATGGGCGGTGGGCGAAATGGCGGGTCTCTTTCCGAGGCCGCGGGCTGTCGTGGCGCCGGGTGCCGTGCATGTGCCGGAGTGGTTGCCGGTGGAGCGCCAGCGGCCGCTGGTCGAGGCCTGCCGGGAGTGGGCGCGGGGGCCGGTTCCGCTGCGGCACACGGCGTTGCCGGGCGGCGGGGTGATGTCCGTCCAGACGGTCTGTGTGGGGTGGCACTGGCAGCCGTACCGGTATTCGCGGACCGCGGATGATGTGAACGGGGCGCGGGTCGCCGATTTTCCGGACTGGCTGGCGGAGTTGGGGCGGGCGGCGCTGGTCGAGGCGTACGGGGAGGAGAGTCCGGTCGGGACGTACGCGCCGGACACCGCGCTGATCAATTTTTATGACGGCGCGGCGAGGATGGGCATGCACCAGGACAAGGAGGAGCGGTCCGGCGCGCCGGTGGTCTCGCTCAGCATCGGTGATACGTGTGTCTTCCGCTTCGGCAACACGGAGAACCGTGGACGGCCTTATACGGATGTGGAGTTGGCTTCCGGTGACCTGTTCGTCTTCGGCGGGGAGTCACGTTTCGCGTTCCACGGTGTGCCGAAGGTCTTTCCGGGGACGGCCGATCCCGCAACGGGCATGAGCAGAGGCCGGCTCAATCTGACCCTGCGCGAGACCGGGTGGGGTGTCTGAGGCGCGGACGGGGATGTCAGTGGCGGTCCCGGGAGTTCCCGAAGAGCAGCCGGTAGACGACGAGCAGGACCAGTGAGCCGCCGATGGCCGCGATCCATGTCGCGGTGTCGTAGAAATTCTTGGATATGGGGTGGTCGAGGAAGCGTGAGGAGATCCAGCCACCGATGAAGGCGCCAACGACTCCGATGAGGGTCGTGCCGACCAGCCCGCCGGGGTCGCGGCCCGGGAGCAGCACCTTGGCAATGACTCCGGCAAGCAGTCCGAGAATGATCCAACCGATAATGGTCATGCTGCCGAACCTACCCTTCACTTGGTTATGGAACCCAAGACGTCGGGTGGGCACGGACGGTTGCTGATTGAGCGGGATGAGCGGCAGGCCACAGCCTGTTCATATGCGGGTGTTGTAGTCCGGCCAGGGCTGCAGGTGGTCCATTGCTTCGTCGTCGGCGTCCTCCCCGTACCAGCCCGCTCCGTCCAGCCATGTGCGCAGCCAGGTGGCGAGATCGGGCTGGTCGATGTACCAGGCGTGCTGCGGTTCGTCGGCGTTCGGCTCGAAGAGCAGGACGGTGGTGCGCTCGGTGCGACAGTCCACGCAGCTGTACATGCCGCAGCCCAGGCTGCATATCGGCAGAACGCCTTCCGGCCACGGCCACTGCCCTTCCTCGCTCACGGATCTGCGGTGGGCGAGGTATTGGTCGACGACGGAGTGCTCGCCGCCGGGGGCGGGGCCGCCGGTCAGGGGCAACAGGCCGTATGCGGGGCCGAAGCCGCCGTTGGCGATCCGGGTGTGGAGGGCGGTCAGCAGGGGCGGCAGTGCGAAGCCGAGGGTCGCTTCCGCCTGGGCGATGTCCTGAGTGGACAGAGCTGCCGGGAGGGGGTACTTCTCCCACCGTGGGGTGGTGTGCGCTGTCTTCTCCACGGCTGCCAGCAACTGCTCGGTGTCGTTCATGGGTTCATGGTGGAGGACGGCACTGACAATCGGTGGCGGGTGACCCGGTGCCGTCCTGCGTGACGCGGCCGTTTCGGCGGGTGCGCTGCCCGGCTCCCCGTTGCCTCCTGGTCGTGCTGTCGTCCTATCGGGTGGCGAACGGCTGGTCCGTGCGGACGATTTCCTTGCCGAAGGGCATGAGGGAGACCGGGAGCATCTTGAAGTTCGCGATGCCGAGCGGGATGCCGATGATCGTGAGGCAGAGGGCGATTCCGGTGGTGATGTGGCCGAGGGCCAGCCACCAGCCTGCGAGGATCAGCCAGAGGACGTTGCCCACGCAGGAGGGTGCGCCGGCGTCGCGGCGGTCGACGACGGTGTAGCCGAAGGGCCACAGTGCGTAGATGCCGATGCGGAAGGCTGCGAGGCCGAAGGGGATGCCGATGATGGTGATGCACAGCAGGACGCCGGCGACCAGGTAGCCGAGGAACATCCAGAATCCGCACAGGACCAGCCATATGACGTTCAGGATTGTCTTCATGGGCGATGACCTGCCATCTGCTCAAGTCGGGCAATGCGCTCCGCCATCGGCGGGTGTGTGGAGAACATCTTGGACATGCCCTGGCCGGGGCGGAAGGGGTTCGCGATCATCATGTGACTCGCGGTCTCGATCTTCGGCTCGGGGGGCAGGGGGAGCTGTTTTGTTCCGGCGTCCAGTTTGCGCAGGGCGCTGGCGAGGGCCAGGGGGTCGCCGGTCAGTTGGACGCCCGAGGCGTCCGCCTCGTATTCGCGGGAGCGGCTGACGGCGAGTTGGATGACGCCGGCGGCGAGCGGGCCGAGGATCATGATCAGCAGCATGCCGAGGATGCCGGGGCCTTCGTCGTCGTTGGACCGGCCGACCGGGATCAGCCATGCGAAGTTGACCAGGAACATGACGACGGAGGCGAGTGCTCCGGCGACTGACGAGATCAGGATGTCGCGGTTGTAGACATGGCTGAGTTCGTGGCCGAGGACGCCTCGCAGTTCGCGTTCGTCCAGGATCTGCAGGATGCCTTCGGTGCAGCACACTGCGGCGTTGCGCGGGTTGCGGCCGGTGGCGAAGGCGTTGGGTGCCTGGGTCGGGGAGATGTAGAGCCGTGGCATGGGCTGGCGGGCCGTGGTGGAGAGTTCGCGGACCATGCGGTAGAGCTGTGGCGCCTCGAATTCGCTGACCGGGCGGGCCCGCATGGCCCGTAGTGCGAGTTTGTCGCTGTTCCAGTAGGCGTAGGCGTTGGTGCCGACGGCTACGAGGAGCGCGACGATCAGGCCTGTACGTCCGAAGAAACTGCCGATGACGATGATGAGTGCGGACAGGCCCCCGAGGAGTACGGCGGTTCTCAGCCCGTTGTGCCGGCGGTGCACGGTACGCCCTCCAAGTGGTGCAGCAGGGGAACCCTTGCTGGGTGGTGCTCCACTCCCCAGTGGAGCCTCCCGTACTGGTCAACGCCAGGCGAGGAGAGCTAGTTCCCTTGTGCGTGCGGCCGGAGGGCAGGGCATGTCCGGCTGTTCGGGCCGGCGCAGGCACTGGGCCGTACGGGTGTCGGGGTGTCGGTGCGGGCGGTCGCCAGGGGTGGGTCAGCGCTGGGCGGGGAGTCCGGCGAGTGCGAGGGCCTCGGGGTCGGGCTTGATCTCGCTGGTGCAGTGGGCGCAGCGGGAGGCGATGGCCGGGATGGCCGTGTAGCAGCGGGGGCAGTCGCGCAGGGAGGCCTTGATGTCGACCTTCTCCTCGGCCTTGACCGTGAAGCGGTTCTGGACCTTCGTCATGGGGACGACGACGCAGAAGTAGAGAACGGCGGCGGTGATCAGGAAGGCGATGGAGGCGCTGACGAACAGTCCGTAGGGGAACTTCACGCCCTCGACCTGGAAGGTGGCCCTGCCGAAGTCTCCGGTGCCTCGGGTGATGACTCCGATCAGCGGCACGATGAATGCGTTGCTGAATCCTGTGACGACTGCGGTGAACGCGGCTCCGACGGCGAGTCCGATCGCCATGGAGATCACGTTTCCGCGCAGGATGAAGTCCTTGAACCCGTTGAGCACTGCCCTGGCTCCTCTTTTGTATGTACGTATGCGTGGTGTGCGGGCATGACCCTGCCCTGTGTGGCCCGGCCGGGGCAAGCCGATCTTGGGCGGTCGGTGCGTGGTCAGAAGAGGTTGACCGCGGCGAACCTGAGCACGAGCTGCGGGGCTCCGGAGAGCACGATGCCGACGGCGGCGGTGAGGGCGATCGCGGCGGTGAGGGACGTCGGTGCGGTCACGCGCAGGGTGGGTGTCGTGCCCTCCGTGCCTGCCGGGGCCGCCGCCGCCTCGGGCTCTTCCGGTGCGCGGAAGAGTGCCGCCGTCCACTGGAGGTAGTAGTAGAGCGCGATCACGACGTTGACGGCCATGACGACGGCGAGCCAGCCGAGGCCCGCGTCGACGGCGGCGGAGAAGACCGTGACCTTGGCGAAGAGGCCGACGATGCCTGGTGGTAGTCCGGCGAGGCAGAGCAGGAAGAAGGCCATGGCGAGCGCGGCGAGGGGGCGGGTGGCGTACAGGCCGCGGTAGTCGGAGAGACGGTTGTCCGGGCTCGTGCGGGAGACGAGGGCGGCCACCGCGAAGGCGCCGAGGTTCACGACGGCGTACATGAGGGCGTACGCGACGGTGGAGCCGATCTGGTCGTTGCTGGAGTACGCGGCGGAGGCGATCGGCACCAGGAGGTAGCCGGCCTGGGCGATGGACGACCAGGCGAGCAGGCGTACAGCGCTGCGGGCGCGGGTGGCGGTCTGGCGGAGCGCGGCGACGTTGCCGATGGTCATGGTGAGTGCGGCGACGACGGCGAGTGCGGGGCCCCAGACGTCTGCGTACGACGGGAATCCGATCACGGTGACGAGGATGAGCCCGGAGAAGCCGACTGCTTTGCCGACGACCGAGAGGTAGGCGGCGACGGGGAGCGGGGCGCCGACGTAGGTGTCGGGGACCCAGAAGTGGAAGGGTGCGGCGGCTGTCTTGAAGGCGAAGCCGACGAGGGTGAGGGCGACGCCCGCCTGGGCGAGGGTGTCGAGCCGGCCGGGTACGTCGTCGAGGCGGGTGGCGAGTTCCGTGAGGTGGAGGGTGCCGGTTGCCGCGTACACGAAGCTGACGCCGAGGAGCGTGACGGCGGTCGCGACGACGGAGGAGAGGAAGAACTTCAGGGCTGCCTCGGAGGAGCGCCGGTCACCGCGCTTGATGCCGACGAGGGCGAAGGCGGGCAGGGAGGCGACTTCGAGGGCGATGACGAGGGTGGCGAGGTCGCGGGCGGCGGGCAGGAGTGCGGCGCCGGCCGCGGAGGACAGCAGCAGGAACCAGAACTCGCCCGCGGGGAGCTTGCGGGTGTCGCCGAGGGAGAGCAGCGCGGTGAGAAGAGCGCCGCCGAGGACGAGGAACTGGATGATCAGGGCGAAGTGGTCGGCCGTGTAGCTGCAGGCCGTGGCGGTGCCGGTGGTGAGGCAGAAGGTGGAGTGGTCGCCGTCGCGCAGAGGGACGAGGAAGGCGAGTGCGGCGACGAGTCCGGCGATGGTCGCCCAGCCGAGCAGCGGCTTGCGCTCCTGGGGGAGGAAGAGGTCGGCGACCAGGATGATCAGGGCGACCGTCGCGACGATGACGGGGGGCGCGATGGCGAGCCAGTCGACGGACTGGACGAGGCTGGTGGTCTCGGCCGCTGTGGTCACGACTTGCCTCCTGCGAGGAGCTTCTGCACGGCCGGGTCGGTGAGGCCGAGGAGGACGGCGGGCCACAGGCCGGCGAGGACGGTGAGGGCGGCGAGCGGTGTCCAGGCGGCGAATTCGTACGTCTGGATGTCGGCCATGCGGTGCGGTTCCTCGCGCTTCTCGCCCATGCAGACACGGCGTACGACGATGAGCATGTACGCGGCGGTGAGCAGGGTGCCGAACGCGCCGATCGACATGAAGGTGAGGAAGGCGGGGCGGCTGAGGCCGTCGGCCGGGTCGAAGGCGCCGAACAGGGCGAGCATCTCACCCCAGAATCCGGCGAGGCCGGGCAGGCCGAGCGAGGCGACGGCGGCGAAGGCGAGGAGACCGCCGAGGCGCGGGGCGCGGCCGTAGAGGGCGGCCCCGGTGGCGCCGGAAAGGGTGTCGAGGTCGGCGGTGCCGTAGCGGTCCTTGACTGCGCCGACCAGGAAGAACAGCAGGCCGGTGATGAGGCCGTGGGCGATGTTGGCGAAGAGCGCGCCGTTGACGCCGGTGGGGGTCATGCTCGCGATGCCGAGGAGTACGAAGCCCATGTGGCCGACGGAGGAGTACGCGATCAGGCGCTTGAGGTCGCCCTTGGAGCCGGGGCGGGCGAGCGCGAGGCAGGCGAGGGATCCGTAGATGATGCCGACGACGGCGAAGGCGGCGAGGTAGGGCGCGAAGGTCTGCATCCCGTCAGGGGTGATGGGGAGCAGGATGCGGACGAATCCGTACGTGCCCATCTTCAGCAGGACGCCCGCGAGGAGCACCGAGCCGACGGTCGGGGCGGCGGTGTGGGCGTCCGGGAGCCAGCTGTGCAGCGGCCACATCGGGGTCTTGACGGCGAGTCCGACACCGATGGCGAGAACGGCGATGACCTGCACGGACGATGTGAGCCCACGGCCGTTGTCAGTGGCGAGTGCCACCATGTCGAAGGTGCCGCTCCTCAGTCCGATGAGGAGCAGGCCCAACAGCATGATCACTGAGCCGAGCAGTGTGTAGAGGATGAACTTCCAGGCGGCGGCCTGCTTCTGTGCGCCGCCCCAGCGGGCGATGAGGAAGTACATCGGGATGAGGACCATCTCGAATGCCAGGAAGAACAGCAGCAGGTCGAGGACGGCGAAGGTCGCGAGGGTGCCTGACTCGAGGACGAGGACGAGTGCGACGAAGGCCTTCGGGGAGGGTCCCTCGGGCATTTTGAAGTAGCTGTAGAGCGCGCAGAGGAAGGTCAGCAGCGCGGTCAGTACGAGGAGGGGGAGCGAGATGCCGTCGATGCCGAGGTGGATGCGGACGTCGAGCGCCGGGATCCAGCTGATGTCGGTGGTGGCCTGCATTTTCGACGGGTGGTCGTGGTCGAAGCCGAGGGCCAGGACGATCGTTGCGATGAGGATCGCGCCGGTGACGGTCACGCCGTGGCGGAGCACCGCCTGGTCGGGGCTCTTTCCCTTCAGCCCGGGCGGGGCGGGCAGGAGAGCGGCGACGGCGCCGATGAGCGGGCCGACGACGATGAACGCGAGAAGGAACTGCATCACGGATTCGCTGATATCGATCACGGCTCACGACCCGGCGTTGACGTTGGCAAAAACGACGGCGGCGATCGCCAGGACAAGGGAACCGGCGAGCAGGGCGCTGAGGTAGGTCTGCACGTTGCCGGTCTGGGCGCGGCGGACGGCGGTGCCGAGCCAGCGTGCGCCGGTGCCGGAGCCGCGTACGTACGTGTCGACGACCTCACGGTCCAGGAAGCGGACGAGGCTCGCTGCGGCCTGGACGGGGCGGACGAACAGTGTCGCGTAGAGGGCGTCCAGGTGGAAGCCGGTGGCGGCGTGGCGGTGGAGGGGGCCGAGCAGGAGCCGTCCGGGGTCGGCCGGGTCGGGGGTGCCCGGGGTGTCGCCGTATCCGGCGGTGTGGTGGGTCATGGCCTCGGCCTCGATGAGTGCGGGTTCGGCCTCGGGGTGGGCGACGACGGCACCGGCGGGGGTGCGGGCGGCGAGGGCCGTGGTGTGACGCCAGGCCCCATAGGTGACGAGGCCGCCGACGAGACCGACGCCGGTGGAGAGGACGGCGGTGGTCACGGACGGGGTGAGGCTGTGGCCGTCGAACCAGTCGGTGATCACGCCGACGGTGAGTCCGAAGCCGATGGTGGGGATGGCGAGGACCCAGAGGACGGTGGTCATCGCGGCGGGCTGCCTGCCGTGGTCGGGGGCCTCGGCACCGCGGCCGCGGAAGGCGAGGAGCCAGAGGCGGGTGGCGTACGCGGCGGTGAGGACGGCGGCGAGCAGTCCGGCGACGAGGACGGTCCAGCCGGCGGCGGCCGGGGCGACGTGACGCTCGCCCAGGGCGGTGTGTTCGGCGGCGACGAGGATGGCTTCCTTGGAGAAGAAGCCGGCGAACGGCGGGATGGCGGCGAGCGCAAGGAGGGCGACGGTCATCGTCCAGTAGGCGTCCGGGATGCGCTTGGCCAGGCCGCCCATGCGCGACATGGCGGTGAGCGAGTTGGTCCCGGCGGCGTGGATGACCACGCCGGCCGCGAGGAAGAGGACGGCTTTGAACGCGCCGTGCGAGAGGAGGTGGAAGACGGCGGCCCCGCGGTCGCCGACGGCCAGGGCGCCGGACATGTAGCCGAGCTGGCCGATGGTCGAGTAGGCGAGGACGCGCTTGATGTCGTCCTGGGCGAGCGCGGCGAGTCCCGATCCGATCATCGTGACCGCCGCCATGACGGCGAGGACGACGAGGGCGGCGCCGGATTCGGCGAAGACGGGGAGGAGCCGGGCCACGAAGTAGATGCCGGCGGCGACCATCGTCGCGGCGTGGATCAGCGCGGAGACGGGGGTCGGGCCGGCCATCGCGTCGGGCAGCCAGGTGTGCAGGGGGAACTGCGCGGACTTGCCCGCGACGCCGGCGAGGAGCAGCAGGGCGATGAGAGTGGGGTGGTCGAGCCCGCCGTTCGCGACGGCGCCGAGGATGCCGGTGATCCGGAATGTGCCGGTGTCGGCGGCAAGCGCGAACAGGCCGATCAGGAAGGGGACGTCGCCGAGCTTGGTGACCAGGAACGCCTTGAGGGAGGCGGCGCGGGCTTCGGGTGTCTCCCAGTAGTGGCCGACGAGGAAGTACGAGCAGATGCCCATGACTTCCCAGCCGACCAGCAGCACCATCACGTCGCCGGAGTAGACGACGAGCAGCATCGCGGAGGTGAAGAGGGAGACGAGGGCCGCGTACGAGGGGTAGCGGGGGTCGTGGCGCAGGTAGGCGGTCGAGTAGATCTGCACGCAGGTCGCGACGAGGCCGACCAGGACGGCGACGAGGACCGCGAAGCCGTCGAGGTGGAGGGCGAGGTCGATCGGGACCGAGCCGGTGGGTGTGAGCCGGGTCGACGCGTCGATGGCCGGGCCGCCGCCCTGGCGTGCGGCGACGACGACGGCGATCACGGCCGCGGCGAGGGTGGGAAGGATCGCGAGGGGGCGTACGTAACCGGGGGCGGTGCGGCCGAGGAGCAGGCCGGCGGCGGCGCCCAGGAACGGAAGGAGTGGGACGAGGACGGCGAGGGTCGTGGTGGTCACGCGGTGGCCTCTGCCTTCTTTGCCTTCCCTGCCGGAGCAGTGGCCTGGTCTTCGGTGCCGGTGGTGTCGTCCTCGTCGCCGGGGAGGGACTCCGCGGCGTCGGTCTCGGCGGTGTCGCGGAGGCGGTCCACGTCCGAGCTGCCGCGGTTGCGGTGGACGGCGAGGACGATCGCGAGGCCGATGCCGATCTCGGCTGCCGCGATGGCGATGGTGAAGAGGGTGAGCGCCTGGCCGGAGTGCAGGGCGTCGCGGAGCCAGACGTCGAAGGCGACCAGGTTGAGGTTGACGGCGTTGAGCATCAGCTCGACGGACATCAGGACCAGGATCGCGTTGCGGCGTGCGAGTACTCCGTACAGCCCGGTGCAGAAGAGGAGGGCGGCGAGCACGGCGGGATAGGCGAGGTGCATCAGCTCTGCTCCTTACTGCGCTTGCGGGACAGGACGATCGCGCCGACGAGGGCGGCGAGCAGCAGGACAGAGAGTGCTTCGAAGGGCAGTACCCAGTGCCGGAAGAGGAAGGCGCCGGTGGCTTCGGTGGATCCGTGGGCCGGTCCGTCCAGGTCGATCCAGGTGGTGCGGAAGGCGTCCACGACGACCCAGACGAGGGCAGCCGCGGCGGCGACCGCGACGCCGAGAGCGGCCCAGCGGTTTTCGGAGTCGGCATCCGGGGAGCGGCCGATGGGGGCCTTGGTGAGCATCAGCCCGAAGAGAAGGAGGACGACGACGGAACCGACGTAGATCAGTACCTGTACCCAGGCGATGAACTCCGCGGTCAGCAGGAGGTACTCGACGGCGAGGCCGCCGAGCGCCACGACCAGCCAGAGGGCAGCGTGCACCAGCTGCTTGGTCGTGACGGTGATGAGGGCTGCGCCGATGGTGGCGACGCCGACCAGGACGAAGGCGATCTCGATGCCGGTCGGGGAGAGGAAACCGGGGTGAGCCGCGGCGGCTGCGAGGGTCACTCCTTTCCTTCCTCTTCTTCCTGCTGCGGGGTCTGCTGGGCTTGCTGGGCTTCTTGGGCGCGCTGGGCTTCGAGCTTCTCCGCCGTCTTGCGGGCGGCGGCGATCTCCTTCGGTTCCTCCGCACCCGGGTCGAGTGCGGGCGGCTCGGGCACCGTCCACATCCATTCGCGGAGCTTGTCCCGCTCATGGGTGAGTTCGAGGATGTCGGTCTCCGCGTACTCGAACTCCGGCGACCAGAACAGCGCGTCGAAAGGACAGACCTCGATGCAGATACCGCAGTACATGCAGAGGGAGAAGTCGATGGCGAAGCGGTCGAGGACGTTGCGGCTGCGTTCGCGGCCGCCCGGTGCGGCGGCGGGCACCGTCTCCTTGTGGGAGTCGATGTAGATGCACCAGTCCGGGCACTCACGGGCGCAGAGCATGCAGACCGTGCAGTTCTCCTCGAACAGCCCGATGACGCCGCGGGAGCGCGGCGGGAGTTCGGGCTGGACGTCGGGGTACTGGGCGGTGACCGACTTCTTCGTCATCGTCCGCAGGGTGACGGCCAGGCCCTTGGCGAGGCCGGAGCCGGGGATCGGAGGCATCAGCTGATCGCCACCTTCACGATGCCGGTGAGCGCGATCTGCGCGAGAGCGAGCGGGATGAGCGTGGTCCAGGCGAGCCTCTGCAGCTGGTCCTCGCGGAGGCGGGGGTAGCTCACCCGCAGCCAGATGACGACGAAGGCGAGGACCGCGATCTTGAGGAGCGTCCAGACCCAGCCGAGTCCCTCGGCGCCGAGCGGGCCGTGCCAGCCGCCGAGGAAGAGGACGGTGGTCAGTCCGCACAGGACGACGATACCCGCGTACTCGGCGAGCAGGAACAGGGCGAAGCGGAGGCCGGTGTACTCGGTGTACGCGCCGAAGATGATCTCCGAGTCGGCGATCGGCATGTCGAACGGCGGGCGCTGCAGTTCAGCGAGTCCGGCCACGAAGAAGACCAGGCCGCCGACGATCTGCCAGGGCAGCCACCACCACTCGAAGGCGTTGACGATGCCGGGAAGGGAGACGGTGCCTGCGGCCATCGCGACTGAGGCGGCGGCGAGCAGCATCGGAAGTTCGTACGCGAGGAGCTGGGCGGCGGTGCGGAGGCCGCCGAGGAGGGAGAACTTGTTGGCCGATGCCCAGCCCGCCATCAGCGAGCCGAGCACTCCCACGCCCATGACGGCGAGGACGAAGAAGATGCCCGCGTCGACGACCTGGCCGACCGCGCCCTCGCTCGGGCCGATCGGAATGGCGACGAGTACGAGGAGGTACGGGAGGAGGGCGACGGCGGGGGCGAGCTGGAAGATGCGGCGGTCGGCCTCGGCCGGGACGATGTCTTCCTTCTGCGCGAATTTCACGCCGTCGGCGACGAGCTGGGCCCAGCCGTGGAAACCGCCCGCGTACATGGGGCCCAGGCGGCCCTGCATGTGGGCCATCACCTTGTGTTCGGTCTGGCCCACGACGAGGGGGACGACCATGAACACCGCGAAGACGATGATGAGCCGGAGGGCGACGTCGAGTACGTCGTTCACGCGGTATCGCCTCCGGCGGGGTGGTCGGGGGTTTCGGGGGTTTCGGGGTTCTCGGGGGTGGCCGCGGGTTCGGTGCCTTCGGGGGTGGGGCCGCTGCGCGGATCCTCTCCCCCGTCCGCCCCTTCCCGAATCGGGGGCTCCGCCCCCGGGCCGCCGCTCCTCGGGCGCCGGGTGGGCTGGGAGGTGTCCTGATCGGGGGTCGGGTCGAAGGCGGGGCGGGCGTGGTGCCAGGGCGCGTCCGCCCCGCGGGGCTTGGCCTGCTCCGGGGCTGCCGCCTTCGGCGTCGGTCCGGGGGGCTCGGCCTCCGAGGGTGCCGTCCCCGGCGCTGCCTCCTTCGGCGCTGCCGACGGGGAGGTTGTCGAGTCCGGCGCCGCAGTGCCCGGCGCGTCGGACTTCGGCGTGGCCGCCGGTTCCGTCGCTGCCGACGTCTGCTCCACCGGCGCCGCCTGCTGGCTCGCCGAGCCCTGGGACGCGCTGCGGGTGCGGCGCAAAGTCGCGGTCGGGGTGGCGGCCGGCGGTGTGGTCCCGGTACCTGCGGAGGCCGGGGCTGCCGGCTCGGGCTGCTGGCTTGCCGAGCCCTCGCTCACGCTGCGGGCCCGGCGCACGGGGCGGTCGCCCGCAGGGCGGGCTGCTCGGGCCGGGCGGGCCGGGGCAGGTGGGAGCTGGCCCTTGAGGGGGCCCCATTCGTTCGGGTCGGGCACGCCCGGCGGCAACATCGTGCGCCGCTTGGGGCCGCCGTGCTCGGATTCGCCCGGTTCCTTGGCTCCCGGCCATGCTTTGGCGACCCTCGCCGCCAGGACGAAGTCCTTGCGCAGCGGGTGGCCCTCGAAGCCTTCCGGGAGGAGAAGGGGGACCAGGTGCGGGTGGCCCTCGAAGCCGATGCCGAACATTTCGTGGGTCTCGCGCTCGTGCCAGGCGGCGCCCGCGTAGACGCCGATGGCGGTCGGCAGGACCGGGGCGTCGTGCGGAACGGTCGTACGGAGCAGGAGCCGGCGGACCTTGCCCGCCGCCGGGGCGGCGACATGGGCGCAGACGCGGAAGCCGGTGCCGGGTTCGTCGACTGCGCTCAGCCAGTCGAAATAGGTGCAGCCCAGCAGGTCGCGGGCCGTTTCGAGGGCGGTGGTCCAGGCGGCCGGCGGGACGTCGACGGTCAGCAAGTCGTAGGCGTGCTCCGCCGTGGCGTCCTCGCCGAAGAGTTCGGTGACGGCTTCCGGCAGGCGGTCGTAGGCCTGCGCCGTTTCCGGATCGGTCACTTCTGCTCCTCCCCCGGGGCCGGCGGGGCGGCGACCAGACCACTGCGGAGTGCGGCGGTGGAGGGGCGGCTGCCGCCGGTCGCGTACCGCTCGCCCAGCGACTCGCGGGCGATCTTCTCCTGGAGCTTGAGGATGCCCTGGAGCAGGGCTTCCGGGCGCGGCGGGCAGCCCGGTACGTACACGTCGACGGGGATGATCTGGTCGACGCCCTTGGTCACGGAGTACGAGTCCCAGTACGGGCCGCCGCAGTTGGAGCAGGCGCCGAAGGAGATGACGTACTTGGGCTCGGGCATCTGCTCGTACAGCCGCTTGACGGCCGGGGCCATCTTGTCCGTCACCGTGCCGGAAACGATCATGAGGTCGGCCTGGCGGGGTCCCGGTGCGAACGGGATCACGCCGAGGCGGATGAAGTCGTGCCGGGCCATGGAGGCGGCGATGAATTCGATGGCGCAGCAGGCGAGCCCGAAGTTGAAGACCCAGAGGCTGTACCGGCGGCCCCAGTTCAGGACCACCTTCATGGGCTCGGGTGCGAGCCGGGAGAGCACGCCGAGCCGTTTCGGTTCGGGCAGCAGCGTCGGCTCGGGCCGGTGCTGCGGCTCGGGGGTCTGCGGGCTCGTCACGTCCATTCGAGGACGCCCTTCTTCCATGCGTAGAGCAGTCCCACGGCGAGGAATCCGAGGAAGATGAACATTTCCACCAGTGTGGTCGCGCCGTATCCGGGTGCTGCAAATACAGTCGCCCAGGGGAACAAGAAGATCGAGTCGACAGCGAAGATCACATAGAGGAATGCGTAGACGTAGTAGCGGACCTGGGTGTGTGCCCAGCCCTCGCCGACGGGGTCCACGCCGCATTCGTAGGTGAGGAGCTTCTCCGGTGTCGGCACCACGGGGCGCAGCAGCCGGCCTGCTCCGAAGGCGACGGCGACGAAGAGCACGCCGATCACGGCGAGCAGTCCGACGACCGAGTAGCTCTGGAAGTAGTCCGACGCGAGAACGGTCGATTCCGGCAGGTCCGCCACGTAGGCCACGTCCGCCCCTCCGCTCCCTCATGCCTGTTCGACGTCTGTACGGAAGTCTAGGCCCTGTTAAAGAGGCGGTAAGCAGCCGCATCGGGCAAAGGGTGGGGTTATCCCTACTTCGCCCCGCCCATGAACCCCATGGCGTGCGCAGGCCCGGCCCGGCAGGCTGGGCGCATGACCTCGAGCCCCCCGGCGCCCGACAACGACCGGCCGCCGCCCGCCCGCTTCGCACTGGATCCGTGGACGTGGAAGGAGATCTGCTATCTCCTGTCCAACCTGCCGGTGGCGGTTGCCGGGTTTGTTTACACAGTTTTCATGATCGGTGTCGGCGTGGGGCTTTCCCTCACGGTGGTGGGTCTGCCGCTTCTCGCCGGCGGGCTGCAGGGGGCGCGGCTGCTCGGCAGGGCGGAGCGGGGCCGTGCCCGTGCGCTGCTAGGGGTGCGGATCGACGAGCCGAGCGCGACCGCGCTGGGCCGCCGTGACCGCGGCGTCCTTCCGTGGCTGTGGTCGAGTCTCAAGGATCCGGTGGGCTGGCGCGCGGTGCTGTATTCCTTCATGCGGCTGCCCTGGGGCGTGCTCACGTTCACGGTGACGTTGGTGAGTCTGTTCGTCCTGTGGCCCGTGCTGCCCTTCACGGCGCGGCTGCTGACCAACGCGGACCGGGCCATGGCGCGGGGGCTGCTCTCGCCCTCGGACGAGCTGGAGCGCAGGATCGCCGAGCTGGAGTCGGACCGGGGTGTGGTCGTGGACACCGCCGCCGCCGACCTGCGGCGCATCGAACGCGATCTGCACGACGGCGCGCAGGCCCGGCTCGTCGCCCTCGCCATGGACCTGGGCCTGGCGAAGGAGAAGCTGGCGCAGGACCCCGAGGCCGCCGCCCGCATGGTCGACGAGGCGCACGGAGAGGTGAAGGTCGCCCTGCAGGAGCTCCGCGACCTCGCCCGGGGGATCCATCCCGCCGTCCTCACCGACCGCGGCCTGGACGCCGCGCTCTCCGCCATCGCCTCCCGCTGCACCGTCCCGGTCACGGTGGACGTGGATCTGCCGTCGCGCCCCGCGGAGGCGATCGAGGGGATTGCGTACTTCACCGTGTCCGAGCTGCTGCAGAACGTCAGCAAGCACAGTGGTGCGCGTTCGGCGTCCGTCGAGGTGTGGCGGTCGGGGGAACGGCTGCTGATCCAGATCAGTGACGACGGCCGGGGCGGGGCGCGGATGGACGGCGGTACGGGGATGTCCGGGCTGGCGGAGCGGCTGGGGGCGGTGGACGGGCTGTTCGTCCTGACGTCGCCGGTCGGCGGGCCGACGACGGTCGTGGCCGAGCTGCCCTGGCGGGACCGGGGCGGGGACGGCGCGGGCGTCGCGAAACGGCCGTAGGGCCTTTCCTGCGGATCGTGCCGGGCTCGCGGGGTGCGGGTACGCCCGTCGGGCCCGGCTCCCTGTTGCGGTCCGATTCCGCAGGAGGGGGCCCAGGCCGCAGTCGGGGGTGGGGAAAACCCCCGGTCGAAAAGGGATACCGGCCTCATGGTGAGAAGTTCCGCCGGGCAGCACTCTTGAGGTGGCGGCCTGTACGGGCCGTCGAAGAGGAACCACTCCACCCGCCGAGCAGAGAAACGGACGGCACCATGGCCACGGCATACGGACCGGACACTCGCGACCCTCAGCGGTCCGGTTCCGGCCCCGAGGACCACCCCTCGGTGAAGCACGTCGTTCCTGCGGTGCTGCGCGCGCCGTTCGAGGCGAGGACCTGGCGCGAGTTCGGCTATCTGTTGCTGAGTCTGCCCATCAGTGTGGTGCTGTTCAGCCTCGCGGTCACACTGACCTCCGCAAGTGCGGGTCTGTTGATCACGTTCCTCGGCATTCCGCTCCTTGCCGGCACCCTGGCCATGTGCCGCGGTTTCGGTGCCATGGAGCGGGTCCGGGCGCGGGGGCTGCTGAGGCTCCGGGTGGCGGATCCGGCGCCGGTGCGCGGCAGGACCGGCGGGTTGATGTCCTGGGTCGGTGCGGTGCTGAAGAGCGGGGCGTCCTGGCGGCACCTTCTCTATGCCCTGCTGCACTTCCCGTGGGCGGTCTTCGCGTTCACCGTCTCGTTGACGTTCTGGGCGTACGGGTGGGCGGCCCTCACGTATCCGTTGTGGCAGTGGGTCTTCCCGGCCTACGCGGGGATCGACGGCATCCAGCTGTACGGCGACGCCACGCACGACGTCTATCTCGACTCGCCCTTCGAGCTGGCCGTGACCAGTGCGTTCGGTCTGATACTCGTGCTCGTCACCCCGTGGATCATCCGTGGTCTGACCTCCGTGGACCGGGTGATGGTGTACGGGCTGCTCGGGCCGTCCCGGCTGGCGTCGCGCGTTTCGGAGCTGGAGTCGGACCGGGGTGTGGTCGTGGACACCGCCGCCGCCGACCTGCGGCGCATCGAACGCGATCTGCACGACGGCGCGCAGGCCCGGCTCGTCGCCCTCGCCATGGACCTGGGCCTGGCGAAGGAGAAGCTGGCGCAGGACCCCGAGGCCGCCGCCCGCATGGTCGACGAGGCGCACGGAGAGGTGAAGGTCGCCCTGCAGGAGCTCCGCGACCTCGCCCGGGGGATCCATCCCGCCGTCCTCACCGACCGCGGCCTGGACGCCGCGCTCTCCGCCATCGCCTCCCGCTGCACCGTCCCGGTCACGGTCGAGGTGGACCTGGCGTCGCGGCCCGCGCAGGCCATCGAGGGGATTGCGTACTTCACCGTGTCCGAGCTGCTGCAGAACGTCAGCAAGCATGCGTACGCGACGCGTGCGACGGTTGATGTGTGGCGTACGGCCGACCGGCTGATGCTGCAGGTCACGGACAACGGGCGGGGTGGCGCGGACCTGTCGGCGGGCAGCGGCCTGGCCGGTCTGACCGAGCGGCTGGACGCGGTGGACGGCATCCTCGTCGTCGACTCCCCGGTGGGCGGGCCGACGCGGGTCACGGCCGAGCTCCCGTGGCGCGGCTGAGAGCCTGTCGGGTGACCTTCGATCGGATGGCGGACGCGGTCTGGTGCGTGCGATTCCAAGGCGCTGCAAGGTCCTCGGATGGGGTCTCCCCTGCTCGAACGAAGCTGAGAGCTTGGGGAAGGAGCTACTAGGACATTTCGGCAACGCGGGAAGCGTGCGTGCCAGGGCGTGGCCGCCCGATCAGAGGTCACCCGACAGGCTCCGAGGCGGACCGCCCGGCCCGCTGCCGCTGTCCCGTCTCATCCCCCTCACGGGCGTTTCCTCGCCCCACCCGTGTCCTCAAGCATTCGGCACAGTCCCCATCGGCGGGCCGATGCTGGGATGCTGGAGGGGTCAGGGACGGATTTCCGTCGGCCGCGGGCCGGCGGACCAGTGCAGTGGGGGAAAAAGCGTCGTGGTGGAGGACAGGGTGCGGGTGGTCATCGCCGAGGATTCGGTACTGCTTCGGGAGGGACTCACCCGGCTGCTGACCGATCTCGGGCATGACGTCGTCGCCGGAGTGGGGGACGCCGAGGCGCTGATCAAGACGGTGAGCGATCTCGCCGCACAGGACGACCTGCCGGATGTGGTCGTCGCCGATGTGCGGATGCCTCCGACCCACACCGATGAGGGCGTACGGGCGGCGGTGCGGCTGCGCAAGGAGTACCCCGGCATCGGGGTCCTGGTCCTTTCGCAGTACGTCGAGGAGCAGTACGCGACCGAGTTGCTGGCCGGCAGCAGCCGGGGGGTGGGGTATCTGCTGAAGGACCGGGTCGCCGAGGTCCGTGAGTTCGTCGACGCCGTGGTCCGAGTGGCACAGGGCGGTACGGCGCTGGACCCTGAGGTGGTGGCGCAGCTGCTGGGCCGGAGCCGCAAGCAGGACGTCCTGGCCGGGCTGACGCCGCGCGAGCGCGAGGTGCTCGGCCTGATGGCGGAGGGGCGGACGAACTCCGCGGTCGCCAGGCAGCTGGTGGTGAGCGACGGCGCGGTGGAGAAGCACGTCAGCAATATTTTTCTGAAGCTCGGGCTCTCGCCCAGTGACGGGGATCACCGTCGCGTGCTGGCCGTTCTGACCTATCTCAAATCCTGAGAATCTGACACCCTGTCAGGCCATCTGGGGCCGATCGGGGGCCTGGGACCAAAGGATGAGTGCCGAGAAGCAGCGAACGACGTCGACCGACAGTCCAGGGGGTTCACGGAATATGGCAAAGCGGTACAAAAATGCGTCTCATAGTGGCGTCCACCATGTGACCGTTCCAGGGAAGGCGACCCTTACCGACGTAGGGTGGGCTTGGGGACCGCCGGCGGGCCGGACGGTCCCGAGCCGCCGCCCCGAGGGAGGTCCAGTTCAGTGACCAGCCAGGTCAGTAGCCCAGCCGGACAGGCCGACGAGACCAACGACGCCGATCAGGCCGGCGAGACTGTTCTCGGGGGACAACGCGCCCCCCATTCCGAGAAAGCGGGCGTCGGCGAGAAGGAGATCCGCCGCCTGGACAGGGTGATCATCCGTTTCGCGGGTGACTCCGGAGACGGCATGCAGCTCACGGGTGACCGGTTCACCTCGGAGACGGCGTCGTTCGGGAACGACCTGTCGACGCTGCCGAACTTCCCGGCCGAGATCCGGGCCCCCGCAGGCACCCTGCCGGGCGTCTCGTCGTTCCAGTTGCACTTCGCCGACCATGACATCCTCACGCCGGGCGATGCCCCGAACGTGCTGGTCGCGATGAACCCCGCGGCGCTGAGGGCGAACATCGGCGATGTGCCGCGCGGCGCCGAAATCATCGTCAACACCGACGAGTTCACCAAACGCCCGATGGCGAAGGTGGGCTACGAGACCAGTCCGCTGGAGGACGGCTCGCTGCAGGCGTACAACGTCCACCCGGTGCCCCTGACGACGCTGACGATCGAGGCGCTGAAGGAGTTCGGGCTCTCCCGCAAGGAGGCCGAGCGCTCGAAGAACATGTTCGCCCTCGGGCTGCTCTCCTGGATGTACCACCGGCCGACCGACGGCACCGAGGCGTTCCTGCGGGCGAAGTTCGCCAAGAAACCGCAGATCGCCGAGGCGAACGTGGCGGCGTTCCGGGCCGGCTGGAATTTCGGTGAGACCACCGAGGACTTCGCGGTCAGCTACGAGGTGGCGCCCGCGACGCAGGCGTTCCCCACCGGTACGTACCGGAACATCTCCGGGAACCTGGCCCTGTCGTACGGGCTGATCGCGGCGGCCCGGCAGGCGGACCTGCCGCTCTACCTGGGCTCATACCCGATCACCCCGGCCTCCGACATCCTGCACGAGCTCAGCAAGCACAAGAACTTCGGCGTCCGCACCTTCCAGGCGGAGGACGAGATCGCGGGCATCGGTGCGGCGCTCGGTGCGGCGTTCGGCGGTTCGCTCGGGGTGACGACGACGTCCGGTCCGGGTGTGGCGCTGAAGTCGGAGACCATCGGCCTGGCCGTCTCGCTCGAACTGCCGCTGCTCATCATCGACATCCAGCGCGGCGGCCCGTCGACCGGACTGCCGACCAAGACCGAGCAGGCGGACCTGCTGCAGGCGATGTTCGGGCGCAACGGCGAGGCCCCGGTGCCGATCGTGGCGCCGAAGACGCCGGCGGACTGCTTCGACGCCGCGCTCGACGCCGCCCGGATCGCACTGACGTACCGCACACCGGTGTTCCTGCTCTCGGACGGTTATCTCGCCAACGGCTCCGAGCCGTGGCGGATCCCCGAGGTCGACGAACTCCCCGACCTGCGCGTGCAGTTCGCCTCCGGACCCAACCATGAGCTGGCCGACGGTACCGAGGTCTTCTGGCCGTACAAGCGCGATCCGCAGACCCTGGCCCGCCCGTGGGCCGTCCCCGGCACTCCCGGTCTCGAACACCGCATCGGCGGCATCGAGAAGCAGGACGGCACCGGCAACATCTCGTACGACCCCGCGAACCACGACTTCATGGTCCGCACCCGCCAGGCGAAGGTCGACGGCATCGAGGTCCCCGACCTGGAGGTCGACGACCCCTCCGGCGCCCGGACCCTGGTGCTCGGCTGGGGCTCCACGTACGGCCCCATCACCGCCGCCGTCCGCCGACTGCGGGCGGAGGGGCAGTCGATCGCGCAGGCCCATCTGCGCCACCTCAACCCCTTCCCGCGGAATCTGGGCGAGGTGCTGGAGCGTTACGACAAGGTGGTCGTCCCGGAGATGAACCTCGGCCAGCTCGCCACGCTGATCCGGGCGAAGTACCTGGTGGACGCCGACAGTTACAACCAGGTCAACGGAATGCCGTTCAAGGCCGAGCAGCTCGCCACAGCTCTCAAGGAGGCCATCGATGCCTAACACCGACCAGGCACTCCCCACCGGGCTCCCGGCACTGCAGCTGGTGCCCAAGGCCGAGGCCAAGCAGTCCATGAAGGACTTCAAGTCCGATCAGGAAGTGCGCTGGTGCCCCGGTTGCGGTGACTATGCGGTCCTCGCCGCCGTGCAGGGGTTCATGCCCGAGCTCGGTCTGGCGAAGGAGAACATCGTCTTCGTCTCCGGCATCGGCTGCTCGTCCCGGTTCCCGTACTACATGAACACGTACGGGATGCACTCGATCCACGGCCGGGCCCCGGCCATCGCGACCGGGCTGGCGTCCTCGCGGCGCGACCTGTCCGTCTGGGTCGTCACGGGCGACGGCGACGCGCTGTCCATCGGCGGCAACCACCTCATCCACGCGCTGCGGCGCAATGTGAACCTGAAGATCCTGCTGTTCAACAACCGGATCTACGGGCTCACCAAGGGGCAGTACTCCCCCACGTCCGAGGTCGGAAAGATCACCAAGTCGACGCCGATGGGCTCGCTCGACGCCCCGTTCAACCCGGTGTCGCTGGCCCTCGGCGCGGAGGCGTCGTTCGTCGCCCGCACCGTGGACTCCGACCGCAAGCACCTCACCGGCGTGCTGCGCGAGGCGGCCGCCCACCCGGGCACGGCGCTGGTGGAGATCTACCAGAACTGCAACATCTTCAACGACGGTGCCTTCGAGGTCCTCAAGGACAAGGACAAGGCCGAGAACGCGGTGATCCGGCTGGAGCACGGGCAGCCGATCCGCTTCGGCACCGGACAGTCCAAGGGCGTGGTGCGCGACCCGGCCACCGGCGACCTCAAGGTCGTCGAGGTCACCGCGCAGAACGAGTCGCAGGTCCTGGTCCACGACGCGCACGCCGACAGCCCCACCACGGCGTTCGCGCTGTCCCGGCTCGCCGACCCCGACACGCTGCACCAGACCCCGATCGGAGTGCTGCGCAGCGTCGAGCGGCCGGTGTACGACACGCAGATGGCCGAGCAGCTGGACACCGCGGTCGAGCAGAACGGCAAGGGCGATCTGGCCGCGCTGCTCGCGGGCAACGACAACTGGACGGTCGTCGGCTGAGAGCCTGTCGGGCGACCTTCGCCCGATCAGAGGTCACCCGACACGCTCTGAGGGGTGTCCCGGCGGATCGGGGTCGGACCGTTCCACTCGTCGCGGCCCCGGCTGATCCGCCGGACGCCCCCTGGGACGTCGTGAGGCGCACCGTACGGGTGCCCGGCCGGGGAGTCTTCACCGCTCCCGGCCCGGCACCCGTTCTCATGTGCCCATGGCCCTGGACCGTCCCGCGTACCGCATCAAACGACACCTGCTCGGCAAACCCCTCACCACCGAGCGCATCAGTGACGAGAAACTGAACAACCGGACGGCGCTCGGGGTCCTCGCCTCGGACTGCATCAGTTCGTCCGCGTACGGCTCCGAGGAGATGCTCCGGGTCCTCGTGCCCGTCGTCGGGGCGGCTGCCTTCACCCTCCTCATGCCGGTGACCGGCGCGATCCTGCTGGTCCTGCTGCTTCTGACGCTCTGCTACAGCGATGTCGTCATGATCTACACGCGGGCAGGCGGCTCGTATGTCGTCGCCCGGGAGAACTTCGGGCCGAACGTCGCGCAGATCGCCGCCGTGGCGCTGCTCGTCGACTACATCGTGACCGTCGCCGTCCAGGTGTCGGCCGGCACGAACGCCCTCATCTCCCTCGCTCATCTGGCCGGGGGCGGCTGGACCGGCCTGGACCATCTCCAGCTGCCGGTCTCCGTCGCGGTGATCGTGCTGCTCGCGTACGGGAATCTGCGCGGCATCCGCGAGGCGGGCCGGACCTTCGCGCTGCCCGCCTATCTGTTCATGGCCGCGGTCGGTCTGGTGCTGCTCGTCGCCACGGTGCGCGGGCTGACGGTCGGGCTGCCGCACGCCGATCTGCATGCGGCAGGGGTGGTTCCGCTGGGCACGCCGGGCAGCGGCTGGGCGTACGGCGCCTCGCTCTTCATCGTGCTGCGCTCCTTCGCCAACGGCGGCTCGTCGCTCACCGGACTCGAAGCGATCTCCAACGGCATTTCCGCGTTCCGCGAACCGCAGGGCCGCAACGCCCGCCGCACCCTCATCACCATGAGCTGTGTACTCGGCGTCCTCGTCCTCGGCGTCTCCACGCTGGCACACTTCACGCATGCCGTCCCGTACACCGACGGCACACCCACCGTCATCGCGCAGGAGGCTCATCTCGCCTTCGGTGCCGGCCCGCTCGGGACGGCCGGGCTGGTCTTCGTCCAGCTGGCGACGGCCCTGGTCCTCTACACGGGTGCCAACACGCCCTTCACCGGCTTCCCGTTCCTCGCCAGTTTTGTCGCCGAGGACCGTTTTCTGCCGCGGGTGCTGACCCGGCGCGGGCACCGGCTGGCGTTCTCCAACGGGATCATCGCGCTCACCGTCGTCTCGCTGGCGCTGCTGCTCGTCACGGGCGCCAGTGTGGACAAGCTGGTGGCGCTGTACGCGATCGGCGTGTTCACCGCGTTCGCCATGGCGGGGTCCGGGCTCACCGCGTACCACCTGCGCCGCCGCGAGCGGTACCGCCGGCTGAAGATCGCGGTCAATGGGCTGGCCGCGGTCGTCTCGGCTGCCGTGGTGCTGATCTTCGCGGTCACCAAGTTCACCGAGGGCGCCTGGCTGGTCGTGATCGTCTTCCCCCTCGGCGTCTGGGCGCTGATGCGGATCAACCGCGAGTACCGGCGCGAGGCCGCCGCACTGCGAAGCCTCCAGGCACCGGGCGCGGACCGGCCGCGGGTCCGGCGTCATCTGGTGTTCGTCCTCGTGGAGACGCTGGACCTGGCGACGCTGAAGGCACTTCGGTACGCCCATGAGCTGCGCCCGGACGAGATCCGGGCGGTGCACTTCGCGGTCGACGAGGCGCACGGCAGGCGGCTGGCCGCCCGCTGGGGGGCGACGGCCGCGACCTCCGTGCCGCTGGAGCTGGTGGCCTGCCCCGACCGGCGGCTGCGCCATGCGATGCGGGAGCTCGCGACCCGCACCACGGCGGACGGGGAGACGTCGCTGACGGTCCTGGTGCCGCGGCGGCTTTACCGGAACGCGCTCGGGAAGATGCTGCACCGGGGCACCGGCGAGGCGATGTCGAAGGCGCTGGCGCAGCTGCCGCACGTGGCGGTGACGATCCTGCCGTTCGATGTCTCGCGGGCGCTGCGGGAGCTGGAGGAGGGGCGGGCGCCTCAGCCGGACTGATCCTGTTTCCGGGCGTCGTACGACTCGCGGGCGGCGTGTACGGCGTCGACACGCCGCTCCGTCCAGCGCGCCAGCCCCCACACCTGCTCGGCGGCCTCCTTGCCCAGCTCGGTGAGCGTGTAGTCCACCCGCGGCGGGATCACCGGCTTGGCATCCCGGTGCACGAAGCCGTCGCGCTCCAGCGTCTGGAGGGTCTGGGCCAGCATCTTCTCGCTGACCCCGCCGACCTCGCGGCGCAGTTCGCTGAAGCGGTAGGAGCGCTCCAGCAGGGCGGCCAGGACGAGGACGCCCCAGCGGCTGGTGACGTGTTCGAGCACCAGGCGGGAGGGGCACATCTGCCGGTTCACATCGGGCACCTTGCTTACGCTCATACCAGTACCTTACCTCAAAGTGGGTACTTTCTTTTGGTTAGTGCATCCCGTAAGGTGAGCGGCAGAGAGCACGAACAAGGACCAGAGCAGCCAAAGAGGAGAAACCCCCCATGAGCATCGTCGTCACCGGAGCCACCGGAGAGCTCGGCAGTCTCGTCGTCGACCGACTGCTGGAGACCGTGCCCGCGAGCGGGATCGCCGCCGTCGTCCGCAACAAGGAGAAGGCCGCCGGCCTCGCCGCCCGCGGTGTCGAGCTCCGGGTCGCCGACTACGACCGCCCGGAGACCCTCACCGGCGTCTTCAAGGCCGGGGACCGCGTCCTGCTCATCTCCGGCAGCGAGGTGGGCAGGCGCGTGCCGCAGCACACGGCGGTCATCGACGCGGCGAAGGCGGCGGGTGTCGCGCAGCTCGCGTACACCGGAGTGCTGGGCGGCCCGGACGCCGACTTCCAGCTGGCCGCCGAGCACAAGGTCACCGAGCAGCTGATCCTCGACTCCGGCCTGCCGTACACCTTCCTGCGCAACGGCTGGTACACGGAGAACTACACGGCGAACCTCGCCCCGGTCCTGGAGCACGGCGCCGTCGTCTCCAACGCGGGCGACGGCCGGGTCGCCTCCGCCACTCGCGCCGACTACGCGGCTGCCGCGGCCGCCGTACTGACCGGCGAGGACCACCTCGGCAAGGCCTACGAGCTGAGCGGCGACGTCGCCTGGTCGTTCGCCGAGTACGCGGCCGAGGTGTCGAAGGCCACCGGCAAGGAGATCGCGTACAACAACGTCCCGGCCGCCGTGCACCAGGAGATCCTGGTCGGCGCCGGTCTGCCCGAGGGCTTCGCCGCGATCCTCGTCGACGTCGACGAGGCGATCGCGCGCGGCCTGCTCGCCGGTACGAGCGGTGACCTGGCCCGTCTGATCGGCCGCCCGACGACGCCGATGGCCGAGACGGTGGCCGCCGCGGTCGCCGCCGCCTGAGCCCTCGCTCCGGACCGGGAGGGCCCGCTGTCATGACCGTATTGCGATACGGCTATGACACCGGGCCCTCCCGGCGATACCGTCGTGCAGTCGACGGAGCAGTTGACGCGAGGGATGCCGGGAGGGCCCGTGAAGGGGACAAATGAACAGCGGGCGGGCTTGTTGTCCGGTATCGGCGCCTATGGTCTGTGGGGGATCGTCCCGCTCTTCTGGCCGCTGCTGAAGCCGTCCGGCGCCATCGAGATCCTGGCCCACCGCATGGTCTGGTCGCTCGCCGTCGTCGGCATCGCGCTGCTCGCCCTGCGCCGCTGGGCGTGGATCGGCGAGCTGATACGCCGGCCGAAGAAGCTGGGGCTGATCACGGTCGCCGCGGCGGTGATCACCGTCAACTGGGGTCTGTACATCTGGGCCGTGAACAGCGGCCACGTCGTCGAGGCGTCGCTCGGCTACTTCATCAACCCCCTGGTCACCATCGCCATGGGCGTCCTGCTCCTCGGTGAGCGGCTGCGCCCCGTGCAGTGGGTGGCGGTCGGCACGGGCGTCGCGGCCGTGCTCGTTCTGGCGATCGGTTACGGACGTCCGCCGTGGATCTCGTTGACGTTGGCGTTCTCCTTCGCGACGTACGGCCTGGTGAAGAAGAAGGTCAACATGGGCGGCCTGGAGTCGCTCACCGCCGAGACCGCGGTGCTGTTCGTCCCCGCGCTCGGCTATCTGCTGTGGCTCGGTGCGCAGGGCGACGCGACGTTCGCCTCCGGCGGCGCCGGCCATGCGGCGCTGCTCGCCGCGACGGGTGTCGTGACGGCCACGCCGCTGGTCCTCTTCGGTGCGGCGGCGATCCGCGTCCCCCTCTCGACGCTGGGCCTGCTGCAGTACCTGGCGCCGGTCTTCCAGTTCATCCTCGGCATCCTCTACTTCCACGAGGCGATGCCGCCGGAGCGGTGGGCCGGATTCGCGCTGGTGTGGCTGGCGCTCACGCTGCTGACGTGGGACGCGTTCCGGACGGCGCGGCGGACGAGGGCGCAGGCCGCGCGGCTCGCGGCGACGGCGGCGACACCGACGGCGCCGGAGCGGACGTCTCCGGCAACCGGCGCGGACTCCTCGTACGCAGCCCGAGAGCACTGATCAGCGCGCCCAGCGTCACCATCGCCACCGGCACGACGAGCGCCGCGCGGAAGGCGTCCAGGGTGGCTCCGGGCGTGCCGTCCGTGCCCGCCGAGGCGAGCCCGTACACCGCCGTCACCGCGGAGATGCCGACCGCGGAACCGAACTGGGTCGAGGTGTGCAGCAGCCCGCCCGCCAGCCCCTGCTCGCTGTCGGGTACGCCGTCGGTCGCCGCGATCGTCAGCGGACCGTAGGCCAGGGCGAAGGCGGTGCCGGTGAGGAGCAGCGTCGGGAACATCGCCGCATACGACCAGTCCGGCCCGACCTGCAGGAAGAGTCCGTACGAGACGATGGCGACGACGAATCCGCCGAGGATGACCCGCGCATTGCCGTAGCGGTTCACCAGCCGAGGGGTGAGCGTCGGCGCGATGACCGCGTCGGCGCCCATCACCACCAGGGCGAGGGCGGTCTGCAGTGCGGACCAGCCGCGCAACTCCTGGAGATACAGCGTCACCACGAACTGGAACCCGAAGAAGGACCCCACGAAGAGCAGGGCGCCGAGGTCGGCCCGGACCATCGAGGCCCTCCGCAGCAGGGAGAGCCGGACCAGCGGGGCGGGCGAGCGGCGTTCGATCAGGACGAAGACGGCGATCAGGAAAAGCCCCGCCGCGAAGGCCCCGGCGGTCCACGCCCAGTCCGTCGTACCGTGTTCCAGGCGCACGATCCCGTACGCGAGCAGCAGCATCGCCCCGGCGGCAGCGGTGGCTCCCGGCAGGTCGAAGCCACCGGTGCGGACCGGGCGCGCCTCCGCGGGGACCGTGCGGAGCGCGGCGATCAGGATCCCGCCGGCCAGCAGGACGGGCGCGAAGAACACCCAGCGCCAGCCGAGCTGGGTGAGCAGCCCGCCGATGACGAGCCCGAGCGAGAAACCGCCCGCCGCGGTGCCCGCGAAGACCAGCAGCGCCCTGTTGCGCTGCGGCCCCTCCTCGTACGAGGTGGTGATGAGTGCCATGGCGGCGGGCGTCATGAACGCGGCGGCCACCCCGGTGACGAAGCGGGCGACGATCAGCATCCAGCCCCGGTCGGCGAAGCCTCCGAGTCCGGAGAAGACCAGGAAGACGGAGAGCCAGACGAGGAACATCCGGCGCCTGCCGAACAGGTCGGCGGCGCGCCCGCCGAGCAGGGTGAACCCGGCGTAGCCGAGGACGTAGGCACTCATCACCCAGGCGGTGGCACTGGTCGACAGGGAGAGATCGGATCTGATCGAGGGGACCGCGACGGCGAGCATGGCGACATCGATGCCCTCCAGAAAGATCGTGCCGCAGAGGACGGGGAGCAGGGCCCGGGCGCGCGAGGGCATGGTGGACACAGGTGTCTCCTTGATGGGGCGGGCATGGGGAGTTACTCGGAAGCGGGTCGGTTCCCTCTTGTAACCACTGGCATCGTGCGCCAGCATCAACGGCCATGGAAGAAGGCACTTCGAAGTCACCCAGTCACCTCGGAGGCACCGTTGACGACGCGGCCCTCGTCGGCGACCCCGACCCGTTCCAGTGGGACACCCGCGAGGGCTGCGAGGTACGGCAGATCCTGGACCGGGTCGCCGACAAGTGGTCGCTCCTTGTCATCGCCCTGCTCGACCGCCGCAAGCTCCGCTTCACCCAGTTGCGCCGCGAGATCGACGGCATCAGCCAGCGGATGCTGACCGTCACGCTGCGCCAGCTGGAACGCGACGGCCTGGTCGAACGGACGGTCCATGCCGTGGTGCCGCCCCGCGTGGAGTACGAGCTGACGCCGCTCGGAGGCACGCTGCACACCACGATCCGGGCACTCGTCACCTGGACCGAGGAGCACCGGGGTGAGATCGCGGCGGCGCGCGCCGACTACGACGCACGCGAGGCCACGGACGCACATTGATCTTTACCTGGTTGCTTTCTTAACCCGGTTGCACCTTCCTGGCGGCGATGGAACCGTACCCGAGGAGCAGGCATGACCGACGTACCGATGGTGGGAGCCGGACCGACCGGGCTGACCCTGGCGTGCGATCTCGCCCGGCGTGACAGCGCCGTACGGATCGTCGACACGTCCCGTGATTTCCCGCGCAGTTCGCGGGCGAAGGGTCCCAATCCCCGCTCCCTCGAGGTGCTTGAGGATCTCGGCGTGGTCGACGAGGTCCTGGCGGCGGGCTCGACACCGCCACCGATGCGCAAGTACCGGGGCGAAGTGGCGATCGCCGACGCCGACCCGTTCGAGGGGTCGGGGCCGACGCCGGACGCCCCGACAACTACGTGGCGCCGATCGCGCGCGCCACGGACCACGGAGCCGTCGCGGATCACCTGGGCCGTACGGCATTGGGGCGATCGCGGCGCGTGTCCCGGTGAGTAAGCGCAGTCATACCGTCTGTTTACATTTCTCTGACACCTATGACCCGAACCCGGCACTTCGAGAGACACTCCCGCACGCTCCTGCGCGTGGCCACCGCCACCGTGGCCGTCTCCGCCGTCATCTGCGCGGCCACACCCACCGCACGCTCCGAGACCGCGCAGATGGTGCACCCTTCCGGACTCGGCCCGGCCGGCCCCTGGTACCGCCTCCAGAGCCATCCCGGCAGCGCAGACCTGACTCCGGGGGGTCGGGAAATCTCCCGGCCGACGTCCACCCGGGCAACATCCCGATGAGCCACGCCGGTGACGGCTCCCCGCGGCCGGGCTCAGCCCGTCGCGGCGGTCACCCGGTCCATCACGCGCTGCCGCGGCGCGCGCCGCGCTCGCGTTCCGCCGCACTCGCCATGCGTTCCTGGTGGAAGCGGAGCACGGTCCGCTCCCCTCCCCGCCCGCCCCGGCTCCGGAGACCTGAACCGTCGTACGCCCACGAGCGTGCCGGATCCGGTCGCCGGGCCGGTAGCCGCGGATCTCCCCCTCGACACCGTCGGCCGTACGGCACGGATCGCCCGTGTTCGTGGGCAGCTCGCCGTCCGGCCCGAACCGGAGGCGCACACCGTCCGGCCCCGCGATGAACTCCCCCATCGCAGCAGGCGATCGAGGGAGCGTCCGGGAGGCACCGGTCCGCCGGCCGAGTCCGGTGGGCATCATGCGTCTGCCTCCTGATGGCGGGCTCGGTGCGCCCGCGCCTTGTGCCGGTCCCCGCAGCGGCTCCATCGCGCACCATCGCCTCCCGCCGGGCCGCGAGGTGTCGACGCATACCAACTGGCAGTCGGAGGAGCCGCGTTCGCGGACGCGGTCGGCGTACGCCCCGGTGAGGAGACCCACCGCGTCGCGGGCCACGGTCGACACCAGGGAGCCGCCGGTGGCCCCGGGGCACCCACGCGAGGACGGAACCGGCGGCGATACATGGCACCTGTGACCGCTCGGCAGCCACCGCATGCACTACATGCGGGTCCGCCGCGTCCGGCACCTCCGCGTACCCCTGAGCCGTCGTCAACCGCCGGAGCACGGAGCGACGTTCATGGGCACGGGCGAGTTCACCGGCGTTCACCGAGAGCCCCGGCGCGGGCACCAGCGGGCTCCGCCCCGCCCACCGCACCGGATCGGATCGGCGGGCGTGTGCAGCACCTCGTACCGCGCATAGCCGCTGTGTCCGCCGGTGGGCAGCAGCGTCAGGCACAGCACGCCGGGGTCGAATCGGTAGGGCCGCCCCTGCGGGGTGTGCACGACCGGCCCCGGCGCGGACGCGCTGTCCTCGTTCCTGTCCGACGCCGGGCCGGTCATCGAGGAGCAGTACGGGAACTGGGACCGCAGTCCGCTCACCGGCGCGAGCCCGGAGATCATCACGATCGCTCGCTCTGCGCAATTCCTGCCCATATGCCCCTGCCGGACTGTCCGCCGCACCCCGAATCCCGACCGTCCGCGCAGGTCAGGGCCGTACGCCTGGAAGCGGATCTCCCTAGGGTTGTGGCATGCCCACCCCACCCATACATGCCCTCGTCGCCACGGACCTGGACGGCACCCTGCTACGCCGCGACGACACCGTGAGCCCCCGCTCCCGTGCCGCGCTCGCCCGGGCCGCCGCGTCGGGGGCCCGGCACATCGTGGTCACCGGACGGCCGGTGCCCGGCATACGGGACCTGCTCGCGCGGCTGGAGTACCGGGGTCCGGTGGTCTGCGGGCAGGGCACGCAGCTGTACGACGCCGGGGCCGGGCAGATCATTCGCGCGGCGACCCTGGACCGGGACCTGGCCGACACCGCGCTCGGCAAGATCGAGGCCCAGGTCGGGCCGGTGTTCGCGGCTGTGGACCAGGACGGGACCGACGGGCGGACGCTGATCGAGCCGGGGTACCTGATGCCCCACCCCGCACTGCCCGCCGTACGGGTCGGCCACCGTGAGGAACTGTGGGAGGCGCCGATCATCAAGGTCCTCGTCCGCCACCCCGACCTGACGGACGACGCACTCGCGGACGCGGCCCGCGCGGTCGTCGGTGACCTGGCGACCGTCACCCTCTCCGGCCCCGGCACCGTCGAACTCCAGCCGTACGGCGTCGACAAGGGCACCGGGCTGGCCCTGGCGGCCGAGACCCTGGGGGTGGATCCGGCGACCACGATCGCCTTCGGCGACATGCCCAACGACCTGCCGATGTTCCGCCGGTCCGGGCACGGCGTCGCGATGGCCAACGCCCACCCCGAGCTGAAGGCGGCAGCGGACGAGGTGACGCTGACGAACGAGGCGGACGGGGTCGCGGTGGTGCTGGAGCGGCTGTTCGGCTGATCCCGGCCGTTCGGCCGATCCCGGCTGTGCGCATGGTCCCGGCGACGACCACGCTCCCCGGTGGCGCCCCGTTCCCAATTTCCATGCACATGCATATAGTGCAGACACGTACAGTCGCTGCACGCAATGCATCCGATGCGTCCACGGGGAGAAGCCGCCATGACCACCACTCGTTCGTTCCTGTTTCTGCTCGGCAGCAGCCGTACCGACGGCAACACCGAGGAACTCGCCCGGCTCGCCGCCGAGCAGCTGCCACCCGAGACCGAGCAGCGCTGGCTGAGCCTGAACGAGCTGACGCTCCCCGATTTCGAGGACCTGCGGCACGAGGGCGACGGCAGCTACCGCGCGCCCACCGGGAACGCCGCCACCCTGCTGGACGCGACGCTCGGCGCGACCGATCTGGTACTGGCGTCACCGCTGTACTGGTACGCCATGTCCACCTCCACCAAGCGGTACCTGGACCACTGGTCGGGGTGGATGCGGGTGCCCGGCGTCGACTTCAAGGAGCGAATGGCCGGACGGACCCTGTGGGGCGTCACCGCGCTCGCGACGGCCGATCCGGGCGTGGCCGAGCCGGCTACCGGAACGCTGCGCACCATCGCGTCGTACATGCGGATGGAGTGGGGCGGGATGCTGCTGGGGCTCGGCAACCGGCCCGGCGACGTGCTGAACGACACGGCCGCAGCCACCCGCGCCAAGACCTTCTTCGGCTGACCCGGGGCGCCGGCCGTCAGGTGCCGGGCGCGCTCCGGTACCGCCGCAGCAGGGACACGACCACCGGTGCGGCAGCCACGGCGATGACGACCGGTTCGACCGCGCCGATCCCGGAACCGAACACGAGCAGCACGGCCGGCAGGACGACGAGGACCAGGGCGAAGCGCAGGACGCGCACCTTCGTACCGGCCACCTCCGGAGGCGCCGCCACGACCCCCTCGGTCTCGAGCGCGCCGGTGCCCCCGGAGACACCGGTGATCATCCCGCGATCGGTTCCCGCATCCGACCGGCGTCCGTCACGGAAGCCCGCAGCGAGCACAGCACATGCGCGACCAGTGCCGCGATCGTCGCCTCGTCCTGGACCGGCTTGCGCAGCACATGGCGGTAGTAGACCGGTCCGTAGAGCATCTCCACGGCCAGCGGCAGATTCGCGTCCGGCGGGATCTGGCCCTGTTCCTGGGCTCGGCGCAGCCGGTCGACCGCCTGGGCGAAGCGGGGTTCGATCAGTTGCGTCCGGACCGTTTCGGCGAGTCCGTCGTCGTGGTGGACCTCGGAGAGGATCCCGGCGTACGCGGGGCCGAACGGCGCGGTGGCGAGCAGATTCACCGCGCCCGACACATGGGTGCGCAGGTCGGCGGCGATGTCGCCGGTGTCGACGAACGGGGTGGCGTCCACCAGCGCCTCCGTGAATGCCTCCAGGATCACCGCGCTCTTCGACGGCCACCAGCGGTAGATCGTCTTCTTGCTGACGCCGGCCCTGGCCGCGATCGCCTCGATGGTGACGCGGCCGTACCCCTTCTCCGTGCACAGGGCGAGCGCGGCCTCCAGGGTCGCCCGTCGCGATCGCTCGCTGCGGCGCAGGGAACTCGACGATGTGATCATTCCGTGAGCATAGGCGCGTTTGACCTGACCCTTGTTGACAGTCCGTCGCCAAAAGTCGAACAATGTTCAAGCGGAAACGGAACGTGCCGTGTCGTGCTGTTCCAGCTGTTCGCACCGTTCGTGCCGTATGTGCCGCGACGAGCCGATCGGGGGACGGCTCGCCCGGCCGACGGCGCGGGCGGACCCGGCGAAGGCCCGCCCGCTCAGAGCCTGTCGGGTGACCTCTGATCGGGCGACCACGCCCTGGCACGCACGCTTCCCGCGTTGCCGAAATGTCCTACTAGCTCCGCTACGAGGACATCCCGCCGCCTTGGAATCGCACGCACCAGACCGCGTCCGCTATCCGATCGAAGGTCACCCGACAGGCTCTCAGGCCGTGATGTCCTTCGCCGTGAAGCGCGCCCAGGCCGCCGAGCCGAACACCGCCGCGTACAGCCCCTGCAGCTCCAGGTTCTTGACGATCTCGTCCCAGTAGACGGGATCGCGCAGCAGGTCCGCGAAGGACAACCAGTAGTGCGGGAAGAGATACGGGTGGATGCCGCTCAACTGCGGGATCGTGTCCAGGATCTGTACGGTGATCAGCACCCCGACCGTCGCGGCCATCGCCGCGATGCCGCTGCCGGCGAGCGTCGAGATGAACAGCCCGAGCGCCGCGAACCCGATGAGTGACGCCGCCACCGTCACCGCGATCAGGCCGGCCCGCAGCAGCCCCTCGCCGACGCCGATCCGGGTCCCGGAAATCGTCGTGACCTCGCCGACCGGAAAGAGCAGCGCCCCGACGGCGAGCGCCGACACCGCCACGACGAGGGTCGCGGTCAGGCAGAACGCGAGGGTGGCGGTGTACTTGGTCAGCAGCAGCCGGGTCCGGCCCGCGGGTGCGACCAGCAGATAGCGCAGGGTGCCCGCACCGGCCTCGCCCGCGATCGCGTCGCCCGCGACGACGCCGACGGTCAGCGGCAGGAAGACCGGAAGCGTCACCGCGAGGGCGGCGAAGACCAGGAACAGGCCGTTGTTGGTCACCTGGGAGAGGAACGCCGGGCCCCCGCCGTCGGGCGGCCCGGCGGGCGAGCCGTCGCTCGTCTGGATCCTCACCGCGATCCCGATCAGTACGGGGACGGCGGCCAGCACCCCGAGCAGCGCGAGCGTGCGCCCGCGGCGCAGGGTCGTGGCCAGTTCGGAGCGGAGGATCCCGAACGTCCACAGCGGGCTGCGGGAGCGGCCCGCCCGCACGGGTGCGACTTCAGCCTGCGACATCGAAACCCTCTCCGGTGAGTGCGACGAAGGCGTCCTCCAGCGAGGCCCGCTCGACGCCGAAGGACCGTACGCGTACACCGCCGTGGACCAGCGCCCCGCTCAGGTCGGCGAGCTCGACCTCGCGCGGTGGGGGTTCGGCGGTGACCCGGTCGCCGTCGACGGTGATGCCGGTGACGCCGTGTTCCTTGAGGATGCGGGCCGCGTCGGCGGGGTCGGGTGTGGTGACGGCGAGCCTGCCGCGGGTGCCGGCCGCGAGGTCGGCGACCGGCCCCTGGGTGATCAGCCGCCCCCGGGCCATGACCGCGGCGTGCGTGCAGACCTGTTCGATCTCGTCGAGGAGGTGGGAGGAGAGGAAGACGGTGGTGCCGTCCGCCGCCAACTCCCGGACCAGGGTGCGGATCTCGCGCATGCCCTGCGGGTCGAGTCCGTTGGTCGGCTCGTCCAGGACGAGGAGGCGGCGCGGCTGCAGCAGGGCGGCGGCGAGCCCGAGGCGCTGCTTCATGCCCAGCGAGTACGCCTTCGCCTTCTTGCCCGCCGCTGCGGCGAGCCCCACCCGGTCCAGGGCGGCGGCGACCCGGGCGTGGCGGGTGCGCGGATCGGCGGTCGGGTCGGCGGAGTCGTACCGTACGAGGTTGTCCCGGCCGGTCAGGAACGCGTACAGCGCGGGTCCTTCGATCAGCGTTCCGACCTGCGGGAGCACGGTGCGGGCGGCGCCCGGCATGGGGTCGCCGAGGACCCGGGCGGTGCCGGACGTCGGAGCGATCAGCCCCATCAGCATCCGGATCGTGGTGGTCTTCCCGGAGCCGTTGGGCCCGAGGAAGCCGAAGACGCTGCCGTCGGGGACGCTGAGGTCGAGTCCGTCGACGGCGAGTTGGCCGCCGCGGTACCGCTTGGTGAGACCCCGGGTCTCGATCACGGCCGTTCCGGTCCGGGGCACCACCAAGGACTCGGTCACGGCACCGGGCTCTGTCATGCGCAACTCCCCATGGTTCGGGTAACGGAACGCCCCGCCGTACGGAGGGTACGGCGGGGCGGTGGTGCGGTGCCGGAAGGACGGGAACGTCAGTTGGCGGCGCTGTCGGCCGCCTTGACGAGCGCGTCCTTGGTGACCGCACCGACGTAGACCTTGCCGTCGTCCGTCATCAGGGCGTTGACCAGGCGAGTCTTGAAGACCGTGCCGGAGCCGAACTTTCCGGTGACCTTGTCGCCGAACGAGTCCAGGAACTGCTGGGCCGCGGGCGGAACATCCCCATTCTTCTCCGACGACGGGAGTCCCTCGCCGGCCGGTGCCTCGATCGCGTAGATCGCGCCCCAGCCCTCGCCGATGACCTTCGCGCCTCCTCCGCCGCCGGCGATCTTGTCCAGACCGGTCAGGCCCTCCGGCCCCTTCTCGACGTTCTTCTCCGCCTTCGCTTCGTCCGCCTCGGTCACCTTGGTGCCCTTGGGCGGGGTGAACGTGAACGAGGACGCGGCGGGCCTGGCGAAGTCGACGCTGGTGAACCCGGCGTCGATCACCGCCTTGCCACCGCTGCTCGGGGAGAGGGTGAACTTCAGCGGTACGCCGTTCTTCGCGTCGACCGCGACGGTGATCGCGCCGATCGTCGAGCCACCCTGCTTGGGCTTGATGACCAGCTTGTACGCATCACGCCCGGCGACCTGCGCCGTGCCGTCGACCGTGACGGAGGTGGTGGGGTCCGCCGCCTTCAGCGCCTGCTCGGCCAGCGCCTTCGGTGTGGTCGGCACGCCCTCCGGGGCCGTGCGCCCCTCGTGCTTCCCGGCGTCCGGGGCCTTGTCGGTGGTCGCGTGGTACGCCTCGTCGGACTTGCTGTCGTATGCCCAGAGCTGGTCCCCGTTGCGGATCACGCTGTACTCGGCGGCGCTGTCCAGAATGGAGACGCGCTGCTTGTCGGGGCCGTCGGCGGCCACCCGCAGCGTGTGCGTGCCGGAGGCGAGCTCCGTCAGCCTGTCCTTCGGGGCGGCGCTCGAACCGCCCTGCTCGCCGCCGGCGCTCTGGGCGAACGACTCGGCCAGGCCGCCCAGCGACGGGATGCCGAGGTCGGTACTGACCCGTACCGTGCCGGAGAGCTGCTGGGTGTCCGAGGCCGCGATCTTCTCGATGAGCTGCTGTGCGCTGATCTTCGGCAGTTCGGGGTCACCGGAGTCCGCGAGCGCCGGGACCAGACCGATCGTCGCGGCCGCCACCCCCGCCACCGCGACCGGGACAACGTAGCGGGCCGCCTTTCTGCGGGCGGCCGTGGTGCTCGTGGCGCTGCCGGTGGTCTCTGCGCTGTCGTTCGGTGCCATGTGTGCCCTACCTCCGTGGTCGGCGGCTTCCGTCCGGATGCACTTGTCCACTCCGTGCCGCCGTTCTCACCCGATGTGGTCAGGAGTGGTTGTTCTCCATCTGACCAAAATCACCGGGCGGAATCATCAACCCGCGGAAGCAACTGCGCCTACCTCTTCGGTATGACACAACACGGTCGTCCCTCCCCCGACCCGTAGGGGTAGGGGCCGGCGAACGCCGCTGGGGCTTCCGCCCGAGAGGCCCTAGCCCGCGCGGTGCACCACGGCGTCGCACAGCTCTTCCAGTGCGGCCTTCGCGTAGCACTCGGGAAGCGGCTTCAGGGTCGCCCGCGCCTCCTCCGCGTACCGGACGGTGTCGCGCCGGGCCTGCTCCAGCGCCGGGTGCGCCCGCAGCCGGCCGAGCGCCTCGGCCAGCCGGTCGTCGTCGCTCAGGTCGCCGTCCAGCAGCTCAAGGAGCTCCAGGTCGTCCGGCTTGCCGCCGGCCGCCGCCTGCGCCCGCAGGTGCAGGACGGGAAGCGTCGGGATTCCTTCGCGCAGATCGGTGCCGGGGGTCTTGCCGGACTCGTGGCTGTCGGAGGCGATGTCGAGCACATCGTCGGCGAGCTGGAAGGCGACGCCGAGCCGTTCGCCGTACTGGGTGAGGATGTCGACGGCGGACTCGTCGGCGCCGGCCATCATCGCGCCGAACCGGCACGCCACGGCGATCAGCGAGCCGGTCTTGCCGCGCATCACGTCGAGGTAGTGGTCGACCGGGTCGCGGCCGTCACGCGGGCCGGCGGTCTCCAGGATCTGTCCGGTGACCAGGCGTTCGAACGCCTCGGCCTGGACGCGTACGGCCTCCGGGCCGAGGTCGGCCAGGATGTGCGAGGCGCGCGCGAAGAGGAAGTCGCCGGTCAGCACGGCCACCGAGTTGCCCCAGCGGGTGTTGGCGCTGTCGACGCCACGGCGTACGTCCGCCTCGTCCATCACGTCGTCGTGGTAGAGCGTCGCGAGATGCGTCAGCTCGACGACCACGGCGGACGGCACGACGCCCGGCGCGTCCGCGTCGCCGAACTGGGACGCCAGCATCGCCAGCAGTGGCCGGAAACGCTTGCCCCCGGCCCGTACGAGATGCTGCGCGGCTTCCGTGATGAACGGGACGTCGCTCTTGGTGGCATCCAGCAGCCCCGCCTCGACAGCGGCCAAACCGGTCTGGACATCGGCCTCAAGAGCCTGGTCCCGCACGCTCAGTCCGAACGGCCCGACGACGGTCACGAGGGGATCTCCTGTCTGCTGACGATCACACGGAATGTCGATGTGTCGCTGTCATCACTCAACTCAGCGTATCCGGTCCCGTTTGGATCACCGTGGGCGCCTTCCCGCCACCGCCGGTATGTTCGTGATCAGCTCATACGATGAGGAGTAGGCCCTTTGTCCCACAGCGCTGCCGCCCTCGACGTGGCAGAGCCGCCAACCGCCGACGACCACGCCAGTTTCGGCCGGTCACGGGGGTCGATGACCCTGTCCTGCCCAAAGGCCCGGAAGCGGTTCTCGTTCCTCGGCACGCAGGCCGTCCCGGTCCTCCGTTTCGCCGGCACAGTGGCGACCCGACACGGTGGCGAACGGCACCGCGGTGCGGGCCGGTCCGGCCGTCGTCGAGGCCGGCCCCTGGCTCAGGCGCACCATGCACCCCGTCCACCGAGGTACCGCCATGCACATCCGGACCAGGTTCCCGTACGACACCACCCATGAGGACGTCCGCATCCCGCTGCCGGAGGGCACCCGGCTGTACGCGCGGATCTGGCGGCCGGTCACCGACGAACCCGTGCCGGCGCTCCTGGAGTACCTGCCGTACCGGCTGAGCGACTGGACGGCGCCGCGCGACTGGCAGCGCCACCCCTGGTACGCGGGCCACGGCTACGCCTCCGTCCGCGTGGACGTCCGCGGGCACGGCAACAGCGAGGGGTTGCCGGGCGACGAGTACGACGCGACCGAGCTCGCCGACGGGGTCGCCGTCATCCACTGGCTGGCCGAGCAGGAGTGGTGCTCCGGCAGGGTCGGCATGTTCGGCATCTCCTGGGGCGGCTCCAACTCGCTCCAGATCGCCGCGCTCGCCCCGGAGCCGCTGAAGGCGATCGTCACCGTCTGCTCGACCGACGACCGCTACGACAACGACGTGCACTACATGGGCGGCTCGGTCCTCGCCGTCGACATGCACGCCCGGGCGGCCACGATGCTCGCCTTCGTCTGCCGACCGCCGGACCCGGCGCACGTCGGCGAGGGCTGGAAGGACATGTGGTGCGACCGGCTCGAAGCGGTCGAGCCGTTCATCCACACCTGGCTGGTGCACCGGACCCGCGACGACTACTGGAAGCACGGAAGCGTCTGCGAGGACTACTCCGCCATCCGGGCATACGTGCTCGCGGTCGGCGGCTGGCACGACCCGTATCGCGACACCGTGCTGCGGCTCGTCGAGCACCTCGACCCGGCGAAGGTGCGCGGGCTGATCGGCCCGTGGTCGCATCAGTACCCGGACCGCGGCCTGCCGCCGGGACCCTCGATCGGCTTCCTCCAGGAGACGCTGCGCTGGTGGGACCAGCACCTGAAGGACAGGGACACCGGCGTCATGTCCGAGCCGCTGCTGCGGTCCTGGATCAGCGAGTCGCACCGGCCCGCGACGGTGTACGAGACGCTGCCCGGACGGTGGGTCGGTGACACCGGCCGGCCTTCAAAGAACATCACGCCGGTCACGTACGCCCTCCAGGGCGGGCCGCAGACCGTCGACTCGCCGCAGCACACCGGGCTGGACGCCGGGCGGTTCCTCCCGTTCGGCAACGACGCCGACCTGCCGCCCGACCAGCGCGACGAGGACGCCAAGTCGGTCTCCTTCGAATTCCCGGTCGAGGACTCCCCCATCGAGATCCTGGGCCGCCCGAGGGTGAAGCTCCGGATCCGGATGAACGTGCCACGCGGCCAGGCGATCGCCCGGCTCTGCGACGTCGCCCCGGACGGCGCGTCCACGCTCGTCACCCGCGGCGTCCTCAACCTGTCGGCCCGGCACGGCCGCGACCGGTCCGACGACTGGCCGGCCGGTGCGACCGAGGACGTCGCCTTCGAGCTGAACGGCATCGGGCACACCTTCCCGCCCGGCCACCGGATCAGGCTCGCCGTCTCCTCCTCCTACTGGCCGTGGATCTGGCCGCAGGCCGGTTCGGCGGGCTTCACGCTGGACGCGGACGGCAGTTTCGTCGAACTGCCGGTGCGCCGCCGCACCGAGGATCCCTCGATCAGGTTCGAGCAGGCGGAGCAGTCGGAGCCGCTCGGCGTCGTCCACCCGGTGACGCTCGACGAGCCCCGCCCGGAGCGGCTGGTGGTCCGCGACGTCGCCAAGGGCGAATGGCGGCTGGAGGTCGACCCTCGCTACGGCGGCACCCGCGTCCACCCGGACGGCCTCGAATTCACCGAGGACGCGGTGGAGACGTACACGATCCAGGAGAACGACCCGCTGTCGGCGCGCACCCGCTCCGACTGGACGATCCGGCTGCACCGGCCGGAGATGGCCTGGGACGCGCGGATCGAGACGCGGTCCGAGATCGGTGCGGACGCGACCGACTTCATCACGTCGGACGAGGTGGTGTGCAAGGACGGCGACGAGATCGTCTTCCACCGGACCTGGGAGAGGCGGATCCCGCGCACAGCGGGCTGAAAAGACCGCCGTACCCCTGCTCACGTGGGGGTATGCCGGAACTTTACGGTCATTGCGCGTAGTTGCGACACTGCCGCGGGGTAGCAACACCGACGTAACGTGTCCCCCAATCGACCTGGAAAGCGAGGCAGCAACAGATGCCCGAGCAGAACAGCCCGCTCGATCTGGCCGAGGGCGACCCCTTCGGTCCGCACAACCTTCCGTACGGGGTGTTCTCCACCCACGACCACCCCGAGGACCGCCGGGTCGGCGTCCGCATCGGCAACCACGTGCTGGACGCCGGAGCCGCGGCGCACACGCTCGGCTCGCCCTACGCCCAGCTTCTCGCCCAGCCGGACCTGACCGCACTGCTGTCGGCGGGCCGCACGGCGTGGCGCGACGTCCGGCGGGCGTTGACCGCGTGGGTGACGGTTCCGGCGCACCGCCCGGACATCGAGCCACTGCTGCATCCGGTCGGGTCGGTGACGCTCCATATGCCGTACGCGGTCGCGGACTACGTCGACTTCTACGCCAGCGAGAACCACGCCACCAACGTCGGAAGGATCTTCCGGCCGGACGGCGCCGCACTGACCCCGAACTGGAAGCACCTCCCGATCGGTTACCACGGCCGGTCCGGCACCGTCGTCGTCTCCGGCACGGATGTGGTGCGCCCCTCCGGCCAGCGCAAGGCCCCCTCCGACGCCGCCCCGGTCTTCGGCCCCTCGGTCAAGCTGGACATCGAGGCCGAGGTCGGCTTCGTGGTGGGTGTCCCCTCGGAGCAGGGACGACCGGTCCCGCTCGGCAGGTTCCGCGAGCATGTCTTCGGGCTCTCGCTGCTCAACGACTGGTCGGCGCGGGACCTCCAGGCGTGGGAGTACGTCCCGCTGGGCCCGTTCCTCGGCAAGTCCTTCGCCACGTCCGTATCGCCGTGGGTGACGCCGCTCGAAGCCCTGGAAGCGGCGCGGATCGCCCCGCCCGCCCGGGACTTCCCGCTGCTTCCCTACCTCGACGACACGGGCGAGGAGGAGCCCGGCGGCCTCGACCTGCGGATCGCGGTCGCGATCAACGGGCAGGTGGTCGCCGAGCCGCCGTTCGCCACCATGTACTGGACGGCGGCCCAGATGCTGGCCCACATGACGGTGAACGGCGCCTCACTGCGCACCGGCGACCTGTACGGCTCCGGTACGGTCAGCGGCGCCGAGCCCGGACAGCGCGGCTCGCTCCTGGAGCTCACCTGGAACGGCAGCGAACCGCTGGAACTCCCCGAGGGCAAGAGGACCTTCCTGGAGGACGGCGACACCGTGACGATGACGGCCTGGGCGCCGGGACCGGACGGCACACGGGTCGGCCTCGGCGAGGTCACGGGACGGATCGTGCCCACGTCGTGAACCCCACTCTCCCGGAGCCCACGCTCCCCGAGGAACTGCTCCTGCTCGCCCTGGACCCGCGGCGCGGCAAGCCGTACTGCCGAAACCGTTTCCTGGAGTACGCGGTGGCGGGCGCGGTCCTCGCGGAGCTGGAGCTCCACGGCCGGATCGCCGAACAGCTCGGCCGGATACGGGTGATCAGTCCGCTCGCTCCCCAGGACCCGCTCCTCGCGCAGGTCCTGGGGAGCCTGCCGGCCCCGGACGAGGGCGGGCTCGCGGGCGGCGTCAGCGCGAAGCGGTGGATCCGGCGGACCGGCCGGTACGTCGAGGAGCTGTGCCTGGAGCATCTGGTGGGCCGCTCGGTCCTGCGCAGGGAGACCCACCGGCTCCTCGGTCTGCTCCCCTACCACCGCCACCCGGCGGCGGACCCGGCCGGACCGGCCGCGGTCCGGGAACGCTTCGCGGCCGCCGAGGCAGCCGGCTTCCCGGACCGGCGCAGCCGCACCCTGGCCGCGCTGGTCTCGGCGACCGGCCTGTCGGGCGCCGTGGCACAGGGCGGCTGGAGAAGCCGTTCGACGATGCGCGACCTGGTGCACGACGAGTGGACCGCGTACGCGGTGCGCCAGAACGTACGCCAGGACAAGGCCGACCGGAGCGGCACAAGTGCGGGGGGCGGCGGAGGCGGCGGGGACGACTGACCCGGGCAAGGTGGCCGGGGACAGGCGCCTGACCGGTGGCTGACCGGGACTCCCGATGGTCAACAGTGCGCGGGGCGATCACACGTTCGGGGGAGCCCTATCCCATTCCCGGCGGATACGCTGGAAAGTCCCGCGAGACTCCGACGCATGGGAGCACTGATGAGCGTCGAACCCGAGGCCCCCGAGCCGCGGTGGGCGGTTCCGCCCGTGGGCGGCTGGACCGCCGATGACCTGGACACACTCCCGAATCTGCCTCCGCACACGGAGCTGATCGACGGGAGCCTGGTTTTCGTGAGTCCGCAGACCCTCTTCCATTCGCGGGCGGTCAGCTTCTTCGAGTGGCAGCTGCAGTCGCTGGTGCCTCCCGAGCTGGAGGTCGTGCGCGAGTTCACCATCGACATCGACCGCTACAACCGGCCCGAACCCGATGTGATCGTCGTCGACGGCGAGGTCATTCAGGACCCGGACCAGACCCGCTTCCCCGCGGAGTCGGTGCAGCTGGCCATCGAGGTCGTGTCTCCTGAGTCGCGGTCGCGGGACCGGGAGACCAAGCCGGTGAAGTACGCCCGGGTCAAGATCCCGCACTTCTGGCGGGTGGAGAACCAGGACAGCCGAGCCGTGGTCTACGTCTTCGAGCTGGAACCCGCCACCGGCGCCTACATCTCCACCGGCATCTTCCACGACCGGATGAAGGTCTCCGTACCCTTCCCGATCGATCTCGATCTCACCGCGATCACCCCGCGCCGCCGGGCGGCGGACCCGGAGTAGTCCGGTCCCCGCCGCCCGACCCCGGCGCTCACTCGTACTCGGGCGGTTCCTCGTCCCAGCCGAACTCCGGGTCCGCGTCCGGGGCCACCGGCGGTTCCGGAACCGGGGCCGGATCGTGGTGCGGGGCCGGTGCAGGTCCCGGGTCCGGCGCCTCGGGCCCTGCGGCCCCGAACGACCCCAGCACCTCCAGCACACCTTCGCCGTACGTCGCCAGCTTCTTCTCGCCCAGGCCGCCGATGCCGCCCAGCTCGACCAGGGAAGTCGGCCGCACCGTCGCGATCTCGCGCAGCGTCGCGTCGTGGAAGATGACGTACGCCGGGACGCCCTGCTCCTTCGCCCGGGCGCCGCGCCAGGCCCGCAGCGCCTCGAAGACCGGTACGGCCTCCGGGGCCAGTTCGGCGACGGCCGCCGAGGCCTTCGCCTTGCGTTCGCCCTTCGAGGAGCGCGACGCGGGCTTCGCCGCCTCCTTGCGCAGCCGTACCTCGCGCTCGCGGCCGAGCACCGAGCCGCTGTCCTCCGTCAACACCAGCGTGCCGTACTCGCCCTCGACCTCGAGCAGGCCCTGCGCCAGCAACTGCCGGACCACGCCCCGCCATTCCGCCTCGGACAGCTCCTCGCCGATGCCGAAGACCGACAGCTGGTCGTGGTCGAACTGGATGACCTTCGCGGTCTTGCGGCCCAGCAGGATGTCGACGATCTGGCCTGCGCCGAACTTCTGGCCGCGCTCCCGCTTCAGCCGGACCACGGTGGACAGCAGCTTCTGCGCGGCCACCGTGCCGTCCCAGGTCTCGGGCGGGGTGAGGCAGGTGTCGCAGTTGCCGCAGGCCGCGGTCTGCGGCTCCTGGCCGAAGTACGTGAGCAGCCGGGCGCGCCGACAGTCGGCGGTCTCGCACAGGGCGAGCATCGCGTCGAGGTGGGCGGCCGCGCGGCGGCGGAACGCCTCGTCGCCCTCGCCGCCCTGGATCAGCTTGCGCTGCTGGACGACGTCCTGGAGGCCGTACGCCATCCAGGCCGTGGACGGCAGCCCGTCGCGGCCCGCGCGGCCGGTCTCCTGGTAGTAGCCCTCGACCGACTTCGGCAGGTCGAGGTGGGCGACGAACCGTACATCCGGCTTGTCGATGCCCATGCCGAACGCGATCGTCGCCACGACGACCAGACCGTCCTCGCGCAGAAACCGTGCCTGGTGGCGCGCACGCGTCCCGGCGTCCAGACCCGCGTGGTACGGAACCGCCTCGATGCCGTTGCGGCAGAGATACTCGGCGGTCTTCTCCGTCGAATTGCGCGACAGGCAGTAGACGATGCCGACGTCCCCGACGTGCTCCTCCTTCAGGAAGGAGAGCAGCTGCTTCTTCGGGTCGGACTTCGACACGATCCGGTACTGGATGTTGGGCCGGTCGAAGCTGGCGACGAAGTGCTTCGCGTCGGGCATGCCCAGACGGTGGGTGATCTCCTGGTGCGTGGCGTTCGTCGCCGTGGCCGTCAGGGCGATCCGGGGCACGTCGGGCCAGCGCTCGCCGAGCACGGACAGGGCCAGATAGTCCGGCCGGAAGTCGTGGCCCCACTGGGCGACGCAGTGCGCCTCGTCGATGGCGAAGACGGAGATCTTTCCGCGGGAGAGCAGCTGGAGGGTGGAGTCCAGACGGAGCCGCTCCGGCGCCAGGTACAGCAGGTCGAGCTCACCGGCGAGGAATTCCGCCTCCATGACCCGGCGCTCGTCGAAGTCCTGCGTGGAGTTGATGAACCCGGCGCGCACACCGAGCGCCCGCAGCGCGTCGACCTGGTCCTGCATGAGCGCGATCAGCGGTGAGACGACGACGCCCGTACCTGGTCTGACCAGGGCCGGGATCTGATAGCAGAGGGACTTTCCGCCACCGGTGGGCATGAGGACGACGGCGTCACCGCCCGCCACCACGTGGTCGACGACCGCTTCCTGTTCGCCGCGGAACGTCTCGTACCCGAACACCCGGTGCAGCGTCTGCTGCGCTTCGCTCTCGGCGCTCTCGGTCACATCCGTCATGGTCCCGCCCGTCCCGCTCATCGCTCTGTCCCCCGGGGTCCGTCCCGTTCCGTCCTGCGCCGTCCCCTGCCACGATAAGCGCCGCCGGTGACAACGCCCGCCACGCTTGACAAGCTCGCGCTGCCTGCCGCTCCCGGAAAGCCGATCGCCGGGCGGGCTCGGAATCGAGCCCGCCCGGCGATCGGAGGCGGAACGGCAACCGGGACACCGGTCGGCCGCTCCGCGTCACCTCACGAACACTCCCGCCTGGCTCGCCAGGTCGAGGAAGTACTGCGGGGCCAGGCCCAGCACCAGCGTGACGGCGACACCGACCGCGATCGTCGTCATCGTCAGCGGGGACGGGACGGCGACCGTCGGGCCGTCCGCCTTCGGCTCACTGAAGAACATGAGCACGATGACCCGGATGTAGAAGAACGCGGCAATGGCGGACGAGATCACACCGATCACGACCAGGCCGCCCGCGCCGCCCTCCGCCGCCGCCTTGAAGACCGCGAACTTTCCGGCGAAGCCGGAGGTCAGCGGGATACCGGCGAAGGCCAGCAGATACACCGCGAAGACTGCGGCGACCAGGGGCGAGCGCCGTCCGAGTCCCGCCCACTTCGACAGGTGGGTCGCCTCGCCGCCCGCGTCGCGCACCAGCGTGACGACGGCGAACGCGCCGACCGTCACGAAGGAGTACGCGCCCAGGTAGAAGAGCACCGAGGAGATGCCGCTGGGGGTCGTCGCGATGACACCGGCGAGGATGAAACCGGCGTGAGCAATGGACGAGTAGGCCAGCAGCCGCTTGATGTCGGTCTGGGTGATGGCGACGACCGCACCGCCCAGCATCGTGACGATCGCGACGGCCCACAGGACCGGCCGCCAGTCCCAGCTGAGGCCTGGCAGCACCACGTACAGCAGGCGCAGCAGCGCACCGAACGCGGCGACCTTCGTGGCCGCGGCCATGAAGCCGGTGACCGGGGTCGGGGCGCCCTGGTAGACGTCCGGGGTCCACATGTGGAACGGGACGGCGCCGACCTTGAAGAGCAGCCCGGTCAGGATCATCGCGCCGCCGATCAGCAGCAGCACGTCGTTGCCCATGGTGTCGGCGAGCGCCGGGTCGATCTGGGTGACGGAGCCGTCGACCACGTTGGCGATGGCGGCGTACGAGACGGAGCCCGCGTAGCCGTACAGCAGGGCGATCCCGAAGAGCAGGAACGCCGACGAGAAGGCGCCGAGCAGGAAGTACTTCACCGCCGCCTCCTGCGACATCAGCCGCTTGCGGCGGGCGACGGCGCACAGCAGGTAGAGCGGGAGGGAGAAGACTTCCAGGGCCACGAAGAGCGTCAGCAGATCGTTGGCCGCCGGGAAGACCAGCATGCCCGCCACCGAGAAGAGGACCAGCGGGAAGACCTCGGTGGTGGTGAAGCCCGCCTTGACCGCGGCCTGCTCGCTCTCGCTGCCGGGCACCGAGGCGGCCTGTGCGGCGAACGAGTCGACGCGGTTGCCGTGCGCCACGGGGTCGAGCCGGCGCTCGGCGAAGGTGAAGACGGCGACCAGCGACGTCAGCAGGATGGTGCCCTGCAGGAACAGGGCGGGTCCGTCGACGGCGATGGCACCCATCGCGGCGATGTGCGCCTTCGTCGTGCCGTACCCCCCGGCCGCGAGGCCGATGACCGCGGCGAACGCGGCGGCGAGGGCGACGACGGTCAGGAAGACCTGGGTGTAGTAGCGCGCCCGGCGCGGCACGAAGGCCTCGACGAGTACGCCGACGACGGCGACACCGATCACGATGAGGACCGGGGCCAGCTGGGCGTACTCGATGACCGGCGCCTTGAACTTCTCGTCCGGGGCGGCCGCTGTCACCCCGCCCGCCATCGTCCACAGGCTGTGGACAGCTGTTGCGCTCACTTGGCGGCCTCCACCTCAGGCTGGGGGTCCTTCTTGTGTACGTCCGACATGGTGTGCTGCACCGCCGGGTTGACGATCTCCGTGAGGGGCTTCGGATAGACGCCCAGGAAGATCAGCAGCGCGACGAGCGGGAGAACCACCACCAGCTCCCGGACCTTCAGGTCGGCCATGCCCTGGACCTCGGCCTTCACCGGGCCCGTCATCGTCCGCTGGTAGAGGACGAGGACATAGAGCGCGGCGAGCACGATGCCGGTGGTGGCGATGATGCCGGCCGCCGGGTATGCGCTGAACGTGCCGACCAGGACAAGGAATTCGCTGACGAACGGGGAGAGGCCGGGGAGCGACAGAGTGGCGAGCCCGCCGATCAGGAACGTGCCGGCCAGGACCGGCGCCACCTTCTGCACCCCGCCGTAGTCGGCGATGAGCCGCGAACCGCGCCGGGTGATCAGGAAGCCGGCCACCAGCATCAGCGCGGCCGTCGAGATGCCGTGGTTGACCATGTAGAGCGTGGCGCCCGACTGGCCCTGGCTGGTCATCGCGAAGATGCCCAGGATGATGAAGCCGAAGTGCGAGATCGACGCGTAGGCGATCAGGCGCTTGATGTCGCGCTGGCCCACCGCGAGCAGCGCCCCGTACACGATGCTGATCAGCGCGAGGACCAGGATCACCGGCGTCGCCCACTTGCTGGCCTCCGGGAACAGCTGGAGGCAGAAGCGGAGCATCGCGAAGGTGCCGACCTTGTCGACGACCGCGGTGATCAGGACGGCGACCGGGGAGGTCGCCTCGCCCATGGCGTTGGGCAGCCAGGTGTGCAGCGGCCAGAGCGGGGCCTTCACCGCGAAGGCGAAGAAGAACCCGAGGAACAGCCAGCGTTCGGTGCCGGTCGCCATGGAGAGCGAGCCGTTGGCTCGGGCCTGGGCGATCTCGGAGAGCGAGAAGGTGCCCGCGACGACGTACAGGCCGATGACTGCGGCCAGCATGATGAGCCCGCCGGCCAGGTTGTAGAGGAGGAACTTGACCGCGGCGTACGAGCGTTGCGCCGCGGCGTTCTCGTCACTGCCGGAGTGCGCCCGGTCCCCGAAGCCGCCGATGAGGAAGTACATCGGGATGAGCATGGCTTCGAAGAGGATGTAGAAGAGGAAGACGTCGGTGGCCTCGAAGGAGAGGATCACCATCGCTTCGACCATCAGGATCAGGGCGAAGAAGCCCTGGGTGGGACGCCAGCGCGAGGACTTCGTCTCCAGGGGATCGGCGTCGTTCCAGCCGGCCAGGATGACGAACGGGATCAGCAGGGCGGTGAGCGCCAGGAGCGCCACCCCGATGCCGTCCACACCCAGTTCGTAACGGACGCCGAAGTCCTTGATCCAGGCGTGCGATTCGGTGAGCTGGTAGCGGGCGCCGCCCGGCTCGAAGCGGGCGAGCACGATGCCCGCCAGCACGAGGGTGGCCAGCGAGAAGAGCAGCGCCAGCCATTTGGCGGCGGTGCGCCGGGCGGCCGGGACGGCGGCGGTGGCGATCGCGCCGATCGCCGGGAGCGCCGCCGTCGCTGTCAGGAGGGGAAAGGACATGGTGATCAGACCGCCCTCATCAGCAGGGTCGCGGCGATGACGACCGCCGTACCGCCGAACATCGAGACCGCGTAGGAGCGGGCGTAGCCGTTCTGCAGCTTGCGCAGCCGGCCGGAGAGCCCGCCCATCGTTGCGGCCGTGCCGTTGACCACGCCGTCGACCAGGGTGTGGTCGACGTACACCAGGGAGCGGGTGAGGTGCTCGCCGCCGCGGACCAGGACCACGTGGTTGAAGTCGTCCTGGAGGAGATCGCGGCGGGCGGCCCGGGTGAGCAGCGAGCCGCGCGGGGCGACGACCGGGACCGGTCCGCGGCCGTACATCGCCCACGCGATGGCGACGCCGATGACGAGCACCACCATGGTGGCGGCGGTGACCGTCATGGCGCTGACGGGGGAGTCTCCGTGGCTGTGTCCGGTGACCGGCTCCAGCCAGTTCAGGAAGCGGTCACCGAGGGAGAAGAACCCTCCGGCGAAGACCGAACCGAACGCGAGGACGATCATGGGGATGGTCATCGACTTCGGGGACTCGTGCGGGTGCGGATCGTGCCCCTCGGCGTCGGGTTGCCAGCGCTTCTCGCCGAAGAACGTCAGCAGCATCACGCGCGTCATGTAGAACGCGGTGATCGCGGCGCCCAGCAGCGTGACGGCGCCGAGGATCCAGCCCTCGGTGCCGCCCTTGGCGAACGCCGCCTCGATGATCTTGTCCTTGGAGAAGAACCCGGACAGGCCGGGGAAACCGATGATCGCCAGGTAGCCGAGGCCGAAGGTGATGAAGGTGACCGGCATGTACCTGCGCAGGCCGCCGAACTTCCGCATGTCGACCTCGTCGTTCATGCCGTGCATGACCGAACCTGCGCCGAGGAAGAGCCCGGCCTTGAAGAAGCCGTGCGTCACCAGGTGCATGATCGCGAAGACATAGCCGATCGGGCCGAGCCCGGCGGCCAGGATCATGTAGCCGATCTGCGACATCGTCGACCCGGCGAGGGCCTTCTTGATGTCGTCCTTCGCGCAACCGACGATCGCACCGAAGAGCAGCGTGACCCCACCGACGACCACGACGACCAGTTGCGCGTCCGGGGCGGCGTTGAAGATCGCGCCCGAGCGGACGATCAGGTAGACGCCCGCGGTCACCATGGTGGCGGCGTGGATGAGGGCCGAGACCGGGGTCGGGCCCTCCATCGCGTCACCGAGCCAGGACTGCAGCGGCACCTGGGCCGACTTGCCGCAGGCGGCGAGCAGCAGCATCAGGCCGATCGCCGTCAGCTTGCCCTCGCTCGTCTCCCCGGTGGAGGCCAGGACGGGGCCGAAGGCGAAGGTGCCGAATGTGGTGAACATCAGCATGATCGCGATCGACAGGCCCATGTCGCCGACCCGGTTGACCAGGAACGCCTTCTTGGCGGCGGTGGCCGCGCTGGGCTTGTGCTGCCAGAAGCCGATCAGCAGGTACGACGCCAGACCGACGCCCTCCCACCCGACGTACAGCAGCAGGTAGTTGTCCGCGATGACCAGCAGGAGCATCGCGGCGAGGAACAGGTTCAGATAGCCGAAGAATCGGCGCCGGCGCTCATCGTGCTCCATGTAGCCGATCGAGTAGATGTGGATCAGGGTGCCCACACCGGTGATCAGCAGCACGAAGGTCATCGACAGCTGGTCGAGCTGGAAGGCCACATCGGCCTGGAAACCCTCGACCGGGATCCAGCTGAACAGGTACTGGTGCAGCGCCCGTTGGTCGGCGCCCTTCCCCAGCATGTCCACGAAGAGCACCGCACCGATGACGAACGACGCGGCGGCGAGCAGCGTGCCGATCCAGTGTCCGAAGCGGTCCAGCCGTCGACCGCCGCAGAGCAGCACGGCCGCTCCGAGCAGGGGCGCCGCGACGAGCAGCGCAATGAGGTTGTCCACGATTCAGCGTCCCCTTACAGCTTCATCAGGCTGGCGTCGTCGACCGAGGCCGAGTGGCGGGAACGGAACAGCGACACGATGATCGCGAGCCCGACCACGACCTCGGCGGCGGCGACGACCATCGTGAAGAAGGCGATGATCTGGCCGTCGAGGTTGCCGTGCATCCGGGAGAAGGTGACGAACGCGAGGTTGCAGGCGTTGAGCATCAGCTCCACGCACATGAACACCACGATCGCGTTCCGCCTGATCAGCACCCCGGACGCTCCGATGGTGAACAACAGGGCGGAGAGATAGAGGTAGTTGACCGGATTCACTTGGTGACCTCCTCTTCGTCCTGGTCACGGCCGAGCCGCTCCTCGGAGCGCTGCTCCAGCGCCTTGAGGTCGGCCAGCGACTCGTTCGACACGTCGCGGATCTGGCCGCGCTGCCGCAGTGTCTGCATGACGGTGAGCTCGGACGCGGTGCCGTCCGGGAGCAGACCGGCGATGTCCACGGCGTTGTGCCGGGCGTAGACGCCGGGGGCGGGCAGCGGCGGCAGGTGCTTGCCGCGTACGCGCTCCTGCGACATCTCCCGCTGGGTCTTGGCCCGTTCGGTGCGCTCCCGGTGGGTGAGCACCATCGCGCCGACCGTCGCCGTGATCAGCAGGGCGCCGGTGATCTCGAAGGCGAAGACGTACTTGGTGAAGATGAGGCTGGCCAGCCCCTCGACGTTTCCGCCGTGCGCGGCGTTCGCGGTGCCGAGACCGTTGAAGCTGTTCAGCGAGGCGTTGCCGATGCCCGCGATCAGCAGGACGCCGAAGCCGAGCCCGCATCCCGCGGCCAGCCAGCGCTGGCCCTTGAGGGTCTCCTTCAGCGAGTCCGCCGCCGTGACGCCGACGAGCATGACCACGAAGAGGAACAGCATCATGATCGCGCCGGTGTAGACGACGATCTGGACGACGCCGAGGAAGTAGGCGCCGTTGGCCAGGTAGAACACCGCCAGGACGATCATGGTCCCGGCGAGGCTCAGCGCGCTGTGCACGGCTTTCTTCATCAGCACGGTGGACAGCGCGCCGATCACGGCGACCGTGCCGAGCACCCAGAACTGGAAGGCCTCGCCGGTCGATGTGGTGGAGGCCGCTGCGGCCAGGCCGGTCATGCGTCCACCTCCTCGTCCTTGGCCGCCTGCTCCTTGGACTCCCCCTTGGAGACCGCGACCTGACGCTCCGTGCCGGGCGCCGCCTCGGTGACCAGCCCCCGGTAGTAGTCCTGCTCGTCCATGCCCGGGAAGATCGCGTGCGGAGTGTCGACCATGCCCTCCTCCAGGCCCGCGAGCAGCTCGTCCTTGGTGTAGATGAGGCTTTCGCGGGTGGTGTTGGCGAGCTCGAACTCATTGGTCATCGTGAGCGCCCGGGTCGGGCACGCCTCGATGCACAGTCCGCAGAGAATGCAGCGCGCGTAGTTGATCTGGTAGACGCGGCCGTAGCGCTCACCCGGGGAGTAGCGCTCCTCGTCGGTGTTGTCCGCGCCCTCCACATAGATGGCGTCAGCGGGACAGGCCCAGGCGCACAGCTCGCAGCCGACGCACTTCTCCAGGCCGTCCGGGTGACGGTTGAGCTGGTGCCTGCCGTGGAAGCGCGGCGCCGTCACCTTCTGCTGTTCGGGGTACTGCTCGGTCAGCCGCTTCTTGAACATGGCCTTGAAGGTCACGCCGAAGCCGGCCACAGGATTCTGGAACTTGTCCCCAGTGGGCTCCGATGGCTCAGACACCGTCAGCCTCCTTTCCGTCACTCGGACTTCCACCAATCTGACTGCCGTCACTCTGAGTGTCCGGCCCGCCACTGACAACGAGCTCCCGCTCGTGCCGTGGCCTGCGGCGCGGTACCGGCGGCAGGGTCTGTCCGGGCAGCGGTGGCACCGGGAATCCGCCCGCCATCGGGTCGAACTCCGGCCGGGGTCCGGCTTCCGTCCCGGCCGCCCCGGCCGCCTTGGCCGAGCGGTCCCGGAAGATGTCGACGACGAAGGAGATCAGCAGGATCGCGATCACGGCCCCGGCCACGTACAGCACGATCTTCGAGAAGTCGTAGCCCTCGTTGCGCAGCGCCCGCACGGTCGCGACCAGCATCAGCCAGACCACGGAGACCGGGATCAGGACCTTCCAGCCGAGCTTCATCAGCTGGTCGTAGCGGACGCGGGGCAGCGTGCCGCGCAGCCAGATGAAGAAGAACAGCAGCAGCTGGACCTTGAGGACGAACCAGAGCATCGGCCACCAGCCGTGGTTCGCGCCCTCCCAGAAGGTGCTGATCGGCCACGGGGCCCGCCAGCCGCCCAGGAACAGCGTCGTGGAGACGGCGGAGACGGTGACCATGTTGACGTACTCGGCGAGCATGAACATCGCGAACTTGATCGACGAGTACTCGGTGTTGAAGCCGCCGACGAGGTCGCCCTCGGACTCCGGCATGTCGAACGGGGCGCGGTTGGTCTCACCGACCATGGTGACGATGTAGATGATGAACGAGACCGGCAGCAGGATGATGAACCAGCGGTCCTGCTGCGCCTCCACGATCTTCGAGGTCGACATCGACCCGGAGTAGAGGAAGACGGAGGCGAACGCGGCGCCCATCGCGATCTCGTACGAGATCATCTGCGCGCAGGAGCGCAATCCGCCGAGCAGCGGGTACGTCGATCCGGAGGACCAGCCGGCCAGCACGATGCCGTAGATCCCGACCGACGCGACCGCGAGGACGTAGAGCATCGCGATCGGCAGGTCGGTGAGCTGCATCGCCGTACGGTGGCCGAAGATCGAGACCTCGTTGCCGGACGGCCCGAACGGGATCACGGCGATCGCCATGAACGCCGGTACGGCGGCGACGATCGGCGCGAGGACATAGACGACCTTGTCCGCCCGCTTGACGATGACGTCTTCCTTCAGCATCAGCTTGATGCCGTCGGCGAGCGACTGGAGCATGCCCCAGGGGCCGTGCCGGTTGGGGCCGATGCGCAGCTGCATCCAGGCGACGACCTTGCGCTCCCACACGATGGAGAAGAGCACGGTCACCATCAGGAACGCGAAGCAGAACACCGCCTTGACGACGACGAGCCACCAGGGGTCGGTGCCGAACATCGACAGATCCTCGGCGGCGAGTACGGCACGGTCGGGTGCCGAGGCCAGTTGAGCGAGGGCAGTCACGCTCGCACCTCCGGTGTGACGTCGGGAGTACCCGGTGCGGCGGGGCCGATCCGGACCAGACCGCCGGGGTGGGCGCCGGTGTCGGCCGGTACGCCCCGCCCGACGGAGTTCAGCGGCACCCAGACCACCCGGTCCGGCATGTCGGTGACCTGCAGCGGGAGTTCGACGCTGCCGGACGGTCCGGTGACGGCCAACAGATCGCCGTCCTTCACACCCGTCTCGGCGGCGGTGACGGCGGAGAGCCGGGCGACCGCCGCGTGCCGGGTGCCGGCCAGCGCCGCGTCGCCCTCCTGGAGCCGCCCCTGGTCGAGCAGCAGCCGGTGGCCCGCGAGGACCGCCTCACCGTCGCCGGGCCGGGGCAGCGGCTGCGCCGACTCGTGCGGGTCGGTGGCGCGCGTACCGGTCCAGCCGCCGAGCCGGTCCAGCTCACGGCGTACGGACTTCACATCCGGCAGCGCGAAGTGGACGTCCAGCGCGTCGGCCAGCATGTGCAGGACCCGGGCGTCCGTCGGGGCGGGCGCCCGCGTCAGCTGCTCGGGCTTGAGCGCGGCCTCGAACATCCGGGCCCTGCCCTCCCAGTTGAGGAAGGTTCCGGCCTTCTCGGCCACCGCGGCGACCGGGAACACCACGTCGGCCCGCTCGGTGACCTCGCTGGGCCTCAGCTCCAGCGAGACCAGGAAGCCGACCTGGTCCAGTGCCTCCAGGGCGCGTGCCGGGTCCGGCAGGTCGACGGCCTCGACGCCGGCGACGAGCAGCGCGCCCAGTTCGCCGGTGGCGGCGGCCTCGACGATCTGGCCGGTGTCGCGGCCGAACCGGGAGGGGAGTTCGGCGACGCCCCATACGGCCGCCACCTCGTCCCTGGCACGCGGGTCGGTGGCCGGGCGGCCGCCGGGCAGCAGCGACGGGAGCGCGCCCGCCTCCACCGCACCGCGCTCGCCGGCCCGGCGCGGGATCCACACCAGGCGGGACCCGGTCGCGGTGGCCGCCCGTACCGCGGCGGTCAGCCCGCCCGGTACGCCGGCCAGCCGTTCGCCCACCACGATCACGGCGCCCTCGCCGCGCAGCGCCTCGGCCGCCGCGGCTCCGTCGCCGTCGAGCCCGACGCCGCCCGCGATCGCGTCCAGCCACTCGGTCTCGGTGCCGGGCGCGGCGGGCAGCAGCGTGCCGCCCACCTTCTCCAGACCGCGGGTGGCGTGCGAGGCGACGGCGAAGGTGCGCTGGCCGTGCTTGCGGTGGGCCTTGCGCAGCCGCAGGAAGACGCCGGGCGCCTCCTCCTCGGACTCGAAGCCGACCAGCAGGACGGTCGGAGCCTTCTCCAGCGAGGTGTAGGTGATCCCGCTGCCTCCCCCGAGTTCTCGGCTTCGCTCGAACAGGGAGGTACCCCCCTGGTCGCGTCCGCGCCCGGCGACGCGGGCGGCCAGGAAGTCGGCCTCCTCGCTGCTGTGCACCCGGGCCCGGAAGTCGATGTCGTTCGTATCGAGGGCGATCCGGGCGAACTTGCTGTACGCGTACGCGTCCTCGACGGTCAGCCGGCCGCCGGTGAGGACGCCGGTCCTGCCGCGTGCGGCGGCGAGCCCGGCGGCCGCGGCAGCCAGTGCCTCGGGCCAGCTCGCCGGTTCGAGGACACCGTCCGCGTTCCGTACCAGCGGCGTGGTGAGCCGGTCCCGCTGCTGCGCGTAGCGGAAACCGAAGCGACCCTTGTCGCAGACCCACTCCTCGTTGACCTCGGGGTCGTTGGCGGCGAGCCGCCGCATGACCTTGCCGCGCCGGTGATCGGTGCGGGTCGCGCAGCCGCCCGCGCAGTGTTCGCACACCGACGGCGACGACACCAGGTCGAAGGGGCGGGAGCGGAACCGGTACGCCGCCGAGGTGAGCGCGCCGACCGGGCAGATCTGGATGGTGTTGCCGGAGAAGTACGACTCGAACGGGTCGCCCTCGCCCGTGCCGACCTGCTGGAGCGCGCCGCGCTCGATCAGCTCGATCATGGGATCGCCCGCCACCTGGTTGGAGAACCGGGTGCAGCGCGCGCAGAGCACACACCGCTCACGGTCCAGCAGCACCTGGGTGGAGATCGGGACGGGCTTCTCGTACGTCCGCTTCTTTCCGTCGAACCGGGAGTCCGGGTCGCCGTGCGACATCGCCTGGTTCTGCAGCGGGCACTCGCCGCCCTTGTCGCAGACCGGGCAGTCCAGCGGGTGGTTGATGAGCAGCAGCTCCATCACGCCGCGCTGCGCCTTGTCGGCGACCGGCGAGGTGAGCTGCGACTTGACCACCATGCCGTCGGTGCACGTGATGGTGCAGGACGCCATCGGCTTGCGCTGGCCCTCGACCTCGACGATGCACTGACGGCAGGCGCCGACCGGGTCGAGGAGCGGGTGGTCGCAGAAGCGCGGGATCTCGATGCCGAGGAGTTCGGCGGCGCGGATGACCAGCGTGCCCTTGGGCACGCTGATCTCGATGCCGTCGATCGTCAGCGTGACAAGGTCCTCGGGCGGGACCGCCGCCTCGCCGCCCCCGGAGGGCGCACTTGTGGTGACTGTCATGCGTTCACCCCCTGGTGAGCGTTCTTGTCGTCGGCCCAGGCGGTCGACTTTGCGGGATCGAAGGGGCAGCCCCGGCCGGTGATGTGCCGCTCGTACTCCTCGCGGAAGTACTTCAGCGAGGAGAAGATCGGCGAGGCGGCACCGTCGCCGAGGGCGCAGAAGGACTTGCCGTTGATGTTGTCGGCGATGTCGTTCAGCTTGTCGAGGTCGGCCATCTGTCCCTTGCCGGCCTCGATGTCGCGGAGCAACTGGACGAGCCAGTAGGTGCCTTCACGGCATGGCGTGCACTTGCCGCAGGACTCATGGGCGTAGAACTCGGTCCAGCGGGTGACGGCCCGTACGACGCAGGTCGTCTCGTCGAAGCACTGGAGCGCCTTGGTGCCGAGCATGGAACCGGCGGCGCCGACGCCCTCGTAGTCGAGGGGCACGTCGAGGTGCTCGTCGGTGAACATCGGGGTGGAGGAGCCGCCCGGGGTCCAGAACTTCAGCCGGTGGCCGGCGCGCATGCCGCCGCTCATGTCGAGCAGCTGGCGCAGCGTGATGCCGAGCGGGGCCTCGTACTGTCCGGGGCTGGCGACGTGGCCGCTGAGCGAGTACAGCGTGAAGCCCGGGGACTTCTCGCTGCCCATCGACTTGAACCAGTCCTTGCCCTTGTTCAGGATCGCGGGAACCGAGGCGATGGACTCGACGTTGTTCACCACGGTGGGGCAGGCGTACAGACCGGCGACCGCGGGGAAGGGGGGCCGCAGCCGGGGCTGGCCGCGTCGCCCTTCGAGCGAGTCGAGCAGTGCGGTCTCCTCACCACAGATGTACGCGCCCGCGCCCGCGTGCACGGTGAGTTCCAGGTCGAGCCCCGAGCCCAGGATGCTCGTCCCGAGGTAGCCCGCTTCGTACGCCTCGCGCACGGCTTCGTGCAGGCGCCGCAGTACCGGGACGACTTCACCGCGCAGATAGATGAAGGCGTGCGAGGAGCGGATCGCATAGCAGGCGATCACGATGCCTTCGATGAGGCTGTGCGGGTTGGCGAACAGGAGCGGGATGTCCTTGCAGGTCCCGGGCTCCGACTCGTCGGCGTTGACCACCAGGTAGTGCGGCTTGCCGTCGCCCTGCGGGATGAACTGCCACTTCATGCCGGTGGGGAAGCCCGCGCCGCCGCGGCCGCGCAGTCCGGAGTCCTTGACGTACGCGATGAGGTCGTCCGGGGACATGGCGAGGGCCTTGCGCAGCCCCTCGTAGCCGCCGTGCCGCCTGTAGGTGTCCAGGGTCCAGGACTCGGGCTCGTCCCAGAAGGCGGAGAGCACGGGCGAGAGCAGCTTCTCGGGGCTGGCCCCGCTGTTGTTGCCGCCCCCGTCGTTGATTTCGGCTGCCAACGTCATCACTCTCCCTCCTCTGCTGCGGGACCGGCCGGGTGGTCCGGGTCGGATGCGGAGGTCTGCTGCGGTGCGTCATGGGAGCTGAGGTGCTCGGCGCCCGGCTGCGGACGGTCCTGCGGAGCGTCTGTGCGGGCCTGCTCGCCGCGCGGGGCGACGACCTTCGGGTGCAGTTCCTCGCCCTTCGCCAGCCGGAGGCCGACCAGCGAGGCGGGGCCCGCTCCGCCGGTCGCCTCGACGGCGCCGGGGCGCTGGTCGGGGAAGCCGGCCAGGATCCGCGCGGTCTCCTTGTACGAGCAGAGCGGGGCGCCGCGGGTGGGTTCGACGGTGCGCCCGGCGATCAGGTCGTCGACGAGCTGCGTCGCGCTCTCGGGCGTCTGGTTGTCGAAGAACTCCCAGTTGACCATCACCACGGGTGCGAAGTCGCAGGCCGCGTTGCACTCGATGTGTTCGAGGGTGACCTTGCCGTCCTCGGTCGTCTCGTTGTTGCCGACGCCGAGGTGCTGCTTCAGCCGGTCGAAGATGGCGTCGCCGCCCATCACCGCACACAGCGTGTTGGTGCAGACTCCCACCTGGTAGTCGCCGCTGGGCTTGCGCCGGTACATCGTGTAGAAGGTGGCGACCGCGGTGACCTCGGCGGTGGTGAGGCCGAGCAGCTCGGCGCAGAGCGCCATGCCCGTGCGGGAGACGTATCCCTCCTCGGACTGCACCAGGTGCAGCAGCGGCAGCAGCGCGGAGCGGCTGTCGGGGTAGCGGGCGATCACCTCCTTCGCGTCCGCTTCGAGCCTGGCGCGCACCTCGGCCGGGTAGGCGGGGGCGGGGAGCTGCGGCATCCCCAGACTGACTTCCTGACGTGCTTCGGTCACCGGTCGACGCCTCCCATCACGGGGTCGATGGACGCGACGGCGACGATGACGTCGGCGACCTGGCCGCCCTCGCACATCGCCGCCATGGCCTGCAGATTGGTGAAGGACGGGTCGCGGAAGTGGACCCGGTAGGGGCGGGTTCCGCCGTCCGAGACGACATGCACGCCGAGCTCGCCCTTGGGCGACTCGACGGCGGTGTACGTCTGTCCGGCCGGGACCCTGAAGCCCTCGGTCACCAGCTTGAAGTGGTGGATCAGGGCCTCCATGGAGGTCCCCATGATCTTCTTGATGTGGTCGAGCGAGTTGCCGAGCCCGTCGGGTCCCAGCGCGAGCTGAGCGGGCCAGGCGATCTTCTTGTCGGCGACCATGACCGGTCCGGGGGCGAGCCGGTCGATGCACTGCTCGATGATCCGCAGCGACTGCCGCATCTCTTCCAGACGGATGAGGAAGCGGCCGTAGGCGTCGCAGCTGTCGGCGGTGGGGACGTCGAATTCGTAGGTCTCGTAGCCGCAGTAGGGATTGGTCTTGCGCAGGTCGTGCGGGAGTCCGGCGGAGCGCAGGATCGGGCCGGTGGCGCCGAGCGCCATGCAGCCGGTCAGGTCGAGATAGCCGACGTCCTGCATGCGGGCCTTGAAGATGGGGTTGCCGGTGGCGAGCTTGTCGTACTCCGGCAGGTTCTTCTTCATGGTCTTCACGAACTCGCGCAGCTGGTCGACCGCGCCCGGCGGCAGGTCCTGGGCGAGTCCGCCGGGCCGGACGAACGCGTGGTTCATCCGGAGCCCGGTGATCAGCTCGAAGAGATCGAGAACGAGTTCACGATCGCGGAACCCGTAGATCATGATCGTGGTCGCGCCGAGCTCCATGCCGCCCGTGGCGATGCACACCAGGTGCGAGGAGATCCGGTTGAGCTCCATCAGGAGCACGCGCAGGACCGTCGCCCGGTCGGGGATCTGGTCCTCGATGCCGAGGAGCTTCTCGACGCCCAGACAGTACGCCGTCTCGTTGAAGAACGGCGTCAGGTAATCCATGCGCGTGACGAAGGTGGTGCCCTGCGTCCAGTTCCGGAATTCGAGGTTCTTCTCGATGCCGGTGTGGAGGTAGCCGATGCCGCATCGGGCCTCGGTGACGGTCTCGCCGTCGATCTCCAGGATCAGCCGCAGCACGCCGTGCGTGGACGGGTGCTGGGGACCCATGTTGACGATGATGCGCTCGTCGTCGGACTTGACCGCCGACTCGACGACCTCGTCCCAGTCACCGCCGGTGACTGTATATACGGTCCCCTCGGTCGTGGCGCGAGGCGTTGCATGGGGAGTAGTCATCAGGAGTACGACCTCCGCTGGTCCGGAGCCGGGATCTGGGCGCCCTTGTACTCGACGGCGATGCCACCGAGCGGGTAGTCCTTGCGCTGCGGGAAGCCCTGCCAGTCGTCCGGCATCATGATCCGGGTGAGGGCCGGGTGCCCGTCGAAGATGAGCCCGAAGAAGTCGTAGGTCTCGCGCTCGTGCCAGTCGTTGGTCGGATAGACCGCGACGAGCGACGGGACGTGCGGGTCGCTGTCCGGGGCCGAGACCTCCAGCCGGATCAGCCGGCCGTGGGTGATCGACCGCAGATGGTAGACGGCGTGCAGTTCGCGGCCCTTGTCGCCGAGGAAGTGGACACCGCTCACCCCGGTACAGAGCTCGAAGCGCAGGGCCGGGTCGTCGCGCAGGGTTCGAGCCACGGTGGGCAAGTGCTCGCGGGCGATGTGGAAGGTGAGCTCACCGCGGTCGACGACGGTCTTCTCGATGGCGTTCTCGGGAAGCAGGTCCTGCTCCTCCAGGGCCCCTTCGAGCTCGTCGGCCACCTCGTCGAACCAGCCGCCGTACGGCCGGGACGTGGCGCCCGGCAGCGTCACCGTGCGGACGAGACCGCCGTAGCCGGAGGTGTCGCCGCCGTTGTTGGCGCCGAACATGCCCTTCCGTACGCCGATGACCTCGCCGGTCTCGTCGCGGGGCGCGGGTACGCCGTTGCTGTTCTGCTCGTCGCTCACCGCAGCAGCCCCTTCATCTCGATCAGGGGAAGCGCCTTGAGTGCCGCGTCCTCCGCCTCGCGGGCGGCCTCCTCCGCGTTGACCCCGAGCTTGGAGCCCTGGATCTTCTGGTGGAGCTTGAGAATGGCGTCCATCAGCATCTCGGGGCGTGGCGGACAACCCGGCAAATAGATATCGACCGGGACAATGTGATCAACACCCTGCACAATGGCGTAATTGTTGAACATCCCACCCGATGATGCACAAACCCCCATGGAGATAACCCACTTGGGGTTCGGCATCTGGTCGTAGACCTGCCGCAGGACGGGCGCCATCTTCTGACTGACCCGCCCTGCCACGATCATCAGATCCGCCTGCCGCGGCGATCCGCGGAAGACCTCCATCCCGAATCGGGCCAGGTCGTAGCGCCCGGCCCCGGTCGTCATCATCTCGATGGCGCAGCAGGCGAGACCGAACGTCGCGGGGAAGACGGAGGATTTCCGCACCCAGCCGGCGGCCTGCTCGACAGTGGTCAGCACGAAGCCGCTGGGCAGCTTCTCTTCGAGTCCCATGGTGTGCCCCTCAGCCCCTCAGTCCCATTCCAGGCCGCCGCGACGCCATACATACGCATAGGCGACGAAGACGGTGAGCACGAAGAGCAGCATCTCGACGAGCCCGAAGATCCCCAGGGCGTCGAAGGTGACCGCCCAGGGATAGAGGAAGACGATCTCGATGTCGAAGACGATGAAGAGCATCGCCGTCAGGTAGTACTTGATGGGGAAGCGGCCGCCTCCGGCTGGAGTGGGGGTGGGTTCAATACCGCACTCGTACGCTTCGAGCTTTGCTCGGTTGTACCGCTTCGGGCCGATAAGCGTGGCCATGACCACGGAGAAGATCGCAAACCCTGCCCCGATGGCGCCGAGCACGAGGATGGGCGCGTAGGCATTCACGCTCCTCGCTCCTTCCAGTCGTCCTTGACCGTTGGACCGCATCGGGCGACCGGCTCGCCACCTCACCAAGATCGTGCACATGTGAGGCAGTTCACAAGCCCGACTGCCCCGCATCCTATGCCTGCCGTCCTGTGATCTGCGACACGGGGTACTACACCGGCTTTGTGATCTCCACCACCCGGCGAAGGATCATGAAGCCGGATGAGGAGTGATCTTCGTACGCAAAGCGGCCGCGCGATCACGAGACGTGACATCTGGTGTTGTTGTTGCTGGTCAAGGCGATGCTCCTCTAACAATCAGACGCCTCAACGAGCAAATTGGCAATGGACGGCTGGGTGGTGATAAGAGAATCCGCCCCACTCCGGGTCACCCGTGCGAGGGGCTCGCGGGGAGCGATGTGGACGCGTGCGCACATTCGCGGCCTTCCGGACGAAACGTCGCCCGCCGCGCCGGCCACCGCGCCACCCACCGCGCCGGCCACCCCTCCATCGACGCCGCCGCGCGCGCCGACCGCTCGTATGCCCACCACACGACAGCCATGCTGTGACCTGCATCACTCCGCAAGACCTTCAGCAAAAGCGGGCTTGGCCATCGGTGTGAACGGATGGTAAGCGACGGGCAATTCGGGCGAATTACTGAAAGCCCGTGATCACAGCCGTGATCATGCATGCCCGGTTTGCCCGTTACGGCGTCAATAAGGGCCGCCAGGAAGCGGATTCACAGATTCCGAACGTAACTGTGTCGCAACACACGTTTCTTGAAGGGAACCCAGGGGCCCTGATAGCGCTAGTACTCATGTCCCACACCGCTCACATACCCAGCCACCGGAAGCCCCGTCGAAGCGCCCCGAAAACGGCGCTGAGGGCCGGAGTTGCCGGTGGCGTCCTCAGCACCATCGCGGTCGCAGGCGCTGCCGGTCCGGCCCAGGCCGAGCCGGTGACCCAGACCATCGAGATGCCCACCCTCACCTCCGGGCTCTCCACCTCCGTCGCCGCGTCCGCCGAGGCCACGCAGCAGGTCGCTCTGGACCTGGAGACGCAGGCCCACGAGGACGCCGCAGCCACCAGCGCGGCCAAGGCCGCCACGAAGGCCAAGGCCGAGGCGGTCCGCAAGGCGGAGGCCAAGAAGAAGGCAGAGGCGGCCGCCAAGGCCAAGGCGGAGGCCGCCCTGCGCGCCTCCCGCTCCGAGGCCCGCACGACGCTCAGCGCGTCCGGCTCCACCGCCGTGGCCTCCTCCTCCTCGAGCGCCACCGGCTCCGCCGCGTCCGTCATCGCGTTCGTCAAGGCGCAGGTCGGCGACGCATACGTGTCCGGCGGCACCGGCCCCAACTCCTGGGACTGCTCCGGCCTGGTCCAGGCCGCGTTCCGCACGGTGGGCGTCGACCTCCCGCGCGTCTCGCAGGCCCAGTCGACCGCCGGCACCCAGGTCTCGCTGAGCAACCTCCAGCCCGGCGACATCCTCTACTGGGGCGGCGCGGGCTCCGCGTACCACGTCGGCGTCTACGTGGGCGGCGGCCAGTTCGTCGGTGCGCAGAACTCCAGCACCGGTGTGGTGCAGCGCCCGCTGAGCTACGACCCGCCGTCGGGCGCGGTCCGCGTTCTCTGATTCACAAGCGCGCGAACACGGCGAAGGGCCGTCACTCCCCCGCTCGGGAGCGACGGCCCTTCGTCGTGGAGCGGTGGGCCCGGTGCTGTCGTTGCCGCCCCGGTGCCTTTTCCGTTCCCGGATCCGCCTGCGCACGCGATCCCGGTCGGGGTAGCTTCAACTCCCATGACCCGCCCGCGTATACGCCCTCCGTACGAAGCCGACGAGCGGACCCAGTTGCTCGGCTGGTTCGACATGCAGCGGGCGGTCGTCCACTGGAAGTGCGAGGGGCTGTCCGAGACCGATGCGCACCGGGCCGTGCTCCCCGCCTCGCCCCGTCTGTCGGCCGCAGGGATCGTCTCGCATCTGCGCTGGGTCGAGCATTGCTGCTTCGAGGTGATGTTCCTCGGCCGGCCCGCCGTGGGGCCGCGGTTCGACCCGGACACCGAGGATGCCGACATGCGGGTCGACGGCATTCCGCTCGCGCAGCTCCTCAAGGAGTACGAGCAGCAGTGCGCCGTCACCGACGAGATCGTCGAGGCCCACGCCCTGGAGGACGTGGGCCGTCATCCCGACTTCGAGATCGCCTCCGCGAATCTGCGGTGGATGCTGTTCCACATGATCGAGGAGACCGCCCGGCACGCCGGTCATCTCGATGCCGTACGGGAGATCATCGACGGCGAGAAGGGCTACTACTGACCCGGCCGGGGACGCCGCCCGCCCCCGGATCCGTGCAGCGGGACAGCGGGCTCAACGCCTCACACGCATCACGGAGATCGCCGGCGCCTCGCTCATGGACCGAGCGAGGACGCCGACGGGAATGACGGTCAGGCCTTCGGGGCCACCTTCGAGAGGCCGTTGATGATGCGGTCCATCGCGTCGCCACCGGTCGGGTCGGTGAGGTTGGCGAGCATCTTCAGCGTGAACTTCATCAGCAGCGGGTGCGTCAGACCGCGCTGGGTGGCGATCTTCATGACCTTCGGGTTGCCGATCAGCTTCACGAAGGCGCGGCCCATCGTGTAGTAGCCGCCGTAGGTCTCCTTGAGGATCTTCGGGTAGTTGTGCAGCGCCAGTTCGCGCTGGGCGGGGGTCGCGCGGGCATGCGCCTGGACGATGACGTCCGCGGCGATCTGGCCCGACTCCATGGCGTACGCGATGCCTTCGCCGTTGAACGGGTTGACCATGCCCCCCGCGTCACCGACGAGCAGTAGCCCCTTGGTGTAGTGCGGCTGGCGGTTGAACGCCATGGGGAGCGCGGCGCCGCGGATCGGCATCGTCATGTTCTCCGGGGTGTAACCCCAGTCCTCCGGCATGGACGCGCACCACGCCTTGAGGACCTCGCGCCAGTCCAGCTCCTTGAAGGCGGACGACGAGTTGAGGATGCCGAGGCCGACGTTGGACGTACCGTCGCCCATGCCGAAGATCCAGCCGTAGCCGGGCAGCAGTCGGTCCTGGGGGCCGCGCCGGTCCCACAGCTCCAGCCAGGACTCCAGGTAGTCGTCGTCGTGGCGCGGGGAGGTGAAGTAGGTACGGACCGCGACGCCCATCGGGCGGTCCTCGCGGCGGTGCAGGCCCATGGCGAGCGACAGCCGGGTGGAGTTGCCGTCGGCGGCGACGACGAGCGGGGCGTGGAAGGTGACCGGGGTCTTCTCCTCGCCGAGCTTCGCGTTCACACCGGTGATGCGGCCGGTGCGCTCGTCGATGATCGGGGCGCCGACATTGCACCGCTCGTACAGCCGGGCGCCCGCCTTCTGCGCCTGGCGGGCCAGCTGCTCGTCGAAGTCGTCGCGCTTGCGGACCAGTCCGTAGTCCGGGTACGAGGCGAGGTCCGGCCAGTCCAGCTGCAGCCGGACGCCGCCGCCGATGATGCGCAGACCCTTGTTGCGCAGCCAGCCGGCCTCTTCGGAGATGTCGATGCCCATGGCGACGAGCTGCTTGGTGGCGCGCGGGGTGAGACCGTCGCCGCAGACCTTCTCGCGCGGGAAGGCGGTCTTCTCCAGCAGGAGAACGTCGAGTCCGGCCTTGGCGAGGTAGTACGCGGTCGTGGAGCCGGCTGGGCCTGCCCCGACGACGATCACATCCGCGCTGTGTTCGGACAGGGGCTCGGTCACGGTCGGATCTCCCGAAGACTCGAAATCGCGTGCCGCGCGGCACATGTCCCGTGCAGTCTATGGGTGCCTGCTGACCGACCTTCCGAAGGGCTCCCCGATGTCGACCGTGCACTCCCCCGGCCCCTCCGTACAGCTGCGTGTCCCGACCGACGAGGACGCCGTTGCCTGGCACCGGGCGTTCGACGACCCGGAGGTGATGGAGTTCTTCGGCGGCGCATCGGCGGAACTCTCGCTGTACGAGGAGTGGACCGCGCGCCAGCGCAGGTACGACGCGGAGCTCGGCTTCTGTCTGTGGACCGTGCTCGACGAGGACGGCGAGGTCCTCGGCTTCACCGGTGCGCAGCCGTGGCCGCAGACCGCATACGGCCCGGTCGGCGAGATCGAGATCGGCTGGCGGCTCGGCCGGGCCGCCTGGGGCCGGGGTTATGCCACCGCCGCCGCGCGCCTCACCCTGGAGCGGGTGCGCGCGGCGGGGGTGGACCGGGTGGTGGCGACGATCGACGCGCGCAACGAACGGTCGATCGCCGTCGCCCGGCGGCTGGGGATGCAGCGCGCGGAGAGCTTCGCGACCCCGCAGCCGGGGCAGGAGGTCTGCTGTTTCCGGCTGGGGCTGGAGGCGTGAGGCGGCGGTCGGTCAGTCGGAGTCGTCGAGGTTCAGGTGGACAGGGCGGTGTCGAAGATCTGCCGGGCGTCCGGCCAGTAGCTGTCGCGTTCGGTGGTGCAGATCGCGTACTCGGTGCCGTCGTCGGCGATGTAGCTCTGGTCGATCGCGTGGATCGTCTCGCCGCTCTGCTTGTCCTCGTCTCACTCGCTGCGGGGCGGCGGTCTGCGTCAGGGACGTACGCCCCGGTGCAGCGCCACCACACCACCGGTCAGATTCCGCCAGGCCACCTTCGCCCAGCCCGCCTTCTGCAGCAGCTGCGCGAGCCCGGCCTGATCGGGCCAGGCACGGATGGACTCGGCGAGATAGACGTACGCGTCGGGGTTGGACGACACCGCGCGGGCGACCGGCGGCAGTGCCCGCATCAGGTACTCGGTGTAGACCGTGCGGAACGGCGCCCAGGTCGGCTGCGAGAACTCACAGATGACCACGCGGCCGCCCGGCTTGGTCACCCGGTACAGCTCGCGCAGTGCCCCCTCCGTGTCCTGGACGTTGCGCAGCCCGAAGGAGATCGTCACCGCGTCGAACGTCTCGTCGCGGAACGGCAGCTTCGTGGCGTCGCCCGCGGTGAACGGCAGCCAGGGATGACGCTTCTTGCCGACCTGCAGCATGCCGACGGAGAAGTCGCACGGCACGACGTACGCGCCGGTCGCGGCGAACGGCAGCGAGGACGTCGCCGTGCCCGCGGCCAGGTCGAGGACCTTCTCCGCGGGGCGGGCGTGCACCGCCTTCGCGACCTCCTTGCGCCACAGCCGGGCCTGGCCGAGCGACAGCACATCGTTGGTGAGGTCGTAGTTCGCCGCCACGTCGTCGAACATCGAGGCGACTTCGTGCGGCTGCTTGTCCAGGGATGCTCGGGTCACCCACCCATTCAAGCAGCCCGGCCGCGGAGGCCTCGCGCCGGTCGTGCGTCGGCGCCCGGAGCTGCTCGGAAGCCGGCTTCAACCTTGTGGGCGCGACGGCGGAGAGCGCCCGCGATCTGTCACGACGCATTCCGGCAGGTCGGCTCGGGTCCGGCCGGTCCGGTGATCCGTATCGCGACGCCGGACATCGTCGACCGGCTCTGCGGGGCGTACGGGCTGCACACGCGGGGCGAGGTCAACTGCCGCGTCGGCAGCACGTCGTGGTGAACCTGAAGCGGTGGATGCGGGGGTCGCCGCAGTCCGACGGGCCGCTCGCCGAGTACCGGGCGCCCCGCGCCCGCGATGATGCAGCAGATCGACGGTTTGCGGGGGCGCGTCGCCAACCCCTGGCCGTACACGGCCACGGGCAGGTACGTAAGCGGCCCGCCCGTCCTCTGACGGGCTCCGGAGCGCCTACCGCCGCCGGTACACCAGCCGCCCGCCGAGCACCGTGGCGACGCACGCCCCGGCGCCCGCCGCGCAGAGCGCGTCCTCGTCCGGTACGTCGAAGACGGCGAGGTCGGCGCGGCCGCCGACGGCGAGCGGGCCGTGCACGGAGCCGGGCAGGTCATGGCCCTCCACGAACGGGTCCAGGCTCGGTTCGCCGACCAGGATGCCGGGGGCGGCGACGGCTGGGACCTCGGTCAGCCCCGCTCGGTACACGGCGGTGCGGACGACCGGGTCGTGGAACCGGCCCGCGAGGTGTGTGGTGCCGTGCCGCAGCATCTGCTGCAGCCCGCGCCGTACGCTGCCCGCCCGCCGCGCCGCGTCCATCTCCGCGGCCAGCTGTTCGAACGCCTCGCCCCACAGCGGCCGGTCGCCGAGCTGGTCCGCCTCGCGCGGGTCGGGGTGGTAGCAGCGGGTCAGCAGCCAGACGGCATGCCACTGCCGCAGACCGGGCGTCAGGACGCCCGGCCACTGGCGGACCCGGGCCGCCGGGTGGGCGGCGACGACCTCGTCGTACGGTCCGACGGCGACGATCCGGTCGCCGTCCACGGCGACCGCGCCCTGCGCGACGGCCGCCGCGCCGACCGGAAGAACCAGCGGCGCGGCGTGAACAGTCAGCAAAGCAGCCCCGGACCGACCGGCAGATGGGGGGCGGCGTCGCGGTGCCGGGCACGCACATCTGCCGCGTTGTCGTCAATCACCATGGCTCCTTCCCCAGGCTCTCGACTGCGCTCGAGCAGGGGAGACCCCATCTGCCTCAATCCTCCGCCTTGCGGCCGCACACACCCAGCCCCGCTCCTTCTTCCGCCCCCCATGCGCCGGTCGGCCTCAGTTGGCGCTGAGGAGCTTGAGCTCCGGGTGTGCGGTGCCGCCCTCGATCGCGGTGGACGAGATGTGCGAGACGACGCGCTCGTCGACCGGGTCGTTCGCCGGGTCGTCGTGGACGACGAGGTGCTCGTACGTCGTGGCGCGCTGCGCCGGGACACGGCCCGCCTTGCGGATCAGGTCGATGATCTCCAGGCGGTTGGAGCGGTGCTTGGCACCGGCGGAGGAGACGACGTTCTCCTCCAGCATGATCGAGCCGAGGTCGTCGGCGCCGTAGTGCAGCGACAGCTGGCCGACCTCCTTGCCGGTGGTCAGCCAGGAGCCCTGGATGTGGGCGACGTTGTCGAGGAAGAGCCGGGCGATGGCGATCATCCGCAGGTACTCGAAGAGCGTGGCCTGCGTCCGGCCCTTCAGGTGGTTGTTCTCCGGCTGGTACGTGTACGGGATGAACGCGCGGAAGCCATCGGTCCGGTCCTGTACGTCGCGGATCATCCGCAGGTGCTCGATGCGCTCGGCGTTGGTCTCGCCGGTGCCCATCAGCATCGTGGAGGTGGATTCGACACCGAGCCGGTGCGCCGCCTCCATGATCTCCAGCCAGCGCTCGCCGGACTCCTTGAGCGGGGCGATCGCCTTGCGCGGCCGGGCCGGCAGCAGCTCGGCACCGGCTCCCGCGAAGGAGTCGAGACCGGCGGCGTGGATCCGCTGGATGGCCTCCTCCACGGAGACCTTGGAGATCCGGGCCATGTGCTCGATCTCGGAGGCACCCAGCGAGTGGATGACCAGCTGCGGGAACGCCTTCTTGATCGCGGAGAAGTGCTCCTCGTAGTACTCGACGCCGTAGTCCGGGTGGTGTCCGCCCTGGAACATGATCTGCGTGCCGCCGAGCTCGACGGTCTCCGCGCAGCGGCGCAGGATGTCGTCGAGGTCGCGGGACCAGCCCTTGGCGGTGTCCTTCGGTGCGGCGTAGAAGGCGCAGAACTTGCAGGCCGTGACGCACACGTTGGTGTAGTTGATGTTGCGCTCGATGATGTACGTCGCGATGTGCTCCGTACCGGCGTAGCGGCGTCGGCGCACGGCGTCGGCGGCCGCGCCCAGCGCGTGCAGGGGCGCCGACCGGTAGAGGTCGAGGGCCTCCTCCGGAGTGATCCGGCCGCCTTCGGCGGCTCGGTCGAGGATGGGCTGGAGGTCGGCCTTCTCGGTCACCGGGCTGTCACCTTTCGGCGGTTTTTCAACGGATCTACGGACCGGTTCAGCCTACGCCAGCCCCTCCCCGGGTCAGCTGCCGGACCGGGCGAGTGTGCCGTACGGAAGTCCCGCGCCGCGCTCCTCGGACCGGAAGCGGAGTGTGCCGTCCTCGGCGAGGGTGAAGGTGACGTCGGTCGTGGTGTCCGTGCAGAGCCCGGCGGTGCCGGGCCGGTCCGGGTCGGCGCGCTCCCGGAGGGTCAGTTCCTCGGCGGTGCCGGAGGAGAGCTCCGCGATGCTGTTGCAGCTGACGGTCACTCCGAGAGTGGAGAGGGTGGTGCTCATACGGACGACGTCCGTGCCCTTCTTCCCCTCGGTGAACACCGCGGTGAGGGTGCCGTGCGACTGTCCGGTCGTCTTCTCGGTCAGCGGCCCCTTCCAGGTACCGACGAACGTCTTGGGCAGCGCGGTCACCTGGTCCGCGCCGCCGGTGCCCTCGTCCGCCGGGTCCGGCGACGCGCTGGAGGAAGCGGCGGGGGGTTGGGCGGCCCCGCCGTGCTCGGCGTCGCCGCCACCGCTGCCCGGCAGCAGGTCGAACAGGAGGGCGCTGCCGACGGTCACGGCGGCGAGCGCGCCCGCCACGGCGAGGGCCACGGTGCAGCTGAGCCTGCGGCCGCGGTTCCGGTCGGGGAGGCCGGGTTCGGAGTCGGCGCCGACGGTGACGGAGAACCGGGAGTCGGCGGTACGGGGGCCGGGGAGCCCGCCCGAGTTGTAATCCCCGGCCTCGGCCGACGGGAACGTCCGGGGCGGGCGGGTCGGCTCGACCGGCGGCCCGAACACTCCGAGCGCGCCGTTGCTGTCGGCCAAGCCGTGGGCGGTGAGGGAGGCGTTGCTGAACGGCACCGGTCCCGACTGCACGGGCCCGTCCTGCGGCTCCAGGTCCAGCAGCGCCACTGCCGAGCGGCTGACCTCACGCTCCAGCGGTCCGGGGAGCCAGCCCGCCGCCACCGCCGCCGCCGCCCCGCCGGGTACCAGCCGCCGGGCGAGCTCCGTCGGGGTGGGCCGACGCGCCGGGTCCTTCGCCAGGCACGTGGCGATCACGTCCCGCAGCTCGCCCTCGATCTCACCCAGCTCCGGCTCCTCGTGCACCACCTTGTAGAGGAGCACCGCCGAGGAGTCGCCGAGGAAGGGGGCGTCGCCCGTCGCCGCGTACGCGAGCACCGCGCCGAGCGAGAAGACATCGGCGGCGCCCGAGATCTCCAGGCCCCGGATCTGCTCCGGTGCCATGTAGCCGGGCGAGCCGACCGAGACCCCGGTGGAGGTGAGCGAGGCAGTGGCGTCGATCGCGCGGGCGATGCCGAAGTCGATGAGACGGGGGCCGTCGAGGGCGAGCAGGACGTTGGACGGCTTCACGTCACGGTGGATGAGCCCCTGCCCGTGCACGGCGGCCAGGGCCTCCGCGAGTCCGGCGCCCAGAGTCCGCACCGCCTGCTCGGGCAGTGGCCCGTGCTCGGTGACCGCGGCCGACAGCGGGGGTCCGGCGACATAGCCGGTGGCGACCCATGGCACGGGTGCGTCCGGGGCGGCGTCCAGGACGGGCGCCGTCCACTGGGCGCCGATCCGCCGCGCCGCGTCGACCTCGCGCCGGAACCGGGCACGGAACTGTTCGTCGAGTGCGAAGTGCGGATGGACGACCTTGACCGCGACGGTGCGTCCGCCCGCGCTGCGTCCCAGATACACCCGGCCCATGCCGCCCGCACCGAGTCTGCCGAGCAGCCGGTAGGAACCGATGGTGAGCGGTTCGCCGGCTTCCAGCGGCTGCATATGGACTCCCCCTGTGGACCGGCCGGACCTCCGACCGAAGCCTAGGGGTCGGAGGTCGTGCGATCACAGAGAAACCATCGGCTGATTTCGCCCCTATGGGAACGAACCGCGGTTTTCGACACAACAAAAGGCGCGAATGAGTCGTTCACCCGATCGAATCCAGGACTCGACCCGGACTCACCCCGTACGCCGTCCTCTATTCGGGATAGGACGTACGAGCTGTCCGGCCGCCGCATTCGCGGCATTCGCCGGAAAGGAATCCGCGGGGCGGCGCGATAAACGGCCCGGGAGGGAACGGGGAAGCCGGAAGAAGGTTCAGCATTCACCTATTGCCCGGGCCCATTCCCCCCGCGCAGCGGCCGGTGCCGATCAGTGGTCGAGCAGCTCGACGTTCACGTCCACCGGGAAACCGGTCGTCGCCCCGGTCCGGCGGGCGAACTCACGTACGCCCGACAGCTGGTCCGGACCGAAGCGGAAGTCCAGCGTCGTGAAGTACCGCTCCAGCAGCTCCGCGTCGAAGACCTCCCATCGCGCCGCCGTCTCGGAGACCTTGGTGACCTCTTCCAGCGACAGGTCCCGCGAGGCGAGGAACGCCCGGTGCACCTCCTCCACCACGGCCGGGTGCGCGGCCAGATAGTCCTTGCGGGCCGCCCAGACCGCGAAGACGAACGGCAGCCCCGTCCACTCCTTCCACATCTGCCCCAGGTCATGGACCTGCAGACCGAGGCGCGGCGCATCGTGCAGCGAGGCGCGCAGCGCGGCGTCACCGATCAGCACGGCGGCGTCCGCCTCCTGCATCATCAGGCCGAGGTCGGGCGGGCAGGTGTAGTAGTCGGGCGTCACCTCGTACCGCTCGGCGAGCAGCAGCTGAGCGAGGCGTACGGAGGTGCGCGAGGTCGAACCGAGTGCCACCCGGGCCCCGTCGAGCTGCTCCAGGGGCAGCTGCGACACGATCACGCACGACATGACGGGCCCGTCGCAGCCGACCGCGATATCGGGGAAGGCGACGAGCTGATCGGCGTTGCGCAGGTACTCGACGAGGGTGATGGGGCCGATGTCGAGGTCACCGCGTACCAGCTGCTCGCTGAGCTTCTCCGGGGTGTCCTTCGACAGCTCCAGGTCGAGCAGGGTTCCGGTCCGTGCCAGGCCCCAGTAGAGAGGGAGGCAGTTCAGGAACTGGATGTGGCCGACGCGCGGCCTGCTGCGACGGTCGTCGCCTGCTGCGGGGGAGACGGTTGAATTGTCCACATCGCGAGGCTAGACCCGTGCGGGCACCCCGCCGCCACCGGGGCTCGGGGGCACGCCCGGTCCCACTCCTCCGTGCCTGCCGGTCCCGCGCCCCGGCATGCCTGCGCGGCCACCTCCACGCCACCCGAACGACAGCCCCGAGCCGCCTTCCGACCGCTATCCCCGTCAGCCTCTCGACAGGGCAATCAAACATCCGGGTGAAGTGATCTTTCCCTCTACCGTTCCGCACACGCTGCGTGCTAGGCTCGACGCAAGTTGCAGTTTGGTTTCCCTTGCAGTACAGAGCCTGCGGAGCATGTAACCCGCAGGCTTTTGTAGTTTTCAGACTTCTTTGCAGGTTCTGGAGCAGGGCAACCCTTTGGCCCAAGGAGGGCTTATGGCTACCGGAACCGTCAAGTGGTTCAACGCTGAAAAGGGCTTCGGCTTCATCGCCCAGGACGGCGGCGGCCCGGATGTCTTCGTCCACTACTCCGCGATCAACGCGTCCGGGTTCCGCTCCCTCGAGGAGAACCAGGTCGTGAACTTCGACGTCACTCAGGGGCCGAAGGGCCCGCAGGCTGAGAACGTCAGCCCGGCCTAGTTGCCCGGGTCGGCCGATCGCGGCCGGCATGCAGTACCCAAGGAGCCCCGCTCCCCCGCCTCGGCGGGGGAGCGGGGCTCCTGCCTTGTGGTGGCCCGCCCGCCCCGGTGCCGCCGTGGACGGGGGCTTGACCTTGACACCGTGTGAGGGCCTGCACTGGGAGACATCATGTTCACCATCGGAGATTTCGCCAGGTACGGACGGGTGTCGGCCCGGATGCTGCGTCACTACGACGCCATCGGACTCCTGCCTCCCGACCGCACCGACCCCGCGACCGGCTACCGCTTCTACGGTGCCGCTCAGCTCGCCCGCCTCAACCGCATCATCGCTCTCAAGGATCTCGGCTTCACGCTCCAGCAGGTGCAGGCCGTCCTCGACGAACAGGTCGGACCCGAGGAGCTCCGCGGAATGCTGCGCCTGCGGCAGGCGGAGCTGGAGGCGGCCATGGCCGCAGCGGCGGCGCGGCTGGCGCAGGTCGAGGCGAGGCTCCGGTCTATCGAGAGCGAGGGGCACATGCCCACGGACGACGTTGTGATCAAGAACGTTCCCGCGGTACGGGTGGCGGAGCTGACGGGGACCGCGGCCGGCTACGAGCCGCAGGCCATCACTCCGGTGATCGGACCGCTGTACGACCGGCTGTTCCCGCTGCTGGAGGCGGCCGGAATCAGTCCCACCGGCCCGGGCATCGCGCGCTACGAGGACGCCCCGGCGGGCGACGGCGCGATCACCGTGCACGCGGGGGTGACGGTATCCGCCCCGGTCGGCCCGGTCGGTGACACCGGCGTGACGGTGGTCGACCTGCCCGCGTTCGAGGCGGCGACCATCGTCCATCGCGGTTCGATGGACGGGGTCCTCACCACCGAGCAGACGCTGGCCCGCTGGCTGGACACCAACGGGTACCGGTCCCTGGGGTACACCCGGGAGATCAACCTGGAGTGCCCGGAGGACAGGGACGAGTGGGTGACGGAGCTCCAGGAGCCGGTGACCAGGACCTGACCACGTCCCGCGGGGCCCGCCGGGGGCGGTGGGCCCCGCGCCGCACCACCCGCCGGCGACGCCTATGCGCTCACGACCTCGGCCCCGGCCACAGCCCCTCGTCCGTGAGCCCCAGCAGATCGATGGCGTTGCGGCGCACGATCCGGTCCACCACGTCCGGGTCCAGGTGCCCCATCTGCGCCTCGCCGACCTCGCGCGACTTGGGCCAGGTCGAGTCCGAGTGCGGGTAGTCGGTCTCGTACAGGACGTTTCCGACGCCGATCGCGTCCAGGTTCTTCAGCCCGAACGCGTCATCGAAGAAGCACCCGTACACATGCTCGGCGAAGAGCTCCGACGGCGGCCGGTGCACCTTGTCGGCGACACCGCCCCAGGCCCGGTTCTCCTCCCAGACCGCATCGGCCCGTTCCAGAATGTAGGGGATCCAGCCGATCTGGCCCTCCGCGTACATGATCCGGAGGTTCGGGAACCGTTCGAACTTGCCGCTCATCAGCCAGTCGACCATCGAGAAGCAGCAGTTGGCGAAGGTGATGGTGGAGCCGACCGCGGGCGGGGCGTCGGCCGAGGTGGACGGCATCTTCGAGGACGAGCCGATGTGCATCGCGATCACGGTGCCCGTCTCGTCGCAGGCCCGCAGGAACGGATCCCACTCGTCCGTATGTATCGACGGGAGTCCGAGATGTGGGGGTATCTCGGAGAACGCGACGGCACGCACCCCGCGCGCGGCGTTCCGCCGGACCTCGTCGGCGGCGAGCTGTGCGTCCCAGAGCGGGACGAGGGTCAGCGGGATCAGCCGGCCCTGCGCGTCGGGGCCGCACCACTCCTCCACCATCCAGTCGTTGTACGCGCGCACGCCGAGCAGCCCGAGTTCACGGTCCTTCGCCTCCGTGAACGTCTGGCCGCAGAACCGGGGGAAGGTCGGGAAACAGAGCGCGGACTGGACGTGGTTGATGTCCATGTCGGCGAGCCGGTCCGGGACCGCGTACGAACCGGGGCGCATCTGCTCGTAGGTGATGACTTCGAGCTTGATCTCGTCCCGGTCGTAGCCGACGGAGGTGTCGAGCCGGGTGAGCGGCCGGTGCAGATCCTCGTACACCCACCAGTCGCCGATCGGCCCCTCGTCGCCCTTTGTTCCCATCACCGGTGCGAACCTGCCGCCCATGAAGCTCATTTCCTTCAGGGGTGCGCGGACGATGCGCGGGCCGCGGTCGAGGTACTTGGACGGGAGCCGGTCCCGCCAGACATGAGCGGGCTCCACCGTGTGGTCGTCCACCGAGATGATCTTCGGGAAGGTCTCCATGTGCACCACGGTAGCGCCGATCTGACACATCGTCAGCTCTCTTGACCGGGCGCCGGTTCCAAATCGTTGTCGAGGGCTTGTGCAGAGCGTCACCCACTGCTGACGTGTCCACCCAAAACAAGGCAGACTGTTGACCGCGATACCAGCGGTAGGCCGCCATCCGGATCCATCCGGACCACATCGGTGCAGCAGCGGTCATTCCGGGCAGAGACACCAGCGGGACCATCAGCATCAGCAGCGCCAGCGGGATCAGCGCGACCGGCAGAACTGACGGGGCGAGCAGGACAGGGGGCATCAATGGACCGTGACCACGGGCCACGCGTGCGCGTTCCGGAGCAGCGCGCTGCTCAGCAGCAGACGACCGGGACCGGCCTGCGGTTCGCCGTGCTCGGCCCCGTACGCGCCTGGCGCGACGACGAACCGCTGGCGTCCGGCTCGCCGCAGCAACGGGCCCTGCTGGTAGCGCTGCTGCTGCGCGACGGACGCACGGCCACCGCCGCCGAACTCATCGACGCCATCTGGGGCGACGAGCCCCCGTCACAGGCGCTCGCCGCCGTACGGACGTACGCGTCCCGACTGCGCAAGATCCTCGACCCGTCCACACTGATCAGCAACGCCGGCGGCTACGCCATACGGACCCGGCCCGACGCGCTCGACCTGACGGCGGCACAGGAACTGGCCGCGGAAGCGGAGAAGGCGCGGGCCGGCGGCGACCGGACCCGGGCCCGCACCCTGATCAACGAGGCACTGGCGCTGTGGGACGGCGAACCGCTGGCCTCCGTCCCGGGCCCGTACGCCGAGAACCAGCGCACCCGGCTGGAGGAGTGGCGGCTCCAGCTCACCGAGACCCGGCTCGACCTGGATCTGGAGGTCGGCTGCCACGCGGAGGCGGTCTCCGAACTCACCGCACTCACCGCGGCGCACCCGTTGCGGGAGCGGCTGCGCGAACTGCTGATGATCGCCCTGTACCGCAGCGGCCGTCAGGCGGAAGCGCTCGCGGTGTACGCCGACACGCGCCGGCTGCTCGCCGACGAGTTGGGCGTCGACCCGCGCCCCGAGCTCTCGCAGCTCCAGCAGCGGATCCTGCAGGCCGACGAGGACCTGGCCCACGCGGCCGTCGAGGCGGCACCCGCGCCCGCCGCCATCCGCCCGGCCCAACTCCCGGCGACGGTACCGGACTTCACGGGCCGCGCATCCTTCGTAAGTGAACTGGGCGACCGACTGGCGACGGTGGAGGGTTCGGTCATGGCCGTGTCGGCGCTCGCGGGCATCGGCGGCGTCGGCAAGACGACCCTCGCCGTGCACGTCGCCCACCAGGCGCGCCCGCACTTCCCGGACGGCCAGCTCTACGTCGACCTGCAGGGCGCCGGCGCACGGGCGGCGGAGCCGGAGACGGTGCTCGGCGCGTTCCTGCGCGCCCTCGGCACCGCCGACTCGGCGATCCCCGATTCGTTGGACGAACGAGCGGCGCTGTACCGCTCCACACTCGACGGCCGCCGCATCCTGGTCCTCCTGGACAACGCCCACGACGCGGCGCAGATCCGTCCCCTGCTGCCCGGCACGGCCGGCTGCGCGGCTCTGGTGACCAGCCGCGTCCGCATGGTCGACCTGGCGGGCGCGCACCTGGTGGACCTGGACGTGATGTCCCCCGAGGAGGCACTCCAGCTCTTCACCCGGATCGTCGGCGAGGAACGGGTCGGCTCGGAGCGCGAGGCGGCCCTGGACGTGGTGGCCGCGTGCGGCTTCCTCCCGCTGGCGATCCGCATCGCCGCCTCCCGCCTGGCCGCCCGCCGCACCTGGACGGTCTCGGTCCTCGCCGCCAAACTCGCGGACGAGCGACGCCGCCTGGACGAGCTCCAGGCGGGCGACCTGGCGGTGAAGGCCACCTTCGAACTCGGCTACGGCCAGCTGGAACCGGCCCAGGCCCGCGCGTTCCGCCTGCTGGGCCTGGCGGACGGCCCGGACATCTCCCTGGCGGCAGCGGCGGCGCTGCTGAACCTGGAGGCGCATGCGGCGGAGGACGTGCTGGAGTCCCTGGTCGACACGTCCCTGCTGGAGTCGGCGGCGCCGGGTCGGTACCGGTACCACGACCTGGTACGGCTCTACGCGCGTGCGTGCGCCGAACGGGACGAGCAGCCGCCGGAGGAGCGGGAGTTGGCGCTTTCGCGGCTGCTGGACTTCTACCTGGCCACGGCGGCGGGGGTGTATGCGCTGGAGCGGCCGGGGGACCGGCTGGTGGACCACCTGGAACCGACGCAGTACGAGGGCCTGTCGTTCGCGGACCGGCACTCGGCACTGGACTGGCTCTATGCGGAGGCGACCAACCTGCTCGCGTGCGTGTGCCAGTCATCCGGGCCCGCTTCCCTGCGTCGCGCCGTCGATCTCCTCTACGCCGCACTCGACCTGGGCGAGTCGGGTGCGAACTCAAAGCAGTACGAAGCATCGGCGATCACGATTCGGGAAGCTGCCCGGACATGCGGTGATCCCCGAGCGGAGGGGCGCGCCGTCATGTCCCTGGCCAACGTGCACCAGCTCGCGGGACGGTTCGATCACGCGGACCGAGAGGCTCAGGAAGCAATGCGGCTCGCCGACACGGTGCACGACCCGTTGCCGGCCTGCTGGGCGTCCAATGCCCGTGGCATCATCGCCCTCTACCAGAACCGCCATGCAGACGGCGAAGCCTTCCTGACTCAGGCGATCGATGCATTCCGAAGCGACAAGAATCGTCCCGGCGAAGCCAGCGCGCTGTGCAATCTGTCCCGCATCCATCTGGCTACCGGGCGCACGAAGAGCGCCATCACTCTTGCCCAGTCAGGCATCGAGATCTATGAGTCCCTGGGCCACGCGTTGCGCAGCGCCAATGGTCGCTACGCTCTGGGACTGGCCCTCACCCGGAGTGGAAAGCTGTCTGCCGCAACGGACGAGCTGAACGAGGCCCTGGCGATCTTCCGCGACAGTCGGCAGCGGCTGTGGGAAGGCATGGCCCTGTTCCGTCTTGCCGAACTCGAGATCGCCTCCGACCACCCCTCTCAGGCAGCCCAATTCGCCGAGTTGGCCCTCACGGTGCTGCGTGGCATCGGTGGCGAGTGGCGACGCGGAAACGTGCTCACCGTCCTCGGGCGTGCTCTCGCCGGAATCGGGCAGACCGGGCGCGCCCAGGTCTGCTGGCGTGAAGCACTGACCATCTACGAGGAGCTCGGTTCCCCGGAAGCGGAAGAGGTTCAGTCGCTGCTGGCACCTGCGGCGGCAGCCTGAAAAACGGGGCGTTCATCGTTCGTTTATCGCCACCCTGCATTCTCATACCTGTCGATCCGTCGCGTCGGGGGGCAGACGGGGGCGACAGCGGCCACACCACTAAGGTGAGCGGCCCGAGAGAGGCCCGTCCGGCAGTCCACGGGGGAACAGCCGGGCGGGCCTCGCCAGCCCATTGCACTTAGTGCCCAGAGAGGGAGTTGACCACCATGGCCGATGCCAAGAAGCAGGACCCGATCACCAAGCCGGCAGACCAGCACGCCACCGGCGAGCCGGAGACCCCGCTCACCACGCAGGACCAGCACGCGACCGGCGAAGAAGTAACCACTCTGGACCAGCACGCCACGTCGGAGCCGTTCAAGCCGACCATCTAGACCTAACCCGCACGGGGAGCGGCCGCGGCGGCGCGGAGGGGGAGCCGTCGCGGCCGCTGCACGTCTGCGCGCCGGTTGACGTAATCGCGTCAACGTTCAACCGCTTCGCGCCAACGGGGTTCCGCCATCGCCCCCCTGTCACCAGCGTCACTTCACGTCCGGAAGCTCTCTTCTCCCACAGGAGTTGGAAGGACCCGCACGAAGAAGACGCTCGTCGCCGCCGCGTTCGCCGTGGCCCTGGGCCTCGGCTCGGCCACTCCGGCGCTGGCTGACATGCACGCCACCGGCGACACCCCGGTCACCACGCAGGACATGCACGCCACCGTGGTGACCCCGCAGGACAACCACGCCGGCTGAGCCGCACCCGCACGCAAGAGGGCCCGAGCCAACCGCTCGGGCCCTCTTGCGTGGACGAGATCCGTAACCTCCACGCATCCTGAGCAGCCCCTACCCCCGCCCCCGCAGCTCCCCCTTCACCACCTTGCCGCTCGCGTTCCGCGGCAGCTCCCCCACGAATTCCACCGCCCTCGGCACCTTGTAGTTCGCCATCTCCCGCCGGGACCAGGCGATCAGGTCGTCGGCCGTCAGCGTGGCGCCCGCCCGGCGGACCGCGTACGCCTTGCCGACCTCGCCGAGTCTCGGGTCCGGGATGCCGATCACCGCCACGTCCGCCACGTCCGGGTGCAGGCCCAGAAGCTGTTCGATCTCGGCCGGGTACGCGTTGAAGCCGCCGACGATGAACATGTCCTTGATCCGGTCCGTGATGCGCAGGTTGCCCGCCTCGTCGAGGACGCCGATGTCGCCGGTGCGGAGCCAGCCGTCGTCGGTGATCGTGGCGGCCGTGGTGTCCGGGTCCTCGAAGTAGCCCTGCATCACATGGAAGCCGCGGACCAGGACCTCGCCGGGGGTGCCGGGGTCCGCCAGGACGCGGATCTCCGTACCGGGGATCGCGCGGCCCGAGGTGGAGGAGATCGTCTCGGGCGGGTCGCCCCTTCGGCACATCGTGACGATGCCGCTCGCCTCGGAGAGGCCGTATGCCGTGAGGACCGTCGCGATGCCGAGCTCCGTGCGCAGGCGTTCCACCAGCCGCAGGGGGACCACCGCAGCGCCCGTGACGACCAGGCGCAGGGCCGAGAGGTCGTGCGTCGCCCGCGCCGGGTGGTCCAGCAGCGACTGGTGGAGGGTGGGCGGGCCGGGGAGGACCGAGATGCGTTCGGCGGCGATGTTCGCGAGGACGGTGTCCACGTTGAACACCGGCTGCGGGATCATCGTCGCGCCCCGCATCAGGCACGCGATGATGCCCGCCTTGTAGCCGAAGGTGTGGAAGAACGGGTTCACGATCAGATAGCGGTCGCCCTCGCGCAGGCCGGCCAGTTCGCTCCAGATCGCGTAGCAGCGCAGGGTCTGGGCGTGGGTGATGACGGCGCCCTTGGGACGGCCCGTGGTGCCGGAGGTGTAGATGATGTCGGAGGGGTCGGTGGAGGCGATCGCGTCGGCCCGTTGCCGTACCGCGGCAGGCGATATCCACTCCCCCGCCGCCAGGAAGTCCTTCCAGGTGACGTAGGACTCGGGTGCCGTGTCCGCGAGCACCACCACCCGCTCCAGGTGCGGGAGTTCCGCCGCCGTGCGGCGCAGTGACGCCACGTACGACGTGCCCAGGAACGTGCCGGTGATGAAGAGCATTTTCGCCCGGCTGCGCTGCAGGATGTACGCCGCCTCCGCACCCTTGAAGCGCGTGTTGAGGGGGACCAGGACCGCGCCCGCCGTGACCGCCCCGAGGGCGGAGACGATCCAGTCCAGGGTGTTCGGCGCCCACACCGCGACCCGGTCCCCCGGCTCCACACCCGCGGCCATGCACGCGGCGGCGGCGCGTTCGACGCGGTCGCCGAGTTCGGCGTACGAGATGCGGGTGCGGCCCTCGACGACCGCCTCGCGCTCCCCGTACCGCTGCGCCGCTGCCCGCACCAGCCTCGGGATGCTGCCCCATTCCTCGTCGCCGCGCATCGCATGCCCTCCCACCGAACCGCAATAGCTGACTATCCGTCAGATTAGCTGTAGCCTCTGCCGCTGTCAGCAGTCATGACGATCGCGGAGGTGGCGGGTGGCGACGCTCAAAGACGTGACGGCGATAGCCGGGATCGGACAGACGGCCTTCGCGAAACAACTCCCTCAATCCGAGAAGACTTTGGCCTGCCGGGCCATCGTGGCGGCGCTCGACGACGCGGGCATCGCCGCGTCGGAGGTCGACGCGTTCGCCTCGTACACGATGGAGGAGACCGACGAGGTCGAGGTCGCCAAGGCGATCGGGGCCGGTGACGTCACCTTCTTCTCCAAGGTCGGCTACGGAGGCGGTGGTTCGTGCGCGACGATCGCGCATCTCGCCGCCGCCGTCGCCACCGGACAGGCGAGCGTCGGGGTCGCCTGGCGTTCACGGAAGCGCGGCTCGGGGCCCCGGCCCTGGAAGAACACCACCGTTCAACTGCCCACCCCCGCCCAGTGGACCCGCCCGTACGGGCTGCTGCGGCCCGCCGACGAGATCGGGATGCTCGCACGTCGGTACATGCACGAGTACGGCGCCACCCGCGACCATCTCTTCAATGTCGCGCTCGCCTGCCGCAACCGCGCCAACCAGAACCCGGACGCGGTGATGTACGAACGGCCGCTGACCCGCGACATGTATATGACCTCGCGCTGGATCAGTGAGCCGCTCTGTCTCTTCGACAACTGTCTGGAGACGGACGGGGCACTGGCCTGCGTCGTCGTGTCCGCCGAGCGGGCCCGGGACTGCCGCCAAAAGCCCGTCTACATCCACTCCGTCGCCCAGGGGCTGCCCGCCCAGCACCACGGCATGGTCAACTACTGGAACGACGACCCGCTCACCGGCCCCGCCTGGACGGCCGCCCGGCAGCTGTGGAAGCACGCCGACTTCGGGCCGGACGATGTCGATGTCGCACAGATCTATGACGCGTTCACCCCGCTCATCCCGCTCTCCCTGGAGGGTTACGGCTTCTGCGGGCGCGGCGAGGGTGCCGCGTTCACCGAGGGCGGGGCGCTGGAGAGCGGCGGCCGGCTGCCGATCAACACCGGGGGCGGCGGGCTGAGCGAGGCGTATGTGCACGGCTTCAACCTCATCAATGAAGGAGTGAAGCAGCTGCGCGGGATCTCCACCGCGCAGGTTCCGGACGCCGCCACCTGCCTGGTCACCGCCGGCGAGGGCGTGCCCACCTCCGCCGTACTGCTGAGGAGCTGAGACCACGCATGGAATCGCTGCTGCTGCCCGTCGCCGACGAGGACGGCGCACCCTTCTGGGAGTACACCGCCCGGGGCGAACTCCGCGTCCAGGCGTGCGCCGTCCCCGCGTGCGGCGCCCTCCGTTTCCCGCCGCGACCCTGCTGCCCGCACTGCCAGTCCTTCGAGAGCGAGTGGCGGGCGATGAGCGGGCGCGGCCGGATCTGGTCGTACGTGCTACCGCATCCGCCACTGCTGCCCGCGTACGCCGCGCAGGCCCCGTACAACGCGGTCGTCGTCGAACTCCCCGAAGCTCCGCACATCCGGCTGGTCGGCAATGTGGTCAGCGGCCCCGAAGCACCGCTCGACTCGGCCGATCCGGCGCGGCTGCGGATCGGGGCACCGGTGCGGGCGGTCTTCGCGCCGGTGAGCCCGGAGCTGACCGTGGTCCGTTGGCTGCTGGAACGGTGAGCGGACGACGATGACGCTGCGGACGGAGACGGACAAGGAGACCGGGGTCGCGGTCGTCACCCTCGACCGACCGGAGAAGCTGAACGCGATCGACCTGGCAACGGCGGACGAACTCGCCGCCGCATGGCGGGCGTTCCGTTTCGACGACGGGGTGCGGGCCGTCGTCGTCACCGGTGCGGGCCGGCGCGCCTTCTGTACGGGGATCGACCGCGGCGTGGAGGTGCCGCAGCCCTCGTCCCCCTACACGATCGACGATCCGCTGCTCGCGATCGGACCGAAGGCGAACGACCTGTGGAAGCCGGTGATCGCCGCCGTGGAGGGGATGGCGTGCGGCGGGGCGTTCTATCTGTTGGGCGAGGCGGAGTTCGTCATCGCCTCGGAGCAGGCGACGTTCTTCGACCCGCATACGACGTACGGCATGGTCAGCGCGTACGAGGCGATTCACATGGCGCAGCGGATGCCGTTCGGGGAGGTCGCCCGGATGTCCCTGATGGGTACGGCCGAACGGGTGACGGCCCGTCGTGCGTACGAGACCGGGCTGGTCAGCGAGGTGACGGCGCCCGGCGGCGCGGTGGAGGCGGCGGTGCGGGCGGCAGCCGTCATCGCGTCGTACCCGACAGGGGCGGTGCAGGGAACGGTGCGGGCGGTGTGGTCCGCCAAGGAAGCGGCGCGCACCCAGGCGCTGGCCCACGCCCCGCACCTGATCGCGCTCGGAAACCTGCCGGTGGAGCGGCAGGGGGAGCTGTTCCAGGGGCGGGGCGGCGGGGAGTTCCGGCTGCGGTGAGCCGGAACTCCCCGCTGGGGTGAGCCGGAGCCCCCGTCAGCAGCGGTCAGTGGCTGAGTTCGGCCTCGGCCCGGCACTTCTTCACCCGGGACACCTTGCTCGGGCTGTCCATCCGCACGGATACGGTCGCGCTGTCGACGTCCGTCAGCTCCACGTTCGCCTCGCCGGTGTCGACGGTGTTGCCGAGCGCGTCGAGAAAGGTGACATCGACCTTGTACACATGCGTGCCGAGCTCGCTCGAGCCGACCCGGACGGTGGAGGACGTCACGGCCCGCCGCTTGCCCTTGCGAGGCTGGGCGCAGCGGATCACGGTCACCTGGGGCGCGTCGGTCGCCGTGGCGGCGGGGGTCGCGGTCTCGTAGGTGGAGCCGCCGGACGAGCTGCTCGACGAGTCGTCGTAGTCATTGTCGTCGTAGTCGTTGTGGTGGTAGCTGCCGTTGCTCTTCTCGGAGTTGGAGCAGCCGCCGCCGCTGCTGCTGCTCGAACCGCGGCTCTTGCTGCCTCGGCTCTTGCCGCCGTGGCTCGAGGTCGAGAAGCCGGTGAGTGCGAGCACCACCACCACCAGGACCGCCGTGAGTTTCAGATGCTGCCGCATCATCGATGCAGCCCCCCTTGTGTTGTTGTCATGTTGCTGTAAAACGACCGCGCGACACCGTAACGCATGGCGCACGGGGAAGGGCCGTCCGGCCGGTGCGCCCCTGGTGGCGGGGGTCAGGGGCCCGGCGTAGCGTCGACGCCGAGAGCGGCGCTGATGCGTGATGCCGGTCCGCACGACCGCAGGAGGCCGATGATGATCCGCAACATCCTCGGCTCGATCGTCGCTCTCGCAGGAGCGGCGGCCGCCGTGCTGAGCCCCTTCCGTGACTGGTACGACGGCCGCCTCGGGCGGCAGTACCGGATCGCGGACCTCTTCAACGGCATCAGCGGTGCGCGGCCGGGACTGTGGGGGTCGGTCTGGCTGCCGCTTCTCTTCGCTGCGGCCGTGACGGTGGTGGGCGTGGTGCTCCGGTCGCGGCTGCTGGTCGCGTGCGCGGGGGTCGTCGTCCTCGGCTTCACCGTGCTGTGGATGGTGCGGCAGGGGCAGGCGACCGGGGGCCTGACGGTGGCGGCGGACGGATCCGGGCTGCAGGTGGGGGTGGCGACCGCCGCGGTGGGCGGGGCACTGATGCTGGTGGGGGCTGCGGTGATGTCGGGGCGGCGGGGCGGGCACAGGCATCCGGGGCGCGTGGACCGGGAACGGCCCTACCCGGCGCCGGGGTCGGATGATCCGGACACGTGGCCGCCCACGCAGGAGCCGGGGCCATCGGTGCAGACGAGTCCCCTGCCGGAGCCCGAGGCGGACCCGTACACGGGCCCCGAGGCGCAGGACCCACGCCGCCCGCCGGGCCGGTCGGGCCCGTCCGGCGATTGAGGACACAGCGGCCGCCCGGACGGACCCCGCGCCCTTTGAATCGCCTTGCCCCACCCGTGGCACACGGTTCCGCGCGCACACGCCGGGGTGTGCGGACGGGCCGATACGTGCCGGACGAGCGGGGAAAACGAGACCGTCCGGCGGTTGAGGACAGAGCGGCTGCCCGGCGAGCCCGGTGAACGCCTACGCCCGTGCCCGGTTCCCCGTGCCCGTCCCCTTCAGTGCGTCCAGCGCGTACACGCAGCGGTCCTTGCTGCACGCGTACACCACGCCCCCCTTCGCCACCGGCGACCCCGTGATCTCGCCGCCCGTCGCAAGCTTCCAGCGCAGCTGGCCGCCTGCCGCGTCCAGCGTGTACAGCACGTGGTCCGCGGAACCGAAGTGGACGCGGCCGTCCGCGACGACCGGCGCGCCGACGACCTCGCCGCCCGCGGCGAACCGCCATTTCGGGGTACCCGTCACCGCGTCCAGCGTGTACAGCGCGCTGCCGCTGCCGACGTGGACATGGCCCGCCGTGACCAGTACCGGTTCGATCGACTGGCGCGCCTCCGTCGCGATGCGCCACCGGTCCTTGCCGGTCGTCGCGTCGAGTGCGTACACCGTGCCGAGGTAGTCGGCCAGGTACACCCCACCGCCTGTGACCGCCGGCCCCGGCGCGAACGCGGGCGGGGACAGGAAGACCGCGGGCGACTCGAAGTGCCACCGCACCAGCCCCGACGCGATGTCCACCGCGAGGACCCGGGTGCCCGCGGCGACGTACACGTAGCCGTCCGCGGCGGCCGTCACCCGTACCGGCACTCCCCCGCAGGACGCCGCGTCACCGATCGGGTACGACCAGCGCTCGATGCCCGTACGGGCGTCCACCGCGCGCAGCCGGGCGTCCTGCCACAGGTACACCGTGCCGTCGTGGATCGCGGGCCCGGCCTCGGCCGTCTCGAAGTCGGTCTGTACGCCTCCGGTCTCCCACAGCTTCTCGCCGGTGGACCCTTCCCACGCCTGCACGCCGCCACCGCGCGTGCCGGTGACCACCGTGCCCCGGTCGGCCTTGAGCGAGTACACCCAGGCATCGGTCTGCAGCCGCCACCGTTCGGCGCCGGTCAGCGCGTCCAGGGCGTACAGCGAAGGGCCGTCGGAGCCGTGGATGCGGCCGCCGTCGAGCGTCATCGACCAGGCGACATCACGGGTCTTGAACTGGCGCCGCCCGTTGCCGACGTCCAGCGCGTGCACCTCGAACGACGTCACGTACAGCAGGTCCCCGGCGACGACCGGCGTGCCCCACACGTCGTTCGACATCCGGAACCGCCAGGGCCGCCAGCGGTCCGGCTCCGCGGGCGGCGCATCGGGGGCGTGCGCCGGAGCGGGCAGCGGGGCGGTGGCCGGGGCCGCGCCGCTCAGCCCGGCGGGCGGGCGCACCCACCCGGTCGCGGGACCCGCCTCCGCGCCGGCCATCGCGCGCACGTCCACGGCACGCGGCCCGGGTCCGATCGGCACCTTCGCCCCGGGCAACCGCACCGGACCGCCCCCGTCCGACTCCGCCGCCCGAACAGGTGCGGGGGCGGGGGACGGCGATCTCAGGTCCGCCCCGCTGCGCCACGCCGACTCCCAGTCCGCGCCCCGCGGCGGCTGCTGGGGCTGCGGCGGCGCCGGAGCGGGAGCCGGGGCGGCGGGTGCCGCCGTGCGCCCCCCGCCTCGGCGCTGCTCGATCATCGCCGTGGCGGACATCGGCAGCCAGGCCGAAGCCGTACCGCTGTCGTCGCTGCCGGAGGCGAAGAGGTGCGGGGCGAGCTGGGCCTGCAGATCGGCCGGGCTGGGCCGCAGCCCGGCGTCCATCTGCATGCAGGACTCGATCAGCGGCCGCAGGTCGTCGGGCAGCCCCTCCACATCGGGGCCCTCCCGCAGCAGCATGAAAACCGTCTCGACCGGGTTCGCCCCGTGGAACGGCGCATGCCCGGTGGCGGCGAAGACGAGCGTCGAGCCGAGCGAGAACACATCGCTCGCGCCCGTGACACTGCGCGAGTCCCTGGCCTGCTCCGGCGACATGTACGCAGGGGTGCCGACCGCCACGTTGGTCATGGTCAGCCGGGTGTTGGAGACTCCGGACGCGATCCCGAAGTCGATCACGCGCGGACCGTCCTCGACCACCAGCACGTTCGACGGCTTCAGGTCGCGGTGGACCAGCCCCGCGCCATGGATGGACTGGAGCGCCTCGGCGATCCCGGCGGCCAGCCACCGCACCGCCTGGGTCGGCATCGGGCCGCACTCATTCACTATTTCCTCGAGCGAGGGAGCGGGCACGTACGCGGTGGCGAGCCACGGCACGGCCGCGCGCGGGTCGGCTTCCACCACGGCGGCCGTGTAGAAGCCGCTGACCGCGCGGGCGGCCTCCACCTCACGCGTGAAGCGGACCCGGAAGAGCTGATCCTCGGCGAGCTCCGTACGCACGGTCTTGATCGCCACCCGTCGGCCGGACGCCGAGCGGGCGAGATAGACCAGCCCCATGCCGCCGGCCCCGAGCCGTCCCAGCACCTCGAACGGGCCGATCCGCCTCGGGTCGTGCTGCGTCAGCTGCTCCACCACTTGCCTGCCACCTCCCCGTACGGACCTCAGGAACAGAAGTCCGCGAAAACCCGCCCTGTGCAGCGTCTCACCACTGGGCACCACCCGGCGGTGCGCTCCCTGATTGTTCCTGGCCGATGCGATGGTTGCGAACCCGGGGGCGGATCGGGGTGTCACATGTCACTCTGCCCTCTATCAGGACACCGGGGGCTGAAGTACGGCGAACTCGGCACCCTGATCGTCGTGCAGGACCGACATCCGCCCGTACGGGATGTCGAAGGGCGGCGCGGAGACCCGGCCGCCGAGCACGACCGCCGTCTCGGCGGTGGCGTCGCAGTCCGCGACGGCGAAATAGCTGAGGAAATAGCTGGGCATCTCGGCCGGGAACGCGTCGGTGATCACGCTGCGTCCGCCGATCGCGGTGTCGGGGCCGGGTTCGGTGCCTTCGGGGGACCACATGCGGAAGTCGACGCCGGACTCGGAGGCGCCCGCACCGCCGGAGCCGGCCCCGGCGGAACCTGAATCGACCGATCCGGAGTCGGAGGCGTCACCATCGCCGGTGCCCGGCTCGTCGTGATCGGTGCCGGACTCGCCGAGGTCGGTCCCGAGGAAGCCGAAGACCTTCTCGTAGAAGGCGTCGACGCGGTCCTTCTGCCGGGTGTACACCTCGGTCCAGCAGAAGGATCCGGGCTCTTTCTGCTTCTCGAACCCGCTGCGGTCACCGGCCTGCCAGAGCCCGAAGACCGCACCGCCCGGGTCGGCGGCCTGCGCGAGCACGCCCGCGCGCCCGACCCGGACGGGCTCGGTGATGACCTGGCCGCCCTCCTGCCGGATCAGGGCGACGGTCGCGGCGATGTCGTCGGTGGAGAAGTAGACGCCCCAGGCGGTCGGCATCCGGCCGTCCCGCTTGGCGGCGAGTGCGGCAACGAGCTTGCCGTCGCTGAGGGCGTCGGCGTACGCGCCGCCGGCGGCGTCCCCGGTCCGGAAGGTCCACCCGAAGAGCCCGCCGTAGAAACGCTTGCCCGCTTCGAGATCGGGGAGCTGTGCGTCCACCCAGCACGGCGCGGAGCGCGGGAATGCGGCCATGGGCCCGGATCCTTCCATAGCAGTGACGCTCGTCACACTCAAGGTAGCCGCGCACCGCATGTGCCGCGCAACGAATGACCCTTTTCGAACGAAAGTTCGACATCAGAGTTCATTGGTCATCGCCTCACGGAAAGTTATCCACCGAAGTTGTCCACAGGCTGTTGATAACACTATTCAGGCTGTGGATCGCATCCGCCGAAATCCGGCCACTTCTCCCACACCACCCCATCGCACCTGCGGAACTCCCCATTTGCAGTCGGCCGAATCGCGCTCCGATCACCCCTCGGTAAGCTGACGGCATGACAGGACAAGTGCGCACCGTCGACGGCCGCGTGGCCGGTCGACGCGGACAGGCGACGCGGCAGAAGCTGCTCGACTGCCTCAGTGAAATGCTCAGCTCCTCGCCCTACCGGGACGTCAAAGTCATCGACGTCGCCCGCAAGGCGGGGACTTCACCCGCAACCTTCTATCAGTACTTCCCCGACGTCGAGGGAGCCGTCCTCGAGATCGCCGAAGAAATGGCCAAGGAGGGCGCCGCGTTGACCGAATTGGTCGCCGGCCGCTCCTGGGTCGGCAAGGCGGGCTGGCAGACCTCCGAAGAGCTCGTCGAGGGGTTCCTCGACTTCTGGCGACACCATGACGCGATCCTGCGCGTGGTCGACCTGGGGGCGGCCGAGGGCGACAAGCGGTTCTACAAGATCCGCATGAAGATCCTGAACTCGGTCACCAACTCCCTCACCGATTCGGTGAAGGAGCTCCAGGCCAAGGGCAAGGTCGACAAGGACATCAGCCCGGCGGCGATGGCGGGCTCGCTCGTCGCGATGCTGGCGGCGGTCGCCTCGCACCAGAAGGGTTTCCAGACCTGGGGCGTCAAGCAGGCCGAACTCAAGCCGAACCTAGCGCTGTTGGTGCATCTGGGCATCACCGGCAAGAAACCGACGAAATAGCGCCGGGCGCACCCTTCTTTCCGGCTTCTTGCCTCGCTTCTTCCTGTACTGGGCTCCACGGCAATCCCGGGCTGCCCACGTCCTGTCTCACCGCTGGCGGACCACCCGATGTGGTCCGCCATCGGCGTATCCGGGCAGCTTCCGCGTCACGGGGTGTCGCGCCGCTCAAGCCGGAAGAGCCGGATCTCCCGCTCCACCCGCGCCTGGTAGGTGGCGTACGGCGGCCAGAACGTCAGCGCCGCCTGCCACACCTCCGCCCGCTCCGCGCCCTCCAGCAGCCGGGCACGCACGGCGATGTCGTGCCCCTTCCAGTTGATGACGGCGTCGTCCGGATGGGCCAACAGATTGGCGGTCCAGGCAGGATGACCCGGACGGCCGAAGTTGCTGCCGATCAGAATCCAGCCGGTGCTGCCACCGCCCGCGGAGCCGTGCTCCGGCATGCAGGCCAGTGGAGTGGTGCGTGGCTGTCCGCTCTTCGCCCCGCGCACCGTCAGGATCACCCCCGGCAGCATCCGGGCGCTGAGCAGCACCTTGCCGCGGGTGAGCCGGTGGACGGTGCGGTCCATGGCGGGCACGACGTGCGGGGCGATCCTGGCGAAGGTGCGGGTCGAGGACACCTTCTGGATCAGCCGGACTCCGGGCGCCATCAGACCGCCACCTCCACGCGCGGTTTCCGGACGCCGGGCGTGAACAGACCGGCTTGCTCTGCGGCGTGGTCGCGCAGCCGGTGGACCGGTCCGAAGAGCAGCTCGTCGGCGGCCGCCCGTTTGAAGTAGAGATGGGCCTCGTGTTCCCAGGTGAAGCCGGTGCCGCCGTGCAGCTGCACGGCCTCGGCGGTGGTGATCCGCAGCGCTTCCAGCGCCTGCGCGAGCGCGAGCCCTCCGGTCGCCGGGTCCCACGCCGCGTAGTACGCCGCGGACCTGGCCGCCTGCACTCGTACGTACAGGTCGGCAAGCCGGTGCTTCACCGCCTGGAAGGAGCCGATGGCGCGGCCGAACTGCTCGCGCATCTTGATGTGTTCGATGGCCCGGTCGAGCGCGCTCGCGGCGGCTCCGACCGCCTCCGCCGCCAGTACGGCGGCGGTCGTGCGCCCGACGGCGGCGAGCGCTCCGGCCGATCCTGACACATCCACCGTGTCGTCCGCGCCGAGCAGTTCGGCGGTGGTCTCACGGAGTTCGACACGGGCCACCGGCCGGGTCTCGTCGAGCGAGGTCTGCCGGGTGCGGGCGAGCCCGGTCGCCGTGTCCGAGCGGACGAGGAAGAGGAGAGTCCGGCTGCGCGGGAAGCCACCCGCGTGGGCGGCGACCAGCAGAAGGCCGGCGCTGTGCCCGTCAAGGACCTGGGCGGCTTCCCCGTACAGCCGCCACCCGTCCGGGCCGGGTCTGGCCTGTACGCCGCCGGACCGGCCGCCGCCCGCCCAGGCGCCGCCGCTGGTGTCGCCAATGAGGCCGAGGGCGGTGGCCGGTGAGCCGCCGGGGAGGGCGAGGGCCGCGGTCAGTTCGCCCGCGGCGATGCGGGGCAGCAGGGCGGTGCGCTGGGCATCGGTGCCGACAGCGGCGATCAGCGGTGCGGCGAGCGCAGCGGTGGCGAGCAGCGGGGACGGCAGCAGGGCGCGGCCGGCCTCCTCGCAGGCGACGGCGAGTTCGGCGGGGCCGCAGCCGGCTCCTCCGTACTCCTCCGCGAGCACGAGGCCAGGCAGTCCGACGTCCTGGGCGAGCTGCCGCCACAGGGTCTCGTCGTATCCGTGCGCGGTCCGTACGGCGCTCCTGACCTCGTCTGGTCCACAGCGTTTGGCCAGCAGTTCGCGCAGGGTGCGGCGGATCTCGTACTGTTCCGCGGTGAAGGCGGCGTCCATCGTCGGGCTCCTTCCCCTCAGGGGCCGTCGACCCCTGATCTGACGGGCCGTCATGTTAGGGGCGATGGCGCCAGAAACCCAGACTCGCGCACACCCCTGCCCGGACCCGATCCCGCCCGCACACCGGTCCGCAGCGACATATCTGATGTACCGTCAGATCCATGCCTTCCTCACCTTCCTCTCCCCCGCGCAAGGTCGCTGTCGTCGGCATATCCCTCGCGGACTGCGGACGCGTCGACGGCCCCACTCCGTACGCCCTCCATGCCCAGGCCGCCCGCCGGGCACTCGCCGACTCGGGCCTGGACCGCTCGGTCGTCGACGGTTTCGCCTCCGCCGGACTCGGCACGCTCGCCCCCGTCGAGGTCGCCGAGTATCTGGGGCTGAAGCCCACCTGGGTCGACTCCACGGCGGTCGGTGGTGCGACCTGGGAGGTGATGGCCGCCCACGCCGCCGACGCGATCGCGGCAGGCCGCGCGAACGCCGTACTCCTGGTGTACGGATCGACCGCCCGCGCCGACATCAGGGCGGGGCGCCGCACGTCGAACCTGTCGTTCGGTTCGCGCGGCCCGCTCCAGTTCGAGGTGGCGTACGGGCACTCGCTGATCGCCAAGTACGCCATGGCCGCCCGCCGCCATATGCACGCGTACGGGACAACGCTGGAGCAGCTCGCCGAGGTGGCGGTCCAGGCGCGGGCGAACGCGGCGGCCAACCCGGACGCGATGTTCCGGGACCCAATCACGGTGGACGACGTGCTGTCGGGACCGATGATCGCGGACCCGTTCACCAAGCTGCACTGCTGCATCCGCAGCGACGGCGGGTGCGCGGTGCTGCTGGCCGCGGAGGAGTACGTGCCGGACACGGCGAAGACTCCGGTGTGGATCCTCGGCACGGGTGAGCACGTCTCGCACTCCACGATGTCGGAGTGGGACGACTTCACGGTCTCCCCGGCGGCCGTCTCGGGCCGCCTGGCGTTCGAGCGGGCCGGGGTACGGCCGGCGGACATCGACCTGGCCGAGATCTATGACGCGTTCACCTATATGACGCTGGTGACGCTGGAGGACCTCGGCTTCTGCGCGAAGGGCGAGGGCGGCGCCTTCGTCGAGAAGGGCCGCACGGGCCTGACCGGCGAGCTCCCGGTCAACACCGACGGCGGCGGCCTCTCCGCCTGCCACCCCGGCATGCGCGGGCTGTTCCTGCTGGTGGAAGCGGTACGGCAACTGCGCGGGGAGGCGGGAGATCGTCAGGTCCGGAAGACGGACGGCCGGCTGCCGGAGCTGGCGGTGGCCTCGGGGACGGGCGGCTGGTTCTGTTCGTCGGGGACGGTGGTGCTGGGGCGGGCGTGAGCGGGTGTGAGGGGGTCTGGCAACGGTGCAATCCGTGCCCTGATGTCCAATGGCCACATGACGGATGCATCGACCTCTGCGCAGCACACCTTCCGGGACCTCCTTCACGCCCAGCGCGTCTGGGACGTGGACCTCCCCGCCTTCGACCCGTCCGCCGCGCCCCGCACCCCGCTCCCCCTCTTCCACACCTGGTTCGCCGAGGCGGTGGCCGCCGGGCAGACCGAGCCGCACACCATGACGCTGGCCACGGTCGACGCCGAGGGCCACCCCGACGTACGGACGCTGATGCTGCACGACGCGGACGACCGCGGCTGGCACTTCGCCACGCACGCCACCAGCGCAAAGGGCCGCCAGCTCGCCGCGCATCCGCATGCGGCGCTCGGTTTCTACTGGCCCGCACAGGGCCGGCAGGTACGGGTACGAGGTCCGGTCACCGCCTGCACCCCGGCCGAGAGTCGGGCCGATCTGCACGTCCGCTCGACCGGGGCGCTGGCCTCGGCACTGGTGGGGCGACAGAGCGAGGTGCTCGGCTCGCACGAGGAGCTGAACCGCGCCTCGGACGCCGCATGGGAACGGGCGCAGGCGGAACCCGAGGCGGACGTGACGAGCTGGACGCGGTACGTGGTCGAGCCGCACGAGGTCGAGTTCTTCCAGGGCGATGCGCGGCGACGGCACGTCCGGCTCCGCTACCGCCGGGACGGCGGCAACTGGACCCGGGAACTGCTCTGGCCGTGAGTCGGCAAACCGATTTCCACCAGAAAGGAGCACTATGGGAAGCAGGTGAGTTGCTGGAGGCATTCCATGACACGAACCCGTTCCCGTTACGCCCCCGACCACGGTCTGACCACGCGCATGGTCACCACCATGTTCCTGATCGGACTGCTTTACGTGGTCCTCGTGGGCGTGCTCCTCGCGGTGCTGCGGGGCGCCTGGCCGATCATCCTGATCGTCGTGGGTGGTCTGTTCATCGCGCAGTTCTGGTTCAGCGACCGCATCGCCGCCTTCAGCATGGGCGCCCGCGAGGTCACCCCCGAGGAAGCACCCGAGCTGCACGGCACCATCGACCGGATCTGCGCCCTGGCCGACATGCCGAAACCCCGGGTGGCCATCGCCCGGAGCGACGTACCGAACGCCTTCGCCACCGGCCGCGGCGAGAGGACCGCCCTCGTCTGCGCCACCACCGGACTCCTGCGCAGACTGGAACCCGAGGAGCTGGAGGGCGTCCTCGCACACGAGATGTCGCACGTCGCGCACCGGGACGTCGCCGTCATGACGATCGCCTCGTTCCTCGGCGTCATGGCCGGCGTGGTCACCCGCGTCGCCCTCTGGGGCGGCTTCTCCCGCAGCAGCCGCGGCAGCGACCCCGTCGGCATCGCGATCCTACTGATCCCCCTGATCAGCGCCGTCGTGTACTGCCTGAGCTTCCTGCTCACCCGACTGCTCTCGCGCTACCGCGAACTCTCCGCCGACCGCGCCGCCGCCCTCCTCACCGGCCGCCCCTCCGCGCTCGCCTCGGCGCTCACCAAGGTCAGCGGGCAGATGGCCCGGATCCCGACGGAGGACCTGCGGAAGGCGGAGCCGTACAACGCCTTCTACTTCGTCCCGGCGTTCTCCTCGAAGGAGAGCCTCAGCCGGCTGCTCTCCTCCCACCCGACCCTCGAACAGCGCCTCGACCAGCTGGCCCGCATCTCCGCCGAACTCGCCCGCCCGTAAGGAGTCCGCAGTGGGTCTGCTCGACACGATCCTGGGACGCAGCAAACCGGTACGCCCCGACCTCGACCAGCTCTTCGCCGTACCGTCCGCCGCGCTCACCCTCCAGGCGGGCGCGGGCTTCATCCCCACCGGTCTGGGCTCGGTCTGCTTCGCGGGCGTGGAGGGCGGCACCTTCGCCCGTATCCAGCAGGACGTACAGGAACTGCTCGATGCGGACACGGACCGGGGCGGGATCCCGGTGGAATTCAGCCGCGATTCGTACGGCTACACCTGGCTGCTCGCCCGCCACTCCCCCGACGACGTGGCCGCCCTGGTCAACGACCTGCACGCGGTCAACACCCTGCTCCAGGACGGCGGCTTCGGCCCGCAACTGCTCTGCTCACTGATCGGCTTCCGGAATGCCGAAGGGCGCTCGCTGGCACTGGTCTACCTCTACAAACGCGGCACGTTCTATCCGTTCGCCCCGGTGTCGGGCGGCGCCGAGAGACGAGACAGCCCCCTGGAGCTGCAGGTCAGGGCGACACTGGGCGACGACCTGCGGGTCGAACAGGATCTCTCCCGGTGGTTCCCGGTCTGGGGCGCGCCCGGCCTGTGACAATCAGGCGGTACGCGCACCTGCCACGAAAGCGGACCAGGAGGCCGAGGTGACGGCGAAGGTGGGACCGTCGATCACCTTGGAATCGCGGACGTGGACGGTGTGGGGGCAGGTGGCGACCTCTACGCAGGCGCCGCCTTCGTTGTTGCTGTAGCTGGACTTGCGCCAGTCGTAGGCGACTTCGATGCACTCGCCGCCTTCGTTGGTGCTGTAGCTGGACTTGAACCAGTCCAGTTCCGTCGACTTCATAGCTGCGCCGCCTTCTCCTTGATGAGTTCCGCAGACTCCCAGGGCGTGAGCGCCTGCGCCCGCAGGATGCCGAAGAGGTCGAACAGGTCGCTGACCCGGTCCGGCTTGGAGATCAACGTACCCCCGCCATGCCCCTCTTCGAAGATCAAGTTGCGTCCCTCCTCCGTGCTCATCAGCTGCATCGGCCCGTGGAGTCCCGCATGCATGTGCCGACGGGTAGGCATTACCTGAAACGTCAAGTGACTCATCGTCCGCATGCACTCCAGCAGATGCCGGAGCTGATCCTTGAGTACCTCAGGGCCGCCGAGAATGCGCTCCAGGGCCGACTCCTCCATGACAAACCCGATACGCGGTGGAGGCGTGCGGGTCAACACCGCCTGCCGCTCCAGACGAGCTGCGACATGCCGAGCGACTTCCTCCTCCGTGTACGCCGGTACACGGGACGCGTACAGCGCACGTGCGTACGCCTCCGTCTGAAGCAGGCCAGGGATCACCATCATTTCGTACGCGCTGATGACCCGCGCCAACCGCTGGAGCCGAACCCAGTCCACATACTTCGGCGGGTACTTCTCCTCGTCCATCAGTTCCACGCAGGCCTTCAACGCCCCGCACGCCTCGAAGACTTGGTCCGCAGCCCCCAGGAAGTCCAACGAGGGGATCCGCTCAGCCCGCTCGTACGCCCCCATCAGCGACTCCGAGACCAACAGCTTCTCCGAAGCGTCTCTCTGCGTGAGCCCCGCCCGCACCCGGTGGATCCGAATCAGATCCCCCACAAGCCTCCGCACCTGCGACGGCTCACCACTCGACCCCACAGCCACCACCGTTCTCACCACATTGCCAAATGTGGACCGTGTCTCTCTGGTCACGCTACGCAGTCAGCGGGATCCTCGTATCCATGACGAGCAAGAAGCTCCCCGAATGGGTACCGCCCGCGGGGCTCCAACTTCACCTGACCGGGGTCCACTTCGACGCCATCCGGGTACGCGGCGTACGCGGCGAGGCTGTCCTGCACCACCTCGCCACGCTCACGGACGGCGAACCGGGTCCGGTGGTCCGGGAGGTCGCGGGCGGGCGGTGGACGTACTTCCTGATCCCGCCCGGGACGAGCAAAAGGTACGACTGGCCGCCGGGGGCGACCTGTCTCGGACCGTCGGCGCGGGATCTGTACGTGGGGATCCCCGCGGCGCACGGCAACACGTATCCGCTGAGCTGGCGGTGCGGGGCGCCGGAGGAAGGGGAGTTCGTGGACGCCGAGCTGCTGCACGGGGTGGTGGTCGCGCAATTGGTACGGGAGGACTGGTGACCCGTTCCGTATCATCAGGTTCATGACTCCTGAGCGCCCGAATTCCGTCAGCCGGCTTCGCGCCTCCGACGCCGACCGTGAAGCGGTGGTGGAGCAGCTCCAGGAGGCGGCGGCCGAGGGCCGCATCGATCTCGACGAGCTGGATACGCGCCTGGGTCAGGCGCTCGGCGCCAAGACCTTCGCCGAGCTGGAACCCCTCACTGCCGATCTGGCACCCGCGCCGCAGAACGCGACGGAGCCGCTGGTCATCGAGGGCGGCATGCACGGCCTGGCACGCACCGGACGATGGAAGGTGCCCGCGCGCATCGACGTGGCCGGCGGCATGGGCGGCGCCAAGCTCGACTTCACACAGACCGAGACCCGACTGCGCGAGATCGAGCTGGAGGTCAACGGCCAGATGGGCGGGGTTGTCGTGGTCGTACCCAAGGGGTGGGCGGCGGAGACCGACGACGTCCGTCCCGGCCTGGGCGGCCTCAAGGACCGGACCCGGGGCGAGAGGCTCCCGGGCGCACCGCTGCTCCGCCTCACCGGTTCGGGCGGCATGGGCGGAGTGGTCGTCCGCCACCCCAACATCTGGGAGCGGTGGAAGCTGCGCCGCGGCAAGCGGCGCTGACTCCGCCGCGTCAGGCATCGGCTTCCGGCCGGAAGACCGGGACCGCCTCGCAGCCCTCCTCCTGCCGGAAGGCGACGCGCAGCTCCATGCCGATCGCGAGGGCCGACTCCTCGCAGTCGACGATCTCCGTCATCATGCGCGGCCCCTCGGCGAGGTCGACGACGGCCGCCGTGTACGGGACGCGGGAACCGAACGGCGGCAGGTCGTTGCGGTGGACGACGGACCACGTGTAGAGCGTGGCGCGGCCGCTCGCCCGCTCCCAGTCGACGTCCTCGCTCCAGCACGTGGGGCAGAACTCGCGGGGATAGTGGTGGGCGGCGCCGCAGGCACGGCACCGGCGCAGCAGCAGGTTGCCCTCGGCTGCGGCGTCCCAGTAGGGGCGGGTGAAGTCGTCCGGCTCGGGCAGGTCGAAGCGGGGGGTGGCGGCGGTCATCCGAAGAGTCCGATCGCGTGGTCGAGGGACCAGACCTGCCAGGACATGGCGAAGAGGGCGACCAGCGAGATCAGCGCCATCATCGCGTTCTGCCCCTGCTCGGCCCAGTCGTGGATCATCAGCACCAGATAGAGGAGATTGAGGAGCAGCCCGCCGACGAGCGCGACGGGGGTCAGGAAGCCGACGATCAGCCCGAGACCGAGGGCGAGTTCCGCGTACACGACGAGGTAGGCCATTGCCTTGGGGCGGGGCGCGACGACCTTCTCGAATCCGCTTCTGACCGCCGGCCACTTGTGCATACCCGCGACGTCCGCCGCCCAGGCGATGCCCGTACCGCGTTCGAACCAGCCCTTCTTGTCCTTGTGTCGCCAGCTCTCCAGCCACCACAGGCCGAGCCCTGTTCGAAGGACGGCGAGCCACTCGGCTCCACCGAGCCAAATCGTCCGCATCGGGCCCCCTTCCCGTTCCGCCGCGGGGTTGAGGAATTCAAGGAATCTGACGGTACGTCAGATGTACTGATCCCGATAGCCCCGCAACACCACCGGGGAGCTGACGCTGTACGTCACTTCCCCTCGATGTGGACAAGGTTCGGCCAGTAGCGCACGACCCTCGATCAGGGTCGGCGCGGGAGTGGCCACCCCGCGTCGACACTGCCCCAACTCAGCCACCATTCAATGCACTTGGGTCACATGGCGAATCAATGGGCCCTCGCGCACAGCTCGGCCCGCCGGCCACTCCGAGCCATCCGTGACCAATTCGCAATGGAACCCGATCTTGACCGAGACCCATCAAGTAATCGGGCGATTACGCTCCGAACCATGCCCGACAGCACCTCCACCGCCGATAGCAGCCCCACGCCCGCGCCCACCGACATCACGGAACACCGGCCCGTCTATGTCATCGGCGGCGGCCCGGGCGGTCTCGCCGCCGCGGCCACCCTGCGCGCGCAGGGTGTGCGAGCCGTCGTACTGGAGAAGTCCGAGAACGTGGGCGCCTCCTGGCGCCGTCACTACGACCGGCTGCATCTCCACACCACCCGGCGCTGGTCCGCACTGCCGGGTCTCACGATGCCGCGCCGGTTCGGACGCTGGGTGGCCCGCGACGACGTGGTGCGCTACCTGGAGAAGTACGTCGAACACCATGAGCTGGAAGTGGTGACGGGCGTCGAGGTGACCCGTGTCGACCGGGCGTCGGACGGCGCCGGCTGGCAGCTGACCGCAAGCGGCGGACGGGTCCTGACCGGGCGGGCCGTCGTCGTGGCCACTGGCTACAACCACACCCCAAGGATCCCCGACTGGGCGGGCCGCGACACGTTCACCGGCGAGCTGCTGCACGCCTCGGACTACCGCAATCCCGCCCCGTACGCGGGCAAGGACGTCCTCGTCGTCGGTATCGGCAACACGGGGGCGGAGATCGCCGTGGACCTGGTGGAGGGGGGCGCTTCCCGGGTACGGATCGCGGTACGCACCGTTCCGCACATCGTGCGCCGCTCCACGGCGGGCTGGCCCGCGCAGGCGACCGGCATCCTGGTCCGCAGGCTGCCCGTGCGCCTGGTCGACCGGGCCGGCCGGCTGATGGCCAGGGCCGCCGTGCCCGACCTCTCCGAACAGGGCCTGCCGCGCCCGGACACGGGCCTCTACTCACGGGTCAAGGACGGCGCCATTCCGGTCCAGGACGTGGGGCTGATCCACGCGGTGCGGGGCGGCCGGGTGCTGCCGGTGCCAACCGTCGATTCGTTCGACAAGGACACCGTGGTGCTGGCGGACGGGACGCGGATCACGCCGGACGCCGTGATCGCGGCGACCGGCTACCGGCGGGCGCTCGAAGGGCTGGTCGGACACCTCGACGTACTGGACGCACGGGGCAGGCCGGTCGTGCACGGCGGCCGCACGCCGAAGCATGCGCCCGGTCTCCACTTCACCGGGTTCACCAACCCGATCAGCGGCATGTTCCGCGAAATGGCCCTGGACGCGGAGAAGATCGCCAAGCGGCTGGCGAAGCGGACCGGCTGACCCCGGGGCCGTGACCCGGGACTTCGTGTCCCTGAGGCCGGCGTGCCCGGCGCTCCCCGCCTCGTCGTCACGGACACCGCCGAGGACGTCCTCTCCGGCCATGAAAAGAAATTCTGGGGGGCTGTCACATCCGCGCGACGCGTTCCGTCATTGCTGTGAAGGACGAAAACGAGCGGGTGTCACCACAGGCCCCGAAGATCCGGAGGAGCAGCATCATGGAAGCAAGGATGAAGAACCCGGCCGCCCTCATCCCCGAGGCCCTGCCCGCCATCCAGGAACTCCTGAAGGCCACCCGGAGCCGTGGCGTCCCGGACTCGACGCTGGAACTCGTCCACCTGCGGGGGAGCCAGATCAACGGATGCAGCTTCTGCGTCGACTACGGGGTCCGCAGCGCCCGGAAGGCGGGCGTGGCCGACGAGAAGCTGTTCGCCGTGGCGGCCTGGCGCGAGGCGCCGTACTTCTCCGACGAGGAGCGCGCGGCGCTGGCGCTCGCGGAGGCGGCGACCCGTCTGAGCGACCGGGGCGACGCGGTGCCGGACGACATCTGGGACGCGGCGGCCGACCACTTCGACGAGCAGGGGCTCGCCGCCCTGACTCTCATGATCGGCATCACCAACCTCTTCAACCGCATCAACGTCACCACCAGGCAGCCGGCGGGCGCGCCGACCTGGTAGTCGACACGTGGAGAAGGGCCTCCGCAGCCGCGGAGGCCCTTCTCGCTTTCTCCCGGCCCTACTTGGTGGCGGCGAAGTGATCGACGTCGCTGTCCACGCCGATCACGCCCCGGGCGCAGGCGGCGGCCGGCGACATGGCCTGGACGACGGGGCGTTGCCAGGATGAAGTGAGGTACCAGCGGCCGCGCTCCGTATCGAGCTGGATGCGGTAGGCCACGGCCCGGTTCTCGATGCGGTCGGCCCACTCCACCCCCTGGGCAGGGAGTCCCAACCCGGGGCCCGCCGAGCCTTTGCCTGCACAGCCATTCCTGACGGAGCGTCAGTTCAGTAACCTGACAGAGTGTCAGCTCATGGCTGGCCGGGCACAGGTACTCCGACGGACTTCTGGCAGGAGTGGGCGGAACGATGCTTGGATCGACGCACGGCACCCTCACCACACACTTCCGCGCCCGGGTGGTGGCCTGCGGAGAAGAGCCGCACGCCGCCGTCCACAGCATGGCGGTCGCCGCCGCGGAAGGTGATCTCGATGTCAGCGGCCGCCCTCTGTACGCCCCCGTGCCGGACCTGGACCGGTTCTTCCGGCCCGAGTCCGTGGCCGTCATCGGGGCGTCCGACACCGAGGGCAGGCCCAACACCGGCATCACCCGGCAGCTCGTCGCCTGGGCCGAGCGGGTCGGGGCGCGACTGCATCCGGTCCACCCCACGCGGGAGTCCGTCTTCGGCCGGCCCTGCTCCCGTTCCGTCGGGGATCTGCCGGAGCAGGTCGATCTGGCGGTACTGCTGGTCGGCGACCCGCTTCCGGTGATCGAGCAACTCAGGCAGGCCAAGGTGAAGTTCGCGGTCGCCTTCGCCTCCGGGTTCGCCGAGACCGGCGAGGAGGGCGCCGCCGCCCAGGCGCGGCTGGCGGCCGCGGTGGAGCGGTCGGGGCTGCGGCTGCTCGGGCCGAACACCAACCTCAACGCGTTCGAGGCGTTCCGGGACGACCTCGACGGGCCGGCGATCGCCCTGATCACCCAGTCCGGTCACCAGGGCCGTCCCGTCTACACCCTCCAGGAGCTGGGCGTACGGCTGTCGCACTGGGCGCCCACGGGCAACGAGGCGGATCTGGAGACCGCCGACTTCATCTCGTACTTCGCCGAGCGCCCCGAGGTCGGGGCCATCGCCGCCTATGTCGAGGGCCTCAAGGACGGCCGCTCCTTTCTGCTCGCCGCCGACCGGGCGGCGCGGGCCGGGGTGCCGGTCGTGGCGGTCAAGGTGGGGCGTACGGAGACGGGGGCCAGGATGGCCGCGTCACACACCGGCAAGCTGACCGGCGCCGACCAGGTGGTGGACGCGGCGATGCGGCAGTTCGGCGTGATCCGGGTGAACGGGCTCGACGAACTCCAGGACACCGCGGCCCTGCTGGCCCGGGCGCGGAAGCCGCAGGCCGACGGGGTCGTCGTGTATTCGATCTCGGGCGGCACGGGCGCGCACTTCTCGGACCTGGCGACCGGGGCAGGGCTGAAGCTCCCCACCCTGTCCGAGGAGAAGCAGCGCGAGCTGCACGCATGGATTCCCGGCTATCTCAATGTGGCGAACCCCGTCGACAACGGCGGGCACCCGGTCGGCGACTGGCGCGGCCGGAAGATCATCGACGCGATCCTCGCCGACCCGGACGTGGGGGTGCTGATCTGTCCGATCACCGGCCCGTTCCCCCCGATGAGCGACCGGCTCGCGCAGGACCTGGTGGACGCGGCGGAGACCACGGACAAGCTGGTGTGTGTGGTGTGGGGCTCGCCGGTCGGCACGGAGGACGCGTACCGTACGACGCTGCTCGGCTCGTCGCGTGTCGCCACCTTCCGCACCTTCGGCAACTGCATCACCGCCGTGAAGGCCTATCTGGACCACCACCGGTTCGCCGCCTCGTACCGCTCGCCCTTCGACGAGGCGCCGCGCACGCCGTCCCCCTCGTTCCGCAAGGCGCAGGCCCTGATGCGCCCGGGCCACCAGCTGAGCGAGCACGCGGCGAAGCAGCTGCTGCGGGCGTACGGCATCCGCGTCCCGCGCGAGCAGTTGGTCACCAGTGCGGCCGCGTCCGTCCGCGCCGCGGGCCTGGTCGGCTACCCGGTCGTGATGAAGGCGTCGGGCGCACGGCTCGCCCACAAGACGGAGCTCGGCCTGGTCAAGGTCGGGCTCACCTCCGCGAGCCAGGTCCGCGACGCGTACCGCGAACTGACCGACATCGCCCGCTACGAAGGTGTCGGGCTGGACGGCGTCCTGGTCTGCCAGATGATCGAGCGGGGCGTCGAAATGATGGTCGGCGTCACGCACGACGCCCTGTTCGGACCGACGGTCACGGTCGGACTCGGCGGCGTGCTCGTGGAGGTGCTGCACGACGCTGCGGTGCGGGTGCCGCCGTTCGGTGAGGACCAGGCGCGGGCAATGCTCGGCGAACTGCGCGGCCGGGCCCTGCTGGAAGGCGTACGCGGCGGACCGCCGGTGGACGTCGACGCGCTCATCGAGGTGGTGCTGCGTGTCCAGCGGATGGCGCTGGAACTGGGCGACGACCTCTCCGAGCTGGACATCAACCCGCTGATGGTGCTGGGGCGGGGGCAGGGCGCGGTGGCGCTGGACGCGCTGGCCGTCTGCCGCTGACGGGTCACCGGGCCACAGGTCGCGCCGCCCGTCACCCCGTCCGGCCCCCCACCCGTCACCCCGTCTGCCAAGGAGCTGCCTCATGCCGTCCTCCCCCGAAGACACCGCCGAGCACACCGGACACACCGGCCCCGCCTTGTCGGCCGACCCACTCGATTCATTGGTACTCCACGCCACTGACAACGGCGTCTCCTGGATCACGCTCAACCGCCCCGAGGCGATGAACGCCGTCACCTGGGACCAGCGGGAACGCGTCATCGCGCTCCTCGGCGAGGCCTCGGCCGACCCGACGGTCCGGGCCGTCGTCCTCACCGCCACCGGCCGCGGCTTCTGCGCGGGCGCCGACCTGCGCGGCGCGCCGTCGACCGGCGACCGAGTGCCGGGCGATGTCGCCCGTACGATCCGGCTCGGCGCTCAGCGCCTGATCGCCGCGGTCCTGGACTGCGAGAAGCCGGTGATCGCGGCCGTCAACGGCACGGCTGCCGGTATCGGTGCCCATCTCGCGTTCGCCTGCGATCTGGTGCTGGCCGCCGACTCGGCGAAGTTCATCGAGGTGTTCGTACGCCGCGGCCTCGTGCCCGACGGCGGCGGCGCGTATCTGCTGCCGCGCCTGATCGGGCCGCAGCGCGCCAAGGAGCTGCTGTTCTTCGGTGACTCGCTCCCGGCGAGGGAGGCGGAGCGTCTGGGGCTGGTCAACCGGGTGGTCCCGAACCACGAACTGACGGCGACGGCCCGCGCGTGGGCCCAGCGCCTGGCCGACGGTCCGACCCGCGCGATCGCCCTCACCAAGCAGCTGGTGAACGCCTCCCTGGACTCCGACCGGGCGACGGCCTTTGCGGCCGAGGCGATGGCCCAGGAGATCAATATGACGACGCAGGACGCCAACGAGGGCGTGGCGAGCTTTGTGGAGCGACGCGCTCCGAAGTACCGGGGGCTGTGAGGGCTCCGGAGGCGCTCACGTCATCCTCCACCGCTGCGGAGAGGCTCCTGCAGTCTGTGCGGCCGGGACTCACCGGTCGGCGGGCCCCGGCCGTAGTCCGCCTACTTCTCGGTGAAGACGTCCTCGACCGACGCGGCAGTGGGAGCGCGCAGGAGCCAGCGGCTCAGAGCATCCAGGTCGGTGCAGCTTGTGATGCGTTCACGAGCCTCGTCGGGTACGTCGATACCGGCCTGGGCAAGGAACAGCAGGATGCCCCGCGCGAGACCTTCTGCGCGGCCTTCGTCCCGGATCTCCTCCGAGAGGGATGACTTGTAGAAAGAAAGGTCCACGGCCACCAGGTTCCTCCACTGTTGTGCGGCCGGGCGGTTGCCCAGGCCCTGTGCGGTGAGTTCGACGATGGGGTCGGCGATGGTTTCCGGTACGTCGCGCAGAGCGGTCGACAGCGTTTTCAGTATGGCACCGATGTCCGGATCGCCTGCGTGTGTGATCGCGGCCAGCGTGGCTAATGCCAGGTCCTTGCGGGCCTCGGCCACATCTATGATCACCGGCATGTTGTGCGGGCCCGCGACGAGGGCTTGCAGGGTGAGCACGGGTGATTGCGGGTGGCCGACGGGGAACGGGCGCGCGGCCCATTCGGCGGTCGCTCGGTCCTGGCAGACGACCAGCAGCATGGGCGGCAGCCTGTACTTCGCCTGTAAGTAGGACAGGTAGTACATCCAGCTCGCCGGTTTCTCCGGGTCCTTCTTGCCCTGGGCCTCGATCGCGAGAAGGTACGACTGGTCGTCCTCCATGTCGATGCGCAGCAGGGTGTCGACACGGCGTTCGAGGGGCCGGTTCTCGGTGAGGTCGGTGGGCATGACGGTGGCCGAGGCGGGTGCACCGATCGCGACTCCCAGTACCTCGGAGACGCGGGAGAAAAGTCCCGGGTACTCCTGGAAGATGCGGTGCATCGCCTCGTGGGACGAGCTGACCATGTGGATTTCCTAGAGTTGTTGAGCGGTCGGATGGGAGTATTCGTTCCGGCAGCCGGAGCACTCTCCTGGCTCCGCCGCGCGGAATGCCAGGTCACAGCCCTCGCAGTTCTGCAGCGGGAACGGCCGGGGCGGGGAATCGGCCGGGGCCCGGAACGGGGGCGGCGGAAGCCGGGCGGTGAGCCGGTGTGCGAGGAGACCGGCGGGGCGGCGCAGCGGTTCGGGTGGGAGTTCGCCGGTCAGAACGTGCTCCACGGCGGCGGGGCCGACCTCGCGCTCCAGCCATGCGGCGACCCCCGGAGCCAGGACGTCCACGTCCTGCGCGGAGAGCAGCAGCCGCGGGTCCTGGCGGTGCAGCCCGGCGAGCAGGTCGGCGGCGGTCCGGAGGAGGGACGGGGCGGGAAAGGCCGGCTGCGGTACGAGGAGGGGCGTGGACCGGCTTTGTGGGGCGCGCTCGCGGCCTGGGACGGGCACGATGTGGGCCGGAGACCTGAGCGGACGCGTGTCGTCGGCTTCGGGCTCCCGGCAGGGTCGGACGGGCACGAGCGGCCGGACCGTACGCTGCGGGCGCGGTGAACACTCGCGGCCCGGAGCAGCTTCTGTGGGCCGCCGGTCGGCAGGCTGATTGCAGGAGACCGTACGGGTGACGATCCGGCCGTTGGCGAGGCGCGTGCGGGTACGTCGCAGGTAGCCGTGGGCTTCGAGTTCGCGTAACGCGGCGGCGATCCGGGCCTCGCTCTCCGGGAAGCGGCCGGCGAGGTCCTTGATGCCGATCCTGGCTCCGGCGGGCAGCGACTGGATGTGTGCGGCGAGCCCGATCGCGGTGAGGGAGAGTTCACGGTGCTGAGTGAGGTGGTTGCCCACGACTGTGAAACGGCTGGTGTGCCGGGAGTTGTCGTGCACGACACCGGAGGACGGCGTGGCGTCTCCGCGTACGCGGGACGGGGCGGGCGAGGGCGCGCTAACCTGCTGGGTATCCATCGGGAAGGCTCTATCTTCCTCGTTGGTCAGGCCCTCGATCGGGATGCCAGTCCCGGCCGGGGGCCGTCGCATGTCTGGGGTTGTTCGTCGCGGCGAGCATATGCCAGCCAACCGGCACGAATAGCAGCCAAGTTGGCCAACCTCACCCATGTGGGTGACGAGAGGCAGGTGGGGTTGGGGAGGGTATTTCCCACGTTCTTCAAGGCTCTTGATGTCGTGCGGAGCCGCGTCACGGACCACCGAATCACGGAAATCCGCGACCCGGTGGCGGCGGTCACGGTACGAGGTCGAGTTCGGCCCAGACGGTCTTACGGGGGAAGGGTCCGGGACTGACACCCCAACGGTCGGCAAGCGCCTCCATGATCCGGAAGACCTCCGCTGCGGACGGCTCCGAGCCGGCGTGATTCAAGAGCAGCCACAGCGACAGCAGCAACCCCAACGACTGCGCCGAGGTCGCCACCACCCCCGACGCAGTCCACGTCCGCGACTCCAAGAACACCCAGGGCCCCCGGTTGACCGTCGCGCCCCACTCGTGGGCAGACTTCGTCACGTACGCCGCCGGAAGCTGATCACCGAGCACTCGCGCCCCAAGTCCGGGTCATCCGGGGCTCCGGGGCGTGACTGGCGCCTCCTTCTCGCCTGGAAACCTCTTCCCCGGCCTTCCTATCTGATGCAGCGTCAGTTTCAATGGGGATCGTGATGGGACACGCAGGCATGGCCGCCACCGCCGTCCGGTACCTCAGGTCCGTCGGCGCCGCCACCACCGCAGAGCCGACGCCGGTCGATCCGCTGCCGCGCCCGGATCTACGGGCCGTCGCCGACGACGAGCGGCTGCCGGTCGACCCGGCCGAATTCCGCCGTGTACTGGGCCATTTCGCCAGCGGTGTCACCATCGTCACCGCACACGACCCGGAAGACGCGGCGGGACCGGCGGGCTTCGCCTGCCAGTCGTTCGCCTCGCTCTCCCTGGACCCGCCGCTGGTCACGTTCATGGTCGCCCGTACATCGACGACCTGGCCGCGCATCGCCCGTGCCGGGGCCTTCTGCGTCAACATCCTGGGCGCGGACCAGGGCACGCTGTGCCGGAGCTTCGCGGTCAGCGGGGCCGACAAGTTCGCGGGGGTTTCGTACGAGGAGGCTCCCGCGACCGGGTCGCCGCTGCTGGACTCCGTGCCCGCCTGGATCGACTGCCGCATCCAGGCCGTCCACCCGGGCGGCGACCATCTGATCGTGGTCGGTCGGGTGGAGGCACTGGGGGCGTCGGACGCGAACGGTCCACTGCTGTTCCACCGAGGGACGTTCGGGCGCTTCAGCGGGTGACGCAGGCGCAGCTCGCGCAGGCTGCCGGGTTGCGACAGCCCGCGGTGGCACGGTTCGAAGCCGGCGGAACCATGCCCACGCTCCCCCTGCTCGAACGCCTCGCAGGGGCACTCGGTCTACGCCTGCAGGTCGGTTTCGAACCACTCGACCGCGCCGGCTGAGCCGGTCACCGAGCGGCCACCACCGGCTCCGCCTGCCGCCGGATCACCAGCGCCATCAGCGCCGCCGTCGCGCACAGTGCCCCCGACGCGTACCAGACCATGTCGTACGAGCCGAACACATCGCGTGCCACACCGCCCAGGAACGCCACCAGCGCCGCGCCCACCTGGTGGGAGGCGAGGACCCAGCCGAAGACGATCGCGCTGTCCTCGCCGTACTGCTCGCGGCAGAGCGCCAGCGTCGGCGGGACCGTGGCCACCCAGTCCAGGCCGTAGAACACGATGAAGAAGACCATCGGCGGGTGCACCGTCGGCGCCATCAGCATCGGCAGGAAGAGCAGCGAGATGCCGCGCAACGCGTAGTAGACGGCGAGGAGTCGGCGGGCGTCGAAGCGGTCGGTGAGCCAGCCGGAGAAGACCGTGCCGATGATGTCGAAGACGCCGATGACGGCGAGCAGCGAGGCGGCTGCCGTGATGGGCATGCCGTGGTCGTGGGCCGACGGCACGAAGTGCGTACGGATCAGACCGTTGGTCGAGGCGCCGCAGATCGCGAACGTGCCCGCGAGCAGCCAGAACGGTCCGGTGCGGGCGGCGTCGACCAGGACGCGTACGGTACGGGCCGCCGCACCCCGGGCGGGCGCCGGCTTCTCGACGTACGCACCGCCGTAGGGGGCCAGACCCACATCGGCCGGGTGGTCACGCATCAGGAGCCAGACGAACGGGACGACGACGAGCGCGGCCAGCGCGACGGTGACCGAGGCCGGGCGCCAGCCGTGCTCCTCGACGATCCATGCGCACAGCGGCAGGAAGATCAGCTGGCCGGAGGCGCCGGCCGCGGTGAGGATGCCGGTGACCAGGCCGCGTCTGGCGACGAACCAGCGGTTGGTGACCGTGGCCGAGAAGGCCAACGCCATCGAGCCGGTGCCGAGGCCGACGAGCAGCCCCCAGTAGATCATCAGCTGCCAGGAGGCCGTCATCCAGACACTGGCGAACGCCCCCGCCGCGACCGCGGTCAGGGCCACGACGACGACTCGGCGGATACCGAACCGGTCCATCAGCGCGGCGGCGAACGGCGCGGTCAGTCCGTACAGCGCCATGTCGATCGAGACGGCCAGCCCGATCTCCCCGCGCGACCAGCCGAACTCCGTGTGCAGCGGGTCGATGAGGAGGCCGGGCAGGGAGTTGAACGCGGCGCCGCCGATGATCGTCACGAACGTGACGACGGCAACGATCCAGGCGCGGTGGATGCGCAGGCGGGAGGGCCTTCGGGACGGTGTGCGGTCGGCCGGGCGGTCCTCGTCCCGGGCGGCCGCGCTCTCGGTTGTCTGGGTCACGTCACCCAGCATCCGGCCTCGGGGCGGGCTCTCACGAGTGGCCGGAGGGACATGGTTCGCAGGGATCGGGCCATTGGGGGAGGCGTACGATCACCCGTCGGCCGGGGCGTACGCGCATCCCGCCGGATGAGGCGGACGAACCGATCGAACCGGGGGATCTCATGCAATGGGTCGCACGCCAGCAGTTCCATCACCGTTCCGCACTGATGCAGGCGTGGGGCGCCGGGCTGCTTCTCATAGCCGTCGGGCTGTGGATCTGGCTGGCGTTCCTGCTGGTGGATCAGGCGGACGCGTACTGCTACCGCGTCACGATGCAGTGCACGGTGGTGTCGGAGCTGCCCAAGCAGCTCACCGTCCTGGCGATCTCAGGGCCGCTGTCCGTCCTCGGTTCCGCATTGCTCGTCGGCGGCAGTGTGCGCAGGCAGACCAGTGCGCATGTCTTCCAGGTCATCGAGATGCAGAAGTCCGAGGAGCGGGATCGGCAGAAGCGCTGACGGTCGGGGCGCGGTCGCCCGGCTCACCCGATCCGCTCCAGGCGGCGGATCGGGCGGGCCACCAGCAGCACACCCACCACCAGTGCGTTGATCACCGCTCCGGCCAGCAGCACCTCGGGAGCGCCCACCGCGTCCGCGACCGGTCCCGCCAGTGCCCGGCCCGCGGCCAGCATCAGCAGGGAGCCCGCCACGTCGTACGCGTGCAGCCGGTTCAGAGCCTCCGGCGGGACGTGCGTCTGGACCGTCGTCGACCACATCACCAACCAGAACGCGAACACCCCGCCCGCCACGAACTGCCCGACCCCCAGCGCGGACACCGGAAGCCCGAGCCCCAGCACCACCAGGTTCACGCACACCCCGGTCAGTGCGATCGCACCCGCCGCGAGCGGACGGCGCGGTCTCAGCCGCAGGGCCAGCAGTCCGCCGACCACGCTGCCCGCGCCGTTCACCGCCATCATCACGCCGTACGTCCCCGAGCCGTGCGCCTCGGTGACCTCGACCGCGGTCAGCGGGAGCATCGGGCCGATCACGGTGAATCCGTACACGGTCCAGATCGCGATCACCCCCCACAGCCAGCTGCGGGCCTTGAACTCCCGCCACCCGTCGACAAGTTCGGCGACGAACGTGCCGCGTTGCGTCGCGTCGGACGGCATCGGGGCGAGTCGCAGCAGGAAGAGGCAGACGCCGGAGACCGCGAACGTCGCCGCGTTCGCCGCATACACCGCTCCGGCGCTCGCCAGTCCGACCAGAAGTCCCGCGAAGGCCGGGCCCGCCATCGTCATCAGCGCCTCGGAGACCCGGAGCACCGCGTTGCCGCGCTGCACGTCCAGCGACACCCGGGGCACGGTCGATGCGACGCCGGGCTGGAAGAGCGCGGCACCGACGCCGGCCACCGCGCTCAGTGTGTACACCACCCACAGCGGCGGGTTGCCGGTCGCGAAGGAGACGGCGAGCACCGACGCCCCGACCAGCCGCAGCGCATCGGCGATGATCATCATTCGACGCGGGGTGAAACGATCCGCCAGCACGCCGCCGAAGAGCACGAAGAGTGCCAGCGGGCCCATCCAGGCTGCCAACGCGAAGCCGACGGACGCATGCGGGCGACCGGCTCCCAGCAGACCCGCGGTGAGCGCCACCGGGATCATGCCGTCGCCGAAGAGTGCGGCGGTCCGGGCGATGAAGAAGAGCCGGAAGTTACGGTTCCAGAGCTCGCTTCCCGGTCGTTCGCCGCCCCGGCGCACATCCAGGGGCGGCAGGCCGGCCGACGAATCCGAGGGGGACGACTGCGAGGGTGCGTTCGCGCGGGCCGTGCCGGGAATGCACTCGTGCTCTGCTGACTTTTCCTTCACACCGGTGACATGTATCAGTTTATGGTCTATACCACTAGGGGTGAAGGGAGCCCTGCCGTGAAGCACAGAGTCGTCGTCCTCGCCCTCGACGGGCTGCTCCCGTTCGAACTCGGCATCCCCCAAAGGATCTTCGGCCGGGCGTTCAGTTCCGAGCCGCACGACAAGGGCCGGAAACTGTACGAAGTCGTTACCTGTTCCGTCCGCCCACCGGGACCGGTCTCCACCGACGCGGACTTCACGATCACGGTCGAGCGCGGCCCCGAAGCACTGGCCACCGCCGACACGGTCGTCATCCCCGCCTCGTACGAACTCGGCCCCGTCTACGAAGAGGGCAGGCTGTCGGGCGAGCTCGCCGCGGCGTTCGCGTACATCAGGCCGGGCACCCGGCTCGTCTCGATCTGCACCGGCAGTTACGTCCTCGCCGCCGCCGGGTTCCTCGACGGGCGCCCCGCCACCACGCACTGGTCCTCCGCCGACCACTTCCAGCAGCTGTTCCCGCAGGTCCAGGTCGACCCGGACGTCCTGTTCATCGACGACGGGGACGTCCTCACATCCGCCGGGGTCGCCGCCGGCATCGACCTGTGCCTGCACATCGTGCGCCGCGACCACGGCACGGCCGTCGCCAACGACGTCGCCCGCCGCACGGTCGTGCCACCGCACCGCGACGGCGGGCAGGCGCAGTACATCCGGCGCCCCGTCCCCGAGGCACAGTCCGCGACCACGACCGGTGCGCGAGCCTGGGCGCTCGGCCGGCTGGACCGGCCGATCCTGCTGCGCGACATGGCGCAGCAGGAGTCGATGAGCGTACGGACGTTCACACGCCGGTTCCGTGAGGAGGTCGGGATCAGCCCCGGGCAGTGGCTGACCCAGCAGCGGGTGGAGCGGGCGCGGGGGCTGCTGGAGTCCACGGACCTGTCGATCGATCAGGTGGCCCGCGCGGCGGGGTTCGGCACGGCGACATCACTGCGGCAGCACATCCAGGCGGCGCTGGGGGTGTCGCCGACGGTGTACCGGCGGACGTTCCGGGCGACGGTCGGGGGCCGGTGAGGGCGGGAAAGCGCCGGTCCCGGGGCCTTTCGGATCCCAAGAACGGGCCCCAGTGCTGCCACCGGAAAGGTTCACCGGCTCGCGACGCCCGGCAAACCCTTCCGGTCGCAGCACTAGAAGACCAGCACCCCGCGCGCCACCCTTCCGTGGTGCGCGTCGTCCGCCGCCTTCGCGAAGTCCTCCACCGGGTACGTCTCCGTGACCAGTTCGTCGAGCATGAGGCGGCCGGTCCGGTACAGCTCCGCGTAGAGCGCGATGTCGCGCTGCGGGCGCGAGGAGCCGTACCGGCAGCCGAGGATCGACTTGTCCAGGTACATCGACGAGACCAGGAACGACGCCTCCGCCGTCGCCGCCGGGACGCCCAGCAGGATCGCCTGGCCGCGCCGGTCCAGCAGGTCGATCGCCTGCCGGATCAGTTCCGTACGACCCACGCACTCGAAGGCGTGGTCGGCGCCGGTGGGCAGGATCTCGCGTACGCCCTCCGCCGACGTCAGGAAGTGTGTCGCGCCGAACTGCCGCGCCACCGCCTCCTTCGCCGGGTTGGTGTCCACCGCGACGATCGTCAGCGCGCCCGCGATCCGGGCGCCCTGGATCACATTGAGCCCGATGCCACCGGTGCCGATCACGACGACCGTGTCGCCACGGTCGACCTTCGCCCGGTTGAGCACGGCTCCGACGCCCGTCACCACGCCGCAGCCCATCAGGGCCGCGGAGGCCAGCGGGATGTCCGCCGGAATCCTCACCGCCTGCACGGCCTTGACCAGGGTCCGTTCGGCGAACGCGGAGTTGGACGCGAACTGGTACAGCGGCGCGCCGCCCCGGGAGAACGGCTGCCCCGGCATCCCGATCGCCTTGCGGCACATCGTCGGCCGGCCCCGGTCGCACTGGGCGCACGCGCCACAGCTGGCCAGGGTGGAGAGCGCGACGTGGTCGCCGGGCACGACATGGACGACGCCCGCGCCGACCGCCTCCACCACCCCCGCGCCCTCGTGCCCGAGCACCACCGGCACCGGGAACGGAATGGTTCCGTCGACGACCGACAGATCGCTGTGGCACAGGCCCGCGGCGGCCACCGCGACCAGCACCTCGCCCGGGCCCGGGTCGCGTATCTCCAGGTCGTCGACGACCTCGGTCTGCTTGCCGTCGAAGACGACGCCCCTCATCTCGGCTCCCTCGGTAGGCCGAGCACCCGCTCGGCGATGATGTTCCGCTGGATCTCGTCCGAGCCGCCGTGGATGGTGTCGGACCGGGTGAACAGGCGCTGCGGTTCGTCGAGTTCGTACGGGGTGGTGGGCGACCAGTCGTCCGGACCCACGGCTCCGGATGCGCCCCTGCTCTCCACGGCGAGCTCACCGAGACGTCGGTGCCGGCCGCCCCAGAGCAGCTCGGCGACGCTGGGGGCGCCCGCGTCGCCCGAACCGCCCAGGGTGGGCAGGGCGTTCCAGCGCATGGTCTTCAGCTCCGCCCACTGACGGACGAGCCGCTCGCGCAGTAGGGGGTCGGTGACCGCGCCGCTGTCGACGGCGGCGCGGACCACGCGGTCCGGTTCGGCGGCGAAGCCGATCTGCTGGACCAGGGTGGAGACACCGCGCTCCAGGGCGAGGAGGCCCATGGCGACGGTCCAGCCGTTGCCCTCGGTGGCGCAGGGTTGTGTGAGGTGCGCCTGCAGCCAGGACCGGACCTCCTGGCGGAAGGCGTCGTCCGATGCCTCGAACGCGAAGTCCACGTCCACTCCTCGGGGTCGGGCGGAAATCCAGCCGCTCCGGCGATTGAGGAGCGGGGTCCGGGGCGGAAGCCCCGGTGGGAGGTCACGCGTTGGGCCTCGCCTTCGCCGCCGCGGCGGCCGCCATCGCCTCCAGCTGCGCCAGCATCGGCATCGGGTCCACCCCCACCGTCCCCGGCAGGAAGTCGGCGATTCTCTCCGGGGTCCACGCCCCCTCCGCGTACCCGGCCCGCAACTCCCTCGGCTGGGCCCAGACAGCGATCTTGGGGCCCGCGATCGTGTACACCTGGCCGGTGATCTTCTCCTCGCGGGCCCGCTCGCTGAGCAGATAGACGACGAGTGCGGCAACGTCCTCCGGCTCGCCGATCTCCTTGAGTTCCATCGGAACGTTCGCGGACATCCGGGTCCGGGCCACCGGGGCGACCGCGTTCGCCGTGACGCCGTACTTGTGCAGGCCGAGCGCCGCGCTGCGGACCAGCGAGATGATGCCGCCCTTCGCGGCGCTGTAGTTCGCCTGGGCGACGCTGCCCTGGTGGTTGCCGCTGGTGAAACCGATCAGCGTGCCGCCCCCCTCCTGCTTCCGCATCACCGCCGAGGCCGCGCGGAAGACGGTGAAGGTGCCCTTGAGGTGGGTGGCGACAACCGGGTCCCACTCCTCCTCGGACATGTTGAACAGCATCCGTTCGCGGAGGATCCCGGCCACGCACACGACCCCGTCGATCCGCCCGAACTGCGCCAGCGCCGTGTCCACGACGCGCCGGCCACCATCCATCGTGGAGATGTCGTCGGCGACCGCGACCGCCTCGCCGCCCGCCGCCTCGATCTCCTTGACGACGGACTCGGCTATCGCACTGGTCGGCTCGCCGCCCCCGACGGAGACGCCGTAGTCGTTGACGACGACCCTGGCCCCCTCCCCCGCCGCGGCGATCGCGACGGCCCGTCCGATGCCACGGCCCGCACCGGTCACGGCCACCACCTTGCCTGCCAAGAAGTTCCCCATGCCCGGCCCCTTCCCGTGGTTTCTGACGAACCGTTAGATTTTATGGGCAGTCGGCTCCGTCAGCACAAGACCCGGCGCCTCACCGATTCGAGGAGGTACTCATGTCCCTGCCCGCCGAGTTCCACGAGATCGCGAAGCGCGTGAACAACTGGGGGCGCTGGGGCGCGGACGACGAGATCGGGACGCTCAACCTGATCACCGACGCGGTGGTGCGGGACGCGGCGGCCACCGTCAGCACGGGGCAGCGAATCCCTCTCGCGCTCCCGCTCCAGCAGGACGGTGTGCAGAGCGGACTGATTCCGGGGCGGGTCAACCCACTGCACGCCATGGTCCAGATCAACCAGGAGCTCTTCGGCCCGGGTACGGTCGCGACCAGCGACGACGTCGTGACACTCGGCCTGCAGGCAGCCACCCACTGGGACGCGCTCACGCACGCCTCGCACTCGGGGAAGATCTACAACGGCCGTCCCGCCACCACTGTCACCGCGCACGGCGGCGCCGAGTTCAGCGGGATCGACAAGCCCCCGCACCTCGTCTCGCGCGGCGTCCTGCTGGACGTGGCCCGCGCCCACGGTGTCGACCGGCTGCCCGGCGACCACGCCGTCACCCCGGAAGACCTCGACGCGGCGGAGGAGTTCGCCGGGATCCGGGTCCGGGCCGGGGACATCGTGCTCGTACGCACCGGGCAGGTCCAGGTGTATCTGGCCGGCGACAAGCACGCGTACGCCTATCCGTCACCCGGCCTGTCGATCCGGACACCCGAGTGGTTCCATGCCCGCGATGTCGCCGCGGTCGCCAATGACACGCTGACCTTCGAGATCTTCCCCGCGGAGATCGAGGACCTGTGGCTGGGAGTGCACGCGCTCGATCTGGTCGAGATGGGCATGCTGCAGGGCCAGAACTGGAACCTGGAGACGTTGTCCGCAGCCTGTGCGGAGGAGGAGCGCTACGGCTTCCTGCTCTCCGCGATGCCGGAACCGTTCGTCGGCGCCACCGGCACGCCGGTCGCCCCGGTCGCCCTTCTCTGACCGGCCACCGCCAGGAACGTTCCAGGACGTTCCGGCCGCTATGCGCGATGCGTGACGGCGCGCGACGGTTCGTACGGGCCCGTGCTCTGGGCGCCGATGCCCGGCACACCCGGACCGTGCGCGCCCGCCTGCATCTGCACGACCGGCGCGCCCCGGTCCACCTCGCACCAGATCCGCTTTCCGGCGCCCTCCGGCTGCCAGCCCCAGCGGTCGGCGAGGCCGTCGACCAGCTCCAGGCCGCGACCGCCGGTGTCCTCGCCCTGCGCGTGCCGCTGCTGCGGCGGGCGACAGCTGGTGTCGGCCACCTCGACCCGTACGGTCCCGGCCGTCCCGGCCGCTCCCGTCGCGCCGAAGAGCATGCGCAGCACGGCCGGACAGCCGGTGTGGACGACCGCGTTGGTGACCAGCTCCGAGATCAGCAGGATGAGCGTCTCGGCCAGCGGCTCGTCGTCTCTTATCCCGGACCCGACCAGTCTCGACCGCGCCCATCTACGGGCCCGCCCGACCTCCGCGGGGTCCGGACCGACCTCCAGCTGAACCTGAAGCACCTGCACCGCTCACACCATCCGAACCGGCGGACACATCGCCTCGCGCCTTCTCAGGGTCACGGAACGTGATTCCCTTACGAGGCAGCATGGTTGACATACAGTCACCGCAACAAGCGCTTCGGGCATATTCCAGCGCGAAGGAGTACGCGTGGTGCATACTGTGCGACGCGCGTCGCGGGGAGTCGAACAGCAGCGCACCGAAGCCGTGGGGAACGCTCCCCGGGCAGGCCCGGCGCTTCTGCGTGGAACGCGAGCCGGGCACCTCGTCCGGACCGGAGTCGCCGTACGGGCAACACCCGGATCGCCCGGTTCCAGAACCACTCGCATCCCACGGAGCGTACCCGAGCAGACGGCAACTGCGGCCCGTGACGAATCACGCAAAGGACACAAGCCGGTATCGGCGCTTACCGACTGCACTGAGTAACTCCGCAGCGTGAGCCTCAGGGGTCTCCCGCGTCACATGCGTGCACTCGGCACAGATCTACCGCAAGGGCCTCCTCGGCCTCTGCCGCCCTCAGCCACTCCCCGGCCCGCAGCCACGCCCGCTTGAGATGCAGATGAACGTCCGCCTCCCAGGTGAAGCCCATGCCGCCGTGCACCTGGAGGCAGTCCCGTGCGTTGTGGACGGCCGCCTCGTCGGCGAGCAGCTTGGCGCCCGCGATCTCGGCCGGGTCCGCGGTCACCGCTGCCGCGTACACCGCCGTGCGGGCCACCTCGGCGCGCACCAGCATCTGGGCACACAGGTGCTTGACCGCCTGGAAGGCGCCGATCGGCGATCCGAACTGCTCGCGCTCACGGGCGTGTTGGACGGCCATCTCGGTGGTCCGGGCGGCGCTGCCGAGCTGCTCGGCAGCGGCCAGCAGGGCGCCTTCGAGCCGCAGCGGCGTCGCACCGGGCAGCGGGGCCCCGTCCTCGACGCCCGCCGTCACACGGTGCAGGGGCGTGAGCGGGTCGAGTGACCGTACGGGACGTGCCGTCCGTACGAGCTCGCGCAAGGCGTCCCCCTCCAGGACCCGCGCCACCCCTCCCGGCCGGACAGGGCCCAGGGAGATCAGCGCGTCCGCCGCTTCCAGATGGGCCACCGGCCGCCCCTCGTCCAGCACCGCGACCACCGCCCCGCCGTCCGCCGCCCCCTTCACCGCCCCCACCGCCCCCACCGCGCCCGCGGCGAGATGCGTGGCCGCCAGCGGTCCGGGCAGCAGCACCCGCCCCGCCTCCTCGAACAGGAGCACGGACTCGGGCAGCCCGAGCCCCACACCGCCGTCCGCCTCGGGCAGCCGCAGCGCGAAGAACCCGGCCGCGCCCAGCTCCCCCCACATCCCCCGGTCGACGGCCACGCCCGCGTCGAGCGCGGCCCGCATCCGCTCCCTGCCGAAGCGGCCGGTCAGCAGCTCCCGCATCCCTGCCCGCAGGGCCCGCTGGTCGTCCGAAAGCTGGAAGTCCACAGTCCGCTCAGCGCCCCTTCGGCAGGCCGAGGATCCGCTCGGCGACGATGTTCTGCTGGATCTGCGAAGTGCCCGCGGCGATCGTGTACGAGAGCGAGGTCAGCCGGTCCAGGACCCATTCCCGGTCCAGATCGGCCCCGTCGGCGCCGAGCACCTCCGCGGCGGCGTCGTACAGCTCCTGGCGGGCCTGCGAGTACCGCAGCTTGAAGACCGAGCCGCCGGTGCCGGGGACGCCGCCGCTGCGCTGAGCCTCGGCGACGTTCCACTGGGTGAGCCGCCACAGCGCCCGGAATTCCGCGTTCAGCCTGCCGAGCGTCCTGCGCAGCACCGGGTCGTCCCAGCGGCCGCTGCGCCGCGCCTCGGCGGCCAGGGCGCTCAGGGTGCGGCGGCAGGCGACGACCTCGCCGACGAACGCCGTACCGCGTTCGAAGGAGAGGGTGACCATGGTGACCCGCCAGCCGTCGTTCTCGGCGCCGACCCGGTGGGAGACCGGCACCCGCACCTCGTCGAGGAACATCTCGGCGAACTCGGTGGATCCGGCGAGCGTGCGCAGCGGGCGGACGGTGACGCCGGGGGCGTCCATCCGCATCGCGAGCCAGCTGATCCCACGGTGCTTCGGCGCCGCCGGATCCGTCCGCACGAGCAGCTCGCACCAGTCGGCGACCTCCGCGTGGGAGGTCCAGATCTTCTGGCCGGTGACGACGTAGTGGTCGCCGTCCCGGACCGCCCGGGTCCGCAGTGCGGCCAGGTCGGAGCCCGCCTCCGGCTCGCTGAACCCCTGGCACCAGATCTCGTCGCCGCGCAGCACCGGCGGCAGCCAGCGGGCGCGCTGCCCGGCCGTGCCCTCGGCCGCGATCGTGGGACCCGCGTGCAGCAGCCCGACGAAGTTCGCGCCGACGTACGGCGCCCCGGCCCGCTCCGTCTCCTCCAGGAAGATCAGGTGCCGGGTGGGGGTGACACCCCGCCCGCCCGCGTCGACCGGCCAGTGCAGCCCCGCGTACCCGGCGTCGTACAGCATGCGCTGCCAGGCGGTGTCGTAGGCCCGCCGTCCCGGCCAGTCGTCGGGGCCGGGCTTCGCGGGCAGGCCGGGCAGCACAGCGGCGAGCCACTCCCGCAGCCGCGCCCGGAACGCCCGCTCCTCGTCCGTGTCCGCGAGATCCACTACCGGCCCCGGTCCCGGTCGAGATCCAGGTCCAGCATCCTGATCGCGTTTCCGCGCATCAGTTTGTGGACGGTCTCGTCGTCCAGTCCCTCGACGTGGTCGAGCGCGACCTCCTTCGTGTGCGGGAAGGTCGAGTCGACGTGCGGATAGTCGGTCTCGAAGGTGGCGTTGTCCCGCCCGACCACATCGAGCGACGCGACCCCGTGCTTGTCGCGGAAGAAGCAGCAGAACATCTGCCGGTAGTAGTACGTCGACGGCGGCTCGGGGATGAGATCGCGCACCCCGCCCCAGGCCCGGTGCTCCTCCCACACGTCGTCGGCGCGCTCCAGGGCGTACGGGATCCAGCCCATCTGGCCCTCGCTGTACGCCAGCTTCAGCTGCGGGAACTTCACCAGCACTCCGCTGAACAGGAAGTCCATCATCGAGGCCATCGCGTTGTTGAAGGAGAGCGAGGCCTGGACGGCGGGCGGGGCGTCCGGCGACGCGGCGGGCATCTGCGAGCTGGACCCGATGTGCATGTTGACGACCGTGCCGGTCTCCTGGCAGACGGCGAAGAACGGATCCCAGTAGCCGGTGTGGATCGACGGCAGGCCGAGATGGGTGGGGATCTCGGAGAACGTCACGGCCCGCACTCCGCGGGCGGCGTTCCGCCTGATCTCGGCGACCGCCAGGTCGATGTCCCAGAGCGGGATGATGCAGAGCGGGATCAGCCGGCCGCCGCTGTCGCCGCACCACTCCTGCACCATCCAGTCGTTGTAGGCGCGGACACAGGCGAGCGCGACCTCCTTGTCCTTGGCCTCGGCGAAGGTCTGGCCGCAGAAGCGCGGGAAGGTGGGGAAACAGAGCGACGCCTCGACATGGTTGAGGTCCATGTCCTTGAGGCGTTCGACGGGGTCCCAGCAGCCGCGCCGCATCTCGGCCCGGGTGATGCCCTCCAGCGTCATGTCGTCGCGGTCGAAGCCGACGGCGGCGATGTTCCGCTTGTACGGGAACTTCAGGTCCTCGTAGATCCACCAGTCGGTCGGCGGCCCGTCCGGATCCATGGTGATGACGTACTTGCCACCCGTGTACGCCAGCTCGCCGATCCCGGCGGTGAGCGGCTGCGGGCCGCGGTCGCGGTACTTGGCGGGCAGCCAGGTCGAGAAGAGGTGCGGAGGCTCGATCACATGGTCGTCGACGCTGACGATCCGAGGCAGTTCCGTCATGGTGTCCCCTTCGGCGCACAAGGCACGTATCTGATGCCCCGTCAGATTTGCTTCGGCTCCCAGGCTAGCCCCGCACCCCTGGACCGACAAGGCGCAGCGCTCTACGCTCTCCGCACCATCTGACTACCCGTCAGCTAAGAGGGAGCGGGGAACGCAGTGAACGAGACCGCACACGCCCTGGGCGCATCGGCCACCTTCTGGGAACTCATCGAGCGCCGCGCCGCGCTGACCCCGGACCGCCCCGTCCTCATCCAGGACGACCGCACCCTCACCTTCGGCGAGCTGCGCGACCGCTGCGAGCGGGTCGCGGCCGGCCTGTACGGACTGGGGGTGCGCCCCGGCAGCGTCGTCGCCTGGCAGCTGCCGACCCGCCTGGAGACGGCGCTGCTCTCCTTCGCCCTCACCCGGCTCGGGGCCGTGCAGTCGCCCGTCATCCCCTTCTACCGGGACCGCGAGGTGGGGTTCGCGCTGCGCGAGTCGAAGGCCGCCTTCTTCGCCGTGCCCGGTACCTGGCGCGGCTTCGACCACACCGCGATGGCGCACCGGATCGCCGCGGACCTCGGGCAACCGCCGCAGGTCCTCGAGGCGTACGAGGAGCTGCCGGACGGCGACCCCGCCGTGCTCCCGCCCCCTCCCACGGACGGCACGGCGGTGCGCTGGATCTACTGGACGTCGGGGACCACCTCCGACCCGAAGGGAGTCCTGCACACCGACCGCAGCCTGATCGCGGGCGGCTCCTGCCTGGCCCACGCACTGCATCTGTCGGCCGACGACATCGGCTCGATGGCGTTCCCGTTCGCCCACATCGCCGGGCCCGACTACACCGTGATGCTGCTGCTGTACGGATTCCCCGCAGTCCTGTTCGAGCAGTTCGCGATGGACGGGGCCCTGGACGGCTACCGGCGCCACGGGGTGACGGTCGCGGGCGGCTCGACCGCGTTCTACTCCATGTTCCTGACCGAACAGCGCAAGGACCCGACGCGCAAGGTGGTCCCCACGCTGCGGCTGCTGGCGGGCGGCGGGGCGCCGAAACCGCCGGAGATCTACCACGCGGTCGTACGGGAGATGGGCATCCAGCTCACCCACGGCTACGGCATGACCGAGGTTCCCATGATCACGATGGGAGCCCCCGACGACACGGTGGAGCACCTCGCCGAGACGGAGGGGCGGCCGCCCGAGGGCATGGAGATACGGATCACCGACGAGGACGGCAAGCCGCTGCCGTACGGGACGGACGGCGAGGTACGGCTCCGCGGCGAAGCCGTCTGCCAGGGCTATCTGAACGCGGCCCGGGACGCCTTCGACGCGGACGGCTTCCTCGTCACCGGCGACGTCGGCCATCTCCTGGAGAGCGGCCATCTGGTCCTCACCGGGCGGCTCAAGGACATCATCATCCGCAAGGGCGAGAACATCTCCGCCAAGGAGATCGAGGACCTGCTCCACCGCCACCCCGGGGTGGCCGACGCGGCCGTGATCGGACTGCCGGACGAGGAGCGCGGGGAACGCGTCTGCGCGGTCGTCGAGCAGCCGGCCGGGGCGGGGGCGCTGACGCTGGCGGAGCTGGCCGGGTACCTGCGCACGGAGGGGCTCGCGGTGCACAAGCTGCCGGAGCAGCTGGAGGTGGTGGACGCGCTGCCACGCAACGAGACATTGCGGAAGGTGCTCAAGTACAGGCTGCGGGAGCAGTTCTCCTGACGGAAAACCGGTCGCCGCCGTCGCTCACCGCCTGCCAGGGTCCGGGCGCATGAACTGTATTTTCTGCACCCTGATACGGGAGGACTCGGCGCGGTGGGTCCTCCGCGGTCCGGTGGTCTCCGCGTTCGCCCCGCTGGACGCCCTCGCTCCGGGGCACACGCTCGTCATCCCGACCGCCCACCACGCGGACCTCTTCGACATCCCGGCGGACGTGCTCGCCGACACGATGACGCAGGTGCAGCGGGTGGCCGAGGTGATGCGGTCGGCGCTCGGCGCCGGGGGCGTGAACATCCTGAGCGCGAGCGGGCCGGGCTCGCAGCAGTCCGTTCCCCATCTGCACGTCCACGTCGTGCCCCGTTGGCCCGGCGACGGGTTCTCGACCTGGCCCGCCGGGCGGTCCGCGCAACGTGTCGACGGCGATCCCATCGGCCGCCTCGCCGAGGCGGTCGCGGACCTGTGAGGGGGGTGCGGTCTCGGCGAGGAGGCCGCACCCGGTCGTTACGCGTCCGGCTCGATCACGGTGAAATAGACGGCGAACGCGGCGACCGCGTCGTCCTCGGCGATCCTGCCGTCGTGGTCCGTGTCCAGGCTCCGCGCGGCCAGTCCTGCCGACTCCTCGCTCGCGCCCAGGACCTTCAGCGCCCGCTCCACGGCGGGCACCGAGGCCGCGCCGTCGTCGTCGTTGTCCGCCACGGCGATCGCCGCGCGCAGGAACGGGCGGGCGATCTCCGCGAAGCGCTCGGGGCTGTCGCGCAGCCGTTTCACGGCCCCGCCCACGAACTCCTCACGGGTGACGCGCTGGTCCCCGTCGACATCGGCGATGCCCGCCATGCCCTGCCAGAACGCCTCGGCCCCGGTGTAGAGCGCCTGCCCCTTGTCGCAGCGGGCCGTCGTACCGAATTCGGCGAGCAGACGGGCCGCGGCGGCGTTGAAATCCGCGCGATCGATGTATCCGTTGCCGTCCTGGTCGAAGGCGGCGAAGCGGAAGGCGATCTTGCGCTCATACTCTGCGCTGTCCATGCGGGGAGCGTACGACGCCTGCGGGCATCACGTGTCACTTACGCGCGCCACCGGTGTTACAACCTGGTCTTAACGCCGGGTGGCAGGCTGGTTTCAGGCCGAAAGCGGCTGGGCTCCGTCGTCGACGGCCGCGTCCCAGTCGGGGTAGACATCGAACAGACGGCGCACGCCGAGGGCGGCGAGCACGCGGTTGACGTGGGAGCCCTCCTCCGCGCCGCGGGCCGGCAGGATCAGCCGCAGTCGCCCGCCGCAGGAGCGCATCAGACGGCGGGCCGCGATCAGCACGCTGACGCCGCTCGAATCGCAGAACAGCACCTCGGAGAGGTCGAGCACCACGTCGTGACGTCCGACGGCGACCACGTCATGGACGGACTGGCGGACCGCGGGCGACGTCACCAGGTCCAGTTCGCCTCGTATGTGCAGGACGGTCCATACGCCCTGCTCGGTCTCGGCCACTTTCAGAGTCACTCGACTGGGCCTCTCGTTCCGGGGAATCCGACGATCCGGAAGTATCCGTTCCTCCTCGCGGCTGCCCCCGCAGCGCACCCATGAAACACCGCCCCACAGAAGTAGACACAGACGAGTTTCAGGCAGAAATGATCACTTCAGGTCCGATTCCAGCATCCCGGGACGTCGCATTCCCTACCGTCCAGGGCGCTCTCCGGGACGTACTTGCCGCAAAGACGCCTGCAGGGTGAGTGCCGCCGACTACATTCGATGTGACGAGGGGGACAGGGCTGGGGGTCCTATGGCGAAAGACGCACCGCCCCGCTGGGACCGCAGGATGCAGCAACGGCTGGCACGCGGCGAGGCGGCGGCCCTCGGCGAGCTCTACGACCGCTTCGCTTCACTCGTCCACAGTCAGGCCCACCGGATGCTCGACGACGAGTCGGCCGCCGACCTGGTGACCCGCGAGGTCTTCGGGTACGTGTGGGAGAACCCCGACGCGTACGACCCCAAGCAGGGTTCGATGCGGTCCTGGGTGGTCCGGCTCACCCACCGCCAGTCCGTGCAGCGCCTGCGTGCCGCGGAACCGTCCCCGTTCGCGCGGGGCGAGGACGGCAGCGAGGAGGGCGAGCAGGACGGGGATGAGGACACCGCGGCCCGGCAGGAGCTGGAGGAGCGGGTGCGGCGCGCCACGGCCGCAGCCCGCGCCGACTACATCGTCGCCTCCATGCCCGCACCGCTGCGGGCCGCACTGGAACTCGCGTACATCCAGCGCAGGGACTACCGACAGACCGCGACCGACCTCGGGGTGACCGAGGACGAGGCCCGCCGTCGGCTCCGGCTCGGGCTGCAGCTGCTCTCCACCGCCAACACCCGCCCGCTGGAGGGGTCCGCGCCGCCCGGATACGGACGGACCCCGTGACCGGCGACGACGACGCGAACGGGCGCGACGACGAGGTGCGGGGCCCGCGGCGCGTACCGGGACCGCGGGCGGCGGCGGACGACTTCGACCTCGGCGCCGTACCGACGGCGCCCGCCCCGGCGCTTCCCCACCGCGTACTCAAGGCCCTCCTCGGCGCCTGGGCGCTGGCCGCCTGTTCCGCCGACGAGACCGAGGCGGTCGAGGCGCACCTCACCGAGTGCGCCGCCTGCGCGGACGAAGCGCTGCGGCTGCGCGACGCGGTCGGTCTGCTGCACACCGACCGCAGCCTGGACCTCGACCCGCTGCTGCGCTCCCGGGTGCTCGAAAGCTGTCTGAGCCGTCGCCCGGCCAGGATCCCGGTACCGGGCTGGGCCGTTCCGTACGACGCGGAGACCGCCCGCCTCGACGCGCTCCTCCGTGACATCGGCAGCTCGGAATGGCATGCGCCGGTGCGGCTGAGGTGGTTCGAGGGCGAGCGACAGGTCAACCGCAAGACGACGGTCGCCGGGGTGATCGGCCATCTCATGACCGTCGACGGGCTGGTCAGCACCGCCCTCGGCCTGGACGATCCGGCCGCCGGCGAACGCCGCGGGAGCGATACCGCCCCCGGCTCCGAGCTCCCCCTCTCCCCCACCGCGCGCACCGAGACGTACTGGTCGGCGGCCCGACGGCCGGCCACCCGGGCCGTCCGCGAGCCCTGGCGCGACCAGAGCCACGCCCTCATCCGCACGGTGTCGTTCGCCGGCCGCGGGGTCGCCGAGCTGTCCGTCTCGTACGGGGACTTCGCCCTCCCGCTGCAGGACGCCCTGCTGGACCGGGCCTTCGAGTGCTGGGTGCACGGCGGTGACATCGCGGACGCGGTGGACTATCCGTACGAGGCCCCGTCCGCCGCCCATCTCCACCGGATGATCGATCTGGCGGCCCGGCTCCTGCCGGCCGCCCTCGCCGGACGCCGCCGGGCCGGGCTCGCGGCGCCCGCCCGCCACCTGGTGACGGCCGGCTCGCCGGGCCGTTCGCTCCATCTGGAGATCGAGGGCTCGGGCGGCGGCAACTGGTACATCGCCCTGGACTCCCCGGCCGCGCTCGGCTCGCCCGACCACGCGGTCGCGCAGGTGGCGCTGGACGGCACGGAGTTCTGCCGGCTGGTCGCGGGCCATGTGTCGCCCGTCGACGCGGCGGCCGGGCAGGAAGGCGACCGCGAGGCGGTCCGCGACGTGCTGTTCGCGGCGGCGTCGCTCAGCCGGCTCTAGTGCCCCTCCCGGCAGGCTTTGCCGGTCACGGCACCAGGGTCTCTCGTTCGGATCATGCCGGGCTCGCGGGGCAGGCATGCGCCCTGATCCCGCCTGATCCCGACGAAAGACCCCTGGGGACCTCGGTCCTTCGCGCTACGCGAAGATCACCGTGCGGCGCCCGTTGAGCAGGATGCGTCGCTCCGCGTGCCACTTCACCGCGCGCGCCAGCGCCTGGCACTCCACATCGCGCCCGATCGCGACCAGCTCGTCCGGCGTGACGCCGTGGCCGACGCGCTCGACCTCCTGCTCGATGATCGGCCCCTCGTCGAGGTCGGCGGTCACGTAGTGCGCCGTCGCACCGATCAGCTTCACACCGCGGGCATGCGCCTGGTGATACGGCTTCGCGCCCTTGAAGCTCGGCAGGAAGGAGTGGTGGATGTTGATGATCCGCCCGCTGAGCTGCTTGCACAGATCGTCGGAGAGAACCTGCATGTAGCGGGCGAGGACGACCAGCTCGACGTTCTCCTCGCGGACCAGCTGCAGCAGCTGTGCCTCCGCCTCCGCCTTGGTCTCCTTGGTCACCGGGATGTGCCGGAAGGGCACGTCGTACGAGGCGGTGAGCTCGGCGAAGTCCGTGTGGTTGGAGACGACGGCCGCGATGTCGATCGGCAGCGCGCCGATGCTGGAGCGGAACAGCAGGTCGTTGAGGCAGTGGCCGAACTTGCTGACCATCAGCACGACCCGCATCCGGTCCGAGGAGCGGTGGATCTGCCAGTCCATCCGGAACGAGTCCCCGACGGCCGCGAAACTGGCCCGCAGCTTCTCCACGGTCACCGGGGCGTCCGCCGAGAAGTGGACCCGCATGAAGAAGAGACCCGTGTCGTGGTCACCGAACTGCTGACTGTCCTCGATATTGCAGCCGGTCATGAAGAGATAACTCGACACGGCGTGCACGATGCCCTGTTTGTCCGGGCACGACAGGGTGAGGACGTACTGCTCGGGGGTGGTCTCAGCAGGCTGCGGCTCGGTCATGCCCGTAGCGTGCCACACCGTCCCCGGTTCAGGCGGTTCTGGTCATGATGCGGAGCACGTCCAGGGAACGCGGCGGGGTGTCGGGGTCCTCGCCGTCGTTCGTGGCGAGCAGCACGTGCGCCTCACGGGCGGCCCGCACGGCTTCCGGCCAGCCGTGGTGCTCCAGGTAGGCGGAGACGGGGGCGTCGGCGCCGACCTGGTGCATGATGCGCAGCACCCGCAGCACGGCGACGTCGACGAGGGCCGCCTCGCCGGAGTCGCGGAAGACCGTCCCGACATATTTCTCGGCGGACCAGTTGTCCAGCCAGGTGTCCTCGACCAGGCGGTACACGGCGTCGGTGACATCGCCGTACCCCTCCCGGCCGGCCAGCCAGCACTCGTGGTGGAAGACGGGGTCGGAGAGCATGTGCAGCGCCGAGCGCACGTTGCTGCGCCAGCGCCACCAGGGAACGTCATTGAGCGGCATGCCGCCCATGGTGGAGGAGCGACGGCCGCGACGGGAAGTGTTCTCCGAACCTTGCTGCACGGTTGTCGATCGTACGTTCCCTCCTTCCGGGCTCGCACCGGCCCCTGCAATTCACCTGGATGTCACCGAGCGTTGAACGGGGCACACATCGGCGTTACCCCGAGCGCGGAAATGTTCATGCCCATGACCGGATGGCGACGCCTCACCTCTCCCCGCCCCTACACATTCCTCACATGTACGGCGGCGGCCGGGGCATTGCTGATCACCGGCTGCGGTGCGCTCCCTGGGGCCTCGGGGGACTCCAGGGAGCCCGTCACCGTCATGACCTGGGCCCCCGACGGCTCCAACGGTCCGGATACGGAGAACATGGCGGGCATGACGGCCATGGCCCGCGCCTACGCCCGCTGGGTGAACAACAACGGCGGGCTCGACGGGCACAAGCTGCGCGTCGTCACCTGCAACGAGGAAGACATGTCGAACGGCGCGGGGGACTGCGCCCGGCGGGCGGTCGCGGAGAAGGTGGTCGCGGTCGTCGGCTCGTACAGTCCGGAGGGCCACTCCTTCATGGGGCCTCTGGAGGCCGCCGGGATCCCGTACATCGGCGGCTACGGGGCCTCCGCCGAGGAGTTCACCAGCTACGACTCGTACCCCGTCAACGGCGGCCAGTCGGCGCTTCTGGCGGGCAACGCCAAGCAGCTCGCCCGCAGTTGTGAGCGGGTCTCCCTGGTGCGCCCCGACACGCTGGGCGGCGACAGCCAGGCGTGGCTCTTCAGCACCGGCCTGAAGGAGGAGAAGCGGCCCGCGCCCACCGACGTCCGGGCGGCGGAGGCGGCCACGTCCTACGGCCAGGCCGCCGAGCAGGCGCTGGAAGGGGCGGGGCGGTCCGACGGGTGCGTGACCACGGTGCTCGGGGACCGCACGGAGACGTTCTTCGACTCCTTCCGCCGTCTCGAACCGTCGGACGGGTCCGTGCGGATCTCGTCGGTCCTCGGCAGCGTCGGCCAGCCGCTGATCAACAGCACCGGCGGGCGGAACAGCCCGTTCGAGGGGGCGTACGTCACCGGCTGGTACCCCGAGTCGGGGGATGCCCGCTGGGACGAGATGCGCACGGTGATCCGGAAGCACGCGTTCGGCGACAACCGGATCGACCCGGACGACACGGGTGTCCAGACGACGTGGATCGCGTACACGGCGCTGAAGGAGATCGTGACGGCGATCGACGCCCCGGACATCACCGGCGGCAAGATCACGACTGCTCTCAACAGGGGTGCCGAGGTCGATACCGGTGGCCTCACCCCGGTGCTGCGGTGGCGGTACGAGGACACGCTGGGCTCGTCGGCGTATCCGCGGATCGTGAACCGGAAGGTGACATTCCAAGTGGTGCGGAAGGGCCGGCTGGTGGCCGAGAGGAAGGGGTTCGTGGACGTCACGAACACGCTGTCGGAGGCCAGCGCGAAGGGCTGAGCACCCTCAAGCCCCTCCGGCGGTCGAGGAGCGGGGTGCGGGCGCACGGGGGTGGGGGGGTGCTGCCCCAGCGCTGGGCAGCACCCCCGCACCGCCGTCAGAGCTCCGTCGGCGCCCGCCGCGTCAACCCGTACTTCGCCGCGATCGAGTTCCACAGCCCCGACGCCTGCGCCTTCGCCGTGCTCGCCTCACCGCTCGCCCGATCGGCCTGGGCCTTCTCGGACGTCGCGCGGGCCTGCCCGTGCTTGCAGACCTTCTTGCCGTTCTTGGCCTGTGCGGCCCACGCCGCGTAGTGGTCGTCGGCGGAGGCCGACGCCTGCCACGCCTTCGTGAGCGCCGAGGTCAGCTGCGCGTTGTTCGGCAGCTTGTCGACGGTCAGCCCCTGCAGCCGCGTCACCAGGTCGCGGCGCTGCTTGGCCGCGCCCTGCAGATCGGTGACCGCCTGGTCCAGGTTGCTGCAGGACTTGGTCTTCTCCACGGCCCCGATGACCGCCGCACGGCTGTTGTTGCTGTCCGCGAGCAGCTTGTCGAGCGCCTCGGCCTGCGGCTTCGCCGGGTCGGCCGCCGCCTGCGTGGAGGGCTTCGCGGCGGGCGAACTCGCCGCGGCCACCGGCTGCTTGTCGTCCGCGCCCTTGTCGTCGCCGCTCATCAGCGCACCCGCGCCGAGCCCGACGACGGCGCAACCGACGACGACCGCGGCGATCAGCGGGACGTGCGACGGCTTCTTGCGCTGCCCGGCCCGGCCCTGCGGCGGCTCGCCGTGCTGCGGCTGGTAGGCCGGCGCGGGCTGCTGGTGCGGCTGGCCGGCGCCCTGGTACGGCGCCTGTCCCAGGTCGAACCGGGGCATCTGCTGCGTGGAGGCCGCCGGCTCCTCGGCGCGGAACAGGTTGTCGAACTCGGCGGGGGGCTGCCGCTCACCGGGCGTCCCCGGCCTGATGCCGTACGGGGCGCCACCGGGCACCGGCGGAATGTACTGGGTCGCGTCGGCCTCGGAGGCCGACGTGGGCGGCTGCGCGTGGGCGATGAACTGGGTCGCCTCCGCGGCACTCTCGGGCGGCACCGGCGCGATGAACTGCGTGGCATCCGCGTCGCCGCCCATGCCCGCACCCGCACCCGTTCCCGGTACGGCCTCCGGGGGCAGCGGCTGAGCGTACGGCTGGGCCTGGGGCTGGGCGTACTGCTGGGGCTGCGCATACGACTCGGGCTGGGCGTACGGCTGAGGCTGCTCGGCCGGCAGGGGCAGGCCCTGCTGCCCGTACGCCTGCCCCTGGTCGTACTGCGCGTACTGGCCCTGCGGCGACCCGTCCTGCTGCGGCGCCTGAGGCCCCCAGGCCTGACCCCATGGCTGCCCGCCCGCCGGAGCGGGCTGGTCGGCCGGTCCGCCCGGTATCCAGGGCTCGCCGCCACCTGCGGGCAGCACGACACCTTCGTGCGCGGGCCGTACAGCAGGGAGCTGCTGCTCGTCACCCTGTCCGCTCTGCGTCACCGGGACTCCTACGTGTAAACCTACGGAATCGTCGGCTCACGCTATCGGGTGACAGCCGCCCTCCGCCAAGCGCCCGATATCACTCACCCCCCCTTCACAGGGGCAGTAACACGCCGGGCCCTGACGACGCAGTTAACGGGCGTCCCGAAAAATCCCTGATCAGACTCCGGTCAGGCTGCTTGGAGCTCCAGCCGCGCCCCGAACTCCCGGACCGCCGGCTCGTCGCCGTACGGGACCAGCCGCTGCTGCAGATCGTCCAGGTACTCCGCGCCCCGGCTCGACCGCACCGTCCCCAGCAGCTCCATCGCCCGCGTCCCCGTATGACACGCCTGCTCCACCTCGCGCAGCTGCACCTGCGCCGTGGCGAGCAGCACCAGACCGATGCCCCGGCGCCGGGCCCGGGACTCCGGGAGGCCGGCCAGGGACTCCGTCGCCCGGCGCGCGGCCGCCTCCGCCTGGCCGAGATCGCGGTGACAGTGGGCCAGCTCGTCGGCGAGATAGGCGGAGTCGAAATGGGCGATCCATGGCGGTTCGTCACCGGTGTCCGGTTCGGCGTGCTCCAGCGCCGCCAGGGCCCGGCCCGCCACCGCCTGGCAGGTCCGGGCATCACCGAGCAGCGCGTGCCCGCGCGCCTCCGCCGCGTAGAACATCGCCTCCGCGCGCGGCGTGACCCGCCCGCGCGCTCCCTCCTGCGCGGCCCGTGCCAGCTGCGCGATCTCCCGCGGGTTGCCGAGCTGTGCGGCGAGATGGCTCATCGAAGCGGCCAGCACATAGCCGCCGTACGCCCGGTCGCCCGCCGCCTGCGCCAGTCGCAGAGCCTGGATGTAGTACCGCTGGGCGAGCCCCGGCTGCCCCGTGTCGACCGCCATGTACCCGGCGAGCTCGGTGAGCCGCGCGACCGCCGCGAACAGCTGCCGCCCGACCGTTTCGCGGTACGCCCCCGAGAGCAGCCCGGAGACCACGCTGTTGAGGTAGTGCACCAGGACCGGCCGCACATGTCCGCTGCCGAACCGGTGGTCGAGGTCGACCAGCGCCGCCGTCATCGCCGCCACCGCCTCCACGTCCGACATCCCGACCCGCGCCCCCGCCGCGCGCGCCACCTGCGGGTCGGCACCGATGATCAGCCAGTCCCTGCTCGGCTCGACCAGCGCCGAGGACGCGACCGCCGAACCGGACAGGACGTCGCGGCGTCCGACATCACTGCGCCACAGCTCACAGACCTGCTCGATCGCGCCGATCACGGTCGGTGCGAACTGCAGGCCGACTCCGGACGCCAGATTCTTGCCGTTGGCCATCCCGATCTCGTCGATCGTGACCGTACGGCCGAGCTTGCGCCCGAGCGCCTCGACGATGATTCCCGGTGCCCTGCCGCGCGGTTGCTGTCCGCGCAGCCAGCGGGCCACGGAAGTCTTGTCGTAACGGAGGTCGAGACCGCGCTCGGCGCCGACCATGTTGACCCGGCGGGCGAGGCCCGCATTGGAGCATCCGGCTTCCTGGATGAGCGCCTGGAGCCGTTCGTTCGGCTGGCGTGCGACGAGAGGCCTGGCTGCCATGTTTCCCCCTGAGACCGCAGTGATCGGTGAATGGATCACTGCCCGGCATATGCCCAAGAAATGCGCACATGGATCATGTTGGTGTTTTCCATAGCGTTCACGGTGTTCGCAGTATTCATGGCTCTTATCGTGTCGTTGTTCAGGTTCGGCGCGTATTCGGCATGGGGGAACTGTTCCGGATTCCCCACATGTGGCTACCCGTCCCTCGACGCACTGCCTCATACGCGCCCCCGTCCATGCATCCATGCGCCCCATGTGCAGGGCCGATGCGCCGTGACCGCGTTCGCCACGCCCGTAACCCCAGGTGGTGGCGGAAGTTGTGATGTTCGTGGAAGAGCCCATCGGAGTCACGGAAACCGCACAGGTCCCCCAACAACGAGGTGAGCAACTGCTCGACGCCGCCGTGCGCTATGCGGAGGAGCGGCACTGGGACGTGTTCCCCGGCACCTGGCTCCAGGTGGTGGAAGGAGCGGAACGGTGCTCCTGCGGAGAAGCCCGCTGCGCCGCCCCCGGCGCCCACCCCACCCGGCCCGACTGGGCGACCCGGTCGACCGGCAGCGGCGCCGCGGCCCGCCGGATGTGGTCCCAGCAGCCCGGGGCTTCGGTGCTGTTGCCCACCGGGCGCACCTTCGACGCGATCGACGTACCGGAGTCCGCCGGCTTCCTGGCGCTGGCCCGGATGGAGCGGATGAACCTGCCGCTCGGCCCCGTCACCTGCACCCCCGACCGCCGGATGCTCTTCTTCGTACTGCCCGGCGCGGCGGCCAAGGCGAACGATCTCGTACGGAGGCTGGGCTGGAGCGACACCGCGATCGGTCTGCTCGGCCGCGGTGAGGGCCACTACGTGGTGGGCCCGCCGACCAGGATCGGCGGGCGCGGTGCGGTGCAGTGGGTGCGCCGGCCCACCCCCGCCAACCGCTGGCTGCCCGACGCCGGCGAGGTCATCAGCCCCCTCTCCTACGCCTGCGGACGGGAAGCAGCCGACGCGCGCGCACGCCTTTCGTAGGCTGGGCCCCTCACACGGGGACACCGAAAGCAGGAGCACCATGTCGGACCGGAACACGGCGGGATCGCACGGGGCGGTGGAGGCGGGCGGGGCGCGAACGGCGCCGCCCGCCGTTCGCGTACAGGGTTTGTGGAAGCGGTTCGGGGAGCAGGTCGCGGTCGCCGGGATCGATCTGGAGCTGCCCGCAGGCAAGTTCATCGGTCTGGTCGGACCCAACGGTGCGGGCAAGACGACCACGCTGTCGATGGTGACCGGGCTGCTCCGTCCCGACCACGGCACGGTCGAGGTCGGGGGGCACGACGTCTGGCGGGACCCGGTCGAGGTGAAGGCCAGGATCGGCGTCCTGCCGGAGGGACTGCGGCTCTTCGAACGCCTCTCGGGGCGCGAACTCCTCGCGTACACAGGACGGTTGCGCGGGCTGCCGGGCGCCGAGGTCGACAAGCGGGCCAACCAGCTGCTGGACGTGCTCGACCTGGCGGGCTCCCGGAACAAGCTGGTCGTCGACTACTCGACCGGCATGCGGAAGAAGATCGGGCTCGCCGCGGCGCTGCTGCACAACCCCGACGTGCTGTTTCTGGACGAGCCGTTCGAGGGCGTCGACCCCGTCTCGGCGCAGACCATCCGCGGGGTCCTGGAGCGGTACACCCACTCGGGGGCGACCGTCGTCTTCTCCAGCCATGTGATGGAGCTCGTCGAGTCGCTGTGCGACTGGGTGGCCGTCATGGCGGGCGGCACGATCCGGGCACACGGCACCCTCGCCGAGGTGCGCGGCAAGGCGCCGTCGCTGCAGGACGCGTTCCTCGAACTCGTCGGCGCGGGCGGCCGGGACACCGGCGACTCCCTCGACTGGCTGGGCGGCGCCCGATGAGCGTGCTCGACACACCCGTCACCTCCGCCGCCCGCCCCACTGCCGGCGCCGAACGGCTCGTCCGCGTCTTCGTACGGCTCAAGCTGACGCTGCTGCGCAACGGGCTGCGGCAGTCCTCCGGCAGACGGGTCGCGTACATCTCGTCCGTCGTCCTCACCCTGCTCTTCGCGGCGGGCCAGCTCATCGCGCTGGCCGCACTGCGCGGCCATGCCCACGCGGGTTCCCTGACGGTCCTGCTGACCGGGGTGCTGGCGCTCGGCTGGGCGGTGATGCCGCTCTTCTTCCCCAGCGGCGACGAAACCCTCGACCCGAGCCGGCTCGTGATGCTGCCGCTGCGGCCGCGCCCGCTGGTCGGGGCGCTGCTGGTGGCATCGCTCGTCGGCATCGGACCGCTGTTCACGCTCTGCCTGGCGGCCGGTTCGGTGTTCGCGGTGGCGCACGGGGCGGCGGCCGTGGTGTGCGCGGTGGTCGCGGTGCCACTGACACTGGTGGTGTGCGTCGCCCTGGCGCGGGCCGTCGCCACGGCCAACACCCGGCTGCTGAGCTCCCGCAAGGGCCGCGATCTGGCGGTTCTCAGCGGACTCCTGGTCGCGGTCGGCATCCAGGTCGTCAACTTCGGTGCGCAGCGGCTCGGCCGGTCCGGTGGCCTCGCCACGCTCGACCCGGCGGCCGACGTGGTGCGCTGGCTGCCGCCCGCCTCGGCGATCGGTGCGGTGGACTCGGCGGCGCAGGGGTCGTACGGGCGGGCCGTGGCACAACTGCTGCTCTCCGTCGCGGCGCTGGGTGCGCTGGTGTGGCTGTGGCAGCGGAGTCTGGTGAAGCTGATGACCGCCCCGGACGGTTCCACGCTGGCCGCCGCCGGAACGGCCCGGGAGAAGTCCGGCAGGGGCGGCTCCCGGCTCTCCGCACTGCTGCCCGAGGGGCGCACGGGGACGGTGATACGGCGCAGTCTGCGGTACGTGGCACGGGACCCGAAGACCAAGGCCGCCTGGGTGACGGCGCTCGCCATCGGGCTGATCGTGCCGCTGCTCAACGCGGTGCAGGGCACCGGCTCGGTCTACTTCGCCTGCTTCGCCGCCGGGATGCTCGGCATCCAGATGTACAACCAGTTCGGGCAGGACACCTCGGCGTTCTGGATGGTGGCGCTGACGATCTCCTCCACCCGGGACGCCTACCTCGAACTGCGGGGTCGGGCGGCGGCGTTGCTGGTGATCACTCTCCCGTACACGGTGCTGGTGACCGTGGTGACGGCGGCGGTGCTCGGCGACTGGGAGAAACTGCCGGGCGCCATAGGGCTGTCGCTCGCCCTGCTGGGCGCGATGCTGGCGACGGGGGCACTGGCGTCGGCCAACTTCCCGTACTCGATCCCTCAGGACAGCGGGTTCAAGAACGTGGCACCGGGGCAGGCCGGGCTCGCCTGGATCTCGATCTTCGGCGGCATGGTCTCGGCGGCGCTGCTGTGCGCGCCGGTGATCGTGGCGACGATCTGGCTGCATCTGATCGACGCGGAGAACTGGTTGTGGGTGATGCTGCCGGTCGGCGGCGCGTACGGGGCGCTGGTCGCCTGGGCGGGGCTGCGGCTGGCCGCACCGCGCACGGCGAACCGGCTGCCCGAGATCCTGGCGGCGGTCAGCAAGGGGTGACGCGAGCCGGGCGGGGCTGCTCCGTCACGGGGAGACCGGCTCGCGGTCGTTCCGGGGGTCCTCGGCGAACTGCTCCAGGAACGGTTCGACCGCGGCGCGCCAGCCCTCCGGCTGGTCGTAGTGGACGAGATGGCCGGCGTCCGCCACCTCCGCGTACTGCCCGCGTGGCAGTACGCGGACCATCTCCTGAGCCTCCGCCCGGCCCAGCTCGCCGTCCAGGCCGCGGAGCACCAGCGTCGGGCACCGGACCTGTGCCAGCTCCTCCCAGTGCGCGTCGTACACCCATGTCGCACGGGACTGGAGCATCTGGCGGCGGGAGAAGACGGGGCGCCAGCCGTCGGCGCGCTCGGCCATCACCTCGGCGAAGAACTCGCCGCGGGCCGGGTTCGGCCGCTCCACCCAGGGGTCGTCCTCGCCGAACCACTTCCGCACGTCGGAGAGCGTCGCGAACGGCACCGGCCAGGACTTGAACCAGTCCTCCCACTCCCGCTGCGAGGCCGCGCCGAGCGCGGAGGCCCGCATGTCGCAGATGACCAGGGCGCGGACCAGATCGGGGCGCTTCGCGGCGAGCTGCCAGGCGGTGAGGGCACCCATCGAATGGCCGACGACGGTGACGGGGGCCAGATCGAGCTGTTCGATCGCCGCCTCGGCATCGGCGACGTACGCCTCACGCGTGTACGGGCCTTCGGCGGGTTTCTCGCTGCGGCCGTGCCCCCGCTGGTCGAGGCCGACCGCCCGGTGCCGCTCGGCGAGCCAGCGGGTGGTGGAGGCCCAGTGGGAGGCCCGGCCCATCAGTCCATGAAGCAGTAAGACCCCGGGGGCGCGTACGCCCTCCGTGCGCTCCTTGGGCGGGTCTGCGAACTCCCAGGCCGCGAGGCGTACGCCGTCGGATCCGGTTACATCGATGCGCCGCACCATAGGTCCTGGCACCCCCTTCTGGTCCTCGACAACCGCTCGATCGCCGTGTGGTCGCGTCACGCCAGACTATCGAACCTGTATTCGAAAATCGGTGTCCGGCTCGCAACACCCCTCGTTCGAGTGACCCCTTCCAAGGATTGACGTCGCCCGCGGCGGGGAGATCTTCTCCGGGAGGCGGACCACTCGGGGATGAGGGTCCGTGGGGACCGACCTTGAGAGCTCGGGGCTCCAGGTCGGAACAGGGGAGGAGAGGCCCCGGTGCCGCACGGCGCCGGGGCCCTCCCACGTCCGGGGGGTGTGCGGGACCGGGGCCGCGACGTGCGGGGCCGCGGTCTTGTGGGCAGCCCGGACGGGCGGGGCGGTCAGGGTGTTCGTGATCGTGGCAGCCGCCCTCTGCTGCACATGCCAGTACGACGGGCGCATCCACTGCTCCCTCCCCGACCGCATGGCCAGGCGGCCGACACTCTCAGGTATGGCTCAGCCACAGCCTGGCACGCGATGCGCCCGGCCGCTGCCATTCGGGACGGAAAAACGGAAACCGGACGTTACGCTTCGGCTTCCTTCGTACAGGTCGGCGTGCGGTCCACGTGCGCGCTTCCCGGGCCGCCTCCAGTCATTGCTTGGCCACGAACACGTGCGAGGCGACCTCCGAGTCCAGCTCCGCCGCCTCACCGCTGCTGCCGACCAGCACCCCGCCCGGCGACTGCGTCACGCTGACCACGGAACCGGGCTGCACGCCCGCCCGCCGCAACGTATACATCAGCTGGGCGTCCGTCTGGATCGGCTCACCGATCCGGCGCACCACCACGGTCTTGCCGTCGGCGCCCGGGTCGAGCTCGGACAGGCTCACCATGCCGTCGTTCAGGAACGGGTCGGCCTCGGCCTTCTCGCCCAGCTCCTCCAGGCCCGGGATCGGATTCCCGTACGGGGACTCCGTCGGGTGCCGCAGCAGCTCCAGCACCCGCCGCTCCACCGCCTCGCTCATCACGTGCTCCCAGCGGCAGGCCTCGGCGTGCACCTGCTCCCACTCCAGGCCGATCACGTCGACGAGCAGGCACTCGGCGAGCCGGTGCTTGCGCATCACCCGGGTCGCCAGCCGGCGGCCCTCCTCCGTCAGTTCCAGATGCCGGTCGCCCGCGACCTGCACCAGACCGTCGCGCTCCATCCGCGCCACCGTCTGGCTGACCGTCGGACCGCTCTGGTCCAGCCGTTCCGCGATCCGGGCGCGCATGGGAACGACGCCTTCCTCTTCGAGTTCGAGGATGGTGCGGAGATACATCTCCGTTGTGTCGATCAGTCCGGACATTCGTGCCCCTCGATGCTGTGACATGAAAAACGTCGTGCGCTGGCCCTCAAGCAATTCTGACGCATACCGCTGACAACCGTGCCGTGCCTACCGAACCCCCTACCGTCCGTGTGCGTCCGGGACGGTATTGACAGGTCACTGGTCCAGACCGCAACGTGATCCGCGGCACGGACACCCCACCCCTGCGGAAAGGGCCTCCTCGATGAGCGACAGCATGCTGGCCGGTCAGTTCTTCGATGCAGCGATCGGCCTGCTGGAGCGTGTCCGCGACGAGGAGGCCGGCCCGATCGCGGCAGCCGGGGCCGCGATCGCCGACACCGTCGAAGCAGGCGGCCGGCTCTTCGCGTTCGGCGCCGGCCACTCGTCCCTCGCCGCCCAGGACGTTGTCTACCGGGCCGGTGGACTGGCCCTGATGAACCTGCTCGCCGTGCCCGGCACACTCGGCGTCGACGTCATGCCGGCGACGCTCGGCTCGGCGCTGGAACGGGTCGAGGGGCTGGCCGGCGCCGTGCTCGACTCCAGCCCGGCGAGCGCCGGCGACCTGCTGGTGATCATCTCGCTCTCCGGGCGCAACGCGTTGCCCGTCGAAATGGCGGTCAACGCGCGGGCACTCGGCCTGAAGGTCATCGGTGTCACGTCGGTCGCCTACGCGGACGGAACCCGGTCGCGGCACGTCTCGGGCGGGTTCCTGCGGGACCACTGCGACATCGTCATCGACAGCAAGATCGCGATCGGCGACGCGGAGCTGACGACGAAGGGCGTCGAGGCGCCGTTCGCGCCCGCGTCGACGGTGGTCACCAGCGCGGTGATGCAGGCCATGATGGCGACGGCCGCGGAGCGATTGGTCGAGCGGGGGATCGAACCGCCGCTGCTGCGGTCGGGGAACGTCGACGGCGGGCACGAGTGGAACGGGCGCGTGATGGCGGAGTACGCGGATCGGATCTTCTACCGGCACTGAGGCAGGGGCTTCCCCGGGTGATGGGTTCCGTCCTCGAACGGGGCGAACATCGCCGGTCACGGCACTACGTGGTTGCGCCCAGCGCCCGGGACAGGTCCACCGCTGTTGCCACCCGGGCCGCCACGCTCTCCGCGTACGTCGCGTCCTGGCGTTCGAAAGGGCTGCGGTTCGCCGCCCGGAGGAACGTCACCACGCCCAGCGTCCGGCCCCGGCTCCGCAGCACCGCGCACAGGGCATGGACCGAGTCGCCCGGCCACTGACGGTCCGTCGCCCAGGCCCCGGCCCCCGGAGCCGCACCGGCGCTCACGCGGACCGAGCCCGTGCGGTCCACCGCTTGGAGCGCCGGGTGGCCCGGGGCGTAGCGGAGCGGGATGCCGCCGCCCGCCACGGGCTGGCACGGGCCGGGAGCGTCGGTCGGTGTCGCCGCCGCCCGGACCAGTCGCGCCCCCGCCACCAGGTCGATCAGCGCATGGTCGGCGAACCCCGCGAGTGCGTAGTCCAGGTAGGACGTCGCCGCCTCCATCGGGTCCTCGCACTCGGCCGCCGACCGGCACGCCCGGTGCAGCTGGTTCGACCGGAACCGCACCCGGTCCGCCTCCTGCGCCGCCAGCCGCTCCGCCGTCACGTCCTCGAACAGCCAGCCGACCCCCAGCGGAACCGGCTCCTCCGCGAGCGGCGACGCCAGCTGCAGGAACCCGCTGTGCCAGCAGCGCCGCCGGTCCCCCTCCGCCGTCCGCAGCGTCACCCACAGATCGGCGGGCGCGGGCGGCGGTCCCTCGGCCAGGACGTGCTGCAGCGCGCCCTCCAGGTCCTCGACACCCTGCACGATCAGCTCTCCGAGCGGGCGTCCCAGCATCGTCGTACGGCCGCCGCCGAGCGCCCGCGCCGCATAGGCGTTGACGACCGTCGGCCGCAGGTCCACGTCGACGAGGACCACGCCCCAGGAGGCGTCCTCGAACAGCGCCTCGCTGAGGGCGATCGACCGCTCCAGGTCGATCTGCGCGTGCACCTCGCCGAATGCGCAGTAGACCCCGGCCGGCTTCCCGTCCGCGCCCCGCACTCCGGCCGACTGGGTCCGTACGAGCACCCGGCCGCCGTCCTTGCGCAGCAGCGCGAACTCGTGGACCTGGCGGCCCGGCGCGTCCATGGCCGCCATCAGCCGCCCGTGCACCTCACCCGCGTCCGCATGGCGCACCGCCCACCCCGCGAACCCGGGCCGCCCCACCGCTTCCTCGGCGGTCCAGCCGAGAATCCGCTCGGCCTCTCGGTTCCAGTGGGTGATCGCACCGCCCGCGTCGAACGCGCAGAGCGCCGCGTCCATACCGTCGAGCAGCGCCGCGAGCAGCTCCGACCCGGGGATGGGGTCGGGCCCGAGGGCGTCAGTGATCCCACTGCTCCTGGAAGCGCTCATCCCGGACCCCCTGCCGGACGTGTCCGCCGTTGCCACACGTCAGATCATTGAACTCGAACGTGAGTCAGCACACATCGAATTCCGGGAAATCGGTACTCCGAAAGATCTCGATAAATGGGTTGTGCGGTCCCGGAGAGGTTCCTAGTGTCCTGCGCCGGAGATCCGTCGGCAGAAGTGGGCGAGGGAGTCGAGGATTTCTTCGGCGGTCTTGGTCCAGATGAACGGCGTGGGGTCCTCGTTCCAGTTCTTGACCCAGCGGCGGATGTCGGCTTCGAGGGCCTGCACGTTCTTGTGCGCGCCTCGGCGGATCATCTGGTCGGCCAGGAAGCCGAACCACCGCTCGACCTGGTTGATCCATGAGGAGCCGGTCGGGGTGAAGTGCAGTTGGAACCGGGGGTGTTTGGCCAGCCATGTTCTGATCGCCGGGGTCTTGTGGGTGCCGTAGTTGTCGACGATCAGGTGGACCGCCAGATGCGCGGGCACCTGCTTGTCGATCTTGATCAGGAACTTCTTGAACTCCGCCGCCCGGTGCCGCCGGTGCAGGGAGCTGATCACCTCGCCGGTGGCGACGTCGAAGGCCGCGAACAAGGTGGTCAGACCGTTACGCACGTAGTCATGAGTCCGCCGCTCGGGCATTCCAGGCATCATCGGCAGCACCGGCTGAGACCGGTCCAACGCCTGGATCTGGGACTTCTCGTCCACCGACAGCACCACCGCGCCCTCGGGCGGGTTGAAGTACAGACCTACGACGTCGTAGACCTTCTCCACGAACAAGGGGTCTGTCGAGAGCTTGAACGTGTCCGTCAGGTGTGGCTTGAGCTGGAACTTCCGCCAGATCCGGCCGACGCTCGACTTCGACAGGCCGCTGCGGTCGGCCATCGACTTCCGCGACCAGTGCGTGGCGTTCTTCGGGATCTCCTCCAGCGTCGCGACCACGACCGCCTCCACCTGATCGACGCCGATGGTGGGTGGCCGGCCCGGCCGTGGCTCGTCCACCAGGCCATCCAGCCGCTCGGCCAGAAACCGCCGCCGCCACTTGCGGACCGTGTCCGCGGTCACCCGCAATTCGCGGGCGACCACGACGATCGGCGGGACCTCGGGCCCGGCACACGCGAGCACGATCCGGGCCCGCAGGGCCAACGCCTGAGCCGTCGTAGCCCGACGCGTCCACCGCTCCAGTGCCATCCGCTCCTCGGCGGACAGCAGTAACGGTTCCAGCTTCGGACCACGACGAGGAATGGATGTACCAGCTGCAGAAGTCACACAACAACTAACGATCAACTACCGGCGCAGGACACTAGTGTGTGTTGTACACGTTGAAAGGAGGTGATCCGAAAAGTGCAGTCTTATCGGATTCGTGAGGTGGCTGCGGGCTGACAGCCCGTCGTCGCACATCGTGCACCTCGGCAGGCTGTCTGCCGAAACCCAAGCAGTCACCGACCCGCGGGCTCGCCGGTAGATCCGGTCGGCTCCTCCGCAAGGAGGGACCAGAGCCCGCGGGTTTCTGCGTGTCCGGAGCCGGTCAGGGGCAGAGGCGTTCCACTCGCCAGCCCTCACCCTCGCGTACGTACCGCAGCCGGTCGTGGAGACGGTTCTCGTGGCCCTGCCAGAACTCGATCGTCTCCGGTACGACGCGGAAGCCGCCCCACTCGGGGGGTGCGGGGATGTGTTCGCCCTCCGGGTAGCGGGCCGCCAGTTCCTCGTACCGGTCGATGAGTTCCTGGCGGGAGCCGATGACCGTCGACTGCTCGCTCGCCCAGGCGCCCAGCTGGGAGCCGTGCGGGCGGGTACGGAAGTAGGCGACCGTCTCCTCGCGGGCGACACGGGCCGCAGTGCCGGTGACGATGACCTGACGGGCCAGCGGGTGCCAGGGGAAGAGCAGGGAGACGTACGGGTTGGCGGCCAGCTCGCGGCCCTTGCGGGAGGCGTAGTTGGTGAAGAAGACGAAACCGCGGTCGTCGTACTTCTTCAGCAGCACGGTCCGGGAGGAGGGGCGGCCGTCGGGGGTGGCCGTGGAGACCACCATGGCGTTCGGCTCGTAGACCATTCCACCTGCGGCGATCTGCCGGAACCAGTGGGCGAACTGCTGAATCGGGTTGGCGTCGAGCGTGTCCTCGGTGAAGCCCTCGGAGCGGTACTGCTCGCGCATCGCGGCCGGATCGGTGGTGGAATCGGAAGGGGAATCTGCGGTGGGCACGGGGTCATCCTGCCGCAGGGGCCGAGTCTGCCCGGTAAGGAGGGGTGCCAATCGCTCTCGGATGAAGTGGGTGGCTGTGCCGGATGTCACGCTTCCCCGCATCGTGGGAACCCGCCAATATCTTGGGGCAGGCCACTGTGGCCTCCATACAGCCGCCGATCGAGGGAGCCCATGATGTCCGACTTCGTACCCGGACTCGAAGGAGTCATCGCGTTCGAGACGGAGATCGCCGAACCCGACAAGGAAGGCGGCGCGCTCCGCTACCGCGGGGTCGACATCGAGGATCTCGTCGGTCACGTGTCGTTCGGGAACGTGTGGGGTCTGCTGGTCGACGGGGCGTTCAACCCCGGGCTGCCGCCCGCCGAGCCGTTCCCGATCCCGGTCCACTCGGGTGACATCCGTGTCGATGTGCAGTCCGCGCTGGCCATGCTGGCGCCGGTCTGGGGGCTGAAGCCGCTCCTCGACATCGACGAGGAGACCGCCCGCAACGATCTGGCGCGGGCCGCCGTGATGGCACTGTCGTACGTCGCCCAGTCGGCGCGCGGGCAGGGGCTGCCGATGGTCCCGCAGAGCGAGATCGACAAGGCGCAGTCCGTCGTCGAGCGGTTCATGATCCGCTGGCGCGGCGAGCCGGACCCGAAGCACGTCAAAGCCGTCGACGCGTACTGGACGTCGGCCGCCGAGCACGGCATGAACGCGTCCACGTTCACCGCCCGGGTCATCGCGTCGACCGGCGCCGATGTGGCGGCCGCGCTCTCCGGTGCGGTGGGCGCGATGTCGGGTCCGCTGCACGGCGGCGCCCCGTCCCGGGTCCTCGGCATGATCGAGGAGATCGAGCGGACCGGTGACGCCACCGCGTACGTGAAGAAGGCCCTGGACCAGGGTGAGCGGCTGATGGGCTTCGGGCACCGGGTCTACCGGGCCGAGGACCCGCGGGCGCGCGTGCTGCGGCGGACCGCGAAGGAGCTGGGTGCGCCGCGGTTCGAGGTGGCGGAGGCGCTGGAGAGGGCCGCGCTGGAGGAGTTGCACGCGCGGCGCCCGGACCGGGTGCTGGCGACGAACGTGGAGTTCTGGGCGGCGATCATGCTGGACTTCGCGGAGGTCCCGGCGCACATGTTCACGTCGATGTTCACGTGTGCGCGTACGGCGGGCTGGTCGGCGCACATCCTGGAGCAGAAGCGCACGGGGCGGCTGGTGCGGCCGTCGGCGAGGTATGTCGGACCCGGGCCGCGTGACCCCCGGGAGATCGAGGGGTACGAGCAGATCACGGATCTGGGGATCTGACGGTCCCGGTACCGCGCACGCCCGGCGGGATCCGGACAAGAGGCCCTAGAGCTTGCCGCGGAGAGTGACGGTGCGGTGTCCGCCGAGGCGGCGCCGCACCTCCTGTTCGAAGCCGTGGGTCAGCTCCGCCCAGTTCCAGAAGGTGAGGCCGAGCTGCCCGCAGGCGTAGTAGTCGTCCTCCCAGCTCCAGCGGTCGATGCCGGAGGGCCGGCGGCAGGAGGGGCACTCCACGACGCCTTCGCCGTTCGCCCAGGCGCCGAGCCGGCCCGCGAGCGGGGCCCAGGCACTGTCGACGGGGCACCAGGTGTCGTCGACGAGGCGGATCTCGGTGGCGCAGAGCGGGCAGGTGGCAGCTCCCGCGTCGCCCTGGCCGCTGTCGAAGACGGTGCGTCCGGTCGCGACGTAGAGGCCGTTGCTCCACAGGTCGACCGGTTCCGGGTCGTCGACGGCCTTGGCGTAGTTCGGACCAGGTGCGTTGCCGTAGCCGTCCCCGTCGAGGACGCAGTCGGTGCGCTCGGCGCTGACGATTCCTTCGGCGATCAGCCAGTCGAGGAGCCCGGCGCCGAGTGGTGCGGCGTCCTGCTCGGTGGCGTCGAGGTCGACGATCGTCTGGAAGTAATCACCCACAGGTACCCCAAGGTCAGTCGAGTGCGTCGTCCAGCAGTGCCGCCCACTGTGCCACGACCCTCTGACGCCGGGCGGTGTCATCGGTCAGCACATTGGCCAGCCCGAGGCCGCGCGCCATGTCGAGGAGGCCCTGGACGGTTTCGCGTGCGCCGGGCTTCGTCTCGTCGGCGGCGAGGAGTTCGACGGCGATGCGGTGGGTCTCGCGGCCGACGCGGGCTTCGAGTTCGGTGACGCGGGGGCGGAGCTGCGATTCGTTGGACGCGGCGACCCAGAGCTGGAGGGCGGCGCGGAAGAGCGGGCCGGTGTAGAGATCGACGAGGGCGGCGACGACAGCCGTACGGCCCTGGACGGGCAGGGCGCGCAGGGCGGCGGAGCGTTCCTCGGCGACGTATTCGACGGCGGCGGTGAACAGGTCCTCGCGGGTGGGGAAGTGGTGCTGGGCGGCGCCTCGGGAGACCCCGGCGTGTTCGGCGACGACGGAGACCGTGGAGCCTGCCCAGCCGTGTTCGGCGAGGCAGGCGACCGCTGCTTCGAGCAGCCGTTGGCGGGTGGCGCGGCTGCGGTCCTGCTTGGGGGTCCTGTCGGTGGGAGGCGTCACAACACCCATGCGGGGTCCCGTCGTTCGAGGAAGGCCGTCATCCCCTCCCGTGCCTCGGCGGAGGCGAAGAGTGCTGCCGAGCGGGCGATGAGGTCTTCGGCGTACTGGTCGAAACTCTCCCGCACAGTAGCTGTGACCAGCTCCTTCGATGCTGCCAGCCCCTGCGGTGAGGCCCGGCGCAGTCCGTCCAGTACGGGTACGAGTGCTTTGTCGACGTCCCCGGCGGCGATGGTGACGAGGGAGATGCGGGCCGCTTCGGTCGCGTCGAACCGTTCTCCGGTGAGGTAGTAGCGGGCGGCGGCCCTGGGGTCGGTACGGGGCAGCAGCGGCATCGAGATCACGGCGGGGGCGAGGCCGAGCCGGGACTCGGTGAGGGCGAAGGTGGAGGCGGGTCCGGCGACCGAGATGTCGCAGGCCGCGAGGAGGCCGAGTCCGCCGGCCCGGACATGTCCGTCGACGCGGGCCACGACCGGTTTCGGCAGGGTCACGATCTGCCGCATCAGGGCGACGAACGCCTCGGGCTCCGGGGGTGCGCCCAGGTCGGCTCCGGCGCAGAACGTGGTGCCGGTGTGGGTGAGGACGACGGCGCGTACGGTCTCGTCCCCGCCGTAGGCGGCGAGCGCTTCGTGGAGTTCGGCGACGAGCCGTGCGGAGAGCGCGTTGCGGTTCGTCGGTGAGTCCAGCCGTACGGTGGCGATCCCGCGCTCGCGGCCGGTGCGGACCAGTTTCATGCCTCTTCCACCCTCTCGCCGGCCTTTTCGTTGGCCTTCTCCCGGTCGCGCAGTTCGCGCCGGAGGATCTTTCCGGAGGTGGCCCTCGGTACGGCGCCGATGAATTCCACCCGCCGGACCTTCTTGTACGGGGCGACGCGCTCGGCGACGTACGCCATGACGTCGTCCGCGGTGAGGTCGGCGGCGGCGACTCCCGCCTGCCGGACCAGATACGCCTTGGGGACTTCGTTGCTGTCCGTGTCGTACACCCCGATGACGGCGGCGTCCGCGATCGCCGGATGGCCGAGCAGCAGGGCTTCGAGTTCTGCGGGGGCGACCTGGTAGCCCTTGTATTTGATGAGTTCCTTGACCCGGTCGACGACGGACAGCCAGCCGTCGGCGTCGACGCGGCCGATGTCGCCGGTGTGCACCCACCCGTCGGCGTCGATCATGTCGGCGGTGGCGTCGGGCCGGCCGAGATAGCCCTTCATCACCTGTGGGCCGCGGATGAGCACCTCGCCGTCGGTGTCGATCCCGGCGTCGCGGTCCGGGTCGTCGAGGGAGGCGATGCGCATCTCGGTGCTGGGCAGGAGTTTCCCGACGGCGCCGGCCGGCGGATTCTCGGCGGCGAGCGGGACGACATGGGTGCCGGGCGAGAGTTCGGTCATGCCGTACGCCTGCCGTACCGGCGGCAGTCCCAGGCGCCGGGAGCAGGCGGCGGCGAGTTCGGCGTCGAGCGGGGCGGCGGCGCTGACGATGTACTCCAGCGACGACAGGTCGTACTGGGCGACGGCCGGGTGCTTGGCGAGGGCCAGGACGATCGGCGGGGCCACGTACAGCCCGCTGATCCGGTGCTTCTCGATCGCGGTGAGGAACTGGACGAGGTCGAAGCGCGGCAGGACGACGACGGTGGCGCCGAGCCGAAGCGGGGCGTTCATCAGAGCGGTGAGCCCGTAGATGTGGAAGAACGGCAGGACGGCCAGGATCCGGTGGCCGGGGTTCATCGGGATGAACGGCCGCAGCTGTTCCAGGTTGGTGGCCATGGAGCGGTGGGTGAGCATCACGCCCTTGGGCGTGCCGGTGGTGCCGGAGGAGTACGGCAGTGCGGCGATGTCCTCCGCCGGGTCGATGGCGATCTGCGGTTCGGGGGCGGTGGAGCCCAGCATGTCGAGGACGGAGGTGTGTCCGTCGGCCCGGTCGCAGACGAATATCTCCTCGATGCCGCCGACGAGTTCGGCGGCGCGGCGGGCGGTTCCGAGAAGCGCGGAGACGGTGACGATCCAGCGGGCGGAGGAGTCGCGGAGCTGTTTGGCGAACTCCTCAGCCGTGGCGAGCGGGTGCACGGTGGTGACGGTCGCGCCTGCCCGGGTGGCTCCGAAGAACACAGCCGGGTAGGCAAGGGTGTTGGGACTGTGGAGGGCGAGGACGTCGCCCTTGCGGACCCCGGCGGCGGCGAGCGCTGCCGCGATCCGCCGGTGGAAGGTGTCGAGTTGCCGGTAGGTGAGGGCGGTGGTGCCGTCGGTGCCGTCGATCAGGGCGACCGTGTCGCCGTAGGTGCCGGCGGCCTGCCCGAGGACCGCTTCATGGATGGGCAGGTCGAGCGGCCGGACGTCTGCGTACTCGCTGCGGAACACGTTCACCGTGGCGGGTCCCTTCGATACGGCGGGTGGAGGGACAGGGTCCCTCCTGTCAGTAGGACTTGGGGAGACCCAGGGACTGGTGGGAAACGTAGTTCAGGATCATCTCCCGGCTGACGGGTGCGATCCGGGCGACGCGGGCGGCGGTGATCAGGGACGCGAGCCCGTACTCGCGGGTGAGGCCGTTGCCGCCGAGGGTGTGCACGGCCTGGTCGACGGCCTTCACGCAGGCTTCGGCGGCGGCGTACTTCGCCATGTTCGCGGCTTCGCCCGCGCCGATGTCGTCGCCCTCGTCGTACAGCCTGGCGGCCTTCTGCATCATCAGGCGGGCCAGTTCGAGTTCGATGTGTGCCTGGGCGAGGGGGTGTGCGATGGCCTGGTGGGAGCCGATGGGCTCCTTCCACACCTGACGGGTCCGCGCGTACTCGACGGCGCGGCCGAGCGCGTACCGCCCCATGCCGAGAGCGAACGCGGCGGTCATGATGCGTTCGGGGTTCAGTCCGGCGAAGAGCTGGAGCAGACCCGCGTCCTCTCCCCCACTCCCGGCTTCGCTCGAGCGGGAGGTACCCCCTCCGACGAGGGCGTCGGCGGGCAGCCGCACGCCGTCGAGGACGAGCTCGAACTGCTTCTCCGGCGCCTGGAGTTCCATGTCGATCTGCGAGCGCCGGAAGCCGGGGGCGTCGCGCGGGACGATGAAGAGACAGGGCTTGAGCTTCCCCGTCCTGGCGTCCTCGGTGCGGCCGACGACGAGGGTGGCGTCGGCGATGTCGACGCCGGAGACGAAGACCTTCCGCCCGGTGAGCAGCCAGTCCTCGCCGTCGCGGCAGGCGGTGGTGGTGATGCGGTGGGAGTTGGATCCGGCGTCGGGTTCGGTGATGCCGAAGGCCATGGTGAGGGAGCCGTCCGCGAGGCCCGGGAGCCACTGCTGCTTCTGGGTGTCGGTGCCGAAGCGGGCGATGACGGTGCCGCAGATCGCCGGGGAGACGACCATCATCAGCAGCGGACTGCCCGCCGCTCCCAATTCCTCCAGCACGATGGAGAGTTCGGCCATGCCACTGCCACCACCGCCGTACTCCTCCGGGAGGTTCACCCCGAGGTAGCCGAGCTTGGCCGCTTCGGTCCACAGTTCGCGGGGGTGGGCTCCGTCGCGCACGACGGACGTCATGTAGTCGCGCCCGTACCGCTTTCCGAGCGCGGCGACGGCGGCGCGCAGGGCTTGCTGCTCTTCGGTTTCGAGGACGGTACTCATGGGGTCGGTTCCTCCTGTACGACGGCGAGCAGGGCGCCGACCTCCACCTGGAGGCCGGGTGCGGCATGCAGTGCGGTGAGGGTGCCGGAGGCGGGGGCGAGAATGCGGTGTTCCATCTTCATCGCCTCCAGCCAGATCAGCGGCTGCCCCGCCTCGACCGCCGCGCCCGCCACGAGTCCGTCCGCGAGCCGGACGACGGTGCCGGGCATGGGGGCGAGCAGGGAGCCGGGGTCGGTGCGACCGGTGGGTTCGGTGAAGCGGGGCAGGGCGGTGAAGGTGTACGAGCCGGTGGCGCCGTCCACGTACACCCGATCGTGGTGGGTGGCGAGGCGGAAGCGGTGGGTGACGCCGTCGTCCGTCTCGACGGTGACGTGGTCGGGGGTGACGGTGAGGATCCGGGCTCCGGGGGCTTCGATCGCGCCGCTGCGGGTGGTGCGGTAGGCGATCTCGTGTTCGGTTCCGTCGGGTTCGCTGCGGTAGCGCCTGGTCTGGGGCTGCGAGGGGACATTGCGCCAGGCGCCGAAGCGGGAACCCGTAGCCGGGGTGGATGCCGCCGGGGGGCGTGGTGGGGTGGCACCGGAGTGCGGCTTCCACGGGGTGCCGGTGGTGCGGTGGCGAGTGGCGTCGGCGGCGGCTGCGGCGAGGGCGGCGAGGTTCCGGTCCGTGACGCCGTCGGGGGTGGCGGTGAGGGCGTCCAGGTGGCGGTCGTAGAAGCCGGTGTCGAGGCGGGCGCCGGTGAAGTCGGGGTGGCGCAGGGACCGTACGAGCAGGTCGCGGTTGGTGACCGGTCCGTGGATGCGGGTGCGCTCCAGGGCGCGGGCGAGGAGCCGGACGGCCTGGGTGCGTGTGGGGGCGTGGGCGATGACCTTGGCGAGCATCGGGTCGTAGTGCACGCCGATGGTGTCGCCGCCGGTGTACCCGGTGTCCAGGCGCAGTCCGGGTTCGTCCGGTACGTCGAGGGTGTGCAGCGGCCCGGTCCTGGGCTGCCAGTCGTGGGCGGGGTCCTCGGCGTAGAGCCGGGCCTCGACGGCGTGCCCGTGCGGGGCGGGGGGCGTGGCGGGGAGGGGTTCGCCTTCGGCGACGGACAGTTGGAGGGCGACGAGGTCGAGTCCGAAGACGGCTTCGGTGACGGGGTGTTCGACCTGGAGGCGGGTGTTCATCTCCAGGAAGTACGGGCGCCCGTCGGCGGTGACGAGGAACTCGACGGTGCCCGCGCCCCGGTAGCCGACGGTTCGGGCGGCGGCGGTCGCCGCGTCGTGCAGCCGGGTGCGCAGCGCCTCGTCGAGGCCGGGTGCGGGTGCTTCCTCGATGACCTTCTGGTGACGCCGCTGGAGCGAGCAGTCGCGGGTGCCGAGCGCCCATACGGTGCCGTGCTCGTCGGCCATGATCTGGACCTCGACGTGCCGGCCGCGTTCGACGTAGGGCTCGGCGAAGACTTCGCCGTCGCCGAAGGCGCTCGCGGCCTCGGCCGTGGCGGCCGCCATCTCGCCCGGCAGGGCGTCCAGTTCACGTACGACCCGCATGCCGCGTCCGCCGCCGCCCGCCGCGGCCTTCAGCAGCAGCGGCAGGTCACCTGCGGTGGCCTGCGCCGGGTCGACGGGTGCGAGCAGCGGCACCCCGGCGGCGGCCATCAGTTCCTTGGCCCGGGTCTTGGACGCCATCATCTCGATGGCCTTGACCGGCGGACCGACCCAGAGGAGTCCGGCGTCCTGCACGGCCCGGGCGAACCCGGCGTTCTCGGAGAGGAACCCGTAACCGGGGTGCACGGCGTCGGCGCCCGCGGCGAGCGCGGCACGTACGACGAGATCGCCGCGCAAATAGGTGTCGGCGGGCGCGGCCCCCGGCAGCCGCACGGCGGTGTCGGCCTCCCTGACGTGCAGTGCGTCGGCGTCCGCGTCCGAGTACACGGCGACGGTGGCGATGCCCAGGGCGCGGCAGGTGCGGAAGATCCGGCAGGCGATCTCGCCCCGATTGGCGACGAGCAGAGTGGAGATCATCTGGGCCTCACATCCGGAAGATGCCGAAGCCGCCGCGGGCGCCTTCGACCGGGGCGGTGTGGATCGCGGACAGGCAGATCCCGAGGACGGTCCTGGTGTCGCGCGGGTCGATGACCCCGTCGTCGTACAGCCGCCCGGAGAGGAACATCGGCAGCGACTCGGACTCGATCTGCTGCTCCACCATGGCGCGCAGCCCGGCGTCGGCGGCGTCGTCGTAGGGCCTTCCCTTCGCGGCAGCGGAGGCCCGGGCGACGATGGACAGCACGCCCGCGAGCTGCTGCGGGCCCATCACGGCGGACTTGCTGCCCGGCCAGGCGAAGAGGAAGCGGGGGTCGTAGGCGCGCCCGCACATGCCGTAGTGCCCGGCCCCGTAGGAGGCGCCCATCAGCACGGACAGGTGCGGGACCCTGGAGTTGGACACCGCGTTGATCATCATCGCGCCGTGTTTGATGATGCCGCCCTGCTCGTACTCCTTGCCGACCATGTAGCCGGTGGTGTTGTGCAGGAAGAGGAGGGGGATGTCGCGCTGGTTGGCGAGCTGGATGAACTGGGCGGCCTTCTGCGACTCCTCGCTGAACAGCACGCCCTGGGCGTTGGCGAGGATGCCTACGGGGTAGCCGTGCAGCCGGGCCCAGCCGGTGACGAGGCTCGTCCCGTACAGCGGTTTGAACGCGTCGAAGTCCGAGCCGTCGACGAGCCGGGCGATGACCTCGCGCGGATCGAACGGGACCTTGAGATCGCTGGGCACGATGCCGAGGAGCTCCTCCTCGTCGTACTTCGGCGGTTCGGCGGGGCCCGGATCGGGGTGTGCCTTGCGCCAGTTGAGCCGGGCGACGATCCGCCGCGCCTGGCGGAGCGCGTCGTGCTCGTCGACGGCGAAATGGTCGGCGAGCCCGGAGGTGCGGGCGTGCATGTCGGCGCCGCCGAGGGACTCGTCGTCGCTCTCCTCGCCGGTCGCCATCTTCACGAGCGGCGGTCCGCCGAGGAAGACCTTGGACTGCTCCTTGATCATGACGGTGTGGTCGGACATGCCGGGGACGTAGGCCCCGCCGGCGGTCGAGTTCCCGAAGACGACCGCCACGGTCGGGATTCCGGCGGCGGAGAGCCGGGTGAGGTCGCGGAACAGTGCGCCGCCGGGAATGAAGATCTCCTTCTGGGACGGCAGGTCCGCCCCGCCCGACTCGACGAGACTGAGGCACGGGAGACGGTTGGCGAAGGCGATCTCGTTGGCGCGGAGAGCCTTCTTCAGCGTCCAGGGGTTGGAGGCGCCACCGCGTACGGTCGGGTCGTTGGCGGTGATCAGGCACTCCACGCCCTCGACGACGCCGATGCCGGTGACGAGCGAGGCGCCCACCGCGTACTCGCTGCCCCAGGCGGCGAGCGGCGACAGTTCCAGGAACGGGGTGTCGGGGTCGACGAGCAGCTCGATCCGTTCCCGGGCGAGGAGCTTGCCGCGCCCCCGGTGCCGCTCGACGTACTTCTCACCGCCGCCCGCGAGGGCCTTGGAGTGCTCGGTGTCGAGCTCTGTGAGCTTGGCGAGCATGGCAGCCCGGTGGGCGGCGTATTCGGGGCTCGCGGTGTCGAGCCCGCTGGCCAGGACGGTCATGCGTGCGCCTCCGGTGCGTCGGTGGATTCGAGCAGGTTCACGGGGACGGGAAGGTGCCTTGACCGCAGCCACTCCCCCACCGCCTTGGCCTGCGGATCGAAACGGGCCTGCGCTGCGACGCCATCGCCGAGGAGGCCGTGGACGACAAAGTTCAGGGCGCGGAGGTTCGGCAGGACATGCCGCACGACGGTCAACTCGGCCGTCTCCGGGAGCAGTTCCTGGAAACGTTCGACGGTGAGCTCATGCGCGAGCCAGCGCCAGGCGTCGTCGGCACGGACCCAGACGCCGACGTTGGCGTCCCCGCCCTTGTCGCCGCTGCGGGCGCCCGCGATGCGGCCGAGGGGGGCGAGCCGGGTGATCCCGGTGGGCAGCGGCTCGGGAAGAGCGGGCTCGTCCACACCCTCGAGTTCCCTCACGTGTACCGGTGTTGCCATGTCCTCCCGCCGCCCGTCCGGGTGCACGGCGACGTGGTCGACCTCTCCCGTCGGTACGTACCTCGCCTCGAACACCCCGTAGGGCGCGCCCTTGCCGGGCGGGGCGGTGACGTGGAAGCCCGGGTAGCTGCCGAGGGCCAGCTCGATCGCGGCCCCGGAGACGGCGCGTCCGACCGCCTCCGGGTCCTGGTCGCGGACGACGAGCCGGAGCAGGGCGCCGGCGGTCTCCTCGGTGTCGGCGTCGGCCCTGTCGGTACGGGCCAGCTCCCACCGCACCTCGTCGGGCTCCTTCCCGGTCCGGGTGAGCGCCTCCGCGATCTGGTCCTGCACCAGCTGTGCCTTGGCCTCGATGTCGAGTCCGGTGAGCACGAAGACGACCTCGTTGCGCCAGCCTCCGATTCGGTTGAGTCCGACCTTGAGCGTGGGCGGCGGAGCCTCGCCGCGCACTCCGGAGATCCGTACGCGGTCCGGTCCCTCCTGCGTCAGCCGTACGGTGTCGAGCCTGGCGGTCACGTCCGGTCCGGCGTACCGGGCGCCTCCGGTCTCGTACAGCAGCTGGGCGGTGACGGTCCCGACGTCGACGACGCCGCCCGTACCGTCGTGCTTGGTGATGACGGACGTCCCGTCGGCGTGGATCTCGGCGAGCGGGAAGCCGGGACGGCGGACGTCGTGGCCGCGGAAGAAGGAGTAGTTCCCGCCGGTCGCCTGGGTTCCGCACTCCAGCACATGCCCGGCGACGAGGGCGCCGGCGAGCGCGTCGTGGTCGCCGGGTTCCCAGCCGAAGTGGGCGGCGGCGGGTCCCGTGACGAGAGCGGCGTCGGTGACCCGGCCGGTGACGACGACATCGGCCCCGGCGCGCAGGCAGGCGGCGATGCCCGCGCCCCCGAGGTACGCGTTGGCGGTGAGGAACCCGTCGGGGACGGGCAGGCTGTCGCCCTCGACATGCGCGACGCGCACCGGCACGCCCACTTTCTCCGCCACCTCCCGGACCGCTTCGGCCAGTCCGGCCGGGTTCAGCCCTCCGGCGTTGGCGACGATCTTCACCCCGCGCTCGTGCGCGAGCCCGAGACCCTCTTCGAGCTGGCGCAGGAAGGTGGTGGCGTAACCGCGGTTCGGGTCCGCCAGCCTGCTCCGCCCGAGGATGAGCATGGTCAGCTCGGCGAGATAGTCGCCGGTGAGGACGTCGAGGGGGCCGCCGGCGAGCATCTCGCGCACGGCGCCGAAGCGGTCGCCGTAGAACCCGGAGGCGTTCCCGATCCGCAGCGGCGCGGCGGTCACCGTGCACCGCCCTTGGGTGCGCGGCCGGGACCGGGCGGCCCGGCGAAGGCCTGTGCGATGTCGAGCCACTGGTCGGCGTCGGCCCCGACGGCGCGCACGGCCAGGTCGAGACGGTGGGCGCGCTGGGTGACGAGCAGACAGAAGTCGTACAGCGGTCCGGTGACGCGCTGCGCGGCGCCCTCGGGCCCATAGGCGATCAACTCTCCTCCGGGCGCCACCAGTTCGACCCGGAACTCCTCGCCGGGCGGCTTGATCCCTCGCGCGAGGAACGCGTAGTCACGGGCCCGCACCCCGATCCGGGCGACGTGCCGCAGCCGGGCGGTCGGGCCGCGTACGGCGCCGAGGGCGTCGGCGATGTCCTGCCCGTGCGCCCAGGTCTCCATGAGTCGCGCGGTCGCCATGGACGCGACGCTCATGGGCGGCCCGTACCAGGGGATGCGGGTGCCGGGCGGGGCGTCGCGCAGGGCGCGCCCGAGCCGCTCACGCCCGTCGCGCCAGCGCGCGAGCAGCGCGGCCGGCTCCACGGCGGCAAGCTCCTCGGCAGCCTGATCGACAAAGCTGTCGGGGGCTGCCTGGGCCTTGGCCACCTCCACCGCGAAGGCGTCCGGATCGGTGACGGCAAGCAGGGCGACCTCGTCGGTCCAGGTCAGATGGGCGATCTGATGGGCGACGGTCCAGCCTGCGGCGGGGGTCGGCCCGGCCCAGTGCCCGGAACTCAACTCTCCTACCAACAGGTCGAGTTCGTCACTCTCACTGCGCAGATCGTCGAGCACGGCTGCGGCGTCGGACACGGTGCGCTCCCCTCGGGGCGTGGCGGTGTGCCCAGGAGCATGTCAGCGGACCAGGAAACAAGCAAGCATGCTTGCATTAATTGATGCGTCCGCCTCCAGCGGCGGTCCGGGACCCGGCTGCTAGCCTCCGCCGATGGCTGACGAACCTCGCACCACGGGCGTGCGTTTCGACGACAACAGGCTTGTCCTGGAGCGGTATCGGGACGAGAGCGGCGTCTACTACACCTTCCCTGGCGACGGCCGGGCCGCCGCCGGACCATCCGTCGCCCTGTCCCTGACCGAGGCGCTGCACGTCCGGATCCGTCCGGTCGGCACGGCGGAGAAGGTCCTCCGCGCATGGTCGCAAGGATCGCTCCCGCAGGGCGCGGCCGCCCTGGACGACCCGACCACAGCCACGCCGAGCCGGGTCCGCGGCGGCGCGATCGTCATCCGTGACCGGCGGATGCTGCTGATCAGCCTCGTCGAGTGCGGCCGGACCCGGTACGAGATTCCGGGCGGCGGGGTCGAGGCGGGCGAGACGCCGGAGATGGCGGCGGTCCGTGAGCTCCGGGAGGAGACCGGCCTGCGCGGGACGGTCGTGCGCGAGGTGGCCCGGATCTGGCGGCGCGGCACCCGGGGCCACTACTTCACCATGGAGACCGAGGGCGAGGTGGGCGCACCGGAGACCCTGGACAACTACGGCGGCGTCCCCGTCTGGGTTCCGGTCCCCGACTTGCCCACCACCCCGCTGTGGCCCCGTCGGCTGTCCTGGCGGATCGCCCACTGGCATACCGTCGGCTGGCCGGCGCCTCCGGCGGAACTCGCCGACTCGGTGGGGGACCTGGAGGCGGCCTGCGCATGGTGAGGGTGCGGACCGGAGATCGGGGCCTGACGAGAGCCCGCGCACGGAGGGTGGCCCGGGCGGCCGGCTCACCGCGCCCGGCGGCGACCTCAGCACCCCTGGGCCCCGCCGGCCCGTACGCGCGCAGGAACGTGTCGACCGCGGCGTTCGCCACCGACCGCATCTCCATCTCCGGCACCTCGCGCGTACCCGGCCATCACCTCCTCCCCGTCGGGCACGATCCCGGCACGGGTGCCACGAACAGGGGGCGGTCCCGGCGCTTCCCCGGACCGGGGTGCCACGGCTGTGTGTGAGGATCAACGGATGGGTGAGATCGAGGTTCGTCACCGCCGCGGCAGCGACATGGAGGCGTGCACGGACGCCCTGGCCACCGTGCACGAGACGGACCGCTACCCGGCACAGTGGCCGGCCGACCCGCGAAGCTGGCTGACCCCGCGCGGCCTGATCGATGCCTGGGTGGCCGTGGACGGTCCGACCGTGCTGGGGCATGTGGCGCTCACGCGTACCGGGGAGGCTCTGGCCGGGGACATCGGCCTGCCCGCGGAGCAACTGCTCTCGGTCGCACGGCTGTTCTCGCACTCCGGGGCCCGTCGTCTCGGCGTGGCCGGCGCCCTGCTCGACACGGCGCGGGAAGCAGCAGCAGCCGACGGTGTGCGTCTTGCGCTCGAGGTCGAGGACGGCGGCAAGGCCGCCATCGCTCTCTATGAGCGCCACGGGTGGACGTACGTCGGCAGTCGCACCGACGACTGGACCACGGCCGACGGGCGTCCGGCGCGGATGCGCGCGTACCTGGCCCCGGCCGGCCCGACGCCGCAGCCAGACACGGAGAGGTCACAGGACAGGACCTGAGGGCTGTCCCGTCATCCCTGGCGGGACAGCCCTCAGGCGTTCGCCTTCTTGCGGCGGGCGCCGCCGACCTGGCTGCGGACCGCGCCCATGCTCGCCCCGATGACCAGGGCGATGGCGAGCGCGTCGGTGGCCGTCAGCGCCTGGTCGAGGATCAGGAATCCGGCCGTCGCCGCGATGGCCGGTTCCAGACTCATCAGTACCGCGAACGTCGGCGCGGGCAGCCGGCGCAGCGCCATCAGTTCCAGCGTGTACGGCAGCACCGAGCTCATCAGGGCCACCGCCGCGCCCATCGCGAGCGTCGACGGGACCGCGAGCTTCGCGCCCGACTCCAGGATGCCGAGCGGGAGCGACAGGACCGCGGCGACCGTCATCGCCAGGGCCAGGCCGTCGGCCTGCGGGAAGCGGCGGCCGGTGCGGGCGCTGAAGACGATGTACGCCGCCCACATCGCCCCGGCACCGAGCGCGAACGCCGCGCCGACCGGGTCCAGGCGGTCGAAGCCGCCACCACCCAGCAGGAACACCCCGCCCAGCGCGAGCCCCGCCCAGACAAGATTGATCAGCCGGCGGGAGGCGGCGACCGAGAGCGCGAGGGGGCCGAGCACCTCCAGGGTGACGGCCACGCCCAGCGGGATGCGGTCGAGCGCTTGGTAGAAGAGCATGTTCATCGCGCCCATCGCGACGCCGAACGCGACCACCGTCCCCCAGTCGGCCCGTGAGTGGCCGCGCCACTTCGGGCGGCAGACGATCAGCAGGACGACCGCGGCGACGGCCAGTCGGAGCGTGACCACGCCGAGCGCGCCCGCCCGCGGCATCAGGAGCGCCGCGACCGCCGAGCCGAACTGGACGGAGAGTCCGCCCGCGACCACCAGCGCCACCGGAGCGAGCGCCGCCCTGCGGCCGCCCGGTCGTGCGGGACCCGTCCCGTCGAGGGCGGACACCGCCTCCGGTACGGCGACGGCTGCTGCGGCCGGCTCCACGGCACTGCGCTGGTCATTCACGGGTGGCCTTCATCCTCGAAGAGTTCAATGTGTTGCACTTGGCAATTGAAGATACTGCACTCCTGCGGTGCGGCTCATTCCTTCACCGTAGAGACGTCCGCGCGGCGCGTGAAATGCCGATTGTGCTCTCGTTATGCTCCACACGCATGAGCACAGGACAGGGCCCCGTCCGCACCGTCGAGCTGCGTCATCTGCGGGCCTTCCTCGCCGTCGCCGAAGCGGGCAACGTCACACGCGCCGCAGCCGCGCTCCGGCTCACCCAGCCCGCCGTCTCCCGCACCCTCGCCGCCCTGGAGCAGCACCTCGGCGTCCGGCTCGTCGACCGCTCCACCCACCATCTCTCCCTCACCCCCGAGGGCGTCGTTTTCCGCGACAAGGCCGCCGCGGCGGTCGCCGCCTTCGACGAGGCCGTCGACCCCGGTGGGCTGCGCCACTGGCCGCTGCGGCTCGGACACGCCTGGTCGGCGCTGGGCCCCTACACCACACCGCTGCTCCGCGGCTGGCAGCAGCGGCACCCGGAGACGCCCCTCGAACTGCTGCGGATCGACGACCGCACCGCCGGACTCACCCGCGGCGAGGTCGACGCGGCGCTGCTGCGCGGACCCGTCGACGCGCCGGGGCTCGTCACCGAGGTGCTGTTGAGCGAGGACAGGGTGGCGGCGGTGACCGCGGACGGGCCGCTCGCCGCGCACGCCACGCTCCGTCTCGCCGATCTCGCGGGCGGCCCGATCGTCCTGAACACCGTCTCCGGCACCACCACCGTCGACCTGTGGCCACGTGGCGCCCGGCCCGCCGCCACCGTCACCGTCGCCAACACCGACGACTGGCTGACCGCCATCGCGGCCGGGCGCGGCTCCGGGGTGTCGGCCGCCTCCACCGCCGACATGCATCCGCACGCGGGGGTCGCCTACCGTCCGCTCGTCGACGCCCCGACCGTCCCGCTGCTCCTCGCCCGGCGCGACGCCCCGGGCCACCCGGCGCTGCCCGAACTCGCCTCGCTGGCACGGGAGATCATCGGGCGGAACGTCGCCCTGTGAGGGAATGCCCGGGTGGTGCCGTGCGGTTGGGGTGCTCTGGACGCCGTACGAGGGCCGGTCTTCACCTGGGGGAAGCAACCATGACGTACGACGACATCACCGTGCGCGGAACCGTCGCACCCGGCTTCGAAGGCGTACGGGACGCCTACGCCGCCGTGCTCGCCGAGGACAGCACCGAGCCCGGGTCCCAGCTCGCGGTGCGGATGCACGGCCGGACGGTCGTCGACCTCTGGGCCGGCGAGGAGGACCACTTCGGGCTGGGCTTCGAGCGGCCGTCGGTCCGGTATCCGTCGCTGAGCGAGTCGGCTCTCGGGCACCGCGGGGCGGCGGGCGCGCAGGCGTTCGCCGATCCGGCCAATGGGCTGGCGTACGGGTACACACGCCGTCGGTACGCCTTCCCGGGCGGGGCGGCTCCGGAGAACGAGCGGCTGGTGGCGGCGGTGGCGCGGGCGGTCGAGGTGGGCTGATGGCGGGCGCCTCCGTCGGGTGGCGAGGGTGATGGAGCGTCCGGGTGGGGCGGTGATGCCTGTTCCCCACCCCACCCCTTCCCGAACCCGGGGCGCCGCCCCGGGCCCTGCTGCTCAATCGCCGCAGGGGCTTGATTCAGGCGCCGCAGGGGGGTGGAGCGGACGCTCGGGTCAGTTGCCGGAGGGATGGGCAGCGGGTCCGTCCAGTCCCTCCGCCAGCAGCTCCGCCAGGTGCCTCGCCCGCACACCCGCCAGCTGTGCCAGCTGGGTCCGGCACGAGAAACCGTCCGCCAGGATGTCCGTGCCGGGCTCCGCACCCCGTACCGACGGCAGCAGTTGCTCCTCCGCGCACGCCACCGACACATCCCAGTGGCCCCGCTCGAAACCGAAGTTCCCCGCAAGACCACAGCACCCTCCGCTCAACTCCCCTTCCAGCCCGACTCGTTCGCGCAGCCGGCGTTCGGCCGCGTCACCGAGGACCGCGTGCTGGTGGCAGTGGGTCTGGCCGGCGACCCGGCGGTTCAGGCGCGGCGGTTGCCAGTCGGGGGCGAACTCCTCCAGGTACTGAGCCAACGTCCTTACGGACCCGGCGAGTTCAGCGGCCCGGGGATCGTCGGGGAGGAGTTCCGGCAGATCCGTACGGAGGGTGGCGGCGCAGCTCGGCTCGAGGACGACGAGCGGGTCGCCGAGGGAGAACCCCATCCGGTCGAGGGTGCGGCGCATGACCGTGCGGGCCTTGTCCAGTTGGCCCGTCGATACGTAGGTGAGTCCGCAGCACACGCCTCGTTCCGGGTACAGGACTGTCCGGCCCGCAGCCTCCAGGACCCGGACGGCCGCCCTCCCGACCTCCGGGGAGAGGTGGTTGGTGAAGGTGTCCGGCCAGACGGTCACCACCTGATCGCTCGACAGGATCACCGTCCCGCGCCCCCTGCGCTTTCGGGCCCACCGGGTGAACGTCTCCCCCGCCAGCACCGGAATCGTCCGCTCCGCAGTGATGCCCGCAAGCCGCTTCGCCAGTGCGGCCAACGGGCGGATCCGGGCGAGCGCGTTCAGCACGGGCGCGACCGGGGCCGCGAGCCGCAGCCACCGCGGCAGCCGGCCCATCAGGTAGTGGGTGGCGGGCCGCAGCCGCCCCCGGTAGTGGTGGTGCAGGAACTCCGCCTTGTACGTGGCCATGTCCACGCCCACCGGGCAGTCGCTGCGGCACCCCCTGCAGGAGAGGCAGAGGTCGAGCGCGTCCCGCACCTCCTTTGACCTCCAGCCGTCCGTGACGACCTCACCGGCGAGCATCTCGTGCAGCAGGCGGGCCCGGCCGCGGGTGGAGTGGGCCTCTTCGCCGGTCGCCCGGAAGGACGGGCACATCACGTCCGTGCCCACCGGCTGCGCCGTACGGCATTTCGCGACGCCGACACATCGTCGTACGGCCGCCGTGAAGTCGCCGCCGTCGTGCGGGTAGCCGAAGGTGACGTCCACGGGGCGTTTCGGCAGGACGTCGAAGCGGATGTTCTCGTCGAGGCGGGCGGGGCGGGCGAGGATGCCGGGGTTCATGCCGCCGTCCGGATCCCAGAGGTCCTTGAACCGGCCGAAGAGCGCGACGAGTTCGTCCCCGTACATCCGGGGCAGCAGCTCGGCCCGCGCCTGCCCGTCGCCGTGCTCCCCGCTCAGCGAGCCGCCGTGCGCGACGACGAGCACGGCGAGTTCCTCGGAGAAGCGGCGGAAGCGGGCCAGACCGTCCCCGCTCAGCAGGTCGAAGTCGATCCGCACGTGGATGCAGCCGTCGCCGAAGTGCCCGTACGGTGTGCCGCGCAGCCCGTGTGCGGTGAGCAGGGCGCGGAAGTCGCGCAGATACGGGCCGAGGCGGGCGGGCGGTACGGCGCAGTCCTCCCAGCCGGGCCAGGCCTCGCTGCCGTCCTGCATCCGGGTAGCGGTGCCGGACGCGTCCTCCCGGATGCGCCACAGGGCCCGCTGTCCGGCCGGGTCGGTGACGACGGCCGCGTCCACCGCGTCGGCGGCCCGCAGGATCCGCTCGGCGTGCGCCCGCGCCTCGGCCGGGGTGTCCCCGCCCGTCTCGACGAAGAGCCAGGCTCCGCCGCGCGGCAGCCCGGCCGGTTCCCGTACGAGATCGGCGGCCATGCCCTCGACCGTCAGGGGGCGGTACGGGAGGAGGCCGGGGGCGGCTTCGGCGGCCGCGGACTCGTCGGCGTAACCGAGTACGGCGAGGGCGCGGGATCCGGGCGCCTCGACCAGTCGTACGGTCGCCTCCGTCATCACGCCGAGCGTGCCTTCGCTGCCGCAGAAGGCGCGGGCCAGGTCCGGGCCGCGCTCGGGAAGCAGGGCGTCGAGGGCGTATCCGGAGATGCGGCGCGGGAGTTCGGGGAAGCCGGTGCGGAGGAGGGCGAGATGGGAGCCGACCAGTTCGCGCAGGCCGGCGGGGGCACCGTCCCACCTCCCCCGGTCGAGCCGGAGCGTGTCGCCGCCGTAGCGGGCGACGGTCAGTGCGTGGACGTTGTCGGCGGTGGTGCCCCAGGCCACCGAGTGGGAGCCGCAGGCGTTGTTGCCGATCATCCCGCCGAGTGTGCACCGGCTGTGCGTGGACGGGTCGGGGCCGAAGGTGAGGCCGTGGGGTGCGGCGGCGGCCCGCAGGTCGTCCAGGACCACGCCCGGCTGGACGACGGCCGTCCTGGACGCGGCGTCCAGTTCGACGATCTTCCCCAGGTGGCGGGTGAGGTCGAGGACCACACCGGTGCCGGTGGCCTGCCCGGCGATGGAGGTGCCGCCGCCACGCGGCACGACGGGCACCGCGTGCGCACGGCAGACGGCGAGCGCGGCGGCGACGTCGTCGGCGTCGCGCGGGGCCACGACCCCGAGCGGCACCCGGCGGTAGTTGGAGGCGTCCATCGTCATCAGCGCCCGCGCGGTGGTGCCGAACTCCACCTCTCCGCGCACGGCACTGCCGAGGGCCCGCACAAGGGCGGTCCGGTCCTGTCGTTCAGCCATGGGCCCAGGATGCCGTTGGTCGGGGCGCTGGGCCCGCCGCCCCCTCGCGTTTCCCCCGAATACGTCAATCCATCGGAATACGTCGGATGCGTAGTCACATACGTAATAGAGAAGACCACAAGACCTTCCCAAACAGATCGTCAATTCTCATATAGTGGCCACGACTTGATTAGGAATTATCAACTCCGGTTGATCACTTTCACCCCCTGCCATACCGAAGTGTCCGGATCCACCCCCTGTCCGTCGCCGTCCGCCCCCAAGGACCCCGCTTGCGCCCCACATCCCGGCCGACCGCACTGGCCCTGCTGGTCTCGGCGGCCGTCACCGGTTCCTGCTGCCTGTGGGCGGTCCTCGCCGCCCCCGCTTCGGTCAGAACCCCGCTGTCCTGGGGTGCGGGCGCAGCCGCCCTGCTGCTGTCCGTGGCCGTGGCCGTCGCCGTCCACGCCCGGGCCACCACGCGTCTGCTGCGCGCGCACAACGCCGTCGAGGCCCAGCGGTTCACCACCGAGACCTCGCGGCTGGTGTCGTCGTCCGCGGCCGACGCCCAGCGGTTCACCGCGGAGGCGGCCAGGATCAAGGCGGCCGCGGCGGCCGAGAACGCGCGGATCACCGAGCTGGCCGCTGCGGAGACCGCGCGGCTGGAGGACGAGGTCAAGCGGCTGGGCGACCGGCTGCACGACGAGGTCGAGCGGCTGAGCGCGCGCGTGGCCCGCAGCGAGACCGAGCGCTCCGCCGCGATCGCCGCCTGCGCCAACGCCGCCGGACGGATGCAGGCGCTCGCCACCAGCATGCTCGCCGACCTGCGCGAGATGGAGCACCGGCATTCCGCCGAGGACATTCTCGGCGATCTGCTGCACCTGGACCACCGCACCGCCCAGGCGGGCCGGCTGGCCGACTCCATCGCCGTGCTGACCGGTGCCCGCTCCGGGCGGCGCTGGGCGAAGCCGATCGTGATGGAGTCCATCCTGCGCGGCGCGATGGGCCGGATCAGCGGCTATCAGCGAGTACGTCTCCACTCGACCAGCGACGTCGCGATCGCCGGTCACGCCGCCGAGGGCGTCATGCACGCCCTCGCCGAACTCCTCGACAACGCCGCCAACTTCTCGCCGCCCACCGCGGAAGTCCATGTGTACGTCGAGGAGGTGCCCGCCGGCATCGTCCTCACCGTCGAGGACAGCGGTCTGGTGATGAGCGATGTGCAGCTGCGGCGCGCCGAACGCGCGGTGTCCGCCACCAACCAGGACCTGACAGGCCTGTCCGGCACTCGCCTCGGTCTCGCCGTCGTGGGCCGACTGGCCCGCAAGCACGGCCTGACGGTGTCCTTCCGGCCGTCCGCGCGCGGCGGCACGGGCGCCCTGATGATGCTCCCGCAGGAACTGATCACCCGGACACCGGTGACCGCCCCGGCGACGGAACCGGAGCCCGTCCCCACGCCCGCCCCGGCCGCCGAGCCCGCCCCCGCGAACGCGGAGACCGGCTCCGGCTCCGACTCCGAGACCACCGGCAGCCTCCCCCGGTTCGGCGAGAGCGGCCTCCCCAAGCGCACCCGGGGCCGCACCCTCGCCGCCGCCGAATCCCGCAACAACGCCAACGGCACCGCCCCCGGCGTCGCCGCAACTCCCCGGCCCCGTACTTCCGACCCCAAGGAACAGGCAGCCCGCTTCAGCAGCTTCCGCCAGGCAGTACGGCCCAATCCCCCGCACCCGGAAGGCAACACCCGATGACCGCGACCACCGACGAGAAGCTCAACTGGCTGCTGGAGGGGCTCCTGGAGCGCACCCCCGGTACCCGGCACGCCCTCGTCCTGTCCAGGGACGGCCTCAAGCTCTGCCGTACCCCCGAGCTCTCCGTCGATCAGGCCGACCAGCTGGCCGCGATCTCGGCCGGCATCCAGAGCCTGTCGCACGGCGCCTCCGTCGAGTTCGGTGACGGCACCGGCGGCGTACGGTCCGCGATGGCCGAGTTCTACGGCGGTGTGCTGTTCATCGTCGAGGCGGGCGCGGGCGCCCATCTCGCGGTCGTCGCCTCGGAGGACTCCGACGTCGGCCTCATCGGCCACAACATGAGCGAGCTCGTCGAGCAGCTCGGCGAGCACCTGAGCGCCCCGCCGCGCTCCTCCGCGGCCTCCGAAGCACCGTCCGACGCCACCGCAGCCGCCGACGCGACCGCGGCCGTATGACCCGCCCCCGTCCCGGCCGGGACGACGACCCGGACCGGCTGTACACCCTCACCGGTGGCCGCAGCCGGTCCGATTCGGACGCGTTCGACCTGGTGACGCTGGTGGTCTCCGAATGCGAGCCGGCCCCCGGCATGCAGTCGGAGCACGTCACGATCCTGCGGATGTGCCAGAGCCCCACCGCGGTCGTCGAGATCGCGGCGGGGCTCGGGCTGCCCGTCAGCATCGTCCGGATCATGCTGTCCGACCTGCTGGACACCGGCCGGATCAGCGCCCGTCACCCCCGTACCGCCCGTGTCGCGGACCGGCTCCCCGACCCCGACATCCTGGAACAGGTGCTCGTTGGACTCCGCAACCTCTGACCGTGCCGCCCTGCAGGCGACGGCCGACAACGGACTGAAGATCGTCGTCGTCGGCGGCTTCGGGGTCGGCAAGACCACCATGGTCCGCTCCGTCAGTGAGATCCGTCCGCTGAACACGGAAGAGACCATGACCCGCGCGGGCGAGGCCGTCGACCACCTCGACGGTGTGCAGTCGAAGACGTCCACGACCGTCGCCTTCGACTTCGGCCGGATCTCCCTCGACGAACGCTCGGTGCTCTACCTCTTCGGCGCACCCGGTCAGGAACGCTTCTGGTTCCTGTGGGACCGGTTGTTCTCGGGCACGCTCGGCGCCGTCGTCCTCGTCGACACCCGCCGGCTCGCCGACTCCTGGTACGCGATCGACCGCCTGGAGCACCACGGCACGCCGTTCATCGTGGCGTGCAACGACTTCGGCGGACCGCTCCACACCGAACAGCAGATTCGTGAGGCGCTCGACCTGTCGGACGACGTGCCCCTGGTGGAGTGCGACGCCCGGGACCGCTCGTCCAGCAAGTACGTACTGATCACGCTGGTCGAGCACCTCCATGCCCTCGCGCTCGGCACGGCGTCCGCCCCGTCCGCCGCCCGTCCGGAGACCACACCGGAGCCCACGTCGTGACCCAGCCCCCGGCGCCGCCCTCCGGCTGCCCCGTGAACCACGGCCGCGCGCCGCTCTCCGGCCCCCGGTTCCAGACCGAACCGACCACGCTGTACCGGGAGATGCGCCGCGACCACGGGGCCGTGGCGCCCGTCGTCCTGGACGGCGACATCCCCGCCTGGCTGGTGCTCGGCTACCGCGAACTGCACCAGCTCACCGGCGACCCGGTGCTGTTCAGCCGCGACTCCGACCTGTGGAACCAGTGGGACCGCATCCCGGACGACTGGCCGCTGCTGCCGATGATCGGCCACAAGCAACCGTCGATCCTCTACACCGTCGGCCCGCGCCACACCGAGCGCGCCGCGATGATCAGCAACGCGCTGGAGGCGGTCGATCCGTTCGCACTCAAGCGGTACGCGGAGGAGTTCGCCGACACGCTCGTCGACGGGTTCTGCACGAAGGGCGCAACCGACATCATCGCCGACTACGCGATGCTGCTCCCCGCCCTCGTCCTGGCGAAGATCTACGGCTTCGGCGACACCATCGGCCACGCACTCGTCGGCTCGATCAACGACATGATCGACGGCCGGGAACGGGCCCTCGCCGGGCAGCAGCACCTCGCCACGTCGATGATCCGGCTGCTGGCCGACAGGCACGCCGAGCCCGGTGACGACGTCGCGACCCGGATGCTCGCCGACACCGGCGGCTTCACCGACGAGGAGGTCGTCCAGGACCTCATGGTCATGATGGCGGCGGGCCACCAGCCGACCGCCGACTGGATGGGCAACTCGCTGCGGCTGATGCTCACCGACGACCGGTTCGCCGCGTCACTGTCGGGCGGCCGGCACAGCGTCGCCGAGGCGATGAACGAGGTGCTCTGGGAGGACACTCCGACGCAGAACGTCGCGGGCCGCTGGGCGGCGCGCGACACCCACCTCGGCGGGCGTCACATCCAGGCGGGCGACCTGCTGCTGCTCGGCATCGCCGCCGCCAACGCGGACCCACAGGTCCGCACCGACGGCTCCTCGCTGACCGGCGGCAACAACGCGTTCCTCTCCTTCGGCCACGGCGAGCACCGCTGCCCGTTCCCCGCCCAGGAGACCGCCGAGGTCATCGCCCGTACCGGCATCGAGGTGCTTCTCGACCGGCTCCCGGACATCGACCTCGCGGTCCCCGCGGAACAGCTCACCCGCCGCCCGTCCCCCTGGCTGCGCGGTCTGACCGACCTGCCGGTGACCTTCACCCCCACCCCCGCCCTTGGAGGCCAGAGATGACCCGCATCGCCCTCGACCCCTTCGTCGCCGATCTCGACGGCGAGAGCGCCCGGCTGCGCGCGGCGGGTCCCCTCGCCGAGGTGGAGCTGCCGGGCGGGGTGCACTGTTACGCGGTCACCCACCACGCCGAGGCCCGCCAGCTGCTCACCGACAGCCGGATCGTGAAGGACATCGACGTCTGGGGCGCCTGGCAGCGCGGCGAGATACCCATGGACTGGCCGCTGATCGGCCTCGCCAACCCGGGCCGCTCCATGCTCACCGTCGACGGCGCGGACCACCGCCGGCTGCGCACCCTGGTCGCGCAGGCGCTGACGGTGAAGCGGGTGGAACGGCTGCGGGCCGGTATCGAGGCGCTGACCACGGCGAGCCTGGACCGGCTGGCGGCGCTGCCCAGGGGCGAGAAGGTCGACCTGAAGGCCGAGTTCGCGTACCCGCTGCCGATGAACGTGATCAGCGAGCTGATGGGTGTGGACGGCGCCGACCACCCGCGGCTGAAGGAGCTGTTCGAGAAGTTCTTCTCGACGCAGACGCCGCCGGAGGAGGTCCCGCAGATGATGGCGGACCTCGGCACGCTCTTCACGAGGATCGTCGACTCCAAGCGGGAGAACCCGGGCGACGACCTGACCAGCGCCCTGATAGCGGCCTCCGAGGACGGCGACCACCTCACCGACGAGGAGATCGTCAACACCCTCCAGCTGATCATCGCTGCGGGCCACGAGACCACGATCAGTCTGATCGTGAACGCGGTCGTCGCACTCCAGACCCACCCGGAGCAGCGCAAGCAGGTGCTCAGCGGGGAGGTGCCGTGGGAGAACGTGATCGAGGAGACCCTGCGCTGGAACACTCCCACCTCGCACGTGCTGATCCGGTTCGCCACGGAGGATGTCGAGGTCGGCGACAAGGTGCTGCCGAAGGGCGAGGCGCTGATCGTCTCCTTCGGCGCGCTGGGCCGCGACGAGGCGCAGTACGGGCCGACCGCCGGTGACTTCGACATCACCCGCTCCCCCAACCGCCACATCGCCTTCGGTCACGGCCCGCACGTGTGCCCGGGTGCGGCGCTGTCCCGGCTGGAGGCGGGAGTGGCACTGCCCGCGCTGTACGAGCGGTTCCCGGAGCTGGAGCTCGCCGTCCCGGCCTCCGAGCTGCGGAACAAGCCGATCGTCACCCAGAACGACCTGTACGACCTGCCGGTCGAGCTGGGCTGACCCTGCCGCGCGATGTGGTCCATACGCCGGAGCGGGTGTCTCATCCGACGGACACGGCGCTCGACCGTGCCCATGAGGTACTACGCTCCGGTTCGTGGCCGATATCCAGATTCCCGCTGACATCAAGCCCTCCGACGGACGCTTCGGCGCCGGTCCTTCCAAGGTGCGGACGGAGGCGCTCGACGCGCTGGCCGCCACCGGAACGTCTCTTCTCGGTACGTCCCACCGCCAGGCCCCGGTCAAGAACCTGGTCGGCTCGGTGCGTCAGGGTGTACGCGACCTCTTCTCCCTCCCCGAGGGCTACGAGGTGATCCTGGGCAACGGCGGCTCGACCGCCTTCTGGGACATCGCGACGCACGGTCTGATCGAGACGAAGTCCCAGCACCTCAACTTCGGTGAGTTCTCGTCGAAGTTCGCGAAGGCCGCCAAGCTCGCCCCGTGGCTGGCCGACCCGACTGTGATCGCCTCCGACCCCGGCACCCACCCGGACCCGCGGGCCGAGGCGGGCGTCGACGTCTACGCCTTCACGCACAACGAGACCTCGACCGGTGTCGCCGCGCCGGTCAAGCGCGTCGCGGGCGCCGACGAGGGCTCCCTGGTCCTGGTGGACGCCACCTCCGGTGCGGGCGGCCTGCCGGTCGACATTACCGAGTCGGACGTCTACTACTTCGCCCCGCAGAAGTCCTTCGCCTCCGACGGCGGTCTCTGGATCGGTGTCTTCTCCCCGGCGGCCCTGGAGCGCGCCGCGCGCATCCACGCGTCGGGCCGTCACATCCCGGAGTTCTTCTCGCTGCCGACGGCGATCGACAACTCCCTCAAGAACCAGACGTACAACACCCCGGCCCTCGCCACGCTCTTCCTCCTGAACGAGCAGCTGAACTGGCTGAACTCCCAGGGTGGCCTGGACTTCTCGGTCCGCCGCACGGCCACCTCGGCGCGGAACCTGTACGGCTGGGCCGAGGAGTCGAAGTACGCGACCCCGTTCGTCACCGACCCGGCGAAGCGCTCCCAGGTCATCGGCACGATCGACTTCTCGGACGAGATCGACGCCTCGGCGGTCGCCAAGGTGCTGCGCGCCAACGGCGTCGTCGACACGGAGCCGTACCGCAAGCTGGGCCGCAACCAGTTGCGTGTCGCGATGTTCCCGGCGATCGACCCGGCGGACGTGCTGGCCCTGACGGCCTGCATCGACTACGTGATCGAGAAGCTGTAACAAGCAGCTGTACGCCTCCGAGGGGCCCCCGGTACGGATCCGTACCGGGGGCCCCTCGCCGTTGCTCACCCCGCCGCCTCCGCCAGGACCGCCCGGAGCCGGCCGATCCCTTCCTTCCACGGCTCCTCGTGCCCGCCCTCGCTCCACAGCTCCAACAGCTCGGACGGCTCGGTCACCACCCGGCCGAGGGCCTGAACCGCGAGGCGCCGCAGCTCCACGGGCAGCTCGGGGAGCGGCTCGTCCGGCCCGTACGCCGTCGTCACGGGCTCCCCGCCCGGGCACTGCGCGGCCACCAGGGCGGCCGCCGCCACGGCCACGACGGCGTCGTCGGAGTCCAGGTAGTCCGTGGTCCCGACGACGGCCGTCAGCGCGTCGCGGATCAGCTCAGCCCGCTTGTTCCGCGGGGCGTCGTCGAGATCCCCCGAGAAGTCCGCTGCGGTGTCGCTGTCGAAATGCCCGATGTCCCAGGTACCCATGACGCCCCCTTCTTCGACGGTCCGGCCATCCTCGCAACCACCACTGACAACAGGCCTGTCAGTGCCCGTTGTTACGGTCCTCCCATGACGAAGACCGTGCCGTACACCGGCGGCGAGAAGGACTCCCTGCACATCGCCCTCGACCGGCACCGCGACGCGGTGCTGTGGAAGCTCGACGGCCTCGACGACGAGCAGCTGCGCCGCCCGATGACCCCGACGGGCACGAATCTGCTGGGCCTGGTCAAGCATCTGGCGACCGTCGAGTACGGCTGGTTCTGCACGCCGTTCGGCCGTGAGACGGAGAAGCTCTGGTTCGACGCGTCCACGGAGGACATGACGGTCGCCCCGGACGAGACGACCGCCGACATCCTGGCCTTCTACGCGCGCGCCCGCGCCGCCGCGGACCGGGCGATAGACGAGATCCCGCTCGACACGATCGGTACGGCGTGGGACGGGCGGAAGGTGTCGATGCGCTGGGTGCTCATCCACATGCTGGAGGACGTCGTGCGGCACGCCGGGCACATGGACATCGTCCGCGAACTGATCGACGGGGCGACGGGCACCCACCCGCAGAGCGCCTCCGCGTAGGCCCGGCCGCCTCGTTCACTCGACCGAGTGGACGATCACCAAAAGGACATGTGGGGGCGCACCGTCCTACGATGATGCTCTCGACACCACCCACCAGGAGGCCCGCAATGTCTGCAGCAGCAGTCGAGCACCCCTGTGACGGTGAACCGGAATCCCTGCTCGAAACGGCCAACTGGCTGATGGAGCAGCATCCGGGCTACCGCGTCGAGATCATCGGAGGCGTTGTCACCGTGGCCTCACCCCCGGACGGCCCGCATGCCCGTGCGTTGACCAAGCTCATGCGCCCGTTCATCGCGGCAGGGCTCGATGACGGGGAGACGGAGGTCCTCCAGGGGATCGGCTTGTGGCTTCCCGGCGGGCCCGAGGATTACGCGATCCCCGATCTCTCCGTCGTCGACGCCGATCTCGACGAGCATGTGATCGAGAACAACTGCTACGACCCTGCCGTTTTCCGCCTCGTCCTTGAGGTCACCGCCAGCAACTACAACAACGACCTGCGGAACAAGGTCACCGCGTACGCCGAGGCGAAGATCCCCGTCTATGTGATCGTCAACCGCAAGCACGGCCGTGTCCACGTCCTGACCGATCCCATCGCCGACGGGTACGACAGCCACCAGGTGTACGCCCCCGCACAGCAGGTCACCCTCCCCGCCTCCATCGGCGCCGAGGTCACGCTCGACGTCGCGGATCTGCTGGGGGCCGGGCAGCGCCGGAAGTGACGTCCGGGCGGCGCCACCGCCGCTCCCCGTCCTCCCACTCGTCGGTGGGCACGAGTCCCGCCGCCGCGGCCACCGCGGCGGACGCGGTGTGGTCGGGGTGGATGTGGGCGACGACCGTACGGACCGTTTCCCCGGCCAGCAGGTGCGCCACCAGTCCGGCCGCCGCTTCCTTCGCATAGCCCAGGCCCTGCCACTCGGTGCCGACGACCCAGGCGATCTCTGCCCGGGGGCCCGCCAACGTGGCCTGGACCCAGCCCACGAGACGGCAGTCGGCGCGTACCCGGAGTACCCAGTTCCACCAGTGTTCGGCAGGGTCGGGCGAGCCTGCTTCCCAGCGGGCGTAGCGGGCCCGGAGTGTGTCCAGGTCCTCCGGTGCGCCGCCCGTGTACGTGTGCAGGGCCGGGTCGGCGAGGACCGCCGCCATCTCGTCCGCGTGCACGGCTCGCAGCGGCAGTGCGTCGAGCCGCTCGGTCGAGAAGGCCTCGGGCCCCTGGTTCGTCATAGCGCCCAACCCTACGTGCGGCGCGTCACCGGATGGCTCCGGCCCCGGGACGTGCGCCGATGGGGCCGGGCGCGAACGGTCAGCCGCGCTTGCGGCGCCGGTTCATGAAGACGAGTGCGCCCACGGCGGCGAGCACCACCGCTCCCACCAGTGTGCTGCCCTTCATCTCGCTGCCGCCCCCGCCTGCCCCACCGGCGGCCGACGCACCACCGTCCTTCGACGGCGACTTGGAGTCGCCGCCGCTCCCGTCCGCGCCTGCGATGTCCACCCGTACCACCTCGCTCCGCGCACCCTCCGAGCCGAACATCAGCGCCGAGCCGTCCGCCGTGTACGTCACCGACTCGGACTGTCCCTGCAACGGCGCATGGACCGGGTGGTCGGCGCCGAGCCGCCCGTCCTTGAACGCGTAGCCACGGGCGCTGAAGTAGGACCGCAGCACCAGTTCCTGCCCGTCCGGCGAGAACGCCCCGTCCGTCACCCACGGCACCTCACCGACCCGCCGGAACACATTGGTCCGTCCGGTGGAGAGCTCGGCGGGCCCTTCGTACAGTCCGCCGCCGTCCTCGTTCTTCGAGGCGATGTAGACCCGGCCGGTCTTCGGATGGACCATCAGCGCCTCGGCGTTGCGCGCCCCGTCCGCGTACTTCACGTCGAACTGGGTCGCCCGGACCGTCGCGTCCTTCAGCACCTTCGGCTCCGGGAACCGGTAGATCCAGACGTGGTCCCAGCTGCCGTTCAGGTTGTCGCCGATGTCGCCGACGTACAGGTTGCCGTCGGGTCCGAGCGAGATCGCCTCCACGTCGCGCGGCGCGCCGACCCCGCGCATGGTGATCGTCGCGACGGTCTTCCCGGTCCGGGAGTCGACGGCGTAGACGTACGGCCCGTCCTCGCTGTCGTTGTGCGTCCAGTAGATGCCCGGGTGGGCGCGGCTCGCGGCGAGGCCGCTGGACTCGGTGATCCGGGGGTCCTCGATCGTGAAGCTGCGGTCGGCGGACCCGTCGTCGGCCGTGGCCGGGGCGGCTGCCGCCCCGGCGAGGACGAGCAGCGCGGCGGCACCGGTGACTGTCAGATACGAACGCATGGACCAAGTGTCCATCGTCACGTCGCAGCTCCGCGCGTTGATCCGCCATGATGACGCCATGCGTTTTCTGTTCGTCGGCGATTCCATGACCATCGGCCGCGCCGGCGACTTCACCTGGCGCTACCGCATGTGGCAGCACCTCGAAGCGGTTTTCGACGGTCCGTACGAGATCGTCGGTCCCCGGACCGAGCTGTACGACACCGCGACGAACACCCCGGTCTCGTACGCGTACGGCGCCCCGGATTTCCCCGCCCCGGCCCGCCGCCATCTGGCGGGCTGGGGAGAGGGATGGCTGCACATGGCCCCGGTGATCGCGGACACGGTCAGCGCGACGCGTGCCGACGTGCTGCTCGTCTCGCTCGGCCTGATAGATCTCGGCTTCTACACGGACAGCGGGCAGACCGCCGAGAACGCCCGCGCGTTCGTCGCGGCCGCCCGCACGGCGAACCCGCACATCAAGGCCGTGCTCCTGCCGGTCATCCCGAACGTACGGGCCGAGTCGGATGCCCCGTTCGCCGCGGAGTGCGACCGCTTCAACGAGCTCCTCGCAAAGGCGGTCGCCGACCTCGACGAGCCGATGTCACCGATCCTGCTGGCGTCGCGCCCGGCCGGGTACGACATCCACACGGACACGTACGACGGCACGCACCCTGGTCCCACGGGCGAGCAGAAGCTGGCCGCGACGTTCGCCGACGCGATGCACCAGGCGTGGGGTGTGGGCGGGCCGTACGCGGGCGGCCGCGCGGATACGTGACGCCCGGCCGCCCCGGTGCCCTCACTTCTTGGTGGGCCGGGCCCGCACATGCATCCGTTCGCCCTGCGGCCCGAACAGGCTGAGAATCTCGACCGGTTCCGGCCCCGCGCTGGACCAGGCATGGGGCGTACGCGTGTCGAACTCGGCGACCTCCCCGGTGGTCAGTACGACATCGTGGTCGCCCAGCACCAGCCGCAGCCGCCCCGCCAGCACGTACAGCCACTCGTAGCCCTCGTGCACCCGCTGCTCCAGGGGCCCGGTCGCGTCTCGCCGGCCGGGCAGCACCATCTTGTACGCCTGGAGGCCACCGAGGTGGCGGGTCAGCGGCATGAACTTTCTGCCGCCGCGGGTGAAGGGGCGCAGATGGACGCGGGGGTCGCCGGTGGCGGGGGCACCGACGAGTTCATCGAGCGGGACCCCGTACGCCTTGGCCAGCGGCAGCAACAGTTCCAGGGTGGGTTTGCGGCCGCCCGACTCCAGGCGGGAGAGGGTACTGACCGAGATCCCAGTCGTTTCGCCCAACTGGGCGAGGGTCGTGCCGCGCTCCCGGCGCAGGGCCCTCAGGCGCGACCCGACCCCGGTCAGGACGGCGGCGAACTCATCGCCGGCATCCGCATCCGCCTTCGCTCCGTCTCCCATCTCCCCATTATTCGCCGTACGGGTGAGTGGGGGCGGTCAGGGCGAGCCGAGCATGGTCAGGGAGAGCCGCGTGAGCTCTTCGGTCAGCCAGTCGGGCGTGACCTGGCGGGGGCGGCGGGCGTGGTGGGCGAGGAGTTCCTCGACCGAGTGCGTCATCACCGTGACCGCGACGCGCTGGTCGCCGTCACCCACCTCACCCCGCTCGGCGGCACGCTCGGCCTCACAGGTCAGGAACTCGGACCACATCGTCCGCCACATCGCGAGATGGTCATCGACGGTGCGGCTCACGCCCAGCGTCTCGACGAACGCCACCCGCGCTCCCCGCGGATCAGCGGTGACCCCGCCCACATAGGCGGCGAAAAGGCGACGGAACCGTTCCTCCGTCGCGCACTCCTCCATGTCGTCGGAGAGCATCGCCTCCTCGGACGCGCGCAGTCCGCTGGTCGCCACCTCGTCGTACAGCGCGATCAACAGCGCCTCCCGCGAGGTGAACTGCTGATGGAACGCGCGAATCGGCACGCGCGCCTCGGCGCAGAGCTGCTCGACGGTCGTGTGCGCGTAGCCGTATGCGGCGAACAGGTCCCGTCCGGCCCGCAGGAGCCGGCCACGCCACTGCGCCCGGTCCTCGGCGGACTCGGTCATCCCTGTTCCGCGGCTCACCACGGCATTCACCACAAGTCCTCCTTTGTCGGCCCGGAGTCGCTGTCATTGTCCTCGCTCCGCCCCGACGGCGGCGGATCCGCCACACCCACGGCAGCGGCGCGTCGCCGGACGACGACGTCAGTCAGGTCGTCTCCGTCGGGCTCGCCGCGAGGGCGGCGACGCGGTCCCGCCACGGGGTATGGGCAGGCTGCTCCGCGTACGCGGCGGCCCAGTACGCCCGGGCACCCTCCCCGCGACACGGACCGCAGTGCGTCTCGTCCCCCACGGGCCGGAACACGTGATCGTCACCGGGCCCCTCGCAGACCACCAGCTCGGCCACACGCGGCGCGGGCCGGGCCTCGACGGTGGGTGGCGGTACCGCCTCCGGGAGCTTCTGTACGAGTCGGTGTCGCAGGAACCCCACTGCGGATCGCACCCCGCTCTCGGGCAGCCCACTGGTCAGTCAGCGCCCGCCGCAGATCGGCAGCCGTGACTCCGCGCCGCAACCACTCGGACGCGGCCTCCGCGAGACCCCGCGCCTCCCGCGCCCCCAGATGCAGCTCCCGGTGCGCATGCCGCGACGAGAGCAACACCCGCTCGCCCTCGGCCACTTCCGGCGCGGGCTCCGCTTCGGTGGGTGGGTGGGATGAGTTCTTCCCCCAGTTCTTCCTCTAGCCCTGCGCATCCTCATGCGCCTCGCCGAACTCCTAAAGGCGTTGGACACCGGTGATGTTGCAGCCTTCGACATCAAAGCTCTCCAAGGGCATCACGCCCGTTGGCGTCTGCGGGTCGGCGATTATCGGGCCGTGTACACGGTCGAGGACGGTCAGCTGATCCTGTGGGTGCTGACCGTAGGCAACCGCCACGACGTCTACCGCGGCCTGTAGTCGACCGAGCGCCCGTCCGTCTCGTCCGTCTCGTCCGTCTCGTCCGCCAGGACTCCCACCGTCAGCTCGTGCAGCAAAGCCCCATCCACGAACGGCGCCTCGGCTACCGGCAGCGAACACCAATCCAGCGGCCAGGTCAGCCCGTGCACCGCGGGCACCCCGACGAACGCCGCTGTCCGTCCGTCTCGGCTCATCGCCTCCGCACCGGCCGGCCAGTGGTAGGCGGTCACGGTTTGCGGCGGCAACAGAAAATACGTGCTCCGCGCCCCGATCCGCGAGCGCACGATGGGGCCCGCCCGGAAGTCGGTGAACTGCATGATCTCGTACGCGACTTGCTCGCCCCGCAGGCCACCGATCCGTACGGCGTCGAAGTGGATGCCCGCATACCGAAGGGCGTGCCCGCTCGCAGGCACCCACGAGGGCACCGGGTCCAGTGAACTTTTCCGTTCCATACGGAAAGCGTCGCGTCCCACACGTACCGTGACCAGGGACACAAGGCGTCTGTGCACTGTTGTGCACTCGGGAGGTGAGTTGTGCACTCCGGTGGCCAAGGGGGCGGCAACGCCCAGATGTTCGGGACGCTATTGCGCTTCTTCCGGGAGCGGGCGGAGCTGTCACAGGAGGCCCTGGGGCTGAAGATCGGCTTCTCGAAGTCGCAGGTGGCGATGGTGGAGCGGGGGCAGCGGCCGCCGAAGGGGGATTTCATCGCGCGGACGGACGAGACGCTGGGTGCACAGGGTGCACTGCTGGCCGCAGGGGCGGAGTTGCGCCCCAGCCATTTGGCCTCGTGGTTCGAAGAGTTCGCCTCGGTGGAGACCGGAGCCTCTGCACGGCACGAATACGAGACACATGCAGTGCCCGGTCTGCTTCAGACCGAGGAGCACGCCCGCGCGGTGTTCACCAACCACCACCCGTCTCTCGACGACGAAGAGATCGAGGGACGGGTCGTGGCCCGATTGGAACGACAGAAGCTCCTTACCCGCAGACCGGCGGCGGACATCGGCTTCGTACTGGAGCTGCATCCGCTCACGCGGCCCATCGGAGGCCGCCAGGTACGAAAAAGGCAGCTCCGCCACATCCTTGATGTCGCTCAGTTGCGGAACGTACAGATTCAGGTCATGGCCCCGGACCGGACGGCCCACGCCGGGCTCAATGGCCCGTTCGTCCTGCTGGAGACAGCTGAACGGAACCGCCTCGCCTACGTCGAAGGACAGAGCGGAAGCTTCTTCGTGAGTCAACAGCCTGACCTGGGCAATCTGTTCGGCAAATATGGCATTCTGCGGGCGCAGGCGCTCAGCCCGGACGCGTCCATGAAACTGATCGAAGAGGTGGCAGAGGAAGAATGAGCACGGACCTCAACTGGCTCAAGAGCAGCTACAGCGGCGACCAGGGCGGCAACTGCATCGAGGTCGCCACCTGCCCCCACACCGTCCACGTCCGCGACTCCAAGGACCTCACCGTCCCTGCCCTCACCCTCTCCCCCGCTGCCTGGACCGCCTTCCTCGGGTACGCCGGCGAGGGCGACGCCTGACCGGCTGATGGGCAACTCCCGGGCGTATCCCGTCTACCGCAGCAGCGACCCGCTCGACGCGTACGCACAGGCGCAGCGGCTGTGCGCTCTCCTCGACTCGCGGGACACCGATGCGCATGTGAGCGCGGAACTGCGGACGGTGGCGGACGTGCAGCGCATGCTGAAGCTGTTGCCGGATGTGTCCTACGACCCGGACCGGGCGCTCACGGACCCGGTCACCGGCGACTACCTCTTCTTCACGGGGCGGACGCTGCCCGTGGATCCCGCCGAGCTGGAACCCTTGCTGCCGTTGTTGCTGATTGATGAGGTCGTGAGCGGAGGCGTCGAGGCGTCATTCGTGCGTGCTCTGGGCAAGGGACCGGCGACGGTCGGCTGGACGGGCCGGTGGCCGGACGACCCCGGGCTCGGGTCCCTGGGAAACCGGAAGTACGACGGTGTCCAGGCCGTGTTCAACAGCGACGACAGCGACTGGGAGCGGTGGGCCGACACCCACACCGTCTTCGTGCACGTGACGAAGTTCGGCGACCTCGACCGGGCTCAGTGGCTGGCCGCGCAGATCGGCGGCGAAGTGCTGGGCGAGGCCCTGTTGGGCTGGTGAGCGTGCGCGTCGCCGTGGCCGAGAGGCGACAGCCCTGTAGGCCGCCTCTCGCACCGGCTCCGTAGGGTGTCGGCATGTCCAACGAGTCCCCGCTGATCCAGAGTCTGCGTACCGCTGTTGCCGCGGCGCCCTCCGACGTGCCTCTTCGGCTGCATCTCGCCGAGTTGTTGCTCGGCGAGGGGCTGAGCGACGCCGCCGTCGCCGAGGCTGCCGTCGCGCTTCAGCATGCGCCGAGCGACTCCGCCGCGCGGGCGCTCATGGTCCGGGCCATGGGCATGCCCGCACCCGCCCCGGAGGCACCCGCGGCGCCCACCGCGCCCACCGCACCTGAGGCACCCGCGGCACCGACCGGGTTCGACTGGCGTGCAGCCGAGGACGAGCTCGGGGGCGCCGTGCCGCCCCGCTTCGTCACCTCCCAGACTCCCGAGACCCCGGTCCCGGTGGACGGTCAGGGCACCCCGGGCGACGCCACCACCTGGGAGGTCGACACCCCGGGTTCCGTGACGCTCGCCGACGTCGGCGGCATGCACGAGATCAAGGAGCGCCTCGAAGCCGCGTTCCTCGCTCCCATGCGCAACCCCGAGCTCGGCCGGCTGTACGGAAAGAGCCTGCGCGGCGGGCTGTTGATGTACGGGCCGCCCGGCTGCGGAAAGACGTTCATCGCGCGGGCCGTCGCGGGAGAGCTCGGAGCGAGCTTCATGTCCGTGTCGATCAATGACGTGCTCGACATGTGGATGGGCAACTCCGAGCGCAACATGCACGAGGTCTTCGAGACCGCCCGCCGTCAGGCGCCGTGCGTGCTGTTCCTCGACGAGGTGGACGCGCTGGGCGCCAAGCGGAGCCGTATGCACCACGGCGGGATGCGCAACACCGTCAACCAGCTGCTCACCGAGCTCGACGGCGTCGACGGGGCCAACGAGGGCGTGTTCGTGCTCGCCGCGACCAACGTCCCCTGGGACGTGGACATCGCACTGCGGCGTCCCGGCCGGCTCGACCGCACCCTGCTCGTCCTGCCGCCGGACGCGCCGGCGCGCGAGGCGATCCTCCGCTACCACCTGCGTGACCGGCCGATCGAATCCGTCGACCTGGGCAAGCTGGTCAAGGTCACCGAGGACCTGTCCGGCGCCGATCTGGCGCACCTCTGCGAGTCGGCGTCCGAGCGGGCGCTGCTCGACTCGACCCGTACCGGCACGGTCCGGATGATCAATATGAAGGACCTGCTGGCCGCGGCGAAAGAAGTCCGGCCGTCCACCGACCCCTGGTTCGCCTCGGCGCGCAATGTGGCGATGTTCGCCAACGAGGGCGGGATGTACGACGAGTTGCTCGCCTATCTGAAGAGGAAGCGCAAGCTGTGAGCTCCACGGGACAGGACCTGACCGAGCAGGCGTCCGCGCTGCTCTCGCTCGACCGTGTCGACGAAGCGAAGGCGCTGCTGGCGCAGCGGCTGGCCCAGGACCCCGAGGACGTCCACGCGTGGGCGAAGCTGGCCCGCTGCCATCTGCGGGTCAAGGAGTACGACAAGGTCATCGAGGCGACCGGGGCGGCGCTGGCGATCGACCCGGAGCACGTCGACGCGCTGATCGTACGGACCTACGGGATGCGCCGGACGGGGCGCCCCGACGAGTCCCTCGCGGCGGCGCAGGAGGCGGTGCGGCTGGCCCCGCACATGTGGCAGTCGTACGTCGCGCTCTCCGAGGCGCTCGGTGCCTGGCAGCCGCGCTGGCCCGAGGTGCTGCAGGCGGCGCAGGAAGCGGTCCGGCTGGGCCCGGAGGAGACCGGGGCGTACTACGCGCTGTGGAAGGCCGGCCTGCTCAACGGCCGGAGCGACCTCGTCGAGCTGGGTGTGCGCGAGACCCTGCGGATCGACCCCACCGATGCGTGGGCGCTGCGCGAGCACGCGGACCGGCAGGCCGCAAAGCCCGGGGTGAAACCGAAGCAGCGCGCCGAGGTGTACGCGTCGGCGCTGGCCGCCGACCCGGGCTCGGCGGGGCTGCGGCTGGGACTGGACCGGGCGGTGTTCCAGATGCTGCGCGGCACCCGATGGCTCGCCGTGCTGAGCCTGCTGATGGCGGGCGCGGCGATCAACCTCTTCCCGTCCGACGGGGACGCTCCCGACCTGCCGCTGCCGCTCGGCAGGCGGCTCTACGTGCTGGCGTTGATCGGGGTGGTCTGGGCGTTCGGCGCGTGGCGGCGCTACCGGAAGCTGCGTGCGGGGGTGCAGCTGAGCGTGCGGTCGCTGGTGCGGCGGATGTTCTGGGCGCGGCTGGTGCTCGTGCAGGCGGTGCTGGGGACGCTCTGCGCGGTGGCGATCGCGGCCGTGCCGTGGACGGACCGGGGCGTTCCGCAGGTGATCTTCTGGGTGGGACTCGCTCCGACGCTGCTGACGATCTGGTTCGACCGGCCGCGCACGCGGTAGCGGCCATTCCGAGAACGTGACCAAGGTACGACGTGCTCAGCGGGCAAGGCGGGGAAGCAGGGAACCCGCGGCGACGATGCCGACCAGTGCGGCGAGGACGAGGACCGCCAGGTCGAGGCCGAGGTGAGCCGGCGTGCCGATGAGCAGTCCGCGCAGGGCGTCGACCTGGTAGCTCAGCGGGTTCACCTTGCTGATCGCCTGGAGCCAGCCGGGCATCAGCGCGACCGGGTAGAGCGCGTTGGAGGCGAAGAACAGCGGCATGGTGATGGCCTGGCCGATGCCCATCAGCCGGTCACGGGTGAGGACGATCCCGGCGATCGACATCGACAGGCAGGAGAAGAACACGGAAGCGAGGACGACCACGACGACCACACCCAGCAGCCGCAGCGGGTTCCAGGTCATGCCGACGCCGAGCGCCGCGGCGATCACGATGACGACCGCCGCCTGGATCACGGCTTTCACCCCGGCGGCGAAGGCCTTGCCGGTCACCAGGGCGGTCCGCGGCGTCGGCGTGACCATGAGTTTGGTGAGAACGCCGGAGTCCCGCTCCCAGATGATCATGATGCCGTAGAAGATCGCGATGAACATGGCGGACTGGGCGATGATCCCGGGCGCCAGGAAGTCGAGATATGGAACGCCGCCGGTGGGGATGGCGTGGATACGGGAGAACGTCTGGCCGAAGATCAGCAGCCAGAGCGCGGGCTGGACGGCGCGGGTGTAGATCTCGGTGCGGTCGTGGCGCAGCTTCTGCAGTTCGACGGCGCACATCGCCGCGACCCGCGCGGGGACGACGCGCCAGCCCGTGCGGGCGGGCGGCGGTTCCAGGAGGAGGGCGAAGCGGCGGTCCGGCGAGCCGGGTTCAGCCGCGGCGGGATGCGGTGAGACGGGTACGGCGGACATCGTTGAAGGCTCCCTTCTCTCCCGGAGAACCGGGGTCGTCCAGGCCGCTTCCGGAGTGGTACCGGAAGACGTCCTCCAGGGTCGGCGGCGGCAGAGCCGCATCGCCGGACTGCTCGCGGTGCGCGATCAGTTCGCTCTTGAGCTCGGCGGGCGTGCCGAGCGCGCGGAGTCTGCCGAGGTGCATCAGGGCGAGCCGGTCGCAGCGCTGGTCGGCCTCTTCCATGGAGTGGGTGGTGACCAGCACGGTCATCCCGGTGCCGACACGGATCTCGGTGATGCGGTCCCAGACGCTGTCGCGCGCGATCGGGTCCAGGCCGATGGTCGGCTCGTCCAGGATCATCAGGCGGGGTGCGCTGACCAGTGCCTGCGCGAGTTCGAGGCGGCGCACCATGCCACCGGAGTACGTGGCGGCGAGCCGGTGCGCCTCGGGCCCGAGCCCGACCGCGTCCAGCGCCTGCCCGACGCGGGCGGCACGGTGGCGGCGGGGGACGTCGAAGACACGAGCGAAGAGGGCGACGTTCTCCCGGCCGGTGAGGGCGGCGTCGGCCGACAGCTGCTGCGGTACGTAACCGAGCAGGCGCCGTACGGCCATCTTCTGCCGGGCCGCGTCGTGGCCGAACACGTAGATGACGCCGGGGGGTACGGGCAGCAGTGTGGTGATCGCGCGCAGGGTGGTGGTCTTGCCCGCGCCGTTGGGCCCGAGGAGTCCGAAGACCTCGCCGGGGTGGACGAGCAGGTCCAGGCCGTCGACGGCTTTCGAGGTGCCGAAGGAGTAGGTCAGACCGGTACAGCTGAGGGCGGGAGTCATGGGGTCTCCTCTCCTTCGCGCAGTGACTCGGCGAGTCTGCGCAGTGACGGAAGCGCGGCGGTCAGCGCGGCCCGGTCGGCGGCGTCGAGTTTCGCAACGTGTTCGCGGAAGAGCGCGTCGCGCCGGGCCCGCCAGTCGCGCAGCCGGCCGACTCCCGCCGCGGTCGGGTGGAGGAGCGCGGCACGCCCGTCGCCGGGGTCCGGCTCCCGCCGCAACAGGCCTTCCGCGACGAGGTGGTTGACCAGGGTGGAGACGGAGTTGGGAGCGAGGCAAAGTTCTCGCGCGGCCGCCGAGACCCGGATTCCTGGCCGGGCGGCAACCAGCCGCAGCAGTTCCGCGTGCGCTCCGCGCAGCCGGGGCGTGGGCAGACCGCTCCACAGTCTCCGCCGGGCGAGCCGCTGGATGCGGGGCAGAAGTCCGGCGAGTTCACCGGGGAGATCACTCGCCACCACATGCCCATTTTACCTCTGTTTGCGAGGTATTACGTGGCAGGAATTCCGCGAAGGGAGCCACCTGGAGCGGCGTGTCGACGAGCCGGGGCGCGGCCGCGCCACCCGCTACGGAAGGACCGCGAAGTCCACTTCGGACGCGGGCAGCACGCGGATGCTCCGCCCGGGGAAGTCGATGTGCCGGAAGATCTCGTTGTGGTGCGCGATCGACCGGTCCGGAGCGGCGTACTCGCCGACGTCGGGCCGGACGGACGTGGTGTGCCCGTCGGCCACCAGCACCAGGTCGTACCGGTGGCTCAGCGCCTGCCGCGCCGTGGTGTCCACGCAGATCTCGGTCGCGAACCCGGTGACGACCACCTCGGTGACTCCCAGCGCCGTGAGGGTCTTGTCGAGACCGGTGTCCAGGAAACTGTCCGCGCTGGTCTTGTGGACGACCTCCTCGTCGGCGGCGGGTGCGAGTTCGGGCACGATCCGCCAGCCCTCGGTGCCGGCCTCCAGCCCTTCGCCCCGATGCTGAATCGTCACGATCGGTACGCCGGCGGCTTTGGCGCGTTCGCGGAGCCCGGCGATCGTGGCGACGGTCTCGGCGGGCCGGTGCGCGATCGCCACCAGGGTGTTCTGCATGTCGATGACGAGGAGCGCGGAGGCGTGTGGCATGGACCCACGCTAGCGGTCCGTGTCCGGGCAGCGAGGTGATCCCGAAGAAGGAGGCCGAGCGGGGCGGCCCCGGCGCGCGGCCGCCGCGGCCCGGAGTTCGGGTCGCGGCGGCCGGTGGCCGAAGGGGTTTTCCGGCCGGCTCCCTACTTCAGGGCGTAGGCCCGGTGGATGGTCTGGACGGTGCGGTTGCCCGCGGCGTCCCACACCTCGGCCCGCAGGGTCACGTATCCGTTGGTGTCCGACACCTTCGGGTGATGTACCGACGCCTGGAAGGAGTTGTCGTCCTCGCGCTTGATCTTGGTGTTCTCCCAGGTGGCGCCGTCGTCGTACGAGACGGAGACCTTGGCGCCCGCCATCGCGGTGGACCCGGACCAGCCCTTGGGCCGGCCCGCGTTCACGGTGAAGGTGTACGGGCTGTTCGCCGGTGCCTGGTTGAGAATGTCCAGGGGGACGTCGTAACCGAGCATGACGACCGGCAGGGACTCGCAGAACGTGGGCTTGGGCAAGTACTTCTCGCAGTCCTTGACGGCCATGGTGGTCGGCGCCGCCGAGGCGAAGTTCCACTCCGTGCGGACCTTGCCACCCAGCGTGACGCCCGGGTAGTCCTTGGGCCGTGCGACCTCCTGGACGAACCGGTACTGGGCCTTCTGCGGAACCATCAGCTTGGACGTGTCGGTGATCTGTTCACCGTCGCGGTAGAACGTCCAGGTGTTGGTGGGCCCGGTCGCCACCGAGTGGGTCGGGTCGCTGTCGCCGGCGACGGTCCCCGTGGTCCGGGTCCAGACGTCGCTGCGGCAGAAGGCGCAGATCGACGGGTCTTCCATCGGCGGGTGCATCGGCGCGGCGAGCCAGTTCTCCCGGTAGGTCTTGCCGGCAGTCGCGTACGTGGTCCGGGGTCCCGTCATGTACGAGTTGTACGCGGTGCTGGGGTACACCATCCGCTGGTACGTGAGGCTGGAGCCCGCCAGCTGGTAGTCGTCCCTGGCGGCGCCCATGTTGAGGGGCTGGGCGGCACGGAACGAGGTCGGCTGGCCCGGGACCCAGCTGTGCAGGGTTTCGGCGCCCTGGTGACGTACGCCGTCGGCGTGGTAAGCGCTGCGGACCTTGACGAAGTCGGCGGCGTCCATGGTCCTGGTCAGGTCGGCCGGGATGCCGCTCGTGCCGAACGGCATGGAGTAGGCGTAGCCGGACTCGAGAACACCCTTGAGGGCGACGGAGACGTTGCCCTTGCCGAGCAGGGTGCGCAGCTTCTCGCCGTTGTCGTGGCTCGCGATGGCGACCGGGACGGTCTGGTCGGCGGCGAGCGAACCGTTGAACAACGGCCCCTGCTTCGCCGACGCCGCGATCACCGCGGTGGCTCCGGCCGCCGCGGCGCGGCGTACCTCGTCGTCCATCTTGCGCGGGTCGGCCACGGTGATGAGCGCGGCCCGGCCCTTGAGGTCGGCGGCGGCGATGTCCTCGGCGGATCCGCTGCCCGCGTCGGCCAGCCGCAGGTCCTTCGTGCCCTCGAAGCGCTGGGCGAACCCGGGTGTCACCACGGGGACGGAGAGGCGCTCGGGGCTGGTGACGGTGAGCTGCGTCAGCGGCTCGCGCTCGCTGAGGGCGTTGAACAGATGCAGATCACCGGTGGTGGGCTGCTCGGTGGGCACGGCGCCGATCTTCGAGTCGGAACCGTTGATGAGACCGGCTTCGCCGAGGGTGTTGTTGTGACCGCCGGCTCCGTCGCTGCGGCTGACGAGTGTCATCCACGAGGCGTTCTCCAGCGGGCGCTTCTCACCGGTGACCTTCACGGTGAAGTCGGTCGCCTTGGTGCCGTCGACACTGCGGGTCACGTCCTGGTCCGTGACGTCGATGCTGGGGATGGAGAAGCCGTCGATCGCGTAGGTGCGGGTCGGGTCGCCGGGGGCTTCCGTGTAGATGAGGCCCTCGACGGAGTACGCGCCGACGGGCAGCGTGACGGTCGTGGAGCCCTGGCCGACCAGGGAGATGTTCTTGAAGGTGGAGTTGTTCATGCCGTGGAGGGCCAGGCCGACCCGTCCGGGGGTCTTGCCGAACCGGTCGGTGAACTTGACCGTGACATCGTGCTGCTCGACCGCCATCACGAAACCGACCGGGGTGTGCACCGACTCGCCGTCGGCGCCGGTCGCGGTGATGTAGCCGCTGAACTGGCCGGCCTTCAGCCCGTTCGGGTCGATGGTGACGGTCACCTCACTGCTGCCGCCGGCCGGGACGGTGACCTTGCCACCGGTCACGTCGGGGCCCGACAGGGTCAGCGCGCCGTCGGGCAGCGCGGTCCCGTCGGCGCCCTTGACCGAAGCGGCCAGGTCCAGCGTGGCCGCGGCCGAGGTGGAGTTGTGGAAGGTGACGGTGCGGGTCTCCTTCCCGTACGTCCCCTTCTGCCACTCGACCAGACCGAAGTCGCCCGTACCCGACAGGTCCAGCGCGGGGTCCAGGGCGGCGGGGATGTCCACGCGGCCGTAACCCTGCTGGTAGGGGGTGTAGTTGTCCGACTTCTTGGAGTGGGCGGTGAGCGCCTCCTTGATGCGCTCACCGGACCAGTCGGGGTGGCGCTGGGCCAGGATCGCCGCGGCGCCCGCGACGTGCGGGGTCGCCATGGACGTGCCGCTGGCCGACGTGTAGTTGGCGTCGACCGGGGTGCCCATGGTCGTACCTGCGGCACGGGCGGCGACGATGTTCACACCGGGGGCGGTGATCTCCGGCTTGATCTTCATGTCGCCGAGGCGCGGGCCGCGGGAGGAGAAGTCGGCCAGGGCGTCGGACTTGTCGACGGCGCCTACGGTGAGCGCGGCGTCGGCGATGCCCGGGGTGCCGAGTGTCGACGCGCCGTTCCTGCCGTCGTTGCCTGCCGCGATGACGAACAGAGTGCCGGAGGAAGCGCTGAGCGAGTCCACGGCGTTGGTGAGCACATCCCCACCCGGGTTGGTGGCCCGGGCTCCGAGGCTCATGCTGACGACGTCGGCGCCCTGGGCGACCGCCCAGTTCATGCCCTCCAGGATCCCCGACACCGGGCCACTGCCCGCGTTGGCGAGCACCTTGCCGATGAGGAGATCGGCGCCGGGAGCGACGCCCTTGTACCTGCCTCCGGAGTTGGCGCCGCTGCCCGCGATGGTGGAGGCGACGTGCGTACCGTGACCGTGGCCGTCCTGGACCGCCTGGCCGGGGACGAAGCTCTGGCTGGCGGTGATACGGGACTTGATGTCGGCGTCGTTCAGGTCGGCGCCGGTGTCCAGCACGGCGACCTTCACACCCTTGCCGTCGAAGCCCTTCGCCCACGCCTCGGGGGCGCCGATCTGGGGCACGCTCTGGTCCAGGGTGACCTTGGCCCGGCCGTCGTACCAGAGCTTGGTCACTCCGGCGGCGCCGGGAACCATGGCGCCCGATCCGCTCCTGCCCTTGCCGGCCGTCGGCTTGACGGAGCGCCAGAACCTCTTGGCCGCACTCTTGTCGACGTGCACCGCCGCCAGGCCGAGGCGGGGCATGGTGTGTTCGTCCTCGGTGCCGGGCAGAGCCTCGGCCTGCCGCCGGAGACCCGCGGCGGACTCCTTGCCACGGAAGTCGACGATGGCCGGCACGGCGCCGGTCTTCGCGTCGCCGTAGCCGTCCTTCAACGCCTGGGTGACGTTGAAGAGTTCGCGATCCACAATCTGGGCGGACACGGCGTCCAGCGCGTCCTCGGGGATGACGTAGAGGTCCCCGTCCTGTCCGCTGGAGATCTGGAAGTGCTTCGACGTATCCGTCGCGGCAACGACGTCAACGGCCTGCTTGCCGTCGGCTCCGGTCGTCACGGCGACCTTGTCACCGGTGATCAGAGTCAACATCGACGGGGCCGGCTGCTTCGGCGCGGGCAGTATTCCCGCGCCCGCTGGGGACGGACCGGACGGGGGTGGCGCCGCGCTGGCCGCACCAGGCAGACCGGTCAGGGACAGGACTACGGCAATGGCCGCCCCTGTGACGGCGGTTCGCCGTATTCGTTCGGACGAGATGTGCATCAATTCCCTCTCGCGGGCGGGGCCGGGACGCACCCGGATCACGACGTGAACAACAGCGTCCGGGTTAACGCAGCGTGACGGATCGGGTACGAGCTCGATGGAAGTGAAGCGGATCGGCTCACGATTGCGGAACAGCCATGACAGGCGGGGGGTCGCCAATGGCGAGTCTTTGCCACGGACTAAGCCCTGTTGTGGGATGGCTTACGGGCGGTCAGGATGGCGGCCATGCTTGAGGTGCTGGGAATCGACCCGGAATCAGAGTCCGTCTACGCCGCGTTGCTGTCCGGACGGCCGGTCACCCTCGATGACCTGGCGCGCACCACCGGACTCCCACCGGCCCGGGCGCGCGTGGCGCTGCGCCGACTCCAGTCGTCCGGACTGGTCGGCCGCCGGCACGGGCGCCCGGCCACATATATCGCCATCGATCCCGAAGTGGCGCTGGACGGAATCCTGTTGAGCCGGCAGGAGGAACTTCACAAGGCACGGCTCCGCGCCGGGGAGTTCACCGAGCGGTTCCGGCAGGCGGCCGCGACCCGGGACCCGGCCGAGGTCATCGAGATCGTGACGGGAACCGACGCGGTGCAGCAGCGCAGCGATCAGATGATACGCAACGTACGGCACCAGCTGCGGGTCTTCGACAAACCGCCCTACCACGACGGCGGTCTGGACCCGAATCAGGCCGAACTCGATCTGCTCGGCCGCGGTGTCACCGTCCGGGCTGTGTACGACGCCGCCTCCATCGACATCCCCGGCCGTCAGCAGCTGGTGCGCTTGTGGGCGGAGGCGGGCGAGGAGGCCAGGGTACTGGCCGACGTACCCACCAAGATGGGTCTCGTCGACGACCGGCTGGCCATACTGCCGCTGAGGGCGGGCTCGGGCCCGGACCCGAGCCCGTCCTTCGTCGTCCTGCACCGCTCGGCGGTCCTCGACGCCCTGTCCGCGCTGTTCGAGGCCTTGTGGGCGGTCGCCCAGCCGCTCCGCCCGAGCAACGAGGCGGACGAGAACCCGCAGGCCCTGTCCGTGGAGGACCAGCTCCTCGTCAGCCTGCTGACCGCCGGACTGCCCGACGAGGCCATAGCCCGCCAGGCCGAACTCAGTTACCGCACGCTGCAACGCCGCCTGCACGCCCTGATGGAACGGGCCGGGGCGAGCACCCGGTTCCAGCTCGGCATCCACGCCGCGGCGAACGGGTGGGTGAGCGGCGTGGAGCCCAGGACGTCCGTGTCCGGTGGCGACGAGTAGGCCCCCGGCGCGCGCAGCACTCCGGGAGCCGTTCCCCGTACCGGAAACCGCTCAGCGCTCCGGGAACCGCTCCCCGCACCGGCTGCAGAACACCGGCGCCGGGTCCGGTGAGAGCCGGCCGCACTCGGGGCAGACCTGGTCCAGCATGCAGGGCGCCTCGCCGCCTTCGTACGCCGCCGAGGGCGCGACCGAGGACTTGATGGTCAGGCCGGGGCGGCGGCGGTGGACGGTCACATAGGCCAGACCGCCCGGTCCCGCGGCGAGGGCGCGCCGGGAGGTGCGGGGCAGCCAGAGGACAGTGGTCGGCGCCAGGTTCAGCACATCGCCCCCGGCGGCGACCCGGCCGCCGCCCGCGATGACGACGAGAAGGACGTCCAGGACGTCCTCCTGATGCTCGCCGACCTCGGCGCCCGGCGGCAGACGCACCAGATTGGCGTCCAACTCACGACCATTTTCAGCCAGTTGCCAGAGGGCACCACGCTCCTGCGGGCCCGCTTCGGTGAGCAGTTCGTCGAGTACGGCCAGGATCCGGGCGGTGGAATTCACGGCAGCCAGGCTACGCCCCGCCATAGTCTGACCCCTTTGCCCCGAACCGGAGGGACGCCGCCATGGACCGTGAACCCGACGACAAGTACCCGCCGATCGAGCCGTACGACCACGGAATGCTCGACGTCGGCGAAGGCAACCTCGTGTACTGGGAGGTCTGCGGCAATCCGGACGGCAAGCCCGCGCTCGTCGTCCACGGAGGTCCCGGGTCGGGGTGCGGGGCGTGGGCGCGGCAGTATTTCGACCCGGAGCGGTACCGGGTCGTCCTCTTCGACCAGCGGGGCTGCGGCCGGTCGACCCCGCACGCGAGCGACCCCGCCGCCGACATGCGGTACAACACGACCGACCGTCTGATCGCCGACATGGAGCGGCTGCGCGTGCGTCTCGGGATCGGCACATGGCTGCTGTACGGCGGCTCCTGGGGTTCGACGCTGATCCTGGCGTACGCCGAGGAACATCCGGACCGGGTCTCCGAGATCGTGATCCCGGCCGTCACCACGACCCGGCGCAGCGAGATCGACTGGCTGTACCGGGGCGCCGGGCAGATCTTCCCGGAGGCGTGGGACCTGTTCCTGGCCGGGGTGCCGGAGGCCGAGGGCAGGCCGACCCCGGACGTCCTCGCCGCGTACGCCCGGCGGATGGAGAGCCCGGACCCGGAGGTGCGGGCGAGGGCGACGGCGGACTGGTGCGCGTGGGAGGACGCGGTGCTCTCCCACGAGACGTACGTGGGACCGCCCCCGTACAGCGGCAGGCCGGGCAGGGCGCAGCAGGCCCTGGTGCGGATCTGCTCGCACTACTTCTCCAACGGAGCCTGGCTGGAGGAGGGGCAGCTGATCCGGAACGCCGGGCGGCTGGCCGGGATCCCGGGGGTGCTGGTGCACGGCCGGCTCGACCTGGGCGGGCCCCTCATCACCGCCTGGGAGCTGGCCAAGGCATGGCCGGACGCGGAGTTGACCGTGATCGACGGAGCGGGGCATCTGGGCGGTGCGACGACCAGCCGGGCCGTGCTGGAGGCGCTGGACCGGTTCGCGTCGCGCTGAATCCTCTCCGGCGGATCGTCGCCGGGGACGCGCCTGACCCTCCGCACAGGGTAAAGACCAAGCCAGGTGCCGGGGGGTGGCTGGACGGGTCGGCGGACGGTCATGGAAAGCTGTGCGAACGCCGTGATCCAAACGGCTCCTTGCCACCCCCCGTGACACCCCGAGGGATACGACGTGAGATCGCACCGAAAAATATGGACCACGGCTGCCGTGACAACGGCGGCCGTGGCGGGTTTCGTGGTGTTTCAGAACGTGACCGGCGACTCCGCGAATGACAGTGACAGCAAGGCCGGTCCGGTCAGGACCGATGTACGGAAGACTGAGCTGAAGGTGGCCGCGGACGGCAGTTCCGCGTCGCTCGGCCGGCGGGACACCGCACCGTTCAGCATGCTGGGGGTCACCTGGACCGACCCGGCGGCGAAGGTGACGGGAGCGGTCGAGGTACGGACCAAGTCGGCCGCGAACGGCACCTGGTCGTCCTGGCTGCCGCTGGAGACCGACAACGACGGCCGCACGGAGGCGGGCCGCTCCGGCGTCCGCGGGGCGACCGAACCACGGTGGGTCGGCCCGTCCAACGGCGTCGAGGTACGCGTCACCGCGGGCGGCAAAGTCTCCGCGAAGCTGCCCGCCGGGCTGCGGCTGGACACCATCGACCCCGGCAAGGGCTCGTCGCTGCACGCGGACCCGGCCGCCTTCGTCGCCGAAACCGACGTCCCGGCCGAACCGTCGCCGTCCGACTCCCCCCCGGCCGATCCGACGGCCACCGCGGAACCGACCCCCTCGGCCACGGAGTCCGACACCGCCCCGGCATCCGAGACGCCGCCCGTGACACCGTCCGAGACGGCGACGGACAGCCCCTCGCCCACGGCGAGCGACAGCTCCTCGCCGTCCGCGAGCACCTCGCCGTCCGCAACGCTGCCGCCCGCGCCGCCGTCCACCGTCCCCAAGCCGCCCATCACCTCGCGTGCGGGCTGGGGCGCCGACGAGTCGATCAGCCCGGAGGCGCCGGAGTACAACGACACGGTCAAGGCCGTCTTCGTCCACCACACCGCAGGGACCAACGACTACTCCTGCGCCGACTCCGCCTCCGTCGTCCGCGGCATCTACGCGTACCACGTGAAGAGCGAGGGCTGGAAGGACATCGGCTACAACTTCCTGGTCGACAAGTGCGGGACGATCTTCGAGGGCCGCAAGGGCGGCCTGGACCGGCCGGTCCTCGGCGCACACACCTACGGCTTCAACCGTGAGTCGACCGGTATCTCCGTTCTCGGCACCTACACGAACACGGCCGCCCCGAGCGCGGTGACCACCTCGGTGGCCCGGATCGCCGCGTGGAAGCTCGGCCAGTACAAGGGCGACCCGGCGGGCAGCACCATGCTCACCGCGGGCGCCAACGGGTCCAACGGCTTCAAGAAGACCTTCACCGCCGGTACGCAGTACTCCTTCAAGCAGATCTCCGGCCACCGCGACGGCTTCAACACCGAGTGCCCCGGCACCATGCTGTACGGGCAGCTGCCCACGATCCGCAGCCTCGCCGCGGGCCCCGTCACCGGACTGGCCATCAAGTCGGTGACCGGCGCCACCCTGTCCGGGACGTCGTACTACACCAAGTCCGCGATCACGGTCGGCTGGTCGGCGAGCACTCCGAGCGCCTTCATCTCCAAGTACGAGCTGCTGGTCGACGGCAAGAGCGTCGCCACCGCCGCGGGCACCGCCACGTCGGCGAAGGCCACCCTCGGCGTCGGCACGCACTCGGTCCAGGTCCGCGCCACCCACCAGTCGGGGAAGACGACCCTGTCCGCGGCGGCGACCGTGGTCGCCGACCAGACGGCGCCGAGCTTCACCACCAAGCCGAACCTCGCGCTGCGCACCGGCACGGTGAACACCACCGCCGTCCCGCTCACCCTGAAGTGGAAGGCGACCGACGCCGCGTCGCTCAAGGAGGTCCGGCTGACCGCTCCGGTCGCCAAGACCTACGGCCCCACCACCACGAGCGCCTCGCACACCGCGAAGTCCGGCGTGGCGACCGCGTGGTCCATGAGCGCGTACGACCTCGCGGGCAACACCGCGGCCGCCTCCGTCTCCGGCACCCCGGTCATCCTCCAGGAGACCTCGGCCACGAAGACCGGCACCTGGACGACCAAGTCCTCGTCCTCGTACCTGGGCGGCAAGTCGTACTCCAGCTCCTCCAAGGGCGCGAGCCTGAGCTGGACGTTCACCGGCCGTTCGGCCGCCTGGGTGGTCTCGCGCGCCTCCACGTCCGGCCAGGCGTACGTGTACGTCGACGGTACGAAGGTGGCCACGGTCGACCTGAAGTCGTCCACCACCAAGTACCGCGACGCCCTGTGGACGAAGAGCTGGTCCACCAGCGCCAAGCACACCGTCAAGATCGTCGTCGTCGCCACCTCGGGCCGTCCGGCGATCACGACGGACGGCCTCGTCTACCTCAAGTAGCCGCTGCGGTCCGCTGACGGACGTCCCCGCATGACCTGAGCCCGGCTCCGCGCACCTGTGTCGCGGAGCCGGGCTCAGAGCCTGTCGGCCCCGTCGCCTACCAGGCGAAGGCCTCCGGCGACGGACCCGGGCCCGGGAAGATCTCGTCCAGGGACGCGAGCACCTCGTCCGACAGATCGAGGTCCACCGCGCGCACCGCCGAGTCCAGCTGCTCCCGCGTGCGCGGGCCGGAGATCGGTCCCGTCACACCCGGGCGGGTCAGCAGCCAGGCCAGCCCCACCTCGCCGGGCTCCAGACCGTGCTTGTCGAGCAGGTCCTCGTAAGCCTGGATCTGCGCCCGCACCGTGGTGTTGGCGAGCGCGTCCGCGGACCGGCCGGACGCCGAGCGGGCCGCGCCGCCCTCGCGCTCCTTGCGGATCACACCGCCGAGCAGTCCGCCGTGCAGCGGGGACCACGGGATGACACCCAGTCCGTACTCCTGCGCTGCCGGGATGACCTCCATCTCGGCGCGGCGCTCGGCGAGGTTGTAGAGGCACTGCTCGCTGACCAGCCCGTACGAACCGAGGCGCCTGGCGGTCTCGTTGGTCTGGGCGATCTTCCAGCCGGCGAAGTTGGACGAACCGGCGTAGAGGATCTTGCCTTGCTGGATCAGTACGTCGATGGCCTGCCAGATCTCCTCGACCGGGGTGGAGCGGTCGATGTGGTGGAACTGGTACAGGTCGATGTGGTCGGTCTGCAGCCGCTTGAGGCTGGCGTCGACGGCCCGCCGGATGTTGAGGGCGGAGAGCTTGTGGTGGTTGGGCCAGGCGTCGCCTTCCGCGGCCATGTTCCCGTACACCTTGGTGGCGAGGACGACCCTGTCGCGGCGTTCGCCGCCCTGGGCGAACCAGGTGCCGAGGATCTCCTCGGTACGGCCCTTGTTCTCGCCCCAGCCGTAGACATTGGCGGTGTCGAAGAAGTTGACGCCCGCGTCCAGAGCGGCGTCCATGATCGCGTGACTGTCGGCCTCATTGGTCTGCGGACCGAAGTTCATGGTGCCGAGGACAAGTCGGCTGACTTCGAGTCCGGTGCGTCCGAGCTGCGTGTACTTCATGGGCACCAAGCCAACGCCTTCGAGTCCGCTCGAAGCAAGTGGCCGGCGGGCGGGCTCAGCGGGCTTCGAGGTCCTCCAGCGTCGTTGCCAGCCAGCTCAGTTCCGCCTCGCTCGTCGCGCGGGCGATCGTGAGAACACCTCGGCGGAACGGGTCGTCGAACGCCTCCGCTCCGAGTGGGCGCTCGCCCTCGGAGTCGTAGTCGTAGAAGAAACTGCTCGGCTCCCGCAGGAACGCCAGCCTGCGCCGCAGCACGTCCGCCTGCTCGGCGGGCGCCGGGAGATGGCGGAGGAAGGCGAGCACGGTGAACCAGCGGTTCTCGTCGCTGATGTCCACCGCGTCGGCCTCGCGCAGCCGGCGGCGCAGCTCCTCGCGCCCCTCGTCCGTCAGGGTCAGCGTGTGGCGGGGGGCGGCCCTGCTGCCGGGCTCGGTGCGGCGACCGAGCCATCCGGCGCGCTCCAGGCGCTTGATCGCCGGGTACAGGGTTCCGTCCGCGATCGGGCGGACGTGGCCGGTGAGGTGGGCGACGCGTCGCTTCAGCTCGTAGCCGTGCAATGGCTGCTCGTACAGAAATCCCAGGATGGCCAGTTCCAACACCCGAGCATCCTCCCTCATTGCTCTATACATCGGCACCGATATATAGTCTCGCCGAGAGTTTACGGGGCCGGAAGGGGAACGGGAGAGCATGAAGAACGCACAGGTGACAGCGGGCGGCGCGCACATCCGGTGGGTGGAGATCCCCGGCAGCACGGCACCGACCCGCGTCTATCTGCATGGGCTGGGCGCCTCGTCCGGTCCGTACTTCACCGCGAGCGCCGTCCATCCGCTCCTCGCCGGCAGCCGTTCGCTGCTCATGGACATGCTCGGCTTCGGCATCAGCGACCGGCCCACGGATGTCGACTACACCCTCGAAGCACACGCCGACGCGATTGCCGTCGCCCTCCGATCAGCCGACGCGTACGCCACGGACGTCATCGCGCACAGCATGGGCGGCGCGGTGGCCATCGTGCTCGCGGCCCGCCATCCGGACCTGGTGGCGCGGCTGGTCCTGGTCGACGCGAACCTCGACCCGGTCGCGCCCGCGCCGCCGCGGCCCGGCTCCAGCGGCATCGCCGCGTACACGGAGGAGGAGTTCCTCGATCACGGACGGCACGAAGTGCGCGACCGGGTGGGACCCCACTGGTGGTCGACGATGCGGCTCGCGGGCCCGGAGGCGCTGCACCGCAGCGCCGTGCACCTCGCGCGCGGGACGACGCCGACCATGCGCGAGCTGCTGCTGGAGCTGAAGATTCCGCGCACCTTTCTGCGGCCGGAGAGCGGCGGGCCGCTGCCCGACGAGGACGGTCTCGTCGCGGCCGGGGTGCGGGTCGTGCCGGTCCCGGAATGCGGACACAACATCATGCTGGACAACCCCGAGGCGTTCGCGACGGAGACCGCCCGGGGGCTCGCCTGACGGGAGCCGGTGTCACCCGACAGGCTCTCAGCCGCCGAGCGCGGCTGCCACGGCGACGACGGCGAACATCAGCACGAGCACGGCCGCCATGATGCGGTTTCTGGTCTTCGGGTCCACCCCTCGAGCGTAACCGCACCGCTCAGTGTCCCAGCGACCAGGATGCGACCACCTCGTACCGCGGCTGCTCCCCCGGCACCCCGGAAACCGGCAGATTGCTGCGCACGAGAGCCATCTCACCGACCTCCCACGGTGTGCCCTCGAAGGTGTCCAGGGCCGCCAGATAGGGGTGCAGGTCCGCCTCGGCGCGACTGCGGGCGAGGGTGAGGTGCGGGGTGTAACGGCGGTGCTCGTCCATCGGCACGCCGGCGCGGCGGGCGGCGGCGTCGGCACGCTCGGCGAGGAGCCTCATCGTGTCGAGGCCGCCCGCGGCCCCGGCCCACAGCACATGGCCGTCGAACCGGCCGCCGCGGTGGATACGCAGCGGGAACCGCTCGGTGCGACCCGCGGCGCGCCCCAGCCGCTCGTGCAGATCGGGCAGCAGCGCGTCGTCGACCACACCGAGGAAGGCGAGCGTGAAGTGCCACGCGTCGGTTCCGGTCCAGCGCAGACCACCGGCGCCCGGAAGGGTGTGCAGCGGGGCGACGGCACGGCGGAGCTCCGCGATGGCGGAGTCGGGCGGCGGGACGGCGACGAAGAGTCTCATGCGGCTCATGAACCGAGTGTCGCACCGTACCGGCGTGCCCCGGTCACCGTGCGTATCGTTGTACTGCGCGGCTGCCCGCGCCCGTGCGGCAGCGGGGAGGAGCGGCACGATGACCGTCGTAGACACCGACAGGATCGAGATGGCCGAAGAGCGCGACGAGCGGACTCTGGACTCCATGTTCGAGTGGCTCGAGAAGATGCCCGTCCCCGAGGGAATCAAGACCGAGATCGTCGGGGGAAACATCTTCATGTCGCCTCAGCGGAACACCCACTGGGACATCATTGCCGACATTTTCGAGCAGCTTCGGGCCACATATCCGCGCAGGCGACTGAAGTCCGATGTGCGGGTCGACTTTCCGGGGCATCTGAACGGGTTCGCGGCAGATGTGCTGGCGCTGAGGGAGGACGCCGCGAAGGACGGCAAAGGAAACTGGCTGTTCTCGGGTGTGGAGTTCGTGGCCGAGGTGATCTCGAAGGGCACCGCGATGAACGACTACGGACCGAAGAAGGACGCTTATGCGGCGGCGGGCGTTCCGGTGTACTTGATCGCCGACCCGTACAGCGGCGAGTGCCACGTTTTCCGGAATCCCGCGAACGGCGTATACGGATCCAAGCTGACCGTGCTTTTCGGCACGGACATCGACCTCACCGACACCCCCGTCGGTATCACCCTCAGGACCGACGAGTTCCCGCACGACTGACAGCGCCCTCGGCCATGAGCAACGGCCCCGACCGGTACCCACCGGTCGGGGCCGAACCACGTCGCGTACCGGCGGCCCTCAGGCCGCCGTCGCCAGCTGCTCGCGCGGGACGAACCGCACATGCGGGTGGCCCGGTCGCAGGTCGACCTTGAGGCGCAGGCCGCCGACGCGGGCCAGCATGAAGCCGACGCCGAGCGCGGCCAGCAGCGAGAACGCACCGCCGACCGCCATGCCGGTCCGGACGCCGTACGCGTCGCTGATCCAGCCCACGATCGGGGCGCCCACCGGCGTGCCCCCGGCGAAGACCATCATGTACAGGCTCATCACCCGGCCGCGCATGGCCGGGTCGGCCGCCATCTGGACACTCGTGTTCGCGCTGATGTTGGTCGTCAGGCCGATCATGCCGATCGGGACCAGCAGGATCGCGAAGAGCCAGACGGACGGGGACACGGACGCGATGATCTCCAGGAGACCGAATGCGGTGCCCGCCGCCACCAGCATCCGCAGCCGCGAGGAACGACGACGGGCGGCGAGCAGGGCGCCGGCCAGGGAGCCGGCCGCCATGAGGATGTTGAAGAACGAGTACATCCCGGCGCCGCCGTGGAAGATCTCGTCCGCGAAGGCGGTGAGCCAGATCGGGAAGTTGAAGCCGAACGTGCCGACGAAGCCGACGAGGACGATCGGCCAGATCAGCTCGGGGCGGCCGGAGACATAGCGCAGCCCCTCACGCAGCTGCCCCTTGGCGCGCGGTACGACGACCGCCTTGTGCAATTCGCCCGTACGCATCATCAGCAGACCGACGAGCGGGGCGAGGAAGGACAGACCGTTGAACATGAATGCCCAGCCGCTGCCGACCGTGGTGATCAGGACACCCGCGACGGCGGGGCCGATGAGCCGGGCGGACTGGAAGTTGGCCGAGTTCAGGCTGACCGCGTTGCGCAGCTGGGCCGGGCCGACCATCTCGGAGACGAACGACTGGCGGGCCGGGTTGTCGACGACCGTGACCATGCCGAGGAGGAAGGCGATCAGGTAGACGTGCCAGACCTGGACGACTCCGGAGAGCGTGAGGACGGCGAGGGCGATGCCGCAGAGGCCGAGCGCGGCCTGGCTGACGAGGAGGAGCTTGCGCTTCGGGAGCCGGTCGGCGATGACGCCGCCGTACAGGCCGAAGAGCAGCATGGGAAGAAACTGGAGGGCCGTGGTGATGCCGACGGCGGCGGCGGACCCGGTGAGGCTCAGGACGAGCCAGTCCTGCGTGATGCGGGACATCCAGGTACCGGTGTTGGAGATCACGGCGCCTGTGGCGAACAGACGGTAGTTGCGGATCTTCAGCGACGAGAAGGTCCCGCCGGGCTTGCTCTCGTGGGTGGACGTCGGTGCGGGGGCGGAGTCTGCTCCGGATCCCGTACTCAAAAGGGTTCGCCTCCTCGGCGTGGACATTTCGCTGACTGACGAGGCAGTGAAGCGGCACCGGACCGCGGTCCGGTGCCGCCGCTACAGGTGGGCGAGCTTTTCCAGTACGGGCGCGGCTTTGCGCAGCGTCTCCCACTCCTCCTCGTCCAGGCCCTCGGCGAGGGTGGCCAGCCAGGCGTTCCGCTTGGAGCGGCTCTCCTCGAGCATGGCTTCGGCCTGCTCGGTCTGGCTGACCATCTTCTGGCGACGGTCATCGGGGTGCGGTTCCAGTCTGACCAGCCCCTTGGCTTCCAGCAGCGCGACGATGCGGGTCATCGACGGAGGCTGCACATGCTCCTTGCGGGCCAGCTCACCGGGGGTGGCGGAACCGCAGCGGGCGAGCGTGCCGAGCACCGACATCTCGGTGGGGCTCAGCGACTCGTCGACGCGCTGGTGCTTGAGGCGTCGGCCCAGCAGCATCACGGCGGAACGAAGGGAGCTCACGGCGGCGGCACTGTCGCCGTCGTGGATCAGGTCAGGCATGTTCATTAGAATACCTCATTACCTACCCTAAAGACCATTCGCTGGTACAGGCGCGCCTGATCACTCACCCGAACGAGTGAGTTGGATGCGGAAAGTGACGCCAACCGACCTCGGAGGCCTAACCCTGCTTGCCATGGGATCGACAGTGCTCAGCCTGCGGGTAGACGGTGAGCTGCTCGACCGGCTCCGGCAGCACGCCGCCAAACGCGGAATGAGCGTCCAGGACTATGTGGTCCGGACGCTCATTCGGGACGACTTCGACGAGCGCTTCAAGACGGCCGTCGACGAGACGCAGAAGTTCTATGGAGCGGAAGAGGTCACGTGAGGCCGAGAGCAGGCATCGCGTAGTAGAAGACGAAGACCGCCGACACGATGTACATGGCCACCGGCACCTCGCGCCAGCGCCCGGCCGCCACCCTCAGCACGGAGAAGGCGATGAAGCCGATGCCGATACCGTTGGTGATCGAGTAGGTGAACGGCATCATCACCATGGCCAGGAAGGCCGGGATGGCGAGCGTGTAGTCGCTCCAGTCGATGTCCCGCACCGAACCCGCGATGATCAGGAAGCCGACGGCCAGCAGCGCCGGAGTGGCCGCCTGCGACGGGACCATGGTCGCCAGCGGCGTCAGGAACAGTGCCACCGTGAACAGCAGGCCGGTCACCACACTCGCGAAACCGGTGCGGGCGCCCTCGCCGACGCCCGCGGTGGACTCCACGAAGCAGGTTCCCGCGGAGGCGGAGCTCGCACCGCCCGCTGCGACCGCGATGCCGTCCACGAACAGCACCTTGTTGATGCCGGGGAAGTTGCCGTCCTTGTCCATCAGCTTGGCCTCGTCGCCGACGCCGAGGATGGTGCCCATCGCGTCGAAGAAGCAGGACAGCAGCACGGTGAAGACGAACAGGATGCCGGTGAGCACACCGACCTTGTCGAAGCCGCCGAACAGACTGACGTGGCCGAGCAGCCCGAAGTCGGGGGTGGCGACCGGATTGCCCGGCCACTGCGGGACGGTCAGACCCCACGCCTCGCCCGGCAGATCGGCGACCGCGTCGATGATCAGCGCGACGACCGTCATCGAGACGATGGAGATGAGGATCGCGCCCGGCACCTTGCGGACGATCAGCGCGAGCGTGAGCAGCGCGCCGAGGATGAAGACCAGGACCGGCCAGCCATGGAGGTGGCCGTCGCTGCCGAGCTGGAGCGGCACGGTGGTGTGCGCGGCGTCCGGGATGCGGGAGACGAAGCCCGAGTCGACCAGACCGATCAGCAGGATGAAGAGACCGATACCGATGGCGATGCCCTTGCGGAGCGACGTCGGCACCGCGTTCATCACGCGTTCGCGCAGCCCGGTCGCGACCAGCAGCATGACGACGATGCCCGCGAGGACGACCATGCCCATCGCGTCCGGCCAGCTCATCCGGGGGGCGAGCTGGAGGGCGACGACGGTGTTGACGCCGAGGCCGGCGGCCAGCGCGATCGGCACGTTGCCGATGACGCCCATCAGGAGCGTGGAGAACGCGGCGGTCAGCACGGTGGCGGTGACCAGCTGGCCGCCGCTCAGCTGGTGCCCGTACATGTCCTTCGCACTGCCGAGGATGATCGGGTTCAGCACGATGATGTACGCCATCGCGAAGAACGTGGCGAATCCGCCGCGGATCTCACGCGCGACCGACGACCCCCGCTCGGAGATCTTGAAGAAACGGTCCAGGCCGCCGTGCGGCTGTGGAGCTATGGGCTGCCTGGAGTCGACCGAAGCGGTGGCCGAGGGGGACATGTATGACCTCAGTCGTGCGTAGAGGGGGGAGAAGAGTGGTCAGCTTTGGACTTTTACACGAATAAATCGAGACAGCCATAAGCAGATTCAGTATGAATACATAAGGCGAAGATCGCTATCTCCGCGCGTAGACCCTTGAGCGGACTGGGCCGAGGAGCTTCGCATACGGGCCGCATACACTGAGCTCATGGCGAAGTGGACACCGACACACGAGGCACCCGAGCCCCTGGAGGGGCCCGTCGTCGCCACCATCACCGGCGGCACGATCCTCTGGTTCGTCCTCTTCCTCGCGCAGCTGCCGTTCTACGGCTGGTTCGACGACCACGGGCACGCGTGGTGGATCTGGACGTGTCTGGCCGGTGCCGGGCTCGGACTGATCGGTATCTGGTACGTGCGGGGGCGCGACGCGGCGATCAAGCGGGCGGCCGTCGGGGCCGGCCCGGCCGACGCGTCCGGCGCCACCGACGAAAGTCAGAGTCGGCCCTGACTTTCGTACCGCCCGAGGACCATTCCGCTCCTCCCCCGGTCTGATCTTCGACCCCCCGGCGGGTGAACCGGACGTTCCAGCCGTACCGTCGGAACCATGACGCAGCGGGCACTCCGCTCCTCCGGGGAGCACACACCTGGCCGGCCCCGTCGGCGGGCCATGATCGACGCCGGTTCCGAGCTCGACCCGGTCCACCCGATGAAGCTCCCTGCCACGGCCGTCCGCACGAGCGGGCTGACCGCGGACGAGGTGGCCGAGCGGATCGCCCGGGGCGAGGTCAACGACGTACCCGTCCGCTCGTCCCGCTCCGTCCGCGAGATCGTCCGTGCCAACGTCTTCACCCGGTTCAACCTGATCATCGGCGTGCTCTGGCTGATCATGCTGTTCGTCGCGCCGATCCAGGACAGCCTTTTCGGCTTCGTGATCATCGCCAACACAGGCATCGGCATCGTCCAGGAGTGGCGCGCCAAGAAGACCCTGGACAGCCTCGCGGTCATCGGCGAGGCGAAACCCACGGTCCGGCGCGACGGGGTCGCGGCCGAGATCTCCACCTCCGAGATCGTCCTGGGCGATCTCGTCGAGCTCGGGCCCGGCGACAAGGTCGTGGTCGACGGCGCGGTGGCCGAGGCCGACAACCTGGAGATCGACGAGTCCCTGCTCACCGGCGAGGCCGACCCCGTACTGAAGCAGGCCGGCGACCCGGTGATGTCCGGCAGCTTCGTCGTCGCGGGCGGCGGCGCGTTCTCCGCCACCAAAGTCGGCCGCGAGGCCTATGCCGCGCAGCTCGCCGAGGAGGCGTCCCGCTTCACGCTCGTCCAGTCCGAGCTGCGCAGCGGCATCAGCACGATCCTCAAGTACGTCACCTGGATGATGGTGCCGACCGCGATCGGCCTCATCATCAGCCAGCTCGTCGTCAAGAACACCAACGTCAAGGACTCGATCGCCCGCACCGTGGGCGGCATCGTCCCGATGATCCCCGAGGGCCTGGTCCTGCTCACCTCGGTCGCCTTCGCGATCGGTGTCGTACGGCTCGGCCGCAAGCAGTGCCTCGTGCAGGAGCTGCCCGCCATCGAGGGTCTCGCCCGGGTCGACGTCGTCTGTCTGGACAAGACCGGCACGCTCACCGAGGGTGGGATGGACGTCACCGAGGTGCGGGCGCTGAACGGCGCGGACGACCCGTACATACGCCAGGTGCTGAGCGCCCTCGGCGCATCCGACCCGCGGCCCAACGCCAGCCTGCAGGCGATCATCGACGCGTACCCGTCCCCGAACGGCGAGGCATGGCGGTGCACGGAGGCCCTGCCGTTCTCCTCGGCACGCAAGTACAGCGGCGCCGCGTTCGTCGAGACCGACGGGCGGCCGTCGACCTGGCTGCTCGGCGCACCCGATGTGCTCCTCCCGGACCAGGACCCGGCGCTCGGCGAGATCGAGCAGCTCAACGAGCAGGGGCTGCGGGTGCTGCTGCTGGCGCGCGCCGAGGGCGAGCTGGAGGGGCCGGAGATCGCCCACGGGGCCGTACCGACCGCGCTGATCGTGCTGGAGCAGCGGCTGCGGCCGGACGCCGGGGACACGCTGCGCTACTTCGCCGACCAGCGGGTCGCCACGAAGGTCATCTCCGGGGACAACGCCGTCTCGGTCGGCGCGGTCGCGGGCAAGCTCGGCCTGCCCGGCGCCGAGCACACGCTGGACGCGCGCCGGCTGCCCACGGACCCGGACGACATGGCCGCGGCCATGGAGGAGAACGCGGTCTTCGGCCGGGTCACCCCGCAGCAGAAGCGCGAGATGGTCGCCGCCCTCCAGTCCCGCGGCCACACCGTCGCGATGACGGGCGACGGGGTCAACGACGTGCTGGCGCTGAAGGACGCCGACATCGGGGTGTCGATGGGTTCGGGCTCCGAGGCGACACGCGCCGTGGCCCAGATCGTCCTGCTGAACAACAGCTTCGCGACGCTTCCGTCGGTGGTCGCGGAGGGCCGCCGGGTGATCGGCAACATCACCCGGGTCGCCACCCTGTTCCTGACGAAGACCGTGTATTCGGTGCTGCTGGCGATCCTGGTGGTCTGCTTCCAGGTCGAGTACCCGTTCCTGCCCCGGCATCTGACTCTGCTGTCGACGCTGACGATCGGCGTCCCGGCTTTCTTCCTGGCCCTCGCCCCGAACAAGGAGCGGGCCCGGCCGCACTTCGTCCGCAGAGTCATGCGGTACTCGGTGCCGTCCGGCGTCATCGCGGGCATCGCCACGTTCGTGACGTACCTGGTCGCCCGGCACTACTACACGGGCACGGAAGCGCTGGGCGCGGAGACCAGCGCCGCGACGCTCACGCTGTTCCTCGTCTCGATGTGGGTTCTCGTGATCATCGCCCGCCCGTACACCTGGTGGCGGATCGTCCTGGTCGCGTCGATGGGGGCGGCATTCCTGATCGTGCTGATGGTGCCGTGGCTGCAGAACTTCTTCGCGCTGAAGCTGGTGGGCACGGTCATACCGTGGACGGCGGTGGGGATAGCGGTGGTGGCGGCGGCTGCCCTGGAGTTCACCTGGCGACTGGTCAGCCGCCGCTTCCCGGTGTAACCGTTACCGCACGTCGACGAAGTCACCGGCGGTGGTGACGGCCGGGGTGGTGGAGGTACCGGCGAAGCTGTAGCGCCAGTAGCCGTCGACCGAGGCCGTGGCCGTGGTCTTCAGGTTGCCGGTGCTGTTCGTCTTGATCGTCTTCACCGTGGTGTAGGTGGAGCTGGTCTTCTTGCGGAACTGGAGCTTCACCGACTGACCGGTGTAGCCCGCGTACGCGTGCGTCTCCCAGTTGGCACGCGACAGCTTGCCAGTCACCGTGATGGTCCTGCCCTTCTTGACAGGCTCCGGAGCCGCGTTGACCGTCAGCTTCGACAGCCGCTGGATCTTCGCCGTGGCGTAGGAGTCGTAGGAGGTGCTGGAGCCGTCCTTGGCCTCCGCGCCGGCGAGGACGTGCCAGGAGCCGGCCAGCGCGTTCTTCGGCAGATCGACCCGCGGGTCGATCGTGATGGTGTACGAGCAGGTGGAGGTGGTGGCGCTCGCGGCCTTGCAGGTCGCCTCCTCCTCGTTCGGCAGCAGCGCGCCGTCCATGCCCTGGTCCAGGCTCTTCCCGTGCCACAGGATCACCCAGCCGTCGGCGATGCCGGACGGGTGCGACGCGGTCACCGACACGGTGATGGTCTTCGCCGCCGTCGTGCCCAGGACGGTGTTCTTGCCGCCGTTGACGCTGACCTTGGAGATGATGACGGGATCCGCCGTTGCCGCGTGCGCGGCCGGGACGGCGAGGGCGGACAGGACCAGGGCGCCGGACGCGGCGGCGACAGTGGCACGTATGCGCATGTTTTCTCCCGTGGAGAAAGGGGTCCGTCGGGCAGGTGGCGTGGTGGCTTCCGGCCGCGGCGGGACCCGATGGGTCAGTGCGTCCGCGGACCGGTGGGCCGGGCGGGGACGCACAGGATGGGGGTACGAGAAGCGGGACCCCCATCCCGGAGATCCCGCTGCTCGTGTGGACCACGTGTGGAACTACGCCTGGAATCAGGCGTGGAACTACCGCACGTCGACGAAGTCACCGGCGGTGGTGACGGCCGGGGTGGTGGAGGTACCGGCGAAGCTGTAGCGCCAGTAGCCGTCGACCGAGGCCGTGGCCGTGGTCTTCAGGTTGCCGGTGCTGTTCGTCTTGATCGTCTTCAGCGTGGTGTAGGTGGAGCTGGTCTTCTTGCGGAACTGGAGCTTCACCGACTGACCGGTGTAGCCCGCGTACGTGTGGGACTCCCAGTTCGCCCGCGAGAGCTTGCCGGTGACCGTGATGGTCTTGCCCTTCTTGACAGGCTCCGGAGCCGCGTTGACCGTCAGCTTCGACAGTCGCTGCACGCGAGCCGTGCCGTAGAAGTCGTTGTACTCAATGTCGGACTGGTCACCGGCGAGCACGCCCGCGGAGACGTGCCAGGTACCGGCGAGCGCGTTCTTGTACAGGTCGTAGCGCGGGTCGACCGTGATCGTCTGCTTGCAGGTCGCGGTCGTGGCATTGACCGGCGTGCAGGTGGCCGCGTCCTCATTCGGCAGGAGAACACCGTCGATGGTGTCCGGCGACGTCGGGTCGGTTCCGTGCCACAGGATGACATAGCCGTCGGCGATGCCGGACGGGTGCGACGCGGTCACCGACACGGTGATCTTCTTCAGCGCCGTCGTGCCCAGAACGATGTCCTTGCCGCCGTTGACGGTGACCTTGGAGATGACGGGAGCCGTCGTCGCTGCACTCGAAGAAGCGAAGGAACCCTTCGCCGTGTCCTTCACCGCGGAGCCGAAGATCTCGGCAGCCGACGGCTTGTGCACGTGCGGAGCCTGGTCGCCGGCCTGTGCGGCCGGAACAACAAGAGCGGAAAGGGCCAGGGCGCCGGAAACAGCGGCCACAGTGGCGCGAATACGCATGTGTTTTCCCCAATGTGGAGAAGGGGGGCCCGCGGAGATCGTCCGTTCCGCAAACCCGGGATCGTCTGTGAAGCCTGGTGGCTTCACAGACGAGACCCTTGAGACGCGTGAAAGGTTGTGCGGCCCACGGGGATATTTTGCGAATACCTGACCCTGCCCGGGATATTGGCGCGTTCCGCCCCACCTTGTCAGTCGAACCAGCGGTCGCGCGCCAACTCCTCGGTGCGCGACGGGTCCTGCAGCAGCGCAGCGACCTCGAAACGGCGTGGCCACTGACCCGCCGCCCAGGCCAGGCCCGCCGCGACACCCTCCAGCGTCGAGGCGTGGACGGTCCCGTCCGGGGTGCGGCGCCAATCCAGCTCGACGCCGCCCGCCCGGAGTTCGCCGTGTTCGACGTACGTGTCCGGGGTACCGGCGCCGAGCAGGATCCGTACCGACTCCGGCACCTGGTGCTCCTCGCCGTCCGTCGTCACCTCCGCCTCGGAGGTCTCGCCGAGCCGCCGCACCTGGAACAGCTCGGCCAGGTCCGCGGCGCGCGCCGGGGCCACCGGCAGGAGCGGCAGGCTGTTCGTCAGCGGCAGCAGGTCGGGGACGTCCGCGATCAACGCGTCGGCCGCGTCGACGACGCGTACCTCGCCGTCGACCACGGCCCGCAGCTCGTCGGGCAGCGTGACCTGCTCCGGGTCGAGATCGGCCAGGGCGGTGTACAGCTCGTGGAGTTGTACGGAGCCGACCGGGCGGTCCTCGTCCGCGAGCCGGCCGAGGAGTTCCGCCGCACCGCCCGGCTCGTCGAGGAGCGCGGCGACGGAGGTCCGTACGCCGAGGGCGCGCAGCACCTGGACGTCGTCGAAGCCGGTCGCGTCGGCGGAGTCGTACAGTCCGGACAGCCGCGGGTCGCCACCCGCAGCCCGCAGCCCCGCCGGGCGGCGGCCGTCGAGCACCGGATGGTCGCGCAGCCACCAGGCGGTGTACGAACGCACGGACCGGGTCGTGCCGTCCGGGAGCAGCACCCGCACCGGCTGGGTCAGCGCGTCGCGCAGCGGCGGCCGGGAGAGCAGGGCGAGCGCCTGCGGCCAGGCATCGTCGTCGACGAGGTCGAGGTCGCGGACGGCGACGATCTCGGTGGCGACGGGCGGCACTTGGGCCCGCCCGTCGCCCGACCACCAGCCCTCGTCGTCACCGCTGCGCGGCGGCAGACTCAATTGCAGCTGGTCGAGAATGTCCTCGCACCACACATCGACGGCGTCGAGCAGTCCCGCGTCGTCGGGTTCGGCGAAGTCACCTTCGCGCGGCTCCAGTTCGTCGGGGTCGAGGACGACGTCGGTGGCCCGGACGAGCGCGAAGGTGGCCAGCACCCCGCAGGCGGTCAGCGGCTGCTCGCCCCAGCGGTCCGTCAGTTCCTCGTCGCAGAGCGCGAGTTCGCCCTCGCGCATGATGCTCGCGAACGGGCTTCCCGGCAGTACGAGTTCACCGGCAGGTGCGGGTTCGCCGTCCTCGTCGGGGAGGGCGAGTGCACCGAGCCAGGGCTCGTCGCCCGGCGCGAGGTCGGCGTCCCGGACGAGCGTGAGGACGGTGTCCGCGAGCTCCTCCGCGTCCAGCGCGTCCTCGTCCCACACCTCGCCGGCGTCCAGCGAACCGGCGACGGCCGCACGCACCTGCGGGGTCGTCAGCACCGCGCGCGGGGTGGCGGGCAGGGCACCCAGCTTCTCCAGGAGCGGATGTGCGGCGTCCGGATGCGCGACCTTCAGCCCGAGCCGGGCCAGCCGGCCCAGGACCGGGCCCGTGAGGGCGTCGGGGACCGGCAGGAGGACCTGGCGGGGACCGATGGCGGTGCGGGGTGGTGCGGTGTCCGGGGTGCTCGCCACGCTCTCCACCGCTCCGGCCAGTGGGACCGGGAGTCCGGAGAGCCGGTCGGGGTCGACTCCCGACAGACTGTCGTACAGCCGCCGCCACCAGTCGGGTTCGCGCTCCAGACCGGCGAGCCGGTCGATCGCCTCGGTCAGCGGGACCCGGGCGACGCCGAGGGCACGCAGTTCGCTCCGGCGCTCAAGTCCCGCGGGCAGCAGGCACGGCAGCACCTCGGCAAGCACCTGAACGGTCTCGGCGCCCACCCCCTCCACGACCTCTGCCTCGATCGGCCGCAGCGCGGTGGTGGCCACGCGGACGTTCTCCGCCCCGGCGTCCCAGGCATCCCACTGCTCGGGCTCGGCGGCGGCGTCGCGCGGGGCGGCGGGCTCCAGGAACGCGACGCGCGGCAGCCGGTCCAGGATCGCGCCACGCACGGCACCGTCCAGTTCGCTCTTGCCGAGCGGGCCGGGCACGAGGTCGAGAGTGGCGATGGACACCGGATGCCAGTCGGCGAGCAGTTCGGCGTACGCGTCGGCCGCGCGCTGCACCAGGAAGTCGGTGAGCGGGCCGGGCGCGGGGTGGCGGCGCGTGGTGTCGAGCGGCAGCGACGCGATGAGCAGGGCAGGGACGCCGAGGGGCTCGTCGGTGGGGGTCGGCGCGTGCACGACGGGGGCGGTACGGGGGTACACCGGCGCCCCTTCCCCGTCCACGGGCACCGCCCAGGTCACCGACCAGTGCGGGCGCAGCCGTTCCTCCAGCGGGCGGTCGGCGAGCAGGGCCGGTTCGATCGGCCCGTGCTGGGCGACGGTGCGCCAGCGATTCGTGCCGTACGCGGAGTCGTTGATGTGTGTGTAGGGGCCGTGCTGGGAACGGCTGAGCGTCCGCAGATCCTCGGGGGTGTCGATGACGATCTCTTCGAGACCGGCGAGCGTCAGGAGGAGCGCGTCGTCGACGGCGGCGAGCAGCCGTCCGACAAGGTCCTCGGCGACGCCGTCGCGCAGCGGCAGGACGACGACGGTGTCGTACCCGTCCGGTGCGGTGCCCTCGGCGGGCAGCGGGAGACGCAGCAGCGGTACGTGGCCGTCGCGGCGGCGGAGTTCGTCACCGAGGCCCGGGCTGCCGACGGCGGCCTCGCGGGCGAGGTCACGGGCCTCGGCGAGGGACCAGCGGACGCCGCCGTGCCGGCCGACGACGGCGGGCTCGTCGCTGACCGCGAGGACGGCGGCGAACCCGACGCCGAACCTGCCGACGGCGGACTCGTGTCCCTCGCGCTTGGCGGAGGCGCGGAGCGTGCTGAGCGATTCGACGCCGGTGGCGTCGAGGGGGGCGCCGGTGTTGGCGGCGGCGAGGACGGCGGGTCCGGTGTCCGAGGCGGGGTGAAGGGTGAGACGGAGCCGGCCGGGGACGCCGGCGCGGGCGGCCGCATCGGCGGCGTTCTGGGCGAGCTCGACGACCAGGCGGTCGCGGTAGCCGCCGAGCGCGAGGTCCTCCTCGGCGTTGGCGTCCTCCCGGAACCGGGCCGGACCGGCGCCCCAGGCGTCGAGCACCCCGCGCCGCAGCCGTGCCGTCCCGAACGGATCGGCCCCCTCGGTCGCATTCATGCTCACGCTCTGACTCCGCTCTGTCCGGTGACGCGTTACCCGTGTGCGGCGGGGGTGTGCGCGTGCGTGCGTACACCCGTGCCGCCAGTGTGCGCCCGAAGGTACCGCGACCGACAATCCCGCGTGGCGCGACGGTGGGGCGACACTCTTGTCCCCCATCGCCGGACGGGCTTGAAACGCCCCCGGCGCGGCACCGCCCGGGTCACGTCCCCTTCAGGGCACGGGGAACCCTGTCGACGAGCTGAAAGTGTCCGCGGAGACGGAGACCGCGATCCCGGCGCGTCGTCGCGCCTTGTCCGCCCTCGTCGGACGGGCTCGATCCCGCCCCCGAGAACGCTCCCCGCGCCGCACCGAAAGTCGCACGGACGACATATCGACCCCGTCCCGAGCGACACACCAAGCCCGTCCGGCGATCGAGGACAAAGCGCTCACCGGAAACCCCGGGGCCGCACCGCGGCACGCGCCCCCCGGGTACCGCGAACCCGGATCCCCGAGCGGCCAGGAGGGTCAGGAGTGGCCCAGGTCCTCCGACGGCGCATCCGGTTCCACCGGGACCGATCCGCTGTCCCGCGCCGGGCGCAGCGGGTACTCGTCCACCTGCATCGTGTCCAGCGCGTGCGGCGCCGGCTTCGGCGGCTTCGGCATCACCGCTGCCTCCGAGTGCCCACCGCAGCCGTACGACAGGGAGACCACATGACCGTCCGCCGGGCCGAACTCGTTCGCGCACACGCCGAAGGCCTGCCGCAGCGAACCCGCCAGCGGCACCAGGAAGGCGCAGGTGACACAGGAAGCCGGTGCCGCCTGAGCCATCGGCGTCTTCGCGCCGAATGTCTCGTCCCAGCGGTCGGCCGCGGCATGCAGCCCGTACCGGGACAGCACCCGTGCCCGCCGCATGCCGAGCTCTTCCGCGAGCGCGGCGACGGAGCCGCGTCTCGTCGTCTCCGGGCGCGTCGTGAGTTCCGCGTCCTCCGCGTCGACGAGGTCGGCCATCTCCTCCGACATCTCGGAGGCCACCGAGTTCGGCAGCGGCTCCTCCTCGCCGCTGTACCCCGGCTCCAGACGCAGATCCTCCGCCTCCGTCGGCAGCAGATCACCGGGTCCCATGTCGCCGGGCCGCAGCCGCTCGCTCCACGGCACCCACTCGGGAGCGAGCAGTGCGTCGGTCCCCGGCAGCAGTACCGCCTCGTCGAGCGTGACGATCTTGGCGCGGGAGGCCCTGGCGACCGTCGCCGCCCAACGCCAGCCCTTGTAACCGGGTTCCTTGCACTCGAAGTAGTGCGTGACGACCCGGTCCCCCTCGGAGACCAGGCCCACGTGCTCACCGACCTCCCCCGGCGCGGCCACTTCCTCGGCCGCCGCGCGCGCGAGGTCTACCGCCTCGGCGCACAGACGGTCGGGGGCAGGGGTACGGGCAGTACGGCTTCGCGTCGTAGCAGCACTCACAGGTCTCGCTTCTCTCCATACGCCGTCTCACGAGTGCGCCAGCAGATCCATCGATTTCGGCCATGACGGTTGCGGGCGGAGCGGACCTGGGGGCCGCGTCGACGTCCGCACCCGTTGTGCCTGCCTCGGGCGCGCCTTCTGCTATCCATTCTGCGGGATCGCCGAGAGGCGCGCGGCCAAGAACAACCGCCGGGGGCGCGCTACGCACGCTACCCTCTCCGCAGCTCCCCGCCCACCTGCCCGTCCCAATCGACGGCGTATCCACTGCCGTGTCCGGGTCGAGCGGTCGGAGGATTGCCCTGTCGGCAGGGTCCTCACTGACCCGACAGGGCGGCGTACCCCGCGCCCCGTACCGTTCTCGGTTCGTTACCGCAGTGGCTGGGGCACTATGACGGGGTGGCTTCCGCCAGGTCGCACGACGGGTCCGGCCCGCTCCGCAGGACGGGCCGGACGATCGGTCATGCCCTGCACGCGCCGTTCACCGGCACCGCGAAAGGCATCCGCAGGGCGACCCACGCCCACGGCGCCGGCGAATCCGGACTCGGCAAACTGATCGAGCTGCACGCCGTGAACGGCGCGGGCGACGTGATGATCACGGTGGCGCTCGCGTCGACCGTGTTCTTCTCCGTACCGACGGACGAGGCGCGCGGCCGCGTCGCCCTCTACCTCGCCGTGACGATGGCACCGTTCACCCTCCTCGCCCCTGTCATCGGCCCGCTCCTGGACCGTCTGCCGCACGGCCGCCGCGCCGCGATGGCGGGCGCCATGCTGGCGCGTGCGGTGCTCGCGCTCACGATGTCGGGCGCGGTCGCCACGGGCGGTCTGGAGCTGTATCCGGCGGCACTGGGCGTGCTGGTCGCCTCGAGGGCGTACGGGGTCGTGCGCAGCGCGGTCGTGCCACGCCTGCTGCCACCGCGTTTCTCCCTGGTGAAGGCCAATTCCCGGGTCACCCTGGCCGGGCTTCTGGCCACGGGCGTGGCGGCGCCGATCGGGGCCGGGCTGCAGACCATCGGAGCGCCCTGGCCGCTCTACGGCGCGTGTCTGATCTTCACCGGCGGCACCGTTCTCGCGTTCACGCTGCCCCACAAGGTCGACTCGGCGAAGGGCGAACGCCGCGCCCAGCTGGTCGAGCCGCACAGCCATCAGCCCTCCGTCCGCAGCAGGCCCTCCGTGGCCAACGGGAAGAAGGGCAGGGCCAGGACCAACGGGGAGAAGGAGAAGCGGCCGGGGCTGCGGACCGTCGGGCCGTCCGTCCTGCACGGGCTCCAGGCCAATGCCGCGCATCGCGCGCTCTCCGGCTTCCTGATCTTCTTCCTGGCGTTCCTGCTGCGGGTGCACCCGCTCGCCGGGCAGAGCGCGGCCGTCTCGCTCGGCATCGTCGGTGTCGCGGCCGGGGTCGGCAATGCCCTCGGCACGGCGATGGGCTCCTGGCTCCGGGCCCGCGGCCCCGAGGTGATCATCGCCTCGGTGCTGGGGCTGGCGCTCGGTGTCGCCGTCCTCGCCGCGGTCTTCTTCTCCACCGTGATGGTCGCCGCGCTCAGCGCGGTGGCGGGTTTCACGCAGGCACTGTCGAAGCTGTCGCTGGACGCGACGATCCAGCGCGACGTGCCCGAGGAAGTCCGCACGTCGGCGTTCGCCCGGTCCGAGACACTGCTCCAGATGGCCTGGGTGGTCGGCGGCGGTATCGGCATCGCTCTCCCCCTCAACGGCGTACTGGGAATGTCGGTCGCCGCGGGGATCCTCGCCCTCGGTGCGGCTGCCTCCGTACGGGGTCTGCTGAGTGCGGCGCGACGCGGCTCGCCGCACCCCCGCGTGGCGTGAGCGGGAGCGACCGATAGCCTTCGGCCCATGACCGTTGCGTTCTTCTCCGGTAAGGGCCGTCGAATCGGCGTCGCTCTTGGTGCCGTGTCCGCGGGACTCCTTGTCCTGTCCGCCTGCAACAAGCCGACGCCGCTCGCCACCGTGACGGTCGGCGACACCTCGGTGAGTGCCGAGGCAACCTGCTACAACGACGGCAACGCCATCAAGGAGTCCCTGATCCAGGGCTGCCTCAACAACAAGAAGGCCGAGCACACCGTCAAGGTCGCGATGGACGACAAGGTCCGCTTCGGCGTCGACCCGAAGATCGCGGACAACGGCTGGACCCTCTTCATCAACGGCCAGCAGGCCGAGCAGGAGCCGTACAAGAAGACCTACCGGTCCGTCCCGGGCAGCGCCTTCTTCTCCAGCCAGACCGGCACCACCACGAACAAGGCGCAGATCAGCATCGTGGAGACCACGGGCAAGAAGCTCACGGGCATCTGGCACTTCACCTTCGTGAAGACCAACTGACCCCCTCCCGACCCGGGAGGACCCTCCCCGTGCGTGTGCTCGTCGTGACCGCTGTCCCGGTGGAACGGGACGCGGTCACGCGTGCGTTCACGGACGGACCGGAGGTGGTCCGGGCACCGGGCGCCGATCTGCACCGCGCCGGCGGTTTCGATGTCCTCGCGGGCGGCGCCGGTCCGGCCTCCGCGGCCGCCGCCGCCGCGTTCGGGCTTGCCTCCGGGTCCTACGGCCTGGTGGTCTCCGCGGGTATCGGCGGCGGGTTCGCGCCCGGCGCCCCGGTCGGCTCCCTCGTCGTGGCGAGCGCGATCGTCGCCGCCGATCTGGGCGCGGAGACCCCCGACGGGTTCGTGCCCGTCACCGCCCTGGGCTTCGGCCGGGAACGGTTCGAGCCGCCGCCCGCCCTGGTACGGGACGTGGCCGCCGCGACCGGCGCGGTCACCGGCGACATCCTCACCGTCTCCACCGTGACCGGCAGCGCCGACCGTGCCGCCGCCCTCCGCGCCGCACATCCGAACGCCGTCGCCGAGGCCATGGAGGGTTTCGGGGTCGCCGAGGCGGCCGACCGGCTGCGCGTACCGGTGCTGGAGATCCGGGCCGTGTCGAATGCCGTCGGCCCGCGCGACCGGGACGCCTGGCGCATCGGCGACGCACTGGCCGCGCTCACCGACGCGTTCGGGAAGCTCACCCCCGTACTGGAAGGTTGGACCCACCATGACCGACTCGACTGAGGGCACCGCGAAGCCCGGCACCGCTGTGAAGATCGCCTTCTCGCCGTGCCCGAACGACACCTTCGTCTTCGACGCCTGGGCGCACGGCAGGGTCCCCGGCGCGCCCGCCCTCGACGTCACCTTCGCCGACATCGACATCACCAACGGCATGGCCGAGCGCGGCGAGCTGGACGTGCTGAAGGTGTCGTACGCGGTGCTGCCCTGGGTCATGGAGGAGTACGCCCTGCTGCCCTGCGGCGGTGCGCTGGGCCGCGGCTGCGGGCCGCTCGTCCTGACGAAGGAGCCGGGTACGGATCTGACGGGGAAGACCGTCGCCGTTCCGAGCGAGCGCTCCACCGCGTATCTGCTGTTCCGGCTCTGGGCGGCGGATGTCGTGCCGGGCGATGTCGGCGAAATCGTCGTGATGCCGTTCGACGAGATCATGCCCGCCGTGCGGGACGGGAAGGTGGACGCCGGTCTCGTCATCCACGAGGCGCGTTTCACGTACCGGAACTACGGGCTGCACAGCCTCGCCGACATGGGCGAGCACTGGGAGGCGACGACCGGACTGCCGATCCCGCTCGGCGCGATCATCGCCAAGCGGTCACTGGGCGCGGAGACGCTGAAGCTGCTGGCCGAGTCGATCCGCACGTCGGTACGGATGGCCTGGGACGACCCGGAGATGTCACGTCCGTACGTGCTGGAGCACGCCCAGGAGATGGACCCGGCCGTCGCCGACCAGCACATCGGGCTGTATGTGAACGAGTTCACCGCCGACCTCGGCGAGAACGGCTATGCGGCGGTCCGCGGGCTGCTCACGCGCGCGGCGGCCGAGGGGCTGGTGCCGCCCCTCGGCCCGGATGCTCTGTCGTTCGGCTGAGAGCCTGTCGGGTGACCGCCCGATCAGAGGTCACCCGACGGGCTCTGAGAGGGGCGAGCCCCTCCGAGTCCGGCCGTAAACGGGATACGGCCGGACGCCCACTGACGAGAGGCCCTAGACGTCGAGCTGGTCGGCGACCGCGCGCAGCAGGCCGCCGATCTGCTTGCCGGCCGCCTTGTCGGGGTAGCGGCCCCGCTCCAGCATCGGCGTGATGTTCTCCAGCAGGGTTGTCAGGTCCTGCACGATCGATGCGAGCTCGTCCGGCTTGCGGCGCTGGGCGGCAGCGACGGACGGGGTCGGGTCGAGGATGGCCACCGAGAGCGCCTGGTCTCCGCGCTGACCTGCGACGACACCGAATTCGACGCGCTGGCCGGGCTTGAGCGCGTCGACTCCGTCAGGGAGCACCGACGAGTGCACGAACACATCGCCACCGTCGTCGCGGGAAAGGAAGCCGAAGCCCTTCTCGCTGTTGAACCATTTGACCTTGCCAGTCGGCAAAGCACGCACCCCATCTCAACCCGTAAGCCGGAACCAAGCCTCAGCAGGTCAGGCCGTCCAATGGTCGTGCTCCCCTGCTGGCAGAAGCCTCCACAGGTGCAGTACCCCCCGTCAAGCCTGGTCATCCGGACTCTGTCCAGAAACGGCGCACTCCGGGTGAAGGGACGGTGGCTCCGGAGCGGGAACTACCCTGACGGGGTGAGTACTCCTTCCTCTGGCGCAGGTGACCGGCTTGTCCGCGTCGGCGCGATCGTTTTCTTCATCGGGGCCCTGGCCACACTGGTCACGGTGGCTCCGCTGTTCCTCGGGACCGACCCGTTCCCGTCCTTCGCGTATGCCCTGTGCATGCTGATGGGCGTGGGGTTCCTGATCGCCGCGGCGGGCGTGGTGCGGTCGGCTTGGGCGGCATCCCCCAAGCGGACCGCACGCTGACGGGGACGGACGCCGGTCACGCCGGTTCCGGGTAGGTGCGCAGCCACGCCGGGAAGTGCGTGAGGTCCGGGAGGACGACGTCCGCGCCCGCCTCCCGCAGTTCGTCCGCGTCGCACGGGCCCGTCGTGACCCCGACCGACAGGGCATCGGCGGTACGGGCGCCGCGCACGTCCCCGGTGTGGTCGCCGACGTACACCTGCGCGCCGTGCTCGCGCAGCGCATCCCCCTTGCGCTCCGCCCACAGGCTTCCTATGACCTCGTCGGGTTCGATTCCCAGGTGTGCCAGGTGGAGCCTGGCGTTCGGCGTGTGCTTCGCGGTGACGACGATCGTCCGGCCGCCCCGCGCGCGGATCGCGGCAACGGATTCCCGGGCGCCGGGCAGGGCGGGGCTCGGCGTGATCGCGTACGCGGGATAGATCTCCCGGTAACGGTCGGCCGCGGCGGCCACGGCGTGCGCCGGGTACCAGTTCGCGAGCTCGTGCTCCACGGGCGGTCCGAGCCTGCTGACGACCAGGTCGACATCGATCGGCGTCCCGGTCTCGGCGGACAGCGCCCGGTAGGCGGCCTTGATGCCCGGCCGGGAGTCGATGAGCGTCATATCGAGGTCGAAGCCGACCGTCAGGGGGTGCGGAGCCATGGTGCCCATTGTGCCGAGTGCACAGCTTCCTTCCGCCCCTCGGTACCCCTCGGTACCCCTTGGTCCCGCAGGCCCCTCCCGCCCCTCGGACTCCGGCGGGCTCCACTTAGACTTAGCCAAGCCTTACCTCGCTATGCCTTCCAGCTTGCCGATTGGGTCCGATGTCAGCCGCCGCACCACGCCGCTCCAGACGCGCACTCGCGACGGCGGCGGCCGTCGCGGCGCTGCTGGTGGCGGTACTTCTCAGTCTTGCCGTGGGGGCACGCTCCATACCCCCGTCCCAGGTGATCGACGCCCTGCTGCACGGAGGGCACTCCGACGCCGCCGAAGTCATCCGGAACATGCGGGTGCCACGCACCCTGATCGGGCTGATGGTCGGCGCGGCACTGGCCCTCGCGGGCACGGTGCTCCAGGGCATCACACGGAACCCCATCGCCGACCCAGGCATCCTCGGCATCAGCCAGGGCGCCTCGGTGGGCGTGGTGCTCGCCATCGCGTTCGCGGGGATCCACACGCTGACGGGGTACGTGTGGTTCGCGTTCGCTGGTGCGGCGATCGCCTCCGTCGCCGTGTACGCCATCGCGTCCAGCGGGCGCGGGGGCGCCACCCCCGTGAAACTCGCCCTCGGCGGCGCCGCGATCAACGCGCTGCTGGTGTCGGTGACGATGGCGGTGCTGACGACCAAGGCGTCCGCGCTGGACGAGTTCCGCTTCTGGCAGGCCGGCTCGATCGCCGGGCGCGAGGCCGATGTGGCCCAGCAGATCTGGCCGTTCATGCTGGTCGGAACCGTGCTCGTGCTGTCCGTGGCCCGCGGGCTCGATGCGCTGGCCCTCGGTGAGGACGTGGCGAAGGGGCTCGGACAGAAGGTCGCGACGGTACGGATCGTCGGCGGCATCGGGGCCACCGTGCTGACCGGAGTCGGCGTCGCGGCGGCCGGCCCGATCGCGTTCATCGGACTCGCCGTCCCCCACATCGCCCGCGCGATCGTCGGCAGCGACCACCGCTGGGTGCTGCCGATGGCCGCACTGATCGGGCCCGTCATGCTGCTCGTCTCCGATGTCATCGGCCGCATCGTCTTCCCGCCGAGCGAGGTCCCGGCGGGTGTGATGACGGCACTGATCGGGGTTCCCTTCCTGGTCACGCTGGTGCGCCGGAAGGCGGTGCCCGCATGAGCGACACCACGGTCCGGGTGCGGCCCGCCGGGTACCACGTCGTACGGATCGGGGCGCGGGGCCGGTTCCTGCTGCACCGGCGGGCGGCCGTCGTCGCCGCCGCGCTCGTCGCCTCGCTGGCCGCCGTCTGTGTCGCGTACCTCTGCGTCGGCGAGAGCTTCGTCGCACCCGACGAGGTCATGAAGGTGATCCTGGGGCAGCCGTCCCCGGACGAACTGGTCGTCGGCACGCTGCGGCTGCCGCGCATGGTCGTCGGGCTGCTCGTCGGCGCGGCCTTCGGGATCGCCGGGGCGCTGATCCAGACGGTCGCCCGCAATCCGCTGGCCAGCCCTGACATCATCGGCATCAGCCAGGGCGCGGGCGCGCTCACGGTCGGCGCGATGACGTTCGGCATCACCTCGTACACCGTGCTGCCGTACCTGTCCGTCATCGGCGGGGTGGCCGCGGCGGCGCTCGTGTACGTCTTCGCCTGGCGCGGCGGGCTGCACGCCACCCGCTTCGTCCTCATCGGCATCGGCTTCGCCATCGCACTGCGGTCCGTCACCACGCTGTTCCTGACGAAGGGCGACTATCTGGTCGCCCAGCAGGCCCAGATCTGGATGACGGGCTCACTGAACGGCCGCGGCTGGTCCGAGGCCGCGCCGATCGGCTGGACGCTGCTGATCCTGCTGCCGGCCGTCCTGTGGGCCGCCCGCGCCCAGCGCACCGTCTCGATGGACGACGACACCGCGACGGCCCTCGGAGTACGTCTGGGACGCGTACGGCTCGGGCTCGTCGCACTCGGCGTGATCCTGGCGTCCGTGGCGACCGGAACGGCCGGTCCCGTCGACTTCGTGGCACTCCTCGCCCCGCAGATCGCCCGTCGCATGACGCGGACCGCGCAGATCCCGCTGTTCTGCTCGGCGCTGCTCGGCGCGGTGATCGTCGTCTTCGCCGACCTGCTGGCGCGCAAGCTCTTCTCGCCCACCGAGCTGCCGGTGGGCGTGCTGACGGCGGCGGTCGGCGCCCCGTATCTGATCTGGCTGATCATCCGCGGTCACGGCGGCGGTCGCGGCCGTGGTGGAGGCACTGCATGAGCTCGACCCGTACGTCCGACACCGCGACGACCACGACCAGCCGGCTCGCGGCGCGGGAGCTGACCCTCGCGTACGAGGACCGCACCGTCGTCCAGGAGCTGGACCTCGCCATTCCCGACGGCCGGGTCACCGTCATCGTCGGCCCGAACGCCTGCGGCAAGTCGACCACCCTGCGCGCGCTCGGCCGACTCCTCAAGCCGCGCGGCGGGGCCGTGCTCCTGGACGGCACCGATCTGTCGAAGATCCCCACGCGGAAGATCGCACAGTCCGTCGGGCTGCTGCCGCAGACCCCGGTCGCACCCGAGGCGATCACCGTCTCCGACCTCGTCGCCCGCGGCCGCCAGCCGCACCAGCACTGGTGGCAGCAGTGGTCGGACGAGGACGAGCGGGCGGTGACCGACGCGATGGAGCGTACGGACATCACGGCACTCGGCGACCGGTCGGTGGACGAACTCTCCGGCGGTCAGCGGCAGCGGGTCTGGATCGCGATGGCGCTGGCCCAGGAGACGGATCTGCTGCTGCTCGACGAACCGACGACGTACCTCGACATCGCGCACCAGGTGGAGGTTCTCGACCTGGTGCGGCAGCTCGCCGCCCCGGCGGCGGACGGCACCCGGGGCCGCACCGTCGTCACCGTGCTCCACGACCTGAACCAGGCCGCGCGGTACGCGGACCACCTGGTCGCGATGAAGGCGGGCCGGATCGTCGCCGAGGGCCGCCCCGAGGACATCGTCACGGCGGACCTCGTACGCAAGGTCTTCGGCCTGGAGGCAGTGATCGTCCCGGACCCGGTGACGGGTTCGCCGCTGGTGGTACCGGGGGCCCCGTGGTCCCACCCCGGTCCGGGGTGACCGGTTCCGTCCTCAATCGCCGGACGGGCTTGAGGTGTCGGCCTGGCCCCTGGTGGCACCGTCGCCTGCCCCCGTGGGTGGTCCGGGGCCCCTCCGGCGTGTCTCCTCGAACGACGAACGTTCGGCGGGTACGCGGGGAAGCCCGGGTATCCGTTCGTCGTCCTGCGGGGACACTCCCCTGCACGGCCGTCGCACGTCAGCGGCAATGCGTTCCACCGGGTCGCGGGCGCGGGTGATGCCTGGGTGGGGCCGTGCAGGGGAGTCCCCGCAGGGGCTGGCGTACGTGCCGGGTTCGCCCGCGTCGCCGGCTGCGCGCCAGTCCTGAGGAGACACCCCGGAGGGGCCCCGCCCACCCCACCGCCCGGCAGAGGCGGGCCCACCCTGTTGCCGGGCAACACATCTCAAGCCCGTCCGGCGATTGAGGACGGAACCCCCGCCCCGGTCCGGGGCCCCGCACCGCACCCCCGCCCCGCCCCGCCCCGCCCCGCCCAGGGGCCCCGCACCCGCTTACCCCACCCGCTTCCCCGCCCGCCACACCAGGAACACCGCCGAGGCCACCGCAGCCGCCCGCACCACCACCGGCCACAGGCCGGTCAGCGCATCCGCCATCCCGTCCTCCGGAATCGGCTCGCCCCAGCGCCCGTCCATCCGTCCCCACAGCCAGACCAGGCCGCCCGCCACGGCCGCTCCGGGCAGTCCCATCGCGGCCAGCTTCGCCTCCGTGCGGGAGAGCGTGCGCGAGCTGTACGCGATCAGCCAGCCGCCCGCGAGTGCCAGCAGGGATCCCATCACCGCACCCGTGACCAGCAACCCGGCGGCGAGCAGCAGCAGCGGGTGGGCGAACCGGAACCCCGCGCTCTCCCGTGGCGCACGCCGTCGGATCCGCGGCCGCCGACGCCTCCGCGCGCCCTCACTCCCGCCGTCCTCAGCAGCGGAACCATTCCCGTCGCCCTCCGCCTCGCCCTCGGCAGCCGCTTCCGTTTCCTCCGCCGGCGACGGCGGTTTCAGAAGGTCCGGGATCTCCACCCCACCGGTGAACCCCGGCACCCGCACCCCGTCCCCGAACGGCCCCGGCTCGATACGCCACCAGTCGGGTTCGCTCCCGGACGCTCCGAGCTCATCCGTCCCCGCCATGTGCGGCGGCAACGGCCCGTCCCCCCTCGAAGCAGCAGAAGCCGCAGAGGCCCCCGAGGCCCCAGAACCCTCAGGCGCTTCACGCGCCCCAGGCACCCCACCCGCCCCCGGGTACCCCTCCGACGCGCCCTTGCGCAAACTCTCTTTCCGGAAGGTCCCTCTCCGCGGCCGTGGAATCCCCCGCGGCTCCGGATCGCCCCGTTTCCCGTCCTTCGTCGCCTCCGGCAGCATCACGGTCCCGTCCCCCGACCTCGCCGCCGCGGCCACCAGTTCGTCCGGTGTGCCGAGCCTCCCGATGATGCGCCGCACCGCCGCCGGCGTGTCCGTGCCTTGGCTTCCGCGCTGCCGGTCGATCTCGGTGCGCAGTGCCGCCACGAGCCGCATCCGGGCGCCCGAGGACAGCTGTTGCTGCTGGGCCAGGTCTCCGACCCGGCTCAGATAGTCGTAGACGAGCTGGTCGCTCTCGATCCCCACGCGATGGTTCCCCTCGGTTCCCCTCCGGCCGCCCTGCACCGACGGTAGCGCCCTCGGGCCTGTCCGGAGCGACTACCGTGGGACGGATGGGGATGACCACACCACCGCGGACGCTCGCCGAAGCGCTGCGCGCCCGGGACGACGAGTCGTTGGCCGGGCTGCTGCGTGCCCGTCCCGACCTCCTGTCTCCCGTGCCGAACGACATCACCCAGCTGGCGACGAGAGCCGGCACCCGTGCCTCTGTCGTACGCGCGCTGGAGCACCTCGACCGGTTCGCCCTGCAGACCGCGGAGGCGCTCGCGGTCGCACCCGACCCGGCCTCGTACGACACCCTTCTCGCCCTCCTCACGGGCGACGGCCAGGACGACGGCGCGCAACGCGACGACGCGGGTGCGGCGATCCGGGACGCGACGCCCGGAGCCCTCGCGACCTTGCGCGAACAGGCCCTGGTCTGGGGCGAGGACGACCGGCTGCGGCTGGTCCGTACCGCGCGCGAACTTCTCGCTCCGTCGCCGCAGCACCCCTCCCCCACCGGTCTCGGGCCGACCGTCGCCGAGGCCACCGCCGGCATGTCGCCGGGCCGGCTGCAGGAGATCCTGGCGGCGGCCGGGCTGCCCGCCACGCACGACCCGGTCTCGGCCGTGACCGCGCTGGCCACGCTGTTCACCGACCGGACCAGGATGGGCGAGTTGCTGGACACCGCGCCGATGGAGGCGCTCGCCGTGCTGGACCGGCTGGTGTGGGGTCCGCCGTACGGGGAAGTGACCCCGAACCCGACCCCGCCCGTGAAGTGGCTGCGCGACCGCGGGCTGTTGCTGCCCGTGTCGACGCGCACCGTCGTCCTGCCGCGCGAGGCGGCGCTGCATCTGCGGGCCGGGCGCGCCCACCGCGTACCGGAGCCGCTGCCGCCCGCCGTCGTGGCGGCCGCGACCCGTGACCCCCAGGCTGTGGACAGTGCGGCCGCAGGCCAGGCGTACCTGGCGGTGTCCACCGTCGAGGAACTCCTGACGAGCTGGAACGCCGGCGGCCCCGCCATGCTCCGGGCCGGCGGCCTCAGCGTCCGCGAGCTGAAGCGGACCGCGTCCGTCCTCGACGTGTCGGAGCCGATCGCCGCGTTCTGGCTCGAACTCGCCTACGCGGCCGGACTGCTGGCCTCCGACGGCGAGGCCGACGAGCGGTACGCACCGACGCCCGCATACGACGACTGGACCGAACTCCCCGCCCAGGAGCGCTGGGTGCGCCTCGCGACCGCCTGGCTCGCCGCCACCCGCACCGCAGGTCTGGTCGGCGGCCAGGACGCCAAGGGCCGGGCCCTGTCCGCGCTCGGCCCCGAACTGGACCGCTCGGCCGCTCCCGAGGTACGCCACCGCATCCTGGCCCTGCTCGCCTCCCTGGACCCCGGCACCGCCCCGGACCCGGAGACGCTGCTCGCCCGGCTCCGCTGGGAACGGCCGCTGCGCGGCTCCTCGACCTCCGCCGGGGACACCACCGACCTCCGGTCCCGGGTCGCCCTGTGGACACTGAACGAGTCCGAACTCCTCGGCATCACCGGCCGCGGCGCACTCTCCTCCCAGTCCCGCGCCCTGCTCGAATCCGGGCCGGCCGAGGCGGCCGCGCTGCTCGCCCCGCTCATCCCGGAGTCTCTCGACCACGTCCTGCTGCAGGCCGACCTGACGGCCGTCGCGCCGGGCCCGCTGGAGCGCCCCCTCGCGGACACGCTGTCCGTCCTCGCCGACATCGAGTCGAAGGGCGGCGCGACCGTCTACCGGTTCACGCCCGGCTCCGTACGCCGCGCGCTGGACGCCGGGCAGTCCGCGGCCGATCTGCACGCGTTCCTCGCCGCACACAGCCGCACGCCGGTCCCGCAGCCGCTCAGCTACCTCATCGACGACGTCGCCCGCCGACACGGCCATCTGCGGATCGGTGCCGCGTCCGCGTACGTACGCTGCGACGACGAGGCCGTGCTGGGCGAGATCCTCGCCGACAAACGCTCGGCCACCCTGCGCCTGCGCCGCCTCGCCCCGACGGCGCTGGCCGCCCAGATCGACCCGGCGTCCCTGCTCGAAGGGCTGCGCGAGATGGGGTACGCGCCCGCCGCCGAGTCCGCCGAGGGCGACGTCCTGATCACCCGCGCGGGCACCCGCCGCACCCCTCCCCGTACACCCCCCGTGCCGGTCCCCGAGGGCCCGCCGCTCCCCGACGGAACGCTGCTGGGCGCGGCGGTACGGGCGATCCGCGCCGGGGACACGGCCGCCACCGTCGTCCGCAAGGACACCTCCCAAGCCCATGAGGCCCCGGCCGGTTCACTGCCTCGTACGACCTCCGCCGAGACTCTCGCGACCGTCCAGGCGGCGGCCATGACAGGCTCGGCGATCTGGATCGGCTACGTCAATGCGGACGGCGCGGCCAGCCAGCGCGTCATCGCTCCGGTGCGGGTCGAGGGCGGCTTCGTGACGGCGTACGACCACACGGCGGACGAGATCCGCACGTACCCGCTGCACCGGGTCACGGGCGTCGCGGAACTGGCCGACTCCGAAGGCGCCTGACAGCCCTTGGAGTGCCCGGCAGTAGGCGGCCCCGCGACGCCGCGAAGCCTACTGCCGGGCACTCCTACTCCAGCGAGACGAGCCACCGCCACCGCGGCTGCTCGGTGACCACGGCGGCCGCCGCGAGCAGCGTCACCGGAACGGCCGCCCACACCGGCCACAGCAGCCACGACGAGACGACAGCAGCGCCCAGCTCGGCCATCACCATCAGGATCGTGGCCCAACCCGGCACTGCGACGAGCACACTGTTCTTGTCGCCCGGGGTGGCCAGAACGGCCGGCAGGCCGATCAGCACCACCAGCGACAGGGCGGCGAGCAGCCATGAGTGGCCGGCCAGCACCCAGGGGGTGGCGACCCAGGCGACGAGTTCGGTGGAGAAGCGCAGCACGGACGGTATGCGGTCGTCCGGACGCGCGGAAGCGGTTCGTTCCGGAGGCGTGTCCCCGGCAGCGGCATCAGTCACCCACGGACCATGACACGTCCCGCGCGCGGCGGGCGGATGGCCGAACGTCCCGCCGGCCGACACCGACGCACCACCTGCCCCGCATGCGGCACACTGGACGTTTGGCCGCACGGGCGGCCACCCCCCGTAGAAAGGGCCGAGACGCGTGACCGGACCCCTCATCGTCCAGAGCGACAAGACACTGCTCCTGGAAGTCGACCACGAGCAGGCCGACGCCTGCCGTCGTGCGATCGCCCCGTTCGCGGAGCTGGAGCGTGCGCCCGAGCACATCCACACCTACCGGCTGACGCCGCTCGGACTGTGGAACGCGCGCGCCGCCGGGCACGACGCCGAGCAGGTCGTCGACGCCCTCGTGCAGTACTCCCGCTACCCGGTGCCGCACGCGCTGCTCGTCGACATCGCCGAGACGATGGCCCGGTACGGCCGCCTCACGCTCTCCAAGCACCCGGTCCACGGGCTGGTGCTGACCTCCACCGACCGGCCGGTGCTGGAGGAGATCCTCCGGTCGAAAAAGGTCCAGCCGCTGGTCGGGGCGCGGATCGACCCGGACACCGTGGCGGTGCACCCGTCCGAGCGCGGGCAGATCAAGCAGACGCTGCTGAAGCTGGGCTGGCCCGCCGAAGACCTTGCCGGATACGTGGACGGCGAGGCCCACCCGATCGAGCTGGCCGAGGACGGCTGGGCACTGCGTCCGTACCAGAAGCAGGCCGTCCAAGGGTTCTGGCACGGCGGCTCCGGAGTGGTCGTACTGCCGTGTGGTGCGGGGAAGACGCTGGTCGGGGCCGGTGCGATGGCGGAGGCCAAGGCGACCACGCTGATTCTGGTGACGAACACCGTCTCGGCCCGGCAGTGGAAGCACGAGCTGGTGAAGCGGACCTCGCTGACCGAGGACGAGATCGGCGAGTACAGCGGTACGCGCAAGGAGATCCGGCCGGTCACCATCGCCACCTACCAGGTGCTGACGACCCGTCGCAAGGGCATCTACCCGCACCTGGAACTGTTCGACTCCCGCGACTGGGGTCTGGTGATCTACGACGAGGTGCATCTGCTGCCCGCGCCCGTCTTCAAGTTCACCGCCGACCTGCAGGCGCGCCGGCGGCTCGGTCTCACCGCGACGCTGGTGCGCGAGGACGGGCGCGAGTCGGACGTCTTCTCGCTGATCGGCCCCAAGCGGTTCGACGCGCCGTGGAAGGAGATCGAGGCGCAGGGTTACATCGCGCCCGCCGACTGTGTCGAGGTGCGGGTCAATCTGACGGACTCGGAGCGGCTGGCGTACGCGACCGCCGAGGCGGAGGAGAAGTACCGGTTCTGCGCGACGACCGCGACGAAGCGGAAGGTGACGGAGGCGCTGGTGCGCAAGCACCGGGGCGAGCAGACTCTCGTCATCGGGCAGTACATCGACCAGCTCGACGAACTGGGTGAGCATCTGGGCGCCCCGGTCATCAAGGGCGAGACGAGCAACGCGCAGCGCGAGAAGCTCTTCGACGCGTTCCGTGAGGGCGAGCTCAACGTCCTTGTCGTGTCGAAGGTCGCGAACTTCTCGATCGACCTGCCGGAGGCGACCGTCGCCATTCAGGTGTCGGGCACGTTCGGCTCGCGGCAGGAGGAGGCGCAGCGGCTCGGCCGGGTGCTGCGGCCGAAGGCTGACGGGCACGAGGCCCGGTTCTACTCGGTGGTCGCCCGCGACACGATCGACCAGGACTTCGCGGCGCACCGCCAGCGGTTCCTGGCCGAGCAGGGTTACGCGTACCGGATCGTGGACGCGGACGAACTGCTGACGGACAACTGAACCGAGCGGTCCCGCCCGGTCAGCCGCCGAGGGTCAGGAGCAGGAACAGCCCGGTGACCATCGTCAGGCCCGGCAGCACCGCGACGGCCGCCGCCCACCGGCGGGCGGCGGCCCAGCGGGGCCGCCACGGCAGCGCCCACGCGGTGAGCAGGGCGACGGGCGTGACGAACGGCGACGCGTAGAGCCCGTAGCCCATGAGGCCCAGCGGGACCGTGATGTCCGACGAGCAGTTGTCGGGGCCGCAGCTGTCCGTGGCCATCACGGCAAAGCCCAGGGTGAAGACGCCGATGAAGGTGAGGATCGCGGCCAGCACCGTGGCGATCGTGGGGGCGACCCAGGCGGTGGTGCTCTGCGCGACGGGGGCCGGACGCATCACCCGAGGCAGCAGAGGTGCGCCGACGGCCGGCGCGGTGGCGGTCGGGGCTGCGAAGGCGTTGTAACGGCTGTTCTCCATGCCGCCACTCAACCGCGGGACGGGGACCCACCACCTCCGGTCGGCTACTCATACCGCGGCAGTCGCGCGTACTCAGCGGCCCCGCCGTACTCAGGGGCCGTGCGGTGCTCAGTGTTCGCGGCATACTCAGTGTTCGCGGCGTACTCAGGGGCCGTGCCGTACTCAGTGTTCGCGGCGTGCTCGGTGGTCGTGCTGTTCCCGGTGGTCGCGGCGGAGGACGCCGGCCTCCTCCGCGTACTCGCCGAGGACGGCCACGTCGAACGCGGCGCGTGCGAAGACCTTGACGGCGCGCACGGCGTCGCCGACATGGTGGGTGGGCGGGTGACCGGTGGCCGCGGTCGCGCCGTGCGCGGGGCCGGTCCCGTGTGGGTTCAGACTGACGGTGCTCATGCAATCCATGGTCCTGCGCCCGTTCCGCAAAGGCATCGGCCCGCGGGCGGAATCCCCGTGGGCTTCGCGGGTCTCCGGTCGGATGCCATCCCCTACGGGGTGGGCCGGGGTGGAGGAGGGGCGGGCCCGGCGGCCCAATTCATTCGACCTCACCGGTCGCGGTCGATACAATCGCCGGTCTGCCCGCCTCCCGCACCGTGGTACCGGCTCTTCGCCGGCAGCCGGGGGAGCGCCGCCGACCGGACGGAAACCGGCCGACAGCCGCACGCGCACCAGCGTGCGTAACCCGTGATCGATCCCCGAGCGGACCGCATCGCCCCGGCACGTGACCGGGTGCGAGCCGCGGTCCGCCGTCCTGCGTCGAAAAGCCGGAGGCAACACCGTGCCCGCGCACGAACACGAAGCCGTCACGATCACCCCCGATGCGCTGGCTCGCGAGCGCGCCCATCTCGCCGCGTCCCGCGCCGCGCTGCGAGCCATGCGCGAGGACGCCCAGGCCCTCGACATCCGCGATGTCACCGCGAACTGGGTGAACGCCGCCGTCCTGCAGGCCCAGATCGACGAACGCATCAAGGCGCTCGCCGATCTGTCGCACACCCCGCTCTTCTTCGGCCGCCTCGACTATCTGCACCGGGTCGGTGCGGATCTGGCCGAGGGCGCATCAAGAGGGGCGGCGCGGAGCGCCTCGGCCAAGGGTGGTGGTGGGCGACGGGAGGGCGAGCAGTTCTACATCGGACGCCGCCACGTCCATGACGCCGACGGCGACCCGATGGTCATCGACTGGCGCGCGCCCGTCTCGCAGCCGTTCTACCGGGCTTCGAGGAAGGACCCGCAGGACGTCGGGCAGCGGCGCCGTTTCGGCTACACCGGTGGCGAACTGACCGCGTACGAGGACGAGCACCTCACCGACCCCACCGAGGCCGAGCAGACCAGCAAGCTTCTCCAGGCGGAGATCGAGCGGCCTCGCGTGGGTCCGATGCGCGACATCGTGGCGACGATCCAGCCGGAGCAGGACGAGATCGTCCGTAGCGGGCTGGGCGGGACGGTCTGCGTCCAGGGAGGCCCCGGCACGGGTAAGACCGCCGTCGGTCTGCACCGTGTCGCCTATCTGCTGTACGCGCACCGTGAGCGTCTCGCCCGCACCGGCACGCTGGTGATCGGGCCGAACCGGTCGTTCCTCCACTACATCGAGCAGGTGCTCCCGGCCCTCGGTGAGCTGGAGGTGAAGCAGGCGACCGTCGACGATCTGGTGGCGGCACACGTCGAGGTGCGGGGATCGGACGCGGCGGAGGCGGCCGTCGTCAAGGGTGACGCCCGGATGGCGGAGGTGCTGCGGCGGGCGATCCGTTCGCATGTGACACTGCCGACGGAGCCGGTGATGGTGGTGCGCGGTTCGCGGCGGTGGCGGGTACCCGCGTACGAACTGGAGGAGATGGTCACCGAGTTGCTGGCGCGCGACATGCGGTACGGCGCGGCGCACGAGGCGCTCCCGCAGCGGATCGCGCACGCCGTCCTCGTCCGGATGGAGGAAGCCGGCGAGGCGCCCGACGACCGGGTGCAGAACGCGGTGGCCCGTACTCCGGCGGTCAAGGCTGCCGTGAAGGCGATCTGGCCCGCGGTCGATCCGACGAAGCTGGTCCTGCGACTGCTCTCCGACCCGGAGTTCCTGGCCGCGCACGCGGACGGGCTGCTCACCCAGGACGAGAAGAAAACGATCCTGTGGACGAAGCCGGCCCGCAGCGTGAAGTCGGCGAAGTGGTCGGCGGCGGACGCGGTGCTGATCGACGAGGCGAGCGATCTGGTGGCACGTACACACTCGCTCGGCCATGTCGTCCTCGACGAGGCGCAGGACCTGTCGCCGATGCAGTACCGGGCGGTGGGACGGCGGTGCACGACGGGTTCGGCGACGGTGCTCGGCGACCTGGCGCAGGGGACGACGCCGTGGTCGACGGAGAGCTGGGCGCAGGCGCTGCACCACCTGGGCAAGGAGGACGCCGTGGTGGAGGAGCTGACGGCGGGCTTCCGTGTGCCGAGGGAGGTCATCGCGTACGCGTCACGGCTGCTGCCGGTCATCTCGCCGGGTCTTGCGGCGGTGGAGTCGGTGCGTGAGTCGCCGGGTTCGCTGGCGGTACGGGAGGTGCCCGACGCGGCCGGACTGGACGCGGCGGTGCTCGCGGCCTGCGAGGAGTCGCTGGCGCAGGAGGGATCGATCGGGCTGATCGCGGCGGACGCCCGGATCCCGGTGCTGGCGGAGACGCTGACGGCGGCGGGTCACGCGTATCTGTCGCCGGGCGAGGAGACGACGGCCGAGTCGCGGCTGACGCTGGTCCCGGCGTCGCTGGCGAAGGGCCTGGAGTACGACTACGTGGTGCTGGACGAGCCGGCGGCGGTGGTCGACGGCGAACCGGACGAACGCACGGGTCTGCGCCGGCTGTACGTGGCGCTGACCCGTGCGGTGTCGGGGCTGACGGTGGTGCATGCGGCGGGGCTGCCGGAGGCGCTCGAGGGCTGAGCGGCGGTTACCGGGGTCGTCCGGTGGCCGCTTTGTCCTCGATCTCCCCCATGGCCTTGAGGTCCTGGGGGAGATTGCGGACGGAACCGGTCACCCCGGTGAGCCGCCTACCCGTCGAGCCGCGCCCGCCACTCCCATACCGCCGCCGCGTCCACCGGCGCCTCCCAGCCCTTCGGGCGGGCCGCACCCCCGATGTGCACCGCGTCGATGCCCGCGACGAGCAGCTTGGGCAGGTGTTCGAGCCGGAGCCCGCCTCCCACCAGGATCTGCGGCTCGTACCCGGGCTCACCCTTGTGGGCCGCCTCGGCGAGCAGCGTCGGGATGCCGTCGTCGACGCCGCGCGCCGATCCCGCCGTGAGGTACGTGTCGAGTCCCGGCAGATCTGCCAGCTGTTTGCGCAGGGTGTCCCGGTCGGTGGCGCGGTCGATCGCGCGGTGGAACGTCCAGCGGCAGCCGTCCAGCTCGGCGACGAGCCGTTCGACGGCGACGAGGTCCGCGTGCCCCGCCGCGTCCAGGAAGCCGAGGACGAATTCATCGGCACCCTCGGCCCGCAGCTCGCGCGCCTTGCGTACGAGAACATCGATGTCACCGGCCGCGAATCCGTCCGCCACCCTGAGCATCACCCGCAGCGGAATGTCGACCGCGGCGCGGATCTCCGCGAAGGTCGCACAGGACGGGGTCAGGCCGTCCGACGCCATGTCGGTGACCAGCTCCAGCCGGTCTGCACCACCCGCCTGGGCAGCGACCGCGTCCTCCGCGTCGAGAGCGATCACCTCCAGGACTGCACGGTTGCTCATGGGACCCCATTCCTCCAGTAAGCAGCTATAGGTCTAGTCCAATGGCCAGCCTACGGGTCGGTCGCGTGAAGGCGAAGCCTCGGCGCGAACGCGAAGATACGCGAGGCCGGAGCGGCGCCCGGCGACCGGACGCGCATGATCCATCTCTCGATCCCTGATCCACCCTTGCGCTTCATAGGGGCGGGGGGTATACATGGATCAGGATTGGATACCCCCTCGGGGTATATCGCATCCGTCTACGCCTGGGAGGAAACCGTGTCCGCGCCCATCGCCCCAACCGGCACCGGCACCACCGCAGAGGTCGAGCTCGCCATCGGCGGCATGACCTGCGCATCGTGCGCGGCCCGCATCGAGAAGAAGCTGAACCGGATGGACGGCGTCACCGCCACCGTCAACTACGCCACGGAGAAGGCGAAGGTCAGCTACCGGGGCGAGGACATCTCCGTACAGGACCTGATCGCCACGGTCGAGAAGACCGGCTACACCGCACAGGAGCCCGCGCCTCCGGTACCTGCCGGGGAAGGCGCACCGTCGGAAGCCGGAGCGGAAGCCGATGAGCTCCGTCCGCTGCGGCAGCGGCTGCTCACCGCCGTGGTGCTCGCCGTCCCCGTGATCGCGATGGCGATGATCCCGGCGCTCCAGTTCGACTACTGGCAGTGGCTGTCGCTGACCCTGACGGCCCCGGTCGTCACGTATGCCGCCTGGCCGTTCCACCGCGCCGCCTGGACCAATGCCCGGCACGGTGCGGCGACGATGGACACGCTGATCTCGCTCGGTACGTCGGCCGCTTTCCTGTGGTCGCTGTGGGCGCTGTTCTTCGGCACGGCGGGGATGACGGGCATGACGCACCCCTTCGAGCTGACCATCGGCCGCAGCGACGGCGCCGGGAACATCTATCTGGAGGCGGCGGCCGGAGTCACCGCGTTCATCCTGGCCGGGCGCTATTTCGAGGCCCGTTCCAAGCGGAAGGCGGGCGCCGCGCTCAAGGCGCTGCTGGAGCTGGGCGCCAAGGAGGTCACCGTGGTGCGGGGCGGCCGTGAGGTGACCGTCCCGACCGCGGAACTGCAGGTCGGGGACCGGTTCCTGGTCCGCCCCGGCGAGAAGATCGCCACCGACGGCACGGTCGTCGAGGGTGCCTCGGCGGTGGACGCGTCGATGCTCACCGGCGAGTCCGTGCCGGTCGAGGTCGGGGTCGGGGACTCCGTCACCGGTGCCACGCTCAACGCGGGCGGCCGGCTCGTCGTCGAGGCGACACGGGTCGGCGCCGACACGCAGCTGGCGCGGATGGCGAAGCTCGTCGAGGACGCGCAGAACGGCAAGGCGGCGGCGCAGCGACTGGCCGACCGGATCTCCGCGGTCTTCGTGCCCGTGGTCATCGCGCTCGCGCTCGGCACGCTGGGGTTCTGGCTGGGCAACGGGGCGGGTCTGACGGCCGCGTTCACGGCCGCCGTCGCCGTACTGATCATCGCCTGCCCGTGCGCGCTCGGCCTCGCCACTCCGACCGCCCTCATGGTGGGGACCGGGCGCGGCGCGCAACTCGGCATCCTGATCAAGGGCCCGGAAGTTCTGGAGACCACGCGTCGCGTCGACACGATCGTCCTGGACAAGACCGGCACGGTCACCACCGGCCGGATGACGCTGCTGGACGTGCACACGGCGGACGGTACGGACGAGCGCGATGTGCTGCGGCTCGCGGGCGCCCTGGAGCACTCCTCGGAACACCCCATCGCCCAGGCCGTCGCTGCCGGAGCCGCCGAGCGCACCGACGCCGCGTTGCCCACCCCCGAGGACTTCGCCAACATCGCGGGGCTCGGCGTGCAGGGTGTCGTCGAGGGGCACGCCGTCCTCGTCGGCCGTGAGCAGCTGCTCGCCGAGTGGGAGATCCACCTGCCGGTGGAGCTGGCCCGGCACAAGGCCGCGGCGGAGGCCGCCGGCCGGACGGCCATCGCGGTCGCCTGGGACGGCGAGGCACGGGCGGTCCTCGAAGTCGCCGACGCGGTGAAGGACACCAGTGCGGAGGCCATTCGGCGGCTGCGGGCCCTGGGGCTGACCCCGATCCTGCTCACCGGTGACAACCGGGCGGTGGCCGAGGCGGTCGCGGCCGAGGTCGGGATCGAGAAGGTGTACGCGGAGGTCATGCCGGAGGACAAGGTCGACGTCGTCAAGGAACTCCAGTCCCAGGGCCGTTCGGTCGCCATGGTCGGTGACGGCGTCAACGACGCGGCCGCTCTCGCCCAGGCGGACCTGGGGCTGGCGATGGGCACGGGCACGGACGCGGCGATCGAGGCCGGTGACCTGACGCTGGTCCGCGGGGACCTGCGGGCCGCGGCGGACGCGATCCGGCTGTCGCGGAAGACGCTGGGGACGATCCGCACGAACCTGTTCTGGGCGTTCGCGTACAACGTGGCGGCACTGCCGCTGGCGGCGGCGGGGCTGCTGAATCCGATGATCGCGGGGGCCGCGATGGCGTTCTCGTCGGTGTTCGTGGTGGGGAACTCGTTGCGGCTGCGGGGGTTCCGCGCGGCGGCCTAGGATCTTTCGCGGGACCGCGCACCGGCCCGACGGGGCCGGTGCTCAGCCCGCGCTCACGAACCGCACCCGGGTTCCCGGCACCGCCTGTGCCGCCCCCGCGAGTGCGGTCCCGTGCACGACACCGACGACCGGGTAGCCCCCGGTCGTCGGATGGTCGTTGAGGAACACCACCGGGCGGCCGTCCGGCGGCACCTGAATGGCGCCGAGCACCATCCCCTCGCTGGGCAGTTCGCCCTCGTGGGCGCGCACCAGGGCCGGGCCCTCCGTGCGCAGGCCGATCCGGTTGCTCTGCGGCGAGACCCGGTACGTGGCCGTGGTGAGCGTGCGCAGCGCCGCATCCGTGAACCAGGTGTGGCGGGGGCCGAGGCGTACGGGGAGTACGAGTTCGGCGGGCGCGGCCGGCCAGGGCACGGCGTCGGGGGCCGCGGGCCTCGACGCCCCGTGTCCCAGCGGCAGTACGTCCCCGTCACGCAGCGGGGCCGGGCCGAGCCCGGAGAGCAGGTCCGCGGACCTGCTGCCCAGCACCGGTTCCGGCAGCAGGCCGCCCCCGAACGCCAGATAGCTGCGCAGCCCCTGCACCGCGGGGCCGGCGTCGAGCACCGCGCCCGCCGGTACGTGCACGGGTGCCCCCCAGGCCACGGGCCGCCCGTCGACCGTGACCCGGCAGGGCGCACCGCCGACGACGGCGACCACGGGCCGGTCCGGGCGGACCGCGCAGCCGGTGGCGGTCGTCTCCAGCAGTGCCGCGTCCGCGGGGTTTCCGGCCAGCCGGTTGGCGAGGCGGCGGGAGGGGGCGTCCAGGGCGCCGGCGCGCGGCACCCCGAGGTGCGCCCAGCCGATCCGGCCCGCGTCCTGAACGGTGGTCAGGGCTCCGGCCCTGACCACCTCGACGGCACCGGTCATGGCCGCACCTCCGTCGCGACGAACCGCACCCGTGCCCCGGGGCTCAGCAGGGCGGCCGGTTCGCGGGCCGGGTTCCACAGTTCGCCCGGCTCGGGCATCCGCCCGATGATCTGCCAGCCGCCGGGCGACGGGCGCGGGTACACCCCGGTGTACGCCCCCGCGAGGGCCAGCGCACCGGCCGGAACCCTGGTGCGCGGCGTCGCGCGGCGTGGCGTGTGCCGGTGCTCGGGGAGGCCGGTGAGGTAGCCGAAGCCGGGGGCGAACCCGCAGAAGGCCACGCGGAATTCGGTCCCGGCGTGGATGCGGGGCACGTCGGCGGCGGTGACGCCCCAGGCCGCCGCGACGTCGGCGAGGTCCGGGCCGTCGTAGACGACGGGGATCTCGACGGCTTCCCCGGTGTCACGCCGCAGCGGCGGTATCCGCCAGGAGACGAGTTCCCGGGCGAGCCGCGCGCTGCCGTCCGGGGTGCGGTCCGCGATGCCGTCGAGCAGCACGGTCCGGGCACCGGGAACGATCTCGCGTACGGCGGGCAACTCGCCGCGTGCACGACGCCGCAGCAGCTCGGCGTGGAAGGCCTCGGCGTGCTCACCGGAGGACAGCTCGACGAGCAGCGCTCCGGCCCCGGCGGGAAGAACGCGGATGCCGTCCGGAGCGCTCGCGTCGGGGGACGGGCGGGCGCTCGCCTCCCGTGACGCGGACGTACGCGCGTCGCGCGACTGCCCTGCGGGGGCGCTCCGTTCGGCCGTGACCGCACGCGCGGCGCCGGCACCCGCGCCCACGCTCATGCGAATGCCCGCACGGCCACGCCCGCTTCTTCGAGCGCCGCTCTGACCCTGCGCGCCAGCGCCGCCGCGCCCGGGGTGTCGCCGTGGACGCACAGCGAACGTGCGGCGACCGGTATCCGGCTGCCGTCCGCGCCGGTGACGCCCCGGCCCACCGCCATCCCGACACTGCGGCGTACCACTTCGTCCTCGTCGTGCACCACGGCGCCGGGCGCGCTCCGCGGGACCAGCGTGCCCTGCGGGGTGTACGCGCGGTCGGCGAAGGCCTCCTCGACGGCGGTGAGACCCGCGGCCCCGGCGTGGGCGAGCAGGCGCGAACCGGGGAGCCCGAGGACTGCCAGGTCCCCGCCGGCCAGCCGGACGCCCTCGACCACGGCCGCGGCCTGGTCGTCGTCCCAGACGGCGCGATTGTAGAGGGCGCCGTGCGGTTTGACGTACGCGACCGTGGAGCCGGCCGCTTCGGCGAAGACCCGCAGGGCGCCGATCTGGTAGGCGATCTCGGCGGTGAGTTCGGCGGGTGGCACATCCATGGAGCGACGCCCGAAGCCGGCCAGGTCGCGGTAGGCGACCTGGGCGCCGATCCGTACGCCCCTGGCGGCCGCGGTGTCGCAGACCCGCCGCATCACGGAGGCGTCGCCCGCGTGGAAGCCGCAGGCCACATTGGCGCTGGTGACGCAGTCGAGCAGCGCGTCGTCATCGGTGAGGGTCCAGTGCCCGAACCCTTCGCCGAGATCCGCGTTGAGATCCATCGGGTTCGTCGGACTCGCCGGGTTCGTCAGATCCATCACGAGCGCACGCTAGCGATTGTTCAACAATCTGACAAGGCCCGGCTCGGGGAGCGGGATGCCGGTACGGTTCACTGGGCACAGAGTGCGCACCTGACGACGCGCACGGCAACAGGCAGGGGACGGGGCATGGCGGGGACTGCGGGCGGCCGGACTTCTCCGGATCTCTCGGAACTGGCGGCGGACAGCGCCTCCCTGGCCCGGTCCGGCACCGCCGAGCGGGTCGCCGCCATCCTGCGGGACCGGATCACCGAAGGCTACTTCCCGCCGGGCAGCCGGCTCTCCGAGGAGAGCATCAGCGGCGCCCTCGCCGTGTCCCGGAACACCCTGCGCGAGGCGTTCCGTCTGCTGTCGCACGAGCGCCTCCTGGAACACCGGCTCAACAAGGGTGTCTTCGTCCGCGTCCTGGCCGTCGAGGACCTGGTGGACATCTACCGGGTCCGGCTGCTCGTCGAGTGCGCCGCCCTGCGGACGCTGGGCGAACCGCCGTACGACCTGACGGCCCTCGAAGCCGCCGTGTCGACGGGCGAGCAGGCTGCACTGGCGGACGACTGGCCCGCCTGCTCGACCGCCAACATCCGCTTCCATCAGGCCCTGGCCGGTCTCGCGAACAGTCCCCGCACGGACGAGCTGATGCGCAACGTCCTGGCCGAACTGCGGCTGGCCTTCCACGTGATGGCCGACCCGCGCCGCTTCCACGAGCCCTACCTCACCCGGAACAGGGAGATCGCGGACAGGCTCGCCGAGGGCGACGCGGCGGGCGCCGAGCGGATGCTGGCCTTCTACCTGGAGGACTCGCGGCGCCAGCTGGCGGAGGCGTACGCGGAGCGCCTGACCACGCGATAGCCCCGCCCGAGCCGTCCGCCTCGCGAGCACCCCGCTCCGCACGGCCCCGCGCTTCGTGCGCGCCGGCCCGTGCGACGCATCGGATGTTCCACAATCCTCGCCATCCACCGAGCCCCATCCCTCACCCCAGGCGCCGAACCCCCTCCAGGCAAAACCACATATCACGGTCATTTTGCGCCAGTCATTGCCCGGATCGGACGAACCGCGCACCGCCTGCCCGGTCACACCACGCCCCCACCTCGCACATTTCGATCCATGTAGCCCACACCCTTGTGGGCTTGTTGAACAATCGCTTAATGTCTCGCGCACTACCCCGTCTGATCAGGACCGAGCAGGCCTGCCTGCACGTCCATGCGCGGAAGAAGGCCGACGCGTGATCGTTCTCCTCGGCGTGCTCGTGGTGATCCTCGGATTCGCCACCCGCCGCAATCCCCTCCTCGTAGTGGGTGTCGCAGGCATCGTCACAGGGCTGCTCGGCAAGCTCTCCCCGCAGGAGGTGCTGGCCACATTCGGCGACAGCTTCGCCTCCGCGCGCTCCGTGACCGTCTTCGTCATCACCCTGCCCGTCATCGGGCTTCTGGAGCGGTACGGACTCCAGGAGCAGGCCCGTACTCTCATCGGCAAACTGGGCAGGCTGACCACCGGCCGCTTCCTGGCGCTCTACCTGCTGATCCGTCAGCTCACCGCCTCCGTCGGCCTCACCAGCATCGGCGGCCCCGCGCAGAGTGTGCGGCCGCTGATCGCCCCGATGGCCGAGGCCGCGGCCGAGGCCAAGGCGGGCCGGCCGCTGCCGCAGAAGCTGCGCGAGAAGGTCCGCTCGCACGCGTCCGGCGCCGACACCATCGGCGTCTTCTTCGGTGAGGACTGCTTCATTGCCATCGGATCGATCCTGCTGATCACCGGCTTCGTGAACTCCACGTACGACCAGCACCTCGAACCCTTGCACCTGGCCCTGTGGGCGATCCCCTCCGCGATCTGCGCCTTCCTGATCCACGGGGCCCGCCTGCTCAACCTGGACCGGCAGCTGGAGCGCGAACTCGCCGTCGCCGCCGCCGAGAACGACCTGACGACGCACTCCGGGCTCCGGACGGAGGACGCCAAGTGATCAAGTCCGAGTACTTCTTCTGGCTGGTCGGCGCGGTGTTCCTCGTCATGGCCGCGCAGATGGTCAGGGACCGCAGCAACCCCAAGCGCTTCGGATCGGCCGGCTTCTGGGGTCTGCTGGGCGCCGCGTTCTTCTACTCCACCGGGGTCGTCGACAAGTCCCTCCCCGCCGAACCGCTGGGCGTCGCCGTCCTGATCCTGATCGTCCTGGGCGGCTGCGGTCTCACCGGCAAGGGCGCGTCACACACTCCTTCCCGCGAGAAGCGCGCAGCCTCGGCCGCCCACTTCGGCAACAAGCTGTTCCTTCCGGCTCTCACCATCCCCGTCGTCGCGATGATCTGCGCGACGCTCGTGAAGAACTGGAAGATCGGTGGCGAACCGGTCCTGGAACCGGGGTACGAGACCATCCTGGGCCTCGGCGTCGGCGCCGTCGCCGCGCTGATCGTGGGCATGGTGCTGCTGCGCGAGCGGAGGATCTCCGTACCGCTGCACTCCGGTCGCAACATGCTCGAATCGATGGGCTGGGCGCTGATCCTGCCTCAGCTGCTCGCGGTCCTCGGCTCGATCTTCCAGTCCGCCGGTGTCGGCGAGCAGGTCGGAAGGATCAGCGAGGCCGTACTGCCGGACGGCCAGAAGTTCGTGGCCGTGGCCGTCTACTGCTGCGGCATGGCGCTGTTCACCATCGTCATGGGCAATGCCTTCGCCGCGTTCCCGGTGATGACCGCCGCGATCGGCTGGCCCGTCCTCATCGAGCAGATGAACGGCAACGCGCCCGCGATCCTCGCGATCGGCATGCTCTGCGGCTTCTGCGGCACCCTCGTCACCCCGATGGCCGCCAACTTCAACCTGGTTCCCGCCGCTCTGCTCGAACTCAAGGACCAGTACGGCCCGATCAAGGCCCAGCTCCCCACGGCAGCGGCCCTGCTGGTCTGCAACGTTGCGATCATGGCCCTCTTCGCCTTCTGACCCGGGCCGCCCCCGACCCGAGCCACCCCTGCCCCGACCCGAGCCGCCCCTTGACCCGAGCCGCTCGCCCACCCCTCTGGAGTGACCCCGATGTCCCCCGCGCTCCCTGCCACGTACGCCGTCCCCTTCGCGGAACTGGCCCTCGCCAATGTCGTACGCGAGTACCCCAACGCCCCGGCCCACCTGTACGCCGGCCCCGAGGAACTGGTCGCGCCCCGCACCCTGCACCCCGCCTTCTACGGAGGGTACGACTGGCACTCCACCGTGCACATGCACTGGCTGCTCGTCCGCCTGCTGCGCCGCTTCTCCGCCACCGGCGACCTCCCGGCCACGGTCACCACCCGTGTCCACGAGGTGCTGAACTCCCACCTCACCCCGGAGAACATCGCCGTCGAGGCGGCGTATCTCCGCAACCGTCCGCACTTCGAACGCCCCTACGGCTGGGCGTGGTTGGTGGCGCTGGCGGCGGAAAGCCGTGCGCTCGCCACCCCCGAGGGCGACCGCTGGGCCGACGCCCTCGCCCCCGCCGTGGAAACGGTCGGCGAACTCCTCACCGTCTGGCTGCCCAAGGCGACGTACCCGATCCGGCACGGGATCCACCCCAACAGCGCCTTCGGCCTGGGCATGGTTCTGGACGCGGGCGAGCGCGCCGGGCTGCCCCGCCCGGTCATCGACGCGGTGACGGACCGGCTGCACACCTGGTTCGCCGAGGACCACGACGCCCCCGCCCACTGGGAGCCGTCAGGGCAGGACTTCCTCTCCCCCGCCCTGACCGAGGCGGACGCGATGCGCCGGGTGCTCCCCGTCGCCGAGTTCCGGACCTGGCTGGCCGGGTTCCTGCCGGGGCTGACGGACTCTCCGCTGCTCACCCCGCCCGTGATCTCCGACCACGCGGACCCGCAGATCGGTCACCTCCTGGGCCTCACCCTGAGCCGGGCAGCGGCCCTCCGTACGATCGGCGACGCGCTGGGCGAGGGCCCCGCCCACACCGCTCTGACCGCTTCGGCCGACGCTCATCTCGCCGTCGGCCTGCCTTCGGTCTCCTCCGGTGACTTCAGCACGGACCACTGGCTGGCCACCTTCGCCGCACTGGCCCTGGACACCCCGCCCGGCCACTGACCGGTCCGGCGCATTCGGGAACCGCCCGATCAACTCACAGACGGGTTTCTCCGGTGAGCGCGGGGCCACTTCAGCATCCGATGTGCCGTGCTTGTGCAGGTTGATTCCCCGGGCGCCCGGCGACCTCGGGGTGACAGGATCAGGCCATGCCTGTTGATCCGCTGCTGGTCCGTGCTCGTGGTCTGTGGGAGACGTTGGCCGCCGTCCCGGTGTCGTTCGCGCCCTCCGGTGGTTTGACCGTGGTCACTTCGCCCGCATCAGGTCTGTGCCCACCGTCATGGGCCGGCATCGTGATGCTGGGCGACGCGGCCGTCGCCACGGTGCCCACCAGGGGTGCTGCACAGGTGGTGCGCCGTGTGTTGGCTGCGGTGCCGACCGGTTCGCTCACTCGGCCCGAAGCGATCAGGGCCGTACTGCCCGTGACCGAGGTACTCGGTCCGGCCACGCTGGCCTACGTCGCGAGGGACGGCTTCCGGCCCGCGCCGGCCCATCACGCCGTCGAGCAGCTCGCGCCCGGGCATCGCGACCTTCGTGAGTTGGTGCGGTCGGCGGGACAGGAGGACGCGGACGAGAGCGGAATGGAAGACATCACCTCTCCGGCGTTCATCGTGCGCGAAGGAACGGACGTGGTGGCCGCGGCGGGATACCGCGCCTGGCCGGCCGCGACCGCGCATGTCTGTGTGCTGACTGCCCCACAGTGGCGAGGCCGCCGACTGGCCCGGCAGACGGCTTCCGCAGCGGTGGCGCACGCACTCACCGCAGGTCTGCTGCCCCAGTGGCGGGCCCGGCCTCCCGCCTCCCGCCAGGTCGCGCGGGCGCTCGGCTTCCGGGAACTCGGGAGCCAGCTCAGCGTCCGCCTGGATCCGGACGGACTCACCGGGACAACTCCCCCCGGCGGCCCCACCACTGGATACCGTGGCCGGGATTCCTGAGAGCCTGTCGGGTGACCTTCGATCGGATGGCGTGCCAGGGCGTGGCCGCCCGATCAGAGGTCACCCGACAGGCTCTGAGCCGTTGTTGCCCGGGTCGAGGGGGGTGAGCGGGTTCCTCGATGTACTGATCGATCTTGCGGCGGGTCTTCTGGTTCCCCGCGTCCCGTACCGCGCTCGACGCGTCTCCCACGGAGGTGGCAGAGCTGCATCGGCGCTCCATCGCCCCTCTGGGAGCTGGCCGGCCACATCACCGGTTACCGCTATGCGGGACGTGTCGGCGAGCCGGATCGCGTGGAGACCGTGTTCCTGGCCTCCACATCCGCGTGCGAGTGCCCGCACGGCCAGAACTACATGGTTCCGCACTGCACCGAGCACCCCTTCCAGTTCACTCACAGTCGCGGCGGGTTCGCGCAGACGTACTTCAACTTCGGCGCCCGCCGCGAGTCACGGCGGGCCGGCGGCAATGCCGACCTGCTGGTACGGGAGTTGCTGGACGCCGGAATCGTCGGCCGGGACACCCCGAAGTGCGACAGCGATCCCGGCTTCAACGCCGACGGCACGCACACGGTGCGGATCATCGCCGATCATTTCGGGCTTCCCTCGCCACCGCTCGGGCTCACCGGGTAACCGGGCCCGCCCGCCGCTCGCCGTGGACGACGCGGGGAATCTACTCTCGTGCGTATGACGGACGACAGCGCGCACGAGAGCGGATCCTCCCCCGACGCCGCGGACGCGCTCCGCGCCCGCTGGAGCGATGCCCTGGTCGCCGTACGAGGGGGCGCGACCGGCCCCGATCCGCTGCCGTACGCCGACAACCTGCTCGCCCGCTGGGCCGAACCGCAGCGCCGCTACCACACCACTGCCCATCTGACGGCGATCCTCGACCGCATCGACACCCTCGCCGGGCACGCCGCCGACCCGGACGCGGTCCGCCTCGCCGCCTGGTTCCACGACGCGGTGTACCGCCCGGACCGCTCCGAGAACGAGGAGCGCAGCGCCGCGCTCGCCGAGCGCGCCCTGCCCGAGGCCGGTGTCCCGGACGCCGTCACCGCCGAGGTCGCCCGGCTGGTCCGGCTCACCGTCACCCACGACCCGGCGGACGGCGACACCAACGGCGAGGTGCTGTGCGACGCGGACCTGGCGATCCTGGCGGCTGCCCCGAAGGAGTACGCGGCGTACGCGGCGCAGGTGCGGGACGAGTACGGCTTCGTTCCCGACGAGGCCTTCCGGGGTGGGCGTGCGAACGTCCTGCGGCAGCTGCTCGGACTGCCGCGGCTGTTCCGTACGCCGCACGGGTTCGCCGAGTGGGAGCCGCGGGCCCGGCAGAACCTGCTGACGGAGCTGGAACTGCTCACCCGTTGAGACGGCCGACGGGATACCCCGATACGGGAATGTAACGGTCACGATCGCTGTTGGCAGCTGTCATGCCCGACTCTGCCGTTCGCCGCCGCACCCCTATGCCCCTGGCCGTATACATTCTGGGCCTCTCGGTCTTCGCCCTCGGCACGAGCGAGTTCATGCTCTCCGGGCTGCTGCCACCGATCGCCGACGACATGAACGTGTCGATCCCCCGGGCCGGGCTCCTCATATCCGCCTTCGCCATCGGCATGGTGATCGGCGCGCCCCTGTTGGCCGTGGCCACGCTCCGGCTCCCTCGCCGCACCACCCTCATCACACTGATCTCGGTCTTCGGCCTCGGGCAGGTCGCGGGTGCGCTCGCCCCGACGTACGAGGTGCTCTTCGCCTCCCGCGTGGTCAGCGCCTTCGCGTGCGCCGGGTTCTGGGCGGTGGGGGCTGCGGTCGCCATCGCGATGGTGCCGGTGAACGCGCGGGCCAGAGCGATGGCCGTGATGATCGGCGGGCTGTCGATCGCGAACGTCCTCGGCGTACCGCTGGGGGCGTTCCTCGGTGAGAACCTCGGCTGGCGGTCGGCGTTCTGGGCGGTCGGCGCGGCGTCCGCCGTGGCGCTCGTCGGTGTCGCGACGCTCATCCCCCGCATCCCGCTCCCCGAGGAGAAGCCGCAGCTGAGGCGTGAGATGTCCATCTACCGCGACCGGCAGGTGTGGCTGTCGATCGTGATCACGGCGCTCGCGGCCGGCGGGGTCTTCTGCGCGTTCAGCTATCTGGCGCCGTTGCTGACGGATGTCGCCGGGCTGGATTCGGGGTGGGTACCGACGGTTCTCGCGCTGTTCGGGATCGGGGCGCTGGTCGGTACGACGATCGGCGGCCGGGTCGCGGACGCGCACCTCTTCGGGGTGCTGATGAGCGGTATCGCGGCCTCGACGGTCTTCCTGGTCGCGCTGGCGCTGTTCGCCTCGAACCAGGTCGCCGCGGTCGGGCTCGCGTTCCTGCTGGGCCTGTCGGCGTTCTACACGGCCCCGGCACTGAACGCCCGGATGTTCAACATCGCGGGCGCGGCCCCGACCCTGGCGGGCGCGACGACGACCGCCGCTTTCAACCTGGGCAACACGGGCGGCCCCTGGCTGGGCGGCACAGTGATCGACGCGGACTTCGGCTTCGAGGCGACGGCCTGGGCGGGCGCGGCGATGACGGTCCTGGCGCTGGTCGCCGTGGTGTTCTCGCTGCGACTGCACGGCGGGGGCAGGTCGCGCCGGGTGACCGGGTCGCCCGCCGCGACGTCGTCGCCGACGTCGGTCGACGTGGAAGCGGGGAGCTCCTCCGCCGCCTGAGAGCCTGTCGGTTCAGCCGCCGGGCGCCCGGCCGGGCGGCCGGCGTCCCTTGGGGCGCCGAAGTCCCGCCTCCGTGAGCCGGCGGACGAGCTCCTTGGAGCCGACCTCGCGGGCCCCGGCCCGCACCGCGTCCGCGTACCGCGTTTCCGGTACGTCGTAGTGGTCCCGCTCGAACGCCTGCGGCGGGCAGCCGATGGCGGCGGCGAACGCGTGCAGTTCGTCGAAGGACACGTCGCTGACCAGATGCGACCAGAGCCGACCGTGGCCCGGCCAGTCGGGCGGGTCGATATAGACCGTCACCGGCCCAGCACTCCGCTCAGCGCGCCCACGCGCGCCACCATCACGGTCGCCTTGGTGCAGACCCAGCGCGGGTCCGGGCCCAGCTCCGGTTCGACGTCGAGGGCGTGCGGGTCGCCCGCGTCGCACACGGGGCAGAGCGGCCAGCGGCCGTACCGCTCCAGCAGCGCGTCCTGGACGTCCTGGGCGACAAGGCCGACGACGTATTCCACGCCGTCCGGCCAGTGCTCGACCCACCAGCGCCGGTGCGTCACCGCGTCCTCGACGAGCGAGACGATCTCGGCCTCGGCGACACCGCCTGCGGCGAGATCGGCCATGACCAAGGCGCGGGCGGTGTGCAGCGCCTGCTCCAGGCGGTTCAGCTCCATGCACCCATTGTCACCCCGAGTGCGGACAGGTCCTGCGTCCGGTCACCCGTCCCGTCCTCCGTTCCGTCAGAGGTCGGGACCAAAGGGGGTTGACGGACCGGAGGGTTGAAAATATCTTTCAAATGTGACCAATGACCTGAAGGAAAGTTTCAGCGGTGATGCTCCGCCCGCTCCGGCCGCACTCGCGGCCAAGGTGCGGACACTCGCGCCGTCCATGACGCGCTCCATGCAGCGGGTCGCCGAGGCCGTCGCCGGTGACCCGGCCGGCTGCGCCGCCCTGACGGTCACCGGTCTCGCCGAGCTCACCGGCACCAGCGAGGCGACCGTGGTCCGCACGGCCCGCCTCCTCGGCTACCCCGGCTACCGGGATCTGCGCCTCGCCCTCGCCGGGCTCGCCGCCCACCAGCAGTCCGGCCGTGCCCCCTCCGTCACGGCGGACATAGCCGTCGACGACCCGATCGCCGACGTGGTCGCGAAGCTCGCCTTCGACGAGCAGCAGACCCTCGCGGACACGGCCGCCGGACTCGACACGGTACAGCTCGGTGCCGCCGTCGCCGCCGCGTCGACCGCCCGCCGGATCGACATCTACGGTGTCGGCGCCTCCTCTCTCGTCGCCCAGGACCTGGGGCAGAAGCTGCTCCGTATCGGCCTGATCGCGCACGCGCACATGGACCCGCACCTGGCTGTCACCAACGCCGTGCAGCTCCGCTCCGGCGATGTGGCGATCGCGATCACCCACTCCGGTTCCACCGGTGACGTGATCGAGCCGCTCCGGGTGGCGTTCGACCGGGGCGCGACGACGATCGCGATCACCGGCCGCCCCGACGGCCCGGTGACGCAGTACGCGGACCACGTGCTGACCACGTCCACCGCCCGCGAGAGCGAGCTGCGCCCCGCCGCCATGTCGAGCCGGACGAGCCAGCTCCTCGTCGTGGACTGCCTGTTCATAGGGGTTGCCCAGCGGACGTACGAGACGGCAGCCCCGGCGCTCGCCGCCTCGTACGAGGCACTGGCCCACCGCCACACCCCCCGCACCCGCTGAACCGTACGAGCCCCGAGTTCGAGAAAGCAGAGCCGCTCTCCATGACCTCCACCACCGACGCCAACGCCGCGACGCCCGATCAGCCCTCCGAGTACGGGGAGCTGCGCGCCGAACTCGCCACCCTCACCACCGAGGCGTTCCGGCCCGAGCTCGCCGAGATCGACCGGCTGGCCACGCTGGAGATTGCCCGGATCATGAACGGCGAGGACCAGTCCGTCCCCTCCGCCGTCGCCGCCCGGCTGCCCGAGATCGCCGCGGCGATCGACGGGGTCGCCGCACGCATGGCCCGCGGTGGCCGGCTGATCTACGCGGGCGCGGGCACCGCGGGCCGGCTCGGCGTCCTGGACGCCAGCGAGTGCCCGCCCACGTTCAACACCGACCCGTCCGAGGTGGTCGGTCTGATCGCGGGCGGCCCGTCCGCGATGGTCACAGCCGTCGAGGGCGCCGAGGACAGCAAGGAGCTGGCCGCCGCCGACCTCGACGGACTGGATCTCACCCCGGACGACACAGTGGTCGGCATCTCCGCCTCCGGCCGTACGCCGTACGCGATCGGGGCCGTCGAGCACGCCCGCGCCAAGGGGGCGCTGACCATCGGCCTGTCCTGCAACGCGGACTCGGCGCTCGGCGCCGCGGCCGAGCACCCCATCGAGGTCGTCGTCGGCCCGGAGCTCCTCACCGGCTCGACCCGCCTGAAGGCCGGTACGGCGCAGAAGCTCGTCCTCAACATGCTGTCGACGATCACGATGATCCGGCTCGGCAAGACGTACGGAAACCTCATGGTCGACGTCCGCGCCTCCAACGAGAAGCTGCGCGCCCGCTCCCGCCGGATCGTTTCTCTCGCCACCGGTGCCTCCGACGCGGAGATCGAAGCCGCGCTCGCCGCCACCGACGGCGAGGTGAAGAACGCGATCCTCGCCATCCTCGGCCAGGTCGACGGTCCGACCGCCGCCACGCTCCTGTCCGCGTCCGACGGCCACCTCCGCGCCGCCCTCGCGGCCGCACCCCGCACCACCTGACCCCATCCGGGGCACCGCTCCACACCCCCGCACAGCAAGGCACCACGCACCATGGCTACAGAAGACAAGAACCGCGCCACTGCCGCCGCGATCCTTCCGCTCGTTGGTGGCGCCGCGAACGTCAGCTCCGTCGTCCACTGCATGACCCGGCTCCGGCTGGGTCTGCGTGACCGCTCGCTTGTCGACGACGAGGCCCTGAAGGCGCTGCCCGCCGTCATGGGAGTGGTCGAGGACGACACGTACCAGATCGTCCTCGGCCCGGGCACCGTCGCCCGGGTCACCCCGGAGTTCGAGCAGCTGGTGGAGGAGGGCCGGGCAGCAGAACCGGAGCCCGCGCACACCACCACCGCGGACGAACTCGCCGCCCAGGGCGCCGCGATCAAGGCGGAGCGGAAGGCGAAGAACGCCACCCCGTTCAAGCTCTTCCTCCGGAAGATCGCGAATGTCTTCGTGCCGCTGATCCCGGCGCTGATCGGCTGCGGCATCATCGCCGGGCTCAACGGCCTGCTGGTGAACCTGGGCTGGCTGACCTCGGTCACCCCCGCGCTCGCCGCGATGGCGTCCGGCTTCATGGCGCTGATCGCCGTGTTCGTCGGCTACAACACGGCGAAGGAGTTCGGCGGCACGCCGATCCTCGGCGGTGCGGTCGCCGCGATCATCGTCTTCCCGGGCGTCGCGAACATCGAGGCGTTCGGCCAGAAGCTCTCCCCGGGCCAGGGCGGTGTGCTGGGCGCGCTCGGTGCGGCCGTCCTCGCGGTGTACGTGGAGAAGTGGTGCCGCCGCTGGGTCCCGGAGGCGCTGGACGTCCTGGTCACCCCGACGCTGACGGTGCTGGTCTCCGGACTGGTGACGATCTTCGGCCTGATGTACGTGGCCGGTGAGGTCTCCACCGCGATCGGCGACTTCGCCGACTGGCTGCTGTCCAACGGCGGTGCGGGCGCGGGTCTGGTCCTCGGCGGCTTCTTCCTCCCCCTGGTCATGCTGGGTCTGCACCAGGCGCTGATCCCTATCCACACCACCCTGATCGAGCAGCAGGGCTACACGGTCCTCCTCCCGATCCTCGCCATGGCGGGTGCGGGCCAGGTCGGCGCGGCCCTCGCGGTCTACCTCCGTCTCCCCCGCAACGAGTCGATCCGCAGGACGATCAAGTCGGCGCTCCCCGCCGGTCTGCTGGGCGTGGGCGAGCCCCTGATCTACGGTGTCTCGCTCCCCCTCGGCCGTCCGTTCATCACGGCGTGCGTGGGCGGTGCGTTCGGCGGGGCGTTCGTCGGCTTCTTCAACCAGCTCGGCAGCGCGGTCGGCTCCACGGCGATCGGCCCGTCCGGCTGGGCCCTGTTCCCGCTCCTCGACGGCAACCACGGCCTGGGCACGACGATCGCGATCTACGCGGGCGGCCTGCTGGTCGGCTACCTGGCGGGCTTCGTCGCCACGTACTTCTTCGGCTTCAGCAAGGACCTGCTGGCGGAGTTCAACGTGTCGCAGGAGCCGGCGGCTTCGACGGTCGCGGCAACCGGCGGCCCGGCCGCCCCGGTCACCGACCCGGCACCGGAGCCGGCCCGCGCCTGATCCCGTGACGCAACGGAGGGCGGCACCCACACGGGTGCCGCCCTCACTGCTGCCCGCTCACACCGGGAAGTCCGCGGTGAGCAGCGTCGTGCCAAAGGGCTCGGGGAGTGTGAGCGGCTTCCCGAACGGCACGGCGTCGGAGCGCTTGTACGTCCCGTCCTCGTTCGGTTCCGTGAACAGGGTGGCCATCGCCCCACGGGTGTCGAACCGGTCGATCAGCAGGTACAGCGGCACGCCCGCGCGCGCATAGGCGCGGTACTTCTTCGTCCGGTCGTCCCGGGCATTCCCCTTCGAGGTGATCTCGACGATGAGCAGGGCTTCCGACACGTCCATCGGATCGCTGGACTCCGGGTCGACGGTATCGATCAACTCCGAAGGCATGACCACAAGATCCGGCACATAGAGCTTGTCGAGCGGGGCCACGTGGACACCGAGGGTCTGATAGATCTCCAGCTCTTCGGGCAGGACTTCATAGAGCCTGCGCTGCACTCGGCCGACGATGGCGTGGTGATGCGCCTGGAACGGCGGCACCAGGACGATCCGCTCTTCATCGATCTCGGCGCGCCACCCCTCGGGCAAGTCCAGTTCACGCCATGTCCGCAGCAGGTAGTCGCACGAGCGGTCCCCAGCGGGCCGGTTGTTCAAGATCGCCGTGTTCGTCGCGGTCGTCGCTGGTCCGTTCTCCCGTGTCATGACAGGGGAGCGTAGATCGCCGATACTGCGCCAGTTCACGGCTCCCACCGGCGTCCCACGATCGTGTGACGTATGCAGCGACCCTCCGCCGTGCGCCCGTCGGCGTTAACCCCTCGCTAACCCTCCACAACCACGGCGCTGGCCGGTGGGTTTCTAGCGTCGCAGTGGAGACGGCATCCCGGTCGGCTCCTTCGCTCGCGCAGAGGTGTTCCCCATGCGTCGTACCTTGTCAGCGGTGGTGACCGGCCTTGTGGTCGTCACCGGGGCCGCGGCCTGTTCCTCCTCGTCCGGTTCCTCGCACTCGTCGTCCTCCGCCACGGTCGCGCCTCCGAAGGAGGTGAATCCGGCCGGTGACATCCCCGACAACCAGGTGTACGTCGCGTGGTCGCCGTCCGGCGGCGGCTACACGATGAAGGTGCCCGAGGGGTGGGCCCGCCAGCAGATGAACGGGGCCACGGTGTTCAGCGACAAGTTCAACAGCGTCCGGATCGACCGGAGCCCGGCGGACAAGGCCCCCACGGTCCAGTCGGTCCGCTCGGTCGATCTGTCGGCCGTCCGGCGCAGCGCGAAGAACGTCACGGTGAGGAAGGTCAGCGCAGTGAAGCGCTCGGGCGGCACCGCCGTGCTGGCCACCTACCGGGCCGACTCGGCGCCTGACCAGGTGACCGGGAAGAGCGTGCGCCAGGATGTCGAGCGGTACGCGTTCTGGCAGAACGGCACCCAGGTCGTGCTGACCCTGTCCGGTGCCGTGGGAGCCGACAACGTCGATCCCTGGCGCATCGTGACGGACTCCTTCCGGTGGGCGTGATGTCCGCGACCCGGCTCACCGCCGATTCCCTGTACCGGTTCTTCCGCGCGGGCGAGGAGGAGACGTTCGCGCTCCAAGGCGTGGGGCTCCAGGTCGAGAAGGGCGAGATCGTCGCGGTGACCGGCCCTTCCGGTTCCGGGAAGACCACGTTGCTGAGTTGTCTGGCCGGGCTCGACGAACCCGACGGCGGCACCGTGCACGTCGCCGGTGAACGCCTCTCCCACCAGCCGGAACACCTGCGCAGCCGGCTCCGTGCCCGCTACATCGGTGTGTTGTTCCAGTCCGGCAACCTGCTGGAACACCTCACGGTCCGCGACAACATCCGGCTGGTGCAGGGAATTTCGGGCGGCACGGACCGCCCCGGTGTGCACGAGCTGCTCCGGGACGTCGGCATCGCCCCCCGTGCGGGCGCACTGCCCCGGCAGCTGTCGGGCGGTGAAGCCGCCCGCGCCGGGCTGGCCGTCGCATTGGCCAACAACCCGGCCGTTCTGCTGGCCGACGAGCTGACCGGCGAGGTCGACGGGGAGACGGAGCGCCGCGTCCTCGCGCTGCTGCGCGAACGCGCGCGTGCGGGCACGGCGATGGTGTTGGTCACCCACTCGCGCGCGGTGGCCGCCGTCGCCGACCGGGTACTCCGGCTGCGTGACGGGAGGTGGGTGCGATGACCGTCCCCGGTCCCACGTCCGCGAAGCCGCTCGTCGTCTGCGTGGACGCGGCCCGTACCTACGGCTCGGGGCCGAACGCCGTCGTCGCCGTGCACGGGGCGAACTGCGTCGTCCCCGCCGGTGCGCGGATCGCCGTGGTCGGCTCCTCCGGCTCCGGCAAGTCGACCCTGCTGCATCTGATGGCGGGCCTCGACCGGCCCACGGCCGGTACGGTCGGCCACCCCGGGCTGGCCACGGCCCCCGAAGGCGCCGCGGACATCCTGCAGGCACGGGACATCGGGGTCGTCTTCCAGGGGCCCAGCCTGCTGCCGCCGCTCACCGCCCTTGAGAACATCTCCCTGCCCCTGCTCATCGACGGCCTCACGGCGGACGAGGCCGCCGACCGGGCGTCGGCCGCCCTGGCCGAGCTGGAACTCGGCACGCTGGCCGCCAAACTCCCGGACGAGATGTCCGCGGGTCAGGCGCAACGCGTCGCGGTCGCCCGGATGCTGGCCCGCAGGCCGCGGCTGATCCTGGCCGACGAGCCGACCGGCCAGCTCGACCGCGAGACCGCCCGGCACGTGCTGGAGGTGCTGCTGACGGCCGCCGACTCGCTCGGCGCGGCCGTCCTGATCACCACCCATGACGCCCGGGTGGCGGGCGCCCTCGACGAGCGCTGGCACATGGTCGACGGCCGTCTCGTACAGCCCGAAACCACCGACCGGGAACGTGAGTTGCAATGATCGGAATCTGGCTCTCGGGCCTACTGCGGGTGCGCAGCGGACGCCTGATCGGGACGGCGCTCGGTGTCATGGTCGCCGTCGCGCTGCTCGCAGCGCTCGGCGGCTTCCTGTCCACGACCCGCGCCACCATGACGTCCCAGTCGGTGCGTTCGGTGTCCGTGGACTGGCAGGTGCAGGTGGCCACCGGCGCGGACGCGCAGCACGTGCTGTCCACCGTACGGGGACTGCCCGGCACCAAGGCGGCCCTGCCGGTCGGGTACGCACAGACCAGTGGTCTGGGCGCGCACACCGGCGGAACGACACAGAACACCGGCGCGGGTTCGGTCCTCGGCCTGCCTCCCGGTTACGCCGCCACCTTCCCCGGCGAGATACGGCTGCTGGCCGGCCGGGAGCAGGGCGTGCTCCTCGCCCAGCAGACCGCCGCCAATCTGCACGCGGCCCCCGGCGACACGATCACCGTCGAGCGGGCGGGCGGCCTGCCGCCCGTGCCGGTGAAGGTGGCCGGTGTCGTCGATCTGCCGTTCGGGGACTCGTTGTTCCAGAAGGTGGGCGCCCCGCCCCAGTCGCAGCCCTCCGCCCCGCCGGACAATGTCGTCCTGATGCCCCGGCAGACCTGGGACTCGGTCTTCGGTCCGCTCGCCTCGGCCCGCCCCGACCTGGTGCAGTCGCAGATCCACACCCTGCGCAACCACTCCCTGCCGTCCGACCCGGCCGCCGCGTACTCCACGGCCACCGGCAACGCACACCACGCCGAGGTGCGGCTCGCCGGTACCGGCCTCGTCGGCGACAATCTCGGTTCGGTCCTGGACGCCGCCCGGTCCGACGCTCTGTACGCACAGCTGCTGTTCCTCTTCCTCGGCATGCCCGGGGCCGTGCTGGCCGCGGCCCTGACCTGGGCGGTCGCCCAGTCCGGTGCGGGCCGTCGCCGCAAGGAGCAGGCGCTGCTGCGGACGCGCGGTGCGACCGTCGGCCGGCTGATGGGCCTGGCCGGTGTGGAGGCGGCCGTGGTCGCGGTGCTCGGCGCGGCCGGTGGTCTGGGGCTGGCCGCGCTGGTGGACCGCTGGGCCTTCCACGGCACGGGCATTCCGCTGTCCTGGATGCTGATCGCGTGCGTCGTCGGCGCCCTCGTCGCGGCGGCGACCGTGCTGGTGCCCGCCCGCTACGAAGCCCGCCGGGCCACGATCGTCTCGGGGCGCACCGCGGTCGAGCGGCGTACGGTGCCGCGTACCGCGTGGTGGGTGCTGGGACTCGGCCTGCTCGCCGGTTCGCTGGCCGTCTTCCGCGCCACGAGCGGCACCAACTACGCCTTGGTCCTGGCGCCCGAAGGCACCCCGACCCTGTCGGTCGACTACTGGGCGTTCGCCGGTCCCGCGCTGCTGTGGGCGGGCGGCGCGGTGATGGTCGGGCTGCTGGTGGATCTGTTGCTGCGCCGCGGCAGGCCGGTTCTCGCCCGGCTGTTCCGCCCGGCGGCCGGGGTCCTGTCCGGCACGGTCGCGGCCGGCCTGTCCCGACAGCGCGGCACCGTGGTCCGCTCGGTGGTGCTGCTGGCGCTGGCCTGCGCGTTCGCCGTGTCGACCGGCGTCTTCAACTCCACTTACCGCCAGCAGGCGGCGGTGGACGCGGTGTTGACCAACGGCGCCGATGTCACGGTCACCCAGCCGGCCCTTACCGCGGCGGACACCGCGAAGCTGGCGGCGGTGCCGGGGGTACGACATGTGGAACCGCTCCAGCACCGGTTCGCCTATGTGGGCGCCGACTTGCAGGATCTGTACGGGGTACGGCCCGCGAGCATCGTGTCGGCGGGTCGGCTCCAGGACGCCTATTTCACCGGCGGCACCGCACGGTCCCTGATGGACCGTCTGGCCCAGCGCCCGGACGGGCTGCTGGTCAGCGCGGAGACGGCGCACGACTTCCAGCTGCACCCGGGCGACCAGGTGCGGTTGCGCCTGACCGACGCGCGGACCGGCCGACTGCGTACGATCCCCTTCCACTTCCAGGGTGTCGTCAAGGAGTTCCCGACCGCCCCGAAGGACAGCTTCCTGATCGCCAACGCCTCATACATCACGCGGACGACGGGCAGCGGTACCGCCGGGACTCTGCTCGCCGACACCGGGGGCACCGGCCAGCGTCAGGTGGCGGACCGGGCGAAGAAGGCGTTGGGCCCGAGCGCCCATGTCACGGATCTGCCGTCGTCGCAGGCCGTCGTCGGCTCCAGCCTGACCGCGGTCGATCTCGCCGGACTCACCCGGGTCGAGCTGGGCTTCGCCCTGGTGATCGGTGCGGCGGCGGGCGGCCTCGTCCTGGCCCTGGGGCTGGCCGAACGGCGTCGCACGCTGGCGCTGGCCTCGGTGCTGGGGGCCAGGGGACGGCAATTGTCCGGGTTCGTGTGGAGCGAGGCAGCGCTGGTCGCGGTGGCGGGGGGCGTGGCCGGTGCGGTCGTGGGATGGGCCCTGTCGCAGATGCTGGTGAAGGTGCTCTCCGGGGTCTTCGACCCGCCCCCGGACCAGGTCGCGGTGCCGTGGGCGTATCTCGTCGCGCTGGCCGGTATCACCGCGGCCACGCTGGCGGCGGCGGCCTGGGCGGCGGCGCGGCACGCGCGCCGACCTCCGCTAACCGAACTACGGGAGCTGTGAGGGATCTTGTTCCTCCACCGGTGATGCCGCCAGGAGCCAGGTGAACCGGGGCCGGGGCCGGGAGACGAACAGTCTCCCGCCCTCGGCCTCGGCCAGTGACCGGGCCAGCGCGAGTCCGATCCCATGGCCTCCGGCGGCCGGTCCGCCTGCCCGCGCGGCCTCACCGCCCGAGCGGCCTACCTCACCGCCCCGCCGCTCGAAGACACCGTCCGTAGCCGCTTCCGGGATGCCGTCCCCCTCGTCCTCGACATCGACGGCGACGACCCCGACCGTCTCCTTCGCGTGCACAGTCACCGTGCCGCGGCCGTGTTTCGCCGCGTTGGAGAGAAGTACGTCGAGGATCTGCCGGGCGGCCCGCCGCGAGCCGAGCGCCTGCGGCAGCGCGTCGTCGATCCCGATCTCAAGGCGCCGCCCCTGTGCGGCGAGCGGCCCGTGCCAGTCCTCCTCGGCATGGGCGAGCAGGGCTGCGAGGTCGAGCGGCGCCCGTTCGGGTACGTCCCTGGCGAGGGCGAGCAGATCGTCCAGGGTGGTTTCCATGCGTTCGAGCTGTGCCAGGGCCGAGCGGACGGCCGCGCGTGACCCACTCGCACCGACACCCACACCTGCACCCGCACCGCCCTCCACATCAGAGTCCGGACCGGCCGCGAGGGACATCTCCAGTTCCAGTCGTACGCCGGTCAGTGCCGTACGCAGCTGATGCGAGGCGTCCGCACTGAACGCCCGCTCCCGACGCAGGAGTTCATCGATACGGGCAGCGGCCCGCGCCAGCGCATGGCCGACCGCGTCCGGCTCCGGAAGCCCGGACGGCTCCGCCCTGGCCGTCAGATCGCCGCCCTCCATCTCCCGGGCGACCCCGGCCAGCTCCTCCAGCGGGCGGGCCAGCCGCCTGCTCGACCGTACGGCCAGCAGTGCGCCCCCACCCACCGCGACCGCCGCCGGCGCCAGCATTCCGGCCCAGGTCAGCGCGGCCCTCCGCAAGGGCCCGGAGGCCGGTGTGACGACCCGTATGATCGCCCGCACCTGCTCCGATCCCCCCACGGGAACGGCCACGACCAGGCTGTCGCCGATCTCCCGGGTGACGCCCCGGCCCGCCTCCGCCTCCCGTACCGGGGCATCACCCGCGCCCGGACCCGTCCCGAGGATGCGGTGGGCGTCGGGCCCGTACACCGCGATGTCCGTACCGGACTCGACGGGCGGCAACTCGATCGGGTCGCCCGTGGCGGTGATCCGCTCGGGCAGGCTGAGCGCGACCTGTTCGCCCAGCGACTGCGCCTCCCGCTCCTCATCCTGCTGGTACAGCCGCAGCGCCGCGTAACCGAGCGGCAGCGCGAAGAGCAGCACCGCGCACGCCACGGCGAGAACGGTCGCTCTCAGAATGCGACGCCGCACGGCACACGCCCTTTCTCATGACCGGACTACGGTCACGGCCCGGTGGGGTCCTCCAGCCGGTACCCGAACTGCCGCAGCGTCGTGATGCGCACCTGGTCACCGAGCTTGCGACGGAGGGCGGCCACATGGACGTCCAGGGTCTTGGTGGGGCCGAACCAGTTCTCGTCCCACACGTCGCTCATCAGATCCTCCCGGCTCACCGCCTGCCCCGGGCGGACCGCGAGCCGCACCAGCAGGTCGAATTCGCGGGGCCTGAGTTCCACCTCGCCGGCCGGGGCGGTGCAGCGCCGCGCCGACCGGTCGATCACCAGTGCCCCGACACGGAGATGAGGTGCACTGCCGTTCGTCTGGGGCGCCGCGCGCCGCAGATGGGCGGTGACCCGTGCCTGGAGTTCGGCGAGCCGGAACGGCTTGGTCAGGTAGTCGTCGGCGCCACACGCCAGCGCCTGGATGACATCCATCTCCCCCGTACGGGCGGTCAGCACGACCAGCACCGCGTCCGGCGCCCGCTCACGGAGTCTGCGGCAGAGGTCGAAACCGTCGATGTCCGGCAGCCCCAGATCGACGAGAAAGAGATCGGCGGCGGGCCGCCGCTCCGTGACGGCGAGGGCGCTCGCCCCGTCGGGGCACCACTGGCTGTCGTGGCCCAGCACCCGGAGGGTGGCGACCAGCCGGCTGCCGATCGCCGGGTCGTCCTCGATGACTACGATGCGCGCCACCCCGTCACGCTACCGCGACCGGGCGGCGCCGGTCCGTCCGCACATACTGCTCCGCCGTGACCACGCCCCGATGGTGTCGCGCGCCACCTGAACAGAACCTGAATGCGCTGGGGTGCCAGGTGCGGGCGAGGTCACGGTGTACGTCGGCGACGACGGCGCGGGGCTCGGTCTGGCCCTGGCCCGCCGACTGGTCAGGGCCGCGGGCGGCGACATCGCGCTGGACGCCGCGGCCCGGCGCATGCTTCGTCGTCACCCTTCCCGCGGGCTGACTCCCCGTGCGCCGGCCGTCTCGACGGCACCGTCCTGCGCCACATCGCGCCGGGTCCGGGTCAGGAAGACGACCAGGCCGAGGATGACGACGAGGAACAGGATGCTGGTGCCGACCGTGCCCAGCCCCAGCCCGCCGTCCGCCGTGGGCTGCGACAGGTAGTCGCCCAGCGAGGCGCCGAGCGGCCTGGTCAGGACGTACGCGATCCAGAACGACCACACCGCGTTGAAGTCCAGCGTGCGGTGCGCGAGCGCCACGGCCGCGATCAGCGCGGCGAACACGACCGCGGAGAGCCAGTACCCCAGGTTCAGCTTCTCCGCCGTGAGGTCGCCGGCGGACGTGCCCAGCGCGAACGTGAACAGGATCGCCAGCCAGTAGAACGCCTCACGGCGCGTCGTCCGGATCGAGTGGATGGACAGCGTCCGCTCGCTCGCGTACCAGACGAAGAACGTGACGGCGAGCGCCACCGCGAACACCACGGTCGTGGTCTGGAGCGGAACCCCGAGGTTGTCGGTCAGGTTGTCGCTGATCAGCGTGCCGACGACGCTGATCAGGACCACGGTCAGCCAGTACAGGCCCGGCACATACCGACGCGCCCGGAACTGGAAGAACAGGGTCACGACCAGCAGCGCACTCATCAGGTACGAGGTGTTGGTCAGCCCCATGCCCAGATTGGCGTTGAGCAGGTCGGCCGCGGTCTCGCCCACGGTGGTGCACAGCACCTTGATCACCCAGAAGTAGAGGGTCACTTCCGGGACCTTGTTCAGCATCTGCCGCGCCCGGGAGCGCTTGCCCGACGTATACGTGTCAATCGTGTCGGTTGTCATGGAACTGCACGCTGGCAGGGCCTCCCTGAAATTTTCCTGACCGCCCACGGCACCCGACCTGCCACCACTTGCGCCTTCATGTAGTCATTGCATGACATTGCGCGACGGGCGGCCGTGATCACCACGGCCTCCCGCACACTCGCCCTTCCGCACATCCGCCGCCATGTCAGACCTGCCCAGCGACACCCTCACGGCAGCCGCCCCTCCCGGTTGACCTCCCTGACCCGGGCCCGCAGCACCTCCCCGGGCGGCGCCGGCCGCACGGACTCCGGCGGGCAATCCCACTCCGCCCCACCGCCCGGCGGCCGCAGCTGTACGTACGGCCCGACGCGCCCCATCACGCGCCCTACCCGCCCGTCGCGGGAATCCACCGCGAACGACCCGAGTTCCGGCGTACACGGCTCAAGCCCCTCACCCGTCATGCCCGGTCTCCCTGTTGCCCGTCCAGGCCCAGCACAGCACTCAGCCGCAGCGCCGTATCGATGGTGCACCGCCCGAGGTCCACCAACGGCGCGGGCTCGTTCCCCGCGCACGACACCGGGTCGATCCGCAACGACGGCAGCGTCAGCCCCACACCCTTCAGCCCTTGTCTCAGCGTCTCCACCGCGTCCTCCGCCTCCCGCACTCTTCCGGCGGCAACCCGTCGTCGCTCCGTAGTGGTCATCCTGCACACCTTCCACGCTCGGTAATCGCGATGCCTACCCAGCGTGTCCGACGCTCGACTAACCTGGAAGCGGCGCAGGTCCAACAACCGCAGGTGTGTCACAGGGAGTTGCCATGCCGGGCCCCAAGAAACTCGACCCGTCCTCCTCACCACGGGCCCTCCTCGGCGCCGAACTCCGCCACCGGAGGGACAGCGCCGGCCTCTCCCAGGAAGAACTCGGCCTCCCGCTCTTCGTCAGCGGCTCGTTCATCGGCCAACTGGAGTCCGGTACGCGCCGGATGCAGGTGGACCAGGCCCAGAAGTTCGACGAGATCCTGACGACGGACGGCTTCTTCGTACGGAACTGCGTCGCCCTGAAGAATTCGAAGTACCCGGACCACTTCGCAGAGGCGGCGGAGGCCGAGGCCGTCGCGAGGACCATCAAGGAGTACGCGCCGCAGCTGATCCCTGGGCTGTTGCAGACGGAGCCGTACGCACGGGCGGTGTTCCGCGCATACCAGCCGACGGCACCGGAGAACGTGATCGACGACCTGGTCGCAGCGAGGCTGGAACGGGCGCTCCTTCTGACCGATCCAACAACGCCCATGGTTTGGGTGGTTCTCGACGAGGCGACGTTACGTCGGGAGGCGGGCGGACCGGCAGTGATGGCAGAGGCGCTCAACCACGTCCTGAAGCTGGCACGCGTACACCGGATCATCGTGCAGGTACTCCCGTTCAACGCGGGCGCACACATGGCCATGCAAGGTCCGCTCAAACTGATGTCCTTCGAGGACGCGCCCCCGCTCGTCTACCTTCAGGGCCTGGGCACAGGGAAGTTGCAGGACGATCCCGCAACCGTCAGGCACTACGAACTGACCTACGATCTGGTAGTGGCCAGCGCATTGTCACCGGAAGCGTCCCTGGTCCTGATCGAGTCAGTGGCGGAGGATTACGCCCATGAAGCTCAGCAGTTCTGACTACGACCTGTCCGCGGCCATCTGGCACAAGTCCTCGTACAGCGGCGGAGACGGCGGGGACTGCCTGGAGGTCGCCGACGGCCACCCCGGAGTCGTCCCCGTCCGCGACTCCAAGGTCCCGGACGGCCCGGCGCTCGTCTTCCGTACGGCGGCGTGGTCGTCCTTCGTCGCGGATCTCAAGCGCATCTGAGGCCCGGGGCTCAAGCCCCGTACTCCGAGCGCTCTTTTCGAGGAAGGGGTGGAGGGCTTCAACCCACCCACCCTCCCCAGCAGGCACGTTCACTTTTCGTGACTGGCTTGCCACGCACGGTGCGAACGCTCTAGCGTTCCGAATAACGAACGACCCCTGCCGGTGCGGGAACACCGAACAGGGGTCTGACCAACGAGATCGAAGAAGGCGATCCAATGGCTGACAGCCAGCTTAGTGCTGCCCCGCGCGCACCGCACGTACCCCCTCATGTCCCGTACACGCCGTCCCACCCGATGGCCAACCCGGGCTACGGCAAGCGGTCCGCGTCCGGCCAACGACCCCGTACCGCACGCGACTTCGCGCACCTTCCGCCGCGTGAGGCCGCCGTCGCCGCCTATGTCGACCGGCTGCCGGACGGCGCCGACATCTCCGTGAAGACGCTGGCCAAGGTGTTGCCGTACGGGCAGTGCGCACTGCGGAGCGCGCTGAACAACCTCCAGCGGGCCGGGCATCTGCGCCGGGGCAGCGAGCACGTCATCGGCTCGGGCAGCGCACGCTGGGTGACGCGTACGTTCTTCTCCCGCACGTCTCGCGACGACGACTGGTGGGCCGCGTTCACCAGGGGCGACGTACCCCCGGAGCAGCGGCGGCCGACCCGCTCCCGGGCATTCGTCCTGCTGGCCGCACTCGGCCGCACCGCACCCGCGCTGAGCCTGTCATCGACGGACTGCGCGGCGCTGGAGCCGTACGTCACGGCGTGGTTCGACCGGGGCGCCACCGAAGTACAGCTGCTGCACGCACTGACCGACGGGTTGCCGGTTCCGGTGCATCACGCGGCGGCTCTGGTCCGCAGTCGCCTGACCACCAAGATGCCACCCGAACGGGTCGCTCCGCCCACCCCATCCGCCGCGCTGCGGGTCCTGGAGTGCGCGAAATGCGGCACGCCGGGCCGGGCGGAGACGCTGCCCGGCGGCGAGTGCGGGCCATGCCGGGGTGAGCAGGCCTCCGTGCCGGCGAGCAGCCGCGGGATCCCGGCCGACGGGATCCGCGACCGGATGGCCCAGGTGCGAGCCGCGATGGTCCCCCGCCCCGAGAGGCAGGGTGCAATCACGTGACGCTGCTGCCGCGACTCCCGCGCCGGTCTGGACCGCCTGCTCCGAGCCCTGCTGCCGCACTCCGAACTCCGGGCCCGTAGGCGTCGGTCCGCAGGTGGCTGCGCGCCGGGACGGCCGTGTCACCGCAGCGGGCCCGACACCGCTCGGTGTCGGGCCCGTTGGGCGGTCAGCGCGTGGGCCGGGGTGCCGGGTCGGCACCCCGCCTCGTGCGTCAGGCGTGGGAGCCGGCCTTGCGACGGCGTGCGACGAACACCGCGCCGGCGCCGATCGCCAGGGCCGCGCCGCTTGCGAGGGCGAGCTGCGACGTCGCGGAGGACGAGCCCGTGGAGGCGAGGCTGCCGCTCACGGGACTGGCCGACGCTCCGCTCTGCGGCTTGAGGTCCGAGGTCTTCGGCTCGGTCGTGCTGGGCTTGGCGTCGTCGACCTTGCCGGGCTTGCTGCCCGCGGCGGCGATCAGGAACTCGTAGCCCTCGAGGTCCGGGTTCCCGCCGCAGGTGCCGTTGTCGTTGAAGTAGTCACCGGCGACGAAGGTGATGCCGTTGCCCGCGGGTGCCGAGGCGTCGATCGTGAGGCGCATCTTGACGTCGGCGTGGGCGCCTGCCTTCAGCGGGCTGATGGCGTCCATGTAGTGCTCGTTGTCGACGGTCTTCCACGTCGAGGACGAGGCGGACGACCACTGCAGGTGCACCAGGTCGTCGATGTCCTTGAGGCCGCTCTTGTCGGTCGCGTGGACGTAGGCGAACGGAAGTACCTCGTCCATCGTCTTGTCGGTGCCGTTGGTCACCCGGAGATTGAAGTTGACCTTCGTACCGGCGACGACTTTGGACGGCAGACCGGTGACGACCGTGGTGAGCTTGGCCTCGGGGACGCAGTCCTCGCCATCCTCACCCGCCTCCTTCTTCGCCTTGGCCAGCGCCTCGTCGGCGGCGGTCTTGTCAGCGAGCGCCGCCTCGGTGGCCTTCTGCGCCTGGTCCAGCTTCCGGGCTGCGGCGACCCGCTCGTCGTCACGCGCGTCCAGGGCCTCCACGACCTTGGCATCGGCGGCGGCCTTGGCATCGGTGGCGGCTACGGCGGCGGCTTCCGCCTCGGTGAGAGTCGTCGCCGCCGCGGTCTTCTCCTCCTCGGTGGCCGTCTCCGGGAGGGCGTCGACCGCCGCCTTGGCGTCGACGACCGCCTGGTCGGCTTCGGTCTTCGCGGTGGCGGCGTCGGCCGCCGCGGTCTCGGCGGCCTTGGCCGCAACGGCCAGCGGAGAGGTGTCGGACAGGACCGCTTCCAGAGCAGCGTAGGCGGCACTCTCGGCCGCTACGGCGTCGTCGTACGCCGCCTGCGCTGCTTCGGCGGCCTTTTCCAACTCCGCGATGGACGGCTTCTCCTGCGTCTGCGCTGTCGGCTTGTCGTCGGCGAACGCGGGGGTGACCGACAGCAGGAGGGCAGGCGTGGTCACTGCGGCGGCAACAGCTGTGGCAAGAATCCGGCGAATCTTCACAAGAGCCCTTCGGGGTCCGAAAAGAGAAGAAGGGTCGCAGCGGAATGGGGCACGCAGATGCGACTTGAGGCGATGGTATGACCGGGGCAACGGTCGACCGTCACGAGTTTTTCACCCATTCCGGCCAACACCACGACACCCCGACAGACAGAAAAGACGAAAGGGTGCAGTTGCTTTCACTACGTGCACTTTCGCTGTGAGGAATGCCACATGATCCGGGACGCCTCGTTCTGCGCTTCTCCGGCGGCACCCCACCCGGCAAGCGCCTGCACCTTCGCATACGCGGCCCTGCCGCCGCCACAACGCTCACAACCTGGAAGACCGGCAGGAGAGTTGTGGCGTTTCCGTCGAGGAACTCAACAGGGAGGCGGGGCGCGTCCCGTCCCACCGCCTGGAACGCGCCCCGACTTCACGGCCTCATGAGACCGGCCGCCGAATCAGCTGGTGAAGATGAAGTACTTCCAGGCGCCGTGCGTCGTCGGGGGTCCGACGGCCGTCCGCCTGACGGACCGTCGGCCCACTTCCCTGAGAGGGTGTTCACGCCGCGGGACCGCACCCGGTCCGGACACGACGTCGGCCCCCGGGACCAGTTGGTCCCGGGGGCCGACGTGCAGGCACTTACCGATCCGTCAGGATCAGAAGTCCATGTCACCGCCCGGCATGCCGCCCGGAGCGGCCGCAGAGGCCTTCTCCGGCTTGTCGGCGATGACGGCCTCGGTGGTCAGGAACAGCGCGGCGATCGACGCGGCATTCTGCAGAGCGGAGCGCGTGACCTTCGCCGGGTCGAGAATGCCCTCGGCGATCATGTCGACGTACTCGCCGGTCGCAGCGTTCAGGCCGTGACCGATCGGCAGGTTGCGCACCTTCTCGACGACGACGCCACCCTCGAGACCACCGTTGACGGCGATCTGCTTGAGCGGGGCCTCCAGCGCCAGCTTGACGGCGTTGGCGCCGGTCGCCTCGTCACCCGAGAGCTCCAGCTTCTCGAAGACGGCGGAAGCCTGCAGCAGCGCGACGCCACCACCGGCGACAATGCCCTCCTCGACGGCGGCCTTCGCGTTGCGAACGGCGTCCTCGATGCGGTGCTTGCGCTCCTTGAGCTCGACCTCGGTGGCGGCACCGGCCTTGATGACGGCCACGCCGCCGGCCAGCTTCGCCAGGCGCTCCTGGAGCTTCTCGCGGTCGTAGTCCGAGTCGGAGTTCTCGATCTCGGCACGGATCTGGTTGACGCGACCCTGAACCTGGTCGGTGTCACCGGCGCCGTCGACGATCGTCGTCTCGTCCTTGGTGATGACGACCTTGCGGGCACGGCCCAGCAGGTCCAGGCCGGCGTTCTCGAGCTTGAGACCGACCTCCTCGGAGATGACGGTGCCACCGGTGAGGATGGCGATGTCGCCGAGCATGGCCTTGCGGCGGTCACCGAAGCCCGGGGCCTTGACGGCCACGGACTTGAAGGTGCCACGGATCTTGTTGACGACCAGGGTCGACAGAGCCTCGCCCTCGACGTCCTCGGCGATGATCAGCAGCGGCTTGCCGGACTGCATGACCTTCTCCAGCAGCGGAAGGAGGTCCTTCACGTTGCTGACCTTGGAGTTGACGATCAGGATGTACGGGTCGTCCAGGGACGACTCCATGCGCTCCATGTCGGTGGCGAAGTACGCCGAGATGTAGCCCTTGTCGAAGCGCATACCCTCGGTGAGCTCCAGCTCCAGACCGAAGGTCTGGGACTCCTCGACGGTGATGACGCCTTCCTTGCCGACCTTGTCCATCGCCTCGGCGATGAGCTCGCCGATCTGGGTGTCGGCGGCGGAGATGGAGGCCGTCGAAGCGATCTGCTCCTTGGTCTCCACGTCCTTGGCCTGCTCCAGCAGAGCGGCGGAGACGGCCTCGACGGCCTTCTCGATGCCCCGCTTGAGGGCCATCGGGTTGGCACCCGCGGCAACGTTGCGCAGGCCCTCACGGACGAGCGCCTGGGCGAGAACGGTGGCGGTGGTCGTACCGTCGCCGGCGACGTCGTCCGTCTTCTTGGCGACTTCCTTGACCAGCTCGGCGCCGATCTTCTCGTACGGGTCCTCGAGCTCGATCTCCTTGGCGATGGAAACACCATCGTTGGTGATCGTGGGCGCGCCCCACTTCTTCTCGAGGACGACGTTGCGGCCCTTGGGGCCAAGGGTGACCTTGACGGCGTCGGCGAGCTGGTTCATCCCGCGCTCGAGACCGCGCCGTGCCTCCTCGTCGAACGCGATGATCTTGGCCATGTGAAGTGGTCCTCCCGGACAGGGGTGGATTTCTCCGGACCGAGTGGCGCCCGCGACGGACGGCCTGCGTGCCCGGTGGTTCCTTGCCCCACCAAGCCTGCGGGCCTCACCGGCCCGGTCCAAGTTCTGTCACTCTCACCTGGAGAGTGCTAACGCCAATGATTAGCACTCGACCCCCACGAGTGCAAGCGCCCTCGACGGTTGTGGACAACCCGGAAGCCGGGCGACGGCGCGCGGGGGGCCGGGTGGCGCGACGGGCGGGGGCACGCACGAAGGGCCCGTCCCCCGGTGGGTACGGACCCTTCGTGCGTGAGTGGTGTCGTTGGCCGACCGCGCCGAGCTCAGCCGACGGCGAGCTTGACCATGTCCGCCTGCGGCCCCTTCTGGCCCTGCGAGATTTCGAATTCAACTCGCTGACCCTCTTCGAGGGTGCGGTACCCGTCCATCTGGATCGCGCTGTAGTGGACGAAAACATCCGCACCACCGTCGACCGCGATGAAGCCGTACCCCTTCTCCGCGTTGAACCACTTGACGGTGCCCTGAGCCATGGCTAACTCCCCTATTACTGGCCCTTGCACAGGACCGCACTTCGCGGACCCGGGTCAGAACTCACCCTCCGACAGGAGAGGGTGTGCGCCGGAACGCGTCGACCGCGGCCGAATGTATCTGCCCAACTGCCCTCTGCAACAGGTCAATCGGACGAGAATTCTGGGCAGCGCCGAACGCCCGAATGTGAGGAGTTCATGCGATTCCAGGGCAAGTCGGGCCGGACAAAGGCCACTTACGGCGCAAGGAGTTGGAACACTTTGGCTGCATCTTGTCGTGGGCGGGCGCATTCTCATATGCGGTCGGCACGGGCAGCGGAGGGGACTTCCCAACTCTACCGCGCTCAACCATGCAGAATTGCCCCCTCCGCTTAGCTCGCAGAGGGGGCAATTCCGGTAACGCTGCGAAGTCGGCCGCAGGGGCCGACTACAGGTCAGCAGCCGCCCGCGACCGCCGGGATGATGGAGATGCCCGCGCCGTCCGGGGTGGCCGTCTCCAGGCCGCCTTCGAAGCGCACGTCGTCGTCGTTGACGTACACGTTCACGAAGCGGCGGAGCTTGCCCTGGTCGTCCAGGACACGCGCGGCGATGCCCGGGTGGTTCTGTTCCAGCGACTCGATGACCTGGGAGAGGGTCGAGCCCTCGGCCGGGACCTCGGCCTCGCCGCCCGTGTAGGTGCGCAGGATGGTGGGGATACGGACCTTGACGCTCATGCGGGTGCCTTCCTTACGTCTCGGGTGGTCGGGTCAGCCGTTGGCGAGGCCGGCGTCGCGGAACGCGTCCAGGCTGGGCCGGATGGTCGCGGTCGGACCGGTCGTCGGGGCGACCGCGTCCAGAGTCTTCAGACCGTCACCGGTGTTCAGGACGACCGTGGTGAGCGTCGGGTCCAGCAGACCCGCCTCGATCAGCTTCCTCGTCACGCCGACCGTCACCCCGCCCGCCGTCTCGGCGAAGATGCCCTCGGTGCGGGCCAGCAGCTTGATCGCGTCGACGATCTGTTCGTCGTTGACGTCCTCGACCGCGCCGCCGGTGCGGCGGGCGATGTCCAGGACGTACGGACCGTCGGCCGGATTGCCGATCGCCAGGGACTTGGCGATCGTGTTCGGCTTCTGCGGGCGCACGACGTCGTGACCGGCCTTGAAGGCCGTGGAGACCGGGGAGCAGCCCTCGGCCTGGGCGCCGAAGATCTTGTACGGCTTGTCCTCGACGAGACCGAGCTTGATCAGCTCCTGAAGACCCTTGTCGATCTTCGTGAGCTGCGAGCCGGACGCGATCGGGATGACGAGCTGGTCGGGCAGCTGCCAGCCGAGCTGTTCGCAGATCTCGTACGCGAGCGTCTTGGAGCCCTCGCCGTAGTACGGGCGCAGGTTGACGTTGACGAAGCCCCATCCCTCACCGAGCGGGTCGCCGATGAGCTCCGAGCAGAAGCGGTTGACGTCGTCGTAGTTGCCCTCGATGCCGACCAGCTCACCGCCGTACACCGCGGCCATGACGACCTTGCCCTGCTCCAGGTCGTGCGGGATGAACACGCAGGACCGGAAGCCGGCCCGGGCGGCGGCCGCGCCCACCGCACCGGCGAGGTTGCCGGTGGAGGAGCAGGAGAGGGTGGTGAAACCGAAGGCGCGGGCGGCCTCGACGGCGATGGCGACGACGCGGTCCTTGAAGGAGTGCGTCGGGTTGCCGGAGTCGTCCTTGACGTACAGACCGCCGGTGACGCCCAGCTCACGGGCGAGGTTGTCGGCCTTGACCAGCTTGGTGAAGCCGGGGTTGATGTTGGGCTTGTCCGCGACATCGGCGGGGACGGGCAGCAGCGGCGCGTAGCGCCAGATGTTGTTCGGTCCGGCCTCGATGCGCTTCTTCAGCTCGTCCGGGGAGCCGCTCGGCAGGTCGTATGCCACTTCGAGCGGCCCGAAACAGGACGCGCAGGCGAAAAGGGGACCGAGTTCGAAACGCTCTCCGCACTCGCGGCAGGAGAGTGCCGCTGCGGGGCCGAGGTCGACGGCGTCGGTGGAAGAATCGGTGCTTACTGCAACAGTCTGCGCAGCCATGATGGCGAGGCCCTTTCTCCTCATCTTCCTCGCGGCGCATTTCGCCACGAGACGGAATTGGCACCTTCCCCACCTGACCTCGCGGTCGGCGGGAGGGTTGCCGGGACTTCAACGGGCCGTTCCCTCAGTCCCTCTGGATGAGCGCTATGGCACTGGATCATCGACCCAGGCATTTATTGGCGGAGGACCCCGACATGCGACGGTCATCCGCGTTGTTCAAGACTGTAACCGAAGCATCGGACGGTTGAGATAGTCGTCCGAACCGCGAGATGGATCACATACAGGGAGTATCGACCGTGCTGGAAGAGGTCGAAAGCTGGCTGGCCAGGCGTTCCTGGTCGGCAGCCGACCGCCCGCTGGACCGGCTCGTCGCTGCCAAGGGCCGGGACCCGCGGCGCGGGAGCGTGAGCGTGGTGCTGCCCGCCCTGAACGAGGAGGCGACGGTCGGCGCCATCGTCGAGACGATCCGGGTCGAACTGATGGAGGAAGTGCCGCTGGTCGACGAGCTGCTGGTGATCGACTCCGGCTCAACGGACGGCACGGCGGAAGTCGCCCGGAAGGCGGGCGCCCGAGTGGTGCACCGCGACGCGATACTCGCGCGCATACCCACGCTCCCCGGCAAGGGCGAGGTCCTGTGGCGCTCGCTCCTGGTCACCAGCGGTGACATCGTCTGCTTCATAGACGCCGACCTGAGGGACTTCTCCGCGGACTTCGTCTCCGGCATCGTCGGCCCGCTGCTCACCGACCCCGGGGTGCAGTTCGTCAAGGCGATGTACGACCGCCCCCTGGGCGACACCGCGGGTCAGGGCGGCCGCGTCACGGAACTGGTGGCCCGCCCGCTGCTCAACCTGCACTGGCCACAGCTGGCCGGCTTCGTCCAGCCGCTCGGCGGCGAGTACGCGGTGCGGCGCTCGCTGCTGGAGCGGCTGCCGTTCCCCGTCGGCTACGGAGTGGAACTCGGCTTGCTGGTGGACGCCCTGCACACCGTCGGGCTGGACGCGCTGGCACAGGTCGACGTGGGGGTACGCAGACACCGCCACCAGGACGGCCAGGCGCTGGGACGGATGGCCGCGGCGATCTATCGCACCGCTCAACTCCGGCTGTCCCGAGGTCACTTGGTACGTCCGGCCCTGACCCAGTTCGAGCGGGGCGAGGACGGCTTCGTACCGCGCACCCATCCGGTGGACACGGAGGAGCGGCCCCCGATGTGCGAGATCACGGAGTACGTTTCGCGCCGCGCGGCCTGACTTCGCACGTTTGGGTGGTTCGCGATCGGGCTAGATTCCGCAACATGGTCTCCGAGCACGCGGTCACGTCGGCTGCCCAGGTACTCGTCGCGTCCAACCGCGGCCCCGTCTCGTACGCGCTGCGCGCGGACGGTTCGATCGGCGCCAGACGGGGCGGCGGCGGGCTCGTCTCCGGCCTGAGCGCGGTCGAGGACAAGCTGTGGGTCTGCGCGGCGCTCGGCGACGGGGACAGGGCAGCGGTCCGGCACGGGATCGCCGAGCCGGGCGTACGGATGCTCGACATCGACGCCGACGTCCACGCCGACGCGTACAACGGCATCGCGAACTCGGTGCTCTGGTTCGTCCACCACATGCTGTACCAGACACCGCTGGATCCGGTCTTCGACGCGGAGTTCCGCCGGCAGTGGGCGTCATTCGAGACGTACAACCTGGCCTTCGCGCAGGCGCTCGCCGAGGAGGCGGGCGAGGGCGCCGCGGTGCTGGTGCAGGACTACCACCTGGCGCTGGTCCCGGGCATGCTCCGCGAGCTGCGGCCCGACCTGCGGATCGGCCACTTCTCGCACACCCCGTGGGCGCCGGTCGACTACTTCCGGCTGCTGCCCGACGACATCGCGGAGCAGCTGCTGCGCGGCATGCTCGGCGCGGACCGGGCGGGCTTCCTGACCCGGCGGTGGGCGGACGCGTTCATCGGCTGCTGCACGGAGATCCTGGGCGGCACGGGCCGGACGAGGATCGGCGTGCACGGTCTGGGCGCGGACGCGGACTTCCTGCGCCGCCGCGCGCACGAGGCGGACGTGGACGAGCGGATGGCAGTGCTGCGGGAGCAGGTGGGCGGCACCGGCCGGAAGACGATCGTGCGGGTGGACCGTACGGAGCTGTCCAAGAACATCGTGCGCGGGCTGCTGGCGTACCGGGAGCTGCTGAACACCCGCCCGCAGTGGCGCGAGCGGGTGGTGCATGTGGCGTTCGCGTACCCGTCGCGGCAGGACCTGACGGTGTACCGGGAGTACACGGCCGAGGTGCAGCGACTGGCGGACGACATCAACTCGGCGTACGGGACACCCGATTGGACCCCGGTCCTGCTCCATGTGAATGACGACTTCGCACGCTCGCTGGGGGCGTACCGGCTGGCGGACGTGGCGCTCGTCAACCCGATCCGCGACGGCATGAACCTCGTCGCCAAGGAGGTCCCGGTGGTCTCCGACGCGGGCTGCGCGCTGGTGCTGTCGCGGGAGGCGGGGGCGTACGAGGAGCTGGGCGCCGACGCGATCGTGGTGAACCCCTATGACGTGTCCGCGACGGCGGCTGCCCTGCACGAGGCGCTGACGATGCCGGACGGGGAACGGGCGGAGCGCTCGAAGCGGCTGGCCGCTGCGGCGACGGCGCTGCCGCCGCAGCAGTGGTTCCTGGAACAGCTGGACGCGCTGCGGCAGGGGTGACGTCGCCCGTCACACCTCGGTGGGGCCCGACCGGAGACGGTGCGCCAAGGCCGAGAGAAACTCCACGACGGCTCCCGGTCCCGGCAGCAACAGGTCGGCGCGTTCAGCCAGTTCGGGCACTTCGGCGCTGCCGCTGCAGACCAGCAGGCCCGGGATGCCGTCGGGGCCCTCGGCGCGGAGCTTCTCCACGGCCGCGTAGGCCGCGAGGTCACCCAGGTCGTCGCCGGCGAAGAGAACGGACTCGGCGTCCGTCTCCCGGACGAACTCCATGAGCGCCACACCCTTGTCCATGCCGGGCGGTCGCAGCTCCAGGACGAGACGGCCCGGTTCGACGATCAGCCCGTGCAGGGCGGCGAGCGCACCGAGCGGGCCGCGCAGCGCGTCGAACGCGGCTTGCGGGTCGGCGGCCCGGCGGGTGTGGACCGCGAGCGCCCGGCCCTTCTCCTCGATCCAGGTACCGCGCCAGGAGGCGAACCGTTCGAGCAGGCCGGGGAGTTCGGCGCGGACTGCGGCGACGCCCGGGTGCGGGGCGGGAGCGTGGACGGCGCCGGAGACGGCGTCCCAGCGTTCGGCGCCGTAGTGGCCGAGAACGACGAGGTGGTCAAGGCCCGGGACTCCGGCGAAGCCGCCGTGCCGGACCGCGACGTCGGCCGGGCGACCGGTGATCACGGCGACGGAGGCGACCTTCGGAGCGAGCGCGGCCAGGGCCGGGACGGTGCCGGGGTGGGCGCGGGCCTGTTCCGGGTCCGGGACGATCTCGGCGAGGGTGCCGTCGAAATCGAGCGCGACGACGGCGCGCTCGGGGCGGGCGAGGAGAGCGGCGAGGCCTTCGCGGCCGGCCGGGGTGGTGGGGGTCGGCAGGGACTGTTCCGGAGTGCTGCCCATGGATCGAGGGTATCGGGGGTGGTGCGGTGCGGCTACGGCCCGCGCCCGCGCCCTGCCTGTTCCCCTGCCCGCCCTTCCCGGAACCGGTGGCTCCGCACCGGGGCACCCGCTCCTCCGTCGCCGGGGCTGGATGTGCGGCGACGCCGCAACATCACCGCCGCCCCCGTCGAGCCTCTCGGATCCGTCGCAGCCGGTTCACCGTCACCGGGTCCTCCTCCAGTGCCCGCCGGTCGTCCAGGAGCGCGTTCAGCAGCTGGTAGTAGCGCGTCGGCGAGATGCCCAGGCCCTCCCGGATCTCCCGCTCCTTCGCCCCCGGGCCGGGCCACGAGCGCCGTTCCACGGCCAGGACCGCACGTTCCCGGTCGGAGAGCCCGGTGCCAGGGTGGTCGGCGGGGCTGTCGGCAGGGGGCTCCGCTTCGGCGGAGCCGTCGTCGGGGGCGGTCATATGAGCCAACATATCGCCCGCCCCCGGACCCGCTACCCGGCCACCCGCTCCTCCGCACCCTCCGCCTTCGACCCCTCCGCCGAATTCGAACCGAGCACGGCGGCCATCTCGTTGAGAGTCTGTGTCCGACCCGCGGTGGGCCGCATGCGGAACGTGTACGCACGGATCATCCAGCCCGCGAGCACGAAGCCATGCACCTCGTCCGGCATGTGTGCGCAGGTGCGATTCCCCACCCCTCACTCGATCGAGCGACCCACCACACCCGCGCCGACACGCTGTGAAGATCAGGCAGTGGCCGACCCGATGGCGGATCCGATCCGGGCGCAGCGCCTCGCGGTCGAGATCGCGGAGTCGAAGGGGTGCGACCCGGACCACCCCCGCAATCTGTCGCGCAGCGTGATCCTGGCTCCCTGAGCTCGACAGAAGGCCCGGTCAAAGGCGTGCTCCGGGGCGCACTCCGGGGCTTTGCCACACTTTTGTATGGATCCTCAACAAACAGCGATAGTGGACTAGACCTATCGGGGGTCCTCGGGCGAAACTGTCTCCCGTGAAACACGTCATCGCCCTCGATGTGGGCGGCACCGGAATGAAGGCCGCACTGGTCGGGGCCGACGGCACTCTGCTGTACGAGGCCCGGCGCGCAACCGGCAGGGAGCGCGGACCCGACGCCGTCGTGGAGTCGATCCTCGCCTTTGCCGCGGAACTGCGCGCCCACGGGGAGAAACACTTCGGCGAGAGCGCCGTCGCGGCCGGTGTCGCCGTGCCCGGCATCGTCGACCCGGAGAACGGGATCGCGGTCTACGCCTCGAACCTGGGCTGGCGCGACGTCCCCCTGCGCACCCTGCTCGGCGCACGGCTCGGCGGCGTACCCGTCGCGCTCGGCCACGACGTCAGGACAGGCGGCCTCGCCGAAGGCAGGATCGGCGCGGGCAGGGGCGCCGACCGCTTCCTGTTCGTCCCGCTCGGCACCGGCATCGCCGGAGCCATCGGTATCGCGGGCACCATCGAGGCGGGCGCGCACGGGTACGCGGGCGAGATCGGGCACATCGTGGTCCGACCGGACGGGCCGGACTGCGGGTGCGGACAGCGCGGCTGTCTGGAGACCCTCGCGTCCGCCTCCGCCGTCAGCCGCGCCTGGGCCGCCGCGTCGGGGGACCCGGAGGCCGACGCCGCGGACTGCGCGAAGGCCGTCGAATCGGGCGATCCCGCGGCCGTACGGGTATGGCAGGACGCGGTCGACGCGCTCGCCGCCGGGCTGGTCACCGCGCTGACCCTGCTGGACCCCCGCACGCTCATCATCGGTGGCGGTCTCGCCGAGGCAGCGGAAACCTTGTTCGTACCACTCCGTGCGGCCGTCGAGGAACGTGTCACGTTCCAGAAGCTGCCCGACATCGTCCCGGCGGCCCTCGGGGACACCGCCGGATGCCTGGGTGCAGGGCTGCTCGCCTGGGATCTTCTCTCCACGGAGGTATCCGCCTGATGGCCGGACCCGCAGACAGCACGGTTCTCGCCGGGGCCCGGGTGGTTCTTCCCACCGGCACCGTCGAGAACGGCCGGGTGATCGTCGAGGGAACTCGGATCGCCGGGAGTCCGGCGGAGGGTGCTCGGACCATCGATCTGACCGGCCACTGGGTCGTCCCCGGCTTCGTCGACATGCACAACCACGGCGGCGGCGGCGCGTCCTTCACCTCCGGCACCGTGGACGAGGTCCTCACCGGCATCCGCACCCACCGCGAGCACGGCACCACCACCCTGGTCGCCTCCACCGTCACCGGAGAGATGGACTTCCTCGCCGAGCGGGCCGGCATCCTCTCCGAGCTGGTCGAGCAGGGCGACCTGGCCGGGATCCACTTCGAGGGCCCGTTCATCTCGCCGTGCCGCAAGGGCGCGCACAGCGAGAAGCTGCTGCGCCACCCGGACCCGGCCGAGGTCCGCAAGCTGATGGACGCGGCGCGCGGCACCGCGAAGATGTTCACGCTCGCCACCGAGCTGCCGGGCGGCATCGAGTCGGTGCGGCTGCTCGCCGAGCACGGCGTGATCGCCGCGATCGGGCACACCGACGCGACGTACGAGCAGACCGTCGAGGCGATCGACGCGGGCGCCACCGTCGCCACCCACCTGTTCAACGCGATGTCGCCGCTCGCCCACCGCGAGCCCGGTCCGATCGCCGCCCTCCTGGAGGACGAGCGGATCACCGTCGAGCTGATCAACGACGGTACGCATCTGCACCCGGCCGCCCTGGAGCTGGCGTACCACCACGCGGGCGCCGCCCGCGTCGCGCTGATCACGGACGCGATGGACGCGGCCGGGTTCGGCGACGGCCAGTACCAGCTGGGCCCGCTCGCCGTCGAGGTCAAGGACGGCGTCGCCCGGCTCGTCGAGGGCAACTCGATCGCGGGTTCCACACTCACCCTGGACACCGCGTTCCGCCGGGCCGTCACGCTCGACCGGATCCCGGTCGGGGACGTCGTGCAGTCCATCTCCGCCAACCCGGCACGGCTGCTCGGCGTGTACGACAGGGTCGGCTCGCTCGACCGGGGCAAGGACGCGGACCTGGTCGTCCTGGACGCGGACTTCGCGCTCAAGGGCGTCATGCGCAAGGGCGAATGGGTTATTGAGCCCGAACTCGGGTGATTTCAGCCATTCTTGACAGTGGGCCGAATACGTAACGAAGAGACAGCGGTTGGCCCGGAGGTCTGGGCCGACCGCTTGCTCTTTGGCATGATCGCTTGCGTAAACAGCAGGGAAAGCGCGTTCTGGCAAGGGATCCGCGCTCCGGCACGGATCGAAGGGGTGACCGAGGTGATCCTCACGGTCACGCTGAACACGGCACTCGACCTGACGTACGGCGTACCGGCGCTGGTCCCGCACACCAGCCACCGCGTCGGTGACATCTCCGAACGCCCCGGCGGCAAAGGGCTCAACGTCGCCCGGGTGCTCTCCGCACTCGGCCACGAAACCGTGGTCACCGGCTTCGCCGGAGGCGCCACCGGAGCCGTGCTCCGCGAGCTCCTGGCGGACCTCCCGCCGCGCGACGCACTCGTCCCCGTCGCCGGGAACACCCGCCGCACCATCGCCGTCGTCGATGCGTCCACCGGCGACACCACCCAGCTCAACGAACCCGGCCCACTCGTCAGCGCCGACGAGTGGGCCGCTTTTCTCGCCACGTACGAGAAGCTCCTCGCCGACGCGGACGCGGTCGCACTCTGCGGCAGCCTGCCGCCCGGCATCCACGTCGGCGCCTACGCCGAACTGGTCCGCATCGCCCGCGCCGCCGAGGTCCCCGTTCTCCTCGACACCAGCGGCGAACCGCTGCGCCGGGGCATAGCCGCCCGCCCCGACCTGATCAAGCCGAACGCCGACGAGCTCGCCCAGCTCACCGGCTCCCGCGACCCGCTGCGCGCCACCCGTGACGCCCGCCGCCGGGGCGCGCACGGCGTGATCGCCTCCCTCGGCGCGGACGGCATGCTCGCCGTCACCCCCGAGGGGGCCTGGCGGGCGGCGCCGCCGGACCGGGTCGCGGGCAACCCCACCGGAGCGGGCGACTCCGCGGTGGCCGGGCTGCTGTCCGGTCTCGTCGAGGGGCTGAGCTGGCCGGACCGGCTGCGCAGGGCGGTGGCACTGTCGACGGCGACGGTACTGGCACCGGCGGCCGGGGAGTTCGACCGGGCGGCGTACGAGGAGCTGTTGCCGCGCGTCGGCATCGAGGAACAAGCACCGACGGTCTGAGTGGCGCGGAACCAGCCCGCGTCGCGCGCCCGGCACCGTCCCGGACCACCCAGCACCATCCCGCACCACACGAAGTCCCAGGGGGCAGCATGCCGCTCGTCAGCACCGGTGAACTCGTCTCGGCCGCCCAGGCCGACGGACGCTCAGTCGCCGCCTTCAACGTCATCACGCTGGAGCACGCGGAGGCCATCGCCGCAGGCGCGGAACGCGCCGGGGCGCCCGCCATCCTGCAGATCTCCGAGAACGCCGTGAAGTTCCACGGCGGCCGGCTCTCGGCCATCGCCGCCGCGGCCGCCGCCGTCGCCCGCGCCTCCCACGCACCGCTCGCGCTCCACCTCGACCACGTCGAGTCCGTGGAGCTGCTGCACCAGGCGCACGACGAGGGCTTCGGCTCGGTGATGTTCGACGCCTCGAAGCTGGCCTACGAGGAAAACGTGCGGGCCACGGCCGACGCGGTCGCCTGGGGCCACGAGCGCGGGATCTGGATCGAGGCGGAGCTCGGCAAGGTCGGCGGCAAGGAGGGCGAGGCCCCGCTCGACGCCCACGCCCCCGGCGTCCGGACCGACCCGGCCGAGGCCGCCGCCTACGTCGCGGCGACCGGCGTCGACGCGTTGGCCGTCGCGGTCGGCTCCTCGCACGCGATGACGGAGCGCACCGCCGCCCTCGACCACGCCCTCATCGGCCGGCTGCGCGACGCGGTCCCGGTCCCGCTGGTGCTGCACGGCTCCAGCGGCGTCCCGGACGAGGAGATCCGCCAGGCGGTCGCCTCCGGCATGCGCAAGATCAACGTGGGTACGGCGCTGAACACGGCGTTCACCGGCGCGGTGCGCGCGTACCTGGCCGACAACCCGACGGGCGTCGACCCGCGCAAGTACATCGTCCCGGGCCGCGAGGCGATGGCCACGACGGTGGCGGGGTTCCTGAGCCTGATGGGCTGACCCGCCCGGCACATACGAAAACCGGCCCCACCGCCCTCGTCGGGTGGTGGGGCCGGACCGCGTTCGGGGTTCAGCGCGTCTGGTGCCCGGCCTTCAGCGACAGCTGGTCCAGGTTGGCGTCGCACTGGTCGCCCTCGTTGCACGAGATCATCAGCGTGTTCGAGCCCTTGTTGAGGTTGACCCAGGCGAAGGTGGTCGTCCAGCCCTTCGACAGGTCGCCCTCCGCGGCATGCGCGAAGTTCTTCATGTTGATGGACCGCGGACTCTCGGAGTTGACGGTGAGCGACGTCTTGGCGTCCTTGCCCGGCACGCCGTACGTCACGTAGAGCGTGTACTCGCCGGCCTCCGGTACCTCGACCGACCAGGTCGCGGACCTGCCGACCTCGTTCAGATTGATGTACTGGCCGTTCGCGCTCTTCGCGCCCTCGACCGAGTTGTCGAGCGTGGCCGTGCCGCCGAGCTTCAGCGTCGCGGCGTCCTGCTTCGGCAGCTCCGCCGGGGCATCGGAGGACGTTTCGGACTGCTTCGGCTTCGGGGACTCCTCGACCTGACCGGCGGGACCGGACGAGGTGGCAGCCTCGTCCTTCTTGTTGCTGTCCTTGCCGTCGTTCGTGATCATCGCGACGCCGATGCCGACGAGCACGACCGCGACGACCGCGATCGCACCGATCAGCAGGCCCTTGGTGTTCGGACCGCCGCTGCCGGGACCGCCGCTGCGGCCATGGCCGCCCTGCACCGGGACGTGCGCGGTGGGCCCGCCGCCGGGATACGTCTCGGGGGCGGCGTACTGGGCGTTCGGCGCGCCGTACTGGGCCTGCTGCTGCCCGCCGTACGGCTGCTGCTGCGGCACCGGCTGCCCGTACTGGCGCTCGCCGACCGTCCGCACCTGGTTGTACGAGGTTCTGGGCACGCCGGGCTGCGAGACGGGACCCGGATAGCCGTAGCCGCCCTGCCGTGGCGACTGGGCGCCGGACGCCTGTCCGTCCTCGTACAGGTAGCCGAACGGATCGTCGTCCTCGGGTGTGCTTGCGCCGTTGTTCCCGGCCGTCATCCCTGGGTCACTCCTCACCATGTCGCCAGCCGTCGCCGAATATCGCCAGCCGTCGCCGACCGGCCGAGCCTACCTCGAACGGAGCACACCAAGAATTGCCGTCGGTCTTCGGGGTGCCTTACCGGGACCTGGGCGGGGTACGGGAACGGACCGTCCGTGAACGTCAGCCGGCCCTGCGGTGAACCTTCGACCGGGACCGCTTCTCCACATACATCCGCTGGTCGGCGGAGCGCAGCACCTCTTCGGCGGTCATGCCGCAGGCGGCCCAGCCGATCCCGAAGCTCGCCCCGACGCGCACCGCACGGCCATCCACCCGAATGGGGGGAATGATGGCGTTACGCAACCGTACGGCCAGGTCCGCGGCGTCCGCGGCGCCGAGCCCGTCCGCGAGGACGACGAATTCGTCACCCCCGAGCCGGGCGACGGTGTCGCCGTCGCGCACACACGTGGTGAGCCGCCGGGCGACCTCGATCAGGACGGCGTCGCCGGTGTGGTGCCCGAAGCGGTCGTTGATGGACTTGAAGCCGTCGAGGTCGCAGAAGAGGACCGCGAGCCCCTTCGTTCCGTCGTCCTGCTCGCTGTCGGGCGCCACCGTGTGCACATGGTGGTCGTACGGGCCGCCGCCCGCCACCGCGTCCGCCTCGAAGCCGTCGGCCCGGAAGCCGTGCGTCCGGGCGTCCACGTCCTCGACGTCGCCGTACGCCGCGTCCAGCGCCTCCACGGCGGTGGCCGCCGTCGTCGAGTGCGGGCGCTCGCAGAGCCGGGCGCTGAGCCGGGCGCGCAGCTCCGCGCTGTTGGGCAGGCCGGTGAGCGCGTCGTGCGAGGCACGGTGCGCGAGGTGCAGCTCGTGGCGCTTGCGCTCCTCGATGTCCTCCACATGGGTGAGGAGGAAGCGGGGTCCGTCGGTGGTGTCCGCGACGACGGAATTGCGCAGCGAGACCCAGAGGTAGGTGCCGTCCCGGCGCCCGAGCCGCAGCTCGGCGCGGCCACCCTCGGCGGACGTGCGCAGCAGGGTGCCGATGTCCTCGGGGTGCACGAGGTCGGCGAAGGAGTAGCGGCGCATGACGGAGGCGGGGCGGCCGAGGAGCCGGCACAGGGCGTCGTTGGTGCGCAGCAGCCGGCCGTGCTGGTCGCCTCCCATCTCGGCGATGGCCATGCCGCTGGGTGCGTACTCGAAGGCCTGGCGGAAGGATTCCTCGCTGGCCCGCAGCGCCTGCTGCTCCCGTTCGAGCCGGACCAGGGCCCGCTGCATGTTTGCTCGGAGCCGGGCGTTGCTGATCGCAATGGCCGACTGGGACGCGTACATCTGGAGGGCCTCGCGACCCCAGGCGCCGGGGCGGCGGCCGTTGCGCGGGCGGTCGACGGATATGACGCCGAGGAGGTCCCGGCCGCCGCCGGACGCGTACATCGGGGCGTAGAGCCGGTCCTCCGGATGCCACTCGTCCTCGAAGCGGGGCTCGGGACCTTCGGTGTGCCACTGCGGTACGTCGTCGTCGAGGAGGACCCAGCCGTCGGTGTGCGGTATGAAACAGAGTTCGTCCCAGCACTCACCCATGGAGAGCCTGCGCTCCCAGGAGGCGCGCGAGCCGACGCGGCCGGTGATCAGCGCTTCGGCGGCGGAGTTGCCCGCGAACGCGGCGACGACGAGATCGCCGTCGGGGCGGACGAGGTTGACGCAGGCCAGCTCGTACCCGAGACCGGCGACGATTCCATCGGCCACGGTCTGCAGTGTGTCGGCCAGGCTCCGCGCCGTGTTGAGATCGGCGACGGCCTGATGCAGCTGCCGCATCGTCGCTAGACGAACATACGGCTCCGACTCGGCCTCCATTGCTCGCACTCCCCGAGACCTCGACAGCACTCCAGGTTTCATATCGACGTACTTGTTCGCAGTGTCAGGGCCACTGAATCACAGTGAGCTGCGCACCCGGTACACAGGGTCAACAAATATTGCCCCCTGTGACTCAAGTCACAACAGATGGTGAAGGGTACCGAGTGGTCTACGGAAGAGGTCCGTCCTTTTCTTGAACGCAAATCTGTAGGTTGCACGGCGGCGCGCCCCGTTGCATTGTGCCGTGGCGGTGTGCCCTCATGCGGCCGGAGTCCTAGGACCCGGCTGGTCCCCTGGCCCGATGCGACCGCGCGCGGGCAACGGCTAGCGTGCCCGTGTGTTGCAGACGAAACCCCCCACCCCGCGATCCGAGCCCATCCCCCATGCTGAAGGGGTGAGCAACGAGGAGTTCCGCGGCGCCCTCGCCCGGCTGGCCGCAGGCGTGGTCCTGATCACCGCCCAGGAGCCGCCGCTCGACGAGAACGGGCGCGGCGAGGACGTGGGAATGACGGCAACCGCCTTCATGTCCGTGTCACTGGACCCACCCCTGGTCCTGGTGAGCCTGCGCAATGGCTCCCGGATGGACGACCTGCTGGACGAGCAGCCGTTGTGGGCGGTCTCCGTGCTCGCGGAGAGCCAGCGGCACATCGCGGGACGGTTCTCGATGAAGGGCCGGATCAGCGATCGGCTGCTGTTCGACGACATCCCCTATGTACGGGGAGAGGTGTCCGGCGCCCCCCTGGTCGGCGGCGCCCTCGCCACTCTGGAGTGCCGCACGGAGCAGCGGGTGCTCGCGGGCGACCACACCCTGGTGATCGGGCGGGTGGTGAGCGCGGCGCTGCCGAGCGCGGACGGCGGGCCGCTGACGTACTTCCGGGGGCGCTACCGGCAGCTGAGCTGACCCGGAGTCACCGGCGCCCGCCGGTCGGAGCGGATCGAGGGTGCGGCCCACCCGCCACGGCCGGAGCGGCCGGGGCCGCCGCCTACCAGTCGCGGCCGGAGCGGCCGCGCTTCGTGTCGCCGCGCTGCTTCTTCTCGCGCAGCCGCCGCTCGTTGATCCCGCGCGGGATCCTGGTCTTGCGGCGCGGCTTCGGGGGCGGGGCGGTGGCTTCGGCCAGCAGGGCGGCGAGGCGGACGAGTGCGGTCTCGCGGTTGCGCCACTGGGAGCGGTGCTCCGACGCCCGTACGGTGACCACGCCGCCCACCAGCCGGCTCTCCAGTCGCTGGAGCGCCCGCTCCTTCCACACCTCGGGAAGCGACTCGGTCGCGGCGAGGTCGAAGCGCAGCTCCACCTGGGAGTCGCTGGTGTTGACGTGCTGACCGCCGGGCCCGGAGGACCGCGAGAAACGCCACATGAGTTCGGCCTCCGGCAGGGAGACCGAACCGCGGATGACATAGGGCCCGGACATGACACCCATGTTCCCTGGCCGAAGCCCCGTTCGTCACCTCTTTTTGCCGCACCCTGCCGTCGGCCCGGCTGGGAATTCGGTAAAGAAAGCAAAGAGACCAGGAACCTCTCGGTCCTCCGCCTGCGTTAGGACGGGTGACGGTAGCTTCGTGAAGGCATGAAGCCCGCACACGACGATGAAAGGGACTTCCCATGGCAGTAAGCCTGTCCAAGGGCGGCAACGTCTCGCTCACCAAGGAGGCCCCGGGCCTGACCGCCGTCACGGTCGGCCTCGGCTGGGACGTCCGTACCACCACCGGCACCGACTTCGACCTCGACGCCTCGGCGATCGCGGTGAACGCGGCGGGGAAGGTCGTCTCCGACGGCCACTTCGTCTTCTTCAACAACAAGTCGACGCCGGACCAGTCCATCGTCCACACCGGTGACAACGTCACGGGCCAGGGCGAGGGCGACGACGAGCAGATCAACGTCAACCTGGCGGGCCTCACTGCCGACGTCGACAAGATCGTCTTCCCGGTCTCCATCTACGACGCCGAGACACGCAGCCAGAACTTCGGCCAGGTGCGCAACGCGTTCATCCGCATCCTCAACCAGGCCGGCGGCGCCGAGATCGCCCGCTACGACCTGAGCGAGGACGCCGCCACCGAGACCGCGATGGTCTTCGGCGAGCTGTACCGCAACGGCGCGGAGTGGAAGTTCCGCGCGGTGGGCCAGGGATACGCCTCGGGTCTGCGCGGCATCGCGCAGGACTTCGGCGTCAACCTCTGACACAGAGCCCCAGGGCCTGAAGGCCCGAACAGCGAGAGCCCCCAGCCGATTGTTTTCGGCCAGGGGCTCCCGTTCGTCTGTCTGTCGTCGGCCACCCGCTAAGGCACCGACCGGCGCATGACGCATATCGGATGACGCTCCCTCACAGACGGACAAGATCCGGTCAAATCCTTGACGCGCCCCTGCCAATAGGGGCGCGTCGGTGCCACTCTCACCGCACCCCCCTCACGGAGCTCATGGATCGAGTGAAGGAGAACGAGTGAGAACCACTCTGCGTGCCGCCGCTCTTGCCGCTACCGCCGCCATGGTCGTCGTCGGCGTACAAGCAGGTCCGGCCGGTGCGGCCCAGGACCGCGAGTCCGGGGCCACCGCCCTGCCGCTCAGCGCTTCCCAGCGGGTCTCGGCCCTCAAGGAGGCCCAGGCCGGGGCCGCCTCGACCGCCGCGAAGATCAAGCTCGGCGGCAAGGAAAAGCTCGTCGTCCGCGATGTGATCAAGGACGCCGACGGCACGGTTCACACCCGATACGAGCGCACCTACGACGGACTGCCCGTCCTCGGCGGCGACCTCGTCACCCACACCCGTAAGGACGGTTCGCTCAAGGGGGTTTCCAAGGCCACCGCCGCCGACATCGCCGTCCCGTCGACGACCGCCGCACTCGCCGCCGAGGCCGGTGCGCGGAAGGTGATCTGGGCCGCCACCGGCAAGCCGACGCTCGCGTACGAGAACGTGGTCAAGGGCGTCCAGGACGACGGGACCCCCAGCGAACGCCACGTCATCACCGACGCCGCGAGCGGCAAGGAGCTCTACGCGTACGAGGCCATCGACACCGGGTCCGGCACCAGCCAGTACAGCGGCACGGTGAACCTGGGCACCACGGCCTCCGGTTCCAACTACAACCTGACCGACGGCGGTCGCGGCGGCCACAACACGTACGACCTGAACGGCGGCACCTCCGGCACCGGGACCCTCTTCACCGACGCCGACGACATCTGGGGCAACGGTCTCGCGACCAACCGTCAGACCGCCGCCGTCGACGCCCACTACGGCGCCGCAGTGACCTGGGACTTCTACAAGAACGTCCTGGCACGCAACGGCATCGCGGGCGACGGCAGGGCCGCGTACTCCCGGGTCCACTACGGCAACGCGTACGTCAACGCGTTCTGGTCGGACAGCTGCTTCTGCATGACGTACGGCGACGGCTCGGGCAACCTCAAGCCGCTCACCTCGCTGGACGTCGCCGGACACGAGATGAGCCACGGTCTGACCGCGGCCACCGCAAGGCTCAACTACAGCCGCGAGTCAGGCGGTCTCAACGAGGCGACCAGCGACATATTCGGTTCCTCGGTCGAGTTCTACGCGGGCAACAGCAGCGACGTCGGCGACTACCTCATCGGCGAGAAGATCGACATAAACGGCAACGGCACACCGCTGCGCTACATGGACAAGCCGAGCAAGGACGGCGCCTCCGCCGACTCCTGGTCGAAGACCGTCGGGCGCCTCGACGTCCACTACTCGTCCGGGCCCGCCAACCACTTCTTCTACCTGCTGTCCGAGGGCAGCGGCGCGAAGACCATCAACGGGGTCTCCTACAACTCACCGACCTCCAACGGCTCCACGGTCACGGGGATCGGGCGCGACAAGGCCATTCAGATCTGGTACCGGGCCCTCTCCACCTACATGACGTCGACCACCGACTACGCCGGGGCGCGGACCGCGACCCTGAAGGCGGCGACCGATCTGTACGGGGCGGGGGGCGCGGAGTACGCGGCCGTCGCCGCCGCCTGGTCCGGAATCAACGTGAAGTAGCCCCTGCCTCTGCGGTTCCGGGAGCCGGTCAGTCCTTCGCGGCGGGCCGGCTCCTGCCGTACAGCCAGGTGTTCCACAGGTCCGTCAGATCCAGGCCGGTCGTCTTCTCCACATAGGCGGTGAAGTCGGCCGTCGACGCGTTGCCGTGCCGGTGCGCCTTCGTCCAGCCCCTGACGAGGGCGAAGAACCGCTTGTCGTCGCCCACCGCCTGCCGGATTTTGTGGATCACCATTGCCCCGCGCCCGTACACCGGCGGCTGAGAGATGTCCGCGGCCGTCGGCGGATCGGCCGGCGGGAAAGCCCAGTTGGCGTCGCTCGCGAAGGCGCGGTCGAAGCTGTCCTGGACGGGGACGCCCTCCTTGTCCGCCTGCCACAGCCACTCCGCGTACGTCGCGAAACCCTCGTTGAGCCACATGTCCCGCCAGCTGTCGGGCGTGACGGAGTCCCCGAACCACTGGTGGGACATCTCATGGACGAGGAGCCCGACGTCCGGCGGGCCGGGGAAGAACGGACGGTTCTGGGTCTCCAGCGCATACCCGGCGTCGTTCGGGCGGTCGACGATCGCGCCGGTCGAGGAGAACGGATACGGCCCGAAGCGCTCGGCCTCCCACTGCACGACCTCGGGGATCCGGGCCAGGGTCCGGGCACTCGCCGCCGCCGACTTCGGGTCCACGGCCGTGAACACCTTGATGCCGTCGGGGGTCGTCGACGCCTTCGTGTCGAAGCGTCCGATGGCGAGCGTCGCGAGATAGGTCGCCATGGGCGCGGCGGTGTGCCAGTGGTACGTGGTGGTGCCACCGGAGGTCCTGCGGGACGTCAGCTCGCCGTTGGACACGGCGGTCAGGCCCTTGGGAACGGTGACCGTGAGGTCGTAGGACGCCTTGTCGCTCGGGTGGTTGTTGCCGGGGAACCAGGCCATCGCCCCGACCGGCTCACCGAGCGCCACCGATCCGTCCGCCGTCCGCAGCCAGCCCTCCTTCGAGTTGTCCGGGTCGGTGAGGGTCAGCGGGGAGCCGGAGTAGCGGACGACCGTGCGGAACGTCCTGCCCTTGTGGAGGTGGCTCTCCACCTCGGCATCGGGGCGCAGCGTCAGTTCGTGGGCCGCCCGGTTGACGGCGGCCGGGCGCCCCTCGACCTGCGCTGACTCGACGGTCAGCCCGGCCAGGTCGAGATTGAAGGCGCTGAGGTCCTGGGCGGCGCGCGCGGTGATCACGGCAGTGCCGCGCAGGTGCTGGGCGGCCGGGTCGACGTCGAAGGTGAGGTCGTAATGGGTGACGTCGTACCCGCCGTTGCCGACCTTCGGGAAGTACGGGTCGCGCAGACCGGCGGAGCCGGGGGCGCCCTCCACACCGCCGAAGCAGCCGGCGGTGAGGGAGACGACGGTGGTCGTGGCGAGGGCCAGGATCAGAGCGGTGGGGCGCACACCGATGATCCTATGTGTGGAATGTCGGTTTGGCGGATCGGTGGATGCTCACCTCGGGTCCCGGTTCCGCAGCAGCGCCGCGATCTCCGCGAACCCGCGCCGCTCCGCGTGTTCCAGCGCCGTCACCCCGTCGCCGTCCGGCAGACCGGGGGTCGCGCCCGCCGCCAGCAGCAGTTCGACGATCTCCTGGTGCGCCCGGCCGCCGTCGCCCAGGATCACGGCCTCCAGCAGGGCGGTCCAGCCGAGCCGGTTGACGTGGTCGACGTCGATGTCCGTGACGCGGAGCAGCTCCCGCACGTAACCGACATGGCCGCGCTCGCTCGCCGGGATCAGCGCGATGCCGCCGAACCGGTTACGGAGCTTCAGGTCGGGTCCGGCCGGCAGCAGGGTGTGCAGCATCGCGACGCTGCCGGTGACACCGGTCGCCAGCCAGGGACTGTCCTCGCGCCGGTCCTGCGCATCCGGGTCCGCACCCGCCTCGACGAGCAGCCGCGCGAGCTCGACGTGATCGCCGTGGACGGCGAGGAGCAGCGGGGTACGCCGCTCCTCGTCGCGGGCGTCGACGCGGGCGCCGCCCTCGATCGCGGTGCGTGCGGCATCGGCGTCACCGGTGCGCGCGGCTCGGAGCAGGTCGTGATCGAGGGCGTTCATCCGTGGTCTCTCCCGGGCTGTGGTCGGCTGTCCTACTTCGCGAGTGCGGCGACGCCCGCCTGGGCGAACTTCTCGTCGAGATCGCCGCTGGGGGCACCGGCCACGCCGATGCCGGCCACCGGTGCACCCTTGACCTGCACCGGGGCGCCGCCCGCGAGGAACAGGGTGCCAGGGATGTCCTTCAGGTTCGGAGCCTGTGCCAGACGGCCGGCGAGCACGGAGGTGGGGGCGTTCCAGGCGACGGCGGTGTACGCCTTCTTCTCGGCGGACTCGTACGCCTGCGGGCCGGAGCCGTCGCCGCGCAGCGTCACGACGGTGTTGCCGTTCCGGTCGACGACGGCGACCGAGACACGCTGGTTCTCCTTCTCGGCGGCGTCGAGGGCGGCGCGCGCGGCCTCGGTGGCGGCGGCGACGGTCAGATGGGTGGTCTGCTGGAGGTTCCGGTTCGCCGTGTCGGCCGTGACGGCGGCGGCAGTGGCAGCGGCGGGGGCGGAGGCGCTCGCGGACACGGCACCGAAGGTTCCGGCACCCAGCGCGGCGGCGGCGACAGCACCGGTGAGGACACGGGTGCGCAGCGACATCTTCTTCATGGTGGGGCTCCTCGACGATTCGACGGTGTTTCCGCCCGGGCGGTGTTCCGGTCAGGCGGTGTCCGGCTCTGTGCTCGATCCTCCGGCCGGATCCGGTCCCGTAACGTCGACGTACCGGCTCGACACCGCGGGCAGGACGGCTGACGGCCCCATCGGCCGATCGGTTGATGCGGGGGTGGCCCCACCGGGTCACCATGGATGTGTCTGCGCAGGTCAACAGCAGCTCTTCGGCAGTCGGCAGGGAGTACGAGGTACGAGGTGGAGCACCCGACCGAAGCCGCCGACCCGGATGCCCGGTGGCTCGCGCTGCTCATGCACGCCGCGTTCTTCCTGCTGCTCGGCGCCTCCCTGGCCCGCTTCCTGCTCCGCCACCCGGGCGAGGACCGCACCCCGTGGATCATCGCGCTGTCCGTCACGCTCGCCGCGCTGTATCTGCTGGGCCCGGTGCTCGGCTCACGCCCCACCCCGCGCCGGCTGGCCTGGCTCGCCGTGCTCGTGGCCGTGTGGATGGTGCTCGTCGTCCTCGCGCCGAGCTTCGCCTGGTGCGCGGTGCCGCTCTTCTACACCGGGCTGCGGCTGCTCCCGCCGCGCGCCGCGCTCGCCCTCGTCGCACTGCTCACCGTGTTCGTCGTGGCCGCGCAGCTGCGGCTGGCCCACGGCTTCGACCCGAACCTGGTGCTCGCGCCCCCCGCCGTGGCGGCCATCGCGACCGCGGTCTTCGTCCATATGCAGCGCCAGGCCGTGCACCAGCGCGAACTGATCGACGATCTGCTGCGCACCCGCCGCGAACTCGCCGCCACCGAACGCCGCGAAGGCACCCTCGCCGAACGCCAGCGGCTCTCCATGGAGATCCACGACACCCTCGCGCAGGGCCTGTCCAGCCAGCAGATGCTGCTCCAGGCCGCGGACCGCACCTGGGACGCGGACCAGGCGACCGCCCGCCGCCACGTCCGCACGGCCACAGGCATCGCCGAACGCAACCTCGCCGAAGCCCGCCGCTTCGTCCACGACCTGGCACCGGCGGATCTCGCGGAGGGCGGCGGCCTGGAGGCGGCGCTGCACGCACTGGCCGTCCGCGAAACGGTTCAGGCCCAGGGGCTGCTCACGGTCCGCTGCCATGTGGAGGGGACGCCGCACGCGGCGCTGCCCGACCGGGTGCAGTCCGCACTGCTGCGCATCGCCCAGGGCGCACTGGCCAATGTGAGGGAGCACGCGGACGCCACGGAGGCCGCGCTGACACTGACCCACCTGGACGACCGGACCGTCCTGGACATCGCCGACAACGGCCGCGGCTTCACCCCGCCCGCACCGGCCGCCCTGCGTCCGGCAGCGGGCGTACGCGGCCACGGGCTGCCCGCGATGCGCGCCCGGCTGCACCAGCTCGGCGGCACGCTCACGATCGAATCGGCACCGGGCGAGGGAACCGTCGTCTCCGCCGCGGTCCCCCTGCCCGCCCCCGCCCCGTCGCCCTCGCCGGAGGAACCCTCATGACCTCACCCGCCGTACGGATCCTGCTCTGCGACGACCACGCCGTCGTACGCGCCGGACTGCTCGCCCTCCTCGGCAGCGAACCGGACATCGAGGTCGTCGGCGAGGCGGGAAGCGGCGAGGAGGCCGTCGCCCTGGCCGCCCGGCTCACCCCCGACGTCGTCCTGATGGACCTCCAACTGGGGATAGGAATCGACGGCGTCGAGGCCACCCGTCGCATCGCGGCGACCGGCGTCCACGTCCTCGTCCTCACGACGTACGACACGGACGCCGACATCACCCGCGCCATCGAGGCGGGCGCCACCGGCTATCTGCTGAAGGCGGAACGCCCGGAGGAACTGTTCGCCGCGATCCGCTCGGCGGCCCAGGGCCGCACCACGCTCTCCCCACCGGTCGCCAGCCGTGTCATGGCCCGCATGCGCCGTCCCCTGCCGACGCTCACCGACCGCGAACGCGACATCCTGGGCCAGCTGTCCCAGGGCCTGGGCAACCGGGACATCGCCCGGGCCCTGTTCATCAGCGAGGCCACGGTCAAGACGCACCTGGGCCGCATCTACGACAAACTCGGCGTCGACACCCGCGCGGGCGCCGTGGCCGTGGCGAAGGAGCAACGGCTGCTGCCGTGAGCCGGGCCGCCTGCGGCGAGGACGACCGCGGCGCCACGCGCCCGCGGTGCCCGGGGCAGCGGGGCAACCCACCGCTCCGGCGTTGACGCACCCCCGGGCATGACACCATCGAACTGTGCTCGACATCGGCTACTCCCTCTCCCGGCGCTTCCCCGACCCCCCGCAGACCGACTACCGCCGCGCGGACGTCCACGCCCTGCGGCACGACCTGTTCTCCGGGGACGTCTACCTCGCGGACACCAAGGCGGACCGCGAGGTATCCACAGCCTGGGGATGGGTGCCCGTGCTCGACTTCGCCTGGGCGCTCTGCGACATCGTCGAGCAGATCGACCAGGACCCCCGTGGCAGCCGCTCGCACCGGCGGCAGTTCGCCGAGCTGGACTTCACCGAGTCGTCCGACCGGATGCTCTTCGAGCGCCGCTTCGGCTGGGTCGATGTCGAAGCCGACTGGATGCCCGGCGACGAACCCCCGCTCACCTTCAGCCACTCCCTGCTGCGCCGCGAGGCCCGCGACTTCCTGCACGACCTGATCGCGGACCTCGCCGACATGCACGAGGGGCTCGCCGACAACCCCGTGATCTGGGACCTCCAGGCCCGCTTCCCCCGGGTCTGACGAGCGGATCCGGACACCCCCTACGCCTCCACCCGCACCCCGATCTGCGCCGCGAACGCCGGGGCCAGTTCCATCAGCTGCACCGGGCTGATCACCGCCCCCGCCAGCCGCTCCACCCCACGCGCGATGTCCAGCTCGGCGGCCGTCCGCAGGTCCACCGACTCCATCCGTGCCGAACTGAAGTCGGCCCGCTTCAGCACACAGTCCCGGAACTCCACCCGCACCAGCTGCGCGTCCCCGAAGTCCGGCTCCGACAGCACACAGCCCTCGAAGACCACGTCCTTCAGCCGTGCCTTGCGCAGGTTCAGATAGTCGATCTTCCCACCGCGCACATGGACCCGCTCCAGCACCGCGCCGTGCAACTGCACCCCGCCCAGCCGCGCGTCCACCACCTCCACATCGCGCAGCGACGCCCCCGCGAGATCGGTGCCCACCCCCCGCACCCCCGTCAGGACCGAGTCGATGAAGCGGGCCCTGATCAGCTCCGTACGGTCGAGCGCGCATCCCTCCAGCGCACAGTCCATGAACCGGGCGCCCGGACCCGACTCGTCTGCGAAATCCGTCCCCTCGAACCGCACACCGTCATAGTCCCCGTCCGGCTCCAGCCCCTCCCCGTCGTACGGAACGAGCGGCGGCAACCGCACCTCCGGTCGTCGCACCGCCGCCACGGCATCCTTCCCGCCACCACTCCTGCTGTTACGTGCCATGGCCCCATCGTGACCCACGCCACTGACAACACCCCCGCGCCGATGTCACACCCGGGCCCCCTTCGGACGTCACCTCTTTGTCATCGTTCCACGACGACGAGGAGACACGGACGCATGCAGCGCATCCACATCATCGGCGGCGGACTCGCCGGGTTCACCGCAGCGATCACAGCCGCCGAGCCCGGCGCCCTGGTGACCGTCCACGAGGCCCACCACACGCTCGGCGGCCGCGCCAGGACCACCGAGGGCCCGTACCGCACCAACGAAGGACCCCACGCCCTCTACCGCCACGGACCGCACTGGGCCTGGCTCGCACAGCGCGATCTCCTCGGCCCGGTCGCCACGGTGCCGCTCCTCCGAGCCACCCGGCTCCGTTTCCGGCTGGGCGGCACCCTGCGCCGCACCCCGCCCCCCGGCCTCCTCCGGCTCACCCGCCGCCGCGCCGGACACGCCCCCGTCGACACCGACTTCCGTACCTGGGCCACCGCCCGGGCCGGCGAGGAAACCGCCCGCGCGGCCGCGCACTACGCCGCCGTCGCGCTCTTCCACCACGATCCCGGTTCGCTCTCCGCCGCGTTCGTCCAGGAACGGCTGCGCCGCGCCGCCGCACTGCCGCCCGAGGCGCGCCACCCGGTCGGCGGCTGGGCGCAGATCATCGACCGGATGGCCGCCCGCGCCTGGAACATGAGCGTCCGGATCGAGACGGCGACCCGGATCGACCCGGGCACCCTCGACACCCTGGCCCGGACCGGCCCGGTCGTCGTCGCCACCTCCCTCGACGCCGCCCGCGGCCTGCTCAACGACCCCACCCTGACCTGGGACAGCGGCAGGACCGCCCTCATCGACCTGGCCCTGCGCACCCGGCGCGGCGACGCGTCCGCCGTCTGCGACCTGGACGCCCCCGGCCGGATCGAACAGGAGGTCCCGGGGCGTCCACCGGGAAAGCACAGCAGCGCCCAGGACCGCACCCTCGCCCCGGCGGGCCGACGGCTCGTCCAGGGCCAGTTCCCCGTCGCCCCCGGCGAGTCGAAGGCCGCCGGAATCGCCCGCGCCGAAGAGCTCCTCGACCTCGGCCACCCGGGCTGGCGCGACCGCACCGAGTGGCGGCGCGAGGCCCTTGCCGTCGGCCGTACAGGCGCCGTCGACCGGCCCGGCACCACCTGGCGGGACCGTCCCGCCATCGACCGCGGCGACGGCATCTACCTCGCGGGCGACCAGGTCGCCGCGCCCGGACTGCTCAGCGAGGTGTCGTTCAACAGCGGGCTGGAAGCGGCCCTGCTCGCCGTCGGAGCGAGCGCACGGTCCCGGACGTCCCGACCCGCCCTTGACCTCGAGCAGGGTTGAGGTCGGAGGGTGATCCCCGAGAGCCAGCCGACCCGAGGAGCCCGCCATGCATGCCGTCCGCCTCCACACCTTCGGACCCGCCGAGAACCTCACGTACGAGACGGCCGACGACCCGGTGCCCGGCCCCGGCCAGGTCCGGATCGCGGTCGCCGCGGCCGGTGTGCACCTCCTCGACACCGCCCTGCGCGAGGGCATGACAGGGCCGTTCCCGTCCCCCGCCGAGCTGCCCACCGTCCCCGGCCGCGAAGTCGCCGGAACGGTCGACGCGCTCGGTGAGGGCACCGACCCCGACTGGCTGGGCAGGCGCGTCGTCGCCCACCTCGGCATGGCCCCCGGCGGCTACGCCGAACTCGCCGTCACCGACGCCGACAAGCTCCACCCGATCCCGTCCGGCCTCGACGAGGCCGAGGCCGTCGCCATGATCGGCACCGGCCGCACAGCCCTGGGCATCCTGCAGTTCACCGAGCTCGGCCCCGACTCGGTCGCCGTCGTCCCCGCCGCGGCGGGCGGCATCGGCACCCTGCTCGTTCAGTACGCCAAGCACACCGGAGCCACCGTCATCGGCCTCGCCGGCGGACCCGCCAAGGTCGCGGCGGTGAAGGACAACGGCGCCGACCTCGCCGTCGACTACACCCTCCCCGACTGGCCGGCCCGGGTCCGTACCTACCTCGACGGCCTCGGCCGCCGCGCCACCGTCGTCTACGACTCCGTCGGCGGCGTCACCGCGCGCGCCGCCGTCGACCTCCTCGGCAAGGGCGGGCAGCACATCGTCTTCGGCTGGTCCGGCGAGGGACTTCACAACGGGTCCCCGCTCACCTTCACCGACGAGGAGCTCGCCGAACGCGGCATCACCTCCCGGGGCGTCCTCGGCCCGGCGATGATGCAGCAGGCGGGCGGCCTGCGCGTCCTCGAAGAACGCTCGCTCGCCGAAGCCGCCGCGGGCCGCCTGCGCCCCGCCGTCCAGCGTTTCCCGCTCGCCGAGGCGGCCGCCGCCCACCGCGCCCTGGAGACGCGCGGCACGATGGGCAAGGTCGTCCTCGTCCCCTGAGAGCCTGTCGGCTCTCGTCGAACCGCCGTCGTCTCCCGCGGACGGCGGTCCGACGACAGGACCTGAGGGCGAAGGTCAGCCGCCGAGCTCCGCCAGCGCCCCGTCCGTCAGCCGGTACACCGTCCACTCGTCCTGCGGCCGCGCGCCCAGCGACTCGTAGAACGCGATGGACGGGGCGTTCCAGTTCAGCACCGACCACTCCAGACGCTCGTACCCCCGCTCCGCGCAGATCCGCGCCAGCTCCCTCAGCAGCGCCTTGCCGTGCCCGCCGCCGCGCCGGTCGGGGCGTACGTACAGGTCCTCCAGATAGATGCCGTGCACCCCGCGCCACGTCGAGAAGTTCAGGAACCAGAGCGCGAAGCCCACGATCTCCCCGTCCTCGTCCGACTCGGCGATGTGCGCATACGCGGCGGGCCGCTCGCCGAACAACGCCTCGTGCAGCTGCTCCTCGGTGGCGTTCGCCTCGTGGAGCGCCTCCTCGTACTCGGCGAGTTCGCGGACCATGGAATGGATGACAGGGACATCGGCAGCGGTAGCGGTACGAATCATGGGGGCAGCGTAAGCAGCCGCCGCCCACCGGCTTCCCTCTACCCCCGGCCCAGCAGCTGCCGGGCGATCTCCGCCTGCTCCGGCCCCAAACGGCTCTCCCCGTCCGTCACGTCCCAGATGCCGTTCTGCAGCGCCCGCCCCAGCGTCCAGGCACGCGCCCGCTCCCGGTCAAGACCGAGGACCTCCGTCATCAGGTCGAACCGCCACCGCACCGTCGACGCGTCGAACCGGTTGTGCAGGGCGGGCATCAGATCGAAGCCGGGGTCCCCGGCCAGCGGCTTCGGGTCCAGCGCGACCCACTCGTGCGCCCGGCCCTCCTCCGCCCGTCCCGCCAGAATGTTGTCGTAGTGCAGGTCCCAGTGGAGCAGCCGGTCCCCCGGCTCGCCCGCCACCTCCCGTACGGCCGCCGCACAGTCCACCAGCAGTAGCCGCTCCTCCGCGTCCGCCAGCCCCGCCACCGCCCGCTCCACCCCGTCCAGCATCCGCTCCGCGGCATCCCCCAGCCGTCGCAGCCCGTCCGGCGCCGGTACGGATGTCAGCCGGGCCAACAGCCCCGCGAGCACCTCGACCGCCGCCCGCTCGTCCGCCACCGCCGACAGCGGCCGCCGCTCGTCCAGCCGTTCCAGCAGCATCGTGCCGGTCCCGACGTCGTGGCCGAGCAGTCCCACCGCCCCGGCGCCCGCCTCGCCCCACGCGCGCAGAGCGACCGGCTCCCCCGCCGTCTCCTCGTCCGCTGGCTGGAGCTTCAGCGCCGCCCGCCGGCCGTCCGACGCGCGGACCACCGGCAGCACCAGCGCGCACATCCCGTGCATCGCGGCCCCGTCCAGCCGCAGCCCCCACTCGCCCAGGAACCGGTCCGCGAGCCCCGGGAGCGCGGCCAGGAACGCCCGCCCGGTCTCGCCGCTGTACTTGGACCGGGTGGCGATCAGCGCGTCCGGAATGTCAATCACGCACCCGATCGTAGGCCCGTGCGTCAATCGGTTATGCCCCCCAGCAGCCCGGCCCCGCCCACGAACCCGCTCCCCCTCCCGACGCGCGTCCTGCGCGCCGTCCGCCTCTGGATCCGCAGCGCGCCCGGCACGTACATCTGGCTGGCGATCCTCTTCGTCACCACCGTCGTGGTGCATCAGATGTCCCCCGACTTCGAGGAGGACTTCCTGCGTCAACACTCGACCAACATCCACGAGCTGGTCCGCGACCCGGTACGCGTCCTCATCTCCAGCGCCTTCTGGATCGACGGCGGCAAGTGGTTCCCGTACGCCTTCCTCTTCAACGTCTTCCACGCCCCCGCCGAACGCTGGCTCGGCACGCTGCGCTGGTTCGCGGTTGCCGCGCTCGCGCACGTCCTGGCCACCCTCGTCAGCGAGGGCGTCCTCGCCTGGGCCGTCCGCCACGGACAGGCACCCGTGTCCGCGGTCAACACCCTGGATGTCGGAGTCAGTTACGCACTCGCGGGCGTCGCCGCCGTCCTCACGTACCACGCCCCCCAACCCTGGCGGTACGCGTACCTCTTCGCCGTCGTCGTCGTCTACGGCATCCCCCTCCTCACCGGCCGCACCTTCACCGACCTCGGCCACATCACCGCCGTCCTCATCGGCCTCGCGTGCTACCCGCTCACCCGGGGGAGGACGGAACCGCCTCCGCGCAGTAACGTCCCGCCCCACAGGAACTCGGCTTCACACGGACAAGCAGGGGCAACATGAGCACCGTCAGCACGGTCAACGGCGGAATATCGTTCTGGTACGCGGACCAAGGCACGCCCGTCCCGCGCGAGCCCCTGCCCGGCGACACCACCACGGACGTCTGCATCGTCGGCGGCGGATACACCGGACTCTGGACGGCGTACTACCTCAAGAAGGCCGTCCCCTTCCTGAACATCACCGTCCTCGAGGCGAAGTTCTGCGGCTACGGCGCCTCCGGCCGCAACGGCGGCTGGCTCTACAACGGCATCGCAGGCCGCGACCGCTACGCGAAACTCCACGGCCACGACGCCGCCGTCCGCCTCCAGAAGGCGATGAACGACACCGTCGACGAGGTCGTACGCGTCGCCGCCGAAGAGAACATCGACGCCAACATCCACCAGGGCGGCGTCCTCGAAGTGGCCTACACACCGGCCCAGCTGGCCCGCCTCAAGGACTTCCACTCCGTCGAGATCGCCTTCGGCGAGACCGACCGGGTCCTGCGCGGCGCCCGCGAGACCGCCGAACGCGTCCGCGTCACCGGAGCCGTCGGCTCCTCCTGGACACCGCACGGCGCCCGCCTGCACCCGGTCAAACTCGTCAAGGGGCTCGCCGACGCCGTCGAGGCGCTCGGCGTCACCATCCACGAGTCGACCCCCGTCACCGAGATCAAACCCAAGCACGCCCACACCCCGTACGGCACCGTCCGCGCCCCGTACATCCTGCGCTGCACCGAGGGCTTCACGGCCAACCTCAAGGGCGAGAAGCGCACCTGGCTCCCGATGAACTCCTCGATGATCGCCACCGAACCGCTCCCGAAGTCGGTCTGGGACACCATCGGCTGGGACGGCCGCGAGACGCTCGGCGACATGGCCCACGCCTACATGTACGCCCAGCGCACCGCCGACGACCGCATCGCACTCGGTGGCCGGGGCGTCCCCTACCGCTTCGCCTCGGGTGCCGCCCACTTCAACGACACAGCGCGCACCCGGCCCGCCACCATCGAGGCCCTCCGCGAGATCCTGGTCCGCTTCTTCCCCACCACCGCGGGCGCCCGCATCGACCACGCCTGGTCCGGCGTCCTCGGCGTCCCCCGCGACTGGTGTGCCACGGTCACCCTCGACCGCTCCACCGGACTCGGCTGGGCCGGCGGCTACGTCGGCTCCGGCGTCGCCACCACCAACCTCGCCGCCCGCACCCTGCGCGACCTGATCCAGCAGGACTCCGGCCAGTCGGGCCCCACCGACCTGACCACCCTCCCCTGGGTCAACCACAAGGTCCGCCGCTGGGAACCGGAACCCTTCCGCTGGATCGGCGTCCACGGCATGTACGCGGCCTACCGCACCGCGGACCGCCGCGAACTCACCTCGGCCGAAGCCACCACCGACCCGATCGCCAAGGCGGCGGACCGGCTGGCGGGACGGCACTGAAAAACATTCGTTCGCCGATGTCCTTGTTCGGACGCATTGGGCCCCCGCAGATCTGTCATGCGTTGGTCACAGCGGGGCCCCTCGGTTGCACCGCCGGGCCAGCGTTCGCAAGGATGGCGGCCTATGGGATCAGTTGGTGCGGCAGGGGGAAGCGAATGAAGTTCGACATGGGAGCGCAGGTTCTGTCGAATCTGACGTCGAAGTCGCGTGGTTCGAGTGATGACTTGGGCACGTTGATCCGTCAGTTGGTGCAGGCGGCTGCGCCGTTGGAGGGGAAGTTCAACGGTGCGGGGCGGGTGGCGTTCGACTCGTTCAAGAACCGTTCGGACGAGATCACGGCGGCGTTGAACGGTTCGTTGTCGGCGCTGCTGGGTGGGCAGTCGGGCATGGAGCAGGCGTTCGGTTCGGGTGACCAGGAGCAGGGTGACAACGCCCGGCAGCAGCAGGGTGCGGCGAACTTCGACGCGGCCCGCTTCGGCGGACGCTGATCTTTCGAGGAGCAGGGGTTTGTGATGGCTGGTGGCAGTGATCGTCGTGCGTACGACACGGGTGCGTCGGCGGATGCGCAGGGCAACATCCAGGTCGTGATCGCGCGTCTGGAGGAAGTGATCGCGGCGCGGGACGGGCAGGTCAAGGCGGCGATGGCGGACTTCACCGCGGACGGCGTCTCGGACGAGTACCACGGCAAGGAACTGCGGTGGAACCGGGCCTCGCAGGAGGTCAAGAGCATCATCCAGCTGCTGAAGACGACGCTGGAGAAGAACGACGGCACCGCGCAGCACACCATCACGCGCGCGAAGGCCGCCGTCGACAACATCGGCTGACCTGGGCGGGCGCCAGGCGGTAACGGGGAGCATGAGGTAGCGCATGACCGGGTGGGATCTGAAGCCGCAGGGTATTCAGGGCGTGCTGAAGACGACGGGTGAGACGGCGGGGAAGATCGAGACGTACGCGAAGTCGTACGGCGAGCATCTGACGTCGGCGGCGACGAGTGCGGGCACGATCACCGCCGAGGGTGGTGACGGCGGGGGCAAGGACGGCGAGAAGGCGGCCGGTGGTCTCGTCGCGCTGGCGTTGTCGCAGTACGCCGAACACGCCACGAGCGACCTGAAGTTCATCGCGGCGCGGGCCGGGAAGTCGCTGACCGGTGCGGTCGACGCGACGACCGCCTACCTCAACGGCGACCTGGAGATGGCCGCCGAGTCCCAGCGCAAGGCGCTCGGTGTGCCCGATCTGGATCTCACCAAGCCCGGAGTGCAGACCAAGTGATCAAGCCGGAGGCGATCCCGCAGTTCACCGGTGATCTGGGCCAGCTGGAGAAGGACTACGCGGGGCTGAAGGCGGACGCCGGGCACATCCGTGACACCGGGTCCAGCGTCCACACCCAGTTCCAGGGCCTGTCCGCGTACTACATAGCCCCCGAGGCCGAGAAACTCTTCGACTCCACCAAACCCGTCCAGGACCGGGCCGACACCTTCGGCGACGACCTGGAAAAGGTCTCCACCGCCCTGTCGGACTACGCCACCGAGGTCCGCCCCCTCGTCACCAAACTCGCCCAGCTCAAGACCGACGCCACGAACTTCGTGAACAAGGTCAAGGACGACGACTGGGAGTACGACGAGGACAAGATCGACGAGCACAACCAGCTCCGCGACGACGTCACCGCCACCGTCGCGGCGTTCTGGGCCGCCGAACGCACCTGCCACAACAAGATCACCGCCCTGTTCGGCGGAACCCAGATGGTCGCCGGCGACGGATCCGACCGAAAAGACCAGTACGGCTTCAACGCAGACGACCTCAAGAACGCGAAACTCCCCTGGGGCGACCCCATGGAGGAGAAACACCACGCCTGGGAAGTCGGCCACTGGGTCAAATCATTCGTCTGGGACGGCCTGATCGTCGACGGGATCTGGGGCACCATCAAGGGCCTCGGCACCCTGGTCGGGTTCGGCGGCTGGGACGCCATGGGCCAAGCATGGAAAGGCCTCGCCCAACTCGCCACCGGCCTCGCCATCAGCACCATCCCCGGCGCCAGCACCCTCTTCTGGACCCTGCCCGACGACAAACTCCCCTCCTGGCTCCGCGACTCCCGCACCGCGATGAAGGAAACCGGCAAAGCACTCGTCGCCTGGGACGAATGGGGCAAGAACCCCGGACGGGCCGCAGGAGCCGTCACCTTCAACGTCCTGACCACCGTCTTCACCGGCGGCGCCGGCGGCGCAGCAGCCGGAGCCGGCAAAGCCGGAGCCGTCGCCAAGGCACTCTCCGTCGCCGGCAAAGCCGGCAAGGTCATCGACCCCATGACCTACATCGCCAAGGGCGCAGGCGCCGGCATCTCCAAAATCGGCGACATCGCCAAGGGCCTCAAAGGCATCGGCAACGTCGAGATCCCCACGCTGCCCGACGGCTCGTTCCAGTTGCCCGACGGGCACCTTCTGGACCCCAACGGCAACCTGATCCCCCCGACCGGCGCGCTCGACACGCCCTCGATCCCGCACACCACGGTCCCCGGGACGTCGCTGCCCACCTCCTGGCAGATCCAGCCGACGGTGGCGCCGGGAGTCCATACAGGCGGCTTCGACAATGTGCCGGGCGGCGCGGACAGCCATGTCCCAAGTACGGGCAGCCATGTGCCGGGCGGAGCACCCGCACACGTGCCGAACGGTTCGTTCGGACCCGCCCCGGCCACGTTCGACCCGGCAGGCCACGTACCCGGCGGACCTGCAGGCCACATCCCCGGCGGACCGGCCGCACACGTACCGAACGGCTCCTTCGGCCCCGCCCCGGCCACGTTCGACCCGGCAAGCCACGTACCCGGCGGACCCGCAGGCCACATCCCCGGCGGACCGGCCGCACACGTACCGAACGGCTCCTTCGGCCCCGCCCCGGCCACGTTCGACCCGGCAAGCCACATACCGGGCGGACCGGCAGGCCACATCCCCGGCAGCGCACCCGGCCACGTGCCGAGCGGTTCGTTCGGGCCCGCCCCGGCGTCCTTCGACCCGGCGGGTCATGTACCGGGCGGAGCACCGGGCCACGTGCCGGGCGGACCGGCAGCGCACGTACCCGGTGACCACCTCCCGGTAGGGGCAGGGCACGACGTGCCGGGCACGACCCCGCACGGCCCGGGACACAACGTGCCCGGTACGCACGGACCCGGGCACGACGTGCCGACCACGCACGGGCACGACGCCCCGCACAGCGGCGGGCACGCCGACGACGCGGCCGCACACGCCGACGACGCCGCACACGCCGACGACGCCGCGCACGCCGGTGACACCGGCGGGCACGTCGACCCGCACGGCGCCGCCGGAGACGCGCTGCACGGCGCCGATGACGCGGCGACGGGCGGCCACCCCGGTGTGGACGGGCCGGGTGCCGCCGGCGCGGCGGACGACTTCAAGTACACCCCGCACGTGTCAAATGCCGAATTCGACAAGCTTTCCACTGCGGAGAAGCACCAGGTCGCCCTGGCCGAGATCTCCGACGGAACAGCTCATTTCCCCGATGATCAGGCTGCCGTCAAGTACGGCCGGGAACAGTGGAACGACTACGCGGACAACCTTCCGCAGTCGCAGAAGGACGCCGTCTTCGACTACACGAAAGAGCCTCCGCAGCCCACTCCGACGTACAAAGAGATCAATGGTTTCCTGCGAGGCAAGACAGAATTTGACACGCCTCTGGTCCGGCACGAGATCGATGAGATCGACAAGGCTCTTGCCGGGAATCCGATGCCCGAGGACATGATGGTTGTCCGTGGGACCGGATTGGGCCACATCGACGTCCCCAGCCCGATGCGCATGTTGGGCAACACGTATCCTGACCACGGCTACATGTCGACGTCACTGGGCAACCATCCGGTCCCCAGCTTCGCTGGCAAGGAAGCCATTCTCCGCCTGCGCGTGCCCAAGGGAACCCCGACCATGTGGGTTGAGCGGCTGAGTGACTTCGGAGTGGCCGAACGTGAAATGCTGCTCGGCCGCGGCACTGAGTACAAGGTGACCCGTGTCTTCATGGACGACAGCGGCAAGTGGCAGATCTATGGCGAAGTTCTTCCCAGGACGTAGCAGAGGACAGGCTCGATGAGTAACGAGGACCGGCGCAATCCGCGCTTTGATGAGGATTTGCATTTCGAACGCAGCGATGGCCCCCCGGACTACGCATACAGAACGAATGGGCCCGTCCGATACTTTGCCGTGGCGGACGACACCGGCACCGTACTGGGCTATGTGTGGGGTAACGACCAAGATGACGCTGCGGCTTGGGAGCCACGGCCGGCCGCCGGCCCCAAAGCATTCAATGGCGGCTTTCTGTGGGAGATGAAGCTCCGCGAGTTCAAGGCGCGCGGCACTGCTCCCACAGTCGCTCTCACTGAGATGTTCCGGGACTCGGGCGACATCGAATCGAGTCGCGTCGTCCCCGGCTCTCTGGCGGAGGCGTCCACTCTCGCCGCTCTCAAGGAGCTGGCCGGAAGGGGCTGACCTTCCACCTATGAGCAGGGAACAGCGACCCAACCCGCGCTTCGAAGAAAACATGCGGTGCAAGCGGATCGCCGGGCCGCCCCGCTACAACCGCGTCACGCAGGGACCTGTGCAGTACGTACGGGTGGCCTCCGGCAGCGGCAAGGTGCTCGGGTATGTGTGGGCCAACGACGAGGGCGACGCCGCGGGCTGGGTGACGCCATCGGCGCTCGGGCCGAACGAGATCAACGCCGGTGCCGCGTGGCTCAGGAAACTGTGGGCCGCGAAGGCCCGCGGGATCGCACCCACGACCCTGCTCGCGGAGCTGGTCCGGGACACGAGTGACATCAAGGGAAGCGGCGTCGTACCAGGCTCGCTGAGCGAGGCACCCACTCTCGCCGCTCTCAAGGAGCTGGCCGGAAAGGGCTGACCTTCCACCTATGAGCAGAGAACGGCGGCCAGTCAACCCACGGCTGAACGAAGACCTGTTGTTCGATGCGGCGCCCGGAGGACCGCCGCGCTACAACCCCGTGGCCCTCGGGCCCGTTCAGTACCTCACCGTCGCGGGCAGAGATGGCGAGGTGATCGGCTACATCTGGGCGAACGACGAGGACGACGCGGCCGGCTGGCTGGTCCGCAGGGCGGGCGGCGACGAGGCGTTCAACAAGGGCGCCAGATGGGCCAGGAAGCTCGACGACGCAAAGGCCCGCGGGGTTGCGCCGACTGCCGCCCTGGCAGAGATGATTCAGGAGTCGGACCTCACGAAGAGCAGCCACGTCGTGCCCGGGTCTTTGACCGAGGCGCCGAACGCCGACGTGGTCAGGCGACTGGCCAACCCGACCTGAGGGCCTGGGCTCCCGCGGATACCAAGACCACGCGATTGCACCCGCCACCCCGCTCGGCGAGCTCGCCCGGGACACACGCGATCGATGTCGCCCGGCTCTGTCATGTGTTGGTCACAGCGGGGGGCCGCTGGTTGAAGCGATGAGCCGTAGCGGTAAGGATATTGTCGTATCGGATCAGTTGGTGTGGCAGGGGGAAGCGAATGAAGTTCGACATGGGGGCGCAGGTTCTGTCGACTCTGACGTCGAAGTCACGTGGTTCGAGTGATGACTTGGGCACGTTGATCCGTCAGTTGGTGCAGGCGGCTGCGCCGTTGGAGGGGAAGTTCAACGGTGCGGGGCGGGTGGCGTTCGACTCGTTCAAGAACCGTTCGGACGAGATCACGGCGGCGTTGAACGGTTCGCTGTCGGCGCTGCTGGGTGGGCAGTCGGGCATGGAGCAGGCGTTCGGCTCGGGTGACCAGGAGCAAGGTGACAACGCCCGGCAGCAGCAGGGTGCGGCGAACTTCGACGCGGCCCGCTTCGGCGGACGCTGACCTGACCTGTGCCCTGCTCGAAGGTGCACAGACCGAACCGGTTTCACCGGTTCGCTGATTTCATGAATTCACGGGGAGTGTTTGGTAATGGCTGGTGACAGTGACCGTCGTGCGTATGACACGGGTGCGTCGGCGGATGCGCAGGGCAACATCCAGGTCGTGATCGCACGTCTGGAGGAAGTGATCGCGGCGCGGGACGGCCAGGTCAAGGCGGCGATGGCGGACTTCACCGCGGACGGCGTCTCGGACGAGTACCACGGCAAGGAACTGCGGTGGAACCGGGCCTCCCAGGAGGTCAAGAACATCATCCAGCTGCTGAAGACGACGCTGGAGAAGAACGACGGCACCGCGCAGCACACCATCACGCGCGCGAAGGCCGCCGTCGACAACATCGGCTGACCTGGGCGGGCGGGCAGATGGCCTGGGCGCATTGATGGACTTTTGGCAGTTGGGTAGTTGGGCACGGGGGTGTGCTGGGTGACTGGGTGGGATCTGAAGCCGCAGGATGTGCAGGGTGCGCGGAGTGCAACGGACCGAGATCGTGATCTGACCATGTCCGGAGTGCAGACCAAGTGATCAAGCCGGAGGCGATCCCGCAGTTCACCGGTGATCTGGGCCAGCTGGAGAAGGACTACGCGGGGCTGAAGGCGGACGCCGGGCACATCCGTGACACCGGGTCCAGCGTCCACACCCAGTTCCAGGGCCTGTCCGCGTACTACATAGCCCCCGAGGCCGAGAAACTCTTCGACTCCACCAAACCCGTCCAGGACCGGGCCGACACCTTCGGCGACGACCTGGAAAAGGTCTCCACCGCCCTGTCGGACTACGCCACCGAGGTCCGCCCCCTCGTCACCAAACTCGCCCAGCTCAAGACCGACGCCACGAACTTCGTGAACAAGGTCAAGGACGACGACGACTGGGAGTACGACGAGGACAAGATCGACGAGCACAACCAGCTCCGCGACGACGTCACCGCCACCGTCGCGGCGTTCTGGGCCGCCGAACGCACCTGCCACAACAAGATCACCGCCCTGTTCGGCGGAACCCAGATGGTCGCCGGCGACGGATCCGACCGAAAAGACCAGTACGGGTTCAACGCCGACGACCTCAAGAACGCGAAACTCCCCTGGGGCGACCCCATGGAGGAGAAACACCACGCCTGGGAAGTCGGCCACTGGGTCAAGTCGTTCGTCTGGGACGGCCTGATCGTCGACGGGATCTGGGGCACCATCAAGGGCCTCGGCACCCTGGTCGGGTTCGGTGGCTGGGACGCCATGGGCCAGGCCTGGAAGGGACTCGCCCAGCTCGCCACCGGTCTCGTCATCACCGCGATCCCCGGCGCCGGCACATTGTTCTGGGCCCTGCCCGACGACAAGCTCCCTTCCTGGCTGCGTGACTCCCGCACCGCGATGAAGGAGACCGGCAAAGCACTCGTCGCCTGGGACGAATGGGGCAAGAACCCCGGACGGGCCGCAGGAGCCGTCACCTTCAACGTCCTGACCACCGTCTTCACCGGCGGCGCCGGCGGCGCAGCAGCCGGAGCCGGCAAAGCCGGAGCCGTCGCCAAGGCACTCTCCGTCGCCGGCAAAGCCGGCAAGGTCATCGACCCCATGACCTACATCGCCAAGGGCGCAGGCGCCGGCATCTCCAAAATCGGCGACATCGCCAAGGGCCTCAAAGGCATCGGCAACGTCGAGATCCCCAAGCTGCCGGACGATGCGATCGTGCTGCCCGAGGGGTCCATCCACCTGCCCGACGGGGCCGTGCACCTCCCGGACGGGGCAGCGATCCCGGACGGGGCGGTCAAGCTCCCCGACGGCACCATCAAGCTCCCCGACGACGTCCCCGTCCTGCCCGAAGGCGCCACGAAACTCCCCACCGAGCCCGGCGCACCCGCCCAGTACTTCGACCACGACGGGAACCTCCTCAACGAGCACGGCGACATCGTCCAGAAGGCCTCGGACGCCCGTCCGGAAGGCTCCCCGGACATCAACCCGGACACGGGCGCGGACACCCCGCACACCGGCTCCCCCTCCCCCGACAGGCAACCGGCCCTGGTCGGCGCGGGCGCCCACACCGCCGACAACACAGCCCACGTCGGCGCCCACACCAGCGACAACGTCATCCACCTCGGCGACAGCCTCGGCAACGACCTCGGCGACATCGGCCGCACCGGCGACAACCTCCCGGGCACCAACATCGGCGACAACCTCCCCGGCGGCAACGCGGGCAACCACCTGCCCGGAGGAGGAGCCGGCGACCATGTACCCACGGGCCACGTGGGCGACTCCATGCCCGGCAGCCACGTGGGCGACAACATGCCCGTCGCGCACGCAGGTGACAACCTCCCGAGCAACAGCCTGGACAGCGCCACGCCCGGCACGCACGTCGGCGACGACTTCCCCGGGCCCCGCGCCGAAACCCCCACTGCGGGCGGCCACCCGGGCGGCCACGACCTGCCCGGCGGCCACGCCGACGATGCGCTTCCAGGGCACCCCGACACTCCGGCCTCCGGCGGCCTGGACGACCTGGGTCATGCGGGAGACGACACGGTCGGGGACGGACCGGATGCGGCGGCCAGGCCGGACAGCAACGCGCCCGGCGGATCCGCGGACGTCGAGCGCCCCAGCTTCATGCGTGACGGGGACAACCCGTACGGTCCCCGTGGTTCGCTCACGGATGAGCAGATCATGGAGATTCAGCGGTACCGAGCCAACCACGAGCCCGGGTATTTCGAGGACTTCTACAAGTCCAACGGCAACCGCAAGAACCTGAATCTCTTCGACGAGAGCGGGCGTACGCCTCCCCAGCTGACCAGGGCATCCGAGAACCATCCGTGGGTCGGGGTCAAGGACGCCCCTGAGCCGCTCAAGCCCAACTACGTGGGTGACTGGGACAAGAAGGGCGCGGCCGACGTGACGAGCCCCGCACGGCTCAAGACGTTGGACGAGGCGGCACTCAAGCGTCACCTCGCCATCCGCCACGACAAGCTCATGGAAGCCTGGAAGCAGGAGACCGCGACGGCGCACGAACTCCTGGACACAGTGGAGTCGAAGGCGCATAACGGGGAAAGCGTCGGAGCCTATAAGGAGTCCCACAGCGTCATGCGTGACGCGGCCGAGGACTTCGGTGAAACCGCCGCCGAGCACCACTTCATCGCAGAGCGGCACCCGGGAGCAGTCCGGGAACCGCTCGACGGGCCGGCGAACGGTAACGACCAGTTCGACCAGGTCTGGCGGCGCAAGGACGGCGGTTATGTCGTCATCGAGGCGAAGAGCAGCGTCACTACGGAACTCGGAGCCCGTAACCTTCCCAGCGGCCGACGTGTCTCGCAGGGAACCAGGGAATATTTCCTGGACATCATCGCGGAGATGAGGAAACGAGGAGAAAGCAATATCGATGAACTCCTCCTCGCGGACAAATTGGACGCCGCACTTGATGCAGGAAAGCTGGACTACGTCGTCGTCAAGGGCGAAAAGAATGCCGGCACGTATGCTGGCTATCACATGAGGCAGTTCGATATCGCTGAACGGAGCACACCGTGACGATTGTTGTTCCCCGGCATGGTGAGGCTGGACCCAACTCCGCACGCTGGGCCGAGGCTCTCGGCGAGAGCGTGGCCGGCTCTGTCGCCCGCCTCGAATCGTCGCCGACCTCGATCGACTCCACGTTCCGTACTGCCCTTCTCCACGTGGAGGCGCGCTGCACGGTCGATCCGGAGGCCGCGGAACTGGAGACCTGGGAGGCGGTGGTCTCCGCAATGCAGGTCGGGTCGGCGCTGTTCGCCGTGACGGGAGCGACCGCGGGGACCGTCGAGTGCCGTATCAATCGTGAGATCCGGAGTCTCCCTGCCATCGGACCGCGTTCGTTCGCCGACGCGGGGAACTGGCTGACGGCGTTCTGGCTGGCGATCGTGTGCCGCGACCAGAAAAGGATGACGCAACTGTGCCAGATTCCACTGGATCGTCTGCGTTCGCCCGAGGGGGAATACGACGAGTACATCTACCACTGGGTGGACGCTCTGCAGACGTACTGGCTGCAGAGCCCGGGTCTGGTGGAGAAGTTGGTGGCCGCGATCGAAGGGTCCTATCCCGAAGCGGTCTCGGTCACTCCCCGTGATCTGCTCCAGGGAGTGCTGTACCCGCCGATCAATCTGTTCCACCGTTTCGCGCGGAGGGACGAGGAGGGCTTCAATCAGGCTCTGGTGGAGGCTCTTGAGCTTCACCAGGCGTACTGGACCGCCGATGAGGACCGGGCCAAGGATCCTGATGGCCGCATCGCTCTAGGCCCCCTTGCCATCGCCTGCCTCGCCCACGACGGCGAGATCCCTCTCACGGTGGAGTCCGCCTACCTGCCCAAGCACCTTCTCCAGCGCAGCTGGCTCGGCGAATTCCCCACCTGAGCCCCACGGGAGAGCACGCGGTGCAGCAAAGTGGTACCGCGTGACGGGCCCCTTCGCGACGGCTTTCCCGACGTGGGAGGCGTGGGTCACGGTGACGCCGGCATCCCGATCGAGGTCGAGTCCGAGTACCTTCCCAAAGCTCTTCTGCAGCGCAGCTGGATCGGCGAGTACGACACCTGAGCCCGGGCCTCTCCAGTCGCAGGCTTCTCGTCGGTATCGCCCTGCTTCCTGTCCTTTGGCTCCGCTTCGTGATTGTCCGGGGTGTGTCCCACTCCCGGCTCCGGGTTGTACTGCTGACTTGTCCATGCCTTATGTTGCGGAGGCAATGCAAGGGGGAATCCGTATGCCGCAACACACGCAGACAGTGGCTCGACGAGGCAACGTTCCTGCAGGGGACGTACGACGCCTTGCGAGCCTCGCGCGCCTCGCGCAACGGCCGCCGCGGACCGGTTCCGCCGTACGGGAACCCCTCCGGCCGGAGACCGACGGTTCGCCGACCATGACTGAGGCAACGGACGACTGAGGCAGCGGACGACTGATGGCACGGGATTACGACAGCCAGCTTCTGGAGTCGGTGGCGGTACGCCGCCGCAGGATGCGGGACGCACTGCTGTTCGGCCTGCAGCGGTCGCGACGCACGGCGGACGAGCGGCTCGGCAAGGTGTTCGCCGGGATCGCCATCGCGGCCGTCCTGTGCGCTGGATGCATCGGATGGTCCTTCCTCCAGCACACGCTGGCGAAGCAGAAGGCCGAGCAGGAGAAGCAGCAGCGCCAGGAACAGCAGTACGAGCAGCCGACGCCGACCGCGAAACCGGACAAGTCCGGTAAATCCAGCCCAGGTTCATCCTGATCCCGACCGCCCGACGACCCCCGTGAGCAACCGCATGGGCACGTCCGGTCCGCCCCCGTCCTCAACGTCGCGACGATAGGTTCCCGTAAAGTGGTGAGCACAACAATGACTTCCCGGGCTCAACTGAGCCGGGTGACCCTGGTCGGCGAGCGGCGCCGGGCCGACATCGTCCTCCCCTCGGACACTCCGATCGGTCAACTGCTCCCGGACATCCTGCAGTTGCTCGACGACCGGGCCGCATCACGCCCGATGACACGGCAGTTGATCACCTCGGACGGCTCCGCGTTGCCGCACGACAGCACCCTGTCCTCGGCCGAGATCGCGGACGGCGCCGTGCTCCGTCTCGTCCGTGCCCACTCCGCGCCGCCCGCCCCGGTCGTGCACGACGTCACCGACCTGGTGGCCGACGACCTCGACCTGCAGGCGTGGCGCTGGCGGCCCGCCGCGCGCCGGGCCAGCGCGGGCGTGGCAACCGTCACCTTCGCCGTCGTCGCCGCACTGCTCGCCCGTCAGGAGTTCGAGCTCGGCGCCCTCGCAGCTGCGCTCGTCGCGGTCACGCTCGTCCTCCTGGCGGCCGGTGCGCTCGTCGCCAAGATCGGCCAGGGCAACCTCGGACTCGCCACCGCGCTACTGCTCGCCTCCGGCGGGCTCGGCATCCTCACCGCCTGGACCGCCGCCGACGCCTACGACTGGCCGGGCACCGCACGGCTCGCCGCCGTCGCGGCCGCCCTCGTCGTGGTGCTCCTGCTCCTCGGCTACTTCTCGCCGCTCGGCCGCGGCGGACTCATCGGCGCCGCGGCGACCGCCGCGATCACCGTGGTGTGGGAGGCCGCCGCCGCCGTCCAGAGCGATCTGTCCCGGCTCGGCGCCGTGATGGCCGTCTTCTCCGTGGTACTGCTCGGCCTGCTGCCCCGGCTCGCCCTGATGGCCTCCGGGCTCACCGCACTCGACGACCGCCGCTCCGGCGGCATCTCCGTCAGCCGCCACCAGGTCGGCAACGCGCTCGCGGCCACGCACCGCGGCCTCGCCCTCGCCACGACGGTCACCGCGGTCTCCGCGGCCGCCGGCGGCTGGCTGCTCACCCAGGCGGACAGGCCCACGGTGTGGACCATGGCGCTCCCCTCCCTCGTCGCCCTCGTCCTGCTCTCCCGGGCGCGGGCCTTCCCGCTCGTCGCCGAGGTCGTGGCGCTCTTCGCCGCCTCCGCGGTTCTCGTCGTGCGCCTCGTGATGGTGTGGATGCACCACTCCGGCGGCGCGGGACCGCTCGCCGTACTGTGCGCGGCCGCGCTCCTGCCGCTGCTCGTTCTGGCAGTGCAGCCGCCCGAGCATGTGCAGGTCCGGCTGCGGCGCATGGGCGACCTGGTCGAGTCCATCGGCGTCGTGGGGCTCTTCCCGCTCGCCGTCGGTGCGTTCGGCCTGTACGGACAGCTGCTCAACAAGTTCTGAGTCGACGCTCAGGCGCTCCGAGCGGGGCAGCAGGGCGGAAAAAGAAGGGCTGACATGCCGAACGCAGAAAACTGGCAGGGTGACGTGCTGCGCGACCTGCGCGGCGCCACCCCGCAGGGCACGCCGCAGCAGGGCCCGCAGGGCCCCGCCGGACAGCCGCAGGGCGCCCCCGCCGGCCCCGGCTTCCCCACGCAGAGCGCACCCGCGCCGGAGGCCGACTACGGGTACCCGCCGGTGCAGCACCCCGGCCACCAGGCCGCCCCCGCGGAGCAGTACCAGCAGGCGGAGCAGTACCGGGCGCAGCAGTACCAGCAGCAGGAGCAGCACCAGGCACAACAGGCCCAGCAGTACCAGGCACAGCAGGGGCAACAAGCCCAGCAGGCACAGCAGTATCAGGCGGATCAGTACCAAGCCCAGCAGTACCAGGCACAACAGGCCCAGGCCCAGGCCCAGGCGCAACACGCTCAGCCGTACCAGGGGCAGCAACCCCGGGCCGCCTACACCCCCTCCACCAGCGCCCACCGCACCCCCGACTCCCGGCCCGTCGTGGACAAGAGCCTCGTCACTGCCGGACGCAAGCCGCGGCACGGGCAGTCCTTCGCCTCGCGTGCCACCCGCGCCGTGCGCCGTACCGTCTCCTCGTCGGCCGCGAAGGAGGTCGCCGAGATCACACGGGTCGCCGAGGTGCTCCAGCAGCCCGTGACAACCGGGCGGCAGATCGCCGTCACCTCCATCCGGGGAGGCGCCGGCAAGACGACCGTCGCCGCGCTGCTCGGCACCACGTACGCGCACTACCGGCAGGATCCGGTCCTCGTCGTCGAGGCCGACCCGGCGCTCGGCTCGCTGCCGCTGCGGCTCGGCGCGGAATCGCTCCGCTGGACCATCGGCGACTTCGCGGACATCGTCGAACCGCAGATGTCACTGCTCGACATCACCGGCTATCTCGTCCAGCTGCCCGGCAACGCCTGGCTGCTGCCGGGCAGCCAGGGGCAGATCGGCGCGATGCTCGGCAGCAGGGCGTACGAGGGCGTCATGGTCTCGCTGCGCCGCTACTTCGGGGTCACGGTCGTCGACTGCGAGACACTGCCCGCCGAGGTCGCCCGCGTCGCGCTCTCCGCCGCCCAGGCCCGCATCCTGACCGCCCCCGCCACGCTGGAGGGCGTCACCAGCACGTACTCGGTGCTCCAGTGGATGCAGGGACTTCCGAAGCATGTGATCGCCGGCACGGTCGTCGTCCTCACCGAACTCGTGCCGCACCCGGGACTCGACCTCGACGAGGCCGCCGAGAAGCTCAGGTCCACCGGGGCGAGCGTCCAGGTCCTGCCGTACGACCGGCATCTGGCGGCCGGCGGCCTGATCCGTACCGAGCTGCTCGCCCACTCGACCAGGGAAGCCGCCACCCGCCTCGCCGCGGACGTCTTCCAGCTCTCCCAGAAGCGCCACTGACCCAGATGCCGAGCCCGACCGTGAGTGACGGACGCCGATGAGTACCCGACTGATCCACCGCCCGGCCAGGACCACCCGGCCCGCGGCCCCCTCCGAGGCACGCACCATCGAGGCACCGCCCAACCTCCCCGAGGGGAAATCGGGCAACATCGCGATGTCGCTCCTGCCCGTCGCCGGCGTCATGTCGTCCGTCGTGATGATGACCGTCGTACGGAACAGCCAGTTCGCCGGGCTCGGTGCGATCATCCTCGTCGTCACCGTCATCGGATCCGTCGCGCTCGTCTTCTCGCAGCGCGGCAAGGCGCAACGCACCCGTCGCACCCAGCGCGAGGCGTACCTCGCCTATCTGGAGGACCTGCGCGAGGAACTCTCCGGCGAGGAGCGCGAGCGGCGCGAGCGGACCGAGATCCTCACCCCGCCGCCGGACGCCCTGTACGACATCGTGCGCGACCCGGCCCGGCTGTGGGAGCGACGCCGCGCCGACGGCGACTTCCTGCGGGTGCGTGTCGGCACCGGTGAGATGCCCGTACGCGATCTGAAGGTCGCCCAGCAGGGCTCCTCGGTCCTCACACCGCCCGACCGGTTCATGCTCAACGAGGCGTCGGCCCTGATGGCCCGGTTCCGTACCGGCACCGAACTCCCGCTCACCGTCCCACTCGACCGCGTCGGCAACGTCAGCGTGATCGGCCCCCGCGAGGACTGCCTGCGCGTCGCCCGCGCCCTGCTCGTCCAGACCGCCGCGACCCACGCCCCCGACGACGTGGCCATGGCACTGGCCGTGCCCGGCGACCGGCTGGCCGACTGGGAATGGGCCAAGTGGATGCCGCATCTGCTCGACACCGAGCAGCTCGACGGCCCCGTCGCCGCCCGCCGCATCGCCCCGTCCGCGCCCCAGCTCGCCCGGCAGATCGGCGCCGAACTGCGCCGCCGCGCCTCGTACGCGGCCGAGGTGCGCCGCGGTCTGTCCGGCAAGGACGCCCTGTCCATGACGTCGCGCCTCCTCGTCGTGGCCGACGGACACGGCGAGGACGCCGTGGACCTGCCGTGCCCCGACGACGCGGTGGGGCTGCGCGACATGGGCGTCACCATGCTGCACCTGCTCGAACAACGCATCCAGGAACCGGGACACGTCGGCGTACGCATCACCGTCGACGGCGACCAGGTACTCATCGAGGACCTGCGCGAGCAGGAGCCGGTCAGCGCCCACGGCACCGTCGACGAGGTCAGCATCCCGTTCGCCGAAGGTCTCGCCCGGATGCTCGCACCGCTGCGCCTGGCCGCCGAATCGCTCGTCGACGCCCCGCTGTCCGGACCCGTCGACTTCGCCGACCTGCTCGGCATCGACGACGTGGCACGGCTCGACCTGTCCCACCTGTGGGCACCCCGCGGCGAACGCTCCTTCCTGCGCGTGCCGATCGGCGTCAGCGACTCCCGCGAACCGGTCCTCCTCGACCTGAAGGAGTCCTCCGAACTCGGCATGGGCCCGCACGGGTTGTGCGTCGGCGCCACCGGGTCCGGCAAGTCGGAACTGCTCCGCACCCTCGTCCTCGCCCTCGTCGCCACCCACCCGCCCGAGGACCTGGCGCTCGTCCTCGTCGACTACAAGGGCGGTGCCACGTTCGCCCCGTTCGCGGACCTGCCGCACGTCGCCGGCGTCATCACCAACCTGGAGAACCAGGCCGGCCTCGTCGAGCGGGTCCACGCCTCGCTCGCCGGCGAGGTCAAACGCCGCCAGCAGGTCCTCAAGGACGCCGGCAACGTCGCCGACATCGGTGACTACGCCGCGCTCCGCGCCGACAAGCGGCCCGACCTGGACCCGCTGCCCCACCTGTTCGTCGTCATCGACGAGTTCGGTGAACTCCTGACCGCCAAGCCGGACTTCATCGACCTGTTCCTGTCCATCGGCCGCATCGGCCGGTCCATCGGTGTGCACCTGCTGCTGTCCAGCCAGCGCATCGAGGGCGGCAAGCTCAAGGGCCTGGACACCTACCTCTCGTACCGGCTCGGTCTGCGGACGTTCTCCGCCGACGAGTCCCGCACAGTGCTGGACACCACCGACGCCTTCCACCTGCCGCCGCTGCCCGGTTTCGGCTTCCTCAAGGTCGACACCAGCCACTACGAGCGCTTCAAGGCGAGCTACGTCTCCGGCGCCTACCGCGGCCCCGTACAGCGCGCCGAGGAAGCGGAGTCCGGACCCCTCGCTCTCGAGTACGAGGCGTTCAACACCCTTGCCAAGAACGAGAACACGGGCGACCGGGAGCCCACGGTCCGACGCCGCGAGACCGGGCCCACCGAGATGGGCGTCATCGTCGACCAGCTGCAGAACGCCGCCGATCCGGTACGCCGCATCTGGCTGCCTCCACTGCCCTCCGCCATCTCCCTGGACAAGGTCGCAGGCCCCCTGGACGTCGGCCCGCGCGGCATGCAGCTCGCCAAGCGCCGCGGCCCCCTCCAGGTACCGCTCGGCCTGCTCGACGACCCCACCAAGCAATGGCAGGGCCAGTGGTACCTGGACCTCACCGTGGCAGGCGGCCACGCCGCCGTCATCGGCGGCCCGCAGTCCGGCAAGACGACCCTCCTGCGCACCCTCGCCCTCTCCCTCGCACTGACCCACACCCCGCAGGAAGTCGGGATCTACGGCCTCGACCTCGTCGGCGGCGGTCTCCAGGCGCTGGCGGACCTGCCGCACGTCGGCGGCGTCGCAGGCCGCGCCGACCGTGACCGCGCCGGACGCACCGTCGAAGAGGTACGGGGCGCCCTCGCGGTCCGTGAGGACCTCTTCCGCGACCACGGCATCGACTCCGTCGAGCAGCTGCGCACCCTGCACGCGGCAGGCCGGCTGCCGCAACTGGCCTCCGCCGAGATCGTGCTCGTCATCGACGGATTCGGCGCGCTGCGCGACGACTTCGAGGAGCTGGACGACGCCGTCGTCGACATCCTCAAGCGCGGCGGCGGCTACGGCATCCACGTCGTCGCCGGCATGCTCCGCTGGAACGACGTCCGCATCGCCACCCAGTCCAACTTCGGCACCCGCGTCGAACTGCGCCTGAACGACCCCAGCGAGTCCAGCATCGACCGCAAGCTCGCACAGACCCTGGCACCCGACGAGCCCGGCCGTCTCCTCACCGACGGAAAGCTCTTCACCCAGGTCGCGCTCCCCCGCACGGACGGACTCGCCGACACCTCGGACCTGGGCGCCGTCCTGGAACGCACCGCCCGCACGATCCGTGCCACCTGGAGCGGCGACGTCGCCCAGCCGGTACGGGTACTGCCGCACATCCTGGAGCCGCACCTGCTGCCGGGCCCGGTCGCCGAGCCCAAGCGGGTACCGATCGGCCTGGACCAGACGGCGCTCGCGCCCGTACTGCTCGACCTGTTCCACCACGACCAGCACCTGCTGATCATGGGCGACAGCGAGTGCGGCAAGACGAACCTCCTCAAGACCATCGCCGGCGGACTCATCGAGCGCTACAGCGAGGACGAGCTGGTCTTCGCCGTCATGGACCCGCGCCGCGGACTGCGCGGCGCGATCCCCGAGGAGTTCCGCGGCGGCTACGCGTACAACGCCAAGATGTGCGCGGGTCTCGCCGCCGGTATCGCCACCGAGCTGGAGAAGCGGCTGCCCGACGACAGCGCGGACACCGAGGACCTGGAGCCCGGCAGCTGGGGCAGCGGACCACGGATCGTCGTCCTCGTCGACGACTACGACGTACTGACCACCGCGGGACTGGCCCCGCTCGCCCCGTTCCTGCCGTACATCCCGTCCGCGGTCGACATCGGGCTGCACTTCGTGCTGACCCGCCGCGTCGCCGGTGCCTCGCGCGGCATGTACGAACCACTGGTGCAGGGCCTGCGCGAGTCCGGCGCCTCGGCGATCCTCATGGCGGGCGACCGCAGCGAAGGCCAGCTCTTCCCCGGCGTGTACGCCACCCAGCAGCCCGCGGGCCGCGGCGTCCTCATCCGCAGGGGCCAGTCGAACCGCCTGATCCAGACCGTGTACACCGCCGAGTGACACACCCGGGAGCCGTCCCCGTCACGACGGCCGCACGACGCAGAACAACCACGCCACGGACGACGAAGGACCGGACGACCACATGACCAAGGACGTCATCGCCCTCACCCCGAGAATGCCCGATCCGCTCAGCGTGATCGCGGGTCTGCTCTCCGGAGGCCCCGACAAGCTGGTGGAAACGGTCGGCGAGGACGCCGTCGTGCAGCTCTGCGACCCGGAGGGCCGGCCGCTCGTCTCCGTCGAGGCACCCCTTCTCGTCCAGGTCGCCGGTGAGGCGGAGCGGCTCCTCGGGGCGACCGCGCCCGAGGTCCCGTTCTGGTGGACGGAGGCACGCGCCACCACCGGCGTCGAGGAGGCCGAGCGGATCGCGGGCACCTTCGCCGCCCGGCTGGTCGCCCTGGCCGGCGGCTCCGCCTGGCCGCCGGAGGCCGCGCGCTCCATCGCCGTGGTGAAGACCGACGGCGTCAGCGTCGCACCCACGCCCGCCGCCGCACAGCCGGCCGTCGACGCCCTCACCGACAAGGTCGCGGTCGTCATCCAGGACCGCCCGGTGGTCGCGATGACGGCCTGGCTCTCCGACGCCTTCCGGGCCACCGCCAACGCCGAGCTCGGCCTCCAGATCGTCACCGCCCCGGGGGTCACGCTCTCCCCCGCCGTACGGGGCAGCCTCCCCGGCTGGCCGTCGCGCTGGGTCGTGCAGGACGAACGGGACGGCTACTACGACGGGCTGTCCGGGGCCGTGCTGCGTTGGCAGAACGGCCTGTTCGCACCGGTCGAGGCAGCCGACGCCACGCCCGAGGACCCGCGCACCCCGGTGGCCGCGTCGTTCAAGGAGGTCGCCGACACCGGCGAGCGCCAACTGGCCGTCTCGTTCCGCACCGTCCACCCCGCCGACGAGCGCCTCGTTCTCGGCGGCTCCATCGAGGCGGTGTGGCGCGAGCTCACCGGCGCACCCCCGGCAGGCTGGGGCACCGCGGAACCCGCCAACCTGCCCTGGTCACTGCGCCAGCTGACCGATGTCGCCTACGACCGGGCGCCCCAGCCGACCTGGGCCGTGGTGGTCGGCAGCCCGGACCGGCCCGCTCTCGCCACAGTCCGGATCAGCCGGACGACGGGCGGCGTGGAGGAGGACGTCACCCTGGCGCTCGGCTACGGGGCCGACGAGGACATGCCGCTGGACGCCCTCCCCAGGGCCGCGGAGATCCTCGCCACCCGCCACCACCTCCAGTCGATGCTGGTCCAGATCCGCAAGGCCCGCCGCGACCTGGCGGTGCCGCCCCGCTTCGAGGGCCCCGGAGTCCCCCTGGCCTTCGTGCTGGGCGCCGAGGAGGTCCGCGAGATGCCGGGCGACCGCGCCCGCCGCACCCCACTGTCCGAACCCCCGGTCCAGCTCGGCCCGAAGACCCGCCCCGCGCTGTACTACCCGCTGCCGGGCGACCCGTCGGACCTGTCGGGCTGGCAGGACTTCGAACGCCTGATGCGACACCTGAAGGGCGTCTGACCGGTCTCCGGAGGTACTCAGAACATAAAAAATCCCAGGTCAGCACGGGGCTGACCTGGGGTTTTGAGCCCCCTGTCGGATTCGAACCGACGACCTACGCATTACAAGTGCGGCGCTCTGGCCAGCTGAGCTAAGGAGGCAACGCGCACATCAATGCCGCGCGCGCAAGCTCCCTCACTCTACACAGCGGTCCACCTCCTGATCCACGAAGTTCTTCCGCACCCGTGACCACTCGACCATCCGTGCGTTAAGGGGACTGACGAGCTGTTCCGACTATCGGACGGCCGGACCGGGGGAGCTGTCCGAGGTGCTCCTGGCCGCCCGAGCGGTCGCGATACGAGTGTTACGGACCGACGGACCGTCGGCCGACATGCCTGTGGAGCCCACGTAAGACCGGCCGGGTGTGACCCCCCAGGGTTGCGTCGGGTCGGCGGCGGGCGATGAAGCAGGAAGTGCTGCACCCATGGCAGAAGGCCAAAAGGCAATCGCTCTGTCTACGCGTATGCACAAGGTCAAAAGTTCGCTGTTCTGCCTGGGCCGTCCCCGACGGGAGATATCCGTCGCCCTCGAACTACTGACAGATTCGAGATGTCCAGGTAGCGTCGCTGAGGATTCACTCAAGTGGACCAGACCACTCCCTACTCGGATCGTCCGGCACGTTCCTGCCGGTGGAGGAGAAGATTCAGCATGGCCAGTGTCACGTTCGACAAGGCGTCCCGCGTCTACCCCGGCTCCACCAAGCCCGCCGTGGACCAGCTCGAGATCGACATCGCGGACGGTGAGTTCCTCGTCCTCGTCGGTCCTTCCGGTTGTGGCAAGTCGACCTCCCTGCGCATGCTCGCGGGTCTCGAGGACGTCAACGGCGGCGCGATCCGCATCGGTGACCGCGATGTCACGCACCTGCCGCCGAAGGACCGGGACATCGCCATGGTGTTCCAGAACTACGCGCTCTACCCGCACATGTCCGTCGCGGACAACATGGGCTTCGCGCTGAAGATCGCCGGTATCAACAAGACCGAGATCCGGGCGAAGGTCGAAGAAGCCGCCAAGATGCTGGACCTCACGGAGTACCTGGACCGCAAACCGAAGGCGCTCTCCGGTGGTCAGCGCCAGCGTGTCGCGATGGGGCGCGCCATCGTGCGTGAGCCGCAGGTCTTCCTCATGGACGAGCCTCTGTCGAACCTCGACGCCAAGCTCCGCGTCTCCACCCGTACGCAGATCGCGTCGCTCCAGCGCCGCCTCGGCATCACGACCGTGTACGTCACGCACGACCAGGTCGAGGCCCTCACCATGGGTGACCGCGTCGCGGTCCTCAAGGACGGTCTGCTGCAGCAGGTCGACTCGCCGCGCAACATGTACGACCGCCCGGCCAACCTCTTCGTCGCCGGCTTCATCGGCTCCCCGGCCATGAACCTGGTCGAGGTCCCGATCACCGACGGTGGCGTGAAGTTCGGCAACAGCGTCGTCCCGGTCTCCCGCGAGGCGCTCACCGCCGCCGCGGACAAGGGCGACAGCACGGTCACGGTCGGCATCCGCCCGGAGCACTTCGACATCGTCGAGCACGGTGGCGCCGCCGCCAAGTCGCTCTCCAAGGACAGCGCCGACGCCCCGGCCGGTCTGGCCGTCTCGGTCAACGTCGTCGAGGAGCTCGGCGCCGACGGCTTCGTCTACGGTTCCGCGCGCGTCGGCGGGGCGGACAAGGACCTGGTCGTCCGCGTCGGCGGCCGCGCCGTGCCGGAGAAGGGCACCACGCTGCACGTCGTGCCGCGCCCGGACGAGCTGCACGTCTTCTCGACCTCGACGGGTGAGCGTCTCACCGACTGACGTCACACACGCCGTACGACGGCCCCGCACCCCTCGTGGTGCGGGGCCGTCCGCGTACCGAAGCGCGTGTACGGGTTTGAGCCCGGGCGTCCGGCATCTTCGGCAAATACCCTGGTACTTCGGTCATTTCACCGGCGGTCGTCAACGCGGGATTCGAAAAACATCCTCGAACCATCCCCCGCAAGGGTGACGCAATGTCGTCAATTCATCACTCCCCGCTACGCTCGCTGCGTGACCCACACCGCGCGCCGCATCGGCCGAACTCTCGCTCTCGTCCTGCCCGTCGTCATGGTCCTCTCCGGGACTCTCGCGGTCACCCGTGTGCCGTGGGCAGCGCACAACTTCGAGGCGCAGGTCCTCACCGCGTCGGCTCGGACCGTATCGAAGCACGCCACGCCGCACACCCCGCAGGATGTCCTGCGCGACCGGCTGCTCGTGGAGCTTCAGGAGAAGGACCCGGGCGTCGCGCTGACGGACCTCCAGCGCGCCGTCGAGGGGCGCCCCTCGCTCGCCCGGCACTGCATGTCGATCGCCAGGGCGCTGGGCCGCGCCGCGGTCGAGCAGTACGGTCCGACGCGGGCGCACCGGTTCTCCCGCCCGGTCTGCGACACGTCGTTCGCCTCGGGTGTCGCGCAGTTCAGCTGACCGGCCCGGTCCGGGCACGGCCTATCGTGCCCGACATGCATACGTATCCGACGCAAGCCGTGATCCTGGCAGGTGGCCAGGGATCGCGGCTGCGCCCGTACACCGATGACCGCCCCAAGCCGATGGTCGAGATCCCTGGCACCGGGACCCCGATCATCGGCCATCAGCTTTCCTGGCTGGCCGCCGAGGGCGTGACCGATGCCGTCGTCTCGTGCGGTCATCTGGCCGAGGTGCTCCAGGAGTGGCTCGCGGAGGCCGTCCTGCCGCTCCGGGTGACCACTGCGGTGGAGTCGGAGCCGCTGGGCCGCGGCGGCGGCCTGAGGTACGCCGCCGCCCGACTGCCTGACCCGTCGGAGCCCTGGTATGCCACCAACGGCGACATCTGGACCCGTTTCTCGCTGCGTGAGATGGCCGCGTTCCATGCGGAACGCGATGCGACCGCCACGCTGGCTCTGGCCCGTCCTCGTATCCCGTGGGGTGCCGTGGAGACGGACGCGTTCGGGCACATCACCGACTTCATCGAGTCGCCGCCGTCCCCGTATCTGATCAACGCTGGTGTGTACGTCTTCTCGCCGGCGTTCACGGCGCTGCTGCCGGAACGCGGCGACCATGAGCGGACGACGTTCCCGCGGCTGGCCCGCGAGCGGCGGCTGGCCGGGTATCCGCTGCCGCACGGGGCGTACTGGCGGGCCATCGACACGGCGAAGGATCTGGCCGAGGCGGCGAAGGAGCTGGACGGTCGATAGCGCAGCGAGGCGGCACGGCGGGGAGGGGCGGTCACCGGAGTTCCGGTGACCGCCCCTCCCCGCGTGGCGTGCGGTTCAGCCGAGCAGGCCGCCGATCGGATTGCGGCCGCCGCCCGACGTGCCGCCGGAGGTCGAGCCCGTGGAGCCGCCATCGGTCGAACCACCACCGGTGGAGCCGCCGCCCGTGCCGGTGGAGCCGGAGGAGCTCGGTCCGGCGCTGGTCGTCGGGGGCTGCTGCTGCGGGGTTGTCCGCTGCGGGGGCTGCTGCCCGGTGCCCTGTGTCTGGCTGGGCTGTCCGGCGCCGGAGCCGGCGGCCAGGCCGGACTCGCGGACGCTGTCCGTGCCCGGCGTGGACGCCTGTGCGGAGGGCGTGGCAGCGGCGCTGGAGCGTGACGGGGAGGGCTTCTGTCCGGCGGGGCTGCGCGAGGCCCTGCCCTTGCCCGACTCCTGCGGGAGCGGGGAGCCGGGGAGCTGGTTGGTCGGGTTGTCGTTCGGTCCGGGCACGGTGACGACCTCGGAGGAGCGGACGGCGCCGCCGAGCATCGAACCGATGAGCAGGGTGAGCCCGACGACGACGGTGGCGACGACGGCGCCGCGGCGCAGCACCCGGCGGCGCAGGTCCCAGATCGCGGTGCGCGGGCCGAGCCTGCGCCATGCCTCGCCGGCCAGGCGCCCGTCGACGGAGTAGACGGGGGCGCCCGCGATGACGAGCGGGCTCCACGCGGCGAGGTAGATGATGTCCGGTGCGTCGTAGACAGCGACGGTCCGCCAGCTGACGGTGACCAGCAGTGCGGCGGAGAGCAGGGTGCCGACCGAGGCGGCGACCCGCTGCCAGAGGCCGAGGACGGTGAGGACGCCGACGATGACCTGGAGGAAGGCGACGGTGAGTCCGGCGCCGACCGGGTGCGAGAGTGCGAAGTCCCGCAGTGGTTCGGCGAGTCCCCAAGGGTGCAGCGAGGTCAGCCACTTGACCATGGAGCCGCGCTCGCCACCGTCGAAGTAGACGGGGTCGCAGAGTTTGCCCATGCCCGCGTAGATGGAGATGAAGCCGAGGAACACCCGCATCGGCAGGAGTACGACCCCGAGGTTCATCCGGCGTCCGGGGTAGTACGCGTGGCGGACGGTGTCGGCGCTGTGCCGTTGCGACCTGCTCCCGACGGTCTGGTCGAACTCGTCGTCCTCGTACGGCTCATGGTCGTACGAACCGGTGTCGACGGCGTCGTAGGCGCCGACCGCCTGTCGCATCGGGGGAAGCAGCGGGCCTCTGCCGTGGCGGCCGCCGGAGCGGTGGGGGGCGGGGATGACGGGGGTGGGCTGGGTCTCGTCCAGGCGCGGGATGACCTGGGTGGTGCCCGAGCCGGCGTCGAACTCGTCGCCGTACGGGCCGTACCCGCCGTCGAGGCCGACCGCGGTGGAGTTCCGGACGGCCTGGAGGAGCCCGGTGGCGCCGGGGTCGCCGGGGGCGGACTTGCCGCTCCACACGACGGGCGAGCGCCTGGGGCGTTCCGCCCCGCTGCCGCTCATGGCGGGAACCCTGACGGACCCCGCGGGGGCGGCACCGCGCACCCGTGCGCGCTGGCCGGGGGCGAGCTGCACCCGGAAGCTGGCGTGGTTGACGATGACCTGCGCTGGGTCGCAGTCCACCTTGGCCATGCTCAGGGCGGGTAGTTCGTCGAACCGAGGCGTTCTGGTGTCCACACTCATCTAACCGAGTGATGTGTGATTAGGACACTGCCTTGACGGCCCCGATGTGTCCGAGACCCGTCAACAGACCGGGGCGGTGCGGAGGCCGGGGGTGCGCGCGGCGGTCGGTGCCTGCGCGTCCGTCGAGGTCGGAGCCCTGCGCTGCCGTCCGGCAGTGCGGGCTCCCGGACGGGCCGGTCTCGGGCCCGTCCGGGAGTCGTCCCGGTCAGACGCGGCGCCGAGCCGCCTCGTACAGCACGATGCCCGCGGCGACGCCGGCGTTCAGCGACTCCGCGCCGCCCGGCATCGAGATGCGGACCCGGTAGTCACAGGTCTCGCCGACGAGGCGTCCGAGGCCCTTGCCCTCGCTGCCGATGACGATGACGACCGGACCGCCGAGGGCGTCCAGGTCCTCGACGGTGTGCTCGCCGTCCGCGGCGAGGCCGACAACCGTGATCCCGGCCTTCTGGTAGCCCTCCAGGGCGCGCGTCAGGTTCGTCACCCGGGAGACCGGCGTACGGGCCGCCGTACCCGCCGAGGACTTCCAGGCGCCCGCCGTCATCCCGGCCGCACGCCGCTCCGGCACGACCACGCCGTGGCCGCCGAACGCGGAGACGGAGCGGACGATCGCACCGAGGTTGCGCGGGTCGGTGACGCCGTCGAGGGCGACGATCAGCGGGTCCTCGCCGTTGTCGTACGCGGCGGCGGTGAGGTCCTCCGGGTGCGCGTACTCATACGGCGGGACCTGCAGGACGAGGCCCTGGTGGTTCAGGCCGTTCGTCATCCGGTCGAGCTCGGGGCGCGGCGCCTCCATCAGGTTGATGTTGCCGCGCTGGCCGGCGAGCTGGAGCGCGTCGCGCACCCGCTCGTCGTTGTCGATGTACTGCTGGACGTACAGGGTGGTCGCCGGGACGCCGTCGCGCAACGCCTCGTAGACCGGGTTGCGGCCCACGACCATCTCGGACGTGCCCTTGGCGCCACCGCGCCGCGGGGCGGGCCGACGGACCGCGGCCTGCTTCGCCTGGGCGTTGGCGATCCGGTTCTTCTTGTGTCCCTTGCGGGCGGAGGCGGGCGGCGTCGGTCCCTTGCCTTCGAGACCACGGCGTCGGTTACCGCCGCTGCCGACCTGCATGCCCTTCTTGTTGGACGTGCGGCGGTTCCTGCGCTGGCTGTTCCCGGCCATGACCTACCTGTTTCGTTGCTTCAGACATGCGTATGTAAGTGAAAGTGTGCCGCCCGGAACGCCGGGCGGCACATGGGCGGACTACTGGCGCGGGCCGAGCGTCCACCGTGGGCCCGTCGGACTGTCCTCGATGACGAGGCCCGACTGGTTGAGCTGGTCGCGGATGGCGTCGGCGGCGGGCCAGTCCTTGCGTTCGCGAGCCGACTGGCGCTGGTCCAGGACGAGGCGTACGAGCGTGTCAACGACCCCGTGCAGATCGTCGCCGCGGTCGCTCTCGCCCGCCCACTGTTCGTCGAGCGGGTCGAGGCCGAGGACGCCGAGCATCGCGCGGACCTCCGCGAGTCTGGCGACTGCCGCTTCCTTGTCGTCGGCGGCGAGTGCGGAGTTGCCCTGCCGGACAGTGGTGTGGACGATCGCGAGCGCCTGCGGGACGCCCAGGTCGTCGTCCATCGCCTCGGCGAACGCGGGCGGCACCTCGGCGGCGGCCACGACTTCGCCGCCGGCCTTCTCGATGACCCGCTGGACGAAGCCCTCGATCCGCGCGAACGCGGACTCCGCCTCGCGCAGCGCCTCCTCGCTGTACTCGATCATCGACCGGTAGTGCGGGGTACCGAGGTAGTAGCGCAGCACGATGGGCCGCCACGCCTTGACCATCTCGCTGACCAGCACCGAGTTGCCGAGCGACTTCGACATCTTCTCGCCGGACATGGTGACCCAGCCGTTGTGCACCCAGTACTTCGCGAACTCGTCGCCGTAGGCCTTCGCCTGGGCGATCTCGTTCTCGTGGTGCGGGAAGATCAGGTCGATGCCGCCGCCGTGGATGTCGAAGGCGGTGCCGAGGTACTTGTGCGCCATGGCGGAGCACTCCAGGTGCCAGCCGGGGCGGCCACGGCCCCATGGGGTCTCCCAGCTGGGCTCGCCCGGCTTGCTCGCCTTCCACATCGCGAAGTCGCGCTGGTCGCGCTTGCCGGTCTCGCCCTCGCCGGACGGCTGGCGCAGGTCGTCGAGGTCCTGGTTGGAGAGCTCCAGGTAGCCGGGGAAGGACCGCACGTCGAAGTAGACGTTGCCGTCGGCCTCGTAGGCGTGACCGCGCTCGATGAGGCCGCGCATCATCTCGATCATCTCGGTGATGTGGCCGGTGGCACGCGGTTCGTAGGTGGGCGGGAGGCAGCCGAGAGCGTCGTAGCCGTCGTTGAACGCGCGCTCGTTCTCGTACCCGATCGACCACCAGGGGCGGCCCTGCTCGGCCGACTTTCCGATGATCTTGTCGTCGATGTCGGTGACGTTCCGGATGAACGTGACGTCGTAGCCGCGGTAGGCGAACCAGCGGCGCATGATGTCGAAGTTCAGCCCGGACCGGATGTGCCCGATGTGCGGGGCGGCCTGGACGGTCGCGCCACAGAGGTAGATCGAGACGCAGCCCGCTGTGAGCGGGACGAAGTCACGGATCTGCCGGGCGCTGGTGTCGTACAGGCGAATAGTCACCCCTCAAGGGTAGTGGGCCCGCACCTGTGCGCAGTGCCCCCTTGGGGCTAGCGGAACAACTTCGTGTCGTCGGCGTCCGAAAGTGCCTGCCGTCTTTGTCCTCAATCGCCGGACGGGCTCCAATTTTCGGCGCCGTGCCCCGGGGGCGCCGCCGCACCGTGCGGTGGGTGGTGGGCAGGGCCCCTCCGGGGCGTCTCCTCAGGACTGGCGCGAAAGCCGGCAACGCGGACGAACCCGGCACGTACGCCAGTCCCTGCGGGGACTCCCCTGCACGGCCCCACCCAGGCATCGCCCGCGCCCCCGACCCGGCGGTCGTGACAGGAGCACACACCGGGCCGCTGACGCGCGACGGCCGGTCCGGGGCCGTGCAGGGGAGTCCCCGCAGGACGACGAACGGATACCCGGGCTCCCCCGCGTACCCGCCGAACGTTCGTCGTTCGAGGAGACACCCCGGAGGGGCCCCGGACCACCCACGGGGGCAGGCGACCGTGCCACCAGGGGCCAGCCGCACCCCTCAAGCCCGTCCGGCGATTGAGGACGGAACCGGTCACCCCGGACCGGGGTGGGACCACCCAGCAGACCCGCCCCGCTCAGGGGCCCCGCACGGTCAGCCCACCCGGTAGACCAGCGCCGTCGCGAGCCCCGCGAGCCCCTCCGCACGGCCGGTGAATCCGAGCCCGTCCGATGTGGCGGCCGAGAGCGAGACCGGGGCGCCCACCGCTGCCGACAGCACCTTCTGCGCCTCGTCGCGCCGCTTGCCGATCTTCGGTCGTACGCCGATGACCTGTACGGCGACGTTCCCGATCTCGAACCCCGCTGCCCGTACGATCCGCGCCGCCTCGGTCAGCAGCGTGACGCCCGCGGCGCCGGACCACTCGGGGCGCCCCGTCCCGAAGTGCTGTCCGAGGTCGCCGAGCCCGGCGGCCGAGAACAGCGCGTTGCAGGCGGCGTGCGCCACGACGTCGGCGTCGGAGTGCCCGGCGAGACCGGGGCCCTCGCCCTCCCAGAGCAGGCCCGCGCACCACAGTTCGCGACCCTCCTCGAAGGCGTGGATGTCCGTGCCGATGCCGACCTGCGGAATCACCGGCGCGTGCTCAGAACCCATCGTTCGCCCTCCTGCGCGCGAGAACCGCCTCGGCCAGCACCAGGTCGAGCGGCCGGGTCACCTTGAATGCCTCTTCGTGCCCGGGTACGACGACGACGGGTGCCCCGAGCTGTTCGACCATGCCCGCGTCGTCGGTCGCGCCGTCACCGTCGACGGCGACGCTCTCGTGGGCGCGGACCAGAGTGTCCCGGTCGAAGCCCTGCGGGGTCTGCACGGCGCGCAGCCTGGCCCGTACGGGCGTGCCGAGCACCGGCTCCGGGTCGCCGGGCGCGCCGGGCTCGACCTCCTTGACGGTGTCGGCGAGCGGCAGCGCGGGGACGACGGCGGGCGCACCGTCGCGTACGGCCTCGATCACGGCGTCCACGGTGTCGACCGGCACCAGCGGGCGTGCCGCGTCGTGGACGAGGACGGTGGAGATGTCCTCGGGGAGCGCGGCGAGGCCGAGGCCGACCGATTCCTGGCGGGTGTCGCCGCCCGGCACGACGAGGTAGTCGGTGCGCTCGGGCAGGGCGTGTTCGTCCAGCAGGTTCTTGACCTCGGGCGCACCGTCCGCCGGGGCGACGACAACGACGAGGGAGACGGACCGGGACGCCGCCATGGCCCGTACCGCGTGGATGAGCATGGGCGTGCCGCTCAGCGCACGGAGCGCCTTGGGGGCGCCCGGGCCGAGCCGTACGCCTCGGCCGGCGGCGGGAATCACCGCGGCGGTGCGGTACGGACGCGATTGATCAGACATCGGTTGCACTCCGAAGCATCAGCATGTTTGTTTCCACGGCCGACATGGGTATGGCCACAAGCGAGCCGGGCGCGACGCCTTGACTTGGCCGGGACCCTTTCCGTGACACCCGGTCGAGTTCGGGCAAGCCACAGCGGCTGCGCGGGGTCGGCTTTACAAGATCGCGAGCAAAGTATCGATGGGATAGCCGGATCCGAATCCGGACATGCCGCAGCGCCCGACGACACACCGTGAATACGGCTGGTCAGCGGGCACCGCGGCACATTTATTTACGACCGGTGCGATCCGGGTCAGGACGCGAGAACCTCGTCGAGCAGAGCCTCGGCCTTGTCCTCGTTCGTGTTCTCCGCGAGAGCGAGCTCACTCACCAGGATCTGGCGAGCCTTGGCAAGCATGCGCTTCTCACCTGCGGAGAGTCCGCGCTCACGCTCGCGACGCCACAGGTCGCGGACGACTTCGGCGACCTTGATGACATCGCCGGAGGCGAGCTTTTCCAGATTTGCCTTGTAGCGCCGGGACCAGTTCGTCGGCTCTTCGGCGTAAGGTGCGCGCAGCACCTCGAAGACCCGGTCCAGGCCCTCCTGCCCGACTACGTCGCGCACGCCCACGAACTCGGCATTGTCCGCCGGGACACGAACCGTCAAGTCACCCTGGGCGACCTTGAGCACCAAGTAGGTCTTGTCCACGCCTTTGATCTGGCGAGTTTCGATAGCCTCGATCAGCGCGGCCCCGTGATGGGGATAGACCACGGTGTCGCCAACCTTGAACGTCATGTGACAGGTACCCCTTCCGTGGCTATCAAGAGTAACACGAGAACAGCTTCTCCTGAATGACGTTTTCGCAGGTCAGGGCATATCTCGGGGCTTGACAACAGCAACACGAACGTGCTGCGGAAGGGATCGGGAAGGCGGTAATCGCAGGTCGGAGCGGCTGTACGGGTGGGGTGAAACACGTACGTCACACACGCCCGAACCCCCTCCGAAGTGGCCGAACGTCCCGTTTTGCCGGATTCCAGATGGTGAACTTTCCGTACTCCGTTCGGAGATCGATCACCCGTACGGACGTAAGTGCCGATGGCCAATAGAATTGATCAACGGCCGGGGATCGCGGAGATTATGCGCAAGGAATACGCCACGGTCCGAGGAATTGATCAAGCCTGTTATGTGAACAGCATGCGAATCGCGGGGGCGGGGCGGCGTGCCGGCGGATCGGGGACCTGGCTGCGGACACGGCTCGTGATGCCCGGGGCCCGTAGGGGCGGGTCGGGTGCGGGGCGGGGACGACGGCTCGGTAACCTAAGCCCGCTGACACACCCTTAGGGCGGCTTTACGCCGCTCGCCCCTCCCGTCCGTGAAGTCCGTACGTTCAAGGAGTTGCCGCAGCCGTGAGCCGCAGCCTTCGACGCGGCGCCCTTGCCGCCACTGCCATCGTGATCTCGATCGGTGCACTTTCCGCGTGTGGTGCCGGCAATGACGCGCAGACGCTCGAAATCAAGCCGGACAGCGCTGCCACCACCATCGGTGACATCCGGATCCAGAACGCGAACGTCGTCACCCAGCCGGAGCGCAACGCCAAGGGCCCGGCCGTCGTCACCGCGACGCTGTTCAACAACGGCGTCGCACAGCAGACGCTGGACTCGATCACCCTCCCGGGCACCGGCGCGGCGGTGCAGCTGCACGCCGCCAAGGGTGCGGGACCGATCGTCGTCCCGGCCGGGGGCAAGGTCGTCATCGGCGGCAAGGGCAATGCCGCCGCAGTGATCGAGAACGGCCGCGAGGCCGCGCAGAACGGCAACGTGCAGTCGGTCGTCTTCAAGTTCAGCAGGACCGGTGAGGTCCCGCTCGGCGTGTTCGTCGTCCCGGCCACCAGCTACTTCACCGGCTTCGGCCCGAGCTCGGTGCCGACGCTGCCGTCCGAGACGCCCGCAGCGACGCCGTCCGGATCCGCGACGCCGGGCAACCCCTCCGAGTCGCTCGGAGCGGAGGGCCCGACGGACGCCGCGTCGGCCTCGCAGCCGGCCGGGTGACGTCCGCGGACACGCACGACGGAGGCGCCTCCCGAGCGGGAGGCGCCTCCGTCGTATGTGCTCCGCCCGGCAGCCTGCCGTACGGACCCGGGGTTTACGGCTCGAACTTGTACCCCAGGCCCCGCACCGTCACCAGGAAGCGCGGCGCCCCCGGGTCGGGCTCGATCTTGGCGCGCAGGCGCTTGACGTGGACGTCGAGGGTCTTCGTGTCGCCCACGTAGTCCGCGCCCCAGACACGGTCGATCAGCTGCATCCGGGTCAGCACCCGGCCCGCGTTGCGCAGCAGCATCTCCAGCAGGTCGAACTCCTTGAGCGGGAGGTCGACCTTGCCGCCGGAGACCGTGACGACGTGACGGTCCACGTCCATCCGGACCGGGCCCGCCTCCAGGGCGGCCGGGGTGACCTCCTCCGGCTCCCCGCGGCGCCGCAGCACCGCACGGATGCGGGCGACGAGCTCCCGCGAGGAGAACGGCTTGGTCACGTAGTCGTCGGCTCCTATTTCCAGGCCGACGACCTTGTCGATCTCGCTGTCCTTGGCCGTGACCATGATCACGGGGACGTTGGACCTGCTGCGCAGCTGGCGGCAGACCTCGGTGCCGGGCAGGCCCGGCAGCATCAGGTCGAGGAGGACGAGGTCGGCGCCGTTGCGCTCGAACTCGTCGAGCCCGTCGGGGCCCGTGGCCGCGATCGCGACCTCGAAGCCTTCCTTGCGGAGCATGTAGGACAGAGCGTCGCTGAAGGATTCCTCATCCTCGACGACAAGCACTCGGGTCACGGAAGGACCTCCGGGGCAGGAAATGGTTCGAGAGTGTCGGGGTCGGCGGTCCGGTAGGTCCCGTCGTCACCGTTGACGATGAGCGGTCCGCCCGTTGTACGGTCTCGGTCCCGTACGGAGCCCGCTTCGGGCAGCCGCAGGGTGAAGGTGGAGCCCTGTCCCTCCGAGCTCCAGACCGTGACCTCCCCGCCGTGCGAGGCGGCCACATGTTTGACGATGGCGAGGCCGAGACCGGTGCCACCGGTGGCCCGTGAGCGGGCCGGGTCGACGCGGTAGAAGCGTTCGAAGACCCGCTCGCGGTCCTTCTCCGAGATGCCGATGCCCTGGTCGGTCACGGCAATCTCGATCTGGTCCCCGCCCGGTACGGCCAGGCGCCTCGCGGCGATGCCGACACGGGTGCGGGCGGGGCTGTAGTTGACGGCGTTCTCCACGAGATTGCCGAGCGCCGCGGCGAGCTGGCCGCGGTTGCCCCAGATCCGGAGCTCCGCGGTGCCGCCGGCGGCCATGGTGATCTGTTTCGCGCCGGCCTGCTGCCGGCAGCGGTCGATGGCCTCGGCGACCAGTTCGTCGACCCGTACCGGCTCGGCGTCCTCCAACGGGTCGTCGTTCTGCACCCGGGAGAGGTCGATGAGTTCCTGTACGAGGTTGGTCAGCCGGGTCGCCTCGATCTGCATCCGGCCCGCGAACCGCTCGACCGCCTCCGGGTCGTCGGACGCGTCCATGACCGCTTCGGAGAGCAGCGAGAGGGCTCCCACCGGGGTCTTGAGCTCATGGCTGACGTTGGCGACGAAGTCGCGTCGTACCGCTTCGATACGCCGGGCCTCGGTGAGGTCCTCGACCAGCAGGAGCACCAGCCGGGAGCCGAGCGGGGCGACCCGTGCCGAGACTGCGAGAGCCTCGCCCCGGCCCGTACCGCGCCGGGGGAGGTCCAGCTCGACCTGCCGTATCTCACCGTCCCGGCGGGTGTCCCTCGCCATGTGCAGCATGGGTTCGACGGCCAGCCGGCCGCCCCTGACCAGTCCCAGCGCATACGCGGCGGAGCTGGCCTTGACGACACTGTCGCTCTCGTCGAGCACGACCGCGGAGGAGGAGAGCACGGAGAGCACCGTGTCGACCCCGGGGGGCAGTGCCCCGTTGCTGTCGGGCCGCAGGGACGTGCGCGTGGGTTTCTTCTGGTCGCGCTCGCTCCAGCGGAACGCCAGCATGGCGATCACACCGGTACACAACCCGGCGATCGCTGCAGCTGCGGCGACCGCCGCGTTCACGTCCATACGTCAAGGTTAAGCGGGTGCGACAGCTCTCTCCCAGCCATCCGAGGGCGTACTCGAACACTCGTCGCCCAGAGTTCACCGAGGAGCAAGTGCTGGTTCACTTGGTCGGCCGGATCCGGACGCGTACACCCCACAGGGTGAGAGCGTGGGGTTCAGATCTGGCCCCGGCCTTAGTGAGGACTGGAGAGGGACTTCCATGCGCGACGCTTACCACGAGGAACTCGACTCGATCGGAGAGGGCCTGGTCGAGATGGCCCGGCTCGTCGGGTCGGCGATCGGCCGGGCGACGACGTCCATGCTCGACGCCGATCTCAAGCTCGCGGAGAGCGTGATCGCCGCGGACCAGAAGGTCGACGACCTCCAGCACGACCTGGAGGCGCGGGCGATCGCCCTCCTCGCGCGCCAGCAGCCCGTGGCGACCGATCTGCGGATCGTGGTCACGTCGCTCCGGATGAGTGCCGACCTGGAGCGCTCGGGCGACCTGGCCCAGCACGTGGCCAAGCTGGCCCGGCTGCGCTTCCCGCAGTCGGCGGTGCCGCACGACCTGCACGCCACCATTCTGGAGATGGGGCAGCTGGCGCAGCGCCTGATGGCCAAGGCCGCCGAGGTGATCATCACGAAGGACGTCGACCTGGCGCTCCAGCTGGAGCAGGACGACGACGAGATGGACCTGCTGCACCGCACGCTGTTCCAGCACCTGATGGACGACCGCTGGAAGCACGGCATCGAGACCGCGGTCGACGTGACGCTGCTCGGCCGTTACTACGAGCGCTTCGCCGACCACGCGGTGTCGGTCGCCAAGCGGGTCGTCTATCTGGTGACGGGTGAACACGCGGACGACATCCAGAATGCGGCGTCGGTAGAGGGCGCGTAGCGGGTAGGAGACCGCGCGTTTTGCGCGGGTGTGCCTTGGATGCGCCGTCTGTGCGCCGTTGATGGGGCGGCTGGAGTGGGCATGAATGGGATGGGGCGGCAGGCGGAACGCCTGGTGGTACGCCCCGGTCGTACGTCGCTGTCGGTCGTACGGCCCTGCCGTACGTCTGGATGTACGTCCTAGAGGAGGAACGATGGCCGACTCCCCCACGACCGACCCGCAGCAGGAGACACCCGCTGAAGTGGTCCATCTGACGGTGCTCGGTGCCTGCGGCTGTGGTTCGGGCTGCGGGTGCGGCTGCCAGTCGGGCGCCCCGTGCCAGTGCGGCGGCTGACTGAGGCTGCCCACAACGCCACCGGACCGGCGCCCCCTGCGGGGGGCGCCGGTCCGGTGGCGTTGTGGGCAGTGCCGTTTCAGGCGATGACGGGCTCCGGGACGCGGCGGATACGGGCCACCGTGTGGCCGACGGCGCCGATCAGCAACAGCACCAGCACCGTGCCCAGGGTGAAGACCTCGAACGACAGCCGGGACACGCCCCACACCTCGTGGAAGTCGTACCGGATGCCGAGCACCGGCTCCAGCGTGCCCGGGAAGAGCGCCGACCACGATCCGACCAGGATCCAGGCGTAGACGAGACCGGCGCAGATCAGGAACCCGGGCGTGCCGAACGGCACCCGGTACGGGCGCGGTTCGTCGGTGTGCCGCAGCCGCAGCACCACCAGGGCCGGGACGACCATCAGGTACGAAAGCAGCAGCGTGGTCACGGCGACGGTGAGGACGACACCGAAGACCGCTGCCGCGTCCCCCGCGGCCAGCCGCATCGCGACGAGCATGAAGAGCGTCGCGATCACGCCGGAGAGCAGGTTCGTCCGGACCGGCGTGCCGAGCTTCGGGTGGAAGGCGCCCAGTGAGCGGCTGAAGAAGCCGCCGTCCGCGGCGGCCATCGCCTGCATCCGGTCGCTGACGATCATCCAGGCACTGCCCTGGGTGAGCAGCGCGAAGACGAACATGACGGCAACTGTGGTGAGGACCGCGCCGCTCGCGGAGCCGTACACCCCGAAGACCAGCCGGGCGCCCTCCATGAAGCCTCCGATGCCGGTGACCTGCCCGGCCGGGACGACGGCGAGGATCGCGAAGACCGGCAGCAGGTAGCAGGCCGCGGCGATCAGGGCGGACCGGCCGAGCGCCGCGGGGACGTCGCGCTGCGGGTCGAGCATCTCCTCGCCCGCCGCGTTGGGCGCCTCGAATCCGACGTACGCGAAGAGCAGGACCGGGACGAGCGCCAGGAAGCCCGCGGTGGTGGGCGGGAAGGAGGCGCTGTCGAGGCCGCGGAAGCCGTGGCCGATGCCGTACGCGACGGCCGTGCCGGTGAAGAGGGTGAGCGCGAGGACCTTCACCGCGGCGCCCGCAGTGGTGATCCACTTGCCGCGGCGCAGCGAGACGACGGCGGTCAGGATCGCGATCCAGATGAACAGCAACTTGAACGCGTAGTCGGAGAACGTGCCCTCACCGAGGTGGAACACGAAACCGTCCCAGGTCTCGGCGGCGATGAAGACGAGGGAACCGCCGAGCCAGATGGGGTTGGTGACCCAGTAGAAGAGCGTGGTGAGCGCGGCGGGCAGCCGGCCGAAGGCGCGCTGCACCCAGACGTACGGTCCGCCCTCCTGCGGGAACGCCGCCCCCGTCTCGGCGAAGAGCAGTGCGTACGGGACGAGGAAGAGGACGGCGATCACGGCGGTCCAGGTGACTGCCTCGCCTCCGCCGGTGGCGATCTGGCCGACGGTGTCGAACGAGATGACGGCGGCGACACCCATCGCCGTGATGTCGAAACGACGCAGGCTGCGGTGGAGGTGGGGAACGGGGGTGTGGGTGCGTGGCGAGGGAGCTTGGGGCACGGTCGGTCCTCACGGCGGTCCGGGGGTGACGGGAGGGGGAGCGGTGGTGGCGGGATCAAGCCCCTCCGGTGATCGAGGAGCGGAGGGCCGGGGGCGGAGCTCCTGGCGGGGCGGCGCCCCCGGCCGTGGTGTCGGGCGGCGGGTCAGCCCACGATCGTGCCGTCCGGGCCGGTGCGCTCCAGTACGGACCTCAGCGCCACCGCTGCCTCCTTCGCCTCTGCCTCCGTCATGATCAGCGGCGGCGACAGCACCAGGCTGTGGGCCGAGTCGCGCACGATGACGCCCGTCTCGCGGCGGATGACGTCGTGCGGCATCCGGGCGGGGTCGAGCGGCAGCGGTGTGCGCGACTCGCGGTCGGTGACGAGTTCGACGGCGAGCATCATGCCCACCGAGCGGATCTCGCCGACGATCGGCAACTCACCCAGCTGCGCTTCGAGTTCGGCGTGGAGGTGGGCGCCGAGACCGACCGCGCGCGCCAGCAGCCCCTCGCGCTCGATGATGTCGAGGTTGGCGAGGGCCACGGCCGCGGCGACGGGGTGGCCGTTGTACGTGTAGCCCATCGGGAAGCCGTGGTCGAGCAGGAGCGCCTCGGCGACGTGGTCGGCGACCAGCAGGGCACCGAGCGGGGTGTAGCCGGAGGTGATGCCCTTGGCGGTGGTGATGATGTCGGGGACGACACCGAAGTGCTGGGCGGCGAACCACTCCCCGACCCGCCCGTACGCGGTGACGACCTCGTCGAAGATGAGCAGGATGCCGTGCCGGTCGAGGACGTCGCGGACCCGCGGCCAGTAGTCGGCCGGCGGTACGAGCATGCCGCCGACGCCCATGATGGGTTCGCCGATCATCGCCGCGATGTTGCCGGGTCCGATCTCGGCGATGCGTGCCTCCAGCTCCCGGATCAGGAAGTCGGTGGGGTCCTCGCCGCCGTACAGCTCGGTGCGGTAGGGCCACGGCGGGGTGAGGTGCGAGACGTGCGGCATCATCGGGGCGAACCCCTCGTGGTAGACCGGGAATCCGGTGGCGGAGCCGCCGCCGTAGCCGATGCCGTGGTACGCCTTGTCACGGGCCAGGATCCAGGTGCGGGACGACTCGCCGCGCCGGTGGTGGTAGTAGCGGGCCATCTTGATCGCGGCCTCGTTGCCCTCGGAGCCGCCCGAGGTGAAGTAGACGTGGTTCAGGCCCTCGGGGGCGAGGGAGGCCAGCCGGGCGGCGAGCTCGATGGCACGGTCGTTGGAGAACTCCCAGAAGCTGGTGAAGTACTCCAGCTGCTTCATCTGCTCGAAGGCGACCCGGGCGATCTCCTCGCGGCCGTGGCCGACCTGGGCGAGCCAGAGCCCACCGGTCGCGTCGAGGTACGAGCGTCCCTCGGCGTCGGTGAGGCGGCAGCCGGAGCCGCCGGTCATGATGACGCGCTCTTCGGCGGTGCCGGGGAGGTAGGGGTGGATGATGTGCGCCCGGTCGGTGGCGGCGAGTTCTGCGTGGGTGAGGGTCATCGTCGTACGTCCTTACGCGTGCGGGTGCGGGTGCTGTGCGGGTGCGGTCATCGAGAGCGCGGCCAGTGCCAGCGCCTTCGCCGTGTCGATCAGGTCGGCGACCTCGATGTATTCGTCGATGGTGTGGAGGGTCGGGGAGCCGTCCGGGCGGGTGGCCGTCGGGCCGAGGCAGACGGCGGGTGTGTTGCCGAGGCGGGTCAGGGTCGCCGCGTCCGTCCAGGAGGGCTCGCCGAGCACGCGCGGGGTTCGGCCGAGTGCGGTGGCGGACGCGGCGAGTGCGTGGACGAGCGGGTGTCCGGCGGGGACTTCGGCGGGCGGGAGTTCGGTGTCCCAGGCGAACCGGGGCGGGTGCGCGGTGAGCCAGCCGTCACCGGCGCAGGCGTCGCGTACGGTCCGTTCGATGTCGTCCCGGACCCGGCTCGCCCAGCCGCCGCCGTCCGCCTGGACCGGCAGGTAGGTGATGTCCAGGGCGACTTCGCAGGACGCCGGGTAGGTCACCCACCATTCGCCGCCTTTGATGGTGGTCGGCACGATGGACGGCGGCGGGAGCAGCGGGTGCCGGTGCGCCGGGTCGTCGGCCCAGCGTTCGCGCAGCCGCCCGAGGGCGGCGAGGACCGGCAGGGTCTTCTCGATGGCGTTCACGGCGCCGCCGCTGCGCCAGTCCCCCGGCGGGTGTTCGGCGTGCCCGGGGCGGCCGGCGACGGTGACCCTGCCGCCGAGGATGCCGCGCTGTGCGGTGACGACGTCGAGGTCGGTGGGCTCGGGGACGACCGCCGCGTCGGCGCGTACCCCGTACCCGACGGAGGCGAGGGTGCCCGCGCCGTTCCACTCCTCGTCGGTCGCCGTGTTGATCAGCAGGTCGCCGGGGAGCCGGAAGCCGAGGAAGGCGAGCGTCTCGGCGGCGATGACGGCCGCGGCGATGCCGCCCTTCATGTCGCAGGTGCCGCGCCCGTACAGCCGTCCGTCGCGGACCTCGGCGCGGAACGGGTCGCTGGTCCACTCGCTCCTCGGTTCCGCGGACACGACGTCGATGTGGCCGTTGAAGAGGAGCGAGCGGCCGCCGCCGGTACCGGGGAAGCGGGCGATGAGCTGGGGGCGGCCGTCGAAGCCGAGGCCCGGCGGAGTCTGCGGGGAGTCGGGCAGGTCGCCCGGTTTCGGGGTGAAGACGTCGACGGTGGCTCCGGCCCGGCGCAGCCGGCCGGCCAGGTACTCCTGGAGGTCGGCCTCGTCCCGGGAGGATTCGGAGGCGTCGCCGCGCACGGTGGTGTCGAAGCGCACCAGGTCGCAGGTGAGGCCGATCAGGTCGTCGGCGCGGCGGTCGATCTCGGCCAGGAGCCCGGCGGCGCCGGGTGTGGTTGCGGTGGCGGGGACTGTGCTCATGCGTACGCGATCCAGGTCGTCTTGAGGCCGGTGTACTTGTCGAACGAGTGCAGGGAGAGGTCGCGCCCGAACCCGGACTGCTTGAAGCCGCCGAAGGGGGTGGCGGGGCTGAGTGCGTCGACGGTGTTCACTGAGACCGTGCCCGCGTGCAGCGCGTCGGCGACCCGGTGGGCGCGGGCCAGGTCGCGGGTCCAGACGGAGGCGGCCAGCCCGTACGGGGAGTCGTTGGCGATCCGTATCGCTGCCGCCTCGTCGGTGAACGGGAGCACGGTCAGGACCGGGCCGAAGAGTTCGTCGCGGGCGAGCGGTGCGTCGGGGGCGAGGCCGGTGACGACGGTCGGATCGAGGTAGGCGCCCGGGCGGTCGGGGCGGGTGCCGCCGCAGGCGATGTCGCCGCCGGACTCCTTGACCGCCTCGATGATGCGGCTGACCTGGTGGTCGTCGACGAGCGGGCCGAGGAGGGTGGCCGGGTCGAGCGGGTCGCCGGGCACGTAGGCGGCGGTGTGGTCGACGACCCGGGCGGTGAACTCCTCGGCGATCGAGGCGTGGACCAGGAGGCGGGTGTTGGCGGAGCAGACCTGGCCGGCGTTGTAGAGGAAGCCCCAGGCGGCGCGTTCGGCGGCGGCGTCGAGGTCGGCGTCGGCGAAGACGAGGTTGGGGCTCTTGCCGCCCGCTTCGAGCCAGACCTGCTTCATGTTGGACTCGGCCGCGTACGCCAGGAACCTCTTGCCGACGGCCGTGGAGCCGGTGAAGACGAGGGTGTCGACGTCCGGGTGCAGGCCGAGGGCGCGGCCCGCGGTCTCCCCGGGGCCGGGCACGACGTTCAGGACACCGTCGGGCAGACCGGCCTCGGCGGCGAGTTCGGCGAGGCGCAGCGCGGAGAGCGAGGACTGCTCGGCGGGCTTGAGCACGACGCTGTTGCCGGCGGCGAGTGCGGGGGCCAGCTTCCAGACCGCGATGTCCAGTGGGAAGTTCCACGGCACGACGGCGCCGACGACGCCGAGCGGTGCGCGGCGCACCAGGGCGAGGTTGCCGGGCGGGGTGGGGGCGACCTCGTCGTACAGCTTGTCGGCGGCCTCCGCGTACCAGGCGAAGCAGCCCGCGGCGCCGGGTACATCGGTGCCGTACGACTCGGCGATCGGCTTGCCCATGTCGAGGGTGTCCAGGAGCGCCAGTTCGGGTGCGTTGGCCTCGATGAGGGCGGCGAGGCTCAGCAGGGTGCGCTTGCGGACGGCGGGGTCGGCGCGGGACCAGCGGCCGTCGTCGAAGGCGGTGCGGGCGGCGCGGACGGCGGCGTCGATCTCGTGGGCGCCGCACTCCGCGAGGTGCGCGGTGGTCCTCCCGGTCGCCGGGTCGACGGTGGGGAAGGCGGCCCCGTCGGCGGCGTCGGTCCAGCGGCCGTCGATGAAGGCGCGGGTGCGGAAGTCGAGCGCGGTGGCGCGTCGTTGCCAGTCGGCGTGGGTGCGGGTGCTCATGTCGTGGGTGCTCCGGAGGTGGGTGCGGATGCGGGTGCGGGTGCCGGGACGGGTGCGCCGTCCGGGTGGGACCGGCGCGCGGTGACGGCCTCCCCTGCGACAGGGAGTGGATCAGCGAGCGGCGTCATGCGGCTTCGACGGCAAGGCGGAGGAGGGAGTCGACGCGGAGGGGGCCCCTCCCATGCCTTCAAGGCCATGGGGGAGTCGGTGACTGACGACAACGCCTCCAGCGGAGTCGCAGGGCGTCGGGAGCCCGCTCCTTGTCGCAGGGGAGGCCGTGAGGCGGGCCGCCAGCAGATAGGCGGGGACGGTGACGACGAGGCCGGCGATCCAGCCGAGGTCGGTGTCGCCGAGGGCGTGCGCGAGCGGCCCGGTGTAGAGGGACTGCGCCATGAACGGGATCTCGGCGAGGATGCCCAGCGCGTAGACGGCGAGCGCGGTGACGTTCCAGCGGCCGTAGATCCCGCCGTCGCGGGCGAAGAACGACGCCACGTCGTACGAGCCGTGCCGGACCAGGTAGAAGTCGACGAGATTGATCGCCGTCCACGGGATCAGTACGTACTGCAGGACGTAGATCAGGTTGAGGTAGCTGGTCATGAACGAGTCGGCCAGGGCCAGGGCCAGGACCACGGACAGTGCGGTGAGTACGGCTCCGATGACGGCGCGGCCGGTGGCGCGTGGCAGCCAGCGGTGGGCGAACGTCTGCACGGCTGTGACCGCGCAGAGCACCGCCCCGTACAGGTTCATGGAGTTGGTGAGCATCGTGACGACCGCGAAGCTCCACAGGGTGATCTGGCCGAGCGGGGAGCCGAGCAGGTCGCTCTGGGCGGCGATCGGGTCGTCGCCGCCGGCCAGCCCGATCGCCGCGCCGACCACCATGGGGAGCAGGCTGCCGAGCACACAGCCCGCGTAGGTGCACCAGAGCGTCGAGCGGACCCCGGCGCGGTCGGCGGGCATGTAGCGCGAGTAGTCCGAGACGTACGGGGCGTAGGCGATCTGCCAGAGCGCGCCGACGGAGACCATGCCGAGGAATCCGGCGAGGCTGAAACCGCCGCGGTCCAGGAAGCCGTCGGGGAGCCCGCCGAACAGCAGCCAGGCCGCGCCGGCCAGCTGTACGGCTCCGAAGACCCAGCTGGTGAGCGCGCCGATCCGGTGCATCAGCCGGTAGCCGACGACGGCGACGACCAGGCTGACCAGGGCGCCCAGTACGACGCCGGTGCGCTCGCCGACGGGGGCGACCTGGCCCAGCGACTGGGCGCCGACGACCAGGTTCGAGGCGAAGAACCCCTGGTACATGACGATGACGACGAGGACGACGGCGAGTGCGCCGACGTACCCGAACTGGCCGCGGCTCTGGATCATCTGCGGCACCCCGAGCTGCGGGCCCTGCGCCGAGTGCAGTGCCATCAGGAAGCCGCCGCCCAGATGTCCGGCGAGCAGCGCGGCCAGGCTCCACCAGAAGGAGAGCCCGAAGGCGGTGGGGGCCAGGGCTCCGGTGACGACGGTCAGCGGGCCGAGGTTCGCGGAGAACCAGATGGTGAACAGGTCGCGCGTGCGGCCGTGGCGTTCGGAGAGAGGTACGGCGTCGATGGTGCGCCGTTCCACAATCGTCCCTGTGCTGTCGCCGGTCATCCGACCCCCTTCGCCATTCTTTGAAGATGGATTCAAACAACGCGCCAGGTAGCCGTCAATGACTTGGGCACCACCAACTTGCCTTATTTGAACGAAGTAACAGAGAATTAACCGCATGGGGAGACCGAAGAACCAGACAGCACGACGCGAGGCCCTCGTCGACGCCGCGGGACGCGCGATCGCCGAACGAGGGCTGGAGGGTCTGCGGATCAAGGACATCGCCGCCGAGGCGGGGGTGTCGGCAGGCTCGGTCCTGTACTACTACCCGGAGATGGACGAGCTGGTCCTGGAGGTGCACCGGGGCGCCGTCGAGCGCTACGTGTCCGCGCGCCACGACCGTACGGACGCGGTCGGTGACCCCGTCGAGCGGCTGCGCGCCCTGATCGGCAGCGGACTTCCCGCCGCGGCGGGCGATCCGCAGCACAGCCTGCTGTACGAGCTGCACCGCCGCGCGGACCGCAGCTCCGGGCATGCCGCGCTGATGGCCTCACTGTTCGCGCGCGAGGTCGCGCTCTACACGACGGTGCTCGAAGTCGGCGCGGCGACCGGGGTGTTCACGCTCACGGGAAGCGCGGCCGATGTGGCACGGAACCTGGTGGCGCTGGAGGACGGGTACGGGCTGCACATCGTCAGCCGGAACACACAGCTGACACCGGAGGAGGCGCAGCGGCTGATCCTGGGGTACGCGAGGGCCGCGACGGGCCGCGCGGAACTGTGAGGGTCCCCGGGATCGAGCGGGCGCCGGGTCCCGGCGCCCGGGTCGAGCAGGACATCAACGGCCGCGCGGAGCCGTGACGGGGCGAGGCGGGGCGGCCCCGCCCCGTGATTTCCCTCAGCCCCGCCCCGCGATCAGCCGTTCCCGCTGGACCGGGTCGGCGGCGACCGCGGCGGCGGTCAGGGCCATCGCCGCCGCCCCGTCCAGCACCGCACGGTCCGCGGCCGCGCCCACGCAGTGCGCCGCGAACTCCTTCTGGTGGTTGACGGCGGGCAGCGAACCGATGCCCAGGTACGGGTGGATGGCGGGCAGCACCCGGGACACGTTGCCCATGTCCGTGGAGGCCCGGTTCATCCGCGCGGCGGGCGTCCCGGTCTCGAAGCGCCGGCCCAGTTCCGTCGCCGTACGCCGGTACATCGCCAGCAGTTCCGCGTCATTGCGGAACTCCGAGTACGGGCGGCTCTCCGGCTCGATCTCCAGCTCGCAGCCGGACGCCAGAGCCCCCGCCTCGAAGCACCGCTCGACCCGCGGCTGGAGCTCGGCGAGCTGTTCCAGGGTGTCGGCGCGTACGTACCAACGCCCCTCCGTCAGCTCCGGGATGGCGTTCGGGGCCTCGCCGCCGCGCGTCATCATGCCGTGCACCCTGGTCCGCCCCGGCAGCTGCTGACGCAGCAGTCCGATGGCGACCTGGGCGACGGTGAACGCGTCGGCCGCGTTGCGCCCCTGCTCCGGGTAGGCCGCCGCGTGGGCCGCCTTGCCGTGGTAGCGCACCTTGAGATGGGCGACGGCGAACGGGTCCGCCTCGGCGACGTCCACCGGCCCCGGGTGCACCATCATCGCGGCATGCACCCCGTCGAAGGCGCCGCGTTCCAGCATCAGGATCTTGCCGCCGCCACCCTCCTCGGCCGGGGTACCGAAGACGGTGAGGGTGAGCCCCAACTCGTCGACGAGGGGAGCCAGTCCGGCCGCGGCGCCGACCGCGGCCGCCGCGATGATGTTGTGCCCGCAGGCGTGGCCGAGGCCGGGCAGTGCGTCGTACTCGGCGCAGATGCCGAGGTGCAGGGGCCCGGACCCGAGGGTGGCGGTGAAGGCGGTGGGCAGACCGGCCGTCCCCATCCGGACGTCGAAACCGAGGTCGTTCAGCGCGTAACCGATCCATCGGGCCGCCTTCTCCTCCTCCCACGCCACCTCGGGGTGGGCGTGGATGCGGTGGCTGAGGGCGAGCACCTCGTCGGCGACCTCGGCAACCGCCGTGCGTACGGGTTTCATTCGTCCCCCGGTACGCCGTACGAGGGTGCGTCGCCGGGGGCGAGTGCGCGGCGTACGTACGCATCGGCCTGCGGCTCCCACACCGTCCACAGAGTGGCGAGTTCGGCGACCGGGTCGCCGTCCGTCCAGTCGACACGGAGGTCGGTCACCGGCCAGGCGACCTCGTCGGCGACGAGCAGTCCGGCCGAGCGGACGGGCCCCTCCTCTCCACCCGCCGCGGCGCCGGCGGCCAGCGCGTCCACCAGGCGCCGGCCGAGCGGGGCGGCCGGGTCGGCGGCGAACGCGTCGAGCATGGCCTGCGGGACTCCGGGTCCCGACAAGAGGTTCCCGGCGGCGACGGCGTCCGGGCCGACGGCCTCCGCGTACCGGCCGAGCGCCCGCGCCCCCGAGTACACGGCGCCCGGACCCTGAGCCCCGACAGCTGTCAACTGCCGGTGTTCCACGCAGGGTTCCGTGACAACGACCTCCCGCACGGCCGTGGTCGCCGAGCTGCCCGCGCCCAGCAGGTCGAGCAGTCGGGTACCGAGCCGCGGATCGGTGACGTTCTGCGAACAGACCGCGCCGACACCCGCCCGCACATGGGCGCAGCGCGCGGCCACGGCGGGCGAGGAGGAGGTGACGGCGACGCCGAACTGTCCGGTCCGGGTGCAGCGGGCGGCGATCGAGAAGGTCACCGGACCCCCTTGGCCCGTACGGCGGCGGCTTCCGCCCGTCGTTCGGCCGGGATCACCGCGGTGGCGTCGATCTCGACCAGCCACTCCGGGCGGGCCAGCGCGGAGACGACCAGCCCGGTGGAGACGTAGTGCACGCCCTTCAGCCACCGCCCCATGGTCCGGTAGACGGGTTCGCGGTAGCGGATGTCCGTCAGATAGACGGTGATCTTGACGATCTCGTCGAGCCGGCTGCCGCACTCGTCGAGCAGCATGGCGATGTTCGCCATGGCCTTCTCGGCCTGGGCCGCGACATCTCCGACGCCGACGTTCTCGCGGGTGTCGAGGTCCTGGCCGATCTGCCCGCGCAGATAGACGGTGCCGTCGGCGACGACGGCCTGCGCGAGATCGTTGGAGAGGTCCTGCTCGGGATACGTGTCGGCGGTGTTGAAGGACCGGATCCGGTCGTGCACGGGGCTCACTTGGCGGACCTCCCCAGCGAACCGAGCACGTTGTCGGAGAGCCCGGCCGCGTCCTTGACCAGGTCGAGCGGGCCGTCCCAGTCGAAGTTGCGGTAGACGGCGCCGAGGTGGGCGAAGGGCGGCGACTGCGCGAACAGCTGGAAGGTCAGCCGGTGCCCCGCGTAGTCGGAGTTCAGCAGGTCACGGGCGTACGCGAGAAGCTTGCGTCGGTCCTCGGCGACCCAGTGCTCGTTGATCGAGTAGAACTTGTCCAGCCACGGCTTGGTGTCCGGGTGGTCGAACGACGCCTTGTCCGGGGTGATGCAGATCTGGCCGCCGCACAGCTCACGGGCGATGTGCATCATCTCGTGCAGCTGCGAACAGGCCAGTACCCGGCCGGTGTAGAGCAGCGACTGGTTCGGCATGAGCAGCCCGCCGGGGCTGGGCTCGGCCATCGCGATCGCGGCCGTGAGGTGCGCGTTGATGCCTTCGCGGTAGCAGGCGAGGGTGGCCAGCTTCTCCTGGACGGCCTGCTGCTTCTCCAGACCGGTCTGCTTCACGTTCCACAGCGCGGCGCCGATCATGAGGTCCGCGAGCCGCAGATTGCGCTGGGTGAAGGCAAAGGCGCTGTAGCGGTGCAGGGTCGCGCGGATGAAGGTGGCGGCCTTGGTGTCCCGGTAGAAGAGGACGTTCTCCCAGGGGATCTCGACGTCGTCGAAGACGACGAGCGTGTCGACCTCGTCGAAGCGGTTGGAGACCGGATAGTCCTCGATCGGCTTGGCGCCGGCGAAGCCCGTACGGCAGATGTACTTCAGACCGGGGGCGCCCATGTCGAGCATGAACCCGAGTGCGTAGTCGGAGAGTTCGGAGTCGCCCCAGTTGGCGATCGTCGGCTTGGTGAACGCCTGGTTGGAGTAGGCGGCGGCCGTCTCGTACTTGGCTCCGCGCACCACGATGCCGTTGTCCGTCTCCCGCACGACATGCAGCAGCATGTCCGGGTCCTGGTCCTGCGGGCGCTTGGAGCGGTCGCCCTTCGGGTCGGTGTTGGCGGAGACGTGGAACGGGTCGCCGTAGCAGGCCAGGTCGATGTGGCGCTTGACGTTCTCGGCGTACGTCGGGTTGATGGCGTTCAGGACGTCCTGGCCGTCGATCAGCGACCAGACCTCGCCGATCGTCTCGTCGCCGACGCGGGTGACGACACCGCCGACATCGCTGAGCACGGCGTCGGTGGCGGCGCGCTTGGCGTCCCAGTCCTCGCGGGTCCGCGGCGGCTTCTGCTGCACGGCGTTGACCTCGCCCGTCTCCGGGTCGGTGTACGTCATGGTGTCCCGGGTCGCCGGCTCGTGGGCCATGTCGTAGATCCGGGCGCGGATGTCGACGAGCGGCTTGAAGGCGGGGTGCGCGGGGACGTCCGCGACCTTCTCGCCGTTGATCCAGACGTCGCGTCCGTCGCGGATCGACTCCCGGTACTGCTCTCCGGTGCGGATCATCTCCGTACTCCTTCTTCGGTGCGGGTGGTCACAGGGGGCGGTGCGCGCCGTACGTACGGGCGTGATGGACGAGCGGGCGGGCCGTCGTGGAGACGGCGCTGGCGAGGACGGCACCGAACAGGACCCGGTGCGTGCCGGAGACGACGGCATCGGTGAGCCGGCAGTCGAAGGCGGCGGCGGCGTCGCGCAGCAGGAGCGACCCCGTGGTGTGCGTGTCCCAGTCGGCGCAGCCGAAGTCGTACGGGGCGGTGGCGGTTCCGGGACCGGGCCGACCGGCGAAGACGTCCGAGACATGCGCCTGGCCGAGACCGAGGACGCTGACGGCGAAGTGGCCGTTGCGGACGGCGGCCGCGGCGAGCGGGCTGCGCTCGTTCACGCAGACGAGCAGCGACGGCGGGTCGGCGGTGACGGAACACATGGCGCTCACGGTCTGGGCGAACCGGCCGGCCGGACCGTCGGTCGTGACGACGGTGACACCGGTCACGGCATTGCCCATCGCGGCGATGAAGTCGGCGCGGCCGGTGGCCGGTTGGACCGGGTGGTGCGGAGCGATCGTCATGGGCTGCGGCCTCCCCTGGAGTGGTGCGGTCCTGGTGGTTGACCACTATGGGAGGGCAGCTCGTCATCCGTACAGCAGATCTTTTAGCTCTATTGCATAGATTTTCCAGATGCAGGGATGTTCTCGGAGGTCAGCCCCGCAGCGCCTCCCGGCACACGGCGGCGAACGCCTGCGCCCGGCCGGTCAGCCGGACGCCCCGAAGCTTGGCCAGGACCACCGGCAGCGCGGGCAGATGGTCGGCGAGCGGCAGGTCGACGACGCGGGCGCCGTCGTACGTGCGGTCGTGCGCCGGCCGCTGGTTGAGCAGCGCCCAGCCCTGTCCGGCCGCGACCAGCGCACGTACCGTCTCGTAGCTCCTGGTCCGGTGGCGCACCCGCGGCTCCCCGCCCGCCTTGGCGACGACCGACTGGAAGTAGTCCCGGCTGACCGGCAGGTCGAGCAGGATCATCGGCTCCTCGGCGAGGTCCGCAAGGCGCGCCGAACCGCTCTCGGCCAGCCGGTGCCCCTCCGGGACCAGGGCGTAGGGCGGGGCCATCGCCAGCACCTCGCGCTCGATGTCGTCGTCCAGCTCCAGGTCGTACAGGAGCGCCAGCTCGCACTCGCCGGTCCGCAGGCCCTCCTGGAGCGCGGGGGTGTCCCCCTCGTGCACCTCGATCCGCACCGCCGGATGGTTCTCGCCGAACTCCCGCAGCAGACGCGGCAGATAGAACGGGGCCAGGGTCTGGAAACAGCCCACGGCCAGCTCGCCGACCAGGTCCGAGCCGAGGCTGCGGGCGGACTCGGCGAGCTCGTCGGCATGGGTCAGAAAGCCACGCAGCTCATGCAGGAACCGCTCCCCCGCCCCGGTCAGCGACAGTCCCTTGGCGTGCCGGCGGATCAGCAGCTGGACCCCGAGCTCGCGCTCCAGATGGGTGACGGCCGTGGAGACCGCCGACTGCGACACGTTGATGCGCTGCGCGGCGGCGGTCATCGAGCCGAGCTCGGCGGCGGCGAGGAAGTACCGGAGCTGTACGAGGGTGAAGTTCGCGTCCTTGGCCATGACCGGATTCTGACCCCTGGCCGGAGCGGTTGCATCAATAAATCCGATGCAACTGCTGCGAAATCACTATTTGACCGCTGACTGAAACCGTTCGAGACTCACCGACCACCCGCACCTGTACGCCATGGAGTCCGCCTCACCCCCGTTCCCACCCCCCGTCCCCAGGGAGTCCGCATGCCCGGTCCCGCAGAACCGACCACGCCCGCGGCGCCCGCCGCCGTCGAACAGCACACCATCGACCACGTCCCCGATCATGAACGGCACGGCCGGGTACGGGACCTGTTCACCATGTGGTTCGGCACGAACATCGCGCCGCTGCCGCTGGTCACCGGCGCGATGGGTGTCCAGGTCTTCCATCAGTCGTTCTGGTCGAGCGTCCTCGCGATCATCGTCGGGCAGCTCGTCGGCGGCGTGTTCATGGCGCTGCACTCGGCGCAGGGCCCGCAGCTGGGCGTCCCGCAGATGATCCAGAGCCGCGCCCAGTTCGGTGCGATCGGCGCCCTGCTCATCGTGGTCGTCGCGGCCGCGATGTACGTCGGCTTCTTCGCGTCGAACATCGTGCTCGCGGGCAAGTCCCTGCACGGCCTCGCGCCCGCCGTCCCGGTCGACGCGGGCATCCTGCTGGGTGCGCTCGGCTCGGCGGTGATCTGCTGGATCGGCTACCGGCTGATCCACACCCTGAACAAGGTGGCGACCTGGGTCCTGGGCATCGGCATCGTCGCCGGCCTGACGGTCGTGGTCGCGCGCGGCCTTCCGGACGACTTCTTCACCCGGGGCGGCTTCACGTTCGCGGGCTGGCTGGCCACGGTCTCGCTCAGCGCCCTGTGGCAGCTGGCGTTCGCCCCGTACGTCTCCGACTACTCCCGCTACCTGCCGCGCACCGTCCGCACCGCGTCCACCTTCTGGGCCACGTACTGGGGTTCCTGCCTGGGCTCGACCCTGGCGTTCCTTGCGGGCACGGTGATCGGACTCGCGGCACCCGGCACGGACGACACGGTGGCCGGCTTCGACTCGGCGGCGGGCTCGTTCGGCCCGGTGATCCTGGTGCTGTTCCTGTTCAGCGTGGTCAACCACAACGCACTGAACCTGTACGGGGCGGTGCTCTCGCTCATCACCATCGGCCAGACCTTCCGTACGGACTGGCAGCCCCGCCAGGCGGCACGCGGTGCGGTGTCCGCCGTGGTCCTGGCGGCGTCACTGCTGATCGCGGTCGGCCTGGCCGGCGACTTCGTCTCGCAGTTCGTGAACCTCGTGCTGGTGCTGCTGGTGGTCCTCGTCCCGTGGACGGCGATCAACTTGATCGACTTCTACCTGGTCCATCGCGGCAGTTACGCACTCGGCGACCTCTTCCTCCCGGACGGCGGCCGCTACGGCCGCTTCAACCCGGTGGCCCTGGTCTCGTACGCGATCGGCATCGCCGTCCAGCTCCCGTTCGTCGCCACGTCCCTCTACACGGGGCCGCTGGTCGCACCGCTCGGCGGCGCGGACCTGTCCTGGCTCGTCGGCCTGGCCGTGACGACACCGGTGTACTACCTCTGGGCCCGGAACCGGGGCGAAACGGCACCGGCATCCGCACAGCGGAACGCACCGCGCGAACCGGCGACAAGCGCGTAGCGAGCAGGTGGGGGCGGGCCGTTCACCCGCCCCCACCTCCGGTCAGACCGCTCGCTCCACCACGCCCTGCGGCGTACCCGAGGCCGCGTCCGGCTCGGCCTCCGCAGTCGTCACCGCCACCACCTCGGTCACCTTCTCCTCCGCCGGAAGCCCGCGCATGAGCACCCAGTACCCGAGCGCCGCGACCGTCCCCAGCACCCCGCACATCCCCCACAGCCACGTCGCCCCGTAGTGGTCGATCACCAGACCGGACATCAACGGAGCGACCAGCGCGGCCGCCGACCACGACAGCGTGTACATGCCCTGGTAGCGGCCCCGACCGTGGGCCGGGGAGAGGCGGACGACCAGGCTGCTCTGCACCGGTGCGTTGATGATCTCGCCGACCGTCCAGACACAGATCGTCAGCGCATACACGGCGACCGACCCGGCGAACGCGGTCAGCCCGAATCCGTACCCCGCCAGCAGCGACGACACGATCAGCAGCCGGCGCGGGTCGCGGTGCTGGATGAAGCGGGTGGCGGGGATCTGGAGCGCCACGATCAGCACACCGTTGACGGCGATCGCGGTGCCGAAGTCGGAGCTGGAGAGCCCGTCCGTACCCATCGCCACCGGCAGCCCCACGTACCCCTGCTGGAAGATCAGCGCGACCACGAAGGACAGTCCGACGACGCTCATGAAGCGGCCGTCGCGCAGCACGGTGGAGAGCCGGACCTCGGGCGCGGCCGCCTCGCTCTTCACGATTCCCGGTGTCCGCTCCGGCCGGGACTCCGGCACCTTCAGGAAGACGACGACCGCGCAGAACAGCGTCATCGCGGCCTCGGCCATGAACCCGGCCCGATAGCTGTACTCGGCGATGAACCCCGCGCCCGCGGACGACACGGCGAAGCCCAGGTTGATCGCCCAGTAGTTCAACGAGAACGCCCGCACCCGGTCCTCGGGCCGGACGATGTCGGCCATCATCGCCTGCACGGCGGGCCGGGACGCGTTGCTCGTCATGCCGACGAGGAACGCGACCGCGGCGATCGCGACCGGATGGACCATGAACCCGAGCAGGGCGACCGACGCGGCGGTCGAACTCTGCGCGATCAGCATCGTGGGCCGCCGCCCGAGCCGGTCCGTCATCACCCCCGCGCCGAGCGAGGAGACGACCCCGCCGAGCCCGTGCAGTGCGACGACCAGCCCCGCGTACGAGGCGGAGTAGCCCCGGTCCAGGGTCAGGTAGAGGGCCATGAAGGTGGCGACGAACGCCCCGAGGCGGTTGACCAGGGTGCTGGTCCACAACCACCAGAACTCCCTGGGGAGGCCGGACACGGTCTCGCGTGCGGCCCGTCTGAGACCGGCGACAGACATAACGGTTCCCCCCGGGGACGTACGGAACGGGTTCGAGCGGTAAGTGGCCCGATGGCTATGAGCACATTACGAAGCTCTGCTTGCGGACCGCTACTCGTTTGACGGCTGCCGTCAATCGAAGCCGCCCCACCCGCCACTCCCCCGACGCCTGTCCGCCCTGTGACCGGCCGCGCGAAGCCCGCACGGGTTCGATTACGCTCGGACTCATGGCCGACGCACCGTACAAGCTGATCCTCCTCCGCCACGGCGAGAGTGAATGGAACGCGAAGAACCTGTTCACCGGTTGGGTGGACGTCAACCTCACCGAGAAGGGCGAGAAGGAGGCAGTCCGCGGCGGTGAGCTGCTCAAGGACGCCGGTCTGCTCCCCGATGTCCTGCACACCTCCCTCCAGAAGCGCGCCATCCGCACCGCGCAGCTCGCGCTGGAATCCGCGGACCGCCACTGGATCCCGGTCCACCGCTCCTGGCGCCTGAACGAACGCCACTACGGCGCCCTGCAGGGCAAGGACAAGGCGCAGACCCTGGCCGAGTTCGGCGAGGAGCAGTTCATGCTCTGGCGCCGCTCGTACGACACCCCGCCGCCCGTCCTCGAGGACGGCGCCGAGTTCTCGCAGAGCGACGACCCGCGCTACGCGTCGATCCCGAGCGAGCTGCGTCCGCGCACCGAGTGCCTCAAGGACGTCGTCGAGCGCATGCTGCCGTACTGGTACGACGGCATCGTCCCGGACCTGCTGGCCGGCCGCACGGTCCTGGTCGCCGCCCACGGCAACAGCCTCCGCGGCCTGGTCAAGCACCTCGACGGCATCTCGGACGCCGACATCACGGGCCTGAACATCCCGACCGGCATCCCGCTCGCCTATGAGCTGGACGCCGACTTCCGCCCGCTGAAGCCGGGCGGCACGTACCTCGACCCGGACGCGGCGAAGGCCGCCATCGAGGCCGTGAAGAACCAGGGCAAGAAGTAGCTTCACACCTGATCAAGCCCCCTGCCCGCGGTTCCTCCGTCGGCAGGGGGCTTGTCGTCGTTCGGCGCCGGCTGGACTGACCGGCTGTCACCCGCCCCGCGGGCGGACCACGGAATTCAAGACCATGTCATTGGACGAGACCAATCTCGCCCACATCGCCACAAACTCAGACGGATGGGGCTCGATCGGCCCGGGCCGTTCACCCGTCGCACGACCCGGCCGCCTGCATGCGGAGGAGGCGATCTCCGTCACACGTCGCCATCGGCTCGGAACGCGCCGGCCCTGGTCGTAATGGGTGGGCCGGGGGTCAGGCGAGGTACTGGTACGGGATGCCTGCGCTGTTGCCTGCCGGGGTGTGTACGACAACGGTCACTGCGCCCGGCGCCCCGCCCGGGGCGACGGCGATGACCTGGGTGTCGGAGACCGCGGCGAAGGACACCGGCACGCTGCCGAAGCGCACTTCGTCGGCGTAGGTCAGGCTGCTGCCGGTGAGGGTGACGGTGTTCCCGCCGAGGGCCGGGCCCTGTGAGGGTCTGAGGCTGCTGACGACCGGAGCCGCGAGATAGGTGTAGTAGGCGTTTCCCAGCCCCGGCATGCTGGTGCCGCCCGGCGTGGTGACCGTGACGGTCACCGAGCCCGATCCAGCCGGGGCGTTTGCGGTGATCTGACTGTCGGAGACGACGCTGATACCGGTGGCCGTGCCGGCTCCGAAGTGGACGGCGGTGGTGAGAGTCAGGTTGCTGCCGCTGATGGTGACCGTGTTCCCCCCGGAGGCCAGGCCCTGGGTGGGGCCGAGCAGGGTGATGGCCGGCGCCGGGATGTAGTAGTAGGGAAGTGGATTGCTGGCGCCGCCCGGCGTGGTGACCGTGACGTCGGCGGGGGCCGCAGGCGCCGCCGGCACGGTGGCGGTGACCTGGGTGGAGGTGTTGCCGGTGATGGTGGCCGGACGGGTATCGAACTGCACCGCGGTGGCTCCTGCGAGGCCGGTGCCGGCGATGGTGACCGTGTTCGCCCCCGTGGTCGGCCCCCGGCCGGGCGTCAGAGAGCTGATCAACGGGGCCGCGACATAGGTGTAGCCAACTCCGTTGCTGATTCCTCCGGTTGCGGTGACCGTGACGCTGACCGCACCGGAGCCCGCCGGCGAAGTGGCGGTGATCTGACTGCCGCTGACCACCGTGAACGAGGCCGGGACCGCCCCGAACTTCACCGACGTCACACCGGAGAAGCCGCTGCCGTTGATCGTCACCGCAGCACCTCCCGCAGTCGGTCCCTGGTTGGGACTGATGCTGCTCACTACCGGAGCCATGATTCGTTCCTTCCCGCACTCCTCAGGATGCTGCGTCCTGGCTGACGCACGTCGGCCAGGACGCAGCGGTTTCGTGCCGGCGGCTCATCAGGACGTGCCCGAGCGCCGGCGATGTGCCGATGACCTGTTCGGCCCCGGGCGGGGCGGAGTGGTCAGACGACGCTGAACACGTCGCCGGCGACGACCGCCGTCTGGCCGCCAGGAGTGGTGGCCTGGATGTCGTACGTGCCCGCGGCGAGTCCCGCGGGAACGCTGGTGACCATGTTGGTGGCGGAGAAGCTGGAGAAGGTGGCCTCGACCGAGGCGCCTCCGCCGGTGGGCGTGAAGCTCACGCTGCTGACATCCACCAGGTTGGTGCCGGTGACGGTGACGCTGTCGCCGACCGACCCCGATGTGGGAGCCAGGCCCGTGACGGTCGGGACGTCGTAGTAGGTGTACTGGGTGGGGGCGCCGAGCGGGAGGCTGGTGCCTCCGGCGCTGGTGACGGTGCAGTTCACCGTGTCGGTGCTGACACCGCCGAAGGCGCCGTGCGCGGGGCAGGTGACGGTCAGTTGGGTGTCCGACACGACGGTCAGACCGGTGCCGGTGCCGACGGCACCGAAAGTCACCCCGGTCGCGGTGAGCAGGTTGCTGCCGAAGACGGTCAGGGATGTGGCGGTCGCCGGACCCATGTTGGCACTCAGAGCACTGGGCTCCGGGGGGTCGATGTAGAAGTACGACAGCGAGTTGCTGGTCGTGAGCCCCGCAGTGACGCTGACGTTGACCTGGCTACCGCACAGCACCGGGACGACGACGGTGACGGTGGTGGAGCCGACTGTGGCGGGGCTGACCGACTTCGTCCCGAAGTTCACCTTGGTCGTGCCCGACAGGCTCGTGCCGGTGAGGGTGAGGGTGAGCCCGTTGTGGCTCTGGGTGGGGGTCAGCGAGGTGAGGGTTGGCATGGCGGGTCTCCTTGCGCTCGTGGTGCTCCCGTGGCAGGCATGAGACGGCTGACCGTAAGTGGTACGACTCCACAACTTCGCGGAATATCCCGGGCTTTCCGGTGGGATATGAAACCCAGTGTTGGAATCGGCGGTTCGGCCGCAGTGCGGAGAGCGCGAACGGCGGGACCCATTACGGTGGGCGAGGCTGAGGTGCGTCACAAAGATGTCGGCCATTGCACGGCGGAAGGGTCCCGCATCTCACTGCGACGGTCGCCCGGTCCTCACACAAAGGGGCAGGCCATCCGGTTCGAAGCGTCGACCCAGCCGGCTGATCCGGGCGGTCCGTCTCGCTTGATTTCCATTCAATCCGATGGGCACCAGGACCAAAAGAGCGTAATGAGGGAACTCGGAAGTTATTGCGATAGTAGTAACAGCCAAGAATTACTCTTTCTGCACGCCGGAGCGCGCCGTGCTCTTTGATGATGGCCGAAGGCCGATCGCCGCCACGTACGAATGACCAAGCGCTTTCCGCCACCTGACGTGCCCTCGAATACGCGCCTGTCCATCGTGGACGCTCCACACCGCCGAGGCTGCCGAAACCTGACACATCCGCCGTGCAGCCGCCCGGTCGGGCTCCGACAGTCCCGCTCCTGACCGAGCGGTCGGTGAAGCGCCTTTGCACGGTCGGACGCCGATATTCCCCCGCTGCTATCGGGGAGAAATCCGGCGCCGCTTCCGATCCGCTCCGCTAGGGTCCAGCCTCATGTCCGCACAGACCGCTGATCACCATTCGATCATCGACGCCATAACCGCCAACGCCGCCCGCTCCACTCTGCCGTACCAACAGGCCCATCGCGGGACGGACTTCGGGACGGCGTTCTGGTTCAACGACCTCGTCGACAAGCAGGGTGACACGGAGACCGTCCGGCAGTATCTGGTGACGGCCCGCGCGTTGACCCGGTACGACATCGCCGAGGTGCGGCTGCGGCCCGAGCTGTCGAAGTCGGCCATGAGCGCCAACGCCCTGGCGTTGCTCGCGTTCGAGGAGGGGTGGATCCCGCTCGGTGACTCCGGTGTCGCGGTGATGCCCGCCGCCCCGCTGCACGCACTCGCCCGCCGCAAGCGGTGGGAATGGGCAACTGACGAGATCACCGACGGGCTGGCGGCGAAGGAGCAGGACATCGCCGGTATCGGGGACGAGCCCGTTCCCGCCTATGTCCTGGGGCACGATGTCGGGCCGGACCGGACCGACCGGCCGCAGGCCGTCGTGGTGGGGACCGTCGTGCGGGACACCGCCGACGGGCCGGTGCGGTGGAACGGCACCGTTCCCGTGGGATGTGTCGGGGCCCCTGTCTTCGTCGGGATCCACCTCGACGGCCCGCAGTTCAGACTGGTCTGTCTCGGCGTCGTCCTGCCGGAGGACGGCTCGCGGCATCCGATCGCCACGTTCGACCGGATCCGGTCCGCCGTACGGGAACTGCCCGAGCCGCCGTCTCCTTCGGCTTCTGACGACCCGGCACCTCGTTCCAGAAGGTGGTGGCGGCGCGCCGGATGACGGCTCGTACCCACCGACGTACTGTGTGGCGCAGCACGTTGGGCGATCGGGAGTACGGTCATGGGCGAGCCACTGAAGACCTTTGTCGGCGGCACCGAAGTCGACGTGCCCAACAGCATTCCGGACATCCGGGCCACGCTGCCCGAGGAGAGACGCGACGAGTTCGACCGCGCCATCAACGGGGCCGGAGTGCACGAGATCCAGGCCGTGATGCGGCACTGGATGCTGGAGGCCGTGCCCGATCCCGAGGCCGAGCGGATCCTGGACCGGCTGGCGCGGGACGAGGCCGAGAGGCGGAGCGTCGCTTGAGCTTCCGTATCTCCTACGCCCCGCCCGCCGACGACACCCTGGCCAAGATGCGGGAAGGCGACACCTTCCGCGACGAGATGGCGCGCACCCTGGCGAGCGACCCGTACGGGCACGGGTCGTCCGCCGTCAAGAGTGAGCACGACCGGCGTGAAGCGACGGTCGCCGGGGCCATCGTGCTCTATTACGTCTCCGGCTCCGTCCTCACCGTCACCGTGGTGAGGCTGGTCCCGCTCCCCTGACTCGCGCCGCTCAGGCGAGCTTCGCGAGCTGCGCGTCGACCACCGCGGTCGGCAGTTCGAAGTCCTGACCCGTGCCGGAAGCCGCCAGGTTGAGAGCGCTGAACGACGCGACCGTGGCGCCCTGGCGTGCGACGACCAGCTTGAGCGGGGCCTTGTCGCCGTCCTGTTCCACCGTCAGCGTCCAGGCGGCGGCCTCCTCGCCGCCCGAGATCTTCTCCTCCTTGATCGTGACGACTTTCTGCTTCGTCCCGGCCGCGGTGAGGGTGAAGCCGCCGGAGCACGCGGTCGCCGCGGTACGCAGGCTCTCGACGGTGTCCTGGGCGCCCTTGCCGTCGTACGAGGCGAGGGACGTCAGCGTCGTCGTGATGTCGAAGGCGGCGGTGAAGGCCTCGCCCGCGTCCTCGCTGTCCAGCTTGTCCTTCTGGTCCTTCTTGGGCTCGCTGATCACCTTGCGCCGGTTGACCGCCGCGGGCTTGCCGAGTTCGGCGCCCATCAGTGCGTCGGCGAGAGGCTCGCAGGCCTCCTTGTCCGCAGTGACGTCGGAGGCGGCGACGACATCGGCCTTGCCGGTCTCCGCGACCTTGTGCCCCTTGACGTCACCCTGGACCAGCGCGGCCTTGTCCAACTCGGCTGCGGTCAGCGCCTTGGCGGCCGGCTGGGCCGCTGCGCTCTCCTTGCCCTTGCCGGCCGCTGCCTTGCTCCCGGACTCGGAGTCTCCGCCACAGGCGGTGGCCAGCAGGATCAGGGACATCGCGCAGGCGGCGGCAACGGCGGTACGGCGTATGGCAGTAGGTCTCATGACCCAACCCTATGAGGGAGCTATGGTTTGACGATCAACCAATTAGGGCAGACCACTTGATCGTGATTGCGTTGTGATCATCCCGTGAAGGAACTCTCTCCCATGCCGAGCCGAGCAGCCGTCCGGACCGTGCTCAATGCCGTCGGCGTCGGCGCGGACGACATCGCCGTCTGCCTCCCGCTCCCCGGCGGCACGTACAACACCGTCACTCGTGTCACGCTCACCGACGGCCGGGACTGGGTGGTGAAGATACCGCCGCCGCCCACCGCCCCGGGCATGAGTTACGAGCGCGGCCTGCTGGTCAACGAGGTCACGTTCTACACGGCTGCGGGGATTCCCGCGGCCCCCTCGGTCGTGCACAGCGCACTCGACCCGGGCTCGGCGACCGGCCCGTACCTGATCATGTCGACCCGCCCCGGACAGCCCTGGCACGAGGCCGCCGCAACCATGACGCATGGTGAAGAGGCGCGTCTCCGACGGGAGTTGGGGGAGCTGGTCCGGCGGCTGCACGCCGTCACGGGCGCCTCCGGCGGTTTCGGCTACCCTGGTGGGGCGATGGGCCCGTTGGCCCCGACCTGGCGCGCGGCGTTCACCACGATGACCGATGCCGTCCTCGCCGACGCGGACACGTACCGCGCCCGGCTGCCGCGCCCGACGGACCGGATCCGGGCGCTGCTCGCCGCCGCGGCGCCCGTCCTCGACGACGTCACCCGGCCCGCTCTCGTCCACTTCGACCTGTGGCAGGGCAATCTGCTCGTCGACGGGGAGCCGGGCGCGCGGACCATCGGCGGTGTCATCGACGGGGAGCGGATGTTCTGGGGCGATCCGGTGGCCGACTTCGTGTCGCTCGCCCTGCTCGGGAATGTGGAGGAGGACGAGAACTTCCTCACCGGGTACGGGAGCAGCCTGGTGTTCGACGCTTCCGTGCGGCTGCGGCTCGCCCTCTACCGCTGCTATCTCTACCTGATCATGCTGGTGGAGACCGTCCCGCGCCGCGTTCCGCAGGAGCACCGGGACTGGACGTGGTCGGAGGTCGGCCCGCAGCTCGTATCGGCTCTGGAGGATGTGGAGGCGGCGCTGCGGTCACGGGGGTGACATGACCGGCAGCGTCCGCATTCCGCGTACGGGCGTCAGTGCGCCAGCGCCCGCTGTGCGTCGTGGAGGTTCTGCGGCCATACCGCTTCCGGTGTGCCGTACGCCTCCAGGCGCGTGTGCAGATCGCCGGAGAAGTCGGGGACGTCGATCTGGTCGAACTCCGTCACCTCGCTGACGCCGACGGTCGCACTGTACGGGGCGAGCCCGTCGATCCGCATCAGGCCGGCCCGCCCGTTGGTGACCCGGATGTTCCAGTGCGTGAAGCGGGCGCCGAAGAGCGGTCCCGCGCTCGCGTCGCCACCGTGCCGCCCGTTGTTGTTGACGGTGATGTCGGTGCGGACGTTGGCGAACGGCATCCCGCGGTGCGAGTCGAAGGTCCCCATCTCCATCTCGCCGCGCGACCAGACGTTGTAGCTGGACAGCCCCTCGACATTGATTCCGTGCAGCTGCGTCCCCGCGGGCGCCGGGACGGTGCGCCGGGCGATGGTGAAGTCCTCGATCAGGTTGTCGTGCGAACCCTCACGGCAGTAGTACGGGTGGTGGGAGCCGCGCCCCTCGACCCGCGTGCGGCGCAGGGTGCAGGCGGACGCGCCGATCAGCCCGAAGCCGTTGTCGACGTGGCGGACGGTGATGTCGTCCGCCCAGCAGTCGTACGCGCACTGGAACGCGACCCCGTTGTACCCCTTGTCGAGCAGGTGTTGCGACTGCGGGGTCTCGACCGCTTCGAGGGTGAGACCCTCGACGCCCGAGCCGGTGAGGGGGGTGGCGAGCGTGGTCAGGCGCGGGTCCCACTCGGGGCGGACGTCGAGCGGGAGCGGGCGCTCCAGGGTGACCCGGTCTCCGTGCACGGCGGTGATGCGGACGGGCCACTCGTAGGGGACGTACGAGGTCAGCTTGGTCTTGTCGTCCCAGTGGTACGCCTCCGGGCCGGGGCCGCCGCCCGCCATGTGCTCCAGGAAGGTGTGGTCGGCGTCGTCGGTGAGGCGGAGCAGGACGAGGTCGCCGCGCCCCAGCCGCGTCGTGTCCCGGACGGTGATCGTCCGGTCGCCGCGACGGGCGGGGGCGACCGTCGTCAGGGTCTGCCACTCGTCGCGCTTGTTGCCGGTCCAGCCCTCGAAGGGCCAGGCCTTCGCCCTGATCGCGTCGGTGAGCGAGGCCCAACGTTCCTTCGGGCAGAGCCAGATGAGGCCGCCGGCCCAGGACCAGCTGGACTTGTCGCCGCCGTAGCGGCTGCCGTAGACGCCGATCAGCTCGGTGAGATTCTTGGTCGCGTACAGCTTCGTGCGCCCGCTGCCCGCGCCGCGCACCACCACATTGCTGTGGCCGATCCGGATGATGTCGTCGATGCGGTACGTGCCTGCGGGGATGAGCACCGTGCCACCGCCACGCTGTCCGGCAGCGGCGATGGCACGGTTGATCGCGGGGGCGGCGTCGGCGGAGCCGTCGGGTACGGCGCCGTGGTCCAGGACATTGGCGACGACGTGATGGCGGCGGGGAAGCTCGGAGCCGCCCCGGTAGCCGGCCCGGCCGATGAAGGGGATCTGGGCGTGGGTGAAGGGGGCGGCCGTGAACTCCCGCCAGAGGGGGGAGGCGTCGCTCGGGGTGTGACCGCTGCGCGCGTTCTGCGTCGCCGCCCGGGCGGTGCCCGCGCCGGTCGCCGCGGCTGCGGCCACGGCGACCGCACTGCCGAGGAGTCCTCGCCTGCTGATGTTCCCCACAGAAGCCATCGAATCGACCCGCCTTCCATGCATATGAACGACGTTCATATCTGCGTCGGCGGCGAGCATGCCACGACTCCCTGGCGCCGCGAAAGACTCGTGCAGCGAGGATTCTTCAGACGAGGGAGGTCAGTTGGCGGGCCTCTGAGTCAGATGCGTGAACGCATCCAGGTTCCGCGTGGACTCGCCGCGCGACACCCGCCACGCGTACTCCTTGCGGATCGCGCTCGCGAAGCCCAGCTCCAGCAGCGTGTTGAAGGAGCCGTCGGCCGCCTCGAGAACCGTGCCGAGCAGCCGGTCCAGTTCCTCGGCCGTGACCACCGAGAGCGGCAGCCGACCGACGAGGTAGATGTCGCCGAGCCGGTCGATCGCGTAACTCACGCCGAAGAGGCGGAGGTTGCGCTCCAGCAGCCAGCGGTGGACCGCCGCGTCGTTCTCGTCCGGGTGGCGGATGACGAAGGCGTTGAGGGAGAGCGAGTGCTTGCCGACGATGAGCGAGCAGGTGGTGGACAGCTTGCGGGTGCCGGGAAGCTTCACCACGTAGGTACCGCGGTCGGGGCTCTCCCATTCGAGCCCGGCGTCCTTCAGCGTCGCCTCGATGACCTGCGCTGTTGCCGCTTCGGCGGATACGTCAGCCATGGGGTGAGCGTACGTGAGGTGGGGTGCCGGCGTACCCCGCCCCGGCGCGGGTGCGCGCAGGCCGTGGTGGACGGGTGCGTCAGACGTGGTGCACGCGGACGCGACGGCGGTGTTCGTGCATCGCCGCCGTGTACACGTCCGCGGTCGCGGACGCGGCCGTGTCCCAGCCGAAGCCCTGCGCATGCGCGGCCGCCGCCCCGCCCATCCGGGCGACGAGGTCCGGCGACTCGGCGAACCGGGCCAGCGCCTGTGCGTACGCCTCCGGGTCGTGCCCGGGGATCAGAAAACCGCTCGCCCCGTCCCGTACCGCCACCGGCAGCCCGCCCACGGCCGCCGCGACGACGGGGGTGCCCGCCGCCTGCGCCTCGATGGCGACCAGGCCGAAGGACTCGCTGTACGAGGGCATGACCAGCACGGATGCCGCCCGGAACCAGTCGGCGAGCTGGTCCTGGCCGACCGGCGGGTGGAACCGTACGACATCGGCGATCCCCAGCCGCGCCGCCAGCTTCTGCAGCCCCTCCGGCTTGGCGAGCCCGCTGCCGCTGGGGCCGCCGACCACCGGAACGACGATCCGGGAACGGAGCGAGGGGGCCCGGTCCAGCAGCACGGCCACCGCGCGCAGCAGCACATCGGGGGCCTTCAGCGGCTGGATGCGACCCGCGAAGAGCGGGATGAGGGCGTCCTGCGGCAGTCCGAGGCGGGCCCGGGCGGCGGCGCGCCCGTCGGCGGGGCGGAAGCGGTCGAGGTTGACCCCGGGGTGGACGACGGCGACCGCCGTCGGATCGGCCTCGTAGAAGCGGACGAGCTCGTCCGCCTCCTCCGCGGTGTTCGCGATCAGCCGGTTCGCGGCACTGACGATCTGCGTCTCACCGATGACCCGGGCGGCCGGCTCGGGGGTGTCGCCCTCGGCGAGCGCGGCGTTCTTCACCTTCGCCATGGTGTGCATGGCGTGGACGAGGGGAACGCCCCAGCGCTGCGCGGCGAGCCAGCCGACATGACCGGAGAGCCAGTAATGGGAGTGGACCAGGTCGTAGTAGCCGGGCCGCTGGCCGGCCCAGGCCTGCATCACGCCGTGCGTGAAGGCGCAGAGCTGGGCGGGCAGGTCCTCCTTGGCCAGGCCTTCGTAGGGTCCCGCGTCGACATGCCGGACCAGGACGCCGGGCGACAGCTCGACCGCCGGGGGCAGTGCGCCGGTGGTGGCCCGGGTGAAGATCTCCACCTCGATGCCGATCGCGGCGAGCCGCTTGGCCAGCTCCACGATGTAGACGTTCATGCCGCCCGCGTCGCCCGTGCCCGGCTGGTGCAGCGGGGACGTGTGGACGGAGAGCATCGCGACGCGGCGGGGTTTGCGGTGGCTGCCGGGAAAAGTACCGGGGAACCTGAGGCGCGGCGCCATACGGCCGCTGCCGAGCCGAGAGACGTACTGGCTCACGTCGTCCGGTCCTCCTCGCTCGGGGCATGACACCGAAGGGACACGGAGCCCCTTCGAAAGGCTGGAACAGCGGAATGCGTCCTTTCATTTCCGCTTTACCAAATCATTACGCTCGGCCACGGCGCGTCACCGCGCCCGCCCGGACGCGACAGTCCTGCAGGTCGCCGCCCCGGGGGTCGTTAGGCTCGCTGTCATGCGCCCCATCGGCACCGCGACCCGCGGGACCACCAACCCGAACCGGCTCCGCCGCATGGACCGCTGGATCGCCGCCACGCACGGCCCGGCCCTGCGCCGCTCCGACGCCCCCGTCGCCGTCGACCTCGGGTACGGGGCCGCGCCCTGGACCGCAGTGGAACTGCTGCACCGCCTGCGCACCGCCGAACCGCGCACGGCGGTCGTCGGCATCGAGATCGACCCGGAGCGGGTCGCGGCGGCGAAACCGTACGAGGAAGAGGGGCTCACCTTCGTCCACGGCGGCTTCGAGATCCCGCTGGCCGGCCGCCCCACCCTCATCCGGGCGGCGAACGTGCTGCGCCAGTACGACGAGGGCGAGGTCGCCGCGGTCTGGCAGAGGCTCTGCGCCCGGCTCGCACCCGACGGGCTGCTGGTGGAGGGCACCTGCGACGAGATCGGGCGCCGTCATGTGTGGGTGGCGCTCGGCCCGGAGGGCCCGCGCACGGTCACGTTCGCGACCCGCCTCGGCTCCCTGGACCGCCCCTCCGACCTCGCGGAACGACTCCCCAAGGCGCTGATCCACCGCAATGTGCCGGGCGAACCTGTCCACGCGTTCCTGCGCGACTTCGACCGGGCGTGGGCCGCGGCGGCGCCGTACGCCTCGCTGGGCGCGCGGCAGCGCTGGATCACCGCGGTGCGTTCACTCTCGGGCGACTGGCCGCTGACGGACGGGGTACGGCGGTGGCGGCAGGGCGAAGTCACGGTGAAATGGGCGGCGCTGCGGCCCGAGCCCGACAGGCCCTGAACAGGAGTGCTCCGAGGGACACCCGGGAACGCGGACGGGGCGTCGTTCGTCCCAGACAAGGGGGAGCGATCCCTGCGCGACCGGCATGACCCGTGTGACCCGAGTGCCCGTCAGGACAGGGCCTGTATGCCTCTGTTGCTTTTCGGTACGGCATGGCACGATCTCGACGTCACAAAAAGTTACTGACGGTATATCAGATCCGTTCGGAGGGGGAGCTCGTGAACCGACGCCACTATGCCGCTGCCGCGATCACTCTGGTCTGCACGCTGACCGTACTGACCGCGCCGACCCAGGCATTCGCGGCGCCCGCACCACCTTCCCCCACCGCCTCCCCCGGGGCGCCGAAGAAGAGCCTCGAAGAGGTGCGCAAGGAGATAGACGCCCTCTACCTCAAGGCCGGGACGGCCACCGATGCGTACAACCTCGCCGACGAGCAGGCCAAGAAGCAGTCCGGCGAGATCGTCGAACTGGCGAAGGCGATCGTCGAGGGGCAGGCGAAGATCGCCGACCTCAAGAGCAAGGCGGGCGCCCAGGCCCGCGAGCAGTACCGGACCGGCGGGCTGCCGCCGGGCGCGCAACTGATGCTCAGCGACGACCCGCAGATGTTCATGGACGGCATGAACCGGGTCTGGCAGGGCCAGCAGGCAGCCAAGGGGGTCCTCGGTGAACTGACCAGGACCCAGGCGGACTTGGAGATGTACACCAAGGACGCGAGCATCAACTGGAAGAAGCTCGAAGCCAACCGGATCAAGCAGGCCAAGGCCAAGAAGCAGATCAACGCGCAGATCGCCGCCGCGAAGAAGCTGGAATCACAGCTGGAGAAGGAGGAGCGGGCCCGCCTCCTCGAGCTGGAGCAGGAGGCGGAGTACCAGGCACAGACCGCCTGGCTCGGCTCCGGCGCCCTCAAGGAGATCAACCGCGAGGCGAGCGAGCGCGGCAAGAAGGCGGTGGCCTTCGCGACGTCGCAGATCGGCAAGCCGTACGTATGGGGGGCCGAAGGCCCCGGGTCGTACGACTGCTCCGGGCTGACGTCCCAGGCGTGGGCGGCGGCGGGACGGCCGATCCCGCGCACCTCACAGGAACAGTGGCGGCAGCTCCCGCGCATCGCGATCAAGGACATGCGCCCCGGCGACCTGATCATCTACCACGGTGACGCCAGCCATGTGGGGATGTACATCGGCGACGGCGCGATCGTGCACGCACCGCGCCCGGGCCGGAATGTCACGCTGGCGGGCGCGGGCACGATGGAGATCCTCGGGGTGGTCCGCCCGGACAAGTGAGGGCCCCCGCACCGGCCACCCCCGTCCGGTGACCCGGACCACGCAACCACGCGCCCGCACCCAGTGACCCGGACCACGCGCCCACGCCGTGAGCCACGCCACCCCCGGCCCCGTCGCAGGGTGATGTTTGTCATGACCCCCCACCCGGCCCCGGACGGGAACATCGCGCCGGATCCGTGACGGGACGCGGCTTATGGCTCCGCATATGCCAGGGGTCGGTTGCCGTTCGCCATTCCGTTCGCCTGTCCGGTACCGCTATCGTCCCGGTCTGGCGGGTCGTCGATCGTCGTTCCGCCGCGCCCTCGGGGGGAGGGAAGGAAACCGAACCGATGCCCGTACCCGTACCGCAGCAGCAAGCCGTTCCCGCTGTGGAAGCCACCCACGTCGCCGACCTCACCCTCCTGGTGATCGAGGACGACCCGGCGGGCACCTTCACCGTCCCCGAGCTCCCGGCCGCGGCCGGCACCCGGGTGCGCATCCGCACCGCCCGCAACCTGACCGAGGCGGCCCGGCTCCTCACGGACGACGTCGACTGCATCCTGCTGGACCTGGCTCTGCCGCCCAGCAGCGAGACACGCGGCGGCGAGGGCGCCGAGAGGCCTGCCGAGCTCGCCACCCTCAAGCACGTCCTGCGGATCGCACCGCGCCACGCCGTCCTCGCGCTCACCGCGGAGGACGACACCGAGCTGGCCGCCGAGGCGGTGCGTGTCGGCGCCCAGGACTACCTCTTCCGCGGCGAGCTCGACGGACGGCTGCTCACCCGCGCCATCCGCTACGCCGTCGAGCGCAAGCGCGCCGACGTGGCGCAGCACCAGCTCACCGAGTCGAAACTGCGCGCCCAGGAGAACGCCCGACTGGAACGCGGACTGCTGCCCACCCCCCTCCTCCAGGGCTCCGACCTCCGCTTCGCCGCCCGCTACCGCCCGGGACGCAGCCGCGCGCTGCTCGGCGGGGACTTCTACGACACGGTGCGTACGCCCGACGGCACCGTTCACGCGATGATCGGCGACGTCTGCGGCCACGGCCCGGACGAGGCGGCGCTCGGCGTCGAACTGCGCATAGCGTGGCGGGCATTGACGCTCGCCGGCCTCTGCGGGGACGAGCTGCTCTCCACGCTGCAGCAGGTCCTGGAGCACGAGCGGGAGAGCGAGGAGATCTTCGCGACGCTCTGCACCGTCGACATCACTCCCGACGGGCGCCACGCCGGTCTCTGCCTGGCGGGGCACCCCGCGCCGCTGATCGCCCGCCACGGACGGGCGGCACAGCTGCTCCCGTACGAGAACGGCGGCCCGGCCCTGGGGCTGCTGCCGCGTGCCCGCTGGCCGCGCAGGCAGGTCGAACTGGGTGGCTCCTGGAGCCTGATGATGTACACGGACGGTCTGATCGAAGGCCGCGTCGGGGCGAACGAGACGCAGCGGCTCGGCCAGGACGGCATGGTCGCGATGATCAACCGTCAACTGGCGGAGGGGCTCACCGGAGAGGCGCTGCTGGAAGCCGCCGTGGCCGAGGTCCGGGAGCTGAACGGCGGCGAACTGACCGACGACGTGGCCGTCCTGCTGCTCGACCGCGACCGGAGCGGCAACCGGGGCCGGAGCCGGAGCACGTCGTTCCCCCGCCCCCGCCCCGCATCGGCGCCGTCACCCGCGAGCGCTCAGCGCCCGCCGTTGTAGGGCCCGTACGGCCCGTCGCTGCTGGAGCCGCCGCGCCGGCCACCGCCACCGGAGACCGCCTTGAGCGCGGGCCGAACGTCGACCATGAAGACGATCGACGCGACCGCGCCCGCGAGCTGCAGGAACAGCATCGGCACGAAGAGGTTCACGGCAACGGTGATGCCGAGAATGATCAGCCAGAAGGACTTCTTCTGCTTGTCCGCGGCGCGGTACGCGTCCTCGCGGGCCGTCGCGGCCAGGAACAGTGCGACCACGGCCAGGACGAGCATGATCATGTAGAGCAGCCAGACGAGCGTGCTGAATCCTGTGAGCAACATGGTGTGCACCGCCTAATAAGTGGATGAGCGCCTCGCGGCCAAGGTACCGGGACAACGAGCCGGCCACCCCGAAAGGTGCCCGCCCCGCGCCCCGGTACACACGGTCCGCAGTGCTACTTGGCGGTCGGCGGCGTGGTCTTCTTCGCCGCGGGCTTGGGCGCGGGCGCCTCCGCGGACTTGCGCGCGGGCGCCTCCGCGGGCTTGCGTGCGGGCGCCTTCTTGGCGGGCGCGGGCGACGTGCGGGTCTCCGCCTTGGCAGCGGTCTTCGGCTCGCTCTTGGCGGCGGGCTCAGCCTTCGGCTTCGGCTTGGGCTGGGACTCGCGCCGCGGCTCGACGACGACGGCGATCTCGACGATCTCCTCGGCGGTCTCGCCGCGCCACGTCCGCACCGTCTGCTCGCCGCGCTCGGCGACCTTCTCGTACGTCTCCCGGGCCCGTACCGCGTACTCCGCGGCCACTCCCAGACTGCGCAGCGCCAGGTCCTGGGCCGACTCGCCGAGCTTCTTCAGATCGGTGTCGAGCGACCCGAGCACCTCGGAGACCTTGGCCTGCACGGTGGCCTGCGCCTCCCTGGCCTGCGTGGTCACCTTCTCCTGCACGGCCTTGGGGTCCGTGTTGCGCACGGCCTCGATCCGCTCGGGCGCCTCGGCCCGCAGCTGCTCGATCAGGGCCGGAACCTTCCGGGCCTGCTCGACTGCGAGGTCCGCCGTACCGGCGGCGAAGTAGAGGGGGGTCGGGTCGGTGAGGGTCTTACGCAGGTCATCGGTGATGGCCATGACTGTGGTCCTCCCGGATCATCAGACTCAGTGTGAGGGTGGTGAAGGCTTTGAAGCTGTATCGGCATCCATGCCGTCCGCGCTGAGGCCGGATTCGTCACCGGGGTCCCCCGGGACGGTCTCGAACCCGTTCTCCTTGCGGAAGGAGTCGTAGATCTGCAACAGCACGTTCTTCTGCCGCTCGTTTATCGAGGGATCGGCGAGGATGACCGCCCGGGTCTCCAGCTCCTCCCGCTCCCGCTCGTCCAGAATCCCGGCCCTTACGTAAAGGGTCTCGGCGGAGATCCGCAGGGCCTTGGCGACCTGCTGCAGCACCTCGGCGCTCGGCTTGCGCAGCCCGCGTTCGATCTGGCTGAGATACGGATTGGACACGCCGGCGGCATCGGCGAGCTGCCGCAGCGACAGCTGCGCATTGCGACGCTGCTCGCGCAGGTACTCACCGAGATTGCCGACGTTGAGTGATGCCATGACTCGATAGTGCGCCATCGCTGCTAACTTTTGCAAGCACATGCTTGCAAAAGTGTTCCGCACCACGTGCGGCCGAGCTGTGACTCGCAGCGATGGTTGTCCGTTCCCGGTGGTCGGCGACATGAGGTGTGTCAGTAGGCGGTGACGGCTCGGAGAGCATCCGCAGGCTGTACGCGACGTGGTCGGGGAGGACGTCGATGATGTCGCCGCGGGTGACCATGTCGCCGGCGGCGAGGCCTTCGAGGGCCTGGCGCTGGGCTGCATCGCCGGGGTCGATGCCGCCGTCGCCCCGGACGCGCAGGAGGACCTCCGCTTCGACGGGCTGGATCGGGCCGCGTACGGAGGCGTGCGGCTTCTTCCGGCCGGTGACGCGTCGGCCTGGCCGGGCCGGAGGATGTCGAGCCGTGGGGCGACGGTGTGCCCGTCGGGCGGGACGTGGCGGAGGGTGAGCGCGCCGCCGGCATCGGGGTGGGTGCGGGCGTGGTCGAGGGCGGCGGCGAGGCGGAAGCTGTTCCAGGTGAGCGCGAGGGCGATGCCGTCGTGAGACGCAAGATGGCCCGGCCGGCCCGCCCCGGCCGGGGCGGGCCGAGCGGACCGGCCGGTGCCGGGTTGTCAGCGCACGTCGACGTAGTCGCCCGTGGCGTTGACCGCCGACGTGGTGGAGGTGCCCGCGAAGGACCAGCGCCAGTAGCCGTCGGCCGAGGCCGTGACCGTCGTCGACAGGTTGCCCGTCGAGTTGGTGTTGACCGTCTTGACGGTCGTGTAGGTGCTGGTGCCCGCCTTGCGGAACTGCAGCTTCACGGGCTGGTTGGTGTAGCCCGCGTAGGTGCGCTTGTCCCAGTTGGCGCGGGTCAGCTTGCCCGTGACCTTGAGCGACTTGCCCTTGGTCACCGGCTCGGGCCCGGCATCGCCGCTGAGCTTGCCGCGACGCAGGACCGGGTGGGTGATGTCGCCGCCGTTGTTGTAGAAATCGCCGTCCTTGGACTGGAGCTGGACGACCACCTTCCACGGCCCCGCGAGGGTGTTGCGGGGCACGCCCCAGCCCGAGTCGAGCTTGAAGGTGAGCTTGCAGGAGGAGGTGGTGGCGCTGCTCGCGGTGCACGTCGGAGTGCCGTGGTACGACCAGTAGTTGCCCCCGACCTCGCGCTTGATCTGAAAGAACGCGAGCTTGCTGCTGATCCCCGAGTCGTCCGAAGCCGTCACCGAGATGGTGAACGACTCGGTCTGGGAGGTGCCGAGGACGATGGGCTTGCCGCCGTTCACGGACACCTTCTGGATCACCACTCCGGTCTCCGCGGCGTACGCGGCCGGAGCGGTGACAGCGGAGGCGGAAAGGACCAGGGCGCCGGTGAGTACGGCGCCTATGGATGTTGCGCGCAATGAATCCCCAATATGTCGAGCCGACCCCGGCCGTGTGGATCCCCCCGGCCGCAGACCTGGCAGGTGGCGTGAGGATACGTCACCCGTGCGGCTCGGCCTCAGCCGGTGTACGAACTGCCCGGCCCCACGCCTTGTGCATCGCGTCGGCGAAGGCGGCCGCGAGCCTGTGCTCGCCGGAGGTGTTCGGGTGCGTGCCGTCCTACGGGTCGCGGTGGAGGTCCCGGCCGGCGGGGCGGGAGGGGCACTAGGCTCCGGCTATGTCGCCGCAGCGCCAGTCCGCAAGTCCCTCTGACGAGCAGCTGTCGATCATCGACAGCTTGAGCGCACTGCCGTTCCCCGATGAGGAAGGCAGGCCCGGAATGGGCGGCCAGTGGGGCGGGCCCGGGTTTCACCTGGCCGTGCTGCGAGAGAGCCAGGACTTCTGGGAGGACCGGAGCAACGAGATCATCGAGCCTGCCGAACGCGAGCTGGAAGCCGACCTCGCCGGTCTGGCTGCCGTCCTCACCGGACGCTGGGGTGCACCGGAAACGATTGATCTGTGGCCGTATCTCGGGTTCGACAACCCCGACCCTGACTTCAGGGCTCGTGAGCCGCTTGGCTTCCTATGCGGCGTCGCCGGCAACATGCGGGTGTGGCGGCTGCCGAACTCCGAGCGCTGGATCGGCCTGGCCCTTGGCCAGGCCGATCCAGAGTGGCCGTTCCAGCTGCTTGCCGCTGTCGGTGAAGCGGCCTCGCTTGTGCACCGACGAGTGTGAGTAGTCGAGGTACAGGATGCAGCGCTGAGAATGATCATGGCCGCTACCGCAGCGAATAGCCCATCCGCCCTGGGCGAACTTCACCAGGCCCTCGGCGACGAGCACCCGGTCCGGCACGCCCCGGCCGGGGCGCCGCAAGGCGACGGGACCGTCCGGGCATCCGCTGCAGGCGCCCCTGCGAGGCACCAGCCGCACATGGCTCAGCACCACCGTCGAGACCACAGGCAGACAGATCGAAGCCCTCTTGCCCCCCTCAATCAGCCTCCGACGAGGCAGAACCGAGACAGGACAGCCACGACGGAACTATGCACACAGAGCTCAGCGTCCATCCCTGACATACAAGATCACCGATGACGACGGAGGCCCGGGACATGACAGACACAGCCACTCGCTACCTCTACCTCGCTCGGCACGGTGAAGCGTCAGCGGATGAGACGACCCTGACGGAAAGGGGCCGTCGCCAAGCCGTTCTGCTCGGTGAACGGCTCCGGAGCACCCCGCTTTCGGCGATCTACCACGGGCCACTGCCCCGGGCGCGGCAGACGGCCCAGCTGATCAGCGCGCAACTTGACGACGCCCCACTGCACCAGTCGGAACTGGCCGGCGACTACGTCCCCTACCTGCCTACGAAGGAGGAGCTGCCGCCGGATTCGGCCGACGCCATGCTCAGCTTCCTCGCTCAGGTTCCGGAAGAGGAGCGCAACCGTGGTCCAGCCCTGGCTCGGGAAGCACGTGCAGAATTCACAGGCCCGGTCGACGGCGACCGCCCCCGCCATGAATTGGTTGTCACGCACAACTTCCTCACCGGCTGGCTGATCCGAGACGCCCTCGACGCACCCGAGTGGCGCTGGATGGGCCTCAACCACGGCAACGCGGCCCTGACAGTCATCCGATACGCACCCGGCAGGCCGCCCTCCGTGCTCTTCTGCAACGACATGCGGCACCTGCCCGCAGAACTGCGCTGGACCGGCTTCCCGCCCGAACTCCACATCTGACCAAGAAGGCCGTTTGCCCGGACTCATCTGAGACCGGACACTCAGCAAACGATCTGTCGGGTCGGTCCGGGCAGTCCCCGCTCGCCCGGGTCGAGTCGGCAGGCGGACCTCTCGTGGTCGCCCCCCTTCTCTGCACCGGCGGGGCGGCCGGCGATCGCTGCGCCCATGAAGAGCACCGGTCTCAACTCACCGCTTTCTTGATGAGCGCGCCGATGCGCGCCTCGTCGGCGGCGGTCAGCTCCGTCAGGGCGTAGCTGGTCGGCCACATGGTGCCTTCATCGAGAGCCGCCTGGTCGCTGAAGCCGAACGTCGCGTATCTCGTCTTGAACTTCTGCGCGCTCTGGAAGAAGCAGACGACCTTGCCGTTCTTGGCGTACGCGGGCATCCCGTACCAGAGCCTCGGCGAGAGGTCCGGCGCGCCGGCTTTGACGATGTCATGGAGCCGCTCGGCGAGGACGCGGTCCGCTTCCGGCATCTCGGCGATCTTCGCGAGTACCTCGCTCTCCGCGTCCGCCTTGGCCGCGCGCGGGCTGCGGCGGGCGGCCGTCCTCAGCTCCTTGGCGCGCTCCTTCATCGCGCCTCGTTCCTCGTCCGTGAATCCGTCGTGCTTCTCGTCGACCGCGCTGGTGCTCTTGGCGGACGTCTGCGTGCTCTTCATGGCAGGTTCCCTCTCGTGCAAGGCTTGATCGCGGCCATCTCATGCCAGGAATCCGCCGCGGCGGTGGCTTCTTCGAAACTGGTCGTTTGTCGTCCGGGTGGGAGCAGCGGCGGTGCCGGGGAAGAGGCCGACCACCTGACACCCCCGCGACGTCACGCAGCAACAGCGCGTTCCGCAGGAAGAGCCAGGCCGAAGGTACGGAGCCGGCGTTCCCGTGCGGCGGTCAGCCGAGCCAGCGGCCGTCGCGCATGAGATCTCGTCCCTGCAGCTCGTTCGCCTCCCGCCAGGCCTGGATGCGCCGCGGCCGGATCAGGAAGTACTGATAGGGCTCGTCGAGTTCGCGCGGGTCGAAACCGGTCTTGGCCGCGAACGTGTCACCCGTCTCCGGCGCGAGGTCGGCGATGTCCACCGGCTCGGCGGTGCCGTCGACGACGACCACGTCGCGCGTCGGCCCGAGGCCGAGTCGCACCCGGCCGTCCGCCAGCAGGTTGCGGCCGGTGACCGAGGCACGCGGCGTCGAGATGAGGAACGCCGCCCCATCCCAGACGTACGAGAGCGGGATGAGGTGGACGCCCGAGGAACCCGGCGTCGCGACCCAGAGATCGACGTCGCTCTCCAGTTTCGCGCGAGTGTCCCGCAGCCTCTCCTCGAGCCCACGCGGCGGCGTGCCTGTCATGCTTCCTCCAGTCACATCGTGGATTGCCCTTCCTCCGAGGGAGGGGATCCGTCGGTCATCGGTCGGTCCATCGAGGCCGCGCGCTTCGCGGACGGCATGGCCCCCAGCGCCCTGACGGCCTCGCCTTCCGCCCGTCCCGTGGGCCCGGTGGACACGAAGCGACCGCATCCGTCCGGCGGCGCCAGCACGCGAACTCCGGCATTGACGGATCAGGGCGTGGGTGCCGGCGACGCGGCCTCCCAGGCAAACCCGTCCGGGTCGGTGAAAGCCCCCGCAGCGCTGCCGAGCACGAGCCGGTGCGATCCGGTGCCGTCGGCAGGGACGCCGGCGTCCTTGGCAAGGGCACGGCGCTTGTACAGCGCCAGCTTGACGGGACCCGACCCAGCGGCGAACTCGACGTACTTGCTGCCGAAGCTCCTCGCCACGGCGAGGCCGCGGTCGACGTAGAACTGCTTGCTCGCGGCCACGTCCGCGGCTCCCAGCAGGAGCACGATCTGCTCGATCTGCCCGGTGGCCGGGCCGGTGTCCTTCCTCGCCGACGTGGCGACCTTCCAGATCGTCCCGTCCGGGGCCTGTACGACACCGCCGTAGCCCCAGAGCGACTTCGAGGCAGGCTTCAGCGGCGTGGCACCGGCGTCGATGGCGGCGTCGATGAAGCTGTTGACGGTGGACGGCTGGGACACCGTGAGCGACAGCGCGAACCCACGGAAGCCGGTCGTCGGCGCCTCCGAGGCCCGCAGGCGCAACTGAGTGCCCAAACCGAAAGCGGTGTAGAAGCGGTCGGCGGCCGTGGGGTCGGCCACCTCGAGGGTGACGGATTCGATGGAGGTCATGTCCGTCACGCTAGTTGCGGCTCGGCCGCCGGTGCTTCTCGATTCCTGACCGGTCTGGTCACCTGTTTCGTCACGCACGACGGCATCCCCGCCGCAGTGCCCGCCGCGCGGCGCCGGTAGACGCTGGGCGCCATGCCGACCAGTTCGGTGAAGCGGGTGCTGAAGGTGCCCAGCGATGAGCAGCCGACCGCGAAGCAGACCTCGGTGACGCTGAGGTCGCCGCGCCGCAGCAGCGCCGTCGCGCGCTCGATGCGGCGCGTCATCAGATAGGCGTACGGCGACTCGCCGTAGGCGAGCCGGAACTGCCGGCTGAGGTGTCCGGCCGACATGTTCGCGCCGCGGGCGAGCGCCTCGACGTTCAGCGGCTGCGCGTACTCCCGGTCGATCCGGTCGCGGACGCGGCGCAGTCGCGCGAGGTCGCTCAGGCGCTGCGCAGCGGTAAGTGCGCGCATCCACGCGGGATGACACATGAGAGAACTCCTTTCATCCATGTGTGCGAACACCTGGGTACAGGCTGAGGGTGGAGCGGCGGCCAGGTGACCGAACGGCTCAGCGAAGCTCTTGGATGCGGATCAGGTTGCCCGCGGGATCGCGGAAGGCGCAGTCGCGAACGCCGTAGGGCTGATCGGTCGGCTCCTGGACGACCTCGGTGTCGGCGGCCTGCACCTTCTCGAAGGTGCCGTCGAGGTCCCGGGTGGCCAGCAGGATCCAGCCGTAGGTGCCCTTGGCCATCATCTCGACGATGGTGCGGCGCTCGTCCTCGGTGACCCCGGGATCGGCGGCCGGCGGCGCCAGGAGGATGGAAGTGCCGGGCTGATCGACGGGGCCGACCGTGATCCAGCGCATCTTGCCCTGTCCGACGTCGCTGCGGACCTCGAAGCCGAGGGTGTCGCGGTAGAAGGCCAGGGCGGCGTCCGGGTCGTCATGCGGGAGGGAGGTCGTGTGAATGGTGATGTCCATGGCCGTCACGTTAGCTGCGGCTCGGTGACCGACGCTTCTCGATTCCTGATCCGTCCGGCGACCTGTCGCGCGCGCCGTATGACGTTGCGTCACCCAGGATTCCCGCTCGGGCAGCGCGAGCGGGCGCAGCGGGGTCGGGGCGTGACTCGGGCCATCCGCGCGGACGGGCGGATGGGCGGAGACCGCGAGCCAAGGCGACGGATGCGAGCACGGGTGGTCGCGCTCGTGCCTTCCGGCCGTCGGAACGTGACACCGGAGACGGCAGGAGCTGAAGCGCGCTCCAGGGCGCGCGGGTGTCACCGACCGCGCGGCTGGTTGAAGCGCAGCAGGTTGCCGGCCGGGTCGCGGAAGGCACAGTCGCGGACGCCGTAGGGCTGGTCCACCGGCTCCTGGAGCACCTCGCCACCCGCGGCCCGGATGCGCTCGAAAGTGGCGTCGCAGTCGTCGGTGGAGAAGATCACGCCGCGCAGCATGCCCTTGGCCAGCAGTTCGGCCATCGCCTGCTTGTCGTCCGGTGAGGCATTCGGGTTCGCGGCCGGCGGTTCGAGGACGATCTCCACGTCCGGCTGCGCGGGTGAGCCGACGGTCACCCAGCGCATCCCCTCGAACGCCACGTCGTTGCGTACCTCCAAGCCGAGAACGTCGCGGTAGAAGGCGAGCGCCTTGTCATGGTCGTCGACCGCGATGAAGCACTGGGAAAGCTTGATGTTCATGCCTTCGACGCTACGGGCGGGCGGCGGTTTCCGCTTCTCCGCTCCTGGCCGGTGCGTTCCTGACCGGACGCGTGTGGATCTTGGCGACACAGGCCGGGATGGCGGCGCCCTCGTCATGACGGCGAGCCCGGTACGCGCTCGGACTCTCGCCGACCAGCTCGGTGAAGCGCGAGCTGAACGACCCCAGCGATGTACAGCCGACCGCGAAGCAGACCTCCGTCACACTCAGGTCGCCCCGCCGCAGCAGCGCCTTGGCCCGCTCGACACGGCGGGTCATCAGGTAGCTGTACGGGCTCTCCCCGAAGGCAGCCCGGAAACTGCGGGAGAAGTGCCCGGGCGACATGAGGGCGACGCGCGCCAGCGCCGGGACGTCGAGGGGCCGCGCGTAGTCGCGGTCCATCATGTCCCGGGCCCGGCGCAGCCGTACGAGGTCCTCAAGCGTCACCGGGCCAGCTTAGAGGAGCTCGCAGGCCGGTGCTCCTGGGCCGTCGGGCGGCGGGCTGCCGCAGGCCGACGCAGACGCCACATCCGCGGCCGCCGCGAAGCCCTCGAGATGCTCCGGCTTGATCAGCGGCCGGGGCCGCACGCCGAACCGTCGCCAGGTGAACCCCCTCGCACCGACAACCGGGCGGGCGACGGGGGTGGCCTCTTCAAGCAGTCCGGCACGGTCACGCTGAACGGCACCGTGGTGCGCCGCAACCACCCGAACAACTGCAGCCCGTCGGGCAGCGTCCTCGGGTGCACCGGCTGACACCACGTCGTCCCGCAGGGCCGGTCGGACCGGCCCTGCGGGACGCACGCGGCGCGCTCTTGCAACGGCGGCCGTATTCGCGTCGGCAGTCGGGAGTCGGGCAGCCCACCGCGACCCGGCCGGGCAGGACTGCCGACCGCCGTCCGCGGCACAGCGGCCCTGCCCGTCTCCCGCGTACCCGGCCCGGCGCCATCGCCGAGGGCGCGTCTCGCACGGGCGACTCGGTACGGCACCGGGCGTGGACATCGGGTCAGGCGTCGAGCACGGCGATATCGACCTGGCTGAGGCGGCCCCGGTCCGCGATCACGTCGATCTCCGTGATCCCGTCCGCCGTGACCGTGAAGCCGAGTACCAGGGCCAGGCGGCCGAGCGGAGCCATGATGAGACCCACCGCGCCGTTGACCAGCCCGGGCTGGGTGAACCGGGCCCGGCCCATGGCGGCCATCGCGCCCTGGGCGACGGTGCGGGCGCCGCGGACGACGATCGGTTCGGGGGTCGGCACGACCGTCGGGTCGGCCCGGAGGACGACGTCCGGATGGAGCAGCCGGACCAGTGCGTCGAAGTCCCCGCCGCGGGTGGCGGCGAGGAAGGCGCCGACCACGTGACGCTGGCGGGCCAAATCGGCGTCCGGCACCGGGGTGGCCCCCTTGACCCGGCGGCGGGCGCGGCTCGCAAGCTGTCTGGCCGCTGTGGGGGAACGCTCGATCATCGGGCCGATCTCGTCGAAGGGCACGGCGAACAGGTCGTGCAGCACGAAGGCGATTCGCTCGGCCGGCGTCAGTGTGTCGAGCACCACCAGCAGCGCCAGCCCGACCGAGTCCGCGAGCAGCGCCTCCTCCTCGGGGTCGCGCCCGTCCTCCTGGTCCACGACGGTTTCGGGCACGAGTGCCGCGAGGGGATCCTCGCGCCGGGATTCGCGCGCCCGCAGCATGTTCAGACACACCCGTGCCGTCACGGTCGTCAGCCACCCACTGAGGTTCTCGACGCCGCTCGTGTCGGTGCGGTTGAGGCGCAACCAGGTTTCCTGAACGGCGTCATCGGCCTCACTCACCGAGCCGAGCATCCGGTACGCCACGGCTCGCAGACGGGCCCGGTCCTCCTCGAAACGCCCCGTCAGCCCTGCGTGCTCGTCCATCCGGTCACATTCCTTCCCCATGGCGGGTCATATCAACAGACCCGCGAAACCCGCCTGATTGTGTCCGGGAGATCGACTCCCGGACGAACGAATTGGAGACGACCATGACCACCTCCCCCCTTCTGGTCACCGGCGGCACAGGCACGCTCGGCCGCCTCGTCGTACCGCTCCTGCGGGACGCCGGGTGTCACGTACGGGTCCTGAGCCGGCACAGCCACGAGTCCGGGGACGGCATCGAGTACGTGACCGGCGACCTGCTCAAGGACGAGGGCGTCGAGTCCGCGGTGGCCGCGGCCGGGACGGTCCTGCACCTCGCGGGCGGTCCCAAGGGAGACGACGAGGCGACCCGGAACCTGGTGCGGGCCGCATCGCGAGCCGGAGTCCAGCACCTCGTGTACATCTCGGTCATCGGGGCGGACCGGATGCCGATCGGCTACTTCAGGTCCAAGCTGGGCGCTGAGCAGGCCGTGGCCGACTCGGGCCTTCCGTGGACCACGCTGCGTGCCGCCCAGTTCAACAACCTGGTCCTGACCGTCGTGGAGAAGATGACGAAGCTACCGGTGATACCGGTGCCCGGCGGACTCCGGTTCCAGCCGGTCGACGCGCGCGAGGTGGCGGCCCGGCTCGTGGAGCTGACGCTCGGCAAGCCGGCCGGCCTGGTGCCCGACCTGGCCGGGCCGAACGTGTACGGAGTGGCCGAACTGAGCCGCGGGTACCTGCAGTTGCGCGGCAAGCACCGGATGATGATGCCGGTCCGGGTGCCGGGGAAGGCCGGGCTCGCCTACCGGGCGGGCGAGAACCTGTCGCTCGGCGAGGGGACTTCCGTGGGTGCGCGGACCTGGGAGGACTTCCTGGCGGAGCGGGTGGGCTGACTCCCGGCGGACGCTCAGGACGCCGTCGCGGCGAGGGCGGCCAGGAGCGTGTCCATCCTCAGGCGCAGTTCGGGTGAGCGGGCGCCGCCGACGACCACGGACAGCACGTCGTTTCCGACCGCATTCACCAGCCGGACGTCCAGCGTGTGGAAGGCGCCGGCCAGTTGACAGGAGTACCAGCGTTTCGGGTCCTCGTCGTCGGTCGCCTCAAGGGCCTGCGTCACCGCGTCCCGGTCGGTGTCGTCGTCGTGGCAGCCGGCGTACCGCGCCGCCAGGTCCAGGAAGGTGCCCAGGTTCTCGCGGTGTATCCGGCCGTCGATCAGGTGCAGTTCGGGGTGGGTGGCTTCGTCCCTCGGAGTGTCCGTGTCCAGTCCGGCGCTCACCGCGTGCCGGTCGTCGGCGAAGAGGCGGAGATGCGCCCAGAGGTCGAGGTGACGCACGGCCTGCCGCGGGTCGTAGGCCGCGGTGGGAAGTTGGGGGATGCGCTTGCGTCCCGTGGCGTCGAGCCGGTACGGGACGTCGAACGCCGTACTCCAGCGTTCGACGGCAGGGGTGAACCGCTCCTCCGCCTCCGCCGCCGGCACGCCCAGATATGCGGCGATGTCCTGCCATGAGCTGCCGCGCTCCCGTTCGTAGACCACGGCGTCGGCGAGCAGCCGTTCCGCCATCCGGGTCAGCACCACTGTCTCGCTGACGCGGCCGCCGGGGCCGGTGTACGCGTCGTACCGGGTGACAGTCAGCTGGCAGGCGGTCTCGGAGAGCCCCTTGGCGTGGTCGGAGAGGACCAGGCGGGCGAGTGCCTGCCGGGAGTACGCACTGCGGTCGTCGTCATAGGGCGTCGGGTCGGTCACGGCCACAGCGTTCCATGCGGGTGGATGAAAGGCGTACAGGTTTTCCGCAGCCCTTCAGCGGCTCGGACCTCGGTGTTCCCCTCCGGCTCGTCGTGCGCGACCGACGCGGGGGCAGACGGCCCGGAGCGACCCTCATCTTGAGTAATCTGTACAGAAATATCCCATTTTGGAGAGGGGTCTCCATGGACGACGACGCCACCCGCTCCGCAGGCACGAGCGGAGGCGCGCCACCCGCGCCCCTCAGCCGGAGCGGCGTCGGCCAGGTGGTGCCGAAGACCGCCGTGATCGCCGGCGGTGGAGCGCTGGCGGTCTGGGAGCCCGCCTTCACGCTCGGCGCCTACAACGTCATCTTCTACGACCAGATGCTCACCCTCTGGTCGGTGTCGACCGCCGTGATGCTGACCGGCCTGTTGGTGCCCACGCGTCGGCAGCATCACGGCTGGGTGTACTGGTCCTGCCTGGCCCTGCCCACCGTGTGGCTCGTCATCGCCGCCATCGTGCCGCGCAGCGGCAGTTGGCCGGGCGAGACGCTTTTCCTGGCGGGCGGCATCCTCAGCATCATCGGCACCCCGCTGCTGGCCTGGGTGCTGCTGCAGCTCCTGCTGTTCGGGGAGACGGAACTCACCGACCGCCAGCGCCGGACGGTCGTCGGTGTCGTCGTGATCGTCGGCGGACTGGCCTACGCCCTCGGCCAGTTCAACCATGTCTTTCTCACCTGCGGGGATTTCGACATCAGCGGCAACAGCGTCCCTTCCGGGTGCCGGCCGGGGCGCGCCTCCCCACTCGGCTGACGCCGACCCGGACGCGTGCCCATGCCCGAGCGGACCCGGTCGGTGGCCGGCGGATCATGACCGCGGCGGCGCTCGTCCAGTTCCGCGACCGGCCATGTCTGCCCCATGAGGAGGCCGCCGCGCATGTGGCGGCGCTGGACAGGTTCGACGCACTGCTGCCCGGGACGGACGGCTCCCGCTCCACCGTCATCAATGTGGGCACCGGCACGGGTACCACGGTGCGCGAACTCCTCACCGCCTTCAACAGCGTGAACGACACCCCGGTGTCGTCGGTCGACGTCGACGCGCGGCCGGGCGATGTGGCGGGGGCGTACACCCGCAGCGAACGCGCCCACCGCCTGCTGGACTGGCAGCCGCAGCACTCGGTGACGGAGGGCATCCGTCACTCGCTGCGGTGGGCCGCCGTCCGCGAGGCTGTGCTGAGGCCGTAGTCCGTCTCACTCGGCCGGGAGAACTTCACCCGCACCCTCCATGTGTGGGAGACGCCGGGACGTGAGTCGGAGAGGCCCTATCTCGCGTGGCTGAGACCCGAGTTGGGGTTGTACTCGCCGCGTACGACCAACCTCAAGACGAACGCGCACACCCGCCCCATCGGCCGGCGCCCCTTCATCGAACCGGAGCCCACGGACCACCCGCTCGCCGTGGAACAGCGGACGGGCATCACCCGGGACCGGGTGCGGGAAATCGCGGAAGCGGTACTGCACCCCGGGGACGGCCCCCTTGTCCGAGCCGGACGGGCCGGACGGGCCGGACGGGCCGGACGGGGGCGTCCGCCCTACCGGTCCCCCTCGATCCCTGACCTCAGCTGCACGAAGGCGAGTTCGGCCGCCCGCACCGCGTCCCCGTACACTTCGTCCGCGCTCTCCCCGGCATCGATCCGCCGCCAGTTCTCCAGCGCCAGGATCCGTTGCACGGCAATGATCTGCCCCGCCGCCAGCCGGTCCCGCATCCCGTCGCCCAGCGCACGCGCGAGCGCCGCCTCCGAGCGGCTCCGGTACCCGTACATGCGGGCCACCAGCGACGGCGTCCCGTACAGCATCCGGTGGAACGCCAGCACCTCGGGCGCATCGCAGAGCCCCGTCACCGGGTCGCGCCGCTCCAGGCCGTCGAGGAGGTGGCGGCGCAGGGCGTCCAGCGGTGATTCGCCCTCCGGGCGCGCCGCGACCACCCGCGCCGCCTCGTCCTCGTGGTCGGCGAACCGGTGCAGCGCCAGGTCCTCCTTGGCCGGGAAGTACCGGAACAGCGTGGGCTTGGAGATGTCAGCGGCGGCCGCCACCTCCGCCACCGAGACCTTGTCGAAGCCCCGCTCCAGGAACATCGCGATCGCGGCATCGGAAACCGCCTGGTACGTCAGCTGCTTCTTCCGCTCCCGCAGGCTGATCAGCGGCTCAGCCGCGGTCCCCGGTCGGGCCTTCTCTCCGTTCATGACCACGAAGCGTACGCCCTTGACCTCAACCGGACTTGACGTCCGAGAGTGGGAAGACGGGCACCGGACGGCCGGCCGCCCGAACACGGAGGGGTGGGATCCGCATGCGTGTGGCGCTGGTCAGGGAGCTGGGCGGTCCGGAGGTACTGGTTCCGGCCGAGCGGCCCGACCCGGTGGCGGGGCCCGACGAGGTGGTGATCGACGTGAGTGACGTTGACACGCTCTTCGTGGAGACCCAGATCCGGTCGGGCGCGTTCCGCGACTACTTCCCGGTCGTCCCGCCATACGTGCCGGGCGGCGGGGTCGCCGGCACGGTCCGTACGGTCGGCGAGGGCGTCGACGCGCGTTGGGCCGGCCGCCGGGTCGTCGCCTCCCTCGGCTTCGCGGGCGGCTACGCCGAGCAGGCCGTGACCCCCGCGGACCACCTGGTGCCGGTGCCCGATGGACTCGGGCTGCGCGAGGCCGCCGCCCTGATCCACGACGGTGTGACCGCCGCCGCGCTGCTGGAGGCGAGCGCCCCCGAACCCGGCGAACGCGTACTGGTCCTCGGTGCCTCCGGCGGCATGGGCACCCTGCTCGTCCAGCTGGTGCACGCGGCCGGTGCGCATGTCGTCGCGGTGGCGCGCGGCAAGCAGAAGACGGCGCTGGTACGGGAGCTGGGCGCCGATGACGTGGTCGACGGCGCGGACGCGGAGTGGGCGGAGCACGCCCGTGCAGCCCTGGAGAAGGCCGGCGGCCCTGCGGACGTGGTCCTGGACGGGGTCGGGGGCACGATGGGCGCGGCGGCTTTCGCGCTGGTCGCCGACGGCGGCCGCTTCTCCGCCCACGGGGCGCCGACGGGCGCTTTCGCCAGGATCGATGCCGAGGAGGCTGCGCGGCGCTCCGTCTCGCTGCGCTCCATCGCGGATGTGCAGCTGACGGACGCGGAGCACGTCCGCCTGGCCGGACACGCACTGGCCGAGGCGGCAGCCGGGCGGCTGCGCCCGGTGATCGGGCAGGTCTACCCGCTGGAGCAGGCGGCGCAGGCGCATGCGGCGATCGAGGGGCGCGGTCTGCTCGGCAAGGTGCTGCTCAGTACGCGGAAGGCGTGACGGGCCGGGGATCCGGAACCGCCGCGTCCATGCCCACACCCCTGCCCGGCCCTGGCTCCGCCCGCCCGGGCCGGCCCCGCAGCAGGACCTCGACCCCGTCCAGTACCCGATCCAGTCCGAATGCGAACTCATCGTCCGGATCGTCCGGCGTGCCCAGCACCCCGGACGCCAGCAGCCGCGAGAGCGCCGGGTGCCTCGCGGGGTCGATCAGCCGGTCCAGTGTCCGCGCGTACCCGTTCATCACTTCCTGCGGCGAGACGCCCCGCGCCTCGACGGCGGCGGCGAGGTCCCCCCTCAGCAGCGCCTCGTTCCGTACGAAACCGGCGACGAGAAGGATCACGGAGACCCCCTCCCTCTCGCTCAGACCGGTGCCGTCGAGCGCCCGGAGGCCCTGCTCCCACCAGGCGAGGCTGTTGGGGCTGGCCGGCGGACCCACGACCGGGATACGGAGCATCCACAGATTGCGGTGGAACACCTCGCGCTGCGCCCACGCCCACTGGCGGAGCGCCTCCCGCCAGCCCGCGCCGCTCTCCAGCGCGGGCAGCGTGGGCGGCGGGCCCAGGGCCGCCTCCTGCATCAGGACGTAGAGCTCGTCCTTGGCCGATACGTAGCGGTAGAGCGACATCGTCGAGGCGCCGAGGTCCTTCGCGACCCGCCCCATCGAGACCGCGCCGAGCCCCTCGGACTCGGCCACCGCCACCGCGGCGTCCACGATGCGGGCCAGACTCAGGCCGGGCTTCGGTCCCTTGACCGGGCGCTCCCGCAGCCCCCAGGCGGCTTCGATGCTGGCCGGCAGGCCCGTACCTCCCGGCGAACCGTATGTTCCAGTCACCTGAACCACCTTCCGCGCCGCCCCCGGACCGCGGCCCCCGGGCCTGCGACGTCCCCCACCCGGGGCGGAGATCCGCCCTGGATCCATCCTAGGAGGGCATACGCGGCACGCGGTCAGAACACATCCGGGCACCAGGCGCGCCGCCCCGCCCGGAACACCCCGTCCGCCACCGCCGCCGCGCCCGGCGTGAGTTCGTCGATCCGGCCCAGTGCCGCGAGCCGGAGTACCGATTCGTCGCCGAGGTAGAGCGTCCCCAGCTCCCGTACGTCCAGGGCCAGATCGGCGCTCTCCGCGGTCGGCGTGCAGGACACGCCGTCCGGGGAGGCCTCCAGGCGGAAGCGGCCGCCGGCGAGGCCGGCCGGGTCGCGGACGTCCAGGGTCAGGGTGGCCGGGACGGCGTAGGTGCGCGCCTCCAGGGCCCGTACGACATCCAGGACCCGCACCCACATCCAGTCCGCCTGCGTGACGGTGCGGGCCGCGCGCGGGTCCGGGAGGAGGAGGGGGAGCAGGTCGTCGGGGGCACGGTAGCCGGAGCGGACCGTGGTGACCCAGTCGATCGAGCAGACGAAGTGCCACAGCGCCCGTTCCGCCGCCGGGGTCTCGGCGATCAGACCGACGACGGACGCCCGGTTCAGCGGCTGCTTCGCATCGCCCCACTTGTCGTCGGCGCGATAGACGAGCAGGCCGTCGACCTCGCCGTCCGCGTTGCGGTACACCGCGTGGAACGGTTCCGTCCATGAACCCGGCACGGGCACGTCCTCGCCGGTGTTCAGCTGCCACCAGCGGTCTCCGCGACTGACCGCGCCGTGCTGCCGGGCGCGCAACCGGTCGTGCAGGGCGGGACCGAGCTTGCGCACCTCGGCGCCGTCCACCAGGTCGATCCGGCCGCCGTCCGCCGCGGACGGGCCCGACCAGCGCGGGTCCAGACCTGCCCGGGGGACGTCGATCTCCCACTCGGTGGTCCAGGTGGCCGGGCCGAATCCGTACCGCCCGTAGATCGGGTACTCGGCGGCGATCAGCGTCGCAACCACGTCGCCGCGCTCCTTCGCCGCCGCCAGGTCCGTGGCCATCATCCGGCTGAGCAGCCCGCGCCGGCGGTGCGTGGGCGACACCGTGACGTTGGTGACCGCGTCGGACGGCACGGTGGCTCCGCCGACGACCGTCAGCTCCTGGGCGAACGACCGGAACGACGCCACGCACCGCCGGTCGTCGAACACCCCTTGGGTACGGGCCAGATCGATGTGCGGGAGGCGGCTCGCGACCTCCTCGTCCGTCACCGTCGGCGGGCGCAGAAAGCCGGTGTTCACGGCGCTCAGCCAGCTGGGGAACTCGGACGCGGTGACGGTACGGACCTCAGGACTCATGCGCCCCACGCTAGGAGTGCCGGGCGGGGATTGTCGCCAGGTTTTTCCGGGCGTCCCCGAGACCCGGACGGTCAGAACGCCGCCCGGATCACGCCTACTTCGGCGCCGCCGCCCAGCAGCGGCGCCCGGCCGATCCGGTCCACCACCGGCGCGTCGATGCCGAGCAGCTCCAGCGCCCTGGCCAGCACCGGGCCGAGCGCCCGTCCGCCGCCGTCGGCGATCTTGAATGCCAGCGCCCGGCCGTCCGCCAGTGCCACCGCCTGGACCGCCTCCGCGCCCATCTTGGAGAGCGTGCCCGGCACTTCGCGCATCAGCCACGTGTCGGGGCGCCGGGTGCCCGCGACGTACTCCGGGTGGGCGCGCATCGCATCCGCCACCCGGCGCTCCGCGGTGCCCTCCTCGGCCAGCACGAACGAGCGGAACGCCCGCGCCAGACCGACCAGGCTGATCGCCATCAGCGGGGCCCCGCAGCCGTCCGTACCCACTGCCGTGACCGGCTCGCCCGCCGCGTCCTCGACCACCTGGTGGACCAGCTGCTGGAGCGGGTGGGCGGGGTCCAGATAGGTCGCCCGGTCCCAGCCGTTGCGTGCACACACCGCGAGCATCGCCGCGTGCTTGCCGGAGCAGTTCATGGTGATCCGCTCACGGACGCCGCCCGCGGCGAGATAGGTCTCCGCCTCCTCCGGGTCCAGCGGCAGATCGGGCGGGGTCTGCAGATCGTCCGGCGTCAGCCCGTGGTCGGCAAGCATCTTGCGTACGAGATCGAGGTGGAACCCCTCGCCCGAGTGGCTCGCGGCGGCCAGGGCCAGCCGTTCCCCGGAGAGGTCGAGCCCAGCCCGCAGCACGGCGGCGGCCTGCATCGGCTTGTTCGAGGAGCGCGGGAAGACCGCCGCGGCCGGGTCCCCCAGCGCCTGCTCCACACTGCCGTCGGCGGCCAGCACGACCAGCGAGCCCCGATGGTGGCCCTCGACGAAGCCGGACCGTACGACCTCGGCCAGAACGGGCAGCGCGGGGGCCGCCGGGGATATGAAGGGTGTGGAGCTCATCGTGGCGGCCTTCCGGGGTTGTGCGGGGGACCTGCCCCGGAAGGATCGCTTCAGGCGAGCAGGTCGTCTACTTGTGCTTCCCCGTCACGGTACCTGCGGGCGATCTCCGCACTGCAATCGTCCGCGGTGCACTGCAGCCGGTGACGGCGGCGGGAGACCTGTTGTTCGTAGCGGACGAGCCGTCCCATCGCGGTGTGCAGCTCTTCGTCGGTACGGGCGTCGAGGTCGGAGAGCTCGACCTCGGCGAGTGTCTCGGCGGCCAGCCGGCGGAACTCGTCGCTCCGCGGCGTGGTCAGCGTCACGTGCCGGGCGGACGAGCGATGCCGCGACGGCGTGTCGGCGAGGATCTCGGAGAGCCGGTCCACAACCGGTGTCTCGGGGTCCCGGCGGCGGGCCAGCTCGGCCCGCAGGATGTCGATCCGCCCCTGGACCAGACGGCGTACGTAACTGAGGTCTGCCTCATCGCGCTGCGCGTCACGCCGCAGCGCGCGCAGTTCCGGCAGGCGCAGGGTGCCCAGCTCCGGCTGCGAGGGCCCGGGCAGGCCGTCGTCGAGGCCGGGACCGGTCCGTTGCACGGGCGGGCGCATGGTGCTGGTGCTAGTACTGGTACCGGCGCCGGCACGCGTGACCGGTACGACACCGGGGGATCGCCCGGCTCCATATGTACTCATGCTCTGTCCATCCCCTCGACCGGTGCGTCGGCACACCGCCTTCCGTGCATGGTGCCACCCCACACCGTGCCTACGCAGGTGCTCTGTACCCGTTCAGCCCAAGATAGGTTGGTCTGTATGCGTGCAGTGATACAGAGAGTGGACGGCGCGAGCGTCACGGTGGCCGACGGCGCGGGCGACGGAGACGGTCCCGAGGTGGTCGGCGAAATCGTCGGCGAGGGGCTGTGTGTGCTGGTCGGAGTCACCCACGGGGACACCGCGGAGAAGGCGGCGCAGCTCGCCCGCAAGCTCTGGTCGGTGCGCATCCTGGAGGGCGAGAAGTCCTGCTCCGATGTGAATGCGCCGCTTTTGGTGATTTCGCAGTTCACTCTCTACGGGGACGCCCGGAAGGGGCGCAGGCCCACCTGGAACGCCGCGGCGCCCGGCGAGATCGCCGAACCGCTGGTCGACGAGGTGGTCGCGCAGTTGCGGGCGCTGGGCGCGCAGGTGGAGACGGGCCGGTTCGGAGCCGACATGCGTGTCTCGCTCACGAACCATGGCCCGTTCACCGTACTGATCGAGGTCTGAGCCGGGTTCGGACCGTGCGCGTCCGTAGACGGTCGCGCGTAGCAGATCTACGGCTCGACGACCGTCTCCTGGGCCGCCGCGGTGTCCCCCGCGAGTAGTTCCGCGTCCACCGCCACGTTGCGCTTGACCAGCGCCAGCGCGATCGGGCCCAGCTCGTGGTGGCGGGCGGACGTCGTGATGAAGCCGAGCTGACGTCCCTCCGCCCCGTCCGCTGCGAGCCGCACCGGAGTGCCGTGTCCGGGCAGGATCACGTCGCTGCCGTCCAGGTGCAGGAAGACCAGCCGGCGCGGCGGCTTCCCCAGGTTCTGCACCCGGGCCACGGTCTCCTGACCGCGGTAGCAGCCCTTCTGGAGGTGAACGGCGGTGCCGATCCAGCCCAGCTCGTGCGGGATGGTGCGGTGGTCGGTCTCGAAGCCGAGCCGGGGGCGGTGCGCCTCGACGCGCAGCGCCTCGTAGGCCAGGATGCCGGCCGCCGGACCGTTCTCGGCGGCGTAGGTCTCCAGGTCGGCTCGGGGCAGGAACAGGTCACGGCCGTGTGGCGCCTCCCGTACGGCAATGCCCGCGGGGACTTCCGCGATGGAGCCGGCCGGCAGGTGCACGACGGCGAAGTCCTCGGTGCGGTCGGCGACATCCACCCGGTAGAAGAACTTCATCGACTCCAGATAGGCGATCAGGTCGCCCTGGGTGTCCGGTTCGACGTGCATCCACACCGTCTCGCCGTCGTCGACGAGATAGAGGGCGTGCTCGATGTGCCCGTGCGCGGTGAGGATCAGCGCCTCGGTGGCTTCTCCCGGGGCGAGTTCGCTGACGTGCTGGGTAATCAGCAGGTGCAGCCAGGCCAGCCGGTCGCTTCCGGTGACGGTGACGACACCGCGGTGCGAGAGGTCGACGAGGCCGGTGCCGTCGGCGAGGGCTCGCTGCTCGCGGAACAGGTCGCCGTAGTGCGCGGCGACGCCTTCGTCGCGCCCCTCGGCGGGGACGGCGCCTGGCAGGGACAGCAGGGGGCTCTTCATGCGACCAGCGTACGACTCGGTCTACTGCGCGGAAGCGGGCGGCCGGGGCTGATCGGCCGCCCGATCGCCCGGCTCACCGTCCGCCTTCTTCGCCGTGCAGCCGGCGCAGCGGCCGAAGATCGCGAAGTGCTTCATGTCGGTCTCGAAGCCGAAGCTGTCCCGCAGCTTCGCGGTGAATTCGGCGACGACGCCGACATCGGCCTCGATGATGTCCCCGCAGTCCCGGCAGACCAGATGGATGTGATGGTGGCGGTCGGCCAGGTGGTACGTCGGCGCCCCGTGCCCCAGATGGGCATGGCTGACCAGCTGGAGCTCCTCCAGGAGCTCCAGGGTCCGGTAGACGGTCGAGATGTTCACACCGGACGCCGTCCTGCGCACCTCGGCGAGGATGTCGTCGGGCGTCGCGTGTTCCAGTGTGTCGACGGCTTCCAGGACAAGCTGCCGCTGCGGCGTCAGCCGATAGCCGCGCTGCCGAAGATCGGTCTTCCAGTCGGTGCTCACCACAGGCCCAGTGTAGGACCGGGTGAGCACCTGACCGCAGGTCGTGCGCGTACCTGGACGCGTGCGACTACTTGAAGAACGCGATGCCGTCGTCCGGCAGGTCGCCGAGGCTCTTCGCCATCGCCTCGACCTCTTCCGGGGTGACGACCTTCTTCAGGTGCGCCGACATGTACGGGCGCAGCTCCACGTCGGGGGTGGCCTTCTCCCCGACCCACATCAGGTCACTGTTCACATAGCCGTAGAGGCGCTTGCCACCGTTGTACGGGCCGGAGGCCGCGGTCCGGGCCACCGCGTCGGTGACCAGGTCGATCTGCGGCTTCTGGTGGGCGAGCTCGCCGTACCAGATCTCGATGACGCCCTGGTCGCGGACCATGACGACCTCGACCTTGCGGTCCTTGTCGATGCGCCAGTAGCCGGACTCGGTCTCCAGCGGCTTGACCTTGTTGCCCTCGGCGTCGAGCACCCAGGAGTGCGAGACGTACTCCAGGAAGTCCCGGCCGTCGTGGCTGAAGGAGACTTCCTGGCCGAAGTTGCACTTCTCGGCGCCGGGGAAGTCGGACACGCCCGCTCCCGCCCAGTTGCCGAGCAGGAAGGCAAGCGGGACGAGGTCCGGGTGGAGGTCGGACGGGATCTCGATCATGAGCGGCTCAGACGATCTGTGAGGGAGTGGTGAGTGGTGCGGACTCGGGTCAGCGCTGGCCCTGGTACAGCTTCTTCACGGTCAGGCCGGCGAAGGCGAGAACACCGACGCAGACCAGAACCAGCAGGGTGGAGAAGAATGCCTCAAGCACGGGAGCTCCTCGGACGAGCGATAACGAGCGGTATGGCGGCAGTACGGGGCCGAGCCCCAGCCTAATGGGTAGGGGCCCGGCGCGACGGTTCGGGGCGTGCCGGGGAAGCGGGGCTCCCCGGCGTGCGGATCAGCCCAGCAGCTGGGTCTGCAGGATCAGCGTCTGCCGGAACGGGATCTGCTCGGCGATCTTTTCGCCCTGCTGCGAGTGGATGACCAGGGCGAGCGTGTCACCGGCCTGGATGTAGGCCTCGTGGATCCGTCCCTTCCCGGTCTTCGTCTCGCCGAACGCGTAGACCACGGTCTCCGGCACCTTGCCGCCGTTCCAGCTCTCGTCCATCTGCAGGTCCGTCGGCCAGTCGAGCGGTATGCCCGGGGTGCTGCTCACATAGGTGTCGTCCCGGAGCCCCTGGGCGTACGCCGTCGAGTTGAACTGCAGCAGATAGACCCTGGACCTCGTGCCGTCCGGCATGGTCCAGCCGCGCGCCGCGATGTGGCGCAGGGCCGAGTCGTCGAGCAGCTGCGTGAGCTCGCCGCGCTTGTCCCTGCGGAACTCGCTGACGAACTGCGTCGTGCTCACCCAGCCGCCCGTCAGCTTCTTGTCCGCCGTTGCTCCGGCCGGGGCGGGGATCAGCAGCTTCCGCAGGTCGGCGTGGTGGACCTCGGCGACATTGGCCTCGTTGAACGGGCGCGGCGAACCGGCCGGCAGCGCAGGCAGGCTGAGCTCCGGGTAGTCCCAGCGTCCGTCGCCCTCGGTGGCCAAGCCCGGTACGTCGGTGCGCTCCATCGAGGTGATGCCGAGGGCCGTACCGGTGCCGAGACCGCCGAGCACCAGCACGGCGGCGGTCCAGCGGGCGACGGCCCGCAGGACGCGACGGGACGGCTTCGGAGCAGGTACGGGCTGCGCCACCGGAAATGCCTGCTCGGGGGCCACCGGGGGCTCGGAGGCCGGGACGGGCTCCGTGGCCGGTACGGGCTCGGCGGCCGCTACGGGCTCCGCTCCCGTCGGCGGAAGCTCCTGCTCCGGGGCAGCGGGCTCCTCGGTCGCGGCGGCCGGTGTCGCCGTCTGCTCGGTCATACGTACTCCCCCGGGGACTCGATGTGGTCGAGCTGGTCCTTCACGAGATCGGCGACGTCGGACGCGCTGAACGGCTTGGTGCCGTACGCGTCGACGGTGAGGGACAGCTCCCCGTCGTACGCGAGGCAGGACAGGGCGTCGAGCTTCACCTTGGTCCGCACGGGCTCCCGGAAGCACCTGGCCTTCTTGTGGCCCTCGATCTTCGGCCCCGCGCGGAAGTCGCCGTAGGTGTCCATCAGCTCCGTCTGGAAGCCGTACAGGTCATGGACAGCCCTCTTGTCCTTCATCTTCACGATCTGGATCTCGACCGTCAGATCGCTGTCGTCCGAGGTGTACGAGCGCTGCGCGATGCCCTGGAGGTGGAGCCGGTCGATGCGTCGGTCCCGTTCGCGGCGCTGCTTGCCCGCGATCCCCCGGCCGCTCTCCTTCATCTGGGCCGTGGCCTTCTTGCCGCTGATCTCGTCGTCGTTTCCGTACTCGCCCATGTCCGGGCCGAGACGGTAGCCCTCCGGGACCGGCAGCAGCAGCTTGCTGAGCTCGGTGTCGGCCCTCCCCCGGCCGACGTCCCCGGCGGGGTCCTTGGCGGGCTTGTGCGCGCCCCCGCCCCAGACCTTGGTGGTGACCGTGCGGTCGGCGCCGTCCACGGTGATCTTGGTGTAGGCGGCGGCACCGCCGACGGCGCCGAGGACCAGGACCGCGGGGAGCACGGCGAGCACCACGCGCCGGGCCCGGCCCTTCGGGGCGGGCGGGACCGGCTCGGCGGGCGGGGCGGTGTCGGGTATCACGTCGTCGTTCACAGCCGCTCCAGCTGTCGCTCGGCCAGGGTCCGGATGTCCTTCTTGCTGATCGGCGCGGTGTCGAAGATGTTGATGTCGAACATGACGTCGCCGCGCTGGGCGATGGCCCGCGCCTGGTAGACAGGCAGGTAGCCCGGCTTGTTCACGGCCTTGTACACGAAGTAGTGGCCGTTGCCGCTGCCCTTGATCGGATCACCCTCGTTGCCCGCGCCGCCCTTGGCGTAGGGCATGTAACCCAGCTGATCGTTCGCATGGTCGGACGCCCCGAGCTCTGCACCGGAGCGGAACTGCACGAGGCGAATACCTACATCACGGTGCTGCCCCTGCGACCAGTTGGCGGCCGCGATCCGGCGCACGTCGGCCTCCGCGAGCCTTTCGAACATGTAGTCCTCGCTCTTGAACTCCCGCACGTACGCGTCCAGGGACATCCAGCCCTTGGTCGGGAACGGGAACCTGGCGTTGCGCGCCCCCGAGGGCTTGCTGACGAGCAGCTCGCGCAGGTCGCCATCCGTCTTCCGCTGCCGGTCCTGCGACACGGGCAGCAGATCCGGGACCTTGTCCGCCGGCAGCGCCTTCACCGGGTAGGCCAGGTTCGGCTGCGACAGGGCGGGCAGCGGGGTCGGGGCGCGGTCGGCCTGCACGCCGTAACCGACGGCGGTGCCACCGGCGATCCCGAGCACCGCGGCGGCGGCGATCAGCAGAGCGGTGCGGCCACGCGGCCGCGGCTTGGTCGGCGTCGCCGGTGCATTGGACTCGGCCACCGGAACGGGCGCGGGCTCGACGACGGGCTCGACCACCGGCGCAGGTGCGGGTGCGGGCTCCACGACGGGCTCGGTCACGAGTGCGACCACCGGAGCGGGCGCGGGCGGCTCTACGGCCTGGACCTGCGCCTCGGCCTGCACGGGCGGCTCGGCCGGCCCGTCAGGAATGGTGTCTTTCGGTTCCAAAAGGGGTCCCCCCACGAGACCTGAGGCGCAGATTCCGATACCTGCGCACACAACTGACCCACAGCTGGGGGGTGGGGTTGTACCGCCGGCGATTACAGTTCGGCATATGCAGAAGAAGCTCGTGATCAAGGTGACCGCAGGTGCCGATTCCGCCGAGCGCTGCTCACAGGCGTTCACGGTGGCGGCGGTCGCCGTCGCCAGCGGTGTGGAGGTCTCGCTCTGGCTGACCGGCGAATCCGCCTGGTTCGCCCTGCCGGGCCGCGCCGCCGAGTTCGAACTTCCGCACGCCGCACCGCTGCCGGATCTGATCGAGTCGATTCAGGCGGGCGGCCTGATCACCCTCTGCACCCAGTGCGCGGCTCGGCGCGACATCACCGAGGACGACGTACTGGAAGGTGTACGGATCGCGGGCGCCCAGGTCTTCGTCAGCGAGGTCATGGCGGACGGCGTCCAGGCCCTCGTCTACTGACGGTTCTTCCTGGCGACAGCGGACAGTTCCGCTACTGGCGGCGCTTCTTGCCGTCGAGCTCGTCCCACCACTCGTCCGACTTCGGGTCGCCGGACGGATCGTCCCACCAGCGGTCCTCCGGCCCCCGCCGGTTGGCGACCATCGCCGCGACGGGCGGGATGACCATGGCGACCACGCACATTCCGACGGCGACGGGCATCGACCAGAGCCGCACGAAGGCCCAGGCGGAGACGAAAAGGACGATGCATCCGCCCATCATCAGGAAGTAGCGACGACGGCGCCGGGCGTACATGACTCAAGCGTAGGCCCGATCCCGGCCCGTGCGCCCGGCACGAACGGGCCCGCGCACACCCTGTGGACGGCGCGAAGGGCCGTACCCCGGTTCAGAAGGCGTCCAACCCCCTGGGGCACGGCCCTCCGGCCGATCTGTGCCGCGGATCAGACGGCGATGGCCACCTCGGAGAGGCCACCGGTCTGCGCGACGACCGTGCGGTCGGCGCTGCCGCCCGGGACGAGGGCGCGCAGCGTCCAGGTGCCCTCGGCCGCGTAGAAACGGAACTGTCCGGTCGCCGAGGTCGGGACCTCGGCGGTGAACTCGCCGGTCGAGTCCAGCAGACGGACGTAACCGGTCACCGGCTCGCCGTCGCGGGTCACGCTGCCCTGGATCGTGGTCTCACCGGGCTTGATCGTCGAAGCGTCGGGGCCGCCGGCCTTTGCTCCACACATGGTGTTCTGTCCTTCTGGTCGGGGTCGGGGTGGTCCAGGTCGCGCGGAGTTACTTGTTGGCGCCGAGCTCGATCGGCACGCCGACGAGGGAGCCGTACTCGGTCCACGAGCCGTCGTAGTTCTTGACGTTCTCCTGGCCGAGCAGCTGGTGCAGCACGAACCAGGTCAGGGCCGAACGCTCACCGATGCGGCAGTACGCGATGGTGTCCTTCGACAGGTCGACCTGCTCGTCCTCGTAGAGGGCCTTGAGCTCGTCGTCCGACTTGAAGGTGCCGTCGTCGTTGGCGTTCTTCGACCACGGGATGTTGCGCGCGGTCGGGACGTGACCCGGACGCTGCGACTGCTCCTGCGGGAGGTGCGCCGGGGCGAGCAGCTTGCCGCTGAACTCGTCGGGCGAACGGACGTCGACCAGGTTCTGGTTGCCGATCGCTGCCACGACGTCGTCGCGGTAGGCGCGGATCGACTGGTCCTGGGCCTGGGCCTTGTACTGGGTGGCCGGGCGGGACGGGATCTGGTCGCCGTCGACCAGGTCGCGGGAGTCGAGCTCCCACTTCTTGCGGCCGCCGTCGAGCAGGCGGACATCCTGGTGACCGTAGAGCTTGAAGTACCAGAACGCGTAGGACGCGAACCAGTTGTTGTTGCCGCCGTAGAGCACGACCGTGGTGTCGTTGCCGATGCCCTTCTCGGACAGGAGCTTCTCGAAGCCGGCCTGGTCGATGAAGTCACGGCGGACCGGGTCCTGGAGGTCCTTGGTCCAGTCGATCCGGATCGCGTTCTTGATGTGGTTCTTCTCGTACGCCGAGGTGTCCTCGTCGACCTCGACAAGAGCAACCTTCGGGTCGTCGATGTGGGCCTCGACCCAGTCGGCGTCTACGAGGACGTCACTGCGGCTCATTCTGTTCTCCTCCGGGGCAGTCTGCGGCGAGATGGTGCGGGGGTGCGGATGTACGGGGGCGCGATTCTGCACGTACACACATGCACGGGAATGGGCCCTGACAGTGGTCGAAGGGCCGGGGGAATGCGGGATGCGACGATCCCGCTCAGACAGTGCGACAGAGCATGGCGGCGACGCGGCACAGGTCTACTGCCCGCCGCTTCGTGAGATCCGCCTGGCCCCGCCGAGGGAGACCGCTAATAGAGCACTGCATGGGACCGATCGTAGGGACGTGCGGGCGGACATGTCACCGCCGTGTCGCATCATGAGACACGATCGTCCGCAATGTGGGACGGATGGCCGATTGCGATGCCACCCGGACCGGCGCCGGGCAAAGCGCGCCGTTCAGTCATCTGCGGGTCGGACGAGTCCGTCTCACTATGTGGCTCAGCGGCTGTGGAATGTCCTACCCAGCCTGCGCGCGGTTCATCTATCCCGCGAGCCGGATGTCCGAGCCCGTCACCGAGATCTCCAGACCGTCCTTCGTCGGCTCGATCCGCTGCAGCTTCAGGCCGCTCGGCAGGGCGCCGATCTCCCGCTCGAAGTCGGTCTTCCTGCGCACCAGGCCTTCGAGTCCGGGAATGCCCTCGCCCGGCACCTTGTCCGCGTGCACCCGCACGGTGCGGCCGTCGACGAGGGTGACGGTGGAGGTCACGCTGCGCGTGAGGGTGCGGCCGAGGATGTCGACGGCGCCGGTCACCTTCACCTTGCCGTTGCCGCCGTACTCGACGACGACGCCGTCGTCGGCCGCGTGCGTCAGATCCTCGTACGAGATGGTCGCCGTGCCCGTTGCCCGGGCGGCGGTGGCGGCGGCGAAGCCGTCGGCCAGCGTGACGTCGTGGAGTTCGGCCTTCATCTCGCTGATCCGGATCCTTCGCCCGCCGGCTGCGGTCTCGATGCCGGTGAGCTTGATGTCGACCTGGTCGAGCGCCGATCCGGCGACCTGGGTCAGAAAGGGGAAACCCTTGATGGAGACGTCCGTCGAGTCGACCGTGCCCCCGCTGACCTCGATCCGGCCCGCGGCCTCGGACTCGGCGAAGTACACCGCGGCCCGGTCGACGACGATGAAGATGCCGCCCAGGACCACCACGATGACCAGCAGTATTCGCAGTGCACGCATGCCCGTTCTTCCCCCACCCTGCGTCCGCCCGGATCCCCCTGGCGCGCGTGAGCCCACTGTGGCCTGCACGGCACGCCCGGGGTGACCGACGAGCCCGGGCCCCTCCGCGGTTCCCGGTCCGCGGCGGTCCCGCGGGTCAGGAGATCGCGCGGCCGATCAGATACACGGCGGGAGCGGCGGCGGTCAGCGGCAGCGCCACCCCGGCCGTCATGTGCACAAAACGTGACGGGTAGTCGTAGCTCGCCACCCGCAGCCCGATCAGCGCGCAGCCACCGGCCGCGAACCCGAGGAAGGCACCCTTCGCGCCCAGGTCGGTGAGCCCACCGGCCGCGACACCGGCGCCCGCGGCGGCGAGCAGCGCCACCACGACCGAGGCGGGTCCGGGCACCGGCAGCGCCCTGGCGAGCACGGCGACCGCGACAGCCACACAGCCGACCGTCACGGCGTCCGGCGCCGCCGCGAGATGCCCGGCGGCGAGGATCGCCAGGGCGGCCGAGGCGACGGTGGCCATCAACCCGTACATCCGCTCGTCGGCGCCCGCGTGGCTGCGCAGCTGCAGGACGACGGTGAGCAGCACCCAGATGCCGAGGGTGCCGAGGATCGCCGCCGGGGCGTTGTCCCGGCCCGCGACGAGCAGCACGACATCGGCGACGAACCCGCCGGCGAAGGCGAGCGCGATGCCCTGCCGGGCGGGCCACATGCCGTTGAGCCGGAACCAGCCGGCGGCGGTCACGGCCTGGAGGAGTACCAGCGGTACGAAGAGCGCGTACTGCCCGATCGCGGCACCGAGAGCGAGCAGCAGCCCGAGCCCCGCGGTGATCGCCGCCGGCTGCATCCCCGGCGCGATGATCGGCGAACGGCCCTCGGCGCGGGCGCGCTGGGCGTCGGTGATGCGGCTGTTGCCCAGGGTGGTGGGCGCGCTGTAGCCGGAGGCGTTGTGCGCGGCCGCCGTGGCCGGTGCCGGGGCGGCCGGGGCGGCTGCCGGGACCTCGGGGGGCAGCGGGTACGAGCCGGAGGCGCCCTGCGGAATCGGATATCCGGCGTCGACGGCGGGGCCGGTGGCGGCCACGACGGGCTGCTGCGGCGCCTGCGCCGGGTACGACTGCTCGTACTGGGGCTGCTCGTGCTGCTGGGCGTACGGCTGCTCGTACTGGGGCTGCCCGTGCTGCTGGGCGTACGGCTGCTCGTACTGGGGCTGCCCGTGCTGCTGGGCGTAGGGCTGCTCGTGCTGAGGCTGCCCGTGCTGAGGCTGCCCGTGCTGCTGCTGGGCATAGGGCTGCTCGTACTGAGGCTGCGCATACTGCTGCGGCTGCCCGTACTCGGGCTGCTGCGGCTGCTGCGTGGGCTGGACGGCCGGCTGGTACTGAGTGTCCCAGGTCTGGCCCTCCCAGGTCTGTGCGACCCCCGGGTCCTGGATCGCCTGGTTCGGGTCGTACGGGACCTGCTGCCCGTACAGCTGCGGTTCCTGGCCGTATCCGTAACCGGTCCCGGTCCCGGGCTGCTGTCCGTACGGATGCTGCTGATCGCTGTTGCTCATGTGCTGCGGTTCACCCTCCTGCGAACGGCGGGAGCACCTCGACCGTGCCGCCCTCGGCAAGGCGTACGGTCTCATGGCTGCGGGTCCCCACGGGGTCACCGTCGATCAGGAACGAGCACCGTTGCAGCACTCGGGTGAGCTCACCGGGGTGCCGCTCGCGCACCGCGTCGAGCGCCTCGGCGAGCGTCGCGGCTGCGTAAGGCTCCTCCGCGGTCCCGGCGGCGGCCTTGGCGGCGGCCCAGTAGCGGATGGTTCCCGCTGGCATGGCGACGCTCCCTTCATCTCGCATCAGCTGTCCATGATGAATCACTCCGCCACCGCCCAGTCCGCGATCCGGGTGAGCAAGCTCTCGTCCGCCGCGTTCTCGGCGTGCCCCATGCCGCGCTGCAGCCACAGTTCCGCACCGCCCTGTGCCGCGTCGGCCAGCATGCGGGGGTGGTCGAGCGGGAAGTAGGGGTCCTGGTCGCCGTGCACGATGAGCAGCGGCGCCGGGGCGATCAGCGGGACCGCCTCGACCGGGGAGAGCGGCACGGGGTCCCACTCCTTGCGGTCGATCCGGGTGCGGAAGCCGTACCGGCCGACCAGCCGACCGGTGGGCCGGGTCACCACCCAGTGCAGGCGTCGCATCGGGGCCGTACCCCGGTAGTACCAGCGGGCTGGAGCACTCACGGCCACCACCGCATCCGCGTGCGCTTCGATGCGCCCCCCGTGCGCGGGAACCGGACGAGCGAGCTGTGCCGTGTCCGGAGAGGTCTCGGGAGCCGTATACAGCGCCCCGTGCCGGAGCACCACGGAGCCGCCCATCGAGAACCCGACCGTCACCACCCGCCGGTGTCCGAGCGAGCGCGCCCACGCCACCGCGGCCGCCAGATCCAGCACCTCGCGGTCACCGACCGTCGACCGGCCCCCGGATCCTCCGTGCCCCCGGAAGGAGAACGTGATCACGGCCGCACGCTGGGCGAACACCCCCGCCGCGCGCCGCACGGCCGGCCGGTCCACCGAACCGGTGAATCCGTGCGCGACCACGATCGCCGTGCCGGCGTCCCCGCCATCGGCGCCGGGGGCGGCACCGGTCGTACACGGTTCGTACACCGCCTCGATCGGCAGCCCGTCATCCGTCCGCAATGTGGTGCGCCGGGCTCCCGGCGTGATCAAGCGAACAGAAGAACCCCGAAACGGACTCTCGGACACAGAACTCATGTGGGCTATTCTGCTGGGAAGAGGATCCGGGCAATGCAGCCCCCGGGTCCTTTTGTGCTTTACGCGCGTTGTTACGACGACGTTTCGACAAGCTCAGCGGTCGCAGGGCGCGGGACCGCACCGTAAAACACGTATGACAACCGTCGTACGGCAGCAGCACGAAATACGTACGAAGAAGTGCCGTAGATCTCCCCCGGGCCCCACCCGGGAGTGCCCCTCTCGCAGGGAACGAGGAGGACCGACGTAATGGGCGAGCAAGGCAAGAAAATCGTGCACGATCATCGACCGACGACCCGGGCAGGTGGGCGGCGATGAGTTCACTGCTGCTTCTCACCAACGCTCTTCAACCGTCGACGGAGGTGCTTCCCGCCCTCGGCCTCCTGCTGCACAACGTGCGGGTGGCCCCCGCCGAGGGACCCGCTCTCGTCGACACCCCGGGTGCCGACGTCATCCTGGTCGACGGCCGCCGCGACCTGCCGCAGGTGCGGTCGCTGTGCCAGCTGCTGCGGTCCACCGGACCTGGCTGTCCGCTGATACTCGTCGTGACGGAGGGCGGTCTCGCGGCCGTCACCGCCGACTGGGGCATCGACGACGTGCTGCTGGACACCGCGGGACCGGCCGAGGTCGAGGCCCGGCTGCGGCTCGCCACCGGCAGGCAGCAGCTCACTTCCGACGACTCCCCGATGGAGATCCGCAACGGTGATCTCTCGGTCGACGAGGCGACCTACAGCGCAAAACTGAAGGGCCGGGTCCTCGACCTGACCTTCAAGGAATTCGAACTGCTCAAGTACCTCGCACAGCACCCGGGCCGGGTCTTCACCCGCGCCCAGCTGCTGCAGGAGGTCTGGGGCTACGACTACTTCGGCGGTACCCGGACGGTCGACGTCCATGTCCGGCGGCTGCGCGCCAAGCTCGGCCCCGAGCACGAGTCGCTGATCGGCACGGTCCGCAACGTCGGCTACCGCTTCGTCACACCGGAGAAGGTGGAGCGCGCCGCCGAGGTGGCGAAGTCCCAGGCGGCGGCGAAGGCGGCCGCCGAATCACCCACCCGTTCGGAGCAGCCCTCCGTTGCCGAGGTCATGGAAGATGCCCCGGTACGGCCTGCCAACAGGTAGGTCCATCCGCGTAGACTGCCGCGCGTGGCCAAGGTGACGCGGGACGATGTGGCGAGACTGGCGGGGACGTCGACCGCGGTCGTCAGCTACGTCATCAACAACGGACCCCGGCCGGTTGCCCCGGCCACGCGCGAGCGGGTACTCGCCGCGATCAAGGAGCTGGGCTACCGGCCCGACCGGGTCGCGCAGGCGATGGCCTCACGGCGGACCGACCTCATAGGGATGATCGTTCCGGACGCCCGCCAGCCCTTCTTCGCGGAAATGGCGCACGCGGTCGAACAGGCTGCCGCCGAGCGCGGAAAAATGGTTCTCGTCGGCAACTCCGACTACCGCGACGAGCGCGAGGTCCACTACCTCCGCGCCTTCCTCGGCATGCGCGTCTCCGGACTGATCCTCGTCAGCCAGGGACCCAGCGAGCGGGCCGCGGCCGAGGTGGAGGCATGGGACGCCCGGGTCGTGCTGCTGCACGAGCGGCCCGAGGCGATCGACGACGTCGCGGTCGTCACCGACGACATCGGCGGCGCGCAGCTCGCCACCCGGCACCTCCTGGAACACGGCAACGCGTACGTGGCGTGCCTCGGCGGCATGGAGTCCACCCCGGCGGTCGGCGACCCGGTCGCGGACCACGTCGAGGGCTGGCGGCGGGCGATGCACGAGTCGGGGCGCTCCACGGAGGGCCGGCTCTTCCAGGCCCCGTACAACCGCTACGACGCCTACCGGGTGGCGCTCGGACTGCTCGCCGGTCCGGACCGGCCCCCGGCGATCTTCTGCTCGACGGACGACCAGGCCATCGGGGTGCTCCGGGCCGCGCGCGAACTGCGGATCGATGTGCCCGGGGAGCTCGCGGTGGCGGGCTTCGACGACGTGAAGGAAGCGGGGCTGACCGATCCGCCGCTGACGACGGTCTTCTCGGACCGCCCGGCGATGGCCAGGGCCGCGGTGGATCTGGTGCTCGACGACTCGCTGCGGGTCTCGGGCTCGCGGCGGGAGCGGCTGAAGCAGTTCCCGTCGGCGCTCGTGGTCCGGCGCTCGTGCGGGTGCGGGGAGCCGGCGGACCGGTAGCCGGGGCACTTCCCCGGCCCGGGGCGCTCGCCCTCCCACCCACCCGTACGACGTTCCCCGTGGTCCTTATATGGGGCATACGCGGTTCTGTCGGGCTTCTCAGGGCGTGCTCAGGGTTCTCTCATGTTCGCTGGACACAGTCGTAGACATGACTGAGAGCCAGCGCCCGAGCGGCGAGTACCCGATGTACCCCTCGTACGGCAACGGCGACGCGGCCTACCCGCCGCCGCCCTCGTACCGGCCCGCGCAGCCGATCGCCACGGGCCCGGGGACGACCGTGTGGCCCGGCGGCGGCGGCGCCGACGGTCACAGCGGCGGCGGTGACGACGGCTACGGCGACTTCCACGGGCTGCCGCAGCCCGCACCCCAGCCGCCCGCACGCGGCAGGCGCCGGGTCGGACGGCCGGTCGCCCTCCTGACGGCCGTGGCCGTCGCGGCGGCGGTCGTCGGCGGTGTCACCGCCACTGCCATCGGTCAGTTCACCGACTCCGGTTCCAGCGGCAGCGGAACCAGCAGTGCGGTCAGCGGCACGACCGTCTCGCAGAGCAGCGCAGGCACCGTCGCCGGAGTGGCGCAGGCGGCGTCGCCGACGATCGTCGAGATCGGCGCGAGCTCGAACGTGGGGGAGTCCACCGGGTCCGGCGTGATCATCACCTCCGACGGCGAGATCGTCACCAACAACCATGTCATCGCGGGCGCCTCGACGATCAAGGTGACGCTCAACAGCGGCAAGACATACACCGCGAAGGTCGTCGGCACCGACGCCGGCAAGGACCTCGCGCTCATCAAGCTGGAGGGGGCGAGCGGGCTGAAGACGGCCACGCTCGGCGACTCCTCCTCGCTCAAGGTCGGCGACCAGGTCGTCGCGATCGGCTCGCCCGAGGGCCTCACCGGCACCGTCACCAGCGGCATCGTCTCCGCGCTGAACCGCGATGTCACCGTCGCCAAGGACGGCGACAGCGGTCAGGGCCAGGGGCAGCAGGGCGGGGGCCGCAGCGACTGGCCGTTCCAGTTCGGCGGGCAGCAGTTCAACGGCGACACCGGCGACTCCACCACCACCTACAAGGCCATCCAGACCGACGCCTCGCTCAACCCCGGCAACTCCGGCGGCGCGCTCATCAATATGAACGGCGAGATCATCGGCATCAACTCGGCGATGTACTCCGCGAGTTCGTCCGACGGATCGAACAGCGCCGGCGCGGGCAGCGTCGGCCTCGGCTTCGCCATCCCGGTGAACACGCTCAAGGCCGACCTGGACACCCTGCGGTCCGGCAACAGCTCCTGAGGAGATCAGCCATGAACCACCCGTCCGACACCCCCACCGGCCCGGCCGCCCTCGCACTGCCGCTGATACTCGCGGCGGAGTTCGCCGCCGTGGCGCGGCGCTCGCCGGAGGTCCGCGCGGCCACCCGCACCACCGGCCGGCAACGCCGCGCCGCCCGCCGCCGCGCCACGGCCGTGCGAGGCTGAGAACACAGCACCACGGCAGAGCAGAGAGAAAGAGGACGACGAGCGATGAGCCCCGCCGAAGACGATCCGCAGCGCATCCTGATCGTCGACGACGAGCCGGCCGTGCGCGAGGCCCTGCAGCGCAGTCTCGCGTTCGAGGGATACGGCACGGAGGTCGCCGTCGACGGACTCGACGCGCTGACCAGGGCGGAGTCGTACGCCCCCGATCTGATCGTCCTCGACATCCAGATGCCGCGGATGGACGGTCTGACCGCAGCCCGCCGCCTCCGCGCCACCGGCACCACCACGCCCATCCTGATGCTCACCGCCCGCGACACCGTCGGCGACCGCGTCACCGGACTCGACGCCGGCGCCGACGACTACCTGGTCAAGCCCTTCGAACTGGACGAGCTCTTCGCCCGTATCCGGGCCCTGCTGCGCCGCAGCTCGTACGCGGCCGCGGCGGGCGGCGGCGTCCCCGACGACAATGTGCTGTCCTTCGCCGACCTGCGGATGGACCTCGCCACCCGCGAGGTCACGCGCGGCTCGCGCCGCGTCGAGCTGACCCGGACCGAATTCACCCTCCTGGAGATGTTCCTGGCCCACCCGCGCCAGGTGCTGACCCGCGAGCAGATCCTGAAGGCGGTCTGGGGCTTCGACTTCGAACCGAGCTCCAACTCCCTGGATGTGTACGTGATGTACCTGCGCCGCAAGACGGAAGCGGGCGGCGAACCGCGGCTCGTGCACACGGTGCGGGGCGTGGGGTACGCGCTGCGGGTCGGCGGGGGTGAGGGTTGACCAGCCTCTGGCAGCGGCTGCACGCACTGCCCATCCGGACGCGGCTGGCGTCGCTCGTGACCGTCGTGGTGGCCGTCGCCGTGGCGGCCGTGGCCCTGGCATGCTGGGTGACCACTCGGGACCGGCTCACCGAGCAACTCGACAGCAGCCTGAGACAGGCCCGGCCCGGCCAAACCGTCGTGGACGCGATCAGACTCAACTGCGCGGGCCAGTTGCCGCCGGGCGTGGGAATCTTTCTCCCCCCGGGTTATACGGTGCAGCTCGTATCGGCAACGAGCACGGAGGCCTGCACCGCACCGGGGAAGTCGCCGATCCCGGTACAGCGCGCCGACCGGGCCGTCGCGGCCGGAGTGCAGCAGGACGCGGTGCACACGACCGAGGCGAAGGACGGCACGAAGATGCGTGTCTACACCTCGAAGTCTCACGACGGCCCGTTGAGTCAGCTCGGGACCGCCGTCTCCGTGGCGATGCCCATGGACCAGGTCACCGACCCCCTCAACCAGCTCGCCTTCGTCCTCCTCATCGTCTCCGGCATCGGCGTCATCGGTGCTGGCGCCGCCGGTCTCTGGGTCGCCCGCACCGGCCTGCGCCCCGTCGACGAGCTCACCGACGCCGTCGAGCATGTCGCCCGCACCGAGGACCTCTCGCTCCGCATCCCCGTCGAGGGCGAGGACGAGATCGCCCGGCTGTCCAGCTCCTTCAACTCGATGACCGCTTCCCTCGCCAGCTCCCGCGACCGCCAGGCCCAGCTGATCGCGGACGCCGGCCACGAGTTGCGGACGCCGCTGACCTCGCTGCGTACGAACGTGGAACTGCTCGCCCGCAGCGACGAGACGGGCCGGCCGATCCCGCCGGAGGACCGCAGGGCGCTGATGAAGTCGGTCACCGCGCAGATGACGGAGCTGGCGGCGCTCATCGGCGACCTCCAGGAACTGGCCCGCCCGGACGCGGCCCAGCCCGGCCCGCTCCAGGTCGTCGGCCTGCACGACATCGCCTCCGCCGCGCTGGAGCGGGCACGGCTCCGCGGCCCCGAGCTGACCATCACCGCGGACCTCGAACCCTGGTACGTCAGGGCCGAGCCGGCGGCGCTGGAGCGGGCGGTCGTCAATGTCCTCGACAACGCGGTGAAGTTCAGCCCGCAGCACGGCACGATCGCCGTGGCCCTCCGCGGCGGCGAGCTGACCGTGGTGGACCAGGGTCCCGGCATCCCGGCCGAGGAGCTCCCGTACGTCTTCGAACGCTTCTGGCGCTCCCAGTCCGCCCGCCAGCTGCCGGGCTCGGGGCTGGGCCTGTCGATCGTGGCGCGCACGGTCCAGCAGGCGGGCGGCGAGGTCGCGCTGCGCCCGTCGCCGGGCGGCGGCACGGAGGCATGGATCCGCCTGCCGGGCGCCCCGCAGCCGCCGCCGGAGAACACCTGAGCCGCCCCCGGCGGCCGGTCAGGTCGGGGATGCCGCCCACCCGGTCCTGGGTGGTGAGCGCCCGGCGGTCCGTTGCGGTCGCGGGACCTGCACCGGCGAGCGCGGTGACGGAGACGGCGAGGGCGCCGGTCAGAACGCCTGCCGCTGCGGGTGCCTCCGTCGGCTGTGGGGGGCAGCCTTCGGTGTATGGCGGGTGCACGTCACAACGGGAACAGTGCGACGACAGGGCCTAAAGAGCGTCGAGGGCCGGTGACGTGGCCTGGCGTACGGCGGCCACCGTGCTCGCCTCCAGCGCCGCGACACCTGCTTGGCTCTTGGGCCCCAGCCCGTGGCGGGCGGCGAGCCATGAGGCGTCGTTGCAGGTCACCCAGGTGTCGCCGGCGGCGTCCTGCCAGGCCAGCGCCTTTGACGGGAGGTCGATGCCGGCGGTCTGCCGGTCCTGCATCAGCTGCGTGCCGCCCTCCGGCTTGCCGAAGATGAGCAGCTCGGTCGGCCGGAGTTCCAGGCCGATGCGGGCGGCATGGTCCGCATGGTCGATCCGTGCGAACACCTGGAAGCCCGAGGTGGTGATCGCCTCCTGGAGCCGGTCGATCGTTTCGCGGACGGACCCGTTGCAGGCGACGGTGACCAGGCCGTCGTCTGCGTCTGCTTCTGCAGTCATGTTTCCGACACTAGGCGAGGCCCGGGCCCGAACCCGTGACGACAGCGGGGCGGTGGGCCGGATGGCCCACCGCCCCGCTCACTCGATCGCCGGACCTACTGGATGACCGTGATCCGGTCCGTGACCGGCGGGGCCAGCGGCGCCGCCGCCGACGAGTGGGCCGACAGGTACGCGTTGAACAGGTCCAGGTCGGAGGCGCCGACGAGCTTGTTGGTGCCCTGGCCGAGCGCCGCGAAGCCGTCACCGCCACCCGCGAGGAACTCGTTCATCGCGACGCGGTACGTCTTGGCCGGGTCGATCGCCGCACCGTTCAGCTTGATCGTGTCGACGACGACGCGAGCCGCGCCGGTCTTCGTCATGTCCAGCGTGTAGGTGAGTCCCTTGGACACCTGGAGGATCTTCGGGCTGGCCTCGTTGGAGCCGCTGACCTGCTGCTGGAGTGCGGAGATCAGCTGGGTGCCGGTCAGGTCGACGACGTTCATCATGTTGGTGAAGGGCTGCACGGTGAAGGACTCCCCGTACGTCACCACCCCGTCGCCCTCACTGCCGGTCGCCTTGTACACCAGGTCGGCGCGGATACCGCCCGGGTTCATGAAGGCGACGACCGCCCCGCCCTTGTCCGCCGGGGCCAGGCCCTCGAGCTGAGCGTCGGCGATCAGGTTGCCGAGCGGCTTCTCCGGGGCCGTGGAGCCGCGGCCGTCGATGTCGGCGGAGATGTAGCCCTGCGGCCTGTTCGCGATGGGCGCGGCGAGGGCGTTCCAGCGGGCGATCAGGGCCGTCATGTCGGTGGCCCTGGCCTGGTCCCGGGTGACGACGTGGTTCGCCGAGGTCGGGTTCGAGGAGCTCGACGACTTCACCGACGTACGCACGATGTCCTTGGTGCGGCGGTCGTACGTGAGGGTCGTGTCCGTGTACAGCTTGCCGAACGACGACGCCGAGGTGACCAGGCGCGGGTTGCCCGCCGGGTCCGGCACGGTGCACACGTACGCCTGGTGCGTGTGGCCCGTGACCAGCGCGTCGACCTTCGGGCTGATGCCCTTGGCGATCTCCGCGATCGGCCCGGAGATGCCGTCACCGGCGCCGGGGCTGTCGCAGTCGTAGTTGTACGAGGTGGAGGCCGGGGCCCCGCCCTCGTGGATGAGCGCGACGATGGACTTCACGCCCTGCTGGTCGAGCTCCTTGGCGTACTTGTTGACCGTCTCGATCTCGTCGTGGAACTTCAGGCCCTTGACGCCGTTGGCGGTGACGATGTTCGGCGTGCCCTCCAGGGTCACCCCGATGAAGCCGATCTTGACGCCGTCCTTCTTCCACACGGTGTACGGCTTGAGGATCGGCTTGCCGGTCTTCTCGTCCGTCACGTTGGCGGCGAGGTAAGGGAAGTCGGCGCCCTGGAAGGTCTTGCCCTTCTCGTAGCACCCCTCGACCGGGTGGCAGCCGCCGTTCTGGAGACGGGCCAGCTCGGTGGCGCCCTCGTCGAACTCGTGGTTGCCGACGGTCGTCACATCGAGGTGGATCTTGTTGAGCGCCTCGATGGTCGGCTCGTCGTGGAAGAGACCGGACAGCAGCGGGCTCGCGCCCACCATGTCGCCACCGGCCGCGGTGATGGAGTAGGGGTGGCCCTGGCGTGCGGTGCGCAGCGAGGAGGCGAGGTACTCGACACCACCGGCCGGAATCGTCTTCGTCGTGCCGTCGGCCTGCTTCTCGGTGACCGTGCCGGCCGAACCGGCCGGCGGCTCCAGGTTGCCGTGCAGGTCGTTGAAGGAGAGCAGCTGGACGTCGACGGTGTTGGCGGGCTGCTGCCCCTGGCCCTTACCGAGGCTCTGGGCATCGGCCGGCATCGCGGCGACGAGGGCGCCGACGGTGGCCAGCCCGGCCGCGGCGGCGAGCACCCGCCGGGAAGCACGGATCTTATGCGGTGTCGCTGACATGGGTCCCCTAAAGAATTCAGCGGGAGGGTTCGGCTCGGAGCCTAGAGTCAACGCGCGTAGCGCGACAGGTGTTTCGAGTTACGAACTGGTTGCCTTGTGGTCAGTAAGGGCGTTTATCACCGCACTTCACCCGTACGACACCCAAATGCAGGCAGGAACGTCACGGCATACAGGTCACCGCAGGCCGGTACGCCGGCGCCGACGGGCCGGGACCGCCCGGCGGCCGCGCTCACCCCGCGAAGGCGGTCCGACCCGCACCGCACACCGCCGATCGAGGCCGCAACGCCCCGCTCCGCCCCACCAGCACCCCGCCCCGCCGTACGCTCGTACGCATGACGACTGATGTACCCCTCCCCGCTCCGGGACGCGAGATCCAGACGCTCGACGAGCTCTCTCCCGACCAGGCCGGAGCCGTCCTCGACCTGCTCGGCGAGGCGACCCGCGCCGACGGCAGGCCCGCAGTCTCCGAACAGGGGCGACTGCAGCTGCGGGGCGGGCCCCGGGAGGGCGTACGGCACCTTCTGCTCACCAGCACGGGAACCCTCGTCGGATACGCGCAGCTCGAGGACACCGACCCCGTCGAGGCACCCGCGGCCGAGCTGGTCGTGCATCCCGCGTACCGCGGGCAGGGGCACGGGCGTGCGCTGGGCGCCGCGCTGCTCGCCTCGACCGGGAAGCGGCTGCGCGTATGGGCGCACGGCGGGAAGTCCGCCGCCCGCCATCTCGCCCAGGTCCTGGGCCTCTCCGTCTTCCGCGAGCTGCGCCAGCTGCGCCGCCCGCTGAGCCCGCTGGACATCCCTGAGCCCGTACTGCCGCCGGGCGTCACCGTCCGTACCTTCGTGCCCGGCCAGGACGACGCCGCCTGGCTCGCCGTGAACAGTGCCGCGTTCGCCCACCACCCCGAGCAGGGGTCGCTCACCCAGCGCGACCTGGACGACCGCAAGGGTGAACCCTGGTTCGACCCGAAGGGGTTCTTCCTGGCCGAGCGCGAGACCGAGGGCGGGACCGAGCTGGTCGGCTTCCACTGGACGAAGGTGCACGCCGAGGAGCAACTCGGCGAGGTGTACGTCGTCGGCATCCGGCCCGACGCGCAGGGCGGTGGTCTCGGCAAGGCGCTCACCGCGATCGGGCTTCGCCACCTCGCCGCCGAGGGGCTGCCGACCGCGATGCTCTACGTCGACGCGGACAACCCGGCGGCACTGACGGTGTACGAGCGGATGGGCTTCGCCACCCATGAGGTGGACCTGATGTACCGCACGGAGTCCTGAGCCCGCACACCATCCTCCGGGGCGGCGTCGCTTGACGCCGCCCCTTCCTTCCGACACGCTTTCACTACTCAATTAGTGAAAGCGGTGAATATGGCAGAGTCCGCGGCGATCGACTTCCGCATCGACCGGCGCAGCGGCGTCGCCACGTACCTCCAGATCGTCCAGCAGACCAAACAGGCCCTTCGCCTCGGACTGCTGGAGCCCGGCGACCGGCTGCCCACCGCACGTGAGGTCGTCGAGGCCACCGCCATCAACCCCAACACCGTGCTCAAGGCCTACCGCGAGCTGGAGCGCGAGGGCCTGGTAGAGGCCCGGCGCGGGATGGGCACATTCGTGCGCCGGACCCTCGGCACCCCGGCCACCACGGACACACCCCTGCGGGGAGAACTCACCGACTGGGCCCGCCGGGCCCGCACGGCGGGGCTGGAGCGCGACGACATGGCAGCGCTCTTCACCGCCGTACTGGACAGCACGTACAAGGGGGACGACCGCACATCACAGGCGCTGCGATCGAGGCGACCGGCCTCGGCATGAAGTACCGGCGAAGATCGTCCGGGTCCGGGCCGCAGAGGGGGGGGCGGCCCGGACCTCGCACACGCAGCGCGACGCCGCAACCCGCACCGCACACCGCTTCCTGCACGTCATGTCGCCGTTACCGGCCATTCAGACGCGCTTGCGACCCTCTCAGGATGCAGCCAGCTGTGCCGACCCCCCGCAACGGGAGAAATCCCGGCAGAGACCCCGTGTTTTCCGCGATCTCCGCCCCTTCCGACGCGCCGCAGGCGCCTTCCGCGCGGAACAATAGGGCCATGAGCCAGTTGCCCAGCTCCGAGGTCCCGGTCCAGCCCGCCGTGCAGCCGTCGGTCGGCTCTCTCGCCGCGCACCGGCCGCATGCCGTCGCCTCCCCGAATTACGCGGGAGCCGGTCTTTCCATGGCCGCCGACCTCGATCCCGATCTCGACGCCGACGTGGACGTGTACGAACCCGACGTCGACGGCAGCGAGCTGCCGCAGGGCCGGTTCCTGGACCGGGAGCGCAGTTGGCTCGCATTCAACGAACGGGTGCTGGAGCTCGCCGAGGACCCGGCGACTCCCCTCCTCGAACGAGCGAATTTCCTCGCGATCTTCGCCTCCAACCTGGACGAGTTCTTCATGGTCCGGGTGGCAGGTCTCAAGCGCCGTATCGCCACCGGCGTCGCCACCCGCTCCGCATCCGGTCTGCAGCCCCGCGAGGTGCTCGACCTGATCTGGACGCGGTCCCGCGAGCTCATGGCCCGGCACGCCGCCTGCTACCAGCAGGACATCGCGCCCGCACTGTCGGACGAGGGCATCCAGCTGATCCGCTGGCCGGAGCTGACCGAGAAGGAACAGGCCCGGCTGTTCACCTTCTTCCGGCAGCGGGTCTTCCCCGTACTGACGCCGCTGGCCGTCGACCCGGCGCACCCCTTCCCGTACATCTCGGGCCTCTCGCTCAACCTCGCGGTCGTCGTACGCAACCCGGTCAGCGGCCACCGCCACTTCGCCCGCGTCAAGGTGCCGCCGCTGCTGACCCGGTTCCTGGAAGCGTCGCCGCAGCGTTACGTGCCCATCGAGGACATCATCGCGGCGCATCTGGAAGAGCTCTTCCCGGGCATGGAGGTCCTCGCCCACCACATGTTCCGGGTCACCCGGAACGAGGATCTCGAAGTCGAGGAGGACGACGCCGAGAACCTGCTCAAGGCCCTGGAGAAGGAGCTCATGCGGCGTCGCTTCGGCCCGCCGGTGCGCCTGGAGGTCGAGGAGTCCATCGACCCGTACGTGCTCGACCTGCTGGTCCGCGAGCTGAAGGTGTCCGACGCCGAGGTCTACCCGCTGCCCGGACCGCTCGACCTCACCGGGCTGTTCGGCATAGCGTCACTGGACCGCCCGGAGCTGAAGTACCCCAGGTTCATCGCGGGCACCCACCGCGATCTCGCCGAGGTCGAGTCCTCCTCGGCGCCCGACGTCTTCGCCGCGCTGCGCGAGCGCGATGTGCTGCTGCACCACCCGTACGACTCGTTCTCCACCTCTGTCCAGGCCTTCCTGGAGCAGGCGGCGAGCGACCCGGACGTGCTCGCGATCAAGCAGACGCTGTACCGGACCTCGGGCGACTCGCCGATAGTCGACGCCCTGATCGACGCCGCCGAGTCCGGCAAGCAGGTCCTCGTACTCGTCGAGATCAAGGCCCGATTCGACGAGCAGGCCAACATCAAGTGGGCGCGCAAGCTGGAGGAGTCGGGCTGCCATGTGGTCTACGGCCTCGTCGGGCTGAAGACGCACTGCAAGCTCTCCCTCGTCGTCCGCCAGGAGGGCGACACGCTGCGCCGCTACTCGCACGTCGGCACCGGCAACTACCACCCCAAGACCGCGCGGCTGTACGAGGACCTCGGCCTGCTGACCGCCGACCCACAGGTCGGGGCGGACCTCTCCGACCTCTTCAACCGGCTCTCCGGCTACTCCCGCCGCGAGACGTACCGCCGCCTCCTCGTCGCCCCCAAGTCCCTGCGCGACGGGCTGATCTCCCGGATAAACAAGGAGATCACGCACCAGCGGGCCGGTCGCCCCGCCTACGTACGGTTCAAGGTCAACTCGATGGTCGACGAAGCGATCATCGACGCCTGCTACCGGGCCGCCCAGGCGGGCGTTCCGGTGGACATCTGGGTACGCGGCATCTGCGCGATCCGCCCCGGCGTCACCGGCCTCTCCGAGAACGTCCGGGTCCGCTCGATACTGGGCCGCTTCCTCGAACACTCCCGGGTCTTCTCGTTCGGCAACGGCGGCGAACCCGAAGTGTGGTTCGGCAGCGCCGACATGATGCACCGCAACCTCGACCGCCGGATCGAAGCACTGGTCCGGGTCACCGACCCCGCCCACCGTGCCGCGCTCAGCCGGCTCCTGGAGACCGGCATGTCCGACACCACCTCCTCCTGGCACCTCGGTCCCGACGGGAACTGGACCCGGCACGCCACGGACGCGGACGGCCAGCCCCTGCGGCACGTACAGGAAATGCTCATTGACGCCCGGAGGCGCCGGCGTGCGACGCCCTGACCACCAGACGACGACCCGGACGGACGTGTCCGCGGGCGCGGTCCTCGCCCCCTACCTGCAGGAACAGGCCGCGAACTTCCTTCGCAGCCTGCGTCTGCACCGCGAGAACAGCGCCCCCACGGACGCCGGGACACTCGCCGCCGAGCAGGCCGCCGGTGCGCTGCGCCGCTCGGCCCGCCGCATCAGCGGCACCCTGCACACCTTCCGGTCGGCACTCGAACCCGGCTGGGCCGAGCAGCTCCGTACGGAACTGGCCTGGCTCTCCGGCACGTTGGCCCGCGAGCACGCGTACGCGACCCGGCTGACCCGGCTCCTCGAAGCGCTGCACGCCCTGTCCGGCACCCCGCTGCCACCGCCCCGCACACAGCGGACTTCCGCCGCCGGCACCGATATCGATGTCACCCCGCACGACGCCGCCGAGGGCAAGGAACGGGCCGCACTCGGCGTCGGTGCGGCCCGGGCCGGAGCGCTGCTGGAACGGCAGCTCACCCTCGCCAGGACCCGTGCCCACTCGGCGGCCCTCCAGGCGCTCGGCTCGTCCCGGTTCCACGCGGTCGCCGACGCGGTCGCCCTGCTCGCCTCCGAGGTCCCGCTCTCCGCCACGGCCACGGCCCCGGCCGCCGAGATGCTGCACGGGCCCGCGGACCGGGCCGAGCAGCGGCTGCTCGGCGCGGTGGCCGCGCTCCCCTCCGACGAGACGGTCGAGCCGTACAACGAGGCGCACGACGCGCCCTGGCACCAGGCCCGCCTTCTGCTGCGACTGCACCGGTACGCCCACGAGGTGGTACGCGGCGCCCCCGACCCGGTCCTGGCCGCCTCCGGACACGCGCTCGACCTGCACCGGGACGCGGCGGAGGCAGCCGCGGCGGCGGCATCGGCGGCCCGTACGCCGAGGATCGCGCCGGCCACCGCCTACGCCCTGGGGGTGCTCCACGCCGACCAGCGGCACGAGGTGGAAGCGGCCCGCGGGGTGTTCCGCGAGACCTGGCCGTACGCGACGGCGGCTGTGACCGCGCCATGAGCGGCGGGACCGTGCAGGCCGCGGGGTGTGTGCTGTGGCGCCGGTCGGAGCAATCCGGGGAGCTGGAGATCTGCCTGGTCCACCGGCCCCGTTACGACGACTGGTCACATCCGAAGGGCAAGCTCAAGCGCGGCGAGCCGGCGATCGACGCCGCCCTGCGCGAGGTTCTGGAGGAGACCGGCCACCACTGCATACCGGGGCCCCCGCTGCCCACCGTCCGGTATCTCGCGAACGGCCGCCCCAAGGAAGTCCTGTACTGGGCGGCCGAGGCGACGGACGGCGTGTTCGTCCCCAGCGACGAGGTGGACCGCATCCTCTGGCTCCACCCGGAAGCGGCCCGCACCCAGCTCACCCAGCCCCGCGACCGCGACCTGCTGGACGCGCTGCTGATCAGCGGGTGACGGCCGGTGCGGTGCCTGGGGCCGGGGTGCGGGGCCGCCGCGGGGGCGGTGCGGTTCTCGCACCCGGGTCCGGGGGGCGGGGTTCCGTCCTCAATCGCCGGACGGGCTGGATTCTCGGCGCCGTGCCCCGGGGGCGCCGCCGCACCGTGCGGTGGGTGGTGGGCGGGACCCCTCCGGGGGCAGGCGACGGTGCCGCCAGGGGCCAGGCCGACGCCTCAAGCCCGTCCGGCGATTGAGGACGGAACCGGTCACCCCGGACCCGGGCACCGCACCACCCAGCAGACCCGCCCCACCCAGGGGCCCCGCACCACGACGACGGGAACCAGGCCGCCCGCCACGGTTCACCTCCTGTTCACTCTCCCCCGTAAGCCGCTTCACCTGTTGTGCCTAATTTCGGCAGTACATGGTGCGCGGCGAAACGCCACACCACCCATCACATCGCACGCCGTCGTAGAACGAACAAGACCTCGGCGGCTCCTGGAAGGAAAAACCCGAAAGTGAAGCTTCAGCGCAAGAACCGGCTTCGTGCCACCGCGCTCGGTGCCCTCGCCGTCTCCAGCGCCCTGGTCCTCACGGCGTGCGGTTCGGACAACAACAGCGGCGGCGGCAGCACGGGCGGCAGCGGCGAGAAGACGAGCGCCGCGTCGAACATCAAGTGCGACGACGCCAAGGGCCAGCTCCTCGCCTCCGGCTCCAGCGCGCAGAAGAACGCCATGGACCTCTGGGTCAAGGACTACATGGCGGGCTGCAAGGGCGTAGAGATCAACTACAAGTCGTCGTCCTCCGGTGAAGGCATCATCGCCTTCAACCAGGGCACGGTCGGCTTCGCCGGCTCCGACTCGGCGCTGAAGCCCGAAGAGGTCGCGGACTCGAAGAAGATCTGCAAGACCGGCCAGGGCATCAACCTCCCGATGGTCGGCGGCCCCATCGCGATCGGCTTCCACCTCGAGGGTGTCGACAGCCTGACGCTGGACGCCCCCACGCTCGCCAAGATCTTCGACGGCAAGATCAAGAAGTGGAACGACCCGGCGATCGCCAAGCTCAACAGCGGCGCGAAGCTTCCGGACAAGGCGATCCAGGCCTTCCACCGCTCCGAGGACTCCGGCACCACGCAGAACCTCGGCAAGTACCTCGCCGCCACCGCGCCGAACGACTGGAAGTACGAGCCCGAGAAGAAGTGGCCGGCCCCCGGTGGCCAGGCCGCGTCCGGCTCGGCCGGTGTCGCCGCCCAGGTGAAGCAGGTCGACGGCTCGATCGGTTACTTCGAGCTCTCGTACGCCTCGTCGCAGTCCATCTCCACGGTCGACATCAACACCGGTGGCTCCACCCCGGTCAAGGCCTCCTCGGAGAACGCCTCCAAGGCCATCGCCGCCGCCAAGATCAAGGGCACCGGCAAGGACCTGGCGCTCGACCTCGACTACACCACCAAGGCCGAGGGTGCGTACCCGATCGTCCTGGTGACGTACGAGGTCGTCTGCGACACGGGCAACAAGCCCGAGACGCTCTCCACGGTCAAGTCCTTCCTGAACTACACCGCGAGTGACGAGGGTCAGAAGGTCCTCACCGACGCCGGTTACGCGCCGATCCCGACCGAGATCAACGCCAAGGTCCGCGAGACCATCGCGTCCCTCTCGTAATCAGAAGCAACACCCATAACACCAGCTGAAACCCAGCTCCACCAGCAACACCCGGCAGGCCGGCCCGGTGCACCCCTCCGGACCGGCCCGCCGGCACCACCCCCATCCGGTGCACCGCCGCCAGGGGAGCGCGTCGCTCCCCCACACAGACCGGAAAGACCATGGCTTCCTCCACACCGATAGACACGCCACCGGTACCCCCGGTGCAGCGCAAGCGCGCCAGGCCCAAAGCCTCCGGACGCGCGGGCGACAAAGTCTTCCTGGGCCTCTCACGGGGTTCAGGCATTCTGCTGCTCGTGATCATGGCGTCGATCGCCATGTTCCTCACGTACCGCGCGACCCTCGCCATCTCCAAGGACGAGGGCAACTTCTTCACCACGCTGGACTGGAACCCGGTCGGCGACAAGCCGGTCTTCGGTATCGCGGTCCTGCTCTTCGGCACGATCGTCAGCTCGATCATCGCGATGGCCATCGCGGTTCCGATCGCTGTCGGTATCGCCCTCTTCATCTCGCACTACGCGCCGCGCAAGCTGGCCGCACCCCTCGCGTACGTCGTCGATCTGCTCGCGGCAGTGCCGAGCATCGTGTACGGCATCTGGGGCGCCCTCTTCCTGGTCCCGTACCTGGAGGGGCTGAACCTCTGGCTCGACCAGTTCTTCGGCTGGACGTACGTCCTGGAGAAGACCGAGGTCGGCGTCGCCCGCTCGCTCTTCACCGTCGGCATCCTGCTCGCGATCATGATCCTGCCGATCGTGACGAGCGTCAGCCGCGAGGTCTTCCTCCAGGTCCCGAAGATGAACGAGGAAGCCGCCCTCGCTCTCGGCGCCACCCGCTGGGAAGTCATCCGCCTCTCGGTGCTGCCCTTCGGCCGCTCCGGCGTGATCTCCGCGTCGATGCTGGGTCTGGGCCGCGCACTCGGCGAGACGATGGCCGTCGCCACGGTTCTGTCGCCGAGCTTCGTCATCTCGGCCCATGTGCTCAACCCCGGCGGCGGAACGTTCGCCCAGAACATCGCCGCGAAGTTCGATGAGGCCGACCAGTTCGGGCGCGACGCCCTGATCGCCTCCGGCCTCGTCCTCTTCATCCTCACCCTGCTGGTCAACGGCGCGGCCCGCCTCATCATCGCCCGCCGCAAGGAGTACTCGGGGGCCAACGCATGAGCCAGGCAGCCAACACCGGCATACAGGAACGCCCCGCCCCCACAGCGGCCGCTTCCCGCAACAGCCTCAGCAGCCGGTCGCTCCCCCGCTGGGCCCCGGCCGCCTTCGCGGGCGCCGCGATCGTGCTCGGCGTCGGCATCGGCGCGGCGGCGGGCTGGCAGAGCCGCATCCAGTGGGGCCTGCTCTCCGCGGTGCTCTTCGTCGTCATCTCGTACGTCACGACGTCGGTCGTCGAGAACCAGCGCCAGGCCAAGGACCGGCTCGCCACCAGCATCGTCTGGGTGTGCTTCCTCCTCGCCGTCGTGCCGCTGGCCTCGCTGGTCTGGACCACGGTCAGCCGCGGCGCGAAGGTCCTGGACGTCTACTTCCTCACCCACTCCATGGCCGGTGTGCTCGGCACGGCGCCGGGTGGCGGTGTTTACCACGCCCTGATCGGCACCCTGGAGCAGGTCGGCCTCGCCACCTTGATCTCCGCCCCGATCGGCCTGCTGACCGCCGTCTACCTGGTGGAGTACGGCAAGGGCGCGCTCGCCAAGGCCGTGACGTTCTTCGTCGACGTGATGACCGGTATCCCGTCCATCGTCGCCGGTCTCTTCATCCTGTCGATCATGCTGATGGCGCAGCTCCAGCCGTCCGGCCTGATGGGTTCGCTGGCGCTCACGATCCTCATGATCCCGGTCGTGGTCCGCTCCACCGAGGAGATGCTCAAGCTCGTCCCGAACGAGCTCCGCGAGGCATCACTCGCCCTCGGCATCCCGAAGTGGCGCACCATCCTGAAGGTGGTTCTGCCCACCGCGATCGGCGGTATTACCACAGGTGTGATGCTCGCCATCGCCCGGATCGCCGGCGAGACCGCACCGATCATGCTGCTGGTCTTCGGCAGCCAGCTGATCAACCCCAATCCCTTCCAAGGCGCACAGTCGTCGCTCCCCTTCTACATCTGGGAGCAGTACAAGATCGGCAGCGAGGCGTCGTACGACCGCGCCTGGGCCGCCGCTCTGGTCCTGATCGCCTTCGTCATGATCCTCAACCTGGTGGCCCGCGGTATCGCCCGCTGGAAGGCCCCGAAGACCGGCCGCTGACGCGGCACGAAAGAAGCAGTGATTCAGATGGCCAAGCGCATCGACGTCAGCGGCCTGTCCGCCTATTACGGCTCCCACCTCGCCATCGAGGACATCTCGATGACCGTGGAGCCCCGCTCCGTGACCGCCTTCATCGGCCCGTCCGGCTGCGGCAAGTCCACCTTCCTTCGCACCCTGAACCGGATGCACGAGGTCACCCCCGGTGGCCGCGTCGAGGGCAAGGTCCTGCTGGACGACGAGAACCTGTACGGGTCCCACGTCGACCCGGTCACGGTGCGCCGCACGGTCGGCATGGTCTTCCAGCGACCGAACCCGTTCCCGACCATGTCGATCTTCGACAATGTCGCGGCCGGCCTGAAGCTGAACGGTTCGTACAAGAAGGGCCGGCTGGCGGACGTCGTCGAGAAGTCCCTCCGTGGCGCCAACCTCTGGAACGAGGTCAAGGACCGCCTGAACAAGCCCGGCTCCGGCCTCTCCGGCGGTCAGCAGCAGCGCCTGTGCATCGCCCGTGCGATCGCGGTCGAGCCGGATGTGCTGCTGATGGACGAACCGTGCTCCGCCCTGGACCCGATCTCCACCCTCGCCATCGAGGACCTGATCGGCGAGCTGAAGGAACGCTTCACGATCGTCATCGTGACGCACAACATGCAGCAGGCGGCCCGCGTCTCGGACCGCACGGCGTTCTTCAACCTCGCGGCGGTCGGCAAGCCCGGCAAGCTCGTGGAGATAGACGAGACGGAACGGATCTTCTCCAACCCGTCGGTCCAGGCGACGGAGGACTACATCTCCGGCCGTTTTGGGTGACCAAGGACAGCCTTTGGGGTGCTGCATGGCGGTGCCACCCTTAAGGCAAAGGGTCCGCCCCCGCTCCTCACAAGGGAGCGGGGGCGGACCCCTTTCACTTCAAGCCCGCGGGGGGCGTCACTCACCCGAACAGCAGAACGACGACCCCGTAACTCGTGGCAGCGACCAGTGCCGCGGCGGGCATCGTGATGAACCACCCGAGGATGATGTTCTTCGCGACCCCCCACCGCACCGCGTTGACCCGCTTCGTGGCCCCCACACCCATGATCGCCGAGGTGATCACATGCGTCGTGGAGATGGGCGCGTGGAACAGGTAGGCCGAGCCGAACATGATCGACGCACCGGTCGTCTCCGCGGCAAAGCCCTGCGGCGGGTCCAGCTCGATGATCTTCCGGCCGAGCGTCCGCATGATCCGCCAGCCACCCGCGTACGTACCCAGCGAGAGCATCAGCGCGCAGACGATCTTCACCCAGACCGGGATCGGGTCGCTCGGACTCTCGACATCGGCGATGACCAGCGCCATCACCACGATGCCCATCGTCTTCTGCGCGTCCTGCAGACCGTGCCCGAGCGCCATGCCTGCCGCCGAGACCGTCTGGGCTATGCGGAATCCGCGCTTGGCCTTGTGCGGGTTGGTCTTCCGGAACAGCCACATGATCGCGACCATCACCAGATAGCCCACGATCAGACCGACGACCGGCGAGACGAACATCGGGATGACGATCTTGTCGAGCACCCCGTTCCAGTGCACCAGCGTTCCGCCGGCCAGCGCCGCACCGACCATGCCGCCGAACAGCGCGTGCGAGGACGACGAGGGCAGACCGAAGTACCAGGTGACGAGGTTCCAGATGATCGCGCCGACCAGGGCGGCGAAGAGGATTCCCATCCCCTTCTGCCCCTCGGGCGTCGCGATCAGGCCCTCACTGACGGTCTTGGCGACTCCCTGTCCCAGGAAGGCACCGGCGAGGTTCATCACCGCGGCCATGGCCAGGGCCGCCCGCGGGGTCAGCGCCCGGGTGGAGACCGAGGTGGCGATGGCGTTCGCCGAGTCGTGGAAGCCGTTCGTGTAGGTGAAGCCGAGCGCGACACCGATGGTCACGATCAGCGCAAAGGTGTCCACGTGGTTCAGGACTCCTTGACCGCGATGGTCTCCACCGTGTTGGCGACGTGCTCGAACGCATCGGCCGCCTCTTCCAGCACATCCACGATCTGCTTGAGCTTCAGCACCTCAATGGCGTCGTACTTGCCGTTGAAGAGATGGGCGAGCAGCTTGCGGTGGATCTGGTCGGCCTGGTTCTCCAAGCGGTTGACCTCGATCCAGTACTCGGTGAGGTTGTCCATCGTGCGCAGGTTGGGCATCGCCTCGGCGGTCAGCTCGGCCGCCCGCGCCAGCACCTCGATCTGCTGCTCGACGCCCTTGGGGAGTTCTTCGATCTGGTACAGCACGACCAGGTCGACGGCCTCCTCCATGAAGTCCATGATGTCGTCGAGCGACGATGCGAGGTTGTAAATGTCCTCGCGGTCGAACGGCGTGATGAAAGAGGAGTTCAGCTGGTGGAAGATCGCGTGGGTGGCATCGTCCCCTGCGTGCTCCGCTGCCCGCATACGTTCCGCGATCTCGACTCGGGAGGCAGAGTCCGCCCCGAGCAGTTCCATGAGGAGTTTCGAGCCCGTGACGATGTTGTCCGCGGATGCGGAGAACATGTCGTAGAAGCTCGTCTCCCTGGGGGTCAGACGAAAGCGCACGTGGGGTCCTCGGGATGCTTTGGTTTCGGTCAGGCTGATGCTAGGCGCATCATCCGGCCACGGCTAACCGGCATTCTTCAGTGTCGCGCATCGGACACGGTGATCAGCACGGGCCCCCGGTCACGGTTCAGCCGAATTCGTTAGAATATACCCACCCGGGGTATATAAAGCGCAGGGTAAAGGGAAAACGGGAGGCAGCAATGACCACCACCGAGACCACAGAGGCGACGGAACCCACCGAGGAAGCGGCGGAGATCCTCACCGACCACGACCGCGGCATACACGGCTACCACCACCAGAAGGCCGACCACGTCAAGCGGCTGCGCCGGATCGAGGGCCAGATCCGTGGTCTGCAGCGGATGGTCGACGAGGACGTCTACTGCATCGACATACTCACGCAGGTCTCGGCGTCCACCAAGGCCCTCCAGTCGTTCGCGCTCCAGCTTCTCGAGGAGCACCTGCGCCACTGCGTCGCCGACGCGGCGGTCAAGGGCGGCGAGGAGATCGATGCCAAGGTCGAGGAAGCCACGAAGGCCATCGCCCGCCTGCTCCGCACCTGAGGCGGCACCGCTGGAGGTCGCACCGTGTCCGGTCGCATCGCCCGGGGCACCGTCCGACGTGCGCTTTTGTCCGTCAACCCCGACGATCACCCTGCCGGGGGACGGCGGTGAGTTCGGTGCCCGCCCCGACGTTGAGCACCTCGTCGATACGGTCCGCACTGAGCCGTTCCCCGATCGCGGCCGACGCCGCGATCATCAGCTCACCGCATAGCTCGATCTCGGCGAGGGCCACATGGTCCTGAACGGTCCGAGTGCTGAGCGTCACCACGTACGTCACCTCTCACTGCCGTCGCCGACTTCCTAGCGTAGGGAGCGGACCACTCGCCGCGCATGGCACGGACGGACCATTTCGGCCGCGCCGGATGCCTACGCGCCCGGCCCGCCGCCTCCGCCGCTACCGCTGCCCCTGCTCGATCTGCCCGGTGTAGATGTCGCGATCATCCGGAAGATGCACATTCACGGGCACCCCGAACCCGAACAGCAGCGTCGTCGACACCACCTGCACCGCCGGTCCCTCGTTGGCGAAAGTGAACCGGTGCCGCACCTTTCGCAGCCGCCCCGCCTCGTCCAGATACGCGTCGAACGGCACCGCGTCCGTGCGGAACCCTTTCGCCGCCGCGGCCAGTGCGCCACGCGATTGCGGCGAGGCGGTCCGCGCCGCGCGTCCGAGATCCGCGGTCCCCCGGTAATGCCGGACCATGACCCCGGCAAGTTCGCTCTCCCCCACGTACGTCACTCTGTCCGCGCCGCGCAGCAGTTCGGCGGCCGCCATGGGATCGGTGACCCCGCCCGTGACGAGATTGCCGTCCTCCAGGGCTGTCGTATCGACCCTGACCCACTTGCCGACGGGGACTCCGGCACCACGGTTCTTCATGTAGAGCGCACCGGGGGCGAGAAGTTCGGTGATGGGGCGGTGTTCGTACTCGCCCGCGGCGTCCTTCGGCAGCACCACGGTGAGCCGGCCCAGCTGCCTGCGGAAGTCGTACGTCCCCCGGCCGGTGATCGTCACCCGTGTCCCGCCTGCCGCGGTCTCCATCGACGTACGCACCTCGGCGCTCCCGGCGACGTCGCGGCTCCCTGGCCGATTCCCGTCCCCCGTCCCGGCGAGCACAGCCGCCGCCCGGTGGATCGCATCGAGGGAATCGCCCCCACCCCGCTCGTCCACCACGCTCCGGCCGCCGGCATCGATCCCGTCCCGGCCACCGCTGTCCGAGCATCCGGCGGCCGCCGCCATCACGCCCACCACGGCGAGGGCGCAGACAGCGCGCGCCCTGCCACCGGACCTGTGCTGCTGCACCACCATCGCCTGCCAACCCCCAACGACGTACCGCTTGCCCGAGCCCCCCACCCGCCCCGTATAACGACCCACCCGTGCCCCCCGTCACGCCGTCCTCGGGGGCCTCACGGACGGGTGCCCGTTCCCAGTACCGTGGACGCGTGTACGACCAACACACCGCGGAGGTCACGCCGACCGCTCCCGCTACGCTGCCGACGCCCCCCGCCCACGAGCCCTTCACCATCGAACGCGGCTCGTTCTGCATCGCCCGCTGCGCATGCGGGTGGACCGGCCCGGCCCGTCGCTCCCGCGACCGCGCCCGCACCGACGCCGAGGAACACCGCACCGCCCGCTGATCACGGGATCACGGATCACCGACAACCGATCCACCCGGCGGTCGCCCGACCGATCGACCCGCGAGGCCATGACCCGGAGGTCCGATGAACCTGCCGAACCGGCGCACCCTGCTCACCGCGGGCGCGGCAACAGCCCTGGCCGGCGCCACGGCAACCGCCTGCAGAGGCACCGGCACGGGTTCCTCGGCCACCGCCACCCGCACATCGCCCACACCGGCCGGCTCACCGTCTGCCACAACCGGCAAGGCGAACTGGCCCGCCCTGGCCAAGAGCCTCGACGGCACCCTCGTGCGCCCCGAGGACGCGGCGTACCGGACGGCCCGCCAGCTCTACAACACCCGCTTCGACGGCCGGAAACCGGCAGCCGTCGCGTACGTCCGGCACGAGGCGGACATCCGTGAATGCCTGGCCTTCGCCCGCCGCAGCTCCACCCCCGTCTCGATCCGCAGCGGCGGCCATTCCTACGGGGGCTGGTCGAGCGGCAACGGGCGCCTGGTCATTGACGTCTCGTCACTCTCCCGGGTCGACCGGGACGGCACCGTCGGCGCGGGCGCCAAACTCATCGATGTCTACCGGGGTCTTGCCCGGCACGGTCTGACGGTCCCCGGAGGCTCCTGCCCCACGGTCGGCATCTCCGGTCTCACGCTCGGCGGCGGCCACGGCGTCACGTCCCGCGCGTACGGCCTGACCTGCGACAGCCTCACCGCGGCAACGCTCGTCACCGCCGACGGCACAACCGTGACCGCCGACGCCAAGCACCACCCCGACCTCTTCTGGGCACTGCGCGGCGCGGGCAACGGCAACTTCGGCGTGGTCACCGAGCTGACGTTCCGCACCCGCCCGGCCCCGCGGACCGTCACCGCGTACATGTCGTGGCCGTGGTCGCGCGCCCGGTCGGTCATCGCCGCCTGGCAGGAGTGGGGCCCGGACCAGCCGGACGAGATCTGGTCCTCCGCGCATCTCGCGGCGGGACCGGGCGGCGGCAATCCGACCGTGTCGGTCGCCGCGTTCAGCCTGGGGACCTACGGAGACCTCCAGAACGCCGTCGACCGCCTCGCCGACCGGATCGGCGCATCGGCGTCCTCGGTGTCGCTGCGCCGCCGCAGCTACGAGGAGGCGATGCTGGTGTACGCGGGCTGCTCCGGCATCAGCGACGCACAGTGCCATCTGCCGGGTACGACACCCGGCCGCACCGCGCAGGGCGCGCTCCAGCGCGAGACGTACGCCGCCGCGTCCGACTTCTTCGACCACTCCCTGTCCCCGGCAGGCATAAGGACTCTCCTCGACCGGACCGAGGCGTTCACCCGGATCGGCGTGACCCCGAGCGGCGGCGGCGGATCGATCACGCTCACCGCGCTCGGCGGGGCGATCAACCGGGTCGCCCCACAGGCCACGGCGTTCGTCCACCGCCGCTCACGCATGCTCGCCCAGTACATCGCCGCCTGGCGACCCGGCACGGCGGGCACGGCCCAGCAGGACTGGCTGAAAAACACTCACGGGGCGCTGCGGCGCTACGCGTCCGGGGCGGCGTACCAGAACTACACGGACCCGACGCTGACCGACTGGCGGCAGGCCTACTACGGAACGGCGGCCGATCGGCTCGCCCGGATGAAGAAGCAGTACGACCCCGAGCGCCTCTTCACATTCCCGCAGGCGCTGTGACGCAGAACCGGGGGGGCGCGAACGCCCCCCCGGTTCTCCCTCGGACCACTCAGGCAGCAAGATCCTTCTCGCCACCGCTCCCCGACCGCGGGCGCGGCTCCGGGATCCCGAGCGGGCGCCCCTCGCCCGCGGCGGGCACGGGCCGCCGCGACCGCACGAGCCACCCCACCCGCTCCGACCGCGAGACGGCGGCGACGACCGGCGTCAGCAGCGCCATCGCGAGCGGGGCGAGCAACAGTGCGGCAGCTGTGCCGAGCGCGAATCCGCCGACGACGTCGGTCGGGTAGTGAACCCCCATGTAGATCCGGCAGAACCCTTCCGCCAGCGCCAGGGCGATCGCGGCGAGTCCGAATTTCCGGTTGGCCACGAACAGCCCGACGCCGAGGGCCATCGCCATCGTGGCGTGGTCGCTCACGAACGAGAAGTCGTTCTTTCCCGACACCAGGACATCCAGGCCCTGGTGGTCGCGGAACGGGCGCGGACGCTCCACGAAGCCCCGGATCGGAATGTTGACGAGCAGCGCGATCCCGGCGGCGAGCGGCGCCCAGACGATCCCGGCGACCGCAGTCACCGAGTCCTCGGCCGTGCCGCGCCGGCGGACGCTCCACCAGCACCACAGGACCACGAGGACCATGCCGAGCATGATCCCGTACTCGCCGACGAACTCCATGACCCGGTCGAACCAGGTCGGAGCGGACTTCGCGAGCCCATTGATGTCGTAGAGCAGGCTGACGTCGGGGTTCGACCCATCCAGTGCGAGTCCAGCCATCTGCTGCGGCCCCTTGCCTTGTCTGCTGCCGCGGCGCACACCCGTGTGCACCGCAATTGACGAACCCCCGTGTTCGGTTCGACCACTACTTCGATCACTGCTGCGTCAGGTACGCGACTGTGCCGGTCAGCGTCGCATGGTCAGTGCACATGCTGTCCCAGTCCAGGGAACGACGCGCTCCGCGTGTACGTTCCACTCTCCACCGAATGATCACCATGACGTTATCGAAGAGAGACTCATCGTCGCAGCTCAGGGCCCAGGCTTCACGGAGAGTTCCGGCCACGGCCGACTCCCCGTCACGCCGCCGGCCGGGCGGTCGGGAGTGCCGCGGCGCCATCCTTCGTCACGCGTGTCGCACCGAAGTAGTCGGGCGTGTCGATCTTGTCGAAACGGATCACGGCCCCGGTGTACGGCGCGTTGATCATGTACCCGCCGCCGACGTACAGCCCGACGTGGTGGATCGCCCGGGAGTTGGTCAGGTCGTCCGAGAAGAAGACCAGGTCACCGGGGAGCAACTCGTCCCGCGCGGGGTGCGGCCCGGCGTTGTACTGATCGTTCGCCACCCGCGGGAGCTCGATGTCCACGGTCCGGTACGCAGCCTGCGTCAGCCCGGAGCAGTCGAACCGTCCACCCTGCTCCGCCGTGCCGTTCCCGCCCCACAGGTACTTCGTACCGAGCTTCTTCTGCGCGAAGTAGATCGCCCCGGCCGCCTGCCGCGAGGGCTCGACCCGCCCGACCGGCCGGGCGAAGCTCTTCTCCAGCGAACGGATGATCTTGACGTAGTTCTGTGTCTCCGCGATCTTCGGTACGCCGCCCGACCTGATGACCCGGTACGCACCGGCGTTGTAGGCGGCCAGCATGTTGTCCGTCTGATCGCCCGGCACCTTCTTGACGTACCCGGCAAGTTCGCAGTCATAGCTGGCGGCGGAGGGGATGGCATCGGCCGGATCCCATACGTCCCGGTCCCCGTCCCCGTCCCCGTCGATCCCGTGCCCGGACCAGGTCCCGGGGATGAACTGAGCGATGCCCTGAGCGGCGGCCTTGCTCTGGGCCCGCGGGTTCCACCCGCTCTCCTGGTACAACTGCGCGGCGAGGAGCGCGGGGTTGATGGCCGAGCAGAGGTTGCCCCACTTCTGCACGAGCGGCTGGAACTTCGCCGGCACGGCCCCCTTCGCCAGCCCGACGGCCGCGTTGCTGCCGGCGCTGCCGAGGCCGGCGGCAGCGGAGTACGTACCGACGACGAGCAGCGCCACGAAGCACATGGCGACCCCGATGCCGATCCCACCGACCACCCAGAATTTCCGCACCCCTCAACCATCCCCCATCGGGGGCGGGTTCAAGGCCGGTTTCGCGGGTGTGTGCGAGTTGTTCGGAGCACAGGCAGGCTCACCGGGGTCACCGATCGCGCGGTCGAACACGGAATCCGGTCACTGACGCACCTTCAGGACGCCTCGCCGGACCAGTAGTCGGAGTGCACGTTGGGACGCGGCAGGGGGTAGACACCCTCGTACGCCGGACCGTTCGGCCTGGACGTGGAATCGGCGACCTTCGACTCCTTCACGCAGGGACTGTCCGCCTCGAAGAACGCCTGCCCCTTTCCGCGGAAGCTGACACTGATACCGAACCCTGCGTCCGTCTGGGCATAGACGGCCGGGAACTCCGTGTCATTGTTGATCGCCTTGATCCGGTAATCGCTCCTCCGCCAGAACGTCTCCACCTGATCCAGGAAATCCGCCCGGCGCGACGCCGACACGATGGTCATCACGGTGCGCCTGCGGGTCACATCGCACGTCCCCGCAGTCGTCGGCCCGTGCGCCCACTGCACCTCGGGATCAATGGCCTTCAGCACCGCGTCGAGCATGCCGTCGGACCGCTCGGCGGCCTGCTGCATGTCCATGCGCCCCTTCTTCCCTCCGACGTCCCCTTGTACCCGGTGGTCGCTCCCGCACGCGGACAGGGAGAAGCCGAGGACCAGGGCCACCGCAACGATCTGGAACCGTCGCTTCATCGCTGTGCCTCCATCTTGAGCCTGTCGGCATGTCCCGACACGATCAGGGCGATGCTGTCCGCCGAGACGGCGTCCCTGACCGGATCGAAGTAGAGAGAGTGGGCATCGAAGCTCAGGCCGGAGCCACTGACCACCGGTGGCCCGTCGCCCACAGGGAAGCGCCTGGCGCCGAACGCCTTGCTCGCCGGATCCTTGCCGAACCAGAGATCGTCGTCCCCCGGGTCGGCCAGATCCCCGGCGAAGTATGCACCAGCAGGGCCGAAGGCCAGCATCCCCAGCACACCCACGGCGGACTGCAGCTTGGACGGGAGCTTGGTCACCGGGTCGTTCGCCGCGGCGCCGACGAAGACGTGTCCGGCACCGACCCCGAGATCCACGGCCTGATCCACGCCCACCCCCGGGCTGCCGACCAGAATGATGTCGTCGACCCCCGGGATTCCGCCGACATGCTGCGCAGCGGCTCCCACGGTCCGCGAACCGTACGAGTGCCCGATGGCCGTCAGATGCGGATCCTTGTTCTGGTTGGTGGCGACCAGCCCGCTCATGAAGTCGTTGTACGCCACGCCGCCCTTCTCCGCCCGCCCCGTACCCATGACCGCCAAACTGCTCAGCCCGTCCGGTGTCTGCGGCGCGTCGTAGCCGAGCCAGACGATCGCCGCACTGGACTGGTCGTACCCCTGGGCACCGATAGCCGTGTCGCGAGCCCGCTTGAGATCGTTCTTCGCGAATTCCTCGTCCAGAGAGGTGTTCAGCCCGGGCACATACGCCGACACGTTCTTCGACGTGTCCGGATTCCCGAACGAGACGATCGCCCGGCCGTTTCCCTCGTCCGATATACCGAGCAGGTACATCGGCGGCTGCTTACCGTTCTCCTTCAACTGCCGCTCGATCTCCCGCAGTCCGGCGAGCTGCTTCTGCGACTTCGCGTCGTCCTGCCCCGACAGCTTCCCGATCAGCTGAGTCAGGTTCTTCCGGTTGGCAGCGTCCCTGGTCGCCGCCGGGATCCCGTCGAGGCTGCCGATCTGATCCGGGGAAAGGGCGAGGTACTGGTCACGCTGGTCCTGCGTGAGCCCGTCCCACCACGCCTTGCGCCCGGCAGCAGTGCCGTTGCGCGGGATGCGGGCGTTCAGATAGTCGCGCTGGTCCGCCTGCACGGCCGCCCCGACACGGGAGCCCGAACCGGGCAGCCCGGCGCCGACGCCACCGACCCCGGTGGCCCCCTTGATCAGCTCCCCCGCCGCACCGGCGCGGTCGCCCTGGGACCACTTGTTGCTTGCGTTCTGCGCGTACTGGGCGACCTCGTTGCCGAGGTTCCTGCCGTTCGTGACGGGGTGGAGGACGGCGTCCGCGGCACCGCTGACATCGCCCCAGAGACCGTCGCCGACGAGCCCGGTGAAGAAGCTGCCGTCCGATGCGTGACCGACGGCGCTCGAACCGTCGCCACCCTGGGCGGCCTGGGTGGCGCTGCCGCCGTCTCCGCCGGACGCGGTGGACCCGCCCGAGGCATCCGCGCCACCCGAGTCCGAACCACCCGACGCGACGGAACCGCCGGAGTCCGATCCACCGGAGTCCGACCCACCGGATGCAGCGGAGCCTCCCGAGTCCGTCCCCCCGGATGCGCCCGACCCACCGGACGAGGAAGTCCCTCCGGCCACGGTCGACCCCCCGGAGTCCACACCGCCGGACTCCGTACCGCCACCGCCAGAGGCATCACCACCGCCATCGGTGCCATGGCCGGCCACGACGCCACCGCCCGCCGCCGGGCAGGCGCTACCGGTCAGCTGGCAGATCGCACTCCGGATCTCACCGGTCAGCTGCCCGCCGACCTGCGTCGCCATGAGCGCACCGACAAGGGCCACGACCACCAGGACCGCGCCGAGGTACTCCATCGCGGTCTGGCCACGGTCACGACGGGCCCTGATCACCCGCGTGAGAATGAACGGCCTCTGCGCGGCGCGCTGTTCAGGATCCAGATCGAACCACGCGCGTAGACTCCGACGAAGAAGCAGGCCAACGACGACGACAGGCACCACCAGTTGGGGCACGCCTTGCCTGCCACCGTCCCCGCTCAACGTCGCCAGCGCACCGAGCGCGAGCCAGACATGGACGGCGAGAAGTCCACGCCGGATCCACACGCCGCCGGTCCGGACGTACAGCGACAGCACGAATCCGGCGGTGCCCGGCAACACCGCGTACAGCAGCATCCCCAGCAGTCGGCCGTCCACCGCATCGACCGAGGACGCCACCGACAGCACGTCGATCGCGCCCACGACTGTGACCACGAAGAGCACCCGGACGAGGATCAGCACTGCTTGCAGCGCGCTCGGCAGGGGCTGCCTGCCCGGATGGGCCACGACAGCATCCGCGTCGACGCCACCCGGAACCGCTAATCCTCGTATGCCAGACACGGCGAGTCCCCTACCTGGTGAGTGGGTGCAGTGAGCAGTGACTAAGCCGCCACTCCACGTATGCGACCACACCGGCACCGGGCGGGGCATGGGCCCCAGGGCCCAATGCGGGACTCAAAGTGCGTGGTACGTCCGGAGGTTCAGGTCACCTTGTCCTGATGTGACGTCAGGTTGCCCCGGCGGACCAGAAGTCGGAGTGCACGTTGGGGCGGGGAAGGGGATAGACGTTCTCGTAGGCGGGACCGTTGGGCGGGGTGGTGGACTCGGCCACCTCGGATTCCTTCACGCAGGGACTGTCGACTTCGAAGAAGGCTTGCCCCTTGCCGCCGATGCTGAGGGTGACGCCGAAGCCGTCCCGCGTCTGGGCAAAGATGGCGGGGACATCCAAGTCATTGTTGATTGCCTTGATTCGGTAGCCGCTCTTACGCCAGAAGCGATCCACCACGCCCAGAAAACTACCGCGACGCTCGGCCGACACAATCGTCATAACCGCGCGCCTTCGAGTCACATCACAGCTTCCCGTGGTGGTCGGACCATGCGCCCACTGAACTTCCGGCTCAATCGTTTTCAACACAGCGTCAAGGATGCCGTCAGCACGGTCGGCCGCCTCTTGCATGTTCACATCTTCCCTCTTCTCATCATTTACGCAGCCTGAGATCGACACAGAAACCAACAGTCCCGCTGCCGCAGCTAAGAAACGAAGCCTCATCGGTACTCCTCGATCTTGAGTTTTTCAGAGCGTCCCGCAGCGACCAGGGTGATGCTTTTCGCCGACACCGCATCCCTTTCCGGGTCGAAGTACTGAGAGTGTGCATCGATCGAGATGCCTTTCCCGCTGATCAACTCCGGACCCTCATCCACGGGAAAACGCCTCGCGCCAAACGCTTCACTCGCCGGGTCCTTGCCGAACCAGAGGTCGTCATCCCCCGGATCGGCGAGATCACCGGCCACATAGGCAGTGGATGGTCCTCCAGCGATCAATCCCACAACACCGACAGCTACCTGCTGCTTGGAAGGCAGCTTGGTCACCACGTCATTCTCAGCCGCCCCGACAAAGACGTGATCTTTTCCGACCCCAAGGTCCTCAGCGTGGTCCACTCCGACCCCGGGACTGCCGACCAAAATGATGTCGTCCACGCCAGGGATTCCGTTACCTTGTTGTGTGGCAGCACCTACCGTGCGCGAACCGTAAGAGTGCCCAATGGCCGTCAGGTGTGGGTTCTCATTCTCGTTCGTAGCCACAAGGCCGCTCATGAAACCATTGAACGCATGTCCACCTTTCTCGGCCCTGTCGTTGCCCATTACTGCCAGACTCCCGAGCCCATCCGGTGTCTGCGGCGCGTCATAACCAAGCCAGACGATTGCCGCACTGGCAGCTTCTTGCTCAATGGTGCCGATCGCCGTGTCACGAGCACGCTTAAGGTCCCCCTTAGCGAAGTCCTCATCCAGCGATGTATTCAAGCCCGGCACATAAGCAGACACGTTCCGAGCCGTATCCGGATTCCCGTAAGAGACAATCGCCCGCCCATTCCCCTCGTCCCCAATCCCGAGCAGAAACATCGGCGGCTTCCGGCCGTCATGCAGCTGCCGGTCAATCTCACGCAACCCCGCCAACTGCGTCTCCGCCCTGTCCCCCTCCTGCCCTTCCAGCTTTCCGATGAGCAGTTGCAGATTGTCCCGATTGGCGGCGTCCCGTACGACCGCCGGGATTCCGTCCAGGTTGCCGATCTGGTCCGGGTACACCGCGAGGTACTCCTCGCGCTGTTCCTGTGTCAGCCCGGCCCACCACGACTTGCGTTCGGCCGGGCTCGCGTCGTGCGGGATGGCTTCGTTCAGGTAGGCGCCCGCCGCGTTCCGTACCGCTGCCGCGTCCGTCGCCGCGTCCGTCCAGGTCGAGTCGGGGACCTTCAGGCCCTCCTCGGCCTTCAGCTTCCGCAGGATCCGCGTGTACCGCCAGTCGATGTCGGCCGCTGTCCGCAGGGCCTTGGCCACCCGGTCGGCGATGTCCTGCGCCTTGGCCACGTTCGGGTTGGGGGCGACGAGTCCCGAGGGCGACAGCAGCCCCGGCACTCCTCCTCCGGTCGCCGTCCCGCCCGGCAGCGGCTTGCCGTCGATCAGCCCCTCGCCGGCCTCCGGGTAGGTCACCGACCCGTCCGGGTGCACGGTGAATTTCAGGGCTTCCGCGTCGTCCAGCGCTTCCTGCAACGCCCTTTGCTGACCCTTGATTTCGTGGGCCATGCTGTTCAGCGTGGTGCGGAGCAGACCGCACTCCGTGTACACGTACTGGAAGTTCCGGCTGAGTTGCCGCAGCCGCCCGACGGCCGCGTCGGCCGCCTCGCCCTGCTGCGTCCCGCGCAACCCGTTCAGCAGCTGCTTGTCGATGCGGTCCCGGCCGGCGTCGGCCAAGTTGCTGGCCCGGCCCCATCCGTCGGCCGCGTTTTCCAGCTCGGCGCAGTTCACGTCGCGCAGTTGGGCCCACGTGATCTTCGAGGTCATTGCCCACCGGTCCGCGACGCGACCCGTGCGAAGGACGACCTCACGGTCTCGTTCGTGACGCCCTGGGCCCGTGCGACGGCGCGCAGTTTCCCGGCGAGGCTCCCGCACTCGCCGCGCGCGGCTTCGATCCGTCGCTGCCACGACTCTCGTACGGCGCCGAGTTCGGCCAGTGCCTCCAGCCCGACGGTCCCCGTCACGACCCCTTCGTGCGCGGTCTCCAGCTCGGTCCTTACCGGCCCCAGCAACGTATGCAGCGACTCGGCTCCCCCGGCGGCCTGCAACCAGGGGCCGTCGCTGTGCTTCAGCTCATCCCCGCCACCACCACCCGCACCGCCACCAGCCCCGCCCGCCCCGCCCAGATCGCTCAGCCTCTGCCGGCTCACCACGGACACGCCGCTCACCCCGCTCCTTGATCGTGGAGCGGCACTGTCCCAAAGTCGGCGCACCCGACATGCCATGCGCGTCTGCCCTCGGGGCGGGCATTCGGCCCTGAATTGCAAGGCCGAAGCCCCGCCCCGCCCCCAGCGGGATTTCACCCGATCGGTGGGCCGCCGGAGGGCGTGCGATCAGGCGTTGCCTGCTGGGCAGTTGTGGTATCCGGCGACCAGCCAGCCTTCCCCCGCCCCCTGGCCGGCCGCCTTTGCCAGGACCCATGTGGCGAGTACGAAGCGGTCGGCGGGGGACCGTGGACTTGCCCGCCGACAGGATTCCGCTGCGGCTGGTCACCACGGCGGCGTCCTCGCCGATGAACCGAACGCTCCGCACCTCGTCGACAACGGTCGAGCTCTCGAGCGGTCCCGCGAATCCGGCTGCCATCCGCGCAGGGATCGCTTCTTTTCCGTCGCTGCACGAACCGGGCAGCACCGAGGTCACATCCTGCGTGTACAGCGCCGCGAAGGCGTCCGCGTCGTTGTCGGTCCAAGCCGCGTTGAGGTGAAGAAGGTGCCGACCAGGCAGAACCAGGTGTGAAGTCGATGGCCTGCACCCACCTCATCGAGAACCCGGTGCAGGCCCTCCCGCGGACCATGTCCCCAGCGCCCGGGCCAGCCGCTCGCTCTGCTCCGCAGTGATCCCCTGGGCAAGCCGCATCCCGTACCGGGGGCTCAGGTAGCCGTCGCACTGAAGGATCCCGTCGCACAACGGCGCGCCACCCCCGCTGAGCGGCGACGGCCCGGGTATCTCCCATCGGGCCGGCTCCCACAGCGGATGGTCCAGCAGAAGCCGCTGCGCCACATGCGTCGCCTCGCCCGCGGGCGCACCGGCCACGCTGACCAACGCCTGGCTCACTCTCTCCACCGCGTCTGCCGGCAGGTCCTCGTCGCCGAGCGCGGGCAACAGCAACAGCAACCGGGCGTACGGATCATGGATCCCCGGGTCGTGCGCGTCGGACGGCACGCTGTTCGCGATATGGACCAGTTCCCGCCAGGAGAGACCGGGGCCTGCCTGATGCCCGTCCAGTGTGGCGAGAGCGCCATGCCGCCGTCCCCATTCCGGATGGGTGACGAAGTACTCCGTGCCCTCGTCCTCGGGGAAGTTGCGGTTCACCACCACCGCGCTGTGCCCGCCGCCGAACGGAACCCGGAACACCGGCCACTGCCCCTCGTCCACCAACTCCGCGTAGGCCGCGTCGACATCGGCTTCATCCGCACCGAACCACTCGGCGGCGGGCTCACCGTCCTCGTCGTCCGTCTCGCACATCCACATGAGGTACGCGGCCCAGAAGGCGGGCCGCGAGAGAAGTCCCTCACCAGCGACCAGCGGGTCGTCCTCGTATCCGGAGATCATCACGATCCAAGACTGCCATTTCCACCGGTCATGACAGGACCGCCCAATGCCGTATCCCCACAGGCCCACCGGGATACGAGCCGCGTCTCGGACGCTCGTGCGTCCCGTTGGCCGGAGCGTGCACCACACGCTTGGTCCATCCAGACCCGCCTCATGACGAAGCATCCGCTTTCTTATGGTTTCGCATGGTTTCATCTCGCCATGGAGGCGATCAGATGATGGCTGAAGATCGACAGCGGGACACGCGCACACAGGTGATGACGTCGCGGCGGCGCGTGCTGGCCGCAGCGGCGCTCGCACCGATGCTGGCCGGAGCCGGGGCAGGGGCGGCCGCCGCCGAACCCGTGCCGGCCGGAATGACCGGGATGCCCGGGGACCGGAGGCACCGGCGCGTCAAACCGGTGACCACCACCGAGGCGGACTGGGCGGACGTCGCATACACGCTGGGCCGCAGAGGCAACATGCTGCGGGGAACGACCTACCACACACCCTTCCCCCGCGGGGATCTTCACGTGGTCTCCGACGGCATCGCCATCGCACCGGCGCTCGCCCTGGGCACGCACGTGGCCTTCGTCCGTTACGCCGACGGCAGCACGATGTGCATGGGCGATGTAGCAGTCACCGAGCACGAACTGCAGCAGGTGACCGACGTCTTTCAGGCGCACGGGATCGCGCAGACCGCGCTCCACAAGCATCTGCTCGGCCAATCACCCGACATCTGGTGGACCCACGTCCACGGACACGGCCACGACGCAGTGGCCCTGGCGCGCGGCCTGCGCGCGGGATTCGACCTCACCGGGACCCCGCCGGCAGTACCGACCGGCCCGCCGGTCCCCAACGACCTCGACATTGCCGCAATCGAGGCCGCGCTGGGCGCCAAGGGTTCCCGCGATGGCGTGGTCTACAAGGTCGTCTTCGCCCGCCGCGAGACGATCTGCGACGGCCACCTGGTACTGCCTCCCGGTCTGGGATCGACCAGTGCGTTCATCTTCCAGCCGCTGGGGGGCGGCAGGGCCGCGCTCAGCGGCGACTGCGTCATGCTCGCCGAGGAGGTCCAGAACGTACTGGGGGCCCTGCGGCGCGGCGGGATCAAGCTCGTCGAGCTGCACAACCACCACTTGACGGAAAACCCTCGCCTGTTCTTCACCCATTTCTGGGCCGTGGGCGACGCCGTCGAGCTCGCCCGAGGGCTGCGCCCCGCAGTGGATGCCACCAACGTCGTGCCGACCAGCTGAGAAAGAGGGGTGGGGAGCGGGTTGCCCTCGGGTACCCGTTCCCGGGCCCTTGGGCGTCCGCGGCACCGACAGAGCACCATTCGCGCGGCACCGGCACGCCCGGCCCCGCCCCTTCCGCGGGCCGGGCACTCCTACGCATCACCGGGGCGGTCAATTCCAATGGCCCAATTGCCCCGGAGCGGCGCGTGCCTCGGAAGACGATCGGGTACTGATGACCTGTTCATCCCAGTACGTTCCGAATCAACCGTCAGATCCGATATCTGGAGCTCCGTATGGAACCAGTCTCCACGCCGCGGAACTGTCCATTCGACTATGCCGAGGCCCTCGAATTCGATCCGCTGCTCAAGCAGCTGCAGAACGAAGAACCCGTTGCCCGCATCCAGCTGCCCCACGGCGACGGGGAAGCATGGCTCGTCACCGGCTACGACGACGTACGCACGGTGACCACCGACCGACGATTCAGCCGCAGCGCCATCATCGGCCGGAACTTCCCGCGGATGACCCCTGAACCCATCGTTCAGGACGAGGCGATCAATGTGATGGACCCGCCGGCCAGCAGCCGCCTGCGCAGCCTGATCTCCAAGGGTTTCGCACCGCGCCACATGGAACGCATGCGGGTCCGTACCCAGCATGTCGTCGATGAGCTGCTGGACCGGATGGAGGAGCACGGTTCCCCTGCCGACCTCTTCGAGCACCTCGCGGCCCCCCTGCCCCTGACCACCATCTGCGAGGTCCTCGACATCCCCGAGGGCGACCACGCGCAACTGCGCGCCCACGCGCGGACCATGATGGACGTCGGTATCGACAACCGGGAGAACGCGGTCCGCGCCAAGGCCGATCTCCGCGCCTACTTCGCGAAGCTGACGGCACACCGGCGCGAGAACCCGGGCGATGACCTGATCAGCGCGCTGGCCGCCGCCCGCGACGGGGACGAGCTCCTCAACGATCAAGAACTGACCGTCATGGCCATGGTCCTGCTCATCACCGGCCAGGACACCACCACGTACGAGATCGGGAACATCGCATACACCCTGCTCACTCGTCCCAAGGAGCTGGCCATGCTGCGCGCCCGCCCCGAGATGCTCCCGCAGGCCATCGAGGAACTGCTGCGCTTCATCCCCTTCCGCAAGGGCGTCGGCATTCCCCGCGTCGCCACCGAGGACGTGGAACTGAGCGGGGTGAAGATCCGAGCGGGAGACATCGTGCACGTCTCCTACCTGACGGCCAACCGGGACGGCCGGAAGTTCGACCGGCCTGACGAGCTGGATCTGGAACGCACTGGTCCGTCCCACATGACCTTCGGCTGGGGTGGTCACCACTGTCTCGGCGCCCCGCTCGCCGCCACGGAGCTCCACGTCGCACTCGGAACCCTCCTGAAACGCTTCCCTGACCTTCGGCTGGCAACGCCGGCCGAAGAAGTGGCCTGGAACAAGACATCGATCTGGCGTTATCCGCTCGCACTGCCCGTCGCCTGGTGATGTCGTTACCCCAGTAAGGCACCAGGCTCTTCGTACAACCGCAGTACGCGGTCAGGGCCACCGCTGAGGCGGCGCCCATGCAGACCCACCACGCTCCGGCCCGGGTCCCGCCGTAACGCGGAAAAGCCCGGGCTGTCGCGCGCAGCCCGGGCGCCGCCGAGCGGGTGAATCGATGCCGTCCGGGCGGCAGGGCGGCCCGTGCCCGGCTTCGCGGCTCGCACCTTGCGACGGCACGGGGCGGCCCGCTCCACCCGGTGATCACCGGTCCACGGGATCGGTGACCGTCGCCCGCAGCGGTGCGTCTCCCGGCCTGAGGCGGCCCCTTTGTCGTGCACGCGCCGGGCAGGGCCGGCCACGGGCGGTCCACCCGCCGTGGCCGAGGACAAACAAGGTGGTCAGTGCCGTATTGGCCCTCAGGGGGGCAAAATCCCAGGACAATCCCGGGCTCCCGCACAGCGCGTTCCGTCCGACGTGCGACCCCCATCCGCCTGTCGTAGCGTGATCTCCAGGGCCGATCAAAGGTGCGACCGATATTCAGCTGCCCATACGGTGAGAATTCAGCGCATTCGTCGATCGGCCCGTCCATGCCCATCCCAGGGGCATGGAATTCGGCGCCGCGACCAAAAGGTCTGTCCCGCGCCGCTCCACGCACGGTGCCGCAGTGGCTACCGTCGGCCGACACCTGCCCCCGCATCCGGTCAGGGCTCGGCCGTGTGGTTCATCGTCCGCTAGGAGGAGATCCATGGCGGTACTCTGCAAGCCCGCAATCGCAGTTCCCGAGTACGTCATCACCAACGACGAAACCCTCGAACTGGCACAACGGCTGCACGGCGACCATCCGCAGCTCGATCTGGTCCTCCGTCTGATCGAACACACCGGGGTTCAGAAGCGGCATCTGATCCAGCCGATCGAAAAGGTGCTGCAGCACCCGGGGTTCGATGCGCGCAGCGAAATCTACGAGGCGCAGACCAAGGCCCGCGTTCCGGCTGTTGTCCGCCAGGCGCTGGACCAGGCGGAACTCGAGCCGTCGCAGATAGACTTGATCATCTACGTCTCCTGCACCGGCTTCATGATGCCTCCGCCGACCGCGTGGCTCATCAACACGATGGGCTTCCGGCCGCAGACTCGACAGATGCCGATCGCCCAACTGGGCTGTGCAGCGGGAGGCGCGGCCGTCAACCGGGCCCACGACTTCTGCACGGCATACCCCGACGCCAACGTTCTCGTCATCGCTTGCGAGTTCTGCTCGCTGTGCTATCAGCCCACCGATCTGGGCGTGGGGTCCCTGCTGTCCAACGGTCTGTTCGGCGACGGGATAGCCGCCGTCGTCGTACGGGGCAGCGGAGGCACCGGAATCCGTCTGGAACTCAACGGGTCGTACATCATCCCGGACACCGAGGAATGGATTTCCTACGCGGTCCGGTCCACGGGCTTCCACTTCCAGCTCGACAAGCGCGTGCCCGGAACCATGGAGCCCCTTGCCCCGGCCCTGAGCTCCCTCGCGGAACAGCACCAGTGGAACGCCAGCAAGCTGGACTTCTACATCATCCACGCCGGCGGTCCACGCATCCTGGACGACCTGAGCCGCTTCCTCGATGTGCCGCCCGAAGCGTTCCGCTTCAGCCGAGCCACGCTCACCGAATACGGCAACATCGCCAGCGCGGTGGTACTCGACGCCCTGGCCCGCATGTTCGATGAGGCGTCGACCCTGCACGGCCAGCGCGGCATCATGGCCGGCTTCGGGCCGGGCATCACCGCCGAGATCTCCCTGGGAACGTGGACCTCGGAGCCCGAGACAGTGGGCTGAGCAGCACCACAGCATGGCGTGCGCGCCGGGCAACCTGACCGGGAAGCCCGCAACCACACCACCACCCGGCCCCGGACCTCAAGCGCCCTCCGCAGCTTGAGGACCGGGGCCGGCCCCATGAGGTGCGCGCCCGGGCTCCCGGCCCGCAGGGTCACCCGACAGATCCCGCGTCCAGCGCACCCGGCATCACGCATTGGGCTCAGTACCATCCCTGCATGGCTGAACTGCAGCGTCTTCGTCTCGACCATGCCCCGGCTCTTCTTGCGTTCGAGCAGGAGAACCGAACCTATTTCGCCGCGTCGGTCCCCGATCGTGGCGACAACTACTTCGCTCACTTCGATGCGCGCCACCACGACCTGCTCGCGGAACAGGCTTCGGGGCTGCACTTCTTCCATGTGCTGGTGAACAGCAGCGGTGCGGTGCTGGGGCGAGTCAACCTGGTCGACGTGGCGGACGGCACGGCCGAGCTCGGATATCGGATCGCCGAGAAGAGCGCCGGACAAGGACTGGCTACGGCCGCCGTCCGTGAGATCTGCGCCCGTGCCGCCGCGGAGTACGGTCTGACGGCGCTGCGGGCCGCCACGACCCTCGACAACGCCGGGTCACGAGCCGTACTGGCCAGGACCGGATTCATACCCACCGGCGAGGTCCGGCTCGACGGCCGCCCGGGCCTTCGCTACGTACGGGATCTGGGGGAAGTGCTTGAAGACACCGCCCCGTGACCGACGCAACGGCTCAGGGCGATTCTCCCGGTGAGACGCGGCCCAGCAGGGCCTCTTCCGGTCTCCACGCGCACTCCACCCAGAGCAGCTTCCCGCCGTGCCCCGGCAGCCCGCCGCGCAGGGGGTACGCGCCCCAGCTGTCGGCCCACAGGGTGATGAGATGCAGCCCCCGACCACACTCGGCAAGCGACGCTGGCGCCTTCCCGCCGCCCTGGAACGGTGGCGGGATGTCCGGGTTGGTGTCCCAGACACTGAGCCTGATCCGGTGCCGCCCGGCGTCGCGCAGCCGGAGTGAGTACGGCCCGGAGGAGTACCGGTACGCGTTGGTGACGAGCTCGCTCGCCAACAGTTCGGCGGTGTCGATGAGATCCCCCATGCCGTGCACGCGGAGTACGGAGCGGAGGGTGGCTCGGGCAATGCCCGGAGCGCGGGGATCTTGCGGAAGTTGGAGGGTGTACGCCCAGGGCGGCGTTACGGTGGCCAGGACCATGGAAGTCTCCGATCACGGAGGGATGTTGGATCTCGCGCATCTGGTTGCCCGGTGACGAGGCCGCTCCGTCGAGCGGGGTACTTCCGGGCGGGTGGCCTGAGCACCAACGTAGCGACCTCCGGCTAACGTGTTAACCGATTCTCGAGGAATCCGTAAACTGACACCCGTGTGGGTGACCGGCCGCTCAAGGAGGCGAACACACCGGTGAGAACACGTCCGACGGGTCGTCAACTCCGTTTCGGTGGGGAGTTGCGCAAACTCCGCGAGCGCGCGGGTCTCACCGCCACGCAGGCCGGTCAGCTGCTGGGCGTGAAGCAGAACCAGATCAGCAACATGGAAGCAGGCCGCGTCGGCGTGAGCCCGGAACGGGTTCGCACCCTGGCCTGCCACTACGACTGCCCGGACAGGGACCTCGTCGCCGCGCTGAGCGCCATGACCGGCGACCGTTCGCGCGGCTGGTGGGAGGAGTACAGGGAGATCCTGCCCGCCCCACTGCTCGATCTGGCCGAGGTCGAGCACCATGCACAGCGGCTCCGTACAGCCGTTACCGTCCACATTCCCGGCCTCCTGCAGACCGCTGAATACGCGCGCGAAGTTTTCCGCCAGGACGTACCGGAGCTGTCACCACCCGACGTCGAGCACCGCATCTCATTCCGCATCAAGCGACAGGCAGTCCTGTTCCGGGAATCGCCGACGCCGCACCAGGCGGTCATCCACGAAGCCGCGCTGCGAATGCAGTTCGGCGGCCCAGAGGTGACCGGTCGCCAGCTCCGGCACCTGCTCGACATCAGCGAGCGCGAGAACATCAGCCTTCAGGTGATCCCGTTCTCCGCAGGAACCTACGCCGGGTCCGGACAGTCGATCTATTACTTCCTCGGGCCCGTGCCGCAGCTCGACACCGTCAATCTGGATCAGTCACATGGGCCCGTCTTCCTCGACGCCGAGGCTCAGCTGGAGAAGTACCGCGTACTCCTCGGTCGCATGGAATTCACCGCACTCAACCGCGACGAGTCCCGAGACTTCATCCACAACATCGCCCGCAGCCTGTGAAGGAACCCAAGATGACCGATCTGACCTGGCAGAAGTCCTCCTACTGCGCCCAGGGGAACTCCTGCGTACACGTCGCCGCCCACGACAACACGGTCAACGTCACCGAGAGCAGCGACCCCACCGGAGCCATACTCCGCACCACGCCCACCGCCTGGGCCGCTCTCCTCCGAAGCGTCAAGGCCGGCATCAACCATGGCTGACCAGCACATACCCGCCGACCTCGCCTGGGTCCGCGCCGCTCCTGAGGGGGAGGACGGCCCCGGGCCCTGGGTCGAGATCGCCTTCGGACCGGACGGGCTCGTCCACCTGCGCGAGACCGACGACCCGTCCACCATCGTCACGACCACCCGGACGAAATGGGAGGCCTTCACCAAGGGCGTCATGGCCGGCGAGTTCGACCACTTCGCCGAGCCGGCTGGCGGGGGCCCGGTCACCCCGGCCTGACCGCTCGCGCTCCTGCCTGCCGGACGGCACGAACCGGCCTGCTCCTCACTGTTCGCCGCCCGTCCCGCCGACAGGCTTTTGCCACGTCACGACCTTCTCCGCGCATTGAACTTGCTCCTGACCGGGCACAACAGAGCACATCCCCACCATCGGGTCCCGGCAGCAAGGATTGATCCATGAACCGTCTCGCGCGCTTGATCAACACCACGGACGACGTACCGGGCCGGATTCTGCACTGGAACTTCTTCATCGGCGGCCACTTGAGTGCCTCGGTGCCCGTACGTCTCGTCGACCGCACGGACGAGGGCCAGCTGATATGGATGGAGACGGGCGCGCCCATGTGGCGCACGGAGCTCCCGGGAGGCGCACATCTCCGGGACATCGCCCCGGACGACCGACCCGCCACCGGATATCCGGTGGTCCCCGATCGGTGGCCGATGGGCAGCGCCCTCTTCTATCAGCCCACCGGCGCCGCACATTCCGTACTGTGGCTCTTCGGCCGCAGGGGAAAGTTCCGCGGTTGGTACGTGAATCTGGAGCGCCGCGTCCACCACGGCGACGACATCGACATCGCCGACCACGAGCTCGACATCAACGTCGCACCGGACCGGTCCTGGCAGTGGAAGGACGAGGAGTCCTTCGCCGAGAAGACCGGCCACCCCGTCTACTGGTCGGCCGATGAAGCGGCCGCCATCCGCGCCGAGGGCACCAGAGTCGCGCGGCTGGTCGAGGCCGGAACCTTTCCCTTTGACGGCTCCTGGTGCGACTTCCGGCCACCGAAGACCTGGACGACACCGCCCCGCCCGCCGGGCCCCTGTCGTTCCGTCCTCTGACTGACCCCCAACCCGCCTGCCCCGATGGGCGCGAGAAGGGACCGCAGGCGGGCTTCGGCCAGGGTGGCGAGATGACAATGATTGCCCAGCGTCACCCCCCGTGATACACAGAGTAACCATACATATGTGGTCACACACCGATTCGATCCGCAGGTCAGGGCGGTCGGACCGGTCAAACGTGCGAGATCCCATGAAAGAGAGGCGTCAAGTAGTCCCACCTGGGCGGATTCATCAGCGAAGATAGAGAGCGACCCATGCCACGTGGCAGGGGCAGTGAACTACCCAACAGGGGCGGTGACTTACATGGTCCTGGCAGCTGACACTGATAAGGGCGGCATCAGCACCATCATCAACGGCATCGCTCCCAAGTGGGGGCCGTTCGGAGCCCTGGGCGACGAAGCCAAAGTGATGATCGAGGTCGTCATGGCCGTTGCCATCCTGCTCTGCTTCGGCATCGCCATCTGGGGAGCAGCCAAGCAGCGCATCGGCGCGACGGCGCTGCGCGACACGTTCAGCGCAGAACAGGGCAAGGGCCTGATCGTTGCCGGTCTGACCGGTGTCTTCATCATCGGATCGCTGGGAACGTTGTTCACCATCGTCTACGGCATGGCCATCTAACCGTCAGTCAGCCTGCCCGGAAGGCTGCCGCTGCCCCCGTTCCGCTTCCATCCCATCCGTCCGTCGTGCCCACCGGCAGAGGTTGCGTCTCCCTGATGTCGAGTCACCACACCGCGTCCGCGCGGGAACCAGCACGGCTACCGTCGTACTACGCGGAATCGCACACGGTTGAGGGGGCCTACGCAGCATGAGTGCCGGCGACGATCACGGCTACAGCGACTCGGGCACAGGCCGTACGGACGATGGATACAGCACACTGGGCGGAACGCGCCAGACCCGTACACGATTCCCCGACGGCGGGGGCGGCGACGGCTACGGCGGCTCCCGCCGGCCGGCCCGCAGTTCACGGTCCCTGGTCATGGTGGTCGGCGTGGTCGTCCTCCTCATCGCGGCTATCGCCTTCGCGAACATGGGCGGGGGCGGGAACGACGGCGGGGCGTCGAAAGGGACCGGCGGCGGCAACAAAGCGGGGGCGGCACCGACGGCGGCGACGGGTACGAAGCCGGTGACGGGGAAGAACGGCACGATCGCGTCGGGGTTCGCGCACGACGAGCAGGGTGCGCAGAGTGCTGCAACTAATTACGCCGTAGCACTCGGTTCTGCCGACATGTTCAATGCCGCCGCACGCCGGGGAATCCTGCAAGCCACTCACGACCCGGCTGTGGTCGACCGCCTCCAAGCCGACATGGACAAGGCATACTCCGCAAACCTCTTCACCAATGTCGGGTTGAACGAAGACGGCAGCACACCCAGTGGACTGACGTTCGTCTCCCGGACCGTGCCTGTCGGCACCAAAGTGACCAAGCAGACCGGGGACACAGCCACCGTCGAGGTCTGGTGCACAGGCCTTGTCGGGATGGCCGGTCAAGGCTCCACCAAGCCCGTCACCGAGACCTGGTTCACCATCACCGAGAACCTGAAATGGGTCGGGAACGACTGGAAGATCGAGTCGTCGAACCAGACAGAAGGCCCGACACCGGTCAGCGGCGACAACCGGGCATCGACTGCAGACGACATCGCCGGTGCGGTTGAGCAGTACGGAGGCTTTACCTATGCCCGCTAGCCGTCGCTCCCGTGCGATCTCTGTCGCGTCCGTTCTGGGAAGCGTCCCAGCCACGATCGTCCTCTTGGCGTCCCGTGCCACCGCAGCACCGAGCCCGACGCCGAGCCCATCTCCGAGTAAGAGCAACAACGCCTGCGACCTCATCGTCGGACTCGCCAAGGACTACTGCGAAAACGGCGACGCCGGCAGCCCCAAAACCACCTCCCCCGACGACGCCGCCAACGCCCTCGACCCCCTCTCCTCCCTCGCCCGCGGCTGCGCCGACGCCGCGGCCTGGATCGTCGGCAAGCTCAGCGACGCGGTCAAAGGCACCGCGAACGTCGACTTCACCAACCCCAAGTTCCTCCAGCAGTACGCGGTCATCTTCGCCGCCTCCACCGTGCTCACCCTCGTCCTCTGGCTGCTCGCCGTCGCCAAGCGCGCCATCCGTGGCGTTCCGGTGGCCACCGCGATCTCCGAGGCTGTCGGGTTCCTCTGGCTGACCGTCCTCGCGTCCGCGTTCACGCCGCTCATCCTCTACACAGTCGTGTCGGCGACCGACGGGGTCACGGACGTCATCGCGTCGTCCTCCGGCGGGCAGACGGATGTCTTCTTCGGTTCGTTCGCCGAGGCGCTGAGCAAGGGCTCCGACATCGGCGGCGGGCCGATCATGCTGATCGTCGTCTCGCTCGTGTCGATCCTCGCCGCTGGCGTGCTCTGGCTGGAGCTCGTGATCCGGGCCGCCCTGCTCTACGTCGGCGCGCTGCTCGGCGTCGTCGTCTACTCGGGGCTCGTCGACAAGAACATGTGGGGCCATGTCCGCCGCTGGGCGGGCATCATGATCGCGGTGATCATGGTGAAGCCGGTCATCGTCATCGTGCTCGGGCTGGCCGGCGCGCTCTCCTCCGACGGGGGACCGAACGCGTTCTCCGCCGTCGTCTCCGGGCTCGCCATCATCCTCCTGGCGATCTTCGCCTCGGCGATGATCTACCGCTTCGTCCCCGGGTTCGGCGACGAGATCCAGGGCGCCCGTACCAACCGCAAGCAGGCCACCGACGGCGCCCAGGCCGCAGCCCTGATCAGTTCCCCCGCCGCCCTCGTCTCCCAGGGCATCAAGACCCACAGCAGCCGGAGCGGCGGCGACAACGGCGGACAGGGCGGCGGCAACAGCGGCGGCAGGCCCGCCAACCCGGTCAGCGGCGGTGTGGCTGCGCACAGCTCCCGCAACACCGGCGGGAGCGGGGTCGGCGGCGGATCTGTCCCCTCCGCCGCACCTCCGCCCCGCAGCGGATCGGGACCCACCTCCGGCACCCCGCACAGCAGCCGCACCGGCCGGAGCGGCGGTACAGGCAATTCAGGTAACAACAGCACAGGAGGTGGAGGGCGTTGACGACCCAGTCCCATCCGCTCGCGCCCCGCCGTACGTATCTCATCGGCCGGGCCCGGCCGAACGCGATCGTCGGCAAGAACCGCGAGACCGGCGAGATCGCGCTGATCATCGTCGGCGCGTTCCTCGGCATGATGAGCGGGCTGATCGTCCCCGTCCTGTCCCTGCGGATCGTGCTGCTCACAGGATTCCCGCTGCTGGCGCTGGCGATCGTGTACGTCCCGTACAAGCACCGCACCTTCTACAAGTGGTTCGAGATCAACCGCAGCTTCAAACGGTCCGTGCGCCGCGGCGCCGCGTACCGTTCCTCCGCCATGGAAGCGGGCGTGCGGGGCGACGGCCGCGAGGTCGAGATCGGACCGCCCCCGGGCATCGGCCGCATCAACTGGCTCGCCGCCCCCTTCGGCCCGGACGAGATCGCCGTACTGCTGCACGCCGACCGCCGCACGGTCACTGCGGCGATCGAGATCGAGGGGCCCGGCGTCGGGCTGCGCGACAGCGAGGACCAGGAGGCACTGGTCGACCGGTTCGGCACGCTGCTGAAGCATGTGGCGAACGGCGACGGCTTCGTGACCCGCATCCAGATGCTGGCCCGTACCCTGCCCGCCGACCCCGACGCGCACGCGAAGGACGTCGCCCAGCGGGGCGACAAGACGGCCCCGGGCTGGCTGCAGGAGTCGTACGACCAGCTCCAGTCGATGGTCTCCACCTCCAGCGAACAGCACCGCGCCTACCTCGTCGCGTGCATGCACTTCAACCGCGAACTGGCCGCCGAGGCGAACGCCATGGCCCGCGCCGCCCGCCCGCAGGCAGGCCGCAAGCTCGACCGGGACGCGGGGCTCGCCGTCGTCATGGCGCGCGAACTGACCGACATCTGCGCCCGCCTCGCCGAAGCCGACATCCGGGTGCGCCAGCCGCTCGGCCAGAGCCGGCTCGCCTCCCTCGTGCACTCGATGTACGACCCCGACCACCCCATCGACCACATCCAGGCGATGACGAAGCGCAACGCCTGGCCCGCCGAACTGGATGCGGTCGAGCCGACGTATCTGCAGGCCAAGACCCGCGAGTCGGCGACACGTGCGCCCTGGTGCCACGCCACGGCGTGGGTGAAGGAATGGCCGATGACGCCCGTCGGCGTCAACTTTCTCGCCCCGCTCCTCGTCCACACCCCGGACGTCATCCGTACGGTCGCGGTCTGCATGGACCTCGAACCGACCGAGGTCGCCATCGAGCGGATGCTCACGGAGAAGACGAACGACGAGGCCGAGGCGAGCCGCCAGGCCAAGATGAACCGGACCGTCGACCCGCGCGACATCGCCGCCCACGGCAGGCTCGACCAGCGGGGTGAAGATCTCGCGAGCGGCGCGGCCGGAGTGAACCTCGTGGGGTACATCACCGTGTCGTCGCGATCACCCGAGTCCCTCGCCCGTGACAAGCGAACGATCCGGGCCTCGGCCGGCAAGTCGTACCTGAAGCTGGAGTGGTGCGACCGCGAGCACCACCGCGCCTTTGTGAACACCCTGCCGTTCGCCACAGGCATCCGTCGCTAACCGAGAGGGCAGTCACGCCATGCGAGATCCGCTGTCCGCGTTGTCGGATGCCTTCACTTCCTTCCTCTTCGGGAAGGTGGAGACGACCAGACTGCCCGTGCGTACCTCCACCGGCCAGGCCCAGGCGGTGTACCTGCCCACCGCCGCGCCCGGTCTCGGCGACTCCGGCGTGATCATCGGCCGCGAGGTGTACTCCGGCAAGGGGTACATCTACGACCCCTTCCAGCTCTACGGGCAGCAGCTCCCCGCCCCGCACTGGCTGGTGCTCGGCGAGTCGGGCAACGGCAAGTCCGCGCTGGAGAAGACGTACGTGCTCCGTCAGCTCCGCTTCCGCGACCGCCAGGTCGTCGTCCTCGACGCCCAGGGCGAGGACGGCGTCGGCGAGTGGAACCTCATCGCCCAGGAGCTCGGCCTCACCCCCATCCGCCTCGACCCGACCGCGGCCCTGAACGGCGGCATCCGGCTCAACCCGCTGGACCCGTCGATCACTACGACGGGCCAGCTCGCCCTGCTCCGTACGATCATCGAAGTCGCGATGGGCCACGGACTCGACGAACGTTCCGGCTTCGCGCTGAAGGTCGCGCACGCCTACGTCAACCAGACGATCAACGAGCGGCAACCCGTACTGACCGACATCGTCGAGCAACTGCGCCACCCGGAACCCGAGTCCGCCGAGGCGATGAACGTCGACATAGACGACGTACGCGCCTGGGGCCTCGACGTCGCCCTCGTCCTGGACCGGCTCGTCGACGGTGACCTGCGCGGCATGTTCGACGGCCCGACCTCCGCCGGCATCGACCTGGACGCGCCCCTGATCGTCTTCGACCTCTCGCACATCGACCGGAACTCGATCGCGATGCCGATCCTGATGGCGATCGTCGGTGTCTGGCTGGAACACACCTGGATCAGGCCCGACCGGAAGAAGCGCATCTTCCTGGTCGAAGAGGCCTGGCACATCATCAATTCACCGTTCGTCGCCCAGCTCTTCCAACGGCTGCTGAAGTTCGGCCGGCGGCTGGGACTGTCGTTCGTCGCCGTGGTCCACCACCTCAGCGACGTGGTCGACGGGGCCGCGGCACGCGAGGCGGCGGCGATCCTCAAGATGGCGTCGACCCGCACGATCTACGCGCAGAAGGCCGACGAGGCCAGAGCGACCGGGCGCGTACTCGGCCTGCCCCGCTGGGCGGTCGAGATCATCCCCACCCTCACCCCGGGCATCGCGGTATGGGACGTCAACGGGAACGTACAGGTCGTCAAACACCTGATCACCGAGGCGGAACGGCCACTGGTCTTCACCGACCGTGCGATGACCGAGTCGTCCGCAGTCGATCTGCTGCCGGAGGACGTACGGGCCGCAGAGCTGGAGACCGAACAGCGCGCGGCACGCATCGAGCACCAACAACGACTGAACGAGTCGTCCGAGTCAACGGTGGCATGACATGGCAGGGCGTACAGAGCAGCAGACCGGTCCGAGCACCGGCGGCATCCCGGACGGTCTGCTGGTCGGTCTGCTGGGCTTCCTGCTCGGGCTGGCCGTCCTGGCCTGGACGGCCACCGGTCTGTCCGGACTGTTCACGCACGGCGCGTGGCCGAAGGGCGTCACCTTCACCGAGACGCCGCTCGCCATGCGCCGGCTGGCGGCGGCCCCGCACGACATCCCGGCAGCCTGGCCCGACACACCGGCGGACGAGCTCTCCGGTTACGGGCTGTTCTGGGGCCTGTTCATAGGCGAACTCATGGTGCTCATGGTGCTGACAGTGTTCGTGATGGGCGTGGTGGCCCGCTGGCGCGCGGTACGAGCACGTCGGCGGGATGAGCGTCGCGAAGAGCGCTTCGCAGCGACCGTCGAAGCGCGGGACGAGGAGGGCGACGCGAGACGCACGGCGCACGCGAGGCGCGAGGAGCCCGCAGGGGTGGAAGTCTCCGTCCCCGCACCTGTCCCCACACCCGCCCCCGCTGCCGCAGCCACCCCGGCACCGGCCGAATCCGCCGAGGACCCCGCGCCCACTCTCCTCGCGCCGGCCGTCCCTTCCCCCCGCACACCTCTCGTCGTCTACGGCCCGGCCGCCACCCGTCGGCCCACGGTCGTCCAGGCCATCCGGGAGGCGGACGGACCCGCCCTCGTCATCACCTCGGACCCCACCGTCTGGGCGGAGACGAAGGACGCCCGCGCCAAACTCGGCCCCGTCCTCGTCTACGACCCCGGCCACCTCTGCGACACCCCGGCCCGCCTCCACTGGTCCCCCACCGCCGGATGCGAACAGCCCGATACGGCAGCCGCCCGCGCAGCCGCGCTCCTCGCCCCGGTCCGTCCCCAGGCCCGTATCGACGCGATGACGGCCGGGACCGCGGAGACCCTGCTCCAGTGCTGGCTGCACGCCGCCGCCATAGACGGTCGCCCGTTCCGCCAGGTCCACCGCTGGGCTCTCAGCGGCAACGCCCATGAACCCGTACGCCTGCTCCGTACCCACCCCAAGGCGGCCTCCGGACTCGCCGGCCTGCTGGAGTCCGCGCTCACCGGTCACCCCGAACGCCGGGAGATGGCCCAGGAGCTGACGGTACGGGCGTTCGCCGCACTCTCCTCGGTCCACATCCGCGAGGCCTGCACACCGAACCGGGCCGACTCGCTGGTACTGGAATCTTTTGCGGACGAAGGGGGCACGCTCTATGTGGTCGGTGAACCCATCGAGGATCCTCGCTCCACACCCGGTGCGATGCCCCTGCTCACCGCCCTCGCCTCACACGTGGTCGAGCACGGCCGCCGCATGGCCGCACGGTCAACCGACGGTCGGCTCGACCCACCAATGGCCTTGGTCCTCGACGACGTCGCGGCTGTGGCACCACTCCCCCAACTCCCTGAACTGCTGTCGACCGGCCAGGACCAGGGCCTGCCGACGCTCGTCCTGCTCCGCTCGAAGGAACAGGCCCGGGCCCGCTGGTCGTCCCCGCTCTAGTGCCCCTCCCGGCACGCTGTGCCGGTCACGGCACTGGGAGTTGCGTGACGGGTATCGAGGCTGCCGGAAAAGCCCGGCCGCTCGGGGCGACAGCCGGCCGAGCCGGTGCGGCAAGCCATCAAAGGGGACGGACGATCTCGTACTCCAGGTCAAGCGCCGTCGGATCGTCCGGCTCGGCGAGGGTCTCCCCGGTCGGTACGAAACCGAACCGGCGGTAGAACGCACTGGCCCGCGGGTTGTTCTCGTGCACATAGAGACGCACCCGCTCGATCCGCGGCTCGCCCAGCGACCACGCCCAGTCGACCCCGGCCCGGAACAACTGGTCGGCCAGCCCACTGCCCCGCGCCTCGGGCCGCACAAAGACTCCGACCACGTGGGCCTGGTGGATCTTGGCGGGCGCACCGAACCGCAGGTCCCCGTCCGGTCGCTCGATGAGCACGCTGATCGTTCCGGCCCAACTCCCGTCGGGTGCCTCGGCGATGAACTGACGTGTCTCGTCGCCACTGGACTCCGCCCCACCGGCCGCGCGCCCCTGCCAGAACGCGTCGGGCTGAGCCAAGCCCTGCTCGTACGTCTCCAGGAACGCCACCGGAGCCGCCGGATCCTGCAGGGCGGCGAGCCGTATGTCCTTGACCAGCGTCCATTCCTCGGCGCGTACAGGGCGAATCACATAGTCCATACACCGATCCTGTCCGGCACCCCCTCCCCGAGCAACCGAATTCGTCCTCCCGGGCCCGCACCAGCTCGTACTGTCTACTCCCGTGACAGACATGAAAGGCCTGCTCGCGGCCTATGACGAGCAGATGCGCGGCGTGCCGCCCCACTCCCCGGCAGGGGTCAGCCACGAACAGGACGGCCCCCTGACACGGACCGTCGGCCAGTTCCGCGGTTTCATCAGCGCCCCGCGCGACCTGGGCGTCCGGGGCGCCGAACTGGACGAGTTGATCGCCCGTCAGCGTGACTACTTCGCTGCCCGGGGAGAGGCGGTGGAGTGGAAGATACGGGGTCACGACCACCCGGCCGACCTCACCGACCGCCTGCGCGCCGCCGGCTTCACCGCAGAGGACGAGGAGACCATCCTCATCGGCCTCACGAAGGACATGGCGTCACCGCCCGTGCTCCCGGACGGCGTCGCACTCCGCCGGGTCACCGAAGCCGCGGACATGCACCGCATAGCGGCGATGGAGTCGGTGATCTGGGGCCAGGATCTGAGCATGATCGGGGATGACCTGGCGGGCCGGATCGCCGCTGCCCCGGACGACATCACCGTCCTGGTCGCCGAAGCAGACGGCGAACTCGTCTCCGCGGCCTGGCTGGTCTTCAGGACGGGAACCGAATTCGCCGGCCTGTGGGGCGGCTCCACGCTCTCCACCTGGCGAGGACGCGGTATCTACCGCGCTCTGGTCGCTGCGCGCGCCGAAATTGCGGCAGCCCGCGGAGTGCCATATCTGCAGGTGGACGCGTCCGACAACAGCGCACCGATCCTGCGTCGCCTCGGCTTTCACGCAGTGACCACGACGACCCCTTACGTATGGTCGCCGTCGGACTGAACACGGCCCCGTGAACGCAGAAAAGCCCCGCACCAGAGGTGCGGGGCTTTCCCGGAATAATTGTTCGGCGGCGTCCTACTCTCCCACAGGGTCCCCCCTGCAGTACCATCGGCGCTGAAAGGCTTAGCTTCCGGGTTCGGAATGTAACCGGGCGTTTCCCTAACGCAATGACCACCGAAACACTATGAAATTAACCAACACCGGGCAACAACACGGCCGTTCGTTATTTCAGAACTAACACAGTGGACGCGAGCAACTGAGGACAAGCCCTCGGCCTATTAGTACCAGTCAGCTCCACCCGTTGCCGGGCTTCCACATCTGGCCTATCAACCCAGTCGTCTACTGGGAGCCTTAACCCCTCAAAGGGGGTGGGAATACTCATCTCGAAGCAGGCTTCCCGCTTAGATGCTTTCAGCGGTTATCCTTTCCGAACGTAGCCAACCAGCCATGCCCTTGGCAGGACAACTGGCACACCAGAGGTTCGTCCGTCCCGGTCCTCTCGTACTAGGGACAGCCCTTCTCAATATTCCTACGCGCGCAGCGGATAGGGACCGAACTGTCTCACGACGTTCTAAACCCAGCTCGCGTACCGCTTTAATGGGCGAACAGCCCAACCCTTGGGACCGACTCCAGCCCCAGGATGCGACGAGCCGACATCGAGGTGCCAAACCATCCCGTCGATATGGACTCTTGGGGAAGATCAGCCTGTTATCCCCGGGGTACCTTTTATCCGTTGAGCGACAGCGCTTCCACAAGCCACTGCCGGATCACTAGTCCCGACTTTCGTCCCTGCTCGACCCGTCGGTCTCACAGTCAAGCTCCCTTGTGCACTTACACTCAACACCTGATTGCCAACCAGGCTGAGGGAACCTTTGGGCGCCTCCGTTACTCTTTAGGAGGCAACCGCCCCAGTTAAACTACCCATCAGACACTGTCCCTGATCCGGATCACGGACCCAGGTTAGACATCCAGCACGACCAGAGTGGTATTTCAACGGCGACTCCACAACCACTGGCGTGGCTGCTTCAAAGTCTCCCACCTATCCTACACAAGCCGAACCGAACACCAATATCAAACTGTAGTAAAGGTCCCGGGGTCTTTCCGTCCTGCTGCGCGAAACGAGCATCTTTACTCGTAGTGCAATTTCACCGGGCCTATGGTTGAGACAGTCGAGAAGTCGTTACGCCATTCGTGCAGGTCGGAACTTACCCGACAAGGAATTTCGCTACCTTAGGATGGTTATAGTTACCACCGCCGTTTACTGGCGCTTAAGTTCTCAGCTTCGCCGACCCGAAAGTCAGCTAACCGGTCCCCTTAACGTTCCAGCACCGGGCAGGCGTCAGTCCGTATACATCGCCTTACGGCTTCGCACGGACCTGTGTTTTTAGTAAACAGTCGCTTCTCGCTGGTCTCTGCGGCCACCCCCAGCTCACCGAGTAAATCGGATCACCAGTGATGGCCCCCCTTCTCCCGAAGTTACGGGGGCATTTTGCCGAGTTCCTTAACCATAGTTCACCCGAACGCCTCGGTATTCTCTACCTGACCACCTGAGTCGGTTTAGGGTACGGGCCGCCATGAAACTCGCTAGAGGCTTTTCTCGACAGCATAGGATCATCCACTTCACCACAATCGGCTCGGCATCAGGTCTCAGGCTCATGTGTGACGGATTTGCCTATCACACGCCCTACACCCTTACCCCGGGACTACCACCGCCCGGGCTGGACTACCTTCCTGCGTCACCCCATCGCTTACCTAGTACAAGTCTGGTTCGTCGGCTCCACCACTACCCTCAACTCCGAAGAGATCGGGCCGGCTTCACGGACTTAGCATCGCCTGATTCAGTATTGGGCGTTTCAAAGCGGGTACCGGAATATCAACCGGTTGTCCATCGACTACGCCTGTCGGCCTCGCCTTAGGTCCCGACTTACCCTGGGCAGATCAGCTTGACCCAGGAACCCTTAGTCAATCGGCGCACACGTTTCTCACGTGTGTATCGCTACTCATGCCTGCATTCTCACTCGTGAACCGTCCACAACTCGCTTCCGCGGCTGCTTCACCCGGCACACGACGCTCCCCTACCCATCCGTACTCCCGTTGGGGATACATGTACGAATGACACGACTTCGGCGGTACGCTTGAGCCCCGCTACATTGTCGGCGCGGAATCACTTGACCAGTGAGCTATTACGCACTCTTTCAAGGGTGGCTGCTTCTAAGCCAACCTCCTGGTTGTCTCTGCGACTCCACATCCTTTCCCACTTAGCGTACGCTTAGGGGCCTTAGTCGATGCTCTGGGCTGTTTCCCTCTCGACCATGGAGCTTATCCCCCACAGTCTCACTGCCGTGCTCTCACTTACCGGCATTCGGAGTTTGGCTAAGGTCAGTAACCCGGTAGGGCCCATCGCCTATCCAGTGCTCTACCTCCGGCAAGAAACACACGACGCTGCACCTAAATGCATTTCGGGGAGAACCAGCTATCACGGAGTTTGATTGGCCTTTCACCCCTAACCACAGGTCATCCCCCAGGTTTTCAACCCTGGTGGGTTCGGTCCTCCACGAAGTCTTACCTCCGCTTCAACCTGCCCATGGCTAGATCACTCCGCTTCGGGTCTTGAGCGTGCTACTAAAACGCCCTGTTCGGACTCGCTTTCGCTACGGCTTCCCCACACGGGTTAACCTCGCAACACACCGCAAACTCGCAGGCTCATTCTTCAAAAGGCACGCAGTCACGACTATTGCTCCGAAGAACAACAGCGACGCTCCCACGGCTTGTAGGCACACGGTTTCAGGTACTATTTCACTCCGCTCCCGCGGTACTTTTCACCATTCCCTCACGGTACTATCCGCTATCGGTCACCAGGGAATATTTAGGCTTAGCGGGTGGTCCCGCCAGATTCACACGGGATTTCTCGGGCCCCGTGCTACTTGGGTGTCTCTTAAACGAGCCGTCAATGTTTCAGCTACGGGGGTCTTACCCTCTACGCCGGACCTTTCGCATGTCCTTCGCCTACATCAACGGTTTCTGACTCGTCTCACAGCCGGCAGACCGTGAAAAAGAGATCCCACAACCCCGCATGCGCAACCCCTGCCGGGTATCACACGCATACGGTTTGGCCTCATCCAGTTTCGCTCGCCACTACTCCCGGAATCACGGTTGTTTTCTCTTCCTGAGGGTACTGAGATGTTTCACTTCCCCTCGTTCCCTCCACACTGCCTATGTGTTCAGCAGCGGGTGACAGCCCATGACGACTGCCGGGTTTCCCCATTCGGACACCCCCGGATCAAAGCTCGGTTGACAGCTCCCCGGGGCCTATCGTGGCCTCCCACGTCCTTCATCGGTTCCTGGTGCCAAGGCATCCACCGTGCGCCCTTAAAAACTTGGCCACAGATGCTCGCGTCCACTGTGCAGTTCTCAAACAACGACCAGCCACCCATCACCCCACCCGAAAAGGGCGAGTTCACTGGGGCCGGCAACTGAAGGCGACCATACGGCCGTACCCTCAGACACCCAACAACGTGCCCGACACAACCGATCCCTTCCCACGTTCCACGCCGAAGCAGTACTAGTGAAAAACAACCTGTCGTGCCGAATAGTCAACGTTCCACCCATGAGCTGACCACCGTCGAACATTTGCCGACGTAGTGGCTCTGGATTCCTTGCGGAATCTAGATGCTCCTTAGAAAGGAGGTGATCCAGCCGCACCTTCCGGTACGGCTACCTTGTTACGACTTCGTCCCAATCGCCAGTCCCACCTTCGACAGCTCCCTCCCACAAGGGGTTGGGCCACCGGCTTCGGGTGTTACCGACTTTCGTGACGTGACGGGCGGTGTGTACAAGGCCCGGGAACGTATTCACCGCAGCAATGCTGATCTGCGATTACTAGCAACTCCGACTTCATGGGGTCGAGTTGCAGACCCCAATCCGAACTGAGACCGGCTTTTTGAGATTCGCTCCGCCTCGCGGCATCGCAGCTCATTGTACCGGCCATTGTAGCACGTGTGCAGCCCAAGACATAAGGGGCATGATGACTTGACGTCGTCCCCACCTTCCTCCGAGTTGACCCCGGCAGTCTCCTGTGAGTCCCCATCACCCCGAAGGGCATGCTGGCAACACAGAACAAGGGTTGCGCTCGTTGCGGGACTTAACCCAACATCTCACGACACGAGCTGACGACAGCCATGCACCACCTGTATACCGACCACAAGGGGGGCACCATCTCTGATGCTTTCCGGTATATGTCAAGCCTTGGTAAGGTTCTTCGCGTTGCGTCGAATTAAGCCACATGCTCCGCTGCTTGTGCGGGCCCCCGTCAATTCCTTTGAGTTTTAGCCTTGCGGCCGTACTCCCCAGGCGGGGAACTTAATGCGTTAGCTGCGGCACCGACGACGTGGAATGTCGCCAACACCTAGTTCCCAACGTTTACGGCGTGGACTACCAGGGTATCTAATCCTGTTCGCTCCCCACGCTTTCGCTCCTCAGCGTCAGTAATGGCCCAGAGATCCGCCTTCGCCACCGGTGTTCCTCCTGATATCTGCGCATTTCACCGCTACACCAGGAATTCCGATCTCCCCTACCACACTCTAGCCTGCCCGTATCGACTGCAGACCCGGGGTTAAGCCCCGGGCTTTCACAACCGACGCAACAAGCCGCCTACGAGCTCTTTACGCCCAATAATTCCGGACAACGCTTGCGCCCTACGTATTACCGCGGCTGCTGGCACGTAGTTAGCCGGCGCTTCTTCTGCAGGTACCGTCACTTTCGCTTCTTCCCTGCTGAAAGAGGTTTACAACCCGAAGGCCGTCATCCCTCACGCGGCGTCGCTGCATCAGGCTTTCGCCCATTGTGCAATATTCCCCACTGCTGCCTCCCGTAGGAGTCTGGGCCGTGTCTCAGTCCCAGTGTGGCCGGTCGCCCTCTCAGGCCGGCTACCCGTCGTCGCCTTGGTAGGCCATCACCCCACCAACAAGCTGATAGGCCGCGGGCTCATCCTTCACCGCCGGAGCTTTTAACCCCGTCCCATGCGGGACAGAGTGTTATCCGGTATTAGACCCCGTTTCCAGGGCTTGTCCCAGAGTGAAGGGCAGATTGCCCACGTGTTACTCACCCGTTCGCCACTAATCCACCCCGAAGGGCTTCATCGTTCGACTTGCATGTGTTAAGCACGCCGCCAGCGTTCGTCCTGAGCCAGGATCAAACTCTCCGTGAATGTTCTCCCGTGATCGGGATGACACACACGAGAGCGGAACGACCGGTCGGAATAGGACCGATCGTTCACAGCGTCCTCGCTGTGTAATTGCCTACCGGAACCGTGAGGCCCGACAGGACTTTCAAAGGAACCTCGAACCTGCCGAAACAGGCCGGGGTATCAACATATCTGGCGTTGACTTTTGGCACGCTGTTGAGTTCTCAAGGAACGGACGCTTCCTTTGTACTCACCCTCTCGGGCTTTCCTCCGGGCTTTCCCTTCGGTCTTGCGTTTCCGACTCTATCAGACTCTTTCGTGTCCGATTCCCGGTCGAAGCGGGTTCCGCTTTCCAGTTCTTCGCTTTCGCGTTTCCCTTTCCGGCGAGTCCGACTCTATCAGATCCTTTCGGGCCTGATTCCCAGTCAGCGGGGTTTGTCTTCCCGGCTGTTGGGCCGTTCCGACGTCCAAACTCTAGCGGATTTTCCCGGCGGCTCATAATCGAGCCTTCGAAATGAATTCCGGCATGCCGAAATCGTCCCGAGTGGGAGATCGTGCTGAGTTTGAGTTGCCGCATTCGCGGCGGGATCGGTTGTCGCAGAACCGTTCCGGCTCCGTGACAACTCGACGAACCTTACGGATCGGGTAGGGGCGTGTCAACTCCGCCAGGTCAAGCCGTTTTCCGGCGTGTCCCCGGCCCCGCGTGTCCGAGTCCGGAGCGGCTCAGTCGAGGTCTGTGAGGCGGCCGCCGGCGTCCGGCTGGGTGTGCTCGACCCTGCGCAGGAGGCGGATCAGCATCCCGCCGAGGGCTCCGCGCTCCTCGCCCGAGAGGTCCTGGAGCAGGTCCTCCTCGAAGGCGGAGGCCATGCGCATCGCCTCCAGCCACTTCGTACGCCCCTCATCGGTCAGTTCGACGATGACGCGTACGCGGTTGTTCTCGTCCCGGTCCCGCGTGACCAGACCCTCGTTCGCCATGCGGTCGATGCGGTGGGTCATCGCCGCCGGGGTGAGACCGAGGCGCTTGGCCAGCTCCCCCGGGCCCAGCCGGTAGGGGGAGCCCGCCACGACGAGGGTCTTGAGGACCTCCCACTCGGCGTTGCTGATGCCGAGGTCGGCCAGCTGGCGTCCGTACCCGACGTTCATCCGGCGGTTCAGCCGGCCGAGGGCCGAGACGACCTGCTCGACCTGGGGATCCAGGTCGCGGAACTCGCGCTGATAAGCGGCGATCTGCTCGTCGAGGCTCGGCTCCTGGAGGCCGGAGGGCTCGGTGGTGTCAGACATGGCGGGCAGTATGGCACGCCTTTCATTGGCATCGAAGTCCTTCGGTCTGTATTGTTGAGCTTCGAACTTTACTGTTGAAGTCTTTGGACGTGAGTCCTTCGTGAGCTTGAGGTAGGTGAGTGTGACCAGGGAAATGGGCGCAGCGCTGCGGCGGATCCAGCTGGGGAGCGCGCTGAGCGCGTTCGGTGTGGGGTTCACCGTTCCGTATCTGTACGTCTATGTGGCACAGGTGCGGGATCTGGGCGCCGGTACGGCGGGAGTCGTGCTGGCCGTCTTCGCCATGGCAGCGCTGGCAGTCCTGCCGTTCACCGGGCGGGCCATCGACCGGCGCGGTCCCATGCCGGTACTGATCGTCGCCGCCGTGGTGGCGTCCGTGGGCGCGGCGGCCCTCGGGCTTTCGTCGAACGTGACGACCGCCGTGCTGTCGGCCGCCGTCCTCGGTGCAGGCACGGCCGTCATGTCGCCGGCGCTCGCGACGATGCTCGTCCAGTGCTCCGGCGCCGCCACCCGTACGCGCGCCTTCGCGATGCAGTTCTTCCTGCAGAACCTGGGACTCGGCATCGGTGGTCTGGTCGGCGGGCAGATCGTCGACACGAGCCGCCCGGAGACCTTCACGCTGCTGTTCCTCATCGAGGCGGCGATGTTCATCGTGCTCGGCGTCGTCGCGATGACGGTGCGGATGCCTCGTTCCCCCGCGTTCGCGGACGCGAGGCCCACCGACGGGTCCGCCGCGAAGGGCGGGTTGCGGATGCTGCTCTCGCACCGGGCGATGGTGCAGCTGTGTGTGCTGGGCTTCGTGCTGTTCTTCGCCTGCTACGGACAGTTCGAGTCCGGTCTTGCCGCATACGGCACCGAGGCCGCCGGGATCGAGCCCTCGACGCTGGGCATCGCGCTGGCCGCCAACACCGCGGTCATCGTCGTGGCGCAGTTCGTCGTGCTGCGACTGGTGGAGCGCCGCAAGCGCAGCCGGGTCATTGCCGCGGTCGGGCTGATCTGGGCGTTCGCCTGGATCGTGGCGGGGTACGCGGGGCTCGGGCACGGCAGCCAGACCATGGCGACGGCCGCGATGATCTCCACGTACGCGCTGTTCGGACTCGGTGAGTCGATGCTCTCGCCGACGGTCGCGCCGTTGGTCGCCGATCTGGCGCCGGAGTCGATGGTCGGTCAGTACAACTCGGCCTTCGCCCTGGTCAAGCAGCTCGCGCTGGCGGTCGGTCCGGCCGTGGGCGGGCCGATGGGGGCCTCGCTGCACGGGCCGTACATCGTGACGTTCGTGCTGTTCTCGCTGGGCATCACGGTGCTCGCACTGCGGCTGGGGCGCCGGCTCACCCCCGTACAGGATCAGCCTTCGCTCGCGGTGGCGCCGTCGCGGGTGGTGGCCCTGTCCGTACCGGACGCCGAGGCGACAGCCACAGCGACGGCCGAGCCGGCGACCGCCCCCGTTGCGGCTCCTGTGGTTTCAGCCGCGGCTCCTGCTGCCGCTCACTGAGGCAGCGCGAACTCGCACCAGACCGCTTTGCCGCCGCCGGGTGTGCGACGGCTGCCCCAGGACGAGGCGATCGTCGCGACGATGGAGATGCCGCGGCCCGCTTCGTCCACCGGCTCGGCGCGGCGCCGGCGCGGCAGGTGGTCGTCGCCGTCGGTCACCTCGATGATCAGGCGGCGGTCGGTGCGGCGCAGACCCAGGCGCATCGGCGGGGTGCCGTGCTGGAGGGAGTTCGCCACCAGTTCGCTGGCGGCGAGGACGCCCAGGTCGCACAGTTCCACCGGGAACCGCCACGACGTCAGGACGCCGGTGGCGAAGGCGCGGGCCCGCGGGGCCGCTTCGATGCCGCCGAGGAGATCGAGCGAGGCGTTGTGGAACAGCTCCGCGTTCGCCCCCGTGCGGGCCGGGTGCTGGACCACCAGCACCGCCACGTCGTCGTCGTGTTCGGCGGTGACCCCGAGGGAACGGATGAGACGGTCGCAGACCACCTGCGGTGATCCCTTGGCGCCGGAGAGGGCGCGCTCCAGGGCCGCGACCCCTTCGTCGATGTCCTCGCTGCGGCGTTCCACAAGACCGTCCGTGTAGAGGACGGCGGTGGAGCCGGGCGGCAGCGCGATCGTGCCCGACGTGTGGATCCAGCCTCCGGTGCCGAGCGGCGGTCCGGTCGGGTCCTCGGCGCGGCGCACCGAACCGTCCTCGTCGCGGACGAGGATCGGGAGGTGGCCGGCGGAGGCGTAGACGAGCCGGCCCTCGTTCGGATCGTGGACCGCGTAGGCGCAGGTGGCGATCTGGCTGGCGTCGATCTCGGCGGCGAGCCCGTCGAGCAGCTGCAGCACCTCGTGCGGCGGGAGGTCGAGGCGGGCGTAGGCGCGGACGGCGGTGCGGAGCTGGCCCATCACCGCGGCGGCGCGCACCCCGCGGCCCATCACGTCCCCGATGACGAGCGCGGTGCGGCCCGCGCCGAGGGTGATGACGTCGTACCAGTCGCCGCCGACCGCCGCATCCGTGCCGCCCGGCTGGTACGTGGCGGCGATCCGCAGGTCGTCGGGCTGCTCCAGCTCCTGCGGGAGCAGGGAGCGCTGGAGGGTGACGGCTGTCTCGCGGTGACGGCGCTCGCTGGTGCGGAGGCGCTCAGCCGCTTCGGCGTGGTCGGTGACGTCGGCTGCGTAGACGAGAACACCGCTCTCACTCCCCTTGTCGCTGCCGCTGCCGTCCTCCTTGCCGTGGGCGGCGGGCGTGGCGACCGGGGTGCAGGTCACGGTGTACGAGCTGCCGTTGCGGACCTTGCGGGACTTGACCGTACGGGGCGTGCCGCTGCGCAGGACCTGATCCATGAGGGGCAACAGGCTGAGCTCGTCGAGCTCAGGCATCGCATCGGCCGCCGTGGCGCCGGTGGGGCGGGGACCGAAGGCTGCCGCGTAGGCGTCGTTGACGTAGGCGATGCGGTGGTCGGGGCCGTACACCAGGGCGACCGGGGCGGGCAGCCGGCCGAGGAGCTCGCGGGCGGAGAGATCCTCCAGCGCGGGTCCGGGGGCCTGTTCGGAGGCCGGTCCGGAGACCTCTCCGAAGGCCTTGGGGGTGTTTCCGTCCGGTGCGGCGGACCCTGGCCCGGCCCCGGCGTACTCGCCGCGGGCCGCGGGCACCGAACTGCGGTTGTCCCGGGCGGCGGCGCGGCGCTGCGTTCCTGGTAGGCGGGCGCTCCAACGCGTGAAGTTCACGGAAATTCTGGCCTCGTGTGTCGGTCTGGTCCGCTCGGGCGGGCTGCTTCCTCTGCCGGTTCTGCTTCCGGTTCTGCTACCGGCTCTCTTCCGCCGGGGTCGGGGGCACCGGGGGCCGGACCCCCGGTGAGGCGCAGCCGGGCCTCGTACTGGTCACTGTTGGTCACTGTCGGCCGGGTCACTCTGTGCAGGTGTGGACCCACCTATGGTCACACGTCCAGTGTGACGGACCGTACTGACAGTCAGCCATCCTGCTTGGGTGGACCGTCGTCCCCGGTGCGTCTGCCCCCGGCGGCGAGTTCGAATTCGGCGCGCGGGTGTTCCAGCGAGCCGAGGGAGACGATCTCGCGTTTGAAGAGTCCGGCGAGGGTCCATTCGGCAAGGACGCGGGCCTTCCGGTTGAAGGTCGGGACCCTGCTCAGGTGGTACGTGCGGTGCATCAACCAGGCCGGATAGCCCTTGAGCTTGCGTCCGTAGACATGGGCGACGCCCTTGTGGAGGCCGAGCGAGGCGACGGAGCCCGCGTAGCTGTGCCGGTACTCCTCGAGCGGTTTGCCGCTGATCGCCGCGAGGATGTTCTCGGCGAGGACTTTGGCCTGGCGCACGGCGTGCTGGGCGTTGGGCGCGGTCTCCTTGCCCGGTTCACCGGCCGTCAGATCGGGAACGGCCGCGGCGTCCCCGGCGGCCCAGGCGTGTTCGGCGCCCTCGACGGCGAGCCGCGCGGTGCAGCGGAGCCTGCCGCGCTCGGTGAGGGGCAGATCGGTGGCGGCGAGGATCGGGGCGGGCTTGACGCCTGCGGTCCACACGAGCGTACGGGTCGGGAAGCGCGAGCCGTCGCTGAGGACGGCGACCCGGTCCTCGCAGGAGTCCAGCCGGGTACCGAGGCGTACGTCGATATTGCGGCCGCGCAGCTCCCGTACGGCGTACATGCCCATCGCGTCGCCGACCTCCGGCAGGATCCGGTCGGACGCCTCGACGAGGATCCATTTCAGGTCTTCTGCCTTGATGTTGTGGTAGTACCGCGAGGTGTAACGGGCCATGTCCTCGAGTTCGGCGAGCGCCTCCACGCCCGCGTAGCCGCCGCCGACGAAGACGAAGGTGAGGGCGGCGTCGCGGATGGCCGGATCGCGGGTGGCGGAGGCGATGTCCATCTGCTCGATGACGTGGTTGCGCAGGCCGATGGCCTCCTCGATGGTCTTGAAGCCGATGCCGTGGTCGGCGAGGCCGGGGATCGGGAGGGTGCGCGAGACGGAGCCGGGTGCGATGACGATCTCGTCGTACGGGATCTCCAGGGCGCCGGTGCCGTCCTCGCCGGTGGCGAGCGTGGTGACGGTCGCCGTGCGCTTGGCGTGGTCGATGCGCTGCGCCTCGCCGACGACGATCGTGCACTGCGCCAGCACGCGGCGGAGCGGTACGACGACATGGCGCGGCGAGATCGAGCCTGCGGCCGCTTCGGGCAGGAACGGCTGATACGTCATGTAGGGCTCGGGCGTGACGACGACGATCTCGGCCTCGCCGGACTTGAGTCTCTGCTTCAGCTTCCGCTGGAGACGCAGCGCTGTGTACATCCCGACGTAGCCGCCGCCGATGACGAGGATGCGCACACCCGGCGGCGGGCCGGGGGGTGTCCCCCGGGAATCTGAAGCCATCACCTCCCCATGACGCAACGTGCTCAGGTATTTGTCCACAGCCCCGGCAAATTGTGTGACCGGAGGTTCCGGATGGGCCCCTGGGGTCGGCCATCGGGGCAATACGGAAGCTGCGCAGGTCAGACGTTGCAGTGGGGGTGATGGCGAGGGGTGGAATCAGGAATCAACCGGTCCTTGCTCCGATCGGGGGGCGCACCGTGCGGAACTGCCCTCTTCTGAATTGACCCGGGCTCAACTATGTTCGTATGTCGTCGGGGTGTCGGGCTGGGACGATGATCCACTCCCCGACTGACACGGCGGGAAGTCTCCGGGGGGAGACGTCATAACCGGGGGAAAAGTTATGCATATTCAGGATTCGCATTGGCAGACTACTGCTGTCTCGTCCGACGGAAACGGACGAATCGGCACAGTCGGTACGGTGAGCACGGCGGGAACGACTGTCGGCTCCAGCTCCACCGTCGGCCGCTCGGCGCCGCTGCGCGTGGACGCACAGCGAAATCTGGAGCATGTACTGCGGGCCGCACGCGAGGTGTTCGGCGAGCTGGGGTACGGGGCTCCGATGGAGGACGTGGCACGCCGCGCCCGGGTCGGGGTCGGCACGGTGTACCGGCGTTTCCCGAGCAAGGACGTGCTGGTGCGCCGGATAGCCGAGGAGGAGACCTCCCGGCTGACCGACCAGGCGCGGACCGCACTGGGGCAGGAGGACGAGCCGTGGTCGGCACTCTCGCGCTTCCTGCGGACATCCGTGGCCTCGGGCGCGGGGCGGCTGCTGCCGCCGCAGGTGCTGCGGGTCGGGGTCGATGTCGACGACTCGACGGTGGCCGGGGACACGGGAGTTGCGCAGGATGTGGGCGCGGTCTCGGCTGTAGGCTCCGGCGATGTCCGGGATGCCCGGGATGAGGCACGGGTTCCTCATCAGCGGCAGGGGGCGGGCCAGGCCGACCTCCGGGTCGCCGGCCGGCACCCGGCCGACGACGACGGGCTCTCGGGCGAGGGCGCGGGCACGGCCGAACTGCTGGAGGTCGTGGGCCGCCTGGTCGACCGTGCGCGGGCGGCGGGTGAGCTGCGGCGTGATGTGACGGTGGCGGACGTGCTGCTGGTCATCGCGACGGCGGCGCCCGCCCTGCCGGATGCGGCTCAGCAGGCTGCCGCTTCGGCCCGACTGCTGGACATCCTGCTGGAGGGGCTGCGCTCGCGCCCTGCGTGACCGGGACGACATGAACGGGACCGCATGACAGGTGAGCTCGAGTGTGCGTGAGCCCGGGCTCACGGGTGGGATCGGGCTTGCGCCTCGGCTCGAACGTGCGAGCAGCTCGGCGGACCTTCGGGCGGCCGAGCTGTGGCCGCTCGGGCCGTGCTTCGATCCGCCGGGCAAGGCGCCCGGCGGCGCGGGTCGGCGCGGCGGTCGGGCGCCGTCGGGCCCCCGCGCGGGGCGTCGGGTCCGTGACGGGCGGCGTGAGAGGTCGGTGTGGTCCTCGTGCGGGGGGCGCGTTCGGCAACTCGGCTGCGCCGGAAGCTCGTTGATCCTTCCCCATTCGAGTGCCCGCCAAGGGCTGTCCCGTCATCCCTGGCGGGCCAGCGCGCGGCGTCGGATGCGGTGCATCGCAAAGCGGATGAGCGTCTACATACTGGGCGCATTCGGGCGTTCCGGCAGTGCGGCGAGGTGCCATAGCTGTCCTCGTGCGCCCGCCAGGGGCCACGGGACTGCCCTTAGGGCTCGCAGAGAATCAACGTGTTGCTTCCGGCGATGCGGCTCGTTGATGTGGTATGGGCATAACGCAGGAGATTCGAGATCAACTGAGTGCGAAGTTCGGGGTGTTGTTCCCGCATCTGGACGAGCGGCAACAGCGTCTGCTGATGGGAGCCGAGGCCCGGCTCCTGGGACACGGCGGGATCCGGGCCGTCGCCCGGGCAGCCGGGGTCAGCGAGGCGACGGTCCGCAAGGGCGTCTATGAGCTGGAGGCTGGCGAAGGGCCCCTGGGGCGGGTCCGCCGGCCCGGCGGCGGACGGAAGAAGGCCGCCGACCTGGACGCGGGACTGCGTCCCGCACTTCTCGCCCTGGTCGAGCCGGACATGCGCGGGGACCCGATGTCGCCGCTGCGGTGGACGACCAAGTCGACCCGGAACCTGGCCGGCGAGCTGACGCTTCAGGGACACAAGGTCAGTGCCGACACGGTCGGTGACCTGCTGCGGGAGGCGGGCTTCAGTCTGCAGGCCAACTCCAAGACCGTCGAGGGCAAGCAGCACCCGGACCGGGACGCCCAGTTCCGCTACATCAACGACCGGGCCAAGGACCACATCAGCTCCGGAGATCCGGTGATCAGCGTGGACAGCAAGAAGAAGGAACTGGTCGGCCAGTACAAGAACGCCGGGCGGGAGTGGCAACCGGGGGGCGAGCCGGTCAAGGTCAAGACGCATGACTTCCTGGACCGGGAGGGGCCCGGCAAGGCGATCCCGTACGGGATCTACGACATCGCGGCGAACACCGGCTGGGTCAGCGTCGGCACCGACCACGACACCGCCGCGTTCGCGGTGGAATCCATCCGCCGCTGGTGGCAGGCCCGCGGCCGACACGATTACCCGCACGCCACACGGCTGCTGATTACCGCCGACGCGGGCGGTTCCAACGGCTACCGCACCCGCGCCTGGAAGAGTGAACTCGCTGCCCTGGCCGCCGAGACCGGCATGGACATCACAGTCTGTCACCTACCGCCGGGCACATCGAAGTGGAATCGGATCGAGCACCGGCTGTTCTCCCACATCTCCATGAACTGGCGCGGCAGGCCCCTGAGCAGCCATGACGTCATCGTGGAGACGATCGCGGCGACCACCACCCGCACCGGACTGACGGTCGAGGCCCGCCTCGACACCGACAGCTACGACACCGGCGTGAAGGTCAGCGATGCCCAGGTCGACGCGCTGGCGATGAGCCGGCACCGCTTCCACGGCGACTGGAACTACACGCTCCATGGCGATGCCTGCCCGCCCCCACGCCAGGGCGCGGGCATGGAGACCGAAGCGCGGTCGCCCGAGCTCCCGAATGACGTTGCCGCCGGCTCGCTCCGTGACCCGGAGCTGACCGGCATGACCGATCCACAACTGGACGTTCTGGTCAGCGCGTTGATCCCAGCACTGGCACGACGACGAGAGCAGACTCGCCGCGAACGCCGGGGCGGTGAGCGCCAACGAGCACGCGGTGCGGGCGCCAAGGACAAGCTCTCCGACGAAGACCGCATCCTGGCCACCGTGCTCAGCCTTCGCAAGATTGGTACCCACGACCTGCTCGCCCAGCTCTTCGGCGTCACCGGGAGCACCCTCACGCGGGCAGTCCAGGAAGTACGGCCCCTCCTGGCCGAGCGCGACCACGCGATCCCGCCTTCAACCGCCAGGTTCCGCACCCCGGCAGACGTGGCCGCCCACCTCGGCAAGTACGGCAGCCGACCCCCATCAGAGATCAAACCAGCATGTTGATTCTCTGCGAGCCCTTACGGCCTGGTGCACGATAGCGAGCGGATCAGGTCGTTAGTGCTCGCATTCGGGAAAACGCCCCGGATGAGTGGTTGCCAGGATGGAACGTTCGCCGTGATTGCGCCGTGTGGCACGCTGGCCCGGTGTTCGGGTCCGAAAGCGCATACGGGGGCTTCCGCGATGAGCGGTGACGGGCAGCAGGAAGAACCGCTCGACGGCGTCTCGATCGTGGGTGAGGGCGCGGAGGCCGGTGAGCCGACGTTCCGGCAGGTTCCGAGCCAGGCCGGCCCCGGGCGTTCGGGCGGTGACGCCGAGGGCGGAACCGTGCTGCCCGGACCCTGGCAGTCCGCGTCGGCGGGCGGCAATGCCGATGTCAGTGCCGGTGCCACCGTCGGGGCCGAGACCACCGTGCCGATGCAGCGGGACGGCGGGAGCAGTTCCGGGTCGGCCGGACTCACGTTCTCCGACGCCCAGTTGATCCAGCACATGCGGTCCGGGGACGACCTCGCGTACGAGGAGTTGTTCCGGCGGCACTCGGGCAGTGTGCGGCGCTACGCCCGGAGCTGCTGTCGGGACGCCCACACGGCCGAGGACCTGACAGCCGAGGTCTTCGCCCGCACTCTGCAGGCGGTACGGGGTGGCAAAGGCCCCGAGGAGGCCGTGCGGGCGTACCTCATGACGGCGGTACGGCATGTTGCCGCTGCCTGGACGAGAACGGCGAAGCGGGAGCAGCTGGTCGATGACTTCGCGGTGTTCGCCGTGCAGGCGTCCCGCTCCTCCGGCGTGCCGGACGCGGACACGCTGGATCTGGGCGCGGACGTCATGGCGATGCACGAGGCCGAGCAGTCGATGGCCATGCAGGCGTTCCGCAGTCTGCCGGAGCGTTGGCAGGCGGTGCTGTGGCACACCACCGTCGAGGAGGAGTCGCCGAGCGAGATCGCGCCGCTGTTCGGGCTGACCGCCAATGCCACGGCGGTGCTGGCCGGCCGGGCCCGTGAGGGGCTCAAGCAGGCGTATCTGCAGGCGCATGTGAGCCAGTCGCTCACCTCGGGCGGCAACTGTGCGCGCTATGCCGACCGGCTCGGCGCCTACGCCCGGGGCGGCCTGCGCATGCGGGCCGAACGCGGGCTGCGCAAGCATCTGGACGAGTGCGCGAAGTGCCGGGTCGCCGCGGGCGAGCTGGCGCATGTCAACGCCGGGATTCCGGCGCTGCTCCCGGTCGCGGTCGTCGGCTGGTTCGCCGCCGGATACGCGCTCAAGGCCGCCGGGATCGTGGCGGGCGGCGCGGCCGGCGCGGCGGGTGCAGGTGCCGCGGCGGCGACGGGCGGGAGTTCGTCCGGCGGTACGGCCGGTGGCGCCGTGGCCTCGGAGGGGCTCGGCGCCCCGGTCAAGGCCGGAATCGCGGCGGCGGTGGCTGTCGCGGCCGCGGCCGGTCTGGTCTGGGCGCTGGTCGGTGACGAGCAGCCGAGGCCGGAGGCCAAGCCCGTGGCCAAACCGCCGGTGGTGGCGCCCGCGGTGCCGTCGCCACCGCCCCCGAAGCCGACGCCGGAGCCCGAACCTCCGAGCGCGCCCGCCCCGCCCGCACCGCCCGCGCCCACACCGACTCCGCCGCCGAAGGCGAAGCCGACGCAAACACCCACATCCACGCCCCCACCCAAGCCGAAGCCGCCGGTCCCCGCACCGCCGAAGCCCACGCACACACCCACACCCACGCCTCCGCCACCCGCGCCGCCGGCCGTCGTCTACCAGGTCAGCGAGTTGCGCTACTCCTTCCTCGGCGACCACACGGAGCCGGAGGTGTCGATGGGTGAGAGCAGCTGGGTCTGGCGGCGCTCAGGCCTGTCGATCGGCGGCACGCGGTACGCGCACGGGGTGACCGTGCACGGCCGTTCGTCGGTCACCATCCAGCTGAACCGGGCATGCACCCGCTACGAGGCGATGGTCGGGGTCGACGATCTGGCGGCGGGGCTCGGATCGGTGCGCTTCTCCGTGTTCAACGGTGCCGGGGTGCAACTGTGGCAATCCCCGTTGATGAACGGCACCGATCCGGCCGTACCCATGGGGGTCGGCATCGCGGGGCAGCAGCGGATCCGGCTCGTCGTGGAACCGGCGGCCCCATTCGGCGGGGTCACGCTGGCCGACTGGGCGGAGTCGAGGATCAGCTGCCGCTGATCCGGGGGCCGGAGCCGTCGGAACGGTGCGGGGATCCGGGCCGCTCCCCTCGGCGCCGGCGAGCTCCGCGGCGCCCAGGGGCAGAAGTTCGAGGATCGTCGACGGTCAGCTGGGTGCCCGCGGCGCGCTCGGACTCGTACGGCTGCCGGCCCCGTTCCTCGCACGCCTGCTGTTCGTGGTCATGGACGGGAGCAGCCCGGGGAAGCGGGCGGGATGCGGACCCGTCGTGCTGAACGCGTCCCGGACGGTGCGGACAAGCTCCTGGATGCGGTCGTCGTCACGGACGTCGTCGGACACCCGGTTCTCCACGGCGAGGAAGAACTGCAGCATGCGCAGTTCCGTCCGGGGCCAGTAGGAGGGATCGGTGGGGTCGTTGCCGAGCGAGAGGGTCCGTTCGGTCCGGGCGAGGCCCTCGCTGCGGAGATTGCGCAGCCACCGGAACCAGCCCGTGCCGAGCGGCGTCGGGTATCGGTGACGGTCAGCGTTGCAGGGTGCGGCGGGCCGGGACCACTCCGCCCGCCACCGCGCGCTGGTGCGGCGCCGCCGTGCCCGTCCAGCAGGTGCCGCGGCGGGAGACGAGGCGGCGGAGCCAGAGCTCCGTGGCGGCCAGGTCGGCGAGGCCGTCCAGGGGCAGCGGTTCGCCCTCGGAGGCAGCGCGCAGGGCCTTTCGTACGACCCGGGCCTCGATCAGGCCCGCGTCGGCGAGCAGCGGGGCGTCGAAGAGGGCGATCAGGTCGGGGAGCGCGGTGCGCAGACCGGTGCGGCTGACCGGGGTCGAGGTCGCCTGGGAGGGGGTGCCCCAGCCCGGCGGCAGTTCGTGGATGCCCGCGCCCGCGAGAACGCGGCGCAGGATGGCGGCGCGGGCGCCCGGCTGGACGCGGAGCGATTCGGGCAGGGCGCGGGCGGCCCGTACCACCTGGTTGTCGAGGAACGGGGCGTGCAGCCGCTGGCTGCGGATCTCGGCGGCCTGTTCCAGGATCCGGTGGTCGGCGGCGTGTCGGGCGAGCGCGGCGCGGGCGCGGGCCTCGCCGGGACGCTGGACCGAAGTGGGGCGGATCGCCGCCTCCTGGAGGCGCACCGACACTTCCGCGAGCGCCTCCCCGGTCAGCCAGCGGGCGGCGGGCCCCGGCCGTGACCAGGTGAGCGCGGCGAGCGAGGCGTCGGCGGGGGTGCCGAGGTCGGGCGTGCGGCGGTTGGCGTCCGGGAGCCGGTCCGCAGCCGTTTCGAGACCCGTGCGGTACGACGTACGGGCCAGGCGGCGGGCCGCGCGGTAGACGGTCAGCGGTACGAACAGCGAGTGTGCGGACGGTCCTTCGGCTCTGGCGAGGGCGGCGACCGGGCGCAGCAGATGGCGTCGGCGGCGGTCCATCAGGAGGTCGGCGAGGCGGGCCGGGTGCGCGTCGAGGACCTGCCGGGCGCCGTCGCCGACGAAGTGGTCGGCGCTGCCGGCGGCGAGGCGCCTGCGGTGGCGTTCGGCGACGACGAGGGACGGGGCCGGTTCGTCGGTGAGCGGGCCACTGCCCAGGTCGGCGTAGGGCAGTGCCTCCTCGCCCGCGGCGACGACGACGTGGTGCAGCCGCGGGTTGGCGGCGATGACCGCGGCGCGTTCGAGTTCGTCCTCGTGGTCGCGGGTGGTGAGGTCGTTGAAGGTGACGGCGAGCAGCCGCTCGCCCGCGCCCGTGCCGTGGCCGAGGAGGGTGCCGGGGAGTCCGGGCAGGCCCGCGGCGAGCAGGGCGAGGGTGGCGGAAGCGCTGCCGCCGGAGAGGTCGGCGCCGATGCCGGGGACGGGCACGCCGCGGGCGGCGCGACGTTCGGCGGGCCCCATGCCGGGGACCGGTCCCGGGTCGGGCGGCAGCGTCTCGGGCGCGTGGCGGGGGGCCAGGAGCCTGGCACGTACCGCTTCGAGCAATGCGTCGCGCACCCCGTCCACGGCGCTCACCGGGTCGAGTTGGGGGGCGGCGACGGCCAGGGAGGCGACCGGCTCGTACCCGGTGATCTCGCGGGAGCCCTCGCGGAGGATGAGCGCGTGCCCCGGCGGAATGCGCTTCACACCCACGTACGGAGTACCGTCGCGGAGTGCCTCCGGCGTCTCGGGGCAGGCGAGAAGCGCGGCCAGGTGGCCGATGTCCAGCTGCGCCTCGATGAGGTCGGCGAGCGGGAGTGCGGCGGTCGCGTACGCCGTACCGCTCGCCCAGGGCGTGTAGAAGACCGGGCGGGCTCCGGCGAGGTCCCCGACGACGGTGATCCTCCGACCGATCCGGACGACGGCCGTGTAGCTGCCCGGCCAGGCGGTGAGATGGCGCAGGGCGCCGCCACGGGCGGCGAGGAGGCCCAGCCGGAGCTGCTCGTCGGTGGCGCCGCAGCAGCCGAGGACGGCGAGGCGGGCGGTGGGTGCGCCTTCGGCGGTCTCGACGGAGGCGATCCGGATCTCGTCGGGGCGCCAGTCGCCGACCGCCCAGAGCGGATCCGGATCGCCCCACAGGAGTTGGGAGCCCACGGGGTGCACCGTGTGCCCCTCGTCGGCTGCGCCGACCGCGCCGACCGTGCCGAAGCTCGCGGCGATACTGCTCCACCCCACCAACCAACGCATCGCCGCCTCCACAGGCTGTGGACAAAAACGGCGCACCTGGTTCGTACCGGGAGAACTGCGAGAACATGCAGCGCCGTTGCGGAACATGCTGCCACGACAACGGCGCGCAGGAGTGGCTACGGAGGGCGCACGTCGCAAGCGCATGCGCCCCTGGCAAAAGCCGGAGGGCGACCGGGGGCCGGCCGATCCCCGCGTCCTGGGGGACGCCACAACGCACCTACAGGTTCCGTTTGTTGCCTTCCCCGTTGCCCCCGGGTCGTACCGGCCGAAATCCGGCCACCTCCGGAACTACCCACCGACCGCAGGTCGGCAGCCCGCCGGAGGACCGCGAATCGCCCGGCCCAACCGCGACGGACCGACGTCATTCGGCCATTCTCGGAGAGCACGGCAAGCCCCGGAACCGATTCCCGGCGCACATGGTGTCCCGTTCCATCCCGCTTTGATGCGAGGTCGCCCGGCCGGTTCCGCGACGACCCTCCGCCGCTCCCGTACCGGCTCCCCGCCCGCCCTCACGCCGGCCCCGGTCCGCCCCCGCGGCCCGCCGAACGCACAGTCCGGGAGACGTGGTTCGCCTCCCGGACCGGTCCGCCGCCTGCGGGGAATGAGGCGGCAGTGTCCCCCAGCCCACTGAGTCCAGTGCAGTGGGCCGACCCACGCAGCACCCATGGAAGCGCTCCCCCCTCGGCCGGGCCAGAGCGCATGGCCGGGCGCACGGCCACACGCCAGGAGCACGTGGGGAACTCGCCCGGCGGGGTCCCCAGCGGCGTCCGGGCGGGTCCGGCAGGGCGGCCGGAGCGTCGCGGTGGGACCGCCCCCCGTACGCCGATCGTCCGCCCACCGCACGTACGGACAACAATCCCGCCATACGGACGTCTGCCCCTTAACGGTAGGGATGCGGCGAACTACGCTGGGTTTACTGAGGTTCTCGGCAGGAGGCATATTCCTCGGGGCTCGGCCACATGCGTGTGCGGTCGGAGTGCCGGGGCCCGTCCCTGGGGAGAACACGGTACGAATGCCGCGCGCCTACTCGGTGACGCGGCTGCCGTCTGTGTGTCGAGGGGTGGCGCATGTCCAGGGAGCAACGCGGGCCGAACGAGAAGCTCGGCACCGTTCTCGCCCTCGCGGGAATCAGCAACGCCGGGCTCGCCCGGCGGGTCAACGACCTCGGGGCGCAGCGCGGGCTGACACTGCGCTACGACAAGACGTCGGTGGCGAGATGGGTCTCGAAGGGCATGGTGCCGCAGGGTGCCGCACCCCATCTCATCGCCGCGGCGATCGGTGCCAAGCTCGGCCGGCCGGTCCCGCTGCACGAGATCGGGCTCGCGGACGCCGATCCGGCGCCGGAGGTCGGTCTGGCCTTCCCGCGCGACGTGGCCGAGGCGGTGCGTTCGGCGACCGAGCTGTACCGGCTGGATCTGGCCGGGCGCCGGGCGGGCAGCGGCGGGATCTGGCAGTCGCTGGCGGGCTCGTTCTCGGTGAGCGCGTACGCGACGCCCGCGTCCCGCTGGCTGATAACCCCCGCCGACCCGTCGGTGGCACGCGACTCGTCGGCGGCCGAGGCGGCGATCCTCGGCACGCAGGGCGCGCACGGTGCACCGCCACCGCCGGGTGCGCCGGGCGGTGCGCCCGGCATTCCCGTACAGCCGGGACCGGACTCCATGAACGACATCTCGCCGCTGCGCGTCGGCCACAGCGATGTGACGAAACTCCGCGAGGCGGCCCAGGACGCGCGCCGCTGGGACTCCAAGTACGGCGGCGGCGACTGGCGCTCCTCCATGGTCCCGGAGTGTTTACGGGTGGACGCGGCGCCGCTGCTCCTCGGCTCGTACAGCGACGAGGTGGGCCGGGCGCTCTTCGGCGCCGCCGCCGAGCTGACCAGACTCGCCGGGTGGATGGCGTTCGACACCGGGCAGCAGGAGGCCGCCCAGCGGTACTACATCCAGGCGCTGCGGCTCGCGCGGGCCGCGGCCGACGTGCCGCTCGGCGGCTATGTCCTCGCGTCGATGTCGCTGCAGGCGACCTACCGCGGCTTCGCCGACGAGGGAGTCGACCTCGCGCAGGCGGCCGTCGAACGCAACCGCGGACTCGCCACCGCCCGCACCATGAGTTTCTTCCGCCTTGTCGAGGCGCGGGCCCATGCGAAGGCGGGCGACGCCCCGGCCGCGGGGGCCGCGCTGAAGGCCGCCGAGAGCTGGCTGGAGCGTTCCCGGGACGGCGACGCGGACCCGTCGTGGCTGGGCTTCTACTCGTACGACAGGTTCGCCGCCGACGCCGCGGAGTGCTACCGCGATCTGAAGGCCCCGCGGCAGGTGCGGCGCTTCACCGAACAGGCACTGTCCCGGCCGACCGAGGAGTTCGTGCGCTCGCACGGGCTGCGGCTGGTGGTCTCGGCCGTCGCCGAGCTGGAGTCCGGCAACCTCGACGCGGCCTGCGCGGCGGGCACCCGGGCGGTCGAGGTGGCCGGCCGCATCTCGTCGGCGCGGACCACGGAGTACGTACGGGACCTGCTGCACCGCCTCGAGCCGTACGGGGACGAGCCACGCGTCGCCGAGCTGCGCGAGCGGGCACGGCCGCTGCTGGTGGCGCCGGCGTAGCGGCCTCCCCGGGGGCGCCCGCAGCCTCTCGGATGCCCGCGCGGAGTCCTGCGGGTGACGCGCAGGCGGCCGGGGGCGGAATTCCGGGCGCCACGCTGGCCTCCGCTGGTTTGAGTGCGATGTCAGTGGGTCAGTGCACTATCGGGGTGGGAGGTGGCGTGATGATGACTCACGCGGCGTACGACTGCGATGTGCTGGTGATCGGTGGCGGGATCGTCGGCCTGTCGACGGCGTATGCCCTCACGCGGACCGCTCCGGGCACGCGGGTGACGGTACTGGAGAAGGAGTGGGGCCCGGCGCGCCACCAGACGGGGCGCAACAGCGGGGTGATCCACAGTGGCATCTACTACCGCCCCGGTTCGCTGAAGGCCCGCTATGCGGTGCGCGGCGCCGCCGAGATGGTCGACTTCTGCGCGGAGTACGGCATTCCGCACGCGGTGACCGGCAAGCTGATCGTCGCGACCGAGCGGGCCGAGCTGCCCCGGCTGCACGCCCTGGTGCAGCGCGGCCGGGAGCACGGGCTGCCGGTGCGGGAGCTGGGACCCTCGGGGATCGCGGAGTACGAGCCGCAGGTCCGCGGACTCGCGGCGATCCGGGTCGGGACGACCGGGGTGTGCGACTTCAAGGCGGTTGCCGAGCGGCTCGCGGCCGAGGTGCGCGGCGCGGGCGGGCTGATCCGGTTCGGGGCGGAGGTCACGGCGATCGACCGCCGGCCGTGGGGTGTGGCGGTGCGGACGGCGGACGGCCGCGTCGTGCGGGCCCGGGTCCTGGTCAACTGCGCGGGGCTGCACTGCGACCGGGTGGCGCGGCTCGCGGGCGACGAGCCGGGCATGCGGATCGTGCCCTTCCGCGGGGAGTACTACGAGCTGACCAGGCCGGAGCTGGTGCGCGGGCTGGTCTACCCGGTGCCGGATCCGGCGTTCCCGTTCCTCGGGGTGCACCTGACCCGGGGCCACGACGGCGGCGTCCACGTCGGGCCGAACGCGGTGCCCGCGCTGGCCCGCGAGGGGTACGGCTGGCCGGTCGTACGCCCCCGTGAGCTCGCGGACACGCTGACCTGGCCGGGCTCCTGGCAGATCGCACGCAGACACTGGCGGTACGGGGCGGGCGAGGTGCACCGTTCGCTGTCGAGGAGCGCATTCACCGCGGCCGTCCGGCGGCTGCTGCCCGAGGTCACGGAGGACGACCTGCACCCCGCCCCGTCCGGTGTCAGGGCCCAGGCGGTGCTGCGCGACGGCACGCTGGTGGACGACTTCCTGATCCGCGAGGCCCCGCACACCGTGCACGTGCTGAACGCCCCGTCGCCCGCCGCGACTGCCTCTCTGCCCATCGGGCGGGAGGTGGCACGCAGGGCGCTGCTCCGGGCACAGGGAACGGGGTGGAAGCCGCCCGCCGTAGAATCGGGGCATTGTGTCTGAGTCCTTGAACCCCGCCCCCGAGACCGACGAGGCCCACGATCTGCGTGCCGTCGCCTTCGAGCGCCAGCGCAGGCTGCGTCAGGAGCCGCGCTTCCCCGGCGGGCCCGCCGCCGATCCGGCCGGTTCGCACCACGAGCGCCGGATCCGCAGCTTCCAGCCGCGCCGCAGCCGTGTCACACCCGGCCAGGAGGACGCTCTGCAGCGGCTCTGGCCGAAGTGGGGCCTGGACATCGACGGGCAGTCGGTCCTCGACCTGCCGGAGCTGTTCGACGGGCTCCCGATCGTGCTGGAGATCGGCTTCGGGATGGGCGAGGCCACCGCGCGGATGGCGGCCGACGACCCGGGCACCGGCATACTCGCCGTCGATGTGCACACCCCGGGCCAGGGCAATCTGCTCGGTCTCGCGGACCGGAACGGACTGTCCAACATCCGGGTGGCCAACGGTGACGCGATCATCCTGCTGCGCGAGATGCTGCCGCCGGACTCGCTCGACGGGCTCCGGGTGTACTTCCCCGACCCGTGGCCCAAGAAGCGCCACCACAAGCGGCGCCTGATCCAGCCGGAGTTCCTCGATCTGGCGGCGCAGCGGCTGAAGCCGGGCGCCGTGCTGCACTGTGCGACCGACTGGGAGCCGTACGCCGAGCAGATGCTCGAGGTACTGACCGCGCACCCCCTGTTCGAGAACACGGCGGCGGACGGCGGCTACGCGCCGCGGCCCGCGTTCCGTCCGCTGACCCGGTTCGAGGGGCAGGGCCTGGACAAGGGCCATGTCGTGCACGACCTGCTCTTCGCCCGTAGCTGACCTTTCCACCCCGGCCGGCTCCTCACCCGTGGCTGAGCTGCGGATTTTCTGACGGGGCGGCACGCGCACCTCGTCGCCCCATGGTCAGCTGTCAGTTCCCCTCGTTAGGGTCATGGGGTGTCCGACGGGTCTGTCCAGCAGCAACAGTCGCAGCCGGCCGTCCCGCTCCTCGAGGAGCAGCGGGTCGGCGAGATCCTGGCGGCCGTGCCGGAGCGGGGTCAGTGGCGCTACCGTCCGCGCCACGTCGGCATGGTCTGGCGGAGCAAGACGTTCCGTATCGCTGCGGTCTTCACGGTGCTCGCGCTGTGCGGGCTGGTGATCCTGGCCCTGGTCCGCGCCCAGACCGGCACCGAAGGATTCCTGGTCGGGCTCGGTCTGGCCGTGCTGCCCGTCCCGCTCCTGATGACGGCGTTCCGCTGGCTGGACCGGGTCGAACCCGAACCCTGGCGGAATCTGCTGTTCGCCTTCGCCTGGGGTGCGTGCGCCGCCGCCCTGGTCGCGATCATCGCCAATTCGTTCGCGACCCGCTGGATCGCGACGGCCACCGCGGACCCGGCGAGCGCGGACACCCTCGGGGCCACGGTGATAGCGCCGGTCGTCGAGGAGAGCGCGAAGGCGGCGGCCGTCCTGCTGATCTTCCTGTTCCGGCGACGGGACTTCGGCGGTGTCGTCGCCGGCGTCGTCGTCGCCGGCTTCACCGCGACGGGCTTCGCCTTCACCGAGAACATCCTCTATCTGGGCAACGCTTTCGGCGAGGACCAGCAGATCGGCAACTCGGGCCTGGCGTCGGTGACGGCCGCGACCTTCTTCGTGCGAGGAGTGATGACGCCGTTCGCACATCCCCTCTTCACCGTGCTGACCGGCCTGGGCTTCGGCTTCGCGGCGCTCAGTGCACGCCGCCACCGCATCCGCCGCATCGCGCTGCCGCTGCTCGGACTGGTCCTCGCCATGGGCATGCACGCCCTGTGGAACGGCTCGGGGACGTTCGGCCCGTACGGCTTCTATGTCGTGTACGGGGTGTTCATGGTCCCGGTCTTCGGACTGGTCACCTGGCTGGCGATCTGGTCGCGCCAGCGGGAGCTGCGCACCCTGGCGACCGAGCTGCCCGCGTACGCGGCCGCCGGCTGGCTGACCCCGGCCGAGCCGCTCGCGCTCTCCTCGATGCGGGCCCGCGGCCTGGCCCGGGACCTGGCGCGTCGGCAGCACGCGCAAGCGGGGTACGGAGCCCCGGGTTACGGGTACGCCGCTGCCTACGGCCCCGCCCACGGCGCTCACAGCCGGATCGCGGCGCAGGTACGAAGTCACGCCAAGGCGCAGGCCAGGGCGCGTGGCAAGGCGGCGGCGCGGGCGGTCGCCGAGTACGAGTCGTTCGCCACGTCCCTCGCGTTCCTCCGCCGCCGGGCGGGCCGCGGGGCGGCGGAACCGGACTTCACCGCACGTGAACTGGAACTGCTGCACCATCTCTGGCAGCGCCGGGAGGTGGCCGCCCCCGCCCTGGCGTACGCGGCACAGGCGACGGGCCGCCTGCGCCCGCGGTACATGGCCCGGGCGCCGGTTCCACAGCAGTACCAGCCGTACGGCGGCCACAACCCGTACCTGTCACCCCCTGGGCAGCCGTATCACCAGTCGCCCCACGGACAGCACCGCTACGGGAGCCGGCCGCCCCGGCATCCCTGGTGACGGGTCAGGCGGACGCCTCGGTGAGTTCCGCCAGCTCCTGCTCGGTCAGCCGCAGGCCGGCGACGGCCACCAGTGCGGGCAGCTGATCGACCGTGCGGGCCGAGGCGATCGGGGCGGCCACGGTCGGACGGGCGGCGAGCCAGGCCAGGGCGACGGTCGCGATCTCGGCACCGCGCTCCTGGGCCACCTTGTCGAGTGCGGCCAGGACCTTCCGGCCCCGCTCCGACTCCAGGTGCCGGCCGGCCTTCTCGGCCCGGGCGCTCTCCACCGACGTGCCCGGACGGTACTTGCCGGTGAGGAAACCGGAGGCCAGGGCGGAATACGGGACGGCGGCGAGCCCGGCGCGGGCGGCGGTGTCCTGGAGCTCGTTCTCGTAGGTGTCACGGGAGACGAGGTTGTAGTGCGGTTGCAGGGCGACGTAACGGGCCAGCCCCTCGCGCTCGGAGAAGTCCAGGGACGCCTGGAGCCGCTCCGGGCTGATGTTGGAGGCGGCGATGGCGCGCACCTTGCCGTCCTTCACCAACTGGTCGAGAGCGGTGATGATCTCCTCGACCGGGACGGTCTCGTCGTCGAAGTGCGTGTAGTAGAGATCGATGTGGTCGGTGCCGAGGCGGCGCAGCGACTGCTCGGCCGCAGCCTTGATGGTGGTCGCGGAGAGGCCCTTGTACGCGGGATGGGCGCCGACCTTCGTCGCGACGACGATATCGGAGCGGTCGGAGCGTGCGGCGAGCCATTTGCCGATGACGATCTCCGACTCGCCGCCCTCGTTGCCCGGGACCCAGGCGGAATACGCGTCGGCGGTGTCGATGAAATTGCCGCCCGCCGCGGCATACGCGTCGAGGACGGCGAACGACTGCGCCTCGTCGGCGGTCCAGCCGAAGACGTTGCCGCCGAGGGCGAGCGGGAAGACCTGAAGGTCGGAAGAGCCGAGCCTGCGGAGAGAAGTCATAAGTGGATCAACGAAATCCACCGGTGCCGCTATTCCATGCATGGCGCAGGGGAAAGCCGTGGACAAACGGACCGGCAGCCCTGACGTCGGGGGTGAGCGTCAGGGCTGCCGGGGATCGGTGGCGGGCCGGTGGGACGGCTCGCGTTCCTCGGGTCAGGGTGTGAGGCCCTTGTCGCGCAGCCAGGTCATCGGGTCGATGCCCGTGCCGCTCGAGGTGTGGACCTCCAGGTGGAGGTGAGGGCCCGTCACATTTCCGGTGGCGCCGACGCGGCCGATGGTGTCACCGGTGGTGACCTTCTGGCCGACGCTGACGTTGATCGACGACTGGTGACAGAACCACAGCTCCGTACCGTCCTCGAGCTCCAGGACCGTGCGGTAGCCGTAGGAGCCGGACCAGCCCGCCGACTTGATGGTGCCGGTGTGGATGGCCTTGATCGGGGTGCCGGTCGGCGCCGCGAAGTCGAGACCGGTGTGGTAGCCGGAGGACCACATCGAACCGGCCTGGCCGAAGGTCGAGGTGATCGTGTACGAGGAAGTGGGGATGGCGTAGCTGGCGGCCAGTTTGGCGAGCCGCTCGGCCTCGGCCTTCGCCTTCGCCTCCTCCTCCGCCTTCTTCTTCTCGGCCTCGACCTTGGCCGCCGCTGCGTCCTGCTTCTGCTTCGCCTCGGCTGCCGCCTTCTCCGCGGCGGCCTTCTCCTCGGCCGCCTTGGCCTCCGCGTCGGCGGCGTTCTGCTGCTGCTCGGCCTGCTGGAGAATGCGGGCACGGAGCGCCTCGCCGGCGTCCGTGGCGCCCTGCGCGGCCTCGGCGGTGGTGATGCCCGCGCTGGTCAGCGGTGCGGCGGCGGTCTTGGCCTGGGCCTGGTCGGTGGCGGACTCGTCGGAGAACAGCGCGCCCACACCGGGGAGGGAGCCGGCGTCGGGGAGATTGTTCGCGATGGAATCGGGAAGGGAGATGGAGACCGGCGGCTTGCTCTGCGCGGTGGCCATGCCGCCCGCACCGACGGCCGCGATGACGCCGACACCGAGAACCGTGGAGCTACGCGCGAGCCCGTTGCGCTGCTTGGCGACGCGGTGCCTGCCGCGTACGGGGCGGACGGACTCCTCGGTGGGGTTCCATTCCTCCCAGGCCCGGTCGGTCTCTCCGAGGCCTTCGGTCCCGAACTCGGTGGTGAACTCGGTGTCCGCCCCGGATCCGTACTCAGTGGTGAAGTCGGAGCCGAACCGGGAAGGGGCTTCGGGGGCAGGCTTGTTGGACGCCACGGGGGCGCACTCCTTTCCTTCCTTCTCGCCTACCGGGTTAGCTGACGGGTTCGGAGCAGGAAGGTCTCCTACGGATTCCTCTGCCTCTCACGAGACACAGGTGTCCGATTCACCCCATGTAGGTGGTTCCCCGGTTCCCTTGCGGAATTCGGCGCTCGCGCACGGGTGCCGCCACTGACGACGGCTGGGACGACCGCGCTGCGTTATCGAACGTTAATAGACACACGGGTCCTATTCCAAGCCGTTCCTACTGATCGCTGACGACCTTGGCCTGGACTTTACGGGACACAACCGGGTGGAATCGGGCGAGTTGACCCGGACTCAGTCACTACCGTTTTTCTGACGTTGCGTCAAACGTTATGCGGAGTGACACTCTTCGATTACGCACGGTGGCATCGCCCTCGTGTGCTCACCGCGGTCGCGTCTCATTACTGCCCGCGCCCCACGATCTTCACGGTCCTGCGTCGTCCCGGCTGCCCCTCCGCGGGCCGTGCGACCGCGACCAGCGCCAGGTCGTCGGTGGACTTGCCGCCCGTGTGCAGCCGTACGTCATCGGTCAGTGCGGACAGCAGCTCCTCGGGCCCGGAGAAGAGCCGTCCGCGCAGCCGGGCCGCCGGATCGTAGAAGATCCCCTGCTTGTCCCGAGCCTCGGAGAGGCCGTCGGTGTAGACGAGCAGCGTCGTCCCGGCGGCCAGACTCCAGACGTCGGCCAGGTCCGGCCACACCCCCAGCCCCATGCCGAGCGGCAGCGCGGGCACGCTCGGCACCAGCACCTCCACCCCGCCGTCGGCGTGGAGCAGCAGCGGCTCGGGATGGCCGCGGTTGACGATCCGTACCTCGGCAGCGTCGTGCGGGATCTCGGCGAGTGCGGCGGTGACGAACCCCTCGACCGGATCGATCCCGCCGCGCCGCTCCCCCTCCCGCGCCAGCGCCCGCTCCAGCCGCTGCGCCACGTCCTCCAGCGAAGCCTCCTGCTCGGCGGCCTCCCGGAACGCGCCGATGATCACGGCCACCGCCTCGACCGCGTCGAGTCCCTTGCCCCGCACGTCCCCGACCACCAGCCGCAGGCCGTGCGGGCTGTCCACCACGGCGAACAGGTCGCCGCCGACGAACTCGTCCGCCTGCGCCGCCTCGTACCGCGCGGCGACCTGCAGCCCGCCGATCCAGTCGTTCGGCTTCGGCAGCACGGCCCTCATGGCGGTCTCCGCGATGACCCGCGCCGAAGCGAGCTGCTCAGTGCTTCGCTGTACGACTCCGTTGATGAAGAAGGCGAGGATCGAGGCGGTGAGCACGGTGATGACCTCGAGGGACGGCACGACCTGCAGCAGCGCGCCGCTCTCGCTCCGCAGGACGAGGATCGAGAGCAGCGAGGCGACGCCGATACGGACGGTGCCCGCCCGTGAGAAGAACGGTGCGGCGGCCAGCGGGGCCGCCACGAACAGCGGCACGGCGGTGAACGGCGGCGGGGTGAGGATGTCGAACACGAGCCCGACGGCGATCAGCAGCGCCGGCAGCGCGCCGACGAACCGCCGGGAAGGTCTGCCGCCCCCGCCCCGCGCCCCGCGCAGCTTCTCCGCCATCCCCACCTGTGGTCTCCTGCCCGGTACGCGCAGCGGTTCCTGCGGTCTCCTGCCCGATGCGCCCCGCGGTCTCCTGCCCGGTACGCGCCTGACTGCGGACGTGCCGCACCCCACTCCCCCAGGCTGGCCGGAGCGGCGCCGCGCGGCGACTCCGCGTCGGCCGAAGGGGGGACGGAAACACGAATCAGGCCCGGCATGCTTCGCACATGCCGGGCCTGATTCTTCAGTAGCGGGGACAGGATTTGAACCTGCGACCTCTGGGTTATGAGCCCAGCGAGCTACCGAGCTGCTCCACCCCGCGTCGGTAAACACAACTCTACGCCATCCGGGACGGACGGTTGACCATTTACTGATCCGCCTGTGCCCATCCGCTCCCATCCACTGCCCCAAGGCACCGAATTCGAGAAGCAGTTGCCGGCGAAGTGCCTTCTGCCGCAACGTATCTGCCGCACCCTCCGGGGCGGAGAAGCAGCCCGGCTCAGTTCGAGTCGGTGATGTGCGGGGCCCGCTTCGCGTCGACCGCCGGCTTCGCCGTGTTCGCACCGCGCTGGATTGCGTGGAGGATCGCCAGCCCCTGGCTGACCACGCCCGCCGCCATCTCGTTGACACCGTTGGTGCCGTTGAGCACGGTGAGGTCGGCCCCCGACATCCCGCGGGCGGCCGCGTCGGCCAGGGCCGGCAGGTTCTCCACGATCCGGTTGGCCGCGATCAGCTCCTGATTGCCGTCCCGGAGCGAGGCGGCACGCGCGGTATTGGCGTCGGCCTGCGCCTGGGCGACGGTCCGTTCGGCGTACGCACTGCCGTCGGCCTGGAACTTCGCCTGGTCGCGGGCGGCCTCGGCGAGCGTGCGCTGCCGGTACGCCTCGGCGTCCGCCGGACGCCTGACCTCCGCCTCCAGCCGTTGCGCCGCCAGCGCCGCCTGCCGCTCGGCCAGTGCGGTCTGCTCCTCGACGACCTCGTGCGAGGCCCTGGCCTGGGCGAGAGGTCCGGCCTGGGCGGCGCGGGCGTTGTACTGCTCGGTCTCGGCGAGGAAGCCGGCCCGCTTGATCGCGGTGTCCCGTTCGTACTCGGCCTTGAGCGCCGCCGCCTGCTGCTCCCGCTCGGACGCCTCCTGGTCCGCTCTGGCCTGGGCGATCCGGGCCTGGCTGGCGACGGCGGCCGCGTGCGGGGCGGCGAGGTTGTTGATGTAACCGGTGGAGTCCTCGATCTCCTGGATCTGGAGGGCGTCCACGACGATGCCGAGCTTCTCCATCTCGCTGTGGCTGCCCGCGATGACCTCCTGGGAGACCCGGTTCCGCTCCCGGATGATCTGCTCGACGGTCAGCCCGCCGACGATGGAACGCAGGTGTCCGGCGAAGATCCGGCCGGCGAGTTCCTCCATCTGGTCCTGTTCGGACAGGAAGCGGCGGGCGGCGTTGGCGATGGAGACGGCGTCGTCACCCACCTTGAAGACGGCGACGGCGCGGACGTTGAGGCGGATGCCCTGCTGGGTGACGCAGTCCTCGGTGATTTCCGCCTCGCGCAGCGCCAGGGAGAGCATCCGTGCCTTCTGCTTCACCGGTAGGACGAAGCTGCCGTGACCGGTGACGATCCGGAACTGGGTGTCCTGGTTCTGCCGTTTCGATTTCGATCCGGAGATGAGCATCGCCTCGTTGGGGGCGGGAACGTGCCAGAACAACATGAGTTGACTCCTGCCGTACGCCTTTCTCGACGTGATGTCCCGGTGCGGTGCCGTACATCGCCTTCCCCGACGTCGCTCCCCGGCGTCGGTTGCCGGTTCAGGACGGCAGGCGCTCGACGATCACGCCCCGTGCCGAGACCGAGTCGACGACAACGACGCGTGCGTCCCTGTCGATCGACGTCGCCGACCATGCGGTGTAGGCCTCCGACCCACCCCGTACGGCCACCAGTACTTCGCCGGGGCCGTTCGGCGGGATCGGCACAGTGACGCGACCGACCGCCCCGATCGGGCTCCAGGCGGACCCATCCGCGGCGCTCATACGCCACACGCCTCCCTCGGTCATTCCACGGTACTCCGCGCCGCCTCCGCGGGAACGGCCCCTGAGGAACGGTCCGTACGACGGCGAGCGCGGGCTGAAATCTGGTGATATGACTGAATTTACGATTCAGCCGTTCAGGGCTGTGTGGCCGAGACGAAGCGACGAGTCGAACGGCGCGACGACCAGGGAGCGGAACGTGGACAGCTATCCCCTGCTCAACCTCTTCTGGACCATGCTCTGGTTCTTCCTGTGGATCATGTGGCTCTTCCTCCTCTTCAAGGTCATCTCGGACATCTTCCGCAGCGACGACCTCGGCGGCTGGGGCAAGGCGGGCTGGCTGATCCTGGCCTTGGTCGTGCCGTACCTCGGCGTCCTGATCTACGTGATCGCACGCGGCAAATCCATGGGAAAGCGCGACGTCGCGGAAGCCAGGGAGCGGGAAGCCGCCTTCAAGGCGTACGTACGGGAAGCCGCCGCCACCGGTGACACGACCGGCCCGGCGAAACCCAGCGGCGGCAGCGTCGAGGAACTGGCGAAACTCGCCGAGCTGAAGGACCGTGGCGCGATCACGGACGAGGAGTTCCAGCGGGCGAAGACGAAGCTCCTCGTCTGAGTTCACCCCGGCCCGCAGTGGACGGCGATCCGCTGGACCAGGTTGTTGCCGAAGCCGCCGCGGTTCCACGGCTGGGTGAGGGGCTGGACCCGGCCCCCGGCATCGGTGGCACGGGCGCTGAGGACATGGGTGCCGGGCACCGCCTTCCACGGCGCCTGCCACCGTTGCCAGGCCCAGGTGTGCCTGCCGTCCCCGTCCGGCGGGGCGAGTTCGGCGTCGTACCAGGAGCGGCCGTCGTCCGTGCTCACCTCGACCCGGGTGACCGGCGGCTCCCCCGACCAGGCGCGGCCCCGGAGCAGCACCCGGCCGGGGCGTACGAAACGGGTCCGGGACATGAAGTCCGGGAACCCGGGCGGGATCATCAGCGCCCGTGGGGCCATCCGGGTGACGGCTTCACCGGGATCGTCGGGCTCCTGCCGGTAACGGTAGGCGGTCGTCTGCTGGAAGCCGGTGAACGGGGTCTCGGTGAGCCGGATCTCCCGAAGCCATTTCACGTGCGCCATGCCGTACCAGCCGGGCACCACCAGCCGCAGCGGATGGCCGTGCTGCGGCGGCAGCGGACCACCGTTCATCGCGTACGCCACCAGCACCTCCGGCGTGTCGCCGGTGGCCACGTCCACCGGCAGGCTCCGCCGGTAGTCCTGCTCGACGCCCCGCTCGATACCGTGGTCGGCGCCGCAGAACACCGCCTCGACGGCGTCCGGCTCCACCCCGGCCTCGGCGAGCAGCAGCCGCAGCGGCGCCCCCGTCCACTCCGCCGTACCGACCGCCTCGACCAGCCACGGCTGGCTCACCGGCCGCGGTACGAGCCGGGCCCGGCCATTGCCCGCGCACTCCATCGTGACGCGCAGTGTGACGGCCGGGAACGACCGCAGCGCCGCCAGGTCCAGTGCCAGCGGCGTCCGGACCCTGCCGTGCACGGTGAGCTGCGCGGAGCCGTCCCGGATCTCGGGGATGTCGTAGTGGACCAGGACGTAGTGCAGTCCGGGCGGGGTGATGTCGTAGCGCAGCGCCTCCAGCGGCAGACCGTGGTTGCGGGCGGCGAGCGCGAGTTCCTCCGGGCTGATGCCCTCGCCGGGCTCGGCGAGGCGCCCTGGCGGGCTCACATCACCAAGGGGTCGGTCCATGGATTCATGGTGCGCCCGTCCGGGCAACCCGCCCACCGCTCCTGACCTGCCGCACACCGCATCCCGCTCTTTGCACCGCGCCTGCCGATTGCACGGCCCTCCGACCGGCGGGAGCGTGAAGAGGGCAGCGGTCCGCACCCGCGGCAAGGAGATGGCCATGGACTCCACCACGCTCGAAGCGATGAGGGCCGCGTTGCGCGGTCCCGTCATCGGCCCGCAGGACCCGGAGTACCGCGAGGCCCGCACGATCTACAACGCCATGATCGACCGGCGCCCGGCGGCCGTGGTGCGGTGCGCGGACGCGGGGGACGTCATGGCCGCGGTGGACTTCGTCCGCGACGAAGGTCTCGAACTCGCCGTGCGGGGCGGCGGACACAGCGGAGCCGGTCTGTGCCTGGTGGACGACGGCGTCACCCTCGACCTGTCACCGATGCGCTGGGCGCACGTCGATCCCGCCGCCCGGACCGCCCGGGTCGGTGGCGGCACCCTGCTCGGTGATCTCGACCACGCCGCCCACGCGTTCGGCCTGGCCACTCCCTCCGGAATCCTGTCGACAACGGGAGTCGTCGGCCTCACCCTCGGCGGCGGCCACGGCTATCTCACCCGCAGGTACGGTCTGACCGTGGACAACCTCCTCGCGGCGGACGTCGTCCTGGCCGACGGCAGCCACGTCATCGCGGACGAGAACGAGAACGCCGACCTGTTCTGGGCGCTGCGCGGCGGAGGCGGGAACTTCGGCATCGTCACCTCGTTCGAACTCCGGCTGCACCCGGTGGACACCGTGGGGGTCGCGATCACCGTGTGGCCGGTCGACCGGATCCGCGAAGTCCTGGAGTGGTACCGGGACTTCCTGCCACAGGCGCCCGAGGATCTGAACGGCTTCTTCTTGGCGCTCACCGTCCCGCCCGGCCCGCCGTTCCCCGAGGAGATCCACGGCCAGAAGATGTGCGGCGTCGTCTGGTGCTGGACCGGCGACCCCGAGCTCCTCGAAGCCACCCTGAAGGTCGTGGACGAACCGGGCCCGCCCGTCTTCCACTTCACCTCGCCGATGCCCTACCCGGCGCTCCAGACCATGTTCGACGCGCTGCTCCCGAGCGGACTGCAGTGGTACTGGCGGGGCAACTTCTTCGACCGGATCACGGACGACGCCATCGCCGTCCACGCCAAGTACGCCGAGAACCTCCCCACGGACCTCTCGACGACGCACCTGTACCCGGTCGACGGGGCCGCCCACCGGACCGGCCCGGACGACACGGCCTGGGCGTACCGGGACGCCGTCTGGTCCGGCGTCATCGCGGGCATCGACCCCGACCCGGACAACGCCGGGACGATCAGGCAGTGGTGTGTGGACTACTGGGAGGAGCTGCATCCGCAGTCGATGGGCGGGACGTACGTGAACTTCATGGGCGCGGACGAGGCCCAGGACCGGGTACGGGCCACCTACGGCGACCACTACGACCGGCTCGCGGCTGTCAAGCAGGCGTATGATCCCGACAATTTCTTCCACGCCAACCAGAACATCGAACCGGCCGGCCCGCACTGACCGCCCTCCGGTTCCTCGGCCGACGGGTGCTGCCCGGCGAGCGCGACGGCCTCGGCGGTCCTACCGTCAAAACATGGGTGTTTTCATCAAGTTGGTGGAGAATCGTCCCCCAAAGGAATACGCGGAGGGGGGCGTGGCGGACATCTCCTACGCGGACATCACGGAGGGCGACTCCGAGATGGTCTACGAGTACGACGTGCTCCCGAGCGGAATTTTGAGAATCCTGCAGGTGGCGAAGGGGGCAGCCCCGGTCATCCATGCGATCTATGCGCCGGGGCTGTGGTTCCGTGTCGAGGGGCGGTGGCACGGCAACGCGGAGTAGATCGGAAAATGACCCGATTAAGACCGGATTATGGGTGTACCGTAAAAAGCGGGACGCGCACTCTCACGTGTGGCGCCCTGGAAGGGCCGGCTCCGGTGGCGAGACCATCGGAGTCGCTTCCATGTGCGCGTCAACTCGGTGGAGCGGGAACGATGCCCGTGCCCATGAGGATCTGCTCCGCGGACGCGCTGTTGCCGTCCTGCACGGCCATGGCCATCGCTGCGCGCGCGGCGGCCGCGGTGGCCTGTGGCGGGATCACCAGGAACGAGAAGTGGTCCTGATGGCCACGCGTGACGATCATCGTGCTGTCGTCGACGGCGGACCAGTCGATACGGACGGTCCGGCCACCGATCACCAGGTGGGCCGGCGTATCGTCCCAGGCGCTCGCGTCCAGACCGACCCGCGCGACGGGTCCCAGCCGGGCGACCAGGGCGTCGATCAGGCAGGGCAGCTGGGACGCTATGTCGCGGGTACGCGGCCACCACGCACCGTCGAAGGTCCCCTCACGGTTGGAGGTCGTCTCCATCCGCAGCACCGCGATCCCGGGAACGATCGGCCGGCTGCTCGTGTCCGAGAGGAGCAGGAGCGGCGCCGCATCATCGGTACGGGTATGGGCGTGCGCGTCCGACGTCATGGCGAGCCACTCCTTTGCACGCGCACGTCGATGAAAACCATGCCCTCACATCCCTTCCGTCGGGCCCGGCGCCCGGGCGACGGCTGCTCCGACAAGGCGTCGTGAGGCCGGACGGGCGCCGTGGCCGCCTTCGGAGTCCCAGACCGTCTCCCGGACGAGGTCCCAGTCGGCCTCGGCCGCGGCCCGGAAGAGTTCGGCCTCCCGCATCAGCCCGCTCGCGGTGAGGCTCCGCGCCGGATCAGCGGCTGCCGTCAGCAGCCAGGCGGCTGTACCCGGGGCCGTCTGCGGCGGAATCACCAGCAGGTCCCAGCGGCCGATGGTGTAGGAGAGGAGCAGCAACGTGTTCGGGTCCTGTTCGGGCTTGAACCAGCCGACGTGGACCACATGCCCCTGGACGGGCACCTTCCGTGGGATCACGGGCCAGACGGTGGGGTTCACCGTCACGCGGGTGATCCGCCCCCACAGCGGGTCGAGCACCGCTGTCAGCGCGGGAAGTTCCGCCGTCAGATCGCGGGAACGCGGCCACCACGCACCGTCCAGCAGAGCGGGAGCGGTGCCGGCCGGGGCCAGCGAGAGGCGCGGCGGCAACGAGGACGAAGAGAAGGTCCGGTCGTCGACCGCGGGCGTGTACACAATGGTCGCAGTCATGACGCGGACCTTGCCCCGGGCCGGTGTACACCGGCCGGGTGTGGTGAATCGCCGAGAACGACACAGGCTCGGAAACTCATGTACGGAATGTCCTCGGTACGTCCAGGATACTCCGGTGGGGCACCCGGCGGAGTGCCGCGGCCCTACGGACATGAGCTGTCCCCAACGGATCGAACGGCATGCCGGAGGCCTCCGCTCACCCCGCCTGGGAAGGACGCCGCTCGTGTCCTCGCGACCGGCTATTCGTTACTCAGGCCATGATCATCTCTTCCGTCGCCCGGTGTCTGGCCGCGGCCTCGCTGGCCGCAGCCGCCCTGGCCACACCCCTGCTCCTGGCTCCCGCGGCCCACGCCGACGCCCGGGAGAGCAGCCTCTTCCTGACCGTCTCCGGCAGCGAGAACACCTGGATCCGCGGCATCGGCCTCCAGTGTCCGCTCACCTCCCCGAGTCACCACCCGAAGGCGGCGGAGGCCTGCGCCGCCCTGGACGAGGCCGGGGGCGACCTCGACGAGCTGCCCGGCAACCCGCACCCGTGCCTGCTGATCCACGACCCCGTCACGGTCACCGCGCAGGGGACGTACAACGGCGCCACGGTGGACTGGCGGCGCACCTACCCGAACGCCTGCGTCATGGAGGCGAGCGCAGGGCCCGTATTCGACTTCTGACCCGGCGCCGACCCCGAACCGCCCCTGCCCGGCCCACGCGCCGGGCAGGGGCGTTCCGGCGCACGTATGGCGATGCTCACCCGCCGGGAACGATCTCAGCGGTCAGCGCGAACAGTAGAGTTTCGGCTGCGTCAAACCCCCCGAACACCGAGGTACCGGCCGTGATCCCCGCAGAGCCCGCAATACCCCCGCCCCCTGCGCCCACCGTCGTCGGGATCGGTGCCGACGGGTGGGAGGGACTGCCCGGGACCTCGCGCACGGCACTGCTCCGCGCCGAGGTACTGATCGGCGGTGCACGGCAGTTGGAGCTGCTGCCGCCGGAGTGCGCGGGACAGCGGGTGCCCTGGCCCTCGCCGCTGCGGCCCGCCGTGCCCGGTCTGCTGGCCGCGCACCAGGGGCTCCGCATCGCCGTGTTGGCCAGCGGCGACCCCATGTTCTACGGCATCGGACGCGCCCTCTGCGAGGAGTTGGGCGCCGGGAACCTCCGCGTCCTGCCGCATCCGTCCTCCGTCTCCTACGCCTGCGCCCGGCTCGGCTGGCCGCTGGAGGACACCGAGGTCGTCACGCTGGTGGGCAGGCCCGCCGCCCGCCTGGCCGCCGCCCTGCACGAGGGCCGGCGCCTGCTGGTGCTGAGCGCGGGCGCCGGAACCCCCGCCGACGTGGCCGCGCTGCTGCGCGAACGCGGCTTCGGCCCCAGCCCGATGCGGGTGCTGGAACAGCTCGGCGGCGAGGCCGAGGACTGCGTCACGGGTACGGCCGACGGCTGGGCGCATCCGGCGGGCGATCCGCTCAACGTCATCGCGGTCGAGTGCCGTCGTGCGCCGGACGCGCTGCGGCTCGGCGCCGTACCCGGGCTGCCGGACGACGCGTACGAGCACGACGGTCAGCTCACCAAGCGGCATGTCCGCGCCGCCACGCTCGGGGCACTGGCCCCGGCGCCCGGCGAACTGCTGTGGGACATCGGCGGCGGTTCCGGGTCGATCGCGGTCGAGTGGATGCGCACCCACCCGTCCTGCCGTGCCGTCACCGTCGAACGCGACCCGGTGCGGGCCGGACGCATCGCCCGTAACGCGGACCGGCTCGGCGTCCCCGCGCTGCGCGTGGTCACCGGCCGGGCACCGGAAGCACTGGCCGGACTGCCGGTGCCGGGCGCCGTCTTCATCGGCGGCGGGCTGACCGTGCCGGGGCTGCTCGACGCCTGCTGGGACGCACTGCCCCCCGGCGGACGGCTGGTCGCCAACACCGTCACGCTGGAGTCCGAGGCGCTGCTCGCCGAGCGGTACCGGCGCCACGGCGGCGAGCTGGTGCGGCTCGCGGTGGCGCACGCCGTGCCGGTCGGCGGCTTCACCGGCTGGCGCCAGGCCATGCCGGTCACCCAGTGGTCCGTGCGCAAGCCCGTCGGCACCCCCTCGATACCGTCCTCGTCAGGAGAGAACAGATGACCGTGTACTTCATCGGCGCCGGCCCCGGCGCCGCCGACCTGATCACGGTGCGCGGCGCCCGGACGCTCGCCGGCTGTCAGGTCTGTCTGTACGCGGGCAGTCTGGTCCCCCGCGAACTGCTCGCCGAATGCCCGCCGGACGCCCGCCTCGTCGACACCGCGCAGCTCAACCTCGACGAGATCACGGACGAGTTGGTGCGCGCCCACGGGAACGGGCAGGACGTGGCCCGGCTGCACTCCGGCGACCCGTCCGTCTTCAGCGCGGTCGCCGAGCAGATGCGGCGGCTCGACGCGGCAGGTGTGCCGTACGAAGTGGTGCCCGGTGTGCCGGCGTTCGCGGCGGCCGCCGCAGCCCTCAAGCGGGAGCTGACCGTGCCGACCGTCGGCCAGACCGTCATCCTCACCCGGATCGCCCACCGCGCCACCGCCATGCCGGAGGGCGAGGACCTGGCCACGCTCGGCCGCAGCGGTGCGCTGATCGTGCTGCACCTGGCCGCCCGGTACGTCGACCGGGTCGTCGAGGAGCTGCTGCCGCACTACGGGGCCGACTGCCCGGCCGCCGTGGTGGCCATGGCGTCCCGCCCGGACGAGCTGATCCTGCGCGGTTCGCTGAGTGACATCGCCGAGCAGGTGAAGGCCGCGGGGGTGATCCGTACCGCCGTCATCATGGTCGGCCGCACGCTCGGCGCCGAGCAGTTCCGCGACAGCCACCTTTACTCGGCCGAGCGCGACCGGCACGTCTGCTGACGGGCGGCGCCGCCCGCGTCAGCGCACGTCGCTGCGGCCGACGACCGTGCCCGCCCGGTCGATGCAGATGACGTCCACGGCCACCGGCGCCCCGCGCAGCACCGACAGCGCCTGGTCGCGGGCGGCCACCGCGACCAGGTCGCCCAGCGGGACCCCGGCCGCCGCGCACAGCTGAAGAGCGGCCAGACCCGTGTTGGCGTCCGCCACCTCCGCGGTCAGCGACGCGTCCGCGCCGCCCTGTCGGGCGAGTTCGGCGAGGAACCTCTTGTCGACCTGGGAGCGGGCGGAGTGCAGATCCAGATGGCCCGCCGCGAGCTTCGACAGCTTCGCGAAGCCGCCACAGACCGTCAGCCGGTCCACCGGATGCCTGCGTACGTACTTGAGCACCGCCCCCGCGAAGTCGCCCATGTCGAGCAGGGCGATCTCCGGCAGGCCGTACTCGGCGACGACGGTCTTCTCCGAGGTCGACCCCGTGCACCCCGCCACATGCGTGTGCCCCGCGGCGCGGGCCACGTCCACGCCCCGGCGGATCGAGTCGATCCACGCCGAGCAGGAGTAGGGGACGACGATCCCGGTCGTGCCGAGGATCGACAGGCCGCCCAGGATGCCGAGGCGCGGATTCCACGTGGACCGGGCGATCTCCTCGCCGTGATCGACGGACACGGTGATCTCGACGTCGCCCGTGTCCCCGTGGTCCGCCGCCACCCGCGCGATGTGGTCGCGCATCATCTGCCGCGGCATCGGGTTGATCGCGGGCTCGCCGACGTCGAGCGGCAGACCGGGGCGGGTCACGGTGCCCACGCCCGGACCGGCCCGGAACACCACGCCCGAACCCGGCGGCAGCCGGCGCACCGTGGCCCGTACCAGCGCGCCGTGCGTCACGTCCGGGTCGTCTCCCGCGTCCTTGACCACGCCGGCCGTCGCCCGGTCGCCGGCGAGCTCCTCCACCGCCAGCGCGAACGCCGGGCTCTGGCCCTTGGGCAGGACGACGGTCACCGGATCGGGGAAGTCGCCGGTCAGCAGGGCGGTGTACGCGGCGGTCGTGGCCGCGGTCGCACAGGCACCGGTCGTCCAGCCGGGCCGCAGACCGGTGTGTTTGAGTTGGGCGCTGCGCCCTCCCCTCGCCTCACTCATGTCTGGACCGATCCCATGCACGTACTCGTCCTCGGTGGCACCACGGAGGCCCGCCGTCTCGCCGAGCATCTGGCCGAGGCGCTCCCGGCCGGGGCCAGGGTCACCAGTTCGCTGGCCGGACGGGTGGCCAGTCCGAAGCTGCCGCCCGGCGAGGTGCGGGTGGGCGGGTTCGGCGGAGCCGAGGGGCTCGCCGCGTGGCTGCGTACGCACCGGGTCGACGCGCTCATCGATGCCACCCATCCTTTCGCCGGGACGATCAGTTTCCATGCGGCGTCGGCCGCCTCCGCTGCCCATGTTCCCCTGCTCGCTCTGCGCCGCCCCGGCTGGGTGCCCACGGACGGCGACCGCTGGCACCCGGTCGGATCCCTGGCCGAGGCGGCGCAGGCGCTGCCCGGGCTCGGGCAGCGGGTCTTCCTGACCACGGGCCGGATGGGGCTCGCCGCCTTCGCCGGTCTCGACTCGCAGTGGTTCCTGATGCGGTCGGTGGACGCCCCCGACGGACCGCATCCGGCGCGGATGGAGGTCCTGCTGGACCGGGGGCCGTTCACTCTCGACGGGGAGCGCGAACTGATCCGCCGTCACCGCATCGATGTCCTCGTCACCAAGGACAGCGGGGGTGACGCCACCGCACCGAAACTGACCGCGGCCCGGGAGGCCGGTGTTCCGGTGGTGGTGGTCCGCCGGCCGCCGGTCCCGGACGGCGTTCCCGTGGTCCCCACCCCGGAACTCGCCGTGGACTGGCTGTCCGGCCTGCACGGCTGAGAGGCCGAACCTCGGGGGAGGCCGTCAGGCCTGCGGGTACCGCCGCGGCGTCCACACGATCTGCTGACCGTCCCCCCGCCGCACCGACCGCGTCTGCGAGGAACCGACCAGCAGGATCGTCCGCATGTCGACCTCGGCCGGTTCCAGCTCCGCCAGGGTGACGATGCGTACGCTCTCCGAGGGACCGCCCACATCCCGGCCCACCACCACCGGAGTATCCGGCGAGCGGTGCTCAAGCAGCAGATCGCGGGCCTTGCCGACCTGCTCGGTTCGGGTGCGCGAACCCGGGTTGTACAGCGCCAGCACCAGGTCCGCCGCCGCGGCCGCGCGCAGCCGGGTGGCGATCACCTCCCACGGCTTGAGCCGGTCGGAGAGCGAGATCGTGGCGTAGTCGTGGCCGAGCGGCGCGCCCGCGCGGGCTGCGGCGGCGTTGGCCGCGGTCACCCCGGGCAGCACCCGCACGGGCACCTTCGCGTACGCGTCCTGCGAGGCGACCTCAAGGACGGCGGTCGCCATGGCGAAGATCCCCGGGTCGCCGCCCGAGACCACGGCCACGCGGCGTCCGCGCCGGGCCAGGTCGAGGGCGAACTCGGCACGCTCCGACTCCACCTTGTTGTCGGAGCCGTGGCGCGCCTGTCCCGGGCGGACCGGGACGCGGTCCAGGTACGTGGTGTAGCCGACGAGATCGTCGGCGGCGGCCAGCGCCCCGCGGGACTCCGGGGTCAGCCACAGCGGACCGGCGGGACCGGTCCCGACGACCACGACCTCACCCACGCGCTGCGCGTCCTCGGCCGCCTCCGGCCGGGGCGCGTCGATCCGGCTGGGCAGCACCGCAACAGCGAAGTACGGAACGGAATCCGGGTCGGTGTCCGCGAGATCGCCGGTGCGCTCCCCGGCCATCGTGGCGCGCTCCACGTAGTGCGCCTCGTCCAGCCGCCCGGAGGCCTCGAAGGCGCGGCGCACGGCGGGGAACGTGCGTCCCAGCTTCATCACCACGGCGGCGTCGGTGGCGGCCAGGCGGGCCGTCAGCTCCTCCTCCGGCAGCGTGCCGGGCAGGATCGTCAGCACCTCCTCGCCCTCGGCGAGCGGGGTGCCGAGCCGGGCGGCGGCGGCGCTGACCGACGTGACCCCGGGGATCACCTCGGTGCGGTACCGGTCGGCGAGCCGCTTGTGCATGTGCATGTACGAGCCGTAGAACATCGGGTCGCCCTCGGCGAGCACCGCCACCGTCCGCCCGGCGTCCAGGTGCACCGCCAGCCGGGCCGCGGCCTCGCCGTAGAACTCCTCCATCGCACCCCGGTATCCGCCCGGGTGGTCGGTGGTCTCCGTCGTGACCGGATAGACCAGCTTCTCCTCGATGTGGTCCGCGCGGATGTGCTCGGCGGCGATGGAGCGCGCGATGGACCGTCCGTGACGGGCGCTGTGATAGGCGATGACATCGGCCTCGGCGATGGTCTGCACGGCGCGTACGGTCATCAGTGCCGGATCGCCGGGACCGAGCCCCACCCCGTACAGCCGGCCCGTGTTCTGCTCGCTCACTCTTACTCTTCCTCGCTGGCGATCGCGTTGAGCGCGGCCGCGGCTATGGCGCTGCCGCCGCGACGGCCCCGTACGACCAGGTGTTCCAGACCGGACGGGTGGTCGGCCAGGGCGTCCTTGGACTCGGCGGCTCCGACGAAGCCGACGGGCACACCGATGACGGCGGCCGGGCGCGGAGCGCCTTCCTCGATCATCTCAAGCAGCCGGAACAGGGCGGTCGGTGCGTTGCCCACGGCCACCACCGCCCCCTCCATGCGGTCCCGCCACAGCTCCATCGCGGCGGCGCTGCGGGTCGTGCCGAGCTTCCTGGCGAGATCGGGGACCATGGGGTCCGACAAGGTGCAGATGACCTCGTTGTCGGCGGGCAGCCGCTTGCGGGTGACCCCGCTGGCGACCATGGCCACGTCGCACAGGATCGGCGCACCGGAGCGCAGCGCCGCGCGGGCACCGGCCACGACCCCCGGGGTGAAGTCGATGTCGCGTACGAGGTCGACCATGCCGCAGGCGTGGATCATGCGGACCGCGACCTGGCTGACGTCGGCGGGCAGCCCCGCGAGATCCGCCTCGGCGCGGATGGTGGCGAAGGACTGGCGGTAGATCGCCGGTCCGTCCTTCTCGTACTGGAACACGGTGGTTTCGCTCTCTCCGGTCGGTGGTCGGGCTGCAGCGCCCTCGGGTCGGTGGTTCAGATACGGGTGCGGCGGGCGGCGTTCACCGCGGCGGCCAGGTCGGACGGGCTGCCGTGGACCGTCACGGGAGCGTCCCGTTCGCCGCCGCGGACCCGGGTCACCCGGTGCCCGCCGGGAACGGCGACGACGTCGGCCCAGGCGCCCTTGGGGTGACCGCAGCGGCGTTCGCAGCCGGACCAGTGAACGGGGAGCTGCCCGGCAAGGGGCTGTCCGGCGGTCCGTACGAAGGCCTCCGCGTCGCCCCGCACATCTGCCAGGGACTTCGCACAGCCGGGCCGGCCGATGCACGCACCGACCCCCGTCCACGCGGAGTCGGGTCCGGCGATCAGTCCGGCCGCGCCCCACTCGCGCAGCCGCGCCGTCGCGTCGCCGGGCGTGATGCCCGTCACGACGACGCTCCGCCACGGGGTCAGCCGCAGCTCGCGGCCCACGCGGGACAGGCTCTTCCACTGCGCACCGGTGAGCCGCCCGAGCGGCACCCCCACACAGGCCGCGGTGCCGACGACGCCGTACGCGGGCTCCTGCGCCGCCGTCGCCGGCGGTACGCGCTCCGCAGCACCGGCCACCCGCAGCGCCGCCCTCACCGGCTTCAGCAACTCTGCGGCAGCAAAAGGCAGTTCACTCACCCGCCAGGCGCCCGTCCCCTGCGCCGCCTCCAGAAACGACTCGGCGGCGATCAGCGCCGCGCGCGGCGCATCGTTCCCGGAGACCCTCAGCACTGCCTCCGCAGCCCCGATCCGCAGGAGCGCGCTCCCGTCGCTCTGCCCCAACAACGTCACATCCGCACCCAGGGCATCGACGTCACCACGGCCGTCGTCCAGCGCGAAGAGAAAGCGGCCGGACAGTCCGGCCGCTTTGTCACTTCCGCACAACAGCGCGTCCAGCGCGGTCAGCCACGACCGGACATCCCGGTGGCCCCGGCCGTCGAGCCCGGAGAGCGGGGAGGCCACGACGTTACGTATCCGCTCATGGCTCCGGGACGGCAGCAGCCCGGCCCCGCCCAGGAGTTCGGCGAGCCGTCCGCCGCAGTCCTGGCCGAGGCCGCGCAACTGGACATTGCCCCGCGAAGTGAGATGCAGCTCACCGTCGCCCAACTCCCGCGCGGCCCCATGGAGCGCGTCCGCCTGTCGGGCAGTCAGCACGCCGCCGGGGATCCGGACCCGCGCCAGCGCCCCGTCGTCCGCCCGGTGGAGCCGCAGCGACCCCGGGCAGGCATCGCCGCGGTCACGGGAGACGGGCTCCCCCGGGGCCGAAGGCGGGGTGTCGGAAGTGGACATGGCGGCGAGCATACCGACCATCATTCTGAGCTGTATGAATCCCGTCCGATGCAAGGCCCTTGGACCGACCGGCAAATGGGGAGGCGGCGTCGCGGGGCTCCTTCTCCCACCTCCCCATTTGCCGGTCGGTCTTACTATGCCTAGCAACGGGCCACCCGGCCCGGCATCGCCGGAGACGGCGATAGGGGAGGAAGCCCGGTGCAAGTCCGGCGCGGTCCCGCCACTGTGAGTCCGGCCTGGGCGGCCGGGCGAGTCAGGAACTCCCTTCCCCACGCTCTCGATCCCGCTCGAGCAGGGGAGACCCCATTCCGACACCGCCCGGGGCGTGGACACCCCGAGGAAGGCCCGACGCCGCATGATCCTGCTCCTGTCGACGTCCGACACCGACCTGCTCAGCGCCCGCGCCGCGGACGGTCCGGTGACCTACCGCTACGCCAACCCCTCGCGCCTGCCGCTCGACGACCTCCCCGCTCTCCTCGACGGCACCGACCTCGTCGTCGTACGCCTCCTCGGCGGGGTCCGCGCCTGGCAGGAAGGGCTCGACCACGTCCTCGCCACCGGCAGGCCGGTCGTCGTCCTCACCGGCGAACAGGCCCCCGACGCCCAGCTGATGGCCGCCTCCACCGTCCCGATCGGGATCGCCGCCGAGGCCCACGCCTACCTGGCACACGGCGGCCCGGCCAATCTGGACCAGCTGGCCCGGTTCCTCTCCGACACCGTGCTGCTGACCGGCCACGGCTTCGAACCCCCGGCGCCCGCGCCGTCCTGGGGTCCCCTGGAGCGCACCGCGCGCGCCACCGAAGGTCCGACCATCGCGGTGCTCTACTACCGCGCCCACCACATGAGCGGGAACACCGCGTTCGTCGACACGCTCTGCCGGTCGATCGAGGACACGGGCGCCCGCGCCCTCCCCCTGTACGTCGCCTCGCTGCGCACCCCGGAACCCGCACTCATCGACGAACTGCGCGGCGCCGACGCCATCGTCACCACCGTCCTCGCCGCGGGCGGCACCCGGCCCGCCGAGGCATCGGCGGGCGGCGACGACGAGTCCTGGGACGCGGGTGCGCTCACCGGACTCGACGTGCCGATCCTGCAGGCTCTCTGCCTGACCAGTTCACGCAGCGACTGGGAGGACAACGACGAGGGCGTGTCCCCGCTCGACGCGGCCAGCCAGATCGCGGTCCCCGAGTTCGACGGCCGGCTGATCACCGTCCCGTTCTCCTTCAAGGAGATCGACGAGGACGGGCTGCCCGCGTACGTCGCCGACACCGAACGCGCCGCACGCGTCGCCGGAATCGCCGTACGCCACGCACGGCTGCGCCACATCCCGGCCGGGGACAAGCGCCTGGCGCTCGTCCTCTCCGCCTACCCGACCAAGCACTCCCGTATCGGCAACGCCGTCGGTCTCGACACCCCCGCCAGCGCCGTCGCCCTGCTGCGCCGACTGCGCGCAGAGGGCTACGACTTCGGGCCCGAGGACGAGCTCCCCGGCCTGGTCTCCGGCGACGGCGACGAGCTGATCCGCGCCCTGATCGAGGCCGGCGGTCACGACCAGGAGTGGCTGACCGAGGAGCAGCTGGCCCGCAACCCGGTCCGTATCCCGGCCGCCGACTACCGGCGCTGGTACGCCACGCTCCCGGCCGAACTCCGCGACGCCGTCGAGCAGCACTGGGGTCCGCCGCCCGGCGAGATGTTCGTGGACCGCTCCCGCAATCCGCAGGGCGACATCGTGCTCGCCGCCCTGCGCCGCGGGAACCTCCTCATTCTCATCCAGCCGCCGCGCGGCTTCGGCGAGAACCCGATCGCGATCTACCACGACCCCGATCTGCCGCCCTCGCACCACTACTTGGCCGCGTACCGCTGGATCGCGGCGGCGCAGGACGACGGCGGTTTCGGGGCCGACGCGATGATCCACCTCGGCAAGCACGGCAACCTGGAGTGGCTGCCCGGCAAGAACGCGGGCCTGTCCGCCGCCTGCGGCCCGGACGCCGCACTGGGCGATCTCCCGCTCGTCTACCCGTTCCTGGTGAACGACCCGGGCGAGGGCACGCAGGCCAAGCGCCGCGTCCACGCCACCCTGATCGACCACCTCGTGCCGCCGATGGCCCGCGCGGACAGCTACGGAGACATCGCGCGCCTGGAGCAGCTCCTCGACGAACACGCCCAGATCGCCGCGATGGACCCGGCGAAACTGCCCGCGATCCGCGCCCAGATCTGGACCCTGATCCAGGCCGCCAAGCTCGACCACGACCTGGGGCTCGACGACCGGCCGGACGACGAGGGTTTCGACGAGTTCATCATGCATCTGGACGGCTGGCTCTGCGAGATCAAGGACGCCCAGATCCGCGACGGCCTGCACGTCCTGGGCGGCGCACCGGCCGGTGCGGACCGGGTCAACCTGGTCCTGGCGATCCTGCGCGCCCGCCAGATCTGGGGCGGCACGGCGTCGCTGCCCGGCCTGCGCGAGGCACTCGGGCTGGACGAGTCCGCCGCCACCCGCACCACCGCCGACGAGGCCGAGGAGCAGGCACGCGCCCTGGTCCAGGCCATGGAGGACGCGGACTGGGACCCGGCGGCCGTCGCGACCGTCACGGCATCGCGTCCCCGACCGGTCACGGACATCCTCGACTTCGCCGCCCGCGAGGTGGTCCCCCGGCTGTCCGCCACCACCGCCGAACTCGACCACACCGTCCACGCCCTGAACGGCGGCTTCGTCCCGGCGGGCCCGTCCGGCTCCCCGCTGCGCGGCCTGGTCAACGTCCTGCCGACCGGCCGCAACTTCTACTCCGTCGACCCGAAGGCGGTCCCGTCCCGCCTCGCCTGGGAGACCGGCCAGGCCCTGGCCGACTCGCTCCTGGAGCGCTACCGCACCGACAACGGCAAGTGGCCCACCTCGGTCGGCCTCTCCCTGTGGGGCACCAGCGCGATGCGCACCTCCGGCGACGACGTCGCCGAGGCACTGGCACTGCTCGGCATCCGCCCGGTCTGGGACGACGCCTCGCGCCGCGTCACCGGCCTGGAACCGATCGACCTCGCCGAGCTGGGCCGCCCGCGCATCGATGTGACGCTGCGCATCTCCGGCTTCTTCCGGGACGCGTTCCCGCACACCATCGGCCTGCTCGACGACGCGGTACGCCTCGCCGCGTCCCTCGACGAACCGGCGGAGCAGAACCACATCCGGGCGCACGCCCAGGCCGACCTCGCCGAACACGGCGACGAACGCCGGGCCACCACCCGCATCTTCGGCTCCCGCCCCGGTACGTACGGAGCGGGTCTCCTCCAGCTCATCGACAGCCGCGACTGGCGCACCGACGCCGACCTCGCCGAGGTCTACACCGTCTGGGGCGGGTACGCCTACGGCCGCGAACTCGACGGGCGCCCGGCCCGCGACGAGATGGAGACGGCGTACAAGCGCATCGCCGTGGCCGCCAAGAACACGGACACCCGCGAGCACGACATCGCGGACTCGGACGACTACTTCCAGTACCACGGCGGCATGGTGGCCACGGTCCGCGCCCTGCGCGGCACGGCCCCGGAGGCGTACATCGGCGACTCCACCCGCCCGGAGACGGTCCGCACCCGCACCCTCGTCGAGGAGACGTCCCGCGTCTTCCGCGCCCGCGTGGTCAACCCCAAGTGGATCGAGGCGATGCGCCGCCACGGCTACAAGGGCGCCTTCGAACTCGCCGCGACGGTCGACTACCTCTTCGGCTACGACGCGACGACGGGCGTGATCGCCGACTGGATGTACGACAAGCTCACCGAGACGTACGTCCTGGACCCGACCAACCGCGAATTCCTGCAGCAGGCCAACCCCTGGGCCCTGCACGGCATCGCGGAACGCCTCCTGGAGGCCGAGTCCCGCGGCATGTGGGCCAAGCCGGACCCTGCGGTACTGGAGGCGCTGCGCCAGGCGTTCCTGGAGACGGAGGGGGACCTGGAGGGCGAGGACTGAGGGCCGACAGGAGTACGTGGGTGTGGCGCCCCGTTCCGCACCGGGCGCCGCACCCACCCGGCGCCGTCCTCTCGTCCACTCCCCGGCGCGCCCGGTCCGACCGCCGACGGTCATGCGTGAGCCGCGCGGCCGGCCATCCCCCCGACGGCCGGCCGTCCGTCCGCGAGGGCACAGGCCGTACCGGACCCGCAACCGGCCGCGGCGCAGGCAGCCGATGGACAGGTGCGTGCGCCAGGCGCTCGTGGACCGCCGGGAGGGGACAGCAGGACGTGGGCGTGATCACTCGGCCGGGTGGTCCCGGCCAGGTGCCCGCCCGTCGCGCGTTCAGCGCCGTCCGAACTCGGGATCATGCACAGGTGATCTTCGTGAACCGCCGCTCCGTGCGCCGCCCGCGTGGCCCCCTGGCCCCGATCGGTCTCGGCGCCCTCGCCGTCCTGACCCTGCTGCCGGGCTCGCTGCCCGCCGCCGCGCAGCCGGTGACCGCCACGCGGTCCCCCACCGCCGCACCCCTGCCCGCGCCCACCCGTGGGGAGTCCCTGGCCTCCGCGCGGCTCGCCACGATCCGGCACGATCCGGCCGCGCTGAAGGCCTTCTTCACAGCACTGCCGAAGGGAGGGGACCTGCACAACCACCTGTCCGGTGCCGTCTCGACCGAATACCTCATCTCGCTCGCCGCGGAAGACGGACTGTGCATCGACGGGACGACGCTGACCGCGGTGCAGCCGCCGTGCGGCCCCGGCCGGCGACCGGCTTCGGACGCCCTGTCCGACGGCCCCTTCCGCCGCTCGGTGCTGCAGGCGTGGTCCATGCAGGACTTCCCGCCGGGGCAGTCGGGGCACGACCACTTCTTCGAAACGTTCGGGAAGTTCGGCGAGGTCACCTGGCGCCACCGGGGCAAGCTCCTCGCCGAAGTGGCCAACACCGTCGCGAAACAGAACCAGTTCTATCTGGAGACGATGGTGACCCCCGCGTCCGACGGCGCGAGGGACCTGGCCGCCGAGGTCGGCTGGGACCCGGACCTGGCGAGGCTGCACAGCAAACTGCTGGCCGGCGGCAAGCTCGACAAGCTGGTAGCCGAGGCGAGCCGGGAGACGGACGAGTCCGACGCGGAGTTCCGCACGGCAGCACAGTGCGGCACGCCCCGCGCGGAGGCCGGTTGCCGGCTTCCGGTGCGGTGGATCTCCCAGGTGTCACGCGGCAGTTCGCCCGAGCGGGTCTTCACGCAGATGGCCCTGGGACTGCGCCTCGCCGAACGGGACAAGCGGTTCGTCGCCGTGAATCTGGTGCAGCCGGAGGACTGGGACAGCTCCCTGCAGAACTACAGCCTCCAGATGCGGATGCTCGACTACCTGCACCGCGTGTACCCCAAGGCGCACATCACCCTGCATGCGGGCGAGTTGTGGCCCGGCCTGGTCAAGCCCGAGGACCTGACCTTCCACATCGGTGAGGCCGTGAACGTCGCTCACGCCGAGCGCATCGGCCACGGTGTCGACCTGGTCCACGAGAACAACTGGCGGCAGCTCGCCCGCACCATGGCCGCCCGGCAGATCGCGGTCGAGGTCCCGTTCAGCAGCAACGCACAGATCCTCGGGGTCAAGGGCGCCGACCACCCCTTCACCACCTACCGCGCCTACGGCGTGCCCGTCGTGCTGGCCACCGACGACCCCGGCGTCTCCCGGATCGACATCAGCCACGAGTACCAGTACGCCGCCACGACGTACGACCTCGGTTACCGCGACCTGAAGGACCTCGCGCGGGCCTCCCTGGAATACGCCTTCCTGCCGGGCGCCGGCCTCTGGCAGGGCAACCCGACCCGGGACGGCTACCGTCTCGCCGGCCCGTGCCGCCACGACAGGCCCGGTACGGACAACCCGCGGCAGCAGTGCCGGCGCCTGCTGGACGCCAGCGCCAAGGCGCGGGTCCAGTGGCGCCAGGAAGCCGCGTTCGCGGCCTTCGAGCGGCGGATCGCCACCACCACGGCAGGCTGACGGACACACACCCGCTCCGGACACCACGGGCGCCCTCCGGCACACGCAAGTGCCGGAGGGCGCCCGTGCACGTAGCGGGTACCGGTCAACGAGGGAGCGGTGCGAAACCCCTCCCCACCTCGCGTACGCCGTGTGGGCTGCCGTCGCTAGCGGGGCGACTGGTAAGCCGCTCTCCTGACAAGCCGTCCGCCAACAGCTCCCTTTCATCGTGGACGCCACTCCTGCTGGTAGTAGGGATGCCGCGCATACGGCTGCGCAAGCAGCGCCAAGGCGTGGCTCAACGCAGCGGCCTGGCCTTCCAGCCGGGCGGTATCGACGAGGTCGTCCGTCTGCACCGGAATGCCTGCCGCCGTCATTTCCGTGACCCGTCGCGTGGCCCCGGCGGCCAGGATGGTTGCCCTCTCGCAGGCGTCCACGACGGCCTGCCTGGAATTCACGTCGGCGACGACCGACTGCCAGTTCTGCATCCGACGCGCCATCGCGCTCTGGCGTTCTTCCGTGTAGCGGGCCCGCAGAAAGTGGATGAGGTCATCGATCAAGGCAGTCCTTCGGAGCAGGAAGGGCCGCTGTTCGGGACGGCCCCCTTAAGACCGACCAGCAAATGGAAGGTGTCACATCAGGACATTAGATACCACAGCACCCCATCGACACCGCACCAGCATTCGCGCATGAGCGAGGTAGCCCTCTGGTCCGGGAGTGGTCAGCTCAGGCACAGCACAAGCACGCCGGCTTGCGGAGCGGAGGCGGCGGCGTACTGCCGACGCGTGAGGTCAGGCGCGGGCGGCGTGGGTGAAGAGCGGTGTGTGCCGGGCAGGCAGTGCCGATGTCAAGCGAGCGTCCTGCGCCACCAGTTCCTGGACGGCGCCGAGGCCCGGGCCCCTCGGCCCTGTGGCCGCCTGTGGCCGCCTGTGGCCGCCTGTGCCCGGTCGCCGGGCGTCCGGCCCGTCGGGGCCAGGCTCAGACCACCGCCCCACTCAGGAAGAAGTCCACGCTGTCGTGCACGTGCCATGCAGCTTGGCAACCAGCGCCGATGCCGTCGCCGCAAGACGCGGTATCGCTGCAGGCTCCGCGCTCGGCGCCGCCTGCCACCCTGGAGTTCCAAATTCGGGCCTTCATGGCACAATAACCGGCACCTTCGCCCCAAAGAGCCCGAAGTGCGCATAGTCGACCGATTGCCTCATATCGGGCTTTTCGCCCAATTGACGAGTTGGGTCCACCAGCCACCCCTCGATCGGTTCGATGAACCCTCTGGGCGCCGAGGGACCCGTGCGTGTCGCAGCGACTCACTCTGTCGGGCCGGCGCCGATTCCGATCGAGTCGGCGCCTCCACTGCGCGCGCACCCCTGCGTTCCGCAGACTCACACGTGCACCGCTGAGCCGTCGGCACATCCATGAGCACTTGGTCCACATGCCTCCCGCAGCCCTCATGGGTCATCTTCCGGCACGACCGACAGACAGCACGCTGGCACATAATTCTTCTCCATTAGCTCTTCATTTGAGATCCACGATATTCACGCCACCATCACAAGGATCTCCAGCATTTTCACCCGCTCCGCAAACAGCTGACTTGTATCAGCACAGGCTGCGGCCATGGGGGCGAAATAATGATCCAAGTGACCTCACTGCCGGTTGCAAATATCCGGACATGAGGGGTAGACACCACATATCCGTCGCGCGGAATATCTCACCAAGTAGTGTCAAGTGGTCCGATTGAAAAATACCGTGAAGTTGCTCGGGACATCGAAACAGTGATTGCATCACGCCCGGTCGCGAAATGGAGGTACAGAGCCTTATTGCCACTGCCCGTCACCGCGTTGCTCTGCAGATCGTCGACCGAGCGCGGCGAGGGCAAGAATCGAGAACGGCAACCGCTCTCCCCGAACGGGTGGTGTGCGCCGATCAGGAGGGAGCAACGTGAGTTGCTCACACGCCGCAGGATGCCCCCTTTTCCCCCTACTTAGGGCGAGCTTGCAAGGTTGGCGCGACCACTACTGCGACAGCGACGATCGGTGGCTCGACTGTGCGCGCTACCAGGTGTCACTCACCGGCGAGCGCGTGCCGATCGGCTTGCTGCCCAACGGAGCCCGTGCGCGACACCTCGAAGACGCCGCCGAGGCGGACCGGTCCTGCGCCGCCAACCCAGGGGAGGTACCCCGGCAGGCCCCGCCACCACGGCCCGGTCCGTGGCCACCGGAGGCCGCTCCCTGGTCCCAGCCGGCACCGGCCCGCCCATATGAACAGTCAGAACCTGGAACCGTGACACCGGGGGCCACGGCCCGCTTCGGGGCGACATCTCCGCCAGCACCTGTCTGGCATCACCAACCGTCACCGCCCCCGCAGATTCCCCAGCCCTCAAACAGCCTCGCTCGACGAGCGCGGAAAGCTCCCAGCTCGAAGCGCGGCTGGTTGGCTCGATTTGCCGATTGGATGAGAGGACCCGCATGAGCACCTACTGGCCCTGGTGGGCGGGCGCTATCGGGCTCGCTCTGGTCACCATCAACTACACCCTCATCACCGATCGCTCTTTCGGGGTGTCGTCCGCGTGGGATCGCGTGTTGCACTGGCGCCGCGAACGCCACCTCGAGGAGATGGACGATGAGTTCGCCGACGATCAAGCTCTCGCTGAGGCGCTCGCCGCAGCTACGACGGAGCACTTCGGCACCGGCCCCGGCGCGTCCCCCCTGCCACACGTTCCGTACGGGAATTCACAGCCACTCGAAGCGGATACCGAACCAACGGCGAGCGAGAGCCCCGCGGCCACGAGCCTGCGGCCGGCCCCGCTGGTCACCCAGGCTGCCCTGCTGATATCGATCTTCCTCGGCGGATTGATCGCCGCGGTCACCTCCGGGCGGTTCCACCTCCGCTACGACATGGGGCCGGGTTTTCGGAACCTGGTCACCGCCAGTCCGACCACCATGATCGCCCTGCTGTTCGTGGGAGGCGTGCTGGTCGGCTTTGGCACCCGACTGGCCGGTGGGTGCAGCTCCGGCCACGGACTCAACGGCTGCGGCCGTCTACGCCCGGTCAGCATCGTCGCGACCGCCGTGTTCTTCGGCACCGCCGTCGCGGTGTCGTTCCTCCTGTGGAAGGTGATCTGATGCGTACCCGGGGCGCGATTCTGCTGGCCAGCATCATCACCGGACTGGCCCTCGGCTATACCGTCACCAACATCGGCTTCGGCGATTACGCCGAGCTGAACCGCATGTTCACCTTCCAAGACCTGCGCATGTTCCTCTCCTTCGCCGGCGCCGTGGTGATCATCGTGTGCGCGTTCGCTCTGCTGCGGGTCCGCCGCACCCCAGGGCGGATCCACGCCGGCGTGATCCCCGGCGCCGTGTTGTTCGGTACGGGCTGGGCGATCTCAGGTGGGTGCCCTGCAATCCCGATCATCCAGGTCGCCAGCGGGTACCTGCCTGCCCTGGTCACCATCGTCGGCGTCATCGTCGGTATCCGGCTGTGCCGCTGGGCCAACGCCCGGTACTTCCACCTCGACCGCGGCTCCTGCGGGCTGTAACCAAGGACGCCCACCGACACGAGCCGTGGAGGTAGGGGCTCTCGCGGCACCCCATGCGCACCTCGGACTGGGCGACGCAGACCGGGCTGCTATGAGGCCCCACCAGAGGACGAAGAAAAGTGCATGACTCGCAGCTCGGTCGCGACGGTTTCAAGTAACGCTGTTCACAAGAGCGTTGGACTTGTGACCATCTCTCACCACCAGTGACGTTCCAGGGCCACAACGCGCTGGAAAGAGTGACCCGCTCATGAGGGTCGAGGCGCCCGCCCTCTTGGGGGAGGTACGCGGGCGCCGACCGCAGGAGCGAGCTGGTCCCCCCGTGCCAGCTCGCTCCTGCTCGAATACGGCAGCCTGGGCGTCCCTTCGTCGGCCGGTTGGTGGGCAGCTCAGGCCAGTGCTTCGCGTGCGCGGCGGGTTGGTTCGGCGGCTCCGGGCTGTTCGGGGGGACGAATTCACTCCCACCCACTCCGTCGCGGACGGCATGCACTCCGCCATCGTCCGCGCCACCAAGCCCGCAGCTCCGGACATGGCTTCCTCGACCGACCCCACCCTGACCGTTACGGAAGTCCAAGGGATGTCGGGGTGCACCTGCCAGAGCTGAGGCCACGCCAGGAGGGCCATCCGTCCTCCTGGCCCCTGCTCGCTGCGCCCTTCCAAGGCGCATCCGCTCACGCAAGCGCCCGAAAACGAGGCAGCGCCCGACTCGACCGGAGCCGAATCAAGCGCTGCGTAGCAGGTCAGAGGGTGTTTCCCTCCCCCGCCGCCGGTAGGCCGTGTGGGACTCGAACCCACAACCAACGGATTAAAAGTCCGCTGCTCTGCCAATTGAGCTAACGGCCCTTGGCGAATCACCCCTGAGCATAGCCCGCCGTGGCCCGGCAGCCGATCGGGTATCGGCTGTCGGGCCCGTCGAGCCGCCTCCGGGGGTCGTTCATTCGGCGGTGATGTCCGCGCTCGTGCGCCTGTGATCCGGTTTGAGGAACCAGTGACGGGCCGACACGACCCACCACGTCGCCGCGAAACCCAGGACGGCCAGGACGGCGATCGGGGCGTAGTTGAACGTCTCCCAGGTGACGGGGGACAGCTGCGGCAGCATGAAGAGGACCGTGATGACCCCCACCCACACCACCGCGACGATCCCGATGGGCCGGGACCAGCGGCCGAGGTGCCAGGGGCCCGGGGTGAAGTCGTCGCCGCGCAGGAGGCGGAGCAGGGTGGGGATGACGTACGCGATGTAGAGGCCGATCACCGCGATCGAGGTCACTGCGGCGTACGCGGTGACGTTGATCAGGTACGGGAGGCCGAGGACCAGCGCGCCGAGTGCGGCGAGCCAGACCGCGGCCACAGGGGTGCGGGTGCGGGGGCTGACCGTGTGCCAGACGTGGGAGAACGGGAGTGCGCCGTCCCGGGAGAACGCGTAGATCATGCGACTGTTGGCGGTCACCGACGCCATCCCGCAGAACAGCTGCGCGCCGATCACGACCAGCAGCAGGAGCTTGCCGGTGGTGGCGCCGAGGGCGTCCAGGAGGATCTGGGCGGGCGGGGCGCCGGTCGGGGAGTTCAGGGCTCCGTCGTACGACTGGATGGCGAAGGTGAAGCCGAGCAGGAGGACGAAGCCGGCGATCCAGGAGGTCCAGATCGACTGGACGATGCCGCGCGGCCCCGCCGTCGCCGCGTCGTGGGTCTCCTCCGTCATATGGGCGGAGGCGTCGTAGCCGGTGAAGGTGTACTGGGCCATCAGCAGGCCGATCATCACGACGTAGAAGCCGCTGCCCCAGCCGGTGTTGTTGACGAACTCGGTGAAGACGAACGACGCCGACTGGTGCGAATCCGGTACGAAGGTGAGGGCGCCGACGATTACGGCGACCCCGAGGACGTGCCACCACACGCTCACGCTGTTCAGGATCGCGACGATGCGGACCCCGAACGTGTTCAGGAGTCCGTGCAGCAGCAGGATCGCGGCGAACAGCAGGATCGTCCGGCCGGGCGTCACCTCGAAGTCGAACTGGAGGTTCAGATAGGCCCCGAGGAACGATGCCGCCCCGAAGTCGATCCCTGCGGTCACGGCGACCTGGCCGAGCACGTTGAACCAGCCCGTGAACCAGGCCCAGGCCGCCGCCGAGCGCGGCGGGGCCAGCCGGTGCGCCCAGAAGTAGAGCCCGGCGGAGGTCGGGTACGCCGAGCAGATCTCCGCCATCGCCAGGCCGACGAACAGCGTCATCAGGCCGACGCCGACCCAGCCCCAGGTGATGACGGCGGGGCCGCCGGTGTTCATGCCGAACAGATACAGCGTCAGGCAGCCCGAGAGCACCGAGATGATCGTGAACGAGACTGCGTAGTTGGCAAACGCCGACATACGCCGTGCCAGTGTCTGCGTGTAGCCGAGCTGCGCGAGACGCTCCTCGTCGGAAGCGCCCGGCGGTGGCTTGTCCTCGCCGATGTCTGTTGTCATGACCCCAGCGATGCCCTCGCCCCGGAGTACGCATGCCGCCGCCGTGGTTACGACTGGGAAAACATGGCGCAGCACGACGCAAGGGCGCGGCCCGCAGGCCGCGCCCTTGTCATGAGGAGTCGCCTCCGAGGAGGTGTGTACGTCAGGCGAGCCTGGAGTACATCTGCCAGCCGGTCCCGGCCTTCACCCGTGTGGCGAAGAGGCCCTTGCCGTCACCCCGGTAGGCCCACAGCACCCCGGCCGTGTCGCGAGCAAGGAGGTCGGCCTTGCCGTCACCACTCGCATCACCGACTCCGACCACGGAGTTGTAGATCTGCCAGCCCCCGCCGACCTTCACCCGGGACGCCAGCGTGCCCTGGCCCGTCCCGGCATAGCGCCACAGCACCCCGGCCTTGTCCCGCGCCAGCAGGTCCCCCTTGCCGTCACCATTCAGATCGCCGGCACCGGCAAGCAGGTACCCCTTCCAGCCCGTACCGATCTTCACCCGTGTCTTGAAGACCCCGGCGCCCTTGCTCACATACAGATACAGATAACCCGTGGACGCCTCACGGGCGAGCAGATCCGCACGGCCGTCGCCGGTCAGGTCACCCGGAGAAGTCAACGCGTCGTACACATTCCAGCCCCCGCCGACCCTCGTATACGCAGTCGTCGACTTCAGCGCACCACCACAGGCCGGCTTGTACGCCCGCAGGTCACCGCTCTTCACCCGCACCAGCACGTCATTGCACCGGTCACCGTTCACATCATCGAACGGCACCGCCGACGTCACCGCGTTGGCACCCGTCCAGCCCGAACCCGACACCTTCGAGCTGACCCTGCCGGTCCCATTGCCCGTACCACCACGGAAATCGGCCACACCCGCCGACGTGAACGCCAGTAGATCACCGAACCCGTCGCTCCCGACGAAGTCACGACGAACAGCCGCGCCGCCCGTCAGATTGACCGAACCCGACGCCGACAGAGCCGCGCCCTGACCATCGGCCGGCTTCGCCGACAACGTCCAGGTGTACGCACCGTTGGCGACGAGCTTGCCCGCGGCGTCCTTGCCATCCCACGTGGCGTTGACCGTACCGCGGGCCTCGCCGCCGGTGACCGTACGCACGACCTTGCCCGACGCCTTGTTCTTCACCGTGACCTGCCACGACGCGGCCGGCTTGGACAGCCACCAGGTGCCCGCCCAGTTCGGAGCGGCCGCCCGCAGATCGAGCGAGGTTCCGGGCGCCTTCGTGTCGATCACCGAGAGCGGCGAGGTCGGGACACCCGTGGGGACAATGCGAACCCGCCGGTCGTCCCCGGTGTACGCGACGTGGCCGCCGAAGCGGTCGACAGTCCAGCCGGAGCGACGCACCGTGCCCTTGCCCAGTTCCGCCGCGCTCACCAGCGGGCGCTTGGTCAGATCCACGTACGCGCCGCTGGTCGGCAGGCCGTTGTGCAGATCGAAGAGGGTGAGCCCGGCTTCCTCCGTGTACCCGACGAAGTAGCCGTCGGCGAGGAGGATCTTGGCGTCCGGCGCCGTCATGGAACGCCCGGTCTGCCGGTCGTAGACACCCGCGCCCTTGAACCAGTTCGCGTTGTCCCGGCACTCCCAGTACACCCAGCGGCCCACGGCCTGCAGCTCGCTGGGAACACACTTGTTGCGTGTGGTGAAGGTGGTGCCCGCCGTGCCCGTCGGCAGGGTCTTCGAGGACACCGTGGACGAGTCCGGGAGGCTGCTCCACAGGGTGTTGCCCCACAGCGCCGCGGCGCCCTGAGGCCGCTTCTCCAGAACGGTGCCGGAATCGGCGCCCTGGAACTCGGTGATCATCTGATTGCCGCCCGACGCCTCGTTCACGACACCGTAACGGCCGGAGAGGTCGACGAGCCGCGGGGACATCATGCCGGTGGTGAGCGTCGGCCCCCAAGTCGCCGTACCGTTCCGGAAGAGCATGGTCTTGCCCTGCTCGGTCCCCTCCTTGCGGCCGTGGAATCCGTCGCCGCTCGCGAACATGGTGATGCAGTAAGAGCCGTCCGTCCACCCGCAGTCCGCGTCCCGCCCGCTGGTGAGGCCGTCCACCGTCGTCCGGATCTCCTCGGGACGGCCGGAGGTCTTGAGCCACGTACTGCGATAGCCGCCGATGTACGTGTGCGGCATGAAGAGGTTCGAGTCGTCGGCCGTGGTGAGGATGCCGCTGCCCAGGGAGATGCCCGCGGGCTGTGCGGGCATGTCCTCGATGTCCGCGACACGCTTGCGCGTCACGGTGCCGTCGGCGGCGGCCGTGAACCGGTAGTAGCCCCAGTCGAGGGCGCCGCGGTCCATCCGGGTCTCGGCTCCGGCGACCAGGACAGAACCGTCCGGCGCCCAGGAGAGGTCGGTGCTGGCGACGGCCAGCAGTTCCTCTGCGCGCCGGCCGTCGTCGGAGATCCGGAACAGCTTCTCCCCGCGGTACTCGTTGTTCCCCGAGTTGAGGGCATCGACCCCGACGAGCGAGTTCCCGAGCATCCGGAACGTCGTGTCGTACGAGAAGTTCCCGAGGTCCAGCTTCCGGGGCGCGGCACTCAAGTCGTTCCGGTCGAACACCTCGGCGGCATACGAGCCCACCTGGAGGAGGGTGTCCTTGCCGAGGGTGACTGCGGAGGCGTGCGCGTCCAGCGCCTTGACCTGCCCGCTCTCGAGGTCGACGAGCCACCAGCCGTTCTTCATGGTGGTGTCTTCCCAGCGGATCCCCCGGACGACGACCGACCGGCTGTCACCCTCCGAAACGGTCAGGCTCCACCCTTCGGGAAGTCCCTCCAGCCGCTGCTCCTTGACCCCGTCGGCCTCCGCCCGCAGCAGATGGAGGCTCGTCGTGGCCTGCTGGGTGCCGGTGCGGGTGACGACGGTCGTGCCGTACGTCTCGACGTACGACTGTCCCTCCGGGATCGGGATGGTGGTGGTCGACCCACCGCCCGCGCGCTGCTGCAGCGTGACGTGCGGGCTCGGGCTCTCCGAATAGACCGCTACGGTGTCGGACCCATGGCCGAAGCCGGAGGGCCAGTTGCCGAGGGGGCGACCTGCCTCGATGTCGTACTCGAGCGGCTTCGGAAGCCGGTCGGCCAGAACGGTGGCCGCTCCGGTGGCGTAGTCGATCCAGCGCAGGCGGTCGTCGCCTTCCTGCGCCGTCAGGAAGCCGGTCTCACCGGCGTTGAGCACACGCGTGGCGCGGGGCACGAAGCGTGCTCCCGGGTTCACCACGACGGTCTCGCCGGACGTGTCGGCGACAGCCGTCCCCATGGTGGTCGCACCAACCCCGGCGGTGATCGCCAAGGTGACTAAGAGGGCGATACGGCCGGACGCGCGCCGGCTTCTCCACCCGCTGGATGAGCGAGTCAATGTGAAAGTCCCTCCCCGGGAAACATGGCACGAGGGGAGGTCCTCAGTGGACGCACTGTGGTCCTTCGTGGTGCGGCTGCTACCGCTCGCACCACCACCCCCGAGCAGATGCGGCGACTCTAGCAGCAGACTCGGACGCCTTGACAAGGGTTTTCGAACCCGTTCAAAGACTCAGGGCCCGTACGACACCGAAGTGTCGTACGGGCCCTGATCAGCAGTCAGACGACCGGACCAACCGTGATCAGCCGTTGCGCTTCCAGCGCGGCTTGTCGTCGCGGCGGCCGAAGGAACCGGTGTTGGTGCCGGTACCCGTGCCACCGCGGTGGTCGTCGCGGCGGCCGGTCGGACGGTCGCTGCCACCGGAGCGGAAGCCACCGGACGGACGGTCGTCACGACGGTCGCGGTTGAACGGACGGTCGCTGCCACCGGAGCGGAAGCCACCGGACGGACGGTCGTCACGACGGTCGCGGTTGAACGACGGGCGGTCGTTGTCGCGGTTGAACGACGGACGGTCGTTGTCGCGGCGGAAACCACCCGACGGGCGGTCGTCACGACGCTGGAAACCACCACGGTCACCACCGCGGTCGTCACGACGGTCCCGGTTGAACGACGGACGGTCGTTGTCACGGCGGAAACCACCCGACGGGCGGTCGTCACGACGCTGGAAACCACCACGGTCACCACCGCGGTCGTCACGACGGTCCCGGTTGAACGACGGACGGTCGTTGTCACGGCGGAAACCACCCGACGGGCGGTCGTCACGACGCTGGAAACCACCACGGTCACCACCACGGTCACCACCGCGGTCGCCGCCGCGGTACCCACCGCGGTCGTCCCGGCGGTTGTCCCGGCGGTCGAAGTTGCCGCGGTCGTCGCGACGGTCGTCGCGCGCTGTGGGCTGCTCCGGTACGGAGACGGCGGCCTCGATCGCGGCCTCGGCCTCGGCGGCGACCTCGGCGACTGCTGCCTCGGGGTCGTCGCCCCGCTCGCGCGCGGCACGGGCGACCAGGCGGTCGGCCTCCTCGCGGAGCTCACCGGCGCGGCGCTGGACGCGCTCCAGCTGCTTGGTCAGGTCGGCGACCTCACGCTCCGCCTGCTTGGCGGCGTTGTTCGCGGAGTCGGCCTGAACCTCGGTCAGCGAACGGGCGCCGGTGATCTCGGCGACCTCCGGGTCGAAGGCGCCCGCGCCACCGACGATGTGGCGCGAGGCATCGACGCCCGCGTCCTCCATCAGGCGGAAGATCTGGCGACGCTGGTGCGGCAGCGCCAGGGAGACGACGACACCGGACTTGCCGGCACGCGCGGTACGGCCCGAACGGTGCAGGTAGTCCTTGTGGTCACCTGCGGGGTCCACGTTCAGCACCAGGTCGATGCCGTCGACGTGGATACCGCGGGCGGCGACGTCGGTCGCGACGAGCGCGTTGACGTAACCGTCCTTGAAGTCGGCGAGCACGCGGGTACGGGCACCCTGCGTCATGCCGCCATGCAGCGCGTCCGCCTTCACGCCCGCCTCGACGAGCTGCTCGGCGATGCGGTCGGCGCCCAGCTGGGTGCGGACGAAGATGATCGTGCGGCCCTTGCGGGCAGCGATGGCGGAGGTGACCGGCGCCTTGTCCTTCGGCTTCACGACGAGGACGTGGTGCGTCATGGTCGTGACGTTGCCCTGGGCGCTGTCGACCTCGTGGCTCACCGGGTTGCTCAGGTAGCGCTTGACCAGCGTCCCGATCTCGTTCTCCATGGTGGCGGAGAAGAGCATGCGCTGACCGCCGACCGGAACCTGGTCGAGCAGCTCGGTGACCTCGGGCAGGAAGCCCAGGTCGGACATCTGGTCGGCCTCGTCGAGGACGGCGACCTGGACGTTCTCCAGCGAGCACGCGCCCCGGTTGATGATGTCGCGCAGTCGGCCCGGGGTGGCGACGAGGACGTCGACACCGCGCTCCAGCGCGTAGATCTGGTTGCCCATCGACGTACCGCCGCAGACGACCTTCATCTTCAGGCCGAGCACGTCGCCGTAGGGCTGCAGCGCGTCCGCGACCTGCATCGCGAGCTCACGGGTCGGGGTGAGGATGACCGCGCGGGGCTTCTTCTTCTCGGTGTGACCGCCGGCCAGCGTGGCCAGGGTCGGCAGACCGAAGGAGAGCGTCTTGCCGGAGCCGGTACGGCCGCGGCCCAGGATGTCCTTGCCGGCCAGCGCGTCCGGAATGGTCGCGGCCTGGATCGGGAAGGGCGCGGTCACACCGTTCTGCGCGAGCTTGCGGACGATGCCCTCGGGCAGGCCCAGGTCGGCGAAGGTGACGGTCGGCTCGGCGTCGGTGGCGGAGTCGGTGGTGGCCTCGGCGGAGCCGGTGAAGTCGACGGAATCGGCCGTCTCGATCGGCTCGGACACCTCGGCGGCCTCGGCCACTACGGCCTCGGCTTCGGTGACAATCTCGTCGTTCTCGGGCACAACGGTGTTGTCAGAGCTGAAATTGGACATGCGAAATGCGAAACCTTCCGGAGTCTCGGCACGCGCCCATAACTCCGTGATTCGCAATTTCGACCGCCTCAATGCGGTCCAGCCACGGCAAGGGAGAGTACGCGCCACACGGCGCTCTTCTGTGTCGGCGCCGGGCAATGGGATCAAACGATCTACTACCATACGCACTCGCACCCGCATCGCGCAAACCGCACGCTCCGGGAGCACCCGCTACACCGGCCCCACCTGGGGTGATGCCTCGGGAGTCCGCAGCGCCTCCATGTCGTCCGGCACACTCATCGCGTCACTGCGGAACTGCGCGGCCGGAGACGCGGAGGGCACCGGAGGCGGATCCGAGGGCTCCGGATCGGGTGAGCCCGACGGCTCCGGGGTGACCGGCGCGGACGGACCGGAGGGCACCGACGGCTCCGCGGACGGCCCCGGCTGCTGCGGCCCCCCGCCCGCCGGCGGGGACGGCGCCGGCAGATGCCCGCCCCGGGTCGGCAACGGATCACCGGACCCCACGCCCGCATGCGCGCCACCGGGTCCGGCCGAGGCGCGCGCCGACGCGCTCGGGCTCGGCGATTCGGCGGTCTCCCGGTCGGAGTGCGCCTCCGCGCCCCCTCCGGTACGGGCCCGTCCCGTACCCGCCACCGTGGAACCCTCCGGTTCACCCGACGAGCCCCTCCGCTCGGCCGACCGCGACGGGGTCGGCTTCCCGCCGTCGTCGCTGATGCTCATACAGCCGGTGGACGCGGCAATCGTCACTGCGGTGACGGCTGCCCATCGGACAGGGGCGGGCAACTGGCGCACGGGGGGCACCTCCGGGAGGCGAGGAGCGAAGAAGGGCGGGAACGGACGGGGGCACAGTGCCCAACTCCCGTTCCCCCGCATGGGACACGCCCCACGCGCCACCGACCTCTTCGCCGCCGGCCCCTTCGCCGCTGCCCTCCCGGGCGTACTCAGCCGTAACCGAGCGCGTGCAGCCGCTCGTCGTCGATGCCGAAGTGGTGGGCGATCTCATGGACGACCGTGATTTCCGTCTCGGCCACGACGTCCTCGCGCGACTCGCACATCCGCAGCGTCGGCCCGCGGTAGATCGTGATCCGGTCCGGCAGCACCCCGGCGTACCACTCGCCGCGATCGGTCAGCGGCGTGCCCTCGTACAGCCCGAGCAGCTCCGGATCACCAGGATCCGGTTCGTCCTCGACAAACACCGCGACGTTGTCCATCAGCCGCGTCAGCTCCGGCGGAATCCGGTCCAGGGCCTCGGCGACCAGTTCCTCGAACTCTTCGCGCGTCATCTCCAGCACACCGCCATTGTCACGTACCCCCGCCCGACCGGCCCCGGACCGCCGTCCCCCGCCCTGTCCCGCAATCCCGCGCTCCCGCATGGCCGCCCCCGAACCCGGGCATACGCGCCCAATGGTCCGCGCCTCCTTCCGCGCCGCAGTCGCCCGCATCCGCCATCACTACCGCTCCCGCTCCACCGCCCCCGCCAGTACCCTCGCCCCCGCTCCGCACCCCTACGGGCGCGCGCTGGGTCTGATCGCCGTCGTCGTGTTCGGCGCCTGGCTGGGGCTGCTGGTCGTCGGCAGTGTCCGGACGCCCGTCGGCCCGATGGACACCACGATGGCCCTGCGCCCCTCCCTGAGTGGCGGCACGAAGATCAATGTGGCCCCGCTCGGCGCCCTCGAGCTGGACTCCCACATAGCCCCGGTCCGCCTCGACGTGCAGGTCGACAGGCTGGACCCGGTGCGCTCCGGGGCCCTGGTCCGGCACCCCGAACGGCTCTCCGGCCTCCAGCAGGAGATATCCGCGGACGTCTCCACCGGCACCCGCGAGCTCGCCGTGCGCTCCGTCGTCGCCGTCGTCTCCGGCGCGACCGCGCTCGGTCTCGCCGTCTACCGCCGCCCACGCCGCGCGCTGGCCGCCGGTGGTCTCGCGCTCGCGCTGCTGGCCGCGTCCGGCGTCAGCGTCTACGCCACCTGGAACCCGAAGTCCGTCCTGGAGCCCAAGTTCTCCGGGCTGCTCTCCAGCGCCCCCTCGGTGGTCGGCGACGCCCGCTCGATCGTCACCGACTTCGACGTCTACCAACGGGAACTGGCCCGGCTGGTCACCAATGTGACCAAGCTCTACGACGCCACATCGACGCTCCCCGTCTACCGCCCGGACCCCGCCACCCTCCGTGTCCTGCATGTCTCCGACATCCACCTCAACCCCGCGGCCTGGCAGATCATCGGCTCGCTGGTCAAGCAGTACGACATCGACGTGATCATCGACTCGGGCGACACGATGGACCACGGCGCCGCCGTCGAGAACGGCTTCCTGGACCCGATCCGCGACCTGGGCGCGCCCTACGTCTGGGTCCGCGGCAACCACGACTCCCGGATCACCCAGCGGTATCTGGAGCGGTTCAAGAACGTGCGGGTGCTGGACGACGGCCGGGCCGTGAACGTCGGCGGGCTGCGGGTGGCGGGCATCGGGGACCCCCAGTTCACCCCGGACCGCTCGCTCCCCGCCCAGGGGGCGGCCGCCGAGCGGATGGCGGGCATGCGGCTCGCCTCCGCACTCCGCAGCCAGAAACAGGCCGGCACCCCCGTCGACATCGCCGTCACCCATGAGCCGGAGGCGGCCCGCGAGACGGACGGCACGGTGCCGCTGGTCCTCGCCGGCCATGTGCACCACCGGCAGAACGAACTGATGGAACTCGGCACCCGGCTCAAGGTCGAAGGCTCCACGGGCGGCGGCGGGCTGCGCGCCGTACAGAACAGGAAGCCGGAGAAGGTGCGTGCCTCGGTGCTCTATCTGGACCGCGCGACTCGCCGTCTGCAGGCCTGGGACGAGATCACGCTCGGCGGGCTTGGCCTGACGACGGCCGAGGTCAGCCGCCATCTGCCGGGCGAGAACCGACCCGGAGCGACCCCTTCGCCTATTCGGTTTGGCTGACACCGAAACGCCGTAGTACAGTCTCCGACGTGCCCAAGGGCGCCGGTCAGGGCTTGACCGTTCTGAGACCCCAGAGGTTGAAGGAGAAGCGGAACCTCTTGAGGGGAAGCAGAGTCACATGCTTCTCACGTCCCCCTGGGTGACAGGCGCAGAAGCAGCAACACTGCAGTTCTGCCCTCATCGTCTAGTGGCCCAGGACGCCGCCCTTTCAAGGCGGTAGCACGGGTTCGAATCCCGTTGGGGGCACGCACCACCTTGTGCGACACTTAGTCGCACAAAAGCTTGGTCCTGTGGAGCAGTTTGGAGTGCTCGCCACCCTGTCAAGGTGGAGGCCGCGGGTTCAAATCCCGTCAGGACCGCTGCAGCTCGTAAGTGCTGCGTGGCTGGGTAGCTCAGTTGGTACGAGCGATCGCCTGAAAAGCGATAGGTCGCCGGTTCGATCCCGGCCCCAGCCACCACCCGAAGGCCCCGTCCACCGGACGGGGCCTTCGCCGTGTCAGGCCTCTTCCCGCTCCGCGGAGTTCGTGTCCCGGCGGCGCCGGGCCCGCACCCCGAGAACCAGCAGCGCCACCGCCACCACCGTCACCAGCGCGGCCGCGTCCGGCACCTGCTCGCCGATCCGCTGCGCCCACTGCTCGACGGCGAACGAATCGTCCACGTCCAGCAGTCCGGGCAGCGCGGTCGTCCCGTCGTACGCCAGGAACAGTGCGCCAAGACCGATGAAGAACAGCCCCGACAGCGCAGTGGTGGTGTGCAGTTCGAAGCGGCCGAGCCGGAAGGCACGGCCGCGCAGCCAGGCGCGGCGCCCGAGGTCGAAGCGCTCCCAGACCAGCGCCAGCAGGAACAGCGGGACCGCCATGCCCAGGGCGTAGACGGCGAGGAGCAGTCCGCCGTAGACCGGGCTGGCGCTGACCGCCGCCACCGTCAGGACGCTGCCGAGGATCGGTCCGGCGCAGAACCCGGCCAGCCCGTAGACGGCGCCGAGGGCGTAGACCGACACGGCGGTCGTCGGGCGGATCCGCCCGCTGAGGGCCGCGATCCGGCGCGAGGCGAAGCCGAGGCCCACGATCTGGGCCACGCCGAGCCCGATGATCAGCCAGCCGGCGCCGAGGACCAGCTGGTCGCGGTGGCTGTAGAAGAGTCGTCCGGCGTACGAGCCCGCGGCGCCGAGCGGCACGAGGGTGGTGGCCAGACCCGCGTAGAAGATGCCGGTACGGGCCAGTAGCCGTGAGGCCGAGTCGATGGAGTAGGCGAAGAAGGCGGGCAGCAACAGGGCGCTGCAGGGGCTGACCAGGGCCAGCAGCCCGCCGAGGAAGGCGGCGAAGTAGCCGATGTCCATCGTCACTTGTCGGCGCCCCCGGAGTCACCGGAGCCCTTGGTGCCGCTCTCCCCCTTGGCGTCCTTGGTGTCGGCGGCCTTGTCGGCCGCCGCCTGGATGACCTGCTCGAAGACCTCCACCGGCTGCGCTCCGGCCAGCGGGCGGCCGTTGATCAGGAAGGACGGGGTGGAGCTCGCGCCGATCCCGTACCCCTCCTCCTGGTCCTTGCTCACCGCGGCGGAAGCTGCCGCGCCGTCCGCGTCGCGCACGAACCGGCCCAGGTCCCGCACCCCCGCCTCCTTGGCGAGCGCCTTCAGCCGGTCCTTGCCGAAGCCCTTCTCCTTGGCCCCTTCGGTGTAGGCGGCTGCGTGGAACTGCCAGAAGCGGCCCTGCTGCCCTGCGGCCCAGGCGGCGCGCGCGACGGCCTCGGATTCGGCGCCGAAGATCGGGAAGTTGCGCCACTCGATGCGCAGGGTGCCGTTGTCGACGTACTTCTTCACCAGGGCGGGTTCGGTGTCCCGGGCGAACTTGCCGCAGTAACCGCACTTGAAATCGGCGTACTCGATGAGGACCACGGGCGCGTCGACCGGGCCCTGCGCGAGTCTGTCGGCGGGGTCGCGGCGGGCCAGCCTCGCCAGTTCCGGGAAGACGCCGGCGTCCGGGTCGGCGGTGACATCGGCGACCGAGGCCGAGGAGGAGGGGCCGGAGCGGTCGGCGGGGGCGGTGGCGCGGTAGGAGACGAGGCCGAGCAGCGCGGCGGCGAGGACGACACCGGTGCCGTAGAGCAGCGGCTTCCTGGACGAGGAAGTGGTGGGCGTGGGCATGGCAAGACTCCGTGCTTGGTGCGGAGGGAAGGGGACGACCGGGTGGCGGGCATTCCCTAAACCCGCAGTACGGACAGTTCCACCGGGGACGGCGCGGCAGGCTCCGGCCCGGACGGCCTGACGCGTGCGCGCGGCTCCGCGGGCCCCTGCCCGGGAGCGGCGCTCGGACCCCATTCGGCGAGACCGGGTGCCTGGTCGTGCGCGGCACGGGCCCGGACGGGCACGCCGGGCTCGGCGCCGTCGTGCGTCGTGCCGTTGCCGCAGCCGGGCACCCCCTGACCGTCGACGGCCGGGGTGGCCACCGCGGTACCGGAATCCCCGGACGCGGTCGCCGCCGTCCCCGCCGTGGCGGGCCCGCAGAACAGCCCCAGCACGACCGCGAGCACCGCCACCAGGCAGCACCACTGCGTACGGGACACGGGCGCCAGCCTTTCCACTGCGGTACGAAGATCAGTTGTCCGAAATAGTACGTGCTGTGATCAGGAGCTCCCCCGCAGTCACCGCGGCCGTGACGCAGACCGCGCGAAATAGGTTCGCCGTTCCTCGGGCCCGGGTGCGATCCTGGGACCCGTATGTCTACTTCCTTTGCCGATCTCCAGTCCCAACTCGGACACGTCTCGCTCCGCGACGCGCACCGGCTCGGCCGCCGCCTCGAAGGGGCGCGCCGGATCCGTAAGCCCGAAGCCCGGCAGGCCGTGCTGGACGAAATCGCCACACAGGCCGGGAAGGCAGCCGAGCGGCTCGCGGGGCGCGCCGGGCGGATGCCCGTTCTCTCGTACCCGGAAGAGCTTCCGGTCAGCCAGAAGAAGGATGAGATCCTGGAGGCGATACGCGACCACCAGGTCGTGATCGTCGCCGGTGAGACCGGCTCCGGCAAGACCACGCAGATCCCGAAGATCTGCATGGAGCTGGGGCGCGGCGTCCGGGGCATGATCGGGCACACCCAGCCGCGCCGGATCGCGGCCCGCACGGTCGCCGAGCGCGTCGCCGACGAGCTGAAGACCCCGCTCGGCGAGGCGGTCGGCTGGAAGGTCCGCTTCACCGACCAGGTGAACCCGGACGCGACGTATCTGAAGCTGATGACGGACGGCATCCTGCTGGCCGAGATCCAGACGGACCGCGAGCTGCTCGCGTACGACACGATCATCATCGACGAGGCCCACGAGCGGTCGCTGAACATCGACTTCCTGCTCGGCTATCTGGCCAGGCTGCTGCCCAAGCGCCCCGATCTGAAGGTCGTCATCACCTCGGCGACCATCGACCCCGAGCGCTTCGCCCGGCACTTCGGCGATGCGCCGATCGTCGAGGTCAGCGGGCGTACGTACCCGGTCGAGGTGCGTTACCGGCCGCTCCTTGAAGAAGAGGGCGACGACTCCGACCGCGACCAGATCACCGCGATCTGCGACGCCGTCGACGAGCTCCAGACGGAAGGCCCCGGCGATGTCCTGGTCTTCCTCTCCGGCGAGCGCGAGATCCGCGACACCGCGGACGCCCTGAACAAGAAGAACCTCCGCCACACCGAGGTGCTCCCCCTCTACGCGCGCCTGTCGCACGCCGAGCAGCACCGGGTGTTCCAGCGCCACACCGGCCGCAGGATCGTTCTGGCGACGAACGTCGCCGAGACCTCGCTGACCGTCCCCGGCATCAAGTACGTCATCGACCCGGGCAACGCCCGGATCTCCCGCTACAGCCACCGCACCAAGGTCCAGCGGCTGCCGATCGAGCGGATCTCGCAGGCCAGCGCCAACCAGCGCAAGGGCCGCTGCGGCCGTACGTCGGACGGCATCTGCATCCGGCTGTACTCCGAGGACGACTTCCTGACCCGCCCGGAGTTCACGGACGCGGAGATCCTCCGCACGAACCTGGCGTCCGTCATCCTCCAGATGACCGCGGCCGGCCTCGGCGACATCGAGAAGTTCCCCTTCATCGACCCGCCGGACCACCGCAACATCCGCGACGGTGTGCAGCTTCTCCAGGAGCTCGGCGCACTGGACCCGGACGAGAAGGATCCGAAGAAGCGGCTGACGCAGCTGGGGCGGAAGCTCTCGCAACTGCCCGTCGACCCGCGTCTCGCCCGCATGGTCATCGAGGCCGACCGCAACGGCTGCACGCGCGAGGTCATGGTGATCGCCGCCGCGCTCTCCATCCAGGACCCGCGCGAGCGGCCCTCGGACAAGCAGACGCAGGCCGATCAGCAGCACGCCCGCTTCAAGGACGAGACGTCGGACTTCCTGGCGTTCCTCAATCTGTGGCGGTACATCCGCGAGCAGCAGAAGGAGCGCGGCTCGTCCAGCTTCCGCCGGATGTGCAAGCAGGAGTATCTGAACTTCCTGCGCATCCGCGAATGGCAGGACATCTATGCGCAGCTGCGTACGGTCGCCAAGCAGATGGGCATCCACCCCAATGAGGAGGATGCGCCGGAGCAGGCGGTGCACACCTCGCTGCTGGCCGGGCTGCTGTCGCACATCGGGCTGAAGGACACCGAGAAGAACGAGTACCTGGGTGCGCGCAGCGCCAAGTTCGCGATCTTCCCCGGTTCGGCGCTCTTCAAGAAGCAGCCGCGGTTCGTGATGTCGGCCGAGCTGGTCGAGACGTCCCGGCTGTGGGCGCGGGTCAATGCCAAGGTCGAGCCGGAGTGGATCGAACCGCTGGCCCAGCATCTGCTGAAGCGCACCTACAGCGAGCCGCACTGGGAGAAGGACCAGGCCACGGTGATGGCGTACGAGCGGGTCACGCTGTACGGCGTACCGATCGTCGCCCAGCGCAAGATCAATTTCGGCCGGATCGACGCCGAGACGTCCCGCGATCTCTTCATCCGGAACGCCCTGGTCGAGGGCGACTGGCGGACGCACCACCAGTTCTTCCATGACAACCGCAAACTCCTCGGCGAGGTCGAGGAGTTGGAGCACCGTGCGCGGCGCCGCGACATCCTCGTGGACGACGAGACGCTCTTCGACTTCTACGACCAGCGGATCCCGGAGCACGTCGTCTCCGGCGCGCACTTCGACTCCTGGTGGAAGCACAAGCGCCGCGACGAGCCCGACGCGCTCGACTTCGAGCGCTCGATGCTCATCAACGAGAAGGCCGGGGCCGTCACCAAGGACGACTACCCGGACTCCTGGCGGCAGGGGAAGCTCAAGTTCAAGGTGACCTACCAGTTCGAGCCCGGCGCGGACGCGGACGGTGTGACCGTCCACATCCCGCTCCAGGTGCTCAACCAGGTCACCCCCGAGGGCTTCGACTGGCAGATCCCCGGCCTGCGCGAGGACGTGGTCACCGAGCTGATCCGCTCCCTGCCCAAGCCGATCCGCCGGCACTACGTCCCCGCCCCGAACTACGCGGGCCGGTTCCTGGACCGGGCGGTGCCGCTGCAGGAGCCGCTGCCGGTCACCCTCGCGCGTGAGCTCCAGCAGATGGTCGGGGTCCCGGTCTCCGCCGACGACTTCGACCTCTCCCGGATCCCGGACCACCTCAAGATCACGTTCCGGATCGTCGACGAGCGGCGCCGCAGGGTGGCCGAGGACAAGGACCTGGAGTCACTGAAGCTCCAGCTGCGCCCCAAGGCCCGTCAGGCCCTCTCCAAGGCCGCTGCGGCCACCGTGGGGCCCTCTGGCGAGTCCATCGAGCGTTCGGGGCTCACGGACTGGACGATCGGCACGCTGAACCGGGTCTTCGAGACCCGGCGGGCCGGCCAGCCGGTGAAGGCGTACCCGGCCCTGGTCGATCAGGAGGGAGCCGCCGCGGGCACAGTGGCCGTACGGCTCTTCGACACCGAGGCCGAGCAGCAACAGGCGATGTGGCGCGGCACCCGGAAGCTGATCCTGCTGAACATCCCGGTGAACCCCGCCAAGTTCGCCTCGGACAAGCTGACGAACCAGCAGAAGCTCGCCCTGTCCCGCAATCCGCACGGCTCCATCCAGGCCCTGTTCGAGGACTGCGCGACCGCTGCCGCGGACCGGCTGATCGGCGCCCACGGCGGGCCGGCCTGGGACGAGGAGTCGTTCCGGAAGCTGCACGACAAGGTCCGCGCCGATCTCGTCGCGCTGACCGAGCACACGGTCGCCCAGGTGCAGCAGGTGCTGGCTGCCTGGCAGGCCTGCGAGCGGCGCCTGAAGGCCACCAACAGCCTGGTCCTGGTCGACAACGTCACCGATGTACGGAACCAGCTCGCCGCCCTCGTACCGCCGGGCTTCGTCACGAGGACCGGGCTGCGCAGGCTGCCCGACCTGATGCGCTACCTGGTCGCCGTGGACCGTCGGCTCCAGCAGATGCCGACGGCCGTCCAGCGCGACACCACGCGCATGGAGAAGGTCCACGAGATGCAGGACGAGTACGCCTGGCTGCTCGAACAGATGCCGCAGGGCAGGCCCGTTCCGCAGGAGGTCCTGGACATCCGCTGGATGATCGAGGAGCTCCGGGTGAGCTATTTCGCGCACGCCCTGGGCACCGCGTACCCCGTTTCGGACAAGCGGATCGTGAAGGCGATCGACGCCGCGGCTCCGTGATCGGGCGCCCCTCGGGGCGTAAGGGAGCCACCACCAGGAGTGAAGTCGACCGGAGCGGCCAATCTCCTGTACAGTCTGGTTTCGCAGGCAGCCGCAAGGAAGCCGCGAAAACCTGGTCCTGTGGAGCAGTTTGGAGTGCTCGCCACCCTGTCAAGGTGGAGGCCGCGGGTTCAAATCCCGTCAGGACCGCAGTAACGAAAGCCCGGATCCTTCTGGATCCGGGCTTTCGCGCGTCTTGACTCCGGCAACTGCCGACGGGTACTCAGACAGCAGGGGCCGCCCCTGTTCCTCGGCGCGGGGCGGCGCGGTCCACCGGGAGGTGGCGCGGATGACGGCGTCCACGGCGAGGCACGAGACCCGCGCATTGCTGCGCGCCCATCTGGCGGCCGCTTCCGGCTACCGGCATCTCACCCGGCACTGCCCGATCTGCCACCTGCTCCTGAGGCTCGCCATGGAGCCCGTGACGGCCTCTCGGCCCGTCCCGCCCCCCGAACCGCCCACGCCATCCGGCGGGGCCCCAGCGGCCGTTCAGGAGGTCGCGGCGCTCGCCGCCCCCATGACCGCCCCCATGACCGCCCCGATGGCCGCCCCCGAAGAACAGAACCGCACCGAGAGGGCCGAGGACGAAAGTCCTGCCGCCACGTGACCGAAGGCGAGGGCATCCGTCTCCCGGCAGTGGCAGGCTCGACCTTGGCAAGTCTCGGGCCATGTGACGGGTGTCACTGAATGAGTTTTGAGAAAGGGTGACTTTACACCCTTCCTACAACTGGCGAATTTAATATGTGCAATTGCACTCCCCGGATGACGCTTCCGCGGGGAGGCCCAGGGGCAGACCCTGGGCCCCGGGCAACCCCCCGGAGGACCCGCCCGTCGGGGTCGGATGCGCCCGCACAGCACTCCACGCGAAGCCGGAGCCCCGGCCGGCCGGCCGCCCCGCGGGCACAAAAAAGATCGCGCTGGACCCGGCGGAGTCCAGCGCGATCGAACGACGTACCCCGTATTGCACAGGTATGGCGCCCGTTGGGGCGGGCGCCCGTCGTGTGGAGCTATGGGTGGGCGAACGCGGGTTGGGGGACCCGGGCAGCCCGGTTGTGACGCGGTGACAGGGGTGTGTCAGGCCTCGCTGCGCTGCTGCGGAATACCCGCAAGCAGTGCGCGGACCTCTGCCTCGCGGTACCGGCGATGTCCACCGAGCGTGCGGATGGACGTGAGCTTGCCTGCCTTGGCCCAACGGGTGACCGTCTTCGGGTCCACGCGGAACATCGTGGCAACCTCAGCCGGGGTCAGCAGCGGCTCGGCGTCAGGGGTGCGAGCGGTCATGAGCGGCCTCCTCGGGAGAACCGAACCATCTCGGTTCTTTCCTCTAAATTCTGCACCTTGACCCGCGTTGCCCGAAATGGCGGACGCGGGCCGAGTCGGTTATAGGACGAACGGCTTGTCCTCGGCACTACAACTACACCATCCGTCCAGCCACGTCGGCCAAACCGATGGAATTGCCCTCCCAGGTGTTCATCAGCGACGGAAGCCGATGGACCATGCCATAGCGGACAGTCACACCACCGTGACGATCAGTCACAGAGCGATCAGGAGTCACCAGACCTCCCATAGCGTGCAATGCTGAGTAATCCGCCCTTACTTGGACGGATGGAGTCCTCCCCGGACTCCTTGTCCTATTTTGGCACGAGGAGTGGGGAAGGGCGCAAGGGCCCAGTTAGTGCTATCCGTCACCCTTGAGGCAAAGGCCCGGTTCGGGACGTAGGTCCCGGAGCCACGGGAGTGCGCTTCCGCCCCTTCGCTCCCACCATCCTCATGAGTCACACGGACGAGCCGCAGGGGCGACCGGCTCCCGGCCCCGCACCGCGTGACTCAGCTGGCGAACTGACGGTCCCTCACGGCCCGCCAGCGCTCCGCCAGCCGCCCGTACGCCGCACTCGCCCCTTCGGTGTCACCGGCCTGCAGCGCCGCGATGCCCTCGGCGACGTCCGCGGCCGACCGGTCCCCGGCGAGCTGCTCCGCCGACAGCGCATGCACCAGACCGCCGTAGTCGAGCTCGACCAGCGCGCGCGGATGGAACTCCTCCAGCCACCGGCCGACATCCACCAGGCCCTCGGTCAACGGCGCCTCGTCGACGGTCTCCCTGAGCGTCTTCAGCGATCTGGCCAGCCGGCGGCGCGCCTGCACCATCGGGGTGCGGTAGCGCAGCACCGGCGCTCCCCCGCCGTCGGCCGCCTCCGTGTGCTCCCGCTCCTCGTCGGAGAAGAGGACGAACCAGCGCACCGGTACCTGCCACACCGCGGTCCGGATCCACGGCCGGGCGTCCGGATTGCGCTCCGCCCACCGCTCGTGGTCGGCGAGCGCCTGCCCGCGCACCACCGGCGGCAGCACCGCGTCGAGCACGGGGGCCGGGAACATCTCCGCCAGCTCCTCCAGCGCCAGCCAGCCGCGCAGCCGGGTCCGCCACGGACAGACGCACACCACGCCGTCCACCTCGGCGACGAACGCGTCCCCGCTCTCGTGGACCGGCACCCCGACCGGCGGGGTGGCCGCCAAGTCGGCCAGCGAGCGGCGGAGTTCGTCCTGTGCCGTGGGGATGCGGTTGCGCCCCGCGTAGCGCGCCCAGTGGGCCCGCTCCGGCTCCGGGAAAGCGGCCAGCGGCTCGTACACCCGGAGGTAGGACGCGTAAGGAACGAGCACCGAAGACACCACCGACATGCCTCAGATCGTGTCACGCCCGTACTCCGCCAGAGGGTGATCCTTGGCACTGGAACAGATCTCCGTCCCCGTAGGACTTACGCTCGTGCCCAGTCGGACCGTCCGTGCCGGTCGGTCCGGGGCCCTCCCCACCTTCAGGGGGGTCTTCCGCCGCTTCGTACTTGGGAGTCACCACCGTGACCGATGTGACCGACGGCGTCCTGCACACCCTGTTCCACTCGGATCAGGGGGGACACGAGCAGGTCGTGCTCTGCCAGGACCGTGCCAGCGGCCTCAAGGCCGTCATCGCCATCCACTCCACCGCCCTGGGCCCGGCCCTCGGCGGCACCCGCTTCTATCCGTACGCCTCCGAGGAGGAGGCCGTCGCGGACGCGCTGAACCTGGCGCGCGGCATGTCGTACAAGAACGCCATGGCCGGTCTCGACCACGGCGGCGGCAAGGCCGTCATCATCGGCGACCCCGAGAAGATCAAGACCGAGGAACTGCTGCTGGCCTACGGCCGGGCTGTGGCCTCGCTCGGCGGGCGCTACGTGACCGCCTGCGACGTCGGCACGTACGTCGCCGACATGGACGTCATCGCCCGCGAGTGCCGGTGGACCACCGGCCGGTCCCCGGAGAACGGCGGCGCCGGCGACTCCTCCGTCCTCACCGCGTTCGGTGTCTTCCAGGGCATGCGGGCCTCGGCCCAGCACCTCTGGGGCGACCCGACGCTGCGTGGCCGAAAAGTGGCGGTCGCGGGCGTCGGCAAGGTCGGTCACCACCTCGTCGAACATCTGCTGTCGGACGGCGCCGAGGTCGTGGTCACGGACGTCCGGGAGGAATCGGTACGCCGGATCACCGATCTCCACCCCGAGGTCGCCGTCGCCGCGGACACCGCCGCGCTGATCCGTACCGAAGGTCTCGACATCTACGCCCCGTGCGCGCTCGGCGGTGCGCTGAACGACGAGACCGTCCCGGTGCTCACGGCCAAGGTGGTGTGCGGCGCGGCCAACAACCAGCTGGCGCACCCGGGCGTCGAGAAGGACCTCGCGGACCGTTCGATCCTGTACGCCCCCGACTACGTGGTGAACGCGGGCGGCGTCATCCAGGTCGCCGACGAGCTGCACGGCTTCGACTTCGACCGGTGCAAGGCGAAGGCGTCGAAAATCTTCGACACCACGCTGGCCATATTCGCACGTGCGAAGGAAGACGGCATTCCGCCGGCTGCGGCAGCCGACCGGATCGCCGAGCAGCGGATGGCCGACGCGCGGCGCGCCTGACCGCGCGTCGCCGACGGTCGCGGGGCCCTCACCGGGTGTCGCGGCCGTTCTTCGGACCACTGACCCGCCGACCGGCGAGACAAGACTCACGCCGGTCGGCGGGTCGCATGCCGAGAAGAGGTTAAAATCGCAGTTGACCAGCGAGGACGGGGCTTCTCGCTGGTCCTGTTCCGGGGCGTGTGATGCGGGCGGCGTACCGTATGGCCACGGAAGCAGGTACCGTTAAAGCCCTACGGGCACGGTCTCTCTGCCGAGAGTCCGTCCTGAAACATGAACGCGTGTCAAGACTCTGGGGCCGTCGAGCCCCGTCACCGAGGGGGTCGAGCCATGGGGCGCGGCCGGGCAAAGGCCAAGCAGACAAAGGTCGCCCGCCAGCTGAAGTACAGCAGCGGCGGGACTGACCTGTCGCGTCTGGCCAATGAGCTGGGCGCATCGCCTTCGAGTCAACCACCGAACGCAGAGCCGTTCGAGGACGACGACGAGGAAGATGACCCGTACGCACAGTACGCGGATCTGTACAACGATGACGACGATGAGGACGAGGACGACCAGTCCGGTCCGTCGTCACAGCGCCGCGGCGCTTGACCTCGCGCTGACACAGAACCCGGTCCGGGCCTGCCCGGACCGGGTTCTGTGTTGCGCTTTTCGGGGCCGATCAGCAGCTTGATCCTGCCCGGCGACCCAGGGCAGGACGGTCACCGGACGGTACCGGTGCGCCCTGCCCCCGCCGCGTGTCCCAGTGCCCCTCCCGGCAAGCTTTGCCGGTCACGGCACTAGCGCGCGTAGGCGCCGACCAGCTCGGCACCCGAGCCGTGCGTACCGCGGTCCGTGATCTCGCCGGCCACCCAGGCGTCGACCCCGCGGTCGGCCAGCGTCGTCAGCGCCGCGTCCACGGATTCCGCCGGGACGATCGCGATCATGCCGACGCCCATGTTGAGCGTCTTCTCCAGCTCCAGCTGCTCGACCTGACCGGTCTTGCCGACCAGGTCGAAGACCGCGCCGGGCGTCCACGTGGAGCGGTCGACGGTGGCGTGCAGGGCGTCCGGGATGACCCGGGCCAGGTTGTTGGCGAGACCGCCCCCGGTGACATGGCTGAAGCCGTGCACCTCGGTCGTACGGGTCAGCGCCAGGCAGTCCAGCGAGTAGATCCTGGTGGGCTCCAGGAGCTCCTCGCCGAGCGTGCGGCCGAACTCCTCGACGTCGCGGTCCAGCGCCCAGCCGGCCCGGTCGAAGAAGACATGGCGGACGAGCGAGTACCCGTTGGAGTGAAGACCGGACGACGCCATCGCGATGACCGCGTCACCCTTACGGATACGGTCCGGGCCGAGCAGCCGGTCGGCCTCGACCACGCCCGTGCCGGCGCCCGCGACATCGAAGTCGTCGGGACCGAGGAGGCCCGGGTGTTCGGCGGTCTCGCCGCCGATCAGGGCGCAGCCGGCCAGCACACAGCCTTCGGCGATGCCCTTCACGATGGACGCGACACGCTCGGGGTGCACCTTGCCGACGCAAATGTAGTCGGTCATGAAGAGCGGCTCGGCGCCGCAGACGACCAGGTCGTCGACGACCATGCCGACGAGGTCGTGGCCGATGGTGTCGTACACGCCCATCTTGCGGGCGAGGTCGACCTTCGTGCCGACGCCGTCGGTGGCGGAGGCGAGCAGCGGACGCTCGTAGCGCCCCAGGGCCGAGGCGTCGAAGAGGCCGGCGAATCCGCCGAGGCCGCCGAGGCCCGCGACCTCCGGGCGCTGCGTCTTCTTCACCCACTCCTTCATCAGCTCGACGGCGCGGTCGCCGGCCTCGATGTCGACGCCCGCTGCCGCGTAGGAAGCACCTGTTGTCTCAGACATTGCCTGGGATCTTTCGTGTGGAAATACGGGGCTGGTGGCAGGGCTGGTGCGCGTGGCCGGTCACGGACGACGCAGTGCGTCGGCCGCGGCGGTCGCCGCAGGGCCTGCCGCCAGCTCGGTCTCCAGCAGCTGCTTGCCGAGCAGCTCCGGGTCCGGGAGCTCCATCGGGTACTCACCGTCGAAGCAGGCGCGGCACAGGTTCGGCTTGGCGATCGTGGTCGCCTCGACCATCGCGTCGAGCGAGATGTACGCGAGCGAGTCGGCCCCCATCGACGTGGAGATCTCATCCACCGTCATGCCGTTGGCGATCAGCTCCGCGCGGGTCGCGAAGTCGATGCCGAAGAAGCAGGGCCACTTCACCGGCGGGGACGAGATCCGGATGTGGATCTCGGCAGCGCCGGCCTCGCGGAGCATCCGGACCAGTGCGCGCTGGGTGTTGCCGCGGACGATCGAGTCGTCGACGACCACCAGGCGCTTGCCCTTGATGACTTCCTTGAGCGGGTTCAGCTTGAGGCGGATGCCCAGCTGGCGAATGGTCTGGGAGGGCTGGATGAAGGTCCGGCCGACGTACGCGTTCTTGACCAGACCTGCGCCGAACGGGATTCCGCTGGCTTCCGCGTAGCCGATGGCGGCGGGCGTGCCGGACTCCGGAGTCGCTATGACCAGATCGGCCTCGACCGGGGCCTCGGCGGCCAGCCTGCGGCCCATCTCCACGCGGGAGAGGTAGACGTTGCGCCCGGCGATGTCGGTGTCGGGTCGGGCCAGATAGACGTACTCGAAGACACAGCCCTTGGGCTTCGCTTCCGCGAAGCGCGAGGTGCGCAGGCCGTTCTCGTCGATGGCGACGAGCTCGCCCGGCTCGATCTCACGGACGAAGCTGGCACCGCAGATGTCGAGGGCGGCGGACTCGGAGGCCACCACCCAGCCACGCTCCAGCCGGCCGAGGACCAGCGGGCGGATGCCCTGCGGGTCACGGGCTGCGTAGAGGGTGTGCTCATCCATGAAGACGAGCGAGAAGGCGCCCCTCACCTCGGGAAGCACCGCGGCGGCGGCCTCCTCGATGGTGAGCGGCTTACCGTCGTCGTCGGTCTGGCCGGCGAGCAGAGCGGTCACCAGATCGGTGTCGTTCGTCGCGGCGACCTGGGTGGCGCGGCCGTCCTTACGAGGAAGGTCGGCGACCATCTCGGCGAGCTGGGCCGTATTGACCAGATTGCCGTTGTGACCCAGGGCGATCGAGCCGTGCGCGGTCGCACGGAACGTCGGCTGCGCGTTCTCCCACACCGAGGCACCGGTGGTGGAGTAGCGGGCATGACCGACCGCGATATGGCCCTGGAGAGATCCCAGAGACGTTTCGTCGAAGACTTGCGAGACCAGTCCCATGTCCTTGAAGACCAGGATCTGGGACCCGTTGCTCACTGCGATGCCCGCGGACTCCTGTCCACGGTGCTGCAGGGCATACAGTCCGAAATAGGTGAGCTTGGCGACCTCTTCGCCCGGAGCCCAGACACCGAAGACGCCGCAAGCGTCCTGAGGGCCCTTTTCTCCGGGGAGCAGGTCGTGGTTGAGTCGTCCATCACCACGAGGCACACCACCGAGTGTAGGCGAGGTCGACCACTGGTCCGAATTGGGGACACCCCGCCGGAGCACCGGGGAAGAAGCCCGAAGCGCCGTTCCGGGGGCCATGTGCGCGGTCACGGGCAGTGACGGAATTCGGCTGGCGGCGGAGGTCGGAGGCGGGGCAGGATCCGCCACAGGACGGCTGACGCCCGGCCTACGGGCGGGTCACCGGCTAGTTCAAGCCAGGGGTTGTCCCCGGGGCGCCGGGCCCGGTGGTGGCGCTCGGTGAGTCCGCCGACGGGGCGCCCAGGGCGCTGGCCGAACGCTCGTTTCGTGGTGAGCCTCACACCGGGCGCGAGCCGCCGAGGCCGGTATGCGGCTTCTCCGCACCGCCGGTGTCACCGTCGGGTCCTCTGCGCGGGGCCGCGGGTGAGCCGCACACGGGATCCCGGGTGCGCGTCGCCCCGGCGTCCGGAGTGCGAGACCGGCGTTGACAGGCGCATGCCCCATTGGCAGGCTCCTGGCCCATGCAGCCCCTCGGTGACCGTTCGGTCACGCTCGTGGAGCGCCGCCACGTCGATCTGGGACGTGTCGCGAGCGCCATCTGTCGCTGCGCCTGATTTTCGCTGCACGCACCCCCGCACCGGATCGGCGGTAGCGCTGATTCCCGGCCGTGCGTCCACGCCCCTCGCTGCCGCCTCCTCCACCCGTACCCGGCATCGGCCTGCGCCTGACGCCTGACGGGCCCCAGCTCTCCCCCGCTTCGCCGCCATGTGCGGCCGAGCCCCGCCCTGGAGCAGCCATGACTTCTCACGAACCGGTTTATTCGAACAACAGTACGGACAAGGCGTCACTGACCCGGCGCGCCTTCGGGACCGTCGTGGGCGCGACCGCCGCCACCGCCGCCGTCGGTCTGTCCGCCGCCCCCGCTTCCGCCGCCCCCGCCGAGGACGCCCGCGAGCGCCCCTTCCGGGCCGCCCGCGGCAAGCACTCCCGGCGGCCCAACATCCTCTTCATCCTCGGCGACGACCTCGGCTGGGCCGACCTCTCCTCGTACGGCTCTCCACACATCCACACCCCGAACCTGGACCGGCTGGGCCGCGAGGGCGTGCGGTTCACGGACGCCTACTCCGGCTCGGCGACCTGCTCCCCCACCCGGTTCAGCCTCTACACCGGCCGCTATCCGGGCCGTACGAAGGGCGGACTCGCCGAGCCCATCGCGGACCGGTCGGTCGGACTCGAACCCACGCACCCGACGCTCGCCTCCCTGCTGCGCAGCGCGGGGTACGCCACCGCGCTGATCGGCAAGTGGCACTGCGGCCATCTGCCGGACTACAGCCCCACCAAATCCGGCTGGGACGAGTTCTTCGGGAACTTCGGCGGGGCGCTGGAGTACTACTCCAAGCTCGGCCTCGGCGGCGAGTACGACCTCTACGAGGGCGACGCCACATACAAGGACCTGCGCTACTACACCAGGATCCTGACCGAGCGGGCGAGCGAGTACGTAGAGCGCGACCACGACAAGCCGTGGCTGCTCAACCTGAACTTCACCACCCCGCACTGGCCGTGGATCGCGGAGGGCGACACGGCCGAGAGCGCCGAGATCGTCCGCAGGATCAAGGCCGGCGGGCTCGCGGGGCTGTTCCACGCGGACGGCGGCTCGGTCGAGAAGTACAAGCAGATGGTCGAGGACCTGGACCGCTCGGTCGGCGAGGTGCTGAAGGCGCTGAAGCGGTCCGGTCAGGAGGAGGACACCCTGGTCTTCTTCGCGAGCGACAACGGGGGCGAACGGTTCTCGTACCAGTGGCCGCTCTCCGGCAACAAGTCCTCGCTGCAGGAGGGCGGGATCCGGGTTCCGGCGGTGCTTCGCTGGCCGGCCAGGATCGCCCCGCGCCAGGTGAGCGGTCTGCCGGTGTTCTCGCCGGACTGGACGGCGACGCTGCTGGAGCTCGGCGGCGCGCGCCCGGACCGCGCGTATCCGCTGGACGGCATCAGCCTCGCCGGATATCTGCTGCGGGACGAGGAGCCCGCGGAACGGGATCTGTTCTGGCGGGTACGCGGGGAGCGGGCGCTGCGGCGCGGCGACTGGAAGTACTACCGGGGCAGGAGCGGCGTCGACCAGCTCTTCCAGCTCGCCCATGACCAGCGGGAACAGGCGAACCGGGCGGAGGCCGAGCCGGAGCTGCTGGCCGAACTGCGGGCGTCCTGGGAGAGAACGAACGCCGGTCTGCTGCCGTACCCGACGGGGGCCTGACTCACTTCCCGGGTGCGGATGCCGTCGCGCTGAAACCCTCGCCGTTCGCCGCGGTGAGGGTCAGCCTGCGGTGATCGATCCGGTACGTCGTCCTCCCGTCCAGGATCTCGAACAGCGCGCGTTCCACCTTCATCTGCGGATCCGGGCACATCATCTTGGTGCCGTTGATCCGGCCGAACGTGATGGCGGAGCCGGAGACCGTCGCGGCGCCGCGGATCTGGTTGCAGCCGGGGCTGCCTTGCACGGAGTCGTCCTTGCCGAAGCTCAGTCGCGCCTTCTTCTCCGCACCGGCAGGCAGCGATGAGGCGACCGAGCCGGAGATCAGGGTGGTGACCGTCCAGGTGGTGCCGATGAGCGGGGTCGCGGGCTCCGAGGTGAAGGCGATGGCGTCGCCCGTCGCCGTGGTCAAGGTGAGGGTCCTGTCCGTCACGGCGGCGGTGAGTGTGCCGCTGAAGGTGCGGGACATGGTCCTCTCGAACTGCCCGGTGTCCTTCCTGCAGCCCATCGCGGTCCACGCGACCCGGCCGACGGTGATCTCGTCGCCGTTCATCTTGACCGCGACGGAGAAGGAGTTGCAGCCGGAGTTCCCGCGGGCCCTGCCTTCGGGCGTGATCGTGACATGGGCGCCGTCCGGAGCGGCGGTCCTCCTGCCGCCGACCGTCACCGAGTCGGCCGTCCAGTAGACGTCGGTGACGGCCAGGTCGGTCGTTACGGAGCCACGGTCGTCGGACCCCGAGCCGGTACCGGCTCCGTGGCCCTGCTTCGTACCACAGCCGACAAGGGCAAGAAGGGCCAGGACGCCGGCGCTGACAGCCATACGTTGTCTCAGCATGGCCATCTGACGGTACGGAGGGCCGATCCGGTTCCCCTCAGCGCAGCAGCGGCAGCAGGTCGCCGAGATCGGCCCGCTCACCGCCGGCACTGACCTCTGCCGCGTCGAGCGCCGCCCGCCACCGCGTACGCCCGGTCGCGAGCCGGATCCAGGTCAGCGGATCGGTCTCGACGACGTTGGGCGGCGTACCGCGCGTGTGCTTCGGGCCCGGGACGCACTGGACGACGGCGAACGGGGGAACGCGCACCTCCACCGAGCCGCCGGGCGCCTTCTCCGCGAGGGCGTCGGCGAGCAGCCGCGTGCAGGCGGCGAGAGCCTGCCGGTCGTACGGGATGTCGAGCCCGGCAGCCGCGTTCAGGTCGTCCGTGTGCACGACGAGTTCGACGGTGCGGGTGACGAGGAAGTCACCCAGCCGCATCACACCGACCCGGGTCGGCAGCAGCCGGTCCTCGCCCACGCCCGGCACGACCGCATCGAACCGGTCGGCGACCTCCGCGTACAGCGCGTCGAGATCGGGACGGTCCGCGGCGAGCGCCCTGGTGTCGTCGGCGATCCGGCCGGCCCGCCCCGCGGTCGAGAACGGCCACTCCAGCAGGGAGACCCCGGGCTTCTCGCCGGGCGGCTCGGGCAGCTCCAGGTTCCGGCAGACGTTCGAGACCCCCATGGTCAGATGGGCGGCCAGCTCCCGCACCGTCCACTCCCCGAGCCGGGTCGGCAGGGCGAGCTGATCGGGCGTCAGTGTGCTGACCGCTGACCGGACATGGGCGAACTGCGCCTGTACGGCGGTGCGGGTCCGGGCGAGGTCGTAGCGGCGGGCGCGCTTCTGGGACGGCGGCATGGGAGCGAGCCTACGGGGTGTCCCCACGACGAAGCCCCCGCCCGGCGGACCGGGCGGGGGCTTGACGTCACGCGGTGGAACAGCGCGTCCGGCTCAGGCGAGCAGACCGGGGATCGTCGCCTCGTGGGCCGTGCGGAGCTCGCTCAGCGGGATGCTGAACTCGCCCTGGACCTCGATCTCCTCACCGTCCACGACACCGATCCGGGTGACGGGCAGACCCCGCGCCCCGCACATGTCGTTGAAGCGGAGCTCCTCGCTGCGCGGAATCGAGACGACCGCGCGGCCCGCAGACTCGGAGAAGAGGAACGTGAACGCGTCCAGACCGTCCGGCACGACCAGCCGGGCACCCTTCCCGCCGCGGAGGCAGGACTCGGTGACCGCCTGGATCAGACCGCCGTCGGAGAGGTCGTGCGCCGCGTCGACCATGCCGTCGCGGGACGCCGAGATCAGGATCTCGCCGAGCAGCTTCTCGCGGCCCAGGTCGACCTTGGGCGGCAGCCCGCCGAGGTGGTTGTGGACGACCTCGGACCAGGCCGAGCCGCCGAACTCCTCACGCGTGTCGCCGAGCAGGTAGAGGAGCTGGCCCTCTTCCTTGAAGGCGACCGGCGTACGCCGCGTCACATCGTCGATCACACCGAGCACGGCCACGACCGGCGTCGGGTGGATCGCCGTCTCACCGGTCTGGTTGTACAGCGACACATTGCCGCCGGTGACCGGGGTGCCGAGCTCCAGGCAGCCGTCCGCGAGACCGCGGGTGGCCTCGGCGAACTGCCACATGACGTCCGGGTCCTCGGGCGAACCGAAGTTCAGGCAGTCCGAGATGGCGAGCGGCTTGGCGCCGGAGGTGGCGACATTGCGGTACGCCTCCGCCAGCGCGAGCTGCGCACCCGTGTACGGGTCGAGCTTCGCGTACCGGCCGTTGCCGTCGGTCGCCATGGCCACGCCCAGGTTCGACTTCTCGTCGATCCGGACCATGCCGGCGTCCTCGGGCATCGCGAGCACGGTGTTGCCCTGCACGAACCGGTCGTACTGGTCCGTGATCCACGCCTTCGAGGCCTGGTTCGGGGAGGCGACCAGCTTCAGCACCTGCTCGCGCAGCTCCGCGGCGTTCGCCGGGCGGGCGAGCTTGTTCGCGTCGTCGGCCTGCAGCGCGTCCTGCCAGGACGGGCGGGCGAACGGGCGGTGGTACGTCGGGCCCTCGTGGGCGACGGACCGCGGCGGCACGTCGACGATCTGCTCGCCGTGCCAGAAGATCTCCAGCTGCGAGCCCTCGGTCACCTCACCGATGACGGTGGCGATGACGTCCCACTTCTCGCAGATCTCCAGGAAGCGGTCCACGTGCTGCGGCTCGACGATCGCGCACATGCGCTCCTGCGACTCGCTCATGAGGATTTCCTCGGGCGAGAGGGAGGAGTCGCGCAGCGGAACGGTGTCCAGCTCGACGCGCATACCGCCGGAACCGGCGGAGGCCAGCTCCGAGGTGGCACAGGAGAGACCCGCGCCGCCGAGGTCCTGGATGCCGGCGACGAGCTTCTCGCCGAAGATCTCCAGGGTGCACTCGATGAGGAGCTTCTCCTGGAAGGGGTCGCCGACCTGGACGGCCGGGCGCTTCGCCGGACCGGTCGACTCGAAGGTCTCCGAGGCCAGGACCGAGACGCCGCCGATGCCGTCGCCGCCGGTGCGGGCGCCGTACAGGATCACCTTGTTGCCGGGGCCGGAGGCCTGGGCCAGGTGGATGTCCTCGTGCTTCATCACGCCGATGCAGCCGGCGTTGACGAGCGGGTTGCCCTGGTAGCAGGCGTCGAAGACGACCTCGCCGCCGATGTTGGGCAGACCCAGGCAGTTGCCGTACCCGCCGATACCCGCGACGACACCCGGAAGGACCCGCTTGGTGTCGGGGTGGTCGGCCGCGCCGAACCGCAGCGGGTCGACGACCGCGACCGGACGGGCACCCATGGCGAGGATGTCGCGGACGATGCCGCCGACGCCGGTGGCCGCGCCCTGGTAGGGCTCGATGTACGAGGGGTGGTTGTGCGACTCGACCTTGAAGGTGACCGCGTAACCCTGACCGACGTCGACCACACCGGCGTTCTCGCCGATGCCGACGAGCATCGCGTCGTTGACGGGGACCTTCTCGCCGAACTGCTTGAGGTGGACCTTGCTGCTCTTGTACGAGCAGTGCTCGGACCACATCACGGAGTACATGGCGAGCTCGGCGCCGGTGGGACGGCGGCCCAGGATCTCGCGGATCCGGGCGTACTCGTCCTCCTTGAGGCCGAGCTCCTTCCAGGGCTGCTCGACATCCGGGGTCTCGGCCGCGTGCTTGACCGTATCCAGGCTCATGCGTTGACCAGCTTCTTGATGATCGAGGTGAAGAAACCGAGACCGTCGGTGCGACCGGTTCCGATCAGCGGCTCGACGGCGTGCTCCGGGTGCGGCATCAGACCGACGACATTGCCCGCGGCGTTGGTGATGCCGGCGATGTCGCGGAGCGAGCCGTTGGGGTTCACGTCCACGTAGCGGAAGGCGACGCGGCCCTCCGCCTCCAGCTCGTCGAGGACGCGCTCGTCGGCGACGTAACGCCCGTCCATGTTCTTGAGCGGTACGGAGATCTCCTGGCCGGCGGAGTAGTCCGAGGTCCAGGCGGTCTCCGCGTTCTCGACGCGGAGCTTCTGGTCGCGGCAGATGAAGTGCAGGTGGTTGTTCTGCAGCATCGCGCCGGGCAGCAGGTGCGCCTCGGTCAGGATCTGGAAGCCGTTGCAGATGCCGAGGACCGGCATCCCCGCCTTGGCCTGCTCGATGATGGTCTCCATGACCGGCGAGAACCGGGAGATGGCTCCGGCCCGCAGATAGTCGCCGTAGGAGAAGCCGCCCGCCAGGATGACCGCGTCGACCTGGTGCAGGTCCTTGTCGCGGTGCCACAGCGATACGGGTTCGGCGCCGGCGACCCGTACGGCCCTCAGGCTGTCCTGGTCATCGAGCGTGCCCGGAAAGGTGACGACTCCGATACGAGCAGTCACTTCGACTCCTCGGCCTTCTCCACCTTCACGGTGAAGTCCTCGATGACGGTGTTGGCGAGGAACGTCTCGGCCATCTCGTGAATGCGACCGAGGGCGGCATCATCGACCGGCCCCTCGACCTCCAGCTCGAAACGCTTTCCCTGACGTACGTCCGCGATTCCCTCGAAGCCGAGACGGGGCAGTGCACGCTGCACCGCCTGTCCCTGCGGGTCGAGGATCTCCGGCTTGAGCATGACGTCGACTACGACGCGTGCCACTGGCACTCCCGGTGGTGGTGTGGTGCGGCTGTTTCTCCGGGGGGCTCCCCAGACCCCCGCAGGTTCCCTCAGCTTACCTGGCCGGAAATTCTACGCGGGTAGATATCAAACAGGCTTGATCACATGGAGATATCGGCCGCGACAACAGGCGGGAAAAGTCCAGCGCAGAAAAATCCTCACGGCGCATACATTGAAGGTGGACACGCGGAGACAATTGGCTGGGCTTCACAATGCGGTGCCTGTCGCTGTACAAATGATTACCGGGGAAAGCAGGATTGCCCCTAAACAGTCGACACCGGTCGACCCGCATCCGCCTAGCAGCCGGAAGGCCGGTCATCAGCGCATGCCAGACGCGCCGATGCCGTAGGAAAGGACCGATATCCGTGGCTCAGCGCGTAGTGGTCACGCTCTCCGACGACATCGACGGGGGAGCAGCGGCGGAAACGGTCACCTTCGCCCTGGACGGGAAGTCGTACGAGATCGACCTCAATCCGTCCAATGCAAAGAAACTGCGCAAGGTCCTCGCGCCGTACATGGCGGCCGGCCGTAAGCAGACAAATGCCGGCAAGCGCGGCAAGACTCCCGTCTCGTACCGGCACACCTCACTGGCGCCCGACCCGGCGGCCGTGCGCGCCTGGGCCCGCTCGCACCGGATGGAGGTGCCGGCCCGCGGCCGGATCCCCAAGAAGGTCTACGAGGCGTTCCGCGACGCCAGTTGAACGACACCCCGCGCAGACCCTGTGGCGACACCCCGAGGCACCGACTTGCGCGACACCCCATCAGGTCGGCTAGAGTCTGGAGCACGCCGAGGGGCAAGGCCGAAAAGCCGGGCCTCACGCAGCGTGCGGGTGTAGTTCAGTAGCAGAACATCCCCCTTCCAGGGGGAAGGCGCAGTGTGCAATTCCTGTCACCCGCTCTGCATCGCTCTTCGCAACCACTCCGGTGGATCGGGTAGAGTGGTGTTCGCACCGCCCAGTGAAAGCTGAGCGGCAGCAATGCGGACGTGGCTCAGTTGGTAGAGCATCACCTTGCCAAGGTGAGGGTCGCGAGTTCGAATCTCGTCGTCCGCTCTTAATCGAAGGCCCTGGTCGATATCGACCAGGGCCTTCGTCGTATTCCGACACCCGTCATCCCGACCCGCATGACGTTTGTCATGGGCAGTGGTGACAGCTCGCACTGCTCGCCGCCGTGATCCGGCGGAAGTCTGAGGACATGACCAGCGATGAATGCGTGATCGAGGCGAACGGGCTGCGGCGCCGCTATGCCGGCGGCTTCGAGGCTGTGAGCGGGATCTCCTTCTCCGTGGCGCGCGGCGAGATCTTCGCGCTGCTCGGGACGAACGGCGCGGGCAAGACATCCACCGTCGAATTGCTGGAGGGACTGGCCCGGCCCGACAGCGGGGTCGTACGGGTGCTCGGCCACGACCCGTACCGCGAGCGCGCCGCCGTCCGCCCCCGGATCGGGGTGATGCTCCAGGAGGGCGGCTTCCCGTCCGATCTCACGGTCGCCGAGACCCTGCGGATGTGGGCGGGATGCACCAGCGCACCGCGGCCCACCGGTGAGGCGCTGGGGCTCGTCGGCCTCACCGGCCGCGCGCACGTACGGGTCAAGCAACTCTCCGGCGGCGAGAAGCGACGCCTCGACCTGGCGCTGGCGCTGCTCGGCAGGCCGGACGTGCTGTTCCTGGACGAGCCGACCACCGGACTCGATGCCGAGGGGCGGCGGGACACCTGGGAGCTGGTGCGGACACTGCGGGACGGCGGCACGACGGTCCTTCTCACCACGCACTACCTGGAAGAGGCGGAATCGCTCGCAGACCGGCTGGCGATCATGCACCGGGGCCGGATCGTGTCGGCGGGGACCCCCGCCGAGGTGACCGCGTCCCGTCCGGCCCGGATCCGGTTCGAGCTGCCTCCAGGGGTCGGTGCGGGGCGGCTGCCGCTGGGGCTGCGGGCCGCGGCCGACGGGAGGCGGATCGAGATCCGCACCCACCGACTGCAGGACTCGCTGGGCGAACTGCTCGGCTGGGCACGGGAGTCCGACGTGGAACTCCTGCGGCTCGACGCCCGTTCGGCCTCGCTCGAAGAGGCGTTTCTCGATATCGCGCGGACGGCGCAGGAAGCGGTGGTGACGGCATGACCGGCACGACGGTCCGGGGACGGCTGAGCGCTCTCGGGCGGGCCGAGCTGACGCTGCTGCTGCGGAACAGGTCGGCGGTCTTCGTCGCGCTACTCGTCCCGGTGGTGATGGTCGTGGCGATGAAGTCGTCGCTCGAATCGGTCGACCTCGCCGGGACCGGGGTGACCGTGGCCGGAGCGGCACTGAGCGGGGGCGTCGGCATGGTGCTGATCCAGGTCGTCTACATGAACCTGGTCGCCGCCTATGTCGCGCGGCGCGAGGATCTGGTGCTGAAGCGGCTGCGTACCGGAGAGGTGCCCGACCGGGAGATCCTCACCGGGACAGCGATGCCGTCCGTGGCGCTGGCGCTCGCCCAGACCGTGCTGATGATCTCGGTCGGCGCGGCCGCGTTCGGGCTCGGCGGGCCGCGGCGGCCCGAGCTGCTCGCAGCCGGGCTGCTGGCGGGTGTGGTGATGCTGACCGCGCTGGCGGCTGCGACGTCCGCGGTGACCCGCACCGTACAGACCGCGCAGCTCACCAGCCTGCCGCTGTTCCTCGTCTCGATGGTGGGCTCCGGGCTCTTCGTGCCCCTGGACGTGCTGCCGGACGGGCCGGCAGCGGTGTGCGAACTGCTGCCGATGACCGGTGTGATGACCCTCGTACGGACCGGCTGGCTCGGCGGCGAGGGCGCCGGCCTGCTCGGGGCGGGGCTGAACGCGCTGGTCTGGACGGCGGTCGCAGTGTTTGCTGTGCAGCGGTGGTTCCGTTGGGAACCGCGGCGCTGAGGGGGGGGTAGTGCTGTGTGGGTGCGGATGCGGGGCTGGCGTGGCCGCAGCGGGCTCGACAAGGTCGACCTGTACACGCGCGGGACGCTGTACGCCCTGGTGTGGCTGGGGGTCGCCGTGCAGTCGGCCCTGTCGCTGACCCGCCCGGTCCGCGCGTCCGCCGCGCCCTGGCTGATCGTCGCCGTCTGTCTGCTCGCGGTGGCTCAGGGCGTGCATGCCACCCGGATGACGTCCCCGTCGCTCGACGCGTACCTGGGCCGGGCGGTCGCCTGCGGCGGGCAACTGCTCCGCGGGGGCGCGCTGATGGCCGTGAACCTGGCGACCACGGTGTGGCTGGCCGAGAATGCCGGGCCGGGCGGGTTCCCCGATCTGTGGATGGCGCTCGGAGGGGCTGTCCTGCCGTTCGGCATGTGGTTCAGCCTGAGTGTGCGACGGCGGACCGTGGTCCTGGCGCACGCTGGCCTGCTGGCGGCGCTCTGCGGGGTCTGCGCGCTTGTCGGAGGCCGTGAGCGGGTCTTCGACGTTCTGGTGTCGGTCGGCTTCTGGGGCGGCTGGACCGTGCTGACCTCGCGCTGCTCCGCCTGGATGCTGGATGTGATGTGGAAGCTCCGGGAGGCCCGGGACGTGCAGGCGCGGCTGGCGGTTGCCGAGGAGCGGCTGCGGTTCGGCCGGGACATGCATGACGTGTTGGGCCGCAATCTCGCCGTGATCGCGCTGAAGAGCGAGCTGGCGGTGGAGCTGGCGCAGCGCGGCAAGCCGCAGGCTGTGAACGAGATGGTGGAGGTGCAGCGGATCGCCCGCGCCTCCCAGCAGGAGATCCGCGATGTCGTGCGGGGCTACCGGGAGGCAGATCTGCAGACGGAACTCACCGGGGCGCAGAGCGTGTTGCGGGCGGCGGGAATCGAGTGCGGCGTCGAGGGGGACGCCGGTACGGGCCTGCCCGCACCCGTGCAGTCGGCACTCGGCTGGGTCGTGCGGGAGGCGGCAACCAATGTGCTGCGGCACGGCGATCCGCGGCGCTGCACGATCCGGCTCGGGGCGACTGCGGACTCGGTGGTGCTGGACATGGAGAACGACGGGGCGGGCGCGGCGGTGCCGATGGCCGGTGCGGGTGGTTCCGGGCTGGCCGGGCTGCGGGAGCGACTGGGCACGCTGGACGGTTCGCTGGACGCGGGCCCGGCGGGGAACGGGCTCTTCCGGCTGACGGCGACCATCCCGGTACCGCAGCCGCGCACAGCCCCCTTGCAGGAGGAACGATGACGACCGCGCAGACCGTACGGGTGCTGCTCGCCGACGACGAGCATCTGATCCGGGGCGCGCTGGCCGCGCTGCTCGCGCTGGAGGACGACCTCGTCGTGGTCGCCGAGGCGGCGACCGGTCCGGAGGCGCTCGCCATGGCGCGCGCCCACCGCCCCGATGTCGCGGTCCTCGACCTGGAGATGCCGGGTTCGGACGGTGTGAGTGTGGCCACATCGCTACGTGCTGAACTGCCCGGCTGCCGGACCATGATCGTGACGAGTCATGGCCGCCCCGGACATCTGAAACGGGCGCTCGCGGCGGGCGTGCGGGCGTTCGTCCCGAAGACGGTCAGCGCCCGGCAGCTGGCCGGCATCATCCGTACCGTCCACGCCGGACACCGTTATGTGGACCCGGAGTTGGCGGCCGACGCGATCTCCGCAGGGGACTCGCCGCTGACGGCGCGCGAGGCCGAGGTGCTGGAACTGGCGGCGGACGGGGCGCCGGTCGCGGAGATCGCGGAGCGGGCGTCGCTGTCGCAGGGAACCGTACGGAATTACCTCTCCGCGGCCGCTTCGAAGCTCGGTGCGGAGAACCGTCATGCGGCGGTGCGTCTCGCGCGGGAGCGCGGATGGGTATAGTAGGCATCGCGCTTCGGCGCATGCGAACGTAGCTCAGCTGGTAGAGCGCAACCTTGCCAAGGTTGAGGTCGCGAGTTCGAACCTCGTCGTTCGCTCCACACAAGAAGGCCCCGGTCCTGCGACCGGGGCCTTCTTCATGTCCTACTGCCAGGTGGTGCCGGTGAGGAGTTCGTACGCCTCCAGGTACTTCGCCCGGGTCGCGTCGACGATCTCCTGCGGCAGCGCCGGGGGTGGCTGCTCGCTCTTCCGGTCCCAGCCGGAGGCCGGGGAGGTCAGCCAGTCGCGCACGAACTGCTTGTCGTACGAGGGCTGAGCCTTGCCCGGCTCCCAGGCAGCGGCCGGCCAGAAGCGGGACGAGTCCGGGGTCAACACCTCGTCCGCGATGATCAGGTCCTCACCGTCGAAGCCGAACTCGAACTTGGTGTCCGCGAGGATGATGCCGCGCTCGCGGGCGATGTCGCGGGCCCGGGCGTAGACGTCGAGGGTGGTGCTGCGCAGCAGGGCCGCGGTCTCCGCACCGACCTCGCGCGCCACTTCCTCGTACGACACGTTCTCGTCGTGGTCACCGACGGCCGCCTTGGTGGCGGGGGTGAAGATCGGTGCAGGGAGTTCGGATCCGTCGACGAGCCCCTCGGGGAGGGCGAGTCCGCAGACCGTACGGGACTCGTTGTACTCGACGAGGCCCGAGCCGGTGAGATAGCCGCGGGCGACGCACTCGACGGGGACCATCCGCAGCGACTTGCAGATCAGCGTCCGTCCGGCCCAGTCTGCGGGGGCTCCGGCGGGGAGCTCCGTGGACAGGACGTGGTTCGGGACGAGATCGGACAGCTGGTCGAACCACCACAGCGAGAGCTGGGTGAGGACGCGGCCCTTGTCGGGGATCTCGGTGGGCAGGACCCAGTCGTACGCGGACATACGGTCGCTGGCGACCATCACGAGGTCGCCCGCCTCGTTCCGGTACAGGTCGCGCACCTTGCCGGTGTGGAGGTGGGTGAGTCCGGGGACCACCACCGGCTCGGGCTTTTCTACAAATCCGGACACGCTGCCTCCGCGTAGGTTGTTCCAGGAGTCGTTCCGATTCTCCCGTATCCGGTGGGATGGGGTGGCGCGGGGGGTTGAGAACCACCCGCAGGTGACTCCGGACAGCCCTTCTCAGCCGCGCTTGCAGATGCGGTCGAGGAGATTGGCAGTGGCGCGCTGGATGCGGGTGTCCACGTGGCCGGGGCGGTCCAGGGCCGGGGACCAGGCGAAGGTGCCGGAGGCGAAGACGAGGGCGCCGGACGGGGCGCGGTAGAGGGACGTCTCCTGGTGGCGCGTCGCGCCTTCGCCGTCCCGGTACGGGGAGTGGGCGAGCAGAATGCGGTTGTCGTGCTCCGGGAGGGCGGTGCGCGGGAAGTAGCGGTCGGCCTCGCCCGCTACCAGTCCGTCGATCTCGTCGCCCTCGCCCGCCCCGGTCGCGTCCCAGAGCCAGTGCTCCGCGTTCCGCACGACCAGAGGGTGGGGGTCCGGGACCCGGCCCGCGTACTGGATGCCGAGGACTTGCTGCTCGGCCCGGTCGACCTCGCGCCAGAGCGCGGGCCTGCCCGGGCCGCGGCGTTTGCGGCAGGTGAGCAGGCGGTCCGGGACACCGGACGGTGACGGGGAGAGGCTGACCTGCCAGTACATGGAATTGGCGGAGAGGAAGACGAGCGAGGTGCCGCCGTCGCGCGCCGCTTCCACGGTGCGGCGCATCGGGACCGACCAGTACTCGTCGTGGCCCGGGAAGACCAGGCCCCGGTAGCGGCCGACGTCGATCCGGCCGGCGTGCAGATCGCGGGTGTCGGCGTACGCGATGTCGTAGCCGTACCGCTCGGCCCAGCGGATGAAGTCGTAGGCATGACCGACATGGAGGGGCAGGCCCGCGCCCGCGTACGGACGGTCGAAGGAGACGGTGACCGCCGCGTCCTCCTCGCCGAGCAGCCGGCCCTGTTCGTCCCACGCGTGGTAGAGGCTGGCGCCGGTGCGGCCGTCCTCGGGGTAGAGGTTGTACGCCTGCCAGGTGATGTCCGGCAGGACGAGCAGCAGGTCGGCCGGGTGGTCGTCGCGGACCGTGAACGGGATGTGGGAGCGGTAGCCGTCGACCGTGGTGAGCACGGCGACGTAGGCGCCGATCGACCAGTAGGCGGGAATCTGCAGCCGCCAGGACTGCCACCAGTGGTGGCAGGAGACCGTGCGGTCGGCGGTGAGCGGGGCGGGCTGGACGATGCCGGAGAGCCGCGGGCTTGTGGTGATCTTGGCGGCGCCGTCGCCCCCGTAGTGACCGATGCGGTAGATGTCGACGGTGAACTGCTGCGGCGGGTCCACGGTGACGTGGAAGTCGATCGCCTCACCGGGGGCCGCGGCGCCCGTCGAGATGAAGCCCTTGATCTGATGGTGGACGTCGTCGGCGGTACGGGTGCCTCCGCCGGTGGAACCGCGGGCCAGGGTGGGATCGGCGTACCAGGGGACGACCTGGCCGGTGTCGTCGAAGTAGTTCTCGCTGCCGCGGAGCCAGGGCAGGGGGCCCTGGCCGAACGGGTCGGAGACGGCATGCGCGAGGGCACCCGATTCCCATCGGCGAATCCGCTCCGCCCCCATGGCGCCTCCCTCCCTCAAGTCCCCCAGGACAACAGTGGTGCGTCGACTGTCAGCGTCGATCCCCAGCACATCACATAACGCATGCACTCCGTCACCGTTCGTCGCGAATTGGCGAGAACGGAGCGCTGACTTCCGGATCGCGTGACCGGCGAGTCCATGACCCACGGGTACGGAGTGCACCCGTGAGTCAGACGAGACGGACGGGTTTGTCGGTGCGGACGCCCACCGAGGCGAGCCACGAACGCAGCGGTCCGGCGTCGCCGTCCTCGACCAGACTGAGGACCGGGCTGCCGAGATCGGCCCGGCGCTCGCCGTCGACCAGCAGCGCGGGCCCGTCGAGCCAGTCCAGGCCGGGCGCCGCACCTGCCGTGTCCACGGCGGCGCAGCAGACCATCGCCGCAACATGGTCGGCGAGCAGCTCCGTACCCGTACGGGGCGGTTGGAGCGGGAAAAGCGGCAGCGGGTCGGATCCCCAGAAGTCCAGGACATCTCCGCCGGAGGCCGTGCAGGCACCGGAGACACCGGCTGCCGCGAGGCCCGGCGGGAGCTGCGGGGCCGTGGCCTCCTCGCGGGCCACGGCGGCACTGATCCCCGCGGCGAGCTCCTCGCTGCGGCCGCCCCGGCCGACCAGATGCTCGACGACCCGAGCCAGTGTCGGCACGGCGACGTCCACGGGATCGGCGCCGTGCGATCCCTGGGTCGCACGGGCTCCGTCCTCCTCCGCGACCGTCGGCGCATGCCGTACGCCCAGTGCGTCCATGACGCGGTGCAGACGGGCCGCTTCGGTGCGCCACTTCCGGTCGACGACCTCCTCCGGATACTGCTGCCAGTCGACCGGGGACCAGTCGGGACCGGTCTCCGCCGGGCCGCCGTGGAAGAGCCGGGCGGCCAGCAGCGAGGCCGCTTCGTCGGCCGCTCCGGGCTCCTCCAGGAGGTCGCAGGCGGGGCGCTCGCCGAGCCGGGAGGTGAAGCCCTCGGCGAGCCGGTCGCGCCGGGAGAGTTCGGTGAGGGCGGAGACGACGCCGGCGTCGAGCCGGGACGGCCAGCGGCCCATCCGCCAAGCCGGCAGCGCCACCCGGGTGAGCAGCCGGTCCCAGCCCGCGTAGGCGAGACCGACCTGCTCCTGGGCGACGATCCGCAGCCCGTAGTCCACAGCCTGTGCACGCTCGGACGCGGCGGCGGCGACAGCCCGCTCCATTGCTGCGGCATGACCACGACAGGTGCGGAGCAGTAGCCGGGCGATCCAGCCGACGAAGCGGCGCGGCACTCTGCGCAGCGTCGCGAGCGGTCCGGGCACGGGAGCGTCCGCGTCGGCGACCGCGCCGTCCAGCCCCCGTACGAAACGGCGGGCGGCGGCTATGTCGGGATGGACGGAGGGGCCCGTGCCCGCGACGACCGGGGCGAGCACCGCCCGTAGCTCCGCGACCCGCATCCACCACAGGAACGGCGAACCGATGACGAGCACGGGCGCCGCCTGCACGGCATGACGGCGGCTGCCGGAGACGGCGGGGCGGCCCACGGAGCCCTCCGCCCGCTGCGCGGAGGGGTGGGTGCGGTCCTCCAGCCAGCTGTCGCAGTCGGGCGTGAGAGCTATGGCCGACGGCGCCGGGACACCGAGCCGGTCGGCGAGGTCCCGGACCAGCCGGTAGAGATCGGGGGCGGCCTGCTCGCTGAGCGGGACCGTCGGACTGACCGCGGGTCTCGCCCGCGCGATCGCGACCGAGACCGCGACGGCGCCCAGCAGCACGAGCACAGCGCAGGCCGTCACCGCCCAGCGCACGGCGTACCAGCCGCCACCGCCGATACGGCCCTGCGCACCCGCGACGAGCAGTACGACGGCGACCGCCGCCGGCAGCAGGGCCGCGGCCGTTGCCCTGCTGCGAATGCGCAGCAGGGCGAGCGCTCGGGCGCGCGCAGCCTGCGCGCCCAGCTCCTCACCAGTACCGGTACCGGACACGGCCGGACGTCACCCCCTCTGCCCCCGCGGCGGGATTGCTCACTCCCCCACTGTGGCACCCGTCACAGACATCGCAATGCCGGTGGGCCAAGTGCCGGAACACCTGCGCCGCACCCTAGTTGGGGCCTCGGCGGGCGTCATCCGGATAGCCCATCCGTCACTCGATGGAATGGCTTTGGCTAAAGGTGCTGACGCGCCGGTACTCATAGGGCAAGGGCATGACGTCGCCCCCTCGGGCCCGAGGCCCGAGGGGGCGAAATGGAGGTACCGGAGCGGCCGATCAGGCTTCGGCGGCCTTTCGGGCGATGTCCGTACGGAACTGCGAGCCGTCGAGCCGGATCCGGGCGGCCGCCGTGTAGGCGCGCTCCCGGGCGGTGGCGAGGTCCTCGCCCGTCGCGGTCACGGACAGCACCCGGCCGCCCGCGCTGACGATCGTGTCGCCCTCCCGCCTGGTCCCGGCGTGCAGGACGTACGCATGCGGAGCGTCCTGCACCGCAACGTCGTCGAGACCGCCGATCGGGTCACCCGTCCTCGGCGTGTCCGGGTAGTTGTGCGAGGCGATGACCACGGTGACCGCGGCGGCGTCGCGCCACCTGAGCGGGGGCAGCTCGTCCAGGGTGCCGTTGGCGGAGCCCAGCAGAACACCGGCCAGAGGGGTCTTCAGCCGGGCCAGGACCACCTGGGTCTCCGGGTCGCCGAAGCGGGCGTTGAACTCGATGACCCGGACGCCCCGCGAAGTGATTGCGAGACCCGCGTACAGCAGCCCCGAGAAGGGGGTGCCACGGCGGCGGAGCTCGTCGACGGTCGGCTGCAGGACCGACTGCATGACCTCGTCGACCAGCTTGGGGTCGGCCCACGGCAGCGGGGAGTAGGCGCCCATGCCGCCGGTGTTCGGGCCCTCGTCGTTGTCGAGGGCCCGCTTGAAGTCCTGGGCGGGCTGGAGCGGCAGCACGGTGGTGCCGTCCGTGATCGCGAAGAGGCTCACCTCGGGGCCGTCGAGAAACTCCTCGATGACCACGCGGTCGCAGACCAGCGCGTGGGCGCGGGCCGCCTCGACATCGTCCGTGACGACGACGCCCTTGCCCGCCGCGAGTCCGTCGTCCTTGACGACGTACGGGGCACCGAAGGCATCGAGGGCCTCGTCGATCTCGGCGGGGGTGGTGCAGACATAGCTGCGGGCGGTGGGAACACCTGCCCCGGCCATCACGTCCTTGGCGAACGCCTTGGAGCCCTCCAGCTGGGCCGCCTCACCGGAGGGGCCGAAGCAGGGGATGCCCGCGGCGCGGACGGCGTCGGCGACCCCGGCGACCAGCGGCGCCTCCGGGCCGACGACCACCAGCTCGGCGCCCAGTTCGGTGGCGAGGCGCGCGACGGCGGCGCCGTCGAGTGCGTCGACCGGGTGCAGTTCGGCCACCTCTGCGATGCCGGCGTTGCCGGGAGCGCAGTACAGATCGGTGACGTCGGGGTCGAGGGAGAGAGAGCGGCACAGGGCGTGTTCGCGGGCGCCGCCGCCGATGACGAGGACCTTCACGGGGTGCAGCCTAGCCGCCGGGGCACGGCGGCCTTGACGGGCGCCGCTCCGTGGACACCCCGTGGAGCTGCTCCCGGACCGCTACTCGTTGGTGAACTCCTCGACGACCGTGGCGCCCAGCTCTCGGACGATCAGGTCGTGACCGGAGAGGGCGGAGTCGACCAGGTCCGGGTCGTCCGCCTCGGGGATGTCGTCCTCGGGCGCGACCGAACGCGGTGGCTCGGGGGCGTGCTGCGGCGGGGGTGCGGGCGCCGCGGCGGGTGCGGGACCGGTGCCCGGCTGCTGGTGCGGGGCCGGCGCGGGCGTGGGCCGGGACTCGTACTGCTGCGGGGCGGGCGCGGCCGGACGCTGCGGGGCGGCTGCGGCCGAGGGCCGGCCGCCGCCGGTCTGCGGAGGCTGCCCCGCGCCGCCCGACGGGTCGACGATCGCCTCGACCTTCCACTGCATGTTGAACTGCTCGGCGAGCGCCTGCTTCAGCACGTCCTCGCTGCCGCTGCTCGCGAAGTTGTCGCGGGCGCCCGCGTTGAGGAAGCCGATCTGCAGGGTGGTGCCGTCGAACCCGGTGACCTGAGCGTTCTGGCTGAGCAGGATCCAGGTGAACCGGCGCCGGTTCTTCACGGCCTCCAGGATGTCGGGCCACATGTTCCGCACCTGTGCGGCGCCCTGAGCCATCCCCGGGCCCGGCTCGGCCGCACCGGGAGCGGGCGCGGCGGCGGGCACGGGGGCGGGGGCGGGGGCGGGGGCCGCAGGCGTGACGGGGGCGGGGGCCTGACCTGGGGCGGATGCGGTCGGCCAGCCACCGGGCCGGCGCCCCGGCTCCGGCACGGCCGCGGCGGGCCAGGCCCCGGGACGCTGACCGCCGGAGGGAGTCTCGGCGGGTGGCTGCGGTGCGGGGGCGGGTGCCACGTACTGCACAGGCTGCGCGGGCGCGACCGGTGCCGCGGGTGCGGCGGACACGGGCGCGGCCTCGGGTACGTCCCCCCGTACGGCGGCCCGGGCGGCAGCGACGCCGCCGCCCGGCGGAACCATGGCCACGGGCGCGTGCGCCTCCGCCTCCCGCCCGGGTACGTACCCCACGGCGGGCCCGGCTCCGGCCGTCGCGAACGAGGCACCGCGCTCCAGCCGGTCCAGCCGGGCCTGCAGCGAGCGCTCGTCGTCGAAGGCGGCGGGCAGCAGCACCCTGGCGCAGATCAGCTCGACCTGGAGACGCGGCGAGGTGGCCCCACGCATCTCCGTAAGCCCTTCGTTGACGAGGTCGGCGGCGCGGCTCAGTTCGGCGGCGCCGAAGACGGACGCCTGGGCCTGCATCCGCTCGACCACGTCGGCCGGTGCGTCGATCAGCCCCTTCTCCCCGGCGTCCGGCACCGCGGCCAGGATCACCAGGTCGCGCAGCCGCTCCAGCAGGTCGGCGACGAAGCGCCGCGGGTCGTTGCCGCCCTCGATCACCCGGTCCACGGCCTCGAAGGCCGCGGCCCCGTCGCCCGCCGCGAACGCGTCCACGATGGAGTCGAGCAGCGAGCCGTCCGTATAACCGAGCAGCGACGTCGCCATGGCATATGTCACACCGTCGTCGCCCGCGCCGGCCAGCAGCTGGTCCATGACGGACATCGAGTCACGCACGGAACCGGCGCCGGCCCGCACGACCAGCGGCAGGACGCCGTCCTCGACGTAGCTGTTCTCCTTGCCGCAGACCTCGGCCAGATATTCGCGCAGCGTCCCCGGCGGTACGAGGCGGAACGGGTAGTGGTGCGTACGCGACCGGATCGTGCCGATGACCTTCTCGGGCTCGGTGGTCGCGAAGATGAACTTGAGATGCTCCGGCGGCTCCTCGACCACCTTCAGCAGGGCGTTGAACCCCGCCGATGTGACCATGTGCGCCTCGTCGATGATGTAGATCTTGTAACGACTCGACGCAGGCCCGAAGAACGCCTTCTCCCGCAGATCACGGGCATCGTCCACGCCACCGTGCGATGCGGCGTCGATCTCGATGACATCGATCGACCCCGGCCCGTTGCGCGCGAGGTCGCGGCAGGACTGGCACTCCCCGCACGGCGTCGGCGTGGGGCCCTGCTCACAGTTCAGACAGCGGGCGAGGATCCGCGCGCTGGTCGTCTTCCCGCAACCGCGCGGACCACTGAACAGGTACGCGTGATTGACCCGGTTGTTGCGCAGGGCCTGCTGCAGCGGGTCAGTGACATGCTCCTGCCCGATGACCTCGGCGAACGACTCGGGGCGGTAGCGGCGGTACAGCGCAAGGGACGACACACATACGAGGTTATCGGGGCGGACTGACAACCGGTCCCGGACCGGGAACACCACCGGGGAAGGAACGGCCGCACCGGGGAAGGAGCGGCCGCGGCGGCTCGCAAGCCGCCGCGGGAATCGACGCCACGGGCCGAACACGCAAGGGCCCCCCACGCACCCGCCAGAGCCAACCTACCCTTGCTGCCTTCCGGCCCTGGGGGAGTTCAGTCAGATAGCGCCACGTGAGGGGCTGGTGCCCACCTTAGCCGATCCCCACCCGGTCGAGTCCACCCGCCCGCCCTCCCGACCCCTCCCCGGGGAACGGGTTCGCGAGCACTCCTCAACGTCTTGTATTGTTTGCCGCGGAGGATTCGCCTAGTGGCCTAGGGCGCACGCTTGGAAAGCGTGTTGGGGGCAACCCCTCACGAGTTCGAATCTCGTATCCTCCGCCATTGCTCTCACCGGGCAATACGTCGAAGGGCCCCACCGCTTGCGGTGGGGCCCTTCGACGTATTGCCCGGCACTCCGGGCTTCCGGAGGAGACCTTCTCCGTCCCGCCGGACCACTGGTCGGTCCGACCGGACTTGGTGAGAACGAGGTCGGTGCGGCGCGGCGTGGATTTCGCCGCCTCCTGATTCGCGCTCCCGATGGTCACGGCTACTGCGTGCGCATCCGACGTGAGGCCCTGCCTCCGGCCGCGCGGCCGGAGGTCTGCGGCGGACGGATTCCCGGCCTTCTCGGCGCCGCTGCTGGGCCCATCCCTCTGTCGCGAGTACCCCCGAAGCCCACTCTGACCCGTTTACGAGCACATTGTGGAGGAATCAGGGGGATAGGACTATTCAGCCGCCGTGGCCTCACCATGCACAGCTTCACCTCTGGCCCATGCGGTTCCCCTCAAGCGAGAAAGGATGCAGGTCATGACAACACAAGCAGCCGAGCGCACCCTGGACGCCCTCGCACATGGCGAGCACCCCGTCTTCGAGCAGCTCGCACAGATGACCATCGAGACGCTGCCCAACTCCGGCCTGGACGAACGCACGTACCACCTCGTGCGGCTGGCTGCGCTCATCGCCATGGACGCCGCCCCGGCCTCGTACCTGGCCAATCTCAGTGTGGCGAAGGATGCCGGACTGACCGCCGAGGACGCCAAGGCCGTCTGCGTGGCGATCGCACCGATCGTCGGCAGTGCGCGGGTGGTCGACGCGGCAGGCAGCGTTCTGCGCGCCCTCGGCTTCGCCGAAGGCATCGAGCATCGAGCAGGGGGTGTGACCAGCACCGACGGACGGTCGGCCACCTAGGAGGAGTTCCGGCGCGCCAAGGCGCAGATCCTGCGCTGAGTCCCCCTGCACCAGGGAGCAGGTGAACCATCCTGACTCCCGACCCGGGTGACGGCACGCGTCCCACGCGACGGGCAGTACGGCGGGAAGCATCATGAACGCACCATCCAATTTTGCGACGCCTCATGGGCCGGCCGACCCCAATGACACGCTGGCCGATCTGGGCGGCTCATGGACGTGGACACTCGGGATCGCACTGGTGACCCTGGCGGCAGGGATCGTCGTGCTCGTCTGGCCGGACGAGACACTGCACGTCCTGGCGGTCGTCCTCGGCCTCTACCTGCTTGTCTCGGGTGCCTTCCACTTCGTCACGGCCTTCTCCCGGGACAGCGAGGGCAGCAGGACGGCGATGCGGGCGCTGGTTGCCGTACTGGCCATCCTGGCGGGAGTCCTGTGCCTGCGACACCCACTGCAGACCACCGCGCTGCTGTCGCTCATCCTCGGCGCCTACTGGCTGGTGTCGGGCCTGCTTGTGGCCTTCCTTGCCGGCTGGGGACGCGACATGCCGCATCGGGGGCTGGCCTTCGCCCTGGCCGCCCTCGGGATCGTGGCCGGCATCGTCGTGCTCGCGTATCCCGTGGAATCCGCGGTCGCGCTGGCCAGGCTGCTGGGGTTGTGGCTCGTCCTGCTGGGCCTGGGAGAACTGACGATGGCGTTCACACGGCGATCTGCGGCCAAGCGTTCCGCGCCCAGCGCCCGGCTGTCGACGTAGCGAAGGAGTACACCGGGTCCCACGTGTGGGCAGCGGGCCGCCGTCACCAGCGGGTCTACCCGATCGCCAACCGGGCCCGTGGCGGCAGCCGGGGCGGCCCCTCACCCCCGTATCCCTGCTGATGCGGGGTGACAGCTGACAGCCCTCAGTCATCGTCCTTCCCATGACCATGCTTCCGCTTTCCGTGCCCCTCCTCCTGCTCGTCGCCCAAGGTGTCGGCCGGGGATGCGGACGGGGTGAACTCGCGGGACGTCGCGCCAGGGGCGGTGGTGGAAGTGTCCGCTGACGGGGAAGGCGTGGCGCCCGGGGGTTGGGACTGTCCTCCGCCAGTGGAGAACAACCCCATGCCGAGCAGTGTGGAGGCAACGAAGACACCGAGTCCGGCGATCGCGACAGTCAGCATCCGGTGCTGCCGCATGAGCGCCCGCACGCGTACGGGCATCGATCGGACCTGAAGCGCCGCGGGCGGCTGCCCCTGCGGGGCCCGGTGCCGTCGATCCGCGGTGATCGGTTGATGCGTGGTACGGGGCAGCGCGTGCCCCGTGGCCGTACCCGCCTCAGGGGAAGTGGGCATCCGGTACGCGCCGTCGCGCCAGGCCGGACTGGTGAACCAGTCGGCGACATCCCGTGCGCTGGGGCGGTCCTCAGGCTGCTTGGCCAGCATCCGGAGCAGCTGCTCCTCGAACGCGCCGGGCAGCTCCGGGCGTCGCAGCGAGGGAGGCGCCGGCGGAGCGGTGACGTGCAGGTGGAGCAGGGCCGCCGCGTTGCCCGCCCGGAAAGGCGGTTCACCCACCAGCAGTTGATAGAGGACGCAGCCGAGAGCGTAGACGTCGGAGGCGGGCCCGGCAGGCCGGCCGAGCGCTCGCTCGGGGGCGAGGTAGAGGCTGGTACCCACGATCTGACCGGCGCCGGTGAGGGCGGTCGATGCCTCGTCGACGAACCGGGCGATCCCGAAATCACCGATCTTGACAGCCCCACCGGCATCCTGCATCAGGTTGCCGGGTTTGATGTCGCGGTGGATCACACCCTGCTGGTGGGCCGCGGCCATGCCGGCCGCTATCTGACCGGCGACGCCGGCGACCCGTTGCGGACTGAACGCTCCGGTCGCGGCCAGAACCTGGGCCAGGCTCTCCCCGTCGACCAGTTCCATGACGAGGTACAGACGGTCGTTCCAGGAACCGAAGTCGAACACCGTAACAACGTTGGGATGGTTGAGCTTCGCGGCTGTCTGCGCCTCCAGGCGAAAGCGTGCGGTCGCCTGCTCGTCGGCTCCGCCGTCAAGCATCAGCTTCACCGCCACCGGGCGGCCCAGCACGGCGTCCGTGGCCCGCCAGACCTCCCCCATCCCTCCACGGCCGATCTCTGCTTCCAACCGGTATCGATCCGCCACCAGCACTCGCAGACCACCCTCAGTTTCGTTCAGTCATCTCGCAGCCGCCCGGACAGGCTCTGCCTGGCACGGGCCCGAGCCAGGCACCAGCGTAATGATCTCCGCAGGCCGCCGGATCGCCGGCCGGGACGGCAACGAACCGGGGGGCCGGACAGCCGCACCGGCGGGGAACCGGCGCGCGGGCCGAGGCCCTTGGGAAGACCGGCCGAGGACGTAGCGCCGACCCCTCGGGGTGACCACCCCGGTCACCCCGGCCCGGCTCCTCGCGTGATCGTGCCGTCCCCGCAAGGGAAACTCCCTCCGCACTTGTCACCGTCATGCCATACGCTGCCCGGGAGCAGCCGCGCCCCGCGCGTCACCGCACGTCCGCGGTCACACCCGGGTGCTGCGCGGCGCTCTCAACTCCCGGTCATCCACCGGGTTTTCCTGTGGGGGGTACAACACTGTGCGCACGCGCAGCATCTCGACCGCGACAGCGCTCGCGGTCCTCTTCAGCTCGGCGGCACTGAGCGTCGTCGCAGCCGGATCCGCCTCGGCCGCCTCCGCCGCCGTCGCCTCGCCCGGTGGCATCGTTGCGGACGGCGCCCTCAAGCGGGTCTTCGTCGGCGACCGCTCGGCCGGGAAGATCCTGGCCGCCGACTACACCGGCGCCCTCGTCGACTCGGTGAGCGGCGTCAGCGGGGTCTCCGGTCTGGTGGTGTCCGACGACGGCGCCACCCTGTATGCGGCCGCGGAGGGCAGCCACGAGATCGTGGCCCTCGACGCGGCCACCCTCGACGTCAAGGCCCGCTACGCCGTCGCCACCGACACGGGCCCGCGCCACGTCGCCTTCGCCGGCGGCAAGGTCTGGTTCACCTACGGCGACCAGTGGGACGGCAACCTGGGCTCGGTCGACCCGGCGGTGGACCCGGCGAGCGGAACCGACGCGGTGACGCTCGGGCAGTTCCCGCAGCCGTCCCCCGGCATCTGGGGCCCGGCGCTCCTCGACACCGACCCGTCCGCGCCCGGCCTGCTGGCCATCGGCCAGACCGGCATTTCCACGGACTCGATGGCCGTCGTCGACGTCTCCGGCACCACGACGCAGTTGACTGCCTGGTACTCCGGCGACTACACGCTGAACCAGGGCATCGGAGACATCGACCTCGTGCCCGGCGCCCCGGAGGTGCTGGTCAACGGTATGCAGCGGGACGCCTACGCGGACGGGAAGTTCACCGCCGCCGGCGCCTACCCTTCCGGACAGCGGGCCGACATCGCCGCCGACGGACTGGTCGCCCAGGTGAGCGGCGCCAAGGTGGCCGTCTACCGGCCCGGCGCCACGCAGCCGCTCCGCACCTACGCCACCACGTCCGGCACGGCCGACCTGACGTGGGCCCCGGACTCCTCACGGATCTTCGCGCTCGTGGGGACGAGCGGCGGCTACACCCTCAAGGCGCTCACCGACCCGACGCTGAACGTCCCGAGCCTGACGGTGAACGCACCGTCGACCGCCACGCGCGGCAAGCAGCTCACCGTGACCGGGAAGCTGTCGGCGACGGTGCCGCTGCCGAGCGGTGCCAAGCTGCAGGTCACCCGCAGCGACCTGGAGAGCCCCAGCGGCAAGGCGCTGCCCGCCGTCACGGTGAAGGCGGACGGCTCCTACACCTTCACGGACACCCCGCCGGCCGGCGGCACGGTCACGTACAAGGTCGCCTACGCGGGCGACGCCGGGCACACTGCGGTCAGCGCGTCCGACAAGGTCTCGGTTCCCCGTACCAAGCCGACGCTGACCCTGAACAAGAACGGCAACGTCTACAACTACGGCGCCGACGTCTCCTTCACCGCGCACCTCGGCTCGACGTACAAGAACCGCACGGTCGAGATCTGGGCGAACCCCTTCGGCGGCGACAAGCCCAACAAGCTGCTGAAGACCGGGACGGTCAACTCCAGCGGCAACATCTCCGCGACGGTGGACATGACGCGGGACACGGAGGTCACCGCGGTCTTCAAGGGGGACGCCCGCACCGCGCCCAGGACGGTGAAGTCCACGGCGTACGCCAGGGTCAAGATCTCCACCGCCGTCTCCAAGCACTACAAGACGGCCAAGATCGGCTCGACGTCGTACTACTGGTTCCACAAGAGCACCGACCCGCTGCTCACGACGACCATGACCTACTACAAGGGGCGTAAGCAGCGCTTCGACCTGCAGGTCTACTCGGGCGGAAAGTGGTACTCCGCCGACTCGGAGTACTTCCCGATCGGCACGAACGGAAAGTCGGCCGTACGTCTGGAGGCGCCGGGGCAGTCCGGCATCAGGGCGCGGATGCGGTCGGTGTACGTCAACGGGTCGTCCGGCGACACCGTGAACACGACGACGTACGGGTCCTGGAAGTACCTGTACTTCTCCAAGTAGGCGGTTACGTCCGGATCGATCACCTCGCGGACCGGACGCCTCATGTAGGGCCCCACCGCTTGCGGTGGGGCCCTACGACGTTCACCGCAGCCCACGGGAAGGGTTCTTGACGGCTTCTTCATAGGTCCTTCATAGGAGCGGTCCTACATTCCTTGACGTCCGGCCACAACGGGGGCCGGACGGCGACCCAAGTGTGAGGAACCCATGAGGATGAGTTCGCGTCGGCGGTTCGGGGGCCGGCTGGTGCTGGCCGGGATGGCGTCGGCGGTGGCGTTGGTGGTCACCGGCTGCGGAGGCGGCGGGAACGGGGGGGACGAGGTCGCGTCCGCGGAAGGCGGCAGGACCAGCGCCAAGGCCTCCACCAGCAGTTCGGGCGAGTTGGCCGAGTACGTCGAGGCGCAGCGCAAGTGGGTCACGTGCCTGCGTGACGAGGGGCTCGACGCTCCTGACCCTGATGCCAAGGGCAAAGTCGAACTCGGCGACCAGTCCAAATGGAAGCGCGACCCGAAGGCCCTCAAGGCACAGGAGAAGTGCGCGGACCTCAGTGTGCCCGTCCCGGAGAGCGTCGAGAAGGCGCAGCAGCCCGAGCTCACCAAGGAAGAGATCCGGAAGAACCAGCAGTACGCGGAGTGCATGCAGGAGCACGGCGCCCCCGACTTCCCCGACACCGGTGCGGACGGCCACTTCCGCGACGTCACATGGGATTCGACGTCGGCGGGTGCCAAGCGGGCCACACGCGCCTGCGCCTCGATCATCGGCATCCCGGACGACGCGCCCACGCCCCAGGGCTGACGGGACGAGCAACCGTGGATGTCATGAGGGATGCGGGCCAGGGGCGCGCAGAAGGTGAAGACGGGGCGGACGACCGTGCCGACGGCAGGAGAACGGGGAGGCGCAGGCGTGGCCCGCTCCTCATAACGGCCGGTTTCTTTCTGGTCGCCGTGGTCAGCACGGTCGGAGCCCTGGGGCTCGGCGGAGGCGGTACGGACGACAACGGCGCGGCGCCGGGCAGAAGCAGCGAAGTGGTGCAGGTGACCCGGGACACGCTGACCGATCAGACCGAGGTCGATGGCCAACTCGGCCATGGCCCGGAGGTTCCGTTCCAGATCAAGGCGGAGGGCACGGTGACGTGGCTGCCGGCGACCGGCAGGACGGTGCGGCGGGGGGAGAAAGTGCTGCGGGTCGACGACCGCCCGGTGGTCCTGCTCTACGGAAGCCTGCCCATGTACCGGGACTTGGGAGTGACGGAGGCAGCGCCCGAAGGCGAAGTCGCGACCGGTGGCAAGGGCGGTCAGGACGGCGGCACCGGGTCCGGCCAGGACAGTGGTAGCGACAGCGGTGCCACGGGCGGCGGCGCGGCGAACGCCGACAGCGCCGGGACGGTTCAAGGAGCCGGGACACCGCGGCAGTCGACGCCGCTGCACGGCATGGACGTCAAGCAGTTCGAGAGCAACCTCAGCGCCCTCGGCTACTCGGGCTTCACCGTGGACGAGTCGTACACCGTGCTGACGGCCAACGCGGTCAAGCGCTGGCAGAAGGACCTGGGCCTGCCCCAGACGGGCAGGGTCGATGCCGGTGACATCGTCTACGCACCCGGCGCTGTGCGGATCGCGGGCACCAGCGCGCTGGTCGGAGCCGAAGCTTCCGGCAACCCGCTCACGTACACCACCACGTCGCGCATGGTCACCGTGAACGTACCGGCCACGGACACGAATTGGGCTCAGCGGGGCAGCGAGGTCGCGGTGGACCTTCCGGACGGGCGTTCGGTCAAGGGCGAGATCGCGAGCGTGGGCAAGGACGCGTCGTCGTCCGGTGCCTCGGGCGGCGGGGACGCCGCAGGAGGGGGCGGCGCGGACGGTGGTGGCGACGGCTCGGCGGGCAAGACGGCCACCGTGTCCGTGGTGATCACCTTCGATGACCAGGACGCGCTGGGCAGCCTGGAGAGCGGCCCGGTCACGGTCCGCCACGTGGTCAAGGAGCGCAAGGGGGTGCTGACCGTTCCGGTCGCTGCCCTGGTGGCTCTGGCCGAGGGCGGCTACGGCCTGGAGCTCGCCGGAGGAAGCGAGGACGGTGGTGGCGGAGACAGCGGATCCAGCCGCTTCGTGCCCGCGAAGACCGGTCTGTACGCGGGAGGCAAGGTCGAGGTGAGCGGCCCCCGGGTCCACGAAGGCATGAAGGTGAGGATCCCCAAGTGACCTCGCCTCCCGGCAAGCCCGATACCCCCGTCGTCCAGTTCACCGCCGTGTCCAAGACCTACCCCGGCCGTGTCTCAGCGGTCAGCGGGGTCGACCTGGCCATTTCGTACGGAGAGCTGGCCTGTGTCGTCGGCCCTTCCGGGTCGGGCAAGTCGACGATGCTGCATCTGATGGGAACCCTGGACAGGCCGTCCAGCGGCCGGATCGCCATAGACGGTCACGAGATCGCCGAGCTGTCCGACCGTGAGGTCTCCGCGCTCCGTGCACAGCGGATCGGTTTTGTCTTCCAGCAGTTCCACCTGGCCATGGGGGTACCGGTGCTGGACACGGTCGCCGACGGCCTGCTGTACGCGGGCGTGCCCTTGCGGGAACGCCGGCGCAGGGCCGCGCGGGCACTGACCCGAGTCGGGCTCGACCACCGGCTCGACCACCTCCCCCACCAGCTTTCCGGAGGCGAGCGGCAACGTGCGGCGGTCGCCCGCGCGGTGATCGGTGAACCGGCCCTGCTGCTCGCCGACGAACCCACCGGCAACCTCGACTCGGCCTCCGGCGCGGCGGTCCTGGAGCTGCTGCGGGAGTTGCATGCGGCCGGCACCACGGTGGTGGTCATCACGCACGACCGGGAGATGGCCGAGGCGTTCGACCGGAAGGTGGAAATGCGCGACGGCCGGATCGTGGCCGACAGCGGTCATCCCCCGGTGGTCGGCACCGGAGTCCTGACATGAGCCGCAGGCGCCGGGCAGCCGTGCTGCGCCCCGCCCGGCTGCGCCCCGCCGACATCGTCCGGCTCGGCGGGACCGGGCTGCGGACCCGGCCGCTGCGTGTGTTCCTGTCCGCGCTGGGCATCGCGATCGGTGTGGCGGCAATGGTCGCCGTCGTCGGCATTTCCAGCTCCAGCCGCGCCGAGGTCGACCGCAAGCTCGACCAGCTGGGCACCAACATGCTGCGCGTCGCCCCGGGCCAGACCCCCGAGGGCGAAACGACCCGCCTCCCCAAGGAAGCGGTGCCCATGATCGGGCGTATCGGCCCGGTGCAGCAGGTGGCGGCGACCGGCACGGTCAAGGGCGCCGCGGTCTACCGCAACGAGCATGTGCCGGTCGGACGGACCAGCAGTGTCGAGGTCGCGGCGGCCGGGTCGCAGCTGCTGCCGGCGATCGGCGGAAGGGTGCGTACCGGCCGGTGGCTCGAGTCGGCGACCGAGGAGTATCCGGCCGTGGTGCTCGGCGCTCAGGCGGCCCGGCGACTCGACGTCTATACGCCGGGGACGCGGCTCTGGCTGGGCGGAAAGTGGTTCTCCCTGGTCGGAGTACTCGAACCGATGCCGCTGGCGCCGGAGGTCGACAGCTCGGCACTGGTCGGCTGGAAGGCCGCAGAGACGTATCTGGGCTTCGACGGCCACCCGTCGACCGTCTACGTGCGCGCTCGGGACGACCAGGTGGCGGCGGTGCGGGGTGTACTCGCGGCGACGGCGAACCCCGAGAAGCCGAGTGGCGTGCTGGTCTCCCGGCCCTCCGACGCGCTGGCCGCACGGGAGGCCACGGAGTCGGCGCTGACCGGACTGCTGCTCGGACTCGGCGGGGTCGCGCTCCTGGTGGGCGGGGTCGGCGTAGGCAACACCATGGTCATCTCGGTGCTCGAACGCCGCCCGGAGATCGGCCTGCGCCGGGCGCTCGGCGCCACCAGCGGCCAGATCCGCGGCCAGTTCGTCTCCGAATCGCTGCTGTTGTCCGCACTGGGCGGCCTCGGCGGAACGGTCCTCGGCACGGCCATCACCGCCGGGTACGCATACGTACGGCAATGGCCGACCGAGGTCCCGGTGTGGGCGGCGGCGGCCGGGATCGCCGTCACACTGCTGATCGGGGCGATCGCCGGGCTCTACCCGGCGGTGCGGGCCGGACGCCTGGCACCCACAGAGGCGCTCGCGGGGACCTGACCGGGCCGCAGCGCCCCGGGCCGGACAGGTCAGTGCGCGTCTGCCGGAGCCGTGGAGAGCACGACGGTGAAGGTCGTCCCGACACCCACCGTGCTCTCCACGTCGATCGTCCCCCGGTGATCGGTCACGATCTGCCGGGCGATGGAGAGCCCCAGGCCACTGCCGCCGGTGGCGCGGCCCCGGGCCGCATCCGCCCGCCAGAACCGGTCGAAGAGGTGGGGCAGATGCTCGGCCGGTATCCCCTTGCCGGTGTCCCTCACCCGAAGGACCGCCGAGTCGCCGTGCCGGACCACAGCCAGCGTCACGGTGCCGCCCGGCGCCGTGGCCCGTAGGGCGTTGCCGACGAGATTGCCGACGACCTGACGGAGCCGGTCCGTGTCGGCGTCCACGAACACCTGCTGCGGCGCCTCCAGCTCCAGGACCACACCAGCTGTTTCGGCCTGGGCCCGATGGGCCGTACGACAGGTCTCCAGGACGTCGCGCAGATCGACAACAGCGTGGTGGTAGGTGAGTGCGCCGGCCTCGGCGAGCGCCAGGTCCTGCAGATCGTCCACGATCCGCTGCTGCAGCATCGCCTCCTCGTGGAGGGAGTCCAGCAGTTCGGGGGTCGGCTCGACGAACCCGTCCTGCAGCGCTTCCAGATAGCCGCGCAGATTGGCCAGCGGGGTACGCAGCTCGTGTGCGATGTCGCCGGTGAGGCGGCGCTGACGCTCCTCGCCGGCCTGGACGGAGTCGGCCATCCTGTTGAAGGCACGCCCGAGTTCGGCGATCTCATCCCGGCCGGAGACGGGAACCCGTCGCTCCAGATCTCCTTCCCCCAGCCCCCGGGCAGCCAGGGTCAGGGCACGTATCGGGCGCAGCACGGCCCTGCTCAGGAGCAGCCCGCCGAGGATGACGGCAAGGCTGACGCCCACCGCGACGACCACCGTGGGCGCGGCGGCCAAGGTGGGCGGCGACTCGTCCCGTACGCCGAGGCGGACCTGAAGGCGCGACGGCGCGACGGAGACGGTCCGCTCGTCGAAGACGCGCTGCAGACACGCGGCGAGACGCTGCTCGGACACGCACCGGGAGGCGGCGTCGTGATCCTGGGCGGCGCGCGGATCCACATCCGCTGTCGGCTCCTTGCACTGGGGTGACCGACGGTCCGTGCTGATGATCCGGGGGATGCCGATGCTGTTCGGCCGGGCCGTCACCTTGACGCCCGCCCGGGTCAGACAGGCCTGGTACGTCGCCACGGCACGGTACTCACCGATCGCGGCCACGGTGAGCTTGACCGAAGCCAGCGGTACCTTCCCCCTGGGCAACCGCAGCTCGGGGTGCGGGTTCACCAGGACCGGGGGCCGACTGCTCACCGCGCGGGGCTCGCGGCCGGCGAGGGCGTCGGAATCGGCCAGCAGTACGTCGGACTCCGTGGTGACCCGGATGCGTTGCCCGGTGTCCCTCTCCAGCTCACCCACCGTCGGTGCGACACCGTCCCAGGTGCCGTGCTCGAATCCGTAGGCATGGAGCTCCCCGGTGATCCGGGACACCTCCTGCTGCCCCGCACGGTCGGACTCGCGTACCTGACTGGTTATCTGACGCAAGGTCAACCATGCCGTGGCCGCCGTGGCTGCCATGGCGACCAGCATCAGCAGGCCGAGGACCCGAAGCCGGAAACTCACCGCACCTCACCGTCCCCGTTCGACAGCCGGTAGCCCCGCCCGTAGACGGTCTCCACATACCGCGTGCCGGCACGGCCCTTCTCCAGCTTCCGCCGCAGGTTCATCACATGGGCATCGACCGTGCGCTCCAGGACGTTCTGGTCGAACCCGAAGACCCGGTCGATGATCTGCGCCCTGGTGAACGCACGCCCCGGCTCCCCCGCGAGCACGGTCAGAATCGCGAACTCCTTGCCGGTCAGTACCACCGGCTCCCCCGCCACGCGAACTTCGAATCGGGAGGTGTCGACCTCCAGGTCCCCGACCGTGAGCACAGCGGACTCCGCGCGCCCGGCCGCCTTCGCCCTCCGCAGCAGCGCCCTGACCCGCGCGGTCAACTCCCGTGGGCTGTAAGGCTTGGTCATGTAGTCGTCGGCCCCGAGGTCGAGGCCGAGGAGCATGTCCTCCTCCGTGGCGCGCGCGGTGAGCAGCAGGATGGGCACCTGGGACTCGGCGCGCAGGATGCGGCATACGTCGAGACCGTCGACGTTCGGCATCATCACGTCGAGCACGATGAGGTCGGGCCGGGAGGACCGGGCCCGGTCGACCGCCGAACGGCCGTCGGCGACGATCTGGACCTCGTTCCCCTCCCGCTCCAGGTAGATCCGTATCAGTCGCGCCTGTTTCACGTCATCCTCGGCGACCAGAATGCGAGCGCTCAACGAGACTCCTCCGGCTGGAATTTCACAGAGTACTTGGTTAATTGGCGGGGTGAATGAGTCGCGCTCAGGCCTCAATACGGAATGAAACCGTCCATGGGCAGATCAGAAATGGCATGACCAATTCCGCACGAGGGCACGGTCCGAGGCCGAGCTTCGAGTCCACCCCACAGGTCGGATTCGGCCAGGGATTCCTCCCCTTCGGACGCCACCCCCACCGAACAAGGAGGACGAGGAAGGTCACGCACAAGGCTGCAATTCGGCCTGGCTCGGCACCCCGCATGACCTATTTTCGCCCTGATCATTTTCGGACTCGCTGAAATCAAATTTGGACATCTGCGATCGGAATCCTTTCTTCAGAATGCCCGGCTCGGAATCGTACTAGCGCCACCGCATCCCAAGTGATGCAGCGGCCACTGCTCCCCTTCCAGGACCACCTGTCACACGGGAGCAGGGAAAACAAAAGACAACCATGGGGGTTTCAATGAAGCGCCGAATCGCCGTCGTTCTGCCCGCGCTCGTGGCGGTGGCCGCGAGTATCCCGATCGCCCTCTCCACCACTCCGGCAGCGGCGTCCGCGGCCTGCGGCAAGACCGTCGCCGACAAGGACGGCAGCGCCTGGAACGCCACGGCCAACGGAGCCAACGAGCGCAGCGGCTCCAGCACCGGCTGTGCCATCAACGGGATCGCGTACTCCGGGCACAAGCTGGACTACCACTGCTACACGGTGGCCGGCGACTACACCTGGACGTACCTCAGGAACGACAGCACGGGTACCTACGGGTGGGTCCGTGACGACCTCCTGAGCGACTACGGAAGCTCTGTGTACTGCGGCTTCTGACCCTTTGGGGCCTGGGCACTCACCACCGGGAGCCAGGCTCCGAGTCAGGCGACATAGTGGCATGTCAGGGGCGGTCTCGCCGAGGTCGCCCCTGACCTCTGCCACTCGCCGGACACCTGATGTTTCATCACCTCGCCCTGGACAGGGGGCCGCTCGGCCCGCTTCGCCGTCCGGCCCGCGGCCGGGCCAGCTCGGCCCGCAGCTCGTCGAGCTGCGCATCGGCCGTCTCGTGCGGCCGGAACTCGACCACGTCGAGGAAGCGGAACAGGACGTGGGTCCCGGTGACCGCGTATTCGTAGTCGGCGAACCCCACCACCGCGCCGATCCCGCCCCGGGCGGCTCCCCGGAGGACGTGCGCGGTCATGTCCTCCGGGGCGTCCGCCGACAGCCCCCGCCGCGCGTTCGGACGAGCCAGATAGGGGCAGACCATCGAGGCGTACAGCATGCACGCCCGGTGTCCGGGGCCCTCCATGGTCGGGGCGAGATTGCGGTACGGGCGGCCCGCGGCCAGTGCCTCGCCGATCGCCGCGGCCTCCGTGCCGCCCACCACCCGCCACACCGGGCCCCGAGGTATCAGGGTGTTGCAGACCGAGCGCAGCCGCCCGTGCGCGCAGTCCGCGCTCCGCCCGTAGTCGGTGAGGGCGAACTGGGGCTCGTCCCCTTCCCACGGGGTGATCGCGGGAACGGGATAGCCGCGGTTATCGCGGGGCCTGGCCCGGACGGCCGGCGGCATCGGGACGCTGTCGACATGCACGGGCCATGCCTACCAGGGGCCCTCACCCGGGCACCAGCGGACGCGGCCCCGGGAACAGGACGTTGCTTCAGGCCGAGCGGGAACCCGCCGAGCCGGCACCGAGCCGCCCCGCCGAGCCTCACCCCGCGAAGGACCTCGGCCCCGGGCCGGTGAAATGCGGTTGCCGCGGACCACGACGGACAGGAACGCCGCGGCGGTACGACCGCCGTGCACATCGGCCGTGTCGCGCAGCCCGCCGCCGTGGCGCAGCCCGCGCGGACGGTCCCGGAGCGACCGCCCTCCGGCGGTGACGCTTCCGCCGGTGGGGTCGCTCGGGCCGAGGATCATCCACGGCGTGGTCGACTTGCCCGCACCCGGCTGCTCGCCGAACTCGACGCCCGCGACCGGGTCCAGCTCGTCATCATCGCCTACGAGGCGGGCATGGCCGGACGGGATCGGTGAGGGAGAGCCGCGGCGGGGCTCAGCGCCTGATCCGGGGCGCCCCCGTCACCGCCACGACCGCCGAGTACAGGGACGTCGTGGCCGTGATGAAGAGCCGGTTGTTCTTGGGGCCGCCGAAGGCGATGTTGGAGACCGTCTCGGGAACCAGGATGCGGCCGATCAGGGTGCCGTCCGGGTCGTAGCAGTGGATGCCGTCGTCGCAGGCCGCCACCCAGAGGCGGCCCTCGTCGTCGAAGCGGATGTTGTCGAAGACGCCGTTGCCGGGCCGGCCCTCGGCGAAGACCTTGCCGTCGGACAGGTCACCGCGCTCGTCGACGTCGAAGACCCGGACCTCGTTGAGCCGGGTGTCGGAGACGTACAGCTGCCGTTCGTCGAGGGAGAGGACCAGCCCGTTCGGGCCGCGGAACCCGTCGGCGGCCAGGCGGACTTCGCCCGTGACCGGGTCCACCCGGTACACGTTGCAGGAGTCGATCTCGCTCTGAGCGCGGTACCCCTCGTAGTCGCTGGTGATCCCGAAGTCGGGGTCGGAGAAGAAGACCGTGCCGTCGCTGCGGACGACCGCGTCGTTCGGGCTGTTGAGCCGCTTGCCCTCGAAACGGTCGGCGAGGACGGTGACCGAGCCGTCGTGCTCGGTGCGGGTGACGCGGCGGTTCCCCTGCTCGCAGGTGATCAGCCGGCCCTGCGGATCAAGGGTGTTGCCATTGCTGTGTCCCGCGGGCGCACGGAAGACGCCGACGGTCCCGGTGGCCTCGTCCCAGCGCAGCATCCGGTCGTTGGGGATGTCGCTCCACACGACCTGGCGCCAGGCCGGCACGTAGAGCGGGCCCTCGGCCCAGCGGCAGTCGCCGTACAGCTTCTCCAGGCGCATGTCCCCATTGGTGCACCGCCCGCTGCGGAACCGGCCGTCCAGGACCTCATAGATCCCGTTCACCACGTCACCGGACATGATTCCCCCTCACTCCCCTGAGACCAAATACTGTTCAACGTATCACCGTATGGACCAGACAGAATATGGTGTGCGTATGAAGAACGTGGATGACATCGACCGTGAACTGCTGACGCTGCTCCAGCAGGACGCCACCCGGTCCTATGCGGCTCTGGGCCGCACCGTGGGCCTGTCGGCGGGCGCCGCCCACGAACGCGTCCGCAAGCTGCGCGAGCGCGGCGTCATCCGCCGCACCACCGTCGATGTCGACCCGGCGACCGTGGGGTGCGGGGTGCTCGCCTTCGTGATGGTCGAATCGGCGGCCTGGATGGGCGAGTCGGCCGAGGCGTTCGCGGCCCTCCCCGAGATCCAGGAGGCACATGTCATCGCGGGTAGCGCGTCCGTCCTGGTCAAGGTGCGCACGGCGACGACCGAGCAGCTTCAGGACGTGCTGCGGCGGCTGTACGCGATCGAGGGCGTCAGCGGCACCCAGGCCACGGTGGTCCTGGAGACGTTCTTCGAGCGGCCGGTCACGGCAGCCGGGGCCGCGCCTGCCGCATCCTGACCCCGGGACGGGACATCCTCGTGACAGGCGGACCCCCGTCGCCGACAGGCAGATCGGGCTGCGCCCCGAGAGGTCCGTGCCGGGCTGCGGGGTCGGGGACGAGATCCGCTTGAGCAAGGACGGCTTCCTGCGGCTTGCGGAGGGGTTCTTCGCGGAGATCGAGAACAAGTCCCGGTAGGCCTCACCCGGCCCCGCGTACACGCGCGCAGGACGAATGGACATGCGGGTGAGACGGAAGGCCATTCCGCGTCTCGTCGGCGCTTCCTACGGTTGAATCCATCAACCGGCAGAACATCAGGGAGCGTTGCCATGCGTGCTGCCGTGCAGAACTCGTTCGGTGGTCCCGAGGTGCTGGAGCTCGTGTGCGCCGTCAGGACCGGCGGCCGAAGAACTCGATCTCCGCGATGGCCAGGCGGCGGCCGTTCCCGGCTCCGTACACCTCGTCCGTCGTCAGCCGGGCTCTGACCGTCTCCGCACCCACCACGTCGAACGTCTGCGGGCCCGCCTGGTCCTTGAGCCTGATCCGCTTGCTGACCTTCCTGCCGTCGGCCGAGGTCAGCACCACCGTGATCTTCTCGGGGCGGGCCTGGGTGAGGAACTCGTCCGCCTTCGCCGACGTGCCGGGAAAGACGATCAGCTTCATCACTCGTACCGGCTGGTCGAAGTCGCACTCCAGGTACTCGCCGACGCCCGCACCGACATTCTTCGGTGCCCAGTAACGGTTGTTGAAGCCGTCGAACGCGGCACCGGCCGGGTGGCCGGGCGCCCTGCTGGAGCTGCGGAAGGCCGAGGGCGGCACCGACTCGGGACTGCCCGTCTCCTTCTTCGCGAAGCCCAGCAGCCCGGAGAGGTGCGGCAGCCCGAACCAGACCAGGGCCGCCACCAGGATCAGCGTCAGCGGAAGCGCGAGACTCGGGCGCCGCCACAGTCTGCGGCGCGGCCGGGCCCCGGCGAGGGGCGCCCGGCGGGGGTGGCGGCGGAAGATCCGGCGCCACCACGGGGGCGGGAGCTCCGGGGCCGGCCCCGGGTCCAGGAGCAGGGCGCAGTGGATGCACAGGGTGCGGTCCGCCGCGTTCTCCGTACGGCAGTTGGGGCAGCGGACGGTCGCAACGGGCGGCGCGGGGGGCGGAGTGGGCGGCAGTCCCGGGGATGGGACGGGGTGCGCCTCGGGTCCGGGCACGGGCTCGGTCGTCTCGTCGGGGCGGCGCGGGGCAACGGCGGGGGCAGGAGCGGGCGCAGTGGGGGGTGGAGTGAGGGGTGGCGATGGGTGAACGGAGGTGGGTGCGGGAGCCGGTGCGGGGGCAGGCGTCGGGGAAGGAGCCGGGGCAGGAGCAGGAGCCGGAACAGGTGCCTGCGGCGTCTCCGGTTCCTCCCAGTTCAGGAATGCCTCGCAGGACGTGCAGAACGCCGTCCCCGGAGCGTTCCGGTGCCCGCAGTTGTCGCAGATCATGCCGCACCCCCGGCTTCCGTCCCGCCCGGCTGCGGCGCCGACGGCAGGATCTCCACCGTGCGGCCGACGTGCGCCGGGACCTCCGCGCCGATCAGCTCCTGCAGCCGTACCCGGTCGACACGATCCGGATCCGGCACCCGGAGCCGGACCGTGACCCAGGGCCCGGCCTGACCCGGCAGCGCCGTGTTCGGGCGCGTCGACCACGCCGTACCGCCGCTCTCGACGATCTCCGGTTCGATGCCGGTCTCCAGCCGTACCGCGTCCGCAAGACCGCGCGGCGTCCCGCGCCGGCTGTGCCCGGACACCGCGCCCCGTACCGTCGCCCGGCGCTGTTCGAGCGGGCTGTCCTCGTGCGGTTCGACCGCCACCCACTGGGCCAGCCAGGCGAGGAAATCGTCGGGGGCGCTGCGCGGGTCGAGGTGGGCGGGCAGGTTGTCGATGGTGAGCAGGACCGGCGCGAGTACGTCGTCGAGCGCCGCGAGGAAGCGCTGGAGGAAGTCCTGCTCCAGGTAGACCGCCGGCAGCTGTTCGATCAGCGGGTGCGGGGTGGGGAGGCCGGTGACGGCGGTGCGCATGGGGTCAGCCCTCCCGTACCCGGAGCTGGTGCTCGTAACTGAAGACCAGTGCGTGCCGGTCCAGCGTGATCTTCGTGGTGGCCGTCTCGCCGCGCTGCCCGCTGAACGGGTCGGCGGGGAAGAGCCGTACGTCCTCCACCAGGTCGAGCCCCGGCACCTGCTGGAGGACGGCGAACGCCTCGCCCGACTGGATCGGCCGGCCGAACGGCCAGCCCTGCCCGGAGGGTCCGCCGGTCAGCGGGTTGAAGTACCCGTACAGGGCGGCGAGGGCCTGTTCCCGTACCCGCTCGACGACCGCTCCCCTGTGCGCCTGGACCGAGGCGACGACGGTGACGCCCTGGTAGAAGGGCGGTTCGACGACGAGCCGGGCGCCGATCGGGCGCCGTTCGTCGAGATGGCGGGCGACCAGGGCGAGCGTGTGCGGGGGCGGGATCAGCTCGTTGAACCGGATGCGGCCCTGCTCGTCGCTGCGCCCGGCCGGCACGACGAGCAGCCGCACCCCGCCCGCCTCGGCGCCCGTGTCCTCCCCGGCCGGGATGCAGTGCACCCTGGCGGCGTCCGGTGAGACCTCGCGGGCGAGCAGTTCGTAGTCGTGCGGGACGACGGCCCGGTGAAGGGTGCGCAGGGTCATCGGGCCGCGCACCCGGGCGCTCTCCACGGTCTCGCCGTCGACGCCGCCGAGCGCCGGGTTCCGGTTCTCCACGCGGGCCACGTACGGGATGGCGCTGCGCAGCACCCGGAGGGTGGAGCGGGCCACATTGCCGCGCAGTCCGCCGCCGGTGCGGTAGGAGCGGACCCGGACGGTGGCGCCCTTCGGGGGCACGGCCCCGTAGTAGCGGATGCTGCCGTCGCGTTCCCGTACGGCCGGACCGAACTCGACCCGACCGGAGTTGGGGTCCAGGGTGATGTGCCGGTCGTCGGGCCCGGAGTGCGCGAAGTCGTCGACGCGGATCCAGTCCTGCGTGCCGTCGGAACCGTTCCCCGGGCTCCCGGCCGGATCCACGACCTCCACCACGAAGTCCCCGGGGACGACCGGCGGACGGGACACGGTGAGAGCCTGCCCCGGCACGCCCTCCGCGGCCCCCAGCACCTCGTCGGTCACGGTCTCGGCGTGCTCGGCCTCGACGGTCGCGCCGATCGTGAAGGCCGTGATCCTGCGGACCACCGGCGGCGCGACATAGGTCGGCCGGCCTGCGGCGGCCTCCACCAGGCGGCAGCGCAGCCAGCCGCCGGTCCGCCGCACCACGACCGCCGGGGCGTGCGTCTTCGGCAGGTGGAGGATCAGCTCACCGGACTTGTTGAAGCCGCCGGTGTCGTCCTTCTCGATCTCGCAGACCGTCCACGCGTTTCCGTCCCAGGCCTCCCAGACCAGCGGCGGCCGCAGCGGGTCGACACCGACACCCTCGACCTTGCAGTCCAGCCGGAGGACGACGACTCCGGCGGGGACGGCGGCTGACAGCCCGATGTACACGGCGTCCCCGGGTGCGGGGGTCGAGTCGAAGCACGGTATGTCGCGGCCGAGCGCGAGCTCCTCGGTACGGTCGACGGCGTCCCCGGACGTCGGCCAGGTGGCGAGGTGCGCGAACGCGCACGGCACGATGGACAGGTCGCCCACGGTCGTGAAGACGACTGCGTCCTCGGTCTCGGTACGCACGGTGGCGACCTCCGTACCGGCGCGCACGGTCACCGGCTCGGGTTGCGGCGCGGAGAGCCGGAACGTCACATCGGTGCGGGCCGCCGTCGGCGGGTGGAGCCGGACCCCGATGAGGTCGAGGAAGGTCAGATAGCTCTTCTCCGGGACCCGGTTCACCCGGTAGACGAGCTGATCGACCATGGTCGCGAACGCCTCGATGAGGGTCACCCCGGGGTCCGACACATTGTGGTCGGTCCACTCCGGGCAGCGCTGCTGGACGAGGCGCTTGGCCTCGTCCACCAGGCCCTGGAAGCGGCGGTCGTCCAGATGGGGACTGGGCAGCGTCACGCGCCGTTCTCCTCCTCGTACCGATCAGGCCGGCCGTGCCGGTCGTGCGGGTCGTCGTGCTGTGGGATCACGTAGAAGGGGAAGACAAGATTCCGGGGGTCGTTGGCGCCCCGCACCGTGTAACCGATGTCGATGTAGAGCACTCCCTCGTCCGCCTCGTCGAACCGGACGACGACCTCGGTCACCTCGATCCGGGGCTCCCAGCGGTCGAGCGCGAGGCGCACCTCGTACGCGAGCTGGCCCGCCGTCCCCGCGTCGGCCGGCGCGAACACGTAGTCGTTGACGGCACACCCGAACTCCGGCCGCATCGGCCGCTCCCCGGGCGAGGTCGCCAGGATCAGCCGGATCGACTCCTCCAGCTCGTGCTCGCCGCGCACCAGGGCGATGGAACCGGTGGCATCCGTGCGCGGCGGGAACGCCCACCCGGCGCCGATGAACTGCTGGCCCATCTCCGCTCAGCCCCCGATCAGCACCGTCGCGCAGCCGGACACGACGGGCGAGCCACAGCCGGCCAGGTCCCCGACCCGGGCGGCGGGCTTGCCGCCGATCAGCACGGAGGAGCTGCCCGGTGGCGCGATCGTGGACGGCGGATGGGCGGCCGGGGAGGTACAGGTGTGTGCGGTGCCGACCGTGGCGGCGGGCTTCCCGCCGATGAGAACGGACGCGACACCGGGTGGGCCGACCGTGCCGGGGTGACCGGTGGGGTCACCGACGCGGGCGGCCGCCGCTGCTGTTGCGGACACGTCGACCCACTCCTCTCAATTGATCCTGACCATCGGCGCGTTGATGGAACACGAACTGCCGCCCTTGATGTCGGTGCGCTGGGTTCCGTTGACCGCGACCTGGCCGCCCTGGACGTCGACGGTGCCGCCCGTGGCGAGTGTGACCCTGCCGTTGCCGCCGTCGACCGCGACTCCGGAGCGGGACGTCAGCGTGACGCTTTCGCCGGCGAGTTCGAGCGATCCCCGGCCGGCGTCGAGAGATACGCCCTCGGCCGCCTTGATGGAGACCTGCTCCTTCGCCTCGATGGTCACGCTGCCGTCGCTGTCGATCACGATCACGGTGCCCTTGCGGTCCAGATCGATCTTGAGCTTTCCGTCGCCGGTGAGCAGACGCACGCCCTGCGGGCCGTTGGCGGCGTCGAGCAGCTCCAGCTGGTTCCCGCCCTTGGAGGCGAAGGCGCGGCGGTTGACCGCGCCGCTGGTCGGGTCGACGAGACCGCCGCCGCCCGGCCCGCCCGAATCACCGGTGCCGGAACCTCCGCCCTCGCTAGCGCCGCCGCCCTGCGACGGTCGGTCCTTCCCGTTGTACAGACCGGCCAGCACGTACGGCCGGTCCAGATGTCCGTGCTCGAAGCCCACCAGCACCTCGTCTCCGACCTCCGGGATGAACGCTTCGCCGCCGCTCGTCCCGTTGGACTGCGCGGTCCGCGCCCAGTCGCTCGCGTACTCGTCCGACAACCACGGGAACCGGACCTTCACCCGCCCCGACCCGTCGGGGTCGTGCGTGTCCGTGACCGTCCCGCTGACCAGCCCGTTGCACCGCGAACCAGCGCTGCCGCCCGGCCCCTGCGCACCGGAGCCCCCGCCCGTCAGCCCGAACAAGGACCGCTCCTGCTGCCCGGAGACCGTGATCCACGTCTCGTAGCCGCGCACGGCGTCGAAGACATGGCGCGACGACGTGACCGTGTACCGCCCCTCGAAGGGCTTGCCCACCGCGTTGAGCGCCACCGCGCTGCCCGCCCTGACCTCCGGGTTCCCGCGGATCACTGCCTCCAGCTCCGCGAAGGACCCGGCGATCCGCTCGGCGAGCGCCTTCGCCGCCTGGTCCACCTGCGCCTGCTCCCCGTACGCCGCGTCCGTGACCACGAACCGCGCCTCGCCGAACGGTGCGGTCACCTCGGCGGCCGTCACCCCCAGTTCCAGCGTCGACGACGTGCCTGCCGGGGCCTTTCCCACCAGCGGCTGCTTGGCCTTGACGTCCCAGCCGCGCACCTCGACCTCCGAGACCTGCTCGGCGGACGACACCCCCGCCCGGCAGCGCAGCAGATTGCTGCCCATCTCCAGGACGAGCGGGTTGCGGTCGGCGCGCGCCGAGCCGTCGGGCGCACCGCTCGCCTCGGTGGACCGGGTGATGTGCAGCTCCCCGTCGAGTGCGTAGGCCTGCGCCCCGGCCTCCTCCGCCAGGCCCCGGACGAACTCCCAGTCGGTGATGTTGGGCTGGGCGATGTGTTCGAGCACGGGCCCGGCGATGTCGACCTTTCCCGGCTTCAGCCCGGCGCGCTGGGCGACCTGGCCGCAGATGTCGGCGAGCGTCATGTTCTGGTAGCTCGCGACCCTGCGCCCCCGGAACAGCCGGTGCGACTCGTCGAGCCCCCGGACGACGGTGAACGTCCCGGTCTCGTCGAGCTCCACCTCCAGTGCGGTGACCACCCCGTTGAGCAGCGGCTTCGGGGCCGTGTCGCCGCCCGCGCGGGCCAGCAACCGGGCCTCACTTCCGATCTTCAGCCCGGTCTGTTCGAGGAGCACCCGGTCGGGGTCGCGGAAGCGGAGGAAGAACAGGTCGGGGAGTGTACGGCTGTCGTCGACGTACCCCTCGACCAGGGTGTTCACGAACTTCGGGGGCAGCGGTGTGCCATCGAACTCCACCACCAGCGCGGTGGCGACGCCCTGTTGCGCCATCAGCCCCGCCCCCGTACCGGATTCTCCGGCTCCGCGAGCCGGCTCAGCTCGTCGAGGGCGGGCAGCAGCAGCTGTGTGCCGGGCGCCAGCCGCATCGGGTCGTCGATCCCGTTCGCCTCGGCGATCACCCGCCACGCGGCCGGGTCCCCGTACTCGCGCTGGGCGAGCGACGGCAGCGAGTCCCCGGCGCCCACCCGGTGCACCCGCCGGGCCGCCAGCGCACCCGAGGTCGGGTTCTGCCCCGGGGTGTCCCCGCTGATCTCCTCCATCGTGACCTGGCAGACCGCCCGGATCGGCACACCGGATGTGGTGAACAGGGTGTATTTCGCCTGCACTTGGCTGACATAACCGGGGAACCCGGTCAGTCCGCCCCAGTGGAAGACCACCCACGGCGGGGATGACCGCTGCTGCTGCCGGGTCTCGTTCGTCGGGACGCAGCATGCGAACAGCTGCTCCACGGCGGTGACGACCCGGGTGTCCTGGGTGTCACTGGCGTCGAAGAACATCTCGACGGTGAGCTTGCTGGGCTGCGACCCCTGGTACTCCGGCGGCCCGGAACTCTTCGCCCCCTTGGCCGGACTCCGCTTCCACGACGCCGCCTTGGTGAGGCTGAGCTCCTTCGGATTGAACTGGAAGTCGATCCGGCCGCACGGACCGCCGGGCGTGAGACCGCCGCCGGTCGGCGGGGTCCGCAGCTCCAGATAGGCATGCTCCAGCTTGGGCCGGGCCGAGCCCCCTTTCGCGGCCGACGACGCACCGGACGTACCGGCGGCACTGAAGGCGATGGGTCCCGCACCGCTCACGTCGGTCAGCCCTCCATCACATAGCCGTGGTGGGCGATCTCGATCGTCTCCATCGCGACCTTGGGCGACTCCGGGGAGAAGGACGGCCCGGTCCACCGCACGGGCACCACCTCCAGCAGCCCCCACTGCGCCACCTTCTGCCCGTCGCCGGTCCGCGCCTCGATGTGGGCGGTCTTGCGGCTGAACCCGGTGGTCATGGTGGCGAACCAGCGGGCCACCTTCTCGGTCTCGCGGGTGAGCGGCCGGGACAGCTTCACGTTGGAGTACTTCAGCCGGGTCGGCAGCTGCCACAGGTGGCCGTTGTTGCCGCCCTCCTCCCGTGTTTCGAGCACCACTTCGCAGCCCAGGCCGTCGCAGGTGTTGAACGACCCGAGCTCGATGTCGTCGATGGTGACGACGAAGCAGACGCTGACGGCGGGGTCGTTGTCCGAGGGGGCGGTGGCCATGGAACGTACCTCTCAATTCCGGGTGGGACGGCGGCGGTTCAGTGTCTGGTGTCGATGAGGAAGCCGGCCCGCTCGCGTTCCAGCCGGAGGTCCGCCTTGAGGAGCCGGCTCAGGGGCCCGTACAGGGCGCGTACGAGTTCGTCGGTGACGGGCGGGCCGCCGCCGTGACCTGCCGGAGTCGATGCGGGCGAGGAGCCTCCCCCCGGGTCGGAGACTGCGGGGGCGACCTCGTCGACGGGCCCGGGATCGGGCTCCGGATCGGGCCCCGGATCGGACGGTGGCGGGGGCTCGGTGGTCTCGGTCTCACGCTGGACGACGGGCTGCGAGAACCCCGTGGGCGGGGTGCCGAAGACGACACTCCCGTCGGCCATCCGCTGGGCCACACCCGCGGCCACGGCGACGGATCCGGCCGAGAGGACGGAGGGAGCGACAGGGTTACGGGAACGGGGCACCGGCGGCCCGCCTCCCGCCTGCCGCTGCACAGCGGAGAGGGGCGAGCGGCGCGGTGACTCCGGTGGTGCGCTGACCGCTTCCCGACCGGGGACGGCGACCGGGACGGCCGTACGCTGCACCGTTGCCGTCGGTGACGGTCGTGGTGCGGCAGAGCCCCAGCGGACCGGAACAGCGGGCGGAACCACCGGTTCCTGGGCCGCGCGCTGAACGGGCGCGGCCTGCTGCGTCAGGTACACCGGCACCGGACGCTCGGCAAGCAGCGGGACCACGGGCAGGGAGGGAGTGGCCGGTACGTTCCCCGGGGCGAGGGAGGTTCGCTGTACAGGTGCGGCGGTCGGCACCCCGGGCTCCGCGCTCCTTCCCGCCACCCCCTCCGGAGCGGGTGTGGCGTCCCGAGGATCCGTTGCCTTCCCAGGGGTTGCTGACTCCTGCGGCGGCATGACGAGCGGGTCGTCACCGAGCAGTGGCGCGGTCTGCGCGTCCGGCAGACGCTCCGCCTCGTCCGACGAACGCTGCGTCTCCTCGGGCTCCGCCTCCTCAGTGCTCCGGGACACCGGCACCGACTCGCTTCGCGTTCCCGGCACCGCGGCAGCAGCCTCCCGTTGCGCTGTCGGTGGCAGCCCGGACATGGGCGCACCGAGCCCAGGAGCCCGGCGGGGCCGTTCCACAGCCGGAGGAGGCACCTCGGTGCGCTGGACAGCGGGCGGGGCGCCCCGCATCGGTCCGCCCGCGGCGCCCGCGTCCGTGACGAGGGACTGCTCACCGACCAGATGCCGTACCGGAAGGTCAACCACCGCGGACTCTCCCGCAGTCGTCAGGACCGGCTCCCGCCCCCCGTACGACACCCGCTGAACAGCGGCGGGGACGGCCGGGGCGCCGGACCTCGGCCCCGCCCGCAGGGGCATCTCCACCGCCCGCTGCACGGTGGAGGGCCCACCCACCGCCGACGTGATCCCGTGCACGAGCCCGGCGGGCGCCTCCGGGCTGACCAGGTGCCCGAGGGGAGTGCCGAGGGTGGTGTCCTGCCGGGTGGTGAGCGAACCCTCGAAGCGGCCGGGGTCGCTGACCAGCTCAGGACCGCGCACCGTCCGCTGCAGGGGCGGCAGCCGGGACGGATCGAACCGCTCCCGCCGCACTGCGTCGGCCGGGAGCCCGGCGCCGCCTCCCTCCTCCGTCCGGCGGCCGCGCAGCCAGGACATCAGACCCATGGTTCCTCGTCCTCCCCCTGCGCTACTGCCCGCTCAGGCGGGCAACCTGTGCGACGAACTTCAGGCGTTCCGGGTGTTCCAGGTCCAGCAGCTCGTCGAGCGGCCAGTGGAAGTGATAGGCGAGGTACGCGACTTCCTCGTAGAGCAGGTCGGCCGCGTACGTCACGATTCCCCCAGGCGGCCACCGGCGAGATCCACCGCGAACTCCTCCTGGCAGGACGGACAGGTGACAGCGGCGCGGGTGTGCCCCTCGGCGTTGATCCGCCGGTAGAAGTCCTGCAGAAACGCCAGGTCGGAGGCGAACAGGTCCTCGATGATCCCCGGGTGGATGTCGTCGACGGTGCCGAGCCGGGTGACGACGCGCGCGATCAGCACGACCGACAGATACGCCGCGTTCTCGCGCACCCGGTCGTCCCGCAGCGGCACGAGCTCGTCCCGGGCGGTCGCCAGACGCATGACGCCCGCGCGATGGACGGTGCCGGACTCGTCGACGTACCCGCGCGGCAGCTCGAAGGTGAACTCGGTGCGCAGCCTGTCCCGTTCGGAACGCTCCTCGAAGGCGGGAGCCGGGGCCGGCGCCTGGGCCGTACGCCGCATCAGTCGAGTTCCATGCTCTCGTACGTGATCGACAGTTTCTCCGTCAGGACCGAGGTGTCACCGGCCTTGAGCGTGCCGATCTCCAGCGACTTCGGCCAGGCGTTGATGAGCTTGTAGCGCTTGATGGCGATGCCTTCGTAGTCGTACACGATGACGGCGCCGTTGCGGCGGGCCGCGGTCATGCGGCCGAACCGCGAGTCCTTGATCCACCGTTCGAAGCTGTTGTCCTCGGTGAGTCCACGCGTCACGGTGACCTCCCCCGCCTTCGGACGGCCGGGAAGCTTCTTGATGGCATAACGCCCGTCGGCGGTGTTCTGCTTCAGCTCGATGACGTCCTGCTCCATCTTCAGACCACTGACTTCGGTGATCTGCTTGATGACGACGCTGTCGAATTCGAGACCGAAGGAATGCCCGACAGAACTGTCGAGATCGGGAAGTGGCACAGCGAACTCCTCTACCGGTTAAGGAACCACGGAATCTCGGCACCTCGGAACTGCGGAACCGACATGCGGCGGTCACTCATCGACCTCACCCGATCCGCTGGTCAGCTGGGAGAGCCGGAACACCACGAACTCGGCCGGCCTGACCGGTGCCACACCGATCTCACAGACCACCTGGCCTACCTCGATGGTCTCCGGCGGGTTGGTCTCGCGGTCACACTTGACGTAGAACGCCTCGTCCGGCGTCAGCCCGAACAGCGCACCCCTGCGCCACTCGTTGACCAGGAACGCCGAGACAGTACGCCGGATACGGGCCCACAGCGCATCGTCGTTCGGCTCGAACACGACCCATTGCGTGCCGGCGAGAATCGACTCCTCCAGGTAATTGAAGAGCCGCCGGACATTCAGATAGCGCCAGGCCGGGTCGGACGCCAGCGTCCGCGCCCCCCATACCCGGATTCCGCGCCCGGGGAAGGAACGAATGCAGTTCAGCCCGATCGGATTGAGCAGATCGTGCTCGCCCTTGGTGAGCTGCGTCTGCAACGCGACGGCTCCCCGCACCACCTCGTTGGCCGGGGCCTTGTGCACACCACGCGTCTCGTCGTTGCGCGCCCACACGCCGGCGATGTGCCCGCTCGGCGGTACGAGCTGCGCCCGGCCGGACGACGGGTCGGCGACCCGGATCCACGGGTAGTACAGCGTCGCGTACTTCGAGTCGAAATTGGCGCGGTCGGTGCGCCAGGACCTGATCTGCTGCGGCGAGAGCCCGGGGGGCGGGTCGAGGATGGCGACGCGGTCGCCCATCAGCTCGCAGTGGCTGATCAGCGCCTGCTGCACGGCGATGACGGACTCCAGGTCCAGCAGTCCGCGTTCGTACGCGCTCATGAGATCGGGAACGGCAACGGTCGTGATCTCCTCGACCGCTTCCAGACCGCCGAAACCGGTCCGCTGGTCGGGATCGCCTACGTACGCTTCCGAGCCCAGCGCCCCGGGGGCCGAGCCCAGAGCGGGTGCGGGCGCGAGCGTGACCGTCTGTGGCTCGGGCCTGGCCGGCGCGGCCCCGCGCCCGGACTCCCGGACCTCGATCAGCTCGGACTTCGCGTTGACACGGGTGGCGACGTTCTCCTTGCTGCGCTTGGTCGTCACGGCCGGATACGTCTCGACGACCTGACCGTCGCGCCGGACGAGCAACTGGAACACGTCCTGCGGCGGGTCGTCACCCTCGACGTCCGTCACCTCGACGGTGATCTCCCCACTCACACCGGGACGTGCCTTGAGTGCGTACGGACCGAGCTGGGTCTCCGTCCCGGCGGGCAGCCGCCCCGGCTCACCGCCGCCACCGATGCTCTCGGGCTCGGCGGCCTCCGTACCGTCACCGATGCGCACCACGTAGCAGATACCGCCGCCGTTGGCGAAGAAGCCGTAGACAGAGGAAGCGAGATAGGTTCCCTCGACGAAGTCACCGAAACGGCTGACGAACTGGCTCCAGTTCGTGATCAGCGTGGGCTCGTCGAGCGGACCCTTCTGGGCGAAGCCGACGAAGGCGGCCACCGAGGTGCCCACGCCTTCTATCGGCCGGGACCCTGACTCGACCTCTTCGACGTAGACGCCCGGGGACAGGTACGACGGCATGTATGACTCTCCTTGACCTCTCCTCGACCGTGGAACGCGGGCCATTCTCACCACCCGCCCGATGTACGGGGAACGGATATGCGGTCGCCCAGCCGTGCACGGGAGACTGCCCGAAGAGGCAATCCGCGTGATCCGCCCGACCAAGCCGGCTCTGCCCCCACCCCCGCCCGCGCGCGCTCCGCATCCCCGTTGTCCGCCACCCAGGCTGGCGAGGCTGGGGAAGCGGTGACCGGGAGGGCGGATGAAGGCGGTTCCGGAGAAGAACCCCGCGCCCGACACCGCCCGCGCGGCGACCCCCCGTCCCGAAGCAGCCCCGGTGGACCGCCCGGCCCCGGACCGCCCCGTACCCGATCGCCGCTCCCTCCAGCGCCTGCAGGGCGCGGCAGGCAACGCGGCAGTCGCCCGCCTGGTGGCGCAGCGCTACACCGCCCCGGTGAAACCGTCCCCGTCCCAGGCGGCCGGCTTCCGCAGGGTGAAGGCGGACGTGGCGGCAAAACGCACCAGGATCGCCGCCCACGCCCCCGCCGCCACCGAGTCCAAGTCCGCGCAGGATGCGGCGGTCGCGCCCCCGGACGACAAGGAAGCCCAGGGCAAGGCGGCGAACGCCGAGAAGATGAACGCGGCAAAGCCGGGTGAGTTCAACAAGCAGGCGTTCATCGACGCGGTGAACAAGGCGATCGACGCGCAAGCGCCGAAGAACCTCGATGACGCCGACAAGTTCTCCGGGTCCGGCAAGGCGGACAAGATCAAGTCAGAGGTCGACGGCAAGGTCTCGGACGGCAAGGAGAAGTCCGCCAAGGACATCGAGACGGCAACCAAGGCCTCACCGGACACATCGGCGGCCAAGGACAAGCCGGTCACCCCCATGACCCCGGACCAGCCGCCCGCCAACCCGGGCGCCCCGTCCGCAGCGGACGCCATCCCCGCCCAACAACCCGCCTCCGTCACGGACTTCTCCGATGGGCCGGCCCAGAACGACAAGGCGATGGCGGACGCCGAAGTCACCGAGGACCAGCTCGCCAAGGGCAACGAACCGGAGTTCGACGAGGCGCTGTCCGCGAAGAAGACAGCGGAAGCGGACTCCGCGAAGGCACCCGCCAAGGGCAGGGCGGCCGAGACCCAGCAACTGTCCACGGCAAAGACGAACGCGGCGGCGTCCGGCGCCCAGGCCATGAACGCCCTGACCGCGACCCGTACCGCGGCGGGCAAGCAGGTCGACGGCGGCAAGGGCGACACCAAGTCGAAGGACGAGAAGAAGCGCGCCGAGGTCACGGCAAAACTGCAGAAGGTCTACGACGGCACGAAGAAGGACGTCGAGGAGACCCTCTCCGGCTTGGACAAAAAGGTCGACGACAGATTCACGTCGGGCGAGAAAGCGGCCCGCGACGCGTTCACCGCGGACCACAAGCGCCGTATGAAGGCCTACAAGGACAAGCGGTACTCGGGCTGGACCGGCAAGGCCCGCTGGGTCAAGGACAAGTTCGCCGGCCTGCCGAAGGAGGCCAACAACCTCTACCAGGAAGCCCGCAAGCTCTACGTCTCCCAGATGCAGACGGTCATCTCGTCAGTGGCCGACATCATCGGCACGGAGCTGGGCAAGGCGAAGGCGCGCATAGCGAAGGGCCGCGCCGAGCTGAAGGCGGAGGTGGACAAACTCCCTGCCGATCTTCGCCAGTTCGGTGAGGACGCGGCCAAGGACTTCGCCGGCAAGTTCGACGACCTGGAAGCCACGGTCAACGAGAAGTCCGAACAGCTGGTCCAGGACCTGGCGACGAAGTACACCGCGGCCCTCAACAAGATCGACGAGGAGATCAAGAAGCTCCAGGAAGCCAACAAGGGTCTGATCGACAAGGCGAAGGACGCGATCGTCGGCGCGATCAAGACGATCAACGAGCTGAAGAACCTTCTCCTCGGCATCCTCGCCAAGGCCGCCTCCGCGATCATGAAGATCATCAAGGATCCGATCGGCTTCCTGGGCAACCTGGTCAAGGCGGTGGGCGCAGGCCTCCAACTGTTCGTCACGAACATCGCCGACCACCTGAAGAAGGGCGTCGTCTCCTGGCTCCTGGGCACTGCCGTCAAGGCGGGCCTGGACCTTCCCCAGAAGTTCGACCTCAAGGGCATCATCCGGATCATCGGCTCTCTGCTCGGCCTGACCTGGGCGAACATCCGGGCCCGTGTCACCCGCAAGGGCGTCCCCGACCAGGCCATGAACGCGGTCGAACAATCCGTCCCCGTCGCCCAGACCCTCGCCCGCGAGGGCCCGGCAGGCGCGGTCAAGGAAATCACTGAGGAGGCCGGCGACCTCAAGGCCACGATCCTGGAGAAACTGACCAGCTACCTGATCCCCACGGTCATCATCGCGGGCATCACCTGGATCATCTCGCTCCTGAACCCCGCCTCCGCGTTCGTTCGCGCGGTCAAGGGAATCATCGACATCGTCACGTTCATCGTGAACCAGGGCGCCCAGATCGTGGAGTTCGTCAACGCGGTCCTGGACGCGGTCATCGCCATCGCCAACGGCGGTTCGGCGGGCGTCCCGAAGATGGTCGAAGCGGCCCTCGCCGCAAGCGTCCCGCTCCTCATCGGCTTCCTGGCGTCACTCCTGGGCATCGGCGGCCTGGCCAACAAGGTCAAGAGCGTCTTCCACGCGGTGGCCCGCCCGGTGAACCGGGCCATAGACAAGATCGTGGGCTTCATCGTCAAGGCGGGCAAGAAGCTCTGGGCGAAGCTCAAGAAGAATGACCCGAAGGGCAATGAAAGAAGCGCTGCCCAGAAGCAGCGCGACTTGGATGCAGGCCTTGACGCCGCCGATGGGTTACTCCAGCAACGGCTGAGCCGGAAGGAGATCCTGAATCGCCTGCCACAGATTCGCCGCCAGTACGGGATGAAAGAGCTCTCCCTGGTGCACGACGGCCGGCGAGGACAAGAAGAACTCGTACACGTGCGCGGAAAAGTAAATCCATCAGGCGAACGCGTAGAGAAACCGATTCCGGGCCTGTACGAAAGCATCGACCCCAGCATGAGACGAGTCGAAAACTGGTTCTTCAAGGAGCCTCAGACTCCACTAAAACGCGACGGGTTACTGAAGCTCACCACGAACATAAAGTCCCCCAAGAACCAACAGGGGCATGTATCCCGCGCCTACGACCCCGTCACAAAGACAGTGGTCATGGAGGAAGCATTTCTCGACAAAATCCCCAGGGAGATGCGCTGGGTCACCGCGGGAACCCAGATGGTAGAGGGGCGAGGAACTCCGCTTGTCACCTACGTCACGTTACGGCAGATGCGGAAGTTTGAGATCGGGTACGCAGAGGCAAAACAAGTGAAGATGAGCACCATCCAGAACGTCAGAGCCATCTGTCAACTCGAGAACGCAACGCGTCGGGGGATCGAGTTGGATCAGGCGATTCTCGACACCCATTCCGTCACGTACGCAACCGCATCCATCATCCAATCAGGGGGGCGTATCGCTTCCGCTCGCGTGGAGGGCGGGGTTCACACACCGTTCACGGAGCTTCTCGAACATTATGAGGGCTCAGGCAGGGGTCGCGACATGACCGCCGTGGCGGAGCATCGCAACCTTCTCACTGAATACGGTATAGCGCGAGGCGACACCGTACTGTGGAACTACAACATCTATTTAGAGATAGTTCCGTTTTCCTGAAGACTGGGAGCCGAATCGCTCCCCGCATGAAAGGAGTTGGGGTTGCAAGCAGCAGTCCTCAAGAACATCTCTGTCGTCCTCACTCCCGATTGGAGCGACGTGGTTTATGAGGAGAATGGACGCACGATAACCAGAAGATCAGACGAAGAAATCGATAGATTCGCCGATGAGATGCAGCAGAACACTCGAGCAATTGTCACGGTGGCCGACTACTCAACCAATTGGGAGAGACTACAAGAATCGATCTTCATTGGCAATGAAGGGCTCCTGGACTTGATTGCGCAAGAACCCGCAGCTACAGCACACGCACTACTTTCCCGGACAGTGCTGATCGATGCATGGAATTCGATAGTTCCGGGTGTTGCCGAAGACTTTCAGCTGGCTGCGGTGGTCGACAGTCGACGCTACTTCAAATGGCGGACTGAACCGGAGAATGAATACGGTGGAGGTCTGTACGGGAGGAAGTCTGTCGTTGACGCATTCGGCGGGTCATGGAAACCTTCACCCGTTTTCGAGACTCAACATTATTGCTATTTTCAGCACGATGCATTCCTGACCCTTCCCGCAGTTCTGGCTGGCTATGCGAAGCAATACGTGACCCTCATCAACCGCCTGGGAGAAACTTCTGGAATGTGATCAATGTGAATTCTCTTAGCCACGCCAGCCATCTCGACGCGGCCCGAGAACTCATCGAAGGCCGGCCTTGGATAGTCCTCACGTAGAGCTGCGGTATCGGTCCTACCCGGCGAAGGCCGCAGCGACGCCGGGGATCTCGGGTTGATGGGCTTGGCGTCCGGTCCGCGATCGGCGTCCCGCCTGCCTACCCCAGCAACCCCAGGTACGGCCCGAACTCCGACGCCAGCGTCAGCCGGCCCAGTTTCTGGTACTCGCGCTGGATCGCGTGGATCAGCGTCGGCATCGTCACCGGCTCCCCCGTGTCCGCCGCCAGGTACGCGGCCGTCACCGCGATCGAGCGGATGTTGCCGCCCGCCAGCTCGAAGTTCTCGGCGCAGAAAGCCAGGTCCAGGTCCGCTGAGCGCGGGAGTTGGGGGCCCAGGCAGCGTTCCCAGAGGACCAGGCGTTGGTCGGGGTCCGGGACCGGGAAGTCGATGACCAGGTCCAGGCGGCGGGTGAAGGCGTCGTCCAGGTTGGCGCGGAGGTTCGTGGCCAGGATGGCCAGGCCGTCGAAGGACTCCATGCGTTGGAGGAGATACGCGCTCTCCACATTCGCGTAGCGGTCGTGGGCGTCCTTCACATCCGAGCGCTTGCCGAAGATCGCGTCAGCCTCGTCGAAGAGGAGGACCCCGTTCACACCCGCCGCTTCGGAGAAGATCCGTTCCAGGTTCTTCTCCGTCTCGCCCACGTATTTGTCGATCACCGTGGCCAGGTCGACCGTGTAGAGGTCCAGGCCCAGGTCTGCGGCGATGACCTCCGCGGACATGGTCTTGCCGGTACCCGAGTCGCCTGCGAAGAGCGCCGACACACCGCGGCCCCTGCCGCCTCCCGGGCGCATGCCCCACTCCCCCAGGACGCGGTCGCGGTGGCGGGCGCGGGCGGTGAGTTCGCGGAGTTGGGCGTGGGCGTCGGGGGGCAGGACGAGGTCGTTCCAGGTCACCGTGGGTTCGATGCGGCGGGCCAGGCGGTCCAGGCCTGCCGCGTTCTGGGCGCGGGCGCCCTGGCGTACGTGGTCGGGGGTGAGGGTTCCGCCGTGCAGCCGGGCCGTCTGGGCAGCGCTGTGGGCGGCTCCGGTGACCTGTTCCGGGGTCAGGAGGAACGGGGAGAGCAGGCGGTCCGCATCGATGGAGGGCGGGATCGCGGCAGCGGCCTGTTGTCTGTACGCATCCGTCCAGAGGGCTGCGCGGGCCGCCGGTTCCACCCTGGGGGCGTGCAGGAGCAGCGGCGGGACCGTGGACCAGGACGCGTCCCAGGGGTCCCTTCCCACCAGGATCGTCGGGACCGGGGTGTCCGTGAGCATGCGGAGGAGGGCCGGGTGGTCCCGGGCCAGCGCGTCCAGCGGGGCGCAGACCAGGCCCGCGTTCGTGAGGCGGGCCTCGCGCACCAGGGACCGTACCGCCTCCGCAGGTGTCGAGTCCTCGGCCAGCCTTGCCAGGTCCAGGCCCAGCACCCGGCGGCCCGCGAGGGTGAGCGCGGAGGCAGCCAGTGCGGTGCCCGCGCCGCCCTGGTCCTCGCGGAGGTAGGCGAGCGGGACGCCGTCGGACAGAACGGAGGCGAGAGGGGATGGGTCGCCGACTCCTGGTACCGCTCGCCAAGGAGCCAGGAGGTCCGCCAGCCGTGGGTCCGGTGTGTTGTCGCCCAGGAGGTGGGCGGTGACCCGGTCCGGGACGCGGAGGGCTCGGCTCAGGAACGGACGGTCCAGGTCCTCGACAAGGAGGAGCCGGCCCGCGCGGAGAGGGGACCGGGCGGACAGTCGGGACCGCGCTGCCTGGTCGGCGGGGGTCAGACCGCAGAGGCCCAGGGCCAGGCCGATGGACGGGCGGCGCCGGGTGACATCGTCGTTGAGGTAGCCGTAGAACGCCTCGAAGCGGTCGTCCAGGTCCGGTACGAGGGCGATGAGGAGGATCTCGATGTCGAGAGCGGTGAGGTTGAACTCCCGGGTCAGGGCCGACAGTCGGGAATCGGCCGGTGCGGTGCCCGACGAGGTCGGGACCGGGAACGCCGGTGTGCTGTCCACCGAGGTCGGGACGGGAAACGCGCGGGCCGTCTCGTCGTTCAGCAGACGGGTGATGTTCTCGTCCGTCAGGTAGAGGCCCCGGAACGCGTCGTCCGGGTTCGGGTCGGTGAGCTGCCGTGCCTCCACCGCGGCGCGGATGCGCTGTTCCACCGCGACCGCCCGGGCGAGGAGATGGCGCAGGTTCGGGTCGCCCGGGGTCGTCATGCGTCTGTTTCCTCCGGTGGGGTGCCATGCGTTTCGGTGATGCGGAAGGACATCGCGCGTCCGCGGTCCGTCGTGCCGTTGCCGGAGGACTGCAGCGCCGGGTCCCGGGCGGGGCGGCCGGGGCGGCTTCCGTACACCGGGAGACCCTTGCGGCCCGGCTGCGGCTGTGTCTCGCCCTCGGGCCGCGCGGGTACGCCTCCGAACCGGGTCTGCAGGCCCTCGTCCTCCACCGGCGGGCCCGCCGGGTACGTGGGCGCGGCCGTGACCGGGACGCTGATGACCAGGTCCAGAGACGGTTTCAGTTCGCCGCCGAGCGCGCTCCATACGTCGGCGAAGGAGCGGTCCTCCGGCGGCGGCAGCGCGATCGACATCGGTACCGACGCCCCGATGTCGGCCAGCGAACCGGTGAGGCGGTCCGGCGGGAGCGCCTCGTAGCGGAGGAGGCAGGCCAGGAGCGAGGACAGCAGACGATGTTCGTCCTCCGGGCGCTTCGTCCACGCCGTGATCAGGTACGACAGCTTGAAGAAGCGGGGCGGGCGGCGGCGCGCGACGATCGTGCCGCGCTCGTCGTACTCGTTGTGCAGACCGCGTTCCCGCCGCCGCATGTCCTCGCGGATGTCGTAGAGGTAGAGGTTGACCATGGGGGCATTGACTTTCGCCGCCCACTCCCTGGTCGGGGCGTCGAAGACCACCGCGATCTGACCGCCTTCGAGCACCTCCGCCCTGATCAGGGCGCGGAGTACGTCGTCGACCTCGTGGATCACCTGATCACTCCCGTATGAGCGCGGACGTTCCCGTGAGCTCGGATGTTCACGCGCGGCCGGCGAAGTCCGGTGGCTGCAGGTTGCGTTGGACGACGAGGACCGGCTTCTGCAGTCGGCCGATGCCTCGCGTGTCCGCCCGCAGCTTCCGCGGCCCGAGCCGGTCCTTGCGCAGAACCGGGACCTGAACCTCGAAGGTGCCGTAGCGGCCCACGGTCACGCCGCCCTGATCCGCGGTGATCCCGATGTTCCACGTGAAACGTACGGTCTGACCAGGTGGGTAGTCCTTGCCGCGCGCCAGGACCACCTGGCCCGGCTTGACGACCGCCGGAGTGACGGTGAGCGAGGGCTTCAGGACGCGCAGCCGGTCCGTGTCCTTGTTGTCGGCCGCGCGGCCGTCAGGCAGCGTGCCGCGCACCGCGGCCCGTACATCACCGGTGATCGCCGCGCGGTACGTCCCCGTCTGTGTCACCTCGATACGACCTCCGGCCGGGATCGTGCAGGGTTTCGCGGCCGTGCACCGGGTCAGGGCCGACAGACTGCGGTCCTTGGCGGCGGACGGCTTGGGCCAGGTGGCGCCGATGACGACACCCGTCGCCCTGTCGGGGCCCGCATTGGTGACGATGTAGCGGGCGCGGGCCGGACGCCCCGTGTATGTACGGTCCGGTGTGACGCTGACCTTCATCGCCACGTCGGCCGAGGGCGGCACCGGCGCCTTGAGCACCTCGATCTCCGCCGTGTCCGTACCGGTGTTGCCCGCAGAGTCGGTCGCCGAGCAGGTCACCGTCGTGCTGCCCAGCGGGAAGAGCGAACCGGCGGGCGGGGTGCAGGTCACCGGGAGCGGACCGTCGTGCGCGTCCTCGGCGGTCGCGCTGTAGTCCACCCGGGCGCCGTTCTTGTCCTTGGTCCGGACGGTCAGATCGTCCACGGTGACAACAGGGGCGTCGATGTCGTTCACCTCGATGCCGATCTGTTCCTGGAAGTCCGGATCGGCCGCAGCGGCGGGTCCGAGCGTGTCCGCACCGGGGACCTGGGTGCCCAGCAGGAACTGGACGGTGCAGGTCAGCCGGGTTCCCTGGGGTGCGTCCGCGGAGACGTCGATGTTCTCGGCGAAGTGCGCGGTGTCGCCGCTGGTGACCTGCTGGGTGGGCGGGTCGAGGCTGACGGACAGGTGCGGGTCGCAGTTGTCGAGGCGGTAGCCGACGCTGGTGGGCAGGTTGTGGAAGCCCTCGATGATCGCGTCCGACACCTGCTTCCCATTGATGCCTTCCAGCAGGCGGCCGTTGGTGGCGTTGACGATGCGCGTCGCCTGACCGGGTGTGGTGGGCGGGTTCTCCACGTAGCCGGGGTTGTCGGGATTGTGGGCGTCACCGTTGCCGTTCATCCCGTCGCCGATCCTGCTCTCCACGTCCACGCCGATCACCCGGACGTTCTTGTCCTGAAGGGCGAAGATCGTGTCGTCGATGGAGTGGCCGTTGCTGGGCGAGTGGCTGGAGGCGTCGCTGACCACCACGATGACGGGGCTGGCCCCTTCGCGGAACACGGTCTTCCCACCAGCGCCGTTGGCGATCTGCCACAGTCCGTTGATCCAGTCCTCGGACGGACCACGGCTCTTTCCGCCCAGTCCGGTGCCGAGCTTGTCGACGCCCTCCTGCACCTTGGTGTCGTCGTCCGTAAGCTCGGTCAGCACCTGGAATCCGGCGTTCACATCGCCTTCCTGGTCGCCGAAGGTGGCCACGGCGAACCGGGAGTCCGGCTGCTCGGCCCGGATCGCGGCGGTGATATCAGGCAGGTTCTCCCGCACACTCTTGATCGGCTCCGCCATGCTTGCCGTTCCGTCCACCAGCAGGATCACGTCCGGCCTCGGCGGGATGACCGGTGTACGCACCTGCTTGTCCACCCCCGTGGAGCCGCCGGGGTCGACCGTGTCCGTGAACTCGGCGGGCGTCACCCACGGTTCGGGCACCGCTACGGCCGGGGGGCGCGCACCGGCGGCCGATCCGGGGGCCATGCCGGTGGCCACGAGAAGGAGAGCCAGAACCGGGATGCGGAGCGCGGTGACTGCGCGGCGGGAGGCCGGGGTCCTGGGCCCGTTCGAGCGGCCCTTCCGTGACCACGGCGCCCGCTCACGTCGCTGGAACCAGCGCACGGAAGTCCTCCCCCGCCCTCGGCCGGTCTACCGATCCGGCATACCGGCCCCACGGTCCCGTACACACTGCCGACGCGCAGCGGTGTACGAGTCACATCCTCGGGAAGCCGCCGCTGCCCTTTCGGGCAACGGTCACCAGGCGTACGGCGTGTCGGCTCAGATCAGCCCCTGTCGCATCGCGTACGCCACCGCGTGCGACCGGTTCCGGAGCTGAAGCCGCGTCATGACCGAATGCAGCACGTTCTTGATCGTGCGCTCGGAGTAGGCCAGCTTCGTCGCGATGTCGGCGGTGTCGTATCCCTCCGCCACCAGTCGCAGGACGTCCACCTCGCGGGCGGCGAGTCCGGTGAAGTGCAGACCTCGCGGTCCCAGTACCTGTCCCTGCAGCCGGCCGACCTCCTGGAGGAGGCGTCCCAGCAGATCGGAGGGGAGATGACCTTCGCCGCGCGCCACCGTCCCTATGACGTGCACCAGGTGTTCGGGCGTCGCCTCGGAGCGCCGTACGACCCCGGCCACGCCGCACTCCGCCGCGCTCACCAACTTCTGTTCGTCGATGTCGGTCGTGACCAATACGGTGCGGGAGGTGCTGGTGCGCTGGATGTTGCGCAGCATCCGTAGCACCTCCTCGTCGACCGCGTCGACGACCACCACGGTGACCTGGGGCGGGAGATCCTCCGCACCCCATTCGGTCATGCTCACTTCGGGGCGGGCACGCAGCTGACTCGCTACGCCCGCCTGCGAGATCGGGTCCTGGGCACGTAAGGCGACGGTGGTGCGCTCCATGGCAAAGCTCCCCCTGGGAAACAGCCGGGTCGCGTCACAGCGGGCGCAACCGTCACGGCTGCAGTCATGTGCCTCATGCGTGTTGAGGCGGTCAAAAGATTCCCGTGTTTACTGACAAGGAAACTAAAACGCCGTCGGGGGCACTGAATCTGCCCGAAAGTGTTCCTTCGCGGTCGATGTCGTGAAGCGGCGGCGATCCTACGGTGCGCGGTATGAGTCTCACGGCAAGCCTCGACGCGTCGTCCGTCACCGCCGTACCGGGCGAGGGGACGAGCCTTCCCCTGCAGATCCTCAACTCCGGCTCCACCGTGGAGGAGTACCGCTTCGAGGTGGTCGGCGCGTGTGCCGCCTGGACGACCGTGGAACCTCCGGTGCTGTCCCTCTATCCGGGCAGCTCGGAGGCCGTATCGGTCACGTTCGCCCCGCCCCGAGACCCGTCCGTGCCCGCGGGCGAGACGCACTTCGGGGTACGGGTGGTGCCGACGAGCGAGCAGGGCGACGCCGTGGTGCCCGAGGGCCGGGTGACCGTACTGCCGTTCGCCGAGGTGACCGCCGAGCTGGTGCCGCGCAGTTCGCACGGTGCCCGGCGCGGCGCGCACCAGCTCGCCGTGGACAACCGGGGCAACGCACCGATCACCGTGCGCCTCGACGCCCGGTCCGGCACCGAACGTGCCCGGATCTCGTTCACCGAACCCGAGCTGCGGATCGAACCGGGCCACGCCGGGTTCGGCAAGCTGCGGGTCCGGCCCGCCAAACGGCTGTGGCGCGGTACGGCGGTCACGCACCCGTTCCAGGCAGTCGCCACGCCCGCCGTGCCGGAGGGTGAGGAGCCGCTCGAACCGGTCGTCCTGGACGGTTCGTACCAGCAGGAAGCGATCCTGCCGCGCTGGCTGCCCCGGGCGCTCATCCTCGCCGCGGTACTGATCATCGCCCTGGTCGGGCTCTGGTACGGGGTGCTGCGGCCGGCCGTGAAGTCGGCGGCCCGGGAAGCGATCACGCCGGAGGCGGTGGCGTCGGCCGCCGCCGAGGAGAGCAAGTCGCCGAACGGCAAGGAGAGCGGTGGTGCCGCGTCGGGCGGCGGGTCCGGGGAGAACGGTTCCGACGCCGGAGCGTCCGGGCAGCCCAGCGCCTCGCCGAGCCCCTCCCCGTCCGCCGGGGCTGCCGGACCCGCCGAGCCGACGAGCGCCCATGTGCAGGTCAGGGACTCACTGGGCGGTGGCTCGAACACGGGGACCGCGCTCCAGGTGCCGTCCGGGCACACCTTCCGGCTGACCGACATCGTCGTCCAGAACCCGCAGGGCGACGCGGGGACGATCACCGTCTCCTCGGGTCAGGGCTCACCCATCCTCCGCCTCGCGCTGGAGAACTTCCGGGACTCCGACTACCACTTCGTCACCCCGATCCTGGTGCCCGCGGGCGGCAAGGTCACCATGACCGTCGACTGCCGCAAGGTCGGCAAGCCGGTGAACGCCCCGACGCCCTCCCGGTGCGCGGAGTCACTGCTGCTCGGCGGCACGATGCAGGCCGACGGAAGCTGAAACGGCGCCCCGCCGTACGGGTGGCGGCAGAATCGGCAGCGGCAAAGGAAAGGCCCCGCCGGATCGGCGGGGCCTTTCGCGTACGCGTTCACGCCTGCGGCGCCTCTTCCTCCTCCTCCGCGCCTGCCTCCGCATCCCGTTGGACGAAGGAGCCCTGCACGTCTGCCGGCTGCTCGTCCTCGTCCTCCGTCTCCGCTCGCTGGACGGCGGGGGCGGACGTGTGTGTGAGGGCAGGGGCGGCCGCGGGGGCCTGGCCGGCGGCAGGGGAGGGAGCCGACAGCACCCGGTCCGCGTTGGCGACCGCCTCCTGTTCGAACCGATCCGAGGGGTCGCTCACCCGGATCCCGCCCGGCGCCTCCGTGCCCTCCACCGGCCCGTTGCGCTGCTGGATCACATGGGTCAGCTCATGGGCCAGGGTGGTGCGGCCCTGCGGCGAGGACGGGTCGTACGCGTCCCGCTGGAACACCACGTTGTTGCCGACGGTGTACGCGTGCGCGCCGACGCCCTTCGCCGACTCGTGCGCCGCGGAATCCGTGTGGATGCGTACGTCGGAGAAGTCCGCGCCCATCCGGCCTTCCATGTCGGAGCGGGTCTCGGTGTCGAGGGGGCTGCCACCACCCGACGAGACGACGTGGTGGACCGGCGACCGCACATCCTCTTCGGCGTGCTCCTCGGGTCCGCTCCCGGCCCGCTGCACCATCGCCCCGACGGCGCTGTTCCCCACCGTCCGCTGAAGCACACCCATGCCGGACGCCCCGACCACGTCGGCCCGGCCGGCGGCCCCGGCCCTGTAGAGGTGGGGCGTGCCGGAGGACGCCTCATGGGCTTCCGCCGCCCTCGAGGGGACGAACACCTCGGCGTGCTCATGCCGCCCGTGGTCGTCATCGCGATCGTGGTCGTGGTCGTGACCGTGGTCCCACTCGTACTGCTGCTCGTGTGCGTTCATCCGTCAACTCCCCTGACCGCCGCGGTCGAAGACGTCGCTTCTACTGGCCTCGGACCTCCACCTTCACCGCACCGTCCGCGCCCCGTCCAGCCCCCGCCCCGCCTGCGAAGGGCAACCGGCGCTGCCTCTTCGGGCACCCTCCCGGTACGTACGGCCCTCCACCTTCTGCGAGGCGCGCCGCGGCAGCCGATGTCACACTCCAACCGCCTGCACAGCTCCAGGAGTGCATGAGCGAAAGGGGACACCTGATGTCCGAGCCCGCCGACGAACCGGACACCGGCCGCGCCACCGGCGCAGGCCCGGACGCAGACGCAGGTCCGGGCCGGGACGCAAGCCCGGGCACCGGCACCGTTGACGCCGCGACCGATGTGTTCGTCGACCACCGCGAGCTGCTGTTCTCGCTCGTCTACAACATGCTGGGCAGCGTCGCCGACACCGAGGACGTCCTCCAGGAGACCTGGCTCGCCTGGACGGTCAGGAACGCGGCGGCGGACGCCGGCCTGATCGAGAGCCCCCGTGCGTACCTCGTGCGGATCGCAGTGAACAAGGCACTCTCCCGGCAGGCCGCCATCAGCAAGCGGCGCGAGACCTACGTCGGTACGTGGCTTCCCGAGCCGCTCGTCTCGACCACCGACACCCCTCCGCCACCCGAGGACGAGGCGGCCGAACGGGCCGAGCGCTCCGAGTCCGTGTCGATGGCGATGCTGGTCGTCCTGGAGACGCTCACCCCGCTGGAGCGCGCGGTCTTCGTCCTGCACGAGGTCTTCGGTTACGCCCACACCGAGACGGCGGAGATCCTCGGCCGCAGCCCCGCCGCCGTCCGCCAGCTGGCGCACCGCGCCCGTGACCATGTGCAGCCCCGTCGGCCCCGCTTCCGCCCCGATCCGCTGGTGCACCGGCGGGTCACCGAGCGCTTCCTGGATGCGGTGTTCGGCGGGGATCTGACGGCCCTGATGCGTCTGCTCGCCCCCGATGTGACGCTGTGGGCCGACGGCGGCGGGAAGTCCCGGGCCGCGGGACCGCGTCCGGTGCACGGCCGCGACCACGTCGCCCGGCTGCTGATCTCCCGTGCCACGGCCCTCGAGGGTCTCGCGGTCAAGTACCGCCAGGTCAACGGTGATCCCGCGGCGGTCCTGTTCAGCGACGACGCCCCGTTCGCCGTGATGGTCCTCGATCTGACACCGGATGGCGAGCAGGTACGCGACATCTACAACGTCACCAACCCGGACAAGCTGCCTCACCTCTACTGAGGCACCCGCAGGAAAAGGTCGCCACTCATGCTGTTCGCCTTCCACCTCACCGTCACTCTCCTCACCGTCGCGCTCACCACCATGTCGGCGGTCCTGGCCGCGTTCCGCCAGCCGTTGGAAACCCGGAGGAACGCGCGGTACGCGGGCGGCAGCTCCGTTCCCGGACGGCGCTCCGGTGCGGCGGTGTCCTGCACCCGGCCGCCGAAGAGCCCAGCGTGCCGGCGGCGAACGCCTCCTCAAGGCCCGGACAGGCAGGCACCTTCCCCTACTCCATCGGCGGCTCCTGGACTCGCCGTCCCCCGTCACTGTCGCGATGATCAGAGGCATGACACAGAACAAACCGAACGGCAAGGGCGGGCCGATCGCCCTGCAGATCGCTCAGCAGCCGGAGGCGGACGAGCTGCTCGGCCGCAGTCCGCTCGCCGCCATGGTCGGCATGCTGCTCGACCAGCAGGTTCCTATGGAGTGGGCGTTCTCCGGCCCGTACACCCTGGCGCAGCGGATGGGCTCCGACGATCTGGACGCCCATGAGATCGCCGTCTACGACCCGGAGGCGTTCGCCGAACTCTTCACTGCCAAACCCGCTCTGCACCGCTATCCCGGCTCCATGGCGAAACGGGTGCAGCAACTGTGCCAATTCCTGGTCGCGGAGTACGACGGGGACGCGAGTGCCGTCTGGAGCGATGCCGGGACCGGTGCCGAACTGCTGAAACGACTGAAGGCTCTGCCGGGATTCGGCGTCCAGAAGGCACAGATCTTCCTCGCGCTGCTGGGCAAGCAGCTGAATGTCCGGCCGACCGGCTGGCGCGCCGCGGCGGGTCCGTACGGGGAGGCGGGCTCGCACCGGTCGGTCGCCGACATCACCGGCCCCGACTCGCTCGCCCTCGTCCGCGCGCACAAGCAGGAAGCGAAGGCGGCCGCGAAGGCAGCCGCGGCGAAGACGAGATGAGGGAGGGCGGGCGGGCGGGCCCGCAGCTGTTCACAGACGTCCCCGCGGTCGCTGGCTTTCCTGCACAACCGTTCGCACCGGAAGGACTCTTGTGCACGCAACCCATCGCAGGGCCACGGCTGTTGTGGCCGCCACCGTTCTGGCCACGCCCCTCCTCCTGGCCGCCTCCCCGAACCACGGACACCAGTCCGGGCACGACCCCGCGAAGGACGCGGCCAAGCTGTCGCGTCAGCTGGTGAGGGCGTCGTCCGGCAAGGACGCGTACCGCCATCTGCAGCAGTTCCAGGCGATAGCCGACTCCGCCGGCGGGCATCGCGCGGCCGGTTCACCGGGCCACGACGCCTCCGCCGCGTACGTCTATCAGCAGCTCCGGCGCGCCGGTTACCGGGTCGCGTACGACACCTTCGACTTCGTCTACACCGAGACCCTCGCCGAGAAGCTCTCCGTGGTCTCCCCGACGCCCCGCGACGTCACGATCAGGGCGATGACGTACACCACGTCCACGAAGACGGGCGGGATCACGGCCGCGCTCGCCGCAGTGCCCGTCGACGCCACCACCGGCTGCGAGGCGGCCGACTACTCCTCCGCCACCTTCACCGGCAAGGTCGCACTGATCAAGCGCGGCGGCTGCTCCTTCGCCATCAAGCAAGAGGCAGCGGGCGCGGCGGGCGCGGTCGGCGCGGTGATCCCGTAGCCCTGCTCGGGGCGGGCATCCGACTGCGGTGCCCGCCCCTCCCCCTTACCGCCTGCGGCGTGCCGTACCGAACAGTGATCGCGAGATCTCCCGCCCGAGCTGCGTCCCCACCGACCGTGCCAGCGACCGGAACACCCCGCTACCCACCACCTGCTCCACCAGCGACTCGTCGTCCTTCGCCGCCTTCGGCTGCTTCCCGGCCTTCACCTCCGTACCCACCGTTGCCGCCTCCGCGGCGGCCCGCTGCTCGGCCTCGTGTTCGGCGGTGAGCTTCTCGTACGCCGACTCCCGGTCCACCGCGTGTGCGTAACGCCCGTACAACGAGGCCCCCTTCACCGCCGCGTCCAGCTCCGCCTCGGGGAGCGGCCCCATCCGCGACTGCGGCGCCCGCAGCCGGGTCGCGGCGACCGGTGTCGGCGCGCCCTCCTCGCTCAGTACGGTGACGACCGCCTCGCCGGTGCCCAGCCGGGTCAGCAACTCCTCCAGGTCGTAGGGCGAGTTCGGAAACGTCTTCACCGTCGCCCGCAGCGCCTTCGCATCGTCCGGCGTGAACGCGCGCAGCGCGTGCTGCACCCGGTTGCCGAGCTGCCCGAGCACATCCCCCGGTACGTCACACGGCGTCTGCGTGACAAAGAAGACGCCCACACCCTTGGAGCGGATCAGCCGCACGGTCTGCGTGATCGAGTCCAGGAACGCCTTCGACGCCCCGTTGAAGAGCAGATGGGCCTCGTCGAAGAAGAACACCAGCTTGGGCCGGTCGAGGTCGCCGACCTCCGGCAGATCGTGGAAGAGATCGGCGAGCAGCCACATCAGGAATGTCGAGAAGAGCTGCGGCTTGTCCTGAACGGCCGCCAGTTCCAGTACGGAGACGAGCCCCCGCCCGTCCGGCGCCGACCGCAGGAATTCCGCCGTGTCGATCTCCGGCTCGCCGAAGAAGTCGCCCGCGCCCTGCTGCTCGAAGGCGGTGAGCGACCGCAGGATCACCCCTGCCGTGGCCGTGGACAGCCCACCGATCCCCTTCAGTTCGGATTTGCCGGTGTCCGAGACGAGAAACGCGACGACGGCCCGCAGATCCTTCAGATCCACCAGATCCAGGCCCTTGGCGTCCGCGTAGTGGAAGATCAGGCCGAGCGACTGCTCCTGTGTCCGGTTGAGCTGCAGCACCTTGGAGAGCAGGACCGGACCGAAGCCGGTGACCGTCGCCCGCAGCGGAATGCCGGGGCCGATGCCGCCGAGCGCGTAGAACTCGCACGGGAATCCCCTGGCCTCCCACTGCTGCCCGACCTGCCCGGCGCGTTCGGTGACCTTGTCACCCGGTGTGCCGGGCGCGGCGATGCCGGAGACATCACCCTTGATGTCGGCGAGAAAGACGGGAACGCCGTTCGCCGACAGCTGTTCGGCGATCAGCTGCAGGGTCTTGGTCTTGCCGGTGCCGGTGGCACCCGCGACGAGTCCGTGCCGGTTGAGCATCCCCAGCGGGATCCGGATCTGCGCGCCGGGCAGACATGCACCGTCCCAGAGCAGCGCACCCAGATCGAGCGCGGCCCCGCCGACGGCGTACCCGTCGGCGATCTCCCGGGCCCGCTGCGGCAGTACGCCGGCACCTTCGCCGGCGCCTGCTCCCGTGCCCGCTTCGGTACCCCCGCCCGTGCTGTCGCTGTCACTCATCACGGCCCCTATTCCGAAATGCCTGCATTCGTGCCGTTTTGGTCAGCATCGCAGTACCGCTCCATGGCTGCGCCCGGAGGCTCTTGACCGGTAGGCTTTCCGTGTGATCTTCAAGCGCATCGGAAATGGGCGGCCATATCCCGACCACGGCCGGGAAAGCACCCGGCAGTGGGCGGATGTCGCGCCGCGCCCGGTCCGCCTCGACCAGCTGGTGACGACCAAGGGGCAGCTGGACCTCGAAACCCTCCTCGCCGAGGACTCGACGTTCTACGGCGACCTGTTCGCCCACGTCGTGAAGTGGCAGGGCGACCTCTATCTGGAGGACGGGCTGCACCGCGCGGTCCGCGCGGCGCTCCAGCAGCGCCAGGTGCTGCACGCCCGCGTCCTCGAACTCGGCTGACAGTCCAGCGGCTCGGTGAGCCGACGGTCCGTGCACGTCGCCGCGCCGGGTGCTTTCGGGTGCATTCACACCCGGACGGGCGCCATCCGCTGATCATTTAGTACGCATCTTCACCGGGTCGCACTACGCTGCGCCCATGAGCATGCTCACTCCCCCCGGCATGGGCGGAAAGTACCGCATCACGGGCGACAAGTACCCGCGCATGCGCCGCCCCCGGCACCGCCGCACACTGGTCCTCGCGTCCATTGCCTCCGTGGTGGCCCTAGGGCTGGCCGGGTGGGGCACGATGCAGCTCATCGACGTCTTCACGGGCGGCGACAAGCAGGCCAGCGCCGCGGACCGCAGGGCCGACTGCCCCACGCCCAAGCCGTCCACCCCCGCCAAGGCACTGCCGGCACCGGCGAAGATCACCGTCAACGTCTACAACGCGACGCCGCGCGGCGGGCTGGCGAAGGCCGCCGCCGACGAGCTGAAGAAGCGCGGCTTCCGCATCGGCAAGGTGGGCAATGCCTCGGCCGCGTACGACAAGAAGGTCCCCGGGCCCGGGGTACTGCTGGGCGCGCCGACGGCCATGAACGGCGCGTTCCCGGTCCTCGGAACGCAGCTGACGGGCGCCACGCCGAAGACCGACGCGCGCAGGACGGCGGACGTCGATCTGATCCTCGGTACGGCGTTCAATACGCTGAACACACCGAAGAACGCCGCCGCGGCCCTCGCCACCCTCAACAAGCCGGCCCCGGCGCCCTCCTCCTGCAGCTGAGGGCTGTCCCGTCGTCACGCCGCGCAGCAGATGCCGGTTCGACGACAGGACCTCGGGCGCAGGGGCCGAAAGCCCTGCTCGGAATCGGGACTCAGTCGACGGTTCCGTACATCCGGTCGCCCGCGTCGCCGAGCCCCGGCACGATGTAGCCGTTCTCGTTCAGCCGCTCGTCGACCGAGGCGGTCACAACGGTCACCGGCGTACCCGCCAGCTCGCGCTCCATCACCTCGACGCCCTCGGGCGCCGCGAGCAGCACGACGGCGGTGACATCGTCCGCGCCGCGCTTGATCAGCTCCTGAATCGCCGCGACCAGCGTGCCGCCGGTGGCCAGCATCGGGTCCAGGACGTAGACCTGTCGGCCCGAGAGGTCCTCCGGCATGCGCGTCGCGTACGTGGACGCCTGGAGCGTCTCCTCGTCGCGGATCATGCCCAGGAAGCCCACCTCGGCGGTCGGCAGCAGCCGCACCATGCCGTCGAGCATGCCGAGACCGGCTCGCAGGATCGGCACGACCAGGGGCCGCGGGTGCGACAGCTTGACCCCGGTCGTCGGTGTGACCGGGGTCTCGATGTCGACCTGCTCGGTGCGCACGTCCCGGGTGGCCTCGTACGCGAGCAGGGTGACCAGCTCGTCGGCGAGCCGCCGGAAGGTCGGGGAGTCGGTGCGCTTGTCGCGCAGAGTGGTGAGTTTGTGCGCGACCAGCGGGTGGTCGACGACGTGGATCCGCATGGGTTCAACAGTAACCGGGCTCATCCGCACCTGTGCGCTGGCATCAACCACACGTTCGGAGGGAAGGTGGGGCATACGGAGCCGGCCTTGGGGTGATGTGCGGATGGCGGACGGGGAACAGCAGAAGCGGGACCAGCCGGCCCCGCAGGACGCGCCGGACGCGCCGGACGCGCCGGACGCGCCGGAGACCGAAGCGGAGCGCCGCAGACGGCGCGCCCACTTCCTCCGCGAGCTTCATGAGGCGAAGGCACTGCGCGACCGGGTCCAGCCGCGCCGCGCCCGGGCCGCCCGAATGCGCCAAGCCATGCGGATGCGAACCTTCCGCTGGTAGCGCTCCGAGCAGCGGGACGGCCCCCTCGGAGCGGTGTCCGCGACAACTGATCCACGACGCAACGGTCGAACTACTCTCGCAAACGCTTGGTTTCTGCCACGATTCCGATGGGCGGGACGCAGGACATCCGGATCACCGGATGCCCTCCCGCCGGACCGACACCCCTATGACCAGTGGGAGAGTCACGGTGTACTTCGCCGCACTGCTCGCGCGCACCGAAGACGGGTGGGAAGCGAGCGACACGGAGCTCGACGATGTGGAGACCCTGTCCGATCTGACAGATCTGGCCCGTGAGGCCTCGGTGGACGAGGACACGGTGCTCGTCTTCATCGAGCAGGAGGACGCCTGGTTCGGCGTCATCCGGGTGGACGGTGAGGAGGACCCCCGTATCTACATCTCGGACGCGTCCGCCGCCGCCCGCTCCTCCTACGGGGAGATCCTGCTCACCGATGAACTGCTCGGCCGCGAACCCGGGGCCGAGGACTCGATTGCCGCCCTCGAAGAGCTCGTCAGCCTCGACGGTACGGAGGACGGCGAACCGGACCACGCCACCGACAATCAGACCGACCACGACGACAACGACGACGACGGGCTCGACGCCGACGCCGTACCGACGGGTCCGCTCGGAGACACCGGGATCCTCTCCGATCTCGGACTCCCCGAGAAGGAGCTGCTGATGCTGCGCACGGAGGCCCTGGTGGAGATCGCGGACGCGCTGGGCGCGGCCGAGGTCCTGGAGACCGTCCGTTAGGGTCCGCGGGTGACCGCACCACCGGACCCGCACGGACCGCACGAACCCCACGACCCGACAAACGATCCCGTACGGGACCCGTGGCGGGCGGCCATGCGCCGCGCCCTGGACGAGGCCGCACACGCGGCGCAGGCCGGTGATGTGCCGGTCGGCGCCGTCGTCCTCGGCCCGGACGGCACCCTGCTCGCCACGGGACACAACGAACGCGAGGCGACCGGCGACCCGACCGCGCACGCCGAGATCCTTGCCGTCCGCCGGGCCGCCGAGGCACTCGGCGCATGGCGGCTGACCGGCTGCACGCTGGTGGTCACCCTGGAGCCGTGCACCATGTGCGCGGGCGCACTCGTGCAGTCCCGGGTGGCCCGGGTCGTCTACGGGGCACGGGACGAGAAGGCGGGCGCGGCCGGTTCGCTGTGGGACCTCGTACGGGACCGGCGGCTCAACCACCGCCCCGAAGTGATCCACGGAGTTCTGGAGGATGCCTGTTCCGCCCAGTTGACGGCCTTCTTCCGCGACCGCTGACCCGGCGGCGCGCCCAGCCTCCGCCCCGGCTTCCGCACACACGGGAGAATCGGATTTCAACCCACGGCCTGGATGGTCTAAGCTCTCTCTCGGTAGCGTGTCCGAGCGGCCGAAGGAGCTCGCCTCGAAAGCGAGTGTGGGGAAACTCACCGAGGGTTCAAATCCCTCCGCTACCGCTTCAGAAGACCGCCTCTGATCCTGTGAAAGCAGGTCGGGGGCGGTTTTTCTGTGCCCCTGTGTGCAACACGCCGTGCCACATCCTGCCCGACGAGACGGTCGGCCAGTGGGGCCAGGAGCGCTCCGGGGCAGCGACACACCGGATGCGGTCTCCGGCCCACGGCCGATCCGTGCGCCCCTGGGGTCGCCTTCCTCGACGATCTCCGTCGCCCTGTCGGGGCTCTCATGGAGAGATCGCCGGCGTTCCCCGACATCGAACCCCTCCCACCGAAACGCCGTCCCGGTCATTTCCCCGGCCGCGCCCCGGCGGCCGGACAGTAATCCCGGAGCAGGAACCAAGGGCACCCGCGCAAGGCGCCTCATGTCACGGGCGCGAGGTAGGAGTGGAAGACGTTGTCCGGGTCCCACATGAGCTTGAGTTCCTGCAGGCGGTCCCAGTCGGCGGGGGCGTACGAGCGCCGGGCATGGGCGGCATCGGCTTCCAGGTCTGTTTCGGCGATGTAGTGGCCACCGCGCCCCGACGGGTCCGCCGCGGCCATCGTCTCGCGCAGCCACCTGCTGTTCGCTCCGTCCGCGGCCGGATCGTCCCAGATCGCGTAACAGACGAGGTAGGACTCGTCGAGCGCCGAGAAAGCCATGTTCCGCAGCAACGCCGGGTCGGTGGAGACGGGCTGCACCGGCGCGAGCACCAGGGATCTGCCGGAGGGGGCCCGGGCGACGGCGCCGGCGATGCGGGTCATCAGAGTCTCGTAGCTCTCCGCCGACCACAGCGTGTCCGCCGCGTAGCGATGCGCTCGCGGCCACAGCTGACCGGCGCCGTCGTGCAGCGCGGCGAAGGACGTCGGCTCGGGTGGCTGCCGGGAGAGAGCCCGCTCGGCGAACGGGCAGGCGTCCAGGGGTTCGAGAGCAGCGAGCGCCTCGTCCCGCGTCGCGGCGAAGGCAGTGGCGCCGACGGTGATCCGCGGCCCCGGCGGGGCCGTGGCCGTCGCCTCGCCGGAGGCTGCCAGAACGAGAGCCGTCTCGACGTTCGACGGCAGGTCACGCGCGGTCCGGACGGCCCATCCCGTCACGCGCTCGAGATCGGCCGGCGGGAAGGTGAGGCTGGTGGTCGTGATGGCCGCGGGATGAGGGTGCAGACCGAGCCGGAAGCCGGTGACGACGGCGAAGAAACCCGGCCCCGCGCCGCGGGCGGCCCAGAAGAGGTCGGCGTTCTCGGTTTCGCTGCAGATGACCGTCCTGCCGTCGGCGGTGACAGCCCGGATCTCCAGGACATCGGCGCATGCCGGTCCCCACGCACGGGAGTTCCAGCCGAGTCCGCCGCTCAGCAGGAAGCCGCCCACCGCGACGGAGGAGCAGTGCCCCACGGGGAAGGCCAGGTCATGCGGGGCGAGGGCCTCGACGAGATCCCGCCCAGTGATGGCGGGCCCCACCTCGGCCGTCGCCGACGCCGGGTCGACGCTGCAGTGCCGTAGCCGCGACAGGTCGATCAGCAGGCCCCCGTCGCGGAGTTGGGAGCCGGACCAGTTGTGCCCGCCGGAGCGCGTGGAGACCTGCAGCCCCTGGGCGCGTGCCCAGGCCAGGGCCGGGGGGATGTCCCCTTCGGCGGCGGCCTGCAGGATGGCCTCGGGAAAGCGTTCCGGCAGGAGCCCGTTCCACACCGCGTCGGTCCGGGCGCGGTCGTAGCCGGGGTCGCCCCGCCGGATCAGTGTCCCCTCGATGGGGCCTGCGGGCGTCCGTTCAGGCATCACGACCTCCTCGCGTGGCCCGGCTGGAGCCGGCTGGTGGGATCGGTCAGTGGGTGGTCAGGCCGAAGATGACGAGGAACAGCGCATAGCAGAGCACCACCACCGCGGCACCGGCCAGGTGCACGCGGTAGTTGCTCGCGCGGCCGGGCACCAGCCAGAAGGCGAGTGCCTTGTTCACCAGTGGCATCAGCAGCCAGGTCAATACGCTGACGCTCAGGACGTTCCCGATGAAGAGGCCGATGTATCCGGGGACTCCGAGTCCGTCCAGCCAGTGCCCCTCGGTCAGGTTCAGAACGGTCACCGTGGGATAGAGCGCCAGGACCACGGTCATGGCCTGCTTCCAGTTGGGCGGTGCGTCGTCCTGCTTGCCCTCGCCGAAGCGGAACCACCCGCTGAATGCCGAGCCGACCTTGCGTACGTCGTAGGAGGTGAAATAGGTGCGGCCCTCCTCCAGCAGTGTCTGGCGGACATCGGATGCGAGCCAGTCGTCGAGGTGCTCGCGGGAGTCGAACCGGAAGACGACGACCCAGTGCTCCTGCACGCCCTCCACGGGCTTGAACAGCTCGGACCCCATGAATCCGGGTGACTTCGCCTGCGCCTTGAGGGCCTTCTCCTGCCAGCGCAGGAAACCCTCTTCCCGCCCTGGCCTCACCTCGTGGGAGACGACGGCCGTGACCATCTCCGGCGCCTGTTCGGCAGGGGCGCCGCCACGAAGAACCTCCTGCGTCGGGGATTCCTCGAAGAATTCCCGCCCTTCGTCGAGCAATTCCCGCCGTCTGCCCGAATCCAGCCAGGCGGTCAAGTAGTCCACGCCGGCGAAACGGAAGACCGCCACCCATTCATTCTCGTCGTCGGCTTGGGGCGGGTACACCTCGGCACCCTCGAAGCCGTCGAATTCGCGGGCCGCTTCGTTCACCCTGCGCTGCCAGCGCTGGTACTCGTCGGCGCGACCTGCGCACACCTTCTGCGAGGTCACAACGGTTGCGCTCTCGGCCGGTGGCTCACGGCTTGCGCGAAGGCTCACCCGCAGTAGTTTAGTGGATGCGTCATTTTATGGGCAAATCGGACAGTCGATTGCCCTTCCGCACGCTTGTTTCGTCAAGGGCTGTCGATGTCGATCGGAGACGTAGTGATGGAACACAAGGAGCTCATCACCGAGGCGGTCCGACTGGCCACCGAGTCGGTGGAAAAGGGCTGGGGCGGCCCCTTCGGCGCGGTGATCACCCGCAATGGGGACATCGTCGCCCGCGGACAGAACCGAGTGCTTCTCACCGGCGACCCCACGGCCCACGCCGAGGTCGAATCGATCCGCAAGGCCGTGCAGTGTCTCAACCCCGAGGCTCCGTCGATCTCCGAAGAGCACCAGAACGAGAGCACGCTGGAATACGTGCCCCGTGCTGACGGGTCACCGGATCCCGTGCCCGAGCGGGCCCGGATGCTCCAGGGCTGCTCGATCTACATCAGCGGCGCTCCCTGCCCGATGTGCATGAGCGCCATCTACTGGTCCCGGATCGATGCGGTGTACTTCAGCTGCGGCCTGGACGACACACGCCGGATCGGCTTCGACGACGTCTACCAGTACGAGGACTTCAAGAAGCCGCTCGACCAGCGAAGGATCAGGATCGAGCAGGTCCATCCCGAAATCGGCGCCCAGGCCTACGACTCGTGGACGAGCAAGCCGGACCGGCACGCGTACTGAGGACGCCAGGTCCGGAGATCCACGCCACGCCGCGACGGTGCACGGTGGAGCGTGGACGGGAAGACGCTTCTCCCGGCAGAAGTGCCTCGGTGGGGCGCTGCGGGTTCAGACTCGGGCGTGCGTGGTGATGTCGGCGGTGAACTCGGCGATGACGGCGGGAGTCACTGTCGGACGGCACTGGCGGAGCGCGGCGAGGTAGTCGTCGGTGTGCGCGCCCGCCTCGGCGACGTCGCGTTCGAAGGCAGCCTGCGCCGCGATCCGGGCCGCGTGCTCGATGTCGGCCGGGGTGAACAGCTCGCTGGCCGCGACGAGCGCGTCCAGGTCGACATCGTCGCGCCGGGCGGAGTGGCGCGACCAGATCGCCGCGCGGGCGGCCGGGTCCGGGGTGCCGATGGGGATCAGGTAGTCGAACCGTCCGGGACGCAGGAAGGCCGGGTCGAGGGAGCGGACGGAGTTGGTGGCGCAGACCAGCAGCCGCTCGTCGCGCTCGCGGAAGCCGGGGATGAGTTTGAGGAGTTCATTGGTGACGCCGTGCATCCCGGACTCCGGGCGTGCGCCGCGTACGGGAGCGATCTCCTCGACCTCGTCGATGAAGACCAGCACCCGCTCCAGTTCCGCGATCCGGGCGAAGGCCGTACGCAGAGCGGCGGCGAGATTTCCTTCGTCCGCCAGCCGGGACGGCAGCAGTTCGACGAAGGGCCAGCCGAGGCGGGAGGCGATGGCTCGGGCGAAGGTGGTCTTGCCCGTCCCGGGCGGACCGAACAGCGTGATGGCGCGCGGCGGTATGACCCCGTGCCGGGCGGCACGCTCGGGTTCGGCCAGCGGCAGCACGATGCGACGCTCGATCAGGTTCTTCTCCGCCTCCATGCCGGCGACCTTGCCCCACAGATCACCGGACAGCACCCGGCCACCCAGCTCCTCCAGGAGGTTCGCCGCGGCGCCGATGGCCGATTCGGTCTTCTCGAAGTAGGCGACGGCCGGCCTCCGCGTGTAACCGGCTTTCTGCAGGCCCTCGCCGAGCAGTTCCTCCTCCGGCAGGACGTAGGCGATGCGACGCACCCGGGCCGCGATCAGCCGGCGTTCCAGCTCCATCAGCAGCGCGCTGGTCAGGCCCCGGCCGCGCCAGGTCGGTGAAATGGCGATCCGCATCACCCAGGCCCGGCCCTCGGACACCTGGGCGAGGGCCGCGCCGATGGGCTCGCCGCGGTGGACGGCGACCACCGCGGGCTGGCGGGACGTCAGGGCGCTGATGCACTCGGCCAAGGAGAAGACGGACTCCTGGCCGAGATCCGCGGTCGTGTCGATGAGATGAACGACCGCCGCCAGGTCGTCCTCACGGTAGTCATGGATGAGCCAGTTCACATGCCGCTCCTCGCCTCGGGTGGTTCGGGAGACGCTAGAGCGTCGGCCGACGGACGGTCGCGCTCCATTGCGGACAACGGAGCAGCCGCAACCGTACGAACAGGAAGCGGTGCGAACGGCGGACTCCGGCTACGCCCGGCAGACCGGCCAGGAGGTGTGACCGCCCCTCGGGGACGGCCACGTCCTGTCCATCGGTTCGACGCTCACAGGCAGCGGCCGCGCACAGGAGGTGATGGTCCGACAGCCCGGTGGGGTCGGTGCCGCGGCACCGACCACCCGATTGCGGGCCGTCGGTGTCCTGACGCACGGGGTGGCCCGTCCGCGGGTGGTCGCGTCCGTCGGCAGCACCCTCCTTCGGCCGGGGCCACACACACCGGGGCATCGGGTCAGGGGTGTGATCACAAACCCCATCGGAAACCCCCATCGGATACGGCCATTAGTGCGGATAGAATCGCCCGACTGCACAGGGGATCGAAGGGGAGGCAGGGGCTGATGGTGCAAGCGAAGAAGATCGCGCTCTACATGGTTGTCGTCTTCGTGCTGTACACGATCATCACGTCCCCCGCCCGGGCCGCGGATCTTGTCCAGGTAGGGTTCGAGGGCGTTTCGAGTGCCGCACAGGGCGTCGGCGATTTCATGTCCGAGCTCGTGAAGTAGGAGTACCCCATGATCCGCCATCTGGTCCTGTTCAAGCTGAACGACGGCGTGACGCGTGACGATCCGCGCGTCGTCGCCGGGGCGAAGGCGTTCCAGGAGCTCGGAGGGAAGATCCCGGAGCTGGAGTTCTGGGAGTGCGCGTGGAACATCACCGACCGGCCGATCGCGTACGACTTCGCCATCAACTCCGCGGTCGCCGACGAGGACGCTCTGGGGCGCTACGTCGCACACCCGGCCCATCAGGCCGCCGCCGGACAGTGGAAGGCTTTCGCCACCTGGGTGATTGCCGACTACCCCTTCTGACCTCCGCGGTCCCGGAACCCACGAGCCCCTCACCATTTCGGTGAGGGGCTTTTCCATGTGTTTAAACCAGCGTGACCTCAACACGACACTGCGCGGTGCTTGCACACAGTGGACATGTCTTGTGATGCTATGACCGCTTTTGACGGATGAGTTGACCGAAGTTGACCGCAAAGGGGTGGCCTCACCGTGCCGGCCAGTACAGCGCCTCAAGTGCCTCCCCAGATCGTCCAGAACGACGACGCCCAAACCACCCAAACAGCCCAGTCCGATGAATCCACTCAGTCCGATCAGACCGATCAGTCCACCCAGTCCGCCTCGGCGACCCGGGCCGCCCCGGCGGCCGAGAGCGTCCAGACCGAGACGCCCGACGGCACGACGCCCGCCAGGACCCGGGGCGCGGACACCAGGGCGCTCACCCAGGTCCTCTTCGGCCAGCTCAAGGAGCTGGAACCGGGGAGTGCGGAGCACGGCAGGGTGCGGGCCGCGCTGATCGAGGCGAACCTCCCCCTCGTGCGGTACGCCGCGGCACGCTTCCGGAGCCGTAACGAACCCATGGAGGACGTCGTCCAGGTCGGCACCATCGGGCTGATCAACGCCATCGACCGGTTCGACCCCGAACGCGGCGTCCAGTTCCCGACCTTCGCGATGCCCACCGTCGTCGGCGAGATCAAGCGGTACTTCCGGGACAACGTGCGGACGGTCCACGTGCCGCGGCGGCTGCACGAGCTCTGGGTGCAGGTCACCGGCGCCACCGAGGACCTGACGACCGCGCACGGCCGCTCGCCCACCACCGCGGAGATCGCCGAGCGGCTGAAGATCTCCGAGGAGGAGGTGCTGGCCTGCATCGAGGCGGGGCGCTCCTACCACGCGACCTCGCTGGAAGCCGCCCAGGAGGGCGACGGGCTGCCCGGACTGCTCGACCGGCTCGGCTACGAGGACCCCGCTCTCGCCGGGGTCGAGCACCGCGACCTGGTCCGTCATCTGCTCGTGCAGCTGCCCGAGCGCGAGCAGCGGATCCTGCTGCTGCGCTATTACAGCAACCTGACGCAATCACAGATCAGCGCCGAATTGGGCGTTTCCCAGATGCATGTGTCAAGACTGCTGGCCAGAAGCTTCGCGAGACTTCGATCCGCAAACAGGATCGAGGCGTAACCGGATCGGGTGAACCGATCAACGTCCCTCTCGGGCACTCAGAATGCCGCACACCCCCCGTTAACTGCGCATACGTCACCTGGACTTGTCGACATGTCACTACAGCGCGTTGCCGACATGTGACATTCTGCGTGAACCGCGTTTGCCGCAGCCCCGCCTCCGGTATTCAGGTGGAGGCTGCGTTCCTCCGATGGTCGTGGCTACCGCGACCGTCCGCGACCTCAAGGGGGTGGCATGTCCGCAGAACAGGGCAGCTCGAAGGTGCTCACGCTCACGAAGAGCGCACCCGCACCCGTTGTGCTCACCAGCTCGTCGGAAGCCATCGACACCCGCACTCTGTCCCGCTCCCTGTTCCTGCGGCTCGCCGCCCTGGGTCCCGCACCGGGGCCCGACGGACCGGACAGCCCGGAGCGTGCCTACGTGCGGGACACACTCATCGAGCTCAACCTCCCGCTGGTGCGATACGCCGCGGCGCGGTTCCGGAGCCGTAACGAACCGATGGAGGACATCGTCCAGGTCGGCACGATCGGCCTGATCAAGGCGATCGACCGGTTCGACTGCGAACGGGGCGTGGAGTTCCCGACGTTCGCGATGCCCACCGTCGTCGGCGAGATCAAGCGCTTCTTCCGTGACACCTCCTGGTCGGTGCGGGTGCCGCGCCGGCTCCAGGAGCTGCGGCTCGCGCTGACGAAGACCAGCGACGAGCTGGCTCAGAAGCTCGACCGTTCGCCGACCGTGCCGGAGCTCGCTGCGGCGCTCGGGGTCTCCGAGGAGGATGTGGTCGACGGCCTGGCCGTCGGCAACGCGTACACCGCCTCCTCACTGGACTCGCCCTCCCCGGAGGACGACGGCGGCGAGGGCTCGCTCGCGGACCGGCTCGGCTACGAGGACTCCGCGCTGGAAGGCGTCGAGTACCGCGAATCGCTGAAGCCGCTGCTGGCCAAACTCCCGCCCCGGGAGCGGCAGATCATCATGCTGCGGTTCTTCGCCAACATGACCCAGTCGCAGATCGGCGAGGAGGTCGGCATCTCGCAGATGCACGTCTCACGGCTGCTGACCCGGACGCTCGCCCAGCTCAGGGAAGGACTCATCGCCGACTGACCCACGCGCAGTCGCGCGAGGGTTTCGAATTGACGGACCGTCAGCCACACTGGCGCGATGCGACGTCAGACATTCGGCTCGACCGGCCGTCGGGGCACCGTGATCGTCGCTTCGGCGGCCGTGCTGTGCCTGGGCGGAGCACTCGCCGCCTGCGGCGCCGGGGCGGGCGACAAAGACGGCTATACGGCAGTCGGCGCGGCGGGCAGCGGGCCGGAGAAGGCACCCAAGGGCGCGGTCGCGCCTTCGGGCAGGGTGACGCTGATTCCGCTGGACGGGAAAAGCGACGGGGGCAAGGAGCCGAAGCCGCGCTCCTCCGCGGCAAGCGGTGACACCGGCGGTACGGGGGGCACCGGCAGTGGTGCGGGCGGTGGCGCGGCCGACCGCACGAGCGGCGGTGCGCAGTCCTCCAGCGGATCCGGCGGCACCACCGGGGGCTCTGCGGGCTCCGGGGGTGGTACGGGCTCCGCCGGCAGTACAGGTGGCAGTGGTACTGGTGGCACGGCCTCGGGCGGCGCGGGGGGCGGCTCCGCGACTCCCACCACCCCGTCCGCACCGGGGTCCACCGCACCCGCGGCACCTGCCGTCCTGACCCTGGGCGCACCCGAGCGGGTGGCGGCCGATCACCGCTGGTGCGAGAAGGTGACGGTCGAGTTCCGCAACACCGGCGGCTCACCGGCCCGGTCAGGAACGGTCACCTTCGCCACACACATCATCGGCGGGCTCGGGATCGACTGGGCGACCGTGGAAACGACCGCGCCGCTGCCCGCGCCGATCGACGCGGGAGCGGCGCGGGAGAAGACGTACACCGTCTGCGTGGACGCCTGGCGGGTGCCCCTGGGCATGCATGTCGAGACCCGGGACGTCACCGCCGTCTGGAAGTGACGGATGGGAAAGGGCGGGGTCGGGTCAGCGCAGCGCGAGCCAGGCGACCGCGCCGAGGATGACGATCACCGCGACGACGGCGACGATCACTCCGGTCTTCGGTCCGGACGACGCGGCCGGCTGCTGCCGGCGCTGCGGCTCGCCCTCGTCGACGAAGGCGCGGAACATCTGGGTGCTGCCCGCCGGGTCGTGGTTGCCCTCGGGGCCCTGCGGGGCATGGGGGTTGTGTGCCATGGGCCAGGACCCTAGCGAACTCGGGGAATCGGCCCAACCCCCGGGTCGGTGTAGGCGCGAGGCCGGAGCCGGGGATCCGGTGAAGGAACGGCGGGTGCGCGGCCCGGCCGGTGGGCACCGTGTGCCGGGTACGGGTCACGCGAGCGCCACGAGCCTGTCGGCCTCCGCATCCCTCGACGGGATGGCGCACACCCGCCCCCACCGCCTCTCCCCTTGGAGGAGCTCACACAATGGGCGCCCGGCACGCACGCTCGCTGCGTTGCCGAAATGCCCTCGTAGCTCCTTCCCCAAGCTCTCAGCTTCGTTCGAGCAGGGGGGACCCCGTCCGAGGACCGTCCAGCGCCTTGCGATCGCACGCACCGGACGCCGCGAGCTGATCGGACTCCCCTTTTGTGAGCTCCTCTTATTACGGGCGTGATGCACGACTGGGCCACCGCCCGTACCTCGCCGGTGCCGGCCCCACGCCCGCCGGGCGCACCCACACCGTCGGCATGTGGCACGAGACACACGCCTTCGAAATCCGCCCGCGCACCCTGGGTCTTTGACCCGAACCCGACGCATCCTTTTGCGTTCCTTTACTCCTGCAAGCCGGTTTTCGTTTGCCTGCAGCAACCAATGGCTTCTATGGTTGCCCTAAGCAACAAGATGCAGTGGCAACCGTCTGGGGGTCCCGTGGCCGCACGGAGTCAGTACGAAGAACTGGCCCGGCAGCTCAGCGCCGTGGGGGCCGTCAAACGCGGACTCGCGCGCATCCTCCCTGCTGAATGTCCTGGCGGATCCGCCGCGGTACTGGCCCTGCTCAGCCAGCACGGCGAAATGCGGATCAGCAGACTGGCCGAGCTGATGGCCGTCGACATGTCGGTTACCAGCCGACATGTCGCCCACGTGGCCGAGCGCGGCTGGATAGAACGGTCTCCGGACCCGGCGGACAAGCGGTCCCGCATCCTGCGGCTGACCCCCGCGGGCAACGCGGTACTCGGCGATCTGAACCGGCGGACCACCGAAATGTTCGCCCACAACCTTCAGGAATGGTCCGACGACGAGGTCGGACAGCTCAACACGTTGTTGGCCCGGCTGCGTGACAGTTTCGCCTGTCGCGGTTCCGGTGGGTGCGCCCCCGGAAGGCACAGCCACGAGTGCCGCATGCGGCCCGCCGACAGCGACGACGACTCGCACACCCGTACACCCGTGTAACAGAAGCAAAGCAAAGGAACTCAATGGCTACGACCACACCAACCGGTGTGCGGGGCGGCCACGCCAAGCACGGAGGAAGCTCTTCCTCCGAGGGCGCGCCGATGACACACCGGCAGATCATGGAAGCACTGGCCGGGCTGATGCTCGGCATGTTTGTCGCGATCCTGTCGTCGACCGTCGTCTCCAACGCTCTCCCCGAGATCATCTCGGACCTCGGTGGCGGCCAGTCCGCGTACACCTGGGTCGTCACGGCCTCGCTGCTCGCGATGACCGCCACCACTCCTCTGTGGGGCAAGCTCTCCGACCTGTTCAGCAAGAAGCTGCTGGTCCAGATAGCGCTCGTCATCTACGTCCTGGGCTCGGTCGTCGCGGGTCTGTCGACCAGCAGCGGCATGCTCATCGCCTGCCGTGTCGTCCAGGGCATCGGCGTCGGCGGTCTCTCCGCCCTCGCTCAGATCGTGATGGCCGCAATGATCGCCCCGCGCGAGCGCGGTCGCTACAGCGGATACATCGGTGCGGTGTTCGCCGTCGCCACCGTCGGTGGTCCACTGCTCGGCGGAGTCATCACCGACACCAGCTGGATGGGCTGGCGCTGGTGCTTCTACGTCGGTGTGCCGTTCGCCGTCATCGCGCTGATCGTGCTCCAGAAGACCCTGAAGCTCCCGGTCGTCAAGCGTGAGGTCAAGGTCGACTGGACCGGCGCGTTCTTCATCAGCGCCGCCGTCTCGCTGCTGCTGCTCTGGGTGACCTTCGCGGGCGACAAGTACGACTGGCTGTCCTGGCAGACCGGTGTGATGCTCGCGGGTTCCCTGATCCTCGCCCTGCTCTTCGTCTACACCGAGTCCCGGGCCAGCGAGCCGATCATCCCGCTGCGCCTCTTCCGTAACCGCACCATCACGCTGGCCTCGCTGGCCTCGCTGTTCGTCGGTATCGCGATGTTCGCGGGCACGGTCTTCTTCAGCCAGTACTTCCAGCTGGCGCGGGGCAAGTCGCCGACGATGTCCGGCGTCATGACGATCCCGATGATCGCGGGTCTGTTCATCTCCTCGACGGTCTCCGGCCAGATCATCACGAAGACCGGCCGCTGGAAGGCCTGGCTGGTCAGCGGTGGCTTCCTGGTCACCGCCGGGCTCGGGCTGCTGGGCACCCTCCGGTACGACACGGAGTACTGGCACATCGCCGCCTTCATGGCCGTGATGGGTCTCGGTATCGGCATGATGATGCAGAACCTGGTGCTCGCCACGCAGAACCAGGTCGCTCCGTCCGACCTCGGCTCGGCCAGCTCCGTCGTCACCTTCTTCCGTTCCCTCGGTGGTGCGATCGGCGTCTCGGCGCTGGGCGCCGTCATGGCGAACCGGGTCACCCACTACGTCAAGGACGGCCTCGCGGACCTCGGCCCGAAGGGCGCGGCCCTGGGCCACGGCGGCACCGGCGGCGGGGGCATCCCCGACCTGGACAAGCTGCCCGCACCGTTCCGTACGGTCGTGGAGAGCGCCTACGGGCACGGTGTCGGCGACGTGTTCCTGTACGCCGCTCCGGCCGCGCTGATCGCCTTCCTCATCACGATCTTCATCAAGGAGGTCGCGCTGAAGACGAACGCGGCGAACGACGCCCCGGTGGCGGCCGATGCTCCCGCCGAGGTTCCCTCCGCGGTGCTCGCCGAGGTCCCGTCCGGTGCTGCCGCGCTGGTCTCCGAGAGCGCGGCCGGGGTCACCTCGGTCGCCACGCTCGAAGCTCCGGTGGCAACCGTGCAGGGCACCCCGGTGAGCGGTGTGGTGCGGGGCGCCGAGGGCGCACCGGTCGCCCGGGCCGCGGTCACGCTGATCTCGCTGGGCGGCCGGCAGCTGGGGCGCTCCGTCGCCCAGGCCGACGGCAGCTACCGTCTGGACGCGCCGGGCGCCGGCAGCTACGTCCTGATCGCATCCGCCGACGGCTTCCAGCCGCAGGCGTCCACCGTGGTCGTCGGCGACCGGCAGCTGTCGTACGACATCCTGCTCGCCGGTACGAGTGGCCTGGCCGGGACCGTGCGGGCCGCCGAGAGCGGTGATCCGGTCGACGGCGCCATGGTCATCGTGACCGATGTGCGCGGTGATGTGCTGGCCACCGGCAAGTCCACCGGGGCCGGCGAGTTCACCTTCGCCGAGCTGGTGCCCGGTGCGGTGACCGTCGCGGTGAACGCCGCCGGCTTCCGTCCGCTGGCGCTGCCGGTGGAGATCGGCGGCCAGGGTGTCACCAGGGTCGACGCCGTACTGCAGTCCGGTGCGCTGGTCCAGGGTGTCGTGCGGGCCGGTTCGGCCCGGCGGCCGCTCCCGGACGCCCGCGTCACGCTCGTCGACGCGGCGGGCAATGTGGTCGCCACCTCGACGACCGGGGAGGACGGGGCGTACGCCTTCGCCGACCTGGACGCGGGCGAGTACTCGGTCATCGCGACCGGCTACCCGCCGGTCGCCGGCGCGCTGACCGTGGCCGGTCGCGGGGTCGACGGCCACGACATCGAACTCGCCCACCCCGGCGAGTGATCGAGTAACACAGACCCCTGGTGGACAGCGCTTCGAGCGGAGAGGCTGCCCCCGGTGGAAATGGGCCCCGGTGGTGGGGACGGCAGGCAGGGGACGGCCTGCCGTCCCCGCCCCGGGGCCCGACTCATTGAGTCATGGAACAAGGAGAGAAACGGGATGGGACTTCGCGCACAGGTACGGACGCGGGACGGCTGGGCCGTCCAGCACGCGGTCGTGACGGTGACCGACATGACCGGCACCCAGGTGCTGCGAGCCGCCGCCGACGAGGACGGGGCGGTACGGACCGACGCCCTGCTCCCGGCCGGCGCGTACACGGTGATCGTGACCGCGGTCGGGTACGCCCCCGCCGCGTCGACCGCCCTCGTCACGGCGAGCGGACGGGTCGAGGCCGGCACGGTGGTGCTGGCCCGCCAGGGCGGCGTGGAGCTGCCGCCACCGGGCGCCTGGTCGCTGGACCCGGCGCACTCCTCGGTGGGCGCGGTCGCGCAGCACCTGGGGATCTCCAGCGTGCACGGCCGGTTCACCGAGTTCGGCGGCCGGATCGAGATCGCCGAGGAGGTCCACCGCTCCCGCGTCGACGCCGTGATCAGCGCGGCCAGCATCGACACGGGCAACGGCATGCGGGACAAGCACCTGCGCTCGCCGGACTTCCTCGATGCGGACCGATTCCCGGAGATCACGTACCGCTCGAACGGGCTCACCCCGGCCGGCCCCGACCGCTGGACCGTGCACGGCCTGCTGACGATGCGCGGCGTCGAGCGCCCGGTCGACCTGAACCTGAGCTACCTCGGCACCGGCCCCGACCCGTGGGGCGGGGTGCGCGCGGCGTTCAGCGCAACGGCAGAGCTGCGCCGCGACGATTTCGCCATGAACTACAACCAGGTGGTGCAGGCGGGCATCTCGGCGATCGGCACGACACTGCGGGTGGAACTGGACATCCAGGCCGTGCAGGGCGAGACCCTGCCGTCGTAGTCTGCGGACATGGCACCCAACATCGCGACCAACACCGCCGTGGAACTCGATGAGTTGCTGGCGTTCGTACGGCCCCGGCACCGGGCGATCCTGCTGACCACCCGGGCCGACGGCCGCCCCCAGGGATCCCCGCTGACGTGCGGCGTCGACGACGCCGGCCGGATCGTCGTCTCGACCTACCCCGAACGGGCGAAGACCCGGAACGCGAAGCGGGACGAGCGCGTGAGCGTGATCGTCCTGTCGGACGACTGGAACGGGCCGTGGGTGCAGATCGACGGGTCGGCCGAGGTGGTCGACGCGCCCGACTCGGTCGAGCCGCTCGTCGAGTACTTCCGGAACATCTCGGGAGAGCACCCGGACTGGGACGAGTACCGGGCGGCGATGGTGAAGCAGGGCAAGTCGATCATCCGGATCACCCCGGAGCGGTGGGGGCCCATTGCTACGGGCGGTTTCCCCGCCCACCTGGCGCCCGGCAGCTGACGGCTGTTCCAGGATGAGTGAGAACGTCCTTCCGGCGCCGGGGCTGCTCGCGCGGGCCCGGCTGCTCGCCGCACCGACCGTCGGCGCCTCCGTCGTCCGCGGCCTGGAGCGGGTCACCGGCCGCCCGGTGGAACAGGGTTTCTCCGGCGCACCGCCGGAGGAACCCTTCATCTGTGTCGGGGCCGCGCTGCCGGATGCGCTGCGGGGCGGGCCACTGGTCTGGTTCCACAGCGTGAACGCCGGGACGGACACCCTGCTGAGCGCCGGACCATGGCCGTCCGGGGCGCTGCTCACCCGGACGGTGGGCCGCATGGGTGAGCGGATCGCCCAGTACGTACTGGCCTGGGTGCTCGCCGACTGTCAGTCCGTCCCCGGGTTCGTCGCCCAGCACGCACGGGCCGAGTGGCGCCGTATCCCCTCCGAACTCGCCTCCGGGCAGACCGCCCTGATCTACGGGACCGGTCGCATCGGCTCGGCCGTCGCCGGCCTGCTGCGCGGGTGCGGCATCCGGACCGTGGGCGTGGGGCGCGGGGCAGGTGCGACGCCGGCGGGCTTCGACCGGGTCGTCGGGGCGGACGACGACGCCGAATCGCTCGCGTCCGCACGCTGGGTGGTCTCCACTCTGCCGCTGACTCCCGCGACGGCCGGCTTCTTCGGGGCGGACCGGTTCGCAGGCATGGGCGGTGCCACGTTCATCAATGTCGGCAGGGGCGCGACCGTGGACATGCGTGCGCTGGAGGCCGGGCTGCGCTCCGGTGCGGTGGGCGGGGCGGTGCTCGACGTGCTGCCCGAGGAACCCGCCGTGCCCGGCGATCGCTGCTGGCAGCTGCCTCGTACGGTGATCACCTCGCACTCCGCGGGCATCACGGCGGACGAGGACGTCGTCACGGACTTCGCCGCGTGCTGGCAGGCGTTGGCGGCGGGGCGGGTGCCGGGGACGGCCGTGGACGTGGGGCGCGGGTACTGAAGGGTGCGGGACACACCCTGGAGGACGCCCCCGGACGTTCCCCGGGGGCTTTCCTCTGGATCAGGGACCGGCGACGACGCGACAGATGTGCGCGACGGCCCCTGCGGGCCCGGCATGATCCGGACGAGAGGCCCTGGTGCCCCTCCCGGCAAGCTCTGCCCCGTCGCACCGCCCGACACGCCCTCCCCCAAGGCCTTGAGAGCCAGGGGCCCCCTTCCGCGTCGGCCAGAAGCCCTGGTGGCTCCTTCCCCAAGCTCTCCACTCCGTTCGAGCAGGGGAGACCTCATCCAAGGACGTCCGGCCGCCTTGCGATCGCACGCACCGGACGGCGCTCCTCGTGGGGCAAACACTGCCGGTCACCGCACTAGCGGTCCCGCATCGCCTCGATCCCCGCGATCAGCAGGTCCAGTGCGAACGTGAAGTCCCGCTCGCGCATCTCCTCGACCGTGTCGCCGCCGCGGGCGTCCATCAGGTCCTGCGACGACTCGACGATCCGGCTGAGCTGCGGCTGGGACCGGATCGTGCGCATCGCCTGCTGGAAGAACTCGTCCTGGCTGAGCCCCGCCGCCGCGGAACGCTGCACGATGTGGCCCTCGATGGTGCCGAATCCGTACACGAACTGGAAGACCGCGGAGAGAGCGCCCGTCTGCTGGTGCAGCGGCAGCCCGGTCGCCCGGATCACGTCCTGGACGGCGTACGAGAACAGCATCGAGTGCGGGCCGATATTGAGGAAGTGTCCGGCGAGCGGCGACACCCAGACGTGCCGGACCAGGAGCTCCCGGTAGGTGGTGGCCAGTTCGCGGAGCCGGTCGTGCCAGTGCGCCTCCTCCCGGGGAGGCGCGATCTCGCTGTAGACCGAGTCGAGGGCCAGCTCCAGCAGGTCGTCCTTGGTGTCGACGTACCAGTAGAGGGACATCGCGGTGACGTCCAGTTCGGCGGCGAGCCGACGCATGGAGAACTTGGCGAGACCCTCGGCGTCCAGCAGCCGGACCGACGCCGCGGTGATCCTGTCGCGGTCGAGGCCGGCCGGCTGGTCCGATTTACGGGTGCGCGACGGTGCCCGCTGATCCAGCCACACACTGGTCCTGGCAGGGTTCTTCACTCGGTCGGCCGCGGACACCATGGCGCACTCTCCTCGTCTTGCCGGCGGGACGGACGGGATGACTGAACCGGATCCGTACCCCGTGCGCACGAACCGGATTCGCACAATCCGGTACGCCCTGCCTGATGCTATGCCGCTGCCGCGGCCGAGTCTGCCCGAGTAGATTCTGCCCGCTCCGCCCGGCGCAGGAGCACTGCGGCCAGCAGCCCGCCCGCCAGCACCGCCACCGCCCCGACCAGCTGGCTGGTCTCCAGTCCCGAGGCGAAGGCGTCGGTGATCCGCTGCCGCTCGCCGTCGTCGGTCGCCGCGGCGAGCGCCGCGGGAAGCGAGGCAGCCCCGACGGCCGCCGGCACGAGCGCCGCGAACCGCGAGTTCAGCACCGCGCCGAGGACCGCGACCCCCAGTCCGTTGCCGAACTCGGCGAGCGTGCCGTTGACCCCCGCGCCCACCCCCGCCTTCTCCGGCGGAATGGCACTCATGATCGCGTTGGCCATGGCCGGCATGGCGAGTGCGATGCCCGCGCCCATGACGACCAGACCGAGCAGCATGCCGCCGTAGCCGTTGCCGCCCAGCAGGGCGATCGCGGCGAGACCTGCGGCCAGCAGGCTCATCCCGGCGGCGATCGTGACGGGCGTGCCCAGCTTGGGCACCAGCCTGGCGCCCAGGCCCGTGAGGTTGAGCGCGACGACGCTCAGCGCCAGCGGTGCCGTACGCAGACCCGCCTCCAGCGGCTCGTATCCGAGGACGAACTGGAGCTGCTGGGTGAGCAGGAAGAGCGAGCCGCCCATCCCGAAGGCGACCAGGATCGCGCCCGCGACCGCCCCGATGAACTTCTGGTTCCGGAAGAAGTGCATGTCCAGCATCGGGTACGGAATGTGCAGCTCCCACAGCACGAATCCGGTGAGGACACAGACCCCGGTGAACGCGGTCAGCAGCACCTGGCCCGAGGTCCAGCCGTGCTCCGGGCCGGAGATGATCGCGTACACGACGGAGGCCATGCCGATGGTGGACAGCAGCGCGCCGAGCAGGTCGGGGCGCTCGCCGCGCGGATTCCTGGACTCCGGGACGAGACGGATCACGGCGACCAGGCCGACGACCGCGACCGGGATGTTGATCAGGAAGATCGCGCCCCACCAGAAGTGGTCGAGCATCACTCCGCCGATCAGGGGTCCCACGGCGAAGCCGAGCGAGCTGACGGTCGACCAGACGCCGATCGCCTTGACCCGTTCGGTGTCGTCGAAGATCTGGACGACGACAGCAAGGGTCGTGGTCATCAGCAGCGCACCGCCGATGCCCATGCCTGCGCGGGCGGCGATCAACTGCACGGACGTCTGGGCCAGTCCGGCCACCAGCGAGCCGATGCCGAACAGGGCGAGCCCGGCGACCAGCATCTTCTTGCGGCCGTAACGGTCGGCGGAACTGCCTGCCGTGAGCAGCAGGCCCGACTGGACCAGCGAATAGGCGTTGATCATCCACTGCACATCGGCGGTGGACGCGTCCAGCTCCCGGGTGAGGGAGGGGATCGCGACGTTGAGGACGGTGTTGTCGAGCAGCACGGTGAGCTGGGCGAGGCAGATGACGCCGAGGATCAGCCAGCGTTGCGGGTGGCTCGGTGACGAGAGGTGGTTCTGCTCGGCGGCGGTCGCCGTCATGCGGGCTCCTTGCGCTCCTGTGGTTCCTATACGGCGTACGAGGGAAGCGTTGTACACCGTAAAGCACCTCCCATACGGTGTACAAGCGAATTTCGCAGGGTACGGTGCTCGACGCTGATCGACAGGGAGCCGACTAGGGCTGGAGTGGCATGTCACTGCGTCGTCGTACGGTGGAAGTCCTGATTGCCGCGGGTCTGTTGGGGGCGGCCGCCGTCCCGCCCGCCGGAGCTGCCGGGCAGGGGCATCCGGTGCCTCTGCGCGTCGCCACGTACAACATCCATGCCGGCTCGGGCATGGACAACGTCTTCGATCTGGACCGGCAGGCGGCGGAACTCCGCGCGCTGGACGCCGATGTGATCGGGCTCCAGGAGGTCGACGTCCACTGGGGCACACGCAGCGAGTGGCGCGATGTCGCGGGCGAGCTTGCGGAGCGGCTGGACATGCAGGTGTCGTTCGCCCCGATCTACAGTCTCGATCCGGAGACTCCCGGTGCGTCCCGGCGCGAGTTCGGGGTCGCGGTGCTGTCGAAGTACCGGATCGTGAGCGCCGAGAACCACGAGATCACCCGGCTCTCCACCCAGGTACCCAACCCCGTGCCGGAGCCCGCGCCCGGCTTCGGTGAGGTGGTCGTACGGGTGAAGGGGATGCCCGTGCATGTGTATGTGACGCACCTCGACTACCGCGGCGACCCGTCCGTGCGGATCGCGCAGGTCGCCGACACCCGGCGGGTCATGGCGGAGGACGAGGGGCGGAAGGTGCTGCTCGGCGACTTCAACGCGGAGCCGAGTGCCCCGGAGCTGGCCCCGTTGTGGAAGGACCTGACCGACGCCGAACCGAATGCGCCGACCTTCCCCGCACTGGACCCGGTGAAACGGATCGACTTCGTGGCGGTGTCGAAGGACGGCGTACGGGTACGCGACGCGGCGGTGTCCGAGACACTTGCCTCGGACCACCGCCCGGTTGTCGCCGATCTGCTGCTGCTCCGGCGCTGACGGCCGGTTCGGGTCAGCTCGTGGGCTGAGTCAGGTCGTAGAAGGTCGAACTGCCGACAGTGACCTTCTCGAAGGTGTCCTCGACCCACGAGCTGATCCTGGACGAGGTGCCGCTGTCGCCGCCCGTGGCGCCCATCCCGCCCGTGCCGCTCGAAATGAAGTAGTGGATCCTTCCGTCCTCGACATACTGCTTGAACTGGGCGAGTGTCGGGGACGGGTCACTGCCGTTGAATCCGCCGATCGCCATCACCGGGTCGCCGGTGGCGAGCTGGTAACTGGCGGCGTTCTGCGAGCCGATGGCCGCGGCTGCCCAGGTGTAGGCGTCGGCGTTCGTCCCCAGGAGCTTCTTGGCCCGGGAACTGACGGACGAGCCGTTCAGCAGACCGCCCATACCGCCGCCTCCGCCCATGCCGCCTTCGGTCATGCCACCGGGGCCGCCGCCCGGCATGCCGTTCTGCTGATTGCCCTGGCCCTGGGCCTGGCCCTGTTGGCCACCACCCGGGAAGCCGCCCTGGCCGCTGGTCGGCGGCCGGCCCATGCCGCCGCCCTGCTGATTGGCCTGACTGTTCCGGCCCGGCGGCTGCATTCCGCCACCTCCGGGACCACCCCTGCCACCACCGCCCATCATGCTGGCGCCCGACGGGCCGGCCGTGACGATCGAGCCCTGGTGCCCGCTGTTCAGCGTGCTGAGGGTGTACGCCGTCGGACCGGCCAGCGACGCGACGAAACCGATCCCCACCGCGGCGAGCGCCAGCCGGCGCCCGGCCCTGCCCGCGAGCAGCAGGCCCGCCGCGCCCACGAGACCGCCGATGAGGACGGCCCAGCGCAGCCACGGCAGGTAGTCCGGGGTCCGCCCCAGCAGGACGTACGACCAGAGCGCCGTGACAGCGACCGTGGCGCCGAGCACTCCGCTCGCCGCCCACTTGGCCCGCTCCTCCCACAGAACCGTTACGCCCATCCCGACGAGCGCCGCGATGTAGGGGGCCAGGGCGACCGTGTAGTACTGGTGGAAGATGCCGGCCATGAAGCTGAAGACCATCGCGGTCATCAGCAGCGAGCCGCCCCAGGCGAGGAAGGCCGCGCGGGCGATGTCCGTCCGTTTAGCCCTCCAGGTGAGCCAGATGCCCGCGATGAGCAGGATCAGCGCGGCGGGCAGCAGCCAGGAGATCTGGCTGCCGATCTCGGAGTTGAACATCCGGCCGATGCCGGTCTCGCCCCACTGGCCACCGGACTGACCGCCGCCGCCTCCGACGCTGCCGGTCTCGTCGCCGCTGATCCGGCCGAGCCCGTTGTAGCCGAAGGTCAGCTCCAGGAAGGAGTTGTTCTGCGAACCGCCGATGTACGGACGGGAGGATGCGGGCCAGAGCTCGACGATCGCCACCCACCAGCCGCCCGCGACGACCATCGCGAGTGCGGAGAGGCCGAGTTGACCGAACCGCTTCCGTACCGTCGTCGGCGCGCACACCGCGTACAGCACGGCCAGCGGCGGCAGGATCAAAAACGCCTGCAAGGTCTTCGACAGGAACGCAAGACCGACCGCGACCCCGGCCCACACCAGCCACTTCGTCCGGCCGTGCTCCAGCGCCCGCAGCACGCAGTAGACCGTCGCGGTCATCAGCAGCGCGAGCAGCGCGTCCGGGTTGTTGAAACGGAACATCAGCGCGGCGACGGGCGTGAGCGCGAACACCGCCATCGAGATCAGTCCGGCGGCCGCGCCGAACCGTCGCCGCACCGCCGCGTACAGCACACCCGCCGTCGCCACCCCCATCAGCACCTGCGGAGCGAGAATCGCCCACGAGCTGAGGCCGAAGATCCGTACCGACAGGGCCATCGGCCAGAGCGTGGCCGGAGGCTTGTCGACGGTGATGGCGTTGGCGGCGTCCAGCGAGCCGAAGAAGAACGCCTTCCAGCTCTGGCTGCCGGCCTGAACGGCCGCGGAGTAGAAGGAGTTGGCGTAGCCGGAGGCGCTGAGATTCCACAGGTAGGCCAGTGCGATGGCCAGGAGCAGGGTGAGGAAGGCGGGCCGTACCCAGCGAGGGTCCTCGGGCCTGCCCCGTCGGACGCGCCGCAGGAACGGCTCTTCCGCAGCCGGTGCAACCGCCGGCGGCGCCGCCGGAAAACGGTCGGTGGGGTGCAGCGTGGTCATCGGACGTTCCCCAGTTCGTGGTGAGTGTCGTCGGCGTGGCCGGCCGTGGCAGCCGCGGGGGTGCGGTCCGGGAAGACCCAGGCGCGGAAGAGCAGGAACCGCAGCACGGTCGCCGCGAGATTGGCCGCGATCAGCACGGCGAGCTCCGTACCGTGCGACGGCGATCCGGACGTCGTTCCCAGCGCCGCGAGCGAACCGCTGGTCAGTGCGAGGCCGATGGCGAAGACGACGAGGCCCTGCGCCTGATGGCGTACCGCGCCGCCACGGCCGCGTACGCCGAAGGTGAGCCTCCGATTGGCTGCCGTATTGGCGACGGCCGACACCAGCAGCGCGCCGCCGTTGGCGATCTGGGGGCCGGCGCCCAGTCGGAAGAGCGAGTACAGGGCGAGATAGAAGAGCGTGGAGAGCGCGCCCACGACGCAGAACCCGACCAGCTGGCGGGCCAGGCCGCCCGGCACACCGCTCAGCCCGCGGTCGCGCGGATCGTCCCCGAAGGGACGGGTGAGACGGTCCAGCGGCAGCGCCCCGACGGCCAGCGCCCGCCCCACCCGCCACACGCCTTTCAGGTCCTCGGTAGCCGTCCGCACGATGTGGACCGTGGAGTCGGGGTCGTCGATCCAGTCGACCGGCACCTCATGGATGCGCAGCCCGGCGCGCTCGGCGAGGACCAGCAGCTCGGTGTCGAAGAACCAGCCGGTGTCCTCGACCATCGGCAGCAGCCGTTGCGCGACGTCCTGCCGAATGGCTTTGAACCCGCACTGCGCGTCACTGAACCGCGCGGCCAGCGACGACCGGAGGATGAGGTTGTAGGCCCGCGAGATGAACTCCCGCTTCGATCCGCGCACGACCCGCGAACTGCGGGCCAGCCGCGACCCGACGGCCAGGTCCGAGTGGCCGGAGATCAGCGGGGCGACGAGCGGGAGCAGAGCGTTGAGGTCGGTGGAGAGATCGACGTCCATGTAGGCGAGGACCGGGGCGTCCGACTGCGACCAGACGGTACGCAGCGCCCTTCCGCGCCCCTTCTCCTCCAGCCGGTACGAGCGGCACCGCGGGAGGATCGCCGCCAGCCGGGCCGCCACCTGGGGCGTGCGGTCGGTGCTCGCGTTGTCGGCGACGGTGATCCGGAAGGCGTACGGGAAAGTGCGCACCAGATGGTCGTGCAGGCGCAGCACACAGGTTTCGAGGTCCTTCTCCTCGTTGTAGACGGGTACCACCACGTCGAGGACGGGGACATCTGCCGCGTCGACCGCTCCGGCCAGGAGATGCTCCCGGGCCGGCAAGGTGCTCCAGGAAGAGTCGGTTCGCATGTCATCGACAGTCGCCAACCCCGCTGTCACACCGGTGTGATGGACCTGTGGTTGTGCTGTGAGCCGGTACGGACCGGCGGAACAGCAGGCAGAACCGCCGGCAGATGGACGGCGAAGACCGTGCACCCCGGCACCGACCGCACCTCCACCCGACCGCCGTGCGCGGTGACGACAGCCTGCACGATGGCGAGGCCGAGCCCGGTGGAACCCGCGCTGCGCGAGCGCGACGCATCGCCGCGCGCGAACCGTTCGAAGACATGCGGCAGCAACTGGGCAGGGATTCCCGGCCCGTCGTCCTGCACCTCCAGCGTCACCCACGGGTGAGCGGCCCCGGCCCGTACGCGCGCGATGACGGTGGTGCCGGGCGGGGTGTGCGTACGGGCATTGGCCAGCAGATTGACCAGCACCTGGTGGAGCCTGGTCGGATCGGCGTGCACGGTCGCGGGTTCGTCGGGCAGTTCCAGCCGCCAGTGATGGCCCCGTTGCCCGGCTGCCCGGGCATCGCTCACCGCGTCGACGACGATCGGTGACAGATCAGTGCTCTCGCACGAGAGCGGGCGCCCGGCATCGAGGCGGGCCAGGAGCAGGAGATCCTCCACCATGCCCGTCATCCGCTCCGCCTCGGACTCGATCCGCCCCAGCGCGTGCCGGGTGTCCGGACCGGTCTCCTCGCGTCCGCGCCGGGTCAGTTCGGCGTACCCGCGGATCGAGGCCAGCGGCGTCCGCAGCTCATGGCTGGCGTCCGCGACGAACTGCCGTACCCGCATCTCGCTCTCCTGGCGCACCGCGAGCGCCGAACCGACATGGCCCAGCATCCGGTTGAGCGCCGCGCCCACCTGTCCGACCTCTGTCCGCGGATCCGCCTCGGCGGCCGGTACCCGCTCCAGGGGTGCCACCTCACCGCTGTGCAACTGGAGTTCGGAGACCCGGGTGGCGGTCGCGGCGACCCGGCGCAGCGGTCGCAGCGCGACCCCGACCATGGCGGCCCCGGCGATCCCGGCGGCGATCAGCCCGGCCCCGGTGACACAGACCTCGACGAGGATCAGGGTGGTCAGGGCGCCGCGCACCTCGGCGGCGGGGATGCCGACGAGGACGGTCGTCGCCTCGTCCGCCCCCTCGACGGCCTCCACGCGGTACGAGCCGAGTCCGGGCAGATCGACGCCGCGCGCCCCGTCCCCGACCTCGACGCCCGCCGCCTCCAGGGCCTTCCGCTCCGCGCCCTTCAGCGGCCTCACACCGGCCGCTGCGGTCTGTTCGAGGGCGTCGGAGTTGTCCTGGACCACGCTCGACGCAGTGATCGAGCCGTCCACGGACACCGCACCGAGCGTGCCGAAAGGCTGCCCGCGGGCATCTATGAACGCCAGCGGGTCACCGTCCGGGCCGTCGGCGGGCATCGGCAGACCACCCGCGCCGGCCGCGCCGCCGCGCGGCGGTGGCTTCAAGGCCCGCATGGCGATGGAGTGCAGCTGATCGTCGAGCTTGCCGTACATGTAGCTGTGGAAGGCGATGGCGGTGACCGAGCCGATCACCGCGGCCACCACGGCGATCAGCGTCACCGCGGACACCACCAGCCGGGTCCGCAGCGTCCACGGCCGCCGTCCCGTCCGCTCTCCCCGCCGCCGCGCCCGGCCGCTCACCGGGCTATTCACCGGGCTTGATGAGATATCCGGCCCCGCGCCGGGTGTGGATCATCGGCGTCCGTCCGGCGTCGATCTTCTTGCGCAGATACGAGATGTACAGCTCGACGACGTTCGCCTGCCCGCCGAAGTCGTAGTTCCACACGCGGTCGAGGATCTGTGCCTTGCTCAGCACCCTTCGCGGATTGCGCATCAGGAAGCGCAGCAGCTCGAACTCGGTCGCGGTGAGGTGGATGGACGTCGTCCCCCGGCTCACCTCGTGGCTGTCCTCGTCGAGCACCAGGTCACCGACGACGAGCGTCGACTCGCTCCGTACCGTCGCCGTCCCGGACCGCCGGATCAGCCCGCGCAGCCGCGCCACGACCTCCTCCAGGCTGAACGGCTTCGTCACATAGTCGTCGCCGCCCGCCGTGAGCCCGGCGATCCGGTCCTCCACCGAGTCGCGCGCGGTCAGGAACAGCACGGGGACTTCGGAGAGGTCCCGGCGCAGCTTGCCGAGCACCGAGAGCCCGTCGGTGTCGGGCAGCATCACATCGAGGATCACCGCGTCCGGCCGGAAGTCACGCGCCATGCGGACGGCACTCGCACCGTCCCCGGCGCTGCGCACCTCCCAGCCCTCGTAGCGCAGGGCCATGGACAGCAGCTCGGCGAGCGGCGCCTCGTCGTCCACGACCAGCACGCGGACGGGATTGCGGTCCGGCCTGAGCAGTTCGGTACGCCCCTGGGGGGTGGTCGTCGTCATGCCTCAACCCTGTGAGACGCCTCTGAGAGGGTCCTTTCCCGATCCTGTGAATTCCCTGAGAAACCAGGAAGCGCGGGCTCAGCGCCGGTCGAACAGCGCGTGCGCGTTCCCGTAGCAGACCGCCCGCAGCCATTCGTCCCCCAACTCCAGCCGCTCCAGGACATGCAGCTGGTGCACGTACGGGTACGGAATGTTCGGGAAGTCCGTCCCCAGCAGGATCCGGTCCCCGAGATCGGCGAGCCGTCCACGCTCCGCCACCGGAAACGGCGTGAGGTCCTCCGAGAAGTCCGTGAACGCCATCGTCGTATCGAGCCGCACCTCGGGGTACGCCTCCGCCAGCGCCAGGAACTCCGCGTACTCGGGCATCCCCATGTGTGCCACCACCAGCCGCAGCCGCGGATGCCGGCCGAGCAGCCGGCCGATCGGCTCGGGGCCGGTGTACTTGCCGGGTGCGGGACCGGACCCGCAGTGCATCACCACCGGAACCCCGGCGTCGGCGAGCAGCCCCCACACGGGCTCCAGCAGCGGATCGTTGGCGTCGTACGCCCCGACCTGGAGGTGCGACTTGAAGATGCGCGCCCCCGCCTCGACCGCCTCGCGGACGTAACGCTCCACGCCCTCCTCGGGGAAGAGGGTCGCCGTGTGCAGACAGTCGGGCACCCGCCGCGCGAAGTCGGCCGCCCAGCCGTTCAGCCAGGCCGCCATCCCCGCCTTGTGCGGATAGAGCATCGAGGTGAACCGCCGCACCCCGAAGGACCGGAGCAGCGCGAGCCGTTCGTCCTCGTCATGCCGGTAGGTGATCGGCCATTCCATGCCGGTCAGCGGTCCGGCGGAGTCGAAGTACGCCCACACCTTGCGAAGCACCTGCTCCGGCATGAAGTGGGTATGGACGTCGATCAGCCCCGGCAACCCGAGGCGCTCCCAGAACCGCACCACGTCATTGCTCTCGCCACTCATCACGCACTCCTCACCCGGCCCGCCCGGACCACCGACGATCTCAGAACAGCCCGTCCTGCACGCCGCCGCCCCCGATGTCGACCACCGGCACGGTCACCCCCGACCGCGCAGCGGCCCCCACCAGCTCCCACCCGGTCATCAGCCGGGTGTCCAGCACGACCACCCCGTCCGCGGTCGCCAGATGCAGATCGGGCCCGGCGGCCGCGACCAGCCGCCCACCGACCACCCCGCCGTCCACCAGCTCGGTCACCGCCCGCCCCACCTCGACCGGTCCGTCCAGTCCGAACACGCCTGTGTGGTCGACGGGGTCGAACGGCAGCCGCTCCAGCGACTGCGGCCATCCCGCCCCCCTCTCCAGCGCCGCCGCCCGCCCGTACAGCTCCTCGACCTCCGCGACCCGCCCGGCGGCACCCGGCAGGACGGCCCGCACGGCGCGCTTGCGTGCGTACGGGATCCGGTCCGGCACGCCCAGCGCCGCACGGAGCAGCTCCTCGGTCCGCCGCGCCGCCATCAACGGACCGCGCCCCAGCCAGCTGAAGACCACGGCCCCCTGCTCCCGCAGCCGCGCCGCACCCCGCTCCTCCGCAGTGATGCCGACCTTCACCATCCCGGGCCCGAACCAGGCGAGATAGACGCGGTACGTCCGGGGGTCGTCGGCGATCGTGTCGGCGGCCACCGAGTGCGCCCGGTCCAGTCGCGCGCACTCCGGGCACCGCGCCCCCGTACTCCGCCCGGACACCACGGCGCCCAGCGGACACACGTTCCCCCGCGCCCCCACACAGTGCCGCTCACCGCCGGCGCGGAACCCGAGCTCCTTCCCATAGGCAAGGACACTCACCCGCGTCGAACCGGCCCCGCCCACCGCTCGGCCCGTCGCCCCGTCCTTCTGCCACCCCAGGACCGGCCCTTCTTGGGGCCATCGCAACCCGGTGCAGTGCCAGCTCATGCGTGCGATCGTAACGAGGCTCCGCGGCGGAGCGGGGATCCCGATCAACCGGCCGCGCGGGGAAGGGCGATCGGCGCACGCGGGGGCCCCGGGAGGCACGGGCAACGCGATCCACTGCGTCCGGGAAGCCGAACAGCACCGGTCGAGTAGCGCAGGGACGCAGCCCGAGGTCCGTGCGCGCCCGCCAGGGATTACGGGACAGCCCCTATGATCCGGGCCATGGCTCTGACCATGAACGACATGGACCGGTTCAAGGCCTCCATGCCCCGCCTGGAGGCCATCGCCTACCGCCTCCTCGGCTCCGCGAGCGATGCCGAGGACGCCGTGCAGGAAACGTTCCTGCGCTGGCAGGCCGCCGACATCGACCGCATCGAGGTCCCCGAGGCCTGGCTGACGAAGGTCCTCACCAACCTGTGCCTCAACCAGCTCACCTCGGCCCGCGCCCGGCGCGAGACCTATGTGGGCCAATGGCTGCCCGAGCCGCTGCTCGCCGGGGACCCGATGCTCGGCCCGGCCGACACCGCCGAGCAGCGCGAATCCGTCTCGTACGCGGTCCTCGCCCTCATGGAGCGCCTCTCCCCCAACGAGCGGGTGGTGTACGTGCTGCGGGAGGCCTTCGACTACCCGCACCGGCAGATCGCGGAGATCCTCGACATCACCGAGGCCGCCAGCCAGCAGATCTTCCACCGCGCCAAGAAGCACATCGCGGACGGCAGGGCCCGCACCGAGATCGACGAGGCCGCCGCCCGGCGGATCGTCGAGGAGTTCCTCGCGGCCGCCACCAGCGGCCGGACCGAGCCGCTCGTGCGGCTGCTCACCGAAGACGCCATCTCGATCGGCGACGGCGGCGGGAAGGTCCCGGCCCGCGCCAAGGCGTTCGAGGGCGCCCTCGCGGTCGCCACCTTCATGCGGGGCCTGTTCAAGCCCGGCAAGGCCAAGCGCGCCATCGTCGGCGGCTCCCCCGAGATCTACGCCACGACCGCCAACGGCGCCCCCGCCCTCGTGGCTGTCCTCGACGGCCGGGTCATCGGCGTCATGTGCCTGGAGGTCACCGCCGAGGGCATCTCCGCGTTCCGCAACCAGGTCAACCCCGACAAGCTCGAACGCGCGACCCAGCGGTGGGCGGCCGCCGACCACGAGGAACCCCTGCTCACCGCCTTCTGACCGCGATGTGAGGTGCTTCACATCGCGTTCTTGTCAGGAAACCGCGGGCTGCCCGGTTCAGGTGGCGAACCCGCGCGAGACAGGAGCAGGGAAATGCAGCACCGCATCATCGTCCTCGGAGCCGGATACACCGGAGCCATCGCCGCCGGTCGCCTCGCCAAGCGGCTGCGCCGCCAGGACGTCGCCATCACCCTCGTCAACGCCGAGCCCGACTTCGTCGAGCGCGTCCGGATGCACCAGCTGGCGGTCGGCCAGGACCTCAAGCCCCGGCCGTTCAGCGAGATGTTCGCGGGCACCGGCGTCGAACTGAAGCTCGCGAAGGTCACCGGTGTCGACGTCGGCCGCAAGACTGTCGCCGTCATCGACGCGAACGGCGCCGAGGAGCTCGAGTACGACAGCCTCGTGTACGCCCTCGGCAGCGGCTGGAACACCCAAGGCGTCCCCGGCACCGCCGAGCACGCCCACGAGATCACCGGCCGCCCCGGAGCGCTCCGGCTGCGCGAGCGCCTGGCCGGCCTGGACGCCGGACAGACCGTGGTCGTCGTCGGCGGCGGCCTCACCGGCCTGGAGGCCGCGACCGAGATCGCCGAGGCCCGCCCGGATCTCGATATCGCCCTCGCCGCCCGCGGCGGGCTCGGCGACTGGCTCGCGCCCAAAGGCCGCCGGCACCTGCGGAAAGTCTTCGACAAGCTCGGCATCACCGTGCACGAGCACACCGCTGTCACCGGCGTGGAGGCCGACCGCGTCACCACCGCCGACGGCACGTCCGTCCCGGCCGCGGTCACCGTGTGGACCACCGGCTTCGCGGTCCACCCGATCGCGAAGGCCACCGCTCTGGAGGTCACCGGCACAGGCCAGATCGTGGTCGACGGGACCATGCGCTCGGTCTCGCACCCGGACGTGTACGCCATCGGCGACGCGGCCATGGCCATGGGCCCGGGCGACAAGCCGCTGCGGATGTCGTGCGCCTCGGGCACGCCCACCGCGTGGCAGGCCGCCGACGCCATCGCGGCACGCCTGACCGGAGGGAAGCTCCCGAACGCGCCGGTCCGCTACTTCAACCAGTGCATCTCACTGGGCCGCAGGGAAGGCGTGATCCAGTACGTCACCGCCGACGACCGCGCCGTCCGGGCGGCCCTGACCGGACGGCTCGCCGCCGTCTACAAGGAGCTGGTCTGCAAAGGCGCGGCCTGGGGCGTCGCCAACCCGACGCTCGGGATGCCGACCCGGCGCCGCCGCGTCGTGCAGGAGCGGGTCCGGACGGGCTCGGCCGTCAAGACGTCGGCCTGACCCGGCCGTGCTTCTGCGGGCCTTGGACGACAACTCGGGCCCCGGCCCGGACAGGTGGGTGAAGCCGCGCAGGTCGGCCGCCACAGCCACGGGGCCTCAGGCACGGCGAAGGGTCACTGCGGATTCCGGCTCGCCGAGTCGAACTGGGCGCTCGCCCTGGCCTCCTGACCTCAGCTCCCTTTTGCTCCACAGCCCGTCACACTGCCGTCAACGCAAAAGCCGGAGGCCCTCAGGATTTCTCCTGAGGGCCTCCGGCCTGCTGTGCACTCGGCAGGATTCGAACCTGCAACCTTCTGATCCGTAGTCAGATGCTCTATCCGTTAAGCTACGAGTGCTTGGCGTTCCGGGCTTTTCTGCCTGGTCGGCGTTGCGGGAACAACATTACATGACCTGCGCCGTCACGCGAAATCCATTACCCAAACCGCCTCTGACCTGCGGAAACTCTATGTTGGGTCATGTCTGCACGCGCCTTCGCGAACGCGCGCCGCACCCGGATACGACTGAAGCCCCGGCCAGTGGCACGGGGCTTCAGTGATCAAGCGGAGGCGGAGGGATTTGAACCCTCGATGGGCTTTAAGACCCAAACCGCATTAGCAGTGCGGCGCCATAGACCGGACTAGGCGACGCCTCCAGCACACCCCGCGCGAACGCGAGTGGTGCGTGCAGATGATGACACAGCTGAGCACTGCCTCACCAATCGCCGCCTACGGTACTAGGCCGTCGGCCGCCAGGGCAAAGTCTTCGGGTTGCGCAACGCCGGAGCATGCGGAGCGTTAGTGATGACGGGGTACCGCCTCTCCGTCTTCCACACGTCCACAGGAGCCCGCATGCTGCGCCGCCTCACCCTGACCGCTGTCACATCCTTCGCCGTGCTGTCCGCCGCCGCACCGGCCGCGACCGCTGCCACCGGCCACCTTCCGCTGCCCCTCCCGCTGCCGGTACCGGCGCTCCAGGGCGACGACGACGCCCGGAAGACCGAGCTGACGGTCACGGTCCTGGATTCCGGAGACCGCGCCGCCGACGGCGTGTACGAACTGAAGTGCTACCCCGCCGGCGGCAGCCACCCGGTGGCGCAGCACGCGTGCGACCGGCTCGCGGAGCTGGGGGCGCCCGCGGGTGACGGCAAGGACCCCTTCCGTCCGGTGCCCACCGGCACCATGTGCACCCAGCAATTCAGCGGATCGGCCACGGCCCGGGTCACCGGAACCTGGCACGGGCAGCGTGTCGACGCCGCCTTCGACCGGACCAACGGATGCGAGATCGCACGCTGGAACAACCTGCGGCCGGTGCTCCCGAATGTCCGATGACCCGACGTGGTCGGGGCCGTCACAGGACACGTCAGGGGCAGGGGTCGTACACGGTATGCACAGAACCTTGGTGAGAGCTCCCCCTCATCCGCCGCCGGATGCCCCTCCCCTGCCTTTAGACTCCTCCAGTGACAGCCTGCGGCCCGAGGGGCAAGATGGGGCCCGCTGTCGGCAAGGTGCGGTAACCAGGGAGGAAGCGTCGTCGTGAGCAGCAGGCCATCCCGAGGCGCTGCTCGCCTCGCAGCCATACTCGATGCCCTCCCTGACGGGCTCCTGCTCGTCAACTGCAACGGCACGGTCGTCAACGCCAACACCATCGCCCTCGAAATGTTCGAGACGCCGGGCACCGCGCTCGTCGGTCGCGGACTCCTCGATCTGCTTCCGGAGTTCGACTCCAAGCTGATCCCGGGGTCGATGCGCAGGCCCGAGGCAGCGGACGAACGGGGCCGGACGAAGCCGACGCGGATGATCGCGCGGCGGACCGACGGCAACGAGTACCCGGTCGAGGTCACCAGCGCCAGCCTGGAGGACGGGCAGGCCGCGTACAACGACTTCCAGTCCACCTACAACGGCAGCTACACGGGCGACGAGCTGCTGATGCTCGTCGTACGGGATCTGTCGGGCACCGTCGACACCGAGGCCGAGCTGGCCCGTTCGCAGCGGCAGACCGAGATGATCCTGCGTGCCGCGGCCGAGGGGGTCGTCGGCACGGACACCGACGGCCGGGTCGTCCTGGTCAACCCCGCCGCCGCGCAGATCCTCGGCTTTCGTGCCAGTGACCTGGGCGGCCAGGAGCTGCATCCGCTGATCCTGCACTCGCGTGCGGAGGGCGAGCCGTTCCCGTACGAGGAGTCGCCGCTCGCCGACACGCTCAAGTCCGGTCGCAAGCACCGGGTGCGCGGGCAGGTGCTGTGGTCCAAGAGCGGCGCGCAGGTGCCGGTCGATCTGACGACCGCGCCCGTCCGGGACGGGGACCAGCTGGTCGGTGCGGTGATGACGTTCACCGACCGCCGGCCGTACGAGGAACTCACCAACGAGCACACGGCGCGGCTGACCGAACTGACCGAGAGCCACACCGCCGAGGTCACCCGGCTGACCGAGCAGCACACCGCCGAGGTCACCGGGCTGACCGAACGGCATGCCGCCGAGCTGGCCGACCGGACCGAGCGGTCCGCGGCCGAGTCGGAGGAGCTGACCGAGCGGCTCGCACAACTGACCGCCCGGCACGCACAGCTGACCGCCGTCCTCGGCGAGTCGCTGCGCGGGCCGCTGGAGGAGCTGCGCGGCGAGCTCTCGACTCTCGCCGCCGACCCGGCGGGCCAGCTGTGGCCCGAGGCCAACCAGATCCTGCACCACCTGGCCGCCGGCTACGCCCGGATGACGACGCTCGTCGACAACGTGCTCGGCTACCAGCGTCTCGACAGCGGGGCGGAGGCGCTGGTCAAACAGAAGGTGCTGCTCGACTCGGTCGTGACGGCCGGTATCGACGGCGCTGTGGAACTGATCGGTCCGGGGCGCGCGCAGTTCGCGGTGCACGCGCCGCCGATCGAGGCCGAGGTGGACGCGGGGCGGCTGGTGACGGCGCTCGCCCACCTGGTCGCGGACGTCGCCGGGATCGACTCGACCGGCAAGGCGCGGGTGGTGCCGGGCGTCGGCTACGTCGACTCGACAGTGGTCGTGGCGGCGGCGCAGCGCGGTGAGGTCGTACGGATCGAGGTGCGCGGACCGTTCGCCGGGGGCGACCCCGTGCACGAACCGATCGTGCGCGGGATCGTGCGGGCGCACGGCGGCGTGCTGCAGACGCACGAGATGCCGGGGATGAGCGGCAGCGCGTACGTCCTCGAAGTGCCGCTGGGCGCGGGTGCGGGGACCGTACTGCCGCCTCGGACGCCTCCCGTTCCGGCTGCGCCCGAGGAGACCGGGCAGCAGCAGGGGACACCGCCGGGCGGCGGACGGCGCAGGGCGCGACGCGCGTCGACGGACGCCTTCCTGGAGAGCCCGGTGGGCGGCGGGACGGCCGCTGAGGGGGCCGAGTCCGGTGACACCGCTGCAGCGGAGCCGACGGGGCGGCGCAGGGCGCGTCGTGAAGCGGCGGCGCAGGACGAGCACGGCGGACAGCAGGCTCAGCAGCCGTCCGCCCAGCAGCCCCAGCAGTCGCCCCACGAGCTCATCCCGGCCCAGCAGGGCGGGGGATCCGGTCGCAGGCGGGGACGGCCCAGCCCGGCCGAGACGGGCACCGGTCAGCCCATGGAGCAGCCGGGGCAGGCGTTGGCGCTGCCCGCGGCCGCAGCGCCGTCCGAGGGGGCGGTGGTGACGGCGGCCGAGGGCGCTCAGGGCGTGGGCGGACGTCCGCAGCGCGGGCAGACCGTGCCGCCGCAGGGCGTACCCGCCGAGGCGCCCGTGCCGGTGCCCGCGGGCGGTGGACGGGCGCGCCAGGGCAACGAGAACCAGCTGGCCCTCCCGGCCCTCGTTTCTGCCCCGGGGCAGGACCGGACCGCGTCCCGGTCCGGCCGACAGCAGACACCAGAGGGTCAGCAGACCGACCAGACTCAGCATCAGGCACAGCAGCAGCCGACCGGGCGACGGGCCCGCCGGGCGCTGGCCGCCGCGCAGGACCGAGCCGCCGCGGCCGAACCGGTGGGGCCGCGTACCGCGTTCGCCCTCCCGCCCGCCGATGCCGACCGGATCCCGCCCACGGCCGGTGAGGCGGACGCCGCGCTGCCCGCACGCCACGACGCCGTGGGCACGCCGCAGGACAACCACCACACGCCGCCGCAGGAACACCCCGCACCGACCGGGCGCCGCCGTGCCCGTCACGCCCCGGACACGCCCCAGCAGCAGCCCGGACAGCCGGAACCCGCGCAGGAGCCCATGCAGCCCGGCGGCCGGCCGGAGAACGGCACCTCGGGACAGGGCCTGGCCGCCCTGAACGCCCCCGGGGACCTGTCCCGGCCCGGAACGGAGCACACCACCACCGGCACCGCGGCCATCACCGCTCCCGCCGGCACGGCGGAGAGCCGTCCGGACGCCATCGCGCCCGAGCCCGCTCCCGTGGCCGAGCCCGCGCCGGACCCCCGGCGACAGCCGCTGCCCGCCGAGGCACCGATGCCCGCGTCGGCGCCGATGTCCGCCGCCGCACCCGTCTCCACCGACTCGACGCAGGGGCGCGCGTTCAGCGTGCGGACCCTCGGGCAGGGCGTGCCGTTCGCCCAACACCTCGCGCACCAGCAGAACCACACGCTCGGCGGTGCCGGGCGTCGGCGCAAGCTCGCCGCGCCGCCCGAGGACGAGCGCGCCGCGGAGCCCGACCTGCCGCAGCCGGCCACCGCACCGGCCGCCGCCCCCCAGCCCGGCAACGCGCCCACCACCAGTGCCTCCGGGCAGCTGCTCTCAGCCCCGGCCGCCGAGGGGCGCGCGTACGCCATAGGGGCACCCGACGAGGGCGCCGAGGGGCCGGAGCCGCTGGACGGCCCGGGCGGCGCGGTCGAGGTCGCCAACCGTCCCTCACCGCAGCCGGTCGACGACGAGCTTCCCCCGGAACCGCTGGACAACCCGCGCCGGCTTCTCGTCTGGCCCGCGCCCGACGTCTCCACCCAGCAGGCGCTGAGCGACCGCGGCTACCGGCCGGTCATCGTGCACTCCCGCGAGGAGGTGGACGCCCAGATCGCGGCGTTCCCCGCCGCCCTCTTCGTGGACCCGCTGACCGGGCCGATCACGCGTACGGCGCTGCAGTCGCTGCGCCAGGCGGCCGTGGCTGCCGAAGTTCCGGTGCTGGTGACGGCCGGTCTGGGACAGGCATCGCGGGAAGCGGCGTACGGTGCCGACCCCGCGGTGCTCCTCAAGGCGCTCGCACCCCGCGACAGCGAGCAGCACCCGCCGCGGGTACTGCTGATCGAGAAGCACGAGGAAATCGCGGTGGCGCTGACGGCGACGCTGGAACGCCGCGGCATGCAGGTTGCGTGCGCCGCGACCGACAGCGAAGCGGTCTCCCTCGCCACCCGGATGCGGCCGAATCTGGTGGTGATGGACCTGATGCAGGTACGCCGCCGCCGAGCCGGGATCGTCGACTGGCTGCGCGCGAACGGCCAGCTCAACCGGACCCCACTGGTCGTCTACACCTCGGCCGACATCAACCGGACGGAGCTGCCGAGGCTCAGCTCCGGCGAGACCGTGCTCTTCCTGGCGGAACGCTCGACGAGCGAAGAGGTCCAGTCCCGCATCGTCGACCTGCTGGCGAAGATCGGCACGAACTGAGGTAGTCGTCGTCGCGACGACGGACGAGGGCGGTACGGGACTTCCCGTACCGCCCTCGCCGTCAGCGCACCGCTCAGAGCTGCGTGATGTCCAGCTCGCCCGCCGCGTACTGCTTACGGATCACCTTCTTGTCGAACTTGCCGACGCTGGTCTTCGGCACCGCCGGAATGATCGACCAGCGCTCCGGCAGCTGCCACTTGGCTATGCCGGACTCGGCGAGGAACGCCTTCAGCGCCTCGTATTCCGCGGTCGCGCCGTCCTTGAGCACGACGGTCGCCAGCGGACGCTCTCCCCACTTCTCGTCCGGGACCGCGACGACGGCGGCCTCGGCCACATCCGGGTGCGCCATCAGGGCATTTTCCAGCTCGACGCTGGAAATCCACTCGCCGCCGGATTTGATGACGTCCTTGGCGCGGTCGGTGAGGGTGAGGAAGCCGTCCTCGCTGATGACGCCGACGTCACCGGTCTTCAGCCAGCCGTCCTCGCTGAACTTGTCCTCGGGGCGCAGTGCCTCGCCGTCCGCGCCGCCGTAGTAGGCACCGGCGATCCAGGGGCCGCGGACCTCCAGCTCACCGGCCGACTCACCGTCCCAGGGCAGATGCTCGCCGCCGGGGCCGACCAGTCGCGCCTCGACTCCGGCCGGGAATCGTCCCTGGGTGATGCGGTACGGCCACTCCTGCTCCGCGGTCAGCCCTGCGGGCGGGTTGGCCATCGTGCCGAGCGGCGACGTCTCGGTCATGCCCCAGGCGTGGCAGAGACGGACGCCCAGCTTGTCGTACGCCTCCATGAGGGAGGGCGGACAGGCGGCACCGCCGATGGTGACGTGGGCCATCGAGGTCAGATCGCGCGGGTTGACGGTGACCTCGGCGAGCAGGCCCTGCCAGATGGTCGGAACGGCGGCGGCGTGGCTCGGCTTCTCGCGCTCGATCATGTCCGCGAGCGGGGCGGGCTGCAGGAACCGGTCCGGCATCAGCATGTTGACGCCGGACATGAACGTCGCGTGCGGCAGGCCCCACGCGTTGACGTGGAACTGGGGGACGACCACCAGCGTGGTGTCCTTGTCGGTCAGCCCCATCGACTCCGACATGTTGACCTGCATGGAGTGCAGGTAGACGGAGCGGTGGGAGTAGACGACGCCCTTGGGGTCGCCGGTGGTGCCGGAGGTGTAGCACATGGCGGCGGCCTGGCGTTCGTCCAGTTCCGGCCAGTCGTAGCTGGTGGGACGACCGGTGATCAGCTCCTCGTAGTCGTGCACCCGCGGCGCGGCACCGTCGAGCACGGAACGGTCACCGGACCCGGCGACGACCACATGCTCGATCGACGGCAGGTGCGGGAGGAGCGGCGCGAGGAGCGGCAGCAGCGAACCGTTGACGATGACGACCTTGTCGTCGGCGTGCTTGACGATCCAGATCAACTGCTCGGCGGGGAGCCGCAGGTTGAGCGTGTGGAGCACGGCACCCATGGAGGGGATCGTCAGGTACGCCTCGACATGCTCGGCGTTGTTCCACATGAGGGTCGCGACCCTCTGGTCGCCGACGACACCGAGCTCGTCGTGCAGGGCGTGGGCGAGCTGCGTGGCACGGCGTCCCACCTCGGCGAAGCTTCGCCGCTGCGGCTCGGGCTCGCCGGTCCAGGTCGTGACCTGCGACTTCCCGTGGATCGTCATCCCATGCGTCAGGATGCGGGTGACAGTCAGCGGTACGTCCTGCATGGTGCTCAGCACGGCGTCCTCCCGGTGGGCGCTACGCGGCAGTAAGGTTCCGCTGATTCTGCGCACATACCAATTGGTATGTCACTAGTCCCGGGCAAACGAATCGGTGCCCGTCGACTTCTTCTGCACGCATCGGCGGAGCGCCCGAGGCACGAAATCCCGGCATTGAGGTCCGGAATCCGTCGGTGACCTCGACCTCTTCCATGCACTCGTCAACTTCGACGGCCTGGTCGCCGACGACCGGCGTCACAAACGCACGAGCTCAGGGACTGCCCGGATCGCAGACTCACGCGGGCTCACCGGCCTGCGCGCGCTCAGAGGAACTCACACGGGCTCACAGACCGCCGGCCTCGCGCGCTTGAGCCGGATCGCAGGCGGGCGGGCTCGCGGGGTCAGCGTATGGGGGTCAGCTCCGGGTCTTCGCGCAGCTTGCCGAGTGCCCGTGACACAGCGCTCTTGACCGTGCCGATGGACACCCCGAGCACCTCGGCCGTCTGCGCCTCGCTGAGATCCTCGTAGTAGCGCAGGACGACCATCGCCCGCTGCCGGTCCGGGAGCTTCAGCACGGCTCGCCACATCGCATCGTGCAACGACTGCTGCTCGGCAGGATCGGGCGCCGGAGCTGTCTCCTGCTCGGGCAGCTCGTCGCAGGCGAATTCGTCCACCTTCCGCTTGCGCCACTGCGAGGTGCGGGTGTTCACCAGGGCCCGGCGGACATAGCCGTCGAGCGCCCGGTGATCCTCGATCCGTTCCCACGCGACGTACGTCTTGGTGAGCGCGGTCTGCAGCAGATCCTCGGCATCGCTCGGATTCGCGGTCAGCGAGCGCGCGGTACGCAGCAGCACGGGCCCCCGCGCCCGCACGAACGACGAGAACGACGGGTAGGGAGCGTAGGGCGCCCGCCCCGCATACGAACCGTGCGATCCCGGCGAACCATGCGACGCATGCTGCGTGTGCGACGCCGGCGAGGTGAGCGGCGCGTGTCCGGTGGCGGCAGTGGCTCCCCTGAAGGCGCCCGTGCAGACTGGCGTGGTCATAGGTCCACGCTAGGAGCGGGTGCTACCCGGGGGATCGGCCCCAGGTCCCGAAGCCACGTCCGCCTCAGGTTGTAGGGGTAGGGCCGGCCCCACCTCCTGGAGGAGTAGAGCTCGTCATCAGGACTCAGGGTCGCCACCTGAGACAGCCACCTGGGACAACGGGCCCGCTCCTGTCCCACGGTCAATCGCCGGTGCCCAGAATCAGTCCGGAGGTAGGCACCCCCGTGCCCGCTGTGACCAGGGTTCTGGCCGCCCCGGATATCTGGTTCACCGATGTGCCCCGGATCTGCCGGACCGCCTCCGCGATGCCGTTCATCCCGTGCAGATACGCCTCCCCCAGCTGACCTCCATGCGTGTTCAGGGGCAGCGCGTCGTCCGCCACGAAGTCGGCGGCCTCGCCCGGCCCGCAGAAGCCGAACTCCTCCAGCTGCATCAGCACGAAGGGGGTGAAGTGGTCGTAGAGAATGCCCACATCGATGTCGGAGGGGGTGAGTCCGGAGGTACGCCAGAGCTGCCTGGCGACGACGTCCGTCTCCGGCAGCCCGGTCAGCCCGTCACGGTAGAAGCTGGTCATCTGCTCCTGCGCCCGCCCTGCGCCCTGTGCGGCGGCAACGATCATCGCAGGCGGCTGCGGAAGGTCCCTGGCCCGCTCGGCGCTGGTCACGACGATCGCCTGTCCGCCGTCGGTCTCCTGGCAGCAGTCGAGCAGCCGTAGCGGTTCGACGATCCAGCGCGACGCGGCGTGGTCGGCGAGGGTGATCGGCTTCTCGTAGAAGTACGCCGCCGGGTTGCGCGCCGCATGGCGCCGGTCGGTGACCGCGACATGGCCGAAGGCCTCCGGGGTCAGGTTGTAGGTGTGCAGATAACGCTGGGCGGCCATGGCCACCCAGGAGGCGGGAGTGAGGAGCCCGAAGGGGAGGTTCCAGCCGAGCGCCGTCCCCTCGGCGGTGGGTTCCCGGCGCTGCACCCCGGATCCGAAGCGCCGCCCCGAACGTTCGTTGAAGGCGCGGTAGCAGACCACGACATCGGCAACCCCGCTCGCCACGGCGAGCGCCGCCTGCTGCACGGTCGCGCAGGCCGCACCGCCGCCGTAGTGGATGCGGGAGAAGAACGACAGCTCTCCGATGCCGGCCGCCTGGGCGACCGTGATCTCGGGGCTGGTGTCCATGGTGAAGGTGACCAGACCGTCGACATCGGCAGGGGTCAGCCCGGCGTCGTCGAGGGCGGTTCGCACCGCCTCGACGGCCAGCTTGAGTTCACTGCGCCCTGAATCCTTCGAGAACTCGGTCGCCCCGATCCCGACGATCGCCGCCCGGCCGCCGAGCGAATCGGCCCTGCGCACACTCATGCCGATCCCTCCGGGACGCTGACGGTCACCGTGCCGGTGACATGCCTACCCAGACCGTTGGCGCCGACGACCGCCACCTCGGCCGTCCCGGCGTCATCGAGGGCCGTGACGGTGCCGGTCAACACCATGGTGTCTCCGGGGTAGTTGGGTGCCCCCAGCCTGATGGCGACCTTGCGGAGCACCGCAGACGGCCCGAAGTGGTCGGTGACGTACCGCCCCACCAGGCCATTGGTCGTCAGGATGTTCATGAAGATGTCCGGGGAGCCCTTCTGCTGCGCGAGCTCCGCGTCATGGTGCACGTCCTGGTAGTCGCGGGAGGCGACGGCACCCGCGACGATCAAGGTGCGGGTCACCTCGATCTCCAGCGGTGGCAGCTCCTCACCGACCTTCATTGCAATCCCTCCTTCACCAGCAACTCACCCAGTTCCTCGAGCACTTCACTGCCGCATCCCAGATAGGAGTCGAGCTGACGGCCCCAGAGGAAGTGACGGTGGACGGGGTGGTCGAGATCGGCGCCCGTACCGCCGTGCAGATGCTGTCCGGCGTGTACGACTCTCCTGCCGGCCTCCGAGGCCCACCATGCCGCAGTCAGCGCCTGGGCGCCGTAGGCCAGACCCTGGTCATGGCGCCATGCCGCCTCGTACGCCGTGACCCGTATCGCCTCGGTGTCCATATGGGCGTCGGCTGCGCGCAGCAGCACCCCCTGGTTGGTGGAGAGCGGGCGCCCGAACTGCTCCCGGGTGGTGGTGTGGGCGACCGCTCGGGCCAGCGACCCGGCGCACACCCCGGCCTGCAATCCCGCGAACGCCGTCCGGCTCGCGGCCAGCACCGCCCCGTACATCCCTGCTCCCGCTGCCTCTCCTGTCTCCGCTTCCGGTTCCCGACCCGTTCCCACTTCTGCTTCTGCTTCCGGGGCCGGGCTCGGCTCGGGGCTCAGCTCCGGCCCCGACCCGCCGAGCCGCTCGCCGGGAGCCCGGTCCAGGACGAGCCGCGCCGCCGACCACGGCGCCGTCGTCTCCACCGGCAGGACCACCACGCCCGGATCGGCGATCCGCACGACCCACAGCACCCGGTCCGCATCCGCCACGAGCACCAGGGTTGCGTCCCGCAGCCAGGGCACATAGGGCACGACGCCGCTCAGCCGCCCTTCCCCGTCGGTCCGTAGACCGGAGCGTGCCGGAAACGCCCCGGTGGCCACAGCCGTGCCGTCCCGCAGGGGTGGCAGCAGTCGCTCCCGCTGTTCGCCCGTACCGTGGTCGGCGACGGCGAGCAGCCCGTACACACAGCTCGCCGCGAACGGCACCTGCGCGGTCGTCCTGCCCTGTTCCTCCAACAGCAGCACCAGACCCAGCAGCCCGATCTCCTCGACGGCGGCCGTGAGCCCGGCTGCGCACAGCTCCTTCCACAGCTCGGCATCCGTCCCCGACCCTGCGGCGGCCAGTCGCTCGTGCGTGGCCAGGTCACCGAAGATCTGCGCGGCGAGCCCCTGTGCCGCGCCCTGCTCCTCCGTGGGCGTGAAGTCCATGTCAACCCTCGCCCCCACGGAAGACCGGCAGCTCCAACTCGGGGTCCGTACGAAGGAATTCCAGCTTCACCGACATCCCCGTCCGCACCTTGTCGCTGGGCACACCGACCACGTTGCTGACCATCCGCACGCCCTCCGCCAGCTCGATCAGCGCCACCGCGTACGGCCCGGCTTCGTCGGAGGCGCTGAAGGCCGGGAAGGGCGGGTGATGCATCACGACGTGACTGAAGACCGTGCCCTCGCCGCTCGCCTCGACCGTGTCCCACTCCTGGCAGCCGCACGCATTGCATCCGGGGAGCCAGGGAAAACGCAGGGTCTCGCACTCCCGGCACCGCTGGATGAGAAGTCTGTGCTCGGCGACGCCCTGCCAGAAACCGGCGTTGTCCCGGTTGATCACCGGTCTCGGCCGCAGACTCCGACCGCCCTGTCTCAGCCCTCGTCCTCCACCCCGCTGCCCCCCTTTACCCCCTGCGGGCGCGTACTTCAGGATCCGGAAGCGATGCGTCCCGGCCGGTTCACCGGCCGCTCGGACGTCCATCCGCGTCGTGATGAAATAGCCCGTCCCCAGTTTGGTCGTCTTCCGCTCCGACACCGACTCGATCACCGCATCGAAAGTGATCCGGTCCCCGGGCCGCAGCGGACGCAGGTACTCCTGCTCACAGTCGGTCGCGACCACCGAGGTGTATCCGGCACGGTCGAGCAGGCCGAACAGCTCGTCGTACGCCCCGGACCGGTCGGTGTGCCCCGACAGACCGCCCATCGTCCACACCTGCAGCATCGTCGGCGGCGCAATCGCCCCCGGCCCCACGTACGCGTGATTCCCGTCTCCCATCGCCTCGCACCAATGCCTGATCATCGGCTCGTTGACCAGGTCCTTGCCGACGCCGGCCGTGGCGGACGCGCGCCCTTCGTACGCCTTGAGCCTCCCGTGCAACCGGTCCGCTGTGTCCGTCACCGCTTCCCCCTCTTCATGCCGAGCCGCATCGTCGCGACAATCTCCCGCTGCACCTCGCTCACCCCGCCCCCGAAGGTGTTGATCTGCGCCGCCCTGTTCATCCGCTCCAGCTCCCCGTCCCCGAAGGAGCCGGGCGATCCGCCTCTGACCATCCCGGCCTCGCCCGTGATTTCCTGGCACATTCGATACACCTCGACGGCCGATTCGGTTCCCACGAATTTCACTCCGCTCGCGTCCCCGGGGGCCACCGAGCCCGCCCCGACGTCCCCCACCAGACGCCAGTTGAGCAGGCGGGTTGCCGCCAGTCGGGCATACGCCTCGGCCAGCCGGGACCGCACCCACGGCTCGTCAACCGGACGCCGCCCCGTCACCGGATCGGGGGTTCGGGCGAAGGCAAGCGCCGCCTCGTAGAAATCCTCGGCCTGCATCCCGATCGCCGCGAGCGCCACCCGCTCGTGGTTCAGCTGGTTGGTGATCAGGCCCCAGCCACCGTTCTCCTCGCCGACCAGGTTCGTGGCGGGCACCCGAATCCCGTCGTAGTAGGTGGCCGTCGTGGTCAGTCCGCCCACGGTCTCGATCGGGGTCCAGGCAAAGCCCGGCGCGTCCGTCGAAACCAGGACGATCGAGATGCCCTTGTGCTTGGGCGCGTCCGGATCCGTACGGCAGGCGAGCCAGATCCAGTCCGCGTTCTGCGCATTGCTGGTAAAGATCTTCTGCCCGTCAATCACCCAGTCGTCGCCGTCCCGCACCGCCCTCGTCCTCAGCGCGGCCAGGTCCGTGCCGGCCTCGGGTTCGCTGTAGCCGATCGCGAAAACGAGGTCCCCGCTCAGGATCCGCGGGAGGAAATACTCCTTCTGCGCCTCGGTCCCGTACCGCATCAGCGTCGGGCCGACGGTGTTGAGCGTGACCATGGACACGGGTGCGCCCGCCCGGTAAGCCTCGTCGAAGAAGACGAACTGCTCGTCGGGTCCGCGGCCCTGCCCTCCGTACTCGACGGGCCAGCCGAGCCCGAGCATCCCGTCGGCACCGATGCGCCGCAACAGCCGACGCTGCTCGACCGGGTCCTCGGGCGCCGCCGGGGGCCGGGACTTCCCGTCCGCCCCAGGAGTTCCGTCGGCACGGCCGGTCGGATCCGTCCCGGAGATCACATCGCGAAAATACGTGCGGAGTTCGGCACGCAGCTGCTGCTGACGTTCCGTCGGGGCGAGGTGCACGGCGGCGGCCTCCCGGACACGGGGGTACGGAATCAGGGTTTCTGACTGTCCGTCAGATAACTGATCGCTGTCAAGGCCGGCGGCGACCGAGCACTCCCGCCCACACACGCCGGAACGCGAACAGCCTGTGCAAGGAAACCGAAGCGTCCTTGCACAGGCTGCTGTTCACCCCGTCGCACACCGGCCCCCCGACCGGCCCGCGGTGGCCCCCGGCTCACCAGAGATTGGTGAAGTTCACCGCGACACTCCTGGTGGACTGATCGATCACGGTGAAGGCCGAGCCGTTCACCTGCGCCGAGTTGCTCCGGTTCGACGCCCCGGAGCCGGTGGCCTGCTGCTGCGACGTGGACGAATTACCGAAATTGTCCCCACCGACTCCGCTGCCGCTGATCGTCGCAACACCCGCGTTCGATCCATCGTTCGCGAACGAGCCGTTGTCGGCCTGGGCCACGCCGCCGAAGAGCGCGGCGGCGAGAGGCAGTGCGGCAACAGCGGCGAGGGCGCGAGCGGTACGGATGCTTGCCATGTCAATTCCTCCAGGAACCGGAAGTGCTGCTTGTTCCAAGGCGGTTGGCCGACCACCTCGGCGTTGGTCACGACGTCGCGAGACCAAAGTTGCCCACCGAATCCCCCATGAACCACTCATGATCCACGATTCCCCCGCAAGCATGAGGAACACCCGATAAACCTCCTGCACGGCCTCGAAGCCCCGATTCACACCCCCACGCCTCGATCCGCACCACGCGATCCCGCGCATCCCCGGAGGAAAAGCGTTCCGGCACATTTTCCGCCAATCCGCCCCATCGACCCCCAGCACCCCGAGCCCACCCATCTACACGCCGCCGCGCCCCATCCCCCCTTCCCTTTCTCGAACACCTGTACGAAAATGAACTATGGCCATCACCGACCGGCAGACCGCCACCCTGGCCCTCGCCCACGCACTCTCCGCCGCCGAGCACGGGCTCCCCGTCATCCCGCTGTCCGCCACCAAGCTCCCCGCCCTGCGCTCCCCCCACCGCGGCGACGACCGGCCGGCCGGCTGCCGGGGCGCCTGCGGCCTTCCCGGACACGGGGTCCACGACGCCACCACAAACCCCGCCGCCGTACGAGCCCTGTTCGCCGCCGCCCCATGGGCCACCGGATACGGCATCGCCTGCGGCCGGGCACCGCACCACCTCATCGGCATCGATCTCGACATCGATGCCTCTGGCCGCAGCGACTCCGCGGCGGCCCTCCAGCAGCTGGCCCTGCACCATCTGTTCACCATCCCGCCGACCGTCACGGTCATCACACCGAGCGGCGGACGCCACATCTGGCTCACCGGTCCGCCCGGGGTGCCCGTACCGAACTCCGCCAGCCGCCTCGCTCCCGGCATCGACATCCGCGGCGCCGGCGGCTACCTGGTCGGCCCCGGCTCGGTCACCACCGGCGGCACCTACCGACTCGCCCCTGGCGCCGCCGATCTCTCCCCGGCCCCCTGCCCCCGCGCACTCCTGCGGCTGCTCACACCTCCCGCGCGCCCTCACCACCCCTCACCACGCCCCCACCACGGCCGGGGCCTGGTCCAGTTCGTCCTCGCGGCACACGAAGGACAGCGCAACACCCGCCTCTTCTGGGCGGCTTGCCGTGCGTACGAACACGGCTTCGGCGACGCCCTCGCGGATGCCCTCACCAAGGCCGCCGTCCATACCGGCCTCACCGAACACGAAGCCCGCGCCACCATCGCCTCGGCCGCCCGCCTCACCTCCGGCCGCCCCGCCGGCCCGGAGGGCAGCCCCGACCGGTCGCCTTGACCGGACGTGCCGGGCAGGCCCGCAGAAGGGTCGCCCGCTCGGACGAAGAACGGTGATGATCGGCCGGCCGTCTCCGGCGACCTTTCAAACGTCCTGCGGCCGAATTCTCTGCGCTGCGAGATCGTGGACGACAGGGACGGACTTGTTTTCCGCGTGAGGGAAGCGACCGTCATCCTTGAGAGCGTGCCGGTACCTGGTACGTCGTGCCGTCCGACTTCAGCTCCAATGTGCCGCCACGCGCGTCGGTCCACATCGTCGCCGTTCGGGATCGCGGCAGCTCGGTCGGCTCACCATCAGGGACCGGCGGCGGAAACAGCCTGCCGCAGCCGACGAGGGCAAACGCCACGGGAACGAGAGCCAGCACTGCCCGGCAGGAACGCAACACACGCCACCCCGACGCTTTCGACAGATCGCGAGCGCAACTGCCGTACGGCTGGCGCAACGGGATCGTGGTCCAGCGAGAGCGGTGCCCCCGTGCCGCTTGCGTGCCCGACCGGACGGGAAGCAGCGGGAACTGACGGGCAGCGCCCGTCGGAACGGCCCCTGAGCGAAGTACCTGCTCAGGGGCCGTCCAGTTGCGCGGTGGGTGTGGGATTTGAACCCACGGTGACATCGCTGCCACGACGGTTTTCAAGACCGTTCCCTTAGGCCGCTCGGGCAACCCACCTTCGCCCCGCCTTGCCCTGCTGCGGAGCGGGCTACAGCCTACCGGCTGGGTGCTTCCGGTGTGACTGGCCGGTCTCATGAGTGGCCGCACCCGGCCAGTTGATCACGCGTCCACCGTCACCAGGGCACCGCCGCCCCCGTCGCATGTCCCCCAGCAACCGGTGGGGGGCGCCGCGGTGGTGCACGTAACCCCGCTCACTCGTACACCAAAGCCGTCGTCCTGCCGTCGACCGTGTCTCCGGTGACGTTGGTCGCCACAAGTGCGGCGACGTATTCGGGCGTTGTGGCTCACTGCGGCAGAGAGCCACAACGCCGGTGTCGGTGGTGCTCCAGGGGCGGATGGTCACGGACCGGACTCCCGCCAACCCGAAATCAGCATCACAGGTGCCGAGTCGGCTGTCCTGGTGGACCACGGTGAATGCACTCGTCACGCTCATGGAAGCACCGCGCAGCAATGGACTCAGATGCAGCGCCATCCGCAGCATCAAAAGGAGCTGAACGACTGCCGCGCCCCGCGGACGAGTGACCGCAACCGCCTCGACCCTGCACCGTGAGACGCACGAGGGGGCTGCCGAATCGCTCGGCAGCCCCTCACCTGCACCTTTCCCGGCTGTCGGCAGCCGGTCCGGTCAGTTGTCGCCCTTGCGCTGTCCCAGGGTGACTTCGGCGGTCGACACCTTGCCGTCTCGCTTGTACGTCAGCGTCACCTTGTCGCCCGGCTTGTGGGTCCAGATCTCGCCGATCAGGGTCGGGCCGCTGTCGATCACCGAGTCGTTGAACTTCGTGATGACATCGCCCCCCTTGAGGCCGGCCCTGGCCGCCGGGCCGTCCGGCGAGACGGCCGGGGTGCCGCCCGAGCCCTGGTCCGAGATGACGGCTCCGCCGGTCCTCTCGTCCATCGAGACCGTGGCACCGATCACCGGGTAGACCGGCTGACCGGTCTTGATCAGCTGCTGGGCGACGTTCTTCGCCTGGTTGATCGGGATCGCGAAGCCGAGGCCGATGGATCCCGCCTGCGACTGGGCGCTGCTGCCGGTGGACTGGATCGCCGAGTTGATGCCGATGACCGCACCGCGCGCATCGAGCAGCGGACCGCCGGAGTTGCCCGGGTTGATCGAGGCGTCGGTCTGCAGTGCGCTCATGTACGAGTTGCTGCCGCCGGAACCGTCGCCGGAGGCCACCGGGCGATTCTTGGCGCTGATGATGCCCGTCGTGACCGTGTTGGACAGACCGAATGGCGCACCGATCGCGATCGTCGAATCACCGACCGCAACCTGGTCCGAATTTCCGAGGGCGAGCGGTGCAAGACCCGACGGTGCGTTCTTCAGCTTCAGCACCGCGACGTCGTAACCCTGCGCGCGGCCGACCACCTCGGCGTCGTACTTCTTGCCGTTGGAGAACGTCGCCGTGAGCTGGCCACTGTTCGCCGCGGAGGCCACCACGTGGTTGTTCGTGAGGATGTGGCCTTCCTTGTCGTACACGAATCCGGTGCCCGTGCCGCCCTCGCCGTCGCCGCTCTGCGCGTTGATGGTGACCACACTCGGCAGCGCCGCGGCCGCGACGCCCGCGACCGTACCGGGATCGCGCTTGAGTACCTGAGGGTTGGACGCCGCGACCGTGGTCGAGCCGGAGGAGTTGTTGTCGTTCCGGTCGGCCGCCCAGTAGCCGAGGGCGCCGCCGATGCCGCCCGCCACGAGCGCCGCCGCTGCCACCGCCGCCACCAGGCCTCCACCTCGTCGCTTTCGCGGGGCTTCGGGCGTCTGCGGCTGGCCGGGGGCGCCCCACACAGGGCCACCACCCGCACCTTGGGCGTACGCGGGAACAGCGGGCGGGGGCGTCGGCCAGGCACCCCCGGGCTGGGACTGCGGCGGCTGCGGCGGCGGCCAGTCATTCGCGCGCTGCGGCTGCTGAGACGGCTGCTGGAATTGCTGCGTTGCCGTCGCTTCCGACGATTCCGGGCTCGCGGGCGCCGGCGGGGACGCAGGCGTGCCCTCAGGAGCAGCGGCCGGCACGGGAGGTGCGGACGGAACGGACGGAACGGCCTGAGCCGCGGTGCCCTCGTTGCCCTCGTTCTCTGTGCTCACAGCTCTTTACTCCTCGGTTCCTCATCAGTTTCGGCAAGAGATCCGCTGTGCACGTGTCTGGAGCCAGCTTTTCCCATGACCCGTCAGGCCACTGTAAGCAGGACCTGTGCGTCCGCACACCAATCTTTATATCCGGCAAAACGGTCCTTCGCCTTCAGGTGCACGCGCCCGTCGCCCCACGGTGACACGATGACGCCGTGACCCACGCACGGCAGCACACCCCGCACCACCCCATCCAGGTCATCGCACACCGCGGAGCGTCCGACGACGCACCCGAGCACACCCTGGCCGCATACCGGAAGGCGATCGAGGACGGCGCCGACGCCCTGGAGTGCGATGTACGTCTCACCGCCGACGGCCATCTCGTCTGTGTCCACGACCGCCGGGTGAACCGCACGTCCAATGGGCGGGGTGCCGTCTCCGCCCTGGAGCTCTCCGCACTCGCCGCACTCGACTTCGGCTCCTGGAAGGACCGCGAGGAGTCCCCGGACTGGGACCCGGTGCCGGGCGAGCTCACCTCCGTACTCACTCTGGAGCGACTGCTCGAACTGGTCGTCGAGACGCGAGCCGCAGGGCGACCCCTGCAACTGGCCATCGAAACCAAGCACCCCACGCGCTGGGCCGGCCAGGTGGAGGAACGGCTGCTGCACCTCCTGAAGCGGTACGAGCTCGACACTCCACCGGCAGACGGCCCCTCGCCGGTACGGATCATGAGTTTCTCGGCGCGCTCCCTGCACCGCATCCAGGCCGCCTCACCCACCCTGCCCACCGTCTATCTGATGCAGTTCGTCTCGCCGCGGCTGCGCGACGGGCGGCTGCCCGCCGGCGCCCGGATCGCCGGTCCGGGTCTGCGGATCGTACGCAGTAACCCCGGCTACATCGAGCGACTGCACCGCGCGGGCCACCGCGTGCACGTCTGGACGGTCAATGAACCGGAGGACGTCGAGCTCTGCGCCCGCCTGGGCGTCGAGGCAATCATCACGAATCGCCCAAAACAGGTCCTGTCGCAACTGGGTCACCTTTAACATCAGTTACAAGGAGTACACCGGCGCATTCGATCTGTATTCGATCGTTACGAGTGCGTCACTCGCAGACCATTGGCCGGTTTCCGGCCCAGTCCAGGAGGGCATTCACTCCGTGGCGTGGGGCAAAGGAGGTCTCGGGGGTGGCGTTGGTGGTGGCACAGGAAGTGCCCACGTCGTCGAGCATGGCCGTACCCCATGGCCCTGCGGGCGTGGGCCAGGCGCGGCACCGGATGCGCGAGCAATTGCGCAGCTACGGGGTGTCGGATTCGGTCGTCGACGATGCTGTATTGATCCTTTCCGAACTTCTCAGCAATGCCTGTCGACACGGCAGGCCGCTGGGACGACAGACAGATGTGGGTGACGGTGACGTCCGCGCCGCATGGCGCGTCGACAGAACAGGCGGACTGACCGTCGAAGTGACCGACGGAGGCGGTCCCACCAGACCGATTCCGGCCACTCCTTCGGTGACGGCGCGCGGCGGACGCGGGCTCAACATCATCAGCGCGCTCGCCGAGGAGTGGGGCGTACGCGACGGCTCGTCCGGCGAGGTCACCGTGTGGGTGGTGGTCAGCGAGGGCCATGGGACCGGGAACGGACACGTGCAGGGGCTCGACGGGCTGGACTTCGCCGACGCCTTCGACGATGCGGGCTGACGCCGACACACCGGTTGCGACCGCCCGGACACAGGGCAGAGGCGCCACCCGGCGGACAGACCCTCGTACGGATCGGCGGGCGGACCGCCCAGTAACGGCACGCGTGCCGACCGGCGCCCTGGCCGGTGCCCCGGCCGACCTTCCGGCCTATGTACACGCAGGCGCCCGGGCGTCTGTGCCCCGTACCCGACACGGGCCGCTAGGCTCGCGGCCCAGACCGCACTGTCGCAATCGGGAGAAAGCCCACCATGGCCAAGAAGCGCCCTCAGACCAAGGCCGGGAAGCAGCAACTCAAGGACGCCGAGATCCCGGTGGTCGGGGCTCGTGAGCCCTGCCCGTGCGGTTCGGGCCGCCGCTACAAGGCGTGTCACGGCCGCGCCGCCGCCCAGGCCGTGACCGAGCTGGTCCACCGCCCCTTCGAGGGCCTGGCGGGCGAGTGCGACTGGGTCGCCCTGCGCGAGCTGGTGCCCGCCGCCACGGTCGAGTTGACACTCAAGGGCGGGCTGCCCGACGGTGTGCCGTCCGTGACGCTCGCGACCGTGCTGCCGATGGCCTGGCCGGCACTGCGCCGCGACGACGGTTCCGTCCTTGTCGCCCTGCAGAACGACACCTCCTCCGGCGACCTCAGCCGAGACCTCGCGGACACCCTGCAGCGTGCACTGGCCGCCGAGCCCGGCTCGCCCGTCGCCGCCCGCCGCGTACCGGCCGACGGTCCGCGCCTGCAGGACCTGCTCGACCCGGAAGCGGCGTTCGAGCCGGTCGTCCACTCCGGCTTCGAGTTCTGGGTGCCGGACGCGGAGAACGCCACGCCCGAGGTGTCCGCGTCCCTGGAACGCGCGAACGAAGCGGCGATCCCGACCGTTCTGCTCTCCGGGGTGGACGCCGCGTACTGGTGCGAGACCCCGGAGAAGAACCACCTGCGCTGGGTCATGCCGTACCCCGAGGAGCAGTTGCTCGACGCGCTCGCCCGGCTGCACGCCGCCGGCACCTCCTCGCTCGGCGAAGGGACCCGGCTGGTCGGCTCCTTCCGCGCGCACGGGCTGATGGTTCCGGTCTGGGACCTGCCGAGCGCGATGGGGGCGAAGGAGTGCGAGAAGCCCGCAGCCGAGCTCGCGGAGCGGCTGACGAGGGCGCTCGCCTCGGACGCCCCGCTCACCGCCGAGGAGCGCCGGGCCCGTGGCGGGCTCACCAACCGCCAGGTGACGCTCAGCTGACCGTGCGGACGTGACGACCCCTGCGGGCCGCCCGGTGACACGCGTCACACTTGTCGTACCCGCAGGTAAATCGCTGTCCGAATATACGAGATCGAATTTGCGAACGGCAGATCTCTTGTTACGGTTCTAGAAGCCCGGTCGCTGGTGCATCCCCCGTCGCCAGCGATCGGGCATTCTCATGCCCGGACCCGGCGCACAGCACGGCTCACGGAGCGGACGACGCCCGGCGCACAGCAGCCGCGGAGCGGCGTCAACCCGCCGCAGGAGACGCCGGATCGGAACCGGCCCTCAGCAGGAGCGGAGCCTCCACCATCGTCTCCTCTCCCGCGTACTCGGCCACGGCCGTGTACGCGTCGGCGCCTCCGCGCGACGAGCGGCGAGGCGTTTCGCAGACCCCCCGGCTCTTCCTGTGCGTCCACTGTGCTGCGCACTTCGACGGTTCGGCCGCCGGACCCCATCAGGGTCTGTACGGAACGGAGTTCGCCATCCGTCGTATTGCGGTGGGAGCTGCGCGCCCAGGTGTCCCGACCGTCGGTCATGACGCAGGTCTGTGCCTCGAGGCCCTCGGGGGAAATCAGCTCGGGGCCGCAGCGGGCAACGGTCCGCGGGGTGGAACCGGCAGCGCCGGGGCCGGTGGGGCCGGTGGCAACGCCGAATCCGGCAACCTCACCGGCCTCACGGGGGCGGCCAGTATCGGACAGAAGTCCGACACCGGAACTCCTCTCCGAAGATCCCCTTGAGGAAGTGCCCAAAGCGCTCTCCGAACCATTTTCGGAAGGTGCATCAGAAAGCCCGTCGACATCAGACTTTGCATGGGCAGACTTTGCATGGCCGGTCACGGAATCGGGGCTTTCCGTGGGTTAGGCGGAAGCGACGAACGGGAGCACGACGGCGGACACGACCGCACCCGCCGTAACGATCATGCGGAAATTCATGGTGATCCCACCTGCCGGCCGACGGGAATACCTGACGCTAATACCTGACGCTGCGGCGAAGGTATCGGCGTCATGGGGGTTCCCGGGTGGAGCACACCCGCGGACCGCAGAACCCGGATCGGCTCACACCCGAACGAGTGAGCCGATCCGCCCCGGGCCGTCCACCGAACCGCTCGTACGCCGGACCGGACAGCCGCGCCTGTCAGTAAGCGAGCCGGCTGCCGCCGTCGGGAGCACTGGTGCTCGCTTCGACCAGCGCGTCCAGGACGGCTTCGACGTCCGGCAGCCAGGGCGTCGCCGAACCCGGCAGCGGAGCCCGCTCCCAGCGCACCTGTCCCGCACCCACCCCCGACGGGGGAAGGACGAGATAGCCGCCCTCGCCGTGGAAGCGCAGCGAACTGGGCACCCAGTCCTTGGCATGCAACAGCTCACCAAGTCGTTCGAGGGTGTACGGGGCGACCAGCAGCGACCACCGCGTCGGCGTCGCCACCACCGGGCCCAGCCGCATGCCCATGCGGTCGAGCTCGGTCAGCGCCCGGGCACCGGCCACGGCCGGCAGGCTCAGCGCGCACGGGGCACGGCCACCGGTGGCCAGCATGATCGGCGCGGTCGGGCGGTTGTTCCACCACCAGCGCACCATGCACTCGTCGGTGGTCGCCGCGAGGAGACCGGGATCGAAGGGGTGTGCGCCGGGTACGGCGCACTCGGGATCAGGGCAGGCACAGCCGCGGCCACGGTCACCGCGGCCACCGGCTGCGTCCAGTCCCACTCCGGGGAGCACGGGCCACTGCCATGCAGTGGCGCAGGTCAGGGCCGCGTCGAGCTGAGCGGGCCTTGCCTTGCGCCGGAACCGGAGCCTGCGTCGCCTTCCGAGGATCTCGCGCATGAGCGCTCGTTCCTTTCCGTTGAACGCCGAGGGCCACATCACACCACGTGCGCGTCACATCACGTGTGCATTACTTCACCGTGCGTACATGCTCTCTATGTCTGCGGTACGGGGTCACCCGTCGGTACCGAGCGTGAGCCGGGTCGAGCTGAGCCAGGTCCAGCCAAAAGCATGGCGAGGGGCAGCGCGCAGCGCGCCTGCCGTTCCATGGTGCACAACCCCGCCACTCTGGGGTGGGGCGCGGTCGTCGTAGTGAGGACGCCCGGGCTCTCTGCCAGGTTCCGGGGCGACCGGAACTGCCCCTGGTTCCTCACCGATTACGTACCCCGCAGGCCCGGAATGACGCTCCCACCGGGACTTCACCCCGTGGGAACCCCCTGTTGAGCCAGACCCAGTCGACCGCAATTAGCCGCCATAGGGTGCATTTTTTGGCCAACTTGGTGGTCCCATGGACACCACAAATGCCGTAGGGACAATGCTGGACATCGGCTCACTTGTGCGTGTACATGTGGATGCACTGATAGCGGCGCAGAATGACATGGGGGTTTGCGATGCTATTCGACGAAACGCACTGGTCGGAAAGCCGGTTGCCATGAGCGCCCCTCACCTGCCGAAAGTGGCTGGAATCGATCCCATGGTTCCTGTTTCAGCGCACACTGCCGGGCCCCTGGCCAATGTGGCCGCCGCACCGGGAGCCTTCATCCAGGACCGTCTGGCCGGCTGGGTGTCCGACCTCACGACGCTCCATGAACTCACCGAGCGACTGGCCAGAACCAGCACCCTCGACGACGCACTGCACGAACTGCTGAATGCCGGCGCGGCTCTCGTCGGCGCCCGCCGCGGACTGATCGTGTTCGAACCCTCCGACCGTCGCGGCCCGGTCTCCACCATCGGTCTCGGCCTCGCCCATGCCGAGCTCGGGCACATCGAGACGGTGCCGCGCAGCGCCACCTCGTACGGACGGATCCTGGACGGTCTTCCGGCCACCGAAACCCCGTTGACCAGCCCTGACCTCCTCGGCGACGCAAGCGTGGACCCCCGCCACCGCGAGGTCGCCGCCCGGCTCGGATACGCCGCCAGCTACGCCCTGCCGATCACCACCGACGTGACCGGACGACTCGGCGCAGCCGTCTGGCTGTACGACGAGCCCGCCGAGCCGGTGGAGCGTCAACGTCATCTCGTCGGCCTGTACGCCGGGTACGCGAGTGAGCATCTGGCCCGGTTGCTGGAGCTGGAACGGGCCAGGGCCGACGTCGCCACCATCACGGAGGAGCTGCTGCCCGGCCGACTGCCCCGGGTCACCGGCGTACAGCTGGCCGCCCGCCATCGCCCGGCACCCCGCGGCGGTGGTGACTGGTACGACGCGCTGGCGCTGCCGGAGGGCGCACTCGGTCTCGCCGTCGGTTCGGTGGGCGGTTCCGGGCCGAGCGCCCTGGCCGCCATGGGACGGCTGCGGGCAGGTCTGCGGGCGTACGCGGTGATGGAGGGCGAGGATCCGGTCGCCGTCCTGTCCGATCTGGAACTGCTGCTGCGCCTGACCGAACCCACCCGGTCCGCGACCGCGCTCTTCGCCTACTGCGAACCCGCCCGCCACAAGATCCTGCTGGCCGGCGCAGGACACACCCCGCCGCTGGTAATCGGCGACCGGCGCACGGAGTTCGTCGAGACCTCGTTGTCCGCGCCGCTGGGCATGCTTGCCTGCTGGGAAGCGCCGAGCGTGGAAATCGCCCCGGCGCCCGGCGAGACCGTGCTGCTCTACACCGACGGGCTGTTGCGCCGTACCGGCGACTCGATGGACCGGGCGTTCGCACGGCTCCACTCGGCAGCCGCGAGCGTGCCGAGGGCGCTGCGCATCGACGCCGGGTTCGTCGCCGACCATGTCCTGCGGACCGTCCTTCCGGACGGGCTCGACCAGGCCGACGGCACGGAGGACGTCGTAATCCTCGCCGCACGCTTCGACTGAACCGATTCCCGGCCGAGTGATGTCTTCCGGCTTCCGTGTGTAAGAGGTCTTACGGCCCAGGGCCCCCTTCCGTACGCCCGTACGATGGACGAGATCCAGTGTCGTATCAAGGAGAGTCAAGCCGTGTCTGAGGAGCTCATCCCGGAGAACCCGGAGAACCCGGAGACCGAAGAAGCCGAGACGGTCAAGCAGCGGAAGAACGGCCTGTACCCGGGCGTATCCGATGAGCTCGCCGCCGGAATGAAGTCGGGTTGGGCCGACACCGAGCTGCACGGCCTCGAGCCGATCGCGCAGGCCGGTCACACCGCCGACCGCCGTGCCGCACTGTCCGCCCGCTTCCCCGGCGAGCGTCTGGTCATTCCCGCGGGCAACCTGAAGACCCGCGCCAACGACACCGAGTACGCCTTCCGCGCGTCCACCGAGTACGCGTACCTCACCGGCAACCAGACCCAGGACGGTGTGCTCGTCCTGGAGCCGAAGGGCGACGGCCACGAGGCGTCGATCTACCTGCTGCCCCGCTCCAACCGGGAGAACGGCGAGTTCTGGCTCGACGGCCAGGGCGAGCTGTGGGTCGGCCGCCGCCACTCCCTCACCGAGGCGGAGCACCTGCTGGGCATCCCGGCGAAGGATGTGCGCGAGCTCCCGGCCGCGCTGGCCGAGGCCACCGGCCCGGTCCGCAACCTCCGCGGCCACGACGCGGGCATCGACGCCGCGCTCACCGACAAGGTCACCGCGGAGCGCGACGAGGAACTGAAGATCTACCTCTCCGAGGCGCGACTGATCAAGGACGCCTTCGAGACGGCAGAGCTGCAGAAGGCCTGCGACGCCACGGCGCGCGGCTTCGAGGACGTCGTGAAGGTCCTCGACAAGGCCGAGGCCACCAGCGAGCGCTACATCGAGGGAACGTTCTTCCTGCGCGCCCGCGTCGAGGGCAACGACATCGGCTACGGCTCGATCTGCGCGGCCGGCCCGCACGCCACCACCCTGCACTGGGTGCGCAACGACGGCCCCGTGCGCTCCGGCGAGCTGCTGCTCCTCGACGCCGGTGTCGAGACGAACGACCTCTACACCGCCGACGTGACCCGGACCCTTCCCATCAACGGCACGTTCACGCCGCTGCAGCGGAAGATCTACGACGCGGTGTACGAGGCCCAGGAGGCGGGCATCGCCGCCGTCAAGCCGGGCGCGGCCTTCCGCGACTTCCACGACGCCGCGCAGCGCGTACTCGCCGAGAAGCTCGTCGCCTGGGGCCTGCTGGGCGACCTTTCCGTGGAGAAGGTCCTGGAGCTGGGTCTCCAGCGCCGCTGGACCCTGCACGGCACGGGCCACATGCTCGGCATGGACGTCCACGACTGCGCCACCGCTCGCACGGACACGTACGTCAACGGAACGCTGGAGGCCGGCATGTGCCTCACCGTCGAACCGGGCCTGTACTTCCAGGCCGACGACCTCACCGTGCCGGAGGAGTACCGCGGCATCGGCGTCCGGATCGAGGACGACATCCTCGTTACCGAGGACGGCAACCGGAACCTCTCCGACAAGCTGCCGCGCCAGGCCGACGAGATCGAGGCCTGGATGGCCCAGCTCAAGGGCTGACCACCGGGAACCCGCCCCCGAGCGCCGGAGGGCGCCCTGCTCAGGACACCATGAGCAGGGCGCCCTCCCGCCATTTCAGAACCTTGTCGAAGCTCACCACCGCGCCACGACCCGGGCGGTTGCCGAAGTGAACATGGTCGGCGAGCTGCTCGATCAGACAGAGCCCCCGGCCGTCCTCGGCGCCGACGGGCGGCAGGAACTGCTGCTGATGTTGATCCGACTGCGGCTGATCAGCAGTCCGAAGGGCGCACCGCGCGGGAAAGCCGGGCCCCGAGTCGGCGACTTCGATACGGCATTTCTCGCCGTCCAGATACGCGGTGACCCGGTACTGCCCGGAAGCCGAACCGGACTGCTCGTCCCAGGCATCCCACGTGTCCCATGGGGCCCCGGGGGCGCCGACGTCTCTCCGGTCCCCGCCGTGCTCGACGGCATTCGCACATGCTTCGCTGAGCGCGACCGACAGATCGAAGGAGATGTCCGGATCCACGCCGGCGGTCTCCATGGTGCCGAGCAGGAAACGACGGGCGAGCGGAACGCTCGCAGCTTCGCGCCGCAAATGGAGTGACCACCAGATGCTCATGCTCCAGCCTCCTGGCTGCGGCTCGACATACCGATACGTATTGCCGCACCGGGCGGTTCGTAAGCACAGACCCGATGTGAAACAGCTCATTCGGCGGATACCCGCACTTGGTGCACCCGTGTATGCCAGGCCCGACAGCAGGAACGCCGCGCACTCAATCGGGCGGAAGGCGACCTTCCGGACCTGCCGTACCGATTCCCGGGACGCAGTGCGATGATGGCCCGGCCATGTCTACGCCTGTCGCACGCGCCGGAGCCGGTCTGCGGCTCCTGAGGACCGCGGTGTTCACCGCGGTCTGTGTCGCGTTGTCCGCGGCAGGGCACGCACTGGCCTCCTGCGCGAGCGTCCCCTGGTGGACGCTGCTCGCAGGCTTCCTCGGAGTCTTCGCGCTGGTGGTGACGCTAGCCGGACGCGAGCGTTCCCTGCCGTCCATCGCCGCCGCCCTGGCCGGTGGACAGCTCGCCCTGCACACCCTGTTCGGGCTGGGCACGCACAGCACGTCCGGTACGCCGGCAGCGACGGGCGACGGCTCCCTGATCCGGTTCGCCGCAAGCCTGGTGTGCGGCGCCGGACCGGCGCAGCTGAACGCCGCCGAAGCCCACCGCATCGTCAGCGACGCGGGCATCGATCCGGCGACGGTGACAGGCATGGACCATCAGTCGATGGCCGCCGCCGGAACGGACCCGACCACCCTCGCCGGGCTGCTCCCGGGAATGCTGCCCAGCCTGCCCATGGTGCTCGGCCATCTGCTGGCCGCGCTCGCCACGGGCTGGCTGCTGCGGCGCGGCGAGATCGCCTTGTTCAAGCTGACCAGGCTTTCCGCGCACGGCGCCCAGCAACTCGCGGCCGAGGCCCGGTTGCGCGCGCTGCGGGCCGCGCTCGTTCTCGTACGAACGCTGCGGACCGGTCTCCCGGTTGAGGCAGCGACCGGGCCGCGCACCCCCCGCACGACAGCCGACGCACCGGCTCCGGTCACCGGCGATCCACTGCAGCACCAGGTGATCAGGCGCGGGCCTCCGTCCGTATTCACCCTCGCAGCCTGACGCGACGCCCTCCGCTCGTGGCACGCACGAACCGTTCTGCGGTCATCACCCGGCCCACGCCCGGTGGCGCCCGCCCGGCACCGTGCACGCACGCCGCACGTGAGGAAGAGGTGTCGCGACGCCGTCGCGCACCTGTGCGGCGGACCACCTTTCCTTCGTGCTTCTGTGGAGTGATTCCTGCCATGAACCTTTCCCGCATCGCCGTGGTCGGCGGCGTCGCCGCGTCCACCGTGCTGATCCTCGCCGGTACCGCCTCCGCGCACGTCAGCGTGCAACCGCAGGGCGAGGCAGCCAAGGGTGGCTACGCCACGATCAACTTCAAGGTCCCCAACGAGCGGGACGACGCCTCGACAATCAAGCTCGAGGTCAACTTCCCGACCGATCACCCGCTGGCCTCCGTGATGCCGCAGCCGGTGCCCGGCTGGAAGATCGACGTCACCAGGAGCAAGCTGGCGAAGCCGCTGGACATGCACGGCCAGAAGATCAACGAGGCCGTCTCCAAGGTCACCTGGACCGCCGAGGGCAGCAAGAACGACCTCGGCATCCGCCCGGGCGAATTCCAGCAGTTCCCGCTCTCCGTCGGCCAGCTCCCCGAGGACGCCGACCAGCTGGTCTTCAAGGCCATTCAGACGTACGACAACAAGGATGTCGTCCGCTGGATCGAGGAGCAGAAGGACGGCGCCGAGGAGCCCGAGAGCCCGGCGCCGGTCCTCAAGCTGACCGCCGCGACCACCGACGAGCACGGCAGCACCGCCGACGACAAGAGCGGGGCGGCGACCGCCGACGAGGCGAAGGACAAGAACACGGAGGCTGCTTCCGCCTCGTCCTCCAGTGACACCACCGCTCGTGTCCTCGGGGTGGTCGGCATCGTCATCGGCATCGCGGGGGTGGCCTTCGGCGTCCTCGCAGGCCGCCGCCGCACCGCCTGAGACCCCCGGCGCCTTCTTTCGGATCAGGCCGCTCTCCGGACCGGACCGCAGACGCGCGGTCCCGGTCACACGGGCTCGGCCTGATCCGGAAGAGGGCCCGGAGACCCACCGTTTTCACCGACCCACCAGGAATCAGCGATCCATGCGTAAGAAGACTGTGCTGGTTGCGGCGTTCGTCGCCGCGGCCGCACTCACCCTGTCGGCCTGCGGCAGCAGCGACGACAGCGCCGGGAAACCCATCGCCGATGTCTCCGCCGAGGCGAAGACCAAGGCCGCGACGGTGCTCGACCAGCCGTTCACCAAGCCGAATCTCGTCCTGACCGACACCCACGGCAAGAAGTACGACCTGCGTGAGCAGACCAAGGGCAGGCCGACGCTCATCTACTTCGGCTACACCAACTGCCCCGATGTCTGCCCGCTGATCATGAGCAACATCGCCATCGCCAAGAAGTCCCTGCCCAAGGCCGACCAGGACAAGCTCCGGGTCGTCTTCGTCACCACCGACCCCGAGCGGGACACCCCGTCCTCGCTGGGCAGCTGGCTCAAGGCCCAGGACGCCTCCTTCATCGGCCTCACCGGCGACTTCCCGACCATCCAGGCGGGCGCACGCGAGATCGGCATCGGCATCGACCCGCCGAAGAAGGAGAAGGACGGCACGGTCGTCTCGATGCACGGGTCGCAGGTCATCGCGTTCTCCCCGAAGACCGACAAGGGGTACGTGCTGTACAGCGAAGACACCTCGCCCGACGACTACACCAAGGACCTCCCCAAGATCATCAAGGGGGAGACTCCGTGAACCGCCGCACCACCCTCGCCGGCGCCCTGGCCCTCACCACCGGGCTGGCGCTTGCGGGATGCTCGACCTCGGACAGCAAGCCCGAGCTGAAGGTGACCGGCGCGTTCATGCCGCAGCCCGTCAGCGACATGGCGGCGGGCTTCCTCGTCGTACGGAACAGCGGCGGCAGCTCCGACCGGCTCACGTCGGTCACCAGCCCGCTCTCGGACCACGTCACGATCCACAAGACGAAGAACCAGACGATGCGCATGGTGACGTCCTTCGAGGTGCCCGCCGACGGCGAGCTGGATCTGGAGCGCGGCGGGAGCCACATCATGTTCGCCGCGCTCAAGGAGAGGCCCAAGCAGGGCGAGACGGTGACCGTGGAGCTGCACTTCGAGAAGGCCGATCCCATCACGGTCGACCTTCCCGTGAAGGAGACCACCTACAACCCGAAGAAGCAGTGAGGGACTGACACACCATGACAGCCACCGCCCCGCACTTCGGGCCGCCCCCGTCCGTGCCCCCGATGCGCCGGCCACTCGCCGCGGCCGCACTCCTCGCCACGCTCGTCACCATGGTGGCGGGCCTACTGCTGGGCGGCGCGGCACCCGCGTCCGCACATGCCGCGCTCACCGGGAGCGATCCGCAGGACGGGGCGGTGGTCGCCACCGCACCCAAGGAGATCACGCTCACCTTCTCCGAGCAGGTCGCCATGGGCGACGGTTCCATTCGGGTCCTGGACCCCGGCGGCAAGCGCGCCGACACCGGTGCGGCTCCGCGTGATCTCCAGACCGGCTCCACAGTGAAGTACGGCGTCACGCTCCACTCCGGGTTGCCCGACGGTACGTACACCGTGGCCTGGCAGGCTGTCTCCGCGGACAGTCACCCGGTCTCCGGTGCCTTCACCTTCTCCATCGGCGCCCCCTCGGAGACCACCGTCGCCCTCCCGTCGGGCGAGGCCGGCGGTGGCCTGGTCGGCGCGCTCTACGGCATCGCGCGGTACGCCGCGTACGCCGGGTTCATCGTGCTGGCCGGTGGCGCGGCCTTCGTCCTGGCCTGCTGGCAGCGCGGGGCGGGCGCGCGCCCGCTGCAGCGTCTGGTCGTGCGCGGCTGGCTGACCCTCACCGCGGCCACCCTGGCCATGCTGTTGCTGCGGAGCCCGTACACCGGCTCCGGGAAGCTCGCGGACGCCTTCGACCTGGACGGCCTGAAGGCCGTGCTCGACACCAAGCCCGGGGCCGCGTTGGTCTCACGGCTGCTGCTGCTCGGAGCTGCCGCGCTCTTCATCGCCGTCCTGTTCGGGGGGTACGCGAAGCGCGAGAACGAGCGGGAGAAGAAGGACCTCACGTTCGGACTGGCCATCGGCGGCGCGGTCATCGCCGCCGGGATCGCCGGGACGTGGGCGCTCGCCGAGCACGCCTCGACCGGGATCCAACCCGGCATCGCCATGCCGGTCGACGTGCTGCATCTGCTCGCCGTCGCCGCCTGGCTGGGCGGACTCGCGGCGCTCCTGGTCGCGCTGTACCGGACGCCGGACATCGGAGCCACGGCGGTACGGCGCTTCTCCCGTATCGCGTTCGGCAGCGTGCTCGTGCTCACCGCGACCGGGCTCTACCAGTCCTGGCGCCAGGTGGGCTCCTGGTCCGCGCTCACGGGCACGGGGTACGGGCAGTTGCTGCTCGTGAAGGTGGGACTCGTCGCCGTACTGGTCGGGGTCGCATGGATCTCACGGCGATGGACGGCTCGGCTGGCCGAGGTCCCGACCGAGGCCGGGACCGCAGTGGACCCCCAGATGGACGCGGATGCCTTCGCCGAGGTGGAGAGCGAACCCGTGGACGAGTCCGAGGACCCGTCACGGGCCGCCCAGCTCGCCCGGCAGAAAGCCGCTGTGGCCACCGCCACGAAGAAGCGGATGCGCGATGCCGACCCCGAGCGGTCCGGACTCCGCCGCTCCGTGCTGGCGGAAGTGGGTGTCGCGGTGGCGCTGTTGGCAGTGACGACCGTACTGACCTCGACCGAACCGGGACGCACCGAGGAGGAAGCGGCCCGCGCCTCGACCGCAGCATCCGCGCCCACGACCGAAGGACCCGTCACGCTGAGCCTGCCGTTCGACACCGGAGGCCGGAACGGCAAGGGCACGGTCCGGATGGACATCGACCCCGGCCGCACCGGCGCCAACGGGCTCCACCTCTGGATCGACGGACCCGACGGACAGCCCATGGACGTCCCCGAGGTGAAACTCGCCTTCACCCTGAAGTCCAAGAACATCGGGCCACTGCCCGTCCTCCCCGACCGGCTCACCGAGGGGCACTGGACGGCGAGCGGCATCCAGATCCCGATGGCGGGCGACTGGAAGGTCGCGGTGACGGTCCGTACGTCGGACATCGATCAGACCACCATCGGCAAGAACATGAAGATCGGCTGAGCGGGATCGTGAGCACAGACAGCAACGTGAGCACAGACAGCAAGAAGAGCGGAAACAAGGGGGGCTCCACCGGCGAGATCTCCCGGCGGCGGTTGCTCGGCAGCGTGGGTGCGGCCGGTGCGACCGGACTGGTGCTGGGCTCGACGGGTGGTGCGATCGGTTATGCCACGGCACGCCCCGACGAGCCGACAGCACTGACGACGGTCGGCTCGACCGAGGAACTGTTTCACGGGAAACATCAACCGGGGATCACCACTCCGCTTCAAGCACGTGGCCATCTCATCGCCTTCGACCTGGCACCCGGCACCGGGCGGAAGGAAGCCGCCGCCCTGATGCGCCGCTGGTCGGCCGTGGCCCAGCGCCTGATGGCCGGCGAACCCACCAGTGGGGGCAGCGCGGACGGCACGACACACGACACCGGGATCGCGCTGGACGCCGGACCGTCCTCGCTGACCGTCACCTTCGGCTTCGGCCGCACCTTCTTCGAACGCACGGGCCTGGTGGCTCATCGGCCGCCGGGGCTGGACCCACTGCCGCCGTTCTCCTCCGACCGGCTCGACTCCAAGCGCTCGGACGGGGACCTCTGGGTGCAGATCGGTGCCGACGATGCTCTCGTCGCCTTCCACGCACTGCGCGCCATCCAGAAGGAGGCCGCCACGACGGCTGGGGTCCGCTGGCAGATGAACGGTTTCAACCGCACCCCCGGCGCCACGGCCGCGCCGGCAACCGCCCGCAATCTGATGGGACAGATCGACGGCACCGGGAACCCGAAACCCTCGGAGAGCGACTTCGACCGGCGCATCTTCGTACCGTCTCAGCCGAAAACGGGCGACGAGGCGAAGTACGCCTGGCTGGCCGGTGGCTCCTACGCGGTCGTACGGCGGATCCGGATGCTGCTCGACGACTGGGAGAAACTCCCGGTGGCGCAGCAGGAGCGGGTCATAGGGCGGCGCAAGTCGGATGGCGCGCCGCTGAGCGGTGGCACCGAGACCACCCCGATGGACCTCGACAAGGCGGGCCCCGACGGCAAGCTGCTGATCCCGGACAACGCCCACGCCCGGGTCTCCTCCCCCGAGCGGAACAGTGGGGCTGCAATGCTGCGGCGCCCCTTCTCGTACCACGACGGCATCGCGGCCGACGGCACTGCCGACGCCGGGCTGCTGTTCATCTGCTGGCAGGCGGATCCGCTGAAGGGATTCGTGCCGGTGCAGCGCAAGCTCGACCGGGGCGATGCGCTGTCGCCGTTCGTCCGGCACGAGGCGAGCGGCCTCTTCGCAGTGCCGGGCGGTGCGGCGAAAGGGGAATACGTGGGGCAGCGACTCCTGGAGTCCTGAGCGGGCAAGGCGCATTAGGGTGACGGTATGTCCGCCACGCGCTACGCCTATCTCGGTCCCGAAGGCACCTTCACCGAGGTCGCCCTCCGTACGCTCCCGGAAGCCGCCACTCGTGAGCTTGTCCCGATGGTCTCCGTACCGGCGGCTCTGGACGCGGTACGGAGCGGGGCTGCCGCGGCAGCACTCGTACCGATCGAGAACTCCGTCGAGGGCGGCATCACCGCGACCCTCGACGAGCTGACGACCGGCGAACCGCTGATGATCTACCGCGAGGTGCTGCTCTCCATCACCTTTGCGCTGCTCGTGCGGCCCGGCACCAAGCTGTCCGACGTCAAGACGGTCACCGCGCACCCGGCCGCGCAGCCGCAGGTACGCAACTGGATGGCGGCCCATCTGCCGGAGGCCGTGTGGGAGTCGGCCGCATCCAACGCGGACGGTGCGCGCCTGGTGCAGGAGGGGCGGTACGACGCCGCCTTCGCCGGCGAGTTCGCGGCGGCCACCTACGGTCTCGAACCGCTGGTGACGGAGATCCACGACGCGGAGAACGCGCAGACGCGCTTCGTGCTGGTGGGGCGCCCTGCCCGGCCCGCGGCGCCGACCGGCGCGGACAAGACGTCGGTGGTCATCTGGCTGGGCGACGACCACCCCGGCGCACTGCTTGAACTCCTCCAGGAATTCATGGTGCGCGGGGTGAACCTGATGCTGATCCAGTCGCGGCCGACCGGCGCGGGCATCGGGAACTACTGCTTTGCGGTCGACGCCGAGGGCCACATCGCGGACCGTCGCGTGGGGGAGGCGCTGATGGGGCTGAAGCGGATCTGCCCGAAGGTGCGGTTCCTCGGCTCGTATCCGCGTGCCGGGGTGGCGCCGGAGGACGTGCGACCGCTGCGCGACGGGACGTCGGACAGGGAGTTCACGGACGCGTCGGACTGGCTGGCCCGGGTCCAGGACGGCCGCGCCTGACCGGGAACCGGACGATCGGGCTGATGGCCTTGCGTGACGGCCGGGGCTGACGACGTGTCCCGACGCCTGGGCCGATAGAGGGGTTGGCGTCCCTGGAACCGCTGCGTGCGCACACCACCGGTATTACCTGCCGATTTTCACAATCCACAAGAGTTATCCACAAGGCCGGTTCTCGGCCTGGGGACAAGTCGACACCGCAATACGACATGGTCGACAAATCGCCCCACTCGCCCACATCCGCCCACGGAACCGCAGGCCGCCCGTGTCACCTCAATTCCATTGATCAACTCCTTAGGGCGATGAATTCCCACCCGAATGAGTGTGTGAAGTGAGTTTGAACGGGGAACCCATGACCCCTCATGCGGCTTTCGGAATGATCTCTTCCTGTGTCCACAGATCTCCCCCACAGCCTGTGGATAACCCCGATGGACTCCCCATCCCTGTGGACAAGCGTCCTCAACTTCCCTTGCGCGCATGACTGATGCGTCAAGGGCGAAAGCCCTTTCTGCCCCATTTAGGGGAATAGGGTCCCCCTATTGACGACCGGGATCGATCGCGGGCGATAATTTTCCTCCCTTTTGCCAATTCCGGCAATTCGGGCAAAGTGACACGCTTGGCAATATCGGTTCGAGCTACGGAAGCGCACACCGGTAGCCTGGAGGGGTGATTGACCTTCGCCTGCTCCGTGAGGACCCCGACCGTGTTCGCGCCTCCCAGCGCGCCCGTGGAGAAGACGTCGCGCTCGTCGACGCCCTTCTCTCCGCCGACGAGCGGCGCAGGTCGTCCGGTGTCCGCTTCGACGAACTCCGTTCCGAGCAGAAATCGCTCGGAAAGCTCATCCCCAAGGCTTCTCCCGAGGAGCGCACCAAGCTGCTCAAGAGGGCCGAGCAGCTGAAGGCCGACGTCAAGGCTGCCGACGCGGCGCAGGACGAGGCCGACGCTGAGGCCAAGAGCCTGCTGCTGCAGCTCGGCAACATCGTCCACGAGGACGTGCCGGTCGGTGGCGAGGAGGACTTCGTCGTCCTGGAGACGCACGGCACCATCCGCGACTTCGGTGCCGAGGGCTTCGAACCCAAGGACCACCTGGAACTCGGCGAGGCGCTCGGCGCGATCGACATGGAGCGCGGCGCCAAGGTGTCCGGCTCACGTTTCTACTATCTGACGGGTGTCGGCGCGCTGCTGGAGCTCGCTCTCGTCAACGCCGCGATCGCGCAGGCCACCGAGGCCGGGTTCGTCCCCATGCTGACCCCCGCCCTGGTCCGGCCGCGCGCCATGGAGGGCACCGGCTTCCTCGGCCAGGCCGCGGAGAACGTGTACCACCTGGAGAAGGACGACTACTACCTGGTCGGCACCTCCGAGGTCCCGCTCGCCGCGTACCACATGGACGAGATCATCGACGCGGACAAACTGCCGCTCCGCTACGCGGGCTTCTCGCCGTGCTTCCGCCGCGAGGCCGGTACGTACGGCAAGGACACCCGAGGCATCTTCCGCGTCCACCAGTTCGACAAGGTCGAGATGTTCTCGTACGTCGACCCGGCGGACGCCGAGGCAGAGCACCGGCGTCTCCTGGACTGGGAGAAGCAGTGGCTCACCGGCCTCGAGCTGCCGTTCCAGGTGATCGACGTGGCCACCGGCGACCTGGGGGCCTCGGCCTCCCGGAAGTTCGACTGCGAGGCGTGGATCCCGACCCAGGGCAAGTACCGCGAGCTGACGTCCGCATCGAACTGCGACGGTTTCCAGGCGCGCCGCCTCTCCGTCCGGATGCGCGACACCCGCGACGGCAAGAAGGTCCTCCAGCCGCTCGCCACGCTGAACGGCACGCTCTGCGCCGTACCTCGCACGATCGTGGCGATCCTGGAGAACCACCAGCTGGCCGACGGTTCGGTACGCGTGCCCGAGGTGCTCCGTCCGTACCTGGGCGGGCGCGAGGTCCTGGAACCGGTTGCCAGGTGACCTTTCCGTACAAGCTCGTTGCCACCGACCTCGACGGGACGCTGCTGCGTAACGACGACACGGTCTCCGGGCGCACCCGCGCGGCACTGGCCGCCGCCACCGCGGCCGGCGCCGCGCACATCATCGTCACCGGGCGGGCTGTCCCGTGGACCCGGCACATCCTGGACGACCTGGGCTACCAGGGCATTGCGGTCTGCGGCCAGGGCGCGCAGGTCTACCACGCGGGCGAGCACAAGCTGCTGACGTCGCTGACGCTGGACCGCCAGCTCGCCGGCCTCGCCCTCTCCAAGATCGAGGCGGAGGTCGGGCCGCTGGCGCTGGCGGCGAGCCGCGACGGCCTCGACGGTGAGGTGCTGGTCGGCCCCGGCTACCGCGTACAGGAAGGGCCCCTGCCTGCCGTCTTCGTGAAGGACACGATGGAGATGTGGTCAGCGCCCCTGAACAAGGTCTACATCCAGCACCCGGAACTCGACGACGACGCACTGGCGAACGCAGCGCGTGGGGCCGTCGGCAACCTGGTGAACGTGGTCATGGCGGGCCCGGGTGTGGTGGAGATCCTGCCGCTGGGGCTGAGCAAGGCGACCGGGCTCTCGCTGGCGGCGCGCCGGCTGGGTGTGAAGGCGGCGGACACGCTCGCCTTCGGTGACATGCCGAATGACATCCCGATGTTCGCGTGGGCGCAGCACGGGGTGGCGATGGCCAACGCGCATGACGACCTGAAGGCCGTCGCGCACGAGATCACCGCCTCGAACGAGGACGACGGCATCGCTGTGGTGCTGGAGCAGCTGCTCTAGGCAGCTCCTCGGTCCGCGCGAACAAGGAGGATCACGGGCTGGGTGCAGGCATGCGCCCGGCCCGTGAGCCTGTACGGCCTCGGCACGGGGTTGTCCGTGCCGATATCTGTGCGGAGGATGCGCGGATCGAACGCGCGCGGGGTCAACAGCCCCGACCACGGCTTAGCAAGCCGCTGCCTTACCACTCGGCCAATCCTCCGGGTGGGCGGCCGCGCGATGCGCGCAAAAAGCCGCCCCGGGCGTCCTGCTGGGAGCGGCTCGGCGGAGTGAAGTGATGGTTACTCCGGCGCCTGCTCCGGGCCGCCCTGGTGGGAACTCGACGGACTCGTACTCTCGGTCATCGTCGCGCTCCTCTCCCGGTCCCTGTGGCGTGCACTTCCTCAACCACTGTGCCCGGGGTGGCCCTTGTCCGCCACCCATTATTTCGAGCGGTGACCAGGGCCCCGGCCGACGTGGTTGCTCGCGGCCCGCGACCGGCTGGTTCGAGCCGGGCCGGGGGCGGACCGCGAGCGTCGGTCAGGGATCAGCGGCGCTTACGACGGCGTCGCAGATCTTTGAGCTGAAGGACGAAGTCGTCCATCCGGGCATCGATACGGACGATGTCCTCGGACATGTCTCCGAGCCGGACGCTCATGGCCCCGACAACCCGGTTCGTGGCTTCGAGCCTCCGGTCGAGACTGTCGAGCCGATGCGACATCCGGTTGAGCATCGGCCCGAGTTCCTGGAGCGCCACGCCGACTTCGGCCAGGCAGCTCTCGACCCGGGTGACACGCTGATCGAGCGAGGCGTACTCCGCCCGCAGATCCTCCTCCGCGTCGAGCAGATAGGTGCGGACACATCGAGCGATGTCGCTATCGCGAATAAGCATCGCGACATTGAGCACGGTCCTGCGGGTGTAGAGGGTGAGTTGAGTGGCCGCCTGTGGATAACTTTCACCACCCTCGCCGCCCCATAGGGACATCATGTCCCTATGGAAGCTCCGCAGCTCAGAGCCTCGCAGCAGCGTGAGGCCGTTCTCTTTCATCTCACCTCGATGGCGCTGGATCACCTTCTTGATGACTTCTGTGGATACTTCGAAGCAACGAGCCACGTCCTCTGTGCGGACGTGAATTCCGTCAGGGAGCATGACAAAGCTCTTCACCTTGTCGAGGACATCGACGTGCCCCATCTGCTCGACGCGCAGCGCACGCGATTCGAGCAGGGCGACTTCGGTGGGCATGGGCATGCCTTCCGTTGGGGAAACCGGCAATGGACAGCCCTGTCCCCGGGCTTCAGGGGCGGAGGACGCTCACGGTTGCCACTCACCCAATGACCGACCCAGCCCGCACCGTCTCGCCGGAGCCGGAGCCGGAGCCGGAGCCGGAGTCGGCAATCCCCAATGTCACGAACGCTACGACGCCACAGATTCTCATTGCCTCCACGCCCCCTGAACAACGAACCGATAACCGTACAGTTACGCGTACGACGGTCCGTTCATGCGTCAACCCCCGCCCGAGAGGCAGGGGTTGACGGACACAAGGGGCAGCGGAGCCCTTGGCTCACTCCTCGCCGGCGAGCTTCAGCGTGCGCAGTTTCTGGCCCGCGTACCAAGTGGCGAGCACCGTGACAGCCGCCAGCAGAACTGTCGCGAGCGGCAGCCCGACCTCTGAGGTGATCGCGCCCTCGCCGCCGACCTTTTCGGCAAGCGCGAGCGACCACTGCTGCACGCTGAGCGTGCGCGCCCCGGGCACGAAGCTGCCGAAGAGCGCCTCCCACACCAGCGCGTAGACCAGGCCGAAGACCACCGCATGCCTGCTGACCGTGCCGAGCAGCAGAAACAGCGCGCTGTACGCGATGGAGGCGACCAGCGCCGCGATCGTGTACGCCACCGCGATCTGCTGGCCGTTGCCATTGAGGATCATGCCCGCGACGAATGTCGGCAGGGCGGAGAAGACCATGGTCACCGCGATCGCCACGATCAGCTTGGTGAAGATGATCGTCGGCCGTTTCACCGGCTTGGCCAGCAGATAGACGATCGATCCGTCGTCGATCTCGGGGCCGATGGCCCCCGTACCGGCGATCACACCGATCAGCGGCACCATCGTGGCGATGGCGAAACCGCCCAGCACATTGGCGGCGACCTGGTCATCGGCCCCGGCGAACGCCCGTACCGCGACGGCGATGACGATCAGCAGCGCGGGCAGGACGAAGAGGATCGCAGCCCTGCGCCGGCCGAGCAGGGCCCGGTAGGTGAGCCGGGCGACTGTGGGGTTGTACATGACGCTTCACAGCTCCTTTCAGGCCGCTACTCAGGCCGCTACTAGATAGGAAAAGACCGATTCGAGGGACTCGTCGGACGGCGAGACGGTCAGCAGACGAATGCCGTGTTCACGCGCGACCTTCGGCAGCAGCGTGGTGAACCGTCCGAAGTCGACCGCCTGGATACGCAGCGCCTGCTCGCTCAGGTCCACTTCGATCCCGGCCGTCGACGGGTCGGCGATGAGCGCGGCGGCGAGGGCACGGTCGTCGCTGGACCGTACGAGATAGCGGTGCGGACGGTCCGTCATCAGGCGGCGGATCTTCCGGAAGTCGCCGGACGCGGCATGCCGTCCGGCCACGATCACCTCGATGTGCGAGGCGAGTTGCTCGACCTCTTCGAGGATGTGAGAGGAGAACAGGACCGTACGGCCTTCGGCGCCCATCCGCCGCAGCAGCTCCATCAGCTGCATCCGCTGGCGCGGGTCCATCCCGTTGAACGGCTCGTCGAGGAGCAGCACGGACGGCTCGTGGACCAGCGCGGACGCCATCTTCACGCGCTGCCGCATGCCCTTGCTGTACGTGGCGATCTTGCGATCCTGCGCGTACTCCATCTCCACCGTGGCCAGCGCCTTCTGCGCGGCAGCCTCGTCGAGTCCCTGCAGTTCGGCGTTGGCGACGACGAATTCGCGGCCGGTGAGGAAGTCGTACATCGCCTCCCGCTCCGGGACGATGCCGATCTGCCGGTACACCTCCTCGTTGCGCCAGATCAGCGCGCCGTCGAGCGTGACCTTGCCCGTCGACGGTGCGAGGAACCCGGCCATCATGTTGATCAGCGTGGACTTCCCCGCACCGTTGGGGCCGAGCAGCCCGGTCACGCCGGGTCCCACGGTCATGCTCACGTCGTTGACGGCGACCACATTGCCGAACCAGCGCGAGGTGTGGTCGATCTCGATGGTGGTCACAGCCCGACCCTCCGGTAGCGGCGCATCAGTACGGCGTACGAGCCGGCGACGAGCGCGAGAACAACGATCAGATACACCACACCTGTCCCGGCGCCCGGTCCTTCCCCTCCAGGGAAGTGGGAAGTGGCACCGAGGAACGCGCTCTGGACGCCGCCGATCAGCGTGAGGGGGGAGAAGAGCCCCAGCCACTGCACGGCGCCCGCCGAACCCGTCTCCCAGGCGATGGCCTGGACCGTGGAGACCGCTCCGAACGAGATGGTCAGGACGGCGATCACCGCGGCGACGCCGAAACCGCGGCGCGGAGTCAGTGCGGCCATGACCAGGCCGAGTCCGGCGAAGAGCAGGGAGAGCAGCGCCACCGACACCAGCCCCTGTCCGAACCACGTGGTCTGGTCGGCGAAGTCGAACTTCGCCAGCAGGGCGCCCACATACATCACCAGCAGTGGTGTCACGGTGAGGATGAACAGGGCGGATGTCATAGCGGCGTACTTGGCGACGACGTAGTCGACCCGCTCGATGGGGCGCGAGAAGTAGAGGGGAACGCTCTTGAAGCGGAGATCCCGGGAGACGGACTGCGGTGCCTGCGAGGCGATGAAGAGGCCGATGACGGCCTGCAGATAGATCGCGAAGTCCGTGTACTTGATCGCGAGCTTAGTCGCGTTGGGCGTGGCCATCGCGACGGCCACGATGATGAGCGCGACCAGGCACATCACGCCGAAGAGCAGCATCGGCAGCACCTTGGACTTGGCGGAACGGCCCAGTCCGAAGGAGCCCCGCAGCGACTGCGAGTAGAGGGAACGGCGGGCATAGCCGCGGCCCAGGCGCGGGCCGTCGTAGGCGCGGTACCCGATGTTGTGGATCCGGGTGTTGTCGATCCCGGTCACGGCCCCGGTCTCAGTGCTCATCGCGACCGCTCCCCTTCTGCTGTGCGGCTCCGGTCAGGACCGTCTCCGCGGTCTCTGCGGTGCCTTCGGTACGGAAGACCTCGGCGATGTGGTGGCGCCGCTGTTCCATCCGTACGAGACCGAGTCCGAGCCCGGCGACGCTGTCGCGGACGATGTCGTACGTCTCCTCGCCGGTGGCCTCGATCAGCAGGATGTGACCGGCGCCGGGCAGACCGTCCGCCTCGAGTCCGTCGCGGCCCAGAAGACTGACACCGGTTGCCGTGAGCGCCCGGCGCAGTGCGTCCGTGCCGTCGGGATGGGCGTCACTGTCGGTGACCTCGACCGCGAGGGTCGTGGTGGTCTGGGTGAAGTCGCTGGTGGAGCTGGAGCGCAGCAGCGCGCCGCCGTCGATGACGACGACATGGTCGCAGGTGCGCTCCAGTTCTCCCAGAAGATGGGAGGTCACCAGGACCGAGATGCCGAAGTCGGTGTGGACGCGGCGGATCAGGCCGAGCATCTCGTCGCGGCCGACCGGGTCCAGGCCGTTGGTCGGCTCGTCGAGGAGGACCAGCTGCGGGTCGTGGACCAGCGCCTGGGCCAGCTTCACGCGCTGCTTCATGCCGGTCGAGTAGCCGCCGATGGGGCGGTAGCGCTCCTCGTACAGCCCGACGTGGCGCAGCGTGTCGGCGGTGCGCTCACGCGCTGCCGTCGGCGGCAGTCCGGACATCCGCGCCATGTGGACGACGAACTCGGTGGCCGAGACATCCGGCGGCAAGCAGTCGTGCTCGGGCATGTAGCCGACCCGTTCCCGGATGGCCGCGCCACTGGTGGCGACGTCCAGCCCGAGCACCGCGGCCCGGCCCTCGGTGGCGGGGGATAGACCCAGCAGGATCTTGATCAGTGTGGACTTGCCGGCTCCATTGGCGCCCACCAGGCCGGTTACACCGGGCCCGATATCCAGGGAGAGCCGGTCAAGCGCGGTCACCCGGGGGAACCGCTTGCTCAGGCTTTCGGTCGCGATCACAGTCACGTCTTCAACGGTAGTGGCGCGGGCCACATCGGTCGTCAGACCTGGCGGTTGGATCGGCGTCAACCTCCAGTCGTACGGCCCCGTAGGGGGACCCCACGAAGGAGGACGACGAAGGTAAGGGTGGTGGCCGGGAGCAGGGTCGGCGCGGAGTGCTCGGGAGTCGTCCACAGGTCTCTGCGCACCCCTTGACGCAGCCGCTGGACATTGTCACATTCATCAGTGTCACGTTACGAGCACGTACCGCACACGGCATGGGACGGACGGTGGCATGGCCTCACCGGTGAAGGACGGACTGCCCCAGGAGCTCGAGGGGTTCAGAGAGGTGCAACGCCTCGCGTACGCCTGCGCGGAGGCGGTCGCCGCACGGCTCGAACCGGGGGTGACGGAGCGCGAGGCGGCCCGGATGCAGCGGGAGTGGCTGCGCGAGCGAGGGGTCCGTGACTGGTTCCATCTCCCGTTCGCCTGGTTCGGGAACCGCACGGCTTTCGCCGGTTTCAAGGTGCCGCTGCAGTTCTTCCCGACCAACCGGAAGCTGGAGCCCAGGATGCCGTTCATCCTCGACATGGCTCCGGTGTACAAGGGGTTCACGGCGGACATCGGATATTCCGGCTGTCTCGGGCTCAACCCGTTGCACGACAAGCTCCTTGCCGATCTCGAGGTCCACCGCGCGCTGATCCTGGACGAGGTGCGTGAGCGGCGTTCGCTGCGCGAGATCTATGAGGACGTCGAGCGCCTGATGATCAGGCAGGGGTACGCCAACAGGCACCGCGCCTATCCCTTCGGCGTCATCGCCCACAAGGTCGACCGCGTCGCTGAGCGCCGCTGGTCACCGCGGCTGTTCGGGTTCGGTACGCAGTCGCTCAAGGGCCTCGTCAGCGATGCGGTGCACGGGCACCGGGACGGCTGGTCTCCGCTGTGGAGTCCGTACCGCTTCTCCGACCACCCGCCGCAGCCGGGGCTGTGGGCGGTCGAACCCCATCTGGGATTCCGGGGTACGGGCGCGAAGTTCGAGGAGATCCTGGTCGTCACCGATTCCAAGGACCCCGAGCAGAGCGCCTTCTGGCTGGACGACGATCTGCCGCATGTGCGGCGCTGGGCCGACGAGAGGGTGGCGGTGTGAGTCTGCAGGATCTGCCGGGTTTCCGCGAACGCCGGGTGCGTACGGGCGGGATCGAACTGTGCGTCGCCGAACTGGGCGACGAGACGCGCCCGACGGTCGTGCTGGTGCACGGCTATCCGGACAGCAAGGAAGTCTGGACGCAGGTCGCGGTGCAGTTGGCCGAGCAGTGGCACGTCGTCCTGTACGACGTGCGTGGCCACGGCCGGTCGACGGCTCCGGAGCCGCTGCGCGGCGGGTTCACTCTGGAGAAGCTCACCGACGACTTCCTCGCCGTCGTCGACGCGGTGAGCCCGGACCGGCCGGTGCACCTGGTCGGGCACGACTGGGGTTCGGTCCAGTCGTGGGAGTTCGTGACGGTCAGGCGCACCGAGGGCCGGATCGCCTCCTTCACATCGATGTCGGGTCCCTCCCTGGACCACTTCGGCCACTGGATCAAGCAGCGGATGACGCGGCCCACCCCGCGCCGGGTCGGTCAGTTGCTCGGCCAGGGGGCCAAGTCCTGGTACGTGTACATGCTGCACACGCCGGTGCTGCCGGAGCTCGCCTGGCGCGGTCCGCTCGGCAAGCAGTGGCCTCGGATGCTCCAGCGGATGGAGAAGGTGCCCGCGGGCGACTACCCGACGCCGTCCCTGCCCGACGACGCCGCGCACGGTGCCTGGCTCTACCGGGACAACGTCCGTGCCCGGCTGCGCAGACCACGCGCCGACGCCTACGCGCACGTGCCGGTCCAGCTGATCACGCCGACGGGTGACATCTTCCTTTCGGAGAAGCTGTACGACCAACTGGAGATGTGGGTACCGCACTTGGTGCGGCACTCCCTGCCGGCCAAGCACTGGGTGCCGCGCACCCGCCCGAACCAGCTTGTCTCCTGGATCAGCGAGTTCGTCGCCGCCAACGAGTCGGCGCTGGAAGACGGACGGCCGGTCCCGGACCCCGCACCGACCGGGGCGTACGCCGACCGGTTCGGCGGTCAACTGGTCCTGGTGACGGGCGCGGCGGGCGGTATCGGGCGGGCCACCGCGTTCGCGTTCGCGGAGGCGGGTGCCCGGGTGGTGGCCGTGGACCGTGACGCGGAAGGGGCGGCCAGAACGGCGGAGATGGCCCGCCTGATCGGCTCTCCCGCCGCCTGGGGCGAGACGGTGGACGTCAGCGACGAGCAGGCGATGGAGAAGCTCGCCGCGAAGGTCGCCGCCGAGTACGGCATCGTCGACGTCCTGGTCAACAACGCCGGGATCGGGCTGTCCGGCTCCTTCCTGGAGACCACGAGCGAGGACTGGAAAAACGTCCTGGACGTCAATCTGTGGGGCGTCATCCACGGTTGCCGGATCTTCGGCGGGCAGATGGCCGAGCGCGGCCAGGGCGGCCATATCGTCAACACCGCCTCCGCCGCCGCGTATCAGCCGTCCCGGGCGCTGCCCGCGTACAGCACTTCCAAGGCGGCCGTGCTGATGCTCAGCGAGTGCCTGCGGGCCGAACTGGCCGAGCGGTCGATCGGGGTCAGCGCCATCTGCCCCGGCATCGTCAACACCAACATCACGGCGACCACGCACTTCGCCGGGGCCGACGCCGATGAGGAGACGCGGCTGCGGAAGCAGACCAGCCGGCTGTATGGGCTCCGCAACTACCCGCCGGAGAAGGTCGCCGACGCGATCCTCGAGGCCGTGGCGCACAACCGGGCCGTGGTACCGGTGACACCGGAGGCACGGGCCTCCCGGTTCCTGTCCCGGTTCAGTCCCGGCGCACTGCGCGGGATCGCCCGGCTGAAGCCGCCGCTGTGAGCGGGGCCGGGCCGTCCGCGGCAACGACGCGTTCCGCTGCCGAGTATCGGATCGAGGACCTGGCGCATGCGAGCGGTGCCACGGTCCGCACGATCCGGGCCTATCAGGACCGGGGTCTGCTGCCGACGCCGGAGCGGCGCGGCCGGGCCAATGTGTACCGGGACACGCATCTCGCCCGACTCCAGCAGATCGCCGACCTGCTGGACCGCGGTTACACGCTGGCCAGCATCAAGGAACTACTGGAGGCGTGGGACGCGGGACGCGGGCTGGGCGGAGTGCTCGGGCTCGTCGCCGAGGTGCACGGCCCGTGGACGGACGAGCAGGCCGACCGGATCAACCGGGACGAGCTGTATGCGAAGTTCGGCGGCGTGCAGGACGACCAGGCGGTAGCCGAGGCGGTCGAGCTCGGCGTGCTGGAGCGGATCCCGGGCCGGGACGACGAGTTTCTGGTCCCGAGTCCACAAGAGCTCTCGGTGGCAGCCGAGTTGCATGCCGCAGGAGTACCTCTCATCGCAATCTCCGGCCATCTGCGGGAACTTCGCGGTCAGGTCGAGCACATCGCCTCCCGCTTCCTGGAGTTCACCACCGAGCATGTGTTCGCGCGCTACCTCGGCCATCATCCACCGACGGACGCGGACGCGGCCGAGGCCGCCTCGCTGGTCCGTCGGCTGCGTCCGCTCGCCCAACAGACAGTGGACGCGGAACTGGCCCGGGCCATGCGGACGTTCGCCACACGTCATCTGCGGCACCATCTCAGCGCGGACACACCGCTCACCCCGGGACCCTCGACGAGCGAGCCTCGTTCTGTGCCACTGCCGTCGGAAACAATGCAGGCCGTACAGCGTCTGGTTGGTCCGCGAAACGTCGCCGTCTTTGTCGCTGCCGCCACTGAACGTGAGGTACATGCAAGGACATTGGACGCACTTGCCACATCACATAATAAATCAAAGCGAATTGACCAAAACGGTTGATTCTGAAGCTACTTGTCCACAGAATCGCCAATTCTCCTGTGGATAACCACAGTTGGTTGTGGATCAAACCTGTGGACGAAAATCGTTGGTGCGAATCGTGAGCAAATTCCGATGCGCCGACGAGATCGCCACAGGCACTCTGTCCGGATGGATGAGAGACGTACCGTCAAGGTGTCCAAGTACCTCGCAAAGCATCTGCGGCACCAACCCGAGCGGATCGGGATCCGTCTCGACCCGCACGGCTGGGTGACGATCGACGAGCTCCTCCGGGCGGCGGCCAGGCACGGCTTCCCCATCACCCGTGCCGAGCTCGACCATGTCGTGGCCGCCAATGACAAGCAGCGCTACGCGATCGAAGGCGACCGCATTCGGGCGAGCCAGGGCCACACCGTCGCGGTGGACCTCGGTCTGCCTCCGTCCCCGCCGCCCGCGTACCTCTACCACGGCACCGTGGGCCGCGCCCTCGACGCGATCCGCGCCGAGGGGCTCCGCCCCATGAACCGGCTCCACGTCCACCTCTCGGCCGACCGTGAGACGGCTGCCCGCGTCGGCGCCCGACGCGGCAGGCCCGTGATCCTCTCGGTGGACGCGGGCGCGATGCACCGCGCCGGCCACCTCTTCTACGTCAGCGCGAACGGGGTCTGGCTCACCGACTCCGTACCACCGGAGTTCCTCCGCTTTCCCGGCTGAACCCGGCCCGTCCGCCTCCCCGGCCGTCGTCTGTCCGTCCCACCTGCCCTTCGGGCGGCCCCGGATCCGCGTCGGCTCCCCGTCCCGACCGCACAGGGCCTTCGTCGAACTGATTGGCCCCGGCCATCACGCTCAGGTGTTCCCGGACGACGACGCGAAGATCACCGTCGAGGACATCGAGTTCCCCGACATTCGGCGCGACTGCGTACCCGACCTCCTGCAGTCGGTCCACACCGGCATGGCCCATGTGAAGGGCACGATCTTCCCGCCCGGCTGGTGGCGGATCGTGCCCCCCAGGCGACGAGACGTACAAGGAGCTCGTCCCGCGGGGCACACGGTCGCCGTGGCTCGGCCGCAGCGTCTACTGACGCGTCTCTGCTCCGCAGCTCTCCCGCCGTATGGTCGTATGTATGCGTCTGAGCACTGTAATTCTGCCGATTCACCGCTGGAGCGAGGGCCGGAAGGTCTGGCAGCGAGCCGAGGACCTGGGATTCCACGCCGCGTACACGTATGACCATCTGGCCTGGCGGAGCTTCCGCGACGGGCCGTGGTTCGGCGCGGTGCCGACCCTGACCGCCGCGGCAGCCGCCACCGAGCGGCTGCGCCTGGGCACCCTCGTCACCTCCCCCAACTTCCGGCACCCGGTCACCCTGGCCAAGGACCTCATCACGCTGGACGACGTCTCCGACGGACGGATCACCCTCGGTATCGGCGCGGGCGGCAACGGTTTCGATGCCACCACGCTGCGCAGGAGCGACGAGGAACCATGGGCGCCGCGCGAGCGGGCCGACCACTTCGCCGAGTTCGTACCGCTCCTCGACCGGCTGCTGCGGGAGCCGTCCGTCACCTATGAGGGCGATTTGTACGTGGCGAACGAGGCCCGCAACGTGCCCGGCTGTGTGCAGCTGCCCCGACTGCCGTTCGCGGTGGCCGCGACCGGTCCGCGCGGGCTGAAGCTCGCCGCGCAGTACGGTCAGGCCTGGGTCACCACCGGCGACCCCAAGCTGTTCGAGACGGGTACCCCGGAGCAGTCCGTGGCAGCCATCCGCGGGCAGGTCGGCAAGCTCGGCACGGCCTGCGAGGCCATCGGCCGGGATGTCGCCGAGCTGGACAAGATCCTGCTCACCGGCTTCACCCCGGACCGCCCTCTGGAATCCTTCGATGCGTTCGTGGACTTCGCGGGCACCCATTTCGAGCTGGGCTTCACGGAGATCGTCATCCACTGGCCGATCGCGGACTCCGACTTCGCGGCGGACGAGAAGGTCTTCGAACGGATCGCCACCGAAGGGCTGGCCCAGCTCGGCTGACCCGCACCACCGACCGCCCCTCTCACCACCCCTGGCATATGCATCAGGCATGTTCTCCTGGTCAGGGGCGCGCACCCTCACATGCGCGCCCCTCCGCACACCCGTGCACGCCCGTACGGGAGAATGGCCGGGTGACCTCAGCTATCGACTCGCCTCTGCCTGCCGCTCCCCGGCTGATCGCCACCGACCTGGACGGCACCCTGCTGCGCGACGACAAAACCGTCTCGGACCGCACGGTCGCGGCGCTGGCCGCGGCCGAGGAGGCCGGGATCGAGGTCTTCTTCGTCACCGGCCGCCCGGCGCGCTGGATGGACGTCGTCAGCAACCACGTCCACGGCCACGGCCTGGCGATCTGCGCGAATGGCGCCGCGATCGCCGACCTGCACGCGGGCGGCAGGCTGCTCAAGGTCCGCCCGCTGGAACGCACCGCCGCCCTCGAAGTCGTCCACGCCCTGCGCGCGGCCGCTCCGGGCACCTCGTTCGCTGTCGAGCTGGCCACCGGCATCCACTACGAACCGGCCTACCCGCCGTTCCATCTCGACCCGGGCGCCACCGTCGCCACTGCTGAGAAGCTCCTCCACGAAGAGACGCCGGGCGCCGGAGCTCCCGTACTGAAGCTCCTCGCACACCACGCCGAGCTGGCCCCGGACGACTTCCTCGCCATCGCGCACACGGCGGCCGGTGACCGGGCGTCTCTCACCCGCTCCAGCCCAACAGCTCTGCTGGAGGTCAGCGGTCTCGGTGTCTCCAAGGCAAGCACCCTCGCGCTGTGCTGCGCCGAGCGCGGCATCTCGCCCGCCGAGGTCGTCGCCTTCGGGGACATGCCGAACGACGTGGAGATGCTGAGCTGGGCGGGCACCTCGTACGCGATGGGCAACGCCCACCCGGCCGCAGTGGCCGCCGCCTCCGGGCGGACCGTCACCAACGAGGAGGACGGCGTCGCGATCGTCATCGAGAGGCTCGTGGCCGAGCGCCGGAAGTACCGCAGCCAGAGCTGAAGGGCCCGGGCCCGAACGCCGGCGAAGACCTCAGAGCGGTGCCTCCCACACCACGGTCGTGCCGCACCCGTCCTCGCCGAGGCCCGGCCCGAACCAGCTCGCCCCGCCCAGCGACTCCGCCCTGCGCGCCAGGTTCCGCAGCCCGCTGCGCCGCCCGCCCTCCGGAATGCCCACCCCGTCGTCGGCGACCGACAGCCGCACCGCGTCGCGTCCGTCGGGCAGTGTGACGGTCGCGTCGACGACCACGTCGATCAAGGACGCCTCGGCATGCCGGAAGGCGTTGGAGAGCGCCTCCCGCAGCGCTGCGATCAGGTTCTTGCCGGTCAGCTCGCCGACCAGCGAGTCGACCGGGCCGAGGAAGCGGTGCGACGGCTTGAAGCCCAGCGGGACGGCCGCCATGTTGATCTCGCGCAGGACGCGGGTCCGCAGCCCGGACGGCGCCTCAACCGGTTCCTGATGCAATGCGAAGATCGCGGTGCGGATCTCCTGGATCGTCACGTCCAGTTCGTCCACGGCCCGCCCCACTCCGGTCTGCACCTCAGGTACGACCGACCGGCGCTGGGCGCTCTCCAGCATCATCCCGGTGGCGAACAGCCGCTGAATGACCAGGTCGTGCAGGTCGCGGGCGATTCGGTCGCGGTCCTCGTAGACCGCGAGCCGCTCCCGGTCCCGCTGCGCCTCGGCCATCATCAGCGCGAGCGCGGCCTGCGAGGCGAACTGTGTGGCCAGCATCCGCTCGGTCTCGGTGAAGGGCCGGTCGCCCCGGGCTCGCGGGGTGGCGAGCGCGCCGAGCACCCGCCCACCGCTGTGCAGCGGCAGCAGCATGCTGGGGCCGAACTGGTGGGCCAGCCTGCTGATCACGCGGGAGTCGGTGGCCGAGTCGTCCATGAAGACCGCCTCGCCGGCCAGCAGCTTCGCCACCACCGGGCTCTCCGGACCGATGATCACCCCGAGCGAGGCGGACGGGCTGTCGGCGGAGACGGCGACGATCTCCAGACCGCCCTCCTCGGTCGGCAGAAGCACGATCCCGGCAGTGGAGGCGGCAAGACGGCGGGCCTGCTCGGCGACGACGGCAAGCGCGTCGTCCGCGTCCCCGCCGGAGAGCAGCGCGGTGGTCACGGCCACCGATCCGTCGATCCACCGCTCGCGCTGGCGCGCCGCCTCGTAGAGCCGGGCGTTGCCGATCGCGATCCCCGCTTCCGTGGCGAGCACCCGCACCATGTGCAGGTCGTAGTCGTTGAACTCGCCCCCGCCCTCCTTCTCGGCCAGATAGAGATTGCCGAAGATCTCTCCCTGTACGCGGATGGGGACCCCGAGAAAGGTCCGCATCAGTGGATGGCCTGCGGGGAACCCGGCGAACCTCGGATCGGCTGTCAGATCTGCGAGCCGCACCGGTGCCGGGTCGTGAATGAGTGCGCCGAGCAGTCCCCTCTGGCCGTCGGGCCGGTGTCCGATCTCGGCTTCCACAGCCTCCGACACCCCGTACGTGAGGAAGTCGGAGAGTCCCTTGCCCTTGGTGTCGACGACGCCGATGGCGGCGTAGCGGGCATGGGCGAGTTCGGCAGCGGTCTCGCAGATCCGGTCGAGGGTGGAGTGCAGTTCGAGACCGGTACCGACGGAGCGCATGGCTTCCAGCAGCTGCGGGACGCGGGCGGTGAGCTCGGTGGACAGGCCCTGCAGGCTGCGGGTCGCCTGCGTCGCGGCTTCGAGTGAGTCCTTCGGGTCCGGCTCTGGCATACCCAGAGCCTAGTTAGTCCCCTTTAGGGAGGAAAGTCGGCCAATGGTCCGGCAAACCGCTCCAGCCCCTGCCCGACGGGCCCGCCCGGGTGCTCCTACGCCCACCGTGCGGGAGCCGGGATCCGTACGGTCTCCTGTTCGCGCTCCAGCATCCGGCTCAACGGCCCCTCCACCGTCGCGAGATCGGTGTACGGACCGCGCTGCACGATCCTGCCCGCGTCCATCACGACAACCTCGTCGACCGCCTCGAGCCCCGCCAGCCGGTGGGTGATCAGAACCGTTGTGCGGCCCCGCGTGGCGGTCAGTAGATCCGCCGTCAGGGCGTCCGCCGTCGCCAGGTCGAGATGCTCGGCGGGCTCGTCCAGGACGAGCACGGGGAAGTCGGCGAGGAGCGCCCGGGCGAGCGCGAGCCGCTGGCGCTGGCCGCCGGAGAGGCGAGCACCGTGCTCGCCGACGAGCGTGTCGAGCCCGTCGGGCAGCGCCTGCACCCAGTCGAGCAGCCGTGCCTGCGCGAGGGCGGCCCGCAGTTCGTCGTCCGTCGCGCCGGTACGGGCCAGCCGCAGGTTCTCCCGGATGGAACTGTCGAAGACGTGGGCGTCCTGGGCACACAGCCCGACGAACCGCCGGACGGTGTCGCCGTCCAGCGCAGAGGCCTCCACACCACCGATCCGGTACGTCCCCGACCGCGCGTCCAGGAAGCGGAGCAGGACCTGCGCGAGGGTGGTCTTCCCTGAGCCCGAAGGGCCGACGACGGCAATGCGCCGGCCGGCGGTCAGCGTCAGGTCGACGGAGTCCAGGGCGTCCCGCGACGCTCCTGCGTACCGAGCCGCCAACCCGCTTACTTCCAGCGGGAAGGGAGAGGCGGGTGGATCGGCCGGGGCGGCGGGTTCGAGCACCGGTACCGGGGCGTCCAGCACCTCGTACACCCGCTCCGCGCTCCGCTTGACCCGCTGCCGGTACTGCACGGCGAGCGGCAGGCCGGTCACGGCCTCGAACGCGGCGAGCGGAGTGAGCACCACCACCGCGAGCTCCACTCCCGCCAGCCGTCCGTCGAGGACCGCCGGCACGGAGACGAGTGCGGCAGCGACAACCGTCAGACCGCAGATCACGGCGGAGAGCCCGCCCCCGAGCGCGGTGGCCGTTGCCGCCCGGGCCGCGATCCGGGTCAGGACGCCGTCGGCTTCGCGGGTCCGCGCCGAACGCGCGGGCAGGGCACCCGCGACGGTCAGTTCGGCCGTCCCGCCGAGCAGATCGGTGATCCGGGTGGCCAGATCGGCTCGCGCGGGCGCCAGTTGACGTTCCGCACGGCGGGCGCAGGCGCCGGTCACCAGCGGTACCCCGACCCCGGACAGCAGCAGCCCGACAGCGAGTACGAGGCCCGCCTCGGGCAGCAGCCATCCGGTGAACCCGGCGGCCGCCACCCCCACGACGGCCGCGGTCCCGGCGGGCAGCAGCCACCGCAGCCAGTAGTCCTGCAGCGCGTCCACATCGGCAACGAGCCGGGACAGCAGGTCTCCGCGCCGGGTCCGGGCCAGCCCGGCCGGCGCGATGCGTTCCAGTCCGCGGTACACGGCGACGCGCAGCTCGGCGAGCATCTTGAGCACCGCGTCGTGCGAGACGAGACGCTCGGCGTAGCGGAAGACGGCGCGGCCGAGCCCGAAAGCACGGGTCGCGGTCACGGCGACCATGAGATAGAGCACCGGCGGCTGTTCGGAGGCGCGGGAGATCAGCCAGCCGGAGACGGCCATGAGTCCGACGGCCGAGCCCAGGGCGAGGCTGCCCAGCAGGAGTGCAAGCGCCAGTTGTCCGCGGTGTTCCCCTGCGGCGTCCCGGACCCGGGCAAGCACCTGGCCGGACCGTGCCGTGGTCTCCCGCAGCGCCTCGGGCTCGCGCACGCTGTTGGGTACGTCATCGAAGGCGCGCGACGGTCCGTCCACCCCGACCGGCTCCGTGGCCGCCGTGCGTTCCGGTGCCACGCCCGGTTCCAGTGTCACCACCCGGTCGGCGACCGCGAGCAGCGCCGGCCGGTGCACGACGAGCAGCACGGTCCGGCCCACTGCCAGCCTCCGTACCGCGTCGACGATCCCCGCCTCCGTCTCGCCGTCCAGGCTCGCGGTCGGCTCGTCGAGCAACAGCAGCGGCCGGTCGGCGAGGAACGCCCGGGCAAGCGCAAGCCGTTGCCGCTGGCCGGCGGAGAGCCCCGCGCCCTCCTCGCCGAGCAGTGTCTGCGCACCGTCGGGAAGGTCCGCCACGAAGTCGTACGCCCCCGCGTCCCGCAACGCCGCCGTCACCGCACCGTCGTCCGCGTCCGGCCGGGCCAGCCGTACATTCTCCGCGATCGTGCCCGCGAAGAGATGTGGGCGCTGCGGCACCCAGGCGATCCGCTCCCGCCAGCGCTCGGGCGCAAGTGCCGCCAGATCCGCGCCGCCGACCCGCACCCGCCCTTCGTCGGGCTCCGCGAACCCCAGCACCACATGGAGCAGGGTGGACTTCCCAACTCCGCTCGGGCCGACCAGGGCGACGGTCTCCCCCTCCTCGATCACCAGCGAGGCCCTGTCCAGCGACGGAGCGGTACGCCCTTCGTGCCGTACCGTCACCCCCTCCAGTTCCAGCCTCAGCGACTGCGGGACGTCCGCCGTACCGCCCGTCGGCGCCTCGGTCTCCAGGACCGCAAAGATCTCCTCCGCGGCCGAGAGCCCCTCGGCGGCGGCGTGGTACTGCGCCCCGACCTGCCGGATCGGCAGGTATGCCTCGGGCGCGAGGATCAGCACCACCAGGCCGGTGTAGAGGTCCAGTTCGCCGTGCACGAGCCGCATGCCGATAGTGACGGCGACCAGCGCCACCGACAGGGTGGCGAGAAGTTCCAGCGCGAAGGAGGACAGGAACGCGATCCGCAGAGTCCGCAGGGTGGCCTGGCGGTACTGCGACGTGATGGTGCGGATGGAGTCGGCCTGGGCCTTGGCCCGGCCGAAGACCTTCAGCGTCGGCAGTCCGGCGACCACGTCGAGGAAGTGTCCGGAGAGCCGGGAGAGCAGCCGCCACTGGCGGTCCATCCGGGACTGGGTGGCCCAGCCGATGAGGATCATGAAGAGCGGGATGAGCGGCAGCGTGATGACGATGATCGCGGCCGAGACCCAGTCCTCGGTGACGATCCTGGCGAGGACCGCCACGGGCACGACAACCGCGAGCCCGAGCTGTGGCAGGTAGCGCGCGAAGTAGTCGTCCAGCGCGTCGACACCGCGGGTGGCAAGCGCCACCAGAGAGCCGGTGCGCTGCCCGCTCAGCCAGTCCGGTCCGAGCGCCGCGGCGCGGTCGAGCAGTCGGCTGCGGAGCTCGGACTTGACCGCCGCGCTGGCCCGGTACGCGGCGAGCTCGGTCAGCCAGGAGACCAGCCCCCGGCCGAGCGCGACAGCCGCCAGCAGCACCAGCGGGGTCCACAGCTCGGCAACGGTCAGCCCGTCCTCGAACCCGCCCACCACCACTTCGGCGATGAGCATGGCCTGGGCGATGACCAGCGCCGCCCCGACCACTCCGAGTGCTACCACGGCCGCCAGGAAGAGGCGGGTGGCACGGGCGTAGTGAAGAAGGCGCGGGTCGATCGGTTTCACGTGAAACATCCCCAATGAGCTCGGGCGGTGGACCAGGCGGGACGTGTCGGACTGTCCCCAGGACGTGTCCGGCGGATCGGGCTCGGCCGCGAGCCGCCGGGACACGTCCCCGGTGCGTCAGTGCGCTTCAGCGATGTGCTGTGTACCGATCCGCTTGCGGAACACCCAGTACGTCCAGCCCTGGTAGATCATCACCACGGGAGTAGCGATCCCCGCGCACCAGGTCATGATCTTCAGCGTGTACGGCGTGGACGAGGCGTTGGTGACCGTGAGGCTCCAGGCGTCGTTCAGCGAGGACGGCATGACGTTCGGGAAGAGCGCCAGGAAGAGCATCGCGACCGCGGCCGTGATGGTCAGCCCGGAGAGCGCGAACGACCAGCCCTCGCGCCCCGCCGCGACGGCACCGATCGCTCCGACCAGCGCCACCACGGCGGTGATCATCGCGAGCAGGCTCCAGCCGTCGCCGTGGGCGACCTGGGTCCAGACCAGGAAGCCGAGGGAGAGCACCGCGGTGACCAGTCCCAGCTTGAGTGCCAGCCTCCGCGCCCGTTCCCGGATGTCCCCGACAGTCTTGAGCCCCGCGAACACCGCGCCGTGGAAGGTGAAGAGGAAGAGCGTGACCAGTCCGCCGAGGATCGCGTACGGGTTGAGCAGGTCCCCGAAGTTGCCCACGTACTCCATGTCGGCGTTGATCTTCACGCCCCGGACAATGTTTCCGAAGGCCACACCCCAGAGCAGGGCGGGGATCAGCGAGGTCCAGAAGATCGCGTTCTCCCAGTTGGTCTGCCACCGCTCCTCGGGCCGCTTCGCCCGGTACTCGAAGGCGACACCGCGCACGATCAGGCAGAGCAGGATGATCAGCAACGGCAGGTAGAACCCGGAGAACAGCGTGGCGTACCACTCGGGGAAGGCGGCGAACGTCGCGCCGCCCGCGGTGAGCAGCCACACCTCGTTGCCGTCCCAGACGGGCCCGATCGTGTTGATCAGGACCCGCCGTTCCTTGCGGTCACGGGCCAGCAGCTTGGTGAGGACACCTATCCCGAAGTCGAATCCCTCCAGGAAGAAGTAGCCGATCCAGAGGACGGCAATGAGCACGAACCAGACGTCGTGGAGTTCCATCTCTCAGCTCCTCTGCTCTCAGTAGGAGAAGGCCATCGGCCGGTCGGCGTCGTCGTGGTCGTCGCCGCCGATCTTGGTGGGCGGGTTGAGGTCGGACTCCGTGAGTTCCGGCGGTCCGGCCTTGATGTACTTCACGAGCAGCTTGACCTCGATCACGGCGAGCACCGCGTAGAGCAGGGTGAAGAGGATCATCGAGGTGAGTACCTCGCCCTGCGAGACGCCGGGGGAGACCGCGTTGCGCGTCTGCAGCACCCCGTAGACGACCCAGGGCTGGCGGCCCGTCTCAGTGAAGATCCAGCCCCAGGAGTTGGCGATCAGTGGGAAGAGGAGCGTCCACAGGGCGACGATCCAGTAGAGCCTGGTGAGCTTCGGGCTGAGCGCCTTGTTCTTGAAGAGGACCAGGTGCGGCACTTCGTCCTCACCGGTCCGCAGCCCCGGCGGCAGCATGAACTTCTTCCGCGTCAGCCACAGTCCGAGCAGGCCGAGGGCGAAGGACGCCATGCCGAAGCCGATCATCCATCGGAAGCTCCAGAAGGCGACCGGGATGTTGGGCCGGTAGTCGCCGGGGCCGAACTGTTCCTGCTCGGCCTTGTTGATGTCGTTGATGCCGGGGACGTACGAATTGAAGTTGTCGTCCGCGAGGAAGGACAACACCCCCGGGATTGAGATCTCCACGGTGTTGTGACCCTTGGCCACGTCTCCGACCGCGAAGATCGAGAAGGGGGCCGAGTACTGCCCCTCCCACAGCGCCTCGGCCGCGGCCATCTTCATCGGCTGCTGCTTGAACATGACCTTGCCGAGCATGTCACCACTGACAGCGGTGAGCAGACCGGCGATCACGACGGTGACCAGTCCGAGCCGGAGCGAGGTGCGCATCACCGGGATGTGCTTCTTGCGCGCCAGGTGGAAGGCGGCGATGCCGACCATGAACGCGCCGCCGACCAGGAAGGCCGCCGTGATGGTGTGGAAGAACTGGGCGAGAGCGGTGTTCTGGGTGAGCACATGCCAGAAGTCGGTGAGCTCGGCCCGGCCGCGTTCCTTGTTGATCCGGTAGCCGACCGGGTGCTGCATCCAGGAGTTGGCCGCGAGGATGAAGTACGCGGAGAGGATAGTTCCGATCGAGACCATCCAGATGCAGGCGAGGTGGATCTTCTTCGGCAGCTTGTCCCAGCCGAAGATCCACAGCCCGATGAAGGTGGATTCGAAGAAGAAGGCGATCAGCGCTTCGAAGGCGAGCGGAGCGCCGAAGATGTCGCCTACGAACCGTGAGTAGTCGGACCAGTTCATGCCGAACTGGAACTCCTGGACGATGCCGGTGACAACGCCCATGGCGATGTTGATCAGGAAGAGCTTGCCCCAGAACTTGGTCGCCCTGAGGTACTTCTGGTTGTTCGTCCGCACCCAGGCGGTCTGCAGGCCGGCGGTGAGCGCGGCGAGCGAGATCGTCAGAGGAACGAAAAGGAAGTGGTAGACGGTGGTGATACCGAATTGCCATCGCGCGAGGGTCTCGGGCGCCAGAGCCAGCTCCACGTCGTCTCTCCTTACGTCGCCGTAGCCGCAGCGGCAGTTCGCCCTGTTAATCCAGCTGATCACCGGAGAAACAGGACACGCTTGTGAACGCGTTCACATTCACAAGCATTATGACGCACAGGCTTTCGGGATGCTCGAGGGGGGGGTCCCTATCGGGACGCTCCACGCGAAGGCCCCGCACCTCGAGAAACGAGAGGTACGGGGCCTTCCGGTACACCCGGGCCGGACGCGCCGCGCTACAGCTCCTTGCGGTACGCCTCAGCCACCCTCAGGAACACGTCGTTCGCCTCGTCCTCACCGATCGAGACCCGCACGCCCTCGCCTGCGAACGGCCTGACCACGACACCGGCCCGCTCGCAGAACCCGGCGAAGTCGACCGTACGGTCGCCCAGCCGCAGCCAGACGAAATTGGCCTGGGACTCCGGAACGGTCCAGCCCTGGTCCACAAGAGCCTTGTGCACCCGGACGCGCTCGCAGACCAGGGAGCCGACCCGGCCGAGAAGTTCGTCCTCGGCGCGCAGCGAGGCGACCGCCGCGTCCTGTGCCAGTTGGCTGACCCCGAACGGCACCGCCGTCTTGCGCAGCGCCGCCGCCACCGGCTCGTGGGCCACCGCGAACCCGACCCGCAGACCGGCCAGACCATAGGCCTTGGAGAACGTCCGCAACACCGCCACATTGGGCCGGTCCCGGTAGATCTCGATGCCGTCCGGCACGTCGACGTCGCGGATGAACTCCTTGTACGCCTCGTCCAGCACCACGAGCACATCGCCCGGCACCCGGTCCAGGAACCGTTCCAGCTCGGCCCTGTGCACCACGGTCCCAGTCGGATTGTTCGGGTTGCAGACGAAGATCATCCGGGTGCGGTCCGTGATCGCGTCCGCCATCGCGTCGAGGTCGTGCACCTCGCCGTCGGTGAGCGGAACCTTCACCGAGGTCGCGCCGCTGACCTGGGTGATGATCGGGTACGCCTCGAAGGAGCGCCAGGCGTAGATGACCTCGTCGCCCGGGCCCGAGGTGGCCTGGAGCAGTTGCTGCGCCACCCCGACGGAACCGGTGCCGGTGGCGAGATGCGAGACGGGCACGCCGAACCGGTCGGCCAGCTCGTTCATCAGACCGGTGCACGCCATGTCCGGGTAGCGGTTGAAGTTCGCGGCCGCGGCCAGGGCGGACTCCATCACCCCGGGCAGCGGCGGATACGGGTTCTCGTTGGAGGACAGCTTGAATGCGACCGGTCCGCCGGCCGCCGCCGGCCTGCCCGGCACATAGGCAGGGACACCGTCCAGCTCGGCGCGCAGCTTGGGGCTCGTCTCACTCACCGCAGGTCCTCCTCGACCGTCGCACACATCAATACTGCTCACCTTATGAGGATTGCGCGCCGCTGCGAATGGCAGAGCAGCGGAATCGTCCGGTGGGCCCGGGAATGGACGGAGCGTTCCTCGTACGGGCGCGCGCCGGTGGCTCACTCCGTGGCGCGCATCCCCCGAAGAGGTGAGTTGAGACCTCTTCGAAACATCGACCATTTAGTAGGCCCATCCTCCTCAGTGCATGAAACACTACGGTCCACCCCGCCAACACCCTTGTTTTGCAAGGCATTTGTGGCTACGTGACCATGCAGAAACGTGCCTGTCGATGGGTGAATATGCGGCCGGGCCAACCGTCCGCGCGAGCCCTACTATCGGCTCGCCATGACAGCAGCAGGGAAGCACCAGGTGAGCCGGACGGAGACCCCCCGGCGCGGCGGCCGGCAGGGACGAGCGGGAATCCGGGATGTGGCCGCCGCCGCCGGGGTCTCCATCACGACCGTCTCCGACGCGCTCAACGGCAAGGGCAGGCTCCCGGACGCCACCCGCCGCCATGTCCGCGAAGTCGCCGAGCGTCTGGGCTACCGCCCGTCCGCCGCGGCCCGAACTCTCCGTACCGGCAAGTCCGGCCTCATCGGCCTGACCGTGACGACGTACGGGGATGAACCTTTCACCTTCACCGAATTCGCCTACTTCGCCGAGATGGCCAGGGCGGCCACCTCCGCCGCCCTCGCCCGCGGCTACGCCCTCGTCATTCTCCCCGCCACCTCACGCCATGACGTCTGGTCGAACGTCGCCCTCGACGGCACTGTCGTCATCGACCCATCCGACCAGGACCCGGTCGTCACCGAACTCGTCCGGCAGGGGCTGCCCGTCGTCTCGGACGGCCGCCCGGCCGGGACCCTCCCGGTCACCGCCTGGGTCGACAACGACCACCGGGCCGCCGTGCTCGACCTCCTCGACCATCTCGCCGCCGCCGGGGCCCGCCGCATCGGTCTGCTCACCGGCACCACCACCGACACGTACACCCGGCTCTCCACCACCGCGTACCTCCACTGGTGCGAGCGCGTGGGCCAGGACCCGGTGTACGAGTCCTATCCCGCCCACGACCCGTGCGCGGGGGCGGTCGCCGCCGACCGTCTGCTCGCCCGCCCGGACCGGCCCGACGCCGTCTACGGGCTCTTCGATCCCAATGGCACCGATCTGCTGGCGGCCGCCCGCCGGTACGGTCTGCGCGTCCCCGAGGACCTGCTGCTCGTCTGCTGCAGCGAGTCCACCGTGTACGCGACGACCGAGCCGCCCATCACCACGCTCTCGCTCAAACCGCGCCGAATCGGTACCGCGGTCGTCCAGCTCCTCATCGACGCCATCGAAGGCGTCGACCAGAACGGCCCGGTGGAACAGGTCATACCGACAGAACTCATCGTGCGGACGTCCTCGCAACGCCGTCCGCCCCGCACCACGGTCAGCGCCCCGCGGCCCCCTTCAGGGGACTAATCGACACAATTAGGACAAATCGACTGGTGAACCTCGCGTGCGCCCGGATTCACCACCCCTGGTGCGTCACACAGCACGATCCGCATTCCTATGATGGGCGCACGACACCGCGGACCACCCCGACCAGCAGGGCCCGTCAGGTGTACGGCGGCACGACGGTGGTGGAGGGGTCGATGACACAGGGGGCCGGTCAGGAACCCGTGGTGCGGACGGCGACGTTGCGTGACTTCCGCGTGCCGCCCTATGCGCAGACTCCGGTGCCACCCACGGCGCCGCATCCGGGCAGTGCCGTTCCGGCGGACGAGCCGGAGGGCTACACGCCCACCGCGCGCGATCTTCCCGTGATCAACCTCGGTGACACCGTCCAGGTGCAGACCGTCCCCGACCCTCGGCCCGCCCAGGACCCGGGGCTCGGACCGCTGTACGTCGTCGGCGACGTCCACGGCTATCTGGACGAACTCCACGCCGCCCTGGCCGAACAGGGGCTCATCGACGCGGAGGGCCAGTGGGCCGCGGGCAACGCCCGGCTCTGGTTCCTCGGCGACTTCACCGACCGCGGTCCGGACGGCGTCGGCGTCATCGAACTCGTCATGCGCCTGTCCGCCGAGGCCGCGGCCGCGGGCGGCTACTGCAAAGCTCTGATGGGCAACCACGAACTGCTGCTCATCGGCGCCAAGCGGTTCGGCGACACACCGGTGAACTCCGGAGCCGGCACCGCCACGTTCCAGGCCGCCTGGCTGCTCAACGGCGGCCAGAAGAACGACATGGAGCGGCTCCAGGACCACCACCTCCAGTGGATGTCCCGGCTCGACGCGGTCGTCGAGGAGGACGGGCATCTGCTGATGCACTCCGACACGACGGCGTACCTCGACTACGGCTCCACCATCGAGGACGTCAATGACACCGTGCACGCCATTCTTACGCGTAACGACGCAGACGAGTGCTGGGACCTCTTCCGCAAGCTCACCAAGCGGTTCGCCTTCCGCGACGAGTCGGGCCCGCAGGCGGTCCAGGAGCTGATGGCGGCCTACGGCGGACAGCGCATCGTCCATGGTCACAGCCCCATTCCGTATCTCCTCGGCGAGGTCGGCTCGGAGGACGGCGAGGACAGCTCCGGACCCGTGGTGGAGGGCCCGCACGTGTACGCGGACGGGCTCGCTATCGCCATGGACGGCGGCGTGACCATGGCCGGAAAGCTACTGGTCGTCCAGCTGCCGTTGCATGACTGACGGTCTTCGGGGAAGACGCATCCACGACCTGACCACGCCGAACACTGGGCCTATTTACGGAAACCCCCTGTCACCCCGTGCCGTGGGCGCTCTACCATCGGCGTATCAGTAGCAGGCTCTCCTCCGTTTCCGCCCAACTGCCCGGCCAAAGCGGGTAGTCAGGCCCAACGGAGCATCGGGGGATGCACATGAACAGCGCTCCGCACCTGCTGGCCGAGGACCGACCCGAGTACGAGCGGATCCTCGGCGACGCGCTGCGTCACGCTCACGAACGACCGGATCTCGCCGGAGTCGGCGAACGGCTCAACGCGGAACAGCTGCGCACCATGGCATTGAACGCCACGGCGCTGATCACCACGGCGGCGGCCACCGAGTACGACCACTATGTGAAGGCCCGCGAAGAGCTGCGCGGACCGGCCGCCGACTCCGCCCAGGGCTCGGGCCTCGGCTCCGACGCGGACGATCCGGACCGGCCGGGCGCCGGGATAGGGGCGGTCGTCACGGTCCTGGCGCCGATGCTCGCGGGCACCGCCGCACTGATCTTCCTGCTGGTCGGCTACCTGCTGAAGATGCTCAGCCGACCCCCCTCGTTCGCCGACACCATGGTCGCCGCCGGGTGGTTCTTCGCGGCAGTCACTGCGGCCGCGATACTGGCCGCCGCCGTCGGACTGCTCATCACGGCGCTGCGCAACGGATCGACCGCGTTGCCCGCCGAGGACGCCGAGGACGAGCTGCCGGAGGAGGTGGCGCGCGCCAGGGAGGCCTGGCGTCATGCGCTGCTGGAGCGCGGCATCCTGCCGTTCCTGCGCGACGCACTCGCCGATCCCACCGCACGGGCCGCATCGCGCGCACCGCAACCGTCGGCCAACCGAATCCCGAAGATCGGCTACAGCAGACCGGACTTCACGGGGCCGGACGAAGGTCCGGCGGCAGGCCCCCGCCCGTCGTTCACGAGCCCGGACTTCACCAGCCCGGACTTCGGCGGCCCGGAACACGAACCGGACTGACCGGGCGCGGCGGCCCGGCCTGCCTCGTGAGTGGTGGGGGATCTTCAGCCGTGGCACCACGGGCCCTGGGATCAGCAACGCTCGGTCCACCAGGAGTCGTGGCCTGCAGCATGTCCGTGCCCGCCGGACAGAGCAGGTCAGGGACATCCCGCACGAAGAGCTCTACAACGTGCACCGTTGCCACAGAGTCGTCACCCACCGCACCGGGCTCCAGTGGCTTCCCGTTCTCCCGGCCGCACGTCATCCGTACCCAGGGCCATCCCCCAGGACACGACAGGAGCGTCACTCACTCCTGCGCCTCCCCTTCCGGCCTGGCACACGCGGGAAACGTAACGGCTACCACCGACAGCCGGCGGGCGGCCGGTGGAGCGGCCCGCGGCTCCCCCGGTGGTTTCCGGGGGCCGCTCCGGTACGGCTACTCAGTCGGTGAGCGGGAGGTACACCCGATTGCCGGCGGCCGCGAACTCCGCCGACTTCTTCATCATGCCCTCGGCGATCTCGGCCTCGGTCGCCGCGGGCTCGTCGCCGCCGAACTGCTCCGAGATGCTTCGGCTGATCTTCATCGAGCAGAACTTCGGGCCGCACATCGAACAGAAGTGGGCCGTCTTCGCCGGCTCGGCCGGCAGCGTCTCGTCGTGGAACTCCCGCGCCGTGTCCGGGTCGAGAGCCAGGTTGAACTGGTCCTCCCAGCGGAACTCGAACCGCGCGTCCGACAGTGCGTCGTCCCAGTCCTGCGCCCCCGGGTGCCCCTTGGCTAGGTCCGCAGCGTGGGCCGCGATCTTGTAGGTGATGACGCCCGTCTTCACGTCGTCCCGGTTGGGCAGGCCCAGGTGCTCCTTGGGCGTGACGTAACAGAGCATCGCCGTCCCCCACCAGGCGATCATCGCCGCGCCGATTCCCGAGGTGATGTGGTCGTACGCCGGGGCGATATCGGTGGTCAGCGGGCCGAGCGTGTAGAACGGCGCCTCCTCGCAGATCTCCTGCTGGAGGTCGATGTTCTCCTTGATCTTGTGCATCGGGACATGGCCCGGGCCCTCGATCATGGTCTGGACGCCGAACCGCTTGGCGACCGAGTTGAGCTCGCCCAGCGTGCTCAGTTCCGCGAACTGAGCCTCGTCGTTGGCATCGGCGATCGAACCGGGGCGCAGTCCGTCGCCCAGCGAGTACGTCACGTCGTACGTCGCGAGGATCTCGCAGAGCTCCTCGAAGTTCTCGTACAGGAACGATTCCTTGTGGTGCGCCAGGCACCACGCAGCCATGATCGACCCGCCGCGGGAGACGATCCCGGTCTTGCGCCGGGCGGTGAGCGGGACATACGGCAGCCGCACGCCGGCGTGGACCGTCATGTAGTCGACGCCCTGCTCGGCCTGCTCGATCACGGTGTCCTTGTAGATCTCCCAGGTCAGCTCCTCCGCCCTGCCGTCGACCTTTTCCAGGGCCTGGTAGAGGGGCACGGTGCCGATCGGCACGGGGGAGTTGCGGAGCACCCACTCACGGGTGGTGTGAATATTGCGGCCGGTGGAGAGGTCCATGACCGTGTCGGCGCCCCATCGCGTCGCCCAGGTCATCTTCTCGACCTCCTCCTCGATGGAGGAAGTGACCGCGGAGTTGCCGATGTTGGCGTTGACCTTCACCAGGAACCGCTTGCCGATGATCATCGGCTCGATCTCCGGATGGTTGACGTTGGCCGGCAGGACCGCCCGGCCGACCGCGATCTCCTCGCGCACGACCTCGGGTTCGACGTTCTCCCGGATCGCCACGTACTCCATCTCCGGGGTGATCTCGCCCCGGCGGGCATACGCGAGTTGAGTGACGGGCTGCCCGTCGCGACTGCGGCGCGGCTGACGCGGACGGCCGGGGAAGACGGCGTCGAGGTTACGCAGTCCGCCGCGAGGCGAGGTGTGCTTGAGCCCGTCGTCCTCGGGGCGGACGGGGCGGCCCGCGTACTCAGCGGTGTCGCCGCGGGCGATGATCCAGTTCTCCCGCAGGGGTGCGAGACCGCACCGTACGTCGGTTTCGGTGGCGGGATCGGTGTACGGCCCCGACGTGTCGTACAGCGTCACGTCCCTGCCGTTGCTGAGGTGCACCTTTCGCACCGGCACCTGGAGGTCCGGGCGCGGGCCCTGGACGTATCCCTTGTGCCAGCCGATGGACTTTCCGGCCTCGTCGCTCTGGTTCGAGGCAGGCGTGCGTGCGTCCGATGTGGTCATGAGACCTACTCCCTACGCCGGCATTACCCGGTAACAGGTTCGGCGGTCGGCGCAGCCTGTCCCGTACGGATGTACGGATATCAGCGCCCTCTCAGCCCGGTGCTCCGAGCTCCCGCGTGTGCAAAGGTGCCACCACGCTAGCGCCTGTTCCTGCGTGCTGGACAGAGGGCCTGTTCCTTCTTGCGATGATCGCCTGGTGACGTCCCTCCAGAGCGCCCCCGAAACGCAGGACCATCAGCACGGGCATTCGCACAGCCACGGCCCCGCTGCACCGGTCTCCAAACATCTGCGCAAGGTCATCGCGGCCGTGCTGATCCCCTTCGCCACGGCGGTCGTTGTCGGCCTGATGGTCCTCTGGCCGGGCGGTGCGCCCGCGCACGAGCGCACCGGTGTCGGTTTCGACCGGCAGACCCAGCAGGGCAAGGTGGTGAGCGTCGACAAGGTCGACTGCAAGGACGTGAACGCCGCGCAGACACCGGGCACGGGCGGCACCACGACGCCATCGGGGGGCGCGGGCGCCGGCCAGGAACCAGGGCTGTGCGAGAAGGCCACGGTCGAGGTGGCGACCGGGCACGACAAGGGGCGCACGTTCGTCGAGATTGTTCAGCCCGACGCCCCCCGGCAGTTGCGCGAGGGTCAGGGAGTGGTCGTGGCGTACGCCCCGGACGCGCCCCATGACCTGCAGTACTCGGTGACGGATGTGAACCGGAAGGTCCCGATGGCACTGCTGGCCGGGATCTTCGCTCTCGCAGTGGTCGTCGTCGGCAGAATGCGTGGGCTGATGGCGCTGGTCGCGCTCGCCGTGTCGTTCGCCGTACTGACCCTGTTCATCCTCCCCGCGATCCTTCAGGGGTCGAATCCGCTGCTCGTAGCGGTCGTCGGGGCCAGCGCGATCATGCTCATCGCGCTCTACATGTGCCACGGCCTGACCGCCCGTACCTCGGTCGCGGTCATCGGCACGCTGATCTCACTGCTGCTGATTGGGCTGCTCGGTTCGCTCTTCATCGGATGGGCGAGCCTGACCGGGAACACCGACGACAACACCGGTCTGATCCACGGCCTCTACCCGCACATCGACCTGAGCGGCCTGCTGCTGGCCGGCGTCATCATCGGTTCGCTCGGTGTGCTCGACGACGTGACGGTCACCCAGACGTCGGCGGTCTGGGAGCTGCACCAGGCGGACCCGGCCATGGGTGCGCGAAAGCTGTACCGGGCAGGGATCAGGATCGGTCGCGACCACATCGCCTCGGTGGTCAATACGCTGGTGCTCGCCTATGCGGGCGCCGCGCTTCCCCTCCTGCTGCTGTTCTCGATCGCGCAGAGCAGCATGGGGACGGTGGCCAACAGCGAGTTGGTGGCGGAGGAGATCGTCCGGACGCTGGTCGGCTCGATCGGACTGGTCGCCTCGGTGCCGGTGACGACGGCGCTCGCGGCACTGGTCGTCTCCGCGGACCGCACAGGGCTCGGAGCGGAAGCAGGAGCTTCGGCACCCGTACGGGGCGGGAGGGGCCGGCGTCGCAGGGCGAGGCATTGAGCACCTCGACGCGGAGCACATATCACCCGTTCGGCAGATACGGCGTTCGATCGGCCGGTAGGCCGTGCGCGCGGTCTTCCTCAGCCGGCGTTCTGTTCCTTGGCCAGGATCCGGCCCAGCGCCTCTTCCAGGCTGCCCTCGAAGTCACTCAGCGTGCACTCCTGCCCGAGGGGCACGAGCTTGTCCGTGCGGTCGAGAAACGCAACGAGTGGCGCTGTACCGGCCCTGAACAGGGCGCGATCCGTCCCGACCTGCAGCCGGATGTGGACGTCGGAGAGCCCCTCGGGCTCCGTGGGACTGATGTGTACATCACCGTCGCCGCTGGGGCTGTTGAGGCCGTCCAGCAGCAGCTCGCGGCCGAAAGCCCAGGTGACGGGGGCGTCGCCGGGCAGGTGGAAGGTCATCCGGATCGCATACGGATCGCCCACCTCGTACCGGAGTTCCACCGGGATACGGAATGAGAGCTCCTCGGAAACGAGAAAACTCATCATGACCTCAGCTTGAACCGACTCGCGCATCGTCCAACCCCGCAGTAGATGAATCTGGCCAGGAATGATCCCCCCTGGCCCTATTGACGCCATCGTGGTGCACGCGATAGCAGATCACAAGGAGTGATTTTTCAGATACTGATAGAGAACACGAACGAACGCAAGAGGCTCGCCACTTCACTTCGTAGTCGTTCGACTGCGGGGAGCAATCGATCTTCTTGGTCGAGAGGCATGGAAATCGCCATGGCGGCTGCGGTGAATCCGGCCGTGATCGGGATGGCCGCGCAGACCGTCCCCAGGGCGTACTCCTGTCGTTCGATGACAGGTTCCATTCGCTCCAGCGACCGCAAACGCTCAAGAAGCGCCGGTCGGTCCCGCAACGAATAGCGGGTGAGTGGCTGCACGGGGTGACGGTCCAGATGGTCCTCACGGGCCTTCTCGTCGAGCCGGCTGAGCAGACACTGACCGAGCGCATGGGCATGCCCGGTCTCCCGGAACGAGGCCCACTCGTCCACCGTGGGTGCCGCGGGGGCGTCCGCGACCGCGATGAGTTCGATCTCACCCTCGCGGTAGACGGCACAGTAGACCGGCGCACCGATGATGTCGCGCCAGCGGGCCAGAGACTGGGTCATTCTGCTGCGACGATTCTGCAGACAGCCGTCGTCGACGAGCCGCTCGGCCGCAGTGCCGAAGAGGAAGACGCCGTTCTCGCGGCGCAGGTAGCCCTCGTGAGTGAGGGTGCGCAGCAGGTGATAGGCGGTAGGAAGAGGAAGTCCTGCTTCCCGTGCGAGCTGCTTCGCGGGCGCCCCGTCCCGATGGGCGCCCACAGCCTCCAACAGCCTCAACGCCCGCTGAACCGAACCGATCAACGTCGGAACAGCGGTGCTCGACGCCGTGGTCAAAAGTCACCCCCAGGCATGGCGACGGGCGGTCGGCCCGTCCGTGGGGGCCGCCCCCACGGTCCTACCGCAAACCCGAGGTCCGGAGACCGGACGTACGCACAAACCACTGGTCACAGTGGTGACGGACAGTTAATTCCCAGGTGGCGGCAGCGGACAGCCACTGTATCGGCCGTGTAAGCAGGGGGCGTCGTTTCGTCCTGCGCTTAGCCCAGCTGGGCTAATTGCCCGGCTGGTGAACGCCCGCCCCTACCAGTCGCCGCGCGAGGACGAGGAGGACATGAACTTCCGTACGACGAAAACGAGGCCACCGACCAGGATGACGAAGACCAGGACCTTGAAGAGCAGACCGATCACGAACCCGATCACGCTGGCGATCAGACCGCCGAACACCACGATCGCGATGATGGGCACCGCGACCCACTTCACCCACCAGGGCATCCCCGCGAATATCTCCCGCACAGCCATCGTCCCTACCTCATTCCTGTGAGTACCTGACTCGATGCTAGAGGCGCGGGGGTCGCCGGCGGGGGCTCCGGAGCCCTTGATCTCCCCTGATCGAACCCCGAGGAATCCCTGAGAGACGGGCTCAGCTCTCGGGCGGAGAGAAGACCACCATGACCCGCAGATCCTCGGTGATGTGGTGGAACTTGTGGGCCACCCCGGCCGGTACGTACACCACGCTTCCCCTGCCCACCTGCGTGGTCTCCATGCCCACGGTGATCGCGGCACGACCGCTGACGATGAAGTAGACCTCGTCCTGCTGGTGCGGCTGCTGCGGGTCGAGCTCGCCGGCATCCAGCGCGTACAGGCCGACGGACATGTTCCGCTCCCGCAGGAACTGCAGATACGCGCCGTCGTTGGCGGCACGTTCCGCCTCCAGTTCGTCCAGCCTGAATGCCTTCATGGCCCGTCCGCTCCTTGCTTCTGTTCAGCCGGTGTCCGCCACCGATCATGTCTGCCACGATCAGACACATGAAGAATTTTGTAGTCAAGACGATCGCCAACGCGGGTGCGCTGGCCGTGGCCATCTGGCTGCTGGACGGCATCACTCTGTCGGGCGGCAGCACCGGTCGCAAGGTGCTCACCCTGATCCTGGTCGCCCTGCTCTTCGGGCTGGTGAACTTCGTGGTCAAGCCGATCGTGAAGGTGCTCACCCTGCCGCTGTTCATCCTCACGCTGGGACTGATCACCCTCGTGGTGAATGCGCTGATGCTGATGCTGACCTCCTGGCTGGCGGGCCAGTTCAATCTCAGCTTCCACGTCGACGGCTTCTGGACCGCCGTGCTCGGCGGCCTCATCATCTCGATCGTGTCCTGGGCACTGAACGTGGTCCTGCCCGACGAGGACTGATCCGACACCGCACGTACCAGAGAGAACAGAGAGAACAGCATGAGCACCATGGGCGACGGCACCCGGGCGGTACGGGCAGGCCTTCCCGAACCGGAGCAGTACGAACCCACCCTGCCCGGTCCGGTCTTCGCCGCACACTTCCATCTCTCCGGCGAACCAACCGGTCCGTACACCTACGGACGGGACACCAACCCGACCTGGACCCATCTGGAACGGGCCATCGGCGAGCTCGAAGCGCCGGGAGAGGCCGTCGAGACCACGGTGTTCGCCTCCGGAATGGCGGCGATATCAGCGGTGCTGCTGTCGCAGGCACGTACCGGCGACACGGTCGTCCTGCCCGACGACGGCTATCAGGCGCTGCCTCTGGTGCGTGAGCAGCTGGAGGCGTACGGGATCGAGGTGCGGACCGCGCCGACCGGGGGCGACGGACAGCTTGCGGTCCTGGAAGGGGCCCGGCTGCTGTGGATCGAGACGCCGTCCAATCCGGGACTCGACGTCTGCGACCTGAGGCGGGTCATCGACGCCGCGCACGCGGGCGGCACTCTGGTGGCCGTCGACAACACGCTCGCCACCCCGCTCGGCCAGCGCCCTCTGGAACTGGGCGCCGACTTCTCCGTGGCCAGTGACACCAAGGGCATGACCGGGCACGGCGACATCCTGCTCGGCCATGTGACGTGCCGGGATCCGGGGCTGGCTGCGGGTGTACGGCGTTGGCGCAAGGTCGTCGGGGCGATCCCCGGCCCGATGGAAGCCTGGCTCGCACACCGTTCGCTGGCCACGCTGGAGCTGCGCATCGACCGGCAGTGCGCGACCGCGCTGGTTCTCGCCGAGGCGCTGGGCAAACGGCAGGAGGTGACCGGGCTGCGGTACCCCGGGCTGCCCACCGACGCCTCGTACCCGGTCGCCGTGCGGCAGATGCGGCGCTTCGGCTCCGTGGTGTCGTTCGTGCTGCCCGACCGCGAGATCGCGGAGCGCTTCCTTGCCGGACTGCGGCTGGTCGACGACGCCACCAGCTTCGGCGGCGTGCGCTCCACCGCCGAACGGCGGGCGCGCTGGGGAGGCGACGCCGTGCCGGAGGGCTTCATCCGGTTCTCGGTCGGGGCCGAGGACGCGGACGACCTGATCTCCGACGTGGAGCGGGCCCTGGACGGGGCGATGGGCTAGACACCAGGTCAGGACATCAGGACAGAGGAGAACCAGCGGTACGGACGGTCCGAGCCTCCCCCCTCGTGGCTCGGACCGTCCCGGTTCCCCACGCGAAGAACCGCCCGAACAAGGGTAATTGACTCTGCGTCAGTGTCCAATCACGGTAGCGACAACGACCTATCGACATATTTATGATTGTTCGGGTCGGACGCGTCGAAAGGGCGGGAGGGACCGGACATGGACCTGGCCCTGCTGCGCACATTCGTCATGGTGCACCGGGCCGGTTCCTTCACCCGGGCCGCCGCGCTACTCGGTCTCTCCCAGCCCGCGGTCACCTCGCAGATACGCACGCTGGAACGGCAGCTGGGCCGCCCGCTCTTCCTGCGCAGGGCCCGCGGCGTCACCCCGACCACCATGGGCGACGAGCTCGCGCACCGGGCGGCTCCCCATCTGGACGCACTGGTCGAGATCGCCGAGACGGGGCTCGACGAGGAGTCGGTCGTACGGACGCTGCATCTGGCCGGCCCGCCGGAATTCACCTCGCTGCGGGCCCTGCCCGCGCTCACCCCGCTCCTCTCCCAGGGCCTCGCCCTGCGCAGCACCTTCCTCGCCAATTCCGAGGAGTCGCTGGAGGGCCTCGCCGCCGGACATCATGATCTGGCCATTGCGACGGCCCGGCCGCGCGGTGGTCTGCTCACCGCGACTCCGCTCTGCGACGAAGAGCACGTGCTGGTCGCCGCCCCGCGCTGGACGGCACGCCTCGGCCCCGGAGCGCTGCGGCACGAGGGTCCCGTGGTGCTTCAGCAGCTGCCGGTGGTGGAGGTGCATGAGAGCCTTCCGCTCGTCTCCCGCTACTGGGCCGCCGTCTTCGACGGCCGGCCGGCCGCAGCGGGCACCGTCATCGCGCCGGATCTTCGCGCGGTCCTGGAGTGCACTGCGGCGGGCGCCGGACTCGCTGTACTGCCGCGCTATCTGTGCAAGGGGGCGCTGGAGCGCGGCGAGGTGGTGGCCCTCCTGGACCCGCCCGTGCCACCGCTGCGCACCTACTTCCTGGCCGCACGGACCGGCACGCTCGCACTGCCGCATATCGCGCGGGCCCACGAGTGGCTGGTGCGTGCTGCCGTCGATTGGTGACCCGACGGCAGGGCGGGTGTTTCAGAAAGGGTTCTGTGGGCCACTCTCTTGCCATGACCGAACGTCCTGTGGTCAAGCGCACCGCACGCGCCATCCTGCTCGACGGCAACGACCTCATCCTCATCAAGCGCACCAAGCCGGGGGTGGATCCGTACTGGCTCACGCCGGGCGGCGGGGTCGAGCCCGAAGACGCAACCGTCGTCGACGCACTCCACCGCGAGGTGGACGAAGAGCTCGGCGCCAAGATCACCGATGTGGTCCCCTGCTTCGTCGACACCGTGGAACACATCGAGGGCGGTGGGGTGAAGGGCGTCAAGGTCCAGCACTTCTTCGTCTGCCGGTTGGACTCGATGGACCTGTCCCGGCGGCACGGCCCCGAGATCGACGATCCGTGCGGTGAGTACGACGTCGTACGGGTGCCGTTCAGCCGGATCGGGATCGCCGCCGTCCATCTCGTGCCGCTGTCGCTGCGGCACTACCTGGACGGCAACATCGAGGGCGTCCGGGCGATGCACGCGCCGGACCTGGGCTGATCCCGAGCCCGGAAGACCCACGCCGATGGGAAGGGCCGTCGTGGTCAGCCCGGGCCCAGGGGCGCCAGTTCCTCGACGGAGTCATGCCGGATGCGCTCGGACGGCATACCGATCCCTCTGAGGACGTCCACGACGCTGCGGATCATCCCCGGCGGCCCCGAGAGATAGGCGTCGTACTCGGGCCACGGACCGCCCTCGCGCACCGCGTCGGGCAGCCGGCCTTTCAGCCCGCTCCCCGTACCGCTGGAGACCACAGGCCGCACGGCGAGCCAGGGAAAGGTCTTCTGGAGCCGCAGCATCGTGTCGATGTCGTACAGATCGCGGTCGCTGCGTGCGCCGTAGAAGACCTGCACGGGGCGCCGGTCGCCGTGCTCTGCGACATCCTCGACGAGCGCCTTGATGGGCGCGATGCCCGTGCCGCCGCCCAGGCAGAGCAGTCCGTTGTGGGTGGTGTGGTCGACGGTCATCGAGCCGGTGGGCGGGCCGAGACGCACCACGTCGCCGGTGCGGGCCCGGCGCACCAGAGCGTTGGAGACCCAGCCCGCCGGGACCGCCTTGACATGGAAGGTGAGCAGACCGTCGGGCCGAGGGGCCGAGGCGAAGGAGTAGTGCCGCCAGATCCGTGGCCACCACGGGGTTTCCATGGCGGCGTACTGGCCTGCGAGAAAGGGATACGCCTGATCGGGACGGACGGTGAGGACCGCCGTGTCGGGCGTTCTCAGGTCGTGGGAGACAACCTCCGCCAGCCACCAGACGGGAGCCCGTTCCGCGTCCTCGGCAGCCGCGTCGATCATGATCTGCGAAATCGCCGTGTAGGCACGGATCCAGGCCGCTTCGGTCTTCCCGTTCCATGTGGTGGCGTAGCGGCTCAATGAGCCGAGGAGAGCCTCGCCGAATGCGGGATAGTGCGCGGGCAGTGCGCCGTATTTACGGTGCCCGCGGGCCAGTCCACCGAGGTACTCGATCAGCGCATCGGGGTCATCCATCCGGTCGGCAGCCGTGAGGATCGCCCGGAGGAGACGGTCGCGCCGGGTGTCCATCGCGACCGGAAACATGGCCCGAAGATCGGGGTGGCGTACGAAGAGCAGGGCGTAGAAGTACGAGGTGGCCTGGTCCGCGACAGGAATGATCTCTGCCAGGGTGCGATGGATCAGGGTCGCATCGGGAGATCTCGGTGTTCCATCACCGGTCGACATGGTGGCCGGAGCGTCCATATTTGTGCCTCACCTCGAGCAGCTTCTGGTCGCATGAGCGTGCCGACACCGCACGCAGCGCCTGCGGTCCCTCGCCCCAGCATGCCTGCGACGCCTGCGGGTCGGACAAATAGCGGAAAGTCCGTGTATCCGAACCAGTTCTCCCGTTACGCTCTTTTGCCCCATGGCCAAGCCGGGAACCCGGGGACAGCACAGGCAACACATAGCAACGCCGAATCACCTCTGACCGTCGCTCAGCTGCGTGTTTCACGTGAAACTGCGCACGTGTGCAGCTCGCTGCCGAGCCCTCACCGCGGACTCGGCTCTCTGGCCGCGCGGGCGCCATCGACACGGTCGGCGCATATGCGTCTCGACCGGATCCGGTAAAGCGGTGGACGAACGATCACTGCATCGGACAGCCTGGCCCTCATGCCCAGCCCACTGCCCCACCCGCACGCCGATACGCCCATCCGGCGCCTCACCCGGGGAGACTTGGTCCCCTGCGCCAATCTCTGCGAGGACCGCGGCTGGCCGCGTGACGAGCATCGCTGGGCTCTGCTCCTCTCCGCCGGGACGGGCTACGGCATCGATGATCCCAAGGGCAAAGGCCTGATGGCCTCCTGTGTGATGACCGCATACGGCCAGGGACTCGCCGCCATCGGCATGCTCCTCGTCGCCGAGCGGTACGCGCGCCAGGGGATCGCCCGGCGCCTGATGCACCAGGTGATCGAAACGGCGGGGGAGACGTCACTCAGCCTGTACGCGACGCCGGCCGGGCGGCCACTGTACGAAGAGCTCGGTTTCGAAGCGGTGGGCCGGGCCGAGCGGATCAGTGGTCGTTTCCGGCCGACCGGCGCGTCGGGCGCCGGCGCTCCCGCAGCGTCCGGCATGACCGTCCGCCCGGCGACGGCCGAGGATCTGCGTGCCATGCTCCGGCTGGACGCAGAAGTGTTCGGTGCGGACCGGACGCATCTCCTTGCCCGGCTACCGGCCTTCGCAGATCAACTCCGGGTCGCGGAGGACGAGGGCGGGCTTGTCGGCTACGCGGCGCTGTGGCCGAGCGACGGTTTCCATGTGGTCGGTCCGCTGATCGCCCGGGACACCGTCACGGCCATGGCGCTCGTCGACTCCCTCGCACAGGCGACGGACCGGCCCCTGCGCGCGGACATCGACGCACGTCATGAAGAACTGTTGGACCGGCTCAAGGAGTACGGTCTGCAGCCGGCCGGCTCCGGAACCACGGTGATGGCCTACCGGTCCCCGGACCTGCCGGGCGACTGGACCCGTCGCTTCGCACCGCTGACCGTGGCGACGGGCTGACGCAAACCGGTCTGAGCGGCGCCGAGCCGGGGAAAATGCCTGTCACTGGCCCCGTTGTCCTGTCAGTCGAACCAGACCGCGAGCCGGACATTCGACAAGGTCGGCTGTCGGGGCGCCGAGCTGAAGGGTTGTGTACGCCTTGCGGGTGCTGGTCTCGCCCGCGATGAGAACGGCCCGGTCGTCGCGACGGAAGGCCAGCAGGTGGCCGCCCGCGTCGAGGACCGTCACAGCGACGGTGACACCGGCTGCTTCGGCGGCAGGGCGGGCTGCGGCGACCAGCAATTCCGCGTCCTGAATGGTCAACGGGGCAACGGCAATGGGGAGGTGGTGCTCATGAGGGATGGCTCCTTGGCGCGGTGGAGAGTGCGCGCCCCAGGGTGAGCGCGCGCGTTGTGGGGGGGGTGTCAGTGCCGGGCGACGGATGCCTCGACCGGCTCGGGAATGTGTGCGGCGACAAGGCGGCTACGGGTGGCCGTCCGGCGCTCCAGGGCACTGGAGAGGACGGCGAGGACCAGAGCGGAAGCAGCCAGTGCGGCGCCGACCCAGTTGGGTGCGGTGTATCCGAGACCGGCGGCAATGACGAGGCCGCCAAGCCACGCCGACAGCGCGTTGCCGAGGTTGAAGGCACCGATGTTGACGGCCGAGGCAAGCGTCGGAGCCCCCGCCGCCTGGTCGAGAACCCGCTTCTGCAGCGGCGGTACGGTCGCGAAGCCCAGGCCACCGATCAGCACGATGGTGACGGCTGCCGCGATCTTGTTGTGGGCGGTCAGCGTGAAGAGTGCCAGGATCACGAACAGGGCGCCCAGCGACACGTACAGCATCGGCATCAGGTGACGGTCGGCGAACTTGCCGCCGAGCAGATTTCCCCCGACCATGCCGAGTCCGAAGAGGACCAGCAGCCAGGTGACGGAGGACGCGGAGTACCCGGCGATTTCGGTCATCATCGGCGTGATGTAGGTGATCGCGGCGAAGACTCCACCGAAGCCCAGGACGGTCATCGCCATGGCGAGCAGCACCTGCACATTGCGGAACGCGGCCAGCTCATGACGGAGCCGTACACCTTCGGCCTTCGGCTGTTCGGGCACCAGCCTGGCCACGCCCAGGAGACCAACGACTCCGAGGGCCGCGACGACGAAGAACGTGGTCCGCCACCCCACGCTCTGCCCGATGTAGGTGCCGAGCGGTACGCCGACGACGTTGGCGACAGTGAGACCGGTGAACATCATGGCGATCGCGCCGGCCTTCTTCTGTGGGGCGACCAGATCGGCCGCGACGACCGATCCGATGCCGAAGAAGGCACCGTGGGCGAGGGAGGCGATCACTCGCCCGTCAAGCATCACGCCGAAGACGGGGGCGACGGCGGACACCACGTTGCCCACGACGAACAGCCCCATCAGGAGCATGAGCATGCGTTTGCGGGTGACCCGTGTGCCAAGGACCGTCATCAGCGGAGCGCCGAGTACGACTCCGAGTGCGTAGCCGGTGACCAGGAATCCTGCGGTGGGGATCGAGACCTGGAAGTCCGCAGCAACCTCGGGGAGCAGCCCCATGATCACGAACTCGGTGGTTCCGATACCGAATGCCCCAATAGCGAGGGCGAGGAGCGCGAGCGGCATGGGTTTCACCTTCCCGGGAGATTGCGTCTGCGCCTTGCAAGCATTCACAATAATTGCAGACGCTGATTAATTGCAAGCACGGACTATTGCAAGCGTCCTCTATCCTGGAGACAAGCGGCTCCGCACGGAGGAGAGACCATGACAGCGACGGACCCTGCACTGACTGCCCTCTCGCAGGGCTGGTGCGCCCTCTCCCTGCTCCACGGCAAGATCGAGTCCCATATCGAGCGGGCCCTGCAGTCCGGGCATGGGCTCAGCGTGCGGGAGTACTCCCTGCTCGACGTCCTGAGCCGACAGCACAACGGTCCGGGCGGCCATCTGCAGATGAAGCAGGTCGCCGACACGGTCGTGCTCAGCCAGAGCGCCACCACCCGTCTGGTCAGCCGCCTCGAAGACCGCGGGCTGCTGACCCGGTATCTCTGCGACACCGACCGCCGCGGCATCTACACCGATGTCACCGATGCCGGCCTCACATTGCTCGCCCAGGCCCGGCCGACCAACGACGCCGCTCTGCGCGCCGCCCTCGACGAGGCTGCCAAAAACCCCGAGCTGGCCCCGCTCGTCACGGCGGTCGAAGAGCTGAAGGTCCCCGCGTAGGCCGCCTGAACTGCGTAGTCTGCCGATCATGAGCGATCTGGAAATACGCCCTGCGGCCCCCACCGACATCCCGGCCGTCGTGGCCATGCTCGCGGACGATCCGCTGGGCGCGCAGCGCGAGTCGCCGGACGATCTCGCCCCCTACCGCGCCGCGTTCCAGCGACTCGCCGATGACCCGAACCAGCACCTGGTCGTCGCCGTCCGCGAAGGCGGTGTTGTCGGGACCCTGCAGCTGACAGTGATTCCCGGGCTCTCCCGGCGCGGTTCGACCCGCTCCATCATCGAGGGCGTTCGCGTCCACGCCGATGAGCGCGGCAGCGGCCTCGGCACTCAGCTGATCCAGTGGGCGGTGGACGAATCCCGGCGCCAGAACTGCCAGTTGGTCCAGCTGACGTCCGATGCGACCCGGACCGATGCCCATCGCTTCTACGAGCGGCTCGGTTTCACCGCCAGTCACGTAGGTTTCAAGCTCGCTCTGTGACCGCAGTTCGGAATCCACGGGATCCGACAGACCGAAGGAGGGCTCGATGCACGCCATGAGCGACACACAGCGCCGGACCAGACTCGGCCGACGTCACCTCCTGGCGCCCTCCGTGCGGGCCGCATCCGCGGTGTCCGTGGCCGACGCGGTCGTTGCCCTGCACGCCACCGACGCGGCCACTGTCTTTCTTTCCACCTGCGCCCGGCTCGCCGAGGCCGGCGTGGACACGGTGGAGCGTGCTCTCTACGAGGACGTCTCTCTGGTCCGGCTGCTCTCCATGCGCAACACCCTCTTCACGGTGTCCAGCGGACTCGCCCCGTATGTCGACGCGTCGAACGCCCGGGCCGTGGCTGCCAGGGAGCGCCGGACCTTCCTCAAGCACCTGCACGACGACGGGAACGGACTGGGCGAGAACTGGCTCATCGAGACGGAAAAGGCGACCTTGGCCGCCCTCACTGCGCGCGGCTCCGCCACCGGCAGCGAGTTGTCCGCCGCCGTACCGGCGCTTCGTACGAAGATCACGGTCTTCCCCGGCAAGAAGCAGGAGACGGTTCAGGGAGTCGCCACCCGTGTTCTGCGGGTGCTGGCAGCCGAAGGCCTGATCCGCCGGGACCGGCCGCGAGGCTCCTGGACCTCCAGCCAGTTCCGCTGGACGGCAGCCGAGTCATGGCCCGCCCGGGAGCCCGCAGAGGCACAGGCGGAACTGGCCCTGCGCTATCTCCGCTCGTACGGCCCCGCGACCGAGGCCGATCTGAAGTGGTGGACGGGCTGGGGCCTCGGCCAGGTACGCAGTGCGCTGGCAGCCACCGCAGCCGAGGAGGTGCGGCTCGACAGCGGCGCGACGGGCTGGATCTCCCCGGGGGACACGGAGCTCGAACCGGCCCTGGAGCCGTGGGCGGCACTGCTTCCCGCCCTCGACCCGAGCGCGATGGGCTGGGCCGATCGCGGTTTCCATCTTCCGGCCGAGCACCGGGCGGCCCTTTTCGACCGGGCCGGCAACATCGGCCCGACGGTGTGGTGGAACGGCGAGATCGTGGGTGGCTGGGCACAGCGCACCGATGGCGAGCCGGTCTGGCGACTGCTGTCCGACATCGGCCGGGATGCCACCATCGCGATCGAGGCGGAGGGGTCCCGGCTGTCGGAGTGGGTGGGGGAAACACGGATCACTCCACGCTTCCGCACGCCGCTGGAAAGGGAGTTGACAGCATGAGCGGGTTCCGGCGTCACGTTTCACGTGAAACGTGACGCCGGACGCCGTGACGCTCAGGCGCCCAGGCCCCGCCACCCCTCCGCGTCGACCCCGCCGGGAACGGCCGACGTGGGATCGTACGGCTCACGTGTGAAGACGAACGATCCCAGGTCGAGATGGCTCACACTTCCGTCGACGTCCCGGACGACACGGAGCGTCTCCCCCGCGTAATAACCGTCGAGGCCGGTCCAGGTGCCGTCCGGCTGCGCGACGAATCGGGCACCGCGGCCGTCGCCACGCAGCGGCCCCAGTTCCAGCCCCCGGTCTGCAGTCAGGCGCAGGACATTCGGATGCGTGCCCCAGTACCAGGGTCCGGTCAGCGCGAGAAGTTCCGGGTCGGCCTCGGGCAGCGGGCGCCAGGGCTCAGGGATACGCGGCTCGGCCTCGGCGACGATCTCCACGAGGTCCGCGGCGATCGTACCGACGAGCGGCCCAGAAGTGGCATTGGTGAGCACCACGACGGCCACATCGTCCTCGATGCTGAACCAGAGCGTGGCCAGGAACCCGGGCAGCGAGCCGGTGTGCCCGAGCAGGGTGCGGCCGCTCTTTTGTACGACCTGCAGGCCGAGACCGTAAGCGCCTTCCCCGGGGCCGGACTTGGACGGCACCGACGGAGCACGCATCTCCTCCACCGAAGCGGCCCCGAGCACACGGTCATCCCCCTCGACGAGGAAGGCGGCGAACCGGAGGAGGTCGGCGGTGGTCGACCAGAGCTGCCCGGCCGGTGCCATGAGACCAAGGTCCTCCGCCGGTTCGGGAAGCATGGCATCGGCCCACGGGTGGACGGCCCAGCCACCAGCGTGCGGCGCCTGTGGCCGGGTGCTCGTACGACGCATGCCCAACGGTTCCAGGATCTCGCGCTGCAGCACCTCCGCCCACGATGCGCCGCGCACCGCCTCGATCAGCGCTCCGAGCACTGAGTAGCCGGGGTTCGAGTAATGGTGACGACGGCCGGGAGGGTGCATCCGCGTCTGCTCGCCGAGGACATCGGCGAGCCCGGGGCGCAGAGTTCCCGGCGTCCGCTCCCACCAGGGCGCAGGCGATTCGGCACTCAGACCTGCACTGTGGCCCAGTAGTTGGAGGACGGTGACCCCGCCGACGCCTGTCCCTGGCAGGTGCTTTTCCAGCGGGTCGTCGAGATCGAGCAACCCCTCGTCACGCAGCCGCAGGACCAGCACGGCTGTAAAGGTCTTGGTAAGGGAACCGATCCTGAACTGCGTGTCGGAGTCGGGGGCGTGACCGTCGACGCAACTGCGCGAGCCGTTCCAGACGATCCGGCCCTGCCGCTGCACCGCAGCGACGAGCGAGGGCGTACGGCCTTCGGCCTGCGCGGAGGCGATGCGGTGCAGCAGCGCCCGCTGCGTACCGGGAAGCAACTCTTCTGAGGAATAGGTCATGGTCAACAAGTACCGGCACATCGACTCGTCGGCGACCCGATTTCGCCGCCCGTGGTCCTGGGGGTCAGCGCTTGCGGCTGTACGTCCTGACCAGTACTCCGTTGTCGAAGGCAGCCACCGATTCCAGCAGGAACTCCGTGTCCGCAAAACCCGATCCGAACATCGGCATACCCGAGCCGTAGACCAACGGATACGTCTTGATCACGAGCTCGTCGATCTCGTCGAGCAGCTCCCCCGCGAGCTGTGAGCCACCGCAGAGCCAGATCCCGAGGCCGCTCTCCTCCGCCTTGAGTTTCCGCACCCTGCCGACCACGTCGCCGGAGACGAGTTCGACGTTCGGGTCCGGCGACTCCTTCATGGTCCGGGATGCCACGAGCTCACGCAGTTGGGCATACGGGCTGGTGATGTTGACGTCCAGCGCCAGTTGGTAACTGGCCCTTCCCTGGATCACGGTGTCGAACTTCTGATTCCTGACGCCGTGCATTCCCAGCTGCAGGCGGCCTGCGGTCGAAACCGTCTCCGGATACTGGGACTTGAGGTAGTCGAGGAACTCCTCGTCCACGAACCGGTACATGGACGACGCATCACCGCTCGGGTCACCGATGAAGCCGTCGATGGAGCACGCAATGAAGTAGGTCAGCTTTCGCACAGGATCCCCGTTCGATGTGGCGTCGACTCAGGCATGAACCACTTCATTTATAGTGCTTCATATGTAGTGGTTCCGCAATCCCTTTCCGCAGAGGGACCGAAGGAAGAGAAGACAGACATGGTCAGGAACCCGGCGCGCAGAACGGCGCTCGTCGATGCCGCCATCGAGGTGCTGGCGCACGAGGGTGCGCGAGGGCTCACCTTCCGCGCGGTCGACACACGGGCGGGCGTACCGGTCGGGACGGCGTCCAACTACTTCGCCAATCGGGACGACCTGTTCATGCAAGCCGGCGCCCGGATCACCGACCGGATGACACCGGACCCGGTCGGAGTCGAGGAGGCCATGCGCCCGGCCCCCTCGCGCGAGCTGGTCACCGAACTGATGCGATGGCTGGTGCAGCGCATGGCCGCCGATCGCACCGGCTACCTCGCCATGCTGGAACTGCGTCTGGAGGCCACCCGGCGCCCCGCCCTCCGCGACCGGCTCAACCGGACCTTCCGCGCCAACCTGGACGAGAACGCCCGCTTCCACCGGGAAGCGGGGCTGCCGGGCGATGCCGACGCCTTCCTCGTGCTGTATCTCGCCATGACGGGCCTGCTGCTGGAGCACTTCACCCTGCCCGACGTGCTCACCGGGAGCGACAGCGCCGACGCTCCCCACACCGATGCCGTCCTGAACCGGCTCGTGGAGACGATCGTCACCCGCATCATCCCTGCGGGGTGACCAGCAGCGGCAGGGCATCGCATGGCCGGGGCAACCCTGTCCGGGCGAAAAAGCAACCCCGGCCATGCGGCATCGCGTCTACAGATCGAGCTGGTGGAGAAGCGATTTATGGGTCGGCAGGTATCCGAATGCGTCGTTGATCGCGCGCATGGGCCGGTTGCTTTCGGCCCATGACGTCAGTCGGTAGCCGGGGTCCGGCTTCCGGACGATCTCGGTGAGAGCGGCGAGGTCCGCCCGCGCCAACGCGAGCCGGGCGAAAGTGAGGGTCAGGACCTTGCGAAAGCCCCGAGCCGTCAGGAACCGGTCACCGGATGATCCCGCGTCCACCTGAGCGGTGACGCAGCTCCGGCCCTCGGATCGGGCAGTGGCCACAGCGGCTTCCAGCAGCTGTGAGCCGATGCCGTTCCGCCTGTCGGCCGGATGGACGTCGAGTTCGAGCTCGGCCAGGTGATCCTGACCGGTGGTCGCGAAGAGACGCAGAAAAGCTGATCCGGTCGGAGCTCCGGTGGGACCGGCGGCGAGCCACGCCAGGCGGCGGCTGGACGGGCCGCGGTCGGGGCCGGTCAGCGGGGTGATGCGAATCGACAAGAGGTCTCCGTCATGAGGAAGCGGCTGGTGGCACGGCAGTGCACGAGTTCGGGTGCCGACGGCTCCTGCGCATGTGCTGCACACCTCCTGTCGTTGCCGCCGCTCCACGCGCGGGACGACCCAGCCCGGCGCATGGCATTGCCGCCCGAACTACCTCTCGGCGACCGGCCGGTAGGTGCACACATGTACCCCTGTACCGCTGGTGACCGTGGCGACCAGCGCGAGCGTGGGACTCCCCATGACCAGCAGGTCGCCGCCCTCGGCCTCGTGCAGCTCACAGATGCGGGCGACGGCCTTGTCGCCGGGGATGCGCGTGGTGTTGTCCCACGTGAGCTCGGCCTCGCCCAGCGTGTCGGAAACGACGTACTTCGGTATGGCGTTCATCCGGTCGGCGAACGGGTCGCCGGGTCGCTCGGGCCACGCCGCGGCCATCGACTGCCACGTGCGGCGCCCGAACAACAGCGCCTCGGCCTTGGTCAGCGCGTCGTCGAAGGCACCGCCCACCACCTCACGGGTGCGACCAGCCACCGTGGGCAAAGCCACCGTCGGTGTCCTCTTCGGTTCCGCCTGGCGCCTGCACGACGCCGTCCAAACTCATGAACTCACTGATCACGATGCGCACGGGACTCTCTCCTCTTCCTCACGGGTCAACTGCAAGAGAGACCCCGGCGCCGCTCCAAAGTCATCGCTCCCAGCAAATCCCGCATTCGCCGCGGGGAGAAGAGGGAGGTGCTGGCCAGCCTCGCGGCGACGCCGTCACACGTGCCGCCGTGATGCCCACGAGGCTGCGACTGTGCGTGGAGTCGGGAGACCCTTGGGACTGTAGGATCTCGCGGCCCGCGACATAGACCGTCGCCCTGACCATGGACTCTCTGGGCTGTCTCAGCCCATGTCCTCGTCTGATGTCTCAGGCTCGTGGCATTTCTTCAGGGTCGACTTCGGCAGTCGCCCAGCTACTTCTGCCCACTCACGCTGGGCTGGTGCCCGCTCCATGCGGCCTGCGATGTACGTCTTGAACGTGGCGTCCAAGGTCTCCGGGAGCTTGCTGAAGGTGGCGGGAAGCACGTCGAGCAGGCTTAAGAACTGCTCGCCGCTCGGGGCTGTCAGCAGCAGTTCGCATCTCCAGTGCGGCGACACCTCGGGGCGGTGACTGAGGTGATGCACAAGTGCGGGGAACAAGTAGTGCGTCGCTCCGGGAGCGAGGTGGTCCCGAAGCCAGTCGACCGGAAGCCGCTGACTGAAGCCGTATGCACCGGCCTCCCGCTCCAGATCGAGGAGTTGTTCGGTGTCGACTGCCCGGATCGTGCGAGGAAGAGTTGGGGCCATGCCGTGATGATGCCAAGAAGCCGCCGCGGGGCCGAGAGGTCAGCGGAGCCGGGCTGCGATCTGCCGACGGGCAGGGCCCCAGACTTTCTCAAACTCTTCGGAGGTCAGCGTCTCGGGGGCGTGGCCTTCCCACTCCGAGAAGGGCAGTTCAGCGGTGATCCCGAACCTGTTGTCGTACTCATTGAGGCGGCCTGCGTCCTGGGCCTGCTGCCATTCGTCGCTTAAGGCCGCTGCGATCGGGGCCAGTTCAGTGCCCTGGAGCTCGACCTGCCGGGTCACCCAGCCTTCCGCGTCGACCTCGAAGTAGAACCAGATGTCTTCCTCGTCCCAGTGGCAGCGCATCCATGTCGTCACCGGACCATGATGGCGGAGATTCCATCCCGGACAGATCTCAGTTGTGACAGGCCCGACCTGCTGGGATGCTCCCGAAGTGGCAGAAAGAGAAGACGGCGCCCCGCTCAGTGCCGGTTGGGACGGTGCCCATTACCGGGTTCGCGCCGGAGCCCTGGAGATGCTCTTCCTTCCAGATGCGAACGAGGCACTGGACGAAGTGTGCAATGTCGATGCGGAGGTCCGTCTGCCGGACGGTTCACGCTGGAGCGCAACGATCTTCACGGTCGCTGAGGTCGAACGGCTGATGACCCGATGGACCGGCACTGGTGAGGCACTGAACGGCCGGTATTTCTGGTGTTCGGACGGCTTGATCGTCAAAGAGCCCGGGGTCCTGCCGATGGCAGAAGTGATCATGGGCTTGGTCGACGACGGCGAGTTTCACCAGGTCCTTCAGCGACTCGACGACTCCGAGTGACCCGCCCTTCGGCAAGCGGTGAACTTTCAGTCGCGCGGCCTCGAAGGCTCCTCGCAGCTGGTCGCAGGCTCATGGCATGGGGATGAATCCCGCTGATTGGTCGAGCATGAAGGGTGCCCCAGCGCTCGTCGGGTTCCAGCCCCGCGCTCGTGCCTCGCGGATGCTCGCGGCGACGTCAGCCGGCCGGATGGGCTCTGCCTCTATGTCGAACCAGTTGCTGGGATGCGGCTGACCACTGGTGACGACCAGGGTCGTGCCGGGCTGGTCGGCACCGGCGATTTCCACCGCGAAAGTCAGTGGTATCCAGCACAGTCCTTGCATATAGGAGGGCTTCCTGCGGATTCGCCAGCGGTACTCGGTCTCGTCGACGGTTATCCGTCGGGACCCCTTCTTGTTCAACGCCATCACGCCCCCTCTCCCGTCTCGGACTGTAGTACCCCGTCCTTGACCCGTCCCCTGATATCCCTGGCGGCAGCTGCGACCTCTTCCCCAAAGGCGGTCAGTCTCATGGCCCGGCCGCGCTCGGCTCGCTCGAAGAGGGGCTGTCCGAGGTCCGCTTCGAGGCGGTTGATCTGGGTCACCAAAGCCGACGGATGGATGCCGAGATCTCGGGATGCTTCGGTGAAGGTGGGATAGGACCGAGCTGCCAGGAAGCGCGAGAGCCGCTGGCGCGCGGACGGGCTGGTGAGAGCTTTGCGGAGGATGGCGGGGAGAGCCTCGGCTTCATCAGCGGCGCGGAGGGCGGAGTGGTGACTGGCTCCGCCGCGTGGCCGGAGAGGGATGTTGTGGATGTGGGCCCAGCGGGCCATGTTCGCGGTGCTCATGCCGGTCTCGCGGGCCAGATCGGGAAGGGTCCGCCGGCGTTTGACGTACTGCTCGATGAGCCATGCCCGTTCGATGGCTCCTCGGCGCTTGTCGTCCTGGGATCCATCGCGGATCGGAATGTCGTACTCGCGGGCGAGAGCTGCCAGCAGCTGTCTGGAGAAACCGGTGTGTTCGGCGATCTGCTGAAGCGAGCGGTGTTCGTCCAGGTAGAGGCGGGCGAAGGTCTCTTTCGGCACTTCCTGACGAGCTTTGAGGCGGACGAGGCCGGTCGCCTTGGCGGTGGTCTCGGTCGGTGCGAGAGCAGGGGCAGGCTGTTCATCCAGAACGAAGCGGATGGCCCCAATGCTGGTGCCGAAGGTCTCGGCCGCGTGCTGGACCGGGCTCTTGCGCTGCTGGACAAGCTGGTGCAACTGGGCAACATCGATGCGGTCCGGATCAGGTCCGGGCAGGTCGAGTCCGGTCAGCAGGGTGACGGGCGGTTGCCAGGCCACCGGCTCGTCGTGAATGCGTTGGGCGGCGAGGAAGGTGCGGGACTCCTCGGCCAATGCGTGGGCCAGCTCCGGAGTTTGGATGGTAGCGAAGCGGGCGGCCTCGGCCCGGAACCGTGCTTCGTTGATGCTGGAGTGGTCGGGGGCGGCTTCGGCGGGAAGGCCGCTGATGCGTTGGAACAGCTGGCAGCGGACGACGCGCTCGCGAAGTCCGTTGCCAGGCGGTGCGCCGGTGCGGCGGCAGATGTCCCGCCAGTGCTCGTGCGGCAGCAGCTGGGTGTAGTCCATGCGGCGCCGCCGCTGGTAGTCGATGGGCACCTCGGTCGCATCGAGGTGATCGGAGAGTCGGACCAGTGCGGTGACCGTGTCCGGCCAGTGCGGCTGGTCGTCCAGCTTCTGCAGGATGCGGGAGATGTTGATGCCGTCGGTGACCGATCCGAGGTGTTCAGCGGCGTCCTCAAGGCGGACTTTGCTGTCGATGACCAGCAGGGACGCAGCCAGGGCCGGAGCGAGGGTGCGGGGATAGAAGCCGTCGGGAGGGGTGAGCCGGATCGTCCAGGACAGCCAGAGCATGCTGGGGATCTTCCGCGCCCGTCGGGCGACCTCCCGGACCGTTCTTTTCGGGAGCCGGGGCATGGCGGTGGGAATGCGGTAGCGGAGGTGTTCGCTGGGCCGGAGAGAGGGGGCAAGCGCGGCCAGATTCACCGCGCTCAGCACGGGACTCTGGCCGCGTCCCCAGCTGTCAATGCTGGTGGCGCTGATCTGCCAGAGCTCCTCACGCATCGCCTCCAGCAGGCCACGCAACTCGGTCCCTGCCCGGTCAACGTCGGGCTGTCCGAGAACGTGCAGGGCGATACTCACCGCGACGGCCGTACTCACCGCTCGCGGTGGGGCCATGAAGCCGGGCCGTTCCACTGCTTTCAGGACGAGTTGGGAGCCGGGATCGACGGTGAAGTGGCCCTCGGCGATGTCCGCCGGCACCAGGTTCCTGATGTCATGTTCGGGCAGGTCTGCCAGCACCCGCCCGCCGATCGCCCGGATGTCGGCCAGTACTGCCCGGGCCGGCTGCGGGCTGAGCGCGTAGGGGCCGAACTCTGCGAGGTCCGTCTCGATGACGTTCATCAACCGCTCCTGAGCCCTGAGCGCGCGTTGCGCCGCGGGCAGCCGGAGCGTACGGGTCTGTGAAAGATCGAAGCCGCAGCCGCCGGAAAGCGGTCCGCCTTGGTATGCGGCAGGATTGCCGCAGTGTCCCGGCCGGGGAACGACTCGCCCGGAGCGGGGCCGCTGGCGGGGAATGCGCCCGCATTCCGGGCAACAGTCCGCCAGCAGCCGTCCATGACGAGAGCAGGCGAAAGCCCAGCCCAGACGCCAGAACAACTGCCAGCGGCCGCCGGTTTCCCGCAGGCAGTCCGGGCAGAACCGTGAGCCCCGGCCGCGTCCCCAGAGGACCCGCCGGTTCACGTAGCGTCGCTCGAAATCGATACTCACGGCCCGTGTATCGAAATGGGCGAGCGTCATGCCCGTCACGGCCTGCTCCTCCAGGCCGCTCGCGTGCGTGATGGCCGCGATCTGCTGCTTGTTCAGCAGGATCGTCCAGTCCGAGGGAATGCCCTGAAGTTGGTTCCCAGACCGGCCTCTGACCGGGAGTCCCAGATGCCGCAGCACCTCGCCGAGTTGGGCATCCAGCCTCCCGGCCAGTGCCTCCAGCCAAGAATCCAGTGCTTCACCCGCGAGGGGCGGCATCCGGATCGGCAAGGTTCTGATGGCGTTGTTCATGCTGCCGGTCGGCGCCGACGCGGACGGCTGGTCAGCCGCCGCTTCTCCAGGGCCGCTTCGAGCTCTTTGCGGGCCGCCTCGGAAGCCTCATCATTCTTGACCCGGTCGAGCAGGTCGCGGCTGAGGCACTCTGCGCCGCTGCGGACCGCCCGCTGGCAGCCCCGGTTGATCAGTGTCATCAGGGATCCGATGTGGCCGGTGCTGCGGGCGAAGAGGTAGTCGGAGAGGTCATCCGCGAGCATCCCGGGATGCTTGTCGGCCAGGACGACGCGCTGTTCGAGGGCCAGCAGCATCTGCCGCCATTCCCGCCGGCCGGCCTCGGACTCGATCGTGAAGGGCCGCATGTCCAGCCGGGTGGTGCGGCGCCCGGTCTGAGCCAATGCCGTATTCCGTCTGCTGTCGCCCTCGCTGAACAGGCCCTTGCCGGCGAGGCCCACGCCGATCATCACGAGCGTCACGGGGAACTCGTTGGCGATCCACTTGAGGTGGTTGCTGACCTCGATGCCGTTCTTCTGGTTCCACTTCAGGAAGTGCAGATCATCAAGTGCGAGCAGGCGGACTTCGCAGGACACCACGCAGTCCAGGGCCCGCTGACCGAACTGGGCGGTGGTCCCGCGGTTGCGCCCTGGGTGGCCGAAGAACTCCAGCAGGGACCGGTTGAGATCCTTCATCCCGGTATTGCCAGTCAGCCCGACCCGGCAAACCGGGAGGCGCTCATTCCCGTCCCTGGTGAACGCGCCCCGCTCGGCGATCTCCCTGCGATGGAACTCACCGAGGAAGGCCAGCACCGAGGTGGTCTTCCCGAGTCCGGGGAACGCATCGACGGCCACAGCGCCCTTCGCCTTGTCGCCGTCCTGCACGTTGCTGTCGACGATGTCCCACAAGTCCTCGTGCAGTTCCGCCAGCTGCGGCGTCTTGATCGGCCCCAGATTGGCATGCCACTCTCGCAACAGTCGATCACGCTCGCCCCTCGCCTCCTCGCCCAGAGCCTTCACCTGGCGGCGAGTCAACTGTTCGGGCTGAATCCGGCGCGGGGTCTCGGCGAACGCCTTCCAGTCCTCCTTCCGCGACAGAGCCAGATTCCCCAGCCCCTGCGGGGCGACCGTACTCACACGTCCTCCAGAGCGTCCGCGTAGAAGTCGTCCGCGGCGGCGAGATCTTCCAGATCCGCCTCGTCGTCATCGCCCATCTCGACGCTCTCCGGCAGGGGGTTTTCCGCAGGACCCTCCGGTTCCGCGGCCTCCCCCAGGGCTGTGCGTACGGAGGGAAGGGAGACGACCGTCTCCTCCTCGGTCGAGGGCAATTCGATGGCAGCCTGCTCGCGCGAGAGCCGCAGGACCATGCGCCGTTCCGCCAAGGTGGTGCCCAGCCCGAGGTTCCAGCGCTCCAGCAGATCGGCGACGGCCAGCCGATCGTCGGGGTAGCGGTACTTCTCCGCGGCCAACTGGCGAGCGAAAACCAGCGCGTCCTCGCTCAGCGGCATCCGCGCCGACGGCGCGTGTTCCCAGGTCAGGGTGTGCCACTCGCGGGTCGTGGGGTTGCGGAAGTAGATCCGGGTGATGTCGTCGGGGTCCATCTGGAACGGCCAGCCGTTCTTGACCGGGCCGTTGTAGGGGCTCCGGATTCCCACCTCGGGCAAGCCCTCCCCGCAGTAGCGGCGGCGGTCGATCTCGACCCCGTAGTGCTGGACCGTGCGCCACTTCGTCCGCAGGAACTCAAAACCAAGATCCCGATCCCGGGGCACCTCGATGTAACCGGCCCTCGCCACGCCGTGCTCGAACATCTTCGCCGGGGACATCCGCAGCCCCGGCAGCCCCGGATCGACCAGACTCGCGTGCGGCCGACAGTGGTAGACCGTCGCGGTCCACTCCCTGACGATCGCCTCCAACTCATCGAGGAAGAAGAACGCATCATCCTCCGGGCTCTCGCCCCGGGAATGGACATCGGGGCCCTTGTAGCCAGGCAGTACCTGCAACAGCCCCTCACGCAGGGTGCGGAAATAGCGCTCAACAGGACCTTTGTCCCGGCCCGTTCGCAGCCGGGCAGGCTGGATCGAGATGCCCATCCGGCGGCAGACGCTGGTCAGATGTTCCGAGACGTAGACCTTGCCATGATCGACGACCAGCGTCTCGGGAACCAGCGGAGGAGACGCGAGCCCCGGGCCTTCGGCCCCCTCGACGTCGACCAGGACGGTGCGGGGAATACCGTGCTCGGGCCAGACCGCGTGCCGCGGCCAGTCCCGCCCCGCCGGCCGCGGGTGGAACGACTGGAAGAGCACCGCACTGACGTCCACCGCCTTCGTGGAGACCGGCGTGACCCGGATCCCGGTGATGCAGCGGGTGTACCAGTCCATCGCGACCGTCAGCTCGGCCTGGACCCACTTGAGTGTGAACGGGTCGAACGCGAACACATCCAGCCGAGTGGAGTCCATCAGCAGATACTCACCTGGCCGCGTCGGCCGCAGCTTCCCGTAGACGCCCTCCGGCCGACCAGCGATGTCCCGGTTGCGTTTCGTACTCAGCCGGAACAGTGGATGTCGCCGTTCCAGCTCCTCCAGCAGTCGAAACGCCGTCGCCCGGCTCGGCATCTTCACCGCATCTGGTCCGAACCGCGCGATCACCCGGGCCCGGGTCCGCTCGATCACCAACGTGCGCGACGGCTTCGACTGATCTGTGTGCTCGACCATCACTTCCAACGCAGTCTCCACCCACCGCTCATCGGCCGCGATCTCCGACCTCCGAGCTGGTCCCTTCTTGGGGGCAAGCCCAGCCTCTCCGTGCTCCCGGAATTCGGCGATCCAGCGCTTCAAGGTGCGTAGGCCCATTCCGAGTTCGGCGATCTTCGACGCGTATCTGGCCTCCAACGGCCTCTCCGGCGAGTACTCGGGGCGAGGTTCGTCAGCACGCGCGAGTTCTGGGCTGCCGGACCGGTAACCCGTCAGCACCTCGCGGACATGCTCAGCCCGATCAAGGACCTTCCTCTTCTCTGCCTCGTCAAGCTGCCCGAGGACTACGGAGGCGATCTCACCCTCGTCGTCTGCCGACGGTCCCGGACCGTCGGGACTGATGGCGGCGCGGTCTGAGAACAGCAGCTCCTTGAGCGACAGCCGCAGAAGTCGCCCGCGGGCGTCCTTCAGGACCACTTCGTTGCCCGCAGTGGTCGCGGCCATCTCCACCACCTCGACGGTCTCTCCGTCGTAGCAGAAGCGCGTACCGACCCCGACCCGAGCCCCCGCCCTGCTCACGCCACCCACCTCAGAACATGGGAAGGGCTGAGCGGTCGATCGAGATCGGTAGCGAGAGACTGTGTCCAGAGCAAATGATGGACGGCAGAACGCACTTGAGGCTCCGGGCGATCCGCCAGACAGCACGTAGCCTGCCCCAAAGAGACACCATCGAGGTCAGCTCCCCGCAGCTCGTCCAGAATCTTGGGGCTGAACAACCAGTCCCTTCGATAGCCCGCCAGGAACCGGATGTTTTCCAGCTCCACGGTCGGACGCTCGCTCCAGACTTCGTACTTCCATCCCCGTGATTCCACCGCCCGCCGAGTCCAGCCAAAGGTGAACTCCACCTCCGGCTTGGACAGCCGGTGCAGCGGCTTGACGTCGACGACCACCGGGACCTGCCCGGTGAGCAGGAGATAGTCCGGGATGTGCTTCCGGACCTTCCCCTCCAGCACCGTCTTCAACAAGAAGGGCTGGGCCACGATGCCGCGTACGGACCGATCGAAATCAGCGAAGAGCAACCGCGACAGCTCCAGTCGCGACTCGTAGATCACGTGATCGCGCATAGTCGCCGACCAGTACGTGCCCGAGTAGTGCTTCTGGCCCTTGTACCAGCGGAACGTCCGCCAGGGCTGAGCCGACTGCAGGAGGCCGATGGGCGCCAAGTCCCACTAGGGTCTCGCCGCTCGTGGCACAGGCCGTGCCCGTCGACCTGCGGTTCTTCATCTGTCTCAGGTCGATGGCACAGCAGCTCAGTCTCACGAACCGTGGCATTTCCTACGGCCTCGGCCGACCCGCCGGACCCGGCGAGCCGTTGAACTGCGGTTTCTCTGTTCGATGCCGCGTTCGATGCCAAGATCGTGAGATTGTGCCGCGAGATTCGAGATCCCACAAGGACTGTAGGGTCTCGCCGCTCGTGGCACAGGCCGTGCCCGTCGACCTGCGGTTCTTCATCTGTCTCAGGTCGATGGCACAGCAGCTCAGTCTCACGAACCGTGGCATTTCCTACGGCCTCGGCCGACCCGCCGGACCCGGCGAGCCGTTGAACTGCGGTTTCTCTGTTCGATGCCGCGTTCGATGCCAAGATCGTGAGATTGTGCCGCGAGATTCGAGATCCCACAAGGACTGTAGGGTCTCGCCGCTCGTGGCACAGGCCGTGCCCGTCGACCTGCGGTTCTTCATCTGTCTCAGGTCGATGGCACAGCAGCTCAGTCTCACGAACCGTGGCATTTCCTACGGCCTCGGCCGACCCGCCGGACCCGGCGAGCCGTTGAACTGCGGTTTCTCTGTTCGATGCCGCGTTCGATGCCAAGATCGTGAGATTGTGCCGCGAGATTTGAGATCCCACAAGGACTGTAGGGTCTCGCCGCTCGTGGCACAGGCCGTGCCCGTCGACCTGCGGTTCTTCATCTGTCTCAGGTCGATGGCACAGCAGCTCAGTCTCACGAACCGTGGCATTTCCTACGGCCTCGGCCGACCCGCCGGACCCGGCGAGCCGTTGAACTGCGGTTTCTCTGTTCGATGCCGCGTTCGATGCCAAGATCGTGAGATTGTGCCGCGAAATTTGAGACCCTACAGGGACATCCTCTAGGTCTGCGCCATGTCCACGAAGCGTGAGTAGTGGCCCTGGAATGCCACAGTGATCGTCGCCGTCGGGCCATTACGGTGCTTGGCCACCATCAGGTCCGCCTCGCCCGCCCGCGGTGACTCCTTCTCGTACGCATCCTCGCGGTGCAGCAGGATCACCATGTCGGCGTCCTGCTCGATGGAGCCGGATTCACGAAGGTCGGAGACCATCGGCTTCTTGTCCGTACGCTGCTCCGGACCACGGTTCAGCTGGGACAGCGCGATGACCGGGAGCTCCAGCTCCTTCGCCAGCAGCTTGAGGTTTCGGGACATGTCCGAGACCTCCTGCTGACGGCTCTCAGCACGCTTCGAGCCACCGGACTGCATCAGCTGCAGATAGTCGATGATCACCAGCTTGATGTCGTTCCGCTGTTTCAGCCGACGGCACTTCGCCCGGATCTCCATCATCGACAGGTTCGGCGAATCGTCGATGTAGAGCGGCGCTGCCGAGACGTCCGGCATCCGGCGGGCCAGCCGCGTCCAGTCCTCGTCGGTCATCGTGCCGGAGCGCATGTGGTGCAGAGCCACCCGCGCCTCGGCGGACAACAGCCGCATCGCAATTTCGTTGCGGCCCATTTCGAGGGAGAAGATCACGCTCGGGAGGTTGTTCTTGATCGACGCGGCCCGTGCGAAGTCCAGGGCCAGCGTGGACTTACCCATGGCCGGACGCGCCGCAATGACGATCATCTGGCCCGGGTGCAGGCCGTTGGTCAGGGCGTCGAAGTCGGTGAAGCCGGTCGGTACGCCGGTCATCTCGCCGGAGCGCGAACCGATCGCCTCGATCTCGTCGAGCGCGCCCTCCATGATGTCGCCCAGCGGCAGATAGTCCTCGCTGGTGCGCTGCTCCGTGACGGCGTAGATCTCGGCCTGCGCCGAGTTGACGATCTCGTCGACGTCACCGTCGGCCGCGTATCCCATCTGCGTGATCTTCGTGCCCGCCTCGACAAGCCGTCGCAGGACCGCCCGCTCGTGGACGATCTCCGCGTAGTACGAGGCATTGGCCGCGGTCGGCACGGACTGGACGAGAGTGTGCAGATAGGGGGCGCCGCCCACCTTGGTGATCGCGCCGCGCTTGACCAGCTCGGCCGCGACCGTGATCGGGTCGGCGGGCTCGCCCTTGGCATAGAGGTCGAGGATCGCCTGGAAGACGGTCTCGTGGGCGGGGCGGTAGAAGTCATGCCCCTTGATGATCTCCACGACGTCGGCAATGGCGTCCTTGGAGAGGAGCATGCCGCCGAGGACCGACTGCTCGGCGTCGAGATCCTGAGGGGGCACGCGCTCGAATCCGGGTGAGCCGCCGTCCCAGCCGCCGCTCTCCCTGCCGCGGTCGTGCTGCTCGCCGCGGTCCCGGCCTTCGCCACGACGCTGGCGGGTAACAGGCAGACGGTCACTGGGACCGGTGTCGGCCCAGGGGTCGTCCAAAGGCTCGGGAATGCTCACCGTGCCACCTCCTCCCGTCCGCTCCGCGGACCTTCGCCGTGCCACTCTTTCTTACGGCACAGCACCGACAAACAAGACGCTCGACTCCGGTTCCGGCACGTCGAGTTCTGCGGGATTCCAGGGCTGAAACGGGGTGTGGGCGCCGGTCCACGGTAGGCCTCGCTGCACCGTCAGCCAATCTGGTTATCCACAGGGCATGTGGACGACGGACCAGATGCTGTGGAGAACTCCGCAGAACCTGTGCACGAAGCGGGGGACAGCACTGTGGACAAACTCATAGCGGTGCTCTGAACGAGGCCCTGACCTGGACTTTCTCCATCCACGGCCTGTGGGGGAGAAAAACTTTCCGAGCCGACACATGATCACGGCAAACCGCACACAAGAGAACACTCAGCGCCAGTAAATGTAAGGACTGCTATGGCATTGCATCCGTTACCTGTGGAAGATTAGATTAGCCCTCATGCCCCAGGCCACCGCGACCTCACATTCCAGCCGCCGACGGCACGATCGCGAGATCGTCGCACTCGCCCTCCCCGCCTTCGGCGCGCTCGTCGCCGAGCCGCTCTTCGTCATGGTCGACAGCGCCATCGTCGGCCATCTCGGCACACCGCAACTAGCCGGCCTGGGCGTCGCCGCGGCTCTGCTGACCACCGCCGTGAGCATTTTCGTCTTCCTCGCCTACGCCACCACGGCAGCGGTCGCACGACGCGTAGGTGCGGGCGATCTCGCCTCCGCAATACGGCAAGGCATGGACGGCATCTGGCTGGCGCTGCTTCTCGGCATTGCCGTCATCGCCGTGGCGCTGCCCTCTGCCCCCTGGCTCGTCGATGCCTTCGGCGCCTCCGACACCGCCGCACCGTACGCCACCACCTATCTACGGATCTCCAGCCTCGGTATCCCCGCCATGCTCATAGTCATGGCCGCCACCGGCGTGCTCCGCGGACTGCAGGACACCAAGACCCCGCTGTATGTCGCCATCGGCGGATTCGCGGTCAACGGAGCCCTCAACGCGGGGCTTGTCTACGGCGCCGGTCTCGGTATCGCCGGATCGGCCTGGGGCACCGTGATCGCCCAGATCGGCATGGCCGCGGCCTATCTGATCGTGGTGGTGCGGGGAGCATGCCGACACGGCGCATCGCTGCGCCCCGACGCGGCAGGCATCAGAGCCAGTGCCCAGGCAGGCGTCCCCCTGCTGGTTCGTACGGTGTCGCTCCGCGCCGTCCTGATGATCGCCACCGCCGTCGCCGCACGCCTGGGCGACACCGATATCGCCGCCCACCAGATCATCCTCTCCCTGTGGACCCTGATGGCCTTCGCTCTCGACGCCATTGCGATCGCCGGGCAAGCCATCATCGGCCGCTATCTGGGGGCGAATGACACCGAGGGCGCACGTGAGACATGCCGCCGCATGGTGCAGTGGGGCATTGCCTCAGGTGTGGCGCTCGGGGCACTGATCGTGCTCGCGCGTCCCCTGTTCATCCCCTTGTTCACCGGCGACCAGGGCGTGCAGAGCACCCTGCTCCCCGCCTTGCTGGTAGTGGCCGTGTGCCAGCCGATCGCCGGTGTGGTCTTCGTACTGGACGGTGTACTGATGGGCGCCGGAGACGGTCGGTACCTCGCCCGGGCCATGCTGATCACCCTGGCCGTCTTCGCTCCGGTCGCCCTGCTCGTGCCCACATACGGCGGGGGCCTGACTGCTCTGTGGTGGGCGATGGCGCTGATGATGACGGTCCGCATGATGACGCTCTGGCTGCGCACGCGCTCGGGCAAGTGGATCGTCACCGGAGCCACCCGCTGAGCAGTGGCCGTCGATCGCTGTTTCACGTGAAACGGCAAAGGGTCGCACCCCGCGGGGTGCGACCCTTCAACTGCTCTGGTGAGCTGTGCCCTTAGGCAGCAACGACCTCGATGCCGAGCTTCGCCGCAACCTCGGGGTGCAGACGCACGGACACCTGGTGCCCGCCGAGCGTCTTGATCGGCGAGCCGAGCTCGACGCGACGCTTGTCGACGTCCGGGCCACCGGCAGCCTTGATCGCCGAAGCGATGTCGGCCGGAGTGACGGAGCCGAAGAGACGGCCGGCGTCGCCGGAGCGAACGGCCAGACGAACCTTCACGGCCTCAAGCTTGGCCTTGATCTCATTGGCCTGCTCGATCGTCGCGATCTCGTGGATCTTGCGGGCGCGGCGAATCTGCGCCACGTCCTTCTCGCCACCCTTGGTCCAGCGGATGGCAAAGCCACGCGGAACCAGGTAGTTACGGGCGTACCCGTCCTTGACGTCGACGACGTCACCGGCAGCGCCGAGGCCGGAGACCTCGTGGGTGAGGATGATCTTCATTATTCGGTCACCCTTCCCTTATCGCGCGGTGGACGTGTAGGGCAGCAGCGCCATCTCACGGCTGTTCTTGACTGCCGTGGCGACGTCACGCTGGTGCTGCGTGCAGTTGCCGGTTACGCGGCGGGCACGGATCTTGCCGCGGTCGGAAATGAACTTCCGCAGCATGTTCGTGTCCTTGTAGTCCACGTACTGGGTCTTGTCCTTGCAGAAAGCGCAGACCTTCTTCTTAGGCTTGCGCACAGGCGGCTTCGCCATGGTGTTTCTCCTGTGTGATCAAGAAGTGGGGGTACGAGCTGCCCTAGAAGGGAGGCTCGTCCGAGTAGCCGCCGCCGGAACCGCCGGAGCCGCCGGAGCTTCCGCCCCAACCGCCTCCGCCGCCCTGCTGACCCCCGCCTTGCTGGCCGCCGGCCGGCGCGCTGGTGGCCCACGGGTCGTCGGCGGGAGCACCGCCGCCGCCCTGCTGGCCGCCGCTACCGGGACCGCCGCCCCAGTTGCCGCCGCCCTGCTGGCCACCGCCGTAACCACCCTGGCCGCCCTGGCCACCGCGACCGGTGGTCTTGGTGACCTTGGCCGTGGCGCTCTTGAGACTGGGGCCGACTTCCTCGACGTCCAGCTCATAGACCGTGCGCTTCACGCCTTCGCGGTCTTCGTACGACCGCTGCTTCAGCCGGCCCTGCACGACAACGCGCATGCCTCGCTGGAGCGACTCGGCGACGTTCTCCGCCGCCTGCCGCCAGACCGAGCAGGTGAGGAACAGGCCTTCGCCGTCCTTCCACTCATTGGTCTGCCGGTCGAAGATGCGGGGAGTGGACGCGACACGGAACTTCGCGACCGCCGCACCGGACGGGGTGAAGCGCAGCTCGGGGTCGTCGACGAGATTGCCGACGACCGTGATGACGGTCTCGCCTGCCATGGGTGAACCTCTCGGCGGGGATTGCTTCTGGCTGCTTGCTGCTACTCGAACCCGATGACCGCTGAGCTAGATGCTCAGTGGATCTCGGGACGGAGGACCTTGGTCCGGAGGACCGACTCGTTCAGGTTCATCTGGCGGTCGAGCTCCTTGACGACCGCAGGCTCGGCCTGCAGGTCGATGACCGAGTAGATGCCCTCGGGCTTCTTCTTGATCTCGTAAGCGAGACGACGACGGCCCCAGGTGTCGACCTTCTCAACCTTTCCGTTGCCCTCACGGACGACGGAGAGGAAGTTCTCGATCAGCGGGGAGACAGCGCGCTCCTCGAGATCGGGGTCGAGGATGACCATCACCTCGTAGTGACGCATGTGGAACCCACCTCCTTTGGACTCAGCGGCCACGGTCGTTCCGTGGCAGGAGGGTCGTGATGCGTAAGCAACAGTGTCTCCGAGTAAAACAGCCGCCACTGACAATGCCCCCTTCTGAAGAGAGCTGCCGTGCTGGCCTGGGCAGACACCGGTGCAGACCGTACAGAGTACCCGCACACCGGCTTCCGGTTGAAATCCGGTGCTCAGGAGACGCAATCTGTACACATCGGGTGTGAGCGGCGCCACGAGGCGCCCCTTTCGGCCAGGAGGTACTCCATGGCACAGACAACGCAAACCCGCCGCCCCGCTGTCTCCCTTCTCGCCACGGACGGCAGGCCGCATCCGCTCCAGGACGCTCTGGTGGCGGTAACCGTGGTCCTCGGTCTAGTCGCCTTCGTGACGGCAATGTTCCACAGCCTGCATCTGATCAGCTCGTGGGCCGGACTCATCGGGATCCTCACGGGTGCATACGGGCAGTACATCTCGGCGACCACCCGCGAGAGGTTCCCGCTGATCCTCGGTATGGGCGCGTCCGCCATCGGGTTCTACCTGGGTATGGCCCACGGGGGCCTCTTCGGCGGCCTGTAGCCACGCCTGTCCCGGACACCTCCGGACCGCCGGTCCCGGCGGTCCACCCGCATCCCGTCAGGGGGTCGTACAGGCCCCCGGGGGGCGGACAGCCGGGACCCACCTGGCCGACAAGGTCCGACAGGGCCAGACGACGCGCTCCCCCGGTCGCAGTAGGCTTCGGCGCGAGAGCCGGAGCCCCTGACCGATGGGGACACACCTGCCGAGGAGCGCCCCGCATGAGCCTGACCTTGAGGACCATCAGCCGAGAGCAGCATCTGGCGTACATCCAGAGTCTGCCGTCGGCCAGTCACTGCCAGGTCCCGGCGTGGGCGGATGTGAAGACCGAATGGCGCTCGGAGAACCTTGGCTGGTTCGACAAGAGCGGCGAGATCGTGGGCGCCGCCCTGGTGCTGTACCGCCAACTCCCGAAGATCAAGCGGTATCTCGCCTACCTCCCCGAGGGCCCGGTCATCAACTGGTACGCGCCGAACCTCAACGACTGGCTGCAGCCGATGCTCGCGCACCTCAAGCAACAGGGCGCCTTCTCGGTGAAGATGGGTCCGCCGGTCGTCATCCGCCGCTGGGACGCAGCCGCCATCAAGTCCGGTATCCAGGACCCCGACGTGAAGCGCCTGCGCGACGTCGAGGCCACGCACATCGAGCCGCGTGCCTTCGAAGTCGCGGACCGGCTGCGGAAGATGGGATGGCAGCAGGGCGAGGACGGTGGCGCCGGCTTCGGCGACGTTCAGCCGCGCTACGTCTTCCAGGTGCCGCTGGCGAACCGCTCGCTCGAAGACGTCCTCAAGGGCTTCAACCAGCTGTGGCGGCGCAACATCAAGAAGGCTGAGAAGGCCGGCGTCGAGGTGGTCCAGGGCAGTTACGAGGACCTCGCCGAATGGCAGCGGCTGTACGAGATCACCGCCGTGCGCGACCGCTTCAGGCCGCGTCCCCTCTCCTACTTCCAGCGCATGTGGACCGTCCTCAACTCCGAGGACCCCAACCGCATGCGGCTGTATTTCGCGCGCCACAACGGGGTGAACCTCTCCGCGGCGACGATGCTCGTCGTCGGTGGGCACGTCTGGTACTCCTATGGCGCGTCCGACAACATCGGACGCGAGGTACGGCCTTCGAACGCCATGCAGTGGCGGATGCTGCGCGACTCCTACGCGATGGGCGCCACCGTCTACGACCTCCGCGGCATCAGCGACTCGCTCGACGAGACCGACCACCTCTTCGGCCTGATCCAGTTCAAGGTCGGCACCGGTGGCGAAGCCGTCGAGTACGTCGGTGAGTGGGACTTCCCGCTCAACAAGCTGCTGCACAAGGCGCTGGACATGTATATGTCGCGCCGCTGACGAAACCGGCTTCATTCGTTTCAATAAGCACGTCGGGTGCTTCAGGCACTCCATCAAGCTCTGCATACCTCTGATACACCGCAGCCACCAGAAAGGTTCCGGACCGGCCATGGCGCTCTCCCTCTACGTCGACACCGCGCGCTGGCGGGCGCACCAGAAATCCGTCCTCGACCAGTTCCCCGGGCTCGTCCCGGTCTGCAAGGGAAACGGATACGGCTTCGGTCACGAGCGACTCGCGGACGAGGCGATCCGCTTCGGCTCCGACACACTCGCCGTCGGCACCACCTACGAGGCAGCCCGCATAAAGGACTGGTTCAGCGGCGATCTGCTGGTCCTCACCCCGTTCCGGCGGGGTGAGGAGCCCGTGCCGCTGCCCGACCGCGTCATCCGGTCGGTCTCCTCCGTGGACGGCGTGCACGCGCTTGTGGGCGCCCGGGTCGTCATCGAGTGCATGAGCTCGATGAAGCGTCACGGCGTCAAGGAGGAGGAGCTGGGTCAGCTGCACGCCGCCATCGAGGACGTGCGTCTCGAAGGCTTCGCGCTGCACCTGCCGCTGGACCGCACCGACGGCTCGGACGCGGTCGAGGAGGTCATCGGCTGGATGGACCGCCTCCGCGCCGCCCGGCTGCCGCTGCACACCATGTTCGTCAGCCATCTGCGCGCCGAGGAGCAGGCCCGGCTGCAGCAGCAGTTCCCGCAGACCCGCTTCCGCGCCCGGATCGGCACACGGCTGTGGCTCGGCGACCACGACGCGACGGAGTACCGGGGGGCCGTCCTCGACGTCACGCGCGTCGCCAAGGGTGACCGTTTCGGCTACCGCCAGCAGAAGGCCGCCTCCGACGGCTGGCTGGTGGTCGTCGCCGGCGGCACGTCGCACGGCGTGGGCCTGGAGGCCCCGAAGGCGCTGCACGGCGTGATGCCGCGCGCCAAGGGCGTCGCCCGCGCGGGCCTGGCCACCGTCAACCGGAATCTGTCGCCCTTCGTCTGGGCGGGCAAGCAGCGCTGGTTCGCCGAGCCGCCCCACATGCAGGTGTCGATCCTGTTCGTGCCCGCGGACGCACAGGAACCGAAGGTCGGCGACGAGCTGGTGGCCCATCTGCGCCACACGACCACCCAGTTCGACCGCCTCGTCGACCGCTGAGCCACCGGGCCGGACGGCACGACGAACCGGCCCCCACGACCGATGGGGCCAGGGCCTCGCCAAGGGTTTCGCGCCCTTGACGAGGCCCTGTTCAGTCCGCGGCCGGTCCAGGCTGCCCTGTTCGGTCTGTGACCGGCCCGTGTGCCCCACCCCACTCCACCCGCGGCCCCTCGACCGCGGGTGCCGCGTGCCGTGGCGGATGCGCCGCCGCATGCCCGAGCACGAAGACGTCCTCGGCGCCGTCGAACACCCCACCCGACGGATCGTCCGAACCGTCCTTGCGTACGACGTCCCGCTCCGGCATCAGAATGTCCCGTACGACGACGGCGCAGAAGTAGAGCGTGCCCAGCAGATGCAGGGCGATCGCCACCTGATAGCCCTCCGTCGGCAGTCCCTGGTGTTTGTCGCCGCTCGTCGTGTACGCGAGGTACATCCAGATCCCGAGGAAGTACATGACCTCGCACGCCTGCCAGATCAGGAAGTCCCGCCACCGCGGCCTGGCCAGCGCGGCAAGGGGGATCAGCCACAGCACGTACTGCGGCGAGTAGACCTTGTTGGTGAGAATGAACGCCGCGACGACAAGAAGGACCAGCTGGGCGAAGCGGGGCCGGCGCGGGGCCATCAGCGTCAACACCAGGATGCATGCGCAGAGGAAGAGCGTCAGCAGCGTCGATACGGTGTTCACCGTGCCGACCGGGATGGAAATGCCGGTGCGCTGCGAGATGATCAGCCAGAACGACCCGAAGTCGAGCGGCCGGTCGTGGCTGAACGTGTAGAACTTCTTCCACCCCTCGGGCGCGAACACCATCACCGGCAGGTTCACCACCAGCCATGATGCGGCCGCGCCAAGTGTCGCCACGAAGAACTCCCGCCATTTGCCTGCCCGCCAGCTGAGGACGAAGACTGCCCCCAGCAGGAATACGGGATAGAGCTTCGCGGCCGTGGCGAGGCCGATGAGGATGCCGAACGCCAGCGTCCGCTGCCGGGACCACATGAGCATCGCCGCAGCTGTCAGCGCGACGGCCAGCAGGTCCCAGTTGATCGTCGCGGTGAGCGCAAAGGCGGGCGCGAGCGCGACCAGCAGTCCGTCCCACGGACGGCGCCGGTGGGTACGGGCGACACACACCGCCATGACCGCGGTGCAGATCAACAGCATGCCCGCGTTGACCATCCAGTACATCTGCTCGCGGTACTGGATGGAGCCACCGGGCGTCAGCCAGGCCGCGACCTGCATGAACACCCCGGTCAGGACGGGGTACTCCAGGTACTGCATGTCGCCGCTCAGCCGGCCGAAGTACGGCACGAGACCGTCCGCGAAACCACGTCCGACGAAGAGGTGCGGAATGTCGGAGTAGCAGGCATGCGTGTACTGCGAGCTGGCGCCCCTGAACCACGCCCAGTTGTAACAGGGCGCTTTCTGCACCATGCCGAGCGCGAACATGCCGATCGCCACCAGGGCGACGACACGCACAGGCGTGAGGGGGCCGGAGCCGAGCCGCGCCCAGCGCCCCGACCGGCCGCCGATCAGCTCGCTACCGGCCGCGGCGATCTCGTCCTGGTGCGTGGGCCGAACGACAGGCCGTTCCTGGTGCACGCTCGTGTCTTCTGCGCTTGGCATGCCGCACATCCTGCCGTACGGGGCTGTGGAAACGGCGAGGGCCGCCGCACCGAGTGGTGCGGCGGCCCTCGTGGCTTTCTTCCGGCTGCACCTATGGGCCGGCTCTTCGGTCGCTATCCGGTCGAACCTCCGAAGAGACCGCCATTGCCGTTCCCGTTGCCGTTCCCGTTCCCGTTCCCCCCGCCACCTGACGAGGTCCCCGGAGACGTAGTCCCGTCCGTCGGAGTGGGAGATCCGCCTCCGCCGCTACCGGCCGAGTTACCGCCGTTGTTGCCTCCGTTGCTGTTCTGGCAGTTCCAGTCCCACGCCCCGCAGCTGCCGCTCGGGTCGGGCGTGGGGGAGGAGGGAGTCATCGAAGGAGTCGTGGACGGCGTGTTGGAGGGGGTCTGCGACGGCACGATGCTCGGCGTCGGCGACGGGCTCGGTGCGCCGCCCCCGTAGAGCGTCTCGCCCCACGGCTCCGGCTTCGGGAAGGTCAGGACCTCCGCCCCCTTCAGCGCGTCGGCCATGTAGTCGTGCCAGATCTGGGCCGGGAACGAGGCACCGTGGATCGTCTTCTCGCCACCCGTGCCGTACATCTTCTCGAACTTACGGTTCTGGTGCTTCTCGTTGTCGTCATACCGGAACATGCTGATGGCGGTCGACAGCTGCGGGGTGTACCCCACGAACCAGGCGGACTTGTTGTCGTCCGTCGTACCCGTCTTGCCCGCCACGTCACGGCCGGGGAGCTGGGCGGGCGTGCCGGTCCCCTTCTCGACGACGTTCTTCAGGACGTCGGTGACGTTGTCGGCGACGGCATTGTCGAAGGCGCGCTGGGGAACCTTCTTGTGCTGATAGATGATGTCGCCGCGGTATGTGACCTTCTCGACGGAGTACGGGTCGTGCTGCATCCCGCTGTCGGCGAAGGTGCCGTAGGCCCCAGCCATCCGGATCGCGCTGGGCTGGGACGTGCCGATGGAGAACGACGGAACGGTCGAGTCGGCCATGGAGACGTCGTCGTGCAGGCCTGCGGCGACGGCAACGTCCTTCACCTTGTCGGTGCCGACGTCCATACCGAGCTGGACGTAAGGGGAGTTGGCGGACCACTGCATGGCCTCGCGAAGGGTGATGTTCCCCCTCGACTCATGGCCGTCGTTGCTCTGCAGCCACTCCTTGCCGTTCTCGTCGGTCCAGATCTCACCGTTGTATTTCTTGATCTTCAGCCGGTCGTCGGCGTTGTAGATGCTCTTCGGCGAGACCTTCGTGCGCTGCGATGCGTCCTGATCCGGCGTGCCTTTCGGGTCACGCGTGCCGTACTCCATCGCGGCAGTCAGCACGAACGGCTTGAAGGTCGAACCGACCTGCGCGCCGGTGGTGTCGGCGTTGTTGGTGTAGTGCTGCGTCGCGTCCTGACCACCGTAGATCGCGCGAATGGCGCCGGTTTTCGGATCCACCGAAGCGCCGCCGAACTGGACGTGCGTGTCCGTCTTGGGGCGCTGCTTCGGCTTGATCTTGCGGTCGTAGACCTTCTTGACCGCGGTGTTGAGCGCCTCGACCTTTTTCTCGTCGAAGGTGGTGTGGATCTCGTAGCCGCCCAGGGCAAGCTTTTCCGGGGTGACGTTCTTGTTGTTGTTGAGGAAGGTCTTCCGGGCGAGGGACACCAGATAACCGGTCTGACCGCCCAGCTGCGCGTTTTGCTTCGGCGGATCCGGCATGGGGAACTCCGTGTACTTGGCGCGCTCCTTCTGGGTCATACGCCCGTCCTTCACCTCCTCGTTGAGGATCCAGCGCCAGCGCCTCTCCGCCCGATCCTTGTTCTTCGCAGGGGTCGCCTCCTTGGGGTCGGCCTCGGTAACGCCGGCCGGGTCAAAGTAGGTCGGGCCCTTCAGCAGGGTGGCCAGGAAGGCACACTGGCTCGGATTGAGCTTGCTGGCGTCCGTGCCGTAGTACGTACGAGCCGCGGCCTGGATCCCCGATGCGCCTCGCCCGTAGTACGAGATGTTCAGGTAGCCGGCCATGACAGTCCGCTTGGTCTCCGTCTTGCCGACCTTGATCGTGATGAAGAGCTCTTCGAACTTCCGGCTCAGGGTCTGCTCCTGGGAGAGACGCGAGTTCTTCACGTACTGCTGGGTGATCGTCGAGCCGCCCTGGGTCTGTCCGCCCTTGGCCATGTTGTAGAAGGCCCGGGCGATACCCATCGGGTCGATGCCACTGTCGGTGTCGAACGACTTGTTCTCCGCCGAGATGACGGCGTTCCGCATGGCCTCGGGGATCTGCTCGTAATCGATGATCTGACGGTTAGCCTCACCGCCCGTGGCGATCATCTGCCTCCCGTCGGCCCAGTAGTAGACGTTGTTCTCCGCCTGGGCCGCAGCCTTCACACTGGGTTTCCCGACCATCGCGTACGCGATACCGCCGAGGCCCATGAGAAGGCCGAGGAAGCCGATGCACAGGCCGGAGACCAGCTTCCAGGACGGCACCCAGCGACGCGCTCCGTACTTGCCGACGCGCGGGTAGTCGATGAAGCGCTTCTTGACTGGACGCTGATTACCGCGCCCGCGGCCCCGACCAGGACCCTCGTGCCCATCGCCACCACCACCGCGACGTCGGCCACCGCCGCCGCCATGACCCGCGCCACCTCCCTCGGCGGCACGTCGGCTCCCGCTTCCACGCTGCGCGGCTCGTCTGGCCGCGGCACGCCCGCCGTACGGACTCTCGTCGCCGTACGAACCGGAAGGTGACTCAGTAGTTACTCCGCGTGACGGGGCTGCGCGGCGTCCTGAGGACTGCTGGGCGGCTCGTCTGGCCGCGGCACGCCCGCCACCTTGCGGTTGCTGCGTCTTGCGACGGTGCTCGCTCATCGAACGACTACTCCTCGGGCAGGCGAAAACGCCTGGAAGCGGCAGTTGAGATCCGGTCCCCCCGAATTACGGACGGACCCTGCGACAGGCTCATCCGCAGTGCGTCCGGTCAGTCCGCGACGACTGACGCTCGGGGGCGTCGTGCGGTTCCCGGTGGTCTGCATGCCGCACAGACTACGCACGGTCAAAACCCACCTAGGGCCCAAGTTCACCCCAAATCACGCAAGTCGCTTCCTGCGAATTGGTGATGTGACGCCGTTCACGATGACCCCCCTTGTCGCATCGCGGTGAGCGATCTATCGTCATGATGTATCGAGTCGATACATCAGCCCGGCATAGGGCTCCGCGAGAGCACCCGGAGAAGGAGGAGGCGAAGTTGAGCAGACGCTCGGGCATCCTCGAATTCGCCGTACTCGGCCTGCTCCGCGAATCCCCCATGCACGGGTACGAACTACGCAAACGCCTCAACACCTCGTTGGGGATCTTCCGCGCCTTCAGCTACGGCACCCTCTACCCCTGCCTCAAGACGCTGGTAGCCAGCGGCTGGTTGATCGAGGAACCGGGAAACGGTCCGGCAGAGGTTCCGCCCGCCGTCGGACGTGCCGTCACCCCTGCCTCTTCACTGGCAGGACGCCGCGCCAAGATCGTCTACCGGCTGACGGCAGAAGGTAAGGAGCACTTCGAGGAGTTGCTCTCGCACACCGGCCCCGACTCCTGGGAGGACGAGCACTTCGCAGCCCGCTTCGCCTTCTTCGGACAGACGGAGCACGAGGTGCGGATGCGCGTCCTGGAAGGCCGCCGCAGCCGGCTGGAGGAGCGCCTGGAGAAGATGCGCGCCTCTCTGGCACGCACCCGCGAACGACTCGACGACTACACGCTTGAGCTGCAGCGACACGGCATGGAATCCGTGGAGCGCGAAGTGCGCTGGCTGAACGAGCTCATCGAGAGCGAGCGGTCGGGACGGGATCAGCGACGATCCTCGCCCGAGGGCTCCGCTCAGCAGAACACAGCAGGGGAGACGGACGGCCTGCCCCGGCACCGGGGTCATACCCCGCCGGATCCGTCCGACGACACCGCCAAGTGAAGTCCCGGCACTTCCGCAGGGCCTTCATCGGAATCACCAAGAACACTCAACACAGGGAGCAACCGGAATGGGTTCGGTTCGCGTAGCCATCGTCGGCGTGGGCAACTGCGCCGCCTCGCTGGTGCAGGGCGTCGAGTACTACAAGGACGCCGATCCGGCCGGCAAGGTGCCCGGTCTGATGCACGTCCAGTTCGGCGAGTACCACGTGCGTGACGTCGAGTTCGTCGCCGCCTTCGATGTCGACGCGAAGAAGGTCGGCCTCGACCTCGCGGACGCCATCGGTGCCAGCGAGAACAACACCATCAAGATCTCCGACGTTCCGAACACCGGCGTGACCGTCCAGCGCGGCCACACCCACGACGGCCTGGGCAAGTACTACCGCCAGACCATCGAGGAGTCCACCGAGGCCCCGGTCGACGTCGTCCAGGTCCTCAAGGACAAGCAGGTCGACGTCCTCGTCTGCTACCTGCCCGTCGGTTCCGAGGTCGCTGCGAAGTTCTACGCGCAGTGCGCCATCGACGCCAAGGTCGCGTTCGTCAACGCCCTCCCGGTCTTCATCGCCGGCACCAAGGAGTGGGCGGACAAGTTCACCGAGGCCGGTGTCCCGATCGTCGGCGACGACATCAAGTCCCAGGTCGGCGCCACCATCACGCACCGCGTGATGGCGAAGCTCTTCGAGGACCGGGGCGTCATCCTGGACCGCACGATGCAGCTGAACGTCGGCGGCAACATGGACTTCAAGAACATGCTCGAGCGTGAGCGCCTGGAGTCCAAGAAGATCTCCAAGACCCAGGCCGTCACCTCCCAGATCCGTGACCGCGAGCTCGGTGCGGACAACGTCCACATCGGTCCGTCGGACTACGTGGCCTGGCTGGACGACCGCAAGTGGGCGTACGTGCGCCTCGAGGGCCGCGCCTTCGGTGACGTTCCGCTGAACCTGGAGTACAAGCTCGAGGTCTGGGACTCCCCGAACTCCGCCGGTGTCATCATCGACGCCGTGCGCGCCGCGAAGATCGCCAAGGACCGTGGCATCGGTGGCCCGATCCTCTCCGCGTCCTCCTACTTCATGAAGTCCCCGCCGGTCCAGTACTTCGACGACGAGGCCCGCGAGAACGTCGAGAAGTTCATCAACGGCGACGTCGAGCGCTGACACGACCGGCAACGGCGTGTGACCGTGGCAGGGCGATGAACGGCAACGCTTCTCCCCTTCCGCCTCGTTGAGGGTCCCCGGGCAATCCGCCCGGGGACCCTCAACGTATGTGACCCTTGCCCACATGCCCGTCGTACGTGATCTGCGCGTACTCCTGCGCCTTCGGAACTTCCGTCGTCTGCTGGCCGTACGGCTCCTCTCCCAGTGTGCCGACGGCGTCTATCAGGTCGCCCTGGCCGCGCACGTCGTCTTCTCCCCGGAGAAGCAGACATCAGCGGCGGCCATCGCCTCCGCGATGGCTGTGCTGCTGCTGCCGTACTCGCTCATCGGCCCTTTCGCCGGTGTCCTGCTGGACCGCTGGCCGCGCCGCCAGGTCTTCCTGTACGGCAATCTGCTGCGCGCAGCCCTCGCCTGCTGCACTGCCCTGCTGATCCTCGGCACCGCACCCGACTGGCTCTTCTACGCCTCCGCGCTGTGCGTCACGGCGGTGAACCGCTTCGTGCTGGCGGGACTCTCGGCCGCGCTGCCGCGGGTCGTCGACAGGGACCGGCTGGTCATGGCCAACTCGCTCTCACCGACAGCGGGCACGCTCGCCGCCACGGCGGGCGGCGGCCTCGCCTTCGCCGTACGCCTCGTGGCTGCGGACTCGGATGCCGTAGTGGTGATGCTGGGCGCGGGGCTCTACCTCGCCTCGGCACTGGCCTCTCTGCGCCTCGCCACCCAACTCCTCGGACCGGACAGGAACGGCAGCCCTCTCCGGCTGAGGGACGCGCTGGCCACCACCGCGCACGGGCTCGTCGACGGGCTGCGCCATCTGGCGGAACGGACCGACGCCGCACGGGTACTGGCCGCCATGACAGTGATCCGGTTCTGCTACGGGGCTCTGACCGTGATGGTGCTGATGCTGTGCCGGTACGCCTGGTCCGACAGCGAATCCGGTGGTCTGGCCCTGCTCGGACTGGCCGTGGGCGCCTCAGGGGCGGGATTCTTCGCGGCGGCCGTACTGACGCCCTGGGCGGTTGGACGGCTCGGCCGGTTCCGCTGGATGGCGACGTGCGCCGCCGCGGCTGCCGTCCTCGAACCCGCGCTCGGACTGTGGTTCACCCCCGGACCGATGCTGGTCGCGGCGTTCGTCCTCGGAGCCGTCACTCAGGGAGCGAAGATCGCGACGGACACGGTGGTGCAGACCGCGGTGGACGACTCATTCCGCGGTCGCGTCTTCTCCCTGTACGACGTGCTGTTCAACGTGTCCTTTGTGGGCGCTGCCGCAGTAGCCGCTGTGGCTCTGCCTCCTGACGGGAGGTCGGTCACAGTGGTGATCGGGCTTGCGCTGCTCTACGGGATCGTCGCCGTGACGATGTTCCGGTGGAGCCGTGTCAGTGAGGCGCTATAGCGTGCGCGCGTCAAAAGAAGAGCGGGCGCACGCTCCACGGGGTATTCGCATGCCCTATCCGCCTCAGTAAGGCCCTGGACCATACGGGCAGCAGCCTCAACAGCCGTACCCACCCCAACAGCCTGCGTACGGCTATCCGCAACAGCAGCCGTATCCGCCGCATCAAGGTCAGCCGCCGTACGGCGGCTACCCCGGTGAACCCCCGGCTCAGGGCATGCCCCCACAGGGCCCGCCGCCTCAGAACATGTCCGGCGGCAAGAAGGCTTTCCTGGCGGTGCGCAACATCGCCATCATCGCGGTGGCGCTCGGCGCCCTCGCGAGTCTGAAGTTCGGCTGGGACAAGATATTCGAGTCGGACGCCAAAGCCGCCTCGGTCGGAGACCGCCTGCAGAACAAGGGCTCCAACATCAGCCCGGACATGGCGTCGGCCGACTGCAGCTCGTCGGCAGCCGAGTACAAGGTGTCCGAGGTGCACGACGACACCACGGACACGGACCTGTGCGACGCCAAGTGCGTCGCCTACACCGAGACCTCCGGCAGTCGTAAGAGCCGGACCAGTGTGGTTCTCTGCCCGACGCCGATGAAGTCGACGGGCTGACCTTCTTCCGCGACAGATACCGAACAGTCACGCAGAGGGGCGTTGTTTCACGTGAAACAACGCCCCTCTGCACATCCGGTCGCGGTCATGTTTCACGTGAAACATGACCGCGTTCCACCCTCAGCTCTGCTCGGCCCACCACTTCTTGAGCTCCGCGACGGCCACGTCATGCCCCATCGGGCCGTTCTCCAGCCGCATTTCCAGCAGGAACGCGTACGCCTTGCCGATCACCGGTCCAGGGCCGACGCCCAGCGTCTTCATGATCTCGTTGCCGTCCAGGTCGGGCCGGATGGCGTCCAGCTCCTCCTGTTCCTTCAACTGTGCGATGCGCTCCTCAAGCGCGTCATAGGTGCGTGACAGCGCGCCGGCCTTGCGCTTGTTCCGCGTCGTGCAGTCCGAGCGCGTCAGCTTGTGCAGCCGCTCCAGCAACGGGCCCGCATCCCGCACATACCGGCGGACGGCGGAGTCGGTCCACTCGCCGTCGCCATAGCCGTGGAAGCGCAGATGCAGCTCCACCAGCTTCGAGACGTCCTTGACCGTGTCATTGGAGTACTTGAGTTCCGTCATGCGCTTCTTGACCATCTTGGCGCCCACCACCTCATGGTGATGGAACGAGACCCGTCCGTCCTTCTCGAAGCGCCGGGTCCGCGGCTTACCGATGTCATGGAGCAGCGCGGCAAGCCTCAGAGTCAGGTCGGGACCATCCTCCTCCATGTCGATCGCCTGCTCCAGCACGGTCAGCGAGTGCTCGTAGACGTCCTTGTGGCGGTGATGCTCGTCACTTTCCAGCCGCAGCGCGGGCAGCTCCGGCAGCACCTGCTGCGCCAGTCCCGTATCGACCAGGAGTGCCAGTCCCTTGCGAGCGTGCGCGGAGAGCAGCAGTTTGTTGAGTTCCTCACGGACCCTCTCGGCCGAGACGATCTCGATACGGCCCGCCATCTCCGTCATCGCGGTGATGACATCAGAAGCGACCTCGAAGTCCAGCTGCGCAGCGAACCGCGCGGCACGCAGCATGCGCAGCGGATCGTCGGAGAAGGACTCCTCGGGTGTCCCGGGGGTGCGGAGCATCCGCTCCGCCAGGTCCTCCAGACCGCCGTGCGGGTCGATGAATTCCTTCTGCGGCAGCGCGACGGCCATGGCGTTGACCGTGAAGTCGCGGCGTACGAGGTCCTCCTCGATGGAGTCGCCGTAGGAGACCTCGGGCTTGCGCGAGGTCCTGTCGTACGCCTCCGACCGGTACGTGGTGACTTCGATCTGGTAGCCGTTCTTCTGGCAGCCCACTGTGCCGAAGGCGATACCGACCTCCCACACCGAGTCGGCCCATGGACGCACGATCTTCAGTACGTCCTCGGGCCGGGCGTCGGTGGTGAAGTCCAGGTCGTTCCCGAGCCTGCCGAGAAGCGCGTCCCGGACCGAGCCACCGACCAGGGCCAGACCGAATCCGGCATCCTGGAATCGGCGGGCAAGGTCGTCGGCGACCGGGGAGACCCGCAGCAGTTCACTGACTGCGCGATGCTGCACCTGGGTCAGGGCACTGGGATTCTCTTCATTGACGTTCGGCACAACAGAAAAGGGTACGTGCCCGGACCGGCCCGGGCGTCATCGTTTCTCTCCGCCCTGCAAGACTCTCCCGATCATGTAGCGCACACCCAAGCACTTAGCCCCCGCGCACATCGTTACCATGCGGGGACGCAGCAACCGACAACCATCGACAGCAGCTGACGACGACGAGGGATGGGTAGGCGCGTGGCCGAGGCGGCAGACATTCAGGGGATCAGTCCTTCTCCTGCCCGCCGGTGGCTGCGGCGCACAGCATCCTTGATCGTCGCAGCACCGCTCGTCGGAGCGCTGCTGGCCGGCACGGCCGCGCCCACGGCGCATGCCGACGTACCGAGCAAGGCTCCCACCAGGTCAAGCACCGTCGACGTGTCCCTGGACACACTGGCCCCGAGTGCGCCGGTCAAGGGGGACACGCTCACCGTCTCCGGCACCCTGACCAACAGGAGCAAGGAATCGGTCACCGACGCCCGGGTCGATCTGCGCGTCGGGCCGAGGCTCTTCAGCCGGACATCGATCGACGCCGCCGCAGAGCGCACCGGGTACGTGCCCGGCAGCGATCCCGCAGCGATCGGCGGCAAGTACACGGTGGAATTCGCGAAGCTCCCTTCGGGTATCAGCCAGGACTTCACGCTGTCCGTGCCCGTCGACAAGCTGGAGCTCAACGACGCAGGTGTCTACCAGCTCGGTGTCTCCCTGTCCGGGCGGACCGCCCGGTCCTCGTACGAGCAGGTGCTCGGAATCCAGCGCACCTTCCTTCCCTGGCAGGCGGAGGAGAGCGATTCCAAGACCCGTGTCACCTATCTCTGGCCTCTGATCGCATCTGCCCATGTCACTGCCGAGACCGGCTCCGACGAACAGCAGACACCGGTCTTCGCCGATGACGACCTGGCGGCCGAGATCGCTCCGGGCGGTCGCCTCGACCAGATGGTCTCGCTGGGCAGCCAGCTGCCCATCACCTGGGTGATCGACCCTGATCTGCTGGCCGGCGTCGACGCGATGGCGAGGAGCTACCGCGTCAAGGTTGGCGACACCACCGTTCCCGGGAAGAACCAGGCCGTCGCCAAACGGTGGCTCAGCTCACTCCAGAAGGCAGTGGCGGACGGCAAGGTCGTGGCGCTGCCTTTCGCCGATCCGGATCTTGCGTCCATCGCGCACCGCGGCAAGAACGTCTCGGGGACCCTCAGCCACCTGCAGACCGCCACCGAGGTGGCCGGCACAACGGTGGAGACGATCCTGCACGTGAAGCCGTCCACCGACTTCGCATGGCCGGTCGACGGCGCGATCGATCCTTCGATCGTCGATGTCGCCACGTCGGCCGGTGCCCACAACGTGATCGCCCGCAGCGACAGCCTCCAGGAAACAGGGAGACTGCCGTACACACCGACCGCAGTCCGACCGATCGGTGGCGGTACCAACGCCGTCGTGGCCGACTCCCGGCTCTCCAAGGCCTTCGAGGGGGACATGACGCATGCCGAGGATTCCACTCTCGCCGTTCAGAAGTTCCTGGCCACGACCCTCGCGCTGACCGAGCAGGACACCGATACCGAGCGCAGCATCGTCGTCGCGCCACAACGGATGCCGACCGCCGCTCAGGCGTCGTCGATGGCACGCGCCCTGCACGCCCTCGACGACGAACGGTGGACGCAGCCCCTAGACCTCGTGGGCGCGGCCGAGGCCGAGCCCGACGCCCAGGCGACGACGAAGGTCCCCGGGACCTCCCAGTACCCGAAGCGGCTCCGGAGCCAGGAGCTGCCCACTCAAGCCTTCCAGGACATCAAGTCCACCCAGGTCTCGCTGGGCAGCTTCCAGGTCATCCTCACTCATTCGGAGCGGGTGGTGACCCCCTTCGGCAACGCGATCAACCGGGCCATGTCGACGTCGTGGCGCGGCAGGCCGCTGAAGGCACAGCAGTACCGGGACTCGGTGCGCACATACCTGCAGGGGCTCATCAACGAGGTGCAGCTCATTTCGAAGTCGGACGTCACGTTGTCCGGCCGCAGTGCCACGATCCCGGTGACCGTGCAGAACAGACTGTTGCAGGATGTCGATCATCTGGTGCTCCGGCTGAAGTCGGAGAACGCCACACGACTCAGGCTGAACAACGGCGGTGCGGTGGCCGAGCAGCCGATCCGTATCGCCGGTGGCCACAGCCAATCCGTGAAGTTCGACGCAGCTGCGAACGCCAACGGCCAGGTGCAGGTTGTGGCGCAGCTGTACACCGAGGACGACATGCCGTACGGCGAAGAGATGACCTTCACGGTAAAGGTCTCCGAAGTCACACCGACCGTGTTGCTGGTGATCGCCGGCGGGCTGCTGCTGCTGGTCCTCGCAGGCATCAGGATGTACACCCATCGCAAGCGCGCCAACGCAAGCGACCCGGCCGGAGATGGCGGCGGTGAACCCGAGCAGCCGAGTGACCCGACGCCGGACACCGGTCCGGAAAGCGGGGAGCCGTCAGGCACGGGTGAGAAAGTAGACCGTTGAGCGATGTCTGTCGTGGCCGGTCGGCCGGGGACGATGAGGTGGGGTTTCGATGAACGCGCCGTACGACGGTGATCGTGGTCAGGGTGCGGGCGGAGATGGTTCTTCCGGTGGCCCCCCGATGCCACCTGGCCCGGGCCAGGTGCCGCTGCCGCCCGACCCGTACCTCCAGGACGCGTACGACCGCGACCCTTACCGCGCTCAGGATCTGTCCACCCAGGACCCGGTGACCGAGGCGCTGTACGACCGCGCCGCCCACCCGCCGCCACCCCCTGGCACGTATCAGCCGCCGCAACCCCTCTACCAGCAGCCGCCTGCGGCGCAGTACGCCCCCGATCCACGCATCTGGGCGCAGACCCCGCCGCCCGAGCCCGACGGCCCGTCCCGGCACCTGCCGTACGGGGACGACGCGGCGACCACGCAATTCGTCGGTGTGGACGACCTCGTCACCCAGGCGTCCGAGCACAACGAGCAACCGGACGCATTCGCTCACCTGTTCCGGGATCAGGAGGGCCCGGCCGGGTCCCCCGCTCCGTCCGAGCCGGAACCGGCCCCGGCACCCGCCCCGCCGAAGTCCGGCGGCCGAGCCTCGGGCCTGCTGAAGTCCAGCGCGGTAATGGCGGCCGGCACACTCGTGTCCCGTCTTACCGGCTTCGTCCGCAGCCTGGTGATCACCGCCGCGCTGGGTGCGGCACTGCTCGGTGACAGCTTCACCATCGCCTACACGCTGCCGACGATGATCTACATCCTCACCGTGGGTGGCGGGCTCAACTCGGTCTTCGTTCCTCAGCTCGTCCGTTCCATGAAGGACGACGAGGACGGCGGCGAGGCGTACGCCAACCGCCTGCTCACGCTCGTCATGGTCGCCCTCGGCGTGATTGTCGCGATCGCGGTCTTCGCTGCTCCCTTGCTGATCCATCTGATGTCGAGCACGATCGCGAACGATCCGGCGGCCGACAATGTGGCCACCACCTTCGCCCGGTACTGCCTGCCGACCATCTTCTTCATGGGCGTGCACGTGGTGATGGGCCAGATCCTCAACGCCCGCGGAAAGTTCGGCGCGATGATGTGGACCCCGGTCCTCAACAACATCGTCATGATCTTCACGTTCGGCATGTTCATCTGGGTCTACGGCACCTCCGCCGAATCCCACATGGGTGTGCAGACGATTCCGCCGGAGGGCGTCCGGCTGCTGGGTATCGGCACACTGCTCGGCCTTGTCGTCCAAGCCCTGGCGATGATTCCGTACCTGCGCGAGGCCGGCTTCCGCTTCCGTCCGCGCTTCGACTGGAAGGGCCACGGACTCGGCAAGACCGTCAAGCTGGCCAAGTGGACCGTTCTGTTCGTCTTCGCCAACCAGGCCGGCGTGCTGGTCGTCACGCAGCTCGCAACCGCCGCCGGTAAGGCTTCCGACAGGAACGGCACGGGGTTTCTCGCCTACTCCAATGCACAGCTGATCTGGGGCATGCCTCAAGCGATCATCACCGTCTCGGTCATGGCAGCCCTGCTGCCCCGTATCTCCCGGGCCGCCCACGACAACGACCCCGGCGCGGTCCGCGACGACATCTCGCAGGGGCTGCGCAACTCCGCCGTGGCAATCGTGCCGGTCGCCTTCGCGTTCCTCGCGCTGGGCGTGCCGATGTGCACACTGCTGTACTCCTCCAGCGGCACCGAGGCCGCCAGGTCCATGGGCTTCATCCTGATGGCGTTCGCCCTCGGTCTCATCCCGTACTCCGTGCAGTACGTGGTGCTCCGTGGCTTCTACGCCTACGAGGACACCCGCACGCCCTTCTACAACACGGTCATCGTCGCCGGGGTCAATGCCGCCGCTTCCGCTCTCTGCTACGCGGTGCTTCCGGCCCAGTGGGCGGTCGTCGGCATGGCGGCTTCGTACGGGCTGGCCTATGCCGTCGGCGTGGGCATCGCCTGGCGCCGACTGCGTAACCGGCTGGGTGGCGACCTGGACGGCGCACACGTCGTCCGTACCTACGCCCGCCTGTGTCTCGCGGCGATCCCTGCGGCGATCCTCGGCGGTGGCGTGGGCTTCGCACTGCTCCAGGGCTTGGGCGAGGGTGCCTTCGGTTCGCTGATCGCCCTGCTCTGCGGTGGGACCGTGCTGATGGGGGTCTTCTTCATCGCGGCGAAGCGCATGCGGATCGAGGAGATCAACGGCATGGTCGGGATGGTCCGGGGGCGGCTCGGACGCTGAGGATCAACCCGCCCGCACAACCATCGCCGGTCTCCGTGTGTCGTGCATAGCGCTGGAGTGTGGGCACAATTGGCGTGACTGTGCAGAGCTGGCTGGCATCGCGCAACGGATGGGGAGGCAGGAACGACGGTGGCGGAACGTAGCACGGCTGCCGTCGACGTGGCCGACAACAGCGGTGATGAGCCGCTGGCCGCCAAGGCGGACGAGGCCACGACCGACGGGACGGCAGAAGCCCAGGAATCGGCGGGCACCAGCCCCCAGGACGCAGACGATGAGCGAAGCAGCTCGGAGGCCGCCTCGGCGACCCCTGATCTGCACAGCGGCCACAGACTTGCCCAGCGCTACCGACTGGAAGAGTGCGTCACCCGACTGGACGGATTCAGCAGCTGGCGTGCTGTCGACGAGAAGCTGCGCCGCGCGGTGGGCGTCCATCTGCTCCCCGCGGACCACCCGCGAGCCCGCTCCGTGCTGGCCGCGGCCCGGTCCTCCGCACTGCTCGGCGACCCCCGGTTCGTGCAGGTCCTCGACGCGGTCGAGGAGGACGACCTTGTCTACGTCGTCCATGAATGGCTTCCTGACGCCACCGAGCTCACGGCTCTGCTGGCCTCCGGCCCCATGGAGGCTCACGACGCGTACCAGCTGATCAGCCAGATCTCCCAGGCCATGGCGGCCGCGCACCGCGAGGGCCTCGCGCATCTGAGGCTCACCCCGGGAGCGGTGCTGCGCAGCTCGACCGGTCAGTACCGGATCCGCGGCCTCGCCGTTAACTCCGCCCTGCGGGGCATCACCGCAGAGCGTCCACAGCGCACGGACACGGAGGCGATCGGCGCCCTGCTCTACGCCGCGCTGACACAACGCTGGCCGTACGAGAACGACGCGTACGGTCTGTCCGGACTACCCAAGGGCGTGGGGCTGATCGCCCCCGACCAGGTGCGGGCCGGCGTACACCGCGGTCTCTCCGAGCTCGCCATGCGCGCCCTGGCCAACGACGGCGCCACCGCGTCCCGGCAGGAACAGCCGTGCACCACCCCGGACGAGCTCGCCAAGGCCGTCGCAGCGATGCCACGCATCCGCCCGCCCGAGCCCACGTTCGCGGCTCCGCCCGAGTACCAGCGGACGACCTACCAGCAGGGCACCTACGGACGTCCGTCCGCCCGTCCCGGCGCACCCGTGACTCAGCCAGTGATGGCCGTACCCCCGGCGCCGCTCCAGAGCCGCGCTGGCAAGGTCCTCAAGTGGGCCGTGTCCGCATTGCTGATCGCGGCCCTGGGCCTCGGCAGCTGGCAGCTCGCAGAGACGCTCCTCAACCGCGACAACGACCCGGGGAACCCTGGCAGCACACAGACCAACCCGGAAAACGGTGACAAGCACGCTGCCGCTCCGACCAAGCCGCTGCGGATCGTCGAAGCGATGGAGTTCATGCCCGGCGGCTCGGGGATAAAGCAGCAGGACGTGCCCTATGCCGTGGACGGCAAGTCGGACACCGCCTGGGTCACCCCTCAGTACAAGGGCTACGCAAATTTCGGCAACCTCGCGAACCGCAAGCAGGGCAGCGGCATAGTCGTTGACCTCGGCAGTGTGCAGGACGTGAGAGGCATCAAGATCAAGATGTACCGCAGCGGTCAGAAGGCGGAAGTGCTGGCCGCTGACAAGAGCGCATCCGCGCCCTCCTCCCTCGCCGACTTCTCGCAGCGCCTCACGAAGCTCGCCACGGCTGGGAACGGCCTGGAGAAGAACCTCGATGAACCGGTGCAAACCCGCTACATCCTGATCCACATCACCGAACTTCCGCCGGATGGGTCAGCGAGCCTCTTCCGCGGCGGCATCTCAGAGATCTCCGTTCTCGGCTGACGGCACAGGCCGACGGGAACGCATCCCGCCCGTCGGCCTGCTGCGCGAGCAGTAACGAATGACCGCAGTACTCATCGGACCGAGCTTCCTCATCTCTCTGACCCCGCTCGCCTGAATCGTGATAGACAGACGGACCTGACGCACAGAGGGAGGGGAGGGGAGGTGGCCGCCGAGCCTTCAGAGCCACTCAGCGACTCAGACCTCCTCGCTCGTCACGTAGCCGGTGAACCGGACGCCTTCGGTGAGCTCGTACGGCGCCACCGGGACCGGCTTTGGGCCGTGGCACTGCGAACTCTGGGAGACCGCGAGGAAGCGGCCGACGCGGTTCAGGACGCCCTGGTCTCCGCCTTCCGAGCCGCTCATACCTTCCGCGGCCAATCTGCCGTCACCACCTGGCTGCATCGCATCACGGTCAACGCCTGCCTCGACCGGGTTCGTAAAGCAGCGTCACGCAAGACCTCACCCGTCGACGACACCGAGCGGCTCGAACAGCTCCTGGAGCCCCACGAGTCCGCTGAGGCGCCGGCCGAGCGTCAGGATCTGCACCGCGAACTTCTGGCGGCGCTCGGCACACTTCCCGCCGAACAACGGGCCGCACTGGTTCTCGTGGACATGCAGGGCTATCCCGTGGCGGAGGCCGCCCGCATCCTCGAGGTGCCGACCGGCACTGTGAAAAGCCGCTGTGCACGGGGCCGAGCTCGGCTGGCCCCCCTCCTCGCCCACCTCCGTGGTGAAGTCGGAGAGAGCGGTGAACTCGGCACGGGAAGGAACCGGACGCAGAGGGCATCCGTCCCACCCGCATCGGGGCCAAGGGACGCAGAGACCAGTGATCCTGCTGGAGTGAAGGGCGGAGGTGGGCGCACATGACATCAACGACCGACACGACCCAGCACCCGGACGTCTCGGAGATCTCCGAGCTCACCGAAGGGCTACTCTCGCCGTCCCGCACGGCGGAAGTGAGCCGCCACGTGGATGAATGCGCACTCTGTGGCGACGTCAGGTCCGCTCTCGAAGAGATCCGCGGACTGCTCGGCACTCTGCCCGCTCCCGAGCCCATGCCCGATGGTGTCGCAGACCGTATCGATGCCGCGCTGGCCGCCGAGGCCGATGTTTCACGTGAAACATCGGCCGCCGCAGAACAGGGTCAGGAAGCGGGAGACCAAGAGGCGCGAGGCCTGGAAGCCGGGAACAGGGCAACTCAGTCCAACGTTGCGGACCGTCCCTCAGGGCACCCCGGGGCCGCCGGCGGCCCCGGCCGCCGGTCGGTACGGCGCCGCCGCATCGTCCTCGGCACAGCGCTGGGCGCTGCGGCGGTGGGCATAAGCGTCCTCATGCTCCAGACGTACCAGGACTCCTCAGGGGCCAAGGCGGCAGACATGCGCGGTGCCTCGAAGGCGGAAGCGAGCGCATTTTCGGGCTCCCCGCTCAGCCAGCGCGTACACACCCTCCTGAGCAATGTCGAGGCGTCCCCTCCCAAGCATCCCGACGCTGAGAAGCAGGCGCCGTCCGTCGATGTCCAGTCGACCCCGGGGAGCGAGCCTCCTGCCACCTCAGCCTCCGACACACCGCTGCGTGCTCCCGTCGCGTCCATCCCCGCCTGCGTAAAGCTGAGCACCGGACGAAAGACTGCCGCACTCGCCGTCGAGAAAGGCACTTACGAGGGCACCAACGCCTTCCTCGTCGTTCTGCCGCACGAGACCGACGCCGCCCTCGTTCAGGCCTATGTCATCGATGCGAGCTGCGTCCGCACAGACCCTGCGGGCAAGGGCGATCTTCTCCTGACGCGCACCTACGCTCGCCCCTGAGAATGGCACCGAACGGCGCTCCGGCACGTCGGGAATGCATCCCCCGTAGGATCCGTTGGGTGGGGTGAGAGTCGTTGAACCGACCCCAGTAGGCGTGGACAGTAGGCAGTCTGCAGAGACGAGGAAGAAACCCGTGAGCGACGTCCGTAATGTGATCATCATCGGCTCCGGCCCCGCGGGTTACACCGCCGCCCTTTACACCGCGCGCGCGTCGCTGAAGCCCCTGGTCTTCGAGGGCGCCGTCACCGCAGGTGGCGCGCTGATGAACACCACCGACGTGGAGAACTTCCCCGGATTCCAGGACGGGATCATGGGCCCCGAGCTCATGGACAACATGCGCGCCCAGGCGGAGCGCTTCGGCGCCGAGCTCATTCCCGACGATGTGATCGCCGTCGACCTCACTGGTGACATCAAGACCGTCACCGACACAGCCGGCACAGTGCACCGCGCCAAGGCTGTCATCGTCACCACCGGCTCCCAGCACCGCAAGCTCGGTCTGCCCAACGAGGACGCGCTCTCCGGACGCGGCGTCTCCTGGTGCGCCACCTGTGACGGCTTCTTCTTCAAGGACCAGGACATCGCCGTGGTCGGCGGCGGCGACACGGCTATGGAAGAGGCGACGTTCCTCTCCCGCTTCGCCAAGTCGGTCACGATCGTCCACCGCCGCGACTCGCTGCGCGCCTCCAAGGCCATGCAGGAGCGTGCCTTCGCCGACCCGAAGATCAAGTTCGCCTGGGACAGCGAAGTCGCCGGGGTACACGGCGAGCAGAAGCTCTCCGGTCTGACCCTGCGCAACACCAAGACCGGCGAGACGTCCGAGCTTGCGGTGACCGGTCTGTTCATCGCCGTCGGCCATGACCCGCGTACCGAGCTCTTCAAGGGGCAGCTCGACCTCGATGACGAGGGCTACCTCAGGGTCGACGCTCCCTCGACGCGTACCAACCTGACCGGCGTCTTCGGCGCCGGCGATGTCGTCGACCACACGTACCGGCAGGCCATCACCGCTGCCGGCACCGGCTGCTCCGCCGCCCTCGACGCCGAGCGCTTCCTTGCCGTGCTCGCCGACGAAGAAAAGGCCGCTGCGGCAGCCGTCTGATCCACGCCTCTCACCCCCACACCCCGCGAAGTTAAGGAGGCCGCCGTGGCCGGCGCCCTGAAGAACGTGACTGACGACTCCTTTGACGAGGACGTCCTGAAGAGCGAGAAGCCCGTACTGGTGGACTTCTGGGCAGCCTGGTGCGGCCCGTGCCGCCAGATCGCTCCCTCCCTGGAGGCAATCGCAGCCGAGCACGGCGACAAGATCGAAATCGTCAAGCTCAACATCGACGAGAACCCGGCGACCGCTGCCAAGTACGGCGTGATGTCGATCCCGACGCTGAACGTGTACCAGGGCGGCGAGGTCGCCAAGACCATCGTCGGCGCCAAGCCGAAGGCCGCGATCCTCCGCGACCTCGAAGGCTTCATCGCCGAGTAGGAGCACGGTGCACTGTTCCACGTGAAACGGGTCCATCCCTTGAGGGGATGGACCCGTTTCACATTCTCCCGAGCTCTCGGATCACAGCGGGCGCAGTGCCGGTTCCTTCTGCACGACACCCAGCAACCGGTCCAGTGCCAGTTCGACGTCTTCCTTCCACGAGAGCGTCGTGCGCAGCTCCAGTCTCAGCCGTGGATGCACCGGGTGCGGGCGTACGGTCTTGAAGCCCACCGCCAGCAGATGGTCAGCCGGAAGTACACAGGCCGGCTCCTTCCACCGGGCATCACCGAACGCCTCGATCGCCTTGAATCCTCGTCGCAGCAGGTCCTTGGCGACGGTCTGCACCATGACCCGCCCCAGCCCCTGCCCCTGATACCCGGGCATGATCCATGCGGTCATCAACTGCACGGCATCCGGGGACACGGGACTGGTGGGAAAGGCCGTCGAACGCGGCACATACGCCGGTGGCGCATAGAGAACGAAGCCGACCGGTACGTCGTCCACATAGACGACCCGGCCGCACGATCCCCACTCCAGCAGGACAGCCGAGATCCACGCTTCCTTTTCCAGCTCCGGAGTGCCTGCCTTTACCGCAGCTTGCCCACTGACCGGATCAAGCTCCCAGAAGACACACGAGCGGCACCGCTTGGGGAGATCGGGAAGGTTATCCAGTGTGAGCGGTACGAGCCGCCGTCCCATGAAGGCTGTTCCTCGCTTCCTTCGCCCGCCGCATCACGTGCGGCGGTCAGTGCACTCCGTTCGCGGAGCAGGCCGCCGACAAACCCTCCGACGGCTCCCAAGCCCAGCCCCACTGTCACCAGTCGGCTGCGGCTCACTGATCGCATGGCCCTCCCTCCGCCGAGGTGGATCAAGCTGGATGTGCCATATCAGAACGAATCGTATCCACCCGGAGATGAAGCCGACACCGTGAGAAAGCAAAGGGCGGGCTGTGTTCCGGTAAGCACCCGAACACGGCCCGCCTCACGGCTCACTCGGCGGGTGTCAGCCCTCGCCGTCCTCGCCGTCCTCGGCCGACTCCTCGGAGAGACGCCGCTCCAGCACGCGGCCCTCACCCGGCGCCAGACTGCCGAGAATGCGGTCCAGATCTTCCATCGAGGCGAACTCGACGACGATCTTTCCCTTCTTCTGCCCGAGGTCGACCTTCACCCTGGTCTCGAAGCGGTCCGAGAGCCGGGAAGCGAGATCGGAGAGGGCGGGAGACAGCCGACCGCCGGCCCGGGGCCCCTTGGCCTTCGGGGTACTGGTGGTCCGGGAACCCATCAGGGTCACGATCTCCTCGACCGCACGCACCGAGAGGCCTTCGGCCACGATGCGATGGGCCAGTCGATCTTGCTCCTCGGAGTCGTCCACGGACAACAGCGCTCTGGCATGACCGGCCGACAGCACCCCGGCAGCGACCCTGCGCTGCACAGGCGGAGAGAGCCGCAGCAGACGCAGCGTGTTCGACACCTGCGGACGCGACCGCCCGATCCGATCGGCCAGCTGGTCATGCGTGCACTTGAAGTCCTTGAGCAGCTGGTCGTACGCGGCTGCCTCCTCCAGTGGGTTCAACTGAGCCCGGTGGAGGTTCTCCAGAAGTGCGTCCAGGAGCAGCTTCTCGTCGTCCGTGGCCCGCACGATGGCTGGGATGCGCTCCAGACCCGCCTCACGGCAGGCCCTCCAGCGCCGCTCGCCCATGATGAGCTCATAGCGCTCCGGTCCCAGCTTCCGCACGACGACAGGCTGGAGGAGACCGACCTCCTTGATGGAGGTGACCAGCTCGGCAAGCGCGTCCTCGTCGAACACCTCGCGAGGCTGCCGGGGGTTCGGAGTGATGGACCCGAGGAGAACCTCGGCGAAGTACGCTCCCGCAGCGTCCGTCGCCCCAGAGGAGGCTTCGGGCTGCGAGACGGGCGCACTCGGCCCCGGTACAGCGGGAGCAGCCGCGAGCGTGGCCACCTTCGCCGCAGCCACCCCTCGCTCGGCCGTCATCACCGGGATCGCGCCCGGTGAAGCCGCACCCGGCTCGGAGGCCGGTACCTGACGCTCCTGCGGGGCAGCGGGAATCAGTGCGCCGAGCCCGCGCCCCAATCCTCTACGACGCTCACTCACTGGATCCCCTCCGAAATGTTCTGCTGGCTGTTCTGGCTGCCCGAGTGGGCATGTTGGGCCTCGTAGTGCACCCCGACCCCCCGCAGGGCAATCTCACGAGCTGCTTCGAGATACGACAAGGATCCGCTGGAACCCGGGTCGTAGGTCAGCACGGTCTGCCCGTAACTCGGCGCCTCCGAGATTCGCACGGACCGGGGGATGCTCGTGCGCAGCACCTCCTTGCCGAAGTGGCTGCGCACCTCCTCCGCCACCTGGGAAGCGAGCCGGGTCCTGCCGTCGTACATGGTGAGAAGGATCGTCGACACATGCAGACCGGGGTTCAGGTGTCCCCGGACCAGATCGACGTTCCTCAGCAGCTGTCCCAGTCCTTCCAGCGCGTAGTACTCGCACTGAATGGGGATCAACACCTCGGCGCCAGCGACCAGGGCGTTGACCGTCAGCAGACCGAGCGAAGGCGGGCAGTCAATAAGGATGTAGTCCAGCGGCTGCTCATACGCCTGGATCGCTCGCTGCAGTCGACTCTCCCGCGCCACCAGCGACACCAGTTCGATCTCCGCACCGGCGAGATCGATGGTGGCGGGGGCGCAGAAGAGACCTTCGACGTCCGGTACGGGCTGCACCACGTCGGAGAGCGGCTTGCTCTCCACCAGGACGTCATAGATAGAGGGAACTTCGGCATGGTGGTCGATACCCAGGGCCGTGGAGGCGTTTCCCTGCGGGTCGAGGTCGACCACCAGAACACGTGCACCGTGGAGTGCGAGCGAGGCGGCAAGGTTCACCGTCGTGGTCGTCTTACCCACTCCGCCCTTCTGATTGGCTACCACCATGACGCGTGTCTGGTCAGGGCGGGGCAGCCCCTCGCCGGCGCGGCCGAGGGCCTCGACCGCCAGCTGGGCCGCACGACCGATGGGTGTGTCGTCCATCGGCGGCGGTGTTTCACGTGAAACACCGTCCCCCGCCGATTCGGTTCGGGGACCGGGGACCGGATCGGTCATCGGTCCCGCGATGTTGGCGTCGGACCGCAAGGATTCACTCTCCTCGACTTCAGACTCGCAATGAGCAGAGCCTGCCATGCTTTCGGGGTCGTGAACCAGCGAGGCCCGCTCTTCTGTGGATGAATCCACTTCTGTGGACACCTCCGTAGCCCTTACGGGCCTGCGATGGCGCGGAGCGGCAGCCTTACGGCCGCGGCCGATGATTCCATGCAGCAGAGAGCGACGTTTCACGTGAAACACGATGCCCCTGCAGCCTAGCTACAGGGGCACGACACTCCGCACAGAGTACGTATGGCTGCTTGTGCGGAGCATTACCGATAGGCGGTAAGAACCGTACGTAATGACTGATTCCGCAGCGTGACTACCCGGGCTCAGCGCCGTCGTCGCGTGCGGCTTGTCCTTGCGGCCTTGGCCCTCTTTGCGGCGAACCTCACACCGCCCGGGCTCTCACCGACCACCACCCGCACCACGGTGGACATCGGCTCGACCACGCCCTCCCCGACGTGCAGCACCTCGGTCTCCACCACTCCGAGCTTGCTCAGAGCAGCCCGCGCACCGTTGATCTCCTCCTCGGCGGTGTCGCCCTTGAGCGCCAACATCTCCCCATAGGGGCGCAGCAGTGGCACACCCCAGCCGGCGAGTCGATCGAGTGGCGCCACGGCACGGGCTGTGACGACATGCACCGGCTGGAGCGTCCCGAGGACTTCCTCGGCCCGGCCACGGACCACGGTCACATGGTCCAGCCCGAGCAACTCGACGACTTCCTGCAGAAAATTCGTCCGCCGAAGCAACGGCTCCAGCAAGGTGATCTTCAAATCGGGACGAACCAACGCCAGTGGAATCCCCGGGAGACCCGCCCCGGAGCCCACGTCGCAGACCGTGACACCTTCGGGAACCACTTCGGAGAGCACCGCGCAGTTCAGCAGATGCCGTTCCCACAGCCGGGGCACTTCGCGGGGACCAATCAGACCGCGCTTGACCCCGGCATCGGCAAGGAGTTCCGCGTACCGGACAGCCTCCGGGAAGTACTCACCGAAAACTGCCCGCGCCTCTTCCGGCGCCTGGGGAAGCTCTACTTCCGCCGTCACGGGAACCGTCCTTCCATACCGCACTACCGCGCTGTGGGTGGCTGACTATCAGGCTGACAAAGATCGGCCCCGCCTGCGAACAGACGGGGCCGTCGGAACAAGGGTCCGGTCAGACCGGGAGAACGACGACGAAGCGCTGCGGCTCCTCGCCCTCCGACTCGCTGCGCAGACCTGCGGCCGCAACCGCATCATGCACAACCTTGCGTTCGAACGGCGTCATCGGGTCCAGCTTCACCGGCTCACCGGTCTTCTTGACCTCATCCGCGGCCTTGGCACCCAGCTCGGCCAGGACCGCGCGCTTCTTGGCCCGGAAGCCTGCGATGTCCAGCATCAGACGGCTGCGGTCACCGGTCTCACGGTGCACAGCCAGCCGCGTCAGCTCCTGGAGCGCCTCCAGCACCTCACCGTCGCGGCCCACGAGCTTCTGCAGTTCACGTGCCGAGTCGCTGATGATCGAAACCGCGGCCCGGTCCGCCTCGACGTCCATGTCGATGTCACCGTCGAGGTCGGCGATGTCGAGCAGGCCCTCGAGGTAATCGGCTGCGATCTCCCCTTCCTGCTCAAGGCGGGTCAAGGTGTCGCTGCCCTCAGCGGCCGTGGAGGTGGTGCCTTCCGTCACGGATGGACTCCTTCTTACTTCTTGGACGGGTGCTTGGGCCGCTGCGGGCCCCTGCGCTGTCCGGACTTGGCTTGGCGTGAGGAGCCGGACGCGGGCTTGCCCGCCGGCTTCGGCTTGTCGTCCTGCGGTGCGTCCTGTTTCTGCAGCGAGGTCTTGGCCTCCGACTCGGTGGAGTCGGTCTCCTTCGCCGCACCGGGCTGAGCAGCACCGGTCTGAGTCGTACCGCTCTGACGCTTCGCCTTGGTCTGGCGCTTGGGCTGCTGGCGCTTCTGCGCGGATCCGCCCTCGGCTTCGGCAAGAGCGGTGTCGCTCTTCGTCACCGTGCCGTCCTCCTGGGCGGCAAGGCCGAGTTTGGCCAGTCCGGTGATGAACTTCCGCTCGATGTCGTTGCGGTCAGAGCCCTTGGCCACGATCCGCTTGACCGTGTTGCGCCTGGTCCGGCCGCGCACCTCCCCGTGAGTGGTGACGCTCTTCAGCAGACGTTCCAGGTACTGGGTCTGCGCCTTGCTGCCCGGGGTCGGGTTCTGGTTGATCACGTACATCTGCTGACCCATGGTCCAGACGTTCGTGGTCAGCCAGTAGACGAGGACACCGACGGGGAAGTTGATGCCCATGACGGCGAAGATCAGCGGGAAGACGTACATCAGCATCTTCTGCTGCTGCATGTACGGCGTCTTGACCGTCAGGTCGACGTTCTTCGTCATGAGCTGGCGCTGCGTGAAGAACTGCGACGCCGACATCATGACGATCATGACCGCGGTGACGACGCGGACGTCGGTGAGCGAGGCACCGAGCGCTTCGACCTTGGCCGAGCTGTCCATGAACTTGGCGGCCAGCGGAGCACCGAAGATGTGTGCCTGCCGGGCGCTGTCGAGCAGCGGCTGGTCGATGACACCGATCGTCTTGCCCGAGGCGATGGCCGAGAGCACGTGATAAAGGGCGAAGAAGAACGGCGACTGCGCCAGGATGGGAAGGCACGAGGAGAGCGGGTTGGTACCCGTCTCCTTGTACAGCTTCATCATCTCTTCGGACTGACGCTGCTTGTCGCTCTTGTAGCGCTCCTGGATCGCCTTCATCTTCGGCTGGAGCACCTGCATGTTCCGGGTCGACTTGATCTGCTTAACGAAAAGCGGGATCAGACAGATCCGGATCAGCACCACAAGGGACACGATGGACAGGCCCCAGGCCCAGCCCGTGTCATCGCCGAAGATCGCTCCGTACAGCGTGTGGAACTGGACGATGACCCACGAAACGGGGTAAGTGATAAAGCTGAACAGACTGGCAATCGTGTCCACTAATCAGGCTCCTTGAGCATTGGGCGAAGTCTCTGCGGCCGGGCTCGGGGGTTCGGAGGCCGTCCCCCCGGGAGGCACATCAGCGGCGGAGTCCCCGCCCTTGCTGCCACGCAGTGCATTACGCAGCAGTTCGTGCCAACGCGGACGTTTGCGTGGCGGAACATGGTCCACGCCGCCGGGTGACCACGGATTGCACCGCAGGATGCGCCATGCGGTCAGCGCGGTTCCCTTGATCGCTCCGTGCCGGTCGATCGCCGTATATCCATAGTGGGAACACGACGGGTAGTAACGGCAGACAGGCCCGAGGAGTGGGCTGATCGTCCACTGGTACAGCTTGATCAGAGCCAGCAGCGGGTACTTCATCGCGCGCCCCCTCCCAGCAGCCGCTGAAGGGCGGCGTCCAGGTCTCGGGCCAGCTGTTCATGGTCGGCGTCGCCCGATCCGGGCAGCGCTCGTACGACAACCAGGCTACCGGGGGGCAGCATGGCCAGACGATCGCGGACCAGATGGCGAAGCCTCCGCTTCACCGCTGTGCGTACGACCGCGCCACCCACGGCTTTGCTGACAACGAAACCCGCACGCGGCGGGGGAGCACTCTCCCCAGTCACGTGCGGGTCCGTTGCACCGCTGCGTAGATGGACGACGAGTAGCGGGCGTCCGGCCCGGCGTCCTCGACGTACTGCGGTCGCGAAGTCCTCGCGCCGCCTCAGCCGATTCTCGGTAGGCAGCACGTCATGACCTGTAGGCGATCAGGCGGACAGGTTGGCGCGACCCTTGCCACGGCGGGACGCGAGAATCGCGCGGCCGGCACGGGTGCGCATACGCAGCCGGAAGCCGTGGGTCTTCGCGCGACGACGGTTGTTCGGCTGGAAGGTGCGCTTGCTCACTCGGGGGCTCCAGAAATGATTGTGTGTTGGCGGGACATCGCCTGGCTGTCACCGTGCGCCCACGAGAGACTCGCGTAAACGCCTTAGTGCACCGCTTCACAATCACAGATCGTGATCTTTGCCCATCGGAGGCAGGCGGCAGCAGCCATCGACAACTCGACCTGGTCACGGTACGCGCGGCTACGCCATCCGGTCAAACCCGCCCCGCGACGACCCGCGCTGTACACAGCCTGTGGACAACGACTTGAACCTCGCGGGTCGGCCTGACTACCGTGGCTGGACTGCGGTTCTTTTTCTTCCCGCCTGCCGGGCCTCACCCGTCCCGACCCATCCCGTCCCGAGAAACACACATTCGTGGGACCAGCGAGAGAGCGTGCCTTGTGGCTGACGTACCTGCCGATCTTGCCGCAGTGTGGCCACGAGTGCTGGAGCAACTCCTCGCGGAGGGCCAGCAGGGCATCGAGCCGAAGGACAAGCAGTGGATCGAGCGCTGCCAGCCGCTCGCGCTGGTCGCCGACACCGCGCTGCTCGCCGTGCCCAACGAATGGGGCAAGCGCGTTCTCGAGGGACGGCTCGCGCCGCTCATCAGCGAGACCCTGAGCCGCGAATGCGGACGCCCGATCCGAATCGCGATCACCGTCGACGACTCGGCGGGCGAGCCACCGACCCCGCCGGCCCCCCCGATGCACCAGTCCCAGCAGCCGCAGCAGCACCGCTACCAGGGACCCCAGCACGACGAGCGGCAGCACAGCGACGCCTACGACGGATACGGCCACCGGCCCTCGGACGACGGCATGCCGACGGCCCGCCCCGCCTACCCCGACTACCAGCAGCAGCGCCCCGAGCCCGGAGCCTGGCCGCGCACCCAGGAGGACCTCTCCTGGCAGCAGCCCCGGCTCGGCGGATTCCAGGAGCGCGACGCGTCCGCGGAGCAGTGGCGTGAGCCGCAGCACGACTACCGCCCCCAGCAGCACGACTACCGGTCCCAGCCGCCCGAGCGCCAGGGTTACGAGCAGCAGCGCCCCGAGCGCCACGACATGCCGGACCCCCAGCACCGGCAGGGTGGTCCCGGCACCGGACGCCCCGGCGGCGCCACCGGACCGATGGGTGCACAGCCCGCACCCGCACCCGGTCCCGGCGAGCCCCATGCCCGGCTGAATCCGAAGTACCTCTTCGACACCTTTGTCATCGGCGCGTCCAACCGGTTCGCGCACGCCGCCGCCGTCGCCGTCGCCGAGGCGCCCGCGAAGGCGTACAACCCCCTCTTCATCTATGGGGAGTCGGGGCTCGGCAAGACCCACCTGCTGCATGCCATCGGGCACTACGCGCGCAGTCTCTACCCGGGCACCCGGGTGCGCTATGTGAGCTCCGAGGAGTTCACCAACGAGTTCATCAACTCGATCCGCGACGGCAAGGGCGATACCTTCCGCAAGCGGTACCGCGACGTGGACATCCTGCTGGTCGACGACATCCAGTTCCTGGCGAGCAAGGAGTCGACGCAGGAGGAGTTCTTCCACACCTTCAACACGCTCCACAACGCCAACAAGCAGATCGTGCTGTCCTCGGACCGGCCGCCCAAGCAGCTGGTCACCCTGGAGGACCGGCTGCGGAACCGTTTCGAGTGGGGTCTGACCACCGATGTGCAGCCGCCGGAGCTGGAGACGCGCATCGCGATCCTCCGTAAGAAGGCGGTGCAGGAGCAGCTCAACGCCCCGCCGGAGGTCCTGGAGTTCATCGCCTCCCGGATCTCCCGCAACATCCGGGAGCTTGAGGGAGCGTTGATCCGGGTGACGGCCTTCGCCAGCCTCAACCGGCAGCCGGTGGATCTCGGGCTGACCGAGATCGTGCTGAAGGACCTGATCCCCGGTGGCGAGGACTCGGCTCCGGAGATCACGGCGACGGCCATCATGGCGGCGACCGCCGACTACTTCGGTCTGACCGTGGAGGATCTCTGCGGATCCTCACGCAGCCGGGTGCTGGTGACGGCTCGCCAGATCGCGATGTATCTCTGCCGTGAGCTGACGGATCTCTCACTGCCCAAGATCGGCGCGCAGTTCGGCGGCCGCGACCACACGACGGTGATGCACGCGGACCGCAAGATCCGTGCGCTGATGGCCGAGCGACGCTCCATCTACAACCAGGTCACCGAGCTCACCAACCGCATCAAGAACGGCTGACAGAGCGCCGGTACGGCTTCTGGCACGACTTCATGCACGGCGCCGAGGGCGCCCCTGCCCGACTTCCACACAAGTCCGGCAAGGGCGCCCTTCGTCGTTTCCTGCCCACATCCACGGGTCCGAGGCATGCCTCGGCGCGGTCCTGGAGCGTCCCTGCCGACCACCGGCAGCACGTCTGCCGGCCTCAGGAACGCCTCCGCGGGGCTGCCGAGGCACCTCGGCGGAGCTTCCAGAGACCTCCCGGAGCTCTTCCCCGCGCCATCCGCACACCTCCGCCCCGGCCCCGGTGTTCGAATACACGCCGCCGACCTGCGGTTCTCCACAGATCTGGGGAAAATTTCCTCTCCACAGCCTGGGGATCGCGAAGTTGTCCATATTGCTTCCACAGGGGCGACTGCCGATACTCCATCAGGCCAGGTCAAGGGCCTGGGGATTTGTGGCCAACGGTGATCCACAGCCTGTGGACAAAATATTCATCCACAGAGGCCCCCCAATGTTGTCCACCGGCGGCCCACAGGCCGGGCTGTGTTGTCCCCAGCTTCTCCACACCCCTGTCCACTGTTCGGCAACACAACACCCGCTTTCACCGCGCGGAGTGAAAGGCGTCACACCAAGGAGCCTGGTTGGGCTGTGGGGAACCTGGGTAAAACTGGGGACAGCCCTGGGGAGAACCACCCCTGTCCTGTGCATCGGGTGTGCAGAACTTTTGCGTGTCCACAGAAACGCCGGGTTGTCCACCGATGCCACCCACAGGACCAGTGGATAAAAAACCGGTCCTGACCTGCGAAAACGACGTTATCCACGGTTTCCACAGGACCTACTACTACTGCCACATAGAGTTAGCTCGGATTCCGCTTCGAAGTGGGTGCTGTGCACAACTCGGCGCCGGAGCTCTCCGAACCTCTTGTCGCGACTTGACCCCGAGCAGCACCGAGTGTCGGTGCCGTACGTCAGACTGGTCCCCGGACGTCCTCCGCCTGCCATCGGCGGAGCGACCCCGAGCAGACCGACGAAGGCCAGCAGGGCGAGCGAGCAACAGCAGGAGGCGGTTCCGGTGAAGATCCGGGTGGAGCGCGATGTACTCGCGGAGGCGGTGGCCTGGGTGGCCCGCAGCCTCCCGGCCCGTCCGCCGGCGCCCGTTCTTGCGGGCCTTCTTCTGAGGGCCGAGGACGGCGCGCTCAGCTTCTCCAGCTTCGACTACGAGGTCTCGGCCCGGGTCTCGGTGGACGCCGAGGTCGAGGAGGACGGCACGGTGCTGGTCTCCGGCCGGCTGCTCGCCGACATCTGCCGCGCCCTCCCCAACCGACCGGTGGAGATTTCCACCGACGGTGTACGGGCCACCGTGGTCTGCGGCTCCTCGCGATTCACACTCCACACCCTTCCTGTGGAGGAGTACCCGGCGCTGCCGCAGATGCCGACGGCGACGGGCACGGTTCCCGGCGAGGTCTTCGCCTCGGCCGCCGCCCAGGTCGCCATCGCCGCGGGCCGCGACGACACGCTGCCCGTCCTGACCGGTGTACGTATCGAGATCGAGGGCGACACCGTCACCCTGGCGTCCACCGACCGCTACCGCTTCGCGGTCCGCGAGTTCCTGTGGAAGCCGGAGAACCCGGACGCCTCGGCCGTCGCCCTGGTGCCCGCCAAGACGCTGCTGGACACCGCCAAGGCCCTGACCAGCGGTGACACGGTGACGCTGGCGCTGTCCGGCTCCGGTGCCGGTGAAGGTCTGATCGGTTTCGAGGGCGCGGGTCGGCGTACGACCACGCGACTGCTCGAAGGCGATCTGCCGAAGTACCGGACGCTGTTCCCCACCGAGTTCAACTCGGTCGCCGTCATCGAGACCGCCCCGTTCGTCGAGGCCGTCAAGCGTGTGGCCCTCGTCGCCGAGCGGAACACCCCGGTGCGGCTCAGCTTCGAACAGGGTGTGCTGATCCTCGAAGCCGGATCCAGCGACGATGCACAGGCTGTGGAGCGCGTCGACGCCGTGCTGGACGGTGACGACATCTCGATCGCCTTCAATCCGACCTTCCTGCTCGACGGGCTCAGCGCGATCGACTCCCCGGTCGCCCAGCTCTCCTTCACGACGTCCACCAAGCCCGCGCTGCTCAGCGGCCGGCCGGCTGTGGATGCCGAGGCGGATGACGCGTACAAGTACCTGATCATGCCGGTCCGCCTCTCCGGCTGATCCGGCCACCGGTCCTGTCACGGCAGCTCCCGACGGGCACGCTCAGAGCCGAGCATGCCCGTCGGTCTGTCCCCGGCCGGGCGTAGGCTCGGCCTTGGGTACGAATCGGCACAACGCTTAAGGAATCTCTGATGGAGTTCGGTCTCGTCGGCCTCGGCAAGATGGGCGGCAACATGCGCGAGCGCATCCGCCGCGCAGGCCACACCGTCATCGGTTACGACCGCAACCCGGACGTCTCCGATGTCCACAGCCTCGAAGAGCTTGTGGGCAAGCTGAAGGGCCCACGGGTCATCTGGGTGATGGTTCCGGCCGGTGCCGCGACCCAGTCCACGATCGACGAGCTGGCCGCGCTGCTCTCGCCCGGCGACATCGTCGTGGACGGCGGGAACTCCCGCTGGACGGACGACGAGAAGCACGCGGTCGAGCTGGGCATCAAGGGGATCGGCTTCGTCGACTGCGGTGTCTCGGGCGGCGTCTGGGGCCTGGAGAACGGCTACGCGCTGATGTACGGCGGCGACGCCGAGAACGTGGCGAAGGTCCAGCCGGTCTTTGACGCGCTGAAGCCGGAGGGCGACTTCGGTTCCGTCCATGCGGGAAAGGTCGGCGCCGGCCACTTCGCGAAGATGGTCCACAACGGCATCGAGTACGCCATGATGCAGGCCTATGCCGAGGGCTGGGAGCTGCTGGAGAAGGTCGACTCCGTCACCGATGTGCGCGAGGTCTTCCGCTCCTGGCAGGAGGGCACGGTCATCCGTTCCTGGCTGCTCGACCTGGCGGTCAACGCGCTGGACGACGACGAGCACCTCGACAAGCTCCGTGGCTTCGCCGCCGACTCCGGTGAGGGCCGGTGGACGGTGGAGGCCGCGATCGACAACGCGGTGCCGCTGCCCGCGATCACCGCTTCGCTCTTCGCGCGATTCGCCTCGCGCCAGGACGACTCCCCGCAGATGAAGATGATCGCCGCGCTGCGTAACCAGTTCGGTGGCCACGCGGTCGAGAACAAGAAGTAGCCGCACCGAGGGCGGGCCGGACTCACATCACCGGCCCGCACTGCGGAGCACGGAGCAGGAAGCCGGGAAGGTCGGCATACACCCATGCATGTCACGCATCTCTCGCTGGCCGACTTCCGCTCGTACGCCCGGGTCGAGGTACCGCTCGACCCGGGCGTCACCGCGTTCGTGGGGGCGAACGGTCAGGGCAAGACGAATCTGGTCGAGGCCGTCGGCTACCTCGCGACGCTCGGTAGCCATCGTGTCTCCTCCGATGCGCCGCTGGTGCGGATGGGCGCGGACCGGGCCGTCATCCGGGCCGCCGTCACCCAGGGCGAGCGCGCGCAGCTGATCGAGCTGGAGCTCAATCCAGGCAGGTCCAATCGCGCCCGGATCAATCGATCGTCGCAGGTCAGGCCCCGTGACGTGCTGGGGATCGTACGGACTGTGCTGTTCGCGCCGGAGGATCTGGCGCTCGTCAAGGGCGATCCCGGGGAGCGTCGGCGTTTCCTCGACGAGCTGATCACTGCGCGTTCGCCGCGGATGGCCGGGGTCCGTTCGGACTACGAGCGGGTGCTCAAGCAGCGCAACACCCTGCTGAAGTCCGCGGCGATGGCGCGCAGGCACGGCGGCCGGTCGATGGATCTGTCCACCCTCGACGTGTGGGACCAGCATCTGGGCCGGGTGGGCGCGGAGCTGCTGGCGCAGCGGCTGGATCTGATCGCGACCCTGCAGCCACTGACGGACAAGGCGTACGCGGATGTCGCGCCCGGTGGTGGCCCGGTGACGCTGGAGTACCGCAGTTCGGTCGGTGCGGGGGTGGAGCCCGCCCGTACCCGTGACGAGCTGTACGAGCAGCTGCTCGCTGCACTCGCGGAGGTCCGCAAGCAGGAGATCGAGCGTGGCGTGACGCTTGTCGGTCCGCACCGTGACGATCTGCTGCTGGGACTGCGCGGGATGCCCGCCAAGGGGTACGCGAGCCATGGCGAGTCCTGGTCGTACGCGCTGGCGCTGCGGCTTGCCTCGTACGATCTGCTGCGCACCGAGGGAAATGAGCCGGTGCTCGTCCTGGACGATGTCTTCGCCGAGCTGGATGCGCGGCGCCGGGAGCGGCTGGCGGAGCTGGTCGCTCCAGGGGAGCAGGTGCTGGTGACGGCGGCGGTGGACGATGACGTTCCTGATGTGCTGGCGGGAACGCGGTATGCGGTGTCGGCGGGCGAGGTGAAGCGGATATGAGCGGGTCCGTCGATCCGGCGAAGGGCTCTGCCGGCAGCCCGCAGGAGCCGTTGGGCGAGGTGAAGCTGCCGGAGGCGTCCGGTGTCGATCTGGCGCGGGTCGCCCTGCGTGCCGCGAAGGAGCAGGCTCGGGCGCGCGGGGCCGCGGCGCAACAGAAGAAACAGGCCAGACGGGGCGGTGGGCTGCGTTCCGGCGCGCGGGCGGACGGGCGCGATCCGTTGCCGCTGGGCGCCGCGATCAATCGTCTGATCACCGAGCGCGGCTGGGAGACCCCCGCGGCGGTGGGCGGTGTGATGGGCCGCTGGCCGCAGATCGTCGGTGAGGATCTGGCCAATCATTGTGTGCCGCTGCGGTACGACGAGGCACCCGAGGAGCGGGTGCTCACGGTGCAGTGCGATTCGACGGCCTGGGCGACGCAGCTGCGGCTGCTGGCGCCGCAGCTGGTCGCCCGGTTGAACGCGGATCTGGGGCACGGAACAGTGAAGTTGATCAAGGTTCTGGGGCCGGGTGGTCCGCAGCGCAGATTCGGTCCGCTGCGTGTGCCGGGAAGCACCGGCCCGGGCGACACGTACGGCTGACCTGGGCTTTTCTCTCCCTGCGCGGTTCTTTGCCCGATGTCGGCAGCTGCCGCTCCACAGTCTGGAGAGGTTCGGCTGCGGTGGTGTGCTGCCTTCTCTGCGGTGTTGTCCGCTGCTTCCGTGATGTGTGGGTCTGTGCAGGTTGAAACCCTGCGGTGTGGCAGGGGCGTCCCTCACCGTAGCGAGAGGTTGACAGGCCGAAGCGCTCAATGCCCGCGTGAGCCTCTTGGGGCCCCATCCCGAATATGGGGAGTCGTCAGGCGCTCATTCAGGGCGGCACATGCGGACTCAGGTACCGGCAAACCCCCATTCGTGTCGGCGCTACCGGTAGACTGGTGAACAATCCCGCATGCTTGCGGGAGTCGTCGATACAAGCCGAACGACGCAGCCGCTCCCGCTTGCCCGGAGAACGGCCTGTGCTGTGCCAGAAAGGGCGCTTCGTGGCCGATTCCGGCAACCCCAACGAGAACATTCCGTCCACACCCGGTGAGAGCGGCGAGGCGGCTGCCTCGTACGACGCCAGCGCGATCACCGTCCTCGAGGGCTTGGACGCGGTCCGCAAGCGACCTGGCATGTACATCGGCTCGACCGGTGAGCGTGGACTTCACCACCTTGTGCAAGAGGTCGTCGACAACTCGGTCGATGAAGCCCTGGCCGGGCACGCGGACACCATCGACGTCACGATCCTTGCCGACGGCGGGGTCCGAGTGATCGACAACGGTCGCGGTATCCCCGTCGACATCGTGCCGTCGGAGAAGAAGCCCGCGGTCGAGGTCGTGCTGACGGTGCTGCACGCCGGCGGCAAGTTCGGCGGCGGCGGATATGCCGTCTCCGGCGGTCTGCACGGTGTCGGTGTCTCCGTCGTGAACGCCCTGTCGACGCGCGTCTCCGTCGAGGTCAGGAGGGACGGCTACCGCTGGACCCAGGACTACAAGCTCGGTGTGCCCACGGCGCCGCTGGCCCGTAACGAGGCCACCGACAAGACCGGCACGACCGTCACCTTCTGGGCCGACGGCGACATCTTCGAGACCACCGAGTACTCCTTCGAGACGCTGTCGCGCCGCTTCCAGGAGATGGCGTTCCTCAACAAGGGCCTGACGATCAGGCTCACGGACGAGCGCGAGTCGGCGAAGGCGACGGCGGGCGCGGATGTCGCGGAGGCGGTCGAGGTCGCCGAGGAGGAAGCGGCCCGGACGGTCACGTACCACTACGAGGGCGGCATCGTCGACTTCGTGAAGTACCTCAACTCCCGCAAGGGCGACGTCATTCACCAGTCGGTGATCGACATCGAGGCCGAGGACAAGGAGCGACTCCTCTCGGCCGAGATCGCGATGCAGTGGAACACGCAGTACAGCGAGGGTGTCTACTCCTTCGCCAACACGATCCACACGCATGAGGGCGGTACGCACGAGGAGGGCTTCCGTGCGGCGCTGACCACGCTGGTCAACAAGTACGCGCGGGACAAGAAGCTGCTGCGCGAGAAGGACGACAACCTCACCGGTGACGACATCCGTGAGGGTCTGACGGCGATCATCTCGGTGAAGCTGGGCGAGCCGCAGTTCGAGGGCCAGACGAAGACCAAGCTGGGCAACACGGAGGCGAAGACCTTCGTCCAGAAGGTGGTCCACGAGCACCTCACGGACTGGTTCGACCGGAACCCGAACGAGGCCGCGGACATCATCCGCAAGGGCATCGCGGCAGCCACGGCCCGCGTCGCCGCCCGGAAGGCGCGTGACCTGACCCGTCGCAAGGGGCTCCTGGAGAGCGCCTCGCTGCCGGGCAAGCTGAGCGACTGCCAGTCGAACGACCCGACGAAGTGCGAGATCTTCATCGTCGAGGGTGACTCCGCCGGTGGTTCGGCGAAGTCCGGCCGTAACCCGATGTACCAGGCCATCCTGCCGATCCGTGGCAAGATCCTGAACGTCGAGAAGGCCCGGGTCGACAAGATCCTGCAGAACACCGAGGTCCAGGCGTTGATCTCGGCCTTCGGTACCGGAGTCCACGAGGACTTCGACATCGAGAAGCTCCGCTATCACAAGATCATTCTGATGGCGGACGCCGACGTCGACGGTCAGCACATCAACACGCTGCTGCTGACGTTCCTCTTCCGCTTCATGCGGCCGCTGGTCGAGGCCGGCCATGTCTACCTCTCCCGCCCGCCGCTCTACAAGATCAAGTGGGGCCGCGACGACTTCGAGTACGCGTACTCGGACCGCGAGCGCGACGCCCTGGTCGAGCTCGGCAAGCAGAACGGCAAGCGGATCAAGGAAGACTCGATCCAGCGCTTCAAGGGTCTCGGCGAGATGAACGCCGAGGAGCTGCGCATCACGACGATGGACGTCGACCACCGCGTGCTTGGCCAGGTCACGCTGGACGACGCGGCGCAGGCCGACGACCTCTTCTCGGTGCTGATGGGTGAGGACGTCGAGGCACGGCGCTCGTTCATCCAGCGCAACGCCAAGGACGTCCGCTTCCTCGACATCTGAGTCGGCCGTACCAAGCAAGCCGCAGCTCGAAAGGACTTTGACCAGCAATGGCCGACGAGAACACCCCTGTCACCCCTGAAGAGGAACCCACAGCCGCAGGTGTGGGCATGCGTGTCGAGCCCGTGGGGCTCGAGACGGAGATGCAGCGCTCCTACCTCGACTACGCGATGTCCGTCATCGTGTCGCGTGCGCTGCCGGACGTACGGGACGGCCTCAAGCCCGTCCACCGCCGTGTGCTGTACGCCATGTACGACGGCGGGTACCGGCCCGAGAAGGGCTTCTACAAGTGCGCCCGTGTCGTCGGTGACGTCATGGGTACGTACCACCCGCACGGCGACTCCTCGATCTACGACGCGCTCGTGCGACTGGCGCAGCACTGGTCGATGCGCATGCCGCTGGTCGACTCCAACGGCAACTTCGGTTCTCCGGGCAACGACCCGGCCGCAGCCATGCGGTACACCGAGTGCAAGATGATGCCGCTGTCCATGGAGATGGTCCGGGACATCGACGAGGAGACCGTCGACTTCCAGGACAACTACGACGGCCGCAACCAGGAGCCGACGGTTCTGCCGGCGCGCTTCCCGAACCTGCTGGTCAACGGCTCCGCGGGCATCGCGGTCGGCATGGCGACCAACATCCCGCCGCACAACCTGCGCGAGGTCGCGGCCGGTGCCCAGTGGTACCTGGAGCACCCGGAGGCCTCGCACGAGGAGCTGCTGGAGGCCCTGATCGAGCGGATCAAGGGCCCGGACTTCCCGACCGGAGCGCTCGTCGTCGGCCGCAAGGGCATCGAGGAGGCGTACCGCACGGGCCGTGGCTCCATCACGATGCGCGCGGTCGTCGCGGTCGAGGAGATCCAGAACCGGCAGTGCCTGGTCGTCACGGAGCTTCCGTACCAGACCAACCCCGACAACCTCGCGCAGAAGATCGCCGACCTGGTCAAGGACGGCAAGGTCGGTGGCATCGCGGACGTCCGCGACGAGACGTCCTCGCGCACCGGTCAGCGTCTCGTGGTCGTGCTGAAGCGGGACGCGGTCGCCAAGGTCGTACTCAACAACCTGTACAAGCACACCGATCTCCAGACGAACTTCGGCGCGAACATGCTGGCGCTGGTCGACGGGGTGCCGCGCACGCTGTCGATCGACGCGTTCATCCGCCACTGGGTGACGCACCAGATCGAGGTCATCGTCCGGCGTACGAAGTTCCGCCTGCGCAAGGCGGAGGAGCGGGCGCACATCCTGCGCGGTCTGCTCAAGGCACTCGACGCGATCGACGAGGTCATCGCCCTCATCCGGCGCAGCCAGACGGTCGAGATCGCGCGTGAGGGCCTGATGGGCCTGCTGGAGATCGACGAGATCCAGGCGAACGCGATTCTGGAGATGCAGCTGCGCCGACTGGCCGCGCTGGAGCACCAGAAGATCACGGCCGAGCACGACGAGCTCCAGGCGAAGATCAACGAGTACAACGAGATCCTGGCGTCGCCGGTACGGCAGCGGCAGATCGTCAGCGAGGAGCTGGCGGCGATCGTCGAGAAGTTCGGCGACGACCGGCGCTCCAAGCTGGTGCCCTTCGACGGTGACATGTCCATCGAGGACCTGATCGCCGAGGAGGACATCGTCGTCACCATCTCGCGCGGCGGCTATGTGAAGCGTACGAAGACGGACGACTACCGCTCGCAGAAGCGCGGCGGCAAGGGCGTCCGCGGCACGAAGCTCAAGGAAGACGACATCGTCGACCACTTCTTCGTGTCGACGACCCACCACTGGCTGCTGTTCTTCACCAACAAGGGTCGCGTCTACCGGGCCAAGGCGTACGAGCTTCCGGACGCCGGCCGGGACGCACGCGGCCAGCACGTCGCCAACCTGCTGGCCTTCCAGCCGGACGAGCAGATCGCCGAGATTCTGGCGATCCGGGACTACGAGGCCGCGCCCTATCTGATCCTCGCCACCAAGGGCGGCCTGGTGAAGAAGACCGCGCTGAAGGACTACGACTCCCCGCGTTCCGGCGGTGTCATCGCGATCAACCTCCGCGAGACGGAGGACGGCAGCGACGACGAGCTGATCGGTGCGGAGCTGGTCTCGGCCGAGGATGATCTGCTGCTCATCAGCAAGAAGGCCCAGTCCATCAGGTTCACTGCGACGGACGATGCGCTGCGCCCGATGGGCCGTGCGACCTCGGGCGTCAAGGGCATGAGTTTCCGCGAAGGCGACGAACTGCTCTCGATGAATGTCGTCAGGCCCGGTACGTTCGTGTTCACTGCCACCGATGGTGGGTACGCGAAGCGGACCCCCGTCGACGAGTACCGCGTTCAGGGTCGTGGCGGCCTGGGTATCAAGGCTGCCAAGATCGTGGAGGACCGGGGCTCGCTGGTCGGCGCGCTGGTGGTCGAGGAGACGGACGAAATCCTCGCCATCACGCTCGGCGGCGGTGTGATTCGTACGCGAGTCAATGAAGTCAGGGAGACGGGCCGTGACACCATGGGCGTCCAACTGATCAATCTGGGCAAGCGTGACGCGGTCGTCGGCATCGCACGTAACGCCGAGGCCGGCCGCGAGGCCGAAGAGGTCGACGGAGATGCGGATGCCGAGGCGACTGCCGAGGCGACCGCAGAGAACACTGTCGAGGGCACTGTCGAAGGCACGTCGCCTTCGACCGGGGAGCACGAGGAGTAGAGCGTGAGTGGAGCCACGGGCGCCGGTTCGGCCGCTTCCGGAGCTGGAGCGAGCGGTGCCCGTGGCCCTGCCACGGACTCCCAAGGGGGCACTGTGACGGACACCCGGGGGCCTCAGCCCCAGTACGAGGGATACGCGACCGGGCCGCTGCCCGGTGAGCGTGAGCCCGCGCCGGGGCAGGCAGGTGGGCCTTACCACCCGCCGCAGGCGTACCCCTCGCCCACGGGCGGGACGCAGGGCGGGCAGCAGGGCGTCGGTGCCGCGCAGGCGGCCCGTCGCCCGCGGACGGGGGCGCGGACCACTCCGCGTACCCGCAAGGCGCGACTGCGGGTGGCGAAAGCCGATCCGTGGTCGGTGATGAAGGTCAGCTTCCTGCTCTCCATCGCGCTCGGCATCTGCACGGTCGTGGCGGCCGCGGTCCTGTGGATGGTGATGGACGCCATGGGCGTCTTCTCCACCGTGGGCGGCACCATCAGCGAGGCGACCGGTTCCAACGACAGCAACGGCTTCGATGTGCAGTCGTTCCTGTCGCTTCCGCGCGTCCTCATCTTCACGTCGGTCATCGCGGTGATCGACGTCGTGCTGGCGACCGCGCTGGCGACGCTGGGCGCCTTCATCTACAACTTGTCGGCCGGTTTCGTGGGCGGTGTCGAGCTCACGCTGGCCGAGGACGAGTAGGGCCGCGGGTATCGATTTTGGGACTGGCCCCGACGTGCGCTAATCTTCAGAAGTCAGCGCGCAGGCGCGGCGGGGCTATAGCTCAGTTGGTTAGAGCGCATCCCTGATAAGGATGAGGCCACAGGTTCAAATCCTGTTAGCCCCACCAGTACAAAGACCCCCAACCGATCATGGTTGGGGGTCTTTGGCATCTATGGCTGACATCAGCCAATGAGTAGATCTGCCAGCAGCCCCGAGTGCAGTGGCTTCGGCCGCTGTGCCGAGGCTCACACCTTAGGGCCAGCGGGGGTGCCATGACTGATCACGGTTGGTCCGACAGCAGCGACGACGAAGACCCCTTCGAACGCGGGAAGCTGGATTGGGCCTTTGTGCGTTGGATCCTTTTTGCGGGGTTCGTGATCTGCGTGATCGGCGTGGCGTGGTTCACCTGGGCCTTCGCTCAGCGGAACTCCTAGCCCTCTCGCGGATCATGGTTGGGCGCTTGTGATTGTCGGTCGACATCAGCCGATGAGCGGATCTTCCAGAAGGTCGGCGAGCATCGCGAAGGTTTCCCGATCGTCGGAGCCGACCACGTGCATGTAGGCGTCCTGGTCATGCCGATCTGGTCACGTGACGCTCGAAGCTCCGGGAGAAGCCGACAGGGTCGATCATGCCGCCCTGCTCCGAGGTTGTGCGTGGTTGTACGGGGATGCGCGCGCGGCAGGGGTGTGCAGGGTTCCGCGGCGAGGGTTGCACGGTCTCGGGTGTCGGAGCGCGGGGCGCTGTGCGCGGGAGCGGCCCTGTCGGCGCAGGCGATCGCGCGATCGGGAACCGTGGAGCAGGGCTTCGCGAACCGCGAGTCCGTCCGCCACTGCCATGGTGGGCACGAAGCCGGCCCCTGGTTGCCCGGCGCACGAACGGGCCCCCGTCCGGTGTGAACCGGATCAGGGGCCCCGTGCGTCAGTGGCGCCGCTCTCACGGTGGCAGGAGGGATGCGTCCCCCGCCGGGGCCCCGTGGGCGGTGCGGGCGGCGCCGGTGGTGTCTGTGGCGCCCATGGCGTCCCTCATGTCCGTCGACAGGTGCCTGGTGGCCGGTGAGGAGCCGTGTGCCTCGGCGCGGATGCGCTGCTTCATCGTGGGTGGGAGCGACCTGTCACGCGGAAGGGTCCATCGCACCGACGGGGTGGTCGCGGTTGCGGCGGTCGCACCCGTGTGCTCCTGATTCGTGGCCTTCGGCTGCGTGGCCGTGGCGGGGGTGCTGATGAGCCCCATCGACGCGAGAAGCGCGAAGAAGGCGGTGATGAAGGCGGTCCAGATGCTCTTGGCCTTGAAGGTGCTCATGGCCCCTCGCTTTCGGGTGGTCCGGTTTGCTTACCTTTCTGATGATGTGGATGTGGCTCGCGATTTCGGTGACCGACGCCGTGGATCCGCCGATCTTCAGATGAACACCACTCGTATGGTGCAACCGGGCTGGACGGACCGGTGCGGAGCGGGGATGGATGGCCGCTTTTGTCCGGGAATCAGCCAGGCCGCAGGTAGGTCACCGATCGGTATCGGTCGGTGTGTATAGTCGGGCGGCAGAAGTCCCCTACGTCAAGGAAAGACGAGGTCGCGCGGTGAAGAAGCTTCTCCTGGTCGCACTGGCCGCCATCGGCGGGCTCCTCGTGTACCGCCAGATCCAGGCGGATCGCGCCGAGCAGGATCTGTGGACGGAGGCGACTGACTCCGTGCCCGCAGGTTCGGGTGTCTGAGACAGAACAGCCTTGTGCGGGCCCCGGTCGCTGAGCGACCGGGGCTTCGTGCTGTTGCGGGACCGTGACACCTGTGCTCTTGAATTCGCCTACGCAATTCAATAAGTTGCGAGAGCAAAGGGGTCGGTGGGTCGGTCGAGGGGGCACGCGTGGGAGCACGGAGCTGTCGCCGTACTTCAGCATCGGGGACATGGATCGGCGCAGCGCTGCTCGTCCTGGTCGTGGGTGCGATGCCCGCCACGGCAGCCGGCACGGCTGCCGACGGCGCATCTGCAGCCCCCGCCACGACCTCTCCGGACGGCAACAGCAGCCTGGTCATGGTGCTGGACTCCTCCGGCTCCATGGCGGACGACGACGGAACGGGCCGGACCCGGATGGAGTCCGCCCGTACCGCTGTGGGCACCGTCGTGGACGGTCTTCCCGACGGCCACCCGACCGGTCTGCGGGTGCACGGCGCCGACCGGCCCCGGGGCTGCACGGACACCCGTCTCGTCCGCCCGGTGCAGGCACTCGACCGGGCCGCAGTGAAGCAGGCCGTGGCGGACCTGCGGCCCAGGGGCGACACTCCTGTCGGGCTCTCCCTGCAGAAGGCCGCGAACGACCTTCCCGAGCCCGTGGACGGTGCCATCGGGACGCGCACGATCCTGCTGATCTCCGACGACGAGGACAACTGCGGTACGCCGCAGCCCTGCGAGGTGGCCGAGCGACTCGGCAAGGACGGGATCGGGCTGCGCATCGACACCGTGGGTTTCCAGGTGAAGGGCCGAGCCCGCGAGCAGCTCGAATGCATCGCGGAGGCGGGCAACGGCCGCTACTACGACGCACCGGACGCCAAGTCGCTGGCCAGACAGTTGCAGCGGGCGGCACAACTCTCCGCGGACGGCTACCGGTTCCGTGGCAAGCGGGTCGAGGGCGCCGCGACCGGCGGCCGGGCACCCACGCTCGTACCCGGGCAGTATCTGGACACCATCGGTCCGGGCGAGAAGCGGTACTACGCGGTCGGTCTGGACGCCGTGTCCACGGCGGACTTCTCGGCGACGGCGGTGCCGCAGCCCGGGGCCGCCGTCGACCCCTTCGACGCGCTGCGTACCAGCATTGCGTACGACACTGACAGTTCCTGCGCCACGGACACCGCGCGCTTCTACCAGAAGGAGGGTGCGGCCCCGCTGATCTCGGCGGTCGCCCGTATCCCCTCCGTCGAGGGGACCCGCAGCTGCGACCGGGCGGGCCACTACCGGCTGGTGGTGGAACGGGCGAGCAAGAAGGGCTCCGATGCAGCGCGTTGGCCGCTGGAGCTCGTGTACGGGGTGGAGGTACCGCTGAAGAAGGGTGTCACGCCCGCCGCGTCCGAGCCGGAGTACGGGGCGGGCGGCAAGAGCGCGGTGCTGCCCTCCGGCAACCCCCGTGATGTGCGGGGAGGCACGGGATTCAACGACGCCGAGGAGCTCGGCCGGGGCGTGTGGCGCGACCGGATCCTGCCGGCGCAGACGCTCTGTTACAAGGTTCCGGCGGGCTGGGGCCAGCAGGTGCGCTACGACGTGGAGTTCGCCAACGAACCCACGGTCGCGGAGGGCGCCTCGACGTACTCGTACGGTGCGACGCAGCTGTTCACACCGGCCCGCTTCCCGGTCGGCGGCGGTGGCGAGTTCACCTCGTCGGCCCCGTACAGCGGCCGTCCGGCCGCGATCAGGATGGGTTCGGTGCCGGTCGCCTGGACCAACCGCTACGAGTACCGCCGGGCGGTCCAGCCGGTTCATGCCGGGGGCGAGTTCTCCATCTCGGTGACGCTGGGCGCGCAGGCTGCCGAGATTGCCGAGAACGCGCAGATCGGTGTGGTCCTGCGGGTGTCGGTGCTCGGGGACGAGCGGGCCGGCCCCGAGCACCATGCCGTCGTCCTCGCCGGGAAGCCGGACAGGGGAGAGGGCAAGAGGACCGACAAGAAGGGCAATTCGGCTGCGTCCGGAGACAGCGGAGGTACGGGCGGGGCAGGATGGACCGGCGTTGCGGCCGCTGCCGGGGCGGGCGCCGTGGTGGCGATCGCCGGGCTCGTGTTCGTACGCAGCCGCCGCAGGTCGGCCACACAGACGACGAGGGGAAGCGCGTGATGAGGCAGCGCAACAGGGGCCGGGCGACGCTGGCCGCGGCCACGGCGATGTGCGCGGTGGCGGCACTGCCGGGGCATGCGTACGCGGCCGGTGAGCCTGCTGCGTACACCTTCGACCCCGGGGCGAAGACGGTCCGGGGCGCGGAGGTCAGCACCGACGCGTCGGCCCTGAAGCCCGGGTCCGTCTACAGGAGCTCGATCAAGCCGGGCGAGAAGCTCTACTACCGTCTCGAACTCGACGCCGCCACGAACGCGTACGTCTCGGCGGTGGTCGTACCCAAGGCCGGTGGCAAGGTCGCGTACGGGGACGGCATCACGGTCAGCGTCAGGGACAGTACGGACCTGCAGTGCAGTTCCGAGGACGCCCGCTTCCGGGCGGCGGAGTTCCCGCATCCGATCGCCGCGTACGCCTACCGGGTCACGGACAAGGACAGCAACACCTGCCAGGACGCCGGCACGTACAACGTCCTGATCGAGCGGGAGAGCAAAGCCACCTCGACGCCCGACGCCTGGGACCTGGAGCTCCGTTACGAGTCGGAGCCGAAGCTGAAGAAGGGCGGTACGGCACCGACCGAGGCGCCGGAGGACTGGCCCTCGGCGTCGCCGACACCGCCCACGCAGGCCAAGAAGGAGGAACGGCCCGGCGGCACGAGCTATTACGACGCCACCAGCCTGGAGACCGGCACGTGGAGGGACGGCATCGAGCCGGGGCAGACCCTCTTCTACCGCGTGCCGGTGGACTGGGGACAGCAGATCTTCGCCACCGTCGACCTCGGCAACAGTGTCGGCGGCTCGGACGAGTACGTCGGCAACGCGCTCGCACTGTCCCTGGACAATCCGGCGCACGGCCATGTCGACGACGCCTCGCCGCTGTCGTACTCCGGCAAGCCCGCCTCGGTGTCGCTCGATCCGCTGCCCCCGGTGGCGTACGAGAACCGGTTCACGTTCAGCGCCGGCGAGAGCGCCATGCGGTTCGCGGGCTGGTACTACCTGTCGGTGTCGCTCAGCCCGGAGGTCGCGAAGGCCTACGGGAACAAGACGATCCCGATGACTCTCAAGGTGCAGGTCGAGAACGCGGCGCAAACGTCGCCGTACGGGGGTTCCGCCGGAATCTTCGGTGTGACGCAGGACGACAAGGACATGGCCAGGAGCGGCCAGAGCGCACCCCAGGCCGACAAGAGCACCACGATGAAGATGGTGGGCGCGGCCGGGATCGGCGCAGGCGCCGTGCTGGTGCTCGGCCTCGGGGCGTGGACGCTGCTTGCGCGTCGCCGCACGGCCGCCGCCGCGGGCGGTCCTGCCGGTGGCGCGGCCGGGCAGCAGCCGTACGGAGGGCCGCCGCAGGCCTGGTGACAGCGGCTGCAGCCACCGGGCCTCAGGCCTGGGTGAGTGCCCAGATTCCGACAGCGAAACAGATCAGCGCCACCAGCAGGACCGGGATCGCCACCTTCGGGGGCGGTCCCGGACGCTTCTGCGATGCCTGTGCGGGAGCGGCGGCCATGGGGTGGGCCGGAGGTGCTGCCGGAGCGAAGTTCGGGGACATTCCCGCCCCGGGATGCGGAACCTGCTGCCGCTCGGCGGTGTATGCACGAGTAGGAGCCGGTTCGTGCCGCACTGCGGATGTCGGGGCCTGGGAGAGATCCGGTGGGGCGGCAGGGAAGGGGGAACCCGTATGCGCCGGGAGCGGAGTGGGGGCAGGGGCAGGCTGGGCCGTCTGGGGCAGCGGCGTGGGCGGCTGCTGCGGAGGCGGGGCGAGATGGAAGCTGCCCGTCTCCGACATCGGGGAGGGCGGCGGGGTGTGTGGCTGCTGTGCGGCTTGGCCCGCGTGTGCGGGGTGGTCGGCCGGGGAGGGCGGCCCGGGGGTGGCGATCGGGCCTTCGGGGCCGAAACCGGCGGGCAGCGGGCCGAGTTGGTCGAAGACCTCAACCGGTTCGTCGTCGACACCTGGCTCCGGCAGCATCTCGACCGCGGCCGTCAGTGCCTTGCGCGCGCCGGTGGCCGTGCGGAACCGGGCCTGCGGATCAGGCTGCAGAAGACCGGCGAGGACCTGCCACAGCGGTTCCGGGATGCCTTGCGGGGCGCTGGGGGTGCCGTGCGAGGCGAAGTGTTCGACGAGTGCCCGGGCGTCCGGCTTCTTCCCCTGCAGCAGATAGAGCGCGACAAGCCCCACGGCGAAGAGGTCCGCGGGGTAGTCGGGCTCCGCCCCCATCATCTGCTCGGGCGCGAAGTAACCCGGCGTTCCCACCACATAGTTGGTCTCGGTCAGGCGGGGCTCGCCCTTGCGCATGGAGATGCCGAAGTCGGAGAGCCGCAGGTGCGGCCGACCGGTGCCGGTGGCCTCCATCAGGATGTTGGCGGGCTTGATGTCGCGGTGCACGACGCCTTCCGCATGCACCGTCGACAGTCCGGACAGCAGCTGGTCGAGCAGCGTGCAGACGAAAAGCGGGGGCAGCGGTCCGTAGTCGCCGATGACATGCGCAAGCGAGCCGCCGCTCACCAGATCCATGGTGAACAGGACCTTGTCGTCGTCCGCGGCCCAACTGGCCGGGGCGAGCACATGAGGATGCTCGATCCGCAGGGCCTGCTCGCGGACGAAGCGCAGCAGCGTGTGTGCGTCGCTCTGCTGAAGCACCTTGGCCGCCACGTACCGGCGGCGCCGGTGGTCCCAGGCTCGCCAGACGGCGCCGACGCCACCACGTCCGATCGGATCGATCAGCTCGTACCGACCAGCGAAGACCTCACCCATTGCGCTGTGCCCGCTCCCAGTTCCTGTTTCGGCTCGTGCTCGGCTCTCGGGGGTAGTGCACCAGGATCTTTCATTCGGCTGAGCCCGTGGGGTCCGGTACGCGCATCCGCCGCGTTGGCATCGGTCCACAACGCCCGGCGCTGTTTCCCTCCTCCGCCTGGCAGCCGCACGTACCAGCTTCCGCCCTGTGAATCCGGCCCGAACCGAAAGAAAGGTCCTAGCTCTGGTGTCCTTCGTAGTGCGCGACCGCGTCCGCGGTGCGGCCGGCGCCGTACACCCTGAGGAACTCTGCCAGTTCCGGGTGGGTCGGGGCGAGGGAGTCGGCGGCATCGATGATGTCACCGGCGGCCGCGACCGACCGCAGCAGCGACTGGATCTCACGGACCACGCGGCGGACGGTGGGTGCCCCACCGCTGGTCGTGGTCTGACCGGTGCCGGTGAGGACGGAACCGCCCTGGGACTTCTTGATCTCCTCCATGCGGTCGGTGGCCTCGCCCGCGCTGACGCTGCCGTCGGCGACCTGGCTGGCCAGCTCCTGCAGAGCCTGGACGCGCTGGACGACCGCGGGGTTGCCGATCTTCGCCCGCTGACCGCTCATCAGCTGGGACAGCATGGGTGCGGACAGCCCGAGTACGGCGGCGAGCCGGGCCTGGTTCAGACCGAGATCGTCGATGAGCCGGCGGAACAGCGCGCCCAGCGGTTCCCCGTACCAGCTGCGCTGAAGTTCTCTGGCTCTTGCCGTTGCTTCCTGCTGAACTGCATCCATGGCGTCTCCCCTTCGCTGAGGCTTCGCTGCTGCGAACCTCGTCCAGCATCTTACGGAGAGTGGTTGCCGACCGGGAGTCCCAATCTTTTTGGAAGATTCAGGGGGTCACCCGGTAGTCTGGTCTGCGGCGGTGACCAAGACGCTGATGCGTCTGGTGCTGTCCTCTTTTTCGGGGCCTTAGCTCAGTTGGTAGAGCGCTGCCTTTGCAAGGCAGATGTCAGGAGTTCGAATCTCCTAGGCTCCACGTCGAGAGCCCCTCTGACCTGTGGAAACGCAGGTCAGAGGGGCTCTCTTGTGTGTCTGCCGTGGGCCGGGCGGCTGTGGCGGCTCAGCGGCCGTCGTCGAGGTCGGTGCCGTCCACCTCGTCCGTCCTGTCCGACTCGGCCTGCTTGGCGCGGACCTCGGGGTCCACAGCTGTCGGTCCGCTGCCGTCGACCGAGGTCAGCGGCGTACGGTCGGCGACCTCCGTGGGGGCGGGGGGCTCGACCAGCCAGTCCGGATTGGCCTGCTTGTCCCACCACCGCCACGCGACGTAGGCGCCGCCCGCCAGGACGGAGACCACGGCCACCACCTTGAGCACGCGTCCGGCCTTGGCCCGCCGCTCGTGCTTTCTGGCCAGCTTCCTGATCTCCTTCGCCGTGACCTGCCCGCGCAGTGCGGCCAGTGCCGCGGCGCTGCGGGCCGTGGCTTCCTCGGCGACGGGCTGGGCGGCGGCCATCGCCTGCTCGACGCGGGGCACGGTGTACTCCGCGGCGCTCCTGGCCGCCTGACGGGTGCGGAGCGCGGCGCGCTGGGCGGCCTCGTCGACCTTGGGGGGTACATGCGCGCGAGCCAGTTCGATACGTGGTGCGAGATGCGCGTCGTACTGGACGCGGGCCTGCTGGGCTGCCTTCGACACCCTCGGCGCGAGCCGCGTACGGGCCTCGTGCGCATAGTGTGCCGCCTGGTCCTTGGCCGAGTCGGCGTAGGGCGCCACCACTTCCGCGGCGTGCTGCACGCTTTCCTTCGCCGAGTCGGTTGCGGCGCGCACGCTGTCGATGCGGGTCACGGGATCCTCCTCCTTGGTGGCGGGTAGGTACTCCGCCTTTCCACCCATTTCGAAATCATGCCCCGCGATGGCGTGTGCGGCATGTGGGGCGGGCATCCGGGGCATGAGAGACGGTTGTACAAAACAGCCATAAGAGATGTTTGTGGGCAATATGGTGCAAGGGGAGCTTGCCGATGACAATGCCACGGTTCGGTTCAGCACGCGCCGGTTCGTCACGCACTTGGCCTCTTTTGTTCCTGCGGGGAGCCGCAGGAAGGCCGTGCGACGGATGGTCCGTGCGAGGATCGGTGGACGTCAGCGAAGACTTACGGAAGGCAGATCGTGGCCGAGCAGCTTTACGCCACCTTGAAGACCAACCAAGGCGACATCGAGATCCGGCTTCTGCCGAACCACGCGCCCAAGACGGTCAAGAACTTCGTCGAGCTCGCCACGGGCGAGCGGGAGTGGACCCACCCCGCGACCGGCAAGAAGTCCACGGACAGGCTGTACGACGGGACCGTCTTCCACCGGGTCATCAGCGGCTTCATGATCCAGGGCGGGGACCCGCTGGGCAACGGCACCGGCGGCCCGGGCTACGAGTTCGGCGACGAGTTCCACCCGGACCTCAGCTTCAACAAGCCGTACCTCCTGGCCATGGCCAACGCCGGCCCGGGCACCAACGGCTCGCAGTTCTTCGTGACCGTCTCGCCCACCGCGTGGCTGACCGGCAAGCACACCATCTTCGGTGAGGTGACGGACGAGGCCAGCAAGAAGGTCGTGGACGCCATCGCGAGCACCCAGACCAACGCACGCACCGATCGTCCGGTGCAGGACGTGGTGATCGAGTCGGTCGTCGTCGAGACCCGATGATCGCCTGTGGTCACGGTGTGATCACTCTCTGATCGGCCGTCTCGGGAACCAACCGCCCTGCTTGTCCGTACTTGGTTACATAGCGGACGAGCAGGGCGGCATCATGCGCGCTGTGTCCACGACGTGACCCGAGGGGGCCAGCAAGTGATGGGACCGATGGACGAGCAGCCGCCCGGCGCCCGGAACCAGTCCGCCGATGCCCGCGGCCCATTCAGCTGCTATCGCCACCCGGGCCGCGAGACGGGGATCCGCTGCACGCGCTGCGACCGTCCGATCTGCACCGAGTGCATGGTCAGCGCCTCGGTCGGCTTCCAGTGCCCGGACTGCGTCCGCCAGGGTTCGGGTACGGGGCACGGCCCGGCTGCCAATCAGCCGCGCACCCTGGCCGGCGGCACCGTCGCCGCCGACCCGCGGCTGGTCACGAAGATCCTGCTCGCCCTCAATGTCGTCCTGTTCATCGCGGTACATGTGAAGGTGTCGCTGCTCGACGACCTGACACTGCTGGGACGGGCCACCTACTACGAGGGCGGTCCACTGGAAGGGGTCGCGGAGGGCCAGTGGTACCGGCTGGTGACGTCGATGTTCCTGCACCAGGAGGTGTGGCACATCGCGTTCAACATGCTGGGACTGTGGTGGCTCGGCGGTCCCCTGGAGGCGGCGCTCGGCCGCGCCCGCTACCTCGCGCTCTACCTGCTCTCCGGCTTGGCGGGCAGCGCGCTCACCTATTGGCTCGCCGCGCCGAACCAGGGCTCGCTCGGCGCCTCAGGCGCCATCTTCGGTCTGCTGGGCGCCACTGCCGTGCTCATGCGTCGGCTGAACTACGACATGCGGCCGGTTCTCGTGCTCCTCGCGCTGAACCTGCTCTTCACGTTCAATCCCTGGGGCGGAATCGCCTGGCAGGCGCATGTCGGCGGTCTGATCGCGGGCACGCTGATCGCCATCGCGATGGTGCACGCACCGCGTGAACGGCGGACGCTGGTGCAGTACGGCACCTGTGCGCTGGTCCTGGTGGCGGTGGTCCTCATCGTGGTTGCCAGAACTGCCGCACTGACCTGATCACAGGCGTCAGGGGGGCTTCTCCCGGCAGTTGTCCACAGCGGGTGCACGATCTTGTGCATTCTGTGGGTACAACTGTGCCCCTTGTCACTGAGCTGGGTTTTTCCAGCGGAGACAAGGGGCGTGCCACCCCTCGACGGGGGAGACTGCAGTCACACCGGCGTCAACAGCCGGGGAGTTATCCACAGGTCGTCTGACCTTTTCCCCCGCCTGTGGATAACGCTGTGGGTAACTCAGGGCAAGGGTTGCGGTACCGGGACCGGCTGTGGTTCTACGGGTGCTGTCCGGCTACTTCCACTGCGTGGAGACGCCGAAGCCACCGGCGATGAAGCCGAAGCCCACGACGATGTTCCAGTTTCCCAGCGTCTTGATGGGCAGATCGCCGTCGGTCACGTAGAACACGACGATCCAGGCCAGACCGATCAGGAAGAACGCCAGCATCACCGGCGCCACCCAACTGCGGTTGGTCAGCTTTATGTTGGTCGTCTGCTTCGCCGGAGGCGGCGTGAAGTCGGCCTTCTTGCGGATACGTGACTTCGGCACGAGGAACTCTCCTGTCGATGCGCTGCGTGACCGCGCAGGGAACTGTGGCTGGCGCCGGGGCGGGGCGCGAGGGGGGAATGCTGCCTCCCCCGGGCGTCCGTTAGCGTAGTGCTTCCGTGGCTCCGAAGGAGATAAGGGTACGTTGAGCAATTCTGCCGACTCTCCCCAAGGGCCGGTCCGGCGCACCTTCCGGCACCCGGTCCGCGTGCTCACCGCTGCCGTTTTCGCCCTTGCCGGGTTGATCTTCGTCACCAGCGCCAACACGGCCAAGGGCACCAACATCCGCACCGACTCGTCGCTGCTGAAGCTCTCCGACCTCATTCAGCAGCGCAGCGAGAAGAACGCGGGGCTCGACGACTCCAACGCGTCCGTACGCGAGGACATCGACGCCCTGGCCCAGCGCGACGACGGCAGCACCAAGGCGGAGGACGTCAAGCTCAAGGCGCTGGAGCGGGCCGCGGGCACCAAGAAGCTCTCCGGCCGGTCCGTCGCCGTCACGCTCGACGACGCCCCGCCGAACGCCACCGCGAACCCCGGCTACCCCGACCCGCAACCGAACGACCTGGTCATCCACCAGCAGGACCTGCAGGCGGTCGTCAACGCTCTCTGGCAGGGCGGTGCCCGTGGCATCCAGGTCATGGACCAGCGGCTGATCTCCACCAGTGCGGTGCGCTGCGTCGGCAACACGCTGATTCTCCAGGGCCGGGTCTACTCGCCGCCGTACAAGATCACCGCGGTCGGCGACCCCGACCGGCTCAAGAAGGCCCTCGACAACTCCTCCTCGATCCGGAACTACCTGCTGTACGTGAAGGCGTACGGGCTCGGCTGGAAAGTGGACGAGCACGAGGCGGTGACTCTTCCGGGCTACTCGGGCACAGTGGATCTCCACTATGCGAAGCCGGTGAAGTAGCGAGCAGTTCCGGGGAGGCCGACCGGTGTCGGTGCGACTGATCGTCAGGACCTTCAGCGAACTGTGCATCACCGCGGGCGCCTTGATCATCCTCTTTGTGGTGTACGTGCTGTTCTGGACCGGGGTGAAGGCCGCCGGTGCCACCGAGGGGCAGATCGACACCCTGCAGAACCAGTGGGCGCGGGGGGCAGTGTCCGTACCCGGGCCGAACGCGGCAGGCACGCCGGCGCCCTCGACCTCGCCGTCGTCCGCACCCTCGCCGACGTCCGCACCCACGCCGTCGCGCGCCCCCGCCGCCTACCGCGACGGGAAGCCGTTCGCGATGCTGTACATCCCCCGCTTCGGCAGGAGCTGGGAGTGGCCCGTCCTGGAGAACACCGAGGTCGGAACCTTGCAGAAAGGGCTCGGCCACTACCGCGGAACCGCCCCCCTCGGCGGCGTCGGCAATTTCGCGGTGGCCGGACACCGTCGCACCTACGGGGATCCCTTCAAGGACTTCCCGACGCTGCGACGCGGCGACGCGGTGGTGCTGACGGACGGGACGACGTGGTTCACGTACCGCATCGAGAAGAAGCCGTACCGCACCGTGCCGAGCGACACCGGTGTCATCGACGCCGTCCCCCGCAAGTCCGGCTTCGACGGACCCGGCCGCTATCTGACGCTGACCACCTGCGATCCCGAATGGGGCAGCAGCCACCGGCTCATCGCCTGGGCACATCTCGACGCGACACAGCCTGTGACCGACGGCAAGCCGGCAGCTTTCCACAGCTGACCCACGCCCCTGCCCCGGCCCTTTAGTCTGGTCCCGTACCGAATGAATGGGGACAGCATGTACGGCTGGATCTGGCGGCATCTGCCGGGCAATGCGTGGGTGCGCGGGCTCATCTCGCTCGTGCTGGCACTCGCCGTCGTCTATGTGCTTTTCCAGTACGTCTTCCCGTGGGCCGAGCCGCTGCTTCCGTTCGGCGACGTGACGGTCGACGGCACGAGCGGAACGGGGGCCGGCCAGTGAGCGCCCGCATCCTTGTCGTCGACAACTACGACAGCTTCGTCTTCAACCTCGTCCAGTACCTCTACCAGCTCGGCGCCGAGTGCGAGGTCCTGCGCAACGACGAGGTGACCACGGCACACGCCCAGGACGGCTTCGACGGCGTTCTGCTCTCGCCTGGCCCCGGTACCCCGGAGCAGGCGGGCGTCTGTGTCGAGATGGTGCGCCACTGCGCGGCGACCGGCGTTCCGGTCTTCGGTGTCTGCCTCGGCATGCAGTCGATGGCCGTGGCGTACGGCGGTGTGGTGGACCGCGCCCCTGAGCTGCTGCACGGCAAGACGTCGCCGGTGACGCACGAGGGCAAGGGTGTTTTCGCCGGGCTGCCGTCCCCGTTCACCGCGACCCGCTACCACTCGCTCGCCGCCGAACCGGAGACGATCCCGCAGGAGTTGGAGGTCACGGCGCGCACAGCCGACGGCATCATCATGGGGCTGCGCCACCGCGAACTGCCGGTGGAGGGTGTGCAGTTCCATCCGGAGTCGGTTCTGACCGAGTACGGCCATCTGATGCTGGCCAACTGGCTGGTGCGGTGCGGTGATACGGGAGCCGTCGCGAGGTCGGAGGGGCTCGCGCCGGTGGTGGGCAAGGCTGTCGCGTGACCGCACTCCGCCCCGAGCACGACACCGGTGAGGAAGGCCCGTACGAGCAACGAGCGTACGAGGCCACGGGCGCGTTCGAGGCGGCAGTCGACCAGCTGGCGGACCCGCTGAACGATCCGCTGCCGGGGCAGCACGCCTCGCCGTGGTTCAGGGCGGAGAGCATTCCGGCGGAGACGGCGGAGACCGGGGCGGCGCAGGACCGGCGGTCGGAAGGCCAGGCGCAGGCGTCACACGGGGCTCAGGGGCCCCAGGGGACGCCGCGCGAGTGGTACGACCCCGAAGGGTACGAGCGGGACTGGTACGGGCAGCAGGAGCCCGTCGTGGCGCCTCCGCCCCCGCCGCCGCTCCCCCGCAACGACGAGACGATCGGTCTGCGGACGGCGGACCCCCGGCGCCTGGCCGACCGGGCGATGACAGCTCCGATACCGCAAGCGGAGCCGGAGTACGAAACGGAGCCTGCCGCGGCTCCGGATCCCGGTCCGGAGACCACAGAACTCGAACCGCGCGTGGAACCGCCCACGGGGGGCCGGGCCGAGCGACGGCGCGCCGCCAAGGGGCGCGGCCGTCGCGCCGAGCCGCAGAGCCGGTCGGCGGCTACGCCGGAGGGGCGTCCGCTCTCTCGCGTCGAGGCGCGGCGGGCCGCCCGCGCGGCCAAGGACAGCCCGGCCGTCGTCGCCAGCCGGGTCGTCGGCGAGCTGTTCATCTCGCTCGGCGTGCTGATGCTGCTGTTCGTCACGTACCAGTTGTGGTGGACGAATGTGCGTGCCGACCAGATCGCCGGGAGCGAGACGCACAAGATTCAGGACGGCTGGGCGAAGGGCCGTAAGCCCGGGGCGTTCGAGCCGGGGCAGGGCTTCGCCATCATCCACATCCCGAAGCTGGATGTGGTCGCCCCGATCGCCGAGGGCATCAGCAAGGAGAAGGTCCTGGACCGCGGCATGGTCGGTCACTACGGCCAGGGTGCGCTCAAGACGGCGATGCCGTCGGCCGCGCAGGGCAACTTCGCGCTGGCCGGCCACCGGAACACCCACGGCGAACCGTTCCGTTACATCAACCGGCTGCGCAAGGGTGACCCGATCGTGGTCGAGACGCAGGACGCGTACTACACGTACGAGATGACCAGCGTCCTTCCTCAGACGTCGCCGTCCAATGTCTCGGTGATCACCCCGGTGCCGCCCGGTTCGGGCTTCACGAAGCCCGGCCGCTACATCACTCTGACGACCTGTACGCCTGAATTCACGAGTACGTACCGGCTGATCGTCTGGGGCAAGATGGTCGACGAACGGCCGCGCAGCAAGGGGAAGCCCGACGCGCTCGTCGGCTGAACTTCATCACGACAGGGACGGGTGCGGTGGCAGCGAGGACCCAGCAGGAAGAACAGACCGACGAGTCCGCGCCCCCGGTGCGGAGCGGGGACCGCCATCCCGTCGCGACCGCGGTCAGTCTCTTCGGCGAGCTGCTGATCACCGCGGGCCTGGTGCTGGGCCTCTTCGTCGTCTACTCCCTGTGGTGGACGAATGTGCTCGCCGACCGCGAGGCCGAGAAGCAGGGCCACACCGTCCGCGACCGCTGGGCCGAGGGACCCGGGGCCCTCGACACCAAGGACGGCATCGGCTTCCTGCACGTACCCGCGATGAAGAACGGCGAGGTGCTCGTCAAGAAGGGCACCGACACCAAGAACCTCAACGACGGCATCGCCGGCTACTACACGGACCCGGTGAAGTCGGCTCTCCCCTGGGACAAGCAGGGCAACTTCACGCTGGCGGCGCACCGCGACGGGCACGGGGCGAAGTTCCACAACATCGACAAGGTGAAGACGGGCGACGCCGTCGTCTTCGAGACCAAGGACACCTGGTACGTCTACAAGGTCTTCAAGGAGCTTCCCGAGACGTCGAAGTACAACGTCAAGGTGCTTCAGCCGGTCCCCAAGGAGTCGGGCGTGAAGAAGCCCGGCCGCTACATCACCCTGACGACCTGCACGCCGGTCTACACATCGAAGTACCGCTACATCGTCTGGGGCGAGCTGGTGCGTACGGAGAAGGTGGACAAGGACCGTACGAAGCCGGCGGAGCTGCGTTAGCCGATACGATGAGCAGGGCCCGAAGTCGCAACCAATCCTTGCGACTTCGGGCTTTCTGCTGTCCTGGCCTACTTGAGTACCTGCAGCTTCGCGCCCGAGCTCCAGGCCTCCAGCAGGCCGCGGTGCACGGCGGTGACGCCCACCTGCATCGCGATGTCGAGGGCCTCGCGCGAGAACGGGCAGGTCGCCACGTACACGGCCACGTCCGCCTGGTGCAGCGTCTTGGTGCCGACGAACTTCTGCATCTCGCCGCTCCACACCGAGCGGTACGGAGCGAAGTTCTTGCACTGGACGACCAGCCGGCGCCCGTCGGCGGTGTACGCGGTGATGTCGGCCCCGCGGTCGCCGCTGCCGCCGTGGACCTCGACGCCGGTGCAGTCGTCGCGGCGCAGCAGGCTTGCGATGTGCTGCTCGAACTCTCGCCAGTTCATGGCGTCGATGGAGGCCATGACTCCGGTGAGGGGACGCTGCTCCTGCGCCCGCTGAAGACGACGCAGCTGAATGTCGTGGCGGACGAGCTTCCGTTCGATCTGCTGGACGCTCTCGCGGAGGCCAATGAGCTCTCGTTGCTGCTCGCCGGAAGTCTCGATGAGGGCATTGAGTATGGGGACGACGGTGGTGCCGAGGAGACGAGTGAAGCTCTCCTCGCTGAGTCGCGTGATGTGGGCGTCGAGTGATTCGACGTCGCTGTCACGCCGCGGGTTATCCACGATCAACGGGTGCGTCCGGGAAGTGTGTTCGACGTCGAGCAGGTACGTACGGACGCGGCGTGCGATCTCGCTGTCCCGGAGCAGCATGGCGACGTTCAGGACGGACCGCCGGGGCCAGAGGGCCATGCTCGAACGGGGCTGTGGATAACTCTCCGGATAGGAACTCAGGGTGAGTTCCTTAAATTTCTGCAGCTCAGCGCCCCGGATCACCTTCAGGCCATGCGATTCGAGCTCTTCTCGATGACGGCTGAGGAGGTTGTTGATGACAGTTTCCGCCACCTCGAAGTAGGCAGCGACCATGGCGGTGGTCACGTGCATACCGTCCGGCAGCAAGCACAGCGTTTTGACTCGGTCGAGTGCCTCCGTCCGCTCGGTGAAGCTCTGACGCAATGCCTGTGATTCCACCAGAGCAACCTCGTTGATCATGCTCTTGCCCCTTCGCGTAACCGTCTGTGCGGCCGGAGTCCGATGCCCCGCCCCACCCGATCAACGAATCAGCACATATGAAGACACGATCGGTTTACGGCTGCATGTGCGGTATGTCAGGCGGAGGCATCGCGGCAAGTACAGCGAAGGGCCCCGGTCACCGTTTCGGTGATCGGGGCCCTTCGCGTGTGTGCGGTGGGGCTCAGTTCTGTGAGCCCGATGGGCCGCCGAAGATATTGCCGTCCCCGTTGCCCTTGCCGCCCACCGTGGTGAGGGTGATGACGGTGGTCGCGGGGTCGGCTTGGGTGCCCGGCTGTGGATCGATGTTGGCGACGATGGCGTTGTCGTTGTCCGAGCTGCCCTGCGCGAACTGGATTTGAGTGAAGCCCTGCGCGGCCAGGGCCTGCTTGGCCTGGGCGACCGTGCTGCCCCTGACTTGGGGGACCGGGACCGTCGCCGGCTGCGTCGGGCCCTTGGAGACCTGCAGGGTGATCGTGGTGCCCTTCGGCTTCATGGAGTTGGCCGGTTGGTCCTGTGAGACGACCTCGCCTGCGGGCTTCTCGGAGTCGACTTGCTGTTCGGCGACTACGAAGTCGAGCTTCGTCAGCTGGTCCCTCGCGTTGGCGATCTGCTGAGTCACCACATCTGGGACCTGCCTCATCTCCTGCTTGGCGACCGTGATCTTGACCTCGGACTCCCGCTCGGCCTTCGTGTTGCCCTTGGGGTTCTGGTCGAGCACGGTGCCGGGCTCCGCGGTGGAGGACTCGGTCGTGACGACCTTCACCGAGAAGTCCTTTTCCTCCAGGATCTTGCGGGCGTTCTCCTCGGACTTCTCCGTGACGTCCGGGACCTCGACCTTCGGCGCACCGGTGGAGACGACGACCGTGACGGTCTCGTTCTCCGCCATCTTGCCGTCCTTGGGCGACTGGCTGCAGATCTTGTTCTTCTCCTGGGTCTCGCACGGTTCGCGCGCGCCGACCTTGAGGAGGACACCGGCGTTCTTCGCGAGATCCTGCGCCTCTGCCACGGTCGAACCGACCATGTTCGGCACGTCGACCCTGCTGTTGCCGCTGTTGTCGCCGCCGAAGACGGACTTGCCGATCAGGATCGCGCCGATCAGCACGAGGATGCCCGCGACGATCAGCAGGATCGTGGAGGTGTTGTTCTTCTTCTGGCGGCGGCGGTCCGGGCGCTCGTCGTTTCCGTAGCCGCCGTCGTCCGGATTGACCGGGGGCAGCATGGAGGTCTGGGCGCCGTTCGGGTCGGCGGCGCGCAGCGCGGTGGTGGGCTGGTCGTTGCCGTACCCGTCGTATGCCCCGTAACCGGCCACGCCCATCGCCGCGGTGGCGGCGACCGGCTGGCCGTCGAGGCAGGCCTCGATGTCGGCACGCATCTCGTCGGCCGACTGGTAGCGGTAGTCGGGGTCCTTGACCAGGGCCTTCAACACGATCGCGTCCATTTCGGGCGTGATCTCGGGGTCGAAGGTGCTGGGGGTCTGTGGCTCTTCCCGCACGTGCTGGTAGGCGACCGCGACGGGCGAGTCACCGATGAACGGCGGCCGGACGGTCAGCAGCTCGTAGAGCAGACAGCCGGTCGAGTACAGGTCGGAGCGCGCATCGACCTGCTCGCCCTTGGCCTGCTCCGGGGAGAGGTACTGGGCGGTGCCGATGACGGCCGAGGTCTGGGTCATCGTCATGCCGGAGTCGCCCATGGCGCGGGCGATACCGAAGTCCATGACTTTGACCTGGCCGGTGCGCGTCAGCATGACGTTCGCCGGCTTGATGTCGCGGTGGACGATGCCTGCGCGGTGCGAGTACTCCAGCGCCTGGAGGATCCCGACCGTCATTTCGAGGGTGCGCTCGGGCAGCAGTTTGCGGCCGGAGTGCAGAAGTTCTCTGAGCGTCGACCCGTCGACGTACTCCATCACGATGTACGGGATGGAGACACCGTCGACGTAGTCCTCGCCGGTGTCGTAGACGGCGACGATCGCCGGGTGATTGAGCGAGGCGGCGGATTGGGCTTCACGGCGGAACCGGGCCTGGAAGGACGGGTCGCGGGCGAGATCGGTCCGCAGCGTCTTCACAGCGACGGTGCGGCCGAGCCGGGTGTCGTGCGCGAGGTAGACCTCGGCCATGCCACCACGGCCGAGCACCGAGCCCAGCTCGTACCGGCCGCCGAGGCGACGCGGCTCTTCCATAACTGTTCCAGCCCTCTCCGTCTGTCCCGACCGCACCGGTGTGTGGTCCGGCGGTGTGCTGCTCGCGCATACGCTACCGGCCACGCACTACCTGATCGGCCCACAGCCGTGAGCTGATATCTGACCGGTATCCCAGTGTGCAGGTATGGCGCCCGATGTGATGGGCGTCACCTCTTGTTGATGACCGCCTCCATCACGGCCTTGGCGATCGGAGCGGCCAGACCACCGCCGGAGACATCGTCCCGGTTGGCGCTGCTGTCCTCGACCACGACCGCCACGGCGACGGGCGAGCCGCTGCTGGTCTTCGCGTACGAGATGAACCAGGCGTACGGCTTCTCGCTGTTGTTCAGACCGTGCTGGGCGGTACCGGTCTTGCCGCCGACTGTGACGCCGTTGATGAGGGCCCTGGTTCCCGTGCCGCTCTTGACGACGGTCTCCATCATCTGCTGGAGCTTCTGCGCGTTCTCACCCGAGAGGGGCCGGCTGAGCTCCTCCTTCTCGTGGGTGTAGATCACGTCGAGGTTGGGTGCCTTCCGCTCGGCGACCATGTACGGCTGCATGAGCTTGCCGTCGTTGGCGACCGCGGCGGCGACCATGGCCATCTGGAGCGGGGTGGCGCGGTTGGAGGCCTGGCCGATGCCCGCCATGGCGTTCTGCGGCCGGTTGTCCTTCGGGTAGACGCTCGCGTCGGCGCGGACCGGGGTGAAGATCTCCTTGTTGAAGCCGAACTTGGCGGCCTCGTCCATCATCTTCTGGTTGCCCAGGTCGTCGCTGATCTTGCCGAAGACGGTGTTGCAGGACATCCGCAGCGCTTCCCGGAGCGAGGCGTTCTCGCACGGGATGTTGCCCTCGTTCTGCAGGACGGTGCTCACCTGCGGGAGCTTGTACGGCAGCGGGGAGTCCGTCTTGCCGTCGATGTCGGTGTAGAGGCCGTTCTCCAGGGCCGCGGCGGCGGTGACGACCTTGAACGTCGAGCCGGGCGGGTAGGTCTCGCGCAATGCCCGGTTGAGCATCGGCTTGTCCTTGTCCTTCAGGAGGTTGTTCCAGGCCTTGGTGTCCGCGTCGGAGTTGCCCGCGAAGGTCGAGGGGTCGTACGAGGGGGTGCTGGCGAGGGCCAGGATGGCGCCGGTCTGCGGGTCGAGCGCGGCAACGGCGCCCTTCTTGTCGCCGAGCCCCTGGAAGGCGGCCTTCTGGGCGGCGGCGTCGAGGGTGGTGACGATGTTGCCGCCCTGCTTCTTCTCGCCCGTGAACATCGACAGGGTGCGGTTGAAGAAGAGCTGGTCGTCGTTGCCGGTGAGGATGCCGTCCTCGAGCTTTTCGAGCTGAGAGGCGTCGAAGGCCTGCGAGGAGTAGCCGGTCACGGGTGCCCACATGGGGCCGTTCTTCCAGGACCGCTTGTACTTGAAGTCGCTGCCCTTGGTCTCGACCGAGGTGGTCACGGGGTTGCCGTCGACGATGATGTTGCCGCGCTCGTGCGCGTACCGCTCGATGCGGACACGGCGGTTCTCGTCGCGGGTGTTCAGCTCGTCGGCGCGGACGTACTGGAGGTAGTTGGTCCGCACGAGCAGGGCGAGGATGAGGACGCCGCAGAAGATCGCGATCCGGCGCAGGGGCTTGTTCACGGTCGGACCACCTGGGTCATCTCGGCGTCGGAGGACGGGGCGGGGGCCGGCGCGGGGCGGCGTGCGGTGTCGCTGATCCGGATCAGGATGCCGATCAGGGCCCAGTTGGCGATCACGGACGAACCACCGGCCGCGAGGAACGGCATCGTCATACCGGTCAGCGGGATGAGACCCATGACACCGCCGGCGACGACGAAGACCTGGATCGCGAAGGCGCCGGAGAGACCGATCGCGAGGAGCTTGCCGAACGGGTCGCGGGCCGCGAGCGCGGTGCGGACACCGCGCTCGACGATCAGACCGTAGATCAGCAGGACAGCCATCATTCCGGCGAGACCGAGCTCCTCACCGACGGTGGAGAGGATGAAGTCGGCGTTGGCGGCGAAGCCGATCAGGTCGGAGTGGCCCTGACCGAGTCCGGTGCCGAGGGTGCCGCCGGAGCCGAAGGACATCAGGGCCTGGGCGATCTGGTCGGAATGGGCCATGGTCTTTTCCCCGAAGGGGTCCAGCCAGGCGTCGACCCGCTGCTGGACATGCGGCTCGAACGTGGCGACGCCGACTGCGCCGACCGCCGACATCAGCAGACCGAAGACGATCCAGCTGGTCCGCTCCGTCGCGACGTACAGCATGATCACGAAGAGGCCGAAGAACAGCAGCGACGTACCGAGGTCGGTCTCGAAGACCAGGATCAGGATCGACATCGCCCAGATGACGAGGATCGGTCCGAGGTCACGGCCACGGGGCAGATAGAGGCCCATGAAGCGGCGGCTGGCGAGGGCCAGCGCATCGCGTTTGACCATCAGATAGCCGGCGAAGAAGATCGCGATGATGATCTTTGCGAACTCGCCGGGCTGGATGGAGAAGCCGGCGATCGTGATCCAGATCTTGGCGCCGAACTTGCCCGGGAAGAACATCGGCAGGATCAGCAGGACCAGCGCCCCCACCATAGAGATGTAGGTGTAGCGCTGCAGGATGCGGTGGTCCTTGAGCAGGAACAGAACGGCGACGAACAGAGCGATGCCGACCGCCGAGTACAGCAACTGTCTGGGGGCGGAGGGGGTGAAGACGCCGTACTGGTACTTGGCTGTCGCGATCAGCCTCGGCGACTGGTCCAAGCGCCAGATCAGCACCAGCCCCAGCCCGTTGAGTAGAGTCGCCAGTGGCAGCAGCAGCGGATCCGCGTACGGAGCGAACTTGCGCACCACGAGGTGGGCGACGCCGCCGAGCAGGATCAGGCCGAACCCGTATCCGAGCATGCCGGAAGGCAGTGTGCCGTCCATGGCAAGGCCCACATTGGCGTACGCGAACACCGAGATGGCGATGGCGAAGACCATCAGGGCGAGCTCGGTGTTGCGACGGCTCGGTGCGTCGATCGCGCCGATCGTGGTCGTATTGGTGACAACGCTCATGTGCTGAAGGCCCCCTACGGCTTTACTGCTTACCGCACTGCGGGACCAGCTTCGTCTCTTCCTCCGAGAGGCTGGGGCCGGGAGTGGGAGTCGCTGTGGTCGGCTTTGTCTTGCTGGTGGTGGACGTGGAGCCGGACTCGGTGGACGTCTTCGAGAGGTCCGAGCCCGTGCCTCCGGCTTCACCCTCGCCGGTGCGGGGCTTGCTCGCCGCCTCGGCCGCGCGGCGCTGCGCGTCCTTCTTGCAGGCGGACGCCTGGGTCGAGAGCTCGCTGATCTTCTCGCGGGCGTCGGCCAGGTTGCCCTCGGCGATGGTCGCCTCGACCTGCTTGCGCTGGTAGGACGGGAGGTACTTGAGTTCGATCTCGGGGTGGTCCTTCTCGACCTTCGAGAGCGAGACCCATGCGAGGTCCTGGCTGATGCCGCGGTACAGCGCAACATGGTCGTTCTTCGCGCCCACGAAGAACTGGTTCTGGGTCCAGCGGTAACCGCCGTACACACCACCGCCGATGACGGCCAGCGCGAGCACGATGTAGAACGACCGCTTCAGCCACTTGCGGCCGCCGCCGGACTTGACGAATTCGTCGTCGGTGTACGCGTCGAAGGAGCCGTCCGGCATTCCGCCGTAGCCGACGCCGTCGCCGCTGCCGGGCGGGCCGAAGCCGCCCGCGGGCGGCGGTACGGGGCGGCCGAGACCGGCCGCCCGGCCGGCCGGGGTGGTCATGGAGTCGCTGTCGTTCAGCTGGGCGGACTGGTTCTCGGCGACCGCGCCGACGATGACCGGGGTGTCGTTGAGCTGCCCGGCCAGGGTGTCGTTGCTGTCCACGTCGAGGACGTCGGCGACGATGCAGGTGATGTTGTCCGGGCCGCCGCCGCGCAGGGCGAGCTGGATGAGTTCCTGGATCGTCTCCTGCGGGCCCTGGTAGCTGGCGAGGGTCTCCTCCATCGTCTGGTGCGAGACGACGCCGGAGAGCCCGTCGGAGCAGATCAGATAGCGGTCGCCGGCCCGGACCTCACGGATGGAGAGGTCGGGTTCGACGTGGTCGCCGCTGCCCAGCGCGCGCATCAGCAGAGAGCGCTGCGGGTGGGTAGTGGCCTCTTCTTCGGTGATGCGGCCCTCGTCGACCAGCCGCTGGACCCAGGTGTGGTCCTGCGTGATCTGGGTCAGCACGCCGTCGCGCAGCAGGTACGCGCGTGAGTCGCCGACGTGGACCAGGCCGAGGCGCTGACCGGTCCAGAGCAGAGCGGTGAGCGTGGTGCCCATGCCCTCCAGCTGGGGGTCCTCCTCGACCATCATGCGCAGTTGGTCGTTGGCCCGCTGGACCGCCGTGCCGAGCGAGGTGAGGATGTCCGAGCCGGGCACGTCGTCGTCGAGCTGAACGAGCGTCGAGATCACCTCGGAGCTGGCGACCTCACCGGCCGCCTGGCCGCCCATGCCGTCGGCGATGGCGAGAAGGCGCGGACCGGCGTAGCCGGAGTCCTCGTTTCCCTCCCGGATCATGCCCTTGTGCGATCCGGCGGCGAAGCGCAGGGACAGACTCATGCGCACCTCGCCCGTCGGCTCGGGGTACAGCCGGTCTCGCGCCACACTGCCCACCCTCCGGTCGGGAGCAGGGCCGGGTCCGTTGCCCGGACCGCTACGGCCCGCTCGCTCCGCTCGCTCATTGTCGTACTACTTCCGCAGCTCGATGACGGTCTTGCCGATCCGGATCGGCGCGCCCAGCGGAACAGGCGTCGGGGTGGTGAGGCGGGTCCGGTCGAGATACGTGCCATTGGTGGACCCGAGATCCTCGACGATCCACTGGCCGTCACGGTCGGGGTAGATCCTGGCATGCCTGCTGGACGCGTAGTCGTCGTCCAGCACGATCGTTGAATCGTGGGCCCGGCCCAGCGTGATGGTCTGTCCCTGGAGCGCCACCGTGGTGCCGGTGAGGGTGCCCTCGGAGACGACCAGCTTTGTGGGTGCCCCACGGCGCTGGCGGCCGGGCTGCTGGCGTTGCTGCGGCGGTGCCGCGGCGGTCTGGCGTGCCTGTTGCGGTCGCGTGTCGCCCGCGTTGCGGCGTGAGCCGCGCTGCGTGACGCGCGTTCCGAACAGGTCGCTGCGGATGACCTGAACGGCCACGATGACGAACAGCCACAGAACAGCCAGGAAACCTAGCCGCATGACCGTCAGGGTCAGCTCTGACATTGCCCCCGCTTCACCCTTCGGCTTGCCGGTAAACGATGGTGGTGCTGCCCACGACGATCCGCGAGCCGTCGCGGAGCGTAGCGCGGGTGGTGTGCTGCCCGTCTACCACGATGCCGTTGGTAGACCCGAGATCCTGGATCGTCGAGGGCGTTCCGGTCCGGATCTCACAGTGCCGGCGCGATACGCCGGGGTCGTCGATCCGCACGTCGGCGTCGGTGCTGCGTCCCAGCACCAGCGTCGGGCGGGAGATCTGATGGCGGGTGCCGTTGATCTCGATCCAGCGCCGTACCTGCGCGCTCGGCATGGGGCCGGGCGCGGCCGGCGGGCGCCGGTCGGCAGTGGGTGCTCCGGGACGCCCGCTGCCCGGCGGCGGGGCCGCGGGCATGGGCGGAACGGAGCTGGGCGGATAGCCGTAGCCGCCGGTGGGCTGCGGGGCGGCGGAGCGCCCGTGGCCTGGGTGGCCGGGCTGTCCGGGGTGGCCCTGAGGAGCCTGCTGGCCTTGCTGCGAGGAGCTCGAAGCAAGGGTGCGGCTGCGCACGCGGTAGAGCCCGGTGTCGAGGTCCTCCGCCTTCTCCAGATGAACCTTGATCGGTCCCATGAAGGTGTAGCGCTGCTGCTTGGCGTAGTCCCGGACCAGACCGGAGAGCTCGTCGCCGAGCTGGCCGGAGTACGGGCTCAGGCGCTCGTAGTCCGGGGCGCTGAGCTCGACGATGAAGTCGTTGGGGACGACGGTCCGCTCGCGGTTCCAGATGGTTGCGTTGTTGTCGCACTCACGCTGGAGGGCACCCGCGATCTCGACCGGCTGGACCTCGGACTTGAACACTTTGGCGAAGGTGCCGTTGACCAGACCTTCGAGACGCTGCTCGAAACGCTTCATGACTCCCATGGGGCACCTCCTCCGGTGTTCTCGTCCCTGTACTGCTTACTGATCGTATCCACGCGTCGGGAAATCGGCTGGTTCCCCTTGTCTGCCCAGTGGATGAGTGTCACCCCTCACACGGATCGTAGAGGTGACCGCTCCTCACAGTGTCCCGCACCTGCGGTGTGCTGAGGAGGAGTGGGGGTGACCGCACCGCGTTCCCGCTTCCCGTCATCCGCCCAGCGAAACAACGGATGTGAATCCACCCTGTCCAGCGTGCTAATCTTCCGGATGTCGCCAGGCGCTCGCACCAACAGGTGAGAGAGTCTGAAAACACCACTCATGCGCGAGTGGCGGAACGGCAGACGCGCTGGCTTCAGGTGCCAGTGTCCTTCGGGACGTGGGGGTTCAAATCCCCCCTCGCGCACAAGAGAGAAGCCCCACAGGCCAACGGTCTGTGGGGCTTCTTCGTTCCCTGGCGAGGTGATCGGCGGTGGGGCGACTTTCGTCGTGCGCGGGCGCAACGAAAGAAAGGCGTCGCGTGTGCGAAGGGCTGCCTAGGGTGCGGGGCGTGTACGCGATATCGAAACTCCGGGCCGGGTGGCAGTGGTGTGCGGCGCCGGAGCTGTGGTCCCGCCGCAGGACGGCCGGGGAGGCCGTGCTGGCCGTGGTGCTCGGGCTGCTGGCCGCGGGGACGGAAGAGCTGCTGCGCGGCGGGGAACTGCGGTTGTGGGTTGTGCCGTCCATGGTCGTGGTGCTGTCGCTGCTCAGGCGCCGGCTGCCCGTGAGCGTGCTGGTGGTGACGTCCGCCCTGGCCGGGTTCTCCGGCGGATTCGCGTTGCTGCTGATGGTGGTGGCGTGGAGTTCCGGGCGCCGGATCGCCGGAGCAGGACGGGCGCTGGGGGCGTTCACCGCCTCGTACGTTCTTTACGTGGGTGTGACCGTCGCGATGACCTGGTCCGGGCTGCGGCCGCTGACCCAGGTGTTGCTCACCACCCTCTACTTTTTGGCGACGACGCTCGTGCCCGGTCTCGCCAGCCGGTACTGGACGCAGCGCCGGACCCTGCTGCACGCCCTCCAGGAGCGCAATGCGCAGCTGATCCGGGAGCGGGCCATGATCGTGGGGCAGGCGCGGCTCATGGAGCGCCAGCGGATCGCTCAGGACATGCACGACAGCCTCGGTCACCAACTGGCGCTGATCTCTGTCCATACAGGGGCACTGGAGGTCGACCCGGAGCTGACGGTGCGGCAGCGCGAGGCGGTCGGTGTGCTGCGTGGTGCCTCGGTCCGTGCCATGCACGAGCTGCGGGAAGTCGTCGGGATTCTGCGGGACGACGTCGCGGGACCCGGGCGCGGCGACGAGGACGGGCAGCGGGCGGCGCGCGGGACCGCGGGTATCGAGGAGCTGACGGAGGCGGCGCGGGCCGCTGGAAGCGCTGTGGAGCTCCGTCGCACGGGAGAGAGCCGGGTGCTCGCGGCTGCCTCGGACCATGCGGCGTACCGCATCGTCCAGGAGGCATTGACCAATGCGTACAAGCACGCACCGGGCGCGGCCATCACGGTCGAGCTGCGCTATGAGCCGGATTCCTTCGTCGTCGAGATCGTCAGTGGTCCGCAGCGGCACGCACAGACCGTGGGTGGAGCGGTCAGCGGCGGGCAGGGGTTGCCCGGGCTGCACGAGCGGGCCCGGCTGGTCGGCGGCATGGTGCACACCGGGCGGACCGAGGACGGCGGGTTCCGGGTGGCCGGCGTGCTGCCGTACGGCGCCGAGTCCATGGTCGGGGGGTCCGTGGGTACGCCGATGGTCGATGCGGAGGACGACTTCCGGCAGCAGTCACAGACAGTCCCGCGGGGGAACGGTGGTCCGGTCATGGACTGGACGGTTTCCGAGCGGGAGTTGGCGATGAGCGGCAGGACGAGGAGCACGGGCAGCGGCATCGCGCTGGGCTGCGGGATAGCGGCGGGCGCCCTGGTGCTGTTGATGCTGATCGGTGGGTTCGGCCTGTATTTCTTGGTGAGAGAGATGGACAAGGCGATGATCGATCCGCGCCAGTACCGGGCGATCAAGATCGGGTCGGCGGAGGACGAGGTGCGGGACCAGCTGCCCTCCGGGGATACGTTCATGTCGGCCGGGCTTTACGGCGCGGGGCCCGAGGAGCCGGCCGGGGCGCGGTGCCTGGTCCTGATGTCCTCGGAGGTGGGCGACAGCCTCAGTACCGAGCCGGTGTTCCGGTTCTGCTTCCGGGACGGCAGGCTGATCGAGAAGAAGTCCTATGAGGTTCCCAGTAGATGAGAGGGACAGGACGAGTACGGGGGTACGTGTGACGGGGCAACCGATCAGAGTCGTCATCGCTGACGACGAGCCCCTCATCCGGGCGGGGATACGGATGATCCTGACCTCGGACCGCTCCATCGAGGTTGTCGCCGAGGCGGCGAATGGGCGCGAGGCCGTGGATCAGGTCCGCGCCCATGCGGCGGATGTCGTGCTGCTCGACATCCAGATGCCTGTGATGGACGGGCTCACGGCACTGGTGGAACTGCGCACGGCGGCACCGGCGGTGCGGGTGATTGTGCTCACGACGTTCGGGGAGCGGGAGAACGTCCTGCGGACGCTGGAGCAAGGGGGCGCCGGATTCCTGCTCAAGGACACCGCGCCGGCCGAGCTGATCCAGGCGGTTCGGGCGGCAGCGGCCGGTGATGCCTATCTCTCGCCCGGTGCCACTCGGCATGTGGTCGATCAGCTGGCCATGGGACGGGCGGCCAAGCGGGGCGAAGGGGCGCGGCGGCAGGTGGCGGAACTCAGCGGGCGGGAGCGCGAGGTACTGGCCCTGCTCGGCGAGGGGCTGTCCAACGCGGACGCCGGCAGGCGGCTGCACATGAGCGAGGCAACGGTGAAGACGTATGTGAGCCGGATCCTGGCGAAGCTGGGGTGCGAGAACCGGGTGCAGGCTGCGCTGTTGGCGAGGGATGCGGGGCTGTAGGCGTGCTGCGGGCGCGTTTTGGAGGCTCTGGAACGCCAGGATGTGTTTCACGTGAAACGTCCGATTCGGGGCGTTCGGTATAGCGGGGCGTTTCTGTGTGGCGGGGTGCTTGTGTGTCTCCGTGCGACGACGAGCCGGGGCTCGCGGGAGTGTCCGATCCCCGCGAGCCCCGGCCGGTTTTCCGTTGTGCCGCGACTCAGGCGGCGAGGCGCGTGGCGAGAGCCTTGGCCTTCTCCGTGGCCTCGGTGAACGCCCTGGCGCGAGAGGCCTCGGCAAGCGGGATGAGCTCGGCCATCGCGGGCTGGGAGTGGGCCAGCGTCAGCTCCGGGACGATGAAGTCGACCTCGGCGCCGAACATGCTCGTCAGCAGCTTCTCCAGGTAGTTCTGGACGAACTCGGAGTCCTCGCGCGGGGTGCCGGGGGCGTACGAGCCGCCGCGGCTGGCGACGACGGTGATCGGGGTGCCCGCCACCGGGCTGTCGGGACCCGCGTTGCGACCGACGATGATCACCTGGTCGAGCCAGGCCTTCAGGGTCGACGGGATGCTGAAGTTGTACATCGGGGCGCCGATCAGGACGGCATCCGCGGTTTCCAGCTCGGCGGCGAGCTCGCTGCGCAGCGGGTCCTCGGCGCCGGCGGCTGCCGCTGTGGCGTCCAGGTGGGGCAGCGGGTTCGCGGCAAGGTCGCGGTAGACGACCTGTCCGTGCGGGTGCTGCTCGAGCCAGGTCTTGACGAAGGTGGCGGTGACCTCGCGCGATGCGGAGCCCTGCGGGAAGACGGCGGAGTCGAGGTGCAGAAGCGTGGCCATGGGGGATCTCCACGGATATCTAGAGGGCGGTGCCCGGCCGGGGATGCAGGGCATCTTTTTCGTATGCACCTAGTAATAACATAGGGGCTTACTAATCATAAGCCCCTCACTGCGACGCAGTACCCTGGGTGCATGGCGGAACACGGTGAGCAGGTGTGTCGACGGGTCGACGTGAGCATCACGCGCGTCTTCGAGCTGTTCGGGAAGCGCTGGACGGGCCCGATCGTCTCCGTGCTTCTGCAACAGCCGGTGCACTTCGCGGATCTGCGGCGGGCGATTCCGGGTATCAGTGAGCGCATGCTCTCGGACCGGCTGACCGAACTCGGTGCGGCCGGGCTGGTGGTGCGTGAGGTCGACGAGGGTCCGCCGCTGCGGGTCTCGTACCGGCTGACGCGGGCCGGCGCCGCGATGGAGCCTGCCCTGAAGGAGCTGGCGCTCTGGGCGCAGACATACCTCGTGGTCGACGAGGGCGGCTGCTGACGGCTCTCGGTAGTTACAGGGGCGTGCCCGTGCCCGGGGTGCTCGTCGCGCCCGACGCGTTGTAGCGCAGCAGGTACTCGGCGAACCGCGCGAGATCGTCCGCGGTCCACTCCGCGAGACGCTGCTGGTAGGCCGCGTGACGGCTGGCCTGCGTCGAGGCGAGGGCCTGGGTTCCGGCCTTGGTGGGGTGCAGCACCTGGATCCGGTGGTCCGTGGCGTCCGGGTGGCGCTCGACCAGGCCGAGCTTCTCCAGGCTGGCGATCTGCCGGCTGACCGTCGACTTGTCGAGCATGTAGTGCGCAGCCAGATCCGTTGCGCGGCAGCCCTGCCGGTCGTCGATGTGCGACAGCAGTGTGTACGAGACCAGCGGCAGCTCCGGATGGAGTCGGGCCGCGGCGGCGCGCGCCCGGCGCGCGAACGCCGTCAGCTCGCGCTCGATGACGTCCAGCGATTCTTCGCGTTCCCCGGCGGTGTCTGGCACGGTCTCACCTTCCCGAATGTTCAGTTGTATAGTACAACGGATAGAAGAGTTGTAAATGCCAACCATTGGAGTTCGATGTCCACGGGTCCGAGTGCCGCCGGCGGCACGACCGCCGCTGCCCTGCGCCATGTGCTGAGCCATCTCGTCACACCCCTGCTGATGTGTATCGGGATGGGGCTCGCCTACCTGGGGGCGTTCCATGCTCCGGAACCGCACGACCTGCGGGTGGACGTGGTCGGATCGGGGCCGAGCGCACAGGTGCTCGCGCAGACGCTGCAGGACAAGGGTGACGGCGCGCTCAGCGTGCGTACCGTCCCCGACCGGGACACCGCGGTGAACCACCTGAAGACACAGGCGAGTTACGGCGCCTACCTCCCGGGGAAGCACCCCGAGCTTCTCGTGGCCAGCGCCTCCTCCGACACCAGCGCCACGGTGGTGGAGAAGGTCTTCACGAAGGTGGCGGCCGCGCAGGGCGACCCGCTGAAGGTGACGGACACGGCACCGACCGCGGACGGCGATCCGACCGGCCAGGGGATCTTCTTCCTGCTGGTCGCGGTGAGCATCGGGTCGTACGCGTCGGTCGCGGTGATCGGTGGCGCGGGTGCGGTGCTGGCATTGCGGATCAGGGCGGCACTGGCCCTTGGTGCCTCACTCGTGGTGAGCGTGATCGGGGCCGTGTTCGCGGGGCCCCTGTTCGGGCTGGTGGACCACGGGCTGGGCGGACTCTGGGCGATGGCCTGGCTCTACTCGGCGGGCATTCTCCTGATCGGTGTGGGGCTGCACACATTCCTCAAGCGGTGGACGACGCTCGGCGTGATGGTGCTGTTCGTGATGCTGAACTTCACCAGTTCCGGCGGCATCTTCCGGCCCGAACTGCAGCCCGGTTTCTTCGGTTCGCTGCATGCGTTCTGGAACGGCGCGGGCTTCGTCGAAGGTGCGAGGAGCCATGTGTACTTCGATGGGCACGGACTCGGCGGACACGTGCTGGTGCTCGCGCTCTGGTTCGTGGTGGGGCTGGCCGTGATGGGAGCGGCCGGGTTGGCCGAGGGGAGGCGGCGGAAGCCTGCTGTGCAGGCGCAGGGTGTGGGTTCGTCCCGGCACCGGGCCGGGTCGGAGAACCGGACGGGCACGGAGAGGGGGACGGCGGAGTGTCGGGCCGAGGCCGATGCGAGGGAAGAGCTGGAGGAGGAGCTGGAGGAGTCTGTCGGCGTCTGACCAGGGCAAGGCGCTGTCCACAGGCGTTCGTTCAGGTTTTCCACAGGGGCAGACGGCTGTTGGCGGACGGCGGTACCGTCGTCGGCAGTTGATGTTGGACAGGACGTCGGTCGAGGGCGGGGGAGGCTGCGCGCCATGGGTGAGTTCGAAGTGGCAGTACCGGGGCAGCGGGTTGTGACGGATGAGCCGCGCATACCGGTCGTGCCCGGGTTCGCCCGGCGAGCGGCTGTTGCGGCGGGAAGCGCGCCGCAGTCGCCGAGGGGGACGGGCAAGGCGCTGCGCGACCGGGTGCCCAGGACCTCGCACGATGCCCTGGTCCTTCCCTCGGGCCGGCCCGACGCCGTGCAGGCGGTCGAGGAGTCGAACCGGGGCAGAGTGCCCGACCTCGCGCCGATCCGGGTGGGGCGGATGGCTGCCACACCGTTCGCGTTTCTGCGCGGTTCGGCCGGGCTGATGGCCCATGACCTGATGGGCACACCGGTGACCGGGGTGGGCGCCCAGCTCTGCGGCGATGCGCATGCGGCCAATTTCGGGCTGTACGGCGATGCGCGAGGCAGTCTGGTCATCGATCTGAACGACTTCGACGAGACCGTGTTCGGCCCGTGGGAGTGGGACCTCAAGCGGCTCGCCACCTCGCTGGTGCTCGCGGGGCGTGAGGCCGGAGCGGACGAGGAAACCTGTCGGCGGGGTGCGTACGACACGGTGGGCGCGTACCGGCGGACGATGCGATTGCTGGCCAGACTGTCCGCGCTCGACGCCTGGAATGCCATCGCCGACGAGGAACTCGTCTCGCACACGGACGCGCGGGATCTGGTCGGCATGCTGGAACGGGTCTCGCAGAAGGCCCGTAAGAACACCAGCGCCCGCTTCGCCGCCAAGTCCACGGAGGAGGCCGAGGGTGGCGGACGCCGCTTCGTCGACGCACCACCGGTGCTGCGGCGGGTGCCGGATGCGGAGGCCGCGGCGGTCGCGGCGGCGCTCGGCGACTATGTGGGCACGATCTCGGAGGACCGGGTGCCGCTGCTCGCCCGTTACGCGATCCATGATGTGGCGTTCCGCGTGGTCGGCACGGGGAGTGTCGGAACCCGGTCGTATGTGGTGCTGCTGCTCGATCACCGCGGCGAGCCGTTGGTCCTGCAGGTGAAGGAGGCGCGGCCCTCCGCGCTGGCGCCGTATCTGCCCGCCGTCGGTTTCGAGGTGCCCGAGGCGGCGCACGAGGGTCACCGAGTGGTGCTCGGGCAGAAGCGGATGCAGGTGGTCAGCGACATTCTGCTGGGCTGGGCGACCGTGCAGGGGCGGCCATTCCAGGTGCGGCAATTCAGGAACCGCAAGGGCAGTGTGGACCCGGCGGCCCTGGCGGCCGACCAGGTGGACGACTACGGGCGGATGACGGGCGCACTGCTGGCGAGGGCCCATGCCCACAGCGCCGACCCGCGGCTGATCGCGGGCTACTGCGGCAAGAACGACGAGCTGGACGAAGCGGTGGCGAGCTTTGCTGTGACGTATGCGGACCGTACGGAGGCGGATCACGCGGAGCTGGTGCGGGCCGTTGGTTCGGGGCGAATAGCGGCTGAGCTCGGGGTGTGAGGGGCGCACCGCCGACCGTGCGTCCTCGGGGCGCGGGCCGGGGCCATACGCTGGACGGGTGACCCACGAAGCCGCCGGGGTGCCGACCACCCGGAACGACGATGACCGGCAGGACAACGACCGGCAGCAGGAACAGCATGAGCAGCGAGCCCCTCGGGGCGACGCCGACGCGGGCAGTGCCGCTGATGCTGCGCGCCCCGAGGCGCGGCTGGCGAAGGCCGTGCGGGCGGCGGAGCAGGCGCTGATCGAGTTCGAGATCGCGGTGGAGACCTTCCGGGTCGAGGTGGAGAACTTCTCCCGGCTGCACCACCAGAAGCTCGGCCCGATGTACGCCCGCCTCGACGAGCTCGACGCGCAGATCGCGGAGGCCCGGGCCGCCCGGACCGGTGACCCCGAGGATCTGCGCAGGGCTCGGGAGGCTCGGGCGCTCGTGATGCCGATGCCGGGCATCGACGAGCTTTTCCACGACTGGCTCGACTCCGACGGGCTGTCCCCCGAGGCGGCGGCGATGCTGACCGAGCAGCCGGTGCGGCCGCCCAAGCGGGTCCGGCCGACCGAGGAGGCGCGCAAGCTCTACCGCGAGCTGGCACGCAGTGCCCACCCGGATCTCGCCCAGGACGAGACGGAGCGGGCGCGCCGGGACGAGTTCATCACCCGCGTCAACGCCGCCTACGGGCGTGGGGACGAGGCCCTGCTGAAGGAGCTGGCGCAGGAGTGGGCGGCGGGGCCCGTTCCACAGCAGGCAGAGCTCAGCGAGAGCGAGGAGCTCTACGCCCGGCTGAACTGGTTGACCCAGCGCAAGGAACTGCTGACCGTGCTCGCCCAGGAGCTGGAGGAGGGCGCGATCGGGGCCATGCTGCGGATGGCGCCCGACGACCCGGACCGGCTGCTCGACGAGATCGCCGAACAGCTGCTGGGTGAGGTCGCGCAGCGAGAGGCGGAGCTGGCAGGCCTGGTGCAGTAGCGTTTCTGGTAAGTCCGGAGCGTACGTACGAGAGAAGGCATGACCCATGAATTTCGCCCCGCTGCCCTCGGTGGATGTCGCGGCGGTGCCGTCGGACGGCCTTGTGCTGGACGTCCGGGAGAACGACGAATGGGCGGCAGGTCACGTCGATGGTGCCCTGCACATTCCGATGAGTGACTTCGTCGGCCGCTTCGGTGAGCTGACCGAGGCGTCGGAGGACGGCAGGCGCGTGCATGTGATGTGCCGGGTCGGTGGCCGGTCCGCCCAGGTCACCCAGTACCTGGTGCAGCAGGGCATCGACGCCGTGAACGTCGACGGCGGGATGCTCGCCTGGGACGGCGCCGGGCGCCCGATGGTCACGGACAACGGCAACCCGGCCTTCGTTCTCTGATCCTGCCGGGATCCCCCGCGCTCCGGTGGGCGCCGGAGCGCGCCGGGGGTCTCAGCCGAGGGGATGGGCGGCCAGCAGGTCGCCCAGTACCTCCTCATGCATCGCTGCGGGGCCGAGCGACAGCTCGATCTGCTTCGCCCAGGCATGGAAGCGGTGCAGCGGGTAGTCGGTGTCCGCGCCGAAGCCGCCGTGCAGATGCTGGGCGGTCTGCACGACCCGACGGACCCCGTCCGACGCCCAGATCTTCGCCACCGCGACATCGCCCGCGACGGGCAGCGTTCCGGGCGCACCGGTGGAGATCCGCCAGGCCGCCTGCCAGAGGGTCACTTCCATGGCCCGCAGATCGATGTACCGGTCCGCAGCCTGGACGGCGACGGACTGAAACGTCGCGACGGGGTGCCCGAACTGCTCGCGCTTCCCGGTGTATTCACTCGTCATGGCGAGCACCGCCTCGCCGAGACCCAGTGCGAGCGCGCAGGTTCCGGTGGTGAGCAGGGTGCGCAGCCACTCCCAGGCACCCGGCGTACTGATCAGCGCGCTGTCCTCGATCCGTACCGTGTCCAGCCGGACCTCGGCGAACAACTCACCGCTCGTGGAGACCTGTTCGGCGAGTGCGACGCCCTCGTCCGTGCGGCGTACCAGCGCCAGCGCGGCCAGGCCCTCGTCCGTGTGGGCGGGCACCGCAATCCAGTCCGCGGACTGGGCCCACGGCACCCCCGACTGCACTCCGTCGAGCACCCAGCCCGCGCTTCCGCCGTCCTCGCTGCTGGGCCGGTCATGGTCCTGGCCGGCCTTTCCCGCAAGGTCCCGGCGGACGGTGACGGCGAGCTCGGCCGGATCGTGGCCGGTGCGGCCGTTGGCCCCGACGGTGAGGACCAGCTCGCCCCGGCCGACGCGGGGCAGCAACTCGGCTGCCAGGCCGGGGTCACCGTGCTGCTGGATCGTCATCGCGACCGCGCAGGTCTCCAGTAGCGGCACCCGGGCAAGCACTTTTGCCGATTCGCGCAGGACCAGGCAGAGCGCGACCACATCGAGTCCGGCCCCGCCGTGTTCCGGTGCCAGCGTCAGGCTCAGCAGGTCGCCTGCGGCCAGCCCCGTCCACACGGACCGGTCGATGTCCTCGGCCACCGCTCCCGGAGTGAGCGCGGGGCTGGGCACACCGTCGGGCTCGACGCCCGAGAAGACCGCCCTTGCCGCCTCGACGGCTGCCTGCTGCTCCTCGGTGAAGGTGAAGTCCACTGCACTGACCTCCCGCGAACCGTCGTGCTCGTACCCGCATCTGACGGGTCGTCAAGATAGAGCAGGTTCTATGAGAAGGGAACAGGGAAGGGGCGCGGCGGTCCGCGGGATCCCGGAGATCCGGTCGAAGTTGGTCGAATCAGTGGGATCCGAGTGATCCGAGGGGTCAGCGGTCGAAGTCGAGTTCCACCTCCGGTGTGAGCGGATGCGACTGGCAGGCAAGCACATAGCCCGCCCCCGTCTCGTCCGGCTCCAGCGCGAAGTTGCGGTTCATCCGGACCTCACCCGAGACCAGGAACGCCCTGCACGTCCCGCACACCCCGCCCTTGCATGCGTACGGAGCGTCGGAGCGGCTGCGCAAGACCGTTTCCAGCAGCGATTCGCCGTCCTGGACCGGCCAGTTGCCCGAGCGCCCGTCCAATGTCGCGGTCAGCGTGCTGTGTGCGGGCGCCTCGATCCGTGTGCGGGCGGGAGCGGCCGGGCCGTCGTCGACGTGGAAGATCTCCTGGTGGATGTGGGCCCGGTCGATACCAAGGCCGTGCAGCGCATCCTCTGCCGCCCGCACGAGGCCGAACGGCCCACAGAGATACCAGCCGTCCACCTCTCCCACCGACAGGAGCGCGGGCAGCAGCCCGGTCAGCCGCTCCCGGTCGAGCCGGCCGGACGGGAGACCCGCCTGCTGCTCCTCGCGGGAGAGCACTGTCACCAGCTGGAAGCGGTCCGGATAGCGGTCCTTCAGGTCGGCGACCTCGTCCAGGAACATCGTCGAGGCAGCCGTCCGGTCGCTCCGGATCAGACAGAACCGGGCCTCGGGCTCACGGGCCAGCAGAGTCGACGCGATCGACAGCACCGGGGTGATGCCGCTGCCGCCGACGATCGCCGCGTAGTGACCGGCGCGGGGGGTGAGCACGAAGCGTCCCATCGGGGGCATCGCCTCGACCTGGTCACCGACGGCGAGTTCCTTGAGGGCGTACGTGGAGAACGCACCGCCGTCGACCAGCCGGATGCCCACCTGCAGCTCGGGATCGGCTGGGGCATCGGCGGCCGGGGTGCAGATCGAGTACGAACGCCGGATCTCTTCGCCGTGAACCGTGTAGCGCACATTGAGGTGCTGGCCGGGCTTGTGGCGGAAGGTCTCGCGCAGCTCGGGGGGCACCGCGAAGGTCACGGCCACCGAGTCGTCGGTCAGCCGCTCGATCGCGCGGACCCGGAGCGGATGGAACATCTACAACTCCTTGAAGTGGTCGAACGGTTCACGGCAGCTCGCGCAGCGGCGCAGCGCCTTGCAGGCGGTGGAGGAGAACCGGCTCAGCAGCTCCGTGTCCATGGAGCCGCAGTGCGGGCAGCGCACCGAGAGGGTGAGCGGCACCGGTCCGCCGGACCCGGTGGCGGCATCATGCGGGCGCGGGGGTGCTATGCCGAACTCGGCGAGCTTGCGCCGCCCCTCCGCGCTGATGTCGTCGGTCGACCAGGCCGGTGCGAGCACAGTGACCACGGAGACCTCCGGTATGCCGTGGTCGTGCAGCACCTGCTCGATATCGGCCGACATGGTTTCGATCGCCGGGCAGCCGGTGTACGTCGGGGTGAGGCGGACGGTGACCTTGCCCGGGGCGAGCACCTCCACTCCGCGGAGTACGCCCAGCTCCTCCAGGGTGAGCACAGGCAGCTCGGGATCGGGCACGGACCCGGCGAGCCTGCGTACCTCCTCTTCCAGCCGCGTCTCGGTCACCATGACGCCCCCGGATGGCTGCGGTGCAGATGCTGCATCTCGGCGAGCATCCGCCCGAAAGGTTCCGTGTGGATGCCCTGCCGTCCTGCCCCGGCCGTCCAGGCACCGGACCCCGGGCCGGTCGGCACCGTCAGCGTCGCCTGCTGCAGGACGCCGGTGACGGTGGCCAGCCAGTCGGTGTGCAGCGACGGCCAGTCGATCTCCACTCCCTCGACCGGCTGGAACAGTTCACCAGTGAACCGCCACAGCGCATCCACCCCGCGCTGCATCCGCCGGTGGCTCTCCTCCGTGCCGTCGCCCAACCGCAGCGTCCAGTGCGTGGCGTGGTCCTGGTGGTACGCGACCTCCTTGACGGCCTTCGCGGCCAGCCCGGCGAAGTCGCCCGCACCGGCCGCCAGCTGCTCGTACAGCCCCCGCTGGTAGACGGAGAAGTACAGCTGTCGAGCGATGGTGTGGGCGAAGTCGCCGTTGGGCTGCTCGACCAGCTGGACGTTGCGGAAGGCGCGCTCCTCGCGTAGGAATGCCAGCTCGTCCTCGTCCCCGGCGAGCGAGAGCAGCACCCGGGCTTGCCCCAGGAGGTCCAGGGCGATGTTGGCGAGGGCCACCTCCTCCTCCAGCACGGGCGCGTGGCCCGCCCACTCCCCCAGCCGGTGCGACAGCACCAGCGCGTCGTCGCCGAGGGCGAGGGCCGCGGTCACAGGTGCTTCACCCCTTCCGGGATCTCGTAGAACGTGGGGTGCCGGTAGGGCTTGTCGCCCGCCGGCTCGAAGAACGAGTCCTTCTCGTCCGGCGAGGAGGCCGTGATCTCCGTGGATGGCACCACCCAGATGGAGACGCCCTCGGAACGGCGTGTGTACAGGTCACGGGCGTTGCGCAGGGCCATCTCGGCGTCCGGGGCGTGCAGGCTGCCCGCGTGGGTGTGGGAGAGACCGCGCCGCGAGCGCACGAACACCTCCCAGAGCGGCCAGTCGGTCGAACTGCTCATGCCGTCGCCTCCGCGTTCGGTGGGGTGCGCATTTCTGCCTGGGGCATTTCCGTGTGGGGTGCTTCTGTGATGTGGGCCGGTGCGTGGCGCGTCGGTGCGGGGTGCTTGAGCGCGTACGAAGCCGCCGCGTCCCGGACCCAGGCGCCCTCTTCGTGTGCCCGGCGCCTCTGTGTGAGGCGCTGTTCGTTGCACGGGCCGTTGCCCTTCAGGACCTCCTGGAACTCCGTCCAGTCGATCGCCCCGAAGTCGTGGTGTCCGCGCTCCTCATTCCACCTGAGGTCCGGGTCCGGGAGGGTGAGCCCCAGCGCCTCGGCCTGCGGGACACAGATGTCGACGAACCGTTGCCGCAGCTCGTCGTTGGAGTGCCGCTTGATCTTCCAGGTCATCGACTGCGCCGAGTGCGCCGATGCGTCGTCCGGCGGGCCGAACATCATCAGGGACGGCCACCACCAGCGGTTCACCGCATCCTGTGCCATCGCGCGCTGCCCCGGCGTGCCGCGGCCGAGGGTGAGCAGCAGCTCGTACCCCTGGCGCTGGTGGAAGGACTCCTCCTTGCAGATGCGGACCATGGCCCGTGCGTACGGACCGTACGAGCAGCGGCAGAGGGGCACCTGGTTGGTGATCGCGGCGCCGTCCACCAGCCAGCCGATCGCGCCGACATCCGCCCAGGTCAGCGTGGGGTAATTGAAGATTGACGAATACCTCTGGCGGCCTGCGTGGAGCTTGTCGAGCATTTCCTCGCGGCTCGTCCCCAGCGTCTCCGCCGCGCTGTAGAGGTACAGCCCGTGTCCCGCCTCGTCCTGCACCTTGGCCATCAGGATCGCCTTGCGGCGCAGCGAGGGTGCGCGGCTGATCCAGTTGGCCTCGGGCTGCATCCCGATGATTTCGGAATGGGCGTGCTGGGCCATTTGCCTGACCAGCGAGGCCCGGTACGCGTCCGGCATCCAGTCGCGCGGCTCGATGCGCTCGTCGGCCGCCACCGCGGCGTCGAAGGCTGCCTGCTGAGCCACGTCCGCCCCCGCCGGCCCGCCGGGCCCGCCTGCTGTCGCCTGCGCGGTCCCTCGCGCCTGGCCCTGCGCTGTCTGGTCCGCAGTCACTGCCGCCATCCCGGGCTCCCTACCGACCGATCGTTCGGTTCAATGACTTCAATGGTGAGTCGGTGGCCCGTAGGGTGTCAACCCTGTGGATAACTGACCGGGGATCGACGGGGATCGGGGCGGGATGGATTCGTACGACGACAGGGGCGTCGGAGACGGGAACGGGAGCGGTGGTCCGAGGGTGGATCCGGGTTCGGACCAGCCCCTCCGTACGACACCGCCCGCTGAATTCGCTGGAGTTCCCGCGCCGGTGCGTTCCGGTATCGCCGGGCTGTCCCTTCCGTACCAGATCGTTGCCGCGATCGCGCTGTCGGTCATCGGGATGATCACCTGTACCCATCTGGCCATGGTGTTTCTGCACGTCGCCCCGTCCAACACCCTGACCAAGCAGCACGGCAAAGCGGTCGACGACTGGGTCTATCCCGAGTTCGAGCAGAACTGGAAGCTCTTCGCTCCCAATCCGCTCCAGCAGAACGTCGCCGTGCACGTACGGGCCGAGATAGCCGGTCCCGACGGTCGTCGCACCACTGGGTGGATGAGTCTCTCGGTCGAGGACGGCAGAGGGATACGAGGCAATCTCCTCCCCAGCCACATCCACCAGAATCAGCTCCGCCGCGCCTGGGACTTCTATCTCAACTCCCACGACATCCAGAACCGCCCGAACGGCCTGCGCGGCAATCTCTCCGAGCGCTACATCCGCCGCATCGTGATGTTGCGGCTCGGCGAGCACGACTACGGCGGCACCGTCGAGCGCATCCAGGTCCGCTCCGAGGTGCGTTCCGTCTCCGCGCCGCCGTGGAGCACGGAGAAGATCAGCACCAAGCCGAATTACCGGGTGCTGCCGTGGTGGACCGTCACCCCCGCCGACCTCCCCGAGAACACCAAGGAGGCGGTCAAGTGAGGACGGCTTCCCCCGGCCGCAAGCTCGCCCGCGGCGTCCAGCGCATCACCTCCTCGGCCCTCGGCCCGTATCAGAGCGCCGTGATCCGGATCGGTTTCTCCGCCACGTACCTGATGTTCCTGCTGCGCGAGCTGCCGCACCGCCATGAGATGTACGGCCCCGACGCCCCATGGCGCTGGGACATGGCGAAGCAGCTCATATCGGGCAATGAGTCCCTCTCGGTGCTCATGTGGTCGGACAGTACGGTCTGGTTCGAGACCGTCTATGCGGTCGTCCTGCTTTCCGCCGCACTGCTGATGGTCGGCTGGCACACCCGCGCGATGTCCGTCCTGTTCATGGTCGGTGTGCTCTCGCTGCAGAACCGCAGCATTTTCCTGGGCGACGGCGGGGACAACGTCGTCCATCTGATGGCGATCTACCTTGTGCTGACGCGCTGCGGGCAGGTCTGGTCGCTGGATGCGCGACGTGCGGCGCGGGCACGCCGTACGGAGTCAGGGGCGCAGGCCGGGTCGACGTCGGAGCAGGAGCCGGAGACGCGGTCGCAGGATGCGGGAGTCGCCCGGCCGGCCTCGAATGTCGCCGGGACGATTCTGTGGTTTGTGCTCGGCCTGGTCCTTGTTGTGGCTACGGCGACGGACGGCCTCGGTGGCACCTGGTGGCTGCCGACCCTCTTCTGGGTGCTGTGGATCGGGCACGGTGTCTGGTGGGCCGTGAACCGTTACGCGCCGCAGAGCGAACCGCGCACGCTGCTCGATGTCCTCGCCAACCTCGCGCACAACGCCACTCTCGTCGTGATCATGGCCGAGGTCTGTCTGATCTACGCGACCGCGGGCTGGTACAAGATCCAGGGATCGCGTTGGCAGGATGGCACGGCGCTGTACTACCCGCTCAATCTCGACTACTTCACCCCATGGCCAGCCCTGTCGGACCTCCTCGCGTCCAATGGCGTGATGGTCATGGTGCTGACGTACGGCACGGTCATCGTGCAGGTCGCCTTCCCCTTCACTCTCTTCAACCGGCGCGTCAAGAACGTCCTGCTCGTCGCCATGATGTGCGAGCACGCGGGCATCGCCCTGCTGCTGGGACTGCCCTTCTTCTCGATGGCGATGATCGCCGCCGACTCCGTCTTCCTGCCGACGGTCTTCCTGGTCTGGCTGGGCGGCCGGGTGACGCTCGGGCGGCAGCTGCTGTTCTCGCGCACGGGCCAGGTGCCCGAGCAGCAGCAGGGCGGCGAGGAGGAGGTCCCGCAGCACAGCGGAAGCGGTGGCCATACGCTCGTCGGGTGAGCAGTGATACCGGCAGTAGTAGGAGCAGTAGCGGTGAGAGTCCGTCGGCCGATGGCCTCGGGGTCGGTGAGCAGTCCGCGGAGGCGTTGCAGTACGACGACGGATTCGGGGCGGAGATCGGCGTCGGGCCGCATCCGCTGCCCTGGCCCGAGGGCGAGCGGTACGACCCCGAGCTGCTCGCCCAGGGCGACCGGCGCAATGTCGGTGACGAGTACCGCTACTGGACGCGGGAGGCGATCGTCGCCGATCTGGATCTTCGGCGGCACGACTTCCATGTAGCGGTGGAGAACTGGGGCCACGACTTCAATATCGGGTCGGTGGTGCGGACTGCGAATGCCTTCCTCGCCAAGGAGATCCACATTGTGGGTCGGCGGCGGTGGAATCGGCGCGGTGCGATGGTCACCGACCGGTACCAGCATGTGCGGCATCACCCCGACACGGCGGATCTGACCTCCTGGGCGGCGGCCGAGGGGCTGCCGATCATCGGGATCGACAATCTGCCGGGGGCGGTGCCGCTGGAGCGGACAGAGCTGCCGCGGCGGTGTGTGCTGCTCTTCGGGCAGGAGGGGCCGGGGCTGACCGAGGAGGCTCGTAGGCACGCGACGATGGTGTGCTCGATTGCGCAGTTCGGATCCACGCGGTCGATCAATGCGGGGGCTGCGGCGGCCATCGCCATGCATGCGTGGGTGCAGCGGTATGCGGATATTTCGGGGGGTGTGGGAGTGGGCTGAGGCCGAGGGGTACCCGACTGTGCGGGCGGGGCGGCGCAGGGCGCCTGCGGCGGGTCTCTCGCGTTTCTTCCCGTGATCGGGGCTCCGCCCCCCCCGGGTCCCGCTCCTCGAACGCCGGAGGAGCTGAAGAGGCGCCGAGGGGCTGGAGCCGGGGCGGGGCGTGCTGTGTCAGGCCTGGCGGCGGACTTCCACCATGCGGAAGCGATTTGATACGAACGCTCCGTCGCACAGGGCTGCGTTGGCCGCAGGGTTGCCGCCCGAGCCGTGGAAGTCGGAGAACGCCGCAGTCTGGTTGACGTACACCCCGCCCGTCAGATTCAGCGAGAGCTGAGCCGACTCGTCCAGGCAGACGTCTTCCACCGCGCGCTCCACCTCCGGCGACGTCGTGTACGCCCCGACCGTCATCGCGCCCTTGTCACGGATCGTGCGGCGCAGCAGCTCCACCGCGTCAGCTGTCGAGTCGACCGCGACCGCGAACGCCACCGGTCCGAAGCACTCCGACAGATACGCCGCTTCGTCGTCCGGCTTCGTGCCGTCGAGCTTCACGACGACCGGGGTACGGACCACCGCGTCGGGGAACTCCGGGTTGGCCACCTCCCTTGAGGCCAAGGCGACTTCGCCCAGCCCTGCCGCGGCCTCAAGGCGGGCCTTCACGTCGGGGTTGACCAGCGCGCCGAGCAGCGCGTTCGCCCGGGCGTCGTCGCCGAGCAGGCCGGTGACCGCGGCGGCGATGTCGCCCACCACGTCGTCGTACGTCTTGTCGCCCGTGTCCGTCGCGATGCCGTCCCGGGGGATCAGCAGGTTCTGCGGGGTGGTGCACATCTGGCCGCTGTACAGGGAGAGGGAGAACGCCAGGTTGGACAGCATGCCGCGGTAGTCGTCGGTGGAGTCGACAACGATCGTGTTGACCCCCGCCTTCTCCGTGTAGACCTGTGCCTGGCGGGCGTTGGCCTCCAGCCAGTCGCCGAAGGCGGTGGACCCGGTGTAGTCGATGATCTTGATCTCGGGGCGGACCGCCAGGGCCTTGGCGATGCCCTCTCCCGGACGCTCGGCGGCCAGACAGACCAGATTGGGGTCGAAGCCGGCCTCGCTCAGTACCTCGCGGGCCACCTGCACCGTGAGCGCCAGGGGGAGCACGGCGCGCGGGTGCGGCTTCACCAGGACGGGATTGCCGGTGGCCAGAGAGGCGAACAGTCCCGGATAGCCGTTCCACGTGGGGAAGGTGTTGCAGCCGATCAACAGCGCGATGCCGCGGCCGGCCGCGATGTACGTCTTGTGCAGCTGCAGCGGATCGCGCTTTCCCTGCGGCTTGGACCAGTCCGCCGTCCGCGGGGTGCGGATCTGCTCCTCGTAGGCATACGCCACCGCCTCCAGGCCGCGGTCCTGGGCGTGCGGGCCGCCCGCCTGGAACGCCATCATGAAGGCCTGACCGCTGGTGTGCATCACGGCGTGCGCGAACTCATGGGTGCGGGCGCTGATCCGCGCCAGGATCTCCAGACAGACCAGCGCCCTGGTCTCGGGCCCCGCCTCGCGCCACGCCGCCATTCCCGCGCGCATCGCCGGAAGCAGCACATCCAGGTCGGCGTGCGGGTACTCGACGCCGAGTTCCGGTCCGTAGGGCGAGATCTCGCCGCCCGTCCAGTCGTCGGTGCCCGGCTGGCCGAGGTCGAGCCGGGTGCGCAGCACGGCGTCGAAGGCGGCCTTGCCCTCGGCGGCGCTCAGACTGCCCGATGCGCCGCCCTCGCCGTACGCCTTCGGGTGCTCGGGGTGCGGGGACCAGTACGCGCGCGTGTGGATCGCGTCGAGGGTCTGGTCGAGCGTGGGGCGGTGCTTCTCGGACAGCAGGTGCGGGGAGAGCTCGGCGGCCATGACGGACCAACTCCTCATCGAGCTGGGCAGGGACGGGCGGACAGAGTTAGAGTAACCGAACGATCGGTCGGGACAAGGGGCCCCACGAAACCTGTGGACAACTCGTAGGGGAGGATCGCGGACATGACCACGGCCAAGCGGGACACGTACACCCCGGAGACTCTCCTCACCGTCGCCGTCCGTGTCTTCAACGAGCGCGGTTACGACGGCACGTCCATGGAGCACCTGTCCAAGGCGGCAGGCATCTCCAAATCGTCCATCTATCACCACGTCGCGGGCAAGGAAGAGCTGCTGCGGCGCGCGGTCAGCCGGGCACTGGACGGGCTCTTCGGGATTCTCGACGAGCCGGGCGCGACGCGGGGGCGCGCGATCGAGCGGGTTGAGTACGTCACGCGACGTACCGTCGAGGTGCTGATAGCCGAACTGCCCTACGTCACGCTGTTGCTGCGCGTACGGGGCAATACGAAGGCCGAACGCTGGGCCATGGAGCGTCGGCGTGAGTTCGACCAGCGGGTGGCCGAACTGCTGAAGGCGGCCGTCGCGGACGGCGATCTCCGCTCCGACGTGGACATACGGCTGGCGACGAGGCTGCTCTTCGGAATGGTCAACTCTCTGGTGGAGTGGTATCGGCCGCAGCCGGGCGGCGACGCCGAGGGGGAGCAGCTGGCGGACACGGTCGTCCAGCTTGCCTTCGAGGGGATGCGTGCCGACCGCTGAACCGTTGACGGCAGGACAGGTCAAGACCACCATCCTCCGGCATGGCCGCCGTCCTTCGTGTTCCCGGGTTCCTGTGCGCCGTCACGTTGCTTGCCGCCGTGTCGCTGACCGGCTGCGGAGGGGGCGGCAGCGGCGGCACGGGTGGCGGCGGTGCCGAGAAGGCGGCGGACGCGAGTGAGGAGGCCCGGCAGCCTGACGACTTCGGCTGTCTGAAATCGGCCGAGGCCGAGGCGGCGTCCGTCACCTTCAAGTCCGCCGACTCCACCGAGACCGGCGGTTATATGCCCGGCGGTGCGAGCGGCGCCGGGAAAGGCGCGGGGATCGTACTGGCCCACCAGTCCGACGGCACCGCCTGCCAGTGGAAGGACAAGGCCGATGAGCTGCACCGGGCCGGCTATCGGGTGCTCGCGGTCAATTCGGCGGGCCAGGACGTCTCCGAGATCGTCGCAGCGGCCGGGTATCTGCGCGGCAAGGGCGCGAAGAAGCTGCTGTTGATGGGGGCGTCCAAGGGGGGTACCGCCGTGCTCACCGCGGCGCCGGAGCTGGAGCCGCAGCCGGACGCGGTGGTCTCGCTCTCCGCGCCGACGCTGTACTCCGGAATGAACGCGCTGGGCGCCGTGCCCAAGCTGACCGCGCCGGTGCTCTACATGGCCGCCGAGTACGACGACTACTTCGGGGACGACGCGAAGACGCTGAACCGGGCGAGCACCAAGGCGGCGGAGCGCAAGCTGATCTATGTCAAGGGCGGCGGCGAGCATGGAGTGGCATTGCTCAACAGCCAGGAGAACTGGGCCGCGGTACAGGCGTTCCTCAAGAAGTACGGTTCCTGAGAGGCCTTAGGCCAGCTCGGTGGGGCGCTCGGGGCCCGGGGCCAGGTCCGTCTCCTCGAACACCAGCAGCGTGCGGGTGGAGAGCACCTCGGGGATGGCCTGGATCCTGGTCAGGACGAGTTCGCGAAGCGACCGGTTGTCCGGTGTATGCACGAGCAGCAGTACGTCGAAATCGCCGCTGACCAGTGCGATGTGGGTAGCCCCCGGCAGGGCCTGGAGCTGCTCGCGCACCGTTCGCCAGGTGTTCTGGACGATCTTGAGCGTGATGTACGCGGAGGCGCCCTGCCCCGCCCGCTCATGGTCCACCCGCGCGCTGAAGCCGCGGATCACTCCGTCGTCGATGAGCCGGTTGATCCGGGCGTAGGCGTTGGCGCGCGAGACATGGACGCGGTCGGCCACCGACCGTATCGAGGCGCGGCCGTCTGTCTGGAGCAATCGGAGGATGTCGCGGTCGATGGCGTCGAGGGGCCGCGCGGGCGGAACCCGGCCGGGGTCCTCGACCCCGTCGGCCATTTGTTCAGCTGCCATGTCCCCGCGCCTCTCTGCCCTGGACGACCTGCCCCTATCCCAGGCTGTGGAGAACCGTTTGTCCACAGGCTGACGGTGCCTGTAGCCAAAATGCGTTCGCGACCGAACAATCGGTAGGTGAGGCACACCACACCGCGCCTCGGCACGTGCTCGACATTTCGACATATTCAGCCACCCCTCGATATCGGGTGATCCCTCGATATCGCCAGATGCCGCTCGATACCCCTCGATGCCAGGAGGTGCTTGTCATGACGGTCCAAGAGCTGCCCGGCGCGGCCGCTTACCGGCCCACGCCGCCCCCGGCCTGGAAGCCGCTCACCGACCCCGCGCCGCTGCTCCCGGACCCCGAGCCGTACCGCGTGCTCGGTACGGACGCCGCGGCCGACGCAGACCCGGAGCTGCTCCTGCGGCTCTACGCCGAGCTGGTGCGCGGCCGGCGGTACAACGCACAGGCGACTGCCCTCACCAAGCAGGGCCGACTTGCCGTCTACCCCTCCAGCACCGGGCAGGAGGCCTGCGAGATAGCGGCGGCGCTGGTGCTGGAAGAGCGTGACTGGCTCTTTCCCAGCTACCGCGACACCCTCGCGGCGGTCGCGCGCGGTCTCGATCCGGTCGAGGCACTGACCCTGTTGCGCGGCGACCGGCACACCGGTTACGACCCGCGCGAGCACCGCATCGCCCCGCTCTGCACGCCGCTCGCCACCCAGCTCCCGCACGCCGTGGGCCTGGCGCACGCGGCGCGGCTGGCGGGCGACGACGTGGTCGCGCTCGCCATGGTCGGCGACGGCGGCACCAGCGAGGGTGACTTCCACGAGGCGCTGAATTTCGCGGCCGTCTGGCGGGCCCCCGTGGTCTTCCTGGTGCAGAACAACGGCTTTGCCATCTCTGTGCCCCTGGCCAAGCAGACGGCAGCGCCGTCGCTGGCGCACAAGGCGGTGGGGTACGGGATGCCGGGCCGGCTGGTCGACGGCAATGACGCGGCCGCGGTGCACCAAGTGCTCGGCGAGGCAGTGGCGCGAGCGAGGGCCGGAGGCGGTCCGACGCTCGTCGAGGCTGTGACGTACCGGATGGACGCCCATACGAACGCCGACGACGCCACGCGCTACCGCGTCGACAGCGAGGTGGAGACGTGGCGGGCGCACGACCCGATTCAGCTTTTGGAGCGGGAGCTGACCGGGCGCGGGCTGCTCGCCGAAGACGGCATCGAGGAGGCGCGCGCGGCCGCTGAGCGGATGGCCGCCGGGCTCCGCGAGCGGATGAACGCCGATCCGGTGCTCGATCCGATGGACCTCTTCACCCATGTGTATGCGGAACAGACCACGCAACTGCGGGAGCAGGCGGCCCGGTTGCGGGTCGAGCTCGACGCCGAGCAGGACCACCACGGCCAGAGCGGCCCACGTGGTGCGGAGGGAGGGCGATGACGACGGCGGCGGCCATGGCCGGCGAGCAGACGGAGAGGGCCAAGCCGGCCACCATGGCGCAGGCCCTGGGGCGTGCGCTGCGCGACTCGATGGCCGAGGACCCGACGGTGCATGTCCTCGGTGAGGATGTCGGCACGCTCGGCGGGGTCTTCCGGATCACCGACGGGCTGGCGAAGGAGTTCGGCGAGGACCGCTGTACGGACACGCCGCTGGCCGAGGCGGGCATCCTCGGGACGGCTGTCGGCATGGCGATGTACGGGCTGCGGCCCGTGGTGGAGATGCAGTTCGACGCGTTCGCCTACCCGGCGTTCGAGCAACTCATCAGCCATGTCGCCAAGATGCGGAACCGGACCCGTGGTGCCATGCCGCTGCCGATCACGGTGCGGGTGCCGTACGGCGGCGGGATCGGCGGGGTCGAGCACCACAGCGACTCGTCCGAGGCGTACTACATGGCCACGCCCGGCCTGCATGTCGTCACACCCGCCACGGTCGACGACGCGTACGGGCTGCTTCGGGCCTCGATCGCCTCCGACGACCCGGTGGTCTTCCTGGAGCCGAAGCGGCTGTACTGGTCGAAGGCGGCCTGGTCGCCGGAGGCGCCGGCGGCCGTCGAGCCGATCGGGCGGGCCGTCGTCCGCCGCCCCGGGCACAGCGCGACGCTGATCACGTACGGGCCGTCCCTGCCCGTCTGCCTGGAGGCCGCGGAAGCGGCCGTCGAGGAGGGCTGGGACCTCGAAGTGGTCGATCTGCGCTCGCTGGTCCCGTTCGACGACGAGACGGTCGCCGCTTCGGTGCGGCGCACCGGTCGTGCGGTCGTCGTCCATGAGTCGTCCGGGTTCGGCGGCCCCGGCGGGGAGATCGCCGCCCGGATCACCGAGCGCTGCTTCCACCACCTGGAGGCGCCGGTGCTGCGGGTCGCCGGATTCGACATCCCCTATCCGCCGCCGATGCTGGAGCGCCACCATCTGCCGGGCGTGGACCGGGTGCTCGACGCGGTCGCGCGACTGCAGTGGGAGGCGGAGAGCTGATGCCTCAGGTGCTCGAATTCAAACTGCCCGACCTCGGCGAAGGACTGACCGAGGCTGAGATCGTGCGCTGGCTGGTGGAGGTCGGCGATGTGGTCGCCATCGACCAGCCGGTCGTCGAGGTCGAGACGGCCAAGGCGATGGTGGAGGTGCCGTGTCCCTACGGAGGCGTGGTGACCGCCAGGTTCGGCGAGGAGGGCGCGGAACTTCCGGTCGGGGCGCCGTTGTTGACGGTGGCGGTCGGGTCCATTGCGGGAGAACTCTCCGCTGATGGGGCTGCGGAGGCCGAGTCGTCCGGCAATGTGCTGGTGGGGTACGGGACGGGAGCACCGGCGGCGCGCCGTCGACGGGTTCGGCCCGAGGCGGTCTCCGGCGCGGGGTCTGTGACGGTGCCTGCGGCGGAGCCGGCCCCGGGGGCTGTCGCAGGGGCGGTCCCAGCGGAGGTTACCGGTGAGGGGCCGGGGCCGGTGGCCGTCATCTCGCCCTTGGTGCGAAAACTGGCGCGGCAGCATGATCTCGATCTGCGGCAGCTGACGGGGTCGGGGCGGGACGGTCTGATCCTCCGGTCCGATGTCGAATCCGCCATCAGGGCGGCGGCGAGCGCAACGGCAGAGTCGGCTCCCATGTCCGCAGTCCCGGCGTCGGCTTCGACATCGATGGCCTCTTCGGCCGGCCGTGAGGTCGTCGGGGAGCGGATTCCGTTGCGCGGTGTACGCGGCGCGGTCGCCGACAAGTTGGCGCGCAGCCGGCGCGAGATACCCGACGCCACGTGCTGGGTCGACGCGGACGCCACCGAGCTGATGGCCGCGAGAGCCGCGATGAACGGCGCCGGCGGTCCTTCTGCCGGGCCGAAGGTGTCGGTGCTTGCCCTGCTGGCCCGTATCTGCACGGCGGCGCTCGCCCGGTTCCCCGAGCTCAACTCCACGGTGGACCTGGACGCGCGGGAGATCGTGCGGCTGCGCGACGTCCATCTGGGGTTCGCGGCCCAGACGGACCGGGGGCTGGTCGTCCCTGTCGTGCGGAATGCACAGGACCGTAACGCGGAGTCGATCGGTGCCGAGATCGGCCGGCTGACCGAGGCTGCCCGGACGGGGAAGCTGACCCCGGCGGATCTGAGCGGCGGCACGTTCACGCTGAACAACTACGGGGTGTTCGGGGTCGACGGGTCGACGCCGATCATCAACCATCCGGAGGCGGCCATGCTGGGGGTCGGTCGCATCTTGGCCAAGCCGTGGGTGCACCAGGGCGAGTTGGCCGTGCGCCAGGTCGTTCAGCTCTCGCTGACCTTCGACCACCGGGTCTGTGACGGCGGCACGGCAGGCGGCTTCCTGCGATACGTGGCCGACTGCGTGGAACGGCCCGCGCTGCTGTTGCGCACGTTGTAGGAGAAGAAGAGAGGAAGTGGAGGAGGGCGAGGAGGAAGGGATCGGGGAGGAACAACGGGAGCGTGTGGCACGCATACTCGGGGCATGACCGCGTATGACGCCATCGTCCTTGCCGGAGGGGCCGCCAAGCGCCTCGGGGGTGCCGACAAACCAGCCCTGCGGGTGGGTGGCCGGGCGCTGCTCGACCGGGTGCTCGCCGCCTGCGCCGACGCCGCAGCCACCGTTGTGGTGGGCGGTCGGCGGCCCACCGTACGCCCAGTGACCTGGGCACGGGAAGAGCCGCAGGGCGGCGGGCCGTTGGCGGCGCTCGGCGCCGGGGTGCGGCTCACGACGGCCGGGCATCTGCTCGTGCTCTCCGCCGATCTGCCGTTCCTGGGGGCGAGCACGGTCAAGGAACTGCTGGCCGCAGCTGCTCACGGGGAGCGTGACGGGGCGCTGTGCGTCGATCAGGACGGGCGGGACCAGCCGCTGGTCGCCGTCTACCGTTCCGAGCCGCTCCGTCGCGAGCTGGCCCTGCTGGCCGCCGAGCACGGCAGCCTGGCCGGGCTCCCACTGCGCCTGCTGGCGCACGAACTGGACCTCGCCCGCGTCGAGGCCGGTCCGCTCGCCTCCTTCGACTGCGACACCTGGGAAGACATTGCCGCAGCCCGGGCCCGTATCAGAGAGCATGGGACCGTGCTGGACGAATGGATCACCGCAGTCAAGAACGAACTGGGCATCGAACTCGACGTCGACACCGACGTCCTGCTCGACCTCGCCCGTGATGCCGCCCACGGTGTGGCCCGGCCCGCCGCACCCCTGACGACCTTCCTGGTCGGGTACGCGGCGGCGAAGGCGAGCGGCGACGGCGGCGGAGCCGAGGCCGTGGCCGATGCCGCCCGGAAGGCGGCCGCGCTCGCCCTTCGCTGGGCGGACGAGGCCGAGACGCCATGACGACGCCCCGACGCAAGGTCGACAGGGGCGCGGCCGACGACTGGACGCCTGGGCCCCCTCCGGATCCGGGGAGCAGAGGTCCGGGGCCGGACCGGCCCGCCGGCCGTGCCACCGCAGTGGATCAGGACCGGGCTGCCGCAGGTACCGGTGTTGCAGGAGAAGCTCAGGCTGCCAGGGGGGCCGCTGTTGCAGGGGTTGCCCCGGCGGCTGGTCAGGCTCGAGCGGAGGGTGAGGTCCCGAACGCCGAGGGCGCCCGTGTCGCCGCAGAGGCTCATGTTGCCGAGGACGCCCGTGCAGGCGCAGAGGCCCGCGCGGCCGAGCAGACTCGCGCTGCCGAGGAGGAGGACCGGGCCGTCGACCAGGCGCTCGCGCTGGTCGGGCGCCAACCCCCGCGGGAGCCCCGATCAGTGGCTCAGTCGCAGCCCGGGGCCGGGTTCTCGGAGCAGCGTCCCCGGCAGGGATCCGGCTCGGCCCCGCGCCGGAGTCCTGACCACAGTCCTGACCACAGCCCTGACCACGTCCCTGACCACGTCCCTGGCCAAGGCCCTGGGCAGGGATCCGGCCCGGACCCCGTTCAGAGCCCTGGTCCCGGTCCCGGCTCAAGCGTTCACCAGGGCACTGACCACGGTGCCGCCCACAGCCCCGGCCGCGCCCCTGGCCGGCGTTCCTCCGGCCACTCCTCCGGCCAGTCCGCCGCCCCCGAATCCGACCCCGAATCCGACCCCGAGTCCGCCCGCGACCCGCGCACCCGCGACCGATGCGCCGACGTTCACCGCGGCCATGCCACCGCCTGGGGCGAGGCCCGCGCTCTTGCCGCGCGGGCCGGTCGGTCCGCCTCACCCCGCACTCTGCGGCTCACCCTCGACCGGGCCATCGGACGCGTGCTGGCCGAACCGCTTACCGCGCTCACCGATCTGCCATCCTTCGACACCTCCGCCATGGACGGCTGGGTCGTTGCCGGACCCGGGCCCTGGACTCTCCGAGGAGGCGAGGACGGAGGTCAAGGGCTGGGCATTCTGGCCGGGCACAGTGCGCCCGCTCCGCTTCCCGACGGTGATGCCGTACGGATCGCCACCGGCGCCCGCATCCCGACCAATGGCACCGCTGTGATCCGGAGCGAACATGCTCACGTCGACGAGGCCAAGGGGCTGTTGTACGCGCAGCGCCAGGTGGTTCCCGGGCAGGACATCCGGCCGCGTGGCCAGGAGTGTCGTTCCAGCGATCAACTTCTGCCCGCCGGAACGGTGGTGACGCCCGCCGTCCTCGGGCTGTCCGCCGCCGCCGGTTACGACGAGCTGCTGACGGTTTCCCGCCCGCGCGTCGACGTGCTCGTTCTCGGGGACGAACTGCTTACCACCGGTCTGCCGCACGACGGGCTGATCCGGGACGCCCTGGGCCCCATGATCGGCCCCTGGCTCCGGGCGATGGGTGTCGAGGTCTCCGCCCCGCGACGCCTCGGCGACGACCGTGAGGCCCTCCGGCATGCCCTCACCACCTCCGACGCCGATCTCGTCATCACCACCGGCGGTACCGCGGCAGGCCCCGTCGACCACGTCCATCCCGTCCTCGCCGAGATCGGCGCGGAGTTGTTGGTCGACGGCGTCGCCGTGCGCCCGGGGCACCCGATGCTGCTGACCCGGCTGACCTCCGGGGGCCCGTATCTCGTCGGGCTGCCAGGCAACCCCCTCGCCGCCGTCTCCGGTCTCCTCACGCTCGCGGAGCCCTTGCTGCGCGGGCTGGCCGGCCAGATGGTGGAGGATTCGTACCGGGTCGTCGTGCGCGACGAGGTGCACGGGCACCCGCACGACACCCGCCTGGTCCCTGTCGTGCACCGGGTCGGTGCGGGCTCGGGCCCCGAGCACGTCGTACCGCTGCACTACAACGGTCCCGCCATGCTCCGTGGGATCGCCGGCGCCGACGGGCTGGCCGTCGTGCCGCCGGGCGGGGTACGGTCCGGCACCGAGGTGGAGATCCTCGATCTACCGTGGACCTCGGCGACGCCGTGGACGGAAGGGTGTTTCACGTGAAACTTCCCGGCCACGATGCGATGGCCAGGCGGGTCGACGAGCATCTCGTCCCCACGCGGATCATGCTTCCGCGCCGTGTCGTCGACAGGCCGCTCCGACAGGTCGCCAAACGGCTGTTGATGGCGCTGATAGTCCTCGCCGCCACGGTACTGATCGTGTGGGTCGACCGTTCCGGCTACCACGACAACGCAGATGAGTCGGTGGACCTGCTCGACGCCGTCTACTACTCGACGGTCACCCTCTCCACCACCGGGTACGGCGACATCACTCCGTACAGCGACACCGCACGACTGATCAACGTGGTGCTCGTGACACCACTGCGCGTGCTCTTCCTGATCATCCTGGTCGGCACCACCCTGGAGGTCCTGACGGAGCGGACCCGGGAGGACTTCCGGCTGAACCGTTGGAGAACCAACTTGCGTGACCACACCGTTGTCGTCGGCTTCGGCACGAAGGGCCGCTCAGCGATCCAGACGCTCTGTGCCACAGGTCTGAAGAAGGAACAGATCGTGATCGTCGACCCGGCCAACAAGGTGATCGAGGCAGCGAACGCCGAAGGTTACGTGGGCGTCGTCGGGGATGCGACCCGCAGCGAGGTGCTGCTGCGAGCCGAGCTCCAGAAGGCGCGTCAGATCATCATCGCCACTCAGCGCGACGACACGGCGGTGCTGGTCGCGCTGACGGCGCGACAGCTCAACCGTGGCGCGAAGATCGTCGCGGCGGTGCGCGAGGAGGAGAACGCACCGCTGCTGCGTCAGTCCGGCGCCGACGCCGTGATCACCAGCGCCAGCGCCGCGGGCCGGCTGCTGGGTCTTTCCGTCCTCAGCCCGAGCGCGGGCACGGTGATGGAGGACCTGATCCAGCAGGGCAGCGGCCTCGACCTCGTCGAACGGCCGGTGATAAAGGCCGAGGTCGGAAAGAGCGTCCGGGAGACCGAGGACCTGGTCGTCAGCGTGCTGCGTGGCCACCGGCTGCTCGGTTACGACGATCCGGCGGCCAGCCCGTTGCAGCTGACGGACCGGCTGATCACCATCGTGCGTGTCTCGGAAACCCCGCCGCTGAACACGCCTCGCCAGCAAGGGGTGTGAAGGTCCGGGGTGTCTCTTCGCTCGGCGCGACGGCGTCACGGAGTAGCCTCGCCGCCATGCATGCGATCACGATCCCCGAACCCGGTGGCCCCGACGCGCTCGTATGGGCCGAGGTCCCCGATCCCGTACCCGGCGAGGGCGAGGTCCTCGTCGAGGTCGTGGCCGGCGCGGTCAACCGCGCCGATGTGCTCCAGCGGCAGGGCTTCTACCACCCGCCGCCCGGCGCGTCCCCCTACCCCGGTCTGGAGTGCTCCGGCCGGATCACGGAGATCGGCCCCGGTGTCACCGGCTGGTCCGTCGGCGACGAAGTGTGTGCGCTGCTGGCGGGCGGCGGATACGCGGAGAAGGTCGCCGTACCCGTCGGACAGCTGCTCCCCGTACCGGACGGCATCGACCTGACGGTGGCTGCGGCGCTGCCCGAGGTGACGTCGACCGTCTGGTCGAACGTCTTCATGGTGGCCCATCTGCGCCCCGGCGAGACGCTGTTGGTGCACGGCGGGTCCAGTGGTATCGGCACGATGGCGATCCAGCTCGCCAAGGCCGTGGGCGCGCGGGTCGCGGTGACGGCGGGCGGGCCCGAGAAGTTGGCGCGCTGCGCGGAGCTCGGTGCAGACATCCTGATCGACTACCGGGAGCAGGACTTCGTCGAGGAGTTGCTCAAAGCGACGGACGGGGCGGGCGCGGACGTCATCCTCGACATCGTGGGCGCGAAGTACCTGGACCGGAATGTGAAGGCGCTCGCCGTCAGCGGCCGACTCGCCATCATCGGTCTTCAGGGCGGTGTCAAGGGCGAGCTCAATCTCGGCGTCCTGCTGAACAAGCGGGCCGCCGTCACCGCGACGTCGCTGCGCGGACGCCCCCTTGCGGAGAAGGCCGCCATCGTCGCCGCCGTGCGCGAGCACGTGTGGCCGCTGATCGGCAGCGGTGTGGTCCGGCCGGTCGTGGACCGTACCCTGCCGATGTCCGACGCGGCGGAGGCCCACCGGGTGCTGGAGTCCAGCGCGCACATCGGCAAGGTGCTTCTGCGGACGCCGTCAGCCTGAGCCGTACGGACAGCGGGGCCCGGCACACGAATCTGTGTGCCGGGCCCCGCTGTCCGTCCATGCGTAGATAGGTGGAGGGAACGCGTACGCGTTACAGGTACGGCCCCGAGCGGATCGCCCCGTGCGCGTCCGATGCGCCGTCATCGTCCTCGTGGCCGCTGCCCGGCGGGAGGGCGCGACGCATCTGCTCCAGTTGCGCCCGGGCCGCCATCTGCTGGGCGAACAGCGCCGTCTGGATGCCGTGGAAGAGGCCTTCCAGCCAGCCGACCAACTGAGCCTGCGCAATTCGGAGTTCCGCCTCGGAGGGCACCGACTCCTCGGTGAACGGCAGGGAGAGCCGCTCAAGCTCCTCCACCAGCTCCGGGGCGAGGCCGTCCTCCAGCTCCTTCACGGAGCTTGCATGGATCTCCTTGAGCCTGACCCGGCTCGCCTCGTCGAGAGGAGCTGCCCTGACCTCTTCCAGGAGCTGCTTGATCATGCTGCCGATGCGCATGACCTTCGCGGGCTGTTCGACCATTTCTGTCACTGGGACCTCACGCGATTCGTCGTCAGTACCACCGCCGCCGATCGCCATGCCGTCCTGTCCCACTACGAGGACTTGGGGGTGCTCCTGCGACCGTTCATTCCTCGGCATCTCCATGCCGCCCATTGTCTCGCACACGTCCTGCTCAACAGGGTGGTGCCCCCGAATACGGTTGATCCACCGTTTTCGGGGGCACCTTATCCGCCCGGTCGGCGCATCATCCGGCCGTCACGGTCAATCGTTCGGCCGTCATCCGGCGCGCCTGGCCAGCGCCAGCCGCGAGCGGGTGAACGCCGCGGCGAGCAGCCCGGCCAGCAGCGGGACGACCAGGGCCAGCAAACCGATGGTCGCCCAGGGCAACACGATCGGCGTGTAGGCGGAGTTCATCGGTTCCACCCGCATGTCCTGCACTGCCTGGCGCAGGTCGACGAGCCGGAGCGCCACCGCCGGTACGAGACCCGCCGCCGTGCCGAGCAGGACGCCGGTGAGCGCGACCACCAGGCACTGGAAACCGGAGAGGGTGCGTCGTACGCCCGGGGGTGCACCGACCGCGCTGAGCGTGGTGAGGTCGGCCTCCGCGTCGGCCTTGGCGAGACCGGTCGTGATCGCGGCCGCGCCCAGGGTGACCACCCCCGCGAACAGGGAGAGGATCAGCAGGATCGTGCCTTCCTGCAGGTTCCTGTCGTCCCGCCCGCCCTCCGACTGGAGGTGGATCCCGCCGCCGGCCAGTTCGATCGCGGCCGATACCCGCTGATCCTCGGGGTCGGTCGGCGCGTGCGCGACCGCGTAGACGCTGCCGTACACCTCGGTGTGCAGACCGAGCCGTTGGGCCGTCCGCAGCGGCATGATCATGCGGACCCCGGGCGTGGTGGCGTACTGCTCGGGCGCCTGATAGACCTTCAGCCGGTCGGTACGGGTCTCGGCCTTGCCCGGATGCAGCTTCCGGTTCTTCTTGTCGCGGTCGTTGTACGTGTGGACGGCCTTGAGGGTGACCTCGCCGTTCGTCGCGTACGCCGGATTGAGCAGCACGGGTGTGCCGGCCGCCAGGGCCTTGGCGGCCGCGGGGTCACGGAGCTTCACATAGGTGTTGAGGAACTTCGCGTCGCCCAGGACGATGCCGCCCGGCCCACCCTGGAACGAGGTCGTGTACATGAACTCGTCCAGACAGGCGGGGGACCGCATCAGCTTCTTGTGCTCCTCGGCGGAGAGACTCGCAGCGAGCTCCCTGGCGCCCTTGCCCTTGAGCGGGCAGGAGTGGCCCTTGCCGGTGGGCTTGATCAGCTCGATCGAGCCGCAGCCGTTCTCCTCCTCGTAGTAGACGGCGCAGTCGCTGCCCGCCCAGACCCGGCCGAGGTCGGCGTGTCCGCCGTTGACGGCCAGGTTCCGTTCGACGGCGGCGCGGGCCAGGGGGAGCTGCTGGGTGGCCCCGCCGTCGGAAGCGATGAGAGCGACGGTGCCGGGGGTGAGCGACGGCGTGTACTCGAAGTCCGACTCGGCCAGCGTGCTGGACATATAGGTGGCGATGGCCACCGACCCCGCCACGGCCGCCATCACGGCCGCGACCGCCGGTGCCGTCCGTCCCCGGTTGCGGGCCGCGTCGCGCAGCGCCATCCGCGGGGAGAGCGGGAACCTGCGGCCGAGCCTCCCCAGGAGGCCGACGATCATCGGGATGCAGCAGAGGAGCCCGAGTTCGGCGACGACCGAGCCGCCCGCGACCGACGTCGAGTCGCCACTGGTGCCGCCGTGGACGGCGATGGCGATGCCGCCCAGCAGGGCGGCTGCACCGATCAGCGGAAGCACCCGGGAGCTGCGGCGGATGCCGCGACGGCCGCTGAGCGACTCCAGTACGGACTGCCGGCTCGCCACGATCGCGGGGGCGAGCGCCGCCAGCAGACCGGTGACGAGGCCGATCACGGCAATGGTCAGCAGCTCGGACGGGTGCACGGCGAGCGAGCCGAAGCGGTGTCCGGCCCAGCCCTCGATCATCGGGCGGAACACCACGGTGAGCAGGAACCCGACCACGACACCGACGACGGCACCGGCGCCGCCGAGCACCAGCCCGCCGAAGAGGACCACGGCCCGCACATGGCGCCGGTCGCCGCCGCACGTACCGACTAGGCCCAGCTGGCGGCGGGAGCGGCGGGCACCGACCGCGAAGGCCGGTCCGGCGAGCAGGACGATCTCCAGGACGGCCATGGCGACCACGGTGATCAGTGCCGCGCTCAGTTCTTCGGAACCGCCGTACGAGCTGCCGCTCATGGACCGGGCCATCGGGACCTCGGAGTCCGGCGGCGGGTCGAGAACGACCTGACGGGACACGACAAGCGCGCCCCGCTCATTGGCCGCGAGCACGTCGGCCCAGCTCACGCCCGCCCCGTGGGCGCCCTTGACCAGCCACTCCTTCGAGCCTGTGTTCGGCGGGAGCACCTTCTTGTCGTGCTTGGCCAGGGTCCGCCACGGGGCGATGACCGCCCCGGGTTCGGCGTACAGCGCTGTGGACTTGAGGTTGTCCGGCCGCTCGACGACACCGGTGATGGTGTATGTGCGCTCGGGGCCGCGCAGGGTGGTGCGTGAGCCGACGTGCAGACCCGACTTCTTCAGGAACGGCTCGGTGGCGGCCATTTCGGAGTCGCGCCGCGGAAGGGAGCCCCGCACGAGGTCGACCTTGCCGTGGACCATGGGGTCTGAGGTCCGGAGCTCGACGATGTCGGTGGTGGCCATCCCGTAGGCGGTGGTTGCCTCCGCCGGGACGGTCTCGATGCTGATCGCGTGCGCGCCCTCGGGCAGCGCGGTCGTCGTGTCGATGCCCGGAACGGATGTGCCACCCGGCTGCGAGGTGTCGTCCGGCACCACGCCGTACGACTTCCCGTCGGGCATCTGCTCGATCGCACCCGCCCCCATGCCCGGGTCGCTGAACAGCGCGTCCGCGGAGCCCATCGCGGCGGTCAGCTCCTCCGCCTGGGTCGGCGTCACACTGCGGTACGTCACATCTGCGGCCGTCACACCGAGTACCGGCAGCGCGATCATCGCGACGACCAGGGCACTGCGGCCCTTGGCCCGCATCGCGTCGCGCCGGGCGATCCTGAGGGCGGCACGCCAGCCCGTGAACATGCTCACTCGGCGCCCTCGACGGCGAGCAGCGAGTCGGCGCCGGTGGCCAGCGTCTGGTCGACGATCGAGCCGTCCCGGAGGAACACCACCCGGTCCGCCCAGGCGGCGTACCGCGGCTCGTGCGTCACCATCACCCCGGCCGCACCCTGGTCGCACCGGTTCCGCAGCAGGGCGAGGACGGCCTCACCGGTCTCCGAGTCGAGCGCCCCGGTCGGCTCGTCGGCGAGGACCAGGCGCCGGTCCCCGACCAGCGCACGCGCGATCGCGACCCGCTGCTGCTGACCCCCGGACATCTCGTCGGGGAACCGGTCTGCGATCTGCAACAGGCCCATCTCCTCCAGCGCTGCCCGCGCCTCCTTGCGCGCCTTGCGCACGGAGACGCCGTCGAGTTCGCGCGGCAGGGCGATGTTCTCGGCGGTGGTCAGCGCCGGGATCAGGTTGTAGTCCTGGAAGACATAGCCGACGCTGCGCCGGCGCAGGGTGGCGACGCCCTTGCGGCCGAGCGTGGAGATGTCCTGCCCCTCGATGACGACCTGGCCGCTGCTCGCGGTGTCGAGACCGCCGGCCAGCGTCAGCAGAGTGGACTTGCCGGAGCCGGACGGGCCCATCACGGCGACGAGTTCACCGGTGTGCACGGAGAGGTTGATGCCGCGCAGGGCATGTACTTCGGCGATACCGGTGCCGTGGGTGCGTGTGAGATGGCGGAGTTCGAGCACGGGCGCGTCGACGGGCAGGGGCGCGGCGGAGAGCCGGGGTGTCGGTGACGGAGATGCGGACGGGACGTGCGAGGACATGGTGGTTGGTTCCCCCCTCGGGATCGGTTCTGCGGTCTTCGCCGTGAACCGCGGACCGGTTCTGTGGTCTGCGCCGCGAACCGCGGGTTCGGCTCTTCGGTCAGCGCCGTGGGCGCGGGCGCGCAGGGGTGCGTGCCGGGGCACGGCCGGTCGTACGCGTCTCGGGCTCCGGATCCGTGGCGGCGGCCTCGGCGAGGCGGACCAGGCGCGACTCACAGTGGTCCAGCCAGCGGGCCTCGGCCTCCGCCTGGAAGATCAGCTGTTCCAGTACGAGGAGCCAGGCCACCTCGTCACGGTTGGCCGGGACGTCAGCGAGCGCCTGCGCCTTCAGCCGGGTGTAGTCCTGCATCGCCTTGACGGTGTGGTGGCGCTGCGACTGGATGACGGCCCGGATGTCGACGCCGGGTGCACCGACCGCCATGGCGAGCTTGATCGCCAGCTCGTCGCGGGGAGGGTTGCTGCGGTCGACAGGTGTCTCGAACCAGCTGCGCAGTTCGGCACGTCCGCCGTCGGTGATCGAGTAGAGGGCGTGCCCCTGATCGTCCTCACCGTCCTGGACGACCATGCCGTCGCGCTCCAGCCGGCTCAGCGTGGTGTACACCTGGCCGACGTTCAGGGGCCAGGTGGAGCCGGTGCGGGACTCGAATTCTGTGCGGAGCTGGGAGCCGTAACGGGGACCACGCTCCAGAAGGGCCAGGAGTCCATGACGGATCGACATACTCAGTATGTATACCGAGTATGTTGATCCGTGCAAGTCCCTGCCGGGCGCTCGCGCCCCTCAGCCGGTGCGGCGCATCCGGAGCCCCAGGAAACCCAGACCCAGCCCGACCAGGGCTATTCCGGCGCCCAGCGACACTGTCTGCACTCGTCGCGCGGCGGGAGTGTCGAGGGCCTGTGGCGCGAGCCGGCCCTCGGGCGGGGAGCCGCTCACTGCGGGCGTGACCGCGGGCACCGCGACGGGAGTCGTCATGACGGGCTGCACCTCGGGCAGGCCGTGGGGGGTGTCGCGATGGGCGAGCTCCGACGATGAGAACGGCCGGCCCGGCCGCAGGCGCCCCTCCCCGGCCTGCCGCCCGGCGAGCGGTGGCTGCGCCTCGGGCCGGGCCGACGGCCTGGCGGGCGGGCTCGTGGATGACGAGGGGGAACGGGAGGGTGAGACCGAGCGGGAGGGCGAAGCCGAGCGTGACGCCGAGGCGGAGGCGGAGGGCGAGGCCGAGTGTGACGCCGAGGCGGAGGCGGAGGGCGAGGCCGAGTGTGACGCCGAGGCGGAGGCGGAGGGCGAGGCCGAGCGTGACGCCGAGGCGGAGGGGGCGGCCGGCCTGCGGGTCGACCCGGCCGGGGAGGGCGAGGGCGGAAGCGTCGCGCCATCGGCCGAAGGGGTGACGGAGGGTCCGCCCGGCGGGCTGGCGGACGCATCGGTGGAGGCGGTGCCGGTCGGGGCGGCGGAACTCGGGGGCGGGGAGTGCTCGGGGGGCGGCGGAGCGGCCACCGATTGGCCGGCCCGAGCCCGGGTCAGCCCCGGCGTACCACCGGAAGTGCGCTGGTCGGCGTGTGCCTGTCCCTGTGCCTGCCCCAAGGCCGCCCCCGCGGCTATCACCAGACAGGCCACACACCTCGACGACCATATGGAGAGGAGTGCTGAAGCCATGGGGTCAGCGTCACATGTGCCGATATGTCCGGCATCTCAAGTGTCTGTCCGGTATCCCGGGCGCCCGTAAGACGAAACGGTCCGGCACACCTCACGCGTGCCGGACCGTCACTTCTCCCTGTGCGTGCGTCTCAGGCCGGGTCGCCCGTCGAGACGCGCAGCTCGAAGTGCGCGCCCTTCTCGTCCATGGCGGTACCGGCGGACGGGAACTGTTCCAAGACCTGGTCCTCGGCGTAGGTGTTGCCCGGGACCTTGATCTTCTTGATCGTCCAGCCCGCGGCCCTGGCACATTCCTTGGCGGAGAGGTAGTCCTTGTACGTGAAGTCCGGCGCCTCGATCTTGCTCGGGTCGTCGCTGTCCTCGGAGGGGTCGGTGCAGTCTTCCGTCTTCATCGTCCGGTTCCGCTCCGGATCCTTGTGCTCGCCCGCCACCGCCGAGCTGCTCGGGTCACCGCCCTTGCCGGTGTCCGAGCCCGGGTCGCCCTTCAGCGACAGCACCGTGATCAGGCCGCCTATCGCGATCAGCGCGACCACGATCGAACCGACGATCACCGGCATGTTCCGCTTGCCGCCGCCACCGGTGCCACCGCCGCCACCCACCGGCTGCGGCGAGATCGTGTACGGCGTCGGGGCCGGGGTCCGGTACGCCGGGCTCGACTGCGGGTAGCCGTAGCTCGGCGACGGCGACGGCGACGGCGTGGGCGCCGGGGTCGGCGGGCCGTACGGGCCGGGCTGCTGCTGGTACTGCTGCGGCTGGTACGGCATCTGCACGCCCTGCGGCGCCTGCGTGGACTGGTCGACCGGCGGGAAGACCGCGGAGCCGACGCCCGAGCCGCTGTTCGCCGGTCCGGCCGCGCCGCCGATGATCACCGGGGCGCCCGTCCGGCCGCCGGCGTTCAGCACGCGCGTGATCTCGTCCTGCATCGCCGCCGCGCTGGGGAAGCGCTCGTTCGGGTTCTTCTTCAGTGCCCGGGCGACCAGTGCGTCCATCGCCGGGGTGATCGACCGGTTGATGGAGGACGGCGCGACCGGCTCCTCCTGGACGTGCGCGTACGCGATGGCGAGCGGCGAGTCCGCGTCGAACGGGATCCGTCCGGTCAGCAGCTGGAACAGCATGATGCCGACCGAGTACAGGTCGGAGCGCGCGTCCACCCCACGGCCCAGGGCCTGTTCGGGGGAGAGGTACTGCGGGGTGCCGACGACCATGCCGGTCTGCGTCATCGACGTGACGCCCGACTGCATGGCGCGGGCGATGCCGAAGTCCATGACCTTCACGACGCCGCGCTTGGTCACCATCACGTTGCCGGGCTTGATGTCGCGGTGGACCAGGCTCATTTCGTGGCTGGTGTCCAGCGCGGCCAGTACGTCGCCGGTGACCTTGAGTGCCTTGTCGGCCGGCATCGCGCCGTAACTGCGGATGTCCGCCTGGAGTACGGAGCCGAGGGGCTCCCCCTCGACGTACTCCATGACGATGTACGGCATCAGCGCGCCGCCGAGCTCGTCCTCGCCGGTGTCGAAGACCGAGACGATGTTGGTGTGCTGCAGCTTGGCCACGGCCTGAGCCTCGCGACGGAACCGCTCACGGAAGGACTGCTCGCGCCCCAGCTCCGTGTGCAAGGTCTTGATCGCCACCTGACGGTCGAGCGCGGAGTCGTACGCCAGATATACGGACGCCATCCCGCCTTCGCCGAGCAGGTCGCGAAGCTGGTAGCGGCCGCCGGCGACCGAACCACCCGCGTAGCGACCCTGGGCGCCGTGTGCGCCGTCCTGGCTCATGACTTGCTTCCCCCTCGGCGCGCGTCTCACGCGAAGATCCGTATGACGGGCCAAGTCTGCCCGAGGGGTACGACACGTCAAGCCGGGTGCCCGTTCCGTGACCCTACGCACAAGAAGCGTCTCGGAAGCGTTACAGGAAAAGCATGGAATTTGCGTGAGCGGGGCAGCAGCCGGTTTGATGGCCCGTCCCTCTCGAGACCGGGTGTCCTACAGAGCCTGTAGCGTGACGTGGCAATGCAGCAAGGCATGCAAGACACCGTGAGAACCCGCGGACGTGCGGACAGATACGACGGCGAGGACTGATGGCACCCGAACCCGAAGCAAACGGCGGCGGAGTTTCGGATGCGGCCGACTCCTGGGGCATAGGAGGTGTGGTCGGTGACGGACGCTACCGGATGACGCACCGGCTGGGCCGGGGTGGCATGGCCGAGGTCTTTGCCGCGGAGGACGTCCGGCTGGGACGTACGGTCGCGGTGAAACTGCTCCGTTCCGATCTTGCCGAGGACCCGGTCTCCAAGGCCCGGTTCACGCGTGAGGCACAGTCCGTCGCGGGCCTCAACCACCATGCGATCGTCGCCGTGTACGACTCCGGTGAGGACGTCGTGGGCGGCCAGACCGTCCCGTACATCGTGATGGAGCTCGTCGAGGGCCGCACCATCCGCGATCTGCTGCTCAACGCCGAGGCGCCGCCGCCCGAGCAGGCGTTGATCATCGTCTCGGGGGTGCTGGAGGCCCTCGCGTACTCGCACCAGCACGGCATCGTGCACCGTGACATCAAGCCGGCCAACGTGATCATCACGAACTCCGGCGCGGTCAAGGTGATGGACTTCGGCATCGCCCGTGCGCTGCACGGCGCGCAGTCGACGATGACCCAGACCGGCATGGTCATGGGCACGCCGCAGTACCTCTCCCCCGAACAGGCGCTGGGCAAGGCCGTCGACCACCGCTCCGACCTGTACGCCACCGGCTGTCTGCTCTACGAACTCCTCGCGCTCCGGCCCCCGTTCACGGGTGAGACACCGCTCTCCGTGGTGTACCAGCACGTTCAGGACATTCCGGTCCCGCCGTCCGAGATCATGGACGCGGTGCCGCCCGAGCTGGACGGGCTCGTCATGCGGTCGCTCGCGAAGGACCCGGACGACCGGTTCCAGAGCGCCGAGGAGATGCGCGGGCTGGTCCAGTACGGCCTGCAGATGCTCCAGGTGCAGGGCGGGCACACGGGCACGTGGAACACCGGACCGGTCACCGCGCACGAGCGCGGCAACACCCCCGCCATGGGCATGCCCGGCGGGACGATGGCGATGGGGCACCCGCAGCACGGGGACACCTCGCAGAGCCCGATCCTGCCGCCGATGAATCCGGACGACGGCGGGTACGACGGCGGACGCCGCAGCGGTGGCGGCCGCGGCAAGCTCTGGCTGTTCGTCGTCCTCGCGCTGATCGCGATCGGGGCGGGTGTCGCCATCGCGGTGAACGCCGCGGGCAACAACGACAACAACCACCGGCAACCGCCCCCCGTTACTTCCAGCTCCCCTGCCGCGAAGGAGAGTTCGGCGGAGCCGACCGACGAGCAGACGGACATCGTCCCGCCGCCGGCCGACACCACCGGTGGCGAGCAGCGGCCGAGCAAACCGCCGTCCTTCTCCTCGTCCCCCTCGCCGAGCAAGCCGTCCGAGACCCCGTCCGACACGGCCACCCCGCCGGACACCGGCACGTCCGACGGCACGACGAACGAGGGCACGACCGGTGGCGAGACCCCCGCGCCGAGTGACACGGCCACCGCTCCGGGCACCCCGGGCGGCGGCGCCGTCGCCGGTACGGAAGGCGGCAGCACCGGTGACAGCGCGGCCGGCGGTACGCCTCAGTAGCGCCCCTGTGGCGCCGACCGCCCTCACCCCGTGAAGGCGTCGCGCACCGCCTCGTACTCCCGCGTCCACCAGACCGCCAGGGCCGACACCGCAGGAAACTGCGGGTCGGCCCTTCGGTCGTCCAGGCGGTAGCGCCAGCGCAGTATCCAGAAGTCGTTGAGCCGTTCCCACCACACCCGGTGCACCGCGGCGGCCAGTTCGCAGGCGCCCGCCCCGACCGCACACCGGTAGGCCCGCGCGTAGGCCCGTACCCTCCCCAGGTCCAGCTTCCCGCCGGGCTGTACGAAGAAGATCGCCGCGGCCCGTACCGCCTCCTCGGCGCGCGGCTGCACCCCCAGCCGGTCCCAGTCGATGATCGCCACCGGGTCGGCGTCCCGGTACAGCACGTTCAGCGGGTGGAAGTCGCCGTGCACCCAGCCGGTCGCCGGGATGTCGGGGGTGGGCGGCCGGCGGTCGGCGTGCCGTTCCAGCAGGGCACGCCGCTCGACGAGGCGGTGCTCGGCCAGCTCGTCGAAGGAGTCCCGGGGGCGGCGGTCCCGCGCCGCGGCCAGCAGGTCGTCGATCAGCGCGAACGTGTCGACGGCGTCCGGGCTGGCATGCCCGCGCCCCCTGGTCGCCCCCGTCTCCATCACCTGCGCGAGCCCCGTGTGTACGGCTCCCAGGAGCGCCCCGAGCCGTTCCGACTGCGCGAGGGTCAGCTGGGCGCCGACGCGGTGCAGTCCGTCCACCCAGGGGTGCAGCGCGTAGCACCGGCCGTCGATCTCCGTGACCGTGTCACCCTCCGTGTCCTCGACGGGCGGGGCGACCGGAACCCCCAGCGACTGCAGCCGCTGGGTGGCGCGGTGCTGGCGGACGATCGTCGCGCGGTCGCCGGTGGAGTCGTCGACGTGGTGTTTGAGGAAGTACGAGCCGCGGGTGGTGGAGACGCGGTAGCCGTGGTTGAGGAGGCCCTTGGTGAGGGGCTTGCAGCTGAGGGGCTCACCGGTGTCCGGGTAGCGGCGCAGCACGTCGCCGACCGGAGGAACAGGCGGGAGGGTGACAGATGAGCGCGGCACTCGCCAGATGGTAGATCACGCTGCGTGTCGGTTCGGCTGACTTGCGTGGAAGCCCAGAGTGTGCACCGTGACGAAGTGCGGAGCGAGGCGGAGAAAGACCGGCTCGAAGGGTTCGCCGTTGACCTCCCGAGGTGCCGCACCGAAGCGCTCGCGCTGCTCCTCGGTCGGATGCACGATCTCGGCAGGGCCGGTGAACTGGACCGACCACAGGTCGCCGCCGTCGCCGGATGCCGCCGCGTTGAAATTGTCCGCCCCGTAGGCGACGACGGTGCCGTCGCACGAAGCGTGGTACCCGAGTCCGCTGTGCATCCGCAGGACGACGTGGCCGTCGATCACGATGTGACGGGCCACCGCCAGATACGGGAGCGCCCGCCGGGTCGTCGCCAGCCGGCCGTACGGCACCCGGGCAAGCAGCTCGATCGCTTGCAGTTCCTCAGAGGACATGCGCTCCACTCTGCGATACGGCGGCGGGCACAGAAAGAGGCCGCGGCCCCGGGTGGTCCGGGACCAAAGTCCCGAAAGTCACTGAGGGGCGCGGCCCCGCCGGGCAGGAGGGAAGGCGCCCGCGGCCCCGTCCCGCTCAGCGCTGCTCGGCCTGGAGGCGCGCCACATAGGCGGCGGCCTGCGAGCGGCGCTCCATGCCCAGCTTGGAGAGCAGGCTGGAGACATAGTTCTTGATCGTCTTCTCGGCGAGATGGAGCCGTTCGCCGATCACCCGGTTCGTCAGCCCCTCGCCGATCAGGTCGAGGATCTTGCGCTCCTGGTCGGTGAGGCTCGCGAGCTTGTCGTCGCCCCGGCCCTTCTTTCCCTCCCGCAGCCGCTCCAGGACACGCGCGGTCGCGACCGGGTCCAGCAGCGATTTTCCGGCCGCCACATCCCGTACCGCATTCAGCAGCTCATTGCCGCGGATCGCCTTCAGCACGTATCCCGACGCGCCCGCCATGATCGCGTCGAAGAGGGCTTCGTCATCGGCGTACGACGTCAGCATCAGGCAGTGGATGCTGTCGTCCAGAGAACGGATCTCCCGGCAGACCTCCACCCCGCTGCCGTCCGGCAGCCGTACGTCGAGCACCGCCACATCGGGCCGGGTCGCGGGGATACGCGCCAGTGCGTCCGCCGCCGTACCGGCTTCGCCGACGACTTCGATGTCGTCCTCGACCGAGAGAAGTTCATGGACCCCGCGTCGCACGACCTCATGGTCGTCCAACAGAAATACGGTGATTTTTCCTTCTTCGCGCACAATCGCAGTCTCACACACTCCCCTCTTCCCTGCCGCTGAACGGCGGGATAACGTGCCGTTGTTCCGGCGGCCTGCAAGGCCGTTGCCAGTGCTGTGACCAGCGAGAGTTCCCGAATTTCTCGATTTACTTGGATATCCAAGCAAAATCGCAGGTCAGACAGGTTTTCGCAGTTGCGCGATGCACTGGGTAACGTGCCTTTGACAGGGCGCTCGCCGGGGCACCTGTCACGCCTGTTCCCGGCCGAGCGGCACCCACCCCGTGCACGGGTACGGACACAGGCGAGCCGCACTGGTCTCCCGGCAGACCCCGGGGGCCGGACCGACGGAGGAGCACGCACGTGACCGTGGAGAGCACTGCCGCGCGCAAACCGCGACGCAGCAGCAAGCGGACCAGCGCCGCGAAGACGCCACAGAGTTCCGAGCCCGAGCTCGTACAGCTGCTGACGCCCGAGGGCGAGCGCGTGGAGCACCCGGACTACACCATCGACCTGACCGCGGACGAGCTGCGCGGTCTGTACCGGGACATGGTCCTGACCCGCCGCTTCGACGCCGAGGCGACTGCCCTGCAGCGTCAGGGCGAACTGGGTCTGTGGGCCTCGCTGCTCGGTCAGGAGGCCGCACAGATCGGCTCCGGCCGGGCGCTGCGGGACGACGACTACGTCTTCCCGACCTACCGTGAGCACGGTGTCGCCTGGTGCCGCGGGGTCGACCCGACCAATCTGCTCGGAATGTTCCGCGGTGTGAATCACGGCGGCTGGGACCCGAACAGCAACAACTTCCACCTGTACACGATCGTCATCGGCTCGCAGACCCTGCACGCCACCGGCTACGCCATGGGCGTCGCCAAGGACGGCGCGGACTCCGCCGTGATCGCGTACTTCGGGGACGGCGCCTCCAGCCAGGGCGACGTCGCCGAGTCGTTCACCTTCTCCGCGGTCTACAACGCCCCGGTCGTCTTCTTCTGCCAGAACAACCAGTGGGCGATCTCCGAGCCCACCGAGAGGCAGACCCGCGTCCCGCTCTACCAGCGCGCGCAGGGCTTCGGCTTCCCAGGCGTCCGGGTCGACGGCAACGACGTACTCGCCTGCCTCGCCGTCACCAAGTCGGCGCTGGAGCGGGCCCGACGGGGCGAGGGCCCCACCCTCGTCGAGGCGTTCACCTACCGGATGGGCGCGCACACCACCTCCGACGACCCGACGAAGTACCGGGCGGACGAGGAGCGCGCCTCCTGGGAGGCCAAGGACCCGATCCTGCGGCTCCGTACGTACCTGGAGAAGCAGGAGCTCGCCGACGAGGCGTACTTCTCCGCGCTCGACGAGGAGAGCGAGGCTCTCGGCAAGCGGGTCCGCGAAGCAGTACGGGCCATGCCCGACCCGGACCGAATGGCGATCTTCGACCACGCGTACGCCGACGGGAGCCCCCTCGTCGACGAGGAGCGCGCCCAGTTCGCCGCCTACCAGGCTTCGTTCGCCGAGGAGGGCAACTAGTCATGGCCCTGGAAAAGATGTCCATCGCGAAGGCGCTCAACGAGTCGCTGCGCAAGGCCCTCGACACCGACCCCAAGGTCCTCATCATGGGTGAGGACGTCGGCAAGCTGGGCGGGGTCTTCCGGATCACCGACGGGCTCCAGAAGGACTTCGGCGAGGACCGGGTCATCGACACGCCGCTCGCCGAGTCCGGCATCGTCGGCACCGCGATCGGTCTGGCCCTGCGCGGCTACCGGCCGATCGTGGAGATCCAGTTCGACGGTTTCGTCTTCCCCGCGTACGACCAGATCGTCACGCAGCTCGCGAAGATGCACGCCCGCGCGCTCGGCAAGATCAAGCTGCCGGTCGTCGTCCGGATCCCTTACGGCGGCGGCATCGGCGCCGTCGAGCACCACAGCGAGTCGCCCGAGGCGCTGTTCGCGCACGTCGCTGGGTTGAAGGTGGTCTCGCCGTCCAACGCCTCGGACGCCTACTGGATGATGCAGCAGGCCGTCCAGAGCGACGACCCGATCATCTTCTTCGAGCCGAAGCGGCGTTACTGGGACAAGGGCGAGGTCGAGACCGACCTCATTCCCGGCCCGCTGCACAAGGCCGCGACGGTACGGGAGGGATCGGACCTCACCCTCGCCGCGTACGGCCCGATGGTGAAGGTCTGCCTGGAGGCCGCCGCGGCCGCCCAGGAGGAGGGCAAGTCGATCGAGGTCCTGGACCTGCGGTCGATGTCCCCGATCGACTTCGACTCCGTCCAGGCCTCGGTCGAGAAGACCGGCCGGCTGGTCGTCGTCCACGAGGCGCCGGTGTTCTACGGATCCGGTGCCGAGATCGCCGCCCGCATCACCGAGCGCTGCTTCTACCATCTGGAGGCACCGGTGCTCAGGGTCGGCGGCTACCACGTCCCGTATCCGCCGGCGCGTCTCGAGGACGAGTATCTGCCGGGCCTGGACCGGGTGCTCGACGCCGTCGACCGCTCGCTGGCGTACTGAGGAGAGGGGCCGTGACGACGATGACCGAAGCGTCTGCTCGCTTCCGTGAATTCAAGATGCCCGACGTGGGCGAGGGACTGACCGAGGCCGAGATCCTCAAGTGGTACGTACAGCCGGGCGACACCGTCACCGACGGCCAGGTCGTCTGCGAGGTCGAGACCGCGAAGGCGGCCGTGGAGCTGCCGATCCCGTTCGACGGCGTGGTGCACGAGCTGCGCTTCGCCGAGGGCACGACCGTCGACGTCGGCCAGGTGATCATCGCGGTGGACGTGGCTCCGGGCAGCGGTGACGCGGCTGCACAGGCGGCTCCGGCTCCGGCCGCGGCCGAACCGGAACCGGAGGCGCCGAAGGGCCGCCAGCCGGTGCTGGTGGGCTACGGCGTGGCCGAGTCCTCCACCAAGCGCCGCGCCCGTAAGGGCGCCGAGCAGCCGGCTGCCGCGGCTGCCGCGATCCAGGGCGAGCTGAACGGCCGCGGACCGGCCGTCCCGGAGAGCCGCCCGCTCGCCAAGCCGCCGGTGCGCAAGCTGGCCAAGGACCTGGGCATCGACCTGGCCACGGTCGTCCCGACCGGCGAGGGCGGGATCATCACGCGCGAGGACGTGCACGCGGCGGCCATGCCCGCACCGGCGCAGGCGCCCGCACCCGCCCCGGTTTCGGCCACGGTCCCGGAACCGGCGGTCGTCGCCACCGTGCCCGCCGCGGTGCCGGGTGCCCGGGAGACCCGTATCCCGGTCAAGGGTGTGCGGAAGGCCATTGCGCAGGCCATGGTCGGCAGTGCGTTCACCGCACCGCATGTCACCGAGTTCGTGACGGTCGACGTCACGCGCACGATGAAGCTCGTGGCGGAGCTCAAGGACGACAAGGACATGGCGGGGGTCCGGGTCAACCCGCTCCTGATCATTGCCAAGGCGCTCCTGGTCGCGATCAAGCGGAACCCGGAGATCAACGCTGCCTGGGACGAGGCCAACCAGGAGATCGTGCAGAAGCACTATGTGAACCTGGGCATCGCGGCCGCAACACCGCGCGGTCTGATCGTGCCGAACATCAAGGACGCGCAGGACAAGACCCTGCCGCAGCTCGCCGCCGCACTGGGCGAGCTGGTCGCCACGGCCCGGGACGGCAGGACGTCTCCCGCCGCCATGGCGGGCGGCACGGTGACGATCACCAACGTTGGCGTCTTCGGCGTCGACACGGGTACGCCGATCCTGAACCCGGGTGAGTCCGCGATCCTCGCGGTCGGTGCGATCAAGCTGCAGCCGTGGGTCCACAAGGGCAAGGTGAAGCCCCGTCAGGTCACCACGCTGGCGCTGTCGTTCGACCACCGTCTGGTCGATGGTGAGCTCGGTTCCAAGGTCCTGGCGGATGTCGCCGCGATCCTGGAACAGCCCAAGAGGCTGATCACCTGGGCCTGATGGCCGTGTGAGACGGAAGAAGCGGGCCTGTGCGGAGATTTCTTCCGCGCAGGCCCGCTTCTTTCTGTCGGGTCAGGTCACTCGGCGGGGGCCAGGATCACCCAGTCCGCGGCGGGCGCCGACCGGGTGTCGTCGGCGTACACGGCGGTCACCCGGTAGAAGTGGGTGGTGCCGGTCGGAGCGGTGGCGTCCGTGTACGACACGTCCGTGACGGGGCCGGCGGTCAGCGTTTCGTACGCGCCCGTGGCCGGGTTCCACCGTTCGACCAGGTAGCCCATCGCGCCGACGACCGTGTTCCAGGACAGGTCCACCGAGGTACCGGTGGTGCCCCGGGTCGCGGTGAGCGTGAGCGGGGAGCCCGCCGGGGTCTCGACGGACGGGGTCAGGTCCAGTTCGGTGACGACGGCGATCTCGGCGCTGTGTGTCATCCGGAAGCTGGAGTTGCCGGAGGTGTCCTCGACGTCGATGAAGTAGCACCGCTCCTCACCGTCGGGCAGCCGCTCGTCGGTGTAGGACGTGGTGGCCGCGTCGAGGTACTCGGACGAAGTGCCGTAGCAGACCCGCTCGTCCTCGCCGTCGATCAGCTCTCCGCGGTACACCACGTACCGCTTGAGATCGGGCTCGGTGTTGGCGTTCCAGTGCAGCTCGATGCCGTACTCGGTGGCCTTGGCGGTGAGCCCGGTGACCGGCGCGGGCGGGGTCACGTCCCTGGCGAGCGTGGTGACCTCGACTGTGGCCGAAGGTACCGACTCCCTGCCCGAGTTGTCGTAGGCCTTGATCACGTAGTGGTAGGTGAGGCCGCCGGCCGGGGAGGTGTCGGTGCAGGTGTACTGGAGCCGCCCGTCGCCGAGCGTCTTCCAGGTGGTGCTGCAGCGGATCGGCGCGGCCGAGGTGTCCACGGGGAGCGTCTCGGAACGGTAGACGTGGAAGTCGTACACATCGCCGTCGACGGAGTGATCGGTCGTCCAGGTGAAGGTCGCACTGCTGATCCCCGGCGTCGCGACGATGTCCCGCGGCGCCGCGACCGGACGGTAGGCCGCGACGGCGGGGCCGTACGCGGAGGCGCGCCCGGCGCCGTCCACGGCGGCCACCTGGTAGGTCCACTTCTCGGAGCGCTTCACCGTGGTGTCGGTGAAGGCCGTGCCGGTGACGGAACGGACCGACACGTGACCGTGCTGGTCGTCGCGCCTCAGGTTGTAGCGGACCGCGCCTGGGACCGGCTTCCAAGTCAGCGCGATCGCGGCGTCCGTGCCCTGCGCGGTGAGGCCGGCCGGAGCGGTGACGGCGATGGTGGTCACCGGCTGGTCGGTACTGCCGGTGGAGACGTTCCCGGCCTTGTCGTAGGCGCGTACCTCGAAGTAGTACGTCTTCCCGGCCTCGGGCGGGAGACCCGCGTACGAGGTCGCGGTGGTCGTCTTCACGAGGGCGAAGGTGCTGGATCCCTTGAGCCGGCGGTAGACGCGGTAGCCGGCGAGGTCCATCTCCTTGTTCGCGGACCAGGTCACCTTGGCATTCGCCGTGGCGTTGTCGAGGACCGCCTTCACACCGACCGGGCTGAGCGGCTTGACCTTGTCGACGGTGGCCGACGTCCTCGGTGCGTAACCGAACGTGACGTTGGCCGAGCCCGTCCAGTTGACGTAGTCGATGCGCAGGGAGTGCTTCCCGGCGGGGAGGGTGACGTTGACCGTCTTCTTCTGGGTGGTGGAGACGTTCTTCCAGATGTCGACCTTGCGCACCCCGTCGACGTACACGCGAATGCCGTCACGGGCCGCCGCGGTGAAGGCGAAGGGGCCGCCGGAGCCGAAGTCCCGGGTCATCGTCCAGCGGACACCGAAGTTGTCCTTCGGCAGGCCGGAGGCGGGTGCGCCGGTGCCCCAGTTCTGGTCGATGACCGAGTCGCAGTCGGTCTTCTTCGGCGTACCGGAGAACGACGTGTTCGCGAAGAACTGCCGCTTGAAGACCGGCGAGGTGCAACTGGTCGCCGCAGCAGCGGGCGTGGCACTCACGGCGGTGAGCAGACTGCAGGAGGTCGCGGCGACCGACAGCGCGGCGACGCTGCGAAGCCGCCCACGAGGAATGGTGGTCAATGTGTGCATTGCCCTTTCGGACCGAATGACGGGGGAGAGCCCGCGGGCCGGGTGCAGGAAAGGGCCCGCCGTGCTGTGCGGCGGGCCCCTCCTCGTGGCCCCGGGAGTGGGGCGGGGAACTACTTCGAGAAGCCGTAGTCCATGAGCTTCTTCGCGTCCGCCGTCCGGGTCGTCTCGGAGGTGGACGCCAGGACGGTGCCGATGACCGTCTTGCCGTCACGGGTCGCGGCGAACACCAGGCAGTACCCGGCCGTCGGACCGGAACCGGTCTTCACGCCGATCGCACCGGTGTAGCTGCCGAGCAGCTTGTTGGTGTTGGTCCACGACATGTAGCGGTAGCCACCGTTGCTCGTGGTGACCTTCTGCGTGGTCGACTTGGTCTTCACGACCGAGCGGAACGTGGAGTTCTTCATCGCACTGCTGGCGATCTTCGTCAGGTCGCGCGGCGTCGAGTAGTTCGAGCCATTGCTTATGCCGTCGAACGAGTCGAAGTGGGTGTTCGTCAGACCGAGGGACTTGGCGGAGGCGTTCATCTTGCCGATGAACGACGTCACGCGGGCCGCGCGGGTGGTGCCGGTGCCGAACTTGTCGGCGAGCGCGTACGCGGCGTCGCAGCCGGACGGCAGCATCAGACCGTAGAGGAGCTGGCGGACGGTGACCTTGTCGCCGACGATCAGGCGCGCCGACGAGGCGCCCTTGGCGACGATGTAGTCGCTGTACGCCTTCTGGATCGTGACCTTGGAATCCAGGTTGAGGTTCGTCTGGGCCAGTACCACCTTGGCCGTCATGATCTTGGTGGTCGAGCCGGTGGCGCGACGGGTGTCCGCGGCCTTCGAGTAGAGGGTCGACGCGGTTCCGTTGTTCATCACATAGCCGCCCTTGGCGGCGATTGTGGGGACGGGCAGCGTGGCAGCCTGCGCCGTGGAAGCGAAGGCGCTGCCCGCGATGACGGCACCCGCGGTGAGGGCCACGGTGGCAGTGGCGGAAACGCGGTGTATGCCCTTAATGCCGATTTTCAACTTGAACGCTCCAAATGCCCCTGGAATGCGGCCGCATGACGGTGCCGCTCGGTGGTGAGACTCACGAGGCGCGTGAATGGATGTGCCGAATCCCGCGGTAATTTCCGGGGTTTTACCGTCCAGATTCCGGACGGTGCCACCGCATGCGTGCATGTTGTATCTATGCTGTGTGCATGCCTGCCGCACCCCCTGTCGTGACGCACCCGCCCGCCAAGCAGCCGCCCGCCGCCGAACGCGTCTACACCCACATCAAGCAGGCGGTCCTCGACCGCCGTTACGAGGGGGGCACGCTCCTCACCGAGGGCGACCTCGCGGAGGCCGTCGGCGTCTCCCGTACGCCCGTGCGCGAGGCGCTGCTGCGGCTGGAGGTCGAAGGGCTGATCAAGCTCTATCCGAAGAAGGGGGCCCTGGTGCTTGCCGTCTCCGCGCAGGAGATCGCGGACGTGGTGGAGACCCGACTGCTCGTGGAGGAGTTCGCCGCCCGCAAGGCAGTGCCCGCCTCGGCGAAGCTGATCGCCCGCCTGGAGGAACTGCTCGACGAGCAGCGGCGGCAGGTGGCGGCCGGGGACCTGGCCGCCGTGTCGGTCGCGGACCGCTGCTTCCACGCCGAGATCGTCCGCAACGCGGGCAACGAGATCCTGTCTCGCCTCTACGACCAGCTGCGCGACCGGCAGTTGCGAATGGGCGTCGCCGTGATGGAGGCGCATCCCGGCAGGATCGCCGCCAACATCACCGAGCACACCGAGCTGCTGGAGGCCATCAGGGCCGGGGACGCGGACGGCGCCGCGCAGGTCGTACGACGCCATGTCAGCCGGGTCAAGGTGCTGGTCCGGGGTGAGGACCGGTGAGTTCCGCTGCCGCTCCCACCCTGTCCCTGCCCGGTGATCCGCCCGGCGGCCGGCGGGCCGCCTGGGTCTGGGGCATCGGCGTTGCCGTCTACTTCGTCGCCATCATCTTCCGTACGAGCCTCGGGGTCGCCGGTCTCGACGCCGCCGACCGGTTCGACGTCAACGCCTCCGCGCTGTCGACGTTCTCCATCCTTCAGCTGCTCGTCTACGCGGGCATGCAGATACCTGTCGGTCTGATGGTCGACCGGCTCGGCACCAAGAAGGTCCTCACCCTCGGGGCCGTCCTGTTCACCGTCGGGCAGCTCGGCTTCGCGCTCTCCCCGTCGTACGGCATGGCGCTGGCCTCCCGGGCGCTGCTCGGCTGCGGCGACGCGATGACGTTCATCAGCGTGCTGCGGCTCGGCGCCCGCTGGTTCCCGGCCCGGCGAGGACCGCTGATCGGCCAGATCGCCGCGCTCTTCGGCATGGCGGGCAACCTCGTCTCCACACTCTTCATCGCCCGCGCCCTGCACGGCTTCGGCTGGACCGCCACGTTCGCGGGAAGCGCGGCCGCCGGGGTGGTGGTCCTCGTCCTGCTCCTCCTCTTCCTGAAGGACCACCCCGAGGGGCACGAGCCGCCGCCCGTCGAACACGCGGGCGCCGCCTACGTACGCAAGCAGATCGCCGCCTCGTGGCGGGAGCCCGGCACCCGCCTCGGGATGTGGGTGCACTTCACCACGCAGTTCCCGGCGATGGTGTTCCTGCTGCTGTGGGGAATGCCGTTCCTGGTGGAGGCACAGGGACTGAGCCGGTCCACCGCCGGGGAGCTGCTCACCCTGGTGGTGCTCTCCAACATGGCCGTCGGCCTCGTCTACGGACAGGTCATCGCCCGCCACCACGCCGCGCGCGCCCCGCTCGCCCTCGGCACGGTCGCGGTGACGGCCGTCGTGTGGGCGTCGACGATCCTGTACCCGGGCGACCATGCGCCGATGTGGCTGCTGATCACGCTCTGCGCGGTGCTCGGCGCCTGCGGACCCGCTTCGATGATCGGCTTCGACTTCGCACGCCCGGCCAACCCGCCGCAGCGCCAGGGCACCGCATCGGGGATCGTCAACATGGGTGGTTTCATCGCCTCGATGACGACATTGTTCGCCGTCGGTGTGCTGCTCGACGCGACGGGGGACAACTACCGCATCGCGTTCGCCTCGGTCTTCGTCCTGGAGGCGATCGGGGTCGTACAGATCCTGCGGCTGCATGCGCGCGCCACGCTCCGCGAGCGGAACCACCATGTGGTCAGCCGCGTGGAGGCCGTGCACGTGCCCGCGTGACACCTGCCGCGGCCGGACCGGCGGCGCGCCCGTCTCTTCGCCTCACGAGGACGGGCGCCGCCGACCGTGCCGTTACGGCGTGACGGCGAAGTTCTGCAGGATCGCCGTCGCCAGCTCCTGGTCGCCCTCGACCTTGATCCGGTCCTCGACCGCCGTCGCCCGGACCCGCCCACAGGCCAGCCGGACGTACGTCTCCCAGTCCATCGCCAGCGTCACCGCGGGCCCCAGCGACGGCGAACCGTCCACCGAACCACGGCCGTCCGCGTCGACCCTGACCGTGCGCAGGAACTCCATCGGTCCGTGCACATCGAGCACGACCGCCGAATTCGGCGGTGCGCCGGCGTCCTTGGCGACCACCTTCGGCAGCGCGGCGAGGAGTGTGTCCCGGGTGATGGTGGCGCCGGGGGAGTCGAGATTGCCGGGCTTGCCCAGCGCCGTACGCAGATCCTGCTCATGCACCCAGACGTCGACGGCCCGCATCCGCAGTGCCAGTTCGAGGGTCTGCTCGGCGCCGAGCGGCGCGCGGGTCATGGTCTCCGGGGCACGCGACTCGTTCCGCAGCTGACGCGAGCGGCGGATGATCGTGTACTCCAGCTCGGAGGTCATCTCGGGTGCGGTGTGGTGGCGCCGCACATCGACCTGCATCTCCATGTAACGGGTGAAGTCGTTCTGTACGTGGTAGAGATCGCGCGGCAGCGTGTGGATCGGCCGCGGATCGCCGAGCTGCTCGCACTCCATGCCGATGATGTGCGAGACGATGTCGCGCACCGACCAACCGGGGCACGGTGTACGGCGATTCCACTCCCCCTCGGCGAGCGGCGTCACCAGCTCGGCTATCGACTCGATGGAGTGGGTCCAGGCATCGGCGTAGGTCTGGAGGCTGGGATGGACGGTCACGGGACCCCTCGTGCGGTTCTGCGGTGCATGGGCTGGACTGCTGGCGCGGTCGGCGGGCGGCGGCTGCGGGCTGCGTGGGAGGTTCGATCGCTAAGTTACGCTGCGAGCAGGCACCCCGGCAGTGCTTTCGTGTGACGATCGTAGGCCCGTGTTGACGGCTCGAATGCCAGGACGGTGGTAGTGTGCGCGCCTCCCTCATCCAGATCGCAGTAGACCCGGACGAATCCGTCAATTCCCGCAGGGATCGAGCCGCTTCCCTGGTTGCGGGCCAGCGCGGTGCCGATCTGGTGGTCCTTCCCGAGCTCTGGCCGGTCGGTGCGTTCGCGTACACCGCCTTCGCCGACGAGGCGGAACCGCTCCAGGGGCCCACCCACGACCTGATGGCGAAGGCCGCGGCCGACGCCGGGGTCTGGCTGCACGCGGGCTCCTTCGTGGAGCGCGCCGACGACGGCACGCTCTACAACACCTCGCTGGTCTTCACGCCCGAGGGCGAGCGCGCTGCCGTGTACCGCAAGATCCACCGCTTCGGCTTCGACAAGGGCGAGGCGGTGATGATGGGCGCCGGCGAGGACCTGGTCACGGTCGCCCTGCCCCAGACCACGCTCGGCCTCGCCACCTGCTACGACCTGCGCTTCCCCGAACTGTTCCGCGGCCTTGTCGACGCCGGTGCGCAGACGCTCGTCGTCCCGGCGGGCTGGCCGGAGCGGCGCCGCGCCCACTGGACGCTGCTCGCCCAGGCGCGTGCCGTGGAGAACCAGGCGTATGTCCTGGCCGTCGGCACCGCCGGCACCCACGCCGGGGTCCAGCAGGCCGGGCACAGCATCGCCGTCGACCCGTGGGGCGAGGTGCTCGCCGAGGCGGGCGCGGACGAGGAGGTGCTCACCGTGGAGTTCGACCCGGCGAAGGTCTTTGCCACCCGCGAGCAGTTCCCGGCGCTCAAGGACCGGCGGCTCGGTCTCGCCCCGCCGTCGAGAGGCTGCTGACGCATCGGTCGGACCGGACTTCGCACCACCGTCGGGTGTCCGCCGGCGTATCCGTCCCACCGGGCCTCGCACCACCGTCGGGCGGGGCCCGGTTTCACGTGAAACGTCCCGGTCAGCGGTCGTGCTCCTTGTCCGCGAGCACGATGACACACACCGCGACGGCGATGAGCAGTGCCGCGTCGGCGTCCTCCCGTACGACATCGATGCCGTACGTGTCCCGTACGGTCAGCCAACGCCGTGAGATCTGGGCCAGGAGTTCGCCGTCGTAGTCGATGGCGAACTCGCGGTCCAGGATCTTGCCGCTGACATCGAGCTCGGTGCCGTCGACCAGCGTCACCCGGTAATGGTTGCGCAGCAGCGAGAGCCGCTTCCGCTTGACCCTGGCGAGCTGCTCGCCGTCGCGCTCGATGAGCATCGTGTCGCGCAGGCTGAGCAGCTTCTGCCGGATCTCGACCAGGGTCCGGCCCTGCGCGTCCTTCAGCTCGAAGGTGTCGCGCACCCGCATCGCCTTGCCGTCGACGAGGAAGACCTTGCGCCCGTCCGGGTCCTCGATCCAGTAGTCGTCGCCGACAGCGAACAGTCGCTCACGCACCAGGAATCTCATGGCTCACAGATTCCCCCACGACCCTCCGGAATGTGGACGCACCACGGTGATGTTGACTGTTCACATGGCAACACGTGCGCGCGTCAGGGCCCCCGAGCTGGTCGGCAAGGGCGGCTGGCTCAATACCGGCGACCAGCAGTACACCCTCGCTGACCTGCGAGGGCGCATCGTGATTCTGGACTTTTGGACGTTCTGCTGTGTGAATTGTCTGCATGTCCTCGATGAGCTGCGCGAGCTGGAGGAGAAGCACCGCGACACCGTGGTGATCATCGGCGTCCACTCGCCGAAGTTCGTCCACGAGGCCGAGCATCGGGCCGTCGTCGACGCCGTCGAGCGGTACGAGGTCCACCACCCCGTCCTCGACGACCCCGAGCTTGCCACCTGGAAGCAGTACGCCGTACGCGCCTGGCCGACGCTCGTCGTCATCGACCCCGAGGGCTATGTCGTCGCCCAGCACGCCGGCGAGGGCCATGCGCACGCCATCGAGAAGCTCGTCGAGGAGCTGGAGGCCGAGCACGCCGCGACGGGCACGCTGCGCCGCGGCGACGGCCCGTACGTGGCGCCCGAGCCCGTTGCCACCCATCTGCGCTTCCCCGGCAAGGCCCTGCTGCTGGCCGACGGCGGCTTCCTGGTCTCCGACACCACCCGGCACCGCCTCGTCGAGCTCGACCCCGACGGCGAAACGGTGCGCCGCCACTTCGGCACCGGGGACCGCGGGTTCGCGGACGGCGGGCCCGACGAGGTCCGGTTCAGCGAGCCGCAGGGGCTGGCCGTGCTGCCCGACGGCCGGATCGCGGTCGCCGACACCGTCAACCACGCCCTCCGCGCCCTCGACCTCACGACCGGGGTGACGGCGACCCTCGCCGGCACCGGCCGCCAGTGGTGGCAGGGCTCCCCGACGACCGGCCCGGCCCGCGAGGTCGACCTCTCCTCCCCGTGGGACGTCGCCTGGTTCGCGGACCGGCTGTGGATCGCCATGGCGGGCGTGCACCAGCTGTGGTCGTACGACCCCGAGTCCGCAGCCGTGCAGGTCGCCGCGGGCACGACCAACGAAGGACTGGTCGACGGTCCGGCCGACGAGGCCTGGTTCGCCCAGCCGTCCGGACTTGCCGCCTCGGCGGACGGCGACCGGCTCTGGGTCGCCGACTCGGAGACGTCCGCGCTGCGGTACGTGGACCGGGACGGGACCGTGCACACCGCCGTCGGCACCGGACTCTTCGACTTCGGCCACCGCGATGGCGCCGCCGGCCAGGCGCTCTTCCAGCACCCGCTGGGCGTCACCGCCCTGCCGGACGGGTCCGTCGCCGTCAGCGACACGTACAACCACGCCCTGCGCCGTTACGACCCCGCCCGTGGCGAGGTCACCACGCTGGCCACGGATCTGCGCGAGCCGAGTGACGCGGTGCTGGTCGACGGCGATCTCGTCGTCGTCGAATCCGCCCGGCACCGGCTGACCCGGCTGCGGCTTCCCGAGGAAGCCGTGCGCGTCGCCGACCAGGCGCACCGCACCCAGCGCGCGGCCACCGAGATCTCCCCCGGCACGCTCCGGCTCGACGTGGTCTTCCAGGCGCCCGCCGGGCAGAAGCTGGACACCCGGTACGGCCCCTCGACCCGGCTGCTGGTCTCGTCGACCCCGCCGGAGCTGCTGGCGGAGGGTGCGGGGCCCGGCACCGATCTCTTCCGCGACCTGGTCCTGGCCGACGGCGTCACCGAAGGTGTCCTGCATGTGTCCGCCATGGCGGCGTCCTGCGACGACGACCCGGAGAACGAGTACCCGGCCTGCCACGTCCACCAGCAGGACTGGGGCGTCCCTGTCCGCGTGAGTGCGCAGGGAACGCCACGGCTGCCGCTGGTGCTCGCCGGAATGGACGAGCAGGCCTGAGAGCCTGTCGGGCGACCTCTGATCGGGCGGCCACGCCCTGGCACGCACGCTCCCCGCGTTGCCGAAATGTCCTAGTAGCTCCTTCCCCAGGCTCTCAGCTTCGTTCGAGCAGGGGAGACCCCATCCGAGGACATCCCGCCGCCTTGGAATCGCACGCACCAGACCGCGTCCGCTATCCGATCGAAGGTCACCCGACAGGCTCTGAGAGCCTGTCGGGCTCAGAAGTCGTCCGCGCCGTTGCGCAGCTCGTACGTCCAGTAGCCGGTCGCCGACTTCGCCGGGTCGACGGCGATGCCCTCGCTGCCGGGCGCCTTCACGGTGGCCATGCCGCCGCCTCCCGTGAGCGTGACGGAGAACGCGGTCACGGGCTCGTTGTCCTCGTCGACACCGCCGTCCGACAGCTTCACCAGCGCATAGGCGGGGGCGCCGGAGGTGAGCACGACAGGCGCGGCCGGCTTGCTCTTGGCGACCGCCGGCACGTTCTCCTTGTGGCTCTCCAGGAACTGGATCTCCGGGAAGCCGTTCAGCCGGCAGCTGTGACCCGAGGTGTTCTTCGCGGTCAGGACGATGTGCGTGTAGGGCGGGCCGCCCTGGTAGGCGGCGCTGATGGTCACGTCCTTGGTGGTGCAGGTGGCGGCGGACGAGGAGGCCGTGCCGGTGGATCCCTTCGCGGCACTTCCCTTCGCGGCGGCGGTGTCCTTCACGGCACCACTGGTCCTCGCGGTGCCGGTGGACTGCGAGGACCCCGCCGATTCCGCGGCCGTTGCGGAGCTGTTCGCCGGGCCGGCGGACTTCGTGCCGGTGTCCTCCCCGCCGCAGGCGGTGAGTGCCATGGCGAGCACGGCGGTGGCGGCGACGCTGAGGACCGTGGTGCGGCTGTGGGACGTACGCATGGAGATTCCCCCGAATATGACAGTGATGCGAAGGCCAGGGTTCCTGCGGCGAACCGCCCCTGACCTGCTGACATCCCTCAGTCTTCCGCCCGGCGCTCACGTTCCGCTGCCGCGCCGCTAACGTCCCGCTGACGTCCGCGCCTGGCCCCCGGCGCGGGGTGCGCCGCCCGCCTCGGGAACGCGCTGCCCCTGTGGCGCGCGGCTCACCCGTCGTCGCTGAGTCGTTGTACCGCCCGCTCGTAGCGTTCGCGGTACTCCGTCTCCGCCGTCACCCGCAGCAGCGCTTCGAGGGCCCGGACCGCGCCCTCGTCGTAACCGGCGCGCTCCGCCTCGTCGGCCGCCCGGTCGAGCAGCCGGATGCCGTCGCTCTCCTCGCCGAGGGCCAGGCGCGCCCGGCCGCTGACGGTCAGCAGCAGTACCCGGCGTACGGCCTCCTCGTGCTCGGGCCCCAGGTCGAGCGCCGTCCGTGCGGAGTCGAGGGCGTCCTGCGGGCGGTTCGCTTCGAGCTGCATCCGGGCGAGGTGTTGCAGGGCGAGCATCTCGGTGTGCGCGTCGCGCTCCTCACGGGCCAGGCCGACGGCCCTCTCGCAGTCCTCCAACGCCGCTTCGAGTCCGCCTTGTTCGGCCTGGACGACGGCCAGGTTGATCAGCGCGGTCGCCTCACCGAGCCGGTCACCTGCCTGCCTGCCGGGCGAGGCCGGGAGAGCGTTCCAGCAGGGCGAGTGCCTCGGCGGTCCTGCCCTCCTCGGTCAGTACCCAGCCCAGCAGGTTGATCACCCGTGACTCGGCGTACGGATCGCTGCGTGCACGAGCGGCGTCCAGCGCGAGCTCCAGGAGCGGCGTCCAGCTGTCCCGGACCCGCCAGACCACTTGGGGCCACTGGAGCAGGATGATCCGCCAGGCCCGGTCGTCGAGCCCGGCGGTCCGGGCCGCGACGGCCGCCAGCGCCAGATCGTCGCGTTCGGTGGCCAGCCAGTGCATCGCCGCCGCCCGGTCGGTGAAATCCCTTACGACGGCGGGGTGGTGGTAGTCGTCCGGCAGGACGAAGCAGGGCTCACCGCCGGGTTCGGCCGTGTCGGCGGCGGCGAGGGCGGTGGCGATGTAGTGGTCGAGAACACCGACGAGGGCCTCGGTTCCGGACGCGGGGCCGAGACCGCGGGCGTAGAGGCGTACCAGGTCGTGCAACACCCAGCGCCCGGGCGCCGTTTCGGTGACGAGATGGGCGGCGGCGAGCCGTTCCAGCGCGGCGGCGGCCGTGACCGGGTCCGTACCGGCGAGAGCAGCCGCGGAGTACTGGTCGAAGTGGCTGCCGGGATGGTGGCCGAGCCGGGTGAACTGGTGGACCGCGTCGGGCGGCAGCTGCTGCACGGTCAGCCGCAGCGCCGCCGAGACCCCGGTGTCCTCCACATCGAGGTGGCTCAGCCTGCTGCGCTCGTCGGCCAGTTCGGTGGCCATCCGGGCGAGCGTCCACTGCGGGCGCCCCGCCAGCCGGGCCGCCGTGACCCGCAGGGCGAGCGGCAGCCCGCCGCAGAGTTCGGCGAGCCGCTTGGCCGCCACGGGTTCCGCGAGGACCCGCTCCTCCCCGAGAACACCGGCGAGCAGGGCCGTGCTGTCCGGGGACCCGAGAACGTTCAGCGGGACGGGACGGGCCGCGTCCGAGGCGATGAGGCCCTCCAGCCTGTTCCGGCTGGTGACGACCGTGATGCAGTCGGCGCCGCCCGGCAGCAGTGGCCGGATCTGGGCGGATTCACGGACGTTGTCGAGGATGACGAGCAGATGGCGCCGGTCGGTCAGGGAACGGAAGAGCGCGGCGGCGGCCGCGACGGACTCGGGGATGCGGCGTGGCGCGACGCCGAGCGTGAGCAGGAACTCACGGAGGACTTCGAGGGGGGTGGGCTCGCCGGTGTCGCTGAACCCGCGCAGGTCGGCGAAGAGCCGTCCGTCCGTGAAGGCCCCGGGGCTGCGGTGCGCCCACTGCAGGGCCAGCGCGGTCTTTCCCACCCCGGCGGGTCCGGTGATCAGGCAGACCGGTGCCTCGCCCGCCGTGGCCCGGGAGATCGCGGCCAGTTCGGCGACGCGCCCGTGGAAGCCCCGGGGCGCGCGGGGCAGCAGGTCCGTGTGGTGCGTCACGGTCAGGGGGTGCCTGCCGGTCCGGCCGGTGCCCTGCAGGGTCTCGCCCACCGCAGGGACGGGGCCGGGCCCGCAGCTGGGGGCGGCACGGTCCAGGTCCCGGGCCGGGGCGTGGGCCTGATCACCGTTCCGGGCCGGCCGCCCGGCCGTGCCGGCTGCCGGCAGCCTGTCACGACCGGCCGGTCGATCCGTCCCGACATCCTCCGCAGGCATCTCGCCCTGCAGGATCAGCGTGTACGCGTCGGCCAGTTCCCGCCCCGGGTCGACCCCCAACTCGTCGGCGAGCAGCCGCCGTGTGCGGTGGAACCAGTCCAGCGCCTCCGACTGCCGTCCCGCCCGGTACAGCGCCGTCATCAGGGCCGCAGCCAACGATTCCCGCATCGGATGCATGACGGCCTGGGCCTTCAGCACGGCGGCGGCCCGGTGGTGTTCGCCCAGCGTGGCGTACGCGCGCGCCATGTGCTCGACCGCCGCCAGCCGCGACTCCTCCATCGCCTGCGCGGCCGCCTGCAGCGGTGGACTGGGGAACGCGCCGGTGAGCGCGGGCCCCTGCCACAGCGACAGGGCCTCCTTCAGCATCACTATGGCGTCGGCGGGGCTGCGCTGCTCCCGCGCCAGCATGAGCAGTTCCTCGAACCGGTGGGCGTCCAGCAGACTTTCCGGCATCCGCAGGACGTAGGAGGCCCCGTGGGTGTCCAGGACGACCCCGTACTCGTCCGCAGGGTTGCCGGTGAGCAGGGCGCGCAGCCGTGAGACATGCCCCTGTACGACCGTGCGGGCATGTGCCGGTGGTTCGTCCTCCCACAGGGCGTCCATCAAGTGACTCATGGGGACGGGAGCGTTGGGTTGCAGGAGCAGCGTGGCGAGCAGACTGCGGCGCTTGGCGGGGCCGAGCGGCAGATCACCGGTTTCGGTGGCTACGGACACCGCACCGAGCAGGCGGAACTCCACTGATACTCCTCCCCGGGCAAAGAACTGAGATTACCGCCCGGGGCTACGAGGAACCGGCGTGAGCTGCGCCGCAACAGACGTGAGCTGCGCCGCAACAGAAAGGAGGCCGGAATCGGTTCAGAGGCCGCGGCGGTCGTCGTCGGACACGACCGTGGTGCTGGGCGGTACGACCAGTCGGCGGCGCCGCGCGATGCTCACGTAGACGAAAACGCCGATGACGCCGACGATCATCATGATCCAGCCGACCAGGTCGACATTGACGGTGTCCATCTTCCAGTCGGTGGCGAAGGTGAGTACCGCCCCGACGGCGATGAGGATGATGCATCCTCCGAGTCCCATGGGTCACGCCTCCTCGGTGGCCCGGAGGCTCCGGGCCGGTGTACGGATCGCGTACCCGGCCCGGCAACAACCATGTGTGGAAGGCCGATCAGCCCGCCAGGAACGATGCCAGCGCGTTCGCCAGCAGATACGGGTCGTCCGCGCCGCACAGCTCACGCGCACTGTGCATCGACAGGATCGCGACGCCGATGTCCACGGTCTGGATGCCGTGCCGGGCCGCGGTGATCGGGCCGATCGTCGTGCCGCACGGCATCGAGTTGTTGGAGACGAACGTCTGCCACGGCACGCCCGCCTTCTCGCACGCCGCCGCGAACACGGCCCGGCCGCTGCCGTCCGTCGCGTACCGCATATTGACGTTGACCTTGAGGATCGGCCCGCCGTTCGCCACCGGGTGGTGCGTCGGGTCGTGGCGCTCCCCGTAGTTGGGGTGGATCGCGTGACCGGTGTCGGAGGAGAGGCAGACGGTCCCCGCGAACGCCCGGGCGCGGTCCTCGTACGTACCGCCGCGGGCGAAGACGGAGCGCTCCAGCACCGTGCCGAGCAGCGGGCCGTCGGCGCCGGTGTCGGACTGCGAACCGTTCTCCTCGTGGTCGAACGCGGCCAGCACCGGGATGTACGGAATCTGGTCGTCCGGTTGTCCGGCGACGGCGGCGAGCGCGGCCGTCGCCGCGTGCACGGAGAGCAGGTTGTCCATCCGCGGCCCGGCCAGCAGCTCGCGGTCCCGGCCCAGGTAGGCCGGCGGCTCCACCGCGTGCGGCATCAGGTCCCAGCCGGTCACGTCGTCGGCGGCGACGCCCGCCTCCTCGGCGACGAACCGGATCAGGTCGCCCTCCTCGACGTCCCCGAGCCCCCAGATCGGCTGCATGTGCTTCTGCCGGTCGAGCTTGAGGCCGTCGGTGTTGGCCGACCGGTCCAGATGCACGGCCAGCTGAGGCACGCGCAGCAGCGGCCGGTCGATGTTGACCAGCCGGTGCGTGCCGGCGCGCAGGCTGATCCGGCCCGCGAGACCGAGGTCCCGGTCCAGCCAGGTGTTGAGCAGCGTGCCGCCGTACACCTCGACGGCGATCTGCCGCCAGCCGTACGAGCCCGTGTCGGGCAGTGGCTTCACCCGCAGATTCGGCGAGTCGGTGTGCGCCCCGGCAATCCGGAACGGGGTGTGCGCCCCGGCGCCTTCCGGCACGTACCAGGCGACGATCGCCCCGCCGCGCAGCACGTACTTCCCACCGGTGGAAGCGTCCCAGGCCGCGGTCTCCTCGACCTGCCGGAAGCCGGCCTTCTCCAGCCGCGCCGCGGCGGTGGCCACGGCGTGGTACGGGGAGGGGCTGGCCATCAGGAAGGCCATCAGGTCGTCGGTGTGACCGCGGTCGAAGCGGAGGGAAGAACTCATGTTCTTCACTGTAACGACGATGGTGCGGTAGAAATCCGGGGTACCGCCGCCCTGGCGTGTGGCTGTCCCGCGGGCGGTACCGACGCCCGCACAGCGGTCGGCTCCTCGCCGTCCTGCGCCTGCCGCGCACGCTGGGCGAACATGGTGGCCAGGGCGGTGAGCCGCTTGTCGGTCGGAGCGGTCCGGCTGCGCGTGGTCCGGTTCCCAGGCACGGTCGATCCGACGCGGATCACCGTCATGGTGGTCAGGCCAGGACGGAACTGTTACCGCGCCGGGCGAAGCGTGCGTTGCCGACGCATTCTCGGCCGTGCGCTCAGCGTGCCCAGCTCATACGACAGCGCCGCCACCCGAACGAATTCGAGTGGCGGCGCCTCGTTGGCCAAAAGTCCTGGTAGCTCCCGGCTACAAGGATTTCCGGCCGCCCTGCGATCGCACGCACCGGACGACGCTCCTCATGGGGCAAACGTCGCCGGTCACAGCACTAGAACGCGGCCTCGTCCAGCTCCATCAGCGAACCGTCGACCGCCTCGGCGAGCGCGCGCTCGGCCGAGACGCCCGGCAGGACGTTGGCCGCGAAGAACTTCGCGGCGGCGATCTTGCCCTGGTAGAAGGCGACGTCCTTCGCGGAGGCGGTCGGCAGCTTCTCGGCCGCCACGGCCGCGCCCTTCAGCAGCAGGTAGCCGACGACGACATCGCCGGATGCCAGCAGCAGGCGGGTGGTGTTGAGGCCCACCTTGTAGATGTTCTTGACGTCCTCGCCGGTCGCGGTGAGGTCGGTGATCATCGTGCCGACTATCGCCTCCAGGTCCACGGCCGCCTTGGCGAGCGAGTCCAGCGCGCCGGACAGCTCCTCGTTGCCCTGGGCGCCCGCGAGGAACTTCTTGATCTCCTCGGACAGCGCGTTGAGCGAGGCACCCTGGTCACGGACGATCTTCCGGAAGAAGAAGTCCTGGCCCTGGATGGCCGTCGTGCCCTCGTAGAGGGTGTCGATCTTGGCGTCCCGGATGTACTGCTCGATCGGGTACTCCTGGAGGTACCCGGAGCCGCCGAACGTCTGGAGCGACTGCGCCAGCTGCTCGTACGACTTCTCCGAGCCGTAGCCCTTCACGATCGGGAGCAGCAGGTCATTGAGGCCGTGCAGCGCCTTCGCGTCCTCGCCCGCGGCCTCCTTCTCCTGGATCGCGTCCTGGACAGAGGCGGTGTACAGCACGAGGGAGCGCATGCCCTCCGCGTACGCCTTCTGCGTCATCAGCGAACGGCGCACGTCGGGGTGGTGCGTGATGGTGACCTTGGGCGCGGTCTTGTCCATGAAGTTCGCCAGGTCGGTGCCCTGGACGCGCTCCTTGGCGTACTCCAGCGCGTTCAGGTAACCCGTCGAGAGGGTGGCGATGGCCTTCGTGCCGACCATCATCCGGGCGAACTCGATGATGCGGAACATCTGGCGGATGCCGTCGTGCTTGTCACCGATCAGCCAGCCCTTGGCGGGGTGCCGGTCGCCGAACGTCATCTCGCACGTGTTGGACGCCTTGAGGCCCATCTTGTGCTCGACGTTCGTCGCGTACACGCCGTTGCGCTCGCCCAGCTCGCCGGTGGTCCAGTCGAAGTGGAACTTCGGGACCATGAAGAGCGACAGGCCCTTCGTGCCGGGGCCTGCGCCCTCGGGGCGGGCCAGCACGTAGTGAATGATGTTCTCGGACATGTCGTGCTCGCCCGAGGTGATGAAGCGCTTCACACCCTCGATGTGCCAGGAGCCGTCCTCCTGCTCGACGGCCTTCGTGCGGCCGGCGCCGACGTCCGAACCGGCATCCGGCTCGGTCAGCACCATCGTCGAGCCCCACTGCTTCTCGACGGCGATCTCGGCGATCTTCTTCTGCGCCTCGTTGCCCTCGTCGAAGAGGATTCCGGCGAACGCCGGGCCGGAGGAGTACATCCACACGGCCGGGTTCGAGCCGAGGAGCAGCTCCGCGTAGGACCAGATCAGGGAGCGCGGCGAGGTGGTGCCGCCGATCTCCTCGGGCAGGCCCAGGCGCCAGTACTCGGAGTCCATGAAGGCCTGGTAGGACTTCTTGAAGGAGGCCGGGACCGGTGCGGTGTTGGTCTCCGGGTCGAAGACCGGCGGGTTGCGGTCGGCGTCGGCGAACGAGTCGGCGAGCTCGTTCTCCGCGAGGCGGTTGACCTCGTCGAGGATGCTCTTCGCGGTCTCGACGTCCATCTCCGCGAACGGTCCGGTGCCGTACAGCTTGTCGCGCCCGAGGACCTCGAAGAGGTTGAACTCGATGTCGCGGAGATTCGACTTGTAGTGCCCCATGGGAAGGCTCCGTAATCAATAGCAGTGGCGCACAGCGCCCCGGGGAGGGGTGAGGGCCGGGCGGGCGACGAGCTGGCGGTGCGTATGGCAGCTGACCTCCCCGATGATGCTACCCGCCAGTAATAAGACGCAACCCCTCAAGGGCCTGATGTGTCCGATTACTCTTTGGGGCATGTACGGCTACGACCAGAACCAGGGCGCACAGCAGCAGATGGGTGGCGGCTACGGCGAGCAGCCGCTGTATCCCGAGCCCTCGCCGCCCTCCCTCGGTGACGCGGTACGGGCCTTCACCACGGGTTCTCTGTCCGCCGAGGACTTCCAGCAGATCTTCGCGTCGTCGAAGGTCTACTGCCCGCGCGGCGACAACCCCGGCTTCCTCGCCCTGCACAACACCCAGCAGCCGGTGATCCCCATGTTCACCACGCTCAAGGAGCTGCGGCTTTACGCGGGCAAGGAGTCCAAGTACTTCGTGATCACCGGTGCCGAGGTGATCGATCTGCTGCCGACCGGCTACGGCTTCGTCCTCGACATGGAGGGCGAGCACCGCATGGTCTTCGACGCCAAGGCCGTGGAGCAGATGGTCGACTTTGCGATGCGCCGCATGTACGGCTAGACGCCATTGCTTCGCATATGTCTCATTCCTGACCTTCGAGAAGGGGTCCGTGCCTGTCGGGTGCGGACCCCTTCTCGTTGTCCGGGGGAGGGTCTGCGGTGGTGCGGGAATGCCGCAGCCCTTGCAAGATGTTCACCGTTCAACTAAATTGAGATCAGGACAATCCCGGAGGTGGCTCCCATGCCCGCAGTGACCGTCGAAAACCCACTGACCCTGCCCAAGGTCGCCGTCTCGGGCGACGCCACGGCCCGTCCCGTGCTCACCGTCACGACGGCGCCGAGCGGATTCGAGGGCGAAGGCTTCCCGGTTCGCCGCGCGTTCGCCGGGATCAACTACAAATACCTCGACCCGTTCATCATGATGGACCAGATGGGCGAGGTGGAGTACGCGCCGGGCGAGCCCAAGGGCACTCCCTGGCACCCCCACCGCGGCTTCGAGACCGTCACGTACATCATCGACGGCACCTTCATCCACCAGGACAGCAACGGTGGCGGCGGCACCATCCGCAACGGTGACACCCAGTGGATGACGGCCGGATCCGGCCTCCTCCACATCGAGGCCCCGCCGGAGTCCCTCGTCATGTCGGGCGGCCTCTTCCATGGGCTGCAGCTCTGGGTGAACCTGCCCAAGGCCGACAAGATGATGGCTCCCCGCTACCAGGACATCCGCGGCGGCCAGGTCCAGCTCCTCGCCTCCCCGGACGGCGGCGCGCTGCTCCGCGTCATCGCCGGTGAGCTCGACGGTCACGAGGGCCCGGGCGTCACCCACACCCCGATCACGATGGTCCACGCCACCGTGCGCCCCGGCGCCGAGGTGACCCTGCCGTGGCGCGAGGACTTCAACGGACTCGCGTACGTGCTGGCCGGTCGCGGCACGGTCGGTCAGGAGCGCCGTCCCGTCCACATGGGGCAGACCGCCGTCTTCGGCACCGGCTCCTCGCTGACCGTCCGTGCGGACGAGAAGCAGGACGGCCACACCCCGGACCTGGAGGTCGTCCTGCTCGGCGGCCGCCCGATCCGGGAGCCGATGGCGCACTACGGACCGTTCGTCATGAACAGCCAGGCCGAACTGAAGCAGGCCTTCGAGGACTTCCAGGCCGGCCGCCTCGGCACCGTGCCCGCAGTCCACGGCATGGGTGAGTGATCTGCGTGACGGGCCGCCCTGACGGCCCGTCACCCGTTCGGTCGTACAAGCGGGACATGGCTCCCGCACCGTGATCGGGTGGGAGGGTGGATACCCGGAAACCCCTCCTGCCCGACACCGCCCGCCGAACAGCTGCCTGGTGCGCAGTGCTTCTGCTGGTCACCGGCGTTGCCGCGGTCGCCATCTGGCTGTGCATCATCTTCAAGACGGCCGTCACCCCGGTGCTGCTCGCACTGCTCGGTACGGCGCTGCTCGGTCCCGTCCACCGCTGGCTGGCCGCCCGAGGGGTGAACCGGTCGGTGGCCGCCGGGCTCACCTGCGCGCTGCTCGTCGCGATCGGCGGCGGCGCCGGGTACATCGTCGTCACCGCATTCATCGACACCGGCGACCAGATCATCCATTCACTGAAGGACGCCGGGCAGTGGGTCATCGACCACTTCGGGATCGCCCGGAACACCAATGTGAACGACCTCGTCGCCAATGCCCGGAAGCTCGTCGAGAAATTCGGCGCGAGCGCCGCGGGCGGAGTGCTCACCGGGATCAGCCTGATCGGCTCACTCATCGCGACCGGCGTACTCGCCCTGCTGCTGACCTTCTTCTTCCTGCGCGACTCGGACCGGGCCGCGAACCTCGCGCACTCCGTCGCCCCGCGCGGCACCGGTGATCTGGTCGAGGCGATGGGCCGGCGGGCGTTCGAAGCGGTCGAGGGCTTCATGCGCGGCACGACGTTCATCGCGCTGATCGATGCCATCTGCATCACCGTGGGTCTGCTGATCCTGCGGGTGCCCGGGGCGGTGGGGCTGGGGGCGCTGGTCTTCGTCGGCGCGTACATCCCGTATCTCGGGGCGTTCATCTCGGGTGCCGTCGCCGTTCTGGTGGCACTCGCCGACCGGGGGGTCGTGATCGCGCTCTGGGCGCTCGGGGTGGTGCTCGCGGTCCAGGTACTGGAGGGGCACGTGCTGCAGCCGTTGATCCAGAGCCGTACGGTCCAGATGCACCCGGCCATGATCATGATCGCGTTGACCGCGGGCGCGAGTGTGGCGGGCGTGCTGGGCATGCTGCTGGCGGTACCGGTGTGTGCGGCGGCGTTCGGTGTCCTCGGCGAACTCCGCACGCGCCATGCCCCGGACGAACCGCCATCCACCCCACCGAGCCCGCCCGCCCCGCCGAACCCGCCCGACAGGCTCTGAGGGCGGATCGGCACCCGGCCGCACCCGGAACCCCTATGCCCCGGCCGCATCCACCGGCTCGGCCTCGTACAACTCGAACCAGATCGACTTCCCGGCGCCCTGCGGATCCACCCCCCACGCGTCGGCCAGCATCTCCATCAGCACCAGCCCCCGCCCACTGGAGGCCATCTCGCCGGGCCGCCGCTTGTGAGGCAGCTCGTCGCTGCCGTCCGCCACATCCACGCGCAGCCGCCGCTTTCCCCGCTCTCCGGTCGCCTCGGCGACCATCAGCGCGTCCCCGTCCGTGTGGAGGAGCACGTTGGTCGCCATCTCGGAGATCATCAGCACCGCCGCATCGACCTGTTCCGGGTCCACCCAGTCGTGCAGCAGCTCCCGCAGCTGCTGCCGGGCCGCCGCGATCCGCTCGGGTTCGGCCTGCGCGATGGTCAGTGCGGTGCGGCGTGGCGCCGCCTGCCGCGGGGCACCCGACTCGCGCCGCAGCAGCAGCACCGCGATGTCGTCCTCGCGGCGGTCGACGAGCGGACCGGTCGTGTAGTGCGAGCCCGGCCCGTGCACCGCCTGCACCAGCGCGTCGGCGAGCTTCTCCAGGTCGCCGGTCTGCTCCTCCAGGACCGGCCGGAGCCGCACCCAGCCGGTCGCCATGTCGTGGCCACCGGTCTCGATCAGCCCGTCCGTGCACAACATGATCGTCTCGCCGGTCTCCAGGACGATCTGCGTCGTCGGATAGTCGGCGTCCGTCTCGACGCCGAGCGGCAGCCCGCCGCCGGTCTGCCGGATCACAGCGGTCCCGTCGGCGCTGATCACCACCGGGTCGGGGTGTCCGGCCCGGGCGATGTCGAGCGTGCCGGTCTCGGGGTCGGCCTCCGCGTACAGGCACGTCGCGAAGCGCGGCCCGGTCTCCTCCCCGTCGTCGTACGCGTCGGTGAGCCCGGAGAGGAACCGGGAGGCGCGGGAGAGCACAGCGTCCGGGCGGTGCCCTTCGGAGGCGTACGCGCGCAGAGCGATCCGCAACTGCCCCATCAGCCCGGCCGCTCGCACGTCATGGCCCTGGACATCGCCGATGACCAGGGCGATTCGGCCGTTGGGGAGCGGGATCATGTCGTACCAGTCGCCGCCCACCTGCAGCCCGCCGCCGGTCGGTACGTACCGGGCGGCGACCGTCATGCCGGGGATGTCGGGGCCCAGAGACGGCATCATCGACCGCTGGAGCCCCTGCGAGAGCTCCCGCTCGGTCTCGGCCACCCCGGCCCGCGCCAGGGCCTGGGCGAGCATCCTGGCGACGGTCGTCAGCACCGACCGCTCGTCCGGGGAGAACGACACCGGGTGCCGGAACCCCGCCATCCAGGCGCCCATCGTGCGGCCCGACACGATCAGCGGGAGAAAGGCCCAGGAGCGGCGTCCGAAGCGGCTGGCGAGCGGCCAGGTGGCCGGGAAGCGGCGGTGGTACTCCTCCGGTGAGGGGAGATAGATCGCCCGCCCCGTCCGTACGACCTCCGCGGCCGGATAGTCCGTCTCCAGCGTCATGTCGGTGAACGGGTCCTCGTCGCCCATGGTGTGCCCGTGGTGCCCGATGATCGTCAGACGGTCGCCCGCGACACCGAAGACGGCGAGCCCGTCCGGCGAGAACCCGGGCATGGAGAGCGACGCGGCGACCCGCAGCACCTCGGCGGTCGACCGGGCCTCGGCCAGCGCCCGCCCCGCGTCCAGGAGGAATGCCTCCCGGGAGCGGCGCCAGTCCCCGGTGATGGGGGTGTGCGCGCCGGTGGTGCCCGGCTGCGGCTCGGCGACCTCCTGGAGCGTGCCGACCAGCAGGTAGTCCTCGCTGCCCGCCGGCAGTGGTTTGGAACGGCTGCGTACGGTACGGAGCACCCGCCCGCGGTCGTCCACGATCCGCAGCCGAGCCTCGGCCAGGGTGCCCTCGAGGACCGCGAGATTCACCACCCCGTGGATCTCGTTCCAGTCGACCGGATGGAAACGCGCGCGCACCGCCGCCTCCCTGAAGACACCGGCTTCGGCGGGCAGCTCCAGCAGCCGGGCCGCCTCCGCATCGAGCGTGACGGTCCCGGCTCCGCTGTCCCAGCGCCACAGGCCGGTCGCCGTCGCGGCCAGGACGTCCTCGGTGCGCATTGCCCTACTTTAGGAAGATGTGCTCGGCTGACGCCACCGAGGACGGCCGCCGGCGGGCTTCCGCGCAGCGCCCGACCACGCCGGATGATCTTGCCTGGGGTTATGGCAATGAAGTGGTGCGGGCTTGGGCGGTAGCCTGGGGAGGCTGAATCCACCCCAACCGCGAAGACTGGATGAACGACGATGCATCGGTACAGGTCCCACACCTGCGGCGAGCTCCGCGCCTCTGACGTCGGCACCGACGTCCGGCTGAGCGGCTGGCTGCACAATCGCCGAGACCTGGGCGGCATCCTCTTCATCGATCTGCGCGACCACTACGGTCTGGTGCAGCTCGTCGCCCGCCCCGGCACGCCCGGCAACGAAGCCCTGTCGAAGCTCACCAAGGAGACCGTCGTCCGGATCGACGGCAAGGTCTCCGCGCGCGGCGCCGACAACGTCAACCCGGAGCTCCCGACCGGCGACATCGAGATCGAGGTCGCCGAGGTCGAGGTGCTCGGCGAGGCTGCCCCGCTGCCCTTCACGATCAACACCGAGGACGGGGTCAACGAGGAGCGGCGCCTGGAGTACCGCTTCCTCGACCTGCGCCGCGAGCGCATGCACCGCAACATCATGCTGCGCTCCGCCGTCATCGCCTCGATCCGCTCGAAGATGGTGGCCCTCGGCTTCAACGAGATGGCGACCCCGATCCTCACCGCGACCTCCCCCGAGGGCGCCCGTGACTTCGTCGTCCCGTCCCGGCTGAACCCCGGCAAGTTCTACGCGCTGCCGCAGGCCCCGCAGCAGTTCAAGCAGCTGCTGATGATCTCCGGCTTCGACCGCTACTTCCAGATCGCGCCGTGCTTCCGAGACGAGGACGCCCGCGCCGACCGCTCCCCCGGCGAGTTCTACCAGCTCGACGTCGAGATGTCGTTCGTCGAGCAGGAGGACGTCTTCCAGCCGATCGAGAAGCTGATGACCGAGCTCTTCGAGGAGTTCGGCAACGGCCGCCACGTCACGTCGCCGTTCCCGCGGATCCCGTTCCGCGAGTCGATGCTGAAGTACGGCAACGACAAGCCGGACCTGCGCGCCAAGCTGGAGCTCGTCGACATCTCCGACGTCTTCGCGGACTCGGAGTTCAAGGCGTTCGCCGGCAAGCACGTCCGCGCCCTTCCGGTGCCGGACACCGCGGGCCAGTCCCGCAAGTTCTTCGACGGTCTGGGTGAGTACGCCGTCGAGCACGGTGCCAAGGGTCTCGCCTGGGTCCGCGTCGGCGAGGACGGCACCCTCGCCGGTCCGATCGCCAAGTTCCTCACCGAGGCGGACATCAAGACCCTCACCGAGCGCCTGTCGCTCGTTCCGGGCCACGCCGTCTTCTTCGGCGCCGGTGAGTTCGACGAGGTTTCCAAGATCATGTCGGCCGTCCGTGTCGAGGCCGCCAAGCGCGCCGGCCACTTCGAGGAGGGCGTCTTCCGGTTCTGCTGGATCGTCGACTTCCCGATGTACGAGAAGGACGAGGAGACCGGCAAGATCGACTTCTCGCACAACCCGTTCTCCATGCCCCAGGGCGGCCTGGAGGACCTGGAGACGAAGGACCCGCTGGACATCCTCGCCTGGCAGTACGACATCGTCTGCAACGGCATCGAGCTGTCCTCCGGCGCCATCCGTAACCACGAGCCCGAGCTGATGCTCAAGGCGTTCGAGATCGCCGGTTACGACCGCGAGACCGTCGAGCACGAGTTCGCGGGCATGCTCCGCGCGTTCCGTCTCGGCGCCCCGCCGCACGGTGGCATCGCACCCGGCGTCGACCGCATCGTGATGTTGCTGGCCGACGAGCCGAACATCCGCGAGACGATCGCCTTCCCGCTCAACGGCAACGCGCAGGACCTGATGATGGGCGCGCCCACCGAGCTGGACGAGGGTCGTCTGCGTGAACTGAACATCCAGCTGCGCAAGCCGGTCGCGGCGGCGAAGGACAAGACCGAGAAGTAGACCGGTCCCGGACCACCGAGGTCCGCTTCCGTTCCACGTGAAACAGCCCCCGGCCGTCGGCCGGGGGCTGTGCCGCGTTCTGCCCCTGGTTGACCGTCCTGCACGGCAACGCACAGCTCACACACACGCCCCTGCCAGCTCCCCTGTCTAGCCTCACTCTCCATGACAGAGACTCAGGGACCTGCACACAAGAAGGACATGACGCGTCGCCGGGCGGTCCTCGCCGGTGGTGCGGCCATCATCGCCGCCGGTGTCGGGGCGGGCGTCGTCGCCAGCGCCTCGGCCGACGAGACCACGAGCAGCGGCACCGGGAAGAAGTCCGTCGGCGGGCAGGGCGAGGAGTGCTACCGCCTGACCTCGGAGACCACCGAGGGGCCGTACTACATCGACGCCGACAAGATCAGGAAGGACATCACCGAGGACAAGGAGGGCATCCCGATGACCCTCCGGCTCAAGGTGATCGACTCGGACACCTGCAAGCCGCTGAAGCACGCGGCCGTCGACATCTGGCACTGTGACGCGCTGGGCATCTACTCCGGTTACGAGTCCATGAGCTCGGGCGGCCCCGGCGGGGGCGGTACCCCGCCGAGCGGTGCTCCGACGGATGCCCCGACCGGCGTTCCCACCGACGCCCCGACCGGCACGCCCCCGTCCGGAGGTCCCGGTGGCGGTGGCGGCGGGCACTCGGAGCCCACCGACGACAAGCGCTACCTGCGGGGCACCCAGCTCACCGACAAGCACGGGTACGTGGAATTCAAGACGATCTTCCCGGGCTGGTACCAGGGCCGCTGTGTGCACATCCACACCAAGGTCCACGTCGGCGGCAAGATGACCGACGCCGGGTACGAGGGCGGGCGCACCTGTCACACCGGTCAGTTCTTCTTCGCGGAGTCCGCGGTGCTCGACTCGGCGAAGGTCGCGCCGTATTCGACCAGCACGACCACGCGTACGACCCTCACCGAGGACACGATCTACGACCAGAGCGGTGTCACGGGCGGGCTGATGAAGCTCTCGTACCGCAAGAACCACATGGCGCGTGGCGTCGTCGGCTCGATCACGATGGGTGTGGACCCGGACGAGACGCACGACGGCACAGACCTCTGACTCTCCGTTCCTCCGCGGAGTGGAAGGGCCCGGAACCGGCTCAACAGGGCACGGTTCCGGTCCTTTCCGTGCCTGTGCGGCGGCATCTGAACAGCGGGACACGCCCGCGGCGAACAGAGAGAACCTGATCGGGTGCGGCCGGATGGCCGCTTTATCTGATTAGTCGGGAGTGGAGTCGGCAAAGACTGGCTCGGGGACTTGGCGCGGGGACTCGCCTCCGCCGCCTTCGACACCGACCCCTAGGAGAGCCCCCGTGCCCGAACGTGTGTCACATCCACGCAGGTCCAGACGTCCGCCGTACGCCGTCTGCGCCGCACTGTTCCTCGTGTTGACCGGGTGCGGTGCCTCAGGCACCGCACCCGCCGCCGTCCCCAGCGACGGCTCCCGCGCCCCCGCACCCCCCGGTACCTCCGGTGCGGCGGGCCCGGTCGCCGCCGCCCGTGGACCGGCAGCCCCCACGCGTCCTCGCGAGATCCGGTTGCTGGGGGCGGGGATCAGGGCGGCGATCCCGGCCGATTCCCTGCAGGCGCTGGTCGTCACCGGGGACTCACCCGACTCCAGCCGGGCCACCGCCGTCCTCTACACCCGTGAGGACTCCATGGCGGGCTGGCAGCCGGCCATGGGCCCGTGGCCCGCCCACAACGCCCTGAAGGGCTGGACCGACGAGCACCGGGCGGGTGACCTCCGGACCCCCATCGGGGTCTACGGGCTGACGGCCGCGGGCGGTCTGCTCGCCGCCCCGGGCACCGCGTTCCCGTACGAGCAGAACCCGCTCTTCAACGTCAGCGGAGAAGGGTTCCAGGGGGACTCCCTGGAGGGGTCCTTCGACTACGTCATCGCCATCGACTACAACCGCATTCCCGGCGCCTCCCCGCTGGACCCGACCCGTCCGCTCGGCGAGGAGCGGGGCGGCGGCATCTGGCTCCATGTCGACCACGGCGGACCGACCCAGGGCTGCATCTCGCTCCCCGCGGACCGGATAAGAGAACTGCTGCGCGCCCTCGACCCGGCCAAGGTGCCGGTGGTCGTGATGGGCGACGCTGCGGCCCTGGCCCGCTGATGACCTCAGGCACCCGAGGGGCCCGCATGCGCGAGGGGCCCGCACCGTCACCGGTCCGGGCCCCTCTGCTGCGTCGCGAGACCTACGCGGGCTTCTCCTCCAGGCGCGGGAACAGCACCGCACCCTTCGTCACCGTCGCGCCCGCCGGCAGCTGACCCCAGTTGCCCGCGTCCTGCACGAGCTGGTCGGGCAGAGCGCCCAGAGACGCCTCGGCGCCGAGGGACTCCCACAGCTTCTGCGAGGTCTCCGGCATCACCGCGTTCAGCAGCACCGCGACACCGCGCAGCGCTTCTGCGGCCGTGTACAGGATCGTCGCGAGGCGGGCCCGGCCCTCGGGGGACTCGTCCTTGGCGACCTTCCAAGGCTCCTGCTCCGTGATGTAGCCGTTGACCTGCTTCACGAAGTCGAAGATCGCCAGGATGCCGGCCTGGAAGTCCAGCTCTTCGCCGATCTTCCGGTCGGCCGTGGCGGCGGCCTTCGCGAGACCCTCCTGGACGGCCGTCTCGGCCTCACCGGCGGCCGTGGCGTCCGGCAGCGCCCCGCCGAAGTACTTGCCGACCATGGCGGCGACGCGCGAGGCGAGGTTGCCGTAGTCGTTGGCGAGCTCGGAGGTGTAGCGGGCGGTGAAGTCCTCCCAGGAGAACGAGCCGTCGCTGCCGAACGCGATCGCGCGCAGGAAGTACCAGCGGTACGCGTCCACACCGAAGTGCGAGGTCAGGTCCTGCGGCTTGATGCCGGTCAGGTTCGACTTCGACATCTTCTCGCCGCCGACCATCAGCCAGCCGTTGGCCGCGACCCTGCCGGGCAGCGGCAGGCCCTGCGCCATCAGCATCGCGGGCCAGATGACGGCGTGGAAGCGGAGGATGTCCTTGCCGACCAGGTGCACATCGGCCGGGAACGTCTCGTCGAACTTCTCCTGGTTGGCGCCGTAGCCGACCGCCGTCGCGTAGTTGAGCAGCGCGTCGACCCACACGTAGATGACGTGCTTCTCGTCCCACGGCACCGGGACGCCCCAGTCGAAGGTCGAGCGCGAGATCGACAGGTCCTGCAGGCCCTGCCTGACGAAGTTCACGACCTCGTTGCGGGCCGACTCGGGCTGGATGAAGCCGGGGTTGTTCGCGTAGAACTCCAGCAGCCTCGGACCGTACTCGCTCAGCTTGAAGAAGTAGTTCTCCTCCTTGAGGATCTCCACCGGCTTCTTGTGGACCGCGCACAGTTTCGTGCCGTCCTCCGCCTCGATGAGGTCGCCGGGGAGCTTGTACTCCTCGCAGCCCACGCAGTACGGGCCTTCGTACCCGCCCTTGTAGATCTCGTTCTTGTCGTACAGGTCCTGCACGAACTCCTGCACCCGGTCGGTGTGCCGCTTCTCCGTCGTCCGGATGAAGTCGTCGTTCGCGATGTTCAGGTGCTCCCAGAGGGGCTTCCAGGCCTCCTCGACGAGCTTGTCGCACCATTCCTGCGGGGTGACGTTGTTCGCCTCGGCAGTGCGCATGATCTTCTGACCGTGCTCGTCCGTGCCGGTGAGGTACCACACCTTCTCGCCGCGCTGGCGGTGCCAGCGGGAGAGCACGTCGCCTGCGACGGTCGTGTAGGCGTGGCCCAGGTGAGGAGCGTCGTTGACGTAGTAAATGGGGGTCGAGACGTAGTACGCCGTCGCCCCCTGCTTCTCGGATCCAGTGGCCGCCATGGTCGAAATCCTAACGGCCCGAGGGTGATCCACTCACACCGATAACGGGCGCACGGTCGGTGGAGACCTTTGCGAAACATGCCTTCCGGTAGCAATGTCCCATCCTGGGAGGGAGTGGACACGCATGTACGAGGCAGGGGACATCACGATGCGGGTACTGGTCGCCGAGGACGAGGAGATCCTTGCGGAGCTCGTCGCCACCGGTCTGCGGCGGGCGGGGTTCGCCGTCGACACCGTCTACAGCGGGGACGCGGCCGTCGCCTACTTGGGGCTCCACGACTACGACGTCGTCGTACTCGACCGTGATCTGCCCCGGGTGCACGGTGACGACGTGGCGCGCGGACTCGTCGCCTCCGGCTCGCGCACCCGGATCCTGATGCTCACCGCTGCCGGTTCCATGGAGGACCGCGTCTCGGGTCTCGACCTCGGCGCGGACGACTATCTGGGCAAGCCCTTCGAGTTCCCGGAGCTGGTGTCGCGGGTACGGGCGCTGCGGCGGCGCAGTGCCCGGTCCGTGCCGCCGCAGCTGCAGCGGCACGGCGTGCGGCTCGACTCCGTACGGCGCACCGCGTCCCGTGACGGCCGGGAGCTGGACCTCTCGCCGAAGGAGTTCACCGTGCTGCAGCTGCTGCTGGAGGCGGACGGCGGGACGGTCAGCGCGGAGGAGCTCCTGGAGCGCGCCTGGGACGCCAATGCCGACCCGTTCACCGGCGCCGTCCGCGTCTGCATGAGCAAGCTGCGCGGGAAGCTCGGGGAGCCCGCCCTGATCCGTACGGTGCAGGGCGTGGGGTACGCCCTGTGAAGCGACCGTGGGTCGTGCGGCACGCCACGATCCGGACGCGGATCGCGCTCGTGTACGGCGGGGTGTTCCTGGTTCTCGGGACCGCGCTGCTCGCCACCGTCAACCTTGCCTCCCGCGCCGGTACGGACTCTCAGGCCCGCGCGATTGCCGCCACCGCCGCCGTCATCCAGCCGGGTTACGCGGTGAACGGTCCGCTCATCACCCGGCGGAGCCTCGGCCCGCCCACCGTCTACGACCTCACCGACCATGTCAGCGACGCGGCCGGCCACCAGTTGCTGATCTGGTCCGTGGCCGCGCTGCTCGTGATGACGGCGTGCGCGGTCGGGGTGGGCTGGTGGACCGCGGGGCGGGTGCTGCGGCCCGTCCACGCGATGACCGCGAAGGCGCGCCGCCTCTCCGAGCACACGCTGCACCAACGGATCGCGTCGAGCGGACCCGACGACGAGCTGAAGGAGCTCGGCGACACGCTGGACGCGCTGCTGGCCCGGCTGCAGAAGGCTTTCGACAGCCAGCGGCGGTTCATCGCCAACGCCTCGCACGAGCTGCGGACACCGCTGGCCACCCAGCGGGCCGCGATCCAGATCGGACTGGACGACCCGACCCCTGAGGATCTTGTACGGACGCGGGAGACGCTCCTCGACAACAACCGGCGCAGCGAGCGGCTCATCGAGGGGCTGCTGGTGCTGGCGCGCAGCGAGCGGGGGCTCGCGGCGGGCGAGCGGGACGCGGTCGATCTCGCGCAGGTGGTGGCGGAGGAGGCGGCCCGGTATCCGAGTGTGCGGGTCTCCGCGCAGCCGTGCGGGGTAAGGGGGAACCGGCTGCTGCTGGCCCAGTTGGTGGCCAACCTGCTGGCCAACGCGGTGACGTACAACGTGCCCGACGGGACGGTGGAGGTGTCCCTCGTGCGGGGCGGGGCCGGTGAGGGGGTCCTGGAGGTGTGCAACACCGGGCCGGTGGTGGCGGAGGCGGACATCCCGGGGTTCTTCGAGCCGTTCCGGCGGGGCGAGGGCCGCGACCGGATGGGTCCGGGCTCCGGCCTCGGTCTTTCGATCGTGCGTTCCATAGCGGTGGCGCACGACGGTACGGTCACGGCGGTGCCGCGCCCCGGGGGCGGGCTCGCCGTGACCGTACGTCTGCCGGTCGAACTGCCTGGTCAGCCCTTGTCGGCGGCGGTCTCGCGGGAGGCGAGCCAGGCGGGGAGCGCGGCAAGCAGCTCCTGGTAGAGCGTGGCGTCCGGCACCTCGCGCGGGGCGGGGCCCGCGTGGAAGAACGCGGCGTTCGGGGCGTCCAGCTTCCGCAGGAAGTCGAAGCCCTTCGCGTCCTCCTCGCCGAACGCGACGAACTGGAAGAACAGCGGCAGCCGCGCGGCGTCGACGAGCGCCTGCTTGGCGGGCTGCTTGGTGTCCGGCGGGCCGTCCGTCTGGAAGATCACCAGGGCGGGGCCGGTGGCCTCCGACTTCTCGTAGTGCGCGACGACCTCCTCGACGGCGCGGTGGTAGCTGGTACGGCCCAGGCGGCCGAGCCCCGCGTGCAGCTCGTCGATCCGGCCCTCGTGAGCGGTGAGATCGACCGTGCCGGTGCCGTCGATGTCGGTCGAGAAGAAGACGACGGGCACGGTCGCGCTCTCGTCCAGGTGCGCGGCGAGTGCGAGCGTGCGGTCGCCCAGGTGCTGGGCGCTGCCGTCCTTGTAGAACGGCCGCATGGAGCCGGAACGGTCGAGCACCAGATAGACGGTGGCGCGGAGGCCGGTCAGCCCGTGCGCCTCCAGCGCGGCCTGGGCAGCCTTGTACGGCTCGGCGAGCGCAGGCGCACTGGACGTGACCCGGGCGAGGGGGAGGGCAGGGGTGGTCCCGTCGGAGGCGGGTGCGGGGGCCTCGACGGGCGCGTCGGTGACGGGGGCCTCTGCGGCCGGTTCCGGTGCGGGCTCGGGGTCGACCGCGGCGGCAACCGGTGCGGGCTCGGGTGCGGAGGCGGGGGCGGTCGGCTCGCTCTCGGCCGGCGTCTCCGGCTCGGCCACGGGCTCGGCCACGGCCGCCACGACGACCGTCTCCGGCTCGGCCGGGGTCTCCGGTGCGGTCGGCTCGGGCTCGGCCGGGGTCTCCGGCACGGCGACCACGGCGACCACGGCGACCGGCTCGGCCTCGGGCTCAACCTGGGCTTCGGCGGCGACCGGTTCGGTCTCGGCGACGGCCTCCGGCTGGGCCTCGGCGGCGACCTGTGCGGCCTCGTCCTCGCCCTTGGCCGCGACCGGCTCAGCCTCGGGCTCGGCCTCGGCCTCGGCCTCGGCGGTGGCCTCCCGCTGGATCTCGGCGGCGACCGGCTCGGCCTCAACCTCCACTGCGGCAGGCTCCGCTTCAACCTGGGCCTCGGCAACAACCGGCTCAGCCTTGGCAGCGACCGGCTCGGCCTCGGGCACCGCAGTGACCGCCTCCGCTTCCGGCTCCACCGCAGCCTCGGCAGCAGCCTCCGGCTCGACTTCGGCGGCGACCGGCTCGCTCTCGGCGGCGTCCTCCGGCTTGGCCTCGGCGGCGACCGGCTCGGCTTCGGCCTCGGCAGCAACCGGCTCCGCTTCCGGCTCCGCAGCGCTCGCCTCCGCGACCGGCTCCACCGAGGCCACGGCCGGCTCCGGGGCCGAGCCCTGGGCCGGGACTGTGGGGGTGGACTTCGGGGTGGGGGCCGACGCCTTGTCGAAGGCCTCCGCCACCAGGTCCGCCGCCAGTCCGCTCTCGGGTGAGGTGGACCGGCGCGAGGCGGGAGCGGGCACCGAGGCCTTGGCGGGCGGGGTGGATGCCGCCACCGTCTCGTCCGCCGTCACCGTTACCGCGACGGGCTCCGACTTTGTCGGCCCGGTGCGCTCCGTCTGGGGCGGGACCGTGGCCGTCGTCGGTTCGTCCTGCTCCGCGCGGTCGCGGCCGAACACCTTGCGCAGCAAGCTCCGAATGCCCATGGGCGAGGCCTTTCGCATGAGTTGGGTGCGATGAATGTCCGTACTGCGGGAATTTATCCCTGGCCAGGGCGGATACGTAAGGTTAGCGGCCGGATCCGGCCGTTCGTTGGTGCGGCCCGCGCCCGTGTCAAACGGGCAGCGGTGGCCCTGACTTCACTCCCCGTTCATGCGGAGTCCCTCGTACCGCGTGACAGCGCACCTACCGTCACGCGAGACACACATATGGAGGGAAATCACGTGCGCAACCTGCTGCCGCTCATCAGCTCGCACCCGGGCGGGCGCTCTGCGCTGACCTGCCGCTACCGCTGTGGCGACGCCTGCTTCCAGGAGATTCCGAACACCAGCGACAACGAATACGTCGGCGATGTCATTGCCGGTGCCCTTTCGCGCCGTTCGATGATGCGTGCCGCAGCCGTGGTGACCGTTGCCGCGGCCGCCGGGACGACCGTTCTGGCCGGCCCGGCCGCGCCGCAGGCCGAGGCCGCCGCGCTCGCGGGCCACGGGCACACGCCGGACAGGCCGACGACTCCCGCCGCCTCAGGCGCCCGTGGCCTGCGCTTCGCACCCGTCGCGCCGAACAAGGACGACAAGGTCACCGTCCCGGACGGCTACGGCCAGAACGTCGTGATCCGCTGGGGCGAGCCGATTCTGCGCGGTGCGCCCGCCTTCGACCCGGACAAGCAGTCCGCGAAGGCGCAGGCGGGCCAGTTCGGTTACAACAACGACTTCCTCTCCCTGCTCCCGCTCGGCGGTGAGCACGGCCGCCAGGTTCTGGTCGCCAACCATGAGTACACGGACGAGAACCTCATGTTCCGTGGCTACGATCCGGCCAACCCGACCCGCGAGCAGGTCGAGATCGCCTGGGCCGCGCACGGACTGTCCGTAGTCGTCGTCCAGGACGAGAGCCGCACCGGCAAGCTGTCGCCGGTCAGCCGCCACCCGCTGAACCGCCGCCTCACCGCGACCAGTGAGTTCAAGGTCACCGGCCCGGCCGCGGGCAGTCCCCTGCTCCGTACGTCCGTCGACAGCACCGGCCGCAAGGTGCTCGGCACGCTCAACAACTGCGCGGGTGGCACGACCCCGTGGGGCACCACGCTGCACGGCGAGGAGAACTTCAACCAGTACTTCGCCAACGGCTCCAGCGACACCGACAAGCGGTACGGCATCGCGGCCGGTGCCACCGAGCGCAAGTGGGAGCGTTTCGACAAGCGGTTCGACCTGGCGCAGGAGCCGAACGAGGCGCACCGCTTCGGCTGGGTGGTCGAGCTCGACCCGTACGACCCGGACGCGACGCCGCGCAAGCGCACCGCGCTCGGCCGCTTCAAGCACGAGGCCGCACAGCCCCGCCTGACCGCCGACGGCCGGCCGGTCGTCTACATGGGCGACGACGAACGCTTCGACTACTTCTACAAGTTCGTATCGTCGAAGAAGATGAAGAAGGGGAACTCGCGGGCCGCCCGCGAGCACAACCTCACCCTCCTGGACGAGGGGACTCTGTACGTCGCCAGGTTGACCGGCGACTCCCCGGCCGCCGAGATCGACGGCACCGGGAAGCTTCCCTCCGACGGTGAGTTCGACGGCAGTGGCGTCTGGATCCCACTGGCGACGGGCAACACCTCCCACGTGCCCGGGATGACCGCCGAGGAGGTGTACGTCTTCACGCGGCTGGCCGGTGACAAGGTCGGCGCCACGAAGATGGACCGCCCCGAGGACGTCGAGCCGTCGCCGCGCACCGGCCGGGTCTATGTCGTGCTGACGAACAACACCGACCGCGGCAAGCCGGGCAAGGCGGGCGTCGACGAGGCGAACCCGCGCAACCTGAACAAGCACGGCCAGATCCTGGAGCTCGCGGAGTACGGGGACGACCCGGCGGGCGACGGGTTCGCCTGGCGGCTGTTCCTCGTCGCGGGCGACCCGAACGACCCGGCGACGTACTTCTCCGGCTTCCCCAAGGAGAAGGTCAGCCCCATCTCCTGCCCGGACAACGTGGCGTTCGACCCGCACGGCAACCTGTGGATCGCCACGGACGGCAACCAGCTCGGCTCGCACGACGGCCTGTTCGGGGTCGCCACCCAGGGCGAGCGGCGCGGTGAGCTCAAGCAGTTCCTGACCGTGCCGAGCGGCGCAGAGACCTGCGGTCCGCTGGTCCAGGACCGCCGGGTGCTCGTCGCGGTCCAGCACCCGGGCGAGATCGATGGCGCGTCCGTCGAGAAGCCGGCGAGCAGCTGGCCGGACGGTCCGGGCAGGATCGTGCGCCCGTCGGTCGTCGCCGTCTGGCGCAAGGACGGCCGCGACATCGGCGTCTGAGCCCCACCCGCGCAAGCGTTCACGCGGTGGCGACCTGGCGGCGCCACCGCGTGAACTGCGCCTCCGCGTCCCCCGTGTAGGACCACGGCACCCGCACTGCCCGGCCGTCCAGCAGCCGGAACGCGTCCGCGGCCTCCGCGGGCCGCCCCGCGTAACAGGCTGCGTGCGCGAAGTAGTTCAGCTCGCCGACTTCCTCCGGGGGCACCGGCCCCGCCGCACGCATCCCGAGCCACCGCTCCCAGGTGCGGCACACCTCGGTCACCGCAAGCTCGTGGTCCCAGTGCTGCTGCCCGGTGCGCGGCGCCACGACAGGCCGCCCGTGCGTGGCATCCGAGACGTACCGGTACTCCTCGACCCTGGCGATCTGCACCAGCACCGGAAGCGACGAACCGGGCGGCGCCGCGCCCGCCGCGTCGCGCGCGAAGTCGTACATGGTGCCGTGGGTGCCGTGCCAGCGCGCCGAGTAGTAGCGCAGCAGCTGTGTGTGCCCCTCCATGTGGTGGGGGTCGCGGCGCAGCAGTTCGTCCCACCACTGCGTGATCCGGCACCGGGCCCCGTCCTCGTACAGCCGCGCCACGGTCAGCAGTGACGCCCACGGCATCGGGTCGGACGGGCAGGCCTCGGCGGCCCGCAGGCAGCACCGGACGACCCGGTCCACCCGGTCCTGGTCGACGGCGATGCCGCGGCCCGCCATGACGGCCCGCCCGAAGAGCCGTACGACGTCGGTCGCCGCCTTCAGCACATGCGCGTCGGCGTTCTTCGGTTCGGCGGCGAGCCAGGTCTCCACGGTGGAGCTGCCCGCGGCGGCGTGGGCGAGCAGCCGGGTCCGGTGGGTGCGCAGGGCCCACGCGTTGCCGGTGGCCTGCAGCAGATCGCGTACGCCCTGCCAGCGGCCGATGACGATGTCCTGGCGGGCCGCGGTGAGCGACCGGTCGCCGAAATCCGGGTCGAAGCGCACGGGTGGGGGGGTGCGGCGTCGGCGTACAGCCATGCTCGGAGGGTCGTCTCCTCTCGGGGCCGGTGGGGGGGGGGAGGGGCCGGGGATCAGAAGTCGGTGACGATCGTGGCGGAATCGGTGTAACCGGACGAATCCTCGGCCTGCACGGTCCGCGAGGCATCGAGTTTCGCCGGACGGTAGTACGAGCTGCCGCGCCGCCGGTACCAGAGCATCGGGACGACACCCATGGCGAGACCGCCGAGGCCGAGCGCGAGCGCCGTTCTGCTGAAGTCGCCGAGCGCCTCGAAGAAGATCCAGAACATGAAGAGCGAGCCGGTCAGCGGCCAGAGCCCGCCGAGGACGAAGTCCGGGACCGAGCGGAGGAGCAGTTTGCGGTACGCGACGACGGCGGCCAGCCCCGCGAGCCCGTAGTACACGGCGATCTGCAGCCCGATGGCCTGCACGGCCACCCCCAGGATCCGTTGCACGTGGCCGAGGGCGAGCGAGGCGAGGATCAGGACGAGGGCGACCCCGCCCACGGCCGCGACAGCCACCCACGGCGTGTTCCAGCTGCGGTGCACCCGGCCGAACGCGGCGGGCATCGTGCGGTCGCGGCCCATCGCGAACAGGGAGCGCGTGACCTGGATGAGCGTGGTCTGCAGGGTCGCAACGGTGGACAGCATCACCGCCACCACCAGAAGTTTTCCGCCGACGCCGGGCCACACCTTCTCCCCGAGCACGGTCAGTACGTTGGCGCTGTGCTGCTGGATGTCGTCGGGGGAGAGAATCACGTTCACCGCGATCGCGAACACTTCGACGAGCGCGAAGACGGTGAGCACGCCGATGATCCCGGCCAGCCCCGCGGTGCGGCGGCTGTCGCGGGTCTCCTCGCTGAGGTTGCCGGTGACGTCCCAGCCCCAGTAGTAGAACGCGGCGATCAGCGCGCCGGAGGCGAAGCCGGAGACCCCGTCGAAGTGCCCGAAGCCGAGCCAGGACCATTCGAAGGCATGTGCGGCACCGGCCCCGGTGCCCGAGGAGCCTCGGACCAGCGCGACGACCGCGAAGAGCAGCAGGATCACCAGCTCGACCCCGGAGATGAGCAGCTGCGTTCGGGCACTGAGCCGGGCACCGCCGAGCACGACGAGCAGCATCAGCAGGAACCAGCCCGCCCCGATGAGGGTGGCGAGTGTCGTGTTGTCGGCGAAGCGCGAGTCGATGACGGTCAGCGTCATCGTCCCCGCGGGCAGCGATCCGGCGACCATGAACAGGGTCGCCGCGACGACCAGCGCCCAGCCGCTGAGGAAGCCGAGGAACGGGTGCAGGGTCCTGCCGACCCAGGAGTAGCCGGCGCCCGCGTTGACGTCGATCCGGCCGAGCTGCCGGTAGGCGAGGGCGATGCCGAGCATCGGTATCGCGCAGTACAGCAGGGCGGCGGGCGCGCCGAGACCGACCGTACCGACGAGCACGGCACTGGTGGCGGCCAGCGAATAGGCGGGGGCGCTGCCCGCGACCGCCATCACGATCGTGTTGAACGTACCGAGGACATTGGGCTGGAGCCCACGGCCGGGCCGGGCGGGCGTGCTGCGCATCGCTGTTCTCAACTGCTTCCGGAGGTACGGCGTGCCCGGCGGAGTCCCCGTACATCCTTCAGCGGCACGACATATGGCGGCATGTCAGAAACAGATCTCCGAAACTCCGAACGGATGTGGTCAGTCCGTTCAGGAAGATCGTCCGCATCGTAGTCCCGTGGTTACAGCTGTGTCGGCTTGGGCGGTACGAGTGTTACGTGACTCCCGTACGAGGTTCACAGTTCGGGCGGAAGGCCTACAGTCGGAGACATGGTTTCGGGTGAGGCACCGCAGGCGGAGGGAAGCGTCCGCGTCGACAGCTGGATCTGGTCGGTACGGCTGACCAAGACCCGCTCGCAGGCCGCTGCCGCCTGTCGCGCGGGGCACGTCAAGGTCAACGGGGACCGTGCCAAGCCGGCGCAGACCCTGCATGTGGGGGACGAGGTACGGCTCCGGCACGCCGGCCGCGACCGGATCGTCGTCGTGTCCAGGATCGTGAAGAAGCGGGTCGGCCCGCCGGTGGCGGCGGAGTGCTTCGTCGACAACAGCCCGCCCCCGCCGCCGCGCGAAGCGGTCATCCAGGTGCCGGTCCGCGACCGCGGCACGGGCCGCCCGACCAAGCGCGACCGCCGCGAGATGGAACGCCTGCAGAGCCGCGGCCACGGGGACCGGCCGGCCTGAGCCGTCCCCCTGGACGGCGGGCGTGACGCGTTCGTCCGAGCCCGCGTCCGCCTGCGTCTACGGCTGCGGTGAGGCGATCGCCCGCGCCGCCGCGACCTCCTGGCGCAGCGGCGCAAGTACCCCCACCTCGTCGCCCGGCAGCTCGGTCCGTACGCTCACCAGGTCCTCGCTCGCCCGCAGCCCCTCCGCCAATTCCCGGAGCTGCTGCTGGATCTCGGCCACTTCCTCCGGCGCCGGTTCCGGTGCACCGTGATCGACCCGGACCCGTGCCGCCGTCGCCGCGTCCACGATCCGCTCGACCGCGACGACCAGGGGCCACCAGGCGGCGGCCCGGGTGCCGACCGGGGGCGGTTCCGTCAGGGCGCGCTGGAACTCGGACCGTACGGAGGACAGATCGCGGTAGATGCGGCGCCGCGCCCGTACCCGTTCCGCCTGGTCGACGGGGGAGATCCGCTCGCCCCCGCGACCGTCACTGCCCGGGTCGAAGGCGTACGCCACATAGTCGGCGATGTCCGCGACCGCGTTCGCGAGCCGGTGTCCGATCCGGGTGTGCCAGCTCTCCGGCCACAGCAGATAGCCCGCCACGAGCACGATCGCGCAGCCGAGGAGACTGTCCACCAGGCGCGGCTCGACCAGGGCGACGCCCTGGTGGTTCAGCACGTCGGACAGCAGCAGGATGACCGGCGTGATGGCCGCGGTCTGGAATGCGTACCCCTTGGCCGTGAACGCCGGGATCAGCGCGGCCAGCACCACCATCACGAGTACGTCCCACCACCCGATCGGCACCGCGGTGAGGATCGGCGTGGCGATGACGAGACCGGCCGCCGTGCCCAGGGCGCGCAGCACCGCACGCGAGAAGACCGAGCCGAAGTCCGGCTTCAGCACGAACGTGACGGTCAGCGCCACCCAGTAGGAGCGGTCCACGGCGACCAGCGAGGTCAGCGCCTGGGCCAGGCCGATGCAGAGGGCCAGTCGCAGTCCGTACCGCCAGGACGTCCCGGAGAACAGCACGGCCCGGGTCGCCCGCCGCATCCGTACCCCCAGCGCGGCGGGGCGTCCGAGCCGGTCGTCGACGTTGTACGGATCGACGTCGGCGTTGTGCACGACGGCGGCCGCGTGACGCAGCGCGCTGTCCACGGCCCGGGTGGCGGGCGAGTCGGGCGCGGGCAGCTCCGGTTCGGCGCCCCCGGTGCGGCTCTCTTCGACGGCCGCCGCCAGTTCCCTCACCGCCGCCGGGATCGCGTCGGGCAGCCGGGACCGCCGCACATGCACCGCGGGCGCCGCCTCGACGAGCGGGATGACCACATTGAGCTGGGCGAGCAGCCGCACCATCGCGGCGCTGCGCCCGTGGTAGCGGGCCCGGCGGGCGAGGATCAGGTCGTACGAGGTGTTCAGCGACTGGGTGACCGCCTGCCGCCGCTTCTCGTACCCGTCGGTGCCCGCGGCGGCCAGCAGATCGGCGACGGCGAGGTACGTGTCCGCGACCGCGACCCGCTCCGGCAGTTTCCGCCGCATCGGCCAGGCCAGCAGCGTCAGGGCGAGCACGAACAGTCCACCGAGCGTCAGCAGCAGCGGCGCCACCCACCAGGGGGCCGGCAGGGGCAGTCCGGCTCCGACGACCGAGTTGAGCAGGAGCAGCAGCCCGGACACGGAGGCGACCGCGCCGATCGTCGACATCATCCCGGAGAGCAGCCCGACGGCGGTCAGCACGGCGACGGCCGCCCAGCCGGTCCCGTACACCAGCGTGCCGAGCATGATGCCGACCGCGCCGAACAGCTGTGGCACGGCGATGTTCAGGACCCGCATCCGGTACGCGTCGGCGGTGTCGCCGATGACGCCGGAGAGCGCGCCCATGGAGACGAGCGCGCCGTAGGCCGGCCGGTCGAGCGCGAAGCCGACGGCCAGCGGTCCGGCCATGGCGATGGAGGCACGGACGGCGGCGGCCCACGGGATGGGAGCGGAGAGCGGACGGAGCCCGCTCAGCAGCCAGCTCGGTGGTGCGGCACGCTTCCGTTCCGCCTCGGCCTCTGCCAACGGGCTCCCCCTACGACGACGTGCGGTCAGCTCCGGTAGCCCTCTGCTTCGTCGGCGGGACGGACCCTCACCGCGTTCGGGTCGTCGCCGAACTCGCTGAGGGCGCGACGCTGCCGCAGCAGGTCCCAGCACTGATCGAGTTGGACCTCCACCGTACGCAGGTGCGACGTCTCGTCGGCCCGGAGGCTCGTCCCTGTCGTCTCCCCCGGAATTTCTGAACGCGGGTCAGAGTGCGAACAGGGTCTTGCCGCGGGCGCCGCCCGTGCGGTTGCGGTCGAGCGCCTGCGGGGCCTTCTCCAGCGGGAGTTCGATGTCGATGGGCACCTTGAGTACGCCCTCCAGGGCCCCCGTCGCCAGGACGTCGAGCAGCACGGGTGTCGGCTCCAGGCGGAAGTCGATACCGCTGACACCGGCGGGAAGGGCGGCCCGCCAGGCGACGCCCCGCGTGGAGACGGCCACACCCCCGGCCCGTACCAGTGCCGCATGTGCCACGAAGCCGTCCGGGGTGGTGGACACCAGGTCGACGAGCGCATCGACGCCTTCCGGGCACGCCTCCCGTACCGCCGCTTCGAGCGGAAGGGCCGTCGTGTCGATCGTGACCGTGGCGCCGAGCGCCCTCATCCGCCCGCGCTCGTCGCCGCGCACGGCGGCGAGGACGCGCAGGTCCCGGGCGGACGCGAGCTGGGTCAGATAGCTGCCGACGCCGCCCGCCGCCCCGATGACGAGCAGACTCTCGTGGCCGCGGAGCACCGCGGTCTCCAGGAGCTGCGCCGCGGCCATCCCGGCGGACGGCAGCGCCGCAGCGGTCCGGAGCGGGAGACCGTCCGGGACCAGGGTGATCGTGGAGTCCTGCGGGACGGACACGTAGTCGCAGTACGTGCCCGCGCCGGCCGGCGATCCGCTCACCCGGCCGAAGACCTCGTCGCCGACCCGGAAGCGGTTCTCGCCGCTGCCGATCATGTCCACCCGACCCGCGTAGTCCACGCCGACGACCAGCGGGAACACCGGCTCCGCAGCCCCTTCCGGGGCGTTGTCCGCGATCTGCCAGTCGCACGGGTTGAGCGCGGCGTACACGATCTTCACCCGCACCTCGCCGGCCCGGGGATCCGGCTTGGGAAGCTCGATCAGTGAAGGATCGGCCCGGAACGCGCTGACGGCTATGGCTCGCATACGGAAGACCTCTCAGTCGACCTCGACGGTCACGCAGTCCTGGACTCCACTCTTGCCCGGCCCGCTCGCCGCCGCACGTCGAACCGGGCGCGGCGTCCGGCGCTCAGAGCCTGTCGGCGTGCAGGTCGAGCCCGACGAGGAGCGCGGGTCGCCTGCGCGTACCCGTACCGGCGGGCTCGGTGCTGTTCACAGGGGGGCCTTTCGCAAGGACCGGGCAGAGGGCTGCCCGCATCCTCTCCCGGGCGGGGTGGGCCGGATCAAGCCCGTGCGGAGGACCCCCGCCCCGCCCACACCCGCGCGACCATCGCACACAGCGCCACTGCCAGCCCCGCACCGAGGACGATCCACACCGTCGTGCGGAGCGAAGCCGTCAGCGCGTCGTAGACCGCCGCCGCCGCGTCGTGGTCGCTGCCCGGCACCCCGGCCAGCACCCGGTTCCGGGCGATGGCGATCAGTGCGCGCAGCACCAGCGCACCGAGGGCGAATCCGAGCCCGACGAGCGCCATGGCCGTCAGTGCGGAATGGGCGGCGCCCCGCCGTCCCGGCAGGCCGCGTACCGCCGCGACGGCCACGGCCGCGAGAGCGAACAACACGGTCCCGACGGCGGGCCAGATGCTGCCGGCGCGGAGCAGGCGGAAGGTGTGGCGCAGCTGGTCGGCGCGGTCGGCGGAGATCAGCGTGATCTCGGTGTGCTGGACCGGGATCCGGTCGGCGAGCGGCACCCCGCTGTCCAGCAGATTGTGTTTGACCTGCTCCGACACCGGCGCCAGATCGATGGTCACTGCCTCGCCGGTGTTTCCGTTCAGCGCGGCGGTGATCGCCTGGTGGGCGGTGCGGTTGGCGGCGTCCCAAGCGGTACGGAAGGCATCGGTGGTGGTGAACGACTGCACCGCCTCGTACAGGAAGCCCCGTACGGTGTCCTGGAGCGGCCCGGCGTCGATCTGCTTCATCGCCTCGTCGGTGATCAGACCGGCCACGATGGCCCGTACATCGGGGTCGGAGGCGAGCGGTTCCACCGCGGCGACGTACCGGTCCGTGTTGTCGATCTCCAGATCGACCCAGGCGGCCAGCGCACTCAGCGGGACGAGAACGGCGAGCAGCACAAGCAGTACCGTCGACAACGCCACCGAGAGAGAGGTCCGCACCCCTCAAGGGAATCCCGGACGGCAGCGGTGCGCTCCGGGCGGTGCGCCATTCGAGTTGCCGGGCCCCACGACGGGGTGTGCCCTGGAGGGAACGGGGTGACGGAAGGAGCTTTCGGCCATGACGACACACGCTTCGATGCCGACGCGGAGGCGCACGCGGGCGCGCCCCCACCGCCCCAGCACACTCAGCTGGGCCATGCCCGTCGCCCTCGGCGTGATCGCGGGCTGGTGGGCGACGTCCATCGTGCGCGGCGGCGGTGTGCTCACCGGCACGCAGCTCGCGCTCGGTCTGATCACCGGCGCCGTGCTGGCGGCGCTCTGCTACGGCCTCGGCCGGGTACAGAAGCGGCTGCCGACGGGAACCAAGGCCACCGCCTACGGCGTGCTGTTCGGCGGTACGGTCGGCTTCCTGTACAGCCTGTCCGACAAGAGCGTGCTCGCGTCCTCCGTCCTGGCCCTGGTGACCGGAGCCGCGATGTGGGTTTGCGCCTTCTACGCGTTCCACGTGACGGAGGACTGACTCCGCGCCCCGTCTCCTCCTTCATCCTTGACCTTCTCCGCGGGGGAAGCCCCAGCATCGGCGGGGCCGGGCGGGACCGTCCGGTACGAGGAGGTCTGCGGTGGAACGCGAGGCGCGCACGAATGACGCCGCGGGTCTGGTGACGATCGGGGAGTTCGCCCGGTCGTCCCGGCTGTCCGCGAAGGCTCTGCGTCGCTACGACGAACTGGGACTGCTCAGGCCGGCCCTGGTCGACCCGGCGAACGGCTACCGGTACTACGACGGTTCGCAGCTCCGGACGGCCAGGCTGGTGGCGTGGCTTCGCCGGGTCGGCATGCCATTGGCCGGGATCAAGGAGGTGGTCGCGCTCGATGAGGGCGCGGCCGCTGCGGCGATCCGGGCGTACTGGGCACGGGTGGAGGCCGAGACGGCGGCCCGGCGGGACCTGGTGACCTTCCTCGTCGACCAGCTGTCAGCGGAGGAAGTCACCATGACGCAGGAGTACACAGCCCAGGAAGCCCTGGGGACGCTCGGAATCCGGTATGCGGCCCTGTCCGACCGGGGTGCGGTGCGCGGGACCAACCAGGACGCGGCGTTCGCCGGGGCCCGGCTGCTCGCGGTCGCCGACGGGTTCGGGGAACGCGGCGCCGGGGCGAGCACGGCAGCGATCGACGCGCTGAAGGGGGCGACACGGGATGCTGGGTCGGCCGGGGAACTCCTGAACGCCTTGAGGGACGCGGCGGACCTGGCCGCACAGGCGGTACGGGACGCGGTCGGAGCGGGCGGTGCGCCGGAAGAGTCGGGGACGACGCTGACCGCGATGGTCTGGACGGGTTCGCAGCTGGGCCTGGTGCACATAGGGGACTCGCGGGCGTATCTGCTGCGCGGTGGCGAACTGTTCCGGATCACGCACGACCACAGTCTGGTCCAGTCGATGATCGACGACGGTTCGCTCACAGAGGAGGAAGCCGCCTCGCATCCGCAGCGCGCCCTGCTGCTGGGCGCCCTGACGGGCGCCGCCGCGCAGGACCATGCCCCGGTGCGCCCGGATGTACACCTGCGGGAAGTCCGGTCCGGCGACCGCTATCTGCTCTGCTCGGACGGTCTGTCGGCGGTGGTCGACGGTGCGGAACTGGCCGGGGCACTCGGTGCGGCGGACGGCCCCGACACGGCCGTACGGGAGCTGGTCGCCCTGGCGGGTGTGGCGGGCGCCCCGGACAACGTGACGTGTGTCGTCGCGGACGTGGTGGAGCTGTAGGAAGGATTCGAGGAGGGGCGGCCCCGAACGGGACCGCCCCTCCTCTTCGTTCTTCGAGTTCACCCGGTCAGTCGCGGACGACCGTCACCGGGCACGGCGCGTGCTGAGTGACATGGAGGCTGACCGACCCGAGCAGGGTCGCCTTGAAGCCGCTGTATCCGCGTGCTCCGACGACCAGCAGGTTCGCGCCCTTCGCACGGTCCAGCAGGGCCTGCGCCGGGTTGCCGATCACCACGATCTTGCTGACCGCGGCCGCGCCCTCGGCGCCGAGGGCCTCCTCCAGCGCCTCGGTGAGCGAGACGATCGCCAGAGCCTGCGGATCGAAGTCCTCCGGCATACCCGGCATCATGGACGCCCAGCTGGTCGCGGGGTACTCCCAGCTGTTGACGGCCTCCACCGAGTCACCGGTCAGCTCGGCCTGGCGTACGGCCCAGTGCAGCGCCTTGATCGACGACTCGGAGCCGTCCACGCCCACCACGATCCTGCCCATCTCTGCCTCCAGCTCGGTTCAGCTCACATCTGCGTGATACACCTCACGGTGCACCTTTACGGGTAACTGTAATCAAACCGGACAGATGCTCTCCGGGTGGGTCCACCCCGCTCGAGCGGCGGCAGGTCAGTCCAGCCGCAGGTCGGCGAGTTGCTGCTCGAACGGCACCACCTCGTCGTCGAGCCCCGGTGCCCTGGACGCCCCGGAGACCGCCCGGCCGCCCGCGATCATCCCCGCGAGTTCGCCGCCCGCGCGCCGGATCCGGGACGGCAGCCCCTCGGTGTACTCGTCACCGGACGAGCCCCAGTCCTCCGACGCCGCGTACACGGACGTCGGTACGACGGTGGCTCGCAGGTAGGCGAAGAGCGGCCGCATCGCGTGCTCCAGGACGAGCGAGTGCCGACCGGTGCCGCCGGTCGCCGCGACGAGGACGGGCTTGCCGGTCAGCGCCGTGTTGTCGATCAGGTCGAAGAACGACTTGAACAGCCCGCTGTACGAGGCGGTGAAGACCGGCGACACGGCTATCAGGCCGTCCGCCGCCGTCACCGCGTCGATCGCCTCGCTCAGCGCCCGCGGTGGGAACCCCGTCACCAGGTGGTTCGCGATGTCGACGGCCAGATCGCGCAGGTCGATCACCCGGACCTCCACCGGCCGGTCCTGCTCGGCGGCCAGCCGCTCCCGGGCGGCGGCCGCCAGCCGGTCGGCCAGCAGCCGGGTCGACGACGGCTGGCTCAGCCCTGCGGACACCGCGACGATCTTCAGAGCCTCGTTCTGCATGGTGGGTCAGATCTCCTTCGTGCGGGCGGCGACGGCCGGGTGGACGGGGGCGGATTCCGGTACTCCGGCCGGCCGCATGTTGGCGAACTCCTTGCGCAGCACCGGGACGACCTCCTCGCCGAGGATGTCGAGCTGCTCCAGGACCGTCTTCAGGGGGAGTCCCGCGTGGTCCATCAGGAACAGCTGGCGCTGGTAGTCGCCGACGGCGTCACGGAACGACAGGGTCCGTTCGATGACCTCCTGCGGGGAGCCGACGGTCAGCGGCGTCTGCTGCGAGAAGTCCTCCAGGGAGGGGCCGTGCCCGTAGACCGGCGCGTTGTCGAAGTACGGGCGGAACTCCCGTACCGCGTCCTGCGAGTTCTTCCGCATGAACACCTGGCCGCCGAGGCCGACGATGGCCTGCTCGGCGGTGCCGTGCCCGTAGTGCGCGTACCGCTGCCGGTAGAGGTCCACCATCTTCTTGGTGTGCTCGATGGGCCAGAAGATGTTGTTGTGGAAGAACCCGTCGCCGTAGTACGCGGCCTGCTCCGCGATCTCCGGGGAGCGGATGGAACCGTGCCAGACGAACGGCGGGACGCCGTCCAGCGGGCGCGGGGTCGCGGTGAAGGACTGCAGGGGTGTACGGAACTTGCCCTCCCAGTCGACGACGTCCTCCCGCCACAGCTTGTGGAGCAGGGCGTAGTTCTCGATGGCGAGCGGGATGCCCTGGCGGATGTCCTTGCCGAACCACGGGTAGACCGGCCCGGTGTTCCCGCGCCCCATCATCAGGTCGACCCGGCCGTCCGCGAGGTGCTGCAGCGTCGCGTAGTCCTCGGCGATCTTCACCGGGTCATTGGTGGTGATCAGCGTCGTGGACGTCGAGAGGATCAGGTTCTCGGTGCGGGCGGCGATGTAGCCGAGCGTGGTCGTCGGCGAGGACGGGACGAACGGCGGGTTGTGGTGCTCGCCGGTCGCGAAGACGTCCAGGCCCACTTCCTCGGCCTTCAGGGCGATCGCGAGGGTCGCCTTGATCCGCTCGTGCTCGGTCGGTGTCCTGCCGGTGGTGGGGTCGGTGGTGACGTCTCCGACGGTGAAGATCCCGAACTCCATGGCGCCCGCCTCCGTGGGGGTGATGGTTGAACCTTGAACTACTTTCTCACACCCTACAACGGGGCACCCCTTCTCCCTATTCCGCCGCCCGGAGCGGGATCCCGGCGGTGCGTACTCTGGACGGGGAGACAGGCCGGGAACGCGCCGGCACGAAGGAGGCAGGGCCCGTGAGCGAGAGCGAGAGCTGGAAGGAGCGCGGTGTCGCGCTGCGCGTCTTCGTCTACGTCTTCGCCACGCATCTCTTCGCGGGCTTCGTCTACCTGCTGTTCTACGTGGGCGAGCACGCTCACAAGTGAGCCGCCCGCCGGGCGGAACGCCGACGGCCGCGAGGCTCCTCGCCGTGATTGCGGCAGGAACCCCCACCGCCGTGGGCTCGGGATTCGACGGTTCCCCTCGCGACATGCGGGGCGGTGAGCCCGGGAGAAGACAGCCCTGTTGCCCGGCATGCCCAGCGGGGCCCCGGGTCCCGGAGCGGGTACTGGCCACCGCCCGGCGGCACCGCACGATCACCAACCGTATGCCGCCCAGGTGTATTGACCTGCGCCCACAGGGAGGGGTTCGCGCTGCGACTGAAGCGGTACGGCCCGCCAAAGCCGGGTGGGCGGAGTTCGACCGCGTTACACTCGGCGCATGACCTCCGTACCGTGCCGAAACTGGTGGCGCTCCACTTAGGAGCGGCCGCCTCATCTGCACGGAACCAGGGCCGTTCGAAATGGACGGCCCTCTTCTCTGCCCTCGTACGGGTAAGGATGCCGCTCCGGGCGGGCCGTCCTCCACGCAACCAGCACCCGCGAGGAGAGACCATGACCACCGCTGCCACTGCCGCCGCCGCCGCACCCGTCACCACCCCCGCCCAGCGCCGCAGTGCCGAGCTGGAGCAGCAGATCCAGCAGGATCCCGGGCGGTTCCGGGTGATGACCGGAGACCGGCCCACCGGGGCGCTGCACCTCGGGCACTACTTCGGGACCCTTCACAACCGCGTCCGGCTCCAGGACCTCGGCGTGGACGTCTTCGTGATCATCGCCGACTATCAGGTGCTCACCGACCGGGACGTCGCCGACCGGCTCACCGAGCACATGGAGGGGATGCTGCTGGACTACCTGGCCATCGGCATCGACCCGGCCCGCACCACGATCTTCAACCACAGCGCCGTGCCCGCGCTGAACCAGCTGATGCTGCCGTTCCTCAGCCTCGTCTCCGTTGCCGAGCTGAACCGTAATCCCACGGTCAAGGACGAGATCGCGCACTCCCGGCAGTCCGCCGTCAGCGGGCTGATGTTCACGTATCCCGTGCATCAGGCCGCCGACATCCTGTTCTGCAAGGGCAACCTCGTCCCTGTCGGACAGGACCAGCTGCCGCACCTCGAAGTGACCCGGAGCGTCGCCCGCCGCTTCAACGAGCGGTACGGGACGGTCTTCCCGGAGCCGGACGCCCTGCTCTCCGCCGCGCCCCTCCTGCTCGGCACCGACGGCGGCAAGATGAGCAAGAGCCGGGGCAACTCGATCGCGCTCGGCGCCACCGCCGATGAGACCGCCCGGCTGATCCGCGGGGCGAAGACGGACACCGACCGGCACATCACGTACGAACCGGAGACCCGGCCCGAAGTGTCGGGGCTCGTACTTCTTGCCGCGCTCTGCCTCGACCGCGACCCGTACGAGGTCGCCGAGGAGATCGGAGACGGCGGTGGCGCCGTGCTCAAGCGGACCGTGACGGACGCCGTCAACGAGCGGCTGGCGCCGGTGCGTGCACGGCGGGCGGAGTACGCGCAGGACATGGCGTACGTACGGTCGGTCCTGCGGGCCGGCAACGAGCGAGCCAATGCCGTCGCCGAGGCCACGCTGGCGGAGGTGCGGGGGGTGATGGGGGGCGTGCTGTAGCGGATCCGGGCCAGGTCGGGGCAGCCGGGTCGGGGCAGCCGGGTCGGGTCGAGGCCGGCAGGCGTCGGTGAAGGACCGGCCCGTGTCCACCTCGGCCTGGGCCAGCCGGTCCTGTCGTCCGACGGCCGCGCCTCACTCCCGTCATCCACGAGCGGAGGCCGGCTGCGCCGGCCTCCGCCGCACGGCAGGCCGTCCACGCTCCTGGTGGTGGAAGGCATCACACCAGCAGGAGACCGCCGCACCGCTCGGCGCCGTCCTTCATCGCGATCAGATTGGCCTGCACGTAAGAGATGTTGTTCCTGGAGTGCCAGTCGGTCGGGAAGTAGGTGACCAACCGTGAACGCTGGAAGCGGGCCCGGATTTCCGGTACGAAGGCGCGGTACTGGTCGTCGGTGTATTACCAGAACGAGTTCTCGTTGTAATAGGCGACGTGCGTCGGGTCCTGGTAGGCGCCCCGGCCGTCGAGCTGGGAGTCCGGGAAAGGAGCATGCCACCCGGTGCCAGCAGGCGGTACAGCTCGTTGATCAGCGGAATCTTCGCAGGCACGTGCTCCAGGAAGTCCACAGCCCGGAGCAGGCCGACCGAGTCGTCAGGGAAGTCCAGCGGCCCGGGCAGCGTCGCGACGATGTCGACGCCGTCCCTCGGACGCTGGTCCACTCCCAGGTAGCCGGGCGGCTTGCGGTGCGCGGCGCCGAGGTCCAGCGCGAGGAGTCCGCGCCGCTTGGTCCAGGCGAGTGCGTTGGCCTCAACGTATTTGTCGTACAGGGCGACCGTCTCGCGCTGGATGTGCGCGTTGACTTCGGTGTCGCGCTGGGTGTTGTGAGGGTGCTGCCGCTGCAGATACAGGCAGCGCGGGATCAGGTGGAAGTCACCCACCTGGAAGAGACGGCACATCAAGTCCTGGTCGTCCAGCACCGTGCGCGTGGCATCGTACCCACCGACCTGCTCGTACGCGCCGTTACGGAACACCCGCACATGGTTGGGGGCGTACGAGATGTACGAGACGTTGTGCGGCGTCGGCGCCATGGAGACGGCCTGCAGGAGCTGACGACCGTCGACACGTCACTCGGTTCGCTTCGCCACGCAACGCGGCGAACCTCACGATTCACGCGTCAGGCGTCAGACCGGCGTCCCGGGCGGCCAGTGCCGCCTGGACGCGATTTCCGACTCCCAGTGTCGTCAGGATGCGACTGACATGGGCTTTCACCGTACTCTCGCTCATCCGCAGCCCCCCGGCGATCTCGGAGTTGGTTGCCCCCTCCGCGAGCAATGCCAGGACATCGCGCTCGCGTGGTGTCAGCCGGCCCACCCGTCCGCGCACAGCCGAGGCCCCCGGCCGGGCGCCGCGATGGTAGCGGTCGATCAGCCGACGTGCGGCGGACGGATGCAGCATCGCCGAACCGGCGGCCACGACATGTACGGCCCGCAGGATCTCCGCAGGGTCCGAGTCCTTGAGCAGAAACCCGTCGGCGCCCGCTGCCAAGGCCTCGTACACATACTCGTCCAGGTCGAAGGTGGTCAGAGTGATGATGCGAGGGGCATGCGGCAGTGTCCGCAGTCGCGCGATGGCCGCGATGCCGTCCAGCCTCGGCATCCGCACATCCATCAGGGCGACGTCCACCCGATGGGCGGCAGCCTCCTCCACGGCCTGGAGGCCGTCCGGCGCCTGGGCGACGACCTCGATGCCCGCGTCGGTCGCCAGTAGGTCGGTCAGGGCCAATCGGACCAACGCGTCGTCGTCCACCACCATCGTGCTGATGATCCGAGCCTCGCTCATGTCTGCCCGATCCGATTAACGGCCCGCTTCCCGATCCTCTTCACCACACCCTTGCACGTGGCCTTGGCCACGCCTTTGCCGACGGTTCTGCCCGCTCGTCTGCCGACAGGTCCGGCCGTGCGGGTCGCGCCGTTTTCCTCGAAGGCTCTTCGGGTCGGCTCACCGTCCGGGGCACTCATGGGGAGGCGGGCCGCGAGCCGCCATCCCCCATCCGGCTCCGGACCGTGGGCGAGAGAGCCGTGCAGCCCGGCCACCCGTTCGGCGAGCCCGATCAGGCCGAAGCCCCGGCCGGCGCCTCCATCGGCCCGTGAAGCGGTCACTGCCGGCGGCGAGTTGACCAACTCCACCTCCGTGGCCGGTGCGCCGTAGTGCACCCGCAGTCGCACCGCCGTGCCCGGTGCGTGTTTACGGGCGTTGGTGAGACCTTCCTGAACGAGCCGGTGCACCGCGAGGAGGTGAGTCGCGGGTGCGGCACCGGGTTCTCCCGTCAGTTCGGCCACGACATCCTGACCGATGGTCCTTACCTCGTCGAGGAGTTCGGACAGGTTCCGTAACGCAGGAGCAGGCACCTTTCTCTGCACGGGATCCCTCCCGTCCTCCCGCGCCGCATCGTCCTCCGCACGCAAGGCGCCCAGCACGTCACGCAGATCGGCCAACGCCTGTGACGAGGTGGCGCGCAGCAGTGTGATCCGCTCACCGATCTGCGGCGGCAGCGATTCCGCGCGCAGTGCGAGTACCCCGGTGTGCAGCGCCAACAGGCTCAGCCGATGGGCCAGCACATCGTGCATCTCGGCCGCGATCCGGGCCCGCTCCGCCAACCTGGCCTGCTCGGCACGGAGTTCGACCTGTTCGCTCAGCGAATCGATGAGCCGCCGACGGCTGTGCCACCACAACCCGGCCGTCAACGCCAAAGCGAACAGCAGCCCGGCGCCGTACGCCGGCGTCATGCCTCCGCTGAGCGGCGGCGCACACACCCAGGGAAGCGCACCGGTGATCACACCCGCTGCCACCGCCACCCGCACCCGGCCCTGTGCCGCCAGGTGGAAAACCATCACCGTCATGGGTTCGTACGCGCCCTGCGCACCCAGCGCCGCCCCGGCGAGAAGGACCACAGCGAGCGGACTGCGCCAGCGAAGCGGCAGCGCGAGCGCGGCGACGACAGCCAAAATCGGTCCTACGGAGAGCAGTTGCATCTCGAAGCGGGCTTTGGCCAGCCCCTGCGCGACGAGTAGCAGCACCCCGCCGGCCAGCAACCACTCCGTCCACACCGGACCCCTGTGGGGGTATTTGTGTTCCACCGACCGATTGTAGGTAGTTGTGGGGGTCGGGGCCCATCGGTCTTGGGTCGCTGCCACCCCCTACTTTCGTCGGGGTCGCGTACGCCTCGGTGACGACGTCCGTACCGGTTCACCCGAACACAACGGCCGATTCCCGAAGGGCGCCCGCTACCTAGCGTCACTGGCATGACTTCATGGCCCCGTTTCACCGACACCCGGCTCTTCGTCACCGAGGCCGCGCGTGGCTTCCGTATCACCGGCGCGGTCGCACCCAGCAGCCGCCGACTCGCCGCCGCCCTCGCCGCACCGGTCACCGAGCGGGCCGGACAACCCCTGGATGTACTGGAGGTGGGCGCAGGAACCGGCCCCGTCACCCGCTGTCTGCTGTCGCTGCTCGTCCCGGGAAGCACTCTGGACGTGGTCGAGGCGAACCCGCGCTTCGCCGCCGTCCTGCGGAATGTCGTCCGTGAATACCGACCGGGCCGGGAGGAACACGCGGGGCACGCGCGGACGCGGGACTGCCGCACGACGCATACGAAGGTTCCGGACGACCACCCCGGCGAGGCGTTCGCGGCAGTGCGGAGCGAGGGCGGTGTCCGGGTCAGGATCCACGAAACGAGGATCGAGTACCTGAACACAGGGCAGTCCTACGACGTCATCGTCTCCGGCCTGCCCTTCACCAATTTCGTCCCGGACACGGTGACTTCACTCATGGACAGATACATCGAACTGCTGCGTCCTGGCGGATCGTTGACGTACTTCGCGTACGTGGGTACCGCCCCGGCCCGCAGGCTCGTCGCCTCTGCGGGCGAAGCGGCCCGTCACCGAGCCGTCGAGACCGTGCTCGCCGGGTACCGGCAGCGCGGCAGGGCGGTCGGACGCACCGTCTGGGCCAATGTCCCCCCGGCCCGCGTCTGGCGGGTTCACCCGACGCCTTCTCCTGGTGGCGAAGCAGATCAGGCGCACTCCTCTCTCGTCCGGTCACGCCTCGGACAACGCACCTCGTGAAAGTGCGGGGTACACCGGGCCCCGCCCGCTTCCCGATCGAAGGTAGCCCGCCAGCCTCTAACGCGGTGTCACTGCCCGTCGTCTACGAAGGAGTTCCGCGAGTCCGCGCCGGGTCGCCGCGATCACCACGCGGTCCTCGGCGCGCAGCACGTACCCCGGGTGCAGGTTCCAGATCAGGCCCGACGGGCGGTCCGGGGAGGCGGGTGCGACGGTCGTCAGGCCGGGGTGGCGGTCCTCGTGCGGGGTCGTGTCCAGGGCCAGCACTCTCCATGCCCCCGCCCGGAACGCCTGCTCGACCGTCCGACCCTCCAACTGCGGGTGGCCCGCCACCTCGATCGCGGCGAACAGCATCACCTTCCGCTCGACCGGGATCGCGCCCAGGATCTGCCGTCCCATCATCGCGACGGCGAAGGACGGGGCAGCCAGATGGGAGACGGACCGGGAGCGGGTCAGGGCCTGCGGGTGGGCGGTGCGCAGGGTGCGGTAGACGGCGGTGGCGAACTCGTCGTCGAAGAGGCGCAGCGCCACCCGCAGATCGGGCTTGACCGAGCGGGCGTAGAGCGCCGCCTCCAGATTGGTGGTGTCGATGCTGGTCAGAGCGAGAAGGGCGCGGGACCGCTGGATCTTCGCGGCTTCCAGGACGCCCTCCTGGGTGACATCCCCGAGGACGACAGGTACGTGCAGCCGCCGGGCCACCGGGATCCCGCGTGCATCCGGGTCGTCCTCCACGCACACCACGGGGATGTCGAGCTCGCGGAGCCGGACCAGCACCCTCGTGCCGATCTTGCCGAGCCCCAGCAGCACCACATGGCCGGAGAGTCCGCGCGGCGGGCGGCGCAGGGACGACGCCGTACGCAGGGAGCCGAACGCTTCGAGGACGCCCGCCACCAGCAGCGGCAGCAGCATCAGGCCGGCTATTCCGGACAGCAGTTGGATGATTTGCCGCGCGGTGGGGTCGCCGATCGCCGGGTCACCCATCCCGAAGAGGTCGAGCAGGGTCAGGTACGCGGCGTGCAGGGGGTGGTCGCCTGTGGTGAGGGTGGAGGCGACGGCGAGGGCCAGGACCGCCGAGCCGACCCCCAGCGCCGACCAGCGCAGACGGCGCGAGAAGATCTGGCTCAGTGGGGCGCTGCGGCCCCCCATGCGCAGCTTCGGACCATCCGGTGCGGCCTCGCGGATGGCTTCCAGGACCACCGTGCCGCGCCCGGTCGCCGCAGCCACCTGCTCCTGGTCGGGCAGGAGTTGGGGTCCTTCGGCGCCGCTGCTGTCGGATCCTTCGGCGCCCGCCGGGTCGTGGGTGGTGGAGGAGAGCAGGGCGAGCGTGCAGAGTCCGGGGTCGGCGACCTCGCCCTGCCGGGGCGGGGTGCGTTCGACGGCCCGCAGGAGCAGGCCCTCCGCCTGGACGACCTTGCTGGAACCGGTGAGCGCGGTCGCGGCGAGTGCCGGGGCGGCGGTGTCGGCGTCGGAGAGGACGGTGGTGGACGCGTCCAGCGCCGTCGGGTCGAGTCCGGGGACGGCGACCGCGGCGGCCTGGTCGAGAAGGGTCTCCAGGTACTGCCCGAGCTTGCGGTTGTAGAGCCGGATGACCAGCCGGACGCGGGGGTTGAGGCGACGGGCGGTCAGCGCGGCGCGGATGTTGCGCTCGTCGTCGTCGTAGACGAGTGCGAGTGCGGCGGCGGTGTCCACACCCGCTTCCTCGAAGGCCTCGTCGGACGGCTCCGCAGCCTCCAGGATGCGAACCGCCTCGACGCCGCCGTTGGTGTCGTTGTCGGAGTTTCCGGAGTTTCCGGAGCTTCCGGTGGTCCCGTTGCCGCCGTTGCCCAGGTTGCGGTTCATCGCCGCCGACATCCGGCCGAACAGCGTTGCCGCTCGGCCGCGTTGAGTCAGGGGCAGCTCAGGCCTGCGCGGATCGCGCCCCGGCGGGAGAAGGAGTGTGACCCGCTCCCCGTAGACGTACCGCAGCTCCACCGCCAGCCGCCGGGCCAGTGCGTCGTCGCCACAGATGATCATGTGGGCGCTGAGGGGGGAGCGTTGGGGCTGCTGGGGAAGTGTGGACACGAATCCCAGCATGCCTTGTACACCTCCCGGTGTTCGACTCATTCCGGCCGGTCAGTGATCTTCGTGTGTCGTCGGGGTGCGTGGAGCCGCGTGCCGGGCGGACCGCTCCGGGCCCGCGAGCAGGTGACGTGGGTCCGATGCGCGGACGATGGCGGCCTCGACCGCTGCGATCCGGTCGGAGAGCAGGCCCAGTGCTGCGACCGCACGCGAGGCGGTGTCTGTGCTGCTCGGATGGGGTCGAGGGTTCTGGGAAGGGGTGCCGTCCGGGCCGCCGAGTGCCTGGGTGCGTACGTACGAGGCGGTGATCGCCGCCCATCGGTCCGCCTGTTCGGCGGTGAGGGTGCCGCGCAGGGCGGCCAGTTTCAGCAGGTTGGACTCGGCGCCCGTGGTGAGTGTCTGGGCCTCGCCCGCGTAGTGGTCGTCGATGACGGCGGCCAGTTCGGCGTCGTTCATCACGGGCACGATCCGCTCGGCGATCTTGTTCATGTTGCGGTACGAGCCCTGCAGCCGGAAGGGCGGCTCGGTGCGCGTCGCGTCGGTCTGCGCGGCCGAGGCGATGTACGCGGCGTTCACGGCGAGAACGGTGTCGCGGGCGGCCACGAGGTGGCGCAGGACCGCGGTGATCCTGTCCAGCTCGGCGGGGGTGTACGGGTGGTCGAAATGGTCCGCATGGGCGAGGGGTTCTCCCCCGCTCGGAAGCATGCGAGAGCTGGCGGAAGGGTCCGTTGCGGAGGCCAGGCGGACGAGCAGCGCGAGGTCCTCGCGGGAGCGGCCGGCGAGGGGGGCCAGCACCGGGTTGGCGGTCAACGCGTTCTCGATGAAGCTCAGCGCGAAGACGTCGTCGCGGCCACTCAGCACCTCGCCCAGGTTCCACACGTCGGCGCGGTTCGCGAGCATGTCCGGGATCCGGAACTGTTCGCCGGACTCGGTGTACGGGTTGCCCGCCATGCACACCGCGAACCGCTTGCCCCGCAGGTCGTAGCTGCGCGGTTCGCCGTCCCGGACGCCCTCGATACGGCGGGTGGCGTCACAGAGGGGGATGAACTTCTGGAGCAGTTCGGGTGACGTGTGCTGAATGTCGTCCAGGTAGAGGAGTGTGTTGTTGCCCGCCTCCAGTGCGAAGTTGATCTTTTCGATCTCCCGGCGGGCGGTCGCGCTGCGTGCCTGCGCGGGGTCGAAGGAGGTCACGTCGCGGCCGAGCGACGGGCCGCTGATCTTGACGAGTACCAGGCCGAGCCGGTCGGCGACGTACTCCAAGAGTGTCGTCTTGCCGTAGCCGGGCGGCGAGACGAGCAGCAGGAGGCCCTGCGAGTCGGTGCGCCGGTCGGCGTCGGCCGTGCCGAGCTGCTTGGCGAGGCTGTCGCCGATCAGCGGCAGGTACACCTCGTCGAGGAGCTGATTGCGGACGAATGCGGACATCACGCGCGGTCGGTGGTCGTCGATCCGCAGCCGGGCGCGTTCGGCGGTGACGAGGGCGGTGCGGGTTCGCTGGTAGGCACGGAAGCCCGGGACGGTATGCGCACGGAACTGCTGCGTGCGGTCGAGGAGGTCATCGAGACGGACGGTCAGGTGGCCACGGTCGATGCGTGGATGGGTGCCCAGCAGACCGTCCACGGTCGCCGTGAGCGGTGCCTCGCAGTCGTAGCGGGTGAGCTCCCGCTCCGGACAGAGTTCGACGGCGACCGCCTCGGCGAGATCACCGCTCGGGAGGTCCGTTCCGCTCGCGGAGGCGTACGAGGTCAGCCAGCCCTCGACGAGCTGGCGGCGGGCGGGGAGGTCGTCGCGGAGGGCGTCCAGATCCTCGTCGTACGCCGACGTTCCGGTTGTGCGGCGGAACTTGTCCAGGAAGGTGCGGGCGGTCGCGCTCGTGACGAACCCGGCGGGGCCCGAGGTCAGCTCCTCGAAGAGGTACGCGGCGACGGCATGCGCGTCATCGGTCCCGATCCTGGCTGCCCATTCCTCCTGGAGTGTGGTGATCGCGGGCGCCGGACCGAAGGTCTCGCGGGCCCGGGCGAGAGAGGCGGCCCGGCGCGTCCAGGAGGCGCGGAGGGCGTCGTCCGTGTCGTGCGTCCAGAAGAGCTGCGCCGCCGCTCGTACCGAGGGCGGGACACGCAGCAGACCGGCGCCGGCGTGCAGCCGCAGCAGTGTGGTCAGGATGGCCGCGGCGTCCTCGTCGTGGACGCCGCGCTGATATCCCTCGTCGTACGCGGCCGCAGCCGACTCCCTGACGAGAAGGGTGAGTTCGGCCGGTTCGCGGGCGGCCAGCGCATCCGCGCCGTGCTCGTCCAGGAGGCGGGCTGCGAGGTGTTCGGCGCGGTAGACGGACGGGGACTCCGAGGGCAGCAGCTGGTCCCAGTACGGGCGGGTCGCCTCGAACGCCGGGTCGGTGACCGGAGCCCGGTAGTCGGTTCCGGTGACGGCGAACGCGAGCCGGTCCCCGGAGGGCACGAGCGTCAGGTCGAACGGCTGGGTGTTCACGGCGAACCGGTGCCGGCCGAGCCGGATCGTCGCCCCGCCGTCCGCGTACAGCTCGCTGCGGTCACGCAGGGCCCGCCCCGCCTCCTGGCGGGCCGCCTTCAGCCGTCCGTCGAGCTCCTCGGCCCGCACCGGGTCGCCGAGCCCGCGCAGTTCTTCCGCCGTGCGCCGGACCTTGGCGACCATCGGGTCGGAGGCGAAGTACGTGTGGACGGCGTCCAGGTCCGGGAGGGCGGACAGCCGCCGCGAGACGGTCTCCAGGACCCGGGCCGCCGAGTCCGCCAGCCGTTCGGCGCGGCGGGCGCGGTCATCCTGCAGCGTCTGCTTACGGGCCGAGAACGCCTCGTACACCTCGGTCCGCCGCTCGGCCAGCTCGGCGAGGAATCCGTCGTACTCGGCGAACCGGGACTCCAGGTTCTCCAGCTGAAGCAGGAGCCGGGCCAGTTGTTCGTCGCACGCGTCGGGGGAGTCCGTGACGGCCAGCGCACCCGTGACCGCCTGCCCGAGCAGGGCGAACTCGGCGGCGAACTCCGCCCGCCCCTCGTGATCGAGGAGCTCGCGACGGCGCGCGTCGAGCGTGGCCCGGGCCCGGTTCACACCGCCGAGGACCTCGGCGATCCGTTCCAGGATCGATGTGCGGACGGTCGCGTCCCCGATGTCGAGCCCGGCGACGACATCGGTGACCGTCGCGAGCCCGTCCGTCATCTCGGTCAGCCGGTCGCCGAGCGCGGTCGCGTCGGCGACGGTGGCGAGCGCGGACGCGTCGGCGGTGAGCTGCTCGATGTCGTGGTGGTAGCCCGTGAACGCGTCGTCCCGGCTCAGGAACGTGACCGCGCGCTGGGCGGCGGAGGTGAGATCGGCGGCGGTGGCCGCCGTCAGCTCGGTGATCCGGTCGGTGTCCGCGTACCGCATCTCGCCGAGCGTCGCCAAGCGGCCGTGCGCGCGGCGCAGTTCGGTGAGCTGGGAGACCCAGGCGGCGGCCGAGCGCGGGGCTTCACCGCGGATGCGGCGGACGAGCGCGGTGAGGTTGTCCGCCGCGTCGGTGAGTGCCTCGGCGGCCTGCCGGGTCAGCTCCTGCACCGTCTCGAACTCGGCGAGGACCTGCTGCGCGGTGTCGTGGAGAGCGGTCAACGGGCCACTGAGCGAGCCGAGGTCGGGGTCGGTGAGCCAGTGGTAGCGGTCGGTGGTACGGATGCAGTCGGCGACCAGCCGGGCGTACACGGCCGTCGTCGGCGTGGTCCGCGTCGCGCTGGTCGCCAGCGCGAGACAGTCGGAGATGCCGTGTACCAGATCGGCGTTGCCGACCCGGGCGAGCGGCCCCGTCCCGGCCGGGCGGGAGGCGGCATGGGTGTCGGAGACGTACGGGGTCTGCCAGCGCTGCACCGCGTGCACACGGGCCGGCTCGGCCGACGCGGTGTCCTTGAGGAGGACGAGGGTGCCGTCGTCGAGCAGCGCGTGGCCGCGGCAGAGCAGCGGGGTGGCGACCTCCTGGCGGATCAGGTTGTAGGGGAGGAGCAGGCCGCGGCCGCCGTCCCGGGAGCGGAAGACGTAGAGGACGTCCTCGCCGTTGGGAGAGCGGACGGCCCCCTCGAACACCGGGTCGGCGAGCGGCTCGGCGAGGTCGAAGGTCTTGGCGGCGCCGGTGGTGAGGTACGTGCCGCCGGGGAAGATGATCCCCTGGTCCTCCGGCAGCCGGTGGCAGGCGGGCCCGATGGCGTCGAGGCGCTGCACGGTGGAGAGCAGCGTGTTGAAGACCAGGTGGCGCCAGGCATCCTCGTTGTACGGGCGGATCCGCAGCAGGGTCAGGGGGCCGACCTCGGCGTACTCGACGTCGGCGTCGGCGAGGGACTGGAGGGGTTCGGTGACCGGCTCCTCGTAGATCCCGTCCGGTGTGTCGGTGTCGTCGGCCGTCTTGACGGTCAGGGTGCCGCCGAGGGTGTCTACGAAGAGCGCGCCGCTGCCGCCGATCGCGATGTGCGGGTGGCGCCCGGGGATGTGCGACTCGCGGCCCGCCACGGTCCAGGTGAAGTCGTGCGAGGGCGGGAAGACGTGGTCGCGGTCGCCGCGCGCGTCGAGGAACGCGCCGGGGGAACCGTCCGGGGCGAGTGCCCAGCGCAGTACGCGGATGCCGTCGGCGGTCTCGCCGGTACGGAACACGGCGAGGAGTCGCCCGTCGACGCGGCGGAGACGGAGCAGGCGGGCGTCACGGTAGTAGCGGTGCAGGGTGGTGAATTCGCGTACGAAGGCTTCGTCGGCGAGGAGAGCGTCCCGGCCCGGTGACAGATCGGGTCCGTGGAGGGTGAGTACGTCCCCGACCTCGGCGTCGCCGCGTGCGCCCGGTCCTCGCTCGAAACCGAACAGCAACTGCCCGCCCACGGCGACGAGATCGCGGGGCACGGAGGCGCGCTCGGTATGGATCCGCTCGGTGGCCAGGAGACGGAGGCGCGTCGAACCGAACTCCTCGGTGCGACGGGTGTTGAGTGCTTCGGCGCGGTGGGTGAGCTCGGTGGCCTGTGCGGTGAGGCGGCGCCGCAGTACGTCGTAGGTGCCGGCGTCCACGGTGGAGGTGGGGTCGGTGTCCATGCGTACGGCTCCCTGCGAGATGTGGGTCGGGTGGCGCGGCCGCCGGCCGCGGTTTGTCCTCGAACGCCGGACGGGCTCGAAGTGGCTACCCATTCGGGCCCGTCCGGTGATTGAGGGCGGAACCGGACCGGTGGGGCCCGAGGCCCGGGTGGGCTCCCGGGAGGTGGCCGTCCCATCGAGCCCGTCCGGCCTCCGAGGACGGAGCGGCCACCCCCGCGCCCGGGCGCGACGTGCCTACGCCACCGGCGTCCCGTTGCGCGACACGGGTACATCAGGGGCATCCGCCAGAGCCCCGACCGGCAGGTCCGCCAGACCGAGCTTTCGCGCCGAGTCCAGGAGTTGGCGGACCTGTCCGGCATCCGCACCCACTCCCGGAGCCGCCAGCATCCGCATCAGCAGCGCCGACACCGTCAGGTTCTGTACATCGCCCGTCGAGACCGACCCGAGCACCCGCGTCAGGTCGTCCGTGAACGACGACGACCCGTTCAGCCACGGGCCTGCGAGTGCCTTCGCGGTGTCCGAGTTCTCCACGAACCCGTCCACGCTCTTGCCGAGCGAGATCGACGAGACGAGCCGGTCGAAGAAGACCGAATCCCCGCCGACGATGTCGATGTCCGCGTTCTCCAGACCGGTGGCCAGGACCGTCGCCTGCGCCTGGGCGACCTGTCGCTGCACATCGAGTCCGGCCAGCCGGATCTCCTTCTCGGCGGCGAGCCGCAGCCGGTACTCCTCGTGCCCGCGCGACGCGTCGTCCAGCGCCGCCATCGCGGCCGCCTTCTCCGTGAGCCCGGCCGCCTCCGCCTTCAGCTTCTCGCCGATCATCGCCGCGTCCGCCGTGGCCTGCGCCTGCGTGCCCTCGGCTGTGGCGAGAGCCTTCAGCCGCGCACCCTCGGCCTCGGCCTTGAGCCGGGCGGACGTGGCCCCGGCCTCGGCGAGACCGGTCTTCTCGATGACATCGGCCGCCGCCTCCCGTACCTGCACCTCGGCAAGTCCGGGCGCCGCGGACTCCGCCTGGACGCCTTCGGCGAGCCGCAGCTTGGCCCGGGCGTCGAGGTCCGCGCTCTTCAGGCGGGCCTCGGCGAGTGTCAACTGCTCCGCCGCCCGGTGCGTGGCCGCCGCCTCGGCCGCCTCCGCCGCCTTGATGTCCTTGACCAGCTTCTCCTGGGCCTCCGCCTCGGCCGCGATGATCACCGACTTGCGGGTGCGCTCCGACTCCTCGACCGCCCGCAGCGTCTTGATGGACTCCTCCTGCTCGGCGACCGTACGGTCCACCGCGATCCGCTCCCGGATCACATCGGCGACCTCGCGGCGCTCGGCCTCGACCTCCTTCGTCGCGGCGATCCGGTTCAGCTCGGTCTGCCGTTCGCGTCCGATGACCTCGATCAGCCGGTCCTTCTCGATGCGCTCGTTCTCCACCGCGATGACCCGCTCGCGGTTCTTCTGCGCAACGGCGATCTCCCGCGCCTGGTTCTCGCGCTGGATGCCGAGCTGCTCCTCGGTACGGATGAACGCGGCCTGCGCGCCGAGCCGTTCCTCCTCCTGGACCCGGGCTGTCGCCGCCTCCTCGCGGGCCCGCAGCGTCTCGACCTCGCGCCGCTGCTTGATCTCGGCCTCGGCCTGCCGGCGCTCCAGCTCCAGGATGGTCTCGCGGGCATCGACGTTCTGCCGGGTGATCTCCTTTTGCTCGGTGCGCTGGTACTCGTTGGTGCGCACGTGCTCGATCGCCGTCAGCTCGGTGATCTTACGAATGCCTTGCGCGTCGAGGATGTTGGCGCCGTCGAGCTGCGCCATCGGCGTCTGCTCCAGGTGGTCGATCGCCGCGTCGTCGAGGTGGTAGCCGTTCAGGTCGGTGCCGATGACCCGGATGATGCGGTCCCGGAACTCCTCGCGCTTGGTGTAGAGATCGACGAAGTCCAGCTGCTTGCCGACCGTCTTGAGTGCCTCGGCGAACTTCGCGGCGAAGAACTCCTGGATGGCGGCCTTGTCGCTGGCCCGCTCGGTGCCGATGGACTGGGCGACCTTGATGACGTCCTCGACGGTCTTGTTCACCCGTACGAAGAAGTTGATGTGGATGTCGGCGCGGATGTTGTCCTGGCAGATCAGGCCTTCGCGCCCGGTGCGGCGCAGCTCGATCGTCTTCACCGAGATGTCCATGTACTCGGCCTTGTGCAGGACCGGCAGGACGACGGCTCCGGTGAAGGTCACGTCGACCTTCTTGGTCTTGGAGATGATCAGGGCCTTGCCCTGTTCGACCTTGCGGAAGAGCCGGCCGATGACGAGGAGCAGGGCGATCGCGATGAGCAGGACCACGGCGACGAGCACACCGAAGCCCAGGGAGATGGCATCCATGACAGTCCTTGGCGGCTGGTGAGGAAGGTGAGAAGTGCGGGGCGCCCGGCGGAGCGGGCGGTCGTGTGCCGTGCGCCCGGCAGGCGGGGCGGGCGGCTCAGCGGGTACGGCGTCGGGAGCGCGGCAGCGGCCGTGGGGGCTTGGGCGGGCCCGGGTCGAGCGTCACGTCGTACGGCGAGACCCAGAAGAACTCACCCTCGTCGTCGTACGCGTACAGGAGCCCCGCACTGCCCGCGGTGAACGCCGCCTCATCGGTCTGCCGCAAGAGCCTGACCTGCACGATCGCGGTCGAACCGTCGGCTGCCGCGACCTCGGCCTGGCCGAAGTCGGAACTGACGGAGCCGGTACGGACGGTGCAGACCCGGCCGAGGAAGTCCTGCCGGGACGGCGGGAAGTCGGCCGGGAAGTGGCGCCGGTAGAGGTGGACGAGGACCCGGACCACGGCCCAGGAGATCAGCAGCGCCCCGGCGAGCACGGCGCAGGCGAGTGCGGCCCGGGGGGTGCCGGTGACCGCGCTGCGGTGCAGCAGGACGGACCCGGCCAGGCTGGTGAACCAGGCGACGACGACCATCACGGACACCGAGACGGCGACCGGCACACCGCCCATCCCGGCCAGGTCGGTGTCGAGGTCGGTGTCGAAGGAGTGATGGTCGGCCGCGCCCGCCAGGACCAGCAGCCAGAAGCAGATGACGACGATCAGCGCCGCGCCGAAGAGGACGGCGGGGAAGGAGGATGCGGCTCTCAGGAATTCCTGCATCGGTCCACTCCCCCTGCCTGTCGGTGGGGGTGCGGTGGATGGGGCGTCCGGCGGTGACTCCGGTGGCCGCGGCGCCGCCGATATGCGGCGTCGCGGCTGCCGGGTCGTCCCCCGTCCCCGTATCCCCCGTGTTCCCCCGGTTGGTGCTGGGCCTGATCATGACAGCCGACGTCGTCGTCTCGCACTGCCGGAATCCGGCAATCTTTGTACGTTTTTGATGCCGGGCACCGACACCTGCTCATATGCGTTGAGTGGGTGTCAGTGACGCATCAAAACTGGAGGCATGGGCGTGCCGGAGCCGGAGATTCCCGACGAGTATCTGGGGGAGTACGCCCACATCCTGGAGGAGGTCGCGGAGACCGGCCGCCGACTGACCCGTGATGAGCTGGACGCCCGCCGCGCCCTGGGCCGCCGGGCGGCCGAGGCGGGATTTCAGCTGCGCGCCCTGGTCGGTCTCCATCTGGCGGCGACCCGCACCGCCTGGCCGCGCGCCACGGCCGCGTACCCCGCGTCCACCGACTGCGTGCTGGCCGCGGTCGAACAGGCCATCGACGCGATGGCCGAGGGGTTCGAGCGTGCCCAGCGGCTCACCGTGCGGCGGGAAGAGGCGGCGCGCCGCGAGTTCATCGACGATCTGCTGTACGGGCGGAGCGATTTGGGCCGGCTTGCCGAGCGGGCCACCCGCTTCGGGCTGCGGCTGTCGCGCGCCCACGCGGTCGCGGTGGCGACGGGCCCGGCGGCGTACACCGAGACGGATGCGGTGCCCCGCATGGTGGAGGCGGCGCTGCTCGCCCGCTTCGACGGCCGGAAGATCCTCCTCACGACCAAGGACGGGCGCCTGGTCTGCATTGCCCCGAGCGCCCAGCCGGACGTCCTGCGCTATTTCGCCAAGCAGGCGCATGCGGCGACGGAGGGCGGCACGGTCGCGGTCGGCCGCCCGCACCGGGGCCCGGGCGGCGTCGTCCAGTCGTACGACGAGGCGCTCGACGCGCTCGACCTGGCGGCCCGGATGGACCTGGAGGATCCGGTGCTGTACGCCGCCGACCTGCTGGTCTATCCGGTGCTGACCCGGGACCGGCAGGCGATGGCCGATCTGGTCCGCAGTGAGCTCGGCCCGCTCCAGGAGGCGCGAGGGGGCGCGGAGCCCTTGCTGAAGACGCTCGCCGCCTACTTCGACGCGGGCTGTGTCGCCGCAGAGACGGCCCGCCGGCTGGCGTTGAGCGTGCGGGCGCTCACCTACCGGCTGGAGCGCATCCATCAGCTGACCGGCTCCGACCCGTCCGACCCGATGCACCGGTACACGCTGCAGACCGCGGTGATCGGTGCCCGGCTCCTGGACTGGCCCGCCAAGGAACTCTGACGGCCCAGTCGGGACCAGGCGGCTCTCAGGGCTGTTCCTGCCGTCCCTGGCGGGCGCACGACGACAGCTGCGGCACCTCGCCGCGTTGTCGGAGCGCTCGGATACGCCCCATTTGAGGACGCCTCTCCGCCTTGCGATGCACCGCATTCGGCGCCGCGCCCTGATCCAGCAGGGATGACGGGACAGCCCCTGGCCCCGGCAACCCTCCCGCATGCGGGGATGCGGACCTGCCTTTAGCGTGGGTCCGGGGGATTCGGGGGGTGCGCATCGAGGGAGACCCGGACCATGGCTCGTCACTCACGTCATGCGCGGGAGCCTGTCGAGGGGGAGCCCTCCGTGAGTGGTACGAGAGAGACCGCCACCTCCCCGCCGTCCCGCCCCGCATTCGACCGTGAGCGCGGTCCGTCGCGCCGGTGGTGGGTGCTGGCGGTGATCGGTCTGGCCCAGCTGATGGTGGTGCTGGACGCCACCATCGTGAACATCGCCCTGCCGTCCGCCCAGCAGGACCTCGGCTTCTCCGACGGCAACCGCCAGTGGATCGTGACCGCGTATGCCCTGGCCTTCGGCTCACTGCTGCTGCTCGGCGGCCGGATGGCCGACCTGGTGGGCCGCAAGATCGCCTTCCTGACCGGTCTGGTCGGCTTCGCGGTCGCGTCGGCAATCGGCGGCGCCGCCCCGAGTTTCGAGGTCCTGGTCTTCGCCCGGGCACTCCAGGGCATGTTCGGCGCCCTCCTCGCCCCGGCCGCGCTCTCCCTCCTCACCACGACGTTCACCGTCCCGAAGGAGCGCGCCAAGGCGTTCGGGATCTACGGCGCGATCGCGGGGACGGGCGGCGCGGTGGGGCTGCTGCTCGGAGGGATCCTCACCCAGTACCTGAACTGGCGCTGGTGCCTGTACGTGAATCTGCTGTTCGCCCTGGTCGCCTTCCTCGGCGGCATCCGGCTGCTCGCCGCCGGTGCCCCCGCCGACCGCCGCAAGCTCGACGTCCCGGGCACCGTCCTGGTCTCGGCGGGGCTCTTCTGCATCGTGTACGGCTTCTCCAACGCCGAGTCGCACCCCTGGGGTTCACCGCAGACCTGGGGCTTCCTGCTGGCGGGCGGTGTGCTCCTGGCGGCGTTCGCCTGGTGGCTGACGCGGGCCGCGCATCCACTGCTACCGCTGCGGGTGGTGCTGAACAGGAACCGCGGGGCGTCGTACCTGGCGATGTTCATCGCCGGCGGCGGCATGTTCGGCGTCTTCCTGTTCCTCACGTACTACCTGCAGAGGACTCTGCACTACTCGCCGGTGACCACCGGTCTCGCCTTCATCCCGATGGTCTGCTTGATGATCGTGACGTCGATGACGACGACCAATGTGCTGGTGCCGCGCTTCGGCGCGAAACCGATCGTGCCGCTCGGCATGGGCATCGCCGCGGTCGCCATGGTGTGGATGACCAGCCTGGACCTGACGAGCAGCTACCCCACCCATGTGCTGCCCGCCCTGCTCGTCCTCGGCCTGGGCCTCGGCGCGATCTTCGCCACGGTGATGAACCTGGCCACGTACGGGGTGGCCGCCCGCGACGCGGGTGTGGCCTCGGCGATGGTCAGCACCAGCCAGCAGATCGGCGGTTCGATCGGCACGGCGCTGCTGAACACCCTCGCCACCAGCGCCGCCATGAACTATCTGTCCGACCGCATGGTGACCCCCGCCAATGTCGCCCGGGCCCAACTGCATAGCTACTCCACCGCGTACTGGTGGTCGGCGGGCTTCTTTCTCATCGGGCTGGTGGTGACGGCGGTCCTCTACCCCAGGGGCGCACCCCGGCCCCAGGTGGTGGAGGAGTCGGCGCCGGTCCGCGCCTGACAACCGGGCCGGCTCCCCCGGACCTCGCGGCACAACGCCTTTCCTGCCCGTGCTCGTCAACACGGGAGCGCGAGCGCAACAGTTGGACCGGTCTGTGGATCCGCGTCGTGCCGGCACAGCTCACGGGAACCGGGCAGGGATGGCTGGGCGGTCAGCTGTGGATCGATGGTGAGGGCGGAGATGCCGAGCGGAGCCCCGAGGGCGCGCAGGGCCGGTTCGGAGAGCCTGATCCAGGACTGACCGGCGCCGAGAGTGGCGGTGAGCTGTCGCACGGAGGTGAAGCCGACGGCGGTGCGGCCGCCGAGGGGCGTACGGAAGAACCGTGCTGTACATCGGGCGGCAACGCCGGTGGGACCCGGCCGGACGGGGACGAAGAGCAGTCCGGCCGGGACGGGTTCAAGAGGTTCGAGGTCGTCCGTTTCGGCGCAGTCGGACATGGTTGTTCCTCCTCGATGTGCCTGCGTGCTGTGGCACTGATGACGTTATGCCCGTAGTTGAGGGGAACGGATACGCCCCTGACGCCGACCTGACGCAGGACCCCGCCTCCGTGACGCGATGCATACGCGGCATGGAGGCGGGGTCCTGGGGGTGGGCGGCCGGGGATTCGCTCGGGGGAGTCGCGAGTCCCCGGCCTGGCCGGGCGCTGTCCGATGGTCAGTCGGACAGCGGTGTGTTCCCGGCGGTTGGGGGGCCGTCCGGCCGGCCCGAGAGGGCGTCCGAAGCTGGTGGGGAGGGGTACTGGTGCCCCTCGTGGCAGGCTGTGCCCCGTCGCACCGTCCGGCACGCCCTCCCCCAAGGCCTTGAGGGCCAGGGGGACCCCCTTCCGCGTCGGTCAAAAGCCCTGGTGGCTCATTCCCCAAGCTCTCCACTCCGTTCGAGCAGGGGAGACCCCGTCCAAGGACGTCCGGCCGCCTTGCGATCGCACCGGACGATGCTCCTCATGGGGCAAACATCGCCGGTCACGGCATTAGAGGTCGAACTCGTGCGGCGGGAGGTCGAGCGCGAAGCACGCCTCCCGGACGACGGCCTGCTCCGACTTGTCGAAGTCGCCGTCGGCGCCGCCGATGACGATGCCGATCTGGATGACGGCACGCGCCTCGGCCGGCTTCTTCTTCGCCTTGCCGATCTCCTGGAGCACGCTGACCTTGCCGAAGGCGAAGTCGGCGGTGAGCTTGTTCACATACTCGTTGAAGCGCCGCTGCAGGTCGTCCGCCGGGAAGTTCTGCAGCACTTCGTTGGTAGCGATGAGCGAGGCGACGCGCTGGCGCTCGGACGGGTCGATGGAACCGTCGGCGGCGGCGACCAGGGCGCACATGGCCATGCTCGCGTCGCGGAACGCACCGCTCTTCAGGTCGTTCTTCTTCGCCTCGAGCTGCGACTGCATCGTCGTCGCGGATTCCTTGATCCGATCCCACAGTGCCATGACGTCTCCATACGTTGCGTTGCTTTGCCGGAACGAGATCCAACTCTACAGACGTGTAGAAGTTAGCAGGATGATCGCCCGCTGTATCCGGGAACCGGCCTTCAGTACGATGCTGCGACGCCGTGGCCGACGCGGCATCGCACGAAGGGCAGTCACCACGATGGACACGGCCGGGGCCAGCCACCACCCGCACAACGAACTGCCCGACGACAACGTGCCCCCGGCGGGCCCCGCCTGCGACGGCCGACGCCCCCGCAAGCGCGGACAGGGCGAGCTGGAGGCCCAGATCCTGGCCATTCTGCGCTCGGCGAACGGCCCCGCGACGGCGGGCTGGGTGCAGGAACACCTCGACGGCGACCTCGCGTACACCACCGTCATCACGATCCTGTCCCGTCTGTACGCGAAGAAGTACGTGACCCGTGCCCGCCAGGGCCGCTCCTACACCTGGACGTCCGCCTCCGACGAGGCCGGTCTCGCCGCGCTGCGGATGCGTCGGGTCCTGGACGGCGAACGGGACCGCGAGGCCGTACTCGCCCGGTTCGTCTCGGCGCTGTCCCCGGGCGACGAGGAACGCCTGCGCGCGCTGCTGGCGCAGACGACGGAGAAGGACGAGGACTGACCGATGGGCGTCTTTGTCTACCTGCCCCTCGTACTGCCGCTGACCGCGCTGCCGATCGTGCGCCTCGCCGAACAGCATCTGCATCCACGCAGCGCCACCCGCCTGCTCGCGGCCGTCGGCACGACGCTCGCCCTGTGCAGCACGGTGTGCCTGGCGCTGCTGATGGTGGTGGGTACGGCCCAACTGCCTGGCAATCCGCTGCCGGACGGCTGGTCGGACCCGGAGGTGCGGGCGGCGGTGCCGTACGAGGAACGGGCGGGGGTCGTCGCCATCGGGGTGCTGGTCGCGGTCTTCGTGGCATGCGGGGCGACGGTCCACCGCCATGTACGCCAACGCATCCGGGTGACCCGGGCCCTGCAGTCCCTCCCGTCGCAGCCGTCCTCGGTCGCCGTGCTCCCGGACCCGGAGCCGTACGCGTACGCACTGCCCGGAGTCCCCGGCCGGGTGGTCGTGTCGACGGCGATGATGGAGTGCCTGACCGCGCGTGAACGTCGGGCGCTCGTCGCCCACGAGCAGGCCCACCTGACCGGCCGCCACCACCGCTACCTCCTGGCCACCCAACTTGCCGCGCGGGCCAACCCGTTCCTGCTGCCACTGCGTACGGCGGTGGCGTACAGCACGGAACGGTGGGCGGACGAGGAGGCGGCGCAGGCGATCGGTGACCGGCGGGCGGTGGCGGGCGCGGTCGGCAAGGCGGCGCTCTTCGCGCACCGTTCGCCGACCGTCGAGCCCGCGTTCGCCGCGTTCGCGGCGGTGGGCCCGATCCCGCGCCGGGTCGCAGCGCTCCTGGAGCCGGTCCCGCCGACCCGGCTGTGGCCCCCCTCGTCCGCGCATGTCGCCTTCGCGGGACTGGTGGCCACGGTCGGAACCACGGTGTCCGCGCTGTCGTCGCTGAACGCGACGGTGACGCTGGTGCGGATCCTGCACGAGGCGACCCCGCTCTGAGAGCGGTTCGGAGGAGCTCTCAGTCGGCGACCGAGGCGCGCTCGACGACAGGCATCTCCTCGCGGGCGACAGGCACACTGCCGCCGGAGGCGCCGCCCCCGCCGTCCCGCCACGTCTGGATCCTGGCCACGACGGGCTGCGTCCAACGGGCGGTGAGCGGACCGATGATGACCAGAATCAGGACGTACGCGGTGGCGATGGGCCCGATACGGGGCTCGGTCGCCACGGCCAGACCGGCGATGACGATGGAGAATTCGCCGCGCGCGACCAGCGTCCCACCCGCCCGCCACCGTCCACGTGAGCCGATCCCGGCGCGCCGGGCGGCGTACCACCCGGTGCCGATCTTGGTGAAGACGGTGACGACGGCCAGCAGCAGCGCGGGCAGCAGCACGGGCGGAATGTCGGACGGATCGGTGGAGAGACCGAAGAAGACGAAGAAGACGGCGGCGAACAGATCGCGCAACGGCGTCAGGAGCTTACGGGCCCCCTCCGCGACCTCCCCCGAGAGGGCGATCCCGACGAGAAACGCCCCCACCGCCGCGGACACCTGCAACTGCTGTGCCACACCGGCCACCAGGACGGTCAGCCCGAGCACGACGAGGAGCAGCATCTCCGGATTGTCGGAGGACACGGCCCGGCTGATGAGCCGGCCGTGCCGCAGCGCCACGTACAGAACCAGGCCGACGGTACCGAGGGCGACCAGCAGGGCGATGCTGCCCCCGGCCAGACCGGCACCGGCGACCATCGCGGTGAGCAGCGGCAGATAGACGGCCATCGACAGATCCTCGATGACGAGAACCCCGAGAACGACAGGCGTCTCCCGGTTCCCGAGCCGCCCCAGATCGGTGAGCACCTTCGCGATGACCCCCGACGAGGAGATCCAGGTGACCCCGGCCAGCGCGACGGCCCCCACGGGCCCCCACCCGAGCAGCAGCGCGGCCACCGCGCCGGGCGTCGCATTGAGTACGAAGTCGACGGCCCCGGACGGGTACTGCGTCTTCAGACTGGTCACCAGCTCGGACGCGCTGTACTCCAGCCCCAGCAGGAGCAGCAGCAGAATGACGCCGATCTCGGCGCCGACGGCGGTGAACTCCTCACTGGCACCGAGGGGCAGCAGCCCCCCGTCCCCGAACGCCAGCCCGGCCAGCAGGTAGAGCGGAATCGGCGAAAGCCCTATCCGCCCGGCGAACCGCCCGATGATCCCGAGCCCCAATATGACGGAGCCGAGCTCCACCAGCAGTGCGGTCGTGTCGTGCACGGTCAGCCCTCCGCAATGATCTCGGAGAGCGCATCGACGCCCTCACGCGTACCGACGACGACCAGCGTGTCCCCGATGGCCAGCCGGAAGTCCGGCCCGGGCGACGGATGCGCACTGTGCGTCCGAAGCACGGCCACGATCGACGCCCCGGTCCGCGTCCGGGCCCGGGTGTCCCCGAGCAGCCGGCCCCCGTACGGGGAGCGCGACCCGAGCGGTATGTGCTCGGTGACGAGGTCGATGCCCTCGGTCCGCACGGCATCGATGGGCGCGGAGTCGATGAGGTGGGCAAGTCCGGTCGCCTCGTGTGGAGTCAGGGCCACGGAGAGCTGACATGAATCGGGATCGTCGCGCTCGTAGAACCCGATGAACCGGCGCCCGTCGTGGTGGACGACGACGGAGATGTGCTGTCCCGACTCGGTGATGTAGTCGTACTGCACACCGACTCCGGGCAGCGTGGTCCGGTGGGTTCCCATGGCTTCCTCCTGAGGCGCGCGGCGACATGACGACGCACTTGGTGATCTCTTTAACCTTCCATTACCTTAACCGGAGGCTTCCGCCGCCTGGCGTTCGCGCGCACGGAGACGCTGCTCACCTGCGGATACGGCGTGGTCGGTGCGCGGCCGCCGGGACGCGGCCGAGGTCCGGACGCAGCCGTGCCCGGCGGTCCGCTGCTCACCGCCGGGCACGTGGGGGTCGGGAACGGCGTCAGTCGGTGATCTCGATCTTGCCGTTGGCCGATGCCGATGTCGTGGCCGGTGCCTGCGCCGGGATCTCCGCTGCGGTGTCCGAAGCCGACCCGCCCTTCAGGTTCTTCAGCAGTGCTGCCAGGTCGACGCCCGTCGTGGCGGTGAGGAGTTCCATGCCCTGCGCGACGTTGTCCGCGACCGTGCGTGACAACTGGCTCGCACCGTCCGTCGAGATGACCGTCATCTTGTCGATGGCGCTGAGCGGTTCGGCGGCCTTGGCGACGACGTGTGGGAGCACCTCGACCAGCATCTGGAGTACCGCCGCGTCGCCGTACTGGGCGAACGCGTCCGCCTTCTTCCGCATGGCCTCGGCCTCGGCCGCGCCCTTCGCGGCGATGGCGGCGGCTTCCGCCTCGCCCTCGATGCGGACGGCGTCGGCGAGCGCCGAGCGGTGGAGCTTCTCGCCCTGACCGGTGAGGCGGGAGCGCTCCGCGTCCGCCTCGGCTTCCTTGACCTGGGCGATGCGGCGGGCCTCGGCCTCCTGCTCGGCCTGGTAGCGGGCGGCGTCGGCGGGCTTGCGGACCTTGGTGTCGAGTTCGCGGTCGGTCAGGGCTGCCTGGCGCTGGGCGACCTTCTCCTGCTCCTCCAGGACTTCCTGCTGGCGGGCGGCCTCGGCGAGCGGGCCGGCGGCGTTGGCCTTGGCCGCCGCCGCTTCCGTCTCGGCCTTGATCTCGGCCTGCTTGAGGTAGAACGTCCGCTCGGCGATGGCGATTTCCTCGGCGGCCTTCAGGCGGGCCTGTTCGGACGCGCGCTTGGCGATCGCCTCGGCGATGTCCGCCTCCTGCTTGGCGCGGGCGGCTTCGGGGCGGCCGAGGTCTTCGAGGTAGGAGCCCTCGGTGGTGATGTCCTGGATCTGGAAGGCGTCCAGGATCAGACCCTGGCCGGAGAGGCTGGCCTCGGCCTCCTCCGCGACCTGGCCGGCGAACGCGGCGCGGTCGCGGATGATGTCCTCGACCGACATCCGGCCGACGATGGCGCGCAGGGCGCCCGAGAGCACCTCCTGGGTGAAGCCGACGATGCCGTCCTGCTGCTGCAGGAACCGCTGGGCGGCGGCCCGGATCGCGTCCTCGTTGCCCCCGACCTTGACGATCGCGACGCCTTCGAGGTGGGACTTCACACCGCGCAGGGTGACGGCCCCGCGCACGGCGACCGGGATGTGCCGGCTGGAGAGGTCCAGGGTGAACTTCTGCTGCACGAACGGGACGACGAAGACGCCGCCGCCGACGACGACCTTCTGCCCGCTGTTGTCGATGCTGGTGCGTCCGGTCACCGGGTCGGTCGACTTCTTGCCGCGCCGTCCCGTGATGATGAAGGCCTCGCTGGGCCCGGCGACCTTGTAGCGGGTGATCACCACGAGGCCGAGGAGTACGAGGAGTACGACGACTCCGACGACGGCGGTCACAACTGGACTCATAAGGGGTCCCCTCTGCCTCCCGATCGGGGACGGCGGCTTGGTTCAGTGGGTGGTCATCGCTCGACGGGGCGGACCGCGACCGAGGTGGTCGAGAGGGTGGCCTCCACCCAGATCTCGGTGCCGCGCTCGACCGGCACTGGGCTCTTCGCCGCGAGTTTCACGGGCTGGCCCGCGAGCCGCAGCAGGACCTCGCCGTACCCGTCGGCGGGGATGGCCGTGACGACGGACCCGGACGTGCCGACGAGATCGTCGCCCCGTGGTGTTGCGGCGGTCTGGTCGCGCATCAGGGCGCGGCTGAACTTCCAGGTCAGCCATGCCGCGACCAGTCCGGCGACCAGTCCGGCCGCGGTCGCCGCGACCGTACCGGCACCCGTGGTGCCGAGCACGATCGCGCCGCCGAAGCCGAGCATCGAGAGGAATCCGGCAATGACGGGGAGGGACAGGAGGCCGTCGAAGAGCCCGTCGAGTACGCCCCCGAAGAGCCCTTCGAGGATTCCGTCGAAGATCAGGGAGAGGGCGAGGAGTACGACCCCCGCAATGCCCAGACCGAGAAACAAGGTCATGTGATCCCCTTTCCCGATCTGGGAAATCCCCCGGATATGTCCGTCGAGCTGGCTGGATGATCCCATACACGCTCGGTCCGTGACATTGCCGGGGTCCGGCAATCTTTTACTCGTTCTTGATGCCGGAGATGTGGTCGGCGAGCGTGTCCAGCGACTGGAAGGTGGCCCCGAGGACCGCGACGTGCTTCCACCGCAGCACGCCGTCCGGCCCGATCAGGAACACGGCTCGGCGCACCCCGATCCCGGGCGCCGTGATCCCGTATGCCCGGGCGATCTCCCGCCCGGTGTCCGCGAGCAGCGGCATCCGCAGACCGTAGGTGCGCGCGAACGACTCGTGACTGTCCACACCCTGTGGACTGATTCCCCAGACCTCCGCGTCGAGACCGGTGAAGGTCTCCATGCCGGAGGAGTACGAGCAGAGCTGCTTGGTGCAGACCGCCGTGTTGTCGCCGGGGTAGAAGGCGAGGACGACGGTACGGCCCCGGGCGTCCGAGAGCGTGTAGTCGCGGCGTTCGAACGTGTCTCCGGCGAGCGTTCCGCCCGGCAGTGTGAAGTCCTGGACGGGCTGGCCGACTTGTGGTGACGATCCCATGGCGGTCCCTTTGCGTGCGACGGGTGTGCGGCGTTCGGCGGTGTTCCGGTACAGCATGCTCGGTGCGGTGGTGGCTTCCGCGACCAGGAGGTGGGTATGGCGGATCGGCGACCACCTGTGGCGGCTGCGGTACTCCTCCTGCACGGCGGGCGCGAGACGGGTCCGGGGCCGCCCCCGCCCGGGCCGTTGAACCTCCCGGCCCTGCGCATGCGGCCGTTCGCACGGGCCGTGATCCGGGCGCCCCGGGACGGGCCCGTCGATGTGGCGGTACGGGACGTGCGGTACGGACACCTCGGGTGGAACGGGTCCCGGGGGACGCCCTGCACGATGCCGTACGGGTGCGGTGGGCGGGTTCGCCGACGCTTTCACGGTCTGCGCGGCGGCGGCCGGTGCCGGCGCGGTCGTCGTGGTGGGACTGGTGCCGCGGGGGAAGCCGGAGACGGCGGGCGGGCCGCACGTGCACTGAAGCCTGCTGTGCGGATGCGGGGCGGGGCGCGGCGGACGACGATGAAAACCGGGTGGTCGGGTGGTCCGGGCCCCGCCCCAGGAGGGTCTCTTGCAGGCCGATGCGCACGCCGACAGCCCGCCACCGCTCGACCTCGCAGTCCTGGCGGCGCTGCTCGACGGCACCACGGCAGGGGTGGGCGTCCTCGACACCCGGCTGCGCTACCTGTACGTGAACCCGGCCCTCGAACGGCTCAACGGCATTCCCGCCGCCGAACACCTCGGCCGCACCGTCTCCGACGTCCTGCCCTACGTCGACGCCCGGGAGGACATGATGCGGGCGGTCCTCGCCGACGGGAAACCCCGCGAGATCACGTCCAGCGGCTTCACGCCCGCGGCGTCCGGTACGGTCCGGCGGTACTGGCACGGCGCATACCACCGGCTGGAGGTCGAAGGGCAGGTGGTCGGCGTCGCCGGGATCGTGCTGGAGGTGATGGCGTCGGACAGGGAGCAGCGCGCACTGGAACGGGCGCGACGCCACCTCAATCTTCTCGACTCCGCGGTCACCCGGATCGGTACCACGCTCGACATGGACACCACCTGTGCGGAGCTCGTCGACCTCGTCGTCCCCGCGCTGGCCGACATCGCGACGGCCGAGGTCTTCCCGCCCGACGTGGCACCTCCCGTACGCCCCGCGCCCCCCGGCATGCTGCGGCTGCGCCGGGCCGCACTGGCGGCGGTCCCCGGGCTGCGGGAGGGGATGGCGGAGTTCGGGCTGACCGGCGAGTACATCGACTACCAGGACGGCGCGGCCGTACAGCGCTGCCTGGCGACCAACCAGCCCGTCGTCCAGAACCTCACCGGCGACGACCTGCTCGGCCGCTCGGCAGCCAGTCCGGGGCGGGTCGCCGCCTACCGCGCCCTCGGCATGCACTCGTCGGTCATCGTGCCGGTCGCCGTACGCAGCCGGCCGCTCGGCGTCCTCGGTCTGGTCCGGGCGGGGGACTCGCCGGCGTTCTCGGACGAGGACGTCGTCGTCGCCAGGGAACTCGCCGGACGGGCCGCGGTCGGTCTGGACCATGCCCGCCGGTACGCTCACGAGCACACCATCGCCCTGGAGCTCCAGCGATCCCTGCTGTCCGAGCCGCGCCCGCCGCACCCGCACATCGAGGTCGCCACCCGCTATCTGCCGGCCGACCGGAGCGTGATGGTCGGCGGTGACTGGTTCGACGTCATCCCGCTGCGGGACGGGCGCCATCTGAAGGCGATCGGCGATGTGATGGGGCACGGGGTGGAGGCGGCGGTCGCGATGAGCCACTACCGCTCCCTGCTGCGGCTGCTCGCCGACGACGAACTCCCGCCGCACCGCATCCTGGAACAGCTCGACCGGATGGTGGAGCGGTCGGGCCCGGACCGGGCGGCGACATGTCTGCTGGCGGTCGTCGACCGGTTCGGCGGGATGTGCGAGGTGGCGAGCGCGGGGCATCTGCCGCCGGTGTTCATCGACCCGGGCGCGGCGGGGACCTGGGTGGGCGACGTGCCGGCGGGGCCGCCGCTCGGCACCGGGTTCGGCGGGTATGCGACGACGGCCGTGGAGGTCGGTCCGGACACGGCGCTGTTCATGTACACCGACGGTCTCGTGGAGCGGCGGGACGAGGACATCGACGTATCGGTGCGCCGGCTGGAGCAACTGACCCTGCCGGTGGGCGGAAGCCTCGACGATCTGCTGGACGAGGTGCTGGAGAGGTTCGGTCCGGGCGCGGAGGACGACATCGCGGTGCTTGCCTCGCGGAGACGGACCCGGAACCGGATCGGGAAGGAGAGCGGGTAGCAGAAGCGTTGTCGGTGGGCCCTGCGGGGATCGGTGTCATGGAGACCTCGGAGCCGTTGCTGCTCGCCGATATCGAAGCGGCAGTCCGCGCCGGTTGGGGGGCCGACACGACCACGCCCGGCCACCGGCCGCACTGGAGGCCGGACAACCCGGCCCGGGACCAGTGCGGGGTCACCGCCCTGGTGCCGGGCGATCTGCTGGGCGGCGAGCTGATCCGCGGCGAGGTCCGGATCGACGGTGAGCGCACCGACTTCCACTGGTGGAACCGGCTGGGCATGGGCGTGGAGATCGACCTCACGCGGGAGCAGTTCGGGCCGGAGGAGATCGTCACCGGTGGCACGGTGATACCCCGGCCGGCGGAGATCGTACGGCTGCGCGAGGAGTACGAGCTGCTCCGCGGCCGGGTGCTGGACCGGCTCGGGCGGTAGGGGGCGGACAGGGGCCATGGGCGGCGGTCAGGGCGTCCGTCGGTCAGCCGAGTTCCAGGCTGGTGATGCCGAACAGCCCGGTGTGGTCGACGTCCGGCGTCGGACCGGTGTACATGCGGGCTGTCTCGAACGACGGGGTGAGACCCAGCTGCTCGGCGAGTCGGACCGCCGCCGGATTGATGTCGGGTACATCGATGGCGATCTCCGTCTCCGGGTCAGTGGCCGAGAGGGCGCTCACCAGGGCGGCGGCCACCTCGGGCGACGTGGCGTGCAACGGGCCGATGCGTGACGACGTACGGCACGGTCGCAGCACCGCGAAGCCCTGCACCTCCCCGTCGGCCACGGCGGCGAGAGCGGTGCGCATGGGGGCGGCGATCCACGGGGCCAGAAAACTGTCGCGCTCGGCGGGGAAGTAGCGGCGGTCGAAGGCGGCCAGCCGGTCGAAGGGGAGCGACCGGGCGTCGACGAGGGAGACACCGGGCGGTGCGGTGATGTCCGTCGGCGGCAGCCCGACCCGGCGCATGTTCGTCCACGCCGGACGGAAGCCGGATTTACGGTAGTTGGACTGCTGGGCGACGACGCCGTCGAGTCCGACGTTGCGCCCGGCGAGCCGGTTCATTCCGGCGTGCCAGACCTGGGTCCCGTAACCCTGGCCGCGCAGTTCCGGGCGGGTGAGATAGAAACCCAGGAAGCCGAAGCCGGAGCCGTAACGGATCACGGAGACGGAGGAGACGGGCTCGCCGTCGAGTCTGCCGATCAGAAAGCCGCGCGGGTCGGTGGCGAAGAAGGCGTGGCTGTCGGTGCGGCCCGGATTCCAGCCCTCGGCGTGGGCCCACTCACCCAGCATGTCGATGTCGGCGGCGCTTGCGGTGGTGATCTCGAATGTCGGCACGGGGCAACCTGTACCCCTGTGCGTGATCGGTTCAACGTCCCTCCCGACTTCACCACCCGGTCCAGAGCAGGTGGTTGACGAGCAGGGCCACGACCGCCTGCGCGGTCAGCCAGCCGCGCCGGGCGGACGGGGGAAGCAGGGCGGCGGCGGGCAGCAGCCAGAGGACGAACGGCTGCCAGATGCGTTCCGTCTCGGCCTTGCTCATTCCGGACAGATCCGCGACGAGGAGGGCGAGGAGCGCGGCCACGGCGAGGAGGCTCAGGCGCTGCGGTGCGGAGGTGGCGCCGGTGCGGACGGCGCGGACGGCGGAGGGGGCACCGGCCGCGGCCCGGCGGAGACCGGCGACGGTGGCGAGCCCGGCGGCGATCGTGGTGGCCGCGAGGTTCCCCCAGACCCAGTAGGCGTACGGACGGATCCCGCCCGCGCCCTGGTAGTAGCGCTGGACCAGCAGCCGGTACGCCTCCCACCAGTTGAAGCCCGCCAGGGTGAACGCGACCGGGACGACGAGAGCCCCGAGCAGGAGAAGCGGAAGGGGGCGCGCGGTACGGGCGAGGAGAAGGACGGCGAGGAGCAGGAGCGCGATGAGCGTCAGGCCGTACGAGAGATAGCAGGTCAGGCCGTAGAGGAGGCCGGAGGCGAGGGCGGCCGCGACGGCACGGCCCGGCCGGGTGGTCCGGCGGGTTGCCGCCAGGGCGAGGAGGGCGACCGACCACGCGGCGACCGCGGCGAACCAGGCGTCCGCCGAGGCGCCGGTCCAGACCGCCATCGGTGCGAGGACGAGGAACGGGGCGGCGCGGCGGGCGAGGTGTTCGTCGGCGAGGGCGCGCACCGTGATCAGGGCGGCGACGACCGCGGAGCCGCCGAACACGATGCACCAGACACCGGCCCAGCCGCCGCCGCCCAGTCCGATCCGGTCCAGCAGCACGAAGGTGAGCGTGGCGCCCGGCGGATGACCGGCGACATGGGCGGGCCAGTTGCCCGGGGGACCGATCAGGATGTGCGTGTCGAATCCGCGCAGCGCAGCGCCGATATCGTCGAAGCGACCGATGACCCGCAGGTATTCATGCTTCGTGGTGAGCCGCTCGGCGATGCCCCGCTCCCACCCGTCGATCATCGCCAGGGAGAAGATCCAGCCGAGGGAGGCGACCCACGCGGTTGCGAGCAGACCGCGCCAGGGCAGCCGGTCGGCGAGGACCGGCCCGTACGCGACGACGGCCGCGGCGACGACCACGGCGGCCGGGGTGCCGGGGCCGGTGTGCGGGTACCAGGACGCCAGCAGGGGCGGCCAGTGGACGAAGAGGCTGCCGTCGGCGTTCTGGATGGCCCGGCCGATCAGCACGGCGGCGGTGACCAGCAGGACACCGGCGGCGGCGGCGATCAGGTCGAGGCGTCGGCCGGTGGCGCGCCGGCCGGCGGTGCGCTGCTCGCGTTTCACGTGCTCCTCGGTCTTCACACAGGCACGCTATGCAAGGCGGGGCGGTGACGGGCAGTGCCACCGGGGCGCGTCATCGAACTGTCAGATCTTGGCCCGGTTGGCGGTCATCGGGAGTGACGTCAGAGTTTCGTCAGGAGTCGTACGCGCTCCGGCTCGAGGCCCCGGGCTTAGCGTCGGGACATGGACGACAGGCGTCACAACAGAGCGTTCCGGTTCCCGTTCCGCTTCGGTGGGGCGGGCCGTGCCGGGCCATCGGATGACGGACCGTCCACGGGGCGGGTTCCGGCCGTTCTCGAACGGCTCCGGACCACGGACCGGCTGCCCTCCTCCCCCGGGTTCTGGCGCAGCCCCGTGCGCGGCGTCCGGTTCACGGCGGTGCTCGGGCTCGTCCTCCTCGTCGGGCTGACGCTGGTGTTCGTGACGGGGCTGCTGTCGTACGCCGCGTACAACCCGGATCTTGCGCCGGTCAACGACAAGACGCCGGGCAAGGGGGTGCTGGGGTTCTACCTGTTCGCCTGGCCGACCGGACCGCACTGGCTGTACCGGCTGACACAGGGGCTGCACGTCACGGGCGGCATCGTGCTCGTACCGGTGCTGCTGGCGAAGCTGTGGTCGGTGATCCCGAAGCTTTTCGCGCTGCCGCCGGCCCGGTCGGTGGGGCACGCCCTGGAACGGGTGTCGTTGCTGCTGCTCGTCGGCGGGGCGCTGTTCGAGTTCATCACCGGGCTGCTCAACATCCAGGTGTTCTACGTGTTCCCGGGGTCGTTCTACACGCTCCACTTCTACGGGGCGTGGGTGTTCTTCGCCGGGTTCGTCGCCCATGTCGGGCTGAAGCTCCCACGGGCCGTACGGGTGCTGCGCAGCGGTGAACTGCGCGGTGAGAACGATGAGCTGGCGGCCCCCGCCCCCGATGCGCCGACCATCTCCCGGCGCGGCGTCTTCGCCATAGTGGGCGCCGGGTCGCTTCTCCTGCTGGTCACCTCTGTGGGCCGGAGCTTCGACGTGCTGCGCGGCACCGCACTCCTCACCCCGCGCGGGGTCGCCGACCCCGGGACGGGGCCCAACGGCTTCCAGATCAACAAGACGGCCGCGTCCGTCCGGATCACTCCGGCCGACACGGGTGAGCGGTGGCGGCTGACCGTCAGCGGACCCGCCGGAGATCTCGCGTTCACCCGGGAACAGCTTCTGGCCATGGACCAGTACAGTGCCGCGTTGCCGATCGCGTGCGTGGAGGGCTGGTCGACCGCGGACCAGTGGTGGCGCGGGGTGCGGCTGCGGGATCTGGCGGCGCTCGCCGGGTATCCGGACCGGCCGCCGGGGGTGTTCGTGGAGTCCGTGCAGCGCAGCGGGCCGTTCCGGAAGGCCGCGCTCCGCGACAACCAGGTGCGAGACCCGCGCTCGCTGCTGGCGCTGGAGGTCAACGGCGAGACGCTGTCGCCGGACCACGGGTACCCGGCGCGGATCATCGTCCCGGCCGCGCCCGGCGTGCTCAACACCAAATGGGTGACCCGGCTGACGTTCGGAGAGCTGTGATGCGGAGGACGAACGGCCCGCGGTACGCGGCGTTCCTCAGGCGCTGGTACGGAGAAGGGCCGCTGCATCTCCTGCTCCTGGCCGCCACCTTCGCCCTCGCGGGCTACGCGGGTGTGCGGCTGCTGGAGGGGGACACGTTCGGTGTCGCGGTGTGGTTCGTCGGCTCCGCGCTGGTGCACGACCTCGTGCTGCTGCCGGTGTACGCGACGGCGGACCGGGGCGTACGCGCGGTTCTGGGACCGCGCTCCGGGCTGGTCAACTTCGTCCGTGTGCCCGCCTTTCTCTCCGGGCTGCTCCTGCTGATGTGGTTCCCGCTGATCAGCAGGAAGGCGACCCATTACAAGCCGGCGAGCGGGCTCTCCCCCGATGTGTTCCTCGGGAACTGGCTGCTGATCACGGCGGTGTTGTTCGCGGTGTCGGCGTTCTGGCTGGGCGTCCGGACTCTCCGGGTGCGGCGCAGGGCGATGAAGGGGCGGCCGTCCGACACCCACTGATCGACGGCCCGCCAGGCGTTCGGCTGCGCGTACCGGAGCAGGGCCGGGGTACCGAGCCGGGCCCAGGGAAACAGCGCGCCCCCGGTGGCGGCCCGGTCCTCGTCACCGGTCCCTTCCGGAGCGAGGCGACCGTCGTACAACCGGACCTGGACCCGTTCGTCGATGTCCAGCGGCGACGTCTCCGCGATGAGGAGCCCGCCGGGGGCGAGGAGATCCGCGGCGCGCAGCAGGAGACCGTGCGGGTCGCCGCCGATGCCGATGTTGCCGTCGATCAGCAGCACGGTGCCCCAACGGCCCTCGCCGGGAAGCGGGTCGAAGACGGAACGGTGCAGCGCCGAGCCGCCGATCCGGAGCGTGTGGGCGACGGCGGCGGCGCTGACGTCGATGCCGAGTGCGCGGTGGCCGCGGGAGGCCAGCTCCGCGACGAGGCGGCCGGGACCGCACCCGATGTCGAGGACCGGCCCTTCGCAGCGGCGCAGCGCCGACAGGTCGGCGGCGTCGGCCTCCGCACACCAGCGCTCGACGTCCAGGGGCAGCAGCCAGCCGTCCGTACGGCGGAGGAAGAGCGGACCGTGGCCGTTGCGCAGCGCATCGGCGTAGGGGTCGGTGGACCACGGGGCGAGGTCCTCCTGTTCGGAACCTGCCCTGCTCGTGGCGCCGCGGTCCGCAGCCGTACCGCTCATCGGGCCGCCGCCGCGGTCAGCCGGGCCAGCGCAGCGGCGAACTCCCCCTGCGGTGCGGCGGCGGCGACGTGCGCGGCGTCCGCCGCGGTGTCCACGTCCCGCAGCCGCGGCAGATCGCGCACGGCCAGTCCGGCGTCGACGAGACGCCGCCGCTGGACCGCACCGGTCTGCGGGACGGACATGGGCACGCCGCGCACCAGGGCCGGGTCGGGGGCGGCCAGGCCGAGTGCCCAGAAGCCGCCGTCGTCGGCGGGGCCGAACCAGGCGTCGCAGTCGTCCCAGGCGTCCGGGGAGAGCGCGGGTGCCAGATGGGCGGCGGTGATCTGCGGGGTGTCCATGCCGATGAGCAGGGCCGGACCGGTACAGCCGGCGAACGCCGCCGCGAGTCGCTCGTCGAGTCCGCCGGAGCTCTGCGCGACCACGTCGACGCCCGCCGGCAGCCAGGGTCCCGGCCGCCCGTCGAGCACGATTACGCGCCGTCGGGCGGGCAGCGAGAGCATCGTGCGCAGCGTGTCCCGGAGCGCCGCCTCGGCGAGCTGCGCCGCCTCGGCGGGGGTGAACGGCGGGGTGAGCCGGGTTTTGACGAGTCCCGGCAGCGGTTCCTTGGCGATGACGAGGAGGGCGGTCGGTCCGGGCACGCTCATCGGGACGCCTCCCGCCGGGCCGTCCCCGCGGTCGTTCGTTCCGGCGGCCTGTGCAGGACCGCGCGCATGTCCTTCACCGCATGCCAGGTCCCCCGCCAGGTGCCGGTCACCTTGGACCTGCCCGTACGCGGCAGGTACGGGACATCGGTCTCGGAGACCCGCAGCCCGGCGTCCGACGCACGCACCACCATCTCCAGCGGGTAGCCGCTGCGCCGGTCGGTGAGTTCCAGAGCCAGCAGGTCCGCCCGGCGCCCCGCCCGCATCGGGCCGAGGTCGTGCAGGCGCAGTCCCGTCCGGCGGCGCACCATCCGGGCCAGCGCCAGATTCCCGGCGCGGGCGTGCAGCGGCCACGCGCCACGGCCCTCGGGGCGGCGGCGCCCCAGCAGCAGATCGGTCTCGCCGTCGGCGATCCGGCGTACGAAGCCGGGCAGCAGACCCGGGTCGAGGGAACCGTCGCAGTCGCAGAAGCAGACGAACTCCGCCTCGGCGGCGAGCAGTCCGGCTTGGCACGCGGCGCCGAAGCCGCGTCGCGGCTCATGTACGACGGTCGCCCCGAGCGAGCGGGCGAGCTCCGCCGATCCGTCGGTGGAGCCGTTGTCGACGACGACGGCGCGCCAGCCGTCCGGGATTCGGCCCAGCACCCGGGGCAGCGCGGCGGCCTCGTCCAGACAGGGGAGGACCACGTCGGCGTGGGGGGAGAGGACGGAGTAGGAGTCGGTCACCCCGCTCACACTACGGAGCGAAAACCGGCATTTCGGGCTTCAGGTTCTTACGGAAGACGGACGTCGACCCTTCGGCGGACCGCCGAGTGCCCGACCCGGTGGCCGGGATGCCAAGGTGACCGTATGGAGAACATCCCGGACCCCTCGGGTCCCGGACCCGCCCCCGGCGGGCCGCGCGGCCATGTCCTCGTCGTCGACGACGATCCGACGGTCGCCGAGGTGGTCGTCGGCTATCTGGACCGGGCGGGTTACGACGTCCGGCGGGCCGGTGACGGTCCGTCGGCGCTGGAGTGCTTCGCCGGGCGCCGGCCCGACCTGGTCGTCCTCGATCTGATGCTGCCCGGCATGGACGGCTTCGAGGTCTGCCGCCGGATGCGGGCGCACGGGCCCGTGCCGGTCATCATGCTGACGGCGCGCGGGGACGAGGAGGACCGCATTCTGGGCCTGGAGACGGGCGCGGACGACTACGTCACCAAGCCGTTCAGTCCGCGTGAGCTCGTGCTGCGCGTCGACTCCGTGCTGCGACGGTCCGCGCCGCCCGCCGCGGGCTCCGCCCGGTCCCCGCTGGAGGGCGCCGGACTCCGTCTCGACCCGGCGGCCCGCCGCGCGACCCGTGACGGTCGTGAACTGTCCCTGACCTTGCGGGAGTTCGACCTTCTCGCATTCTTTCTGCGCCACCCCGGGCAGGTGTTCACCCGGGAGGAGCTGATGCGGGAGGTCTGGGGCTGGGACTTCGGTGACCTGTCGACGGTGACGGTCCATGTGCGGCGGCTGCGGGGCAAGGCCGAGACGGATCCGGGCCGTCCGAGGCTCATCCAGACGGTGTGGGGTGTGGGCTACCGCCTGGACCTGACTGGGGGGACGGCGGCCGAGGGGACGACGGCCCGGGGCGCGGCGGACGGCTCATGAGTGACCTCCTCCTCATCGCCCTCTTCGCCTTCCTGGGCGCCGCGGCAGCCGGACTGCTCGGCGCGCTGGTCCTGCGCCTGTTCCGGCACCGTTCGCTCGTGGTCTCGCTGACCGTCGTCGCCGCCGTCGCAGTGACCGCGATGCTCGCCGGGACCCTCGCGGTCGCCTGGGCGATGTTCCTGTCGCCGCACGACCTGGCCGTCGTCACGACCGTCGTCGCGATGGCCGCCGTGGTGTCCCTCGGCACCGCGACGCTGCTGGGACGCTGGGTGGCGGCCAGAAGCAGGGATCTGGCGCTCGCGGCCCGTTCGTTCGGCGACGGCGGTACGTTCGCCGCCCCCGAGGAACGGGCGACCGCCGAACTCGCCTCCCTGGCCAGGGAACTGGCGGCCACCAGCGCCAAGCTCGACAGCTCCCGGGAGCGCGAACGCGCACTGGAGACCTCGCGTCGCGAACTCGTCGCCTGGATCTCGCACGATCTGCGGACACCGCTCGCCGGGCTGCGGGCCATGTCCGAGGCGCTGGAGGACGGCATGGCCGAGGACTCCGGCCGCTACCTGCGGCAGATACGGACCGAGGTGGAGCGGATGAACGACATGGTCGGCGACCTCTTCGAACTCTCCCGGATCCACGCCGGATCGCTCACCCTGACCCCCGCCCGCATCTCCGTGTACGACCTGGTCGGCGACGCCCTCGCGGGGGCGGACCCGCTGGCGCGGGAGCACGGGGTCCGGCTGGTCGGCGACCGGATCGACCCGGTGCCCGTGGAGGTCGACAGCAAGGAGATGAGCCGGGTCCTGGGCAACCTCCTGATCAACGCGATCCGCCGCACCCCGGCCGACGGCACGGTCGCGGTGGCCGCGCAGCGCGCCGACGGCGCGGTGGTGCTGTCGGTGACGGACGGCTGCGGGGGCATCCCCGAGGAGGATCTGCCGCGGGTCTTCGACACCGGCTGGCGCGGCAGCCACGCGCGTACGCCTCCGGCGGGGGCGGGGCTGGGGCTGGCCATCGTGCGGGGGATCGTGGAGGCGCACGAGGGCCGGGCGGAGGTCCGTAATGTGAGGGGCGGCTGCTGCTTCGAGGTCACGCTTCCGGTGGCACGCCGGCCGGGCCGTCCGGAGCCGGAGCGGCCGCCGGTCAACCGGTAGCGACCGTCCCTCTCAACGCCGCCCCGGCGAACTCCTCCATCCCCTCCGCGAACCCCACCTCCGGGCGCCAGCCCAGTTCCTCCCTCAGCCGTCGCGAGTCCGCCGTCACATGGCGTACGTCTCCGAGCCGGTACCCGCCGGTGATCTCCGGTGCCGGACCACCGTGCGCGGACGCCAGCGCCGCCGCCATCTCGCCGATCGTGTGCGGATCCCCGCTCCCCGTGTTGTACGCGGCGAAACTCCCTGCCCCGCGTCCCCCCACGGCCTCCAGCGCCACCGCGTTCGCGGCCGCCACATCCCGTACATGGACGAAGTCCCGCCGCTGACCGCCGTCCTCGAAGACCTGCGGCGCCTCGCCCCGCTCCAGCGAGGAGCGGAAGAAGGAGGCGACCCCCGCGTACGGGGTGTCGCGCGGCATCCCCGGCCCGTACACGTTGTGGTAGCGCAGGGCCACCGCCTGGCCGCCCGTCGCCCGCGCCCACGCGGCGGCCAGGTGTTCCTGGGCGAGCTTCGTCGCCGCGTACACATTGCGCGGGTCGGTGGGCGCGTCCTCGCCCACCAGCCCCGGCGTCAGCTCCGCCCCGCAGTCCGGGCAGCGCGGCTCGAACCGGCCCGCCGCGAGATCGTCCACGGCCCGCGGCCCGGGCCGGATCCGCCCGTGCCGGGGGCAGTCGTACCGCCCCTCGCCGTAGACGACCATCGACCCGGCGAGCACCAGATTCCGCACACCGGCCGTGGCCATCTCCGCCAGCAGGACGGCGGTCCCGAGGTCGTTGCAGCCGACGTACTCCGGGGCGTCCGCGAAGTCCTTGCCCAGACCGACCATCGCGGCCTGATGGCAGACCGCGTCGACGCCCCGCAGCGCATCGGCCACCGCCGCCCGGTCCCGGACATCGGCAAGGATCAGCCCGTCCCGGCCGCCTGCGGCGCCCACGCCGTGCGCCGACTGCAGCAGCGCGTCGAACACCACCACCTCGTGCCTCCGCGCCGCCAGTGCCCCGGCGATGTGTCCCCCGATGAAACCGGCTCCGCCGGTGAGCAGTACACGCATGTCCGTCACGCTAGGGCGCGGCACCGGCTCGGGCCCGGCGCCGTGCGGGCACGTCACGGAATCGTCAGACCGAACGGGCTTCGGCGGGCCGGGACATCACGGTGGCGAAGCGCGGGGCGCCGGTGTCCAGGACCGGCGCCGGGGTCCGGAACGCGAGACGGCGTCGTGCGGGCGCAGTACGCGGCGGCGGAACCGAGTGGCCGTCAGACGAGCAGGAACGCGGCCGCCGTCCCCGCACCCAGCGCCGAGCCCGCCACCGTCTGGGCGACGCTGTGGTAGCCGAGCGCCACCCGTGACCAGCACACGGCGGCTGTCATCGCATACGCGAGCAGCCACCACGGCGAGTGGACCGCGGCCAGCAGCGCGACGACCGCCGAGGCGACCGACGCGTCCACCGAGATCTTCCAGACGGTGTTGACGGCCAGCAGCACGACCGTCATCACCCACAGTGCCAGCATCGCCACCAGGATCCCGGTGGGCGCGTGCCCGAGGACCATGACGACCGAGCCCGCGCCGATCGAGCCGAGGATGACGAGGAAGATCGGTGCGCGCTTCGTACGGTCGACGACATGCCGGTCGCCCCAGGTGCCGCGCCCCCGCTCCCATTCGATGTATCCGGCCGGGACGATCCCGGCGCACAGGGCGCCGAGCAGGCCCCACAGCAGACCGGTCCAGTGGCCGGCGGCGGCCAGCCCGATGGCGAGCATGCCGGCCAGCAGGAGGTTGCGGGGCTGCAGCGCGTCCGTGACCGCACGGGCGGTCGAGGTCGTCGTCGTGTCGGAGCCGGCGGCCGAACCGGTGGTCGTCATGCCGTCCTCTCCACGGCCGCCGAAGCCGCCAGTATGTCCCGGGCCCGGTCCTCGGTGACGGTCCGGTAGGCCGTCGCCACCTGCACCAGCCACGCCACCTCGCCGTCCTGGTCGGTGGCGTGCTGGGTGCCGACCGCCGCGGCGCTTCCGGCGGGAGCGCCGGTGTTCATCGCGGTGAGGGCGGCCTTGATCCAGTACGCGTCGGCGAGCGGACCGGCCTTCTCGGGGGCAGGGCTGTCGGCCGCGGCAGCTGCCGCGGCGGCCGGGAGCAGGCTGTCCGGTACGTAGTGGCGCAACTTCTCGACCGCGTCCGCGATATCGGCGGCCCACCGGTCGATCCGGAGATCCGCGGGGGTGTCGAACCGGGTCAGTTCGCGGCGCAGCGAGGCCGGGGGCTCGAACGGCTGGTCGGGGAATGCCGTCATCAACTCGTACCAGAGCGCGTGCAGTCGGGTCTGGGCCCGCCACAGCTTCGCCCGGCGCCGCCCCTTGCTGAGGGCGGGGACGGAAGCGCCGACCGCGAAGAACGCGAACAGCACGACCTGCGCGGCCTCGGTGACCTCGTCGAACTCCAGCGCGAAGGCGGCGCTCGGCTGGTCGACGACGCTGACCCACAGGAACAGGGTTCGGCTGACCGTGTAGGCGACCCCGATGAACATCGCGAACGTCATCATCGCGAGCCCCACCCGCAGATGGCGCAGCCCGGCGCCGGCGGTGGCCAGCGCCCACTGGTAGGCGCAGACCGCGGACGCGGCGCCGAGGTAGAGGTAGAACACGCTCATGTACAGCGTGGCGCCCCACTGGCCCGCATGGTCGGCGACGAAGCGGTCCGACGGCACGGAACGGTCGACGACGGTGAAGAAGAGCACCGTCAGCAGGATCAGCGTGGCGACGGACGCCTTGGTTGCCACCTGCTGGACCGCCCGGGCGAACCGGACGTGCCGCGGGACGTCACCGGCGTCGGGGTACTGGCCGTAGATGGCGACGATGTAGCTGAGGATCGCCAGGATCGCGATCGTCGCCGTGTAGTGCTTGATCAGAACCGAGAGGTCGGTGACCGGGCTGTCGTTGAGCCCGATCCGCACCACCTGGGTCTTGGTCCACAGGGCGGCGGCGAATCCGGCGTAGCAGCCCCACAGGGCGCGGCGACGCTTGTCCTCCTCGTCGCCCCACAGGGCGGCCGGCATGCGCCACACGGCGACAGCCGTCATCAGGACGGCTATGAGATAGCCGGCGAGGTCGAGCGGGGTCACGGCGGGATTCCTCTGGACGGGGGAATGGGGGCGGGGTCACGTACGGCGGAACAGCCCGCGGCGGCGGTGCGCGACCGGGCGCGACAGCGAATTGGCGAGGCGTCCCACCATGTCGTCGCTGGTCACGTCCCTGGCCATGCGGGGGATGAGCGAGGCGCCGAACTCGGCGATCCGCTCGTCGTGCGTGTCGTACTGGGCGCGGGCCTGGACGGTGGAGTCGCCCGCGCGCAGTGCGTCGGCGACGCCGGAGTCCACGACCCGGGAGATCAGGGACGTGTCGAAGACGGGCAGCAGCCGCTGGAGCTGGTCGGCGTCGAGCGAGGTGCCGTGGTCGAACCACTCGTGGCACAGCTCGTGCAGGATGACGTGCTGGGTCTGGTACGCGGTCGGGCGCCGCCGGTAGAGCACGAAGCTGGTCGAGCCGGAGGCGAGGCGCAGACCGCAGGCGGCATCGACGCGCGCCAGCCGGTCGGGCATTTCGTGCAGCACGATGGTGCGGCCGCGGGCCGCCTCCATGTTGGCCACCAGGCCGGCGATCGAGAACGGAGCGGGGATGGGGAGGTCGGCGAGTCCGGCCTCGCACTCCTTCCGCAGCTTGCGCAGGGACACGGCGGCCTACTGCGCCGAAGGGCCGTCGGCGGCGGAACCGCTGCCCTCGCCGTCGGCGGGGGCGCCGGGCCGGTTCTTCGCGTCCTCCAGGAGCGAGAGCGCGAACTGCAGCAGTTCCGGCGGCAGACCGTCGTCGGCCAGGCCGCGTCCGGCGAGCCCGCTGATCTCCCCGGTACGCCGCTTGGCGAGGAACCGCAGTCCGGCGACGACGTCGTCGACGACCTCGGACTCCTCCTTGAAGAAGCGCCAGTCGACACCGAAGCCCAGTCCGAGGGCCTTGAGGATGTCCTCGGACGGCTGGGTGACCTTCCCGGCGAGGATGTTGGAAAAGTAGCTGTGTGACAGCGAGCCGCCGCGTTCCCTGACCAGGTCCGCGAAGACCCGCCCGGAGATCTTCTGGCCGGGGAAGGTCTCCTCCACCATGTATTCGACCTTCTGCTGCAGCGTCCGCAGCTCCGGCGCGCTCTCTTCTCCGTTGCCCATCGGGGCCCCCACGTTCACGTCCGCCGGCACGCGCGCCCCTGAGACGCTGCGCCTGCCTGGATCCGGTCAACGGGCTCGTACTGTAACCAACCCGGATGAGGGGGCCGCAGCGTGGGGAGGCGGGCCGAGACTTAGCGGAACATCCTGCTCCGCTGTCAGGAGTGGGCTTGCGTAAACACTCTACGTCACTGTTAACTCGAAAAAACATGGGCAAGGGACCACGAGGGGAGTCCCTTGCCCGTGAAGTCGTCGTGCGCCCGCGCGTCCGCCCGCCCGTTGGGGGCCGCAACGAGTCGTAGCCCTTCACGACGGGGGATGCGTGAAGGGCTACTCGTACATTATGACCATTGATCACGCCGTCATCAACTGACCGGCTGGTCAGTGTGTCCACCACGCGCGCCAGGATCGCACTCATGTTCGGGTGCGACGCGTAATCTCCCCTGTCCGGTCCGGGAAATCTCTCGCGGCTACCATAGAGATGATGGCTCGCATCATGAGAGTTTCTTTTTCGGTCAACGACGTCAGAGAAACCTCCAGTCGCTTCTCGCCGCGGGCCCGGAAGAGGTGCAAATGCCCCCAGGAACCCCTCCGCATGCTGCCGACCGGCTCGATGACGACGACTACCCCGCCTACACCATGGGCCGAGCTGCGGAGATGATCGGCGCCACGCCCGGTTTCCTCCGGGCGATCGGCGAAGCGCGCCTGATCACACCCCTGCGGTCCGAGGGCGGCCACCGCCGCTACTCCCGCTACCAGTTGCGCATTGCCGCCCGTGCCCGCGAACTCGTCGACGGTGGCACGCCGATCGAGGCCGCCTGTCGCATCGTCATCCTGGAGGACCAGCTCGAAGAGGCCCTGCGCCTCAACGCGGAGCTGCGCCGGCCGGTGGCGGGTCCGGGGTCCTGAGGCCGGACCGCGGTGCCGGGGCTCCGTGCCGGGGTGCATATCTGTTGTCGCAAGCACAGAATTTGATGCAATGCGCGATGAGGGTTTATGGCGTGCCGGGCGGAGTGTAATTACGTGCCGCGCGCGGTCGCTTGCACCGTGCTACGGTGGATTCAGTTGCAGTTGTGGTTCCCAAAACTCCAAGTGCTCTTGTCACCACAATTGGCTGATGGGCGCGCTTATGTATTTCCGGCATCATCATTCCGGACGGGGTAATCATTGCGGCGACGCGGGACCAGCACAGTGCGGGTCCCCGGGCACTGCCCCAGAAGGAGATAAAACATGGCTACTGGCACCGTCAAGTGGTTCAACGCGGAAAAGGGCTTCGGCTTCATCGAGCAGGACGGTGGCGGCGCTGACGTCTTCGCCCACTACTCGAACATCGCCGCGAGTGGCTTCCGTGAGCTGCAGGAGGGCCAGAAGGTGAACTTCGACGTCACGCAGGGCCAGAAGGGCCCGCAGGCGGAGAACATCACCCCCGCGTGATCCTGCAGATGCTCCGGCGCCTGACGCGCTGAGACGCACTTGCGCAGCTGGGGCCCGCACCTTCGGGTGCGGGCCCCAGCTCGTTGCTTTTTTCCGGGCCCGCACCCGTTGCGTCGGCCCCCAGCTCGTTGCTTGTCCGGGCCCGCATCCGTGCGCCGGCCCCGTCCCTGTGACGGACACGGTTCACCATCCACCGTGTCGGACACGGCTCTCTTTTCGCAGCCGGGCTTCGTCCACGCATTTCATCGGCCCGTTCTTGCGATTCCTGCGCCGCTTCGCTGCCGCGCGGAATTCCTCGATACGCGCCATATCGAGGAAGGGTTCTCCTTGAACCGCTCAACTCGCACGAACGACCGCTACTCCGGCAACCGCCGCGGAGCCCCGAGCCGTTCCGGTTCCGGCTACCGTTCCGGTTCCGGTTCCGGGTATCGCTCCGGTTCCGGTGGCTACGGCCGCCGGCCCGCCGCCAAGCAGGGCGAGTTCGCCCTGCCGAAGACCATCACTCCGGCGCTGCCCGCCGTCGAGGCCTTCGCCGACCTGGACCTGCCCGCGCCCCTGCTGGCGGCGCTCGCCGCCGAGGGCGTGACCGAGCCGTTCCCGATCCAGGCCGCCACCCTGCCGAACTCGCTCGCCGGGCGCGACGTGCTCGGCCGCGGCCGCACCGGCTCCGGCAAGACGCTCGCCTTCGGCCTCGCCCTGCTGGCCCGTACCGCAGGCCGGCGCGCCGAGGCCCGGCAGCCGCTGGCCCTGGTCCTCGTCCCGACCCGGGAGCTGGCCCAGCAGGTCACCGACGCGCTCACCCCGTACGCCAAGTCGCTGAGGCTGCGCCTCGCGACCGTCGTCGGCGGCATGTCGATCGGCCGGCAGGCCAGTGCGCTGCGCGGCGGCGCCGAAGTCGTCGTCGCCACGCCGGGCCGGCTCAAGGACCTCATCGAGCGCGGCGACTGCCGACTGGACCAGGTCTCCATCACCGTCCTCGACGAGGCCGACCAGATGGCCGACATGGGGTTCATGCCGCAGGTCACCGAGCTGCTCGACCAGGTGCAGCCGGAGGGGCAGCGGATGCTGTTCTCGGCCACCCTCGACCGCAACGTTGACCTGCTGGTGCGCCGCTATCTGCACGACCCGGTGGTCCACTCCGTCGACCCGGCGGCCGGTGCGGTGACGACGATGGAACACCATGTGCTGTACGTCCACGGCGCGGACAAGTACGCCACCACGACGGAGATCGCGGCCCGCGACGGCCGGGTGATCATGTTCCTGGACACCAAGCATGCCGTGGACAAGCTCACCGACCACCTCCTGAACAGCGGCGTACGGGCCGCCGCCCTGCACGGCGGCAAGTCGCAGCCGCAGCGCACCCGCACCCTCAGCCGGTTCAAGACCGGACATGTCACGGTGCTGGTCGCCACGAACGTGGCGGCGCGCGGCATCCACGTCGACAACCTCGACCTCGTCGTCAACGTCGACCCGCCGAGCGACCACAAGGACTACCTGCACCGCGGCGGCCGCACCGCCCGCGCCGGTGAGTCCGGCTCCGTCGTCACGCTGGTGCTGCCGGGCCAGCGCCGCGAGATGACGCGTCTGATGGCCGACGCCGGCATCATCCCGAAGATCGCCCAGGTCCGCTCGGGCGAGGCCGAGCTGAGCCGGATCACCGGCGCGCAGGCGCCCTCGGGTGTGCCCGTCACCATCACGGCGCCGGCGACGGAGCGTCCCAGGAGCGGCGGCTCGTCGTCCCGCGGCCGCCGCAACCGCCGCCCGGCGCCGGCGCGCCGCACCGCCTGACCGGAGCCGGGCGGGCCGGGGCGAAGGAATACGAAGTCCCCACCCGCAGCGCTCGTTCGCTGATCCGCGTGTCCCCGGTCCCGTCGTGCGTCGGCGGATCGCGCCGACCACCCGTACGCGTATCCGCCCAGCGGCCACGGCAGCTCTGCCGTGGCCGCTCGGCGGTGCGGGTGGCGCAGTCGCGGGCGACGCCACCCCCGTTGGCGTGCACGGGAAGAGTGATTGTGTGTCACTGCCAGAGTGCCTCCGCGACCGCGACCCCGGCGAACACCGCGCCCAGTGCCGCCACCACGCTTGCCACGACGTTGGCCGCCGCGTAGAACTTCGCCCCGTCCTCGGCCAGCCGCAGCGTCTCGTAACCGAACGTCGAATACGTCGTCAGCGCCCCGCACAGCCCCGTACCGACGAACAGCTGCACCTGCGACGAGGCGGCATCCGCCGCCACCGCGCCGGTCAGCAGCCCCAGCAGCAGGGATCCCGCCACGTTCACCACGAACGTCCCCCACGGGAAGACCGTGTCGTGCCGGACCTGGACCGCACGGTCGGTCAGATAGCGGAGCGGGGCGCCGATCGCAGCGCCTACGATCACGAGCAGCCAGGTCACCGGCCCTCCTCCCGGTCGCCGCGGCGGACGATTTCGCACGCGTCGAGGACGACGACGCCGTCCCCGGTCAGTTCGTCGATGAGCGGCAGGAACGCGCGGATCCGGTCCTCGGTGTCCACGATCACGACCGCCACCGGCAGGTCCTCGCTCAGCGAAAGCAGTCGCTGGGTGTGGATCCGCGACGAGGCGCCGAACCCCTCGATGCCACGGAACGCACTCGCACCCGCCAGCCCGGCACGGTGCGCCCGGTGCACGATCTCCGCATAGACGGGGCGGTGGTGCCAGATGTCGGACTCCCCGACCAGAATCGTCAGCCGCAGCCCCCGCTCGGCCGCCCCGGCCGGCTCCGTCTCCCTCGTCATGGCTGCCTCCACGCCAGCACGCGGCGGGTCACCCACACCGCACTCCACACCGCGGCGAGGGCCGCCAGCAGCGTCAGCCCGAGATACGCGATGCCGGTACGGGCCCGGCCGCTGTCCACCAGCCGTTCGATGTCCGCGGCGTACGTGGAGAACGTGGTGAACCCGCCCAGCACCCCCGTACCGAAGAACGGGCGCACCAGCCGGTGCGCCGCCCATACGTCGCTGATCAGGACCATGAACACGCCGATCACCGCGCACCCGAGGACGTTCACGACCAGCGTCGTCCAGGGGAATCCGCCCGGCGGGGTGACCCAGATCAGCGATGCCCAGTATCGGGCGGTCGCTCCGGCGGCGCCGCCGAGGGCGATGACGCCGAGGACGGGCCACTGCCCCTTCGACTGCCGGGTGCGCTGTCCGGGTACGGGCGCGACGCGCCCGGTGCCGTCCGGACCCTTCGTCACGGGTGTCGCTCGGGGCTGCTGGGCTCCCATGTGCACATGTCTCCTACCTGCTGGGTGCCCGGACACGAGCACGTTCCACCGCAAGTAGGGACCGTTGGCGGCACTGCTGCCGCGGTTCGGGTACGGCGGGCCCCACCGCCGCGCAGCAACCGTCACCAGTCCCTGCTCGCACCAGACTATCGTCCGGCCGAACGCTTCGCCCGCCGCGGATCAGCAGCTGCCGGGCCGCGCATACAGCGTGACCTGGCCCCCCTTGTCCTGCATCCGGCGGCATACGACGAACTCCGTCCGCAGCACGTCCCGCTTGACCGCCTCCTCCGGCACTGCGTCCTCCGGCTGCCCCGGTGGATCGCTGAGGGCCACGACCCGGTCGAAGCCGCGCAGGCGAGCCCGGATCCGGCCGGCCGAATCCTCGGTGCCCTCGAGGGTGTTGTCGGCGCCGGGGCTCCGCAGAAGTGCCAGATCGGTCAGGCCCCGGAAGTCGTCCGGGTAGGAGAGGGCCCATTCCCTTCGCCGGGACGGCATGAAGAGCACGCCGGCGCCGTCCGGCGCCAGGGCCCTTGCATGGGCGGCGAGGGCGGTGACGTTGTCCTTGCGGCTGTCGGGGGTGCGCATCTGAAGCGTCACGGGGAGGAGGGCGACGGCCACACCGGCGGCCGCGATGCCGAACACCACGGCACGCGGCCGGGGCGCGGCCAGCCGGGCGGTCCGTCCGGCGGCGGCCCACAGCCGGTCCACGGCGAATCCGATGAGCAGGCCCAGGGCGAGCTGGGAGTAGAGGACGTAGCGGTCCACGTACATGGGCTCGTGGAGGGACGCGAGGAGCAGCGCGGCCGTGGGCAGGATCAGCAACGGGAGGGCCAGCCGCACCAGTCGGACAGCGCGCGGCCGGCCGGCCACGCCCGCCTGCCGCGTCCCGTACACCGCGCAGAGCAGACCGAGGAGGGTGACGGCCGCGATGACGAGCCACTCCTCAGGATGCGGCCACCCGATCCAGGACACCTGTCCCGACTGTCTCAGGGAGAACAGGGTCAGGGGCGCCACCGCGGCCACGGGAAGCACGGCCGCCACCGCCCAGGACCGCAGCACCCGGCGGGGCGGACGCCAGAGATACAGCGTCAGGCCGTGCGCCGCCAGGGCGAGGATCGCGAACTCGTGGAGCCATCCGGCGAGGGCGAGGGTGACCCCGTACGCACTCAGGCGCCGACGCGAGGGATCGTCGACGGCGTCGACGAGCAACCAGGTGGCGAGGGCGACCAGCGCGCACACCATGGCGTACGAGCGGCCCTCCTGCGCATACATCTGGACGACGGGGATCAGGGCGAAGGAGAGACCGGCGAGAAGTCCGGCACGCGGGCCCGCAAGTCGGGTCCCGGTCGAGGCCACGAGCAGGGCGGCCAGGGACGTCGCGACCACCGAGGGCAGCCGGAGCAGCAGCAGTCCGTCGCCGCCCAGGGCGAACAGCCCATGCATGAAGAAGTAGTAGAGGCCGTGCACGGCGTCGGCGGTGCCGAGCAGGTGCCAGATCTCGGAGAGGCTCCGGTGCGAGACCTGGTACGTCACCGACTCGTCGCGCCACATGGTGTTCTCGCGACGAATCCCCCAGAGACCCATCGCCAGTGCCAGCAGTGCGGGCCATAATCCGTAGCGGTATGGGATGCGTTGTCCGGCGCCGCCTTCCGGATCCGGTGCGGAACGGTCCCCGGGATCTGCCGCCGCGCTCAAAGTGACCGGATTCTGCGGGTGGTTGATGGCGCGACTCCGATTCGGTGACGGAAGAGGTCCATAGAGCTCCGGGGCTCCGCTCGTCAGCGTACCCAAGGTGCCGCGAAGGAGTGAGGGAAATCCGGAGAATGCCGTTTCGCCCATTCGGAGGGGCTCGGGGCGGGTGCTAGGCTCGCGCGAATCGGGCGCGGAACACCGGAGAACCCCCGAGAACGTCTGAGAACGTCCGGGAACCCCCGAGAACACGAGAGAGCGCAAGGGAATGGCCGTGGAGAAGACTTCCCCGAGGATCGTGGTGGTCGTCCCCACCTACAACGAACGGACGAATCTGCCGATCCTCGTCGATCTGCTCATGGATCTGCACCTGCCGAACCTGAACATTCTGGTGGTCGACGACAATTCGCCCGACGGCACGGGGGATGTTGCGGACCGGCTCGCGGCCGAGACCTCGGGCCTGGTCGGGGTATTGCACCGCACCGAAAAGAACGGGCTCGGGCGCGCCTACGTGGCCGGGATGACGCGTGCGCTCGCAGAGAAAGCGGAAGTTGTCATTCAGATGGATGCGGACCTCTCCCATCCGGCATCGGTGGTTCCGGTCATGGTCGACAAACTGTTCGCCGAGAATGCCGCCGTCGTCATTGGGTCCCGCTATGTGGAAGGCGGTTCGCTCGCCACCGAGTGGCCATGGCACCGCAAGGCGCTCTCCGCCTGGGCCAATTTCTATGTCAATGCGATTCTGCGGCTGCACGTGAAGGATGCCACCGCCGGGTTCAAGGCATGGCGGGCGGACACCCTGAAATCGATCGATCTGCCGACCGTCCGCAGCAATGGATATTCCTTTCAGGTGGAGATGAACTACCGCACGGTCAGGCGCGGATTGCGGATGGTCGAGGTCCCGATCCGGTTCGAGGAGCGGGTGAACGGCGAATCGAAGCTCGGGCTGCGCGTGCAGATCGAGTCGGCGGTGGCGCCGTGGAAGCTCCGGTTCGGCAAGCAGGGCTGAGCAACTGCGGCAGTGCCCAGGGTCCGCACACCGGACCCGGGCCCGGGACCCCGAGGGGGCACCGGCGCCCGGGCCCGGGAACGCCCGCAACAGGGTCGCGGTGAGCGGCGGTGCGGGCACCCCTGAGAGGGGTCCGGCGGACCAGGACCGGGGCCCCGTCCGGTCCGACGGACGCGCGCTAATCCTTCAACAGAGCGAGAACTTCCTCGTCGGGCGTCTGGGAGAAGTCCCGGTACCACTCGCCGACGGCCGAGAAGAGTGCAGGCGTGGAGAGACAGACCACCTCGTCCACCTGCGTACGCAGCCAGGCGACCGTGTCCGCGGGCGCCACCGGGACCGCGAGCACCACCCGGGCCGCCCCCTGCGCCCGTACGACCTCGCAGGCGGCCGAGGCCGTGGCGCCGGTCGCCACCCCGTCGTCGACCACGATCGCGGTACGGCCGGCCAGCTCCAACCGTGGCCGGTCGCCCCGGAACTGCCGTGCCTGCCGGGTGAGCTCCGCCTTCTCGGCCCGCTCCACGGACGCGATGTCCCCGCGACTGATCCCTCCGCGGCGTACGACGTCGTCATTGATCACCCGCACCCCGCCCTCCCCGATGGCACCGAAGGCCAGCTCACGGTGGTACGGAACACCGAGCTTGCGGACCACGATCACATCGAGGGGTGCGCCGAGCGCCGTCGCCACCGCTGCGGCGACCGGCACCCCGCCCCGGGGCAGCCCCAGAACGACGGGCTTCTCCCCCGCTTCCTCCCCCTGCAGATGCCGGAGCGCTTCGGCGAGCTGCTTGCCCGCATCCGTGCGATCGGTGAACAACACGGTGGTTCACCTCCGACCCAGGGGAGACAGAGGCACGTACGCACCTACTTCGAAGCAACCCCATTTGCGGCGCCTGCGCAAGTCGGCGACGGTCGATCCATGGAACGGATCGGAGCGGTACTGATCGACATCGACGGTGTGCTCACCGTCGACTGGGAACCGCTGCCCGGCGCGGTGGCGGCGCTGGAGCGGCTGCGTACCGCCGGACTCCCGTTTGCCCTGGTCACCAATACCACCTCACGCACCCGCTCCCGGATCGCCGCGCAGCTGGCCGCAGCGGGCTTCCCCGTCGGCGAGGAGGACATCCTCACCGCGCCCGCCGTCACCGCCGCGTACCTGCGTGCCCGCTGCCCGGGTGCCCGGTGCGCACTGGTCAACAGCGGCGACGTGAGCGAGGACCTGACGGGCGTGACCCTCGTCGACGTGGGGGAGGGCGCCCCCGCGGACGTGGTCGTCCTGGGAGGCGCGGGCGACGCGTTCGACTACGCGTCGCTCAACGCCGCGTTCCGCCACCTCCAGCACGGCGCCCGGCTGATCGCCATGCACCGCAACCTGTACTGGCGTACGGCGGAAGGTCTCGCCCTCGACACCGGGGCCTTCCTCCCGGGGCTGGAACGGGCCGCCCGGATCGAGGCGGAGATCACCGGCAAACCCGCCGAGGCGTTCTACGCCACCGCTCTGGCCCACCTCGGCGCCACCGCGTCCGCCGCGCTGATGGTGGGCGACGACATCGAGACCGACGTACTCGCGGCCCAGCGGTGCGGCATCACGGGCGTCCTCGTCAGAACAGGCAAATACCTGCCCGAGACACACCGCTCCGCCAGTGGTACCCCGGACCACGTCCTCGACTCCATCGCCGATCTCCCGGCCCTCCTGGACCCATGAGCCCCGTGGCAGCCCTCAGTCGCTGTCACGCATGCGATGCGGCAGCCACTTCCGCCGGTGGTCGGCGTGGTGGGCGTAGGGCAGCGTCAGGTCCAGCAGGTCGTCGCAGGGCCAGAGCTCGCCGTCGTGCTGGCAGGCGTTTCGGTCGTCCCACGGCAGCTCGGGGCCGCCGCCGGCAGGACTGAACGCATGGCGGGCGAGGACGCCCCGCTCGGCCTCGATCTCCCGCAGGACGTGCGCCGGGTCGTGCACGGCGATGTGCGATCGTTGACGGGCGGGAACCCGGAGAGATCCATCTGGCGGAAGTCGACGGTGCCGCCGAGCGCGGTCCACTCGCCGCAGCCGTCACCGTCGCAGCGGCGGTCCAGGTCCGCCTCCTCCTCGAGGCGGGCGCGCAGGAACTCCACCGGATGGTTGGTCATGCGCCCATCATCCTCGCCGTGACGGTACGGACACGCCCCGTGCCACGGCCGTCCGGACGCACCCGCTCCACCGCCTCCCGCCACCGTCCGAGGGATGTGCCCGCCGTGCCGCGCCTCTCCACCCGCCTGCGCCGCCCGCGAGTCATAACCTCGGAACGCCCCTTTCCCGGTCCCGTGCACCACACACACCGGTGGAGTCCGCATGTCATCAGCCGTCACCGGAAACCGACGCCGGAACCAGAGGCATCGTCGCGTCTTCACACTTCTCGGCCTCCTGCTGGTCGCCACTGTCGCCGCGTTCGGCATGGACTGGGTGATGCCGTCGAAGGACCCGGACGAGCTCGACCCGCGCATCTCCTCGATCATGCGCAAGCCCGACTACCCGCACGCCCAGTGGGGTCTGTTCGAGCAGAACCCGGAGACCGGCAAGGTGGTGCAGTCACGCTACGCGGACCAGTTCTTCATCCCCGGTTCCGTGGCCAAACTGTTCGGTGTCAGCGGCGCCTGGCACGCCCTCGGCAGCGATCACCGCTTCGTCACGCCGGTCCATGCCGTGGGAAAGCGCCGGGGCGCGACCCTCACCGGGGACCTGGATCTCGTCGCGCAGGGCGACCTGACCCTCGGCGGCCGTACGCGTGCGGACGGCACCGTCGCCTTCACCGCCATCGACCACACCTACGCCGACGACATCCCCGGAGCGACCCTCACCCCGCAGAACCCGCTGGCCGGCATCGACCAACTGGCCCGGCAGGTACGCGCGTCGGGGATCACCAAGGTGGACGGCGACGTGGTCGTGGACGCCCGGCTGTTCCGTCCCGACCCGGAACTTGCACCGACGCCGACGCCGTTGATCATCAACGACAACCTCATCGACCTGCTCACCATCCCCGGCGAAGGGCCGGGTGCGGCGGCCAAGCTGGACTGGCGCCCGAAGGTGGCGCCGTACCGCGTCACGTCCTCCGTCCGAACCGTCGAGGCGGGCAAGCCCGCCGACATCACGGTGACGCCCTCCGCCGACGGCACCCGCATCCGGCTCTCCGGCACGATCGCCGCCGGTTCCGCCCCGGTCCTGCGGGTGTCGGACATCCGGGACCCGAACGCCTTCGGCCGCACCGCCTTGATCGAGGCACTGAAGCGGGCCGGGGTCGAGGTCACCGCGGCCGCGGTCGGAGCCAATCCGGCCGGTAAGCTGCCCGATTCCTACCGGGGCGCGCCCGAGGTGGCCCGGTTCACGTCCCCGCCGTTCGAGCAGTACGCCCGCCTCATCTTCAAGGTGAGCCACAACCTCGGGGCGAACCTCGGTATCTGCCTGATGGCCGTCAGTTCGGGAAGTCATCAGTGCCCGGACGGGTTCCCCGCATTGGCGAAGTTCCTGGACGAGGCGAAGGTGGACCGCAAGGCGGTGCAACTGGCCGACGGCCGTGGCGGCAACCCGGCCGACCGCACCACGCCCCGCGCCGTCGCCCGGATCCTGACGTACTGGCAGGGCACCCCCGATGCGGACCGTTTCCGGGAGGCCCTGCCGACCCTGGGCGTCGACGGCAGCCTCGCGGGCAACTGCCGCCACTGCCCGGCCCGGGGCAAGGTCTCCGCGAAGACGGGCACCGTCGCCGGCGGCGACCTCCTCAACGACCGGCTGGCGGTGGGCGCGGAGACGACGGCCGGGTATCTGGAGACGAGCAAGGGGCACTACGACGTGTTCTTCATCGGGGTGAACGGCGCCTCGACACCCGACATCAGCGGGGTGCTGACCATCGCGAACGACGTGGCCGACATCGCCGCGATCCTTCAGGAGAACGCGAGCGGCAGTTCCTGAGCCGCGCACGCAGTGCCGCCCCGACGGCGACGGCCTGGACGACATGGCGGGCAACGCAGGGGCCATGGACGGCCGACCACTCCACCGCCCGCCACCCCGACGCCGCCCTCCCGCTCCTGCTGCATCCCGCCGCAGCCCCCGCCCGGGTGGCCGGGACGCGTCGGGTTGTCGGGCGAACCGGGTCGCCGAGGGGCCTCTGGGCCGAGAGCGCTCCTCGACCGGCCACGGACTCGCCGCGCTGCTGGCCTCCGAGCCCACCATCGACATCGTCGGCGAGGCCGGAGACGGCTGCGAGGCCGTGCGGCTCGTCGAGAGGCTCGGCCCGGACGTGGCACTGCTCGACCTGCGGATGCCCGTCCTCGACGGGGTGGGCGCCACCGCCGAGATCGTCGGCGGCTCCGCGCGGACCCGGGTACTCATCCTGACCACGTACGACACCGATGCGGACATCGAGCGTGGCGTCGAGGCGGGGGCGACCGGCTATCTGCTCAAGGACGCCACGCGCGAACAACTCGTCGAAGCCATCCACGCGGCATCCCGGGGCGAGACCGTACTCGCCCCGCGCGTCGCGCAACGCCTCGTGGCCAGGATGCGGCAGCCCGTGCCCGTAGCACTCACTGCACGCGAGTCCGAGGTGCTCAACGCAGTCGCCGACGGACTGTCCAACGCGGAGATCGGCCGACGGCTGTTCATCGGAGAGGCCACGGTGAAGACCCATCTCCTGCGCATATTCGCGAAACTCGACGTCAGCGACCGCACGCGCGCGGTGGTCGTGGCGATGGACAACGGGCTGCTCCAGCGGCGTCAGCCGGCGTGGATGCCCGGGGGAACGACGCGCGGACACCCCGTCCAGCAGGAACAGCAGCTTGGCCCGGCGTGCGGGAGAGTCCGCACGCCGGGCCAGGCTGCTGTTCCCTTGGCCGCTCCGCCTCACCCGCGGGTGCGCACCGCCTCCGCGGACGTGAGATCCGGGGCGCGGAGTGGCCGGATTTCCTGGTCCGCTATCGGGCCGTTCCGAAATCCTGCGTCCAGTAGTGGCCGGGCTGCGCGAGTCCGATGCCGATTTCCTTGTACGTGCAGTCGAGGATGTTGCGCTTGTGGCCCGGGCTGGTCATCCAGGCCTGCATCACCGACTCGGGTGTGGAGTAGCCGTAGGCGACGTTCTCGCCGTAGGCACTCCAGTTGTAACCGGCTCGCGTGATCCGGTCGCCGGGCGACGATCCGTCGGAGCCCGTGTGGGACATGTTCCGGTGGTCGGCCATGTCCTTGCTGTGGTCCTGCGCGGCCTTGGTCAGCTTGGCATTGACGGTGAGGGGAGAGCATCCGACCTTGCCGCGCTCACTGTTGACGAGCGCCAGCACGCGGGCCGTGTCCGCGGATGCGGGAGTGGCGGTCGGGGCAGGTGCCGCCGGTGTGCTCGCAGACGCCGCAGGGCTCGTGGGCGCACTCGTAGTCGGCTTCTGCCCCCGGGGGCCAGGCGTCCAGTGGTGCACGGAGCTCGGGGTCTTCCAGTGGTGCGCGGAGCTCACGGTCGTCCAGTGGGCGGAGGGCCGGCTGCCCGCGTCCTCCGGAGAGCCCAGACAGGCCATGGCCGCAGAGGGGATACCCACGGCTCCCGCTGCGACGACAGCGATGGCTATCGGCCGGTAGTACGTCTTCCTGCGGTGCTTCCTCATGCGTGACCTCGCTCGGTAATCGCGGAGTGCCCCCGGTAGGGCGGGCTCAGCGCAGTCCTGGGCTTGAGCTGTGGAGATGCTGTGCGGCCGTCATTCTTGGAACTGCCGCGAGGCGGGGCAACACGCCTGAGTACTATCGAGCTTCGTAGCGATGGCCGGCCCTTGCCACGGCCGCCCGGCCGTGCTTGTCCGGCTTCCGGGGCCGCAAGAAGTCCTGTTGCGTCGTCAGGGTTCCCTGCACGCCGAACGAGCGGGCGGGACCACCCGGTCGTTCGGATTTCGGCCCATCCCGTGGAGGGCATGTGACGCCAAGTCGGACATATCTCATTAAGTCGGCGCCGTGATCGCTACTATTCGGAGACCCTATTGCCACACATCGATGTGGCAGATGTCACCGGCGAATGAATGCGCCGTCTCTTTGCATTCAACGCTGCGCAACTTTGCCGTTCATGAGGGCACACGGAATGGAAAGGTGACAGAAAGGCAATAAAGAAGATCACCTGGGTCGGCGGGCAGAAAGGGATCACCTCGGCTGCGGCGAGGCGCACCTCCGCGGACACCGAGGCGCACCCCTCCCGCGGCCGGGCTCACCGAGCACGGGGAGTTCTCCTGCGGCGCCCGGTTTCGAACGCCTCCCGCGATCATCCGGAAACCCCCGCCCGAGCCGTTCGGAGAGTGCGCCAAGACGTGGGCCCGCCAGGAGGATCAATGCCGACGCGGGCCTTCAGGTGCGGCCGTAGCGGATGGTGTGGTCGGCGAACTCCAGGGCCATGTCGGTGGTGACGGTGGGCCGGGTGCGTCTGATCGTGTGGAGAAAGTCCTCGGTGGTGGGCTGGGCCCTCTCTCCGGTGTCGAGGGTGCGTTCGAAGGCGGCCTGGGCGACCGTGCGGGCGGCCTGCTTGATGTCGGCGGGGGTGAATCCCTCGCTGGCCTCGGCCAGCACGGCCGTGTCGGCTTCGGCTCCGGTCTTGGCGATATAGCTGGTCCACAGGGCCTTACGGGCCTCGTGGTCGGGCGGCCCGACGGGCAGGACGTAATCGAAGCGGCCATGGCGCAGGAAGGCCGGATCCAGGGCGGCGACCGTATTGGTGGCGCAGATGAGGAGTCTGCCGTCACGGTCGCGGAACCGCACGATCGATTTGAGGAGCTCATTGACCACGCCGACGGACGTGGGGTCGGCGAGGTTGCGGGTGCCGGCGACTTCCTCCACCTCGTCGATGAAGACCAGCGCGTGGTCGAGTTGTGCGATCTCCTCGAAGCGGCGGCTGAGCCCGTTCGCGAGCCCGTCCTCCAGCGCGAGCCGGGAGGGGAAGAGCTCGACGAACGGCCAGCCGAGCCGACTTGCCACAGCCTTGGCGAACGTGCTCTTGCCCGTACCCGGGGGCCCGAACAGCACGACGGCCTGGGGTGGTTCGACGCCGTGCGCGTCAGCAAGTTCGGGGTTGGCCAGGGGAAGCACCAGTCGACGTTCGACGAGCCGTTTCTCGTCCGCCATACCCGAGAGCTTCTCCCAGAGCCCGGCAGCGGGCACCTTCGCCCCGAGCGAGGACAGGATCGCGGAGTCCTGGGCGGTCACCGACTGCACCTTCTCGAAGTACGTCAGCCCCCGATGCTGTCGGAACCCGGAATGGCCCAGCGCGGCGGCGCCCGTCTCCTCCTCGGGCAGAACCGCGGCGACGATCTTGGCTCCGGCACTCTGCAGGCGCTGCTCCAGTGCGGAGAGCAGCGCCGTGCCCAGCCCCAGGTTCCGCCAGGCCGGGTGCAGGGCGATACGCAGCACCCAGGCCCGGTCGCCGTCCACCCGCCCCACCGCCGCGCCCACGAGATGCCCGTCGGCCACCGCGACGACACCGGGATTCTGCGCCTGCACCGCGGCGACGACCTCGGACAGGCGGAACACCGCGGGCTGGTCGGTCGTGGCGCTCTCAGCGTCGAGCCGCACCACCGATTCGAGATCGTCCGGCGTGAAGTCCCGCACATGCCACACCGCCATGGCCCAGCCTTCGGACGTAGCTCCTTGAACTTCCATCATCAGCCAGGTCCCGCACGCTCGCCAATCAACGGCATGCGGTCGCACCGGGGCGCCGGGCGAAGAGCCCACCGGTGCGGGTCGCCTCATCGTGACGGGCGAGGTGCATGCCGCTTCAAGCAACGCCCCGCATAAAGGAATTCGCGACCCGCACCCGGAACCACCGCAGCCCGGCGGGAAAACCCTCAGGACGTGGACTGCTCCGGCAGGGCTCCGGGAGGCGTACGGCTCACCGTCCGGCCCAACGCGGCCGCTGCGCGGGCGAATTTCACGGCGTCCACGACGGCCGCACCACCCAGGTCGTTGTTGAAGTACACATACACATCGTCCTCGTCGGGCCAGGCGTCGACGATGCGACGGGCCCAGGACGCCAACGCCTGGCGACCGTAGCGCGGCGGCGGCTCCGCGATGCCGCCGTGAAACCGTACGTACCCCCATGGCGCGGTACGCCACAGCGGCGTCACCGGGCGGGACCAACGATCTGCCCAGCACAGCGCGCTGCCATGCCGCTCCAGCACCGCCCTGAGCTTCCGCTCCGCCTCCCACCACGAGGTGTGCCGCAGTTCGACGGCCACCCGAACCCGGTCGGGAAAGCAGCTCAGGCAGGCGTCCAGAGCCCCGATGTCCTCACGGAAGTTCGAAGGCAACTGGAGCAGTACGGGTCCCAGGCGGTCGCCGAGACCCTCTGCGTGATCCATCAGCCGGAGCACCGGTTCCTCGGGATCGTGCAGCCGCTTCAGATGGGTCAGGTAGCGGCTGGCCTTGACCGCCATGACGAACCCCTCCGGCGTCCGCTCCCGCCAGGAGGCGAAGATCTCCGCCGTGGGAAGCCGGTAGAAGGCGTTGTTGTTCTCCACGGTGGCGAAGTGCCGGGCGTACTCCTCCAGCCACAGCCGCTGCGGGTGCCCGGGGGGATAGAGAACGCCGCGCCAGTCCTTGTACTGCCACCCTGAGGTTCCGACGAGCATGGGCATGGTCCGATCCCTGCCCCTGAGACCGAGGGCCGTAACGCCTCACCCGGCGAGTGCGCCGTGGTGGAGGCACGGACGGGCAGGGCCGGCGTCAGCGGCGCGGCGTATCCGGCAGCGCGTCGCCGGTTCTGCGGGGCGATCTCGTCGCGCGCCGCTCCGGACGGTCCGAGGACACTCCTGGTGACAGCTGTGCACCGTCCTGAGTGGCACGTAGGGGCATGGGCGTCGCGAAGGGTGCGGGTCGCACGCCGTCGCTCATCGGCGCCACGCGGCGAGCAGTTCTTCCGGGCCGTAGACGGCCTGCAGCCCCGAACAGCTGACTCCGCAGCGCGAGACCGCGACGAGCGGGACAGGAGCATCGGTTACGGCTGCCCGGTGTCTGTGCAGTGCGGCGAGATCGTGCCCGTCGAACGGCGAGGTCTCCAGCCATTTGATCGAGCCGAGGAACAGCAGCCGTTTGGCGACGGGCTGCCGGTCGGCACCCACCAGGTCGATCTCGACGTCGTTGCTGCGCGTCCAGTAGCCGCCGATGGCCGGTGCGGCCCGGTCGAATGCGCGACAGCCTGCCCGGCGGGGCTGCGTCGGGTTCGTACGGACGGCTCGGGGCCGACGTCGACGGACGATCGGGGCCGCGTCCGGCCGCGCCCCGTACCCCCGTGTCCTCGCCCGTCCCCTGGCCGGCGAGATCCGGGCAGCCATGAGGGCGTCCGCGTGCCCACGGCGCCACAATGGAGATGCGGGACGCGCCTGCCGTTGCGGAGAGCGGGGCCTTCGATGCCGTACATAGCCGTCACTGCATTGAGTCACACCGGGCTCATTCGCGATCACAACGAGGACAGCCTCGTTGTCGGACCGTGGACGCTGTGCGGCACCGTGACCGAGAATCCGCAGACACTGTTGTTCCCTCTCGGCACCCCGCTCGTCGTCGCGGTCGCCGACGGGATCGGCGGGCAGCCCGCCGGCGAAGTGGCCAGTGCACTGGTCGTCCGTCAACTCGCGTCGTTCGGGCCCTCATTGGACAGCGAGGAAGCCGTTCGTGACGCTCTGAACGTCTGCAATGACGCGGTGTACGCAGCCGCCGACGGCAATCCGGAACTGGTCGCCATGGGCACCACGGTCGCGGGCGCCGTCGTGCTGGCGGAGTCGCTGCTCGCCTTCAACGTCGGCGACAGCAGGGTGCTCGACGCGACCGGGGACGGACTCCGCCAGGTGAGCGTGGACGACAGCCCGCCATTGGCACCGGGCCGGCGCACCACATCACTTGTCACACAGGCGCTCGGCGGCGCCCGCCGGTTCAGCGCCATCACGCCCCACGTGACGACGGCGCCACTGTCCGCAGGTGATCGCTACCTGGTCTGCACCGACGGGCTGACCGACCCGGTGACGGAGGACGCACTCGACAGTCTGCTGCGCGTGCACAACGACTGCAGGGCCGCTTTCGAGCTGTGGAAGGCCGCTATCGAGGCGGGCGGCCCCGACAACATCACGCTCGCGATGGTACGGATCGGCGAGTAGTGGCGAGCGGGCTGTTGCGGAGCGGGCGACGAGAGGCGAACGCGTCACCCGCTCCGAGCTCGGGAATCAATGACACCCGCAGCGATCGGGAGCGAGAACCTGAGCGCGGCGCTCAGGGCACCCGCCGCCACCAGGGCATCCGGGTCGCCGAGCGTCAGGCTTCGCCGCGCAACCGCCCTGCCTCCTCGATGAGCCAGGCCCGACGGACCATCTCGACATTGCCTCCGGCGCCGTCGGCGGCCCGGACCAATGCGTCGGCGGCCGCCTGCGGATCGGGCACCGCCCGGGCGCGGGCCGCCTCGGCGAGCGCCTTCGCCGCGGCGGCTTCCGTGGCCCCGGCGAGCTGCAGGGAGGCGGCTGCCCGCTCGGCTGTCTCGGCGGCCTGTCCGTACCCGCCGTCGGTCCAGTGGGCCCACGCCATGTTGTAGAGGCAGACACCCTCGGTGCGCGGATTCTCCATCGTCGACGCCGCTTGGAGCGCCGCCTCCAGCGATGCCAGAGCTTCCGCCACCCGCCCCGTCGCGAGCATGGCCACGCCCTTGGCGTTCAGCGCGTAGTCCGTGGCTTCCTGGATGCCCGCGTCCTGGTAGGCGTGCACGGCCCTGTCGCCCGCTGCGATGGTCTCCTCCCAGCGGCCCATGGTCAGCAGGGCGGTGAAGCGGGCGTTCCATGAACGGGCCTCGGTAAGCAGGTCCCCTGATGTATGTGCGAGTTCGCGCAGCCGGTCGGCGCCGGCAAGGGCCGCCGCCCCGTCGCCCAGGGTGCTGTGGACGAGGCTGAGGCTCAGGATGGCATGCACCTCGGCTTCGGCGTCGTTGTTCTCATGCGCCAGATCGCCGGCCCGGGCCAGCGGGCCGATGGCGGCGTCGAGGCGGCCCAGCTGACGGTAGGCATCGCCCAGGCCGAACATGGCGTTCTGCAGCGCATGGCGGTCATCGAGGCGCTCGGCCAGGTCGGCCGCCTCGGTGAAGAGTTCCGTCGCGTGTGCCAACGGGCCGCCGCCCAACCGGACGTGCCCGAAGCTGATGAGATGAGCGAGACGCGCCCGGTCGTCGGTCAACTGTTCCTCCAGTGTCAGGTGCATCGAGTTCGCCGCAAGCACCGAGCCGTGCCAGACCATCCATTCGCTGATCGTGGCGAGGACCAGTGCGGCCTCGTTCATGTCCCCGGCGCGCACCCGGTGGTCGAATTCGCGTCGGTACGGCTGTATGTCGTCCAGACCACGCCAGTCCGGGCGGGGCGGGGCGATACTCGCGTACCAGTCGGCCGCCCGCCGCTCCATGGACTGCCGTCCCAGCGCGCCGTCCCGTGGCATGGCGCCGTGCGCGAGGTCGGCGTCCATCGGGTGCAGCGCGAAGGTGCGGCTGGCCCGGTCCACCGACAGCATGCGCATCCGGAGCAGGTGGGACAGGACCGGCATGACGTCGAGGCCGGGATCGAGGCCGCGCACGATCCACTCGATCGCCTCCCGCGGCACGGGCGTGCGCAGCACCGCGAGGACGTTCAACACCGTGCGGCCTTCAGGGCCGAGCCGCTGGTACCGGTCCTCGGCGAGGCCGGCGACCACGTCGCCGCGCAGGGTGAAGTCCGCCAGTACGTCCTGCAGCGTCGGCAGCGTCAGCGTGTCGTCGGCCACGGCGCCCACCAACAGCTCCAGTGCGCGCGGAACTCCGTGGACATGGACCGCCGCCTGCAGCAGCTGATCGTCGGACAGCTGCGCCACGCCGAGGCTGCCGTCCTGGTCGAGTTCGCGCAGCAGCGCGACGGACTCGGTGGGCGGCAACCCGTCGGACAGCTCGACTTCCGCGGCGAAACGGCGCAACTCGGGTGCGAGCCGCAACGGCAGCTGCGACGTGACCAGCAGCCGTGGCGTGGATCGTGCCCGGAAGAGGCAGTCGAGGAAGATCGCGAGTTCGTCGTCGTCGAGTCGGCCGTCGTCCTGAAGCCGGTCCTCGAGATTGTCCATGAGGATGATGAAGAGCTGGTCCCCCATCGCAGCGAACAACTCACCGATCTTGTCCTGTACAGGGCGGTTCGTGGCCCAGATGTCCAGCAGACGCGTCTCGCGATCGGAGCCGAGCGCGCGGGCGCAGTCGAGGTAGAGGCGTTCCAGGGAGACACCGGAGGTGCGGGTGCTCAGATTGACGAGTCCCGACGGAATCGGCGCCTGGGCGTGGCCCGGCCACTCGCCCTGCTCCAGCATCGCCATGACCTTGGCGGCGACCGCACTCTTGCCCATGCCCCGTCGGCCCGTGACGGTCACCATGCGGATGGCTGGATCCGCGAGGTGACGGCCGATCATCGCGCGTGTCTCGGCGCGGTCCTTGAACAACTCGAGCCCATGCGTGACGGGCAGCCCGATGACCTTCGCGCCCGCCTGCGGCGGCGGAGAATCCGAGACGGGCGGCTCGGCACCCACGTCAGGCAGCGCCTGCGGGTCGGTGATCACCAACAGCTCGGCCAGCTCACTCCGACGTGGCTCACCGACCCGGCGCAGAGTGTGGTCGATCCGGGCTGCTGCCAGCCGGCCCAGCCCTTCCCGCCGGTGGTGTTCGGCGACCACCCCGACTATGCGGCTCCCGACCCATACGGCGGCGCCGGACATCCCCGACCATGGCGACACCTTGGGGTCGGGGTCGGCAGCCGCCACCGGAACGGTGATCTCCAAGGTGCCGGTCCTCAGGTTGGACAGTGCCGCCACGGTCCCGTCCGCCTGGTGCAGTTCCCGGAACTGCCTCCCATCGGGGCTGCGTCGCCGCTTCCACAGCGGGAATCCCGCCGCATGCACACCGATGACGGCATGACGGTCGTCGCCGATACGCCCGAACCGTGCGGGCGTGACGGGAGTGGCACCCGGCTGGGGCGCGAAGGTCAGCACAGCCACATCGGTGCCAACGTCCGACCAGGCCACCACGGCGGCTGCGACCCACTGCCCCGGTCGGTCGGCGTCGAAACGCACTTGCACGTCTGCGGCCTCGGCCACCACATGGAACGCGGTCAGCACCGCCGTGTCGCCGACCCGGTACCCCGACCCGCGCCGCCCGCCGCCGCCGGTGGTGGTGACGATGACCTCCGCGATGCGGTGCGGGTCCAGTCCGCCGCTCACGGCCGCGCCCTCAGTCCTCACCGAGCAGTTCGTCCCCGGAGATCAACGCCATCTGGTCCGGCGTGTCCGTCCGCACCGGCTGCAACGTCAACGTGAGCTTCTGCGTGACCGTGGCCGACCGCTTCGCCGTCGCACTCGCGTCGAACACCCAGAACCTCACCTTCACCCCCGGCTCATGGGTCCGTTCCACCCCCACAGTCAGCTCCAGCTCCACCCGCTCCGCCTTGAACCGCAGGTCGGCGTCCTCACCGGCTGACATCGCCCGGCTCAGCTCCTGGCGCAGCTGCGCGATCATGTCCGCCAACTCGACCGCATCATTCACAAGCAGGACCCCCAACCGGCTCTTCTGGCCAACTACCCACTGAACTGGGCAACATCATCGTGCATCAGCCCCCCGCCCCGTCCACCCCGGCAGCCGGCCCGGCGTCTCGCGCGTGGGCTGTGGGGACCTCGTACGGGCTGCTCGCCCGAAGCGGCTCAGGGGCCTTCTGGTGCAGCATCCGTGCACAGAACCACGGTGCGGGAGCGGGCGACGCCGACCTGAGCTCACTCGGCCTGCGTACGCAGGCAGCCGCGGATCCGCAGCACAGGCCCGTTCGAGTCGGGTCAGCTGAGCTGACACCCGTTCAGGAGCCGGGCGGCGGAGAGACGCGCTGCCGTGACCGCTGCCGAGCGCGGTTCTGTCCCCGTTCCGGCCGCGGCGCCGGGCGCGCGTCCGGGAGACTACGAGGCGGCATGACCCAGGACGCCGTGATCGTAGGCGCTCTCCGCGTGCACCGTCTGCTCCAGGCCCGTGAGCTCCTCCTCCGCGGAGGCCCGCACCCCCATCAGCACGCGGCTCGCGCCGTGTGTGCCGAGCCCGGGCGCGCTCCGAGTCGTACCCGGTGTGGGTTTCACCGTGGCGGTCGTCGTGATGCCGCAATGACGGGCGGCGGTTCACCTGGGAACGAAGGCGACCCGGAACATCCTGGGCCACCACTTGCCGGTGAGCAGGAACTGATCGGTTCCGGGAACAGCCGCAATACCGTTCAGGACGTTTGCGTGCCGCCTCTCGGCAGCGCTGAGCAGGGACGGAACCTGGATGTCCCCGGTCACCCTGCCGGTGGTGGCGTCGATACGTACGATCCGGTCCTCAGGCCAGACGTTGGCGTACACGATGTCGCCGACGCATTCCAGCTCGTTCAGCTGCCCCACAGGCCGCGCATCGGCGGTGACGGTGATCTCCCCTGTCTTGAGGAGTGTTCTGGGGTCCCGGAAGGCGAGCCGGGCGGAGCCGTTGCTCGTCACCAGTCGCCCGCGCTGCCGCTGGTAGCAGACCCCCCAGCCTTCGTCCCGGTAGGGGACCCGGCGCAACTCGGCCAGCGTTCTTGCGTCCCGTTCGACCGCGATGCCGTTCTGCCAGGTGAGCTGCAACAGCGTCGGCCCCATGACGGTGATTCCTTCACCGAAGAGCGGCGGGGGCAACTCGGCGCGGACCGCAGGGGACTTGCCCGGCGGTCCCATCCGGGCCGAGGACTGTCCGGTCAGGCCTGTGCTCTCGTAGAGCATGCCGCCGGTCATCTCCAGGCCCTGGGTGAAGGCCTTCGGGTCGTGGGGCAGGATCTCCGCCACCTTGACGGTCAATTGCTCGACCCCTGCCGCCGCCCGCCCCTGCATGCCGGGGCGGCCGGGGTCCTCGGCTCCGCTGCCGGCCCCACACGAACGGACGAGCATGACACCGGCCAGGGCCGCGACCACGAAAGGGGCGGCCAGCGCACGACGCATGACCTCACACTGGCACAGATGCCGACCGGAGCAGCTTTGCCCCGCCCGGCTCGGAGGCGTTTGCTCACAGGGCGTTGTTGTCCCGGGGCCGACGGCGGCCGGGACCGGACCCGCCGGGGGACGAGGTCGCCGAACGGCGCAGTCCGTGCATGCACACGGGCCGGTGCCACCTCCTTCCACGGTCGTGTCCTGGCCGGGACCGGCTCCCCGTCCCGCACCGCTGCCATCGGCCGCCTCCATCGCCCATTGCGCCCTTCTCGGCTTCCTGAACGGATGGGAGCCGGTAGCTGCCGGCCTCGGTGGAACCGCGATTTGGGGCGGCCCATGTGCATGGCTGACCCTCTATGCGGTCATCGGCGCGGGAGTTTCGCCGGCACGGTCGACTGCGGCCTTGGTGAGGACCGCGGAGGTGCCGACAACGGTCCCGGCCGGGCCGGCGTCGCCGGCTTCGGTGAGGACCGTGCGTTCGCCGAGGAATGCGTACGTGGTCCGGTCGAAGACCCACTGCGTCTGCTGCCCGTGCGCCGTACGGGCGACGGCAACGCCCTCGCGTCCCGTGGCGTCGGTGGCCGCATGGAGCACCGTGACCCCGGGGATCCGCGCGGCGGCCTTGTAGAGCGCGGCGCTGACCTGTGGTGGTGCCCAGGTCTCGGCCAGCAGTTCGCCGATCGCGTTGAATGCTCGCTGGTCCGGGTCCTGGCCCTGTCCGCGGGTCTCGTCCCGGATCAGTTTCAGCAGGGCGTCAGGGTCGGTGGGCAGCGACGCGACGTACTGGTGGGTCGGGTTGCCGATCGACGGGCCCCTCTTGCCCGCGGTGCTCGGCCGGGGTGTCGCTCCTGGGCCGTCGAGGGTGTGGACCGGTGCGTCGACGTCGAGCGGAGTGTCAGGCCCGCCCCCCTCGCGCAGCAGGCCGGGGCGGCTGCCGTCGGCGGACGACCACACCTGCCGCGTGTGCACGGGAGCCATGCTCACGGGGCCTCCTCCGGCGCTCTGCGCGGCGTAGGCGACCTTGCTCTCGATGTACACGAACTGGTCGGCACGGACCGTCGGTTGCTTCCTTCCGGCGGCGGCGAGTGCGATGCGGTCGAGGAGTTGTGTCACTTCGGGTGCGTGGGGGGCGCCGCCACGCGTGACCGCGGTGGTGTCACGCCCGGGCTTGTCCGCGAGGTTCACGGCCACGACGCCGCAGACCGCCACGGTGCAGGCGACGGCCGGCGCCAGGACCCGGACCAGGCGCCGGCGCGGGCGCGAGGCCCGGGTGGTGAGGACGCCGGGCGGTTCGGCGAGGGCAGCCTTGCGCAGCAGTGCTTCCTTCAGCAGCAGTTCACGGTCGGGATCCAGGCCGGGGACCGGCGGCGGGGGCAGCAGGCCGGTGAGTCCGAGGCGTTCGGTCTCCTCGGACCGGTGATGCGTGCGGCGCCGCGGGGAGGTGTTCATCCGTGGTTCTCCTGGGTCAACGGTCGGGCCACGGGGATGCGGCCCGGTACTGGCTTGGCGGGGCTGGCGGAGTGTTCCCTGCTTTCCGCCGCGGCCGGCCGATCGGCACCGGCCGGCGTGGCCTGCGAACGCGCGGCGCGGGCTTCGGCGCCGGCGAGCTCGCGCAGTCGGGTACGGGCGCGGGACAGTCGTGACCGGACGGTGCCGACCGGCACACCGAGTGCGTCGGCCGCGGCCGCGTAGTCCAGACCGGCCCACACCACGAGGGTGAAGACCTCTCGGTCGCGGCGCCGCAGGCGGGCGAGTGCGGTGTGCGCGGCGCGCAGTTGCTCGGCATCCGCGAGGTGCGTGACGAGATCGTCGACGAAGTCCGGAATCGAACCGCGCTCCGGCACGCGGGCGAGCGCGATCTCGCGGCGTCGGCGTGCGCGTGCGTTGCGGCGCATGATGTTGGTGGCGATTCCCAGCAGCCACGGGCGCAGACCGTCCCCGTCGGGGCGCAGCTTCTCCCGGCTGCGCCATGCTTCCAGGAAGGTCGCCGAGACGACGTCTTCGGCCTCCGCCCAGTCGCCCGTCACCCGCAGGGCATAGCGGTACAGCACCTGGGCGTGCTCGTCGTACAGCTCTCCCAAGGCGTCGCGGTCTCCGCGGCGGAAGCGATTCCTCATGAGTGATTCCACACTCTGCTCTGCCACGTCCGTTGCGTCGGTTCCGGTGACGTGCGCCACACGTGCCGCCCTGGGCCGCGCCGTTGCACCCGGCGTGACACAGCTCACGGGAACGCCGACGCCCGGAAGCGCAGAGCAGATCATGAACAGTTCTTCCGTACCCCGCCGGAGTGTCCTCCGCACTCTGGCTCTCGCCGTGGCCCTGGTCGGCAGCGCTACGCCCGCATGGGACACCACCGCCTTCGCCGCGGAGCCGGCGACATACGCCCTCACGATCACTCACCTCGACCGCACCGGCCACAGGACGGGGGACTACGCCACCAACGTCACCGGAATCTCCGGCCCGGGTGCCGACGAGGCCGTCCATCCGTACGACGCCTCCGGCACGACCACCGTGCGCCTGCCCCGGGGCCGGTACCTCCTGGACAGTTCCCTGACCACCGGTAACGAAGCGGACGGGACGGACTGGATCGTCCAACCGCGCCTCGACCTCGACCGCGACACCACCATCACCGTCGACGCGCGGACCACCGCCGCCGTCGACGTACGGCCGCCCGACCGCTCCGCAGGCTTCCTGCACAGCGCGATGTTCGTCCAGGTCACGCACGACGGCGCCACCCGGGACGCCAACCTGATCAACTCCGGCCCGAACCTGCGCGTCGCGCACCTGGGCCCCGACAGCGAACCCGGATCGGTGAAGCAGTGGTTCGACGCGTACTGGACGACCGAGTCCGTCGGCTACGCGCTCGGCTACACCTTCACCGGCCCCCGCGCCCTGACAGGGCTCACCCGGCACCCCTCCCCGGAGGACCTGGCCACCGTGCAGATCCGCGGCGCGGCCCGGCCGGGCACCGCAGGGACCGCGTCCGTCGACCTGCAACCGAGTGCCGGACCGACCGTCGGCGTCGCCCAGATGCTGGCGACCCCCGGCACCGCGACCTACCTCGTGACGCCTGAACGCGGCACCTGGGACATCACCTACACAGCACCCGGTACGCCCGGCGCGGCTTCGAACCGCTACAGCGCCAATGGCGTCGTCGTGCGGGCCGGGGGCACGACCACGCACACCTTCGACAACGCCGTCTTCGGCCCCGACCTCACCGGCCGCCCCGGCGTCGTACGCGACGGCGACCGCGTCGCCGTCGATGTCCCGCTGCTCGCCGACGGCGATGGCCACGTGCCGTCGTCACCGCAGTACGACAAGGCCTCGACCACTCTTCACCGCAACGGCGTGCGCGTCGGGACCCAGGCCGGCGCACCCGGACGAGCCGTGTTCACCGTGCCGCCGGGGAGCGCGGAGTACCGGCTCACCAGCACGGTGAATCGCAAGGGTGCGCGCGGCACCGCCATGAGTGTGACCGCGTCGTGGACCTTCACCTCGCTCACAACGACCGGCCCGACCCCGGTGCCGGTGAGCGTCGTGCGGTTCTCGCCCGCGCTCAGCCCGACCGGCACCGCGGCGGCGAACGCGACACTCCGTATCCCCGTCACGGTGCTGGGCGCCGCCGCGGACGGACGTGTGCGCTCGCTTGCCGTCTCGGTGTCCGTGGACAGCGGCGCCTCGTGGGCCCCGGTTCCCGTCGAGGGCGGCGCCGTCACGATCCACAACCCGCGCGCGGAGACCGGCGTCTCCTTGCGCGCGGAGCTGACCGACACCGGCGGGAACACCCTCACCCAAACCGTCATCGACGCCTACCGGACACGATGACCCCGTAATCCGGGCAGGGGAACGGCGCGTGAGACCTTCGGTTTTCGGCGCCTTGGGCGAGGGGAGTTCCAGGGCAGCCCTCTGCCGGACGTCCCGCCCCGACGGGGTGCCCGACGAATCAGGGTCGGTCGTGCCAGGCGAATGCCGTGATCCGCCAGCCGTCCGCGGTGCGGACGAACTGGATGGTCTTGGTCCCGACACCCTCGAACGGCTCACCGTCCAGGACTCCGGACTTGCGGTATTCGCCGAACCGCGACGCGATATCGCCCGCGATCTCGGTCCGTTCGGAGGTCTCCCACTCGGAGAACTCGACCAGTCGGCCGTCGGACAGCAACCGCCGGCGGGGCTCGATGAACTCGTCCACGGTGTAGACCGTGAACTTTGGGGCCGTCGTGACGATCACGCCGCTTGGAAGGACCAGCCGCCGGATCCGGTCCACGTCGGCAGCCTTGCCGCCCCGGTTGTCAAAGGCGCCGAAGAACTCGGCGGTCAGTGCGTCGATCTCCGTCTTGGACATGGACGCGACGCTAACACCGAAGAGGTGAGGGCTCAGCCTCCGGGACCCCCCGGCCGACCGGGGCGGACGCAGTCCTCCTGACCTGCGGCGCAGCTGCCCGTGATCCGAGGCCCGGACAGCCTCGGACAGGGCTGAACGCTGTCAGTACCGCAACGACGGCCGGGCAGCGGTCTCCTGGTCAGGGTGACCGGTCGGAGTCCCCGAGCCGGCTCTCCCGGGCCCGGGCGGCGGTCTCGACCCGGTTGCGGACCTGGAGCTCGGCCGCGAGGGTCGCCAGGTGGCTCCTGACTGCCGCTGCTGACTCCCGCCGCCGCGCTGAATCACCTTCAGGTCGTCAGTGGGCGAGCCGCACCACGGGACGCACTCGCGAGGTGAGGTCGGCCAGCAGCCGGTCGGCCTGCGGCAGTACGCGGGGTCCGAGGGCGGCGGCGCCGACGGCCACGGCCACGCCGGCCCACGCCAGTGGGCCCAGCGGCGTGCACCCGAAGAAGTGGCTGACGACGGGCGTCTGGACGAGGGCGATGAGCACGGCAGCGGTGCCGAGGACGGTGGCCAGGACCAGTGGGCTGTGGCGGCGTCCGACGACGGTCTGGGTGAGCTGGGCGCCGACCACACCGCACAGGGCCATCGTGCTGGTGCGCCGCGCCGAGCCCGGAGTGAGGCTGCCGATCAGCCATGCGATGGCCGCGCCGATTCCGGTGATCAGGCCACGATGGCGGATCTGGCGGGTCAGCGGCCGGCCGAGGACGGCGAGGCCCACGGGCGCGTCGTCGACCGCGGTGTGCTCACCGACGGATTCCGGATCGTGGGGGGTGACCGCGACCGCCATCGCCGGGAACATGTCGGTGAGCAGGTTGACCAACAGCAGTTGACGCGTCGTCAGCGGCGACGTACCGGACAGCAAGGTGCCCAGTACGGAGAAGCCGACCTCGCCGGCGTTCCCTCCGAGCAGAATGCTGATCGCGTCGGCCACGCTGCGCCACAGGGCACGGCCCTCGCCGATGGCGTCGATAAGAACCGACAGTTCGTCGTTGGTGATCACAAGGTCCGCGGCGTTGCGTGCGGCGGCCGATCCGCGCGCCGCGATGCCGACCCCGACATCGGCGGCGCGGATGGCGGCGGCGTCGTTGGCGCCGTCCCCGACCATGCCCACGACGCGTCCCGCCTCCCGGAGCGCCTCGACCACCTGCAGCTTCTGCTCGGGTGCGACGCGAGCCACCACGCCGCAGTCCCGGAGCAGGCGCGCCCGCCCCGCCCGGTCGAGCGCGGCCAGCTCGTCACCGGTGACGACCGTGACATCCGAAGGCCAGCCCAGAGCGACCGCCACGGAACGGGCGGTCTGAGGGTGGTCGCCGGTGAGCATGACGGGTCGTACGCCGATCTCGCCGAGACCGGACACGAGCGGAGCCGAACTGGCGCGAGGGGTGTCGGCCAGTGCCACGAATCCGATGAGTTCCAGCAGTTCAAGGGGCTTGTCCAGTGCCTCCGCCGCATCTTCCGCCGCGAGGCGGCGCTGGGCGACGGCCAGCAGCCGCAGGCCCTGGGCGGCAAGGGCATGCACCGTGTCGACGGCTGTCGGATCCGCATCGGGGCAGCAGGGCAACATGACTTCGGGCGCCCCCTTGACGACCAGCATGTCCTCGCCGTCGTCGTTCCTTCCGACGGCGGCCGCGTAGCCCCGGCTCGCCTCGAAGGGCTGGGCCCGCACGGTGGTCCACCCGGTCTCGCGCGGGGCGGCTGCCAGGACGGCCTCGTCGGTGGCGTGGGCGTGGACACCCGGCTGCTCGGCGACGCGCGGGCAGGCCCGGGCGGCGATGCGAAGGATCAGTTCCGCTTCGGGGTCCGACGCCGGGTGCTCGGCGCCGGCGGCAGTGACGAGGTGGACGACGCGCAACCGGTTCTCGGTGAGGGTCCCGGTCTTGTCGAAGCACATGGTGTCCACGCGTCCCAGGGCCTCCAGGCTGCGCGGTGTGCGGACCAGGACACCCAGCCTGCTGAGCCGCCGCGCCGCGGACATCTGTGCCACCGTCGCCACCAAAGGCATGCCTTCGGGGACGGCGGCCACCGCGACAGCCAGCCCGCCCTGGAGCGCGGTGCGCACCGGGCTGCCGCGCAGCAGGGACAGACCGGCCACCGCGGCGCCGCCGGCGAGGGTGAGGGGCAGGACCCGGCGGGTCAGCCGGTGCAGTCGTGCCTGGACCCCTGCCGAGGTGGGGACCCGGGCGGCGAGGGACGCCGCGCGGCCGGCTTCGGTCTGGTCGCCGGTGCCCACCACCACGGCGCGGGCGTGGCCGGCCACCACCGTGGTGCCCTCGAACACCATGCAACTGCGGTCGGCGACGGGCGCCTGTGGTACGGCGTCCACCTGTTTGCGGGTGGGCAGTGACTCGCCGGTCAACGAGGACTCGTCGACCTCGAAGCCGCTGACTTCCAGCAGGCGCGCGTCGGCCGGCACGACGTCATTGGTGCGCAGCTCGATCACCTCGCCGGGCGCCAGTCGTTCGGCCTCCACGAGGGATGCCTCATCTGCTGACACGTCGGGGAGGCGCCGGGCTGTTCGCCGTTGCCCGGTGACGAGCTCGGACAGTGCCTGCTCCGCGCGCAGCCTCTGCACTCCGCCGACCAAGGCGTTCCCCGCGACGGCGCCGATGACGAGGAATGCGTCCACAGCGGACCCCAGCAGCGCCGACGCGGTGGCACCGACCAGCAGGATCGGGGTGAAGGGGTCGTCGAGTTCGGCCCACACGGCGCCTGCCAGATGTGCGCCGGCTCGCGTCGGCGCGAAGGCCGGGTGAGCGGCTGCGGCGCCCACGACGCGGCCGGCCCGGGTCCGCACCACCGCCCATGCGGTGGGCGCGGCCCGCGGCGCCCTCGCCAGCCGGGCCATGACCTCCTCCGGATGCAGAGCGTGCCAGGGCACCCGCGGCCCGGGGTGCGGGGTCGTACGGGCGGCGACACCGAGCGCGGTGAACCAGCCCGACACCAGAGCCGCGGCGGTGGCGATGTTGACAGGACTGATCCGCAGTTCGAGGGGGAAGGGGACCCGTTGCGTCCGGGCTCCGCGGGTGAGTACCAGGAGCTCGGAGAGCGTGGCGCCCGCCTCGGCAAGGAACTTGGCCCGTCGGGCCGCCGCCCGTGCAGCGGGCACGGCGGACAGCAACCGCCACGTGCCCTCCAGCCCGCGCAGCGGCAGAATGTCCGCGCCCCAGACGACAGCGCTGCGCTCGTCGGCGACGGCGACGGCGATGTCACTGCGGAGCAGCCCGTCGAGGACGTCGCGGGCGGCCGCGGTCGACGCCTGTTCCGCTGCAGCTCGGTCGTCCGGCACGCGCGCCACCGTGAGGACCGTCCGCCCGTCGCTCCGCAGGCCGGCCACCACCTCGGCCAACGGCGTCCCGGCAGGGACGAGTTGGTCGGCCAGCGTCCCGAACTCGCCGAGCGAGTGGTCGTCCAGCACAACAACGTGCAGGCCGGCCCGGCGCGCCGCGTCCAACGCGGCCTCGGCCATCGGGTCGACCTCCCAGCCGACCAGGACGGTACCGACGTCTTCGCCGCGCACCGACGCGATCATCAGTCCCGTGTCCGACCGTCCCGTGTGCGACGCCAACTCGTCGGGCACCGGTCGCAGGCCGAGTCCCGCCTCCCCGGACGGCACTGCCCCGTCCCCGGGCGCACTCAGGGCTGCGGTGGACTCCCGCCACAGCCGACGGTGATCCCAGCCGGCCGTGCTGGGGTGGACCTCGAGCACCGCGCGCCGAGTGCCGCGCAGCGCTTCAGGATGAAGGACCACGGTGTCCACAAGTTCCAGTCGGCGCAGCCGATCGGGGCTGCGGACCAGCACGTCCTCGCGCGCCAGGGCACTGCCGAGCGCCGCGGTGAAGGCCGCCGGGCCGTAGCGCGCAGCCTTGGGCGAACCGGCCAGTACGGTCTCGGCCGCCTCATCGAGGTTGCGGGTGAACAGGAGCGTGGTGAGGGCGCCGCCCAGCATCCCGTTGATCGCGGCGTCGGCATACTTGTCACCGGGGCACGAACGCAGCGGTGGACGTACGACGTCGTCTCCGGCCACGGTCAGCCTGTCCGGAGCACACAGCGTGTCGTGCAGGGCGTCGAACGTCGCGAGCTGGGCAACGGACTCCACCAACTGTGCGGTCCGCAATGCCGCGTCGAGCAGCAGCGGACTCGGCGACTGCCCGACCCCACAGACAGCCGCATGGGCCGCGGCGAGCACCAGATCGGCCATGTCCGGGCCCAGCGCGCGGCTCAGCACCGTCCGTACCCGGGAGTCCTCACGCATCACGACGACCGCGGCCACGAAGACCTCCGGCACCGGCTTCAGAAAGACTGTCCGTGCCACGAGGGAGGTGGCGATGCCCGCCGCGTCGCACGCCACGGCGACAGCATTGGCGCGCACGCCCCCGGCTGCACCCGGGTGCGCGTGTTCCAGCGTCTGGTCACAGACGTGCACCAGCCCGTGTTCGGCGGCCAGTTCGGACACCCAGTCCACCACGTCCTCGCCGATCGCATCCTCGGTGGTCTGCATGACCAGCCGCCCCAGGCCGCCGTCCCAGTAAGCGATCAGCACGTCAGGGTGCTCGGCCAGCTCGACGGCCACTTTCTCGGCGGCTGCCTCGAGCCGCTCCGCAGTGGGTTCCTGCGAGTCCGGATGGTGCCGTAGTGCGAGGTGCATGCGGGAGCCGGCGCGCCAGTAACCGACGCGAGGGGTCACGGCGTTGCGGGCGACCCTGCCGACCCGCAGTGCGGTCGCCGACACCGCCGCCGCACCGCTCACAGCGCCACGCGCACCGGTGCTCACCAGCTCAGCGACCATCCGGGCCGTGTCGGTGGCCGGCGGGGCGATCCGGCGCGTGGCCTCGAGGGGGGCGGCCAAGGCGTTCTGGAGGACCACGGCGGGCAGCCCGGTCAGCAAGCGGAGCAGCATGTCTCACCTTCGCGGGCTTGCCGCACAGGTCGGCGGCGGAACGGTCGTCGGAGCGGGTGGAAGGCAGGCGTCAAGGCTTCTTCCGCCCACCTGCCTTGGTGCGTGAGGTGTTCGTGGCGGCGCGCTTGGACGAGCGGGCCTTCGCCGTGCCCGAGGTGCTCGTCGACTTGGGCGCGCGGGCCTTCGCCGTCCCCGACGTGGCCTTGCCCGGACGGGACTTCGCCTTCCCGGTGGCGGTCGACGCCTTGGCCGACCCGGCGGCGTGCTTCGCCTGCAATGCTTCGGCGCGGGCCTCGCCGGCTGTCTGGGCCGCCGCGACATCCTTGGGACGCGGCTGCGTGAGCCACACCACGGCGGCGCCCGCCGCGACCACTGGCCACTCGACCACACCGGCCACGCCGAGCAGCCCGGCACCGGTGTAAGCCGCGAGACGCCGTGTATGGGGCGAGACGATCCCGACGGAGTCCAGAACACCGTCGACGAACCCCTTGACCCTCTCGGCGCCAGGGACCTTCTCCATGGCCGTCGTCACCGTCTGCATGGGGTGCGCCAGCGTCTCCTGGACGGGATGCTGCACCTTCGTGTCCCCTGAGCCATGCGCATGGGAACTGTCAGTCATGGTCGCTCTCCCTCCGTAGCGAAGGTGAGGCATGCACGTCGAGGCCGTGGCGCTTCTCACCTTTCCGGCAACCTTGACCAGATCGGGCTACTTCGGCAACTCTGGACATATTCAACTGCGCCGTTCGGCGTAGCCGGCGGTGAAGTCCGCTGCGGATCGCTGACCGACACCGCGCGCGAGTCCCGGGCCGTGAGGAGGCGACGGCATGAGTGCCCGGCTCGGTCCCGAGCCGTCATCCCGAACGCCCACCGCAGTCAACGGGCCCAACCTCCTGTGGAGGCCGCTTCATGCGCATCGAACTCACCTGGCCGCGCCCCGACGCCGACGACCGGACCCTGACCCTTGCGCTTCCCGACCTGCCCGCCCTGCGGCACGCGAGCCGACTGTGGACTCCTGCCGTCCTTCTGCGCGCCGTCGCATACGCGGAGCCCGTAGTCGCAGCCACAGCCATCGCCGTCGGCGCCGGCCCGCTCACCCGGGCCGCACTGCCGTACGCCCTCCGGTTCGCCCGGCAGGCACTCGATATCGGCACACCCCCCGCCGTCGCGAGCCGGGCAGCGCGGGCACTGCCCCATGGATTGTCCTCGCCGGCTCCTCGGCCGCCTGCGTCCTGAGCGACGTACCGACGTACCGGAGAACGGCCGTAGGGGCCAGGGCCAGGTCGAGCTCCCCGGCGCGAGGGCCTCACCTACGCCCCCGACGACCGCTGGCTGCGGCGACGCGGCGTAGATCTGGTGCCCCTCCCGGCAAGCTCTGCCCCGTCGCACCGTCCGGCACGCCCTCCCCCAAGGCCTTGAGGGCCAGGGGGACCCCCTTCCGCGTCGGCCAAAGGCCCTGGTAGCTCCTTCCCCGAGCTCTCAACCCCGCTCGAGCAGGGGAGACCCCGTCCAAGGACGTCCGGCCGCCTTGCGATCGCACGCACCGGACGACGCTGCTCACGGGGCAAACACTGCCGGTCACGGCACTAGGCTGGCCCACCCGGGAACGGGCGGTGGAGAAGGGCGTCAGCATGTCGGAGCACGAGCGGGAGCTCGCCGGGGCTCAGCGGGAGCACTGGCAGCGGACATACGGCGAGCACCCCGGCATGTACGGCGAGGAGCCGTCCGAGCCGGCCGTCCACGCCGCCCGGGTGTTCCGGGCGGCCGGGGCGCGCCAGGTGCTGGAGCTGGGGGCCGGGCACGGCCGCGACGCCGTCTACTTCGCCCGTGAGGGCTTCACCGTCCAGGCGACCGACTTCAGCCCGGTCGGCCTGGAGCAGTTGCACGAGGCGGCCGGCGCCCAGGGCGTGGCCGACCGGATTGCCACCGCGGTGCACGACGTACGCGAGCCGCTGCCGCTGGCGGACGGCTCGGTGGACGCGGTGTTCGCGCACATGCTGCTGTGCATGGCCCTGTCCACGAAGGAGATCCACGCCCTGGTCGGCGAGGTGCGCCGCGTGCTGCGGCCGGGCGGCGTCTTCGTCTACACCGTCCGCCATACCGGGGATGCCCACTACGGGGCCGGTACCGGGCACGGCGATGACATCTGGGAGCACGGCGGCTTCGCGGTGCACTTCTTCCCCCGCGACCTGGTCGATGCCCTCGCCGACGGCTGGCAGTCGCAGGAGGTCCACCCCTTCGAGGAGGGCGGCCTGCCCCGCCGGTTGTGGCGCGTCACCCAGACCCTGCCCCGATGAGCGCCTCCCCGGTACCGGCCGCCGACATCACCGTCGACGGCACCGGTCTGCTGTGCGTGACCCTCCTGCTCCGCCTGCGCTCCCGCATCGCCGACGCAGAGCCGGGCACGGTCGTCCACGTCATCGCCACCGACCCGGCCGCCCCGCTCGACCTGCCGGCCTGGTGCCACATGGTCGGGCACGACTACCTCGGCCCCCTGTCCGGCGCCGACCCGGCGACGTACGCGCTCAGGCTCGCCGCGGACCCGCGCCCCACTCGGCCCGGCGCCCCCTGGCACCCGGCCGAGCCGGTCCACTGACCGGCGCCGCGAGCGCCACGCCCCTCGGTATCGTTCCGCGCGCGCAACAGTACCCTCCGGCGCGCGCAGCGGCCGGAGCTTCTTCTTCCCAACTCGGGGAGTTGGGCGCCGTGCCGAGGGGGGCGTCGTCCACGAGCGGGTGACGAGAATCGAACTCGCGCTCTGTGCTCGGGAATCAACGCCGCCGCCTGCGGACGACATGGGGTTGACCAGGCCAGTCGCCGACGGAGCGCCCGTACGCGGGTGCACGGGGCCGTTGTTGACCACTGTTTGCCGCGCTGAGCGCACGGATGGGGCACGAGGGCCGTGGACCGCACTGCCGTCGTACGCCCTCGCGAAGCGTGAGGCCAATCCCTATCGGTGGGGGCGCCTCACCGTTCCTGTTCCACCAACTCCTTGAAGTGCTCGAGGTCGTCCCGTACAAGCCGTTCGATCGCGGTCGCCTGGGCGAATCCCTTCGGCCCGCCGAACGCCTCCTTGAGGGTGCCCGGGTCGTACTCGATCCGGGCCTGGACTCGGGTGTGCTCGCGGTCTATGGGCAGCAGTGAGAAGGTTCCCGCCAGGTCGGGACCGCTCGTGGTCTGCCACTCCATCGTGTGTTCCTTGCCGCGGTCGGTGATCTCGGCTTCGAACTCCTGAGCTCGGCCGCCCGCGTCGATGTCCAGGCGCGCCCGGTGCCCGTCCTGCGAACGAGCCTCGCGTACTCCTTCGACGAATCTCGGATAGGTCTCCACCTGGTGGAGGCTTTCCCAGGCCACAGCGATCGGAACATCAACGTCGATCTGTTCTTCGAGAGTGCTCATGGGCCACCTCAAAACTCGGTTCACCGTTTATGGGGCCATGACTCCATTGTCGCCCCCGAAGGATCGATGGGGGCCGGCGTCGGTGCCCGCGGGCCGGTGCTGTCCGTCCTCGCTCGGCGTTCCGGAACGCGGGCACAGGGACCGCGGCGGCTTCAGGCGTGCCCGACTCCGAGTTCGCGACCGCGGTAGAAGCCTTCCCGCTCCTCGACGATGTAAGGGGCCATGGCCTCACGGCGCTGTGTCTCCGCCGCGGAGGCCCGCCAGGAGTCGCACGCTTCCTTGGTATCCCAGAACGACACCCCGGTGATCTCCTGCCCGTCCTCGGACCAGTACGCGTAGGCGCGGCGCAGCGCCTGCGGGTACTGGTCCGGGCGCCAGGCCCTCTCGAACTCCTCCAACGCGCCCGGCTTGATGCGGCGTGTCGTCACCCAGACAAAGTGCTCCACCATCGCGGCCTCCTCTGGAATGCCGGTTCGACTTGATGGCGCCTTCTCGAGCCATCGTAGGTTTGTGGCCCCGCTTCCGCCCCTGCTGCGGGGGAGCGAGGTAGCCCCAGGCCGCTGAGCGGGCCCCGGGCGACGGGGCAGGAGCTGATGAGCAGGCGTCGGTGTCGCGCCCCACCATCAAGGGAAGTCGGCTGTTCCGATCACCGACGGCGAAGGCGGTGGGACCGTAATCCTGATTCACGGCGGCACATGCGACTCCGGTGACCGGCCGCCCGGATCGACCCGTTCATGGCGTCGAGCCGGGTGATCGTGGCCGAGCTCGACTCACCGGTCCTCGACTGGATCGTGGCCCTCCCGGCCCCGGCCGCCCACGGCTGACCGGCAGTCCGTGGCCAGGCGCTCCTGGTTATGCGAACTGGCCGGGCTGGTAGTCGCCGGTGGGCTGCTGGATGATGACGTTCGCCCGGTTGAAGGCGTTGATGAGGGCGATCCCGCACACCAGTGCGGCCAGCTGCTCCTCGGCGTAGTGCTTGGCAGCGTTCGCCCGGTCACTCAACGTTCGGTGGCACGAACCTGGTGGTCACCGATCCTCAGTGACAACCATCAAACTCTGATGAAGCGGGACAGAGGTTTCCCGATTACACGGCTCGGTCAGGCGTTGCCTCTTGGCCGCCGCCAATAGCTTCGCGGAGGCGCTGCTTCGCCGCGGCGAGACGTTCGCTGTAGTCGGGCATGAAGATCTCGGTCAGCATCTTGTCGAGCGTCCCGGAGATGGCATGGACGGCGGACCAGACCGACCGGTCCCTCACTATGACGCTGAGGTCGTCGGACTTGAACATCACCTGGTAGAGCCAGTCGGACAGGATGAACGCCTGATCGTGCGTGAGCTTGATGACCACCGGTTCTTCATCCACGCGGACACGGTAGTTACTGAACGGATGGCAGCAACTTGGCCGCCCTGCGCTCTCGTCTCCGATGCGACACCCGCTCGAGGAGTTCGATCCGCCCCCTGGATCACGCGTCCGGGGGCGCTCCCAAGCGGCTAGGTGTTTTGAGCATGAGCGTCGTCGACACTCGCGGATCCTGATGAAGGCGAAGGCATTCGTGCGTGATGGAGGCGTTGAAACAACAACGTGGTGAACCGTTGACCAACGTCGTACGCTCCCTGTGGTCAATCAAAGACTTCGTGGGGGGACATTCATGCGCACAACCGCGCGCCTTGCCCTGCTCGGCACCAGCGTCGCGCTGGTCGCCACCGCAATCGGCGCCACTGCCGCCCAGGCGGAGGACGGCGGCGAGGGCAACATCACGATCGACAAGGTCGTCGTCAACGGCGGCAAACCGGTCGTGGTTGGTACCACCAAGGTGGTGTCCGCCAAGGTCTCCGTGACCGCGTCGGACGATTCGGGCATCGCCGAGACCACGTACATCAGCGCCTTCGGTCCGAAGCCGAATTACGCACAGATCTGGGACGACGAGATCACGTGCGTCAAGGCGAGCGCCACCACGTCGACCTGCACGGGCACGCTGACGTTCGACCCGCAGGCGTCGACCGGCTTCGTCGGCAACAGCGCGGCGGCCACCTGGAAGCTCGGCACGCTGGTCTCCGCCAATGATTACGACTACATCCACCGGGACGCGGCCACCACGTTCAAGGTGCAGCGCTACTCGAAGCTGACGGTCAACGCCTCGCCGGAGCCGGTGAAGAAGGGCAAGACCATCACGGTCACCGGCAAGCTCTCCCGGGCCAACTGGGAGGACAACAAGTACCACGGTTACACGAACCAGTCGGTGAAGCTGCAGTTCCGCAAGAAGGGCAGCAACACCTACACCACGGTGAAGACGATCAAGTCCAACTCGACGGGCGACCTCAGGACGACCGTCACCGCCTCCACCGACGGCTACTTCCGCTACAGCTTCGCGGGCACGACGACGACTCCGGCGGTCAACGCGGCCGGCGACTTCGTGGACGTCCAATAGCCACGTGCTGAGAGCGTTTCTGAGACCTGATGCGGGAGAACGCCGGTTCGACCACAGGCGACCGTCACACCACGCCTGGTCGAGTCTCAGCGGATGTCCAGTAGGGGCGCCGTCTTCACCGGGATGGCGCCCCTACTGGTATGACGGTGATCCTTTGAACCTGTGGCCTCATCCTTATCAGGTCGGTCACGGGGGATCGTCCGTCTCGAATAACTCGGTCCTGGCCTCGATCGGTAGTCCACTGCGGTTCGGTATCGATCGCCGTGGTCCGCTTCCGTTGGTGTCAGTCACTGATGTCAAGGGCGGAGCCACATTTGACCTACTCGGCAGGGCGCTCTCCGGCAGCCCATCTTGCGCGACGTCCGCATCCCTGCAGGGACCTCACCCGCACGTTTCCCGGAGTGTGATCTTTCCGTCTTCCCCCGTCGGGCGGGCTGCTTTTGGTGAGGGAGAAAGCAGCCCCGACCGGAAGGTGGCGAGCGAACCCACCCTGACTTTCAATCAAAATATAGAAAATCGGCTGACAATTGAGATATATGCCATCGCAGGTTTTTTCGCGAATAAACAGGAGAACCATGTTCTCCGTGTGGCGTCAACCACGAATAAGACTCTGGGTCGTGGCGGGTGTCGCGGCCCTCGGATTCCTCATCGCGCTGGAGATCGCCGCACGCCGCTACGGCCTGCCGGGGCCGATCACCAGCCAGGCGCGAGAGGTGATATTCGCCCCCAAATCAGGCTTCCTGTTGTACGCCGGTATGGCGTTGATGATGGTGGTGCTCACCCGGCGGCAACGGTTCATCGCGGCTGCTGCCGCGATCGGTATCGACGTCGCCTTCTTGGTGGTCCGGTGGGCGGTCGACGCCAAGCTGGCCGGCGGTCACCCTTTCGGCAACGGTGCGTTGTGGGTTCTTCTGGGCTATGCGGTCATCGCTGTCACTCGCCGTACCGGCCGGGAACGTGTTCTGCTGCTGAAGGGCGTCGGGCTGGGCCTGCTGCTGGTGACCGGCCGCAAGACCGGCGACACCTGGCTACTCATCACCTCCAAGACCCGCCAAGCGGTGCTCGACCCGTACGTGGCAACCGCCGATCACGCGCTGGGCAACCCGTCGTGGCTGATGGGCCGGATTGTCACGGCCACCGGCCCGATCGGTTTCAATTTTCTCGACATCGTCTACGGTCAGCTCGCGGTGGCCGCGGTCATCGTCGCGCTGTATCAACTGCGTAACGTGGCGGTCGAGCGCCGCTTCCCGGGCCATCATCTGGTGCGCACCTTTCTGGTGATCGGCCTCCTCGGGCCCACCATCTACATGATCTTCCCCGTGGTCGGACCGATCTTCGCCTACGGCACCGGCGCCGAGCACTGGGCGACGGTCAGCCTGTGGTCGGAAACGCCGCCCAGCGAGCAATGGGCGGTGGCCGACCTGTGGCCGGAAACGCCGCCGCCGATCAATACCCCGCACCACATGCCATTCGACGAGATCACACCACGGAACTGCATGCCCAGCCTGCACACAGCGTGGGCCACCGCGATCTTCATTCATTCCCGGACGGGCCCACGGCTTCTGCGATTCGCAGGCACGTTCTGGCTGGTAGCTACGCTCTGCGCGACGCTGGGATTTGGCTACCACTACGGCGCGGATCTCATTGCCGGCGTGGTGTTTACGCTCACGATCGAGGCAGCTCTGCGCTCGCTCGACCGCGGCTGGGATCGATCAGGTATCCAGCTGGTCGCTTGCGGCGCAACCGTCTTCGCTGCGCTCTTGGTGTCTTATCGCTATCTACCGCTGGAGATGGCGAAGCATCCGTGGGTGTCCGGACCACTTCTCATGCTGGCGATGACCTCGGTGGTCTACGGCTACGTAAGGACCATCGCACTGTGGAAACCGAGGACCGCATCGGCGCGGCAACCGAAACCGCAACCCGGACTGGTTTGAACCGAGTTGCACCAGGCCGTGGGCTGAGCGCTGCCCGAGTGAGGCCGGGATGCCGGAGAACTTCCGCTTCTACGACCTTCGTACCGGACGCACGCTCTCGACGCAGTCGGGCGCCACGCTCATGGACACGATGGTCCGCGCAGAGCAGTCCTCCGAGCGTGCCGGCTGATCTGTCAGCACTCGAACCTGGAGCGTCAGCGGTGGCCGACGGGATCGACGTCGGACTCGGCTGCCACAGAGTTCAATGCGTGTGTGCCTCCGCCGGAATCCGTGCGGACCCGTGTCCGCCGCCCTCGCCGGTACCTTGTCGAGGCCGTTGCGCCCCCTCACCTGTCGCGGAACTCCTGCGTTTGTCGCCGGCTCCCTGCAGATCTGTCCGTGATCGGTAACCGAGCGATCTTGTAGGGGCGTTCGTGTGTCTTCATGGGTGCACGGCATTCGGCGGAGACAGCAAAGGGGCGGGCGGACATGGCAAGGCACAAGGGAAGGGGATGGCACGGCCGGCTTCTCGCGGCGGCGCTCGGGGTGACGGCGGTGGCCGCTGCCACCTCGGTGTGGACCGCACAGGCCGACACCGCCGGAGGGCGGCAGCCGCAAGCGCGTGTCTCAGCACCGGACGCCCAGGGCCAGGTGGCCAAGGTGGCGGCGGACATCGCGCACGCCTCGGACCGCGGCGCCCGGGGCGTCAACATCACTATCGACGACGGACCGGACCCGGTCTGGACGCCGCAGGTGCTGCAATTGCTGAAGGACAACGGTGTGAAGGCTACGTTCTGCATGGTGGGCACGCAGGCCCAGGCACACCCGGACCTGGTCAAGGAGGTCGTGGCGGCGGGGCACCGGCTGTGCAACCACACTGTCTCGCACGACACCACCATGGACACCCGGTCCGAGGCCTACCAGTCCCAGCAGATCCTGGATGCCGAACGCATGATCACCAAGGCGTCCGGGGGCGTCCGGCCACAGTATTACCGGGCCCCGGGCGGTGCCTTCACCCCGTACAGTCGGCAGCTCGCCGCGTCCCGGGGGATGCGACCGTTGGGCTGGAACGTCGACACCAAAGACTTCGAGCGTCCCGGCGTGGACACCATGGTCGCCACCGCCAAGAGCGAGATCTCCGACGGACCGACCATCCTCTTCCACGACGCGGGAGGGGATCGCTCCCAGACCTTGGCCGCTCTGCGCGAGGTCCTGCCCTGGCTGAAGCAGCAGGGGTACTCCTTCGGCTTCCCCGTGCGGTGAGGGAGGATCGCCCGCACCGACATCCAGACCTGGCCCCCTGCACCAGCAGAACCCACCCGTTGAGTCGGCGGCGTCCTGGTCGGATCCGCTTGGCGGCCGTCGGCCGAGCCTGAGCGCAAGCGGGCCGCACCCTGAAGTGTGTGGCGCAGGCCACCAGGACGTGCGTCTCGGCATTCGGGATTATCGGCTGCTCTGTCGCGGGAAGTGGCGACTGGAGTCTCAATCTGACGCGCTGTGAGGACACTTATGACACGGCGTCCATAAAGGTTCTAGACAACAAAGAAGCCCCCGGCCGCTGGCCTGGGGCTTTTTCATGGAGCGGGTGACGAGAATCGAACTCGCGCTCTGAGCTTGGGAATCCTGAGAAGACGTCCCGCTGTGGGCGCGCTGGCCTGCACGGATACCGTCCAGTGATCGCTTCGCGCCACGGTGGCGTTGACTGCTGTTGACCGTGATTTTCCGCCGCAGATGGTGCGGAGGTGGTGCGACGTGGTGCGCGTTCCTGAGAGAAGTAAGGCGCCTCCGGCGCCCGCGCGGCGACCGCCCTTTCGACGAGTGGCGCACTGTCCTTCCTCAATCCGAGTGCCCGAAGGGAGCGCGCGGGTAGCTTGACGGCGGCAGTGAGAGCCTCCGAACCACGATGTTTCCTTTGGCGCCTGCGCGGCCGCTGGCGTCGAGCTGCCGGGCCGGGCACCGAGCCCGAGTACCTGCTCTCCACCTTCGGCATGGACAGCGACGCTGGCACGGATGCCATCTATCTGACGGCAACCGCCCAGGTGTCCGAGTCGATGACGGTCACGGCCGAGGTCGTGACACCAACCGAGGAGTCCCCGGACGCGCAGTGCTCGTGATCATCGCCCGGCCGTACACCTGGTGGCGAATCTGCCTCGTCGCCGCGATGGGCGTGGCGTTCCTGCTGGTGCTCGCCGCGCCCTGGCTCCAGGACTTCTTCGCGTTGAAGCTGGTCGGGGTGACGATGCCGTGGGTCGCGGTGGGTATCGCCGTGGTGGCGGCGGCCACCCTGGAGCTCGTGTGGAGGTGGGTCGACCGCCGCTTTCCCGCGTAAATCCGTTAATCCGTTATGGGCCCCGCGTCTACGGGGCTATGGACTACCTCACGTCGGCTTACCTCACGCCGGCTTACTTCACGCCGACTTACTTCACGTCGACGTAGTCACCCGCGGCGCTGACCGTCGCGGTGGACGCGATACCCACGTAGGTGAAGCGGTAATAGCCGTCGGTGGACGCCGTGACCGTGGTCTTCAGCGCGCCGCCCGTGGTCGACTTGATGCCCTTGACGTTGGTGTAGTTGGTGGTGCCCGCCTTGCGGAACTGCAGCACCACCGACTGGCCGCTGAGGCCCACGTACTTGTTCGACTCCCAGTCGGCACGGGTCAGCGCGCCGGTGACCGTGATGGTCTTGCCCTTCACCACCGGCTCCGGGGACGCGTTGACCGTCAGCTTCGACATGCGCTGCAGGCTGAAGCCCTTGGCGTTGTCCTTCTGGACGTAGTCAGCGTCCGTGCCCTGAGCGATCGCCCAGACCTTCCAGCCGCCGGCCATCTTGTTCAGCAGGTCGTAGTTGGCGTCGACAGTGAAGGTGTGCTTGCAGGTGGAGGTCGTGTCGTTGACCTTGGTGCAGACGGCCTCGTCCTCGTTGGGCACCACGCCGCCGTCGAGGTTGTCGAAGGTCGAACCGTGCCACAGCACCGCGGTCGCCCACTCGATGCCCGAGTCGTCCGTGGCGGTGAAGCTGACCGTGAAGGTCTTCTTCGTGGTCGCACCCATGACGACGGCCTTGCCGCCGTTTACGACCACGTTCGAGATCGTGGTGTCTCCGCTGACGTCGTCGGCCGGGTTGACCGCCGCGTTGGTCTCGACGCTCTGCGTGAACGAGGAGACGGTGTTGCTGTCATCCGCCTGCGCCGCCGGGACGGCGAGGGCGGAGAGGGCCAGGGCGCCTGTCACTGCGGCGACAGAGGCACGAATGCGCATGTGTTTCCCCACGTCTGAAAAAGGGGCGCACGGGACAGCTCTGTTACATGCTTCCGCGGCGCCCGATCCAGGGGCGCTGCAAAGTCTCTTGATCTTGTGAGTGCGCCGGTCAGGCGATGCCCAAGAGGTCGAGTGGGCGGGTGAACGGTTCGTAGGAAGCGTGGCGGAGACCGGCGGCGATGTTGCTGTGCCCGGCGTCGCGGAGCGTGTTGATCGCCAAGTTCCGCAGGCTCGCCATGTTGTCGGGCCCGTGGCCGGTCCGAACCTTCGAGGCGTCCTCGCGGAAGGTGGTGTCGCGGACGAAGTGCAGCCGGTTCTCGATGGTCCACTGCGACCTGGCGAGTTGGCCCAGGCGTTGGGGCGAGGCTTGATGCGAGGTCAGGTCGGTGATCGCGTAGACGGTCTGGCGGGTGCACGCGCCGGTCTTGAGGTCGGTGCGGTGGCGCAGGATCCGCACGGCCTGGACGGCGTGGGGGAAGTCGAGTCCGAGGTCGGTGACCGTGAGGACCCTGGTGACGCGGGTCTCCTTGCGTCCGTGGCCCCTCTCGCGGTCGTAGCGGCGTGCGGTGACGTCCTTCCACGGCAGTGACCGCACCTGTCGGTGCAGACCGGGCTGGTTGGCCTTGACCACCAGCAGGTAGTGCGCGTTCTTCTCCTCGACCAGGAAGCGCGCGTGGGCGCGCTGGGTGTGCAGAGCATCGGCCGTGACGGTGACCCCGGTCAGGTCGTAGGGCTCCAGCAGGGCGGCGAAGCAGGTGATCTCGTTGGTCTTGTCGGGCACCCGCAGCTGGGTGACGGTCCGCCCCTGGTCGGTCATCGCGGCCAGGAGATGGGCGGCCGGGCTCTGGTCGTGACGCGACCCGCGGGCGGCCTTGCCGTCCACGGCCACCGACTGTGCGCCTGCGGGATCGGCGCCGGTCAGGTCGGCCAGGCCGCCCGGGCAGACACGGCCGAGGACCCGTCGGATCGTGGCAGCGCTCGGCGGAACGCGCACGCCCAGCGCGCCTACGGTCCGGGCGCCCAACCGGGCCAGCGTGTGCTGCGGGGCGCTGGTGGACCACTGCCCGATCGCCGCGTACGACCGGGCGCCTGCCACCACCGCCGAGGCAGCGACCAGCAGCACCGCCACGAACGGGTGACGCACACCGCGCCGGCGCCGGGGATCAGGCAGCAACCGCAACCGCTCCACCAGCGGAAGCACTGCGACACCCGCCAGGGTGGGCGGCTTGACCAGACAGACGGTGGCAGACTGACGACACATCGAAACTCCGGCGAAGCAGGGCGACTTGGGAAGGTCACCCCGTTCAACCGGAGTTTCGTTGCTTCCGTGACGGGTCACCCTCGACACCCTGCAGCACCATGACCTGCAGACTCACCTGATCATCGGGACTTTGAAACGCCCCTGGCGCCCGATCCAGTCAGTCTCTGGAGTCTGCTGACTCCACTGATCAGACATGGGGCACCAGTGAATGGTTGTGCGAGTCCGCGAAATTTTTTCGAGTACGCGTTTATGCGGGTTATTACGGAGTCCGTTACTCATAGCCATTAACCGACTATGGGTAACGAATCGAGAATTACAGATTATGGGTTACGGAATACTGCACGTCGACTTGATGAACGTCGAGTTACTGCACGTCGACGTAGTCCCCCGAGCGTGGTCGCCGTAACGCTCACGGACCCGGCTACGGACGAAGTGATTGTCGCCTCGGAGCCGGTCGTCGTGGACAGCCCACAGGGCGTGTCTCAGACCGCCATCGGCGAGATCGTGGATACCGGCGTGGACGCTGCGGAGAACAGCGGCTCCTCGGCCAGTGATGCGATCCCCAGCGAGGACGTGGCGATCGTCGAAGAGGCCCAGAAGGAAGCCCCGACCGAGTCCGAGACCGCGATTGTCGTCCCCGACCCAGCGGTCCGCGAAGACCAGTCAGCGCTGGCGCTGGTGAGCTAGTAGTTCCGCCATCATTGCGGGACGACCTTTAGACAGCAGGAAGCCCCGGGCCGCTGGCCGGGAGCTTCCTGCTGGAGCGGGTGACGAGAATCGAACTCGCGCTCTGAACTTGGGAATCCTGAGAAGACGTCCCGCTGTGGGCGCTCTGGCCTGCACGGATATCGTCCGATCATCGCTCCGAGCCATGGTGGTGTTTACCGCTGCTGACCGTGGTTCTCCGCTGCAGATGGTGCGGAGGTGGTGCGACGTGGTGCGCGTTCTTGAGAGAGGAAAGGCGCCTTCGGCGCCCGCGGTTTTCGAGGGGTGGCTTCGCCACCGGGCGGCAACATCCCGGGGTGTTGCAGCCGTCTGTAACCGGACACCCCGGACAGCTCCAGCATCGACTGCCCTGCCGGTTCTTGCTGGTTACAGCCCTAACCGGACAGTCGGACAGTTGGGACACCCGTACTCGTGCTGTTCATTGACGCCGTCTTCTCGTGGTGGGGCGAAGGTGGGTGAACGTGTGAATTCCTTGCTTGGGGGCGGGCTGGTGGTGCAAGATCCGTCAGCCGCCAGGTCACGAAGATCAGGGGGATTGACCTGTGGGGTTGTTGTGGCTGGTGCGGACAGACCGATGAACCTGCTGGGCATGGGCATGGGCATGAGGAACAGACTCGCGTGGGCTGGTGCGGTCGCGGCTGTGCTGATCACGCTGGGAACGGTCGGCCACAACAGCCACAGGGGTGTTGGTGTGTCGACGGCCGAGCCGAAGATCGTTGTTCGTGACGCAGCGATCACGAAACAGGATCGCAGTCGGGTGGAGACGTACTGGACCGGCACGGGCATCGCGAACGTGGCCCACGGGGACGCCATTGGCGACCCCGTGCAGCCTGAATGGGCGGAGGGCGGTCTCATCGCCCGTACTGTCGGCCGCCTGTACTCCCAGGGCGCAGGGGGCGGCTTGGGTGCCTGTACGGCGACTGTGGTCGGCACGAACACGGTGATAACCGCCGCGCACTGTGTCAGAACGGCGGGTGCCAGGAAGCCCTCCCGGTCGGCGAGTTGGGACCAGCAGCTCTACTTCGTGCCTGGCTACCGCGATGGCAAGAGCCCCTACGGCGGCTTCACGGTGCGCCGGGTGCGGATGGCCGAGGAGTGGCAGGACGAGGGCCTGGACGTCGCCATGCTGGAGATGAACTCCGGCCACGACGGGCGGAGTATTTCCGAGGTGACCGGCGTCCAGCGCATCTTGTTCATGGCTGAATCGGGTACCCGCACCCACTTCTTCGGCTACCCGTACACGAACCGGCTCCTGCACTGCGAAGGCGGCAATTCGCGCGAATACCGCGGTAGTGCCCTGCTGCGGATCCCCTGCGTCATGGGCGTCGGGTCGAGCGGGGGCCCCTACGTCGTCGACCTCGACGCGGCCGAGGCCGGCAGTGTCGTCGCGGTGAACGTCAGTAGCGACGACACCTTCAGTTACGGAACAGCCCTAGGACCGTTCGCCCGACGCCTCTACGCGCAGTCTGAGCACTGCTCGCAAGACTGTTGAGCGATGTCGCCCGGAGCGTGCAGTTCCTACACCGCAAAAAACGGACAATTGCGCAGGGGTGGCTCTGCGGGGCGTCCGGACAGTCGGGACACGCGTGAGCCCCCGAGCTGTCTCCGAGGGCTCGGCCCATCTGCTGTTGCGCGACGCGGCTTACGACGGCAGGGATCCAGGCTTGGTTTGGCCGAGGTGGTGCGCGACGCTTAGACCGGTCTAGACAACAAGAAAGCCCCGGGCCGCTGGCCTGGGGCTTTTGCATGGAGCGGGTGACGAGAATCGAACTCGCGCTCTGAGCTTGGGAATCACCGAGCATCAGCGACACGGCATGTCGCTGACCTGCGATGATACGCGCACGGGGGTCGCCCAGGCCGCCAGCTTCACGTCTTGATTGACCGTGGTTGCCCGCTCTAACTGGCACGGGTCTGGCACGAGGGCGCGACTCAGGTGGGTTAGTCAGTCACGCCGCAAACTTGGTACGACGATGCTGGGGAAAGGTCGGTGGAGGATGCCAAAGTGTGGGCTGCGGTTTGTAGATCGTGTTCCCATCCCGTGAGGTCGTCCGGTCCGATCCATTCGCTGTAGTCGGCGGCGATGGAAAGAAACTGCGTCTCCTCCTGGGTGTGAGCTGCGACCGTCATCGAAAGCCGGTCGGCCACACCTTTGGGGCTCAACTCGCCTTGCGCCAGACCGAACGCGAGGCTCACGAGGAGACGTCGGCCAGCCGTCTCCTCGTCAGGAAGGTGCACGTCAAGCTCATCCAGAGCTTGGACGTACAGCTCGCGGACCTCAGCGGCATCGCTCCGGCGCGACAGGCCAGCCAGCTCACGCAGGGCGGGAGAGTCATGGCCATCAACGAGCGCGTGCGCAGCGACCATCGGAAGATCCTCGGCGTGGAGTACCACCGCCACGTACTGCCAAGCGCTGTCCTGCAACCGGTCCATGCGGCCATCGTGGAGGCCGCGAGACGTAATGGCCAGTCGATTGCTGTCTTGGCCCCGGCTTCTTCTAGCCCTGGGTTTTGCTGCCGCTTTCGATGGCCAGCGTTTTTGCAGGTCCGGACGGTTTTGGCGTCCCGCAGAGTGGCCGTAATTGGTCATCCTTGGCCGCTACTGGGTGCCCTTGGACGGCCCAGAGACGGGCCAGCCTGAGGCGCGAGCACCGCTTTAGGAGTTCGGCCGGACAACTGCCACCCCTACTCGCACCGACGTCTTCGGTGCTGCAGGTGGCCGTCCGATGCTGCCGTTGCGCGCCGTCGTTGATGTCAGCTGCCCCTCGATGCGACCTACAGGCAGGACGGTCGCTGGGGTCTGCCCGTTTGGTCAGTTGATCATCTGGGGCTGGTGACGGTCGGCTGCGGTTGGTGGGGTTGCTGTACTTTGCTGCTGTACTGCTCGCGGTAGTCGCTGCCGCTATTCGCCTGGTGGGATCCGTACGAAGCCCTCGGTCCAGTCGTCTTCATCGAGTTCGTAACCGTCGATGATGAAGCACTCCGGCTCGTCCCGGAAGCCCGGCAGCAGCTGGGCTCGCTTCATGCGCTCCTCTGCCCGCTCCCGTGTCGAGTAGATGCCGAGCAGTTTCACGTCGTCGCCGTCCTGCTCGTCGATGAAGACGCCGCACTCGTCGACATGAACGGTCGAGTCGTTGTTGCCGGCCTCGTTCTGGTGGCCAACATGCCAAAGCTGGTACACGATCACGCTCCCGAAGCTATCAGCGCTCGAGTTGAGTCAAGTCCTCAGCCATCTTGAAAACCGTCGTGGCAGCGATGTCACCGTGGGTTCAAATCCCACACCCACCGCAGTTGAACGGCCCCCGACCAGGTGAATCGGTCGGGGGCCGTTCTCATGCGTGCTGTCCGTCAATCACCGTGGCTCCCCGTCAGTTCACGTCCAAGCGGGCACGACAGGGGCACAGGCACCTTCTGATCCGTAGCTCTAGCCGGATCGGTCAGCTACGGCCATACCGGCCGCTACGAGGCCCCGGAGAGACGTTAGCGGACGGGGGCGGTTGCTGGGGTTGCGGTACTGGGCTGCTGTACAGCGGTTCCACGGGTCCGTGAGGTACTCACACTCACCTTGTCGTCCAGCCAGAGAGCGGACAGCGATAGAAGTTTCCCCACCCCGTCAAGTGCCCGCGCACGGCGCGGGCGCGCGCCGCCTCAGCGGCGCGGCCTGCCTCTGTCTTCGCCCCGGCTGGCCGCGCCCGGCGGCGCGCTACGTGCTGCGGGCAGAAGGTGGGGAAACCCGTTGCGGCTGGAGACGCTGCCTAGGTGCGCGGCGTCGAGCATGATCAGGGGGCCGTACGCTCGCTGGCAACTCGGGCAGGCTGTGATCCTGCCCTTCTGAGCCGGGCAGCCCTGGCTTACCCTGACCATCGTTCGAAGATCGAAGAACGGCGGCTGGAAGCAAAGAGGAGCCGCCCGCAAGGGGGTTGGGGACATGTACAGCACGAGGGGGGCCGCGTGATGTCGGGGAGAACGCTCGCGAAGGCGCTGACGACGACCGTCGTCGCTCTGGCGGTGATCGGGTCTATCACGGCCTCGCTCCTGTCTGACAACGGCTATCTGCCGGGCGACGCCATGGTGCGGGCCTGGTCGGCCGCGAAGGACCGACCCACCGACGACCATGCCAACGGTACGTGGGTCGTCGGTGACGTCGCCGTCCGCAGCCGGTTCGACGCGGTGACCGGGTTCGGCCTCGCCGGCGGGCAGAATGGCAAGGAGCTCTGGGAGTACGTGCCGCCCGGCCGCGCCCAGATCTGCGGGAGCGCGCGGCACGCAGATGCGTCGGTCCTGCTCGTTGCGTACGGGGAGGAGGGCGGCGAGACGAGCGAACCCGCCCCGCAGGGAAAGGGCTGTGCGACCGTCCTCGCTCTCGACGTGAAGGATGGGCGGGAGCTGTGGACCGCCCAGCGCAAGGTCGCGACCGGTCGATTTGGCCAGGGCTCCCAGTTCCTGGACGCGGGCGACGACATCGCCGTTGTCGCCCATGACCACCGCGACGCGCGGCTGGCACGGACCAAGGACGATCACACCTCCCTGCGCGCCCTCGACCTGCGCACCGGCAAGCCCCGCTGGACGGCGGACATGCCCGACGAGTGCGGCACGCACAAGGTCTCCGTCGGCAAGGAGCAGGTCTTCGCCGTCCTGGAATGTGGCGGCCGGGACACCAATGACTGGGGCTTCGGCAACACCGACGGCGCCGAGCTGATGATGGCCGCCTTCGACCGCGAAAGCGGCGCCCTGAACTGGAATGTCCCCATGGACGCCCGCCGCCCCCTGAACCTGAGCGCCACGGTAGCCATCGAATCGACCGACCCGCTGGTGCTCACCGTCGGACGGTCCACGAACCTCGACACGGGCACGTACTTCTCCTTCGGCAAGGACGGACGGCCGCGCCCTGCCATCGAGTTCGACGGCGACTACGGCAAGATCGCCGCGACTAAGGCATCGCAGACGGCGATCGTCGGCGAGCGGATGTACGCGCTGGCGGAGTTCCGGCACAGGAAGTGGCAGCAGCACCGGTTGGTCGCCTTCGACCTGACGACCGGCGAAGAAGTGTGGAAGGAGACCCTGGACGAACTCGCCGCCGCGCTGTCCGCGCGAGGCGACCGGATCACCGTCCTGGGCGAGCGGTCTACCAAGAGCAGCCGCATCAGCAACCTGTTCGAGTACGACGCCGACAACGGCGAGGAACTCGACGAACGCCATTTCCGCGACGACGTGCCCGACCCCATGTCCGTCTTCTACGAGCACGAGGGGCGGATCATCGTCGCCGGGTGGGGCGGCGGCCATACCTTCACAGCCTTCGAGCGGTGGTGAGCGGCTAGGTGGGGTGGAGGAAGGAGCGGGGCGAGGGGCAAGCCCGGCAAGGCGGAGGAGGGAGGCGACGCGGAGGGGGCATCTCCCACGCACTTAAAGCTGTGGGGGAGTCGTCGACCGACGACAACGCCGCCAGGCGCCGCCCATCGGCACGCGACGCCGCCCCACCCATGTGCGCGGCCTCTAAAGCGGTATTCAGTCCAGCTGAGCTCTCGGCATGGGCCGTGTGTGGGCCAAGGTGCGCTTGCGGGAGCCCGAAGCGGGCTTGAGCGCAGGTCAACGCGCAGCGCTTGCCGCATGCGTAGCGGTCTTGAAAACCGTCGTGGCAGCGATGTCACCGTGGGTTCAAATCCCACACCCACCGCAGTTGAACGGCCCCTGACCGGGAGACATGGTCAGGGGCCGGTCGCGTCTTCTGGGTGGTCTGCTCCGTGGTTCCCCGTGAGATCCCGCGTGATCGGGCACGTGAGGGGCACGTTCAGATCAGCTCCGAGACACCAGCTCGATCGTCACCGGTGCCGCTGAGTCGAGGTCGATCGTGTCTCCGTCGTCCTCGGAAAGAGCCTCGTCGGGGTAGTCGGCAGGCACTACGACCAGCATCGTGTGAGGGCGGGGAAGCCAGCCCACATCTTGTGGAGGGTCGTAGCGGCCGATATCGATGATCCGCACCAGCGTCTCAGGTATGCCTACGAGGCAGCTGTCACCGACGTGCAGGTTCCATGGCTCAGGGTCGGTTTTGAACAGGCTCATGGTCCAGTCTGGGGAGTCGGGCGACATCGCGAAGGCCCTCTGGCCGTTCCACCTGAACTCAGACTGTGGATCGATTTCGGCCCATGGCCACTCGACCGAAGCGTGGAAGCGGGACACGTCGGCCACTCGACCTTGGGCCGGCGGACAGCTCACTCGTAGAACGTCGCCGACCCGGAAGTCTTGATGCGGTGCATTCTCGCCCATGCTGCCCCTTGTCGTTGTTCGCTTCGAGAGCTGCACGGTACCGACTGCCTCAGCCACAGCACCCCACCCCACCCCCACCACAAACCAACCTGCACCCGCTCGACTGGCCCCGTCATCCCGGAGCCGGAGCGCCCCCGCCGGAGGCATCGTTCTGACCGGCCATAACGCTAGGCAGGGCGTAGGGCTGCCAAAGGAGCGGGCCGGGCAGGCTGAGCCTAGGGCTGGGCAGCCCCGTCAAGGCTCGCTCGATCCGATACCCGGCACAGATGGCGCGGCAAAAGTCGTGGAGCCGATCCGGCCCGGTCCCCGCGGGCTACCGTCTCGCATCTGGTGTGCTCGATCAGCCGCGCGCCGGCGGAGCCGGGCCAGAGCGGGCGCCGAAGGCGCGGAGCGTCAGGCCCGGCGCTGGAGCCGATAGCGCGCGCGGCGAGCGGAGCGAGCCGCCTTGATGAAGTAGAGAAACTCTTACCGCGCTGCTTGAGTCAGAGTGCGATCGGCTTGTAGGCCAACGCTCGATCGACGATCGGCTCAGCGCTCAGATCGGGATCGGCGTCCCAGTAGATGTAGTCGCTGATGTGAGGACATGCGAGTCCGCGCTCCAAGGCGTCAAGGATCTCGTTACCCTCTGCCTCGCTGGCAAGGTCACCGGTCAAGAGGCGTTGCACAAGGGGCAAGGCCTCCTCGCGGCTCATCCTCTGGTGAGGCCCTGTCGTCGTCACGGTGTCTTGGCCAGTCGGCGGCCGTCGTGGCTCCGTACGTGGGGGCCGGCCTCGTCCAGGGCATCGAGCACGCGGATCGCGTAGACCTCGGACATGCGCTCGGTGATCTGCTCCGGGGTGAGCCAGTCGACCGCGGTTGATTCGGCTGACGTGCGCTCGGTGCCCCCGGAGGGCTTGCACCGGAAGACCATGGCGACGATGCCTCTGGCCGTGTTCTTGTAGACGCCTGTGAGCTCGTCTACCTCGACATGGATGCCGGTCTCTTCCCAGACCTCGCGGCTGACCCCTTGCTCCGGGGACTCGTCCAGCTCCAGCACTCCGCCCGGCAGCTCCCCTGTATCGGCGGCTCCTGCGGCTGCACATCCTGCCGGCCTTCGAGGGCCTGGACCTCGACCAGATCCCCGCGCCCCGCGGGTCCTGGCGCTCGGAACGACTCGACGCCACCGGGGCCGAGACCACGGTCGCCAAGAGCTACCGGCTTCTCAAGGCGATCCTGGAGACGGCTGTCGAGGATGAGCTGACCCGACGGAACCCGTGCCGCATCCGAGGTGCCGGAAAGGAGACCGCGGCCGAACGGCCTGTCGCCACCATCGACCAGGTCGACGCGCTTGCCGACGCCCTCGGGCCTCGCTGGCGGCTGATGGTCTTCCTCGGTGCCCACGGACCGCTCCGGCCGGAGGAACAAGCCGAGCTGCGTCGGAAGGACGTCGACCTCGACAACCTGACCGTCCGGGTCCGGCAGGCTGCCCCGGAGCTGACCACCGGCAAGCGGGCAGAGGGGCCGACCAAGTCCGAGGCGGGCAAGCGGCTTGTGGTTCTGCCGGCCTTTCTGCGGGCCGACCTCCGTCGGCATCTCGACTGGTACGCCGAGAATGGTCCGGACGGACTGCTGTTCGTGGGGGAGAAGGGTAAGCCGTTTCGCCGGTCCACCTTCGGGCGGAAGTGGCGTGCTGCGCGTACGAAGGCTGGCCTTTCTGACGGCTTTCGCTTCTACGACCTTCGTCACACCGGGCATACCCTCACGACCCGTTCCGGGGCGACGCTGAAGGACACGATGGTGCGCGCTGGGCAGTCGACCGAACGCGCCGCGCTCATCTATCAGCACTCCGACCTGGAGCGGCAGCGTGAGGTGGCGGCCGGACTCGACCAGCTCGTGCGGGCTCGGCGCGAAGCGTTGGATGACCAGGCATCTGGCACGGATATGGCACGGGACGCTTGAACTGGTCCAGGCAACAAAGAAGCCCCGGGCCGATGGCCTGGGGCTTTTGCATGGAGCGGGTGACGAGAATCGAACTCGCGCTCTGAGCTTGGGAAGCTCATGTTCTACCATTAAACTACACCCGCGAAGCGCACTGAATGATCAGCTGCATCGTCGCACACTCTACCCCATGGCAGGCCCCCGGTGTACGAACCGGGGGCCTGTGTGCCGTGCGTCAAGGGTGGATACGGTTGCTGCGGGCGGGAGTTGGGGGCGTAGCGTACATAGTCGGAGTGCCGCCTGGAGTGGCGTCCCGTTCATCCCCTAATGTGGCTTTCTCGTCCAAGGTTTGTTGGGGAAGGGACTTGATGGACTCCATGGAGCGCACCGTCGTCCGCTGTGCCGAAGGGCACATTTTCGCTACCGCTTCGTTCCCGATGCAGCAGCTCGGGGCCGGTCGGATCGGGCCCGGGCGGCTTATCCGCTGTCCGCGATGTGCCCGGTTGCGGCAGGCCGTTCCGGTGGAGTTCGAGCGGCGGTAGAAGCGGGGGGCAGGAGCGGCGGCGGACGGTCGTCGCAGAACGCGCGGGGCGGTCCGGTTGGGGCGGGCCCGCGCGTTCTGCGTATCCTCGGGGCGTGCTTCTCTCAGATAAGGACATCCGGGCCGAGATCGACGCCGGGCGGGTCCGCATTGATCCGTACGACCCGTCGATGGTGCAGCCATCGAGCATCGACGTGCGGCTCGACCGCTACTTCCGGGTGTTCGAGAACCACCGTTATCCGCATATTGACCCAGCCGTCGAGCAGGCGGATCTGACGCGCACGGTCGAGCCGGACGGGGATGAGGCGTTCATCCTCCACCCCGGCGAGTTCGTGCTTGCCTCGACGTACGAGGTCATTTCGCTGCCCGACGATCTTGCGTCGCGACTGGAGGGCAAGAGTTCGCTCGGGCGGCTCGGGCTTGTGACGCATTCGACGGCCGGGTTCATCGATCCCGGGTTCTCCGGGCATGTGACGCTGGAGCTGTCGAATCTTGCGACGCTGCCGATAAAGCTGTGGCCGGGCATGAAGATCGGCCAGCTGTGCATGTTCCGGCTGAGTTCGCCGTCGGAGTTCCCGTACGGCTCCGAGCGGTACGGGTCGCGCTACCAGGGGCAGCGCGGGCCGACGGCTTCGCGTTCGTTCATGAATTTCCACCGGACCCAGGTGTGATGCCGGACCATGACTGACGTACGAGAGAATCTGACGTACGACGGATTCGGTCATGCCGTGCGTGAGCTGGCGCAGGCTGTGGCCGACGACGGCTACGAGCCGGATGTGGTGCTGAGCATCGCGCGGGGCGGGGTCTTTGTCGCCGGCGGGCTGGCGTACGCACTGGACTGCAAGAACATTCATCTGGTGAATGTCGAGTTCTATACCGGCGTGGGCACCACTTTGGAAATGCCGGTGATGCTGGCGCCCGTTCCCAACGCCATTGATTTCTCGGACAAGAAGGTCCTGATCGCCGATGACGTGGCGGACACCGGGAAGACGCTGAAGCTGGTGCGCGATTTCTGTGTCGGGCACGTTGCCGAGGTGCGCAGCGCGGTCATCTACGAGAAGCCGCACTCGCTCGTCAAGTGTGAGTACGTGTGGAAGAAGACCGATCGGTGGATCAATTTTCCGTGGAGCGTGGACAAGCCTGTCGTGCGGCGCAGCGGGCAGGTCCTCGAGGCCTGAGTCAGGTCCCGTCCCGTCCGTGACAGCAAAGAACCCCCGGTGCCTTGCGCCGGGGGTTTCTTCATGGTCGTGGGATGCGGTCGTCAGATCGTGCCCAGCTTGATGATCGACAGCAGTGCGATGAGCTGGATCGCGGACGCACCCAGCGCCTTCGGCCACGGCAGGTCGTGCGACTTGCTCACCATGGATGTGAACAGTGCGGCCGACGCCAGCCACGTCATCCAGCCGAGGACCTGGACCAGGGAGTTCTCGCCGCTGAGGAAGAGCGCGAAGATCAGTCGTGGGGCGTCCGTGATCGACATGATGAGCATGGAGAGGCCCACGGTCGGCTGCCAGGCGCCGTCGCCGCCGAGCTGGCGGGCGAGGGTGTGGGTGACCGCGCCGAGGACCAGACCGCCGATGACGAAGCCGAGGCCTGTGAGCAGGACGTACGGCACGGCGGTGGAGATCGTCGCGTGGATGGCGTCGTCGCGGGCCTGGTCGAAGCCGAAGAGCGCCAGCAGGCCGTAGAGGAACGTGACGATGAGCGCCGGGCCCCAGACGGGGTAGTCGCGCATCTGCCAGAACGTCGGTCCGGGGCGCAGCACGATGCCGCTCAGCAGCTGCTTCCAGTGCAGTCGGGGGCCTGCGGGCTGGGCGGGTGCCTGGCCGGCGCGGTAGGTGTTGCCGTCGCCGTACGGATCCTCGTTGATGCTGAACGCCTGGGTGTGACCCGGGTTGTTGGCGTACGGGTCGCCCTGGTGGGGCTGGTGCGGCTGGTGGTACGGGTCGCCGAAGTATTCGGGTTCGCCCTGTGCGCCGCTGTAGCCCTGGTGCCCGCCGCCGGGTTGCCGGGCTCCGTGCGGGGCGCCGTTGCCTCCCGCCGGGGGCCATGGCTGCTGTCCGTACGGCGGCGGTGGTGCCTGCGTGCCGTACGGCTGCTGCTGCGGTTGTTGTCGCCCTTGTTGAGGGGTGCGGTTGTCCCGGCCGCGTCCGATCCTGAATCCAGCCACGTAATCGAACGTACCTGGTCCGCGTGGGTGTGGTGGGAGAGCCGGGGAACCGGGCCCCCTTTGCGGCCGAGCTGTGACATCCCCTAGGGGGACCCTGGGGGGCCGGCCGGTGGGCGCGAAACCCGGGCCTGTTGTACGGGGAACAGGCCCGGGTCGGCGCGTGCGAGCCATGCTCGTCGGCGAGGGCGTCGGGGGCGTGTCGCCGTTCTTGGCGGAGGAGAACGAGGGGGAGGGGACGCCCGCGGAGAGCCTGCGCAGGCCGCCGCCGTCAGCAGGAGCGTGGGCGCGCCGGCCGCTGTCGTCGCCGTCCTCGTCGGTGCGCTGCCTCTCCGCACGGGGCACACCATCCGTCGCGTACGGCTCCGTGGTTCGCGGCCGCCGGCACGTGGTCCCTCGCGCCCGCCCAACAGCAGAAGCGGCCGATCCTGCCCCCGAGGCAGGTCCGACCGCTTCTGTACCGCTGATACCGGCTACTTCACCGGCTCGGGCTCCGGAGCGTCCTCCGTCTCCGGCTCGCCCGCCGGGTCCGCCGGGGTCTTCACCGAGTCCAGCAGCAGCTGGGAGACGTCGACCACCTGGATCGACTCCTTGGCCTGGCCGTCGTTCTTCTTGCCGTTGACCGAGTCGGTCAGCATGACGAGGCAGAACGGGCAGGCGGTGGAGACGATGTCCGGGTTGAGGGAGAGGGCTTCGTCGACGCGCTCGTTGTTGATGCGCTTGCCGATCCGCTCCTCCATCCACATCCGGGCACCACCGGCGCCGCAGCAGAAGCCGCGCTCCTTGTGGCGGTGCATCTCCTCGTTCCGCAGACCCGGCACCTTCGCGATGATCTCGCGCGGAGGCGTGTAGATCTTGTTGTGACGGCCCAGGTAGCAGGGGTCGTGGTACGTGATCAGGCCCTCGACCGGCGTCACCGGGATCAGCTTGCCCTCGTCGATGAGGTGCTGGAGCAGCTGCGTGTGGTGGATGACCTCGTACTCGCCGCCGAGCTGCGGGTACTCGTTCGCGATGGTGTTGAAGCAGTGCGGGCAGGTCGCGACGATCTTCTTCGACGACTTCGGCTTCTTCGTCTCCGGCTCGTCGTCGTCCTCGCCGAACGCCATGTTCAGCATCGCGACGTTCTCCTGGCCGAGCTGCTGGAACAGCGGCTCGTTGCCGAGGCGGCGGGCCGAGTCACCGGTGCACTTCTCGTCGCCGCCCATGATCGCGAACTTCACGCCCGCGATGTGGAGCAGCTCGGCGAAGGCCTTGGTGGTCTTCTTGGCGCGGTCCTCGAGAGCGCCCGCGCAGCCGACCCAGTAGAGGTAGTCGATCTCCGACAGGTCCTCGACGTCCTTGCCGACGATCGGGACCTCGAAGTCGACCTCCTTCGTCCACTCGACGCGCTGCTTCTTGGCGAGCCCCCAGGGGTTGCCCTTCTTCTCCAGGTTCTTGAGCATCGTGCCCGCCTCGGACGGGAACGCGGACTCGATCATCACCTGGTAGCGGCGCATGTCGACGATGTGGTCGATGTGCTCGATGTCGACCGGGCACTGCTCCACGCACGCACCGCAGGTGGTGCAGGACCAGAGCACGTCCGGGTCGATGACGCCGTTCTCCTCGACGGTGCCGATCAGCGGGCGCTCGGCCTCCGCGAGAGCGGCCGCCGGTACGTCCTTCAGCTGCTCCTCGGTCGCCTTCTCGTTGCCCTCCATGTCCTTGCCGCCACCGGCGAGCAGGTACGGGGCCTTGGCGTGCGCATGGTCGCGCAGCGACATGATCAGGAGCTTCGGGGAGAGCGGCTTGCCCGTGTTCCAGGCGGGGCACTGCGACTGGCAGCGACCGCACTCGGTGCACGTGGAGAAGTCGAGGATGCCCTTCCAGGAGAACTGCTCGACCTGGGAGACACCGAAGACGTCGTCCTCGCCCGGGTCCTCGAAGTCGATCTCCTTGCCGCCGGACGTCATGGGCTGGAGCGCACCGAGCGCGACCGCACCGTCAGCGTTCCGCTTGAACCAGATGTTCGGGAAGCCGAGGAAGCGGTGCCAGGCGACACCCATGTTGGTGTTCAGCGAGACCGTGATCATCCAGATCAGCGAGATGCCGATCTTGACCATCGCGGTGAAGTAGATGAGGTTCTGCAGCGTGCCGAGCGCGAGGCCCTTGAAGGCGAGGACCAGGGGGTACGAGATGAAGTACGAGGCTTCGTAACCCTCCACGTGGTGGATCGCGCCCTCAAGGCCGCGCAGGGTCAGGATCGCCAGACCGATGCCGAGGATGACGTACTCGACGAAGTACGCCTGCCACGCCTTGGAGCCCGCGAACCGGGACTTGCGGCCGGCCCGGGAGGGGAGGTTCAGCAGCCGGATGGCGATCAGCACGAGGATGCCGACCGTCGTCATCAGACCGATGAACTCGGTGTACATCTCGAACGGCGGCCAGTTGCCGATGATCGGCAGGACCCAGTCGGCCTTGAAGAGCTGCCCGTATGCCTGGAGCAGCGTCGGCGGCAGTGTCAGGAAGCCGATGGCGACGAACCAGTGCGCGAAGCCGACGATCCCCCACCGGTTCATCCGGGTGTGGCCGAGGAACTCCTTGACCAGGGTGATCGTGCGCTGTTTCGGGTTGTCGGTGCGGCTGCCTGCCGGGACCGGCTGTCCGAGCTTGACGAACCGGTAGATCTGCGCGACGGCTCGGGCGATGAGCGCAACGCCGACCACAGTCAGCACCAGCGACACGATGATCGCGGCGAGTTGCATTTGGGGGCTCCTCGGGCCTGCGAGGGTGGGATCCAGCACTTACTAAGCAGTAACTTAATCAGTCTGTGCTGACACTATCCACTTATTCCGCCGCGCTGTAGCCGCGCAGCCGGTGATCTGTGTCGCTCAGGGGTGCCTTCCCGCGGTGGATGAGCCCGCGGAGGGTGGCGCGGAGTGGGGCGTGTACGGCTTCCGCGAGGATGGCCAGGTCGAGTCCCAGCCAGTGCTGCTCGGCGTAGTGCTGGTCGAGCAGGCCGGGTTCGTCCCACGGCATTCCGGAGCGGGAGCGGACCTGGGCCAGGCCTGTGAGGCCGGGTCTCAGTTCCTGCCGCCAGTGTCGCGCACCGGCCTCGTTCAGGGTGCCCGCCCTCTCGTGGTCAGGGGTGAGCGGTTCCGGTCCGACGAGCGAGAGATCTCCCCGCAGGACGTGGGGCAGCCGGGACAGTACGTCCAGGCGCAGCCGGCGGGTGCCCAGGGAACGCAGCATGAAGGGGTGGCCGGCCAGTCCGATCCGGGTGGAGCGGGTCAGTACGCAGCCCGGGGGGCGTTGCGCGGCGAGGGTGAGAGCTCCGGCGGCGAGCAGGGGGGCGGCCAGGGTCAGCAGGGCCGAGCCGAGGACGAGATCCAGTGCGCGCTTGGCTGTCATGTGCGACCTCGGTCTGGTCCACGCGTGTGTCTGCATCCGCATCCGCATGCGCATCCGCATCGTTCACACCTGCCTGGTTCGGACGGGTCGAGTGCCAGTTTTGTGCGGCTCTCGCCATTTTGTGACAGAACGATCCCACGCGACGATGATGGACCGGGTGTGTGGCCCGCCGGGCGGTCGGGTGTCGTCCGTTGGTGCGCAGGTGGCGCGGGGTGTGTGCACGATAGTTGAGTCGACTCGACTCAGCTCTGTTGACTCTGGGGCGGCTGTCATGCATCCTTGAGTCAGATCCACTCAAGTAGTCAGTTGGAGGAATTGAAATGGCACGTGCGGTCGGCATCGACCTGGGCACGACTAACTCCGTCGTCAGCGTTCTCGAAGGCGGCGAGCCCACCGTCATCACCAACGCCGAAGGCGCCAGGACCACGCCGTCCGTCGTCGCCTTCGCGAAGAACGGCGAGGTCCTGGTGGGCGAGGTCGCCAAGCGCCAGGCGGTGACCAACGTCGACAGGACCATCCGGTCGGTCAAGCGCCACATGGGCACCGACTGGAAGATCGACCTCGACGGCAAGAGCTTCAACCCGCAGCAGATGAGCGCCTTCATCCTGCAGAAGCTGAAGCGCGACGCCGAGGCGTACCTGGGCGAGAAGGTCACCGACGCGGTGATCACCGTTCCCGCGTACTTCAACGACTCCGAGCGCCAGGCGACGAAGGAGGCCGGCGAGATCGCGGGCCTGAACGTCCTGCGTATCGTCAACGAGCCGACCGCCGCCGCGCTGGCGTACGGGCTCGACAAGGACGACCAGACGATCCTCGTCTTCGACCTCGGTGGCGGCACCTTCGACGTGTCCCTCCTGGAGATCGGCGACGGCGTCGTCGAGGTGAAGGCCACCAACGGTGACAACCACCTCGGTGGTGACGACTGGGACCAGCGCGTCGTCGACTACCTGGTGAAGCAGTTCGCCAACGGTCACGGTGTGGACCTGTCCAAGGACAAGATGGCTCTCCAGCGTCTCCGCGAAGCCGCGGAGAAGGCGAAGATCGAGCTGTCCTCCTCGACGGAGACCACGATCAACCTGCCGTACATCACGGCGTCCGCCGAGGGCCCGCTGCACCTGGACGAGAAGCTCACGCGCGCCCAGTTCCAGCAGCTCACCGCGGACCTCCTGGACCGCTGCAAGAACCCGTTCCACAACGTCATCAAGGACGCGGGCATCCAGCTCTCCGAGATCGACCACGTCGTTCTCGTCGGTGGCTCGACCCGTATGCCGGCCGTCGCCGAGCTCGTCAAGGAGCTCACCGGTGGCCAGGAGGCCAACAAGGGCGTGAACCCGGACGAGGTCGTCGCCATCGGCGCCTCGCTCCAGGCCGGTGTCCTCAAGGGCGAGGTCAAGGACGTCCTGCTGCTCGATGTCACCCCGCTGTCTCTCGGTATCGAGACCAAGGGCGGCATCATGACGAAGCTCATCGAGCGCAACACGACGATCCCGACCAAGCGGTCCGAGATCTTCACGACGGCCGAGGACAACCAGCCGTCCGTCCAGATCCAGGTCTACCAGGGCGAGCGCGAGATCGCGGCGTACAACAAGAAGCTCGGCATGTTCGAGCTGACCGGTCTGCCGCCGGCCCCGCGTGGTGTCCCGCAGATCGAGGTCGCGTTCGACATCGACGCCAACGGCATCATGCACGTCGCCGCCAAGGACCTCGGCACCGGCAAGGAGCAGAAGATGACCGTCACCGGCGGCTCCTCGCTGCCGAAGGACGAGGTCAACCGGATGCGTGAGGAGGCCGAGCAGTACGCGGAGGAGGACCACCGCCGCCGCGAGGCCGCCGAGTCCCGCAACCAGGGCGAGCAGCTCGTCTACCAGACGGAGAAGTTCCTCAAGGACAACGAGGACAAGGTTCCCGGCGACGTGAAGACGGAGGTGGAGGCCGCGCTCACCGAGCTGAAGGAGAAGCTCAAGGGCGAGGACACCGCCGAGATCCGTACCGCCACCGAGAAGGTCGCGGCCGTCTCCCAGAAGCTGGGCCAGGCGATGTACGCCAACGCGCAGGCCGAGGGTGGCCCGCAGGCCGACGGCCAGCCGGGCGCCGAGCAGGCCAGGGCCGATGACGACGTCGTCGACGCCGAGATCGTGGACGACGAGAAGGACGCCAAGGGCGGTGCGGCGTGACCGAGGAGACTCCGGGCTTCGAGGAGAAGCCCGACGTTCCCTCCGGCGCCACCCCTGACGACGCCGATCCGAAGGCTGCCGCCCCCTCCACGGAGGAGGGGGAGGCCCCGGCCGGGGACGTGAACCAGACCGCCGGTCTGACGGCACAACTGGACCAGGCACGCAGCGCGCTCACCGAGCGCACCGGCGACCTCCAGCGGCTCCAGGCCGAGTACCAGAACTACCGCCGCCGCGTGGAGCGGGACCGGGTCACGGTCAAGGAGATCGCCGTTGCGGGTCTCCTGAGCGAGCTCCTGCCCGTGCTCGACGACGTCGGCCGCGCCAGGGAACACGGCGAGCTCGTGGGCGGGTTCAAGTCGGTGGCCGAATCGCTGGAGACGGTCGTCGCCAAGCTGGGCCTGCAGCAGTTCGGCAAGGAGGGCGAGCCCTTCGACCCGACGATCCACGAAGCCCTGATGCACTCGTACGCGCCGGACGTCACCGAGACGACCTGCGTGGCGATCCTGCAGCCGGGGTATCGCATCGGCGAGCGCACCATCCGCCCCGCGCGGGTGGCAGTGGCCGAGCCGCAGCCGGGCGCGAGCCCCGCGGCGGCCAAAGAGGAGAAGACAGACGACGAGGAGAGCGGTGGCACCGAGGAGGTCTGACATTTCGTCCGACCACCGCGGGGCCCACCGCCCGGTTCGGCGACCGGCCTGCGGGCCGGTCGCCCGGCCGATCGTCCGGAAGGAGGGACGTCGATGAGCACGAAGGACTTCGTCGAGAAGGACTACTACAAGGTCCTCGGCGTCCCCAAGGACGCCACCGAAGCCGAGATCAAGAAGTCGTACCGGAAGCTCGCCCGCGAGTTCCACCCGGACGCGAACAAGGGCGACAACAAGGCGGAGGAGCGCTTCAAGGAGATCTCCGAGGCCAATGACATCCTCGGCGACGCCAAGAAGCGCAAGGAGTACGACGAGGCACGCGCCCTCTTCGGCAACGGCGGCTTCCGGGCCGGTCCCGGAGGCGCGGGAGGCAACTTCAACTTCGACCTGGGCGACCTCTTCGGAGGCACGCAGGGCGGAGGTCCCGGCGGCCCCGGCGGCTTCGGCGGCGGTGGCGGTCTGGGCGATGTCTTCGGCGGGCTGTTCAACCGGGGCGGCGGTACGGGGACACGCGTGCAGCCGCGCCGCGGGCAGGACATCGAGTCCGAGGTGACGCTCAGCTTCACCGAGGCGGTCGACGGGGCCACGGTCCCGCTGCGGATGTCCAGCCAGGCGCCCTGCAAGGCGTGCTCGGGCACCGGCGACAAGAACGGCACCCCGAGGGTCTGCCCGACCTGTGTCGGCACCGGACAGGTGTCGCGCGGCAGCGGCGGCGGATTCTCGCTCACCGATCCCTGCGTGGACTGCAAGGGCCGGGGCCTCATCGCCCAGGACCCGTGCGATGTGTGCAAGGGCAGCGGGCGGGCGCGTTCGTCGCGCACCATGCAGGTCAGGATCCCGGCGGGCGTCTCCGACAGCCAGCGGATCCGGCTGCGCGGCAAGGGCGCACCGGGCGAGCGCGGCGGACCGGCCGGCGACCTGTACGTCGTCGTGCATGTCGACGCCCACCCGGTCTTCGGCCGCAAGGGCGACAACCTCACGGTCACCGTGCCCGTCACCTTCGCGGAGGCGGCGCTCGGCGGCGAGGTGAAGGTCCCGACGCTCGGCGGACCGCCCGTCACCCTGAAACTTCCGGCCGGCACCCCCAACGGGCGCACGATGCGCGCCCGCGGCAAGGGTGCCGTACGCAAGGACGGCACCCGGGGCGACCTCCTGGTCACCGTCGAGGTGGCGGTCCCCACGGACCTCACCCCCGACGCCCAGGACGCGCTGGAGGCCTACCGGAAGGCGACCGCGGGGGAGGACCCGCGGGCGGAGCTGTTCCAGGCGGCGAAGGGAGCTTGAGGTGGACGGCCGACGACGTAATCCGTACGAACTGACCGATGACTCCCCGGTGTACGTGATCTCGATCGCGGCTCAGCTCTCGGGCCTGCATCCGCAGACACTGCGCCAGTACGACCGCCTCGGCCTGGTCTCCCCCGACCGCACGGCCGGCCGCGGCAGGCGTTACTCGGCCCGCGACATCGAGCTGCTGCGCACGGTGCAGCAACTGTCGCAGGACGAGGGCATCAACCTGGCGGGCATCAAGCGCATCATCGAACTGGAGAACCAGGTGGCCGCGCTCCAGCAGCGCGTCGCCGAACTCTCCGCGGCGGTGGACGGCGCTGCGGCGGCGATGCAGCAGCGCGAGGCGCAGGTGCATGCGTCGTACCGGCGTGATCTGGTGCCGTATCAGGATGTGCAGCACGCCAGCGCGTTGGTGGTCTGGCGGCCGAAGAGGCCCAAGGAATAAGTGGGTTACGGCGCGTGGACGACGGCGGAGGCCCGCCACCCGGGAACGGGTGGCGGGCCTCCGTTGTGCGCTCCCCCGTATTGGGGCCATGGTTGCCCTCCATACCCGGAGAGGGCGGCTTGAGTTGTGGTCAGTTGTCCTCGTCCAGTATCCCCGACTGGGCTATCAGGTAGCCGAGTTGGGCGCGGCTGTTGCTGCCGAGGGTGGAGGAGAGCTTGGCGACATGCGCACGGCAGGTACGGACATTCATACCGAGACGGCGGGCTATGGCCTCGTCGACGTACCCCTCGACCAACAGCGTGGCTATGGCCCGCTGGACGCCGGTGATGCCGTCGCGTGCCGGGTCGTACGGGGCCGCTTCGTTCAGCGGAACCGCCCGGCGCCAGAGTTGCTCGAACACCTTCGTCAGGTACGCGACCAGCCCGGGGTGCCGCAGTTCGAGGGCGATGGGGGGGTTGTCCCGGGCCGGAATGAAGGCGACGGTGTCGTCGCAGATGATGAGACGCTCGATGAGCTCTTCGAGCGTACGGATCTCCATTCTGGCGCCGGCCATCAGTTCCACGTAGGCGAAAGTGCGTTGGCTGTGCCTGACCGTGTGCTGGTAGAGGGTGCGGACGCTGATGCCGGAATCTATTAGAGGCTTGCTGCGGGTCAGGGCTTCGCTGAGGACTTCCTCGCTGCGTCCGCCTCCGGGCTGGATGGTCAGTACCTCGGTCCGGCTCTCGGCGATGGCCAGGTCGAGCGCCGCGTTGATCCGGCCGATGCCTTCCAGCACTGTGATCGCATGCGTGGGTGCCGGACTCTGGGCGCTGATGGCCATGAACGGTTCAAAGGCGTCGGTCAGTTCCACGGACGTCCGTCTGCGGTCCTGGATCTCACGTTCCAGCGGGTGGAGCCGCTGCGCCAGGGCGGCCGAGGGTGGAACCGGGCGGAGCCACGAGGCGTCGTCCGGGTCGGGAAGCAGGAGCCCGAACTCGATGAGGCAGGGTGCGGGTTCCATTTCGGCGCGAGCGATGCGTCCGACACTCAGTGCGCTGGCGTACAGCCGTGCCCCCTCCGTGCACAGGTCCGTGACCGCGTGAGTATGTGTCGGTTCGGTGTTGTTTGTAGGCAAATCTCCACCCCCCAGGGTCCTGAACATGCAGGAACATGATGCATCGCTCCTGTGGCATTGACGTGCCTGAATGAGCCATCGTCTTGTTGGGCGGGGGAGAGGAAACCATCAAGTGAGGACGAAGCCGACTATGTACAAGCGAATGCTTCGCTCAGTGCTTGTCACTGTGTTTGGCGCTGCTGCGCTGCTGCTCGTGGCGAATGTCTCTCCCCCGGACGTCGGATGGGGCAGTGTGCAGGCAGGCGCTGTCGTCGACCTCCGCCAAGCCGATGTCGGCTGGGGCAGTGCGCCGACAGGTGCCGCCGTCGACCTCCACCAGGACGATGTCGGCTGGGGCAGCTCTCCGGTGAATCTGGCGGGCGCGTGACCATCCCGCCGGACGACCGGGTCTTCCGGCGGGAGATGGCCTCGGCCTACCGCTCAGGGTGGCACTTCATCGATCTGCTCACGGCACTCCCCCGCCATGGCGATTCGTTGATGGTCACCCTGCTCGGAGAGCCTGTCGTCGTCGTCCTCGAGGACGACGACGAGGTCCGCGCCTACAGGTGCCTCCGTCGCCCCCGCGGGGCGCCGCAGCCTGTCCGGTGTGCGATCCGGTACGGAATGATCTTCGTCAATCTTGATCAGCGTGACCACCAGCTGATCGAACCAGAAACCATCTCCGCCACCCCCCGCAGTGCCTGAGCGATCCCCCGTCGTTCCATGTCGCTCGGACACTCCCCCACACAGCGGCGCCATCGTGACCTGAACACGGTGGCGCCGCTGTGCTGCCCGGGGGCGGACGGTGGGGAACTGCCGGGGCTCACGGCCCCCGGTGGTCAGGCCGTGCGGACCGGTGCGCCCCGGCCCAGCGCCCGTTCGAGGGCGATCTCGATGACGACCCGGTTCGGATTGGGTGCCGGCGTGCGCCCGTAGCGTTCCGCGTAGCGGAGTACCGCGTCGTCGACCACGTCCTGCTCCGTACGGACCGTCGCGCGGCCCTCCAGCGTCGCCCAGCGCCCCCGGTCCACCTGGCAGACCGCCACCCGTGCCCCGTCCGGACCGGCGGCCAGGACGTTGGCGACCTTTCTGCTGCTCTTGTTGGTGATGATGCGGGCGAGCCCGGCCTCGGGGTCGTACGTCACGCCGACCGGCACCACGTGCGGGCTGCCGTCGGGGCGGTGGGTGGTCAGGGTGCACACGTGGTACTCGCGCCAGAAGGCGAGGTACTCGGGGCTGGGGTTGCGTACGTCTACGGCCATGGGGAAAGGGTAGGCATCCGCGGACCCGTGCCCCGATGCGGTGCGGTGGCGGAGGAGCGGTCCGGCCGGTTCACTCGGCCGGGAGCCCTGTTCCCCCTCCGGGTTCCGGCCCTGGGCCAAGTGGCGTGGGACCGACATTTGTGCCTTGAGTGGAATAGACTCAACTTTGTGGACGTTGATCTGGTCAGAGTTATGGACAGGCCAGTCACCGCAAGGAGGAGAGAGCACACGTGGACGCCGAGCTGACCAACAAGAGCCGGGATGCCATCAATGCGGCCACCAGCAGGGCCGTGAAGGACGGACACCCCGATCTGACCCCTGGGCATCTGCTGCTCGCCCTGCTCCAGGGCGAGGACAACGAGAACATCATCGACCTGCTGGCCGCCGTCGAGGCCGACCAGGCCGCCGTGCGCAGCGAGACCGAGCGGCTGCTCGCGTCGCTGCCCAGCGTCACCGGGTCGACCGTCGCTCCGCCGCAGCCCAACCGTGAGCTGCTCGCCGTCATCTCCGACGCCGCCCAGCGCGCGAAGGAGCTCGGCGACGACTACCTCTCGACCGAGCATCTGCTGATCGGTATCGCGGCCGAGGGCGGCCGCGCCGGTGAGATCCTCACCGGGCAGGGCGCCGGCGCGAAGAAGCTGCTGGACGCATTCGAGAAGAGCAGGGGAGGGCGCCGGGTGACCACACCCGACCCGGAGGGCCAGTACAAGGCCCTGGAGAAGTTCGGCACCGACTTCACGGCCGCCGCGCGCGAGGGCAAGCTCGACCCCGTCATCGGACGTGACCAGGAGATCCGGCGCGTCGTGCAGGTCCTGTCGCGGCGTACGAAGAACAACCCCGTGCTCATCGGCGAGCCCGGCGTCGGCAAGACCGCCGTCGTCGAGGGGCTCGCCCAGCGCATCGTCAAGGGCGATGTGCCGGAGAGCCTGCGGAACAAGCGGCTCGTCTCGCTCGACCTGGGAGCCATGGTCGCGGGCGCCAAGTACCGCGGGGAGTTCGAGGAGCGCCTGAAGACCGTCCTCTCCGAGATCAAGGAGAGCGACGGCCAGATCATCACGTTCATCGACGAGCTCCACACCGTCGTGGGCGCGGGCGCCGGTGGGGACTCCGCCATGGACGCGGGCAACATGCTCAAGCCGATGCTGGCCCGCGGCGAGCTGCGGATGGTGGGTGCGACGACGCTCGACGAGTACCGCGAGCGGATCGAGAAGGACCCCGCCCTGGAGCGCCGCTTCCAGCAGGTCCTGGTCGCCGAGCCGTCCGTGGAGGACACCATCGCGATCCTCCGCGGCCTCAAGGGCCGTTACGAGGCGCACCACAAGGTGCAGATCGCGGACTCCGCGCTGGTCGCCGCCGCGACCCTGTCCGACCGCTACATCACCTCCCGCTTCCTCCCCGACAAGGCCATCGACCTGGTCGACGAGTCGGCGTCCCGGCTGCGTATGGAGATCGACTCCTCGCCCGTCGAGATCGACGAACTGCAGCGCGCCGTCGACCGCCTGCGGATGGAGGAGCTGGCGCTGAAGAACGAGACCGATGCCGCTTCCGTCCAGCGTCTGGAGAAGCTCCGCCGCGACCTCGCCGACAAGGAGGAGGAGCTGCGCGGCCTCACCGCCCGCTGGGAGAAGGAGAAGCAGAGCCTCAACCGCGTCGGCGAGCTGAAGGAGCGCCTCGACGATCTGCGCGGACAGGCCGAGCGCGCCCAGCGCGACGGCGACTTCGACACCGCCTCCAAGCTGCTGTACGGGGAGATCCCGGGCCTGGAGCGGGAGCTCGCGGAGGCCGACGAGGCCGAGCAGGAGGCCGCCAAGGACACGATGGTCAAGGACGAGGTCGGCCCGGACGACATCGCCGATGTCGTCGGCGCCTGGACGGGCATTCCGGCCGGACGCCTGCTGGAGGGCGAGACCCAGAAGCTCCTGCGCATGGAGGAGGAGCTGGGCAGGCGGCTGATCGGCCAGACCGAGGCCGTGCAGGCGGTGTCGGACGCGGTACGCCGCACCAGGGCCGGTATCGCCGACCCGGACCGGCCCACCGGATCGTTCCTCTTCCTCGGCCCGACCGGTGTCGGCAAGACCGAGCTGGCGAAGGCGCTCGCCGACTTCCTGTTCGACGACGAGCGGGCCATGGTCCGCATCGACATGAGCGAGTACGGCGAGAAGCACAGCGTCGCCCGGCTGGTCGGTGCCCCACCCGGCTATGTGGGGTACGAGGAGGGCGGCCAGCTCACGGAGGCGGTCCGTCGCCGCCCGTACAGCGTCATCCTGCTGGACGAGGTGGAGAAGGCCCACCCCGAGGTCTTCGACATCCTGCTCCAGGTGCTCGACGACGGCCGGCTCACCGACGGCCAGGGCCGGACGGTGGACTTCCGCAACACCATCCTGGTCCTGACGTCGAACCTGGGCAGCCAGTTCCTGGTCGATCCGTTGATGAAGCCGGAGGAGAAGAGGGAGCGGGTCCTGGAGCTCGTACGCGCCTCGTTCAAGCCGGAGTTCCTCAACCGGCTCGACGACCTGGTGGTCTTCTCCGCCCTCTCCGGCGACGAGCTCACGCACATCGCCGCGCTCCAGATCGACCGGCTCGCGAAGCGGCTGGTCGACCGGCGGCTCACCCTCGACGTCACCCCGGCCGCGCTGGCCTGGCTGGCGAAGGAGGGCAACGACCCGGCGTACGGGGCGCGGCCGCTGCGTCGCCTCATCCAGACCGCGATCGGTGACCGGCTCGCGAAGGAGATCCTCGCGGGCGAGGTCAGGGACGGGGACACCGTGCGGGTGGACACGTTCGGGGACGGCGAGGGGAGCGGTCTGATCGTGGGGCCCGCGCGGTAACGGACCGGGTGGTTCTCAGACGTCGAAAGGCTCGAAGCGTACGAGGGCGGTGCCGCCGCCCTCGTACACGACCGACACATCGGCCGCGACCGCCTGGCCCGGTCTCTGGTTGCCGAAGTCGATGTGCGCGCAGGCGTCGACCTCGCCGGCGCAGAACTCCGGGTCGAGCTCGGTGCCGGGGAACTCCGATTCCAGCCAGGCGTCCAACTCCTTACGGGTGATCCGGAAGCGGACGTCGTACTCCGTGTCCAGCCAGACGCGCGTCACGCACCGCCGGTCGCGCGCTCCGGCCGGTAACGGGACCCCGGTGAATTCCATCGCCTCGTCGCAGGGGACCTGCGACGCGCTGTCGAGGGGATCGTCGCTCGTCAGGAAGCCGATGACGGACCACCCGATCCAGGCGACGACGAGCGCGGGCAGTGCCAGGAGCACCAAGGGGGAGCGGAAACGGGCGGCTCTGCCGCGTGTTCCGTCCAAGACATCCCTTCCCGTGGACCCTCCGAGACCCCCTCCCCGACAGGAGGGATCATGTCAGCCGGTAGCTGATCGGACCAGCCGGGGGTTGCCATTCCCCTCCCGCGATGGGAGAGGATGGCGCCAACCGTACGAAGGGAAATTCACGGTGAGCATCGACCCGTCCTCGATTCCGAATTTCGGGGGCCAGCCCGAACCGCAGGCGGCAGGACCGGAGGGCCCCGTCGTCCCTGACCAGGACCTCGTCAAGCAGCTTCTCGACCAGATGGAGCTGAAGTACGTCGTCGACGACGAGGGTGACCTCGCGGCGCCGTGGGAGGACTTCCGCACGTACTTCATGTTCCGTGGCGAGGACGAGCAGCAGGTCTTCTCGGTCCGTACGTTCTACGACCGCCCGCACCCCGCCGACCAGCGCCCGGTCCTCCTCGACGCGATCGACGACTGGAACCGCCGCACCCTGTGGCCCAAGGTCTACACCCACACCCACGAGGCCGAGGAGGGTGCCGAGGACACCGAGACCTCGGTCCGTCTGATCGGTGAGGCGCAGATGCTCATCGGTACGGGCGTCAGCCTGGAGCACTTCGTCTCGTCGACGGTCAGCTGGGTGCGGGCCTCGATCGAGTTCGACAAGTGGCTGCGGGAGCGTCTGGGGCTGGAGCCGGCCGACAAGGAGCCGGGCGACGGCTCGGACGCGCCGAGCGCCTGAGAGCCTGTCGGGTGACCTTCGGCCGCCCGATCAGAGGTCACCCGACAGGCTCTGAGCGCACAGCCGTTCACAGCGCCGGCTGGACGACGTCAGCAGATACGTTCCGGAGGCGCACGACAGCCCGGCCGGGGCGACGGTCACCACGACCGCCGTCCTCGGCCGGGTTTTTGTCGGGGTGTGCGCCGACGGCAGTGGCAGCGGGAACGCGGGCAGCAGGAAGCGCGGCTCGGACCCGAGGAAGCCGGAGCCGGACGGACGGCGCAGGACGGGCCGTCGCTCAGAGCCCCTTGAGTCGCGCGACGGCCTCGCGCAGCACGTCCTCCCGCTTGCAGAAGGCGAACCGGACCTTGCTGCGGCCCGCCTCCTGATGGTCGTAGAACACCGCGTTGGGGATGGCGACGACCCCGCACCGCTCGGGCAGTGCGCGGCAGAACGCGAATCCGTCGGTCTCGCCGCCGAGCGGACGGATGTCAGTGGTGACGAAGTACGTCCCGGCGGGCCGGTAGACCTCGAATCCGGCCTCGGCCAGCCCGGCGCTCAGCAGGTCCCGCTTGGCCCGCAGGTCCGCGCGCAGCCCGTCGAAGTAGCTGTCGGGCAGGCGCAGCGCCTCGGCGACCGCGTACTGGAACGGGCCCGCGGAGACGTAGGTCAGGAACTGCTTCGCCGAGCGGACCGCCGCCACCAGCTCCGGGGCCGCGGTCACCCAGCCGACCTTCCACCCGGTGAAGGAGAAGGTCTTGCCCGCGGAGCCGATGGTCACGGTCCGCTCCCGCATGCCCGGGAAGCCCGCGACCGGCAGGTGGGTGCCCTCGAAGACCAGATGCTCGTACACCTCGTCGGTGACGACGAGGAGGTCCCGCTCGCAGGCGAGTGTGGCGATCGCCGCCAGCTCCTCGCGGGTCAGGACGGTGCCGGTCGGATTGTGCGGGGTGTTGAGGAGGATCAGCCGGGTGCGGGAGGTGACGGCGGCGCGCAGCTCGTCGAGGTCGAGCCGGTACGTACCGCTGTCCGCGTCCGGGTGCAGGGTGACCGGGACGCGGGTGCCGCCGGCCATGGCGATGCACGCGGCGTAGGAGTCGTAGTACGGCTCCAGGGCGATGACCTCGTCACCGGGTTCCACCAGGGCGAGCAGGGTGGCGGCGATGGCCTCGGTGGCGCCCGCCGTGACGAGGACCTCGGAGTCGGGGTCGTACGCGAGTCCGTACCTCCGCTGCTGGTGGTCGGCGATCGCGGTGCGCAGTTCCGGGACGCCGGGGCCCGGCGGGTACTGGTTGCCGTGCCCGGCGCGCAGCGCGCGGACCGCGGCCTCCCGGATCTCTTCGGGGCCGTCGGTGTCGGGGAAGCCCTGGCCGAGGTTGATGGAGCCGGTCCGTACGGCCAGCGCCGACATCTCCGCGAAGATCGTCGTGCCGAACTCGGCGAGGCGGCGGTTGAGCAGCGGTCGTCCCTGTGTCATGCCCGCCATCCTGGGCCGAAGCTCTGGAGTTGCTCAAGTCCGCTTTGGCTCCGGGAGGCCGAGGGCATCCCCCACTCACGCGAGAAGCGGTGTGAAGCGGGGGGCCTCGCTTCGGGGGACGGAAGGGACGTGAGGTCGATGGAGAACTTTCCTGGTGTGCTGATCGGGGTCGTGGTCGTCGGGTTCGTCGTGGTGCTGCTGCTGGCGGTGGCGGCCAACCGGAGGCCGGGGCGGGTGCGCAGCGGGCGGCGCCGCGCGGGCAGTGGCTCGGGCAGTGGTGCGGCCGCCGGTGGTGGCTGGTGGGCCGGCGACAGCGGCGGCTCGTCCTGCGGAGGCGGCGGCCACTCCGGTGGTCACTCGTGCGGCGGGGGCTCCTCGTGCGGTGGCGGTTCTTCGTGCGGCGGCGGGGGCGGATGCGGCGGAGGCAGCTGACACGGGGCAGCTGGTCCGCGTGGTGAAGGTGCTCGGCGGGTGAACTCCCGCCGGGCACCTTTTTGTTGGGCCGTGCGGCGCGTTGGCGGTGAACAGTTGAACCGTCGGGCCCCCGAGGGGATGGAAACCACGTCAAGTTGGGCAAAAACGCTGTGGACGCGGCGCACTTCATGATTCCCTCGGTGGAGAGAACATTCAGCCCTCGGACCCCAGTTGGACCTGATCGGGCGTTCCCCACTCCCCACGTGCGTCGTTACGGGGGCGTCCCCTGTCCATGTGTCCATGCGTGTTTTGCGGAGCCGACCCATGCTCACGACCCTCCAGACGGCCTATTCCGATACCCGTGCTGCCGACTTGGCCTGGGCGCTGGGGCGTGAACCGCTCCCAGCCCTGGCCGTGCTCGACCTCGAGCTCGGCGGGGCCCAATTGCAGCTGCGTCTGCTCGGCGCCTCCCACCAGGTGCTTCTCGAAGAGGACGGCGGTACCTGTTCCGAAACGGTCGCCTGCATCCCCGGCGGCTCCACGCCGCTGCCGCTCGGCGTCGCCAAACGGCTCGGCGACTGGGAGTACGAATTCGCGGCGCGCGTCGAGACGCTCTCCACGGGCTCCTTCGCCGGGCGTGCGCAGGAGCTCCTCGCGCTGGTGACCGACCATCCGCACGGCCTCGCGGGTACGTTCCCCGGCAGTCCGCACGCCTTCACCGCCATGCTCGCGCAGCGGTCGGAGGGCCAGGTCGGATGGCGCACCTGGCATGCGTACCCGCAGGAGGGGCAGTTGGTGGTGACCCGCACCAGGGTGGGAGTACGGACGCCGGTGGTGGCGCTCTGAATCGCCTCAACTCGGTTGCGTACACGGCACTTGCACCCTTGCGGGTGACAAGCGGCGACGTCATCGTGACGTAGCGTTCGCATCATGATCGACCAGCAGGTGCAGGTGTCGTTGCGAGGGGGTGCGCCGCGTCTTCCCGTGCGACCGCGGACCGGTCGGTTCCTCGTGCTGGCCGCAGTCTTCGTCTGCGCTGCCTGCGGACTGGTCTACGAGCTCGAACTGGTCGCTCTCGCCTCCTACTTGACCGGCGATTCCGTCACCCAGGCATCCGTCGTGCTCTCCGTGATGGTCTTCGCGATGGGGATCGGCTCGCTGCTCGCGAAACGTTTGCGCAGCCATGCCGCCGTGGGTTTCGGGCTGATCGAGGCGGCTCTCGCACTGATCGGCGGCTGCTCGGCGCTCGTGCTCTACGCGTCGTTCGCGTGGATGGGGGAGTCACGCTTCGCGCTGGTCGGGTTCTCGCTCGCCATAGGGATCCTGATCGGCGCGGAGATCCCGCTGCTGATGACGCTGATCCAGCGCGTCGACCGACAGGACGCGGGCGGGGCGGTCGCGGATCTGTTCGCCGCCGACTACGTGGGTGCGCTGGTCGGCGGACTGGCCTTCCCCTTCCTCCTGCTGCCGGCCCTCGGCCAGCTCACCGGGGCGCTGCTCACCGGCACGGTCAACGCGGCGGCGGGCGGGGCACTGGTGCTGTGGGTGTTCCGGCGGGACCTGACCCGGCGGTCCCGGTGGCTGCTGATCGTCGCCAACGTGACGGTGATCGCCCTGCTGGCCGCCGCCACGGTGCTCGTCGACGACTTCGAGCGGGTGGCACGGCGTGCGGTGTACGGGGACCGGGTGCGGGTCGCCGTACAGACCGATGTGCAGGAGGTCGTCCTCACCGGGGCCGGTCGCAGCTCCCTGGACCTCTTCCTGGACGGGCGGCTGCGCGTCAGCGCCCGCGACGAGTACCGGTACCACGAGGCCCTGGTCCATCCGGCGATGAACGGGCGCCATGCCCGGGTGCTGATCCTGGGTGGCGGCGACGGCCTGGCCGCCCGCGAGGTGCTGCGCTACCCGGACGTACGGAGCGTCACGGTCGTCGAGTTCGACCGCGGCGTCACCCGACTGGCCCGTACCGACCCCGCACTCTCCGCGCTGAACGCGCACGCGTACCGCGATCCGCGGCTGACCGCCGTCACCGCGGACGCGTTCAGCTGGCTGCGGGAGGTGTCGCACGGCGGCTACGACGTGGTGATCTCCGACCTGCCGGACCCCGGGATCACGGCGAGCACGAAGCTGTACTCGGCGGAGTTCTACGGCCTGGTCACAGAAGCCCTCGCGCCGGGCGGACGGCTGGTGGTGCACGCGGGCCCGCCCGTCGTCCGGCCCCGGACGTTCTGGACGGTCGAAGCGTCCATGAGAGCGGCGGGCCTGCGGACCCGCCCGTACCGTATCTGCGGCCGTCCGTCCGGCTTCGCGGCGGGCTCGGACCGCACGACGGACGCTGCGCAGGGCCGCCCCGACTGGGGCTTCGTCCTCGCCCGCCCGGGCGTGAGACCTCCGGCCCTTCACCTGCCTCCACGTCCGCCGAAACTTCGGTTCCTCTCGGAAGGGGAGCTGGCGCGGGCGGCCCGGTACGCGGAGGGCCGACGGCTGCGGGGCCAGGTGCCGTCGACGCTCGTGCATCCGCGGTACTGGGAGGAGCCGTGAGGGTGCGAGGGGTACGCCTGGTCCGGGGGATCGGAGGTGTGTCGCTCCGGGGGAGATCCCGTCTCTTCCGGGTGCGGAAGCGCTGACGGGGCGGCCGTGCCTGAGTAGGCTCGGTTTTCATGGAGCATGAGGTGTTCGTTCCGGTTCCGGTCCCGTCCCTGCTGCGGACGCTGGGCGACTCCGCCCGTGTCGCCCGCTGCGTGCCGGGCCTCCAGCAGGATGCCGACGTGTCCGTGGGCCCCCTGGCCGGCCGGCTCAAGGTCAGGATCGGCGGCCACACGATCACGTACCGCGGCACGCTGACACCGACCGCGCTGCCGGACGGGGCAGGGGTTTCCGTCACCGGTGAGGGCGTGGAGGCGCGGGGCACCGGCTCGGCGAAGCTCGGCCTGACGATCCGCCTGACGGAGACGGACGGCGGTACGACGATCGCGTTCACGGGCACGGCGGGCGGCGAGGGCCGCATCGTGGAGCTGGAACCGGAGACGGCGCTGGCGGCGGCGTACCGACTGCTGGACCGCTTCACGCAGCAGCTGGTGACCGAGACATTGGCGACGCACGGCGCGGGCGACCAGCCCGAGGGGGCGGCCGGGGAGCCTGCGGCGACCGCGGACGACGTGAGCGCCGACCGCGTGCGGTCCGAGGGGGCGGCATCCGGCGGACTGCCCGCCGCCTCCGCACCGTCCGACGAGGGACCGTCCGGCGAATCGCAGTCCGAGGAGGCACCCTCGGCCGAGGCGCCGTCCGACGGCACGCCCCCTGCCGAGGCCCCCTCCGACCGGACACCACCCGGCACCGGCTCGGCCTTCGAGACGCCGGTGCCGCCGCCCTCGCTCGACCCCAACGCGGACATGGGGTTCCCCGCCCCTGAGGGCCCGCCGGCCGAGGCCGCGCACGCGCGCCGGACCATGATCGGGCGCAGCGCGGAGGAGGTCGACCACGCGCCGCCGCGCGGCCGGTACGCCCCCGTGCCGTCGCCCGAGTCGACCACCGCCGGGGCCACCCTGCGCTGGGTGGCCCCGGCGGCCGCCCTCGCGCTCGCCTCCGCGGTCGTCATCGGCCGGGCGCTGCGGCGGCGGAGGTAGCGGCGCCAGTAGTGTCGTCGTGTGAGCAGTAGCGAGAAGAACGTCCGGCTGTCCGTCGGCGACGCCGAGTTGACCGTGGATCCCGCCAATGGCTGCCGTATCAGCAGCCTCCGGATCGGGGGCACCGAATTGCTGCGGCAGGGGGAGCGGTACGGCTGTTTCCCCATGGTGCCGTGGTGCGGGCGGACCGAGAACGGCCGGTTCCACAATGGCGATGTGCTCCACCAGCTGCCGCTGAACTCCCCGCCGCACGCCATCCACGGCACCGGCCGTGACACCGCGTGGCTCACGGCGAAGGAGGGCGGGACCGACGCTGCGTTCTACTACGACCTGGCTGAGCCGTGGCCGTATCCGGGCCGCGTCACCCAGACCTTCGAACTGGCCGAGGACTCGCTCACGCTCGCGTTCGGCATCGAGACGTACGGGGACTCGTTCCCCGCACAGGCCGGCTGGCACCCTTGGTTCCTGCGCAACCTCGGAACCGGCGGCGACGACGTGCAGATCGGCTTCGACGCCGCCTGGCAGGAGGAGCGGGGTGAGAACCATCTGCCGACCGGCCGCCGGATCCCGCCGCTGCCCGGCCCGTGGGACGACTGCTTCGGGATGCCCGACGGGGTCGACGTGACGCTCACCTGGCCGCAGCAACTGGAACTGAAGGTGAAGAGCCGGACCGAGTGGGTCGTCGTCTACGACGAGCAGGACGAGGCGGTCTGCGTGGAGCCGCAATCGGGTCCGCCGAACGGACTGAACACCGCGCCGCGCTATGTCACCCCGATCGACCCGCTGGAGATCGTGGCGACCTGGAGCTGGCGCAGGCTGTGAGGCGGGCGGCCTTAAGCTCGTAGCCATGACTGACGTACGTGCTGAGCTGCTCCAGCAGATCAAGGACAAGGCCGTGGTACACGGCAAGGTGACCCTCTCCTCGGGTCTTGAGGCCGACTGGTACATCGACCTGCGCCGCATCACGCTGGACGGCGAGGCTGCTCCGATGGTCGGTCGGGTCATGCTGGACGCGACCGCCGAGCTCGACTACGACTGCGTGGGCGGGCTGACCCTGGGCGCCGACCCGGTGGCCACGTCGATGCTGCACGCTTCCGCAGCGCGCGGGGGGCGGATGGACGCGTTCGTCGTCCGCAAGGCGCAGAAGGCGCACGGGATGCAGCGCCGGATCGAGGGCGCGGACGTGAAGGGCCGTCGCTGCCTGGTGGTCGAGGACACCTCGACGACCGGCGGTTCGCCGCTTACGGCTGTGGAGGCGGTGCGCGAGGCCGGTGGCGAGGTCGTCGCTGTCGCCACGATCGTGGAGCGGGGTGCGGCTCCGGCCATTGCCGAGGCGGGTCTCCCGTACATCCACGCCTACACGGTGTCGGACCTCGACCTGACCTGATCGCTGGCCTGACCTGCGTTTTTCTTCGAGGGCGGACGGTTTCACGTGAAACCGTCCGCCCTCGTCGTATGCCTCCAGCGGTCCGGCCCGACCGCCCAGGGAGTCCGCCGGGTGGAGCCGGAGCGAGAGTCTGGGAAGATGGGGGCGACGATGACGTCGCCCCCAGGTCAGGGAACCAGCAACGCACACCCGCACATCCCAAGGAGCGGACAGATGCCCATCGCAACCCCCGAGGTCTACGCCGAGATGCTCGACCGGGCGAAGGCAGGCAAGTTCGCCTACCCGGCCATCAATGTGACGTCGACCCAGACCCTGCACGCTGCACTGCGCGGCTTCGCGGAGGCTGAGAGCGACGGCATCGTCCAGATCTCCACCGGTGGGGCGGAGTTCCTGGGCGGCCAGCACAACAAGGACATGGTCACGGGCGCCGTTGCCCTCGCCGAGTTCGCGCACATCGTCGCCGCCAAGTACGACATCACGGTCGCGCTGCACACCGACCACTGCCCCAAGGACAAGCTGGACGGCTACGTACGTCCGCTGCTCGACATCTCCGCCGAGCGCGTCGCCAAGGGCCTGAACCCGCTGTTCCAGTCCCACATGTGGGACGGTTCGGCCGAGACCCTCGCCGACAACCTGGCCATCGGCCAGGAACTGCTGGCCAAGGCCGCCGCCGCCAAGATCATTCTTGAGGTCGAGATCACCCCGACCGGTGGCGAGGAGGACGGCGTCACGCACGAGATCAACGACGAGCTGTACACCACCGTCGACGACGCGCTGCGTACCGCCGAGGCGCTCGGTCTGGGTGAGAAGGGCCGCTACCTGCTGGCCGCGTCCTTCGGTAACGTGCACGGCGTCTACAAGCCGGGCAACGTCGTGCTCCGCCCCGAGCTGCTGAAGGACCTCCAGGAGGGCGTCGGCGCCAAGTACGGCAAGGCGGCTGGTAGCCAGCCCTTCGATTTTGTCTTCCACGGCGGCTCCGGCTCCACCGAGCAGGAGATCGCCACCGCGCTGGAGAACGGCGTCGTGAAGATGAACCTCGACACCGACACCCAGTACGCCTTCACCCGCCCGATCGTGGACCACGTGTTCCGCAACTACGACGGCGTGCTGAAGGTCGACGGCGAGGTCGGCAACAAGAAGGTCTACGACCCGCGCAGCTGGGGCAAGTCCGCCGAGGCGGGCATGGCCAAGCGTGTCACGGAGGCCTGCGCCAACCTGCGTTCCACCGGCACGAAGCTGAAGTAGCAATAGGTACGAACGGCGGCCGTGGGCCCGGCACTCCCTGGGGGTGCCGGGCCCACGGCACGTCCGCGAACGAGCAGAAGGAGCACTGGTGCAGGAGAGCGCACGCTATGACTTCGACACCGTCGTCGACCGCAGGGGCACCTGGTGCGTCCAGTGGGACGGAGTCGCCGACCGGTTCGGGGTCGACGGACTCCTCCCGTTCACCATTTCGGACATGGACTTCGAGACCGCCCCGGAGGTGCTGACCGCGCTGCGGACCCGCCTCGACCACGGCGTCCTCGGCTACACCAGCTGGCAGCACGACGACTTCCGGTCGGCGATAGCGCACTGGTACGGGACCCGGTACGGCACCGAGCTGGACACCGGCCGGCTGGTCTACGCCCCGTCGGTGCTCAGCCAGCTCTCGCAGCTCCTCCAGATGTGGACGGCGCAGGGCGACGGCGTCGTCGTCCACACCCCCACGTACGACGGCTTCCGCAAGGCGATCACCGGTCTCGGCCGGGAGCTGCGAGGCGTGCCGGTGGGCGACACGGAGGCGCTGGAGCGGGAGCTGGCGCGCCCCGACGCGAAGGTGCTGGTGCTGTGTTCGCCGCACAACCCGACCGGCCGGGTGTGGACGGAGCCGGAGCTCGTCGAGACGGCGGCGCTGGCGGCGCGCCACGGGGTCGCGGTGATCAGCGACGAGATCCACGCGGACTTCGTGCACGAGGGCCATCGGCATGTGCCGTGGGCGCGCGTGGCAGGTGCGGGCGGGGGGCGCTGGGCGGTGATCTCGTCCGCCTCGAAGTCCTTCAACTTTCCGGCGCTGACCGGCTCGTACGGCATCATCGGCGACCCGGTGGACCGGACGGAGTTTCTGCGGCGCATGGAGACGGCCGAGGGGCTCGCCTCCCCGGCGGTCCTGTCGCTGACCGCGCACATAGCCGCGTACCGGGAGGGCGGGGAGTGGCTGGACGCGGTCCGGGCGTACGTCTCCGACAACCTGGCACTGGTCGCGGAACGCCTGAACACGGCCTTTCCCGAGCTGTCCTGGGAACCGCCGCAGGCCGGCTACCTGGCGTGGATCGACCTGCGCCCGCTGGGTGTGGACGACGAGGCGCTGCAGCGGGTGCTGATCGAACGCGAGAAGGTCGCGATCATGCCGGGGGCGGTGTACGGCGCGGAGGGCTTCCTGCGTCTGAACGTCGGGTGCCCGCGCAGCAAGGTGGAGGCGGGCGTCGAGGCGCTGATCCGGGCGCTGGGGGCGGTGCGGGCGTCGAGGGGCTGATCCGGGACCGGCAGGTGCCCGTGCCGGACTGGCCGCCTCCCGCCGGACCGGGGATGCTGCTCGCATGGTCGAGACACCCGCCGGTCAGATCCGTGCCGCCTCCGCACCCGGGCGCTGGGTCGTTCTGACCACCGTCCTCGGGTCCGCCATGGCCTTGCTCGACTCCACCGTCGTCAACGTCGCCCTGCCCCGTATCGGCAAGGACCTCGGCACCGATCTGGCCGCTCTCCAGTGGACCGTCAACGCCTACATGCTGACCCTTGCCGGGCTGATCCTGCTCGGTGGGGCGCTCGGGGACCGGTACGGACGGCGGCGGGTGTTCGTCGTGGGGGTGGTGTGGTTCGCTGCCGCCTCGCTGCTGTGCGGCGTCGCGCCGAATGCCGGCGTGCTGATTGCGGCCCGGGCCCTTCAGGGGGTGGGCGGGGCGCTCCTCACGCCCGGGTCGCTGGCGTTGATCCAGGCCAGTTTTCACCCGGACGACCGGGCGCGCGCGGTCGGGCTGTGGTCCGGCTTCGGTGGGGTGGGGGCGGCGATCGGGCCGTTCGTCGGGGGGTGGCTCGTCGACGGGCCGGGGTGGCGGTGGGTGTTCCTGATCAATGTGCCGGTCGCCGTGATCTGTGTGCCGGTCGCGCTGCGGCACGTACCGGAGTCGCGGGACCCGCACGCGCACGGGCGCTTCGATGTTCTGGGGGCCGTGCTCGGCGCGCTGGCTCTGGCCCTCGTGACGTACGCGTTGGTCGAGGCTCCCGGGCAGGGGGCGTCAGCTGCGGTGATCGGGGCGGCCGTGGGCGGAGTGCTGCTCGGGGTGGCGTTCGTGCAGGTGGAGCGGCGGCGGGCGAACCCCATGCTGCCACCGTCGGTGTTCGAGTCCCGACTGTTCACCGCCGTCAATGTCGTCACACTCTGCGTGTACGCGGCGCTCGGCGGCTATTTCTTCCTCTCCGCCATTCAGCTCCAGGTCGTGGCCGGGTACTCCGCGCTCGGGGCCGGGACCGCCCTCCTTCCGAGCACCGTGCTGATGCTGCTCTTCTCCGCCTCGTCGGGCGAGCTCGGGCAGCGCATCGGCCCCCGTATCCCGCTCACCGTCGGGCCGCTGCTGGCCGCCGCCGGGATGCTGCTCATGCTGCGGGTGGGGCCCGGCGACGCCTCCGTCTCCGCGTACGTCCAGCACGTGCTGCCCGCCGTCGCCCTGCTCGGCCTCGGCCTGGTCACCCTGGTGGCGCCGCTCACCGCGACCGTCCTCGCCTCCGTCGACACCTCGCGCGCCGGGCTGGCCAGCGGGATCAACAACGCCGCCGCCCGCGCCGCCGGCCTGATCGCCGTGGCCGCGCTGCCGCTGCTCGCCGGGATGGGGCCCGAGGCGTACCGCGACGCCGGTGAGTTCGCCGCGACCTTCCGGCGGGCCATGCCGATGTGCGCCGGGCTGATGGTGCTGGGCTCGGCGATCGCCTGGGCGACCGTACGGACACCGCCCGCGGACCGGAAGGGCAGGGCGCGTCCGGAATGCACCGTGCACTGCGGTGTCGTGGCACCTCCCCTGGAGCCCGCGCGGGACGAGAACGGGGAGCCGGGCCGGACCTGACCGCTCGGGGCGCCCGGCTACCCCCGACGCGCATGTGCCAGGCACACTTGAACCCATGTCCATCCACGAGAACCTGCTCGGGGGGCCTCCCCCGACCCACCTGCCCGACGACCCGGAGCCGCGCGAGCTGCTCGCGAACGGCACCGCCCCCGCCGACGTCGCCGCGAAGTACCCGACATCCTCCCTGGCCTGGGCGCAGCTCGCCGACGAGGCGTTCGAGGGCGGCCGCGTCATCGAGTCGTACGCCTATGCCCGCACCGGCTACCACCGCGGCCTCGACGCGCTCCGCAGGGCCGGCTGGAAGGGCCACGGGCCCGTACCGTTCGAGCACGAGCCGAACCGCGGTTTCCTGCGTGCCCTGCACGCCCTGGCGCGCGCCGCGCAGTCGATCGGTGAGCAGGAGGAGTACGAGCGCTGCTCGACGTTCCTCCGCGACTCGTCGCCGACCGCCGCCGAGATCCTGGGATAGCGGGCGCATACGCCCTGTTCACGGCCCCGCAGACGTATCGCCGTCTGCGGGGCCTGCGTCTTTCGCGGGGCTCCGCTTAGGATGCGGACAGGGGACCGGAGCTCCATCACCTCACGGAAGGGGCGGACCGCTACCCGGAAGCTCGTGTCGAGGAGACAGCAATGTCGACGATCCACCCCGACCCCGAAGCCACCGGTGCGGACACCCCGCACCTGGACTTCGCGGGAACGACTCCGTACGAGGACTATGTCCAGGCGGATGTCCTGACCCACCTCCAGCACCTCCGCTCCGACGACCCGGGCGAGATGGTCTTCCTGGTCACCACTCAGGTCATGGAGCTGTGGTTCACGGTCATCGTCCATGAGTGGGAGACCGCGGCGCTCGCCCTCCGCGAGGACCGGCTGCCGGTCGCACGCGATGCGCTGAAGCGGTCGGTGCGGGAACTCGAGGCGCTCAACGCTTCCTGGACGCCGCTCGCCCAGCTCACCCCCGCCCAGTTCAACTCCTACCGTGGCGCACTCGGTGAGGGCTCCGGCTTCCAGTCGGCGATGTACCGGCGGATGGAGTTCCTGCTCGGCGACAAGTCCGCGTCCATGCTCGTACCGCACCGGGGTGCACCCCGCGTCCACGCCGAACTGGAGAAGGCGCTCGCCGAACCGGGTCTGTACGACGAGGTGCTCGCTCTGCTCGCCCGGCGCGGGCACGCCGTACCGCAGGCCGTGCTCGGCCGTGACCTGACGCAGAAGTACGAGCCGTCCCCCGAGGTCGAGGCCGTCTGGGCGGAGATCTACGCCGATCCCGAGCGGCACGAGGAGCTCGTCCGGCTCGGCGAGGCGCTCACCGACGTCGGTGAACTGGTGTGGCGCTGGCGCAACGACCACCTCGTCGCCACGCGGCGCGCGATGGGCTCGAAGACCGGCACCGGCGGCTCCGCCGGGGTCGCGTGGCTGGAGAAACGTGCCACGAAGAACGTGTTCCCGGAGCTGTGGACGGCGCGCAGCCATGTCTGAGACCTTTGCCGCGCGGGCCGCGGCACTCGACGCCGCCGACGAACTCGCCGATCTGCGGAAGCTGTTCACCCTCGACGACACCGTGTATCTCGACGGCAACTCGCTGGGGGCGCTGCCCCGGCACGTACCCGCCCGGATGCAGGAGGTCCTCACCCGCGAGTGGGGTGAGCTGCGCATCCGGTCCTGGGACGAGAGCGGCTGGTGGACCGCGCCCGAGCGGATCGGCGACCGGATCGCCCCGCTCGTCGGGGCCGCCGCCGGGCAGATCGTGGTGGGCGATTCGACGAGCGTGAACGTCTTCAAGACCGTCGTCGCCGCGAGCAGGCTGGCGCCCGAAGGACGCGACGAGATCCTGGTCGACGCGACGACGTTTCCCACGGACGGCTACATCGCCGAGTCCGCCGCCCGGATGACCGGGCACCGGCTCGTCCCCGTCGCCCCGGCGGACGTGCCGGGCGCGGTCGGTCCCCGTACCGCGGTCGTCCTGCTCAACCACGTCGACTTCCGTACCGGCCGGCTGCACGACCTGCCCGGTCTCACCGCCGCCGTGCACGCGGCGGGCGGGCTCGCGGTCTGGGACCTGTGCCACAGTGCGGGTGCGCTGCCGGTCGGGCTCGACGCGCACGGGGTGGACCTGGCGGTCGGCTGCACGTACAAGTACCTCAACGGCGGGCCCGGTTCGCCCGCCTATCTGTACGTCGCCGAGCGGCACCAGGCGGCCTTCGACTCGCCGCTGCCGGGGTGGACCTCGCACGCCGACCCGTTCGCGATGGAGCCGGGCTACGCCCCGGCCGACGGTTCCGTCCGCGGCCGGGTCGGAACCCCCGACATCCTGTCCATGCTGGCGCTCGAAGCGGCGCTGGACGTGTGGGACGGGGTGCCGGTCGAGGCGGTACGGGCCAAGTCACTGGCGCTGACGGACTTCTTCCTGGAGTGCGTCGGGGCGTATGTGCCGAAGGGCGTGGTCGTCTCGGTCACCCCGGGGGCGCACGGGGAGCGCGGCAGCCAGGTGTCGTTGCGGTGTGTGGACGCGGCGGTCGCCGAGCCTGCGATGCGGGCGCTCATCGCCCGGGGCGTGGTCGGGGATCTGCGGCGGCCGGATGTGCTGCGGTTCGGGTTCACGCCGTTGTACGTGGGGTTCGCGGATGTGGAGCGGGCCGCGCGGGTGCTGGGTGAGGTGGTGAGCGGGCCGCTCGGCGGCGTGTGACGCCTGCCGCGTCCCCACGGACAATCCCCGTGGGGACGCGGCGCCCTGTGCTGATACCGTCCCCGCTGGTCAGGCCAGTTGGGCACCTCTGTCGGATGGTTGGAGCAGCATGTCGGATTCCGCCGCGCGTGATCGGGACGCAGTCGAGACCGAGTCGGCGTTCTCGCATCCGACTGTCGCCCCCGACGCCACCGCCGCCTACGGGACCCACCCCGACCAGGTGATCGACTTCTACGCCCCGCGCGACGGGCGGGCCGGGGCGCCCGTCGTGGTCGTCCTGCACGGCGGTGCGTGGCGGGCACCGTACGACCGGCAGCATGTGTCGCCGCTCGCGGACTTCCTGGCCCGGCGGGGGTTCGCCGTCGCCAATGTCGAGTACCGGCGCGGCAGCGAGATCCCGCAGCAGCGCGGTTCCGGTCCGGTCGCGGGCCGTTGGCCCGAGACGTTCGACGACGTCGCCGCGGCGATGGACGCGCTGCCCGCACTGCTGGCCCGCGAACTGCCGGCGGCCGATGCGCGGCGGATCGTCGTCACCGGTCACTCCGCGGGCGGTCACCTGGCGTTGTGGGCAGCGGCCCGGCACGTCCTCCCGGAAGGGTCGCCGTGGCGACTGCCCGCGGCGCCGCCGCTGCGCGGTGTTGTCGCCCTGGCGCCGATCGCCGACTTCACCGCGGCGGTGGAGCTGGATGTCTGCTCCGGTGCGGTGGGTCAACTGCTGGGCAGGGAAGAAGACTTCGCGGCGAGGAGCCCGTACGCCGACCCGGCTGTGCTGCTGCCGACGGGAATCGCCACGGTGCTGGTGCAGGGACGCACCGACCTCACGGTGCCGCAGGCGGTCGCGGAGGCGTTCGTCGACGCGGCGGCGAAGGCCGGGGAGACCGTGGGACTGACGCTGCTGGAGGAGGTCGGGCACTTTCCGCTGATCGATCCGGCGGCGGATGCGTGTGCGGTGGTGGCGGAGGAGATTGCGCAGCTGGCGTGGTGACAGGAGGTGCAGGGCGTCCGGTGACCGCACTTTTGGCCGCGACCGGTCCGCCCGGGTGGGGCGCGTAGTCCTTGGGACGGATGCCGCAGGATCCGTATCACTGCTGACGACGTCGTGTGGCGGGCCCCCTACCGTGGGAGCGTGACCCAGACCACCAAGACCAGAAGTCCCGAGTTCCGGCTGGCCGCAGGGGCGATAGGCGGCCTGCGGCAGGACCTCTTCCATGATGCGTTCGCCTACAGTTCGCTGGCGCCCATGCGGACCGACCGGGCGCTGGCCCGGCTGCTGCCCGAGCGGATGCGTGCGCGGGCCGCCTGGACGCCGCACGCGCTGGTCGGGCTGGCCGCGCTGATCACCGTCCTCCTGGGCCTCACCGTGGCGGACGGCTCCGGGGCCTGGTCCGGGATCGAGATCATCGTGACCGGGCTGCTCCCGGCGCTGACCGTCGCGATGACGCTGTTCCGGCCGGTCGGCGCGTTCTGGATGTCGATGGCGCTCACTCCGGTGACAGCCGTGATCACCGGCGGCGAGTGGCCGTGGGTGCCGAGCATGTTCCTCGCGCACCTGGTGGTGCTCGTCGTGGTCGCGGCCCGGACCCGGCCGCGTACCGCCGCCTGGATGTGGGTCCTGACCGTGGTGCTCGGCACCTTCCTGGAGAACTTCGGCTGGCACTACTCGTCGACCACCGGGCCCATGGCCGTGGCCTCCGCGTTCGCCCTGCTCGTGGTGAGCGTCGTGCAGATCCGCCGGGAGGCGGAGCGCGAGGTGACCGTGCAGCGCACCGTCACCGCCGTGGAACGCGACCGGCGCACGCTGCTGGAGGAGCGCACCACCATCGCCCGTGAGCTGCACGACGTGGTCGCCCACCACATGTCGGTCGTCGCGATCCAGGCCGAGGCGGCCCCGTACCGGGTGGAGAACCCACCCCCCGAGCTGGAGCAGGCCTTCGTCACCATCCGGGAGAACGCCGTCGCCGCCCTCACCGAACTGCGCCGGGTGCTCGGCGTCGTACGGGCCGAGGACTACCGGGCGCCGGACGCACCGCAGCCCACCCTCGCCGCACTCGACGGACTGCTCGCCAACGTGGCCGACGCCGGACTGGTGGCCGAGAAGACGATCACCGGCGCGGTACGTGAACTGCCGCAGGGCGTCGAGCTGTCGGCGTACCGGATCATCCAGGAAGCCCTCAGCAACACGTTGCGGCACGCCCCGGGCGCCGCTGCCAAGGTCGAGATCGGCTATGTGCTGGGCGGGCTCGGGCTGCGGGTCGTCAACGGGCCGCCGACCGGTCCGGTGAAACCGTCGCAGGGCGCCGGGCACGGGATCACGGGGATGCGGGAACGGGTCGCGATGCTGAACGGCGAGATGACCGCCGAGCCGGCCGCGGACGGCGGTTACGAGATCACCGCGTTCATTCCCGTACCCCTGGCCCAGGAACCGACGCAGAGCGAGACCTCATGAACGACATCCGTGTCCTGATCGTCGACGACCAGATGATGGTCCGCGAGGGCTTCTCGGTACTCCTGGGTGCGATGCCGGGCATCGAGGTCGTCGGTGAGGCGGTCGACGGACGGCAGGCCATCACCCAGGCCGCAACGCTCCGCCCCGACGTGGTCCTGATGGACATCCGGATGCCGGAACTCAACGGCATCGAGGCGACCCGCGAGATCGTCGCCAACGACGCGGCCGCCAAGGTGCTGGTGCTGACGACGTTCGACCTCGACGAGTACGTGTACCAGGCGCTGCGTGCCGGGGCGTCCGGGTTCCTGCTGAAGGACGCCTCCGCACGTCAACTCGCCGATGGGGTACGAGTGGTGGCGGCCGGGGAAGCACTGCTGGCACCGACCGTCACCAAGCGGCTGATCACCGAGTTCTCGCGGCTCGCCGGAGCCCCGCGGCCACCCGCGCTGGCTCGGATCGGCGATCTGACGGAGCGCGAGACGGAGGTGCTCGTCCTCATCGCTCAGGGGTTGTCGAACGCGGAGATCGCCTCGCATCTGGTGGTCGCCGAGTCCACCATCAAGACGCATGTGAGCCGGATCCTGGTGAAGCTCGGGCTGCGGGACCGCACGCAGGCCGCGGTGTTCGCGTACGAGGCCCGCCTGGTCACCCCCTCCTGACCACCTCTTCCCCTTGAGGGCCGCTCGTGACTAAACCGGCCGGTCCGGTTAGCGTCGGTTTATGCACCCGTCTCCGCAGCCCGCCGCCACCGCTTCGTTCGACCCCTGGTCGCCGGCGTTCGTCGCCGACCCGTACCCCGCGTACACCGCGCTGCGGGCCGCCGGCCGGGTGCACCGGTTCGAGCCCACGAACCAGTGGCTCGTTCCGCACTACGCCGATGTGTCCGCACTGCTGCGGGACCGGCGCCTGGGTCGGACGTATCTGCACCGCTTCACGCACGAGGAGTTCGGTCGTACGCCCCCGCCCGCCGCGCACGAGCCCTTCACCACCCTCAACGGGCAGGGGATTCTCGACCTGGAGGCCCCCGACCACACCCGGATCCGGCGCCTGGTCTCGAAGGCGTTCACCCCACGCACGGTCGAGCAGCTCGTCCCGACGGTGCAGCGGCTCGCCGCCGAGCTGGTCGACAGCTTTGTGGAGGCCGGCGGCGGCGACCTGCTCGCCGCGGTCGCCGAACCGCTGCCCGTCGCCGTCATCGCCGAGATGCTCGGCATCCCCGAGTCCGACCGCGGGCCGTTGCGGCCCTGGTCGGCGGCGATCTGCGGAATGTTCGAACTGAACCCGTCCGAGGAGACCGCGAGCGCCGCCGTCCGCGCCTCGGTGGACTTCTCCGCATATCTGCGGGAGCTGATCGCGGAGCGCCGCAAGAACCCCGGCACGGATCTGATCTCCGCGCTCATCGCCGCGCACGACGAAGGGGAGCGGCTCAGCGAGCAGGAGATGATCTCCACGTGTGTCCTGTTGCTGAACGCGGGCCACGAGGCGACGGTCAACACCACCGTGAACGGCTGGTGGACGCTGCTGCGTCACCCCGAGCAGCTGGCGGCCCTCCGCGCCGACCACGGGTTGCTGCCCACGGCCGTGGAGGAGTTGATGCGGTACGAAACTCCGTTGCAGATGTTCGAGCGCTGGGTCCTCGACGACATCGAGATCGACGGCACGGTCATTCCGCGCGGCTCCGAGGTGGCTCTGCTCTTCGGCTCCGCCAACCGCGACCCGGCGCGCTTCGCGGACCCGGACACGCTGGACCTGTCCCGGCAGGAGAACCCGCACATCACCTTCGGTGCGGGCATCCACTTCTGCCTGGGCGCTCCACTCGCCCGGGTCGAACTCGCCGCTTCCTTCGGTGAGTTGCTGCGCCGGGCGCCCCGGATGCGACTGGTGTCCGAGCCGGAGTGGAACCCTGGCTATGTGATCAGGGGCCTGAAGGAGTTGCGCGTGGAGCTGTGACCGGAAGCGTTCCTCTCGGCACCCCGGTCCGCAGGGCGGTGGCGGGCCGGTGGTGTCCTCGATCTCCTCCATGGCCCAAGGGTGTGGGGGCCCCTCGACGGGCTTGAACATCAAGCCCGTCCGGCGATTGAGGACAGGAACGGTCACCCGCTCACCCCTGCACGTCCCGCCGCCGGAGCGCTCCCAGTCCGGCCGCCACCAGGACCACCGCGCCCGCCGTGAGCCACAGCGCCGGCGGCCACTGCATCTCCGTGCCCGGCAGCTTCGGCAGGTGGCTGAACGGTGACAGGTTCATCACCGGCTGCGGCATGTTCACCGCCGGCCCGATCCACCCCAGGGCCAGGCAGATCCCGACGACTCCCCACGAGGCCACTGCCGCCTTCGGGAGCGCGCCGTACAGCAGGACGGTGAGACCTCCGAGCAGCCAGACGGCGGGCAACTGCGCCAGCGACGCGCCCAGTACGGCCGGGAGTTCGTGGCCGTAGCCGGCGGCCAGACCGAGGCCTCCGACCGCCATGATCAGTGCCGCGCCGCCGAAGGCGATGACCAGGTGCCCGGCCGCCCAGCCGATCCGGCTCACCCCGCCTGCCAGCACGGGTTCGGCGCGCCCCGCGGTTTCCTCGCCGTGCAGCCGCAGCACCGACGCGACGATGTACAGCGCGGCCACCATCCCCAGCATCCCGACCATCGCGGCGAGGAACGCGTCGGTCAGACCGGCCTGTCCGCCCATCCGTTCGAAGATTTCCTTCGTCTTCTCGTTGGTGCCGACGAGGTCCGCCGCCCCGCCGGTGAGCCCGCCGAAGACGGCGCCGACCGCGGCGAACGACAGTGTCCACCCGATCAGAGCACCGCGCTGCAGCCGCAGTGCCAGCCCGAACGCCGTGGAGATCCGTCCTGTCGCAGGTCCGGGACGCGTCGGCAGGAAGCTCATGCCGACATCACGCCGCCCGGCGAGGGCGTACGCGATCCCGCCCTGGATCAGCACCGCGGCCCCGATCACCAGCAGCACCCACCAGCGTTCGTCTGCGTAGGCCCGGACGTTCTCCGCCCAGCCGATCGGTGAGAGCCAGTTCAGTACGGACGAGGCGTCATCCGTCGACGAGTCGCCCGCGGCCTTCAGGACGAACGCGGCGCCGATCACCGCCGCCGTCAGCCCCTTCGCGAGCCGTGCGCTCTCCGTGAGCTGGGCGGCGATCGCTGCGGTGCAGGCGAACAGCACCCCGATTCCGGCGACCGTCAGCGCGAGCGCCACCGCCCCGGCGCCGCCCGCCCCGGATCCGGCCATCCCGGCGACGATCATCAGGGCGAGTGCGGCGTCGGCGATCAGTGCGGCGAGGAGGGCGGAGGTCAGTGGGGCGCGGCGCCCCACCATGGCGGCGGAGAGCATTTCCTGGCGGCCGGTCTCCTCCTCCTCGCGGGTGTGCCGGATGACGATGATCAGGCTCATCACGGCTGCCATCGCGGCGCCGAAGCCGACCATGCGCCAGGTGACGAGACCGCCGACGGAGTCGTTGAAGACGGGTCCGTACACCGCGCGCAGCGAACTGTTGCCGTTCATCGAGGCGGCGAGTTCGGCGCGCTGGGCCGCGGTGTCATACAGCGAGGAGAAGGACTTCCCGACGGAGGAGAACGACCCGCCGAGCACGATCACCCAGATCGGCATCATGATCCGGTCGCGTCGCAGCGCGAGCCTGAGCAGGGTTCCGGTGCCGGTGAGCTGCCCGCCCCGGGCGGAGCGTCCGGCACGAGTCGCGGACACGGTTGCGGCAGTCATCGCGCCGTCACCCCCGTGCGTTCGTCGGTGTCCGCGGCGTAGTGCCGCAGGAAGAGTTCCTCCAGCGTGGGCGGGGTGCTGGTCAGCGACCGCACGCCGGACGCGGTGAGCGACCTGAGGACGGCGTCGAGCTTGTCCGTGTCGACCTGGAGCGTGACCCGCATGCCCTGGATGTCGATGTCGTGCACGCCGGGCAGGTGCGCGAGCCCGTTGGGCGCGCCGGCCAGTTCGGCGGTGATGCTCGTACGGGTCAGATGCCGCATGTCCGCCAGCGAACCGCTCTCCACCGTGCGCCCCTGCCGGATGATGCTGACCCGGTCGCAGAGCGCCTCGACCTCGCTGAGGATGTGGCTGGAGAGCAGGATCGTCCGTCCGCGCTCGCGCTCCTCGGCGACGCAGTTCTGGAAGACCTCCTCCATGAGCGGGTCGAGCCCGCTGGTCGGCTCGTCGAGGATCAGCAGATCCACGTCGGAGGCGAACGCGGCGACGAGGGCGACCTTCTGCCGGTTGCCCTTGGAGTACGTACGCCCCTTCTTGGTGGGGTCGAGTTCGTACCGCTCGATGAGGTCGGCACGGCGGGCCGGGTCGAGGCCTCCGCGCAGCCGGCCGTACAGGTCGATCACCTCGCCGCCGGAGAGGTTGCGCCACAGAGTGACGTCACCGGGGACGTATGCCACGCGCCGGTGCAGCTCGACCGCGTCGTTCCAGGGGTCCCGGCCGAGCAGCTGGGCGGCGCCGGAGTCGGCCCGCAGCAGGCCCAGCAGGACCCGGATGGTGGTGGACTTCCCGGAACCGTTGGGCCCGAGGAAGCCGTGAACCTCACCGGTCTCGACCGCGAGGTCGAGGCCGTCCAGCGCGTGTGTCCGCCCGAACGACTTGTGCAGTCCGGCCACGGTGATTGCCTTCGTCATGTTTCTGAACGTACGCTACATTCACAAACTTGTGAAGTTAAGGAAGCGTATAAAGTCGGGGTATGGCCCGGGGCCGGAGAACCCGCAGGAAATTCAGGGGAGACGATGGGGCGATGAGCAGCGAAACCGGCGCGGACGGGCGTGAGCGCGAGCCGGAGTCCGAGCACGCGCGCGACGAGGAGGCCGTGTCGCGGTTCGTGGAGCGCTTCGCGGCCGAGATGACCGAGGCGGGCATGCAGCGCATGGCGTCCCGCGTCTTCGCGGCGCTGCTCGCGGACGACGACGGCTCCATGACCTCGGCGGAGCTCAGCGAGCAGCTTCGGATCAGCCCGGCCGCGGTCTCCGGCGCGATCAACTACCTCACGCAGGTCAGCATGGTCGGCCGCGAACGCGACCCGGGCTCGCGCAGGGACCGCTACCGCCTGCACAACGAGATCTGGTACGCCACCTTCGCCGGCCGCGACCGGGTCCTGACCCGCTGGGAGCACACCCTCAAGGAGGGTGCACAGACCCTCGGTCCGGACACACCTGCCGGCACGCGGCTCGCGGAGACCGCGGAGTTCTTCGAGTTCCTGCAGACGGAACTGGTCGGCGTGATGGACCGCTGGCGCGACTACCGCAAGAAGTTCGACCTTCCGGAAGGGAAGAGCTAGTGCCGTGACCGGCAATGTTCGCCCCATGAGGAGCGTGCGTACCGGACGGTGCGACGGGGCAAAGCTTGCCGGGAGGGGCACTGGGCAAAGCGGAAGAGCCTGGCAAGAGGCCCGGGACACTGGGCCCTGGGCCTCGGCTCGGAACGGCTCAGGTCAGCGGGTGCGACGTCCGGCCGGACGCCTGGTCGATCTCGTCGTGCGCCTTGGTCAGCAAGTTCATGGCGAGTTCGTTCAGTGCTCTGGCACCCGCGATCTCCTCGCCGACCCTCGGCTGCTGGGAGTCGGAGGGGTGGCGGCTGGCGTATCCGTGCGCACGTACCTCGTTCCCGTCGGGAAGCCGTACGAGGGCGGCGGCGCGGGTGCGGTGGTTGTCTTCCTCGAATTCCAGCTCGATGTGCCATCCGACAGCGGTTTTCATCATGGCGAACACCTCCAGGACCTGCTACCAGGGTGCGCCTCTTTCCGCGCCCGCGCTCGGTGTGTCAGGGGCCGGTCGCGCGCAGGTCGCGGCAGGTGCGACACACCCCCTGAACCCTCACGTGCGCCCCCCGGCGCGGGGATCATCCACCCTCCGCCGCCACCGGCAGCATCAGCCCCCACGCACCCGCCCGCACCGTCCACGTCCTCGTCCGGACCGGGCCGCCGACCTGTATGTCCGCCCGGTAGCGGAAGTCCGCACCGGAGACCGTGACCGCCTTCGCCTCCGCGGTCACGGGTTCGCCGGTCGTCGTCCGGACCACCACGTCCGCCAGGCCCCCGTCACCGCGCTGCGCGCTCACCGTCACCGACTCGACCGGGCGGTCCAGATCGTTCAGCAGCACCCCGTCCACCTCGACCCGCAGCCGATGGGTGCGGGGCGGGACGGGCGGGGCCGGCGACGGGGCGGGGCGGACCAGGGTCCGTACGAGGGAGCGGCAGGTGTCCCAGACCGCCGTGACACCCGTGTGCGCCGTCGCCGTGCCCGGTGCCGCGGACAAGGCGGGGATGCGCAGGGCGCCCAGGACGACCCCGTCGCTGTCGTCGACCAGCAGGTCGAGCCGGCGCACCGCCCCGTCCAGTGCCGCGCGCGCCGCGGCCACCGCGCCGAGGGGCACGCCGAGCGAATGCGCGAGTTCCAGCGCGGCCGCGGCACCCACCGGGACCAGCGAGAGCGCTGCACCGGCCAGCTCCCGCTCCCGGTGCAGGAGGGTCACGGCGCGCAGCAGCGACCGGTCGTCGCCGACGACCACCGGCCGCCTGCTGCCCCGGCGGGACAAGGCCCGCGCGAACTCCTCCGGACTGTCCGGGAGGCAGATCTTGGCGTGCGAGCCGGCGCTCAGCACGTCCTTCGCGATCCGGACGGACTCACCGTCGGTCCGGCGGGCGACCGGGTCGATGACCACCAGCAATTGGTCCGTACCGTTGCCGGGGGGCTGGGCAGCCGACACCTCGGTCCTTCCTCGGGTAGCATCTTGGTGCAAGAGCCCCTTGCGCTATTGCGCCAGGGGCTTCGTCTATTCCGGGGCACCCGGTTCGACGGTTCAGGCTTCGTCGTACATCGTCGTACGGCATGTACGGCGTTTTCGTACGCCCCCTGACCTTGGACATGCCCCGCCCGGAAGGGGTGTACGCCTGTGCCCGCACTTGTGCTGCTCGGTGCTCAGTGGGGTGACGAGGGCAAGGGAAAGGCCACCGACCTCCTCGGTGGATCCGTGGACTATGTGGTGCGTTACCAAGGCGGCAACAATGCCGGCCACACGGTGGTCGTCGGCGACCAGAAGTACGCACTTCATCTCCTCCCCTCCGGAATCCTTTCGCCGGGGTGTACCCCGGTCATCGGTAACGGTGTCGTCGTCGACCCGGCGGTCCTGCTCTCCGAGCTGAGTGGGCTCAACGAGCGCGGCGTGGACACGTCCAAGCTGCTGATCAGCGGCAACGCTCATTTGATCACTCCGTACAACGTCACCATCGACAAGGTGACGGAACGGTTCCTCGGGAAGCGGAAGATCGGCACGACCGGCCGTGGTATCGGCCCGACGTACGCCGACAAGATCAACCGTGTGGGCATCCGCGTCCAGGACCTGTACGACGAGTCGATCCTGGAGCAGAAGGTCGAGGCGGCCCTGGAGCAGAAGAACCAGCTCCTCGCCAAGGTCTTCAACCGCCGCGCCATCGAGTCCGGCAAGATCGTCGAGGAGATGCTCCAGTACGCGGAGCAGATCAAGCCGTACGTCGCGGACACGACGCTGATCCTCAACGACGCCATCGACGCGGGCAAGGTCGTCCTCTTCGAGGGCGGTCAGGGCACGCTGCTCGACGTCGACCACGGCACATACCCCTTCGTCACCTCGTCGAACCCGACCGCGGGCGGCGCCTGCACCGGTTCCGGTGTGGGCCCGACGAAGATCAGCCGGGTCATCGGCATCCTCAAGGCATACACCACGCGCGTCGGCGCCGGTCCGTTCCCGACGGAGCTGCTCGACGAGGACGGCGAGGCGCTGCGCCGGATCGGTGGCGAGCGCGGTGTCACCACCGGCCGCGACCGCCGCTGCGGCTGGTTCGACGCGGTGATCGCACGGTACGCGACCCGGGTCAACGGTCTCACCGACTTCTTCCTCACCAAGCTGGACGTGCTGACCGGCTGGGAGCAGATCCCGGTGTGTGTCGCGTACGAGATCGACGGCAAGCGCGTCGACGAGCTCCCGTACAGCCAGACCGACTTCCACCACGCGAAGCCGGTCTACGAGATGCTGCCGGGCTGGTCCGAGGACATCACGAAGGCCAAGACCTTCGCCGACCTGCCGAAGAACGCGCAGGCGTACGTGAAGGCGCTGGAGGACATGTCCGGCGCCCCGATCTCCGCGATCGGTGTCGGCCCCGGCCGGACCGAGACCATCGAGATCAACTCCTTCCTGTAGGACGGCACGACGCGGAAGGGCCGGGACGCAGGCGTCCCGGCCCTTCCGCGCGTTCAGTCCTCCCCGCAGATCCGCAGCCCCTTCGGCGTCGCGCACGGCAGATGACCGTGGGTACGGACGACGTCCTGGCCGCTGCCTCGGCTCAGATAGCCCAGGAAGCTGGAGGCCAGTGAGTCGGCGGGCGGCCGGCCGTAGGTGTACGCGTACTCGATCTCCCGGTACGGGTAGCTGCTGGAGCCGATCGTGTCGACGGACGGGACGGTGGAGTCGATGGCGAGCTGGTGCGCTCCCGACAGCTTGGTTCCCGCACGCAGTTCGCTGTAGCCGATCGCGCCGTCCAGCCGGCCGACGGTGGACAGGACCTGTTCGGTGGAGTCGAGTTCGCAGCGGATGACCCGGGCCGCGGCATCGTCCTTGGTGGTGCAGTCGCGGGAGGACTGGGCCGGTTCGTTGTGGCCGAGGACGCGGCGCTGGAAGACCTCGCGAGTGCCGGAGTTGGCGTCTCTGCTGACCAGGAGTACGGGCAGGTCGGGACCGCCGAGCGTCTTCCAGTTGCGGATGTCGCCCCGGTAGATCTTCCGGATGGTGGCCAGGGTCAGGTTCTTCACCGGGACCCGGTCGTTGACGACGAGGCGGAAGAGCGAGACCGCGATCCGGTTCTCGCGCAGCTGCGGATAGCCGTCCGGCTTGGGGCCGTCGGAGAGGGCGATCAGCGCGGGGGAACCGGACGTCCCGGCTCTGGCGCCCCGGTCGGCGAGCTCCCGTATCCCGGCGTTGCTGCCGTGCGCGTCCACAGTGACGGTGGAGCCCTCGCACTCCTTCTCGTACTTCTTCGCCAGCTCCCGCACGACCGGTTCGAAGGCGGTGGAGCCGGTCACCGTCAGGGTGCCCCGGGCGCAGCCCATCGGGGGCGGGGTGTCGTCGCGGACCAGGATGATCGAGGCCAGGGTGATGACGCAGACGGTCAGGGCCACGGTGATGAGCCGGGCGGCCCGGCCGAACATCGGGGGCTTCTCGTCGGGGCGGACGGCGCTGTTCGGTGTCACCTCGCCGTCCCGGATGCCGCCCGTGATTCTGATGGGGCTGCCCACGTGCGCCCCGGTGAGCAGCACCAGCAGCTTGAAGTGCTCGCCCCGGTTGAGGGGGACACGTGGCAGCCGGATGAGGGGGCCGCTGTGCCGCATCCCGCCCGCCGGGGTGAAGTGCTCCATCAGATGGTCGGCGCCCGGTGCCTGGGTGACCGCGATGCCGCGGACGGTGCGGCCGGTGAACTCGACGGTCAGTCCGTGCAGTTCGCGGCCGGTGTAGTCGTTGTCGGCGATGGACTGCGAACCGTCGTTCTCGATGCGCAGCAGGACGAGTGTGGCATCGGCCATGTCCGGCGTCTCGCTGAAGAGCCCGAGCCGCACATTGGCGCGTCCCTGGCTGACGTCGCTGCCGATCGGCGTGTCCATCTGGACCCGGTAGCCGATGCGCCCCCGGCGGGGTACGCGGCGCTCATACCAGAGCACTCCGACGGAGGCCAGGACACCGAGCACGGCGGTGCACACGGCCACGATGTTCTCGGCGCTGAACCACTGCACGGCTTTCTCACACCTCCGGTCTCCCGTTCGAGTCACCGTATGGGCGTGGCAAGGGAGTTGGTGGCGAAGGGCGAGTCCCGACAGCAGACGTTCGCCCGCCGTTCGTCCGGCGGACGGGGGAGCGGACCGGCCGATCCTGCTGACCGATCGATCAGTTCGGCCTCCCCCGCAGGCGGGGGAGGCCGTCAGACCAGTGGCTTCACGGACATCAGAAGATGCCGGTGCGTGGGGTCGCCCTCAGGTTCGTCCCCGGCCGTCCGGCCGATGATCATGGCGCGCTGGCCGGGACCCATCATGCGGAACTGCACGACCGGCGCGTCGAACGAGGCCAGGGCATCCATCAGGTACGAGGGGTTGAAGGCGACCGTCAGCTCGTCGGCGCCCTTCAGGGCCGCGGGCAGCCGCTGGGACGCGACATCGTCCTCGTACCCCGCCTGAAGCAGCACCGAGCTGTCGGAGAAGGTCAGATGGAGCGGGCTGTCGCCGTCCGCGACCACCGCGACGCGCTTGACGGCCTCGACCAGGGGCGCCCGGTCCGTGACCGCGGTCGTCGGGTCCGCCATCGCGAACAGCTTGTCGTGGCGGGGGAGTCGGCCGTCCAGGAGGCGAACCGTGGTCCGCATCCCGGCGAGTTCGAAGCCGGCCGATCCGACGTCCAGTGCGACGCGGACCATGCCGGAGCGGCCGAAGGAGCGGGCGATCTCGGTCAGTCGCCGGGCCGACACCACCACATCGGCCGTGACGTCCGCCGCCTCCGGTTTCCATCCGAGCGTGCGCACCGCGAAGCGGTACCGGTCCGTGGCGGCCAGCGTCATCGTGTCGCCGTCGAGCCCCAGCCGGATCCCGGTGAGGGTCGGCAGCGTGTCGTCCCGGCCCGCGGCCACGGTCACATGGGCGACGGCCGCGGCGAACTCCTCGGAGTCCACCGCTCCCAGCACCTCGGGCAGCGGCGGCAGCGCCGGATAGTCGTCGAGCGGCAGCACGGACAGCCCGAACCGGGCGCCGCCGCCGGTCACGGAGAACCGCGAACCCTCCACCGCGCACACCACCGGACTCTCGGGCAGCACCCGGCACACATCGAGCAGCCGTCGGCCCATGACCAGGACCTTCCCGGCCCGTACGGTCTCCGCCCCCACCTCGATGCGGGCGGACGCCTCGTAATCCAGGCCGGAGATCCGCAACACCGCGCCGTCGGCCTCCAGCAGCAGCCCGCCGAGCACGGGTACGGGCGACCGGGCGGGCAGCACCCGGGCCGCCCAGGCCACGGCATCCGTCAGTGCGTTGCGATCAATGCGGAACTCCATGCGCGGGGCCTCTCTCCGTCGGACCAACGAGATCCGACGCTAGAGGGCGCCACTGACAATCGACCGCGGACCGGCGTCGCGCGGCCGACGGCAGCGACCACCCCCGTGGGTCGCTGCCGTCGGCCACCCGGCCGTCCCCCGACGCCCCTGTGCCCACGGACGGCACCCGACATCCCCCGACATCCATGCCGTCCGCGGAACACGTTCGGACTGTAGGTCGGCGGGTTCCCGACAGGAAGATTCAATTCGCACGGTGTGGGCAACTCGGGGGTAACAGTCCGCACAGCCAAACCGGTACTCTGCACTCCGGTTATCTCCACTGCCGGGGACAGAAGCAGGGGGGGCGGAAGCAGGGACAGACGGGCACGAGTACGGAGCGGAGGGCCTGTGCGAGCGCAGGAACGGGCCGACGACGTACTGCGGATGAACCGCCTGGCCCGCGTCGGTGGCGTGCAGGAACTGCTGCGCTGGCTGTCGGGGCGCGCCGACGGCTGGGCCGGACTGCTCCACGACGACGGAACCGTCCTGCACGCCGTGGCACGGACCCCGGACCGTACGAGCGCCGCGGCCGTCACGCTCGCCTCCGACGGCGCAAGGGAACTGACGGCCCTCGGCGCGCGCTCCTTCACCCTCGACCGCGGCCAGGACACCGCTCTGCTGCTTCCTCTCGATGGCCCGCCCGATGCCCGTGACGCCCGCGTCCCGGTCCTCGCCGTCGTCACGTGCCGTCCGCTGCCGGACGGGCTGGCCACGCTCCTCGCCGACGCGGTGATGCCCCTGGCCTTGTGCTGGGCGGTCGAATCGGTCGAACGCAAACGCCGCCGCGTCGACCTCGCGGAGTCCCGCGGCCGGGAAGCGGTGCTGCATCTGCTGATGACCGGTCAGCTCTCCATCGCCCACCAGGTCGCGGGTGCTCTGAAGCCCAGGCTGCCGGACCCCGTCCAGGTGTGCGTGGTGGAGTGCCCGGGCGGGCGGCGGGACGAGGTGGCGAAGGTCTGCGCGGATCTCTCCGGCGGACGGTCCTGGATCGTGCGGTGTCCGGTGTACGCACGCCACTTGATCCTCGTCGTGCCCGCCGGCCAGGGTGGGACCGAGCCGCGACTCGGCCGTGAAGTCGCCGTCGTGGTGGACGACTGCGTGGTCGGCGTGAGCGAGGAGGTTCCGCTCAGCGACACGGCGACCGGATACCGGCAGGCGTTCCATGCCCTGGCGGTCGCCCGCGGACTGCCCGTCCGCCACGCCCGGTTCGGCTCGGCACCGGAACCGGCCCTGCTCGTCGGCGCCGAGGGCGCACAGTGGGCCGACGACCTGCTGGCGCCCCTCCTCACCTACCTGCCCCGGCGCAGCCAGGACCCCGGCAGTCAGGAACTGGCGGCGACGCTGGGTTCCTGGCTCGCGTTCTCGTCCCATGCGACCAAGCATCTGAAGATCCACCGCAACACCTTGTCCGCACGCCTGCGGTTGATCGGCGAGCTGCTCGGACGCGACCTCAACCGGCTCGCCGACCAGGCCGCACTCGACCTGGCGCTGCGGATCCGCGCCACACCCGCCCGCGCACCAAGTCCTGCCGAGCCCGGGAAGGTGGTCCGCTCCCTGGACGAGATCCTGCGCCGCCCCGACGTTCGGGAGTGGGCGGCCCAGCAACTGCAACCGCTCCGCCGGAACGGCGGGGCGGCCGAGGCGACGGTCCGGTGCTGGCTGGACCGCGAGGCTCAACTGGCCCCGACGGCAGAGGCATTGGGGATCTCCGTGCCGGGCGCCCGCAAGCGCCTCACCCGGATCGAAGCAGCACTCCAGCGCTCTCTGCTCCAAACACCCAGCGCACGTTACGAGTTGTGGCTGGCTTTCCGGGCGCTGGCTGTTGCGGGTGTCACCGACGCGGTGTGAGTTTCACTGCAGGGCAGGGCCCATGGCCGTCGGCCCCGAAGCGGGAGGACAGGTTCAGAGGGCGTCGCGGGGCCGGCGAACCCTACGCTCCCGCGACGCCTGCGCTCACCGCTGCCAGTCGCCGCCCAGCAGCGTTCCAGCGACTGCCGGCAGTCCGAGCGAGCCCGTGCCGAAGGAGACCGCCGACGTGTACACCGGCCGGGTCTTCCCGCCCGGCAGCACCCAGACCGCGCCGCGCCCGTCCTCCTCGCACGCGCCCACGGCGATCTCAGGCCTGCCGTCACGGGTGAGGTCCCCCGCCGCCACCGTGCAGCCGAAGGAGTCGCTCACCTCCGGGGTGCCCGGCACGCCCGGGGTGTCCTGCTTGAAGGTGTACGAGCCGGCGCCCAGCTGCCCCGTACGGCGACCGGGCACGACCGTGACCGTGCCCGCACCGCCCTTGGTGCCGATGCCCTCGCCGGGTGCGCCCACGACGATGTCGGCGAGCCCGTCCTTGTTCAGGTCGGCCACGGCCACCGCGGCGCCGAATTCGTCGTAGCGCTCGCTCGAACCGGGCACCCCGGCAGTGTTCTGATGGAACGTCATGGGCGCTTTGTCCAGCGGTACTCCGTTCGCCGACCCGAACCACACGGAGACGGACCCGCCCACGTGACCGATCGGTCCCACGTCGCTCGGTTCGTCCGGGTCGCCGGCGACGACGTCCCCGTAACCGTCCCCGTTCACGTCCCCCACCGCGACGTTGAGCCCCTCGCCCTCCAGGAGCGGAGGCGGGTACGTCCCGGGCACCGGATTCACCAGCACCCGGCCCCCACTGCTCCCGTTCGCCCGGCCGGTGACCTGGAGCTGTTCGGCCACCTTGTCGCCGTTGACATCGCCGTACGCGACGGCGCGCATCCAGCCGATGTCCTCGTTCGGCACGGACGAACCGACCCCGCCGCTCCGGGTGAACGGTCCGGTCAGTTCGGTGGTGAAGTTCCAGTTGGCGATCAGGACCCGCGCCTCGCCCGGGCCGGACACCGCCGCCACATCCTTGCCCGCGCCCCAGCGCCTCAGCACCTGCGTCGGCAGTGCGGTACCGGAGACCAGGCCCTTCGTGCTGCCCCACAGGACGTACACCGCCCCTGAGTCCAGTGTGGTGCCGACATCCTCGCCGGGCGCCCCGACCACCAGGTCCGCATAGCCGTCGTGGTTGAGGTCCGCGAGGGCGCTGGAGGCACCGAACAGGTCGCCCGCCTCGGCCGTGCCCGGCACCCCGGCCGAATTCTGCGTGATCACCGCACGCCTGGAGGCGGACACGCCCTTGGCGGACCCGTACAGGACGACGAGGCTCCCGGCCCGTTCGTGGCCCGCGACAGAGGCTCCCGGCGCGGGGACCACGAGGTCCCGGTAGCCGTCGCCGTTGATGTCCTGCGGAACCGGCATCGGTGCGGCGGAGGCTGTCCCCCCGGACAGCGTCGCGGCAACGGCGGCGATGGCGGTCACCAGGGCCGCCCGTCTGTATCCGGCTGTGCGTCGTCCACTCATGCTTCTGTCCCCACCCCATGCCCCGCGCCCGACGAGGCGGGACAACCGACTGTTGCCGCATTCACCCACAGTCGGACAAGCTGCGCAATGAGGCGGGGGCGGGAAGTGCGAAGCCCCGCAGAGGGACTTCAGTCCGCCCGGGTGGGGAACGTCGACCAGGTGTCGGGGGCGACCGCGGAAGACGGGACCGTCGGGGATCTCGGAGTTGGCCGGACGCGGTGACGCAGCTGAACGCGCGTGCCGGGCGTGTGAGTGACGTACCGGCCGTAACGCGGACCGGGCGGGTCCGGCCGCCGGCGTGGCACCTTCCGCCGACGGTGCACGGCAGGTCCGTCCATGCGCTGTCGCTGCCCGACGCAAGGCCGGAGCGCTGCTCGGCTGAACTCTTCAGCCGGTCTTCGTGTACGTGATCTTCTCGCCGGTGTCCGGGTTCTCGCGACGCAGGGTGTCGTCCGGCAACAGGGTCAGCGTGGTGGCGTTGCCAGGGGTGCAGGACGTCATGGGTTCGCCGAGCGTGATCGTCGAGGGTCCGATGTGGATCGGTCCGTCGGGGGACGGCTCATCGGTCAGATCGGCCTGGAAGACGCAGCGGTAGGTGCCACCGGTGTCGATCGGACCCTCCGCGGTGAGCGTGAGGACGGTCTGGCCGACCTTGCCCTGCCGGATGACGAGTTCGCGGGTGGAGCGACCGGCTGAGTTGTCGATGCTGCCGGACCAGGTGCCGAGGTAGCCCCCGGGGATGGAGCCGTCGCCGTTCTTCTCCGCGCCGGAGGGGGACGGGGAAGTGTCGGAGGGGGCGTCCGACGGCTCCTCGGGCGGGTCGTCGGACGCGGACGGGCTGGGCGAACTGCTGTGGGAAACGCCGGACGACCTGCCGTCGTCGCTCATGAGCGCGTACACCGAACCGCCCGCACCGATGGCGACGAGCACGGCGACCACGACGAGAGCGACGGTCGAACCCGCCGTGCGGCGTGCGGGTTCGGGCGGTGGGGCGGAGGCGGAATAGAGGGGGCCGTACGGAGGAGTGGAGCCGAAGCCGGGGTGCTGCTGCGGATATCCGTAGCCGTACGGCTGTCCCTGACCGGGGTGCGGCTGGGCGGGCAACTGCGGGTAGCCGTACGCGGGGGCAGGGCCCGGTACGGGCGTTGAGGTGCCGATCACCGTGGGCATCGCATGTGCCCCGCCGGGCGCTTGCGGGGCCGGAGGCTGCGCGGCGGGAGGTTCCGCCGCCGCAGGCACCGCGTCCTCGGGACCGGACGGGGCAACCGGTTCCGCAGGCCGCTCCGGCTCCTCCGGTTCCTCCGGGTCCTCCGAGTCCAGCAACTCCACCGCGTGACGGCCCAGCTGGGCGAGGAGCGCGCCCGGCAGCCACGGTTCGGCGGGCTCGTCCTCCGCCAGCCGTTCCAGGATCGCGTCCGTCGTCGGCCTGGCGGCCGGGTCCTTGAGGAGGCAGTCCCGGACGAGGTCGACCAGATCCACCGGGACGCCGGTCAGGTCCGGGTCCTCCTGCGTGATCCGGAACATCAGCGCATGGACCTCGTTGTCCGCCCCGCCGAACGGAAGCCTGCCCGTCGCCGCGTACGCCAGCACCGAGCCGAGGCAGAACACATCGCACGCCGCGGTCACCCGCTCGCCCCGCACCTGCTCCGGCGCCATGAAGCCGGGCGAACCGACCAGCGCCCCGGTGCGGGTGAGACCACCGTCGGTGACGGTGTCCAGTGCCCGGGCTATGCCGAAGTCGATGACCCGCGGACCGTCGATCGTGAGCAGAATGTTGGACGGCTTGAGGTCGCGGTGGATGAGCCCGGCGGCGTGGATGGCCTGGAGCGCGCGGGTCAGCCCGGCCCCCAGGATGTGGACCGAGCGCTCGGGCAGCGGACCGAAGGCCCCCGAGGCCGGTCCCATCGATGCGCCCGCGCGCCCGGAGACGGTGACCTGGAGGGACGGCCCGGCGACGTATCCGGTCGCGACCCACGGCACGGCGGCCTCGGTGTCGGCGTCCAGCACGGGGGCCGTCCACGCCGAGCCGACCTGGCGTGCGGCCTGCACCTCCTGGCGGAACCGGTCGCGGAACTCCTGCTGCTCGGCGAGCTCCCGGCGTACGAGCTTGATCGCGACGGTACGGCCCCGATCGGACCGGGCCAGATAGACCTGCCCCATGCCACCCGCGCCGAGCCGCCCCAGCAGGCGGTACGCGCCGATGCGTTGCGGGTCGGTGGACCCGAGCTTTTCCATGGTGTGCGACCTCCCCCGTACGGCGACACGCCGGACGGGTCGAGAATAGCGGCGCACGTCACGCCCCAGCAGTCCGGCCGGGCGTCGGTCCCGTCCGCTGCCGGCTCCGTCCCGGGGCGCCGGACGGGCCGGGTTCATCCGCTGGGCAGGACGGGGTTCACGCGCTGGGCGGGGTGGGTTGCGCGTCGGTCACCGCGTCGACTGCAACCGACAGCCGTTCCAGCACACGCACCGTCTCCGCGAAGCCCTCCGCTCCCAGCTCCTGCGCCAGTCGCGCGGCGAACTCCGCGTGGCCGGGGCCGATCCGGGAGACGGCCGCCCGCCCCTCCTCGGTGGGACGCAGCAGCTTCGCGCGCCGGTGGGCCGGATTCGGTACGTACTCCGCAAGGCCCTTGCCCACCAGAAGATCCGCGATCCGCTGCACGCTCTGCCGGGTGATCCCCATGGCCCGGGCGATCCCGGACACGGGCAACGGCTCGGCCAGGACCGCTCCGAGCACCTGCCACCATGCCGCGGTCAGCCCGGCAGGTGCGGCCAGCTCCTCCGAAACGGCGAGGAACTGGCCGTTCAGCCGGAAGACGCCGAGCGCCGTGCGGCTGAGCGCGTCCTGCTGCTCGCGGCTCATCCCGCCAGCACCTCGTACGCGCTCGCGTCCGAGTCGTGGAAGAGCCGGTACCAGGCGTCGAGTTTCCTGCCCTCGTACACCCCGAGGCGCGCGAAGACCTCGCGGGCGAACGCGACCGGCTCGGTCGGTCCCGCCGTGATGAGGTCTCCGTCGGTCACCGCGTCCGCCTCGACGTACCGGGCGCCGCCCGCGTACCCCGTGGCTGCGAGATAGAAGGAGACGGCACTCGTGTGCGCGCGGTCGTCGAGCAGTCCCTCGCGGGCCAGTCCGGCCGTCGCCCCGCAGATCGCGGCGACCGGAACGCCCACGTCCAGGAAGGTGCGGGCGGTACGGGCGAAGGGGGCGAGCTCGTCGCCGCTGTCCCACAGGTCGGCACCGGTGAGGATCAGCAGTGCGCTGTCCTCGGGGCGTACGTCGGCGAGGGCGAGGTCCGGCTGGATGCGGAGGCCGCCGAGGGTGGTGACGGGGCCGGCGGTGGGGCCGACCGTCCGCACGGTGAAACCGTTGCGGGCGAGATACGCGGTGGTGTGGCCGGTCTCCCAGTCGGCGTAGGAGTCGTAGACGGCCAGGTGCACGGTCTTGCGGGTCATGACGACCTCCCGGGCGAGAACCTCATGGACGAAACCTCATGGATGGAGCGTCATGAGTGGGGCGTCATGACTGGAGCTGATGACAGCATGCTGTCATTACGGCAGGATGCTGTCAATCGAGCGTCCCCCGCGCCGACCCGACACCCTGCCCACCAAACCGCCCCACGCCATACAAGATGGCCATGTCGAGCCGCTCACCGCACGACCTACGCTCGCCGCATGACCCCTCATGCCTCCCATGCCTCCCACGCTCCGCAGGTCGACTCCGCGGCCGGTGCGGCCGTGAAGGCCGCCGACCGTGCGCACGTGTTCCACTCCTGGTCCGCCCAGGGCCTGATCGACCCGCTCGCCGTCGCCGGCGCCGAGGGGGCGTACTTCTGGGACTACGACGGCAACCGCTACCTGGACTTCACCAGCGGCCTCGTCTACACCAACATCGGCTACCAGCACCCCACCGTCGTCGCCGCGATCCAGGAGCAGGCGGGCAAGCTCGCCACCTTCGCTCCCGCGTTCGCGATCGAGGCCCGCTCCGAGGCCGCACGCCTCATCGCCGAGCGGACCCCGGGCGACCTGGACAAGATCTTCTTCACCAACGGCGGCGCCGAGGCCGTCGAGAACGCCGTCCGGATGGCCCGGCTGCACACCGGCCGTACGAAGGTGCTCTCCGCCTATCGCTCGTACCACGGCGCCACCTCCACCGCGATCAACCTGACCGGGGACCCGCGCCGCTGGCCGTCCGACAACGGCTCCGCGGGTGTCGTACGGTTCTGGGCGCCGTTCCTCTACCGCTCGCCGTTCCACGCCGAGACCGAGGCCGAGGAGTGCGCCCGCGCCCTTCAGCACCTGGAGGACACTCTCGCCTTCGAGGGGCCCGCCACCATCGCCGCGATCATCCTGGAGACGATCCCCGGCACGGCGGGCATCATGACGCCTCCGCCCGGCTACCTCGCGGGTGTCCGCGAGATCTGTGACCGGTACGGCATCGTCTTCATCCTCGACGAGGTGATGGCCGGCTTCGGGCGCACCGGCACGTGGTTCGCCGCCGAGCACTTCGACGTCACACCCGACCTGATGACCTTTGCCAAGGGCGTCAACTCCGGTTACGTACCGCTCGGCGGTGTCGCCATCTCCGCAGAGATCGCCGCCACTTTCGAGACTCGCCCCTATCCGGGCGGACTCACGTACTCCGGTCACCCGCTGGCCTGCGCCGCGGCCGTCGCCACCATCGGCGTCATGGAGGACGAGAAGGTCGTCGAGAACGCCGCTCACATCGGCGAGACCGTCCTCGGCCCCGGCCTGCGTGAGCTCGCCGAGCGCCACCCGTCGGTCGGCGAGGTGCGCGGTCTCGGCGCGTTCTGGGCGCTGGACCTGGTCCGCAACAAGGAGACCCGGGAGCCGCTCGTCCCGTACAACGCCGCCGGCGAGGCCAATGCGCCGATGGCGGCGTTCGGCGCGGCCTGCAAGAAGAACGGCCTGTGGCCCTTCATCAACATGAACCGCACCCACGCCGTTCCGGCCTGCAACGTCACGGAGGCCGAGGCCAAGGAGGGTCTGGCGGCTCTGGACGTGGCCCTGTCCGTCGCGGACGAACACACCGTCTGACGCGCTCCACCCGCATTCCACGGGCCCATCCGCATGGCGTCCCTCCCCCGTGCCCGGATCCGGGCACACCGGCCCTGGCTTAAGGTGACCCGAAGCCGGAAAGGGAGGGCCGCCATGTGCCCGAGCGGAACTGTGACCCGCAGTACGCTGCGGCAGCAGATCGCGGACGCGCTGCGTGACGAGGTGCTTGCCGGGCGTTTGCAGCAGGGACGGGAGTTCACCGTCAAGCAGATCGCCGAGCAGTACGGGGTCTCCGCGACGCCCGTCCGCGAGGCGCTGTTCGATCTCTCCGCGCAGGGACTGCTCGAATCCGACCAGCACCGCGGCTTCCGGGTGCACGAGTTCACCGTGGACGACTACCGGGCGATCGTCGAGGCCCGCACCCTGGTCATCGACGGAGTCATCCGCAGCATCTTCGACGGGCCGGTCCGCCCGAAGGGCGCGCAGGCGGCGAAGTACCGCGACGCGCTGGTCTCCGTGCGCCGTCGCGCCGAGGAGGCGGCACGGGCGGCGCGGGGCGGGGACCTCGACATCCTCATCGGGTACGACCTGCGCTTCTGGCGTGAACTGGGCGCGTTCGTCGGCAACACGTACATCACCGACTTCCTTCACCGGCTGCGCATCCAGGCCTGGGTGTTCGCCGTGCCGTACCTCCGCAGCGACGCGGATGTGTGCGACTGGCTCTGGAGCGGCCACCAGGACCTGGTCGCGGCGATCACACTCGGGGACCGCGACGCGGTGCGCGCGGTGATCGACGGCCACAACGCCCACGCGCTCAGCTGGGCGGAGCGGCTCGCGGCCGGCAACCCGCCGCACCCGGGGCGCGGCGGCTGACGGCCCGGCGGCGAGGTGTTCCACAGCCGGACATGAAGGACCACTGTGCGCGACGGCCCCCTCGCATTACGCTGTCCCGACCATCGCGCGAACCGCGCGAGAACCCGTGGGAGAGCGAGACTTCGTGGCCTGTGACCTGTGGCTGGTCCCCCTCGTCGATGTGCTGTGCCACAGCCCCGACAACCCGTTCGCCGAAGAGATAGCCGTCTACGACAACGCGCTGGGCGAGGCCGGACTCCCGGCCGTACCCGTCTACGCCTACATGCCGGGTCTGACCGGCGATGTGGCCCCGGTCGCGGGCTTCGACTACGACGCACTGCACTTCCTGCGCCGCGCCTATCTGCTGCAGCTGAGCGGTCTCGCCGTCACACCGGTCGACGAACTGGGCGGCGACTACGAGCAGCTGCTGGAAATGTTCGAGTCCACCGCGAAGCAATCCCACCTGGTCTGGCACTACGACCATGCGGGGGCGTACGTCCCCGTGGACTTCCCCTCCCCGCTCTCCAACGACCAGCTGCTGGAGGGGGGCGGCCCGCTCGGCTCTGCGCACGGGCTGCTGCGGGAGCTGGAGTACGTCGCTCCGTCCATCGGCATCGACCCGGCGAACCCGCCGGCCGCCCCCCTGCCGCCCGTCGCGCCGACCTCGCTGGAGGAGCCGGCGAGCCCGATTCCGTACGACGACAGCCCGTTCGCCCGGGAGCGGCACGTCTGGCTGGGCCTGCACGCGGCGGCGACCCGCAGCCTCGCCCAAGGCTCCATGATCATCTTCAGCTGACGCGGCGGCCCGGACAGCCGAGGTCACCGCCCACCGGAGTCACCGCCACCGGAGTCACCGCCCACCGGGACCACCGTCACCGGGGTGACTCCGGTGGGCGCTGCCGCGGCATGTTCGGCCGGGTCACCGACTGCATCGGAAACCGCCCCGGCGCCGCCCCCGGCTCCGCACGCCCGCCGATCCCGCTCCCCGAGACCAGTGCCTGCATTCCCATCGGCGCAGGCCCGGCCCGGAATTCCACCATCCAGTCCGCGGTCTCGAACCGTACGAGATCCGTGATGTCCTCCGAGAACCGCCGCAGCACCCCCAGGCACCGCTCGGCCGCCTCGCTCGCCGTTCCCTCGGTCGGTCCGAGCACCTCCCGCACGCACTCCGACGCCCAGTCGAACTGCAGCACCTGAAGCCGTCGCTGCACGGCCTGCGCCGTGGCGAGGTTCCTTATCCAGCCGGAGGTCAGGCCGAAGTACCGGTCGCAGGCCATGCAGGCGGCACCCAGCAGCAGCGAGAGATAGCCCCAGCCGGCCGCCCCGTGCAGCGCGCCCGTCAGATCGAGCAGCGGCAGCGCCCCGCCCGCGACCGCCCCGGCCGCCGTGCCGATCCGCAGCACCCTGGCGCCGCGCCGCTTCCACACCCGGTCCTTCAGATACCAGCCGGCGGTGCGCAGCGCCTCGGCCTCGACCCAGCGGTACAGCTCGTCGAGGCGTTCCGCGGGTTCGCCCCAGTCGCCGAGCGGGAACGGCTGGCCGGTCAGATCCCGGCCCCGCGCACGGAAGCCGGAGCGCGGCTCCGAGCCCGACCCGGAGCCCGGGTCCGAGCCCGACGGAACGGCCGAACCGGGCGCGCCGGACTCGTTGCGGGGCGCCCTCTCGGGCTGCATCTCCGGCTGACTCACCGGGGCACTCCTCTGCACTCTGCGTTTTCGACGTTTCGGACGCGCGTATGGGACACGTGCACGCGACGGCGGCGGACCTTCGACGCGGCCGTCCATCCCGCCTGCGTAACACTGCGTGACGGACGGCGCACGTGTGCGTATTGATATGCATGCCCTTCCTACCGCCGAATGGTGGGCCATGGGGCCGAAATCGCGGTATTCCCGGGTGTGCATGGCCTGTGATCAGGTATAGGAGTCTTGCCACAGTTGACCGGATCTCACCCGAAAGAGTTGCTCGCCAGTGGGTGGGGCGCGGTTCCCGGTGACCACGTAGGCTCGGCATACCGAAACATTTGTCGTCGAAATGCCAGGAGTGACCGTGATTCCCGGTGGTGGCCAGCCCAATATGCAGCAGCTGCTGCAGCAGGCCCAGAAGATGCAGCAGGACCTCGCCCAGGCCCAGGAGGAGCTGGCCGGGACCGAGGTGGATGGTCAGGCGGGTGGCGGTCTCGTGAAGGCGACCGTCACCGGCTCCGGCGAGCTCCGCAGCCTCGTGATCGACCCCAGGGCGGTCGACCCCGAGGACACCGAGACGCTCGCCGACCTCGTCGTCGCCGCAGTCCAGGCGGCGAACGAGAACGCGCAGGCGCTTCAGCAGCAGAAGCTGGGCCCGCTGGCCCAGGGGCTGGGCGGTATGCCCGGTCTTCCCTTCTGATCCGCCGACGCAACAACTACCGTACGTACCACGACAACAACAGCAGTAGCAGTCGAGGCACTCAGCTCAGGAAGGCGTTCCGTTGTACGAAGGCGTGGTTCAGGACCTCATCGACGAACTGGGCAGGCTGCCCGGCGTCGGTCCCAAGAGCGCGCAGCGGATCGCTTTCCACATCCTGCAGGCCGAGCCCACCGACGTGCGCCGTCTCGCCCGTGCCCTCCTGGAGGTCAAGGACAAGGTCAGGTTCTGCTCGGTGTGCGGCAATGTCGCGCAGGAGGAGCAGTGCGGGATCTGCCGCGACGCGCGCCGCGACCGGACGGTGATCTGTGTGGTCGAGGAGCCGAAGGACGTCGTGGCGATCGAGCGGACCCGTGAGTTCCGGGGCCGCTACCACGTGCTCGGCGGGGCGATCAGCCCGATCGAGGGCGTCGGCCCGGACGATCTGCGCATCCGCGAGCTGCTGGCGAGGCTCGCCGACGGCTCGATCACGGAGCTGATCCTGGCCACCGACCCCAACCTGGAGGGCGAGGCCACCGCGACGTACCTGGCGCGGATGATCAAGCCCATGGGGCTGCGGGTGACGCGGCTGGCCAGCGGGCTGCCGGTGGGCGGCGACCTGGAGTACGCGGACGAGGTCACCCTGGGCCGCGCCTTCGAGGGGAGGCGCTTGTTGGATGTCTGACTCCGCCCCGCACGACACCTGCACCACGGCTGGGATCCTCGCGGACGAAACCTTGACGTCTCACGGCGGCTTTACGTTCAGCGGCGCTATGTTCTACTCACCGTTCGCGACCGTGCCCACGGGAGGTCCCCTCGATGTCTGACGCCACGCTGAATTCCGTCACGCAGGACCCGGACGACTTCGCCGTCCAGATCGCGGACCAGATCAAGACGTTCATCGTCGCGGTCGCCGAGGTTTCCAAGGTCGACGAGCCGGAGCAGGCTGTCCCGACCCTGCTCCTCCAGGTCTCCCAGCTGCTCCTCGCGGGCGGCCGGCTCGGCGCGTACGAGGACGTCCTCCCGGACGAGCGCTACGAGCCGGACCTGGGTGCCGAGCCGGACGCCGACGGCCTGCGCGACCGGTTCGCCGCCCTTCTCGAACCGATCGACGTCTACTCCGAGGTCTTCGACCCCTACGAGCCCCGCAAGGCCCCGGTCCCGGCCCGCATCTCCGACGACCTGGCCGACCTGGTCACGGACCTGCGTCACGGCCTGGCCCACTACGAAGAGGGCCGCACCACCGAGGCGCTGTGGTGGTGGCAGTTCTCCTACTTCTCCAACTGGGGCTCCACCGCCTCCGCCACCCTGCGCGCCCTCCAGTCCCTGGTCGCCCACATCCGTCTGAACCAGCCCCTCCAGGAACTGGACGGGCTGGACACGGACTCGGAGACCATCGACGACGATCTGGCCGAGGAGGCGGGCCGGGTCATGGCCGAGGAGATCGCGGGACCGCTCGGACTGCGCCCGGTGAAGTAGCCGTCCGTCCCGGCCCGTCCGGCCGGGGGTCGGGCCGCGGCCCCTGGGCATCCGCGTGCGGCGCTGCGAGTCGCGATCAAGAACTACGACGGGAATCCCCCGGGAATTTCCGGGTGTCGGGTGCCGCATCGGATTCGATCGCACGCGACGCACTGCGCATCGTGTCGGAGGGTGTGCGGATCCGGCCCGGTCGGAGATTCCGGGCAGCTGTCAGAGGAGCGGTCGACACCAGCGCCTGTCCGGTCCCTGCTGAAGCCTCCACGCTCCACGGTCTTCGACGGGGCGGGGGCTCCGGAGAGCGGTGCGGGCGGTTCCGGTTCACGCTGGAGGGGACGGACCCGGAGATCGTGGAACCTGCCGGTGTGGGCTGAGCCACATGCGGGCGTGGTACCGGGATCACCGGGCAGCAGACCCGTACGAGCAGTCCGGGCGACACGCCGATGATCACGTGGTGAGCGGGACATCTCACGATGTGATATCGACGGGGCGATTGCGGACTGCTCGTTAAACTGAGCCGACCGCAGTAATGGATTGAGCTAGGAGCGCACGTGGGCCTTGTCGTGCAGAAGTACGGAGGCTCCTCCGTAGCCGATGCCGAAGGCATCAAGCGTGTCGCCAAGCGAGTCGTCGATGCCAAGAAGAACGGCAACCAGGTGGTTGTCGTGGTGTCAGCGATGGGCGACACGACGGACGAGTTGATCGATCTCGCCGAGCAGGTATCACCGATGCCTGCCGGGCGTGAGTTCGACATGCTGCTGACCGCCGGAGAGCGGATCTCCATGGCCCTGCTGGCGATGGCGATCAAAAACCTGGGCCACGAGGCCCAGTCGTTCACGGGCAGCCAGGCCGGCGTCATCACCGACTCGGTCCACAACAAAGCGCGCATCATCGATGTCACGCCGGGCCGTATCCGGACCTCGATCGACGAGGGCAACATCGCCATCGTCGCCGGGTTCCAGGGGGTGAGCCAGGAGGGCAAGAACATCACCACCCTCGGCCGCGGCGGGTCCGACACCACCGCGGTCGCACTCGCGGCCGCGCTGGACGCCGAGGTCTGTGAGATCTACACCGATGTGGACGGTGTCTTCACCGCCGACCCGCGGGTCGTGAAGAAGGCCCGGAAGATCGACTGGATCTCCTTCGAGGACATGCTGGAGCTGGCCGCGTCCGGCTCCAAGGTGCTGCTGCACCGGTGCGTGGAGTACGCACGCCGCTACAACATCCCGATCCACGTCCGCTCGTCCTTCTCCGGACTGCGCGGCACCTGGGTCAGCAACGAGCCGCAAGGGGACCAGAAGGTGGAGCACGCGATCATCTCCGGAGTCGCCCATGACGTCTCCGAGGCCAAGATCACGGTCGTCGGCGTGCCCGACAAGCCGGGCGAGGCCGCAGCGATCTTCCGCACCATCGCGAACGCGGAAATCAACATCGACATGGTGGTGCAGAACGTCTCCGCCGCGTCGACCGGTCTGACCGACATCTCGTTCACGCTGCCGAAGGCCGAGGGCCGCAAGGCCATCGACGCCCTGGAGCGCAACCGTGGCACGATCGGCTTCGAGTCGCTGCGCTACGACGACCAGATCGCGAAGATCTCCCTGGTCGGCGCGGGTATGAAGACGAACCCCGGGGTCACCGCGGCCTTCTTCGAGGCGCTGTCCGACGCCGGTGTGAACATCGAGCTGATCTCGACGTCCGAGATCCGCATCTCGGTGGTCACCCGCGCCGACGACGTCATCGAGGCCGTGCGCGCCGTGCACACCGCCTTCGGCCTCGACAGCGACTCCGACGAGGCCGTCGTCTACGGGGGTACCGGCCGATGACACCTCGCCGCCCTTCGCTCGCGGTCGTCGGAGCGACCGGGGCGATCGGCGGCGTCATGCTCCAGATCCTTTCGCAGCACGCGGACGTCTGGGGCGATGTGACGCTGATCGCCTCGCCGCGCTCGGCCGGCCGCAAGCTGGTCGTGCGCGGCGAGGAGACCGAAGTCCTCGAACTCACCGAGGACGTGTTCGACGGCGTGGACGTGGCCCTCTTCCTGGTGCCCGACGACGTATCCGCACGGTGGGCACCGATCGCCGCGTCCAAGGGCGCCGTCGTCATCGACGACTCGGCGGCGTACCGGCTGGACACGGACGTGCCGCTGGTCGTGCCCGAGATCAACCCCCATGCCGTACGGATCAGGCCGCGCGGCATCGTCGCGAGCCCCAACTGCACCACGTTGTCGCTGATCGTCGCCGTCGGCGCGCTGCACGCCGAGTTCGGGCTGCGGGAGCTCGTCGTCTCCTCGTACCAGGCAGTGAGCGGCGCGGGCCGCGACGGCGTCGCGGCGCTGCGCGAGCAGCTGTCGACGGTCGCCGGCACGGAACTGGGCACCAGGCCCGGGGACGTACGCCGCGCCCTCGGGGACGCCGAGGACTCGCCGTTCGCCGCGCCGGTGGCGCTCAACGTCGTGCCCTGGGCCGGGATCGACGCCGGGGACGGCTGGTCGTCCGAGGAACTGGCGATCCGCGACGAGTGCCGCAAGATCCTGGACCTCCCGAGCCTGCGGGTCTCGGCGACCTGTGTGTACGTACCCGTCATCGCGACACACTCCATGTCCGTGCACGCCCGCTTCGAGAACGAGGTCGCGGTCGACCGGGCGCACGAGATCCTGGCGACCGCGCCGGGCGTCGTCCTCTTCGACAGCCCGGCATCCGGCGACTTCCCGACGCCGTCCGACGTCGTGGGCACCGACCCGACCTGGGTGGGGCGGGTGCGGCGGTCGCTGGACGATCCGCGCGCCCTGGAGCTGTTCGTCTGTGGCGACAACCTCCGCAAGGGAGCTGCGCTGAACGTGGCGCAGATCGCCGAAGCGGTGGCCGCAGAATTTCCCCGGACCTGATCCGATCGTTTCTGTACGCTCTGTGGACCACCTGTGAGCAAGTTGCTGGTCTGAACCTCTTGAGCTGGGACGTTGGGGTGTCCGACGATGACCTTTGGCCTGCTGGAACCGGTGGCCGGGGAGAGCGCGTCTATGCGGTCACTTCTTGCGCGGCGGGGCGCAAAATCGTGGCATTTGGGGAAGAGCAGGTACGTATGAGGGCATGTCGCACAGCGCCAAAAGTGGTGCCGTACGCGTACAACCCTGACGGGGGGAAACGTGTCCAACTGGCGTGGCAGAGGTTCTCGATATCACAGTGGTGGGCCCGTTGCGGGGCGCTTCAGTGCGTCCGCTCCGGAGGCCCCGCGCACCCGGCGGTATGCCGGTGATTGCGCCCATGCCCGCTGCGCGCCCCGCCCAGCTCCCGTCGCAGCGCGAGGGCGCTGAGCACAGCGTGGCCGCCGGAACCACCGTTGACCACCTCACCGAGACCTACCGCGCCCACTACCGTTCGCTGCTCGGCCTCGCGGCCCTGCTGCTGGACGACACCGCGTCATGTGAGGACGTGGTGCAGGAGGCGTTCATCCGCGTGCACTCGGCGCGCAACCGGGTACGCGAGCCGGAGAAGACACTCGCGTACCTGCGCCAGACGGTCGTCAACCTGTCGCGCTCCGCACTGCGCCGCCGCATCCTCGGGCTGAAGCTGCTCTCCAAGCCGATGCCCGACATGGCGAGCGCCGAGGAGGGCGCGTACGACCAGCTGGAGCGGGACGCGCTGATCAAAGCGATGCGGGGGCTGCAACGGCGCCAGCGAGAGGTACTGGTGCTGCGCTACTTCGCGGACATGACCGAGGCCCAGGTGGCCGAGACGCTGGGTATCTCCCTGGGTTCGGTCAAGGCGTACGGCTCGCGCGGTATCGCGGCGCTTCGCGTCGTGATGGAGGCCCAGGCATGAACTGGCGCAAGCGCAGGCAGGGACGCACGCATGAGCGTGGGATTGACCGGACTGGAAACGGAATTGTGAACCACGGGCCGGAGAACACCTCGAACGCGCAGCCGAACGGGTCTCGGAACCCGCAGTCGGATGCGGACGCCGCCGCGGAGGCTGCCGCATCCATGACGGGTGCGGCAGGCGCGCAGGAGGCGCAGGGCGGGGGCGACGACATCGCCGAAACGGCCCGGCTCGGAGGTCTGCCGGAGCTGTTCGGCGCGGACTCCGACGACGGTTCCGGCGCAGCCGGCGGCTCCGGCCCTGAACTGGACGAGCTCGCACTGCGCCGTATCTTCCACGGCGCCGTCCAGAACCTCGCACCCACCGACGGCGCTCTCGACCACCTGCGGCGTGCCGTCCCCGCCCGGCGCGCCCGGCGGCGGCAGGCCATCGTCGGCATGGCGGCCGCGGCGCTACTCATCGGCACCGCGGTCCCCGCGTTCGTCCATGTCGCCGACTCCACCGGCTCGGAAACCGCCAACCCGGCCATCGCCGGACACGGCGAGCAGGCCCAGGGCGGCAACGGCGCCGATTCCGGTTCGGAGGCCGACGAGAAGAGCCACGGCGGCAGCACCGACGGACACAACAGCGGACCCGACGGCCACCCCAAAAGCGCCAGCAGCCCCTCGGGCAGCGGCGGCACGGGCACTGACGGCAGTGCGTCGGGCGGAGGTGCCGACCCTGCCGACACCGCGGCGGCTTCGATGCCGGTCTGCGACCCGGGGCAGCTCGGCGTCGCCTCCGCCCAGGCGGGCGCGGCCGGTGCCGACGGCACGGTGTACGGCACGTTCCGTATCTCCAACATCTCCGGCACGGACTGCTCCGTGACCAGCAGCGGCACCGTGGGCTTCGAGACGGCGGGCGCGGCCGACCCGGCCAGGATCGATGTCGTCCAGCACACCGCGGGCGACCCGGCGGCCGGACTGCCCGACCCGTCGCAGGAGGCGGGCGCGGTGCTGCTGAAGCCGTCCATGACGTACGAGGTCCAGTTCGCCTGGGTGCCGAAGGACACCTGCCCGACCGCCGGCAGCTCGCCGACCCCGACGCCGACCGACGGCGCCGCGGGTACCAGCGGCGGCACCAGTGACGGGACGTCGCAGACTGAGCCGCAGCTCGGCGGCGAGGACGGCGGCGGAACGCTGGAGGGCAGCGTCGCCGTGACGCACACCCCGGAGCCCGGGGCGCCGGTCGCGGCGGCGAGGATCCCCAACGCCTGCGCGGGCACGATCTACCGGACGGGCGTAATCGCCCCGTCGGCGTAGCAACGACGGCACATACGTGAGGGGGCCTGCCGGTGGAAACCGGCGGGCCCCCTCACGTATGTGCCGTCACGTCAGCACGCCTCAGGCGCTGTCCGCGTCCGCATCGGCCGCGAGGCCGAGCCGCACGTCCCGTGCGGCCTCCGCCTCTCGCCGGACCAGCCGGAACCACATGAAGAGCACGAAGGCGGCGAAGACGAACCACTCGCCGGTGTAGCCGAGGTTCTGGAACGCCTTCAGGTCGAGTCCACTGCCCTGCGGCGCGACGGCGGGCACGGGGCGCAGGGCAGTGGCCCCGCTGTTCTTGGCGTCGGTGCTCTTGCTGTCGGTGTCCTGGAGCGTCACCCATGCGTCGTACACGTCGTACGGGACGAGGTTGACCAGCGATGCGGCGCTGATCATGCCGAGCTGGCCGTCCGGGAGCCCGCCCGCCGGGTCGACGCCCGCAGTCCCCGCGTTCTCGGACGCCTGGAGGTCGCCGGTCACGGTGACTTCACCGGTCGGAGCGGCGGGAACCGCGGTCTGCCCGGGCTTGCCGGGCAGCCAGCCGCGTACCACCGGAAGGGCCTTGCCGCCGTCGGTGCGCAGCAGGTTCAGGACGTAGAAGCCGCTCTTGTCGTCCAGTTTCCGGCCGGGCACCAGGAACTGGTCGGCGTACCGGCCGGTCGCGGTGGCGGGGCGCCCGGACGTCACCTTGTCGACCGGCAGGAGATCGTCGAGCGGTTCGGCGGCCCTGCTGCCCGGGGCGGGCTGCTCCTGGGCCTGTTCGTGTGTCTGCACGCGGTCCTCGAAGCGCCCGAGCTGCCAGGTGCCCATGAAGACGCAGAACGGGATGGCCAGGACGGCGAAGAGGTTGATCCCCCACCATCGCGGGGTCAGCAGGAACCGATACACCCCTCCACGGTACGGTCCCCGATCCGGCATCCCGGACCGGGGTGTCGCAAGCACCCCCATCCGGCCCGGGCCAGGACGCCGGTCACCCGGGATGCCGCCGGGCGGGGCGGAGGCCAGCGCGGGACGCCGCGCCGGAGCGTGGCGCGGGCCTCCGCGTGGCCCGGGCGCCACCAGGGCCTGGCGCGGGCCCACGCCGTCGCCGGCCACGGCGCGGGCCGGGACACCGACTACCCGAGGTGCCGTCGGGCGAAGTCGAGTTCCAGCCGCACCTGCTTGATCCGCTCCTCGACGACGAGCGAGCCGTGCCCCGCGTCGTACCGGTACACCTCGTGCAGGGCGCCCCGGTCCTTCAGGCGGGCCACATAGTTCTCGACCTGGCGGATCGGGCAGCGCGGGTCGTTGACTCCCGCCGAGATGTAGACCGGTGCCTTCACGGCGTCGACGTACGTCAGCGGGGACGAGGCCTCGAACCGCTCGGGCACCTCCTCCGGCGTGCCGCCCAACAGCGTGCGGTCCATCGCCTTCAGGGCCTCCATCTCGTCGTGGTACGCCGTGACGTAGTCGCCGACCGGGACCGCCGCCAGGCCCAGCGCCCAGTCGTCCGGCTGCGTACCCAGGCCGAGCAGGGTCAGATAGCCGCCCCACGAGCCCCCGGCCAGCACCAGCTTCTCCGCGTCCGCGAGCCCGGACTCCACCGCCCACCGCCGTACCGCCGCGATGTCCTCCAGCTCGATCAGGCCGACCCGGTGCTTGAGCGCGTCCGTCCACGCCCGCCCGTAGCCCGTGGAGCCGCGGTAGTTGACCCGGACCACCGCGTAGCCGTGGTCCACCCAGGCGGCGGGCCCGGACGCGAACTCGTCACTGTCGTGCCAGGTGGGGCCGCCGTGGATCTCGAAGACGGTCGGGAACGGTCCCTGCGCCGGACTGGCGGGCCGCTGCACGAGGGCGTGGATCCGGCCGCCCGGACCGTCCACCCACACGTCCTCCACCGGAACAGACTCCGGAGCCTTCGCACCCGGCGGATCGAGCACCACCGCACCGGTCGTGGACCGCACGACCGGCGGCTGCGCGGCCGACGACCACAGATACTCCACCGTGCCGTCCGGCCGGGCCGTGGCACCCGACACCGATCCGGCCGGCGTCTCCACCCGGACCGGAGCGGTATCGGTGCCCGGCTCGAACCGCCACAGGTCGCTGCGGGCCTCGAAGCGGTGCGCGATCAGCAGCGCGGAGCCGTCCGGATACCACTCGGCGCCCACGTCGCCGGGCAGATCGATCGCGAGGTCCGTCTCCGTCCCTGCCACCGGGTCCCAGATCATCGGCTCCCAGCGTCCCCGCCGCTGATGCCCGATCAGCAGCCGGGCGTCTCCGGCCACCGGCGCGAAGCCCAGCACGGTCAGTCCCAGCTCCTCCGTACCGCCCTTGGTGTCGTCGAGCTCGGCGACCGTCGTCCCATCCGGCCGCACCACGCGGAGCGCCGAGTGCATCGCGTCGCCGTGCTCGGTGTGCTCCAGGGCGATCAACGTCCCGTCGTGCGACAGGTCCCCGACGCCCGCCGACTCGCGGTGCCGGTAGATCTCGACGGGCGCGGACCCCGGCCGTACGACATGGATCGTCGTCCCGTCCTCGTCGGTGGAGCGGCCGATCACCGCCGTCCCGTCCCGCCCGATCGCGAGCCCCGCCGGGTAGGAGGGGGCGAGACCGGGAGCCGCCGGCATGTCCACCGTCCCTTCACCGCCACCGCCGTGGAACGGCTGGCGCATCCACACCCCGAACTCGTCCCCGTCGGTGTCGTCGAACCACCAGATCGCCTCGCCGTCCGGGGTCAGCACCCCGTCCGTCGTCCCGTTGGGCCGGTCGGTGACCTGTCGCTGATCCCCGCTCACCCGGTCCCATGCGTACAGCTCGTACGTCCCCGTCGCGTTGGAGACGAACAGCGCACGGTCCGGCGCGTCCTCCGCCCAGTCGGGCAGCGACACCCGGGGCGCCCGGAAGCGCTGCTCCCACACCGGAACGGAATCGGTCGTCTGTGCCGGAACGGAGCCGTTCGCCCGCGCCGGAGCGGAGTCGGTCGTCGAGCCAGTGATCTCAGTCATGCCCCCCATTCTGCGTCGGGCCCGGAAAATCCGTTCACATCGTCCTCAGCCTGTGGATAACCTCCCCGACATGTACTCCCCGACTCCGGACGACTGGCGCGAGGCCAACCGCGCGCGCTGGGATGAGCGCGTGGCGATCCATACGGCGAGCGACTTCTACGACCTCGACGCCTTCCGGGCGGGCAAGGACGCGCTGCGTGCGTTCGAGCTCGCGGAGGTCGGGGACGTCACGGGAAAGTCGCTGCTGCATCTGCAGTGCCACATCGGGCTCGACACTCTTTCCTGGGCCCGGCACGGCGCCGCGCACGTCGTCGGGCTCGACTTCTCCGAGCCGGCCGTCGAGACCGCCCGTGGTCTGGCCCGTGAGCTCGGGTTCACCCCGGACCGGGCGGCGTTCGTCGCCGCCGATGTGCATGACGCGGCGGAGGCCGTCCCCGATTCCTCGTACGACATCGTCTACACCGGCGTCGGTGCGCTGAACTGGCTGCCGGACACCCGCCGCTGGGCCGAGATCGCCGCCGCGCTCGTCTCGCCCGGCGGATTCCTCTATCTCGCGGAGTTCCATCCGCTGACCGACTGCCTCGACGACGCGACCGGCTCGACGATCACGTACGACTACTTCAGCCGCGACGCATGGGTCGACGAGACACCGGGTACATACGCGGACCTCGACGCACCGACCGTCCACAACCGGAGTGTCGAGTGGCAGCACCCCGTCGGCGACGTGGTGTCGGCGCTGGCCGCCGCAGGACTGCGGATCGAGTTCCTGCACGAGCACGACGCCTCGCTCTTCCAGCGGTTCGCGGCACTGGAGCGGCACGCCGACGGGTTCCATCGCTTCCCGTCCGACCGGCCCCGCATTCCACTGATGTACTCGATCAAGGCGTCGAAGCCGTCCACGGGTTGAGCGAAGGCCGGTTGTCAGTGGTGGGGTTCAGACTCGGACCATGACTGCCGATCTGCGCGCCACGGTGGAGACGTACTGGACCGCGGCCGAGACACGTGACTGGGACACCTTCGCGACGACGCTCGCCGAGGAGGTGCTCTACGACCTGCCGCAGACCCGCGAGCGCATTCTCGGCAAGGAGCGGTATCTGCGGTTCAACCGGGAGTACCCGGGAGACTGGCATGTCCGTGTCGAACGGATCGTGGCCGACCGGACAGGCGAACAGGTGGCCGTACGGACGCTGTTCACCGCGGGCCTGGAAGAGATGCACGCCCTCCACTTCTTCACGGGGGACGACCAGGGCCGGATCGTGGAGATCACGGACTTCTGGCCGGAGCCGTACGGGCCTCCGGCAGGGCGGGAGCACCTCGCCGAGCGTTACTGAGGCGCGGCTTCAGGGGCGGCCTTTACGGGGGTGGGGCCGGCCCGGTCCCAGCCGGGGGCGCAGACGTCCACGGTGAGGGTGTTCATCACGACCTCCTTGCCGCAGGTGCGGCAGACCCACGCGGCGTCGAGGTCGTGCCCGTGTCCGCCCTCGACACGGGTATCCGTGCTGCCCGGCTGGGGGACGCTGCCCGGCTCATGGACCATGACGACGGGCGGCTCGTCGAGCACCCAGCGGTCGCCCCAGTCCAGCAGGGCCCGGATCACCGGAGCGAGGTCCCGGCCCGCCTCGGTCAGGTGGTACTCGTAACGCGGCGGCCGTTCGTTGTACGGGCGTCGCTCGACCACCCCGGCCTGCTCCAGCGAGCGCAGCCGGGCCGCAAGGCGGTCCCGCGGCGCCCCGGTGTTACGGGCGATCGCCTCGAACCGATGGTTGCCGAAGAAGATCTCGCGTACCGCGAGCAGGGCCCACTTCTCGCCCACCACATGCAGCGTGGCGGCGGCGGAACAGGGCCGCCCGGGCAGGGCGGCTGTGTCGATCCGGCTCACGGAACCGTTCATTGCACTCACCCCTACAAGGTTGCCATCTCAAACTCACTGGCGCTACCTTGCGGCCATGACAGTTGGAGAATCAAACTCACTAACGGATGCGGCTGACCTCGCGCCGCCCGCGGCGAAGGGCTCGGCCGCGCGCTCCCGCGCCACCGCCTGGATCATTTCGGCTGGTGTCTTCGTCGTGAACCTCGACCTGTTCATCGTCAACGTCGCCGTCCCCGCCCTCGGCGACTCCTTCCACGGCAGCTCCCTCGCCTCGCTGTCCTGGGTGCTCAACGCGTACGCGATCGTCTTCGCCGCCCTGCTCGTCGTCGCCGGCCGGCTGGCCGACCGGTACGGGCACCGGCGCGGCTTCCTCCTCGGGCTGGCGGTCTTCACCGTCGCCTCCGCACTCTGTGCCGTCGCCCCGGGCGTCGGCTGGCTGGTCGCCGCCCGCGCCCTGCAGGCCGCCGGAGCCGCCGCGCTGATGCCGACCTCACTGGCGCTCCTGCTCGTCAACACCCCGCCCGAGCGCCGACCGCAGGCCATCCGCAGCTGGGCCGCGATCGGAGGGATCGCCGCCGGTCTCGGTCCCGTCATCGGTGGGCTGCTGGTGGAGGCCGACTGGCGCTGGGTGTTCCTCGTCAACGTGCCGGTCGGTGCGGTCGGACTGGTGGCCGGGGCCCGACTGCTGCCCGACGCCCGCCCGGACCGCGACGGCCGCTTCCCGGACCTGGTCGGCGCCGCCGTGCTCACGCTCGCCATCGGTGCGCTCGCGCTCGGACTGGTCAAGGCCGATGCATGGGGCTGGGGTTCGCCGGAGGTGATCGGCTCGCTCGTCGCCGCGGTCGCGCTCGGCGGGGCGTTCTGGCTGCGCTCCGCCCGGCACAGCGCCCCCATCGTCGAACTGCCGATGCTGCGCACCCCGGCCTTCGCGGCCGCCACCCTCGCCGCGCTTCTCTTCACCGTCGCGTTCGCGGCGATGCTGCTGACCTCGGTGCTCTGGTGCCAGCAGGTGTGGGGGTACTCGGCGATCCGCACCGGACTGGCCATCGCGCCCGGCCCGTTGGTCGTCCCGGCGCTCGCCGTCACCTCCGGCCCTGTGGTCCGCCGCCTCGGCGCGGGCCGCACGGCGGCGCTCGGCTGTCTGCTGTTCGCTGTCGGCCTCGGCTGGTGGGCGATCGCGCTCGACACGGTCCCGCACTACGCGACGGGGTTCGTGCCCGGCATGCTGATCACTGGCATCGGCGTCGGTTTCGCCCTGCCCACTCTGGTCGGTGCGGCTGCGGCGGCCCTGCCGCCGACCCGGTTCGCGACCGGATCGGCTGTCACCACGATGGCGCGCCAGACCGGTTCGGTCCTCGGCGTCGCCCTGATGGTCACTCTGCTCGCCACCCCAAAGACCCCGGCCGCGGCACTCGACGCGTTCCGGCACGGCTGGTGGGCGGCGGCCGCCACCGCCGTACTCGCCGCAGTGACGGCCCTCGCCCTGCCCCGGCCGGGCACTGCGAGCCGCGCCTGAGAGCCTGTCGGGTGACCTTCGATCGGATAGCGGACGCGGTCTGGTGCGTGCGATTCCAAGGCGGCGGGATGTCCTCGTAGCGGAGCTACTAGGACATTTCGGCAACGCGGGAAGCGTGCGTGCCAGGGCGTGGCCGCCCGATCAGAGGTCACCCGACAGGCTCTGAGGGGGACGGCAGACGTGTGGCGGTCCACCGGAGATCTCCCGGTGGACCGCCACCTTTCCGTACCGTACGAACGCGTTACCCGTTGCGTATTACGCGACCGAGCGGAAGGCGGGCAGATAACCGCCCGACTGCCCCGCGGCCTTGGGGTGGTACGAGTTGTAGACCGGCAGCGTCACACTGTTGAGCCAGGCGTCGCCGGAGCACAGCTCATGCCCGGTGAACTCGTCGACCACGCCGGAGAACGTGAATCCGGCATTGGCCGCCTGCTTGGCGATGACACCGTTCAGCACGTCGGACGCATTGTTGATGGCCGAGCGCTCGATCTCGGTGAGCCCGGCGATGCAGGTCCCGTTCAGCTGGTAGAACCGCGGATATCCCAGCACCACCACATGGGCCTGCGGGGCACGGGAGCGGATGGCGCTGTACAGCGAACCAAGGCCGGAAGGAAGCGAGTTCTGCATCTGCGACACAGCTGCGTTCACGCTGCTCACGCAGGTGGACTCGCTGTACAGGACGCAGTCCTGCATGACATCGGCGAAACCGACGTCGTTGCCGCCCGCGGTGACGCTCACCAGGGTCGTCGACGAACTCAGCACACCCAGTTGACTGCCGGCGACGGAGCCGGTCGTGGCACCCGAGCATGCGACGAAGGCGAACGAGGCCGGCGAATTCGCCGCCGCCCAGAGGTAGGGATAGGCCTTGGTGCTCCGGCGGCAGTCGCCGGAGTCGGAGAGATAGTTTCCCGAACCGACGCCGGACGAGTAGGAGTCGCCGAGGGCGACATACCCGCCGGCGGCGGCCGAGGAGGTTGCCGAGGCCGGCTGGGCCATGCCCAGCGCGGCCACGACGGCGAGGACCAGAGTGGATGCGGACGCCCAGAATCTCCGTACTGACATGCCTGTCAGCCCTCCGAAGTGTGGGGGGTGGGTGGGGGGTTGAGTGAGCGAGGACGTTTCTAGCAGCTGTTGGTACCCGCCGGTAATGGCTGCGTCGGAACTCGTCTGAAATGCCCGAATGATCGTTCGTTCGGGCATGCTGAACCGCCCGTCCACCGTGGGGCGCCGGGAGAAGGAATGCGTTGACCGGGAGAGCCTCGTCGCGCATGCGGCGCGAGGAGTCACGGAACTTACTGCACAGTCGACGCGCCTCGCTGAAGCCGGGGTCGCGACGTCAAGGTGTCCCCCGAGGCCCTGGAAGAAGTGCGCCGGACGCTGCGCCTCGACACACAGGCACGGGCCCGCCACGTCCGTCCGGCAGGGCCCAACTCGCCGTCCTCGTACGGCGCGACCAGGAGTCCGCTCCGCCCAGGGTTACGACACGACATCGGCCGGAGGGCGCCGCTCCCGGCCAAGTCGCCCAAAAGTACGGGGACATGCCCAGGCCGACTCCGAGGGCACCGAAGTGATCGATGTGGAGGGGCTGTTCGCCCTGGCCTGAGGGGCCGGAGCGCGCTGCACGCCTGGCCGGCGGCAAGCCGGACTTCGGCGCCCCGCCCGACGGAGCTGCGCCGCGTGCGCAAGAAACTGCTCCGTTCGGACGACGGACCGGTCACCCCGACCGCAGCCACGACGGGCCCGGCGTCTCCGGTATCGACAACGCGCACAGTTGCGGTCTGCCCCGCGGTCGAGAAGGCGATGCCGGTACTCGGGACGCAGGCGGCAGTACGACGGATCCTGACGGCCGGGATCACCACCGGCCTCGGTGTCGACGTCGAAACCCGCCGCAGCGGGCGGTCTGTTCACCGCGATGCACTTCGCGGTCGCAACCAGCCGGGCGAACGTGCCGGACAAGGAGTCCGCACTCGGCGCGCGGGAGGTGCTACGAAATCATCGAAGGGCCGCGCGGCATCGGGGCCGGTGGCCGGGCAGAGCGGCGGATCCGGTCCCGCTCACGCTCGGCGCCCTGAACCCGGCGCCGATGCCGACGGCTGCGGAGCGTTTGCGCCGACCGTGCACCCGGGCGCGGGGGACACGGTCCTCGTCGGCGGGTGGCTCATGGAACAGGGCAGGTGGTTGCTCGCGCGACACCGCAACTCCGTGATCCGGCCGCGGTACGCCTGCGGCGCGCCGACGCAGATGGCGCCCGGGGCCGCGCGGATTCAGGCCGACGCGCAGACGCACTCTGTGGTGGCCCCCACGCGGGGTGCCACCACAGCGCTTTGGTCACGGTCGGCCGCCGAAGATCAGTTGTGCCCGAACCTACGCTGCTTCCGGTGGGAGACCTGCTCCGATATCGCGCGCACCGGCCCAGGCGCATCCGGAATGTGCGTCTGCGTCTGTTCCTTCGTCTCCGCGGGCGCGCTGCGTTCGTGGCCACCTGTGCGGGCGCCGCGATTCTGTCGGCTCTGCTTCTTGCTCACGATGACGCCTCCTGTAGCCGATCTCGGACGAGGGGCCACTTTCAGATTCGCATGTGAGTACGAAGCGCGCATTCCGGGCGTCCGGGACCGGGGGAGTGCGGCGGGTCCCGCGCATCGCTCCCGGCCGACGTCCCGCCGCCTCGCCGAGGACGAGCGCGGCCTGCCCGCCGTCGCGGAGTTCTTCGCCGGGCTGATCAAGGCTCGCTGCACCGGCGAGTACCCCCGTCGGGGCTGCATGGTCACCCGTGCCCATGCCGGGGCGGAGGACGGCGAACCCGACGTCCGTGCCGTACCCGACCAGCACCACCAGGGATTGCGGGACGCCGTGCGCGCGGCGCTGCGCACGGCGGAGGAGCAGGGCCGGCCTTCCCTCACGCCGGCTGACCCGCCCGGGCCATCACCACGACGCGCGAAGACGCGGTCCGGAGGAAACTGGTCCCGACCGTCCGACTGTCCGACCGGCCGTGGTGAGAGGTCCCGATGGCGTATGGCCTGGCACGTCGCGAGCTGAAACCACGTGTTCCGTTACGTCCGGGCGAGGGCGAGAAGCACCGTCTCACGAGCCTGGAGGGGTTGGCGGCGCTGTCGCTGGACGCGCTCAGCTCGGTCGCCTACGGCCCCGAGGCAATCGTGCTGGCTCTCGTCGCCGCCGGGACCGGGGCGCTCACGACCGCGCTGCCCATCACCTTGGCGATCGTCTTCCTGCTCGCCGCACTGGTGGTGTCGTACGGCCAGGTCATCGCCGTACACCCGGACGGCGGAGGCGCCTACGCCGTGGCCAAGAAGGACCTGGGGCCCACGTCGAGCCTGCTCGCCGCGGCCAGCCTGGTCGTCGACTACGTGCTGACCGTCGCCGTCAGCCTGACCGCGGGCGCCGACGCGCTGGCGTCCGCCTTTCCCGCCCTCGCCCACGACAAGCTGCTGGTCTGCCTGGTCGGCCTGGCCCTGCTGACGGCGGTGAATCTTCGCGGTGTCACCGAGAGCGCCCGTGTGCTGATGCTACCGACCGTGCTGTTCATCGTGGCCATTCTGGGCGTCGTCGTGCTCGGCCTGTTCCGCTCCCACCCGGCGGCTGTGGTCGGCACCCCGCAGTCCTTCCCGGCGCACGAGTCGCTCGGTCTCCTGCTGGTGCTCAAGGCGTTCTCGTCCGGGTGCTCCGCGCTGACCGGAGTGGAGGCCATCGCCAACGCCGTGCCGACCTTCCGCACACCCCGCGTCAAACGCGCCCAGCGCACCGAACTCATGCTCGGCGCACTGCTCGGCCTGATGCTCGTCGGGCTCGCCGTACTGATCCGCCGCGACCACGTGGCCCCGCGCGGCCACGTCACCGTCCTCGCCCAGCTCACCGCCGGCGCCTACGGCGATGGGTGGGCCTACTACGCAACCAACCTCATCGTCACCCTCGTCCTGCTCCTCGCGGCGAACACCAGCTTCGGCGGCCTGCCGGTGCTCATGAGCCTGCTCGCCCGCGACCACCGCCTGCCCCACCTGTTCGGGCTGCGTGCCGAACGGCCGGTGTACCGCTACGGCGTCGTGGCGCTGGCCCTGCTGGCCGCCCTGCTGCTGGTCGCGACCGGCGCCGACACCCACCGGCTGATCCCTCTCTTCGCCATCGGCGTGTTCATCGGCTTCACCATCAGCCAGCTCGGCCTCGTCCGGCACTGGGCGACCGGGAAACCCGGCGGATGGCGGCGCCGCGCGCTGATCAACGGCACCGGAGCGCTGCTGACCACGCTGGCCGGGGTCATCCTCCTCACGACCAAGTTCCTGGAGGGCGCCTGGGTGGTCGTGGTCGCCGTACCGTTGATGATGCTGCTGTTCGCCCGCATCCAGCGCTACTACACGGCCGTCGGCGAGGAACTGGAGCTGGGCCGGATCCCGCGGCCCCCGGACCGGCGCGCCGCGAGTCTGGTCATCGTCCCGCTCGGCGAGGTCAGCAAGCTCGCCCGGCACGCCATCGGCGCCGCCCTCGCCCTGGGCGACGAGGTGGTCGCCGTCGCCGTGCACGCCGACCCGGACAGGTCACAGGCGCTGCGGGACTCCTGGGACCGCTGGAACCCGGGAGTCCGGCTCGACATCATCGACAGCCCGCACCACTCCCTGGTCCAGCCGATCGTGGACTACGTGCAGCGCGCCGCCGAGGACGGACGCCAGGTCGCCGTGCTCATCCCCGAGGTCGAACCCAGACACCGCCGTTACGAGATCCTCCAGAACCAGCGCGGCCTCCTCCTCGCCACCGTCCTGCGGGCCCGCACCGACGTGGTGGTGTGCTTGCTGCCCTATCGGCTCCGGGTCTGAGCCGTCGCGTCGTTCTCCCGCCGGTGGCTGGGTGCGGAGCGACGATGGAGGTGTGACGGGAGGCGCCCGTGTGAATCCTGCTTCACCCTCACCACGGCGAGCACGCGGCGGCTTTCATGCCGCCGGTATGGACGAAGCTCCCGGCCGCCGGCCACGTCGGCCTGGCCGCTGCCGTGTCGGCCGTCGCCTTTGGACCGGATCGTTCCGAGTGTGTTCCCTCAGGCCGGGGCCGGTGCCCTGGGGTGCGGCCGGCATCACGGGGTGGACCATGGAAGGCGCGAGCATGACATCGGGGGAGATGAGTCAGCAGGAGTCCGCCGGTGCCACGTGGACGGTTGCGGATCTACCTCGGGGCCGCCCCCGGGGTCGGCAAGACCTATGCCATGCTCGCGGAGGGGCAGCGGCTGCGCTCGCTGGGAGCGGACGTGGTCGTGGGCCTCGTCGAGCCGCACGGCAGGCGGCCGACCGCTGTCATGGCCGAGGGGCTGGAGACCATCCCGCGGTGCGCCCTGAGCCATCGCGGGAGGCTGTTCACCGAGATGGATCTAGACGCGGTACTGGTCCGGCGTCCCCAGGTCGCACTGGTCGACGAGCTGGCCCACTCCAATGTTCCCGGGGCACGCAACGCCAAGCGGTGGCAGGACGTGGAGGAACTCCTGGCCGCCGGCATCGATGTCGTCAGCACTCTCAATGTCCAGCACCTGGAATCGCTGAATGACGTGGTCCGGCAGATCACGGGCGTACGGCAGCGCGAGACGCTGCCCGACGAGGTGGCCCGCCAGGCCGACCAGATCGAACTGGTCGACCTACCGCCGGAGGTGCTCCGCCGGCGGATGGTGCACGGCGACATCTATCCTCCGGACCGCATCGAGTCCGCCCTCACTCACTACTTCCGGGTCGGCAACCTCACCGCCCTCCGAGAGATCGCCCTGTTGTGGCTCGCCGACCGTGTGGAGGAGGGTCTGCAGCGGTATCGCGCCGAACACGGAATCGTCGCTCCCTGGGAGACCCGGGAGCGCATCCTGGTGGCCCTGAGCGGTGGTCCCGAGGGCGAGACCCTCATCCGCCGCGCCGCGCGGATCAGTACCCGTACTCCCGGGACAGAACTGCTGGCCCTGCACGTGGTGCCGGAGGACGGGCTCACCCGAGTCGACCCGGCGGTGCTTGCGGCCCAGCGCACCCTCGTGGAAACGCTCGGCGGCAGCTATCACCAGGCCAGTGGCCAGGACGTGGTCGAGTTGCTGCTCCAGTTCGCCGAGGCGGAGAGCGTCACCCAGATCGTGCTGGGCGCGAGCCGGCACGGCCGACTGGCCTCGCTGCTGAGAGCGGGCGTGGGGGAGCGGACGATCAGGGGCTCCGGGCCCGTCGACGTGCACATCGTCACTCATGAAGAGGCTGCGGGGGCGGCAGGGCTGAGGCTTCCGCACACGAGCCGTGGCATGGGCGCACGACGGTACTGGGGCGCGCTGGCCGGCGCCGTGGTCCTGCTCCCCGTACTGACGCTCGTGCTGACCGCTCTGCGTGGCCGTCTCGGTCTCTCCAGCGATCTGGTGATCTATCTGCTGGCGGTCGTGGTGGTGGCCCTCGTCGGCGGCGTCTGGCCCGCACTGCTCGCGGCGGTCGCCACAGCACTCATGGCGGACTACTACTTCACCTCGCCCGTGCACTCGTTCGGAGTGGAGCGCCCCGACGAGGTCACCGCGCTCGTCGTCTTCGTCGCCACAGCAGCCCTCGTCGGTACGGCGGCGGCCGCGGCAGCGCAGCGCGCGCACCAGGCCGCGCGTGCGACATCGGAGGCCCGCGCACTGAGCAGACTGTCCGCGGCCATGATGCGCGGTCAGGACCTGACGACACTGGTGGAGTTGATCCGGGAGAACTTCGGGCTCAGCGCCGTGAGCCTGCTCGAACGAGATCTCGAAGCAACGCCCGCGCCCGGCTGGTACGTGGTGGCCAGCGCGGGCGAGCTGCCGCCGGAGAAGCCGTACGAGTCCGATGTGGAGAGCCCGGTCGACGACGATCTCACCCTGGCCGCGCGAGGTCCCGGGCTGAGTCCGGAGGACCGCCGTATCTTCGCCGCCTGCGCCGCCGAGTTGGGGCTGGCGCACGCCCGGGGCCGGATCACCGGAGGCAACGGCAGCGCGAACACGCTCGCCGATGCCGAGCGCACCCGGGCGTCCCTGCTGCTTGCAGCCGGCCGTGATCTGGGCGCCACGCTGCGTACCGGCGAGGAGTCGCTCGCGCGCCTGCGGCGTCATCGTGCGGGCGAGCGCGGGCCGGACCAGGCGCGACTGCTGGACACCGCTCACGCGGCGATCCACCGCGCCGTGCAGCTCGTCACCGATCTCGACGACCTGAGCCGTCTGCACGCCGGGGCGCTCGACCTCTACCTCCGCCCGGTCGACCTCAACGAGGTGCTGGGCGTGGCTCTGGACGACCTGGGGCCCGGCGGCCACTCGATCGTGCTGCGCCTGCCGGAGTACATGCCCGATGTGATCGCCGACGCCGCCCTCCTCACCCGGGCCCTGACCGCCCTGGGGGCCGACGCACTGCGCAACAGCCCGCCGGACCGGCCCCCGGCCGTCACCGCCGAGGTCCTGGACACGTGCGTGACGATCCGAGTGGTGGACGGGGCGCCCGGCGGCACCGCGGAGTCGATGACCACCGGCGCGTCCGGGTGGTCACCGGCCGGCCGTGCCGACAGTCTGGCGCTGCGGCTGTCGCGCGACATGGTCGAGGCCATGGACGGGAGCCTGGAGACAGCCACCGACGAGTCCGCCTTCTCGGCGACGCTCACCCTCCCGAGTTCTGCGCCGGGAGGCGCCGCCTCGGTCGGCCGCTGAGAGCAACGGCGCTTGCCTTGCGGCGTTCACTCCGTCGGACCGCGGGGTGACAGAGCGGTCCCGACGCTGACTGATATAGCGTCAGAAATGGTTATGAATCTACCTCGATCGGGCTGGACCGACATCCACGCCCCTGACCGCTCTGCGGGGGTGCCTCGCGCATGCCGGACGTCGCCTACGTCGGTCTGACCGCTCTGCTGTTCGTCCTCATCGGCCTGGTCGCCAAGGGAGTCGGACGCCTGTGAGCGTGGACAACGTCGTCGGCCTGGTGGTCGCCGTGTGCCTGGTGATCTATCTGGTCCTCTGCCTGATCTTTCCTGAGAAGTTCTAGGGGAGAGCCGCATGGACGACACTCTCGCCGGATGGCTCCAGGTGATTGCCCTGGTGGTGGCGCTCGCGCTGTCGTTTCGCCCCCTGGGCGACTACATGGCTCGCGCTCTGACCGGTGAGCGCCACTGGCGGGCGGAACGCCTGATCTACCGGGCAGGCGGCGTGAACGGCGACGTCGACCAGCGGTGGTCCGTCTACCTGCGCAGTGTGCTGGCCTTCGCCGCGGTGTCGGTGCTGTTCCTGTACGGGTTCCTGCGCCTGCAGAGCCATTTCCCGCTCTCCCTCGGAATGAAGCCGGTCAGCGCGGACCTGTCGTTCAACACGGCCGCGTCCTTCGTCACGAACACCAACTGGCAGGCGTATTCGGGTGAGTCGGCGATGGGGCATCTGGTGCAGATGGCGGGCCTGGCGGTGCAGAACTTCGTCTCCGCTGCCGTGGGCATCGCCGTCGTGGCCGCGCTGATCCGTGGCTTCACCAGAAAGCAGACGGATCGCGTCGGAAACTTCTGGGTGGACGTGACCCGGATCGTGCTACGCGTTCTGCTCCCCATGTCCGTCGTCTTCGCGATCGTCCTGGTCGCTACCGGCGTCATCCAGAATTTCCACGGTGCCCACGACATCGCCACCATCGCGGGCGGCCACCAGACGCTGACCGGTGGTCCGGTCGCCTCACAGGAAGCCATCAAGGAGCTCGGCACCAACGGCGGCGGCTTCTACAACGCGAATTCCGCGCACCCCTTCGAGAACCCCGGCGCCCTGACGAACCTGATCGAGATCTATCTGCTGCTGGTGATCTCCTTCTCGCTGCCGCGGACCTTCGGGGCGATGGTCGGCGATCACCGCCAGGGTTACGCGATCGTCGCCGTGATGGCGGTGATCTGGACCGCCTCGGTCGCCATCGTGACCGCCAACGAGCTGCACAGTCTCAGCAGCACTGCGGGCCATACGGCCGGAGCGATGGCAGAGGGCAAGGAGACACGGTTCGGGATCTGGGCCTCGGCGCTGTTCGCGGTGTCCACCACCCTCACGTCCTGCGGGGCGGTCAACTCCGCCCATGACTCCTACACGCCGGGCGGCGGCGGAATGACGATCTTCGACATGATGCTGGGCGAGATCGCGCCGGGCGGTACGGGTTCCGGCCTCTACGGGATCCTGATCCTGGCGGTCGTCGCCGTCTTTGTCGCCGGGCTGATGGTCGGCCGTACGCCCGAGTACCTGGGCAAGAAGCTGCGCGGCCGGGAGATGAAGTTCGCCTCGCTCTACATCCTGACCACGCCCGCCCTGGTGCTCGTGGGTGCGGGACTGGCCATGGCGTTCCCCGGCGAGCGGGCGGCCATGCTCAACTCCGGGGCCCATGGCTTCTCGGAGGTCCTGTACGCGCTCACGTCGGTGGCGAACAACAACGGCTCGGCGTTCGCCGGCCTGAGCGCCAACACGGTCTGGTACAACACCGTTCTCGGAGTGATCATGGTCCTCGGCCGGTTCCTGCCGATGGTGTTCGTCCTGGCGCTGGCGGGCTCGCTCGCCGGACAGCGGCCCGTTCCGGTCACCGCGGGCACCCTGCCCACCCATCGCCCGCAGTTCGTCGGGTTGCTGACCGGCGTGGTCCTCATCGTCGTCGGTCTGACGTATTTCCCGGCGCTCGCCCTGGGCCCCCTCGCGGAGGGTCTGCACTGATGCCCACCACCGCCGTTTCCACTCCCGCGCCGCAGGGCGCCGGCCGTCAGCCGCAGCGGGTCTCGGGCGGACTGCTCGATCCGAAGCAACTGCTGCGGTCCCTTCCCGACGCGTTCCGCAAGCTGGATCCGCGCCTCATGGTTCGCAACCCGGTGATGTTCGTGGTGGAGGTCGGCGCGGTCCTGACCACACTGTCGGCGGTCAGGACGCCCAGCGTCTTCGCCTGGGTGATCACGGCATGGCTGTGGCTGACGTCCGTCTTCGCCAACCTTGCGGAAGCCGTGGCGGAGGGCCGCGGCAAGGCGCAGGCGGAGACCCTGCGCCGTACCCGGACCACCGTGACGGCGCGGCGGCTGGTCGGCTGGCGGCCTGGCGCGACCGACACCGTGGAGGAGGAGGTTCCGGGCGTCGACCTCCGGCTCGGGGACCAGGTGGTCGTCGAGGCCGGGCAGGTCATCCCGGGCGACGGCGATGTGGTCGAGGGCATCGCGAGCGTCGACGAATCGGCCATCACGGGCGAGTCCGCTCCGGTGATCCGCGAGTCCGGCGGCGACCGGTCGGCGGTCACGGGCGGCACGAAAGTGCTCTCGGACCGGATCGTCGTGAAGATCACCTCGAAGCCGGGAGAGACCTTCATCGACCGGATGATCGCCCTGGTGGAGGGGGCGTCCCGGCAGAAGACCCCGAACGAGATCGCGCTCAACATCCTGCTCGCGTCCCTCACGATCATCTTCCTGATCGCCGTGGCGACCCTGCAGCCCTTCGCCGCCTTCGCGGGTGCCGAGCAGCCCATCGTCATCCTCGTCGCCCTGGTCGTGGCCCTCATCCCGACGACGATCGGCGCGCTGCTCTCGGCCATCGGCATCGCCGGCATGGACCGGCTCGTCCAGCGCAATGTCCTGGCGATGTCCGGACATGCCGTGGAGGCCGCCGGCGACGTCAACACGTTGCTGCTCGACAAGACCGGCACCATCACCCTGGGCAACCGCCAGGCGGCGGAATTCCTGCCGGTGCACGGGGTGAGCGTGGAGGAGCTCGCCGACGCCGCCCAGCTGTCCTCGATCGCGGACGAGACACCCGAGGGCCGGTCGATCGTCGTCCTCGCCAAGCAGCGCTACGCGCTGCGCGGCCGCGGCACGGGGGAACTGGACCGGGCCGAGTTCGTCCCGTTCACCGCCCAGAGCCGTATGAGCGGCGTCGACCTCGACGACTCGGGGGAGAGCCGCTCGCTGCGCAAGGGGGCGGCGACCGCCGTGATGCGCTGGGTCCGCGAGAACGGCGGGCACCCCACCGCCGACGTCGGGCAGCTCGTCGACGGCATCTCCGCGAGCGGAGGAACCCCGCTGGTCGTGGGCCAGGTGTCACGGCACGGCACCGTGCGGACCGCCCGTGTGCTGGGCGTCATCCACCTCAAGGACATCCTCAAGGAGGGCATGCGGGAACGCTTCGACGAACTGCGCCGCATGGGCATCAGGACCGTCATGATCACGGGCGACAACCCGCTCACCGCGTACGCCATCGCCCAGGAAGCCGGTGTGGACGACTTCCTTGCCGAGGCCACACCCGAGGACAAGATGGCGCTGATCAGACGCGAACAGGAGGGCGGCAAGCTGGTCGCGATGACGGGAGACGGCACCAACGACGCGCCGGCCCTCGCACAGGCGGACGTGGGCGTCGCCATGAACACCGGCACCTCGGCCGCCAAGGAGGCCGGGAACATGGTGGACCTGGACTCCAACCCCACCAAGCTCATCGAGATCGTGGAGATCGGCAAGCAGCTGCTGATCACCCGTGGCGCGCTGACGACGTTCTCGATCGCCAACGACGTCGCAAAGTACTTCGCGATCATCCCGGCGATGTTCGCCGGCGTCTATCCGGGCCTCGACAGGCTCAACATCATGCGCCTGCACGGCCCGACGTCGGCGATCGCCTCCGCGATCGTCTTCAACGCTCTGATCATCATCGCGTTGATCCCGCTCGCGCTGCGTGGTGTGCGCTACCGCCCGTCATCCGCGGCCGAGCTGCTCGGCCGAAACATCTGGATGTACGGGCTCGGCGGGCTCGTTCTGCCCTTCATCGGCATCAAACTGCTCGACCTCGTCATCCAGTTCATCCCCGGCCTGCGCTGACAGCCGGCCAACGACAGGAGAAGGCCCTCCATGGCGCCCCCCGTCCTCCCCGCCGTGCTCCGCCACCATCTGGCGGCACTGCGGATGCTGCTCGTGTTCACCGTGGTCACGGGCGTGGCGTATCCGCTGCTCGTCACCGCGATCGCCCAGACCGGCTTCTCCCACGAGGCCAACGGCTCCCCGCTGGCCACCAACGGCCAAGTGGTGGCCTCCAGCCTGATCGGCCAGAACTTCACCCTGCCGAAGAAGAACCCCCACGATCCGAACGAGGTGCCGCGACCCGACCCCGCCTGGTTCCAGCCCCGCCCATCCGTCGGCGGCTACGATCCGACGAACTCCGGAGCCTCCAACCTCGGTCCTAACAGCACGAAACTGATCGCGGACATCCGGGCACGCCGGGCCGCCGTGGCCGCCTTCGACGGTGTCTCCCCCGCGTCCGTCCCGGCGGACGCCGTCACGGCCAGTGGTTCGGGCCTCGATCCGGCGATCTCCCCGGCCTACGCGTACGAACAGATCGACCGCGTCGCGAAGGCACGCCACCTCGCCCCCGCCCAGGTCAGGAGCGTGGTCACCCAGCACGTCCAGGGACGGGAACTGGGCTTCCTGGGGCAGCCACGCGTCAACGTCGTCGAGCTCAACCATGCTCTGACCCGGCTCGGCCACCCAGGTGCCCTCCGGGCAGGTCGCTGACGGCGTCGAAGGCCACCCCGACCTGGGTGGCGAGGGTCACCGCGACCAGGCGAGCTGCGAGCGACGGGGCGGCGCCCGGTGCGGCCCGAAGCATGAACCGGCCGTGGAAGTGCCCATTGTGGACGACCCGCAACTCCAGCTCCTCGTCCGGCAGACCGTCCCGGTCGGCGTCCCAACGCCGACGGCCCCAGCTGATGGTCCCGTTGTCCAGCAGACGGGGCGGGTGCCCGATGAGGGTGCCGTATTCGAAGCGGCAGCCGCGCAGGCCGAGAAGTCCCACCAGTTGCCGGCTCACGTGATCGACCACGATCTGCGGGCCGGTGGCGGTCTCGACGAGCCGCGCCGTGTGGTGGATCTGCGCCAGGTAGTCGTCGTCCGTGATGGCGATCACCTTCAGCTCCCGGGCTCGGGCCGCGAGCTGGGAGACAGTGACGCCCACGAGCAGCAGCAGCACGGCGGTGGCGATGTCGCTGGACTTGGTGATGGCGAATCGCCCGTAGGGCTCGGTGAGGAAGAAGTCGAGCCACACCGCCGCGGACACGGCTGCCAGTGCGCCGGCGGCACGGTGACCGAGAACGGCCACCGCCACCACCACGGCAACGAGCACCAGTGCCGAGTTGGCAGCGGACAGCGAGGTCCGGAAGGGCACCAGCAACGCGCATACCGCCGGCGGTGCCGCGAGTGCGGCCACGACCGCGATCCGGTTCCGGGTGAGGTGCCAGAGCATCACACTCACCTCCACCTCAGGTATAGCCGCAGGTGAGCACCCTTGCGCTCCCTTCCGCACCGCTTTGACGCGAACTTGATGTCGCCGCACGGCACCTTCCGTGCGAGGCGAGTGCGTGGCTGCTGACCAGTTCGGTGTGGACCCCCCGGGGTTCTTTCCCTCACGAGGCCGCCGACTGCAGGCTCACTGGTCTGCGGTCCTGCTCAGGTCGAGGCTCCGGCTCCACGCCGCCTCGGATTCGCGGACGCGTAGGACGCGAGCCGGCCCATGGCGCGTCTCAGGACGGGGCGCCGGGCCGCCGCCCGGGAGACACCGACCAAGATCTTCTCCCGGATTTCTCCCGAACGATCACCGGAGACGCAGGAAGGGCCTGACCCTCAGAGAGGATCAAGCCCTTGACCTGGTGTTTCAGCTGTCGGGGTGGCGGGATTTGAACCCACGACCTCTTCGTCCCGAACGAAGCGCGCTGCCAAGCTGCGCTACACCCCGATCGCCGCCGGTCTCCCGGCGACATCGATTACTTTAGCCCACCGGCGCCCGGAGGCGAAATCCGGTTTCTGTCCCGGTGGGCGAGGCGCCCCGGGTTTCAGTCGCGGGGCGTCAGCGTCAGCAGGGTCGCCTCGGGCGGGCAGGCGAAGCGGACCGGGGTGTAGCGGTTGGTACCGCAGCCTGCGGAGACGTGGAGGTAGGCGCGCCGGTCGCCGACCGTGTGGCTGGAGAGCCCCTTGACCCGGTCCGTGTCCAGGTCGCAGTTGGTGACCAGAGCCCCGTAGAAGGGGATGCAGAGCTGGCCGCCATGGGTGTGCCCCGCCAGGATCAGCGGGTAGCCGTCCGCGGTGAAGGCGTCGAGGGTGCGCAGGTACGGGGCGTGGACCACGCCGATGGACAGATCGGCGCCCGTCTCGGGGCCGCCCGAGACCTCCGCGTACCTGTCGCGCTTGATGTGCGGGTCGTCGAGGCCGGTGAAGGCGAGCTCCAGGCCGTCGAGCTTGAGGCGGCCCCGGGTGTTGCTCAGGTCCAGCCAGCCCGCCTCGTCGAACGCATCGCGCATCGGCTTCCACGGGTTGTGGACGACGCCGACCGCGGGGGCGTTGCCGTTGAGGCCGTGCTTGCCCTGGGCCTTCTCGAAGAGGTAGCGGGCCGGGTTACGGAGCTTGGGGCCGTAGTAGTCGTTGGAGCCGAAGACGTACACACCCGGGAACTCCATCAGCGGACCGAGCGCGTCCAGCAGCTCCGGTACGGCCTCCGGGTCGGAGAGGTTGTCGCCGGTGTTGACGACGAAGTCCGGGCGCAGGCCGGCCAGCGACTGCAGCCAGCCGCGCTTCTTGCGCTGGCCGGTCACCATGTGGATGTCGGAGACCTGCAGGACGCGCAACGGGCGTGCTCCGCGCGGGAGTACGGGGGTGGCGACCCGTCGGAGCCGGAACGAGCGGGCTTCGAAACCTGCTGCGTAAGCGAGCCCGGCGGCGCCCACCGCTGCGCCGACTGCCGTGACTTTCAGGGGTACTCCGTAGCGTGCGCGCATGTGCCCATCGTCGCAGACACGATGCGGTGACAGGGAAACCGGCAGGCGGTGGCCACCCCGCACCTGCCACAATCAGCACATGACCACGCTCAAGTCCAAGCTCAAGGAAGACCTCACCACGGCCATGAAGGCGCGCGACGAGCTGACCTCGTCGACGCTCCGGCTGACCCTCACCGCGATCACCAAGGAGGAGGTCAGCGGCAAGACATCGCGTGAGCTCTCCGACGACGAGGTGCAGAAGGTCATCGCCAAGGAGGCGAAGAAGCGCCGCGAGGCGGCCGAGGCCTTCGCCCAGGGCGGCCGGACGGAGCAGGCCGAGCGCGAGAAGGCGGAGGGCGAGCTGCTCGACGCGTACCTGCCGAAGCAGCTCAGTGACGACGAGCTGGGTGCGATCGTCGCCTCGGCGGTCGACGAGGCGAAGGCCGCCGGCGCCGAGGGGCCGCGGGCGATGGGCGCCGTCATGAAGATCGTGAACCCGAAGGTCGCGGGGCGCGCGGACGGCGGCCGGGTGGCCGCCGCGGTGAAGAAGCTCCTCGCGGGCTGAGCGGACCGTACATACGAGGAGGTGGGGTGACCCGGAATGTTCCGGATCACCCCACCTCCTCGTTCATGGACCGAGCGGCCGGTCAGGGACCCTTCGTGCCGCCGTTACCCGGGCGCTGGGCTCCGTTGTTCCCGCCGAGGAAGTCCGGCGGGATGCTGACGCCGGGGAACGGGTTGTTGCCGTCGCCCCTGTCCCGCCTCCTGTCCCGGCCCCTGTCCCGGCCCCTGCCCGGGCCCTCGTCCGTGTTGTCCGGCGGGTCCGGGATGTCGATGGTGTTGAACGACGGGGCGGGCAGTCCGTTGAGGGCGTTCGTCATGGCGTCGCGCCAGATCGGTCCGGGGACCTGGCCGCCGTACACCTTGTCCTGGTACACGCCACCGATGGTGACGCCCTCCATCTCGACGCTCTGGGACGGGCTGCCGACCCAGACCGCGCCGGACATGTTCGGCGTGTAGCCGACGAACCAGGCGTTCAAACGGCGGTCGGTCGTACCCGTCTTGCCCGCGTTGTCGCGGCTCTGCAGGCCGGCCTGCTGACCGGTACCGGAGTCGATCACACCGCGCAGCAGGGTGTTGACGGTGTCGGCCGTCGTCTGCGACATCGCCTGCGAGCAGGTGGTCTTCGGTACCGGGAGCGACTTGCCGTCCGCCGTCCTGACCGCCTCGATGGCGATCGGCGTGCAGTACGTGCCCTGGTTGGCGAAGGCGGCATACGCGCTGGCCATTGTGAGCGGTGAGAGGCCGTTGGAGCCGAGGGTCAGTGTGGACGGGTTCTGCGGCAGTTTGGTGCCGTCTCCCTGCACCACACCGAGCTTGTCGGTCATCTGGGAGACCGGGCACATGCCGATGTCCTGGAGCATCTGGACGAAGTAGGTGTTGACCGACTTCGCCATCGCTTCCTTGAGGGCGTACGGCCCCTCCTCGGACTCGCTCTCGTTCTTCAGGTGATACTTCGGCACGGTGTTGTTGACCCACGGCTTCCCGCAGGTCTGAACCGTGTCGGGGTAGTCCATCTCGTACGGCGACGAGTACATCTGCGTCGCAGGCCTGCCACCCTCTATGGCCGCCGCGGCGAGGAACGGCTTGAACGTCGACCCGGTCGGGAAGCCGAAGTTCGAGCCGCCCATGTCCTTGTTGACCGAGTAGTTGTACTGGGTCTCGTTCGCCCCGAAACCGTACGGCTTGGACTGGCCCATGCCCATGATCTTGCCGGTGCCGGGCTGGACCAGTGTCACGGCAGTGGCGACCTTGTCCGTCTTGTAGACGTGACTCTTGATCGAGTCCTGCACGCCCGCCTGCGCCTGCGGGTCGAGCGTCGTGCGGATCGTGAGTCCGCCCTGGTTCCAGACCTTGGCCCGCTCCTCCTGCGTCTTGCCGTAGACCGGGTCGGTGAGGAAGACCTTGCGGACGTAGTCACAGAAGAAGGAGGCCCCGCTGACGGCCGTGATGCAGCCGTTCTTCGGCTTGCTGACCCTCAGCTTGATCGGAGTCGCCTGCGCCTTCTCCGCCGCCGTGCGAGTGATGTCCCCGACATCCGCCATCCGCTGGAGCACGGTGTTGCGACGCTTGGTCGCCTCCTCCGCGTCGTTGACCGGGTCGTAGCGGCTCGGCGACTGGACGATGCCGGCCAGCAGGGCGGCCTCCTCCAGCTTCAGGTCCTTCGCCGACTTGGAGAAGTAGCGCTGGGAGGCCGCTTCGATGCCGTACGCCTGCTGCCCGAAGAACGTGATGTTGAGGTAGTTCTCCAGGATCTTCTTCTTGCCGAGCTCCTCCTCGACCTGGATCGCGTACTTCAGTTCCTGGATCTTGCGGCCCATCGTCTGCTGGGTGGCCTGTGCGACCTTGTCCGGGTCGTCGCCCGCCTCCTCGACGAAGACGTTCTTCACGTACTGCTGGGTGAGGGTCGACGCGCCCTGCGCGGTCCCGCCCGCCTGTACGTTGCGGTTCATCGCGCGCAGGATGCCCTTGAGGTCGACCGCCCCGTGCTGGTAGAAGCGGGCATCCTCGATCGCGATGATCGCCTTCTGCATGTACGGGGAGATGTCCTTCAGCGGCACGACGGTGCGGTCACGCGAGTAGACCGTCGCGAGCATGCCGCCCTTGCTGTCCAGGATCTTGGTGCGCTGGCTCAGCGGCGGAGTCTTGAGGTTGGCCGGGATCTCGTCGAATCCCTCGACCGTCCCCTTCGCGGCGAGCCCCAGTGCTCCGGCGGCCGGCAGCGCGATGCCTGCGAGCACGACTCCGGAGAGTGCGGCGACACCGAGGAACTTGGCGGCCTGCTGGGTCGCGGTGAGACCCCCGCCCGAGCGGTTCTTTGGCATGGGGGCAGCCTACGTTCTCATTCGCCGGACACGCGTATATGCCTTGGCCTAAGCTGCTCACAACTGTCACAGCAGTCCGGTTCCGTATCAACCCCCATGCAGCACTCGGCCGTGACCCAGCCTCGGGTCGGCCGGCACATCGGGCGCCCCGAATTCGCCCCATGTGTCATCGAACGCCCGTTGCGACTCGGGTAAATTGTCCCTATTTTGACGGGATATTCTTGTATGTCCTCACCTCACTCCCCTGGGTGATCTGCCGCGTACGCATAGTCCGTTCGGGCCATTCAAGATTGGGCCCGAAGGGGGTGTTGTGCTGTCGCCACCTTCCGTAACGTCCTCAACTGGCAGCGGTGAATATGCCGCTACCGCCGTGGGGGAGCCTCGATTCGGGAGAGGACGGCGCCGGGATGGGCTGGGTAACCGACTGGAGTGCGCAGGCAGCCTGCCGCACTACCGATCCGGATGAACTGTTCGTACAAGGGGCAGCGCAGAACAGGGCCAAGGCGGTGTGCACCGGTTGCCCGGTGCGGACCGAGTGCCTGGCCGATGCGCTGGACAATCGCGTCGAATTCGGCGTGTGGGGCGGAATGACGGAACGGGAGCGTCGCGCGCTGCTGCGCAGGCGACCCACCGTCACGTCCTGGCGCCGGCTGTTGGAGACCGCTCGCAGTGAGTACGAGCGGTCGACGGGCATCCTGCCGGTGGCCATCGGTCTGCACGACGAACTGCACGAGACCTACGCCGCCGTGGGGTAGACCGCCGGGGTCCACCCGGCCGTCCGGGTGAGTTACGCAGCTCCGGCCGGAGCGGAATCGGTCGCGAGCCGGTCCCCGACGGCCCGCAGTCCTGCGAGGTCGTGCACATCTCCGGGCAGCGCCGCGACTTCGGTCACGGCGACCTCGGGGTGCAGTGCGGTGAAGCGGTCGCGGGTGCGCTGTTCGCGCGCGACCACCTGCATGCGTTCAGCGTGCAGCCGCAGCAGGCCTGCGGTCAGCTGCTCGACGGAGACGGCGTCAGCCTCTGGTTCGGTGTCAGCATCCTGGGTGTCCTCGGAACGGGCGGGGGAGGGCGGCGACTCGGGGTCTTCGGGAGAGGTGACTGCCGAGTCGGCCGGGTCACGAAGTCCAGCCTTCCCGGTGGTCTGATCCACAATGCCGATGTCGTCAAGATTTTCTGCGGCTGTCAGGGCGCGCTCGGCGGAGAGCCGGGCGGCGTCACTGCCGTGGACCCGGTTGAGGACCAGACCGGCCAGGGGCATGTCCTCCGCGGCCAGCCGTTCCACGAAGTAGGCGGCCTCGCGCAGCGCGTCCCGTTCCGGTGTCGCGACGACGAGGAACGCCGTGCCGGGCGCCTGCAGCAGTCTGTACGTGGCATCCGCCCGGGTCCGGAAGCCACCGAACATGGTGTCCATCGCCGCGACGAACGTCTGTACGTCACGCAGGAACTGGCCACCCAGCAGCTTGCCGAGCGTCCCGGTCATCATCGACATGCCGACGTTGAGGAACTTCATCCCGGCCCGGCCGCCCATCTTCGCCGGAGCCATCAGCAATTTGATGAACTTCCCGTCCAGGAACGAGCCGAGCCGCTTGGGCGCGTCCAGGAAGTCCAGCGCGGAACGCGACGGCGGGGTGTCGACGACGATCAGGTCCCACTCGTTGCGCGCCCGCAGCTGCCCCAGCTTCTCCATCGCCATGTACTCCTGCGTGCCTGCGAAACCGGCCGACAGGGACTGGTAGAAGGGGTTCTCCAGGATCGCGCGCGCCCGCTCGCCCTCCGCGTGCGCCTCGACGATCTCGTCGAAGGTCCGCTTCATGTCGAGCATCATGGCGTGCAGTTCACCGCCGCCCTCACCGGCGCTCTCGATGCCCGGCACCCGGCGCGGGACGTTGTCCAGCGAGAGGATGCCCATCGACTGGGCGAGCCTGCGGGCCGGATCGATGGTGAGGACGACGACCTTCCGGCCGCGCTCGGCGGCCCGTACGCCCAGCGCCGCCGCGGTCGTGGTCTTGCCGACACCGCCCGAGCCGCAGCACACGATGATCCGGATGTCCGGATCGTCGAGCAGCGCGTCGGTGTCCAGCACGGGCGCGGTGCCCGTGGCTGTGCCTGTACCGGCGTCCGTACGCGCATCGGTGCCCGGTTCCGTACCCGCTCTCATGCACCCACCCCTTGGCCCGCCTCGTCGCCCATGCCCTGCTTGCGGAGTTCGACCGCCAGGTCGTACAGGCCGGGCAGGTCCACGCCTTCGCCGATCAGCGGAAGTTCGTTGGTCGGCAGGTCCAGATCCGCGAGGACCGCGCGCTGCTCGCGCTCCAGCTCGACCCGCTGGGCATGCTCGGAAGCCTGCTCGATCAGCGGACGTACCAGCGCCGCGGACCCGGTCACGCCCGCCCGGGTGAGCGTCTTGGCGATCTCCTTGCGGCGGCCCCCCGAGGCGGTACGCAGCGCGTCCTCGTCCAGCAAGTGCGGCCGCACCATGTTCACGATGACCCGGCCCACCGGCAGTTCGGCCGCCCGCAGCTCCGCGACGCTGTCCGCGGTCTCCTGGACCGGCATCTCCTCCAGCAGCGTCACCAGGTGGACCGCTGTCTCCGGGGACTTCAGCACCCGCATCACGGCCTGCGCCTGATTGTGTATCGGGCCGATCCGGGCCAGCCCCGCCACCTCGTCGTTCACATTGAGGAAGCGCGTGATGCGGCCGGTGGGCGGCGCATCCATGATCACGTAGTCGTAGCTGTACCGGCCCTGCTTGTCCTTGCGGCGCACGGCTTCGCAGGCCTTGCCCGTCAGCAGCACGTCCCGTACACCGGGCGCGATCGTCGTGGCGAAGTCGATCGCACCGAGCTTCTTGAGCGCCCGGCCCGCGCTGCCGAGCTTGTAGAACATCTGGAGGTAGTCGAGGAGCGCACGCTCCGCGTCGATCGCGAGGGCGTACACCTCGCCGCCGCCCGGCGAGACTGCGATCTTGCGCTCCTCGTACGGAAGGGAATCCGCCTCGAAGAGCTGGGCGATGCCCTGCCTGCCCTCGACCTCGACGAGGAGAGTGCGCTTGCCCTCGGTCGCGAGGGCGAGCGCGAGGGCGGCGGCGACCGTGGTCTTACCGGTACCGCCCTTGCCGCTGACGACCTGGAACCTGCTCACGTATTCGAGCCTAACCAGTACGGCCCCGGGCTACGCACGAGCCCGTACGTGCCAGGCATTACAGTCGGCCTATGACCAAGTGGGAATACGCGACCGTGCCCCTTCTCGTGCACGCGACGAAGCAGATTCTGGACACCTGGGGCGAGGACGGCTGGGAGCTGGTCCAGGTCGTTCCCGGCCCGAACAACCCCGAGCAGCTCGTGGCCTACCTGAAGCGGGAGAAGCCGTAGTGGCGGGCGCCGTCGAGGCGAAGCTCGCCGAACTCGGGTTGACGCTGCCGGACGTCGTACCGCCGCTCGCCTCGTATCAACCGGCCGTCCAGTCCGGGGTGTACGTGTACACATCGGGCCAGCTGCCCATGGTGGAGGGCAAGCTTCCGGTCACCGGCAAGGTCGGTGCGGAAGTCACGCCGGACGAGGCCAAGGAACTGGCCAGGACCTGCGCGCTCAACGCGCTGGCCGCCGTGAAGTCGGTCGCGGGCGACCTGGACCGGATCAAGCGGGTCGTGAAGGTCGTGGGCTTCGTCGCCTCGGCCTCCGACTTCACCGGGCAGCCCGCCGTGATCAACGGTGCGAGCGAGCTGCTGGGCGCGGCGCTCGGCGACAAGGGCGTGCACGCGCGCAGCGCCGTGGGTGTCGCGGTGCTGCCGCTGGACGCGCCGGTCGAGGTCGAGGTGCAGGTCGAGCTGGACGGGGCCTGAGCCGCTGCCGCAGTGAGGCGGGTACCTCCGTGATCCGTGATCCCGTCCGGTCCGTGCGACCGGACGGGATCACGCGTTTCACGGCCCAGAGTCCACGCCTGAAGCCCGTCGCGCCCCGTGCGCCCCTTGCTGCCTCTCGAACATCGTCGCGGTTCCGGATAGCCTCCGGCCATGTCCAATGGTCAGTGGTACCCACCGGAATGGCCCGACCGGATCCGGGCACTTGCCGCAGGTGAGCTCACGGCCGCGACGCCCCGGCGCGCGGCCACCGTGATGCTGCTCCGGGACCCCGCTGACACCGAGGGCGGGCCCACCGTCCACATGCTGCGCCGCCGCACCTCCATGGCTTTTGCCGGGGGTGCGTACGCCTATCCGGGTGGCGGCGTCGACCCGCGCGACGACGACCGCCTCGTCGGCTGGGCCGGACCCGCGCTGGAGCTCTGGGCCGAGCGGCTCGGCGTCCGTACGGTCACCGAGGCGCAGGCCATCGTCTGCGCGGCGGTCCGCGAGACGTACGAGGAATCGGGTGTCCTCCTCGCCGGGCCGACCGCCGACACCGTCGTCAGCGACACCACGGGCGCCGACTGGGAGGCGGACCGCGAGGCCCTCGTCGCCCGCGAGCTGTCCTTCGCCGAGTTCCTGGACCGGCGCGGGCTCGTGCTCCGCTCCGATCTGCTCGGGGCGTGGGCGCGCTGGATCACGCCGGAGTTCGAACCCCGGCGCTACGACACATGGTTCTTCGTCGCCGCGCTTCCCGAGGGTCAGCGCACCCTCTCCCATGGCCCCGAAGGCACGGGAGGTGCCCCCTCCGCCTCCACCGAGGCCGACCTCGCGCTATGGATCTCCCCGGCGGAAGCCACCGACGGATACGACCGGGGCGAGCTGCTCATGATGCCGCCGACCGTGTCGACGCTGCGTCAGCTGCGCCCGTACGGCACCGCTGCCGAGGCGCTGAAGGCCGCGTCCTCCCAGGACCTCACTCCCGTACTCGCGCAGGCGCGGCTGGAGGACGGTGAACTGGTGCTGAGCTGGCCGGGGCACGACGAATTCACCAAGCACATCCCGACCGGAGATGGTTCCGCATGAGCGACGCAGCAGCGCTGCCCGGGCAGCCGCGCGGTGGGGTCCTCTCCGGCCCCGCGACCGCCCGTACGGTCAACGTTCTCGCCCCCAACGCCTCGGCGATGACGCTCGACGGCACCAACACCTGGATCGTCGCCGAGCCCGACTCCGACCTCGCGGTCGTCATCGACCCGGGCCCTCTGGACGACAGCCATCTGCAGGCCGTCATCGACACCGCAGAGCGCGCCGGCCGGCGGATCGGCCTCACGCTCCTCACCCACGGTCACCCCGACCACGCGGAGGGCGCGGCGCGCTTCGCCGAGCTGACCCGTACGACGGTGCGGGCGTTGGACCCGGCGCTGCGGCTCGGCGAGGAGGGGCTGACGACGGGCGACGTGATCACCACCGGAGGGCTCGAGTTGCGGGTGGTCCCGACCCCGGGGCATACCTCCGACTCGCTCTCCTTCCATCTGCCCGCCGACCGGGCGGTGCTGACCGGCGACACGATCCTCGGGCGTGGCACCACGCTCGTCGCGCACCCGGACGGGCGGCTCGGCGACTACCTCGACTCGCTGCGGCGGCTGCGCTCGCTGACGGTCGACGACGGGGTGCACACGGTGCTGCCGGGGCACGGTCCGGTCCTGGACGACGCACAGGGCGCGGTCGAGTTCTATCTCGCCCACCGCGCGCACCGGCTCGCCCAGGTGGAGACGGCGGTGGAGGCCGGGCACCGCTCGGCCACGGAGGTGGTGGCGTACGTGTACGCGGACGTGGACCGGTCTCTGTGGCCCGCGGCGGAGCTGTCGGTGCGGGCGCAGCTGGAGTATCTGGGCGAGCACGGGCTGATCTGAGCCGCTGTTACGCCCATGGCGCTGATATCGGGGCTGCGAGGCGCCGACACGTGGCCGAGCCACCGTGACGCGCGAGAGGCCCCGCCGTCCGGCGGGGCCTCTCGCGTCGTGAGGGGGGCTGGCTAGCGCGAACGCTTCGCCAGGCGCTCCACATCCAGCAGGATCACGGCGCGTGCCTCCAGGCGGAGCCAGCCGCGGCCCGCGAAGTCGGCAAGCGCCTTGTTGACCGTCTCGCGGGAGGCGCCGACCAGCTGGGCCAGCTCTTCCTGGGTCAGGTCGTGGACGACGTGGATGCCTTCCTCCGACTGGACGCCGAACCGGCGCGACAGGTCGAGGAGGGCGCGGGCGACACGGCCCGGCACGTCGGAGAAGACCAGGTCGGACATCTGGTCGTTGGTCTTGCGCAGTCGGCGGGCGACAGCGCGCAGCAGGGCCGTAGCCACCTCGGGGCGGGCGTTCAGCCAGGGCTGCAGGTCGCCGTGGCCGAGGCCGAGGAGCTTGACCTCGGTCAGCGCGGTGGCGGTGGCGGTGCGGGGGCCCGGGTCGAAGAGCGACAGCTCACCGATCAGCTCGCCGGGGCCGAGGACGGCCAGCATGTTCTCGCGCCCGTCGGGGGACGTGCGGTGGAGCTTCACCTTGCCCTCGGTGACCACGTACAGGCGGTCACCCTGGTCGCCCTCGTGGAAGAGAGCGTCGCCGCGTGCGAGGGTCACCTCACTCATCGAGGCGCGGAGCTCCGCGGCCTGCTCGTCATCGAGCGCCGCGAAAAGCGGGGCGCGCCGCAGAACGTCGTCCACGAGTTCTCTCCTTGTCGGCCTGTTCAGGGAACCGTGGTCCCCATCATGCCGGACGGTAAAACAGTGCGATCAATCACAAACCAGTTTGACGCACGGGCGCGCCCCATCGTGCGGCAGGGGGCCGATTGGGGATGGATCCACAGTGACCGGGGCGGATGTCAGTGCCTGGCTCTAGGCTGGCCGGGTGTCCAACAAGCCGGTGAGAGCGCAGGCCAAGGGGGTTGATGGGGTGTCGGAAGACCGTAATTCCGCTGTGGGCGAACAGTCTACGAGCCAACCGGCAAAAGCCGCAAAACGCCCACCCCGGGAGTCGGTGACGTCCGGCGGGTCCGGGAAGTCCAAGGGGTCCGCAAAGAAGGCCGGGGCATCGGCGAAGGCGTCCGGGGCGTCCGAGCAGACGGGCGGGGCAGCGGTGAGGCCGGGAAAGTCCGCGAAGCCGGAGTCGCACCTCGCGATGGTCCGCCGCGCCCGCCGGATCAACCGCGAGCTCGCCGAGGTCTATCCGTACGCCCATCCGGAGCTGGACTTCCGGAACCCCTTCGAGCTCCTGGTCGCCACGGTCCTCTCCGCCCAGACCACCGATCTGAGAGTCAACCAGACCACCCCCGCGCTGTTCGCCGCCTACCCGACCCCCGAGGACATGGCGGCGGCCGTCCCCGAAGAGCTGGAGGAGGTCATCCGGCCGACCGGCTTCTTCCGGGCCAAGGCCAGGTCGCTGATAGGGCTCTCCGCGGCCCTCAGGGACAACTTCGGCGGTGAGGTCCCGGGGCGGCTCGCGGACCTCGTCACGCTGCCCGGCGTCGGCCGCAAGACCGCCAATGTCGTCCTCGGCAATGCCTTCGGTGTCCCCGGCATCACGGTCGACACCCACTTCGGCCGGCTCGTCCGCCGCTGGAAGTGGACGGAGCAGGAGGACCCGGAGAAGGTCGAGGCGGAGATCGCCGCGATCTTCCCCAAGAGCGAGTGGACGATGCTCTCGCACCGCGTCGTCTTCCACGGCCGCCGCATCTGCCACGCCCGCAGGCCCGCCTGCGGCGCCTGTCCGATCGCCCCGCTCTGTCCCTCGTACGGCGAGGGTGAGACGGATCCGGAGAAGGCCCGGAAGCTCCTGAAGTACGAGATGGGCGGACAGCCGGGCCAGCGGCTGAGCCCGCCGCCCGACTACCCGGGCAAGCCCGCTCCGGCGCTGGGCGCCGGGTGACGGAGCGCCCTTCCGGAACGAAATGCGCGACCGCAGGCGTTGTGAGACGAGGGGTGCCTATGAAGACGCACGAACAGAGCCACGTGGAGGATCACTCCGCAGGCGTGGGCCGGGACGACGCGATCACCGTCTCGACGGACGGGCTGCCCGAGTGGCTCGAGCCCGTCGCCCTCGCCGCACCGACCATCGAGCCCCAGCAGCTCAGCCGCTTTCTGCCGCCCGAGAGCGGCGCCGGGCGGCAGTCCGCCGTCCTGGTCCTGTTCGGTGAGGGCGAGCGAGGGCCCGAGCTGCTCCTGATGGAGCGCTCGGGCTCACTGCGTTCCCACCCCGGGCAGCCCTCCTTCCCCGGGGGAGCCCTGGACCCCGAGGACGGCGACCAGGCGACCGCAGGACCGCTCAGGGCGGCTCTGCGGGAGGCCGAGGAGGAGACCGGACTCGATCCGCGCGGCGTTCAGCTCTTTGCTGTGCTGCCCCGGCTCTACATCCCGGTGAGCAGTTTCGTCGTCACGCCTGTACTTGGCTGGTGGCGGGCGCCGAGCCCGGTCGGGGTCGTCGATCCGGCCGAGACTGCCCGGGTCTTCACGGTTCCCGTGGCGGATCTCACTGATCCGGCCAATCGGGTGACGACGGTGCACCCCAGCGGTCACCGAGGCCCGGCATTCCTGGTCGAATCGGCACTGGTCTGGGGTTTCACCGCCGGGGTGATCGACCGCATTCTGCACTTCGCGGGCTGGGAGCGCCCCTGGGACGGGACCAGGCAGGTGCCGCTCGACTGGCGCGCATGACAGGCTGACTTCCGTGCTGGGCCGTTCGGGCCTGCCCGGTCCCAGCCGAACGAACGGGTCCGGTGACGAATCTGCGAGGCAATAGACGGTGAACGTGCTGGACATCCTGCTGCTGGCCGGCGCCGTGTGGTTCGCAGTGATCGGCTACCGCCAGGGCTTCGTCGTCGGCATCCTGTCGGTCATCGGCTTCCTGGGCGGCGGCCTGGTCGCCGTCTATCTGCTGCCGGTCCTGTGGGACCAGCTGACGGACGGCTCCGAGGTCTCCTCCATGGCCGCCGTGGTCGCGGTCATCATCGTGATCGTGTGTGCCTCCGTCGGCCAGGCCCTCACCACCCACCTCGGCAACAAACTCCGGCGGTACATCACGTGGTCGCCCGCCCGCGCCCTCGATGCCACCGGCGGCGCACTCGTCAATGTGGTCGCGATGCTGTTGGTGGCGTGGCTGATCGGTTCCGCGCTGGCGGGCACGTCGCTGCCGACGCTGGGCAAGGAGGTGCGTAACTCCTCGGTGCTGCTCGGCATTTCCCGAGTGATGCCCGCCCAGGCCTCCACCTGGTTCACGGACTTCTCCTCCGTCCTCGCGCAGAACGGCTTTCCGCAGGTCTTCAGCCCCTTCGCCAACGAGCCGATCACCGAGGTCAAGGCCCCGGATCCGGCCCTGGCCGGCAGCCCCGTCGCGGCCCGCGCCAAGCAGTCCATCGTCAAGGTCGTCGGTACGGCCCCGAGCTGCGGCAAGGTCCTCGAAGGCACCGGCTTCGTCTTCTCCGACCGTCGGGTGATGACCAACGCCCATGTCGTCGGCGGCGTCGACGAGCCGACCGTCCAGATCGGCGGCCAGGGGCGGCTGTACGACGCGAAGGTCGTCCTCTACGACTGGCAGCGCGACATCGCCGTACTCGACGTCCCGGATCTCGACGCGAAGCCGCTGAAATTCACCGCCACGGACCGCGACGCCGCGACGGGGAACGACGCCATCGTCGCGGGCTTCCCGGAGAACGGCTCGTACGACGTACGCTCCGCGCGTGTCCGCGGCCGCATCGAGGCCGACGGCCCGGACATCTACCACCGGGGCACCGTCCGCCGCGATGTGTACTCGCTCTTCGCGACGGTCCGCCAGGGCAACTCCGGCGGACCGCTGCTGACCCCCGACGGCAAGGTGTACGGGGTCGTCTTCGCCAAGTCGCTGGACGACCCCGACACGGGCTACGCCCTGACCGCCGACGAGATCCGCCAGGACATCGCCGACGGCCGCACCGCCAACCAGCAGGTCGACAGTCAGGCGTGTGCGCTGTAGGGAACGGACAGGGGTCGGCCCGGGTCCGATCCGTGTGATCAGGTCAGGACTGCGTCATCCGCGGGGATGGCGCAGCCGCGCCGAGACCCAGCGGGCCCGGCGGCGGAGAATGTGCGGAATGCCCAGCTGGGGATCATGCAGGTCATGCACACCGAGCACCCGGCCCCGAGGGCCGTCCCCCTCATGAATGCTCGGATCCGCCGTAGCGGTCGAGCGACGATTGCGTGCTGCGTCACCGAAGTCGTGCGTCCAGCCCATACCCCGACGTCTGCCCGTGCCTCATGGTCGGTAATCGTGCGGGCACCAGCCAATTGGCCTATGCGCCGGGCAATTGGCTGTTCGTCGGACAACTGTGCTCTTCCGGCCACCGGTTGATCGCGACCGGTTACCTGTTCGGCCACCCCCAGGGCCCGTCCCGGGGCTACCGGTCGGGCTCGGGATCCTTGAGCCAGTTGATGAGTTCGGTCGAGAAACCGGCCGGATCCTCCTCGTGCGGGAAGTGCCCCAGACCATCGAAAAGTCGCCAACGGTACGGCGCTTCGACGTACTCGCCGGACCCCGCCGCACTCCGCGTACGGGCCACCGGATCGAGCGAACCGTGCAGATGCAGCGTTGGCACCCGTACCGGTCGTTTCATTCGGCGGTTGAACTGGATGCCGTCCGGGCGCGCCATGGAGCGCACCATCCAGCGGTACGGCTCGATCGAGCAGTGAGCCGTCGACGGGATGCACATCGCACGCCGGTAGACGTCCACTGCCGCGTCGTCGGGGAACTCGGACGTCCGCGGCCCCGACCAGTCACGGATCAGCCGGCCCACCAAGGCCCCGTCGTCCGCGACGAGCTGACGCTCCGGCACCCAGGGGCGCTGGAAGCCCCAGATGTACGAGCCTGCCCGGGACTGCGCGAAGTCGGAGAGCATCGAGGACCGCCAGCGGCGAGGATGCGGCATCGAGGAGACCACCAGCCGGCGCACCAGCTTGGGCCGCATCACCGCGGCTGTCCAGGCGAGGTATCCGCCCATGTCATGACCGACCAGCGCCGCGTCCGGCTCACCGAGCGACCGGATCACGCCGGTGACGTCGAGGGCCAGGTTGGCGGGGTCGTACCCCCGCGGCGTACGGTCGCTGCCGCCCACCCCGCGCAGATCCATCGCGACGGCACGGAACCCGGCGTCGGCGAGCGCGGTCAGCTGATGGCGCCAGGTCCACCAGAACTGCGGGAAACCGTGCAGCAGCAGTACCAGAGGGCCGTCGCCCAGCTCGGCGATGTGGAAGCGTGCCCCGTTGGCCGCCACATCCCGGTGGATCCAGGGACCGTCGATCCGTACGGGACTGCCGGAGACGGAGGCAGGGCCTGTTGAGCCGGAGCCCGGGCCGGGGCCTGTGGGGCCGAATGCGCTGGAATCGGGGACGGTCATGTGGACGAGCGTGCCACAGCGGATGCATTGTCCTTGACCGCGGACTTCGCTCCGGCTTTCTCCGTCTGCGTGCTGCCCGAGGCGGTGACAGCCGGGAGACCGACACTCGCGGTGATCGCCGGACGCGGGTGCGGCTTGACGCCCTGCAGCACGGCCGCCGACAGCTTGGCCGACGCGATCGACTTCTCCGGCGGCTTGACCTTCTTGAACTTGGCCATGGCGATCAGCGCGAGCACGATCGCCAGCAGAATGAACGCACCGCCCACGATCAGGAACGACCAGGCGAGCCCGAGCCCCAGGTTGTGGATTCCGTACGCCGCCGCGAAGCTCAGCACCGGCAACGAGAACAGGATCAGCACTCCCGCGACGATGAACGCCACACTGCCGGTCGCACCCCGCTTGACGTCCTGCCGCACCTCGGCCTTGGCCAGGGCGATCTCGTCGTGCACCAGCGCGGACATCTCGGCCGTCGCCGAGGCGACCAGCTGCCCGAGACTGCGGTCGGCGCTGCCCGCGTAGTTGCCGGGGTCGCTCATCCCTGACTCCCTCTTCTGCTCTCCTGCTCAACACATCTGGTGTCAGATCATGCCGGACTGTCCGGCTTGCTGCTCGCCACCCCCGCCACTTGGGCAAGGCGCCGGTGCTCTGCGGCCTTCTTCTCGTAGATCGCGGCCATCCGGAGGTGGTACGCCGGATCGTCCTGTTCGTAGATGTCGGGTACCCCGTCCTCGTCCTCGTCGCGCTCCTCCGCCTCGTACAGCGCTCGATAGGTGCGTACCCGGAGTTTGAGCAGCACACCGGAGAACACGGCCGCTATCAGCGACCCCAGCAGCACGGCTGCCTTGATCTCGTTCTCGATGAACGCGTCGCCCTCGAATGCCAGCTCACCGATGAGCAGCGAGACGGTGAAGCCGATCCCCGCGAGTGAGGCGATTGCGAAGACGTCAGCCCAGGCCAGGTCCTTGTTCAGCTCCGCCTTGGTGAAACGGGCGGTCAGCCACGTACCGCCGAAGATGCCGACCGCCTTGCCGACGACGAGCCCCAGCACGACACCGAGCGTCTCGGGCCGCGTGAAGACACTCGCCACCGCGCCGCCGGAGAGCGGCACCCCGGCCGAGAACAGCGCGAACAGCGGCACGGCGAGACCGGCCGACAGCGGGCGTATCAGGTGCTCGATGTGCTCGCCGGGGGAGTGCTCCTCGCCCTCGCGCCGGGTGCAGCGCAGCATCAGCCCCATGGCGACACCGGCGATGGTGGCGTGGATGCCGCTGTTGTACATCAGTCCCCAGATGACCAGGGCGAGCGGGATGTAGACGTACCAGCCACGCACGTTCTTGCGCAGCAGGAGGTAGAAGACGGCGAGGCCGACGAACGCGCCGGCGAGCGCGGCGAGATCGATGTCGGCGGTGAAGAAGACCGCGATGATCAGGATCGCGAGGAGGTCGTCGACGACGGCGAGCGTGAGCAGGAAGGCGCGGAGCGCGGACGGCAGCGAGGTGCCGATGACCGCGAGCACAGCGAGTGCGAAGGCGATATCGGTGGCCGTGGGGACGGCCCATCCGGCGGTCGAACCGCCGCCGATCACCGTCACCAGCGTGTAGACGACGGCCGGCGCGGCCATTCCGCACACCGCGGCGATGACCGGCAGCGCGGCCGCCTTGGGATCGCGCAGCTCACCCGCGACCAGTTCGCGCTTGAGTTCGACGCCCGCGACGAAGAAGAAGACCGCGAGCAGCCCGTCGGCCGCCCAGTGCTGCACGGAGAGATTCAGTCCCAGGGACTCCGGCCCGAAGTGGAACTCGCTGAGGGCCCGGTAACTCGAGCCGAGGGTGTTCGCCCAGACCAGCGCCGCGATGGCGGCGCCCAGCAGGATGACTCCGCCGACGGTCTCGGTGCGCAGGGCGTCCGCGAGGTAGTTCCGCTCGGGGAGGGAGAGGCGCCCGAGGAAGGTCCGGTGCGACGGCGTGGGTGTGGGGGTGGGCGCGGCCACGAGTGGAGACCTCCGGGTCGGTACGGCAGCGATGGCATGGCTGATGCACTTGCCGACCAGACTTCCCGGCACACCCTGTGGAGATTTCTTGATGTGTTGTTGACGTTGCTGCCACTGTACCCGGGGTGTGCGGGGGCGTATCCAGTGATCTTCACCTTAAATGCCCCAGGGGCACCCGGCGCGTTGCCGGATGCCCCTGGGGTTCGTACACCTACGTCGGCCGGTGCTCCGGCCTTCTGCCTGTGCCTCTGTCAGTCCTCGGACGAAGACGCCGGCAGCTGAGTCTGGATGAGGTCCATCACCGAGGAGTCGGTGAGCGTGGTGACGTCGCCCAGCTCGCGGTTCTCCGCGACGTCACGCAGCAGACGCCGCATGATCTTGCCGGAGCGGGTCTTCGGCAGCTCGGCCACCGGCAGGATCCGCTTCGGCTTGGCGATCGGGCCGAGCGTGGCACCGACGTGGTTGCGCAGGTCCGCGACGAGTTCGTCGGAGGCGGACGCCGTGCCACGCAGTATCACGAACGCGACGATGGCCTGACCGGTCGTCTCGTCGGCCGCGCCGACCACGGCCGCCTCGGCGACGGACGGGTGAGACACGAGCGCCGACTCGACCTCGGTCGTCGAGATGTTGTGCCCCGACACGAGCATCACGTCGTCGACCCGGCCGAGCAGCCAGATGTCGCCGTCCTCGTCCTTCTTGGCGCCGTCGCCCGCGAAGTACTTGCCCTCGAAGCGCGACCAGTACGTGTCGATGAAGCGCTGGTCGTCACCCCAGATGGTGCGGAGCATCGCCGGCCACGGCTCGGTGAGGACGAGGTAGCCGCCCCCGCCGTTCTCCACCTCGTGGGCCTCGTCGTCGACGACGGTGGCGGAGATGCCGGGCAGGGCGCGCTGCGCCGAACCGGGCTTGGTGGCCGTGACACCGGGGAGCGGCGAGATCATCATCGCGCCGGTCTCGGTCTGCCACCAGGTGTCCACGATCGGGCACCTGTCGGCGCCGATGTGCTTGCGGTACCACATCCACGCCTCGGGGTTGATCGGCTCACCGACCGAACCGAGGACCCGCAGCGAGGACAGGTCGAACTTGGCGGGGATGTCGTCGCCCCACTTCATGAACGTACGGATGGCGGTCGGGGCGGTGTACAGGATCGTGACGCCGTACTTCTGCACGATCTCCCAGAAACGCCCCTGGTGGGGGGTGTCGGGCGTGCCCTCGTACATGACCTGCGTCGCGCCGTTGGCCAGCGGTCCGTACACGATGTACGAGTGCCCGGTCACCCAGCCGATGTCGGCCGTGCACCAGTAGACATCGGTCTCCGGCTTGAGGTCGAAGACCGCGTTGTGGGTGTACGCGGCCTGAGTGAGGTAGCCGCCGGAGGTGTGCAGGATGCCCTTCGGCTTACCCGTCGTACCCGAGGTGTAGAGGATGAAGAGCGGCTGCTCCGCCTCGAAGGCCTCGGGGGTGTGCTCGGCGGACTGGCGGCCGGTGATCTCGTGCCACCAGATGTCGCGGCCCTCGGTCCACGCGATGTCCTGGCCGGTGCGCCGCACCACGAGGACATGTTCGACGCTGTCGAAACGGGATACGGCGTCGTCGACCGCGGGCTTCAGCGCCGACGGCTTGCCGCGGCGGTAGCCGCCGTCGGCGGTGATGACGACCTTGGCGTCCGCGTCCTGGATGCGGGCGGCGATGGCGTCGGCGGAGAAGCCGCCGAAGACCACCGAGTGCGTGGCGCCGATGCGGGCGCAGGCCAGCATCGCGACGGCGGCCTCGGGGATCATCGGCAGGTAGACGGCGACCCGGTCGCCCTTGCCGACACCGAGCCCGGTGAGGGCGTTGGCGGCGCGGGAGACCTCGTCCTTCAGCTCCGCGTAGGTGATCGCGCGGCTGTCGCCGGGCTCACCCTCGAAGTGGATGGCGACCCGGTCGCCGTTCCCCGCCTCGACATGGCGGTCCACACAGTTGTACGCGACGTTCAGCTTGCCGTCCGCGAACCACTTCGCGAAGGGCGGATTGCTCCAGTCGAGCGTCTCGGTCGGCTCCGTGGCCCAGGTCAGGCGCCGGGCCTGCTCGGCCCAGAAGCCCAGCCGGTCCGCCTCGGCCTGCTCGTACGCCTCGGCTGTGACGTTGGCGTTCGCGGCCAGATCGGCGGGCGGTGCGAACCGCCGCTCCTCCTTGAGCAGATTGGCCAGGCTTTCGTTGCTCACGACATCTCCCATTCCCAGGGTGTCCGTTGTGTCCCGGGGCATAGCTCATCAGGCCAGGGGCCGGGTGACAAGTGTCTGCCAGGAATTGGTTTAGACCTGTGTTTTCGTGTATAGGGCACGGTCCCGCCCCCCCACCTGCGATGCGGTGCAGCACAGTGCAATGCGGAAGCGGGACCACAAGGTCTCACGGACCCGAGGTGCGTGCGGTTCAGGCGCTTGTACGTTCCAACTCGCCGGAACCGGAAGGATCGCCGGGGCCCACGTGGGCGAAGACCTCGTCGATACATGTACCGGCGCTCGCGCCCTCGGTCAGGAGGTATGCCTGCGCCTCACCGACATGGAAGTACATCCCGTGGAGCTGCAGTGTGCCCTCGGCGAGTCGCCGCGATACCGATTCGTGGGCGCGCAGATGGTCCAGCTGCTGGACCACGTTGGTGAGGCAGAGCTGCTCCACGGCATCGGCGGGCAGCCGGCCGGAGATTCGCGCCCAGGCGCGATGCCGGGACGCCATCCGTTCCAGGCTCGGCAGACCGTGCCGCAGCCACCGCCACAGGGACGTGTGTGGGTTGTCCGGCTTGGCGCCCAGCAGTGCCTGCATCGCGCCGCAGCCGGAATGGCCGCAGACGGTGATGGACTCCACCTGCAGCACGTCCACCGCGTACTCGATCGCGGCGCCCACCGAGTCGTCGCCGGCTTCCGCGCCCGGCGGGGGCACCAGATTGCCGACGTTCCGCACGGTGAACAGGTCTCCCGGACCGCTGGCCGTGATCATGCTGGTGACCAGACGGGAGTCCGCGCAGGTGATGAAGAGCTGGGAGGGGCGCTGCCCCTCCCGGGCCAGCCGGGCCAGCTCCTCGCGCACCAGCGGAGCCGTGTTGCGCTGGAACGAACTCAGACCACTGACCAGCCGGTGCGCGCCGGTCCGACGGGGGGTGGCGGGGAGGGCGGTGGATGAAGGAGTGCCGGGAATGGGTTCGGCGGCTGGGGCCGCGGCCCTTGGGGTCGGCGTTGAGCTGCTCGTGACGTCGGTCATGGTGTCGGCCGCCGTGGTGTCGGTTGTTCCGGGGCTGGGGCTGGGGGTGGCATGGTGCTCTCTGCCGGCGCCGGCTCGCGTGCCGCGGTGGTGGACGCTTTCCTGTTCGGGCCGGCCGTGGCAGTGGTGATTGCGCCACGGCGTCCAGGGGCGGCAGCAGGAGTGCGCCGCCGAGGCAGGCTCGGCGATCCGGCCCCCGGATCTGCCGGTGAAGACGACCCGGCCGCCCTGGGCGGTCTGCGCGTTGCTCCAGTCCTGGATCGTCTCGTATGCCGCATGGTCCATGAAGAAGCCGTCCAACTCGACGACTGCATCGCCGCCTTGGGGAAGCCGGCCGAGCGTTCGGCTGAGCCGTGGAACCGCGAGGAACGTCAACTGTCCACGCACAACCACGAGATGCTGTCCACCCTGATCCGTCGCCGTGATCCGTGTCCGGGTCAGCCGGTGCAGAGCGATGACGACGGCCACCGCGATGCCGAGCGCCACACCTTTCAGCACACCGAAGAGCACCACGCCGGTGATCGTCGCCCCGTAGACCGGGAATTCGCGGTGCTTGTGAACATTGCGGATATGGGCGTAGCTCACCATCTGGATGCCGACCATCATCACCAGCGCGGCGAGCGCGGCCAGTGGGATCCACTCCAGCGCCGTGACCAGCAACCCGGCGGCGAGCAGGACCCAGACACCGTGCAGGACGGTGGAGGCGCGACCGGTGGCCCCGGCTCGTACATTCGCCGAACTGCGCACCGCGCCCCCTGACACCGGCAGCCCGCCCAGCAGGCCGGCCAGGACATTGGAGACGCCCTGGCCGCGCAATTCGCGGTCGAGGTCGGAGCGCCTGACCGGCGGGGCGGTCGGGACTGCCGGGGCGGGAGACTCCGTGCTCTGCCGCCCGGCGCGGTCGGTGGTCAGCTTGTCCACCGCGACCGCCGCGAGCAGTGATTCGAGGCTGGCCACCAGCGTCACGGTGAACACGGCGGTGGCGAGGGCGAGTACGGGGCCCTGCGGAAGTTCGGGCAGGGCGTGCGACCGCCAGGAGGGCAGATCCACCCGGGCGACGCCGGGAGCCGCCACCGCCGCCACCGCTGTGGCGATCGCCACCGAGGCGAGGGCCGCCGGAATTCTCCGGACCGCCCGCCCGATCCGCCCGGGGAGCCGTGGCCAGGCCATCAGGATGGCGATGGTCAGCCCGCCGACGAGAGGGGCGGCCGGGCTGAGCCGGTCCAACAGGGCAGGCAGTGCGAGGGCGTTCTCGACGGCTGAGCTCTGGGGTGAGCCGCCGAGCACGATATGCAGCTGGGCCAGCGCGATGGCCACGCCGATACCCGCCAGGGTGCCGTGCACGATGGCGGGACTGACGGCGAGAGCGCTGCGCGCCGCACGCACCGCGCCCAGCAGGATCTGCAGCAGCCCGGCGCCGATGGTGATCGCGCAGGTGGTGCGCCAGCCGTAGATCTGGAGCAACTCGGCTGTGACCACGGTCAGTCCGGCGGATGGACCGCTGACCTGAAGGGGGGTGCCACCGAGCAGTCCGGCGACGATGCCGCCGACGGCCGCGGAGACGAGTCCGGCCTCCAGTGGGGCGTCCATGGCCACGGCGAGGCCGAGCGATATGGGGACGGCAATGAGAAAGACAGTGATCGATGCGGACAGGTCGGCGCCCGCGATACGGAATCGTCCGCCGCGACGCGGCGGTGGCGGGCTGTGAGGTCGCTTGATTCCCGGGCCGTTGGACTGGCGCCAACTGCGGGACGTGTGGTCATCACGAGTGGGGACGCAGGCAGACATGTTCCCGTCTCCTCCGGGGCGGCGCGGTCGCGGAACGTGGGGGACGCGGCCGTGGGTCACGGCGTGCAGCGGCGGGATTTCTCAACTCTCAGTAAATAGATCGTAATGGAGAGTAAAGAATGGTGTCGACGATTAAGGGCAAATGGGCCAGCGAATCACCCATTCACGTGAATAAGCAGCTTTTCGTACGGCGTGTCGTGTTGATTCGCTCAGGTCGCGTGCGAACGTGCCCGTACCGTGTCGGCGCATTCCATGCAAATTACCCGAAAAGGAAGAGGGTGGGCGGATGATGGCCGCCACGAAAAGGGCCGCCCTGGGTGTCATGGCCGTCGCGCTCGTTGCGGCAGTCGCCGGCTGTTCCGGCTCGGGTTCCGGTTCGACTTCGGGTTCGGCTCACGGGGCTGCTGGGCCGGGTGCGGAGAAGGGGGCTGCCGGACCTAAGGGGAACGCCCCCGAGAAGGCCTTCCGGCTCATCGGTGACGGCTCGACCTCCTTCACCGGCAGCCAGCCGAAGCAGCCCGTGCCGCTACGCCTGGCGCCTGGTCAGACGCCTCCGCAGTTCGTGGTGTTCTCCTGGGACGGCGTGGGTGGGGACAGCCAGGAGCTGTTCTCCCACTTTCGCGAGGTCGGCAGGAAGTACCACGCGAACATGACGTACTTCCTCAGCGGCGTGTACATGCTGCCGGAGGAGAAGCGGGAGCTCTACGACCCGCCGAAGCACAACGCGGGCAGCTCCGACATCGGCTTCAGCGACATCAAGGGGATCAGGGACACCATTACCCAGATCCGGGGCGCCTGGCAGGACGGCGACGAGATCGGCACCCACTTCAACGGCCACTTCTGCGGCCCGAACGGCGGCGTCGGCACCTGGTCGGTCGCCGAGTGGAAGCGCGAGATCAGCCAGGCCAAGTCCTTCGTGAAGAAGTGGAGGACGAACGTCCCGGACCTCGCGGACGAGAAGCCGCTGCCCTTCGACTACGACACGGAGCTGGTCGGCGGCCGCACCCCCTGTCTGGAGGGGCGGAAGAACATGGTGGCCGCAGCGCGGTCGATGGGCTTCCGCTACGACTCCAGCGGCTTCGGCAAGCAGGTCTGGCCGAAGAAGAGGGGCGGCGTCTGGGACCTCTCCCTGCAACGCGTTCCGGTGCCGGGGCAGGGGTTCGAGACGCTGTCGATGGACTACAACTTCATGTCCAACCAGTCCGGGACGGCCATGCAGGGCGACCCGGACCAGTACGAGTACTGGGGTGACCAGATGCGCGACGGCCTGATCCAGGCCTTCGACCGGGCGTACGAGGGGAACCGGGCGCCGCTGATCATCGGCAACCACTTCGAGTCCTGGAACGGTGGCACGTACATGCGTGCCGTCGAGGAGACCATCGAGACGATCTGCACCAAGGAGGGCGTGCGCTGTGTCTCCTTCAGACAGCTCGCCGACTGGCTGGACGCCCAGGACCCGGCGACGCTGGCGAAACTCCGCACACTCGACGTCGGCCAGGCGCCGAAGGAGGGCTGGGCGGCCCATCTCGCCGCCCAGGCCTCCGGAACGGCCGGGACTCCAGGGACCGTCAAGGCTCCCGGTGAATCCGACATGGAGCCGGTGGAGCACTGAAGCCCGTCGATCCGCCGCCCACCGGGTCGTCGGTGGACGGGGCTTCGAACGACCGGCTCACGCGGGCTGTACTGCGGCTGCCTGTGCGCTCCGCTCGTCGAGCACGAAGGCGGGGTCGACCTGGGCGGCCAGGTCGGCGCCCGTCTTCTCGTTGCCCCAGCTCTCCGCGTTCTTCAAGTGGAAGTGCACCATCTGACGCGTGTAGCGCTCCCAGTCGCGCTGCTCGTACGAGTCCTCCGCGGCGTTCTGCAGAGCCTGCAGGGCCATCCGGTTGTCCGCCTCCAGAAGTTCGAAGCGGGCCGGACGTCCCTTCTCCATCGCCCGGACCCAGTCGGAGTGGCCGACCGTGACCAGCAAGTCGTCGCCGACCTCGGCCCGCAGGAAGTCCAGGTCGTCCTGGCCTTGCACCTTGTTGCCCACGACCTTCAGGGCGACCCCGAAGTCCCGCGCGTACTCCTTGTACTGGCGGTAGACCGAAACGCCCTTTCGGGTCGGTTCGGCTACCAGGAACGTCATGTCGAAGCGGGTGAACATGCCCGACGCGAACGAATCCGAACCCGCGGTCATGTCGACGACCACGTAGTCTTCGGGGCCGTCGACAAGGTGGTTGAGGCAGAGCTCGACCGCGCCGACCTTGGAGTGGTAGCACGCCACCCCGAGATCCGACTCGGTGAACGGTCCGGTGGCCATCAGCCGGATGTCCCCGTCGTCGAGCCCGACCGTGCGGGCGCACGCGTCGTAGACCGGGTTGTCCTCGCGGACCCGCAGCAGTCGCGAGCCCTCGCCGGGCGGAGTCGTCTTGATCATTGTCTCCACCGAGGCAATGCGGGGGTTGCTGCCTCGCAGATATTCCTTGATCAGGGGCAGGTGCGCACCCATGGCGGGCAGTGCTGCGGCCTCCTTCTCGTCGAGGCCGAGCGCGGCCCCGAGGTGCTGGTTGATGTCGGCGTCCACCGCGACGACATGGGCTTCGTTGGCGGCAAGGTGGCGAATGAAGAGCGAGGACAGCGTGGTCTTGCCGCTGCCGCCCTTCCCCACGAAAGCGATCTTCATGTTCACCTAGGGTAGCGGTGCAACTGCGCTGCGCAGTCACACTTCGTGAAGAAGGCCACTCCGGGGTGGTAAGGCCGCGGGGGGCGCGTAGCCTCGCTACTTATGAGTACGACTGCCTCAGATCCGCTCGCCGCCCTGGGCGCCCTGCCGGGTGTCTCCGATGCGGTGGACTCCGTACGCAAGGCCGTCGACCGGGTCTACGGCCACCGCGTCATGCGGCGCCGCAGTAACGAGATCACCGCGGAGGCGGCGCTCCGCGGCGCCCGCGGCTCCGCCGCACTCTCCGGCGCCGACTGGAACCTGGAGGAGGTGCGCCGGCGCACCGACTTCAGCGGCGACGAGGAGTCGCAGGTGATCGGTGCCGCCCTGCGGCTGACCGCGGAGGCGGGCCAACTGCTCTCGATCTGGCGGCAGTCGCCGCTGCGGGTCCTTGCCCGGCTGCACCTCGTGGCGGCAGGCGGGGCCGCGCCCGACGACACTGTCGGCCGCCCGCGGCTGGCCGGTGAACCGGTCGACGAGCCGCTCATCGAAGCGCCGCTGCCCGATGCCGACGAGGTCGCCGGCCGGCTGGAGGGGCTCTCCGGATTGATCCTTTCGGGGAGTGCGGCGCCCGCGCTGGTGACGGCTGCGGTCGTGCACGGCGAACTGCTGGCGCTGCGTCCCTTCGGCTCGTACAACGGCCTTGTCGCGCGGACCGCCGAGCGGATCGTCCTGATCGGGAGCGGGCTCGACCCGAAAGCGATCTGCCCCGCCGAGGTCGGTCACGCCGAGCAGGGGAGGGCGGCGTACGTCGCGGCGTTCGAGGGGTATCGGTCGGGAACGCCGGATGGGATGTCCACCTGGATCGCTCACTGCGGGCGCGCGGTGGAGCTGGGAGTCAGGGAGTCGACGGCGGTCTGCGAAGCGCTTCAGCGCGGAGCCGCGTGACGGTCCACGGAGCTGCCGGCGCGCACCTCAACTGGCGGGTCGGTCAATCCTGTTGCGCTTCGTCAGCTTCACTGCCCGATAAAAGGGTTGCGGCGGTACCGTCCTCGGTACCGCCGCTGGCACGTCCACCCAGTTACCATGCGTCCTCGAAAATTGCCCATCAGGTCGGGAACTCAGCCCGTTCCCTGGTGCGGCTGGCCCGTAATCGACGGGTCGACGTCGCGTGGGTGCTGGGTATTCATGCTCGGTCCGTGGGGCCTTCTCTGCGTTATCAGGTAATCCTTTCGGATGTCCTTGGTCTCGCGGGCCGTTGAGTCCTTTGTACTCCAGAGTCAGGGTAAGCGGTAGTGCTGGCCGCACTTCTTTACTTTTGCGTTCAAATACGGGCGAGCCGGGCGGGTGGTTGGGGGTGGAATCCGGACGCCGCGGCGGGTGTCGGACGTGAGTGGCCGGCACCCCGGCCCACGTCCCGGAACAGCGGCCGAGGGCGCGTTCGGGTGTGGGCCGGGCTCGGGGACCGGGCCGGGTGCACGAGGTCAGCCGGATGCTGTGGTCGTGCGCCGGCGCGAGGTGTACCAGACCAGCCCCGCTGTGACGGCCGCCGCGCCCACCGCCGCCGCGGCGACGAGTGCCGGGCGCGCCGGCATGGAGAAGGCGGGCAGCCGCTGCTTGAGTCGGACCGGGCGGTTGAAGACGAGAATCGGCCACTCCCGGAGCGTCGCCTCGCGCCGCAGTGCGCGGTCCGGATTGACCGCGTGCGGGTGGCCCACGGACTCCAGCATCGGTACATCGGTCGCGGAATCGCTGTATGCGTAGCACCGCGAGAGGTCGTACCCCTCGGACACGGCGAGCGCCTTGACCGCCTCGGCCTTCGTCGGCCCGTATGCGTAGTACTGCACCTCACCGGTGAAACAGCCGTCGTCGCCGACGACCATCCGGGTGGCGACGACCCGGTCGGCGCCCAGCAACTCGCCGATCGGCTCGACGACCTCGGCGCCCGAGGTGGAAACGATGACCACATCGCGTCCGGCGGTGTGATGCTCCTCGATGAGGGTCGCTGCCTCGTCGTAGATGAGCGGGTCGATCAGATCGTGCAGGGTCTCGGCGACGATTTCCTTCACCTGCTGGACGTTCCAGCCCTTGCAGAGCGCGGAGAGATATTCGCGCATCCGCTCCATCTGGTCGTGATCTGCGCCCCCGGCGAGGAACACGAACTGTGCGTACGCGGTGCGCAGTACGGCACGGCGGTTGATCAGTCCGCCTTGGTAGAAGGACTTGCTGAAGGTCAGAGTCGATGACTTCGCAATGACCGTCTTGTCCAGGTCGAAGAAGGCTGCTGTGCGCGGCAAGGAGTGGTTTTCCACAAGGCAGAGCATAGGGGCCCACCATTCGGCGTAAACTCCGGTGCACGGGTTTGCCTGAGAAGGCTCTCGGGTACACCATGGAAGTCACGGATCGTTCGCGACCGTGCTAACCCGGTCCGACTCCTCCCCCCCCCGAGTCGGCCGTGGGGACGACCCCCGCTCTCCCCCCCGGCGGGGGTCGTCGCATGTCCGGGCGCGTTTCTACCGCCCGGAATCAAGCATTCTGTCCCCCTTCCCGGCCGCGACGGCCTGTCTTTTCGGCCCTCCTGCATACCTCTCTGTCGTCACAGTGTGTAACGGAAGTGCTGCTCTCCGGAAGTCGCCGGTTTGGGTGACCGAGATATTCACAACGGTGGAGTTGTCCACAGTTTTAGAGCAAGATCCACACGATTTTCCGAAGCGCTGCACGGTGATTCCACCCGTGAAGTCCGCGGGTTCCGGTTATCGCCGATCTCGGAACGCTCCGAGATCGCTGCGAAACCGCGGTGAAGGTGCAGTGAGAAGGGGGCGGAGATCGTGGCTGAATCCATCGCACGGGATCGTCTGCAGCTCGTCGGAGAACGCCGGGGCGGACCGTTGATCGTGACCGAGGATGTGGAACTGCTCGACGATCTGCTGCGGCTGTGCGCGGCCGCCGGCGCGGAGCCCGAGGTGCATCACACGCTGCCCGAAGGCAGAGGCGGCTGGGAGCAGGCTCCGATGGTCCTGGTGGGCGACGATGCGGCTCCGCGATGCCGCGGAGCGCTGCGCAGACAGGGCGTGATGCTCGTCGGGCACGACCAGGACGCGCCGGATGTCTGGCGGCAGGCCGTCGAGATCGGGGCCGAATATGTCCTGCGGCTGCCCGATGCGGAGAGCTGGCTCGTCGATCAGATCGCCAATGCGGCGGAGGGGGTGGGGCGGCCCGCTCTCACCGTCGGGGTGATCGGCGGGCGGGGCGGCGCCGGCGCGTCCACGCTTGCTTGTGCTCTCGCCGTGACCGCGGCCAGGGCCGGGCGGCGGACGATGCTGATCGACGGTGATCCGCTGGGCGGTGGCATCGATGTGTTGCTCGGAGGCGAGCGGGCCGAGGGAATGAGGTGGCCGGATTTCGCCCATTCCAAAGGGAGGGTTGGCGGTGGTGCCCTGGAGGAGTCGCTACCCGCACTGCACGGGCTGCGGGTGCTCAGCTGGGGGCGTGACGACTGGGTGGTCATCCCACCGCAGGCCATGGAGGCGGTGCTGGCGGCCGCCCGCAGGCTCGGCGGGGTGGTGGTCGTCGATCTGCCGCGCCGGGTCGACGAGTCGGTGGCGAAGGCGCTGGCACAGCTGGACCTCGGGCTGCTCGTGGTCCCCGGTGAACTGCGGGCGGTCGCGGCGGCAAAACGCGTGGCGTCGATGGCCGGGATGGTCCTGGGCGACCTGCGGGTGGTGGCACGCGGCCCCTACGCGTCGGGGCTGGACGAGCGCTGGGTGGCGCAGGCGCTCGACTTGCCGCTCGCCGGTGAACTCCCGCTGGAACCAGGCTTGCTGGCGGCTCAGGACGACGGAGCGCCGCCCGGCTCCAGTGCCCGCGGGCCGCTCGCCAGATTCTGTACGGCGTTCTGGGAGCGGGCGCTTGCTGGTGGAGTCGGCGCGGGCCCCGACGGGGAAGGTGCATCATGACCGACGGGCTCCTCGATGCCGTGCGGCAGCGGCTTGCGCAGAGCGGCGCCGCACCGACCCCGGCCGGAGTGGCAGCCGCGCTGCGCGCCCAGGGAAGGCTTCTCGGTGATGCCGAAGTCCTCGGCGCGGCAGAGGAGTTGCGCGGCGAACTTGTCGGTACGGGAGTTCTGGAACCGCTGCTCGCCGATCCGGCGGTGACGGATGTGCTGGTCTCCGCACCGGACCGGGTGTGGATGGACCGGGGCAGTGGGCTCGAACTCACCGGGGTGACCTTCCGCGACGCTCCGGCGGTGCGCAGGCTGGCGCAGCGGCTCGCGGCGGTGGCGGGACGGCGGCTGGACGATGCGCGGCCCTGGGTGGACGCGCGGCTTCCGGACGGGACCCGGATGCATGCGGTCCTGCCGCCGGTGGCCGTGGGTTCCACCTGTCTGTCGCTGCGGGTGGTGCGCCCCCGGGCCTTCTCGCTGGCGGAGTTGGTCGCGGCGGGCACCGTACCGCCGGGTGGTGACCGGGTGCTGCGGGCGCTGGTCGAGGCCCGGGTCTCGTACCTGATCAGTGGCGGGACGGGGGCGGGGAAGACCACGTTGCTGTCGAGTTTGCTGGGTGCCGTCGGGGAGCGGGAGCGGATCGTGCTCGCCGAGGACTCGGCGGAGCTGCGCCCGGACCATCCACATGTGGTGCGGTTGGAGTCACGCCCTGCCAACCAGGAGGGTGCCGGACGGGTGACTCTGCGGGACCTGGTGCGGCAGGCGCTTCGGATGCGGCCCGACCGCCTGGTGGTCGGGGAGGTGCGGGGCGCCGAGGTCACCGAACTGCTCGCTGCGCTGAACACCGGCCATGAGGGTGGCTGCGGGACGGTTCACGCCAACGCTGCCGAGCATGTCCCGGCGCGGCTGGAGGCGTTGGGAACAGCAGCCGGTCTTGACCGCGTGGCGCTGCACAGTCAGCTGGCGGCGGCACTGTCGGTGGTGATCCATCTCGTACGGGACCGGGCCGGGATACGCCGGATCGCCGAGGTGCATGTGCTGGAGCGGGATGCGGCCGGACTGGTGGTGACCGTCCCGGCGCTGCGGTGGGGAGCCGACGGCTTTGTCCACGAGCGGGGCCGGGAGCGGCTGTGGTCTCTGATCGGGGGTGTGCTGTGACCGGTGGCACGGCGGTGGGGGCGCCGGAGTGCGCGACGTATGCGTCGGCCGTGTGTGCGGGGGCCGCGGCCTGGCTGATGGTGGGGCGGGGCCGAGGAACGCGGCGGGCGCGGGCGTTGTTCGTCGGCTCGGTGCTGGAGCCGGAGCCGCTGATCGGCCGGGACCGGGTCCGGCTGTGGTGCGCGGGGATGTTCCGGGAGCGGCGGGAGTGGCTGTGTCTTCCGGCGGCGTTGCTTCTCGCTGTGCTGGGCGAGTCCCTGCTGCCGGTGGTCGCGGGGGCGCTGGCGGTACCGCTGGTGCGGCGAGGGCTTCGGAAGCGGGCCGGGCGGCAGGAGCGGGAGCGCCGGGCGGATGCCGTGGTGGCGCTGTGCGGTGCGGTGGTGGGCGAACTGCGGGCCGGGCACGAGCCGGGGCAGGCACTGCTGGTGGCGGTGCGTGGCACGGGGGCGATGGGTGCGGCGGAAGCCGCGGTGTCGGCCGCGGCGCGGTTCGGTGGCGATGTGCCGGGGGCGCTCGGACAGGCGGCGCGCGAACCCGGGCTGGAGGGGCTCGCCGGGGTGGCGGCCTGCTGGCGGGTGGCGGTCGACGGCGGGGCGGGGCTGGTAGCCGGTCTGGACCGCCTGGAGGGCGCACTGCGGGCCGAGCGGCGCCGGCGGGAGGAATTGCGGGCGCAGTTGGCGGGGGCCTGGTCGACGGTGGCCGTGCTGGCGCTGCTGCCGGTGCTCGGTCTGGGGCTGGGGGCGGCGCTCGGGGCCGACCCGTTGGGGGTGCTCCTGCACAGTCCGGCCGGGCTGGTCTGCCTGTTGGCGGGCGGGCTGCTGGAGACGGCCGGTCTCTGCTGGGCCGGCCGGATCGTACGGGCGGGGGAGGGGCCATGAGCGAAGGGGCCGGCGTGGTGGTGCACATCGTCTGCGGGCCGGTTCCGGTGGCGGTCGCCCTGGGCGCGGTCGGATACCTGGCCGTCTGCCTGGCCGGGCGGAGGCGGTGTCGTGTGGTGCGTCGCCGGGGCGCGGTACTGCTGGCGGTCGACGCCGGGAGGCGACGGCGCAAGCGGCCGGTGTCCGGGGCTCGGGTGAAGAACTGGGCCGTGCTGCTGGGCGCCGCGGCGACGGGCTGGTTCCTCGTCGGTGGTCCGTGGGGGTGCGCGGTCGGACTGGTGGCGGCGTACGGCACATGGCGGTGGCAGCAGACGCGGCATCGGCGCAGACCTGCCGTTTCCGCTGCGGAAGCTGCGGAGACCGAATGCCGGCTCCCATTGGCGGCCGACCTGTTGGCGGCGTGCATTTCCGCCGGAGCCGGCCCCAGAGAAGCGGCCGAGGCGGTGGGGGAGTCGCTGGGCGGTCCGGTCGGGGAACGACTGGCGCGGACGGCGGTTGAGATCCGGCTGGGCGGCGAACCTGCCGTGTCCTGGGGGAGGTTCGGCGAGATACCGGGCGCCGGTGCGCTGGCCCGCTGTCTGGACCGGGCGGGTTCGACCGGGGCTCCGGCAGCGGAACCGGTCGCCCGGCTGGCCGAGGCGATGCGGGCGCAGCGGTCGAGCGAGGCCGTGGCGCGCGCCCAGCGGGCCGGCGTACTGATCACAGCTCCGGTGGGGCTCTGCTTTCTGCCCGCCTTCCTGGCGGTCGGTGTGGCACCGGTGGTCATCGGCCTGGCGAACGGACTCCTGCAAGGCCGATGAACAAAAGCATTGAATGAGTGACCGAGCGGAAAAAAGAAAACTTCTGGGGGTTGACATGACAGGGCAAATCAAGCGCATCAGGGGCTGGGCACGGGGTGTGGCGCGCCGAGTCCGGACGGACCGCGGGATGACGACGTCCGAGTATGCGGTGGGGACGATCGCCGCCTGCGCGCTGGCGGCGGTGCTCTACAAGGTGGTCACGAGTCCGCCGGTCATGGCGGCACTGCAGTCGATTCTCACGGACGCCCTCGATGCCAAGGTCTGAGAGGCGTTCGGGGCGCGGAGTCGGGGACCGCGAAGGGGGAGGAGGAGACCGGGGTGCGGTGACGGCGGAGGCGGCCATGGTGATCCCGGTGCTGGTGTTGTTCGCCCTGGCTCTCCTCTGGGCGCTGATGGCCGCCTCTGCCCAGATCCGGTGTGTGGATGCGGCAAGGGCCGGGGCGCGGGCGGCAGCCCGGTCCGAGCCCGAGGCGCAGGTGCTGGCCGTCGCCCGTTCGGTGGCACCCGACCGGGCGCGTGTGGAGGTGGAACGGGCCGGGGAGCTGTGGCGGGTACGGGTGGCGGCGCCGACGCCCGGACCGGGTGCGCTGGCCCTGACGCTGAGAGCGGACGCGGCAGCGATGGCCGAGGACACGCTGGGGGCGGAGCCGTGACGGGGGCGATCGGGGCGGTGCCCCTGCGACGGAAGCGACGGGTGCGACTGACCTCGTGGGTGAGGCGGGTTCGACGAGCGCTGCGGGTGGTGGGTTCGCGCGGGTGGGGGGAGGGGCGTGACCGGGGGGTGGCGACGGTGTGGGTGACGGTGACCACGGCAGCGCTGTGCGCGGTGTTCGCGGCTGTGCTTGCGCTCGGCCAGGTGGTGGTCGCTCGGCACCGGGCCGGCGGGGCGGCGGACCTGGCGGCCCTGGCAGCCGCCGACCGGGCCCTGCGCGGGGCCGAGGTGGCGTGCAGGGCGGCCGCGGAGGTGGCCGAGGCGCAGGGTGCGGCGGTGGTGCGGTGCGCCGTGCGGGGGGAGATCGCCGATGTGACGGCCCGGGTGCGGTTCGGGCCGTACACACCCGAGGTCAGGTCCCGGGCGGGCCCTCCGACGGGCGGTCCCGGTCCGCTTCCGGGCTCGGCGGCTCCCCCGCCTGCTCCGGGTCCGCCGGGGCGGAGCGGAGGAGCTCGGTGAGGAGGCGTACGGCCCCCCGCTTGTGCAGCGGGTCGTTGCCGTTGCCGCACTTGGGGGACTGGATGCACGACGGGCAGCCTGCCTCGCACTCGCAGGACGCGATGGCCTGGCGGGTGGCGGTGAGCCAGCTGCGGGCGGTGTGGAAGGCCCGCTCGGCGAATCCGGCGCCGCCCGGATGGCCGTCGTACACGAAGACCGTCGGCAGCAGGGTGTCCGGATGGAGGGGTACGGAGACGCCGCCGATGTCCCAGCGGTCGCAGGTGGCGAACAGGGGCAGCAGCCCGATCGACGCGTGTTCGGCTGCATGCAGGGCGCCACCGAGGATCTCCGGGTTGATGCGGGCGGCGTCCAGCTGGTCCTGGGTGACCGTCCACCACACCGCGCGGGTGCGCAGCGTGCGGGGCGGCAGATCGAGCTTGGTCTCGCCGAGGACCTCGCCGGTGATCAGTTTGCGACGCAGGAAGGAGACGACCTGGTTGGTGACCTCCACGGAGCCGTAGCAGAGCCTTCCGTCACCCCAGGGGACCTCCGTATCGCTCTCCAGGACGGTGATGGAGGTGGTGTCACGGGCGGTCGTCGAGTACGGCGGACCGGCCTCCTCGACCAGCGCCACCGAGTCCTCCAGATCCAGTTTCCGGACCAGATAGGTGCGGCCCTGGTGGAGGTGGACAGCTCCTTCGTGGACGGTGGTGTGCGCGGCCGACTCGTCGACGGTGCCCAGCAGCCGGCCGGTGCCCTCCTCGACGATCTGGACCGGGCGGCCGCCCTCGCCACGGATGTCGGTGAGATCGGCGGCCCGCTCGCGCCGGGTCCAGTGCCAGCCCGACGCTCGCTTGCGGAGCAGCTTCGCGGCCTCCAGCTGCGGCAGCAGCTCGGCCACGGCCGGCCCGAACAGCTCCAGGTCGCTCTCGGTGAGCGGAAGCTCCGCGGCGGCAGCGCACAGATGAGGGGCGAGGACGTACGGGTTGTCCGGGTCCAGAACGGTCGACTCCACGGGCTGCTGGAACAGAGCCTCAGGGTGGTGGACGAGGAAGGTGTCCAGCGGGTCGTCGCGGGCCACCAGGATGGCCAGGGCGCCCTGGCCGGAGCGCCCGGCGCGGCCCGCCTGCTGCCACAGCGACGCCCTGGTGCCGGGGTAACCGGCGATGACGACGGCATCGAGGCCCGAGACGTCGATACCGAGTTCGAGGGCGGTGGTGGCGGCGAGACCGAGCAGCCGGCCGGAGTGCAGGGCGCGCTCGAGGGCGCGGCGTTCCTCGGGGAGGTAGCCCCCGCGGTAGGCGGCGACCCGGGCGGGCAGCGAGCTGTCCACCTCCGCGAGGCGTTCCTTGGCGATGACGGAGATGAGTTCGGCGCCGCGCCGGGAGCGCACGAAGGCGACCGAGCGGACGCCCTGGACGGTCAGGTCGGTGAGGAGGTCGGCGGTCTCGGCGGTGGCCGTACGGCGTACGGGGGCGCCCTTCTCGCCGTGCAGCTCGGTCAGCGGTGGCTCCCACAGGGCGAAGACCATCTCGCCGCGGGGCGAGGCGTCGTCGGCGACCTCTATGACCGGGAGGCCGGTGAGGCGGCCTGCGGCGACCGAGGGCTGCGCGGCGGTCGCCGAGGCGAGCAGGAAGACCGGATCGGCTCCGTAGCGGACGCACAGGCGGCGGAGTCGGCGCACCACCTGGGCGACATGGGAGCCGAAGACGCCGCGATAGGTGTGGCACTCGTCGATGACGACATAGCGCAGGGCGCGCAGGAAGGAGGACCAGCGCGGATGGGACGGGAGGATCCCGCGGTGCAGCATGTCGGGGTTGGTCAGGACGTAGTTGGCGTACTGACGTACCCATTCGCGTTCCTCGACCGGAGTGTCGCCGTCGTAGACCGCGGGCCTGACCGCGTTGCCGAGCGGCGCCGCGAGGTCCTTGACCGAACGCCGCTGATCGGCGGCGAGCGCCTTGGTGGGGGCCAGGTACAGGGCGGTCGCGCCACGGCCGTTGGGGGCCTCCGAGCCGTCGAGCAGGGTGCTGAGAACCGGGGCCAGATAGGCGAGCGACTTGCCGGAGGCGGTTCCGGTGGCGATCACGACGGATTCGCCGTCCAGGGCGTGCTCCGCGGCGGCCGCCTGGTGTGCCCACGGGTGGTCGATACCGGCCTTCTGGACAGCGGCGATCACTTCCGGCCGGATGCGATCGGGCCAGATGGCATGGGCACCCGTCCGTGGGGGCAAGTGCTCCGTATGAGTGATGCGCGCGGACCGGCCCGCCGCTGCGGCGAGCCGGTCGAGGACCATGGCGGGAGAGGGGTGGGAGTCCCTGCTCTCGGGTGGTCGACTGGGGCGGTGATTCTTGGCCATCGGCACCGAGTGTGTCACCGCCGTGACGGACAATGGTCTCAAGGCGTCGTGCATGGCTGCTGGTAAGTGATTGAATGCCATCGCGGCTGGCGATCCGTCCCCTGGCTCCGTCGGGGAGACCGAGGGGCGACCGCTCGATAGCAAGGTGCTGGAGGATCCGTGGACCTGTCCTTGTCGACTCGCAATGTGTCCGGCCCTGGTGGCGACCGTACGGTCGTCGAGGTCGGTGGCGAGATTGATGTGTATACCGCGCCCAAGCTGCGCGAGCAGTTGGTCGAGTTGGTGAATGACGGCAGCTACCACCTGGTTGTCGACATGGAAGGCGTCGACTTCCTCGACTCCACCGGCCTCGGCGTGCTCGTGGGCGGCCTGAAGCGCGTCCGGGCCCATGAGGGCTCACTGCGCCTGGTCTGCAACCAGGAGCGCATTCTCAAGATCTTCCGGATTACTGGTCTGACCAAGGTGTTCCCGATCCACACCACGGTCGACGAGGCTGTCGCGGCCACCGACTGACGGCTGACCGCCTGCTTTCGGATCGGCCGGCAGCCGGTCGGTCCGGCAGTCGGTCGGGCCGGCAGTCGGTCGGGCCGGCAGTCGGTCGGTCCGGTGCACAGCCGGGCCGGACTGCGGCCCGTTCGGCGGACGGCTGGTTCGGTGGAAGTCGTGGTGCCGGGTCATCGGCATGCCGGCAGCCGGGCCGGGCCGTCGGCTGCGACACGCCCGGCAGCGGACGGTCGGCCATCGGTGCGGACGCCTTTCGGGCGTCGACGGGGTGACCCGTCGGCGGGTCGGTGGGCCGACTGCCGTCGGTCGCATGTCGGCTGTCGGGGCCGGTGGCTCTTCCGGCTTCCGGAGGAAGAGAGCGGGGATACCGGGCACTGCGCCCGGGTCCCTGAGATGCACGCCCGTACGTCTGAGGGGGATCGCATGGCCACTGTTGAACTCCGCTTCAGCGCCCAGCCCGAACACGTCAGGACGGCCCGCCTCGTGGCGGCCGCTGTGGCGCGCCGGGCCGGGGTCGACGAGGCAGTGCTCGACGAGGTCCGACTCGCCGTCGGCGAGGCCTGCAGCCGCGCCGTAGGGCTGCACCGCAACCACGGAATCACCGCTCCGGTCAAGGTCGTCCTGACCGAGGAGGAGAAGTCCTTCTCCATCGAGGTCGGCGACGAGGTGCCCGGCCCCGGCGGTGAGGCCGAGGCAGCCGAGGCGTCCGGCGCGACGCCCGGCCAACCGGATACCGAGACCGACGCCGACAGCGAGGACGAGATGGGGCTCGCGGTCATCAGCGGCCTCGTCGACGATGTGGAAGTCAGATCGGGAACCGACGGCGGAGTGATCCGCATGAGCTGGCCGAAGACGCCCGCAACACTGCATCCCTGAGGCGCCGGAGGCGTCACAGCGGGGCCGGCCCGTCGCGGCGCCGCCCCGATCCGTAACTCCTGATCCACTCTCCGAGGCCCTGCCGAGCAGGGCCTTTTTTCATTCCTGCTTGATCAGCGATCTACGGACAATGCTTCTGCCCCATTACTGCATTCGGAGCAATCCGAGGGTGCGATCATTTACCGATCGGCGGGTAAAGGCGATTTACATTTACCGCGGACTGTTTTGATCAGGTTCTGCTCCTTACAATCCGTCCACGTCTTGAGCGCTGAGCGTCAAGGAGGACGTATGGCGGGCTTCATCAACACACCACTGGCAGAACTGCCCGAAGTTTCCGCACTTTCCGACCGACCCACCTCTCTCGCGGCCGCGGTACTCACCGATGACAACCGCGTCATCGTGATCGTCATCGCGATCGTCGCCGTCGCCGCACTGATCGTCGCCCGACTGCTGGTCCGCCAGGTGCTGGCGGCCGGTGAGGGCACCGACCGCATGAAGGAGATCGCGGCAGCCGTCCAGGAAGGCGCGAACGCCTATCTGGCCCGGCAGCTGCGCACTGTCGGCGTCTTTGCTGTCGTGGTCTTCTTCCTGCTTCTGCTGCTTCCGGCCGACAACTGGTCGCAGCGCGCCGGCCGGTCGCTGTTCTTCCTGGTGGGTGCGCTTTTCTCGGCGACCACCGGATACATCGGCATGCGTCTGGCCGTCCGAAGCAATGTGCGAGTGGCCGCCGCCGCGCGTGAGGCGACTCCGGCGGAAGGCGAACCGGAAAAAGATCTCACCGACGTATCGCACCGGGCGATGAAGATTGCTTTCCGCACGGGCGGCGTGGTCGGCATGATCACGGTGGGACTCGGGCTGTTCGGCGCCTCGTGCGTGGTTCTCGTCTATGCCGCCGACGCGCCCAAGGTGCTCGAGGGCTTCGGGCTCGGTGCCGCGCTCATCGCCATGTTCATGAGGGTCGGTGGCGGCATCTTCACCAAGGCCGCCGATGTGGGCGCCGACCTCGTGGGCAAGGTCGAGCAGGGCATCCCTGAGGACGACCCGCGCAACGCAGCCACCATTGCCGACAACGTGGGCGACAACGTCGGCGACTGCGCGGGCATGGCGGCCGACCTGTTCGAGTCGTACGCCGTGACGCTCGTCGCCGCGCTCATCCTCGGCAAGGCCGCTTTCGGAGACTCCGGACTGGCCTTTCCCCTGATCGTGCCGGCGATCGGCGTGGTCACCGCGATGATCGGCATCTTCGCGGTCGCTCCGCGGCGCGCCGACCGCAGCGGGATGACGGCCATCAACCGAGGCTTCTTCATCTCCGCGGTGATCTCGCTCGTCCTGGTGGGGGTGGCCGTCTTCGTCTACCTCCCGTCCTCGTACGCCGACCTGGACGGCGTCACCGACAGCGCGATCACAACGCACAGCGGTGACCCCCGGGTCTTCGCCCTGGTCGCCGTCGCCATCGGTATCGTGCTGGCCGCGCTGATCCAGCAGCTCACCGGCTACTTCACCGAGACCGGCCGGCGCCCCGTCCAGGACATCGGCAAGTCCTCCCTGACCGGCCCGGCCACCGTCGTGCTCGCCGGGATCTCCATCGGTCTGGAGTCCGCCGTCTACACCGCGCTGCTGATCGGCCTCGGCGTCTACGGGGCGTTCCTGCTCGGCGGTACGTCGATCATGCTGGCGCTCTTCGCGGTGGCCCTCGCCGGGACCGGGCTGCTCACCACCGTCGGGGTCATCGTCGCCATGGACACCTTCGGACCGGTCTCCGACAACGCGCAGGGCATCGCCGAGATGTCCGGCGACGTCACGGGCGCCGGTGCCCAGGTCCTCACCGACCTGGACGCCGTCGGCAACACCACCAAGGCCATCACCAAAGGCATCGCCATCGCCACCGCCGTGCTGGCGGCGTCGGCGCTCTTCGGCTCGTACCGCGACGCGATCGCCACGGCGGTCGACGACGTGGGTGCCAAGGCCGGGGAAATGACCCTCAGCCTCGACATCTCGCAGCCCAACAACCTGGTGGGGCTGATCCTCGGGGCCGCGGTCGTCTTCCTGTTCTCCGGCCTGGCCATCAACGCGGTGTCCCGGTCCGCCGGATCCGTGGTCTACGAGGTGCGGCGGCAGTTCCGCGAGCACCCCGGGATCATGGATTACACCGAGAAGCCGGAGTACGGGCGCGTCGTCGACATCTGCACCAAGGACGCCCTGCGTGAGCTCGCCACGCCCGGGCTGCTCGCGGTGCTGGCGCCGATCGCGGTGGGCTTCACCCTCGGTGTCGGGGCGCTCGGTTCGTACCTCGCGGGCGCGATCGGCACCGGGACGCTGATGGCGGTCTTCCTCGCCAACTCCGGAGGCGCGTGGGACAACGCCAAGAAGCTCGTCGAGGACGGTCATCACGGCGGCAAGGGCAGCGAGGCCCACGCCGCCACCGTGATCGGCGACACAGTCGGCGATCCGTTCAAGGACACTGCGGGACCGGCGATCAACCCGCTGCTCAAGGTGATGAACCTGGTGGCGCTGCTCATCGCGCCGGCGGTGGTGCAGTTCAGCTACGGGGCGGACGCGAGCGCGGGCGTGCGGGCGATGGTGGCGGTGCTCGCCCTGGCCGTCATCGTCGGCGCGGTCTATGTCTCCAAGCGTCGCGGGATCGCCGTGGGCGACAAGGACGACTCCGACGACGACGGCGGCGGCGCGACTGCCAAGTCGACCGACCCGGCTGCCGTTTCATGAGGCGGGTGCAGGGAAGGGGGCGACAGCTCCCGGGCTGTTCCCGATCAACCCGGGGCAGTACCTGATCAAGCAAGGGCATGACCTGGTCAAGGAACGGGTGGACGGTGCATCCCGATGCGCTGCCCACCCGTTTGCCGTTCGCCTGCTGCGCGCGTTCACCCGTTCGCGCGTGAGTTGTATCTCCCTCATTTCCCTTGGTGCAAATGGCTACAAAAGGTCATCCATCGGACGACCGGCACCCGGATGGAGGTCATTTGGCGTGTAAGTTCCGGGGCCGAGAGCCTTGGAAGGGACCGATCCGGTGAACAAGAAGCTTGCAGCCGCACTGTCCGGCGGTGCGGTACTGGTACTTACGCTGTCGGGCTGCAGCGACGACAGCGGCAGCGACAACAAGGTCAACGACTGGGCCAAGAAGGTCTGTGACCAGGTCAAGCCCCAGCTGCAGAAGATCGCGAACGCCAACGCCGCCATCCAGCAGCAGACCGCAGACAACAGCAAGCCCGCCGATGTCCAGAAGACGGACTCGGCCGCCTTCCAGCAGATCTCGCAGGCGTACAAGGCGCTGGGCACAGCTGTGGACTCGGCGGGTGCACCGCCGGTCGACAACGGCGCGACCACGCACAAGGAGGCCGTGAAGGAGCTCAACGCCTCCTCGGCCGCTTACGCGGAACTGCAGAAGAAGGTCGACGCGCTCGACATCAAGGACCAGGCGAAGTTCGCCGACGGCCTGAAGGGCATCGCCGACGAGCTGAACAAGATCAGCACCAATGGTGACCAGGCGCTGAAGAAGCTCCAGTCCGGCAAGGTCGGCATCGCGATGGCCAAGCAGCCGGGCTGCCAGAAGCCGACGGCTTCGGTCCCGCCGGCCGCCACGCCGTCGAAGACCCCCGAGAAGTCGGCTTCCGCGTCGCCCAGCAAGAAGCCCTGACAACGGCGGTACGACCGGCCCGGCAGCTCCGATGCTGCCGGGCCGCTGCCGTTGTCGGTGGGAGCGGCCACAATGGGCGGGTGAGTACGACCAGTCTCCCCGCGCCCGACCGTTCGCCCCGGCTCCGCGAAGCCCTGCTTGCCGCCGCCTTCACCGCCGACGGGCTCCTCGACCTGCTCGGCGCGCCCGCCTATGCCGCGCTCGCCCGCAGCGAGACGGTTCCGGCACTGCGGGCCACCCGTGGCGACTCCCCGCTCGACACGCTGGTGCGGCTCTTCCTGCTTCAGCGCCCCGTCCCGTACGAGCGGGCCCGCGCCGCGCTCCCGCTGGACGAGTGCGTCGAGGACGGCTGGGTGATCCGCGCGGGCGAGGAGGTGCGGGCCGCCGTCGATGTGCGGCCGTACAGCGGGCCCGAGGGGCAGGACTGGTTCATCGTCTCCGACCTGGGCTGTGCGGTCGGCGGCGCGGGTGGCATCGGTTCGCACGAAGAGGGGGTGGTCCTCGGCGTCGGTGGGGCGTCGTCCACACTCGCCGGGATCACCGTCCGTACGCCGGTCGCCTCCGCGCTCGATCTCGGTACGGGCTCCGGCATCCAGGCGTTGCACGCCGCGCAGCACGCCATCCGGGTCACGGCCACGGACCTCAACCCCCGTGCCCTCGCCTTCGCCCGGCTGACCCTTGCCCTGTCCGGTGCCGCCCCGGCCGATCTGCGCGAGGGTTCGCTCTTCGAGCCGGTCGGCACCGAGACGTACGACCTCATCGTGTCGAATCCGCCGTTCGTCATCTCGCCGGGCGCCCGTCTCACGTACCGCGACGGCGGCATGGGCGGCGACGACCTGTGCCGGACGCTGGTGCAGCAGGCCGGCGACCGGCTGAACGAGGGGGGATACGCGCACTTCCTCGCCAACTGGCAGCACGTCGAGGGAGAGGAGTGGCAGGACCGGCTGCGCTCCTGGGTGCCGCGTGACTGCGATGCCTGGGTCGTCCAGCGCGAAGTGCAGGACATCACGCAGTACGCCGAGCTGTGGCTGCGCGACAGCGGCGACCACCGTACGGACCCCGCGGAGTACGCCGCACGGTACGACGCCTGGCTGGACGAGTTCGAGGCCCGCAAGACGAAGGGCGTCGGCTTCGGCTGGATCACGCTCCGGAAGTCCGCGGCCGCGGCCGACGGGAATCCGTCGGTCGTGATCGAGGAGTGGCCGCATCCGGTGGAACAGCCGCTCGGCGCGGTCGTGAAGGACCATTTCGCGCGCCAGGACTATCTGCGGACGCACGATGACGCGGCGCTGCTCGCCGACCACTTCACGCTCGCTCCGGAAGTGATGCAGGAGCAGGTCGGACTGCCGGGCGCGGAGGACCCCGAGCATGTGGTGCTGCGTCAGAACCGCGGCATGCGGCGCGCGACGAAGGTCGACGCGGTCGGTGCCGGTTTCGCGGGCGTCTGCGACGGGACGCTGCCCGCGGGCCGGATCCTGGACGCGATCGCCCAGTTGATGAACGAGGACCCGGTGCTGCTGCGCGACCGTACCCCGCAGGCGATCCGACTGCTGGTGGAGGAAGGGTTCCTGGAGCCGGTGGGGGAGGCCTGATGAGCGCGGAGCGGACGGTGACCGCCGGGTGATCCAGATTGAGCTGGACGAGGCGGCGCTCGGCGCGACCCGGATCGCCATCAGCCCGCTGTGGGACGCTTTCTGCAGCCTGCATCTGGCCAAGCCGCACCGTAAGCCCTCCTGGCCGTACGAGAAGTGGGTCGGGCGGGCCCGTGAAGTGCTGCGCGAGGACGACCGGACCGCGGCGCTGCGGCTGCTGACCGACGGCCCGCTGAGCTTCCCGGACTTCCTGCTCCCCCGGCCGGTCGGTGCCTCGTCCGTAGAGACGGAGCTGGACATCATCAGGGCCACGCCGCCCGAGGTCGTACGGGTCGGGGTCGAGGAGCACTATCCGGGACTCGAGGACCATCCGCGCATCCGGCCCTACCTGGCGGATCCGGAGGCGGCCTGCGCCGCGCTCGCGGATTCCTACGCCGCGTACTGGGAAGGGGCGATGGAGCCGCACTGGCCGACCGTGCGGCGCCTCGTCGAGGACGAAGTCCTCATCCGCGCCCGGACGTTCGCCACCGAAGGCATCGACGCGCTCTTCACCGGGCTGGAGGCGCGGGCCCGGTGGACGCCGCCGATCCTTGAGCTGACCAAGCACATCGACGCCGAGTACCGGGCGGGCGAGCGGCGGCTCCTGCTGGTACCGCTCGTCTTCGCCGAGGGCTGCCGGCTCTACTCCACCGACGATCCCGAGGTCATCGCCGTCTCTTTCCAGGCCCGCGGCGCGGGCGCGCTCCGCGAACCCGCCGGGGCCGGACCGGAAGCCACCGACCGGCTCGGTGTGCTGCTCGGACGGGGCCGGGCATCGGTGCTGCGCCAGCTCGGCGGGCCGCTCACCACGGCCGGGATAGCCGACAGGCTCGGGCTCGCGCAGAGCACGGTCTCGGAGCACCTGTCCGTCCTCGCCGACGCGGACGTCGTCACCCGCCACCGGGTCGGGCGCAGCGTCTATTACCAGCTCACGGACACCGGCCGGGCGCTGCTCGCGCTGCTCTCGGGCGAGGACGTGCTGCGCGCCGTGTCCTGACCGGGACCGGGGCGTGAGCGACGATTCGGCCGCCCCCGAATTGATGGCCGGTGCGGTACGGGCAGGCCTAGCGTCCCCGTCATGCTTGCGATCGAGGCGAAGAATCTCCGCCGCACCTACAGCAGCCGCACCGGCTTTCTGCGCCCCCGCCGTACCGTGACCGAAGCCGTGCGCGGCGTCAGCTTCGAGGTGGCGCGCGGCGAGCTGTTCGGACTGCTCGGCCCCAACGGAGCGGGCAAGACGACCACCATCAAGATGCTCAACACCCTGCTGCTGCCCACCTCCGGCACGGCCCGGGTCCTCGGCCACGACGTGGCGTCGGACCCGGTCGCCGTACGACGCAGGATCGGTTACGTCTTCGGTGGCGACCGGGGCCTGTACGACCGGCTCTCCGCCCTCGACAACCTGCGCTACTTCGCCGAGCTGTACGGGGTCGAACCGCGCGACCAGAGGCGCATGATCGCCGAACTCCTCGATCTGGTCGGTCTGACCGGCCGGGAGAAGGAACGCGTCGAGGGCTACTCGCGCGGGATGCGGCAACGCCTGCACATCGCCCGTGGCCTGCTGCACAAGCCCGACGTCCTCTTCCTCGACGAGCCGTCCATCGGCGTCGACCCGGTGGCGGCGCGCGATCTGCGCCGTACCGTCGCCGATCTGCGGACCGGTGGCACCACCGTCCTGCTCACCACCCATTACATGGCCGAGGCCGATGAGTTGTGCGACCGGATCGCGGTGATCGCGGGTGGCACGATCCAGGCGCTCGGCACCCCGGACCGGCTCAAGTCCCGGGTCCAGGAGCGCGACATCCTGGAGATCGAGGCATACGGAGCGGCCGACGAGCACCTCGACCGCATCCGGGAACTCCCCGGGGTACGCGGAGTGGCTGCCGAGGAGCGCGGCAGCCGGCAGGCCGTCATGGTGCAGATGGAGCGGGGCGCCGATCTGCACTCACGGGTCCTGGCCGCGCTCGACGGGATCCGGATCGGACGCGTCGTCACGCGCGAACCCACCCTGGAGGACGCGTACATCGCGATCGTCGAGGAGTCGGAGAGTGGTGCGGATCGTGGACCCGGGGCCGCGGCGGCCGACCGGTCCGAGGAGGTCGTGGCATGACCACGATGACGACCGTGCCCCGGATTCTGCGCCTGACCGTCGTCGGCGTACGTACCCATGTCTCGTACATGAGCCGCTCACCGCTCGAAATCACCTTCGCCGTTCTCGTTCCCCTCGTGTACGCGACCCTCGCCGTCTACCTCTTCCGTGCCGCGGACGACCCCGACCGTCTGCTGACGGCTGCCGTCGGAGCGGGGCTGATGGGCATCTGGTCCTCGGTGCTCTTCGGATCGGGCGGAGCCGTACAGAACCAGCGCTGGCTCGGCACCCTGGAGACGCTGGTCAGCTCGCCCACGCCGCTCCCCCTCGTCCTTCTGCCCATCACGCTCGCCACGGCCGTCATCGGCACGTACGCCATGGGTGCGACCGTGATCTGGGGCGCTGTGCTCTTCGACGTGCCCCTCGACTTCGCCCACCCGGTGTTGTTCCTGGTGGCCGTACCGGTGTGCGTCCTGTCGCTCGGGATGATGGGACTGCTCCTCGCCGCCACGTTCGTGCTGCTGCGCAACGCCAACGCCCTCGCCAACCCGCTGGACGCGCCCGTGTGGCTGCTGTCCGGGATGCTCGTGCCCATCACCGTGCTGCCGGACTGGACGCGTCCGGTCTCCTGGGCGCTGCCCACCACGTGGGGCTCTCGGGCCGTGCACGCGGCGACCTCCGGCGGCTCGTCCGCCGGTGAGGTGCTGGCCCCGATGGCCGTGGCCCTCACCCTCGGCCTGTTCTACGCGCTGATCGCCGTGCTGGTCCTGGGGCGGGTCGAACACCGCGCACGGGCCGCGGCGACGCTCTCCCTCGCCTGAAGCCGGACGGCCGGTCAGCCCCACAGCCCCGAAGCCCTGGAGTTCCCGCATGTCCTTCCTCTCCCTCTCCCGCGCCCTCACCCGGAGGATCGTCCGTACGCTGCGCCTCGTCGTGGTCGGCGGCGCCATCTCCTACCGGGCACTCTTCAACTGGACGACGCCGCCCATGTTCATCGGCACCCTGCTGGTCGGCCCGCTGCTGCAACTGCTGTTCTTCGTCTTCCTCGGACGGCAGCTGGGGGTCGCCGACGACCGCTTCTACCTGCTGGGCAACGCCGTTGTCGCCGCCTCCACCGCCTGCGTCTACGGCGGCACCATGGCCGTCGCCAACGAGCGTCGTTACGGCACGCTCGGCGCGGTGCTGCTGAGCCCTCGGCACCGGGCTCCGCTCTGGTTCGGGCGCGCCCTGCCGTACGTACTGAACGGCCTCCTCATCAGTGTCTTCACGCTCACCGTCGCCACTCTCCTGCTGGGCCTGCGGATTCCGCTTGGTGCGCTGCCCGGTCTTGCCGCAGTGCTGCTCGCCGCCTCGGCCGGGTGTTCCGTCTTCGGCCTCGCCCTCGGGGCGCTGGGTCTGCGTTTCCGCGATGTGTTCCTGGTGTCCAATGTGGCCGCATCCGTACTCCTGCTGCTGACCGGCGCGAATGTGCCGCGCGAGACCCTGCCGGAGTGGATGCGGGCCGTCGGGGACGTTCTCCCGCTGACCCATGCCGCCGAGGCCGCGGGGGAGTTGTCCGCAGGTGGTGGCCTCGACCGGGGACGGCTCGGCGCCGAGCTGGCGACGGGGGCCGGATACGCGGTGCTCGCCGTGGTCCTGTTGGCGGTGTTCGAACGTGGCAGCCGGCGTCACGCGACCCTCGACCTGATGTGATCCGGCCAACGAGCGCGGCCCGGGCGGGGCGCGACCCGGTGAACCGCGGCACTGGAGTTCACCCGGGGTTCGCACCGGTGTCGCCCCCGAGTGACAGCCTCCCCCTGACTCGACGCGGGCAGCGGCCCCGGGCCGGGCGGCCACGGAGAGGCGTACGGGCATGGAGAGCGGACCTGCGGTATTCGCCGGAACGACGTTCGCGCTGTTCGGGACCGCGCTGCTGGTCTGGACGGGGGCGCGCGTCGTGCACCGCGCGCCGGTGGCGTACAGGGTGCGCCCCGTTCTCTCCGCCACACTCGCCACCCTGTTCGGCGTACTTTTCCTCGTCCTCGGTGTGGGGTGTTTCACCCGCATCTGATCCACGGCTGCCGCCTCGCCACCCGCGTCGCCGCCGTGTGATCACCCGGCCCGGGACGTGAACACGCCCGGTTGTCCCGCCCCTCTCCTCCGGCGGCCGCAGTACCGCCACCGCGCCGCGAAACCCGCAGGCAGCGACCGTGCACGCCGCGTATCGGGCACTCCGGGCGGCAGGAATGGCGGAAGTCGGGTTACCGTTCGAGTGGCCGTTGCGGGCTTTTGCCGTTTGACACGGGGGCGGGTTGTACCGTCACACTCCGCAGCGACAGCACCGTCGGCAGCGTCATCGCGCTGCCCGGATGCCCATCGAGTGTCGACCGGAGAGAAGAGCGAAGTTGTCCCCGACCAGCGAGACCGCACAGGGCGGCCGCCGACTCGTCATCGTCGAGTCGCCTGCCAAGGCGAAGACGATCAAGGGCTACCTCGGCCCCGGATACGTCGTCGAGGCGAGCGTCGGGCACATCCGCGACCTGCCGAACGGCGCCGCAGAGGTTCCCGACGAGTACACCGGCGAGGTCCGTCGGCTCGGCGTCGACGTCGAGCATGACTTCCAGCCCATCTATGTCGTCAACGCGGACAAGAAGGCGCAGGTCAGAAAGCTCAAGCAGCTGCTGGCCGAGTCCGACGAACTCTTCCTCGCCACCGATGAGGACCGCGAGGGCGAAGCCATCGCGTGGCACCTGCAGGAAGTGCTCAAGCCCAAGGTCCCGGTCCACCGGATGGTCTTCCACGAGATCACCAAGGACGCGATCCAGGCCGCCGTCGCCAACCCGCGCGAGCTGAACCAGCGCATGGTCGACGCCCAGGAGACCCGCCGTATCCTCGACCGCCTCTACGGCTACGAGGTCTCGCCGGTCCTGTGGAAGAAAGTCATGCCGCGGCTCTCTGCGGGCCGGGTCCAGTCCGTCGCCACCCGCCTCGTCGTCGAGCGGGAGCGCGAGCGCATCGCCTTCCGTTCCGCCGAGTACTGGGACCTGACCGGCGCCTTTGCCACCGGCCGTACCGGTGACGCCTCCGACCCGTCGACGCTGACCGCCCGCCTCAGCGCGGTCGACGGCCGCCGGATCGCCCAGGGCCGCGACTTCGGTCCGGACGGACAGCTGAAATCCGGCTCCGGCCAGGTGCTGCACCTGGACGAGACGAACGCCCGGGCCCTGGCCGCCGCGCTCGCCGACTCCGCGTTCGCCGTGCGGTCCGTCGAGTCGAAGCCGTACCGCCGGTCCCCGTACGCCCCGTTCCGTACGACGACCCTCCAGCAGGAGGCGAGCCGGAAGCTGGGCTTCGGGGCGAAGGCCACCATGCAGGTCGCCCAGAAGCTGTACGAGAACGGCTTCATCACCTACATGCGTACCGACTCCACGACGCTCTCCGACACCGCGGTCTCCGCGGCGAGGGCGCAGGTCACGCAGTTGTACGGCGCCGACTACCTGCCGGAGAAGCCGCGTACGTACGCCGGGAAGGTCAAGAACGCGCAGGAGGCGCACGAGGCGATCCGCCCCTCCGGCGACCGCTTCCGCACGCCCGCCGAGACCGGTCTGACCGGCGACCAGTTCCGGCTCTACGAGCTCATCTGGAAGCGGACCGTCGCCTCCCAGATGAAGGACGCGGTCGGTAACTCGGTCACCGTGAAGATCGGCGGCCGGGCGAGCGACGGACGCGACGCCGAGTTCTCCGCGTCCGGCAAGACGATCACCTTCCACGGCTTCATGAAGGCGTACGTCGAAGGCGCCGACGACCCGAACGCCGAGCTCGACGACCGCGAGCGCCGGCTGCCGCAGGTCGCCGAGGGCGACGCGCTGTCCGCCGACGAGATCTCGGTCGACGGCCACGCCACCAAGCCCCCGGCCCGCTACACCGAGGCCTCGCTGGTCAAGGAGCTGGAAGAGCGCGAGATCGGCCGCCCGTCGACGTACGCCTCGATCATCGGCACGATCCTCGACCGCGGCTACGTCTTCAAGAAGGGCACGGCGCTCGTCCCGTCCTTCCTCTCCTTCGCCGTGGTCAACCTGCTGGAGAAGCACTTCGGCCGACTCGTCGACTACGACTTCACCGCGCGGATGGAGGACGACCTCGACCGCATCGCGCGGGGCGAGGCCCAGTCCGTGCCGTGGCTGAGGCGTTTCTACTTCGGTGAGGGCGACGACGCCGTCAGTGGCGCGGCCTCCGCCGCGGGCAACGGCGACGGCGACCACCTCGGCGGTCTCAAGGAGCTCGTCACCGACCTCGGCGCGATCGACGCCCGGGAGATCTCCTCCTTCCCCGTCGGCAACGACATCAAGCTCCGCGTCGGGCGCTACGGCCCGTACATCGAGCGCGGGGAGAAGGACGCCGAGGGCCACCAGCGCGCGGACGTGCCGGAGGACCTGGCGCCCGACGAGCTGTCGGTCGAGTACGCGGAGGAGCTGCTGGCCAAGCCGAGCGGCGACTACGAGCTCGGTGCGGACCCGGTCACCGGGCACCAGATCATCGCCAAGGACGGGCGCTACGGCCCGTACGTCACCGAGGTGCTGCCCGAGGGCACGCCGAAGACCGGCAAGAACGCGGTGAAGCCGCGGACCGCGTCGCTCTTCAAGTCGATGTCGCTGGACACGGTGACGTTGGCGGACGCGCTCAGGCTGATGTCGCTGCCGAGGGTCGTCGGCGAGGACGCCGAGGGTGTCGAGATCACCGCGCAGAACGGGCGCTACGGTCCGTATCTGAAGAAGGGCACGGACTCACGTTCGCTGACGTCCGAGGACCAGCTCTTCGACATCACGCTCGAAGAGGCCCTCGCGATCTACGCCCAGCCCAAGCAGCGCGGACGCGCCGCTGCCAAGCCGCCGCTGAAGGAACTCGGCACGGACCCGGTGAGCGGTGCTCCGGTCGTCGTCAAGGACGGGCGCTTCGGCGCGTACGTCACCGACGGTGAGACGAACGCGACGCTGCGGACCGACGACAGCGTCGAGGACATCACGCCGGAGCGCGGCTACGAGCTCCTCGCGGAGAAGCGCGCCAAGGGACCCGCCAAGAAGAAGACGGCGAAGAAGGCCCCGGCGAAGAAGGCGCCCGCGAAGAAGGCGACGGCCGCCAAGAAGACGGCAGCCAAGAAGACGACCGCGGCAGCCAAGAAGACGACGGCCGCGAAGAAGACGACGGCCGCGAAGAAGACGACCGCGGCGGCGAAGAAGGCGAGCGCGTCGTCCGTGGAGGACTGACCGCACCGGCGGTCAGCGCGTTCCCGAACACCCGAGGGGCTGGACATTCCAGCCCCTCCGGCGTGCGGGGGAGCACCTCCTCACCCCACTCGGGCGCCCATATGTTCGGATGGGGCCGTCGCTGACCGCACCGCTCCGGATAGGCTGGGCGGATGACGCGAGCCGAGCAGCCAACGGTCGTGAGCCCCACCTCCGACACACTTGCCGCAGACTCACGCGAGCGCGCCGTACGAGCCCTGTTGCGTGTTCCCCCGCTGAAGCGGTTGTGGAGCGCGCAGCTCGTCGGCGGTATCGGCGATGCACTCGCCCTTCTCGTGATGGTGCTGCTGTCGCTGCAAGCGGCGGTCCTCGAGGGCTCATTCGGATCCGGATACCGCGGGGCGGCCTTTGCCGTCGCCGCCGTGTTCGGTGCCCGAATCCTTGCCACGCTCCTCTTCGGAGCCGTACTCCTTGGGCCGCTGACGACGCTCACCGCGCCCGGTGGACCGCTGGACCGGCGGTGGCTGATGATCGGGGCGGACGGCCTGCGGCTCGCGCTGCTCGTCGTCGCGCCGCTGTGGATCGACTGGATGCCCGACAGGGCGCTCATGATGATCCTCATCACCGTCTTCGTCACCGGCGCCGGCGAACGGCTGTGGACGGTCGCGAAGGAGAGCGCCGCGCCCGCGCTGCTGCCCTCCCCGCCGCCCCCCGAGGGCGCCGCGGTACGCCCGCTGCCGGACCACCTCGACGCCCTGCGCAGGCTCTCCCTCCGTACGGACTTCGCCGCCGTCCCCGCCGCCGCGGCCGTTCTGCTGATCGCCACGCTGATCGGCAATCTGCTGGGCTCGGGTCTTGAGTGGTTCTCCTTCCACCAGGCGGCTCTCGGCTCGTACGTCGCGGCCGGACTGTTCTCCGCCTCGATCTCGACCCTCTACTTCCTCGAACTCCCCGGTTCTCCGACGCCCCGCCCGCGCTCGCCCCTGGAGGGTCTGCGACGGCCGTCCACCGGCAACGGCCCGGACAAGGGCCGCACCGGCGCCGTCCCGCTGATCGTCGGCGCGTGCGCGGCCGTCGCCGGAGCGATCGCCGCCGCAGCAGCCGTCGCCGCACTGCACGCCTACGACCTCGGTGGCGGACCGGCCACGTTCGCCCTGCTGATCCTCACCCTGACGGGCGCCACAGCCGCCGGTATCCGTACCGCGGAGAAGGTGCTGCCCACCCTGTCGCGGCGCCGGCTGCTCGTCTTCGCCACCGCCGTCACCGGGGTCGCGCTCCTCGCGATGGGTCTGGTGCCGGACACGGCGACCGTGGTGTTCCTCGCGGTCCTCGCCGGTTACGCGGCGGGTGTCGCGGCCAACACCGGCCACACGCTCGTCGACCAGGAGACCGAGGAGTCCCGCCGGGCCAGGACGACCGAGCACCTCCAGGCAGCCGCCCGGGTCCTGGTCGCGCTCGGCGCGGTCGCGGGACCGCTGCTGGCCGCAGCGATCGGCACCCACCGGCTGACGGTCGGCGACTTCGTCTTCGCGCACGGCGGCGCCGCGTTCGCCCTCATGCTCATCGGCGCCCTGCTGCTGCCGGTCGCTGCGATCGTCCTCGCGAAGACGGACGACCGTTCCGGAGTGCCGCTGCGCCGTGATCTGCGCGAGGCCCTGCGCGGCGGCGAACCGGCTGTCGCCCCCGCCGCCACCGGTTTCTTCCTCGCCCTGGAGGGCGGCGACGGGGCCGGCAAGTCCACCCAGGTCGAGGCGCTCGCCGAGTGGATCCGGGCCAAGGGCCACGAGGTCGTCGTCACCCGCGAGCCCGGCGCCACGCCGGTCGGCAAGCGGCTGCGCTCGATCCTGCTCGACGTGTCGTCGGCCGGGCTCTCGAACCGGGCCGAGGCACTGCTCTACGCAGCCGACCGCGCCGAGCACATCGACTCGGTGGTCCGTCCGGCGCTGGAGCGCGGCGCGATCGTCATCTCCGACCGCTACATCGACTCGTCCGTCGCCTACCAGGGCGCGGGCCGCGACCTCTCCCCGACCGAGATCGCCCGGATCTCGCGGTGGGCGACGAGCGGACTCGTACCGCATCTGACGGTGCTGCTCGACGTCGACCCGGAGACCGCGCGGGAACGGTTCACCGAGGCGCCCGACCGGCTGGAGTCCGAGCCGCCCGAGTTCCACGCCCGGGTACGGTCCGGTTTCCTCACGCTGGCCGCCGCAGACCCGACCCGCTACCTGGTTGTGGACGCCGGCCAGGAACCGGAATCGATCACCACCGTTGTGCGCCACCGGCTCGACCAGCTCCTGCCGCTCTCCGAGGCCGAGATCAAGGCCCAGGAGGAGGCGCGCAAGGCGGCCGAGGAAGAGGCCAGGCGCAAGGCCGAGGAAGAGGCGGCGCGCAAGGCGGAGGAGGAGCGGCTGGAGCGCGAGCGTCAGGAGCAGCTCGCCAAGCTCCGCGCCGAGGAGGAGGAGCGCAAGCGCCGCGAGCTGGAGGAGGCGCGGCAGCGCGAGGCCGAGCGGCAGGCGGAGGAGGCCCGTCTGCGGGCCGAGGAGGCCCGTCGGGTCGCCGAGGAGGAGCGGGTCCGGCGCGAGGCCGAGGAGCAGGCGCGCGAGGCCGAGCAGGAGCGGCTGCGCAGGCAGGCCCAGGAGGAGGCCCGGCTGCGCAAGGAGGCCGAGGCGCGGCGGCTGGAGAAGCAGCGCAAGGCGGAGGAGGCGCTGCTGCGGGCCGAGGCTGCCCGGCGGCAGGCTGAGGCCGAGGCGGCCGCGGCGGCAGAGGCCGCCCGCGCGGAGGCGGCGGCGTCCGCTTCCGTCCCGGACAACGAGCTGACGGTGCCGACGCCGGTCGTCAGCCCGAACGAGGTGACGCAGCCGGTGCCGTCACCGGTCGACACGCCTTCGGACCAGGCCGAGACGGCGATGATCCCGAGGATCACCGATCCGTCCGAGCGGCCTGCGGTACGGGACGCCACGGGCTCCGCGGACGAGACCGCGGTACTCCCACCGGTACGGGACGTAGGCGACGAGCAGCCGGCGGACCGCGTTCCGCGGGGTATTTTCCGCGACGAGCGCCCGGCGGACGCCGTACCGGAGGGCGAGAACGAGCGCACCCGGGAGCTGCCGCAGATCAGCGATCCGCACGCCGTCCCGGAGGCAGCCGAGGAGCGGCGTCCGGGCCGGGGCCGCCGCCGTCGCCCGGAGTGGGCCGAGGAGACTCCGCTGGACGATCTGCCGACCCTGGCCGACGAGCTGCTCGGCGACCACGACCGGGACGACGAGGGCCGTGGCACCTCCGGACGGGGCCGTCGCCCGCGCCGCTGAGAGCGGCTGCGGCGGGTTGCCCGGGTTGATGGGGCGGACCGGATCGCCGGGAATGTCAGACCCTTCCCCCACAATGGGAAGCCGGAGCCGTAGACCACCACCGGAAGGGCGGTGACCGATGACCGTATGGGACGACCTGGTCGGCCAGGGCCGGGTGCAGGAGCAGCTCGGCGCGGCCGCTCGGGACGCCGATGCGCTGGTCACCGCCATTTCCGCGGGGGATCAGGTGCCTTTGGGGTCGAAGATGACCCACGCCTGGCTGTTCACCGGACCGCCGGGTTCCGGGCGGTCCACCGCTGCCCGCGCCTTCGCCGCCGCCCTTCAGTGCACCAGCCCGGACCGCGCGCTGGGCGGCGCCCCGGGGTGCGGTTTCTGCGACGGCTGCCACACCAGCCTCATCGGGACGCATGCCGACGTCGAGGTGGTCCGTACGGACCTGCTCTCCATCGGTGTGAAGGAGACCCGTGAGCTGGTCCGCCGCGCCCAGCTGTCCCCGGCCGTGGGCCGCTGGCAGGTGATCATCCTGGAGGACGCCGACCGTCTCACCGAGGGCGCGGGAAACGTGCTCCTGAAGGCGGTCGAGGAGCCCGCGCCCCGTACGGTGTGGCTGCTCTGCGCGCCCTCGCTCGAAGATGTGCTGCCCACCATCCGGTCCCGCTGCCGTCACCTCACCCTGCGCACGCCCCCCGTCGACGCCGTTGCCGACGTACTGATCCGGCGTGACGGAATCGAACCGGAGCGGGCCGCGGCAGCTGCTTGTGCCACTCAGGGGCACATCGGCCGGGCCCGCCGCCTGGCCACCGACGAGAAGGCCCGTGCGCGCCGCGCGGCCGTGCTCAAGCTTCCGCTCCGGGTGGAGGACATCGGTGGTTGTCTCAAGGCCGCCCAGGAGCTGATCGACACCGCCACGGAGGACGCGAAGCAGGTTTCCGAGGAGGTGGACGTCAAGGAGACGGAGGACATGAAGGCCGCGCTCGGCGCGGCTGCCGGAGGCCGGATGCCGCGCGGCACGGCCGGGGTGATGAAAGAGCTGGAGGACAAGCAGAAGCGCCGCAAGACCCGTACCCAGCGCGACAGCCTCGACCTTGCCCTCACCGATCTGACCGGCTTCTACCGCGACGTACTGGCGCTGCAGCTGGGCACGCAGATCGCCCTCGCCAATCTCGATGTACGGGACGCGCTCGACCGCATCGCCGGGTCATCGACGCCCGAGCGCACCCTGCGCCGGATAGAGGCGGTGATCGCCTGCCGCCGGGCGCTGGACCGCAATGTGGCGCCGCTGCTCGCGGTGGAGGCGATGACGATGGCTCTGCGCGCCGGCTGATCCGTCCACACCTTGTTGCGCACCGCCGATTCATCCGAATGGGTAACGAAACGGGCCGGTCGCCCCTTGAGGGCTACGCTCCGGGCATGGATACCAGGCGTCTGCTCCGAACCTTCGCCACCGCGCTCGGCACGACCGGCCTCCTCATCTCCGGCTGCAGCAAAGGCAGTTCGACGACGAGCGCGTCGGGCTCGACGCCCGCCGCACCAGCGGCGCTCCAGCCGTACTACGCACAGCATCTGAACTGGCGGGACTGCGGCGTCTCCGGTTTCCAGTGCGCCACGATGAAGGCGCCCCGCGACTACCGGAAGCCGGACGGCGGCGACATCAAGCTGGCCGTCTCCCGGAAGAAGGCCACCGGTCCGGGCAAGCGGATCGGCTCCTTGCTGGTGAATCCGGGCGGCCCCGGCGGCTCGGCCATCGGCTACCTCCAGAACTATGCGGCCCTCGGCTACCCGGCCCCGGTCCGCGCCCGCTACGACATGGTCGCCATCGACCCGCGCGGCGTCGCCCGCAGCGAGCCCGTCGAATGCCTCACCGGACCGCAGATGGACGCATACACCCAGGTCGACCAGACCCCCGACGACAGTGCCGAGGTCTCGGAGCTGGGTACGGCCTTCGAGAAGTTCGCAGACGGCTGTGAGCAGCGCTCCGGCACGATCCTCCCGCATGTCTCCACCGTCGAGACGGCCCGCGACATGGACATTCTGAGGGCCCTGCTCGGCGACGAGAAGCTGACGTACCTCGGGGCGTCGTACGGCACCTTCCTCGGTGCGACGTACGCCGAACTCTTTCCCGGCCGGACCGGCCGTCTCGTCCTCGACGGTGCGATGGACCCTTCGCTTTCGTCGCTGGAGATGAACCGCGACCAGACGGCGGGCTTCGAGACCGCGTTCCAGGCCTTCGCCGCGGACTGCGTGAAGAAGTCGGACTGCCCGCTCGGTACCACCTCCACCGCCGACGCCGCGACCCGTCTGAAGCAGCTCTTCACCGACCTCGACGCCAAGCCCATCCCCGCCGGCGATTCCCGCAAGCTCGGCGAGTCCCTCGCCACCACCGGTGTCATCGCCGCCATGTACGACGAGGGGACCTGGCCCCAGCTCCGCAGCGCCCTCGTCGGCGCCCGGGCGGGCGACGGGTCCGGTCTGCTCGCCCTGTCCGACAGCTACTACGAGCGCAAGCCGAACGGCACGTACGCGAACCTGATGTTCGCCAACGCCGCGGTGAACTGCCTGGACGTGCCCCCGGCCTTCACCGGCCCGGACGCCGTCGAGCAGGCCCTGCCCAGCTTCGAGAAGGCCTCCCCGGTCTTCGGCAAGGCCTTCGCCTGGGCTGCCCTGAACTGCGCCCACTGGCCTGTTGCGCCCACCGGCACCGCGCACCGCATCACGGCGAAGGGCGCGTCCCCGATCGTCGTGGTCGGCACCACCCGTGACCCGGCGACCCCGTACAAGTGGGCCCAGTCCCTCGCCGCCCAGCTCTCCTCGGGCAGGCTCCTCACGTACGAGGGCGACGGTCACACCGCGTACGGCCGCGGCAGCCAGTGCATCGACACGGCGATCAACACGTACCTCCTGGACGGCACCCCGCCGGCCGAGGGTAAGAAGTGCTCCTGACCCGCCACGGCTCCCTCCACCCACCTGACCTGCGCATTCGGCTCCGGAGGCGGGTGGTGCGGAGCACCCTCCGAAACTGTGTAAACTTAGCGACGCTGCTGCTCGCACCATAGTGCGACAGGGCGTGCCGCCTTAGCTCAGTTGGCCAGAGCAACGCACTCGTAATGCGTAGGTCTCGGGTTCGAATCCCGAAGGCGGCTCTGTAGAAGCCTCAGGACTCACTCGCCGTGACCTGGGGCTTTTGCTTTTGTCGGACGCGGCGTCGGTGTCAGGTGCGGGTCGCGCGGCGGTCGGTGATCTGAGTTGTGGTGGGGGTGACGTCGTCCGCGACCAGGTGAGGCCTGACGGGGACGGCGAGTTCGCCGGCCTGTTGCGCGAGGCGGACGGCTTCGGCGGTGAGTTGGTCCCGTAGTCCGGGTTCGGCGGCAGCGGCCTTCTGGGCGGCCTTGTGCGGATCCGGGTCGGCGCGTTTGATCACGACCTCACACAGTCCTGACCGGGCGGGGTGGCCCCGACCGTGCGGCCTCGGGTGGGTTCGGCCCAGCGGCGGACCGCGTGGCGGGGGCAGGTCACCTTCTTGCGGCATCGCATGGCATCCCATGATTCCGGGTGGCACCGCTTGGCGCCATCCGGTGCCGCCCGGTGCCGCCCGGTGCCATTCCATGCTCCCAAAAGCACATCAGTGCGCATGGCGCCACAATCGCCCAGGTAGGCGCCAGTATGTTTTCGCAGGTCAGAGTGATTGTGCCGGGTGGTCGACCCGGAGATGCCGCCTCGCGGCTTGCGCATGGCGCCATTGTGGTGCCATGATGGCGTCATGGACCTCACCCCGTATGTCGACACCCTCCGCCGCGAACTCGCGGTGGCCGCCGAAGCCGGAGGCGACGAAGCCCGCGAGCTGGCCGAGAGGCTCACCGCCCCCCTGGAGTCGGCGACCCGGCTGACCATGCTCAACGTGCTCTCCGCCGCGATGGACGAGATCACCCGCGAACTCGCCCCCGGCTCGGTCGACGTACGGCTGCGCGGGCTCGACCCCGACTTCGTGGTGACACCGCCGCCCACCGACGGCGGCGTCCCCACGGAGCCGGCCGCACCCGTCGAACCGTTCAAGACCCCGGCCCCGGCCGACGGCGACGAGGGCGGCACCGCCCGCGTCAACCTGCGTCTGCCGGCCCACCTCAAGGCCCGCGCCGAGGAGGCCGCGACCCGCGAGGGCCTGTCGGTCAACGCGTGGCTGGTGCGCGCCGTGTCGGCCGCGGTCGACGGCGGCACCCGGCCGCGTACGACGGAGAAGACCCGGACCGTCGGACAGAGCTTCACGGGCTGGGTGCGCTGACCGCGCCCCCTGCCCGCACCACTTCACCCACACCACTTCACCCACACCACGTCCCACCAGCGGGGACGACCCGAAGACCCAAGAGGACGGGACAGCCATGCCTTCTTTCGACACTCCCGAACCGATCTCGGCCACGGCTCACGTGGAGGCCGGTTCCATCCAGTTCACCGCGGGCGACCGCCTCGACACCGTCGTCGAGGTGCAACCCCGCGACCCGAAGCGGGACCAGGACGTACGGGCGGCCGACCAGACCGAGGTCACGTACGCGAGCGGCGTACTGACCGTCAGGACGCCCAAGTCCAATCTGTTCGGCCGCACCGGCACCGTCGACGTGACAGTCGAACTGCCCACAGGCTCGCGCATCGACATGACCGGCGCCTGGGCCCAGGTGCTCAGCGAGGGCCGGCTCGGCGAGGTCCGCGTGAAGACCTCGTCCGGCGACGTCCGCCTCGATGCGACCGGCCCGCTGAAGCTGATCGCGTCGCACGGCTCGATCACCGTGGACCGGATCGAGGGCATGGCCGAGATCACCACCAGCTCCGGCAGCCTGCGCGTCGGCCTCGTCGACGGCCCCGCCGTCCTGAAGAACTCGCACGGCACCACGACCGTCGGCGCCGCGACCGGCGAGCTGCGGGTGAGCGGCGCCAACGGCGACATCGAGATCCGGCGCGCCGAGGACTCGGTCACCGCCACCACCGCCCACGGCACCCTGCGTGTGGGCGAAGTTGCCGGTGGCACCGTCCAGTTGGAGACCTCCTACGGCGCCATCGAGGTCGGCGTCCGCGAGGGCACGGCCGCCTGGCTCGACGTCAGCTCGGGCTCCGGCCAGGTGCGCAACACGCTCACCGCGTCCGAGACCCCCGAGAAGACGGAGGGCACCGTCAAGGTCCGTGCCCGCACCCGGCACGGCAACATCGACATCCGCCGCGCCAAGGCCTGAGCGCCACATCCTCAACCGGCCCCATCCCCAGCCCACGTCAGCCTTCAAGCGGAGGGCCCCATGCCTTCACCTGTCATGCCCACGTCCAGGCGGGCGGACGGTCACCCGTCGCCGGCCGCCGTCTTCGCCGTCGGTCTGCGCAAGTCGTACGGCGACAAGGCCGTCCTCGACGGCATCGATCTGCACATCCCGGCCGGGTCCGTGTTCGCGCTGCTCGGACCCAACGGCGCCGGCAAAACCACCGCCGTGAAGATCCTGTCCACGCTCATCACCGCCGACGGCGGGCAGGCCCAGGTCGCGGGCCACGACATCGCCACGTCACCGGACGGGGTGCGTGCCGCGATCGGCGTCACCGGACAGTTCTCCGCCGTCGACGGCCTGATCACCGGCGAGGAGAACATGCTTCTCATGGCGGACCTGCACCACCTCTCCAAGCGCGAGGGACGACGTGTCACCGCCGAGCTGCTGGAGCGGTTCGACCTCACCGAGGCCGCCAAGAAGCCCGCCCAGAGCTACTCCGGCGGCATGAAGCGCCGCCTCGACATCGCCATGACCCTGGTCGGCAACCCGCGGATCATCTTCCTCGACGAGCCGACCACCGGCCTCGACCCGCGCTCCCGCCACAACATGTGGCAGATCATCCGCGAGCTCGTCACGGGCGGCGTCACCGTCTTCCTCACCACCCAGTACCTGGACGAGGCCGACGAACTCGCCGACCGCATCGCCGTCCTCAACGACGGCAAGATCGCCGCCGAGGGCACCGCCGACGAGCTGAAGCGGCTCATCCCGGGCGGGCACGTGCGGCTGCGGTTCTCCGACCCGGCCGCGTACCGGAGCGCCGCCGTCGCGCTGCGCGACGTCACCCGCGACGACGAGGCGCTGGCGCTGCAGATCCCCAGCGACGGCAGCCAGCGCGAGCTGCGCTCCATCCTCGACTGGCTGGACTCCGCCGGCATCGAGGCCGACGAACTGACCGTGCACACCCCCGACCTCGACGACGTCTTCTTCGCCCTGACCGGCGGAACCAACGTCCCCAACCAGCCCAAGGAGGATGTCCGATGAGCTCCCTCTCCCTCGCGATGCGCGATTCGTCCACGATGCTGCGCCGCAACCTCCTGCACGCGCGACGCTACCCGTCCCTGACGCTGAACCTGCTGCTCACCCCGGTCATGATGCTGCTGCTCTTCGTCTACATCTTCGGCGATGTGATGAGCGCCGGTATCGGGGACGGCGGTGCCGACCGGTCCGAGTACATCGCGTACCTCGTCCCGGGCATCCTGTTGATGACCATCGGCGGCACCACGATCGGCAGCGCGGTGTCCGTCGCCACGGATATGACCGAGGGCATCATCGCCCGCTTCCGCACGATGGCGATCCACCGCGAGTCGGTGCTCATCGGGCACGTCGTCGGCAGCGTGCTGCAGTGCGTGATGAGCGTGGTCCTCGTCGGAGCCGTCGCCGTGGCGATCGGGTTCCGGGCCACGAATGCCACCGTCCTGGAGTGGATCGCGGCGTTCGGGCTGCTCACGCTGTTCGCCCTGGCGCTCACCTGGATCGCGGTCGGTATGGGCCTGTCCAGCCCGAACGCCGAGGCCGCCAGCAACAACGCCCTGCCGCTGATCTTCCTGCCGCTCATCTCCAGCGCGTTCGTGCCGGTCGACGCGATGCCGGGCTGGTTCCAGCCGATCGCCCAGTACCAGCCGTTCACCCCGGCCATCGAGACGCTGCGGGGGCTGCTGCTCGGCAGCGAGATCGGCCACAACGGGTGGCTGGCCGTGGCCTGGTGCGTGGGGCTGGCCGTGCTCGGCTACGTCTGGTCCAAGTCGCTGTTCAATCGCGACCCGAAGTAGGGGCCGGCAGCTCGTCCCGCTTCAGGGCGGCGTACTCCGACACCGCGTCGGCGTACGCCGCCCCGTCGGCGTTCTCCGCCGCCTGCCGGGCCCGCGCCGCCGACATCGTCGGCTGGAACTCGCCAACCGCAAGCGCAAAGGCAGCGCCGGAGGCCGCCCACCGGGCTTGGACGCCTGCGCCGGCTCCCCGCACCCGCACCGATCCCGCCGACGACATCCATCTCCACCTGCTGCGACGTGTGGCCCCTTCTGCGTGGGCGATGCGTGGGCGATGCGTGAACGGACGCCGCGGCACAGACTGCCGCGAGCCGGACGGTGCAACCTGCCGCGCGGCGCTGATCGGCGAAATCAGGACCAGGAGGCACGGGGCGACACCGTCCGGCACGTACCCGGCGGCCCTCGCCCTGCATAGGTATCGGGCTCGAATCCCGGAGGCTCAGAGAGACCCCAGGACTCACTCGTCGTGACCTGGGGCTTTTCCTTCGGGCTACTGGCTGGTGTAGGTCCCGGGTCCGTTCCCTGACGGCGGTGCCGCCCTGTCCGTCATCGGTTCAGCGAGCCCTCCAGGCCACCACCCGCCATGCAGCGTCCGGGCCGCGCCATCCGTGGTGAATCTTTTTCGCTTCTTCTCTTGACTATGGACAAATAAGGAGGAAGCTAACAAATACACCAGACAACCGGTGAGAGCCACACCGCCGATGGAGACGTCCCATCGACCCGAGTGACACCCATCTCGGCAACTGGCTAGGCTCCCGGCAGAGCAACGTATCGACCATCGGAGTCGTCAGCGACGACTGACGATTGCGGGTCGATATGGGGCACCGGGAGCCACCGTATGTGCGCTCCGGGTCTGTGCGAGCCGATGAAACGCCGCGTGACGTCCTGAACCGGCTGCTGGAGAACCTCTTGCACGTCTCCGATCCGGAGGCGACGGACTGGGCGTACTTCTAAGACGGACCGGCGTACTTCTCAGGGGTACTGGCGACTGATCGCCGACGAACTCGTCATGCGGAGGGTCTCGGGCTCGAATTCCAAGCTCTTAGGGAAACCCCAGGACTCACTCACCGTGACCTGGGGTTCTTCCTTGCCCGGACGAGATCGGCACCCGTCTCGGGGGCCGGGGCCGAGACGTGGGTGGGCGCGGGCGCATGCGGAGTCGGGTGCGGGGTCCGGTTCGGCGGCGTTTGACAGTCACGAGCAGCCAAGACCATGATTCCACTAGTTGACTAGTTGAATCTGAGGGAGGGTGCGCCCGACATGATCACTCCGGACACCGCCGGCAGCCCGTGGGCCCTTGAGGCGCAAGGGCTGGGGAAGAAGTACCGGCGCGGATGGGCGCTTCAGGACTGTTCGTTCAGGCTGCCCGCCGGGCGGATCTGTGGACTGGTGGGGCCCAACGGGGCGGGAAAGAGCACCCTGTTGGGCATCGCGACCCGGCTGGTGGAGGGCACGACGGGCGAACTGCGCATGTTCGGGGTTCCGGTGGACTCTCCCGGCGTCATGCCGCGATACGCCTTCCTCGGCCAGGAGAAGGCGTTGTTCAAGCGCTTCACCGTCACCGAGACGCTCAGGACGGGGCAGGAACTCAACCCGCGCTGGGACCAGGCAGCGGCCGAGCGGATCGTGCGGGCCGGCGATGTTCCGTTGCATGCCCGGATCGGCACCCTGTCCGGGGGGCAGCGCACCCGGGTGGCGTTCGCGCTCGCCTTCGGCAAGCGGCCCGACCTGCTGCTGCTGGACGAGCCGATGGCCGATCTCGATCCGCTCGCCCGCGACGAGATGAGCGCGTTGCTGATGGCCGAGGCCGCCGAGCGCGGCACGAGCGTACTGATGTCGTCCCACATGCTCACCGAAGTGGAGGACATGTGCGACTACCTGCTGGTCGTCTCCGGCGGGCGGATCCGGATGGCCGGTGAGACGGACGAGCTGATGGCGCGCCACAAGCTGGTAACCGGAGCGGTGGGGGAGTCCGGGGAGCTTCCCGCCGGGCTGGCGCTCCACACCGTGGTCGAGACCCGTACGACAGGCCGCCAGTTCAACGCCCTGATACGGACCGAGGGTCCCGTGCACGGCGACTGGCGGTCGATGAAACCCAGTCTGGAAGAGATCTTGCTCGCCTATCTCCGTTCGCCCGAAGCGCCGCCGTTGCTCACCCCCACCGCCCAGTCCGACCGGCGAGCGGAGCGTGCGGCATGAGCACTCTCACCCACACCCCGGCCGGTACCACCGGCAGCAGGAGGAGCCCGCTGCGGATACGCGGACTGGCCTGGCTGATGTTCCGTCAGCATCGCGTCATGTTCCTGATGGTGGCGGCGTTCACCGTCCTGGGCGCCATCTGGCTCGTCTACCAGCGTGCGGCCTCGCTGGACGCCGTGCGCGGTGCCGGCTGGCCGGGCAGGCCTGCCGACAAGGTCGACAGCGGCGTGGTCCTGGCGATCCACTCGAAGCTTGAGAAGACCGTGCCCATTCTGAGTGCGCTGCCCGTGGTCCTCGGGGTCTTCTGCGGCGCCCCGTTGATCGCCTCCGACCAGGAGCAGGGCACGGCGCAGCTGGCCACCACGCAGTCCGTGCCGCGCAAGCGGTGGTTGAGCTACAAGCTGGGCACCGGTGTGGTTCTCGTTCTGCTGCCCACGATCGTCCTCGGCTCCCTGTTCACGTGGTGGTGGCGGGCGGTCCGTGTGTTCGGCGAGGGGGACTGGATGCAGGGCACGGTGTTCGACAACACCGGGCCGATGCTCGCCGCGCTCACCCTGTTCACCGCCGTCGGCGGCATCGCGATCGGACTGATCGCACGCCGGGTCCTGGCCGCCATGGTCGGCACGTTCCTCTTCGCCGTAGTGACGCAGGTCGTCTGGTCGTTCGTCCGGCCCGAGCTGGCCGCCCCGCGCCGGATCTCCTACCCGATCGGCGCCGAGTTCCCGGCGAAGCTCTCGGACGCGGTCCAGGTGGACAACTGGGTCAGCACCGCCTCCGGGGAGCTCTTCGGCTACGGCACCTGTGTCCAGGAGGAGAAGTACGAGGCGTGCCTCGCCGACAAGGGCATCGTCAACGCCACGGTCGAGTACTTCGGCTACGACCAGATGCCGGTCATGCAGTGGACCGGGGCCGGAATCCTGGGAGGCCTCAGCGTGCTGCTGATCGCCTTCATCGTGGTCCGGGTGGGCCGGCGTCCGTTGTGAACCGCGAGGCAGAGGGCATGCCGGGCCTTCTCCCGGCACCGGTTCGCGGACCGTCGTCCGTACCGGGCGGCGGCATAGGCTGGAAGGGCGCTGCACGCGGAGGACGCCGTCGGCCGCGGTGCGGAAGGACTGGGACGGCAGGAAGGGGGCGGCGAAGTGAACGAAGTGATGGCGTTCCGCATTGATCGCCGCTGCGGCGTCCCCACCTACCTGCAGATCGTCCGACAGGTCGAACAGGCCTTGCGCATGGGTGTGTTGGCCGTCGGCGACCGCTTGCCCACCGCGGCACAGGTGGCCGCGGCCACCAAAGTGAACCCGAACACCACGCTGAAGGCGTACCGGGAACTGGAACGGGCCGGTCTCGTCGAGGTCCGCCAGGGCGCGGGGACGTTCATCACGCACTCCCTGGCCGAGCCCCGGACCGGCGCCGACTCCCCGCTGCGTGCCGGGCTCGCGGACTGGATGCGCCAGGCGCACGAGGAGGGGATGAGCGGTGAGGACGTCCGCAGTCTGATCACCGCGGTCTTCGAGGAGACATTCGCGCGACCGCTGCAGGAAGAGAAGGGCCTGCTGCAGCCCATACGGCCTGGTGCACGATAGCGAGCGGGCTCCCGGCGACGGTGGCCCATCTGGAGGCCAAGGCCGGTCCGTTCCGCCGGGACGAAGCCAGGCTCTGAGGGCGCTCGGTGTGCTGGAGGCCGGCCGGGCCGTGTGGCAGGCGGAGCTACGGGCGTACGCCGTCGAACGGGCCGCGGCGAAGCGGCGGGGCGAGCGGACCGTGCCGGCCGGGCAGGTCGATCCGGACGACTGCGTCCACTGGTACGGCGCTCCGCGCGAAGGCGCCCTGTTCGCGATCGCTCACTGGCGCGGGCGGCTTCGGAAGTCCGGGGCGCTCAGCAGTGAGCCGGCGCGCGAGGTGGACCGGTGCGCGGCTGCCTGTCTCGGCGTCGATGGTGAGTGGACGGAAGACATGCGCGTACGACTCGACGCATGTACCGCGGAGTTGGAGCGGGGTACGTCTGCGGAGGCGTTCCAGGACGACCGGATGGGGTACTTCGGCCGCCGGGATCTGCTCCGGGTCGTCCGGCACATCGAGACCGCCGTCGCCCCTCAGCGACCGGTCGCCGAATTGATCCTCATCCGGCCCATTCGCTGATCAGGCCCGCCGCTTCGTCGATGAACTCCCGTTCGTCCTGCGTCAGGTTCGGGGCCGCCGCGCGGCGACGGACCGCCTGGGCCAGCTGGGCTTCCGGGATGCCGCCCTGGTCGGCGAGGTGGGGGAGCAGAGCGGTGAGCAGGGAGCGGGCGCCCATTGCCAGCGGGGAGGTGCGGTCGACCGCCACCTGGGCCAGGATCAGCGACGACATGGCCCGGTCCAGGGCGGGCGGCCCCTCCGCGGCGGTCCGCCAGTCGATCACCACCGGGCCGTCGGGCGTCAGCATCACGTTGTCCGGGTGCAGGTCCAGGTGGAGGATCCGGTCCTCGGGATCCGGGGAGAGCCTGGCCGGGATCGTGTGCAGGTCGGTGAGGAGACCGGCGATGATCGCGGCTCCCTCGTCCCCGGTGAGTGCGCCGGAGAGCAGGGACTCGAGCATGGTCGGGCCGGTCAGGCGCTGCAGTACGAGGTCGGAGGGTGTGGCGGCGACCGGGCTCGGGCCGAGGCGGGGGACCGGGTAGCCGAAGGCCGAGAGGTAGGACATCACGGCCAACTCCGGTCTGGCGTCACTGCTGTCGCGGTAGCGGCGCAGGACCCACGCCTCGTCCATCGCGTACACATCGGCAGATCGTCCCGTGCCCAGCAAGTGGCCTATTCGCATGAGGGGAACCTACTGCCGTGGCGGGATGCCGGGGAGATCACCAGCGCATATGGACGTCCTCCGCCCAGCCGAGGAGCTGCTCGACGACGATGTCCTGGCCCCGGTCGTCCCTGATCCGGCCGTTGTAGTGGCCGAAGCACTGATCGGTGCGGTTGGCGAGCAGGCCGACGTCGGTGCGGGTGGAGCGGTTGTGGAACGGGGTGAAGGCCAGGTCGACCTGGGAGCTTCCGGGGGTACGGATCGTCCAGGGGGCCAGGTGGTCCGTGGGGGTCCAGCGCCATTCCAGCTCGTCGCCGATCTTGCTGAGCCGGCCGTCCACGCAGAGCGCGTTCTCGGTGGAACCGGTGCCCCGCGTCCAGCGCCCGCCGAACTGGAGGCCGACGGTCCGGCTGTCCGTACGGCCCGAGGCGGCGCCCCAGTTCCAGTCGACCGAGCGCGGCCAGCGGCCCCGGCCGTGGTCGAGGGTGGCCCAGGCGTCGCCGTCGGCGCCGAACTCCAGGACCCGCGTGCCGATCCGGACCGTGCCGGAGGCGGGGCGTGCGGTGTGCTTGGACGTGTACTGGAAGCGGCGCTCGCTCCAGGGCACGAAGCGCCCAGGTCCGGGACGGAAGGGAAACGTTCCTGGTCCGGGGCGCTTTCCCCGTTCGGTCGGCGACCTGTGCGGACGGCTCGCGGAGTAGCCTGAAGAAGTCTCGGCCTGCGCGCGCGAAGGGGGCCGTCTCTCATGGACACCTTGATCACCGTGGCGGTCGTCCTGGCGATGATCGCGCTGACGGCGTACGTCATCCATCTGCTCAATGCCCGGCACCGGCATCAGCATCTGCGGGCCGTGCATTACGACCATGGGCTGGCCGGGTTCGGCGGGTTCGGAGGGCCGGGTGCGGGTACAGGGCGCGTCGTTCCGCCCGTGGAGACAGTGCAGCCCACGCAGCCGACGCGGCCCACGCAACCCTTGCGGAAGGGCGAGCCCGGGACGGAGGAGGCCGAGCACCCCGACGGGTGAGCTCTGCTACTTGGCGTCGGAGTAGCGTTCCACGATCGCCGTCGTAAAAGGGAAGCGCACCGGCGTCCTGCCGAAGGCGGTCCGCCCTGCCAGGTCACCGGCGGCCCGGATCGCCTTCACGACTGCCTCGGCCTCCTCCTCGGGGCAGTGCACCACCACCTCGTCGTGCTGGAAGAAGACCAGTTCGGCCCGGAGACCGGCGGCGGCCAGGGACCGGCGCAGTGCGGCCAGGAACAGCAGCGCCCAGTCGGCGGCGCTGCCCTGCACCACGAAATTCCGGGTGAAGCGGCCACGCGCCCGGGCGTTCGACGAGGCGTAGCCCGGCGTGAACTCGCCCTCCACGGACGGCTGCTCGTCGCTCTCCTGCGGGATGCCGGCCTCGTCGTCGTCGCCGCTCCCGGCCGCCGGCGGACTGGTCCGGCCCAGCCAGGTCCGTACGAGACGGCCCTCCTCGCCCGCCTTCGCCGCGTCGTCGACATACGCCACGGCGAGCGGGAAGCGTCGTCGCAGCGCCGCGAGGTTCTTCAGGCCGTCGCCCGAGGTCTGGCCGTAGATCGCTCCCAGCAGCGCCAGTTTGGCGTGGTCGCGGTCGCCGTGGAAGGCGCGGTCCGACAGCGCCGTGTAGAGGTCGCCGTCATGGCCCGCGACCTCCATCAGGCCGGGGTCGCGGGCGATCGCGGCCAGAACCCTCGGCTCCATCTGGTCGGCGTCGGCGACGACCAGCCGCCAGCCCTCGTCGGCGACGACCGCCTGCCGTATCACCTTGGGGATCTGCAGCGCCCCGCCGCCGTTGGTGGTCCAGCGGCCGCTGACGGTGCCGCCCGGCTGGTACTCGGGGCGGAACCTGCCGTCCCGCACCCAGTCCTGGAGCCAGCTCCAACCGTGCGCCGTCCAGATCCGGTACAGCTTCTTGTACTCGATCAGTGGCTCCACCGCCGGATGGTCCAGTTCCTGCAGCTCCCAGCGGCGGGTCGACTTCACCTTGATCCCGGCCTGCGCGAACGCCCTGACCACATCGGCGGGAAGGTCCGGGCGGACCCGACGGCCGAACGCCGTGGACACCTCTTCGGCCAGCTCGGCCAGTCGGCGGGGTTCGCCGCCGCCGGCGTACCGCTCGCCCAGCAAGTCGTGCAGGAGATCCCGGTGCACGTCGGCCCGCCAGGGCAGGCCGGCCCGGTTCATCTCGGCGGCGACCAGCATGCCGGCCGACTCGGCGGCCGTCAGCAGACGCATGCGGCCGGGGTGGGCGGTGGCGTCGTGGCGGCGGAGCTGCCCCGCGTACACCTGGAGAAGCGCCTCGAAGGGGATGTCCGTGCCGGACTGCGGCTCGAAGAGGGAGGGCTGCGAGCCGGGCTCCGCGGCGCGGGAGGGGGGATCGGGGGGTACGGGGGCGTTATGGAGGCGGGCGTGGGCGGCCGCGGCGGAGCGGGGTTCGCCGAGCCGGCCCTCGTGTGCGAGGAGGAGGGACTCGGCTGCCTCGATGTCGTAGCAGCGGTCGATCCGTACGCCCGCGTCGAGCAGGCGGGGATAGATCTCGGCGGTCGACCGCCAGACCCAGCGGATGACGTCCGGGCGGGAACGGACTGCCTCCACGAGGTCGGGTTCGGTCAGGACCGGGGCGGCGGGGAGGCCGTCGGCAGTCAGCGGGGTGAGGCGGGCGCCGCCGGTCTCTGTGGTGGCCAGAGCCCAGCGTTCGGTCATGTGCGTGAGTCTGGCAGGTGGGACTGACAGTGGGGTGGGGCCGGCTGGAGGGCGGTTCCGACGGCCGGGTTCGTTCACGGCGCCGCCGGGGTCAACCCGGTCGACTGCAGGATCCGGTACGGCTGGATGGGCAGGTCTTCCGGGCCCACGAGGTGAGCGAGGCGGGTCACGTACGGGGGAATCCCGTGCTTCTGCCCTGAGCTGTCCGCGAACTCGCCCGGGAACTTGCCCGGATACAGTGGCGGTTCGCGGGCCGGGGCGCTTCGGCAGCGCTGTTGATCAGGAGCCATGACCGCCATGGCAGGGATGCCGATCGCGACTGCGGGCCCGTCTCCGTCCACAGCAGGTGAGGTGCCAGCAGGTGGGGCACCGACCGCCGTGCACGGCCACCGCAACCCGGTCGGACCGGCGCTCACCGTGATCGTGCCGATCGTCGTGGTCATCGCGATGGTCCTGATGTTCAGCAGTCACAGCCCGCGCCGACCCGCGCTCCGGTTCACCGGCGCCGTACGGCCCGCGGGAGCATCGCCGCCGCGACCGCCACCACCGCGCACACCCCGGCCGCGGCCCCCACCACCGGCCACTCCACCGACACCGTCACCGGTGCGGACAGTGAGGCGAGTGCGGCGCCCAGTCCTGCCAGGTCGACCGCGGTCACGGCCATGCCGAGCGCAGCCCCCAGCGCCACCGCGAGCAGCGTCTCCCCGGCGACGATCGCGAGGACCCGCGTGCGGGTCGCCCCGACCAGCCGTAGTGCGCCCAGCTCCGCGGACCGTACGGATCCCGCCATCAGCAGCGTGTTGGCGAGCGCGATCGCCGTGTAGACGAGGGCGATGCCCAGCACCACCAGCAGGCCGAGCCGCGTCTGCGGGCTCGAGCGCGGATGCGTGGCGGCCAGCCACTGCTGCGTCGACCGCACCGTGCCACCGGTGCCGTGCAGTGCGGCGGCGACCGCCGTCCTGTCCGCGCCGGGGGTGAGGCGTACGTCGATGCGGTCCACCGGAGCCGTCGGCGCGTTCGCCGCCGTGACATACGCGCCGTTGTTCCCCGTACCGATGGCCAGCACCGCCGCGATCCGCAGCGACACCGGGCGGCCGTCGCCGAGCCATACCCGTACCGTCGCGCCCACCGTGTGCTGTTCCCATTCCTCGTTCACGACGATCGAACGGTCGTCGAGGTCACGGACATCGCCCGCCACCACCGGCAGCCGCTCGACGGCCGCGAGCGTCTTCGCGTCGTCGACGGCCCGAGCCTCCGCCTCGATGAGCGCGGTGCCCTCCTCCCGTACGAAGACCGCGGTCGACGCGGACGCGGACAGCATCGCCCCGGGGATCCGCCGTACCTCGAGGTCCGCGCCCGTCACGACCAGATCGGCCCGGGTGTGCTCGCGCGCCTCGGCGCCCTTCGCCCGCGCCACCGTCATCGCGGAACCCGGCACCGAGCCGGCCAGCACCACTGCGATCAGTGCGGGAGCGGCCACGGCGGCCGTACGACGCAGGGACGCCGCCGCATTGGCCCGTACGAGCATTCCGGTCGCCCCGGGAAGCCGGACCAGCCGGGTCAACGGGCGTACGAGCAGCGGCGCGAGCAGGGCGACACCGGTGATCAGCACCATCGGCTGTGTCATGTACGTCTTCCGCTTCAACAGCCCGGACGGGTCTGTGACCAGCGACTTCGTCATCAGGAACCCGGCCCCCGCGAGTAGCGCGAAGCCCAGCAGCCGACGCACGGGCGGCAGCACGCCCGTGTCGATGTCGGCCTCGCGCAGCGCCTCGGCCGGACCGGTCCTGCCTGCCCGTCGCGACGCCGCCCAGACGCCGGTCAGTGCCATGGTCAGGCCGGTCCAGAACGCCGCGTGGAGCGGCCAGGCCGTGGGGCGGATGGTGAACCAGGAGGGTGCCATCTCGCCGTCGACCAGCAGCCGGGCGAGGTGAGGTGCGCCCCAGTCGCCCAGTGCGCATCCGGCCGCCGAGGCGAGGGTGCCGACCACGGCCGCCTCCACCAGCAGCATTCGCCGCAGCTGGCCGGGGGTGGCGCCCGCCGTGCGCAGCAGACCGAACTCCCGTCGGCGCAGTGCCACCGCGAAGGCGAACGTCGACGCGACGACGAAGACCGAGACGAACGCGGTGACGGAGCCCGCCGTGCCGAGCAGGGCGTTCACGGCCGACAGGGCCTCGGCGTCCCGCGCGGTCACCGGGTCGGCGCGACGGCGTTCGTCGCCGGTGAGGACCTCCGCCCGGTCGCCCACGACGCGGCGGACCTCGGCGACGGGGGCGTCCACGCCCACGGCGTCCGGGCCGCCGCCGATGTCCTGTCCGTCGCGGGCCACCGGCCCGAGCGCCGCCAGGTCGCGCAGCAATTTGATATCCACAGGGTGTGGATGAGCGAGCCTCCTGGTGACATGAGCGGTGGACGGTCCGCGCCGGACCCGCACGGTCAGCGTGTCGATGCCCTTCACCACCACCGGCGACGCGGCGAATCGCTGCGGCTTCCGGTCCGGGGCGCCGAAGGTCGAGGCGAGTCCCAGCCCCATGGTCGTGACCAGCCCCACGCCGAGTGCGAGTGCGACGAAGGTGCCGATGAGAGTGGTCCAGCGGGTCCGCAGCGCGGCCAGGGCGACGGTCAGCACGATGCCACCTCCGCGCGGTCCCTGATCGCAGTGTTCGTACGGGCCGCGCTCGTGCGCGCTGCGGTCGTCCAGGCCGCGATCCGTTCCACGGAGAGTCCGGTCAGGTCGTCCGCGATGTGTCCGTCGACCAGGAAGACCACCCGGTCCGCGCACGCCGCGGCCACCGGATCATGCGTGACCATCACGACCGTCTGTCCCTCCTGGTCCACCAGTTCCCGCAGCATCACCAGCACCTCCTGGCCCGTCGCGGTGTCCAGTGCGCCGGTCGGTTCGTCCCCGAAGAGCACCGCGGGCCGGGTGATCAGGGCCCGCGCCAGTGCCACCCGTTGCTGCTGGCCGCCGGAGAGCTCGGTGGGCCGGTGGCCCGCCCGGTCGGCGAGTCCGACCCGCGCGAGTGAGGCGCGCACCTCGGTACGGGACGGCCGGCGGCCCGCGAGCCGCAGCGGCAGCGCCACGTTCTGGGCGGCGGTCAGCGAGGGGACCAGGTTGAACGACTGGAAGACGAAACCGATCCGGTCCCGGCGCAGCAGTGTCAGCCGGCGCTCGCTGAGCCCGGTCAGCGCCGTCCCCCCGACCTCGACGGTGCCGGACGTCGGCCGGTCGAGCCCGGCCGCGCAGTGCAGGAGCGTCGACTTGCCGGAGCCGGAGGGCCCCATGACGGCGGTGAAGGTGCCGGGGCGGACGGTGAGGTCGACGCCGCCGAGGGCGTCGAGGTTCCCGTACGAGCGTCGTACGGAGCGGAGCCGTACCGCGTCGGCGGCAGCAGTGGAGGTCATGTCTTCGATCGAACCGCGCGCGGAACCTCCGGACACGACCACCAGAACCTGTATCCGCGGTAGGGCCAGGCCTACCCCGCCGCGCCGCCCTGCCTACCCTGACCTCATGGAACCGGTGATCGACCAGGCATTCGCGGCAGCCCTCTACTCGGACGGCGACGCCGGTCTCGACGCCGGTGCCTCCCTCCTCGCCGCCGATCCGGCGGCCGACGCGGAACTGGTCCGACGCGGAGAGGAGTTCCTCCGCCGGGCCTGGGAGCGTGGCTGGCAGCCCGCCGATGTCGTACGGATCGTCCGCCGCGAACTCGACGAGACCGGGGCCGGGCTCGCCGCCGGGCTGATCACCTCGGAGACCGGCCGGTACGAGCAGCTGCCGCCCCGCTGGCGGTCCCAGCTGGCCGAGCTGCCCGCGCCGCCGCCGCGGAACCGGCCCGACCGGTTCTCGTACGCCTCCGCCCTCCTCGGTCTCTACCGGCTGCTGCTCCGGCTCCCCTCGATCGAGCCGGTCGGCCCGCCGCCCGGCGCCCCCGGCCGCCTGCTCGATCTGCCGCCCGCGCACGACGAACCGCGCATGCTGACCCGGATCCGCGCGCTGCTCGCGAAGGCGGAGGCGACCGGGTTCCCGGAGGAGGCGGAGGCCCTCACCACCAAGGCACAGGAGCTGATGGCCCGGCACTCCATCGACGAGGCCCTCCTCGCCGCCCGTACGCACAGCAAGGAGGTGCCGGGCGCCTGCCGGATCGGGGTCGATGCCCCGTACGAGACGGCGAAGGCGATCCTTCTCGACGCCGTCGCCTCCGCGAATCGCTGCCGTGCCGTGTGGAACAGCGAGCTGGGCTTCTCGACGGTCGTCGGCTTCGAGCCGGACCTGGAGGCGGTGGAGCTGCTGTACACCTCCCTGCTGGTCCAGGGCACGGCGGCGATGGCGAAGGCCGAGGCGGGGCAGCGGGCCGGCGGGCGCAAGCGGACCAAGACGTTCCGTCAGTCCTTCCTGATGGCGTACGTGCAGCGGCTGGGTGCGCGCCTGGCGTCCGACACCGCCCGGGTGACCGCGGCCTCGGTCTCGGAGGGAGTTGCCGCCGACGGCGATCTGCTGCCGGTCCTGGCGGCGCGGGACGTGGCGGTCACGGACGCCGCGGACCGGATGTTCCCTCGGACGACCAGCACCCGGGTGCGCGGAGTGACGGACGGCGAGGGCTGGGCGCACGGCACGGCGGCCGCCGACCGGGCCCGGATGGGCGAGCGGCGGCCGGGCATCGACGGTCCCCGGTAGTGGGGCGTACGCGAGCGGGCGGCGCCCCGCTGCCGGCCGGATGACCGGAAATCCCCATAAGGGGCATTCCGGCTAGGCTCGGTCCATGAGCTGGCTCCGGGCGCTGAGAGAGACCGCCCGCGCGGGGCTGACGATCGAGCGGCGGCGCCTCGAACCGCTCATCGCGATCCGTGGTGCGGCCGGACTCGCCCTGGTCATCGGGGTCGGCCTCGCCTTCTTCGGGCCGGTGGTCGCCGCCAGTTCGGCGTTCGGCGCCTTCCAGGCGGCCATCGCCACCTTCCAGCGCAGCTGGCGCCCCCGGCCCGTCCTGGCCCTGGTCTCCGGTGCGCCGACGCACTGGCGGCGGAGGCCGACTACGCCCGCAGGCTGCGCCACGACCCGGTCGCCGAGTTCGACCCGGTCCCGCTGATGACCGCCCGCAGCGCGGCTGCCGTCACCCCGCGTCAGGCCCGCCACCGCCCCGCCGAACTGCATGGCTCCCGTGGCCTCGCCGAACGGATCAGGCCGGTGCTCGCCTCGCTCGCGGACCCGGCGGTGGGCGCCCCCGCCGAAGGTCCGGAACGCGGCCGGGTCCGCGAACTCCTCGCCGCCGCAGCTTCCGTACTGGACGCCGCGGCCCGCGCCATCCGGCACGGCACCCCGGAGCGCCTCCCCGCCCCCGCCGTCGCCGCCCTGAGGACCCCCGACACCGGGGCGATCCTCACCGGAGCCGCGCGCCGTGCCGCGCGCCGCCTCAGCGCGCTGCTCGCCGATGTCATCGAGACCGCCGAGGGCGACGGGACGAAGGAGGACCGGGCGGAGGCCGATGACGCGGCCGACACGATCGCCCCGCACCGCCGCCGGCCCACCCTGCTGCGGCTGGTGCCCGTCGTCCTGCGGGCGATGCGCGCCGAACTGCGCCGCGGTTCGCCGATCCTGCGGCACGCCGTCCGGGCCACCGTCGTCGTCGCCGGCGGCTATCTCATCGGCGCCGCCCTGCCGTTCGGTCACGGCTACTGGGCGCCGATGGCCGCCGTCATGGTGATGCGGCCCGAGTTCTCCCAGACGTATGCCCGAGCCGCGGGCCGGTTCGGCGGCACGATCGTCGGGGTCTTCGTCGCCACCGCCATCGTCCAGGCCACCCACCCCGGTGTCGGTCCCGCCGCCGCGCTCGCCATCGTCTGTGCCCTGCTGATGTACCTGCTGATGCGCACCGGGTACGTGGTCGGCCAGGCGTGCGTCTCCGCGTACGTTGTCTTCCTGCTCGGCATGGCGGGCGACGACTGGTCGCAGACCGTGGCCGAACGCGTCGTCCTCACCCTGGTGGGCGGGCTCCTCGCGATGATCTCGTATGCCGTCTACCCGGCCTGGGAAACCCCTCGGCTGCGCAACCGGCTCGGTGACTGGCTGGGGGCCGGGGGGGCGGTACGCCGCCAGCGCCGTCGACCAGTACGCGCATCCGGCGGAGTGCGGCCCCGAGGACGTCCGCGCCGCGCTGCTCGCCTTCCGCGAAGCCCGTGTGGCCTGGCAGGAGGCGGTCGCGAGGGCCCAGCACGAACCCGTGCGCCACCGCGGCCTCTCCCGCACGGCCGCCGAGGACGCCCAGCACGCCCTTGCCCAGCTGGGCCGGGCTGCGATGCTGATGGAGGCGCACCTGCCGGAGGGTGATGCCACCCCCGTCCCCGCCGCCGCGCAGCTCGCCGACGCGCTGCGCCGGGCCACCGGGCAGGGCGCGAAGGACGTGCGGGAGCGCCGCGCACCGCGCTGGGAGGCGGTCCGTGAGGCGCTGGAGCGGTGGGACGAGGAGGACGAGAGGCGCGGGCGAACATCCGATCCGGTCGTACGGAACGGGGCCGATCTGCTGCTGGAGTCCCTGGAGGAGTTCTCCCGGGCGCTGGACGCCGGCGTGGGCGGCCGGCCCGTGACGAGCGGTGCCGGACGGAGCTGAACGGCGCGGCACCGCTCCCGCGTCACGGGGTGGGCAGGCCCGGAAGTCCCGTCGGCAGCGCACCCGGCTCCGTCTTCGCCAGCGTGTCCTGGCCGCCGGCGTCCCACTCCACGACGATCGTCCTGCCGTCGTTGGACGCGATGGCTCCCATGGTGCGGGCGGTGTCGCCGTCGGTGCACTTCAGCGCCAGCATCACCTTGCCCATGTCCTTCACCTCGCCCGAGCAGACGTGGGCGTCGGCGACGAGCGCGGCCTTGCCGGCGGTGACGGACAGCGCGACGGCCTTGCCGTCGGTCACCCCGGCCCACGTCCCGTCGAGCGCCGCGGCGTCTCCCGCGGAACCGCTGTCGCCGCCGTCGGCGGGTGCCGAGGTGGGCCCGTCGGCAGCGCCGGTGTCCGAGTCGCTCTTCCCGCTGTCACTCCCGCAGCCCGTCAGTGCGACCGCGGCGGCCAGACCCGCGACGACGACGGCGCCGGTTCGTACGAGTGGGTGCACTTGGAATTCCCCCTTGTTGACGAAAGACCGCCCAAAGTTACCAGGGCGTGCGGATCGATTTGCGGGGCAACTCCTGCTGCCGGGAGCCAAATAGACGCTCCGATCGTCTATCTCTCCGGAGAGCGGGCAGGCGGGCGAAGGTAAAGCTGTAATCAAGAGAACACCCCGCGTGCACGTGCATCTGCTCATGCATCGGCATATGAACACAGCTATGATCCGAACCAGTTGACACTTGCACCTTGCAACTCGGGGAGCGTCCTGTGCACCACGTGTACAACGGCATGGCCGCCACAGAGCTTCGCGGAGTCGTCTGGCAGAAGAGCAGGCACAGCAACTCCCAGGGATCCTGCGTGGAGTTCGCCAAGTTGCCCGACGGGGATGTGGCGATGCGGAATTCACGCCACCCCGACGGGCCCGCCCTGGTCTATACGCCGGCCGAGATAGAGGCGCTGCTGCTCGGCGTGAAGGACGGGGAGTTCGATCACCTGATAGCGGGCGGCTGACCGCCGTAAGGGCGGAAAACGCAGGCCGTGGGCGCGGAACGCCGCGCCGGGCCTCGTGTGTCAGACGGTGTCGGAGAGCCGGAACAGCGCCCAGACAACCTTGCCGCGCGGGGCCTGCGAGCCCGCGGGCGGATGTTCCGGACCCAGTGCGGGGGACGGGTGCCAGCCCCAGCCGTCACTGAACGACTCGACCAGGAACAGGCCGCGGCCCGACTCCGCCGAGTCCGGCGCCTCGGACGCCACCGGACTCGCCTGACTGGGGTCGCGCACCGCGCACACCAGGCGTGAGGACCAGCGCATCAAGTGCAGCTTCACCGGAGCCTCCTGAGGGCCCCTCGGGACTTCCTCGGGCAGCGCATGCCGCAGCGCGTTGGTGACGAGTTCGGAGACGACCAGGGCGACGTCGTCGAAACGGTCGCTCAGTTCCCACCGGGCCAGCGTCGCCTTGGTGAACTGGCGGGCCCCACCGACGGCTTCGTACCGGGACGGCAGGGTGCAGGTGGCCGATCCGGAGGCGGCTGAGGGATCGATGGGGGGAAGCCCCTGCCGTAACGGCCCGAGCATCGTCGATCCATTCGTCCCCATGCGAGGCACTCCCGGGATTCGCGGCTGTAGCGGGACTGCGGTGGTACAGCGGCACAACACGAACGAGCACGCAGGTGCGCGGGGCCCATGGTTCCGAATGCGCTGAGCAGATGCAAGGGCAGATGCACGTGCACGCGCCGGACCTGTCCGGCCCCGTGCCGGTTCTTGCTCATTTCTTCCTGCCGGCAGTTTCATGGCTTTCTGTAAGTCTTCTCATTTCTGTAATCGAATGAGTACGGGCTGAAGCGTTTTGATGGCAGAATCCGGCTCTTGGGGTTCAGGGGGTGCCCCGATGTCCGGGAAGCGATGGGGAGGGTTGGACCAGTGGCGGCAGGCGAGTCGAGTGGATCCGTGGTGCGGCGCATCCTGCTGGGCTCTCAGCTCAGGCGGCTGCGCGACTCGCGCGGCATCACCCGCGAGGCGGCCGGCTACTCCATCCGTGCTTCCGAATCGAAGATCAGCCGCATGGAGTTGGGACGGGTGAGCTTCAAGGCCAGGGACGTCGAGGACCTGCTCACGCTCTACGGGGTCACGGACGAGGTGGAGCGCGACTCGCTCCTCGGCCTGGCGCGCGAGGCCAACGTGGCGGGCTGGTGGCACAGTTACGGAGACGTGCTGCCCGGCTGGTTCCAGACATACATCGGTCTGGAGGGGGCGGCCTCGCTCATCCGGATCTACGAAGTCCAGTTCGTCCACGGCCTGTTGCAGACCGAGGCGTATGCGCACGCCGTCGTCTCCCGCGGCATGTCCGGCGCCCCCGCCGCCGAGATCGACCGCCGGGTCGCGCTCCGGCTCGAGCGGCAGAAGGCCCTCGTCTCCGAACGCGCCCCGAGCTTCCATGCCGTGCTGGACGAAGCGGCACTGCGCCGCCCGTACGGCGAACGCGAGGTGATGCGCGCGCAATTGAGGCATCTGATCGAGATGTCGGAACAGCCGAACATCACGCTTCAGGTGATGCCCTTCAGTTTTGGCGGGCATGCCGGAGAGAGCGGCTCCTTCACAATGCTGCGATTCCCGGAATCCGACCTGTCGGACATTGTCTATTTGGAACAGCTGACAAGTGCGCTCTATCTGGACAAGGCCGAGGAAGTCGCCCAGTACGAAAAGGCGATGACGCGGCTCCACCACGACAGTCCGGGCCCCGAGGAGAGTCGTGATCTGCTCCGCGGCCTTCTCCAACTCTCCTGATTCATCAGTACGATGACGTATCAACGGGAGTCTGCACCTGCAGTAAGGGATCGCATGTCCTTCTTCAACGAGCTGGCCAACCAGTACATCGACGGTGAGTGGCGGACCGGCACGGGCTCGTGGGACATCATCGATTTCAATCCGTACAACGGGGAAAAGCTCGCCGCCATCACCGTCGCCACCGCGCAGGAGGTCGACGAGGCCTACCGTGCCGCCGAGCGTGCCCAGCGGGTCTGGGCCACCACCAACCCGTACGAACGTCGCCTCGTCCTCGAACGCGCCCTGCGTATCACCGAGGAGCGCACCGAGGACATCATCGGGGCGATCAACGACGAACTGGGCGGCACCCGGCTCAAGGCGGAGTTCGAGATCCGCTGCGCCAAGGACTTCCTGCGCGAGGCGATCCAGCAGGCGGTACGCCTCGAAGGGCGGATCCTGCCGTCCCCGGTGGACGGCAAGGAGAACCGCGTCTACCGGCTGCCCGTCGGCGTCATAGGCGTGATCAGCCCGTTCAACTTCCCCTTCCTGGTGACGATGAAGTCGGTCGCACCGGCCCTGGCCCTCGGCAACGCCGTCGTCATCAAGCCCAACCAGAACGCTCCCGTCGTCGGCGGCGGACTGATCGCCAAGATCTTCGAGTACGCCGGGCTGCCCGCCGGACTGCTCAACGTCCTGGTCACCGACATCGCCGAGATCGGCGACGCGCTGATAGCGCACCCCGTGCCCAAGGTGATCTCCTTCGCCGGCTCGGACCGGGTCGGCCGCCATGTCGGTGCGACCGCGGGCGGACTCTTCAAGCGGACCATCCTCGAACTCAGCGGCAACAGCGCCCTGGTGGTGCTGGACGACGCGGACGTCGACTACGCGGTCGACGCGGCCGTCTTCAGCCGCTTCGTCTACCAGGGGCAGGTCTGCATGGCCGCCAACCGCATCCTGGTGGACCGCTCCCTCGCACCCGAGTTCATCGAGAAGTTCACCGCCAAGGTGGCGGCGCTCAGGACCGGCGACCCGCGCGACCCCGAAACCCAGATCGGCCCGGTCATCAACACCTTCCAGGCCGACGCGCTGACCGCGCTGGTCGACCAGGCGGTCGCCGAAGGTGCCACGGCGCTCGTTCGGGGCGGCACCCGCGGCAATCTCGTCGAGCCGACCGTCCTCGCGGGGCTCCCGGACGACTCGCCGCTGCTCGCCCAGGAGATCTTCGGTCCGGTGGCGCTGCTGATGACGTTCGACGGCGAGGAGGAGGCCGTACGGATCGCCAATGACACCCCGTACGGGCTGAGCGGCGCCGTGCACACCGGGAACGCCGAGCGCGGGGTCCGGTTCGCGCAGCGAATCGTCACCGGAATGTTCCACGTCAACGACTCCACGATCGCGGACGACCCGCTGGTGGCGTTCGGCGGCGAGAAGTCCTCCGGGACCGGGCGCCTGAACGGCGACGCCACCGTGGAGGCGTTCACCACCCAGAAGTGGATCTCGATCCAGCACGGCCGGACCGAATTCTCGCTCTGATGCCCGCCTGTTGAGGACGGAAGCTGTCCGCAAGGGTCCGTAGCTTGGTCGGTGTCAGGAAGACACCGAGCGCAGGCTCGAACGGCCCTGAAGGGCGGACATCATGGTCACTCACGTTCCCGCAGAGACCCACGGCGACGAGCGCGGCGCGCTCCTCTCCTTCGTCGAGGCCCAGCGCGGCGCGATCCGGCGCTCACTGCTCGGACTCACCGAGGAGCAGGCGGCGAGCCGGCCCAGCGCCGGCGAACTCTCCCTCTCCGGGCTGCTCAAGCATGTCGCGGAGACCGAGCTGAACTGGCTGCGCCTCGCCCAGCAGCGGCCCAACGAGAAGGCCCGCACCGAAGAGACCTGGGGGGACAGCTTCCGGCTGGTCGGGGACGAGACGGTCCCGCAGATGCTGGAGTTCTCGGCGAAGGTCGCGGCGGAGACCGAGGAGTTCATCCACTCGGTGGAGAGCATGAACGACACGTTCCCGCTGCCCGAGGCGCCCTGGTTCCCGAAGGACCAGCGCTGCTCGATGCGCTGGCTGCTGATCCATCTGGTCGAGGAGATCGCCCGGCACGCCGGACACGCGGACATCATCCGGGAGTCCCTGGACGGCCGGACCGCGTTCGAACTGGTCGCCGAGGAGGCGGGCTACCCTAGTCAAAGTTGAATAGGAAGGGTGGGTGGGATGTCCGCGATCCGGCTGCTGGTCCTCGGTGCCGTGCGTCAGCACGGCCGGGCGCACGGCTATCAGGTCCGCAACGACCTGGAGTACTGGGGCGCCCACGAGTGGTCCAACGCCAAGCCGGGCTCGGTCTACCACGCCCTGAAGCAGATGGCGAAGCAAGGGCTGCTGATCGCCCATGAGGTCGCCCCGAGCACCGCGGGCGGTCCGCCCCGTACCGAGTACGAGATCACCGAGAAGGGCACCGAGGAGTACCTCGCCCTGCTGCGTGCGGCGCTGACCTCGTACGACCAGAAGATGGACGTGCTGTCGGCGGGCATCGGCTTCATCGTCGACCTGGAACGGTCCGAAGCGGTCGCGCTGCTCAAGGAGCGGGTGGCGAGGCTGGCGGCCTGGCGGGCCTCGGTCACCGAGTACTACACGCCCGAGGACGGGCCCGAGTCGCTGGGGCACATCGGCGAGATCATGAACATGTGGGTCCACTCGGCGGACGCGGGAGCCGAGTGGACGCGGGGGCTGATCGAGCGGATCGAGGGCGGCGCGTACACCTTCGCGGGGGAGGGCGATCCGTTCGTCGGGGTACTCGCCGAGGGTGAGGAGAACCCGTATGCGACCGGTGTTCCGGATCCCGGAGATCTCGACTAATCAAGTTTGACGAATGGGTTGGAGCCGGTTACCTTTCCCCATCTAGTCAAGTTTGACTAGATGGCCTGCGGTGGCGACGAGAGGGTGTGGCGAGGGTGGCGGACGCGATCGTTCTCGACGATGTGCACAAGAGGTACAGGGGCAGGCGCGCCCTGGACGGCCTCGATCTCACGGTCGGCCGAGGCACGGTGCACGCCGTGCTCGGGCCCAACGGTGCGGGTAAGACCACGGCCGTACGCATCCTGTCCACGCTGCTCCGCCCCGACAGGGGCCGGGCCGAGGTGGTGGGGTTCGACGTACGGAGCGAAGCCGGCGAGGTCCGGCGGCGGATCGGACTGCTCGGGCAGCACGCCGCCCTCGACGAGCAGCTGGGCGGGCGGCAGAACCTGGAGATGTTCGGCCGGCTGCACCATCTGGGCGCACGCCGGGCGGGTGTACGGGCCGACGGACTGCTGGCCCGCTTCGGGCTCGCGGACACCGGCCGCAAGCCGGTCAAGGAGTACAGCGGTGGTATGCGCCGGCGGCTCGATCTGGCCGCGTCCCTCATCACCGACCCCGAGGTGCTCTTCCTGGACGAGCCGACGACCGGACTCGACCCGCGCGGCCGCGCCGAGGTGTGGTCGTCGGTGCGCTCCCTGGTCGGAGGGGGCACGACCGTCCTGTTGACGACGCAGTACCTGGAGGAGGCCGACCAGCTGGCGGACCGGATCTCGCTGATCGACGGCGGCCGGGTGGTTGCGGACGGCACCGCCGACACATTGAAGGCGCGGGTGGGCGGGGACCGTATCGACGTCGTCGTCCGTGACGCATCCCAACTGGACTCCGCTGCGGCGCTCCTGACGGACGGCGCAGTTCTCGACGCCGACCGGCGGCTGATCGGGGCGCCCGCCGGGGACCGGATGGCGACACTCGCCCGGGCGGTGCGGGCGCTGCAGGAGGCGGGGATCGAGGCGGACGACATCGCGGTGCGCCGGCCCACGCTCGACGAGGTCTTCATGGCGCTCACGGGCACGGACGCGGAGGTTGCCGCATGAGTGCCATCGGTACGCGGGCCGGCATGAGCGCGGCCGGCTGGGTGCTGGCCGATTCGTGGACGATGACCCGGCGCGAACTCGCCCACTGGGCGCGGCAGCCGGTGCGGATCGTCGTCGGTCTGGCCTTTCCCGTGATGCTGCTGCTGATGTTCACGTATCTGGTCGGCGGCGGCCGAGGCGTCGACGGTGACCACGCCGAGTTCCTGGTGCCCGGCATGCTCGCGCTGACCATGGCGTTCGGCCTGGAAGCGACCATGCTCGCGGTCACCCAGGACCTCACCAAGGGCGTCATCGACCGGTTCCGCGCCATGCCGATGTTCTCCGGCTCGGTGCTGGTCGGCAGGAGCGTCGCGGACATGCTCCAGTCGGTGGCGGCGCTCGCGGTGATGACCGGCGTCGGGTACGCGGTCGGCTGGCGCTGGCACAACGGGCCCACCGCGGCGCTGGGCGCGGTCGGGCTGCTCCTGCTGCTGCGGTTCGCGATGCTGTGGACCGGCATCCAGCTGGCGATGGTGGCGGGGAGGCCCGAGATGGTGCAGGCGGTGCAGATCCTGGTCTGGCCGGTCGGCTTCCTCTCCAACGTCTTCGCGGCACCGGAGTCGATGCCGGGCCGGCTGGGCGCGGTCGTCGAGTGGAACCCGATGTCGGCGACGGCCACGGCGGTCCGCGGGCTGTTCGGCAACCCCGGCGGCTCCGGGGGTTCATGGGCGGCCGCCCATGCCGAACTTCTCGCGGTGGCCTGGCCGGTGGCGCTGATCGCGGTGTTCTTCCCGCTGGCGGTGCGGAGGTTCGCCCGGGTCGGCGGGTAGAACCTCCGGGCCCTGCGACAGGCTCTCAGTGGTGGAACGCCGTCGGCACGTCCCGGTCGTGGCTCAGCGGATGGCGCTGGGAGCGGAGGTCGGGCAGCAGCAGGCGCAGGTCCTCCATGAGCAGTTCCGCGAGGTCCGAGGAGAAACCGTTGCGGCACACCACCCGGAGCACCGACAGGTCCTGTCGGTTGGCGGGGAAGGTGTACGCGGGCACCAGCCAGCCGTGCTCGCGCAGTCGGCGTGACACGTCGAAGACGTCGTACGCCCGCACATCGGGCGCGGTCGTCAGCGCGAAGACGGGCAACTCGTCGCCCCGGGTGAGGAGGTGGAAGTCGCCCAGCTTCTCGATCTGGGCGGCGAGTGCGCTCGCCACATCGCGGGACGCCTGCTGAACGGCCCGGTAGCCCTCCCGCCCCAGCCGCAGGAAGGTGTAGTACTGAGCCACCACCTGGGCGCCGGGCCGGGAGAAGTTCAGTGCGAAGGTCGGCATGTCGCCGCCCAGGTAGTTGACCCGGAAGACGAGCTCCTCGGGGAGTTCGGAGGGCGAGCGCCACAGAGCCCAGCCGACGCCCGGATAGACCAGGCCGTACTTGTGCCCGGAGGTGTTGATGGACGACACCCGGGGAAGCCGGAAGTCCCACACCAGGTCCTCGTCCAGGAACGGCGCCACCATCGCCCCGGACGCACCGTCGACATGGACGGGGATGTCGAGCCCGGTGCGCTCCTGCAGCGCGTCCAGGGCGGCGCAGAGATCAGCGATGGGCTCGTACGAACCGTCGAAGGTGGAGCCCAGGATCCCGACGACACCGATGGTGTTCTCGTCGCAGAGCTCGGCGGCGGCCTGCGGGTCGAGATGGAAGCGGCCACCCTCCATCGGGACCTGCCGGGCCTCGACCTCCCAGAAGTTGCAGAACTTGTCCCAGCAGACCTGCACATTGATGCCCATGACCAGATTGGGCCGGGCGGTCGCCGGGTAGCGGTCGGCGTTCCTGGCCGCCCAGCGTCGTTTGAGCGCCAGGCCGGCGAGCATGCAGGCCTCGCTGGATCCGGTGGTCGAACAGCCCACGGCCGTCGACGGGTCGGGGGCGTTCCACAGGTCGGCGAGCATCGCCACACAGCGCCGCTCCAGCTCGGCGGTGCGGGGGTACTCGTCCTTGTCGATCATGTTCTTGTCCCGGCACTCACCCATCAGCACCCCGGCCTCGGGCTCCATCCAGGTGGTGACGAAAGTGGCGAGATTGAGCCGGGAGTTGCCGTCGAGCATCAGCTCGTCGTGGACGAGTCCGTACGCGGTGGAGGGTGGCAGCGGACCGTCGGGCAGCTGGTGCCTGGGCGGCGCGGACGTCATGCCCACGGTCGGGTCCGCCTCCCCGAAGAAGGGGTTGAGGGCGAGCCTGCGGCGCTCCGCGGACGGTTCCTTGCCGTGGTTCGAACCCTGATGGAGAGGCATCGGCGGACAGCCCTTCTCAGCTGGTGGTGGTTCTGGCGGGTGGTCCGCTCGGCGCCCGGGGTCGGCTCCCGGCCGCGAGGCCGTCGTCCGTGGGGCGAGCGAGGCATGACCATATGAAGCGACGATACGGACAACTGCCGTGACCGGCGCGTCGGACGGGACCGGGAGGGGCCCCGGTTCACCGCAGCGGTGTGCCGTCCGCGTGCAGCTGCATCTGCGGCCGTCCGGTCACCAGCAGCCAGGCCGGCAGTGAGGCGAAGGCGAGCAGCGGCAGTACGGCCGAGTCACTGACCAGCACCGCCGCCGTGAACAGGCTCAGCCAGCCCTGCCGGGTGACGGCCAGCAGGACCCCCAGCACCGCGCTCGGCACCGCAAGGGCCAACGGAACCGCGTCGACCAGCGCATGGGCGCACATGCCGAGCGCGACGCCCACGAAGACGGCCGGGAAGATCCGTCCGCCCCGGAAGCCGCAGGTCGCGGCGATCACCAGGGCGGCCGTCTTCACCATGGCCATGGTGGCGAACTGCCCGGCCGACCAGCCGCTCGGATCGGCGCTGAGCTCCTTCACCTCGTCCAGGCCCTTGAAGAGGGTGAGATGGCCGCCGAGTGCGCCGAGCAGCCCGAGCAGCAGACCGCCGGCGGTCAGCATCAGGACCGGATGCCGCAGTGCGCGGAACGCCCGGTGCGCGTACGGCACCGCGTACACCGCCGCCAGACCGAGCATCGCCCCCGCCGAGGCGATCACGGTCGACGAGAGCAGGTCGACCCAGTGCGCTCCCGGGTACGGCGGCAGCGACAGGTCGAAGCTGGGATGGGCCAGCAGTGTCATGGTGAGCGCCCCCGCGACGCCCGCCGCGAGCGGGGCGAAGAGCCGGTCCCAGAGCGCGCCCGGTTCGCCGCCGACCGCGGTGAGCGACTCGGTGAGGATCAGGGCCGCGGCGACCGGGGTGCCGAAGAGGGCGCCGATCGTCCCGGCCGAGGCGAGCGCGATCCAGAGGTCGGTCGTACTGTCCGGGGCGGCCCGGCGGCCCAGCCAGAAGGCGAGCGCGATGTTGGCGGCGGTGATCGGGTTCTCGGGCCCCAGGCTGACCCCGCCCGCCAGCGCCAGCACCGTCACGACCAGCAGTCCGGGTACGACGTCCGGAGGCAGAGGCGGATCGACCAGCCCGGTGGTGGTCGGATCGGGGCCCGCGTGGCCGTGCACCGTGCGGACGACCAGCCCGACGGCGAGGCCGGTCGCGGTGAGCATCACGATCATCCACGGCGAGGAGTACCGGCCGATGGAGAGCGCGTCGGGAAGCGTCTTCCAGAGCACGTCCTGGAGTTGCTCGGCGAGCAGGCTGACGGCGAGCAGGATCAGGGCCGAGGCCGTCCCGACGACCAGGGCGGGCAGGATGAGGAGCAGCAGCCGGCGCGCCGGGGTGGGCTGGGCGAGAGCGACGGAGTCGGAGGCCATCGGGTCACCATAACGACGCAAAAGCCGCATAACTTACCTATTGCATCGGGGTGTGAGGGCCATTTCGGGCTTGCACCTCACGTCACGTCAGGGCTCAGGCTCGGGTCCGTACGGAAGCACCGGCGTACGGAGCGAAAGCAGAAAGGAGTGGAGGGCCGTGGACTTTTCCGTGGGACAGGTCGCCGGGTTCGCCAAAGTCACGGTGCGCACCCTGCACCACTACGACGGGATCGGACTGCTCTCGCCCGGCGGGCGCAGCCACGCGGGCCACCGGCGTTACAGCGATGCCGACCTCGACCGGCTGCAGCAGATCCTGTTCTACCGGGAACTCGGCTTCCCGCTCGAAGAGATCGCGGTGCTGCTCGACGACCCGGACGCGGATCCGCAGGACCACCTGCGCCGCCAGCACGCGTTGCTGTCCGGCCGGATCGCCGAACTCCAGAAGATGGCCGCCGCCGTCGAAACAGCCATGGAGGCACGGAAGATGGGTATCAATCTCACGCCCGAGGAGAAGTTCGAGGTCTTCGGGGCCAAGGACCCGGAGGAGCACGCGGAGGAGGCGGAGCGCCGTTGGGGCTCCACCGCCGCGTACGCGGAGTCGCAGCGCCGGGCGGCCGGCTACACCAAGGACGACTGGAAGCGGATGCAGGCCGAGGTCGCCGAGTGGAGCGAGGCGTACACCGCGGTGATGGCGGCGGGCGAACCCGCCACCGGGGAGCGGGCGACGGAGCTCGCCGAGGCGCACCGGCTCCACATCTCCACGTGGTTCTACGAGTGCACCTACGAGATCCACCGTGGGCTCGGCGAGATGTACGTCAGCGATCCGCAGTTCCGCGCCTACTACGAGTCGATCGGGCCTGGCCTGGCCGAACACCTGCGGGATGCGATCAACGCCAACGCGGAGCACCGGGCGTAACGCCGGGTACGGGGGTCGAGAGCGCCTCGGCCCCCGTCGGTGCCCGTCGGGACGTCAGGCCTTCTCGACAACGGCCGCCGTGCCGTACGCGCAGACCTCCGTGCCCACGTCGGCCGCCTCCGTCACATCGAACCGCATCATCAGCACCGCGTTGGCGCCGCGCGCCTTCGCCTGCTCGACAAGCCGCTCCATGGCCTGATTGCGGGTCTGGACGAGGGTCTTGGTCAGCCCCTTCAGCTCGCCGCCGATCATCGACTTCAGCCCGGCGCCGATCTGGCTGCCGAGGTGACGCGAGCGCACGGTCAGACCGAACACCTCACCGATCACCCGGGTCACCCGGTACCCGGGGACGTCGTTCGTGGTGACGACCAGGACATCGGACTGTGCCGTCTGCCCACCGCCGTAATCCTCAATGCCCATCGTGTGGCACCTCCTGGGGACAGCTTTGTCCCGGTTCACCCTGTGTGCATCCCCGCGCGGCCCACTGGAACCCGGAGCTGTCTTCCGGCGTTGATAGCTTTGGGCGGCCACGCAGCTGCCATCGACCGATCCTGGAGCCCGGACCCTTGAATACGCTTGCGCTCGGACCGAGCTGGCTGGACCCGGACCATCTCATCGGGCAGTTCGGACTGCTCGGTGTGCTGGTCATCGTCTTCGCCGAGTCCGGGCTGTTGATCGGCTTCTTCCTGCCCGGCGACTCCCTGCTGTTCACCACGGGTCTGCTGGTGACGACGGACAAGCTGCACACCCCGCTGTGGCTGGTCTGCGTCCTCGTGGCGCTGGCGGCGATCATCGGCGACCAGGTGGGCTATCTCTTCGGCCGCAAGGTCGGACCTTCGCTCTTCAAGCGCCCCGACTCCCGCCTCTTCAAGCAGGAGAACGTCGAGAAGGCCCACGAGTTCTTCGAGAAGTACGGGCCGAAGTCGCTGATCCTGGCCCGTTTCGTGCCCGTCGTGCGTACGTTCACGCCGATCATCGCCGGTGTGAGCCGGATGAACTACCGCTCGTTCATCACGTTCAACATCATCGGCGGTGTGCTCTGGGGCGTCGGGGTCACACTGCTCGGCGCCGGGCTCGGGCAGATCGAGTTCGTCCGCAACAACATCGAGGCGATGCTCATCCTGATCGTGCTGATCTCGGTGGTGCCGATCGCGATCGAGTTCCTGCGCGCCCGCAGCAGGTCGAAGAAGGAAGCGGCCGCCGGGGGCGGCGAGGACCGGGGTCCGATCGCCGGCGGTGGCGCCCCGTCCACGGGTCAGCGCGGCCGCCACGCCAGGCGCTGACCGCTGCTCGATACGGGGCCCGTATCCGGGTCAGAAGCCGCGCGTCCGTTTGGCCGCGCGGCGGTTCGCCCCGCCGACCGCCCCGGGTACCCGCATGAACAGCCGGGAGATCTCGCTTCCCAGATTCACCCCGATCGCGATGGCCAGTGCCGTCGCCGCCGCGGACGACAGCGAGGCGAGCCCGGCGTTCACATTGCCCTGTGCCATGCCCAGCAGACCGAAGTACGTGGCCGAGCCGGGCAGCAGCGGGCCGATCGCCGCCGTGATGAACGGCAGCGACGACGTGTACCGGTAGCGCGAGAGCAGCTGCCCGAACAGGCCCACCAGACCGGCCGCCGTCGCTGTCGCCGCCACCGGCGAGATGTTGCCGGTCCTGGCCATGGCGCCGTAGATCACCCAGGCCACGGCGCCGTTGAGGGTCACTGCCAGCACGGTGGACCGATCCTGCTGGAGCAGGATCGCGAAGGCGAAACAGAGCGCCATCGACGCCAGGATCTGCACCACGGGACGGTCGTGGGCGACGAACCTGGCTTCGGGGTTCAGCTGGGCCCCCAGCTGAAGTCCCAGATACAGGACCAGCAGCACACCGACGACGATGCCGATGAACAAGTACATGACTTCGAGCAGACGGGCGGCGGCGGTGATGTAGTAGCCGGTCAACCCGTCCTGGACGCCCGCCACCAGGGCCCGCCCCGGCAGCAGCGCGAACAGCCCACCGGTGATGACGGCGGACGGCCGGATGTCCGTCGAGTGGCTCAAGGTCAGCGCGACCCCCATCGCGGCCGGGGGCATCGCCGCCACCACGAACTGGTAGAACTCCGGCAGCCCGCGCCCGGCGCAGAGCCAGGCGAGCCGGTCGCCGAGCATCGCGCCGACCGCCGCCACCACGAAGACCATTGCGTTGCCGCCGACCAGCACCGATGCCGCACCCGCCAGCCCGCCACCGGCCAGCGTCAGCACCCAGCCGGGGTACGGATGCCGGTTGCGCCGGATCTCGGCGAGCCGTCGGTACGCCTCCTCCAGGGAGACCTCGACGTCCTCGTGGGTGATGTCGTCGATGAGCCGGAAGACGGCGGCCAGCCGCGTGTAGTCGGTGCCGCGGCGGCGTACGGTACGGCTCGCCGTCACCGGGTCGTCGACCAGTGACGGCTGGTGCGAAATCGACAGCAGGGTGAAGGTGACCGTCGGCTCGCACCGGTCGAGACCGTACGAGCGGGTCACCGCGAACATCGCTGCCTCGACGTCCTCCGCGCCCTCCCCACCCGCGAGCAGCAACTCCCCGATACGCAGCGTCAGGTCGAGCACGCGCGGCACCGCTGGTCCCGCCTCGTCGGGCTTCTGCACCGGCTCGGGCGCCGGCCGCTCGGCGACCGGCATCCGCAGCATCGTGCGCATCCGGTCCTGCCAAGGAGCTTCCTTGGTCAGCCGGATCATCGGGATGCCGTGCGCGGGAGTGAAGGCGGGCGGCGACTGGCTGGCGCTGTACGTGCGCGGCGGGGCGAAGGCCGAACCGATCGTGTCCGAGCCCGAGCCCGAGCCGGAACCCGGTCCGGAAGCGGAACCCGATCCCGGGCCGGATCCGGACCCCTGCGGTTCGGTCGTCAGACCGGCCGGGAGGGCGAACTCCGAGGTGGGGTGGTCGTCCTCGGACGGCGCAGCGGGGCGCCCCACACCGGCCGGCGGGACAAAGGCGCTGCGCGCCTCGTCGGACTGGGGCTTCTGATCCTCGGGACCGCCCGGTTCCGCCACCACTGGACCTCGCTCCTTCTTGGCTGCGCGTCTTGGGTTGCGCTCCTGCCCAGTATGGGCACGGACATGGGCGCACATGCGAAACGGGCGGCACACCGCTGAGGGATGTGCCGCCCGTTCCTTGCGCCGAACTCTTTACGGAACCGCAGCGGGAACCGTGAGCGGAACCGGGATCACGCCTGCGCGGCGGTCACGGACACCGCTGTGTCAGTGCTTGCCGCCCTGCGCCTCGAGGCGCTTGTAGGAGGCCTCGATCTCGGCCTCGGCCTCGGCGCGGCCGACCCAGTCGGCACCCTCGACGGACTTGCCGGGCTCCAGGTCCTTGTAGACCTCGAAGAAGTGCTGGATCTCCAGGCGGTCGAACTCCGACACGTGGTGGATGTCGCGCAGGTGCTCCACCCGCGGGTCGGAGGCCGGGACGCACAGCAGCTTGTCGTCGCCGCCGGCCTCGTCCGTCATGCGGAACATGCCGATGGCGCGGCACTTGATGAGGCAGCCGGGGAAGGTCGGCTCGTCCAGGATGACCAGCGCGTCCAGCGGGTCGCCGTCCTCGCCGAGGGTGTTCTCGACGAAGCCGTAGTCCGCCGGGTAGCTGGTCGAGGTGAAGAGTCGACGGTCCAGGCGGATCCGACCGGTCTCGTGGTCCACCTCGTACTTGTTCCGCGAACCCTTCGGGATCTCGATGGTGACGTCGAACTCCACGGGTGGCTCCTCCATGATCAACACATACGACTGGTGATTAAGTGTCCCCCACGGAGATGTGTGCTCGCGAAAGGGGCTGGTCAACGGTGACCGAGCCGGTGAAAAGACCGTCGATCAACCCGTTGAACGCGTTGCGCAGGCCGGCCGTGGCGGGTTGCCTGAACAAGGTGAACGGATGGAACAACTGGCAGTTCACGGCAGGCTCCGCCGTCCTCGGCCTGGCGCTCGCAGCCGGCGCCGTCCTCGCCGCCGGTCCCTGGGACTCGGGTCAGCGTAAGGCCGAGCAGCAGTGGGCCGCCGCCAGGGACCGTACAGGTGGCGCACATCACGAACCCGCCGCGCCCGCCGCACCGGCCCCCGCCCCGAGTGCCCCGGCAGTCCTCGCGGCCCTCGGCACCCGGGCCGACAAGGCCGCCCCGGACGAGCCGGACACTCCGGACGGAGCAGCGGCCGCTCTCCGCACCACCCTCGACAAACTGCTGGACTCCTCCGCGCTCGGCACCGTCCGTACCGCTGTCGTCATCGACACGGCCACCGGCAAGCGGCTGTACGGGAAGGGTGCCGACACCGCGATGACGCCCGCCTCCACCGTCAAGATCGCCACTGCCGTCGCCGCACTCTCCGCCCTCGGCCCCGACCACCGCATCGCCACGACCGTCCAGGCATCCCCGGACTCCCGCACGCTCACCCTCGTGGGCGGCGGCGACCCCACCCTCGACAAGGCGGCGCTGCGCGAACTGGCCGGCGGCACCGTACGAGCCCTGCGCGACCGGGGCGTCGACACCGTCCGGCTCCGGTACGACACCTCCCGGTACTCCGGTCCCGCCCGGCACCCGATCGGCCCCAACGAGAACATCGCCCCGGTCAGCGCCCTGATGCTGGACGAGGGGCGGCTCGACCGGACGGACCGCGGACCCGCCCCGCGCAGCGGCGACCCGGCGCGTGACGCCGCCCGCACCTTCGCCGGACTCCTGAAGGACGCCGGCATCGGCACCGGGTCCGCGCCCACGCCGGGCCGCGCTGCCGCCACGTCCCGGCCGGTCGCCAAGCATCTCTCCGCCCCGCTGTCCGCCCTGGTCGAACGGGCCCTGACCAACAGCGACAACGACATCGCCGAGGCGCTGGCCCGGCAGACCGCCCTGGCCACCGGCGAACCGGCCGACTTCGACGGCGGCCGACGGGCCGTCACCGCCCGACTGAAGAAGCTGCACCTGCCGCTGGCCGGCGCGAACTTCGCCGACGGCAGCGGACTGAATCGCAAGGACAAGGTCACCGCCGGGCTGCTGGCGGGCCTCCTCGCCCGCGCCGCGGAACCCGGCCGCCCCGAGCTGCGACCCGTCCTGACCGGCCTCCCGGTGGCCGGATTCACCGGCACGCTCAGCAACCGGTACACCTCGACCTCGCGCGGCACCGGACTGATCCGCGCCAAGACCGGCACCCTCACCGGAGTGAACACCCTCGCCGGGACGGTCGTGGACGCACGGGGCCGGCTGCTCGCCTTCGCCTTCCTGGCGTCCGGCACGACGTCACCGGCCGAGGCCCAGTCCGCCCTCGACGCCCTCGCCACGAGCCTCGCCGTCCGTACCCGATGAGCGGGTCAACAGCACACCGCGGACGGACCCGAGCACGTACGGTTGACGCATGACGAGCATCGGTGGTGCCGAGATGGTCGACTGGAATCTCGCGGTCGCGACCGCGACCCGGCTCGTGCGGCCGGGACCCGACATCAGCCGCGAGGAGGCCCGCGAGGTCGTCGCGGAACTCCGCAGGCATGCCAAGGCGTCGGAGGAGCACGTCCGTTCCTTCACCCGGATGATCCCGGAGGGGGCCGAACCCGAGGACACCCCGGTCCTGGTCGTCGACCGGGCCGGCTGGATCAGGGCGAACGTCGCGGGCTTCCGCGAACTGCTCCGTCCACTCCTGGCAAAAATGGAGAACCGGCGCTCCAGCAGCCCCGGCGGAGCCGTGCTCGGTGCGGTCGGCTCCAAGGTGACCGGCGTCGAGCTGGGCATGCTGCTGTCGTTCCTGGCCTCCCGGGTCCTCGGACAGTACGAGACGTTCGCCCCCGCGAGCCGTGAGCTCCCGGCCCCCCTCAGCGGCGGCGGCAGACTGCTGCTCGTCGCCCCGAACGTCGTCCACGTCGAGCGCGAACTCGACGTCGACCCGCACGACTTCCGGCTCTGGGTCGCGCTCCACGAGGAGACACACCGCACCCAGTTCACCGGAGTCCCCTGGCTCCGCGACCATCTGCAGGGCGAAATCCAGTCGTTCCTCGACGAGACCGACGTCGACCCGATGACCGTGCTGGAACGGCTCCGCGAGGCCGCCCAGTCGCTCGCCGGCAGCACGCCCGAGGGCGAGGAGGGCGAGGACGGCGGCCGCAGCCTCGTCGAGATCGTCCAGACCCCCGCCCAGCGCGAGATCCTCGGCCGGCTCACCGCCGTGATGTCCCTGCTCGAAGGACACGCCGACTACGTGATGGACGGCGTCGGCCCCGAGGTCGTCTCCTCCGTCGGAGAGATCCGGGAGAAGTTCCAGCAGCGCCGGGCGCGCGGCGCCAGCCGCCTCGACCAGGCGTTGCGCAAGCTCCTCGGCCTCGATGCCAAACTGCGCCAGTACCGGGACGGCGAGCGGTTCGTGCGTGCCGTCGTCGACGAGGTCGGCATGGACGGCTTCAACCGGGTCTGGACCTCCCCGAACACGCTGCCAACCAAGGCTGAGATCGCCAAACCGGCGGACTGGATCGCGAGGGTGCACCGTAAGGCAGAGTCGTGATCATGGGGCGGTCGATGGGGGAAGCCGGAAGAAGTACGCCCCGGTAATCACCCATCCGAGGGACCGTAGGGGCATGGGAAGGCGTGCAATGCTCGATGAACGGCTTGGCTCTGTCACCATCGACGCACTCTGGGTGACGGCACTCTTTCCGTCCCGACGCTCCGAGGCACCCCCAAAACTTCACGAAGGGCACCGGACATGGGTCCCCATCCTGCGGTCGCGGCGATACGCCTGGCGGTCCGCCGCGTACTCCACGACGTACTGAACGAATTCGCCGAACGCGCCGAACGCACCGAACGCGCCCCGCGCCCCGAGCTCGCCGAAGCCGGCCCGGGCAGGCGGCGCCCCGCGCTCCCCGAACGCCCCGACGCCCCGCTGGTGCTGGTGGCCTGCTCCGGCGGCGCCGACTCCATGGCGCTCGCCTCCGCCCTCGCCTTCGAGGCCCGCAAACTCGCCGTCCGGGCCGGCGGCATCACCGTCGACCACAACCTCCAGGACGGGTCCGACGTCCGCGCCGCCGAGGTCGTCGCCCGCCTCGCCGCCATGGACCTCGACCCGGTGGAGGCCGTCTCCGTGCACGTCGGCCGCGACGGCGGACCCGAGGCTGCCGCCCGCGACGCCCGCTACGCCGCCCTGGACGCCGCGGCCGAGCGTCACGGCGCCGCCGCCGTCCTGCTCGGCCACACCCGTGACGACCAGGCGGAGACCGTCCTGCTCGGCCTCGCCCGCGGCTCCGGTATCCGCTCGCTCTCCGGCATGGCCGCCGCCTCCGGCCCGGCCGGCCGCTACCGACGCCCCTTCCTGCAGCTCGACCGGCAGACCGCCCGCAAGGCGTGCCTTGTCCAGTCCCTGCCCGTCTGGGACGACCCGCACAACGTCGACCCCGCCTACACCCGCTCCCGGCTGCGCCACGAGGGCCTGCCCGCCCTGGAGAAGGCCCTCGGCAAAGGCGTGGTCGAAGCCCTGGCCCGTACCGCGCAGCTCTCCCGCGACGACGCCGACGCACTGGACACCTGGGCCGCCGAGGCCGACACCGCCGTACGGGACGACGCCGGGCAGCTGGACTGCGCCAAGCTGTACGCGCTGCCCCCCGCCGTGCGCCGTCGGGTGCTGCGCCGGGCGGCCATAGAGGCAGGCGCTCCGGCCGGTTCCCTCTTCGCCCGCCACATCGAAGAAGTCGACCGTCTGATCACCGGCTGGCGCGGCCAGCAGGCCATCAACCTGCCCGGCCGCGTCGAAGCGCGGCGCCAGGGTGGCAGACTGGTGATTCGGCAGAGCTGAAGCACGAGCGGCTGACATGCAGGCGAGCGGCCGCGCACGGCCGGGGCACCACCCCGGACCGGGCAGGCAAAGAAAGAGACGCGGGTGAACGAGAAGGACATGGGCACCGACCTTCAGTCGGTGCTCCTCACCAAGGAAGAGATCGACGCGAAGCTCGTCGAGCTGGCCGCGAAGATCGACGCGGAGTACGCGGGCAAGGACCTGCTCATCGTCGGCGTCCTCAAGGGCGCCGTGATGGTGATGGCGGACCTGGCGCGCGCGCTGTCCACCCCCGTCACGATGGACTGGATGGCCGTCTCCTCGTACGGCGCGGGCACCCAGTCCTCCGGTGTCGTCCGGATCCTCAAGGACCTGGACACCGACATCAAGGGCAAGCACGTCCTGATCGTCGAGGACATCATCGACTCGGGCCTGACCCTGTCCTGGCTGATGTCGAACCTGGGCTCGCGCGAACCCGCCAGCCTGGAGATCTGCACCCTGCTGCGCAAGCCGGATGCGGCGAAGGTCGCGCTCGACTGCAAGTGGGTCGGGTTCGACATCCCCAACGAGTTCGTCGTCGGCTACGGGCTGGACTACGCGGAGAAGTACCGCAACCTGCCCTTCGTCGGCACGCTCGCCCCGCACGTCTACGGCGGCTGAAGGCCCCCGCAGCCCTCCTCGGCCCGCACCCGACCCGGGATGCACCCCCGGGAACCCCTGACGGGTTCCCGGCGTTGGAGCCTTTGAAGGCGGGTTTGACAGACGGCCCAGGCGGTCACAGGCGACAATGCTGGGGTACCGTCCGAAGAACAGTCTTTTCTCACAGCAGCATTTACCTACGGGCAGGAGGGACGGGGCGACTTCGCTCCGTATGGATGGACGTGAAGCGATACTTCCGTGGGCCGGTCATGTGGATCGTGCTGGCCGTCCTCGCCGTGGTCGTGTTGATGCAAGTCGTCGGCTCGTCGGGCGGCTACAAGACGGTGGACACCGGCAAGGTGATCCAGGCGATCAGCAAGAACCAGGTGGAGCAGGCCAAGCTGACCACCGGCGACGAACAAATCCTCAAGATCGAGCTGAAGGACGGCCAGAAACTCTCGGGCGAGTCCGGCAGCAAGTTCCAGGCGAGCTACATCGGTGACCAGGGTGTCCAGCTCGCCGACACGCTGCAGAAGAAGTTCGAGAGCGGTGACATCGAGAAGGGTTACACCGTCTCGCCGTCGAAGCAGTCCCCGTTCCTCTCGATCCTTCTCTCGCTGCTGCCCTTCGTGCTGATCGTGGTCGTCTTCCTGTTCCTGATGAATCAGATGCAGGGTGGCGGCTCCAAGGTCATGCAGTTCGGCAAGTCCAAGGCCAAGCTGATCACCAAGGACACCCCGAAGACGACCTTCGCCGATGTGGCCGGGTCCGACGAGGCCGTCGAGGAACTCCACGAGATCAAGGAGTTCCTCCAGGAGCCGGCGAAGTTCCAGGCCGTCGGCGCGAAGATCCCCAAGGGCGTCCTGCTGTACGGGCCTCCCGGTACGGGCAAGACGCTGCTCGCACGCGCCGTCGCGGGCGAGGCCGGCGTCCCGTTCTACTCGATCTCCGGTTCCGACTTCGTCGAGATGTTCGTCGGTGTCGGTGCCTCCCGGGTCCGTGACCTGTTCGAGCAGGCCAAGGCGAACGCCCCGGCGATCGTCTTCGTCGACGAGATCGACGCCGTCGGCCGGCACCGTGGTGCGGGTCTCGGCGGTGGTCACGACGAGCGTGAGCAGACCCTGAACCAGCTGCTCGTCGAGATGGACGGCTTCGACGTGAAGGGCGGCGTCATCCTGATCGCCGCCACGAACCGGCCGGACATCCTCGACCCGGCGCTGCTGCGCCCGGGCCGTTTCGACCGGCAGATCGCGGTCGACCGGCCGGACATGCAGGGCCGTCTCGAAATCCTCAAGGTGCACCAGAAGGGCAAGCCGGTCGCCCCGGACGTCGATCTCGGCGCAGTGGCCCGTCGTACGCCCGGTTTCACCGGTGCCGACCTGTCGAACGTGCTGAACGAAGCGGCGCTCCTCACGGCGCGCAGCAACAAGAAGCTGATCGACAACGAGATGCTGGACGAGGCGATCGACCGCGTCGTGGCGGGCCCGCAGAAGCGGACCCGGATCATGTCCGACAAGGAGAAGAAGATCACCGCGTACCACGAGGGCGGACACGCCCTGGTCGCGGCGGCTTCCCCCAACTCGGACCCGGTGCACAAGATCACGATCCTCTCCCGCGGCCGCGCCCTCGGTTACACGATGGTGCTGCCGGAGGAGGACAAGTACTCCACGACGCGCAACGAGATGCTCGACCAGCTGGCCTACATGCTGGGCGGGCGCGCGGCCGAGGAGCTGGTCTTCCACGACCCGACCACCGGCGCTGCGAACGACATCGAGAAGGCCAGTGCCACGGCCCGCGCGATGGTCACGCAGTACGGCATGACGGAGCGGCTCGGCGCGATCAAGTTCGGCGGCGACAACACCGAGCCCTTCCTGGGCCGGGAGATGGGCCACCAGCGCGACTACTCGGAAGAGGTCGCGGCGCTCGTCGACGAAGAGGTCAAGAAGCTCATCGAGACCGCGCACAACGAGGCGTGGGAGATCCTCGTCGAGAACCGCGACGTTCTCGACAACCTGGTTCTCCAGCTGCTGGAGAAGGAGACCCTCGGCAAGGAGCAGATCGCCGAGATCTTCGCCGGAATCGTGAAGCGTCCGGCCCGCCCGGCGTGGACCGGCTCCGCACGGCGTACGCCGTCGACGCGGCCGCCGGTGCTGTCGCCGAAGGAGCTCGCCCTCACCAACGGGGTCACCACGGCCAACGGGTCGACCCCGACGGACACCGTTCCGGCCACCGAGGCGATCCCTGAGGACCGTCCCGAGAGCTAGTGCGGACCCCGGTGTGGCCCCTGTCACGGGGCTCCACCGACCCGGAATGGATGCCGCGCCCCCCAGGTTTTAGCCTGTGGGGGCGCGGCTTTTTGTATGTCTGCGCGATGTCCGCGCAGGTGACAGCTGAAGGAACGAGGCACAGATGACCGACCCGGTGACGCTGGACGGCCAGGGTTCGATCGGTGAGTTCGACGAGAAGCGGGCCGAGGCCGCAGTGCGCGAGCTTCTCCTCGCCGTCGGGGAGGACCCGGACCGGGAGGGGCTGCGTGAGACGCCGGGACGGGTGGCGCGGGCGTACAAGGAGATATTCGCGGGTCTGAGCCAGCAGCCCGAGGACGTCCTGACGACCACGTTCGACCTCGGCCACGACGAGATGGTGCTGGTCAAGGACATCGAGGTGTTCTCGACCTGCGAGCACCACCTGGTGCCGTTCCGTGGAGTCGCGCATGTCGGGTACATCCCGGCGACCACCGGCAAGATCACCGGCCTGTCGAAGCTGGCCAGGCTGGTCGACGTCTACGCCCGGCGCCCGCAGGTCCAGGAGAGGCTGACCACGCAGATCGCCGACTCACTGATGAGGATCCTGGAGCCGCGCGGAGCCATCGTCGTCATCGAGTGCGAGCACATGTGCATGTCGATGCGCGGCATCCGCAAGCCCGGGGCGAAGACGCTGACCTCGGCGGTACGCGGCCAGCTCCGCGACCCCGCGACGCGCGCCGAGGCGATGAGCCTGATCATGGCCCGCTGAGGGCCAGAGGCGGTGCCGGTGGGCCGGGCGCGGTCGGAGCGTCAGGCGGAGGCGGCACTCTTGTCGTCGTCCTTGTCCTCCGGGAGCTTGCAGACGCGCTCCAGGAACAAGGCGGCGGCGACCACCCCGATCCCGGCCAGCACCGCGAAACCGGCGTAGATCGCCTGGTCGCGGCGGGCCGGGATGTCGAGCGAGCCGAGCAGGAAGACCCCGGTACCGCCGTACAGGCCGGCGACCAGCGACACGACCAGGGCGCTGGCCTGGCCGAAGACCACGGCGCGGGCGGCCATCAGCGGCTCGACACCCTTCGCGCCCGGGCGGCGCTCGCGCTGCGCGCGCAGCCGGGAGCGGATGGAGAGCGCCGTCGCGAGCAGGATGACGGCGATCACCGCGAGCACGATGGGCGCGGCGAGGGGCACGCTCGGCAGGGTTGCGAGGGAGTCCCAGAGGCGGGCACCGCCCCAGGACAGCACGCCGGCCGCGGCGAAGAGTCCGGCCAGTACCCCGAGCCGTAGTTGCTTCACCGAGAAAGCCGCCCTTCGCCGCCGGCCGACCGGGCTGTCCGCCTGTCTGTCCGGCTGTCTGTTCTGTGTCCTGTGCTGACCTGCCCTGAGCCTAACGACTACTCGGGCAGGCGGAGTTCCAGATCGGCCCGGGGGTGTACGCCGCCGCGGCCGATCTTGCCGAGCAGCTCCGCCACCGGGCCGTGGCCGGGCAGCTGCGCCTCGGGGTCGACGTCGTGCCACGGGGCGAGCACGAAGGCCCGCTCGTGGGCCCGGGGGTGGGGAAGGGTCAGCGCCGGGTCGTCGGAGACCACATCCGCGTAAGCCACGATGTCCACGTCGATGGTGCGCGGGCCCCAACGCTCCTCGCGGACGCGGTCGAAGGCCTCCTCGATGGCCTGGCCGCGTTCCAGGAGGGAGGACGGGGGCAGTGTCGTCTTCACGACGATCACCGCGTTGAAGTACGACGGCTGGGTGCCGGGGGCGACCCCCCACGGCTCCGTCTCGTACACCGGGGACACCGCCTTGACCCGGAGGCCGGGGGTGTCCTCCAGCGCGTCGATGGCTCCCTGGAGGGTCTCCAGGCGGTTGCCGAGGTTGGAGCCGAGCGAGATCACGGCCGGTTTGGGGTTGGAGAGGGTGACGTCCGCCGCGTCGACCTGCTCGACCACGGAGGCGGGCACCGGCTGTACGGTCGGGTCGCTCTGCCCCTCGGTAGAAAATGCAGTCATGCTCGGCTCCGGGTGATGGTGATGGTCACATCGTCGAACGGGACGGTGATCGGCGCATCCGGCTTGTGCACGACGACCTCGACCTCCTCGACGCCTTCGTGTCCCAGGCACTTCTGGGCGATGCGCTCCGCGAGTGTCTCGATCAGATCGACCGGCTCTCCCTGCACGATGTCGACGACCTCCTCGGCGACCACGCCGTAGTGCACCGTCTTGGTCAGGTCGTCGGCGGCTGCCGCGGGGCGGGTGTCGAGGCCGAGAACCAGGTCGACGATGAAGGTCTGGCCCTCTTCCCGTTCCCGGGGAAAGACGCCATGGTTCCCACGGGCCTTCAGGCCGCGCAGCGCGACACGATCCACGCGAATCACTCCTGCTGTTGTTGGTCGTAGAGACACGGGGCCGCGTGCGGACGGCAAGGTGCCCTCTTTCGAATCTACCTGCGAGCGCGGACAGCGCTCGCCCGCGGGGGCCATGGACGGGATCGTGCGGGGCTGGTAGGCGCGTCCCCTACCCTGCGGCCCGGAGTCCAATCCCCTCGGGGGCGTATCCGTCCGGGAGCGCGCCCCCCGCAAGGGGGTCAGGACGGCGACTCGTCCTCGTCCTCGTCCTCGGACTCGGTCAGCACCGGGGACCCGTGATGGGACCAGAGCTTCCAGCCGTCCTCGGTGCGGCGGAACACATTGGTGGCGACGACGAGTTGGCCGACCAGCGGTCCGAGGTCGCCGCCGTCCTCCGCGGGGCCGCCGCTGAGGATGTTCTCGGTGCAGACGACCAGGGCCGTGTCCCCGGTCATCGAGACCCCGACATCGGTCAGGAAGAACTGGATGTACTCGGTGTTCGCCATGATCAGGGCGTAACTGCGCAGTACCTCGCCGCGTCCGCTGAGCACCGGCCAGCCGGGGTGGACGCAGGAGATCGTGAGGTTCTCGCCGGGCAGCCAGAGTCCGGAGAGCGCGTCCAGGTCGCCGCGTTCCATCGCCTCGTAGAAGGCGGTGTTGGCCTGTTCGACCGCCGCGATGTCGGCGGCCACCTGTTCCTGGTCGTCGCTCACGCGGCTCCCTCGACCGCGCGGGCGACCCGGACGGCGTCGGCGGTCGCCCGGACCTCGTGGACCCGGACGGCCCAGGCGCCCGCCTGGGCGGAGAGGGCGGAGATTGCGGCGGTGGCCGCGTCGCGTTCCCGGGCGGGCGGTGGTGCGGCGCCCTCACCGGCCAGCACATGGCCGAGGAACCGCTTGCGGGAGGCGGCGACCAGCAGGGGGCGGCCCAGCGCGCGCAGCTCGTCGAGGTGGGCGACGAGGGAGAGATCGTGGGCGGCGTCCTTGGCGAAGCCCAGGCCGGGGTCGACCACGATCCGTTCGGGGGCGACCCCGCCCGCGACCACCGCGTCCATCCGCGTCCGCAGCTCCGCGACGACCTCGGCGACGACGTCCTCGTACACCGCACGGCTGTTCATCGACTCGCTGAAGCCACGCCAGTGCATGACCACGAACGGCGCTCCGGCGGCGGCGACGACCGGGATCATGTCCGGGTCGGCGAGCCCGCCGCTCACATCGTTGACCAGGGCCGCACCTGCGGCGACGGACTGTTCGGCGACCCGGGCCCGCATGGTGTCCACGGAGACCGTGACGCCTTCCTGGGCCAGCCCCCGCACGACCGGGATCACGCGCCGCAGCTCCTCGGCCTCGTCCACCCGGCTGGCGCCGGGACGGGTCGACTCGCCGCCGACATCGACCAGGTCGGCGCCTACGGCGACCAGGTCGAGGCCGTGCTTGATCGCAGCCGTGGTGTCGAACCAGCGGCCTCCGTCGGAGAAGGAGTCGGGGGTCACATTGACGACACCCATGACCGCACAGCGGTCCCACTCCGGCAGGCCCTGGACCGTGCCTCGTCCACGCAACGTACTCATGCGACCAGCGTAGGCCCGTACGGAGCGGTGTTACGCCGCGCTGGGACCGTGCTCCGGTCCGGGACCCGTTGCGTGGGCGCAGGGACGGGGCCGGGAGGCCGGGAATCGGCGGGCGAACGGACGGGGCAGCCCGACGTTGACGAAGCCCTCGGCCTGCATCGCGGCGAACGAGATGCGGGGCAGGTCGCGGCTGGTGCGATAGACGACGAAGCGGGGCTCCCAGCGGGGCTGGAACTTGGCGTTGAACTTGTACAGCGACTCGATCTGGTACCAGCGCGACAGGAAGATCAGCAGCCCGCGCCAGCCCCGCAGCACCGGGCCCGCGCCCAGTTTCTCGCCGCGGGCGAGCGCCGAGCGGAACATCGCGAAGTTCAGCGAGACACGTTCGATGCCGAGCCGGGGCGCGTCGTGCAGGGAGGCGACGATCAGCAGCTCGTTCATCCCGGGGTCGGCGGCGCGGTCGCGGCGCATGAGCTCCAGGGACATGCCGTCCGTGCCCCACGGAACGAAGTGCAGCACGGCCTTGAGATCGCCGTACGGGGAGTCGGCGGTGTGCTCGTCGGCCTTGTGGGCGGTGGCGATGATGCAGTCGCCGTCGGCCGGGTCGCCGATCCGGCCGAGCGCCATGGAGAAGCCGCGCTCGGTATCGGTGCCACGCCAGTCGGCGGCGGCCCGCCGGATGCGGGCCAGCTCGGTCTCGCCTATGTCGCGGACGCGCCGCACGCGGGTCTCGTAACCGCTGCGCTCAATGCGCTTCACCATCTGGCGCACGTTGCGCATCGGGCGCCCGGCGAGCGAGAAATCCGCGACATCCACCACCGCCTCGTCGCCGAGCTCCAGCGCGTCGAGCCCGGTCTCGCGGGTCCAGACCTCGCCGCCCGTCTCACTGCAGCCCATCACCGCGGGGGTCCAGGAGTGCGCCTTGGCCTCGTCCATGAAGCGTTCGATGGCGCCCGGCCAGGCCTCCACGTCGCCGATCGGGTCGCCGCTGGCCAGCATCACCCCGGACACCACGCGGTAGCAGACGGCGGCCTTGCCGCTGGGGGAGAAGACGACGCCCTTGTCGCGACGGAGCGCGAAGTGGCCGAGCGAGTCGCGGCCGCCGTGCTTGTCGAGGAGGGCCCGCAGCCGGACCTCGTCCTCCTCGGTGAGCCTGGCGGCCGGATGTTCGGGGCGGAACGCGAGGTAGATGGTGGTGACGGCGGTCAGCAGACCGAGTGCGCCGAGCGAGTACGCAACGGTCCAGGAGGTGACTCCGGCGTACTCGACGGGTCCCTCGAAGCCGAAGAGCCCGTAGAGGACGTGCTGGAGACGGTCGGCGATGGAGGGGTTGCCGACGACGTGGCCGGGGTGAACGGAGACGATGATCAGTCCCAGGCCGAGCGAACCCGCACCGAGGAGAACGAAGTTGGCCAGCGCCCTCCACCGGCTGCGCGGGTCGGGGAGCGCGGCGAATTCACTACGGTGACGGACCAGTAGGTAGCAGAGCGTGAGGGAGACGAGGGCGCCGAGGATCGAGTGCCGGTAGACGAACTGCGCAGCCGCGCCTGCCGGCAGCAGGACCACGGCGGCGCGCCAGGCCCGCCGTTTGTGCCGCTTGAGGCCGTGGGCGAGGAGCAGCAGCAGGACGCCTGCGCTCAGCGACAGCGCGGCGGCGAAGGGGCCGAGGGCTCCTGGAAGGACTTCGGCGAGCGTGTGCATCCGGCTGTGCCGGAAGCGCGGGAACACCCCCGCGGCGACGTCGATCAGACCGACGAGGGTGCAGGAGGCGCCGACGAGCGCCGGTACGGATTGGGGGCGCGGTCCGCGTACGAACTTGCGTACAGCATTCGGAACCGATCCCGATTTATCCCCATCTAGCGTGATAGACATCGCTTCCCGTGGCTCCGCGAGAGATTTTTGTGTCCGTCGGCCGAAGCGGTCCGGACGATGTGCGACCTCTAGGACGAGGCTTCCGGGCGGTGGGTTCACCCGCATCCCGGAAAATTCCTGACAAGAAAGCTCACTCAACCATGGGGCTCACCAGCAAGGCAGTTCTGACCCTGTCCACTGTGCCGGCCGTCGTTCTGTTCGCTGCCACGGTCTTGATCTGGCCGAGACTGGCGCGCCGCAGTGTGCCTGCGGTGTTCGGCCGCGTCGGCCTGCTGCTGGCGACCCAGGTGATGGTCTTCATCTCGGTCGGCCTGATGGCCAACAACTCCTTTCTGTTCTACGGCTCCTGGGCCGATCTCTTCGGTGGGCAGCAGGAACTGGGCGTCGTCACGGACGGGGCGGCGGGGACCCTGGCATCGAAGAACATCGTCCGGGTCGGGGTACAGCAGCCGGACGTTCCCGGTGGTTCGCGCCCCACGGCGGGCGGCCGGATCGACAAGGTCGTCATCGCGGGGCGGCGGTCGAAGATCGAGAGTTCGGCGTACGTGTATCTTCCGCCGGAGTACTTCCAGCCGGAGTACGCCCACCGGAAGTTCCCCGCGGTCGTCGTCCTCACCGGCTATCCGGGCACCGCGGAGAACCTCCTGAAGCGTCTTGAGTATCCACGCACCGCATTCGATCGGGTGAAAGCCGGACGGGCGCAGCCGATGATCCTGGTGCTGCTGAGGCCCACGGTCGCCCCGCCGCGGGACACCGAGTGCGTGGACATAGCGGGCGGGCCACAGACCGAGACGTTCTTCGCGAAGGACCTGCCCCAGGCGGTCTCGGACTCGTACCGGATCGGGAAGCGGGCACGGAACTGGGGCATCATCGGCAACTCGACCGGTGGGTACTGCGCACTGAAGATCGGCCTGCACCACCCGGACAGGTTCGCGGCGAGCGCCGGTCTGTCCGCGTACTACAAGGCGGCCGAGGACCCGACGACCGGTGATCTCTTCCACGGGAACCGGGCGGAGCGCGAGCGCGCGAACCTGCTGTGGAGCCTGGACCATCTGCCCCAGCCCGACTCGTCGTTCCTGGTGACGACGTCACGGCAGGGCGAGGGGAATTACAGGAGTACGCGGAGGTTCATGGCGAAGGTGAAGGCGCCCGCCCAGGTCTCCTCGATCGTCCTGGACAGCGGCGGGCACAACTTCAATACCTGGCGGCGGGAGATCCCTTCGGCGCTGGAGTGGATGAGCAGCCGGCTGAGCGAGAACTGACCGGGTGCGGCAGACCCGTGGAGATGCCGGGCGCGTGCCCCCGGTTCAGATCGAACCCGCCCGGGCCACCGTCTCCACGTTCACGTCGGCGCGCGGAAGGTCCTGGGCATCCGCGTCGATCGAGCGGCGCAGCGCCTCATGGAGGCGGGCAGGGGTGAGCACCCCGAGGAACCGGCCGGTGCTCTCCTTGTCGATGACCGCGATCCAGCCCGCGTCGTGCTGCAGCATCGTGGCGAACGCCTGCTTGAGCGGGGCGCCGACGGGGAGCCACGCCTCCATGCGGCGGGCGTGTTCGCGGACCGTGCCCTTGGCCTCGGTGAGGGCGGTGCCGGCCGGGATCCAGCCGTGCAGATGGTCGTCGACGTCCAGGACGACGGCCCAGCGCGCACCCTGGGCACGCAGCCGCTCGGTCGCCCGGGAGAGCGGGTCGTCCAGATGGACGACGGGCGGCTGGTCGAGGTCGCTCTCCTCGATGGGGGTCACGGAGAGCCGCTTGAGGCCGCGGTCGGCTCCGACGAAGTCCGCGACGTACGGGGTGGCGGGGGCACCGAGCACGGTCGCGGGGGAGTCGAACTGCTCGATGGAGCCCTGTCCGTAGACGGCGATGCGGTCGCCGAGCCGGACGGCTTCCTCGATGTCGTGCGTGACGAACAACACGGTTTTCCGGACCTGGGCCTGGAGTTTGAGGAATTCGTTCTGCAGCCGTTCGCGGACCACCGGGTCTACCGCGCCGAAAGGCTCGTCCATCAGCAGTACCGGCGGATCGGCGGCCAGCGCCCTTGCCACTCCCACGCGTTGGCGTTGACCACCGGAGAGCTGGTCCGGATATCGGTCGCCATAAACGGAAGGGTCAAGTCCGACGAGATCCAGGAGTTCCGCGGCGCGCTCGCGGCCCTTTCCCCGCTTCCAGCCCAGGAGATGAGGAACCGTCGCGGTGTTCTCCAGCACCGTCTTGTGCGGAAACAGCCCGACCTGCTGGATCACATAGCCGATACGGCGGCGGAGCCGGACGGGGTCGATGGCGGATATGTCGTCCCCGTCGAGGAATATCCGCCCCTCGGTCGGTTCGATCAGCCGGTTGACCATCTTCATGGTGGTGGTCTTGCCGCAGCCGGACGGCCCTACGAGCGTGACCAGTTCACCCTCGGCCACTTCGAAGGAAAGGTCGTCGACCGCGGTCGTCCCGTCGGCGTACCGCTTGGTGACGTGCTCGAAACGGATCATGGTTCCCCATTGTGGCGCGTGTTCTGTGAAGGACATGTTGCTGGAATACAACGGCCTCGGCGATTGATGCTCCTATTGGCTGTCAAGCGGCGGTTAGCCAGTCGCGGTAGGCGTTGGCGAGGGTGTCGTCACGGCGGGTGCCGCGTTCGATGCAGGAGATGACTGCGGGCCAGACGTTGAAGTGGTGGGCGGCGGCGGTGAGGGTGATTTTCTTGGCCTGGCGCGCGGGTCGCAGGTCGGCGATGGCGGGGACGGCCACCGCTGTGGTGAGGCAGCGGAAGACTTCCCGGGCGATCGCGCGTTTGAGGAGTCGGATGATCTCTTTCTTGGTCCGTCCGGCTTCGGTCTGCCTGGTCACGTAGTCGCGGGTGCGGCCATCGCTGGCCATCCGTACGAGGGCTATCCGGTAGAGAGCGGCGTTGGCGGCGCGGTCGCCGCCCCGGGAGAGACGGTGGCGGTTGGTTTTGCCGCTGGAGGCGGGTACGGGGGCGGCGCCGCACAGGGCTGCGAAGGATGCCTCGGTGCGCAGGCGTTCAGGGTTTCCGCCGGCTGTGACAAGGAGCTGGGCGGCGGTGTCGGGGCCGACGCCGTAGGCGGCGCGCAGGCCCGGATTCTGCTCGGTGACGGCGGCGTCCAGTGCCGCGGTGAGTGCGTCGTGCTCGGTGGTGAGGGCCTGGACGCGCTGGGCGAGGCTCTTCAGTGCGGTCAGGACGGCGACATGCAGCTGGTCGCCGGTGGGACGCAGGCGGGCGAGGGCGTTGATCTGCGTCTTGCCGTGCAGGGCACGGTACTTGGCGCGGATGCCGTCCGGGGCGGTGATGAGGATGTGGCCGATCTGGTTCAGGGTGGCGGTGCGGGCCTTGATCGCGGACCGGGCTGCGTTGTGGAGGGCGCGTATGCCGCTGACGGTGTCATCCTTCGGCGCGGCTGCCGCCCGTCCGGACAGGGCGGCGCGGGCGGCCGCGTAGGCGTCGATCGGATCGGACTTGCCGATCCGGCGGCGTTCGGCCTTGTCGGGCCGGTTGACCTCCACCACTGCCAGGCCCGCGTGGCGGGCGGCACGGGTGAATCCGAGGCCGTAGGAGGAGGTTCCCTCCACTCCGACGGCGGTCACGGTGCCGTGTGCGTTGAGGAACGCGATCGCCGCGGCGAAGCCGGCGGTCGTGGTCGGGAACTCGGCGTCGGTGACGTGGCCACCGTGGTCGGTGACGACCGCCACGTGGATCGTGTCCTTGTGGGAGTCGACTCCTCCGTACACGGTCTCGTGCGCTGTGTCCGTCATGCCCGCTGCTGTCATGCTGAAGGTGCCTTCCTAGCCGGAGGTGGCGCCCGGCCGGGTGGGGCAGACAGGACATTGAGGGGGCTTCTGACCAAGCTCCTATCAGGTCATGTTCCACCTGGCCGGAGCCATGAAGAACGGGTCCCGGCAGCCGGACAGAACAACCGGAGGACAGCCCAGCAGGGCGTCAGTCAGTGGTGGAGCCACGACCACCGGAACCCACTTACGAGTATCAATGTCAGTGGTCGGGGATAGGGTCGCCAGACATCGGTACGGACCGGCGAACGGGAGGTGGGGGACGGATGGCCGGCCAGAACTGCCTGGTGACGAACGACTGGATCTGCGGTGAGTATCTCCGTTCCCGTAGCCAGGAGTTGACCGATGCGACCGTTCAGCACATCTGGATCACCGCTGTCTCGGTGGTGATCGGACTCCTGGTGGCATTTCCGCTGGCGCTGCTCGCACGCCGCAGCCGGCGCGTCGCGGGACCGGTGCTCGGACTGACGACGGTGCTCTACACCGTGCCGTCGCTGGCGATGTTCTCGCTGCTGCTGCCGCTGTTCGGGCTCTCGGCCGCGCTGGTCGTCACCGGCCTGGTGCTGTATTCGCTGACCATTCTCGTACGGAACATCCTGGCCGGGCTCGAAGCCGTGCCGCAGGAGGCGAAGGACGCCGCGAAGGGCATGGGATACGGGCCGGGCCGACTCCTGTGGGAGGTCGAACTCCCGCTCGCCCTGCCCGCGGTGATGGCCGGGGTCCGGATCGCCACCGTCTCCACCGTCGCGCTGACCACGGTCGGCTCGATCGTCGGCAGAGGCGGCCTCGGCAACCTCATCGAGGACGCCCTGCCGAGCTTCTTCAAGGCGCAGGTGCTCACTGCTTCGGTGCTCTGCGTGCTGCTCGCGGTGGTCGCGGACCTGCTGCTGCTCGGGGCGCAACGGCTGCTGACGCCCTGGACCCGCATACGCACGACGCGCGACGCCGTGGGCGCGGTCGCCAAGGTGAAGGCGGTCTGACCCATGGGAGTACTCGGCGAGGCCTGGACCTGGCTGACCACCGGCGCCAACTGGTCGGGGGAGAGCGGGGCGGGGCACCGGCTCGGCGAGCATCTGTACGTCAGCGGGGTGTCGCTCGTGCTGGCCTGCGCGATCGCGCTGCCGGTCGCCCTGTACCTGGGCCACATCGGGAAGGGCGGCGCACTGGCCGTGAACCTCTCCAATGTGGGGCGGGCGATCCCGGTCTTCGCGGTGCTGGCCCTGTTCATGGTGTCGCCGCTGCGCAACGCCGGTTATGTGCCGACGATCATCGCGCTGGTCCTGTTCGCCGTGCCGCCGCTGCTGACCAACGCCTATGTCGGGATGACGGAGGTGGACCGGTCGGTGGCCGAGGCGGCGCGCGGCATGGGGATGTCGGGCGCCCAGCTCTTCGTGCGGGTCGAGCTCCCGCTCGCCTATCCGATGATCATGACGGGTCTGCGCTCGGCGGCGGTCCAGGTGATCGCCACGGCGACGATCGCCGCCATGGTCGGTCAGGGCGGGCTCGGCCGCATCATCACCGCCGGCTTCAACACGTACAACACACCGCAGGTGGTCGCCGGCGCGCTGCTCGTCGCCGTGCTCGCCCTGGCGGTGGAGGCCGTGCTGGTGGGGCTGGACCGGGCTCTGTCGCCGCTCCGCCGCCGCCGGACCGCCTGACCCATCCGATTTGCCCGACACGACTCGTAATCAGCCCTGTTGCTGTGGACGGAGAACATCATGAGCAAGACCTCACGCATAGCGGGCGCGGTCATCGGCATGGTCGCACTGGCCGGCTCGCTCGCCGCCTGCGGCGGCGACAGTCTGGAGAAGGACAAGGGCGGCTCCGCCGCGTCCGGTGACTCGGGGAAGAAGGGCTCGCTCGTCGTCGGCGCCGCGGCCTTCACCGAGTCCAAGGTGCTCGCCGAGCTGTACGCACAGATCCTCGGCGACGCCGGATACAGCACCTCGGTCACCACGGTGAAGAACCGGGAACTGTACGAGCCGTCCCTGGAGAAGGGCGAGATCGACGTCGTACCGGAATACGCCGCGACGATCGCCGAATTCCTCAACGCCAAGGCGAACGGCGCGAAGACGGCTGAGAAGAACCCGGTCGCCTCCGGTGACCCGGCGGCCACCACCGCCGCGCTGGAGAAGCTCGCCACCCCGCGCGGGCTGAAGGTGCTCCCGTACGGCGAAGCGGTCGACCAGAACGCGTTCGCGGTGACCAAGGAATTCGCCGACAAGAACAAGCTCAAGACCCTTTCGGATCTGGGTGCGTCCAAGCTGAAGGTGAAGATCGCGGCGGGTGACGAGTGCGAGGTGCGGCCCTTCTGCGCACCGGGTCTGAAGAAGACGTACGGCATTGATGTCACCGGTATCGACCCGAAGGGAGTCGGCACCCCGCAGTCCAAGCAGGCCGTCAAGGACGGCAAGGACCAGCTGGTCCTCACGACCACCACGGACGCGGTGCTGGACAGCTTCAACCTGGTGTTCCTGGAGGACGACAAGAAGCTCCAGAATGCGGACAACGTCGTTCCGGTTCTCAATGCCAAGGACGCCGGAGCGCAGGACATTGCCGATGCGCTCGGCAAGCTCACCAAGACGCTCACCACCGAGGACCTCGCGGAACTGAACCGCAAGGTCGACGCCGAGCGGGCCAAGCCGGCCGATGTGGCCAAGGACTATCTGCAGTCGAAAGGTCTGATCAAGAAGTAGGAAGGGGCCTCTTCGGGGGCCGCCGGGTAACCCGTCAGGTAACCGGCGGGGAACAGATTGCCGGGCGGCCTCCCAAGCGACCCGTACGCACGGTAAATTTCAGGCCATGCCACGTGGACGTCATCGCCATTCGCCACCTCTGCACAGAATCCTTCCGCCCTCGGTCGTCGCCGGAGCGTCGGTCGTCTGTGCTGCGGGCGCCTGGCTCCTCGCCGAGCCCCTGGTCCTGCGCGGACTGGTCGCCGCCGCTGCGGCCGCCGCCGTCACCGGTGCGTATCTGATGCGCTCCTGGGACCGGGAGGCCGGCCGTCGCGTCGCGGAGCTGACGCGTGCCCGCGCAAGCGACGAATGGAAGACCGAGGAGCGGATCGCGGAGCTCGAGGCCGACCTGGAGGAGTCGCGGGCCCTGCGCGTCCGGCTGGAGACGAAGCTGCGCCGCAAGCGTGTGGAGCTCGCCGGTCTGCGCGGCGAGCACGCCGCACTGCTGCGCCGTTACGCCAACGCCGAGACCGAGCGGGCCGGCGCGCTGGAGGGACGCAGGCAGCTCGCGCTCGAAGCGGCCGCCTCGCCCCGGGAGCTGCCCGCCGCCCGCTCCACGCCGACACCGGCCGCGTATGCGCGCGCCGCCCAGGCCCTGCAGGACCTCACCCGCAACGCCGCGCTCCAGGAGGCCCGCCGCACCGCCGAGCAGGCCAGGAAGCGCGATCTCGCGGAGCGCGCCCAGGAGGCGGAGGAGCGCAAGGGGAAGCACGCGGCGGCCGATGCCGAACAGCACCGCCGCCCGTCGGCCGCCCTGCCCCCGGCCCGCCCGTCCACCGCGCTCCCCGCGCCGCGCGCAGTCCCGGCCGCCAGCGCGGTCGTTCCGTACGCCGCGTCCCGCCGTCATCCGGTGCCGCAGGGCAGCTTCGACTTCTTCGGTACGCAGAAGGCGCACGCCGCGATCGAGTCCGTGCAGAACGAGGACCTCGCGGACGTCGTCGGCGAGGAGGCGCTGGAAGCGCACCGCAGGGGGGCGGCGCAGAACCGGGCCGTCGGCAAGGTCATCGACCTGACCGCGCACGACGAGACGGAGCAACTGGACGTCGTGGAGCTGCGCAGCGCGATCTCGTAGGGCCTGCCCTGCCGCCGGGCGTCGGCGGCGGAGCTACTTGTCGATGTCGCCGACGACGAAGAACAGCGAGCCCAGGATCGCGACCATGTCGGCGACCAGCGTGCCCGGCAGCAGCTCGGTGAGCGCCTGGATGTTGTTGTACGAGGCGGAGCGGAGCTTCAGCCGGTACGGGGTCTTCTCGCCCTTGGACACCAGGTAGTAGCCGTTGATCCCGAGCGGGTTCTCGGTCCAGGCGTAGGTGTGGCCCTCGGGGGCCTTCAGCACCTTGGGCAGCCGCTGGTTGATCGGACCGGGCGCCAGCCCGGCCATCCGGTCCAGGCAGGCGTCCGCCAGGTCCAGCGCGTTGTGGGTCTGTTCCAGCAGGCACTCGAACCGGGCCAGGCAGTCGCCCTCGGTGCGGGTGACGACCTTGAGGGTGTCCTGCAGCTCCCCGTACGCCAGATACGGCTCGTCGCGCCGCAGATCGAAGTCGACCCCGGAGGCGCGGGCGATCGGCCCGGACACCCCGTACGCGTGCACGGTCTCGGCGGACAGCACACCGACACCGCGGGTACGGCCCCGGAAGATCTCGTTGCCGAGCACCAGCCGGTCGTACACGTCCATCCGTGAGCGGACCGACGCGACGGCGTCCCGGGCGCGGCCGAGCCAGCCCGCGGGGAGGTCCTCCTTGAGACCGCCGACCCGGTTGAACATGTAGTGCATCCGGCCGCCGGAGACCTCCTCCATCACGGCCTGGAGCTCCTCGCGTTCCCGGAAGGCGTAGAACACCGGGGTGATGCCGCCCAGTTCGAGCGGGTACGAGCCGAGGAACATCAGGTGGTTCAGCACCCGGTTCAGCTCGGCGAGGAGCGTCCGCGTCCAGACCGCGCGCTCCGGGACCTCCATGCCGAGCATCCGCTCGACAGCCATCACGACACCCAGCTCGTTGGAGAAAGCCGACAGCCAGTCGTGACGGTTGGCGAGCATCACGATCTGCCGGTAGTCGCGCGCCTCGAATAGCTTTTCCGCACCGCGGTGCATATAGCCGATGACCGGCTCGGCGTGCTGGATCCGCTCGCCGTCGAGGACGATCCGCAGTCGGAGCACGCCGTGTGTCGAGGGGTGCTGCGGCCCGATGTTGAGCACCATGTCGGTGCTCTCCGCCGCGCCACCGATGCCGACCGTCGTCTCCGTCATACGGCCAGTATTCCCTGCGTGCCGCACAGCGTGCTCCGGGCCCCGGGCTTTCCGGCCCGTCCGCGCGGCGGACCGCGTTGCCTCCGGGGCGCTGCCGCGGAGCGCGCTCGTCAAACGCCGGAGGGGCTCGACGGAGTCGTCCCCACCCGTTGCATCAGCCATCCGAAATCGCCCAGTCCGCCCCGTGCGGTCAGCTCGGCCGCCTCGCCCGCCGACGCCAGCGCCCGCACATATGCCGACGGGTCGGTCGAGGCGAGTGCGAGCGACGGCCGCTCCCCGCTGACTCCGAGCCCGCGCAGCGCCTCCCGCTGATCCACCACCTCCGGCTCCATCCCGCCCCCCGCACCCGCCGCAGCGCACGCGTCCAGCGCCACATGCGAGGTCAGGTCGCAGTTGCCGTCCGGCACCGGCCGCACCTCGCGCCCCGCCCGGAAACCGGTCAGCGTGCCGAACGGCGGCCGCGCCTCCCGTACGTGGGCGTAGTCGACCGCCACCGCGAGCCCCTCGGACAAGGTGGCGACCACCCGCGCCCACGCCTCGTCGCGCGGCCGCCCGATCTCCGCGCGGCTGCCAGGACCGGCCGACGGCCACCAGCGGCGCAGCCACTCGGCGTCCGCCCCGGTCACCGGTGAACCCAGCCGTTCCGTGCCGTCCGCCGTCCGGACAAGCACATACCGGTCGACGCCGTCCGCGTCGGTCTCCGCGACCGGCGTCGGCACGTTGTCCAGCCACTCGTTGGCGAACAGCAGCCCCCGCACCCCCTGCGGCGGCTCGGCGCACCACTCGATCCGGGGATCCAGACCCGGCGGCCGGGCGGCGATCTCCACCGCGTACGCCCGTACGACGAGCCCCGCCGGGGCGTTGCCCGGCAACGCCGCCAGTACCCCTGTCAGCAGCTCGCCCCGCCCGGCCCCCAGGTCGACCAGATCGACCCGGTCCGTTCCCAGCTCCCGCGCCGTCCCGGCCAGCAGCCTGGCCACGGCGGCGGCGAACAGCGGCGAGGCATGCACGGAGGTACGGAAATGCCCGGCAGGCCCCTCCGGGCTCCGGTAGAACCCCCCGTCCCCGTACAAAGCGGTCTCTGCCGCCTCCTGCCACCCACGCCACTCATCCGTCACGGAGCCAAGTCTCCACCTTGGGGAGTACGGTCCCAGGAACCGGATCGGTCCTTCGGCTGACCCGGTCACCTGTCGGCCTTCCCTACGCTGGGTTACGTGCAGCGCCTCTACGACTTCATCCGCAGACACCCGACGGGCGTCGACACCTTCTGGGCTGTCGTCCTCCTCGGTCTCTCCGGCGTGTCCGTGGTGGCCGACCCGAGCCGCGGATCGCAGCGGCTCCCCGCCGTGCCGATCGTCATCGGTCTCTGCCTGGTCGTTGCGCTGCGCCGCCGGGCACCGGAGAAGATGCTGCTGCTCGCCGTCGCGATGGGCGTCGCGCAGCTGGTTTTCGGTGTCGGACCGAGCGTCGCGAACTTCGCCATGCTGGTGATCACCTTCACCGTGGCCACGGTCGGTGAGCGCTGGGCGTCCCGGCTCGCGCTGGTCTGCAGTCTCTGCGCGGCCGGTCTTTCACAGCTGCGCTGGCCGAACAAGCCGCACGGCAACTGGGTGCAGGAGGTCTTCGTCGTCATCGTCATGACGGTGCCGTTCGTGCTCGCCTGGGTGCTCGGCGACTCGATGCGGACCCGGCGGGCGTACTTCGACCAGTTGGAGGAGCGCGCCGCCCGTCTTGAGCGGGAGCGCGAGGCGCAGTCGAAGGTCGCGGTGGCCGCCGAGCGGGCCCGTATCGCCCGCGAACTGCACGATGTCGTCGCACACAACGTCTCCGTCATGGTGGTGCAGGCCGACGGCGCGGCGTACGTGATGGACGCGGCACCCGACCAGGCCCGGCAGGCCCTGGAGACGATCTCCAGCACCGGCAGGCAGGCACTCGCCGAGATGCGCCGGCTGCTCGGGGTGCTGCGGACCGGCGACGCCCGGGAGAGCGGGGAGTACGTTCCGCAACCCGACGTCGAGCAGATCGAGGACCTGATCGAGCAGGTCAGGCAGACCGGCCTCGCAGTGGACTTCAAGATCGAGGGAACCCCGCGCCCGCTCCCCAGTGGGGTCGAGCTGACCGCGTACCGCATCGTGCAGGAGGCTTTGACCAACACCCGCAAGCACGGTGGCCCGGACGCCGGTGCGAGTGTGCGGCTGGTCTACTTCGACGACGGGCTCGGGCTGCTGGTCGAGGACGACGGCCGGGGCGCCGCGCACGAACTGTACGAGGACGGCGGCGCCGACGGCGCGGGCCACGGGATGATCGGCATGCGGGAGCGGGTCGGCATGGTCGGCGGCACGCTCGACGCCGGGCCGCGCCCCGGCGGCGGTTTCCGGATCAGCGCGCTGCTGCCGCTCAAGCCCGCCCACTAGCCCACTGCCCCTTGCTGGACAGGAACAGGAGACAAGAACCCTCATGGCGATCCGCGTGATGCTCGTCGACGACCAGGTGCTGCTGCGCACCGGTTTCCGGATGGTGCTCGCAGCCCAGCCGGACATGGAGGTCGTCGCCGAGGCCGGCGACGGCGCGGAGGCGATCGAGAACCTTCGTTCCACCGCCGTGGATGTGGTGCTGATGGACGTCCGCATGCCGAGGCTGGACGGCGTCGAGGCGACCCGGCGCATCTGTGACGGGCCCGATGCGCCCAAGGTGCTCATCCTGACCACGTTCGACCTCGACGAGTACGCCTTCTCCGGACTGAAGGCGGGGGCCAGCGGCTTCATGCTCAAGGACGTGCCGCCGGGTGAACTGCTCGCCGCGATCCGTTCGGTGCACAGCGGAGACGCGGTCGTCGCCCCGTCCACCACGCGACGACTGCTCGACCGCTTCTCGCCCCTGCTGCCGAGCAGCGGCGACGAACCGCAGCACAAAGGCATCGGCAAGCTCACCGAACGCGAACGCGAGGTGATGCTGCTGGTGGCGCAGGGCATGTCGAACGGCGAGATCGCGGCACGCCTGGTGCTGTCCGAGGCGACGGTGAAGACGCACGTCGGCCGCATCCTCACCAAGCTGAACCTGCGCGACCGGGTGCAGGTGGTCGTCCTCGCGTACGAGACGGGGCTGGTGCGGGCCGGCGGGGGCGGGGCGGGCTGACCCCACATCGGTCTCTCCGCGGGACCCGACAGGCTCTCAGGCACAGTGGCTGGACCGAGCCCACGGCGCCCGGCGCCGCTCACCGCAGCACACCCTCCAGGAAGTCGCTGCCGAGCCGGGCCACCACGGTCAGGTCCAGCTGGTGCAGTACGTAGCGGCCGCGGCGTCGCGTGGTCACCAGCCCGGCCTTCTTCAGTACCGAAAGATGCCGGGAGACCTCGGGCGCCGTGATGCTGTGCGAGTCGGCGAGTTCACCGGTGGTGTACGGGGAACGGGCGAGGTTGCGGCACAGGCGCATCCGCATGGGGTGGGCCAGCGCCTCCATCCGCAGCTGCAGGATCTCGACCGAGGCGGGGGACGGCAGTTCCGGGCGGTGCACCGGGTAGTGGATCACCGGGCGCCAGCCGGGTGCGTGCAGCACCATCAGATGCGGCCAGCCGAAGCTGGACGGGATGAGCGTCAGCCCGGCGCCGATGGACGGGGCGGTCGCGGTGGTCGAGCCCTCGGTCATCTTGTCGACGCTGATCCGGCTGCCGCTCTCGTCGAGCGAGAGCGCTGCGGACACCGCGCCCAGCGCCTCGCCGGTGCCCTTGCGGCGCAACAGATCCGTCTTGTGCCGGGCATCGGCGACCAGCTGGACCTGGACCCGGCGCCAGGTGTCCGCGAAGAACGCCTCGTCGCAGTCCTCGAGGAGGCGCCGGACCCAGCGGCGTACGGGGGCGGGGTCGGCCAGCAGCTGCTGGGTGAACTCCACCTGCCGCGGACCGCGCGCCGCCGCCATGTCCAGGGCGCGGGCGCGCATGCCCGGGTCGCTGAGCGGGGAAGGGGCACCGATCCCGTACAGGCTGGCGCAGGTGAACTCCAGGGCGGAGGCGACGAACCGCTCGTCGTCCAGCCGGTCGAGGATGTCGAGGTCCTCGGCGAGTGTCGCCCCGGTCCTGCCGTCACCGCCGCGGACCCCGGCGAACGCCATGAAGACGTCCGAGAACGTGTTCCGCCACAGGAACTCGGCCTCGTGCAGCCGGTCGGCCAGGTCCGGCTCCAGCGCACTGCCGGTCGCCGTCGCCCAGCCGTGCAGGCCCGGGTGGTGCCCCGGCTCGGAGAGCGCATGCAGCGCGAGCCCCAGCTCGGCGAGGGGCGAGGTCTCGAAGACGATGCGTTCGGACGGCAGTCCCGCGATGTCGATGTTCACGCTCACCCCTCCATAGTGCGGGGTGCGGCGAGAGCGTCACGCGCCATTTGACAGTGGTCGTCAATCGACGGGCCGGACCCGCCGGAGCGGCCCACGCTGAGGTCATGGACGCGATGCAGCAACACATGATCGACAGCTACCGCGCAGCTCAGCACGGGGAAGTGCCGCCGCCGCTGCCTGGCCGGCACGACTGGGAGGTCGTGCGGGAGGCCCGCGACGCCCGCCGCTTCGAAGCGGTGATCGAAGGCCGCCCGGCGAACCGCCGCTGGAGAACTGCTCTACGAGAACGCCTCACCCGCCGCCCGCCGGGCCACGTCGGCCGGTCCGGCAGCCCCGCCCGGCCCGGCACTTCCGGTCCGTCCGGCGTGTGAGGACGGACGGGTGCTCGGACGACCGGGGCGCCCACCGGCCGGGGCGGTGGCCCCGGCGCCACCGGTCGGCCCGTCCGGCGCTTGAGGACGGAACGGCCCCGGACGCCCGGCACCCGACAGGCTCTAAGTCAGCCGCCGCACGAATTCCCCCACCGCTTCGCGCACCTCCCGTTTCGTCCACTCCAGTCCCGCCTCCGCCACCGTGACCTCCGTGTACGACATCCCGGGCGGCCCCGCGGGGGCCGGGTGCCACCTGCGGAAGAGCGCCACGCCCGTCTCCTCCGCCTGCTGCACTCCCGCCTCCGTCAGGACATCCGCCGGGTACGGCAGCCACACCTGGAACTGATGCGTGTGAGGCGGCTCCGGATGCACCCGGAACCACGGCACCGCGGACTCCGCGAACCCCTCGGCCAGCGCACCGGCCACCACCTTCGCCTGCGCCACGTACGAAGCCAGTTTCGGCAGCTCCCGTTCCAGACCGATCAGCGCGGCCAGCGCGGCCGGGAACTGCTGGAAGAGCTGCCCGCCGTACCGGTGGCGCCAGGTGCGCGCCTCCTCGATCAGGGACTCCGAACCGGCGAGCGCCGCCCCCGACAGCCCGCCGAGGGTCTTGTAGAACGACACGTACACGCTGTCCGCCAGGGCCGCGATCTCCGGCAGCCCGCGTCCGAACCGGGGGGCGCACTCCCACAGCCTCGCGCCGTCCATGTGCACCACTGCATCACGTTCGCGCGCGGCCGCCACCACGGCCTCCAGTTCCTCCCACTCCGGCAGGACGAAACCGGCGTCGCGCAGCGGAAGCTCCAGCATCAGCGTGCCGAACGGTTCGGCGAAGTCGCGGATCTCCTCCGCAGTGGGCAGCCGCGGCGCGGACGTCGGGTGGACGGTACGCAGCCCGCTCACCACCCCCAGCGCGCCGCGTTCGTGCACCTCGGGGTGGGCGAGCGGGTGCAGCGCCACGGTCGGATTGCCAGTGCGCCCCGCCCAGCAGCGCAGGGCGACCTGCTGCGCCATCGTCCCGGTCGGGAAGAACGCCGCCGCCTCCATGCCCAGCAGCCCGGCGATCCGCGTCTCCAGCTGGGCGACGACGCCGTCCCCGTAGATGTCCGCGGGCTGGTCCGGGTCGGCGACGGACGCGGCGTGCGCGGCGAGGTCGGCCAGTTGCTCCCCGAGGGTGCGGTCGACCTGCGGCCGCGCAAGGGCCCGCTCGGCCCGCCGCCAGGCGCCGAGCCGGCGAAGGCGCTCCGCCTGTTCGTCGTCCGGGGAGCCACCCCGTACCTCGTCCCGCACCTGCACCTGCTCATCCGTGTCTGCCATGGGACGATCATCACGCAGAACGCCGCCCCCGCCCACACCGCTGCGCGGCCCCTGCCCGTCGGCGATCCACGCGTTCGTCCACAGCCTGTGGACGGCCGGGGGCCCGGACGAAACGCTGGCGTAGCATGCAGAGAAATCGTCCGGTACCCCCCGCGGACTGGAACGGAAGGCCATCGCCCGCGTGAACGCATCAACACCCAGGGAGCCCCTCGACGCGAGGGACCGCCCCGCCCGCCTCACCGTCGGCGTCGTGGGCGCGGGTCGCGTCGGCCCTGCCCTCGCCGCATCCCTGCAGCTCGCCGGGCACCGCCCGGTCGCCGTCTCGGGTGTCTCCGACGCCTCCGTGCGCCGCGCCGCCACGCTTCTGCCCGACGTCCCCCTCGTGCAGCCCGCAGAGGTGCTCGCCCGCGCCGAGCTGGTGCTGCTGACCGTCCCCGACGACGCCCTGCCCGGCCTGGTCGAGGGCCTCGCCGAGACGGGCGCGGTCCGCCCGGGACAGCTGATCGTCCACACGTCGGGGCGCTACGGGACCCGGGTCCTGGACCCCGCACTGCGGGCCGGCGCCCTGCCGCTCGCCCTGCACCCGGCGATGACGTTCACCGGCACCGCTGTCGACGTACAGCGGCTGGCCGGCTGCTCCTTCGGAGTCACCGCCCCCGAGGAACTGCGGCTCGCCGCCGAGGCGCTCGTCATCGAGATGGGCGGCGAACCCGAATGGATCGCGGAGGAGTCCCGTCCGCTCTACCACGCGGCGCTCGCCCTCGGCGCGAACCACCTGGTCACCCTGGTCGCCCAATCGATGGAGCTGCTGCGTACGGCAGGGGTCGCGGCCCCCGACCGGATGCTCGGCCCTCTCCTCGGCGCCGCACTCGACAACGCGCTGCGCTCCGGTGACAACGCGCTGACCGGCCCGGTCGCCCGCGGCGACGCAGGCACGGTCGCCGCTCACATCGGCGAGCTGCGCAGGCACGCCCCGCAGACCGTGGCCGGATACCTCGCCATGGCCCGTGCGACCGCCGACCGGGCGCTCGCGCACGGCCTGCTCAAGCCGGAACTGGCGGAGGACCTGCTCGGCGTCCTGTCCGACGGTGCGACCGGCTCGGGCGGCGCGGGCAGCACCGGACCGGGAGGGATCCGATGAACACGACCGGAGCAGCCACGCTGCTGCGTACCGCGGCCGAACTCGACACGTTCGGCACACGCAAGGGGCCGCGGGCCGTCGTCATGACGATGGGAGCCCTGCACGAGGGCCACGCCACCCTGATCCGTGCCGCACGCACCGCCGCGGGCCCGGACGGCCAGGTCGTCGTCACCGTCTTCGTCAACCCGCTGCAGTTCGGCGAGGCGGCGGACCTCGACCGCTACCCCCGTACCCTCGACGCCGATCTCGCCGTCGCGGGCGCGGCCGGCGCCGACGCCGTCTTCGCCCCGTCGGTCGACGAGGTCTACCCCGGCGGCGAACCACAGGTCAGGATCGACGCGGGCCCGATGGGCGAGCGTCTGGAAGGTGCGTCCCGCCCGGGACACTTCGACGGGATGCTGACCGTCGTCGCCAAGATGCTGCACCTCACCCGCCCCGATGCCGCGTTCTTCGGACAGAAGGACGCCCAGCAGCTGGCGCTGATCCGCCGCATGGTGCGCGATCTGAACTTCCCGGTGGAGATCGTCGGCGTGGAGACCGTCCGCGAGCCCGACGGACTCGCGCTCTCCAGCCGCAACCGTTTCCTCGACGCCGAGGAGCGCCGCACCGCCCTCGCTCTCTCCCGGGCCCTGTTCGCCGCCCGGGACCGGCTCGCCGCCCAGCAGGCGCTGCACGCCCGCGCGCAGACCACTACGGCGACGACGGGCCGGGCCGCCGCGCTCACCCGCCTCGGTGAGGTCCGCGCGGCCGCCGACACCCAGGCGGTGGCCTGGGCCCGGCCGGACGACGGACCCGCGGCGGTACGCGCCGCCGCGCGCACGATCCTCGACGACGCGGCCGCCGCGCAGCCCCCGCTCGCACTGGACTATCTGGCGCTCGTGGACCCGGCCGACTTCACCGAGATCCCCGATGACCGGACCACCGGTGACGCGATCCTCGCCGTTGCCGCGCGGGTGGGTGCCACCCGACTCATCGACAACATCCCGCTGACCTTCGGAGCCGACACGTGACCGGAATACGGCTGACCGCCCCCGCCCCCGGCTGGGCCATCGACGCGGATGTCGTGGTGGTCGGCTCCGGCGTCGCCGGCCTCACCACCGCGCTGCGCTGTGCGGCCGCGGGCCTCGCCACCGTCGTCGTCACCAAGGCCCGCCTCGACGACGGCTCCACCCGCTGGGCGCAGGGCGGCATCGCCGCGGCGCTCGGCGAGGGCGACACCCCCGAACAGCACCTGGCCGACACCCTGGTCGCGGGCGCGGGTCTGTGCGACGAGTCCGCGGTGCGGACCCTGGTCACCGAGGGCCCCGACGCAGTACGCCGCCTGATCGAGACCGGCGCGCACTTCGACACCACCGACACCGGCGACATCGCGCTCACCCGCGAGGGCGGCCACCACCGCCGCCGTATCGCCCACGCGGGCGGGGACGCGACGGGCGCCGAGATCTCCCGCACCCTGGTCGAGGCGGTCCGCTCCGCCGCCCTCCACACCGTGGAGAACGCCCTGGTGCTGGACCTGCTGACGGACGCCGAAGGGCGTACCGCGGGCGTCACCCTGCACGTCATGGGCGAGGGCCAGCACGACGGCGTCGGCGCGGTCCACGCCCCGGCAGTGGTCCTTGCCACCGGCGGCATGGGCCAGGTCTTCTCCGCCACCACCAACCCGCCGGTCTCCACCGGCGACGGTGTCGCGCTCGCCCTGCGGGCCGGTGCGGAGGTCTCCGACCTCGAGTTCGTCCAGTTCCACCCGACGGTCCTCTTCCTCGGCGCGGACTCCGAGGGCCAGCAGCCCCTCGTATCGGAAGCGGTACGGGGCGAGGGCGCCCATCTCGTCGACGCGTCCGGTACGCGGTTCATGGTCGGACAGCACGAACTGGCGGAGCTGGCGCCCCGCGACATCGTCGCCAAGGCCATCACCCGTCAGATGCAGCTGCACGGCACCGAGCACATGTATCTCGACGCCCGCCACTTCGGCGCCGAGATGTGGGAGCGGCGGTTCCCCACGATCCTGGCGGCCTGCCGTGCCCACGGCATCGACCCGATCACCGAACCCGTCCCGGTGGCGCCCGCCGCGCACTACGCCTCCGGCGGCATCCGCACCGACCTGCGCGGCCGGACGACGGTCCCGGGTCTGTACGCGTGCGGAGAGGTCGCCTGCACGGGTGTGCACGGCGCGAACCGGCTGGCGTCCAACTCGCTCCTGGAGGGGCTGGTCTTCGCCGAACGCATCGCCGCGGACATCGTCGCGAGCGGTTCGCGCACCGTGCAGCCACCGGCCTCCGAAATCCCGGCCGCCGGACTCCCCGCCTCCTCCCCGCTCCTTGCCCCCGAGGTGCGGCCGCAGATCCAGCGGATCATGACCCAGGGCGCCGGAGTCCTCCGTTCCGCCGCAAGCCTCGCCACCGCCGCCGACAAGCTGGAGGCCCTGCACCGCAGCGCCGCCGTCGACGCCGAGGCGGCCGAGCCCAAGGTCGCGGTGCCCGGCGTCGAGGCATGGGAGGCCACCAACCTCCTCCTCGTCTCGCGCGTCCTGGTCGCTGCCGCCCGGGAGCGCGAGGAGACCCGCGGCTGCCACTGGCGCGAGGACCGGCCCGAGCGCGACGACGAGACCTGGCGCCGCCACCTCGTCGTCCGGCTCACTCCCGACCGGCAGCTGGTCCTGGCCCGTACGGAGTCCGAGGCATTCCCGCCCGTACGCGCGACGGGGGCACCAGACTGCGCAGCAGCACCCATGAACCACCCCACTCCCGAGGAGCCGTAACCGTGAGCACGCCCGAAGAGAATCCGCGCCCCACACCCGTGGACGTACCGCTGATCCAGATCGGCGCGCCCGCACCGGCCGCGGGCGGCTGCGGGGACGCCTGCGGCTGCGGCGGGGAGGAAGGCTACGAGCTGGACCCCCTGGAGTGCGGTCTCGACCCCGACCTCGCCCAGCTGCTCGCCGACGCCGGCCTCGACCCGGTCCAGGTCGAGGACGTCGCGCACGTCGCCATCGAGGAGGACCTCGACGGCGGTGTGGACGTCACGACCGTCGCCACGGTCTCCGAGGAGGCCATGGCCACCGGTGACTTCACCGCCCGCGAGGCCGGCGTCGTTGCAGGTCTGCGCGTTGCCGAGGCCGTCCTCTCCATCGTCTGCACGGCCGAGTTCGAGGTCGAGCGCCATGTCGAGGACGGCGACCGTGTCGCTCCCGGCCAGAAGCTGCTGACCGTCACCACCCGCACCCGCGACCTGCTCACCGGCGAGCGCAGCGCGCTCAACCTGCTCTGCAGGCTCTCCGGCATCGCGACCGCCACCCGCGCCTGGGCCGATGTGCTCGAAGGCACGAAGACGAAGGTCCGCGACACCCGCAAGACCACCCCGGGCCTGCGCGCTCTGGAGAAGTACGCGGTGCGCTGCGGCGGCGGCGTCAACCACCGGATGTCGCTCTCCGACGCCGCACTGGTCAAGGACAACCACGTCATCGCGGCGGGCGGCGTCGCCGAGGCGTTCAAGCGGGTGCGGGACGAGTTCCCGGACGTACCGATCGAGGTCGAGGTCGACACCCTGGACCAGGTCCGCGAGGTCCTGGAGGCGGGCGCCGACCTGATCCTGCTGGACAACTTCACCCCGTCCCGGACCGAGGAGGCCGTTGCGCTCGTCGGCGGCCGCGCGGTCCTGGAGTCCTCCGGCCGCCTCACCCTCGACACCGCCGGTGCCTACGCCGCCGCAGGCGTCGACTACCTGGCCGTCGGCGCGCTCACCCACTCCTCGCCGATCCTCGACATCGGCCTGGACTTCCGCGACACCGACGGGGCCGGCGTCTGATGCTGCTCACCATCGACGTCGGCAACACCCACACCGTCCTGGGCCTGTTCGACGGTGAGGAGATCGTCGAGCACTGGCGGATCTCCACCGACGCCCGCCGCACCGCGGACGAGCTCGCGGTGCTGCTCAACGGCCTGATGGGCATGCACCCGCTGCTCGGCGAGGAGCTGGGCGACGGCATCGAGGGCATCGCGATCTGCTCCACGGTCCCGGCCGTCCTGCACGAGCTGCGCGAGGTCACCCGCCGCTACTACGGCGACGTGCCCGCCGTGCTCGTCGAGCCGGGCATCAAGACGGGCGTCCCGATCCTGATGGACAACCCGAAGGAGGTCGGCGCGGACCGCATCATCAATGCGGTCGCGGCCGTCGATCTCTACGGCGGCCCGGCGATCGTCGTCGATTTCGGCACGGCGACCACCTTCGACGCGGTCTCCACCCGGGGCGAGTACGCGGGCGGGGTCATCGCCCCCGGCATCGAGATCTCGGTCGAGGCGCTCGGCGTGAAGGGCGCCCAGCTCCGCAAGATCGAGCTGGCCCGGCCGCGCAGCGTGATCGGCAAGAACACGGTCGAGGCTATGCAGGCGGGGATCGTGTACGGCTTCGCGGGCCAGGTCGACGGAGTCGTCGAGCGCATGAAGAAGGAGCTGGCGGCCGACCCGGACGATGTCACCGTCATCGCGACCGGCGGCCTTGCTCCGATGGTGTTGGGGGAGTCCTCCGTCATCGACGAGCACGAGCCCTGGCTCACGCTCATCGGGCTGCGACTGGTGTACGAGCGCAACATCGCCCGGATGTAGGACACGCGCCGGGTACCTGCGGGAACGGCGCGGCGGTGTGAAGACTGCCGCCGCGCCGCCATCGCCCAGCTAAACGGATTTTGTCCATTTAGCACGTATTGTCGCGTTATGCCCACGCCTTACGGATCACGCGGCGGTATGGCGTTCAGCGCGGACGAGCTGCGTGTGCTCCGACGCGCCCTCGCCAACGCCCTCCGCCCCGCGCCCCTGCCCGACGAGGACGTCCAGGACTGCCTGCGGCTCGCGAGCTCCCTGGACGAGGCGGTCGGGGAGGCGGGACGGCTGCGCGCGTTCCTCCTCGCCGACCTCGTCCGCTACCGCGACGCCCTGCCAGGCTCGGTCGCCCGGTATCTGGAGCTGCTCCAGGATGCCCTGGCCGCCGGATACGACCCCCGCCCGGAGGATCTGGCCGCCCTGCGCACCCAACGGGGCAGACCGGTTGCCGCGGCGCTCCTGGAGCGCTGCCACGTGCTCGCCGAGCGGTCGGTGCGGGCCCGTCTCGCCGGACGCGCCGTCCCCACGACAGCGCCCGCGCCGCGCAGCCGTCTGCTCGCCCTGCCCGGCGGTCGGGCCGCTGCCGCGGAGCCCGAAAAGCCGAAGACTCCGGCAGCCCCGGCCCGTCCGGTGCCGCCGTCCGAGCGCCCCGCCCCGAAGCCCTCGGAAGTCTTCCCGCCTCGCCGTCGGCCCGTCCCGCCCCCGCAACAGCGCGCCGCGGGGTAGCCACGCGGACGACGGAGGGGTCGCGCGGAAGTCCGTACCGGGATCGCTACTCTGGATCCCATGGACTACGTATCCGCGCTCGTGCCCCCCGTGGTGATGGCCGCCTTCTTCATCGGCCTCGTCGTGACGATCGTCAAGAGCCAGGGCGGCCCGAACAAGGCCAAGGAGGACGCGGCCGTGGACTCGGCGCTCAGCCGCGCCGAGGCGGCGCAGCAGACACCGCGGACCGAGGGCGTCTGACCGGTACGGCGCGTACCGCACCTCGCGTACCGCATGAAGGGCGTGCGGCTCATCAGGAGCCGCACGCCCTTTTGTTGCGTAAATAACCGGCCATTCCAGACATCTAGCACTAAGGTGACGCTGTGCCTCGCCAATTGGGAGAGCTGGAAGACGCCGTGATGACACGGGTCTGGCAATGGAACCGTCCGGTCACCGTGCGGGAAGTCCTTGAGGACCTTCAGAAGGAACGGTCCATCGCGTACACGACCGTCATGACGGTAATGGACAATCTCCATCAGAAGGGCTGGGTGCGCAGGGAAGTCGAAGGCCGCGCATATCGATATACGGCGGTCTCCACCCGCGCCGCCTACTCGGCCGCACTGATGAACGAAGCCTGGTCCCAGAGCGACAACCCCGCCGCCGCACTTGTCGCCTTCTTCGGCATGATGTCCGCCGAGCAGCGGGAAGCTCTCAGTGACGCGATGCGGATCGTATCGCCGGAGCTGCCGGAGGCCGGCGAGCGCCCGTCCGATGGCGCGGACACGGAGTCCGGGCGATAGCGTCTGGGCATGTCCTCAGAGCTTCCGCATACCGATTTCCGTACCGAACCGTCGGTTATAAACGCAGCCATCACCGTCCGGCGTGCCCGGACGAGCGATGTGCCCTCGGTCCGCCGCCTCCTCGACGGGTACGTACGTGAAGGCATCCTGCTCGACAAAGCAACGGTGACGCTTTACGAGGACATCCAGGAGTTCTGGATCGCGGAACGCGACGAGGACGCCCGGGTCATCGGCTGCGGCGCACTCCATGTGATGTGGGAAGACCTCGCCGAAGTCCGTACTCTCGCGGTCGATCACAGCATCAAGGGCGCCGGAGTGGGGCATCAAGTGCTGGACAAGCTGTTGCAGACCGCCCGCTGGCTGGGTGTGCGCCGGGTTTTCTGCCTCACCTTCGAAGTCGACTTCTTCGCCAAGCACGGCTTCGTGGAGATCGGAGAGACGCCGGTCGACACAGATGTCTACAGCGAGCTGCTGCGTTCCTATGACGAGGGTGTGGCAGAGTTCCTCGGTCTCGAACGCGTGAAGCCGAACACCTTGGGCAACAGCCGGATGCTTCTGCACCTGTGACCGTCGGAAGACGCCGGATCCCTATGTCCGAATCGCGCATGTTTCCCGTGTTCTTGCACTCCTGAACCTCTCCCAGGGGTTTGTGTTTTCCGGGGAAAAGCGGTTTCCTTTCCGCGTACTGCATTTTCGATGAAAGGAAATCCGGTGGCACAGAAGGTTCAGGTCCTTCTTGTCGATGACCTCGACGGTGGCGAGGCGGACGAGACGGTGACGTTCGCTCTGGATGGCAAGACGTACGAGATTGACCTCACCACGACCAACGCGGACAAGCTCCGTGGTCTTCTTGAGCCGTACACCAAGGGTGGCCGGCGTACCGGCGGCCGTGCCGGGGCGGGCCGTGGCAAGGGTCGCGCCGTTACCGGTGGCAACAAGGACACTGCTGAGATCCGTAAGTGGGCGCGCGAGAACGGTCACAATGTGAATGACCGTGGTCGTGTTCCGGCAGAGATCCGCGAGGCTTACGAGAAGGCCAACGGCTGAGTTGCCGACCGACCCGTCGGCAGTCCCTTTGCAGATGGCGCTGCTGTCGGCTGCACCGTTGTCGTTCGCCCCGTCCGGGCATGCATCAACCGGGCCCGGTGGCATTCCGTTGCCACCGCGTCCACGAGCCGTACGAGATCGGGAGCACCCCCACCCCTGCTCCCGAGGCCGGCGAGGGCCGGGAGCCCCGGCTTCCCCTCGTGCCGCAGCTCGGGGGGCCGCAGCCATGCGGCGGCCCCCGGCGAGCCAGGAGCCCAGCCGGGCGGCGTCGGCGCGATGATCCGCCCGCCCGTACCGACGGCGGTCAGCGCGAGGGAGACCCCGCCCCACTCCAGCCAGTCGAGCAGCCCCGGCAGCTCGTCGGCGCTCCCCGCGGCCACCAGCAGCCCCATGGTCCGCCCCGTCAGCGCCACGGGTCCGGTGCGCCCCACTCGCCGCAGCGCCGCGTACCCCGCGGCCACAGGCAGCTCCAGGACGTCGAACCGCAGCCCGGTCGGCAACCGCACCGGAGCTGTCCCTTCCGTCGGCCAGCCGAGTTCGTGCTCGTACCACCACGCACAGTCACCCTTGCGCTCGTCGGCGAGCGCTGCGCGTGGGGGCGGGACGGTAAGGGCCATGTCCGAAGAACTGCCGGACCGCCCCAAGAGTTACGCAGAGTCGGTGATCGTGTGCGCAAAGTGTCCATGGCGGGGGCGTGCGAGCGCATTTCCGCGCGCAAGGATGTTCGCCCGTAGCGGAGGGAACCGGCGCGCGCCGCATGGACTGTCTGTAATTGCGGGTAAGAACATCCCTAGTGGGGAGGGGCGACACGCAGCTCGGCACGTCTCACGTTCGCCATCGGCGTACTGGCGATAGGGGTATCTGCCTGGCCTGCGGGAACATCGTCTCGCACCATCGGGTTGGAGCAGTTGTCGGCGTTCGGGGCAGGAGGCCATGGACGGGTGTCGGCAGTTGGAATGAGCGGTCCCCGCTTGCGGGACTAAGCTGCGGAAGGACAGGGAGGGGACCGACCCCTTACTGCCTGACCGCTCTGAGGAGCGATTAACGATGTTCGAGAGGTTCACCGACCGCGCGCGGCGGGTTGTCGTCCTGGCTCAGGAAGAAGCCCGGATGCTCAACCACAACTACATCGGCACCGAGCACATCCTCCTGGGCCTTATCCATGAGGGTGAGGGTGTCGCCGCTAAGGCCCTGGAGAGCCTCGGGATTTCGCTCGAGGCGGTCCGCCAGCAGGTGGAGGAGATCATCGGTCAGGGCCAGCAGGCCCCGTCCGGGCACATCCCCTTCACCCCCCGAGCCAAGAAGGTCCTGGAGCTGTCGCTCCGCGAGGCTCTTCAGCTTGGCCACAACTACATCGGCACCGAGCACATCCTGCTCGGCCTGATCCGCGAGGGCGAGGGCGTCGCCGCCCAGGTCCTCGTGAAGCTGGGCGCCGACCTGAACCGGGTGCGGCAGCAGGTCATCCAGCTGCTCTCCGGGTACTCGGGAGGCAAGGAGGCGGCCACCGCAGGCGGCCCCGCGGAGGGCACGCCCTCCACGTCCCTGGTGCTCGACCAGTTCGGCCGGAACCTCACCCAGGCCGCTCGCGAATCCAAGCTCGACCCGGTCATCGGGCGCGAGAAGGAGATCGAGCGGGTCATGCAGGTGCTGTCCCGTCGTACCAAGAACAACCCGGTCCTCATCGGCGAGCCCGGCGTCGGCAAGACGGCGGTCGTCGAGGGCCTGGCGCAGGCCATCGTCAAGGGCGAGGTGCCCGAGACCCTCAAGGACAAGCACCTCTACACCCTCGACCTCGGTGCGCTGGTCGCCGGTTCCCGCTACCGCGGTGACTTCGAGGAGCGCCTGAAGAAGGTCCTCAAGGAGATCCGCACCCGCGGCGACATCATCCTGTTCATCGACGAGCTCCACACCCTCGTGGGTGCGGGCGCCGCCGAGGGCGCGATCGACGCCGCGAGCATCCTCAAGCCCATGCTGGCGCGAGGTGAGCTCCAGACGATCGGTGCGACGACGCTCGACGAGTACCGCAAGCACCTGGAGAAGGACGCCGCTCTTGAGCGCCGCTTCCAGCCCATCCAGGTCGCGGAGCCGTCGCTGCCACACACCATCGAGATCCTCAAGGGGCTGCGCGACCGCTACGAGGCCCACCACCGCGTCTCCATCACGGACGAGGCGCTGGTCCAGGCCGCGACGCTGGCCGACCGCTACATCTCGGACCGCTTCCTGCCGGACAAGGCGATCGACCTGATCGACGAGGCCGGTTCCCGGATGCGCATCCGCCGGATGACCGCGCCGCCGGACCTCCGCGAGTTCGACGAGAAGATCGCGGGTGTCCGCCGCGACAAGGAGTCGGCCATCGACTCCCAGGACTTCGAGAAGGCAGCTTCCCTCCGCGACAAGGAGAAGCAGCTGCTGGCGGCGAAGGCCAAGCGGGAGAAGGAGTGGAAGGCCGGCGACATGGACGTCGTCGCCGAGGTCGACGGCGAGCTCATCGCCGAAGTCCTGGCCACCGCCACCGGCATCCCGGTCTTCAAGCTGACGGAGGAGGAGTCCTCCCGACTGCTGCGCATGGAGGACGAGCTCCACAAGCGCGTCATCGGCCAGAAGGACGCCATCAAGGCCCTCTCGCAGGCGATCCGCCGTACGCGAGCCGGTCTGAAGGACCCGAAGCGCCCCGGTGGCTCGTTCATCTTCGCCGGCCCGTCCGGTGTCGGTAAGACCGAGCTCTCCAAGACGCTCGCCGAATTCCTCTTCGGCGACGAGGACGCGCTGATCTCCCTCGACATGTCGGAGTTCAGCGAGAAGCACACGGTTTCCCGCCTCTTCGGTTCTCCCCCCGGTTACGTGGGTTACGAAGAGGGTGGCCAGCTCACCGAGAAGGTGCGCCGCAAGCCGTTCTCCGTCGTCCTCTTCGACGAGGTCGAGAAGGCCCACCCCGATATCTTCAATTCACTGCTCCAGATTCTGGAAGACGGTCGCCTGACCGACTCCCAGGGCCGGGTCGTGGACTTCAAGAACACGGTCATCATCATGACGACCAACCTCGGGACCCGGGACATCTCCAAGGGCTTCAACCTGGGCTTCGCCGCCCAGGGTGACGTCAAGACCGGCTACGAGCGGATGAAGAACAAGGTCAACGAAGAGCTCAAGCAGCACTTCCGGCCGGAGTTCCTGAACCGCGTCGACGACACGGTCGTCTTCCACCAGCTCACCGAGGAAGACATCATCCAGATCGTCGACCTCATGATCGCCAAGGTGGACGAGCGCCTGAAGGACCGCGACATGGGCATCGAGCTCAGCGCGGAAGCCAAGTCGCTCCTGGCCAAGAAGGGCTACGACCCCGTGATGGGTGCCCGGCCGCTGCGCCGGACGATCCAGCGCGAGATCGAGGACATCCTCTCCGAGAAGATCCTCTTCGGTGAGTTGCGCCCCGGTCACATCGTGGTCGTCGGCACCGAGGGCGAGGGTGAGGAGAAGAAGTTCACCTTCCGCGGCGAGGAGAAGTCGGCGCTGCCCGACGTCCCGCCGATCGAGCAGGCGGCAGGCGGCGCCGGCCCGAACCTGACGAAGGACGTGTAAGGGCGCGCTGAGCGTCTGAGCATCCGAAGGGGCTGCCCCGGACCGTTTCGTACGGTTCCGGGGCAGCCCCTTCGCTGTGCCGTCACGTGTGCACGATGAGCCCTTCGCCACCGATGATCCGCGAACCGCCGATGATGTTCACCCGGAGGCCGGGCAGGGCTTCGAGCGGGGACAGATCGATGAGGCCTTCGCGTGCGGCCGGGGCGAGCAGGGCTCCGCTGCCCTGGACGGGCCCTGAGCCATGGACGGCGACCGTGCGAGCCGTGGGTCGCGTCGCACTCACGGCTGCACCGTACCGCGGCCGAAGTGCGCCGTGCTGCCCGCATCCCCGTGACCGATCCGCCAGGGCTCGCCGGTCGTGGTGCCGCGCCGTTTCAGGGTGACGAGACCTTGTGGGTGCGGCCCGTCGCACGGGACGCGTCGGCGCCCGTCTCCACCACCCGGGCCTTCACCTCGCCGCCGCCCTTGACCTCCTTGCGGAGTTCGAGGGTGAACGCCATCTGTATGTGGCGCCGGGTTCGAAGGCCACGGGGCGGCCGGTGGCGCGGCTCGCGGCGTCGATGAGCTGGTTGCGGATGGACTCGACCGCGTCTGCGAGCTCGATGCCGTCCATGGCGCCGGCGTCGGTGCTCTCGCTGGTCATCGCTGTCCCCCCGGGAGCTGAGCGTCTGCCGTGACAGCGTAGTCGATTCCATGCCGAAGGTCCCGAATCGGACGTCTTCGGTCCTGTCGGCGGTGACAAGCAGCACACCCCCTTTCGGCCTTACTACGCGGCATAGGAGACGGGACGGTGATCGTGGATGGGGCCTTCGGCCCGCAGTGGAACGGGGCCTTCGGTGCGACGGAAGGGGAGGCCCGAAACGCAGCAACATGTCCGTTTCAGGCGGTTTGGAGCTGGGGTTAAACCTGTCCGGCCGAGGAGTTTCGGCCGAGTTGTGTGTCGAGGGTCCGGGACCCGTGACAGCGGGTTCCGTGGGCCCCGAATACGGCTTTTCTTCGTAGATGGGGTGTTTGAGTACAGACGGGGTGGCGGGTTACCAAGGGATGGCCAACCCGGCGGACAAGCCGGGTTCACTCACATCCGGAGGTTCTCCGCATATGTCGAAGCGCGTTACGTTCCAGCACTCCCGCCGCCCGTCCATGTCCCGTGTCCGTGGCGCCGTGGTGGCAGCCGGCCTGGGGACGTCGATGGTTCTCGGCGCGGGCGCTGCGTTCGCGGCCGCCCCGGCGAGCGCCCCCGGCACCGCGACCCTGATCAGCACCACCGCGGCCGACTCGGTCGCCGAGCAGGCGGCCGCGCAGGGCAAGGCGGCCGAGAGGGCCGCTGCGGCGAAGCAGGCCGAGCGCAGCTCCGCCAAGGAAGCCGCCGGCAAGTCCGTCTCCTGGGTGACGCCGGTCCGCCAGTACACGCTGAGCGCCAGCTTCGGCACCGACGGCAGCCGCTGGGCTCACAAGCACTCCGGCCAGGACTTCGCCGTGCCGAGCGGGACCACGGTCAAGGCCGCGCACTCCGGCACCGTTGTGAAGGCCGGCCCGAACGGTGGCGGCGACGGTCCCGCGTACGGCAACGCCATCGTGATCAAGCACGGCAACGGCACGTACTCGCAGTACGCGCACCTGTCGCGGATCGACGTGCGCATAGGTCAGACCGTGAGCACGGGCGAGAAGATCGCCCTCTCCGGCAACACCGGTAACTCCAGCGGCCCGCATCTGCACTTCGAGATCCGTCACACCGCCAACTACGGTTCGGCGATCAACCCGGTCTCGTTCCTGCACCAGCAGGGCGTCGCGGTCTGATCCGACCTGACGACCGCACCACGGCCCGGATCCCGCTCGTGCCCTCCCGGCAAGCTCTGCCCCGTCGCGCCCCCGGCACGCACCGGACGACGCTCCTCATGGGGCAAACACGGCCGGTCACGGCACTAACTCGCGGGGCCCGGGCCGTGGGCTTGGGATATCAGGTCGAAGGCGACTTCGAGGACGGCTTTGCGCTTGTCCTCGGGGTCGCCGTCGAAGTCCTTGAGGGCGAACATGCCCGCGTGCAGTGTGAAGAGTGCGGTGAAGCAACGCACCTGGTCGGTCAGTGGCGCGTCGGGTTCCTTGATCAGATCGACGAGGGCCACGACGCGGCCCTTGATGGTCTCCCCGATGCTGAGATCCCGTATGGTCGCCTGGTTCTCCTGCATGAACCGGAAGAGCGGCGCCGCCGCGGCCAGTGCGTCGCTGTAGCGGACCAGGAGCTCCTTCTTCGTCTCCAGGGTGCGGGGCTGTTCCTTGCCCCAGGCGATCAGCTCCTCGACGGGCCGGTTGAGGTCCTCGAAGATGCTGATGAGAATGTCTTCCTTGGTCTTGAAGTGGTAGTACAGCGCCGCCTTGGTGACGTCCAGCTTCTCGGAGATCTCGCGCAGCGAGGTCTTCTCGTAGCCCTGCTCGGCGAAGAGCTCCAGGGCAACGTCCTGGATCCGCTGGCGCGTATTGCCCCGCCGCGGCTGCGGTGTGCTGCCCATGGTGCGCTCCCCAAAAAAACTTACTTGACGCCCGGCTAGTTACGGGTCTACTTTCCCCAGTGTAGTCAACTAGCCGGGCGGCAAGTAAGGGCCCGGCTAACAGGGGATCAGGGGAGTTGGGAACCATGTCGGACCTGAAGAAGGCGGCGGACGGGAAGCCGGGCGGCAGAGCAGCCGAGAAGACTGCCGACGAGCCGCCCGCCGCACCCGAACCGCGGCAGCGCAGCGTCCGGGTGGTGATGCTCGCCCTGATGATCACCATGCTGCTGGCCATGCTCGACAACCTGATCGTCGGCACCGCCATGCCGACCATCGTCGGTGATCTCGGCGGCCTGGAGCATCTGTCCTGGGTCGTCACCGCGTACACCCTGGCCACTGCGGCCTCGACCCCGATCTGGGGCAAGCTCGGCGACATGTACGGACGCAAGGGCATCTTCCTCACGTCCATCGTGCTCTTCCTGATCGGCTCCGTGCTGAGCGGCATGGCCCAGGACATGGGCCAGCTGATCGGCTTCCGCGCGATCCAGGGGCTCGGCGCGGGCGGCCTGATGGTCGGCGTCATGGCCATCATCGGCGACCTGGTACCGCCCCGCGAGCGTGGCAAGTACCAGGGGCTGATGGCCGGTGTGATGGCGATCGCCATGATCGGCGGGCCGCTGGTCGGCGGCACCATCACGGACCACCTCGGCTGGCGCTGGAGCTTCTACATCAACCTGCCGCTGGGCGCCGTCGCCCTCGCCATGGTCACCGCCGTGCTGCACCTGCCGAACAAGAAGCGCACCAAGGCGAAGGTCGACTACCTCGGCGCCGGACTGCTGACCGTCGGCATCACCGCGATCGTGCTGGTCACCACCTGGGGCGGTTCGGAGTACGCCTGGGACTCCGCCGTGATCATGGAGCTCATCGCGATCGGTGTCGTCTCGCTCGTCGGCTTCCTCTTCGTCGAGACGAAGGCTGCAGAACCGATCATTCCGCTGCACATCTTCCGCAACCTCAACTTCACACTGATGTCGGTCGTCGGCTTCATGTCCGGCTTCGTGATGTTCGGAGCGGTGCTCTTCCTGCCGCTGTTCCAGCAGTCCGTCCAGGGTGCGTCCGCGACCAACTCCGGTCTGCTGCTCCTGCCGATGCTGCTGTCGATGATGGTCGTCTCGCTGATCGCCGGACGGGTCACCACCAGCAGCGGCAAGTACAAGATCTTCCCCATCATCGGCTCCATCCTGATGGTGGCCGGCCTGTTCCTGCTCTCGCAGATGGACACCGGCACCACCCGCCTCACCTCCGGCATCTACATGGCGGTCCTCGGCGCGGGCATGGGCTTCCTGATGCAGATCACGATGCTCGTCGCGCAGAACAGCGTCGAGCTGAAGGACATGGGCGTGGCCTCCTCCGCGACCACCCTCTTCCGCACGCTCGGCAGCTCCTTCGGCGTCGCGATCATGGGTGCGCTGTTCACCGGACGGGTGCAGGACGAAATGGCGGCCCGCGGCGGTGGAGCAGCCACCTCGAAGTCCGCGCAGCTGGACGCGGCGAGCCTGGCGAAGCTGCCGGACGCGGTGCGTGAGGCGTACCAGGTCGCGGTGTCGTCCGGCACGCACATCGCCTTCCTGGTCGGCGCGTCGGTCGGTGTGATCGCGCTGGTGGCGGCGGTGTTCGTCAAGGAGGTACCGCTGCGGGGGGCGGGCCCGGAGGCCAAGGCCGAGCCCACCGCCTAGAGCGGCGTGGAGGCACCGGAGCCGGTGGCCGACGCCAAGCAGAGCGAGAACGTCTGACCCGACAGTGACCAGAGGGGCCCTGGGGCGCGCGGACCGCGCGCCCCAGGGCCCCTTCGTCGCTGCCCGGCCGGTTCAGCTGCCGAACGGTGCGCCGTCCGACGGCGCGACCGCCCGCGAACTCCCGGGCCGGCGCTGTTCGGCGAGGTGCAGGATCGGGAAGCTGCCGGTATTCGTCGGGGCGTGCTCCGGCAGCCACAGCACGGCGATCGCCCCGCCGGTCCCCTCTGCCGCGCCCTGGGGCGCCGCGTTGCGGAACGTCAGCCGGGCGCCGAGCACCCGGGCCTGACCGGCCGCGATCGTCAGCCCCAGGCCGTGACCGCGCCCGGAGCGGTCACTGCTTCCGGTACGGAACCGGCTCGGGCCCTCGCGCAGCAGCGCCTCCGGGAAACCGGGCCCGTGGTCGCGGATGCGCACCACCCGGCCCTCGACCGTGACCTCCACGGGAGTGGAGCCGTGCTTCGCGGCGTTCCCCAGCAGATTTCCGAGGATGCGCTCCAGCCGGCGCGGATCGGTGTTGACCCACGACTCGTGGACCAACTGGACCCGCACATCGGGGTCCAGCAGCGCGATCCGGCGGCTGACGAACTCACCGAGCGCGATCTCCTGCAGCTCGGCACGCTCCGACGCACTGTCCAGCCTGGCCACCTCCAGCACGTCCTCGACGAGTGTGCGCATCGCCTGCGCCCTGTCCCGTACGAGCTCGGTGGGGCGGCCCGGCGGCAGCAGCTCGGCGGCGGTCAGCAGTCCGGTCACGGGAGTGCGCAGCTCGTGCGCGATGTCCGCGGTGACCCGGCGCTCCGCCTCGATGCGTTCGTTCAGCGCGTCCGTCAGGGCATCCACCGCGCGGGCCAGCTCGTCGGTCTCGTCCCGTATGACTCCGCCGATGGCCTCCCGGACCCGTACCTCCGTATGGCCCTGCGCGACCTTGCCGGCCGCGGCCGCGGCCTTGCGCAGCCTGCGCGACAGCTGTCCCCCGATCAGCACGCCCAGCGCGCAGCCACCGAAGACCACCGAGACGGAGCCGATGATCAACGCCCGGTCGAGATCGCCCATGATCGTGGCGGAACGGTCCGCGAAGCGGGTGTGGAGGGACAGCACGTCGCCATTGGCCAGCGGCACTGCGGCCCACACATCGGGCACCCCGTTCCCGTACTCGTCGACATGCGTGGCGCGCCGGTTCTTACGGGTCTCCTCCCGCAGGCTCCGCGGCATCGTCGGGTCGTTGAGCTTGGCACCGAACTTGGGATCGGCCTTCTTCGTCTTCGTCGCCTCGTACAGCAGCTGCGCGTACGTCAGCCGCTCCAGCTGCACCTCACGGGCGTTCTCCAGCATCGAGACGCGGGCGGCGTTGTGGACGACGAGGCTCAGCGCCACGGCGATGAGCGCGCCCACTGCGGCGATCGCGATACTGATCTTCCAGCGGACCCCGGTCCGCAGTGCCAGCCGCTTCATGGCTTGAGTTTGTAGCCGAAACCGCGAACCGTCTCGATCCGGTCCTGCCCGATCTTGGTACGCAGCCGCTGCACATGGACATCCACGACCCGCGTGTCTCCTCCCCAGCCGTAGTCCCAGACCCGTTCGAGCAGTTTGTCGCGCGAGAGCACCGTGCCGGGCGCGGACGAGAACTCCAGCAGCAGCCGCATCTCGGTCGGGGTCAGCGCCACGTGCGCGCCGCCCTTGCGCACTTCCATGCCCTCGGTGTCGATCTCCAGGTCGCCGAAGACCAGCACCCCGCCGACAGGCTCGGACTCCGCCTCCGCGCCGCCCGGCCGGCCGCCCGACGCATGACCGAATCGGCGCAGCACGGCTCGGATCCTGGCGACCAGAACAGCGCCGTCGAACGGCTTGGTGACGTAGTCGTCGGCGCCGGCCTCCAGGCCGAGCACCACATCGATCGAATCGGCGCGCGCGGACAACATGATCACGGGCACGGTCGACTCGTCGCGAATACGACGGCACAGACTGACCCCGTCCAGGCCCGGCACCATCACGTCGAGCAGGGCGATGTCCGGCCGGTCGGCCCGGAACGCCTCCAGACCGGAGAGGCCGTCGGGCATCGCGGTGACCGCGAAGCCATCACGCTCCAGCGCCAGCTGGGTGGCCTCGCGGATGACATCGTCGTCCTCGACGAACAGGACGTGGGTCTCGGCCATCGACTGCTCTCAGTTCTTCGTCGGTTCCGTGGGCTGCGGGAATTCCCCTTCTCCGTTGCCGACGGCTCTGTTGAAGTCGTTGTGCACCCGGTCGTGCTCGGCGAACCGGCTGTCGGCCCAGCGGTACGTGACCACTTCCTCGCCCGACGGGTACGCGACCGAGTCCCTCTTCTCGTACACCTGCGTCGTCACGACCAGATCGCCCCGGTCGATGGTGCCGTAGACCGCGGGCTGCTCGGTGGTGAAGATGTTCTTGTACGTACCGTTGCTCTGCCGGTGGTACACGTAGGTGCCGACGCCCACCGCGTCGCCGCAGGTCATCACGTTCACCACGACGTCCGGCGCGGAGCCGCCCGTCAGCCTGCCGTACGAGGAGTCGACCGGGTACTCGCTGCCCGTGCAGGGCTTCAGGTCCGTCCTGACCCGCTCGCTCACCCGGGAGTCCCGCTTGACCAGCTGGACGGGATCGACCCGCGGGGCGGGCTTCGCCGTGGACGGCGCGGTGGCCGACGGCGTGACCTGGGCGACCGGCTGGGTGCCTGCCGGGCCCTCGTCACGAGTGCCCGTACCACCGGTGGAACAGCTGACGGTGAGCAGCACCAGAACGGCGAGCCCGACCAGTGCCGTACCGCTCGCCGCCCACCCGGTCAGCCGACGACCACCGCTGCGGGTCGCCCCGTCGTATCGGCCGGTCGCCGTGTCCCCGGCGGTGGCACCACTACTGCCGGTCGCCGTGTCCCCGCCTTCACCGCTGCCTGTCAGGCCGCGCACCGCTCCCGCCCCCGTTCGTCATGACGCCGGTCCGCTTGTCCGCGGAGCTGCGCCCCTGCCCGCGCACCCTGCGCGGCACCGATGGCCGGAGCCCGGTCGCCCGCCGTGTGACCCCGGTCCTCACGGATCCTGGCTTCCCTGCTCATGGTCTCGCGGCTCTCCAGTTCCTGGCGCAGCCGAGCCAGCGCACGGTGCAGCGTGCTCTTCACCGTACCGGCCGACATACCGAGCGCCGCGGCCGTCTCCTCCGTGCTCATCTGCTCCCAGTGTCGCAGCACGACGACGCTGCGCTGCTTGGGAGCCAGCACACCCAGGACGTCCATCAGGAGAGCACGGTCGGCGCGCTGCTCGGTGCCGTCCTCGATGCTGGCGTCGGGCAGCTGCTCGGTGGGCACCTCCTCCAGCTTGCGGGCCCGCCACCACTCCGTACGGGTGTTGATCATGACGCGGCGCAGGTAGGCATCGGCCAGGGACTTGTCGGCGATGCCGTCCCAGCGGCCGAAGGTACGGGCCAGGGCTGTCTGCAGCAGGTCCTGCGCGTCCACCGGGTCGGGGACCAGGCGGCGCGCACTGCGCAGCAGAGCGTCCTGCCGGGTGCGTACGTACTCTTCGAATTCGAGCACCTCGCCCTGCGCCATTCCAACCGCCTCCGTCCCCGTCGATCCCCGTTTGACTTCTGCCGGCCATTGGTGCGTGGGCTGACGGTCGGAGACGTTACGGAGCGGTTGTCACGGCGCTGTGCGGAGCAGCCATACGCCGACGCACGGCTGTCCATCGATTGTGTAACAGCGGTGGGGGAGGGCCTCCCTGCTCTGTTCCCAGGGAGTGTCCCGTCATCCCCGGCAGGCGCACGACGACAGCTACGGCACCTCGCCGCATTGTCGGAACGTCCGCATACACCCCGTATGCGGACGCCCCTCCGCCTTGCGATGCACCGCATCCGACGCCGCGCGTTTCTCCGCCAGGGATGACGGGACAGCCCTCAGCTCAGCGGAAGTCGGTACTGGCCGCCCGGGAGCGGTTCGACCAGGCCGTCGGCGACCAGGCCGTCCAGCGCCCGTGCCCGTTGCACAGGCTCGTCCCACACGGTGTCCAGTGCCGCCTGCGACACCGGGGTCACCGCCTCACGCAGAACGGCGAGCAACCGTCCGCGCACCTGCCGGTCCGTACCGGCGTAGGTCTGACCGCGGCGCGGAGGCCCCTCGTGCGCGGGCTTCCCGGCCAGCCGCCAGGCGCACTGTGTGGCGATCGGGCATTGCGTGCAGTCCTCGTTCTTGGCGGTGCAGACGAGCGCACCGAGTTCCATCGTGGCTGCTGCCCAGCGGGCCGCTCGTTCGTCCTCGTCAGGGAGGAGCGCGCGGGCGAGTTTCCGCTCGGCGGCGGTGGTCGCGTTCGGCGGGTACTGAATGCCGGTCGCGGCCCGGGCGAACACCCGGCGGACGTTCGTATCGAGTACGGGATGCCGCTGCCCGTACGCGAACGAGGCCACGGCCGCCGCTGTGTACTCACCGATCCCGGGCAGTGCGAGCAGTTGGCCGTGCTCGCTCGGCACGTCGCCGCCGTGCCGTTCCGTTATTGCCTGCGCGGCGCCGTGCAACCGCAGCGCACGCCGCGGGTAACCGAGCCGGCCCCATGCCCGGACCGCCTCACCGGGCGGCTCGGCGGCGAGGTCGGCGGGGCGCGGCCAGCGGGCCAGCCACTGTTCGTACACCGGGACGACCCGGCTGACGGGGGTCTGCTGCAGCATGAACTCGCTCACCATCACACCCCAGGCGCCCGCCTCGGGGCGGCGCCAGGGAAGATCGCGGGCGTGCTGGTCGAACCACCCGATCACGGGAGCGTGGAGGGATGTGGGGGGCGTCTGTGTCGCAGTCATGGCAGTCATCGCATGTCGATCCTGACACGGAAGGGCAGGCGATGGTCATGGTCACGGTGGTGTCGCCCCGCTTGAGGGCTCTTGGGGTGATAACGCCACCCGTCTGTCCCCACGATGAGGCCCGGTCAGCGTCTTCGCCCGGACTGCCGCCCGTGCTTTCGCCGAGGTCCCGGCCCGATCGGAGGCCTGTGTTGTGGCCCCTGTCCGGGCCGCCCGCCCCCGGGCCGGAAATCCAGACCGCGAGGGATGCCCGGCTGTCCCGTACCGTCCGGGCGAGCGAGCGCGTCGGACGGGACAGCAGGACGGTCACCAGCGCCGCCACGGATCCGCCCACCAGCAGCCCCACCGCGACATCGTACGGATAGTGCACCCCGACAAAGACCCGGGAGAGCGCCATCCGCAACGCCATCGGCACCGGGGACCAGGCCGTGCGCGGCCGGGCGCACGCCAGTGCGACGGCGGCGGCGCCGGCTGTGGCCGCGTGATTGCTCGGGAACGACCAGTCGCCCGTCGACGGGCAGGGCACCAATGAGGCTGCCGCGCCGACGACCGCACGACACGGGCGCTCCTCGTCCACAGCCGCCTTGAGCACCGCACTGACGACATAGCCGACCGCCGTCGCGAGGGGCGCAAGCACCGACAGGGCGAGGGCTCCCGCACGCTCTCCGCGCGCCCGCCACCAGCCCACGACGAACAGGATGCCGAAGACCAGCAGCCCGAGTTCCGTCCGTACTTCGGCGAGATGCTGCACCCATGGCGGCGCGCCGTGCGCGAAGTCGGTGATGTCTCTGTACACAGCCTCAGTGGTCGAACTCTTCATGTGACTGACCGTAGGCAACAGTGCGCGATTGTCACATTGCGCGATCGCCAGGGGGTGCACCTGACGAAAGTAGGGGTCGGAATCCAGCCACCCCATGATGATGATCCGCAAAACTTGGGGCTCGGAGCGGCGGGTGGGGCGGGAGTTGGCGCCGACTTCTCGTACAGTTTGCGCCGTGGGATCTCTGCGCAATCCGATCGGGCCGCTTCCCTCCACCATCTACTGGCGACGGAGGGCCGTAGCGGCGACGCTGATTGCGCTGCTCGCGCTGCTGATCGTATGGGCCGTCACCTCCGGTGGGAGCAAGGGGAACAAGGACGATTCCCGGCCCAACGGGTCCGGTCCGGCACACTCCATCGGTCCTGGGCCTGCCAGTTCGGGGCCGGCCATCAGCCAACAGCCGGGCGGGCGCGACGAGTCGGGCACCACGGACGGCAGCGGTGACGGCAGCGGCGGTACCGACGCGGGCTCCGAGGGCACCACGGGCGGGACAGGCGACGGCAGCAACGGCGACTTTGGCACCGGATCGGATTCCGGCGGCGGAACCGAGGGCCAGCAGGTCCCGGCCGGCTCCTCGATCCCCGACTGCACCCCTTCCGCACTGCAGTTGACCCTGCGCACCGAGCTCAGCTACGGCCCCGACGAGAAGCCGAAGTTCCGGTTGATCGCCAAGAACACCTCGTCCACCGCCTGCAAGGCCGACTTCGGACCGAAGAGCGCGGTGCTCACCGTCACCGAGGCCGGTGGCGACGACGCCGAGGTGTGGTCCTCGAAGGACTGCCCGCGCAACGCGGGCAGTGTGCTGCTGGAGGTCCCGGCGGGGGCGACCATCGTTCACACCGTGGAGTGGGACCGGAAGAAGAGCGCTCCGCAGTGCGCGACGCCAGCCGCAGGATCAGTGGGGCCGGGTACGTACCTCGTCGAGGCGAAAACCTCCGGCGAGCCCGTGCAGCGCGCGTCGTTCGTCCTCGCGAAGGACTGAGGCGCAAGGCCGGCTTGCGAAGTACCGGTGTGCGAAGGGCCAGTTCGAGAAGGACGAGTCCGCGAGGAGCCGACGCGAACGACCGACGCGAAAGACCGGCTCGCGCAGTACCGGCCCGCCAATGACCGGTCCGCGAAGTACCGGCGTGCTGAGCGGAACGTGAACACGGCCCCACACGCACGTCGGGGCCCGGTCCACCGACCGGGCCCCGAGCCGACGTGAGACCCGCGCCTACACGTACCGCTCGAGAATCGACGACTCGGCCAGCCGCGAGAGCCCCTCGCGCACGCTCCGCGCCCGCGCCTCGCCGACCCCGTCCACCGTCTGGAGATCGTCCACGCTCGCCGCGAGCAGCTTCTGCAGTCCTCCGAAGTGCTCCACGAGCCGGTCGATGATCGCCCCGGGCAGTCGCGGCACCTTCGCCAGCAGCCGGAAGCCGCGCGGCGAGACCGCCGAGTCCAGGGTTTCGGGTGAGCCGCTGTACCCCAGGGCCCGTGCCACGACGGGGAGTTCGAGCAACTCGGTGTGAGAGAGCGCGTCCAGCTCGGTCAGCGCCTCCGCGACCGTACGGGACCGCTTCGCGGTCGGCTCCGGCACATAGTCGCGCACGACCAGCTCGCGCTCCGGCTCGACGCCTGCGATCAACTCGTCGAGCTGGAGCGAGAGAAGCCGGCCGTCGGTGCCCAGCTCCACCACGTACTCGGCGATCTCGGTCGCGATCCGGCGCACCATCTCCAGCCGCTGTGCGACAGCCGTCACATCGCGGACCGTCACCAGGTCCTCGATCTCCAGCGCGGAGAGCGTGCCCGCCACCTCGTCGAGCCGGAGCTTGTACCGCTCCAGAGTGGCGAGGGCCTGATTGGCGCGCGACAGGATCGCGGCGGACTCCTCCAGGACCCGCCGCTCCCCGTCCACGTACAGCGCGATCAGACGCATCGACTGCGAGACCGAGACGACAGGGAAGTTGCACTGCTTGGAGACCCGGTCCGCCGTGCGGTGGCGGGTGCCGGTCTCCTCGGTGGGGATGGAGGCGTCCGGGACCAGCTGCACGCCGGCCCGAAGAATCTTGCTCATGTCCTTGTCGAGGATCAGTGCCCCGTCGAGCTTGGCCAGCTCGCGCAGTCGCGTCGCGGTGAACTCGACATCCAGCACGAAGCCGCCGGTGCACATGGACTCGACGGTCTTGTCCATGCCCAGCACGATCAGCCCGCCGGTGTTGCCGCGGAGAATGCGCTCCAGGCCGTCCCGCAAGGCCATTCCGGGCGCGACGGCGCTCAGCGAGGCGCGCATCAGCGCCTCGTTACCGGTGCCTTGGCCGGACTTTCCGGGCGATGCTGCCCGGTCGTTGGCTGCCACTGCACTCCTCCGGTCACAGGTTTGCGGTGCCCTTACGTCCCTCATACCGTTCGTACGGACGGGCGAGACCAGGGCAAAGTCTACCGGCGCGCGTTGTCCTCCCGTGGGGCCTCCGTACGAGACCGGCGCGGGAGTACTCTCAGCGCGTCGCCCATGTTGGCGACTTCCGTGACCTTCATACCGGCCGGGACCTTCCCCGGGTCGGTCGGAACCAGTGCGTGGGTGAAGCCCAGCCGGTGTGCCTCGGCCAGTCTGCGCTGCACCCCGGTCACCCGTCTGACCTCGCCCGCGAGGCCCACTTCGCCGATCGCCACCAGGTTCTTGGGCAGTGGTGTGTCGCTTGCCGCACTGGCCAGCGCCAGTGCGACCGCGAGGTCGGCGGCGGGCTCGGAGAGCTTCACACCGCCGACCGTCGCGCTGTAGATGTCCCGTTTTCCGAGCGAGCTGATCCGGCCGCGCTGCTCCAGAACGGCCAGCATCATCGAGACCCGGGACGTCTCGAGCCCGGAGGTGGTGCGCCGGGGCGACGGGATCTGCGAATCGACCGTCAACGCCTGCACTTCGGCGACGAGCGGGCGCCGTCCCTCCAGGGTGACTGTAAGACAGGTGCCGGGTACGGGTTCGTCGCGCCGGGTGAGGAAGAGCCCGGACGGGTCGGCGAGGCCGGTGATGCCCTCGTCGTGCAGTTCGAAACAGCCGACCTCGTCCGTCGCTCCGTACCGGTTCTTCACGCCGCGGACCAGCCGGAGGCGCGCATGACGGTCGCCCTCGAAGGACAGCACCACGTCGACGAGATGTTCCAGCAGCCGCGGCCCGGCGATCGCGCCGTCCTTGGTGACGTGGCCGACCAACAGCGTGGACATGCCGCGATCCTTCGAGGCGCGGATGAGCGCTCCGGCGACCTCGCGGACCTGCGCCATACCGCCGGGCGCACCGTCGATCTCGGGCGAGGCGACGGTCTGTACGGAGTCGAGGATGAGCAGGGACGGCTTGACCGCGTCCAGATGGCCGAGGACCGCGGAGAGGTCGGTCTCGGCCGCGAGGTAGAGATGGTCGTTGATCGCGTGGATCCGGTCGGCACGCAGCCGCACCTGGCTCGCGGACTCCTCCGCGGTGACATAGAGAGTGCGGTGCTCGTCACTGGCGGCCTTGGCCGCCACGTCCAGCAGGAGCGTCGACTTGCCCACGCCCGGCTCGCCCGCGACCAGCACCACGGCGCCGGGGACCAGCCCGCCGCCGAGCACCCGGTCCAGTTCGTCGACACCGGTCGACCGGGCGGTGGCCTGCCGACTGTCGACCTGGCCGATGGGGAGAGCGGCCGTGCTCACGCGGCCGGCCGCCGTGGTCCGTACGGCAGGGACGCCGCCGAATTCCTCGACCGTCCCCCACGCCTGGCATTCGGGGCAACGGCCGAGCCACTTGGCGGTGGTCCAGCCGCATTCGGTGCAGCGATAGGACGGCCGGTCCTTCGCGGATTTCGTACGGGCAGCCATGGCGCCACCGTATAGGGGAGGACCGACAACACCGCCCGGCGCGGGTGCGCAGGCGGTCGCGGTGGCAGGGAACGGAGAGGAGGCTCCGGCGGAATCAGGGGTTCCTGTCCCCTTTTGAGCGATACGTTCACCCGTAAGGGTTAAAAGTGGGCAAGAGTCGCCAAGAACATGCCTTGCCCTGCCTACGGTCGCCGGGTGACGAGCAGCAGGCTGGAGACCGCTACACCCACCACCGGCGCACACCGGATGCAGCGCGGTGCGCCCCACTCGTCGCCGCAGCGACCGCCCGCTCGTTACGAGCCGCATCTCGACGGCCTGTTCACCTACTGCCTCTCCGTGCTCTGCGACCACGACGTCGCCGTCGAGGCGCTCGGGAGTGTTCTCGCCCTCGCGGAACGGCAGGACGGGCGGTGTCCCGCGGGTGAGGAGGAACGTAAAACCTGGCTCTACGCGCTGGCCAGGTGGACGTGCCTGCGCAGGCTCGCCGAGCAGAAACGGGGTCGTCAGGCGCATCGCCAGCAGCAGGGGAAACAGCCGGACGGGAAGACCCACAGGGGGGCACGTTCGGAAAACCGTGCGCTCCCGGCCGTCACCCCACCCCCCGACACCACCAGCGAGGCGGGCCTCACGAACGCCCACGCCCCGACCCCCGATTCCGCCGCGGCCGCCGAAGCACACCGCCGCGAACTCGCACAGCTCGCGTGGCCCGAAGCGGCCGGCACCACGCCCGAACAACGCGAAGCGCTCGAACTGGCCGTACGCCACGGCCTCGCCCCGCGCGCCGTGGCCGCCGTCCTCGGCCTCGAACCCGCGGCCGCCCGCGAGATCCTCGCCGCAGCGGCCTGCGAGGTGGAACGCACCCGCGCCGCCCTCGCCGTCGTCGAGACCGGCAACTGTCCCACCGTCGCCCGACTCACCGGCGACCACCGCGTCCTGCTCTCCGCCGCCCTGCGCCGCGAACTCGTCCGTCACGTCGACGACTGCCCCCGCTGTCGTCGCGCCGCCGAACGGGCGGGCGCCGAGGGCCCCTGGCCGGGCGGTGCCTTGACCCCTGCGGCCGCGCTGCCGGTCGTCGAGGCGCCACGGCCGTCCGCATACGTCGCGATGATCCACGCCCAGAGGAATCGGTCCGGCAGTCCGCGCTTCGACCGGACGGGCTTCCCGATGGACCCCAAGGACCACGCCGCGCGCCGGGACCGGCTCCGGGCGAGAGTTGTGACGACGACGGTGGTGGCGACTGTTGTCGCCGCCCCCGTGATTGCCCTGTGGTCCGCCTACAGGGGGGCGCCGCTGACCGGCGAGGGGCACGACGGGGCGTCGGTCACCGCGACCGGGACGGACGACCGGCGCGGTCTCGACGGCGACCCGCACGACCGCTACGAGAATGCGGGCAACGCCAGCCCCGAGCCAGGCGCCCGCTTCAAGGACGGCAGCCGTACGCCGGATGTCTCTGCCGAGGTCATCAGCGCGGGGACGGGACAGCACGGCCCCGGCAGGATCCTGGTCACCGCCCGTTCCTCCGGCGGCACGACGCTGATCACGCTGACTGCCTCGGGCAGCGCGCCCGTGGCCTGGTCGGCGCGGGCGAATGCGCCCTGGCTGCGGCTCAGCAGGTCCTCCGGCACCCTGGCCGCAGGTGAGAGCGTCACGATCCGCGTCCTCGTCGACCATGCGAGAGAACCGGCGGGTGCCTGGGGCGCCCGTGTCGGGCTCGCCCCGTCGGGCTCGGCGGTTGCGATCAGCGGGCACGGAGCGACGTCGTCCGGCGGCCCGTCGGTGCCCTCCGACCCGCCGCCGTCCTCACCGGGTCCCACGGATCCGTCGCCGGACCCGACGGATCCCACGCCTTCGCCGACCGACCCTTCGCCGACCGACCCTTCGCCGACCGACCCGTCGCCGGACCCGACGGATCCCACGCCATCGCCGACGGACCCGTCACCGACGGACCCGTCACCGACGGACCCTTCGCCGACCGACCCGACTCAGCCGCCGTCACCGGACCCGTCGAACTCGTCCAGCCCGTCCGATCCGGGGACAACCCCGTCCGACCCGGCGCCGACGGGGTGAATGCCGAACTCTGCCCGTCGGTCCTCAGCCCCGCGGGCGACTGGGCCCCTGGGCCTTCGCGGGTCCTACCGGATCCGCCGGATGCGGCGCCATCGGCAGCAGCGAGGACAACCGCTCCTCGCACAGCTCGACCAGCCGCTCGTACGCCTCCTTGCCCATCAGCTCGGTGAGCTCGGGCCGGTACGAGACATACACCGGCTCCCCGGCCCCGTGCGCCGAGGTCGCCGACGTGCACCACCAGTGCAGGTCGTGACCGCCCGGACCCCAGCCCCGGCGGTCGTACTCGCCGATCGAGACCTGGAGCACGCGCGTGTCGTCGGGGCGGTCGATCCAGTCGTACGTACGCCGGATCGGCAGCTGCCAGCACACGTCCGGCTTGGTCTCCAAGGGCTCCTTGCCCTCGCGCAGCGCCAGGATGTGCAGCGAACACCCGGCTCCGGCCGCGAATCCGGGCCGGTTCTGGAAGATGCAGGACCCCTTCCAGCGGCGCGTCTGGCGTTCGCCGTCGTCGTCGACCTCGACCCAGCCCGTCTCCGTGCCGACGTCGTGGAACTGCCACAGCTCCGGGGTCAGCCGGGAGACGTGGTCCGCCACCCGCTTCTCGTCGTCCTCGTCGGAGAAGTGCGCACCCAGCGTGCAGCACCCGTCGTCCGCACGGCCCGCCTGGATGCCCTGGCAGCCACTGCCGAAGATGCAGGTCCACCTGGAGGTCAGCCAGGTCAGGTCGCAGCGGAAGATCTGCTCGTCGTCCGCGGGGTCGGGGAACTCGACCCAGGCGCGTGCGAAGTCGATCCCCTTCTCGTCTTCGGACCGGTCAGGCCCGTTCATTTCCGGCTGCTGCATCTCCTGCTTCGTTCTCTGCTTATTCGTGACTTTGCCCGGCTTCGCCTTTTTCGTCTTTGGCACGGGCCAAGAGTAAGTCCGCGGGAGCAGTAGCGTTTCGCGTATGAGACTCGGAGTCCTCGACGTGGGGTCGAACACGGTTCATCTGCTGGTGGTGGACGCGCATCCCGGCGCCCGCCCGCTGCCCGCGCACTCGCACAAGGCGGAACTGCGCCTGGCCGAACTTCTCGATGCGGACGGAGCGATCGGTCCCGAGGGCGTGGACCGGCTCGTGTCGACGATCAACGGTGCGCTGCAGGCCGCCGAGGACAAGGGCTGCGAGGACGTGCTGCCGTTCGCCACGTCCGCGGTGCGGGAAGCGAGCAACGCCGACCAGGTGCTCACCCGGGTACGGGAGGCTACGGGCGTCGATCTCGCCGTCCTCAGCGGCGAGGAGGAGGCCCGGCTCACCTTCCTCGCGGCCCGCCGCTGGTTCGGCTGGTCGGCAGGGAAGCTGCTGGTCCTCGACATCGGCGGCGGCTCGCTGGAGATCGCGTACGGCATCGACGAGGAGCCCGACGCCGCCGTGTCGCTGCCGCTCGGGGCCGGGCGCCTCACCGCCGGCTGGCTGCTGCAGGACCCGCCGGACCCGACGGAGGTGAAGGTGCTGCGCCGCCACGTGCGGGCCAGCATCGCCCGTACGGTCGGCGAGTTCAGCCGCTTCGGCCGCCCCGACCACGTCGTGGCGACCTCCAAGACGTTCAAGCAGCTCGCCAGGATCGCAGGCGCCGCGCGCTCCGCCGAGGGCCTCTACGTGCAGCGCGCCCTCACCCGGAAGGCGCTGGAGGAATGGGTGCCCAAGCTGGCGGCCATGACAGCCGACCAGCGCGGACGGCTGTCCGGCGTCTCCGAGGGGCGGGCCGCGCAGCTGCTCGCCGGGGCGATGGTCGCCGAGGGGGCGATGGATCTGTTCGGCGTGGAGGAGCTGGAGATCTGCCCGTGGGCGCTGCGTGAGGGAGTGATCCTGCGCCGCCTGGACCACCTCCCGACGGGGGCGGCCGCTGCCCTCAACTGACCGAGCGTTCCGCCGGAGGACCGGGGCGACGGGGGAGCGCGGAACGCCGGGAGCGGAGTCATGGCCCTTCTCACTTTCCGCCCCGACGCCTCGGTGGGGCGCACACCTGCCCCGTACGCTGTCTGCGTGGCAGAACCAGTGGTGCGCATCCCGGATGCGAAGGTCGCCCTGTCGACGGCTTCCGTCTATCCGGAGTCGACGGCGACGGCCTTCGAGGTTGCCGCGCGTCTGGGCTACGACGGTGTCGAGATCATGGTCTGGACCGATCCCGTCAGCCAGGACATCGAGGCGTTGCGACGGCTCTCGGACTACCACCAGGTGCCGATCCTCGCCGTTCACGCGCCCTGTCTGCTGATCACCCAACGGGTCTGGTCCACCGATCCATGGGTGAAGCTCCAGCGGGCCCGCGCGGCCGCGGAGAAGCTCGGAGCGACGACCGTCGTCGTCCATCCGCCGTTCCGCTGGCAGCGTCAGTACGCGCGCGACTTCGTCACCGGCATCTGGCGGATGGCGGACGAGACGGATGTGCGCTTCGCCGTCGAGAACATGTACCCGTGGCGGTACCGGGACCGCGAGATGCTCGCGTACGCCCCCGACTGGGACGTCACCAACAACGACTACCGCCACTTCACCGTGGACCTCTCGCACACCGCGACCGCCCGCACCGACGGCATGGCCATGGTCGACCGGATGGGCGACCGGCTCGCCCACATCCACCTCGCCGACGGCAAGGGCTCCAACAAGGACGAGCACCTGGTGCCCGGCCGCGGTGACCAGCCCTGCGCGGAACTGCTGGAGCGCCTGGCGCGTACGGGCTTCGACGGCCATGTCGTCATCGAGGTCAACACCCGCCGTGCCATGTCCGCAGCCGAACGTGAAGCCGACCTGGCGGAGGCGCTCGCCTTCACCCGGCTCCACCTGGCTTCCTCGTCGGCGCAGGTCCCGCGCCCATGACCCCCGGCAGGGCAGGCGGGAACACCGGCGGGGAGGGCACGGCGCACACACCCCCCGAGCGCCCGAAGCGCCGAGGTCGCCCCGCCCGTACGACGGCAGACACCGGCCCCGGCGCCCGCGAACGCATCCTGGAAGCGGCCCGTACCGAATTCGCGGAACGCGGCTACGACAAGACGTCGATCCGGGGCATCGCCAAGGCGGCAGGCGTCGACGCCGCACTCGTCCATCACTACTTCGGTACGAAGGACGAGGTCTTCGCGGCGGCGATCGAGGTCTCCTTCGAACCCGCCCTCGTGGTCCCGTCCGTCCTGGGCATGGGCACGGACGGACTGGGGGAGCGGCTGGCCCGCTACTTCATCGGCGTGTGGGAGAACCCGGCGTCCAGGGCTCCCCTGCTGGCGATCATGCGCTCCGCCCTGACGCACGAAGGGGCGGCGAAGGTGCTGCGCGGCTTCGTCCTGCGACGGCTGCTGGAGCGGATCGCGGAGGCGCTCGACGTACCGGACGCGACATTCCGTGCGGAACTGGCCGCGTCGCACATGCTCGGGATCGCGATGCTGCGGTACGTGATCCAGGCGGAGCCGCTGGCTTCGGCGGACCCCGAGAAGATCATCGCCATGGTCGCACCGACGCTCCAGCGTTACTTGACGGAGACCTGACCGCCGCCGGGTGGCCTTTCGGTCCGTACGGCGTTCGAGGCCCTGGGCCGGGGTGGAGCCCCGGTTCCAGGAAGGGAGCGGGCAGGGGGAACGACCGCGCAGCGACCCCCAACGACCGAGCCGCACCCCGCCCGCCCACTGAGCACCCCGTCCCGCATTCCGGACACCGTGTCCAGATCTTGGAGCCGAGGCGTAGGCTCGAAGACAGTCTTTTCTGTCGAAGGAGCGAGAGACGATGCCCCAGCTGAGGTCCCGCACTGTCACCCACGGCCGCAACATGGCGGGCGCCCGCGCCCTTATGCGGGCCTCGGGCGTAGCCGGCGAGGACATCGGCAAGCCGATCATCGCGGTCGCCAACTCGTTCACCGAGTTCGTCCCCGGCCACACCCACCTCGCCCCCGTGGGCAGGATCGTCTCCGACGCAGTCAAGGCCGCAGGCGCCGTCCCCCGTGAGTTCAACACGATCGCCGTCGACGACGGCATCGCGATGGGCCACGCCGGGATGCTCTACAGCCTCCCGTCCCGAGACCTGATCGCTGACTCCGTCGAGTACATGGTCGAGGCGCACTGCGCGGACGCGCTGATCTGCATCTCCAACTGCGACAAGATCACCCCCGGCATGCTGATGGCCGCGATGCGCCTCAACATCCCGACGGTCTTCGTCTCCGGCGGCCCGATGGAGGCAGGCAAGGCCACCCTCGTCGACGGCACGGTCCGTAAGCTCGACCTGATCAACGCGATCAGTGACGCCGTCAACGAGAACGTCTCGGACGAGGACATCCTCCGTATCGAGGAGAACGCCTGCCCCACCTGCGGCAGCTGTTCCGGCATGTTCACCGCCAACTCGATGAACTGTCTGACTGAGGTCCTCGGCCTCTCCCTCCCCGGCAACGGCTCCGTCCTCGCCACGCACACCGCCCGCAAGGCGCTGTACGAGGAGGCCGGCCGCACGGTCGTCGAGATCACCAAGCGCTACTACGAGCAGGACGATGCGACGGTTCTGCCGCGCTCCATCGGCACCCGCGCCGCGTTCGACAACGCGATGGCGCTGGACATCGCCATGGGCGGCTCCACCAACACGATCCTGCACCTGCTCGCCGCCGCGCAGGAGGCCGAGCTGGACTACGACCTCGACGACATCAACGAGGTCTCGCGCCGCGTCCCCTGCCTCTCGAAGGTCGCCCCCAACGTGGCCCCCGGCGGCACGTACTACATGGAGGACGTCCACCGGGCCGGCGGCATCCCCGCCATCCTCGGTGAGCTGCACCGTGGCGGCCTGCTCAACGAGGACGTGCACTCGGTGCACTCGGCCACCCTCGGCGAGTGGCTGAAGAACTGGGACGTCCGCGGCGGCTCCCCGTCCCCCGAGGCCGTCGAGCTGTGGCACGCGGCCCCCGGATGCGTGCGTTCCGCGACGGCCTTCTCGCAGTCCGAGCGCTGGGACACCCTCGACCTGGACGCGGCGGGCGGCTGCATCCGCGACCTGGAGCACGCGTACTCCAAGGACGGCGGCCTCGCGGTCCTGAAGGGAAACCTCGCCGAGGACGGCTGCGTCGTGAAGACGGCGGGCGTCGACGAGTCGATCTGGACCTTCGAGGGCCCGGCTGTCGTCTGCGAATCGCAGGACGAGGCCGTCGACAAGATCCTCCGCAAGGAGATCAAGGAGGGCGACGTCGTCGTCATCCGTTACGAGGGTCCGCGCGGCGGCCCCGGCATGCAGGAGATGCTCTACCCCACCTCCTTCCTGAAGGGCCGCGGCCTCGGCAAGAGCTGTGCGCTCGTCACCGACGGCCGCTTCTCCGGCGGCACGTCGGGCCTGTCGATCGGCCACGCATCGCCGGAGGCGGCGTCGGGCGGCACGATCGCACTGGTCGAGGACGGCGACCGGATCCGGATCGACATCCCGAACCGTTCGATCGAGCTCCTCGTCCCCGAGGCCGAACTGACCACCCGCCGTGAGGCGCTGAACGGCGTGTACGCGCCGAAGAACCGCGAGCGCAAGGTCTCGGCGGCGCTGCGCGCGTATGCGGCGATGGCGACGAGCGCGGACCGCGGCGCGGTGCGCGACGTCTCGAAGCTCGGCTGACACGACACCAGATCCCGCACACGCAGTGGCCCCCGGCGTTCTCATACGCCGGGGGCCACTGCGTGTGCCCGACGAGACGGACGGGTAGTCACTCCACGTATCCGGGCAGATGCCCAGAATCACGCCCATCATGCGTTCTCACGATTGGGGGAGCATGCACATCCCTGTCCGTACCGACATCCGCATCCAGCGCTCGGCGGTCATCGCCTCGACGATCGCCGCACTGGCGGCCCTCGGCGCCGTCCCGGCCCACGCGGCGTCCACAGAAGCCGCCACCCCGGCAGGTATCTGCGGATCCGGCTACACCCAGATCGACTCGCACGCCTTCCGCAACTCCACCACCGAACTCGGCCGCGTCTATCTGCTCTACAACGCGAGCACCAAGTCCAACTGCGTGGTCACCCTCCATTCCTCCTCCACCAGCGGTTACGCGCTGCCGACCGGCGCCTGGCTCGATGTGGACGGCGACGGCAAGGAGCAGGCGAAGGACCAGGGCACGTACTCCTCGTACGCCGGTCCGGTACGCCTCGCCGCAGGCAGCCGCTGCGTGAAGTGGGGCGGAATGATCGAGGCGGGCGTCGGTACGTACACGTACACGAGCCCGTGGGAGCACTGCGGCTGATGCCGGACGGCGCTGCTCCGTCCCGTGCAGGGGCAGCGCCGCCGCCGGTACCGCCGCCCCGGGGATAATCGACCTCGTGAGCGAGAAAAGCGAAGCCTCCGACCGCACTGAGCCCAGCACCGCGAGCGCCGGCACCGCCCCCGGCCCGCAGCCCGAGCCCATCCGCTTCTTCGGTACGACCTGGGTCGAGCACGACGGCCGGTACGCGCTCCGTCGCGTCGGTGTCGCCCTCGGCTCCCTCGCCGCGGCCGTCGCCTCCTGCTTCGTGCTCCGCTTCGCCTACCAGGGCCTGGAGATCGCCGACGTCGGCAGCTTCGTCGGAATCCTGGTCGTCCTGATGTTCGGCATCTGCAGCGCCATCGCCTTCCGCAAGACCTGGGAAGGGTTCAGCCGCCGCCCAGCCGAGCCGGTCGGCGAGGACAACCTGCGCAGCCTGAAGACGATCGGTTTCATCGGCTCGCTGCTCGCGTACTTCTTCCGCTCGTTCCTGGAGGCGCCGGGCGAGAAGCTGCGGCGCACGGAGTACGAGGCGGCCGTCGCCCAGTACGCCAAGCGCCGCTCGGCCCGGACCGGAAACCCGGCAGGCCGCAAGACGCCCAAGGACAGGAAACCCCGCCGCAAGTAACCCCACCGGGGCCAGGATGACCCCCATGCCCCACGGAGACCCCACCACGCCTCGTTCCCGCGCCCTCTCCTTCGACCGCGCCGCCGGCCAGTACGCCGCGGCCCGCCCCGGCTACCCGCCCGCCCTCTTCGCCGCGGTCGAAGAGCTCACCGGCCACCCCCTGCGCGGCGCCCGCACCCTCGACGTCGGCGCGGGCACCGGCATCTCCACCCAGCTCCTGTCCGAGCGCGGGGCCCACGTCACTGCCGTCGAACCGGGCCCCGGGATGGCGGCGGAACTGCACCGCACACTCCCGCACGTACCGATCGTGCGCGGCGACGGCAACCGCCTTCCCTTCGCCACCGCGTCGGCCGACCTGATCACGTACGCCCAGTCCTGGCACTGGACCGACCAGAGCCGATCCACCTCCGAGGCCCTTCGCGTCCTGCGCCCGGGCGGCGCGCTCGCGCTCTGGTGGAACGTCTGCGATCACGCCGTCCCCTGGATCGCCGGGCAGGACGCCCGACTCCGCCGCTTCCTCGGCGCGGACGACAGCGCCCACGGTTCGCCCGTCCGCTCCCGCGACCTGCCGGCCGCACTCGGCTTCGTGCACCGCCTGGTGCCCTGGACCCGCCAGGTCTCCGTCGACACCCACCTCGCCAACCTCGGCAGCCACTCCGCCTTCCTCGTCCTCGGCGAGGAACCCACGCGCCGGTTCCTCGCCGAGGAGCGCGACTGCCTGGCGGAGCTCTTTCCGGACGGCGCGGTCGAGGAGAGTCACGTGGTCGACCTCGGCGTGGCAAGGCGCTGACCCTCACGCCGACCCGGCCCCACCCACCTCCACAACTCCCCACCGCTCTCGTGCCTCCCACGCCTCCAGGGCCGCTGCAGATGCGCGGCTCCAGCCCGCGCCGAGGGCGCCTCCGCGCCTTCGAAGGCTGCGCCGCCCCGATCCCTTGACGAGCGACCGTGCCGAGGATCAAAATTCATCGCATGATGAATTATTCGGGTGCCGCCATCGAGGCCCACGGCCTCACAGTCGTACGAGGCGGCCGCACCGTCCTGCGCGGTCTCGACTTCACCGTCGAACCCGGCAGGATCACCGGCCTTCTGGGCCCCTCGGGCTGCGGTAAATCCACCCTGATGCGAGCTGTCGTGGGCACCCAGGCCAAGGTCACAGGCACGCTCGACGTCCTCGGCAACCCCGCGGGCCACCCCACCCTCCGCCCACGTATCGGGTACGTCACCCAGGCGCCCTCGGTCTACACCGACCTCAGCGTCCGGCAGAACCTCGACTACTTCGCGGCGATCCTTCAGCCGGGCCGCAGACACCGGGACGCCCGCCGCGCCGCCGTCGCCCGCGCCCTTACCGATGTCGACCTGACCAGCCACGCGGACGCCCTCGCCGGCACCCTCTCCGGCGGCCAGCTGACCCGTGTCTCCCTCGCCGCAGCCCTGCTCGGCACGCCCGAACTCCTCGTCCTCGACGAACCGACCGTCGGCCTCGACCCGGTGCTCCGCCGCGACCTGTGGAGCCTCTTCCACGCCCTCGCAGCCGACCACGGCACCACGCTCCTCGTCTCCTCCCACGTCATGGACGAGGCCGAGCGCTGCCACCGCCTGCTCCTCATGCGCGAGGGCGCGATCCTCGCCGACGGCACGCCCGAGGCACTGCGCACCCACGCCCGGACCGCCACCGTCGAAGAAGCCTTCCTCCACCTGGTCGACGAGGCCGCCACTTCCCAGGAGAACGCCCGATGAGCACGGCCAACACGCCGCAGCAGGCCACCGCCACCCCGCAGGCCCCCACAGGCGGCCGCGACCGGCCCGGACCCCAGGCCCTCGGCCCCGCCCGCACCCTCGCCACCGCCGCCCGCGTCCTGCGCCAACTGACCCATGACCCGCGGACCGTCGCGCTGCTGCTCCTCATCCCGGTCGTGTTGATCACGCTGCTCCGGTACGTCTTCGACGGCAGCGCACAGACCTTCGATGCCATCGGCGCCTCGCTCCTCGGCATCTTCCCGCTGATCACGATGTTTCTGGTGACCTCGATCGCCACCCTCCGCGAACGCACCTCGGGCACTCTGGAACGCCTCCTCGCCATGCCGCTCGGCAAGGGCGACCTGATCGCCGGCTACGCCCTCGCGTTCGGCGCCGTCGCGATCCTCCAGTCCCTCCTGGCCACCGCGCTCTCGGTCTGGGTGCTCGGCCTCGACGTGGTCGGCTCCCCCTGGCTGCTGCTTCTCGTCGCCCTGCTCGACGCCCTGCTCGGCACGGCCCTCGGCCTCTTCGTCTCGGCCTTCGCCGCGTCCGAGTTCCAGGCCGTCCAGTTCATGCCGGCCGTGATCTTCCCGCAGCTCCTGCTCTGCGGACTGTTCATCGCGCGCGACCGGATGGCACCCGCCCTCGAAGCGATCTCGAACGTCCTGCCCATGTCGTACGCGGTCGACGGCATGAACGAAGTCCTCCACCACACCGAGGTCACCGGCAACTTCGTCCGCGACGTCCTGATCGTCTCGGGCTGCGCCCTCCTCGTCCTCGCCCTCGGCGCAGCCACCCTCCGCCGCCGCACCACCTGACGTGCCGGTGCGAGGATGGCGGCGACGACGCACCACCAGAACCGCGTACCACCGCACCGTCCGGAGGGTGAACCGCATGACCCAGACAGTCGCAGTCCTCGGCACCGGCAAGATCGGCGAGGCCCTGCTCAGCGGCATGATCCGGGCGGGCTGGCGCCCGGCTGACCTGCTGGTCACCGCCCGCCGCTCCGAGCGTGCCGAGGAACTCCGTACCCGTTACGGCGTCGAGTCCGTCACCAACGCCGAAGCCGCCAAGCGCGCCGACGTCCTCATCCTCGCGGTCAAGCCCCAGGACATGGGCCGGCTCCTCGACGAACTCACCTCCCACCTCACGGCCGACCGGCTGGTCATCAGCGCCGCCGCCGGTATCACAACCGCCTTCATCGAGGACCGCCTCGCCGCGAGGACTCCGGTCGTACGGGTCATGCCGAACACCCCCGTCCTCGTCGACGAGGGCATGTCCGTCATCTCGGCGGGCAGTCACGCCACCGCCGAACATCTCGCCACCGCCGAGGTGATCTTCGGCGGGGTGGGCAAGACTCTCCGCGTCCCCGAGTCCCAGCAGGACGCCGCGACTGCACTGTCCGGCTCGGGACCCGCGTACTTCTACTTCCTCGTCGAGGCGATGACCGACGCGGGCATCCTGCTCGGCCTGCCCCGGGCCCAGGCCCACGACCTGATCGTGCAGGCCGCCATCGGTGCGGCGGTGATGCTCCGGGACAGTGGCGAACATCCGGTCAAGCTCCGCGAAGCCGTCACCAGCCCGGCCGGCACCACCATCAGTGCCATCCGGGAGCTGGAGAACCACGGCGTACGCGCCGCCCTGATCGCCGCCCTCGAAGCAGCCCGCGACCGCAGCCGCGAGCTGGCCTCGGGCAACGGCTGACCCTCACTTCCCGGCGGCAGCCACCAGCTCCGCACTGGTCACGACCTTCGCGAACCCACCGCTGTGCAGCGACACAGCGGTGGCCCGCGCCAGCTCGTCCGCGCTCAGCACCCACCCCCACGGCCCGACCCCGTCGAACGTGTGCGTGGCATCGAACGCGAAGAACACCTCGTACCCGAGATTCCCGCCCATCCGCGCCGTCGTCTCCGCGCACATATTCGTCTGGATCCCGGCCACCACGATCTGCCGCACCCCGCCCTCACTGAGCCACGTCCCGAGATCGGGCGTGCCGTAGAAGGCGGAATTCACGGTCTTCGTCAGGAACAGCTCGGGCCCGCTGCCCTTCCCACGCCGCTCCTCCACATATCCCTTGAACGCGTTCCCCGAATAGCCGGGCCGCAGCGGCGAATCCGGCTTCGTCGAGTCATGCCGCACGAACACGACGGGCCGTCCGCTCGTCTGCCAGGCGTCGATGAGCTCCGCAATATTCCGATCCGCCTCGGGATTGTTCCGCGGCCCCCAGTGAGCCTCCTCCTCAAAGCCTTTCTGCACGTCCACCACGACCAGCGCTGCGTTCTCTGCGATCTCCATACGAACGATGCTGCCGCCTCGGATCGGTATCACCCAGAGGGCAAAAAGCCATCGATCGATGCTTTACTGCCTGCATGCCGCCCCGCGCCTCCTCCACCCCCACGCGCATCGCGCTGGTGGCGTTCCCCGGCATCCGCGCCTTCGACGTCTCGGTCATCACCGAGGTCTGGGGCGTGGACCGCACCGACCGCGGCGTCCCGCTCTTCGACCTGCGCCGCACCGCCGCCGACCAGGCCCCCATCCCGCTGCGCGGCGGCCTCTCCCTCAGCCCGGACCGCACCCTCGCCTGGCTGACCGGCGCCGACCTGATCGTCGTCCCCGGCCTCGACGACCACCTGACACCCGCTCCCGCGCCGGTCCTCGACGCACTCCGCCGCGCCCACACCCGAGGTACCCCCATAGCCGCACTCTGTGGTGGTGCCTTCACTCTCGCCCAGGCAGGGCTCCTCGACGGCCGCCAAGCCGTCACCCACTGGAACCTCACCGACCTCCTCCGCACCCACCACCCTCAGGTGACGGTCGTCCCGGACGCCCTCTTCCTCCAGGACGACAACGTCTGGACGTCAGCAGGCACCGCGGCCGGTATCGACCTCTGCCTCCATCTCGTCCGGACGGCCCATGGCGCCGAAGCCGCAGCGGCGATCGCCCGTTCGATGGTCACGGCCCCGTTCCGCACCGGCACCCAGGCCCAGTTCATCGAGCACCCCACCCCGCACACGGACCGGGACGCCGACACCCTTGCCGCGGTACGGGCCGTCGCTCTGACCCACCTGGCCGAACCCCACACGGTGGCCGGCCTTGCCGCCCGCGCCGGCATGTCCCCCCGCTCCTTCGCCCGCCACTTCCAGGCGACCACGGGCACCACGCCGCTGCGCTGGCTGATCACTCAACGCATCGCCGCAGCCCAGAAGCTTCTGGAGCGGACCGACCTCCCGCTCCCCGAGGTGGCCCGCCGTACGGGTTTCGGCAGCGAGATCACCATGCGCCAGCACTTCGCGACCCACCTGGCCACCAGCCCCCGGGACTACCGCCTGGCCTTCCGCCACACCCCGGGTCAGCCGGAGGTTGACACGGGCCGCCTGCATCCGTAATGTTCTCCGGGTTGTCCGATGTGAGCGCCGACTCCGGTCGGTCCCCGGACAGCCATTCCGCAGGAACCACATCGAGCAAGCGACATCTGTCGCCCAGCTTTCTGTGCACATTTGCGAAATGAGGAATCCGCGTTCGAAGGAGCGCGACCCCGATTAGCGTCGGGGCCCAGGATTCCGCTAAAGTCTCACTCGTCGGAACGGCCCAACAGCCGGGAAGACAAACCCCGCTGACTGGGAATCAGGCCCGAAAGGATCTGATAGAGTCGGACTCGCCGGAAAGGGAAACGCGAAAGCGAAGAACTGGAAAGCGGAACCCGCTTCGACCGGGAATCGGACACGAAAGAGTCTGATAGAGTCGGAAACGCAAGACCGAAGGGAAAAGCCCGGAGGAAAGCCCGAGAGGGTGAGTACAAAGGAAGCGTCCGTTCCTTGAGAACTCAACAGCGTGCCAAAAGTCAACGCCAGATATGTTGATACCCCGGCCTGCTTCGGCAGGTTCGAGGTTCCTTTGAAAGTCCTGCCGGGCCTCACGGTTCCGGTAGGCAATTACACAGCGAGGACGCTGTGAACGATCGGTCCTATTCCGACCGGTCGTTCCGCTCTCGTGTGTGTCATCCCGATCACGGGAGAACATTCACGGAGAGTTTGATCCTGGCTCAGGACGAACGCTGGCGGCGTGCTTAACACATGCAAGTCGAACGATGAAGCCCTTCGGGGTGGATTAGTGGCGAACGGGTGAGTAACACGTGGGCAATCTGCCCTTCACTCTGGGACAAGCCCTGGAAACGGGGTCTAATACCGGATAACACTCTGTCCCGCATGGGACGGGGTTAAAAGCTCCGGCGGTGAAGGATGAGCCCGCGGCCTATCAGCTTGTTGGTGGGGTGATGGCCTACCAAGGCGACGACGGGTAGCCGGCCTGAGAGGGCGACCGGCCACACTGGGACTGAGACACGGCCCAGACTCCTACGGGAGGCAGCAGTGGGGAATATTGCACAATGGGCGAAAGCCTGATGCAGCGACGCCGCGTGAGGGATGACGGCCTTCGGGTTGTAAACCTCTTTCAGCAGGGAAGAAGCGAAAGTGACGGTACCTGCAGAAGAAGCGCCGGCTAACTACGTGCCAGCAGCCGCGGTAATACGTAGGGCGCAAGCGTTGTCCGGAATTATTGGGCGTAAAGAGCTCGTAGGCGGCTTGTTGCGTCGGTTGTGAAAGCCCGGGGCTTAACCCCGGGTCTGCAGTCGATACGGGCAGGCTAGAGTGTGGTAGGGGAGATCGGAATTCCTGGTGTAGCGGTGAAATGCGCAGATATCAGGAGGAACACCGGTGGCGAAGGCGGATCTCTGGGCCATTACTGACGCTGAGGAGCGAAAGCGTGGGGAGCGAACAGGATTAGATACCCTGGTAGTCCACGCCGTAAACGTTGGGAACTAGGTGTTGGCGACATTCCACGTCGTCGGTGCCGCAGCTAACGCATTAAGTTCCCCGCCTGGGGAGTACGGCCGCAAGGCTAAAACTCAAAGGAATTGACGGGGGCCCGCACAAGCAGCGGAGCATGTGGCTTAATTCGACGCAACGCGAAGAACCTTACCAAGGCTTGACATATACCGGAAAGCATCAGAGATGGTGCCCCCCTTGTGGTCGGTATACAGGTGGTGCATGGCTGTCGTCAGCTCGTGTCGTGAGATGTTGGGTTAAGTCCCGCAACGAGCGCAACCCTTGTTCTGTGTTGCCAGCATGCCCTTCGGGGTGATGGGGACTCACAGGAGACTGCCGGGGTCAACTCGGAGGAAGGTGGGGACGACGTCAAGTCATCATGCCCCTTATGTCTTGGGCTGCACACGTGCTACAATGGCCGGTACAATGAGCTGCGATGCCGCGAGGCGGAGCGAATCTCAAAAAGCCGGTCTCAGTTCGGATTGGGGTCTGCAACTCGACCCCATGAAGTCGGAGTTGCTAGTAATCGCAGATCAGCATTGCTGCGGTGAATACGTTCCCGGGCCTTGTACACACCGCCCGTCACGTCACGAAAGTCGGTAACACCCGAAGCCGGTGGCCCAACCCCTTGTGGGAGGGAGCTGTCGAAGGTGGGACTGGCGATTGGGACGAAGTCGTAACAAGGTAGCCGTACCGGAAGGTGCGGCTGGATCACCTCCTTTCTAAGGAGCACTTCTTACCAAGCGTGCTTGGTCAGAGGCCACTACGTCGGCAAATGTTCGACGGTGGTAGCTCATGGGTGGAACGTTGACTATTCGGCACGACAGGTTGTTTTTCACTAGTACTGCTTCGGCGTGGAACGTGGGAAGGGATCGGTTGTGTCGGGCACGTTGTTGGGTGTCTGAGGGTACGGCCGTATGGTCGCCTTCAGTTGCCGGCCCCAGTGAACTCGCCCTTTTCGGGTGGGGTGATGGGTGGCTGGTCGTTGTTTGAGAACTGCACAGTGGACGCGAGCATCTGTGGCCAAGTTTTTAAGGGCGCACGGTGGATGCCTTGGCACCAGGAACCGATGAAGGACGTGGGAGGCCACGATAGGCCCCGGGGAGCTGTCAACCGAGCTTTGATCCGGGGGTGTCCGAATGGGGAAACCCGGCAGTCGTCATGGGCTGTCACCCGCTGCTGAACACATAGGCAGTGTGGAGGGAACGAGGGGAAGTGAAACATCTCAGTACCCTCAGGAAGAGAAAACAACCGTGATTCCGGGAGTAGTGGCGAGCGAAACTGGATGAGGCCAAACCGTATGCGTGTGATACCCGGCAGGGGTTGCGCATGCGGGGTTGTGGGATCTCTTTTTCACGGTCTGCCGGCTGTGAGACGAGTCAGAAACCGTTGATGTAGGCGAAGGACATGCGAAAGGTCCGGCGTAGAGGGTAAGACCCCCGTAGCTGAAACATTGACGGCTCGTTTAAGAGACACCCAAGTAGCACGGGGCCCGAGAAATCCCGTGTGAATCTGGCGGGACCACCCGCTAAGCCTAAATATTCCCTGGTGACCGATAGCGGATAGTACCGTGAGGGAATGGTGAAAAGTACCGCGGGAGCGGAGTGAAATAGTACCTGAAACCGTGTGCCTACAAGCCGTGGGAGCGTCGCTGTTGTTCTTCGGAGCAATAGTCGTGACTGCGTGCCTTTTGAAGAATGAGCCTGCGAGTTTGCGGTGTGTTGCGAGGTTAACCCGTGTGGGGAAGCCGTAGCGAAAGCGAGTCCGAACAGGGCGTTTTAGTAGCACGCTCAAGACCCGAAGCGGAGTGATCTAGCCATGGGCAGGTTGAAGCGGAGGTAAGACTTCGTGGAGGACCGAACCCACCAGGGTTGAAAACCTGGGGGATGACCTGTGGTTAGGGGTGAAAGGCCAATCAAACTCCGTGATAGCTGGTTCTCCCCGAAATGCATTTAGGTGCAGCGTCGTGTGTTTCTTGCCGGAGGTAGAGCACTGGATAGGCGATGGGCCCTACCGGGTTACTGACCTTAGCCAAACTCCGAATGCCGGTAAGTGAGAGCACGGCAGTGAGACTGTGGGGGATAAGCTCCATGGTCGAGAGGGAAACAGCCCAGAGCATCGACTAAGGCCCCTAAGCGTACGCTAAGTGGGAAAGGATGTGGAGTCGCAGAGACAACCAGGAGGTTGGCTTAGAAGCAGCCACCCTTGAAAGAGTGCGTAATAGCTCACTGGTCAAGTGATTCCGCGCCGACAATGTAGCGGGGCTCAAGCGTACCGCCGAAGTCGTGTCATTCGTACATGTATCCCCAACGGGAGTACGGATGGGTAGGGGAGCGTCGTGTGCCGGGTGAAGCAGCCGCGGAAGCGAGTTGTGGACGGTTCACGAGTGAGAATGCAGGCATGAGTAGCGATACACACGTGAGAAACGTGTGCGCCGATTGACTAAGGGTTCCTGGGTCAAGCTGATCTGCCCAGGGTAAGTCGGGACCTAAGGCGAGGCCGACAGGCGTAGTCGATGGACAACCGGTTGATATTCCGGTACCCGCTTTGAAACGCCCAATACTGAATCAGGCGATGCTAAGTCCGTGAAGCCGGCCCGATCTCTTCGGAGTTGAGGGTAGTGGTGGAGCCGACGAACCAGACTTGTACTAGGTAAGCGATGGGGTGACGCAGGAAGGTAGTCCAGCCCGGGCGGTGGTAGTCCCGGGGTAAGGGTGTAGGGCGTGTGATAGGTAAATCCGTCACACATGAGCCTGAGACCTGATGCCGAGCCGATTGTGGTGAAGTGGATGATCCTATGCTGTCGAGAAAAGCCTCTAGCGAGTTTCATGGCGGCCCGTACCCTAAACCGACTCAGGTGGTCAGGTAGAGAATACCGAGGCGTTCGGGTGAACTATGGTTAAGGAACTCGGCAAAATGCCCCCGTAACTTCGGGAGAAGGGGGGCCATCACTGGTGATCCGATTTACTCGGTGAGCTGGGGGTGGCCGCAGAGACCAGCGAGAAGCGACTGTTTACTAAAAACACAGGTCCGTGCGAAGCCGTAAGGCGATGTATACGGACTGACGCCTGCCCGGTGCTGGAACGTTAAGGGGACCGGTTAGCTGACTTTCGGGTCGGCGAAGCTGAGAACTTAAGCGCCAGTAAACGGCGGTGGTAACTATAACCATCCTAAGGTAGCGAAATTCCTTGTCGGGTAAGTTCCGACCTGCACGAATGGCGTAACGACTTCTCGACTGTCTCAACCATAGGCCCGGTGAAATTGCACTACGAGTAAAGATGCTCGTTTCGCGCAGCAGGACGGAAAGACCCCGGGACCTTTACTACAGTTTGATATTGGTGTTCGGTTCGGCTTGTGTAGGATAGGTGGGAGACTTTGAAGCAGCCACGCCAGTGGTTGTGGAGTCGCCGTTGAAATACCACTCTGGTCGTGCTGGATGTCTAACCTGGGTCCGTGATCCGGATCAGGGACAGTGTCTGATGGGTAGTTTAACTGGGGCGGTTGCCTCCTAAAGAGTAACGGAGGCGCCCAAAGGTTCCCTCAGCCTGGTTGGCAATCAGGTGTTGAGTGTAAGTGCACAAGGGAGCTTGACTGTGAGACCGACGGGTCGAGCAGGGACGAAAGTCGGGACTAGTGATCCGGCAGTGGCTTGTGGAAGCGCTGTCGCTCAACGGATAAAAGGTACCCCGGGGATAACAGGCTGATCTTCCCCAAGAGTCCATATCGACGGGATGGTTTGGCACCTCGATGTCGGCTCGTCGCATCCTGGGGCTGGAGTCGGTCCCAAGGGTTGGGCTGTTCGCCCATTAAAGCGGTACGCGAGCTGGGTTTAGAACGTCGTGAGACAGTTCGGTCCCTATCCGCTGCGCGCGTAGGAATATTGAGAAGGGCTGTCCCTAGTACGAGAGGACCGGGACGGACGAACCTCTGGTGTGCCAGTTGTCCTGCCAAGGGCATGGCTGGTTGGCTACGTTCGGAAAGGATAACCGCTGAAAGCATCTAAGCGGGAAGCCTGCTTCGAGATGAGTATTCCCACCCCCTTTGAGGGGTTAAGGCTCCCAGTAGACGACTGGGTTGATAGGCCAGATGTGGAAGCCCGGCAACGGGTGGAGCTGACTGGTACTAATAGGCCGAGGGCTTGTCCTCAGTTGCTCGCGTCCACTGTGTTAGTTCTGAAATAACGAACGGCCGTGTTGTTGCCCGGTGTTGGTTAATTTCATAGTGTTTCGGTGGTCATTGCGTTAGGGAAACGCCCGGTTACATTCCGAACCCGGAAGCTAAGCCTTTCAGCGCCGATGGTACTGCAGGGGGGACCCTGTGGGAGAGTAGGACGCCGCCGAACAATTATTCCGGGAAAGCCCCGTGCCCTTGTGGCACGGGGCTTTTCTGCGTTCTGAGCGTCTAGGCTCGAACCATGCGCTACGAACTGGTCATCTTCGACAACGATGGTGTGCTCGTCGACAGTGAGCCGATCTCCAACACCGTCCTCTCCGGCTACCTGACCGAGCTCGGTCACCCCACCTCGTACGAGGAATCGCTCCGTGACTACATGGGGTCCGCCGTGCACCGGGTGCACGACCTCGTCGAGGAGAGGACGGGAGAGAAGCTGCCCGCGGACTTCGACGAGACGCTCCACTCCCGGATCTTCGCCGCTTTCCAGGAAGAGCTGGAACCCGTCGAAGGCGTCGACGACGTGCTGGGAAAGCTCGTCGCCGACGGCGTGCCGTACTGCGTCGCCTCCTCCGGGAGCCACGAACGGATCCGGGTCGGGCACCGCAAGACCGGGCTCGACCAGTGGTTCGAGGAGGAGTGGATCTTCAGCGCGGAGGACGTCGGGCACGGAAAGCCGGCACCCGACCTGTTCCTCCTTGCCGCTGAGCGGATGGGCGTTCCGCCCGAAAGGTGTGTCGTCATCGAGGACAGCCCGCTCGGGGTGGAGGCGGCGCGGGCCGCGGGGATGGATGTGTACGGGTTCACGTCGATGATGCCCGCCGACCAGCTCGCCGGGGTGACCGGGCACTTCTCCGACATGGCCCAACTGCGGGAACTGCTCGCCTGATCCATCTACCCATGGGTAGGCCAGGGCCCTACGCTGCGGCCATGACGGATGCGCGGCTGCGGCACGGTAGGGCCTCCTTGGCGTTGAGCTTCTTCGTGCAAGGGGTGACCTTTGCCCTGCTCGTGACGCGCATTCCAGCCATTCAGGACCGGTACGGGATATCCGACGGGCTGCTGCCCGTGTTCCTCGCCGCCGTACCGATCCTGGCCGGTGTGGGCAGCGTGGTCACCGAGAAGGTGGTCGCGCGGGTACGGCCCCGGGTCGTACTGAGGTGGGCGCAGCCCGTCGTGCTGCTGGCGCTGCTCGGTGTCGGGGCCGGCAGCGAACTGTGGCAGGCAGCCGTCGCGCTCGGGGTGTTCGGACTGTCCGTCGGAGCGCTCGACGCCTCCATGAACATGATGGGGGTCAGCCTTCAGCGGGCGTACGGGCGCAGCATCATGCTGGGGTTCCACGCCGCGTACAGCCTGGGCGGGATCGCCGGGGCGTCGATGGCGTGGGCCGGGGCGCACTGGGATCTCACGCTGCTGGTGTCCTACCTTCCCACGGTCGTCCTGCTGCTGCCCGCCGCGTTCATCGGGAGCCGGTGGTACGTCGAGGGGAAGGCTGAGGACGATGGGCAGGAGGCAGAGCGTCAGGGCGGCTCGGTCTCGTTCAAGCTGCTGATGCCACTCTGTCTGGTGATGAGCTTCGCGTACATCGGGGACTCGACGGTCTCCAACTGGAGTGCGAAGTATCTGCAGGACGTGCTGGGGAGTTCCGAGCAGCTGTCGACCGTTCCGTACAACGTCTACATGGTGACGACGCTGCTCGGGCGGGCCGTGGGGGACTTCGGGGTGCGGCGGTTCGGGGCTGTGGCTGTCGTGCGGTTCGGGAGTGTGCTGGCTGCGGCGGGTTTCGCGGTGGTGGCGGTGGCTTCCGGGGCGTGGATCGGGATGCTCGGGTTCACCATGCTGGGGCTCGGGCTCTGTGTGATCGTGCCGCAGACGTTCGCGGCCGCCGGGCGGATGTTCCCGGGGGCCAGCGATACGGCGATCGCCCGGCTGAATGTCTTCAACTATGTGGGGTTCCTGGTGGGGTCGCCTCTGGTGGGTGCGCTCGGGGACGCGTGGAGCTACCGGGGCGCGATGCTGGTCCCGATGGTGCTGGTGCTCGCGACGCTCGTGTACGCCAAGTCGTTCGGTTCGGAGCCCGCCCGATACGGTGGCGGGCATGAGCGGCCGCGCACAGTTGATGTGGGATGACGCAGTAACGGGATATGACTTCGGGGGCGGTCATCCGATGGACCCCGTCAGGCTGGCCCTGACGATGGGTCTGGTGCGGGCGTTCGGTCTCGACAGCGCGGTGGATGTGGTGGCCGCCAAGCCGGCCGGGGAATCCACGCTGCGGCTCGTGCACCGTGAGGACTACGTGGCGGCCGTGCGCGCGGCCTCCGCGAATCCCAGGGCGGCCGATCAGAACTACGGGCTCGGGACGATGGATGATCCGGCGTTCGTGGGGATGCACGAGGTGTCGGCGCTGATCGCCGGGCAGTCGGTGGCCGCCGCCGAGGCGGTGTGGCGCGGGGACACCGCGCATGCGGTGAACTTCGCGGGCGGGCTGCACCATGCGATGCCGGGCGCTGCGTCGGGGTTCTGCATCTACAACGACCCGGCGCTCGCCATTGCCCGGCTGCTGGAACTGGGTGCGGAGCGGGTCGCGTACATCGATGTGGACGTCCACCACGGTGACGGGGTGCAGGCCGCGTTCTGGGAGGACCCGCGGGTTCTGACCGTGTCGCTGCACGAACATCCACGGACGCTGTTCCCGCAGACCGGCTGGCCGGAGGAGACCGGTTCCGGTGCGGGGGAGGGGGCCGCGGTGAATGTGGCGCTGCCCGCCGGTACGGGGGACGCGGGGTGGTTGCGGGCGTTCCACGCGGTGGTGCCGGAGCTGATCGAGGACTTTCGGCCGCAGGTGCTGGTGACCCAGCACGGGGCCGACACGCACTTCGAGGATCCGCTCGCGCATCTGGCGGTGTCGCTGGACGCGCAGCGGGCGGTCATGGAGTCGTGCCATGAGCTCGCCCACGCGCATGCGGAGGGAGGGAGGTGGGTGGCGCTCGGCGGGGGCGGGTATGCGGTCGTCGATGTGGTGCCGAGGTCCTGGACGCATCTGGTGGGGATCGCCGCGCATGCGCCGGTGGACCCTGAGGTGGTGGTTCCTGCCTCGTGGCGGGACGAGGTCTATGCCCGGACCCGGCAGCTGGGGCCGGCTCGGATGACCGACGGGCGTACGCCTTCGTGGCAGTCGTGGGAGACGGGGTACGACCCGGCGGACCGGCTGGACCAGGCGGTGCGGGCGACCAGGCGGGCGGCGTTCCCGTTGCGGGGGCTGCTGGCCTGAGGCGGGTGGGGGCGGTCCGGTTCGGCCGTTTCTGCGCGGCGGTGGGGACGAGTTACGCCAACTGTGGGGCCCAACCCTTCTTTTGGCCCTCCGTCCGGGTGATTGAGGCAGCATCGGCAGGGTGTTGAGCACCGGAGCGCTGCGCGCGCATCTGCTGGCGGCCCGGCTGGCCGGGCCCGTGGCCACCTCGCGGGAGGTGAGTCTGCGGAGCTATCGGCTGTTCGCGGCCAGGGATCCGCGGGTGATGCTCGGGCTCGACCCCGCATGGGGGTGGAAGGAGCCCGATGTGCTTCGGCTGATGGCCGACAAGTGCGGGGTTTCGAACGATCCCGCTCACGTTGCGGGTCCTGATGTGATCGATCCGGAGCGGACGTTGGCCGGTCTGGATGCGTTTGCCCAGCGGTTGTCGAGCGCGGCGGTCCGGAGGGCACCGGTGCTGTTCGGGACCGGTCATCCGCACCGGCTGCTCGGGTTCTACGTCGAACTGGCAGACGCCATGTCGGCGGCGGGGTGCGCCGTACTCACCCCCGCGCAGGGGAGATGTATCGACATAACGACCCGGTTCGGCGTACGCACGTACAAGCTCGACTACGTACGGGGAGTCGCCATGGTGCGCGAACCGGGCGTGCGGCCCCACGGCAGTGAGCCGGGCGCACATACCCACTCGCCGCTGCCGGTCCGGGTCGCGCTGGAGGCGGCGGTGACGGTTCACGGGCGACTTCCGGAGCTCGTCGTCGGGGACCACGGCTGGGTCTGCGGCGCAGGTCAGTTGGGCATTGAGGCAATCGGTCTGGCGGATACGGACGATCCCGCACTGTTCGTCGGGGAGGCCGAGGGGCGGGTGTCGGTCGCCGTTCCGCTCGACGACGCCGTGCGGTCCGATTACTACCGGCCGCTTACTCGCTATGTGCTCAATCGGGCGTGTCTGTCACAGTAGGCGGCCGATGGTCCCTCCTCTTCCCCACTCGCATCACCCGCCCCTAATCTGGGGAGTGAGCGCACAACGACGAAGAGTCACCGGAGGGGAAGCCGGTGCGCGTCTCGTGCGGAAGGTACAGGTGGGTCATGGCTGGTGCTGGCAGCGAGAGGCCTCTCAACGAGGTCAAGTTTCTGACCGTGGCGGAAGTCGCCTCGGTCATGCGCGTGTCGAAGATGACCGTGTACCGCTTGGTGCACAGTGGTCATCTGCCGGCGATCCGGGTGGGCAGGTCCTTCCGGGTCCTGGAGCAAGCGGTTCACGAGTATCTCCGCGAGTCCTTTGTGGGGGTGGAGTCCGCCTGACGGTCGCCTCGGATTACGTCCCTCACCCGGTGGCGGGTAGGCTAGGCCGACGTAGGTCGTGTGGGCCCAGACGCCCCGCACCAGTGAAGAGAAGTGAGCGAGGGTAGTCGTGGGCTCTGTTATCAAGAAGCGGCGCAAGCGGATGGCCAAGAAGAAGCACCGCAAGCTGCTCAAGCGCACGCGCGTTCAGCGTCGCAACAAGAAGTAAGCGAACGCAGTTCGTGAATCCGCAGCCCTCCCGCTGATACGGCGGGGGGGCTGCGGTGCGTTTGCGGGAGGGGCCTCTGCGGGCGTGTGTGGGCCGTGTGACGCACATTTGGGCCAAAGACTCGGCAGAAGGCCGCCGTGCAGTCATCACAGGGCAACATCCACCCGCTACGGTGACCGCCAGGGGAAACCTCTTCGACGGAAGGCGCTGATCTTGGGGAAGGTCGTGCTCGTCACGGGAGCGGCCCGGCAACTGGGAGGCCGATTCGTGCGGCGCATCCAGCGTGATCCGGACGTGGACCGGGTGATCGCCGTCGACGCGGTCGCGCCCGCACACCAGTTGGGTGACGCCGACTTCGTACGTGTGGACATCCGCCAGCCCGCGATCGCCAGAGTCCTTGCCGCGCACGCAGTCGACACGGTCGTGCATCTGGACGTCAGCGGCAAGGCGCTCGGCGCGGGCGGCCGGACCACCGTCAAGGAGACCAACGTCATCGGCACCATGCAATTGCTCGGTGTCTGCCAGAAGTCGCCGACGGTCCGGCGGCTGGTGGTCAAGTCCAGTACGAGTGTGTATGGCTCCGCGCCGCGCGATCCGGCGGTCTTCACCGAGACCACCCCGCCCAAGTCCCTGCCGAGTGGTGGCTTCGCGAAGGACGCGGTGGAGGTCGAGGGATACGTACGGGGCTTCGCTCGCCGCCGGCCCGACGTGGCCGTGTGCGTGCTGCGGTTCGCGAACATCCTCGGGCCGGACGCGGACTCGCCGCTCGCCGACTACCTGGCACTGCCCGTGCTGCCGACGGTGTTCGGGTACGACCCACGGCTCCAGTTCGTGCATGAGGACGATGTCATCGATGTACTGAGGATCGCCTCGTACGAGCCGCGGCGCGGGACGCTGAACAGTGGCACGTTCAATATCGCCGGCGACGGGGTGCTGCTGCTCTCGCAGTGCGCGCGACGGCTCGGGCGGCCGACGATGCCGGTGCCGCTGCCCGCCGTCACCTGGGTGGGGCAGGCGCTGCGTACGGTCGGCATGACGGACTTCTCGCCGGAGCAGATCAGGCTCCTCACGCATGGCAGGGTGGTCTCCACCGTCCAGATGCGCGAGACGCTGGGCTTCCACCCGGGATTCACCACCTCGGAGACGTTCGCCGCGTTCGCGCGCAGCGTGGGCCCCGGACTGCTGCCGCCCGGGACGGTGGGCAGGGCCGTCGACCGGCTGACGGCGATGCCGTTCGCCGGCGGGACCGGCGAGGTTCCGGTGATCACCGGGGCAGGCGACACACAACCGACCCCCGGCGTCAGGTAGAGGAGCGCACCGACGATGGTGGATGCCAAGGTCATTCCGTTCGATGACGACCGTTCACGGTCGGGTGGCGCGCAGCGTTCCGCCCGCCGGAGGGCGGCGGCGGGGCCCGCGGTGGGCACCGCAGCCCTCAGTGCCCTGCCGGGGCAGCACGACGCCGTGCAGGCGCAGGAGGTGGTGCAGGGGGACGGGGAACCCGTGGAGGGTGCGCAGGCTCAGGAAGGGGCTCGGTGCGGCAGCTGGGACCGGCGGATCGCGAGTGGGCTCGCGTTTTTGCGGCGGCGGGTCACCGGCGAGTACGAGGTCGACGAGTTCGGGTACGACAAGGAGCTCACCGATCAGGTTCTGATGTCGGTGCTGAGACCGATGTACGAGAAGTACTTCCGGGTCGAGGTGAAGGGCATCGAGAACATCCCGTCGGACGGCGGGGCACTGATCGTGGCCAACCACTCGGGGACGTTGCCGCTGGACGGGCTGATGCTTCAGGTCGCCGTGCACGACACCCACCCGGCCGACCGGCATCTGCGGCTGCTCGCCGCGGACCTGGTGTTTGTGATGCCGGTGGTGAACGAACTGGCCAGGAAGGCCGGGCACACGCTGGCCTGCGCGGAGGACGCGGAGCGGCTGCTGAGGCAGGGCGAGGTCGTCGGGGTGATGCCGGAGGGCTTCAAGGGCATCGGCAAGCCGTTCGGCGATCGGTACAAGCTGCAGCGGTTCGGGCGGGGCGGCTTCGTGTCGACGGCGCTGCGGGCCGGGGTGCCGATCGTGCCGTGCTCGATCGTGGGGGCGGAGGAGATCTACCCGATGATCGGCAACGCGAAGACGCTGGCGCGGGTGCTGGGGATTCCGTACTTCCCGATCACGCCCACGTTTCCCTGGCTGGGACCGTTGGGTGCGGTTCCGCTGCCGACGAAGTGGACGATTCAGTTCGGTGAGCCGATTTCTACGGACGGGTATCCGGTGGAGGCGGCGGAGGATCCGATGCTGATGTTCAACTTGACGGATCAGGTGCGGGAGCAGATTCAGCACACGCTGTACAAGTTGTTGGTTCAGCGGCGGTCGGTGTTCTTCTGACGGTGCCTGTGCCCGGGGCGTCCGGGGGGCATTTTGTCCTCAATCGCCGGACAGGCTTGATGTGCCGGCGATTGAGGACGGTTGGGGCCACGGGTGTCCCCTAGTCGTCTGCGCTCTCGTTGTTGATTCCCAGGCCTGGGAGCAGCCCGGGGAGTAGCGGGGGCAGTGTGACGTCCGGGGTGGGTGGGGTGGATCCCCTGCCCGTTGTGGACGGGGTGGCGCCCGGTGACGGGAGGTCCAGGAGACCGTCCGCGCCGCCCGCGATCAGGCCGTCGGCCGAGGTGGAGGCCGAACCGGACGGGTCCGGGGTGCCGGTGTCGCCCCGCCGGCCCTGTGAGGCTTCGGGGGACGAGGGTGCCGGGCTGTCCATGAGGGACGGGTCGTCGGATTGCTGCGACGATCCGGACTGTTGCGAGTCGGCGCTCCGGTCCGGGGTGAGGGGCAGCAGGGACTGCAGCGGTGCGACCTCTTGGTCTATGGCCTCGAAGACCGAGCTGACCTCGTCCCCGACGTCCGTCAGCTGGACCGGCAGGCGGTCGCGCAGGTTGCTCCAGCTTCCGCGATGGTTGCGGGAGAAGGAGTCCAGGGTCTGGATCGGGCCGAGTGTTCCGTCGCGCTGGTACGCGGCGTGGAGCAGGCGGTGGCCCTCGGTGGCATCGTGCGTCATGCCGTTCAGCGTGCGCCTGATCTCGCCCAGTGATTCGTGGTCCAGATCGCCCGCGCGGTCGCGTTCCATGAGCCTGCGGGCCTCGCTCAGCCGCGTCGATGCCTGGTCGAGGTAGACCTCGCCGCGGTCGGTATCGCCGTTGGCCATACCGAGGTGGATGTCCTCCATGCCGCGCTTCAGCCCGTACAGCGAATCACCCGGAAGGGCGTCGGAACTGGCAGCGGCTACTCCACCGAAGGCTCCCGCGGCCACGCCGACGGTGAGCCCGCCGGCGGCGAGACCCTTCGTCCAGCGGGAGCGGGGGCGCAGTTTTCGGAGCGGGGAGGCCCGGTGGGCCCCCTTGCTCCGTTGTTCGGGCACCGTAGGGCCCGTGGATGCGCCGCCCTCGGCAAACATGGCCTCCATGGCGGCCACGAGCTGCGCTCGCTGCACCACTTTGACCTCGGGATCCAACTCCGGTCTCGGCAGCTCACCGAGGCCGTTCGCCAGGGCCAACAGCGTTCCGTGGTCGGCCGGTTCGGCCGGTTCCTCGGGCTGTACGGCCGCCGCACCCCGGAGCTCCTGCTCATCCAGGGCCTGGGCGAAGGCGTTCGCCCGCCGGTGTGCCGAAACGTTTGCGATCACTGGCGGCACCTCCTCTCGTCATGACGGTCGACTCCCCTGGGGGTCCGGAAGGTTGCACACCTTGAGCGCTTCCACACGAAAGAGTGAGTGTCGGCGGACATGGAGTGACGACAGGGGGCCTGCAACCGGCACAACGAGTGGCGCGGCACTTGGGTTACGCACGAAAGATGATCGGACCAGTGCGTGATCGGGGAGTCGCCGAGGGTGTTCTCAGCGGGCGTCGTCCGGCAGCAGCCGGGCAAGGGTGCGGACGGCGCGGTACTGCAAGGTCTTGATCGCGCCCTCGTTCTTGCCCATCACGCGGGCCGTCTCGGCGACCGAGAGGCCCTGCAGGAAGCGCAGCGTCACGCATTCCTGCTGCTGGGGGTTGAGTCGGCGCACGGCCTGCAGCAGTGCGGCGTTGGAGAGGGACTCCAGGACGGAGTCCTCGGGGCTGCGCTCGACCTCGTTGGCGTCGAGCATTTCGCCGGTGGTCACTTCCAGCCGGAACCGACTGGACTTGAAGTGGTCGGCGACCAGGTTGCGGGCGATCGTGACCAGCCAGGCGCCGAAGTCGCGGCCCTGCCAGGTGAAGGTGGAGATGCGGCGCAGGGCGCGCAGGAAGGTCTCACTGGTGAGGTCCTCCGCCGTCGCCTTGCCGCCCACCCGGTAGTAGATGTATCGGTAGACGGTGTCGCTGTACTGGTCGTAGAGGCGGCCGAAGGCGTCAGCCTCACCGGCCTGTGCGCGCTCGACGAGATCCATCATGCGCGCGCTGTCGCTGTCGGCGGTCGGCCGACGAACGGTGGACGTGGTCGTTGCGCCGCGGTTGCTGCGTCTTCCGACCGCCGCACCGCGTTCGGCCAGGGCGTAGCAAGGGCCGACAGGTGCAGGGGTGGCAAAGGCGGGTACGGCGTACGCGGTGGGGACGAAGCCGCGCAAGCGGTCGGCGACCGTTGCGCGCAGCGTAGCCAGGCCCGAGGCGTCAACCCCGACGTGTGGGTACACGGGACTCCCAGAGGCAGAGCTTCCATCACGTGCAGTGCGAAACCGTCACTCGTCGTAGTGAGCAGGGGTTCCGGAATGCGTCTGAGGAGAATAACGCTTCGTACAGGCAGTGCTACACCCAGTTGCTCAAATCATCGATTCCGTCGCTTCTGTAGCGACTATGCGACGCATCAAGTAGCACATCGTGACCGGTTATTGATCGGATTACTTCGTGATCTGGCTGCGGCCGCGACGGGTTGTGGTCGGGTGCGCGCAATCCGACTGGCGGGAGCGGTCGGTGGGTAAGAGGTCCCGATTGGCGGCGCGGCCGGGCGTGGCCCGGCCCCCCGGAGGCGGGGGCCGGGCCACATGGTCGGTGCGTCGGTGCGTCCGCGGGTCAGCGGCGGCGGCGGTGCAGGGCGACTGCGGCCGCGGTGCCGCCCGCGAGGGCGCCGACACCGGCGGCGGCCGGGATGCCGACCTTGGCCGCCTTGCGGCCCGTGCGGTAGTCGCGCAGCCGCCAGTCCAGGGCCCGGGCGTGCTTGCGGAGCTTGGTGTCCGGGTTGATCGCGTACGGGTGTCCGACCAGGGACAGCATCGGGATGTCGTTGTGCGAGTCGCTGTACGCCGCGCAACGCGCCAGGTCGAGGCCCTCGGCAGCGGCCAGGGCGCGGACCGCCTCGGCCTTCGCGGGCCCGTGCAGCGGTTCGCCGACCAGGCGGCCGGTGTAGACACCGTCGACGGACTCGGCGACCGTGCCGAGCGCGCCGGTCAGGCCGAGGCGGCGGGCGATGATCGTGGCCGTCTCCACCGGGGCGGCGGTGACCAGCCAGACCCTCTGTCCGGCGTCGAGGTGGGCCTGGGCGAGGGCGCGGGTGCCGGGCCAGATGCGGTCGGCCATGTATTCGTCGTAGATCTCCTCGCCGATGGACATCAGCTCGGAGACGCGGTGGCCCTTGACGATGGACAGGGCGCTGTCGCGGGCGTCCTGCATGTGTTCCGGGTCCTCGACGCCGGCCAGTCTGAACCAGGCCTGCTGCCAGGCGAACCGGGTCAGCTCGCGGCGCTGGAAGAACTTGCGTTTGTACAGGCCGCGGCCGAAGTGGAAGATCGCCGCGCCCTGCATGACGGTGTTGTCCAGGTCGAAGAAGGCGGCGGCCCGTTCGTCACCGACGACCGGGAAGGCCGGTTCCGGCTCCTCGGTCGTGACGGGGGCCGTGCCGGTGGATCGTCCGGCGGGCTGTTCGGCGGGGAGTGACGACTTCCGCGCTGCCTCGGCTGCTGCCTCGCCTGCCAGCACGCTCCGTGCTGTCGCGGAACGCCTACGGGGTGTGAGCCATCCAAGAGCGGCCATGTCGTGAGCATAGCCAGTCCGTTCGGCCTTGACCGACGTGCCGGGATGCGGTGGCGTGAACTCTCGGGGACCGAATTGTTAAACGGGCGATTCCGGGCGTAACGGATCGGCGCCCGACGGGCTCCGGAAACGGCGGGCGGGCGGCGCAGAATAAAGACATGAGTGCCTTGTTGCGTCGCACGAAGAAGAAGCCCGCGGACCGTGTCGTGACCCTGGTCGGGAAGCCCGGTTGTCACCTCTGTGACGACGCGCGGCTGGTGGTGAGGGAGGTCTGCGAGGAGACCGGCGCGTCCTGGGAGGAGAAGGACATCACCCAGGACGAGGAGCTGCACCGGGAGTACTGGGAGCAGATTCCGGTCGTCCTCATTGATAACGAACAGCACACGTTCTGGCGGGTGGACCCGGCGAGGCTGCGCAGCGCACTGCTTTCCTGAGCGAAACCCGGTTACCATCGTGGGCGTTTTGAGTGGTCTCGGGGGTGTAGTCGTGAGGAGTGTGTACCGCCTTGCCCCCTTCGGGCCTGCAACGGGCTGATGCGATCCGTGGTTCCGGGATCGCGCGACGGATGTGCGTGACCCCGGTCACTTTGACCGGACAAAACGGACACCATCTTTGTGCACGCGTTCACAAAGACATAGCCTGCATTCGACGGGGCGGTCTTGGAACATATGGCCGCCTGCAGCCCCGCTCATCCCGCAGGAGCACCGTGGCAACTGGCCGAACTCACCGACCGGCGACCCGTAGCCGAGGAATTCCCGAGGCCACCGTCGCCCGGCTTCCGCTGTATCTCCGCGCACTGACCGCGCTCTCCGAGCGCTCGGTCCCCACGGTCTCGTCCGAGGAACTCGCCGCGGCGGCGGGGGTCAACTCCGCCAAGCTGCGCAAGGACTTCAGCTACCTCGGGTCGTACGGGACGCGCGGCGTCGGGTACGACGTCGAGTATCTCGTCTACCAGATCTCCCGCGAGCTCGGGCTCACCCAGGACTGGCCGGTCGTCATCGTCGGTATCGGTAACCTCGGCGCCGCGCTCGCCAACTACGGCGGCTTCGCCTCCCGTGGCTTCCGGGTCGCCGCGCTGATCGACGCCGACCCCGCGATGGCCGGTACGCCGGTCGCCGGGATCCCCGTCCAGCACGCCGACGAGCTGGAGAAGATCGTCAGCGACAACGGCGTGTCGATCGGTGTCATCTCGACCCCGGCCGGTGCCGCGCAGCAGGTCTGCGACCGGCTCGTCGCCGCGGGCGTGACCTCCATCCTGAACTTCGCGCCGACGGTGCTCTCCGTGCCCGAGGGCGTCGACGTCCGCAAGGTCGACCTGTCGATCGAGCTCCAGATCCTTGCCTTCCACGAGCAGCGGAAGGCGGGCGAGGAAGCCGTCGGCGGGAGCAGCGTCGACCCGGCCGCGCCGCCCGTGCGCGCCGCCACGGACAGCAGCCGGAAGGGACCCGACGGGGACGTTCCCGCCGTGATGCCGGCATGAGTCTTCTTGTCGTAGGGCTGAGCCACCGCAGCGCCCCCGTCTCCGTACTGGAGCGGGCCTCGCTGGCTGCCGGGACGCAGGCCAAGCTGCTGCAGGACGTCCTTGCCGCGGAGCCCGCGGCCGAGGCCGCCGTCCTGGCCACCTGCAACCGCATCGAGCTGTACGCCGACGTGGACAAGTTCCACGCCGGTGTCGCCGAGTTGTCCACGCTCCTCGCCCAGCACAGCGGGGTCGGGCTGGACGAGCTCACTCCGTATCTGTATGTGCACTACGAGGACCGGGCCGTCCACCACCTCTTCTCGGTGGCGTGCGGGCTGGACTCGATGGTCGTCGGCGAGGGCCAGATCCTCGGCCAGATCAAGGACGCGCTGGCTCTGGGGCAGGAGCTCCACACCGCCGGTCGCCTGCTGAACGACCTGTTCCAGCAGGCCCTGCGGGTCGGCAAGCGTGCCCACAGCGAGACCGGGATCGACCGGGCCGGGCAGTCGCTCGTCACCTTCGGTCTGCAGCAGCTCGCCGGCGGCGCCGATGTCGCCGTCTGGGCGAAGGGCAAGCGTGCCCTGGTGATCGGCGCCGGTTCGATGTCCTCGCTGGCCGCCGCCACGCTGGCCCGTGCAGGTGTCGCCGAGATCGTCGTCGCCAACCGGACCCGGGCCCGCGCCGACCGGCTCGTCGAGATCCTGCATCAGCCCGGCGGTACGGGAGTGACTGCCCGCGCCGTGGAGATGGCCGCGGTCTCCGACGAACTGACACGTGCCGATGTCGTCGTCTCCTGCACCGGTGCGACCGGTCTCGTGCTGACCGCCGAAGCCGTCGCCGGAGCGCTCGGGCTGCCCTTCGACGGGGCCGTCACCGCCCCCCCGGCGCCCGCCGTGCCCGCCGCCGACCTGGATCAGCACGCCGCGTGGGTGGAGAACGGCTCCGCCACCACGACCGCGCAGGTACAGGCCGTCCGCCGGGCCACCGTGCCCGCGCAGTCCCAGTCCGCCGGACCGGTCAGGCTCGCCCTGCTCGACCTCGCGATGCCACGCGACATCGACGGCGCCTCGACGCGCCTCGACGGTGTACGCCTCGTCGACATCGAGTCGCTCGCCGAGGCGTCCGCGGACGCCCCGATGGCCGCCGATGTGGACCAGGTGCGCACCATCGTCGCCGACGAGGTCGCCGCGTTCGGTGCCGCCCAGCGCGCCGCCCACATCACGCCGACCGTCGTCGCCCTGCGCACGATGGCCGCCGATGTGGTGGCCGGCGAGATCGCACGGCTCGACGGACGCCTCCCCGACCTGGACGAGAAGCAGCGCGCCGAGATCACACAGACCGTGCGCCGCGTCGTCGACAAGCTCCTGCACGCGCCCACCGTGCGGGTCAAGCAGCTCGCCAGCGAGCCCGGCGGCGCCGGGTACGCCGATGCGCTGCGGGAACTCTTCGACCTCGACCCGCAGACGGTCGCCGCCGTCTCCCGGGCAGACCTGAACGACCCGAATAGAGGGCGGTCATGACCGACAACTCATCCCAGCGCGCGCAGACCGACGTGCCGCTCCGGCTGGGCACCCGGCGCAGCAAACTCGCCATGGCGCAGTCCGGCCTCGTCGCCGACGCGGTCAGCGAGGTGACCGGGCGCGCCGTCGAGCTCGTCGAGATCACCACGTACGGAGATGTCTCCCGCGAGCACCTCGCGCAGATCGGCGGCACCGGTGTGTTCGTCGCGGCGCTGCGGGAGGCGCTGCTGCGCGGCGAGGTGGACTTCGCCGTCCACTCGCTGAAGGACCTGCCGACCGCGCAGCCCGAGGGCCTCGTCCTCGCCGCCGTGCCGGTGCGCGAGGACCCGCGCGACGTGCTGGTGGCGAGGGACGGTCTGACCTTCGAGCAGCTGCCGTCCGGTGCCCGCATCGGCACCGGTTCGCCCCGCCGCATGGCGCAGCTCAACGCGTACGCCCGCAGCCATGGCCTCGACATCGAGACCGTGCCGATCCGCGGCAACGTCGATACGCGTATCGGATTTGTACGAAGCGGTGAACTGGACGCGGTGGTTCTTGCCGCGGCCGGGCTCAGCCGCCTCGGCCGGATCGGTGAGGTGACCGACTTCCTGTCGGTCGACACCGTTCTGCCCGCTCCCGGCCAGGGAGCACTGGCGATCGAATGCGCTGCAACCAGCGCGGACCTCGCCGCAGCGCTCGCCGAGCTCGACGACCCGTACACCCGGGCCGCCGTGACCGCCGAGCGCGCCCTGCTCGCCGCCCTGGAGGCCGGCTGCTCCGCACCTGTGGGTGCGCTGGCCGACCTCCTGGTCGACGGACAGGTTGTCAACGAACTGCGCCTGCGCGGTGTCGTCGGTTCCACCGACGGTTCCTCGCTGGTACAGATGTCCACCACCGGTCCCGTCCCCACGTCGCCCGACGACGCGGCGGCCCTCGGTCGCGAGCTCGCGACCGAGATGCTTGCCAAGGGTGCGGCCGGTCTTATGGGGGAGCGAGCACTTTGAGCCCCACCGGCCCCGCCGCATCCGACTTTCCGGTCCTGTCCGCAGGGCACGTCACCTTCCTCGGCGCCGGTCCCGGCGATCCGGGACTGCTGACTCTGCGCGCTGTCGAGGCGCTCGCGAGCGCGGACGTCCTTGTCGCCGAGCCGGACGTTCTCGGCGTCGTCCGCGGCCATGCGCGGGCAGGCGTAAGCACGCCCGAGCTGGCGGTTGTTGACGTGACGTCAACAGCCGCCGGGGTGCCCGTTCTCAGGGACGCGGCCAATCTTGTCATGGAGGCCGCGAAGGGCGGCAGGCGGGTCGTCCGTGCCGTCTCCGGGGACCCGGGCCTGGACGGGAACACGGGCGCGGAGATGCTCGCCTGTGCCGCGGCCGGCGTTCCCTTCGAGGTCGTGCCGGGTGTCGCGAACGCCGTCGGCGTGCCCGCGTACGCCGGTGTGCCGCTGCGTGATGCGCAGGGCGCCGACGTCCGGTTCGTCGATGCCCGGACCGCGTCGGACCGCTGCTGGGCCGAGGTCGGCGCGAGCGATGCCACGGCGGTCGTCTCGACGACGCTGGACTCGGTCGCGGCCGCTGCGGGCGAGCTGGTCTCGGCGGGCCGCAAGCCCGACACCCCGCTGACCGTGACGGTCGCGGGTACGACGACGCGCCAGCGCACCTGGACGGCGACCCTCGGGACGATCGCCCAGGTCCTGAAGCAGGCGAAGGTGCTGCCGTCGCCGGACGGGCACCAGCCCGTCATAGCCGTGGTCGGTGAGCGCAGCTCCGCCGCCCAGCGGGACCAGCTCTCGTGGTTCGAGTCCAAGCCGCTCTTCGGCTGGAAGGTGCTCGTGCCGCGGACGAAGGAGCAGGCGGCGTCGCTCTCCGACCAGCTGCGTTCGTACGGCGCCGTGCCGCACGAGGTCCCGACGATCGCCGTCGAGCCGCCGCGTACGCCCCAGCAGATGGAGCGCGCGGTCAAGGGCCTCGTCACGGGCCGCTACGAGTGGATCGCCTTCACCAGCGTCAACGCGGTCAAGGCGGTCCGGGAGAAGTTCGAGGAGTACGGGCTCGACGCCCGTGCCTTCGCCGGGATCAAGGTTGCCGCGGTCGGCGAACAGACCGCCGCCGCACTGATCGATTTCGGTGTGAAGCCGGACCTGGTGCCGTCCGGTGAGCAGTCCGCCGCCGGTCTGCTGGAGGACTGGCCGCCGTACGACCCGGTCTTCGACCCGATCGACCGTGTCTTCCTGCCGCGCGCCGACATCGCCACGGAGACGCTCGTCGCCGGCCTCATCGAGCTGGGCTGGGAGGTCGACGACGTCACCGCGTACCGCACGGTCCGCGCCTCGCCGCCGCCGTCCGACACGCGTGAGGCGATCAAGGGCGGCGGTTTCGACGCGGTGCTCTTCACCTCGTCGTCGACCGTCCGGAACCTGGTCGGTATCGCGGGCAAGCCGCACAACGTGACCGTCATCGCGTGCATCGGCCCCGCCACGGCGAAGACCGCGGAGGAGCACGGCCTGCGGGTCGACGTGCTCTCCCCGGAGCCGTCGGTGCACAAGCTGGCCGAGGCGCTCGCCGAGTTCGGCGCGCAGCGCCGGGAGGCGGCGAAGGAGGCCGGTGACCCGGTGACGCGGCCGAGCGAGCGGCGTCCGGGTGCTCGCAGGCGTCGTACGACGACCTGACCGGCCCGTTCGGGGGTGTTCAGGGGCTCGGTTGCTTCGGCGGCCGGGCCCCTGCCCGTTCTCCGGTCCGTTTTTCCGGCACGGGTGTCGGTAAGACGGTGATGTGTACGGGTCTATCGTCGAAGGATGACTGTGTACGGAAACTTCCCCGGCTCCCGCCCCCGGCGGCTGCGGACGACCCCGGCGATGCGACGGATGGTCGCCGAGACACGGCTCGACCCGGCGAACCTGATCCTGCCCGCGTTCGTACGCGAGGGCATCACGGCGCCCGTCGCCATCTCGGCCATGCCCGGTGTCCAGCAGCACACCCTGGACACCCTGCGGAAGGCCGCGGTCGACGCGGTCTCGGCCGGGGTCTCCGGGATCATGCTCTTCGGTGTTCCGGCGGATGAGAAGAAGGACGCCCGGGGGACGGCGGGCACCGACCCGGACGGCATCCTCCAGGTCGGTCTGCGCGCGGTGCGCGAAGAGGTCGGTGACGACCTCGTCGTCATGTCGGACCTGTGCCTCGACGAGTACACGGACCACGGTCACTGCGGCGTCCTGACCGCCGACGGCCGCGTCGACAACGACGCCACCCTTGAGCGGTACGCCGAGATGGCCCAGGTCCAAGCGGACGCGGGCGCCCATGTGGTCGGCCCCAGCGGCATGATGGACGGCCAGGTCGGCGTCATCCGTGACGCGCTCGACCAGACGGGTCACGAGGACGTCTCGATCCTCGCCTACACGGTGAAGTACTCGTCGGCGTTCTACGGGCCGTTCCGTGAGGCGGTCGGCTCCTCGCTCAAGGGCGACCGCAAAACGTACCAGCAGGACCCGGCGAACGCCCGCGAGTCCCTGCGCGAGCTGGCGCTCGACCTCGACGAGGGCGCCGACATGGTCATGGTCAAGCCGGCCGGACCGTACCTGGACGTCCTGGCGAAGGTCGCCGACTCGGTGGACGTGCCGGTTGCCGCGTACCAGATCAGCGGCGAGTACTCGATGATCGAGGCCGCCGCCGAGAAGGGCTGGATCGACCGCGACGCGGCGATCATGGAGAGCCTGACCGGGATCCGCCGCGCGGGTGCGCAGATGATCCTGACGTACTGGGCGACGGAGGTCGCGCAGCGGCTCGGGCGGCGCTGAGCGGACGCGTTCTCGAAGCGGCCCGGCCCACGGAATCCCCGTGGGCCGGGCCTTCGTGCGTTCGGGCGGAGCTCTTCCGGAGGCTCTGATGCGATCCGGGGCGTCTCAACCTCTTGACGATCATCCGATGTATTTATAGCTTTCGGTGCGGTAATCCCTGTACAACTCGCAGAAGTTGGGCTCAGACATTGGATGCCTGGCTTCTCTGGAAAGCCGACCCGGCGTGACCGTCGATGAGGAGTGCCCATGCGCGCCGTCCCAGGCCTGTGTCCCGGCCGCCGAACCCCGGCCTCAGCGCTGACTTCCGTCGTGGCCGTCGCCGCGATGGGCGTCGGGCTGGTTGTACTGCCCGTCGCCCCTGCCGCCGCCCGGAGCGGGGCGCCGATCGTCTTTCACGTCTCACCCACCGGCAGTGACAAGGCCAAGGGATCGGCGGCCAAGCCGTTCCGGACGCTGGAGCGGGTTCAGAAGGCTGTCCGCACATCGCTTCGTGCGGCGGTGCGTCAGGAGAGACCGGTCGATGTCGTGGTGCACGGCGGTACGTACCGGGTGCAGTCCACGCTGAGATTCGGCGTCGCCGACTCGGGTACCGCGAAAGCCCCGGTCCGCTATGTCGCGGCGCCCGGCGAGCGCGTCGTCATCAGCGGCGGCCGCACTCTCGCACCCCAGTGGCGCTCCTACTCGGGCGCCGTCGAGGTCGCCGACATCGGAGCCGGCCTCGACTTCGACGGGCTCTTCCTCGACGGGGAGCGGCAGACGCTTGCCCGGTACCCGAACCACGACCCGGACACGGCGATCCTCGGTGGGTACGCAGCCGACGCCATCTCCGCGCAACGCGTGGCCCGTTGGAAGAATCCGACGACGGCTCTCGTGCGTGGTCTGCACAACGGCATGTGGGGCGGGAACTCCTTCAAGGTCACGGGCGTGAAGGCGGACGGCACGCCGGAGCTTGCCTGGGTCGGTGACAACAACCGGGGCAGCGGTCTGCACGGTACGTACCGCATGGTCGAGAACGTCTTCGAGGAGCTCGACGCGCCCGGCGAGTGGTTCTACGACAAGCCCGCCGGGAAGCTCTACTTCTATCCCCCCGAGGGCGTCGATCCCGCGAAGGCGCGTGTCGAGACGGCAGAGCAGAACGAGTTGATCCGAGTGGAGGGCAACGGTCCGGGCGATGCCGTCCACCATCTGACCTTCTCCGGCTTCACCTTCACCCAGACCCATCGCACGCTGTTCAACCAGCCGTACGAGAAGCTCCAGCTCGGCGACTGGGCATTCGCGCGAGCGGCTGCGGTTCATCTGAAGAACACCGAGAACGTCGTGGTGAGCGACTCGCACTTCGACCAGGTGGGTGGCAACGCGGTCCTCGTCGACGGGTACAACAGCCGTGACGCCGTATCGGGCAATGAGTTCAGCCACTCCGGAGCCTCCGATGTCGCTGTCATCGGCAGCCCTGACGCGGTCCGTGAGCCGTCCACCTGGGACAGCATGCGCAGGACCATCAGCGACACCCGGCCGGGACCGAAGACGGAGAACTACCCTCGCGACATCAGCATCCGCGACAACTACATGCACGACAACGGTCAGTTCGAGAAGCAGACCTCCGGCGTGCAGATATCGATGAGCCGTCGCGTCACCGTCGACGGCAACACCATCCACGACGGTCCCCGTGCATGCGTCGACATCAACGACGGCACGTGGGGCGGGCACCTCATCGAGAACAACGACATCTTCAACTGCGTGAAGGAGACGTCCGACCACGGGCCGTTCAACTCCTGGGGCCGCGACCGCTTCTGGCCGCTGACCGCCGATGACGCGACGAAGAAGTCGTACGCAGGACTGGACGCCATGGAGACCACCGTCATCCGCCACAACCGGATCCGGCACTCCTCGCACTGGGACATCGACCTCGACGACGGCAGCTCCAACTACCTCATCGAGGACAATCTGCTGCTCAATGGCGGGGTCAAGTTGCGTGAAGGCTTCCACCGGACCGTACGCAACAACGTGTTCGTCAACGGCGGCGCGCACTTCCATGTCTGGTTCGCGGACAGTGGCGATGTCGTCGAGAAGAACGTCTTCGTCACCGACACCCCCTACAGCCTGATCCAGGTCGACATGGCCAGGAGCAAGCCCGTCATCAACGACAACCTGTTCTGGAACAACGGGAAGACCGTCCAGGGGCTCGGCGACGCCTGGCGCGCCCAGGGGCTGGACACCCGGTCGGTGATCGCCGACCCGAAGTTCACGGGTGCCTCCCCCTTCGACGACCCGAAGAAGCTCGACTACACCGTCGGGTCCGATTCGCCCGCGCTGGCGCTCGGCTTCCGCAACATCGCGATGGACGGCTTCGGCAAGGCCGGTTCCCCCACGCCGCCGCCGCTCACCTGGCCCACCGTGTCTCCCGCCACCGACACCCTCGACGCCTTCCCGGAACCGCTGCTGGGCGCCCCGGTGACGCGGATCCACTCCGACGCGATCAAGTCCGCCACGGGCCTGACCGACACCAACGGTCTGCACCTGGCCGCCGTGCCGAACACCTCGGAGGCGTACCGGCAAGGGCTGCGCGCCAATGACGTCATCAGAGAGATCGGAGGCCGTCAGGTCACCGACCGCAACAGTTTCTGGCTCGTGTACAACCAGGCGGCTCCCGGCACCGACGTTCCGCTGAAGGTCTGGCGCAACCAGGCATCGGCCGACGTGATCCTGCGCAAGCCCGTCGGCGGCGAGCAGATCAACAACACCTCAGGGGTCGTGTACACGGGCACCGGATGGGACTGGAAGAACAGCTCCCGGGGCGGGGCCGGTGGATGGGCCGACGACGTGCATGCCACGCAGGCCGCGGGCGACTCCTTCGAGCTCGCCTTCAACGGCACCGCGATCGACCTCATCACCCAGGTCAACACCGACGAGGGCGAGGTCGAGCTCTTCCTCGACGGCCTGTCCGTCGGCACGATCGACAACTACAACGCCACTCGCGTGCACCAGAAGACCGTCTTCAGCAGGACCGGGCTGACACCCGGAATCCACACCCTCAAGGGCGTCATGAAGACGAGCGACTACATGATCGTCGACAGTTTCAGGATCCACTAGCGGGAGAGGGGGCGGGGACCTGGGGCGAGGTCCCCGCCCCGGCTCTCAGTCCCACCAGAACGACCAGGACTCCTTGCCCAGCACGTACTGGTCCGCGTAGGCGCGCAGGGTGTCCGGGGTGTTGTGGGCGATGTTGTCCGGGCAGAACGCGAAGTGCTCGGCGGCGACCGCCACCGCCTCGTCGACGGTGGTGGGCGGTGTGGCCACCGAGACGGTCAGGTGGTCGAAGCCGAGCGCCACGACCCGTATGCCGAAGCGGTCCTCCCAGGACCGGAGCACTGCGCAGAGCCGCGCCACGTCGTTCTCGTAATTGAGCGGGCCCGTCCAGCCGATCGCCGCCGGTATGTCCGCGCTGCGCCGGGCGGGTACCAGGGCCGCGCGGGCTCCCGGTATCCGGCTGTCCTCGGCGGTGAGGCGGGCGGCGATTCCGGCGGCCCGTTCCTCCGCGTCGACGGGGTCGCTCACGGACGGGTCGGGTGCGAGGCCCGGCCAGTCCGGGCCGAACGGGTCGATCGCGGCGCCTTCGAGCTCGTCCTCCGCGTACTCCTCCCAGAGTTCGCCCAGCACCTCTTCGGCGTCGTGGTCGCCGGGGTACGACGTCATGCCGGGGTTGAGCTCCCAGTTCTCGGGCCACTCACCGCGTGTCCCGCCGTCCAGCAGTACGGGGAGCAGCCCGACCGCCCTGCCTTCGGCGAGCAGTAGCGGCCAGGTGTCCGGGGTCGCGGGCCCGTCCGCGTACCAGAGCAGCGGTTCGTGCCACGGGCCGTCGTGCGTCTCGTCCACCAGTGTGCCGGGCGGGAGTTGGAGCCCGGAGGTGGCCAGGGACGGAAGCGGGTTCGGGAGCGTCGCCATGACCGCGACTCTAGACGCGGTCACTGACAGCGGTGGGGCGCGGGCCGTGGACTACGGGTGTGCGTGAACGACGGCGAACGCGGTGCGCGCCGTGGTGCCGTCGGGCATCGGCGCGTCCGCGGTGACGTGGCCGAGTACCCGCCCCTCGGTGTCCTGACCGGGTTGGAGAACGCGGTTGATGTGGATGGTCAGGCGTCGTCCGTCGGATGCTGTCTCCACGAGGAGGTCCGTACCGTCCGGGTCGTCGCTCACGGTCGTGGAGGCGATCGCCGTCGTGACGCCGGACTCCGCGAACCAACCGCTGACGGAAGGGTCGGGGGTGTCGCTCGTGCTCTGCATCTGCGGCTCTGCCTCGCCGACGATCAGCGCGAACAGCTGGGCGACGAGGACCGGGTCACGCGTTCCGTCGTACACCCACCGCTGCCCCAGCACCCCGTGCTCGGTGGTGCCGATGAGCGCTGCGTCGGCGCCCGCGATCGGTGCGCCGCGATAGCTGAACGGCACCTGGTACGTGACCGGCTGGTCTCCCGACGTGTCGGTGACCGCCATGAACTCGATCCCCACCTCGCCCTTCGGGTCGTCCAGTCGGAATCCGCCGACCTTCACCAGCTCGGGTTGTCCCTTGCCGCGGTACCAGGGCTGCGCGGGCAGCCAGTCGGCGAGGAGTTCCAGCTTGGTGGGCGTCAGCGTGGTGTGGTGGATGAAAGCCATGGCGGTGGTATCCCTCCCGTGGGCTCAGACGAGTCGCCGGCCGCCGGCGAAGCCGGTGAAGGCCGACCAGGCGGCGGGGGCGATGGTGAAGGGGCCGTCGGAGTTCTTGGAGTCGCGGACGTGGACGGCGGTGGGGTGGGTGGCTACCTCAACGCTCGCAGCATCGCATATTTCTGGGCCAGGATGCTGACCTCATCGGGGTCGGAGACAAGCAGGCCGCCACGCTGTGTTTCGGAGTGGGCGACGTGCTCGTAGTCCGGTGTTTCCAGCAGCGCGAAGGGGCCGTCGGGACCAGCATGAGTGCGACGGTGCAGCGGAAGGATCTGGAGGCAAATGCCCGGGAGTTCTGCGCACGTGCGCGGAACTCCCGCTGCTGCGCGAGCGGTTCCACCGGCGGGAGCGTCGGTCGGTCCGTGCGGCCAGGGAGTTCGTACGCACCGCGCTTGCCGGCGGGGCGGGGGCCGCTGATCGTGGAGGCGCCGGCGGATCTGTGGGGTGTGGGGAGCCCGGCAAGGTTGTGTGGTGGGAGTTCGGTCAGGGCTGATCGGGTCGGGTGAACTCGACGGCCTCGCGGACGTCCGGGTGCGGGTCCCGTCCGAGCCGGTGGAGGAGTTCCTTGACACCCGGTGTCGACCAGTTGGCGACGGCCTCGACGAGGGCCACGCGGACCCGTGGGTCCGGATGGTCCCCGAGGTGGGCCAGCTGGTCGATCGGCCCGCGTCGGCGCAGGCCGAACCAGTGGAGGGTCTCGGTGAGCACGGTCGGGTCGCCGGGGTTACCCGCCGCGGCGATCCGGCGGAGGAGGACCGGGTTGGCGGGGGCCGGGCCGTCCAGGGGGTGCGGGCGGCGTTCGCGCAGGCGCTGCGATCCGTACTCGCCGCGCACCCTGCAACCGATGCAGGTGCAGGGTGCCTTGCCGTTGGAGTCGGGGAAGTAGCGCCATCCGGTGACCTGGCTGACGGCGCGGAGCCGGTGCACTTCGCGTTTGGTGGTGGCTCTGGGGACGAACACTTCCCAGCCGCGTGGGTCGTCCAGGGCGGCGATGCGGCGTACGGCTTCGCTCGCTGTGGTTGCCGTGGGTCCTTGGCCGGGGCGGTCGTTGTAGCGGCCGACCGTGACGGGTTCGTCGTCCGGCAGGCGGATGTGTACGGCGACGAGGCCGCGGGGACCGCCGTGCCGGGCGAGTTCGCGCAGCCACTGGTGGGTGAGGGTGTACGACGGGAGGACGGGGAAGCAGAACAGGCCCCGCGATCCGTCGCGGCGGTGGCTGATGGCCCGTATCCCGGAGCGGCGGATGCGGGCCGCGTTCGCGGTGGGTGTCAGGTGCACGAACATCGCCATGAGGCCGATGCTAGTAGACCGTCGCAGCTAATTTTTGGGATAGAGGTGGCGCAGTTTGATGCGTGCGTCGTGGGTGGTGAACTGCCAGTCGACCTGACGTTGGTCGGTGTTGGTGGCGTTCTGCCAGGCTGAGAGTTCGGTGTTGAGGTTGTCGAGGTTGCTGATCCGGCGGTCGAGGCATTGCCGGGTCAGCGCGGAGAGTTCGATCTCGGCGATGTTGAGCCATGACCCGTGTTTGGGCGTGTGGTGGATCTCGAGGCGTTGGGCCAGGGCGAAGGCCTCTTCTGGTTCGAATGCCTCGTACAGTGAGGCGATGCCGTGGGTGTTGAGGTTGTCCATCACCAGCACCACGGCCTTGGCGTCGGGGTAGTCCACGCTCAGTAACTGTTTGACCTGGCCGGCCCAGTCGATCCGGGTCCGCTGGGACAGTGCCTGGACTCGACGCCATCCGCGCAGGGGTTCGGCCCACACGAAGATTGAGCACGTGCCGCGGCGGATGTACTCGCTGTCCTGGCAGGCGTCGTGACCAGGGCGGGCCGGGAGCGGGTCGCGGGCATGGTCGAGGAGTTGGTAGGGCTTCTCGTCCATGCACACCACGGGACGTGCCGGATCGTAGGGCCGGGCATAGACGGCCAGCACGTCTTCCATCCGGGCCGCGAACTCCGCGTTCGCTCGTGGCGGGATGGTCCAGCACTTTCTCAGGTGAGGACGCAGTTCCGTTTTTTTAAGACCCGCCCGATGGTGGAGTGGTCCAGGTCGGGGATGTCCTCGACCAGCGCGACGTGCTTCTCCAGCAGCCGCAGCGACCACCGGGTATAGCCCTGGGGTGGTTGTGAGCACGCCATCGCGATCAGCCGGGCTTCGACCTCACCGGTCACCGGCGAGGGCACCGGCGGGAGGTCGCGCTTCTTCCGAGCAATCGTGGCGTGCACATCGCCACCGGTCTCGGTGAAACGCTTGGCGACCAGCCGCAACGTCTCACCGGAGACGCCGAGCCGGGCCGCGATCACCTCCTTGGTGTCCACCTCACCCACCGAGCTGTCCAGCGCAAGCAGCACCCGCGCACGCATGATCATCGAGGCTCCACGAACACCTGTCGTGGTCACCCGGACCAGATCCTCACGATCCTGCGCGGTCAAACTGACCGGCCGCTTCTTCTGCGAACCCATGACAACAGTCCTATCTGGCAAAGGGGAAGGAATCTGCCAGACACCAACCTCCCAGTCAGGTGCACCATAACTAAGCGGCGACACGCTACTAGTGCCGTGACCGGCGATGTTTGACCCGTGAGGAGCGTCGTCCGGTGCGTGCGATCGCAAGGCGGCCGGATGTCCTTGGACGGGGTCTGCCCTGCTCGAACGGAGTGGAGAGCTTGGGGAAGGAGCCACCAGGGCTTTTGGCCGACGCAGAAGGGGGTCCCCCCTGGCCCTTATGGCCTTGGGGGAGGGCGTGCTGGACGGTGCGAGGGGGCAGAGCTTGCCGGGAGGGGCACCAGTGCTGTGGCCGCATGGCTCGACCGGGTCCGTCCGGTTCCGTTGTGTCCTCGATCGCCGGACGGGCTTCCAATTCAAGGCCGTCCGGCGATCGAGGACACGGCGTGGCCGCAGGTCCTACGAGGCGGCCTGTACCGCCTGCCGGGCCGGGTCCGGCGTACGGTCGTCGGACGGTGGCGTGCCGAGCCGGCGCAGGCGCGCCGTGCAGACGATGCCGATCGCCGAGATCACCATCAGCATCACGGCCGGCGGCCAGTAGTGACCGCCCGCGGCCGCCGCGAGGGAGACCGCGGCCAGCGGTGCGAGGCCGCCGAAGATCATGTTGCAGATCTGGTAGGAGAGGGAGATGCCGGTGTAGCGGACGTGCGGGGCGAAGCCCTCGACGAGGATCGATGCGATGGGCCCGTACAGCGCGGACATCACCAGGCGCATGGCCAGCATCATCAGCCAGATGAGGAAGACGCTGCCGGTGCCCAGCACCATGAACTGGGGCACGGCGAGGACGATGACGCCCGCGAGGCCGGCGATCACGACCTTGTGCGGTCCGACCCGGTCGGCGAGCCAGGACAGCCAGGGCGTGACGAGGAGTTCCAGGAAGGCGGCCAGGGTGAGGCCGTTCAGAAGCATGGACTCCGACAGGTGGAGGTCCCCGGTGCCGTACGAGAGCAGGAAGCTGGTGACGACGTAATAGCCGCCGGTCGCGGTGGCCAGTGCGAAGACGCCGATGAGGACCGTCCGCCAGGCCTTCTGGAAGACCTCCACGACGGGCAGCTTGGCCGCCCCGTCCTCCTTTGCCCCCTGTTCCTTGCGTACCTCCTCCATGACCGGGGACTCCTCCAGCTTGACCCGGACGATCAGGCCCACGATCACCAGCACGGCGGAGGCCAGGAAGGGCACGCGCCAGCCCCAGCTCATGAACGCGTCGTCGCCGAAGAGGTTCATCAGGCTGAAGGCGCCCGTGGAGAGCAATGCGCCGACGGATGATCCGAGTTGGGCGAACGATCCGAAGAAGGCGGCCTTGCCGCGCGGGGCGTTCTCCACGGCGATCAGTACCGCGCCGCCCCACTCCCCGCCGATCGCGATGCCCTGGACCAGGCGCAGCACGATCAGCAGGATCGGGGCGAGGGCGCCGACCTGGGCGTACGTGGGCAGCAGGCCGATGGCGAAGGACGCGACGCCCATCATCACCAGCGTGATGACCAGGGTCTTCTTGCGCCCGACGCGGTCACCGATATGTCCGAAGACGATGCCGCCGAGCGGGCGCAGCAGGAAGCCGATGGCGAAGGTCGCGAAGGCGGACAGGGTCCTGAGGTACGGCGACATGTCCGGCGGGAAGAACACGTCGTTGAAGACGATCGCCGCTGCGGTGGCGAACGCGTAGAAGTCGTACCACTCGATGGAGGTCCCGGCCAGTGCCGCGACGGCGGCTCTGTACGGGCTCTTATCGGTGCTGGGCTGCGGGGACATGGGGCCTCCGGGGGCGGGAGGGGCGGCGAGGAAGGGGTGGGGCGAGCGGAGAGAGGAGCGGAAGGGGCGGGTCAGCGGCCGGGGGCGGACCAGGCGCGGGTGCCGCCGATCCAGGTCTCGCGTACGCCGATGGAGGCGAGTCCGGCCGGGTCCGCGGTGAGCGGGTCGCTGTCCAGGACGACGAAGTCGGCGAGCATGCCCGGGGCCAGGGCGCCCACGGCGTGTTCGCGGTGCAGGGCCCGGGCGGCCGACTCGGTGTGTGCGCGCAGACCGTCCGCCACGGGCATCCGCAGCGAGGAGTCGCCGAGGACGGTGCCGAGGACGGTGCGCCGGGTCGCGGCGGCGGAGACGGCCTCCAGTGGGGCGGGCGGGGCGACGGGGGCGTCCGAGCTGAAGACGACGGGGACGCCGGCGGCGAGGCAGGTGCCTGCCGGGTTGTAGCGGTGGCCGAGGTCGCCGACGGCGGTCAGTGTGCCGTCGCCGGTGCGCAGGTGGTGCTGGGGCTGCATCACCGGGATGACGCCCAACCGGCCCATGCGGGCGATCTGTTCGTCGGTGGGCAGGCCGGAGTGCTCGATCCGGTGGCGCATGTCGGGGCGCTCCCGGCCGGCCTGTGCCTTCTCGATGGCGTCGAGGACCATGCCGATGGCGTACGGGGACTGGGCGTGCGTGGCGGTCTGGAGGCCGGCGCGGTGGGCGCGGGCGACGATCTCGGCGTACTCCTCCGCCGAGTGGTACAGCTGCCCGTGGTGGCAGCAGTCGGCGGCGTACCCCTCGGGGAAGTACGCGGTCCAGCCGCCGAGTGTCCCGTCGGCGTAGAACTTGACGCCCTGGACACGGAAAAGGTCGTCGCCGAAGCCGTTCACCACGCCCAGGTCGAGCGCGGTGTCGAGGAGGGCGGAGGTGAGGTAGGCGGAGACGCGCATGCGCAGGGAGCCGTCGGCGCGGGCGCGCAGATACGTCTCCATCTCGCGGCGGGACGCCTGGGCGTCGCCGACGGTGGTGACTCCGGCGGCGAGGAAGACGTCCTGGGCGCGCTGGAGGTGGTCGGCCATGATGGCGTCGGGCTCGGAGAGGTGGAAGTTCGGGCCGTGGTTGCCGATTTTTACGCCGCCGGGGCCGGTGAGCAGATCGCAGGCGGCGTCCCAGAGCTGGCCGTCGGGCTCGCCGGAGGTGAAGCGGCCGATGCTGCCGCCCTCGGGGTCGGGGGTGCCCGCGGTGACGCCGCAGGTGCGCAGGGTGTGGGAGTTGACGACGCCGCCGTGGCCGGAGGCGTTCATCACGTACACCTCGCGGTCGGTGGCGACGCGGTCCAGGTCGTGGCAGGTGGGGTGGCGGCGCTCGGCGAGCCGGCGGTGCTCGTAGCCGAAGCCGCGCACGGGGACTCCGGCGGGCAGTTCGCGGGCGGCGTCGGTGAGAACGGCGACGAGCGTCTCGATGTCGGGTACGCGTTCGGGGCGGCAGTCGACCCAGGCGAGCGCCTGCCCGTACATGACCGGGTGGCAGTGGGCGTCGACGAATCCGGGGTGGACGAGGCCGCCGTCGAGGTCGAGGACGTCGTCGGCGCGGCCGCCGAGCGCGGCGCGGGCGTCTTCGGCCGTGCCGACGTGGACGACCCGGCCGCCGCGGACGGCCAGCGCCTCGGCGCGTACGGAGGTGCCGGGCGCGGCGACGGCCGCGCCGGTCACCAGGAGCGTGCGGTCGGTGTCGTCGAGGGGGTGGTGCATGAGGGGGCCTGCTTTCGACCGGGGGACGTCCATGAGGAGCCGTACGCACGGAGAGTCCGCAACGGCTGATTCGTTCGCATGGACGATATGCAGCAGACGATGCCTTGCCTAGACCCTTCGCTCACAAATTTTTCGGAATGTGATGGCGAGTTTTACTTACGTATCGTCCGCCGAGTGATCGCGGGGGGAGGGTTTCTCGTCAGGACGGGTGGTTGGTGAGGTCGTAGCGCTCCTTGATCAACTCCAGGTGGATCCAGCTCTCCACTGCGCGCACGCCCGCGCAGGCCCGCATGTCCTCCAACGTGTCGCGCACCGCCGCGAGGGACTCCGCGCTGATCGTTCCGACGAGCTCCGCGCGCCCCATGCAGGCGGAGAGGAACGAGACCCGGTCCCAGGCCGCCAGGCGTCGGGCGACCGCATCCCGTTCGCCGTCCAGTCGTACGGCGAACCCGCACAGGAAGCCCAGCCCCAGCAGCTCCGGGCGCACCAGTGCGAGCACCTTGGCGACACCGCCGTCGAGGAGGCGCAGCGTGCGGGCGCGGGCGGCGCCGGGTGAGAGGCCCACGCGCTCGGCGAGTTCCGCGAAGGGCAGCCGCCCGTCGCGCTCCAGCTCGTCCAGGATCAGCCGGTCCGTCTCGTCCGGCTCCGGCATCTCGGGCCGGCCCGCCAGCAGATAAGGATCCTTGAGGTGCTCCAGGGAGATCAGTGGATCCACCACGTCCACACCCTTCAGGGAGCGGATGGACTCCACGGCCCGGTCCAGCTCGGCCAGTCCCTTGGTGCGCAGTTCCGCCATGATGGCGCGGCTGCCCGCGGTGAGTGTGACGAACGGTGCCTGCGGCATGGCGGCGATCGTGCGGGCCACCGGCTCGGCCGGGCCGCTCACACCGATCGACAGGTGGGCCGATGCGGTCAGCTCCCGTACGGCGGGATGCACGACGGCCACCACCCGCACGCCGCCACCCGCGAGCAGCCGCTGCACCCGGGCGCGGGTGGCGGGACGGGAGAGGCCGACGCGCTGCGCCAGCGTCTCGTACGTCAGGCGGCCGTCCGTCTGCAGTTCGCGGACGACGGCCAGATCGGTGTGGTCCAGATCCACCTGAGCGGTTCCCCTCGGCTCGACAGCCCGGGGCGGGTGCGCCCGGTGCGGGGTCCATTCTCGAACACCGGGGTTCGGGGTCCGGACCCGGACGGCGCGTATCGCTGACGATCGCATCACCGTCGCTGGACAATTCTCTCGGATGAAACGTAGGTTCTGCGCGAGCGTGGCGAACGAATCATCATCGCATGACGCTCTGAGCAACTTGAGGAGGATGGGATGAGTCGGCCCCTGGTGGTGTTCACGGACCCCGAGGAACTCGACGTCGGTCCGGGTGTACGACTGCTGACCGACGCGGGATTCGACACGCGCGTCGTCGGCAGCCGCGACCCGGACGCGATCGCCGCCGCCGCGCGTGACGCCGTCGCGTTGATCGTCGGCTACGCGCCCGTGGACGCCGCACTGCTCGACCGCCTCCCCGGTGTCGGGATGCTGGCCACCATGTCCGCCGGGTACGACATGATCGACACGGTGCAGGCGCGGCGCCGCGGGCTGTGGGTGAGCAACCTTCCGCACGCCGCGACCGAGGACGTCGCGGTGCACGCACTCGCCAGTGCGCTCAGCCTGGTGCGTGCGCTGCCCCAGGCAGACGCCACCGTGCGCGGTGGCGGCTGGAACACCGAATTCGCCGCACTGCCGCGCAGGGCGGGGGAGCTGACACTCGGACTGTGGGGATTCGGACGCATCGCGCGGGTCCTGGCCCGGATCGCGGCCCCCGTCTTCGGCCGCGTCGCCGCCTACGACCCGCACGCCGACGTGGCCGGGTGGCCCGACGGTGTCGAGCGGCTCGGCCTGGACGAACTGGTCGCCGGCTCCGACGTACTCTCCCTGCACACACCGCTGACTCCGCAGACCCGCGGCATGGTCGACACGGCGCTGCTCGCCCGGATGCGGCCCGGCGCCTTCCTCGTGAACGTCGCCCGCGGCGAACTCGTCGACACAGCGGCCCTGCTGGCCGCCCTGGACAGCGGACGGCTCGGGGCGGCGGCACTGGACGTGTTCCCGGTCGAACCCCCGCCGCTCGACGACCCGTTGCGCAGCCACCCGCGCATCCAGCTGTCCCCGCACAGCGCCTATCTGTCCGACGCGTCGCAGCGGGCTTACGTGTGCGCACCCGCCGAGAACGTCATCGCCTGGCACCGCACCGGACGACCCCTCACCCCCGTGGTCGACCCGACCCTTGAAGGAGCCCCCTCATGACCGACGTGCAGACCGCCGACGCAACTGTCGATGAGGAGACGCGGCTGCGGCGCGAACTCGCCGCCGTGTACCGGCTCGTGGCGCACTTCCGGATGACCGACCTGATCTTCACGCACATCTCGCTGCGGCTTCCGGGGCCAGATCACCACTTCCTCATCAACCCCTACGGTCTCCTCTTCGAGGAGATCACCGCCTCCAACCTGGTCAAGATCGATTTGGCGGGCAACCCGGTCGAGCCCACCCCGTATCCGGTCAACCCCGCGGGCTTCGTCATCCACGGCGCGATCCACGCCGCGCGCGAGGACGCCCACTGCGTGCTGCACACCCACACCAGGGCCGGCTGCGCCGTGGCCGCACAGCGCGACGGGCTGCTGCCGCTCAACCAGATGTCGATGGAGTTCTACAACCGCGTCGGCTACCACGACTACGAGGGCGTCGCCCTCAACCTCGACGAGCAGAAGCGCCTGGTCGACGACATCGGCACCCACCCGGCGCTGATCCTGCGCAACCACGGTCTGCTGACGGTGGGAGAGAGCGCCGCCCAGGCCTTCCTGCGCATGTACTACCTGGAGAGGGCCTGCGAGATCCAGGTCACCGCCCAGGCCGGCGGCGGACCGCTGATCGTCCCCTCCCCCGAGACGTGCGAGTACACCGCCCGTCAGCTCGCGGGCGAGGCGGACGCGGACTTCCAGGACGACGGGGCGTACGACCTGGCCTGGGCGGCGATGCTGCGTCTGCTGGACCGGGTGGCGCCGGACTACGGGGACTGAACCGGAGGATGTGGGGGATCCGGGGGCGGGGGAGCGGGGGCCGGGGCCGGTGGCGGGGCTGCTCCCCCGGTCGTGTGGGTCAGAGCTTCTTGCCGCACAGGACGCGGTCGTTCCTGGCCGGGTCGGAGTCGAAGACCGGGTTCTCGGTGAACACGGCGTCGGCTTTGTAGTCGCACGGGTCATTGAAGCCGCCCACGAACCCGTCCTCAACGATCTTTATGATCCTGTGGGTCGCGCCGCCCTTCTTGCCCTTGGTCCGGCAGGCGGCCTCCGTGATCACGTCCCCGTCCTTCGACCCGCCGCTCACGCAGTCGCCGACCTCGACTCCCGGGCCGCCGCCCCCGCCGGGCTCGCCGGGGTGCGGAGGCTTCAGGTTGCGCATGCAGGCGTAGCTCTCACCCGTCGCCTGTGTGCCCTCCAGGGTGGCGAGACTGACCGGCACATCGATCGCGAAGTCCGTGTAATCCAAGCAGCTGGTGCCCGACAACGGCTCGGCGTGGCCGGTGTTCATCCGGTTGGTCACCCGTGCGACGGCCTCGGGGTCGTCGCACGGGACCTCGCGGTAGACGTCCGTCCGGCCGGGTTCGGGGGCAGCGCACTCGTTGATGGCAAGGAACTTCGCGCCGTAGGACGGGTTCACGCTCGGGGTCGGCGAGGAGGTGCTGGACGCGTTGTCCGACGCGCGGTATCCCGACGCCTGGCCGCAGCTGGTGATCAGCACCAGCGATGCGACTGCGGCTGCGACGGCTGCCGCTGTTCGTATGTTCGACGTCGGTGGTCTGCCGCCACTTTCTGCCCGCACGCTGCCTCCTTCAGGTTTCGATCTTCGATCCTACGATCTACTCCCCCTGGGAGGCGGGGAGTTGGCGGTTCAGTGGGTGCGGACTCAGTAGGTGAGGGCGTCGGCCATGTCGCTCTGCCGGTAGGTGACGAAGCGCTTCTCGTCCCAGTAGGTGTCGGCCGGGAGCTCCAGCTCGTCCGGAACGGTGCCCGTGGAGCCCGAGGGGTCCTTCGCGGACAAGTGCACCGCGAGACGGGTGCCCTTGTGCTGGTCCTTCACCTCGGTGCCGCCGGTCAGGCCGATGGCGGCGTACGCGAACTGGCCCGGGCCGGGCGTCACCACGGCCTGCGGACGGCTGGCGTCGAGGATCCGGGCAGCGGGGCCGGAGCGGCGGGCGAACGGGGGCGCCGCCCCGAACGTCACCATCAGCTCGTACAACTGGGAGGCGCCCTGCGGGCAGTACTACCTGCTCAACCAGAAGCCGGCGTCCGTGCCTCCGCCGCCCGCGCCGCAGGACACCCGTGGCTGGGCCAAGGCGCTCGGCGGTGTGGACTGCGGCGACATGCTGCTCGAACTCAGCGTGCAGGGCACTTCTCGAACTCAGCGTGCAGGGCACCTCGCAGGAAGCGGTCGTCCTGCACGGTCTGCATGTGCGGGTGCTGTCCCGGAAGGCGCCACTGCGACACCGCCGAGTGGCTCACCGGCTGATACGAGGACCTGACCACGGTGCTCGAGGGACGGTCCGGGGCCACTGACGGCGGAGCCTGTCAGGCCTCGGGGCCGGTGTGCAGGATCGCGTGGCGCAGCGCCCGGGTCAGCCCGGCTGCGGACTCGTGATCCAGCCCCTCCTCGTTGACGACGACCGTGCCCAGGCTGCCCTTGTCGGCCCAGCTGCACGCCACTTGGCGCGCGCTGCTGTCGACGACGGGCGTGTACGCCACACAGCGCAGCCATCCGCCGTCGTCGCCCGGGTCGGCGTTCCAAGCGGTGCCGGCCCTCGAGAGGGTGCCCCCCAGCCCCTTCTCGAAGAACTCGACGACATCGGGCGAGGTGTCGTGGAAGTCGCCGATCGCGCCGAACACCATGGCGTCGGGCTGTGCTCGGCCCGGCGTCCCGTAGACGTACGTGAACGGCTCCCCGACCTCGGAGTCCCATTCGATGGTCATCGCATCGCTGATGGCGGTTCCGGCCGGGGTGCCGGGGAGCAGCTGCGCTCCCCGGAAGACAGCCGGAGGCGATGCTGTGTAGCGCGGGTAGGACCGGTACCGGGCGTCCGACCACACCCCGGCGGTCGTCACCGCGGCGACGACGACGAGAGCCGAGGTCAGGAACACGGTCCGCTCCCTGCGCGAGATCGTCGGGACGGGCTGCAGCAGGGGGTATGCGGTCGGGTCCGGTTCCTCGGCGCCGGTGGGCGGGGCGGTGGTCGCGGCCCGGCGACGGGCCGCGCGCAGCAGAAGCGCGAGCAGCCGGTGCGGCAGGCAGAGCACCAGGCCCGCGAACGACACCCACCACGGCAGGTGGAACGCCGGTACGGCCAGGGCGGCGGCGCCCACGGTCACCGAGAGCGCCGCCAGACTTGCCAGCGGAGCACGTACCAGAAGACGGAGCGGAGCCAGGCCCGGGCGGGTCAGTGCCGCAAGGGTCTCGGCGCGCACGGCCAGACGGAGGTCGGACGGGCGCTCGCCTGCCTGTTCCCGGGCGCTGCGCGCGGCCTCGTGCGGGGCCGCGCCTGCCGCCGCTGCCGAGGTCAGTGCCTCGCGGGCGTCGTGACGCTGGGTGCGGGACTCCGACGGCGGCTGCGGGCCGGTCCTGCCGGTGAGCCTGCCGCGGCGCGAGGCGGCCTGTTCGACGCGGAGCGCCTGCGGAGAGCCCGGCGCCAGTTCGCGCAGCCGCTCGGCCAGCTCGGGGGCGCGCCTGTACCGGGCGGGGTGGTCGAACGGGTCGCTGTTCAGGCAGAGTTCCGCATAGGCGGCGAGCAGGTCGAGGTCGTCGGGGAACGCGGCGAGCCCTCTGTGGTAGACCCGTTCGGCGAGATCGTCCTCGTCGTCCGCGTCCTCCGCCGCATGGGACCGTCCCAGAACGGCGTAGAGCCCGGCGTCCGGCCCGTCCGCGTCGAGCGCGTCCTGTGCCGTGCACCGGGCTTCGAAGAGCCGTCCCGCCCGCAGCAGTGCTTCCGCTTCCGCGCGCACCGATCTGTCCTCTTCGCCGTCGACCTGCATGGGTCCGTCCCCCGCCTGTGACTGTTGTGTACGCGGCCGAACAGGTCGGCCGCGTACACAATCGCCCGGTGGCCGACACCCGGTCAATAGGCGATTTCAGCAGGTCACAGGGGGAGACAGAGGGTCAGAGACGCTCGGGGGTGCGGATGCCGAGCAGTGCCATGCCCCGGTGCAGGGTGCGGGCGGTCAGGTCGCAGAGGAAGAGCCGGTTCTCGACCACCTCGGCGGGGTTGTCGTCGCTCAGCACATGACACTGGTCGTAGAACGTCGTGTAGAGCGAGGCGAGCTGGTAGAGGTACGCGGCCAGCTTGTGCGGCTCGTACGTCGACGCCACCTCGGCCAGGTTCTCGCCGAACTGGTCCAGATGCAGACCCAGCGCCCGCTCGGCCGGGGCCAGCTGCAGCTCCGGGTGCGCGATCGGCCGGGTCTCGCCCGCCTTGCGGAGGATGGACTTGATACGGGCGTACGCGTACTGGAGGTACACGGACGTGTCGCCGTTCAGCGACACCATCTGGTCCAGGTCGAACTTGTAGTCCCGGACGGCGGACGTGGAGAGGTCGGCGTACTTCACCGCGCCGATACCGACGTACTCGCCGTTCTCGACGATCTCCTGCTCGGTCAGGCCGACCTTCTCGGCCTTCTCGCGCACGACGGCCGTCGCCCGCTCGATCGCCTCGTCGAGCAGGTCGACCAGCCGGACCGTCTCGCCCTCACGCGTCTTGAACGGCTTGCCGTCCTTGCCGAGGACCGTGCCGAACGCCAACTGGTGCGCCTTCACGTCCTCGTTCAGCCAGCCTGCCCGGCGGGCCGTCTCGAAGACCATCTTGAAGTGGAGCGACTGCCGCGCGTCCACGACGTACAGCAGGGTGCTCGCCTTGAGGTTCTGGACCCGGTCACGGATCGCGGAGAGGTCGGTCGCCGCGTAGCCGTAGCCGCCGTTCGTCTTCTTGACGATCAGCGGGACCGGGTTGCCGTCCGGACCCTTCACATCGTCGAAGAAGACGCACAGCGCACCTTCGGAGCGGACGGCGACGCCCGTCTCCTCCAGGATCCGGCAGGTCTCTTCGAGCATGTCGTTGTAGCCGGACTCGCCGACGATGTCGGGGTCGCGGATCTCCATGTCGAGCTTGTTGAAGACCGAGTAGAAGTAGATCTTCGACTCGTCGACGAACCGCTGCCAGAGCGTGACCGTCTCCTCGTCACCGGCCTGGAGCGCCACCACCCGGTCCCGGGACCGGGCCTTGAACTCCTCGTCGGAGTCGAAGAGCGCCCGCGACGCCTTGTAGAGCCGGTTCAGCGAGGACATGGCGGCCTCGCCGTCCTGCTCCTCGCCGCCCCGGTGGTCGAGCTCCTGCGGGTGCTCGATCAGGTACTGGATGAGCATGCCGAACTGGGTGCCCCAGTCGCCGATGTGGTGGCGCCGGACCACGCTCTCACCCGTGAACTCCAGGACCTCCACCATCGCGGCACCGATCACCGCGGAGCGGAGGTGCCCGACGTGCATCTCCTTGGCCACGTTCGGCTGCGCGTAGTCGACGACCGTCGTGCCCGCGTTCTGCCCGTACGGCACGCCGAGCCGGCCCTCGTCGTCCGCGGCGCGCGCGGCGAGGGTCTCGATGATCGCCTTGTCGCTGAGCGTGATGTTCAGGAAGCCGGGGCCGGAGACCTCGATCTCCTTGATCAGGTCGCCCGCCGGGATCGCCGCCGTCACCTGGGACGCCAGCTCACGCGGGTTGCCCTTCAGCTTCTTGGCGAGGGCCAGGATTCCGTTGGCCTGGAAGTCGGCCCGGTCGCTTCGGCGCAGCAGCGGGTCCGCGGTGCCGGCATCCGGCAGTGCTGCCGTCAGGGCGTCCGCGAGCTGCTGCTGGAGCGTGGAAGCGAGGGAATTGACCGAGGCCATGGGATGGCTGCCGTTTCCGTAGGGGTACAAGGGATCGCGCCCAGTATCCCACGCACTGTAAAGCCGTTTTCGCGCTGCCGGTGGGACCTGGGAGAATGGACGGTGCCCCTACGAGCCCTACCAGAGAGAAGGACGTGCCGACCGTGGCTCAGAGTCAGAGCAGCACCGAGGCCGACTGGGTCTCCCGTTTCGCGGACGATGTCATCGCCGAATCGGAGCGTCGTGCGCCTGGCAAACCGGTCGTCGTCGCGTCCGGTCTTTCGCCGTCGGGCCCGATCCACCTCGGCAACCTCCGCGAGGTCATGACCCCGCACCTGGTCGCGGACGAGATCCGCCGCCGCGGGCACCAGGTCCGGCACCTCATCTCGTGGGACGACTACGACCGCTACCGGAAGGTCCCGGCGGGCGTCCCCGGTGTCGACGAGTCGTGGGCCGAGCACATCGGCAAGCCGCTGACGTCCGTGCCCGCCCCGGCCGGGTCCGCGTACCCGAACTGGGCGGAGCACTTCAAGGCCGCCATGACGGCCGCGCTGGACGAGCTGGGTGTCGAGTACGACGGCATCAGCCAGACCGAGCAGTACACGATGGGGGCCTATCGCGAGCAGATCCTGCACGCCATGAGGCACCGCGCCGACATCGACGCCGTCCTCGATCGGTACCGCACCAAGAAGGACCCGGCGGCCGCGGGCAAGGGCAAGAAGCCGCAGCAGCAGAAGAAGGTCGACGAGGCCGAGCTGGAGGCCGAGGCGGGCTCCGGCGCGGCGAGCGAGGACGACGGCAGCGGTGGCTCCGCCGGCTACTTCCCGTACAAGCCCTACTGCGGCAACTGCGAGAAGGACCTCACGACCGTCACGTCGTACGACGACGAGACGACCGAGCTGAACTACACGTGCACCGCCTGCGGCTTCGCCGAGACCGTCCGGCTCAACGAGTTCAACCGCGGCAAGCTGGTCTGGAAGGTCGACTGGCCGATGCGCTGGGCATACGAAGGAGTGATCTTCGAGCCCAGCGGCGTGGACCACTCCTCGCCCGGTTCGTCGTTCGTCGTCGGCGGCCAGATCGTCCGCGAGGTCTTCGACGGTGTGCAGCCGATCGGCCCGATGTACGCCTTCGTCGGCATCTCCGGAATGGCGAAGATGTCCTCCAGCAAGGGCGGCGTACCGACCCCGGCCGACGCGCTGAAGATCATGGAGGCACCGCTGCTGCGCTGGCTGTACGCGCGCCGCAAGCCCAACCAGTCCTTCAAGATCGCCTTCGACCAGGAGATCCAGCGGCTGTACGACGAGTGGGACTCGCTGGCGCGCAAGGTCGCCGACGGCTCCGTGCTGCCCGCCGACGCCGCCGCATACGCGCGGGCCATCGGCACGGCCGCCGGTGAGCTGCCGAGCACGCCGCGCCCGCTGCCGTACCGCACCCTCGCGTCCGTCGTCGACATCACCGCCGGCCACGACGAGCAGACGCTGCGCATCCTGAGCGAGCTGGACCCGGAGAACCCGATCGGCTCGCTCGACGAGGCGCGGCCGCGGCTCGACCGTGCGGAGAACTGGATCACCAACCAGGTCCCCGCCGACGCCCGCACCATCGTCCGCGACGAGCCGGACAAGGAACTGCTCGGCTCGCTGGACGACCAGGGGCGCCGGTCGCTGCGACTGCTCCTGGACGGGCTGGACACGCACTGGTCGCTGGACGGCCTCACGACGCTGGTCTACGGGGTGCCGAAGGCCCTGGCGGGGCTGGAGCCGGACGCCAAGCCGACGCCCGAGCTGAAGGCCGCGCAGCGGTCGTTCTTCGTGCTGCTGTACCAGCTCCTGGTCGGCCGTGACACCGGTCCGCGGCTGCCCACGCTGCTGCTGGCCGTCGGCGCGGACCGGGTGCGGAAGCTGATGGGCGCGTAGGAGTCGGTCGTACGGAGGGCCGTCACCCGGTGATTCGGGTGACGGCCCTCCGTTCTGCCGGTTCCGGTCCGACTCTCGTGCGGCGGACGGAGTCGGGGGTGGCTACGCGATGTGGTTCTCGGCCATCTCGTTGTCGAAGCGCTGCTTGAAGCCCGGGATCAGGCGCCGGAGCAGGGCCGTGCTGCGCGGGTGACTGACGCCGTGGACGTCCGAGAGCGTTATGTCGAGGACTTCGGCGCTCGGGTGGACCTGGTGCTGGTGCGTGAGGTCGGAGAACACCTCGTACGCGATGTTGCCGAACTCGATCTCCGCCTCGGCCCACTCCGCCGGATCGGCTTCCTGCTGGGGCTGCGGCTCCTCCTGGGGCAGACCCTGCGGCTGCTCCAGCTGCTCCGGCAGGGGTTCCTCGCTGCGGGGGTGAGGGACCGCGCCGATCGTGCCCACGTTGCCCAGGGGACGGGTGCGGCCGCCCGGGCCCGACGGGATCATGACCGGGGTGGGCTCCAGGCCCTCGACGTACGTGGGGTTGTACGCGCCCTCGTACGCGCCCTCCGGGACCTGCGGCGCCGCGAACCAGGGGCTCTCGTGGGCGCCGGGGCCCTCCGGGGGCCACTCCTCGGCGGCCGGGTCGGAGGGGTGGGCGTACTGCTGTTGGGCCTGCTGCGGGTGCTGCCGGGGCTCGGCGTACTGCTGCTGTTGTTGGGCGGCGTACGGCAGCTCGGGCTGAGGGTGCACCGTTTCGGCTGCCGCCGGAGCCGGCGGCAGCAGGGCCGGCTCGATACCGGCTGCGGCCAGCCCGGCCGGGCCTGTGTCGGCCAGCGGGACACCGAACTTCGCCAGCCGCAGAGGCATCAGGGACTCGACCGGCGCCTTGCGGCGCCAGTGGCGGCCGAAGCGGGCCTGGAGCCGCGCCTGGTAGATCAGCCGGTCCTGTTCGAGCTTGATGACCTGCTCGTACGAACGCAGCTCCCACAGCTTCATCCGGCGCCACAGCTTGAACGTCGGGATCGGGGAGAGCAGCCAGCGAGTGAGACGGACACCCTCCATGTGCTTGTCGGCCGTGAGGTCGGCGATCCGGCCGACCGCGTGCCGGGCGGCCTCGACGGCGACCACGAACAGCACCGGGATCACCGCGTGCATGCCGACGCCCAGCGGATCCGGCCAGGCCGCGGCGCCGTTGAAGGCGATCGTCGCGGCGGTCAGCAGCCAGGCGGTCTGGCGCAGCAGTGGGAACGGGATCCGCATCCAGGTCAGCAGCAGGTCCAGCGCCAGCAGTACGCAGATGCCCGCGTCGATGCCGATCGGGAAGACCAGGGAGAAGTTCCCGAAGCCCTTCTGTTCTGCGAGCGCGCGCACCGCGGCGTACGAGCCCGCGAAGCCGATCGCGGCAATGACTGCCGCGCCGGCGACGACGATCCCGATGAGTATCCGGTGCGTGCGTGTCAGCTGCATCGCGGCCACCCGCGATCCCCTCCCTGCGTTCCCGACTTCGACTTCTGGCGGGCACAGCCTGGCACATGCGCGTGGGGTGCGGTGCTCGGGGAGGGGCGAAGCCCGGCTCTCGGGGGAGGGCCGGGCTTCGTAAGACTGCTTCTGCGCAGGGTTGTTCGGGTACCTGCCGTGGATCTTGCGGGAATGCCCGGCGGGCGGTGGTGCGGTCTTACGACGTGGACGCCGCGGACTTCGTCGACTTGGGGGAGCGCGCCGACTGTGTCGACTTCGGGGACGAGCCGGACTTCGCGGACGCCGCGGACTTCGTCGCCGTCGGAGACTTCGATGTGCCCGCGGACGGGCTCGACTTCTTCCCGTTATCGGCGACCTCCGCGACCGCCGCGACCGCCTCCTTGGCGGCCTTCTCGGCGCCCTTCAGGATGTCGTCGCCGGACGGCGTCTTCGCGCCCGCGTAACCCGCGCCGTTGTAGGTCAGGGTGACGACGACGTTCCCCGTACGGGCCACGACCGTCGCGTACTTGAAGTCCTCTTTCGTCTTGGTGAGGTCGTACGTGATGGTGGTGGCCTGGTCGCCGATACCGCTGACGGGGGCTTCGACGACCTTCTTGGCGCCCTCGGTCGCCTTGCTCTTGGCGACCTGGTTCGCGAGGTCCTCCTGGGCGCGCTTGGCGCCGCTGCCGAGCGCCTGGTCCGATTCGGAGCGGGTGAAGCCGACGTCGAGCCAGCGGTACTGCGAGCCCTTGACGCCGTTGTCGTCGAGGCCGTTCCAGGAACAGCCGGCGCGCGCCGTGGTGTCGCTGGACCGGGCCGGCGTACCGGCGTTGCTCTTGGCCTTGGGCACCAGGGAGGTGATCGTCCTTGCGGAGACCGCGTCGCACGGGTCGGGCAGCGCGGCGAACTTCGCCGGTTCGACCGTCGCCTCCGTCTTCTGCGCGCTCGGAGCGGAGGCCGAGGACGAGCCCGACTCCTTCTTGCTGTCGGAGTCCGACGAGCAGCCGGCGACGACGAGCATCACCGGGACGGCGGCGCAGGCGAGTATGCGGGTGAGTCGCGGGGCTGATCGGTGCATGGTTCCTTCACTCGGGTGGCGCGACGGGCGGGTGGCATGGTGCTCGGGCGGGTGTTCCGGAGGGCCACGGTACGACGGACGGCGGCCGGATGCCGCCTCCGCCGACCGACGCGGGTGCGGTTCGGTGGCGCCCCGCGGCGGGCTATTCGCTGAACTTGTCGACCAGCTTCCGGGCCAGCGCCTGGGCCTTCTCCTGCAGTTCCTTGCTGTCCGGGACCTGGCTCGCGAGGGCGGGCTGCTCGGAGTACCGGACGGTCACGATGACGTTCGATGTGCGGAATACCACGCTCACCGTGCGGTGTTGTGCGCTGGATCCTGCCCGAGTGAGCAGATCGTCCAGAAATGCGTCATTTCCCAGGCCGTCGAGCGTGCGCGGACGGAGGTCCTCGGAGCCCGCGCCCGCGTCGCCGTCGGTGCCCTGCGCAGAGCCGGAGGGGGAGTCCGACGGGGAGTCCGACGGGGAGGTCGTCACCTTCTCCGCGTCGCCGGGGGTGAAGGTGCCGGACGGCAGGTGGGCCGCGGTCTCCTTCTTCCCGTACACCTCGCGGGCGCGGTCCTCGTCGCTCACCGAGGTGTCGTACGAGACGACGCGCTCGAAGTCGAGCACGACGGAGCGGGACGAGGCCGCGGCCTCCGACTTCCACTGGCAGCCGACCCTGCGGTCGGTGTCATAGGTGACGGCGGCCGTGCCCCTGTACGCCTTCTCCTGCTGGTTCTCCGGCAGTTCGGCGATGCCCGGAAGCAGGTCCTTCAGCGTGGATCGCGCGATGGAGCGACAGGGCTCGGGAAGCGTGCGGTACTTGCCCGACGGGGCGGCGGCGATGCTCGGGCTGCCGGGTTTGCTGTCGGCGGCGGGGCCTTCGGTACCGGTGCCACCGGTGCAGCCGGCCGTCAGCACTGCGAGGAGTGCGACGCCGGGTACGTACGCCATTCGTCGCACGGTCCGGGCTCCCTTCGAGCGAAAAGAAGTTGCCGCTCGATGGCGGCCGGTGGACACAATGTGTATCGCACGCGCCGCTGTGATTGCCGGTCGGCCGACTCTTTTGCCGACCTTGGCACCGGTTTTGCGCTTTCAGACTTTTCGGGGGGATCGAGGGGCTATGTCGTACGTAGAGGTGCCGGGGGCGAAGGTGCCCATCCGGATGTGGGCCGACCCGGCTTCGGTCGAGGACGGCGCGATGCAGCAGCTGCGGAACGTTGCCACGCTGCCCTGGATCAAGGGGCTGGCCGTCATGCCCGACGTGCATTACGGCAAGGGTGCGACCGTCGGTTCGGTGATCGCGATGAGTGGTGCGGTCTGTCCGGCGGCGGTGGGAGTGGACATCGGGTGCGGCATGTCCACGGTGAAGACCTCCCTGACGGCCAATGACCTTCCGGGCGACCTGTCGCGGCTTCGGTCGAAGATCGAGCAGGCCATTCCGGTGGGCCGGGGCATGCATGACGACGTCGTGGACCCCGGCCGACTGCACGGCTTCCCGACCGCGGGCTGGGACGACTTCTGGGCACGGTTCGACGGGGTTGCGGATGCGGTCAAATTCCGTCATGAACGTGCCATCAAGCAGATGGGAACGCTTGGATCCGGAAACCACTTCATCGAGTTCTGCCTCGACGAGGCGGGTTCGGTGTGGCTGATGCTGCACTCCGGGTCCCGGAACATCGGTAAGGAACTCGCCGATCACCACATCGGGGTAGCGCAGAAGCTGACGCACAACCAGGGTCTGATCGACCGTGACCTGGCCGTCTTCATCGCGGACACCCCGCAGATGGCGGCGTACCGGAACGACCTGTTCTGGGCCCAGGAGTACGCGAAGCACAACCGCGCGATCATGATGGGGCTCTTCCAGGACGTCGTCCGCAAGGAGTTCAAGAAGGCCCGGGTCACCTTCGAACCGGTCATCTCCTGCCATCACAACTATGTGTCGGAGGAGCGGTACGAGGGCATGGACCTGCTGGTCACCCGTAAGGGGGCGATCCGTGCCGGTTCGGGCGACTTCGGCATCATCCCGGGGTCGATGGGCACCGGCTCGTACATCGTGAAGGGGCTCGGGAACGCGAAGTCGTTCAACTCGGCCTCGCACGGTGCCGGCCGGAAGATGAGCCGCAACGCGGCCAAGCGGCGCTTCTCGACGCGGGACCTGGAGGAGCAGACGCGGGGCGTGGAGTGCCGTAAGGACTCCGGCGTCGTGGATGAGATCCCGGGCGCCTACAAGCCGATCGAGCAGGTCATCGAGCGGCAGCGGGACCTGGTGGAGGTCGTCGCGAAGCTGAAGCAGGTGGTGTGTGTGAAGGGCTGAGTGCCCTTGGCGCCGCTACGAAGACGAGCCCCGGACCCTGTGGTGGTGGTCCGGGGCTCCTCCGTGCGGGCCGATGGCTTCAGAGCGTGCGGTGGACCTTGGAGTTGGACGCCTGGGCGCGGGGGCGGACCACCAGGAGGTCGATGTTGACGTGGCTGGGGCGGGTGACGGCCCAGGTGATCGTGTCGGCCACGTCGTCGGCGGTGAGGGGGGCATCGACGCCGGCGTAGACCTTGGCGGCCTTCTCGGTGTCGCCGCGGAAGCGGGTGGTGGCGAATTCCTCCGTCTTGACCATGCCGGGGGCGACCTCGATGACGCGGACCGGGGTGCCGACGATCTCCAGGCGGAGGGTTTCGGCGAGGACGTGTTCGCCGTGCTTGGCGGCCACGTAGCCACCGCCGCCCTCGTACGTGGACAGGCCCGCCGTCGAGGAGAGGATCACGATCGTGCCGTCGCCGCCCGCGGTGAGGGCGGGGAGCAGGGCCTGGGTGACGTTGAGCGTACCGATGACGTTCGTCTCGTACATCTGGCGCCAGTCGGCCGGGTCACCGGTGGCGACGGGGTCCGCGCCGAGCGCGCCGCCCGCGTTGTTGACGAGGACGGCGAGGGAGCGGAAGGCGGTGGCGAAAGCGTCGACCGCCTCGCGGTCCGTGACGTCCAGGGCGTACGCCGTGGCCTCGTGGCCCGCCTCGTTGATCTCGGCGGCGAGCGCCTCGACGCGGTCCTTGCGGCGGGCGGTCAGGACGACGCGGTAGCCGGCGGCGGCCAGCTGCCGGGCGGTCGCGGCACCGATGCCGCTGCTCGCTCCGGTGATGACGGCGATGGGGGTGGCGGCCATGCGGACTCGACTCCTCGGACAGCTGATCGGTACGGGGTCAGGATAGGCAGGCGGCGCGAGGTTCCGTTCGGCGGCCGCATTTCCCGAGGCGGCCGGGGCGGGGAGAGGTGCCGGAGTCCGGCGGGTGTCGGCGTGGCCGGCGGTCGGCGCCCGAGCGGTGGGGGTTATCGGCGTGGTCGGCGGTCGGTCGGTCGGTGGTGGGTGTCGACGACGTGGCCGGTGGGGTGCTGATTCTCAGTGGTTGCGGGGGGCGTACATGATCACGGCCATGCCGGCCAGGCAGATCAGCGCGCCGATGACGTCCCAGCGGTCGGGGCGGTAGCCGTCGGCGACCATGCCCCAGGCGAGCGAGCCCGCGACGAAGACGCCGCCGTACGCGGCGAGGATGCGGCCGAACTCACCGTCCGGCTGCAGCGTGGCGACGAAGCCGTACGCCCCCAGGGCGATGACTCCGGCGCCGATCCAGATCCAGCCCCGGTGTTCCCGCACGCCCTGCCAGACGAGCCAGGCACCGCCGATCTCGAAGAGCGCGGCAACGGCGAAGAGTGCGACAGAGCGGGCGACGACCATGGGTGCAGCGTTTCATGCGGGTCGGGTGGGTTCGGATGGGTGGGGCAAGCGGGTGGAGTGGAGCGGGGAATCGGTGTGTAAATACGGATAATTCAGGGTGATCAGTATCTTCGGGGCATGGTAGTCACGCGTAAGGCTCGGCTGGCGGTTTCCGCCGCGGCGGCGATGGCGGCAACGGTGTCGACAGTGGCATGGGGGGCTGGACAGGCGGTCGCGACGGGGCCCGTGCCCGTGCCGGCGGACCGGCGGGTGGCGCGGGAGGCGGACGTCTCGCACCACGGGCATGTCTCGCTGTGGGGCAGGGGGCTCGGGATCTGGCTGCACAGCGAGAACCACGGTCCGTCGAGTCCGGCGAGCGTGACCGTGCGGTTCCGCTTCTCGGTGCCCCTCAGCGGCCTGCAGGAGATGCCGGTCGAGTGTCTGCAGGCGAGCGCCCGAACCGTGCTGTGCCGGACGGGTCCGCTACGGGCGGACGAGTGGGCGGGCCGCCAGCTCGCGCTCGAGTTGCAGCTGGCGAGGCGGCCGAACGAGGTGGTCGTACGGATCGACACCGTCTGGAACGGTGGTGCGACCGACCGGAACCCCGACAACAACCGGCATGAGGTGCTGGCGCCCGCCACCGGTGACGAGTACGTCTTCTGACCTCTGGTGGCGCGAGGGGCCGGTGCGGTGGCGGTCGCGGGCGCGGCGGGCGCCGTGGACGCGCGACGTGCACGGTGCCGGGGCCGATCGGTGGTCATCGGGTGGGAGCGGCCTGCAGCGCCGCCGGGTCGGGCCGCGTGAACCGCTCGCTGCGGCAGGGTGCGGGCCATGGCGAGACGGACCAATGACGCGGGGGCCGAACGCATGCGGGCCGTCTTTGCGGAGCAGCTCGGTCCGATAGCTGCCGGTGTCCGCCCGGTCCCCGCCGAGGCCCGCGCCGCGCGGCGCTCGTCGCGTCCCAGATCTTCGGGATGGCGCTCGCCCGCGATGTCCTGCGCGTCGCGCCCGCTGTCTCGATGCCTCGTGACGAGGTGATCGCCTGGCTCGCGCCCACCGTCCAGCGCTATCCGATCGCCGAGCAGCCGTAGTGAGTGCGGTGGTCCGGGCCCGTGAGGATGACGCAGGAGCAGTGTCTGCTTCGTACACTCTCTGCATGCCGCAGAAGTCCCCGGTCCGGCGCAGTGCTCTGCTGGCCGAGCTGTCCATCGAGTCGCGCCGCTACATGGCCGCGTACGCCCTCTTCAATCAGGCCGTCGCCGACCATCTGCGGATCCACCCCACCGATCTGCAGTGCCTCAACCTGCTCGGCCTCGAAGCGGAACCCGTCACCACGGGACGTATCGCGGAGCTGACCGGGCTCACCACCGGGTCGGCGACCCGGCTCGTCGACCGGCTGGAACGGGCCGGCTATGTGACGCGCGAGCGCGACACGGCGGACCGGCGGCGGGTGCTCGTCGCGACCGTGCCGGAGCGGATGGCGGAGTTCGGCGCCGTCTGGGAGGGGCTGAGTCGGGACTGGGCGGCGATGTTCGAGGCGTACGACGACGACGAGGTGGCACTCCTCATCGCTCATATGCGGCGGACGGTCGAGCTCGGTGCGGCCCAGATCGCGCGGCTGCGGAGCGGGGAGTTCGATGCGGCGCAGGGCGGGGCATAGGGCGATTCGTCAGGTGTGCCGTGCGGATCGTGTCCGGCCGCGCCCCGCCGGACGGCCCTACCGGACCGGGCCGGTCTGATCCCGGGCGCCGAACTCGTGCACCGCGTCGGCGACGATCGTCTCCAGGTGGGAGTGGTGGGCACCGCGCCAGTACACCCGACCGCACTCCGTGCACTGCGCGAAGACGTCGTACGACTGCTGTGTGCCGTGCTCCAGCTGCTCCCGGACGGATTCCTTGTCCGCGTCGGTCAGTGGTCCGTTGCAGGCCGTGCACCGGGTCCACGGGGCCAGCTCCGGTGTGAACCGCTCCAGCACGTCCCGCAGCTGGTCGTCCGGACGATCGCTGTAGATGTACGCCCCCGCCCAGATCTCCCGCCGCCTCAGCAGTCCCCGGTCCCGGGAGAGAAGCACCCGCTGCTCCTTCGCCGACATGGCGGCCAGCGCCGGGTCGCCGAGGTCCTCGCTCTCGTACGCGGCGTCGACGCCCAGCAGTCGCAGCCGCCGGGCGAGCGTGCCGAGGTGGACGTCGAGCAGGAAGCGCAGTGGCGCGCCCTCGACGCGCTGGGGTCGCGCCACCGCGCGCACCTCCACCAGTTCGCCCGCGCCCGGGATGTGCGAGACGGGGACGGGGCGGCCGTCCACGAGCAGTTGGCCGGCCTCGGTGAGCGGGACGCCGAGCGATTCCACGACATGGCCGAGCGTCGAGGCTCCGTCGGTGGTCACTGACGTGCGTCCGTTGCGGCGTTCATGGGCAACGAAGAGCCACAGTTCAGGGGCGACTTCGAGGTGGATCTCCGGTCCGTTCACGTCGTCAGCATGCCACCGGGCGGTCTGTGTGAGCCAGGGAATTCATGGGCGTGGGGCAGCAGGGGGTGGGCCGGCTCAGGCGCGGAACGCTTCCGCGTGTTCCTCGGCCCAGGCGGCGAACGTACGGGCCGGGTGGCCGGTCAGTTTCTCGGTCTCGCCGGTCACCTCGGCCGGTGAACCGTCCGTGGATGCCCAGTAACTGAGCAGTCCCTCGGCGACCTCCTCGGGGATGTGCGGGGCGACGGATTCCTTCCAGGCCGCCCGGCTCACGGCGTTGACCGTGACGGGGCGCCCCGAGGCCGCCGCCAGCAGGCCGATCTGTTCGGCGGCTGTGAGCGATTCGGGACCGGTCAGGTGGTACGCCGCGCCCTGCAGTCGGTGTTCGGTGAGGACCGCGAGGGCGGCCTCGGCGATGTCCGCCTCATGGATCGGGCTGGTGTGGCTGCGCGGGTAGGGCAGGTCCACGGCGCCGTGACTCCGTACCGCCGCGGACCACTGGTACGCGTTGGTCGCGAAGGCGCCCGGGCGCAGGAAGGTCGTGGTGAGCGGCGAGGCGGCGAGCGCCTGCTCGACCGCGTGGTGGGAGCGGGCGATCGGGTTCTCCTGCGCGTCCGGGCCGAGTACCGAGCTGGAGGAGAGCAGCACGATGTGCCGGACTCCGGCTGCCTCCGCCCGGGTGAGGAACGAGTCGGTCCCGGCCGGTTCGGCGTACAGGAAGACGGAGCCGACGCCGTCCAGCGCGGGGGCGAAGGTGGCGGGATCGGCGAGATCGCACGCCACGGCCGGTACTCCGGCGGGCGGGTCGAGCCGGGCGGGGGCACGGGAGGCGGCGCGCACGGCGTGGCCGCCGCGGTGCAGGAGCGAAACGAGTGCGGAACCGACACGGCCGCGGCTTCCGGTGACGAGAGTGAGCATGACGGGGTGAGCTCCTTCAGTTATTTTGTGCGTAACGCATAAGCTGCGCAGTGCAGATAAATATCCATGAGGGGGCCCGCCCGTCAAACGTTTTGGGCGGGCCCGCGGGTGACGCCGGGCGCGGTCAGCGTGGCCGGCAGGCGGGCCGCCTCGGCGTACTCCTCGGGTGCGCTGTGGTCCGCGATGTCGCCGGTGACCAGACCGCGTCCGGCTGCCGGACCAGGGAGTTGAGGTAGTTCACCACCCTGCTCGCGCGGTCCGTGGCACGGGCCGTTCCGTCGAGATGCAGATCGCTGATGTGTGCCAGCAGCATCGGGTCCCCCGTCGCTCGGTGAAGCGGTTCTCGTAGTCGATGGGCCATCGGCCATGAGAATGGTTGCCGGATCCCCCTCGCAAGCCCCCGGGGCAGTGCCTACAGTTCCCGCATGAAGATCACCGACCTCGAACCCGGCGACCCCCGACTGACCACGGACCTTCTTCCCGTGCTGCGCGAACTCCGCCCGCATCTGACGGAGGACCTCTTCCGCGAGGTGTACGACAAGGGGTACCCGCAGGGGCTCCGCTTCACCGCCGTCCACGACGGCGACGGCGCATGCGTGGGCGCGGCCGGATGGCGGATCGTCGACAACACCAGCCAGATCCGCAAGCTGTACGTCGACGATCTGGTCACCGCCGAGCACGCCCGGTCCACCGGTGTCGGCCGCCGGCTGCTGGGGTATCTGGAGCAGCGCGCCCGGGAGGCCGGCTGCCTGGACCTGAGTCTGGACTCGGGCACCCATCGCACCGATGCCCACCGCTTCTATCTGCGGGAGCGGCTGGACATCGTCGCGTTCAGCTTCAACAAGCCTCTGGCCCGGAATTCGGACTGAGCCCGGGGCCGGGCCCGGAACCGAGCTCCGGAGTGAGGTCCAGTCGCCAGTCGTTCGTCAGCAGCACATGGCCGGGCGGGTACTCGAAGTCGCACTCGCCGATCAGGATGAAGCCCGCCCTGCGGCACACCGCGTTCGACGCGCCGTTGCCGACGGACGGGTAGGCGTGCAGATAGCGGTGCTTGCGCTCGGCCCGCGCCTGCTCGACGACGGCCCTGGTCGCGGCCGTGGCGATGCCCCGCCCCTGGTGGCCGGCGAGGACGGCCCACCCCGTCTCGTACACCTCCTGGCCCTGCCAGGTGCGCTCCCAGAACCCGATCGTCCCCACGGCCTCGCCCCGGCTCCCGTCGGTCAGGGTGATCCGGAACATCCTGCCCCGGCCCGTGCGGTCCGCGCTCAGCTCCACATAGCGGCCGTGGCGCACCATGAGCTGCTCCTCCGACTCCGGACCGCCCAGATGATCCATCAGTTCCGGCGCGTTGACCCGGCGCAGGAGCTCCAGGTCGCCGTCCGACCAGGGCTCGATCCGTACGGGAGACGCGGATGACGGGGGAGTGTGCTCCATACGCCAACAGTAGGACGCGGCACTGACAATCAGCGCCCGGCGAGTGCCGTCGGCGGCACTCCGAGCGTCGTCGTGAAGTCCCTGACCAGGTGCGCCTGGTCGCTGTAACCGAGTTCCGCCGCGAGCGTGGCCCAGTCCACCTCCGGGTCGGTCTCCGCACGTTCCAGCGCCTCGTGGATGCGGTAGCGCAGGATGACCCACTTGGGGCCGACGCCCACATAGGTGGCGAAGAGCCGCTGCAGCGACCTCGCCGACAGCCCTTCGGTGCGGGCGAGTTCGTCGACGCGGCGGATCGTGCGGTCGGTGCGGACGCGCTCGACCAGCGCCATCACGCGCTCGGCCTGCGGGTCGGGTTCCGGGACGAGCGCCAGCAGGTACGCGTCCAGCGCCGCGACCCGTGCGTCCTCCTCGAACGGGTCCAGCACGGCCGCCACGGGCGCCGGTACGGCGAGGACCTCGTCCGCCATGAGCCGGCGGCCCGACCACCGCGACACCGGGTGGTCCGGTGCGAACGGCCTGAAGCCGCCCGGCCGGAACTTCACCCCGCACACCCGTCCCCGGCCCTCCAGTTTCTGGCTGAAGAGCTGGAGCCCGATGCCCGCGACCTCCGCGAAGGCGGGCTCGCCGGTGCTCTCGTAGTGCTGGAAGACCAGGTTCACCGAAGGGTGCGGCACCACGTGCGAGATGTACGGCTCCGGCAGGTCCCAGTCGATCAGCCAGTAGTTCGCCACCTGCGTCCGCAGCCCGGGGGCGGGCTCGCGTCGGCGGAAGTGCACGTGCGAGAAGAGTTCGTGGGCGTCGACGATGCCCCGGTAGTCGCGTCGAGGACCTGACATGGCCGCGATCCTATGCCGCACAAAAGTTCGAGTCATCCGTGCCGCGTTTCTTCAGGAAGCGGGCGATTGCCGGATGCACGGTTGAAGCATGAAGAAGATCAGTGAATTGCTGGACGTGGCCGCGGAGCGGGCGATTCCTGTGGTGCGCGGGATCGACGACGGCCAGCTGGGCGACCCCACGCCGTGCACGGAGTACGACGTGCGGGCCCTGGTCGACCACCTCTTCCAGGTGGTCGTCAACTTCCAGGCCCTGGCGGCCAGGGAGGAGCCGGACTTCGGCGCGAAGCCGACCGTGGTCACCGGCGACTGGCGCAGCCGTTTCGGCGAGGAGACGGCCGAGCTGGTGGCGGCGTGGGGTGCGCCGGGTGCGGACGAGGGGACCGCGGGTTCCATGGGGTTCCCCGCCAGAACCGTCGCGCAGATGGTGCTGGGCGATCTGACCGTGCACGCATGGGACCTGGCGCGCGCCACCGGGCAGGAATTCGTTCCGGACGAGGCCGTGGTGCGCGAACTGGGGCCCGGTGTCGCCGACATGGCGCCGAACGCGCGGAAGGCGAAGGTGTACGGCGAACCCTTTCCCGTGCCGGACAGTGCTAGCCCCTTTGAGCGGATGCTGGGTATGACCGGCCGCGACCCGGGCTGGCAGCCGCCCCGGGCGTGACCCCGGGGACGCCCGGGGCGCTCGCGGCGCCGAGGGTTTCCGCCGGCGTCGGCCTCTGCTCGGCCGGTTCCGGCGCTCCCGCGGCGCCGTAGAACGCACCGAGCGTCGCGTACGCCTCGTCGACGATCTCCTTCGCCGCCTCGGCCGTCTCGCGCTCGGCGAGGCGGGCCGCCTGATGGGTGTACGGCGACGGCGGCGCCGGGTGCCGGCGCCGCCACCAGTTCTCGCACCCTGCGTAGATCCCCCCGGCGAAGACCAGCAGAGGGATGGACAGGGCCAGCAGCGTGTCACCCATGGCAGGTCTCCTCGATGTCGATGCCCCGCACACGACCACGTGGGTCGTATGGGCTGCATCGGCATGTCCGGCAGGCGGGCTGAAGATCATTCTTCGGCCAATGAATGGCCGGTTGTGGGGGTCAACCGGACACCCTCCGGTTGTCCGGAGTCCACACGTGCAGGGCATCCCCGTCCCTGGACACCGTGTACCAGGTGCCGTCGCCGAGCGCCGTGGGCGTGCCGCAGACCGGGAAAGGGTACGCGATCTGCCCGGCAGACCGCATTCCCGCCGTCTCCAGCAGCCAGTGCCGGACCGGGCCGAACTCCTCCTCCTGGTCCGTACTGGTGATCGCGGTCTCCCGGTCCAGGAAGCCGCACTCGTAGTCCCACATCACCTCGTCGGCGTCACAGTCGTCCGGATCCGCGTCGGGATGACGGGGCACGGCGTCCTCCGCATGCAGTTCGGCCACCACCTCGCCGTCCGCGACCCGGTGCAGGGCGAGCGAGTCCAGGTCGTGGGCCACGGTCAGGAAGTACTCACCGGTGGGGCTCACCGACGTCAGGATCCGTTCCTGCTCGCCGAACTGCTCCACGGAGAGCTCCACCCCGTCCCACCGCCCCCACAGCAGCGGTGCCCCGTCCTGGCCCTCGCCGACGCTCAGCCCCATCTGTGCCGGATCCGGGTGCGGTACGTGCTCCGAGCCTGCGGCCACGGTCTCCGCGTCCGCCCGGCCCAGCACCCGCCCGTCGGCGGCATCGATCACCAGCCACTCGTCGAGCGCCTCCGGATCCGGGCCGGCCGAGGCGACGGGGCCGCGGACATGGGCCCACACGAGCGACCCGTCCGCCGAGAACACCGCCGAGCCGCTGTCCGCGTACAGGTGCGCCTTGTCGTCCGCGTACTCCTCGTACGACTCGTGCAGGACGCGGCAGCCGCCCTCCCAGCAGCCGTGCCGCACCTCCCAGCGCACCACGCCCGCCGGATCGACGGCGCGCACCGCATGCACCCCCGAGAAGACCGCGAGATCCCCGCCCGGCGCCACCGTGAACGTACCGAAACGGCGCGGCCACGGCGCCGGGAAGCGGGTCCGCGGGACGGACCTGTCGTCCAGTCCGACGGCGACCGCCTCGGCATCGCCCCGCTGTATCAGCAGACGCCGGTCCGGCCACCGCAGAACGGACGGGGCGTACGCGGCGTCGCGCTCCCGGTCCAGGGGCGCGGTGAATGTGGCGACAAGACGCGCGGTTACAGCGCTGGTGATCATGGTTCCCCTCCCGAACGTGCAGCCTGCGGCGTGCACCAGAACAAGGGAGAACCGTAGAGCCCATGGGTGACAGCCGGGCCACGGGGTGGGGTCGGGACCGGCTCGGGACGTGCGGGACGTGCGGGAACCCCGGCTCAGGGCCAGACCAGGCAGTACGCCTGATGCCCCGCGTCATGCAGACGATGGCTGAAATCCTGCCACTCGTGCAGCAGTTGGTAGACGTTGAACGCGTCGCGCGGGCCGCCGCGGTCCGGGACCGTGGACCAGATGAAGGCTGCGGCGCCGACCGACTCCTCGCCGACGCCGCGCAGCGGGTCGACGACTGTCATGGGGAGTTTGACCACGGCGTAGTCCGGGTGCAGGACGACCAGTTCCAGCGGGGGGACCTTGTGCAGGGGTATGCCCTGGATGCCGGTGAGGACCATGGCCGCCACCGTCTCCGGTTTGATCTTGGTGAACATGCCGCCCATGCCCAGCTCGTCGCCGCCGAGCTCCTCGGGGCGCATGGAAATGGGCACCCGCGCGGCCGTGGCCCCGTCGGGGGCCCCGAAATATTTGTAGGTCACCCCCACCCGGCCACCACTCCCGCTTCCGGACTGCGCACTGCCGGCCTGAATGCCCTGCCGGCGCTCGGCCTCACGCCTGTGCCGACCTCGGCGGGCAGGCTCGGGCCCCAGGTCGTCGGTCCCTTCGCCCACTTCGCCACCGCGATGCATATCTCATCCATCCGACTACTACTTAGGAGACACAGCCCCCGCCGCGCAACCCGATCTTCGTGCCAGTGACCTCCCCCACGGGCGTGGTGTGAAACACCTGTCCGCAAGACCGCCGGAGGCTCTGACACCATGGCTTGTGTGAGCTTTCCCTATGACGCCCCAGTTTTGCAGACGAGAGAGGGCTGACGTCCTTTCGTCATACGAGGAGATCACGCTTCCTGCTCATTGGCGGCCGGATTTCCGGCCCGGCCCCCCGACCTTCCGAATCGCAGATCAGGACCAAAGTGCCGTATTCATACGAAGCCCCAGTTTCGCAGACGCTTTTCGACCGCGCGTCCCTCGTGACGCCCGGTGGCGTGAACTCTCCCGTACGTGCCTTCCGGGCCGTGGGCGGTACGCCCCGCTTCATGGTGTCCGGTACCGGTCCGTACCTCACCGATGCCGACGGCCGTGAGTACGTCGACCTCGTGTGCTCGTGGGGGCCGATGATCCTCGGCCACTCCCGCCCCGAGGTCATCGCCGCAGTCCAGGAGGCTGTCGCCCGCGGCACCTCGTTCGGTACGCCCGGCGAGGGCGAGGTCGCGCTCGCCGAGGAGATCGTGGCCCGGATCGAGCCCGTGGAGCAGGTGCGGCTGGTGTCCTCCGGCACCGAGGCGACCATGTCCGCGATCCGGCTGGCCCGCGGGTTCACCGGTCGGGCGAAGGTCGTGAAGTTCGCCGGCTGCTACCACGGGCACGTCGACGCGCTGCTTGCCGCCGCCGGGTCCGGGGTCGCGACCTTCGGTCTGCCGGACACCCCGGGCGTCACCGGCGCGCAGGCCGGCGACACGATCGTGCTGCCGTACAACGACCTGGAAGCCGTGCGGGCCGCGTTCGCCGCGCACCCGGGTGAGATCGCCTGTGTGATCACCGAGGCCTCGCCCGGCAACATGGGTGTGGTGCCGCCGCTGGACGGTTTCAACGCCGGGCTCAAGGAGCTCTGCGCCGAGGGCGGTGCGCTGTACATCTCCGACGAGGTCATGACCGGATTCCGTACCTCGCGGGCCGGCTGGTTCGGCATCGACGGCGTGCGGCCCGACCTGATGACCTTCGGCAAGGTCATGGGCGGGGGCTTCCCGGCCGCGGCCTTCGGCGGGCGTGCCGACGTGATGGCGCACCTCGCCCCGGTCGGCCCCGTCTACCAGGCGGGCACCCTCTCCGGAAACCCGATCGCCACCGCCGCCGGTCTCGCCCAGCTGCGGCTGCTCGACGACGCGGCGTACGCGAGGGTCGACGCGGTCTCCGCGGAGATCCGGTCCCTGGTGAGCGAGGCGTTCACCAAGGAGGGCGTCGCGCACACGGTGTCCGCGGCGAGCAACATGTTCTCCGTGTTCTTCACGGACCAGCCGGTGCGCAACTACGAGGACGCCAAGAAGCAGGAAGCTTTCCGCTTCACCGCCTTCTTCCACTCGATGCTGTCGCAGGGCGTCTATCTGCCCCCGTCCGCGTTCGAGTCCTGGTTCGTCTCCACCGCCCACGACACGCAGGCCGTCGAGCGGATCGCCGCCGCCCTGCCCGCCGCTGCCCGCGCCGCCTCGGAGGCCACCGCATGAGCGAGACCAGCAGTACCAGCTCCGCAGACACTGCGCGCAAGGACATCACGGTCGTCCATCTGATGCGGCACGGGGAGGTGCACAACCCCGAGGGCGTGCTCTACGGACGCCGTCCCGGCTACCACCTCTCCGAGCTCGGCCGGCAGATGGCCGACCGGGTGGCCGAGCACCTGGAGAAGCGCGACATCACCCATGTCGTCGCCTCCCCGCTGGAGCGCGCCCAGGAGACGGCGGCGCCGATCGCCAAGTCGCACGGCGTGGACCTGGGCACCGACGAGCGGCTGATCGAGGCGGCCAATGTCTTCGAGGGCAAGACCTTCGGGGTCGGCGACGGTGCGCTGCGCAAGCCGGACAACTGGAAGCACCTCACCAACCCCTTCCGCCCGTCCTGGGGCGAGCCGTACATCGAGCAGGTCGTACGGATGATGGGCGCCCTCGACGCCGCGCGCGACGCGGCCCGCGGGCACGAGGCGGTCTGCGTCAGCCACCAGCTGCCGATCTGGATCGTCCGGAGCTTCGTCGAGCGACGGCGGCTCTGGCACGACCCGCGCAAGCGGCAGTGCACGCTGGCCTCGCTGACCAGCTTCACGTATCAGGGCGACAAGATCGTCTCGGTCGGCTACACCGAGCCGGCCCGCGATCTGGTTCCTGCGCACCTGCTGGCTGGCGCGAAGCCGGCGAAGGGGAAGTCCAAGGCGTTCGGCGCGTAGCCGGGACTTCTCGACCCGCACGGGCCCCTGCCGATGTGTCGGCCGGGGCCCGTGGTGCGTTCGGGTCAGGAACAAGGACAGGTCAAGAGCGGGGTCTGGTCATGCAAAGAAACTTGTGATAATCGGCGGAACCGTCGTGTTGTTTCGTTCATCTAAGCCTTCGCCAGTTTGTATGGACTTGAGTCAGAACGACCGCAGATGGGGACGCCATGCGCGACATCAGCCGAAGGAGTTTGCTCGGAGCGGGACTTGGGGCTGCAGCTGCAATCGGGGTGGCGGGCTGCGGCTCGTCGGACCGCTCCACAACGGGGCGGCCAGGCCCTGGCAGGGCGGACACGGGAGCGGACGGGAAAGCCAGGGGCGGCGGCGAGGAGGAGGACGCCGGGGAGATCGGTGACGGTTCCACCGCGGACACCGGGAAGCAGCCGCACCAGCCTTCCGCGCCGGTCCCGCTCGAACCCGGACAGACCCCGCCGCAGTTCGTGATCTTTTCCTGGGACGGGGCGGGTGAGCTCGGCACAGGGCTCTTTCCGCGTTTTCTCGAACTCGCCAAGGAGCACGACGCGGCGATGACCTTCTTCCTCTCCGGGCTCTATCTGCTGCCCGAGTCGAAGAAATTCCGGTACCGGCCACCGAACAACGAAATCGGCGCCTCCGACATCGGCTATCTCAGCGACGGTCACATAAGGGAGACGCTGAAGAACGTCCGTCGGGCCTGGCTCGAAGGCCATGAGATCGGCACGCACTTCAACGGGCACTTCTGTGCCGGGTCCGGATCGGTCGCCAACTGGACGGCCGATCAGTGGCGGAGCGAAATCGATCAGGCCGTCTCCTTCGTCACCGAATGGCGCACCAACACCGGCTGGACCGATCTCGACCCGCTGCCCTTCGACTACCGCAAGGAACTCGTCGGCGGCCGCACCCCCTGTCTGCTCGGTCAGAACAATCTGCTGCCCACCGCGCGCCGACTGGGCTGGCGCTACGACGCGAGCTCGCCCGGCGGCACCCAGATCTGGCCCACGAAGCGCCAGGGCATATGGGATCTTCCGCTACAGGGCATGCCGTTCCCCGGGCACACCTTCGAAGTGCTGTCGATGGACTACAACATCCTCGCGAACCAGTCACAGAACACCACCCGGGGAATGCCGTCGCGCTATCCGGAATGGCGCACCCAGGCCACTCAGTCGTACCTCGCCGCGTTCAACCGTGCGTACGGGTCGAATCGCGCACCCTTCTACATCGGCAACCACTTCGAGGAGTGGAACGGCGGCATCTATATGGATGCGGCCGAGGAGACCATCAAAAGGATCGCGGGGAAGCCGGATGTGCGGCTCGTCTCCTTCCGGCAGTTCGTCGACTGGCTCGACGTCCAGGATCCGGCCGTGCTCGCGAAGCTCCGTACGCTGGAGGTCGGCCAGTCGCCCGACGGTGGCTGGAAGTCCTTCTTTAAACGGGCCTGACAACGGGCTTTACGGGCACCGAGGGGGGTGCGCAAGATCCCCGAAACAGCCATGCGAAACTTTTCACATGAGCTCTGGCCGCGCACCCCGACGCCGCTTCACCCTGCTCGCCGCCCCCGCAGCGGCCGCCGCACTGGCGCTGACCCTGACCGCCTGCGGCGGCGACGGCAACAAGGCCGGTGGTGGCGGCAATTCGCACTTCGTCACGGGCAGTGGCGGAATCTCCACCATGGCCAGGGCGGACCGCCAGGAAGCGCCGAAGCTCGACGGAACGACACTGGACGGCAAGCCCCTCGACGTCGCCGACTACAAGGGCAAGGTCGTCGTGCTGAACGTATGGGGCTCGTGGTGCGGCCCCTGCCGGCTGGAGGCCAAGCACTTCGCGAAGGTGTCGAAGGAGACCGCGAGCCAGGGTGTCCAGTTCATCGGGATCAACACCCGGGACGCCGAGAAGGGCCCGGCGGTGAACTTCGAGAAGGACAACAGCATCACCTACCCGAGCTTCTTCGATCCGATCGGGAAGCTCATCCTGCGCTTCCCCAAGGGCACGCTGAACCCGCAGGCCATTCCTTCGACCGTGGTCATCGACCGGGACGGGAAGATCGCGGCCCGCACCCTCGTCGCCCTCGACGACGTCAAGCTCCACAAGATGATCGACCCGCTGATCGCGGAGAAGTGATTCCGTGCTCACCCTCGCCGCACTTCCGGGGCAGAACGAGACCGTGATGAACGGGGCGCTGTTCGTCGCCCTGCCCATTGCCGTACTCGGCGGGCTCGTCTCGTTCTTCTCGCCGTGCGTCCTGCCTCTCGTGCCCGGCTATCTCTCGTACGTCACCGGCGTCAGCGGCACCGATCTGGCGCAGGCCAGACGGGGGCGCATGGTCGCGGGAGCCTCGCTCTTCGTGCTCGGCTTCACCGCCGTGTTCGTCTCCGGCGGCGCGCTCTTCGGCTTCTTCGGCCAGACGCTCCAGGAGCACAGCACCACGCTCTCCAAGGTCCTCGGTGTGCTGATGATCCTGATGGGGATCTTCTTCATGGGCCTGATGCCGTGGATGACCCAGCGCGAATTCCGTATCCACAGGAGGCCGGTGACCGGGCTGGCGGGCGCACCGCTGCTGGGCGCCCTCTTCGGGATCGGCTGGACCCCGTGCCTCGGCCCGACGCTCAGCTCGGTGAGCATCCTCGCGATGGACCAGGGCACCGCCGGACGCGGGGCGATACTGACCATCGCCTACTGTCTCGGGCTCGGTGTGCCCTTCGTGCTCGCCGCGGTCGCCTTCCGCAAGGCGCTCGGCGCGTTCGGCTGGGTCAAGCGCCACTACGCATGGGTCATGCGGATCGGCGGCGTCATGATGATCGCGACCGGACTGCTCCTGCTGACCGGTGTGTGGAGCAGCATGATGCAGGAATTGCAGGGCTGGTCCGACGGCTTCACGGTGGGGATCTGAGTTCCATGAGCAACACCAAGACCAACGCGGCCGAAGAGCGCGCGAACGAGCGTGAGCGCGAGAGCCGGCAGGAGCGGGAGAACGCGGCCGAGCTCGGCGCGGCCGGCTCGCAGCTCTCCACCGCCCCGCGCGAAGAGGCCCTGGCCACGCTGCCCGCCATGGGCGTCATCGGCTGGGCGCGCTGGTTCTGGCGCCAGCTCACCTCGATGCGGGTCGCGCTGATCCTGCTCTTCCTGCTCTCGCTCGGGGCCATCCCCGGTTCGCTGATCCCGCAGAACAGCGTGGACGAGTTGAAGGTGCAGACCTTCAAGGAAGCCCACACCACCGTCACGCCGATCTACGAGAAGCTCCAGTTCTTCGACGTCTACAGCTCGGTGTGGTTCTCCGCGATCTACATCCTGCTGTTCATCTCCCTCATCGGCTGCATCGTGCCGCGCACCGGCCAGTTCGTCGGCCAGCTGCGCAGCCGGCCGCCGGGCGCCCCCAAGAGGCTGACCCGACTGCCCGCCTACACGACGTGGCGCACCGACGCCGAACCCGAGCAGGTCCGCGAGGCCGCGCTCGCGATGATGCGCAAGCGGCGCTTCCGGGCGCACGTGGACGGCGATGCGGTCGCTGCGGAGAAGGGCTATCTGCGCGAGGCCGGGAACCTTGTGTTCCACATCGCGCTGATCGTCATGCTGGTGGCCTTCGCCACCGGGCAGCTCTTCAAGTCCGAGGGCGGCAAGCTGATCGTCCAGGGCGACGGCTTCTCCAACACGCTGACGCAGTACGACGACTTCAAGTCCGGTTCGCTGTACGACACCGACTCGCTCGCCCCGTTCAGCTTCACCCTCGACAAATTCGTCGGCACGTACGAGCGCAACGGCCCGCAGATCGGCACGCCCCGCAAGTACGAGGCCCACATCACGTACTCCGAGGGTGCGTACGGCAAGCCGAAGAAGGCGGTCATCAAGGTCAACGAGCCGCTGGTGGTCGACGGCTCCAAGGTCTATCTGATCGGGCACGGCTACGCCCCGGTCGTCTCCGTCAAGGACGGCAGGGGCAAGGAGGTCTACAAGGCCGCCGTGCCGCTGCTGCCGATCGACTCGAATGTCACCTCGACCGGTGCGATCAAGGTGATGGACGGCTACAAGGACGGGACCGGCAAGAGGGATCAGCTGGGTTTCCAGGCGTTCTTCGTGCCGACGTTCGCGGGCAACGGCAAGGGGACGATGTTCTCCCAGTTCCCGGCCGCGGACTTCCCGGTACTGGCCCTCAACGGGTACCACGGCAGCCTCGGTGTCGACTCCGGACTGCCGCAGAACGTGTACCAGCTGAACACCTCGAAGATGGAGGCGTTCAAGGACAGCAAGGGCGACAAGCTGAAGCAGCGGCTGCTGCCCGGCGAGACGATGAAGCTGCCGGACGGCGCCGGATCGATCACCTTCGAAGGCATCGAGCAGTGGGCCAGCTTCCAGGTCTCGCAGCAGCCCGCCAGCGGCTGGGCGCTCACCGGAGCCATCGGGGCCATCGCCGGTCTGGCCGGCTCGCTGTTCATCCAGCGGCGCCGGGTCTGGGTCCGGGCCGTACGGGGAGCGGACGGCGTCACCGTCGTGGAGATGGCGGGGCTGGGCCGCAGCGAGTCCGCGAAGCTTCCCGAGGAGCTGGCCGACCTCGCGGTCACGCTCAACGACCTGGCACCCACGGCGCCGGACGCGCCCGAAGCACCGGATGCGTCCGGTGAACCAGATGTGGCCGAAGAATCAGGCGTGGCCGCGGCGCCCACAGCGCCGGACGACGCATCCGTCGAAGCACTTTCCGAAGGGGCTGAGAAGTGAATCTCGCCGCCGCAACCAACGAGAATCTGGCACACACCAGCAATGTGCTGATCTATTCGTCGATGGCCGTCTACACCCTGGCCTTCTTCGCGCACATCGCGGAGTGGGTGTTCGGCAGCCGCAGCAAGGTCGGCCGCACCGCTGCCGCGCTGACCGGGGACGGGGCTGCCGCCTCGGCGAAGATCCAGGTCCAGGTCGCGCAGAAGGGCGGCGCCACTGCCGTACTGGACCGGCCGAAGATCATCACGAGGTCCGCCGCCGGCTCGCGGGACGTCCCGGACGGCCCCGGCGCCGCCGGGGGCACGTTCAAGGGTGACCTGTACGGGCGGATCGCGGTCTCCCTGACCGTCGTCGCCTTCCTCGTCCAGGCCGGCGGTGTCATCGCCCGCGCGATGTCCGTGCAGCGTGCCCCCTGGGGCAACATGTACGAGTTCTCGATCACCTTCTCCACGGTGGCCGTTGCCGCGTACCTGATCCTGATGGCGCTGAAGAAGAACGTCCGCTGGATGGGCCTGCTGCTGGTCACCACCGTCCTGCTGGATCTCGGCATCGCGACCACCGTGCTGTACACCTCCAGCGACCAGCTGGTGCCCGCACTGCACTCGTACTGGTTGTGGATCCACGTCTCCACCGCCATCATCTGCGGCGCCGTCTTCTACATCGGCGCGGTCGCCACGTTGCTCTACCTGTTCCGCGACAGCTACGAGAGCAAGCTGGCGAACGGCACCGAGCCCGGCGCCTTCGCCCACTCCGTGCTGTCCCGGCTGCCCGCCGCGGCGACCCTCGACAAGTTCTCGTACCGCATCAACGCCGCCGTCTTCCCGCTCTGGACGTTCACGATCATCGCGGGCGCGATCTGGGCGGGCGACGCCTGGGGCCGCTACTGGGGCTGGGACCCCAAGGAGGTCTGGTCCTTCATCACCTGGGTCGCGTACGCCTGCTACCTGCACGCCCGCGCCACCGCGGGCTGGAAGGGCCGCAAGGCCGCCTACCTGGCGCTGATCGCGTTCGGCTGCTGGCTCTTCAACTACTACGGCGTGAACATCTTCGTCACCGGCAAGCACTCCTACGCCGGCGTCTGACCGTTCCCGCGTACGGGTGCGGAACGCGCCCCACCGGGCCACGCTGGAACCATGACCGACGCACTCCCCGTGATCGAACGTGGTACCGCCGAGACCCACGGTGACCACCACCTCCTGCGGTTCACGCTCCGGCTGCCCCACCCCGTCCCACGGGTGTGGGCAGCCGTTGCCAGTTCCGAGGGGCTGCGGGGCTGGCTCGCCGCCGCCGACCCGTTCGAGCCACGCATCGGCGGGGCGATCACACTGCGCTGGCTCAACACCGACCCGGACGGGAACGCCACGGTCGCCTCCGGCACCGTCACCGCCTGGGACGTCGAGCGCGTCGCCGAGTACACCCTCGAAGGGGTGCACGGCCGGATCCGCTTCCACCTGGAGCCGCCGCGCGGCGACCACGTGCTCCTGCGCTTCAGCAACGAGTTCCACGGCGACGACGCGCTGCGGCTGGACTGCCTCGCGGGCTGGCACAACCACTTCGAGTACCTGGTGGACGCCCTGGACGGGCACCCCGTCGACTGGTCACGGTGGACCCTGACCCGATGGCGGGAGCTGCGTGAGAGCTACGGTGCGGAGGACGGCGGCAAGCAGTTCTGAGCCGGGGGCTTCCCCTCCGGTCAGGCGATCGCCAGGAACCGCTGGAAGTCGGCCCCGGGCGCCAGTTCCACCACCGGCACCGCCTTGTTGTACGGGTTGCCGTGGTTGTCCAGACAGATCCAGCCGCTGGCCCCCGACACCCGCAGCGACGCCTTCACCCGCGGCCACTGCACCGAGGACGCGGCCCGCACCCGGGTCGCGAACTGGGCGACGAGATCGGGCAGGACAACGACGACAGGCGTCCAGCCGGGGCCGGGATCCTCGGGCGGAGTGACGGCCTCGCAGTCGGCCAGGGCGACCGGGGTGATCTCCCGGTACAGATGCCGTAACTGCTTGAGCACCGCGGTCTTGCCCATGCCGCGCCCGCCGGTCAGCACGACGACGGGCGGATCGTCGCGGTCCTCGTACGCGGTCCTGGCGGAGCCGTAGGGGCGAGACCTGTCAGACGCGCCGCAAGTCCGTCGTTGCCGAAGATCGCCTCGCATCCGTACAGTTCTCCGTCCACAGCACCCCCGGTGCCGACGCCTACCCGAACTGTCACATCGTCAACACCAGGATATACACGCTGTGTTGGAGGGGGATGAGGAATTTCGAACGCTATTCGGTACCGATGTCCTCGTTCCAGAGGTCGGGGTGGTCGCGGATGAACTCTCGCATCAGGGCGGTGCATTCGGGGTCGTCGAGCAGTACGACCTGGACGCCGTGCTCGGCCAGCCAGTCGTGGCCGCCGTGGAAGGTGGCGGCCTCGCCGATGACCAGCCGGGAGATGCCGAACTGGCGGATCAAGCCGCTGCAGTACCAGCAGGGTGAGAGCGTGGTGACCATGGTCGTGCCGCGGTACGAACGCTGCCGGCCGGCCGCGCGGAAGGCGGCGGTCTCCGCGTGCGTGGACGGATCTCCGTCCTGGACACGGCGGTTGTGGCCCCGGCCGAGGAGCGTGCCGTCCGCGGCGTAGAGGGCCGCGCCGATGGGGATGCCGCCCTCGGCGAGACCGGCGCGGGCCTCCGCGAGTGCGGCGGCGAGCATGGTCCTGTCGTTCATGCGCGTCTCTCCTGGTGATCGGTGCGCGGGCGCGATGCCCCCGGGTGGTCGCCACCCCGGACCGCCGCTCCCTGCACGTGGTGCGCGCGGCCCTCGAAGCGCCCGGCCCCGCTGGAGCGGACAGCACGGCTTCCCCTGCTCGAACGGCCGGGGCAGCTGGTGTATCCCTGAGCCTTTGCGCTACGAGGCGGGCGGAGCGGACCCCTCGGGACCGGCCCCGCTCTCCCGGCGCTTGAGCTCCTCCTCGCGGCGGCGCAGATCGGCCTCCCAGTCCTTGAGGAGCGACTCGTCCTTCTTGTTCTCTTCCTTCAGCGCCTTCAGGAAATCCGGATTGTCGTCCGGCGCCACCCACTCGTGGCGGTGATTGCGGTGCCATTCGGAGGGTGTACGGCCTCCGGCGGGCGCCTGGCGCAGCTTGCCGGCGGCCAGCCACACGATCGGGCCGACGATCCAGAAGAGCAGGATGATGAAGACCCAGGCGATCTTCGGCAGGTGCTTGGCCTCGTCCTCCGGGGTGTTCAGACAGTCGATGAACGCGTAGATCGTCAGCGCCAGAGGCAGGAGATAGATCAAGGCCCGGAACATGGTGGAAGGGTCCCCCCACGGAGAGATGGCGGGGCACTGTCCCGCCCCGGTGACGGGCCCAGGGTAGCCGGTGTCAATTGCGTCCCACGGCGAGCAGGTGGGAGCTGGCGGCGAGCATGTCGGGGTACGGCTCTGCCATGCGGGCCGCGGCCAGCGCGGAGGCGAACATCCGCGATTCGGTGAGCGATTCACCGGTGTGCTGCTCGGTTGCTTTCAGCAGGGCCCAGGCGGGGCCCTCGACGCCGTACACCTGGGTGTCGGTGAAACCGGCCTCGCGCGTTTCCGACGTGCCGCACACGCGGAACGTGGGCTGTGCGCTGGAAGTCGAAGACGCACTGGCAGCCTTCGATGAGGGTCCCCGACGGTGAGAGCCTCCGGGTGGAGCGGCTCTCACGGAAATGGGCACGCGTAAAAACGACCGGCACCCGTATCAGGAAGATCAACCCCGCCTGCACCTCCCGGACGTGTTCCGGTGTGCAAGCGAGTGGACGCAGCCTCCCGCAAGAGCCAAGCGGAGTTTGTGTGCACTGCTTGTTCCCGTGCCGAACATGCGGATGTGGTTGGGGCGAAGAACGCACTGGCCGCCGGGCATGGCGGTTACAGGACGTGGAGCCCTCCAGGCGTCGGCCGGGGCCGTGAAGCGTCAACCGGGCCGCCGGATTCCCGGTGTGCAACCGCAGCGGCCGATGGCTGAGGTGGGGGAGCCCTGGCAGGTGATGTCAGGGAGGATGCCAAACTGGACCGCATGGCTTACGACGATCTTCGTTCCCTCCTCCGGGCGCTGGAGCGCGAGGGCGAGCTCAAGCGCATCAAGGCCGAGGTCGACCCCTACCTGGAGGTCGGCGAGATCGTCGACCGCGTGAACAAGGCGGGCGGCCCCGCGCTGCTCTTCGAGAACGTCAAGGGCTCGTCGATGCCCCTGGCCATGAATGTCTTCGGGACCGACCGGCGACTGCTGAAGGCGCTCGGACTGAAGTCGTACGCCGATATCAGCGACAAGATCGGCGGCCTGCTGAAGCCGGAGCTGCCGCACGGCTTCGTCGGAGTGCGCGAGGCGTTCGGCAAGCTCGGCTCGATGGTGCACGTGCCGCCGAAGAAGGTGAAGTCGGACAGCGCCCCCGTGCAGGAGGTCGTCCTCACCGGCGACGACGTGGACCTGGACCGGCTGCCCGCACTCTTCACCTGGCCCGAGGACGGCGGCTCCTTCTTCAACCTGGGCCTCACCCACACCAAGCACCCGGAGACCGGCGTACGGAACCTGGGGCTCTACCGGCTCCAGCGCCACGACCGGCGCACCATCGGGATGCACTGGCAGATCCACAAGGACAGCCGCAACCACTACCAGGTCGCCGCCAAGCGCGGGGAGCGGCTGCCCGTCGCGATCGCGTTCGGGGCGCCGCCCGCGGTGACGTACGCGTCCACCGCCCCGCTGCCCGGGGACATCGACGAGTACCTGTTCGCCGGGTTCATCCAGGGCAAGCGGATCGAGATGGTCGACTGCAAGACCGTGCCGCTGCAGGTCCCGGCGCAGGCGGAGGTCGTCATCGAGGGGTGGCTGGAGCCCGGGAAGATGCTTCCCGAGGGGCCGTTCGGCGACCACACCGGGTTCTACACGCCGCAGGAACCGTTCCCCGCGCTGACCATCGACTGCGTGACCATGAGGAAGCGTCCGCTGCTCCAGTCGATCGTGGTGGGCCGGCCGCCGACCGAGGACGGGCCGCTGGGGCGGGCCACCGAGCGGTTCTTCCTGCCCCTGCTCAAGATCATCGTGCCGGACATCGTGGACTACCACCTGCCGGAGGCGGGCGGCTTCCACAACTGTGCGATCGTCTCGATCGACAAGAAGTATCCGAAGCACGCCCAGAAGGTGATGAGTGCCATCTGGGGCGCGCACATGATGTCGCTGACCAAACTGATCGTCGTCGTGGACTCCGACTGCGACGTCCACGATCTGCACGAGGTCGCCTGGCGGGCGCTCGGCAACACCGACTACGCCCGGGACCTCACCGTCACCGAAGGCCCGGTCGATCATCTCGACCACGCCTCCTACCAGCAGTTCTGGGGCGGCAAGGCGGGCATCGACGCGACGAAGAAGTGGCCCGAGGAGGGCTACACCCGGGACGGGGGCTGGCCGGACATGGTCGAGTCCGACCCGGAGACGGCGGCGAAGGTCGACCGCCGGTGGAAGGAGTACGGGCTGTGAGTGCGGCCGAAGCGACGCTGGGCCCCGGGCCCGCGCAACCGACCGGCAGGGTCAAGGCGTTCCTGCGGCTCGTGATGATCGAGCACTCGGTCTTCGCGCTGCCCTTCGCCTACATCGCCTCGCTGACCGCGATGTTCCACCTCGACGAGAACATCCACTGGGTGCGCCTGCTGCTCGTCACCGTCGCGATGGTCGGGCTGCGGACATTCGCCATGGCCGCGAACCGGATCATCGACCGCGAGATCGACGCCCGTAATCCGCGTACCGCCGGCCGTGAGCTGGTCACCGGTGCCGTCTCAGTGAAGTCGGCGTGGACGGGCGCGCTCGTCGCGGTCGTCGTCTTTCTCGGCGCCGCCGCGCTGCTGAACCCGCTGTGTCTGGCGCTCGCGCCGATCGCCGTCGTACCGATGGTCGTCTATCCGTACGGCAAGCGGTTCACCCACTACCCGCACGCCATCCTCGGCATCGCGCAGGCCATAGGGCCCATCGGTGCCTGGCTGGCGGTCACCGGCAGCTGGTCGTGGGACGCGGTGATACTCGGTCTCGCGGTCGGCGTCTGGATCGGCGGTTTCGACCTGATCTTCGCCTGCCAGGACGTTCAGGCGGACCGCGCGCACGGTGTGTTCTCGGTGCCGGCCCGCTTCGGGATCCCGGCCGCGCTGTGGGGGGCACGGGTCTGCCATGCGGTGACGACCGGGCTGCTGGTCTGGTTCGGTCTGGCGACGGGTGCGGAGCTGTTCTACTGGATCGGCATGGTGATCGTCGCCGCGGCGTTCGTGTACGAGCACCGCGTGGTGCGGCCGCACGATCTGTCCCGGCTGAACCGGGCGTTCTTCTCCGTCAACGGATTCATCGGGATCGCGCTGTTCGCATGTGCCCTGCTGGACCTGCTGGTGCGCGGCCTCACACCGTGAAGGCGGGGGGTACGGGGCGGGTGGTACGGCGCGGGCGGCGGAACGCGAAGGCTGCGCCCACCCCTCCGATCAGCCCGAACAGGTGCCCCTGCCAGCTGATCCCGGAGTCTGTCGGCAGGACTCCCCACAGCAGTGAGCCGTAGACCGCGGCGATCACGACGCCCACCACGACGTCGAGCGGCCTCCGGTCGACGAAGCCGCGGACCAGCAGATAACCGAAGAGGCCGAAGACCACGCCGGACGCGCCGAGGGTGACGGTGTGCGGTGGCGCGGTCAGCCAGACGCCGAGGCCGCTGACGACGATGACGGTCAGGACGACGGCGGCGAACCGGCGTATCCCGCCGAGGGCGGCGATGAAGCCGAGGATCAGCAGCGGGACGGTGTTGGAGGCGACATGCTCCCACCCGCTGTGCAGGAATGCGGCGGGCACGATGTCGAGGAGTTCGGCCGGCTCGCGCGGAGTGATGCCGTAGGTGTCGAGTGCTTGACCGGTCGCCGTGTCGATGCCTTCCAGCACCCACAGCAGTGTGATCCAGCCCAGCATCAGCGCGCCGGCCGTCATCGCCCGCGCGGAGGTGCCTGTACGGGTACCGGTCATGGCCGCCCCCTGTCCTTGGCCTGTCCATGGCCGTCGACGGCCTGTCCTTCATCTGTCGGAACGCACGGAGCCCCTCGCTCGGTTCCGCAACTTCTGCGCCGGATAGGCTCGGGGTGTGGAATCCGGGACTTCAGTGAGTCAGCAGCGGCGGCAGCCTTGGATTGTCGGGGTTTCGGGCGCTTCAGGTACACCATTCGCCGCCGCCGTGCTGCGTGGTCTGCTGGCCGCGGGTGAGAGCGTCGACCTGGTGGTGAGCCGGGCCTCGCGGCTGACGCTGCTGGACGAGACCGGGATCGCCTTCCGCGACGCACGCTGGCAGGAGGACCTGCGGAGCTGGCTGGCCCGCGGCGCGGACGGGAAGCCGCACACCTTCGAGGTGGGCGATGCGGAGCTCGACGGCGTACAGCACTGGGCGGCCGGCGATCTCGCGGCCGGGCCGTCCTCGGGGTCGTACCCGGCGAAGGGGATGCTGATCGTTCCCGCCTCGACGGCCTGTGTGGCCGGAGTGGCGCTCGGGCTCTCGAAGGATCTGCTGCAGCGGGCCGCGAGCGTGACGCTCAAGGAGCGGCGGAAGCTGGTCGTCGCGGTGCGCGAGACTCCGCTGAACACATCGACGCTGAAGCATCTGGTGACCCTGGACGAGGCGGGCGCCGTGGTGCTGCCCGCCTCTCCGGCGTTCTATGCGGGTGCGACGCACATCCAGGATCTGGTGGACTTCGTCGCGGGGCGGGTGCTGGACGCGGCAGGGGTGCCGCACCAGCTCTACCGCCGGTGGGAGGGGAAGCTCGGTGGCTCCCGTGACTGAGGCCGGGTTCGTCCCGGCGGGACTCAGCGCTTCTTCGGGGCGCGCGGGGTGCGGGTCTTGTCGATCCGGTGCGCGGCGGCGGGCTGGTGGGCACGCGAGCGGTTGGCCAGGTCCTGCAGCTCGCGCATCCGGGCGTAGGCCATCTCGATCGTGTACACGGTGTTGTCACTCCTGAGGATTCGAAAGCACTTCTTGGAATATCTGAAAGATTTACAGGGCGTGCGCTCTGTATGCCTTAGATTCTACACGTAGACTCGCGGTACTGCTGAACAATGGAAGGTTTCAGTCATATGGACGCGGTGGACAGGCAACTCATCCAGGCCCTGAGGGAGAACGGCAGGGCCTCGTACGCCGAGCTGGGACGGCTTGTCGGGCTCTCCGGGCCCAGCGTCACCGACCGCATCAACCGGCTGGAAACCGCCGGTGTCATCACCGGGTACCGTGCCACCGTCGACGCCGCCTCGCTCGGGCTCGGAGTCACGGCCCTGATCGGCATCTCGCTCTCCGACGCTGCCGACCACGAGGACGTCGCGCGCCGGCTCAAGGACCTCGCGGAGATCGAGGACTGCTGGTTCATCGCGGGCGACGACTCGTTCATGCTCAAGGTGCGGGTCGGTGACGTCGACGGCCTGGAGAAGACCATCCGCCGGCTCAGCGGCACGAAGGGCGTCTCCCGGACCCGTACGACGATCGTGCTCTCCACCAAGTGGGAGAACCGGGTCGGGGAACTCCCCGAGGAGTCGTAGGCGTAACGTGGTGGAGCCCCCGGGTGACCGGGGGTTTCTGCCGGTGTCACGGTGGAATCCGGTGGAACGCACAGCACGTCAGAGACATCTGGGAGGCAGCCGCATGGACGTTGGGCTCAAGCGCGAGCTGGAGGAGAAGGTCCGTGCGGGGGAGCGGCTGACCCGTGAGGACGGCATCGCCCTCTATGCGTCGGACGACCTGGCCTGGCTCGGCGGCCTGGCCCACGAGGTGCGCACGCGCAAGAACGGTGACGTCGTGCACTTCAACGTCAACCGGCACCTCAACATGACGAACGTGTGCACCGCCTCGTGCGCGTACTGCTCGTTCCAGCGCAAGCCGGGCGAGAAGGACGCGTACACGATGCGCATCGAGGAGGCCGTCCGCCTCGCGAAGGCGATGGAGGGCGAGAATCTCACCGAGCTGCACATCGTCAACGGGCTGCACCCCACCCTCCCGTGGCGCTACTACCCGCGCTCCCTCAGCGCGCTGAAGGAAGCCCTGCCGCAGGTCTCCCTCAAGGCGTTCACCGCCACCGAGATCCACCACTTCGAGACCATCTCCGGGCTCTCCGCCTCCGAGATCCTCGACGAGCTGATCGAGGCCGGTCTGGAGTCGCTGACCGGTGGCGGCGCGGAGATCTTCGACTGGGAGGTCCGCCAGCACATCGTGGACCACGACACCCACTGGGAAGACTGGTCGCGCATCCACCGCCTCGCGCACGAGAAGGGTCTGAAGACCCCGGCGACGATGCTGTACGGGCACATCGAGGAGCCGCGTCACCGCGTCGACCATGTGCTGCGACTGCGCGAGCTGCAGGACGAGACCGGTGGCTTCCAGGTCTTCATCCCGCTCCGCTACCAGCACGACTTCGTGGACATGAAGGACGGCAAGGTCCGCAACAAGCTCCAGGCGCGGACGACGATGGCGACCGGCGCCGAGGCGCTCAAGACCTTCGCGGTCTCGCGTCTGCTCTTCGACAACGTCCCGCACGTCAAGGTCTTCTGGGTGATGCACGGTGTGCAGACCGCCCAGCTCGCGCTGCAGCACGGCGCGGACGACATGGACGGCTCGGTCGTCGAGTACAAGATCACGCACGACGCGGACAACTACGGCACGCCGAACAAGCTCGGCCGTGACGACCTGCTGGACCTGATCCGGGACGCGGGCTTCCGCCCCGTCGAGCGCAACACCCGGTACGAGATCATCCGCGAGTACCCGGGGCCGGACGCGGACCGTCGCGAGGCGCCGCAGCCCATGCGCGTCTGACGTCCGGCGCGTCCCTGCGTACCGCTCCGTACGAAAGCCCCGGCCGCCGTCCCCGGCTGGGGCTTTCTCGCGTACCGGACGGTTCTTGAGCCACTCATTCGGTAATAGTTAATCTGCCCTCATGGCACTTACTTTTGAGCTCGACCCCAAGTTCGACGGCACGCTGCGGGACGGCATCATCGCGCTCTGGGTCGATGTCTCCAACGCGGGCGGAGCCGTCGGTTTCATACCGCCCGTCACCACCGAGGAGATCCGGCCCGAGCTGGTCAAGCATCTCGTCTCGATGGCCGAGGGACGCACCCGGCTGCTGGTCGGGTACGACGAGGAGGGCGCCGTGGCCGCCACCGCCTTCCTCGCCCACAACACGCACCGGCTGATGACCCACTGGCTCTGGATCTACACGGTGATGGTCCACCCCCGGCACCAGGGCAAGGGCTACGGCCGCGGTCTGATGTCCGCCGTGGCGGAGGCGGCCCGCGGGTTCGAGGGTATCGAGGCGATCCGGCTGACCTGCCGGGGCGGCACCGGCGCCGACCGCTTCTACATGTCGTGCGGTTACAAGGAGGTCGGGCGGGTGCCGGGCGCGATCCGGGTCGCCGACGGGGACGACCGCGACGACATCATCATGCTGCTCCCGCTGGACTGACCGCAGGCGTCTTCCTGCTGCTCCTGCCCGCCGAAGTGATCGATTTCGGGGCATGCTTCACTGGTCGGGCAGGATTGTCGTACGTAGAGAGAAGGCCAGCCGTGTCCGCTGCCAAGCCGAGCGCAACGATCCGGTACACCCTGATGCGCCTCAGCATCTTCGTCGGCTGCCTCGCCGTCGTCGCCGTGGCTGTCACCTACGGTCTGCTGCCGTCCGGGCTCGGCGGGTCCAACGTCATCTGGATCATCCTGCTGGCCCTGCTTCTCTCCGCGCCCCTCAGCTACGTCCTGCTGCGCAAGCAGCGCGACGAGATGTCCGCGCAGATCGCCCCCAGGATCGACCGTGCCAAGGCGCGGCTGGCGGCGAACCAGGACCAGGAGGACGGCGTCGCGTAGCGAGGCGCGTGGAGCCCGTGAGGGCCGCGTGAGGGTCGGGCAAGGAATACGTAAGGTTCCTCACACCCGTAGAGATTCTCTTCGGAACCCCAGTACCGAGCTTCCCGCTCATGTACTGGGGTTTCGCCGTTCCCCGGGGCCGGGCGGGTCATGGTTTCCCAAAGAAGACCTTTGAGGCTCTCAAAGTTCGAGTGTTAATGTGTTCGACATGAAGACAGCTGTGCGCCCCCGCCGTTCGGCGAGCATTCCGCTCGTGGCGCGCCTGCATGTCGATCTCTGCCGCTGTATGTCCGCGGTCTGTTAGCCGCTACGTCGAACCGGCACCATGCAGCGGCGCCGCCCCTGACGCGGGCGCCGCACCCCCGTCCCCCCGTCTCGTTCCCGTGCGCCCCGATGCGTCACATCAGGAGTGTGTCCGTGTCCGCGAATCCCGCGTCCGCCACCGCCGGCACCGGCAAGCCGTCCGGCTCCGGTTCCGGTTTCCGTATACCCAAGGTCCCGTTCTGGGCCCAGATCGTCGCCGGTCTCGTCCTCGGTGTGCTGCTCGGGTGGCTCGCCCGCAGCCAGGACATCAACTGGCTCTACACCACGCTGGACAAGGTCGGCCACATCTTCGTCCAGCTGCTGAAGCTGGCCGTCGCGCCCCTCGTCTTCTTCGCGATCCTGGTGTCGATCACCAACCTGCGCAAGGTCAACAACGCCGCCCGGCTGGCCACCCGCACGCTGCTCTGGTTCATGATCACCTCGCTGATCGCGGTCGCCATCGGCCTCGCGATCGGTCTGATCACCAACCCGGGTTCGGGCACCGGTCTGACCCCGAAGGACGGCAAGCTGCCGGAGGGTGCGGGCTCCTGGCTCGACTTCCTGACCGGCATCATCCCGGAGAACGTGATCACCCCGTTCACCGAGCTGAACGTCCTGCAGATCGTCTTCATGGCCGCCGTCGCCGGTATCGCCGCGCTCCAGCTCGGCGAGAAGGCCCAGCCCATCCTCACTCTCAGCGAGTCGATCCTGGAGCTTCTCCAGAAGGCGCTGTGGTGGGTCATCCGTCTGGCCCCCATCGGCACCATCGGCCTCATCGGCTATGCGATCGCCGACTACGGCTGGGACCTGATCGGCAAGTACGCGACGTTCACCGCCGACGTCTACATCGGCTGCGCCCTGGTGCTGTTCGGCGTGTACCCGCTGCTGCTCGCCACCGTCGCCAAGGTCAACCCGATCCAGTTCTTCAAGGGCGCCTGGCCCGCGATCCAGCTGGCCTTCGTCTCCCGCTCCTCGGTCGGCACGATGCCGGTCACTCAGAAGGTCACCGAGCGTCTCGGCGTCCCGAAGGAGTACGCGAGCTTCAGCGTCCCGTTCGGGGCGACCACGAAGATGGACGGCTGCGCCGCGATCTACCCGGCGCTGGCCGCGATCTTCATCGCCCAGATCTTCGACGTGCAGCTGGGTGTCGGTGACTACATCCTGATCGCGTTCGTCTCGGTGATCGGCTCGGCGGCCACCGCCGGTCTCACCGGTGCGACGGTCATGCTGACTCTCACGCTGTCGACGCTGGGTCTGCCGCTGGAGGGTGTGGGTCTGCTGATGGCCATCGACCCGATCCTGGACATGATGCGTACGGCCACCAACGTGGCCGGCCAGGCACTGGTCCCGGTGATCGTGTCGGCCCGCGAGAAGATCCTCGACCTCGACGCGTACCACTCGGCCTCGTCCTCCCCGATCGACGACATCGAGGTGCGCGACGCGGAGCAGCAGGTGAGCGTGCCGGTCGCCGCGTAACGACCACAGCTTCCGCCGAGCGCCCCCGGTCCGTCCGTCGACGGAGCGGGGGCGCTCGCCGTTGTGCGGGTATAACCGGCCACTCGGCGGCCGCGGAAGTCTTCTTCGTACGACGGGCCAGGGGCCCGCGCCGTACTCTTACCGAGGGGTAGGACAGTGGGGGCGGGAGGAAGTCGGACGTGGGTGCTGTGAAGAGCAAACGGATGCCGCGTGCCGTGCGCGAGCAGCAGATGATGGACGCCGCGGTACAGACGTTCGGGCAGCGCGGATACCGGGCCGCGTCGATGGACGAGATCGCGGAGCTGGCCGGGGTGTCCAAGCCGCTGGTCTATCTGTATCTGAATTCCAAGGAGGAGCTCTTCACCGCCTGCATCAAGCGCGAGGCGAAAGCGCTGGTCGCAGCGGTGCAATCGGGGGTGGAGCCGGGGCTTCCGGCGGATCGGCAACTGTGGGCCGGGCTGCGGGCATTCTTCACGCACACCGCGGAGAACCCGGACGGCTGGGCGGTGCTGCACCGGCAGGCGCGTACGCACGGGGAACCGTTCGCCACCGAGGTCATGGTGATGCGCGACGAGATCGTTGCGTTCGTGACGGGTCTGATCGGTGCCGCGGCCCGTGAGGCCCACCATGATCCGGCACTTCCGGACCGCGATGTGGCGGGACTGGCGCAGGCCCTCGTGGGGGCCGCCGAGTCGCTCGCCGGCTGGGCGAACGACACCCCGGGCGTCTCGGCGAAGGAGGCCGCGGCCACGCTGATGAACTTCGCCTGGGCGGGTCTGGAGAACCTCATGCACGGCCGCCCGTGGCTGCCGCCGAACACGTTCGCCGGTCAGAGGTAGCGGCAGCCGGTCACGAATCCGGTCCCCCGCCGTCCCGCGTCGTCGACCCCGCGAGGTGGATCCGGCTGCCGCTGCGGAGCTGGAAGGCGGAGCCTGAGCCGTCCGCCGCGTACGTCACCGTCGCCGGGAGCAGGACCGGCGCTTTGAAGTCGGCGCGTACGGAACGGATCCGGCCCGGATCGTCGGCTTCGGCCAGGCAGCGGGCGACCGTCCACATGCCGTGCGCGATGGCCCTCGGGAAGCCGAACAGCCGGGCGGTCAGCGGGTACAGATGGATGGGGTTCCGGTCACCGGACGCCGCCCCGTAGCGACGTCCCAGATCGCCGGGGAGCCGCCACTCGGCGACGGCGGGGAGCTCGGCGGCAGGGGCCGCGCCGACAGCCGCGGGAGCGGCAGCGGTTGTGGTCGAGTGGCGGGACAGATAGCCGCTGCGCGAATCCCAGACCAGCTCATTGTGCGAGCGCGCCTCCGTCACCATCGTGACTTCGGTGCCACGGCGGTGCGGTGTCAACACGTCTGCGTAGACGTTCAGTTCGAGCGGTTCTGTGGCGGGCGACGCCCGGTGCCGGGTGATCTCGATCCAGGTGTGGACCAGCCCGACGACCGGCAGCGGGAACTTGTGCCCGGTCATCAGCCGCATCGCGAGGGGAAAGCCCAGCACATGGGGGTACGTCAGCGGCAGCGGGCCCGACTCGCGGAAGCCGCAGATCCTGCTGTACGAGGCGAGGGCGCCGGGGGCGATACGGACGTTTCCGGCCGTCAGCCGGTCGGCGGCGAGCGTGGCGCCGGACCGGCCGGCGCGTTTGAACGGGGACGTGAGTGCGCCCCGCACGAGTGAGGCCGTCAGGGTCCGGGAAGGGGCAGCGGCAGTCATCGGACGTCATGCCCCCAGCAGGCTCTGGCCGCAGACCCGCACGATCTGGCCGTTGACGGCCGTCGACGCGGGCTGGGCGAACCATGCGGTCGTCTCGGCGACATCCACCGGAAGACCGCCCTGCGAGAGCGAGTTCATGCGACGGCCCGCCTCCCGGATGAGGAGGGGTACCGCGGCGGTCATCTTCGTCTCGATGAAGCCGGGGGCGACCGCGTTGACCGTGACGCCGTGGTCGGCGGCGGCGCGCGGCGCCAGGGAGCGGACCAGACCGATGATGCCCGCCTTGCTCGCCGCGTAGTTCGTCTGCCCGTTGTTGCCCGCGATACCGGCGATGGACGCGATCGCGACGATCCGGCCGCCCCGGTTGACGGTGCCCGACGTGAGCAGGGCGTCCGTGGTGCGCAGCACGCTGTCGAGGTTGACCTCGATGACCGGGGCCCAGCGGTCGGCGGGCATGTTCGCGAGCCGCCGGTCGCGGGTGATGCCCGCGTTGTGGACGAGGATGTCCAGGCCGTCGGGGGCCGCGGCGGCGATCCGTTCGGCGGCGTCGTCCGCGGTGATGTCCAGGGGCAGGGCGGTCGCGCCGAGCCGCTCGGCGGTGCGCTTCAACTCGTCCGCGGACTGCGGGATGTCCAGGCAGACGACCTGCGCGCCGTCCCGTGCCAGGACCGAGGCGACGGAGGCGCCGATACCGCGCGCCGCACCGGTGACCAGGGCGGTGCGCCCGGTGAGCGGCGCGGCCCAGTCGGTGACCGGGTCGGGCGCGGCGCCGGTGAGTTCGACGACCTGACCGCTGACATACGCGGACCGGGGTGAGAGCAGGAAGCGGAGCGTGGATTCGGCCGGGGCGACCGCACCCGGCGTGATCCGGAGCAGCTGGACGGTCGTGCCCCTGCCGATTTCCTTGCCGAGGGAGCGTACGAACCCCTCGAGGGCCTGCTGCGCTGCCGCCTGGTGGTGGTCGTCGGCCGACGGCCGCACCCCGAGGACCACGATCCGTCCGCCCGGCGCCGACGAACGTATGACGGGGTGCAGCGCCGCGTGCACGTCCCCGAGCCCGGAGGCGGTGGCAACTGCCGTAGCGTCCAGGACGATTCCCGCCGGGCGGGCGGCCGTCCCGGCGTGGTCCGTCACCGGGAGGCCGGTCGCGGCGAGGAGCGCGGCGAGCTCCTCCGTGACCGAGGAGTCCCCGGCGGTGAGGTGCAGGAGCGGGCCGTCCAGCGACTGGGTCTCCAGCGTCCAGCGGCGCAGCCGCGCGGGCTGCGGCAGCCCGAGCTTCCGGGTCAGAAATCGGCCGGGCGCTGTGCCGGTGACGTGCAGATAGCGGTCGGCCATTGTCCAGACTCCCTGCTCGGTCGTAGATTTACTGCAGAGTAAGGTTACTCAAGAGTCAGGAGCTGGTCGAGATGAGTTGGTCGAGTTGATCCCCCTCGCCCTCCCGCGTCGGGTCGCGGTCATCGGTGGTAGCCGCATCCCGTTCGCGGCGACCGGGGCACGGATCGTCGCCACTCTTGCCGAACTGCTGGCGGAACGAGGAGCGCCGGGCCGCGGACTGATCTCGATCTGCGCCGCGGGCGGCCAGGGAGTCACCGCGATCCTGGAACGCCCGTAACACCTGTAGCGCCCGGGACGCCCTGACGTTTCGAGCCCGCCCGGCGTCAGGTCGCCCGGCGCGGCCGAGGATCTGTGCACGACCGTTCGGCGACCGAGGACGAGACGGTCGCCGGACAGAACCGGCCCACCGCCCGCCCCCGAGTTGAGGAGCCGCTCGTGTCCACGCCCGCTTCCGCCACCGCACCCGCCGTGACGTCCCCCGCACCCGCCTTGGTCGAGCCGACGAAGATCAGGGCGGCGGACGGTTCCGTGCGCCAGGTCTCCGTACCCGCGTTCGCGCCGCCCGTGCGGCGCGGTTCGCTCGCCGAGATCCCCTTCGACAATGCCCGCGAGGCACCGGCCGACGCGGTCCTCAGTCGCAAGCAACCCGACGGCAGCTGGCAGGACGTGACGGCGGCGCAGTTCGCCGACGAGGTGCATGCCGTCGCCAAGGGACTGATCGCGGAGGGCCTGCGGGCCGGCGACCGGATCGCGATCATGGCCCGTACGACGTACGAATGGACGCTGCTCGACTTCGCCGGATGGGCCGCCGGACTTGTCACCGTCCCCATCTACCCGACCTCCTCCGCCTTCCAGGCCCGCTGGATCCTCCAGGACTCCGGCGCCGTCGCCTGCGCCGTCGAGACGGCGGAACAAGGCCGGCTGATCAGCCAGGAGCGCTAGCAGCTCGGCGATCTCACCCATCTCTGGCAGTTCGACACCGGCGCCCTCGGCCGGCTGAAGAAGCTCGGCAAGAACGTCCCCGACGACGCCGTCGCCGCCCGCCGGTCCACCCTGGAACCCGGGACACCCGCCACCCTCATCTACACCTCGGGCACCACCGGACGCCCCAAGGGCTGCGTCCTGACCCACGGCAACTTCTTCGCCGAGGTCGACAACGCCATCGAACTCCTTCACCCCGTCTTCAAGTCGGTCAGCAAGTACCCCGCCTCGACGCTGCTCTTCCTGCCGCTGTCGCACGTCCTCGGGCGGATGGTCGCGATCGGCTGTCTGCGCGCCCGGGTCCGCCTGGGCCATGCCTCGTCCATCCAGACCGAGGACCTCCTCGCCGACCTGGCGGCCTTCCGGCCCTCCTTCCTGCCGGCCATCCCGTATGTGCTGGAGAAGGTCTACAACACCGGCCGGGCCACCGCCGAGAAGATGGGCCGCGCCTCGTCGTTCGACCGGGCCGCGCGGATCGCCCAGCGGTACGGGCAGGCCGTCGAGGCCGCCGAACACGGCACCGGACCCGGGCCGGGCTGGGGGCTGCGAGCAGCCCGTGCGCTGTACGACCCGCTGGTCTACCGGCGGATACGGGCCGCGCTCGGCGGCCACGTCCGGTACGCGATCTGCGGCGGCTCCCCGCTGGGCCGGCGGCTCGCCGCGTTCTACGCGGGCGCGGGCATCGAGATCTTCGAGGGGTACGGGCTGACGGAGACCACCGCGGCCGCCACCGTCACCCCGCCGCTCAGACCACGCCTCGGCACGGTCGGCTGGCCGCTGCCGGGCACCGCCGTACGGATCGCGGACGACGGCGAGGTGCAGCTCAGCGGCGGCCAGGTGTTCACCGGCTACTGGGACACCGAACGTGGTGCGGCGGTCCCCGCGCTGGACGGGGGCTGGTTCCCCACCGGTGACCTGGGCGCCCTCGACGAGGACGGCTACCTCACGATCACGGGTCGCAAGAAGGACATCATCATCACGTCGGGAGGCAAGAACGTCACTCCCGCCCCACTGGAGGACTGGCTGCGCGCACACCCGCTGGTCAGCCAGTGCATGGTGGTCGGCGACAACCGCTCCTTCGTCACCGCCCTGATCACCCTGGAGGCGGACGGGCTCGCGCACTGGCGGCAGATGCGCAAGAAGCAGGGTGTGCCGCTCAGTGAACTGGTGGCGGACGAGGAGCTTCACGCCACGCTTCAGCGGGCGGTCGACGAGGCCAACCGCCTGGTCTCACGCGCCGAGTCGATCCGTAAGTTCGCCGTGCTGCCGGTGGACTTCACGGAGGAGCGCGGGCATCTGACGCCGTCGCTGAAGCTGAAGCGGGACGCCATCGCACGGGACTTCGCGGCGGAGATCGAGGCGCTGTACCGGAAGTAGGCCACCGCTGCCGCCCGTTCGCGACTTTGGGCCCCCACATACGTCCTCCGGGCCCGGTGGGTCTATGGGGGAGGCTGAAACTCCGGCACTCTTGAGCCCGTTCAACCCGGATTGATGCCCCGCACCGCACTCCACGCCCGGATTCGACTCGGAGGACGTATGCGATCCCTACGTATCGCCCTGCTGGCCCTCGTGGCTCTGCTCGCAGGACTGCTCACCGCGACTCCCGCCGCAGCGGCGCCGAACTTCAAGGCACCGTTCCCCTGCGGCCAGACCTGGACCTACAGCCACCATTCGGCGGAGGTCAGATCGGCGCTCGACTTCGTCCGCACGGACGGCGGGGCCACCGCGGGGACCCCGGTCCTCGCCTCGTCCGGCGGGACCGCACACCGCTACTCCCAGCCCAGCGGCGCGGGCAACTACATCGTGATCGACCACGGTGGCGGCTGGCAGACCTACTACTTCCACCTCGCCTCCTACTCCGTCGCCGACGGCGTCACGGTCTCCCAGGGCCAGCAGATCGGCGTGACGGGCACGACCGGCAACAGCTCCGGCGCCCACATCCACTACGAGCAGCTGTACAACGGCGTCGGCCAGACCATCGCGATCAACGGCCAGTCGCTGGCCCCGTACCCCGGCTCGTACTACAGCAAGTACCTGACGAGTGACAACGGCTGTGGTGGCGGGAAGTACTGGGTGGACACGTTCGCCAACGCGACGGGCTACGCCGCAGCCAACACCGTTGACGCACAGGGCGTACTGAACGCGGGCACGAACTACGTCTACTGCAAGGTGTGGGGCGCCCAGGTCGGCTCGGGCAGTGCCTACAACCACTGGTGGCTGAAGACCGACCTGGACACGGTCTACGCGGGCAAGAACGGTCGCGGCGCGTACGTCTCGGCGTACTACCTCTCGCGCTGGGGCAACGACGAGGCGCGCGACAACAATGGCACGGTCATTCCGAACTGCTGACGCCGGTCCGGTGGGTGGTCCCGCCCGTTCTCCGGGAGGGGGCGGGCTGGACCGCCGGGGCAAGGGTGTGCGCGGGGCGGGACAGCACACGGAGCCCGCGCGCGATTCCGTCCAGAAACGTGCGCGAGCGTCATCGTGAATGCCGCCTTGACGGCGTCCGGCGGGGGTGTGGGCAACGCTGTGGCCATGGCCGCAGGGGTGATGGTGCGGCAGCCCCGCGCGGCCTCTCGGACGGCCGTCCGCGACTCCGCGTGATCGCCTCTGAGCTGGGCTTTTACGTCGTTCAGCCCTACCGTTTCCCCATCGTGAAAGGGGGTCCGATGGACCGGAACATACGCACGGTCGACGACGTGTTGAAGCTGCTGGACGGCCTGTTCGCACCGGAGGCCGATCGATGGACGGCGGACGGGGCCGGCTGGTGGGACGGTTTCTACACCGACCGTTCGAAGCCCGTGCCGTTCTTCGTGGCGAAGCCGGACGAGAACCTGGTCTCGTACCTCGACCGATCCCTGATCACGCCGGGCCGCGCGCTCGACCTCGGGTGCGGTCCGGGGCGTAACGCCCTTCATCTCGCCTCCCTGGGCTTCCGGGTGGACGCCGTCGACCTCTCCCCGGCAGCCATCTCCTGGGCAGAGGAGCGCGCCCGCGAAGCCGGTGCCGACATCCGGTTCCGCTGCGGTGACGCCTTCGCCCTCGCCGAGGCCGAATTGGGCGGACCGTACGACCTGATCCACGACTCCGGCTGCTTCCATCATCTGCCGCCGCACCGCCGCGTCAGTTACCTCGCCCTGCTCGACCGCGCCCTCGCCCCGGGCGGCCATCTCGCCCTCACCTGCTTCGCAGCCGGAGCGATGGGCTCCGAACTCCCGGACGCGGAGTTCTACCGCCAGTCCGGCCTCCACGGCGGGCTCGCCTACACACCCGAGTCCCTGCGCCGGATCTTCTCCGATCTGACGGAGCTCGAACTGCGCCGTATGCGCGACGAACCGCCCGAGTCCCGGTACTTCGGTGAACCGTTCCTGTGGACGGCCCTGTTCCGCCGTGATGTGCAGACGTCGCCCGGTGGATCACGCACGGAGTGACGGAGCGGGAGTCAGAGCACGCAGAACTCGTTGCCTTCCGGGTCGGCCATCTCCACGTGATCGGGCCTGCCGTCCATGTCGTGCTCGCGCACCACCGTCGCACCTGCCGAGGTCAGGCGCTCGATCGCCTCGACGACGCGCGGCCACCGCTCCTCCCACGGCGTGTCCCGGCCGCCGCCGGCCTGTACGTCCAGGTGAACCCGGTTCTTCGCCATCTTCGGCTCCGGCACCTTGAGGAAGGACAACGTCGGCCCCACACCGTCCGGGTCGCACAGGTATGCGCCGTCGTCCCACTCCTCCTCCGGGACGCCGTGGTGGGCGAACCACTCCTCCCAGCTGCCGAAACCGGCGGGCGGAGGCTTCGGCACGTAGCCGAGGGCGAGGGCCCAGAACTGCGCGAGCCTGGTCGGCTGCGCGCAGTCGAGCGTCACGGTCCACCTGGTCGACACGGCTCCTCCTCGGTCCGGGGCGGGCGGCGCGCACGACCGTACCGCGCGCTGCCGACATTCGTGCGGTCCCGGACCTACCAGTCCGCTTCGTTCTCGGGTACCTGGGATTCCCACTGCCGGTGGAGCACCGCTGCCACGAGGGCGAAGACTGCGAGCGGCACCCACAGCAGGAGCAGCTGCGTGCTCCACCGGATGTCCGTGAACCGCAGCACGGCCCAGAGTGTGAACATGCCGCACCACACGACCAGGGCCGTGAGCAGGGATCTGTCCCGGGCCTTGGCGAGGCCCACGCGCCGGCGGATGGCTTGCGTCATCTCCGGACGGGTGTGCCACGTCAGGCCCGCGTACCGGGTGCCGGCCGCGCGGATCGCCGCGACCTGGGCGCCCACGTCCTCCACCTGCCAGTTGTCGACGTGCGGGAGAGTGATGGCCCGGCCGTTCACGGTGCGCACATAGGCGTACCTGTCGATGGCGCCTTGCGGGCGGCCGGCCAGATTCTTGACGGCCACGCTGTAGACGGAACTCCAGGCCAGCCGACGTGTGAGCACGGCCGTGCGCACGGTGATGCCGTCAGGGCCCACGAGAGTGTGTCCGCGGTGCGTGTGGAGCGCCCACCGCGCGGCGAGGAGAAGGATCACCGGAAGGACGATGTGCCAGGGCTGGACAGCCATGTGCACGGGGTGGGTGGCCTGCAGGGCAAGGAACGCGAACGGGAGAAGCAGTCGCGGGTAGAACGCGTTCGGAGGGTTCCTCCGTCTGCGGTATTCGAGCACCTGTCCGACACCCCTCATCGGCCCCACCGGGGCGTGAGCGACCGTCCGAGAGTAGTGCCGGTTTCAACAGCCGTCCACGGGTGTCCGGTGACCGGCTGGGGTGGCGGATCCGATGTTCCCCTCCCCCTCTTGTCTGATGCATCGTCAGGTACGACGATGGCACCCGCCCCGAAAATGACGCAGCGTCAGATGTGGTCGGGGCGGACACGGAGGAAGGGAGGCGACCCGGTGCCGATACTGCCCGCCGGGCGGCTGTCGTACGGGATGCAGCTCCCGGTCCAGTCGCAGAGCACCATCTATACGGAAGCGTGGGAGGCCTCGGCCGGGCCCGGTGATCTCGCCGAGATCGCCCGCACCGCCGACCGCACCGGCTTCGCCTATCTGGCGAGCTGCGACCACGTCGCGATTCCCCGGCGGCTCGCCGATGTCATGAGCACCGTCTGGTACGACCCGGTGGCCACCCTCGCCTTTCTCGCCGGGATCACCGAGCGCGTCCTGCTGATGAGTCATGTCGCCGTCGTCGGGCTGCGCCATCCGCTTGCCACGGCCAAGCAGTACGCCACACTCGACCATCTGTCCGGCGGCCGGCTGATCCTCGGGGTCGGGGCCGGGCACGTGCGGGAGGAGTTCGAGGCGCTCGGGGCGGACTTCGACGGGCGCGGGGCCGTGCTCGACGAGACCATCGACGCGCTGAAGGCGGCGCTCGGGCCCGAGGAGTACCCGGAGTTCGCCGGGGAACGGTTCTCGTTCGGCGGGCTCGGGCAGCGGCCGCGGCCCGCGCAGGAGCGGGTTCCGGTCTGGGTGGGCGGTTCCTCGTCCGCCGCCGTGCGCCGGGCCGCGCTGCGGGGTGACGGATGGCTGCCGCAGGGGGATCCCAGGGACCGGCTGCCGCGGCAGATCGCCAGGGTGCGGGCGTTGCGGGAGGAGGCCGGTATCGAGGCGCCACTGGTCGTCGGTGCCATCACCGAGCCGCTGTACGTGGGGGAGCCGGCCTGGGCCGTGGGGCGGCGCACGCTCAGCGGGAAGCCGGAGGCCGTCGCCGAGTCGCTGCGCGCGTACGGGGCGATGGGCGTGCACCAGATCCAGGTGCGGTTCCGCAGCCGGAGCCGCGGCGAACTGACCGATCAGATGGCGGCGTTCGCCGCTGATGTCGCTCCATACCTCGACCAGCAGTGAGGAGTACGGGCATGGGCAAGCTGGATGGGCGTGTCGTCCTCATCAGTGGCGCCGCACGCGGGCAGGGCGAGCAGGAGGCGCGGCTCTTCGTCGCGGAGGGTGCGCAGGTGGTGATCGCCGATGTGCTCGACGACCAGGGAGAGGCGCTGGCGAAGGAGCTGGGGGAGGGGGTCGCCCGGTTCGTGCATCTCGATGTGAGCCGGGAGGAGGAGTGGCAGGGCGCGGTCGCCGCCGCCAGGGATGCCTTCGGGAAGATCGACGGCCTGGTCAACAACGCTGGGATTCTCCGGTTCAACGAACTGGTGACCACCCCTCTGGAGGAGTTCCAGCGGGTGGTGCAGGTCAATCAGGTGGGCGCCTTCCTGGGGATCAAGAACGTCGCGCCGGAGATCGAGGCCGCGGGCGGCGGGACGATCGTCAACACCGCGTCGTACACCGGGCTCACCGGCATGGCCTTCGTCGGTGCGTACGCCGCGACCAAGCATGCCGTGCTCGGGCTGACCAGGGTCGCGGCGGTGGAGCTCGCGGGCAAGGGGATACGGGTCAACGCGGTGTGCCCGGGGGCCGTGGACACGGCGATGACGAACCCGGCCGCACTCGATCCGGCCGCGGACCCGGAGGAGTCCCGGGCGGCGGTGGCGGAGCTCTACAGGAAGCTCGTGCCGCTGGGGCGGATCGGGCAGCCGGAGGAGGTCGCGGCCCTGGCGCTCTTCCTGACCTCGGAGGACTCCTCGTACATCACCGGGCAGCCGTTCGTCATCGACGGCGGGTGGCTGGCCGGGGTCAGTCTGTTCTGAGGGCAGGAAACCTGACGATGCGTCAGGTGTTGACGGGTCGGGCGGCCGGTGGAACAGTCGGTCGCATCACAATCTGACGATGTGTCAGAAATGATTGAGGACGGTGAACCTCATTGGAATTCGGGCTGTTTGTGCAGGGGTACGTGCCCGCCGCGCGCGCCGAGGCCGACCCCGAGGCAGAGCACAAGGCGCTGATCGAGGAGACCGAGTACGTCATTCAGGCGGACAGGTCCGGTTTCAAGTACGCCTGGGCCTCCGAGCACCACTTCCTGGAGGAGTACTCGCATCTCTCGGCCAACGACGTGTACCTGGGGTACCTCGCGCACGCCACGGAACGGATCCACCTCGGATCCGGCATCTTCAATCCCCTCGCCCCCGTCAACCACCCCGTGAAGGTGGCCGAGAAGGTCGCCATGCTCGACCATCTGTCGGAAGGCCGCTTCGAGTTCGGCTCGGGGCGCGGGGCCGGCAGTCACGAGATCCTCGGGTTCATGCCGGGCATCACCGACATGAACCACACCAAGGAACTCTGGGAAGAGACCATCGCCGAGTTCCCCAAGATGTGGCTCCAGGACGAGTACGTCGGCTTCCAGGGCAAGCACTGGTCGCTGCCGCCCCGCAAGATCCTGCCGAAGCCGTACGGGACGTCCCACCCGGCGATGTGGTACGCGGCGGGGTCGCCGTCCTCGTACGCCATGGCGGGCCGGAAGGGCCTCGGCGTGCTGGGCTTCAGCGTGCAGAAGGTCTCGGACATGGAGTGGGCCGTCGAGTCGTACAAGACGGCCGTCAAGGACGCGGAGCCGGTCGGTGGCTTCGTCAACGACAACGTCATGGTGACGTCCACGGCCATCTGTGCCGAGACGCACGCCAAGGCGGTCGAGATCGCGGTCGGCGGTGGGCTGAACTACCTCCAGTCGCTGCTGTTCCGCTACCACGACACGTTCCCGCGGCCCGAGGGCATTCCGCAGTGGCCGGAGCTGCTGCCCGAGTACAGCGAGGAGATCATCGAGCTGCTGATCGCCGAGGAGCTGATGATCTGCGGGGATCCGGACGAGGTGCTGCGGCAGTGCAAGCGGTGGGAGCAGGCGGGGGCGGATCAGCTGAGTTTCGGGCTGCCGATCGGGATCAGTCCCGAGGACACGATGAACTCGATCCGGCTGATCGGTGAGCACGTGATTCCGAAGATCGATACGGATCCGGTGCACCGCACGACGCGGTTCCGCGAGGCGGCGTAGCCCAGGGCGCCTGCGGCGGGCCCGTTCGCGCACCCGCCCCTTCCCGGAACCGGGGCTCCTCCCCCGGTTGCGGGAGGGGGCGGGTGGGGGACAGCCCCGCAGGACCGTCCCCGCCCCCACACGAGCGGCGTCTTCCCGGACCGTCGCTCCGCGAGCCGGGGTGCGTACCGCGGTCGTACGCACCCCGGCTGCACACCCACGGCAGAAGGGAACCCGTCATGCTCGACCACCTCATCCGCGGAGCGACCGTCGTGGACGGCACCGGCGCTCCCCCGTACACCGCCGACCTCGGCATCCGCGACGGCCGCATCGCCGTCATCGCCGAGCCCGGCACCCTCACCGAGGAGGCCGTGACCTCGGAGGACGCCGCCGGACTCGTGCTCGCCCCCGGCTTCGTCGACCCCCACACCCACTACGACGCCCAGCTCTTCTGGGACCCGTACGCCACCCCCTCCATGAACCACGGCGTCACCACCGTCGCCGGCGGCAACTGCGGCTTCACCCTCGCCCCGCTCCACCCCGACCGTCCCGAGGACGCCGACTACACGCGCCGCATGATGTCCAGGGTCGAGGGCATGGCCCTCAAGGCGCTGGAGGAGGGCGTCGACTGGTCCTGGTCCAGCTTCCGCGAGTACCTCGACGCCCTCGAAGGGCGCATCGCGGTCAACGCCGGGTTCATGGTGGGTCACTGCGCCCTGCGACGGCACGTCATGGGCGCCGACGCGGTCGGCGGACAGCCCACCCCCGCCCAGCTCGACGCGATGCTCCACCTCTTCCACGACGCCATGGACGCCGGGGCGTGGGGGCTCTCCACCACCCAGTCCGCCACCCACTCCGACGGCGACGGCAGGCCCGTCGCCTCCCGGCACGCCCTCCCCGAGGAAGTCCTCGCGCTCTCCCGCGCCGTCGGCGAACACGAAGGCACCCAGCTCGAAGCGATCGTCGCGGGATGCCTCGACCAGTTCTCCGACGACGAGATCGACCTCCTCGTCGACATGACCGCGACCGCCGGACGCCCCCTGAACTGGAACGTCCTCACCATCGACGCCGCCGTACCCGAACGGGTACCGCGCCAGCTCGTCCCCAGCGAACGGGCCCGCCGCGCGGGCGGCCGGATCGTCGCCCTCACCATGCCGATCCTCACCCCCATGAACATGTCGCTCGGCACCTTCTGCGCCCTCAATCTCATCCCCGGCTGGGGCGAGATCCTCTCCCTCCCCGTCCCCGAGCGGATCGAACGGCTCCGCGACGCCGGCACCCGCGCCGAGATGCTCCGCCGCGCGGACAGCAAGGAGGCAGGAGTCTTCCGTCGCCTCGCCGACTTCGGCCGGTACGTCATCGGCGACACGTACAGCGCGGCGAACGAGGGGCTCAGCGGGCGCGTCGTCCGCGACATCGCTGCCGAGCGCGGCCAGGACCCTTTCCACTGCCTCGTCGAGATCTGCGCCGCCGACCAGCTCCGTACCGTGCTGTGGCCCATGCCCACCGACAACGACCCGGACTCCTGGGCGCTGCGGCAGCAGACCTGGGAACACGAGGACGTCATGCTCGGCGGCTCCGACGCAGGCGCCCATCTGGACCGGATGTGCGGAGCCCCGTACACCACCCGCTTCCTCGGCGACTGCCTGCGCGGCCGGAAACTCGTCTCCCTGCCCGCCGCCGTCAAAATGCTCACCGACGACCCCGCCCGGCTCTTCGGGCTGCGTGACCGTGGCCGGATCCAGGAGGGCTTCCACGCCGACCTCGTCCTCTTCGACCCCGAACACATCGACGCCGGGCCCGCCACCCTCGTACACGATCTGCCCGGCGACAGCCCGCGCCTCGACTCCAAGGCCATCGGCATCGTGTCGGTCCGCGTCAACGGCGTGGAGACGCTGCGCGACGACAAGGTGACCGGTGCGGTCCCCGGCACGGTGCTCCGCTCCGGCCGCGACACCCGGACGGTGAGCACCCGGTGACCACACCCCAGCGCCTCTTCATCGGCGGCGAGTGGACCGAACCCGACGACGGTCACTACGAGGTGATCAACCCGGCCACGGAGGACGTCGTCGGTCTCGCACCCGAGGCGAGCCGCGCGCAGGTGTACGCGGCGGCCGCCGCGGCCCGCGGAGCCTTCCCCGCCTGGTCCCGCACCCGCCCCGAGGAGCGCGCGGCGATCCTCGACCGCGCCGCCGATCTGATGCAGCGCGACTTCGCCGCCAACGCCGCACTCGCGCGGGCGGAGAGCGGCGCGACGACGGGAACGGCCCGGTCCATGCAGGTCGCCGTCGGCGCCGCCCGCTTCCGGCGGTACGCGAGGGGCGCCCTGGAACCGGTCGAGGAGGCGATCCCCCCGCAGATCAACGAGGCCGGACCGATGGGCAGGGCAGGCGTCTTCGGCGCACTCGCCGTACGCCAGCCGGTCGGCGTCGTCACCTGCATCACCTCGTACAACAACCCCTGGGCCAATCCGGCCGGCAAGGTGGCCCCCGCGCTCGCCATGGGCAACACGGTCGTCGTGAAGCCCGCCCCGCAGGACCCCCTCTCCGTCTACCGGATGGCCGAGGCGCTTGCGGAGGCGGGCGTGCCGGAGGGTGTCGTCAACGTCGTCACCGGTTCGGGCCCTGCGGCGGGCGAGGCGGCCGTCGACTCCCCTGACGTCGACATGGTCAGTTTCACCGGCTCCACGGCCGTCGGACAGCGCATCGCCGAAGTGTGCGGGCGCGGGATGAAGCGGCAGCTGATGGAGCTGGGCGGCAAGGGCGCCGCGGTCGTCCTCGACGACGCCGACCTGGACGCGGCGGTGGCGGGCATCGGCACGACGTTCTCCTTCTACAGCGGCCAGATCTGCACGGCTCCGACGCGCGTCCTCGTCCAGCGGGGCGTCCACGGCGCGCTGATCGAGAGGCTCACCGCGTACGCAGGTCATCTGCCGGTCGGTGACCCGGCGGCGAAGGGGACGGTCGTCGGACCGGTCATCTCCGCCGCCCACCGCGACCGCATCGAGTCGTACGTCGAACTGGGCCGGAAGGAGGGCGCCCGGGTCGTCACGGGCGGCGAGCGACCGGCAGGACACGATCGCGGCTTCTATGTCGCACCGACACTCCTCGCCGACTGCACCAACGACATGCGGGTCGTCCGGGAGGAGATCTTCGGCCCGGTCGTCGTGGTCGTCCCCTTCGACGACGAGGAGGAGGGCATCGCACTCGCCAACGACAGCGACTACGGGCTGATCGACTACGTCTGGTCCGGGGACGTGGCGCGGGCCTTCGGGGTGGCGCGGCGGCTGCGCGCGGGCGGGGTCGGGGTGAACACGATCGGCCGGAACATGGAGGCACCGTTCGGCGGGTTCAAGAGGAGCGGGGTGGGGCGCGACGTGGGTTCGTACGCGCTGCATGCGTACAGCGAACTCCAGGCGATCGTCTGGCCGGGCTGAGCATCGGGGTGGGGCGGCTGTCCGGATAACGGACAGTCGCGGGAAATTTTCGAATCAACATAAACCGGACAGTGCTGCGGTTCTCGCACGATGACTCGATCGAGCCTGGGCCATTGATTGAGTGGCGATTCGCTGTATTCACGTTCAATTCATATGTGCTTGGCGCTAATTGGCCATTCAATCAAAGGTTGAGACGCCGGAGTCTCGCACTCCGGATGTGGATATCGCAGCGCATACCGTCCTTTTCATGAGTCAGCTGGACGTGCGGCCGCAGGCCGGAGACACGGGCCGGGGCACCGCCCCGGCCGACGGCGGTGTTCGCGGCAAGGGCCTGGGCGGCAATTCCGTAGGCCTGATGGGCAGCGCCGTCATCGGCATCTCGACCGTCGCCCCCGTCTACTGCCTCACCTCCACCCTCGGCTCCACCGCGGGCGAGGTCGGCGTCCAGATGCCCGCCGTCTTCCTGGCCGGCTTCCTGCCCATGCTGCTGGTCGCCTTTGCCTACCGCGAACTCAACAAGGTCATGCCGGACTGCGGTACCTCCTTCACCTGGACGGTGAAGGCATTCGGCCCGCGCGTCGGCTGGATGTGCGGCTGGGGACTGGTCATCGCCACGATCATCGTCCTGTCGAACCTGGCGGGCGTGGCGACCTCGTACTTCTGGCTGCTCGCGGGCGAGATCACCGGCAGCGACTCGATCGCCGCCCTGGACGACAACAAGCCCGTCCACATCCTCACCTGCCTCATCCTGATCGCGGTCGCCACGGCGATCAGCTATCGGGGGATGACAGCCACGAAGGGCATCCAGTACGCGCTGGTGGGGCTCCAACTCGTGGTCCTCGCCCTGTTCGTGACGATGGCGGTGCAGAAGGGGGCGAGCGGAGACTTCGCGTCGTCGGTCCACTTCTCGTGGTCGTGGCTGAACCCGTTCGCGGTGCAGTCCTTCGCCGCCTTCACCGCGGGCCTGTCGCTGTCGATCTTCATGTTCTGGGGCTGGGACACCTGCCTCACCGCCAACGAGGAGACGACCGGCAGCGAGAAGACCCCCGGCCGCGCCGCACTCATCGCGATGGTCGTCCTGGTCGGCTCCTACCTGGCGACCGGCGTCGCCGCCCAGATGGCCGTCGGTTCCGGCACCACCGGTCTCGGCCTGGCCAACCCGGACACCTCCGACAACGTCTTCGCCGCGCTGGCCGGCCCGATCATGGGTCCTGGCCTCGGCATCCTGCTGTTCGTCGCCGTCCTCGCCTCGGCCGCGGCGAGTCTCCAGACCACGTTCATCCCCGTGGCGCGCACGGTGCTGGCCATGTCCACGTACGAGGCCCTGCCCGCCTCGTACGCCCGGGTCCACCCGCGCTTCAAGACGCCCGGGAGGGCAACCGTCACCGCGGGCGTCGCGACCGGTGTCTTCTACACGGTCATGACCCTGGTCAGCGAGCACGTCCTGGTCGACACGATCTACGCGCTCGGCCTCATGATCTGCTTCTACTACGCGCTGACGGCGTTCGCCTGCGCCTGGTACTTCCGCGCCGAACTCACCCGCTCCGCCCGCGACCTGGTCTTCAAGGGCCTCTTCCCGGTGGTCGGCGGCATCCTGCTCACCGCCGTCTTCGGCAAGACTCTCTACGACATGTGGGACCCGGCGTACGGCTCCGGCTCGTCGGTCCTCGGGGTCGGCTCGGTGTTCGTGATAGGTGTGGGGCTGCTGCTGCTCGGTGTGGTGCTGATGGTGGCGATGCAGCGCAGGAGCCCCTCGTTCTTCCGCGGCGAGGTGCTGACGAAGGAGACCCCGGCGCTCGTCGTCGAGGACTGAGCCGTCACCCCGCCACCCGCTCCTCCAGCCGTCCCAGCACCCGTCGCCCCGCCCGCCCCACGGCCACGGGAAGCAGAGCTGCGTGGCCCGGGACGCGTACACCGCCGGTGAACGCCACCAGGGTGTGGTCCGGGGCGGTGGCGGACGGGGTGGCCGCCATGCCGATCAGGAGGAAGCGGCTCTGCAGCCATACCCAGCCGGGGCGGCGGATGCCGTCGAAACGGGCCCGCAGGCCGAGGCGGCCCACGGCCACGGCCTCGACGCGGTCGCCGTCCGCACGGGTCAGGCGCAGGCCGCGCATGTCCGGGACCAGGCGGGCCAGCTCGCCGTCCAGGTCCGCGAGGAGCGGGGTGATCATGTCGTACGGGGCGGCGACCTCGCGGGTGGTGACGCGGGCACCGCGGACACCCGCCGCGAGGGCGTGCAGGCGGCGGACCGGGTCGAGGCCGGCTGAGTCGGGCCGTGCGGCGGAGCCTGGGGCGGGGTGGTTGTCGGTCATGACGACCAAGCCTTCCTGAAGGAGTCCCGGGCCCGGTGCAGCCGTGACTTCACGGTGCCTACGCGCAGGCCGAGCAGTGCGGCGGCGGACTGTTCGTCGAAGCCCTCGATGTCGCGCAGGACCAGGACCGCGCGGTGTTCGGGGGAGAGCCGGGCGAGGGTGTCGTCGATGTCGGCGGCCAGCTGCGGGTCGCCGCGGCCGGGCAGCGAGGTGAGGTCGGCGGGGACGGCGCGGGCGGTGCGGCGGGCGACACGGACCGCTTCGCGGCAGGCGATCGCGCGCACCCAGCCGTACAGCGCGGCCGGTTCCTTCAGCGTCCGCAGACCGCGGAAGACGGCGACCAGGGTCTCCTGCACGGCGTCCGGCCCGTCGGCGAGCGCGATGGGCGTGCAGATGCGGTCCGCGTACGGGATGAGGAGGTCGAGGAGTTCGTTCATGGCGATCGTGTCGCCGCGCTGGGCGGCGCGCACCAGCAGCACCGCGCGGTCGTGGTCATCGGACACGGGCGGGAGCTTCCTCCGTCGCGGTCTCGTTCTTCGTGGAGCCGTCCGTTGCCGCCAGGCGGAACGCGGCCAGGGCCATGGCCACGCACAGGGGCGTGTACAGGGTCAGGTTGAGCCAGTAGAACGTGTCTCCCGCCCCGTCGTCGAGACCCGCCCGTACGCCGAACGCCCAGGCGACGCCCGCCAGTCCGCGGACCGCCGTACCGCAGCCGACGGCCAGTGCGGCGGCCTGCAGGAGACGGCCGAGGCGGTGACGGCGGCCGAGCCGGGCGCGGGCCACGACCAGTGCGGACCCGGTCAGCAGCATGGTGGCCAGGGGGAGCAGGACCGGCGGGGTGAACGGCACGTCGGCGCCCAGTACCGCGTACGAGAGCGTCGTGACGTCCTGCGCGGGCCAGGTGGCACCGGTGGACCAGAAGAGGTGCAGCAGGGCGTCCGTGGTCAGGACCGTGGCGATGGCGGCGGCGAGCGCGGTGGGGGTGGCGGTGGGGCGGGTCGGGCGCATGACGGCTCCTCTGCGAAGAACGGGTGACGGGGTGCGTCACCCCACAGAGGAGCCGGACCGGGGATTCGTTCCCCGGTCAGTGCGATGCGTGGCGATTCATGGCGCGGGGGCCGGTGACAGCGGCCCGGCGTGACGGTCAGCCGCGCGCCAGTAGCCCGGCGCGTTCACGCGCTCCTTGGCGACGCCCAGTTCCTTGCGTACGTACGCGGCCAGGGACCGGGTCGTCGCCGTGTCGCGGGCGATCCAGATGTACGCATCCGCGGGGTCGCCCAGCAGCGCGGGCAGCGCGGACCTCAACTCATTGACCAGGTGGGCGCCCGCGTCGCGGCGCGGAACCCGGTAATTCAGGTTAGGCTAACCTAAATTTTGGGGACGGGGGAGTCGAGCAAGGGCGGGAACGGCATGCGCAACGAGGTCTTCCGGGACGACTGGGGCATACCCCACCTGCGTGCGCCGGGAATCCGTCAACTCGCCCATGCCCAGGGCCGCAACGCCGCTCTGGACCGTGCCTGGCAGATCGAGGTCGAACGGCATCGGGCGCAGGGCACCACCGCCGCGTTCCTCGGTGCGGACGCCCTCGAATGGGACCGGTTCGCCCGCCGGGTGCGGCTGGACGACACCGCCCGACGCTGCTTCGAGCGTCTGGAGCGCGTCGCACCGCGGACCGCCGACTGGGTGCGGTCGTACGCCGACGGCGTCAACGCGGGACTGACGGAAGGGGCGGGCAGGGCACCCGAGTTCGCCGCTGCCGGGCTCGTCCCGGGATCCTGGCGGCCCTGGACCCCGCTCGGCGTCTGGCTCTCCACCCACATCCTGTTCGCGGGCTTCCCCACCAAGCTCTGGCGCGAGGAGGTCGCCCGTCGGCTGGGCGACGACGCCATCGAGCTCTTCGCCACCGACGGCCCCGGTACCTCCGGCAGCAACGGCTGGCTCGTCACCTCTGAGCGCACCGCCACCGGGGCGCCGATCATCGCGGGCGACCCGCACCGGTTCATCGAGGACCCGGGCGTCTACCAGCAGATCCGTCTCGCCTGCCCCGAGTTCGACGTGGTGGGCCTCGCGGTCCCCGGCGTGCCCGGTGTGGCCCACTTCGGCCACACCGGGCACGTCGCCTGGGCGATCACCAACGCCATGGCCGACTACCAGGACCTCTACCGGGAACGGCTGCGGCGCACACCGGCCGGTGAAGTCGAGGCGCTCGGCCCCGACGGCTGGGAACCGGCCGCCGCCCACACCGAGACCATCGACGTGGCGGGCGCCGACGCCGTGACCGTCGAGGTCGTGGAGACCGGCCGCGGACCCGTGATCATCGGCGGCCCGGACACCGGCGAGGAAGCCGTCAGCCTCCGCCACCCGCCCCGCGTCACCGGCGAACTCGGCTTCGACGCCCTGCTCGCGATGCTCCGCTCCCGCACGGTCGCCGAGCTCGACACCGCGCTCGACCGCTGGGTGGAGCCGGTCAATGTGGTCCTGGCGGCGGACACGGCGGGCGCGACCCTGCACCGGGTCGCCGGACACGTACCCGTGCGCCCGCGCGAGAACCGGTTGCGTACGGTGCCCGCCTGGGACGCCGCATACACCTGGCGGGACCGCCGCGCGCCGATGCCGCGCGCGGACGTCGTCGGCGCGGCGGTGATGGCCAACCAGCGGGGGATCGCCGCCCCGCTCGGCATCGAGTTCGCTCCCCCGCACCGGGCCGACCGGATACGCGAACTGCTCGACGAATCGGCCCACTGGACCGCCAAGGACATGGCGAACCTCCACATGGACACCCATCTCGCCTCCGCCCGCCCCCTGTTGGGGCTGCTGGAAGAGGTGGCGGTACCCGGCCCGCAGGCCGTACGGCTGCGCGAACGGCTGCTGCGCTGGGACCGGCGGATGGACGCCGACAGCACGGATGCCGCACTGTACGCGGCGCTGCGCGCGGAGGTCGTGCACCGTGTGGCCGCCCACCCGGCGCTCGCTCCGCTGAACGGGTCGGCGCACTCGGATCCGTACCCGGATCTGTTCCGCCCCTGGCTCGCGACGGTGCCGAGGATCGCGTACGCGCTGGAGGGGCTGCTGACGGGGACCGGCGGCGGACCGCTGACGCACGCGGAACGGCTGGCGGTGGTCGCGGGTGCCGTGGAGCGGGTCGCGGGTGAGGACATACCCCGCCCCTGGGGCGAGGTGCACCGGCTCGCGCCCTGGCAGGCGCTGCCCGGCACGCACCCCGGAGAGACCTGGCCGGGGCTCGCGGGCGACCACGACTGCGTCCTGTCCACGTCCAGCGTCCCCGGTGTCACCGACCACAGCGCCCGCGGCCCGGCCGCCCGCTACGTATGGGACCTGGCGCGGCGCGAGGACAGCTTGTGGGTGGTCCCGCTCGGGGCATCCGGGGTCCCGGGGGACGCCCACCACCGCGATCAACTCCCGCTGTGGGTACGGGGAGAACTCGTCCCCGTCGTCACGGACTGGAACCTGCTGCACCGAGAAGAGGAGACCCCGAGATGAGCGCCGAGAGCATCGCCGATTCCCATGTGTACGAGCGAGAGGTCGACGGCTTCGGCTCCGTCCGCCTCGTCCCCGTCGACCCGGCAGGCGACCTCGACCTGCTCCACACCTGGGTCACCGAGGAACGCGCCCGTTTCTGGGGCATGGGCGAATGCAGCCGGGAACAGGTCCGGGACACCTACGAGTTCATTGACTCGCTCACCACCCACCACGCCTATCTGGTCCACCGCGACGGCGAACCCGTCGCCCTCTTCCAGACATACGTACCGGACGCCGACCCGCTCGGCGAGTGCTACGACGTACAGCCCGGCGACCACGGAATCCACCTGCTGGTCGGCCCCACCGGCACCACCGAACCGGGCTTCACCGGTGCGATGCTCTCCGTACTCATCGGCTACGTCTTCAGCGATCCCGCCCACCGGCGGATCGTCGTCGAGCCCGACGCCCGCAATGAGAAGGCGGTCGCCCGGGTGGTCCGGGCCGGCTTCGAACTCGGCCCGGAGATCGATAAGCCGGAGAAGCGGGCCCGGCTCGCCTTTCTGAGCCGGGCCGCCGCACACCGCTAGGAGATGTCCAGAAACACAGGATTGGTGAGCGCCGCCAGTGCCCCCGGCAGCCCCGGCACCGTGGCCGGGCGGCGGACCTCGGCGCGGACATAGGCGGCGTACCTCGGGGTCGTACGCCACTCCACCGTGCCCGAGCCCGACTCCGGCAGCGTGGAGCTGAGCAGCGTGCCCTGGTCCGTGACGAAGTGGGCGGTGCAGCCGGGCACCCCGGTGACCTCCAGCCGTGCGGTGAGCGGACCGTCCGCGTCGGCCCGCAGCCGCTCACCGATCCCCGCGTGCCCGCCGCGCCCGCCCGATACGCCGAAGGAGAGGGTGACCGCGGACGACTCGGCGATGTACGAGTGCCCGGCCCGGATGCCCGCGAGGATCGCGTCGCGCGACAGCTCCTCGGCGAGGACGACGGTCTGCGGCAGCCCCACCGTGTCCGGTTCGCGGTGTGCGTCGCTGTTGCCCATCGCCGGGATCCACGGCTTCGATGCGCGGACGGCCGCGACGAGGGAGTTGTCCCACTCGGCGAGCGCGATCTCGTCCTCCGGGGTGTACGGCCCGTTCCACACCTCCACCGCGTCCGCCTCGCTGAAGCCGAACTTCCAGTGGCAGCCGATGCAGGTGGCGTGCGGATGGGCGGGGACGACCAGGCCGCCCGCCCGGCGAACGGCCTTCGCGTAGTGCCCGAAGCGGTTGTCGCGCGCCCGGTAGCGCCAGTCGACGAAGGCGCCGGGGTCTGTGGAGAGCGCGATCACATGACCGTTGCGCGTGGTGATCTCCTCGCCCGTCAGGATGAGCAGATCGTCGCCCCACAGCCCCTGCCAGGCGCTGTGCGCGGTGTGGGTGTTGTGTTCGCTGCTGTTGATGAAGTCGAGCCCGGCGGCGCGTGCGGCGGTGGCGATCTCGGCCGGGGTGCGCTTGCCGTCCGAGTGGACGGAGTGCAGATGGCAGTCTCCGCGGTACCAGGCGCGGCCGCGCCCCCTGGCGCGCTCGGGCGGGTACACGGGCGCAGGAGTGGTGCCGGCCTCGCCGAAACGGACGGTGATCGTCACCTCGTACGGGAGACCCTCGGGGGCGACGGTGTACGGGCCCAGCGCGATGTTCCAGGTCCCGGCCCTTACCGGCCCCGCGACATAGCCGGGTGTCGCCTCGTCCGCCCGGATGAAGAAGCCGGCACGCGCCCCGCCGGACCAGCCCCGGAACCCGCGCCCGCCCAATTCCGTGCCGCGCTCGTCGAAGATGCCGATGTCGAGGGCGTTGCCCTGGGTGCCGGCCGGGACGGGCGACTTCAGGTACGTGTACGAGACGGCGATCTCCCGTACGCCGTGAGGCACGTCGACCGGCAGATAGACGAAGTCGGGCGACCCGGTCGGCAGGGTGCCGCGCACGGTCTTCGTCAGGTCGGCCCGGTCCGTAGTGCCGTCTTTGCCGGGTGAGGCGTTCGCGAAGCTCACAGTGGGCAACGTTAGGGCGGTGGCGGCGGTCCCGACGAGTAGGCCGCGCCTGCCGAGCGGGCCGTTCTGCGGGGTGTCCGATCCGGTCATACGAGTGGCTCCCCAGGGTGTCGTGAGTGACGAGGGTGACGTACTCGAACTGCTATGGGGCCATGAACTCACCGCAAACGGAAGTGGATTCACGGACAGGAAGGGCGACGCGGGAGTCCTGAGCGTCCTGATCGGCACCGCATAGGTTGGGGTCACACGACGACGGAGGTGTCCTCGAATGCGGATCGCCACAACGATCTTCCTCACCGACGAGACGATCACGCCGGTACGGCTCGCGCGCGAGCTCGAGCAGCGGGGATTCGCCGGGCTCTATCTGCCGGAGCACACGCACATCCCGGTGAGCAGGGACACCCCGTATCCGGCGGGCGGCGACCTCCCGCCCGAGTACGGCCGCACGCTCGACCCGTTCGTTGCCCTCGGCCAGGCGGCCGCGGTGACGGAGCGGCTGGCGCTCGGCACCGGCATCACCCTGATCGCCCAGCACGACCCGATCGACCTGGCGAAGCAGATCGCCACGCTCGACCACCTCTCCGGCGGCAGGTTCACGCTCGGCCTCGGCTTCGGCTGGAATGTCGAGGAGGCCGCGGACCACGGAGTGACCTGGCGGACCCGACGGGAGCTGGGCCGCGACCGGATGGCGCTGATGCGCGCCCTGTGGGCGGGCGAACCCACGGGTTACGAGGGCGAGTTCGGGTCCGTCGGGGCCAGTCACGCGTACCCGAAGCCGGTCCAGGAGGCGCGCGGCCCGGTGACCGGCCCGCGCACCCTGATCGGCGGCACGGCCGGTCCGAAGCTGTTCGCTCATATCGCGGAGTACGCGGACGGCTGGCTCCCGATCGGCGGCCGGGGACTGACGGAATCGATGCCCGTTCTGCGCGAGGCCTGGGAGTCGGCAGGCCGGGACCCGAAGCAGCTCCGGGTGGTGCCGTACGCGGTGCTGCCGACCGCGGGGAAGCTGGCGCACTACGCGGACCTGGGCATCGAGGAGGTCGTCCTGCAGCTTCCCCCGGCGGGGGAAGCGGAGGTCCTGCGCACCCTCGACGATTACGCACAGTATCTGTGACCGAAGCAGGGCGGGGACGGTACCGCGGGCGGGGACCGCTCGGGTGATGTCCGCTCCGTACCCCCCGGAGGACGGGCGCGCCACGTCTCCCGGGGGCCGGTGATCGGGAATGATCGATTACCCCGGCCGGGCGGGCCCGCGCCCCCTTCCGCGGGCCCGCCCCCGGTGCAACCGTTCGCCCGGCATGCGCATCTTCCCCTGTTGAAGATCGAACCGGTTCCGGGGAGCGGGGGAACGATGAACAGGCCGTTGCGGCACATGGCCATCTTCTGCGGGCTGCTGATGATGGCCCTGCTGCTGCGGGCGAACTGGCTCCAGTACTTCCAGCGTGAGGCGCTTTCCACCGACGAGCACAATCGCCGGGTGAAGATCGCCCAGTTCGCCACTCCGCGCGGCGACATCATCGTCCGCGGCAAGGCGATCACCGGCTCCAAGGCGGTCGACGGCACGGACTTCAGGTACCGGCGGACCTTCAAGCAGGGCGCGATGTACGCCCCCGTCACCGGCTACGCCTCCCAGGCGCAGGGCATGTCCCTCCTGGAGAAGACGTACGAGACCATCCTCAGCGGCCAGGACGACCGGTTCGCCTTCCGGCACGCCAAGGACATTCTCACCGGGGAGCAGCGACGCGGCGGCGATGTGATCACCACCATCGACCCCAAGGCGCAGGAGGCGGGCTACAAGGGACTGACCGACCTCGGCGCCCGGGGCGCGGTCGTCGCGCTCGATCCGCGCACGGGCAAGGTCCTGGCGCTTGTCTCCACGCCTTCGTACGACCCGTCCGTCTTCGCCGGGAACACGTTCAAGGAGAGCGGCCGGTTCCAGGCGCTCGTCAAGGACAAGAGCAAACCGCTGGCCAACCGTCCGCTGCGCGAGACCTTCCCGCCCGGCTCCACCTTCAAGATCCTCACAGCGGCCGCGGCCCTGGAGAACGGGGTGGTGACCGACGTCGACGCCGCGTCCGACGCGGTCTCCCCGTACCCCCTGCCGCTCTCCTCGAACAAGATCAGCAGTGAGGCGGGTGACGCCGTCTGCAACAAGGCGTCGATGAAGACCGCCATGCAGCACTCCTGCAACAACGTCTTCCTCGACGCGGCGTCCAAGGTCGGCGCGGACAAGATGCGCGCGACGGCGGAGAAGTTCGGCTTCAACTCAGATGTCTACTCGGAGGAGTTCGGCGACATGCTCGCCACCAAGAGCCTCTACCCGACCGGCCTGGACAAGCCCGGAACCGCTCTGACCGGCATGGGCCAGGGCAGCCTGACCAGCACACCGATGCAGATGGCCATGGTGACCGCCGCGCTCGCCAACGACGGCAAGCTGATGCAGCCGTACCTCGTCGAAGAGCTGCGCGGCCCCGACCTGTCGACCCTGGAGAAGCACGAGCCGAAGCTCAAGAGCCAGGCCGTGTCCGAGGGAACGGCGAAGAAGGTCCAGGAAATGATGGAGTTCACCGCCAAGGAAGGCAGCGCGCAGCGGGCCCTGATCGACGGGGTCACGGTCGGCGGCAAGACCGGCACGGCGCAGCGCGGCGTGAACGTCAAGGACGAGGTGCCGTACGGCTGGTTCGTCTCGTACGGCAAGAAGGCCGACGGGCAGTCGGTGGCGGTCGCGGTCTTCATCGACCCGACGGACATGGACATCTCCCGCTCGGACATCTCGGGCGGACGCCTCGGCGGGCCGATCGCGAAGAGCGTGATGCAGGCGGTGCTGGGGGACTAGGGTCTTTTTGTCTGGATCATGCAGGGCTCGACCGAAAGACAGGCCCTCAACGCTTCGGCGTGTGCGTACGCCGGATTGCCGTCGCTCCACTGGTCGACGGTCAGTTCGAGTTCCGTCGAGTCCACGCGGCTGCCGACCGCGAAGGACGACTCGATCAGGCAGCCGAACTCAAGGCAGCACCAGGATCGCGTCGCCGACCGGGCGCTCGCCCGCCGCGTCGGACGGGCGGTTGATCACCTTGCCGTCGACGACCATCGTGGTCGAGCCGCCGCCGTCCAGGTTGACGGCGCTCTCCATGCCGAGGGAGTCGGCCACCGCGGCGCTCTCCGCGATGGACAGACCGAGGCTGTCGACGGCGCGGCCGTCGACCGTGGCCAGCATGATCCGGCCATGCCCGTCCACACCGGCGATCGTGCGCGGATTCCGCTTGGCCGCCCAGCCGTAGTAGAAGCTCGGGTCGCCGGGCCGGACCATGCCGTCGGCCTGCGGTGTCACATGGGGACGGCCGTCGCGGACGAGCTCCGGGCCGCCGTTGACAGCCATCTGCGGGCTGTGGGCCGGTCGGCCCTGCTCGTCGGTCAGGTGGCCGCTGACGGCGAGGCGGGCGCCCGGCTTGGCGATCGCGCGCAGGGCGGCGGCCTCGGTGCCGGTGCCCTGAACCGAGCGGCCGCCCGCCGGGAGCGCGCCACCGCGGGTCTCCCGGACCTCGGTCACCCGGCCCTGCCGGTCCAGGACGGCTTCCACGCCGGGGCCGGCCGGGGTGGAGGCGCCGTAGTCCGCGGTGAAGGCGACGAGCTCGTCGGGGTCGGTGCAGGTCGTGTCGTGGAGCGGGTGGCTGGTGGGCAGGTCGTCGTGGGTTCCGCCGCAGTTGCGGATGAGGCCGGGGACGCGGTTGATGCCGTCGAGGGCCAGCGTGGTGTGCCCGCCCCTGACCTCGCCGGTCCAGCTGTACCGGTTGACGCCTGCGTGCCGCGCGTCGGCGGTGAACGTGAACACCGGCCGGCCGTTGGTGGCCTCGCTCCGCAGCTGTCCGTCGTAGACGCCGAGGCCGGCGGGGTCGCCGGGCGCACCGGCGGCGGGGTCGAGCACGAAGAACCCGGCGTTGACCCCCGCAGTCGCGTTCCGGGCCCGGGCGAGCGCGCTGGTGGTCTCGCGCCGCTCGATGTCCGGCCCGAAGTCGCCGGCGAGGTCACCGCGGAACTTCTCGGGGTCGATGGTGAGCACCTGAACACGCCACGGACCGCGGTCGGTCGAGGATCCGTCCCACCCGGTGAAGACGGCGGAGGCGGTGAAACCCGCGGCCCGCACCCGCGCGAGGAGGGTGTTGGCGGCTGCCTTGTCGGCATTGAGCCCGATCCGCACCCGGAAGCCGAGCGTGCCGCCGGCGAAGTCGGCCACGGCAGGGGTCGTGACCTCCTCGACGCGAGCGACGAATCCCTTGCCGGACAAGGCGTCGGCGAGAGCGTCGGCATGCGCCCGGTCGGCGACGGCGGTGGGCGGCGCGTCGGGGTCCGGGTTGTTGCCGCCACCGGGGACGGCCACCTCGACGGTCCAGCCGTCGGCAGGATCGGCCTCGCCGCGAACAATGGTGGTCAGGGTGACGCCGAGCTGGAGGGTCTCGACGGTACGGGTCTCGGGAAGGCCGCGCGGCCCGAGCGGCAGCCCGTGATCACGCTCGGCGGCCGCAGTCGGCCCGCCGACTGTGCCGGCCACGAGGGCTATTGCTGCCATCACGGCAAACTTCCTTGCTCCGAACCGCATATGACACCTCGTCCTGGTCCCGGTGATGGCGGCCATCACCTAAGCACGGGAGCACGACGGCGCGGAAGTCCTTTGCGTCAGCTGTGCTTCGAGCGCGTCCGGCAGGCGAATCGGGTCAGCAGCACCTCGACGACGCATCCACGCTGGGGGTAAGTCCAGGGCGTGGAGGGCTACGGGGCAGGTGCGGCAGGCACGGCGGGCGCTGGGACGGGAGTCGGCGCTGCGGGCCGGTTGGTTCCGGGTGCGGCGGCAATGGCTCCCCGAATTCATACGGTGAGCGGGTGGTGGTCGTCGGTTCGGCAGTCGCGGCAGTGGCCGGGGGAGGGTGAGCGGAAGGCGCGCTCACAGTCGTCGCAGGTCTGGAAGGGCGTCACCTCCCGGCGTACCGGAACGAGGGGGAGCGGCGGTGGAAGGAACACGGCGAGGCGGTGTCTGAGCAGATTCGCGGGGTACTTGAGGGGCACGGGGAGGTCGGCAGTCAGAGCACGCCTGATGGTCTCGGGGGTGGCTTCGCGTTCGAGCCAGGCGGCGACGGCCGGGCTGAGACGGTCGACGTCGCGCTCGGAGAGGACCAGCTGCGGGGTGTCCCGACGCAGGTCGGCGAGGAGATCGGCGGCGGTGCGGAGTAGCTCGGCGCTGGGGGCGTGAGGTTCCTGAAGCGGTGCGGTCGGGGGTGTGGGCAGCTGCGCCACGAGTGTGGGCGACGCGACCGGTTTGAGCGCCGAACACGTCTCGGGTGCGGGAACAGGGCGCCTGGGGCGCGGCCTCGGTCGGGGCTGCGGCTTGGGTGCCGGGGGTGCGTGCGGAGTGGCGCCCGGCTGGTTGTACGAGCAGGTGCGGGTGACGACGCGGCCGTCGGGGAGGCGTTCCCGAGTGCGCCGGAGGTAGCCGTGGGCTTCCAGCTCGCGCAGGGCGGCGGCGATGCGGGCCTCGCTGTCCGGGAAGCGTTCGGCGAGGACCTTGATGCCGACCTTCGCTCCGGCGGGCAGCGACTGGATGTGCAGGCCGAGCCCGATCGCGAGGAGCGAGAGCTCCCGGTGCTGGGCGAGATGGTTGCCGACGACCGTGAAGCGGCTGGTGTGCCGGGAGTTGATGTGCACGACACCGGACGACGGCGCGGCGCTCCCGGGTACGCGGGACGGGGCGTGCGAGGGCACGCTAATCTGCTGGGCATCCATCGGGAAGGGTTCGCTTCCTCGGTGGTCAGGCCCTCGATCGGGATTGCCGTCCCGGCCGGGGGCCGACGCATGTCTGTGGTTGTCGCGGCGAGCATATGCCAGCCAACCGGTGCGAACTCCAGCTCAGTTGGCGAACCTCACCCGTGCGAGTGACGGGCCTCGGGTTGAGGCGGGGGGACGGGTTTGGTTGGGAAGTTCCTTCTTCCCAATGCCTTTAAAGCCTTTACGTCAGGAGCCGCCGCGTCGCGGTCGACCGGGTCGCGGCTGTCGCGATCCGGTGCGGGACCCGGTGTGCCAGGCGGATCGGGCCGCGCTCAGCCCTGGCGCGCGTACGCGACGAAGGCGGACCAGGTGGCGGGGGCGACGTCGAGGTGGGGGCCCTGGATGTTCTTCGAGTCGCGGATGTGGATGGTGGTGGGGCAGGTCGCGACCTCGATGCACTCGCCGCCGCCGCCACTGCTGTGGCTGGACTTGTGCCAGTCGTAGGCGACCTCGATGCAGGCGCCGCCTTCGCCGTCGCTGTAGCTGCTCTTGAACCAGTGCAGTTGCTCGGTGCTCATTGCTCTCCCAGCATCTTCTCGATCACGGCCAACGACTCCTGTGGCGTGAGCGCCGCCGACTGGATGATTCCATAGCGGACGGCCAGCACCCGGACCTCCTCCAGATCGGTGATCAGCCGTGGATACGTGTGGATCTCCAGGTAGGCCACTTGCTGCTTGCCCTTGGGCGTGACCAGCGTGAACGGGCCATCCAGGCTCGGCTGTTCGGTGCGATCAAGCGGCATCAGCTGAATTTGCACCGTCCGGAGACGGCCAATGTGCAGGAGTTTCCACAACTGTTCCTGATGGACGCCCCGGCCACCGATGGGACGCATCAGTACGCTCTCGTCCAGGATGAAGTGAAACGTCGGCGAGGGCCATGGGGAGAAGATCTGCTGGCGATCCAGTCGGTCGGCCACCCTCTTGTCGATGGTCTCCTCGCTGAGCAGTGGTTGCCACTGAGTGAAGAGGGCGCGTGCGTAGGACTCGGTCTGAAGCAGGCCGGGCACGGACTGGTTGTTGTAGACGTAAAGCTGTACTGCGTCCGCCTCTAACCTTGCGTAATCGCGGTACCACTCCGGATGCCGGGTGCGCGCCTTCTTCCGGGCTTCCAGGACGTCGGGGACCGCCGCTCTGAGCACGCCCTTTGCCTCAAGAAGCTCATCGACCCGCTCAAGGAAATCAGCTTGCGGCGTCCGTACGCCCCGTTCCATCGCGGAGATGAGGTCCTCGCCGCAGTGCGCTGCCGTGCCCAGTTCCTTCTGACTCAGGCCGGCGCGCTCCCGCAGCACCTTGAGCTGTCTGCCCAGCGCCCTGAACAGGTGCGCCGTCCCATCCGACTCGGCCGGGCGCTCCGGTCGTTCTTCGCGTTCCGCGTTCGCCATCTACCCCGTACCGCCTCTGTCCGTCCGGTCACGGCCGACGCCCCGTACAGCCGACCGGGCGTGCCCGTACAGCTACTCGGTGTCGTGGTGTCACTCCTGGTCAGCGTACGAGGGACCGGACACGCTGAGTCACATGAACGTCGAAATCACCCTTGCGGGCGCCGAGTTCGTCCAGCGGTTCAGCGCCACCCGCCGCGGCGCACGGCTCGCCCGCCGGCTCGCTGTCCATCAACTCGACGAGTGGGGTGTGCCGTACGGGAGCGAGTTCTCCGACAATGCCGCCCTGGTCGTGGCCGAACTGGCGGCGAACGCGGTGCTGCACGGGCACGTGAAGGGGCGGGACTTCGAGCTGAGGCTTCTCGACCTGGCGGACATGCTCCGTATCGAGGTGTCGGACGCACTGGGTGAGCAGGGGCCGCAGCGGTGTGCGCCGACGAGTGGCGCGGAGTCGGGGTACGGCCTGCATCTGGTCGAGGCGCTGGCCACGTCCTGGGGAGCCACCGACCGGGTCGTGGGCAAGACGGTTTGGGCCGAGTTATGTGCCGGTCGTCATTGAGCAGGCCACGAGGCAGGGCCGACGCCCACCGCTCGGGGTCCTCCCGGTGGCAGGCCACTGCTGGTAAGCATGGAGGCATGTCCGTCGACGATCAGGGAGAAGCCATGTCCATCGCGGTACTCGGAGCGACCGGCGGCCAGGGCGGTGCGGTGGCCGCCGCACTGCTGGAGGCGGGGCGCGCCGTGCGCGCCGTGGTGCGTGATCCCCGCAGCGGGCGGGCCAGGGCGCTGGCCGTGGCCGGAGCGGAGGTCGTCCCCGGGGATCTGTTCGACGCGGACTCGCTCGCCGAGGCGTTCAGGGGCACGACGGCCGCGTTCGCCGTGACCACGCCGTTCCAGGACGGTCTGGACGCGGAGGTGGCCCAGGGCGCGGCGATCGTACGGGCCGCCGAGGCCGCCGCACTGCCGCATCTGGTGCTGGCCTCCGTCGCCAGTGCGGACCGCGGCACCGGCGTACCGCACTTCGAGACCAAGGCCAGGACCGAGGAGTTGCTGGCCGGCTCAGGACTTCCGGCGACGGTGGTGGCACCGACCTACTTCTACGACAACGCGCTGGGCGCGCTGGACGAGGTCGCCGCCGGCCTCCTCACCATGCCGCTCTCCGGCGACACCCCTCTCCAGCAGGTGGCGCGACAGGATCTGGGCCGGGTCGTGGCCGCGGTCGTGGCCGATCCGGACCGCTGGATCGGGCAGCGGATCGAAGTGGCGGGCGACGACCCCACGCCGGTCCGGATGGCCGAGGAGATCGGACGGGCCGCGGGCGGCATGGTCGCGTTCCGGCAGACGCCACTGGAGGATCTCCGTACCGTCAACCCCGACATGTTCGCCATGTACAGCTTCCTGGAGACCACCGGTTACCAGGTGGACCTGGAGGCGCTGCGCGCGCAGTTCCCCACTGTCCCCTGGACCTCGTACGCCGCATGGGCGGACACCCAGGACTGGCCGAAGCCCCGCGGGTGAGCCCCGCTACCGCGGTCGCATCAGCTCCAGGTCCTCGCCCCATGCGTCCAGCACCGCGCCGTGGCCGGCGTGCCGGGCCGTTGCCTCGATCCGGGCGAAGAGGCTCCGTTGAAGGGACACGCCGCCCGTTGCCGAGATGCGGTCCAAGGCCTCCAGCAGCGGGTCGGTGTCCCAGCCGGGCAGCGGGTACCGGCTGAGTTCCCACTCCAGGTATTTGTTGTAGGGGCGGGGACGGCGGTCCAGGGCGAAGAGCAGTTCCAGCAGGAATCCGATGCTGTCGGCGGCGTCGAGGCGGGCGGCGAGCGCATGTCCGTCACGGTTGTTCTTGACGGAGCGGTAGAGGGAGTTGGCGTAGGCGTCGAGCCACTGAGCGGCGTCCCGGAACGCCTCAGCGGAGTCGAGCCGTGCCTTGGCGGCCAGGATCTCGGCGATGCCCCCGTCGAGCCTGTCGAGCACGACCCGGGCCCGCGACCCTGTCGCGGTCTGACGGGCCGTGCTCGTGTCACGCTCCGCATCACGAGCCGTCCATCAGTTTCTGTACCTCGGGCGGGAGGTCTGCGCCGGAGTAGGCGGCGAAGAACGAGGCCTCCGCGGGTGTGTCCCCGACTGCGATGGCCACCTCGGGCGAGATGCCTTGCACCTCGTAAGCAGTCTGTGCAGTCCCCGCCTCATCGGTCTTTTTCTGGCCGCCGGTGTCGTTGCAGGGAGGTTGGGTGGCGACGCCGAGCTTCGCCGCGACGGTGAAGTCGACGTTCGCCACGTCTCGGTACGTTCGTTCCTGGTAGGTGAACCGGTTGACGCAGGAACCCGATGCCGCCCCGCCGCTGCTGCTGTCAGCCGTGCACGCGGCTGTTGAGATCACCATGCTCGCCGCCAGCAGCACGCCCGCGGATCGTCCGGTCCAGTTCATGTGCGTCCCCCGGTTCGAGTGATGGGTATCTGCCGAGGCAAGTCGGCAGCCCTGGTGCTTAGTTGCCGTGGGTAACCCGGTTCGGGTTCCCCTGCCGCACCACGGCCCCTTTCGGGCTCTCCTGTCGCTTCCGTGGGTAGGTTCATGCAGCTTGACGCCCTGGTAGGTGGGGTCGGTGGCCGCCGAGGCTGAGCATGGCCAGTGCGATGAGCGCTGCGGGGTCCTTGAAGCCGAAGGCCATGCGGGTGATCAGGCGGATCTTGGTGTTGATGCTCTCCACGATCCCGTTGCTCATGGAGTGCTCGGCTGCCGCCGTGATGGCGTCCCAGTGCTTGACGATGGCCCGTTGCAGCTTGACGAAGGGCTCCAGTCGGGAGCGGCGGGCCCAAGACACCCAGTCGAGGAGGGCCTCGGGGGTGTCGGGGCCGGACTTCAACGCCAGGCGAAGGGCCTCCTTGAGCAGGTATGCGCGGTGCAGGACGGGGTGGGCTTTCGCGATGAACTCCAGTTGCGCGCGCTGGTGTTCAGTGAGGTCCTCAGGGCGTTTCCACAGGGCCCAGCGGGCCTTCTTCAGTGACTTCGAGCCCGGGGTGGCGCGGCCCTTGCCGCCGCGCTCGGCGTTCCAGACCTCGCGGCGCACGGTGTCCAGGGCGTCGGTGGCCCACTGCACGACGTGGAACGGGTCCATCACCCGCACCGCCTGCGGGCAGCGCTCGGCGACTACCTTCGCTATCCAGTCGGCGGCATCCGCGGACACGTGGGTGATCTTCGCGGAGCGTTCAGGTCCGAGCAGGTCGAAGAAGGACCGCAGTGTCTCCTTGTCCCGGCCGGCCGCCGCCCACACGAGCCGGCCGCTGTCGTGGTCGACCACCACGGTCAGGTACTTGTGGTGCCGCTTGTAGGAGATCTCGTCGATGCCGACCCGGGTAAGGCCCGCGAGCAGGTCCACGCGCTGTTCGACGTCCGACCACACGCGGGCGCAGATGCCGCCGACCGTGCGCCAGCCGATCCTCAGCAGTTGGACCACCGTGGTCTTCGAGCAGTGCGTGGCCAGCCAGGCCACCGTGTCGTCGAAGGCCAGGGTGTGCCCGGCACCGTGGCGGGCCCAGGGCACGTGGGCGACGACCACACCGTGCTGGGGACAGGATACCCGCGGCGCGTCGGCCTCGATGAACGCCCGGACCACCCCCAGGTCCAGGGCACGCCAGCGCCGGCGGCCCTCGCCGTTGTCGAACCGGGCGCACCGGCGACCGCAGACCCCGCACCGCTGCCGCCGCCTCTTCGCCGGGCGGGCATGGGCCACGATCACCACATCCCAGGGGCCCGCCTCCGCGCCGTTGCCCTCCTCGGCCTCGACCGACGCGACCACCGTGTGTTCGACTCCGAGCAGCCGAGTCCATATGCTTGCAGATCGCACGCCGTATCCAGGTTCTTCCGTTTCGTACTGTCGCAAGTCGAAACGTAGCCGGGCTACGGCGTGTTCTGCGTATCAGCCCTGGTCAGCGACCCACGGAAGCGACAGGAGAGCCCCATTTCGGACCGGGGGAGTGCGGGTCAGCGCTTGATCTCCTTGATCTTGAGCATCCGCGTGATGACCTTGTCGAGCTCGTCGTCGTTGAAGACGTTCTTCCAGTCGTCGCGGACGATCGACTCACGGCCGTAGTCCATCGCGATCAGGCATGCGTCGGAGAACGGGTTGGAGCCCTTGAGGGTGTTGGCCAGTGCCACCTGGGTGTGGCCGAGCAGCATCGCGCGGGCCGCCTTCTCCGGGACACCCACCGTGTGGACGGTCTCGTGCAGCGCCTCGGTCAGGAGCGCGCCGACCATGCAGGCGATCGTCTCGACGAGGGTCGGCTCCAGGACCGCGAGCTGCTTGACCGTCACCCAGTGGACCTCGACGACCGGGGCGTACATCGTGGAGATGACTGCCTCGGCCAGCTCCTGGGCCTTCGGGTCGGCGACCTCGGCGGCGGGCTCGAAGGAGGCGACGACCTCCTGCGGGGCGGCGATGCCGCCGAACGTGTCGGCCCACTCCTCCTTCGTCGTGCGCTCCAGGAACACCGACGGGTGACAGGGGTGTGCCACCGCGTTGTGGACGTCCGCGCGGCGGGTCAGCAGACCCGCGTACGCGGCGGCCGGGTCCAGCGTCAGCAGGATCGCGCCAGGCTTCATGACCGGGACGAGCTGCTCGGAGACCTTGCCGAGCACGACGTCCGGAACGGCGAGGATGACGACATCGGCCCGGGCGGCCGCCTCGGCACCGTCGGTCAGTTCGCGGCCGAGCTCGCGGATCAGCTCCTGGCCCTTCGGCGAGTTCTCGGCGAAGAGGGTGGTGAAGTCGCTCTTGACCAGGTTGTTGGAGACGCGCTGGCCCATCTTGCCGGCGGCCCCGATGACGGCAACGGTGGTGGATGCGGTCGTGGTTTCGGTGGCCATTACTTGCTCCTCATAAGGGTGTTGATGCTGTGCCGGGTCCACTGGTCCTCCAGGCGGGCGGTCTCGGTGAAGTCGCCCTGCCAGGGGAGCCAGTGCTCCACGATCTGGTTGATGCCCTTCTCGGCCGGCCGGACCTTGTCGATCATGTGGTCGTAGTCGAGGAGGCCCTCGCCGAGGAGGCAGCCGGCGAACGTGAAGCCGACCCAGCCGTCGCGGCGGGAGAACGAGAAGTCCTTGACGTGGATGTTCACCACGTGGGGGGCGGTGGCGTCGACGACGTCCACCGGGCGTTCGAGCCGGGCGACGCTGTTGCCCGGGTCGAGGACGACGCCGAGGTACGGGCTGTCGACGCCGCGCACGACGGACAGCAGGTCGTCGGTGGAGACCTGTTCGTACGTCTCCAGGCCGAGCGTCACGCCCGCCGCCGCGTAGCCGGGGACGGCCTTGCGGAGCAGGGCCGTCGCCTCCGGCACGGTCGGCCGGTGGTCGGCCGTGTTCATCATCGAGCGGACCAGGGTGACGCCCAGACGCTGCGCGATACGGAGATACGTGGCGAGGTGCGCGGGGCTCACCCCCCGGGTACCGAGCTCCAGCGTGATGCCGTACTCCGCCGCCGTGGCGCGTACCGCGTCCAGCTGCGTGTCGTCGAACGTCTCGATCAGCGGGTAGTCGCAGATCTGGAAGACCTCGCCGCCCAGGTCACGGGTCTGCGCGAGCATGTCGTGCACGGTGAGCGGCTGCGGGGCGCGCTCGGAGATCCGCCAGAAGAAGGCGTAGGTGCTCAGTCCGTAGGCCATCAGACCGCTCCTGCCGTCGAGTGCAGGGCCAGGACCTCGTCGAGGATGCGTTCCACCGCCGCCGGGTCGTGGGCGAACCGGCCGAGGAAGAGACCGCCGACCCCGGTGCCGAGTTCGGTGAGCAGTCCCGGGCCCGCGCTGCCGCCGTAGATGACCCTGCTGCCGGCGAGGGCGGGCTGCGTGGACAGCCATTCGTCCAGGGCCGCGCAGACGGTACGGATGTGCTCGGACGACGCCGGTTCGGGGGCGCCGATCGCCCACTGCGGTTCGTACGCGAGGACGACCGGGGCCGGGGCGCCGTCATGGGCTGCCGTGGCCAGGACGCGCTCTGCCTCGGCGACCGTGCGGGCGGCCGCCCCGGAGGGGGAGACCCGGTCGAGTTCACCGACGCACAGGACCGGTGTGAGGCCGTTGCGCAGGGCGGCGGCCGTCTTGGCCGCGACCACCGTGTCGCCCTCGCCGAAGAGCCGGCGGCGTTCGGCGTGGCCGACCTCGGCGTAGCTCACGCCGATCTCCTTGAGATGGGCGCCGCTGACCTCGCCGGTGTAGGGGCCGGTGTCCTCGGTCGCCAGGTCCTGCGCCCCGGTCCGCACCCCCGTGCCGGCGAGGATGCCGGTGACGGGGACGAGCGCGGGGAACGCGGGCAGCACGAACAGTTCGGCGGCACCGGTCGTCACGGCCGGGTGCCGGGCGGCGGTGTCGGCGATCCGGCGTGCCCAGTTCAGGGTCTGGTGGTGGCCGAAGTACATCTTCAGGCTCACCCCGATCGTGATCGGCGCCGGAGCGGTGGAAGCGGCGGGCATCAGGCTGCTGCTTCCTGCTGGTTCTCGTAGTCCCGCATGAGGGCGACCTTGGCGGCGGACGCGGACGTCTCGTCGAAGCGGTACGTCAGCCACTCGGCGGCCAGCCGACGGGCCAGTTCCAGACCGACGACGCGCTGTCCGAACGTGAGGACCTGGGCGTTGTTGGAGAGGACCGCGCGCTCGACGGAGAACGAGTCGTGGGCGGTCACCGCGCGGATGCCCTTGACCTTGTTGGCGGCGATGGCGACACCGAGACCGGTGCCGCAGACCAGCAGGGCGCGGTCCGCCTCGCCGCGGGCGACCATCTCGGCGGCGGCGATGGCCACCTTCGGGTACGCGGTGTGTCCGTCGGCGTCGACACCCACATCGGTGACGGTGACGACGAGGTCGCTGGCCTCCAGGTCCTTCTTGAGGGCTTCCTTGTACGTGTGACCGGCATCGTCGGAACCGACGACGATACGGAGCTTGTCGGACATCAGTGGATCTCCAGGGTGGGTGCGAGAACGGGGTGGACGGCGCGGACGATCAGGGCGAGGGAGTGCGCCCCGGCGTCCGGGGTGCCGAGGCTCTTCTCGGCGTGCGGACGGGCCCGGCCCATGCGGGGCAGCAGGTCGGCGGTGGCGGCCGCGGTGGCGGCCGCGGTGCTCGCCGCCGTGTCCCAGGCGGTGGACAGCGGCTGCCCGTCGGCGGTGGCGGTGGTCAGCGCCTCGGCGAACGGGACGAGGACGTCGACCATCGTCTTGTCGCCGACCTCCGCCCTGCCCAGGCGCATCACGCCCGCCGCCGCCTCCGCGACTCCGGCGGCGACCACGGGGGCGGTGGGCCGGTCGGTGTCGCCGAGGGCGGTGCCGATGGCGCGGAGGATGACGCCCCACAGGGCGCCCGAGGTGCCGCCCGCCTTGTCGGCCCAGGCGTCGGCGGCCCGGTGCAGGAGCGTTTCGGCACCGGCGCCGAGCTGTTCGGCGCGGACGGCTGCCTCGTACGCGCCCGTGGATCCGCGCTGCATGCCGATGCCGTGATCGCCGTCACCGGCGACCGCGTCGATCCGGCCGAGTTCGTCGGCGTGCGTGTCGACGGTGGACTTCAGGGTGCGCAGGGCGGCGAGGACGGTACGGGCGGTGGCGCGGGACTCCTCGGTGGCGGCCCGGACCGGCTCCTCGACGGCCTGCTGGGCGGGGGTCCCGGCGATGAGGTCGGCCGCCTCGACCGTGCCCTTGCGGTACGCGGGGGCATCCGCCGGAGCCGTCCACAGCGGTTCCAGTTCGTCCGTCAGCCAGCACAGGGTGAGCGAGACGCCCGCCATGTCGAAGCTGGTCACCAACTCCCCGACCTCGGGGTCGACGGCCTCCACACCGGCTTCATGAAGCAGCTGGGCGACCCGGCGGTAGACGACGAACAGCTCCTCGTACTTCACCGAGCCGAGGCCGTTGAGAATGATGGCGGCCCGCTGCCCGCGCGGGGATTCGACACCCTCGGGCAGCTCGCCCAGCACCGTGCTCACCAGCAGCTCGGCGGCCTCGTCCGCGCTCGGGACCGGCTGCTCTCCCATGCCCGGCTCGCCGTGGATGCCGAGCCCGACTGCCATCCGGTCCTCGGGGACGGTGAACAGCGGGTGGTCCGCGCCCGGCAGCGTGCAGCCGGAGAATGCGACACCGAAGGAACGCGTGCGGGCATTGGCCAGCTCGGCGATCCGGGTCACCTCGGCGAGATCATGTCCCGCCTCGGCGGCGGCCGCGGCCGCCTTGAAGACCACCAGGTCGCCCGCGACCCCGCGGCGCTTGTGCGCCTCGGCCACGGAGGCGCTCGATATGTCGTCGGTGACGCCGAGCGTCCGGGCGGGTATGCCCTCGGCGGTCAGCTGCTCGGCCGCCTGCCCGAAGTGCAGGACGTCGCCCGCGTAGTTCCCGTACGCGAGAAGGACACCACCGCCGGTCTGCGCGGCCTTCGCGACCTGCCGCACCTGGTGGGCGGAGGGCGAGGCGAAGACATTGCCGACCGCGGCGCCGTGCGCGAGGCCCTGGCCGACCAGGCCGGAGAAGGCCGGGTAGTGGCCGGATCCGCCGCCGACGACGACCGCGACCTGGCCGGGGGCGGTGCGAGTGGCCCGGACCACCCCGCCGGGGACCTGACGGACCCGGTGGGGGTGGGCGGCGACGAACCCTTCGAGTGCCTCGTCGGCGAAGGCGGCGGGGTCGTTGAACAGGCGGGTCATCAGTGGGCCTCCACGAGGGACCGGCCCTGGCCCGCGTCGCGGTCCTTGGACCGGCCGGCGAGCCACAGCATCAGTGCGGCGGACATGAGCATGAAGGCGCCGACCAGGAACATCGGCAGGTAGTAGTCGCCGCTGAAGTCCTTCAGCCAGCCGGTGACGTAGCCGGCGGCGAAACCGGCCACATTGCCCGCGGTGTTGATCAGGGCGATACCGGCCGCGGCGGCGGCGCCGGTCAGGAACTGGGACGGCACGGACCAGAAGACCGGCAGCGCGGCGAAGATCGCACACGCGGTGACGGTGATGACGGCGACCGTCGCGGCGGGCGAGCCCATGTAGAGGGCGATCGGGATGGAGATGCCGCCCACGACGGCCGGGCCGGCGATGTGCCACGTGCCGACGCCGTGCCTGGTGGCGTGACGCGACCAGAAGAAGAGGACTATCGCGGCCGGGAGATACGGGATCGCCGTGATCAGGGCCTTGTCCATGACGCTGAACGAGGTGTCGAACTGGTCCTGGAAGCCGTTGATGATCGTCGGCAGGAAGAAGGCGAGGGCGTACAGGCCGTAGATGAAACCGAAGTAGATGAGCGCGAGGGTCCAGACACGGCTGTTGGTGAACGCGGCCTTCAGCGCCTCGCGCCCGTGCCCGGACTTCTCGTCGGCGCCGGTCTTCGTGGCGTTCTCGGCGGCCAGCTCGGCGGTCAGCCACTCCTTCTCCGGGGTGGTCAGCCACTTCGCGTCGGCCGGCTTGTCGATCAGGTAGAACCAGGCGATGACGCCCAGCAGGATCGCGGGGATGGACACGCCGAGGAACATCACGCGCCAGCCCTCGAGGCCGAACAGCCCGTGCTGATTGATGAACCAGCCGGCCAGTGGGGCGCCGATCACGGTGGTCAGCGGCTGGGCCAGGTAGAAGAGGCCGAGCACCTTCGTCCGGTGCCGGGACGGCACCCACTGGCTCAGGAAGAGGATCGCGCCGGGGAAGAATCCGGCCTCGGCGACACCGAGCAGGAAGCGGAGCGTGTACAGCTGCTCGCTGTTCTGCACCCAGGTGAAGAGCAGGGCGACGACGCCCCAGGAGACCATGATCCTGGCGAGCCAGCGGCGGGCGCCGAACTTGTGCAGAGCCATGTTGCTCGGCACTTCGAGAATGATGTAGCCGATGAAGAAGACGCCCGAGGCGAAGCCGAACTGCGCCGCCGTGAGCGCGAGGTCCTGGCCCATGCCGTTCGGCTCGGCGAAGGACACGGCCGTCCGGTCCAGATAGTTCACGAAGAACATCAGGGCCACGAAGGGGACGAGCCGGATCGAGACCTTCTTGATCGTCGACCGCTCGACGGCAGATCTCTCGACTGAATGCGCAGTGGCGCCCATGGAGACTCCTCGCTTCCCGGACAGCTTTGTCCGGCTCTGGTCACTGTCGGCAGCGGGCGGGGCCGGCAGTAGCCGCGGCGGTCCGACCGGCGAACAGCTCACACGCTAGCCCCGAATCCAAAATTGGTCACCAATTAACCAAAGTGACGTACGTCGCTCCGACGAGCACCCCAACAGGACCGATGAGCGCGATATGGTCCGCCCGACCCGTGCACATCGGGCGACGTCTGATGTACTGGACGACGTGTCCATGCAGCCCGAAGCGCCAGATTTCACCTCGCTCCTGCGCCCCGTCGTACGCGAGTCCTCGGTCAGCGAGGTGGCCAAGCGGCTCCTCGACCACCTCTCCGAGGGCAACCTGAAGCCAGGCACCCGACTGCCCGCCGAACGGCAGCTCGCCGAGGCGCTCGGCGTCGCCCGGTCCAGCGTCCGGGGCGCACTCTCCGCGCTGGACGTGCTCGGCATCATCGAGATCCGGCCGGGCTCGGGCTCGTACGTGCGCGACGGCACGTCGGAGTTCCTGCCACGGGCGATCAACTGGGGCCTGATGCTCGGTCAGCGCCGTACGCAGGACCTCGTGGAGGTCCGTACGTTCATGGAGGGCATGTCCGCACGCCTCGCCGCGGAACGGGCGGAGCCGGCGGACGTCGAACGACTCGAAGGCCATCTGGCGCGGATGCGGGAGGCGGGCACGGACGTCAAGGCGTTCATCGACGCCGACATCGCGTTCCACCTGGAGACCGCGAACATCGCCCGCAACACGGTGCTGAGCGACATCCTGCACTCCATCCGGGCGCTGCTCCAGGTCTGGATGGAGCGGGCAGGCGACATCGAGGGCACGGTGAGCGGGACGCTTCATGAGCACGGGGCGGTGCTCGACGCGATCCGGGCGGGTGATCCCGAGGCGGCGGATGCGGCGATGGCGGAACACATGCGGTTGGCGAGCGACCGACTGAACCTGTCGCTCCGCGCGGACCAAGAGGGCTGACAACCGGTCCTCGCCTCCGGGCGCGCGCCCGAAGGCCCTTTTCGGCCCGTCCGGCGTTCGAGGACGGAACCCTGGATCCGGTGAGCCGGAATCGACGGTCGCCTCGCGCCGGGCGAACCCCCACAGGCCCAGGTGCTCACCGGCCCCGACAGGGCGCCCCGGGACCGGGCCCCGGTCCGTCCTCAAGCGCCGGACGGGCTGGGGGGCGTCCAGGTACCGGAGGGGGCGCCCCGGGGACCGGGGTGTCGCCGGACGGGCCACGGCAGCGGCGTCCGTTTCGCCCCCGAACCCCGGACGGGCTTCATCGGCCCGCCCACCTCGCTCGTATGCTCGGTTCATGACCGATCCTCAGCGCGCACGCCCGACCACCAACTCCATGCGGCGCGCGCTCAAACGGGCCCGTGACGGTGTCGCCCTCGATGTGACCGAGGCCGCCGTCCTGCTCCAGGCACGCGGCGACGATCTGACGGACCTTGCCGCGTCCGCCGCCCGGGTGAGGGACGCGGGCCTCGAAGCCGCGGGCCGGCCGGGCGTCATCACGTACTCGCGCAAGGTCTTCATCCCGCTGACCCGGCTCTGTCGCGACAAGTGCCACTACTGCACCTTTGTCACTGTCCCCGGCAAGCTCCGCAAGGCCGGGCACGGGATGTTCCTGTCGCCCGACGAGGTTCTCGACATCGCCCGCAAGGGCGCGGCCATGGGCTGCAAGGAAGCACTGTTCACGCTCGGCGACCGCCCCGAGGACCGCTGGCTCGAGGCGCGGGAGTGGCTGGAGGCCGAGGGATACGACGACACCCTCGCGTACGTACGCGCCATGGCGATCCGGGTACTCGAAGAGACCGGACTCCTTCCGCACCTCAACCCCGGCGTGCTGACCTGGACCGACCTCCAGCGCCTCAAGCCCGTCGCCCCGTCCATGGGCATGATGCTGGAGACGACGGCGACCCGCCTGTGGTCCGAGCCGGGCGGCCCGCACCACGGCTCCCCGGACAAGGAGCCGGCGGTACGGCTGCGGGTGCTGGAGGACGCGGGCCGGTCCAACGTCCCGTTCACGACCGGCATCCTGATCGGGATCGGCGAGTCGTACGAGGAGCGCGCCGAATCCCTCTTCGAGCTGCGCAAGACCGCCCGCGCCTACCACGGCATCCAGGAGGTCATCGTCCAGAACTTCCGCGCCAAGCCGGACACGGCGATGCGCGGGATGCCGGACGCCGAACTGGAGGAACTGGCCGCCGCCATTGCCGTGGCCCGGCACATTCTCGGCCCGTCCGCCCGCATCCAGGCCCCGCCGAACCTCGTCGACGCGGAGTACGCACTGCTCATCGGCGCCGGGATCGACGACTGGGGCGGCGTCTCACCGCTCACCCCGGACCATGTGAACCCCGAGCGTCCATGGCCGCACATCGACGAACTCGCCGCGAAGACAGCCGAGTCGGGCTTCGAACTCCGTGAACGGCTCACCATCTACCCGGAGTTCATCCAGCGCGGCGAGCCCTGGCTCGACCCCCGCCTCCTCCCGCACGTCCGGGCGCTCGCCGACCCGGAGACCGGGCTGGCGAAGGAAGAGGCGATCCCCGTCGGTCTGCCGTGGCAGGAGCCCGACGAGGGCTTCAACGCCTCCGGCCGCACCGATCTGCACCGCACCATCGACACCGAGGGCCGAACCGGCGACCGCCGCGACGACTTCGACGACGTCTACGGGGACTGGGAGGCACTCCGCGAGGCCGCCGCCCCCGGAATGGTCCCGTCCAGGATCGACACCGACGTGAAGGTCGCGCTCGGCCAGGCCGCCGACGACCCGACGAAGCTCACCGACGACCAGGCCCTCGCCCTGCTCCACGCGGACGGCCCGGCGCTCGACGAATTGTGCCGGATCGCGGACACGCTGCGCCGTGACGTGGTCGGCGACGACGTCACGTACATCGTCACCAGGAACATCAACTTCACCAACGTCTGCTACACCGGCTGCCGGTTCTGCGCCTTCGCCCAGCGGCGCACCGACGCCGACGCGTACACGCTCTCCCTGGACCAGGTCGCCGACCGGGCCGCACAGGCGTGGGACGTCGGTGCCGTCGAGGTCTGCATGCAGGGCGGCATCCACCCGGACCTGCCCGGCACGGCGTACTTCGACATCGCGCGGGCGGTGAAGGCGCGCGTCCCCGGCATGCATGTGCACGCCTTCTCCCCGATGGAGGTCGTCAACGGCGCGACCCGCACCGGCATGTCCATCCGCGACTGGCTGACCGCCGCGAAGGAGGCCGGACTCGACTCGATCCCGGGCACGGCGGCGGAGATCCTGGACGACGAGGTCCGCTGGGTCCTCACCAAGGGGAAACTGCCGACGGCGACCTGGCTGGAAGTCATCAGGACGGCCCACGAGGTGGGGCTGCGCTCCTCATCGACCATGATGTACGGGCATGTCGACCAGCCCCGCCACTGGCTCGGCCATCTGCGGACCCTGGCCCGCCTCCAGCAGGAGACCGGTGGCTTCACGGAGTTCGTGACGCTCCCGTTCATCCACACCAATGCACCGGTCTACCTCGCGGGCATCGCCCGCCCGGGCCCGACCGACCGTGACAACCGGGCCGTCACCGCCATGGCCCGGCTCCTGCTGCACCCGCACATCACCAACATCCAGACCAGCTGGGTCAAGCTCGGCACGGAGGGCGCGGCCGAAATGCTCCGCTCCGGTGCGAACGACCTGGGCGGCACGCTGATGGAGGAGACCATCTCCCGCATGGCGGGGTCGAGTTACGGCTCCTACCGCTCGATCCAGGACCTGGTCGCCATCGCCGAACTGGCGGGCCGGCCGGCGAAGCCGCGCAACACGCTGTACGGGGAAGTCCCCGAGGAACGAAAGCGGGCGGCAGCCACGTCCGACGGACACCTCCCCGAGCTGCTGCCGGTGCTGCCGGACTGATCCGTTCGCCGGCTGCCCGGCCGCGTTCGCCGGCCGGGCGGCCGGAGACGCCCCGGCCGTCCGGGGACGTCTGCGGGTGGTCGTCGGCCCGCCGGGCAGGTCCCGCATCAGGTCGGGGATGTCCCGCGTCCGCGGACGTGGCCCGGACCCCGGAGATCCCCGGAGGTCCCCGCAGATAGCTGTTCAAAAGTGACCGCCGGAGCCACTCCGTACATACCGTTCCGCCCCTGAACCAGCCGTTCCCGTTCGATTACAGTGCTGCGCAGTCGTACGCGGACGGGGAAGGGGCGCGGTGAGCACAGGAGCCACAGCCATCTGGGGCCGCGCCGAACAGCAGGACTTCCGCAGCCGGGTGCGCGGCTGCCTGCTGGGCGGTGCCATCGGCGACGCGCTCGGCGCGGCCGTGAGCGGACTCTCGCTCGAAGAGATCCGCGCGGCCCATGGCGTCGAGGCCGTCACCGACTTCGTGCCCGTCCACGGCAGACGAGGTGCGGTCACCGCCGTCACCCAGCTCACCCTGTTCACCGTCGACGGACTGATCCGCGCCCAGGTCCGCCGCGACACCGGCGCCTGGCACCCGCCCACCGATGTGTACCGTGCCCACCTGCGCTGGGCCGCCACCCAGAGCGACTGGGGTCCGGACGAGCGGCGCACGGAGAACGGCTGGCTCGCCCAGGAGGAGTGGCTCTACGCCCGCCGTGCCCCCACCCGCGAATGCCTCAACGGCTTGGGCGACACCACCATGGGCACCCTCGACCAGCCCAAGAACCCCGCCGCGCGCGACTCGGCCGCACTCACCCGCTCCGCCCCCTTCGGACTGCTGGTGGGCTGGGAACCGCAGCTCGTCCTGCAACTGGCCGTCGAATGCGCCGCCCAGACCCACGGCCACCCCACCGCCCTGCTCTCCGCGGGCGCCCTCGCCGTCGTGGTGCACGGGCTGGCCCGCGGCCAGACGCTGGACGGCTCCGTCCAGCAGGCCCTGGCGCTGCTCGCCGAGCGCCCCGGCCACGAACAGGTCACCGACGCCCTGCAGCAGGCCCTCGGCTCCGTGCGCCAGGGCATCCCGGGCCCGGCCCTCATCGAGGCGCTGGGCGACACGGACTCCGCCGAGGAGGTCCTCGCCGTCGCCGTGTACTGCGCACTGGTCGGCGAGGACGTCCGGCAAGGGCTGCGGCTCGCGGTGAACCACAGCGGCCCGTCCGCGGCCACCGGGGCCCTCTGCGGGGTACTGCTCGGTGTGCTGCACGGCGAGACCGCACTGCCGCCCGCCTGGCTCGCCGAACTGGAGGGCCGGGCCACGCTCCTGGAACTCGCCGACGACTTCGCCATGGAGATGACCCAGGGACCGACGCTCCACAGCCCGTCGGCTGCCGCCCAGGGCTGGCTGACCCGCTACCCGCGCGGCTGACCGGCGTACGGGACGCACGGGAAAGGGGCGGGGCGCGGACGCCGCCGCGTCCGCACCCCGCCCCTTGCACTGGCTGAAGGGATCAGTCCTTCACACCCTCCGCGACCGCGGCGTCGCCGGAACCGGCCTGCGCCGGAACCTTCGCGCCCCCGGCGTCCCCGTCACCGTCCGTGTTGATCTTCTCGATCAGCGCGTCGCGCTCCGGGGTGTCCTCGGGCTTGATGAAGCCGATCAGGATGTAGAGCACCAGCGAGATCGCCAGCGGCAGTGCCACCTGGTACTGGAGCGCGACATCCGTCTTCACCGAACCGTCGAAGTTGTAGTTGGTGAAGTAGAACGCCAGCAGACCCGCCGCCCAGCTGACGAGCGCGGCCGTCGGGCCCGACTTACGGAACCTGCGCAGAAGGCCCAGCATGAACGGGATCGCGATCGGACCCATCAGACCGGCCACCCACTTGATGACGACGGAGATGATGTCCTTGAACGTCGGCGAGTTGATCTGGGTGGCCAGCGCCATCGACAGACCGAGGAAGCCGAGCGTGGACACTCGGGCCGCCAGCAGACCCGTGCGGCTGCTCCAGCTGCGGGCCGCCTTCGAGAGGACCGGGGCGATGTCCCGGGTGAAGACCGCCGAGATGGCGTTGGCGTCCGAGGAGCACATGGCCATCGTGTGCGAGAAGAAGCCGACGACGACCAGACCCAGCAGACCGTGCGGCAGCAGCTGCTCCGTCATCAGGGCGTAGCTGTCGGAGGCGTCCGGCTTCTGCGCGTGGACCAGCAGGGGGGCGCACCACATCGGGAAGAACAGGACCGTCGGCCAGACCAGCCACAGCACGGCGGAGAGCCGGGCCGAGCGGGTCGCGGAGGCGGCGGAGTCCGTGGCCATGTAGCGCTGGGCCTGGTTCCACATGCCGCCGTTGTACTCGAAGGTCTTGATGAAGAGGTACGCCAGCAGGAAGGTCACCGTGTACGGGCCGGCCGTCGGGTTCGTGTGGCCCTCGGGCAGCTTGTCCCAGACCGTCCAGAGGGTGCTGACACCGTCGAGCTTGGCCATGGCGGTGACGAGCATCGCGACGCCGGCGAAGAGCTGGATGACGAACTGCCCCAGTTCTGTGAGCGCGTCCGCCCACAGGCCGCCGACCGTGCAGTAGACGGCAGTGATGGCGCCCGTGATGAAGATGCCCTGAGTGATGGAGATGCCCGTGAAGACGGAGAGCAGGGTGGCGATGGCCGCCCACTTGGCGCCGACGTCCACGATCTTCAGCAGCAGGCCGGACCAGGCGAGCGCCTGCTGCGTCTGGATGTTGTAGCGGTTCTTCAGGTATTCGAGCGGCGACGCGACATGCAGCCGCGAGCGCAGTCGGTTGAGCCGGGGCGCGAAGAGCTTGGCGCCGATGCCGATGCCGATGGCGATCGGCAGCGACCAGGTCACGAACGACGTGACGCCGTACTGGTAGGCGATACCGGCGTACCCGGTGAACATCACGGCGCTGTAGCCGGACATGTGGTGCGAGATGCCGGACAGCCACCACGGCATCTTGCCGCCGGCCGTGAAGAAGTCGCTGACGTTGTCCACACGCTTGTGGGACCAGAGTCCGATCGCGATCATCACGCCGAAGTAGCCGATGAGCACGACCCAGTCGAGACTGTTCATGTGCCCCCTCCTGGGGTCCGCCTTATGAACGGGGTGCGCACTTCGTCAGTACGGCCGCTCAGCGGGGCCCCGTGCGGGAGCGGGGACATCGGGGATTGAACCGCCTGTTCGGTCCCTCGGTCAAGGTTTTTGGCGATCAGAGATGTGAACGCGAATCAGCAAGTCGAACGATTTTACTTGCTCTTGACCTACGGAGGCGTTGTCGTGAACGTGACGACGGCCACACGATGAGCGGGCACTTCGTCAGGCTGTGCAGAACGATCAGAAGCACCGTAGAGCGCAGAAAGACCGCACGGGATGCGGGTCCCGTGCGGCCGAGAAGGAGGAGAACAGGGGAACAGGAGAGAAGGACGGGAACCGGGGCTGTTGCCGATCACCGCTGCCGGCATCGGCGCATCAGTACCTCGGCGCCCTCGCCGCTGCGGCGCCTCAGCACATCAGTTCGCCGGCGTTGACCAGTAGGGACTGCCCGGTGATCGCCCGGGCCCGGTCGGAGGCCAGAAACACCGCCGCCTCCGCCACATCGCCGTCCGTGGCCAGCTCCGGCAGCGCCATTCGTTCGGTGAGCCGGCCCAGCACCTCGGCCTCCGGCACGCCCTCGGTGTGCGCGGTGAACTGCACGTACGCCTGCACCGGCGGACCCCACATCCAGCCGGGCAGCACGGTGTTCACCCGGATCCGGTGCGGACCGAACTCCCGCGCCATGGAGTACATCGTCGAGGTGAGCGCGCCCTTCGACGCCGCGTACGCCGCCTGCTGCACCTGAGAGGGCGCGGCGACCGACGACTGTGTGCCGATGACGACGACGGAGCCTCCCCGCTCCTTCAGCCCGGGCAGACAGGCGCGCGTCATCCGCAGCGTGCCGAGCAGATTGACGTCGATCACCGACTGCCAGGTGGCGAAGTCCGCGTCCTCGACCCCGCCGAAGTAGCTGTCCCAGGCCGCGACATGGACCACCGCGTCGATCCGCCCGAACCGCCTCAGCGCCAGCCGGGCGAGCGCCTCGCACTGCGCCTCGTCGGTGATGTCGGTGGCCTGATGGGCCGTGTGACGGCCTCCGGGATCGATCTCGGCGGCCGACTTGGCGAGATTGGCCGCGGTACGCGCTCCGAGGACGGCGCTCCCGCCGTCCCGAACCACCGTCGCCGCGATCTGATGCCCCAGCCCGGCGCCTACGCCGGACACGATGACGGTCTTCCCTGCGAGCAGCATCGGGTGCCTCCCGGCTCTGGCAGTTCTTCTGACGGGGCGTCAGAGTAGGGCGCTGTAGCGGAGTACGGAAGGGGAACGGCATGAGCGACGAGACGCGCAGCGATACGTACGCCGAACTGGCCGCGCTGGGGCCGTACGGAGTCCATCCCGGCCACACGCTGATCACCATGGTGGAACCGCACCCGGGCCATGAGTACGCGTACAACCGCTGGTACGAGGACGACCACTACTACGCAGGCGCGATGGCGATGCCCTGGATGTTCGCCGGGCGGCGCTGGGTGGCCACCCGGGAGCTCCAGGAGCTGCGCTACCCGGAGAAGTCCGCGGTCGCGCAGCCGGTCGGCGCCGGATGCTACCTGTCCACGTACTGGGTGACGGACGGGCGCTACGATGACCTATGTGAAGCAGGTCGAGGGCGTCGTCACCCGGCTCACCCTGCTCTGGTTCCTCCAGGAGGACCCGCGGGAGTGCTGGGCGGAGCACTTCACCGGGCTCGACGCGGCGGTTGCGGAATCCGGCCTGGGGCGGGTGGAGCTGGTGGCGCCGTTCATCCCGACCGTGCCCGGCACGGACAGGTACGTGGATCAGCTGCGCTGAACGGTCCGTCCGGCGGTGGGCCCCCTCGGCCAGGACGGCGGACCGGTCGAGAGGGCTTCCTGCGGCACCGTTTCGGTGCCGCACCGCATTCTGTGGGTGGGCATGGGTCAGACGTCGACGGAGCCCTTGGCGATGTCGGACACAAAGGCGTTCCACGCACCGGGCACGAAGGCGATCGAAGGACCCTCGGGGGCCTTCGAGTCGCGCACCGCGATCGATTGGACGAGGGGGGACTTGACCTCGACGCAAGCGCCGTTGCCCCCGGAATACGACGACTTCGTCCAATTGTCCGTGGCACCCTGACGAATAGCCATGTTCACTCCGGTTCGGATTCAGAGAGTTGTGTGAGTCGCACCAACTGCGTATCCGTTGGCGTGATCGACGCTACTCGCCAACATCGCCGGGTGAGAGGGCCGTTCACTCGACCGGATGGCATATTCCATGCGGGTCTTCCGCTTTGATGCGGCGACGGTGTACCGTGCCGTCGCCTCACCCGTAACATCGTTCCTTTTCCCGCATACCGGACTTTGCGGAATGTCTGGTTCTGTCGGTCAGTGGGTGCTGAGCTGGGCGTACGTCTTCGCGATGTCGGCGATGTAGTGCCGGGTCTGTTCCACGTTCAGTGCCTGTGCCCGCAAGTGTTCGTACATCACGCTGTACCGCTGCACATCATTGGCTTTCTCCAGATAGAGGTCGCTGGTGACGCCCTCGATATAGACGACGCTGGAGTCCGCGGCATCCGGGAATTCCAGAATGGCGTACTGCCCGTTGATGCCCGGGTGGGCGCCCATGTCGAACGGCAGCACCTGAATCGTCACATGGGGAAGGTGTGACAGCTCGACGAGCTGTTCCAGCTGCTCGATCATGACCTGCCTGCCACCGACCATCCGGCGCAGCGCGGCCTCGTCGACGACCGCCCAGAGTCGCAGCGGCCCCTCCTGGGTGGTGATCCGGTCCTGGCGGCGCGCACGGACGCTGACGCGCTTGTCGATGTCGGTCTGCGGTGCCTCCGGCAGCGCGCCGTTGATCAGTGCCTCGGCGTAACTCCGGGTCTGCAACAGGCCGGGGACCACCTGCGGTTCGTACACCCGCAGTGACTCGGCGTCGGTCTCCAGACCGATGTAGACGCTGTACGGGATGTCGCCGAAGGCATGCCACCAGCCCTGCTGGCGGGAGTCCTTGGCCATCTGCATGAGCGAGTCGACGATCCGGTGGTCCTCGACCTCGTACACCCCGCAGAGATCGCGGACATCACGCTGGCTGATCGAACGGCGGCCGTTCTCCAGGCGGCTGATTTTCGACTGCGAGACCAGCAGTCGCTCCGCCACCTCCTCGGCCGTCATGCCCTTGAGCTCGCGCAGTCGGCGCAATTCCTGGCCCAACCGGCGTCGCCTGACGGTGGGATTGACGTTGGACGGCACGGAAACGGCACCTCCGGCTATGTAGCTGTGCGTATCTACTGCTCAGCAGATTGCCACCCGTGGGGTCGGTTGCGCTGGGAAATGGCCACACGCAGGCGCGCGGGGCAGCCGGTGGACCGGCTGCCCCGCGCGTGGTGCGGCTCCCGAACCGGGTCTTGGGGACGTCGGTGCGGCGGTATGCGGTTCTGTTGTTGCGGTGGTGCGGCGCGCTGCCCTAGTGGGCAACGGTGTGCACCATGCTGTCGCGACGGGACTGCGACTGCACTTGCGGTTGCAACGGCCCTCCCGCCGCCTGGTTGCGGCGCGGCTGGGCGATCGCCCCGTTCTGGACGTCCATCACGGCGTGCGCCACGAGACCGCCCATCGGGTCGTGTCTGATCAGGTCCCGGAGCCGGGAGCGCGATGAGCGCCCCTCGTTCCCGGGGTAGAGGTGCTTGCCGAGTCCGACCGCGTGGGCCAGTGCGGCGAGCGCCGCGGTCCGCGGGTCCGGCGGTACACCGGTGCGGATCGCACTGTCCAGCCGGGATCTGATCTCCCGGCTGATCGCCGTTTCCGTCGCCTGGTAGCGAGTCGTCGGCAGTACCCCGCACATCTGGCCCGCGACGGCATGCACCATGCCGCACCGCTCCAGATGCGAGAGATAGGTCTGGCGCAACCCCAGTCGGGGCCCGCCAATCCAGTGGACGGCCCGAACCGGGCTGCCGCGTCGGCGCAGCAGTTCCAGTGCGGAGTCCAGTGTCGGATCTCCTGTCGGCCGTGGCATCACCACGGCGATACGATCCCCGTCAGGGGCTATCCGTCCTGCCAGAGCCAGCTCCACTAGCTGAGCTCCGGCGAGGCCGAGGTCGAGCGACTGCGGCTGCGCTGTGGTACCCGTGGTCGGGTCCAGAGCGAGCAGCAGAAGCTCCTCCGGAATTGTTCTGCGGCTCCTGCCCATCCATGCCTCCCCGCGTGGATGAATGACAGGGTGACCCCTCTCACATTGGTCTGTCGAGAGCGCCTGGGTGCTTCGTACGGGAACCAGTAGGTATGTCGTTCTCGTCTAGCAGCGCGGCCGCGGGTTCACACAGGACACTGGTAGATGGTTCGGACAGCGCGGGGGGGACCCCGCAGCGCAGGAGGAGGCATCGGTGGCGGGCGAGTCCCCCGACAAGTCGGAGCAGCAGAAGTCGTCGGGAACGGCTCGGAGCGAAGGCGATCCGCGGCTTGCCGTCTTCCGTGAACCGGCTTCCCCGGCGGAGTCCGGCGGCAAGCAGGACACGGCGACGGCGGTCTTCCGTACGAAGCCGGTCGAGAACGGCGAGGACGCGGAGCACGCCGAGGGCGTCGAGGGCACGGAGAACGCCTCTGAGGGCCCCGGGGCGACCTCCACGCCATCCGGGCCCGCCGAGCCCGAGGAGGGCGACGCGCGGCTGCGTGCGGCGGTGGCTGCGTGGGTGGGGAAGGGTGACGACGACGCCGCAGGCGCTGCTGCCGAGGAACCCGAGGCCGCCGACGACGCCGATGACGCCGCGAAGCCCGAGACGGTCGCGGAGAGCGACACGCCGGCGCCGGCGGAAGAGGCGGGCGAGAGTGGGACGGACTCCGCCGACGCGACCGCGGACGAGGCGGCTGCATCGAGCGCGGACGCGGCGGATGCGGCTGAAGTGGCGGACGACGCCGCGGAAGCGGACGCCGACACCCATCACGATGCGGATGACGAGGCCGCCGACAAGCCTGCGGCGTCCGGTGACGCCGCAACCACTGACGCGGACGAGGACGAGCCTGCGGTCTCCGGCGACGCTTCCGATGAGACCCGGGTCTCGGAGGAGCGCGAGGAGAGCCACGCCGCGGTATCCGAGGGCAACAAGAGCGCTGGTGACAGCGAGCCCGCGGCGGCTGACGACGCCGGTGACGACGCGGCCGAGGGCGCCGACGCCGATGACGTGGACCCCGCCGAGGACGCCGGCGACGCCGGTGACAGCGAACCCGCGGCGGCTGACGACGCTGACGACGACGCCGATGACGGCGCGGCCAAGGGCGCCGAGGCCACCGGCGGGGACGTCGCGGACCCCGCCGAGGACACCGGCGACACCGACGGCACCGAGCCCACTGCGGACAAGCGCGGAATCGATCAGCCCACGGCCGTCTTCAAGGCGATCCGGCGCGACCGGATCGACCAGCCGACGACCGCGCTGAAGATCACCCGCCCCTCGGCGAAGCCCGAGGAGAAGCCGGAGCCCGAGAGCCCCGCCGAGCGCACCAGCCAGTTCGTACCGCTCCGCCGCGACGGCGCACGCCCCGCCCCGGCGCCCCGCAAGCCCGAGACGACTGGATCCGCAGCCACGCCGGCCACCCGGCCGAGCCCGGCGCAGGACCCCGCTCCCTCGCTCAGCGGCGCCGAGCGCACCCGGCAGCAGCCGATGCCGCCCAGGCCGCCGCTCGACCTGCTGGCCGAGCTGACGAACACGCCCCCGCCCCCGGAGACGCCGGTCCGTACGGCCGTCCGCCGGGTCAAGATCTGGACCCCGCTGGTCCTGCTTCTGCTGATCGCGTTTGCGGTTGTACAGGCCGTGCGCCCCCTGCCGGCGCCCACGCTGGTGCGCTCCGCAGACCCCACATACACCTTCGCGGGCGGGAAGATCGACATGCCGTGGCCCGCCGAGGGCCAGGGTGTTGTCGAGGTCGAGGGCGTCGGCACCATTGGCAGCTACGGCAAGCAGAAGCCCATGCCGATCGCCAGCGTTGCGAAGGTGATGACGGCATACGTGATCCTCAAGCAACACCCGATCACCGGTAAACAGGTGGGCAAGGAGATCGAGGTCGACAAGAAGGCGGGCGAGGAGGCCAACCGCCCGGACGAGTCGACCGCCCCCATCAAGGAGGGGCAGAAGTACACGCAGAAGCAGATGCTCCAGCTGCTGATGATCCCGTCCGGTAACAACGCGGCACGTCTGCTCGCACGCTGGGACGCCACGACCGAGAAGGCCTTCGTCGAGAAGATGAACGCCACGGCCAAGGATCTGGGCATGACGAACACGACGTACACGGACCCGAGCGGTCTCGAGTCGTCCACCGTGTCCACCCCCGCCGATCAGCTCAAGCTGGCCGAGGCAGTCATGCAGAACGATGTCTTCCGCGAGATCGTGAACATGCCCCAGGCCGATATCCCGGGCGTAGGGAAGACGATCTACAACAACAACGGGATCCTGTTGGAGCCCGGTGTGAGCGGGATCAAGACCGGCTCATCAACCCCGGCCGGCGGCAACCTGCTCTGGGCCGCCGACACGGTCATCGATGGCAAGAGCCGTCGGATCATTGGCGTGGTGATGGGTGCCCAGGTGGACGGCACTCTGGACGCGAAGCTGCAGCGTGCGATCCAGAACAGCCTCAAGCTGATCCAGACCGCACAGAAGGGCGTCGACTCCGCCACGGTCGTGAAGAAGGGCGATGTCGTCGGTTACGTCGATGACGGCCTCGGCGGCAAGACCCCCGTGATCGCCACCAAGGATCTCAAGGCGATCGGCTGGGGCGGCCTCCAGGTGAAGCTCAACATCGGTGAGGGAGACGAGCAGGTCCCGCACTCGGCGGCTTCGGGCACGGTGGTCGGTGAGGTGACAGCCGGCACCGGCACCGGCAAGGTCTCGGCTCCGGTCGCGCTCCAGATGGACCTGGCCGAGCCCGGCTTCGGGGCGAAGCTGACCCGGGTCGGGTGACCCCTGCTGAACTCACGACGGACGGTGGCCCCAGGAAGCAAGTCCCTGGGGCCACCGTCCGTGCGGTTGCGAAATCAGCCGCAGTGCTCCCAGCCGCTGGTGTAGGAGGCTTCATTGATGCCACCGCCCCACATCACACACTTGCCGGCCGCGGCGACCCGGACGGGACCGGCGTACGAGGTGTAGTCACCCTCGTCCACCTTCCAGCTTCCGCCTTCTACCTTGACCTTGGCGTGCATCAGAGTGGCGCCGCCAGCAGTCCCTCGTATGGTCACGACGCAGTTCGTGCTGCCGTTCCACAGGAGGTACGTCGTCGCCGCGGGGCTCGAGGACAACGACTTGGAGTCGATGACGCTGTAGCCCGAGTCGCAGATCGAGGCAGGGCTGGTCGCCGCGTAGGCCGGAGCCGCTGTGCCGACAACGGCCAGCGCGCCGGCTGCGGCGGTCAAAGCGATCGCACGGGACTTGCGCATGTGCACGGAACTCCTTGTTCTTGGCGAGTTGATCTTCACGAAGGCTGCATATTTCGATCGGTCCGTGACAGAGCACATCTCAGCCACTCATCTCGATCGCACGTGCTAGCGTCCCGAAACGGACATCTGGTGAGCCACCCTCGCTCAATCGTCCGGCCGAGCAACTGCCGGACGTAGGGACGGCGTCCTGACACATGAGGGCAGCTGGCATGCCCGCAGATGGGTGGGAGAAGAAAGACGTGGAGAGCTGTAGTGACTACCGCTGAGCCGACGCGCGCGGACGGCAGCACCACCCCCGCGGGGAGCCCCACCACGCCGGTCCCCGACAAGCCGCGAGTACACCCGCCCGTTTCGGCGACACCGCGCCGTACGGCACCGGAGCAGCAGGCCGATCGCGGGCCTCGTGTCAGGCTCCGGACGTGGACGGTGGCCCATCCTGTCCTGATCACCACCGCCGTCGCTGCCGTGGCGCACATCCTCTGGTTCTTCTTCTTCGCGAACAGCGGCGGCGACCTCGCGGCGCAGGATGCCTGGGCCGAGTTCGTCGGCCGGCATCCGGGCACCGCGTACAACCTCGCCTGGTACGGGGGCATGCACCCCGTCTCGTACAGCGTCGTGTCGCCGTATCTGATGTCGGTGCTCGGCGTCCGTACGACGATGATGATCGCCGGGACGGTGTCGGCGGGGCTGACCGCGCTGATCCTGGTCCGGGTCCCGGCCGTCCGCAACCCGCTCGCCTGCTCGCTCGCCGGGGTGTTCGCGTTCCTGTGCAACGCAATGTCCGGGCGGGTGACGTTCGGGCTCGGCATGATGTTCGCCCTGGGCGCGGTGGCCGCGGTGTTCTGCTGGCCGTACCGGTGGCGCCACAAGCGCTGGGCGAAGGCGGCCGTCGCCGCGCCGCTCGCCGGTCTTGCCACCGCGGGCAGCCCTGTCGCGGGACTTTTCCTCGGCGTGGTGGCGGCGGCGCTGTTCCTGAACAAGCGGCGCCCGGGGGCGTACGCGCTGGGACTGGCACCGGTCGTGGTGGTGGCGCTGTCCTCATGGCTGTTCCCCTTCTCGGGTACGCAGCCGATGTCGATCGCGACGCTGTCGCTGCCGTTCCTCTTCGCCGTCCTCGTCTTCTTCCTCGTGCCGCGCGAGTGGAGCACGGTCCGTACCGCCGCTGCCGTCTACGGGGTCGGGACGCTGCTGACCTATGTGATCGATTCGCAGATAGGGTCGAACGTCACGCGGATGGCGATGCTGTTCGCCGGGGTGGCTCTGCTTGCCGCGCTGCCGTACGCAGTGCCGCGATCCCGCCGCTGGTACGCGCTCCTCCTCGCGTTCGTCGGCATGAACGTCTGGATCGGTTTCAAGGGTGCCGACGACATCGTCCGCACCGCCCCGGCCGCCTCCTGGACGCGCGAACTGGCGCCGCTCGTCAACGAGCTCCAGAACATCGGCGCGGAGCGGGGCAGGGTCGAGGTGGTGCCCGCCAGCAGCCACCGGGAGGCGTCCGCGCTCGCGCCGTACGTCAACCTGGCCCGCGGCTGGAACCGGCAGGCCGACATGGAGCGCAACCCGCTCTTCTACGACGACACCCTGAACCCCGTGAACTACCGCCAGTGGCTCGACCGCTGGGCCGTGCACTACGTGGTGCTGCCCAAGGGGGAGCCGGACGCCACCGGTGCGGTGCAGGAGGCGGAGCTCGTCCGGAAGGGGCAGCCCTATCTGCGCAAGGTCTGGTCCGACTCCAACTGGCAGCTCTTCGAGGTCGACAGCCCGGTGCCGCTGGCCGATCCGCCCGCGACCGTCGACCGGGCCGGTGCGGGCGAGCTGACCATCCATGTGAAGCGGGCGGGCCGGGTGCTGATCCGGATTCCGTACTCGCGCTGGCTCGCCCTGGTCGACGACGAGGGCAAGAGCGTGGAACGCCCGCAGGAGACCGAGGCGTCCAAGCAGCGCACGGACCAGGACAGCCCGCGGACCTTCGTCAACACCAACGGCTGCCTGATCAAGGTGGACGAGGACGCGGACGGCGACGAGTGGACGGAACTGCTCGCGCCGCGCGCCGGGGTGTACCGGCTGGCGGCGCCGTACCAGCTCTCGCCCGGCACCCCGTGCCCGGAAGAGCTGCGCTGAGCGGTGCAGCGGGCCTCCGGGCTGCGGTGAGCGGTGCGGCCGGGCGTTACAGGCGCTTCGCGCTGCGCAACGTCGCGGCGTAGTAGCCGTTTCCGTCGAGCCGGGAGGTGCCCCCCTTGTCGCCGATGGTCGGTCCGTTGACCTCTTCGCGGCTGGACACGAAGATCTTGTGTCCATCGGTGTCGTGCCCCATGTACATGCCGACGTGGTCGAGGCGCTGCTTGGTGCGCTGGTCGAGCTTGAAGAAGACCAGGTCGCCCGGTTGCAGCACGTCGATGTTCTTCGGCCGGTCCGCGGGGGCGATGCCCGTGAGCTCGATGATGTCCGTGCCGCGGTCGGAGCGGGCCATGCCGTTGGCGGTACGCGGCAGGCCGTCGCCCTGGGTGTCGGTGGCCATCAGCGGGTAGCGGGCGCGGTAACCGAAGACCGTACGGATGAAGCCCGAGCAGTCCATGGAGCGGGCGCGCTCGGAGCGCGGCTGCATGGTGGTGCCGTTGCGAAACGTGTACGGGATGCCCAGGTAGTCGTAGAAGTCGGACTCCTCCAGGCGGTAGTCGTTGCCCGGGCTGCCGTTCGGGTTGATCGGCCCGAAGTTGGCGTCCCCGGCGTACGGGACCCCCTCGTCGTCCTTCTTGACCGGCGCCTGGTCCACGTACTGGAAGGCCATGGCGAAGAGGTCGTCCTCCTCGCTGCCGAAGAATTCCTTGAACCAGTCCTTGAACCACTTCTCCTTCTGCGAACCCTTCTTCCACTGGTACGGCATCAGCCGCACCCAGTCCTCGGTGACGATCCGGGACTTGGTGGTGGCGGGCTCGGTGAAGGTACGGCTGGGGCCGGTGAGCGTGGCCGTGCGCGCGCCATCGGTGAAGCTGGCGAGGACCTCGCCGGTCGCGCCGCGCAACAGCGTGCGGGACGGGTTCTGCAGCCGCTCCCAGCGCTGGTCGCCGGTGTCCGTACCGGCGCCGGAGGACCGCAGCGCCGGGTTGTCGGTGACGGCCTGCACGGCCGGGGCCTTGGCCTGCTCGTCCTTGCGCAGTTCGACGGTGAGGTAGGCGCTTCCGGCCAGCAGGGCGATCACCGTGACGGCATGCAGCACCGGGCGGGGGCCGCGTTTGGTCTTGGCACTCATGAGTCGGTCAGCTCCGGGTTGGATTGGTCGTCGGGCGGTGTCGGTCGGCGTGCCGGTCAGACGGAGGGCAGCGCGCCCAGCAGGATTCCGGCGGTGAGCACGACGTAGGCCGTCAGCGTCACCGTGCCGGTCGCGAGCAGTGTTGCGCCCTTGGGCTGCCGGACGAGCTGATAGGCGATCAGGCCCGGGACGATGAAGCCGAGCGTCTGGTTGGTGTACATCAGCGGGAACTCCAGCGACAGCACGATCATCAGCGTCGCCTGGAAGATGACGCCGGTGAGGACGACGGTGGAGAACAGCCGCTTGCCGTAGAGGATCACCACGCGCTGGAGGCCGAGCACGGCAACGTACGTCAACACGGTGACGCCGACCACCATGGCCGCGCGCTGGAGGTCCTCGACGAGAGTGAGGGCAAGCCAGCCCGGTGTGATCATGCCACCGGGGGAGAGGTTGGTGGTCAGATAGCAGACCAGCGAGAACATCAGCCCCAGGGCGATACCGATCGCGGCTATCTCAGGGGTGAGGACGGAGGGGATCAACGGGGCTCTCCTGGGTTCTGCTGCTGGGCCGATGCGGGCGGCTTGACCGGCTCGAACGGGCCGCGGACGTACGGTTGCGAGGTCGGCTGCGCCGAACTCTGCGACGGAGGCTGCGACTGCATCCCGGCCGTGGGCTGCTGCGCGGGCGGCGCCTGCTGGGGCGGTGCGGAGAGCGGGAGCACGCTCTGCCGACGCTGCTGGTAGCGCGCCTCGAACGCTTCCGAGTACGGCGCGAACGGGTCGAGGCGCGGGGTGTACCGCGGCAGGGCGAGCGTCTCGTCATGCCGTACATCGGTGGCTTCGGACCGGTCGGAGGGGTTCGGCTGGGCCGGGATCACGGGGAAGGCGGCGGTGGCCGGCCCGTCGTCGCGTACGTCACGCGGGGTCTCGTCCGGCGTCTCGTCCGCAGGCAGTTCGGCCAGCTGCTCAAGCAGCAGTTCGCCCTGCCCGTGGATGTTGCCGATCGCGACGAGCGACGAATCGGGGCCGAGCTGGGCGAGCAGCTGCTGCATGAATTCCTCGGGGTCCCTCTTGTCACCGCCCAGGTCGACCGCAGTGCTCCGCCACTCGGTGGGGATCGCGTCGATGGCGCTCTTCGCCGGGTGGCCGATGACGAAGACCTTCTCCGGCTGGAGGTCGGGGATGATCTGGCCCATCTGGCCGTTGCGCTCGACCCGGTCGGGGCGGCAGTTGATGACAACGTTCAACGGCCGGTTGATCGCACCCAGGTCGAGCAGTTGGTTGATGTTCATCAGCGTCGACTCGGGGTCGTTGGCCGCGAAGACGTTCGCGAACCGCAGCCGCTTGTCGTCGTGGGTGAGGTACCGCTCGACCGAGAGGACACCCGGGTCCGGCGGCGCGTCGTACATACCCTGGAGTGCGGTCTCCCTCTCCACGCCGAGGAGTTCGGCGACGGTCAGCGCGATCGCCACGTTCTCCTTGAAGGTGAACCAGCTGAACCCGCGCAGCTCCTCGTCGCTGACGGTGTTCGGGTCCGCGTAGATCAGCTTGCAGTCCCGGGCATCCGCCTCCTCCTGGAGGATGTCGAAGCGGTCCTGCTCGGCAGTGACACAGATGCCGCCCTCCGGCATGGAACGGCACAGGGAGCGGGCCACGTCGTCGAGGGTCGGGCCCATCTCGGCCAGATGGTCCTCACGGACGTTGCAGAGCACGCCGATCGTCGAACGGATCAGCTTCGACTGGTTGATCTCCTGGAGCGCGGGCATGACGGCCATGCACTCGATGACGAGCGCGTCCGGGTTGTACGACGCGGCGCGGCGCACGATGCCGATCTGCTCCACGACGTTGGCGATGCCGAACTTGCGGTAGACCGGCTCCTCGGTGGCGTCCGGGTGGATGAAGCGGGCCGCGGTGCCGGTCGTCTTGGCGACGGTGACGAGGTCACCGCCGCGCAGAGCGCCCGCGCACAGTCGGGTGATGGAGCTTTTGCCGCGGATGCCGTTGACCAGTACCCGGGTCGGTATCCGTTCCAGATTGGCGAAGTGGCGTCGCTGTTCGACGATGCCCGCGATCAGCAGGATCGCGCTGCAGACCACGAGCACGGTATAGAGGAAGAGCACGGCCGATCAGTTCCTTCCGGCCAGGGGAGCGCTGTCGTGTCTGCGCTGCTCCTGGAGCTGCTGCCGGACGAGTTCGAGGCTTCGTGCGACGGCGCCGACCTCGTCGTGGTGATGCGGGAAGAGCACGGTGCGGCGGTCGCCGGCGGCCAGCGCCTCGGCCTTGACGGCCAGCTCACGCAGCGGACGTACGACGACGATGTACAGCCAGCCGAGGCAGGCCCCGGCGGCGGTGACGCCGAGTACTCCGGCGAGGACGGTGCGGTTCTGCAGGCGGTACTCGGGGATGGCGAGTCCGGCGGCGGGCTGCCAGCTGACCACCGTCCAGCCGAGTTCCTTTGCCGCTCCGCCGCCGACGAACGGCGCCGCACCAGCGACCTGGACGCCGCCGCCGTCGCGGTACATGATGCCGCTGGCGCGGGCGCTGAGACCAGTCTTCTGGTTGGTGCCGGTGGCCAGCTCGTCGAGCCGCTTCGGCAGCTTCTGGAAGGCCAGATAGCCGGTGTTGCCTCCCAGGACCCGGCGCTCGCCGTCGACCACCCGGATCTGACCGAGGCCGGGGCGCTTGAGCAGCGAGTTGATGAAGTCGATCCGGAACTCGCCGATCACTGCGGCTCCGTTGCGGCCCGGGATCTCGGCGTATCCGGCGATGACGGGCTCCTTGCCGGAGCTGTTCAGGACGCCGATCGGCTGCGCGAACGGCTTGTTGTTGTCCTTGGCGCCGTCACCGGCGGACAGCCGGTGCGGTGATTCACCGGCCCGGGCCAGGATCGCGCCGTCGGCGGAGCGTATGTACAGCGACCGGTAGCGCAGATGCTCCGTGCGGGTGCGCTCCAGGACCTTCTTCATGTCGTCGGGGCTGGTCCGGTCGCCGATCAGTGCAGAGACGGACACCAGATCGGCGTGGCCCTCGTTGAGCGCGCGGCGCACCCGGTCGGAGAGCGTGTCGGTGCGTTCGCGCTGGTCGCTGATGATCTGTTCGGGTACGGCGACGGTCGAGTCGGCACGGTTGAAGAGCAGCAGCATCGGTGCGGACCAGGCCAGCAGCAGGACGCCGCAGACGACGATGAGACCGCGGGTGCCGAAACGGCCGCGGCGGGAGGAGCCGGGAGGCGGGCCCGCGGTCTCGCCGACGAGCTGGCGGCGGAGCCGTTCCAGGGCCTGCCCGATCCGTGCGGCCTCGCCGTACTTCGGGACGGTGACCGGGCGGGCCAGATCCCCGCGGGTGAGCCGGCGGCTCTCCAGGAAGAGCCGCAGCAGGGGGCGCTGGACCGTACCGATCAGCAGCGCTACCGCGAGGGCGCCGATCAGCAGCAGGGCCGCCGCCGCGATCAGTCCGAAGAGCGGGCCGACGGTCCGGGTGGGGTCCACGGCGACGTCGACCATGGCCACGACAGTCAGCCCCAGCGCGGTTGCGACCGTGCCCTCGCCCGGCTGCGGACCGGCGAGCGTGGCGTATCCCGCAATGGAACGGTCACCTTGGAAGGAGCTGCCGAGCAGGCTGCCGCTGACCCCGGGAAAACCACCGGAACCGGGCTCCTTCGCCGTGAGCGGGTGCTGCGCGGCCTTGGTGGCAGCAACCTTGGAGAAGGCTTTGAGCTCCTTGTTGGAGCGCTTGACGCCGTCGCGCTGCAGATCGGTCAGGACCTGCTCGGGCTCGGGGATGCCGTCACTGCTGAGGATGTGCCCATCGCTGTCGATGACGGCGATGGAGCGGAACTGTCCGAGGCTGATACCGGGGAAGCGCAGACTGCTCGATGCGATGAGCAGTTGCTGCGGCCGATCGGGCCAGGACAGAAGGGCAAGGGCGAGCAGCCGGGTCTCGCCGTTCTGCAGCCGCACCATGCGTGGGGCGAGCCCGTCCTTCGCGGAGAGCCTGCTCGTGTCGACGGCGGTGACGGGCACGTTCTCGCCACGTGCGGCGAGCAACCGGCCCGACTTGATCTCCACTACGGCCGTGCCCGTCCACTTCTGGTAGACACTGCCGATCTTGTCGAGGACGGCGTCCGGAGAGACCGGCTCCCCGGCGCTGAAGAGTCCCGCGGTGCGCGTCAGGTCGGTGGCGCTCTCGTCGATCGAGGCGCGCATGGCGACGGCACCGTCCTCGGCGAAGCGCTGCTGAGACGTCAGCACCGCCTCGGGGACTGATCCCTGACTCGCCCTGCCCAGGCCCAGGGCGGTGATGCCCGCGAGGGAGAGCAGCAGGGCCGAGAGGACCGCGATGGGGGGACGGATGCCACCCAGCAGCGACATGTCGGCCCGGCGTCGGACCTTGTGCCGCCGCTTCGCGGACGAAGCGGCCATGAGTGTTCCCCTTTGGGTTCCGGCCCGCGCCGATGCGTGCCATGGAGACAGAACGACCAGTTCCAGCAGTTTCAGGACTGGAAAGCTTGGCGAAAGGTTGTACGGAGAGTCGCCGATGTGACGCACGCGACGTTTGAAGCCCTACCTGTGGGTCGCGTGTGAGTTGACTGTGTGCCGCCCAGGAGAGGGCCGCGAGCCGACGTGGGACCAACGGCAGGCCGGATGACCAGGTGATGACCAGGCGGATCAGGTGATCAGTCCGGAAGGCCCTCCAGTGGCTTCAGACCGTCCTTGGCTCCACCCCGGTTGAGCATCGTGCCTTGGGTGCGTTCGAAGGCCAGCCGGTACCGGGCCCGCTCCTCGGGCGACAGCGACTTGCCGTTGCGCAGGGATTCGGCCAGATTTACCAGCCGATGGTCCGTTACCGCGCCGGGCGCCTCGGCCGCCTCGACGGAGGCGCGGTCGCTCTCGTCGACGTCCGGCGGGATGGTGACGAGCGTCGGTACGTAGCGGGCGTCCACGTCCCACGTACCGCCCCGCTTGTGGAATTCGAACCAGCCGATGACGCCTTCCTCGGTCAGCCCGGACGGCACGTCGTGCCGCGCCAGCTGATTGCCGAGGCCGTACGCGACCCAGGTGCCGTCCACCTTCTCCATCGGCTGCACCACGTGCGCGTGGTGGCCGATCACCAGGTTGATCCCGGTCTCTTCGGCGAGCCGACGGGCCAGCTTCAGCTGCGGGGCGCTCGGGTCGGGGTGGTGTTCGCGGCCCCAGTGGATGCTGAGGATCACCACCTCGGCGCCGGCCTTGCGGGCGGCCTTCTCGGCGGCGGCGATCCTGTCGAACGAGTTCTGGTTCACGAGCCAGGGTTTGTCGGCCGGTATCTCGCGGCCGTTGAACCCGAAGGCGTACGACAGCTGGGCGACCTTCACGCCCTTGACATCCAGGATCAGCGGCTTGGCGGCCTCCGCACTGCTGCGTGCCGAGCCGGTGTGCTTGAGCCCGGCGCCGTCGAGGGTGTCGAGCGTGCGCTTCACGCCCTCGGGGCCGTGGTCGAGGGTGTGGTTCGAGGCTGTCGAGCAGGTGTCGTAGCCCGTGCTCTTGATCGCCTTGGTGATCTGCGGTGGAACGAGGAAGTCCGGGTAGCTCTGGAACGGGCCCTCCGGCTTGCCGATGACTGGCTCGAAGTGGCAGATCGCCAGGTCGGCCTTGCTGATCACCGGCTTGACCCCGGCCATGATCGCGCCGAAGTCGAGCCCGTCGGTGGCGGTGTCCGTGCTCCCGGCCGCACTGCTTTCGGCGTCCTTGCGGGCCTGTTCGGTCAGCTGCGGGTGGATCAGAATGTCGCCCGCGGCGGCGACGGTGAAGGACGGGCCCGACCTCGCGTCGGCGGCGCCGCTGTCGCTGCCGGGCAGGGAGCAGCCGGCGGCGGTGGCCGCGAGGAGCGCGAGCACGGTGGCGCGGTTTGCGAAGGAGCCGTGAGGGAGTGGTGACACCCCTGATATTTTTACTTAGATATGACAACGGATCCTGTCGAGAAGGTAACGATCAAGGCAATACTGCTCGGTATCGTGGTGACAGCGGTCACGCTCGGCGTACTGGCCGTGGTTCTCGTCCCGACCCAGGACCAGGGTCGGCGCGGGGCGGCTTCCCCGCCGTCCCCTTCTTACAGCCACGATCTGGCCCGGCGCATCACCGACTTCACCAGGGGCACCGTCGCGCACAGTGACTATCAACCGCCCCTGCGCGCGCAGCGCCGTGCCGTCGCCGAGGGGGTCGGGCTCCTCCTGGACGGCCGCCGGGCCGAGGCGGCGCGGCGGCTGGCCGAGGTCGAATTCGGGATCCGCGAGTTCGCCGACACCGGGACCGGCCGCCGCTTCGCCGAGATCGCCGACCGGGCGGCGGAGGCCAAACGAGGTTGGGGCCGCGTCTATGTCGACCTCGGCGCCCCGACCCGCTGGTCGGTCCAGGTCCCGCATCCGGTTGCCGACACCGGAAGCGAACAGCTCGGCCTCGGGGTGCTGCGCGCCAGGCCCGGTGGGCTGCTGGTGCTGGCTGGTGCGCACCGGAACGCCGGGAAGGGAGACCGGGCCGATGTGGCGCACCGCAGTGACAGCGTCTTCGACGCGGTCTGCGACGAGCTGGCCGAACGCCGGCTGCCGGGCCTCCAGGTGCACGGCTTCGCCGACGCCACCGAACCGGACTACGAAGTGATCGCATCCACCGGCAAGGGCGACCAGGGGCTGACCGCGGCTCGCCGTACGGCAACCGCCCTGCGGCGGGACGGATTCGATGTCTGCCGGGCCTGGGTACGCCGCTGCGCGTTGGAGGGGCGCAGCAATGAACAGGGACGGCGGGCCGCGGCGAGCGGCGTACCGTTCCTGCACATGGAGTTCAGCCGGAGCGTGCGCGACGACGAGGGTCGGATGCGGCGTGCGGTGGCGGCGATGGCAGCAGGGCTGCCACGCTGAGAAAGGGCGAGAGCAAGTAAACCGTGCACGATCTCTCCCTCTCGGTACGCGGTCCTGGCATGGTGTGCTGCCATGAGGTGCCAACAGTGCGGTGGCGAACAGCGAGGTGCGCTGCCGGGAATGGCCTGTCCGGACTGCGGATCGGTGGCCCGCTCGGCCGGCGGGGACGGTTCCTGGATCGCTCGCGAGACGCTCATGGGCCGGATGTCCACGCTACCCCGGAGGAGAAAAGCCTTTTTGGCGGCGGGAGTTGTGGTGGTCGCCGGTTCGCTCGTCACGGCCGGTTCGATCCTCACGCCGGGAGGGGACGGCGGCAGGCGTACGGGGGCGGTGGGCCGTGAGGGAGTTTCGCCGGGTGACATCAGGGGCGGTGCGCCCACCCGGATCGGCCCGTCGGGCACCGAGAGTCCGGATCCGGGTGCGACGCCCGGCCCTTCCGGTTCCCCGTCCCCGCGAAGCCCATCACCGAGTCCGACCCGGCCCACCAAATCACCACCACGCAAAGGCGGTTACGCGTACACGGCCTGGGCGGGCCCCGGCTGCGCGACGGGCGCGTACCGCGAACACGGCCGGTACGAGGACGATGACGACGGCTGGTACACGGTCGACTCGGGTGGATACCGGGGAAGTTCGTGCGACGGGCGGTTCAGCGCCGTGCCGATGTCCGGCAGCCCGACCGAGGACCGGGGCAACACCGCCACCTGGTCCTGGCACCTGGGCAGCGGCTACCAGGAGTGCGCGCTGACGGTCTTCGTACCGAGCAGTGGCCGCGACCGCGATGTCGCGGGCAACCCCACCGTGTACCGGGTGCTCTCGGACCCCGACGACGCCGACTCCGCCTACACCGGCTTCGCCGTACGCCAGACCGGGCATCGCGGCAGCCCCGTCGACGTCAGCAGCTACCCGGTCAAGGGCAACACCTTCGCGGTGCAGCTGGTCGACCGGGGGCGCGACTGGGGCGACGAGGAACTGGTGGGCGCGCACCACGCCGCCGCGCAGATGAAGGTGGCCTGCCGCTGAGGGCGCGGGGCTGCTGAGCCCACCCGCCCGCAGGTCGAACTCGGCCGGCGAGGCGCGGCCCGAACCGGTCGGCGCGCAGGAGCGCCGCGGGGCCCGACGGGCGATTCCCGCACAGCGTGGCGACGGCTCGTCCCGGCGCGGCCGGGAAAGCGGGGGATGGATCGTCACCTGGCCGGTGGTCATCACGCCGACGTCGGACAGTCCGTCCAGCAGCTCCGCACCGCAGCGGAGCCCGTCGCGGAGCAGCGCGAGTACGCAGGGCTCCAGTACCCAGGACGATCCGGATCCCGGCGTGGGCCATGGCGTCGGGGCGGCCGGGGAGACTACGGAACCCCGCGATCGAACAGTCGATGCCATCCGCGGGGTATCGGTACGGACCCGCCGCCTGACATCGGGACCGACCTGTTCGGCCACGTGCTGCACAGCGCGAAGGCCGCCTCCCCGTACATCGCGGAGCACGGCCGGGTCCACATCCAGCAGGAGGGCTACTGGTGCCCGGCCTGCGTCGCGCCGGGCCGCCGCCCGAGGACGAGACGCGTGACGTCGTCCTGAGCGGCGCGTCGAGACACACTTCGACGACGGCCGAAGAGTCGCCCCCCTAGCGTTGAACCATGACCGACTCCGGCGACCTCACCGCCTCCGCCGCCTTCACGGCGTTCACCGCTCTGCACCGCACGCCGGAGGCGGCACCACTGCTGCTGCCCAACGCCTGGGACCACGCCTCCGCGACGGCCCTGGCCGAACAGGGCTTCCCCGCCATCGGCACCACCAGCCTCGCGGTGGCCGCGGCGGCCGGACTGCCGGACGGCACGGGGGCGACGCGAGCGGACACACTGCTCGTGGCCCGGCGGCTGGGTGCAGGCCCGTACTTCCTCTCGGTGGACGCCGAGGGCGGGTTCAGCGACGATCCGTCGGAGGTGGCCGAGCTGGCCCGGGACCTGGCGGACGCGGGGGCGGTCGGCATCAATCTGGAGGACGGCAGGGCCGACGGCACGCTCGCCCCTGTAGGCCTGCACGCGGCGAAGATCGCGGCGGTGAAAGCCGCCGTGCCGCACCTCTTTGTCAACGCGCGCACCGACACGCACTGGCTGGGCGCAGAGCGGACGGCCGGGACGATGTACCGGCTCGACGCCTATCAACAGGCGGGCGCCGACGGCGTGTTCGTCCCCGGTCTGACCGGCGCGGCGGCGATCGCCGCGCTGGTCAAGGACCTCGACGCGCCGCTCAACATCCTCTACTCCCCGTCCGGCCCCACGGTTGCGCAACTCGGCGACCTGGGGGTGAGCAGGGTGAGCCTGGGATCGCTGCTGTACCGGGCGGCGCTGGGCGCGGCGCTGAGGGCGGCGGCGGAGATCAGGGCGGGCCGGGCGGTGAGCGGAGACGTACCGACGTACACACAGGTACAGAACCTCAGCGAAAGGGCCAGTTCGAGGGAGTCACCCCTCCGAACTGGCCCTTGATGCTGTGCCCCGGCAGGATTCGAACCTGCGACACCCGCTTCAGGAGTGGGATCGAATCCTTGCCCGGGGGTGCTCGTCGCTGCTCACTGGTGCTGTTTTCCCTGGTCAGCAACATGCGGGCGGCGACTCTGGTGCGCAATTCCGGGTGGGTGGTCAGGCTGTGAGTCGGTAGCTGAGGCGGGTGAGGTTGCTGGTGCGGCTGCGGTCCAGTGGATGCTCGGTCCAGTGGGCGTCGAGGCGGACGACGTTGATCGCGGTGGCGGAGAAGGCGTGCTGGAGGCGGACTTTCGGCAGCCCGCGGTAGCGGGCCCGGCGGATGCCGGTGATGTCGAGGGCCTGGTTGATGGTTCCTTCCACTCCGGCCCGCAGGGCGTACTTGTCCTTCCAGGTCTTGGTCTTCTGTTCGGTGCGGGCGGCGGCGAGGGCGGTGTGCAGGTGCTCGGGGTAGAGGGTGAGCATGCGGTTGCCGCGCCGGGCCGAGGTGCACTCGGGTCGGACGGGGCATGCCTGGCAGTCCGTCTTGGCGAACTCGACGACGATGGCGTCTCGTTCGCGTTGTCGCACCGGGTGCCATCCGGTGCTGGTGTTGCCCTGGGGGCAGCGGACCTGGCGGGCTTTCCAGTCGATCCGGAAGGCACTCTTGTCGTAGCCGGTGTGGCTCTTGGCCTGGGCGGATCGGTCGAGGAGGACGGGAGTGACCATGACGGTTCCGCGGCTGCGTGCGGCCTCGATCAGTTCGGCGGAGGGGTAGCCGGAGTCCAGGTAGTGCTCGGCGGGCGGGAGGCCGCGGTCGGCGAGTTGTTGCTGGATCGGCGCGGTGGCCTTCACGTCCGGCACCGTCGACAGGGTGGTGGTCACATCCGTGATCAGTTTCGGCAGTCCCCGGGCTTCGGCTTCGGCTTCGGCTTCGGCTTCGGCTTCGGGGGGAGTGTTGTCGCAGCTCTCGGTGAGGTGGACCTTGTAGCCGAGCCAGAACAGGTCGTCGCCCTTGGCGGACCAGCGGGCGTCGGGGTCGTAGGGCGAGGCGAGGCGGAGATGGCCGGGCGGGACACCGTCCTCGTCGGCTTCCCGCTTGCTGACCACCTCCTTGCCCCGGCTGCTGGTGCGGACGGTGTAGGTCTGCACGAGGACTTGGCGCATGATGTCCACGGCCCCGATCTCCCGCAGCCAGGCCGGCGCGTCGGGCGACCAGACGGCCCGGCACAGCCGCAACGCGTCCTGGCCGTAGACCTGGGACAGCTGGTCGCGCTTGACCTTGGAGCCGGGCAGTTTCCAGCTGTCGACCCGAGGTCCGTAGCGGTGGGCGAACTCCGGCACGTCCACGGCCCGGGCCAGCCAGTCCGGTGCCGCGGCCGACAGCGCCTCCAGCGCAGCCCGCACGCTCTCCCCGGCCAGTTCCAACCGGTTCAAGTCCCGTACCGCGCTGACCACATGGGTGGAATCGGTGCGCTGCTTTCCTCCCGCGGCCACCAGCCCGGCATCAACGCAGTGCTCAAGGAGCCGGTCGAAGACGACACGTTCCATGCCGTTGCCGACCAGGCGGGCCCGGAACCGGGGCAGCACACTGTGGTCGAAGCCGGTGTCCGTCAGCTCCAGGCCGAGGGCGTACTTCCAGTCGATGGCCCGTATCGCCATCGCCGCGGCCTGCCGATCGGTCAAATTCTCCGCGAACTGCAACACCGTGACCAGCGACAGCATCCCCGGCGACAGGCCCGGCGCCCCACGCACCCCGAACGCCTCAGCGAACGGCTCATCGGTGAAGACCTCCCCGAGCCGGTCCCGCACCCGGATCGCCAAACTCTCCTGCGGGAACGCCGCCCGCGCGACCCGAACCGTCTGCTCCGGGACCGGCGGCAGCCCCATCGGCCGCAACGACATCACAACCCACCCTCCACGGCCGGACGACACGTAACGACCGCAGGAACGATCATCACCTACCGGTCAAGCAGCCGCCGAGAATTGCGCACCAGAGTCGGCGGCGTACTCAAAGTCGGCGTAGGAGCGGCCGGTCAGTGCGTCGGTGATCTCGCCGTTGACGTGGCCGACAGCCTTGGTGACGCCCTGGCCGCCGTAGCGCGCGGGGTCGCCGTCGCGCAGTTCGACGGCGCTGCACCCCCGCTCTGCACCCCCGCTCTGCACCTGCCGCTAGAGTGCGATGCCTGTTCGATTCGCCGCGGGGCGGAGGGGGAGGGGTTGTGAGCGCACAACTGAGAGACACCGCCGGGGAGTTGGCGGAGATTTTGTGGCGGGAACACACCGTGTACCGGGAGCGGTCCGGCGGTGTGGTCATCCGGGGTGAGCATGTACGGCGGTGGATCAGCCTCGCTCCGGCGGGCGGCCGGGACGAGGTCCTCGTACGCGCGGGGCGCATCCTGGACGGCGGTACCACCGCTCCGGCGCGTTCGGAGGCCGTGGTGCCCCTCTCCGCCGGTACAGGCGTGCTCGCCGCGACCTGCCGTCGCCTGCTCGCCGAGGCGGCGGCCGATGTGGCGCCGGTCGCGCCGGGACGGGCATCGCCCAAGCGGTCCAAGCGGTCCAATCAGTCCGGGAAGGCCGCGCGGCCCAAAGGCAGTGGGAAACACACCAGTTTCGGTTCATGGGTGATCCTCGCCTGCGTCGCCGGTGTGATCGCCCTGTACGTCTACAGCACCGCGATGCACGGCTGACTAGTACTACAGGGACAGGGACACATCAGCCTGACCACACGGGAAGGGGCCGGGTGGTAGAGGCGACAGGCGGCGGCCCTTGCGCATCGCCGCAGGTCGCAGCCAGATGTGTCCCTGCAGTACTAGGCCGACTGGACTTGCGGGACCCCGAGCGGCTACGGCTCGCCCGTCGACCCGCCACCGGATGCGCCGCCGCGCCCCGTCCGGTGCACCAGCGAAACAACCGCGACGACGCCGCCAGTCGTTCACGACCGTTCGCGGTGGGACTGAACTTGGCACCGTGAGGGGGCGGATACCGCCATGAACGACGGTGTACGGCGGTGAGCGAGACAGACTGAGACGGGACTCCGATTCACGCAGCGGCGCGCCAACCTACCGCCAAGGGCGAATCGGCAGGGCTCAGCGTGGTGACTGGACGCTGCGCCAGCCACCCAGAACGACGATGCGGTGGGCTCTCTGTCCGCACGTGCTCGAAGCCGATTCGTTCGTAGTGGCTGTGCAGGCCCCTGTTGGTGCGCCACGTATCTGTACGCGCCCGGTCGCGCCCCTCCAAGGCTGCCGGATCGGAAGCCGAATCCACCAGGCGCTCGCCGAGTCGTCGCCCCTCTGCACGACGGGAGACGATCACCTTGTAGAGGTAGAACGTCGTTTCCGGGCGGTCGTCGTCAGTCCGGAAATCGCGGTCGATGGGGCCCCTGCTGACGGTCGCCAAGACCGTCTCGGAGTCATCGACGACGCCCCATGCGGGGCGACAGTGAGGAGCGACCTTCCGTCCGGCGCCCGGTCGTACCGGACGCCCGGCTGCTCGTTGACCAGCCCGGCTACTCGTTGACCAGGACGGGGACGGAGACGACGGCGGCTGCCGCGGTGCCGGTGAGCTTGGTGGCGGGCGCCTTGAAGTCGATGCCCTCGCTCGCCGCGCGCGGTCCGTCGTGGTGATGGCCGCCTTCCGCGTCCTGCCCCTCTTCCTGGTACTGGAAGCTGCCGGTGCCGATGAAACGACCCTTGGAATCGTAATAGGCGGCACTCAGCTCCAGCGCGAGCACATCGCTGACGTCGGAGGTAATCGCCAGATGCCCGCTGACGGCGGACTCGCCGGTGAGCGTGAGCCGCGTGAGGCGGACGCGGTCGGTGAACGGCCCTTCCTCGACACGTACCTCTCCCTGCTTGGGCGGCGCCGGGAGCGTCGCGGCCGGGGACGGCGCGGAACGGGGAGGGGGCAGGGGCAGGGCGGTGGCCGCGAGCGGCTCGCCCTTGCCCGGGTTGGTCCCCGCGGAGGTGCCGCAGCCCGTGAGAGTGGTCAGCACGACAGCGCCCAGCACGGCGGCCGTCGTGATGCGGATCGGGTGTCTCATCGGACATGCTCCTGGGATACGAACGACCAGGGGCCGGGAGGGGCACCCCCTCCCGGCCCCTGGTCGCGTGGCTGAGTGAGGGTCAGTGGCCGTGCGGTGCGGTGCCGAACAGCGAGCGGTACATCTTGCCGTAGAGCTCGGTGTTGTCCTGGCTGGCGGCGAAGGCGCTGTTACCCGGTCCGTACGCGTAGATCGGCACATCGGCGCCGGTGTGGTTACCGGACAGGTAGGTCAGCCAGAGGCTGGCGTGCTCGCTGCCGTCCTTCACGCCCGCCGGGTCGTCGGGGGTACGGAAGGTGGCCGGGCCGAAGTTCTTGGCGTCGCCGGCACCCGAGCCGTTGACGATGCCGGAGGAGCGGGCCGGGTCCTTGACGTTGGCCGAGGACGAGCGCGCGGGCACGGAGTTGTTGGCCGTGTTGCCCGAGTCGTTGTTGGCCGGCGGGGCCGCCGCCTCGGCGTTGGTGAAGGTGCCCTTCTCGATGATGTTGAAGCCGGCGCACTCGTGGTCCGCCGTCACGACGACGAGGGTGTGGCCGTCCTTCTTCGCGAAGTCCGTGGCGGCCTTGACCGCGTCGTCGAACGCCTTGATCTCGCCCAGGGTCTGCGACGCATCGTTGGCGTGCGAGCGCTTGTCGATCAGCGCGCCCTCGACCTGGAGCAGGAACCCCTTCTTGGACCGGCCGTCGAGCAGCGAGATCGACTTCTTGGTCAGCTCGGCGAGCGTCGGCTCCTTCTTCTCCGGGGCGTCGGCGGGCAGTTCGGCCTTGGACTTCTCGACCGTCAGGTTCCCGCGGTTGAACAGCCCGACGACCTTGCCGCCCTTGACCTTGTCGAGATCGGCCTTGGTCGCGACCTTCTGGCTCTCAGCGGTCTGGGCGGGCAGCGCCGGGTCGCCGAAGCTGCCGAGCACCTGGTAGCCCTGCGCCCCCAGCGCCTTCTGGTCGTCCGGCGCGAAGCGTGCGAGGCCGCCGCCGAAGATCACGTCGGCGGTGCCGTTACGGGCGATCTGCTGGGCGATCGGCGTGATCAGGGTCTTGTCGGCGGGCTTGTCCTCGTAGGACCCGTCGTCCTTCTTCGGCAGGCACGCCGCGTCGGAGTACACCGGGCCCTGGCATCCGCGCAGCAGAGCGTGGCTCATCTGGGCGGCCGGGGTGGCGTCGGTGATCTCGGCGGTGGACACGTTGCCGGTCGCGAAGCCCGACTTCTTGGCCTGCTCCATCAGCGTGGGCAGCTTCTTCTCGTACGAGTCGACTCCGATGGCCGCGTTGTACGTCTTCACACCGGAGGACCACGCGGTGGCCGCGCTGGCGGAGTCGGTGACCAGCGCCGGCTGGTTGCTGCCCTTCTCGACGGCGGACGTCGCCACCGCGCCGTAGCTCGGCAGCCGCTCCATGTTCAGCTTGCCCTCGGCGCCGTAGTAGCGCTCGCGCCCGGCGGTGACATGGGTACGGCCCATGCCGTCGCCGAGCAGGTAGATGACGTTACGGATCTCGGACTGCTTGCCATGGTCGCCCTGCTGGGGCGCGGAGTTGGCGGTCGCCGCGGTGCTGGCGGCAAGTGCGCCGGTCACGGCGAGTACCGCCAGGATCTTGCTTGGTCTGCTGCGCATTTGCGGAGTGCCCTCCTCGGGCGTTGGACGAGGCACCGGGACAGGCCGGGCCAGGCAACGGTAGGAGCAGGACATGAACGCGGCACCAATACCGGGCGCCGTACCGATGTGGAACCTCAATCCAATACTTTAAAAATTGCGCAACTGGATAACATTTAGATGGACGGCCCCGTGCCGGTGCACCACACGGTACGGGGGCATACATGAGCCGCTCTGATTGCCTCAGGCCAGAGGACAAACGCGACTACGAGCGCGTACTCGAGTGAGAGCGGTCAAGGGGGCGGTGGCCGACGTCCTGACGGCACCCAGATCGGCCTTGTGCCCAGGCGTTGGATGTGCCAGGTGAGGGTTCTGGCGGTGAAGTAGGCGTCGTCGAGTGCGCGTTGGTCGGCAGCACGCTGGAGGGTCTGTCGGGGGGCGTGGTCGGCTGTCTTGGCTTGAATCGCCGACCGGCACACTTCCACCGCAATCGACGGGTCTGCGAAAGTGCGCTCGCGGCAGTCTGCTTGGATGCCGAAGATGACGACGAGTTCTCCTGTTCCCCGCGCGGACGACGCCGATACCGACCGCCTGAGGGCCCTGCTGGAACGTGCCGCCAAGGGTCGGGACAGTCAGGCCTGGAGTGACCTCTGGACGGAGCTCTACCACAACGGTTCTCTGGATGTCGCCCAACCGTTGGTGCTGCACACGCTGACCGACATGGCGGAGGACGACCATGCCGACACGGCAGTTTCGGCCCTCCTCCTGGCCGGCGCCCTTCTCGTCCAGGCGGACCAGCGGTACGAGACCCGGAACCTGCGCGACCGGCACGCGCCGGAAGTCGCACGCCTGCTGGCCGCAGCAAACCGGTGGCGGCAGGTCACCGCCGACCGGAATGACTACTGCCACCTGCTTGAGGCGGTCCTGAACCTGGAGGGCGACATCCACTGGGCACAGGACTTGATCTGGGGTGTCGTCAACGAGGAATACGAACTCGAGTGCCCCGATCCCGACGGGTGCGCGTCGCTGTGGGTGATCATCGGAGAGCGGGGCTTCTTCAGCGCGGCGGAAGACTACGCCCTCTCCGACGACATCGAAACCTTCCCTCTCCATCCGGCTGACCCCCGCGCTCTGGAGGGTCTCGGCCGCCGTCTCTACGACCTTGCCCTGACCGACGGCCACGAGGAGGTCGCGCGCGCCCTGACTTATGCCTTCGGTGAGGCGACCTGCCCGGAATGCGAGCAGCGCCTCTCCGTCGGCGGGCAGGTCATCGCCGGTACTAGCTGAGAACCGTGTCGGGGTGGCGGGGTTTGAGACCCACGAGCTCTTCGTCCCGAACGAACCTTGCTGGGCGCCTGCCCTCGTGCTGGTATGTCTCTCACCTGCTGCGACGGTCCGCAGACGTCCGCGGTTGTTCGCCGCTGTGCGTCGGCCCCGTCAGGTAGTTGGACACTCACGTCCGTCGCGAGGGCTTGGACCGTGTGCTTCAATCGTGGCTCAGTCCGACGTTGGGGCTGGTACGACCCGCACGGCACCCTGGACCTGGGGTGCACGCTTCCAAGTCTGTTGGTGGGGGAGGCAATCCCCTGGCCGATCGGAACGGCTGCAGGGCACTGGAGAGGATGTCCGGATGAGGCGGCGGATGGTGCTTGTACTGGGTATGGGTGCAGACACGGCCAGGGGTACTCGTCGCCCCACTCGGTCTGGCGTTCAACGGCGTAGGGAGTTTTAGCGAGCGTCGAGCGCGGTGTCGGCCGGGGCTGCCCGCTCGTGCAGTGTGCGTAGGTGTTGTCACGCAGTTAGACACTCACCGACCCGCGACGCTTGAGGCTCCCGACCATGCAGTTCTGATTCCCTGCAACGGCCACTCACGACCGTGTGGCAGTCCGGCACCCCGCATCGCCGGCCTCCCGCATGCGCGTTTCCATCGACGTGCTCCGGTCGTACGGGTCGACCTCGGGGCCGTCTCCCGGGCGCGAGGCCGCGCGCTCTGCGCTGAACTTGGGGGTGAGGTAGCCGGTGAAGGTATCGCAGCCGCCGTTGGTGGTGTCCACCTTGTAGGAGACGAGGGAGAACGTACCCCGCTCGATGATGACCTTCGCCGGGTCGTCCCAACTCATCACGACCTCGCGGCGCACGATGGTGCGCGCGACTTCGTCGCTTCCCGCTGCAGTGCGTACGACCGGATAGACGTACGTGACATCGGTGGTCACCTCGACCGCACCGCGCTTACCTTCTTGGTACGTGATCCGCCCTCGTGTCTTGACCACATCCCCGACAAGCCGGACCTTTGTCTTCTCGAACCGGCTGAACAGCAGCAGAGGATCGTTCTTCTGGCTGGGCGCAGGGAACGCGGTACTCAGGTAGTCCTGGACATCCTGCTGATGGGGATTGATCAACGCAATCGCCTTCCTCGGCTGTTCCCCGCGCAGCACACCAGGATCCAGACTGGACGCGGTGAGGAAGTCCCGGGTCTTCTTGAGCGCCTGCGCGACCTGCCCCTTGCTCATCCAGCCTGTCGCGCGTGCCTCAGGCAGGCCGATCCCAGCCTTCCCGTCACCCCACTGCGCAGCGGGCGACCCCCTGAACGGCTGCTCCATGGTCGGACGTTGGGCTGCCGCTTCTGTCGGCGGCGGTTGATCCGGACGTTTCGACTCCACGGTGAGCGGCGCACTCTCGCCGCCTCCGCCTCCGCCTCCGAACCATCCAGCCACCCGCCCTGGATCCAGCGCCACGATCAGCAAGGCGACCGCAACCAGCAGACCGATCGCGTACCAGCCCTTACCTTCTTGCCGCCGGGTCGGTTGGTGACTCCGCCACGGCTCCGGTCGGTCGGTCTCCTCCCGTAACTGCCGTGCCACCATCCGGGCCCGCGCCGACGGCTCTTCGGGCGCGCCCTTAGTCCCCGCCTCGGCTTCACGAAGGAAGCGCTCCCACTCTTCGTCCGGTATGGACTCCCCGCCCTTGCCCACGATGGGCCCCGCCCTTCCCACGCACCCGGCCCCTCCCCAGGGCTGGTCATCTTCCGTGCATCATCACACAGCTCAGTTTGGCTCCATGATCGCCGTCGGTGAGGGCCCCTCACCGCGGCCGGGGTCGCGCCCCGCGTCGTGATGGAAATCCTCGGACACAGCCAGATCGGCATCACCCTGGAGGTCTACACGCACGTGGTCCAGGACACGCAGCGCGAGGCCGTCAGCTGCATGGACCGGCTGCTCAAGAGGCGCCCCGGCCGTGAGTGACCGCCCTCGGTGATGTCAAAAAATGATGTCGAAGGCCCCGGACCATGATCGGCCCGGGGCCTTTTGGCTGGCGCCCCCGGCAGGATTCGAACCTGCGACACCCGCTTTAGGAGCGAGGTTGGGCGGTCATGCGTGTGACCTGCGGATTCCCTACCTTGGGCAGACTCCGGCCGAACTCACCCCTGCGGACCCCCCGTTCCTCCTGAGTTCCCGTCCGTTCTGGCACGAGAGTGGAACGGCCAGCCCCCGCCCCGTTGCTCGTTCCCTCTCCCGCCGGTGCTTGACCGCGTCAACACCTACGGCTCGATCAATGGTCGACGGTGCCGCCCAGGATGAAAAAAGTGGGACCAGGAAAAGGCTCAGGATGCCCAGGAGGGTGAGTGCCACGAGGGTGATCGACAGGGTCACCATGAGTGTCCACCCAAAACGGCTACTGGCTCTGTGAAGCCTGCCCTGCACCGAGTCTTTATCAGTCATCGAACCACCAGCCCGGACTGTACAGCGCGGGCGGCGTAGCGACTTTGGCCGGGAGCCGCTTTGGCGCGAGTGATCACGGCCCCTTACGCTGGCCCGCGGATCGGGCAGGCTTGTCGACGGCGCAAGCCTGAGCGACAGTCTCGAAAACCGTCGTGGCGCGAGTCACCCTGGGTTCACATCCCACACCCACCGCCACGTGAAACGGCCCCTGACCAGGTGAGACGGTCAGGGGCCGTTGTGCTGAGGGGTGTCCGCTCGTCACCGTGGTTCCCCGCACGATCGGGCACGGACGGGGCACGGGCAGCTTCTACCGTCAACTGCCGTCGAACAGGGTGCCCTTGGGTTCTTGACGCCCCCTTGCAGAAAGTGATCGTCTTTGCTCTATGGCTTTGACGGCGACGCCCTCAATCCGCCGAGGGGTCCGCAGAGTCCTCTGGGTAGCGGTTGCTTTGGTGTTGCTGGTAGCCGGCGGATGGCTGATCAACTACCGCCTGAGTTACCACACGTTCGCCTGGTGGGAGGTTCCAGCTCGCATGAGCTTCTGCGGGCGCCAGTACGAGCTGGACGGCCACGGGAAGGCTCTGCCCAAGGGCGACGGCATGGTTACTCCTGTTTTCGTCGTGGAGCCGGCTGGCTGGCAGGTTTATGGGCAGACCTGGGGCAACGGCCCGGAGTGTCCCGTCATCCTTCTTCTGCAACGCAACCACCACGACGTCGTCGTGTACTCATTGCTCGGCGGTCCGTGAGTTCAGAAGCCGAAGAAGTGACACGCCGGGTTCCCAACCTGCGATCACGTAATCGATCAACGCTGTGACCTGCTGCTGAGCTGTCGGCAGTTGTCACCGCTGGTCATCGTTGAGCGCCCTTCCACGGCCCCGAGGCGGCCCCGGGAGGGCGCTCCTTGGATGCGATGACACCCGCTTGAGGAGTTCGATCCGCAGTTGCCCCTGGCAGGGAGACCTTGCACCACAGCGGCAAGACAGGCGTGCTCATGTACGCCTCTGTCCGACGCCGTTGATGTCAGGCATAGATGTCGGAGTCCGTCTGCGGGCAAGGGGCGCGCCTCGGACCCAAGGTGGTAGAGACCGAGCGGAGGTTGAGAAGATCCCGGCATGCAGTTCGATGACCCTGCCGGTTTGAGCCGCGCATGCACAGAACGGCTCGGCGAGAAGGCCGGTCGGCAGTTTGCTGCCATGGCCCGTCGAGGCTTTCAGTTGGTCCGCCCAGCGGGAACTGTCCAGGCCACTGGGCAATGCCGACTTGGTGGGCCTGCTCTCCTCGAACCGGGGACCTGCTGGCCCGAACAGAGCGGGGTTCCGTTGTCCCTGCATGCCGTGCTGGACACCGATGCTCTGGCTGCCTGGCTGGGCAACGAACTGCCCACACGACCCGGCCTGCTCAACTTCTTCTACCTCGATCCAGACTTGCCGTACGAGGAGTACCGCCAACTGGACATGTCCGAGTCTGCGGCATACCGCGTCATTTCCGTCGATCCGGCACGGGCAGTAGAGACGAGGGCACCCGAACCAGCGAGACGTTACCCGGCTGTACCTGTCCAGGCGGCTGAGGCAGCCATGCTCCCGGACTGCTGGGACGTCGAGGACGAGGACGTGGAGTTCGACAGGGACCAGCACTGGGGCGCCGCATCACGCATTCTCGATGAGATGGGAGATCTCGACGGGAACACCGCCGGGAGTCACTGCGCCTTCGGTTGGCCGGACACCTCGTACACGCTCAAGGTGTCGGCCCGCGACGCCGACGGCCCAGCCGTCCATCTGCTCCAGCTTGCCGAGGACACCGAACTCGGATGGGGTTGGGGGGACGCCGGAACGTTGTACTTCACGATCCCGGTCAAGGCGCTCGCGACCGGCGACTTCAGCCAGGCCGTGGCACAGGTTCTCTGCTGTTGATCTGCACAGCAGGAGATCGGTACCGGAGACCGCATCGCCGTCGTCGTGTCCACTTGGAATAAGTAGATGTCAAAGGCCCCGGACCATGATCGGTCCGGGGCCTTTTGGCTGGTGCCCCCGGCAGGATTCGAACCTGCGACACCCGTTTTAGGGGTTTTCCCGGGTGAGGGCTGTGACCTGCGGAAACAGTGGTTGCAGGATGCCTGGCCCGGGAAAACACCCCTCTGCACTTCTCACGTGTTCACGGGGCTTCCCGGCCTCATGTGTGCTGAATCCGTTCCGCTGGAGTTGTGCGGTGTCGGCTGTGAGGAGCCCGACCGCGTCCACAAGGACCGCGCGGGAGAGGCGTAATCCGTTTCTGCCCCGCGGGTCACCGTGCGCCGTCCAGAGCACCCGACATGAGCCGGCGGACCACCTCGGTCAGCAGATCGGTGCCCGCGCTGATGTCCTGGTCGTTCGTGAACTCGCCCTCGTTGTGGGAGATTCCCTCGATGCTGGGCACGAACAGCATGATCGAGGGCGCGACATCCTTCATGTTCACCGAGTCGTGTCCCGCGATGGTCATCATGGTCTGGTGGCTGAGCCCCAGTTCGTCGGCTGCTTGGGCTGCGAGCTCGACCCCGGCCGCCGGGAACGGCGCCACGCCCCAACCGTGTGTCTGAACCTGCTCGATGGTGACCGACGCACGCTCCTCGATGCCGGGGATCGACTCGGCCAGCTTCTTGGCCGCCGAGTCGAGAAACGCTTCGTCGGGCGAACGCAGATCGACGTGCATGCGCACCTCGCGCGCGACCACCACGGGAGAATTGGGCTCGATGGTCATCTCGCTCACCGAGGTGTGCAACGGGACGTCCGTGCTCTGCTCGGCCAGTTCGCGCACCGCCACGACGAGGAGTGAGGCGCCGAACAGGGCGTCGCGTCGGTCCGCCATGATCGTCGATCCGGTATGCGACTGCTCGCCGCGAACCACGACCTGGTACTTGCGTGCCGCCCAGGTGGCGTCCACCAGGCCGATCGTGGTCCCCTTGTTCTCCAGGTCGCGGCCCTGCTCGATGTGGATCTCGGCGTACGCTGCCACGTCCGGCCCGGCGTAGTCGCCGATCGTTCCGATCTCGCGGAGAGCGGCTTCGACCGTGATGCCCGCAGGATCGGTCGTCGTGAGGGCGGTCCGGAGCGGCAGCTTCCCCGTGAACACCGAGCTCCCCATCATGCTCGGCTTGAACCGGGAGCCTTCCTCGTTGAACCAGTTGACCACGGCCACGTTGTACTTCGGTGCGGCGTCCGAGACGCCGTACCGTTCCACGGCCCGGTGCGCGGCGTGGGCCGAGGCCAGGACGCCGTACGCACCGTCGTAGCGGCCACCGAGCGGCTGGCTGTCCAGGTGCGAGCCGGTGAGGACGTACGGGGCTCCGGGTGTGACGGTGAAGAGACCGAACTGGTTGCCGACACCGTCGTAGCGCACTTCGGCGCCGCGGGCGGTGAGCCACCGGTGGAGCCAGGCACGCTGTTCTGCGTCGGCGGGGGTGGCAGCCTGTCGGTCGACCCCACCGCCGGGTGTGGCACCGAACGCCGAGAGAGTCGCGAAGTCCTCCAGCAGGGTGACGTCGTGTGCGGTCGGAGCCGTGGAAGAGGTGACGGGGTTGCTCATGATCACGTCCTGTCGGTTTGCGGGGTGGGGTGCGGGAACGCGTCCACGGAGGGAGGCAGGTCACCTTGGCGGAGGCGGGTGGGGCGCCGGCGATCGTGGGGCGGCGCGGGGGCATCGGGCGGGTGGCCTCGCGGCTCATCGGCGGGCGGCTTCGGGGCTCAGGCGGTGGTCGCCGGAGCGCGGACCGCCGGGTCCTGGATCAGGTGCAGCACGGCCGGGAGGCCGCTCGCGCGGGCCCGCCGGAACGCCTCGCGGAAGTCGCGGTGCGAGGTCACGGTCTCGCCGTACGCACCGTACGAGCGGGCCCATGCCGCGAAGTCCGGGTTGGTCAGCTGGGTGCCGGACGGGCGGCCCGGGTAGGCGCCCTCCTGGTGCTCGCGGATCGTCGCGTAGCAGCCGTTGTCGACCACCAGGGCGACGAAGGTGGCGCCGTGCCCCACCGCGGTGGCCAGTTCCTGACCGTTCATCAGGAAGCAGCCGTCACCCGCGACCGACACGACCTCGCGTCCGGGGAAGGCCAGCGATGCCGCGACGGCGGCCGGTATGCCCATGCCCATGGCGCCGTTGCGGGGGGCGACGAGGGAGGCCGGGGCGCGGTGCGGGAGGTAGCGGGCCGGCCAGAGGGCGTGGTTTCCGGCGCCGTAGGTGATGACGGCGTCGTGGGTGAGCTCCTCCCGCAGCACGCCCATGACCGCGGTGAGGTCGACGTAGGTGTCGTGGGTGTCTTCCTCGGTCGGCTCGGAGGGGGGAGTGGCGAAGCGGGCCTGGGTGTCCACGGCCGCCCCGAACCACGCGGCGTCGGCGTCCGGCGCCGCCGGCGTGGTGACGAGGTCGAGGACGAAGGCGGGCGCGTGGGCCGAGATGAACTGGTCGATGCGGCCGCAGTGACCCTGTGCGTCGCCGGGGAGGACGAGCACCGTCTCCGAGTCGAGGCCGCGGGCGTATCCGTCGCTGAGCACGTCACCGCGCGGTGCGCCGAGGAAGACCGTGAGGTCGGCCTCGTCCAGCAGCCGGGCCGCGTGGTCGCCACGGCCGTAGCCGAGCGAGCCGGCGTAGGCGCCGAGGCCTTCGAGGTCGTGGGGGACGGCGTCGTACGCGCGGAAGTCGGCGAGTACGGGGATCGAGTGCCGTGTCGCCCAGCGCATGAGTTCCTGGCCGCTCTCCGCGGTCCAGCCCTCTCCGCCTACGACGACCAGGGGCCGCCGCGCGCGCTCGAACCGGCGCACCAGCTCCTTCAGCTCCGCTTCTGAGGCGCCGGGCCGCGGCACCGCAAGCGGCCTAACCCCGAGGGCGGGGCCCGCGGGGAGGGTGAGTACGTCCTCGGGAAGGCCGATCACCACCGGGCCGGGCCGGCCGCTGCGGGCCGCGTGGACGCTCTCCGCGACGACGCGGGCGGCGGCGGTGGGGTCGTCCAGCATGACGACCTTCTTCGCCGTGCTGCCGAACCACCCGCTGAGGTCGAACTCCTGGAATGCCTCCCGGCCGCGGTCGGGCACCGGGACCAGCCCGACGAAGAGGAGCATCGGGGTCGCGTCCTGGTACGCGGTGTGGACGGCGATGAAGGCGTTAGCGGCGCCCGGCCCCCGGGTCACCATCGCCACCCCGGGCAGGCCCGTCAGCCTGCCCTCTGCCAGCGCCATGAAGCCCGCACCGCCCTCGTGCCGGGTCACCACCGTCGAGATCGACGAGTCGTGCAGGCCGTCCAGAACGTCGAGGAAGGACTCACCGGGAACCCCGTACACCCGCCGGACGCCCTCGCGCTCCAGTTGCGCGACGATCAGATGGCCGGCGGAGAGGGGGCGCTCGGGGGAGTCGGTGGGCTCGGGTGCGACGTTCGCCATCGGGGGTCTGTTCCTTCTCTTGAGGCCGCGGTTGCCCGGCCAGTGTTGCTTTCGAGGCGGCCGGAGACACGGGGCAAAGGCCCCCGGATAGCGGCGCTGCGATGTGCAGATGAACAGGCGTGGGTGAGGGGGCCCGGTCCGTAACACGAAAGTTTTCATCCGGAATTCGGAGCGCGACGTGGCGCATTGGTCATGTGCACAGTCGTCGCCCCGAGGCGGTGTGCTTCTGCTCCTTGTGGTCGGCGAGTCGTCGATGCACCGTTGGCCAACCGGACGGCGCCCGCTCAGCCCCCAGTCCCCCAGACGATTCCTCGGCTCAGACCTCAGACCGGAGTCCCCATGACCGCTCCCGCTTTCCCGCCGACCACCGGCAGCCGGCTCGACGCGACGAAGATGCGCAGGATCTCCCTCGCCAGCATGGTCGGCACCACGGTCGAGTGGTACGACCTGTTCCTGTTCGGCACCGCCTCCGCGCTGGTCTTCGGCAAGGTGTTCTTCCCCGAGTTCGACGGGGCCGTAGGCACCATCCTCTCGTTTCTGACCTTCGCCTCCGCCTACCTGGCGCGCATGGTGGGCGCCGTGCTCTTCGGCCACTTCGGAGACCGTCTCGGCCGCAAGTCCATGCTGCTGATCTCCCTGACGGCGATGGGCGTGGCCACCTTCGCCATCGGCCTCGTGCCCGGTTACGCCACCCTCGGCGTGGCCGCGCCCCTCCTGCTGCTCGGCCTCCGCGTGGTGCAGGGTCTCGCGCTGGGCGGCGAGTGGGGCGGTGCCGTACTGATGACCGTCGAGCACGCACCGGAGAACCGGCGCGGATTCTTCGGCTCCATGGTCCAGATCGGGGTGCCGATCGGAACGCTGCTCGCCAACGGGGCGTTCCTGCTGGTCGCCTCGACCACGAGCAGTGACGCGCTGTACTCGTGGGGCTGGCGGATCCCCTTCCTGGCCTCGGCGATCCTCGTCGGGATCGGCTTCTACATCCGGCTCCACATCGAGGAGACGCCGTCCTTCCAGGCGGTCCGGGAGGAGGGCGTCAAGGCCAGGATCCCGTTCTTCGCGCTGATGAGCCGGTACTGGCGCCAGGTGCTGCTGGGCGGCGTAGCGACCCTGTCCACGGGGTCGACCTTCACCCTGATGGTGGCCTCCGGCGTGAGCTACGGGACCAACGACCTCGGACACTCCAAGAACCTGATGCTGTGGGCGGTCATGGTGGCCTGCGCCATCGCGTTCCTGGCCATCCCGTACTTCGGCCGGCTGTCCGACCGGGTGGGCCGCAAGCCCGTCATCTACGCGGGCATCGCGGCGGAGGCCGTACTCGCCTTCCCGTTCTTCTGGCTGCTGGACACCGGATCGGCGCTCGGGGTCTTCGTTGCCTACGCGCTCATGATGCTCGCGTTCTCCGCCAACTACGGCCCCATCGCGACCTTCCTCGCCGAGCTCTTCGGCACCCGGGTCCGGTACTCGGGCCTCTCGGTCGCCTACATGCTGTCGGGTCTGCTGGGCTCCGCGGCGACTCCGGCCGTCACCGCCTGGCTGTTGTCGGCCACCGGAAGCAGCTCCTCGATCGCCTGGTACGTGCTCGGCGCGGCGTTCTTGTCCCTGCTGGCCCTGCTCCTGCTCGCGGAGACACGGTTCGGGGACATCGACGAGCCGGGCGTGGAGTCCCGGTCCGCCGCGCGCCCGATCGGGGCGGTCGCATGAGCACAGCGACAACAGCGACAAATGGACGCGGGATCACGCGGATCGACTCGGCGCCGGGCGTCCCGGCCGCCGTGGGTCCCTACGTCCAGGCGACGTCCGCCGGTGGCTTCGTTTTCACCACCGGTCAGATACCCGCCGCCCCGGGGGAGTCGAACGGCGCCTTCGAGGACGACGTGCACGCGACGCTGCGCAACCTCGAAGCCGTTCTCCACGCGGCGGGTTCGGATCTCGACCACATCGTCAAGGTCAACACCTATCTCAGCTCGCCGGACCAGCTCGCGCCCTACAACCAGGCGTACGAGGCGTTCTTCGCCGACCGCCGGCCGGCGCGGACGACGGTCTGCGTGGGGCTGTGGGGCGTGTCCCTGGAGATCGACTGCATCGCGGTGGTCAAGGAAGGAGCGGGGGAGTGAGCGTCACCCGTGCCCCCGATCAGGCCGGACTCGCACACGGGGAGTTGCTGGAGCGCCTGCGTCGAGTGGACCTCCCGACGCTTGGCCATTTCCTGGAAGAAGGCTTCGTCGACTCGGCCGTCCGGCGACTTGGCCGGCCACGGCGGATGGCCGGTACGGCCGCCACCCTTGCCCTCGACGCCCCGGACGCCGTGGCGGTGAACCGCGCGCTCGTCGCGCTGCGCCCCGGCGAGGTGCTGGTCGTCGACATGCGCGGCGACCACACCCACGCGCCGATCGGCGCCGTCACGGTAGCGGCGGCGCGAGCGCGCGGGGCCGCGGGCATCCTCGTCGACGGAGTGGTGACGGATGTGGACGCGCTCACGGACCCGGCCTTCGGCCTGCCGGTCCACGCCCGGGGCACCAGCTGCCTGACCACCAAGAGGCTTGACGGTCGGGGCGGGCGGCACCAGGTGCCCGTGGACATCGGCGGTGTCCGCATCGCGCCGGGGGACATCGTCATCGGCGACGCCAACGGCGTGATCGCCCTGCCGCCGGCAGCGCTGGCCGCTGTAGTGCACGAGGCGGAACTGTCGGACGCGGCGGAGCCGGAGCTCCTACGGCGGATCCGCGCGGGCGAGGACCTCCGGACGCTTCTGCACCTCGGCTGATCCACCTTTGACTATGCGAAGGAAGAAGACACGCGTGACGGAATACAAGATCGTCGACCCGGCCACGAACATTCTCGTGCGGCGGTACCCGACGTCGGACGACGCCACGGTCGACCGCGCGGTCGAGGCGGCGGCAGCGGAGTTCACGGCCTGGCGGCGACGCCCGGTCAAAGAGCGGGCCGACGCCGTACTCGCCGTGTCCCGGGAGTTCGAGAACCGGCGGGAGGAACTGGCCGCGATCGTCACCCGCGAGATGGGCAAGACCACCCGCGAAGCCCTGGGTGAGGTGGACCTGTCGGCGGCGATCTTCGCGTACTACGCGGAGCACGGCCCCGACTTGGCCGCCGACCAGAGGCTCGACATCCGCGGCGGCGACGACGTGGTCGTACGGTCCGAGCCGCTGGGCGTGCTGCTCGGCGTGATGCCGTGGAACTACCCGTACTACCAGGTCGCCCGCTTCGCGGGCCCCAACCTCGTCCTCGGCAACACCGTCGTCCTCAAGCACGCCCCGAACTGCCCCGAGTCGGCGCAGGCCATCGAGGACATCATGCGGGCGGCCGGACTGCCGGCGGGCGCGTACATCAACGTGTACGCCACCAACCAGCAGGTCGCCCGCGTCATCGCGGACCCTCGGGTCCAGGGGGTGTCGCTCACGGGCTCGGAGCGGGCCGGGCGAGCGGTGGGCGAGGTCGCGGGCCGCCACCTCAAGAAGTACGTCCTCGAACTCGGCGGCTCCGACCCCTTCGTTGTCCTTCCCGACGCCGACCTGGAGGCCGCCGTCGCCGCGGCCGTCGAGGGCCGGATGGGCAACGCGGGCCAGGCGTGCACCGCCTCGAAGCGGTTCATAGTCGTAGACCCCCTCTACGACCGTTTCCTCGGCGCCTTCACGGACGCGGTGCGGGCGTTGACCGTTGGAGACCCCACCGACGACGGCGTCTCCTTCGGCCCCCTCTCCTCCGAGGAGGCCGCCCGGGCCGTGATCGCGCAGGTGAACGACGCGGTGGAGCGGGGCGCGACGGCGGTGACGGGGGGCAAGCGGCCGGCCCGCGAGGGTGCCTTCGTCGAACCGACCGTCCTCACCGGGGTCACCCCCGGCATGCGGGCGTACCAGGAGGAGATCTTCGGCCCGGTCGCGGTCGTCCACCGCGTCCCCGACACCGCGACGGCGATCCGCCTCGCCAACGACACCCCGTACGGCCTCGGCAGCGTCGTGTTCGGCCGCGACCTCGCCGCCGCGAAGGCGGTCGCCGACGCGCTCGACGTCGGCATGGTCTCGATCAACGGCTCCTCCCAGACCCAGGAGGACCTCCCCTTCGGCGGGGTCAAGCTGTCCGGCGTGGGGCGGGAGCTGGGGGCGTACGGAATGGCGGAGTTCGTGAACCGGAAGGTGATCCGCGTACGCGGCCGGGCGAGCTGACTCGGCGTTTCCACCCCGACGGGGAGGAGGCACGATGGAGCACATGCACACCCCGACTCCGCACCCGGCCGCCCTGCCCTCGCCGGACCCACATGTCGTCGCTCTGGCCCGCGAGTGCCTGGAGGAGATCGACAGCCTGGTCGACGAGTGGGCCGAGTACGTGGGGCCGGTCCGCGCCTCCTACTCGGACCTGGTCTCCCGGCACGAGTTCCGCGACAGCGCCTGGCAGGCGTTCGAGCTCTTGCTGCGCACCGTCGCGCAGTTGCCGGTGCCGGAACACATCGCCGGCGTCTCCGAGCGGGTCGGCGAACAGCGTGCCCGGCAGGGCGTTCCGCTGGATGCGCTGCTGCAGGCCGCCCGCGTGGACTTCCGGGTCGTCTGGGCCGCCCTGGTGCGGCGTGCGGGCGAGGAGGGCAGGGCGCAGCTGGTCACCTCCGCCTACTACGTGTGGGAGGCGGTCGAGCGCCACGTCACCGGCATCATGACCGCCTATCAGCGCACCGTCCTGGAGATGGGGCGGCGGACGGAGGACGAGCGGCGTCTATGGTTCAGCCGGCTCCTGGACACCGACGGCCGCAACCCCACCGTGGTGCAGGACGCGGCGCGGGCTCTCGGATTCCAGGTGCCCGGGCAGTTCCTGTGCGCGGTAGCGCCCGGAGGCGGCGAGGCGTCGCTACGGGGAGTCGCGAACGCCCTCCGCAACCTCGACGCCCCTCTGCAACAGCAGGCGGTCGCCTCGGACATGGTCCTGGTGGTCCAGCTGGGCCCACGCCTCACCCGGGAAGCGGTGCTGACACAGCTGCACGGGACGCCGTGCGGCGTTTCCCGCGTGGTGACCGGACTCACCGAGGTGCCCCGCGCGGTGACGCTCGCGACCGCCACGGCCCGCGTGCTGCCGCCCGACGCCACAGAACCGCACCGGCTGGAGGACAACTGGCTCGACGTCCTGGTCCACCGCGCCGGCGACCTCGGCCGGGACCTGGCGTCCGACGTGCTCGGCGGCCTGTACACGGGAGTTCCCGCGGTTCCTGCGGCGGAGGCGGAACGCCTGCTGGAAACCGTCCAGGTCCATCTGTCGGGCAGCGGATCGGTGGCCGACACGGCCGCCGCCCTGTACTGCCACCGCAACACGATCCAACAACGCCTCAACCGCTTCGCCGAACTCACCGGCCGCGACCCCAGACGCCCCGAGGACGCGGCCCTGGTCATCCTGGCCCTCAGCGCGCATCGCCTGCAACAGATGTGACGCCCGGTGCCGGCGCGCAACGCGACGAAGCCGACACCGCCAGGGGAAAGGTCGGTGCCACGCTCGCCGGCGCAGTTCGTCGATCCAGTCGCAGACTCCGAACTTGCAGCGGCGCCCCGTCCTGCATCGGCTCCGGGGGCGATGCGTTCGACCAGCCGGAACAGTGGCAAGAAGTGCCACGAGGCAACGGCGAGATGCTCCACCCCGCCAACGCGCCACACGGCGGTTCGTCGAGTTGTGCGAGGAGATCGGTCTTCCGCCGGTCCGGCTCCACGACTTGCGCTACGGTGCCGCAACGCCGGCCCACGCGGCCGGGGCCGACCTGGAGGACATCCAGGAGATGCTCGGCCACTCCTCGATCACCATCACGGCCGACACGTACACGAGCCTGCTCCCCGAAGCGGACCTGGCGATCGCCGAGGCCGCAGCCCGGCTCGACCCGCGCGCCCGCGCCACCTCCGAGAACACCGCCCCCGAAGCGGAGGCCGAGCCCGAAGCGGAGCATCCCGGCCCGGAGTCCGTGCCGGATGATGCTGATCCGGCGGGAGAAATTTCGGAGATCAACTCTCCGTCCGCTCACGCACCGCTCACGCATCCGGCGGCCGTGGGCGTCCAGCGGCGGACCATGCTGTGGCGCCGAAGGCTGTTTCTCTCCCGTGGGTGTAGCGAGGGAAGCGGCACCCTTCCCAGCCCGCCTGTCACTGACGCGCATGTTTCTAACTGGTTAGTACCTGCGGCGGCATCCCAACTCGCCGGGCGGGCCGCGGACAGCAGATCTCGGCCTTGCTGGTGTCGGCGGAGCGCTCGCTCGCTGCGGAGTTCCGCCAACAGGTGCAAGCCCGCACCGTCCTCTCGGCGATCGGCGATCGGCGATCGGCGATCGGCAGCGGTGAGCGGACGTTCTCAAACATTGCCCGCGCCGCCGGGGGTATCGGGGCGACCCCGCTACAGCGGTCGCTGGGAATCCTTGCGGACAAGCGGGTGATCGCGGCGGAGCTTCCCGTGTCCATGCGGCCGTCGAAGGACCGTCGCTATCGGGTCGCGGATCCCTACCTCCGCTTCTGGCTGAAGTTCCTGGGGCCGGCGATGGAGGAGATCGAGCGAGGACGGGGTGATCTGACGCTGCGGCGCATCTGCGAAAACTGGACCAGCTGGCGTGGCAGGGCCGTTGAACCTCTGGTGCGCAAGGCGCTGGCACGGCTGCTGCCCGACGCGAACCTCCCCGCCGCTCCCGCCATCGGCGGTTACTGGACCCGTACCAACGATGTGGAGATCGACGTCGTGGCAGCGGACCGCGCGCCGATCGCCAAGGAGCTGTTGTTCGTCGGCTCGGTGAAGTGCCTGGAGAACGTCCCGTTCGACCGGCACGACTTCGCGGCGCTGCACCGGCACCGCGCCGCGCTCACACCTGCTCCCGTGCCTGTGATCGCTGTCTCGCGCAGCAGGACCGACTGAGCGGGGCTCGATGCCGCGTACGGCCCGGCGGAACTCCTCGCGGCACGGTTCTCCTGAGCACGCCGGGATACATGTCGGGCCGGAGGCCTACGTACTGCCGGCCGAACTCGGGTCGGCCGCGTCTCTGGCCCCGATACGCGGCCCTGCCTTGCGAAGGACCGCCTGGACGCAACTGAGGAGCAGGGGCGCACCAGGATGTCGGTCGACTGCGCGGGTCAGCCAGCCGTCGAGCGGCGCACGATGCGCGGCACACTGGCCGGACCCGGGCGGAGCCGCCCTCGACCAGGGTCACCGTGACCTCGACACCGTGCCGACACCCTCGACGAGGACGTCCTTCCGCTCACGCAAACGGCCCCGGACGAGAAGTCCGAGGCCGAGTAAAGCCCCTCCCTGGGGGAGAAACCCCAGGTCAGAGTGGTAACGCTTTGTGCACCCGGCAGGATTCGAACCTGCGACACCCGCTTTAGGGGTTCGATCACCGTGCGGTGCAGGGTGCGGAAACGGCGTTGAACGGCCCGTTGTTGGTCCGGCCGTGGCCGCTTCGGTGTGGCAGCGTTCGCCGACGTTGATGTCAGGTATGGATGTCAGGCGGGCTGGGGCACGATGCTTACCGCACGGTAGTCGTAGCCGTCCTGCTTGAAGCCGGGGGCTTCCCATGTGAGGTCCACCTGCTGCCCGGGCGACAGTGTGCGGAAGCCGGTCGCCTGGATGTCGGAGTAGTGGCCGAAGCAGCCACCGGGCGTCTCGGGGGAGTCGAGCACTCCCCACCCTTCCTCGTCGTTCCACTCGCGGACAGTCGCAGTCACCATGAGGGGAATCCTACGGGTCTGTCTGCGCCGGCACGTGCCTGGCTCTCAGCTTGGGAATCACTGATCGCTTGAGTGTGATCGATGCGCTGACCTGGGGTAACAGTGCCATCTAGGGTGAGCTGAGCGGTGTCTGCGTAGCTCGTGGTGACCGCTGTTGACCGGTTGTTCTGGTGCCAGTCTGGCGCGCTACGGCTTGTCCTCGACGGGCCTGGAAGGGGGCGGTTGTGGACGTCGTGGAACTGATGGATTGGTTGGCCGAGCGAGGATGCTCAGTGGTCTTCAAGGCTGATGGTGAGCGCGGACAGGGGCACCGTTGGATGGTGATCGTCTCCGGCGGCGCTCTGGGGACGGAGGGGTTCTTCAGGGCTGATCTGGCGTCCGCCGAGGCGTGCCTTGAAGCCACACTTGAGCACTTGGCGGACCGGCAGATTTCACCCTTCACCTGAGCTTGGGAATCACCGCGCCTAGGGCCCCATCGGTGAGCTGACCAGCGGGGACGGATGCCAAGGGGAACCCTGGAGTTTGCCTTAGCGCCCGTGGTTGAGCGTGGTTCCCCGCCTAGTCGGGCACGGATCGGACACGCGGAGGGCACGGTGGCTCTGGCGGGCATCGTCTGTTGCCCCAAGCATCGTGATGGCGCTGCGCACTTTAAAGATCACCGGTCGATCAGGGTGACGATGGTAGCCAGCACGAAAGCGCACCCCCAGAAGATCAGAAAGAAGGGGGCGACCTTAGCGATGATCTTGTCGGTCGCCCGGAGACCATGTCTGTCCGGCCCTTGTACGACGGGAGCTGGTGGAGCCTGCTTGCCGCGTCGCCGAAGGTGGATTCCTACGGCGATCGCTCCTGCCCCAAGGAGCAAAGTTACGGAGTATGTGTAGGCCGCTGTAGCTCCTGTCAGCTCACACTGCCCGTTTCGCCAGATCTCGCCGTTTCCGCACTTGGTCATGCGTTCACCTCCCGAGCAGCCGATTGTGCGCGCGGCCGGCGCAGTCTCAGTGGTTCAAATCAACTGCCGATAGGGGCGGTTGCTGTGCCGTCTCGACTCGTCAACGCACACGCTGAGGCCGTCGGGAGTTGTCAGCATTGGCCATCCCGGCGCCTTCTCCTAGGCACTCTCCGTAATGATCTCAGTGGTCACGGCGGGGCACAATGCCGGAACCTGGCAGTGTGTAAACCGTTTTGGAGACTGGAAGCATCCCTTGACACGGGCTACCGCTTTAGGAGCGAGGTTGGGCGCTGTACGGCGTGACCTGCGCGTTCCCTACTTGCGCGGAGTCGGGTAGCACGCACCTCTGCATCCCCCGATTCCCCGTGAGTCCCCCTCCGTTCTGGCACGGATGTGGCACGACCTCTCTTTGCCCTGAAGCAACTCAGCTGGCCGCGCGTGTGGTCCGGCGGTGAGCCGAGGGCGTATCGATCAGAAGGGAGGTGACACCAAGCGGCAGGAGTTGGTCCTGCGCGACCGGCAGGGCATCCCGACACCCACCCGTTCCGCCAAGCTGTCCGAGTGGCTGCCCTACTGGCTGGAGCACTACGTTCAGCCACGTCGGAAGCTCAGCACGTACGACAAGTACGAGGCGCACGTTCGCCTCTATTTGATCCCCATGCTCGGCACCAAGCGGCTGGAGACGCTGAGCGTCGCCGACGTGCGCCGGTTCATCACTCGGGTGCAGGCCGCCCAGACGCCGGCTACTGCGAAGGAATCCCACCGGGTGCTGCGTACCGCGCTCACGGCGGCAGTCCGCGAGAAACTGATCACGCGGAACGCCGCATCCCTGGTTGAGCCGCCGTGGGTGAAGCAGCGGGAGATCAGCCCGTGGTCCCTGAAGGAGACCCTGTCCTTCCTGGAGGCTGCGCGCCGCGATCCGCTGTATGCAGCGTTCGAGCTGGCTATTTGCATGGGGCTCCGGCGCGGTGAGTTGGTGGGCCTGCGCTGGTCGGACGTGGACCTGGATAACCGGGTGCTGCACGTTCGTCACCAGACCCAGCGCCGCAGGGCACGCTCTACGACGACGAGCCCAAGAGCCGGCGGCGCCGGGTCGTCCCGATGCCCGCGCTGTGCGTCGCGCCGTTGCGCTGGCACCGCCTGCGGCAGCGGGAGACGTTCGCGGCGACGGGCGTCGCCTGGTCCGACGGCGGATACATCTTCGCGACCAGGAACGGCCGGCCGGTGGAGCCCCGGAACGTCTGCCGGCCCTTCACTCGGGTTGCGGCTGATGCCGGTCTGCGGGTGGTCCGGCTGCACGACGCGCGGCACGGCTGCGCCACGCTGCTGACGGCGGCCGGCGTCGCGCCGAGGGTCATCATGGAGATCCTCGGGCACAGCCAGATCAGCATCACGATGGACGTCTATACCCACGTCGTGCACGACACGCAGCGGGAGGCGATCAGCCATATGGACCGCCTTCTCAAGCGCCGTCTGCCAGCCACCTGAGCTTGGTCTATAGCCTCTGCCCGTGGTCAGCTCCTTGGCTGACCACGGGCTCAATGAGGGAACACGAGCGCCTGACCGTGTCGTTGGTTCTCTGGGAGAGGAGTGCCGGTGAAGACACGTCAGAAGGACCGCGATGCCCCCGAACCACAAGCACCGTGGAATGAAGTCAGGCCACGGCTATGGATTGGCGGACACTTCTGGGCCGACCCCGACGGTGCTGTGCAGACCGCCTTCGTTGACGCTCAATTCGACCTGGTCATCAGCCTATTCACTCGAACAGGCCACGGACCGACCCCTGGAGTCGAGCATCTGATCAGCGAGATCCCCGACAACCCGCTCACGGCCGAGCAGCTCCACTCGGTCCAACGGCTGGCCGTGACCGCCGCAGAGGCCGTACGGAACGACCGCACCGTTCTCGTGCGCTGCCACTCCGGCTACAACCGCTCCGCCCTCGTCGTCGCACAGACCCTGATCGAGCTTGGCCAGGACGCCAACACCGCCATCGACCTTATCCGACAGCGACGATCACCCTGGGCCCTGAACAACCAGACCTTCGAGCAGTACCTCACCACCGGACTCGACATCGCCTACCTCCTGGCTGGACTCGAAACCCCCACCTGACCAGCAGCACTGCCTGTCGTTACTCGCGGTCGGCATGGGTCTCGTCGCGCTGGGGCACGTCATGAAGCCCACGTGATAACTCGACGTGTCGGCGCTGAGACGCGACTGCCGTCAACTGGTGCCGTCAAAAGGCCCCGGACCATGATCGGTCCGGGGCCTTTTGGCTGGTGCCCCCGGCAGGATTCGAACCTGCGACACCCGCTTTAGGAGAGCGGTGCTCTATCCCCTGAGCTACGAAGGCGGGGATCTGTTGGAAACTGCCTCAAACTCGATCGAACAGATGAGCGAGTCATGCAGATTCCCACAGGGTTGCGGTGGCGCAGCTGAAGAGGGCTGAGCCGCCGCGGACAGTGTAGCGGGTGGGGTGCGGTCTGCACTTGGGGTTGCCGGGTGCCTGCTCCCGGCGAGGGTGAGCTGGTGGATCAGGATCAGATCAGGCGGCCGCGGCCTGGTTGATCCTGGCGCGGCTGAGGGAGATGTTGAGCCAGGCGTAGCCGATGTCGATGAGCAGAGCCGCCTTCGCTCCGTACGCGGCAACTCTCTTGTGGGGGTAGCTCTGGTCGAATCGCGATGCGTGGATTCACTGTCCTGGCGGAAGCCTTTCGGACGTCGGCCTGCGGGGGTGTCGGCCGGGACCTGCCGGAGGTGCTCGGTGCGGTTGAACCGCCTCTGCCGCGTGCTGGGGTCGACCCGGCGACCGTCAACGGTCTCGTCGACGCGGATGCGGATCGTGTGTTCCTCCACCGGGTTCTGCGACGTCGTGTGCGCAACAGGAGTATTCGTAGCGCCGCCCCTCCTGCGCGGGCAGGAGGAGGACAACGCCGAACACCGAACGGCAAGGGTCCGAGTCGAGCGCGCCTTCGCCCGCAGGAAGAACCGGAAGATCCTCCGCGACTGCCGCCAGAAGGGAGACGGCCTCCACCGCGCCGTTGCCGCCATGCACAACCTCGCCGTCGCCGGGTGAATCCACAGGGCAACGGCCGCCAAGCCATGTCCGCAGCCCCCCTTCTGCACCCCTCAGCTCCAATGCCGGTGATTCATGCGTCTGCGCTTCGTTGTACGCCGCCGTGAACTGTCCGAAGCCGAGTGGGAACTCGTGCAGCCGTTGCTGCCCCGGCCTGGGCTGGGCCGCCACGGCTGGATGACCTGACGGTCCTGAACGGGATCGTGTGGAAGTTCCGGACCGGGGTGAGCGCACCGTCCAGATACGCGGTGCCGAGGGAATCGAGGCGGGCACGGTCACCGCGCGTACCGCCATCACCGAGCGGGCGGTGGTCGACGAGATGAAGCTGTTGCCCGGGACCGGCAAGGTGTGGAGGGGGCGTGCAGCGGGGCAGGTGGAGGGGGAGCGCGGGGCGGGGCGGTGTCTTGACGGGGGGTGGGGGCGGGCATAGCGTCGCGGAGTCCTGAGCAGGCGCTTGGAAAGGTCGTTCGTGCCGCACACCGATCCGACCCCCGCCGCCGCTTCCGCAGCTTCCCCGTCCTCCGCCGACTCGCCCTCCGCTGCCGCAGCGTCCGCCGCGCGGATCGACGCCGCGCTCACCGGACCCGGCGCGCCGTTCGCTGTCGTGCGGGCTCAGGACGGCGTGCAGGCGGGCTCGCTCGTCTACGCGAGCGGGCCCAGGACCCTCCGCGAGTTCGCCGAGACCACCTGGGCCTTCGGGGACCGGCCGTTCCTGATCGGTGCCGAGCGCAGCTACCCGTACGGGGAGTTCTTCGCCGCCGCATCCGCACTGGCATGCCGGATGACCGAGGAGTACGGGCTTCGCCCCGGCGACCGGGCCGTTGTCGCGATGCGCAATCACCCCGAGTGGCAGATCGCCTTCTGGGCCGCGCAGCTGGCCGGTCTGGTCGCCGTACCGCTCAACGCCTGGTGGACGGAGGGCGAGTTCGCATACGCGCTCGACGACTGCGAGCCGCGGGTGCTGCTGGTGGACGGTGAGCGGCTGCCGCGGGTCGCCGCCTGGGCGGAGAAGGCCGGGGCGCGCGTCGTCGTCTTCCACCACCGGGACGGTGTGGTGCCGGTGGGGGCCGAGCGGTACGAGGACCTGCCCGCGCCCGACCCGCTCGCCGCACCGCCCGAGGTCGAGATCCGGCCAGAGGACGACGCGACGATCATGTACACCTCGGGCACCACCGGGCGGCCCAAGGGCGCTGTCGCCACCCAGCTCGCCCAGGTGGGGGCCGCACTCAACCCGCGGTTCCATGCGGCCGCTTCCGCGCTGGGCCGCGGGGTCATTCCGGGACAGGGGCCCGCCCCGGTCACGTTGATGACCTTCCCGTTCTTCCATGTCGCCGCGTTCACCAGTTTCTACGCGGCGATGGCGGCGGGCGGCTCGCTCGTGGTCATGCGGAAGTGGGACGCCGAGGAGGCGCTCCGGCTGATCCGGGAGCACGGCGTCACGCACTACGCCGGCGTCCCGGTCACCGCCCTTCAGCTGATCGCCGCCGCCGAGCGGGCGGACGACCGGCTGGAGAGCCTCCAGATGCTGAACACCGGTGGCGCCGCCGCCCCGCCCGACCTGGTCGCACGGCTCACCGCCCGCTACGGCGAGCGGATCGAGCCGCGCAACGGCTACGGCCTGACCGAGACAAGCGGCGGCGTCCTGGCCAACTTCGGCGCCGACTACCGGCTCCACCCGGGCAGTGTCGGCCGGCCGACACCCGTCACCGAGGTGCGGATCACCGGTCCCGCGGGCGAGGCGCTGCCCGAGGGCGAGATCGGCGAGCTGTGGCTGCGCGGCCAGTCGCTGGTCCGTGGCTACTGGCGCGACGAGGCGGCGACTGCCGAGGCGTTCACGGACGGCTGGTTCCGGACCGGTGATCTCGCGCTGGTGCGCGACGGGCGGGTCGGCATCGTCGACCGGATCAAGGACATGGTGATCCGCGGCGGCGAGAACGTGTACTGCGTGGAGGTCGAGGCCGCGCTCCACGAACACCCGGACGTCGAGGACGCGGCGGTGCTGGGAGTGGCGCATCCGGTCCTGGGCGAAGAGGTCGCCGCGGTCGTCCGACTGCGGCCTGGTGCCACCGTCACGGCAGACGAGCTGCGGGCGCACGTCGGGCGGAGCCTGGCCGCCTTCAAGGTTCCGGCCCATGTCCTCGTGCGGGACGAGCAACTGCCCCGGAACCCGACCGGGAAGATCCTCAAACGTGAGCTGCGCGGGGTGGTCGACGAGGAGGTCAGCGCCCTCAGGCGCAGCGAGGAGGGGGCGTGATCAGGAGCGGGTGACGCGGACCCGGTAGTTCCCCTTGGAGTCCTTGTCGACGACGGATATGCGTATTCCGTTGGTCCGGTCGGTGAAGGTCTGGCCGGGCTGGAACGGGGCGTCGGAGAGTTCGGCATGCACATTGGGCAGCCGCGTGCAGCCGCCGCTGTCCTTGGTGCTGTCCGCGACGGATATCGGACCCTGCCCCGTGTCGACGTCGGAGCTGACCTTGTAGATCAGCACGCCGGGCCGGCAGATCGCCTGGTCATTGCCCGCCTGGGTCCGTACCTCCATCGCGTAGCCGGATTCTTCGGTCAGGGGCACGAAGGCCAGCTTCCGGCCGCCCCGGGTGGCAAGGGGCGTGAGGACGTGGTCGGTGGTGCCCGGCTTGGACGCGCAGCTGACCTGGTTCTTGTCGAGCCAGCCGAGTTTCCACTTGTGCCAGCCGAGGAAGTCGTTGTTGGCCCCCCAGTCCTCGGACATGATGTCCCAGTGCCCGACCGAACCGCCGCCCTCCGTGGTGTAGAGGTCGGGCAGGCCGAAGATATGGCCGTTCTCGTGCGGCAGGACGCGGTAGCCGGTCTGTGCGTACGAGCCCGAGCCGTCGTCCTGGCGGCTGTAGATGAAGGACGTGTTGGAGAGCGGGGTGCCGTCCGCGAGCGGCGCGTCGTCGTTGCCTGAGAAGGTCACGGACAGGACGGTGTCCAGGGCGGAGGGCCCGGCGTTCGGTGTGACCAGGATGTTGACCAGGTCGTACGCGCCGAAGTCCACCTTCCGGTCGGCGACGGCCACGATGTCCTGGACCAGGTGCCGGTAGCCCGGCTCGTACGGTGAGCCGCGCCCTATCCCGTACGCCGAGAACGGCAGAGGCATCCGAAGCCAGCTCTTCACAGGGGCGTCGGGCCGGTAGATGAGCCGGCCGTACGAACTGGTCCGGAACCAGTTGGTGGTCTGCGGGAAGAATTCGGCGAGCCGTTTCATCGCCGACCCCGCTCCCGGCGCGTCCGGGAAGTCGATCATCAGGTTCAGTGCGTGGATCTGGCCCGTGGAATGGGCGTACCCCGTCGGTGTCGGCATCCCCTCCGACATCTGCACGCCCATCGTCGCGGATATCCGGCACGGTCCGACCCCTGCCGCCTCGGTGCTGGCCACCGGCCCCGCGCTGGAGTGGCTGAACGGTGGGAGCGTGCTGCTGGCCGAGGCCAGTGCCCCGATGACCAGGGCGCTTGCCCCCGCCAGTGCGACCGGGTGGCGCTGGTTGCGTATCCGGCGGCGGGGCTGCTGCATAGAGGCGCCTTCGGGGTCCGCGGCAGTCGGCCGACCCTGACTGCGCTCTCTGAATCACCCTCGGGCGGGCGGTGCGACGCCGCCCGTTGGGTGCGCCGATCGGTGTAATTCCCCGCCCGCGTGATGTGACGCAGGTCACATTGGGGTGGGAAATAAGCGGGGATGGATTCCCCGTTTGAACTTGGTGTCCCCCGCTAAACGGGGAGGCGGTCCCCGGTTGCGCGAAGTTGTGCGCGCAGGGGCCTTCGCAGGAACGACCAGGAAGACCCGGAAGAGGAAGAGAGGGACTGTCTCGTGAAAACCGCTGCCCGCACCGCCGCCGGAACCGTGCCGCGCCGTACGCCCCGCCCGCGGGCCGACGCGCTGCGCAACCGGGAGCGGATCGTCGCGGCCGCGCGCGAGATGTTCGTCGAGTTCGGTCCGGATGTGCCGCTCGACGAGGTGGCCCGCCGAGCAGGCGTCGGCAACGCCACGCTCTACCGGAACTTCCCCGACCGGGCAGCGCTGACCCATGAGGTCGTCCTCTCGGTCACCTCCCGCACCACTGATCGTGCGGAGGAGGCGGTGGCCGAGGAGGTCGACCCCTTCGCCGCGCTCTGCCGCTTCGTGCACGCGGCGGCCGACGAACGCATCGGCGCGCTCTGCCCGATGCTGTCCGGCGGCTTCGACAAGGACCATCCCGAACTGCTCGCCGAGCGTCGCCGCCTCGAAGAGGCCGTCGAAGGGCTCGTGGCGCGCGCCATGTCCGCGGGGCGCCTGCGCACCGACATCGCCGTCGGTGACGTACTGGTCGGCCTCTCCCAGCTCACCCGGCCGCTGCCCGGCATCGCCTGCCTGGACATCGACCGCTTCACCCACCGTCATCTCCAGCTGTTCCTGGACGGCCTGGAGGCTCCGGCCCGGTCCGAACTGCCCGGGACGGCGGCGACCTTGGAGGATCTGCGGCATCGCTCATGACGCCCGTGCCCGGCGCCTGAGACAGGCTCCGGGCCGTCTGTCCGCCAGGCCCTCACCACCCGACTTACTTCACGTCCACTCCCATCACCCTCATCTCTCCCACTTTCACCGTTGACCGGGTGCACGTCTTCACGGTCACGGATCACGACTCCTCGCGTCCATGCGCGTCCTTAGGCGGCTACTCCCATGTCAAAAACAGCTGATATCCGACTTCCCGACCCCAGTCGCTGGAAAGCGCTGGCCTTCATCGCGCTCGCACAGCTGATGGTCGTGCTCGATGCCACGATCGTGAACATCGCGCTGCCGCACGCCCAGACGGCACTCGGCATCACCGACGCCAACAAGCAGTGGGTCATCACGGCCTACGCCCTCGCCTTCGGCGGACTGCTGCTCTTCGGCGGCCGGATCGCCGACCTCTGGGGCCGTAAGCGCACCTTTGTCGTCGGTCTGATCGGCTTCGCGCTGGCCTCCGCACTCGGTGGCGCGGCGCAGAACCAGGGCATGCTGTTCGGCTCGCGTGCGCTCCAAGGTGTCTTCGGCGCCCTGCTCGCCCCGGCCGCGCTCTCGCTGCTCGCCGTGATGTTCACCGACGCCAAGGAGCGCGCCAAGGCGTTCGGTATCTACGGGGCGATCGCCGGTGGCGGTGGCGCCGTCGGCCTGATCCTCGGCGGCTTCCTCACCCAGACGCTGAACTGGCGCTGGACGTTCTTCGTCAACATCCCGTTCGCCGTCGTCGCCGCCGCGGGTGCGTACTTCGTGATCCGTGAGCCGGCCGGCAGCCGTAACCGCTCCTCGCTCGACATTCCGGGCGTGGTCCTCTCCGCGCTGGGTCTGGTCTCGCTGGTGTACGGATTCACCCGTGCCGAGTCCTCCGGCTGGTCGGACCCGCTGACCATCGGCATGTTCGTCGCCTCCGGTGTGCTGCTCCTGTCGTTCGTCCTGACCGAGGCCAAGGTCGCGTCGCCGCTGCTGCCGCTCCGCGTGGTGATGGACCGTAACCGCGGTGGCGTCTACCTCTCGCTGGGTCTGGCCATCATCGCGATGTTCGGGCTGTTCCTCTTCCTGACGTACTACCTGCAGGTCGTGAGGGGCTACTCGCCGATCAGGACGGGCTTCGCCTTCCTCCCGATGATCGCGGGCATGATCACCGGTTCGACGCAGATCGGCGCACGGCTGATGACGCGGGTCCCGGCCCGCAAGCTGATGGGCCCGGGCTTCCTGACCGCCGCCGTGGGCATGCTGCTGCTGACGCAGCTGGAGATCGACTCCTCGTACGCGGCGCTCATCCTCCCGGCGCAGGTCCTGCTGGGTCTGGGCATGGGTACGGCGTTCATGCCGGCCATGTCGCTGGCCACGCACGGGGTCGAGCCGCGGGACTCGGGTGTCGCGTCCGCGATGGTCAACACCTCGCAGCAGGTCGGCGGCGCGATCGGTACCGCGCTGCTGAACACCGTCGCCGCCTCGGCCGCGACGGCGTACGCCACCTCGCACGCCGCCCTCGGCGCGACCGACCCGCAGCTGCTGAAGCTGCAGTCGATGGTGCACGGCTTCACCGGCGCCATCTGGTGGGCGGTCGGCATCCTGGTGGTGGCCTCCGCGATCGCGGTGACGTTCATCAACGCCGGGCGTCCGTCGACCGCCCCGGCCGGCTCCGGTTCGGGCTCCGGTGACGCCGATGGCGTCGAGGACGAGTTCAGGGTGCCGGTCGTCGCGCACTGACGCGGGACGCGCGAGGTGAAGTGATGTGAATACGGGTCTGCCCCGGCTCCGCTCGGCGGAACCGGGGCAGACCCGTATCGGTGTGCGAGGGCGGCTCAGCGGAGCCAGGGCAGGTCGGCGTCCGTACCCTCCGGCTCCAGGCCGGTGGCGATGACCTGCATGATCTCGCCGAACGAGCGCACCTGCTCCGGTGTGAGCCGGTCGAACATCGCCTGGCGTACGGCGCGGACATGACCCGGCGCGGATCGGCGGAGCATCTCGTACCCCTCGTCGGTGAGGACCGCGTTCTGGCCGCGCTTGTCGGACGGGCAGTCCTCGCGGCGCACCCAGCCGTTCCGCTCCAGCCGGGCGACGGCGTGCGAGAGGCGGGAGCGGGTGATCTTGGCGTCCTTGGCCAGCTCGGTCATCCGCATCTGGCGGCGGGGCGCCTGGGAGAGCTGGACGAGCAGTCCGTAATAGATGTGCGGCATGCCGGCATCGCGTTGCAGCTGGCGGTCGAGGTGGTCCTCCAGGAGCGTGGTTGCGTGAAGGTAGGCGCGCCAAACGCTCTGCTCTTCGTCGGAGAGCCAGCGGGTCCCGCCGGTGGATGCCGTGGTCATGTACTCCACTGTACGACCTTTTCTTGAAAGTTGAACTAGATAGAGCTAAGGTCTCTTGGGATGGGAACTTGAAGCTTCAATGAGCTGGATCCCGTCGCCGCAGAAGACTTGGTTTGAGTAGTAGTGGATGGGGAGTGTCATGACTGTCACCGCGGAGCGCATGCCCGCCCTCTATCTCTCCCACGGTGCGCCGCCGCTGGCCGACGACCCGGTCTGGCCCGGTCAGCTGGCCGCCTGGTCCGCCGAGCTGCCGCGCCCCACCGCGATCCTCATGGTCTCCGCCCACTGGGAGGAGGCTCCGCTTGCCCTCGGCGCGACCGAGACCGTCCCGCTCGTCTACGACTTCTGGGGCTTCCCGGAGCACTACTATCGCGTGCAGTACGCGGCCCCGGGTGCCCCGCAGCTGGCGGAGAGCGTACGCAAGCTGCTGCGCGGCGCCGGTACGCCGGTCCAGGACATCCCGGACCGCGGGCTCGACCACGGGGCGTACGTTCCGCTGGTGGAGATGTTCCCGGGCGCCGACATCCCCGTGCTCCAGATCTCCATGCCGACGCTGGACCCGCAGAAGCTGATGGACATCGGCCGCAAGCTCGCGCCCCTGCGCGACGAGGGCGTCCTGATCGTCGGCAGCGGCTTCTTCACCCACAACCTCGCAGCCCTGCGGCACGCGGGCGGCGGCAACCCCGGCTGGTCGGTGGAGTTCGACGACTGGGGGCACCGGGCGCTGCAGGCGCAGGACATCGACGCGCTGCTGGACTTCGAGCACAAGTCCCCGGCCGGGCGGCTGGCCCACCCCCGCACCGAGCACTTCGCGCCGCTCTTCGTGACGCTGGGTGCCTCGGAGGGCGAGCTGGATCAAGGGCGCAGCATCATCGACGGGTTCTGGATGGGGCTCGCGAAGCGGTCGGTGCAGTTCGGCTGAGTGGTCAGAGGGTCGGGGGGTTCAGTTCGATCGAGCGGAGCGCGGCGGCCAGGGCCGTCGTGTCACCGACGTCCAGTGCGGTGTCGGTGAACTTGATGGTGTGGTCGTCACCGTGCGCCGCCGCCCGCGCGAAAATCTCGTCGGCGGAGGATGCCGACGGCGATGCGGTGCACGGGACGGGGTCGGCCGGGCTGTACGCGGCGGTGACCGCGGCGCTCGCGGCCCAGGCGGCGGCCAGGCTCTGCGGCCACAGTTCACGGGGGAGGGCGGGCAGGGTACGCAGCACGGCGTTGGGTGCGGTCGCGGCGTGCACCAGCATGATCGGTTCGCCATGGCCGTGGGTCGCGTAGCGGTGGGTCGCGGCCCTGACCAGTTCCGCCAGCCGCGTGCGTGCCACCTCCGGGTCGTCCGCGAACTGCTGCGGCCACAGCGGGAACGCGGTGAGCTGCGCCAGCCGGTCGCGGATGCCGCCGCTCTGGTCGGCCACCGGCGGTACGGCGTCCAGCGCGGCCGCGGCACTCGGCGCGGGCACGAGCGAGGCCGGTGGGTTCAGCGCGGGCAGCGGCTGGTGGCGGGCGGCCCAGTAGCCGAGGCCGTGCGCGAGCTCGGTGACCCGGGGCGCGTTCGCTCCACCGGCGAGCAGGGTGCGCACGGCGTGGCCGACCCGGATCACGGGGTGGGTGGCGCCTGCGGCGATGCCCGGCAGCAGCCGCGGCCACCATTCGGCGAGGACGTCCTGCCAGGGGTGCCCGGCCGTCTCCTGCGCGAAGTACACCGTCCAGTCGGCGATCCTCCGCGGGTCGCCCAGGGCCTCGTGCCAGTTCTCCGCTGTGATCCGGGTCGCGGGGGCCGGCATGTCCTCCAGCTTGTGGCTGTAGTGGTCGAGCCAACGGTGGACGGCCGGCGCCTGGCCGTGCCGTACGAGCGCCTCGACGGCCATCGGGCCGTGGTTGCTCAGCCAGCCATTGCGCTCGGGACCCGCGGCATGGAGCCGGTCCAGCGCCTCGTCGAGCGTGCCGGTGGGGTCGACCGGCGCCGTGTCCGGTGCGCTTGTGGAGTCTGTCGTGTCGGTCATGCCGGAACACGCTAGGCGCGGGGCCCGCCGCTGGTAACGGGCTGCGGACCTACGTCGCGACCCCACCGGGTCCTAGGCCTCCGGTCCCAGCCGCTTCTCGTACCAGGCCACGTCCCAGTACGTGTCGAACTTCCGGCCCACCTCGGTGTACGTACCGACATGGTGGAAGCCGAACCGCTTGTGCAGTGCGACCGAGGCGTCGTTGGGCTGGGTGATGCCCGCGTACGCGCGGTTCAGGTCCTCGGCGGCGAGCGCCTCGAAGAGTGCCGTGTAGAGGAGTGTGCCGATCCCGCGCGCGGTGGCCCACGGTGCGCAGTACACACTCACCTCGACCGACGTGGCATATGCCGCCTTGGGGCGGAAGGCGCTGCTGGTGGCGTAGCCCAGGAGTGATGCGGGACGGGCAATGCGGACATCCTGAGCAACCAGAAGGCGGTGCGGGCCGTCTTCGGGGTGGGAGCGCAGCCACGGCAGCCGCTGTTCGGGTGTGAAGGGAGCGGTGTCGAATGTGAGCGCGGTCTCACGTACGTAATGGTTGTAGATGTCCGTGAGAGCCGCCAGATCGCCCTCGACGCCGGGTCTGACCTGCACTTCTGTACGGAATCCCGGCATGTGCACCCCCCTCGCAACCGGACAGGGTACTGCATGATCGCGAAAATGAGTGGGCACCGTGGGAATTCTGTCCGGATTCCAGTCGTTGTTTCCATCGGATGCAGGGCACCCGAGAGGGTGTCGCGACCTACTCAGCAAGGGAGCACGCATGGCAACCCGTGCCGTCGCCCGTCGTTCGTCCGCCAGTGGCGGGACCAACCGGGCAAGCAGTGTTCGCGCCGTGGGCGGAGAGATCGCCGATCGCGACCTGGTCGGCATGTACCTGGACGAGATCGCGCGCACGCCGCTGCTCGATGCCGCCAAGGAAGTCGAACTGTCGCAGACCGTCGAGGCGGGCGTATATGCGCGGCAGATCCTCGACGGTGCGGTGGAGAGCGAAGCCGGTGGAGCGACGCGTGAGGAGCTGGAGGCGCTGGTCGCCGAGGGCGAGCGCGCCAAGGACATCTTCATCCGATCCAACCTCCGACTCGTGGTTGCTGTCGCCCGCCGCTACCCACGGGCAGGTCTCCCCCTGCTGGACCTGATTCAGGAGGGAAACGCAGGCCTGGTGCGCGCGGTCGAGAAGTTCGACTACGCCAAGGGCTTCAAGTTCTCCACGTATGCGACGTGGTGGATCCGTCAGGCCATCACCCGCTCCATAGCCGACCAGTCCCGTACGATCCGGCTCCCCGTCCACCTGGTGGAGGAGCTCGGCCGGATCCGCCGTGTGCAGCGCGAGTTCAATCGTGAGCACGGGCGTGACCCGGAGCACGAGGAGATCGCCGCAGAGCTGGACTCCACGCCCACGCGCGTCGGTGACGTCCTCGACTGGGCCCGCGACCCGGTCAGCCTCAACATGTCTGTGGACGACGAGGGCGAGACCCAGTTCGGCGATCTGCTGGAGGACACCTCCGCCGTGTCGCCCGAGCAGTCCGTCATGACGCTGCTGCGCAGCGAGGAGCTGGAGGACCTGATCGGCAAGCTCGACCACCGCACCGCGTCGATCATCCGCATGCGGTACGGCATCGAGGACGGCCGTGAGCGGACCCTCACCGAGGTGGGCAAGCAACATGGGCTGACCCGGGAGCGGATCCGTCAGATCGAGAAGCACGCGCTGCTCGAACTGAAGCGAATGGCTCACGACACGGGTTTTGACGCTGCGGCGTGACCCCGCGTCCAGTAGCCTCCGATATGGGTCGCTTCGTACGGACCCCCTGAGCTGAGTCCCGGCGCCCACCCCCCCCTGGCGCCGGGGCTCATTCTTTTGCGCCGGGCTGCGCAGGCCGCTTTGCCGGTGGTGACTCCGGAGGCACGGCCGCGCGAGTCAGGCGGGCACCCAGCTCACTCAGGTGCGCCACCAGCTCCGGCGGCGCGTGAGCGGTGAACTCGCAGTCGACCAGCGCCAGCCGGAGCGCCACCCACTCCAGCGAGTCCGCCATGACCACATGCAGCCGGCAGCTGCGTTCGCCGGTCGGCTCCAGTGGGCCGAACGCCGAGGGCAGCCGGGAGGTGACGAACTCCGCCGGGGCCGCGAAGCTCACCTCGACAGCCAGCTCCGGCTGGCGGCGCTGGATGGAGCCGGCGAGGAATTCCGCGGCGTCGCCCGTGGGCAGCTCGCGCGGGGTGAAGCGGGCCCCCGTGGCGAACGGCTCGCTCACCCGGTCGACGCGGAACGTACGCCACGCCTCGCGCCCCAGGTCGTACGCCACGAGGTACCACCGCCACCCCGTGCTCACCAGCCGGTACGGCTCGACCAGCCGCTTCGTCTCGGCGCCGTCCCCCGCCCGGTAGGTGAACCGCAGCCGCTCCTGCCCGGTGACCGCCGCCGCCATCACCGTCAGTGTCTGCGGGTCGATGGTCGCACCGTCGCCGCGGGCCAGCGGCACCGTCGCGTTCTGCAGGACCGAGACCCGGTGCCGCAGCCGTGACGGAAGCACCTGCTCCAGCTTCGCCAGCGCCCGCACGGACGCCTCGTCGACCCCCTCGATGGCATGCCCGGCGCCCGCCCGCAGTCCCACGGCGATGGCCACCGCCTCCTCGTCGTCGAGGAGCAGCGGCGGCATGGCGGCGCCCGCGACCAGGCGGTAGCCGCCCACCGAGCCGCGCGACGCCTCGACGGGGTAGCCGAGGTCGCGGAGCCGGTCGATGTCGCGGCGGATGGTGCGCGGGCTGACCCGGAGCCGCTCGGCGAGCTCGCTGCCCGGCCACTCGCGCGGCGTCTGCAGGAGCGACAGCAGATTCAGCAGTCGTGCCGGGGTATCGGTCATGGATCCAGGATGCCCGCCCATTGGGTCATGACCTGACCTAATGGGCCTCTAGCTTCATCGCATGAATTCTTCCGAATCCCCTCTGCCGTCCACGGCGGCCGCTCCCGCGGTGTCCTCGGACCCGTCGGACCGGCGCCGGTGGTTCGCGCTCGCCATCGTGATGACCGCGGCCTTCATGGACCTGGTGGACGTCACGATCGTCAACATCGCCATCCCGAGCATCAAGCAGGACACCGGTGCCACGTTCAGCTCGATCCAGTGGATCACCGCCGGATACGCCCTGGCCTTCGCGGCCGGTCTGATCACCGGCGGCCGGCTCGGCGACATCTACGGCCGCAAGCGGCTCTTCCTCATCGGCATCGGCGGCTTCACGCTGGCCTCGGCGCTCTGCGGCTTCGCCGCGAACCCGGAGATGCTGGTCGCTTCCCGCATCCTGCAGGGCGGCACCGCCGCGCTGATGGTCCCGCAGGTGCTGTCGATCGTGCACGCCACCTTCCCGGCGCACGAGCGCGGCAAGGTCTTCGGCCTCTTCGGAGCGGTCGTCGGCCTCGGCGCGGTCATGGGACCGCTGCTGGGCGCACTGCTCACCGAGTGGAACATCGCCGGTCTGGAGTGGCGGCCGATCTTCCTGATCAACCTGCCGGTCGGCATCGCGGGACTGGTCCTGGGCCGGAAGTTCATCACGGAGTCCAAGGCTCCGAAGGCCCTCCGGCTCGACCTGGTCGGTGTCGCGCTGGTGACACTGGGGCTGCTGATGCTGCTCTACCCGCTGACCCGTGGGCGCGAGCTGGGCTGGCCGCTGTGGGGGTACGCGTTGATGGCCGGTAGCGCGCTGGTCTTCCTGGCCCTGGTGCTGTTCGAGCGGGAGAAGGCGCGCAAGGACGGCTCGCCGCTCGTCGAGCTCTCGCTGTTCCGGGTCAAGAGCTTCGCGGCGGGTATCGCCGTCCAGCTGACCTTCGGCATCGGGCTCGGCATCTTCTTCCTGGTCTGGACGCTGTACATGCAGATCGGCCTCGGCTGGAGCGAGCTGCGGGCCGGCACGACCGGCATCCCGTTCTCGATCGCCGTCTCGTTCGCCGCCGGGATCTCCGTACAGAAGCTGGTGCCCCGGTTCGGCCGCAAGGTGCTGCAGGCGGGCGCGCTCCTGATGGTCGTCGGCCTGCTGCTCTACATCTGGGAGTCCGACCGGTACGGCATGTCCATCGCGCCCTGGCAGATGGCTCTGCCGCTGGTGGTCATGGGGATCGGGATGGGGCTGATCGTGGCCCCGCTGACGGACGCGGTGCTGTCCGAGGTGCCGAAGGAGCACTCGGGGTCGGCGTCCGGGCTGATCAACACCGTCCAGCAGATGGGCAATGCGCTGGGGCTCGGCCTGGTCTCGGTCGTCTTCTTCGGATCGATCAGCGACCGGCTGGCGCCGGAGGCAGTGGGGCCGGCGTTCGTCGAGGCGTTCCAGCACTCGCTCTGGTGGGTGGCCGGAGTTCTCGCGGTGATCTTCCTGGTGATGTTCGCGCTGCCCGCCCGGCCGCGCCGGCACGTGGAGGGCGGCGAGGACGTCCAGGACGCCGACAGTGCGCCGGGCGAGGTGGCCAAGGAGCCCGTGCTGACGTCCTGAAGATGCCTGCCCGCACGCGAAGGTGCCCGCACCCCCCTCGGGGGCGCGGGCACCTTCGCGTGCCGCTCGGCGGCCTCCCTCGGTGAACGGGCGGCGGGCGGCGCAGCGGTCAGCAGATGCGCGTACGGCTCTCCATCGCCTCGCGTGCCGTCTTCTCGTCCCCGTACACCTCGCACATGTGGCGACCGTCCGGCGTAGCCGTGTGCTCGACCTCCCAGAGGCTCGTCTCACTGCCGTCGAGGAGCAGGAACGCGTGCTCGTACAGCGTGAATCCGGCGTCCCGCCCGTCGACCCGGCACTGCCTGCCGAAGATCTGGGTGATGTGGTGGGCGAAGGCGGCCCGCAGGAGGCGCGCGGTCTCCTCGCCCGGACCGTCACTGTTCTCCGCGCGGCGCAGGACCCGGCGGGCGTGGTCCGCGGAGTTGTCCGGCGCGTACATCCGGGGCAGCGGGGCCGGTGGAGCGGCCATCAGGACCGTCAGTGTCTCCAGGTCGGCCTGCGGGCCGTCCTCGCCGAACACGGGTACGTCGGAGAAACTGCCGGACAGCCGGGCGGCGGCGACATGGACGTCCGCCTCGTCGTCGTACAACTCGTGGTGCTGGGGGGCGGGCTGCCTCCGCGACCGGGGATCCGCCGCGTTCCTGGCGGTGCTGTGGACCAGCTCCCACAAGGTGAGCGCGGAGCCGTCGGCCAGCAGGTAAGTGTGCCGGTAGGTCTCGCGATGCAGCACGGAACTGTGGTGCGAGGAGTGCAGGGAACTGCTGTGGGCCAGCGCGGTCCCGAGTTGCTCGACCGTGCAGTCGGGCAGGTCGAAAGAGTTGAGTGCCCGTCGTAGGAGTCGGTCGAGATGCTGCTCGGTTGTCTCGTACGGATCGCTCAAGGTGCTGTCTCCAGGCCGTTGCCGCGTGTTACTTGATGCGTGCTTAACGTAGTCCCTGGGTCCGACATCGTGACCGGGGTTCCTGAAAACGTATGACGCGTGCGGAAGGTTCCTGGCGATTCGTCCGAACTTCCTTCTGTGGATGGTGAGTCGGTGGGCGCCGACCGCGGCGGGTGGGTCAGCGGGGGCCGTAGAGATCGCTGTACGAGGGGTGGACGCCCGCGCCGGGGCGGAGGTCGACGCCCTCCGCCGCCCGTACGGCCTTCACGACGGCGCGGGCCAGGGTGTCCGCGCCCGCTGCCAGGAGCTCGTTCAGAGCGATCGGGTTCTCCTGCGACAGCGGACGCTCGCCCGTGGCCAGCGCGAAGACCGTGTCCCCGTCGGTCAGCAGATGTACGGGCCGCACGGCGCGCGCCAGCCCGTCGTGCGCCGTGCCCGCGAGCTTCTGTGCCTGCGCCCGGGTGAGATCCGCGTCGGTGGCGACGACGGCGAGCGTGGTGTTGAGCGTGGGGAGCGCGTTCACCTCCCGCGCTTCGGCCAGGCGGCGGACGGCGGCTTCGTGGACCCCCGCCGCGGGGTGCACGGGCGGCTCCGCGGCGCCGTACTCCCCGTACAGCACCCCGGTCACCGGATCCACCACGGAGCCCGCCGCATTCACCACGACCAGCACGCCGACCGTGATTCCGGACGGCAGCCGCACGCTCGCCGTGCCCACGCCGCCCTTGAGCTGACCGGCGACCGCGCCCGTACCCGCACCGACCCCGCCCTCGGCGACCGGGGCCCCCGGCTCCGTACCGGCTGCGGCCTCCACGGCGGCGCGGCCGGTCGAGGCGTCCGGGCGGGCCCGCCAGTCGCCGCCCCGCCCCAGGTCGAAGATGCACGCGGCCGGGACCACCGGCACCACCTGCGACGGATCGGGGCCGACCCGTACACCCCGCCGCTGCTCCTCCAGCCAGGCCATCACACCGGACGCCGAGTCCAGACCGTAGGCGCTGCCACCGGTCAGGACGACGGCGTCGATCCGCTGCACCAGATTGCGCGGGTCGAGTGCGTCCGTCTCCCGGGTGCCGGGGCCACCGCCGCGTACGTCGACAGCCGCGACGGCGCCGCCCTCGGGGGCGAGGACGACAGTGGTGCCGCTCAGCGCGCCGTCGCCCGGCACCTGCGCATGACCGACGCGCAGCCCGGCGACATCGGTCAGCGCGTCCATCGTCCCTGCCGCCGGTGAAAGCGGGAACTGTGCATCCTGTCCGGTCATCCCGTGCTCCTCACGTCCGGTTCGGCGAAACCACGGCGCCCGGTGCGCCGGGTGCCGGGCGTCGCGACAGCGACACCCCGACGGCCACTGTCGCGGCCGCCACCAGACCGGCCGCGAAGACCGCCCACTCCCCGGCGAACGTACAGCCAAGGATGGCCACCGCGGCCAGGGGGAGGGGCAGTTGCTCCGCGAGGTCGCGCTTGAAGTGGCGGGCGTGGATCAGCCACACCGTCAGCAGATAGACCGCGGCGGGCACCGTCACGGCGGCCGAGGCGGCCGTCGTCGACACATGCGCCTTGCCGATGGCCTCCTCCACCGCGACCTCGATGCCCGAGCCGATCGCGGCGGCGGAGCCGAAGATCACGTAGTGGCCGTATCCCCAGAGGAACGCCTGCCTGCTGCCGCGGAGATAGCTGTGGATCGGCACGGCGAAGTAGATCCACCAGGCGGCGAAGACCAGCAGCAGCCCGCCCGCGGCGACCGGCAGCAGTTCGTCGAGTGCTTCGTGCTCGTCGACCGCATCCTGGACGGCGACCGTCGCGGCGGCGATCGTCTCCCCGAGCACGATGATGGTGAACAGCCCGTACCGCTCGCCGATGTGGTGCGGATGCCAGCTCGTCCCGAGGTCGCGCTCGGCGATCGTCGGGACCGCCAGCTCGCACAGGGCGAGCACGACGAAGACTGCGGTACGGGCGCCGTTCGCACCGGCGGGCACGAACAGCATGCCGATCCAGCCCAGTTGGAGCAGGACGATGCCGGTGGCGTACCGCTGTGCGACCGTGCGCTCCGCACCGTCGGCGTAGTGGGCCACCCGCAGCCACTGGCTGGTCAGTGCGAGCCGCATCACCACATATCCGATGACGCCGAGCGTCCAGTCCCCGTTGTCGAAGGCGCGTGGCACCCCGGCGGCGAAGATGAGCACGCCGGTGATCTGGACGAACGTGACCACGCGGTACAACGCGTCGTCGGTGTCGTACGCGGAGGCGAACCAGGAGAAGTTGACCCAGGCCCACCAGATCGCGAAGAACACCGCCAGGTAGTGGGCGACCCCGGTGCCGGGGTGCCCCTCGACGACGGCGTGCACGAGACGGCCGCCCGCCTGGGCGACGGCGACGACGAAACACAGGTCGAAGAAGAGCTCCAGCGGGGTCGACGCGCGGTGTTCCTCGGTGCGGCTGCGAGCGGTCATCCGGGGCATGCGCCTCAGCACAGCAGACCACCCCGAGGGCGGGCGCCGGGACGCGCAGCCCGATCGGGGAAAGCCTCCCGGAGATTCCTGCGAACGCATTCATCCAGTGGACGGTGGTCCACAGTCCCGAACGAAACCGCAGGTGTGAGGGGAGTGAAGCCCGGAGCCGGGCGGTGCCTGCCGGATCGAGGGTCAGTGGCGCCCCGATCAGCGGACACCGGGAGTGTCTGGAAGGCAGCGGATGGAGAGGCGTACGGACGACGTCGGAAGGTGCGGGCCAAGGAGGTCCACCGTCCGCTTCCTCCCTTCGCGTCGCACGGCCTGCGCGCCGCCCGAAACCCGGCTGCGCGCCGTCCGGGCGACGGGCTCACCCTGCCGATGGCCCAAACAGGACTAATGGCCCTATTCATCCCTACGGTGGCTGAGTGACCGAGCCACCAGAAGCCGCAGCCGCAGCCACAGGTGCACCGGCACCGCCCGCCCCGGACGGTGCCGGTGCCGGCGTTCTCCTGTCCGTCACCTTCCGCGCGACCGCGGCCGGCGTCGTCGTCTCCGTCCTGCTGATCCTCGCGATCCTCTTCGGCAGCCGGCTTCTGGAGAACTTCGACTCCGCCCTCCTCCCGTACGCGGTCGCCACGGTCTTCCTCGCCTTCGGTGTCGCCTACCGCTACACGGTCTGGATCTCCGCGCCAGGCGCCCGGCGCCTGTTCCGGCAGGGCCGGCGGACCTTTTTCTCCATGGCCAACTTCCGCAAGGCCCCGACCGCCCTGCCGAAGATGATCGCCACCTATCTGGGCTTCCAGAAGTTCCTCGGCGCCCGCTCCCACGCCCGCTGGGCCGCCCACCAGCTGATCTTCTGGGGCTGCGTCCTCGCGTCGCTGATCACCTTCCCGCTGACCTGGGGCTGGTTCACCTTCACCTCGGGCAGCGGCTCGGGCCCCGGCTACGAGATGCGCATCTGGGGCTTCAAGATCATCGGCTTCGATTCGCTGAACGTCCTCGGCTGGCTGATGTTCCACGGCCTCGACATCGCCGCCGTGCTCGTCATCCCCGGTGCCTGCTACTTCCTGTGGCGTCGGATGAAGGACCGCGGCGCCATCACCGGCCAGCGCTTCGCCTACGACCTCGTCCCGCTGATCGCGCTGATCGTCATTTCCGTGACCGGGCTGCTGCTCACCTTCTCGTCGATCTTCCTGCACGGCGGCGGATACGAATTCCTGGCGATCCTCCACATGGTGTCGGTGGTCTTCACCCTCATCTACCTCCCGTTCGGGAAGTTCTTCCACATCGTCCAGCGCCCGGCCGCGGTCGGTATGCAGCTGTTCAAGTACACCGGCCTGCAGGACCAGGAGATCTTCACCTGCCGCCGCTGCGAGGAGCCCATCGACACCGGACCGTACGTCGAGAACCTCCGCGGCACCATGCGCGATCTCAGCCTGGACTTCGACGAGTGGGCCGAATACTGCCCGCGCTGCAAGAGGGTCCTGCGCGGCAGTGCCTATCTCTCCCATGTGAAGAAGGGCTTCAAGTGACCGCGGATCCGCGAGCCGACGACCCCCGTAGGGCCGTTCCGCTCGACCCGTCCCTCGCCCCGCCCGGCACCCGGGCCTTCCGGGACGCGGGCGGCATCCCTGCCGACCAGTGGCGCGCCGACCAGAACGGCGAGACCCTCGTCCCCACCCACTGCTGCTTCTGCGGCGTCCAGTGCGGGATGTATCTGCGTGTCGACCGCGGCGGAAAGGTCTTCGGCGTCGAACCCCGCAATCACGACATCAACCGGATGCGGCTGTGCCCCAAGGGCGTCAACGCGTACCAGCAGGTCAACCACCCCGACCGGCTCACCGCCCCGCTGATGCGCCGTTCTCGTGACGAGGCGTTCCGTGAAGCCTCGTGGGACGAGGCGCTCGACTTCACGGTCTCCGAGGTCAAGCGCATCCAGCAGACGTACGGCAACGACGCCTTCGGGGTGCTCGGCGGCGCCAGCCTGTACTCCGAGAAGACGTATCTGGTCGGCAAATTCGCCCGGGTGGCACTCAAGACCCGGCATGTCGACTACAACGGCCGGCTCTGCATGGTCAGCGCGGCGGGAGCCAACAAGCTCGCCTTCGGCATCGACCGGGCCGGCAACCCGTTCTCCGACATCCTGCTCACCGACTGCCTGCTGATCGCGGGCTCCAACGTCGGCGAATGCTTCCCCGTGATGACCCAGTATGTGTGGGGAGCCCGGGACCGCGGCGCGAGCCTGATCGTCATCGATCCGCGCGAGACCGCGATCGCTCGCACCGCCGACATCCATGTCGCCCTCAAGCCGGGCACCGACTCGGCGTTCTTCACCTCCGTTCTGAACGTCGTCATCGAGGAGGGCCTCACCGACGAGGCCTATCTCGCCGCCCACACCACCGGCTGGGACGAGGTCAGGGCCAAGGCCGCCGAGTACCCGCCGTCCCGTGGCGCCGAGATCTGCGGTGTCCCCGCCGAACAGATCGTTCAGGTCGCCCGGACCTTCGCCCGCGCCCCCAAGGCCATGGCCTGGCACGCCCGCGGCATCGAGCACCACTCGCAGGGCGTCGAGAACTGCCTCGCCGTGATCAACCTCTGCGCCGCCACCGGCCACATCGGCGAGCCCGGCGCCGGCTACGGCACCATCACCGGCCAGGGCAACGGGCAGGGCGGCCGCGAGCACGGCCAGAAGTCGGACCTCCTGCCCGGCGGTCGCTCGATCATGAACGCGGAGCACCGTCGGCAGATCTGCGAGATCTGGGGCATCGAGGAGTCCGAACTCCCGCCCGCCGGTACCTCGATGATGGAAATGGTCTGGCAGATGCAGCGCCGCGAGATCCGGGGCCTGATCGGCATCTGCAACAACCCCTTCGTCTCCCTGCCCAACTACAAAGTGGTCAAGGAGGGGTACGACGCCGCCGAATTCCATGCCCAATTCGATTTCTTCCTTTCCGAGACCGCTGTCAACGCACATGTCGTCTTCCCCGTCACCACCTGGGCCGAGGACGAAGGGGTGATGGCCAACGCCGAGGCCCGCGTCGTCAAGCACAACAAGGCCCAGGACCCACCTCCCGGGGTACGCACCGACACCTGGGTGATGTGCGAACTCGCCCGGCGGCTCGGCGTCGGCGACAAATTCGCGTTCGCCGACTCGCGCGCCGTCTTCGACGAGCTGCGGATCGCCTCCGCCGGCACCGTCAACGACTACTACGGCATCACCTACGAACGGCTGGAGGAGACCGGCGGCATCGCCTGGCCCTGCCCCTCCATCGACCACCCCGGCACCCCCCGGCTCTTCGAGGACGGCCGGACCTACCACCCCGACGGAAAGATCCATCTGCAGGTCGTCGACTGGCATCCGCCGATGGACCCGTACGACGACGAGCACCCCATGTCGCTCACCACCGGCCGCACCGTCGCCCACTTCCTCTCCGGCAACCAGACCCGACGCCTGGGCGGCCTCGTCGAACAGACCCCGCGCCCCTGGGCCGAGATCCACCCCTCCCACGGCTTCCGCAACGGCGAACCGGTCCGCGTCGTCACCAGGCGCGGAAGCGAGGTCTTCCCCGCCCTCGTCACCGAGGCGATCCGCCCCGACACCGTCTTCATCCCGTACCACTGGCCGGTACCCACCGCTGCCAACGCACTCACCATCGACGCCCTCGATCCCCGTTCCAAGATCCCCGAATACAAGGTGTGCGCCTGCCGCATCGAGCACGCCGAAAAGATCGACGAGGTCCCCGCACCTCCCGTGGCACCCGGCCACGTCGCCTATCCGGAGGCCCAGGTCTCCCGCACCGACCCGTGGCCGCCCACGTCCCCACAGGGCCGTGGCACGTCGGAGAGGGGCTGAGACCCGGATGATGGGAAGAACGATCTTCATCGACCCAGGGCGCTGCATCGGCTGCCAGGCCTGTGTCTCCGCCTGCCGGGAGTGCGACTCGCACCGCGGTAAATCGATGATCCACCTCGACTACACCGACGAGGGCCACTCCGTCGCCTCCCTCCCTACGGTCTGTATGCACTGCGAGGACCCGGTCGCCCCGTGCGCCGAGGTCTGCCCGGCCGACGCCATCCTGGTCACCGCCGATGGTGTGGTGCAGCAGGCCGACACCACCCGCTGCATCGGCTGTGCCAACTGCGTCAATGCCTGCCCCTTCGGCGTCCCGAAGATCGACCTCCAGGCGAAGCTGCAGATGAAGTGCAACCTCTGCTACGACCGCACCGCCTACGGCCTCGCCCCCATGTGCGCCACCGTCTGTCCGACGGGGGCGCTGTTCTACGGAACGGCCGAGGAACTCCAGGCCGAGCGGCCCGGTGTCCAGATCGCCGACACCTTCATCTTCGGCACGACGGAGGTCCGTACCGGCGTCGCGATGGTCGTTCCCGCCGACAAGGTCCAGTGGCCGGTGCCCGGAGGTCTTCCCGTCGTCGAAATCAACGGGAAGGACGTCCGCCGATGAGTGTGAGCAAACAGCCACCGGCCGGGGACCGGCACGGCGGGGACCCGCGCGAGGCACTGCACGACCGGATCGCCGCCGACTCCCTCACCTCCCGGCGGGACTATCTCCGGATCGTCGCCACCGTCTCCGGCGGGCTGGCGGTCGGCGGGCTCGGCGTGGCCTCCGGGATGCTTCCGCGCCACGGGGAACCCGAGGGCGGCAAGGCACCCGGGCCGACGAAGATCGCCGCCCAGCTCCTGCCGGGCGAGTCCCTCGCTTTCAGCTACCCGGACGAAGAGGACAAGGCGGTCGCCGTCCGGCTGAACGACGGCACCCTCGTCGGCTACTCCGCGATCTGTACCCATCTCGCCTGCGCGGTCCTCTGGCGCAAGGACCGTGGTGCGGAGGGGGAGCTCTACTGCCCCTGCCACGACGGCGTCTTCGACGCCCGCACCGGCGAGGTCACCGCCGGACCGCCGCCCCGTGCGCTGCCCAAGGTGGTGCTCACGGAGGAGACCGACGGCAGCGTCTGGGCCATCGGCACCACCCGCTCCGGCGAGAGCATCGAACAGGGACTGTGCCGCCAGATCAGCTCCGAGCGCCCGGACCTCGCCTCCCGGATCGGCTGCCCCTCCGTCCGGGGTGGCGGGGAGGCACCTCCCGCGCAGGCTCCCAGCGGGAAGGCGCACCGTACCCAGGCAACCGAAGCCGAGCCCCCCGGCAGGCGGACATGACCGACGCCCAGCAGCCCGCCGGCCCGGACCCGCGGGCCTACCCGGAGTACCACCCGGGCAGCGCCCGGCCGGAGCTGAACCGCCCCGTCCATGAGCGCTATCCGCAGATCCGCTCCACCAGCGGCTACGGCGACCCCCGGGTCCGCCGCACCGGTCCCGGCCCGGGAGCGGGCACCGACCAGGAACCCGAGCGCTCCTCGAAACTGACGGCCCGGCTGGCCCTGGCCATGACCGTGGTCATCGGCCAGCTCTGGGGCCTGACCGTCGTCGTCGACGAATGGATGGAGGGCAACACCGCAACGGCCTGGTGGGGTGCGGGCTTCCTCTGCCTGTCCTTCGCCGTCGTCCTCGGGCTCTGGATGCTCGACCCGAAGGACCGCTGACCGCTGCCGTACCCGGGAGAGCCGCCGTACCCTGGAGACATGAGCACCGCCCCCACCTCCGGACCGCGCGATTCGAAACCGACACAGCCGGCACACCCCGTACAACCGGAACAGAGGAAGCCCAAGCCGGCTCTGATCTTCGACGATCCACTGGACCAGCAGTCCGCGGACGATACGGACCGAGGGTGGGGTGAGCGGGCCCCGGGCGGCGACAGCTCCGCCGACCTTGCGCGCTTCCTCGACGAGAAGCCGCCCCACCACGTCTGAGCTACTCGTGCCCGCGCCCCGGGTCCTGGCCCGCCTGTCTTCGGGGCGGTGACGCAGGGTTCCTTGAGGCAGGAGCTGTAGCTCTCCAGATCCTGGGTGCCGAACGCGCCGACGAGCGGGTTGATGACGGTCTTGACGATCGCGTTCACGATGTCGGCGAATGCGGCGCCGCTGACGACCGTGATCGCCAGGTCGATCACATGGCCGCGCAGCAGGAAGGCGTTGTGGCCCTTCCCCGGACCGGCCTTCTTCTTCTCGCTCGCGAGTGAGTCCTCCTCCGCGGGAGCCGCAGGGGGAGCGCACTCTTCCCCGACCTGAGGAAGTACGCGGCAGAACCCCCCGATCCTCGCCTTCGGGCCGGTTGCCTGACCGTGCGTCAGTGCGCAGGGTGCGGTGGGTCCGGTTCAGCACAGGGTCACCGCAAGCCGGGCCGAGATCCCCGCGCCGGCCAGCGATGCGGCTGTGCTCCGCGGCACGGACAGCACGACCAGCGCGCCGCCCGCCGCAGGGCCTTCCACGGGATCCTCCGCCCAGCCGTCGCCCGGCGCCCGCGGCACCGCCGCCACCCGGGCCCCCTTCGCCACCACCCTGGCCTCGGCCCCGGCGCCCCCGGCCGCGATCACATCGACCCGGTCGCCGGGGCGCAGCAGCCGGACGGTTGCCGCATCCGCGATCCGGACCGGCGCCGACACCAGCGGAACCGGCCGTCGCTTCACCGGCCCGGCACCTGCTGCGCCCCCCGCACCGGCCGGGGCCTCGCCGCCGCCCAGTCCCGCGGCGGCCAGCGCCGCAGCCGTCAGCGCCAGCCCGGCCGCCATCGCGCGACGCTGGCGCCACATCGCACGCCGCAGCCGACGCCCCCCGCCCCCGCGCACCCGCAACGGCGTGAACGAGGGCACCCCGCAGGGCGCGGGCGCCGACACCGGCGGACCCGGGACGGACGGGCGTACATGAAGCGAGGAGGAGGTCGCAGAAGCGGGCGGGAACATGGCCAACACCACCAGTCGTGAGGAGCGCGGAGTCCGGACGAACGCCGACGCCCTCACTCTCCGCCTTCCGCGAGATTCCCGCTGCGCCCTGTGGACAGCCCCCACGGTGTGGACAACTCCGTCACCCACCCGCCACCGGGGCACCCTCCTACGGCAGTTCGAGTCCCGTCTCGATCCCGTCCAGCGCGTGCGCACAGGGACAGTGGCGATCCCCCTCCGCGGGCAGCGCGGTCACCGCGTCGAAGAGCACCGATCGCAGCCGGTCCACATTGGCGGCGAACACCTTCAGCACCTCCCCGTGGGAGACGCCCTCGCCTGCCTCGGCACCCGCGTCCAGGTCCGTCACCAGCGTCATCGTCGTGTAGCAGAGCCCCAGTTCGCGGGCGAGCACGGCCTCCGGATGCCCGGTCATCCCGACCACGGACCAGCCCATCGCCGCATGCCAGCGCGATTCGGCCCGGGTCGAGAAGCGCGGCCCCTCCACGACGACGAGTGTGCCGCCGTCCACCGGCTCCCAGTCCCTGCCGCGGGCCGAGGCCAGCGCGACCTTGCGCCCCTCGGGACAGTACGGATCGGCGAAGCCCAGATGCACCACGTTCGGCGCCACCCCGTCCGGCCGGGTCTCCCCGTCGTAATACGTCTGGGTACGGGTCCTGGTGCGGTCCACCAGCTGGTCCGGAACGAGCAGCGTCCCGGGGCCGTACTCCGGTCGCAGCCCGCCGACCGCGCACGGGCCGAGCACCTGACGTACGCCCACGGAGCGCAGGGCCCACAGGTTGGCGCGGTAGTTGATGCGGTGCGGCGGCACATGGTGGCCGCGGCCGTGGCGGGGGAGGAAGGCGACCCGGCGGCCGCCGATCTCGCCGAGGAAGAGGGAGTCGCTCGGCTGTCCGTACGGGGTGTCCACGCGAACCTCGGTGACGTCCTCCAGGAAGGAGTACAGGCCCGAGCCGCCGATGACACCGATCTCTGCGTTCACCATGCGATCACAGTAGCGGGGCGCAAAAACGCCGGGGACCCCGCCGAGTGGATCGGCGGGGTCCCCGGTGAAGAGAGGCTGGGTACCTCGGCTCAGGCGGCCGACGTACCACTCGCCGGCGACGCGGAGGACGTCGGCGAGGAAGAGGACGAAGCGGAGGCGGACGAAGCGGACGACTTCGAGTCCGACCCCGTCGAGGAAGGCGAAGCGGAACCGGATGCCTTCGCGGACGAAGACGACGGCGTGCTGCTCGACGACGATCCGCGGCTGTCGTTCCGGTAGAAACCGGAACCCTTGAAGACGATGCCGACCGCCGAGAACACCTTCTTCAGGCGTCCCTCGCAGCTCGGGCACACGGTCAGGGCGTCATCGGTGAACTTCTGCACCGCCTCGAGGCCCTCGCCGCATTCGGTGCACTGGTACTGATAGGTCGGCACTTGTCTTCCTCCTGGCACTCTCACTCGATGAGTGCTAACAGTCGTCAATGGTAACTGCTACGAGCCGCTGTTTGCAGTAATGTCTGTCACCTGCCCGCAGGGCAGCGGTCAGGGCTTGGCCGTCATGAGGGCCGTCTGCCTGAGTGAGAAGCTGTCACATTATGTGGCGGAGGAGTCACGCTGACGTATTCCGCTGAGCATGAGCGTGATGCGAGCGCATGAATCGTCACTTTCTGGCCGCGACAGGATCGCGGTGAACCGCGCCGCGTGCGGCCGTGATGGTCGTGCGGGCCGGTGTCAGCCTCGAACGCAGTGCCACCAGGGTGACCAGCGCAAGCATGGTTCCCACCAGCGGCACCACAAAGCCGGTGCTCGCGCCATGGGCGTCCGCGAGCCGTCCGGCGACCGTCACCGCAGCCGCCTGGCCGAGCGCGACCGAACCCGTCAGCCAGGTGAACGCCTCGGTCCGCGCGGACGCCGGAACCAGCGTCTCGACCAGCGTGTATCCGCTGATCAGCGCGGGTGCGATGGAGAGCCCGACGAGCAGCCCGAGCCCGGCCAGCAGCGGCACGGAGTGCACCGCCCACAGCCCCGAAGCGGTCAGCGTCAGCGCCGCGTACCCGGCGATCAGCCTGCGCCGCGGCCCGCTTTTCCAGGCGATGGCGCCGCAGGCGATCCCGGCCAGCATGTTGCCGGCCGCGAAGATCCCGTACAGCAGGCCGTTCGCGCCGGGCCGGCCGATCTCCTCGGCGAACGCGGTCAGCGAGACCTGCATGCCGCCGAAGACCGCGCCGATCCCGAGGAAGGCCACCGCGAGCACCCGTACGCCCGGCACGGACAGAGCGGAGACGCGCTGTCCGGAGGCGCCGGCCGCGGCGGCTCGGACCGCGGGCTGGGTGCGGTGCTGCGCCGCGAAGAGCAGCCCGCCCACCAGCGTCAGCGCGGCTTCCGTGACCAGCCCGGCCGCCGGGTGCACGCCGGTGCACAGCGCGGTGGCGAGGACCGGCCCGATGACGAAGGTGAACTCGTCCGTCACCGACTCGAAGGCGGCGGCGGTCGACATCAGCGGCGAGGCCTCCCGGCCCGGAGCCGCGCCCAGCAGGGCCGCCCAGCGGGCCCGCACCATGGGACCGATCTGAGGGACGGACGCACCTGTCGGAACGGCGGCCAGGAACAGCAGCCACAGCGGCGCGTCCGTCAGGGCGAGCGCGGTCAGTGCCGATACGGACGCCGCGTGCACGAGGACGCCCGGCAGCAGTACGGCGCGCTGGCCGATGCGGTCGGCGAGCTTGCCGCTCTGGGGCGCGAACAGCGCCATGGAGACGCCGGTGACAGCGGCGACGGCGCCCGCGCTGCCGTACGAACCGGTGGTGTGCTGGATCAGCAGCACGATGCCGATGGTCAGCATGGCGAAGGGTTGCCGTGCGGCGAAGCCCGGCAGGAGGAAGGTCCACGCACCCGGGGTGCGCAGCAGCTGCTGGTAACCGGGGCGGTCGGAGACCGTGGACGCCACGGTCCATGCCTTTCTGCCGCCTGGTAGCGGTGCCCCCGCCGGTCCGCACCTGTGGGTGCCGGTCCCGTACGGGGGCTGCCGAGAGCTGTCCTCTTCGCGCGGAACTGCGGTAGATGCCGGGCGCTCGCTGCAGAGGCGGAGGACGCCACGACCGCCATACGGTCGCGCCAGCTCTGCATCAGGCAGAGTTGGTCGATCAGGTGGAGTGACCAGATGTATCGATCAGGTTTCCTTCATGCTACAGGCAGGATTGCCTGCTTGCCTGCGATTGTGCGCAGACTCCTGGTCGTGCGCTTCGGATGGTCAGTGATGGGCCCTCGCGCCCCTGCTGTCCCCGTCGGTCCCCAGCCAGCTGGCCAGCTTGCCGCCCTCGCCGACTGCCCGCAGCCGCGACTCCGCCGCGTCGCGTACCGGATCGGTCGTGACGACCAGCAGTTCGTCCCCGCGCCGCAGCACCGTCGACGGCGCGGGGACGAAGCTCTTGCCGTCCCGTACGACCAGGGTGACCGCGGCTCCGGCGGGCAGTCGCAGTTCGGCGACCTCCACGCCGTGCATCTTCGACTTCGCGGGGATCGCGACCGACAGCAGATGACCGCGCAGCCGTTCCAGCGGCGCCGACTCGATGCCCAGGTCGGCGGCCTCGGACGGGTCCTCGGCGATCTTCAGGGCCTTGGCCAGCCAGGGCAGGGTCGGTCCCTGAATCAGCGTGTAGACGACAACGAGTACGAAGACGATGTTGAAGACGTGGGCGGAGCCCTCGATCCCGGACACCATGGGAATGGTCGCCAGGATGATGGGTACGGCGCCGCGCAGCCCCGCCCATGACATGAGGGTCTTCTCCTGCCAGGACATCCGGAACGGGATGAGCGAGATGAAGACCTCCAGCGGGCGCGCCACCACTGTCAGCACCAGACCGACGATCACCGCGGGCCAGAAGTCCTCGAGCAGGTCGTGCGGGGCGACCAGCAGTCCGAGCAGGACGAACATGCCGATCTGTGCCAGCCAGCCGAGCCCGTCGGCGAAGCCGCGGGTGGCGGGCCAGTGGGGCAGTTTGGCGTTGCCGAGGATCATCGCGGCCAGATAGACGGCGAGGAAGCCGCTGCCGTGGAGCATGGCGCCCGCCGCGTACGCGGACACGGCGATCGCCATCACCGCGATCGGGTAGAGGCCGGACGCGGGCAGGGCGACATGACGCAGTCCGAACGAGCCGAGCCAGCCGACGGCGATACCGACGGCCGCGCCGATCGCCAGTTCCAGGGCGATCTCGCCGACCAGTACGTACCAGCTGTCCACCGGCCCCCTGGTCGAGAAGGCCACCACCAGGATCACCACGGGGGCGTCGTTGAAGCCGGACTCGGCCTCCAGTACACCGGTGATCCGGGCCGGCAGCGGCACCTTGCGCAGCACGGAGAAGACCGCGGCGGCGTCGGTCGACGAGACGACCGCGCCGATGATCAGCGACTGCCGCCAGTCCAGGCCGACCAGATAGTGCGCCCCTGCCGCGGTGACGCCGACGCTCACCGCGACGCCGACGACCGAGAGCATGGCGGCGGCGGGCAGCGCCGGCTTGATCTCTTTCCACTTCGTGCCCAGGCCGCCCTCGGCCAGGATCACGACCAGAGCGGCGTAGCCGAACGCCTGGGTGAGTTCGGCGTTGTCGAACTTGACGTGGAAGATCCCGTCCTGCCCTATGGCGATCCCGATGCCGAGATACAGGAGCAGGCTGGGGAGGCCGCTGCGGGACGAGATGCGAACCGCCACGACGGCGACGAGCAGCACGAGTGAGCAGACGAGCAGGAGTTCGTTGAGCGCGTGGACAGTCAGTGGCCGTTCCTTCCCTGCGTACGCCTGCCGAATCGTCTTCCGGCGGCCGGTACTTCGTTACCTTACCTAATCTTTAACGTTTTCTTGACGGCTTCGAGCATTCGTGCGATCGCTCCTCGATTCGAAGCATCCCGATACCGCGTCGGAGCCGCTTCGGTGCTGCGCCTATGGTTGCTCCTGCACTCCCCAGGACCACCCTGCCCCTCGAAGGACAGCGATGCCCGCCAACACAACCGCCTCTTCCGGCTCTTCCGGTTCTGCCGGTGCGAAGACCGGCAAGAAGAAGGGGCGACGCGCCCGCCTGATCGTGATCGTCCTGGTGCTGGCGCTTGTCGCGGGTATCGGTTACAGCGCGTTCTGGTCCGTAACCACTGTGCGGGCCTCGTACCCGCAGACGAACGGCTCCATCAAGATCGACGGCCTCGCCGGCAACGTCGATGTCAAGCGCGACAGCTACGGGATCCCGCAGCTCTACGCGGACTCCGACGCCGACCTCTTCCGCGCCCAGGGCTTCGTGCAGGCGCAGGACCGCTTCTGGGAGATGGACGTCCGCCGTCACATGACGGCCGGCCGGCTCTCCGAGATGTTCGGCTCCGGGCAGGTCGACACGGACGCCTTCCTGCGCACGCTGGGCTGGCGCAAGGTCGCGCAGAGGGAGTACGACACCGTCCTCTCCGCGGGCACCAAGAAGAACCTCCAGGCGTACGCGGACGGGGTGAACGCCTACCTCAAGGGGCGCGACGGCAAGGACATCTCCGTCGAGTACGCCGCGCTCGGCCTCACCAACGACTACAAGCCGACCAAGTGGACCCCGGTCGACTCGGTCGCCTGGCTCAAGGCGATGGCCTGGGACCTGCGCGGCAACATGCAGGACGAGATCGACCGCTCGCTGATGACCAGCAGGCTCAGCAAGAAGCAGATCAAGGACCTGTACCCGGCGTACCGGTACGACAAGCACGATCCGATCGTCAGCGAGGGTGCGATCTCGCCGGTCACCGGCACGTTCGACCCGAAGGCGAAGCCGACCTCGGGCATCGGCGCGGACACCGTGCAGGGCGCCACCGAGGGAGTGAACACGCAGCTCGCCTCGCTCTCCGACACCCTCGACCAGATCCCCGCGCTGCTCGGTCCGAACGGCAACGGCATCGGGTCCAACTCCTGGGTCGTCTCGGGCCAGTACACGACGACGGACAAGCCGCTGCTCGCCAACGACCCGCACCTGGCGCCGCAGCTGCCCTCGCTCTGGTACCAGATGGGGCTGCACTGCCGTCAGATCTCGGCGACCTGCCAGTACGACACCGCCGGGTACACCTTCTCCGGCATGCCGGGCGTGATAATCGGTCACAACCAGGACATCGCCTGGGGCTTCACCAACCTCGGCGCCGACGTCACCGACCTCTTCCTGGAGAAGGTCTCCGGCGACGGCTACCAGTACGACGGCAAGGTGAAGCCGTTCGTCACCCGTGAGGAGACCATCAAGGTCGCGGGGGGCGCGAGCCGGCACATCACCGTGCGCGAGACCAACAACGGTCCGCTGATCTCCGACCGCAGCAGCGAGCTGGAGAAGGTCGGCCAGAAGGCCCCCGTCCCCAGCGGGGCTCCGGACCGCGCCGCCGGTTACGCGGTCGCCCTGAAGTGGACCGCGCTGGAACCCGGCAAGTCCATGGACGCCGTCTTCGAGCTCAACCGGGCCAAGGACTTCAAGTCCTTCCGCAAGGCGGCCGAGCACTTCGAGGTGCCTTCGCAGAACCTCATCTACGCGGACAACAAGAACAACATCGGCTACCAGGCCCCCGGCAAGATCCCGGTCCGCAAGACGGGCGACGGCACGACGCCGAGCCCCGGATGGACCTCGAAGTACGGCTGGGAGAAGGCCCCGATCCCGTTCGCCCAGCTGCCGTACGAGTACAACCCGAAGCGCGGCTACATCGTCACCGCCAACCAGGCCGTCATCGACGAGAAGTACCCCCACCTGCTCACCAAGGACTGGGGCTACGGCACCCGCAGCCAGCGGATCAACGACCTCATTGCGGGGAAGATCAAGGGCGGCGAGAAGATCTCGACCGAAGACATGCAGAAGATGCAGATGGACAACACCAGCGAGATCGCCGCGGAGCTGGTGCCCGAACTGCTGAAGATCAAGGTCTCCGACAAGAGCGTGCGTGAGGCGCAGAAGCTCCTGGAGGGCTGGGACTCCCACCAGGAGCCCGACTCGGCGGCCGCCGCGTACTTCAACGCGGTCTGGCGCAACATCCTGAAGCTGGCCTTCGGCGACAAGCTGCCCAAGGAGATGCGGGTCAAGGGCGAGTGCCTCACCGTGCTCCCGGCCGACAGCACGGGGCCGGTCGACGAGCAGGACAAGCCGGTGCGCGAGTGCGGTCAGCGCGACGCGGACTCGGCGCAGCCGGACGGCGGGGACCGCTGGTACCAGGTGGTCATGAACCTCAAGGACGACGAGAACAACGACTGGTGGAAGGCGCCGGGAAACCGCAAGGACGAGGCGACCGAGAACCGTGATCAGCTGTTCGCCCGCGCCATGAAGGACGCCCGCTGGGAGCTGACCGCCAAGCTCGGCAAGGACATCTCCACCTGGAGCTGGGGCCGACTGCACCAGCTGACCCTGAAGAACCAGACTCTCGGTACCGAAGGCCCCGATCTGCTCCAGCGGGCCCTCAACCGCGGGCCGTGGAACCTGGGCGGCGGCGAGGCCGCGGTCAACGCCAGCGGCTGGAACGCGGCGGGCGGCTACGAGGTCATCTGGGTCCCGTCGATGCGCATGGTCGTCAACGTGGGGGACTGGGACAAGTCCCGCTGGATCAACCTCACCGGCGCGTCCGGCCACGCGTTCAGCGCGCATTACACCGATCAGACCGACAAGTGGGCCGACGGGGATCTGCTCGACTGGTCCTTCGGAACGAACGCCGTGGCCAAGTCGACGAAGGACACACTGACGCTCAAGCCGTCGTAGGGCGGCGGACCCGGCACCGCGGTTTCGGGCCGACGGGCCCGGCGCGGTGCCGGCCGGGCTCAGCCGCTGAAGCGCCGCGTTCCGGCCGGCGTCACCACGGCGTCCACGGGGTGGTCGTGCGGTTCCACGGGAACCGTCGCGACCACCTCGTTGTCGTAGAGAAGGACGATCAGCGAGGGGTGCGCCCCCGCGGCCGCGAGCCGGGCCAGCACCCGGTCGTACGAACCACCGCCCCGGCCGAGCCGCATCCCGCGTCCGTCCACCGCGAGGCCCGGCAGCAGGACCGCGTCCGCGTCGAGGACGGCGTCGGGCCCGAGCCGCGGACCGTCCGGCTCCAGGAGCCCGCGGCCCGCCGGGAGAAGGCGGCCGGCACCTTCGTACGGCGCCCAGTCCAGGTCGTTGTCCGGGAGGAGCACCGGCAGCAGTACCCGTACGCCCCGTGCGCGCAGCGCGTCCAGCAGCGCGCGAGTCCCTGGTTCACTCCCGACCGAGACATAGGCGGCGACGGTACGGGCCCCGGCCAGCTCGGTGAGACCGACTGCGCCCCGGGACAGAACCATCGCGGCATTTTCGACGTCTTCGCTGGTCAGGAGGGCTCGCGAGGCGAGTAGTTGACGCCTGAGCGAGGCCTTTCCGGACATGTCGGTGTTCAACGTGCACCTGCGCATCTCTCGTATGTGCATATAGAAGTACAAAGTTAACCGGAGGCTCATCTTCCGCCCATACTCACCGGTTATGGTTGCGCGCATGACTCAGTCGCACCCCAGGATCAGCAAGGCTGTCATCCCGGCCGCGGGACTCGGTACCCGCTTCCTGCCGGCCACCAAAGCCACTCCCAAGGAGATGCTGCCTGTGGTCGACAAGCCTGCGATCCAGTACGTCGTCGAGGAGGCGGTGGCGGCCGGTCTCTCCGACGTACTCATGATCACAGGCCGCAACAAGCGTCCGCTCGAGGACCACTTCGACCGCAACTACGAGCTGGAGTCGGCGCTCACCCGCAAGGGAGACGCCGAACGGCTCCAGAAGGTCCAGCAGTCGAGCGACCTCGCCACCATGCACTACGTCCGCCAGGGCGACCCGCGCGGCCTCGGCCACGCCGTGCTGTGCGCCGCACCGCACGTCGGCGACCAGCCGTTCGCCGTTCTCCTCGGCGACGACCTGATCGATCCGCGGGACCCGCTGCTCGCCCGCATGGTCGAGATCCAGGAGCGCGAGGGCGGCAGCGTCATCGCGCTGATGGAGGTCGAGCCGGAGCAGATCCATCTGTACGGCTGCGCAGCCGTCGACACCACCGTCGAGGGCGATGTCGTCAGGGTCACCGGCCTGGTCGAAAAGCCCGAAACGGCCGACGCGCCCAGCAATCTCGCGATCATCGGGCGCTACGTCCTCGACCCCGCCGTCTTCGACATACTGCGCAGGACCGAGCCGGGCCGCGGGGGCGAGATCCAGCTGACCGACGCGCTGCAGCTGCTCGCCGCGGACGAGAAGATCGGCGGCCCGGTGCACGGTGTCGTCTTCAAGGGACGCCGCTATGACACCGGCGACCGGAGCGACTATCTGCGTGCCATTGTCAGACTCGCGTGCGAACGTGAAGATCTGGGCCCGGAGTTCCGGGCCTGGCTCCGCAGTTATGTCACCGAGGAGATGTAGCACTTTGAGCAGCACGATCTGGTCGGTGGACGAGCACCTGGAAGACATTCTCGGCGCCGTGCGGCCGCTCGAACCCATCGAGCTGCAACTGCCCGAGGCCCAGGGCTGTGTCCTCGTCGAGGACGTCATGGTGGAGATCGCCCTGCCGCCCTTCGACAACAGCTCGATGGACGGGTACGCGGTCCGGATCGCCGATGTCGAGGGCGCCAGCGAGGAGTTCCCCGCGGTGCTCACGGTCATCGGTGACATCGCGGCGGGCAGCGACGGGCTCTCCGGCGACCAGACCGTGGGACCGGGCGAGGCCGCCCGCATCATGACCGGCGCACCGCTGCCGGCCGGTGCCGAGGCTGTCGTCCCGGTCGAGTGGACCGACGGCGGTACGGGCGGCGGCCCGGCGGACACCATGCGCGCCCACAGCGACGCCCCGCAGGTCGCGGGTGGGGAGGTCCGCGTCCACCGCCCGGTCGCGGCCCGCGCCCACGTCCGGGCCCGCGGCAGCGATGTGCAGCCCGGCGATCTGGCCCTGCGGGCCGGTTCGGTGATCGGGCCGCCGCAGATCGGGCTGCTCGCAGCGATCGGCCGCTCCACCGTGAAGGTGCGCCCGCGGCCGCGCGTCGTCGTCATCTCCACCGGCAGCGAACTCGTGCAGCCCGGCGAGGAGCTGACCGGCGGCCGGATCTACGACTCGAACAGCTTCGCGCTGACCGCCGCCGCGCGCGACGCCGGAGCGATCGCCTACCGGGTCGGAGCCGTCGAGGACGACGCCGATTCGCTCCGCGCCACGATCGAGGACCAGCTGATCCGCGCGGACATCGTCGTCACCACGGGTGGGGTCAGTGTCGGTGCGTACGACGTGGTCAAGGAAGCACTGTCCTCCGTCGGCGACGAGGACGAGCCGGGCAGCGGCATCGACTTCCGCAAGCTCGCCATGCAGCCCGGCAAGCCGCAGGGCTTCGGTTCGATCGGCCCGGAGCACACACCGCTGCTGGCGCTGCCGGGCAATCCCGTCTCCTCGTACGTCTCGTTCGAGCTGTTCGTGCGGCCCGCGATCCGCACGCTGATGGGCCTGCAAGAGGTGACCCGCCCGACCGTCCAGGCCACGCTGAACACCGACAAGGCGCTCTCCTCGCCGTCCGGCAAGCGCCAGTTCCTGCGCGGCACGTACGACGCGGAGGCGGGCACCGTCACGCCCGTCGGCGGCTCCGGATCGCATCTGATCGCGGCCCTCGCCCAGGCGGACGCGCTGATCGTGCTGCCCGAGGACGTCACCTCCGCGGAGCCCGGCACGGTCACCGAGGTGATCCTGCTCCGCTGAACGCCGGCCGGTGGCGGTACGGTGTCTGCCGCTGTGCCTTACCGGGGGACACCCCCCGGACCCCCGGCCGCACCCCGGTGCAGGCCGAGCGGGCAACCGGCGCCCTACCGCTAGGCGGAGTTCAGTGAGTACGCAGAACAGGCTGACGCATCTCGACGAGGCGGGCGCGGCCCGGATGGTCGACGTGTCCGAGAAGGACGTCACCGCGCGCGTCGCGCGCGCCAGCGGCCGGGTCCTCGTCTCGCCGCGCGTCGTCGAACTGCTCCGTGGCGAGGGAGTCCCCAAGGGCGACGCCCTCGCCACCGCCCGCATCGCCGGGATCATGGGTGCCAAGCGCACCCCGGAGCTGATTCCGCTCTGCCACCCGCTCGCCGTCTCGGGCGTGAAGGTCGATCTGAGCGTCGCCGACGACGCGGTGGAGATCGCCGCCACGGTGAAGACGACGGACCGCACGGGCGTGGAGATGGAGGCGCTGACCGCCGTCTCGGTCGCCGCGCTCACCGTGATCGACATGATCAAGGCGGTCGACAAGAGCGCGGTCATCACGGATGTCCGGGTCGAGGCGAAGTCCGGCGGCAAGTCCGGCGACTACCGGCGCCCGGCGCCGGAGGGAGCGGACGCATGACGGCGCCCGACGCGGCGCCGTTCGGCGGTGCGCCGACCGCCCCGTACGCCGCCCTCGTCGTGACCGCCTCGAACCGCGCCTCGGCCGGTGTCTACGCCGACCGGGGCGGTCCCCTGATCGTCGAGGCGCTCACCGCGCTCGGCTTCGCCGTCGACGGGCCGCAGGTCGTCCCCGACGGCGACCCCGTCGAGCAGGCCCTGCGAGCCGGGGTGGCCGCCGGGTACGACGCCATCGTCACCACCGGTGGTACGGGCATCTCACCCACCGACCGCACCCCCGACGCCACCCGCCGCGTCCTCGACCACGAGATCCCCGGCATCCCGGAGGCGATCCGCGCCGAGGGCCGCGAGAAGGTCCCCACGGCCGCGCTCTCCCGTGGCCTCGCGGGTGTGGCGGGCGGCACCCTCATCGTGAACCTGCCGGGCTCCACCGGTGGGGTGCGGGACGGACTTGCCGTCCTCGAACGTCTTCTGGTGCACGCCGTCGACCAGCTCCGCGGCGGCGACCACCCCCGACCCGGGAGCCCGAGCTGAACGTCCCGACCTGGCCGGTGATCCTGACGGACGGCGCGATCACCCTCCGGCCGATAAAGCTGCGGGACCAGCGCGTGTGGCGCGAGGTCAACCGGCGCAACCGCGACTGGCTGCGCCCCTGGGAGGCGACGGTTCCACCGCCCGCCCCGGGCGGCCCGGTCGCCCGGCGCCCCACGTACCGTCAGATGATCCGCCATCTGCGTTCCGAGGCCAACGCGGGCCGGATGCTGCCCTTCGCCATCGAGTACGAGGGGCGCCTGGTCGGGCAGTTGACGGTCGCCGGGATCACCTGGGGGTCTATGTGCTCGGGACACGTCGGCTACTGGGTGGATCAGGATGTGGCAGGCCGCGGTGTGATGCCGACCGCGGTCGCGCTCGCTGTCGACCACTGTTTCCGGACGGTCGGACTGCACCGCATCGAGGTGTGCATTCGGCCGGAGAACGGGCCCAGCCGGAGGGTCGTGGAGAAACTCGGATTCCGCGAGGAAGGGATGCGTCCGCGCTATCTCCACATCGACGGTGCCTGGCGGGACCATCTGATCTTTGCGCTCACGGCGGAGGAGGTGCCCGACGGACTGCTCCGGCGCTGGCACCAGGCACGACCGGAACGCCACACGAAATAAAATAAGTGTTCGAAATTGATCGGCGTGTGGCTGCTAACGAACGCGCAAACGCCGACTGCCGGTCTGAACAATCACAAAAAAAGTCCGCGATATCCGCCGGATCGTGCGACACACCGGGCCAATTGGCGGATGCCTCCGTGCAAACCCCTCTACGGTGTGAGACGTGAGCAGCAGCGGCCTCATCTATGCAGTCATCGTCGGGGCCTGGGCCGCCTACTTGGTGCCGATGTGGCTCCGCAGGCAGGACGAGCTCAATGAAGCCCGTCCGACGGAACGCTTCAGCACCGCCATCCGGCTGCTGTCCGGACGGGCGGCCATGGAGCGCCGATATGCCAAGGAGCTGCGGGAACGCACCGCCGAGGAGGCGGACCCCGACGCCGACCCGGACGCGGACACGGACCGAATGGATTCCGTGGACGTCCGGGCCTTTGCCGCGCCTCCGGCGCACACCGAAGCCCGGGTGCACGACCCGGCGCGCGCACCGGAGCCGCAGGCCCAGGACAGACCCGTACACGCGCCCGTGCCCGCACGGCGCACACGACCCGGCGGGGCCGACGCCGAGCGCGCCCGGCGTGCCCAGCGCTCGCAGGTCCTCGCGCGCCGGAGGCGCACCACGTCGATCCTCTTCCTCGCCTTCACCCTCGGCGCGGTCGTCGCGGCGGTCGGCGGCCTCCGCTTCCTGTGGGCGCCCGCGGTGCCGGCCGTGCTGCTGAGCATGTACATCGTTCATCTGCGCGCCCAGGAACGGCGCCGGTTCGTCTTCACCATGGACCGGCGCAGGGCAGAGGTCGCGGCGCAGCGCCTGCGCGAGAACCGTCCCCGCAGGCACCAGCCCGCGACGACGGCCCCCGCCGAGTCCGACGAGGAGCCCGAAGCGCGCCACCCGGAGCCCGAGCCCGCCCCCGCGGTCTCTCCGCAGGAGGCCGGTCGCCGCGCTCTGGTCGAGCAGACGGATCATGCGGAATGGGTCGACCAGCAGCGTGAACGCGGCAGGGTCCAGGGCGACAGCTGGGAGCCGGTCCCGGTCCCGCTGCCGACCTACGTCACCGCACCGGTCGCCCCGCGCGCCACGGGCGGCGTCGAGGTCGGCGACCCGGAGACCTGGAGCGCGGCCCGCTCCAGCACGGCCGAGCCGACCCAGACGGGCGCCGCGCCCCCCGCCGCGCCTCCGGTCGAACCGGCACCACGCCAGCGCACCGGCTCGTCCCGCCGCTTCCGCGACCACGGCCGGACCCCGCTCTTCGACCAGTACGACGACGGCGACCGGCCCCGCGCCGCCAACGAGTGAGACCCGCTCCGACGCCGACCCGGCTGACCAGCAAGGGAGCGGATTTCCAAGCACCCCTGTGAGGGTGCTAGAGTTTCACTCGTTGCAAGGGCCTGTGGCGCAGTCTGGTAGCGCACCTCGTTCGCATCGAGGGGGTCTGGGGTTCAAATCCCCACAGGTCCACCGCAGCTCAGAGCCCCTACCGGGGAAATTCGGTAGGGGCTCTTTGTCGTCGTACAGCAGCTAAGTACGGCAACTACTTCTGATCTTGCGCGCCGAGGGTCCAGGCGGTTCGGATCATCTGGCGGGCGTGGTCGGTGAGGGTCATGCGGCCGAGTTCGTCGTAGAGCGTTCCCCTGCGACGCTGTGTCTGCTGACGGACGTGCAGCACCCGGCCAAGTAGAGCCGTATGTGTGCCTCGTACCTGTCGTACGCACTGAGCTTGCGACGCGGCCGAACGTAATGCTCCAGCCAGTGCGGCAGCCACTCGGAGAGCGTGGCCGACCGGGTGGGCGTCGGGATTCCCCGTCGGTCCCGCAAGACCAACTCCTGACGCTTGGTGTCGCATTTCTCCCACGTGCTGCCGTAGACGGTCTTGCGCTTGCGTGTGCCGTCGGGCTGGGGGACATAGACACGGGCTTCGTACCGCCCGTCCTTGCGCTGCCAGATGCTGCCAGCGCCGTTCGGGTTCCTCTTACGTGCCATCAGGCGGGAGGCAGAAGAGGGCCTGTGGACGGAACGGGAGTTGGCTGAGCCGTCCACTTTCGTCACCAAGCTGACCGTGGCCCGTGGCCCGTGGCCCGTGACCACGCCGGCCGCACGACAACGCGGTCATCGCGCTCGGGCCGGCGCGTTACGGCCTGCACGACGAGGCCCGCGCGGCCGCCGAGGCACCGGTCGACGCAGCGACGGCCGGCGGGCACGGCTGCCGGAGGTCCTCGCGGGGTACGCGAGGGACACCCATGCTCAGCCAGTGCCGTATCCGCACGCGTGTGTGCGGGAGGCCCGGTCGGCCGCGCGCCGCCGGCGCTGCTCACGGCGGTGGGGGCCGTCGGGGTGCTGTCACCCTCGTGACCGGGCGCATCCCACCAGGGCCGCGCGGCGTCCTGGCCGCACTGCGGCCCCAGCCGCCCGCCCGCTGCCCGGAAGAGCACCGGGACGCGAGCGGGCGGGTGCGGTCACCTCACGCGGGCCGTGCTCACTGGACGTCCACGAAGTCCAGGCGGCTGTAGCTGTAGAAGTGACTCCACTCGTTGCCGTCGTACTTGGCCTGCCAGTCGCCGTCCTTGGTCGCCTTGAAGGTCTTTGTGAACCTGCCGTCATTGCCCGTCACGGCGACGCCGACCCCGCGCCAGGTGGTCGTGCCCTTCGCGCGGAAGTAGATGTCGATCCGCGCGCCGGCGAACGCGGACCACTGCCCGTTGTCCTCGTTCTTCGCGTTGAGCTTGCCGGTGATCGTGAGGGGGGCGCCCGCCTTGACCGGCTCGGGGTTCGCGTTGAACTCCGGGAAGGCCGTTATCTGGCGGTACACCGTGTACGACTCCGGGGCGGGGCCGGCCGGGATCTGCTTGGTGCCGGGGAACTGGAACCGCCAGACGCCCACGCCCTGGTAGGGCAGGTCCGCGGCCGTGACCGTGCGGGAGCTGTCGCCCGCGATGGCGGGGCTGTCGATGGTCTTCTTGGTGACCCAGGTCGTGGTGCCCTTCGCCTTGAACTGGAGATTCACCTTCAGGGTCGTCGAGGCCGGGAGGTCGTAGCGGTCGAAGACACCTGACACCGTGACCTTCTTGTACCGGCTGACAGTGACCGTGGGGAGCCTGTGGAAGCCCGCGCTCGTCGTCGGGTCGGAGCTGACGTACGCGTACCTGTTGGACAGCCATGGCGTGCCGAGGAGGGCGATCGTCTGCCGTTGGGTGCCGTAGACGGGGACCTGGGTGGTGAAGCGCCCGTCCTCCCCGGTCTTGAAGGTCCGTACGGTGTACACCGACATGGGCGTGCCGACGGGGACCGGCTTGGAGACGCCGTTGGTGCCGCGGTAGGTGGCCCGGCCGGTCAACGGGGCGTCCGTCCCGTCCGCGCCCCTCACCGTGGGCGAGTCCAGCGTGATGTCGGTCGTGGTGTAGCCGACCTCGACCTGGCGGGTCAGACCGTGCGCGGCGTCCGCGCCGGCCGGCCGGAGGACCATCCTGACGTCGTTCTGCCACGTCGTCGTGTCGTGCTTCTCCGCGCCCGTGAAGGTGAACGGCGTCTCGACATGACCCGCGGCGTCGGTGGTCAGTCCCGTCCTCGCCGCGGTCGTCTCCAGCACCAGCCGGCCCTTCGCCATCGGCGTCTCGGAGTCGTCGCGCGGGTCGCGCAGCGTCGCGTCCGCCTTGACGGTCACCGTCCTGTGCTCCAGGTCCGGCTTCCCGCTCACCTCGAACGTCTTGACCTGCGGGATCAGGTGGTAGTCGAAGACCGCCTCGTCCTTGTGGAGGATCGTTTCACCCCCGGTGCCGTCGTACTCGACGTCCACCGCGTACCGGCCCAGGTCCGCCAGGCGCAGCGGGGTGGTCTCGACGGCGGTCTCACCGGGGTCGTCCTGGCAGGACGGATTGCAGGGGTCCATGTCCTCCAGGAAGCCGAACTCGGTGATGGTCGCCACCGGGGTGTCGGTACCCGTCTTGCGCAGGAGCACCTTCAGGTCCTTCGGCAGCGTGCGCGTACCGAAGTCCACGTAGATCCGGGTCTCGTCGGTCCGGACCGAAGGGCCCGACGGGTGCGGGTCGGCCGCCTGTGCCGCCGTCGGAGCCGCCAGCACGCCAGCGAGTGCGCCGAGTGTGCACAGCGCCGAGAGGGTGCGTCTTCTCATGTGTTCCCCCCAGGGAATCAAGATCTAATCAGCCCTCCAGACCTCTGGAAGGGCTGGAAGGTTGTAGGGACAACCAAAGCGAGTGTTGGACGGGCGTTTGCCGGGTGTTTGCCGAGGCGCGTGAGCGGTCGCCAACGGGTATGCAGCAATCACCTTTCCGCCGACGGGTTCTGTCCAGTAGAGGGGGCGCTGCTTGGTGAGGAGGGGGTCTACCGCATCAGCAAGGTCCCCCGTTCACGCGCTGCCGAACGAGCCCCTGGCGGCAACTGTTGACGGCAATGGGGGCGCACCCCGCCGTCCAGCTGGAAGCATCCGCATACCTTGCAAGCAAGGATTGCGCTCGGAGAGCCTGGCCCGGAGGTGCGAAGACGGAACTCCTCAAGCGGGTGTCGAGCAGCCCGGGCCCGTCACGTACTGGATGGACTCCGTGATCGCGGCCCAGGGGAGCTGTCGAACCGCTGGCCCTTCGCGGGGTTCATGGAGCGGCCAGACGTCAGGACCGTGGATGAGCTCCACGTCCGCCTTCCGTAGGGCCGCGACATGCCCCTCTTGCGGACAGCCCCACAGCCCTCAGCAACCGCCGTGCCGGTAGTTCGCATCGAGGGGGTCTGGGGTTCAAATCCCCACAGGTCCACCGCACGACGAAGTCGGCTTGATCCCCAGGGCAGTTCGGCCTATCCGGTACTTCCCGCGCGGACATCTTGCGGCAGGATTGAGGCGCAGCCCCCTGCCCGTGATTCCCCGTACGGAGGAGCGTCCTGTGACGGCCGGCCCGCCCACGCCCCAGATCGACACCAGCAAACCTCACCCGGCGCGCGTCTACGACTGGCTGCTGGGTGGCAAGGACAACTACCCGGTCGATCAGGCCGTGGGGCAGAAGCTGCCTCCGGAGGCGCGGGGCAACGCGGCGCGGAACCGGGCCTTCATGCATCGCGCTTCCGCCTGGCTGGCGCGGCAGGGCATCGATCAGTTCCTCGACGTGGGCACCGGCATCCCCACCTCGCCGAACCTGCATCAGATCGTCCAGGCGATCACGCCCGCCGCCCGGATCGTGTACGCGGACAACGACCCCATCGTTCTGCGCCATGCGGAAGCGCTGTTGGTCGGCAGTCCGGAAGGGGCCACCGACTACATCCACGCGGATGTGCGGAAGCCGGAGCTGATCCTCCATCACGCCCGCCGACTGCTGGACTTCCGCAGGCCGGTCGCCCTGTCGCTGATCGCGCTGATGCACTTCCTGCCCGACGATCAGGACCCGTACGGCATCACCCGCACCCTGGTCGACGCCTTGCCGTCGGGGAGCTATCTGGTGCTGTCGCACGGCACGGCCGACCAGCACCCGGAGCTCCGGGCCGAGACCGAGTCCGCCTACGAGAAGGGCGCCATCACGCTGCGGATGCGCAGCCACAGCGAGGTGGAGCCGTTCTTCGGCGGTCTGGATCTCGTCGAGCCGGGGCTCGTGCCGGCCGCGGAGTGGTACCGGGAGGAGCCGGCGCCGGAGAACGAACGCAGCGGGTTCTATGTGGGTGTTGCCCGCGTGCGGTGAGGCATCGGGGTGCGACGCTGTCTCGCGGCCGGGTCGGCGTCCGCCGCCGGGCACAACCAGGGGGAATCGGCATGGAGTTCCGGACGAAGAGCGGTACGACCCTTGTGTACGACGACCGGGGGCCGTCCGGCGGTCTGCCGGTCGTCCTGATCCACGGTCATCCGTTCGACCGGACCATGTGGGCACCGCAGGCCGAGGCGCTGGAGCGGGCCGGGTACCGGGTGATCGCGTCGGATCTGCGCGGGTACGGGGAGAGCGCCGTGGTACCGGGCCGCACCCTGCTCGCCGACTTCGCCGACGACATGGCCGCGCTCCTCGACCATCTCGGCGTCGAACGGGCCGTGGCCGGCGGGCTCTCCATGGGCGGGCAGATCGCCATGGAGTTCCACCGCCTGCACAGGAACCGGGTGTCGGCGCTGGTCCTCGCCGACACCTCCCCGGTCTCCGAGACCGACGACGGCAAAGCCTTCCGTAACCGGCTGGCCGACCGGCTGCTCGGCGAGGGGATGGCCGGGTACGCGGACGAGGTGATCGACAGGATGATTGCCCCGTACAACGTCACGGCGCTGCCCGGGGTCGCCGCGCAGGTGCTCGCCATGATGCGTACGACCGCTCCCGAGGGCGCCGCGGCAGCGCTGCGGGGCAGGGCCGAGCGGCCCGACTACCGGGAGTCGCTCGCGGGGGCCGAGGTGCCGGTCCTGCTCGTTTTCGGTGCGGACGACACGTACACGCCGGTCGCGGACGGGGAGGCCCTGCACCGGCTGATCCCGCACTCCGCGCTCGTGGTCGTCGACCGTGCCGCGCATCTGCCGAATCTGGAGCAGCCCGAGCGGTTCAACGCCGCGTTGCTCGGGTTCCTCGGAGGGCTCTAGATCAGGACAGGGCCCGGTTCACGACTCCTGGAGCGGTTTGGCGAAGCAGCGGCTGCTCTCGTACGTGCGGTAGTAGCCGAACTTCTCGCAGGGGGTGTAGCCGCTGGAGGTGTACAGCGCGATCGCCTCCGGCTGCTGGTCGCCGGTCTCCAGCACCATTCGGGTGCGGCCCGCCGCCCGGGCGTCCGCCTCGAGAGCGGCGAGGATGCGGCGGGCCAGACCCCGTCCGCGGCTCTCCGGGATCACGAACATCCGCTTGAGCTCGGCGTCGCCGTCCAGGTAGCCCTCCTCGTTCTGATCCTGCGCACGCCAGCCGCCGGTGGCGACCGGTGTGCCCGACTCGTCGTAGGCGAGGAGGTAGAGGCCGCGCGGAGGCCGGAACATGGACGGCGTGAGTGGTGTGACATCGCCCTCGTCCCCGTAGCGCTCCGCGTATTCGAGCTGCACCTGGTCGTTGAGTTTGACGGCGTCGGGGTGGTCGAACGACCGAGGCTGGATATTCATGCGGTGAATGGTACAGGTATGCGGTCGCTGGGGTCGGTATTGTGCCCTGATGCTCACCGTGACCACCGTGAATGTGAACGGGCTCCGCGCCGCCGCGAAGAAGGGCTTCGTCGAGTGGCTGGCGGGGACCGAAGCCGATGTGATCTGCCTGCAGGAGGTGCGTGCCGAGCCGCACCAGCTCGTCGACGAGGTGCGCGAGCCCGACGGCTGGCACGCCGTCCACGCACCGGCGGCCGCCAAGGGGCGGGCCGGGGTCTCTCTCTACACGCGCCGGGCGCCGGAACGGGTGCAGATAGGGTTCGGCGGTTTCGGGGGCACCGGGGGCGAGGAGTTCGACGACAGCGGCCGGTACGTCGAGGTCGACCTGCCGGGTGTCACGGTGGCGAGCCTGTATCTCCCGTCCGGTGAGGTCGGTACGGAGCGGCAGGACGAGAAGGAGCGCTTCATGGCCGCGTTCCTGCCGTATCTGAAGGGGCTCAGGGAGCGGTCCGCGGCCGGCGGCCGTGAGGTGCTGGTGTGCGGCGACTGGAACATCGCCCACCAGGAGGCCGACCTGAAGAACTGGAAGGGCAACAAGAAGAATTCCGGCTTCCTGCCGGAGGAACGGGAGTGGCTGACCAGGGTCTTCGACGAGGCTGCGTACGTCGATGTGGTGCGGGCGCTCCACCCCGACGAGGAAGGGCCGTACTCCTGGTGGTCCTACCGCGGGCGGGCCTTCGACAACGACACGGGCTGGCGCATCGACTACCAGGTGGCCACCCCCGGTCTCGCCGGGCGTGCGAGAAAGGCATGGGTGGAGCGGGCCGCCACACACGGCGAGCGGTGGAGCGACCACGCGCCGGTGACGGCCGTCTTCGAGCTGTAGGGCCTGCTAACCGGCCCGCCGGTAGCTGCTGCCGTCCTTGGGGCGGGTCAGCAGGCCTGCCACGACCAGGAAACGGCGCAGCGCCGGGTAGTCGTCGTGCACGGTGAGCAGCGCCTCGTTGACCTCGCGCTCGCTGTACGTGCGGTCCGGCTCGAACAGGGTCTGCGCCAGGTGGACGAGCAGCTGCTCGCGGCGGCCCGGCTTGCGGGGGATCGTGATCAGCCGCCCGTGGGAGAACAGGGCTGCAACCCCGTGTGAACTGCTCGGATTGTTGTCGGACATGGGGGAAGCCTTGCGTACGGGGGAAGGGCGGGCAACGTGATTTCGTCGGGGTGGGCAGCTCCTGTGCGCCATCCGGCGTGTACCGCGGTGCGTTTCTGCCGTCCCATGAGGCGCGGGTGTCCGCCAGGCGGTCAGGTGCCGGCGCGCTGTCGCTTCAGGGTGTCGGGGGCGTCGATGAGCAGCCGGTTGCGGCCGGTGGTCACCCAGCCGTGACCGCGCCACTGCTCGGGTCGTGAGGGATTCCGCCCGCCTGGGACGGAGCGCATACGGGATATGCGCCGCCGACCGGGACGCGAAAGCGGAGGACCAGCGCGCCCAAGCCCGTTCGGAGCGTGCCGGTGAGCCAGGACTCACTCCTGCTCACTGCCCAGGAACGGTTACGTCTCCGGCCCCTTCGGTGGCTGCGTGCCGTCGTCGCGGCGCAGCCGTCGGTCCAGGGCCATGGAGAGCTCGGCGTCCACCACTGCGCGGGCGAGCGGGCGGAGTCGGGGCGGTTCGGTCTCCGTGGTGTGGGCCTGCAGCACCTGCACGAAGAGATCGGCGAGGGCGTCCGCGTGTTCCCGGACCCGGCGCCCCGCCGAGAGCACCGTGGAGAGCGGCACGCCTTCGCGTACCAGCTCCGCCGACACCTCCAGGAGACGGCGGCTGATGTGCACGATCTCGTCGCCGTCGGTGGCGAGATAGCCCAGGTCCAGGGCCGTGGCGAGGTTCTCCGGGGTGACCTCGCCCTCGAAGTGGTCCGCGAGCTGTTCGGGCGTGAGGCGGACCGGGGTCTCCTCGGTCGGCTCGCCCAGCCCCAGCACCTCGGCGACATCGCGGCCGCTCTCGAAGGTGCGGGCCAGATCGGCGATTCCGGTGAGGGTGTGGCCGCGCTCCAGCAGCCCGGCGATGGTCCGCAGCCGGGCCAGGTGGTGGTCGTCGTACCAGGCGATGCGCCCCTCCCGGCGCGGTGGTGCGATCAGACCGCGCTCCCGGTAGAAGCGCAGGGTCCGCACAGGGATGCCGGCCTCCTCGGCCAGCTCCTCCATGCGGTATTCGCGGTGCTCGCGTCCTTCAGCCACTACCGCACCCTATGTTGTACCGCCGGTAACTTTCCCGTGCCGGACCCCTACCCATCGGTACGGAGCTGCTCTACTCTCCCAACAATGCCAGCGATTGCTGGCAGAGTCGTGTGACGTACCGCGGGAGGCGGCAGCATGGCCCAGCACGAGCATGTACGCGTGGCGGTGATCGGATCCGGATTCGGGGGCCTGGGGGCCGCGGTCCGGCTGCGCCGCGAAGGCATCACCGACTTCGTCGTCCTGGAACGGGCCGACTCCGTCGGTGGCACCTGGCGCGACAACAGCTACCCCGGCTGCGCCTGCGACGTACCGTCCCACCTCTACTCGTTCTCGTTCGCCCCCAACCCGGACTGGCCGCGCACCTTCTCCGGGCAGGAGCACATCCGCGCCTACCTGGAACGTGTCGCCGACACCTTCGGGCTGCGCCCGCACATCAGGCTGGGCCATGAAGTGGCCATGATGCGGTGGGACAACGACGAGCTGAACTGGGTGATCGAGTCCGCGAACGGGACCACGATCGTCGCCGATGTCGTCGTCTCCGCGACCGGCCCGCTCTCCGACCCGAAGATGCCGGACATACCCGGTCTCGCCGACTTCCCCGGCCAGGTCTTCCACTCGGCCCGCTGGGACCACGACTACGACCTGACCGGCAAGCGCGTCGCCATGATCGGCACCGGCGCCTCCGCGATCCAGATCGTGCCGGCGATCCAGCCGAAGGCCGGCAGGCTGACCCTGTTCCAGCGCACCCCGCCGTGGGTCATGCCGCGCATGGACCGGAACATCAGCGGCGCCGAGCGGTGGCTGCACCGCGCGCTTCCGTTCACCGGCACCGCGCGCCGCGGACTGCTGTGGGGCATACGGGAGTTGCAGGTCAGCGCCTTCACCAAGCACCCCAACGAGCTCGGCCTGGTGGAGAGGATAGCCAAGTCCAACATCGCACGGGCCATCAAGGATCCGGCGCTTCGGGCCGAGCTGACGCCCTCGTACCGCATCGGCTGCAAGCGGATTCTGCTCTCCAGCACGTACTACCCGGCGCTCGCTCAGCCCAATGTGGATGTGGTCGCCTCCGGGCTGGCCGAGGTACGCGGCTCGACCGTCGTCGCCGGAGGGGGCACCTCCCAGGACGGAGTCTCTGGGGGAGGCACGGAGGCCGAGGTCGACGCGATCATCTTCGGTACCGGCTTCCACGTGACGGACATGCCGATCGCCGACCGGGTCGTCGGCGCGGAAGGCATCACGCTCGCCGAGTCCTGGAAGGACGGCATGCAGTCGCTGCGCGGCGCGACCGCGGCGGGCTTTCCCAACTGGATGACGATCATCGGCCCCAACACGGGGCTCGGGAACTCCTCCATGATCCTGATGATCGAGTCCCAGCTCAACTACATGGCGGACTACCTGCGCCAGCTGAACGTCCTGGGCGGGCGGGCCGCTCTCGATGTGCGGACGTCGGCGGTCGGGGCGTGGAACCGGCGGGTCCAGGAGCGGATGAAGCGGACCGTGTGGAACACCGGTGGCTGCAACAGCTGGTATCTGGACGCAGGCGGGCGCAACACCACGGTCTGGCCGGGAACGACAGGTGAGTTCCGCCGGGCGACTCAGACGGTGGACCTCGGGGAGTACGAGGTCATCCGGCCTCGGAAGACCGATGCCGCCGGGACCGTCGTCGCCGGGAAGGCCGTCGCCGAGGAGGTCGCGCGATGAGCCGGCCGCTGCGGCGCGAGGACGCCCCGCCGGTGCCCACGCGCGAACTGACCGCTGTCTCCGCCGACGGCTCCCGCATCCATGTCGAGCTGCACGGGCCGGACGGCGCCCCCGCGGTCGTGCTCGCGCACGGCTGGACCTGCAACACCCATTTCTGGGCCGCGCAGATCCGCGACCTGGCGGCCGACCACCGGGTCGTCGTCTACGACCAGCGCGGCCACGGCCGCACGCCCGCCGTCCGCCCCGAGGGGTACAGCACCGATGCGCTCGCCGACGACCTCGAAGCGGTGCTGACCGCGGCGCTGGCCCGCGGCGAGCAGGCGGTGCTCGCCGGGCACTCCATGGGCGGCATGACGCTGATGGCCGCCTCGCGGCGGGCCGGGCTGCGCGAGCACGCGGCAGCCGTACTGCTGTGCAGCACCGGCAGTTCGCGGCTGATCGCCGAGTCGCTCGTCGTACCGATGCGGGCCGGTGCGGTCCGCACCCGGATGACCCGCGCGATCCTCGGGGCGCGGGCCCCGCTCGGGCCGGTCACACCTGTCTCCAAAAGGATCCTCAAGTACGCAACGATGGGCGCAGGTTCGGACCCGGACCGGGTCGAGTCCTGTGCCCGGATCGTGCACGCCTGCCCGCGGGCGGCCCGGGTCTCCTGGGGGCATGTGCTCGCCGAGCTCGATCTCGACGCGGGCGTAAGGGAGTTGCGGGTGCCCACCGCCGTGATCGCGGGTGCGGAGGACCGGCTGACCCCGCCCGTCCACGCGCGCGCCCTCGCGGCGGCGCTGCCCGAATGCCTGGGGCTCACCGAGCTGGCGGGGATGGGCCACATGACACCGGTGGAGGCGCCGGAGGCGGTCACCGCGAAAATCCGCGAACTGGTCGCCGGGCATGTCACCCCTGTCACCGGCACCGTCAGTGGCACTGTTGAGGAGGAGGTCGTATGAGCGGCAGGCGCAGTCTCGAAGGACAGGTCGTGGTCGTCACCGGCGCGGCGCGCGGCGTGGGCGAGCTGCTGGCCCGCAAGCTCTCGGCGCGCGGCGCGAAGCTGGCGCTGGTCGGCCTGGAGCCGGACGAGCTGAAGAAGGTCTCCGAGCGGCTGCACGCGGAGAGCGGCCACTGGTACGCGGACGTCACCGACCATGTGGCGATGGCACAGGTCGCGCAGGAGGTGAAGGAGCGCTTCGGCAAGGTCGACGTGGTCGTCGCCAATGCGGGGGTCGCTTCGGGCGGGCCGTTCGTCGACTCGGACCCGGAGGCGTGGCGGCGGGTCATCGAGGTCAATCTGATCGGCGGCGCGGTGACGGGGCGGGCGTTCCTGCCCGTACTGATGGAGAGCCGCGGCTACTTCCTGCAGATCGCGTCGCTCGCCGCGATCACTCCGGCGCCGATGATGACCGCGTACTGCGCGTCGAAGTCGGGCGTGGAGGCGTTCGCACACAGTCTGCGGGCGGAGGTCGGATACCGGGGAGTGAAGGTCGGTGTCGGCTACCTGTCCTGGACGGACACCGACATGGTGCGGGGCGCCGACGAGGACGACGTCATGCGGGAGTTGCGGCAGCGGCTGCCGTGGCCGGCGAACCGCACGTATCCGCTGGGCCCGGCGGTCGACCGGATCGTGGCGGGCATCGAGCGGCGTTCTGCGCACGTGTACGCGCAGTGGTGGCTGCGTGGCATGCAGTCGGTGCGGGGATACCTGCCGGCGGTCATCGGGGTGGTCGGGCAGCGCGAGATGAAGCGGTTCGGGTCGCGGCTCGAGGGCGTGAGCAAGGGACTTGTGGGCGCCGGGGGTGCGGCGGACGAGGTCGCGCGGGGTGCGAGCACACAGCGTAAGTGATCGAAATGCGTGGGATGTCCTGCCGTGTAAGTCTGGTCGAGGCCCCAACGGGGTCAACCCCCCAACGCATCCCGAGCACCTCGCTAGGAGTGAACAGCATGGGTATCGCAGACCAGTTCAAGGACAAGGCGCAAGAGCTCGCCGACCAGTCGAAGAAGAACGTGGGCGAGAAGAAGGGCCAGCCGCGCGAGCGGACGTCCGATGCGTCGGAACGGGCGCGGGGCAAGGCCCGGGACGCGGCGCAGGGGGCGCGCGACCGGTACGACGACGAGACCTGACTCGTCGGTGCGAGGGGCGCGTTCGGGAGACCGGACGCGCCTTTCGCGTGTCCCGAAACCGGGGGCACGCCCCCGGCCCCCTTCTTTTGTCCTCAATCGCCGGACGGGCTTGATGTGCGCCTATCGCGGCGGCAGCGGTGGCCGTGCGCGGTTCGGGGCGTCCTCGTACGTCGGTGGGGTCGACGCCGGGTGGGACTTCAGGAGGTCGAGCGCGATCTGCACCGCGTCGTCCAGCACCGCGTGCCGGCCCTCCGCCCAGTCCAGCGGCGTGCGCAGCGCCTCCAGGTCCGGTTCGACACCGTGGTTCTCGATCGACCATCCGTATGCGTCGAACCACGCCGCGTTCATCGGCACCGTGATCACCGTGCCGTCGCCCAACCGGTGCCGGCCCGTCATGCCGACGACCCCGCCCCATGTCCGCTGGCCCACCACCGGGCCCAGGTCCAGCAGGCGGAACGCGGCGGTGATCATGTCTCCGTCGGAGGAGGTCGCTTCGTCGGCGAGGGCCACCACCGGGCCGCGGGGGGCGTTGGAGGCGTACGAGACCGGCTGGGCGTCGCGGGTCAGGTCCCAGCCGAGGATCGTGCGGGTCAGTTTCTCGACGACCAGCTCGCTGATGTGGCCGCCGGCGTTGCCGCGTACGTCGACGATCAGGGCGGGGCGGGAGACCTCCATCCGCAGGTCCCGGTTGAACTGGGCCCAGCCGGAGCCGCCCATGTCGGGGATGTGCAGGTATCCGCACTTGCCGGCGCTCAGTTCCCGTACGACATCGCGGCGTTTGGCGACCCAGTCCTGGTAGCGGAGCGGGCGCTCGTCGACCAGGGGGACGATGGCGACACGGCGGGAGGGCCCTTCGCCCTCGGACGGGCAGAAGGTGAGTTCGACGGTGGTCCCGCCCGCCTGGGAGAGAAGGGGGTAGGGGCCTGCGACCGGATCCACCGGGCGGCCGTCGACGTGGGTGAGGATCGCGCCCTCCCGGATGCCCGTACCGGCGAGCGGTGAACGCGCCTTGGAGTCCGAGGAGTCGCCCGGCAGGATCCGCCGGACGACCCACTTGCCGTCCCGGCACACCAGGTTCGCACCGAGCATGCCGATCGCCCGCTGGTAGTGCGGCGGGCCCTCGTTGCGGCGGGCGGGTGCCACGTACGCGTGCGAGGTGCCCAGTTCGCCGAGGACCTCGCGCAGCAGGTCCGCGAACTCGTCGGGGGTCGCGACCCGTTCGACCAGCGGACGGTACTGGTCGAGCACGCCCGCCCAGTCGATGCCGCTCATGTCGGGGTCCCAGAAGTAGGAGCGGATGATGCGACCCGCTTCCCCGTACGCCTGCCGCCATTCCGCCGCCGGGTCGACATCATGCAGGATCCGCCGCAGGTCGAGGTAGACCGTCGAGTCGCTGTCGCCGACCTCGGTGGCCGGTACGGCGCGCAGTTCTCCTTCGTCCATGACGACCAGCCGGGTCGCGTCGCCGCTGACGGCGAACCAGTCGAGATGGCCGACGAGTTCGGTCTTCCTGGCCTTCGTGATGTTGAAGTGTTCGAGCGTGGGACGGCCCGACATGTCTGCCGGGTTGGCGAACGTCTCGCCGAGCGCGCCCGAGATCGGCCAGCGCAGCCAGACGAGCCCGCCGCCGCTGACCGGGCGCAGAGCCGAGTACTTCGACGCGGTGACCGGGAACGGCGTCACCCGGTTTTCCAGCCCCTCGAACTCGACCGTGACCGTGGCCCCTTCGGCCGGAGCCTCTTCCGACGTGTCGACCGGGTCGAGGCCGCCCGCCGCCGGACGCCCCTCCGGTGAGAGAGCGAACGGGGACGGGGTGGCGGAGGAGAGCGGCACCAGGTACGGGCGGCAGCCGAGCGGGAAGGAGAGGTCGCCGGTGTGGACGTCGTACACCGGGTCGAAGCCGCGCCAGGAGAGGAACGCGAGATACCGGCCGTCGCCGGTGAACACCGGGTTCTCGTCCTCGAAGCGGCCGTTGGTGACATCGACGATCACCGGGGTGCCCGGCCCCATGATCCGGGCCAGTTTGATCTGCCGCAGCGAGCGGCCGATCCCGGGATGCGACCAGGTCAGCCAGGCGCCGTCCGGTGAGAACGCCAGATCGCGGACCGGTCCGTTGATGGAGCGGATCAGCTCGGTCGGTTCACTGGTGGACTCCTCGGCCGTGTCGAGGAGCAGCAGCCGACCGTCGTGCGTGGCGATCGCGAGCCGGTCGCCCTCCGGGTCGGCGATCAGTTCGTGGACCCGGCCGACCTGCCCGGAGGCCAGCCTGCGCGGTGCCCGGTCACCGCTGGCGCGCGGCAGGTACGCGATCTCGATGGCGTCCTCGCCGTCCGCGTCCGTCACGTAGGCGACCTGGCCCATGCTGCCGAGCATCTCGGGCAGCCGGACCCGGACCCCGGGGGTGTCGGTGATGGTGCGGGCGGGCCCGTCGCGGTGGGTCAGCCAGTACAGACTGCCGCGGACCGAGACGGCACTCGCCCGGCCCGTCTCGTCCACGGACAGCGAGTCGACATTGGTGGCGGCGGGCACCTGGTACGTACGCCGCCCGGCCCGCGGCCCACCGAGCCGCACCTGCAGCTTCCGCGGCACCGCGTCCGGTGATTCGAGGTCCTCGACCAGCCACACCTCGCCCGCGCACTGGTAGACCACGCGGCGTCCGTCGCTGGACGCGTGCCGGGCGTAGAAGGCGTCGTGGTCGGTGTGACGGCGCAGGCCGGAGCCGTCGGGCAGGCAGGAGTACAGATTGCCGACGCCCTCGTGGTCGGAGAGGAACGCGATCCGGCCGCCGACGAACATCGGCGAGTCCAGATGGCCGCCGATATCGGGCAGCAGCCGCTCGCCGTGCAGCCACAGCCGCCCCATCGCCCCGCCCCGGTACCGCTTCCAGGCGGCCGGTTCGTGCGGGGGTGTGCCGGTGAGCAGCAGCGTGCGCCGTTCGCCGTCGATGTCCGCGACCGCGATGTCGGAGACCGGACCCCACGGGAGCTTGCCGCCGGGGGAGCCGTCCGTGGGAAGGCTGTAGGCCCAGGAGAAGTACGAGAACGGCTGCGCGTGCGAGGACACGGCGAGGATGTGCGACGTCTCGTCCGGATCGGGGGTCCAGCCGCAGACCCGGGCGTCGGTCGCCCCCCAGTAGGTGAGCCGGCGGGCCGGCCCGCCCTCGACCGGGGCGAGATGGATCTCGGGATCCAGGGTGCGCCAGGTCGTGTACGCGATACGGGTCCCGTCGGGCGAGAAGCGCGGGTGACTGACCCGCGTCCGGTCGACGGTCACCCGCCACGCCCGGCCGGGCTGCTGCCCCTCGGGGGCGAGGGGAGAGACCCAGAGGTCGTCCTCGGCCGCGAAGCAGAGCAGGCCCTTGTGAAGGTGCGGGAAACGGAGATACGCGACGTCGTCACTCACCCCCCAATGCTTTCCGCGTGAGCGGGACGCGGCAACTCGTGGTGCGGAAGAACTTGTGGTGCAACACACAAGCGAAACGATGCAGTTTCGCTCGGCCGGGGGGTGTACCTTCGAGGTGTACGAAACAGTTTCGTTCGGTTGGCTGACGTACGAGTGACAGGACAGGAGGTCGACCCGTGGCACGCACCCGCCTCACGCCCGAGCGCGAGAGCGAGCTCTACGCCGCTGTGCTCGACCTGCTGCGCGAGGTCGGCTACGACGCCCTGACCATGGACGCTGTCGCCGCCCGTACCCACTCCAGCAAGGCCACCCTCTACCGCCAGTGGGGGAGCAAGCCGGAGCTGGTCGTCAAGGCGCTGCGCCATGACAAGCCGGGCGACCTCGCCGATGTCGACACCGGTTCGCTGCGCGGAGATTTCCATGCCGCGCTGGGCCGGACCGACGACTGCCGGATGCAGAAGAGCTCCGCGCTGATGCGGGGCCTGATGCAAGCCGTCCACGACAATCCCGATCTGTACCAGGCACTGCGCGAACTGCTCATCGAGCCGGAGATAACCGGCCTCGACTCGCTGCTCCGCCGAGCCGTGGACCGGGGTGAACTGCGTCCGGACAACCCGGCGCTGAAATATGTACCGCACATGCTGGTCGGCGCCTTCACCGCTCGACAGCTGGTCGAGGACCGCCCCATCGACCACGCGTTTCTCACCGACTACGTCGACTCCGTGATCCTCCCCGCTCTCGGCGTCTGACCCCGTCCCCTCCGTACGACCCTCTCCCCAAGCCCCACCTGACACGCCGCTCTCGTCGTCGGGCTGGTTCCTCACGCCCTTTTCCACCCATACGACCTGACCGGGAGTACGCCTCCGTGGCCACATTCCTCTACAAGCTCGGACGGTTCGCCTTCCGGCGCCGCCGCTATGTCGCCCTTGTCTGGGTGGCACTGCTGGCGCTCGCCGGATTCGGCGCCGCCTCCGCGTCCACCGCCACCTCCAGCTCCTTCTCCATCCCGGGTACGGAGGCTCAGAAGGCCTTCGACCTGCTGGAACAGCGCTTCCCCGACTCCAGCGCCGACGGCGCGACCGCGCGGGTCGTCTTCAAGGCCGACGCCGGTCAGAAGATGACGGACCCGGCGAACAAGGCCGAGGTCAACAAGATCGCTGACGAGCTGAAGTCGGGTTCGGACCAGATCGCCTCGGTCACCGACCCGTACACCGGCAACGCCGTCAGCAAGGACGGCTCCACGGCGTACGTCTCCGTGTCCTACAAGGTCAACTCGATGGAGCTGACGGATGCGACCCGGAGCGCCCTGGAGGACGCGGGCCACGCGGCGCAGAAGAGCGGGATGACCGTGGAGATCGGCGGTGACGCGCTCCAGGTGATGCCGGAGACCGGGGCCACCGAGATCATCGGTGTGGCGATCGCCGCGGTGGTGCTGGTCATCACCTTCGGCTCGCTCGTCGCGGCTGGTCTGCCGCTGCTCACCGCGCTCATCGGCGTCGGCATCGGCGTCTCGACGATCACGGCCCTGGCCAACGTGCTCGACCTGGGCTCCACCACCTCCACTCTCGCGATGATGATCGGCCTCGCGGTCGGCATCGACTATGCGCTCTTCATCGTCTCCCGCTACCGTGCCGAGCTGGCCGAGGGCCGCGAGCGCGAGGAAGCGGCGGGGCGGGCGGTCGGCACGGCCGGTTCCGCGGTCGTCTTCGCCGGTCTCACCGTCGTCATCGCCCTGGTCGGCCTGGCCGTCGTCAACATTCCGATGCTGTCGAAGATGGGCTTCGCCGCGGCCGGCACGGTCGCGATCGCCGTCCTGATCGCGCTCACCCTCGTCCCGGCGTTGATGGGCTTCGCGGGCAAGCGGGTCATGGGGCGCAAGGCGCGCAAGGCCGCCGAGACCTCGAGCCGGCCGCAGGCGAAGCCGAACATGGGTACCCGGTGGGCGCGGTTCGTCCTGCGCAAGCCGGTCTGGGTGCTGCTGGTCGGAGTCCTCGGCCTCGGGGTCATCGCCGTACCGGCCGCCTCGCTGGAGATGGGCCTGCCCGACGACGGCTCCCAGCCCACCAGCACCACCCAGCGCCGCGCCTACGACATGCTCTCCGACGGATTCGGCCCCGGCTTCAACGGGCCGCTGATGGTCGTCGTGGACACGGCGAACAGCTCGGACGGCAAGACCGCGGTCAAGCAGGTCTCCGACGAGATCTCCGGCATCCCGCACGTCGTCGCGGTCACCCCGGCCCACTTCAACAAGGCCGGCGACACCGCCATGATCACCGTGATCCCGCAGGACCGGCCGAGCTCCACCGAGACGGAGAACGTGGTTCACGCCATCCGTGACGCGGGCACGGACATCAAGTCCGACACCGGCGCCGAGGTCCTGGTCACCGGATCCACGGCGATGAACATCGACTTCTCACAGAAGATGAACGACGCGCTGCTGCCGTATCTGGCGCTCGTCGTCGGCCTGGCGTTCCTGTTGCTGATGGTGGTCTTCCGCTCGGTGCTGGTGCCGCTGAAGGCGGCCCTCGGCTTCCTGCTCTCGGTCGTCGCGGCCCTGGGCGCGGTCGTCGCGGTCTTCCAGTGGGGCTGGCTGGGCTCGCTCTTCGGTGTCGAACAGACCGGTCCGATCATGTCCATGATGCCGATCTTCATGGTGGGTGTGGTCTTCGGTCTCGCCATGGACTACGAGGTCTTCCTCGTCACCCGGATGCGCGAGGCGTACGTCCACGGGGAGAAGCCCCCGCAGGCGATCGTCACCGGCTTCAAGCACGGCGCCCGCGTCGTCACCGCCGCGGCCGTGATCATGATGGCGGTCTTCGCCGGGTTCATCGGCTCCAGCGAGTCGATGATCAAGATGATCGGCTTCTCGCTCGCCATCGCCGTCTTCTTCGACGCGTTCGTCGTCCGGATGGCGATCGTGCCCGCGGTCCTCGCCCTGCTCGGCAAGCGCGCCTGGTGGCTGCCGCGCTGGCTGGACCGGCTGCTGCCCAATGTCGATGTGGAGGGCGAGGGGCTGCGCAGGCAGCTCGGCGAGACGTCCGGCGGGGACGGGCACGGCGACGCCCGGGGCGAGCGCGAACTGACGCGCGTCTGATCCGTACGAGCCCCGAGCCCCGAGGCCCGCGCCTGAGCGGAGCGCGGCCCCGGAATGCACCGGTTACCTGTGGGGACGGGGGGCCGGAGCGACGATGAGCCCCCGTGCGAGCGGCACGGGGGCTCATCCATGGCGTCACGCCGGTGCAGTCTCGGACGTCCTGGTCTCGCCGTGGGTGCGGTCCAGGAAGCGGATCAGCGGCGCGTTGTCGAACTGCACCACCTCGACGCCGTCCGCCGAGTGCCTCTCCACGACCAGCTGCGCCCGTCCGCACGGCCAGATCCGTATCGCGCCGTGCCCGGTCGGCGAGTGCAGCCCGCCCTCCAGCAGGTCTCGGCCGAAGGCCCAGTCGGTGCCGCCGGGGAAGGTGAGATGCACCGTACGCGGGTCGACGGCCGCGTCGTACCGCAGGTCGACGGGGACGGAGAAGGTGTCGGTCGCCTCGGTGATGAGCCGGGCTTCGGCCTGTTCTTCGATCACGGGGGGCATGGGCCGAATCCTCCTATTTGTGAATGTTTGATATCTAATGTCCCATATTTTGACCGAAGAGCACGATGAGGAAGCCGGGTACTTGTTGCGAATGCGCTCTTGCGAGCCATTCGCAACAAGGCCCTATCATTGAGAGGTTCATGACCCCGCGCAGCAGTGCAGCAACGCAGGAAGCGGAGCCTCCCCCATGCATGTACCCGACGGATTCATCAATGCCCCCGTCTCCGCCGCCGCCGGTGTGGTCGCCGCGGGTGCCGTGGCGGTCAGTCTGCGGGGCGCCCGCCGAGAACTGGATGAACGCACCGCGCCGCTCGCGGGCCTCGTCGCCGCGTTCATCTTTGCCGTGCAGATGCTGAACTTCCCGGTCGCGGCCGGTACCAGCGGGCATCTGCTGGGCGGGGCGCTCGCCGCGATCCTGGTCGGGCCGTACACCGGGGTGCTCTGTATATCCGTCGTGCTGCTCATGCAGGGCATCCTCTTCGCGGACGGCGGGCTCACCGCGCTCGGTGTGAACATCACCGTCATGGGCGTCACCACCACCGTCGTCTCGTACGCCCTCTTCCGCGGTCTCGCCACCGTCCTGCCGCGCACCCGCCGCTCCACAACCGCCGCGGCATTCGTCGCCGCACTGATCTCCGTACCGGCCGCGGCCTGCGTCTTCACGCTGATCTACTGGATCGGTGGCACCACCGACATCCCGATCGGCAAGGTCCTCACCGCGATGGTCGGCGTGCACATCCTGATCGGCATCGGCGAGGCCGTGATCACCGGACTGACCGTCGGAGCCGTCATCGCCGTCCGCCCCGATCTGGTGCACGGCGCCCGCGGCCTCACCTCCCCGCTCAAGCTCCGGATCGACGGCGAGCTCGTCGACGCCCCCGCCCGGCAGTCCGTCGCGCCGGCCGCCGCCCGCTCCGGCCGGGGGCTCTGGGCCACCGGCCTGGTCACCGCCCTCGTGCTGGCGGGCTTCGTCTCCTTCTACGCCTCCGCCAACCCGGACGGCCTGGAGAAGGTCGCTGCCGACAAGGGCATCGACAAGAAGACCGAGGAGCACGCGGCCAAGGACTCGCCGCTCGCCGACTACGGCGTCAAGGACATCTCCGACGCGCGCCTCTCCGGCGGTCTGGCCGGGGTGATCGGCGTCGGCGCCACGATCGTGGCCGGCAGCGGAGTCTTCTGGGCCGTCCGCCGCCGGCGTACGCCGGACGCACCCGCCGACATCCGCACCAAGGAAACCGTCTGATGGGCGCGGGCCACGCGCACAAGCTCTACCGGCACGGGCACTCGCCGGTCCATGACCTGCCCCCGCACTGCAAGCTCGCCGCTGTGTTCAGCTTCGTGCTGGTCGTCGTCCTGACGCCGCGCGAGGCGGTCTGGGCGTTCGCGCTGTACGCGGCGCTGCTCGCCGGGGTCGCGGCGGTCGCCCGGATCCCCGCCGGGTTCCTCCTCAAGCGGCTGCTCATCGAGGTGCCGTTCGTCGCGTTCGCCGTGCTGATGCCGTTCGTGGTGCCGGGCGAGCAGACGGAGCTCCTCGGCGTCTCCGTCAGCGTCCCCGGTCTCTGGGGCGCCTGGAACGTCCTCGCCAAGGGCACCCTCGGCGTCGCCGCCTCGGTGATCCTCGCGTCCACCACCGAGCTGCGCTCCCTGCTGCTCGGCCTGCAGCGGCTCAAGCTGCCGCCGATGCTCGTCCAGATCGCCTCCTTCATGATCCGGTACGGGGATGTGATCACCGGCGAGATGCGGCGGATGTCGATCGCCCGCCGCTCCCGCGGCTTCGAGGCGCGCGGGGTACGGCAGTGGGGCGTCCTCGCCAAGTCGGCGGGCGCGCTCTTCATCCGTTCCTACGAGCGCGGCGAACGCGTCCACCTCGCGATGGTCAGCCGCGGCTACGCCGGTTCCATGCCGGTCATCGACGAGGTGACGGCCTCCAGGACCCAATGGGCCCACGCCTCGGCACTCCCCGTACTCGCCCTCGTCATCTGCCTGCTGGGATGGACCGTATGAGCAAGCCCACCGCCCCCGCGCCGTCCCTGGAAGTCAGCGGCCTCGCCTACGCCTACCCCGACGGCCACCAGGCGCTCTTCGGGGTGAACCTGACGGTAGCCCGGGGTGAGCGCGTCGCCCTGCTCGGTCCGAACGGCGCCGGCAAGACCACGCTCGTCCTCCACCTCAACGGCATCCTCGACGCCGGAGCGGGCACCGTCCGGGTCGCCGGTCTCCCGGTGGAGAAGCGCAATCTCGCGGAGATCCGCCGCCGCGTCGGCATCGTCTTCCAGGACCCCGACGACCAGCTCTTCATGCCCACCGTCCGCGAGGACGTCGCCTTCGGCCCCGCCGCTTCCGGGCTGCGCGGCGCCGAACTGGAGGAACGTGTCGCCGAGGCCCTGCGGCAGGTCGGTATGGAGGAGTACGCGAACCGGCCGCCGCACCACCTCTCCTTCGGCCAGCGCCGCCGTGTCGCCGTCGCCACCGTGCTCGCCATGCGACCGGAAATCCTTGTCCTGGACGAGCCCTCGTCCAACCTGGACCCCGCATCGAGGCGCGAACTCGCCGACATCCTGCGGTCGTTGGACGTCACCGTGCTGATGGTCACGCACGACCTGCCGTACGCCCTGGAGCTCTGCCCGCGCGCCGTCATCCTCAGCGAAGGCGCCATCGCGGCCGACAACCGTACTCAGGACCTGCTCTGTGACGAGGAGTTGATGCGCGCTCACCGACTGGAGCTGCCCTTCGGGTTCGACCCGCGCTCCGTGACCATGGGCGCGTGACCGACGGCGACACCAGCCGTCCCGCGGCCTCGCTGCTGCGGGGCCGACGAGGTCGAGCGGCTGCGGGCGGAGCTGCACACCCGCGCCGCGCGCGCCGACGGCCAGGTCGATGTGCGGGTGGCGATGCCGCCCGCGCCCGGCGGCGACGGCACCGGTCCCGAGCAGCTCTTCGCCACCGGGTACACAGTCCGCACCGGGTCTGCCCGTACTCCCACGCCACCCGCGGCAACATCGATGCCTCGGTCGTGGTGAGCTGAGGGTCACCCGCGGTACAGCTCACCTGCGCAGCGATGCACCATGGGGGGATGAGCGGGAGCGCAGGAGCAGGCGTGGACGTACGGGGCACGGTGGCGACCGGATTCGAACCGGTCAGGGACGCCTTCATCCGTAACTTCGAGCAGCGGGGGGAGCGGGGGGCGGCGGTCGCCGTCTACCGGGACGGGCGCAAGGTCGTCGACCTGTGGGCCGGTACGAGAGACGTCGACGGCGTCGAACCGTGGGCGGTCGACACGGTGCAGATCGTCCGCTCCGCGGGCAAGGGCATCGCCGCGGCCGTACCGCTGCTGCTGCACCAGCGCGGACAGGTGGACCTGGACGCCCCGGTCGGCACGTACTGGCCGGAGTTCAAGGCGGCCGGCAAGGAGCGCGTCCTTGTGCGGCACCTCCTCGCCCACCGCGGGGGAGTCCCCGCCCTCGACCGGCCGCTGACGCCGCAGGAGGCCGCCGACGGGAGCTCCGGGGCGCACGCCGTCGCCGCGCAGCGCCCGCAGTGGGAGCCCGGTACCGCGCACGGCTACCACGCACAGACGTACAGCTGGCTGATCGGCGAACTGGTGCGACGGGTCACCGGGCGCACCGTGGGCCGCTGGATCGCCGAGGAGATCGCCCGCCCGCTCGGCCTCGACTTCTGGTTCGGGCTCCCGGAGGAAGAGGCGCACCGGGTGGGCCGGATCGGACCGGTCGAGCCGCCCGTTCTCGACGGCAACGGCGGGGCGCTGCGGATGCGCCCCAAGCGGTCGGTCGTGGACGCCTACCGTGATCCCGGGTCGCTGACCCGCCGCGCGTTCGGCGCCATCGACCCGTTCCCCGACGAGAACGACGCCGGCTACCGGGCGGCCGAACTCCCCGCCTCCAACGGCATCGCGACCGCCCGCGCGCTGGCCCGCGCCTACGCCGCGATGATCGGCCCGGTCGACGGACACCGGCTCTTCGCCCCGGCCACGCTCACCCTCGCCCGCACCGAGGAGTCCGCGGGCCCGGACCGGGTGCTCGTCGTGAACACCCGCTTCGGCCTCGGCTACATGCTGCACGGCCCGGCCGCCCCGCTCCTCGCCCCCGGCTCCTTCGGCCACCCGGGCCGCGGCGGCTCACTCGGCTTCGCCGACCCCGAATCGGGTATCTCGCTCGGCTATGTGACGAACGGTCTGCAGAAGGGAGTCACCGCCGATCCCCGTGCCCAGGCCCTGGTCAGAGCAGTACGGTCGGCGCTATGACTCCTACCGGTGATTCCAGGTTCGACGGATACGGCGTACTCATCACGGGCGCGGGACAGGGCATCGGCGCGGCCACGGCCCGCCGGCTGGCCTCCGAGGGCGCACGCGTCCTGGTGACCGATCTGGACGGTGACCGCGCCGAGCACACGGCGGCGGCGATACGGAAGACGGGCGCCACCGCCGAGGCGCTGGCCTGCGACGTGGGCGACCGGCACGCGGTCGAGGCGGCGGTGGCCCGTGCGGTCGAGGTGTTCGGCACGCTCGACGTGCTGGTCAACAACGCGTACCGCTGCACCCCCGACACCCCACTCTTCGAGGACGAGCCCGACGACGTCTGGCAGGGCGATCTGGACGCCACGCTCACCGGCCCGTACCGCTGCTCACGGGCAGCACTGCCGCACCTGGTGGCGTCGGGCAGGGGCGCGATCGTCAACATCGGCTCCGTCAACGGCGAGCAGGACTTCGGCAACCACGCCTACAGCGCCGCCAAGGCGGGCCTGGGCAGCCTGACCCGTACGCTCGCCGGCCACGCCGGCCCGCGCGGGGTCCGCGTCAACCTCGTCGCCCCCGGCACGATCCGCACGGACGCGTGGGCGGACCGTGCCGACGAACTGGACCGGGTGAGCCCGCTCTACCCCCTCGGCAGGGTCGGCGAACCGGACGACATCGCGGCGGCCGTCGCCTTCCTCGCCTCCCGCGACGCGTCCTGGATCACCGGGACGACGCTGCGGGTGGACGGTGGGCTGCTCGCCGTGAACACGGGTTTCCGGAGGGCGATGGCGCAGGACTGAGGCCTGGGGGCGGCCCGGCGTGCTGCGCGGGTTGCGCCGACACCCGCGCGTCGCAGCCGCCGCAGAACCTGCGGAGGCCCTTGGTTCCGCAGCCTCCGCCTCCGCTTGAGGATCCGCGGGATGTTCCGGCTCAGCAGCCTCCGGATCAGTCGGCACCGGCGACGGCGTATGAGCTGCAGCAGCTGTCGCGCCCCGACGCCACCGGCGGCGGTTGCCTGCGCTCCGCGTCTGCCGTCCGCACGGTTGCTTCTCCGGACGCCGCCGCGCTCAACTCGTGTGCAGCATCAGCCCGATCCCGACCACCATCAGTCCGGCCGCCGCGATCCTCGGCACGCCGAACCGCTCCTTGAAGAACACCGTCCCTATCGCCGCGCCCACAATGATCGACGACTCGCGCAGGGCGGCGATCGGGGCCAGCGGCGCCTTCGTCTGCGCCCACAGGACCAGCCCGTAGGCGACCACCGACATGGCCGCGCCCGCCAGCCCCCGTGCCGCGTACGGCCGCAGCTGGGCGGCCAGTTGTGCGCGGCGGCGGTAGAACGTGTACGCGGGGACGGCGAGCCCCTCCAGGATCATCAGCCAGGCGATGTAGCCGAGCGGGGTGCCGGAGGCCCGGACCCCCACCCCGTCGACGGTGGTGTACCCGGCGATCGACAGACCCGTCGCGAGCGCCGCGGCGATCGCCGGCCAGTGGGGGCGGGTCTCCGAGCCCCGGATACCCCACAGCGCGACGCCGACGAGCCCGGCGCAGGCGACCGCGACACCGGCCGTCGCCCATCCGTCGGGCCGCTCCCCGACGAAGACCGCCGCGAGGACAGTCACCACCAGGGGCGCGGTGCCGCGTGCGATCGGATACATCTGGCCGAAGTCGCCGAGCGTGAACGACCTCATCAGCAGCGCCATATAGGCGACGTGCAGGATCGCGGAGACGATCAGATACGGCCATGCCGCCGCGGCCGGCAGCGGCACGAAGCAGGCGGCGACCGCGCCGAGCAGTGCCCCGCCCCCCGAGATCAGGGTGAAGGAGAGCAGCTGGTCCTTGATGGCGTGCGCGATGGCGTTCCAGCTGGCGTGCGTGATCGCCGCGATCAGGACCGCGCATGCGACCAGCGGCGTCACGCCGACTGCTCGCGCACGTCCACCACGGTGCCGCCGGCATGCCTGATGACCGTCTTGGGACCGAGCGGGAAGACGGTGTGCGGGGTGCCCGCCGCAGCCCACACCACGTCGTGGTCGAGCAGCCCGCGGTCGGCCAGTACCCGGGTCCTCGTACGGTGGCCGAAGGGCGGCACACCGCCGATCGCGTACCCGGTGGTCTCCCGGACCAGATCGGCCCCGGCGCGCTTGACCTTCCCGACGCCCAGCTCCCGCCGTACCAGTTCCACGTCGACCCGTGAGGAGCCGTCCATCAGGACCAGCACGGGAGCCCCGTCGGCCTCGAAGATCAGAGACTTGACGATGGCGCTGAGCTCGCAGCCGATGGCGGCGGCGGCCTCGGCAGCGGTACGGGTGGCGTCCGGAAAGCGGCGGACCTCGACTTCGAGACCCAGCTCGCGCAGGGCCTCGGCGAATCGGGGGTGCGCGGCCGAATCGGTCGCTTCGGTCACGGGAGCGGTCGCGTCGGGAGTACTCATGCCCCGCACGCTAGCGGCCGCCCAGCGGGGCACGCGATCCGGTTTCAGCAACCGGACCCCCTCCGTCCGGTCGGCTCGGGCGTCACGGCCCCGCGCGCAGCACCTGGGCCACCACCGGCCCCGCCGCGTCGCCGCCGTGGCCACCGGACTGGACGACCGCCGCGGCCGCGAGGTCGTTGCTGAAGCCGGTGAACCAGCTGTTGGACGTGGCCTGTCCGTCGACCTCCGCCGAACCGGTCTTCGCGCCCTTGTCGCCGCCGACCGAGGCCATCGCCGCCTTGCCGGTGCCCCAGCTCGCGGTCTGCCGCATCATGTTGGACACCTGCTGTGCGACGGACCCGGGCAGCGAGCGGGACGCGGTGGCCAGCTGACGGCCGTCCAGGTCCTGCGGTACGAGGACCGGCTGGCGGAAGGTGCCGTTCTTCGCGGTGGCGGTGATCGACGCCATGTTGAGTGCGTTCATCTGAATGGTGCCCTGGCCGATGTACTGCGCGGCGGCCTCACCGCCGACGGCCTCGGGCACGCTGCCGTCGAAGGACGCGACGCCGGTCTTCCAGTCCAGACCGATCCCGAAGACGTCCCGGGCCTCCTTGGCCAGTGCGGCGTCGTCCTTGGTGTCGTCGATCAGCTTGATGAAGGCGGTGTTGCACGACCGGGCGAAGCTGGTGGTGAGGGTGCCGTCCGGGATGGAGAACCCTTCCAGGTTCTGGAACGTGCGGCCCTGGTACATCGCGGTCTTCGGGCACTCGATCTTCTGGTTCGCGCCGGCGAGTCCCTTCTCGATCAGCATCGACGCGGTCACGATCTTCATCGTCGAACCGGGCGCCTGCTTGCCGAGCATGGCCGCGTTGAACCCGGTCGCCGGGTTGTTGGCGACCGCGCGGATCGAGCCGGTGGACGGCCGGACGGCGACCACCGAGGCCTGGCTGTACTGCTTGACCGCCTTCTCGGCCGCCGCCTGGACATGGGCGTCCAGCGTGGTCTGCAGCGTGCCGGGCTTCCCCTTGGACAGCGTCAGCAGCGTCTTGTCCGGGGTGTTCTCGTCCGCCGGCTCGATCCAGGTCTCGATACCCGCGGTGCCGCCGGCCTTCTCCCCGTACTTCTCGCGCAGCGCGTCCAGGATCGGCCCCAGCGACGGGTACTTCTCCTTCGTCAGTACCCTGCCGTTGTGGTCGAGCGCCTCGATGGACGGGGTGGACGCCTCGCCGGTCTTCAGCGTTTCGCCGTCCGCCAGGTCCGGATGGATCACGGACGGTTTCCAGTCGATCAGCGGCCGGCCGGTGGTCAGGCCGCGTACGACGGTCAGTTCCGAGGAGTACGACCAGGGCTTGGACTTCCCGTCGAAGCTCACCGTCGCCTTCACGGTGAACGGGACCGTCGAGCCGGTTGCCGGGCCCGGGGTGATCACGGCCTTGGTGACGTGGGCCTGGTCGCTGTATCCGCTGAGGGCCGGTTCGGCGTCGACCGCGTTGTTGGTGAGCTGGGACGCGTCGGAAGCCTGGCCGGCCGCCCAGGCCTTGAGGAACTTCTCCGACGTCTCGCTGATCTCCGCCTTGCTCGGCGGGCCGGTCTTCACCTCGGCGGAGGTGGAGCGTCCGTCCGTGCCGCCGCCCCCGCTGCCGCCGAACCCGTCGAGGACGTTGTACGCCCCGTACCCCACTCCGCCGACGACCAGCACGAACACTCCGCCGATGACGGCGACCTTCGCTCCGCTGCGCATCTGTGCAGTCCCCCTCCCCAGGAGGCTCTCTTGAACACGTTCAAGAGAGCGCTTGTGGGCACTTTACGGGACGGTAGTGACAGCGGGGGCTGTTGTTATCGGAACGCGATCCGCAACGGCGCGAACAGTTCGGTCAAATCCAGGTATCCAGCCACATGCGGTTGCGCCAGGAGTTCTCCGGAATGGGCGTTCCCGTATACAGCGGCCAGAAATAGATGAAATTCCAGACAATCAGCAGAACGAGTACGCCGGCCGCGATGGCCCCCCATGTCCTCCGCCGCTCACCGGACGGATCGCCGGACACCAGACCCAGTTCCCACTTGGGCCCGGTGCCCGCAGCAGGGCCGAGCATCGCGCCGATCATCATCGCCACCGCGAGACAGAGGAAGGGCACGAAGACGACCGCGTAGAACAGGAAGATCGTCCGCTCCTGGTAGAAGAACCAGGGCAGCCAGCCCGCCGCCACACCGCACGCGATCGCACCCGCCCGCCAGTCGCGGCGGAAGAACCAGCGCCACAGCACGTACAGCAGCGCGAAGCACGCCGCCCACCACAGCAGCGGTGTGCCGATCGCCAGGACCTCGCGGGCGCACTTGCCGGTCGCCGAGCTCGTGCAGCCGTTCTGCTCCTCGTAGAAGTACGAGACGGGACGGCCCAGGACGATCCAGCTCCAGGGGTTCGACTGGTACGTGTGCCCCGAGGTCAGGTTCACGTGGAACTCGTAGACCTGGTACTCGTAGTGCCACAGGCTGCGCAGCCAGTCCGGCAGCCAGGTCCAGTTGCCGCCCGATCCGTCGGTCGTCGCCCAGTTCCGGTAGTAGCCGTGGCGCTCGGGGTCGTTCCTGATGATCCAGCCGGTCCAGGACGCGAGGTACGTCAGGATCGCGACCGGCACCGTCGAGACGAACGCCGGCAGCAGGTCGCGCTTGATCACCGCCTGGTACGGGCGGACCGCGCCGGCCGTCCGGCGGGCGCCGACATCCCACAACACCGTCATCAGGCCGAACGCGACCAGGATGTACAGCCCGTTCCACTTCGTGCCGAACGCGAGGCCCAGCGAGAGCCCCGCAGCGATCCGCCACGGCCGCCACCCCAGCCGCAGTGTCTCCGCGACCTGTGTGTCCGGGCGCAGCACGCCCTCGGCGTCGACCGGCAGCGCCGCAGCCAGCCTGCGCCGCGCCCAGTCCCGGTCGATCAGCAGGCAGCCGAACGCCCCCAGCACGAAGAACATCAGCACCAGGTCCAGCAGCGCCGTGCGGCTCATCACGAAGTGCAGCCCGTCGACGGCGAGCAGCGCGCCCGCCAGACATCCCAGGAACGTCGAACGGAACAGCCGCCGCCCGATCCTGCACAGCATCAGCACCGACAGCGTGCCGAGCACCGCCACCATGAACCGCCAGCCGAAAGGCGTGAACCCGAAGAGCTGCTCACCGAACCCGATGATCCACTTGCCGACCGGCGGATGCACCACATAACCGGGCTCCGTCGGCACCGGCACCAGCGACGGGTCGGCCAGGATCGACTTGTCGACGTCCTTCGGCCAGGACCCCTCGTACCCCTGCTTGATCAGGGCCCAGGAGTCCTTGGCGTAGTACGTCTCATCGAATATCACCGCCTTCGGGCTGCCCAGATGCCAGAACCGCAGCACCCCGGCTACCAGTGCCACCAGCAGTGGCCCGCCCCAGGCCGACCACCGCACCAGCCGGTCGGCCGTCGGCGGGGACACCCCCAGCACAGCCCAGAGCTGCTGTCCCGGCCGGGTGTACGGCGGGACCAGCCGTTCACGCAGCCCGATTACGGACCGGGGCGCATGGCCGAAGCGGCGCAGCCGCTGCTGCCAGGACGGGAGTTCTTCACCGTGCTGGTTCCCGGCGTCTTGACCCTGCTGGGCTTCGGGCGCAGTACTCGTCACCGCGCCATCGTAGGGAACGCATCTGTGCGACTGCTGTCGCCCGTGCTGGGAGGATGGCTGATGTGACTGGAACGACTGGAACGCTGGTACTCGCAGGGACCCCCATCGGCGATGTGGCGGACGCCCCGCCACGGCTTGCCGCCGAGCTGGAGACGGCCGATGTCGTCGCCGCGGAGGACACCCGTCGGCTGCGCCGCCTGACGCAGGCGCTCGGCATCCACACCACGGGGCGTGTCGTCTCCTACTTCGAGGGCAACGAGTCGGCCCGTACGCCCGAACTCGTCGAGGCGCTGATGGGCGGCGCCCGGGTGCTGCTGGTCACGGACGCCGGGATGCCGTCGGTCTCCGACCCCGGCTACCGGCTCGTCGCCGCCGCCGTGGAGAGGGACATCAAGGTCACCGCGGTCCCCGGCCCGTCCGCCGTGCTCACCGCGCTCGCCCTGTCCGGGCTGCCCGTCGACCGGTTCTGCTTCGAGGGCTTCCTCCCGCGCAAGGCCGGCGAGCGGCTCGGCAGGCTCCGCGAGGTCGCCGACGAGCGCCGCACCATGGTCTTCTTCGAGGCCCCGCACCGGCTCGACGACACCCTGGCCGCGATGGCCGAGGTGTTCGGCAGCGACCGCCGGGCCGCCGTGTGCCGGGAGCTGACCAAGACGTACGAGGAAGTGAAGCGCGGCCCGCTGGGCGATCTCGCGGTCTGGGCGGCCGAAGGCGTACGCGGCGAGATCACCGTCGTCGTCGAGGGCGCTGCGGAATCGGCGGAGGAACTGGACGCCGCCGAGCTGGTGCGCAGGGTGCAGGTGCGCGAGGAGGCGGGGGAGCGGCGCAAGGAGGCGATCGCCGCCGTCGCCGCGGCCGCCGGGCTGCCCAAACGCGACGTTTTCGATGCGGTCGTCGCGGCAAAGAATGCGGCTCGGACCGGCTCAGCAGAAGGCAAAGGGCTATCGTGAAAAGCAAAGCGCGAGCCGCGCACCGGCCACTTTTGCCACGAGAAGGCCAAGACCGCTCCAACACTCGACAGGACCTGGTGCGCTCCCGCCGGTAAAGGCGTCCACTGAATCAGGGACGCATTCTCCGGAGTGCTTGTCCGGCGGACAAGAGGAGCAGGCATGAGCGAGATCGCAGCAACCACCGTGCATGAGGCGTATGCCTTCGCCTGTATGGGTTGCGGACACGGTTGGGAACAGGTCTACGACATCGAGCACCACACGGACGGCCGCGGCCAGCCCTTCGTCGTGTACCGCGTACAGGGGCAGCTCGTTCCCTCACCGCTGAACCGACTCACCTGCCTCAACTGCGACGGGCACAAGGTCCGCATCATGCGCGCCGGGCAGGTCTCCTCCATCGCGGAGACCCTGCGACGCCTGAACTTCGCCACCCCGACCGGCGCCACCGCCGGGCCCATACCGTCCTCGGAGAGCACGTCGGAGCGCCCCCCGCGCCAGTGGCGTTTCGTGCATGTGTTTCGCACGCGGCAGCGCCGTAAGTGAGGTCCGGGCCCGGTGACACCGGGCTCTCATAGGATCGCCCTATGAGCTCCAAGGACGCGCCGCCGCTGCCCGAACCCCTTCGGGTACCGGTCGCCGATTCGCACACCCATCTGGACATGCAGGACGCCACCGTCGAGGAGGGCCTGGCCAGGGCCGCGGCGGTGAACGTCACCACCGTGATCCAGGTGGGCTGCGACGTGAAGGGCTCGCGCTGGGCCGCCGAGACCGCCGCCGCGCACCCGAGCGTGTACGCGGCGGTGGCGCTCCACCCCAACGAGGCGCCGCGCATCGTGCACGGGGACCAGGGGGGCACCTCCCAGCCCTCTGGGGCTGGGAGAGGCAGGTCGCGGCAGGGTGGCCGCGAACCCGGCGGGAAGGCCGCGCTCGACGAGGCGCTCGCCGAGATCGACCGGCTGGCCGCCCTCGACCGGGTGCGCGGCGTCGGCGAGACCGGGCTCGACTACTTCCGTACCGGCCCCGAGGGCATGGCCGCCCAGGAGGAGTCCTTCCGGGCCCACATCGAGATCGCCAAACGGCACGGCAAGGCGCTCGTCATCCACGACCGTGAGGCGCACGCCGATGTGCTGCGTGTCCTCGCCGACGCGGGCGCCCCCGAGCGGACCGTGTTCCACTGCTACTCCGGTGACGCCGAGATGGCCCGGATCTGCGCGGACGCCGGGTACTTCATGTCGTTCGCGGGCAACGTGACGTTCAAGAACGCCCAGCCGCTGCGGGACGCGCTGTCCGTGGCGCCGATCGAACTGGTCCTGGTGGAGACGGACGCGCCGTTCCTCACCCCCGCCCCGTACCGCGGACGCCCCAACGCGCCGTATCTCATCCCCGTGACGCTCCGTGCCATGGCGGAGGTGAAGGGCGTCGACGAGGACACCCTGGCGTCGGCGATCAACGAGAACACGGCGCGCGCGTTCGACTACTGACGCGTCGCCCATGACGGTGTGCGGTCGCGCCGCTTTGGAGAGTGACGAAAGGTCCACTATCGTCCCGGACGCCCCTCGGGCGACCGGACGGACGGATCTTCTGGAGCGTCGTGAGCAATCTGCAGGGCAGTCACCGCGCGGCAACGGGCAGGGGCGGTACGGCGGTGGAGACGCCGCCGAGCGTCCCCGCGCCGCTGTCGTTCCATGGGCCGGTCCATGAGTCGTTCCACGAGGAGGAGACGCTCGTCGCCCCGTGGCCGGTCCACGAACCGACCGTCGTCGATGCCCAGGCGCCACCTCCCGCCCCCGCAGGCATCCGCACCGGCGGCCGGGCCGAGGCCCGGCGGGCCGCGCGGCGGCACAGGGCCCCCGTCCGCCCGGAGAACCTGCGCCGGCTCGTTCCGCAGGCCCTGGTCGTCGCCTTCCTGGCAGGCGGCACCACCGCCTTCCTCGCCGACGACAAAGCGGTGGAACTGACTGTCGACGGGGAGCCGCGCACCCTGCACACGTTCGCCGACGACATCGACGAACTCCTCGACGAGCAGGGCGTCACCGTCGGCGCCCATGACGTCATCACCCCCGCGCGCGGCAGTGAGCTCGAAAACGGCGACGAGATCACCGTCCGGCACAGCCGCCCGGTGACCCTCACCCTCGACGGGGTCCGGCGCCGGGTATGGACCACCGCCGGCACGGTCGACGGCGCCCTGCGCCGGCTCGGGGTGCGCGCCGAGGGGGCGTACCTCTCCGCGACCCGCTCCTCCGCGATCGGCCGGACCGGGCTCGCCCTGGACGTCCGTACCGAACGCACCGTGACCTTCATGGCCGACGGCCGGGAACGCACCGTCCGCACCAACGCCGCGACCGTCCGCGAGGCCATCGACGAGGCGGGCATCACGCTGCGCGGCGAGGACACCACCTCCGTGGACCCGCAGAGCTTCCCGCGCGACGGCCAGACGGTCTCCGTGATGCGGATCACCGGCTCCCGCGAGGTGCGTGAGGAGCTCATCCCGTACGCCGAGCAACGCTCCGAGGACCCCTCGCTCCTCGCCGGTACGGAAGTCGTCGAGCGCGAGGGCAGGCCGGGCGCCCGCCGGATCACGTACGCCGTGCGGACCGTCAACGGCGTCCGGCAGCGGCCCCGGGAGCTGGACGCGGAGACCGTCCGCACGCCGGTCGACCGGATCGTGAAGGTGGGCACCGGGCGGCGTCCGCAGTCGGTGGCGGACGCGGACGGGCTGAACTGGGCCGGGCTCGCGGCCTGCGAGTCCGGCGGCCGGACCGGGGCGGTCGACGCCAGCGGCACGTACGGCGGGCTGTACCAGTTCGACACGCACACCTGGCATGCCCTCGGTGGCAGAGGACGCCCGCAGGACGCCCCGGCGTCCGAGCAGACGTTCCGGGCGAAGAAGCTCTACCTGCAACGGGGGGCGAGCCCGTGGCCGCACTGCGGCCGTAGGCTTACCGGGTGAGCAGCACAGAGCCCGACGCCCTCCTGGGGCCCGCAGACATCCGCGACCTGGCCGCGAAGCTGGGCGTACGCCCCACGAAGCAGCGCGGTCAGAACTTCGTCATCGACGCCAATACGGTCCGCAGGATCGTACGGACCGCGGAGGTCCGCCCGGACGACGTGGTGGTGGAAGTCGGGCCGGGGCTGGGTTCGCTGACCCTGGCGCTGCTGGAGGCGGCGGACCGGGTCGTCGCCGTCGAGATCGACGACGTGCTCGCGGCGGCGCTGCCCGCCACGGTCGCGGCCCGGATGCCGGGCCGCGCCGACCGGTTCTCGCTCGTCCACTCCGACGCGATGCTGGTCACGGAGCTGCCGGGCCCGGCGCCCACCGCCCTCGTCGCCAACCTGCCGTACAACGTCGCCGTGCCGGTCCTGCTGACGATGCTGGAGCGGTTCCCGACCATCGAGCGGACCCTGGTCATGGTGCAGGCCGAGGTCGCCGACCGGCTGGCCGCCCGGCCGGGCAACAAGGTCTACGGCGTGCCCTCGGTGAAGGCCAACTGGTACGCGGACGTCAAGCGGGCCGGGTCCATCGGCCGCACCGTCTTCTGGCCGGCCCCGAACGTCGACTCCGGTCTGGTGTCGCTGGTCCGGCGCACCGAGCCGATCACGACGACCGCGAGCCGGGTCGAGGTCTTCGCCGTCGTCGACGCGGCGTTCGCCCAGCGCCGCAAGACGCTGCGGGCCGCCCTGGCCGGCTGGGCGGGTTCCGCGCCCGCCGCCGAGGCGGCCCTGGTCGCGGCCGGGATCTCACCGCAGGCCCGGGGCGAAGCACTGACGATCGAGGAGTTCGCGGCCATCGCCGAGAACAAGCCCGCCCCGAAGACCGATGAGGACCAGCCCTCCGGGAGCAGTGAGTGAGCGTCACCGTCCGCGTCCCCGCCAAGGTCAACGTCCAGCTCGCGGTAGGTGCCGCGCGCCACGACGGCTTCCACGACCTGGCCAACGTCTTCCTCGCCGTCGGCCTGTACGACGAGGTCACCGTCACCCCCGCCGACGAGCTGACGGTCACCTGCTCGGGCCCGGATGCCGCCCAGGTCCCGCTGGACGCCTCCAACCTCGCCGCCCGCGCCGCGATCGCGCTCGCCGAACGCCACGGCATCGCGCCCCACGTGCACATCCACATCGCCAAGGACATCCCCGTCGCGGGCGGGATGGCGGGCGGCAGCGCCGACGGCGCGGCAGCGCTGCTCGCCTGCGACGCCCTCTGGTCCACCGGCGCCACCCGGGACGAGCTGCTCGCCATCTGCGCGGAACTCGGCAGCGACGTGCCGTTCTCCCTGGTCGGCGGCGCTGCCCTCGGGATCGGCCGCGGCGAACAACTGACCACGATCGACGTCGGCGGCACCTTCCACTGGGTCTTCGCGGTCGCCGACGACGGGCTCTCCACCCCGGCTGTCTACGGCGAGTTCGACCGGCTCACCGCGGACACCGACGTCCCCGCCCCGGCGGCCTCCCCGGCGCTCCTCGACGCTCTGCGCAGAGGCGACACCCACGCGCTCGCCGGTGCGCTCTCCAACGACCTGCAGCCCGCCGCGCTGTCCCTGCGGCCCTCGCTCGCCGACACCCTCGCCGCGGGCACCGGGGCGGGCGCCCTGGCCGCCCTGGTCTCGGGCTCGGGGCCGACCACCGCGTTCCTGGTGGCGGACGCCGAGTCGGCGCGGAAGGTCGCGGACGCGCTGCTGACGTCGGGGACCTGCCGGACCGCGCGGGTCGCGGTGTCCCCGGCGCCGGGTGCCACGGTGCTCTGACCGCGGGTACTCAGACGGGAATTGAGTACGGTCGCGCTGCCGCCCCGGGGCGTCGGGCGCGACCGTACCCGTATGGGATCAAGTGTTCGTGAACTGGCCGGGGCCACCCCCGCCACCCGGGACCGCTACATCGATCTGCTGCGTGTCGCCTCGCTCGGGACGGTCGTCCTAGGGCACTGGCTGATGGCCGCCGTCACCACCGACGGCGCGGGCAACCTGCTCGCCGTCGTCCCCGGGCTCCAGGTGATGACCTGGGCGCTCCAGATCATGCCGGTGTTCTTCTTCGTCGGCGGGTTCTCGCACGCCCTGTCCTACCGCTCCCTGCGCCGCAAGCAACCGGAGGGGTCCACGGACTCCGTCTACTCGGCCTTCCTCCGGGCCAGGCTGCAGCGGCTGCTGCGCCCCACCATGGTCTTCATCCTGGTCTGGGGGGCCGCGGCGCTGATCGTCCAGCTGCTCGGCGGGGGCGGCGGGCTGACCGGGGTCACGCTGCGGCTGGTCGCCCAGCCGCTCTGGTTCATCGGGATCTACCTCGCGATGGTCGCGTTCACCCCGCCGCTGCTGACGCTGCACGACCGGTACGGCTGGGGAGCCTTCGCCGGGCTCGCCGGGGCTGCGGTCGCGGTCGACGTGCTCCGGTTCGCCGCCGGTGTCCCGTACATCGAGTTCCTCAACTTCGCGTTCGTCTGGCTGGCCGTGCACCAGCTCGGCTTCCTGCGCGCCGACGGCCGCATCCCACGCCCCGCGCTCCTGGCCGGCATCGGCCTGGCCGCCGCCGTCGCCCTGGTCGCGCTCGGCCCGTATCCGCTCTCCATGGTCGGGATGCCCGGGGAGAAGATCAGCAACATGGCGCCGCCCACGCTGGCCCTGCTCTGCCACGGCCTCTGGCTGGTCGGCGCGGTCGAGCTGCTGCGCGGCCCCGGCGCCCGGCTGGTCGCCCGCCCGCGCGTGTGGCGCGGGGTCGTCGCCGCCAACGGGGTCGCGATGACGGCGTTCCTCTGGCACCTCACCGCGATGCTCGGGGTGTACGGGGCGATGCTCGCCCTCGACGTGCCTCTGCCCGAGCTGGCGAGCGGCGCCTGGTGGGCGCAGGCGCCGGTGCGGATCGCGGTGGCGGCGGTCGTCACCGCGGGGCTGGTCGCCGTCTTCCGTACCTTCGAGCGGCCGGTGTCCGCGGTACCGGGGAGGGGCTCGGGGCCGGTGTCCGCGCTCGGTGTGACGCTCTGCCTGTTCGGGGTGCTCGGGGTGTCGATGGTCGGGTTCGGCGGGCTGCTGGAGGGGCATACGGCGATGCTGATCGCGGTACGGGTCAGCGCCCCGGCCGCCGTCGCGATGGCGCTGGGCGGCTGGCTGCTGGTGGAGCGGGCGGGGCGGCGCCGGTCGGGCTGACCACGGGCGCCGCGGAGACCCGTGTTCGTCCCGGCGGAGACCCGCGTCCGTTTCGGAGTGCCCGGCAGTAGGCTTCGCGGCGCCGTGGGGCCGGTGCACGCGCCTCGCGGCGTTGTCGTCGATCACCAACTTCCCCATGGCCCTGAAGGGGCATGGGGGACCCCCTTCGCGTCGGCTCGATCCTCAGCCTTGCGATGCACGCACCCGAGCCCCGCTCCTTCACCCGCGCTGCCTACTGCCGGGCACTCTCAGCCGAGCCGCACGGTCTTCTTCGCCAGCTCGTACGCCGGGAGCATCTCCTGGTGCTCCTGCGGGTCCAGCCCGCCGAGGTGCACCACGACCGGTCCGCTCGGGGTGGACATGGCGAAGGCCCGCTGCTTCATGGGCTCGTCCAGCAGGTCGCTGCTGAAGGTGTAGCGGACCTCGGCCGCGGTCAGGGCACCGGCCCTCACCTCGGTGTACATGGCTTCGGAGGCGTTCGGGTCGGCGGCCAGGAACGCCTTCAGGACCTGGCGCGGGGTGCCGTCGGTTCGGTCCCCGGTCCACACCCGCAGGAAGCCGATGTTCCCGGCGGGCTTCGCGTCGATCTCGCAGACGAGCGTGAACGGGCCCTGCTTGCCCAGTTCGCTCAGTTCGTCGTCCTCGACGACCTGGACGGCCGCCGGCTTCCAGGAGGCCGCGAGGTCGAAGGTGACGGGCAGGGCACAGGCAGAACCGGAGCCCCCGATGCTGCCTCCCTTCACCGCACTCCTTGCCGCGGTCCTCGGCTTCGGCGCCGCCTCCTTGCCGTTGCCGCCGTCCTCCGGGGCGGACGACGTGCAGCCGGTCATCGCCACCGACACCGCCGCCAGCACGGCCGTGGCCGTCCCCCGTACCGAATTGATCACCATGGAAGTCCCCTGTCCCCGCCCTTGATCGATCGCCGCACGCTAACCCACCCGCGTGGCGATTACCCTGGGAGGTCGATCGATCCCCCAGTCAGGAGTGAAATGGCCGTCAATCTGGTCAATGTCGAGCAGGTCAGCAAGGTGTACGGCACCCGTGCCCTGCTCGACGGTGTGTCCCTCGGTGTGTCCGAGGGGGACCGGATCGGTGTCGTCGGCCGCAACGGCGACGGCAAGACGACCCTCATCCGGATGCTCGCCAAGCTGGAGGACGCGGACACCGGCCGCGTCACCCACAGCGGCGGCCTGCGCCTCGGTGTCCTCACCCAGCACGATTCGCTCGACCCGAAGGCGACCGTCCGCCACGAGATCATCCGCGATCTCGCCGACCACGAGTGGGCGGGCAGCGCCAAGATCCGTGACGTACTGACGGGTCTTTTCGGCGGGCTCGACCTGCCCGGCTTCGAGCACGGCCTGGACACCGTCATCGCCCCGCTCTCCGGCGGCGAGCGGCGCCGGATCGCGCTCGCTAAGCTCCTCATCGCCGAACAGGACCTGATCGTCCTCGACGAGCCGACCAACCACCTCGACGTCGAGGGCATCTCCTGGTTGGCCCGACACCTCCAGAGCCGGCGCTCGGCGCTCGTCTGCGTCACCCACGACCGGTGGTTCCTCGACCAGGTCTGTACGCGCATGTGGGACGTCCAGCGCGGCGCCGTCCACGAGTACGAGGGCGGCTACAGCGACTACGTCTTCGCCCGCGCCGAGCGGGAGCGGATCGCCGCGACCGAGGAGTCCAAGCGGCAGAACCTGATGCGCAAGGAGCTGGCCTGGCTGCGGCGCGGCGCCCCCGCCCGTACCTCGAAGCCGCGCTACCGCATCGAGGCGGCCAACGAGCTGATCGCCGATGTGCCGCCGCCGCGTGACACCAGCGAGCTGATGAAGTTCGCCAACGCCCGGCTCGGCAAGACCGTCTTCGACCTGGAGGACGTGACCGTCCAGGCCGGCCCGAAGACGCTGCTCACCCACCTCACCTGGCAGCTCGGTCCGGGCGACCGGATCGGTCTGGTCGGCGTCAACGGCGCGGGCAAGACCTCGCTGCTGCGGGCGCTGGCCGAGGCGGCACGTACTCAGGGCGACGCACAGCCCGCAGCCGGGAAGATCGTCGTCGGCAGGACCGTCAAGCTCGCCTACCTCTCCCAGGAGGTCGCCGAGCTCAACCCGAACCTGCGGGTACTGGAAGCCGTGCAGCAGGTACGGGACCGGGTCGACCTCGGCAAGGGCCGGGAGATGACCGCGGGTCAGCTCTGCGAGCAGTTCGGCTTCTCGAAGGAGAAGCAGTGGACCCCGGTCGCCGACCTGTCCGGCGGTGAGCGGCGCCGGCTGCAGATCCTGCGCCTGCTGATGGACGAGCCGAACGTCCTCTTCCTCGACGAGCCCACCAACGATCTCGACATCGAGACCCTGACCCAGCTGGAGGACCTGCTCGACGGCTGGCCCGGGTCGATGATCGTGATCTCCCACGACCGGTTCTTCATCGAGCGGACCACGGACCGGGTGATGGCGCTGCTCGGCGACGCCGCGCTCCGGATGCTGCCGCGCGGCATCGACGAGTACATCGAGCGCAGGGAGCGGATGGCAGAGGCGTCCTCGCCCGCCCCGGCTGCCCCGGCGGTGAAGGAGTCCGGCGGGGCGGTGGCTCCGGCGGTGTCCGCACAGGCGGCGCGGGCGGCGAAGAAGGAACTGCAGAAGATCGAGCGGCAGCTCGACAAGATGTCGAGCAGGGAGACGACCCTGCACGCACAGATCGCCGACAACGCCACGGACTTCGAGAAGGTGGCGAAACTGGACGCGGAGCTGCGGGAACTGGTGTCGGAGCGCGACGAGTTGGAGATGCGCTGGCTGGAGCTTGCCGAGGACGCCTGACAGCCGCTCGGCGGCCGGTGGTGCTGATGGTGTGTTCGATACGGGTGATACAAAGGATTCCCGTTCGACCGCACCAAGGGGGACGTTCCGATGACCTGGCCGCCCGGCCCGCACCAGCCGCAGCCGCCACAAGGGGAATTCGGGGCTCCGTTCGAGCCTGTGGAGCCGATGGGGCCCACCCAGCCGGTGCAGGGGTACGGTCAGCAGCCCCCGCCCCCGCCCCCGCCGCCGCCCCTGCCCCAGCCCGGTCCGTACGGATACGGGTACGGCCAACCGCAGCAGCCGTACCCCGTCGGCCCGGCGACGGGCGGCCCGGGCGGTCGTCACCCCTCGGGCCGCAGACGCGCCGCCCTCGTCGCCGCCGTGGTCGCCGGGGTCCTGGTGGTCGGCGGTGGCGTCTGGTTCGCCATGAGTGGCGGTGACGACGGCAGGAAGCCCGTGGCGCACGGCAGCGCCGACGCCAAGCAGCCCACCGCCGCGCAGCCCGTCTCTCCCCCTGCCGAGGCCGAGGTCGTCGACACGGCCGTACCGGTCGACGGGCTCAACGCCGCACGCAAGCCGGGCGAGGCCAAGGTCCTCTGGATGCGGGACAACGGTATCGACGTGCCGCGCAACGGCGCCGACGCGTACGGCCCCTGGCTGACCGGGGACGTCGTCGCCAAGGGCATGTACCGCACCGTCTCCGGCTACTCCGTGGCCGACGGCACCCGGAAGTGGACGCTGAAGCTGCCCGCCGACCTGTGCGCGGCACCGACCCTCCCCACCACCGATGGCAAGATCGTCGTCGGTCTCAAGGAGAGCGCCTCGTCGGACTCGGTCTGCTCCGTCCTGCAGATGATCGACCTCAGGACCGGAGCGGCGGGCTGGAAGAAGACCGTCGAACGCAAGGGCGTCCAGGACCTGCTGTCGGACGTGGCCATGAGTGCCGGAGGAGATCTCGTCACGTTCGGACGCGCGAGTGCTTCCGTGGGCTACCGGGTCAGCGACGGAAAGGAAGTGTTCGGCAAGAGGCAGGGTGTCTGCCAGCCGTTCGCGTTCACCAGCGGTCCCCGGCTGATCGCCGCCACCAGCTGCCGTACCGACGCCGACGAGCAGGACAAGCAGCAGGTCGAGGAGATCGACCCGGCCACCAGTACACCGAAATGGACGTACCGGATCAAGACCGGCTGGCGGGTCCAACAGGTCTACTCGACGAGCCCGCCGGTGATTTCGCTGAAGAAGGGCGATGGCGAGGGCGGGGCGTGGGCCATCGTGACGCTGCGGGACAACGGCACGTACCGCTCCCAGATGATCGGCGGCAAGAACGAGAACTACGCCGCCACCTGCGACGCGGACCTCGTGGTGAGCGGCAGGAACCTCGACGGCTGCGCCGGGGTCGCGGCCGACGACGACACGTTCTACCTGGCGACCAAGCCGGTGACCGTGGGCTCCGCTCTCACCAACAAGGTCGTCGCCTTCGACCTGAACACCGGCAAGGCCAAGTGGAGGGCCGCCGCCCCGGCCGGGCAGATCATGCAGCCGCTGCGGATGGACGGCCGGAACGTGATCGTCCGGGTGGAGGGCACGTACCGGAAGAGCGGAGCCGTCGCCACCCTCGCACCGACGGGCGGCGCCCCGACGATGCTGCTGCGGCATCCGGCGTCGGCGACCAAGGCCGAGAGCTCCTTCGACATGGCGAGGCTGGTGTATGCGGACGGTCGCTCCATTCTGGTGAGCGCACGCGTCAGCGCGATCGACGACAAGGAGGAGAGGAAGGTGAAGACCGTCATGGTCTTCGGTCCTTGACGGTCCGCGAGGTCCGCGAAGTATCTGACGAGCCGTCATGGAGTCTGGCTTTTCTGACGGTTCATCCGGGTCGGGCGATAGTCGGTGATATGCGACGGTCCTTGGCGTGCCGGACCCCCGCTGTCCGAAGTCATGGCAGTTTGCGGAGAGTTGGCACCCGCACATCGAGCGGCGCCCGATGCGGCGCACCGGCTGCGGTCGTGCGAGGCGCGCTCCGGCTGCGTAACGGCGGCATCACGAGGCGGTTCTCCCTTGGGAACAGGGGATGGACCGACCCGGTGTTCGAACGCGCACGGATGGTAAAAAGAAGCCCCGCTCGACTGTCGTGACGCCGCGGGAGCCATGCCCGATTCGCTCCTTTCCAAAGGGAATTCAGCCCTGCGGAATCGCGGGGGAGACCGGAACGGGCACCGGACCGCACGAAGGGGGACGTGCTGATGACCCAGCCGCCCAGCCAGCAACCGCCTAAGGGAGGCTTCGGCGCTCCGCAGGAACCGCCGCAGGGGGGTCCTCAGCCGCCCGCGCAGCCGCCGCAGATGCCGGCCGCGCCGCCTGCTGCCCAGCCGGGTTACGGCTACCCGCAGGCACCGGGTCAGGAGCCCGGCTACGGCTACCCGCAGCAGCCCGGCCCTTACAGTCAGCCGGGTCCGTACGGCCAGCAGCCGGGCCCCTACGGCCAGCAGCCCGGACCGTACGGTCAGCCGCCGCAGCCCGGTTACGGCTACCCGCAGCAGCAGTACCCCGGCGCCCCGGTCCCCGGCGGACCGGCGGGCCCCGGCGGCGGCAGCGCCTTCAAGGGCAAGCCCGCAGTGATCATCGGTGCCGCGGTCGCGGCGCTGCTGGTCATCGGCGGTGGCGTGTTCCTCGCCACCAGCGGCGGTGACGACGAGAAGAAGCCCGTCGCGCACGGGAGCGCCGACGACCAGAAGGCGAGCGCCTCGCCCTCCGTCGACGAGGGCGACGGCAACGGCGACGGCCGCGCCGGCGACGACGACCTCAACGCCGGTCGCAAGGCCGGCGAGGCGAAGGTCCTCTGGCTGCAGAAGAACGACGTCGACCTGCCGCGCAACGGCTCCGACGTGTACGGCCCCTGGGTCGTCGGCGACACCGTCGTCAAGGGCATGTACCGGGCGATCTCCGGCTACTCCGCGGCCGACGGCAAGCAGAAGTGGACGCTGAAGCTGCCCGCGGACCTGTGCTCCGCACCCGCCCAGACCACCACGGACGGCAAGATCGTCATCGGGGTCGAGAACGGTACGACCGACAAGGCCGACTGCGCGGACCTGCAGATGATCGACCTCAACACCGGCAAGGCCGGCTGGAAGAAGTCGATCAAGCAGAACGGCATCTGGGACATGATGTCGGACATCTCCCTCGCCATCAGCGGGGACACCGTGACCGTCGGACGCACCGGCAACTCCAACGCCTACCGCGTCAGTGACGGCAAGGAGCTGTTCGGCAAGCAGTCGGGCAACTGCCAGCCGTACGCCTTCGCCGGCGGTACGAAGCTGATCGCCGCCTCCAGCTGTCGCACCGCCGACGTCGACAAGCCCCAGAACCAGATCCAGGAGCTCGACCCGGTCACCGGCAAGCCCAAGTGGACGTACCGTCCCGCCGTGGGCTGGGAGGTCGACCGGGTCTACTCGGTGAGCCCGCTCGTCGTCTCGCTGACCCAGAGCGAGAAGAAGAAGTGGAGCATCCTCGCCATCAAGGAGAACGGCACGCTCCGTTCCCAGCTGGTCGGCGACAAGGGCGACAAGTTCGCGCCGGACTGCGGCAGCGCGTTCGCCATCTTCGGCAAGTCGCTGCAAGGCTGTGTCGGCGTCGCCGCCGACGCCAACTCCTTCTACATGGCGACCACGGCCGACTCCAGCGGCACCGCTCGCACGAACAAGGTCGTGGCGTTCGACCTGAACACCGGCAAGCCCAAGTGGAAGGCGGCGGCCCCGGCCGAGCGGACCATGACGCCGCTGCGGATGGAGGGCGGCAATGTGCTGCTCTACCTGGAGGCCTCGTACAACAAGGGCGGCGGGATCGCCACCCTGGCACCGACCGGTGGTACCCCGCAGGTGCTGCTGCAGCACCCGGCGTCGACGTCCCAGATCGAGAGCTCGTTCTACAACCCGAAGATTGTCTACGCGGGCGGCCGTTCCTTCATCGCGAGCGGGCGGGTCAGCGCGACCAACGACAAGGAAGAGCTGGAGACGAAGACCATGATGGCCTTCGGCAAGTGACGGCTCACGCAGGCACCCGACGGACCATGACCGACCACGCCAGGTCCCGACCGACCGGCTCCCTTTCCCCCGAGGTACGTACGCCATGACACAGCCGCCCCAGCCCCCCAACGAGCCGCCCCAGGGCGGGTTCGGCGCCCCCCAGGACTCGCCGCCCGGAGGGTTCGGGGCACCGACCCCGCCGCCCGCCGACGCGTTCGGCAAGCAGTCGGCTCCGCAGCCCCCGTCGCCGCAGACGCCGCCCGCCGGTGGGTTCGGTGCTCCGCAGACGCCGCCCGCCGGTGGGTTCGGTGCTCCGCAGACGCCGCCCGCCGGTGGGTTCGGCGCTCCGCAGACGCCGCCCGCAGGTCCGCTGCAGCAGCAGCAGCCCGGCTACGGCTTTCCGCAGACACCGCCGCAGCAGCCCGGCTACGGCTACCCGCAGACACCCCCGGGCGGGGGGTACGGCATGCCGCCCGGTCAGCCGCCGCAGCAGGGGTACGGCTACCCGACCGCTCCGATGCAGCCGCAGTACCTGCCGCCGCAGCAGGGCGGGAACGGCGGCGAGAAGTTCGGCACCCAGACGCAGATCATCGTCGCCGCAGTGGTGGCCGTGGCGCTGATCGTCGGTGGTGGCGTCTGGTTCGCCTCCAGCGGGGGCGACGGCGGCAAGAAGGAGGAGGCGTCCAACTCCACCGGCGCCACCGGTGATGGCAAGGGCGGCTCCGGCAGCGGTCTCGGCGGCGGCAAGGAGAAGGCACCGGCGAACACCAGGGCCACGGTCGCCTTCCAGCTCCCGGAACCGAAGGTCACCGACGTCACGGCGGTCAACGGTTCCTGGCTGACCGACAAGGCCTTCGTGAAGACCGGCGTGAACGAGATCGTCGCGTACGACAAGGCCAAGGGCACCAAGCTCTGGTCCATTGCGCTGGACGGCCAGCTCTGCGCCGCCTCCCGGCACATGTCCAAGGACTTCAAGACCGCCATCGCCTTCGAGGCGGGCAAGGCGACGAAGGCGAACAAGTACCCGCCGTGCACCCAGGTCGGTGCGCTCGACCTGACCACCGGCAAGCTGATATGGAGCAAGTCGGTGACCGCCGCAAGCGGCGGTGACGACGCGATCCGGTTCGACGAGATCACGCTCAGCGGCACCACGGTCGCCGCGGGTGGCACCGAGGGCGGCGCCGCATTCGACCTGGCGACCGGCGCCGAACGCTGGAAGCCGAAGGTCAGCCCCGACGGCTGCTACGACAAGGGGTACGGCGGCGGCGAGGCGCTCGCCGTGGTCCGCAAGTGCGGTACGTACGACGACCCGCAGCTCGTCATCCAGGCGCTGAACCCGACCACCGGAGCCCCGCTCTCCTCGTACAAGATGCCGCCCGGCGTCGAGTACGCGAGCATCGTCTCCACCAAGCCGCTGGTCGTCGCCGCCGACGTCGGCGACACCGCCGGTGACGGCAGCGGGATCTCGGACTTCTTCTCGATCGACGCGTCGACCGGCAAGCTGCTCACCAAGATCGCCGCGGACGGCGACAAGTACGCCGCCCGCTGCGGCTCCACGGAGGTCGAGACCTGCCAGCAGCTCGCAGTCGGCAACAACCGCATCTATCTGCCGACCGAGGAGCACGAGGGGAGCACGGGCGAATACGGCGACACCAACGAGATCGTCTCGTTCGACCTCACAACCGGCAAGCCGACCAGCGACAGGGCCGACGCGGGTGACCGGTACACGATGTTCCCGATCCGTATGGACGGGTCCAACATCATCGCGTACAAGGAGCCCCCGTACGACAAGGGCGGCCAGATCGTCTCCATCGACGGCTCCACCTTCAAGCAGACCGTTCTGCTGGAGAACCCGGCCGACGAAGCCGTCCGGAACGCGGAGACCAGCTTCTCCGCGGACTACGCCGAGTTCCTCTACTCGGGCGGCCGGCTGTTCATCTCCGAGACGATGGTGAGCAAGCGGGGCGACAGCTCGCTCGACGCCGATCGGCGCCTCGCGGTCTCGTTCGGCGCCGGCTGACGCCTTCACGGGAGCACCACGCACCACAGCCCTGCCGGTCGATCGTCCGACCGGCAGGGCTGTTCGTTCGCCGCCCGATTCCTGCCCCCTTCTGCCCGCTTGTCATCGGCCAAGTGCCCCTGAATGGCACATGATTCGGCATTCCGGGGGTCTTCTGCCTGGTACGGGGCACACGACGTCGAACAAGCGTGTAGCTTGCCGGGTCAAGAGGGCCGGGGGCCTGGGTCCTGATAGGGGGGTTCTCGATGGGCGTGCGGCTCATGGTGGTCGATGACCACCGACTGCTCGCCGAGGCGCTCGCCTCGGCGCTGAAATTGCGGGGCCACCGGGTGCTGGCGGCAGCCGCGCCGACCGCCGGCGCGGCGGACATCGTGGTGAGCCGCGCCCCGGAGGTCTGCTTGTTCGGTACCGCGACGCCCGCAGATCCGGGCGCGTTCGACCCGATCGCCCGGATCAAACGGGAGCGACCGCAAGTGGCGGTCGTGGTGCTCGGGCCGGTGACCAGCCCGCGCGGGATCGCGGCCGCTTTCGCCGCCGGCGCCGCCGGATACGTCAGGCACGACGAGCGGATAGAGGGCGTCGAGCGGGCGATGGTCAAGGCGCGCGCCGGGGAGACGGCGGTGGCGCCGCAACTGCTCCAGGGCGCCTTCGCCGAGCTGCTCAACCCGGCCGCCCAGCCGGACGACGAAGGACAGCGGCTCCTGCAGATGCTCACGCCGCGGGAGATCGAGGTCCTGGTACGGGTCGCGGAGGGCGAGGACACCCGGCTGATCGCGGACGGGATGCGGATCGCGCCGAGCACTGCCCGTACACATGTGCAGCGGGTCCTGATGAAGCTGGGCGTCGGCTCCCGGCTGGAGGCCGCGGCGCTGGCGGCCCGCACCGGGCTGCTGGAACGGGCGGCGGTGGACACCGGGCAGAAGGGGCCGGACGCCGTGTGACGTCCGGCCCCGGTGGGGCAGTGTGCCGACTACTCAGGCATCGGTGCCCGTGTCGGAGCCGCCCGGAGCCTCGGCCGGGCCCAGCTTCAGCCACAGGAAGAACAGCCCGAGGACCAGCATGGCCAGCCCTGTCCAGAGGTTGATGTGGACGCCCTCGGCCTTCTTCAGGTCGGCGTCGGACGGATTGATCCGGGGTTGGCGCCCTGGTTGGTCGGGATGTCGATGACACCCTGCTCGTAGATCCAGAATTGACGATCCCCCACCGCTGGGGCGGTGAGGCTCCCTTTGCTGCCCGGAGGCTGCAAATGTGGTTTCACGCGTCCGCCTCCGTCATGAGACGGGACTTGGCGCGGTGGGGCGCCTGCGCGTGCTATTGGTGACCGAGCCGCCCGTCCCGCGGGCTCGGGCCTCGATCTCGACCGAGGCGTTGTGATCGGCATCGTCCTCATGCCCACAGTTGACGCACGTGAAGCTTCGCCCACATCCAGGGCGGGATTCCGGATCCGCCCGACCACATTTCGCACATGTCTGAGAGGTATGGAACGGCGGAACGGGGCGCAGATCGGATCCGTAGATTTCGCACTTGTAGCTCAGTTGTCGGCGTCGCTCACCGGGGCAGTTGTCGAGGATGCCGCGGTTGAGTCCGGCCTTCTGCCTGATGTTACGGCCAGGCCGGTCGGCGGTCCCCCTGGCGCTGGAGGTCATGCTGGTCACGCGTAGGTCTTCGATGCCGACGAAGCCGTGGTTCTTGGCCAGGCCGGTGGTCAGTTTGTGCGTGAAGTCAGCGCGCCGGTTTGATTGCCGGGCCTTGATTCGGGCGATCTGAGCGATCGTGGCACGCAGTCGTGTGCTGTACATCCCTCCGTTGTGCTTTTTCGCATAGGCAACCTGGCGTCCCTTCTGTTGTTCCAGATACTTCAGACGTGTGAGCTCGACCTTGGTAAGGGTCGGTGCCATGACCCGAGGCTCGGTCTCGGTCGAGACGTATGCGGACGTGGCGACGCCGAAGTCCACTCCGCAGCCGGGTTTGCTATTCGGCGCTCCCGGTGTTCTTCCGGTGTGGATACCGAAGGCAATGTGCCAACCGGTCCCGTCTCGCGAGACGGTGGCGTTTCGGATGGTTCCTCCCAGCGTGCGAGAGAGTCGGAAACTGACCCATCCGAGATTCGGTAGTCGTATCTGCCCCCAGTGACCGCTGGTCTTACGGACCTTTACTGCCTGACCCGGTAGTGGGACCGAGAGCCGTGTCCCGCGCTTCTTGAACGCCGGGAACCGGGATGGGAGTGCCGGATTGAAGAAGTTGTCGTACGCCTGGTCCAAGTGGCGGAGGACCTGCTGCCCCGCCTGAGCCGGCAGTTCCGCCAACCAGGCCAGTTCCGACTCTCCGCGTGCAGCGGTCAGATATCGGCTCTGCTCCTGTGAGCGCAGGGTGCTACCTCGCTGCTCAAACACGTATGTGCGCTGCTCGAGCGCAATGTTCCACAGGGTGCGTGCCGCATGCCCCCACCGGGTCAGGACCTGTTCCTGCGCGCGGTTGGGATACAGCCGGTATCGGCGCCCCATGTCTGCCTTCACGCCAGGGAACGTAAGGCTGGCTGCTCGGCGATTGCTAGTGGATCGGGTCCAGTTCACTCCTAAGCGTTCGGGTCTGGAACGTGTGTACGTGTCGATATGCGCAGCCGCGTGTGCCCACTCATTGACGCGTGTGTTGACTTGTGGTTTGTTGTGTTCGGTTATGTTTGGAGGAACCTGGTGAAGAAGACGGTTACGACGCTCGCCGACGGCCGGGAGCTGCTCTACTACGACAGCCGCGACGACGTGGTCCGGGACGCCGTCGACCGGCGGCCGCTCGACGCCGTCTCGACCTCCTCGGAAGTCCGTCGCGACCCCCTTCTCGGGGACAGCGTCGCCATCGCCTCGCACCGCCAGGGCCGTACGTACCACCCGCCGGCCGACGAGTGCCCGCTGTGTCCGTCCCGGGACGGCCGGCTCAGCGAGATCCCCGACGACAGTTACGACGTGGCCGTCTTCGAGAACCGCTTTCCCTCACTCGCCGGGGACTCCGGCCGCTGCGAGGTCGTCTGCTTCACCTCCGACCACGAGGCGTCCTTCGCCGACCTCACCGAGGAACAGGCCGGCCTGGTCCTGGAGGCATGGGCCGACCGCACGGCCGAACTCGCCGAGCTTCCGCAGGTCAAGCAGGTGTTCTGCTTCGAGAACCGGGGTGCCGAGATCGGTGTGACGCTCGGCCATCCGCACGGACAGATCTACGCGTACCCGTTCGTCACCCCGCGCACCGAGCTGATGCTCCGCTCGATGGAGGCGCACCGCGAGCGGACCGGCCGTAACCTCTTCGACGACATCGTGGCCCGCGAGCTGGCCGACGGCGAGCGGATCGTGCTGACCGGCGAGCACTGGGTGGCGTTCGTGCCGTACGCGGCGCACTGGCCGTACGAGATCCACCTACACCCGCGCCGGCGCGTCCCCGACCTGCGGGAGCTCGACGACGCCGCGCGCACAGAGTTCGCACAGATCTATCTGGAACTCTTGAGGCGATTCGACCGGATCTTCGGCCCCGGTGAGCCGCCGACGCCGTACATCTCGGCCTGGCACCAGGCGCCGTTCGGGGAGCCCGGACGTGAGGAGTTCGGGCTCCACCTCGAGCTTTTCACCATCCGACGCACCTCCGGCAAGCTGAAGTTCCTCGCGGGTTCCGAATCCGGCATGAACGTGTTCATCAACGATGTGCCGCCGGAGGCCGCGGCCCAGCGACTGCGAGAGGTAGCGAGCGCGTGAGCAAGCCCCAGAAGAAGTACCTGGTCACGGGTGGCGCGGGATATGTCGGCAGCGTGGTTGCCGCGCATCTTCTGGAGGCCGGTCACGCGGTGACCGTCCTCGACGACCTGTCGACCGGGTTCCGGGAGGGTGTCCCGGCCGGGGCCGAGTTCATCGAGGGCCGCATCCAGGACGCGGCCCGCTGGCTGGACTCCTCCTACGACGGGGTGCTGCACTTCGCCGCGTACTCCCAGGTCGGCGAGTCCGTCACCGACCCGGAGAAGTACTGGGTGAACAACGTCGGCGGATCCACCGCGCTGCTCGCCGCCATGCGCGACGCGGGAGTCCGCACCCTGGTCTTCTCCTCCACCGCCGCGACCTACGGCGAACCGGTCTCCAGCCCCATCACGGAGTCCGACCCGACCGCGCCCACCAACCCGTACGGCGCCACCAAGCTGGCCGTCGACCACATGATCACCGGTGAGGCGGCCGCGCACGGACTGGCCGCGGTCTCGCTGCGGTACTTCAACGTGGCGGGTGCGTACGGCAGTTGCGGCGAACGCCACAGCCCGGAGTCGCACCTCATCCCGCTCGTGCTCCAGGTCGCGCTCGGGCAGCGCGAGTCGATCTCCGTGTACGGCGACGACTACCCGACCCCCGACGGGACCTGCGTACGCGACTACATCCACGTCGCCGATCTTGCCGAGGCCCACCTCCTCGCCCTGGACGCGGCCACCGCGGGCGAGCACCTGATCTGCAACCTCGGCAACGGCAACGGCTTCTCCGTGCGCGAGGTCATCGAGACCGTCCGCAAGGTCACCGGTCACCCGGTCCCCGAGACCGCGGCCCCGCGCCGCGCCGGTGACCCCGCGGTGCTGGTCGCCTCCGCCGCCACCGCCAGGGAGCGGCTCGGGTGGCAGCCGTCCCGCGCCGACCTGGCCGGAATCGTCTCCGACGCCTGGACGTTCGCCCGCCGAGAGGAGCCCACCACCCCATGACCGACAACGTTGAGCTGGTCACCGCTTTCACCGAGCTGTACGGCACCGCCCCCGAAGGAGTCTGGGCGGCCCCCGGCCGGGTCAACCTGATCGGCGAGTACACCGACTTCAACGACGGTTTCGTGATGCCGCTCGCGCTGCCGCACACGGCGCGCGCGGCCGTCGCCCGCCGCACCGACGGCGAGCTGCGGCTGCACTCCACCGACGTGCCGGGCGGCGTCGTCCAGTTGCGGGTCGACGAGCTGGCACCGCACGAGGGCCACGGCTGGGCGGCGTACCCGGCCGGTGTCGTCTGGGCCCTGCGCGAGGCGGGCCACCGGATCACCGGCGCGGACATCCAGCTGACCTCGACCGTCCCGACCGGCGCCGGGCTCTCCTCGTCGGCCGCCCTCGAAGTGGTCACCGCACTCGCGCTGAACGATCTCTTCGGACTCGGCCTGTCCGCAGCCGAGCTGGCGGTGCTGGCGCAGCGCGCCGAGAACGCGTTCGTCGGCGTGCCGTGCGGGGTCATGGACCAGATGGCGTCGGCGTGCTGCGTCGAGGGCCACGCCCTGCACCTAGATACCCGCGACCTCACTCAGCGCCAGGTCCCGTTCGACCTGGCCGCGCACGGCCTCCAGCTGCTGGTGGTCGACACCCGGGTCAAGCACGCGCTGGGCGACGGTGCGTACGCGGAGCGGCGGGCCGGCTGCGAGGCGGGCGCCCGGGCGCTGGGCATGGGGACGCTGCGCGATCTTCCGTACGAGGGTCTGGGCGCCGCGCTCGACACGCTCGCCGAGTCCGGCGCGGACGAGTCGGTCGTGCGGTACGTACGCCATGTGGTCAGCGACAACGCGCGGGTGGAGCAGGTCATCGCACTGCTCGACGCGGGCGAGGTGCGGGCGGCGGGACCGGTCCTCACCGCGGGTCATGTCTCGCTCCGCGACGATCTGCGGGTCTCCTGCCCGGAACTGGACCTGGTGGTCTCGACGGCGAACGCGTCCGGTGCGCTCGGTGCGCGGATGACCGGCGGCGGGTTCGGTGGTTCGGCGATCGTGCTGGTGGACGAGGCGGACGCGGACGCGGTCACCAAGTCGGTGCTGGAGGCGTTCACCTCGCACGGGTACGCGACGCCCGGCGTCTTTCCGGCGGTCCCGTCGGCAGGCGCCCGTCGCATCGGGTGAAGGTCTTCGTCAGGATGAACTCGGTGACTCCGGGCGGGTAGTTGTCGACCTGCCCGATCACCTCGTAGCCCCGCTTCCGGTAGAAGTCCGGAGCCTGGAAACCCCAGGTCTCCAGCCGGGAGCGGGCGCAGCCGCGGTCCGCCACGGCCACTCGTTCCGCCTCGGCGAGCAGTTGCGAGCCGAGGCCGGAACCGCGGTGGAGCGGGTCGACCCAGAGCAGATCCACATGGAGCCAGTAGGCCCAGGTGCGCCCGGTCAGTCCACCCGCCAGCGCACCGTCGCCGTCCATCGCCCAGACCTCCAGCGGGAGTTCGCGCTCGGCGGGCGTGGCGAGGAGTGCGCGGAGCTCCGGGGAACATTCAGTATTGCTCTGATGCAGCCGCTCACCCAGCAGAAGGCGACGCTCTTTGTCTACTTCTGTCTCAAGACGAAACATGAACCACACCCTAAGCACCGAGGTCCATCAGTTCTGTGAATTGCCTTCCACTCCGGGCCCCCGGCCGTACGCTGATGCACAGCACCGGTGGGGGCCGGTGCTGATTCAGGGGTACGAGACAGTCGGGCACGACGCCCGGGGCGGGGTGGCAGTCGGCACACGGCGGCGGCCGTGGAACTGCGGTTCACCCTCATCGCTCCGGGCGTCGTGCCCGCACTGGTCCGTCCCATTCGGGGGGTCCTGGGGTGGCCCCGGAGCAGATGTTGTGTGGGGGTACCTGTGGTTCGTATCCGGGTTCTCGTGGTGGATGACCACCGCATTTTCGCCGAGTCGCTCGCGGCGGCACTCGCGGCGGAACCGGACGTCGAGGTGGCGGCGGCGGGCAGCGGCCCGGCCGCGCTTCGGTGTCTGGAGCGCGCGGCCGCCGAAGGCCGTAGGTACGACGTGATTCTCGTCGACGCCGAACTGGGCATCCTGCCGACGGCCACGGGACGTACCGTTCCCGGCCCGGTGCCGGTCCCCGCCCCGAGAAGTGGGGAACACGTCCCGGTCGACGGGATCTCGCTGGTCGCCGGGGTCCGTTCGGGTCAGCCGTCCGTCCGTACGGTGGTGCTCGCCGAGAAGGACGACCCGCGCCGGGCCGCGCTGGCGCTGCAGGCCGGGGCCTCCGGCTGGGTCGCCAAGGACTGCTCGCTGCAGCGGCTGCTCGCGGTCATCCGGGGGGTGCTCCGCGACGAGACGCATCTGCCTCCGGCGCTGCTCACCGGTGTCCTGCGCGAGCTGACGGCAGCCCGCAAGCACCGCACCGAGAGCGAGCAGCTGGTCGAGTCGCTGACCCCGCGCGAGCGCGAGGTGCTGCGCTGCATGGTGGCGGGGCTGGGCCGCAAGGCGGTGGCGGAGCGGCTGTACCTCTCCCCGCACACGGTGCGTACGCATATGCAGAACGTGCTGGGGAAGCTGGGCGTGCACTCGACGCTGGCCGCGGTGGCGTTGGCCCGGCGCGCCGGTGTCGGACCGGCCGATCTATCCGGGAATGTTGTCGAACGGGGCGGTCAACTGGCGTAGCAGCCCGGCCAGTTCGCCGCGCTGGTGGCGGGAGAGCTCGCCGAGGATGGCGCGCTCCTGGGCGAGCAGTCCGGCCAGCGACTGGTCGGCCTTGTCGCGTCCCTCCGCGGTGAGCCGGACCAGCACGCCGCGCCGGTCGCTGGGGTCGGGGAGCCGTTCGACGAGGTTCTTCTTGGTCAGCCGGTCGATGCGGTTGGTCATCGTGCCCGAGGTGACCAGGGTCTGGGTGAGCAGCTGACCCGGGGAGAGCTGGTACGGGGCCCCGGCGCGGCGCAGCGACGTCAGTACGTCGAACTCCCACGGCTCGAGATTGTGCTCGGAGAAGGCGATCCGGCGGGCCCGGTCGAGGTGACGGGCAAGGCGTGAGACGCGGCTGAGCACCTCAAGTGGTTCCACGTCGAGGTCGGGGCGCTCGCGACGCCATGCAGCGACCAGTCGGTCAACCTCGTCCTCCATGTGGATCAGTGTAAAGGGTCTGTCGACATGAAGTCTCTTGAATTCGAGTGTCTTGACATCAAGATACTTCTCCGGTGATCCTGGCTGCCATGACGACACCGACCTGGGATCCGCAGCAGTACCTGCGCCACGCGGACCACCGCACCCGCCCGTTCCAGGATCTCCTGTCCCGCATCCCGGAGCCCCCGGCCGCCCCCACGCCCCGCATCGCGGACCTGGGCTGCGGCGCGGGCAACGTCACGGCACTCCTCGCGACCCGCTGGCCGACGGCCCGGATCACCGGGTACGACAACTCCCCCCAGATGCTGGAGCGGGCCCGTGCCCACGCCACACCCCTCCTGGACTTCGCCGAGGCCGACGCGACGACCTGGACGCCGGCGGAACCGTACGACCTGATCGTCTCCAATGCCCTGCTCCAGTGGGTTCCCGGCCACGCCGGCCGCTTCCCCGACTGGCTGGACGGCATCACCCCGGGCGGCACGTTCGCCTTCCAGGTCCCCGGCAACTTCGACCAGCCCACCCACACCCTGATGCGCGAACTGGCGGAGTCGCCGCGCTGGCGTTCCCGCCTGACCGGCATCCTGCGCCACGCCGACGCGGTCCTCAGCCCCGCCGCCTATCTGGACGCCCTGACGGCCCCCGGCATCACGGCGGACGTCTGGGAGACCACGTACCTCCACCTCCTCCAGGGCGAGGACGCCGCCCTCGACTGGGTGAAGGGCACGGGCCTGCGCCCCGTCATGACGGCGCTCGCGGACGACCCGGAGGCGCACGAGGCCTTCCTCGCCGAATACCGGGACCTGCTGCGCACCGCGTACCCGAAGGGTCCGCACGGCACGGTCTTCCCGTTCCGCCGCATCTTCGCCGTGGCCCACAAGGAGAAGTGATGATCGCCGCGGTGGACCACGTCCAACTGGCCGCCCCGGCAGGCTCGGAGCCCGCCCTGCGCACGTACTACGTGGACGTCCTGGGAATGACCGAACTCCCCAAACCCCCGGTCCTGGCGGCCCGCGGCGGCTGCTGGTTCCAGGCGGGACCGGTCCAGCTGCACCTGGGCATCGAGGCCGACTTCCGTCCGGCGAAGAAGGCCCACCCGGGGCTGCGCGTCACGGACATCGAGACGTTCGCGGAACGACTGGGGGCACACGGCGCGCAGGTGCACTGGGACGCCGGCCTGCCGGGGCACCGGCGCTTCTACTCCTACGACCCGGCGGGAAACCGGCTGGAGTTCCTGGAGCCGGTGGACAGGTGAGCCGCGGAGCCGGTCGAGCGCGGGCGGGGTCCGATCCCGATCGGTACGGAGTCACGGTGGGCTACGCGGCGCTCAGGGCCCCGGTCACCTGCTCCAGATCCACCGGCATGACCGCGATCAGGACAGCCCCGTCCGACGACGCGCACTCCACGATCCGGGAACCCGGATTGATGACCAGACCCTCACGCGTCGACACGGCGCGGACCGCGGTCCGGTGCAGATCGTCGGGGAGGACGACCATCGACCTGCCGTAGGCGGGGCGCCAGGTCAGGGGCTTCGCGTGGGTCAGCAGCTGCCCGGGGCGCCAGCGGTTGCCGTGGGACGCCCGCTTGATCATGCACGGGATCCCGGTCGGCGCTCCGTCGGCCGGCCGCGCCGACCGCTGCCGGTGTCTGCGGCGGATCAGCATGCCGACGAGAGAACCGACGACGCTGAGCACCACACAATCGATCACGATTTCGATCACACCTGTATTGAAACAGGTGGGGGACGCCGAGGGGACGAGCGCGGGCCGCCCCGGCCCGCCGCCCGCCCGTCCGGCACCGCCGTAACAGCGTGCGGTGCCGGCCCCGGTCGGGTCAGCTCTTCCGGTGGCCTATCAGGCGCGGCTTCGACTCCAGGTTCTCCAGGCCGTGCCAGGCCAGGTTCACCAGATGCGCCGCCACCTCCGCCTTCTTCGGCTTGCGGACGTTCAGCCACCACTGGCCCGTCAGCGCCACCATGCCGACCAGCGCCTGCGCGTACAGCGGGGCGAGCTTCGGGTCGAAGCCGCGGGCCTTGAACTCCAACCCCAGGATGTCCTCGACCTGCGTGGCGATGTCGCTGATCAGGGATGCGAACGTGCCCGTCGACTGGGCGACCGGGGAGTCGCGGACCAGGATGCGGAAGCCGTCCGTGTACGTCTCGATGTAGTCGAGCAGTGCGAACGCGGCCTGTTCCAGGAGTTCGCGCGGGTGGCCGGCGGTCAGGGCGCTGGTGACCATGTCGAGGAGCTGGCGCATCTCGCGGTCGACCACGACGGCGTACAGGCCCTCCTTGCCGCCGAAGTGTTCGTAGACGACCGGCTTGGAGACGCCGGCGCGGGCCGCGATCTCCTCCACCGAGGTGCCTTCGAAGCCCTTGTCGGCGAAGAGGGTGCGGCCGATGTCCAGCAGCTGTTCGCGGCGCTCCTTGCCGGTCATCCTCACCCGGCGGGTACGCCGGGTGGAGGAGGGACGGTTCTTCTCGCTGCTCGTGCTGCCGTCGGTCGCCACGTCGTCAATCATGCCGCGTCGGCGTGCGTGGACTCGCGCCGGGAGTCGATCCGGCGGGACTCGATCCGGGCGGAGTCCGGCCAGCGCACGTCGTACGCCCAGCCGAGCCTCTCGAACCAGCGGATCAGCCGGGCACTGGAGTCGACCTGGCCCTTCATCACCCCGTGCCGGGCGCTCGTCGGATCCGCGTGGTGCAGGTTGTGCCACGACTCGCCGCAGGAGAGGACCGCCAGCCACCACACATTGCCGGACCGGTCACGGGACTTGAACGGGCGCTTGCCGACCGCGTGGCAGATGGAGTTGATCGACCAGGTGACGTGGTGCAGAAGCGCCACCCGTACGAGAGAGCCCCAGAAGAACGCCGTAGCCGCTCCCCACCACGACATCGTCACCAGACCGCCGACCAGCGGCGGGATCGCCAGCGACGCGATCGTGAAGGTGAGGAAGTGGCGGGAGATCCCGCGGATCGCCGGGTCCTTGATCAGGTCCGGGGCGTACTTCTGCTGCGGGGTCTGCTCCTCGTCGAACATCCAGCCGATGTGCGCCCACCACAGCCCCTTCATCAGGGCGGGGAGCGTCTCGCCGAACCGCCACGGCGAGTGCGGGTCGCCCTCGGCATCGGAGAAGCGGTGGTGCTTGCGGTGGTCGGCCACCCAGCGCACCACCGGGCCTTCCACGGCCAGCGATCCGGCAATGGCCAGGGCGATGCGGAGCGGGCGCTTCGCCTTGAAGGAGCCATGGGTGAAGTAGCGGTGGAAGCCGATCGTGATGCCGTGGCAGCCGATGAAGTACATGGCGACCAGCAGACCCAGATCGAGCCAGCTCACACCGTGGCCCCAGGCCAGCGGCACCGCCGCGGCCAGGGCCACGAACGGCACCACGATGAACAGCAGCAGGGCGATCTGCTCGATCGACCGCTTGTTGTCGCCGCCCAGCGTTGCGGTAGGAAGGGTCGGACCGCCGGCCGCCGGTGTCGGGGCGTCGTCGATCACATCGGGGCTGGTGTTCATGGGGAGTCCCCTGGAGGGTGATGAGGAGTACGAGGGACAACTCTGGCTACGCATCCGTAACCTACGGTTTCGTAAGTATGGCAGCGCGGAGGCCCGCTGCACGAGAGCTGAGCCGTCGGAGCTATCGCCCCACCGGGCCGACGAGGGCTGCGGGCAACGCCGACGGCACGGACACCTATCCTGGAAGCGTCGGACAGCGCGGTCCGCACTCTGCTTTCCCGGGGCAGCGGCAGCACCGCTGCGGCCGCGGACCCCGGACCCCCTGACAGACGTGCCCACCCGTCTCCCGCCGTCACCCTTGTGGGGAGACGCTTCGCGACGCACCTCCTCAATCACTGCAAGGAGCCGCACACTGTGAGCAGTGCCGACCAGACCCCCGCCGCCAGCCCCGAGCTGCGCGCCGACATCCGACGCCTCGGCGATCTGCTGGGCGAGACCCTCGTACGTCAGGAGGGCCAGGAACTCCTCGACCTCGTCGAGCGTGTCCGCGCCCTGACCCGTACCGACGGCGAGGCCGCCGCCGAACTTCTCGGCGACACGGACCTGGAGACCGCCGCGCAGCTGGTGCGCGCCTTCTCCACCTACTTCCACCTCGCCAACGTCACCGAGCAGGTCCACCGCGCCCACGAGATGCGCGACCGGCGCGCCGCCGAGGGCGGTCTGCTGGCCCGCACCGCCGACCGGCTGAAGGACGCCGACCCCGACCACCTGCGCGCGACCGTCAAGAACCTCAACGTACGGCCCGTCTTCACCGCGCACCCGACCGAGGCCGCGCGGCGCTCCGTGCTGAACAAGCTCCGCCGCATCGCCGAGCTGCTGGAAACGCCCGTCATCGAGGCCGACCGGCGCCGCCACGACCTCAGGCTCGCCGAGAACATCGACCTCATCTGGCAGACCGACGAGCTGCGCGTCGTCCGCCCGGAGCCGGCCGACGAGGCCCGTAACGCCATCTACTACCTCGACGAGCTGCACGCCAACGCCGTCGGGGACGTACTCGAGGACCTCGCTGCCGAGCTGGAGCGGGTCGGCGTCGAGCTGCCCGCGGGCACCCGCCCGCTGACCTTCGGCACCTGGATCGGCGGCGACCGCGACGGCAACCCCAACGTGACGCCCGCCGTCACCTGGGAGGTGCTGATCCTGCAGCACGAGCACGGCATCACCGACGCGCTGGAGCTCATCGACTATCTGCGCGGACTGCTCTCCAACTCCATCCGCTACACGGGCGCCACCGACGAGCTGCTCACCTCGCTCCAGGCCGACCTGGAGCGGCTCCCCGAGATCAGCCCGCGCTACAAGCGGCTGAACTCCGAGGAGCCGTACCGCCTCAAGGCCACCTGCATCCGGCAGAAGCTCGTCAACACCCGCGAGCGGCTGGCCAACGGCACCCCGCACCGTCCCGGCTGCGACTACCTCGGCACTGCCGAGCTCATCGAGGACCTGGTGCTCATCCAGACCTCGCTGCGCGAGCACCGCGGCGGTCTTTTCGCCGACGGCCGGATGAACCGCACCATCCGCACGCTCTCCGCGTTCGGTCTGCAGCTCGCCACCATGGACGTACGTGAGCACGCCGACGCCCACCACCACGCCCTCGGCCAGCTCTTCGACCGGCTCGGCGAGGAATCCTGGCGCTACGCCGACATGCCACGCGACTACCGGCAGAAGCTGCTCGCCAAGGAGCTCCGCTCACGCCGCCCGCTGGCCCCGACCCCGGCCCCGCTGGACGCCGCGGGCGAGAAGACCCTCGGCGTCTTCCACACCATCAAGGAAGCCTTCGAACGATTCGGCCCCGAGGTCATCGAGTCGTACATCATCTCGATGTGCCAGGGCGCCGACGACGTCTTCGCCGCCGCCGTACTCGCCCGCGAGGCCGGTCTGATCGACCTGCACGGCGGCTGGGCCAAGATCGGCATCGTGCCGCTCCTGGAGACCACCGACGAGCTGCGCGCCGCCGACGTGATCCTCGACGAGATGCTCGCCGACCCGTCGTACCGGCGGCTCGTCTCGCTCCGCGGCGACGTGCAGGAGGTCATGCTCGGGTACTCCGACTCCTCCAAGTTCGGCGGCATCACCACCTCGCAGTGGGAGATCCACCGGGCGCAGCGCCGACTGCGTGACGTCGCGCACCGCTACGGCGTACGGCTGCGGCTCTTCCACGGCCGCGGCGGCACCGTCGGCCGCGGTGGCGGCCCCTCGCACGACGCGATCCTCGCGCAGCCGTGGGGCACGCTGGAGGGCGAGATCAAGGTGACCGAGCAGGGCGAGGTCATCTCCGACAAGTACCTCATCCCGGCGCTCGCCCGGGAGAACCTGGAGCTGACCGTCGCGGCCACCCTCCAGGCCTCCGCGCTGCACACCGCGCCCCGCCAGTCCGACGAGGCCCTGGCCCGCTGGGACGCGGCGATGGACACCGTCTCCGACGCCGCGCACGGCGCCTACCGCAAGCTGGTCGAGGACCCGGACCTGCCCGCGTACTTCTTCGCGTCCACCCCGGTCGATCAGCTCGCCGAGCTGCACCTGGGATCCCGCCCGTCGCGGCGCCCGGACTCCGGCGCCGGTCTCGACGGCCTGCGGGCCATCCCGTGGGTCTTCGGCTGGACCCAGTCGCGGCAGATCGTGCCCGGCTGGTACGGCGTCGGCTCGGGGCTCAAGGCGCTGCGCGAGGCCGGTCTGGACACCGTTCTGGACGAGATGCACGAGCACTGGCACTTCTTCCGGAACTTCATCTCGAACGTGGAGATGACGCTCGCCAAGACCGACCTGCGGATCGCCCGCCACTATGTCGACACGCTCGTCCCCGACGAGCTGAAGCACGTCTTCGCCGACATCGAGGCCGAGCACGCGCTCACGGTGAAGGAAGTCCTGAAGGTCACCGGCGGGACCGAACTGCTCGGCACCAGCCCGGTGCTCCAGCAGACGTTCGCCATCCGGGACGCCTACCTGGATCCGATCTCGTACCTCCAGGTCTCGCTGCTGGCCCGCCAGCGCCGGTCCGCCGAGCGCGGCGAGGAAGCCGACCCGCTGCTCGCCCGGGCCCTGCTGCTCACGGTGAACGGTGTCGCCGCGGGTCTGCGCAACACTGGCTGACCTTCTCGCCCGCAGCACGACAGTGCCCCCACCGGACGCATCCGGTGGGGGCACTCCGCTGCGCGGACGTCAGTGCTGCTGGGCCTTGCGGCGGCGCATCACCAGGAAGCCGCCGGCCGCGGCGAGCGCGACGGCGACCGCCGCCATCGTGCCTACCGGGGCACTGCTTCCGGTCTCGGCGAGGTTGCCGGAATCGCCGCCCTGGGTGGCCGGGGCGCCGGCCGGGGTGCTTTCCGAGGGGGACGGGGTGCCGGCCGGCTGCTCGCCGCCGGGAGCGGACGGGCCGGTGGACGGCGTGGCCGAGGACTCCTCGCCGGGCTTCGTGGGCTCTTCGCCGGGCTTCGTGGGTTCTTCGCCGGGCTTCGTGGGTTCTTCGCCGGGCTTTGTGGGTTCTTCGCCGGGCTTCGTGGGCTCCTCGCCGGGCTTGCCCGGCTCGCAGTCGGTCTTGAAGACCTTGTGCTTGGCCTTGCCGTTCTCGCCCTCGAAGTTCCAGAACAGCTTGTACTGGCCGTCGGGCAGGGTCATGTCGGTGGTACGGCCGTGGCCGGAGCCATCGAGCGCGAAGGCGCCCGTCTTGACCGTCTCGCCCTTGTCCAGGTCATTGTTGGCCCAGGCCTCGATGTGCCACTGGACCTTCTGGGCGGCGTCGAAGCCGAACGCGTCGAGGTAGAAGGAGCAGACCTTCGGCTCGTTCCTGCGAAGCTCCTCGCCGGTCTTGGCGTCGTGGATCTTCACCGTGCCGTTGTCGCCCTTGGGCGTCGCGGAGGCGGAAGGTGCCAGCAGCAGTGAGGCGGTCACCGCGGTGACCAGAGCGCCGGCGGGAATGAGTATGCGCATGGGCAGTCCAACGTAGGAGATGAGGGATGCCCGTGGGGGGGTCGGCCAAGCTTCTTGTGGTTGCTTGCACCCGTCAAATTTGATGTGTGCGCATCCGCCCCATGTGCAGGCTTCTGCCCCAATCGTTCCGGATAACGATCGGGCGAACACACGGCCCCGGTACGGGAGTCCGTGCCTCGGGGCGTCCCGGGGAAGGGCTCGGAGCGCGGCCCGGGAGTCGCTCAGAGGGCGATGAACGTCGCCACCAGCAGGACCGCGCCCGCGATCCCGGTTCCCCATGCGGTCCGGGTGAGCCGCAGACCGCCGCCGATGATCAGGGCGGCGAGCAGCAGTGCGCCGCCGAGCGGCACCCACGAGTGCAGGAAGCCCGGCATCCCGGTGCGTACGACCTCGTCGGTGCCGGGCTTCACGACGACCGGGAACCTGTCGCCCTTCTTCACCGCGACGGACCGCTCGATTGTCACACGCGAGCGCGCGGTGGCGTGCTCGGCGGGGGCGAACGGTCCCGTGCAGACGTCGGCGCCGCAGCCGGTGACGGCCATCGTGCCGTGCTCGCGGCCCTTGGCGAGGACGATGTGCTGCGCCGAGGACCAGGACGACAGGACGCCCGCGACGAGCAACAGCAGGACGGCGCAGCCCAGGGCGGCGCTGCGGCCGTAGAGCAGTGCGCGGTGGGAGGTGCTCCGCTTCATGGGGAGCGATCCTTGGCCAGGCGAACGCTTTCGGTCAACTTCACGACGGACCCTGGTCGGAAATGGTCCGGGATCGCCCTGCTATCTCATGAGTTGTACGCGCTCTGTGCGCGCTCAAGCCCCTCCGCGAGCAGGCACTCCACCGAGTCCGCAGCCCGGTCCACGAGATAGCCGAGCTCCTTGCGCTCGGTGGACGAGAAGTCCTTCAGTACGAAGTCGGCGACCTGCATACGGCCCGGCGGGCGGCCGATCCCGAACCGGATCCGGTGGTAGTCGGACCCCATCGACTTGGTCATCGACTTGAGCCCGTTGTGTCCGTTGTCGCCGCCGCCCAGCTTCAGCCGGAGCGTCCCGTAGTCGATGTCCAGCTCGTCGTGGATCGCCACGATGTGATCGGTCGGCACCTTGTAGAAGTCGCGGAGCGCGGTGACGGGGCCGCCGGAGAGGTTCATGTACGACATCGGCTTCGCGAGGATCACGCGGCGGTTGGCCGGTCCGGGCGGGCCCATGCGGCCCTCGACGACCTGCGCCTGGGCCTTCTGGGCCCGCTTGAACTTCCCGCCGATCCGCTCCGCGAGAAGGTCGGCGACCATGAAGCCGACATTGTGCCGGTTCGCCGCGTACTCGGGACCGGGATTGCCGAGGCCCACGATGAGCCAGGGGTCGGTGGCGTCGGACATCTGCGCTCGGTCTCCTTCGCGTACGGATGGTTCCGGATGGCCCGGATACAGGCGGACGGGGCGGCGGGTCCCTGGGGAAGGAACCGCCGCCCCGTCAGTCAAGCAGGTGAAGCGGGGAGGACGAGGCTCAGCCCTCGGCGCCCTCGGCGCCCTCGGCCTCGGCGGCCGGCTCCTCGGCCTGCGCGGCGACGACCTGCAGCACGACGGCGTCCTCGTCGCCGGCCAGCACGGAGCCGGCGGGCAGCGGGACGTCCTTGGCGAGGATGGAGTCACCGGCGTCGAGGCCCGCGATGGAGACCGTGACGGACTCGGGGATGTGGGTGGCCTCGGCCTCGACGAGCAGGGTGTTCTGCACGTACTCGAGGAGGTTGCCACCCGGGGCGAGCTCGCCCTCGACGTGCACGGCGATCTCGACGTTGACCTTCTCGCCGCGCTTGACGGTCAGCAGGTCGACGTGCTCGATGTCACCCTTGAGCGGGTTGCGCTGCACGGCCTTCGGGATGACCAGCGCGTCCTTGCCCTCGATCTCCAGGCCGATCAGGACGTTGGCGGTGCGGAGCGCGAGGAGCAGCTCGTGGGCCGGAAGGGTGACGTGGACCGGCTCGGCGCCGTGGCCGTAGACGACCGCGGGGACCTGGTTGTCACGACGGGCGCGGCGGGCGGCACCCTTGCCGAACTCGGTACGGGGCTGGGCGGCGAGCTTGATCTCGGCCATGACTGCACTCCTCGTGGGGTGACGAAAACTGGATGGTCACCCGGCCCACGACAGGCCTGCTACGAAGAGCGCGTCGATAACGGACCGCCGTACCCATGAGTACGGCCTCCCTCGCCGAGCAACTCGCTGAGTCTACCCGGCGGGGAGGCCGCACCCAAAGTGGATCTTCTGGGTCAGGTGGTCCTACTGCTCCTCGAAGAGGCTCGTGACCGAGCCGTCCTCGAAGACCTCGCGCACCGCGCGCGCGATCGTCGGCGCGATCGAGAGCACCGTGATCTTGTCGAGCTCCAGCTCACCCGGGGTCGGCAGGGTGTCCGTGAAGACGAACTCGCTGACCTTGGAGTTCTTCAGCCGGTCCGCGGCCGGGCCGGAGAGCACGCCGTGCGTCGCCGTCACTATGACGTCCTCGGCGCCGTGCGCGAACAGGGCGTCGGCGGCGGCGCAGATGGTGCCACCGGTGTCGATCATGTCGTCGACCAGGACGCAGACGCGGCCCTTGACGTTGCCGACGACCTCGTGGACGGTCACCTGGTTGGCGACGTCCTTGTCGCGGCGCTTGTGGACGATCGCCAGCGGCGCGTCCAGGCGGTCGCACCAGCGGTCGGCGACGCGCACGCGGCCGGCGTCCGGGGAGACGATCGTCAGCTTCGAGCGGTCGACCTTGGCGCCGACGTAGTCGGCGAGGATCGGCAGTGCGAAGAGGTGGTCGACCGGGCCGTCGAAGAAGCCCTGGATCTGGTCGGTGTGCAGGTCGACCGTGAGGATGCGGTCGGCACCCGCGGTCTTCATCAGGTCGGCGACCAGGCGGGCCGAGATCGGCTCGCGGCCACGGTGCTTCTTGTCCTGGCGGGCGTAGCCGTAGAACGGCACGATCACTGTGATGGAGCGGGCCGACGCGCGCTTCAGCGCGTCCAGCATGATCAGCTGCTCCATGATCCACTTGTTGATCGGAGCCGTGTGGCTCTGGATCAGGAAGCAGTCGGCGCCGCGTGCGGACTCCTGGAAGCGGACGTAGATCTCACCGTTGGCGAAATCGAAGGCCTTCGTCGGCACGAGGCCGACACCCAGTTGGTGCGCAACCTCCTCGGCCAGCTCGGGGTGGGCGCGGCCGGAGAAGAGCATCAGCTTCTTCTCGCCGGTCGTCTTGATCCCGGTCACAGCACAGTCTCCTCAGACGTGTTCCTGGCGCTGCAGCATGTGTCCCGATGTGCAACGAGCCAGCCGAAATGGGGTGAGCATCTATCACGGTACGCCGTGCGCGGCGCACCCGTTTCCGGTCAGCTTTCGCTGTCGGCCTCCTCCGCGGCGGCCTGAGCCGCCTGCGCGGCGGCGCTCCCCGGACGCTTGCGGGCCACCCAACCCGCGATATTCCTTTGCTGGCCGCGGGCGACGGCCAGTGAACCGGGCGGCACGTCCTTGGTGATGACCGAGCCGGCGGCGGTGTACACGCCGTCCCCGACCGTGACAGGCGCCACAAACATATTGTCCGACCCGGTGCGGCAGTGTGACCCGATCGTCGTGTGGTGCTTCGACACCCCGTCGTAGTTCACGAAGACGCTGGCGGCGCCGATGTTGGTGTGGTCGCCGATGGTCGCGTCGCCGACGTAGCTCAGGTGCGGCACCTTCGTGCCCTCACCGATCGTGGCGTTCTTCATCTCCACGTACGTACCGGCCTTGGCCTTCGGGCCGAGCGTGGTGCCGGGGCGCAGATACGCGTACGGGCCGACCGTCGCGCCCGGGCCGATCTCCGCCCCGACCGCGACCGTGTTGTCGACGCGGGCGCCCGCGTGGACGGTGGTGTCCGTCAGCCGGCTGTTCGGGCCGACCTCGGCGTCCTCGGCGAGATGAGTGGTTCCGAGCAACTGGGTGCCGGGGTGCACGATCGCGTCCTGCTCGTACGTCACCGTGGCGTCGATCAGCGTCGTCGCCGGGTCCACGACGGTCACGCCGGCGAGCATCGCCCGCTCCAGCAGCCGCTCGTTCAGCAGGGTGCGGGCCTGGGCGAGCTGGACGCGGTTGTTGATCCCGAGGATCTCGCGGTGGTCGGCAGCGACGGAGGCGCCGACGCGGTGCCCCGCCTCGCGCAGGATGGACAGCACGTCGGTGAGGTACTCCTCGCCCTGGCTGTTGTCGGCGCGGACCTTGCCGAGGGCGTCCGTGAGCAGCCGTCCGTCGAAGGCGAAGACCCCGGAATTGATCTCGCGGATGGCGCGCTGCGCGTCGGTGGCGTCCTTGTGCTCGACGATCTCGGTGACCGCGCCGCTTGCGGTGTCGCGGACGATCCTGCCGTAGCCGGTGGCGTCCGGGACCTCGGCGGTCAGCACGGTGACGGCGTTCGCGTCGGCGGTGTGGACGGCGGCGAGCGCGGTGAGCGTCTCGCCGGAGAGCAGCGGAGTGTCGCCGCAGACGACGATCACCGTGCCCTCGACGGTGCCGCCGAGCTCTTCGAGCGCGGTGCGCACGGCGTGGCCGGTGCCGCCCTGGACGGCCTGGTAGGCGGTCCGCACCTGGCTGTCGACGGTGGCGAGGTGTGCGGTGACCTGTTCGCTCGCATGGCCCACGACCACGACGAGGTGCTCGGGGTCCAGCTCGCGTGCGGCGGTGACGACATGCCCGACGAGTGAGCGCCCGGAGATCTCGTGCAGAACCTTCGGGGTCTTCGACTTCATGCGGGTGCCCTCACCCGCTGCGAGGACGATGACGGCTGCCAATGGGGCCTCCCCTGATCGAGCGGCGCCGGGGACCTGAGGAGGACCGGCGCACACGGATGTGCCCTTCGGCTTCGGATGGTGGACATCCGCAGGATACCGGGGGTGCTACTGGCCGAAACGGGCGCGGGCCCCGACCGTCATGGTCGGGGCCCGCCCGTGCATGCTCCCCTGCCAGGATTCGAACCCGGACAAATGGCACCAAAAGCCACTGTGCTGCCGTTACACCACAGGGGACAGCAAAGCCGATCGACTGGACAGACCGTCAGGCCGTCGACCGGGCAGACAACACTATGCCGTACCACCGGCCTTCGACGCGACGGGTCGCCGAGCTCCGGCGAGGCGCGCTGTGATCCGCGTAGCCCGAAAATGAGGTGCGCCCGCCCGTAGGCTGGATGCCATGACCGTAACGGGGGCATACCGGGAAGGCGTGGGAACGACCACTCGCGGCTATTGGTGGTGGGAACGGCGGCGCAGTGTCGCCCTGGACGTGGGGCTGGCGCTCCTGTCGGCGCTGGAATGCGCACTGGAAGGTGTGGCGTTCGCGGGGGACACCGGGCTGCCGGTGCCCGTCGGGGTGGTGTTCGGTCTGCTCGCCGGGGCCGTTCTGGTGGTGCGTCGCCGCTGGCCGATCGCCGTGGTGCTGGTCGCGATCGCGACGACGCCCGCCGAGATGGGCTTCCTGATGGGCCTGGTCGGCCTCTACACGCTGGCCGCGTCCGACGTACCGCGCCGGATCACCGCGGTGCTGATGGGGATGTCGCTGGTCGGGACGTTCATCGTCACCTACGTACGGCTGCGGCAGAGCGTCTCCGTGCAGTCCGGGGACTTCGGGCCGGGCGACTGGTACGTACCGCTGACGTCCCTCTTCATGTCGCTGGGCCTCACGGCTCCGCCCGTGCTGTTCGGCCTCTACATAGGGGCGCGGCGCCGGCTGATGGAGAGCCTGCGGGAGCGGGCGGACTCCCTGGAACGGGAGCTGTCGCTGCTCGCCGACCGGGCTGAGGAGCGGGCGGAGTGGGCGCGCACGGAGGAGCGGACCCGGATCGCGCGCGAGATGCACGACGTGGTCGCGCACCGGGTCAGTCTGATGGTGGTGCATGCGGCCGCCCTGCAGGCCGTCGCTCCGAAGGACCCGGCGAAGGCGGTACGGAACGCGGCGCTGGTCGGCGACATGGGCAGACAGGCCCTGACCGAACTGCGGGAGATGCTCGGCGTGCTGCGGACGGGGGATCCGGCGGCGACCCGGGGCGCGAAGGTTCCGCTGGCCGCGGTGGGTGAGGCGGCAGCCGCTGCGGCCGCCGCCGCCACGGAGGACGGGCCGCGGCTGCACGAGGTGGAGACGCTGATCGGGCAGTCGCGGGCGGCCGGGATGACGGTGGAGCTGTCGGTGGACGGCGAGGTGCGCGCGTACGCCCCCGAGGTGGAGCAGACGGCGTACCGGGTGGTGCAGGAGGCCCTGACGAACGTCCACAAGCACGCGGCGGGCGCGAAGGCGTGGGTGCGGCTGGCGCACCGGGGCTCGGAGGTCGCGATGCAGGTGGAGAACGGCCCGTCGGACGGCGCCGCGACGGACGCGGGGCTGCCGAGCGGCGGCAACGGCCTGGTGGGGATGCGGGAGCGGGTACTGGGCCTGGGCGGGGTATTCGTCTCCGGCCCGACGGACGCGGGGGGCTTCCGGGTATCGGCGGTACTCCCGGCCCACGGGGCCGCGTAACCCCCTGCGGTCTCGCCTCGTCCGGCGACGAGGACGCGGGGTTCACCCCGAGAGGGTTGCGGGCTGTGCAGGCCGGCCTTTCGAGCCCGTCCGGCGATCGCGGACGGCGCGTTCACTTCGTCACGGGTGCGGGCCGAGGGGGCCGGCAGGTGAAGCCCGTCCGGGCGATCGGGGACAGAGCGGTCCCTGGACACCCTCGGCCTGCCTCGGCCCCCCATCTCGGGCCCGACAGGCTCTCAGCCCGACGTCAGACGCTCCGGCTGGATCCCGCCGACCAGCGTCGCCAGGGCCTGGTCGATGTCCGCGCCCAGGAACCAGTCGCCGGTGTGGTCGATGCTGTACACGCGCCCCTCGGCGTCGATCGCGAGGACCGCCTGCCCGTCCCCCTCCTCGCCCAGCGGGCTGACCTCGGTCTTCAGCGCCCGCCCGAGGTCACCGAGGGTGCGGGCCAGGTGCAGTCCGCTCAGCGGATCGATCCGCACCGACGCCGGTGCGATCTGCCGGCCCGGCGCGGACGCCGTGATGTGCAGGCCGCCGAACTCCGCCCACGCCTCCACCGCCGCCGGGAACACCGCGTGCTGATGCCCGGCCGGTGACGTGTGGGCGCGCAGCGCGTCCGCCCACTCCTCCGCCTGCCGGATGTCCCAACGGCCCGGCTGCCAGCCCGCGGTCCGCAGGGCGGCGTCGACGGCGACGGGAAAGCGGGTGGCGGCGGCGCGGTCCGCATGGGTCGCGCGCCCGCTCTGCTGGGGAAGGTCGGTTCGGTCGTGCATCGGCGCGCGATCAGCCCTTCTCGGCGGTGGTCGCCGCGCTGGTGGTGGTGAGGTCGACGGGACGGACGCCGAAATGGGCGAGCATCGCCGTACAGGAGCGGCACGGTGGCGCGTAGCTGCCGTGCATCGGGTCGCCGTCCTCGCGGATCCGACGCGCGGTCAGCCGCGAGTGCTTCAGTGCGCGCCGCGCCTCCCCGCTGGTCAGCGGCTTGCGCTGGGCCCGCTTGGACCGGTCGGTCTCCGCGGCGGCGAGCTGCCGGGAGAGCAGGATCGCCTCGGGGCAGCGGCCGGTGAAGCGTTCGCGCTGCCCGCTGGTGAGCGTGTCGAGGAAGTCCTGGACCAACGGGTGCAGTACGGGAGGCTGGTCGCCCTTGCCCGCCGTGCAGGTCAACGTTTCACCGCGGACGGCCAGCGCTGCGGCCACGGCCGGCAGGATGCCGTCGCGGCGTTGGTGGAGACGAGGCGTGCTGCTCGTCCCGGTGCTGCTCCAGTTGAGGCGCGGATCGCCGGATGTGACTGATTGTGCTGTGTGCATGGTGCGGATGTCCCTCCCGTGCAATCCCCCCGAGTTGCGGTGACAGCCTGCCAAATGTGCCAGTCGGTGGGGAAGCTGGGTCGGTGAAACGTGTCTGCGTGTCGCGGACAGTGGCCTGACCGACGCTTGTCCGTCACCCAGTTGTGACGGTTCGTGACCGAAGGGGAGGGGATGGCGGAAGAGAACCGGAAGGGAAGCGGAGGGGCGGGACCCCCTGTTGCGCCACCGCATAGGCTGTGCCTGGACCGTCCCCATGGGCAGGTCGGTCCTCACCAGACAGACGCAGCAGGGGGCAACCGCCATGACGACAGGTCGGCTCGGGCAGCAAGCCGCGCCACCGAACGCGGCCTATGCCGGGCAGGTCGTGCACTTCCCGGACCCGGTCCGGGCGTCCCGCCACTCCAGAGGTGTGCGCGTGGACGAGAACGGCTGCCCGGTATTCGCGCCGTACGCACGCGCCGCCGCCGAGATCGCCGAGCCTCCGCAGGGCTTCGGCGTCGATGAGCTGCGGCTCACCGACTACGTCTCGGCCAATGCGGCGCTGGCGGCGAGCGGCCACGAGCTGTGGGACACGATCCCGGCGGTCGCCACCCCCCACGGCTGGACCTGGCACCACGTGCCGGGCGGCCGGCGGATGGAGCTCGTCCCGGTCGAGGTCAAGGCACTGCTCCGGCACCACGGTGGTCTTGCGACCACCGCGGTCGACCAGAACAAGCGGGGCACGCGTCCGCTGCAGGAGACCCGGCCCGCGCACTTCCGGCTCCCGAAGGGCGCGGTCTCGGTCAGCGAGCAGCAGATCCAGGGCGTCGAGGAGGATCTCGGCTACCGGTTGCCGGGCGCGTACCGATCCTTCCTGAAGGCGGCCGGCGGCTCGGCCCCGGCCGGTGCGGCGCTCGACGCGGAGCTCGGTCTCCTGGTCGATCAGCCGTTCTTCACGGTGCGTGAAGAGGCCGCGGTGAACGACCTGGTGTACGTCAACAAGTGCCTGCGTGACCACCTCACCAAGGACTACCTGGGTGTCGGCTTCGTCCAGGGCGGCATCCTCGCGGTGAAGGCCCGGGGCAACGGTGTCGGCTCGGTCTGGTTCTGCGCGTACGACGATGCCCGGGACCAGGACGGCTGGAGCGTGCAGGAGCGCGTGGACCGGCTGCTGCTGCCCTGCGGTGCAGACTTCGACGCCTTCCTGCAGCGGCTGGCGGGCAACCCGCCGGAGCTGGAGACCGTGGCGAACCTGATGGTGGACGGCGGCTTCGCGCGGGCCGTCCCGGTGGAGGGGTGAGCGCAATGGTGACCTTTGCGCAGGCGCAGGAGCGCGCGGACGAGTGGGTCAACGGAGACGTGCCCGCGTACCAGCACCGCGAGGTGCGGGTCCGCGAGTTCGAGCTGGGCTTCGTGGTGTGGGCCGAGGACCGTTCGGAGGGCCCCGTCTCCGACGGTGGCCGGCAGCGGCTGGTGATCGCCCGCGACAGCGGTGAGGCGACGCTCTGGCCCGGACTGCCGGTGGGCGAGGTGATCCGGCGGTACGAGGAGGAGTACGGCACGGTCGCCGCCGCCCCTGCCCCGGCGCCGCCGTCGGCGCGCGTCGACCTGAATCAGACGTCATTCCTGCTGAGCCCGCCGGAGTGGCTCCAGGAAGCGGCGGACAAGCTCGGGATCCCGGACCGGCGGGCGGAGCGCGACGGGAACCCTCCCCCTGCGCCTTCCTCTCCTCCTGCACCTTCCGCTTCTTCCGCTCCTTCTGTTCCCGCGCAGGCGGCCCCTTCCGGGCCGCCGTGGCAGGGCGCCGGTGCGCAGGACGAGCACGAGCCCACCGCCCCCGACGGCGTTCCGGCCTCCTCGCCGAACGTGCCCACCGGGGCCACCCCGTGGGCCGGGACCGACACCAACGCGGACTCCGACGACGGGGCGGTCGCGCTGCCGGCCACCGTGTTCGCGCCGCCGCTCTCGGGCGCCGATGACGACGGCACCCCGCCGCCGGTGGTCTCCGCGGATGCGCCGACCGCGCTGATGTCGGGCGGCAGCCGGCTGCCCCGGACGGCGATCGTCCCTGGCCTGGACCCGCAGGGTCCGGGCGCACCCGGACCGAGTGCGCCCGGGGTTCCCGGGAGCGGTGACATCGCCGACGCCACCACCAGTAAGGCCACGGTGCCGCCGCGCGGTGCGCGTGGTGGCGGGTCGACCACTCCGCCACCGCCCGGAGCCCCCGGTACGCCGGGCGCCAGGCCGGGGGCGCCCGTGCCGCCGCCCTCGGGTCCGGGCGCGCCCGGCGCCCCCGCGGGCGGCTATCTGCCGACGCAGCTCGTCTCGCAGGTCGGCCCGCCCGGTGCACCTCAGCCCCCCGGGCCTCCCGGACAGCCCGCACCTCCCGGACCTCCTGGGTCGACGCCGCCACCCGGTGGCGGCTTCGACCACGCCGCGACGATGTTCGCCGACCCGAGCATGGGTGGCCCGAGCGCGCCCAGGCCCCCCGGCCCGCCCGGTGCCCCGCAGCCTCCCGCCCCGCCCGGACCTCCCGGATCCACCCCGCCCCCGCCGGGTGGCGGAGTGCATCAGGCAGCGACGATGTTCGCCGACCCGGGCATGGGTGGCCCGAGCGCGCCCAGGCCCCCCGGCCCCGGTGCCCCGCAGCCTCCCGCCCCGCCCGGACCTCCCGGGTCGACTCCGCCCCCGCCCGGTGGTGGCGCGCACCATGCCGCCACGATGCTCGCGGGCCCTGCCCAGGTCGGTCCGCCCGGGGCCCCCGGCATGCCGCCGGGTGGCGTCCCCGGTTCCGTACCGCCGAATCCGCACAACCCGCCGCCCCCGGCGTACGGCTATCCGCAGGCGCCGGCCGGTCAGCCGACCGTCGGCCCCGGCTACCAGGCCGTGCTGCGCTTCCGTGCGCCCGACGGCAGCGAGCAGCAGCTGATCCGCCGCTCGGCGCCCGGCACCCCGCACCCCGAGTGGCAGATGCTGCACGAGCTGCGGGCCATGAACGTGCCACCGCAGCAGGTCATCGAGCTCCACACCGAGCTGGAGTCCTGCGAGCTGCCCGGTGGCTACTGTGCGCGGATGATCCGGGAGACCTGGCCGCAGGTACGGATCACCAGCGTCGCCCCGTACGGCACCGACCACGCCAGCCGTCAGCAGGGCATGCAGCATCTGCTCACCCATCAGGGTGAGCTGCACCAGGTCGCGGACGGTCCGGCGCGCCCGGCGCCGGTGCGGGCCCCGCTGCCGCAGATGCCGCCCGCGATGCCGATCCCGCCGGAGGCCATCGCGGAGGAGCTGTTGCAGGCCTTCGGGCCGCAGGGCGTGCTCCGTTTCGACCAGCGTGCGGTGTCCCGCCAGGGCGTTCCCGAGATCGTGGCGCGGACGCTCGTGTGGGCGGGTCTGCCCGCAGACTTCGGGCCGTTCTTCTGGGCGCAGCCGGGTCAGCCGGTGGTGCCGACACTGGCCGAACTGGCCGCGCAACGGCAGGTCCAGCCGGCCACCGACGCGGGGTCGTATCTCGTCATGGGGTCCGACTTCGGGCGGGCGATCTGTGTCCAGTACGGCACGGCGAACATCGTGGCCGTGCCGGTGGAGGGCGGTCCCGGCGGGCAGCCGGTGCCGCCGCAGTTCGTGAACACCGGCCTGCCGGAGTTCACGCGCTCGATGGCGCTCCTCGGCCGGATGTGGCGGCTCCGCTTCGGTCTCAACCCGGAGCAGGCCGGCCGCTGGACGGTCGACTTCCAGGCGCAGTTGGTGGCACTGGACCCGGCGGCGCTCGCGTCGCCGGAGAGCTGGTGGTCGGTGCTGCTGGAGCAGATGTGGGACGGCCTGATCTGATCCGACCCGATCTGCCGAGCACGAGGCGCCCGGACCCCATCAGGGGATCCGGGCGCTCTGTTGTATGTGACACCTGTCGCTTCCCTCGGGAAACCACCGAATGGATTCGGACTTCTCTGCCAATTGCCGCATCCTTGACGTATTGCTTGGTGGTCGGAGAGTCGGAGAGAGGCTTCAAGGATGAGTGCTGCACCGGTGTCCGCGTACGGCTTCGTCGTGGTGCGAGGACGTGGCTACCGCCCGGAGCAGGTGGACGGAAGAGTGGCCGATCTGTCGGCGGAGCGGGACGGGGCGCGGGAGAGGGTGTCCCGGCTGACCGTGCTGGCGGAGGAGCTGGAGGCCGAGTCGGCACGGCTGGCCGAGGTCGTCGCCACGCTCGCCCCGCCGACGTACGCCTCGCTCGGCGAGCGGGCCCAGGAGATCCTGGCGCTCGCCTATGCGGAGGCGCAGGCCGTACGCAGCACTGCGCAGGAGGAGGCGCAGGCGCTGCGGGACGCGGCGGACGCGGCGGCCCGTAAACTCCGCGGCCACGCCCGGGCGGACTCCGACGCCCTCCGGACGGCCGCCGGGTCCCACGCCGACGAGACGGTGGCCGCGGCGCAGCAGAGCGCCGACTCCACGCTCGCCGCTGCCCGCAAGGAAGCCGGTGAGGCACGCGACCAGGCCGAGGCCGCGATGGCGGAGACCCGCCGCCGTACCGCGAGCGTGCTGGCCAACCAGAAGCACGAGCACATCGAGCGGTGGAAGACCGCCGAACGCGAACTGGCGGCTGCCGCAGCGGCCCAGGCCGCGCGGCACGACGAGCTGACCGACCGGGCGGAGGCCCGGCTGGCCGAGGCGCGCCGGGCCCTGTCGGAGGCCGAGGAGGCGGCGCGGCACGGCCAGGAGGACGCCGAGGCGCAGGCCGCCGAGCTGATCGCGGCGGCCAGGGTGCGCGAGGAGCGGGTGATCCGGGAGACCGAGCGGATCCTGCGGGAGCACGAGGAGGGCCGCGAGGAGGTGCAGGCGCACATGACGCACGTACGCAACTCGCTCGCGGCGCTCACCGGGCGTGTGGCGCCCGCGGAGAACTGATCCGGTTACCTGCGGCGGCAGTTCGGGCGGCCTGCCTGGGTGGCGCCTGCACCGGACTCAGCGGGCAGGCTCATCCCCAGGCCCAGGCCAGGTGCCGGGGCGGCTTGGGCGTCGCGCGTGGACACGGATCCGGTTTCGACGTCCGGGCCGGGGGCGCCCTCCGTGTCCGGCCCGGGCATGTCCTGCGCCATCGAAGGCTTTCGGGGACGTGGCGGCGGGGTGGGCCGGTCTTCCTGGCCGAGGTTCTCGTGTCCCGAACCGACGTGTCCCGGTCCGTGGATGTGCCCGGCCTCGTGCGCACCGACGTCTTCTGCGGCGGGCTGCGGCGGACTGTGCAGGGCTGGGGCGCGAGGACGGGGGCACAGCGCTGGGCTCCGGCCGATGACACCAGGGGCGACGTGGCGCAGACGGATGAAGCAGTCGCCGACGGCACCGGCGCCGCTGTGGCTCGTGCATGACGTCGGCGCCGGGACGGACATGGCCGATGGTGGCGATGTTTAGCGGCGGGAGGCCGGCGGCGCGCCCGCGAGGATCCAAGGCTCCTCCACCTCGTACCGCCGGCGCGCCTCGGCGGAGGTCCGCCGGGGCAGCACCGTGCCCAGCCAGCCCGCCAGGAATCCGGCCGGGATCGAGACGAGGCCGGTCGTGGTGAACGGGAACCAGTTGAAGTCGTGCCCGGGGAAGACCGACCCGGGTGATCCCGAGACCAGATTGGTGCCGGTGATCAGCACCAGCACGGCGACGGTGCCGCCGATGAGGGTGCAGAGCAGTCCGGTTCGGGTGAAGCGACGCCAGAACATGCTGTAGACGAGCGCCGGGGCGAGCGCCGACGCCCCGACACAGAAGGAGAGCGTCACCAGCGCCTGGAGATTCCAGTGCCGGGCCGCCACGGCGAGGACGATGGCGAGCAGCCCGACGCCGACCGCCGCGGCCTGCGCGGCGCCCATCTCGGTCCGGTCCGCGACCTGCTGCCTGCTCCCGTCACGCATCCCGTGGACGAACAGGTCGTGGGCCAGCGAGTTCGCACAGGCCAGGATCATTCCGGCGACCGAGGCGAGCAAGGTCAGGAAGATCGCCGTCGTCATCGCCGTGAGCACCAGTGCACCGATCTTCCCGCTGCCCGCGACCACACCGCTGACCTGGAGCACCGAGCTGTTGCCCTGTGCCCCGGCGGCGACGATGAGGTCGTGGCCGACCAACGCGGCCGCACCGAAACCGATCACGGTGAGCAGCAGAGAGATCCCGACGACCACGGAGACCGCCCAGGACATCGAGCGGCGGACGGCCTGCGCGCTGCGGGCGCCCGTCATCCGCATGGTGACGTGCGGCAGTGCCGCGACGCCGAGCACCAGGGTCAGTTCGGAGCTGACCATGTCGAGGCCGCTGCCGCCGAACTGGAGCCCCGACTGCAGGTAGGCGGCCCCGGCACCGCTGCCCCGCTGGGCGGCCGCGAGCAGCGTGGCGACGGACCAGTCGAAGTGGTTCATGACCAGTGCGGAGATGGTGAGACAGGCGACGACGAGAAAGACCGTCTTGATGATCTGGATCAGGGCGGTCCCCTTCATCCCGCCGATCGCCGCGTAACTGATCATCATGATCCCGAGGGCGATGATCGAACCGGTACGGAAGCCGGAACTGTCGAACCCCAGGATGAAGGCCATCAGATCGCCGCTGCTGGCGAGCTGAACGACCATCAGTGGCAGCAGGGCGGCGAGGGTGACGCCGCAGGTGGTGATCCGGATCGCGCGGCCGGGGGCGCGGCGGGCGAACACGTCGCCCATGGTGAACCGGCCGGCGTTGCGCAGCGGTTCGGCGAGCAGGAACATCAGAAGGACGAGTGAGAGCGAGGTGCTCAGACCGACCACCAGCCCGTCGTAGCCGGTGAGCGCGACGAGTCCGCTGGCGCCGAAGACGGTCGCCGCGGAGAGGTAGTCACCCGCGACGGCGAGGCCGTTGCGGACGGGGGAGAGCGAGTGGTAGCCGGTGTAGAACTCGGCGAGGTCGTCGTGGTCGGGGCCGGTCATCACGCAGAGCAGCAGAGTGATGGAGGCGACCGCGATGAACGCCACGAGGGACATCGCCTGCGCCGACTCGTCGATCCCGTTCATCGGGCCGCTCCTGTTCTCCGGAGTGCGGCGGCGAGCGGGTCGACCGTGCGTCGTGCGGTCCGCTCGTACAGGGCGATCGCGAGCAGGGTCACCGGAAGCTGGCAAAGGCCGAGCGCCAGGCCGACGTTGAGTCCGCCGCCGACCGGGCGGGACATCAGCTCGGGGGCGAAGCCGGACAGCACCAGGAAGAGCGTGAAGTAGCCGAGCGCGGTCAGGGTCGCGACCCGCCGCAGCACCCGGTATGCGGTGCGCAGCCGGCGCAGATCGCTGTGCCGTCCGGGAGCAGGCAGGGCCGTGCGTATCGGCGTCGGAGGGCGGGGCGGTGGCGCGGACGGCGAACTCTGCCAGGGGAGAAGGAGATCGGGGTCGTACGGTGGGCGGCGCGACGGTTCGACGTGCGAGGGCTCGTACGACATCTGGATGCTGCTCCTTGCACGGCTCGGGTCCCGGGGCGGACTGCAAGGGAGAGCGCGTGAGCGCTGCTGGGAGCGCGACACTACTCGCGGGTAGGGCAACGGGGGAGTGGTTGGCCGGAACTGCCCTCCATGAAAAAGAAGTTGGCTAATTCTGTGGTGCTTCGGTGTTGCTGCCGGCGATGGATGCGGAGCCGGTTGCGGCGTCCTCGGTGAGGATCGGGAAGCGGCGCGGCGCCACGAAGACCAGCACCAGCAGCGCCACCGCCGCGGCCACCGCGGCCCCGACGTACACCTGGTCGACAGCGGCGTCGACGGCCCGCCGCAGATGGTCCGCCGCTGCGGCGGAGAGCGCGCCCGGGTCGTCCAGTGCGTGGGAGATCGCGTCCAGGCCGCCCGGCAGCTCAGGGCCGGGCGCGCCGGCGAGCCGGGAGGCGAGGACCCCGTTGGCGACGGCGCCGAAGAGCGCGGCGCCCAGACTCTGGCCCACCTGGCGGCAGAACAGTACGGAAGCCGTCGTCGTACCGCGTTCGGACCAGCCGACCGTCGACTGGACCCCGACGATCAGCGGCAGTTGGAACAGCCCCAGCGCCGCGCCCAGCAGCAGCATGATCAGGGCCGGCTGCCAGGGCTCACCGGGGTACGGCAGCAGCGGGAACGAGAGCAGGATCAACAGGGCGCAGCCCATGCCGATGATCGCGGTGCGGCGGAAGCCGATGCGGTTGTAGACCCGGTTGGAGAGGGCCGCCGACACCGGCCAGCTCAGCGTCATCACGGAGAGCACGAAACCGGCGGCGATCGGGCCGAGGCCGAGCACCGACTGGGCGTACGTCGGCAGGAAGACCGTCGGGGCGACCATTAGCAGCCCCATCGCACCCAGGGCCAGATTGACCGAGGCGATGGTCCGCCTGCGCCACACCCAGCCCGGGATGATCGGGTCGGCGGCGCGCCGCTCGATGACGACGGTCAGCACGGCGAGGACCGCGCTCGCGGCCAGCAGGCCGAGCGACGGCGCGGAGAGCCAGGGCCAGGCGACCCCGCCCTGGACGAGCGCGGTCAGCAGCAGGGCGCCGGTCGCGAAGACGGCGAGGGCGCCCGCCCAGTCGATCCGTGGCCGTGGCGCACCGGCTCCGCGGGGGCGGGACGGCTCGTGGAGGTGGCGCACGACCAGCCAGAGCGCGAGCGCCCCGACCGGCAGATTGATCAGGAAGATCCACCGCCAGTCGGCGTACGCGGCGAGCAGCCCGCCGATCACCGGTCCGGCGACGGCGGACGTGGCCCAGACGGTGGACAACTTGGCCTGGATCCGAGGGCGTTCCTTCAGCGGGTAGAGGTCGGCGGCGATCGTCTGCACCGTGCCCTGCAGAGCCCCGCCGCCGAGTCCCTGGACGACCCGGAAGGCGATGAGCGCGGCCATGTTCCAGGCGGCGGCGCAGAGGACCGAGCCGACCAGGAAGAGGACGATGCCGGCGATCAGGACCGGTTTGCGGCCGAACGTGTCGGAGAGCTTCCCGTAGACCGGCAGAGTGACGGTGACGGCCAGCAGATAGCCGGAGAAGAGCCAGGAGAAGACGGCGAAGCCGCCGAGATCGCCGACGATCTGCGGGACGGCGGTGGAGACGATGGTGCCGTCGATGGCCGCCAGCGCCATGCCGAGCATCAGCGCGGCCACGACGGGGCCGCGGCCCCGGGGCGCGGGCGGGGAGAGGACGGGGTCCACTCCGGACCCCGATTTCGCTTCGGTGTCGCCGCCCGAGCCGCTCATAAAGATCCCTTCCCCATGCACGTATCTTCCGGTGACACTGTCTCACCCGCTGCCGGGCAGGGCCCCGGGACCGGTCGGCCGCCACCCGGGGATGGAGCCCCTGAGATCCGGCTCCACCCGGGGGCTGAGACCCCTAGGGGTAGCTCCTTACTTCGGTCCAGGGGCGGTTCCTCCCGGCGGAGGACGTCGGGCCGGTGGCCCGTTCCTTAACGTGTTCCTACAGCGCGAATGCGGGTGACCGCAGGGGGTGAGGTGGGGAAAACCCCACCGCAAGACTGCGCTGGGCACCAGCGCGCCGGACCACGTCCGGACACGAGACTTGAGTACGTACACAGCGCCGTCCGTTCAGCGGGCGGCGCCCGTCTCGACCCGACGTCCTCACCGATGACGTCGTCGCCGATGACGTCTTCACCGACTTAGGAGAATCACCGTGACAACGGCTGTAACCATTCCCAGGCACGGGGGCACTGGAGGGCGTACGGCCGTCGCTGCGCGGGCGCGGCAGGTCGTCAAGGCGTACGGCGCCGGGGAGACCCGGGTCGTCGCGCTCGACCATGTCGATGTGGACATCGCCCGTGGGCAGTTCACCGCGATCATGGGCCCCTCCGGTTCCGGCAAGTCGACCCTGATGCACTGCCTGGCCGGACTGGACACCGTGAGCTCGGGCGAGATCTACCTCGACGAAACCGAGATCACCCAGCTCAAGGACAAGAAGCTCACTCAGCTCCGCCGGGACCGGATCGGCTTCATCTTCCAGGCGTTCAACCTGCTCCCGACGCTCAACGCCCTGGAGAACATCACGCTGCCGATGGACATCGCGGGCCGCAAGCCCGATGCCGGCTGGCTGCGCCAGGTCGTGGAGACGGTCGGTCTCGCCGAACGGCTGAAGCACCGGCCCACCGAGCTCTCCGGCGGCCAGCAGCAGCGGGTCGCGGTCGCCCGGGCACTCGCCGCCCGGCCGGAGATCATCTTCGGTGACGAGCCCACCGGGAACCTGGACTCGCGGGCCGGCGCCGAGGTGCTGACCTTCCTGCGCAAGTCCGTCGACGAGCTGGGACAGACCATCGTCATGGTCACCCATGACCCGGTGGCCGCCTCCTACGCGGACCGGGTGCTGTATCTCGCGGACGGACGCATCGTCGACGAGATGCACAACCCGACGGCCGACCAGGTCCTCGACCGCATGAAGGACTTCGACGCGCGCGGGCGGACGTCATGACCATCTGGAAGACCTCGGTGCGCAACTTCCTTGCGCACAAGGGGCGGATGGCGCTCTCCGCCGTCGCGGTCCTGCTGTCGGTGGCGTTCGTGTGCGGCACGCTCGTCTTCACCGACACGATGAACACGACGTTCGACAAGCTCTTCGCCGCCACCTCCGCCGACGTCACCGTCAGCCCCAGGTCCGCGCAGGGCGCCGACGAACTGCCGGAGAACGGCGAGCCCGTTTCGCTACCCGCCGCCGCCGTCGAGCAGGCCGGGAAGGCGGACGGGGTGAAGACCGCCGAGGGCGCGGTCACCAGCATGTCCGTCACCGTCGTCGACAGCCACAACAAGAACATGGGCTCCTCGACCGGCGCTCCGACCATCGCGGGCAACTGGACGCAGAACGATCTGCGTTCGATGGAGATCACCTCCGGCCACGCACCGCGCGGTCCGACCGAGGTCATGGTCGACGCCGACACCGCGGACAAGCACCACCTGAAGATCGGTGACGAGCTGCGCACCATCGCCGTCACCGGCGACATCAGGGCGAGGATCAGCGGTATCGCCTCCTTCAAGGTCACCAATCCGGGCGCGGCCGTCGTCTACCTCGACACCGCCACCGCGCAGGTCAAGCTGCTCGGCAAGCCCGATGTCTTCACCCACATCTCCGTCACCGCCAAGCCCGGTGTCAGTGATACGCAGTTGAAGAAGAACGTCGCCACCGCCCTCGGTGACAGCGCCGCGTACAAGCTCCGGACCCAGCAGGAGGCCGCGGACGCCAACAAGGACTCCATGGGCTCATTCCTCGACGTGATGAAGTACGCGATGCTCGGCTTCGCCGGGATCGCCTTCCTCGTCGGCATCTTCCTCATCGTCAACACCTTCTCCATGCTGGTGGCCCAGCGCACCCGCGAGATCGGCCTGATGCGGGCCATCGGCTCCAGCCGCAAGCAGGTCAACCGGTCGGTCCTGATCGAGGCGCTGTTCCTCGGCGTCGTCGGTTCCCTCCTCGGCGTCGGCGCCGGAATCGGTGTCGCGGTCGGACTGATGAAGCTCATGAACGCCATGGGCATGAACCTGTCCACCGAGGATCTGACCGTCGCGTGGACGACCCCGGCGCTCGGGCTGACGCTCGGCATCGTCGTCACCGTCTTCGCCGCGTACATCCCGGCACGCCGGGCCGGAAAGATCTCCCCGATGGCCGCCCTGCGGGATGCCGGAACCCCGGCGGACGGCCGCGCCGGCCGGGTACGGGCCCTGATCGACCTGGTCCTCACGCTCGCCGGTGGCGCCGCCCTGTACACCTCGACGCAGGCCGGCGAGGCGAGCGACGGATCGCTCTTCCTGGGTGTGGGCGTGGTCCTCACCCTGATCGGCTTCATCGTGATCGGCCCGCTGCTGGCCGGCTTCGTGGTCCGGGTGCTCAGCACTGTGGTGCTTCGGATGTTCGGCCCGGTCGGACGGATGGCGGAGCGCAACGCGCTGCGCAACCCGCGGCGTACCGGAGCGACCGGGGCGGCCCTGATGATCGGCCTCGCGCTGGTTGCCTGCCTCTCCGTCGTCGGCTCGTCGATGGTCGCCTCGGCGACCGAGGAGCTCGACAGGTCGGTCGGCGCGGACTTCATCGTCCAGCCGAGCGGCAACCCGCAGCCGATCGTGCCGCAGGCCGCGAAGGCGCTGAAGGCCGTCCCGGGCATCGAGCACTTCACCGACTACAAGGCCGTCAGCGCCAAGCTCACCGCCCCCGACGGCGCGGTCGAGGACGAGGGCGTCGTCGCCGCGGACCCGACGTACAGGGACGACCTGCGCCGCGAGACGGTCTCCGGCAACCTGGCCGACGCCTACGGCGAGGACGCCATGTCGGTCGGCGACGCGTACGCCACCCGGCACAAGGTCAAGGTCGGCGATCGGATCACCGTCGCGTTCAAGGACGGCGAGACGGCGAAGCTGAAGGTCGCCGCGATCACCTCGGACGACACGAACGTCGACAAGGGCGCGATGTACACCAACATCACGACCGCCGAGAAGTACGTCCCCGCCGACAAGATGCCGAAGAACATGATCATGTTCGCCAAGGCGCAGGACGGCAAGGAGAAGGAGGCGTACGCCGCCCTCAAGGACGCCCTCGTCGCCTACCCGCAGTACACCGTGCAGAACCAGGCCGATTTCAAGCAGGACCTGAAGGACCAGATCGGCCAGCTGCTGAACATCGTCTACGGTCTGCTGGCGCTCGCGATCATCGTCGCGGTGCTCGGTGTGGTGAACACTCTGGCCCTGTCGGTGGTCGAGCGGACCCGTGAGATCGGCCTGATGCGCGCCATCGGCCTCTCCCGCCGCCAGCTGCGCCGCATGATCCGCCTGGAGTCGGTGGTCATCGCCCTCTTCGGCGCCCTGCTCGGCCTCGGCCTGGGCATGGGCTGGGGCACGGCGGCCCAGAAGCTGCTGGCTCTGGAGGGCCTCGGCGTTCTGGAGATCCCGTGGCCGACGATCCTCACGGTCTTCGTCGGCTCGGCCTTCGTCGGTCTGTTCGCCGCCCTGGTTCCGGCATTCCGGGCGGGTCGGATGAACGTGCTGAACGCGATCGCGACGGAGTAGTGCCGGCAGCGTGACGAAGCCCGTGGACCGAAAGGGTCCACGGGCTTCGGCGCCGGACCTGTCCGATCTGTGTGTCGCAGGACGATGGCGGAGGCCGACGTAGGATGACTGATCCGGCCCCGGGGTGTTCCTCCAAACACCCCGGGGCCGGACGCATACCGGTTCCCGCCCGGTGCAACTGCCCGTGCGCTGCCCGAATACCGGGTGCGCAGCGGTGAACCGCTTCTCCAAGGTCCGCCGCACGGACTGGAACAGCCGGCACGACATGTACGACCTGGCGGGCTCCAGCGTCGGGCGGCGGCTGTCGGCCGTGCAGGAGCAGGTCCGTACAGCCTTGGACGTCTGTCCGTCGGGACCGGTCCGGGTGATCAGCGTCTGCGCCGGGCAGGGCCGGGATCTGCTGGGAGTGCTCCGGGACCACCCGCGCCGCGACGACGTCATCGGACGCCTGGTGGAGCTGGACGCCGCCAACGTGGCCGCAGCCCGGGCGGCCGCCGAGGCTGCGGGCCTGCACCGGATCGAGGTGGTGCAGGGCGACGCGGCGGTCACCGACGCGTACGTGGGCCTGGCCCCGGCGGACCTCGTCCTGGTCTGCGGAGTCTTCGGCAACATCTCGGACGAGGACGTCGAACGCACCATCGGCTACTGCGCCCAGCTGTGCCGCGACGGCGGGACTCTCCTCGGGACCCGGCACCGCAAGGCGCCGGACCTGGTGCCTCAGATCTGCGACTGGCTGGAGGCCCGCGGGTTCGAACGGCGATGGCTGTCCGCGCCGGACGCCGGTTTCGGGGCCGGGGCGCACCGCTTCACGCGGAGCCCCGAGCCGCTGTCGCCCGGGGAATGCATGTTCACCTTCGTCGGGTACGACGTGCTGGCGGCCACCGGTGGCCGGCGGCCGGATCCGGCCCGCTGAGCGGGATTGCGGGCGCGGCTGTCGGAGGGGAGTCGTACGCTGGAACCCCCGGCCCGTGATACGTGTCGGGCCCTTCGCGTTGCCCCCTGGCAGCAGCCGGCTGCCGGAACCTCCCTCGTTACCCGGACGGAAGCCCTTCATGAGCCTGCACGGTCTGCTGGATGTCGTCGTACGTGACCCGGCGCTCGCCGAAGCGGTGAAGGCCGCCACCGACGGTCACCGGATGCATGTGGACCTCGTCGGCCCGGCGGCCGCCCGCCCCTTCGCCGTGGCCGCGCTGGCCCGCGAGGCCGGGCGGACCGTGCTCGCCGTGACCGCGACCGGGCGGGAGGCCGAGGATCTGGCCGCTGCCCTGCGGACGCTGCTGCCCCCGGACACCATCGCCGAGTTCCCGTCCTGGGAGACCCTGCCGCACGAGCGGCTCTCGCCGCGTTCGGACACGGTCGGCCGCCGCCTCGCCGTGCTGCGCCGCCTCGCGCACCCGAGGGCCGACGACCCGGAGACCGGGCCGGTCAGTGTGATCGTCGCGCCGGTGCGTTCCGTGCTGCAGCCGCAGGTCAAGGGGCTCGGTGACCTGGAGCCCGTGGCGCTGCGCATCGGTCAGAGCGCCGATCTCGGCGAGACCGTGGAGGCGCTCTCGGCGGCTGCGTACTCCCGGGTCGAACTGGTCGAGAAGCGCGGCGAGTTCGCGGTCCGCGGTGGCATCCTGGACGTCTTCCCGCCGACCGAGGAGCACCCCCTCCGGGTGGAGTTCTGGGGCGACGACGTCGAGGAGATCCGGTACTTCAAGATCGCCGACCAGCGGTCGCTGGAGATTGCCGAGCACGGCCTCTGGGCGCCGCCCTGCCGTGAGTTGCTGCTCACCGACCAGGTGCGCGAACGCGCCGCCGCCCTCGCCGAACAGCACCCGGAGCTGGGCGAGCTGCTCGGCAAGATCGCCGAAGGGATCGCGGTGGAGGGCATGGAGTCCCTCGCCCCGGTCCTCGTCGACGACATGGAGCTGCTGCTCGACGTGATGCCGAAGGGCTCGATGACGCTGGTCTGCGACCCGGAGCGGGTCCGCACCAGGGCGGCGGACCTGGTCGCCACCAGCCAGGAGTTCCTCCAGGCGTCGTGGGCGGCGACCGCCGGTGGTGGCGAGGCGCCGATCGATGTCGGCGCCGCCTCCTTGTGGGGCATCGCGGACGTCCGCGACCGGGCCCGTGAGCTGGACATGATGTGGTGGTCGGTCTCCCCGTTCGCCGCCGACGCCGAGCTCGACGAAGACACCCTGAAGCTCACGATGCACGCCCCGGAGTCCTACCGCGGCGACACCGCCCGTGCGCTCGCCGACACCAAGGGCTGGCTCGCCGACGGCTGGCGCACGGTGTACGTCACCGAGGGGCAGGGGCTCGCCTCCCGTACCGTCGAGGTGCTCGCCGGCGAGGGCATCCCGGCCCGCCTCGACCCGGACCTGGCGGAGATCTCGCCGTCCGTCGTCCATGTGTCGTGCGGCGCGATCGACTACGGCTTCGTCGACCCGGCGCTGAAGCTCGCCGTACTCACCGAGACGGATCTGACCGGTCAGCGCACCGCGACCAAGGACCTGGGCCGGATGCCGGCCCGCCGCCGCAAGACCATCGACCCGCTGACGCTGGAGACGGGCGACTACATCGTCCACGAGCAGCACGGCGTCGGCCGCTACATCGAGATGGTGCAGCGCACGGTGCAGGGCGCCACCCGCGAGTACCTCCTCGTCGAGTACGCCCCCGCCAAGCGCGGTCAGCCCGGCGACCGCCTCTACATCCCGACCGACCAGCTGGAGCAGGTCACCAAGTATGTCGGCGGCGAGGCACCCACCCTGCACCGGCTCGGCGGCGCCGACTGGACGAAGACCAAGGCGCGAGCCAAGAAGGCAGTCAAGGAGATCGCCGCCGACCTGATCAAGCTGTACTCGGCGCGGATGGCGGCGCCCGGCCATGTCTTCGGCCCCGACACCCCGTGGCAGCGCGAGCTGGAGGACGCCTTCCCGTACGCGGAGACGCCGGATCAGCTCACCACGATCGCCGAGGTCAAGGAGGACATGGAGAAGTCCGTCCCGATGGACCGGCTGATCTGCGGCGACGTCGGCTACGGCAAGACGGAGATCGCGGTGCGCGCCGCGTTCAAGGCGGTCCAGGACGGCAAGCAGGTCGCCGTCCTCGTCCCCACCACGCTCCTCGTCCAGCAGCACTACGGCACGTTCACCGAGCGCTACTCCCAATTCCCGGTCAACGTGAGGGCGCTCAGCCGCTTCCAGTCCGACACCGAGTCGAAGGCGACTCTGGAGGGGCTGCGCGAAGGCTCCGTCGACCTGGTCATCGGCACGCACCGCCTGTTCTCGTCCGAGACGAAGTTCAAGGACCTGGGTCTGGTCATCGTCGACGAGGAGCAGCGCTTCGGCGTCGAGCACAAGGAGCAGTTGAAGAAGCTCCGGGCCAACGTCGACGTCCTCACCATGTCCGCGACGCCCATCCCCCGTACGCTCGAGATGGCCGTCACCGGCATCCGTGAGATGTCGACGATCACCACACCCCCCGAGGAGCGCCACCCGGTCCTCACCTTCGTCGGCCCGTACGAGGAGAAGCAGATCGGCGCGGCCATCCGCCGTGAACTGCTCCGTGAGGGGCAGGCGTTCTACATCCACAACCGTGTCGAGTCCATCGACCGAGCGGCCGCCCGCCTTCGCGAGATCATCCCCGAGGCCCGGATCGCGACCGCCCACGGCCAGATGTCGGAACAGGCACTGGAACAGGTGGTCGTGGACTTCTGGGAGAAGAAGTTCGACGTCCTGGTCTCCACGACGATCGTCGAGTCCGGCATCGACATCTCCAACGCCAACACCCTGATCGTGGAGCGCGGCGACAACTTCGGTCTCTCCCAGCTCCACCAGCTGCGCGGCCGCGTCGGCCGTGGCCGCGAGCGCGGTTACGCGTACTTCCTGTACCCGCCGGAGAAGCCCCTCACCGAGACTGCCCACGAGCGCCTGGCCACGATCGCCCAGCACACGGAGATGGGCGCGGGCATGTACGTGGCGATGAAGGACCTCGAAATCCGGGGCGCCGGAAACCTCCTGGGCGGCGAACAGTCCGGCCATATCGCGGGCGTGGGCTTCGACCTGTACGTACGCATGGTCGGTGAGGCCGTCGCCGACTACCGGGCCTCGCTCGAAGGCGGCGTAGAGGAGGAGCCGCCGCTGGAGGTCAAGATCGAGCTCCCCGTCGACGCACACGTTCCGCACGACTACGCCCCCGGCGAGCGGCTGCGCCTCCAGGCGTACCGCGCGATCGCGTCCGCCACCACGGAGGACGACATCAAGGCGGTCCGTGAGGAACTCACCGACCGCTACGGCAAGCTCCCGGAGCCGGTCGAGAACCTCCTCCTGGTCGCGGGCCTGCGCATGCTGGCCCGCGCCTGCGGCGTCGGCGACATCGTGCTCCAGGGCCCGAACATCCGGTTCGCCCCGGTGGAGCTGCGCGAGTCGCAGGAGCTGCGCCTGAAGCGCCTCTACCCGAAGACGGTGATCAAGCCGGCTCTCCATCAGATCCTGGTCCCGCGCCCGACCACGGGCCGGATCGGCGGCAAGCCGGTCGTCGGCCGCGAACTCCTCGCCTGGACCGGGGAGTTCCTCACGACGATTCTGGGGTCGTGAACAACAGCCCGGTGAGCGACCGGAACACCTCCTCGGGGTTCCGGTCGCCCAGCGGGTCGCTCAGATTCCCGCTCAGCAGCAGGGTGGCGAAGCCGTGGGCCAGGGACCAGGCGGCCACCCCCGCGAGGCGGGCGTCGTCGCCGCGTCCGGCGGAGGGGAGCCCGCCGACGCCCGCGCGCAGCGCCTGCGCCGCGCGGTCCCTGGCCGCGAGGAGTTCGGAGTCGTCCGCGCGGTAGAGCTCCGGCTGGAACATCACCTGGAAGTGCGCCGGGTGGCCGGTCGCGAACCGCACGTACCGCACGCCCTTCTCCCGTAGGTCCGGCGCGTCGGCGAGGGCATCGGCGAAGAGCCCGTACCCCTCGGCGGCGATGGCCGTCAGCAGTCCCGTGCGGTCCTTGAAGTGGTGGGCGGGGGCCGCGTGGGAGACGCCGGCCCGGCGGGCCAGGTCGCGCAGACTCAGGGCGCCGGGGCCCTCGGTGCGGATGACATCGAGTGCGGCGGTGAGGACGGCCCGTCGCAGGTCGCCGTGGTGGTAGGTGCGCTCGCTGCTCATGGACAGCACAGTACGCGGAATCTAGTCATTGACAAGTTTACGGGAGGCGAGGATTCTCTAGAACTGGTCAGCGACAAGATGCGGGTTCGGTCGAAGGGTGGGGACATGTCCGAGGAGTTGGGTCGCGTACGTCAGATGTGGCACCTGCTGGAGCCTCTGCACGCGGTGCTCTACTACGCGCCGGAGGTCTTCGAGGAGGCCGCCGCGCTCGGCCACCGCACCGACGAGCGCTGGCCCAGTTACTTCGCCTGGCGTGCGGCGCCGCTGGGAGCGGCCGGTGCGGCGCGCGTCGTCGACACGTTCTACAGTTTCAGTCCGGACAAGGTGCGGGAGCACATCCCGGCAGCCTGGTCCGTCGCCTCGCCCGATGCGGTGCTCGCCGCCCGGACGAGGGCGGTCGACCGTGCGTACCGGGCACTGTTCGGGGAACAGGCCACCGGCCCGGAGATCGCCGAGGCTGCGGCGCTGGCCCGACGTGCCGCGCAGTCCGCGGACGTGACCGGCCGTCCGCTCGCCGGGGCCAACGCCGCTCTGCCCTGGCCGGACGAACCGCACGTGGCGCTCTGGCACGCGGCGACCGTCCTGCGCGAACACCGCGGTGACGGGCATGTCGCCGCGCTCGCCGAGGCGGGGCTGGACCCGGTCGAGTCGCTGGTCTCGTTCGCGGGCATCGGCGCCGCGCGACCGGAGGTGTTCGAGAGCCGGGGCTGGAGCGACGAGGAGTGGAACGCGGGCCGTGGGCGGCTGGTGAAGCGCGGGCTGTTGGAGGAGGACGGCACGGCGACGGGGGCGGGCCGGGCGCTGCGCGCCGAGGTCGAGCGGCGCACGGACGAACAGGCGGCCGCACCCTGGCGGGTGCTCGGAACGACGGAGCGGGAGCGGCTCGTGGAACTCCTGGGGCCGTTGTGGGTGGCGGCGATCGGGTCAGGGCTGCTGCCCTCCGAGACGACGCTCGGCATCGGAAAGGTGTGAGCTCCTCCAACGACCTGGTGCACGAGAGCGAGTGGATCAGGCCGTAAGACGCGGCGCGGTGTGATTCGGGCCGCATCCCGAACCTGGGGCGGCCTTGAACGCCCGTCAGCGGGGAAGACGTCCGTAGGATCACCGCGTTCGGCTTTCTCCCCGTCAGGACGGTTTCGAGTGATATCTTCCCGCGCGTACCGAGTGATGCTGCCCGCCCTGAGCGCGGCGATCGTGCTGGCCCTGGCGGGCTGCGACCCCGAGGACGTGACCGCCGAGGGCGGCAGCAGCAGTGGACAACAGGGCGGCGGTTCCGCGAGCGGCTTCGGCGCCAGCCCGCTGAACAACCCCGACGGCACGAAGCCGGGCCTCGCACCCCTCACCACCGAGGCGGACCGGGCCGCCGCCCGGAAGGTCATCGAGAAGGTGAGCACCAAGGGACGCGGACCGAAGACCGGTTACGCGCGGGACGAGTTCGGCTACGCCTGGAAGGACTCGGTCGACGGAGTCCCACTGTCCCGTAACGGCTGCGACACCCGCAACGACCTGCTGGCCAGGGACGGCAAGGACGTCGAGTTCCGGTCGGGTTCGGACTGTGTGGTCGTGTCGATGACCCTCAAGGACCCGTACACCGGCTCGACCATCGAGTGGCGCAAGCAGCAGGCGACGAAGGTCCAGATCGACCACGTCATGCCACTGTCGTACGACTGGCAGATGGGCGCCGCCCGCTGGCCCGAGGCGAAGCGGCAGCAGATCGCCAACGATCCGCTCAACCTCATCCCGGTGGACGGCCCGGCCAACAACGCCAAGCGGGATTCCGGTCCCGCGTCCTGGCTGCCACCGTACAAGCCGATCCGCTGCTCCTACGCGGTGCGGTTCGCGCAGGTGTCGCTCAAGTACGCCCTTCCGGTGACCACCGCGGACAAGCGGGCGATGCTGGCGCAGTGCGGCGGCTGACGGGGCCGGGCGGCTGAGAAGCCGTCGCGGACGAGGCCCCCGGGAGGACGGGGGCGCCGGGTGCAGGTCGGCCCCCTCGCCGCCGCACTGCGGAATTCGGTGGCCGACAGGAATGCCGCCTCCTAGCGTGGGGTGGATGGAGCTGACCATCACCACGCTTGCCGCGCGCCCCGAGCTTGCCGGGCCCATGCGCGAGATGCCCGAAACCTGGCCGGAGTTCGTCGTGGAGGATCTCGTCGGGTGGGCGAACTACCCGCGAATCGCTGTCGAGTTCCCGGAGTATTCGCTCGTCGCGACGGACCCCGACGGCACGGCTGTCGCACGGGCCTACAGCGTGCCGTTCGTGCTGAATGCCCCCGGCCGAGGAGAGTTGCCCGAGGGCGGCTGGGACCAGGTGCTGCTGTGGGCGTTCTCCGACCTGCGGCGCGGGTCCACGCCGGACACGGTCAGCGCGATCGAGATCTGCGTCGCCAAGGGGTGGCAGGGGCAGGGCATTTCGGGGCGGATGGTCGCCGCGATGCGGGAGAACGTCGGGAGGCTCGGGTTCCGGGAACTCGTCGCTCCGGTGCGGCCGAGCGCCAAGCACCTGAACGCCTCGGCTCCGATGGAGGAGTACGCCCGCCGGACCCGGGCGGAGGACGGGCTGCCGTACGACCCGTGGCTGCGCGTCCATGTGCGGGCGGGCGGGGTGATCGAGGCGGTGGCGCCGGTGTCGATGACGGTGTCCGGCTCCCTCGCGCGGTGGCGGTCCTGGACCGGGCTGCCGTTCGACGAGGACGGTCCGGTGGAGGTGCCGGGGGCGCTGGTGCCGGTGCACTGTTCGGTGGCGCACGGATACGCGGTGTACGTGGAGCCCAATGTGTGGGTGCGGCACGGCGTGTGAACACAGCGGGAACCCGCCCGGGCGGGCGGGTTCCTCAGGTGTCAGACGGCCGGTCTCTTCACTGCGAACGGTTTGTCGAACTCGGAGAACTCGGCCGTGAGCGGGGTTCCGGTGCTGAAGCCCAGCTTCAGGATGTGGGGTCGGCCCTCCGTGGCGACCGCCGCCGTCCACGTCCCCCGGCCCGCCGTGCCGGTGAGGGACAGCGCGGGCGTGGAGCCGACCGTGGTCGCCCGGCCCTTGCGGGCGGTGGCGCCGCTCCCCGCCAGGCGGTCGAGCAACCCCATCAGGTCGCAGTAGCTCAGGGCCTCCGCCGTGTACCGGTCCCAGGGGCGTGCCTTCACCCAGCGGCCCGTCAGTTTCTTGACCTCGGTGTCCACGGTGGTGCGGGACCGGCCCGCACCCGCCGCCCGCAGCATCGCCTCGTCGGACTGGGTGTAGACCGTGCCGCCGGTTCTGACCAGCTCCATCGTGCCCGCCGCGCCCATCGACAGGGTCACCGTGCACTCCCCCCTGATGTCGGTGGCGACGTACGCCTGGACGGGGGCGCCGTCCCGCGACTTCGTCCCGACGGTGATGCGTACCGCCTTGGCCGCCCGGGTCGCCGCGAGGGCCTTGTTGACGACCTCGGGGCCGCTGAGCCGGGCGAACGGCGCGGGGTCCCGCTGCTGGGCGAACACCGTGTCGCAGGCGGTGAGTCCCAGGGCGGTGACCACGCAGAGGGACGCCGTCGCGGTACGGAGAGCGGTTGCGGCGATGCCGGCTGGGGGGCGCATGGGCGGGCTCCGTCCTGGGGGAAGGGAGGGGAGAGGGGAAGGGAGGGGCGGGATCAGAGCGTGAGGTCCCACTGGGTGGCGTCGTACGTGAAGCCGGGGTTGACCTCGACCGTCAGGTTCTTCGCGTCCGCCGGGGCGTCGAAGGCGAACTGGACGGTGACCTTCTTGCCGGGCAGGACCGTGCCGCTGAAACCCTCGCCGACCTTGCCGTCGAAGATCTGCTCGGCGTCCACGCCGTCCTTGCCGGCTCGCGCCTCGACGTTCACGAGCGCCGCGTCGAACTTCTCCTTGCCCGCGTTTTCGATGACGACCGCGATCCGGTACGCCTTGTTGCCCTTCGTGTGACCGGCGGCGTACGCGTCGGGGGTGTACGAGGTCGCGTCGCCGACCGTGACCGTCAGGTCGTCGTCGTACACGGCAGAGTCACCGGCCTCCAGTGCCTTCCCGGCGTCCTTGTTCTTGTCATTGCTCTTGGCGGAGTCCGAGCCGCCCGCCTTCGGCCCGGCGGAGGCCGTGGTGTCCGACACCGCCTTGTCGAGTTCGTTCACCGCCTCGCCCACCGCCTTGAAGGTGATCACGGCGCCGACCACCGAGAGGATCAGCGCGATCAGGCCGAGGACGGCGCCGAACGTGGCCATGCCCTTGTTGGTGGCCTCGCCGCGCTTGGCGCGACCCCGGCCGACCAGGCCGAGGATCAGGGCGATGAGGCCTAGGACGCCTGCCAGCCAGAAGAGGAACGGGATCAGGCCCGAGACGGCTCCGACGATGCCGAGGATCAGCGCGGAGATGCCGAGCCCGTTGCGGGCCGGGCGCAGGCCGGGAGTCTGGGCCGGGGTGTACGGCTGCTGGGGCTGCGGGGACTGCGGCGGCTGCGTGAACTGGGACATGGCTGTGCCCTCCGGCAAGTGCAGGGATGAGTGGTGAGCGGTTCGTTGCGCCACCTGATGTAGCGACAGGTCAATAACAGCAGAGCTTGTGAACCGAGTCAACATGGTTCACAGAAAACAGCTTCGTGCACACTGTGAATCGATGGCGGGGGGAATGGCTCGGTATGCTCGCGGACACAGCAGGCAGCGCGGACCCGTAGGAACGCATCAGGACCAGGGAGACAGCCAGTGCCGGAGAACTCGACAGAGGTGACTGCGGCCGGAATCGCCCGGCTCGCCGGGGTGGGGCGCGCCGCCGTCAGCAACTGGCGCCGCCGCCACGCAGACTTCCCCAAGCCGGTCGGCGGCACCGAGACCAGCCCGTCCTTCGCTCTCCCCGAAGTCGAACAATGGCTCCGCGACCAGGGGAAACTGGCTGAAGTCCCCCTCCGCGAACGGGTCTGGCAACAGCTGGCCGGACACCCGGCCGGCGCCGTCCCCGCCCTCGTGCACACGGGCTGCGCCCTGCTTCTCGTCCGGGACAGGCCCACCGCGTGGCTGGAGATCACCGCCGCGTCGGACGCGCGGATGGCCAAGGTGCTCCACCTCGCCCTGAACAGCCTGCTCACCGCACGCTTCGGACCTGCCACCGGCGAGGCGGAAGGAAGTGACGATGGAGGCGGAACAGGATACGAACGGGCTGTTCACACTCCCACCGCCGACGAACTGCTCCCGTCCGTCCCCCTGCTGCGGGCGGCCGCCGAACTCGCCGCCGAGACGGGGGCCCGCCAGGCCTTCGAATTTCTCCTCGGCCGTCAGCTCGCCGCCAATCCACGTCAGTTCACCCTCACCCCGCCCGGCCTCGCCGAACTGATGGCGGCGCTCGTCCGGACCGGCGACCGGCCCGCTCGCACGGTCCTCGACCCGGCCACCGGCACCGGCGCCCTGCTGCGGGCTGTCAGCAGTCCGACCGCCCTGTACGCGCAGGACGCCGACCCGGATCTCGCCGCGCTCAGCGCCCTCCGCCTCGCCCTGCACTCCGACACCGACGGCAGCAATCCCACCGCGCTCGCCGTGCGGACCGGCGACACGCTGCGCGCCGACGCGTTCCCGCGGCTCACCGTCGACGCAGTGCTCTGCCACCCGCCGTTCAACGAACGCAACTGGGGACACGACGAGCTCGCCTACGACCCGCGCTGGGAGTACGGCCTCCCCGCACGCACGGAGTCCGAACTCGCCTGGGTCCAGCACGCCCTGGCCCATCTGCGCGAGGGCGGCACCGCCGTCCTGCTGATGCCCCCAGCCGCAGCGTCACGCCGCTCCGGCCGGCGGATCCGCGCCGATCTGCTGCGCCGCGGCGCGCTGCGTGCCGTCGTCGCCCTCCCGGCCGGCGCGGCACCCCCGTACGGCATCCCGCTCCATCTGTGGGTGCTCCGCAAGCCCGGCGCCGGTGTCCGCACCTCGCCCGAACTGCTGCTCGTGGACACCGCCGAGCCCGCCGAACCGTCCACGGCGCCCGCATCCGTCCCCGCGTCCGGCGGGCGCGACCGGCTCGACTGGCAGGCGGTGCGCAGTGTCGTGCTGGATGCCTGGGAGCCGTTCGACGGGCGGACCCGTTCCGAGCCGGACGTCCCCGCCGAAGCGGCAGGGCGGGAGCGGCCGGGCGTCAGCCGGGTCGTCCCCGTCATCGAACTCCTCGACGACGACGTGGACCTGGCCCCCGCCCGCCATCTGCCGTCCCCGGCGGCCGGTGGCGGACCGGGCGAACTCACCCGCGTGCGGGACCGGCTCACCGAGACGCTGCGACTGACCGCGACCCTCACCCCGCCGCCCGCGGACGTCTCCGGCCCGGCGCACTGGCCGCTCACCACCGTCGGTGAACTCGCCCGCGCGGGCGCCCTTCACCTCCGTACCGGAGGTTCCGGCACCGGCACCGGGACCGCCCCCGTCCCCGTGCTCACGGAACACGACGTCCTCGGCTCCACCGCCCCCTCCGGAACACTCCCCACCGCCCCCGCCGGCTCCGATGGACCACCCGAGGAACCGGTCCTCGTCGAGCCGGGCGATGTCGTCGTCCCCGTACTCGGCGGCGGCTCCGTCGCCCGCGTGATCGACGAGGCGACCGCGGGCGCAGCACTGGGCCGCAACCTTCAGCTGCTGCGCCCCGATCCGGCCGCCGTCGACCCGTGGTTCCTCGCCGGTTTCCTGCGCGGCACCGCCAACAACCGTCAGGCCAGCAGCTATGCGTCCACCGCGACCCGGCTCGACGCCCGTCGTCTCCAACTTCCGCGGCTTCCAATGGCGGAGCAGCAGCGGTACGGGGAACGGTTCCGCGCCCTGGCCGCGTTCGAGGACGCGCTACGGCTGACCGGCAGGCTCGGCGGACAGCTCGTCCAGGGGATGTACGACGGTCTGACGGACGGTACGGTCACGCCGGAGTGAGCTGAACCACAACGGTTCAGTACAACCCCGGGGGCCGTTGTCGGTGTCGCCCTTTACGCTCAGATCTGCCAGATCTGCGCGCGCACGTGTCCACATACCCGCACGGGTACGTACGCGTGCGCGCGGGACCTCCACGACCACGTACCAGGAGCAGCCATGTACGCCCCGGGTCATCCGCCGACGCCGCAGCGCCGGGTCCCCAGCCGGGCCTGGATCGTCTCGATGCGTGTGCTGTTCGTCGTGCTCGCGGTGGGCTCGATCGGTCTGCTGCTGTGGGCGCCGTTGCTGCGGCTGGCGATCGTGCGCCGTCGCACGTCCGACTGGTGGCTGACCGGGGCAGGCTTCGTGCTGGTCTGCGTGCTCCTGCCGATCATCGGCAGGGACGACACCAATCCCGACCCCAACGGCATCGATTTCTTCTTCATACCGCTGCTGCTCGTGGCGATCGTCGTCGCCTGCGCGTACTACCTGTACGGGGACATCCGCCACTACGAGCAGCTCACGAAGCAGCAGTTCGGCGGCGGGTATCCGCCTCCGGTGCCGGGGTACGGGTACATGACCACCGCGCCCATGCACCAGTCGCTGCCCCCTCGGCCTCAGCAGTACGCGCAACCGCAGCCGCCTCAGTACCGGCCACAGCCCCAGCCTCACCCGCAGCCCGTGCAGCCCGCGCAGCCCGCGCCCACCCCGCCCCACCGCATCGACCAGGTCCGTGCCGAGCTCGACGAGCTGAGCGACCTCCTCCGTCATGAGGAGGACCGATGAGCGGACGCGTCATCGCCGGACGGTACGAGCTGGCGACCATCCTCGGCCAGGGCGGCATGGGCCAGGTCTGGACGGCGTACGACCAACGCCTCGACCGCCGGGTCGCGGTGAAACTGCTCCGGCCCGACCGGGTCGCGGGTCCCACCGGCAGCGAAGCGGTCGACGAGCTGCGTCGCCGCTTCGTCCGTGAGTGCCGGGTCACCGCCCAGGTCGACCACCCGGGCCTGGTCACCGTCCATGACGCGGGCAGCGACGGCGACGACCTGTTCCTCGTCATGCAGTACGTCGAGGGCTCCGACCTCGCCGACCATCTCGCCGAGCACGATCCGTACCCCTGGCAGTGGTCCGTCGCCGTCGCCGCCCAGCTCTGCGCCGCGCTCTCCGCCGTGCACGCCGTGCCGATCGTCCACCGCGACCTCAAACCCCGCAATCTGATGGTGCGTCCGGACGGCACGGTCACCGTCCTCGACCTGGGCGTCGCCTCCGTCCTGGACAGCGACACCACCCGCCTCACCCACACCGGCACGCCGATCGGTTCGCCCGCCTACATGGCGCCCGAGCAGGCGATGGGAGGCGCCGTCGGCCCGTACACCGATCTGTACGCGCTCGGTGTGCTCCTCCACGAACTGCTCAGTGGAGACGTGCCGTTCGCCGGCTCCACCGCGCTCGGAGTGCTGCACCGCCACCTCTACGAGCCGCCGCTCCCGGTCCGTCAGATCCGGCCCGAGGTCCCGGAACCCCTCGAATCGCTCGTGCTGCGGCTCCTCGCCAAGGACCCGCAGCACCGCCCGGCGAGTGCCCAGGAGGTGTACGAACACCTCGCCCCGCTCCTTCCGTCGAGCGGCACAGGGCTGCCGACCGGCCCGCTCGACCCGACCCGCCCCTTCCTGCGGCCGCACGCACCGTGGCCCGACCGTGTCACCACCCCGCCCGCCGCGCAGCCCGCGCCGGTGGCCTCGAAACCCGATGTCGCAGCCGCGGTCGACGAGGTCAAGCAGCTGCTCGGGCAGGGCCGGATCACCCAGGCCGTGGACATCCTCGGCGGAATTCTCCCGGCCGCCGCCGAGCAGCACGGCGAGGGTTCGCCGGTGGTCCGCATCCTGCGCAAGCAGTACGCGGCGACGCTGATGGACGACGGGCAGTACCGCCGCGCCCTGCCCGAACTGCGGCTCCTCGCCGACGACCGCGCGGTGGAGGCCGGACCGGCCGACACGCAGACGCTGCAGTACCGCTACGACGCGGCGCACTGCCTGGAACAGCTGGGTGAACCGGCGGCCGCGCTCGCGGAGTACCGGGCGGTCCTGCCGTACTACGAGAACCAGTACGCGACGGGAAACAACCCGGCACGGTCCTTCGAGATCCGTCAGCGCATCGGGTATCTGCTGCTCGCGGTCGGCGACCATGCGGCGGCGCGCGGACAGCTTCAGGCGCTGCTCCACGACACCGAGCGGATGTACGGGCCGCACCATCCGCTGCCGGTGGAGCTGCGCCGCCAGCTCGACCGGCAGCTGCAGGTCCGCGGCGGCTGAGCGACCCCGTGTCCGGTCAGCTCAGCCCGGTCCCGCCGGAGCGAGCCGGGGGCGCCGTCGCAGCAGCACGGCCTGCGCCGCCCCCGTCCCGGCCATGACGAGCAGTGCGCCCGCCCCGACCGCCGATCCGGCCCGCAGCCCGGGCGGCCGGAACGTGCACTGCACGGCGGAACCCCGGGCGGGGACCGGCACCGCGACGAGTCCCAGATACGCGCCCGCGGGCCGCCCCGCGCAGCTCCAGCCGGCTATCCGGGGCGCGGCGACCACGACGGTGCCGCGGCTCCCGGGCGGCAGTTCGGCCCGTATCGCCCTGTCACCGACATGCACGGACGTCGCCCCCGTGCGCCGCAGCCCGGTCACGGCGGCGGCCAGCCGGTCCCGGTCCAGGCAGCCGAGGGGCTCGCGCGGCACGGTCCCCGGGCGGACGGACCTGAGCGTGACCACCACCCGCACCGTCCCGCCCGCCACCGCCGCGCCGGCCACCGGACCGATCCGCTCCATCGCCGCGCGCCGGGACGGCGGCATGCCCCGGAGCAGGATCTCCCGGCCCTCGCCCAGCCGCGCCGAGCCGAACACTCCGGGTGTCCACACGTACGCCTCACTGCCCGCCGGACAGCGCGCGCTGAGCAGATACGTACCGCGTCCCACCCGGTGGCTGTAGGTGCCTCGGTCCTCGACGGGGGCGCCGTTCACCGCCCGGATGACGGTCCGCGGCACCGTGTAGACCCGCGAACCGAGCAGCACCTCCTGGTTCCGGAACGGTGACCGTCCGAAGGACGGGGCCGGGCCCGGCCCCCGCACGGTCACCAGCGGCGGCACCACTTCCCGGACCACCGTCACCGGCCGGTCGTCCGGCGGCGCGCCCCACCGCTGATGCGGGTCGCGCGGCCCGCGGACCCGGGCACCGACCGCGAAGATCGCGTCGGTGACGGGGTTGTCGAGGCTCTGGACGGCCCGCCCGTTGGATGTCCAGCCGGCGCCGAGCGCACCGAGCGTGCGGGTCAGCACGGCCGGCGTGTGACTGCTGTAGTAGGCGGCGCCCTGGCCGCCCACCAGCAGCGGATCGTTCGCGGTGGTCTGCTCCCGGCCGGGGTCGGTGCGGTAACGCGGCCACGCGTCCGCGCCCGCCACCGCGGCCTCCTGGACGCGCTGCCGCTCGCCCCAGGGAGCATAGTCGTCGAGCCGGGCGAGACGCTGCCGGTCGGCGAACGCGGTGGTCGCCGCGGCCTGTCCCGCCAGCGCGCCGATCAGCAGCGTGGCGGCGAGCAGCGCGCAGCGGCCCCGGCCCAGCAGGACGAGCGCGGCGGCGGTCGCCACCAGACCGGCCGCGAACAGCGGGTACGTCCAGTGCGAGACGAGATCACTGGCGGCCGCCCCTGCCGCGATCAGCATCAGCACCGCGCACCCGGCGAACAGGGCGCGGCGCCCGGGCCGGCCGTACGAGACCGAGATCCAGGCGGCGACCACCAGCAGTCCGGCGAGCACGAACGTCTGCCGGTACGGACTGCCGTTGGGCGTCGCGAAAGCGTGCCAGAGCAGATGGGTCGGCCCCCACTGCATCGACAGCGCGACCCCGGCCACCAGCCCGGCCCACGCCCACCGCTCGCGCCGCGGTACCGCCGTCTGGAAGGCGAGCATGCAGGCCGGCAGCAGGGCGACCGTGCCCAGGAAGAGCGCCGGGGTGAAGAAGTCATAGGTGCCGGGAAGCAGCCGGGCAAGGACATCGGGCCAGGCCGCGGCGCGGAACGTCCGGTCCCAGCCGGGATAGGCGTGTCTCGTGCCGAGATAGACGGGAAGCAGGACGGGCGCCGCGAGACCGGCCCCCAGCAGCACGGTCCGGGCCGCCCGCACCAGCGCCCGTACTCTCGTCCCCTTCTCGCCCACCGTCAGCAGCCGTACCGCCAGCACCAGTGCGGCCCCCAGGGTCGCCATGTACGCCGTATAGAAGTTGGCGGCCCACACGACCGCGACGAGCAGCGGTGCCACCACGCGGCGGCGCCCCGTCCGCGCCCATTCACCGGCCAGGCAGAGCAGCGGGAGGGCGATCAGACCGTCAAGCCACATCGGGTTGTACGCGGCCTCCGCGACCGACCAGCCGCACAGCGCGTACGCACTGCCGAACACCCCCGCCACCCAGTGGCGTCCGCCGCGCAGGGTCAGAAGCAGACAGGCCATCGCCGCCGCGGCCGACGCCATCTTCAGGACCGTCACCACGTACACCGCGAGGTCGATGCGGTCCCGCGGAAAGACCCCGACGAGCAGCGCGAACGGGCTGGTCAGATAGGTGCCGAGGTCCGGCAGGAAGCTGGTCCCGTATCCGGACGACCAATTCAGGAACAGCCCGCCGTCGGCGTTTCCGTGCAGCAGGTCCCAGAGCCGGAGGTGGAACGGAACGAACTGATTTCCCAGGTCACTGACACTCCTGGTGTGCGGCCCGAACGGAAAGCTGCGGGCCGCCGCATCGCCCGCGCACACGGTGACGGCGGTGATCAGTGCGGCGAGCCCGGCCGCGGCCGGGCGGGGGCGGAAGGTCGGCATACGGAGGAATATGGCAGCCACGGGCGAGTGAACAGTGTCGAACTGTTTCCTCCATAGTTCAATTCACGCAATGGTTGCTCACTATCCATGTGAAGCATCTCTATCTGACGGACCGACAGGGTGAGTTAATCCCGTGCTGATCTCGCTGGTGGTGCCTTGTTTCAACGAGGAGGAGATCCTCGGACGCTTCCATGCGCGTGTCACGGAGCAGATGACGCGGCTGGGGCATGATTTCCAGCTGGTCTACGTCGATGACGGCAGCGCAGACCGCACGCTTCCGGTTCTGGAGGAGCTGGCCGCCACCGATCCGCGGACCCGCTACCTCTCCTTCAGCCGGAACTTCGGCAAGGAGGCCGCCATGCTCGCCGGCCTCCAGCACGCCGACGGCGACGCGGTCGTCATCATGGACGCCGACCTCCAGCACCCGCCGGAGCTCATCGGCCGCATGCTGGAGGAGCACGCCCGCGGCTACGACCAGGTCATTGCCCGCCGCACCCGCAAGGGCGACCGTCTCACCCGCACCCTCGGCGCCCGCGCCTACTACTGGCTGATCAATCGCCTGGTGGACGTGGAACTGGTCGACGGTGTCGGAGACTTCCGGCTGCTGTCCCGGCGTACCGTCGACGCCGTCCTCGAACTCACCGAGTACAACCGGTTCTCCAAGGGACTGTTCGCCTGGGTCGGATTCCCGACGACGACCTTCGGCTACGAGAACGCCGTCCGCGAGCAGGGCAGCTCCGCCTGGACCTTCGGCAAGCTCCTCAACTACGGACTCGACGGACTGCTCTCGTTCAACAACAAGCCACTGCGCGCCGCTTTATACCTGGGCATGGTGCTGATGTCCGTCGCCCTCGTCTATGCCGCCTGGATCGTCGGATTCGCCCTGATGAAAGGCGTGGACACGCCCGGCTATGTCACGCTCATCGTCGTGGTCACGGCACTTGCCGGGGTGCAGATGGTGATAGTGGGTGTGGTCGGTGAGTACGTCGGCCGCATCTACTACGAGGTGAAGCGGCGCCCGCACTTCCTGGTGAAGGCCGGCAATACCGCCGTACCGAATCAGCAGGCACGGGAGTTCGTACGCCGATGACGGTCCGGGCGCAGATGATCCGCTTCGCACTCGTCGGCGTCGTGAATACCGGTACGTACTACGTCTGCTATCTGGCCCTGCTGACCAGGCTGCCGTATCTGGCCGCGCATGTGATCGCGTTCGCGTTCAGCATGACCGGCTCGTTCCTGCTGAACTCGTACTTCACCTACCGGACCCGCCCCACCTGGCGGAAGTTCCTGCTCTTCCCGCTGACCAACGCCGCCAATTTCGCCATCACGACCGGGGGCGTCTGGCTGCTGGTCGACCTCGCCGGATTCAGCAGCCGGTACGCGCCGCTGGTCGCGGCGGTGGCGGCCATCCCGATCACGTTCGTGGTCTCCCGCGTGATCATGCTGCGGCCGGAAACGGCCGTGGAGGGACGGTGAACAGGCCCACATCCCCAACTCCTCCCGAATCGTTGGTCGAATCAGTGGCCGGGATCACGCCCACTGCCTAACATCGATCAACGCAAGGTCTTGTGCGCCCGCCCGTCGCCCGGCCACCACCCCGCAAGGGGGCGCGGCGCGCCGCACCTGCTGTCTCAATCGCCCCGGGAGGCTCCTTTGCACCGCCGCCGTCGCACCGCGCTCGTCGTCTCCGCCGCCATGCTCGTCGCGGCGCCGCTCCTCTCCGCCTGCGGCAACCAGGCCCACCCAGGCGCCGCAGCCGTGGTCGGCGGGGACCGCATCGAGGTGTCCACCGTGCAGGCGCAGGTGGCGGACGTACGCACCGCGCAGAACGAGTCCGACCAGTCCGTGCAGCTCATCAACAAGTCCGGGCAGCTCAGCCGGGCCAAGCTGCACGGGCTGATCTTCGACCGGATCCTGGACAAGGCCGCCGCGGACGCGGGAATCAAGGTCAGCCGCAAGGAGGTCCAGGAGATGCGGCAGTCGGCGGTCTCCCAGTCCGGTGGAGAGACACAACTGCAGGCGATGATGCTGCAGCAGAGCTGGGTCGCCCCGAACCAGATCGATGCCGTCCTGCGCGAGCAGGTCCAGCTGTCGAAGATCGCCCAGGCGCTCGGTGCCGACCTGCAGCAGCCCGCCGGGCAGAAGGCCGTCGGCGACGCGCTCAGCGCGGCGTCGAAGTCGCTGCACATCGACGTCAACCCGCGCTTCGGCACCTGGGACAACAAGCAGACCCAGCTCGCCAACTACAAGGCCCCGTGGATCACCCAGGTCACCAAGCCGGCCCAGCAGGAAGCCGCAGCCGGCGCCTAGCGCTGCGACCGGAAAGGTTCACCGGCTCGCGACGCCCGGCACGGCACCTCGCTACCCAGGGCGTCCGGTCGGTCGGGCCGGTCGCGCGCCCCTAGTAGGTTGGTGGGGTGAACGCTGAAGACCCCGGTCGTATCGTCCTGCTCACCGCCAGCCACCGGGTCGCGCCCGGACTGCTGTCCTGGCCCGCCTGGCAGACGCTGCACGCCGCCGACCGGGTGCTCTGCGCCGAGTCGGACCACCCGCAGCTGCCGTACCTGCGCGAGGCCGGCGTCACCGTCGAGCACGCCGCGCCCACCGCGCAGGAACTCGTCGACGCCTGCGCGGGCGGTCGGACCGTCGTGGTCGTGACCAGTGGCGAGGGCAACCAGCCGCTGACGGACGGGCTGGCCCGGCTGGCCGGCTCGGGCCGGGTGCAGATGCCGAACCTGGAGCTGCTGCCCGGTTCGTACGATCTGCCCGGTGCCCGTCTCCTCGACCTCGTCCAGGTCATGGACCGGATCAGGGCCGAGTGCCCGTGGACCTCGCAGAAGACTCACGAGGGGCTTGCCAAGTACGCCATCGAGGAGGCGTACGAACTCGTCGAGGCGATCGAGGACGGCGACCGCGACGAACTGCGCGAGGAACTCGGCGACGTCCTTCTCCAGGTCGTCTTCCACGCCCGGATCGCGGAGGAGGACACGGACGAACCGTTCTCCGTCGACGATGTCGCCGCGACCCTCGTCGAGAAGCTGATCCACCGCCATCCGCATGTCTTCGGTGACGAGACCGCCGAGACCCCGGAGGACGTCCACGAGCACTGGCTGCGTACCAAGGCCATCGAGAAGCAGCGGGACTCGGTCACCGACGGCGTCCCGCTCGGGCAGCCCGGGCTGGCGCTGGCCGCGAAGCTGGCGAGCCGGGTCCGTGCCGCCGGACTCGATGTGCCGCTCCCGACGGGCGACAGCATCGGTTACGAACTCCTCGCCCTGGCCGTACGCGCGGAACAGGACGGCACGGACCCCGAGGCCGCCCTGCGCGCTGCGGGCCGCGCCTACCGGGACGCGATCCTCGCCGCGGAGGCCAGCGGATAACGTCAGGGGGTGAACGACAGCCCCGCCGACGCCCCCGAACTCTTCACCTGGGAGTTCGCCACCGACCCGTACCCGGCCTACGCCTGGCTGCGCGAGAACAGCCCCGTGCACCGCACCGCGCTGCCCAGCGGGGTCGAGGCATGGCTCGTGACGCGGTACCAGGACGCCCGGCAGGCCCTCGCCGACACCCGGCTCTCCAAGAATCCTGCGCACCACGACGAGCCGGCGCACGCCAAGGGGAAGACCGGCATCCCGGGCGAGCGCAAGGCGGAGCTGATGACGCATCTGCTGAACATCGACCCGCCCGACCACACCAGACTGCGCCGACTGGTCTCGAAGGCGTTCACGCCGCGCCGGGTCGCCGAGTTCGCCCCGCGCGTGCAGGAGCTGACGGACCGCCTCATCGACAACTTCATCGAGGAGGGATCCGCGGACCTCATCCACGATTTCGCGTTCCCGCTCCCCATCTACGCGATCTGTGACCTGCTCGGCGTCCCGCGCGAGGACCAGGACGACTTCCGGGACTGGGCGGGGATGATGATCCGCCACGGCGGTGGTCCGCGCGGCGGGGTGGCCCGGTCGGTGAAGAAGATGCGCGGCTATCTCGCGGAGCTCATCCACCGGAAGCGGGAGAACCCGGGGGAGGACCTGATCTCGGGGCTGATCCGGGCGAGCGACCACGGCGAGCACCTCACCGAGAACGAGGCCGCCGCCATGGCTTTCATCCTCCTCTTCGCGGGATTCGAGACGACGGTCAACCTCATCGGCAACGGGGTGTACGCCCTGCTGCGCGATCCGGAGCAGCGGGAGCGGCTGCAGCGCTCGCTCGATGCGGGGGAGAGCGGGCTGCTGGAGACCGGCATCGAGGAACTGCTGCGGTACGACGGTCCGGTGGAGCTGGCGACCTGGCGGTTCGCCACCGAGCCGCTGACCCTCGGCGGGCAGCGGATCGCGGCGGGTGACCCCGTGCTGGTGGTGCTCGCCGCCGCCGACCGCGACCCGGAACGGTTTACGGACCCGGACACGCTGGACCTCGCGCGGCGTGACAATCAGCACCTCGGATACGGGCACGGCATCCATTACTGCCTGGGAGCACCGCTTGCCCGACTGGAGGGGCAGGCTGCCCTGGCCACCCTGTTGAGGCGCCTCCCGGACCTGCGGCTTGCGGTGGAACCTACCGATTTGCGGTGGCGTGGCGGGCTCATCATGCGTGGACTGCGCACGCTTCCGGTGGAGTTCGGTCCCGGACGGCGTTCCGGCGAAGGTGACGCCCTGTCAACTCTGTGACTTTCACGTGATCTGCGCTGCATCGACTTGTGACAGGCGTTCGAGTGCCGCTACGTTCACCGTTCGACTCACCAGTCACTTGTCAGTCACACGGAAGGCAATCCCATGGGCTCCGCGAACGGCAGGCACCGTCGCCCTCGCCAGGCACCCGCGATCGTCGTCACCGCAGGCGTGACCGGTTCGGCCATCGCCATCCCCCTGCTCGGCGCGGCCGGTGCGCACGCCGCCGACGCCACGACCTGGGACCGGGTCGCAGAGTGCGAGAGCGGCGGCATGTGGAGCGCCGACCTCGGCAACGGCTTCTACGGCGGTCTTCAGTTCTCGCAGGGCGACTGGAAGGCGTACGGCGGTGAGGCGTACGCCCCGCGCGCCGACCTCGCCAGTCGCTCGCAGCAGATAGCGGTCGCCGAGAAGGTCCTGGACGACCGGGGGCCGAAGGAGTGGCCCAGCTGTGCGGTGATCTCCGGGCTCACGGAGGACGGGTCGTTGCCGGGGGTCGACCCGGGAATCGTGCCCTCGGCCGAACCGGCGGAGAGCGGGGATGCGTCCGAGGCGCCGTCCACCGAGGCGTCCGCCACGCCTTCGGGCAAGGCGTCGCACAAGCCGTCAGCCACGCCGTCGTCCAAGAAGTCTGATTCATCCGAATCACCCCAGAAGTCTGGCTCGTCCGACAATGGGGTGGGTGGCAAGCACCGCGGTGCGCCGGCTTCCGAGGTGAGCCATGGCATGGGCAGGGGCGGCGACCGGGACTCGGGTCGGCATGCTTCCCGCGGTAACAGTGCCGGGCGCGACACGCGCGCGGCGGCGACAGACGGCGATTACACCGTCCGGCCGGGCGACAACCTCTGGGCGATTGCTGACGCACAGAAGGTTCCCGGTGGATGGCCCGCTCTCTATGAGGCGAACAAGGGTGCGGTCGGCGGCGACCCGGACCTCATCCTGCCTGGCCAGAGCCTCGATCTCGGCGTGAAGTCGAAGTGAGAGCAGTCTGATAAACGGCTAAAAGCACCCCAAAAATAGGGGTAGTTCAGGGACCTATGTCCGCTTATGCGTAAGTGAGACATGGGTCTCTTTGTGTCAACTGGCGTGTCGCGTCTGCCGGGTCTGTCCGCACCGCTCCTCACCTGCGAAAACACTGTGCGATCGGATGCCTGTAAGGACTGATTGTCCGTTATGCCCATCTTTGAATGTCGAGGTTGCGTACGTTTACGGTCGGAACCGCTCGCACCGCGGGCCCCGTCGACCGTCACGCCGAATCCTGCCGTCGGTCGAAGGGAACAGACGCGTAAAGCGCCGTAGGCAGGAGCGGGGGACCCAGGTAAGCCGCCGGGCCCGATGGCCGAAAGACCGTCAGGACCGGCTCGGGGTGAAGTCGCGTGCTAGGACATGCGACCGGGCAACTCACTTGGCCCGAACCCGACAGCTCACCTCGTAGGCGTCGGTGAGGAGAAGTTCCATGCTGCTGAACAGCAAGGGCAAGCACCGTCGCCCGTCCAAGGCCGTCCGTGTCGCCACGCTCGCCGGCGTCACCGGTGCCGCCATCGCCGCTCCCCTGATGGGTGCGACCGGTGCCTCCGCAGCCTCCGTCGCCACGTGGGACGCCGTCGCCCACTGCGAGTCCGGCGGCAACTGGTCCATCAACACCGGCAACGGCTACTACGGCGGCCTGCAGTTCTCGCAGTCCAGCTGGGCCGCCGCCGGTGGTACGCAGTACGCCCCGCGCGCCGACCTCGCCACCAAGGCACAGCAGATCGCCACCGCCGAGAAGCTCCTCGACATGCAGGGCCCGGGTGCCTGGGGCTGCGCCGGCGCCGGCAACCTGACCAACGACGGTGTCGACCCGGGCGTCGACACCGGCTCCACCGCGCAGCGGAGCACTCCGGCGCAGGAGCCGAAGCAGGCCGCGCCGAAGCAGGTCGAGCGCACCGAGGCCCCCGCCGCCTCCCGCGCGGACCGCGGCACCGCCCCCAAGGCCGCGACCAAGAAGACCGTCACCACGCCGACCGGCGCGAAGGTCGCCAAGGGCGACGGCGAGTACAAGGTGAAGTCCGGCGACTCGCTCAGCAAGATCGCCGCGCAGCACAAGGTGAAGGGCGGCTGGCAGCAGCTCTTCAAGCTGAACAAGGACATCGTCGAGGACGCCGACCTGATCTACCCGGGTCAGCAGCTCCACCTGACGAAGTAGGACGGGCCTCCGTATCTACGGGCTCCCCGTAGATACGGGCTCTCTCCTCCCCGAGCACCCCGACCCGGCGCGGATTCCCCCGTACGCGCAGGGTCGGGGTTTCAGCGTTCAACTGTTGTCGTTACCGTCCAGTAGAAATCTGGATCTTTGCCCTGCTATGAGAGCCCTTGGGTCCTTTTTCGTCCCAGGAGGCGGGCGGTCGGCGGACCGAGGCGGCCCAGCCGGTTAGGCTCTTGTCGCAAGGCCAAAGCGACCCTGCACAACCAGCGTCATATCCCAGAAGGAGATGCCTCGTGCCGTCCATCGACGTCGTCGTAGCCCGGGAAATCCTCGACTCCCGCGGAAACCCCACGGTCGAGGTCGAGGTTGGCCTCGACGACGGCAGCACGGGCCGTGCTGCTGTTCCGTCCGGCGCCTCCACCGGTGCGTTCGAGGCCATTGAGCTTCGCGACGGTGACCCCAACCGCTACCAGGGCAAGGGCGTCGAGAAGGCCGTCCTCGCCGTGATCGAGCAGATCGGCCCGGAGCTCGTCGGCTACGACGCCACCGAGCAGCGGCTGATCGACCAGGCCATGTTCGACCTGGACGCCACCGAGAACAAGGGCTCGCTCGGCGCCAACGCGATCCTCGGCGTCTCGCTGGCCGTCGCACACGCCGCGTCCGAGGCCTCGGACCTGCCGCTGTTCCGCTACCTCGGTGGCCCGAACGCGCACCTGCTGCCCGTCCCGATGATGAACATCCTCAACGGTGGGTCGCACGCCGACTCCAACGTCGACATCCAGGAGTTCATGATCGCGCCGATCGGCGCGGAGTCCTTCTCCGAGGCCCTGCGCTGGGGCGCCGAGGTCTACCACACGCTGAAGAAGGTCCTGAAGACCAAGGGCCTGTCGACCGGTCTCGGCGACGAGGGCGGCTTCGCGCCGAACCTGGAGTCGAACCGCGCCGCCCTGGACCTCATCCTCGAGGCCATCAAGGAAGCCGGTTACGCCCCGGGCAAGGACATCGCGCTCGCGCTCGACGTCGCCGCCTCGGAGTTCTACAAGGACGGCAAGTACGAGTTCGAGGGCAAGTCCCGCTCGGCCGCCGAGATGACCGAGTACTACGAGGAGCTCGTCTCCGCGTACCCGCTGGTCTCCATCGAGGACCCGCTGTACGAGGACGACTGGGCCGGCTGGAACGTCATCACCCAGAAGCTCGGCGCCAAGGTGCAGATCGTCGGTGACGACCTGTTCGTCACCAACCCGGAGCGCCTGGCCCGCGGCATCGAGGAGGGCTCCGCCAACGCGCTGCTCGTCAAGGTCAACCAGATCGGTTCGCTGACCGAGACCCTGGACGCCGTCGAGCTCGCCCAGCGCAACGGCTTCAAGTGCATGATGTCCCACCGCTCCGGCGAGACCGAGGACGTCACCATCGCCGACCTCGCCGTCGCGGTGAACTGCGGCCAGATCAAGACCGGCGCCCCGGCCCGCTCGGACCGCGTCGCCAAGTACAACCAGCTGCTGCGCATCGAGGAGATCCTCGACGACGCGGCGGTGTACGCGGGCCGCTCCGCGTTCCCGCGCTTCAAGGGCTGATAGCAGGCCCGGCATCGGGCAAAGGCCCCGGCCTCCGTCCGTCCCCGCACTCGGTCCCGTACCGTGTGCGGGGACGGACGTGCGTAGTGGGGAGGCGGAGACATGGCCGCGAAGGACCGGGAACGGTTCTCCACCGCGACCCGGCTGCGACTGCTCGGTGAGCAGACCGCCGCCCGCGTCTACCGGTCCCAGAACCGTCGCCAGGCCCGCCGTTCCCGGCTCACCGGCCGGGCCGCGTTCCTCGCCCTGGTCGTCTGCTCCCTGGTGGTGGCGCTCGCGTACCCGATGCGGCAGTACGTGTCGCAGCGCGACGAGATCGCCGACCAGGAGCGGCTGGCGCAGGAGGCAGAGAAGCACACCGAGGAGCTGCGCGACGAGAAGGCGCGCCTCCAGGACGACGCGTACATCCGGCGGCTGGCCCGGGAACACCTGCACTACGTGCGTCCCGGGGAGACCAGCTACACGGTGATCGACCCCGACGCGGCGAAGGAGCGCAGCGGAGGGGCGAAGGAGACCGACCGGCCGTGGCACTCCAACCTGTGGGACGGCGTGGACAGCGCCGACCGCAACTGACTTCTCATTTCTTTTAGTTCACCTCGTCCCCGCAGCACTGTGCGGAGCCGTGGTTCACACATCCGAGTAGATCCAAGGCAGGCATGGAAACGCCCCCTCCCCAGACCGAGTCCACCACGCCCACCGAGGCGGACATCGCCGCGTTCCAGCAGCAGCTCGGCCGCCCGCCGCGCGGGCTGCGCGCGATCGCGCACCGCTGCCCGTGCGGCAACCCGGACGTGGTCGAGACGTCCCCGCGGCTGGAGGACGGTACGCCGTTCCCGACGACGTACTACCTGACGTGCCCGCGCGCGGCTTCCGCCATCGGCACGCTGGAGGCGAACGGCGTCATGAAGGAGATGACGGAGCGTCTGGCCACGGACCCGGAGCTGGCGGCTGCGTACCGTGCCGCGCATGAGGACTACATCGCCCGGCGCGACGCCATCGAGGTGCTGGAGGGCTTTCCCAGCGCGGGTGGCATGCCGGACCGGGTGAAGTGCCTGCACGTGCTGGTGGGGCACTCGCTGGCGGCGGGGCCGGGCGTGAACCCGCTGGGCGACGAGGCGATTGCGATGCTGCCGGAGTGGTGGCGCAAGGGGCCGTGCGTCACGCCGTGCGGGCCGCCGGACGAGAAGGAGGGCTGGACGGTCGCCGAGAGCGAAGGCGGCTACGTCGCCTTCCGTCCGTCCGACGAGGCGGGCGAAGGCTGACCGTGCCCGGGGGGTCCGCCCCCGGGACCCCCGCCCCTCGACCGCCGGAGGGGTTCGAATCGGCGTCGGAGGGGCTTGGACCGGCGTCGGAGAGCTTGAAGAAACAGGAGTGCTCATGACGCGCGTGGCCGCCATCGACTGCGGTACCAACTCGATCCGTCTGCTCGTCGCCGCCGCCGACCCCGCCACCGGTGAGCTCACCGAGCTCGACCGGCGGATGGAGATCGTCCGGCTCGGCCAGGGCGTGGACCGCACCGGCCGGCTCGCCCCCGAGGCGCTGGAGCGGACCTTTGCCGCCTGCCGCCAGTACGCGGCCGTCATCAAGGAGTACGGCGCGGAGAAGACCCGCTTCGTCGCGACCTCCGCCTCCCGCGACGCGGAGAACAGGGACGAGTTCGTCGGTGGCGTGCTGGACATCCTCGGCGTCGAGCCCGAGGTGATCAGCGGCGACCAGGAGGCCGAGTTCTCCTTCGACGGCGCCACCAAGGAGCTCGAGGGCAGCGACCACCTGCCGAAGCCCTACCTGGTGGTGGACATCGGCGGCGGTTCCACCGAGTTCGTCGTCGGCGACGACCGGGTCCTGGCCGCGCGGTCGGTGGACATCGGCTGCGTACGGATGACCGAGCGCCATCTCGTACGCGACGGTGCCGTCACCGACCCTCCCACGCTGGGTCAGATCACCGCGATCCGCGCGGACATCGACGCCGCCCTCGATCTGGCCGAGGAGACCGTCCCGCTCACCGAAGCCGCCACGCTCGTCGGCCTCGCCGGCACCGTCACCACCGTGGCCGCGATCGCGCTGGGACTGGAGGAGTACGACTCCGAGGCGATCCACCACTCCCGGATCTCCTTCGAGCAGGTTCAGGAGATCACCGGACGGCTCGTCACCTCGACCCACGCCGAGCGTGCCGCGATCCCCGCGATGCACCCGGGGCGGGTCGACGTGATCACCGCCGGGGCGCTCGTCCTGCTGGGCGTGATGAAGCGGACCGGGGCCCGCGAGATCGTCGTCAGCGAGCACGACATTCTCGACGGGATCGCCTGGTCCATCGCGTAGCCGGGAGGCCGCCGGCAGCCCGTTCGAAAGGGTGCCCGAAGGGCTGTTCGCGGGGGTGCGGCAGGAGACGCCGAAAACACGCTCATGCGCACTCCCGCCTGCACCTTTGAGCCGTCGGGAGCCCCTCCGGGACCCCTTCGGGAGACGCGCCGCGAGGAAGTTCGTGAACTTCTTCACAAGGAATTCGGTCCCTTGGTGCGCACTTCTGCTCCGTACGGGGCCCCGCGACCGTCCGCGGGCCCGTTCGCTGCGCATACGGGACGGTTCCGGACGTGTCGCTGGAGTGTCGGCCGAAGGGGTGGTTCACCCCGCTCGCGGGGCTCAAGGGCCAGCTCACAAGCGGTGAACAACGTTCGCCACCGCACCGTGGTTCCCTTGCGGCGCCATGACCTCGGTCACGCGGGCGGCGAAGTGTAGCAGAGGGTGGGCGATACCTTGTGAAGGGGCTCACGAGCATGCCCCCCGAGGGGGGTGGATACTCGATGGCATGAGCACCACGGAGCGTCCCAGGATCCTCGTAGTAGGCGGTGGGTACGTAGGCCTGTACGCAGCTCGGCGCATTCTGAAGAAGATGCGCTACGGCGAGGCGACCGTCACGGTCGTCGACCCCCGGTCGTACATGACCTACCAGCCCTTCCTCCCCGAAGCCGCAGCCGGCAGCATCTCGCCTCGGCATGTCGTCGTCCCGCTGCGACGCGTACTGCCGAAGGCCGAGGTTCTCACCGGCCGCGTCACCACCATCGATCAGGACCGCAAGGTCGCCACGGTCGCGCCGCTCGTCGGCGAGGCCTACGAGCTGCCCTTCGACTACCTGGTCATCGCGATGGGCGCGGTCTCCCGCACCTTCCCGATCCCCGGCCTGGCCGAACAGGGCATCGGTATGAAGGGCATCGAGGAGGCCATCGGCCTGCGCAACCACGTTCTCGAGCAGCTGGACAAGGCCGACTCGACGACCGATGAGGACGTCCGCCGCAGGGCGTTGACGTTCGTCTTCGTGGGCGGCGGCTTCGCCGGTGCGGAGACCATCGGCGAGGTCGAGGACATGGCCCGTGACGCGGCGAAGTACTACACGAACGTGAAGCGCGAGGACATGCGCTTCATCCTCGTCGACGCCGCCGACAAGATCCTTCCCGAGGTCGGCCCGAAGCTGGGCACCTGGGGCCGGGAGCACCTGGAGTCCCGTGGTGTCGAGGTCTTCCTCTCGACCTCCATGGACTCCTGCATCGACGGTCACGTCGTCCTGAAGAACGGCCTCGAGGTCGACTCCAACACCATCGTGTGGACGGCCGGCGTGAAGCCGAACCCGGCGCTGGCCCGCTTCGGCCTGCCGCTCGGCCCGCGCGGTCACGTGGACACGTCCGAGAAGCTCCAGGTGCAGGGCACCGACTACATCTGGGCCGCGGGCGACAACGCCCAGGTTCCGGACATGGTCGGCCGCAAGGCCGGTAACCCGAACGCCTGGTGCCCGCCGAACGCCCAGCACGCGCTGCGTCAGGCCAAGGTCCTCGGCGACAACGTCATCTCCGGGATGCGCGGTTTCCCGCAGAAGGAATACAGCCACGCCAACAAGGGTGCGGTCGCCGGTCTCGGCCTGCACAAGGGCGTCGCGATGATCGTCATGGGCAAGATGAAGATCAAGCTCAAGGGCCGTCTCGCCTGGTACATGCACCGTGGCTACCACGGCATGGCGATGCCGACCTGGAACCGTAAGATCCGGATCTTCGCCGACTGGACCCTTGCGATGTTCCTCAAGCGCGAGGTCGTCTCGCTCGGCGCCATGGAGACTCCGCGCGAGGAGTTCTACGAGGCAGCCAAGCCGGCCCCGGCTCCGGCCGCCGCCAAGTCCGAGGGCGAGAAGGCCAAGGCCTCCTAGCCGGGGCTCCGGTCCGCCGGATCCTCTCCCGTACGACGCCCGAAGGGGCCGCCCGCCATCCGTGGTGCGGGCGGCCCCTTCGGCGTGTCCGGAGGCCGGGAGTGACCGCCCGAAAAGTGCGTGTGGTGTGCAGGTATTTTTCCGTTCCGTTGCGCCACTGCGGGATGGCGTTGGCGCCGGAGAGTGTTGACGGGGGTGTATCTCGTCGTGGCACCACGGGTGCATGGCGTGGTTCGAGGCATGTTTGGGCATGTTTGGGCTCGTTGGGAAACACCATCACGGAGGTGTACGCCATGGCAGACGCCGCGTTGCGGCTGACCGCTCTCGCCGAGGAGTTGCTGGGAGAACCCCTGCCGGTCCGGATCCGGGCCTGGGACGGCAGCGAATCCGGACCGCCCGGCGCCCCCGTTCTCGTCATCCGGAACCGCCGCGCGTTGCGCCGGCTGCTCTGGAAGCCGGGCGAACTGGGCCTGGCCCGCGCCTGGGTGGCCGGCGAACTCGACATCGACGGCGATCTCTACGAGACGCTGGATCTGATGGCCGGACTGCTCTGGGAGCGCGGCGCGGACGCGAAGGACACCGTCCACCCGATCCGGAACCCGAAGCTCCGGGCCGCCGCCCGGAGCCTGCTGCACCTGGCGGGACCCTGGCCGCCACCGCCCCCGCCCGTCGAGGAGGTCCGCCGCCGCACCGGCCCCCTCCACACCAAGCGTCGCGACAAGGAGGCCATCAGCCACCACTACGACGTAGGCAATGACTTCTACGAACTGGTCCTCGGCCCGTCCATGGTCTACTCCTGCGCCTACTGGGAGGACGAGGGAAGCCTGGAGGACGCCCAGCGCGACAAGCTCGACCTGGTCTGCCGCAAGCTCGCGTTGAAGGAGGGCGACCGCCTCCTCGACGTCGGCTGCGGCTGGGGCTCCATGGCCATCCACGCGGCCCGCGAGTACGGCGCCCGGGTCACCGGGGTGACCCTCTCCGTCGAACAGGCCGCATACGCCCGCAAGCGCATCGCCGAGGAAGGACTGACCGACCGGATCGAGATCCGGGTCCAGGACTACCGGGACGTCAGGGACGGCCCGTACGACGCCATCTCGTCGATCGGCATGGCCGAGCACGTCGGCTCGGTCCGCTACCGCGAGTACGCCGACGCCCTCTACGCCCTTCTGAAGCCGGGCGGCCGGCTGCTCAACCACCAGATCGCCCGCCGCCCCGAACGGGACGAGTCCGCTTACCACGTGGACGAGTTCATCGACGCGTACGTCTTCCCCGACGGCGAACTCGCCCCGCTGGGCCGGATCGTCGCCACGCTCGAGGAAGCCGGCTTCGAGGCCCGCGACGTCGAGTCGATCCGCGAGCACTACGCACTGACCCTGCGCCGCTGGGTCGCCAATCTGGAGAAGCACTGGGACCGGGCGGTCACGATGGCCTCGCCCGGCCGGGCCAGGGTCTGGCGCCTCTACATGGCCGCCTCCGCCCTGTCCTTCGAGCACAACAAGATCGGGGTCAACCAGATCCTCGCGGTCCGTCCGGTGGACGACGGGTCCTCCCGGATGCCGCTGCGCGCCCGCGAATGGAAGGCGTCCGCGGCCGGCTGAACACGTACGGGCGCAGAGAGGGCCGGTACCCGCAGCTCCAGCTTGCGGGTACCGGCCCTCCGTATCAGGGGCTCACTGCCGGGGGCTCACTCGTCACTCGGTCTTGATCGCCGTCAGCATGTTCAGCTTCGCGGCGCTGCGGGCCGGCCAGAGCGAGGCCAGCACGCCCACCAGCGCCGCCAGCACCAGGAAGACCGCGATCCGGTCCCACGGGATCACCAGGGCGTACCCCGGGATGGAGGAGGCCAGCGTCCGGCCGATCGCCCAGCCGAGGAACGTACCGAGCGCGACCCCGACCACCGCGCCGAAGACCGAGATGACCACGGCCTCCAGCCGGATCATGCGCTTCACCTTGCGCCGGTCCAGACCGATCGCCCGGAGCATGCCGATCTCCTGCTGACGCTCGAAGACCGACATCGCCAGGGTGTTGATGACCCCGAGCACCGCGATGATCAGGGCCATCGCCAGCAGCCCGTACATGATGTTCAGCGCCATGCTGATGAAGCCGCCGAACGTGTCCCGGATGTCCTGCCGGTCCATGACGGACATCGCCGGGTTGTCACCCAGGGCGTCGACCACGGCCTGCTCGTTGGCCTTCGACGCGCCGCCGTCCGTCCTCAGCCAGATCTCGCGGATGTCCGGGTGGCTCTGATGCGCGGTCAGGATGTTCTTCGGCATCAGGACCGGTGACAGGAATTCGTTCTCCTCGTAGACCGCGCCGACCGTCAGGGTGCCCTTCTTGTCGTCGTCGTACGTCACCGGGAGGGAGGTTCCGGGCTTCCAGCCGTTCGACTTCGCGGTCTTGTCGCCGACGGCGATCTCGCCGTCGCCCAGCGAGTCCAGCGAACCGGAGACCGTCTTCAGGGAGAAGACCTTCTGCACATCGCCCGGCGTGACCCCGGAGACCGAGTGGTACGTGCCCTCGACCTTGATGGAGGCGGCCTGCTGGGGGGAGACCGCGACGACGGCGTCGGACTTCTCCAGGGCGGTGAGCGCCGACTCGTCGAGCGAGTCGCCGCTCGCCATCGAGATCATGTAGTCGGCCCTGATGTTGTCCGTGGTCATCCGGTCGACCGCCTGGCCGAGCGTGACGCCCAGCACCGAGATGCCCGTGACCAGGGTGAGGCCGATCGCGAGAGCGGAGGCGGTTGCCCCGGTACGCCGCGGGTTACGGACCGCGTTCTGCGCGGCCAGCTTGCCCGAGACCCCGAACAGCTTCAGCAGCATCGGCCGCACCAGGGCGATGACCGGCCGCGACAGCAGCGGGATCAGCACGATGACACCGATCAGCGCCACGAAGGCACCGATGCCGATGATCGTCCGGCCGTCCGAACCGGCCGCCGCACCCGCGACGATCCCGGCCGCGCCGAGCAGGGTGAGCACCCCGCCGATCGAGTTCCGTACGACCAGCGACTTGGTGGTGGCCACCGCGTGGACGCTGCTCATCGCGGCAACCGGCGCGATCTTCGCGGCGCGGCGGGCCGGCAGCCAGGCTGCCAGCACGGTGATCAGGATGCCGACACCGAACGCGGCGCCGACCGCGACGGGGGAGATCACCAGCGGTCCGGCCGGGATCTTCCCGCCGATCAGGCTCATTGCCGAGCGCAGTCCGGTGGCGAGACCGAGACCGAGCAGGAAGCCGATCACGGAGGCGAGCGCGCCGACCACGGCCGCTTCGAGCAGTACGGAGCGCTTGACCTGGCGGCGGGAGGCGCCTACGGCGCGCAGCAGGGCCAACTCCTTGGTGCGCTGGGCGACGAGCATGGTGAACGTGTTGGCGATCAGGAAGATGCCGACGAACAGGGCGATGGCCGCGAACGCCAGCAGCATCGTGTTGAGGTTGCTCAGGCCGCTCTCGATCTGCTTCGCCTGGTCGTCGGCGAGAGCCTTGCCGGTCCGGGCGGTGGCGTCCTTGGGCAGCAGGGGCTCCACCGCGTCCAGCAGCTTCCGGTCGGAGGCGCCGGCCGCGGCGGTGACGGTGACGTCCTGGAACGAGCCGGGCCTGAGGTAGAGCTGCTGGGCGACCGGGGTGTCGAAGAGGACCAGGCTGCCGCCCGCGTTCACCGCACCGTCCTCGGTGGTGAAGACGCCGGAGAGGGTGTACTCCTTCACCGGGCCGTTCGTGGCGACCCGTACCCGGTCGCCGACCTGGTACTCGCCCTTCTTCGCTGTCTCCTTGTCGAGCGCGATCCGGTCGTCGCCGGTCGGACCCCTGCCGTCGACGAAGGTGTACGAGGCGTCCTTGCCGTTCGTGCCAGGAGAGAAGTTGGCGCCGGTGTTGGACCAGCCGTTGCCGATCAGCTTGCCGTCCGGGTCGGCGACCCCGGCGAAGCCGGAGACCCGGCCGGTGGCGGTGGCCACGCCGTCCAGGGCCTGGATCTTCTTGAGCGTGGCGGCGTCGATGCCGGAGGTCTTGTCGCCGCGCCGGTCCGCGTGGGTGGTGACGGCGACGGCGATGTCGTCGTAACTCTTCGCCGACTGGTTGCGGAAGGCATTGCCGAGGGTGTCGGTGAAGACCAGAGTGCCGGAGACGAAGGCCACGCCGAGCATCACGGCGAGAACGGTCATCAGCAGCCTGGCCTTGTGCGCGAGCACATTGCGCAGGGCGGTACGGAACATGTCTGTCAGTCCTGGGATGGGGAGGGGTTCCGGAAGGGTGCGCGGGGGCGGTCCGTGTTCAGCTGGTACGGCCCTTGGCGTCGAACGCCTTCATCCGGTCGAGAACCCCGTCCGCGGTGGGACGCATCATCTGGTCGACGATCGCCCCGTCCGCGAGGAAGATCACCCGGTCCGCGTAGGAGGCGGCCACCGGGTCGTGGGTCACCATCACCACGGTCTGCCCCAGCTCGCGCACGGAGTTGCGCAGGAAGCCCAGCACCTCGGCGCCGGAGCGGGAGTCCAGGTTGCCGGTGGGCTCGTCACCGAAGATGATCTCCGGCTGCGAGGCCAGGGCGCGGGCCACCGCGACGCGTTGCTGCTGGCCGCCGGAGAGCTCGGTGGGCCGGTGCTTCAGCCGGTCGGAGAGCCCCACCATCTCGATGACCTTGCGCAGCCACTCGGCGTCGGGCTTGCGGCCCGCGATGTCCATCGGCAGCGTGATGTTCTCCGCCGCGGTCAGCGTGGGCAGCAGGTTGAACGCCTGGAAGATGAAACCGATCTTGTCCCGGCGGAGCTGGGTGAGCTGCTTGTCCTTGAGGGAACCGAGCTCCGTCTCGCCGATCCGTACCGAACCGCTGCTGAAGCTGTCGAGACCGGCCACGCAGTGCATGAGGGTGGACTTGCCGGAGCCGGACGGGCCCATGATCGCGGTGAACTCGCCCTGCGGGAAGTCCACGGTGACCCGGTCCAGGGCCTTCACCTGGGTCTCGCCCTGTCCGTAGACCTTGGACAGATCCGTGGCGCGGGCAGCCACCGCGGTGGCGCGGTGAGCGGTGGAGGTGATGGTCACGGGGACACTCCTGTTCAGGACTTCGGTTCGGGGCCCGGAAGCGGACTACTCCATCGTCGGTGCCGATCCGCCGCCGGTCGTCAGTCCCCGTACCCGTTCCGGAGGGCCACTTGAGTCGCACCGGAGGGGCGATTCGTCCTCCTCGGGTATGACACCGACCCTGAGCCGGTAGCGCGCCGAACCGGTTCCTCCGCAGCGCGCACACCCGGATCCGAAGATCACACAGAGTGAGGGTCGGGCGGACCGGGCGGGCGACCCCTCACCCCTCGCGCGACTGTGCCGACGCATGGCTGCGTCGCCCGATCGGCTGATTCCGCCCGATGGGGCGGACGGGTCAGGAACTGCGTCGCAAACCCGGGGCAGACGGTGTGATCCAGGTGACACGTGCGCGTCCGCGGCCCCGCAGGTGCCGGAGATCATCCGGGAGTGAGAAGTGCCGGTGAGGCCGTTGCCCGGCGGGTGGCGGGCCCATGGCGCGCAGTGCCGCCCCGGGGCGGCGAGTTTCCGTCATTCCCGATTGCGGGTCCGGGCGCCCACCGCCCCGCCCAGGCATGTGGCTATGCCTTCCACGCTGTGCTGACGGCCCCTCAAGCGGTCAATAAAATAAGACAACATCGCGCCACTGTTCCGCTGATCGGGGGACACCCCCGGATAGGGTCATGTGCCAACGCGGAGCCGCGCGCCAAGCCCGGATGGTGGAATGCAGACACGGCGAGCTTAAACCTCGCTGCCCCTCGGGGGCGTGCCGGTTCGAGTCCGGCTCCGGGCACCACTGCGACGTTCAGTGACGGCGTCGATCGGCCGGACGTCACTTCAGCCGTCGACCTCCACAAAGATCCTCCTCTGGCACGAGGGTGATTCTTTTGCCTACCCATTACTCTTGTGGGAAGGCCACGCAGGGTGGCCATGAAGGAGTGAGATGAGGAGCAGCAACCCGGTCTTCTCGCGACGGGGGTTCAGCCGCGACAACGGCTACGCGGGTTTCAACGCGGCGCCGCAGGCCGGGGCCGCTACCGCGGGAGCCAACCCGTACGCGCAGGGCACCGCCGCCAACCCGTACGCCACCAATCCCTACGCCCAGCCGGACGCCCAGTTCGGCGCCCCGCAGGCACCCGCGCGCACCGGCGCGATGACGATCGACGATGTCGTCACGCGTACCGCGATCACGCTGGGCACCGTGGTCCTCGGCGCGGCCCTCGCCTGGGCCCTGCTGCCGGTCGACGAGGCCAACCTCGGCAAGTCCTACGGCATCGCGATCGGCGCCGCCCTGGTGGCGTTCGTCCTGTCGCTCGTCCAGTCGTTCAAGCGCAAGCCGGTCCCGGCGCTGATCGTCTCCTACGCGGCCTTCGAGGGTGTCTTCCTCGGGGTGATCTCCAGCGCGGTCTCCACGTACATCGGTCCCGGCGTGGTGATGCAGGCTGTGCTGGGCACCATGTGTGTCTTCGCCGGTGTGCTTCTCGCGTACAAGATGCGCTGGATCCGCGTCACCCGCCGCTTCTACGGCTTCGTGATGGCCGCCGCCGTGGGCTTCATGCTCCTGATGGCGGTCAACCTGCTGTTCGCCGTCTTCGGCGGGGGCGACGGCCTGGGCTTCCGTAGCGGCGGTCTCGGCATCCTCTTCGGCGTCATCGGGATCATCCTCGGTGCGTGCTTCCTGGCCCTGGACTTCAAGCAGGTCGAGGACGGCATCGCGTTCGGCGCCCCGCGCGAGGAGTCGTGGCTGGCGGCCTTCGGCCTCACCATGACCCTGGTGTGGATCTACCTGGAGATGCTGCGCCTGTTCTCCATCCTGAGCGGCGACGACTGACCGTACGCACGCTCCGTCCAACGGAACGGCCCGCAGGCTCACCGCCTGCGGGCCGTTTCCGTCGGTCCGGGTTCCGCTCGCCTAGAGCAGCTTCCGCGCCGCCCGCCTCAGGTCGTACTCGTGGACGAGTGCCTTCGCGTGTCCGTAGGCGAGGTCGTGTTCGCTCCGCAGCCAGCTGACCTTCTCGTCGAACCGGAGGGCAGGGCCGTCTTCGACGGTGCGGAGCCAGTCGGAGACTTCACGACCGGTGCAGTGAGGGATTCTGGAGAGCAGATTGCGATGGGTCTCTTCGGAGAAGACATGGGTCATCGGCGCCTCCGACGCATTGCGCGTTGCTGGTCCTTCCCGACACCGTGCCTGAGCGTCGGCCCGTTGGCAACCATCACGGGAGGGCGCGTAGGGTCGCGGCATGCTCGATACGACCCCGCTGGTCACCGTCGTGGACCGATTCGCCGACCGGCTGCGCGCCGCCCCGCAGAGCAGGCTGCAGCGCGGAGCGGCCGCCGAAGGACTGGCCGCGGCCAGGGAATTGGCCGTACGTGCCCAGCGCATCGAGTCTCCGGGCCGCGAGCCCCGCATCATGCCGGACGCGGGGATGTTCGCGATCGGCGACCAAGTCGCGGTCGCGGGCCGGGACTTGGCGGTGGCATTGGAAAGGGCCCCGTCCGTCGAACTGGACGAGGCCGTGCGATTCGTCGAGGAAGCGACCGCCCGGGCTTTCGCGTAGCGGCCGTCCCCTACGGGAGGTCGCGGCAGCGGCCGACGAGGGCCGCTGCGCGGGAACCGGGGGTTCCCGCGGGTCAGAACGAGGCGATGACGCGGTCGGCGAGAATGTAGACGTTCTCCTTGCCGCAGGAGAAGGTCAGGGCGTACGCGCCGGAGACACCGGAACCGCCCAGCAGTACCGGATGCTCACCCGCCAGCAGCGCCTCGGCGAGCCGCTCGGCCGTCTCGCGGTGGCCAGGGGTCATACAGAGCGTGGTGCCGTCGGCGAAGACGTAGACATCGAGCGTGCCGAGCGGGCCGGGGCGGACGTCGACGAGCTCGGTCCGACTGTCGGCGAGCTCCTCCAGTCGGCTCACGGTGCGCTCGTGGTCGGTGACGACCGGGGTCTGCACCGGGACGAAGTCGGGGTGCGAGGGGTGCCGGCGACGTGCGGCCGCCAGCTCGGGGGAGTCCTCGGCGAATTCCACCATCTCCGGAAGCTCGGTCATGTCGGCCTGCCCGGCCAGTTCCGTCAGCTCCTCGAGCGCGTCGGTGGCGTCGAGGTCCATCGCCTCAAGGCCCGCGAAGTCCGCCTGGCGCGGCATGAAGAACGGCGCGTCCTCGCCGATCCCGGACAGGCCACCCAGCAGCGACGGGGCGTCCGCGGCGTCGCGCGCCTCCTGGGAGGCCCAGAACGCACGGGCCTCGGCGAGCTCGCGCTCACGCTCCTCGGCGAGTGCCTCGGCGACGGCCGCGCGTATCTCGGCGGCCGGGGTGGCGGTGCTGCGGATCTGCTGGGGCACGGCGGCGGTACGGGCGCGGCCGGCAACCAGCTCCATCCGCAGGGCCGTGACCTGCTTGCGCAGCCCGTGAGCAGCGTGCAGAGCGGCAGCGCCCACGGCCGTGGCAGCGGCGGTGGTCAGCAACAGGGCAAGAGGCATGGCGCTCACTGACGTACTCCCGGTTTCAATCGATCCCCCGACTTCCTACATCAGCTTGTCCCCTACCTGCGCCCGGTGTCAGTGCATTACGTCACGAATTGGACAGGTCTTTGTGCCTGAGATTTACCCCTGATGCGGGTGTGACCTGCGAAAACGACTCTCCCCCAGGAGATAGGTCACATCCTGGGGGAGATTCGGTCACGGTCGGGGCTCGGAACCGGTCATGTCGCTGGCGGAAGAGGCCAGCTCAGTGGTTCCAGGAGGCGATCGGCTCAGCCGGTCGGGCCTGAGGCCGTGTACCTCAGGCGACCCCTACCGTTCCTGGGCGGTGAGCAGGAGTGAGTCCTGGCTCACCGGCACGCCCCGAACGGTCTTGGGCGCACTGGTCCTCCGCTTTCGCGTCCCGGTCGGCGACACATATCCCGTATGCGCTCCGTCCCAGGTGGGCGGAATCCCTTACGACCTGGCCATATGGGTGTGGCCAGAGGCGACGGGGAGGCCCCGAACCATCTCGCTGGTGATACGGGGGCCCCGACTGCTGACGCCACACCCGGCGTCCCAGATCGCAATGAGTACGTTACGCACGCCCCGCCGGGCACGCCCGCAGCTCGTCGCGCCGTTCACCCCATCGTGCCCATGTTCGCCAAAACGATGTGTCTGCCCAGCAGTTGTGAACTCTCCGCTGCAGCTCAGCTCAGCCGCTCGATGACCATCGCCATGCCCTGGCCGCCGCCCACGCACATGGTCTCCAGACCGAACTGCTTGTCGTGGAACTGCAGGCTGTTGATCAGCGTGCCGGTGATCCGGGCGCCCGTCATGCCGAAGGGGTGGCCGACGGCGATGGCGCCACCGTTGACGTTCACCTTCTCCAGCGGCAGGCCGAGGTCGCCGTAGGAGGGGATCACCTGGGCGGCGAACGCCTCGTTGATCTCGGCCAGGTCGATGTCGTCGATGGTGAGGCCGGCACGCTTCAGCGCCTGCTTGCTCGCCTCCACCGGTCCGTATCCCATGATCTCGGGGGAGAGGCCGGAGACGCCGGTCGAGACGATGCGGGCCAGCGGGGTCAGGCCCAGTTCGCGCGCCTTGGTGTCAGACATGATCACGAGCGCGGCGGCACCGTCGTTGAGCGGGCAGCAGTTGCCTGCGGTGACCAGGCCGTCGGGGCGGAAGACCGGCTTCAGACCCTGCACGCCCTCCAGGGTGACGCCCGCGCGCGGGCCGTCGTCCTGCGACACGACGGTGCCGTCGGGGGTCGTCACCGGGGTGATCTCGCGCGCCCAGAAGCCGTTCTTGATGGCTTCCTCGGCGAGGTTCTGCGACCGCACGCCGAACTCGTCCATGTCCTGACGGGTGACGCCCTTGAGCCGGGCCAGGTTCTCGGCGGTCTGCCCCATCGCGATGTACGCGTCCGGGACGAGGCCGTCCTCGCGCGGGTCGTGCCAGTGCGCGCCGGTCTCCTCGGCGCGGGCGGCGGTACGGGCCTCGGCCTCGGCGAAGAGCGGGTTGTGCGTGTCCGGCAGGCTGTCCGAGTTCCCCTTCACGAAGCGGGACACCATCTCGACACCGGCGGAGATGAAGACATCGCCCTCGCCGGCCTTGATGGCGTGCAGCGCCATGCGGCTGGTCTGCAGCGAGGACGAGCAGTAGCGGGTGACCGTACAGCCGGGAAGGTGGTCCATGCCCATCTGCACGGCGATGATGCGGCCCAGGTTGTTGCCCTGCTCGCCGCCGGGGAGGCCGCAGCCGAGCATCAGGTCGTCGATGTCCTTCGGGTCGAGCTCGGGGACCTTGGCCAGCGCGGTCTGGATGATCGTGGCGGTCAGGTCGTCCGCCCGCAGGTCCTTCAGCGACCCCTTGAAGGCCCGGCCGATGGGGGAACGGGCAGCAGAGACGATCACGGCTTCGGGCATCACGCGGCTCCATGAGGGCTGGAAGGCTGTCTGGCTGTCAGGGCTGAGCTGGACCGAGCGGGAGGCCCGGCAGGCTGAGCAGGACTCAGCAGGACTGTCTTGGAAGTTACCCGTACGTATCGCCGAGGTCACCCGGCAGGCTGTGTGATGCGGGCCTCTTTTCTAAGCAACCGCTCAGGCGGTCCGGGGTGCGGGGTCCGTGCCGGAGTCCCCGCCCGCGCGAGGGTCCCTGTCCGGCGGAACGTCCGGACCCTTGCCGTCCGGATGCAGGCCGTCCAGGTGCTGGACCTCCGGGGGCTGGACCTCCGGGCGACGGCCGTCCAGGTGCTGTGCATCCGAGTGCCGTACGGCCGGCTCCGGGTGCGGCTCCGTGGCCGCGGGCAGACGCCTGCGCCTGCGGTGCTTGAGGAGAGCCCACGGTGCCCGCGCCCCCGTGACCTCCGTACCGGCCTCCCGGGCCGCCTGGGACGCCGCCTTGGCCACCGGCAGCATGTCCTCGCGCCGCGACCCGTCGAGACGGTCGGACTCCGGCCACAGCCCCAGCGCGGCGCACAGGGTCGGCAGCAGTGCCATCGCCGCCGTCGCGTACCCCTCGGCCGACGGGTGGTAGTTGTCCGGGCCGAACAGCTCGCGCGGATTCGCCTCGAACTCCGGCCCCAGCAGGTCGCCCAGCGACACCGTCCGCCCGCCCTGCTCCACCGAACCGATCGTCTGCGCCGCCGCCAGCTGACGGCTCGCCCGCCGGGCCAGCCAGCGCAGCGGCTGGTAGACCGGCTCGATCGTGCCCAGATCCGGGCAGGTCCCGACGATCACCTCCGCACCCGCCGTACGCAGCCTGCGCACGGCGATGGTCAGGCACCGTACCGACTCGGTGGCGGGCATCCGGTGCGTCACATCGTTCGCCCCGATCATGATCACGCAGACGTCCGGCGTCCGGGACGTGTCTGCCAGCAGCAGCGAGACCTGTCGCTCCAGATCGTCCGACCGGGCCCCCGGCTGCGCGACGTTCCGCAGATCCACCGGCCGCTCCGACACCGCAGCGAGCCCCGAGGCCAGCAGCGCCCCGGGCGTCTGCCCGGCCCTGCGCACACCCTGGCCGGCCGCGGTCGAGTCACCGAGCAGCCCGAGCCGCAGCGGCTCCGCAGGCCCGGTGAACGCCACCCCGTACCGCCCGTCCGCACTGGGCGGAACCGGTGCGATACCGCCTCCCACGTGCCGCTTCGCCAGCTGGACCTCCGCCAGCAACACGCCTGCCGCCGCCGCGCCGAGCAGTCCGATACTGCCGCCGCCGTAGGCCGCGCCCGCCGCGATCCGCCGTGCCACCCTTGCTCTCGACACAGTCCGGTCCACCTCTCGTTGCCGTACCGCCGTACATACAGCTAACTGCCCCGTGACGACCGTCGCCCAATCGCTTCGCCCAATCTCATGCCCGTACGCATACCCTGGCCGCACCATCTCGGAGACCCCGGAGTAACACGGTGCAATTTCACGATTCGATGATCAGTCTCGTTGGCAATACCCCGCTGGTGAGGCTGCGCAGTGTCACGGCCGGCATCCAGGCGACGGTGCTGGCCAAGGTCGAGTACTTCAACCCCGGCGGTTCGGTGAAGGACCGGATCGCCCTGCGCATGATCGAGGCCGCGGAGGAGAGCGGAGCGCTGCAGCCCGGCGGCACGATCGTCGAGCCGACGAGCGGCAACACGGGCGTCGGCCTGGCGATCGTCGCCCAGCAGAAGGGCTACAAGTGCATCTTCGTCTGCCCGGACAAGGTGTCCACGGACAAGATCAATGTGCTGCGCGCCTACGGTGCGGAGGTCGTCGTCTGCCCGACGGCCGTTGACCCCGAGCACCCGGACTCGTACTACAACGTCTCGGACCGACTGGTCCGGGAGACGCCGGGTGCCTGGAAGCCCGACCAGTACTCGAACCCGAACAACCCGCGCTCGCACTACGAGACCACCGGTCCCGAGCTGTGGGAGCAGACGGACGGGAAGATCACCCACTTCGTGGCGGGCGTGGGAACCGGTGGCACGATCACCGGCACCGGCCGCTATCTGAAGGAGGTCAGCGGCGGCTCGGTCAAGATCGTCGGCGCGGACCCGGAGGGCTCGGTCTACTCCGGCGGTTCCGGTCGTCCGTACCTGGTCGAGGGCGTCGGCGAGGACTTCTGGCCGACCGCGTACGACCGGACGGTCACGGACGAGATCGTCGCCGTGTCCGACAAGGACTCCTTCCAGATGACCCGGCGGCTCGCCAAGGAGGAGGGCCTGCTCGTCGGCGGCTCCTGCGGCATGGCGGTCGTGGCGGCCCTGGAGGTCGCGCAGCGCCTCGGACCGGACGACGTGGTCGTCGTGCTCCTCCCGGACAGCGGTCGCGGCTATCTGAGCAAGATCTTCAACGACGAGTGGATGGCCGACTACGGCTTCCTGGACGACACGGGTACGTCCGCCCGCGTCGGCGACGTGCTCGACCACAAGGACGGTCCGCTGCCGACGCTCGTCCACATGCACCCGGAAGAGACCGTCGGGGAGGCGATCGACGTCCTGCGCGAGTACGGCGTCTCGCAGATGCCGATCGTGAAGCCGGGCGCCGGCCACCCGGACGTGATGGCCGCCGAGGTCATCGGTTCGGTCGTGGAGCGGGAACTGCTGAACGCACTGTTCGCGCAGCGCGCCTCGCTCACCGACCCGCTGGAGAAGCACATGTCGCCGCCGCTGCCGCAGGTCGGCTCCGGCGAACCGGTCGAGGACCTGATGTCGGTGCTCGGCGGCGCGGACGGTGCCGACGCGGCGATCGTGCTGGTGGAGGGCAAGCCGAAGGGCGTCGTGAGCAGGCAGGACCTGCTGGCGTTCCTGGCGAAGGACGCGGGTCCGAAGCAGTAGGGGGGCGATTCGGGGCTTCGCGAAAACGGTACGAGCACGACACGTACGCGCAGCACCGGCTTAACACGGCTCCGGCACATTGGTGGGTGTCGGCAGGGAAACCCGCCGGCACCAAGACGGCGACGCGGACTACGGAGCGGCTCCCGGACCTCCACTGTCGCCAGGACGCGCGCACCCGGCCCTGACCCGGACCCGCGTCCCTCGCGGGGACCGCCGTCGTCCCGCCCCCTGGGAAACCGGGGGTGCGGCGGTCCCCGCGACATATCCATGCGCGTCAACAGGTGACTGCGTCGAGCGTGTCCGCATGTGACGGTTGTCGGCGCGTGCCGTGTGTCGGTTCGCTGCGTCTCCCCGTGCGACGGTTGTCAGCGGCTGTCCGCGCGGCTGCCCCGCTGTTGCTCTCCTCGGCCGCGGCCGCGGGCCACTCACCCGGCGGGTGCGGCCGCCCAGCTCGCCAGCAGCGCCATGCGCTCCGCGGTCTCCGTGCCCGGTTCCGGGGTGTAGACCACCAGCGACTGGCCGGGGTCGCCGGGCAGTCCCAGCGTCTCGTACGGAAGCGTCAGTTCGCCCGCGACCGGGTGCAGGATGCGCTTGACGCCGTACGTCTTCGCCTTCACCTGATGGTCGGCCCACAGTCGGCGGAAATCCTCGCTCCGCATCGACAACTCGCCGACCAGGGTGGCGAGCTGTCTGTCCGTCGGGTGCAGTCCGGCGTCCAGGCGCAGATACGCGACGGTCTCCGCCGCCACCGCGGCCCACTCCGGGTACAGCTCGCGGGCCGCCGGTTCCAGGAACACCTGGCGCGGCATGTTGCGCTCGGCGACGGGCATCCGGGAGAAGCCGACGAGGGCGTCACCCAGGGCGTTCCAGGCCAGGACGTCCATCCGGCGGCCCAGGACGAACGCCGGGGCCCTGTCGACGGTGTCCAGAAGCAGCCGCAGACCGGGCCGGACCCGCTGGGCGGCGTTGGCCGGCCGTCCGGTCCGTGCCTTCGCGGCCGGCCGGGCCACGGTGTGCAGATACGCCTGCTCCGTCTCATCCAGCCGCAGCACCCGGGCGATCGCGTCGAGCACCGCGTCCGAGACGCTCGGCCCACGCCCCTGTTCCAGCCGGATGTAGTAGTCGACGCTCACCCCCGCCAGCTGCGCGACCTCCTCGCGGCGCAGCCCGGGCACCCGCCTGCGGCCGTATGCCTGTAGGCCGACGTCCTCGGGCTGAATGCGCGCGCGTTGTGAGCGAAGAAAGTCTCCCAGGTCCCCGTCCATGCTCCGATCGTAGGAGACCGGCCGGAACGGAGCCTGGTACTGGCAGACCCAGGAAGGACGCATCCCTGGGTAGCGGGCGGCCTACGGCGAAGGATGGGGCCTGCCACCGGGGAGACGCCCCGGCGGACACCAGGTACAAGGAGTACGGACATGTCGTACGAGACGCTCGCAGGCCGCACCGCCGTCATCACCGGAGCAGCCAGTGGCATGGGCGCCGCCACCGCCGGGCTGCTGGCAGCCCAGGGCGCCAGGGTCGCGCTGCTGGCCCGGCGCGCGGAACGGCTGGAGGAAGTGGCCGCCAAGATCGTGTCCGAGGGCGGCGAAGCGCTCGTAGTGGCGACCGACGTCACCGACCAGGCGTCCGTCGACACGGCAGCCGATCGCGTGCACACCGCCTATGGTCGGGCGGACCTGGTGGTCAACGCGGCCGGAGTGATGCTGCCGAACCCGGTGGACGAGGGCCGCACCGACGAATGGCAGCGGATGCTCGACACCAATGTGTCGGGCGCGTTGCGCGTCATCCGGGCCTTCACGCCCGACCTGGTGGCGGCGGCCGCCGACGGCCGCACCGCGGACCTGGTGAACATCTCGTCGATCGGTGCGCACGTCACGTTCCCCCACTACGCCGTGTACGGGGCGACGAAGGCGGCGCTCAGCCATCTGTCGGCGTCCCTGCGTACGGAGTTCGGCCCGCGCGACGTCCGCGTCACCAACATCGAACCGGGCCTCACCGACACGGAGCTGGCCGGCCACATCGACAACGCGGAGCTGTCGAGCCAGCTGGACGGCATGTTCGACGCGCTGGGCGCACTGTCGGGCGACGACATCGCCGACCTCATCGCGTACACCACCAGCCGCCCGCGCCACGTCAACCTGCGCCAGTTGATCGTGCTTCCCACACGCCAGGCGTAGCCGCGCGCCCACCGCGCGCTCAGCCCGGCTGCTCAGTCCTCCCAGTCGGACTTCGAGCCCTTCTCCGAGCGCCGGAACAACGGCCGGCTGCGGGCGGCGTTGAAGGCGTTCACCCCGACGATCCCCAGCCAGGCCACGACGAGCCCCTCGATCCCGGCGTTCGCGACCCCGATCGCGGACAGCGGGATGGCCAGGACCAACGAGATGATCCCGAACCCGAACCGCTCACCGAAGTCGCCCAGCGGCGGCTGGGGCGTATGGGCCCCCCGGGCGACTTTGATCTGCTGCTCGCCCAGGTGCCGCCGCACCCGCCGGTCGAGCGTGACGTCGAGACGCTGCTCGACCTTCTCCAGAAACGAGTCGATGAGCGCGGACTCGTACTCGGGCCCCAGCTCGCCGCGCGCGTGCAGGGTGGCATTGAGCTCTTTCTTGAGCTCGGAGTCACGGGCTTCCATACGCCTACGGTACGAAGCGGCGGGGCCGGGCGCAGTGGGGCTAGCCCCCCTGTTGGGCCTCGGGCGCGTACCGGGGCAGGCCGTCGAACGGCCGGGGCGGCGAGCAGACGCCCTTCGGCTCAGCCGACCGGCACCCGGTCCGTCGGCATGATGGTGGCGGCCGGGATGTGGGTGGTGTCGCGGCGGGCGAGCAGCCAGTACAGCAGGGCCGGTACGAGCAGGCCGATCACCCAGGAGACGTCCGCGCCGCCCAATGGCTCCACCAGCGGGCCGGTGTAGAAGGTCGTCGCCAGGAAGGGGAGCTGGGCGACGATGCCGACTGCGTAGACCGTCAGTGCGTCCCAGCGCCAGGCGCCGTAGCGGCCGTCCGGGTCGGACAGGGCCGGGATGTCGTAGCGCTCGCGCGATATCAGGTAGTAGTCGACGAGGTTGATCGCCGACCACGGGGTGAAGAAGGTCAGCAGGAACAGCAGGAAGTCCTTGAACGAGGCGAGGAAGGTGTCCTTGCCGAGCAGGGCGACCGCCGTGCCCGCGATCATGATCACGGCGATGTACGCGGAGCGGCCGCGCTGCGACAGTGCCCGCTGCCCGCGGAAGCCGCTGATCCCGGTCACCATCGACATGAAACCGCCGTAGGTGTTCAGCACGTTGATGGTCAGCTTGCCGAGCGCGATCACGAAATAGAGCAGCGAGGCGATCAGCCCGGTGCCGCCCAGCGAGACGACGTAGCTGACCTGGTCGTCGAGGAACGCCGCGCCCGCGGATGCGGCGACCAGCACGCCGAAGGCCATGGACCACTGGGAGCCGAGCGTCGTGCCGGCCAGCGTCCACCAGAAGGTGGCGCGGGAGCTCGTACGGCGCGGCAGGTAGCGCGAGTAGTCGGCGACGTAGGGCCCGAACGCCAGCTGCCAGGACGCCGCGATCGACACCGCGAGCAGGAACATCGGCAGGTCGAAGGCGCGGTCGGCGAGGGCGGCGCCGAGATCGATCCGGTCCAGCAACCGGATACCGAGATAGATGAAGGCCAACGCGCAGACCACACTGGCGACCCGGCCCAGGATGTGGACGACCCGGTAGCCGATCGCCGCCACCAGTGCCGTGATCGCGGCGAAGACGAGGATGCCGGGGGTCTGCCCGAGGTGGGTGAGCTCGCCGACCGCCTGGCCGGCCAGCACGCTGCCGCTGGCGAAGAAACCGACGTACATCACGACGACCAGGAGCAGCGGCACGACCGCGCCCCGCACCCCGAACTGTGCCCGGCTGGAGATCATCTGGGGCAGGCCCAGCCTGGGGCCCTGCGCCGAGTGCAGCGACATCACCGCTCCGCCGAGCAGGTTGCCCACCAGCAGGCCGATCAGGGACCAGAAGGCGCCGCCGCCGAAGATGACTGCGAGTGCGCCGCTGACCACCGCGGTGATCTGGAGGTTCGCTCCGAGCCAGAGGGTGAACTGGGAGAACGCGGTGCCGTGCCGTTCGTCGTCCGGTACGACGTCGATCGAGCGGCGCTCGACGAGGGAGTCGGCCATCGGGGATTGCTCCTTTTCTCTTACTTCTCTGCCAGACCGTGCGCCGCGGCCCAGTCGTGCGCCACGTCCTCCGGGTCCTTCTTGTCCTTGTCCACCAGGCGGTTCAGCTCCGTGAGGTCCTTTGTCGTGAGGGTGGCGCCCAGGCGGGCCAGTGCCCTGCGGACCGTGGAGTCCGCGGCGCGGTCCGCGATCAGGGGAACCACGTGCTGGCCGGGGATCAGGTTCTTGGGGTCGGTGAGGACGACCCAGCCCTCAGCGGTGATGTCCGTGTCGGTGGTGAAGAGGTTGGCGACGTCCACATCGCCCTTCTTCAGGGCTCCCTTGACCAGCGGGCCGGAGGAGTCCAGCGACTTGAACTCCTTGAACTCGACTCCGTAGACGTCCTTCAGGCCGACCGCCCCGACCGCCCGCTTCTTCACCTCGGGGGCCGCGCCGATGACCAGCTTGCCGTTCTGCTTCGCCAGGTCGGCAAGGGAGGTCAGGCCGTACTTCCTGGCGGTGCCCGGGGTGACGACGAAGGCGTCCGAGTCCTCCGCCATGCCGTACGGGAGGATCTGGAGGCCCTTGGGGAGGGCGATGGCCAGGGCGTTCTGCATCTCGCCCTCCTCGGTGGCCTTCGCCTTCGGGTCGAGGTAGTGCAGGAGGGCGCCCTGGTACTCGGGGAGCAGGTCGATGTCCCCGCCCTCGAGTGCGGGGATGAGGATCTCGCGGGTGCCCAGGTTGGCGCGGACTTTTGTCTTCACCCCGGCGGCCTGCAGGGCTTCGGCGTACAGGTAACCGAGCACCTGGTTCTCGGTGAAGTTGGCCGTGCCGATGGTGATGCCGCCGGCGCTGGAGCCGCCGCCGGTGCCTCCGCCGCCCTGGCCGTCCAGCGAGGTGATGCCACTGCTGCAGGCCGCGAGTGCGGGGACTGCGGCCGCGGCGAGGAGGCCGCCCAGCAGGGATCGGCGGGTGGTGCTGCGGGGAGTGCGGGTCATGGGTGGTCTCCTCAGGCGGTGCGGTGACGGAAGAGGATGCGCTGCAGCCCGGACAGGGCCAGGTCCAGGACGACGGCCACGACCGCCACCAGGACCGCGCCGCCCAGTACCTGGACGAGGTCGCGCTGGGCCAGGCCGTCGAAGACGTACCGGCCGAGGCCGCCGAAGCTGACGTACGCGGCGACCGTGGCGGTGGCGACGACCTGGATCAGGGCCAGGCGCAGGCCGGTCATGATCAGGGGAAGGGCGAGGGGGAGTTCCACCTGCCACAGGATCTGGTGGCCGCGCATGCCCTGGCCGCGGGCGGCGTCCTTGACCTCCGGGTCGACGGCGGTCATGCCGGCGTAGGTGTTGGTGACGATCGACGGGACGGCGAGCGCGACCAGCGCCACGTACACCGGGGTCATCGACAGCCCGCTGGCCAGGAAGACGAGCACCACCAGACCGACCGTGGGCAGCGCCCGGCCGAACGACGAGAGGTTGATGGCGAGGAAGGCGCCGCGCCCCGTGTGGCCGATGAGCAGACCGATCGGGAGGGCGATCACCGTCGCGATCAGGGTGGCGAGGAGCGAGTACTGGAGGTGCTCGGTGAGGCGGTGGGCGATGCCGTCCGGCCCCTGCCACTGCTCGGCGCCGGTCAGCCAGGTACCGAGGTCCGCGAAGAGTTCGTACATGTCAGGCCCTCTTCCGCTTCCAGGGGGTGAGCGCGTACTGCACGGCGACCAGCAGGGCGTCCGCGACCAGTGCGAGCAGCAGGGTCAGGGCGATGCCGACGATCACCGGTGTGGGGAAGTTGCGCTGGAACCCGTCGGTGAAGAGCTGGCCGAGACCGCCGTCGCCGATGTACGTGGCCACGCTGACCAGCGAGATCGACATGACCGTGGCGATCCGTACGCCCGCCATGATCACGGGGAGGGCGAGGGGGAGCTCGACGGTGAACAGGACGCGCAGGGGGCGGGTCCCCATCGCCTTGGCGGCCTCGCGGGTGCGCGCCGGGACGGAGTCGAGGCCCTCGACCGTGTTGCGGAGGAGGACGACCAGTGTGTAGACGGTCAGGCCGATCACCGTGGTGGTGCGGGTGAGGCCCGAGACCGGAAGCAGGAGCACGAAGACCGCGATGGACGGGATCGTGAAGAGGATGTTCGACAGCCCCAGGAGGAAGCCGCGCAGGGGGCGTACCCGGTGGGCGAGGACGGCCAGCGGGAGCGAGATCAGCAGGCCGAGGAGTACGGCGGTCAGGGCGGCCTGGAGGTGGGAGACGGTCAGCGTGGCGAGGTCACTCGCGTGGTCGGATATCCACGACCAGTCGATGGTCATGCGCTGCTCTTTCCGGCCGGGACCGTCGCGGGCCGAGGAGGCTCGACCGCTGCGGAGTGGGCGGCGCCCGCCCGTGCGTGCACGGCCTCGCGTGCGGTGACCCCGGTCAGGACGCCGTCGTCGTCGATCCTGGCTATCAGTCCGGCCGGTGAGGCGACCGACTCGTTCAGCGCGGAGAGCAGCGAGTCCGTGTCGCGCAGCGGCCGTACGGGGAGGAGCGCGGCGTCTCCTGCCCGGCCCGGCGGGGTGGCTGCCGGGTCGAGCCAGCCGAGGGGTTCGTCCTTGGCGGAGACGACCAGTTGCCAGTCGGTGCGCCCGGCGGGGGCGGTTTCGTCGGCCCGCACCGTTGTCGCCGGTTGCCGGGGGAGATCCGCGAGCGCGCTCAACGAGAGCAGTTTCAGGCCGCGTTCGGCTCCCAGGAAGTCGGCGACGAAGTCGTCGGCCGGGCGGGCGAGGAGTTCGGCGGGCGGTGCGCACTGAACGAGATGGCCGCCGGTGCGGAAGACGGCGATCCGGTCGCCGAGCCGTACCGCCTCGTCGATGTCATGGGTGACGAAGACGATGGTCTTGTTCAGCTCCTGCTGGAGACGGAGCAGCTCGTCCTGGAGCTGGGTCCGCACGACGGGGTCGACCGCGCCGAACGGCTCGTCCATCAGCAGGACCGGCGGATCGGCGGCGAGCGCGCGGGCCACGCCGACGCGCTGCTGCTGGCCGCCGGAGAGCTGGTGCGGGTAGCGCTTGGCGGCGTCGGCCGGAAGCCCGACCGTCTCCAGCAGCTCGGCCGCGCGGGCCCGGGCGCGCTTGCGTCCGTGGCCCAGCAGCAGCGGGACCGTGGCGATGTTGTCGAGGATCGTGCGGTGCGGAAAGAGTCCCGCCTGCTGGATGACGTAACCGATGCCTCGCCGGAGCTCGGCGGCGTCCGCTTCGAGGATGTTCCGGCCGCCGAGCGTAATCGTGCCGGAGCTCGGATCGACCATCCGGTTGATCATCCGGAGAGTGGTGGTCTTGCCGCAGCCGGACGAACCGACCAGGACCGTGATGCCGCCCTCCGGCATGGTGAGGCTGAGCTCATGAACTGCTGTCGTGCCGTTCGGGAAGCGCTTGTTCACTGCGTCGAATTTGATCATCAGTCGTCCCTTGCCCCGGCTGCATATAGTCATGCAGAGTTCTCGTTGGCTGAATAGATTGTCAATGCCTCGGGGTAAAACACTGGTGACAGAGGCCCGAAAGGCAGGATCGAGTGTCCGGATGGGGAGTGTTTGCGCATGATGTCGTCTCACATGATGGACTCCTCGCCCTTCGGTGGATGGGCCGCGGACCACGCCGTCTCCATCGTCGAGCTCGACGGAGAGACCCTCCCCGTCGCCGATGTCGTCCGGATTGCCCGCGGCGCCGCCCGCCCCGTGCCCGGCGCCGAGGCGATGAAGCGGGTCGACCGGTCCTGGGCGGCCGCCCGGGAGCTCGCCGCGACCGGGCGGGTGTACGGGCGATCCACCGGGGTCGGCGCCAATCGCAACGAGGAGGTCCCGACCGAGGCCGCCGCCGACCACGGGCTGCGGTTGCTGCGCAGCCACGCCGGGGCCATCGGCGAACCGCTGCCGGCCCGCGAGGTCCGCGCGATGCTCGCCGTGCGCGCCAATCAGCTGCTCGCGGGAGGCGCCGGGCTGCGGCCCACCGTCGTCACCGCACTCTGTGAGGCGCTGGAAGCGGGGGCGCACCCGGTGATCAACGAGTTCGGTTCGGTCGGCACCGGGGACATCGCCGCCCTCGCCCAGGCCGGCCTCGCGCTCGCCGGGGAACACCCTTGGCGAGGGCCCGGTGCCGCCCCCGAACCCCAGCCGCTCGACAACAACGACGCCCTCGCCCTGATCAGCAGCAACGCCCTCACCCTCGGTCAGGCCGCCCTCGCGCTCGACGAGTTGCGCCGGCTCGTCACCGCCACCGAGGTGGTCGCCGCGCTCTCACTGCTCGCGGTCGACGGATCGTACGAGGCGTACGCCGAACCGGTCCACGCCGCCCGTCCGCACCCCGGCTCGTACCGGGTCGCGGCGCGGATGCGGCAGCTGCTCGGTGCCCCCGACCGCCCGGGACCCCCGCTCGGCCGGATTCAGGACCCGTACGGCTTCCGCTGCCTGCCGCAGATCCACGGGCCCGCGCAGGACGCCGCCGACGCGCTCGAACGGGTCCTCGCCGTCGAGATCAACGCCGCTGCCGAGAACCCGCTGATCTGTCCGGACGCCGGTCTCAACGACAGCCCCGCCGCCTACCACCACGGCGGTTTCTACATGGCCCAACTCGCCCTGGCGCTGGACCACTTCAGGCTCGCTGTCGTGCAGGTCGCGCGACTCTCGACCTCCCGGCTCTCGGCGCTCAACGAGCCGTCCTTCACCCGGCTGAGGCCCTTCCTCGCCGACGGTGAACCCGCCTCCTCGGGCGTGATGATCCTGGAGTACGCAGCCGGAGCCGCCCTCGGAGATCTGCGGGCGTACGCCGCGCCCGCCTCGCTCGGCCACGCCGTGCTGTCCAGGGGTGTGGAGGAGCAGGCGAGTTTCGCCTCGCTGGCAGCCCGCCAGACGCTGCGCGTGTGCGGCGCCTACCGGCAGGTCGTCGCCTGCGAACTCGTCTCCGCCGTAAGGGCGTTGCGCCTGCGTGATCTGCGGCCCGATCCCGGTCTGCCGGTCGGGCGGGCATTCGCGCTGGCCGATTCCCTGCTCGAAGGGGAGTTCGCGGACCGGCCGCTCACCGATGATGTGAAGGTGGCGGCCGGGGACCTGCTCGACCGCTGCACGGACCTGTGGAACACCGATCTCACCAGCACGAGCACTAGGGGGACAGCATGAGCGGGAGCAGCCCGGCCGCGCGGTTGCAGCAGCTCTTCGAGGGGCACCGGCTCACGCCCACCCAGCGGCGGATCGCGCACTCGATGGTGCGCAGGGCCGGGGACGTCCCGTTTCTGTCGAGTGTGGAGCTGGCCGAGCTGGCCGGGGTCAGCCAGCCGTCCGTCACCCGATTCGCCGTCGCGCTCGGGTTCGACGGGTATCCGGCGCTGCGCAGGCATCTGCGGGAGGTCGCGCCCGGACCCGCCGAGGGAGGTGCGCGCGCCGCCGCCGACACGTACAACGAGTACCAGCAGGCCGTCCGAGCCGAGATCGAGAACCTGCAGCACCTCGCCGAACTCCTCGCCGACCCCACTCCGGTCGAGCGGGCGGGGCGGCTGCTCGCCGCGTCGCGCCCGCTGCCGGTGCTCGGGCTGCGCGCCGCCTCCTCGCAGGCGCGGGGATTCGGCTACTTCGCAGCCAAGGTCCACCCGGATGTGCGCGTGCTCGACGAGGGCGGCAGCATGCTGCACGACCGGATCGACGCCGCACGCAGGGCGGGGGCGAGCGCGCTGGTCTGCTTCGCGCTGCCGCGCCATCCCAAGGAGGTCGTGGACGCGCTCGCGTACGCCCAGAAGCAGGGACTGACCGTGGTGTCGGTCGCCGATTCGGCGTTCGCCCCGGTGGCCAAACACAGCGACCTGCTGATTCCCGCCGCCGTCGGCACCGGACTCGCCTTCGACACGGCGTGCGCGCCGATGCTGCTGGGTCGGGTGCTGCTGGAGGCGATGTGCGACGACCTGCCGGACGCGCAGGCGCGGCTGGAGGAGTTCGACGCGCGGGCGGCGGCGCGCGGGCTGTTCGTGGAATGAGGGCGTGACGCACGGGATGTGGCTGCCGGGCCTCCCGGCGGGGTGAGCGCCCGGAGGCTGTCGTCGGCGCCCGGGGGACCGGGCGGACGGCCGACGCCGACTCCGACGTCGGGGCTGCGGCTGGGCGGGCGGTCGTCGGCATCCGGACCGTGATCGCTTCCGGCACTGAGGGACCCGGGAATTCGCCGGCTGGGAACGGCTCCGTGGTGGCGAGTCCGCCTGCGCCGGGGCGGGACGGCAGGGCGGGTGTCCGGTGCCGAGGGAAGTCCGGCCGGTGGTCGGCATTCCTCGCCGATTCTCAGACACCGCTCAGATACGACCATTAATCTGCGCCCCGAGAATCAGCATCGATGGCTGTCGAGAGGGGTACCGACGTGGGGCGCGGAGCGCAGTCGCTGGCGAGGGTGGCCGTGATCGTACGGGCCGGAGCCGTACCGCTGTGGTGGCCGGGGCTGCTCGCCGCCGCCGTCGGTGCGCTCGTCCCGGGGCTCACCGGCCGTCGGATCGGACTGCTCGCCGGAGCCGCGCTCTTCCTGATCACCGCGGTTGTGGTGGCGCTCGCACACGGACGCAGGTACACGGAGCTGGCGAGGGCCGCCACCCGTGCCGGGCGGACGGACTTCCTCCAGGACCGGGCCGTGACCGTACGCAACTGGCGGCGCGGGCACCGGTGGTGGTTGCTGGGCGGGTTTCTCGTGGCGATCGCCGGCGGATTCGTGCTGCCCGGCGCCGGTGGGCTGATGCTTGCGGGCGCGGGGGCCGGTCTCTGGGCCAAGTCCGTCCGGATCGGGCAGCGGGAGCGGAAGGACGACGTCCTGTACTGGGTGCGGACCGACTGGGTGGAGAAGGGGCGGCCCGCGGGCAAACAGGTCGCGGCATACCGGACGACCGGGCCGGTGGCGGGCGACGCCGCGCCCGGTGGGGCGCGGCGCCGCTGAGAGCCTGTCGGGTGACCTTCGATCGGAGAGCGGACGCGCCATGGTGCGTGCGATTCCAAGGCGCCGGGATGGCCTTGTAGCGGAGCTATCAGGGCATTTCGGCAACGCCGGAAGCGTGCGTGCCATGGCGTGGCCGCCCGATCAGAGGTCACCCGACAGGCTCTGAGGGCGGTCTGCGGAGGTCAGACCTCCAGTTCGGCCTCGATCCGCTTCAGTTGGTGGCGGGCCATCGCCAGGTTGGCGCGGCCGGCGTCCAGCACCAGGTAGAGGAAGAGACCGTTGTTGCCGCGCGCCTTGAGCAGCCGGATCAGGTGGTACTGGGCGCCGAGGGTGATCAGGATGTCCTCGATCTCGTCCTTGATGCCGAGATGTTCCATGGTGCGGAGCTTGGCGCGTACGACATCCGTGTTGCCCGCGGCCGCGACCTCCAGGTTGAAGTCCTTGCCACCGCCGAGGGTGCCCAGCGCCATGCCGCTCGTGTAGTCGACGAGTGCGACACCGAGGGTGCCCTCGATGGACGTCATTGCTTCCTTGAGTGACGCTTCGGTGTTGGCCATGAGTGCTCGTTTCCTTTCCTTGCCGGCCGAGGTGACCGGCTCCGTTTTCTGGCGTTCCTGGTGCGGTGTGACGGGCGCTACGTGCGGTGAGGGAGGGGGCCGGGGGGCGGGGTCCGTGGGCGCGGGGCATGCGGGGCCGGCGCGGGTTGTGCGGTGCGTTTCAGTGCGGTGTCGACCAGTTCGCCGATCCGGGCGCTCGCCCGGCGGCCTTCCAGGTGGAGCCGACCGACGTTGATCCGGTCCTCGGCCAGGAGTGTGAGGACGGCGGAGGAGCCCGCCGCGTACGTGGCGATGTAGCCGGTCTCGCCGCGTACGAGCAGTTCGCGGAAGCCGCCCCGGCCGGTCGCCTCCGCCATCCGGAGCGCGACGCCGAGCGCGGCCGCGGTGAGCGCGGCCACACCCTCCGCCTCGACTCCCGGGGTGTCCTGCGCCAGGACGAGGCCGTCGGTGCTGGCGGCCAGCGCGCCCGCGAGGAGCGGCACCCGGGCCCGTAGCCGCTGGAGTTCCTCCAGGACGTCCTGGACTTCGGCCTCGGGAACCATCGGCTGTCTCCTCCCGGCACGCTGTCTGAGCGCGCGTATCACAGGGCCTCCAATGCGTCTCTGAGCCGGCGCAGCAGGGCGACGTCGGGGTCGGCCGTGACCTCGGGAAGCGTGATCCGGCCGGGCGCGGAGGCGGACGGGGCCGCCGTCTGCCGGACCGCTTCGACCAGTCCGGCGGCCGTGAGCCGCCGAAGGTCGACGAGGATGTGGAACGCCGAGCGGCCCAGGTGCTGGGCGATGTCGGATGCCGTACGTACTCCGTCCACCAGGTCGAGTACGCGGCGCCGGCGTGACGGGACAGGAGAGTCGACGGGATGGGCCGCCCGGGCGAGCGGGGCGGTGTCGGTCACCGCGTCGGGCCAGATCCGGTCCAGCAGATCCCGGCGCCGGAGCGTCTCGCGCTGCACGGCATCGACGGGGACGGGGTGCACGGGGCCGATCCAGTGCGAGACCCCGTAACGGAACCGGGCCGGGGTGCGGGTGGGGGCGAGGGCGAAGAAGGCGGCGTCGTACAGCGCACTCAAGTGGCAGAGCTCCAGTGCGCCGCCGGGTATCCGTCCGCTGTCCACCAGGTAGCGGCCGACCCGCTGCCCGGCGCCCGCCCGGGCGACCGCGTCCCACCAGCCGTCGCGGTGCAGGGCGCCGCTCGCGGTGAGCAGGATGTCGAGGCCCGGTGTCGAGGGGCTCTCGGCGTGCACGACCTGGCCGTCGGCGAGGTAGAGCGTGCCGCGGTCGCGCATCAGGGCGCCGGTGGCGCGCTCGGCGGCGAGACGCTGGAGCATGGGGGAGAGGGCGGAGGCTGCTCTCACGGGGAAGGTTCTCTCGGGCGCGGTGGTTCTCATGCCAGGACCAGCCGCTCCGCCACTTCGCCCAGCCTCATCCGGGCCAGCGCCAGGTTGCCGTCGGAGCGGTCGAGCCACAGATGCAGGAAGACGCTGCTGTCGAAGGCCGTCTCGACGAATCGGATGATGTGGTAGGCGGCGCGGGTGGTGACGATGACGTCTTCCACCGGTGGCGCGGTGGCCGTCGCGGTAACGTCGTTCTCGCCCGGGCCTGCTAAGGGTTCCGGGACGGAGAGGGCGAACGCGGGCTGCTCCGCCGCCATGCGCGCCACCTCGGCCGTCTCGGCGGCGGTCGCCTCGTGATCGCCGTTGGGCGAGTCGCCGATGGTGCCTAGGGCGAGACCGCTCGTCCAGTCGACCACCGCGGCGCCGCGGGCACCGGACAGCCTCATGACTTCGAGCAGACACTCGTCGATTCCGGGCACGCGGATTCCCTCCCGACCAGACGTGCGGCTGTGACCCAGAGGCTACGCAACGTGCCTGCCCCCGGTGGGAGTTCTGGCACTTTCCATTGGTACATGCGGAAGGCGGCCGGAAACAGTCGGCCCCGCCGCCGCCCCTGTCATGTTCTGTCCGCGTCCGATGCCGCATCCCGTCTTCGGGGCAGGTCTTTCGGGCGCGCCTGTTGACTACAAGTATTCAGAACAGCAGGATGTGAATAGAAGCAACACAGTCGCGAGGAGGCATTGTCATGTCAGGACCCCGCCCCGTACGGGCACCGCGCGGTACTGAACTGAGCGCCCTGGGATGGCAGCAGGAAGCCGCCCTCCGCATGCTGCAGAACAATCTCGACCCCGAGGTCGCCGAGCACCCCGACAAGCTCGTCGTCTACGGCGGCACGGGCAAGGCGGCGCGCGACTGGCGCTCGTTCGACGCGATGGTGCGCACGCTGCAGACGCTCAAGCAGGACGAGACGATGCTCGTCCAGTCCGGGCGCCCGGTCGGTGTCATGCAGACCCACGAGTGGGCGCCGCGGGTCCTGATCGCCAACTCCAACCTGGTGGGCGACTGGGCGAACTGGGAGGAGTTCCGCCGTCTGGAGGCGCTCGGACTCACCATGTACGGCCAGATGACGGCCGGGTCGTGGATCTACATCGGTACGCAGGGCATCCTGCAGGGCACCTACGAGACGTTCGCCGCCGTCGCCGCCAAGAAGTTCAACGGGACGCTGGCCGGGACGATCACCCTGACCGCCGGGCTCGGCGGCATGGGTGGCGCCCAGCCGCTCGCCGTGACCATGAACGACGGCGTCGCGATCTGTATCGACTGCGACCCGCGCGCCATCGAGCGCCGCATCGAGCACCGCTACCTGGATGTGCGCGCCGACTCCCTGGAGCACGCGCTCCAGCTCGCCACCGAGGCGCGCGACGCGCGCAAGCCGCTCTCCATCGGGCTGCTCGGCAACGCGGCGGAGCTGCTGCCCCGGATGCTCGCCGAGGGCGCCCCGATCGACATCGTCACCGACCAGACCAGCGCGCACGACCCGCTCGCGTACCTCCCGATCGGCGTCGACTTCGACGACATGGCCTCGTACGCCGCCGAGAAGCCCGCGGACTTCACGCAGCGGGCACGCGAGGCGATGGCCAAGCACGTCGAGGCGATGGTCGGCTTCATGGACGCAGGGGCCGAGGTCTTCGACTACGGCAACTCGATCCGCGGCGAGGCCCAGCTCGCGGGCTACGAACGGGCATTCGACTTCCCCGGGTTCGTGCCCGCGTACATCCGGCCGCTGTTCTGCGAGGGCAAGGGCCCGTTCCGGTGGGCCGCGCTGTCCGGCGAGGCGTCGGACATCCACAAGACCGACAAGGCGATGCTCGAACTCTTCCCGGAGAACGAGTCGCTGCACCGGTGGATCAAGATGGCCGGTGAGCGCGTCCACTTCCAGGGTCTGCCCGCCCGGATCTGCTGGCTCGGCTACGGCGAACGCGACCGCGCCGGTGAGCGGTTCAACGACATGGTGGCCTCCGGCGAGCTGGCCGCACCCCTGGCGATCGGCCGCGACCACCTGGACTGCGGGTCGGTGGCGTCCCCGTACCGCGAGACCGAGGCGATGCTCGACGGGTCCGACGCGATCGCGGACTGGCCGCTGCTGAACGCCATGGTCAACGTGGCGTCCGGCGCCTCCTGGGTCTCCATCCACCACGGCGGCGGCGTCGGGATGGGGCGCTCCATCCACGCCGGTCAGGTGACCGTGGCCGACGGTACGAAGCTGGCGGGCGAGAAGATCCGCCGGGTGCTGACGAACGACCCCGGAATGGGGGTCATCCGGCACGTCGACGCGGGGTACGACATCGCGGAGTCCGTTGCCGCGGACAAGGGCGTGCGGGTTCCCATGACGGAGGGGCAGTGACCCTGCCGGGCGGAGGCGGCTCCGTGGAGGCCGAGGGTTCCCCGGCGCCCACCCTTCCCCATGGCCCGCAGGGACCGGGAAGGGCCGGGCAGCCGTCCTTCCAGGACATGTGGAAGGAACTTGCCCCCATCGGACGTCACGCCGAGAGCGGTGGGTACCGGCGGTACGCCTGGACCGGTGCCGATGCCGACTGCCGGGTCTGGTTCCGGGAGCAGGCCGAAGCGCGTGGGCTCGGGTACGAGGTCGACCGGAACGGGAATCAGTGGGCCTGGCTCGGGGATCCGCTCGGGGACGACGCCGTCGTCACCGGGTCGCACCTCGACTCCGTGCCCGACGGCGGTGCGTTCGACGGACCGCTCGGTGTGGTCTCCTCCTTCGCGGCGCTCGACGAACTCCGCCGCAGAGGAGTCGAGTTCACCCGGCCGTTCGCCATCACCAACTTCGGTGACGAGGAAGGGGCCCGGTTCGGGCTCGCCTGCGTCGGGTCCCGGCTCGCCGCCGGGCAGCTGACCGTCGAGAAGGCGCACCAGCTCCGCGACGGCGACGGCATCACGCTGCCGCAGGCCATGGAGGCGGCCGGGTACGACCCCGACGTCATCGGCCCGGACCCCGAACGGCTGGCCCGTATCGGCGCTTTCGTCGAGCTCCATGTCGAGCAGGGGTGCTCTCTCGACCTCACCGGTGATCCGGTCGGTATCGCCTCCGCGATCTGGCCGCACGGCCGCTGGCGGTTCGACTTCCGGGGCGAGGCCAACCACGCGGGGACCACCCGGCTCGTCGACCGGCGCGACCCGATGCTCACGTACGCCGAGACCGTGCTGGCCGCCCGCCGCGAGGCGGAGCTCACCGGCGCCCTCGCCACCTTCGGGAAGATCGCCGTCGAGCCGAACGGCGTCAACGCCATCCCCTCCCTCGTCCGTGGCTGGCTCGATTCGCGCGCCGCCGACCAGGACACCCTCGACGCCGTCGTCACCGGCATCGAGCGGGCCGCCCGGGAGCACGCCGAGCGTGCGGGCATCGATCTCGACGTCGTACGGGAGTCCTTCACGCCCGTCGTGGAGTTCCAGCACGCCCTGCGTGACGAACTCGGCAGGATCCTGACCGGCAGCGGCAGCGGCAGCGGCAGCGGCAGCGGCAGCGGCAGCGGCGACGCGGGCCGCGCCGTGCCCGTCCTCGGCACCGGTGCCGGACACGATGCGGGTATTTTGTCCGCTTCGGTCCCTACCGCCATGCTGTTCGTACGGAACCCCACCGGGATCTCGCACTCGCCGGCCGAGTACGCCGCCGAGGACGACTGCACGGCCGGGGTGATCGCACTCGCCGATGTACTGGAAGGTCTCGCGTGCAGCTGACAACGACACCGACGGGCGCGCACCGCACCGCCACGTTCTGGATGTCCCACGCCTGGCTCGGCACCCACGTCGAGCCGGGCGTGACCCTGGACGTCGCCGACGGGCGGATCGCAGGGATCCGCACCGGCGTCGATGCCCCGCCGCCGGGCGCCACCGTGCTGCGCGGGCTCACGGTGCCCGGTCTCGCCAACACCCACTCGCACGCCTTCCACCGTGCCCTGCGCTCCACCGTCCAGGTCGGCTCCGGCACCTTCTGGACCTGGCGCGAGCTCATGTACCAGGTCGCGGCCCGGCTCACCCCCGATACGTACTACGACCTGGCCCGTGCCGTGTACGCCGAGATGGCGCTGGCAGGCATCACCGCGGTGGGTGAGTTCCACTATCTGCACCACGCGCCGGGCGGAGCCCCGTACAACAACCCCAACGCGATGGGCGAAGCCCTGATCGCCGCCGCCGACGCGGCCGGGATCCGGATCACCCTGCTGGACACGGCCTATCTCGCCGCCGGGTTCGGGCAGCGGGCCGGCCAGTACCGGGAGCCCGACCAGCACCAGCTGCGTTTCTCCGACACCACCGCGGACGCCTGGGCCGAACGTGCCTCCCTGCTGAAGGGAAGCGACCACGCCCTGATCGGCGCGGCCGTCCACTCCGTACGCGCCGTGCCCGCCGGGCAGCTCGCGACCGTGGCGAAATGGGCCGAGGAGCGGCAGGCGCCCCTCCATGTCCACCTCTCCGAACAGACCGCGGAGAACGACGCCTGCCAGGCCGCCCATGGCTGTTCCCCCACCCGGCTCCTCGCCGACCACGGGGTCCTCGGCCCGCGCACCACCGGCATCCACAACACCCACCTCAGCAGTGAGGACATCGCGCTGCTCGGCGTCTCGGCCACCGGCACCTGCATGTGCCCCACGACCGAACGCGACCTCGCCGACGGCATCGGACCCGCCGTCGCCCTGCAGCGCGCCGGCTCGCCGCTCTCCCTCGGGAGTGACAGCCACGCCGTGATCGACCTCTTCGAAGAGGCCCGCGCGATGGAGCTCAACGAGCGTCTGCGCACCCATGCCCGCGGCCACTGGACGGCGGCCGCACTGCTGCGCGCCGCCACCGTCGACGGGCACGCCGCCCTCGGCCGGTCCGACGCGGGCACCCTGGAACCGGGCGCGCTCGCCGACTTCACCACCGTCGCCCTGGACTCCGTCAGAACAGCGGGACCGGTGCCCCGACTGGCTGCCGAAGCAGTCGTATTCGCCGCCTCCGCGGCCGATGTGCGCCATACGGTCGTGGCAGGCCGACACATTGTCCGCGACGGGCAGCACACGCTCGTCGAGGACGTCCCCGCAGCACTCGCCTCGGCCATCGCCGTCCTGCACGGCTGACCCCGGACCCTCGCAAGGAGAGCAGTCCCCCGATGACGACGACCGCCATCACCAACATCGCCAGTCTGGTCACCAACGACCCCTCCCTCGGTGACGGTTCCCCCCTGGGCCTGATCCTGGACGCGGCCGTCGTCATCGAGGGCGACCGGGTCGTCTGGACCGGTGAATCAAGCAAAGCACCCGCCACTGACAACGCCGTCGACGCGGGCGGCCGCGCGGTGATCCCGGGATTCGTCGACTCCCACTCCCATCTCCTCTTCGCGGGCGACCGCACCGAGGAGTTCAACGCCCGGATGTCCGGCCGCCCTTATACCGCGGGCGGTATCCGCACCACGGTCGCCGCCACCCGCGCCGCCACCGACGACGCGCTGGACGCCAACGTCGTCCGCTATCTCGCCGAGGCGCTCCGCCAGGGCACCACCACGTTCGAGACCAAGTCCGGCTACGGGCTCACCGTCGAGGACGAGGCCCGCGCCCTGCGCATCGCCGCCCGCCACACCGACGAGGTCACCTACCTCGGCGCCCACGTCGTCCCCCCGGACTACGCCGACGATCCCGCCGGGTACGTCGACCTGGTCACCGGGCCGATGCTCGACGCCTGTGCCCCCTACGCCCGTTGGGTCGACGTGTTCTGCGAGAAGGGCGCGTTCGACGGCGACCAGGCCCGCGCGATCCTGACCGCGGGCATGGCCAAGGGCCTGCACCCCCGGGTCCACGCCAACCAGCTCACCTACGGCCCCGGCGTCCAGCTCGCCGTCGAGCTGGATGCCGCCTCCGCCGACCACTGCACGCACCTCACCGACGCGGATGTCGACGCCCTCGCCCAGGGCAACACCGTCGCCACACTCCTCCCCGGCGCCGAGTTCTCCACCCGCGCGAACTGGCCCGACGCCCGCCGCCTCCTCGACGCGGGCGCCACCGTCGCGCTGTCCACGGACTGCAACCCGGGCTCGTCGTTCACCTCGTCCATGCCCTTCTGCATCGCCCTGGCCGTACGCGACATGGGCATGACCCCCGACGAGGCCCTCTGGTCCGCCACCGCGGGCGGCGCAGCGGCCCTGCGCCGCACGGACATCGGCCGCATCGCCCCGGGCGCCCGCGCCGACCTCGTCCTCCTCGACGCCCCCAGCCATGTCCACCTCGCCTACCGGCCGGGCGTCCCCCTGGTCCAGGCGGTCCGGCAGCGCGGCGAACGCGCCCTCTGAGCGATATCTCCGGCCGCGCTCCCAAACCGGAAGAACCCGACTTTCGCTCTTCAGTCACACGATGTCGTGACCGCCTGCCGAGGAGTGACTGCCACCGGTACCGTCCACAGAGCTGTCCTGCGGCGGGGCTCAAGGGGGAGGCCGGGGGTCTGGTCGAGCAGTCGGCGCAGGCCGCGTCCGAGGACGACGAAGAGGGTGACGTCGTCGTTGACGGGTGACATCAGGATCCTGCCACCGGGTTCGCAAAATTGGTGCGGGGTCACGTACAGCCCCGGTCGGCAGGACGGCATGTACAGGCATTCCCGTCCGAGCCGCTCGCGCATCGCTGTCTCCAGCGCTGCCCAGGCCGTCGGTCCGCCCTCCCATGAGCCATGGGGAGGGCGGAGCCGTATGAACCGTGTGTGTTCCCCCAGAACCTTTGCTCCATGTGGCCCGGTCCGTGGCACTTCGTCAACCATGCGGAAGGACCTGCCCTTTGTCGGGCAGGTCCTTCCGCAAGTGGTCCCGCGGGGGCGCGGGGAACTCCGGGATCATTCCTCCAGGGTCAGGCCCTTCCTGAGCTTGACCAGCGTCCGGGAGAGCAGCCGCGAGACATGCATCTGGGAGATGCCGAGTTCGTCGCCGATCTCCGACTGCGTCATATTGGCGACGAAGCGGAGTGAGAGGATCTTCCGGTCGCGGCCGGGCAGCGCGGCGATCAGCGGCTTCAGGGACTCGACGTACTCGATGCCTTCGAGTCCGTGGTCCTCGTAGCCGATCCGGTCCGCCAGTGCGCTCTCGGTCTCGTCCTCCTCGGCCTTGGCATCGAGCGAGCTCGCGGTGTACGCGTTGCTCGCGGCCATGCCTTCGACGACCTCGTGGTCGGTGAGTCCGAGGCGGTCGGCGAGTTCGCCCACGGTGGGCGCCCGGTCGAGCTGCTGGGCGAGTTCGTCGCCCGCCTTGGCCAGGTCGAGCCGCAGCTCCTGCAGTCGGCGCGGGACGCGCACGGACCACGTGGTGTCGCGGAAGAATCGCTTGATCTCGCCGATGATGGTCGGCATCGCGAAGGTCGGGAACTCGACGCCCCGGCTCAGCTCGAACCGGTCGATCGCCTTGATCAGGCCGATGGTGCCGACCTGGATGATGTCCTCCATCGGTTCGCTGCGGGAGCGGAACCGTGAGGCGGCGAACTTGACCAGGGCCAGGTTCAGTTCGACGAGTGTGTTGCGTACGTACGCGTACTCGTGGGTGCCCTCTTCGAGGGATTCGAGCCGCGCGAAGAGTGTCTTCGACAGCGCCCTGGCGTCCAGTGCGCCCACTTCGTCGTACGGCGGGATCTCGGGAAGTCCTTCGAGATCATCTCTGCCCTTGGCACTGCCGATGTCGCTGGTGCTGCTGGTGCTGCGGCGCGGAGCGGGTACGGCGACCGCGGCAGGGGAGTCTGATTCGGTCAGTCCCTGAGGACATGCTGACGTCGCGATGTGGGTACGCGGTCCGTCGAGCCGGGGTGACATGGTCTCCTCCATCGTTCTCGGCATATGGCTGCCGATGCCCATATGTGTTCCTGCGGTGAAGCGGCGCCTCCAAAGCCGGTCGTGTTTCGGGTGTCCCCCTACCCTTACCCGGTCCGGACGTGCAGATACAACCGCCAATTGAGGCTATATGTCCGGTTTGTTGAGGTCTTCGGCTACCGTGTGCCGCACGGAACGCGTAGTGTTTTACGAACGTCAGCGACAGCTACACACGCAACCGCACGCGCCATCGCAGAGAGTGACGCGCACGGTGACGCAGGCAGTGACGAACGGCGAAGAGGGACGGGCATGGACCGCCAGACGGTCGGCAGTGCGAACCGGGGTCGACTTCAGGTCGAGGTCCGGACCGAGGGGCGCAGTGAGGTGGTGACGCCGGTGGGTGAGCTGGATCACCACACCGCCGATCTGCTCCGTGAGCCCCTGGAGAGCGCGGTCGAACAAGGACGGACCCGACTGGTGGTCGACTGTTCGCGACTCGAATTCTGTGATTCCACCGGGCTCAATGTGCTGCTCGGTGCCCGCCTCAAGGCGGAGGCGGCCGGGGGAGGGGTCCATTTGGCCGGAATGCTACCGATGGTGGCGAGGGTCTTCGAGATCACCGGGGCCGAGGCGGTCTTCACCGTCCACGACTCCCTCGAATCGGCGCTGGACACCTGATCGTGGCCCGGAGCGCAGTCTCACCCGCCCCGGGTGTCGCCTGCCTCACGCATTCCGCATGGGCGAAGTGGGTGTTGTCACGATACGGCCGGGCAGGAGACATTCCGGCGAACCTCTTGTGACCTGAGTGGCCTGCACACTCTGTATGCGGTCGGTGTCCGTTTCGGCAGCCGCACCCGCATCTGTATCTGTAACTGTTCAATGGCGACATGGTGAATCGGTGAGGTGAAGCGCTGATGAGCACCACCCGGCAGCATCCGCCGGGCGACCTCGGCCGGGAGCCGGAGGGCGCGGGCGACGGCGCCGACGCAGCCTCCTCCGGGCCCGTCGACCGGCGGTGGCGCACGCTGCCCCTGCGGGAGGTCGGCGGCATCGTGCCGACGGCCCGCGATTTCGCCCGTCAGGCACTCCACGACTGGGGGTGGCTCCCGGCATCGAGCGCCGACCGGCGCGCAGCCGCCGAGGACGTCCTGCTGGTCGTCTCGGAACTGGTCACGAACGCCTGCCTGCACGCGGAAGGACCCGAGGAGCTTCGCATCGCCTGCACCTCGAAGGTGCTGCGGGTGGAGGTCGTCGACGCCGGTGCGGGACAGCCCGCGCCGCGCACCCCGCACCGGGCGGGCCGGCCCGGCGGGCACGGCATGTTCATCGTGCAACGGCTCTGCCTGGACTGGGGTGTCCAGCGGGTGCCGGGCGAGCCCGGCAAGACCGTATGGGCGGAGCTGGCCGCGCCCGCGTAGTCACCACCCGAACCGTCGGGCCGTACGGCCCCTCCTTCTTGCCCCCGAAGAGCGCGCCGGATCGGCGCGCTCTTTGTCTTCCCTCCATACGGCCCCAGGCGTACCTTGAGCGCCCAATCTGATGTGTCGTCAGTAACTTGCGTCGGAGTGCTACGGCGCGCGGCGACTTCCGGCATGAGGGGAACTGAGGTGCCGTACCCGAAGCGAACAGCTCTCGCGCTGGCGTCCGCGCTGGCCGGCTCGGTGGTGCTGCTGGCCGCGCCCGCCGCCCACGCCACGGTCGTGGACGTCGACTACAAGTGCAAGACGCCGATCGGCGACAAGAGCGCGGTGTCGCCCATCGACATCAAGAGCGTGAAGAGCGGCAGCAGTTACACGCTCACGATGTCCTTCCAGAAGGGCGTCTCGTCCAGCCCCGTCGAGCTGGGCAAGGGCGCCATGAAGCCCAGCGCGGTCATCCGGCTGAGCGGTGCCGAATCGGGTCAGGTCCAGGTCTCGGGACCGGCGAACGCCGCGGCGATCCCGGCGAACACCCCGATCAAGATCAGCGACCTTTCGGGTACGTACACCCCGAGGAAGAGCGGCAAGGTCGGCTTCACCGCCGGAGTGCTCACCATCAAGGCGCTCGGTACGACCACGACCTGCACTCCGGGCAACAGTCCGAAGCCGTCGCTCGAACTCGATGTGACGGCGGCGGGCGGCTCGAAGGACACCTCGGAAACGACCCTGCCGAAGACCGGACCGCTCGACTCGGCGATGGCGCTCGGGACGCTCGGCGGCACGGTACTGCTGACCGGTGCGGCCGGGGTGCTGTGGCTGACCAGGCGCGGACAACGGGCCGCGGGCTGAGCTCCACGGAGCCCCCGCGCGCCGTCCGTACGTACACGCCCGTTCTGTACGCAGCAGGGAGCCCGCCCCTATGCCACCGTCGACCGGTCACGCCGTCCGAGCCGTTCTCGCAGCCCTGTTGTGCGCTTTCGCCTGCGCCTTGACCGCGAACCCGGCGACCGCCGCCGACCGGAGCGGCGCGGACTGGACGGCGCAGCCCGCGGCGGGCGCCGGGACCCGGAGCGGCGAGGACGGCGACAGACCGTACTTCTATCTGGAGGGACTGCCCGGCACCGTGCTGCAGGACCGGCTCTCCGTCACCAACCCGGGCACCGCCCCCGTCACCGTGCGGCTGCGCGGGGCGGATGCGTACAACGCGGGGGGCGGTGACTTCGCCGTACGCGGAACGAAGGACTCCACCGGGACCGGCGCCTGGCTGCGGCTCGCCGCGGACCGGGTGACCGTGCCCGCACGTACCCGCGCCGAGGTGCCGTTCTCCGTCACCGTCCCGGCAGGTGCGTCGCCCGGCGACCACCCGGGGGCGATCGTCGCCGAGCACTCCGGGCGCTCGGTTGGTGTACGCGTCCATCTGCGGGTCAGCGGGCCCACGCTGACCGCGCTGACCGTGGAGGACGTCAGCGTGTCCGGGCGGACCATCCACTACACCCTCGTCAACCGGGGTAATGCGGCCCTCACCCCGCGCCTCGCCGTCAGCGCGGACGGCGTCTTCGGCACCCTGCTGCGGCGCGAGGCGCGGAACCTGCCGGTGGACCTGCTGCCCGGACAGCGGGTGAAACTCACCGAACCGTGGCGGGACGCCCCCGCCCTCGATTCCGCCACCGTCCGGCTCCGCGTCACCGCCGCGAGCGGAGCGCACAGCGAGGCGACAGCCCGGGCGGTCTTCGTCCCCTGGGCGCCGGTGACCGGCGGCGCCCTGCTTGTCCTGGCCGCGGCCGCCGCAGGCGCGTACGCGTACCGGCTGCGGCGCAGCCATCGCCGGCCACCGGGCGACGGCGGCCCGGACCATGGCGACGCAGCTCGAACCACGGCAGAGAGAAGGCACTTGGTGAAGGCGGGAGCGGAATCGTGAGACGACAGACCGGACCGGCGTCCCTCCGGCGCGGCAGCCACCGGTGGGCCGCCGCGCTCCTCGTCGCGCTGCTGCCCGCCCTGATGCTCCTGCCCGCACCCGGTGCCCGCGCGGCGGACCGAAAGCCCGCGGTCACCCTCTCCGAGCAGCAGGCGGGCAAGGGCGGTGACATTACCGTCAAGGGCACCGGATGGCGGCCGAACACCCTGCTGATGATGCTGATCTGCGGACAGTCCGCGCCCGGCACGGGCGTCATCGGCGGCACCAACTCCTGCGCCAACGCCGACGGACGCGCCGTCACCACCGACGCCAAGGGCGCCTTCAGCAAGAAGATGCCGGTCTCCGAACCGCCCAGACCGTGCCCCTGCGTGGTGCATGTCGCGACGGTCACCGGGGAACAGGCAGCCGCCGACGCCGTGTTCGTCGTCGCCGGACACCCCGTCGCCCCGCTGCCGGAACAGACGGACGGCGGAAAGCTCGCGGTGCTCGCCACCATCCGGCTCGAGGGCGACAGCGGAATCCTGACCTGGTTCGGCGCACCGCCCTCCCGGCAGCTCGTCTTCACCGTGGGCAACCTCGGTTCGGCGCCGGTCAAGGACCCGGTCTTCCGGGTCGGCACCGCGCACGGCGTCTTCGCCCCGCAGTGGGAGGAGCAGCAGTGGCGCGGCACCATCGCGCCCGGCCGCAAGGCCCGGATCGCACTGCCGGTCGAACTGACGGCGGGCGCCCACGGCGACTACCGGATCTCCCTGCGGTACGGGACGAAAACACTGGCCGAACAGCCGTGGGGGGTGGGCCGCCCCTGGGGCGTCACGCTCTTCTGGATCCTGCTCTGCGTCGTCGTACCGGCCGCGGTGTTCCGCATCGGCATGGCGATCGTCGACAGGATGCGGCCCCGCGCCGCGTACACCCCGGCCCGCGCCGGCCGTCACCGCCATCCGCTGCCGGCCGACGCGACGGCGAAGTTGCCGAGGCTGCGCCGGGGGCCGCGCGCCCCGGAGACCCCCTCGACAGCGTCCGCGGCAGGACCCGCCCCGGGCGCGACCACCACGGCCGCGCTGCCGTGGTTCACACCGGATTCCGCACCGTCAGAGAACAGACCCACGACGAAGGGACATTCGTGAGCACGCAACGGAGGATGAGCGCGGCCGGAGCCGCGCTGATGCTCGGCGGCGCGGGGATCCTGCTGGCCGCGAGCCCAGCCCTGGCTGCCGACGTCTCGTACAGGACGGAGTGCATACCGCCGTCCATCTCCGGACTGCCTCCTGTGCAGGGCACGACCAAGGTGCAGCTGACCGCGCCCGCCGAGGCAAAGGTCGGGGACAGCGTCGAGGTGGTGTGGAAGACGGTCGAGGCCGCTTCCAGGAATCCCGACGTCCTGGACCTGGAGAAGGACACGGTCAAGCCGACCGGCACCATCGAGGTCGGCGGCGCGGCCACGGGAACGCTGCAGATGGAAGGGCCACGGCAGAACCCGCCGATCCCCAAGAACAGCGCCATGGTGCTGCCCGACATGAAGGGCACGTTGAAGCTGGAGAAGGCCGGTGAGATCACGCTGACGCCGGGCGCGTACAACATCAACGTGTCGAAGCCGATCTCCACCGACACCAAGTGCTCCCCGAAGGAGGCCGTTCAGCCGGGCGCGACGATCAAGGTCACGGACGGTGGCGGCACGACAGCGGGCGGTACGACCACCGGTACGACAGCGGGTGGCACGACCACCGGCTCCACCACGGCGGGCGGCACGACGGCCGCAGGGGGAACGACGGCGGGCACGACGGCCGGCGGTACGGACACCGGAGGCAGTGACTCCGGCGGCACCACCGCCGGGTCGAGCGGCGGCGGTGGTGGTCAGACCGACTTCGAGGGCAAGGAGGTGTCTGTCGCATACGCCTGCAAGACGCCGATCGGTGACAAGAACGCCACCTCCCCGGTGAAGATCAACGCGAAGAAGAACGGCGGCAGCTTCGACCTCACGGTGAAGTTCAGCAAGTCGGTCATGGACAGCCCCGCCGACATCCCGGCCGATTCGGTGAAGCCCTCCATGGAGGTCAAGCTCGGCGGAGCCGACAAGGGCACGGTCCATGTCGAGGGCCCCACCAACAAGGAGCCCATCAAGTCCGGTGAACCGATCGGGATCCCCGATCTCACGGGTACGTACAAGCCGGGCGCGAGCGGTAGGTCCACCCTCAGCCCGGGCGTGCTGACCGTGAAGGCGCTCGGCACGACGACGACCTGCACCCCGCCCGCCGGTGTCGCGGTCTCCCTGGAGCTGGACACCTCGTCCCAGCCCGGCGGGGCCGTGGGCGGCTCGGACACGGGCGGCGCCACGACCGGCGGCGGTACGGACTCCGGAGGCGGACTGGCCGAGACCGGGGCCGAGGACAACGGCACCCTGCGCGCACTCGGCCTGGTCGCCGGTACGGCGATCCTGCTGGGCGGCGCCGTGTTCACGTTCACCCCGTGGCGCAGGCTGCGCGGCACCCGGTGAGCTGAGCCGCCGGATACGCGAAGGGCCGCTGCACCGACGATCCGGTGCAGCGGCCCTTCAGCGCTTCAGTGCCTCAGCGCACGTCGCCCATGAGCTGCTTGACCTTGTTGCGGTACAGGAAGATCGCGACACCCGCGGCCGCCGCGAGGGCGGCCTGCAGAGCGACGATACCGGTGCCGTTGAGGTCGACACCCGCGATGGAGAGCAGACCCGTGGTGCAGTCACCGGCGGTGACGGCCAGGAACCAGACACCCATCATCTGGCTCGCGTACTTGGCCGGAGCCATCTTCGTGGTGACGGACAGACCGACCGGGGACAGCGTCAGTTCGGCGACGGTCTGCACGAAGTAGATCGCGACCAGCCACATCGCGGCGGCCTTGTGGCCGTCCGTGGCGATCGTCAGCGGCATCAGGAAGAGGAAGAACGACGCACCGACCAGCACCAGACCGGAGCTGAACTTCACGATCGTGCTCGGCTCCTTGCCACGCCGGTTCAGCGCCAGCCAGAAGGCGGCGAAGACCGGGGCCAGCGCCATGATCAGGACCGGGTTGACCGACTGGTACCAGGAGACCGGGAAGTCCCATCCGAGGACGCTGTTGTCGGCCGAGCTGTCGGCGAAGATCGCCAGGGTCGAACCGCCCTGGTCGTAGATCATCCAGAAGATGGCGGCGGCGACGAAGAACCAGATGTAGCCGGACATCTTCGACTGCTCGGCGGCGCTGAGCTCCTTGTCGCGCTTGATGCGCGTCAGGACCATCACCGGAATGACCAGACCCGCGATGGTGATCGGGACCAGGATCCAGTTGAGCGTGTAGACGCCGGTGACGACCGTGACGATGTAGAAGACGGCCGCGATGGCCAGCCAGATCATGCCCTTGCGCAGCGTGGCGGCGCGCTCGACGGCCGACAGCGGCTTCGGGACGACGAGGCTGCGCTCGTTCAGGTGGCGGGTGCCGAGCAGGTACTGGACGAGGCCCAGTCCCATGCCGACCGCGGCGAGCGCGAAGCCCAGGTGCCAGTTGACGTTCTCACCGATGGTGCCGATGACCAGCGGGGCGGCGAAGGCGCCCACGTTGATGCCCATGTAGAAGATCGTGAAGCCACCGTCGCGGCGCGGGTCGTCCGGGCCGTCGTAGAGGTGGCCGACCATCGTGGAGATGTTGGACTTCAGCAGACCGGAGCCGATGGCGACAAGTCCGAGGCCGGCGAAGAAGGTGCCCTGCATGGGCAGCGCCAGCGCCAGGTGGCCGATCATGATGACCCCGCCGGCGACGGCGACCGTCTTGCGGGGACCCCAGACACGGTCGCCGAACCAGCCGCCGGGCATCGCGAGCAGGTACACCAGCGACACGTAGACCGAGTAGATCGCCGTGGCCGTGGCGGGGTTCATGTGAAGCCCGTTGGGGGCGATCAGGTAGAGGGGGAGCAGGGCCCTCATGCCGTAGTAGCTGAAGCGCTCCCACATCTCGGTCATGAAGAGAGTGGCCAGGCCGCGGGGGTGGCCGAAGAAGGTCTTCTCGGAGCCAGACGTACTGGCGGAGTCCTTCGTCAGGCTGGACGCCATGGTCGATCCTTGCTTGCTCGGGACGCGGCGCCTCGTGAGCGTGACGCGCCCGGTGGGGGGAGGCCGGCACCGACGCGGCAAACGCCCCATCCCTACACGCCTGAGAAGGGATTCGCTCCGGACTCCGCACGGTGTACGGAGCGGGTACCGGAGTCGGGGGACCAGCTGCATCGGGATCCACGCCCGGCGCACTTCCTTGCGCTCCGGGCCCGGCCACAGGTCATTCACTGAAGTCAGGGCTGGCAGTTACCAGCCCGCGTACAAAAGAGACCCTTGGCGCTTAAAGCTGCCCAAAGGTCTTTGAGTAGTGCAACAGGCGTCGAGTCACCATACGACACGACGGTGGTCGATATGAAAGGACTTGAGAGATGGATCACAGGCCCAGGTGCAACCAGACTCGCATATTCCAAGGTCCTCCTCCGAATGGGACTCAGACCTACAGGCCTTGTGGATCACCTCACGGTGGCCGCCCCATGCGGACTACCATCACTCCATGACCCGTGTACTGCTCGCCGAGGACGACGCTTCCATCTCGGAGCCGCTGGCTCGCGCCCTGCGTCGGGAGGGTTACGAGGTCGAGGTCCGCGAAGACGGTCCGACCGCTCTCGACGCCGGCCTCCAGGGGGGCATCGACCTGGTCGTCCTCGACCTGGGCCTGCCCGGGATGGACGGCCTCGAAGTAGCCCGACGGCTCCGCGCCGAGGGCCACGCCGTGCCGATCCTGGTGCTCACCGCCCGCGCCGACGAGGTGGACACCGTCGTCGGCCTGGACGCCGGAGCCGACGACTACGTCACCAAGCCGTTCCGCCTGGCCGAACTCCTCGCCCGGGTCCGGGCGCTGCTCCGGCGCGGCGCCACCGACCCGACCCCGCAGCCCGCTACGCACGGGGTGCGGATCGACGTCGAATCGCACCGGGCCTGGATGGGCGACGAGGAGCTCCAGCTCACCGCGAAGGAGTTCGACCTGCTGCGGGTCCTGGTCCGCGACGCCGGCCGGGTCGTCACCCGCGACCAGCTGATGCGCGAGGTCTGGGACACCACCTGGTGGTCGTCCACGAAGACGCTCGACATGCACATCTCCTGGCTCCGCAAGAAGCTCGGTGACGACGCGGCCAACCCCCGGTACATCGCGACCGTCCGGGGCGTCGGCTTCCGGTTCGAGAAGAGCTGACGTACAGAAACAGTCATGCGCCGCCGACTGATCAACTCCACGCTCGCCGTGGTGCTCGTGGTGATCGCCGTCTTCGGCGTCTCCCTCGTCATCGTCGAGACCCGCACCATCAGCAACAGCGCCCAGGAGAGTGTCGACTCCGAGGCGCTGCGGCTGATCAGCGTGGTCGAGAGCCGGCTCCTCGGGGCGGAACGGATCAACCCCGGGGTGCTGGCCCAACAGGTCGCCCACAACCGGTACGCCCGGGTCGAGATCCCCGGCCGCACCCCCATCGAAGTGGGCACGCGCCCTACCGGCAGTGTGATCAGAAGCACAGCGAAGGGAGGGCAGGGCGAGAAGGTCACCGTCGAGGAGTCCAGCTCCGCCGTCACCAGCGAGGTCGGGCGCACCCTGTTGATCATCGGGGCGGTGGCGCTGCTCGCGATCGTCTCCGCGGTGCTCCTCGCCGTACGCCAGGCCAACAAACTGACCTCGCCGCTCACCGACCTCGCCGAGACCGCGGAACGCCTGGGATCCGGTGACCCTCGGCCGCGCCACAAGCGGTACGGGGTGCCGGAGCTGGACCGGGTCGCGGACGTCCTCGACGCCTCCGCCGAACGGATCGCCCGGATGCTGACCGCGGAACGCCGGCTCGCAGCCGATGCCTCCCACCAGCTCCGCACGCCGCTGACCGCGCTCTCCATGCGGATCGAGGAGATCTCCGTCACCGACGACCCGGACACGGTGAAGGAGGAGGCGAACATCGCCCTCACCCAGGTCGAGCGCCTCACCGACGTGGTGGAGCGACTGCTGACCAACGCCCGCGACCCGCGCACCGGCTCGGCGGTCGTCTTCGACCTCGACGAGGTCGTCAAGCAGCAGATCGAGGAGTGGCGCCCCGCCTACCGCGGCGAGGGCCGCGCCATCGTCCGCTCCGGCAAGCAGGGTCTGCGGGCCGTCGGCACGCCGGGCGCGGTCGCCCAGGTGCTGGCCGCGCTGATCGAGAACTCACTGATGCACGGCGGCGGCACGGTGGCCCTGCGCACCCGGGTCACCGGCAACCAGGTGGTCATCGAGGTGACGGACGAGGGCCCCGGCGTCCCGCCCGATCTGGGCGCCAGGATCTTCGAGAGGACGATCAGCGGCCGCAACTCGACCGGAATCGGCCTCGCGGTCGCCCGCGATCTGGCCGAGGCGGACGGCGGTCGCCTGGAACTGCTCCAGCAGCAACCGCCGGTCTTCGCCCTGTTCCTGAGCCGGGTGGCCCTGAACCGCGAGGAACCGGAACGACCGGTCCGCTGAATCAAGCCCGTCGAGGGGGACCGAGGACGAGGCGGCAACCGGACGCCCCCGGTGCCTCAACGCCGTACGGGCTCCGCCGGCTCCACCGGCACCCGTTCCACCGGCACCTGCTCCGCGGCCCCGCGTCCCTGCGCCACCACACCTACGCCGTCTTTGGCAGGCAGCGCCTTGAACACCCAGCTCCGGTAGGACCAGAACCGGAACATCGTCGCGATCCCGATTCCCAGGATCTTGAAGACATTGCTCTGGACCGGGCCGTTCCATCCGAACCCGTACGTCGCCGTGTACAGCACGCCGTTCTCGATCGCCGCACCCACCGCGCTGAACAGCAGGAACAGGGTCAGTTCCCGGGTCCGCCCGGTCTTGTCGCGGTCCCGGTACGTCCAGTAGCGGAAGCCCACGTAGTTGAAGAGGATGGCGACGAACGTGGCCAGCAGACTGGCCCGCACCACTTGAAGGTCCGTGGTGTGCCACAGCAGGTTGGACACTCCCACATTGACCAGCAGCCCCATCGCACCGACCACGCCGAACTTGGCGATCTCCCGGGCCAGCGCATCCAGCCGGGTCCGTAGTACGCCCCGTTCGTTCATGGTGATGGCTCAGCCCCGTCCGTGGATTCGGTCAACCCAGTCATGCTATCGATGCCTCCCATGAGATACCTGTGAGCATCCATCGAGGCGTGGCGAGCCTGTGACACGGAGCCTCCGGCCGCCGCCTCCGGGGCATCGTCCGGCGGTCCCCCGGACGCCCGATATCCTGGAGGCGTGACGTTCCCGGTAGTCGGCATGGTCGGCGGCGGTCAGCTCGCCCGTATGACCCACGAGGCGGGTATCCCCCTCGGCATCAAATTCAAGCTCCTCAGCGACACCCCTCAGGACTCGGCGGCCCAGGTGGTGAGCGAAGTCGTCATCGGCGACTATCGCGACCTGGACACGCTGCGCGCCTTCGCGCGCGGTTGTGACGTGATCACCTTCGATCACGAGCACGTCCCGACCGAGCATCTGCGGGCCCTGGAGGCGGACGGCATCCCCGTGCGCCCCGGCCGCGACGCGCTGGTGCACGCCCAGGACAAGGGGGTGATGCGCGCGAAGCTCGGCGAGATCGGCGCGCCCTGCCCCCGCCACCGCATCGTGACCGACCCGGCGGACGCCGCGGCGTTCGCGGCCGAGGTCGGTGGCTTCCCCGTCATCCTGAAGACGGTCCGCGGCGGCTACGACGGCAAGGGCGTCTGGGTGGTCCGCTCCGAGGCGGACGCGGCCGACCCGTTCCGGGCGGGTGTCCCGGTCCTCGCCGAGGAGAAGGTCGACTTCGTACGGGAGCTGGCGGCCAACATCGTCCGCTCGCCGCACGGCCAGGCAGTCGCCTACCCGGTCGTCGAGTCGATCCAGGTCGACGGCGTCTGCGACACGGTCATCGCTCCGGCCCCCGAGCTGAGCGAGCAGCTCGCCGGCGAGGCCCAGCAGCTGGCCCTGCGGATCGCCGCCGAGCTCGGCGTCGTCGGCCACCTCGCCGTCGAACTCTTCGAGACCCGTGACGGCCGCATTCTGGTCAACGAGCTCGCGATGCGCCCGCACAACTCCGGGCACTGGACCCAGGACGGCGCGATCACCTCGCAGTTCGCCAACCACGTCCGGGCCGTTCTCGACCTGCCGCTCGGCGACCCGCGCCCGCGCGCCACCTGGACGGTCATGTGCAACGTCCTGGGCGGCGACTACCCGGACATGTACCAGGGGTACCTGCACTGCATGGCCCGCGACCCGCAGCTCAAGATCCACATGTACGGCAAGGACGTGAAGCCGGGCCGCAAGGTCGGACACGTCAACACCTACGGCGACGACCTGGCGGACGTGCGTGAGCGCGCCCGGCACGCGGCCGACTACCTGCGAGGAACGATCACCGAATGACTTCCCCCGCCTCCGCCGCGCCGGTCGTCGGCATCGTCATGGGTTCGGACTCCGACTGGCCCGTCATGGAAGCAGCGGCCAAGGCCCTCGACGAGTTCGAGATCCCGTACGAGGTCGACGTCGTCTCCGCCCACCGCATGCCGCACGAAATGATCGCGTACGGGGAGAACGCCGCGGACCGCGGTCTCAAGGCGATCATCGCGGGCGCGGGCGGCGCAGCCCACCTGCCCGGCATGCTCGCGTCGGTCACCCCGCTGCCAGTCATCGGCGTCCCGGTTCCGCTGAAGTACCTGGACGGCATGGACAGCCTGCTGTCCATCGTGCAGATGCCGGCCGGTGTGCCCGTCGCGACCGTGTCGGTCGGAGGCGCGCGCAACGCGGGTCTGCTCGCCGCCCGTATCCTTGCCGCCCATGACAGCGAACTGCTGGCCCGCATGCGGGAGTTCCAGCAGGAGCTGAACGACCAGGCGACCGAGAAGGGCAAGCGGCTGCGCAGCAAGGTCGAGGGCAGCGACTCCTTCGGCTTCGGCAAGTAGACACAGCGGACAGCGAGCGGAAGCGGGCGACCATGGCGGAGCAGATCGCGGACCGGACCACGGAGCACTTCGGGGACCACCTCGCACAGGCCGCGGAACTCCTCGCCGAGTACCCGGTCGTCGACGGTCACAACGATCTGCCCTGGGCACTTCGGGAACAGGTCGGATACGACCTGGACGCCCGCGACATCGCCACCGACCAGTCCGCCCACCTCCACACCGACATCGGGCGGCTGCGCGCCGGTGGCGTCGGGGCGCAGTTCTGGTCCGTCTACGTACGGTCCGACATGGCGGGCGAGGACGCCGTCAGCGCCACCCTCGAACAGATCGACGTGGTCGCCGAGCTGCTGGACCGCTACCCCGCGGACCTGCGGCGCGCCCTGACCGCCGACGACATGGAGGCGGCCCGCACCGAGGGCCGGATCGCCTCCCTGATGGGCGCCGAGGGCGGCCACTCCATCAACAACTCGTTGGGCGCCCTGCGCGCCCTGCACGCCCTCGGCGTCCGCTACATGACGCTCACCCACAACGACAACATCGCGTGGGCGGACTCGGCGACGGACGAGCCGGGCGTCGGCGGTCTCTCGCCGTTCGGCCATGAGGTGGTGCGGGAGATGAACCGCACCGGCATGCTGGTCGACCTCTCCCATGTGGCGGCCACGACGATGCGCGACGCACTCGCCACTTCCACCGCGCCGGTGATGTTCTCGCACTCGTCGTCGCGGGCGATCTGCGACCACCCGCGCAACATCCCCGACGACGTCCTCGTACAGCTCCCTGCCAACGGCGGCATCGCCATGGCGACCTTCGTACCGAAGTTCGTCCTCCCGGAAGCCGTCGAATGGACCCGCGCGGCGGACCGGAACATGCGTGACCACGGTCTGCACCACCTCGACACCACCGCGCAGGCCATGAAGATCCACGCGGAGTTCGAGGCCGCCCACCCGCGCCCGATGGCCACCGTGGCGACGATCGCCGACCATCTCGACCACATGCGTGAGGTCGCCGGGATCGACCACATCGGTATCGGCGGCGACTACGACGGCACTGCGTTCCTTCCCGCAGGTCTGGAGGACGTCGCGGGCTACCCGAACCTGATCGCGGAACTTCTGGGCCGCGGCTGGTCCGCCGCCGACCTCGCCAAGCTCACCTGGCGCAACGCGGTACGGGTGCTGCGCGACGCCGAGGCCGTCGCCCGCGACCTGCAAACGCGACGCGGCCCGTCCCACGCCACGATCCAGGAACTGGACGCCCGGGCGTCCTGACGTTCCACGGGACGGGAGGACGCTCCTCCCGTCCCGTGGAATGCAGCGGCGTGCCGCGACCCCTGCCCGCCACGCCGTCCGCGCCATCCCCTGGTGCGACCTCGAACCGGGCGAACGGTCCCTGGACACGGACGTCCCCCGGCCGCGTCGGCGCCCGGTTCTGGCCCCTCCAGGTCCCCGCGGACCACGCCGGCGACCGGGCGGTCGGCGCCACCCTCGACCGCATCGACCAGGTCCGCGCCCTCGTCGCCGCATACCCCGAGGCCCTGCGCCCGGCCCATGGAGCCGGGGAGATGACGGCGCCCGCAACCGCGGTCGCGTCGCCGCGCTGCTCGGCCCCGTCACCGGCCACGCCCTCGCCGACTCGCTCGGCACCCTGCGTGCGTACCACGCCCACGGCGTACGGTCGATCACCCTCACCGGCACCAGCTGGTCCGGGCGTGTCCGGGGGCGGGTCAGGCGCGGGGCCGACCCATCGCCCGGTATGTCCAGCCCGCTTCGCGCCACAGTGTGCTGTCCAGCGCGTTGCGGCCGTCGAGGATGATCCGGTGTGCGGCGGCCTCGCCCAGCGCCGCCGGGTCCAGCTCGCGGAACTCGCGCCACTCCGTCAGGTGCAGGACCACGTCCGCGCCGCGCACCGCGTCCAGCGCCGACTCGGCGTACCCGAGTGTCGGGAAGAGCCGACGGGCGTTGTCCATGCCCTTCGGGTCGTAGACGGTGACCTGGCCGCCCTGGAGGTGGATCTGCCCGGCGACGTTCAGGGCCGGCGAGTCGCGTACGTCGTCCGAGTCCGGCTTGAACGTCGCACCCAGCACGGCAACCCGCTTGCCGAGGAACGTCTCCCCGCCCACGGCCTCCCGGGCCAGCTCCACCATGTGACCGCGGCGCCGCATGTTGATCGAGTCGACCTCGCGGAGGAAGGTCAGCGCCTGGTCCGCGCCCAGCTCACCGGCGCGCGCCATGAACGCCCGGATGTCCTTCGGCAGACACCCGCCGCCGAAGCCGATCCCGGCCCGCAGGAACTTGGATCCGATCCGCTCGTCGTGACCGATCGCCTCGGCCAGCTTCGCCACATCGCCGTCGGCGGCCTCGCAGACCTCCGCCATCGCGTTGATGAAGGAGATCTTGGTCGCCAGGAACGAGTTCGCCGAGGTCTTCACCAGTTCCGCGGTCGGGAAGTCCGTCACCACGAACGGCGACCCCTCCGCGACCGGCACCGCGTACACCTCGCGCAGCACCTTCTCGGACCGCTCGCTCTCCACCCCGACGACGATCCGGTCGGGGTGCAGGGTGTCCTTCACGGCGAAGCCCTCGCGCAGGAACTCCGGGTTCCAGGCCAGCTCCGCATCGGTTCCCACCGGCGCCAGCTCGGCCAGCCGCGCCGCGAGCCGGGCCGCGGAGCCCACCGGCACGGTCGACTTGCCGACGACCAGCGCGGGCCGGGTGAGCTGCGGCGCCAGCGACTCGAAGGCGGAGTCCACGTACGACATGTCGCAGGCGTACTCGCCGTGCTTCTGCGGGGTGTTCACGCAGACGAAGTGCACATCACCGAAGGCACCGACCTCTTCCCACGAGGTGGTGAACCGCAGCCGCCCGGTGGATCCCTCGATGCCCGCGACGTGCTGCTGGAGAAGCTCCTCCAGCCCCGGCTCGTACATCGGGACCCGGCCGCTGCTGAGCATCTCGATCTTCTCGGGCACGACATCGAGCCCGAGCACTTCGAAGCCGAGTTCCGCCATGGCCGCGGCGTGGGTGGCGCCGAGGTAGCCAGTGCCGATCACAGTGATTCTGAGGGCCATGGAGTGCTCCAGAGAGGTGCGGACAGACATGCGGTGAACGAGCATAGTCGTGCCTCTGAAGGCCCGGATTTACGGCCCCGGGGACCCTTGTCGCGAAGCTCACGTGCAGCGCGCATAGGTCTTTGTGGGCCAGGGCACCTAAAATTGGGTTACTTAACGGTAGTTAGCATCCCTGGGGAGTGAGAGTCTTGGCGGGTTCCACCGATTTCGACCTGTACCGTCCGGCCGAGGAGCACGACATGCTCCGCGAGACGGTCCGTGCGCTCGCCGAGGCGAAGATCGCCCCGTTCGCGGCGGCGGTCGACGAGGAGGCCCGCTTCCCGCAGGAGGCGTTGGACGCCCTGGTCGCCTCGGAGCTGCAGGCCGTGCACGTCCCCGAGGAGTACGGCGGCGCCGGTGCCGACGCCCTCGCCACCGTGATCGTGATCGAGGAGGTGGCCCGCGTCTGCGCCTCCTCCTCCCTGATTCCGGCCGTGAACAAGCTCGGCTCGCTCCCGGTGATCCTCTCCGGTTCCGAGGCGCTGAAGAAGAAGTACCTGGGCCCGCTCGCCAAGGGCGACGCGATGTTCTCGTACTGCCTCTCCGAGCCCGACGCGGGCTCCGACGCCGCCGGCATGAAGACCAAGGCCGTCCGTGACGGCGACTTCTGGGTCCTCAACGGCGTCAAGCGTTGGATCACCAACGCGGGCGTCTCCGAGTACTACACGGTGATGGCCGTCACCGACCCGGCCAAGCGCTCCAAGGGCATCTCGGCGTTCGTCGTCGAGAAGTCGGACGAGGGCGTCTCCTTCGGCGCCCCGGAGAAGAAGCTCGGCATCAAGGGCTCCCCGACCCGCGAGGTCTACCTCGACAACGTCCGGATACCGGCCGACCGCATGATCGGCGAGGAGGGCACCGGCTTCGCCACGGCGATGAAGACCCTGGACCACACCCGCATCACGATCGCGGCCCAGGCCCTCGGCATCGCGCAGGGCGCCCTCGACTACGCCAAGGGCTACGTCCAGGAGCGCAAGCAGTTCGGCAAGCCGATCGGTGACTTCCAGGGTGTCCAGTTCATGCTCGCCGACATGGCCATGAAGCTGGAGGCGGCCCGCCAGCTCACCTACTCGGCCGCCGCCAAGTCCGAGCGCCTCGACAGCGACCTCACCTTCTTCGGTGCCGCGGCCAAGTGCTTCGCCTCCGATGTCGCGATGGAGATCACCACGGACGCGGTCCAGCTGCTCGGCGGCTACGGCTACACGCGGGACTACCCGGTGGAGCGGATGATGCGCGACGCCAAGATCACGCAGATTTATGAAGGTACGAATCAGGTCCAGCGGATCGTCATGGCGAGGAACCTGCCGTAGCGCTTCGGTTCCAGCTGTGTGAGACGGCCCCCGGCGCCATGCCGGGGGCCGTTTCCGACGGCTGCCAGGGACTTTCGCGGGCGGGCGGTGCTGTTCGGCAGCGGCACCGGCGGGATTCGAACCCGCGGACAGGTAGGGGCAGGGTCCGCCCCGGACCCCGTCGGTCGCTGTGAGGGGGACCTCCCTCACCGTGATCGCAATGGGCCGCTCCGCCACGGCTCCGCAGCCTGCGGGACTGCGCGGTCCCGGGACGGCGAGCGCAGCGGTTTCCCGCCGGGCCCGGCCACGGACCATGTCGGCACCGTCGCCCGGCTCCCGTCGCCGAGACGGGCCGAGGGCGTAGGCGCGCCCCCTTCCGTGGCGTACTTTCCCTGTCCATGAACGACATCGACAGGCTCACCGCGCTGTTCACCGCGCTCGGCGCCGACGACGCCCGGGGCTGGGCGGACTCCGAGGCGGAGGAGAACATTCCACAGCTTGCCCGCTACCGGTTCCTCCGCATGGTCTGGCAGGACATCGACGCCTGGAGCACGGCAGCACCCGACTGGGTCGGGGCGTACGCGGCAGAGGGTTCGGCCGCCGGGGCGGTCGGGCGGGCGCTCCGGCTGGGCCTGACCCACCAGGAGCTGGGTGAGATAGCCCGCGAGGTCGCGAAGGAGACCGCCTTCGGTGTCCTCTACGGCCTCGCCGACCCCACGGACGGTCGGCTTCCGCCGGGGATCGAGGAGCAGCTGCCCGGCTGGTGCCTGGCTGAACTGTCCCCGGCGGGCGAGCCCACGGGGCGGATCCTGGACGCTCTGTACGAGGACCTGGACGAGGTCGACCCCGCCGCACCCCGGGGGCAGGACAGCGCCTGAGCACCGGAGCTCACCCGCCACCCCTTCTCCAGGTACGGGCGTATGTCAGGCAGGCCGGTGCCGCCCGTCGGCACCGGCGGTACGCGAGGAAGGTGCCGGGCCGACGACGAACCGACCGTCCGCCGGCACCACTTGGGCGACATGGCCGGCGCCGGTGACGGTATCCGTACGGAGCAGGCAGTCCGGCAGTCCCGGCGCAGCTCGGTCGGGGCGCCGGGACTGCCGGGCACCGGGCCGGTTGCTGCGCAAGAAGAGGGCCCGGACGGTGAACCGTCCGGGCCCTGCCTTTCGCCTGCTGTCAGTTACCGGAGACGGTGACCTTCTCGTCGTTGTTGAGCTGCTCCACCAGCTGCTTGACCTTGGCCTTGTCCCAGACCAGATTCCCGCCCGTGGAGCCGGAGATCGGCATGTTCATGGACGCGCCGTCACCACCCGTGACGCCCTTCATCGCGAAGAACATCTGGCCCAGATCCCACAGCGACATGTCCTTGTCGACGACCAGGGTGTCGAGACCGGCGCCCATCGTCGGGTACAGCTTGAACGGGTTGAGGATCGTGGACGGCGTCGCCGTCTGGCTCGCCAGCGCCGCGAGGAACTTCTGCTGGTTCTTCGTACGGTCCAGATCGGACGTGAACGCGTGCCGGGTGCGGACGAAGGCGAGGGCCTGCTGCCCGTCGAGGGTCTGCTTGCCCGCCTGGAAGTCGGCGCCGGAGTACTTGTCCTTGAACGCCTTGGGGATGTCGAGCTCCACGCCGCCGATCGCGTCCACGATCTTGGCGAAGCCGCCGAACCCGATCTCGACGTAGTGGTCGATGTGCAGCCCGGTGTTGAACTCGACGGTACGGACCAGCAGTTCGGGTCCGTCCTCGGCGTAGGCGGCGTTCAGCTTGGTGAAGCGGCCGCGGCCCGGGTAGAGCTTGCCGGAGTCGGAGCCCTTGTAGGAGGGGATCTCGACGTTCGAGTCACGCGGCAGCGAGACCAGCGTCGGCCCGTTCGAACCGTCGTGCAGGATCATCATCGAGTCGGTCCGCTTGCCCTCGGCCGAGCCGGTGTGGAGCCTCTTCTTGTCCTCGGCCGTCATGCCCGCGCGGCTGTCGGAGCCGACGATCAGATAATTGGTGCCGTCGCCCTCGTGCGGTCGCTCGATCACCTTGGAGAGGTCGACCTCGCGCTTGAGCTTGGAGTCGGCCCAGAAGTACGTGCCGATGGAGACGGCCAGCACCACGACCACGAGGGTCAGGGTGCCTATCTTTATCCGGCGGCGCCAGTCCGGCGCGGGCCTCCCCTGGACGTAACCGCCGTCACCCCGGCCGCCGCCTTGACCGTAGCCACCGCCGTTGCCGCCGCCGTAGACGTGGCCCGTGTTGTAACCGCCGTCGTACCCTGCGCTGTCGTCATAGCCGCCGGAGTACTGCGGTGCCTCGGGCTGACGCTGTCGCGGCGCCGTCGGACGCTGCTGAGGCGGCGCGGGGCGCTGCTGAGGCGGCACGGGGCGCCGCTGGACGTGCCGCATGACGCGGGGGCCCTCGGGCTGGGCGCTGTCACTGCCCCGCCCGTAGCGGTCGTTGCGGTCGTCGTCGGTCCATCCACCGGGCCTGTCGCTCATGCGGTCCAGTGTGCAGTCCGGGCGTGCCGGTATTACAGGGGGTGTGAGATATCGGGCCTGGGCTGTTGCGAAGCTGATGCAATGTCCGAGGCCCAGGGCCCCCGCATAAGGTGGACGGTATGACAGATCAGGCCCCGCGTCCGGAGGGCGACATTCCGGGCAAGCCGACTGCGGCGTCCCGGACCACCCTCAGCCACATCATGACCGGCAACGACACCAATCTGCTGGGTACGGTGCACGGCGGGGTGATCATGAAATTGGTCGACGACGCGGCGGGCGCCGTGGCCGGTCGGCACTCCGGCGGACCCGCGGTCACGGCCTCGATGGACGAGATGGTCTTCCTGGAGCCGGTACGCGTCGGTGACCTTGTTCACGTCCGTGCCCAGGTGAACTGGACCGGCCGTTCCTCGATGGAGGTCGGCGTCCGGGTCATGGCCGAGCGGTGGAACGAATCGACCCCGGCCCAGCAGGTCGGCAGCGCGTATCTGGTGTTCGCGGCGGTCGACGGGGACGGCAAGCCGCGCCCCGTACCGCAGGTGATACCCGAGACGGAGCGCGACAAGCGGCGCTACCAGGAGGCGCAGATCCGGCGCACGCACCGGCTGGCCCGGCGTCGCGCGATCAAGGAACTGCGCGAGAAGCGCGTGGCGGACGGCATCGAGGACTGACGGCAGGGCACCCTCCCCGGCCCCGGGGCGGACCGCCGCCCTGGGCTCCGCCGGCCGGGCGCCTCGCTACGGGCACGTCACCTGGTCGCCCGTGACCGCGGCGAACGCGCCCCGGTGCGTGTCCTCGGCCTGTACCCGCTCGACCTTGCTGAAGTCCGTGCCCGTCGTCACCTTCATCGTCGCGCCCTGCCCCTTGACTGCCCGCAGCTCGGCCCCCGGCAGCGCCGCCGCCAGCGACTTCGCCGACCGGTCCCATCTCGGGTCGTACTCGACCAGGGTGTGTTTCAGTTCCCGCGGCGCCCCGTCGAGCGGGGCCCCCGTCGTACGGAAGCCGGTGGCGCGCAGGGCGTCGTCGGCCGTCCTGCCGAGGCCGTCCATCGGGGTCCCGTTGTAGACCTGGACCCGAATCTGCTGCGGCGCGACATCGACGGTCTTCGCCGCGGCCTGCTTCGGCTGCTTCGCCGCGAGGGGCTTGTCGTCACGCAGTGCCTCGAACAGCTTCGTCGACTTCACCGGATCCCACTTGACCGTCGAGCCGATGCCCTTGACCGGATAGGAGGGATCGCTGACCGGTACGGAGGTGAACTCGGACGACGCCGCGGTGAAGCCGCGCATCGCCTGGCCGAGGGCCAGCATCTGCTCCGTGCCGAACCCCTCGTCGGCCCGGACCGAATGGAGCATCGTCGAGGCGATCTCCCGGAACTTCACCGGGTTCAGCAGCACACCGCTGCTGGTCGTCTGCTTGAGCAGCGAGGCCAGGAACCGCTGCTGGCGCTGCATCCGGCCCAGGTCCGCGGCCCCGTCGACATGGCGCGAGCGCACGTACTGGAGCGCCTGCCCGCCGTTCAGCCGGTGGGTGCCGGCGGCGAGATCGAGGCCGGTGTACGAGTCCTTCAGCGGCCGGACGGTGCAGATCTGCACCCCGCCCAGGGTGTCGACCGTCTTCATGAAGCTGGTGAAGTCGACCTCCAGGTAGTGGTCGATCTTGATGCCGGTCATGTCCTCGACGGTCCGTACGGTCAGATTCGGCCCACCCTCCGAGTAGGCGGCGTTCAGCTTCAGTGGGTGGGCGGCGTGCTCGGCGCCGGTGATCCGGTCGCGGTGTTCCGGGATCTCGGCGTAGCTGTCGCGCGGCAGGGAGACGATGCTCGCGCGCTCCTTGTCCGCAGACAGATGCACCAGCATGATCGTGTCGGTGCAGTGGCAGGGAGCACCGCCCAGCCGGTACTTCTTCTTCTCGTCCGGGGTGATGCTGTCGCGGCCGTCGGTGCCGACGAGCAGCAGATTCGTGCCGTTCCCGGCCCGCGGCCGGTTCTTCATGTCCTTGAACGGGTCGATGCGGTCGATCCCGGTCTCCAGGTTGGTCACCACGGCGTGACCGATCCCGCCGGCGCCGAGCACCAGCACGGACAGGCCGGTCGCGACCCGCATGCCCCAGCGGGGCCTCTCGTCCTGCTTTCTCGACCTGAGCTGCGGGGGAGCGGCGCGGGGGCGCGGCGGACGGGGGGAGCGGTGCGGTGTGGGCACGGGGGGACCTCCGCGGTGCAAGGGGGATCGTTCGCACAGTAGGCCCGTACGATCTCCATACCGGGAAGCGCCCTTGCGGCGCGCGCCCGCGTCCCCCATTCGCGGTAACGTGGCGGCCGAAACGCCGCCTCCTGGGGTGAGAGCCCCCGGCGCCCCCGAGGACCCCCCGAGGACCACATGTCTGCCGCGCAGTACCCCGCCGTCTCCGTGATCATGCCGGTGCTCAATGAGGAACGCCATCTCAGGAACTCCGTCCGGCACATCCTGGAGCAGGAGTACGCCGGCGAGATGGAGGTCGTGATCGCGCTCGGTCCGTCCACGGACCGTACGGACGAGATCGCCGCCGAGCTGGTACGGGAGGACTCCCGGGTCCACACCGTGCCGAACCCGACCGGCCGCACCCCGGCAGCGCTCAACGCCGCGATCAAGGCCTCCTCGCACCCCGTCGTGGTGCGGGTCGACGGCCACGGCATGCTCTCGCCGAACTACATCGCGACGGCCGTCCGCCTCCTGGAGGAGACCGGCGCGCAGAACGTCGGCGGCATCATGCACGCCGAGGGCGAGAACGCCTGGGAGGATGCCGTCGCCGCGGCCATGACATCGAAGATCGGCGTCGGCAACGCGGCCTTCCACACCGGCGGCCAGGCGGGCCCGGCCGAGACCGTCTACCTCGGCGTCTTCCGCCGCGAGGCACTGGAGAAGGCGGACGGCTACAACGTGGAGTTCATCCGCGCCCAGGACTGGGAGCTGAACTTCCGGATCCGCGAGGCAGGCGGTCTGATCTGGTTCTCGCCGGAGCTGAAGGTGCAGTACCGGCCGCGTCCCTCGGTGAAGGCGCTGGCCAAGCAGTACAAGGACTACGGCCGCTGGCGCCATGTCGTCGCCCGCTACCACTCCGGCTCGATCAACCTGCGCTACCTCGCCCCGCCGACCGCCGTCTGCGCGATCGCGGCGGGCCTCGTGGTCGGCGCGGCCGTCACCCCGTGGGCGTTCGTCGTCCCGGCCGGTTATGTCGCCGCCATCGTCGCCGGGTCCCTCCCGGCGGGCAAGGGCCTGTCGCTGAAGGCACGGGCCCAGATACCGGTGGCGCTGGCCACTATGCACATCTCCTGGGGCTACGGCTTCCTGACCAGCCCGCGTTCGCTGGCGAGGAAGGTCATCGCCAGCCGCCGCCCGGCGGTCGCAGAGCAGACGGTCTGACCCGGAACGGACGTGAACAGGGGCGCCGGCTGTTTCTCCCCGGAGAAACAGCCGGCGCCCCTGTCGTGCGTGGTCGGCCGCTGGTGCCGTGACCGGCAAAGCCTGCCGGTCACGGCACCAGTGCCCCTCCCGGCACTAGAACCGGTACGGCCAGTAGACGTCCATGCAGGCGTCCTTCTCGGACCCGTTGACTGCCTCGGTCCCTTCCAGCGGGTCGTCGTCCCCGGCTGCCTGCTTCGGGTACGTCGCCCCTGTCCGCCAGTCCGAGCCGACCGTGAGAGTCAGCGTGTCGACGTCGGCAGACACCTTGACCGCGCTGGTCGGCAAGGACAGCGCCTCCGCGATCGAGAGCGCATCCGACTTGCCCTGGGCCCCGGAGTCCTTCGGGTACGTCACCGCGGTGGTCAGCGCCGACCCGGGCGAGGTCGAGGCGGTGGCCTTGGTGAAGCCCTTGGACCGGAGGATGTCCCGGACGTCCGCCGCCCGGCCGCCGGTGGCGACCTGACCGTCGGCCGCAGTGCCGTTGACCACCGTGAGGTCGAGAGCGTCGGGCGCGGCCACGGTCGGGCTCTTGTCCTTCGTCCCGGACTTGTTCTTCGTCCCGGACTTCTTGCGGTCTGTCGGGTCGAGCGACTCGTCGTCCCGCAGCAGCGCCCAGAGCTTGTCGGCGGCGACCGGCTTCGGCAGCACGTGGTTGTCGTCCTGCGGATCCGCGATCCGCGGCATGGTCAGCATGTTGATCTTGTCCATCGGTACGTTCTTGAGCTGCATACCGAGATCGAACAGCTTCTTCACCGAGCCGATCTCCTCAGAGACCTGGAGCGACTTGGTCGCCGTCTCGGCGAGATCCATCAGCCGCCCGGTGTCGGTGAACGCGTTCTGGTTCTTCAGCTCACGGATGACCGAATTCAAGTACATGTGCTGGGCCTTGGCCCGGCCGATGTCGCTCTCGAAGGCGTGCCGGGTACGCAGCCACTGCAGCGCCTTCTTGCCCTTGATCTTGTGCGTGCCCTCGGTCAGCTTCAGATAGGAGCCGCCGGGAACATTGGGCTTGGGGATGTCGTAGACGTTGTCCTTCACGCACACGTCGGCGCCGCCCACGGCGTCCGCCATGGCGACCACACCGGCGAAGTCGACCATCACCCAGTGGTCGATGTAGACGCCGGTCAGCTGCTCCCAGGTGTCCAGCGTGCAGCCCGGGCCGCCACGGCCGAGCGACTCGTTGATGAGCGCGTTGGTGGCCTGGTACTCGTGGTCGGTGTCGGGGTCCACGCACTTCGGGATGTCGACGCGCGTATCACGCGGAATGCTGACGACCGAGGCGTTCTTCCGGTCGGCCGATACATGGAGCAGCATCTGCACATCGGCCAGCGGCTTGGCGCCGACGCTCGCCTTCGAGCCGCCGAGCTTCAGATTCTCCTTGGAATTACGACTGTCCGAGCCGATCAGCAAGATGTTCAGCGGGGTCTGGCCCGCGGCGTTCGGAGCGGTCTTCTTCGCCGCGCTGTTCCCGGCGCTGCGATGTCCCTTGCGGAGATTGCTGTTCAGGTGCTGGTACCAGAGATAACCGGCGGCGCCGGTGCCGAGTATGACCAGCGCGAGTACGTACGCGACCCAGCGCAGTATGCGGCGCTTTCCGCGTTTCCCACGTCGGCGCGACGTACCGCGCCGACGCCCGCCGTGACCAGGCCTCTCCCGGTCCGCGCCGGCACCCCGTCCGTCCCGGCCTGCGGCCGGACCGTCCGTGTACAGGTCGTCGTCCCAGCCGACTTGGCCGGCATGCCGGACGCGTGGTCGCGTCCCCTCCCCGGGCGTGCTGCTCCGTCCCACCGGGACCCCCCCCTGCTGCTCAGACTCGTGGAATGGCGCAGTGACCCGGTGTCACTTCGCGCACTCTGCCTTGGCGGCGTTTGCTAGCGGTATGTCTGCCGGCACCTTTGCGGGTCCGGTGACGGGCACACCCGCGCCCTTGAAGTCCGCGCCCAGGGTCAGGACCATCGCCTGGAGTCCCTCCGCGTCGGTGGTGCCCTGCTTCAGGGCCGAGCCGGGCAGCCCCATCATGGCGGCGAGTGCGCGGGCCTGGTCCGCCTGGTTGGGGGCGTACTCGAGCGTCGTCTTGGAGATCTTCGCCGGGGCGTTGGCCTTGTTGGTGGACTTGGGCACGCCCTGGTTGTTCTGCAGCCACGCGACCGTCTCCTGCGCGGCACCCGCCCGGTCGCCGCCGTTGAAGACATCGACGCGTACGTCGGCGGCGGCGGCCTTGGTCCCCTTGAGCAGTGCGTCCTGCTTGCTCCTGGCGGCCTTCTTCTGCTTCTTCACCTCGGTCAGCGAGGTGTCCTCACCCATCATCTGGAACAGCGGGTCGGACTTGGCGGTGTTGAGCACCACCGTCGCGTGGACCTTCTCGGCCGGGTTGTCTATCACCGGGACCGTCACGAAGGTGATGTTCTTGGTGTCGACCTTGCTGAGCTCCTTGGCGAGCGACACCAGCTTCGTCCCCGAGCCGATGGCCTTGTCGACCGTGAGCGCCTTGGTCGCCGCGTTCGCCAGCTTGTACAGCTTCGTCGGACTGGTCAGCGTGTCGTCCGACTTCATCTGCCGGATCATCGAGCCGATGAACTGCTGCTGCACCTTGATCCGGTCCAGGTCACTCTGATTGCCGAAGCTGTGCCGGGTCCGTACGAACGCCAGCGCGTCCTCGCCCTGGATCGTGCTCTCACCCTCCGGCAGGTCGAGGTGCGACTTGGAGTCCTTGACCGGGTGGGCCAGGCAGACCTTGACGCCGCCGACCGCCGTGGACAGCTCCTTCACCGCGTTGAAGTCGACCATCATGAAGTGGTCGACCTTCAGGCCGGTGATCTCCTCGACCGTACGCATGGTGCAGCCCGGGTCGCGTCCTTCCTGGCCCAGGCTGACGTTGAACCGGACGTTCTGCGTCCCCGGAATGACCTTCTTCGTGCCGTCCGGCTGCGTGGTTTCGCAGTCCGGGATATTGGTGATCAGGTCGCGGGGGATGCTCAGCGCCGTCGCGTTGGTGCGGTCCTTGGAGACGTGAAAAAGAATGTTGGTGTCGGCGTGGCCGGTGCTGCCCTTGTCGCCGTACCCCTCATTGCCCTTACCGGTCCGCTTGTCGGTGCCGATGATCAGGATGTTGAGGGGGCCGTCGGAGGTGACGTTCTTGTTTCCGGCGTCACCGACGTCGACAGTGCTCAGGTTGCCGTTGAAGTGCTGGTACAGCGCGTAGGCGCCGACCGAGAGGCCGACGAGCACGAAGGCCATCACGCCGCCCGTCCAGATGAGCGCCTTCCTGCGGCGGGACTTGGGCTGCTTGCGCTTGCGCCGGCCCGCGGTGTCCGGACCGGAGCCTTCCGGCCCGCGCGGGCCATTGGCCGCACGACGGCCACGCTGTGCCGGCACCTCGCGGCGCGGCCCGTTGCCGCGCCCGCCGCCGTCACGCGCACCGCTTCTGCGTTCGCCACCGCCCTCACGAACAGAACCTGCACTCCTGGAACCACGCTGCCCCGGAGGGGTCGGCCTGCGCCTCGAATCCCCTCCGGATTGGGTCAGTCGCAATTCGTAATCACCGGTCTGCGGGTTGAGAACCCATTGGTCTGCGGGATCGATTTCGTCCGCCCGCCCACGGCTTTGCGCATCCACGGTTGTTTGAGTCCTCCGTCGGTGCCACGCGAGGCGCCTCCCCCGGCAAGGCGCTCGATCTTTCGCTCCAGCAGTGCGCGACCTGACGGTCGGTAGCACCGGATCGCGTCACACTATCCGCCAAGTTCGGCGTCGAGCGACGGGCGTGACAAATTCCACGGACCTTACAACTGGTCATTCTGCTCATTGCACGCCGATCGTCGACATCTCCTTGGCCATTGCTTTACTGCTTGCACAGGTCCGCGGCCGCGTTGTTGCCCGAATAGGTGGGCGTGGGGGTCGGACTCGTGGAGTCCGAGGGGTCCCCATTCCCGTCCTTCCTGCGTGCCAGCTCGTCCGCCGGGACCACCGTGACGGGGGTGTCCTGCCGCAGTCGCTCGAAGAGCTTGGTCGCGTCGGGTTGGACGAGTTCGTCCCGGTTCGGGTCGGCGGCGTACGGCTGCCGTGGCACGGTCAGGAACTGCACCTTGTCGGTCGGCACGTTGCGCACGCCGCGCACCAGCGCGTACAGGTCCTTGAGGTTGGCCAGGCCGGGGTCCGTGGTCAGCGACTTGGTGGCCGCGTCCAGTACTGGATAGAGACGGGTCGGGTTGAGCAGGACGCCGTCGCTCTGCATCTTGTTCACCAGTGCGCCGAGGAACCGTTGCTGGCGGTCCATCCGGTCGGTGTCGCTCCCGTTGCCGAGGGACTTGCGGGCCCGTACGTAGCCCAGCGCCTCCTCGCCGTCGAGTTTCTGGCGTCCCGCGCGCAGCTTCAGATGCGCGTCGGGGTCGTCGATCGGTTCCTTGAGACAGACCTCGACACCGTCCACCGCGTCGACCATGTCCTTGAAGCCGTTGAAGTCGACGACCATGTAGTGGTCTATGCGGATGCCGGTCATCCGCTCGACCGTACGGATCGTGCAGGCGGTGCCGCCGAACTCGAAGGCCCAGTTGAACTGGGCGAATTGCTTACGGGTCCGCTTTCCGTCCGATGTGCGGCAACTGGGGATGTCCGTCATCAGATCGCGCGGGAGGGACATCGCGGTGGCGCTCTTCCGGTCCGCGGGGAGATGCAGCAGGATCGTGGTGTCCGAGCGCTGGCTGCCGCCGTAGTCGCGGCCGTACTCCCGGTTGTCACCGGCGCGGCTGTCGGAGCCGATGAGCAGGATGTTCTCCGCGTCGTGCACGACGGACGCGGGGCGCTCCTTCTCGTACGCGCGCAGTTCGGCGGCCGCGGACGTGTCCGTCCTGATGTTGCTGTCGAGCTTCCTGTACAGCCACCAGCCGACGCCCGCGGCCACCAGGACGAGGAACGAGGCGGCGAGCGCGGCCCAGCGCAGCCAGCGGTGCCTGCGTCGGGCGGGGGTGGCGTCGTCCCACCACCGCACACGGGAGGCTTCCCCGTCCGGCCCGTCCTGCGAATTGTCCTGAGGCCCGTCCTGCGACCCGCCCCTCGACGCGGCCTCGTCCTTGTCCGCGGCCGAGCGGTCGGGGTCCGGCGGCGTGCCGGCGCTTTCGGTCACGTCTGCGTCCATCCTTCACGTTCGGCAGCGCGCTGGGCCGCCGGTCGCAGGAGTAGACGGCTGAACCCCACGCTTGGTTGTGCCTCGGGGGAGTCCGGCCATGATCCGCCGGACCTGTACCGCCGATGATGTACCGGAGTTGATCCGCAGGCCCGGGGGCTCGGCCCGCTGTCGGCCGGACGAGTGGCCCTCAGGGCGCTTGTCATGCTGCGGTGTTGGTGACCCGCTCACTCTCGACGCGCTTGGCGAGCCCGTCCTCGTCCAGCCGGTCCAGGTGCCGGCACAGCACCACCGAGCCCCCGGTGGCCAGCGGTGTGTACAGCCCGGCGCTGAGCCCTTCCCAGGTGTTGTAGGTGCGCCCCGTCAGCAGTCGCGACCCGGGCGCCAGACCCAGCTCCGCACCGTCCTCGCGGGCGCGCGCGACCAGTTGCGCCGACGTCAGCGTGTCACCGTCGACGGTCAGCGCGGGCGCGTCCGGGTCCACCGGTGCGAACGGCGCGAACCGGTCGCCCTGGCTCGGCACCTCCACGGCATAGTCCGCGAAGCCCTCGGGTGGCTGCGGGAACCGGCCGCCCAGCGGACGCAGGGCCAGAGCGATGCGCTCGCCGCGGCAGGCGCGCGCCGCGTCGAGCGTGTCCGGACCGGTCACGACGAGGTCGGCGGCGGCGGGGTCACCCTGCACATCGGCGACGACTCCGACCGAGGAACAGGCGAGCAGCCAGACCGCGGACTGCCAGTGCGCGGGCAGCAGGAGGGCGAGCCGGTCGCCGGGTTCCGCGGCCAGGTCGCCCTGCAGCAGATTGGCTGTCTTGGCCACCCAATTGGCGAAGGTGGCCACCGACAGTTCGACCCGTTCTCCGGTGGCGTCGTCGTAGAAAGTGACCATGGGGCGGGCCGGGTCCGCGGCGAGCGCGGAACGCAGCAGGTCGGCAGGGGTGCGGTCGCTGGCGTTCATCCGCGCAAGGGTACGCGGCGGCGCCGGACGGGACCGGGCGCCACAGGTGTCACGTACACCGGTTCGGCAGACGGCTCGTCAATTGGGAGGAGATATCCCGGTAGCCGGAGTTGTTGGATTGTGCCCAGGATCGTTCGTATGCGTGCCTTCATTGCATCCACCATTGGTGTCACCTGCTCGGCAGCCCTCGTACTGCCGCTCGCCGCGCCCGCGGGCGCCGCCCCCGACACCACCGTCACCGCAAAGACCGAGACCGCCGACCCCACCGGGGTGTCCGGGTCGACCCAGTCCCTGCCACTTGCTCCGCTGCCCGCCGCGTCGACGCGGACGACCGGCGCCCCCACCGAGGGGGCCGCCACCGTCGAACGAGGCCTGCCCCGACGCGACGTCCGCCCCTTCTCCCTGGTCGGTGTCGTCTGGAACGACGCCGACGTGGAACTCAACGGCACCGTCCAGGTCCGCACCCGCGCCACCGGCACCACCCACTGGTCGGACTGGCAGGAGCTGGAGACCCACAATGCCGAGCACGGCGCCGACCCCGGCACCGCCGAGCGCGACTCCGGGACCGTCCGCGGCTCCACCGCTCCGCTCTGGGTCGGCGACTCCGACGGCATCGAGGTCCGGGTGAGCCCCGAAGTGACCGACGTACGGGACGGGGGCAGCGGCGCCAGCGTCCCGCTGCCCGACGGACTGCGGCTCGAACTCGTCGACCCGGGCAAGGACCCTCAACAACCCCCCGCAGCCGGCCCGGGAGCCGGAGCCGACGGCGGGGACAGCCGTGCCCCGTCCTCCGAAGCCCTGGTCCTCCCCGCGCTGAGCAAGGCGCAGACCGAGGCGGAGAGCGAGGCCGAGGACGACGTCGCCCCCGGCTCCAAGCCGTACATCGGCCCCCGCCCGAGCATCATCACGCGCAAGGGCTGGGGCGCCGACGAGAAGCTCCGCGAGAGCGCCTTCGTGTACACGAAGTCCGTGAAGGCCGCCTTCATCCACCACACCGCCACGGGCAACAGCTACACGTGTTCGCAAGCGGCCTCGGTCCTTCGCGGTATTTACCGCTACCACGTCACGAGCAGCGGCTGGCGCGACATCGGCTACAACTTCGCCGTCGACAAGTGCGGAAATATCTACGAAGGACGCGCCGGAGGCGTGACGAAGGCCGTCCAGGGCGCGCACACTCTCGGTTTCAATGCCGACAGCATGGGCATTGCGGTGCTCGGAACCTTCACCACGTCCAAGCCGACCACCGCGGTGGTGGACGCCGTCGCCAAGCTCACCGCCTGGAAGCTCGGCCTGTTCGGCGCCGACCCCAGTGGCAGCACCACGCTCGTCTCCGGCGGCGGCAACCGGTTCAAGAAGGGAGCGAAGGTCAAACTCAAGGTCATCTCCGGTCATCGGGACGGTTTCGTCACGGAATGCCCGGGAGCACGCCTCTACGAGGAGCTCGGCACGGCCCGGACCAGCTCCGCCCGTCTGCAAGGCCGCTGACGACCCACCGCTGCGGTCTGCTGCGGGGCTGCCGGACGGTGATGAACCGACCGGTCTGCATAAACTGGCCAGCCAAAACCAGGCCCGGCCCCAGCAGGAAGCAGAGACGTGCCGTGACAGAGGCAAAAGAAGCGATTCTCCTGGTCGGTGGCAAGGGCACCCGACTGCGCCCGCTCACGGTGCACACTCCGAAGCCCATGGTTCCGGCGGCAGGTGTCCCGTTCCTCATGCACCAACTGGCGCGGGCGCGGGCCGCCGGGGTCGAGCACATCGTGCTCGCGACCTCGTACCTGGCGGAGGTCTTCGAACCGTACTTCGGCGACGGCTCGTCGCTCGGCCTGCACATCGAGTACGTCACCGAACGCGAACCGCTCGGCACCGGCGGAGCCATCCGCAACGTGGCGTCCCGTCTCACCTCGGGCCCGGACGAACCCGTGCTCATCTTCAACGGCGACATCCTCACCGGCCTCGACATCCGGGCGCTGGTCACCTCGCACGCCACCTCCGGCGCGGATGTCTCGCTCCACCTCACCCGGGTCGAGGACCCCCGCGCCTTCGGACTCGTACCGACGGACTCCACGGGCAGGGTCACCGCGTTCCTGGAGAAGCCGCAGACGCCCGAGGAGATCGTCACCGACCAGATCAACGCGGGGGCGTACATCTTCCGCCGCTCGGTCATCGACACGATCCCGGCCGACCGACCGGTCTCCGTGGAACGCGAGACCTTCCCCGGACTGCTCGCCTCCGGCGCGCACCTCCAGGGCATGGTCGACTCCACGTACTGGCTGGACCTCGGCACGCCGCAGGCATTCGTACGCGGCTCCGCCGACCTGGTCCTCGGCCGCGCCCCGTCCCCGGCCGTCCCCGGCCGATGCGGCGACCGGCTCGTCCTGCCGACCGCATCCGTCGCCGCCGACGCCAAACTCACCGGCGGTACGGTCATCTGCGAGGACGCCCTGATCGGCGAGGCCGCCCGGATCGACGGCTCCGCGGTACTGGCCGGAGCGGTCGTCGAACCCGGCGCCGTGATCACGGACTCCCTGGTCGGAGCGGGTGCGCGGATCGGCAGCCGTACGGTCCTGGTGGGCGCCGTCATCGGCGACGGCGCCCACGTCGGCGCCGACAACGAACTGCGTGACGGCGTCCGCGTCTGGTGCGGTGCGGTCCTGCCGGACGCGTCGGTCCGTTTCTCGTCGGACGAATGACGGGCGCGCTGCGGCGCGTACCCTCGATAGGCACCCCCGACGACCGAGGACCTCATCCGTGGCAGGACGATTCGCTCCCCGCAACGCCCCGCGCACGCCCGTCCCACGCCAGGTGCCGACCGGTCCGGCACCGGAGGCACTGACCCGGGACTGGACCCCGCCGGGCCCGCTCGACCTGCGCCTCGTCCTCGGCCCGCTGCGCCGCGGCCCCGCCGACCCCACGTTCCGCATCGACCGGGACGGCTCGGTCTGGCGGGCCACCCGCACCCCGGCAGGCCCCGGCACGCTTCACATCATCGACCGGGGCGGCCGGATCGAGGCGACGGCCTGGGGCCCCGGCGCGTCCTGGCTGCTGGACCAGCTCCCGACCCTGCTCGGCGCGGAGGACGACCCGGAAGCATTCCGCCCCCGCCACCGCCTGGTCGCCGCGGCCCGGCACCGCCGCCCCGGACTGCGCCTGCTGCGCACCGGTCTGGTGCTGGAGTCGTTGATCCCGTCGATCCTGGAACAGAAGGTCACCACCGACGAGGCCTACCGTGCCTGGCGCATTTTGGTCCGTACATACGGCACTCCGGCCCCCGGTCCGGCAGCGACCCTCTTCGGCACGCACGGCCTGCACGTCATGCCGGACCCGCGCACCTGGTCGCTGATCCCGTCCTGGGAATGGCACCGCGCCGGCGTCGACGCCAAGCGGTCGGCCACGATCCTGCGCGCGGTACGAGTCGCCCGCCGCCTGGAGGAAGCGGCGACGATGCCCCTCCCCGAGGCCACTGCCCGCTTGGAACTGATTCCCGGCATCGGCCCCTGGACCTCGGCGGAAACCCTCCAACGAGCCAACGGTGCCCCCGACGCGGTCACCGTGGGCGACCTCCACCTCCCCGGCATCATCGGGCACGCCCTGGCAGGCAACAGAAACGCCGACGACGAGGAAATGCTGACGCTGCTTACCCCCTACGAGGGCCAGCGCCACCGAGCCACACGCCTCATCCTGCTCTCGGGCCACACCCCGTCCCGCAGAGCTCCGCGCATGACAAGAGGCGACATCGCCCGCCTCTGAGACGTCCTCAAGCACCCGACGCGGCCTCGCAGTCCACGATCAGCCGTGTCGCCCACGAGCCCGTCCGGCGATCGAGGACGAAGAAGCCCCGGAGCCGCCCCAGGTCTCGGGGAAGGGGCAGGCAGGGGAAAACCCCCTCCCCGGCCCACCTCACCGCACCGCGACGAACCCCTCCGCACCCCGCTCCGCCCGGGCCACCGGCGCAACCGCCGGACGCCCGACCGCCACCGCACCCAACGGATCCCACTCCGCCGGCAGATCCAGCACCTCACGCACCACATCGCGGCAGAACATCGTCGACGACACCCACGCCGACCCGAGCTGCTCACCGGCCAGCGCCACCAGGAAGTTCTGGACGCCCGCCCCCGCCGCGACCACGAACATCTCGCGCTCCGCAGCATCCCGCCGCGCGTCCCCGTATGTATGGGCGCCATCCATCACCAGGCACGGCACCGCCAGATACGGCGCCCGGCGCAGCACATCGCCCCGCCGCACCCGCTTGGCGATCGACTCCTCGCTCTTGCCGTCGCGGCGCAGATCCGCGATCCACGCATCCCGCATCGCGTCGAGCAGCCGGGTCCGCGACTCCTCGGACTCCAGGAGTACGAACCGCCACGGTGTCGTGTGATGCGGCGCCGGCGCCGTCACCGCCGCGGCCACGGCGCGCCGTACCGCCGCCGGGTCCACAGGCTCGTCCGTGAACTCCCGGACCGTACGCCGCAGCGTCACCGCTTCCCGTACCGCCTCGGACGTCCCGAGCCGGAACATGTCCTCGGCGGCGACCCGCACCATCGCCCGGGCCCCGGCCTCCGCGTCCGCCGGGTCCACCACATGCGAGAGCCCCCGCACGATCGCGACCGGCAGCCCCTCCGCCTTGCCCTTGACCAGGTCACCGGCCGCGGCGAGCTCGTCCGCGGTGGCGACCACGGTGGCGCTGAGCGGATTGCCGTGCGCATCCGTCCCGCCCCGCAGATCGTCCAGCACCCGGACTCCGGACGCCCCGATGGCGATGTCGGTCAGCCCGTTGCGCCACGGCCGCCCGAAAGTGTCCGTGATCAGGACCCCGACCTCGACGCCGAGGGTGTCCCGCAGCCCGTCCCGGATCGTCCGCGCGGAGGCGTCCGGGTCCTCGGGGAGCAGCAGGACCGTCCCGGCGGGGGTGTTCGAGGCGTCGACCCCGGCCGCTGCCATGACCAGGCCCTGCCGGTTCTCGACGATCCGCAGCGTGCCGCGGCGCGCCACCACCCGTACGGTCTCGGCGTCGATCGCCGCCTCCCGGTCGGTGGCTTCGGCGATCCGGCCCTCCGCCTTGGAGACGATCTTCGAGGTGACGAGCAGGACGTCACCGTCGACCAGCCCCGGCTCGGTGGCGGCGATCAGCTTCGCGAGGTTGTCACCGGCCCGTACCTCGGGCATCCCAGGAAGCGCCCACACCCGGTACGAGGGGGCCTCACCGGCAGCCGCGCCGCTCACGCCCGTACCTCTTCGGCCAGCGCCAGCGCCTGCCTCGCCATCTCGGCGGTTGCGTCCACGTCCGTCATCATCAGCGGCACGGCGCGGCAGCGGATGCCCGCGGCCTCCACCTCGTCGACCGTGCCGGCGTCCACCGTGTCGACGAGCCAGCCGTCGAGCAGCCCGGAGCCGTAGTGCCGGGCGACGGCGGCCGCCGTGGACTCCACGCCCACTGCGGCGAGCACCTTGTCCGCCATGCCGCGCACCGGCGCGTCCCCGACGATGGGGGAGAGGCCGACGACCGGCACCCCGGCCTCGGCGATCGCTTCCCGGATCCCGGGCACGGCGAGGATGGTGCCGACCGAGACGACGGGGTTGGACGGCGGGAAGAGGATGACGTCGGCGTCGGCGACGGCCTCCAGGACACCGGGCGCCGGCTTCGCCTGCTCGGCACCGACGGGCACGATCGCCTGCGCCTGGACCGAGGCGCGCAGCTTCACCCAGTACTCCTGGAAGTGGATCGCCTTTCGTTCACCGTCGATGTCGACGGCGACATGCGTCTCGATCCGGTCGTCGGACATCGGCAGCAGCCGGATCCCGGGCCTCCAGCGTGCGCAGAGAGCTTCGGTGACGGCGCTCAGCGGGTAGCCGGCGCCCAGCATCTGCGTACGGACGATGTGGGTCGCGAAGTCACGGTCGCCGAGCCCGAACCATTCGGGTCCCACGCCGTATGCCGCGAGTTCCTCCTTGACGTGGAAGCTCTCGTCGGTACGGCCCCAGCCCTGCTCCTCGTTGATGCCCCCGCCGAGGGTGTACATCACGGTGTCGAGGTCGGGGCAGACCTTGAGTCCGAACAGATGGATGTCGTCACCGGTGTTGCCGATCACCGTGATGTCCGCGTCGGGCGCGGCCTGCTTGAGGCCACGCAGAAAACGAGCACCACCGATACCGCCGGCCAGAACCACAATGCGCATGCAGACCAGTCTGTCAGGCGCAGCCTGATCGTTGTCGGGGTGGTGGTGGGCGGCGGGTGGGACTGCCGGGCGCAGCCTGATCGTTGTCGGGGTGGTGGTGGTGGGTGGCGGGTGGGACTGTCAGACGTGTACGGCGTCGGCAGTTGCCGAGGCGCACTGTGCCGCGTGCATGGGCATCTCGGTCAGCCCCGGGTAGTAGATGTGCAGGCTGACGGCCGGTTCGAGGGAGTCGTTGACCACTTCGTGGACGTATCCGGGCGCGAACACGCGCTGCGCACCGGCGTCCAGCGACCGCATGCCGCGCTCTGTACGCTCGGTCAATTCGCCTTCCAGGACGGTCAGTACGCCGGAAGACAGCCCGTGGTCGTGCAGCCCGCTGCCCTGACCGGGAACCCAGCTGAGCAGCCACACCTCGTAACCGAGTGGGGTCTCCCCTGCTCGAGCGGAGCCGAGAGCTCGGGGAACGGTGCGGAGCCGGTGGTACCAGCGCGTGGTCGCGTCGTACTGGACGAGCGGCGCCCACTGCGAGCGGTCGGCGGCGATGCTGCGGGCGAGCCCGACGAACTCGGCCACTGTGGAGGGGTGCTGGCGGGCGGGCCGGAGGAGGTGCTGGACCTCAAGGATGTCGCCGGCGATCTGGAGGTCGCTGTTGCTGTTCATGGGTGCGGTGGTTCCTCGGCAAGTGAGTGCAGGGCAAGAGTGCAGATGCAGAGATCCAGGGGTGTCGCGAGGACCGAGGACCGGGGAGGGGCCGGGCAGCCGTCGCCGAGAAGCCGTTCGACGGGGTGGTCCGGAGAAGGGTCGAGGTCCGGAGAAGAGCTGCGACTAGCTGGAGCGCGAAGGCCTCAACAGCTGAGACAGCTGGAACAGCAACAGCGAGCCTGGACAGCGGTGCGGAACCCACGGAGGTGGGTCACGCGCATCACGGAGGTCGCTGGCATGACAGCAAGGGAACCGAGCAAAGCTCCCATTGTCAACCTGATGCCCGATTTGGCGGTAATGGTTCACCCCATCCGGTTACTCCGGTCGGGGAAAGGTTTGTGCACCCGCCGCGCCGGAGATGTGGCGCAACAACGGCGCCCCTAAACGTCGTAGCGGTCTCGTGACCCGACTGTGATCTTGATCGCTTCGGTGATCGAATCGAAACACGGCCGGCCTCTCGGGAGTCTCACTCCGTGAGGGATGGGGGCGCGATGAGGCCCATGGCATATGTCAGGATTTTGGTGATTTGCACACTTTCCGCATAGGCTTGGTTCCGCAGAGTGAATACCGGGCCCAATAGCAGATCTCCGCTTGACTGGCTCGTATCCACACACTTGTAATTTCACTCGTGTCGTTCGGCCGAATCGATAACGGCCGCATCACGGGGACGCAAGAGACAGACGAGGGGCGCACATGACCGAGCTGTTCCAGCAACTGCTGGTCGAGGACGCGGACGAGGAACTCGGCTGGCAGGAGCGCGCACTGTGCGCCCAGACCGATCCCGAGTCCTTCTTCCCCGAGAAGGGCGGATCGACCCGCGAGGCCAAGAAGGTCTGCCTCGCCTGTGAAGTCCGGTCCGAATGCCTTGAGTACGCCCTTTCCAATGACGAGCGGTTCGGTATCTGGGGCGGCCTTTCCGAACGCGAGCGGCGACGTCTGAAGAAGGCCGCAGTCTGACCGCGAGGCCCGCGAGGCCCGCGAAGCAACAGACCACGGATTCACTGGAACCCCGGCCGCCCGAGCGCCACCGACCATGCTCCGGACCTCGGCCCCGATGGCCCGCCGCCTGCACCCTGCCCGCAGGCGGCGGGCCATCGCCGTGTCCGCACACTCTCGTACCGCTGCCGGCGCGGCCGCTTTGCCCGTCGCCCTCCGGGCGCCGCCGTTCGACCGCTCGGCGCCACCCCGGTTGTCCGTACCGTTAGTGTGGGGCTCCGTCCGAGACGCGCCAACGCCCCGACGGAGCGCGCGTGTACACCGATGCAGCCCCCGGGGGACGCCCCCCGGACCCGGCCGGAGGGCCCGTACCTCGATGTCCGTGCACAGCCAATCGACGGCGCCGTACGCGGCCGCCGCCCCAGAGTTCCCCCGGCACGTCGTCACCGCCGTGCTCGTCGCCCACGACGGCGCACGCTGGCTGCCCACCGTGCTGGCCGGGCTGCTCGGGCAGGAACGTCCCGTACAGCAGGTCGTCGCCGCCGACACCGGCTCCGCCGACGACTCCGCGCGGCTGGTCACCGAGGCGCTCGGCGCCGAGCGCGTCCTGCACCTCGCACGCCGTACGAGCTTCGGTACGGCTGTCGACGAGGCGGTCCGCACGGCCGGTGAACTCACCCCCGACGACCTGCCGTACCTGAAGCGCCCCAGCGGCTGGGACCCCGTCACCAGGAGCTGGCGCGACGACGCGTACGACCTGCCCGAACTGCCGCACGGCGAACCGGTGCAGTGGCTCTGGCTGCTCCACGACGACTGCGCACCCGAGCCCGACGCGCTCACCGAGCTGCTGCGCGTCGTCGAGACCGACCACCACGCCGCGATCGTCGGCCCCAAACTCCGCGGCTGGTACGACCGCAAGCAGCTCCTCGAAGTCGGCGTCTCCATCGCCAACAGCGGACGCCGCTGGACCGGACTCGACCGCCGCGAGCAGGACCAGGGCCAGCACGACCAGGTCCGTACCGTGCTCTCCGTCTCCTCCGCCGGCATGCTGATCCGCCGTGACATCTGGGAGGAACTCGGCGGTTTCGACCGCAGGCTCCCGCTGATGCGTGACGACGTCGATCTCTGCTGGCGCGCACACGCCGCGGGACACCGGGTCCTCGTCGCCCCCGACGCCGTCCTGCGGCATGCCGAGGCAGCCGCCCGGGAACGCCGCCCCATCGACTGCGCCGGACGCTCCGTTGCCTCGCCGCACCGTGTCGACAAGGCCGGCGCCGTCTACACGATGCTCGTCAACGCCCGCGGCAAGCAGCTGCCCTGGGTGCTGCTCCGGCTCGTGCTCGGCACCCTGCTCCGCACCCTCGCCTATCTGGTCGGCAAGGTGCCCGGCCAGGCGCTCGACGAGGTCGCCGGACTCTTCGGCACCCTGCTGCGCCCCGGCAGGATCTTCGCCGCCCGCCGCAGGCGCGGCAAGGGCGTCGTCGACGCGGCCGAGCTGCGCGGGCTCTTCCCACCGCCCGGTGCGACCGTCCGCGCCACCGTCGAGCAGGTCGCCGGAAACTTCGGCGGTGGGTCCGACGCCGATTCCGGCGGCTCACGGCACGGCGCCGTCGAGTCCGGACCGGGCGGTGACGACGCCGACTTCCTGGAGATCGAACAGTTCGCCCGGCTGAAGCGGATCGGCCGCAAGCCCGGCCCCGTCCTCTTCGCCGTCCTGCTCCTCGTCTCCCTCGTCGCCTGCCGCGGCCTCCTCGGCGGCGGCGCACTGGCGGGCGGCGCGCTGCTGCCCGCACCCGGGGACGTCTCCGACCTGTGGGGGCGGTACGCGGACGGCTGGCACCCGGTCGGCACCGGCGGCACCCAGACCGCACCGCCCTACCTCGCTGTGATCTCCGCCCTGTCCGCGCTGTTCCTCGGCTCGACCGGCTTCGCTCTCACGCTGCTGCTCGTCTGCTCCGTCCCGCTCGCCGGACTCACCGCGTACTTCGTGTCCCGCCCGCTGCTGGAATCACGACTGCTGCGGGCCTGGGCGAGCATCGCGTACGCCTTCCTGCCCGCCGCGACCGGCGCCCTCGCGACCGGCCGCCTCGGCACCGCCGTACTGGCGATTCTGCTTCCGCTGATCACCCGCGCTGCCGTCTCCGCAAGCGGGATGCGTGGCCATGGCGACACCCGCGGCAGCTGGCGCGCCACCTGGGCGTACACCCTGCTCCTCACCTTCGCGATGGCCTTCACGCCCATCGTCTGGCCGCTCGCTGTCGTCCTCGGCATCGGCGTCCTCGTACTGCGCCGCCACGACATCGCCGCATACGGGCTCCGCTTCCTCGCCACGATCGGCACCCCGCTGCTGGTCCTCGCCCCGTGGTCGCTGTCGCTGCTCAGCAGCCCCTCGTCGTTCCTGAGTGAGGCGGGCCTGGACTTCGGTACGGGTACGGCCTCCCCACTCGACCTGCTCGGGATCAGCCCCGGCGGCCCGAAGGCCGCGGGCGGCGTGCTGCTGCTCGGCATCGTGCTCGCGGCGCTGGCCGCGCTGCTGCGCGGGGAGCGGCAGTTCGCGATCCGTGCCGCCTGGGCCGTCGCGCTCGTCGCCCTGGTCTTCGCCGGGCTTGCCAACGGCTCCGGCTGGGCCGGGCCCGCCACCCTCGTCTACGGCATCGCGCTGATCGCCGCCGCGCTCGTCGGCGCGGACGGTGCCCGGGTAAGGGTCGCCGAGCTCAGCTTCGGCTGGCGCCAGCCCGTCGCCGCCCTGATCGCCCTCGCCGCAGTGCTGGCTCCCGCGCTGGCCGCCGCCGGCTGGATGATCGGTGGCGCCGCGGGCCCGCTGGAGCGTCGTGACCCGGTGCAGGTCCCCGCGTTCGTCGCGGAGGAGAGCAGCACCCGCGATCAGCCGCGCACCCTGGTCCTCGGCGGCAGTTCGCCCGCCTCTGTCTCGTACACCCTGGTCCGCGGCTCCGGCGCGCGGCTCGGCGACGCGGAACTGGCCGAGTCGGGCGGCTCCAACAGCCACTTGGACAAGGTGGTCGCCAACCTGGTCGCGGGCTCGGGCGCCGACCAGGGCAGCCAGCTCAGCGGCTTCGCCATCCGTTACGTACTCGTACGGGACGGCGCGCCGCGCGAGATGAGCCGGGTGCTCGACGCGACTCCGGGTCTGAGCCGGCTGAGCCAGCTCGACGGCAGCGCGCTGTGGCGCGTGGACCGTCAGGTCGCCCGCATCATGATCGTTCCGTCCGGCGCCGGCGGCGAGCAGCTGCCCGTCGGCTCGCAGCCGGTCGAGGCGCACTCCAGGATTCCCGCGGGCGGCTCCGGCCGCGTCCTGCGGATCGCCGACGCCGCGGACCCCGGCTGGACGGCCACGCTGAACGGCCGGGCCCTGACCGCCAAGACCGTGGACGGCTGGGCACAGGGCTTCGAGCTGCCCGCCGAAGGCGGCACGCTGGACCTCACGTACGAGACGCCGGTCACCCACACCGCGTGGATCTGGGCCCAGGCCGCGCTCGGCGTGGTCCTGCTGGTCCTGGCTCTGCCGGGCCGCCGCCGGGAGATCGACGACGACCTGCCCGAGGCGGACCTGACGGTTGCGGCCGAGCCGGTCGTGGGCGAGGGACGCCGGGCGCGCAGGCTGCGCGCCGCAGCGGAGGCGGAAGCGGCATCCGAGGGCGTCGAGCCGACGCCGGACGAGACAGGGCAGAACATCCCCGCGCAGCGGTCGACCGACCCGTACGCCGAGCGGTCCGAAGCGCAGGACCCGTACGCCGACCAGTCCGCGGCACAGGACCCGTACGCCCAGCGGGACGACGACGGCCTGTACGCCCCCGTACCGCAGCAACAGCAGTACGGCGAGTGGGACACCCAGCAGTACCAGGGCGCCGACTACCCGCAGTACCAGGGCGAGCAGCAGCAGGCCGCCGCCGATCCCTACCAGCAGGGCACCGCCCCGGCGTACGACCCGTACGGCTATCAGCAGCAGCAGTACGACCAGAACCAGGGTCAGTACACCCAGGAACAGGGCCAGTACGACCAGAGCCAGGACGCGTACGGCCAGGGCCAGTACAGCCAGTACGCCCCGCAGCCCCCGTACGACCCACAGGCCCCCTACACCGCACAGGGCCCGTACGACCCGCAGAACCCCGACGAGAACCCCGCCCCGGCCCGGAACCCGTGGCCGACCGGTAACGCATCGCGAGGCGAGTCCGAGTGAAGTCCACCAGCCTGTCCCTCATCGCGGGCACCGTAGCCCTCGCTGCCGTCACCGGGTTCGCCGCGCTCACCGCGCCGGGCGAGGCGGACGCAGGCGAGGCGAAAGCCGCCGCGCGGCTGCCGGTGGAGCGATCCAGTCTGCTCTGTCCGGCGCCCGGCCTCTCGGACCTCGCGGAGACGACGTACACGTCCTTCACCCCCGCGGCCGGCAGCGGCGGAGCGGCAGGCGCCGCCGACCTGATGCCGTCCGTCTCCACCACGCCGGACGCGGGCGACGACACCACGGCTGAGAAGGACGGGAAGAAGGAAGAGAGCAAGAAGGCGGAATCCGACAAGCCGGTCGTCTCCCTCAAGAAGCCCGGCACACCGGCCACCGCCGAGGCGTCCGGCTCCGACGCCCCCGCCCTGGTCGGCACCGCCACCGGCGAGCTGGCCCCCGGCTGGACCACGCAGCAGACCACCACGGTCAGTGCGGGCGCCACCCGCGGCCTGCTCGGGGTCAGCTGCACCGGCCCCGACACGAACTTCTGGTTCCCGGCCGCCAGCACGGCGAAGTCCCGCGAGGACTACGTCCACCTCACCAATCCGGACGACACGGCCGCGGTGGCCGACATCGAGCTGTACGGGCCGGACGGCTCGCTCAAGTCCGATGTGGGGGAGGGCATCACGGTCCCGGCCAGGTCCAGCGTTCCGGTCCTGATCTCCACCCTGACCAGCGAGGCGGCCGACGACGTGACCGTCCATGTCACCACGCGTACCGGCCGGGTCGGCGCCGTCGTCAGGGCAGCGGGTGACGGGACCGGCAGCGACTGGCTCGCCGCCTCCGCCGACCCGACGGGCACCCTCGTCCTCCCCGGCATCCCGGCGGACGCCACGGACGTCCGGCTGGTGGCTTTCGCCCCCGGCGAGGACGACGCCGATCTGAAGGTGAAGCTGCTGGGCAAGAACGGTGCGATCTCACCGGCCGGACACGAGGATCTTCACATCAAGTCGAACATGACCGCAGGCGTCGACCTGAAGGACGTCACCAGGGGTGAAGCGGGCTCCCTGCTGCTGACCCCGGCGGAGAGCGGACGGGCCACTCCGGTGGTGGCGGCGCTGCGCGTGGTCCGCGGCACCGGCGACAAGCGGGAGGTCGCGTACATCCCGGCGACCGGGCCGGTGGGTGCACACGCCACCGTGGCCGACAACCGGGCGAAGGGTTCGACCCTTTCCCTCACCGCTCCGGGCGCCACCGGGAAGGTGAAGGTCACGGCCTCGGCGGGCAGCGAGGGCGGCGAACAGACCGTCCAGACGTACACGGTCAAGGCCGGTACGACGATCGCTGTCACCCCGCCGGTACCGGCCGGGCTGAAGGGCGGTTACGCGCTGACGATCGAGACGGAGTCGGGCGGCCCGATCCATGCCGCGCGCACCCTGTCCCTTCCGGAGGACGGCATCCCGATGTTCACGGTGCAGACGCTGCCGGACGACGGCGGAACGGTCGAGGTACCCAACGCCGAACAGGACCTCTCGGTTCTGGACGGCTGAGCAACGGGGTCGGGGCGGGCCGAGGCCTGCCCGTCCCGACCCCAGGGCCTCTGCTCCGGATCATGCGGGGCTCGCGGGATCTGCAACCTGACCCGGACGGCAGGACCTGGTGTCCCTCGCGGCAAGCTGTGCCCCGTCGCACCGTCCGGCACGCCCTCCCCCAAGGTCTTAAGAGCCGGGGGCTCCCTTCCGCGTCGGTCAAAAGCCCTGGTGGCTCCTTCCCCAAGCTCTCGACTCCGTTCGAGCAGGGGAGACCCCGTCCGAGGACGTCCGGCCGTCCTGCGATCGCACGCACCGGACGACGCTCCTCAGGGGGCAGGCATGGCCGGTCACGGCACTAGTCCTGCCCGTAGCGCGGATCCACTGACTCCGGTGACAGCCCGAGCAACTCCGCGACCTGCTCGACCACGACCTCGTGCACCAGCAGCGCACGCTCGTCGCGGTTCTTGGTACGGATCTCGACGGGGCGCCGATAGATGACGATCTGCGCGGGCCGGTCCTTCTCCGCGGACACCGCACGCCCCAGCGGTACGGTCTCCTCCTGCGGCCCCGGCACATCGAGGACCATGAAGTCGACATCGGCCAGCTGAGGCCAGCGCCGCTCCAGCCGCTCCACCGAGTCCTGTACGAGATCACGGAAGCTCTCCGCCCTGGTGGCCGAGAGCGGCACCTGGGGCGGCGCGACGGGTCCGCGCATGCCGCGGCCATGGCGGTCACGACGGCGCGGTCGCGGCTCGGACCGAGGCTCGGACGGGTGGGGCGGCGGTACAGGACTGTCCATCACCGACGCAGCGTAACCCTCTGTGGGGCAGCCGGATCGCCCGTCACCGACAGCACAGCGGCATGTCCGCACTTGAACATTCCGGCCAAGCTTGAGTCCGTTTCAGGCCCGGTCCGCGACCGTCGATCTCCTACGTATTGACAGCTTATGCACCGAGTGGTGACCGAAATCGTTGCCGTTGCGACCTGCACTTCCCTCTTCCCGCGCAGGTCAGGCCAGTTGCCCGAAATGCGGTTGTGCCGGACGTCACAGTGCGACACGGTGGGGTGACCTGAGGGAGAGTCGTCGCAGCCCGCTCAAGAGTGCGGTACCGTCCAACATCGTGAGCCCTGTACGTCGCTGTTCGCGCACCGCGTGCGGCCGCCCTGCCGTCGCGACACTGACGTACGTCTATGCCGACTCGACTGCGGTCCTCGGCCCGCTCGCCACCTACGCCGAGCCCCACTGCTACGACCTCTGTGCCGAGCACAGTGAGCGACTGACCGCGCCACGCGGCTGGGAAGTCGTCCGGCTCACCGATCCCTCCGCGCCCACGCGCCCCAGCGGTGACGACCTCGAAGCGCTCGCCAACGCCGTGCGGGAAGCGGCGCGTCCGCACGACCGCGCGGCGGAGGCCAGAGGCGGCGGCCCGCACGCCGCGGACCCGATGGAGGTCGCGCGCCGCGGTCACCTGCGGGTCCTGCGCTCACCCGACTCCTGAGGCGGTCGACCGCCGAACGACCGCATCCCCCCGAGGGCCCGCGGACCGGCCGGGTAGTTTGGGCGGTCCGCAGAAATCTCAGGAGGACCGGCCCGTGACTGCTGATCTGTCGCAGATCGTGAAGGCGTACGACGTGCGCGGAGTCGTGCCCGACCAGTGGGACGAATCGCTGGCCGAGCAGTTCGGGGCGGCGTTCGTCGAGGTGACGGACGCGGAGGCGGTCGTGATCGGCCACGACATGCGCCCGTCCTCGCCCGGCCTCTCGGCGGCGTTCGCGCGCGGCGCGGCGGCACGGGGTGCGGACGTCACCCTCATCGGTCTGTGCTCGACCGACCAGCTGTACTTCGCCTCCGGCAGCCTCGGCCTGCCCGGTGCGATGTTCACGGCCTCGCACAACCCGGCGCAGTACAACGGAATCAAGCTGTGCCGGGCCGGCGCCGCGCCGGTCGGCCAGGACACCGGGCTGGCCGAGATCCGCGCCCTGATCGAGAAGTGGGCCGAGCAGGGCGTACCGCAGCCGGTCGCCACCGCCGGCACCGTCACGGACCGCGACACCCTCACCGACTACGCGGCCCACCTGCGGTCCCTGGTCGACCTGACGGCCATCCGCCCGCTGAAGGTCGTGGTCGACGCGGGCAACGGCATGGGCGGCCACACCGTCCCCACCGTCTTCGGGGGACTCCCGCTCGACGTCGTCCCCATGTACTTCGAACTGGACGGCACGTTCCCCAACCACGAGGCCAACCCCCTCGACCCGAAGAACCTCGTCGACCTCCAGGCCCGGGTGCTGGCCGAAGGCGCCGACCTGGGCCTCGCCTTCGACGGCGACGCGGACCGCTGCTTCGTCGTCGACGAACACGGCGCGGGCGTCTCCCCGTCCGCGATCACCGCCCTGGTCGCGGCGCGTGAGCTCGCCCGCCACGGCGGCAAGGGCACCGTGATCCACAACCTGATCACGTCCTGGTCGGTCCCCGAGGTGGTCCGCGAACACGGCGGCACCCCAGTCCGTACCCGCGTCGGCCACTCCTTCATCAAGGCGGAGATGGCCGAACACGGCGCGATCTTCGGCGGCGAACACTCCGCGCACTACTACTTCCGCGACTTCTGGAACGCCGATACGGGGATGCTCGCCGCCCTCCACGTCCTCGCCGCCCTCGGCGGCCAGCCGGGCCCGCTCTCCGAACTGGTCGCCCAGTACGACCGCTACACCGGCTCCGGAGAGATCAACTCCACGGTCGACGACCAGCCGGCCCGCACGGCGGTGGTACGCGCATCCTTCGAGGCGCGCGAGGGCATCACGCTCGACGAACTGGACGGCCTGACGGTCACGGCACCGGACTGGTGGTTCAACCTCCGGGCCTCCAACACGGAACCCCTCCTGCGCCTGAACGTCGAGGCACGCGACGAGGGGACGATGAAGGCGGTACGCGACGAGGTCCTGGCCCTGGTCCGCGCGTAGGACCACTCCCGGCCCTCATGGGCGAGCCTTCGGCCCGCCCGGCGTTCGAGAACCGGACGGGGGCCGGGACGGAGCACCGGTTCCGGGAAGGGGCGAGCCCGCCGCAGGCGCACCACCCGTAGGCCCCGACCCGCACAGCAACCCCACGCACACCACATCGCCCCACCCGCCCCACCGGCTCCGGGCCGGGCCGCGCCGCGCCTCCGCCACCCCGGCGGTAGGCTGACGACGCCTGATCCGCGTGAACCGAACACACACGTTCGAATGCTCGAAGGGACCCACCCCATGCCGCTCGAAGCCGGCCTCCTGGAGATCCTCGCCTGCCCGGCCTGCCACTTCCCGCTGGACGACCGCACGGCAGCCGACAGCCCCGAGCTGGTCTGCACCGGCACGGACTGCGGCCTGGCCTACCCGGTACGGGACGGCATCCCCGTCCTCCTCGTCGACGAGGCCCGCCGCCCCGCGTAACAGCGAGTCACGGGACCGCCGCCACCCACCACACCGGCGACCCCGCCCCGTACACCGCAGACCTCACGCTGAGCAGCACTTGATCGGAGGCCCGTCCCCATGCTCGACGAGTCGTTGCTCGACGCCCCGGAAGCACTGGCCCGAGCCGACCGCCGCGGTCTGCTCCGTGGCGCCGCCGAGGCCGGGGCGCGCGTCCGTACCGCCGCCCGGCACGCCGCGGAGGCCGGGATCACCGAACTGACCCCGGAGGGCCGCCCCCGCGCCGTCCTGGTCGCCGGCTCCGGTACCGCCGCATTCGGCGTCGCCGACCTGATCGCCGCACTGGCGGGCGCCTCGGCCCCCGTCACCCGTATCCCCCCTACCGGCGTCGCACCCGCGGCGGGCGCGATGCGCTGGACGCTCCCCGGCTGGGCCGGCTCCGTCGACCTGCTGCTGATCGCCACGGCCGACGGCACCGAACCGGGCCTCGCCCTCCTCGCCGAACAGGCGTACCGGCGCGGCTGCACGGTCGTCGCCGTCGCCCCGCACGGGTCCCCGCTGCGCGAGGCGGTCGACGGGGTGCACGGACTCGTCGTACCGATGGCGTCCGCCCCGCACGGCGAGTATGACGCCGAGACCTCGGCCGCGGGCCCCGGCACGCTCTGGGCCCTGTTCACCCCGCTGCTCGCCCTGCTCGACCGGGTCGGCCTGGTCACGGCAACCCCCGAGGCGCTGCAGAGCGTCGCCGACCGTCTCGACCGCACCGCCGAACGCTGCGGCCCGGCCATTGCCACGTACAGCAACCCGGCCAAGACCCTCGCTGCCGAACTCGCCGACAGCCTGCCCCTCATCTGGACGGAGGGCGACGCCGCAGGACCTGTCGGGCGACGCTTCGCCACCGTCCTCGCCGAACTGTCCGGCCGCCCGGCCATCTCCGCCGAACTCCCCGAGGCGCTCCCCGCCCACGGGGCACTGCTGGCGGGCGCCTTCGCCGCCGGAGCCGACCCCGACGACTTCTTCCGCGACCGGGTCGACGAGACCGAGCCCCTGCACGCCCGGGTCGTCCTGCTCAGGGACCGGCCCACCGGCGGCCTGAGCGCCGCCCCGGCCGCTCGCGAACTCGCCCTCGGCCACGACACGGCGATCAGCGAACTCGAACCGGAGGAGGGCACGGCGCTCGAAGCCCTCGCCGAACTCCTCGCAGTCACCGACTTCGCCGCGGTCTACCTGTCCCTGGCGTCGGCGACTCACCCCTGAACCGCTCCACCACATCGCACGATCCCCGCATCTCACGAGGACGAAAAATCTCCATGGACCGGCTCTCCAACACCGTGCGCCCTTACGCATGGGGCTCCACCACCGCCATCCCCGAACTGCTCGGCGTCGCTCCCACCGGCGAGCCCCAGGCCGAGATGTGGGTGGGCGCCCACCCCGGAGCCCCCTCCCGCCTCACCCGTACCGCAGGCACCGAGCAGCCCCTCACCGACATCATCGCCGCCGACCCCGAGCGCGAACTGGGCCCGGCCACCGTCGAGAAGTTCGGCCCCCGCCTCCCCTTCCTCCTCAAGCTGCTCGCCGCGGGCGCCCCCCTCTCCCTCCAGGTCCACCCCGACCTCACGCAGGCCAAGAAGGGGTACGAGGACGAGGAGCGCCGGTCCGTCCCGATCGACGCACCCCACCGCACGTACAAGGACGCCAACCACAAGCCCGAACTGATCTGCGCGCTCACTCCCTTCGAAGGTCTCTGCGGCTTCCGCCGGCCCACCGAGGCTGCCGAGGCGATGGCGGTGCTCGGCGTCGACTCCCTCAAGCCGTACGTCGATCTGCTCGGAGCCCACCCCGAAGAGGCGGCGCTCCGCGAAGTGCTCACGGCGATCCTCACCGCCGACCCCGCGGAGATGGCGGAGACGGTCACCGAGGCGGCCGCCGCCGCCGAACGCCTCGGCGGCGCCCACGCCCCGTACGCCCGCATCGCACACCACTTCCCCGGCGACCCGGGTGTCATCGCTGCGATGCTGCTGAACCACGTGCAACTCCAGCCCGGTGAAGCCCTGTTCCTCGGCGCCGGCGTCCCGCACGCCTACCTCGGCGGCCTCGGTGTCGAGATCATGGCCAACTCGGACAATGTGCTGCGCTGCGGACTGACGCCCAAGCACATCGACGTCCCCGAACTCCTCGGCATCGTCCGCTTCGAGGCGACCGACCCCGGCATCCTGCGCCCCGAGGCGTCTCCCTCCGGCGAGGAGCTGTACGAGACCCCGGTCGACGAATTCCGGCTGTCGCGCTACGACCTCTCGCCCGGCGCCGCCCCCGTGGACCTGACCAGGTCCGCCCCGCAGATCCTGCTCTGCACCGCCGGTGCGCCCCGCGTCGGCACGCTCGACCTCGCCCCCGGCGGCTCGGTCTTCGTGCCCTCGGACGAATCGGTCGAAGCGTCCGGTACCGGCACACTGTTCCGCGCCACAGTGGTGGCCTGACGTACCGTCCGAATCAGCGGCTGCAACAATGTCCGGCCGTACCGCGGCGCCAGGGCCGCAGCATTGACGAAGGGACACCAGGCACCCATGAGTGCGTCAGGCGGAACCAAGGCGATCGTGGCGGCACTCGGCGCCAATCTCGCGATCGCAGTGGCCAAATTCGTGGCGTTCCTGTTCAGTGGCTCGTCGTCGATGCTCGCGGAGAGCGTCCACTCGATCGCCGACTCGGGCAACCAGGGGCTGCTGCTGCTCGGCGGCAAGAAGGCCCAGCGCGAAGCCACCCCCCAGCACCCCTTCGGCTACGGCCGTGAGCGCTACATCTACGCCTTCCTCGTCTCCATCGTCCTGTTCTCGGTCGGTGGCATGTTCGCGGTGTACGAGGGCTACGAGAAGATTCGGCACCCGCACGAGATCGAGGCCTGGTACTGGCCGGTCGGCGTACTGGTCTTCGCGATCATCGCGGAGGGCTTCTCCTTCCGGACCGCCATCAAGGAGTCAAACGAGACTCGCGGCAAACTCACCTGGATCCAGTTCGTCCGCCGGGCCAAGGCCCCCGAGCTCCCCGTCGTCCTCCTGGAGGACCTCGGCGCCCTGATCGGTCTGGTCCTCGCCCTCGGCGGCGTGGGCCTGGCCATCGCGACCGGCGACGGTGTCTGGGACGGCATCGGCACCCTCTGCATCGGCACCCTGCTGATCATCATCGCGATCGTCCTCGCTGCCGAGACGAAGTCGCTGCTGCTCGGTGAAGCCGCCGGCACCGACCAGGTCGACAAGATCAAGGCCGCAGTCGTCGACGGCGAAACCGTCACCCGCATCATCCATATGCGTACGCTCCACCTCGGCCCGGAGGAACTGCTGGTCGCCGCGAAGATCGCCGTCCAGCACGACGACACCGCCACCGAGGTCGCCAACGCCATCAACGCCGCCGAGGCCCGCATCCGCGAAGCGGTCCCGATCGCCCGGGTCATCTACCTGGAACCGGACATCTTCAACGAGGCGGCCGCCGCGGCGGGCACCAATCCGGCCACGGCCCCCGACGCCGACCCGGCCGATTCCGGCCACTGACCCTCCCGATCCCTCGTCCGACCGCTCCCGGCCCCGAGTGGGCTGGGAGCGACTGGGCCGATCGGTGTAGATTCGATGACAGTGTCAGACGTCGCTGCTGATGGCGGTCGGCCGCTCCGCTCCTGCGGACCGGGCGAGGGAGAGAGGGCCTCCGACGGACTGCGCTGCGAGCGCCCGGGCATTCGTGTGCCCGACGCCGCAGAGCCAGCCCTACCCACCCTCGACCCCATTACGAGGAGCAGCCCGTTATGACGACGGTCGCCAATCGACAGGACTTCAAGGTCGCCGACCTCTCCCTCGCGGAGTTCGGCCGCAAGGAGATCACGCTCGCCGAGCACGAGATGCCCGGCCTGATGTCGATCCGCAAGGAGTACGCCGCCTCGCAGCCGCTGGCCGGCGCCCGCATCACCGGCTCGCTGCACATGACGGTGCAGACCGCCGTGCTTATCGAGACCCTGGTCGCCCTCGGTGCCCAGGTCCGCTGGGCCTCCTGCAACATCTTCTCCACCCAGGACCACGCCGCCGCGGCCATCGCCGTCGGCCCGAACGGCACCCCGGACGCCCCTGCCGGTGTCCCGGTCTTCGCCTGGAAGGGCGAGACGCTGGAAGAGTACTGGTGGTGCACGGAGCAGGCCCTGACCTGGCCGAACACCCCCACCGGCGGCCCGAACATGATCCTCGACGACGGTGGCGACGCCACCCTCCTCGTCCACAAGGGCGTCGAGTTCGAGAAGGCCGGATCGGCCCCGGACCCGTCGACCGCGGACAGCGAGGAGTACGGCCACATCCTCACCCTGCTGAACCGCACCCTCGGCGAGGCCCCGCAGAAGTGGACCCAGCTGGCGTCCGAGATCCGCGGCGTCACCGAGGAGACCACGACCGGTGTGCACCGGCTGTACGAGATGCACCGCGACGGCACCCTCCTCTTCCCGGCGATCAACGTCAACGACGCCGTCACCAAGTCCAAGTTCGACAACAAGTACGGCTGCCGCCACTCCCTGATCGACGGCATCAACCGTGCCACCGACGTCCTGATCGGCGGCAAGACCGCCGTCGTCTGCGGCTACGGCGACGTGGGCAAGGGCTGCGCGGAGTCCCTGCGCGGCCAGGGTGCCCGCGTGATCATCACCGAGATCGACCCGATCTGCGCGCTGCAGGCGGCGATGGACGGCTACCAGGTCGCCACCCTCGACGACGTCGTCGCCCAGGCCGACATCTTCGTCACCACGACGGGCAACAAGGACATCATCATGGCCGCCGACATGGCCAAGATGAAGCACCAGGCGATCGTCGGGAACATCGGCCACTTCGACAACGAGATCGACATGGCGGGTCTCGCCAAGATCGACGGCATCGTCAAGGACGAGGTCAAGCCGCAGGTCCACACGTGGACGTTCCCCGACGGCAAGGTCATCATCGTGCTGTCCGAGGGCCGCCTGCTGAACCTCGGCAACGCCACGGGCCACCCCTCGTTCGTCATGTCCAACTCGTTCGCGGACCAGACCCTGGCCCAGATCGAGCTGTTCACCAAGCCCGAGGAGTACCCGACCGACGTCTACGTGCTGCCCAAGCACCTCGACGAGAAGGTCGCACGCCTCCACCTCGCCGCACTCGGCGTGAAGCTCACGACGCTCCGCCCCGAGCAGGCCGCCTACATCGGTGTCGAGGTCGAAGGCCCGTACAAGCCCGACCACTACCGCTACTGATCCGGCGCTGATCCCGTCCGTCAGCAGCGCAGATCGCCGCAGCCGGTGACCGGTCCAGAACGGCCCTGACGGACGGACCAGCCCCACCTTCAGCAGCAGATACGAGCGCAGGCCCCCGCACCCCCGTGTCGGGGGCCTGCGCCGTACCGCACCCGCACAGCCCGAGGAACCCGAAGGACCCCATGCCCCGCGGCCGTTATTCGCTCCACGATCCCCACGACCACACCCCCCTCGGCCAAGAGCACTTCCAGTGCGCCCCGGGCCCCTCCGGCTGGCGCTACGTCTCCCGGACCACCGCCCCCTCGGGCGATCACCTGGGCTCCGTCGACCTCACCCTCGATGAACTCGGCCGCCCCCTTCGCCTCGAACTCCACGCCGCGAGCTGGCAGATCCGAGGAGCCGCCCTCGAAGGCGTCACCTGGGTCCGCACCGACCCGACCGGAACCCATGCCACCGAAGGCAATGTCCGCGCCCACGCCTTCACCGGCACCTCCCCCGCTTTCCTCGTCGCGACCTCACGGCTGCTGCGCCTCACCCCCGGTTCCCCCGCGACTCGCGTCCGCCTCGTCGCCTTCACGGACCCGGTCCTCGCTCCCCGTACCGTCGACCAGTCCTGGGCCCTGGTGAACAGTGAAGCGCACGCCACTGACAGCGGCCCCTTGATGGTGGACGAATACCAGGTCAGCGCCCTGGACACGGGCGAACAGCACACCGTCCACATTGCCGGCGACGTGGTCCTCTCGGCCCCCGGCATCGAGCTCGAAGAGCTGGAATCCCCGCCCTCCCCTCGCTAATGCCCCTCGTGGCAGGCTGTGCCCCGTCGCACCGTCCGGCACGCCTTCCCCCAAGGCATTGAGGGCCAGGGGGACCCCCTTCCGCGTCGGTCAAAAGCCCTGGTGGCTCCTTCCCCAAGCTCTCCACTCCGTTCGAGCAGGGGAGACCCCGTCCAAGGACGTCCGGCCGCCTTGCGATCGCACGCACCGGACGACGCTCCTCATGGGCCAAACATTGCCGGTCACGGCACTAAGCAGGCGGCGCGAACCCGGTGCCCGGAGTCCGCACCGCAGACCCGTCCGTCCCGGAAACCCCAGAAGCCCCAGGGTTAGCAGGCCCCACAGGGGCCACCCACTCCATGGGCCCCGACGCAGCCCTCACGCCCCCCGCGCCCTCCACGCCGCTCTGTCCGTCCACAGGCGGACCCGCGACCTCCGGGGAAACCCTCTGCGCAGCGGCGAGCACCCGCCGCGCATCCCGTGCCTGGCGCTCGTTCACCACGCCGGCCAGATACGCCGCAGCCGGTACCCCTTCCGGAACGGGAACCCCCGTACGGGTCGCCAGCTCCCCACTCAGCCGCGTGGCCATCGACCACCCCACCTCCGCATCGAGCTGGTCCATCCGCGTCAGGTACTGCCGTATCGCCAGCCACAACTCGTCCGGCACCGCCGACAGATCAAGCGCGGCGAACCGGCCGACCAACCACGGCGGCGGAGGCGGCACGGCGACTCCCCGCCCCGCCGGCACCCGTTCCCGTACGACGAGCGTCCCCGCGAAGACATCCCCGAGCCGCCGCCCCCGCGCCGACACCAGCGACGCGATGGATGCGACGACCCCGAGCGTCATCAGAATCTCGACGACCCCCATCACCCCGCGCACCAGCGCGTGCCGGAACCGGATCGGCCCGCCGTCGTCCCGCACCACCCGCAGCCCGCATGCCAGCTTCCCCAGCGAACGGCCGTGGCTGAGCGTCTCCACCGCTATGGGCCCGCCCACCAGCACGAGCAGAAACGTGGCGACGGCAATGGCCGCACTCGCCGCCTCGTCCAGCGTGACCGTCGCGACGGTCAGCCCGATCGACACCAGGATGAATACCGTCCACACCACGACAAGATCGATCGCCAGAGCCAGCGCCCGACTCGGCAGTTTCGCCGGCCTCAGCCCCAGCACGACCGCGTCCCCGGTCACAAGCTCACTCATTGCCGCCCACCCTTCGCCGACCTTCCGTGCCCCTCGGGAGCTCAGTCTGCCAAGCTGACCCGCAGCGCGCCGCAGTAGTACGGACCCGTACGCACCCATGCCTGGAGCAGCAGCCGACCATGGATCTCGACGTCTTCGTGACAGCCCACCGCACCGAGTGGGACCGCCTGGAACACCTCCTGCACCGCGGGCGCCGTCTCACCGGCACCGAAGCCGACGAACTCGTCGCCCTCTATCAGCGGACGGCCACCCATCTCTCACTGATCCAGTCCAGCGCCCCGGACCCGATGCTCACCGCGCGCCTCACCCAGCTCGTGGCCCGCGCCCGGTCCACCGTGACGGGCACCCGCCGGGCCACCTGGCGCGACGCCACCCGCTTCCTGACTGCTGGTTTTCCCGCAGCCGTCTACCGCTCCAGACACTGGTGGATACCCACGGCCGTCCTCTCGACGCTCCTGGCCGCACTCATGGGCTGGTGGATCGGCACCCACCCGGAGGTCCAGGCGGCGATCGCCGCCCCGGAAGACCTCCGCCGCATGACCAGCCCCGGAGGGGAGTACGAGACGTACTACTCCAGCCACCCGGCCGCTTCGTTCGCCGCCCAGGTCTGGACGAACAATGCTCAGGCGGCCGCGATGTGTCTGGTCCTGGGGGCGTTCCTCTGCTTGCCGGTGATCGGGATCCTCTTCGTGAACGTACTCAACCTCGCAGTCGGCATCGGTCTGATGTCGTCGGCCGGCCGACTCGACACCTTCCTCGGCCTGGTCCTCCCGCACGGTCTGCTCGAACTCACCGCGGTATTCGTTGCAGCCGGTACAGGCCTCCGCCTCGGCTGGACGGTCATCGATCCCGGCCCGCAGACCCGCCGCTCCGCCCTCGCCCAGCAAGGCCGAGCCGCCATCGGCATGGCCATCGGTCTGGCCCTGGTCCTGTTCGTCTCGGGCGTGATCGAAGGCTTCGTCACCCCATCGGGCCTCCCCACCTGGGCCCGTATCGCCATCGGGATCGCGGCCGAGCTGGCGTTTCTCGCGTACGTCTACATACTCGGCGGCCGAGCGGCCCGAGCCGGCGAGGCAGGAGACCTCGACGCCACCGAGCGGAGCGCCGAGCTCCCGACCGCCGCCTGATGTGCGTACGACCTCGCTGACCTGCTAGTCTCCTCCTCGCCCCAAAAAAACCATTGACATGGTGGACATGGGGAGGTAGATTTTAACGGTTGAGTCGGACTGGACAGGTTCGAGTGCAACCGGTATTATCTACCTCGCTCTCAACGGAGACGGAGTCTCCGCAGAGCCATTGATTCTCTTATGTCGAGTAACGAAGCCGATTAGATCGGCCGAAATACTTCTGATAAAGTCGGATCCGCCGAAAGGCAAAGGCCACTCCAAAGGCCACCGGAATCAAATTCGGACCGGAAACGGAAACGAAAAAGACTCTGGTAAGGTTGGAACCGCCGGAAAGGGAAACGCGAAAGCGAAGAACTGGAAAGCGGAACCCGCTTCGGCCGGGAATCGGACACGAAAGAGTCTGATAGAGTCGGAAACGCAAGACCGAAGGGAAAAGCCCGGAGGAAAGCCCGAGAGGGTGAGTACAAAGGAAGCGTCCGTTCCTTGAGAACTCAACAGCGTGCCAAAAGTCAACGCCAGATATGTTGATACCCCGGCCTGTTTCGGCAGGTTCGAGGTTCCTTTGAAAGTCCTGTCGGGCCTCACGGTTCCGGTAGGCAATTACACAGCGAGGACGCTGTGAACGATCGGTCCTATTCCGACCGGTCGTTCCGCTCTCGTGTGTGTCATCCCGATCACGGGAGAACATTCACGGAGAGTTTGATCCTGGCTCAGGACGAACGCTGGCGGCGTGCTTAACACATGCAAGTCGAACGATGAAGCCCTTCGGGGTGGATTAGTGGCGAACGGGTGAGTAACACGTGGGCAATCTGCCCTTCACTCTGGGACAAGCCCTGGAAACGGGGTCTAATACCGGATAACACTCTGTCCCGCATGGGACGGGGTTAAAAGCTCCGGCGGTGAAGGATGAGCCCGCGGCCTATCAGCTTGTTGGTGGGGTGATGGCCTACCAAGGCGACGACGGGTAGCCGGCCTGAGAGGGCGACCGGCCACACTGGGACTGAGACACGGCCCAGACTCCTACGGGAGGCAGCAGTGGGGAATATTGCACAATGGGCGAAAGCCTGATGCAGCGACGCCGCGTGAGGGATGACGGCCTTCGGGTTGTAAACCTCTTTCAGCAGGGAAGAAGCGAAAGTGACGGTACCTGCAGAAGAAGCGCCGGCTAACTACGTGCCAGCAGCCGCGGTAATACGTAGGGCGCAAGCGTTGTCCGGAATTATTGGGCGTAAAGAGCTCGTAGGCGGCTTGTTGCGTCGGTTGTGAAAGCCCGGGGCTTAACCCCGGGTCTGCAGTCGATACGGGCAGGCTAGAGTGTGGTAGGGGAGATCGGAATTCCTGGTGTAGCGGTGAAATGCGCAGATATCAGGAGGAACACCGGTGGCGAAGGCGGATCTCTGGGCCATTACTGACGCTGAGGAGCGAAAGCGTGGGGAGCGAACAGGATTAGATACCCTGGTAGTCCACGCCGTAAACGTTGGGAACTAGGTGTTGGCGACATTCCACGTCGTCGGTGCCGCAGCTAACGCATTAAGTTCCCCGCCTGGGGAGTACGGCCGCAAGGCTAAAACTCAAAGGAATTGACGGGGGCCCGCACAAGCAGCGGAGCATGTGGCTTAATTCGACGCAACGCGAAGAACCTTACCAAGGCTTGACATATACCGGAAAGCATCAGAGATGGTGCCCCCCTTGTGGTCGGTATACAGGTGGTGCATGGCTGTCGTCAGCTCGTGTCGTGAGATGTTGGGTTAAGTCCCGCAACGAGCGCAACCCTTGTTCTGTGTTGCCAGCATGCCCTTCGGGGTGATGGGGACTCACAGGAGACTGCCGGGGTCAACTCGGAGGAAGGTGGGGACGACGTCAAGTCATCATGCCCCTTATGTCTTGGGCTGCACACGTGCTACAATGGCCGGTACAATGAGCTGCGATGCCGCGAGGCGGAGCGAATCTCAAAAAGCCGGTCTCAGTTCGGATTGGGGTCTGCAACTCGACCCCATGAAGTCGGAGTTGCTAGTAATCGCAGATCAGCATTGCTGCGGTGAATACGTTCCCGGGCCTTGTACACACCGCCCGTCACGTCACGAAAGTCGGTAACACCCGAAGCCGGTGGCCCAACCCCTTGTGGGAGGGAGCTGTCGAAGGTGGGACTGGCGATTGGGACGAAGTCGTAACAAGGTAGCCGTACCGGAAGGTGCGGCTGGATCACCTCCTTTCTAAGGAGCACTTCTTACCAAGCGTGCTTGGTCAGAGGCCACTACGTCGGCAAATGTTCGACGGTGGTAGCTCATGGGTGGAACGTTGACTATTCGGCACGACAGGTTGTTTTTCACTAGTACTGCTTCGGCGTGGAACGTGGGAAGGGATCGGTTGTGTCGGGCACGTTGTTGGGTGTCTGAGGGTACGGCCGTATGGTCGCCTTCAGTTGCCGGCCCCAGTGAACTCGCCCTTTTCGGGTGGGGTGATGGGTGGCTGGTCGTTGTTTGAGAACTGCACAGTGGACGCGAGCATCTGTGGCCAAGTTTTTAAGGGCGCACGGTGGATGCCTTGGCACCAGGAACCGATGAAGGACGTGGGAGGCCACGATAGGCCCCGGGGAGCTGTCAACCGAGCTTTGATCCGGGGGTGTCCGAATGGGGAAACCCGGCAGTCGTCATGGGCTGTCACCCGCTGCTGAACACATAGGCAGTGTGGAGGGAACGAGGGGAAGTGAAACATCTCAGTACCCTCAGGAAGAGAAAACAACCGTGATTCCGGGAGTAGTGGCGAGCGAAACTGGATGAGGCCAAACCGTATGCGTGTGATACCCGGCAGGGGTTGCGCATGCGGGGTTGTGGGATCTCTTTTTCACGGTCTGCCGGCTGTGAGACGAGTCAGAAACCGTTGATGTAGGCGAAGGACATGCGAAAGGTCCGGCGTAGAGGGTAAGACCCCCGTAGCTGAAACATTGACGGCTCGTTTAAGAGACACCCAAGTAGCACGGGGCCCGAGAAATCCCGTGTGAATCTGGCGGGACCACCCGCTAAGCCTAAATATTCCCTGGTGACCGATAGCGGATAGTACCGTGAGGGAATGGTGAAAAGTACCGCGGGAGCGGAGTGAAATAGTACCTGAAACCGTGTGCCTACAAGCCGTGGGAGCGTCGCTGTTGTTCTTCGGAGCAATAGTCGTGACTGCGTGCCTTTTGAAGAATGAGCCTGCGAGTTTGCGGTGTGTTGCGAGGTTAACCCGTGTGGGGAAGCCGTAGCGAAAGCGAGTCCGAACAGGGCGTTTTAGTAGCACGCTCAAGACCCGAAGCGGAGTGATCTAGCCATGGGCAGGTTGAAGCGGAGGTAAGACTTCGTGGAGGACCGAACCCACCAGGGTTGAAAACCTGGGGGATGACCTGTGGTTAGGGGTGAAAGGCCAATCAAACTCCGTGATAGCTGGTTCTCCCCGAAATGCATTTAGGTGCAGCGTCGTGTGTTTCTTGCCGGAGGTAGAGCACTGGATAGGCGATGGGCCCTACCGGGTTACTGACCTTAGCCAAACTCCGAATGCCGGTAAGTGAGAGCACGGCAGTGAGACTGTGGGGGATAAGCTCCATGGTCGAGAGGGAAACAGCCCAGAGCATCGACTAAGGCCCCTAAGCGTACGCTAAGTGGGAAAGGATGTGGAGTCGCAGAGACAACCAGGAGGTTGGCTTAGAAGCAGCCACCCTTGAAAGAGTGCGTAATAGCTCACTGGTCAAGTGATTCCGCGCCGACAATGTAGCGGGGCTCAAGCGTACCGCCGAAGTCGTGTCATTCGTACATGTATCCCCAACGGGAGTACGGATGGGTAGGGGAGCGTCGTGTGCCGGGTGAAGCAGCCGCGGAAGCGAGTTGTGGACGGTTCACGAGTGAGAATGCAGGCATGAGTAGCGATACACACGTGAGAAACGTGTGCGCCGATTGACTAAGGGTTCCTGGGTCAAGCTGATCTGCCCAGGGTAAGTCGGGACCTAAGGCGAGGCCGACAGGCGTAGTCGATGGACAACCGGTTGATATTCCGGTACCCGCTTTGAAACGCCCAATACTGAATCAGGCGATGCTAAGTCCGTGAAGCCGGCCCGATCTCTTCGGAGTTGAGGGTAGTGGTGGAGCCGACGAACCAGACTTGTACTAGGTAAGCGATGGGGTGACGCAGGAAGGTAGTCCAGCCCGGGCGGTGGTAGTCCCGGGGTAAGGGTGTAGGGCGTGTGATAGGCAAATCCGTCACACATGAGCCTGAGACCTGATGCCGAGCCGATTGTGGTGAAGTGGATGATCCTATGCTGTCGAGAAAAGCCTCTAGCGAGTTTCATGGCGGCCCGTACCCTAAACCGACTCAGGTGGTCAGGTAGAGAATACCGAGGCGTTCGGGTGAACTATGGTTAAGGAACTCGGCAAAATGCCCCCGTAACTTCGGGAGAAGGGGGGCCATCACTGGTGATCCGATTTACTCGGTGAGCTGGGGGTGGCCGCAGAGACCAGCGAGAAGCGACTGTTTACTAAAAACACAGGTCCGTGCGAAGCCGTAAGGCGATGTATACGGACTGACGCCTGCCCGGTGCTGGAACGTTAAGGGGACCGGTTAGCTGACTTTCGGGTCGGCGAAGCTGAGAACTTAAGCGCCAGTAAACGGCGGTGGTAACTATAACCATCCTAAGGTAGCGAAATTCCTTGTCGGGTAAGTTCCGACCTGCACGAATGGCGTAACGACTTCTCGACTGTCTCAACCATAGGCCCGGTGAAATTGCACTACGAGTAAAGATGCTCGTTTCGCGCAGCAGGACGGAAAGACCCCGGGACCTTTACTACAGTTTGATATTGGTGTTCGGTTCGGCTTGTGTAGGATAGGTGGGAGACTTTGAAGCAGCCACGCCAGTGGTTGTGGAGTCGCCGTTGAAATACCACTCTGGTCGTGCTGGATGTCTAACCTGGGTCCGTGATCCGGATCAGGGACAGTGTCTGATGGGTAGTTTAACTGGGGCGGTTGCCTCCTAAAGAGTAACGGAGGCGCCCAAAGGTTCCCTCAGCCTGGTTGGCAATCAGGTGTTGAGTGTAAGTGCACAAGGGAGCTTGACTGTGAGACCGACGGGTCGAGCAGGGACGAAAGTCGGGACTAGTGATCCGGCAGTGGCTTGTGGAAGCGCTGTCGCTCAACGGATAAAAGGTACCCCGGGGATAACAGGCTGATCTTCCCCAAGAGTCCATATCGACGGGATGGTTTGGCACCTCGATGTCGGCTCGTCGCATCCTGGGGCTGGAGTCGGTCCCAAGGGTTGGGCTGTTCGCCCATTAAAGCGGTACGCGAGCTGGGTTTAGAACGTCGTGAGACAGTTCGGTCCCTATCCGCTGCGCGCGTAGGAATATTGAGAAGGGCTGTCCCTAGTACGAGAGGACCGGGACGGACGAACCTCTGGTGTGCCAGTTGTCCTGCCAAGGGCATGGCTGGTTGGCTACGTTCGGAAAGGATAACCGCTGAAAGCATCTAAGCGGGAAGCCTGCTTCGAGATGAGTATTCCCACCCCCTTTGAGGGGTTAAGGCTCCCAGTAGACGACTGGGTTGATAGGCCAGATGTGGAAGCCCGGCAACGGGTGGAGCTGACTGGTACTAATAGGCCGAGGGCTTGTCCTCAGTTGCTCGCGTCCACTGTGTTAGTTCTGAAATAACGAACGGCCGTGTTGTTGCCCGGTGTTGGTTAATTTCATAGTGTTTCGGTGGTCATTGCGTTAGGGAAACGCCCGGTTACATTCCGAACCCGGAAGCTAAGCCTTTCAGCGCCGATGGTACTGCAGGGGGGACCCTGTGGGAGAGTAGGACGCCGCCGAACAATTATTCCGGGAAAGCCCCGCACCTCTGGTGCGGGGCTTTTCTGCGTTCACGGACAGGTGACAACCACGCACGGCTCCTCATGGTGAGTGCGTGGTGTGGTTGGCATGGATTGTTGGATCAGAGCCGGCCGGCTCCCTTGAGGGCCAGGTAGGCATCGGCGAGAGCCGGGGCCAGATGGTCCGGGGTGGCGTCGACGACCACGACACCATGGCGCTGGAGCTGCTCTGCAGTGCGCTGCCGCTGAGCTTTGGCCTGGGCCGCCGCTGCTGCCTCGTAGACCGCGTCCACTGTGCCCCGGGCTTCGGTCATCTGCTCGATGTGCGGGTCGGCCACGGCAGCCACCAGCACCGTGTGGCGCTGAGTCAGCTGTGAGAGGACGGGGAGCAGGCCCTCCTCGATGGGAGCCGCGTCCAGGCTGGTGAGGAGCACGATCAGAGAGCGACGAGGGGCGCTTGTCAGGGCAGCGGCGCTGAGGCCTCGGGCGTCCGTTTCCACCAGCTCAGGTTCGAGTGGTGCCATTGCAGTGACCATGGCCGACAGGACCTCACCCCCGGCGCGTCCCTGAACCTGGGCACGGATGCGGCGGTCATACGCGAGCAGGTCCACACGGTCGCCGGCGCGTGTGGCGAGAGCGGTGAGGAGCAGCGTCGCGTCCATTGCAGCGTCGAGGCGGGGCACATCACCGACTCGGCCCGCCGAGGTGCGGCCGGTATCAAGGACGATGAGGATGTGGCGGTCCCGCTCGGGGCGCCACGTACGGACTGCGACGGCCGATTGCCTTGCCGTTGCCCGCCAGTCGATGGAACGGGTGTCGTCGCCGGGGACATAGGCGCGGAGGCTGTCGAACTCCGTGCCTTCGCCGCGGGTGAGGACGCTGGTGCGTCCGTCCAGTTCACGGAGCCTGGCGAGGCGGGACGGCAAGTGCTTGCGGCTGGTGAACGGCGGCAGCACGCGCACCGTCCACGGAACTTGATGACTTCCCTGCCGGGCTGCCAGGCCCAGTGGCCCGTAGGAGCGTACGGTAATGCGTTCGGATCGCCGGTCGCCGCGGCGAGTCGGACGCAGGCGTGTGGTCAGGCGGCGACGTTCACCTGCCGGGATGTCCAGCCTGTGGCGGGACGCCGCCTGTTCCGTACCTGTGAGCCAGCTGCTGGGCGGCCACGCATCGCGGAGATGCGCGCGCAGGCGCCGACGCGACGCGTTGGTTACGGTCAGTTGCACTTCTGCGCCATCGCCGAGTCGAACGGTTGTGTCACCGGATCGGGTGAACTGGAGCGTTCGCACTGGCGCGGCCAGGGCGTAGTCGCACAGAATTGCTAGAGAGAGCGGGGCATTGACCGCGAGCATGCCCGTCCAGCTCGGGGCAAGGATGCCTACGGGGAGTGACCCCAAGGCGGCGAGCAGCGCTGTTCGTCCGGTGAGGGCCACGGTCACGGCCTCATCGGGGTACGGGGACGTGGGCGAGGACTGCGGTGATGACGGAGTCAGGGGTGACTCCTTCCATCTCCGCCTCGGGGCGCAGGTGGATGCGATGGCGGAGCGTGGGGAGTGCGAGGGCTTTCACGTCGTCCGGAATGACGTAGTCACGGCCGGTCAGCCAGGCCCAGGCGCGGGCCGTGGAGAGCAAGGCGGTAGCACCTCGGGGGGAGACCCCGAGGGAGAGCGAGGGGGATTCACGCGTGGCACGACAGATATCGACGACATAGCCGGCGATCTCGGGGGAGACCGTGGTCTTGGCGACCGCGGCGCGGGCGGATTCCAGGTCGGCGGGACCTGCGACGGGGCGGACACCTGCTGAGACCAGGTCGCGGGGGTTGAAGCCGTCGGCATGGCGGGTCAGGACATTGATCTCCTCGTCACGGGACGGTAGTGGCACCGTCAGCTTGAGGAGGAAGCGATCCAGCTGGGCCTCGGGGAGGGGGTACGTGCCCTCGTACTCGACGGGATTCTGAGTGGCCGCAACCAGGAAGGGGTCCGGCAGGAGGCGAGGGGTTCCGTCGACGGTGACCTGGCGCTCCTCCATTGCTTCCAGGAGCGATGACTGCGTCTTAGGGGGAGTGCGGTTGATCTCGTCGGCCAGGAGGAGGTTGGTGAAGACCGGGCCGGGCTGAAAGGAGAACTCAGCTGTACGGGCGTCGTAGACCAGAGAGCCGGTGACGTCGCTCGGCATCAGGTCGGGGGTGAACTGGACGCGCTTGGTATCGAGCTCGAGTGAGGCAGCGAGGGCGCGGACCAGGAGAGTCTTGGCCACACCGGGAACGCCTTCGAGGAGGACATGGCCTCGGCAGAGCAGCGCGACGACGAGGCCGGTGACGGCGGGGTCCTGGCCGACCACGGCCTTGGCGATCTCGGAGCGCAGGGCTTCCAGGGATGCGCGGGCTGCGTCGTCGTTCCCGACGGTCTCGGTTGTCCCGGCGGGCACTGGGGGCGGGGCGCTCATGAAGTGCGTACCTCTCTTTCGAGGGTGTCGAGTTGGTCTGCCAGACGCACAAGGGCGGCGTCATCGGCCGGAGCCGTGCCGAACAGCACGGTGTCGAGGTCGCCTTCGATGGTGCTGAGGCGTGCGGAGACGGCGGGGAGGAGCACCGCGGGGGAGTGAGCATTGCGGGGTGAAACCCCGAGGAGCGGGGCGATACGGGTGCGAGTGGCGGAGCGCAATGAGGAGGCGGCCCGGTCGCGGGCGTTCGCCTTGCGGTAGAGGCGGGCGCGGCCCTCGGTGGATTCGGAGGCGCGGATGGCCACGGGCAGCTGTTCGGTGACCAGGGGGCCCAGACGATGGGCGCGCCAGATGGCGGCGAGCACGGCGGCGACTGCGAGTTGCAGGGTTCCCCACAGCCAGCCCGACGGGATCAGGTCGGCGAAGCTGCGGTCTTTGTCGGCGACTTCGCTGCCTGTGCTGTCGTCACTGTCTCCACCGTTCCCGGTGGCGGAGGGATCAGCGAGCGAAGGGAGGTACCAGACCAGATGTGGGCGGGAGCCGAGGAGTTGCAGGGCCAGGGAGGCGTTGCCCTGGCTGTCGAGACGGCTGTTGTAAAGGAAGTCCGCGGAGCCGAGAAGGGCGGTGTCGCCGGAGGCCTGCTCCTGGACCACGAGCAGGGTGGGGAGACCTCCGCTGGGGTAGCAGGCGAGGGTTTCGAGGCCGGCCGCGGTGTAGCGGAAGCCTCCCGTGTCGGCGTTGCCCGCGCTGTGGGCTGCGGGCAGCAAGCACTGCGGTGCACGGGGGGCAACCGGTCCGGTGGACGTCGTGCGGACCCCTGGGGCCAGTGTGTCCACGGACGGGGGACCTGCCGCGAGGAGGACGGTGCGGCCGGCCGAGTCGGCGGTCGCGGCGCGGAGTTCGCGCTGCTGGCCCGGTGTCAGCAGATCGGGGGCGGTGACGAGCAGAGTGGTGTCCGGGCCGACCGCGGTGGTGGCCTCCTCGAGTGTGGTGGCCACCCGTATGGAGACGCCGCTGTCCTTGAGGAGTTCGGCGACGGCCCGGCTTCCGTGCTGGTCGGCGGAGCGGGGGTCGAGCCGGCCGTGCTGGGCTCCGGAGTGTGCGGTGGCCAGGACGATTCCGGCTGCTATGAGAAGGAGAAGGGCGAGCACCAGACCGCGGGTGCGGGTCCAGACCTGGCGCGGGGTGGGGGAGACCGAGGTAGGGGGCGCGGTGGAGGTGGCAGTGGGCGCGGTCATTCGGCCGCTCCCCGGGCCGGGGTGGTCAGCAGGGGCTTGGCGTTCTCGAGGTCGAGGTCAAGGTCCCGCACCGTCAGATACGCCTGCCGGTCGGTGTTCCGGCCGCCGTATGTGATGGCGTCGAACTCCCGGGCGGCGGCGCGGAGGGGCAGCGCGTGCGTGGGCAGCGAGTGGCCTGCCTCGGCGGCGGCCTCGTCGGCGGTGCGGCCGGGGCGGGTGTCGAGCAGGGCGCGTTCCTCCAGCGAGCGGACGATGGCGCGCATGCGTTCCTGGACGGCCTCGTCCCAGCGGTGGGCGGCAGCGTGTGCCTCGGCGGCGGTCCGGTGTTCGGCGGCGCTGCGGGGGCTGTCGTCGAACAGGGCGTCGGTGGGACGGGCGGTGCGTTGCGGGGTGCCCAGCCGCCACCAGAGGGCGGCGGCCAGGCCGACGACGACCAGTACGAGGACGATCAGCCCGAGCGGTCCGCCGGGTGCGGTGTCCGAGGCTGCGGAGAAGAGATCGCCGAGCCACTCCCAGAGGCGGTCGAGACCGCGCTGGAGGAGGTTCGGGTCGTTCTCGTGGTACATCGGTTTGGACAGTTCGTGCCTCGCCGCCTCGCGGGCGGGCACGCGTGGAGTGTCCACCGGTATGTCGCTGCTCGCGTGGATCAGCAGTCGTGCTCTTGTCGCGCCCCCCGCCCCCGGCACGGCATCAGCTCCTGGTGTCGTAGCCGGGCAGGCCTGCGGCCCGCGCAAGTTCGAGGTCGAGTGCCTCGCGACGGATGCGCTGGTCCACGTAGAGCAGGGCCATCACACCGGCGGAGAGCGGATAGGTGATCGTCGAGATGATCACCTCGCCGATACCGGAGATGATCAGGAACGGCCAGCCGAAGTCGGTGGGCTGACCGGTGAGGAACGCTCCCATCCCGTTGCCGTCCATGATGATCGCGATGAGGCCGAACGGGATTGCGATGATCAGGGTCACGATGAGCGTCAGCAGCCAGGTGAGGAGCAGGATGCCGAACGTCCGCCACCAGGCGCCCCGCACCAGCTTCGCGGAGCGGCGCATCGAGACGGTGATCGACTGCCGCTCCAGCATCAGCGCCGGCGAGGCGAGGCAGAAGCGGACCATCAGCCAGACGATGACGGCGGCGGCGGCCAGAAATCCGAGGAGGGCGAGAGCGACGCCCGCAGTGGAGCCGATCAGCACGCCGGGGAGCACGCCCACCGCCATGATGGCGGCGGTCATCAGGGTCAGGACCAGGGTCAGGCCGAGCAGCTGAAGGAGGCGGGGCCGGGCCTCGGCCCACGCTTCGGAGAGCGTGACGGAGCGGCCCACCACCGAGCGGCTGATCACGACAGTGAGCATGGAGGTGGTGAAGAGCGTCGCGATCAGGGTGACGAGCGTCGACGGCGCGCTGTAGATCAAGCTCGACTGCATGGAGTCGGCGGCCTGGCGGAGTGCCTCCGTGCCGGTCGCGTTCGGGTCGACCGAGGCGGGTTCCGGCAGCAGATAGCGCTGCACGAGGATGATCGCGACCTGGGCGATGACGGAGACGGTGAGAGTGATGCCGAGAACCGTGCGCCAGTGGGCGCGCATCGTGGAAACCGCACCGTCGAGGATCTCTCCGACGCCGAGCGGGCGGAGCGGGATGACACCGGGCTTTGCGGCAGCGGGCGGCTGACCCCAGCCGACTGTCTGCGGCCTGCCGCCCCAGCCGGGGGCGGGTGGCGGTGCGCCGGGGCCGTTGCCGGAGGTGCTCGGTGGGGACCACTGCCCTGCCGGCGGCTGCATGGAAGACCAGTTTTCCGCAGGGCCGCTGCCGTCGATGGGCTCGGAAGGCCGGGGGACGCCCGCCTCCTGGCCGTCGGAGGGGGCGGATCCGGGCGAGGCCCAGCCCGGAGTGTCGTTCATTCTCGCTCCTTCACGGTCCTGTCCGCTCATCGGGGCGGCAGGTTGGCAGCCATCGTGCCACGCGTCGCTCCGGTACGGGCCGGGTGCTCCATCACCGTCTTACCTTCATTTGTGGGCAGCTCACCGTGCAGACTGGTCGGATGGCTGATCAGGACGCGCAATCGCCGGTGGGCATCGAGCCTCCCGCGCTTCCCTCCATCCGCTGGGCCGGGCCCCCGGGAGGCTCTGCCGCAGTGGTGCTTCTCGACCAGACGCGGCTGCCGGCCGAGGAGGTCGAGCTGCCGTGTACGGATGTGCCGGCGCTGGTGCGGGCCATTCAGACGCTGGCCGTGCGCGGGGCGCCGTTGCTGGGCATTGCGGGGGCCTACGGGGTCGCTCTGGCCGCGATCCGGGGCGACGACATGGCAGAGGCTTCGGAGCTGTTGGAGCGGGCGCGGCCCACCGCGGTGAACCTCGGGTACGGGGTGCGGCGTGCGGCGGGGGCGTACCGGGCGGCGCTGGACAGGGGCGAGGACGCGCAGCGGGCGGCCGCGGTGGCCTTGGGGGAGGCCGAGGCGCTGCACCGGGAGGATGCCGAGGCCAGTCGGCGCATGGCGCAGTACGGGCTCGCGCTCCTCGAAGAGCTGCTGCCCGGCGGTGGGCATCAGCTTCTGACCCACTGCAATTCGGGGGCGCTCGTCTCGGGCGGTGAGGGCACGGCCTTTGCTGTGGCGCTCGGGGCGCACCGGGCGGGACAACTGCGACGGCTCTGGGTGGACGAGACGCGGCCGCTGCTTCAGGGGGCCCGGCTGACCGCCTACGAGGCGGCGCGCAACGGGATGGCGTACAGCCTGCTGACGGACAACGCCGCGGGTTCGCTGTTCGCCGCGGGGGAGGTGGATGCCGTGCTCATCGGGGCCGATCGCATTGCTGCGGACGGGTCCGTGGCCAACAAGGTCGGGAGTTATCCGCTGGCGGTGCTTGCCAAATACCACCACGTGCCGTTCATTGTGGTGGCGCCGACCACGACCGTGGATCTGCAGACCCCGGACGGGGCAGCGATCATCGTGGAACAGCGCCCCGGACGGGAAGTGACGGAGCTCACATCATCCCGGATCGGGGTGGGTGGGGAAGCGGGCGGACTGCCTGTCGCACCGCCCGGAACCCAGGCGTACAACCCCGCATTCGACATCACGCCGCCGGAACTGATCACGGCGATCGTCACGGAGGAGGGTGCAGTTTCCCCGGTCACGGGGGTCGGGCTGGCAGAGCTGTGTGCCAGATCATCGCAGGTAACGATTAGCTAATGGGATGATGTCGATTATGAAGGGACGCGTCCTTGTCGTCGACGACGACACCGCACTGGCCGAGATGCTCGGGATTGTGCTGCGTGGTGAAGGGTTCGAGCCGTCGTTCGTAGCGGACGGCGACAAGGCACTTGCCGCATTTCGAGAGGCCAAGCCGGACCTGGTCCTGCTCGATCTCATGCTGCCCGGACGGGACGGCATCGAGGTCTGCAGGTTGATCAGGGCCGAGTCGGGTGTGCCGATCGTCATGCTCACTGCCAAGAGCGACACCGTCGATGTGGTGGTGGGCCTGGAGTCAGGGGCCGACGACTACATCGTCAAGCCGTTCAAACCTAAGGAGTTGGTTGCCCGGATCAGGGCACGTCTGCGCAGGTCCGAAGAGCCGGCACCGGAACAGCTGACCATCGGGGACCTGGTCATCGATGTGGCCGGTCACTCGGTGAAGCGGGACGGGCAGTCGATCGCCCTGACCCCGCTGGAGTTCGACCTGCTGGTCGCGCTCGCCCGCAAGCCGTGGCAGGTCTTCACCCGTGAGGTGCTGCTCGAGCAGGTGTGGGGATACCGTCACGCAGCCGACACCCGGCTGGTGAATGTGCATGTCCAGCGGCTGCGTTCCAAGGTCGAGAAGGACCCGGAGCGGCCGGAGATCGTGGTGACCGTCCGAGGCGTCGGCTACAAGGCCGGACCGAGCTGATATGTCCCTGGGTAGCGCTGCCCCGAAGCCCGGGGAGCCGGGAGTCCGTACGGGGCGGGCTACCGGTTCCGGACACAGGACGTCCGCGTTCGGGCGTCTTCTGCAGGGCGGCCGGTTGTTCCACGACCGGGCGCCCGGCGGTCCTGTGCCGCGACTGCTGATGCGCTGGGTGCGGCGTCCGCTGCTGCCCGCTGTCCGGCTGTGGCGGCGCAACCTGCAGCTGCGGGTCGTCGCGGGCACGCTGCTCATGTCTCTCGGTGTCGTGTTGCTGCTCGGCCTGGTCGTGATCGGGCAGGTCCGCAACGGCCTGCTCGACGCGAAGGGCAAGGCTGCCCAGACACAGGCCGCCGGCGGTTTCGCGGCGGCCCAGGACAAGGCGAATGCTCCGCTCACCCCCGGTGGGCAGGGCGGTGACCCCGGGGACGGCACGACCGCCAACAACTCGTGGCGGACTGAGCTCGTCGACCAGCTCGCCAGCGGCGGCAAGAACGCCTTCAACGTGGTGGCGCTCAGCGCCGACGAGGGCACCCGTGCGCCGCGCGGCTCGGGCAGTGTCGAAGCGGCCAGCATTCCGCAGAGCCTGCGGGAGGCGGTGGACAAGGGGCCCGGCGCGTTCCAGACGTACTCCCTGATCCGGTACGCGAACGGGCAGGAGTCGCAGCCCGGGCTCGTCGTCGGCAAGCGTCTGTACGACATCGACCACAACCCGTACCAGCTCTACTACCTCTTCCCGCTGACGCAGGAGGAGAAGTCCCTGACCCTGGTCAAGGGCACGTTGGCGACCGCAGGACTGTTCGTGGTCGTGCTGCTCGGTGCCATCGCCTGGTTCGTGGTGCGGCAGGTCGTCACCCCCGTGCGGATGGCCGCGGGAATCGCGGAGCGGCTCTCCGCGGGCAGACTCCAGGAGCGCATGAAGGTCACCGGCGAGGACGACATCGCCCGGCTCGGTGAAGCCTTCAACAAGATGGCCCAGAACCTGCAGCTGAAGATCCAGCAGCTGGAGGAGCTCTCCCGGATGCAGCGACGCTTCGTCTCGGACGTCTCGCACGAGCTGCGGACGCCGCTCACGACCGTACGGATGGCCGCCGATGTCATCCACGAGGCACGCGTCGACTTCGATCCCGTGACCGCGCGCTCCGCGGAACTGCTCGGCGATCAGCTCGACCGGTTCGAGTCGCTGCTCTCCGATCTGCTGGAGATCAGCCGGTTCGATGCGGGTGCCGCGGCGCTGGAGGCCGAACCGATCGACCTGCGACAGGTCGTACGGCGCGTGATCGGCGGCGCCGAGCCGCTCGCCGAGCGCAAGGGCACGCGGATCCGGGTGGTCGGCGACGAGCAGCCGGTGATCGCGGAGGCCGACGCGCGGCGGGTCGAGCGCGTGCTGCGCAATCTTGTCGTCAACGCCGTCGAGCACGGTGAGGGCCGGGACGTCGTGGTGCGGATGGGGGTGGCCGGAGGCGCGGTCGCCGTTGCCGTCCGGGACTACGGCGTGGGACTCAAGCCCGGCGAGGCTACCCGTGTCTTCAACCGGTTCTGGCGCGCCGATCCGGCGCGGGCACGGACGACCGGGGGTACCGGTCTCGGACTGTCGATCGCCGTCGAGGACGCCCGGCTGCACGGCGGATGGCTGCAGGCGTGGGGCGAGCCGGGCGGCGGTTCGCAGTTCCGGCTGACGCTGCCGCGAACGGCGGACGAGCCGCTGCGCGGCTCCCCGATACCGCTGGAGCCCGAGGACTCGCGACGCAACCGGGAGAACCGGGAGCGGCCCACGGATGTCGGTACGACCGGGAGTGAACACCGGCTCACGACGGTGCCGACCCAGCCGGGCAGCCCGGACCGTTCGCCGCTGCCCGTACCCGGGCGCGCCCCCGCAGCTCCCCGGACGGCACCGGCGTCGGTGAATCCGGCCGCCCTGCCGGGCAACGGCGCCCGTGTGGTCGCCCGCCCCGCCGAGGACCGGCCGGGCGACACCATCGACTCTGCTGCGCAGGACCCGGAGCGGGAGGACACGACTCGTGGGCGCTGACCGTCGTGAGGGCGGCCGTGGACGTGCGGTGGGGATGGTCGCTCTGCTGGGATGCGGCGTCGTGCTGCTCTCCGCGTGCGGCTCGATGCCCGTCACCGGGGACATCAAGGCGGTCGACGCCTCGCAGCCCGGTGACTCCCAGGTACAGGTGTACGCGGTGGCGCCCCGCGAAAACGCCACTCCGGATGAGGTGGTCGACGGCTTCCTGGAGTCCATGACCAGTGACGACCCCGGCTTCCGGACGACCCGGAAGTACCTGACGAAGGAGGCGTCGCGCACCTGGAAGCCGAGCGCGTTCACCACGGTGCTCTCCAAGGCGCCGAACTACGGGAGCGATCGCCCGGTCCGCGACAGCGACCACAGCAGTACGGAGCTCACCTACACGCTGACCGGCGAGAAGGTGGCGACGGTCGACGCGCAGAGCGCCTACCACCCAGTCGCGCCCACGCGCTTCAACCGGAGCCTGCACCTGGTGCGGCAGAACGGCAGCAAGGAGTGGCGCATCGACCTCGTGCCGGACGGACTGATGCTCGGTCAGTCCGACTTCAAGCGGCTCTACCGCTCCGTCAACAAGTACTACTTCGCCGCCGGGCCGGCGGCAGGTCAGCCGACGCTGGTCGCCGACCCCGTCTATGTGCGCAACCGGACGGATCCGATCACGGGGATGGACATCGTGACACAGACGGTGCGCAGTCTCGTCGAGGGACCGACCAACTGGCTGCGGCCGGTGGTCGATTCCCGCTTCCCCACCGGTACGGTCCTGCGCAAGGGCGTCATCGCGCTGGCGCCCGACGACCGCAACGTACTGAAGGTTCCGCTCAACAAGAAGGCGGACGGCGTCGGGCAGCGCTCCTGCCGCATGATGGCCTCTCAGGTGCTGTACACCGTAAGCGATCTGACGTCCGCCCGGGTCGAACAGGTCGAGCTGCAGCGGTCCGATGGTTCGCCGCTCTGCGTCCTGAGTTCGGACCAGGCGGAGGATTTCGCTCCGGACCGTTCCTCGGGCGGCTCCGACAGTCAGTACTTCGTCGATGCCAAGGGGCATGTCCAGCGCATCCCCGGGAGCAACAGGGGCAGCGGTGATCCGGAGCCGGTGGCCGGCCCGCTCGGTGACGGACCGGAAAAGATGAGCACGGTCGGCGTGGCCCGGGACGAGCAGTTGGCGGCGGCGGTCTCGCACAACAGCGCGTCTCTGTACATCGCCTCCATCGCTTCGGCGGGTGAGCTCCCCGCGCCCGCCGTGACCAGCAGGGCGAAGAAGCCGGAGGACCGGTTGTCGGCGCCCAGTTGGGACGGGCGGGGTGATCTCTGGGTGGCGGACCGCAATCCGGATGATCCCCGGCTGCTGCGGCTGGCCGGCGGTACGGGCCAGCCGTCGAACGTCACGGTGCCGGACCTGGGCGGCGCGCGGATCGAGGCGCTGCGGCTGTCGGCGGACGGTGTCCGGATCGCGCTGCTGCTGACCGAGGACGGCCACACCACGCTGAACATCGGCCGGATCGAGCGCCATGGGGATCCGGACACCCGGCAGGACGTCTCCGTCGTGGAGCTGCGGAAGGCCGCGCCGCAGCTGGCGGACGTGACCGCGATGTCCTGGTCGGGCCGGAGCCGCCTCGTGGTGGTCGGCAAGGAGCAGGGCGGCGTGCAGCAGGTGCGCTATGTCCAGGCGGACGGTTCGGCACCGGCGTCGGGCGTGCTGCCCGGGGCGAACCAGGTGTCGTCGGTCGCGGCGGCGGACGACGAGCAGCTGCCACTGATGGCGGACACCGAGGACGACGGGATAGTGAAGCTGTCGCCGGGGGACAACTGGCAGACGGTGCTCAAGGAGGGCTCGTCGCTGGTCTATCCGGGCTGAGCCCAGGTCCGGGGAGTCTCCGGACCTGGGGGGCCGGGTGCCCCTGATCGCGTGCGGGCGGACGCCCCTCCCGTTCGGGGCGGCGCGTTGTCCACAGGGGTGGCCGGGTTCGTGCTGCGGGCGCACAGTGGAGTCATGCGGGGGTGGTGGCGGGAGATCGCCGGGCTGGTCCTGCCTGTGGCCTGCGGTGGCTGCGGCAGACCGCGGACCGAGCTGTGCGAGGACTGCCGGGCGGCGCTTCACGGCGCGGTGCCGCGACGGGTGAGACCTGCGCCGGAGCCGGCCGGACTGCCGGTGGTGCATGCTGCCGCGGCGTACGAGAACGCCGTACGGGCGATGCTCCTGGCCCATAAGGAGCGTGGCGTACTGGGACTGTCTCGGGAGCTCGGGAGTGCGCTGGCGGGCGCGGTAAGGGCCGGGACGGGGCAGGCGTGTGGTCGGCCGGGACCGCTGCTCCTCGTGCCGGTGCCGTCGGCGCGGCGGGCGGTGGCGGCGCGCGGGCACGATCCGACGCGCAGGATCGCGCTGTCGGCCGCGGGCGAGCTGCGGCGCGGTGGCGTGCCGGCGCAGGTGGCATCCGTCCTGCGGCAACGGCGGCCGGTGGCCGATCAGTCGGGGCTCGGTGCCCGGCGGCGGCAGGAGAATCTGGCGGGCGCGCTGGAGGTGGTGGCCGGTGGTGAGCTGCTGCTTGCGACCGAACGGGTGGTGCTCGTGGACGACCTTCTGACGACCGGCGCCTCGCTGGCCGAGGCGGCACGCGCGCTCGACGCGGAGGGCCTGCGCGAAGACAAGGGTTCCGGAATGCGGCAGGCAGCCGTTGTTGCAGCATCTCCGTCCACCTTCGAAATAAACCGGAACTGCCAATGAACTTTCATCGTTGCAGGTAGTGAGTGGGTAAAGAGCCCTGAACGGAGGTACGTGCGGGTAGCGGGTGCCGAGATCCGGCCAGGCAGGCTATGTTCGGTTGTGAGGAATGGTGAATGCCGGACCTCGACGAATGCACCCCCAGGTTTCGGGCAGGTAACTCACCGGTAGCCCAGAAGCTGAAAAGTCGGTGGGGTGGAGACCTCCCGGACGGGGGAGGAGGAGGTCGAAGCCACCGAGTCCGCGGCTCCGGCGATCACCGGAGCCTGGTGCAAAAGGGAGAAGCTCCGCCGCTGAGCGGAGCGATCCGGGAACGGAGTTCTGCGTGGACATCGTCGTCAAGGGCCGCAAGACCGAGGTGCCCGAGCGGTTCCGCAAGCACGTGGCCGAGAAGCTGAAGCTGGACAAGATCCAGAAGTTCGACGGCAAGGTGATCAGCCTCGACGTCGAGGTGTCCAAGGAGCCAAACCCCCGTCAGGCCGACCGTTCCGACCGGGTGGAGATCACGCTTCGCTCGAGGGGACCGGTCATTCGTGCGGAAGCGGCCGCAGCCGACCCCTACGCAGCGCTGGACCTGGCCACCGGCAAGCTGGAGGCGCGACTGCGCAAGCAGCACGACAAGCGCTACAGCCGCCGGGGCAACGGCCGGATTCCCGCTGCCGAAGTCGCCGAGACCGTGCCGGGTGCGGCGTCGTTCAACAGTGAGGGTGACCTCGCCGGCGGCGAGGGAGAGTCCGTACCCACCACCAGGTTCGGCCCGCTCGAGGTGCAGGGCGAAGGGCCGCTGGTGATGCGCGAGAAGACGCACGTCGCGGCACCGATGCTGCTCGATCAGGCGCTCTACGAGATGGAGCTGGTCGGGCACGACTTCTATCTGTTCGTCGATGCCGAGACGAAGGAACCCAGTGTCGTCTACCGGCGGCACGCCTACGACTACGGTGTCATTCACCTGAGGACCGACCCGCTGGCCGCTGACGAGGCGGGCGGCGCGGGCGGTGCGCTCGGCGGCTGACGCCCCGCATCGGTGGTGCCCCTGGGGGCGCAATCACGCCACCAGGGGCACCCGTGTGGGACCACAGGACCACCGCTCTGACGTCCGGGCATGGAATCATGACGTCCCAAGCCAATCGGTGCTCTGTGAACTGCCGTTGGCGGACAGCTTGTGAACTTCAGGCTGTGGCCTTCAGGGGGAGGAACGATGGCGGACACCTTCGGGCCCGTGCGCGATGCGAATGATGCCGACGACGCTGCCTGTGCCGATACCGGCGCGGACGCGGAGAGTTCCTGTAAGGAGCCGATCCGCGTCCTTGTGGTGGATGACCATGCGCTCTTCCGCAGAGGCCTGGAGATCGTCCTCGCTCAGGAGGAGGACATCCAGGTCGTCGGCGAGGCGGGTGACGGGGCGGAGGCCGTCGACAAGGCGGCCGACCTGCTGCCCGACATCGTGCTGATGGACGTACGGATGCCCAAGCGCGGCGGCATCGAGGCCTGCACCTCCATCAAGGAGGTGGCCCCCAGTGCAAAGATCATCATGCTGACGATCAGTGACGAGGAGGCCGACCTCTACGACGCGATCAAGGCGGGTGCCACCGGCTATCTCCTCAAGGAGATCTCCACCGACGAGGTGGCCACGGCGATCCGCGCGGTTGCCGACGGACAGTCCCAGATCAGCCCCTCCATGGCGTCCAAACTGCTCACCGAATTCAAGTCGATGATCCAGCGGACCGACGAGCGCAGGCTGGTGCCGGCGCCGCGGCTCACCGACCGGGAGCTCGAAGTCCTCAAATTGGTTGCCACAGGCATGAATAATCGCGATATCGCGAAGGAACTGTTCATTTCCGAGAACACCGTGAAGAACCACGTCCGCAACATTCTGGAGAAGCTGCAGCTGCACTCCAGGATGGAAGCAGTGGTCTATGCCATGCGGGAGAAGATTTTGGAGATCAGGTGAATCGGGTATGCCGGTACAGCCGGGTCAGCCGAGGGCGCGGGCGACTTCCTGGCTGAGCGGCTCGCGCAGCTCCGGTGCGTCCACCCGTTCCACCCGGACCGCCGTGCAGCCGACCCAGGACGCCGCCTCCACGAGCGCCTCGGCCATCGGTGCCACGGCCTTCCTGCCTGCCAGGGACACCTGCCGGGCGACCAGAGTCGTGCCCTCGCGTGCGGGATCGACCCGGCCCTGGAGCTTTCCGCCCGCCAGCAGCGGCATCGCGAAATAGCCATGTATCCGCTTGGGCCTGGGGACGTACGCCTCCAGGCGGTGGGTGAAGCCGAAGATCCGCTCCGTCCGCGCCCGCTCCCAGATCAGTGAGTCGAACGGCGACAGCAGCGTCGTACGGTGCCGTCCGCGCGGCTCCGCAGCCAGCGCCGCCGGGTCGGCCCAGGCGGGCTTCGCCCAGCCTTCCACCGTCACCGGCACCAGCCCGGAGTCCGCCACCACCGCGTCGAACTGCTCGGCCTTCAGCCGGTGGTAGTCCGCGATGTCGGCACGGGTGCCGACCCCCAGGGACTGCCCGGCGAGGGCGACCAGCCGGCGCAGACATTCCGTGTCGTCCAGATCGTCGTGCAGCACGGCGTCGGGCAGCGCACGCTCCGCGAGGTCGTACACCCGCTTCCAGCCGCGCCGCTCGGTGCAGACCACTTCGCCGTACATCAGAGCCCGCTCGACGGCGACCTTCGATGCCGACCAGTCCCACCACTCCCCGCCGTTCTTCGCCCCGCCCAGCTCCGTCGCCGTCAGCGGTCCCTCGGCGCGCAGCTGCTTGATCACCGTGTCGTACGCCCCGTCGGGCAGGTCGTGGTTCCACTGCGGACGCGCGCGGTAGGAGCGGCGGCGGAATGCGAAGTGCGGCCACTCCTCGACCGGCAGGATGCATGCCGCATGCGACCAGTACTCGAAGGTGCGGCCACCCGACCAGTACGCGTCCTCGATCGTGCGTCGGCCGACGGCGCCCAGGCGCGCGTACGGAATCAGCTCGTGCGAACGGGCCAGCACCGAGATCGTGTCGAGCTGCACGGCGCCGAGGTGCCGCAGCACGCCAGGCACCCCGGCCCGGCGGTCCGGTGCCCCGAGGAAGCCCTGGGCGCGCAGGGCGATCCTGCGTGCCTGGTCGGCGGAGAGTTCGGCTGCGGGAGGCGGCACAGGCGTCATGGACCGAACCCTAGAGGGCCGCACTGACATTCGTTCACGGAGCGGTGGACCGGTCTGTGCGCCCGGAGGCGGGGGCGCCGGTGGGGGTCTTCGTCGGCAGATACGGGTGGACGCCCGGCAGGCCCAGGTCCGACGGGAGCAGTGCGCCGACCCAGGTGTCCCGCCGCACGCCCTTGTTCAGCAGTCCCGAGCGCTGATCGCCCTCCAGGCGGAAGCCCGCCCGCTGCGCCACGGCCCGCGAGGGCACATTGCCGACCTCGGCCCGCCACTCCAGCCGGTCCCCGCCGAGCGCGGTGAAGGTCCAGTGGGCGGCAGCCCGTACCGCCTCCGTCATATAGCCGAGACCGCGGTGCTCCTTCGCCGTCCAGAACCCCACCTCGTACGTTCCCGGCAGTGTGCGCCGGTTGATGCCGAGTGCACCGGTCAGCGCCCCGCCGTCGCGCCGCACCACCGCGAAGTTGTACATGGAGTCGTCCTGCCAGCCGCTGGGGGACAGCTTCTCCGTGAAGAGTTCGGCATCGGCCTGGCTGTACGGCGAGGGGACGACCGTCCAGCGTTGGATGTCCGGGTCCTGACAGGCGGCGTACACCTCGTCCGCGTCGCTCCGGCGAAACGGGCGCAGCAGCAGACGTTCGGTGGTGAGAGTGATCGGCTCCATGTACGGATTCTGGTGAGGTGCCGACGGTGATGCGACCAGTTTTCGCGCTTTCCGGCACCTTCCGAGTCCTCCATCCGTTGACTCGAAAGGGCACAGCGGGCTCAACGCGGCGGCAGCCCTCCCGGCGCGGCGGGGTCCTCGCTTACGATGGCCGTTGCGGTGGGGCCCACCTGCCGTGCCCGTGCCAGCGTCCATAACACGACCCAGTGCCAGGCCCGACCGGCAAGGAGACCAGCCTCAGTGTCCGTCTTCAACAAGCTCATGCGTGCAGGCGAAGGCAAGATCCTGCGCAAACTGCACCGCATCGCGGACCAGGTCAGCTCCATCGAAGAGGACTTCGTCAACCTCTCCGACGCCGAGCTGCGGGCGCTCACCGACGAGTACAAGGAACGGTACGCGGACGGCGAGAGCCTGGACGACCTGCTCCCCGAGGCATTCGCGACGGTCCGTGAGGCCGCCAAGCGAGTCCTCGGACAGCGCCACTACGACGTCCAGATGATGGGTGGCGCGGCGCTGCACCTCGGCTATGTGGCCGAGATGAAGACCGGTGAGGGCAAGACCCTCGTCGGCACCCTGCCCGCGTATCTCAACGCGCTCTCCGGCAAGGGCGTGCACCTGATCACGGTCAATGACTATCTGGCCGAGCGTGACTCCGAGATGATGGGCCGGGTCCACAAGTTCCTGGGCCTGTCCGTCGGCTGCATCCTCGCGAACATGACGCCGGCCCAGCGACGTGAGCAGTACGCCTGCGACATCACGTACGGCACGAACAACGAGTTCGGCTTCGACTACCTCCGCGACAACATGGCGTGGTCCGCGGACGAGCTCGTCCAGCGCGGCCACAACTTCGCGGTGGTCGACGAGGTCGACTCGATCCTCGTCGACGAGGCCCGTACGCCGCTGATCATCTCCGGCCCGGCCGATCAGGCGACCAAGTGGTACGGCGACTTCGCCAAGCTGGTCACGCGCCTCAAGAAGGGCGAGGCCGGCAACCCGCTCAAGGGCATCGAGGAGACCGGCGACTACGAGGTCGACGAGAAGAAGCGGACCGTCGCGATCCATGAGTCCGGTGTCGCGAAGGTCGAGGACTGGCTCGGCATCGACAACCTCTACGAGTCGGTGAACACCCCGCTCGTCGGATACCTCAACAACGCCATCAAGGCCAAGGAACTCTTCAAGAAGGACAAGGACTACGTCGTCATCGACGGCGAAGTCATGATCGTCGACGAGCACACCGGCCGTATTCTCGCCGGCCGCCGCTACAACGAGGGCATGCACCAGGCGATCGAGGCGAAGGAAGGGGTGGACATCAAGGACGAGAACCAGACCCTCGCCACGATCACCCTGCAGAACTTCTTCCGCCTCTACGGCAAGCTGTCCGGCATGACCGGTACGGCGATGACCGAGGCCGCCGAGTTCCACCAGATCTACAAGCTCGGCGTCGTGCCGATCCCGACGAACCGGCCGATGGTCCGAGCCGACCAGTCGGACCTGATCTACCGGACCGAGGTCGCGAAGTTCGCCGCGGTCGTCGACGACATCGCCGAGAAGCACGAGAAGGGCCAGCCGATCCTGGTCGGCACCACCTCGGTCGAGAAGTCCGAGTACCTCTCGCAGCAGCTCTCCAAGCGCGGCGTGCAGCACGAGGTCCTCAATGCCAAGCAGCACGACCGTGAGGCGACGATCGTTGCCCAGGCCGGCCGCAAGGGCGCGGTAACGGTCGCGACGAACATGGCCGGCCGCGGTACGGACATCAAGCTCGGCGGCAACCCCGACGACCTCGCGGAGGCGGAGCTGCGCCAGCGCGGTCTCGACCCCGTCGAGCACGTCGAGGAGTGGGCGGCCGCGCTGCCCGCCGCGCTGGAGAAGGCCGGGCAGGCCGTCAAGGCGGAGTTCGAAGAGGTCAGGGAGCTCGGCGGGCTGTACGTCCTCGGTACGGAGCGGCACGAGTCGCGGCGTATCGACAACCAGCTGCGCGGTCGTTCCGGCCGTCAGGGCGACCCCGGCGAGTCCCGCTTCTACCTGTCGCTCGGCGACGACCTGATGCGGCTGTTCAAGGCGCAGATGGTCGAGCGCGTGATGTCGATGGCGAACGTGCCGGACGACGTGCCGATCGAGAACAAGATGGTGACGCGGGCGATCGCGTCCGCGCAGTCGCAGGTCGAGCAGCAGAACTTCGAGACGCGTAAGAACGTCCTGAAGTACGACGAGGTGCTCAACCGGCAGCGCGAGGTCATCTACGGCGAGCGCCGTCGCGTCCTGGAGGGCGAGGACCTGCAGGAGCAGATCCGCCACTTCATGGACGACACCATCGACGACTACATCCGGCAGGAGACCGCCGAAGGCTTCGCCGAGGAGTGGGACCTCGACCGGCTGTGGGGCGCGTTCAGGCAGCTCTACCCGGTGAAGGTCACCGTCGAAGAGCTGGAGGACGCGGCCGGGGACCGGGCCGGGATCACCGCCGAGTTCATCGGGGAGTCCATCAAGGACGACATCCACGAGCAGTACGACGAGCGCGAGAAGCAGCTCGGCTCGGACATCATGCGTGAGCTGGAGCGGCGCGTCGTGCTGTCCGTCCTGGACCGCAAGTGGCGTGAGCACCTCTACGAGATGGACTACCTCCAGGAGGGCATCGGCCTGCGGGCCATGGCGCAGAAGGACCCGCTGGTCGAGTACCAGCGCGAGGGCTTCGACATGTTCAACGCCATGATGGAGGGCATCAAGGAGGAGTCCGTCGGCTACCTGTTCAACCTGGAGGTCCAGGTCGAGCAGCAGGTCGAGGAGGTCCCGGTGCAGGATGCGGCCGAGCGGACCTCGCTGGCCAAGGAGGACGTCACGGTTCCGGCCGCGGCGCGTCCGGAGATCCGTGCCAAGGGGCTCGACGCTCCGCAGCGGCCGGACCGGCTCCACTTCTCCGCTCCCACGGTGGACGGGGAGGGCGGTGTCGTCGAGGGCGACTTCGCCAATGGTGACGGTGGGGCCGGGTCGGAGTCGGACGGGCTCACCCGGGCCGAGCGGCGCAAGGCGCAGAAGAGCGGGGGCGGGGGGCGGCGCCGCAAGAAGTAGGTGCGGCTGCGCCTGCGCCCCGTGGGCGTGGGATTGATTTGTACGGCGGCTGGGGCCGGGCACCGAGGGGTGTCCGGCCCCAGCCGTGTGCGGGGGCGTGGGGTTCCGGGTCCGTCCGGCGGCTCTGTCCTCAGCGCCGGACGGGCTCGAGGCGGCTACTGGTGCAAGCCTGCCGTGGGGCCGGGGGCTGTCCTCGAGCGCCGGAAGGGCCCCAGGAGACGGACGGGCTCGGGGATTGCCGCTGGGGTCGCGCTGTGCCGCGAGCGGTGGGCGCCGGAGTCTCGCCTCAGCTGCCGGACTTGGTGCCGCCCAGCTCCACCGCCGCGCAGCGCCAGCGGAGGTCCGGGCCCTGTTCCAGGCGGAAGGCCATGGCGCGTACCTCTTCGCCCGCCGCGATGCTCGCGCACGCTTCCACCACTCCCGGTGCGGGCTGGGCGCCGTGGCAGCGGCGTACCACCGGGCGGGCGCCGCGGGCCCTGAGTGGGGTGGCCGGGGCCAGTTCGGCAAGCTGGTCGTAGGCCTCGCCGATCGTGTGGCCGAGCATCCAGTGGACCGGTCGCTGGCCGCTGAGAACTGCGAGGAGGCGTTCCGCGAACCAGTGGTGCGGGCGCATTCGCTGCGCTGTCCGGCGACGCTGCGCCGGTACGGCCTCGGGCCTGCGCTGGTCGTGACGTCCGGCGGGCCGGGTCCTGTTCACGCTCATCGTTCTTCGCCCCCGTTGATTCGAGGCCCGATCGTTTACCGGGCGGTAACTTCTGTTGGGGATCTTCTACGGCGGCGACGTACGCGGCCGCAAGCGCCGTCGGGGCGCCGGGCGCGGCTCCAGATATTCACCTATCCGGGTGATGGGCGCGGTGCCGCAAGGTGTGTGGGGGAGGCGTGAGGGGTGAATCGTGCGCGTGGGGTGGACGGGCCGGAGGCCGTGCCCGTAACCCCGATGGGGGACGTCGCACGTATCCTGAGGGCGTCTCCGACTACGAAAGCGGCCAGCCATGCGCGTGTACGTCCCCCTGACCCTCTCCGGTCTCGCAGCGGCGCACCGGGCGGGCGAGGTCGGCCCCGGTCCGCTGACCGCGTACGCGGTGACTCCCGCGCTCCGCGAGTGGTACGTCTCCGACGACATCGAGGAACTGGAGTACGCGGCGCTCAACCGGGCCGCGTCCGCCTCGCTGCGGATGATCGCCGGGGACCCGGATGCCATGCGCAGGCGCGTGGTCGTCGCCGTCGACGTGCCGGACGGGGAAGCCGTCGCCGACCCCGACCACAGCCTCGATCCGTCGTCGCTCGGTGAGGTGCGGATCGCCTCCGCGGTGGCGCTGAGGAAGGCGGCCGCAGTGCACGTCGACGCGGACGACGCGGAGAAGGACGTAGCGGCCGCCGCCGCGGTGCTCGGCGCGGCGGACCTCGGGGACGACGACGCGCAGTTCACCGTGGACGGCGCCGAGGACCACGAGCTGCTCTGGTTCGGGGTGCAGGAGATTCCCAACCTGATCGGCTGACCCGTTGTCGTACCCGGCAGGTACTTTCTATCCATGGGGACGCACGGGAAGCACCGCACACATCTGGTCTGGGACTGGAACGGCACACTGCTCGACGACAACGACGCGGTCGTCGGCGCGACGAATGCCGCGTTCGCCGAGGTGGGCCTGGAGCCGCTCACGCTGGAGCAGTACCGGGAGATGTACTGCATCCCGATCCCCCGCTTCTACGAGCGGCTGATGGGCCGGCTGCCCACCGAGGCCGAGTGGGAGCGGATGGACGGGATCTTCCACCGGTACTACACCGAGCAGCGGGTCGCCTGCGGGCTGACCGCGGGGGCCGCGGAGCTGCTCGCGCAGTGGCAGCTCGCCGGGCGCAGCCAGTCGCTCCTGAGCATGTATGTCCACGAGCAGCTGGTGCCGGTGGTCCGGGGGTACGGGATCGAGCGGCACTTCACGCGGGTCGATGGCCGCACCGGGCCGTCCGGCGGCAGCAAGGCGCAGCACATGGAGCGGCATCTTGCCGCTCTGGACGGGATATCGCCCGAGCGCACGGTGGTCATCGGCGACGCGGTGGACGACGCGCTGGCCGCGGCGCATGTCGGTGCGGGGGCGGTGCTCTATACCGGGGGGTCGCACAGCCGGGCCAGCCTGGAGGCGGCCGGCGTGCCGGTGGTGGACAGTCTGGGCGAGGCTGTGGAGCTTGCCGAGCAGATGACCCGCTGAGGGTGCCCGAAGGGGTCCGGCGGGGCCCGACGGAAGGCTGAGGGGGTTCTTCGGCGACGTTTCGGCTCGGCGGGGCTCGGCCCGCCGAGGGCTTCAGTTCGCCGGGGCCTTCGTGCGCAGGACCTTCAGGAACTCGCGCATCCAGGCCGAGTGGTCCGGCCAGGCGCGGGACGAGATCAGGGTGCCGTCCACCACCGCTTCATGGTCCTCGAAGGTGGCACCCGCCGCCTGCATGTCGAGTTCCAGTGCGGGGTAGGCCGTGACGCGGCGGCCGCTCAGTTCGCCGATCGCCGCCGTCAGCAGAGGGCCGTGGCAGATCTGGGCGACCGGCCTGTCCGAGTCGAAGAAGGCCTTGAGGATCTTGCGGAGCTCGGGGTCGTTGCGCAGGTACTCGGGGGCGCGTCCGCCGGGGACGACCAGGGCGACGTAGTCTCCGGGGTCGACCTCGGAGAACGCCAGGTCGGCCGGCCAGGTGTAGCCGGGCTTCTCGGTGTACGTGTCGAAGCCGGGCTCGAAGTCGTGGACGACGAAGCGGAGCGTCTTGCGGGCGGGGGCCGCGATGTGGACGTCGTACCCCTCCTCGCGCAGCCGCTGGTACGGGTACAGGACTTCCAGGGACTCGGCGGCGTCGCCGGTGACGATCAGGACTTTCGGTGCCATGGTGCGGGCTCCCCTCGCGCGGACGTCTGCGTCAAGCGTGCATCTGCCCGTTGCGCGCTGTCCAGAGTGTCAAAGTTCGGGGCCTTCTTTTGTACACATACGGCTCATGACGGTTCCGGGTACGGGCGAGATAGCCTGGACCCCGTGATCAGCGCGATACGCCTCGGGGGCAGCGAAGCCCCCGGCCTGCGCCCGGAGTGCCACCGTGCCCGGGCGATCACTGATCCCCTCGTCCCGGACCCGCTGCCAAAAATGGCCAATATGGTCCCGGGCGTCTCTCGTAGCGGCATAGCGTCGAGTCAGACCGGAAACCCCGTGTCGTGGCGGTACGTCGCTTTTTTCACCTACGTCACGCAACGGCGCGCGACAGGAGCCAGAGGACATGCAGACCAAGCTGGACGAAGCCAAGGCCGAGCTGCTCGCACGGGCGGCCCGGGTAGCTGACAACGGTCCGGGCGGTGGTGTCGGCGGCCCGGGCGGTACCCCCCGGGTGCACGTTGCGGGCACCGGGGCCGGCACCACCGGTGCCGGGCAGGACGAGCGTCCGGGCCCGGACGTGCTGCTCTCGTACCTCCAGCGCTACTACCTGCACACCGCTCCGGAGGACCTCGCCGGCCGCGACCCGGTCGATGTCTTCGGTGCTGCTTCCTCCCACTACCGGCTCGCGGAGAACCGCCCGCAGGGCACCGCGAACGTCCGGGTGCACACCCCGACCGTCGAGGAGAACGGCTGGACGTGCAGCCACTCCGTCGTCGAGGTCGTCACCGATGACATGCCGTTCCTGGTCGACTCCGTCACCAATGAGCTGTCCCGGCAGGGGCGCGGCATCCATGTCGTGATCCACCCGCAGGTCGTCGTCCGTCGCGATGTCACCGGCAAGCTCATCGAGGTCCTTGCCGAGGGCAACGGCCTCTCTGTCGGCGAGCAGGGCCGCAAGGGCGCCAACGGGACCACGCACACGCTGCCGCACGACGCGCTCGTCGAGTCCTGGATCCACGTCGAGATCGACCGCGAGACCGACCGCTCCGACCTGAAGCAGATCTCCCTGGATCTGCTCCGCGTGCTGTCCGACGTACGGGAGACCGTCGAGGACTGGGAGAAGATGCGCGACGCCGCGCTGCGCATCGCCGACGACCTGCCCGGCGAGCCGCTCGACGAGCTCGCCGACGAAGAGGTGAACGAGGCCCGGGAGCTGTTGCGCTGGCTCGCCGCCGACCACTTCACCTTCCTCGGCTACCGCGAGTACGAGCTGAAGGACGGCGACGCGCTGGCGGCCGTCCCCGGCACCGGCCTCGGCATCCTCCGCTCCGACCCGCACCACAGCGAGGACGAGGCGCACCCGGTCAGCCCGTCCTTCGACCGGCTGCCCGCAGACGCCCGCGCCAAGGCCCGCGAGCACAAGCTGCTGATCCTCACCAAGGCGAACAGCCGGTCCACCGTGCACCGCCCCAGCTACCTCGACTACGTCGGCGTGAAGAAGTTCGACACCGACGGCAACGTCATCGGTGAGCGCCGCTTCCTCGGACTGTTCTCGTCCGCCGCCTACACCGAGTCCGTGCGCCGGGTGCCGGTCATCCGCCGCAAGGTCGCCGAGGTGCTGGAGGGCGCGGGCTTCTCGCCCAACAGCCACGACGGACGCGATCTGCTGCAGATCCTGGAGACGTACCCGCGCGACGAGCTCTTCCAGACGCCCGTCGACCAGCTGCGCTCCGTCGTCACGTCCGTGCTGTACCTCCAGGAGCGGCGCCGGCTGCGCCTCTACCTCCGCCAGGACGAGTACGGGCGCTACTACTCCGCGATCGTCTACCTGCCGCGGGACCGCTACACCACCGGTGTGCGGCTCCGGCTGATCGACATCCTGAAGGAGGAGCTCGCCGGCACCAGCGTCGACTTCACCGCCTGGAACACCGAGTCGATCCTCTCCCGGCTGCACTTCGTCGTCCGAGTCGCGCCCGGCACCGAGCTGCCCGACCTGACCGACGCCGAGGCCGACCGCATCGAGGCGCGTCTCGTCGAGGCCGCCCGCTCCTGGGCCGACGGCTTCCAGGAGGCGCTGAACGCCGAGTGCGGTGAGGAGCGCGCCGCCGAGCTGCTGCGCCACTACGGTCACTCGTTCCCCGAGGGCTACAAGGCCGACCACACGCCGCGCGCCGCCGTCGCCGACCTGGTCCAACTCGAAGCGCTGAAGAAGGACGAGAAGGACTTCGCGCTCAGCCTGTACGAGCCGGTCGGCGCCGGCCCCGGTGAGCGTCGCTTCAAGATCTACCGGACGGGTGAGCAGGTCTCCCTCTCCGCCGTTCTCCCGGCGCTCCAGCGGCTCGGGGTCGAGGTCGTCGACGAGCGTCCGTACGAGCTGCGCTGCGCGGACCGTACGCATGCCTGGATCTACGACTTCGGGCTGCGGATGCCGCAGGTCAACGGCAGCGGCACGTACCTCGCCGACGACGCCCGCGACCGTTTCCAGGACGCGTTCGCCGCGGTGTGGACCGGGCAGGCCGAGAACGACGGCTTCAATTCCCTGGTGCTGGGTGCCGGTCTGAGCTGGCGGCAGGCGATGGTGCTGCGTGCCTACGCGAAGTACCTGCGGCAGGCCGGTTCGACCTTCAGCCAGGACTACATGGAGGACACCCTCCGTAACAACGTCCACACCACCCGGCTGCTGGTCTCCCTCTTCGAGGCCCGGATGTCGCCCGGCCGGCAGAGCGCCGGCACCGAGCTGACCGACGGTCTCCTCGAAGAGCTCGACGGGGCGCTCGACCAGGTCGCCTCGCTCGACGAGGACCGGATCCTGCGGTCCTTCCTCACCGTCATCAAGGCGACCCTGCGCACGAACTTCTTCCAGATGGCGGACGGCGGCAAGCCGCACGCGTACGTCTCGATGAAGTTCGACCCGCAGGCCATCCCGGATCTTCCGGCGCCCCGCCCGGCGTTCGAGATCTGGGTGTACTCGCCGCGTGTCGAGGGTGTCCACCTGCGCTTCGGCAAGGTCGCCCGCGGTGGTCTGCGCTGGTCGGACCGGCGGGAGGACTTCCGTACGGAGATCCTCGGCCTGGTCAAGGCGCAGATGGTGAAGAACACCGTCATCGTGCCGGTCGGCGCCAAGGGCGGTTTCGTCGCCAAGCAGCTGCCGGACCCGGCCGTCGACCGTGACGCCTGGATGGCCGAGGGCATCGCCTCGTACCGGACATTCATCTCGGCGCTGCTCGACATCACCGACAACCTGGTGGCCGGCGAGGTCGTGCCGCCCGTCGACGTCGTGCGCCACGACGAGGACGACACGTACCTCGTCGTCGCCGCCGACAAGGGCACCGCGAGCTTCTCCGACATCGCCAACGAGGTCGCCGTCGGGTACGGCTTCTGGCTCGGCGACGCGTTCGCCTCCGGTGGTTCCGCCGGTTACGACCACAAGGGCATGGGCATCACCGCCCGCGGCGCCTGGGAGTCCGTGAAGCGGCACTTCCGCGAGCTCGGTCACGACACCCAGACCGAGGACTTCACGGTCGTCGGCGTCGGCGACATGTCCGGTGACGTGTTCGGCAACGGCATGCTGCTCTCCGAGCACATCCGGCTCGTCGCCGCGTTCGACCACCGGCACATCTTCCTCGACCCGACCCCGGACGCCGCCACCTCGTACGCCGAGCGGCGCCGCCTCTTCGACCTGCCGCGCAGCTCCTGGGCCGACTACAACAAGGACCTGCTCTCCGCGGGCGGCGGCATCCACCCCCGTACCGCGAAGTCGATCCCGGTCAACGCGCACGTCCGCGAGGCGCTCGGCATCGAGTCGGGGGTCACCAAGATGACGCCCGCCGACCTGATGCAGACCATCCTCAAGGCGCCCGTCGACCTGGTGTGGAACGGCGGCATCGGTACGTACATCAAGTCGTCGGCCGAGTCGAACGCGGACGTCGGCGACAAGGCCAACGACGCGATCCGCGTCAACGGCCAGGACCTGCGGGCCAAGGTCGTCGGCGAGGGCGGCAACCTCGGCGCGACCCAGCTCGGCCGGATCGAGTTCGCCCGGGGCGGCGGCCGGATCAACACCGACGCGATCGACAACAGCGCCGGTGTGGACACCTCCGACCACGAGGTGAACATCAAGATCCTGCTCAACGGACTGGTCCGGGACGGCGACATGACCGTCAAGCAGCGCAACAAGTTGCTCGCGGACATGACCGACGAGATCGGCCGCCTGGTGCTGCGCAACAACTACGCGCAGAACACCGTGCTCGCCAACTCCGTCACCCAGTCCGCCTCCCTGCTCCACGCCCAGCAGCGCTTCATGCGCCGCCTGGGCCGCGACGGCCACCTGGACCGCGCGCTGGAGTTCCTGCCCGCGGACCGGCAGATCCGGGAGCTGCTGAACAGCGGCAAGGGGCTCACCCAGCCCGAGCTCGCCGTGCTGCTGGCCTACACGAAGATCACCACATCCGACGAGCTGATCCGGACCAGCCTGCCGGACGACCCGTACCTGCAGAAGCTGCTGTACGCCTACTTCCCGGAGCAGCTGCGCGCGCAGTTCCCCGAGGCGGTCGACGGACACGCGCTGCGTCGCGAGATCATCACCACGGTGCTGGTCAACGACACGGTGAACACCGGTGGTTCGACCTTCCTGCACCGGCTGCGGGAAGAGACCGGCGCATCGATCGAGGAGATCGTGCGGGCGCAGGCCGCGGCCCGCGAGATCTTCGGCCTGGGCCAGGTGTGGGACGCCGTCGAGGCGCTCGACAACAAGGTCGCCGCCGATGTGCAGACCCGGATCCGGCTGCACTCGCGTCGGCTCGTCGAGCGCGGCTCGCGCTGGCTGCTCGGCAACCGGCCGCAGCCGCTGGAGATCGCCGGGACGATCGGCTTCTTCAAGGACGGCGTCGACCAGGTCTGGGCCGAGCTGCCCAAGATGCTGAAGGGCGCCGACGAGGAGTGGTACCAGTCGATCCTGGAAGAGCTCAGCGAGGCGGGCGTCCCGGACGAGCTGGCGCAGCGCGTCGCCGGGTTCTCCTCCGCCTTCCCGGCGCTCGACATCGTGGCGATCGCCGAGCGCGTCGGCAAGGACCCGCTCGCCGTCGCCGAGGTCTACTACGACCTCGCGGACCGGCTGGGCATCACCCAGCTGATGGACCGGATCATCGAGCTGCCGCGGAGCGACCGCTGGCAGTCCATGGCCCGCGCCTCCATCCGTGAGGACCTGTACGCCGCGCATGCCGCGCTCACCGCGGATGTGCTGGGCGTGGGCAACGGGACGTCGACGCCGCCGGAGCGGTTCGAGGCGTGGGAGGAGAAGAACGCGGCGATCCTGACGCGTTCGCGCTCCACGCTGGAGGAGATCCGGGGGTCGGACGCGTTCGACCTGGCGAACCTGTCGGTGGCCATGCGGACGATGCGGACGCTGCTGCGTACGCACGGCTGATCGGGCGGCGACTGTACGGAAGGGGGGCGCCCCGGGCTTCGGCCCGGGGCGCCCCCCTTCGGTTCGGGTTCGCTACTTCTTGGCGGTGGTGAACTTCTCGTACGCGGCGACGACGTCCTTCGCCGGACCGTCCATCCGCAGCGTTCCCGCCTCCAGCCAGATCGCCCGGTCGCAGGTCTCGGTGATCGACTTGTTGCTGTGGCTGACCAGGAAGACGGTGCCCGCTTCCTTGCGCAGCTCGATGATGCGCTCCTTGCTGCGCCGCTGGAACTTGGCGTCGCCCGTGGACAGCGCCTCGTCGATCAGCAGGACGTCGTGGCTCTTGGCGGCGGCGATGGAGAAGCGCAGCCGGGCGCCCATGCCCGAGGAGTACGTCCGCATCGGGAGGGTGATGAAATCGCCCTTCTCGTTGATGCCGGAGAAGTCGACGATCTGCTCGTAGCGCTCGCGGATCTCCTCGCGGGTCATGCCCATCGCGAGCCCGCCGAGGATGACGTTCCGCTCGCCGGTCAGATCGCTCATCAGGGCCGCGTTGACCCCGAGCAGCGAAGGCTGGCCCTGGGTGTGGACCCGGCCCTTCGACGGCGGCAGCAGACCCGCGATCGCCTTCAGCAGCGTCGACTTCCCGGAGCCGTTGGAGCCGATCAGGCCGATCGCCTCGCCCTTGTACGCGGCGAAGCTGACGCCCTTCACGGCGTGCACCTCGCGTACTCCGGGGGCCTGCCGTCGCGAGGTGATCCGGCTGAGGGCCGAGGTGGCGCTGCCCCTTCCGGTACGGGCGCCATTGACCTTGTACGTGATGTGGACGTCGTCGACGACGACGGTCGGGACCCGCTCGTCGGTGCCATTCATGTTCTCAGCCACGTCCGTACAGCTCCTCGGCCTTCCAGAAGTACACGAAGCCGCCCACCCCGCACACGAGCGCCCAGCCCGCGGCGACGGCCCACACATGCGGGGGCAGCTGGGACCCGCTGAAACTGTCGATCAGGGCGAACCGCATCAGGTCGATGAAGACGGCGGCCGGATTGCACTCCAGCGCCACCTTCACGAAGTGCGGTACTCGGTCTCCCTTGAGCAGCGCGTCGATGCTCCACATGACGCCGGAGGCGTACATCCAGGTGCGCAGGACGAACGGCGTCAGCTGGGCGATGTCCGGGGTCCGGGCGGCCAGCCGTGCCACCACCATCGAGACGCCGGTGTTGAACACGGCCTGCAGGAAGAGTGCCGGAACGGCCAGCAGCCAGGACGGCCGCGGGAACTGCCCGAACCCGATGAGGATCAGCACCAGCGCGCCCAGCGAGAACAGCAGCTGCTGAAGCTGCTGCAGGGCCAGGGCGATCGGCAGCGAGGCGCGCGGGAAGTGCAGGGCCCGTACGAGGCCGAGGTTTCCGCTGATCGCGCGGGTGCCCGCAGTGATCGAGCTGCTGGTGAAGGTCCAGATGAAGACGCCCGTGACGAGGAACGGCACGAAGTCCTCGACATTGCGCTTCGTGTTCATCAGGACGCCGAAGATGAAGTAGTAGACCGTCGCGTTGAGCAGCGGGGTCATGATCTGCCAGATCTGGCCGAGCTTCGCCTGGCTGTACTGGGCGGTGAGCTTGGCGGTGGCGAATGCCGTGATGAAGTGCCTGCGCCCCCACAGCTGCCGGATGTAGGTGCCCAGGGTCGGTCGGGCGCCGCTCACGGTCAGCCCGTGCCTCGCCGCGAGCGCGGCGAGCTCGCCCGGTTCGTACACCGGGAGGAGCGCGGTGGCGGGGTCCGCATCGGTCACCGCCGGGGCCGGTGAGGCCGGCGGGGTCGCTGAGGCTGTTGTCTGGCTCACCACGATCGCTTTCGACGGGAGGGCAGGAACAATCGCGATCGCCGGAACGGAACCGTATCGTCGCTACGTCGAGGGTAGGGCGCATAGACGTCGCAACGCAACCGTTTCGTCGTTACGGACTATCATTCTGGCCATGACCACCGACCCGGGAACCCGCCGTCGCGTCCCCGCCGGAGCCGCTGTGCTGCGCGAGGACGTCACCGATGCCATTCGCAGCGCCGTCTTCGAGGAACTGGCGGCGGTCGGCTTCGCCCGGATGTCGATCGAGGGCATCGCCCGGCGTGCGGGCGTCGGCAAGACCGCCGTCTACCGCCGCTGGAAGTCCAAGCTGGCGCTGGTTCTCGACCTGGTCTCCGCCGTCGCCGTCCAGGGCATGCCTGCTCCGGCCACCGGTTCGCTGTACGGGGACGTCCGCGCCGTCCTGCAACTGGCCGCCTACGCCCTGCGTCACCCCGTCGCCTCGCAGATCATCCCGGACCTGCTGGTCGAAGCGGCACGCAACCCGGAGATCTCGGACACGATCAAGGCGGCCCTGCTCGACCCGCAGCAGGGCATCGCCGCCGTGGTCGTCCGGGACGCCGTCGCCCGCGGTGAGCTGCCCGAGGACAGCGACCCGGACCGCGCGCTGGACCTGATCGTCGGACCGCTCTACTGGCGGCTCGCGGTCGTCCGCGGCGAGCTGCCCAAGGGGTACCTCGACGATCTCGCCGCCTCGGCGGTTGCCGCCCTCAAGAAGAACTGACCGCCCCCTCCGCCGCCTGTGGCGCCAGCAGCCGGTCCACGACCCTGGCCGCCGCCCCGCCGTCGTCCAGGTCGCAGAAGTCCCTGCGGAAGCTGTCGTAGGCCTCCGCATGCCGCTGCGCCGACGCGGCCAGGGTGCCGGGGTTGCGCAGCGCCCGGGCGATCTCGTCCGTGCCGACGAGCAGCGGGCCGGGCGCGCGGGTCTCGAAGTCGAGGCAGAAGCCGCGCACGGTGTCGCGGTAGTGCTCCAGGTCGTACGTGTGGAAGAGCATGGGCCGGCCGGTGTGCGCGAAGTCGAACATCAGCCCCGTGTAGTCGGTGACCAGGACGTCGGCGATCAGCAGCAACTCGGCGGTGTCCGGGTGCGCGGACACATCGCGTACGTGGGGGCCGTCGGGCACGGAGCCGGCCACCCGCGGATGCCTGCGCACCAGCACGGTGTGGGTGTCGCCGAGCGCCTCCGACAGGGCCGAGGGGTCGAGCGCCGGATCCCAGCGACAGCGGTGGGATCCGGCGTCGGCGGCCGCGTGGGCCAGGTGGTCCCGGTAGGTCGGTGCGTACAGCACCACCTGGCGCCCGGCCGGGATGCCGAGCCTTCGCCGTACCCGCTCGGCGGTCCTCTCCCGGTCGGCGGCGAAGAGCAGATCGTTGGCGGGCGAGCCGGCCTCCAGGACCTCGCCGTCGTAGGCGAGCGCCCGGCGCAGATGGGGGGTGGCCCAGCTGCTGGGGGAGACGAGGACGGACCATTGGGCGGCGCGGTGCGGCAGGGACGCCAGGTGGTGGTGGTCGGCGTAGAGGGAGTCGGTGAGGTCCGTGCCGAAGCGGCCGAGCGGGGCGCCGTGCCAGGTCTGCACGACCGTCTGCCCGGGGCGCCGATCGAACCACTCGGGGAGCTGGTCGGCGGTGACGATCCGGCGCGCCCGTGCCAGGGCCTCGTACCAGGCGGTGCTGTGCTCGACGAGCGGCACGGCGGTGGGCGGAAGGTGCCCCTGTCGTCCGTCCGTCACCCAGAGGTGCTCGAACTCCACGCCCCGGCGCACGAGTTCGTGGTGGACGGCGCGAGGGGAGTCGCCGCCGGTGTACAGAACGGTGTCGCGCAGCGGCAGGGCGCGTTGCGCCGGGTAGTACGTGCCACGCAGGGCGGCCTGGCGGTACGCGCCCCGTTCGGCGGGTGCGAGGACCGGGCCTGCGTGCAGGGTCAGCCGGTCGCCGTGACGGCGGTCGAGAGTGAACTCCCTGGCAAGGACGGTGGGTTCGACCTTCCTGCGGAGCGGCAGCTGCGCGGTGAGCGCGGTCAGCACCCGGACGGGCAGCCCGCCCAGATGCGCATCCCAGCGCCCCTCGTGCAGACCCGCCGCGACCGACGGGGCGAGGAACGCGGTGAAACGGCCTGCGCCGCGCCGGCCCCCGGGCGTCTCTTCGTACGACACCGGGATGGTCAGCGTCTCGCGCAGCGCGTCATGCCGCAGCACGAGCGGGGGTGCGCCCTCCGCCGAACCTGCCGCGCCCTCCAGGCGCAGCGCCCCGTCCGCCGTCCACTCGGCCCGGTCCACGACCGGCTGCCCGGTCAGGTCCAGGACCAGTTCGCCCCCCGCGTCGGCGAGTGCCGGAAGCGGCAGGTCCGGTGCGGCGGGGAGCGGCACGCGGGAGCCGTTCGCAAGGATCATCCGTGCCCGCCACCGCCCGCCGGGCTCCGCCTCGACCTCACGTGGCGCCCGGTGCGGCGGGCCGGGTGCGTCCGCCATGCGGGCGAGGTCGGCGAGCGGGATCCGTACCGTGAAGCGTTCGCCGGCCCGGCACTCGAACGGGTAGCGGTACTCGCTCTCCAGCGCCCCGTCGCACGTCAGCACCAGCGACTTCGGCCGCGCACCCCCGTACAGCCGGCCCGTCAACTCCAGCTCGTCCCCCGTGCGATGGGCCTCGCACCGGGCGGAAAGCCGTGCCACGGTCAGCTGCAGCCGCCCGCCCCGGTAGTCGAGCACCGCCCGCCGCCCGTCGCCCAGGTCGTGGACCAGCGACTGGACCGCACCCGCCTCCACGGCCCGCACCGCCACGCGCCGCACCACACCGTGCCCGGCGACCACCACTCCGACCAGCCAGCTGCCCGGCCGCAGCCGCCTCGGGTCGAGGACCAGCTCGAAGCCGGAACCGTCATAACTGTGCAACTCCTGGCCGGAGTCGACGGTCGCCTCAGGGGCGGGAACGGTCCGCACCGGCACGGTCCGAAGCTGTGTGCCCCGGGTCGCGCGCACCATCCCCATCTTCAGCGAGTGGCGCGGAGCCGAGGCCGACAGATTGCGGATGTACGCGTATCCGCGCAGCCGGAGCTTCCCGTCGCCGCCCCACTCCGCCCCGAGCAGCCGCGCCACCGCGGGGAGATCGGTCCTGGCCGGGCGGGCGCTCTCCGGCACGCCGGGGAAGGCCGCCCGCCGCCGTCCGGGTACACCGGTGACCGCGAACGTACCCGCGCCATTGGCCCGTTCGAAGTCGAGTACCGACAGCAGCTCGGCCGTCCTGCGCTCCCGCACCAGCTGCCACTTGATCCGCAGCTCCACGGGCAGCTCGTCGAGGACCGCAGGCCCCGCACGGTCGAGGAACGCGCCCGCACCGGCCATGAACGCGTCCCGGTATTCGGGCCCGCCCATCGGCAGCCCCTCCAGGAAGTACACGAAGTCGTCGCGCAGGCAGGACGCGTCGTAGCGGTGGCGAGCGCCCCTGTTCGCCTCCCGTCCGCCGAGAAACGCGCTGACCTGCTCGCAGGCCGCGATCCGGTCCCGTACGCCCTTCACATCCGTACGCCGCCGGGTGATCGAACCCTCCCGCACCCGCCAGTAGTAGACGTGCTCGTGCAGCACATCGACGGAACCGGCGAGGAAGTGCGCGGGGATCATCACCGGGGTGTCCTCGTAGAGCTTCCCCTCCGGAAAAGCGAAGGCGTGCCGGTCCCAGAACGAACGCCGGAACACCTTGTTCCAGGCGACCCGGTCGGCGAGCAGCCGGGGATCCCGGCTGATGTGGGTGCGCGCGCGGGTCCCGGTCAGCCAGCGGTACTGCCAGGCCTGCTGCCGGCCCTGCTCGGTCAGCCGCCAGACATTGCCGGTCGCCAGGTCCGATCCGGTCGACTCCAGCGATGCCAGCATCCGCTCGTACGCGTCGTGGACGACGATGTCGTCGCTGTCGGCGAACGCCAGATACGGGACGCCGGGTGTGGTGTGCCGTACCCCCGCGTTACGGGCCGCGCTCAGCCCCGCATTGGGCTGGCGGACATAGCGGAAGCGCCGGTCGCGGGCGGCGAAGGCCTCCGCGATCGCCGTGCTGCCGTCCGTCGAGCCGTCGTCGACGAGCACCACCTCGATGGCGTCGACGGACTGCTCGGCCACCGACCGCAGGCATGGCTCCAGATACTCCTCGACGTTGTGGACGGGCACGACGACACTGAGACGAGGCTTCATGCCCGGGTCAACCCGGGCGGACGCCCCGAGTCACCGGCACTGACCCGAACGGGTGAACGCGCGATTCGGTACGCGGTCCGTGCGCGGTTACGCTCGGCTGCCATGCTCCGTCTCAGTGTCGTCGTGCCCGTCCACCGCGTTCAGGGATATCTCAGGGAGACCCTGGAGTCCGTGCTCGACCGGTCGGACGCCGGGACCGAACTGATCGTCGTCGACGACGGATCGACGGACGGTAGCGCCGAGATCGCCGCCGAGTTCGCCGAACGCGACCACAGGACAAGGGTGTTGAGCCTTCCCGGGCACCGCGGTGCGGGACCGGCCCGCAACGCAGGGGCCGCCGAGGCGCGCGGCACGTACCTGCTCTTCCTCGACGGGGACGACCTGCTGCGACCGGGCGCACCGGAAGCGATCGCCGACCGGCTCGCCCGGAGCGAGCCCGACGTGCTGCTCCTCGGGCACGACCGCATCGACTGGTGGGGCGAGACCGTCCCCGCCGACGATCTCCCGTCCGTCCGCAACCGGCTCTTCCGCCGGGAGTTCTGGACCGCGCACGGCCTCCACTTCACCGACGGCCCCTACGAGGACGTCCTCCCCGTCCATCGTGCCGAACTCCTCGCGGCCGACGCGGGCACCCTCGCCGAGCTCGACCGGTTCTGTGTCCGCCACCGCATCCGCCGCACCGGCACCTTCGCCACCACCCCCGGCCGCCACCACTTCGCGGTCATCGACGCGTACGAGCGGCTGCGCACCGAGACGGGTCACGACCCGCGCGTCGAGGAGGCGCGCACCCGCCATCTGCGTGCCGTGCTCGCCGACCCCGGCCGGATCGCTCCGCCCGACCGCCCCGCCTTCCACCGCGCCGCCGGCCTCCCCGGCAGCTACACCGCCCACCGTGCCCAGCAGGCCGTTCGCGACCGGCGCGCCCGGACCACCGCCGCCCTGCGCCGCCGGAAGAAGACGCTGCGCGCCCGCGTCATGCGCGCCGCCTACCGCGCCGACCTGCACCGGCCGCTCGACCCCCGCCTCGCGGTCTACGGCGCCTACTGGAACCGGGGCGTCGCCTGCAACCCTGCCGCGATCCACGCCAAGGCGCGCGAACTCGCCCCGCACATCCGGGGCGTCTGGGTCGTTTCGTCCCGCCACCGCGACCGGATGGAGCCCGGTACCCCGTATGTCATCGAGGGCTCCCGCGCCTACTGGCGGGCCATGGCCACCGCCACGTATCTGATCAACAACTCCAGCTTCCCCGGTGGCTTCACCAAGCGCCCCGGCCAGATCTACCTCCAGACCCACCACGGCACCCCGCTCAAGACCATGGGGCTCGACCAGCGCGCCTACCCGGCCCTCACCAACGGCATCAGCTTCGAGAAGATCGTCGCCCACGCCGACCAGTGGGACTTCTCCCTCTCCGCCAACCCGCACACCACCGAGATCTGGGACCGGGTCTACCCGTCCGCGTACGAGCATCTGAACCTCGGCTACCCGCGCAACGACGTCTTCTTCACCGCCACCGCCGCGCAGCGGGCCGAGATCCGGGACCGGCTCTCCCTCGCCCCCGAACAGACCGCGCTGTTGTACGCGCCGACCCACCGCGACTACCGCAAGGGCTTCGTCCCCCGCCTCGACCTGGAACGCCTCGCACGCGAACTCGGTCCGGATCATGTGGTGCTGGTGCGCGCCCACTACTTCTACGGCCGCTCCGCGCGGCTGCACGGCGCCCGTGTGATCGACGTGACCGGGCACCCGTCCGTCGAGGAACTCTGCCTCGCCTCCGACGTGTTGATCACCGACTACTCGTCCCTGATGTTCGACTACGCCTGCCTGGACCGCCCGATCATCAGCTATGCCCCGGACTGGGCCGCCTACCGGGCCTCGCGCGGCACCTACTTCGACCTGCTGTCCGGCCGCCCCGGCGACACCCCGGGCGCCATCGCCACCACCGAGGACGAACTGATCGAGGTGTTCAGGTCGGGGGAGTGGCGGTCGGCGCGGACCACCGCGCTCCGGGCCGCGTTCCGGGAGCGGTTCTGTCCGTACGACGACGGGCGCGCCGCCGAGCGCGTCGTGCGACGGCTGTTCCTGGACGGCGCCTAATGTCACACGTTCGAGGCCGTAACCGGTGACCCCCGGGCGTTCACGGGGTTGAGCCATACGGACAACCAGGCCCCCGATGAACGGACGTGCTCAACATGCCGCCACGGCTCAGTGTCGTCGTCCCCGTCCACAACGTCGAGCTCTATCTGACGGACTGCCTGAAGTCCCTCGCGGAGCAGACCATGGCCGATCTGGAGGTGGTGATGGTCGACGACGGGTCCACCGACGACAGTGCCGCCCTGGCCGCCGCATTCGCCGCACAGGACAGCCGCTTCCGGCTGGTCAGCCAGAAGAACGGCGGACTCGGGCACGCCCGCAACACCGGTGTCCGCAACTGCGACCCGGGCAGCAGCTACCTCGCCTTCGTCGACAGCGACGACATCCTCCCGCCCCGCGCGTACGAACTCCTCGTCGGCGCACTCGACGAGACCGGCTCCGACCTCGCGTCCGGCAATGTGCTCCGGCTGCGCGTCTCCGGAAAGCTCCAGCAGTCGCCCAACTTCCGCAAACCCATGGCGAGCACCCGGCTGCGCACCCACATTTCCCGCGACTGGGACCTGGCCGCCGACCGGATCGCCTGCAACAAGGTCTTCCGCCGGTCCTTCTGGAACGAGCACGCCTTCGCCTTCCCGGTCGGCGCCCTCTACGAGGACATTCCCGTCGTCCTTCCCGCCCACTTCCTGGCCCGCACCGTCGACGTCGTCAAGGACCCCGTCTACCACTGGCGCGACCGGGCGGGCTCGATCACCACCCGTCGCGCCGTCGTCCGCGGCATCCAGGACCGGGCCTCGCACGTACTGGGCGTCTCCACCTTCCTCGACGAGCACCGCAGCGCCGCCGAAAAGCGCCGCTACGAGGCGCATGTCCTCGCCAACGACCTCTGGTACTTCATGGAGGCGCTGCCCGACGGCGACGACGAGTACCGCCGCGCCTTCCTCACGTACGCCAACGAGTTCACCGACCAGGTCGACCCCACCGTCCTCGACGGGCTGCCGCTGCGCCTGCGCCTGATGTGGCACCTCGTACGCGAGCGGCGCACCGACGAACTGCTGGCGCTGCTCGCCCACGACAAGGCCGAACCGGGCGCGTTCGCCGTACGGGGCGTGCGGCGCCGCAGCGCCTCGTACCCGGGACTGACCCGGCCCCTGCCACGGTCGGTGCTGCGCGTCGGTGACCAGGACCTGCCGCTCACCGCCCGGCTGCGCGAGGCGCACTGGCGGGGCGGGAAACTGCACCTCAAGGGGTACGCCTACATCCGCAACCTGCCCGCCGCCTCGCGGCGCAGCGAGTTCCGGGCGGGGTGGCTGCGGGCCGGCCGACGGCATCTGGTGCCGCTTCGGCTGCGTACCGTCGACGAGCCGGAGGCCACCGCACGCTCCCGGCAGAGCCTGCACGACTACGACCGGTCCGGCTTCGAGACGGTCGTCGACCCGGCCAGGCTCCGGATCGATCCCGGTGGCTCTGCCGAACGGCTCACCTGGCGCCTCGAAATCGGCATCGCAGGCCACGGGATGCTGCGCCGCTCCGACGTCTCCACCGACGAGGCGGCGGCGGCGCCGCCCGTGCACCGGCCGGACGGCGACCACCGGATCGTGCCCGCCTTCGAGAGCGGCAAGCTGGTGCTGCACGCCGAGCGGATCGACGCCCGGTTCGAAACGCACCGGGAGGGCGGCGCGGGCGACGGGACACGCACCGTGGTGATCGACGGCATGATCCGCGACCGCCTCGGCACGGGCCCGTTGCGGATCGGCCTCACCCACCGGCCCTCCGGCACCTCCGTCGACTGCCCGGCGGCGGTCCACGAGGGCGCCGTACCGTCGGCGGCGGGCTGGCGGCGTTTCACCGCCGAGATCCCGCTCGGCGCGTTGACCGACGCCCGGCCGCCGACGGGCGCGGGCACCGTCCCGTACAGCCTCCACATCGTCGGACCGGACGGCCGCCGGACACCGATCGATGTGCCGGGACCCGTCCTGCCGGGCCGCTACCCGGTCGCGCGCGGCGCGGACGGCGCCAGACGGGAGCTCGCTCTCACCGCCGGCTCCCGCGGCAATCTGCTGATCAGCGACCGGACCGTACAGCCCGCCTGCGAGCTGGCGAGCTGGACCGAGGACGGCCTGCTGCTCCTGGAGGGCACCTTCCCCGACGACCCGGACCGGCCCGTCGACCTGGTCGCCCGGCACAGCGGACACCGGGAGGAGGCCGTGTTCCCGGTGGCCCTCTCCGGGCCCGCGGAGGCCCGCCGGTTCCGGGCCGAGCTGCGGCCGGACGCCGTCGAGGCACCCGGCGGGGCACTGCCGCTGGGCGAGGGCCACTGGTACCTCTTCCTCCGTGAGAAGGGCGCCACCGACGAGACGCTCGACCTGCCGCTGCGCATCCCGGCCGCCGCCCACCGCACCCTCCCCGCAACGCGAACCCTTGCGGGGCGTCGGTACGTCATCGAGCGGCGCTACCACGACCAGCTGCTCATCGACTGCGCGTCGGTGCTCAGCGCCGCCGAACGCGGCGTCCGCGGCAAGCGGCTGCTGCGCGAGGCGTACGGAAGGCGGCGGACGGCGGCACCCCTGCGCGACGCCGTGCTCTACAGCAGCTTCGACGGCCGCCAGTATTCCGACTCACCGCGGGCGATCTACGAGGAACTGACTTCCCGTACCACCGAGTTCGAGCACCTGTGGGTCGTCCGTGATCAGCAGGCCCGCATCCCGGCGGGCGCCACCGCCGTCATCCACGGCTCCGCCGACTGGCACGAGGCGCTGGCCCGCAGCCGCCACATCGTCACCAACACCCAGCTGCCCGATTGGTTCGAACGGCGCGACGGCCAGACCGTCGTGCAGACCTGGCACGGCACCCCCCTCAAGCGCATCGGTCTCGACCTCGCGGGCACCGCCCAGGCCAACGCCGCCTACATCGCCGGCATTGAACAGCGCGCAAGGCAGTGGAGTGTCCTCGTCTCCCCGAACAGCTTCTCCACCCCCGTCCTGCGGCGCTCCTTCGGCTACCGGGGGGAGATGCTGGAGTGCGGCTACCCCCGCAACGACCTCTTCCACGCCTCGGACCGCACCAAGGTGGCCGCCTCGGTGCGGGAGCGGCTGGGGATCCCCTCGGACAGGCGGGTCGTGCTGTACGCGCCGACCTGGCGCGAGGACCGGCCGCAGGGCGGCGGGAGGTATGCCCTGGACCTTCAGCTCGACCTGGCGGCCGCCGAACGAGAACTCGGCGCCGACAGCGTGCTGTTGGTGCGTCGCCACTATCTGGTCACCGACCGGCTTCCGGACACCGGAAGCGGCTTCGTGCGGGACGTCTCGCGCTACGGGGACGTCGGCGAGCTGATGCTCATCAGCGACGCGCTGGTCACCGACTACTCCTCGCTGATGTTCGACTTCGCGCAGACCGGACGCCCGATGCTGTTCCACACGTACGACCTGGCCCATTACCGCGACACCCTGCGCGGCTTCTGTTTCGACTTCGAGAACCGCGCCCCCGGTCCCCTGATCCCCGACTCCGCCGACCTCGTCGAGGCGCTGCGTGATCCGGTCCGGGCCACCGAGGGACACGCGCAGGCGTACGAGGCATTTCGGCGGGACTTCTGCGATCTCGACGACGGGCATGCGGCGCAGCGGGTAGTCGACCGGATGCTGTAGGCGGCGCAGTGGTGTTCCCCGGTCCCGGCCCCCGTACGCCGTGGGGGCCCGGAACCGGGCCCGGGGTGAAGCGGTGGTGAACGCGAACGGGCTCGCGGGAATGCGGGCTGCATGAACCGTTCGAGTGATTCGCGCCATCCGGTGCGGGTGCCGTTGAGCAGGGAATTGATTCCCGTCCCGCTTAAGTATGTTGATCGGTGCGCTGCATAGCGGCCTCTGGTTGCTACGTTCTGTTTTCATGGGTATCCGAATGTGGTGCGCCACCTGGAGCGTACGACGCGCAAGAGCCGTCGTGCTCGTCGCCGCGGCCGTCGGGCTGCTTGTCAGAATGCTGATCGCCGCAAACACGCCGGGCCCCGCCGACGTGCGCATCTTCCAAGGTTTCGCAAAGGCCATCACCGTTTACGGCCCCATTCGCATTTACGAGCAGCCGCTGCCCGGGCTGCCCGTCTACAACCATCCTCCGTTGGCCGGGTGGATGCTTCTCGGGTTGAATGAACTCGCCGAAATCGGAATGTCGTTCGGGACGCTGATCCGATCACCTGCCTCGATCGCCGACTTCTTCTGCGCGCTCGTCGTGTTCGAAATCGTCCGGCGGCGCGGCTCTCTCCGTACCGCGGTCGCCTGCGGAACGGGCGTGGCCCTCAGTCCCGTACTGATCGCCACGTCCGGGTACCACGGCAACACCGACGCGGTCGCCGTCACCTTCGCCCTCGCCGCCGCGTATCTGCTGGCCGACCGGAAGGCGCCGCTGGCCGCGGGGGTGGCCGCCGCGCTCTGCATCAGCGTCAAGTTCGTCCCCGTCGTGGTGATCCCCGCGCTGTTCGTCGTCGCGCTGCGCGGCGGGCGGCCGGTGTTCGTCCGCTTCACCGCGGGGTTCACCGCCCTGATCGCCCTCGTCTGGGGGCCGGTCCTGGTGACCGTGCCGGAGAACCTGAAGGAGAACGTCCTGGAGTACGCGGGCGGCAACTACCGCCTCTGGGGGCTCGTCCGGTTCGCCGATGTGCTCGGTCTGCCGGAGCCGTTCATCGCCTTCATCCGTGGCGAGGGCCACTTCCTCTTCGTGGTGATCTGTGTGGCCGTCGGCGTCTGGCTGGCCTGGGTGCGGCCCGCGCAGCTGCCCGGGGTCGTCGCCGTGACGATGGGCCTGCTGCTCCTCCTCTCCACCGCCTCCGCCCTCCAGTACCTGACCTGGGCGGCAGCCGCGATGTTCGTCATCGGGTTCTGGGAGGGACTCGCGTACAGCTGCCTGCTCGGCTGGACGGCCGTCCTCGGCTACCAGGGACGCTCCGCCGTGCGCTGGAGCGAAACGGTGCTGCAGCTCGGCGCCGCCGGGTGGTTCGTCCTTGCGATCGGACTGGTCAGCGGCGTCCGCAAGATCCTCGCCGCCCCGCCGGACGCGCCCTCGCCGACCTCCGCCGAACGGGCGTCGGTCACGGCGCCCCGCGCCTCACGGCCGTCCGGTTCCGCCGTCAACTGACCACACCCGAGCACAACTGGAGAACCTCCCGTGAAGGAAAGCACCAGCCCCAGGATCGGCATCCTGGTGGTCGCGTACAACGCCGAGACGACGCTGGAGAACACCCTCGACCGCATTCCGGAGGATTTCCGGTCCCGGATCACGGAGGTCCTCATTCTCGACGACGCGAGCCATGACGCGACCTTCACCGCAGGCTGCCGCTGGTCCCAGGCGGAGGGGATGCCCAGGACCGTCGTGATGCGGCACACCAAGAACCTCGGATACGGCGGGAACCAGAAGGCCGGATACGCGCTGGCCGCCGAACACGGACTCGACATCATCGTGCTGCTGCACGCCGACGGACAGTACGCCCCCGAATTGCTTCCCGACATGGTCGACCCCATTGAACGCGGCGAATGCGAAGCCGTGTTCGGATCGCGGATGATGAAGTCTGGCAGCGCCCTCAAGGGCGGCATGCCGATGTACAAATGGCTCGGCAACCGCATTCTCACCCGGCTGGAGAACGGGCTCCTCGGCTCGCAGCTCACCGAATTCCACTCCGGCTACCGTGCCTACAGCGTCGCGGCACTCAAGAAACTGCCGATCGGCCGGAACACCGACGCGTTCGACTTCGACACGCAGATCATCGTCCAGCTGCTCAACGAAGGAATGCGGATCAAGGAGATCCCCGTACCGACGTACTACGGCGACGAGATCTGCTACGTCAACGGGATGAAGTACGCGAAGGACGTCGTCAAGGACGTCCTCGAATACCGCCTCGCCGTCAAGGGATTCGGCACCTGCGCCTGGATCCCCAAGCCCGTCGAGTACGCCTTCAAGGAGGGCGACGGCTCCTCCCACGCCGTCATCCTGGAGAAGATGCGGGCGCTCCCGCCCGGCCGCGTGCTCGATCTCGGCTGTTCCGGCGGGCTGTTCGCCCAGCGCCTCGAAGCCCTCGGACACGAGGTGACCGGCGTCGACTACATCGAGGTGCCAGGGGTCCGCGAGAAGTGCACACACTTCCATCTCGCCAACCTGGAGGAGGGGCTGCCCGCCGAGATCGGCGTCGACTTCGACTATGCGGTCGCCGGCGATGTCATCGAGCACCTCTCCCGCCCCGAACGCGTCCTCGCCGAGGTGGCGACCGTGCTGCGGCCGGGCGGCCAGGTACTTCTCTCCGTACCGAACTTCAGCCACTGGTACTCACGGCTGCGGGTCGCGCTCGGGATCTTCGACTACGACCGGCGCGGCATCCTCGACGAAACGCATCTGCGTTTCTTCACCCGGGCCAGCCTTCGCCGCACCGTCCGGAACGCGGGCTACGACGTCCTCGACATCGCCTCCACCGGGGCGCCGTTCTGGTCCCTGCTCGGCGGCCGCGGACCCCTTCCCGCGATCCTCAGCGGGCTCTCGAAGCTGCTGACCCGGATCCGGCCGACGCTGTTCGGCTATCAGCACGTCGCACTGCTCACCCCGCATGCGGCCGAGACGATCATCGCTGGAGAACACGTCGATGTTCAGGACATCCTCAACCGACAGTACGTCCCTGCCGACCGGGTCGGGGTCTGAGACCGCGGCTCCCGCCGCCTCCGTGCCCGCCCCCTCACGCGCTCCCGGGCCGCCGCCCGCCCCCGCAGTCAGGAGCAAGACCTTGACCCTGCCCAGTCTGGCGCTGCTCCTGTTCGCCGTGTTCGCGTCGGCGGGCGGCCAGATCATGCTCAAACACGGTATGAAGGGCGCCGCGGCGGCGGCCGGGCGCGACGGCGGATCGCTCGTGATCCGCGCCGCGACCAGCCCGTGGGTCGTCCTCGGACTGGTCGTCTTCGCGGTCTCCGCGCTCGCCTGGATGGCGACGCTGGCCAAGGTGCCGCTCAGCATCGCGTACCCGTTCAACGCGCTCGGCTACCTGCTGATCGTGATGGCCGGATCGACGGTGCTGCACGAGCGGACCTCGATGTGGACCTGGGGCGGCTCGTTGCTTGTCGTCATCGGCCTCGCCACGGTTATGGCGGGCCAGCAACGCTGAGGCGCATCCCCGGGGCCGGGTGCGCGCCATCGATCTCCCCCATAGCCTCAAGGGCATGGGAGGGACCTCCTTGCCGGGCGGGACGATCAAGCCCGTCCGGTGACCGATGGCGGACGCCCGCCGGGCGCCGCCGGTTCTCCCAGCAGCACCGCCCGCACCACCCGTTCCGCCGCGTGCCCGTCGTCGTACGGACAGAACCGCGCCCGGAACGCCGCCCGCAGCGCCCCGTTCTCCACGCTGTCCCAGCTGCCGTCGAGGAGGATCCGGGCGAGCTCCTCCGTACTGGTGGAGACCGCCCCGGGAGTGTCGCCCGGCGCCCCGGACAGCAGATCGAAGCAGACCCCCCGGACCGTGCGGTACGTCTCCCAGTCCGGGGCGTGCACCACGATCGGGCGGTCCAGTGCCGCGTAGTCGAACATCACCGACGAGTAGTCCGTCACCAGCGCGTCGGCCGCCAGGCACAGCTCCTCGATCCGCGGATGGTCGCAGACATCGAGGAGCGTCGGACGGTCCGGCAGCCCCGCACCGTCGTAGAAGTAGTGCGCGCGGACCATGATCACGGTGCTCGGGCCGAGCGCATCGGCGAGCCGTTCCAGATCGATCCGGCTGGTGAACGACGCCTCGTAGTCGCGGTGCGTCGGCGCGTACAGCACGGCGCGCTGCCCGGGCCGGATACCGAGCCCGGCCCGGATCTTCGCGATCTGTGCGCCCGTGGCCGTCGTCAGGACGTCGTTGCGCGGGTAGCCGGTTTCCAGCGACCGCGCGGCGCTCGGGTAGGCGCGGGCCCACACCTCCGTGGAGTGCGGATTGGCGGAGACGCTCCAGTCCCACCGGTCGACCCGCTGGAGCAGCCGGTCGAAGTTCAGGCCCTGCGCCGCCGCCGGATACTCCATCTGATCCAGACCCATGATCTTCAGTGGGGTGCCGTGGTGGGTCATGACATGGATCTGGCCGGGGCGTTTGGCCAGGTGGTCGGGGAAGTTGACGTTGTTGAAGAAGTACGTGGCACGGGCCAGCAGCGCCCAGTAGCGGCGGGTTCCCGGCACCACGTGGTCGATGCCGGGCGGCACCGCGTCCACCTGGTTCTTCGACACCACCCACACCCCGCGCACTCCGGGAGCCAGCTCCTGGGCCTTGCGGAAGATCGCTTCCGGATTGCAGCTGACGCCGCGGTTCCAGTACGCGGCGTAGACGGCGAGCCCGCGGTCGAGCGGGCGCCTGCGCTGCCACCAGTAGTAGCGCGCGGACAGCCTGCCCTTGGCCTGTGCGCGGAGTGCTGCGGGTGCGGAGCGCGCACCCCGGCGCAGGGCGAGCACGGCGTCGAGGGCGCCGAGCGCCACGTACCGGCCGGCGCCGATCAGCCGCGGACGCAGCCCCTTGGCGCCGCCGGGGAACCGGTGCCCCTCGGGCCGGTGCGTACGGTGGAATGCGGCCACGGACCGTACGTACCGTCGCCTGCGCCGCCGCTTCACCGACGGATATCCGCCGAGGAGTTCCTGGGCGGCCCGGTCGAAGAGCAGGGTGCGCAGCGGGTGCAGCACCGGCCGGTCCCCGAGGAACGTCATCAGCTCGGCGTACGCCTCCACGAGCTGGAGCGGCGTCGTGCCGTCCGTCGGCTCCGACTTGTCGGCGAGGTCCGGCAGATAGCGCTGCCGGCGGTGTTCGACACAGGCGAGCGGCAGAACGGCGACCGATGCGGCGGTGGCCAGCGTCTGGAGCGCGTACATCCGCTCTCCGTGCTGTCCCGGCCCGAAGGCCAGCTTCTCCGACTCGTGGAGGGTGCGGCGCACGGCTCGGTTCCAGGAGACCGGGGCGATGTCGAGGAGCCCGGAGTGCTCGGCGAGGGTGAGCCGGCCGGCGGGCAGCCCGCGCAGCAACTCCAGCGACCGGGTCGGCTGGGGGCGGCCGCGGAACGGCCGCTTATGGTGGCCGAACAGCAGCAGGTCCGGGTCGCCCGTGGCATCGAGCCGGTCGGCGACGGCCTGCAACGCGCCCGGCAACAGGACGAAGTTCCCCTCCAGGAAGAGGAAGTAGTCGCCGACCGCCCGCTCCGCCCCGGCGTTGCGCCGACCGGCGGCGCCCGCACCCTCGTCCGCCGGGAGGTGGACGGTCTGCACCCGGTCGTCCCGGGCGGCGAACTCGTCGAGCAGCAGTCCCGAGCCGTCCGGCGCCCCGTCATCGACACCGATCACCTCGATGTCCGTGAACGACTGCGAGAGCACCGACTCCAGGCACTCGCGCAGATGTCCGCGGGCGCGACGGACGGGGATGATGACACTCAGCCGGGGCATACACGCTCTTTCTCGGTCACTGGCACAGCGGGGCGAAGCTGGGAGGAGAGAGGGCGATCAGGTCCCCTTGACGGACTGCGCCCCGGCGAGGCCGCGCTCGGTGGGCGTCGCCTGCCGGTCCGCCCGAACGGTCCCGGAACCCGCCGCAGTGGGGACGGCCGGCGAACCCGGTTCCGTGGCGGGCGCGGGTACGACGACGGGCATCGGCCGCTGCTCCGCCGGCGGGACCGCGGTCACCTGCACGTCCGTGTCGCCCAGGAAGACCCGGCGCACCACCCGCTCCGCCGCGTGCCCGTCGTCGTACGGACAGAATCGCGCCCGGAACGCCGCTCGCAGCTGCGCGGAGCGGGAGCCGCGCCAGTGGCCGGTGGCGAAGATGTCGAGCAGCTCGTCCTCGCTGTGCGCGATCGCGCCCGGCGGGCAGGAGTGCAGGTCGAAATAGGTGCCGCGGGCCGCCTCGTACGCCTCCCGGTCACTGCTGTGGATGACGATGGGCCGGTCCAGATTGGCGTAGTCGAACATCAGCGACGAGTAGTCCGTGACCAGTGCGTCGGAGGCGAGCGCGACCGCCTCGACCGACGGATGACCGCTGACGTCGATGATTCGCGGGTGCGGCCCGCGGACCAGCGGAGCCTCGTACGAGTAGTGCGCGCGGGTCAGGATCACAAAGTCCGGACCGAGCTCCCGGACCACCCGCTCCAGGTCGAGGCCGAGGTGCTGGGTGCGCCGGTAGTCGCGGTGGGTGGGGGCGTACAGCAGGGCGGTGGCGCCCTCGGGGACGCCGATCGACTCGCGCAGCCGCGCCACATCGGCGGCGGTGGCCCGCTGGAAGAGGTCGTTGCGCGGATAGCCGTACTCGAGCGTTGTGCAGCCGGCGGATCCCGACGGATACGCCTTCTCCCATACGAGGGTGGAGTACCGGTTCGCGGAGAGGGAGAAGTCCCACTTGTCGACGTTGGCGAGCAGCCGCTCGAAGTCCATGGAGCGGGCCGCCGCGGGACGGTCCTGAAGATCCAGGCCCATCGTCTTCAGCGGGGTGCCGTGATGGGTCTGGAGCAGCACCTGGCCGGGCCGCTTCACCAGCCGCCGGTCGAAATTGACGTTGTTCACCAGGTACTTCGAGCGCGCGAGAGCCTGCCAGTAGCGGTACGTCCCCGGGGCGAGCGGACGGGTCCCGGTGGGGACGGTGTGCGCGTCCTCGGGGCGGCAGATCCAGGACGTGCGCAGCCCGGGCACCAGTTCGCGGGCCTTCGCCTCGATCGCCGCCGGGTTGCAGGCGTAGCCGCGGTGCCAGTACGCGGCGAACACCGCCCGGTCCGCGCGGACCGGCAGCCGCAGCTGGATGCGGTAATAGGCCTGGAGCGAGGCGGCCCGCGCCACCCGGCGCACGGCCCCGGTGAGCCGGCGCAGCCGCCCACGCAGCAGCTTCGCGGACCACAGGGCGCGGTATGTGCGATGGGCGCCGACCCGGATCAGTCCGTGGCGCAGCCGGGCGCGCCGCGGGGCGGGGGCACCGGGGGCGCGGTAGCGGGCGCAGTGGGCGCGGGCGCGGCGGAAGAATTCGGTGCGGCTGCCGTGCGGCAGCCTGCCGCGGGTGGTGAACAGCGTCGAGAAATGGTCGAGCATCCTGCGGAAGATCACCGGCCGCCACGCGGCGAGTGCGGGGCGGGCGTCGATGAACGTGAAGACCCGGTCGTACTGGTCGAAGATGTCGAAGTGCTTGCGGCTGGTGGTGGAGAGGATGTTGCCCTGACGCCGTTGCCGGTAGCCGACGCACACCTGGTCGAGGACCGCGATCGAACCGGCGGCCATCAGCACCGGGTAGGTCCAGGGGGTGTCCTCGTAGTAGCCGGGCGGGAAAGTGAACCCCTCGGCCTCGACGAACGCGCGGCGGTACGCCTTGTTCCAGACGACCATCAGGACCTTCAGCAGTCCGGGCCGGTCGGCGAGCGTGAACGTGGCAGGGCCGGTCTCGGTGAGATGCTCGGCGAACGTGTTGCGTACGCTTTCGCCGGTCCAGTACGTCCGGGCGTAGTCGTAGACCAGGAGGTCCGGTTCACCGGTCTCCGCGATCCGGTCGGCGATGGCCCGCAGGGCGCCGGGGGCGAGGGTGTCGTCGCTGTCCAGGAAGATCAGATAATCGCCGGTGGCCTCCGCGACCCCGGCGTTGCGGGCGAGGCCAAGACCCACGTTCTCCGGCAGGTGCAGGGGCCGTACCCGGCTGTCGCGTGCGGCGAACCCGTCGATGATCGCGCCGCAGGAATCGGGGGAGCAGTCGTCGACCGCAATGATCTCGAAGTCCTCGAAGGACTGGGTCAGCACCGAGTCCAGGCTCTCGTCCAGATACGCCTGAACCTGGTACGCGGGCACGATGACACTGAACCGGGGCACAACACATCCATGGGTCGTTCGCTGGTGCGGGCGGGTGGTCCGCAAACGGCCGATGGGGTGCGAGGGTTACGCCGAACGTGGCATTCGCGCGAAGTGCCAGGTGGGGCGGGTCCCGTTATGGGTAACGGGACCCGCCCCACGTTGACGTCCATCTGATGATTCCGGTCGGTTCGGTGTGCGCTTACTTCACCGCGCCCGCCATCACGCCGGAGACGAACTGGCGCTGGAAGGCGAAGAACACCGCGAGCGGAATCACCATCGAGACGAAGGCGCCGGGCGCCAGCACATCGATGTTGTTGCCGAACTGCCGCACCTGCTGCTGCAGCGCCACGGTGATCGGCGGGGAGTCGGAGTTCGCGAAAATCAGGGCGACCAGCATGTCGTTCCACACCCAGAGGAACTGGAAGATCCCCAGCGAGGCGATCGCCGGACCGCCCAGTGGCATCACGACCCGGGTGAAGAGCCGGATCTCGCCGGCCCCGTCGAGCCGTGCCGCCTCCAGGAGTTCACGTGGGATCTCCGCGAAGAAATTCCGCAGCAGGAAGATCGCGAACGGGAGCCCGAAGGCGGTGTGGAAGAGAATCACGCCGAAGGTCGTCTCGAAGATCCCGATTTCACCGAAGAGCTTGGAGACCGGGACGAGGGCGACCTGCACGGGGACCACCAGCAAACTGACGACCAGCAGGAACCACCAGTCGCGGCCGGGGAAGTCCATCCAGGCGAAGGCGTACCCGGCCAGTGAACCGATCACCACGACCAGGACGGTCGCGGGCACGGTGATCATGACCGTACTCAGCAGGGAGTGGGTGATGGTCGAATTGTCCAGCAGTCGGCTGTAGTTGTCGAAGGTGAGCTCGGACGGGGCGGTGAAGACCTTCCACCAGCCGGTCGCCGCGATGTCGTCGGCGCCGCGCAACGAGGAGAGCAGCAGCCCGATGGTCGGCATCAGCCAGAACAGGCCCACCAGGATGAGGAAGAACCGCATCGCGCCGCCGCCGGTGCGGGCCGCGATCCGTGAGCCGAGGGACTGCGTCGCCTTCGCCGTAGGCGTGGTCATCGGCGCCCCTCCTTCCGAATCCGCCGAATGTTGAAGATCATCACCGGGATCACCAGCAGCAGCAGGAGTACGGCGATGGCGCTGCCGATCCCGAGATCCGCGTCCGTGCCGAACGAGGACCGGTACAGCTGCAGCGCCAGGACGTTCGCGTCGTCCTGGGAGGAGCCCGGCGCGATGATGAAGACCAGATCGAAGATCTTCAGCACGTTGATCATCAGAGTGACCAGCACCACCGCCAGGACGGGCGCGAGCATCGGCACGGTGATCCGGCGGAACACCTGCCACTCGTTCGCCCCGTCCACCCGGGCCGCTTCGAGGAGTTCACGCGGCAGACCCGCAAGGCCCGCCGCGATCAGCACCATGGCGAAGCCCGCCCACATCCAGACGTAACTCCCGATGATCCCGGGCGTCACCAGGGACGGGCCGAGCCAGTCGACCCCGTTGTACGGCTCCCTGAAGTTCGATGCGGGGAGCTTGAGCAGGGCGCCGTCGGCGGAGACGGGCAGGGTGAACGTACCGTCCGCGGCGGCCGTCGCCGAGCCGACCACCTTGCCGTCCTTGACCGCCTCGACCTTGAGCCCCTTGAGGCCGAGTTCCTTGGCGTCGACGACATTGGGCTTCCCGCCGCCGCCCTTGGTGAAGTCCAGCCACGCGGTGCCGGTGACCTTCCCGGACTCCGGCGGGGCCGCCTTCGCAGGCTTCGCGTCCGTCGGCATCTTCGCGGGCGCCACACCGACCAGCGGCAACCGCACGGGTACGCCGGCCCGTACCGGCGCCTTCGTGACGAACGACCCGCCGCCGCCCGCCTTCAGCGGATGGACCGGCAGCGGATGCGCCTTCGGATAGCCGGCCGACTCCGCGAACGTGTCGTGCACACCCACCCAGACGGCGTTGGCGACCCCCCGCTCCGGCGCCTGGTCGTACACCAGTCGGAAGATGATGCCTGCTGCCAGCATCGAGATCGCCATCGGCATGAAGACGATCAGCTTGAACGCCGTGCCCCAGCGGATCCGCTCGGTCAGCACCGCGAAGATCAGCCCCAGCGCGGTGGAGATCGTCGGCGCGAAGACGACCCAGATCGCGTTGTTCTTGACCGCTGTGCGGATGGTGTCGTCCGTGAACAGCGTCTTGTAGTTGTCGAGGCCGGCGAAGCCCGTACCCGACTGGTCGAAGAACGACCGGTAGACGGAGTACACGATCGGATAGACCACGAGCGCACCGAGCAGCACCAGCGCGGGCAGCAGGAAGAGCGTCGCGATGATCTTCCGGGTGCCGGTCACACTCCGGCGCGGGCTTGTGGGATCAGGGCGCCCTGAGCGCTCAAGGGGACGCTTGTCGGCGGGGGGCACCGCGTCGGCGCCCCCCGCTGTCGCTGTCGTCATCCCGTCAGCTCTTGTACGCCTTGGCCGCGTCGGACTCCAGTTTCGCCTGGGTCCCCGCGATGTCCTTCGGGTTCTTCAGGAAGTCCTGGAGCGTCTTCCACTCGCCCTTCCCGGGCGTCCCGCCGAACGACTGCGGGGCCTGGTCGGACATGTCGAACCGGACTGCGTCACCGGCCGCGATCAGCGCCTTCGCCATGGTGCGCTGCACCTCGTTCGGATACGCGGCGGGGTCCAGGGACTTGTTCGGCGAGATGAACCCGCCCTGCTCGGCCCAGATCTTCGCGGCATCGGCCGAGGCCAGCCAGGTCAGCAGGGCCTGGGCGCCCTTGCTGTCCTTCAGCGCCACTGCCGCGTCGCCGCCGGTCACGACGGGCGACTCGGCGCCGACCGCCGGGAACGGAAACACCTTGGCGTCCGTACCGATCTTCGCCTTGGTCTGCGCGATGTTGACTCCGACGAAGTCGCCCTCGAAGACCATGGCGGCCTTCGGCTGGTCACCGCCGGTGAAGGTCTGCGTGACCGAGGCCGGGAACTCCGTCTGCAGGGCACCGTCGGCGCCGCCCGCGATCAGGGACGGCTTGCCGAAGAGTTCGGCGAGCGTCGTCAGCGCGTCCTTGACGGACGGGTCGGTCCACTTGATCTTGTGCTGCGCCAGCTGGTCGTACTTCTCCGGGCCCGCCTGGGAGAGATAGACGTTCTCGAACCAGTCGGTGAGCGTCCAGCCGTCCGCGCCGCCGACCGAGACCGGGGTGACACCCGAGGCGGAGACCGTCTCGGCCGTCGCCATGAAGTCCTTCCAGGTCTTCGGTTCACTCGCCCCCGCGTTCTCGAACGCCTTGGCGTTGTACCAGATCAGGGACTTGTTGGCGGCCTTGAAGTAGACGCCGTACTGGGTGCCGTCCACCGCGCCGAGGTCCTGCCAGACCTTCGCGTAGTTCTTCGCCAGCTGCGCCTTCGCGTCGGCGCCGACCGGCTTGGCCCACTTCTTTTCCACAGCCTGCTTGATCGCACCCACCTGCGGGATCATCGCGACGTCCGGCGGCTGGCCGCCCGCGATCTTCGTACCGAGGAAGTTGACGATAGGGTCCTGCGCCGGGACGAAGGTGACCGTGGCGCCCGTGCGCTTCTCGAACTCCTTGAGGACCTTGAGGAAGTTGGCCTGCTCGGGCCCGGTCCAGACGGCCGCGACCGAGATCTTCTCGCCGTCCAGCTTGGGCAGTGCGACGGCCGAGGAGCTCGGCTCGTCACTGCCGGACCCTCCGCTCGTCTTTCCCTTTCCGCTGCCGCCGTCGTCGCCGCAGCCGGTGAGGGCCAGTGCGCCGACGGCGGTGAACACCATCGCGGCCCTGCGAATCCGAAGCGTTGTGCGCATCGCTGCCCCGTCTCTCCTGTGCGCGTGAACGGACGGGCGGGACCGCCGGTGGGTCGGCGGTGCCGCTCGTCCATCAGGTCGTCCTGTGCGCACAGTCCTACGCCCGGTGCACGGACGCCGCAATACCGCTTTCAGCCCCAACTGATCGATTGTGATGGGCTCGTGACGTGAAGTCAGTCTCCTTCTGGTCGCCGGACGGGCTTGCGGATGAAGCCCGTCGAGGGGCACCTCCCATGCCCTTGAGGCCATGGGGGAGGTCGAGGACGCACCGGCGACCGGGGTGAGGACCCCTCAGGAGTGGTAGGGCGTGAGCGGAGCTATTTGCTCGGCGTTCACCGAACGGGCGGCCCGCTCCAGCGCGCTGGCCAGCAGCGCGAGGTCCGTCGGTCCGTTGCCCAGTTCCCGGACCGGGCGCCGGGTCGGCGGATCGCCCATCCGCTCCCACTCCAGTGGGACGACGGTGGGCCGCAGGGTCGCGGTGCGCGGAATGCGGCCCGTGACCCGACCACCCTGGAACGGCGTCACCCGCCCGTCCGGATGCCCCAGCCGGCCGCGGCCGGGTGCCGGATCCTCCGGCGAGGGTGTGACGACGGGTGCGTCGAGCACCGCGCGCAGCCGCGCCCCACGGGCAAGCTCCGTGTCCTCCGTGCGGTCGGCTCGGGCGGACGTCGCGACCAGATGCACGCCCAGCCGGCCGCCGTCCCTGGCGACGGACTCCAGCGCCCGTACGACCGAACCGGCGGCGGGCCGTCCCGGGCTGCCGAGTGCGGGGGCGACCAGGGCGTCGAAGTCGTCGACGAGGACGACGAGCCGGGGCAGCGGCGACGGACCGGGATCCGCGGACCGCGCGGCGGCGGGCCGCAGCCGGAGCGTGCCGCTCATCGCCGGGTCCAGTTCACCGCGCTGCTCGGCGGTGCTGGGGGCGCGTCGGCCGGCCGTCTGCTGCGCCACGTCGTGCCGGGCATGCCAGTCGTTGAAGTCGAGCCGCCCGAGCAGCTCGGCCCGCCGCTTCAGCTCGCCGCCCAGGGCCTGGGCGAACTCGCGCATTCTGACCGGATCGGAGGCGACCAAATGGGTGAACGCATGCGGGAGTTCCGCGCAGGGGTGCAGGCTTTCGCCGCGCTCACCACCGGCTCCGTCGACCAGCAGGATGCCGAGCCGGTCGGGCCGCGCGGCAGCGGCCAGCGAGGCGGCGACTGCTCGCAGCAACTCCGTACGTCCACTGCCGGCGGGGCCCTCGATGAGGAGGTGGGGTCCTTCATCGGCCAGATCGACACTGACTGCGCCCCTGGGCCCGGCCCCGAGAACGACGACGGGCCGCCCGGCGGAGGCGGGGGTGGGGGCGGGTGGGGGCGAGGTTGCGGTGGCGGCCGCGGCGGTGGCGGCCATGGGCGTGCCGGTGGCCGTTGAATGCTCCGCCCCGGGAACGGCGCGGGAGCCGGCGAAGTCGCCGTACGCGCCGCCGTAACGCTGCGCACCGACGCGGGGTGCGGGCGCGGCGGGGTGGGGGGTGCGGCCCGAGCCGGACTGGTCGGTGTCCGGGTACGGGATGCGGCCGGAACCCAGGCTGTCCGTGCCCGGGTAGGGGGTGCGGCCTGAGCCGGCCGCTGTGCGGCCCTCGTCGCGGCCGAAGGCATGTCGTGACGTGCCTGCGTGTGTGTCGTTCGCCGTCCCGGGGTACGGGGTGCGGCCCGATGTGCCGGACGTGCCGGACGTCTCACCGTTCGGGTACGGCGTGCGGCCGGACCAGGCGGATTCACTCCCCGGGTACGGCGTACGGCCCGAGCCCGACGACTCGCTGCCGGGATTTGCGGTGCGCCCCGACCCCGGTCCGTAGTCCTCATCGGACCCCTGGGCGCCGGCACCCGCCGGGCCCGCGACCGGCACGGTGAGGTGTGCCCCCACGCGAGGGCCCGTGCTGCCCGGGTATGTCGTACGGCCCGAACCGCGGGCCTCCACGGCTGCCGCCTCCGGGTCGACGGCACCGGCGGAAACAGTCACGCCGCCACCGCCGCTCCAGCTCTCCGCCCCACGCACCGTTGCCCCCGGCTGGGTCTCGGAGGTCGAGGCCCAGCGGGCCATCAGGGAAGCCGGGGTGGCTCTGGCCAGGCCCAGTTCGTCCAGCAGCCGGGCGGACCGGGGGAGGGCTGCTGCCGGCGGGCGGCCGGGCGCCGTCGCCCGACCCTCCGTACGCAGGGGTGCCAGCGCGCGCCCGAACCGCTCCGCCCACGCCAACGACACCGCGTCCACCGCGGCCACGGTGCCGTGGCCCGCAGCCTGTCCGCCCGCTGTGCGCAGCAGCCGCAGCGCCGTCGCCACGTCGCCGCTCAGCATCGCCACCGCTCCGCACTCGCGGAACGCGATCGACGCATGGCAGGCCGCCTCGTAAGTCGCCGCGACGGGCGAGCTGGGCGACGCGGCCGGCGTCTCGGCCAGACAGATCAGATGGATCCCGGCTGCCGCACCCGCGGCGGCCAGCCGGGCCGTGGTCTCGCGCAGCACCGCGGATCCGGGGTCACCGTCGACGATCACCACGGTGTACGGCCCCTCGTACCGCTGGGCGGTCTCGGCGACCGTGCTCCGGTCGACGCTGGCCCAGCCGGTGCCGAGCGGCCCGTCGTCCAGCCGGCGCATCAGCTCCGTCGTGCGCGCCGTCGCCTGCTCACGGTCGTACGCGAGCAGGAGCCGGCAGTCCTGCCCGTGCATCGGCCGCAGATGGGGCAGCCAGCCGAGCCATGCCCACTCGCGCCTGCGCTCGTCGGCGCTGCGGGCACGGTCCGTGCTGATGAGCACGATCTCCAGGTCGGCCGGGGAGTGCAGCGCGGCGAGCTGCGCCACCGTCGAGCGGGCGAGCCCGGCCAGCCGCTCCCGCGGACCGGCGAGCCCCAGCGAACCGGCCTCCCGAAGTCCCACGGTCACCGGCACTGCGGGCAGCTCCGCCCGGTCCGTGGTGCCGAGCCGGACCACGAGCGCCTCGGGGTGTTCGGCGTCGCGCTCCCACAGCCGGGGTCCGGGCCCGAGCGCGGTCAGCAGCACGGCCGCCGGGTCGGGCCATGTCCCCGCCGAGGACGAGCGCGGCCGCGGTACGGACGCGAGCGGGCCCGGCAGGCCCACCGCCCCCGCCTCGTCGGGCGCCGCCTCGTGTACCGGCTCGCCCTTGTTCCCCGCCAGCCTGCGCGCCCAGGCCCCTATCCCGCCGCGCCGGGGTGTCTCGTCGTCCGGGAATCGACCGGACGCCCGCCGGGCTGTGCCCCGTGCGCCCCCGTCGTCCGACCCGGCCGGCGCGCCGCCCTCGTAGGCCACGGGTGCGGCGCCCACGCGTACAGCGTGGGCGTGACCGGTGGCGTATCCGTCCGGTTCCGCCGCGAGGTTGCCCGCCGCCCGTGCGACCCGAAGATGCCCCTCGCCGTCCGGCGCAGTTGCCAGCGACGGCGTGGGCGAGCCCGACGTCAGCCGGAGCGTCGATTCGCCGAGCCGCAGCAGCGCGCCCGGCCTCAGCCGGACCGGGCGGTCGCGGACCTCCGTACCGTCCAGCGAGGTGCCGTTCGTGGAGCCCAGGTCGGCGACCGAGACCGCGCCGTCGTCGGAGACCGTCACCGCGCAGTGCAGCCGGGACACATCGGGGTCGTCGAGCGGGACGTCCGCGTCGGCGGACCGGCCGATCAGTATCTGTCCGCCGTGCAGCAGATGGACGCCGCCCGCATCGGGCCCCGCGACCACGTGCAACTGCGCCGGAACGGCGTCGGCCGCCGTCTCGTCCTCCCCGGGGACCTGGAGCGAGAGCACCGCGCCGTCGACCAGCGGCGGCTCGCCGAGCGCGCACCGCTGCGCGTCGAGCCGGTCGCGGCCGGCGAACAGCACCACCGCTCCGCTGCCGAGCGAGCCGTCGGGCCCGGAGACGGCGGCGGCCAGGTTGGAGGCCACGGTGGCGAGTGCCGTCCCCGCGGGGGCGGTGACGAGCACGTCGCAGGCGCGCGCCGGGGTCTGGCCGCTGCGCGGCGCGAGGACGGTCAGCCGGATCTGCATCGCCGTCAGCGGTCCCTTCTGCGCGGGGTGCCCGGCAGGGGAAACGCCCTGTGATTCCCCCACCCGGCACCGACGCGTCGTCCGGTACAGGTCGTCACGTACCGCGAGGCTCCGACCCCACAGTTCCGTGCTGGAGGCATCCTCGCACCTGCCGCTGACAACACGCCCGGGGGCCACCTCTAAGTGATCTTGAAAGGTCGGCTGTGGGCCCAAAAGTGCCTGCTTGCGGCGGTACCCGGAGCCGCGCACGGAAGCGGGGCAACCGTCGGAATCCGGCCAGGCGAACGTTTGTGCGGCAACCATCTGTTCGGTGTGGGCGTCTTCTTTCGGACATGATGGCTCACACCTCGTCCACGACCGGAAGGTGACCGACCGGTGACCCGTTCGAAGCCCCTGGAGCGGCATTAGAGTGGGCCGGAAACCCCCGGGGCGGGCCCCGGGGGGCCGTAAGCACCACGATCAGCAGGGAGCGCATGACGTGCGGCCGGTAGGCAGCAAGTACCTGCTCGAAGAGCCGCTGGGACGCGGCGCGACGGGCACCGTCTGGCGCGCCCGCCAGCGGGAGACCGCAGGCTCCGAGGCGGCCGTCGCCGGCCAGCCCGGCGAGACCGTGGCAATCAAGGTCCTCAAGGAGGAGCTCGCCAACGACGCGGACGTGGTGATGCGGTTCCTGCGCGAGCGATCCGTGCTGCTGCGGCTCACCCACGAGAACATCGTGCGCACCCGCGACCTGGTCGTCGAGGGCGATCTCCTCGCCCTCGTGATGGATCTGGTCGACGGTCCCGACCTGCACCGCTACCTCCGTGAGAACGGCCCGCTCACCCCGGTAGCCGCCTCGCTCCTCACCGCCCAGATCGCGGACGCGCTCGCCGCCAGCCACGCCGACGGTGTCGTCCACCGCGACCTGAAGCCGGCGAACGTCCTGCTGTCCGAGCGCGACGGCCAGATGCATCCGATGCTGACCGATTTCGGCATCGCGCGGCTCGCCGATTCCCCGGGCCTGACCCGGACCCATGAGTTCGTCGGCACGCCCGCCTACGTGGCGCCGGAGTCCGCCGAGGGACGTCCGCAGACCTCCGCCGTCGACATCTACGGCGCGGGCATCCTGCTGTACGAGCTGGTCACCGGGCGCCCGCCGTTCTCCGGCGGCACGGCCCTCGAGGTCCTGCACCGGCACCTCAGTGAGGAGCCCCGCCGCCCCACCACCGTCCCGGCGCCGCTCTGGACGGTCATAGAGCGCTGCCTGAGCAAGGACCCGGACGGACGGCCCAGCGCGGAGAACCTGGCCCACGGCCTGCGTACCGTCGCGGCCGGCATCGGTGTGCACGCCACCTCGGCGCAGATCGCGGCCGCCGACGGCGTGGGCGCCCTGCTCGCGCCCGACCCGGCGCCCGCAGCCGTGCCGGAGACCCCCAGCGCGGCCGACCCGACGCAGGTGCTGCCGAACAATGCGGGTGCGTACGACCCGAACGCGGCGACCAGCGTCATGCAGCACTCACCCGGCCAGGGGTACGGACCGGGGCAGGGCCAGGGCGGGCACGCCGACCCGACCGCGGTCATGCCGCCCGTACCGCAGCGCCCCGACGGTCCGCCGCAGCCCGACGGCCCGCACCCGTGGCAGTCCCAGCTGCAGGCGGCCCGCGACCGCAACGAACAGACGCAGGTCCAGTACCTCGACCCGAGCCAGGATCCGCTCCGCCGTCGGCCGCAGCGCCAGCAGCCGCAACAGGCTCCGCAGCACCAGCAGCAGTACCCGCCGCAGCCGCAGCGTCAGCAGTACCCGCAACAGCAACCCCAGCAGTACCCCCAGCGCCGCCAGCAACCGCAACACCCCCAGCCCCAGCGGCAGCAGTACGCACCTCCGCAGCAGCCGGCGCCCCAGCAGCCGGCCCCGCGCCAGCCCCGCGAGCCGAGGCAGCGCAGCGCCAACCCGATGAAGATCCCGGGACTCGGCTGCCTCAAGGGCTGCCTGTTCACGGTGGTGCTGCTCTTCGTCGCGGGCTGGCTGATCTGGGAACTGACGCCGTTGCAGGACTGGATCGGACAGGGTCAGAGCTATTGGAACGCGATCGGCGACGCGGTCTCCTCCGTCACCGACTGGCTCTCGAAACTGGGCAGCAGCAGTGGCCCCTGACAGAGCCCGCATCACCAACTTCGTAGCTATGTCGACTTCTACGGGACGATTTCGCCCGCAGAAGTGAAGGTTGGCGCCATCCAGGGCACGTAACACCCCGATCGCCGCGTAACTTTGTCGACCGGGGGTCCAACGCCAGCCGCTGAGGGAGCAGTCTTGGCACGGAATATCGGCAGCCGGTACACCGCCCACCAGATCCTGGGGCGCGGCAGCGCCGGCACGGTGTGGCTCGGCGAGGGTCCTGAGGGCCCCGTCGCCATCAAGCTGCTCCGTGAGGACCTCGCGTCCGATCAGGAGCTGGTCGGACGCTTCGTCCAGGAGCGCACCGCGCTGCTGGGGCTCGACCATCCGCACATCGTCGGCGTCCACGACCTCGTCGTGGACGGCAACGACCTGGCGCTGGTCATGAACCTGGTACGCGGTACGGATCTGCGCACCCGCCTCGACCGCGAGCGCCGCCTCGCCCCCGAGGCAGCGGTCGCGATCATCGCGGACGTCGCCGACGGCCTCGCGGCCGCGCACGCCGCCGGAGTGGTCCACCGCGACGTCAAGCCGGAGAACATCCTGCTCGACATGGAGGGCCCGTTCGGCCCCGGCGGCTCGCATCCCGCGCTGCTCACCGACTTCGGCGTGGCCAAGCTGATCGACACCCCGCGCCGCACCAAGGCCACGAAGATCATCGGTACGCCGGACTATCTGGCCCCCGAGATCGTCGAGGGCCTCCCGCCGCGCGCCGCCGTCGACATCTATGCCCTCGCGACGGTGCTGTACGAGCTCCTCGCGGGCTTCACACCCTTCGGCGGCGGCCACCCAGGCGCGGTGCTGCGCCGCCACGTCACGGAGACCGTGGTCCCGCTTCCCGGTATCCCCGAGGAGCTCTGGCAGCTCCTGGTGCAGTGCCTGGCCAAGGCCCCGGCCTCCCGGCTGCGCGCCTCCGAGCTCGCGGCGCGTCTGCGCGAGCAGCTCCCGCACCTGGCCGGCATCCCGCCCCTGGACGTCGACGAGCCGGACGCCGAACCGGAACCCCAGCCCTACGACGAGCAGCAGTACACCCCGGCCCCCGACGAACCCCGCCGTCGCGGCGCGGTCCCGCTGGTCCCCGGCGCCTCCCCGGACTCCAACCGGGACACCCACACCAGCATGCGCGTGCCGGGCCCCGACGAGCTCTCCGGCGGCCCCCGGGGCACCGCCCGGGCCCCCCGCGCCCCGGGCCAGCCCCGTCCGGGCTCGGCGCGGAACAAGTCGGCGGCCATCCGCAAGCGCCGCATCACGCTGGGGGCGGTGGCGCTGGTGCTGTGCGCGGCCCTGGGTGTGGGCGGCTGGCTGGCCTTCGGTGGCCACGACGCGGACGCGACTCCGCAGGACACGAAGAACTCGGCCCCGGCGGCTCCGTAACCGCGCCGCGACTGCACGGATCCCCGCGGAAAGGACGGCCCGGGGATGGTCCGGGCCGACAGCCGTTACGCTGGACCCGTGGCAGTCGTCGATATTTCCGAAGAGCTGAAGTCCCTCTCCTCGACCATGGGGTCGATCGAGGCCGTCCTGGACCTCGAGGCGCTGAGGGCGGACATCGCCGCGCTCGAGGAGCAGGCGGCGGCGCCGTCCCTCTGGGACGACCCGGAGGCGGCGCAGAAGATCACCAGCAAGCTTTCGCACCTCCAGGCCGAGGTCCGCAAGACCGAGGCCCTCCGCGGCCGTATCGACGATCTTGAGGTTCTCTTCGAGCTCGCCGAGGACGAGGGCGACGCCGACGCCCTCGCCGAGGCCGAGCGGGAGCTGGAGTCCGTCAAGAAGGCGCTCGACGAGATGGAGGTCCGTACCCTCCTCTCCGGCGAGTACGACTCCCGTGAGGCGCTGGTCAACATCCGTGCCGAGGCCGGTGGCGTCGACGCCGCCGACTTCGCCGAGAAGCTCCAGCGCATGTACATCCGCTGGGCCGAGCGGCACGGGTACAAGACCGAGGTCTACGAGACGTCGTACGCGGAAGAGGCCGGCATCAAGTCGACCACCTTCGCCGTCCAGATCCCGTACGCCTACGGCACGCTCTCCGTCGAGCAGGGCACCCACCGGCTCGTCCGGATCTCGCCCTTCGACAACCAGGGCCGTCGCCAGACGTCCTTCGCGGGTGTCGAGGTGCTGCCGGTCGTCGAGCAGACCGACCACATCGAGATCGACGAGTCCGAGCTCCGCGTCGACGTGTACCGCTCCTCCGGTCCCGGTGGCCAGGGCGTCAACACGACCGACTCCGCGGTGCGCCTGACCCACCTGCCGACCGGCATCGTCGTCTCCTGCCAGAACGAGCGTTCGCAGATCCAGAACAAGGCGTCCGCGATGAACGTCCTCCAGGCGAAGCTCCTTGAGCGCCGCCGTCAGGAGGAGCAGGCCAAGATGGACGCGCTCAAGGGCGACGGCGGCAACTCCTGGGGCAACCAGATGCGTTCGTACGTCCTGCACCCGTACCAGATGGTCAAGGACCTGCGTACGGAGTTCGAGATCGGCAACCCGGAAGCGGTCTTCAACGGTGAGATCGACGGCTTCCTGGAGGCGGGCATCCGCTGGCGGAAGCAGCGCGAGAAGTAACCACCGAAGCGCACGAACGGCGGTGCCGGGCTCCTCAAGGGGTTCCGGCACCGCCGTTTTCGGTAGCCGGCCCTGCCGGGCCGGCGCACGGAATTCCGTCCCGGGAAGGGGAGTTGGGGCTGCGAGTTGCGTGGGCGCCATGGTGACTGCGTCACAGTCGTGATTCTGAATGACGGTCAACCGGCAGCAAAACGGTGCACATTGCACGGAACGGGCTTGACGTAGTCCTTATCTCTGGACAGGGTGCTACTGCAGCATGCGTATGTCTGGGACGGGTGTGAACGGGGAGGGCGGCTTGGCTACGGCACGACGTGGCCCCGGCCGAGTGCGCAACCCCAGCAGAGCCGTGAGCCCGCATATGGCTGCTCCACTGACGAGAACAGCTACTGGGGGTAGCAGCAGATGACCAAGAAGACGCGAGTACGCGTCGCGCGGATAGCCGCAGGTGCGGTAATCGCCGCGGGTGCCTCGCTGACCGCTGCCGGCGCGGCGCAGGCCGTCGGCATCGGTGTCAACATTGGCGGTCTCTCCGTCAACGCGCAGGCCGACGACAGCGGCCTGGGTATCGACGCCGGACTCGGTAGCGAGAACGGCGAGAGCGACGCGGCCGGCGGCGGTGACAACGGAGGTCAGGGTGGTACGACCTCCGACGGCGGTGCCGGCGACGGTGGTGCGGCCGACAACGGTGGCGGTGCCGGCGACGGTGGTGCGGCCGACAACGGTGGCGGTGCCGGCGACGGTGGTGCGGCCGACAACGGTGGCGGTGCCGGCGACGGTGGTGCGGCCGACAACGGTGGCGGCAACGGCGACGGTGGTGCGGCCGACAACGGTGGCGGTGCCGGCGACGGTGGTGCGGCCGACAACGGTGGCGGCAACGGCGACGGTGGTGCGGCCGACAACGGTGGCGGCAACGGCGACGGTGGTGCGGCCGACAACGGTGGTGCCGCTGACAACGGTGGCGGCAACGGCAACGGCAACGGTGGTGCGGCCGACAACGGTGGCGGCAACGGCAACGGTGGTGCGGCCGACAACGGTGGTGCCGCTGACAACGGTGGCGGCAACGGCAACGGTGGCGGCAACGGCAACGGTGGCTCCGGTGGCGACGACTCCACCGGTGGCGACGTCGGCACCTGCACCGTCGACCTCGACGGCGCCCAGTGCGCGGACAACACCGACACCGACTCGGTCGGCAACCAGCCGGTCGAGCAGGGCAAGGGCAAGGACGAGCTCGCCGAGACCGGCGCGGCCGAGACCACGTTCCTGCTGGTCGGCGCCGCGACGATGATCGCCGGTGGCATCGGCTTCCGGATCCTGCCGCGTCTGGTGAACGGTCGTACGGTCGCCTAAGGCCTGCGGCCGTCTGGTACACCTACGTACACAGAAGGGCCCGGGACATCACGTCCCGGGCCCTTCCGCGGATTCTCACTCCCGCCGTACGGGCGGCTACGGACAGCTACACGGTCTGGTGCGCCAGCAGCGCCAGCGCGCCCACCAGCACCACCAACAGGGCGATCAGCATCGCCGGGCTCAGCCCCGCGAACGGTCCCTGGCCCTGATCCTGCTCCTGCAGCCGTGCGCGGCTGGCCCGGCATACGGGGCATCGGCCCTCGTTGACAGGCGCCGCGCAGTTTGCGCACACCAGTCGGTCATAGGTCATGCGCTTTCCTCCTCCCGCGCGGCGGAGCCGCATACGCCTTCTCTCCGCACAACGCTCATGGAAACGCATCCGTTCCCCCTCCACTGTGCCAGGTTGCGCGGAATTCGGCGCGGCCCGCCGGAGAACACCCGGTCCGTTCCGGTTCCGGTTGCGCCCCCACCCGGTTCCGTTCCGCCATAAATCGCCCATCACGGGACGCGCGCCTGCACGGCTGAGCCCGGTTCGCGTATGGTCACGCACACCTACTCCCGGCCGACCGTGGTGCATCCGTGATCCGATTCGACAACGTCTCCAAGACCTACCCGAAGCAGAGCCGTCCCGCTCTACGGGATGTGTCTCTCGATATCGAGAAGGGGGAGTTCGTCTTCCTGGTGGGCTCCTCCGGCTCCGGCAAGTCCACCTTCATGCGACTCATCCTCCGCGAGGAGCGTGCCAGTCAGGGCATGGTCCACGTCCTCGGCAAGGACCTCGCGCGCATGTCCAACTGGAAGGTGCCGCACATGCGCCGCCAGCTGGGCACCGTCTTCCAGGACTTCCGCCTGCTCCCCAACAAGACCGTTGCGGAGAACGTGGCGTTCGCCCAGGAAGTCATCGGCAAGCCGCGCGGCGAGATCCGCAAGGCGGTTCCGCAGGTCCTCGACCTCGTCGGGCTCGGCGGCAAGGAGGACCGGATGCCCGGTGAGCTCTCCGGTGGTGAGCAGCAGCGCGTGGCGATCGCGCGGGCGTTCGTGAACCGTCCCATGCTGCTGATCGCGGACGAGCCGACCGGCAACCTCGACCCGCAGACCTCCGTGGGCATCATGAAGCTCCTGGACCGGATCAACCGGACCGGGACCACCGTCATCATGGCGACCCACGACCAGAACATCGTCGACCAGATGCGCAAGCGCGTCATCGAGCTGGAGCAGGGCCGTCTTGTACGTGACCAGGCCCGCGGCGTCTACGGCTATCAGCACTGAGCGGTACCGGCCGTGCCGGAACCGCTGAGCATCGAGTACTGAAAGGACGCCATGCGCGCCCAGTTCGTCCTGTCGGAGATCGGCGTCGGTCTCCGCCGCAACCTCACGATGACCTTCGCCGTCGTCGTCTCCGTCGCCCTCTCGCTCGCCCTGTTCGGCGGCGCGCTGCTGATGCGCGAACAGGTCAGCACGATGAAGGACTACTGGTACGACAAGGTCAACGTCTCGATCTTCCTCTGCAGCAAGAGCGACGCGGAGTCGGTGCCGAAGTGCGCCAAGGGCGCCGTCACCGCACAGCAGAAGAAGGACATCGAGGGCGACCTCAAGAAGATGGAGGCCGTCCAGACGGTCACCTACGAGTCGGCCGACCAGGCGTACAAGCACTACCAGGACCAGTTCGGCGATTCGCCGATGGCCGGCAACATCACGCCGGACCAGATGCAGGAGTCGTTCCGGGTCAAGCTCCACGACCCGAAGAAGTACAAGGTCGTCGCCACCGCCTTCGCCGGACGTGACGGGGTGCAGTCCGTCCAGGACCAGAGAGGGATCCTGGACAACCTCTTCGGCCTGATGAACGGCATGAATGTGGCCGCGCTCTTCGTGATGGCGCTGATGCTGGTCATTGCGCTGATGCTGATCGTGAACACCGTCCGGGTCTCGGCGTTCAGCCGGCGCCGCGAGACGGGCATCATGCGGCTCGTCGGCGCCTCCGGCTTCTACATCCAGATGCCGTTCATCATGGAGGCCGCGTTCGCCGGTCTCATCGGTGGTCTGCTCGCCTGCGTCATGCTGCTGGCCGGGCGTTACTTCCTGATCGACGGCGGACTGGCGCTCCAGTCGAAGCTCAACCTGATCGACTTCATCGGCTGGGACGCGGTCTTCACCAAGCTGCCCCTGGTCCTCGCGATCGGTCTGCTGATGCCGGCCGTTGCCGCGCTCTTCGCGCTCCGCAAGTACCTCAAGGTGTGACATGCGCCCCGTGGGGCGTGCGGTCAACCGGCCGTGCGCCCTCGGGGCGTTGTCCTAGACTCGTCGCCATGTCGGGCCCTACGCGTCGTCTCCGGCCCCGAGGCTTCGGCCGCGGGGCGGCCCTGACATTGGTCTTCGCGAGCGTCCTCGCCACGGCGGCGGCCACCGGGTCGCTGCCGCAGGGTGACGAGAGGGCTGCGGCGATAAAGGCCCGTTCCGTCGCCTCCACCGTCGACCGCGACGAGATCGCTGCCGCGGCGGCCGAGGCGGTGGCCGACGGCAAGTCGAGCACGGAGGCGGCCGAGGAGGTCGTCAGTCGCAGCGGGGACCGCTGGGGCGCGGTGTACGACGAGCGGGAGTACGAGGAGTTCGAGCAGGCCCTCGACGGCTCCTACACGGGCGTCGGTCTGGCCGCGAAGCGCTCCGCCGACGGACTGGTCGCGGTGGCCCGGGTCCAGCCAGGCGGCCCCGCCGCCCTGGCCGGCATCGAGCCCGGCGATCTGCTCCGTACGGTCGACGGCCGCCGGATCGACCGGCGCCCCGTCTCCGAGGTGGTCGCCCTGCTGCGCGGGGACCGTACGAGCGCTGCCGTGGGCACCACCGTCGTGTTGACGGTCCAGCGCGGCGTCACCGGCCCGGCCAGGACGCTGACGCTGACCCGGGCCCGGCTCACCACCGAGGCCGTCACGGTCCGCAGGATCGGGGCGAAGCAGCTCGGATCGGACCGTTCCGATTCCTCCGGAGCTGTGCTGATCAAGGTCGACTCGTTCACCAAGGGCTCGGGGGCCAGGATCCGCGACGCGGTCCGGGACGCACCGGCGGGCGCCGGGGTGCTGCTCGATCTCCGGGGCAACTCCGGAGGGCTGGTCACCGAGGCGGTGGTCGCCGCCTCCGGATTCCTCGACGGCGGACTGGTCGCCACGTATGACGTGCACGGTGCGCAGCGCGCCCTCTACGCCACGCGGGGCGGTGACACGGTCCGCCCGGTCGTCGTCCTCGTCGACGGCGGCACCATGAGTGCGGCCGAGCTGGTGACCGGAGCCCTCCAGGACCGGGGCCGCGCCGTCACCGTCGGCTCGCGCACCTTCGGCAAGGGGTCCGTGCAGATGCCCAGCAAGCTCCCGGGCGGCTCGGTGGCCGAGCTGACCGTCGGCCACTACCGCACGCCGGCGGGCCGCAGCGTCGACGGCCACGGCATCACCCCGGACCTCGTGGTCTCCTCCCGGGCCCTCCAGCGGGCCGAGACAGTATTGAGTGGCCTCGGGGGTGGGTCGTAGTGCGAAAATGGTCGCACTATGGCTAAGGAAAAGGACACAGGGCGCAAGCTCGTCGCGCAGAACAAGAAGGCGCGGCACGACTACCACATCCTCGACACCTACGAGTGCGGTCTCGTACTGATGGGCACCGAGGTCAAGTCGCTGCGGCTGGGCCGGGCCTCGCTGGTGGACGGCTTCGTCCAGATCGACGGGCACGAGGCGTGGCTGCACAACGTGCACGTCCCCGAGTACGTGCAGGGGACCTGGACCAACCACTCCGCCAAGCGCAAGCGCAAGCTGCTGATGCACCGGGCCGAGATCGACAAGCTGGAGTCGAAGTCGCAGGAGACGGGGCACACGATCGTGCCGCTCGCGCTGTACTTCAAGGACGGCCGGGTCAAGGTCGAGATCGCGCTCGCCAAGGGCAAGAAGGAGTTCGACAAGCGGCAGACGCTGCGCGAGAAGCAGGACCTGCGCGAGACGAACCGCGCGATCTCGGCGGCCCGGCGGCGGCAGCGGAGCGCCTGAGCGCGCTCCGGCAGGAATAGGCTGGCACCGTCGCCCGTCGGTCACGTACGATGGGACTGCACCGCACAGCCGGTGCGCCTTTGAAAAATCAACATGGGGATGATCGGTTTCGACAGCGGATGTCGAAGCAGGGGAAGCGAGCCGAGGAAGCGGCAATGATCTCGTAAACCATATGTCGCAACCAATAATCGCCAATTCCAAGAGCGATTCCCAGTCCTTCGCCCTCGCTGCCTAATAAGCAGTGAGTGAGGGACCCTTAATGGGTGTCAGCCCGGGAGTGTTCCCGACCCGGACCCTGGCATAATCTAGGGGACTAAACCACTGATCCCGGTCACGGGGTTCGGTGGGAAATCAAACAGTGACTGAGCCCGTCGGAGACTTGTTCGCGAGATCTCCGGGGCCGAGAAAATCGCAGCGAACTGCGCTCGGAGAAGCCCTGGTTCTGCACCGTTGGACGCGGGTTCGATTCCCGCCATCTCCACAATTCCCATGTGAACGAGGACCCCGTTGCCCACCGGCAGCGGGGTCCTCGTTCTGTGTGCGGGTGCGGCGTCCTCGCGCCGGTGCGGGGTCACGAGCCGCTGCCGCGCACACGCATCCCGGCCGCCGCCACCGCGAGCGCCAGCCCCGCCGCGCACCCCGGCACCACGTACGCCGTGACCGTCCCGGCGTGCTCCACCGTCCAGCCGCCGGTCGCCGAACCGGCCGCTATTCCGCCCAGCAGCGCGGTGACGGAAAGCGTCATGCCCTCGTTCAACCGGCCCTCGGGGGTCAGCCGTTGCACCAGCGTCATCCCGGTGACCATCGTCGGCGCCGTCGCCGCGCCGGCCAGCAGCAGACTGCCGGCCAGCACGAGCAGCGAATCGGTCGACGAGGCGGCGAGCAGCGGCAGGGACATCAGCGCCGCCATCCCCGCCAGGCACCACAGGAGCCGTCGCCGAATGTCCACGGCCGGGCGCAGCGACCCGTACAGCAGTCCCGCCACGCACGAGCCGCCCGCCTGGAGCGCCAGGATCGCGCCCCCGGCGTGCGCGATCGTGACGACCTCCATGGCGCCGAAGACCGCTCCGGTGGCGAGGAAGACGGCGAGCAGTGCGGGCATGCCCCGGGTGCGCAGCGGGGAGCCCGCCCGTGTGACGGGCGCCACCGGCGGTTCGGTGGCGCGCTGAGCGGCGAAGATCAGCACGCCCGTCATCAGCAGCACCGCACCGATGAGCGTCCCGGCCTCCGGGAAGAGCGCTGCGCACAGGAACGCGGCGAGGGCGGGGCCGAGCATGAAGCACAGCTCGTCCGCGGCCTGTTCGAAGGAGTTCGCGGTGTGCAGGGCGGCCGGGTCGCCGCGGTGCAGATGAGCCCAGCGGGCACGGGACATGCCGCCGGTGTTGGGGGTGGTCGCGGTCGCGGCGTAGGCGGCGAAGAGCGTCCAGTCCGGGGCGTCGTAGTGCACACACAGCAGCAGCGCGAGCGAGCCGAGTACGGCGATCGCGGTGGCGGGCACGGCGATCCGGGCCTGGCCGTACCGGTCGACGAGCCGGGCCGTCCAGGGAGCGACCACGGCGGTCGCGGCGAGCCCGGTCGCGGTGACCGCCCCGGCCAGGGCGTACGAACCGCGCGACCCGGCGATCATGATGACCGCGCTGACGCTGAACATGCCCATCGGCAGCCGGGCGATCAGATTGCCCGCCGTGAAGGCGCGGGCGCCGGGGGTGGCGAGCAGCCGGCGGTACGGGTTGGAGGAGGTGCGGTGGACGGGAGCGCCGGTCCGCGGGGCGATCACCAGCATGTCTCCGGAGACGGCATGCAGGGGCGTGGTGGGAGTGTCGTACGGCATGGCTCAACCCTCGCGGTGGCCGGCCCGTGCGGTCCAACACCTGCTCCGCACCCATTCACGCACCTGTGTTGTAAATTCGGGCCCGTGACCTCCTCCGATATCGATCCGCGACTGCTGCGCGCCTTCGTCGCCGTCGCCGAGGACCTGCACTTCACCCGTGCCGCCGCCCGGCTCTACCTGGCCCAGCAGGCGCTCAGCCGGGACATCCGCCGGCTGGAGCGCGAGCTCGGTGCGGAGCTGTTCGTGCGGAGCACCCGCCAGGTCTCCCTCACACCCGACGGCGAACGGCTGCTGCCGCACGCCCGCCGGGTGATCGCCGCCCACGACGAGCTCCGCGCCGCCTGGGCGGTGCAGACGCGCCCGCTGCTGGTCGACGTCAGCGTCCCGATCGGGACGGGGTACCGGCTGCTCGGGCTGGCCCGCGACGAGGCGCCGGGAGTGGAGTTCGTGGCGCGCTATCTGAGCGGGCTGACGGGGGCGGCGGCGGAGATCCTGGCCGGGCGGCTCGATGTCTCCTTCGGCCGGGTCGCGGGGCTGGATCCGGCAGTACGGGCGGGGCTGTCGCATCAGCCGGTCTGCTTCGAACGGCTGACCGTCCTGCTGCGCGACGACCATCCGCTGGCCTCGCTCGACCGGGTCCCGATGGGTGCGCTGACGGGGGAGCGGCTGTACGCGGCGGCGGGCAACCCGGCCACGGCGGAGTGGACCGACCTCGCGGAGCGGCTCTTCGCGGGGCGGGGGATCGAACTGGTGGCCCCCTTCCCGGAGATCGTGGGGGAGGAGGAGTTCGTCCGGGTGGTGCGGAAACAGGGCTGGTCGGTGCTGGCGAGCACCGAGTTCATCGAGGTGCCGGGGATGGTCGTACGGCCGCTGGTCGACCCCGTACCGCTGTCACCGGTGTCGCTGGTGTGGCGCAAAGGGCTGAAACACCCGGGGGTGGACGCGCTGCGGCGGGTCGCGGCGGGGGTGACGGCGGCGGAACGCGGGCTGGAGGTACCCGCCGGGAGCTGGCTTCCCGAGGGCGATCTGGCGCTGATGTCGCAGGCGTGAAGGGGTGGCCCGAGACGGCTCAGCGGGTCGGGCGGCGCGGACGGCTGCCGGAGAGCGCGAGGCCGGCCAGTCCGGCGACGAGCACCACGAACGGGACCGCGGCCACCACCGATCCCGCGTCCGTGATGCGCTCACGCAGCGAGGGGATCTGGGCCAGGGCGAAGAGGCCGATGCCGACCATGCCGATCCCCCAGGCCCGGGGGTGTGCCGTGTATCCGGACAGCCACGGCGGGAGCCGTCCGAGGGCAGCCGAGGCGCAGCCGGACAAGGTGGCCGCGAGGCCGACCGCGATGAGGATGACCGACATGCCGTTCTCGATTCCCGTGAAGTGCCCACACGATAGGAACATTCGTCCGGGGGGATGGGCCGATTGGCTGATTGCTGGCCAACGATCCATCAACTCCCTAACAGACAAACATGGATCAGACGTGCAGTTACGGACCTACTGCCCGGCCGCAGGTCGTGTGGAGCCGGTGTATCCCGCAGCTTGAGCATCACTCGTTCAGGGCTATTTTCGTCAGCTTTGTGCGCTACATTCATCCTCCGGGTGCAAGGTGCTGAGGGGCGCGCGGACTGGGTGGGGGCCCGGTTTGCCGGTACGTGACCGGCTCAAACGTGCGCACCCATTTGTCTGAGTGGGGGATGTGCCTACACCTGTGGAAAATTGGCGTGAAGGTGCCCGGTCCGGGCACACGCACGAGTGGAACGACGTCACCGTCCAGCTCGACGGTCTCGGACGTCAGCTCTCCGAGCTGTCGGCCGAACCGGGAGCCCCCGAGGGCTCCGACGGTCCGGTCTTCGTCGATGAGAGCGGCCGGCGCAGCAAGACGTTCAGGCGTCTGGGCTGGGTCCTTGCCGCGGTCTGTGCCTGTTACGCGGTGACGCTGGTCGTCGCCCTGCTCGGCGGTAATTCCACTGCGCCGTGGCTGCCGCTCTCCGGCCAGAAGCAGCACAAGAAAGCGGACGAGGTCCGGACGCCGCCCACTCCGTCGGGCAGCGCGGACACGGTCGTGCCGGTGGGTGCGGCACCGGGAGCCACGGCGGCGCATCCGGCGGCCGACGTCCGCGCGAAGCCTTCGGGCAGCGCCGGATCCGGTACCCCGTCCGCGTCCGCCTCCGCCAAGGCGCCGTCGAAGCCCACCGCCGGGGCCACCCACACGGGTGACACCACCGGCGGCGGCACGAAGCCCACCCCGGCGACGACGACCTCCGAGCCGCCCGTAGTCACCACGACGCCGCCCGTCGATCCCGGTCCCACGCAGACGCCCACCCCGCCCGTCGAGTCCCCGGATCCGCCCGCGCAAGAGCAAGAAGGCAGTCACTAAATGACCACCCCCGCCTCGCGGGGCAGGCACAACCGACAGAAGCGGAACCGGCGGCGCAGGCTTCCCATGCGCTATCTGCTGCCGTCCGTGTTCCTCGTTGCCCTGCTCGCCATGCTGATGCTGCGCGGTTACGTGCACAGCGAAATCCTCGCCGATCACCGTATTCAGGCCCCGGCGGCGACGGACCGTGTGCCCGACAAGATCCTCGACGGCGGGCCGGTCATCGATGCCCGGAGCACCACCGGGCCCGCCAAGTCCCTGAGCGTCCCCGATCACCGGATCGTGCTGACCTTCGACGACGGCCCCGACCCGGTATGGACCCCGCGGGTCCTCGACGAGCTCAAGAAGTACGACGCGCACGGCGTCTTCTTCGTCACCGGAACCATGGCATCGCGCTACCCCGGACTCGTCCACCGCATGGTCGAGGAGGGGCACGAGGTCGGGCTGCACACCTTCGACCACCCCGATCTCTCCTACCAGTCCCACTCCCGTATCGACTGGGAGCTGTCCCAGAACCAGCTGGTGCTGGCGGGTGCGGCAGGTATCCGTACGTCCCTGTTCCGGCCGCCGTACTCGTCGTTCGCCGACGCGATGGACAACAAGTCCTGGCCGGTCACCCAGTACGTCGGCACCCGCGGCTATCTCACCGTCGTCAACAACACCGACAGCGAGGACTGGAAGCGCCCCGGCGTCCCCGCGATCATCGAACGGGCCACGCCCGAGGGCGGCAAGGGCGCCGTCATCCTGATGCACGACTCCGGCGGCGACCGCTCCCAGACCGTGGCCGCGCTCGGCGAGTTCCTCCCGCGGATGCAGCAGCAGGGCTACACGTTCACCAACCTCACCACCGCACTCGGCGCCCCCAGCGCGCACACCCCCGTGACCGGGTTCGCGCTGTGGAAGGGCAAGGCGTTCGTGTACGCCGTCGGCTTCTCGGAGAACCTCACCGACGTGCTCGTGGCCGGGCTCGTCGTCATCGGGGTGCTCGTCCTCGCCCGCTTCGGCCTGATGCTGCTGCTGTCCTTCCTGCACGCCCGGAAGGTCCGACGGCGGGACTTCGGCCGGGGACCCGCTTTCACCCGCCCCGTCTCGGTGCTGGTACCCGCGTACAACGAACGCGAGTGCATCGCCAACACCGTGCGCTCCCTGGTGGCGAGCGACCACCCGATCGAGATCATCGTCATCGACGACGGCTCCACGGACGGCACGGCGGACATCGTCGAGGCGCTGCGGCTGCCGAACGTCCGCGTCATCCGCCAGCGCAACGCCGGAAAGCCCGCCGCCCTCAACAACGGCCTCGCACACGCCCGTCACGACATCGTCGTGATGATGGACGGCGACACGGTCTTCGAACCCGCCACCGTCCGCGAACTCGTCCAGCCGTTCGCCGCCCCGAAGGTGGGTGCCGTCGCCGGGAACGCCAAGGTCGGCAACCGCGACTCGCTGATCGGCGCCTGGCAGCACATCGAGTACGTGATGGGCTTCAACCTCGACCGCCGGATGTACGACATGCTGCGCTGCATGCCGACCATCCCCGGCGCGGTCGGCGCCTTCCGCCGTGACGCGCTGGACCGGATCGGCGGCATGAGCGAGGACACCCTCGCCGAGGACACCGACGTCACGATGGCGCTGCACCGCGACGGCTGGCAGGTGGTCTACGCGGAAGACGCCCGCGCCTGGACCGAGGCGCCGGAGACCGTGCAGCAGCTGTGGTCGCAGCGGTACCGGTGGTCGTACGGCACCATGCAGGCGATCTGGAAGCACCGCCGTGCCGTCATCGAACGCGGACCGTCCGGCCGGTTCGGGCGCGTCGGCCTGCCGTTCGTCGCCCTGTTCATGGTCGTCGCCCCGCTGCTCGCGCCCCTCATCGACGTATTCCTGCTGTACGGGCTGGTCTTCGGCCCCACCCAGAAGACCGTCGTCGCCTGGCTCGGCGTCCTCGTGGTGCAGGCCGTCTGCGCCGCGTACGCCTTCCGGCTCGACCGGGAGCGCATGACGCATCTGATCTCGCTGCCCCTCCAGCAGATCCTCTACCGGCAGCTCATGTACGTGGTGCTGCTCCAGTCCTGGATCACCGCACTCACCGGCGGCCGGCTGCGCTGGCAGAAGCTGCGCCGTACCGGAGTGGTGGAGGCACCCGGCGCGGTGGTGCGCCAGGGCAGGCGTGTCAACGATCGGAGGCCCGTCGCATGACGAGCAGCTACACCCCGGCGGTCCCCCCGCCCCACCCGGTCCCGGCACCTGTGCCGGGGCAGTCCGCCGCACCGTCGTCGGAGAGCGCCGCCCCGCCCGCCCCGAAGAGGCCGGGCCGCGACCGCTATCTCGACCTGCTGCGCGCCGTCGCCCTCGTCCGTGTCGTCGTCTTCCACATCTTCGGCTGGGCCTGGCTGACGGTCGTGTTCCCCTCCATGGGCGTCATGTTCGCCCTCGCGGGTTCGCTGATGGCACGCTCGCTGGACCGCCCCGCCCCGGCTGTCGTCCGCGCCCGGCTCCGCCGTCTGCTGCCCCCGATGTGGGCGTTCGCAGCGGTCGTCGTCCCGGTCATGTTCGCCCTCGGCTGGAAGCCCCTGAAGGAGGAGGGCATCTGGTGGTTCATCAAGCTGGGCTGCTACCTCCTTCCGGTCGGCGCCCCGCCGTATCCCTGGGAGAGCGGATCGGAGGGCGGCTTCCTGGAGGTGACCTGGGCGGACCAGGCCGTCGGCCCGCTCTGGTACATCCGGGCCTACCTCTGGTTCGTGCTCGCCTCGCCGCTGCTGCTGAAGGCCTTCCGCAGGATGCCCTGGCCGACGCTGCTCGCCCCGCTCGGCCTCACCGCCGTGTTCGGCACCGGACTGGTCACCGTCCCCGGGGAGACCGGCGAGGGGCTCGTCGACTTCGCGGTGTTCGGCTCCTGCTGGATTCTGGGCTTCGCCCATCACGACGGGCTGCTGAAGAAGATCCCGCGCTATCTGGCGGTCTCGCTCGCCGCCTTCGTGATGGCGTTCGGACTGTGGTGGGCCTCGGCGCATCTGACGGAGGAGGGCTGGAATCTCGACGAGATCCCGCTGGCCCAGGCGACCTGGTCGCTCGGCTTCTGCGCGATCCTGCTCCAGTACGCACCGTCCTGGCAGCAGCTCCCCGGCAGGCTGGCCCGCCTGGACAGCGTGATCACCCTCGCCAACAACCGCGCGGTGACGATCTACCTCTGGCACAACCTGCTGATCATGGCGACCTCGCCGCTCATCGACCAGTTGTGGACCGTCCCCTGGGTCGGTGACCACCTCGGTACGTACATCAGCTCCTCGTACGCGGAACTGATGCTGGTCCTGGTCTGGCCGCTGCTGGCGCTGATGATCCTCGCGGTCGGCTGGGTCGAGGACGTCGCGGCGAGGCGCAGCCCCCGGCTGTGGCCGACGGGTGCGTCCAGGAGGCCGAGGAACGCACCGGCCCCGCGGTGACCGTCCCCATCCTCACCGGGCCGCCGCCGGTCCGGTGAGAGCAAGGTTGCCCACCGGTCACCTCGCGGCACCGCACCGAAACGCACGCTCCCTAGCGTCGAGTCGGACGACCCGACACCCGTGGAACGTGAACCGTGGAGGCGTGATGGCCGGCAGGTGGATCGAGCAGTGGGAGCCGGAGGACGAGATCTTCTGGCAGGAGAAGGGCGAGCGGATCGCCCGCCGGAATCTGTGGTTCTCCGTGCTCTCCGAGCACATCGGGTTCTCGATCTGGAGCCTGTGGTCGGTGATGGTCCTGTTCATGGGGCCGGAGTACGGGGTCGACCCGGCCGGGAAGTTCTTCCTGATCTCGACGGCGACCCTGGTCGGAGCCGTGGTCCGGGTCCCGTACACGTTCGCCGTCGCCAGGTTCGGGGGGCGGAACTGGACGGTGTTCAGCGCCCTGACCCTTCTGGTGCCGACCGTCGCCGCGTTCGTCGCGATGAAGCCCGGGACCTCGTACACCACCTTCCTCGTGGTGGCCGCGCTCGCCGGCATCGGCGGCGGGAACTTCGCCTCCTCCATGACGAACATCAACGCGTTCTTCCCGCTCCGGAAGAAGGGCTGGGCGCTCGGGCTCAACGCGGGCGGCGGCAACATCGGAGTCCCCGTCGTGCAGCTCGTCGGGCTGCTGGTGATCGGCACCGCCGGCGCCACCCACCCGCGGATCGTGCTCGCCGTGTACGTCCCGCTGATCGTCGTCGCCGCCCTGTGCGCCGCGTCCTTCATGGACAACCTGAGCCCCGTGCAGAACGACACCGGGGCGGCCGAGGGCGCCGTCCGCGACCCGCACACCTGGATCATGTCGATGCTCTACATCGGCACCTTCGGCTCCTTCATCGGCTACAGCTTCGCCTTCGGACTCGTCCTGCAGACCCAGTTCGGCCGGACCCCGCTGCAGGCCGCCTCGCTCACCTTCATCGGTCCGCTCCTCGGCTCGCTGATCCGGCCCGCGGGAGGGTGGCTGGCCGACCGGTACGGCGGCGCCCGGATCACTCTGTGGAACTTCGCCGCGATGGCCGCCGCGACCGGCGTCGTCGTGTACGCCTCCGGCATCGCGTCGCTCACCGTGTTCCTCGTCGGGTTCATCGCCCTGTTCGTCCTCACCGGGCTGGGCAACGGATCGACGTACAAGATGATCCCCGGCATCTTCCACGCCAAGGCGATCGCCCAGGGGCTGCGTGGCGAGGAGGCCGCCGCATACGGGCGACGGCTCTCCGGTGCCGCCATGGGGCTCATCGGGGCGGTCGGCGCGCTCGGCGGACTCGCCATCAACCTCGCGTTCCGGCAGTCCTTCCAGACCGCGGGCACAGGTACAGCGGCCTTCTGGTCCTTCCTCGTCTTCTACGGGCTGTGCTTCACGGTCACGTGGGCGGTATACCTTCGCCGCGCCGCCGCAGTCCCCGCGAAGCCGCAGCTCAGCTACGCGGAGGTGTGATCGTGACCGTTCGGCGTCGTGTGACGTAACGGGCGGGAAATATGGGGGAACCGAGCCTGTCACGCATCGTTGGCAGGCTCGGTTCTCCGCATCATGGAGCAGCAGCGGGACGAGAGCCGGGTAGACCACATGCGCGACGACGAACAGCACGGGCCCCTCGCGGGGTTCACGGTCGGGGTGACCGCCGCACGGCGGGCGGAGGAACTGGGCACCCTGTTGGAGCGACGGGGAGCCACCGTCCTGCACGCGCCCGCCCTGCGGATCGTGCCGCTCGCCGACGACAGCGAACTCCTCGCCGCCACCAAGCAACTCATCGACCAGGTCCCCGACGTCGTCGTCGCCACCACGGCGATCGGCTTCCGGGGCTGGATCGAGGCCGCCGACGGCTGGGGCATCGGCGACCAGCTGCTGGACCGGCTGCGCGGCGTCGAACTGCTGGCCCGCGGCCCGAAGGTCAAGGGCGCCGTCCGGGCCGCCGGGCTCACCGAGGCCTGGTCGCCCGGGTCCGAGTCCATGGCCGAAGTCCTGGACCGGCTCCTCGACGAAGGTGTCGAGGGCCGCCGCATCGCCCTGCAGCTGCACGGCGAACCGCTGCCCGGCTTTGTCGAGTCGCTCCGGGCGGGTGGCGCGGAAGTCGTCGGCGTACCCGTCTACCGCTGGATGGAACCCGAGGACCTCGCCCCGCTCGACCGGCTGCTCGACATCACCGCCGCCCGCGGACTGGACGCCCTCACGTTCACCAGCGCCCCCGCCGCCGCCTCGTTCCTGAGCCGGGCCGAGAAGCGCGGGCTGCTCCCGGAGATCCTGAGCGCCCTGCAGGGCGAAGTCGTCTCGGCCTGCGTCGGCCCGGTCACCGCACTGCCTCTGCAGGCCCGCGGCATCGAAACCATCCAGCCCGAACGCTTCCGGCTGGGCCCGCTCGTCCAGCTGCTCTGCCGTGAACTGCCCGGTGGAGCACGCACGTTGCCGATCGCCGGCCACCGGGTCGAGATCCGCGGTCACGCCGCCCTCGTCGACGACGAACTGCGCCCGGTGCCGCCCGCCGGAATGGCCCTGCTGCACACCCTGGCCCGCAGGCCCGGCTGGGTGGTGGCCCGCGCGGACCTGCTGCGCGCCCTGCCCGGCAGCGGTACGGACGAGCACGCCGTGGAGACGGCGATGGCCCGGCTGCGTACGGCGCTCGGTGTGCCGCGGCTGATCCAGACGGTCGTCAAACGTGGCTACCGGCTGGCGCTGGACCCGGCGGCGGACGCCAAGTACGCGGACTCCTGAGGGCGCCGACGGGCCGTCAGGAAGAAGGCGCGCAGGAGCAGGGTGAGCGCGCCGGTGCCCAGGACGGTCCGTACGGCGTTCCAGGCGACCCACGCGTCCTCGAACCGTCCCCGCACGGCGGCGGGTTCGGCGAGCCGCGCCGGATCCCCCGCGTCCGCAAGGGCGTTGGTGAGGGGGACGGCGACCCCCGAGTGAGTTCCTCCAAGCAGGAAGGCAACGGCGTACACCGCGAGCGCGGCGAGGATCCACCGGCGCGGGCCGGGCGAGCGGGCCGGAATCGCGCCGGGCTACCGTGCAGGGATGATCCATGACACCCACCGGCTCGACGCGGAGGTACGACTCCGTCCCGCCGTCCTGGGCGACGCCGCCTCGCTCGCCGATTCACTGACCCGCAGCCGTGCGTACATGCAGCCCTGGGAACCCGTACGATCCGACACCTTCTACACCGAGCAGGGTCAGCGGGAGCGCCTGGCCGGGAGACTGGCGGACCGTGAGGCGGGGCGGGTGATGCCCTGGGTGATCGTCGATGCCGAGGACCGTGCGATCGGCGAGTTCACGCTCTCCAACATCGTGCTCGGGCCGTTCTGCAGCGCCGTGCTCGGCTACTGGGTCGATGTCACGTACGCCGGACGCGGTCTGGCCACCGCCGCCGTGCAGCGGATCTGCACCGTGGCCAGTGACGAGCTGCGGCTGCACCGGGTGGAGGCCGGGACCGTGCTCGACAACGTGGCATCCCAGCGGGTGCTCACCAAGTGCGGCTTCGAGGCGTTCGGTACGGCTCCGCGCTATCTGCACATCAACGGCGAGTGGCGGGACCACCGGCTGTTCCAGCGAATCCTGCACGACAGCCCGCCGGCAAGCTGAGTTTGTCGGCCCTGCGCGCCCCGGCCTACGCCGCGTGCCGGACGTGCAGATGACCGTCGAGCGGCCACGGCGCGCGGGCCGGGAGGATCTCCGCGAAGGCGTATCCGCACTTGACCGCGACCCGGCACGAGGCCTTGTTGTCCTCCTGGTGGATCAGTTCGAGCCGTCGAAGGCCGTCCTCGGCGAAGGCGGTGAACGCCCAGCCGGTGAGCGCTTCGACCGCCTGCGGGGCGATCCCGCGCCCACGCGCCCACACCGCCGTCCAGTAGCCGACCTCGGCCGAACCGGATCCGGGGTGCGGGTACTTCAACACCACATTGCCGACCAGTTCGTCGCCCCGCTCCGTGTCGACGACGGCGAAGCTGAACCGGGTGCCGGCCTCCTGGCCCTCGGCCTGCACCCGCAGCCAGCGTTCCGCATCCGCCTCGTCCGTCACGAAATGCCCCAGCCGGTTGCGCATCGTCGGATCGCGGTACGCCTCGACCAGCGCCGGCACATCGTCCTGGCGCCAGGGCCGCAGCAGCAGGGGGCCGGCCGAGAAGGCGGCCGCGCGGAGACCGTTGCTCATGACCTCACCGTACGCGGGGAGTTCGGTGGCGGCCCGAGTGGCGGGAGGGGTTACGGGCCGGGCCGCCGAGGGGCACTCTGGTAGTGGCTTCCACCGGCGACCCCGAGGCGGTGACATGCGCATGGCGGCGGGCAGAGGCTCGTGCGACTGGCGGTTCGACTCCGGGCGGCTCTGCCTGGACCTGGTGGCGACGGGGACCGGAACCTCCGGCGCCTGTGAACTGCTCGACGGGACCGACCGGCTCACCGACTGGCTGGTGGCCGCCGGACTCGTACCGAAGGGCACATGTCTCGACGCCGTCGACGAGACCTGGCTGCTGAATTTCCGCCTGCTGCGGACGGGCGTCGACCGGCTGCTGACCGCCGAGCTCGGCGGCCGCGGCGCCGACGGCGCGCTGGAGCGGGTCAACGAACTCGCCGCCGCGCCGCCGCCGGGACTGCGGGCCGTGCGCGCCGGGAACGGTGTACTGGTGCGGACATTCAGTGCCGAGCCCGAGTGCGGGGCGCTGCTGGCCGTCGTCGCCCGCGACGTCGTGGAACTCCTGACGGACCCGGAGGCCCGGGCCGGGCTCCGCCGCTGCGAGGGCGACAACTGCCGACGGCTCTACCTCGACACGTCACGGGGGAGGCGCCGTCGCTGGTGCTCCAGCGAGGTGTGCGGGAACCGGGAGCGGGTGGCCCGGCACCGGCGGCGGGTGGCGGCGCTCGCGGCCCCGGCGGATGTGTCCGCGTGAACCGTCGTGCACAGGTATGTCGTGTCCACGCGATAAATGCCGAACGGCTTTGAACGGATCGCGGCCCGCCTCCGTATTCGATGGCCAAGGAGCTCTACAGGGTCTCGACCGGGAGGTTCGGGTGCGCAAGGATGCGGCCGTGGCCGATGACCGTCCGCACAGGGCTCGACATCGCAGTGGACCGCCCGCGTCACCCTCCGCCGTTCCGGACGAGGAGCTGATGCGGGCGCTCTACCGCGAACACGCCGGACCGTTGCTCGCGTACGTGCTCCGTCTCGTCGCCGGCGACCGTCAGCGTGCCGAGGACGTCGTGCAGGAAACTCTCATCCGTGCCTGGAAGAACGCCGGTCAGCTCAACCGGGCGACCGGCTCTGTCCGCCCCTGGCTGGTGACGGTCGCCCGGCGCATCGTCATCGACGGCCACCGCAGCCGGCAGGCCCGGCCGCACGAGGTCGATCCGTCGCCGCTGGAGGTCATTCCCGCGGAGGACGAGATTGACAAGGCGTTGTGGCTGATGACTCTCTCCGATGCGCTCGACGATTTGACCCCCGCCCATCGGGAAGCATTGGTCGAGACCTACTTCAAGGGACGTACGGTCAATGAGGCCGCCGAGGTGCTCGGCATACCCAGCGGCACGGTGCGCTCCCGGGTCTTCTACGCACTGCGCTCGATGAAGCTCGCACTCGAAGAGAGGGGGATCACGGCATGAGCGACCACGAGTGGGAGCCTTTCGGGCCCCGGCCGACCGGTCCCTCCAGCCCCACCGGCTCCACAGGTCCGCGTGGCCGCCCCGTGTTCCCCGGCGGTCCGGGCGGTTTCGGCGGTCCCGACGACTTTGGCGGATTTGGCGGACGTGGCAGTTCCGGTTCTGGCGCGGCGGTGGAAGGGCCGGAGCACGACGCCGCCGGTGCGTACGTCCTGGGCATCCTGGACGACGCCGAAGCGTCCGCCTTCGAAGCGCATCTGGCCGGCTGCGCGCTCTGCGCCGCCCATCTCGACGAATTCGCCGGGATGGAACCCATGCTCGCGATGCTCGCCGAGGCCCCCGCCATCGTGCCGGGCGCCCGCCCCGTCCCGTACGTCCCGGAGCCGCCCGCACCCCGGTTGCTCGACGGGCTGGTCGACGAGGTCGCGGCCAAACGGGCCCGGCGCAAACGACGTGGCCTGTACCTGGCGGCGGCAGCAGCGGCGCTGATCATCGGCGGTCCGGTCGTCGCGGTCACGGCCACCGGCGGCGACAGCGGCACGACCCAGGCGGCCGACCCGCACCCCACCAGCCCCGCCGAGGACGCCTTTTTCCACCATATGCAGGAGAAGGTGCAGGCGACCGACCCCACCACCAAGGTCGCCGCCACCGTCGGCATGGAGAAGAAGGCGTGGGGCACGCACGCGGTGCTGGAGCTCAAGAACGTCAGGGGCCCGGAGAAGTGCAGCCTGATCGCCGTGTCCAAGAGCGGCGAGGAGGAGGTCGTCACCTCCTGGTCCGTCCCGAAATGGGGCTACGGCATCAATGACTCCACGCACCCGTCCGCGAAGTACCCGCTCTACGTCCACGGCGGCGCGGCGATGGACCGCGCCGACATCGACCATTTCGAGGTGCGGACCTTCGACGGCAAGCGGCTGGTGGACATCGACGCATAGGGGTGACAGCAGGAGATCAGGCCCTGGACGCACCCGCCATGGGGGTCCGACGCGCAATCGATACCTGCGACGCGCATGATCCGGGCCCGCGGCAGATGCGCGGCGGGCCCCCTTCGCATAGGGTTGACGGCTGCCCAATGCACGTCAGAAGGGGGCCTCGGTGGCCGCGCAGGATGCCGCTGTCGATTCGTTGCGGGACCGGGAAATCGGTGTCGAGCAGGAACATCTCGACCGTGTTTATCACCGCCTCGAGGAGAAGATCCACGAGGCGGAATTCCTCATGAACGATGCCGTCAAGCGCGGCCAGGTCGGGACCCCGGGCGCGCTCGCCGAACGTGATGCCCAGGTGTTCCGGGCCGGGATCCACCTCAACCGGCTGAACAGCGAGTTCGAGGACTTCCTCTTCGGGAGGATCGATCTGCTGCTCGGCAAGGACGGCGAGCGCGGCCCGGACGGCGCGTACACCTCCGTCGAACCGGCCGACGACGCCGTACGCGACGACGGCACCGCCGACATCGCGGAGACGCTCCACATCGGCCGGATCGGGGTCCTCGACTCCGACTACGCACCGCTGGTCATCGACTGGCGGGCACCGGCCGCCGCGCCGTTCTACCGGTCGACGCCGAAGGATCCGGGCCGGGTGGTACGCCGCCGGGTCATCCGCTCCAAGGGCCGCAAGGTCCTCGGGGTCGAGGACGACCTGATGCGCCCGGAGCTGACCGCGTACAAGGGCGGCGACAAGCTGCCCGTGATCGGCGACGGCGCGCTGATGGCGGCGCTCGGCCAGGCCCGCAGCCACACCATGCGGGACATCGTCTCCTCCATCCAGGCCGAGCAGGACCGGGTGATCAGGGCGCCCGCCGCCTCCGTCACCGAGGTCTCCGGCGGCCCCGGCACCGGCAAGACCGCCGTGGCCCTGCACCGCGCCGCGTACCTCCTCTACCAGGACCGGCGGCGGTACGCGGGCGGCATCCTCGTCGTCTCGCCGACCCCTCTCCTCGTCGCGTACACCGAAGGGGTGCTGCCCTCGCTGGGAGAGGAGGGGCAGGTCGCGATCCGTGCGGTCGGCTCGCTCTCCGACGAGGCGGCGGGTGTCGAGGGCGCCACCACGTACGACGAACCGGCCGTCGCGCGGATCAAGGGCTCCTCCCGGATGCTCCAGGTGCTGCGCAAGGCGGCCCGCGGGGCGCTGGAACAGCCGCGGACCCCGGGCGCGCCGCGGAACGAGCAGGACGGCCAGCTGTCGTTCGGCGAACCCGACGAGTCCGGGGACGGGGCTGCCGCGCCCCTCACCACCCCCACCCGGCTGCGCGTCGTCGCCTTCGGCGCCCGCGTGGAGCTGGACGCCGACGAGCTGCACCGCATCCGGCAGTCCGTCCTCGGCGGCGCCGCCCCGGTCAACCTGCTGCGCCCGCGTGCCCGCAGGCTGCTCCTGGACGCCCTGTGGAACAAGTCCTCCGGCCGGGGCCGCTACACCGACCCGGAACTCGCCGCTGAACTGCGCACCTCCTTCGACGAGGACGTCTCCACCGAGACACCGTTCCTGGAGTTCCTGAACGCCTGGTGGCCCGAGCTCACCCCGCGTGGGGTGCTCGCCGCGATGGCCGACGAGAAGCGGCTCGGCCGGTGGGCGCGCCGGGTCCTCAACCAGGGCGAGGTGCGCCGCCTCGCCCGCTCGCTGAAGAGGCTGGACAGCACCGGCCAGGGCCCCCTGTCCGTGCACGACGTGGCGATCCTCGACGAGCTGCACACGCTGCTCGGCACCCCGCACCGGCCGAAGAAGAAGCGCGAGTTCGATCCGCTGGACCAGCTCTCCGGTCTGGAGGAGCTGATGCCGCAGCGCGAGGAGACCCAGCGCGAGCGGGCCGAGCGCCTCGCGGCGGAGCGCACGGAGTACACACACGTCATCGTCGACGAGGCGCAGGACCTGACGCCCATGCAGTGGCGCATGGTCGGCCGCCGCGGACGGACGGCCACCTGGACGATCGTCGGCGACCCGGCGCAGTCCTCCTGGTCGGATCCGGACGAGGCGGCGGAGGCGCGCGACGAGGCGCTCGGCAAGCGCCCGCGCCGCCACTTCACGCTCACCGTCAACTACCGCAACCCGGCGGAGATCGCGGAGCTCGCGTCGAAGGTGCTGGCGCTCGCGATGCCCGGCATGGAGTCCCCGGCCGCGGTCCGTTCGACGGGCGTGCAGCCCCGCTTCGTGGCCCTGCGCGACGGCGATCCGGCCGGGACCGTACGGGAGGAGGCGCGGCGGCTCCTCGGCGAGGTGGACGGCACGGTCGGTGTCGTCGTCGCGATGAACCGGCGCGCGCAGGCCCGGAAGTGGCTCGCGGAGCTCGGCGACCGGGTGGTGGCACTGGGCAGCCTGGAGGCGAAGGGCCTGGAGTACGACGCCACGGTGGTCGTCTCGCCCGCCGAGATCGCGGACGAGTCACCGGCCGGTCTGCGGGTGCTGTACGTGGCGCTGACCCGGGCGACGCAGCAGCTGACCGTGGTGTCGGGGGAGCGGGACCTGCCCGACGAGGACGGTGTGCCGGACCTGCTGAGGGACTGAGAGTGCCCGGAGGCCGGCGGGGGCGGCGGAGACCGGCGGGGAGAAGTCGACCCGCGATGGGGGAATCACTTCTCCGGGGTCTTTGTTAGCCTGGTGTCGGCACCGGCTCGATCCAAGCCCCCGGGCCCAACCTTCGTCGCTACGAGCGACCACTTGCCGCGAGGCGAGCATGGCGGGTCGGTGCCGCTCAACTGAAAAGACAGGCCCGCGTCACTTTCCGGTGGCGTGGGTCTGTTCTTGTTTGTGGCCCTGACATGTCCGTCGCCCCGGTTGGGGGTTCCGCTCAACCCCCCCTATCTCGTATGGTGGAAACTACTTTCCGAAACGCGGCAGTCATTACCGGCTACCCGGCAGTAGGTGCGAATATCGGGAAGCGCGTCCGAGGCGAACGCCCCGGCCGCGTGGCAATGAAGCTAGGGAAAGCGAAGGACTCGGCCATGGCAACGGCGCCCAGCGTCTCGTACTCGATGACGGTCAGGCTGGAGGTGCCCGCGAGCGGCACAGCAGTCTCCCAGCTCACCACGGCCGTGGAGTCCTCCGGCGGTTCGGTCACCGGCCTCGACGTGACCGCATCCGGTCACGAAAAGCTCCGGATCGACGTCACCATCGCGGCCTCCTCCACCTCGCACGCGGACGAGATCGTCGAAGGTCTGCGCGACATCGAGGGTGTCGTGCTGGGCAAGGTCTCCGACCGTACGTTCCTGATGCACCTCGGCGGCAAGATCGAGATGGCGTCCAAGCACCCCATCCGCAACCGTGACGACCTCTCGATGATCTACACCCCGGGTGTGGCGCGGGTCTGCATGGCGATCGCCGAGAACCCCGAGGACGCCCGCCGCCTCACCATCAAGCGCAACACCGTCGCAGTTGTGACGGACGGCTCCGCGGTGCTCGGCCTCGGCAACATCGGCCCGATGGCCGCCATGCCGGTCATGGAGGGCAAGGCGGCCCTCTTCAAGCGCTTCGCCGACATCGACGCCTGGCCGATCTGCCTGGACACCCAGGACACCGACGCGATCGTCGAGATCGTCAAGGCCATCGCCCCCGGCTTCGCGGGCATCAACCTGGAGGACATCTCCGCACCCCGCTGCTTCGAGATCGAGGCACGGCTGCGCGAGGCCCTCGACATCCCCGTCTTCCACGACGACCAGCACGGCACCGCGATCGTCGTCCTGGCTTCGCTGACCAACGCACTGCGCGTGGTGGGCAAGGGAATTGGAGACGTACGGGTCGTCATGTCCGGCGCCGGAGCGGCCGGTACGGCCATCCTGAAGCTGCTCATCGCCGCGGGCGTCAAGCACGCCGTCGTCGCCGACATCCACGGTGTGGTGCACGCGGGCCGCGAGGACCTGGTCTCCGCCGACGCCGATTCGCCGCTGCGCTGGATCGCCGAGAACACCAACCCCGAGTCGATGACCGGCACCCTCAAGCAGGCGGTCGTGGGCGCCGACGTCTTCATCGGCGTCTCCGCCCCGAACGTGCTGGACGGCGACGACGTCGCGGCAATGGCGGACGGCGCGATCGTGTTCGCGCTCGCGAACCCGGACCCCGAGGTGGACCCGGCAATCGCCCGCCAGACCGCAGCAGTTGTCGCCACCGGCCGCTCCGATTTCCCGAACCAGATCAACAACGTGCTGGTCTTCCCGGGCGTCTTCCGCGGTCTGCTGGACGCTCAGTCCCGCACGGTCAACACGGAGATGATGCTCGCCGCGGCCCGCGCCCTCGCCGACGTCGTCGCCGAGGACGAGCTGAACGCCAACTACATCATCCCGTCGGTCTTCAACGAGAGGGTCGCGGGAGCGGTTGCCGGAGCCGTCCGGAACGCCGCGAAGGCCGCCGGGGGCGCTGTGACGGGCCCCACGTCGGCCTGACCCACGGCGCGTCGCGGGTCGCGGCACCCCAAACGCCCCTTTAGGGTGGGCGGGCAGCGAGCCCCGCAGAAGTCCGCACCCGCTGCGGACCGCTTCAGGGACACGACGGAACGTCACCACGACGAGGCAGTGGCGCTTTTCGTGTGACTCCGAAGGGTGCCGGATTGGCTTTCCCGCCGCAGGTGGGGGCAGGATGCTTCCCCAAGGACTACGTCCAGGGGAGACCCCACAAGGCGCGAGGTCTAATGACAGACCCGGCTTCGGGGACTGTCCGAGGGCCCTGGCAGCATCGGCTTCGATCTCACGCCTCACAGGCAAGAAGAACACGGGAGTAACAACATGAACCGCAGTGAGCTGGTGGCCGCCCTGGCCGACCGCGCCGAGGTGACCCGCAAGGACGCCGACGCCGTGCTGGCCGCGCTCGCCGAGACCGTCGGTGAGATCGTCGCCAAGGGCGACGAGAAGGTCACCATCCCCGGCTTCCTGACCTTCGAGCGCACCCACCGTGCCGCTCGCACCGCTCGTAACCCGCAGACCGGCGACCCGATCAACATCCCGGCCGGCTACAGCGTGAAGGTCTCCGCGGGCTCGAAGCTCAAGGAAGCCGCCAAGGGCAAGTAGGACCCGTAGGCGCGACGGAGGGCGGTCACCCCGACCAGGGTGACCGCCCTCCGTCGTACCGCCCGCAGAAGCGGCCCTGAGCCCTTCGGCGGCCGCCGGACCCTTCCGGTGATCGAAAACGGGGGCCCGGGGGCAGCGCCCCCGAACCCCCGCTCCGGCCCTCGGCCGTCAGACCAGCGAGCCGCCCGGCAGCTCGACCTTCGCTCCGAGCTTCTCCAGCTTCTCCATGAAGTTCTCGTAGCCACGGTTGATCAGATCGATCCCGTGCACCCGCGACGTCCCCTGTGCAGCCAGCGCGGCGATCAGGTACGAGAAACCGCCACGCAGGTCAGGAATGACCAGATCCGCGCCCTGCAGCTTCGTCGGGCCGGAGACGACCGCCGAGTGCAGGAAGTTCCGCTGGCCGAAGCGGCAGTCGGAGCCGCCCAGGCACTCGCGGTAGAGCTGGATGTGCGCACCCATCTGGTTGAGCGCGGAGGTGAACCCGAGCCGGGACTCGTACACCGTCTCGTGGACGATGGACAGCCCCGTGGCCTGCGTCAGCGCCACGACGAGCGGCTGCTGCCAGTCGGTCTGGAAGCCTGGGTGCACGTCCGTCTCCAGGGCAATGGCGTTCAGCGCGCCGCCCGGGTGCCAGAAGCGGATGCCCTCGTCGTCGATCTCGAAGGCGCCGCCGACCCGGCGGAAGGTGTTGAGGAACGTCATCATCGAGCGCTGCTGTGCGCCCCGTACGTAGATGTTGCCCTCGGTCGCCAGCGCCGCGGACGCCCAGGAGGCCGCCTCCAGGCGGTCCGGGATCGCCCGGTGCGTGTACCCGTCGAGCCGGTCGACGCCCGTGATCCGGATGGTCCGGTCGGTGTCCATGGAGATGATCGCGCCCATCTTCTGCAGTACGCAGATGAGGTCCTCGATCTCCGGCTCCACGGCCGCATTGGACAGCTCGGTGACACCCTCGGCGAGCACCGCCGTCAGCAGCACCTGTTCGGTGGAGCCCACCGACGGGTACGGCAGCCGGATCTTCGTGCCGCGCAGCCGCTGCGGGGCCTCCAGGTACTGGCCGTCGGCCCGCTTCTCGATCGTCGCGCCGAACTGCCGCAGCACGTCGAAGTGGAAGTCGATCGGCCGTCCGCCGATGTCGCAGCCGCCGAGACCCGGAATGAAGGCGTGGCCCAGCCGGTGCAGCAGCGGGCCGCAGAACAGGATCGGGATGCGCGACGAGCCCGCGTGGGCATCGATGTCAGCGACGTTGGCGCTCTCGACATGGGTGGGGTCCAGGATCAGCTCGCCCGGCTCGTCACCGGGTCGGACCGTCACACCGTGCAGCTGCAGCAGCCCCCGCACGACCCGCACATCGCGGATGTCGGGCACATTGCGCAGCCGACTGGGCCCGCTGCCGAGCAGCGCGGCGACCATTGCCTTCGGCACCAGGTTCTTGGCGCCTCGGACGCGGATCTCGCCCTCCAGCGGGGTTCCGCCGTGGACAAGCAGGACATCGTCTGTGCCGGTCATGAATCTCGCGTTCCGGAGTGGTCGGGCAGGGGGCCAACCGAAAGGGTAATGGCCTTCCACCCCCGTTCCATAAGGCGGCGGGGGGTGTACGAACGTCATGAATCAGCCACAACACGCTCTGCTCGCCATGCCTCGCGGAGGGTCACCGTGCCTACGCGCCTCCCGGGCCGTTCGCTCCCCACGCACCCGTGCGCCCTGAGCTGCGCTCGGGCTCGCTCGTCGGCCCGGCGCGTCACTTGGTCCCCATGGAGGGCGAAGATGCGGGATCATTTCTGCCATGACCGAGGTGTCCTCGCTCACAGGGCGACTGCTCGTGGCCACACCCGCCCTCGCGGACCCGAATTTCGACCGCGCGGTGGTGCTGCTCCTCGACCACGACGAGGAGGGCTCACTCGGCGTCGTCCTGAACCGCCCCACCCCGGTCGGCGTCGGTGACATCCTCGAGTCCTGGGCCGGCCTGACCGGCGAACCGGACGTCGTCTTCCAGGGCGGTCCGGTCTCCCTCGACTCGGCGCTCGGCGTCGCCGTGATCCCCGGCGACGAGGGGCCGCTCGGCTGGCGCAGGGTGTACGGGGCGATCGGCCTGGTGGACCTGGAGGCGCCACCCGAACTGCTGGCCGCGGCTCTCGGCTCGCTGCGGATCTTCGCGGGGTACGCGGGCTGGGGCCCCGGGCAGCTGGAGACGGAGCTGACCGAGGGCGCCTGGTACGTGGTGGAGTCGGAACCCGGAGACGTCTCCTCGCCACGTCCGGAACATCTGTGGCGGGCGGTCCTGCGCCGTCAGCGCAGCGAACTCGCCATGATCGCCACCTACCCGGACGACCCTTCGCTCAACTGAACCGCGGGGCTTTCAGTACCCTGGCTGTTATGAGCACTCTTGAGCCCGAGCGCGGGGCAGGTACGGGGACCCTCGTAGAGCCGACGCCGCAGGTGTCGAGCGGCGACGGCGACCACGAGCGCTACGCCCATTACGTCCAGAAGGACAAGATCATGGCGAGTGCCCTGGAGGGCACCCCCGTGGTCGCACTGTGCGGAAAGGTCTGGGTGCCGGGGCGCGACCCCAAGAAGTATCCGGTCTGTCCCATGTGCAAGGAGATCTACGAGTCCATGGGCGCCGGTGGCGACAAGGACAAGGGCAAGGGCGGCAAGGACAAGAAGTAGCCCGTTCGCAGACCGTTCGGCCGAACCCCCGGAGTGCGCTGATGCGCGCCCGGGGGTTCTGTGTGCAGCCGTCGTCCCGGGGTGTGACGCGGGCTGTACCGGCGCCCACGCGCGGCACGGGTGAGCCGACGGGCCTGGTCGAGGTGTCGTCAAGGCGGTGACGGGAGTTGGCGACGCGGCGCCTGCCGCGCACTCACGTCGCCCGCCCGGCCGCGTTCGGTGGCTTCGGCCCGGATCGCGCCCCGCCGGCGACCCCATGTGCTGATCCACGTGCTGATCCACCGGGGGGTGACGATCGCTCCGCATGCCGTGGCTCGAGAGCGCGGACCTTGCCGCGGGCCTGCGTTGGGGGCACGCATCTGCGGCACGACATCCCGCCACCACCCGACGAACTCCGCAGCACCCAGGATCCCCGGACCGGTCCATCCACTGCGGCATACCCTCGACGGCGACGGCCATCCCCTTGCTGGTCTTCTTCGTACTCGTACAGCGACGCCCGGTCCCGGAACCGGGCGGAGCGGTTAAGGACTGACGTCATGGACATCGAGGGTCTGATTCCGGCGCCGCTGCGCGCCACGAACTCCACGGTCGGCTTCGTTCTTGATCAGGACACTGTTGTCGTCGCGCAACCGGGCACGGAGCGCATCGCACGCCATCTGTGCGGCACCCTCGCCGCCGCGACCGGGCTGCCGCTGGCGCCGGGCAAGGCCGACAACGGGAACGCGATCCGCCTGCGGACCGATCCCGAGGTGGCGGCGGAGCTGGGCCCCGAGGGGTACCGGCTGTCCGTGGACGGCGACGGCGTCACCGTGTTGGGCGGCGGCGCGGCCGGAGTCCATTGGGGTACGCAGACCCTGCGCCAACTCCTGGGCCCCGACGCCTACCGGCGGGCCCCCATGGACCCGGAGCGGCAGTGGCGCGTCCCGGGCTGCACCGTCGAGGACCGCCCCCGGTTCTCCTGGCGCGGCCTGATGCTCGACGTCTCACGGCACTTCCTACCCAAGGACGACATCCTGCGCTACCTCGACATCCTCGCCGCCCACAAGCTGAACGTCTTCCACTTCCACCTCACCGACGACCAGGGCTGGCGGGTGGAGATCAAGCGCTTCCCGAAGCTCACCGAGATCGGTTCCTGGCGCACCCGTACCAAGCACGGACACCGGGCGTCGGAGCTGTGGGACGAGACCCCGTACGGCGGTCACTACACGCAGGACGACATCCGCGAGATCGTCGCTTACGCCGCCGAGCGGCATATCCGTGTCGTCCCCGAGATCGACATCCCGGGCCACTCGCAGGCCGCCATCAGCGCCTACCCGGAACTGGGCAACACCGACGTCATCGACACCACCGCCCTCTCCGTCTGGGACACCTGGGGCGTCACTCCGAACGTGCTCGCCCCCACCGACCACACCCTCCGCTTCTACGAGGGCGTCTTCGAGGAGATCCTCGATCTCTTCCCGGCCGCCACCTCGCCGTTCATCCACATCGGCGGCGACGAATGTCCCAAGGACCAGTGGAAGGCGTCCCCGGCCGCCCAGGCGCGGATCAAGGAACTCGGCCTGGCCGACGAGGAGGAGCTGCAGTCCTGGTTCATCCGGCACTTCGACAGCTGGCTCACCGCGCGCGGCCGCCGCCTCATCGGCTGGGACGAGATCCTCGAAGGCGGCCTCGCGGACGGCGCGGCGGTGTCGTCGTGGCGCGGGTACGCGGGTGGCATCGCCGCCGCCGAGGCCGGGCACGACGTCGTGATGTGCCCGGAGCAGCAGGTCTATCTGGACCACCGTCAGCACGGCGGCCCCGACGAGCCGATGCCCATCGGGTACGTACGCACCCTGGAGGACGTCTACCGCTTCGAACCCGTACCGCCGGGCCTGACCGACGAGGCGACCCGCCATATCCTGGGCACCCAGGCCAACGTGTGGACCGAGGTCATGCAGAACCGGTCCCGCGTCGACTACCAGGTCTTTCCGCGGCTCGCGGCGTTCGCGGAGGTCGCCTGGTCGGCACTGCCCGCCTCCGCCGACCGGGACTTCACCGACTTCGAGCGCCGGATGACCGCGCACTACGCCCGACTTGACGCGCTCGGCGTCGATTACCGCCCGCCGGGCGGCCCGTTGCCGTGGCAGAAGCGCCCCGGCATCCTCGGACGTCCGATCGAGGGGGCGCCCCCGAACGTGTGATCCCGCCCGCGGACCGGGCCCGGGCCACCGCGGTTCCTGGGACCGTGGTGGCCGGAAGCGCTCTCGCCGGCCCTGCCGGAACCGCGCTTCCTCGGACGGGAATAAGTCGTACAAAGCTTACCGAAGAGTGGCAATTCACACTCTGTGCATAAGGGGCGCGAAAGCGGAGCATCCCCCAGGTCAGGGGCGGATGCGCCCTTCGCGGACCCTCGCGTCGGTCCGATCGGAAGATGTGCCAGAGTTGCCACGTCCGGGCTTTGAGCACGTACCGTACGGCGAAACAAGCGGGACGCCGGGACACCGGGAAGGGGCAGCTGGGTTGACCACGCACGCACCGCAGGCGACGCAGACGGTGACTCTGCCCGCCTCGCTCGACGAGGCCGTGGCGGCACTCGGCGCCATGCCCGCCGCCGTTCCCGTGGCCGGCGGCACGGACCTGATGTCGGCCGTCAACAAGGGGCTGCTGCGCCCCTCCGGACTCGTCGGCCTCGGCCGCATCAGCGAGCTCCGCGGCTGGCACTACCAGGACGGTCACGCCCTGCTCGGCGCCGGACTCACCCACGCACGCATGGGCCGGCCCGACTTCGCCGCACTGATCCCCGCCCTGGCCGCGTCCGCGCGCGCCGCGGGCCCGCCCCAGATCCGTAACGCCGGGACGCTCGGCGGCAACATCGCCAGTGCGGCCCCGACCGGCGACGCCCTTCCCGTGCTCGCCGCCCTGGAGGCGGAGCTCGTCATCGCGGGTCCCGACGGTGCCCGCCGCGAGATCCCCGTCTCGCATCTGCTGGCCGGCCGGGAGATGCTGGAACCCGCGGAGCTGATCGGCTTCATCCGCGTACCGCTGCTGCACGCCCCCCAGGTCTTCTTCAAGGCGACCGGCCGTACCGGCCCCGGCCGCGCCACCGCTTCCGTCGCGATCGTCCTCGACCCGGCCCGGCGCGGGGTGCGTTGCGCGGTCGGCGCCATCGCGCCGATGCCGTTGCGTCCACTGGAGGCCGAGCGCTGGATCGCCTCGCTGATCGACTGGGACGGCGAACGAGGCCTGGCGCCCGACGCGCTGGCCGCCTTCGGTGAGTACGTGGCCGCCGCCTGCATCCCGGACCAGGCACCGCTCGACGACGGGGGAGAGGCGCCGCCGCTGCCCCCCGCCGTACTGCATCTGCGGCGCACGGTCGCCGCGCTCGCCCGACGCGCGCTGGGGAGGGCACTGTCGTGAGCAACAGCAACGCCGACAACAGGAACAACGAGGGCCCCGCCGACGAGCACGGCGGCTGGCAGCCGACCGCGCAGGGCGGCGAGTACGACGCCGAGGCGACCGCCTTCGTCCAGCTGCCCCCGGAGGACCTGGCGAACATCCCGCTGGCCGCTCCCGGCCAGGGCTACGTACCGCCGATGATCGTGCCGCTGACCCCCGCGGCCGGGCTCGACCCGGCGGCGACGGGCAGCTGGGTCGTGCGGACGCAGAGCGCACAGGACCAGGAGACGGAGCAGCAGGCGGCGGGCGCGGTGCACTGGCCGGACCCGAACGAACAGCAGCACCAGCAGCACCAACAGCTTCCGGAGTACCCGCAGCACGAGCAGTACCCGCAGCAGGGCGAGACGTCGGCCTCGACCGGCCAGTGGAACTTCGCCGAGGCGACGGCCGCCGAAACATCGGGCCACACCGGCCAGTGGACGATCCCGGTCGCCGATGGCGACCTGCCGGAGGAGTCCGGCGAGTTCGCGGCCTCGGCGCTGGCGTCCCAGTGGTACGCGGACCGGACGCCACCGGCCACGCTGCCGGGTGGCGCGCCCGCGCCGTGGGCGACGCAGCCGGAGGCTCCCGAGGTTTCCGGGACGGCCGCGGAGGGCACGGCGGACACCCCGGCGTCGGGCACGGACCTCACGCAGGTCCCGGCCCCGGACGCCACCGCGCCGGAAACGGCCGAGCCGTTGACGGAGCCCGTGGCCGACACCACCGCCACTCCCGAGCAGGCCCTCCCCACCGACCCCCCTCACGACACCACCTTCGACGCCCCCCTCGACGCGCCCCCCGACACACCCAGCGAGCACCCGTCCGCCTCCTACGTCCTGCATGTGAACGGCGCCGACCGCCCCGTCACGGACGCCTGGATCGGCGAGTCCCTGCTCTATGTGCTCCGCGAGCGACTCGGCCTCGCCGGAGCCAAGGACGGCTGCTCGCAGGGCGAGTGCGGTGCCTGCAACGTCCAGGTCGACGGCCGCCTCGTCGCCTCCTGCCTGGTCCCCGCGGCCACCGCGGAGGGCAGCGAGGTCCGTACGGTCGAGGGCCTGGCCGTCGACGGCGAGCCGTCCGACGTGCAGCGCGCCCTGGCCGACTGCGGTGCCGTCCAATGCGGCTTCTGCATCCCCGGCATGGCCATGACCATCCACGACCTGCTGCAGGGCAACCACGCCCCCAGCGAACTGGAGACCCGCCAGGCACTCAGCGGCAACCTCTGCCGCTGCTCCGGCTACCGCGGCGTCCTGGACGCTGTGAACGACGTCATCGCGGGCCGCGAGGCGAGCACCGAGGCGGTCACGGAGCCCGGCGCCGCCACCGCGGATGCGCATTCCACCGACGCCCGCATCCCGCACCAGGCGGCGCCCGGTGCCGGTAGTGTCCAGCCCCATCTGCAGGACGGAGGCATGGCGTGAGCAACGACGCAGCCACCGCAACCCACACGGCGCTCACCATTCCGCCGGTGGACGGCCCCGGCGCCGAGCCGCCCGTACTCGGCATCGGCGCCTCTCTGCCGCCCGCCGACGCCCGTGCCAAGACCGAGGGCACGTTCCCGTACGCGGCCGACCTCTGGGCCGAGGGACTGCTCTGGGCGGCCGTGCTCCGTTCCCCGCACCCGCACGCCCGCATCCTGTCCATCGACACCACGGGCGCCGCGGAGATGCCCGGCGTACGTGCGGTCGTCACCCACGAGGACGTCCCCGGCGACGGGGCGTACGGACGCCGGGTCGTCGACCGCCCCGTCTTCGCCTCCGAACTGGTCCGCCACCACGGCGAACCGATCGCCGCGGTCGCCGCCGACCACCCCGACACAGCCCGCCTCGCCGCAGCGGCGATCGTCGTCGAGTACGACGTCCTCGAACCGGTCACCGACCCGGAAAAGGCGTTCGCCGCGGAGCCCCTGCACCCCGACGGCAACCTCATCCGCCACATCCCGCTGTGCTACGGCGACCCGGACATCACCGGCGACGTCATCGTCGAGGGCCTCTACCGCATCGGCCGCCAGGACCCCGCCCCGATCGGCGCCGAGGCCGGCCTCGCCGTGCCGCGCCCCGACGGCGGTGTGGAGATCTACACCGCCTCCACCGACCCGCACACCGACCGCGACCTCGCCGCCGCCTGCTTCGGCCTCGAACCGGACCGGGTGAAGATCGTCGTCACCGGCGTTCCCGGCGCGACCGGCGATCGCGAGGACCCGAGCTTCCAGCTCCCGCTCGGCCTGCTCGCCCTGCGCACCGGCTGCCCGGTCAAACTGGCCGCCACCCGCGAGGAGTCCTTCCTCGGCCACGCCCACCGCCACCCGACGCTGCTCCGCTACCGCCACCACGCGGACGCAGAAGGCAGGCTGGTCAAGGTCGAGGCGCAGATCCTCCTCGACGCGGGTGCGTACGCCGACGCCTCGTCCGAGTCCCTGGCCGCCGCGGTCGCGTTCGCCTGCGGTCCGTACGTCGTCCCGCACGCCTTCATCGAGGGCTGGGCGGTCCGTACCAACAACCCGCCGTCCGGCCATGTGCGCGGCGAGGGCGCCATGCAGGTCTGCGCGGCGTACGAGGGCCAGATGGACAAGCTGGCCGCCAAACTCGGCATCGAGCCGGCCGAACTCCGCCTCCGTAACTCGCTCTCCACCGGCGACATCCTCCCGACCGGCCAGACAGTGACGTGCCCCGCCCCCGTGGCCGAACTCCTGCGTTCGGTAAGGGACTTCCCGCTCCCCGCGCTTCCCAAGGACTCCCCGGAGGACGACTGGCTGCTCCCCGGAGGCCCGGAGGGCGCAGGCGAACCCGGTGCCGTACGCCGCGGCGTCGGCTACGCACTCGGCATGGTCCACATGCTCGGAGCGGAAGGCGCGGACGAGGTCTCCACTGCCACGGTCAGGGTCCACAACGGCGTCGCCACGGTCATCTGCGCCGCGGTCGAAACCGGCCAGGGCTTCAGCACCCTGGCCCGCCAGGTCGTCCAGGAGACCCTGGGCATCGAAGAGGTCCACGTGGCCGCGGTCGACACCGACCAGCCCCCGGCGGGCCCGTCCACACACGGCCGCCACACCTGGGTCTCCGCCGGAGCGGTGGAACGCGCCGCCAAGATGGTCCGCACCCAGCTTCTCCAGCCCCTGGCCCACAAGTTCGGCATGTCCACCGAGCTGCTCCAGATCACGGACGGCAAGATCACCTCCTACGACGGGGTGCTGTCCACGACGGTCACGGAGGCGATGGACGGCAAGGAACTCTGGGCCACCGCCCAGTGCCGCCCCCACCCGACCGAGCCGCTCGACGAGTCCGGCCAGGGCGACGCGTTCGTCGGTCTCGCCTTCTGCGCGATCCGCGCGGTTGTGGACGTCGACATCGAACTCGGGTCGATCCGCGTGGTCGAGATGGCCGTGGCCCAGGACGTGGGCCGGATCCTCAACCCGTCCCAACTGGCGACCCGGATCGAAGCGGGCATCACCCAGGGCATCGGCACGGCCCTGTCGGAGAACCTCCGCACGACCCGCGGTGTGATCCGCCACCCCGACCTCACGGGTTACGCCCTGCCCACCTCCCTTGACGCCCCCGATATTCGCATCGTCAAACTTGTCGAAGAACGAGACGTAGTGGCCCCCTTCGGCGCCAAGCCGGCCTCGGCGGTCCCGGTGGTCACGTCCCCGGCAGCGGTGGCCGCGGCAGTCCGTGCGGCAACGGGCCGCCCGATCAACCGCCTCCCGATCAGGCCCCAGGCAGCGGTGGCAGCCACCAACTCCTAGGCTCAGAACCGATGGTGTGAACTGAGTTGCATGTGCAACGATGGGATGCACGGTGTCGGTGGTGCTGACTACAGTGGTGCCCACTCTGTAATCAGCCGCATACGGGGGAGAGTTCAGTGCTGCCGAGTGACCCTGGGGGATCGACGGACGCGCCGGGAGTGCCGTTCGGGTCGGTTTTCGACTTCGCGCAGAACGCTGTCGGTGAACTGGTCACCGAGCTCTCGTCGTTCACCAAGTTCCGCGACCGGATCGATGAGCTCCTGAAGGACCTCAAGGGCTCTCCGGCCGATGCCAGGAAGCTCGGCGAGGACCGGATGTCGCGCGCCCAGTTCGGCGGCGAGAAGGGCCAGTGGGCCGAGGCGGACGCCCTGCACCGCACGTACAAGACGGTGATCACGGAGCTGGAGCAGCTGTCCGGACTGCTGTCGGACTCCATAGAGGGAATGGGTATCGCGGTCCTCGCGTCGCACAAGGGTTACGAGCACGTCGACCTGGACGTCCGTGAACGCATGCTCGCGATCAGAGACGGTGCCCGGGCGCACCAGGAGGCCCACCAGGACACCACGGCTTCGGCGAAGCAGCCAGCCGTGGCCGATGGGCGGGCGCAGCAGCCGCACAGCGGTGGACACGCGGGGATCGGTGGCCTGTGACGGCGATGGCGTGCACCTGGGGCGTACAGGAACGACGGGGATAGGGAGAGCGACGGTATGGGTCAGACGGGGAGCGGCTCGGGTACGTCGTTCGAGAACATGTCCCACGAGCGGATGCTGGAGTGGCTTGACCAGGCGAACAGTGGAGCCGTGCAGGGGGCGGCGGACAAGTTGCGCCACGCATCGGAGGAGATCCGCAAGATCGCGGAGGACCTGAAGATCCGTCCGCAGTGGGTCGAGTGGAAGGGCGCAGGCGCCGACGCCTTCCGCACCTGGAGTGCAGACCTGGCCAACGCGACGCTGCGCCTGGGCGCCTACAGCGAGGGCGCTTCGAAATGGCTCACCGAGGCCTCCGGCGCAATCGCCACCACCCAGGCGTCGATCCCGCGCACGGAATCGGGTGACAAGGCCCGCGTGGAAGAAGCCCAGACAGTAAGCAAGGACTCGGGCGCGTCAGCGGCGGACAAGGAGTCTGCGGCGGCGTTGTTGTCGGCGAAGGAGAGGGACCGCCAGGAGGCGGCTGCGCAGATGCGCAGGCTGGCGCAGACATACTCGTTCTCATCTTCGCAGATGGCGGCCTTGGAGAAGCCGGTATTTCCGCCGCCGCCGGATTCGATTGTGCCGGAGCGGGAAGGTGGCATCAGCGACTCGGAGGGCTGGGCATCTCCCGGTTCCGGGCCGGGAGGGGCTGGTGACGGTGTGGGATACGCAGCGCCCACACACGCCTCGTCCGCGGAGGTGTCCGATCTTGGAACATCAGGTGCCGTGGACCGTGCGACGGTTCATATGTCGGCGCACTCGGGAACCCCTGTGGATATGGAGATCGACGGCCTGGCGACCTTGCCGCAGTCGCCCTCTACGCCCGTTGGCGCGCCGACGGGACCGCCGCTGACGGGCAAGCCGGACGGAAGCTCCCCGCCGGGCCCTAGCGTGATGCCGCCCGTATTCGGGGGCAATTCGACGTTGACCCCGAATCAGCAGGGCGCCGGACGCTACAGGGGCACGGGCGTCCGTCCTCCGTCATTGCCTGGTCCGAATGGCCTCGGCACCGGTCAGACAAGTCGTATGCCCCGTGACAGTGGCATCAGCGGTGGTCGGCCGGTTGCCCAGACCGGCGGGCGTCCGACGGGCGGACTCCCCCGTGGCACGGTGGTCGGTGGCGAAGGTGCGCATGGCCGAGGCCCGATGGGGCACGGTGCGGGCATCGGCGGTCCGAGCGGTGGCCAGAGCGGGCTTCCCGGCGGCCGTCGGCTGGCCGGAGAATCAGGCGGAATCGTCGGCGGCCGTCCTCAGCAGCCGGGGCGTTCGAGCGGCCATCCCTTCACGCCCGGTGGCTCCGGTCTGGTTCGGGGCAATGGTGCGAGTGACGGTACGCATGCGGCCGGACAGGTGGGACGCGGAACGAACGCTGCGGCGGGTGCCCGTCCGGGCTCCTCCCGTCGCGACGAGGGCGGCGAGCGACCGGACTACCTGACGGAAGACGAAGAGACCTGGCAGCAGGGCCGTCGACGCGTTGTCCCCCCAGTGATCGACTGATCGAAAGTATTCGGTGAAGGACGCAGATGCCTACCAGCAACATGCACACGGGCCGAACTAGGACCGCCGCGTCGGTGGCCGTTGGGATGCTGCTGGTGGCTGCGACGGCCGGGTCGGCTCACGCTGAATCGGTCCGGTCGTACCAATGGCACCTGACTGCCATGAAGGCCGAGGAGATCTGGCAGATCAGCACTGGCAAGGGCGTTGTCGTCGCGGTCATCGATACAGGGGTGGACGCGTCGAACCCTGACCTTCAGGGACAGGTGCTCAAGGGCAAGGACTTCGCTCCGGGCGAATTGGGTGACGAGCAGACCGACTATGACGGCCACGGCACGGGCATGGCCGGCCTGATCGCCGGCACCGGTGGAGCCCGCGGCGGGGACGGTGCGTTCGGTCTCGCTCCCGGAGCGAAGATTCTGCCTCTCCGGATTCCTGACAAGGCCGCCAACCTGGAGGCCGACATCAAGCAGTTCAACACCGCTGTTCCGGCGGCAATCCGATACGCAGCGGATAGCGGCGCCAAGGTCATCAACCTTTCCCAGGCGGCGAGCGAGGGCTCGCAGCAGTTGACGAACGCAGTGAAGTACGCCCTGGACAAGGGCTCATTGGTCTTCGCCGGTACGGGTAACGACGCGAAGACCGGCAACGTCGTCAAATATCCGGGGGCGACGCCCGGAGCCGTCGGAGTCGGGGCCATCGGCAAGAATCTGAAGAAGACCGGCGAATCCCAGTTCGGCCCTCAGGTGGACCTTTCCGCGCCGGGCGACGAGATGATCCACGCCTGTTCGAGCAAGACGCGCCTCTGCACCTCACACGGCACCAGCGACGCCACCGCCCTCGCCTCCGCCTCCGCCGCCCTGATCTGGTCCAAACATCCCGACTGGACCAACAATCAGGTCCTGCGGGTCATGCTCAACACAGCCAGTGGCCCAACCGATGGCGCCGAGCGCAACGACTACGTGGGTTATGGGGCCGTCCGCCCGCGGATCGCCCTGAAGACTCCCGGCGACCCCGGCCCCGCCGACGTATACCCGCTCCCCGACCTCGCGGCCGCCGAGACTTCCGCTCCTTCCGCCAAGCCCTCCAAGGCGAGGGGGAGTTCGCAGCACGACGACAAGTCAGCCGCTGTAGCGCCGGCTGACGACAAGAGCAACACCGGTCTCTGGATCGGACTCGGCATCGGCGCAGCCGCCCTCATCGGTGCAGCGGTTGCCGTCCCGGCCGTACGCTCTCGCCGCCGCAAGGCGGCCACGGGTGCAACCCCGTACCCGTACCAGCCTCCGTACCCGTACCAGCAAGCCCAGCCTCAGCATCAGCCCGCACCGTCGGCCTTCGGCCCCCCTCCCACTGCTCCTCGCGGCTCCAACTCGCCCTACGGGGGCCATTCGTACGGTGAAGGGCCGACCAGCTGAGCCCGTGTTCGAGCGACGCAGAGCACTCGCTAAGGACTTGGACGCGCGTGAGAAGCAGGGAACACGAAGGCGAGCAACTGTGACCACCGGGCCCGAACTCCCGTGGTTCAAGTCCAGCTACAGCGGCAACGAGGGCGAGGAGTTGGCCGGGTACGTCGCACTCGTGCGGATGCAACCGCTGTACGTCGTCGTGCTCGCTCCCGAGCCGCGGGCCGTTGCCGAGCGGGAGGCCGGGCGGGGCAAGAGCGATCACGGGCCGGCTGGACGGTCGAGTCGCTGGACCGGGTGCTGCGGGAGGAGACGCCGCGGGAGGAGACGCCGCGGGCGGTTGCCCGTGGACGACGACGGCGCCCGCTGACGCCGGCCGGAATCTATGTCGTGCAGTCGTACTGTTCGGTGAGGTTGCCGACGCCCTCCAGGAGGATGGTGCGGCTCTTGGAGATCAGAGCTGCCGTGTCCCAGTCCTCCTTGACCAGGACGCCTTGGGCGACCTTCAGAGTCACGGTGACATGGGGGGCGCTGGCTCCCATGGGCTTGGCGCAGGAGGCGGGGAGCTGGACTTCGCTCTGGCGCGGTCCGATCCAGCCGGAGTGTCCGCCGCCGACCGGGGCAGCGTCCTTGGCGGGCTCGTTGAGGGTGTCGGCCGGCCGCGCGTCGAGGGTGTACTGGGTCCGGGGAGTCGTGTCCTTGCTCGTCTCGCGACCGACGAAGCAGATGGTGGAGAACACCGGATCCGCTTCGGCGTCCTCGCCCTTGTCCTCGTCCACGACCAGCTTGCCGCCCTTGTGGTCGTCGAGCAGGCCCGCTGTTTCCTTCGTGAGCATCCCCAGGCAGAGGTTCTTCGCCCGGAGATCCTTCAGCGGGCTGGGCCAGAGCTGGATCGCGGCGACGACGGCCGCCGCGACCACGAGCACTGCGGGCAGTACCAGGTTCTTCTTGTTCATCAGTACCTCTCGCCCATCTTCATGTCGGCGTCGCGTCCAGCTCCAGCTCCTTGAGCCCCTTCTCCATCGCCATCTTCCGCAACATGGCGTACATCTGGCGCTCGCCGTCGTCGTAGTGGTTGATCATATTGTTGCGGGTCTCGGCATCGACCTTGGCATTCAGGTCGTTCATGTACGCGGCCGTGCCGACGTCGACCGTGCGCTGGATGGCATCGCCGGCGATGGGGACGGCAGTCAGGGGCGCGCCGATGATGTGGTAGTTCATCATCTTGTTTCAGCCGTTCGCGTCCTTCTGTGCCTGGCCGAGGTCGTAGATGATGCCGCCGCGCACACCGTCGAGGTGACCCAGCACCGCCGAGGACTGTTTGATCCAGGCACGCAGCTCGGGGCCCTCCTTGCGGTACGAGTCCGCCGGGAAGCGGTCGAGCCCGTCGGCGATGACCGTGCTCTGCGCCTTGTGGATGACGCCGAAGGCATTCGGGTCCTCGCCCGTGGACCGGATGATCCGGGTGAGGTCACCCCGATCGATGTCGAGGTTGTTGAAGTCGGTGGGCCCGTCCATGTTCTTGCCGAGGATCTGGTGCACGTCGGAGGCGTAGTCGGCGATCATGTCGCCCATAGGCACGCGCAGGGGGAGGGGAACGGCGTTCTGGTCCTTCTTCGTCGCCTCGGCGTACTCGTCCATCCTGGTTCGGCCTGGGTATCGGCGTAGTCGCTCTCATCGGCGCAGTGGCCGCCGCCCTGACCATCCGCTCCCGCCGCCGCAAGACCGCCGCTGCAGCGGCGCCGCCCGCGTACCCGTACCAGCCTCCGCACCCCAACCCGTACCAGCAATCACAGCCTCACGAACAGTCCACACACCCGGCCTGTACACCCCCTCCGACCGCTCCCCTCGGCTTCAACTCGCCCTGCGCATAGGTACAGGTACTCATGGGCTGTGCGTTGCTGGTGCGCTGTAGTGTCCTTGGCTGGAGTGATCCGCGGGGGAGGGCTACGCATGGCGTGGGACGAGTGGGAACAGATCAAAGCCGAGATGACCGATCGGCAGCCCGTGGCGATGCGGCTCAACCACGTTCCGGTTGAGCCTGGTACCGGGCCCAGCGCCGTAACAGGCGGCCTGACGTCCAGCAAGAAGGCGTGGGCCACGGCCGGCGAAGGGGTGGGCTCCCTTCGCCAGAGCATCGGCACCGAGCTGACCAAACTGGAGGAAGGCCAGGCAGGGCTCGACGCGATCACGGGTTGTCTGAGTGCGGCAGCGCAGAAGGACGTGTACGACTCGTGGAAGAAGTACGCCGAAAGCGTCAGCGAGCGGTGCGGCTCACTCCAGAAGATCCTGGAGCAGGTGGGCCGCGACCTGTTGACGACCGATGAGGCGGTCGACGGCGAGATGCACAAGCTGAACCTCAAGTACGCGGACACGGACGCCGTCGGCGGCCAGGCGAAGGACCGGTGACGGCGGGATGGACTACGCCACCCTCAAGGCCCTCAAGCCCTCCGAGTTCGAGGATGCCGCCGACGGATACCGCTCCATGGGCAGCATGGCCCAGGCAGCCAAGGACTACATCGAGAACGCCGTCGCCGCAGGCATGCGTAAGACGTTGGCGGGCGCGGCAGCGGAGGCGTCGCAGAAGCAGCTTCAAGCCCTGGCGAAGAACTTCCACTACACCCAGACCGAATGCGGCGTGATCAGTACGGCCCTCAACGGGTTCGCCTACGACATGGCGGCCGCCAAACGGAAGCTGGACGCGGCCATCGAGGACGCCCAGGCGGACGGCTGCACGGTGAACGGGGACGGCTCGGTCACGTATCCGGCGGGTCAGAAGCCAGGCGAAGAGAAGGTCGCTGATGGCGGCACGGTGGCGGGAAGTTCCGGAGGCAGCCCGACCTCCGATGCCTTGGAGCGCCAGGCGGCGAACATCCACCCGAACCCGAACTACGGCAAGGCGATGGGGTACGCGAACCGGATCGCCGACGCGCTCAAGGAAGCCACGGACACGGACGCGAAGTGGGCGCCGAAATTACGGGCCCTCAAGGCCGATGACGACCTGACCGTGTCGTCCCGGGACTGGACCGACGTCACGTCGGACACGGGGGGCGTGCGCCAGGCGGCCGACGCCTACCTCGACACGATCAAGCCGCCGCCCAAGAACGATTGGCCCCAGGACAACGCCAACTGGTGGAAGGGCCTGTCCGAGGAGCAGCGCGCAGCCTACGTCTCCATGCACCCAGCGAGTATCGGAGCGCTCGACGGCCTTCCCTCCGACGTACGCGACGACGCGAACCGCATCGTGCTCGCGGAACAGCGCGGTGCCAAGCAGGTGGAGTACGACACCTGGCTCAAGAAGGAACCGGAGCACTACAAGCCCTACATCAGCCCCGTGACGGGTCGCGAGGTGAAGGGCGCGATGGTCCCGACCGAGGAGTGGAAGGAGTGGAACGAGAAGAAGAAGCAGTTCGAGAACGGCTTCAAGGGCATGGACGACATCCAGAAACGCTTCGACAGCTACACGAGCGAGAGCAATCGCCCCTATCTGCTCGGATTCGACGGCAACAACATGGGGCGCGCCGTCGTCTCCATCGGAAATCCGGACACTGCCGACAACGTGGTGACGTACGTGCCCGGAACGTTCGCCGCGCTGGAGTCCATCGACGGAGACATCGGCAGGGCTGTGGCGCTCCAGTCGGAGGCGGAGCGCCAGGATCTCGCCCACTCGACGGCATCGATCGTGTGGCTCGGTTACGACGCCCCGCAGGGCATCATGACGGATGCGACGGAGACCAAGTGGGCCGACAAGGCAGAGGAGCCGCTGGGCAACTTCCTGCAGGGCATTGAGGAAGCCAACCATCGCGACGTGAACCAGACGCTCCTGGGGCACAGCTATGGGTCCCTGGTGGCAGGCCAGACGATGAGCACCCACATAGACCTGCCGGTCGACAACGCGATCATGGTGGGCAGTCCGGGCGTGGGCGTGGACCACGCGAAGGACCTGAACATCCCGGCGGACCATGTCTTCGCGGCCACGGCCAAGAACGACCTCATCAACCTTGCCCCGCCCCCGGCAGGCCCCCTGGCTCCCCTCAACCCGAAGGCGTACATGGAGCTTTTCGACGACCACTCGATCGTCCACGGAACCGACCCGGTCTCCGACGACTTCGGCGGCGTGGTCTTCGACGTCCCCGCCGGGAAGCTGCCGGGCTCAGGAGGCGACATGATGCCCGCCCACTCCCAGTACTGGGACGAAAGGCCCCTCGGTAGCCTGGCAAAGATTGTCACCGGAGGACGGCCGTGAATCTGCGCAGAATGATCCCGGCTGCCGCACTGCTGGTCATGACGGCCATGGTGACCGCGTGCGGGGCGCAGGAGGACGGACAGCAAACCGGCGGAAGAGCATCGAAGCAGGTCACGATGAATGAGCAGCAGGCGATCGACCGGGCAGAGGAAATCATCAACCAGGCGGTGGACGGTATGTCCCCCAAGCCGACACTGGAGCGCATGGGCCACGCCCCCGTCGGCTCCTGCATCGCCAGGGACGACCACGGCCCTGATGACCGCCTGCAGGTCACCCTCATCTACAAGCTGACCGATGTTCCGGGGCCCGAGGCCCAGAACCTCGTGCGGCAGACACGGGATGCCTGGCTGAAGCAGGGATACAAGTACAACTCGTCGGGCGAGGTCGACTGGTCCGGCCCCTTTCCTGCGGTCTACATGCGCACGGAGCCCGACGACTTCTGGATGGACGCCGTGACCGGCGTCGTGGATCGTGCCAAGGGCGAGGGCCTCGCCTCTCTCAAGGTGACATCGCCCTGCTTCCTCCCGTCGGGGAAGTCCTCGGCGTCGACCGCGGCCGACCCCGCCGCACTGGAGGAGCCGCAGGCCGACGATCCCGCTCGGCATCGCGCTCTCGGCCACTCCAGCCGGATCTACGACGCCCTGCGGGTCGGGTCGGCGCCCACGCAGCCCGGGGAAGGCCTCAGCGCGGTCCAGGACGAGTCCGAGGCCTCGGTTCATCACACCTGGTCGACCGAGCCGCTGCCGGAGGACGAGACGGTACAGGCCCTGGCACGCGCGCTGGGGTACTTCCGGAGCGCGGGATGGAGCGTGCGCCACGTGCCGACGCGTGAGGGCACCCCCGCCGTCGTCGCCCGTCACCCCGAAGAGGGCACGATCGCACAGGTCGCAGCCTCGACCACCGGCGCGATGCGCGTCGCGGTTACGACGCCCGTCAACGGTCCGGCGTCCGCAGACGTATGACAGCCGGCCCCACGTGCCGCTGGCGCGAGGTCCGGGTGCGATCCCACGCGGCTCGTTCGCTGCGAGGGGCACCGTGGCCCGCGCCCCGGACCCGGGAAAGCCGCCCGCCCCGGAACTTCCCCGGGGCGGGCGGCTTCGTCTGCGAGGCCGTGACCGGATTCGAACCGGTGTAACTCGAGTTGCAGTCGAGCCCCTGAACCACTCGGGCACACGGCCGTGTGCTGGTGCTTCGTGCTGATGTGTCGACCGTAGGGGCCACGGGAGGTGGGCTCAAGGGTGCGGGCCGCGCTGCAATGCGACTGCCATACCGCGTTCATGCTCGGCGTCCGGTCCTACGACCAAGGGACGAGTGCACGACCGCCTCACGACAGGGCTGAAAGCGGATCTTGCCCCTTACTCTTGGGCTCATGACCGCCCTCGAACCGCGTGACGCCGATGTCTCGCCCCGTGCTGTGGACGCTCCCGTCGTCGCCGAATCCGAAGGGGTACTGGGCCGGACCTACCGGGCGCTCAGCATCGGCATCGTCTCCGTCGTCTTCCTGATCGCCTTCGAGGCGACCGCCGTCGGGACCGCGATGCCGGTCGCCGCCCGGGAGCTGCACGGCATTCCGCTCTACGCGTTCGCGTTCTCCGCGTACTTCACCACCAGCCTCTTCGCCATGGTGCTCTCCGGGCAGTGGGCGGACCGGCGCGGGCCGCTGACGCCGCTCGCCACCGGGATCGGTGCCTTCGGCGCCGGTCTGCTGCTGTCGGGGACGGCGGCCGGCATGTGGATGTTCATCGCCGGGCGGGCCGTGCAGGGGCTCGGCGGCGGGCTGGTGATCGTGGCGTTGTACGTGGTGGTCAGCCGGGCCTATCCGGAGCGGATCCGGCCGGCGATCATGGCCGCTTTCGCCGCGAGTTGGGTCGTCCCGTCCGTCGTCGGGCCGCTCGCCGCCGGCAGCGTGACCGAGCATCTGGGCTGGCGCTGGGTCTTCGTCGGGATTCCGGTTCTGGTGGTCTTCCCGCTGGCCCTCGCGCTGCCCGCGATCCGGCGCATGGCGTCCGGGCCTGCTGATCCGTCGGCGCCCGTCGAGCAGTACGACCGTCGGCGCATCGGTCTGGCGCTCGCCATTTCGGTGGGGGCCGGTCTGTTGCAATACGCGGGGCAGGAGCGGAACTGGTTTGCGCTGATTCCGGCCGCCGCGGGTGTCGCTCTGCTCGTTCCCGCCGTACGGGGGCTCCTGCCCGTCGGCACCGGGCGGGCGGCGCGTGGGCTGCCGTCGGTGGTGCTGCTGCGCGGGATCGCCGCCGGGTCGTTCATCGCAGCCGAGTCCTTCGTGCCGCTGATGCTGGTGACGCAGCGCGGGTTGTCCCCGACGATGGCCGGGCTGTCGCTCGCCGCCGGGGGCGGGACCTGGGCGCTCGGTTCGTACGTACAGGCCCGGCCACGCCTGGAGCCGTACCGGGAGCGGCTGATGGTGGGCGGCATGGTGCTCGTCGTTGCGGCGATCGCGGGCGCGCCGTCCGTACTGATCGCGGGGGTGCCGGTGTGGACGGTGGCGGTCGCCTGGGCCGTCGGGTGCTTCGGCATGGGCATGGTGATCGCTTCGACGAGCGTGCTGCTGCTGAAGCTGTCGCCGCCGGAGGAGGCGGGTGCCAACTCCGCAGCGCTCCAGATCTCCGACGGGCTCTCGAATGTGCTGCTGCTGGCGGCCGGGGGTGCGGCGTTCGCCGCGCTCGGCGGCGGCGCCTTGGGGGCGGTGCACGACTCGGTGGAGGCGGGTGCTTCGGGGGCGCATCCGGGGGCATTCGCGGTGGTGTTCCTGCCGATGGCGGGGGTGGCGCTGGTGGGGGCGTGGGTAGCCGGCCGGGTGCGGGAAAAGGCGTAGTACCGCGTCGTACCACGCGTGCCGGCGTTTTCGGCCAGGACGCTTCTGCCGGACGTCCGGCAGAAGGCCGCGGCGCCGATCGAGTCCCTGGCACGCAACCACGCGCCGGTGGTCGGGTGCAGAAACGCCCAGGTCGTGTGCCGGACGATGCGCTTGTCACCGCCGCCCTCGATGCCGACGAGGCCGAGACGTTCGTGCCGGACGTGTGCCGGCGCGCCCTCGGCATGCCCGGCATCGCCGCGAAACTGCCCCGGTTCGCCGCGTAGCCACACGCTGTGAAGAGGGTCTCAACGGGGACGAACCCCGGCTCGTTCGTACGGGGTTCCGGCCGGGCCCCCGGTAAGGTGGCCCGGTTGTCGTATCGCGTACGAGCCCCTCCCGGCCCGTACGGGCAGCACCCCACGTACCCGAGAGCCCCGAACCGGAGACCGTGACTACTACCGCCTCCCACCACCTCTCACCCGCCTATCCCGGCCGCGCCCCCTGGGGCACGGCCGGCAAGCTGCGAGCCTGGCAGCAGGGCGCCATGGAGAAGTACATCCAGGAGCAGCCGCGTGACTTCCTCGCGGTCGCCACGCCCGGCGCAGGGAAGACCACCTTCGCGCTGACCCTCGCGTCATGGCTGCTGCACCACCACGTCGTGCAGCAGATCACCGTCGTCGCGCCGACCGAGCACCTGAAGAAGCAGTGGGCGGAGGCGGCCGCCCGGATAGGGATCAAGCTCGACCCCGAGTACAGCGCCGGACCCGTGAGCAAGGAGTACCACGGGGTCGCGGTCACGTACGCCGGTGTCGGTGTCCGCCCGATGCTGCACCGCAACCGGTGCGAGCAGCGCAAGACTCTCGTGATCCTGGACGAGATCCACCACGCCGGTGACTCGAAGTCCTGGGGCGAGGCGTGCCAGGAGGCGTTCGACCCGGCGACCCGGCGGCTCGCGCTGACCGGTACGCCGTTCCGGTCCGACACCAACCCGATCCCGTTCGTCGTGTACGAGGAGGGGAACGACGGGATCCGGCGTTCCTCGGCCGACTACACCTACGGCTACGGGAACGCGCTCGCCGACGGCGTCGTCCGCCCCGTGATCTTCCTCAGCTACAGCGGCAACATGCGCTGGCGCACCAAGGCCGGAGACGAGATCGCCGCCCGGCTCGGCGAGCCGATGACCAAGGACGCCATCGGGCAGGCCTGGCGGACCGCGCTGTCGCCCACCGGAGACTGGATCCCGAACGTCCTCGCGGCCGCCGACAAGCGGCTGACCGAAGTGCGCAAGGGCATCCCGGACGCGGGCGGGCTCGTGATCGCCACCGACCAGGAGTCCGCGCGCGAGTACGCCAAGATCCTCAAGAAGGTCACCGGGGAGAAGGCGACCGTGGTCCTCTCCGACGAGAAGGCCGCATCGAAGAAGATCGACAAGTTCAGCGAGGACGACTCGCGGTGGATGGTCGCGGTCCGGATGGTGTCGGAGGGCGTCGACGTGCCGCGTCTCGCGGTCGGTGTGTACGCCACCACCATCTCGACCCCGCTCTTCTTCGCCCAGGCCGTCGGACGCTTCGTGCGGTCGCGCCGGCGCGGCGAGACCGCTTCCGTCTTCGTACCGACCATTCCGATGCTCCTCGACTTCGCGAACGAGATGGAGGTCGAGCGGGACCACGTCCTCGACAAGCCCAAGAAGGGCAGCGACGAGGAGAACCCGTTCTCCGAGGAGGACAAGCTCCTCGCCGACGCGGAACGCCTGGAGGACGAGGAGACCGAGGACCAGTTGCCGTTCGAGGCGCTGGAGTCGGACGCGGTCTTCGACCGGGTGCTGTACGACGGCGCCGAGTTCGGCATGCAGGCGCACCCGGGCAGTGAGGAGGAGCAGGACTACCTGGGGATTCCCGGGCTGCTCGAACCCGACCAGGTGCAGTTGCTGCTGCAGAAGCGGCAGACCCGGCAGATCGCGCACAGCAGGCAGAAGCCGGCTGGGGAGGCCGATCTGCTGGAGAAGCCGGCGGAGGCCCGGCCGGTGGTCACGCACAAGCAGCTGTTGGGGCTGCGCAAGCAGCTCAACACGATGGTGTCGGCGTACACCCACCAGAGCGGCAAGCCGCACGGGGTGATCCACACCGAGCTGCGGCGGGTCTGCGGAGGGCCGCCGAGCGCGGAGGCGACGGCGGGGCAGATCCAGCAGCGGATCAAGAAGGTGCAGGAGTGGGCCACCCGGATGAGGTGAGTCCGCTCGTGTCAGGTGCCGGCCCGGTACGGGGACAGAGATCCTCGTGCCGGGCCGGTGTCATCCGTGCGGCCGTCACCGTCGTGGGGCTGAGGGCCGACGGCTCGCAGACCTCCGATCCGGTGAGGACCGAGGTCATCGGGCTCGACGGGGCTGACAGACCTCACCGTCGACGGCGCGGACGCCGTCGCGATCGGGGTCAAGGAGGTTCCTCGTCGACCGCGGGCCGCGACCGCCGCATTCACCGTCCAGGACACCGTGTTCGCCCTCGACGTCACCGTCCGGGACCCGGCCACGAAGGCGCTACGGGCCTGCGAGGTCCTGATCGACGGAAAAATTATGCGACATTCGTTCACCGTGAGTTAACGATGGTTCACTTCTGTGCACGGAGCGTCGCAATGAAGTCGGCCGACCTGAACGCGCGTAGATGTTCCGGATTCGGCCGGCGCCGCGCTGACCGGCGCTTATGCTCCTGCGGCACAGCCGCTCCTTCGCGTGCGCCCGGATTCTGGACGAGGTCTTCCGCTGAGCGGACTGGCTCGCTACTGTCCCCAAAAAGTGAACGCCCCGTGGCAGCGCCGCCGCGGAGCGCAGCCGGTGCCTTGGCCGCCGGCGGCCTCTCCGTGCGTCGCCGCTGGGACCGGCGACGCAACCTCCGTGAGGGTGCCGCCACTCACCGAAGAGGAGAGGGCGTCGTGACCGCGGAGACCTCCCAGACGCTCGACCGGGGACTACGCGTCCTCAAGCTGCTCGCCGACACCGACCACGGGCTGACCGTCACCGAGTTGTCCAACAAACTCGGCGTCAACCGCACCGTCGTCTACCGTCTGCTGGCCACACTGGAACAACACGCTCTGGTGCGCCGTGATCTGGGTGGCCGGGCCAGGGTGGGACTCGGCGTGCTGCGCCTGGGCCGCCAGGTGCATCCGTTGGTACGGGAGGCTGCGCTGCCCGCGCTGCGGTCCCTGGCCGAGGACATCGGAGCCACCGCCCACCTGACGCTGGTCGACGGCAGCGACGCGCTGGCGGTTGCCGTCGTCGAACCGACCTGGACCGACTATCACGTGGCCTACCGGGCCGGCTTCCGTCATCCGCTCGACAAGGGCGCCGCGGGCCGGGCGATCCTGGCCGCACGGGCGAAGCCGGTGTCCGAGACCGCGTTCACGCTCACACACGGCGAGCTGGAAGCGGGCGCGAGCGGCGCGGCGGCGGCCCTGATGGGGGTCACGGGCGTGGAGGGCAGTGTGGGCGTGGTGATGCTGGCGGACGTGGTACCGGAACGGGTCGGACCGCGAGTCGTCGACGCGGCGCGCGAGGTCGCGGACGCGTTGCGGTAGTACCGGGGTCGTCCGGTGGCCGCTGTGTCCTCCGCCGCCGGACGGGCTGGGTCGTGCTCGGACGGGCTGGGTCCGTGCTCCGGGCGGGCCTGTCGAACCCGTCCGGAGCCCGAGGACGAACCGGTCGGGCCTGCACACCACCGGCCGGGGGACGGGCCGGCCCCTCCCCGGACCGGCCGGGCGGATGAACCCGGCCGGGTTAGATTGGGCGGGTGCTCACTCGTCTCTCGCGCCCCCGCGTCCTCGCCCTGTGCGCCCTGCCCGTCGTCGCCCTCTTCGGCGTCGCCGCCTTCGCGCCGCTGCCGTTCACCGTGGCGCAGCCGGGCACGACCGCGAACGTACTCGGGGACGTCCACGGCACGCCCGTGATCAGCATCAAAGGCACGCCGACCCGTCCCACCAGGGGCCAGCTGCGGATGACGACCATCATCGCGACCGGGCCGACCGCGGACGTCGGCATGGGCGACGTGATCGACGGCTGGTTCCGGACCGACCGGGCGGTCCTGCCCCGCGAATCGGTCTACCCGACCGGCGGCTCCGAGAAGGAGATCGAGAAGCACAACCTCGAGGACATGAAGAAGTCGCAGAACTCCGCCGTGGACGCGGCCCTGCGGTACCTCGGCAAGGCGCCCGGATCGGTGGACGTGACCCTGCACCTCGCCGATGTGGGCGGGCCCAGTGCCGGTCTCTTCTTCGCTCTCGGCATCGTCGACAAGCTCGAAGGCAACGGCTCCGGCGGCGATCTCACCGGTGGCCGCACCGTTGCCGGCACGGGCACGATCGAGGCGGACGGGACGGTCGGCGCGGTCGGCGGCGTATCGCTGAAGACCCAGGCCGCCCGGCGCGACGGTGCCACTGTCTTCCTCGTGCCGAAGGCCGAGTGCAAGGCGGCGGGCGCCGAACTCCCCAAGGGGCTCAAGTTGATCCCGGTCACCACACTGAAGAGCGCGGTGTCCTCGCTCACGGCCCTCGACAAGGGGGCCAAGGCTCCGAGCTGCTGACACAGGGCGAGCCGGACATGCCCTGGGGCCTCTCGTCCGGATCATGCCAAACGGGTGGCGTCGGCCTTCGCCTCCGCACGCTCCTCCGCGGACGGCCGGTCGTCCATCGTGCGCCACACCGGGAAGATCATCGGACTCACCGTCGCCAGCGTGTAGACCGCGCCCAGAGCCAGGAGCGCACCGTCCGCCCCGATGCTCTCCACCAGAAGCCCCGCCAGCAGCCCGCCCACCGGCATCGCCAGTTCGCAGCCTGCGGTGAGCGCCCCGGATACCCGGCTGCGCAGCTGCTGCGGTACGCGTTCGTACGTCATCGTCGTCAGGATCGGGTTCAGGACCCCGCCCGCGAGGCCACCCAGCAGCATCGTCACCGCGAGTGGCAGCGTCGTGTCCGTCAGCGCGGCAACCACGAACCTCGGTCCACCGCACAGCACCACGCACACCGTGAACACCGCACGCCGCGAGAACCGGTGTCCCACCGCCCCGTACACCAGCGCGCCCGTCAGCCCGCCCGCCCCGAACAACGCGGTGAGTAGGCCGAGTTGGGGTGCGCCGCCCAGTTCGCGCTCGGCGTGCACCGGGAGCAGTACGGCGTTCCAGCCCTGATCGGTGCCGTTCATGAAGAGCACCATCACCACGACGGCCAGCAGCAGCCGGTTGGAGAACAGGTAGGCGTATCCCTCGCGCAGTTCGTGGCTGTACGTGCGCAGTGAGACCGGTGCCACCGCTTTTCGCGGTTCGGCCGCCTGTACCCCTCGTACGCCTGCCGCGATGAGCAGCGCGGACGCGCCGAAGGTCGCCGCGTCCAGCAGCAGCACGGTTTCCGCGCCGACGAGCGCGATCAGCACCCCGGCCAGTGCCGCGCCGGTCATCCTGGCGCCGCGCGAGGTGGCGTCGAAGAGGCTGGCGGCGCGGGTGACCGTGGTCCCGGCATGTTCGGCGAGGTCCGGCAGCAGGACGTAGCGCGCGGTGTTGCCGGGGGTGTGGACGAGTCCGTTCAGTGCCATCAGGGCGCAGAGCATCCAGAATTCGAGCGCCCCGGCGTAGTGGAGCAGCGGAATGGTCGCGATGGCGAGTGCGCAGACGGTGTCGGAGGCGACGGAGATCCGGCGCCGTCCGATCCGGTCGATGACGGGCCCGCCGATGACCGCGGAGATGATGATCGGCAGTGTGGCGCAGAAGGCGACGACTCCGGCCCGGCCGGCGCTGCCCGTGGTCTGCAGGACGAACCACGGAACCCCGATCAGGGTGAGCGAAGTGCCCGCGGTGGATATGCAGTTGGCCGCGAGAAGCGCGGCGAGCGGCTTGCGGTTCCCCCCGTCCATGGTTACGCCGTTCGCGGGGCGTGGGCGTGCCGGGGACGTCCGTTCGGCAGGATGCGCAGACCCAGCTCGACCAGGGTCCAGCCCAGTTGCGCACGCAGACCCGCGCGCGGCGGCCGCGGGGCGCGGAACTCGGAGGCCTGCTGCCGCAGTTCGGCGGAGCGGAGGTGGTGCAGCGTCAAGTGCGTGTCCGGATGCATGACGGGATTCCTCTCAGTCGGTGGGGCGCGGGAACATGTGCAGATGGGTGCGGACGACGGCCGAGCCCTCGGTGCCCTCGGGAACCCGGTCCCGGTAGCTGTCGATCAGGTCGTGGATCTTCTCGGCCAGCTCCAGTGAGAGCTCCGGGGTGAGCCGCAACTTGAAGTTGCTGAGGTCCGAGCTGCGCAGCCACTCATCGGGCCATTCGTGCATGGTGCCGAGCCAGGTGTTGAGCTCCTGGGCGTGCGTGGTGGCGATCTCGTGCAGGACGACTCCCATGGCGCCGCGCACCTCCGGGTCAGGGTCGCGGAGGAAGTTCGCGCTGCCGCCGAAGGCAATGCCCATGTGCACGGCCCGCCACCACCGTTCGCGTCCCTTGCCGAGCGTCGGGTCGTCCTCGACGAAGCCGTACGCGGCCAATTGCCGCAGGTGGTAGCTGGTGGCGCCGCTGGACTCGCCGAGCCGGTCCGCGAGCCCCGACGCGGTGGCGGGGCCGAACTCCCGGAGGGTGCCCAGCAGACGGATCCGGAGCGGGTGGGCGAGCGCGCGCAGGGTGCGGGCGTCGACCAGGTGGATGTTCGGATCGAGCGGCTTCTCGTCGCCGGCTTCGTTCGTTGCCATGTCTTGAGCGTAGACTTACAAAGGTCCCTTTGCAACGCTTCTTTGCAACATTTTCTTTGTAACTCCGGGAGGCGTCGGCCCCGGTTGCCCGCTACCCCTTCTTGATGAACCCCTCCGCGATCAGCCAGTCCTTCGCCACCTCGTGCGGGTCCTCCCCGTCCACATCCACCTTCGCGTTCAGCTGCTGCGCGACCTCGGTCGTCAGCCGCCTGCTGACCGGGTCCAACAGATCGGCGATCTGCGGGTACTTGTCGAAGGTCGCGGTGTGGATGACGGGCGCGGCGTTGTAGTTGGGGAAGAAGTGCTTGTCGTCCACGAGGACGTCGAGGTTCATCGCCTTGATCCGGCCGTCCGTGGTGAACACCTCGCCCAGCAGGCAGGAGTTGGACTTCGAGACCTGGGTGTAGATGATCCCGGCGTCCATCTTCCTGATGTTGGAGGCCGGGATCGACATCCCGTAGGCCTTCTCCATCCCCGGCAGTCCGTCGTCGCGCGAGGCGAACTCGTTCTCCACACAGATCGTCACCGCCGCCGGGTCCATCTTCGCCAGCGCGGCGACGTCGGAGAGCGTCCTCAGGTGGTACTCCGCGTTGTTCTTCTTGCTGACGGCCAGCGCGTAGGTGTTGTTGAGGGTGGACTGCGGCAGCCAGGTCACCCCGTTCTTCCGGTCCTCGTCCCGGACCGCCTCCCACTGCTTCAGCGGGTCGGCGATCGGTTTCGCATGGCCGAGGTACGTGATCCAGGCGGTGCCCGTGTACTCGTACATCGCGTCGGCGCCGCCCTTGATGATGGCCTCGCGCGCGCTGATCGAACCCGGCAGGTTCGTCCGGTCGAGGACCTCGGCACCGGCGGCCTTGAACACCAGGCCGATCATCTGGCCGAGGATGATGTTCTCGCTGAAGTTCTTCGAGGTGACGGTCAGCGAGGCACCGCCCAGTGGCTGCCCCCGGCCGACCGAGCCCGGCACCACGTCGTCGACCATCGGCGAACCGCTCTTCAGCCCGCACCCGGCGAGCGTCACCCAGAGCAGCATCAGGGTCCCGAGGAGACCGGCCGCCCTGAGCCTTCGTGCAGCTCCCTTCCCCGTGCTCACGCCCCCACCTCCAGCCCGCGCGGCGTCAAGGCCACCTCGACCAGGGAGGCCAGCCAGTCCACCAGCAGCGCCAGCACCACCGTCAGCACGGAACCGAGCACCAGTACCGGCATCCGCTGCGTCTGGATGCCCGACGTGATCAGGTCCCCCAGCCCGCCGCCCCCGACGAACGTCGCCAGCGTCGCCGTGCCGACATTGAGGACCAGCGCCGTCCGTACCCCCGCCAGGATCAGCGGGACGGCGAGCGGCAGTTCGACCTTCGTCAGCGTCCCCATCGCCGACATGCCGATGCCGCGCGAGGCCTCGACCAGATTCGGCTCGATCGCCCTGAGACCGGCCACGGTGTTGGAGAACACCGGCAGAACGGCGTAGATCACCATGCCGATGATCGCGGTCGACGGGCCGATGCCCAGCCAGATCACCAGCAGTGCCAGCAGGCCGATCGCCGGGGTCGCCTGGCCGACGTTGGCGAGGACCGTGACCAGCGGGGCGCCCCGGCGCAGCCTGCGCCGGGTCAGTGCGATCCCGAGCGGAATGGCGATGATCAGCACCCAGAAGGTGGAGATCGCGGTCAGTTTGACGTGCTGCCACCAGCGCAGCTGCACATTGCCGCCGGTCAGCGAGTTCTTCGCGATCGAGTCGAGGTGGACGTTGGTGATCCACAGATAGGTGAGGGCGAGGACGACCGCCAGGGCGGCCGGCATCAGCACCAGCTTGCGCCAGGTGATCCGGCGCCGCGGCGCGGCGGGCGGCGGCACGGGTTCCTCCTCCTCGTCGCGGAAGACGTCCTGGACGTCGTCCTCGCCCGGCAGCGCGGACGACGACGGGCGTTCCCCGGGCCCCGGCGGCACCGACCGGTGGGGATTCATGTCATGGGGATTCATGTGCCCCCACCGCCCTCCAGCTCCTGCTCGGTCTGATGGGCGCGCAGCTCCTCCAGATCGTGCTGGTGCTCGATGGCGGTGAGCCGGTCGGCCTCGAGGAGCTCATGAACGGAGTTCATCAGGGTCTCCATGTCGACGACCCCGATGAACTCGCCGCGCCGTCCCGTCGCCGCGACCCGTCCTCCGCTGTCGAGCAGTACGGCCTCCAGCGCGTCGTGCAGTGTGGCGTCCAGGGTCACCGTGTCGTGGACCAGCTGCCCGGCGCGCGCCAGCGAGCCCCGGGCCCGCATCAGGTCGCCGCGCCTCAGCCACTTGTACGGGCGGTTCCTGCGGTCCAGCATCAGGAGCTCGTTGTGCGGGCCTCTGCGCAGCTTGTTGAAGATCGACTGGAGCGGGTCGTCGACCGTCACCGTGGGGAACTCGGCGATCCCCACATCCCGTACCCGGGTCAGATTGAGCCGCTTCAGCGCCGCGCCCGCGCCGACGAATCCGGAGACGAAATCGTCCGCCGGGTTGGTGAGGATCGCCTCCGGGGTGTCGAACTGCGCGATGTGCGATCGCTCCCGCAGCACGGCGATCCGGTCGCCCAGCTTGATCGCCTCGTCGAAGTCGTGGGTGACGAACACGATCGTCTTGTGCAGCTCGTGCTGCAGCCGGATCAGCTCGTCCTGGAGGTGGTCGCGGGTGATCGGGTCGACGGCGCCGAACGGCTCGTCCATCAGCAGCACCGGCGGGTCGGCAGCCAGTGCCCGCGCCACGCCCACCCGCTGCTGCTGACCGCCGGACAGCTGCCGCGGATAGCGCCCGTGGAACTCCCTCGGGTCGAGACCGACCAGATCGAGCATCTCCTCGACCCGGTCCTTCACCTTCGACTTCGACCAGCCGACCATCTTCGGTACGAGGGCGATGTTCTCGGCGACCGTCATGTGCGGGAACAGCCCGGACGACTGGATCGCGTACCCGACCTTGCGGCGCAGCTTCACCGGGTCGATGCCGGTGACATCCTCGTCGTTGATCCTGATCCGGCCGGACGTCGGCTCGATCAGCCGGTTGATCATCTTCAGGGTGGTGGACTTCCCGCAGCCGGACGGCCCGACGAAGATCACCGTCTCGCCGGCCTTGATGTCCATCGAGACGTTGTCCACGGCCGGGCTCGGATTGCCCGGGTAGAGCTTGGTCAGGTCCTCCAGCTGGATGGTGGCACCGGAGGTGACGGTGGGTGTCCCGGCTGCCCCGGTGTCGGTCTCAGGCACGGATCCCCCTGGGAATGGTCAGCCGCCCGAGCAGGACGTACGCGGCGTCGAAGAGCAGAGCGAGGATGACGATGCCGAGCGTGCCCGCGAGAACCTGATTGAGCGCGTTGGCGCTGCCCAGTGAGGCGATGCCGCGGAAGATCTCGTTGCCGAGTCCGGGGCCGGAGGCGTACGCGGCAATGGCGGCGATGCCCATCAGCATCTGCGTGGAGACGCGGATGCCGGTGAGGATCGGCGGCCAGGCGAGTGGCAGCTCGACCCTGCAGAGCCGGGCGATCCGTGACATCCCGATGCCCTTCGCCGCGTCGACGAGGGACGGATCGACGCCGCGCAGCCCGACGATGGAGTTGCGGACGACCGGCAGGAGCCCGTACATCGTCAGAGTGATCACGGTGGGCGGGACGCCGAGCCCGACCAGCGGGATCAGCAGACCGATCGCGGCGAGGGACGGGATGGTGAGGATGGTGGCCGTGGTGGTGATGGCCAGCGAACCGCCCCAGTTGCTGCGATAGGTGACGATCCCGATCAGGATGCCGAGCGCGGTGGCGATGACCATGCACTGGAACACGGCGCTGACGTGCTGGTACGCGTCGGTGAGCAGCTGCTGGTGCCGATTGCCCAGATACTCCCAGAAGCTCACACGTCACTCCTCGGCTCAGTCGCTGTCCTCCGCGGCCTGCTCGACGAGCGGGATGATGCGCAGAGGCACCGGGTTCTCCATGACGATCGCCGTGGAGGCCCGGACAATGCCATCAAAACCGACAACCCGGTCGATCACCCGCTGAAGGTCGGCGTTGGACCGGGCGACGAGCCGGCACAGCATGTCGCCGTGCCCGGTGGTGGTGTGCAGCTCCAGAACTTCCGGGACGCCGTCCAAATGGGCCCGCACATCGGCGCCTTGACCCTGCTTGATCTCCAGGGTGGCGAAGGCGGTGACGGGGTAGCCGAGGGCCGCCGGATCGACATCGGGGCCGAATCCGCGGATGACTCCATTCGACTGAAGCCGGTCGAGGCGCGCCTGCGCGGTGCCGCGGGCCACCCCGAGCCGGCGCGACGCTTCCAGCACCCCGATCCGGGGCTCGCGCGCAAGCAGCACGATGAGCCGCCCGTCCAGATGATCGATCGCCATACGCGGTCTCCCCATGGTCACCATGTACAGATAGTCTGCTCATCCAAGCAAACCTGTGTACAGGCTGCTCAGCAAAAACGCGAACTATTGCGCACCTTGCGATGCGGGGAGAGTCTTCCCTCATGACTGAGACGCTGTACAACACCCCTGACACCGTCCGGCAGGCCGACCCCTTCCCGGTCAAGGGAATGGACGCGGTCGTCTTCGCCGTGGGCAATGCCAAGCAGGCCGCGCACTACTACTCGACCGCCTTCGGCATGAAGCTCGTCGCCTACTCCGGACCGGAGAACGGCAGCCGCGAGACCGCCAGTTATGTGCTGACCAACGGTTCGGCACGCTTTGTCCTCACCTCCGTCATCAAGGCATCCACCGACCACGGCCGCTTCCTGGCCGACCACGTGGCCGAGCACGGCGACGGCGTGGTCGACCTGGCCATCGAGGTCCCGGACGCACGGGCGGCGTACGCGTACGCCGTCGAGCACGGCGCCCTGGGCCTCACCGAGCCGCACGAGGTCAAGGACGAGCACGGCACGGTGGTGCTCGCCGCGATCGCCACGTACGGCCAGACCCGCCACACCCTCGTCGAGCGTTCCGGCTACGACGGCCCGTACCTCCCCGGCTTCGTGGCCGTGGCCCCGATCGTCGAACCGCCCGCCAAGCGCACCTTCCAGGCCATCGACCACTGCGTCGGCAATGTGGAACTGGGCCGGATGAACGAGTGGGTCGGCTTCTACAACAAGGTCATGGGCTTCACCAACATGAAGGAGTTCGTGGGCGACGACATCGCCACCGAGTACTCCGCCCTCATGTCGAAGGTCGTCGCCGACGGCACCCTGAAGGTGAAGTTCCCGATCAACGAACCGGCGATCGCGAAGAAGAAGTCGCAGATCGACGAGTACCTGGAGTTCTACGGCGGCGCGGGCGTCCAGCACATCGCCCTCGCCACCAACGACATCGTCGCGTCGGTCCGCGCGATGCGCGCGGCCGGCGTCCAGTTCCTGGACACCCCCGACTCGTACTACGACACCCTCGGCGAATGGGCGGGCGAGACCCGCGTGCCGGTCGAGACGCTGCGCGAGCTGAAGATCCTCGTCGACCGCGACGAGGACGGATACCTGCTGCAGATCTTCACCAAGCCGGTCCAGGACCGCCCGACGGTCTTCTTCGAGATGATCGAACGCCACGGCTCGATGGGCTTCGGCAAGGGCAACTTCAAGGCCCTGTTCGAGGCGATCGAGCGCGAGCAGGAGAAGCGCGGCAACCTCTGAGCCCAGGCGGCTCCTCCATGGAGGCGGGGTTTCCGACGGATCCGGAGTCCCCGCCTCTCGTACCCCCGCCTCTCGTACCCCCGCCTTGTCCGTCTGCACCGCCCTCGTGGCAACGGGCGCACCACTCGCAGGTCTCGCCCCCCGCCGCCGCCGTCGGTGCGGCGGCACCGAACGCGGCACCGAAGCTCCTGGCCGCCGACCTCGGGCCGGGGAGACCGTGGATCCGGCTGCAGGACGATCCCGGCGACGCCGGCCGGACGCGCGGGATCCGGGCCGTCCGGCGATCGAACCGGCGCCGAACCCACGCGAAGATCCGCCGCGCCCCCGTCAGCGGCTGCCCGGCGCAGACGAGGCCGGGGGCGTGGGAGTGTCCGTGGTCCCCGTCGTTCCGGCCGGTGCCGCCGTCGGGGCGCCCTGCTGCGCGGGCGGGGCCTCGGACGGTTCCTGGGACTGCTGAGGGGGTTTCGGGGAAGGCGTCGGTTCGGGGGCCGGGGGCACCTCCTGCGGGCCCAGCCGATCCAGGGACTCCTGGGCCGATGGGGCGTCCAGCGGGCTGAAGTGGGGGTTCGTGCGCAGCGCCTCCTCCAGGTGGCGGCGGGCCGGGCCGTGGTTCCCGAGCCTTTGTTCGATCATGCCCAGGTGGTACGCGTACAGGGCCGTCCCACCACCTGTGTCCGCCGCCTGCCGCGCGTATGTCAGCGCACTCTGCGAGTCGCCCGATCGGTACAGCGCCCAGCCCAGCGCGTCCGCCACTGCCGCGCTGTGGTGCTGTCGGTCCCACTCCGCCCGCAGCAGCCCCACCGCCCGCGACGCATCACCGTGGTCGGCCTCGAAGCGGCCGAGGAGCAGGGACTCGTCGACCCCGTGGCCGCTCTCCTGGGCCAGGGTTCCGCGGAGCTTCGTGTACTGGCCCCGGGAGTCGTCGTCGAGCCCCAGCGACTCGTACAACTCACCGAGTTCCAGCATGTATGCGGGGCTCGGGCGCCGGGACAGCGCCGCCCGGTAGTCGCGCTGCGCCTCGTCCGTACGGCCCAGGGCCGCCAGCGCCCGCGCCCGGCCCGCGAGCGACGGAGGGTGGGCGCGATCCGTCCGCAGGGCCGCGTTGTACTGCGTCACCGCCTCCTCGGGTTCGCCCCGCTCCCAGGCCAGTTCGCCCAGCCGGAACAGGCAGTCCGTCTTCTCGGCGGGGGTGGTGGCCCGGTTCGCCGCATCCTGCGCGATCGCCAGGGCATCCTCGCGCCGGCCCTCGTTCCGGTACCACTGCGCCGTCCACGAGAGCGCCGGTACGCCCGAGCGGAGCGCCGTGAAGCTCTCCACCGCCCGGCCGGCCGCCGTGTACTGGCCGAGTCCGTTGTACGCGTCGATCAGGACCGGGTACGCCGTCCAGTCCTTCGGCCGCCGGGCCCGTACCGTCTCGCCCCACTTCTTCGCCGTGACGAAGTCGTGCCGCGCATTGGCGAGCGCCGCCAGCCCCACCCAGGCCGCGGTGTTCCCCCGGGCACCCGGCTGTACGTCCAGCGAGCGCCTCAGTGCCCGCTCGGCCCGCCCGTAGTACGCCACGTCCGCGGAACGCCGCCCCCACTCCACGTACGCCGATCCGAGCACCGCCCACGATCGCGCGTCGGACGGATGCGTGCCCACCCAGCTCTGCCGGTCCCCGATCAGCGCCGTCAGGTCGGCGAGGGAGGCGGGGGCGCCCGCGTTGGTCGCCGTCAGGGCGCGCATGACCGGTCCCGGCGCAGGCGGCGGCGCGACCTTCTTCTCGTCGTCCGGTACGGACACGACCGCACCCGTGACCAGCACGGCAGCCGCCACCGCACCGACCGCGGCCCGACGCAGTGTCGTACGCAGCGAGACCGGCGGGGGATCGGCCGACGCCTCGGGGTCCGGGGCGGGCGGTGGTTCGGAGCCGGGGAGCGACGACGTCTGCGGTGGGGAATCGTCCGGATCGGATGAAGGGGGCGCGTGATCCGACTGGGGGGACTCCGGAGGCTGCTGCGGCATGACATCCATGCCGATCACTCTGCGTCGGTATGAAGATCACACCGTGTTGTGCGAACGCTGCCGCAGACGGGTTCACACCATTGGCCCCGGGTGTCACGCTTGGATCATGGATGATCTTCTCGAACGACTGCGCGCGGGCCTTCCCGCCGAGGCCCTGATCACCGATCCGGATGTCACGGCCTCGTACGCCCACGACATGGCGAGCTTCTGCGACGCGGGCGCTCCGGCCGTGGTGGTGCTGCCGCGCACGGTCGAGCAGGTCCAGCACGTCATGCGCACGGCGACCGCGCTGCGTGTGCCGGTCGTCCCGCAGGGCGCCCGTACCGGCCTGTCGGGCGCGGCCAACGCCTCCGACGGCTGCATCGTGCTGTCCCTGGTGAAGATGGACCGGATCCTGGAGATCAACCCGGTCGACCGGATCGCCGTCGTCGAACCGGGCGTCATCAACGCCGTGCTGTCCCGTGCGGTCAACGAACACGGCCTGTACTACCCGCCGGACCCGTCCAGCTGGGAAATGTGCACCATCGGCGGCAACATCGGCACCGCGTCCGGCGGGCTGTGCTGCGTGAAGTACGGCGTCACCGCCGAGTACGTACTCGGCCTCGAGGTCGTCCTCGCCGACGGGCGCCTCCTGACGACCGGCCGCCGGACCGCGAAGGGCGTCGCCGGATACGACCTCACCCGGCTCTTCGTCGGCTCCGAGGGCAGCCTCGGCATCGTCGTCCGCGCCGTGCTCGCCCTGAAACCGCAGCCGCCGCAGCAACTCGTCCTCGCCGCCGAGTTCCCGTCCGCGGCAGCCGCCTGCGACGCCGTCTGCCGGATCATGGAGCGCGGCCACACGCCGTCACTCCTCGAACTGATGGACCGTACAACGGTCCACGCCGTCAACACGATGTCTCACATGGGTCTCCCCGACTCCACCGAGGCACTGCTCCTGGCCGCCTTCGATACCCCGGACCCCACCGCCGACCTCGCCGCCGTCGCCGAACTCTGTACCACCGCCGGTGCCACCGAAGTGGTCCCCGCGGCCGACGCCGCCGAATCCGAACTCCTCCTCCAGGCCCGACGGATGTCGCTGACCGCCCTGGAGGCCGTCAAGTCGGCCACGATGATCGACGACGTGTGCGTACCGCGCTCCAGACTCGGCGCCATGATCGAGGGGACGGCGGCCATCGCGCGGAAGTACGACCTCACCATCGGCGTCTGCGCCCACGCGGGCGACGGCAACACCCACCCCGTCGTCTGCTTCGACCACACCGACGCCGACGAGTCGCGCCGGGCCCGTGAATCCTTCGACGAGATCATGGCGCTGGGCCTCGAACTCGGCGGCACCATCACCGGCGAACACGGCGTCGGCGTCCTGAAGAAGGAATGGCTGGCCCGCGAACTCGGCGAGGTGAGCGTCGAGATGCACCGGGGCATCAAGGCGGCGTTCGACCCGCTGGGGCTGCTCAATCCCGGCAAGGTCTTCTGACGGCGCCGGTCGACCGCGCATCAGCCCTCGCCGTCCGTCGACTCGTCCGACGGCCACGGGTCGCTCAGCCACAGGTCGTCGGCCGGCAACGGCGCGAGCAGATCGGCCAGAGCGGCGTCGATGCCGAGCCGCCCGGTCTCGGTGCCGGGCGGCACCAGCCGCAGCGTCCGCACCACCCACGCGGCCACGGTGGAGGACGGCGCCTCAAGCAGCGCATCGCCGTCGGGTGAACTCAGCGCCATGCAGAGGACGTTGCGCCGCTCGATCCTGTCCGGCCAGATCCGCACGTCCCCGTGCCCGCAGGGCCGGAACACGCCCTCGACCAGCAGATCGCGGGCGAACGTCCAGTGCACGGGGAAGTCGGAGCCGATGTGAAAGGTGATGTGCACGGCGTACGGATCCTCCGTGCGGTACGTCAGCCGGGCCGGAACGGGGATGCTCCGCTCCGGCGACAGGACCAGCTCGACTTCCAGTTCGCGTTCCACGACGGTGTGCATGAGTGCGTCCTTTCGGTGCCTGTGGACCGGTCCCCTGACCGGCCCACACATGGAGAGAGCGCCCTCCCCGCCTCCTATGACGCGACTTCCGGAAAGAACTTCACCGTGACCGGAAAGTGCCCCAAACGCCGGGACCGGCCCGGGGGTACGCGGCTGTCTGATAGATGTGGTCCGTTGACTTGAGGCTTCGAAGAGATACGGGACCACGGTGATGAGCGCCCCAACCCCGGCACCCGGTGACGACAGGCCCCGCGAGGGGTACTACCCCGACCCGTCCATTCCCGGATATGTCCGGTACTGGAACGGCGCTTCGTGGGTTCCCGGTACGAGCCGTCCTGCGCCCCAGCAGGGCGAATCGATGGCCGCGACGCCCTCCGAGGGGGCAACGCCCGAACCGCAGCCGCAACCTTCGGCACCGATGTCCGCCCAGGCGTCCGGTCCGACCTACGCGCCGGTGGACGAAACCGGTCCGGTCTTCCTCGACGAGGAGCCGTACGACAGCGACCGACCCGAACCCTCGTCCGCCTGGCAGGCCGACGCCTCCCGGCAGACCGGCTTCGGCGGGGAACGCGACCGGCGGGTGTCCTGGGGCGACACAGGCGGTACGGGGCAGCCGGACGGGGCCGGAGCAGCGGGCCGGGTCCCTGAGGACCGGGCACCGGGAAGCGAGGCTCCCGCCGACCGGGCCCCCGCGGACCCGCGCCTGCCCGCGCCGCAGGACCCCACGGGTGGTGCGCTGCCGGGCATGCGGGGCGGCAACAGCCAGGTCCCCGAGCGAACGGTCGCGATCCGGGCCGACCGACCGGTCGAGCCCGGGGGCGGCAGCGGTGAGGCGGGACGTCCGCCCGCCGACGGTACGGTCACGACCCGCCCCGTGGGACAGGGGGGCCGGTCGCCCCGTCCCCGCAACGCGGAACAGGAACCGGCCGGCGGGACCATGGCGATCCGCGCGGTTCCCCCCGGCGCCGGCGCCCCGCAGCCCTCCGCAGCGGCACCTGCTCCGGCTCCCACGCCCGCTCAGGCCGCCGTCCCGGCCCCGGCGCCCGCGCCCGCCCCGGCCAATCCGCTCACCCCCGGCCCCGGCGGCGGAGCCGCCTCCTGGGCGCAGCAGGCCCACCAGCTCGCCGCGCCCCAGCAGGCCGCCCACCGGCAGCCCCAGCTCCCGCAACAGCAGCAATTCCCGCCCCAGCAGTCCCAGCAGGCCGTGCAATCCCAGCAGCGTGTCGGTGCGCAGCCGGCTCAGCCGGACGGCCCGGTCGTGCCCTGGAAGCCCCCGGTCAACGACCACTTCCAGCAGCTCGCACAGGCGCAGGCGGCCGCCCGCCCCGCCGGGCTCGGCAAGCGGTTCGCCGCCCGGCTCGTCGACACGGTCGTGCTGGGCGCGCTCGTCGGCGCGATCGGGTTCCCGCTCGTCTCGCGGGCGATGGACCACATCGGCGACAAGATCGACGCGGCGAAGCTGTCCGGCCAGACGGTCACCGTCTGGCTGGTGGACTCCACCACGGCCGGGCTGTTCGGCGGGGTGCTCGGTGCGTTCCTGGTGCTCGGCGTGCTGTTGGAGGCCCTGCCGACCGCGAAGTGGGGCCGTACGCTCGGCAAGAAGCTCTGCGGGCTGGAGGTACGGGACATCGAGTCCCACGGGGCGCCCTCCTTCGGTGCCGCGCTCCGCCGCTGGCTGGTCTACGGAGTGCTCGGTCTTCTGGTCATCGGTGTGGTCAATGTCCTGTGGTGTCTGTTCGACCGCCCGTGGCGGCAGTGCTGGCACGACAAGGCGGCACACACGTTCGTGGCGGGCTGACGACGAGCACGACGAATCCGCGCGGGCGGCCCTCGCGGCTGACGGCTCATCGGGTGAGGGGCGACTGCTCCGTGCCCCGTTCCCCCGAACGCACCTGAGCCGTTGCGGGCGCCCGTGGGCCGGGGTGCACTGCCCCCATGAGCAACGATCAGCCGACGTCCGGCCAGCCTCCCGGGGACGACCCGTTCCTCAAGAAGCCACGGGAGCCTCAGCCGCCGTCGTCGGGTTCGCCCTACGACAGCGCGCCGCCGCCGCCTCCTCCGCCGTACGAGCCCGGTGCCTACGGCGGCGGCCCGTACGGCGGCACGGACCCGCTGGCGGGCATGCCGCCGCTCGGCGAGCCCGGCAAGCGGATTCTGGCCCGGCTGATCGACTTCCTGATCATCTCGATCCCGCTGTATCTGATCTCGCTGCCGTTCGGAGGCGCGGTCGAGGTGTCGTCGAACAACAACAACGGCAACAACGGCAGCGTCAGTAACGTCTTCAATCAGACCTACAGCGGCCATCAGTTGCTCTGGTCGCTGATCGGGCTCGTGGCCTACGTGGCGTACGACACGTACTTCACGCACAAGGACGGCCGCACCATCGGCAAGCGGCTGCTGAAGCTGCGGGTCGCGATGCTCAATGACGGCCGGGTGCCGGACACCAGTGCGTCGTTCCTGCGGGCCGTGGTGCTGTGGCTGCCGGCGCTGCTGTGCTGCCCGTGCCTGTGGTGGCTGATCAACATCGTGCTGATGTTCACGGACAAGCCGTACCGGCAGGGGCTGCAGGACAAGGCGGCCAAGACGGTGGTGGTCTCGACCGCATAGCCGACGTACGCAGACGGTCCGCCCGAGCGGCAGGCCGCCGGTTGCCCGATCAGTGGCGCAGGGAGTGCTCACCCACGCGCTCGGCGGCGCGGGCGGCCGGGATCCTGGCCGGCTGGACGTCGTCGAGCGGGATGTCCTCGGCTGCGCCGACGGTGGAGACGGCGCCGTGGTTCGTACGAACCGCGGTCGCCGTCTTTGCCGTCTTCGCCGCTTTCCCTGTTTTCATCCGCAGCGGCAGGGGTACGGTGACGGCCACCAGCAGACCGAGCGCCAGCCCCGCCGTGCCGATGACGGCGATGCCGACGCCCGAACTCGTGCGGGACAGCAGGAGCATGGCGAGCGTCGAGAAGACGACGGTGACCGATCCGTAGGAGAGCTGTGCAGCAGTGGGACGCGGCATGGCGGTATCCGTCCTCGGGGCATCGGAAGGGGCAGTCTCTCAACGCGGTCGCACTGTCAAGCGACTCTACGACGGTGGATGCCCTGGAGGAAACGGTAGTAAGCGTGGCCTAACCCACGGTGCCGGTGCACGGGGGGCGCACTGAGTCATCCAGCGCGCCAAAGGGGGGCATTGGCGCGCCGGGTGCCGGTTCGGTGAACGTCCGTATAACGGAACTGCACTCCCACATAATGCACTTGGTCAGTTCAAGTCAAGGTCTGTCTTTTCTCCCGTAACTCCGGTCGAATGTCGTCACTTGTGACGCGTATCCGCGCGCGGCCTCTTCATCACCCCCAGGCCGCAGCCGCGGGCGCCGGGGAGGACTGCATCAAGTGACCACTAAGAGACGGACGCTCCGCGCCGCGGCGGTTGTCGTGGCCATGGCCGCCACCGCTGCCACGGCGTCGGCCTTCGCCACCGCACAGGCCGATGACAAGGCGTCAGGCGCCAGCGCATCCAGCATCGACCGCCGCGACCCGGGGTCGGCCGAGGGCAACGCGCACAACCTGAAGGGCCCCTTCAGCGAGCAGCAGGACGCACAGCGTCAGGCCGCCCTGGAGCAGGTCATATCCGGCGACAAGAAGGTGTCGAAGCGCGACGGCTCCAACGTCGTCAAGCTCGACGACAAGAAGTACGTCGAGCTCGGCCGGGAGAAGACGGACAAGATCTTCACAGTCCTGGTGGAGTTCGGCGACAAGGTCGACGACACGACCATGTTCGACCCGGACGGCGACGGGCCCAAGCCGCCCGTCAAGAAGTACGGCGGCACGCCCGGACCGCTGCACAACAAGATAGCCAAGCCGGACCCGGCGAAGGACAACAGCACCGCCTGGCAGGCCGACTACAACCAGGCCCACTTCCAGGACCTCTACTTCGGTGAGGGCGCCGGCAAGAACTCGCTGAAGACGTACTACGAGAAGACGTCCTCCGGGCGCTACTCGGTCGACGGCGAGGTCTCCGACTGGGTCAAGGTCCCGTACAACGAGGCCCGTTACGGCTCCAACTACTGCGGCTCGTCCAACTGCGCCAACTCCTGGGACATGATCAGGGACGGCGTGAACGCCTGGGCGGCCGACCAGAAGGCCAAGGGCCGCACGCCGGAGCAGATCAAGGCGGACCTGGCGAAGTACGACCAGTGGGACCGCTACGACTACGACAACGACGGCAACTTCAACGAGCCCGACGGCTACATCGACCACTTCCAGATCGTGCACGCCGGTGAGGACGAGTCCGCGGGCGGCGGCGTCGAGGGTCCGAACGCCATCTGGGCGCACCGCTGGTACGCGTACGGCACCAACGCCGGTGCGACCGGCCCGGCCGACAACAAGGCCGGCGGTACCCAGATCGGTGACACCGGCATCTGGGTCGGCGACTACACCGCGCAGCCCGAGAACGGCGGCCTGGGCGTCTTCGCCCACGAGTACGGTCACGACCTCGGTCTGCCGGACCTCTACGACACCACCAACACCGCCGAGAACTCGGTCGGTTTCTGGTCCCTGATGTCGGCCGGCTCCTGGCTCGGCACCGGCAAGAACGCCATCGGTGACCTGCCCGGCGACATGACCGCCTGGGACAAGCTGCAGCTGGGCTGGCTCAACTACGCCTCGGCCAAGGCCGCGACGAACTCGGTCCACAAGCTGGGTGTCTCGGAGTACAACACCAAGGACAAGCAGGCGCTCGTCGTCTCGCTGCCGGACAAGGCCGTCACCACCAATGTCACGACGCCCGCGGAGGGCGCCAAGCAGTGGTGGAGCGACATGGGTGACGACCTCAACAACACCCTGTCCCGCTCGGTCGACCTGACCGGCAAGTCCAAGGCGTCCCTGGACCTTTCGGGCTGGTGGGACATCGAGAAGGACTACGACTACCTCTACACCGAGGTGTCGGAGAACGGCGGGGCCAGCTGGACCGCGATCGACGGCACGGCCGACGGCCGGGCCATCCCGCGCGACGCCAGTGACAAGCCGGCCCTGACCGACGTCTCCGGCAAGTACCAGAAGCTGTCGTACTCGCTGGACGCCTACGCGGGCAAGAAGATCGACATCCGCTTCCGTTACACCACCGACGGCGGCGCGGGCGGCGTGGGCTTCGCGGCCGACACCATCGCGGTCAACGCCGACGGCGCCGTCCTCTTCTCGGACAACGCCGAGGGCGACGACAACGGCTGGACCGCCAAGGGCTTCTCGCGGGTCGGCGCGTCGTTCACCAAGGACTACCCGCAGTACTACATCGCGGAGAACCGCCAGTACGTCTCGTACGACAAGACCCTCAAGGTCGGCCCGTACAACTTCGGCTTCTCCACGACCCGTCCGGACTGGGTCGAGCACTACCCGTACCAGAACGGTCTGCTGATCTGGCTCTGGGACCAGTCCCAGAAGGACAACAACGTCTCCGCCCACCCGGGCCAGGGTCTGATCCTGCCGATCGACGCGCACGCCAAGCCGCTGAAGTGGGCTGACGGCACCGTCATCCGCAACAAGATCCAGCCCTTCGACGCGCCGTTCAGCTGGCGGCCGACCGACGGCTTCACGCTGCACAAGGCCGACGTGGCGGTCAAGATCAAGTCCCAGCCGGGCGTCCCGGTCTTCGACGACCACAAGGGCACCTACTGGTACGCGGAGAACAAGACAGGAAGCGTGAAGGTCGCTGACACCAACACCCGGATCACGATCGTCAGCGAGCCGCTCAGCGGTTCGACGATCACGGTCAAGGTGGGCGCTTCGCACAAGTAATTCCACATCACCGCAGGTCAAAGCATGATCGGCCGTCGCCCTCTAGCGGGCGGCGGCCGATCGTGTTTAGGTGCCTCTTGTTCGGGTTCTTATTGACACGATGTCTCACGGGGGAGCGCGGAGCATGGCAGGCGGAGGATTCAGCAAGTTGCCGAACGGCAGTGTGGTGGTCGCGATCACCCTGAACGGCCCGGCGGACGGGACGGGCCCGGGAACCCCGGTCCGGGTCCTGGTGCACGCGGCGAACCGGGCTCGCGCACTGACCCGCCTGCGCAATCTGGGCCTCCGGGCGGTCTACCTCCGCGGCAACGCGGAACCGCCCACGCCCGACGAGATCACGGCGGTGCTGCACCACCCGGACGGCCTGCTCTGGCGAGCGAGACCGGAGAACGCCCAGGAACTCTGGCACCCCATCCGGGCACTCCTGCACCCACGGGTACCGGCCCACCAGTCCTGAGCGCACCCGCGTCCCGCCCGTGGGGCAAAGGCGGCTGCCGGACGCCTCCGGCAACCGCCTTTGCCCCAGGCCCGTTACACCATCGGCTTGCCGGAGAGCTCCACCCCGGCCTCCTGGAGCTCCTCCAGCGCCCGCCCCGTGGTCGCGGCGGAGACCCCCGCGGTCAGGTCCAGCAGCACATGCGTCGCGAAGCCTTCCCGGACCGCATCCAGCGCCGTCGCCCGCACGCAGTGATCCGTGGCGATGCCGACGACGTCGACCTCGGTGACCCTCCGGTCCCGCAGCCACTGCGCGAGCCCCACCCCGTTCTCGTCGATCCCCTCGAAGCCGCTGTACGCCGCCGCGTACGCCCCCTTGTCGAACACCGCATCGATCGCACCGGAAGCGACCGCCGGGGCGAAATTGGGGTGGAAGCCCACCCCCTCCGTGCCGGCGACACAGTGCGCAGGCCAGGAGTGCTCGAAGTCGGGCTGTGCGGAGAAGTGGTTGCCCGGGTCGACATGGTGGTCACGGGTGGCGACCACATGGCGGTATCCGGCCTGGGCCTCACCGATCAGGTCGGTGATGGCGGCGGCGACATCCGCGCCACCCGTCACCGCGAGGCTGCCGCCCTCGCAGAAGTCGTTCTGAACGTCCACGACGATCAACGCGCGGTGCATGGCGGGTGTCCTTCGATGGGGAGAGAAGCGGGGGAGGAGAGCGGAACGGTGAAGTTCGGGGGGCTGCAAATCGAGCCTAGAGACAAAGACCGCCTTGCGGGAGGGGGCGTATGGCTGCTACCGGCGACCGTCCCCTTCCCTGCCGCGGCACGTTCACACGAACTCCGTCGGAATCACCGGCTCCCCCTTGGACAGCTGCACCGCCGACATCGGCAGCCCCCGTCGCGCCGCTATATGCCGCTCCCGCGCCGCGTCCAGCGGCTCGCGCGCGACCACCTCACCACCCCTGACCAGCTCGACCAGCAGCTGCCGGTCGGCCAGCCCGTCGGGCACCGGACCGGTGCCGACCACCTCGGCCTCGGCCACTCCGTTCTCGTCCAGCCGCCGTGCGGCCCACTTGCGACCGCCCACCGAGGACTTCCCCCCCAGCGACTTCTTGGCAACCGGCCGCAGCGGTTCCGCGGGATCAGCGGAGGTCGCCCGGGCGACCAGCTTGTAGACCATGGAGCAGGTCGGCTGCCCGCTGCCGGTGACCAGCTGCGTGCCCACGCCGTACGCGTCGACCGGTGCCGCGGCCAGCGAGGCGATCGCGTACTCGTCCAGGTCCGACGTCACCACGATCTTCGTCTCGGTGGCGCCCAGCTCGTCCAGCTGCTGCCGTACCCGGTGCGCGAGGAGCAGCAGGTCCCCGGAGTCGATCCGTACGGCCCCCAGCTCGGTCCCGGCGACCTCGACCGCCGTACGGACCGCCTCGGCGACGTCGTACGTGTCGACCAGCAGCGTCGTCTTCCGGCCCAGCGAGTCGACCTGCGCCCGGAACGCGTCGCGCTCGTTGTCGTGCAGCAGCGTGAACGCGTGCGCGCTCGTCCCGACCGTCGGGATGTTGTAGCGGAATCCGGCCGCCAGATCGGATGTCGTGTCGAAGCCGCCGATGTACGCGGCCCGCGACGACGCCACCGCGGACAGTTCATGGGTGCGTCGTGCACCCATTTCGATCAGCCTGCGATCACCCGCCGCCGCGGACATCCGGGACGCCGCCGCGGCGACTGCGGAGTCGTGGTTGAGGATCGACAGGATCACCGTCTCCAGCAGCACGCATTCGGCGAAGGATCCCTCGACCCGCAGGATCGGCGAGCCCGGAAAGTACACCTCGCCCTCCGGGTAGCCCCAGATGTCGCCGCTGAAGCGGTAGTCCGCCAGCCAGGCGAGCGTCGGCCCGTCGACGATGTTCTGGTCGCGCAGGAAGGTGAGCATCTCGTCGTCGAAGTGGAAGTTCTCCACTGCGTCCAGGACGCGTCCGATGCCCGCGACGACGCCGTAGCGCCGCCCCTCGGGCAGTCGGCGGGTGAACGCCTCGAAGACCGAGCGACGGTCGGCGGTGCCCGCCTTCAGCGCCGCCTGCACCATCGTGAGCTCGTACTGGTCGGTGAAGAGCGCTGTCGACGGCACACCGACCCGTCGCCCAAGGTCCGCAGAGTTCATGGCTCGGATGCTACCCCTATTTCGTCAGAGTGACGAGATCTAAGCCGTTTGTGCGATGCCCCCTCCCGGGTGGCAGCATGGGGTAGGTGAGTGTCGCCCCTGTAGAGATCGAGCGTCCCGAATCGGCCGAGGAGAACCTCGTCGTTCCCGAACCCGACGTGCCCTGGGTGACGCTGGTCCACAACGACCCGGTCAACCTCATGAGCTACGTGACCTATGTCTTCCAGGCCTACTTCGGCTACTCCAAGGACAAGGCCCACAAGCTGATGCTCGACGTCCATCAGAAGGGCCGCGCCGTCGTCTCCAGCGGCAGCCGCGAGGAGATGGAGCGCGACGTCCAGGCCATGCACGGTTATGGGCTCTGGGCCACCCTGACCCAGGACCGGAACTAGCCGCCACTTCTGCCCCGCCCGACCCACCATCGGAGAAGACCCATGGCCGGCCACTTCGAGGCCACCCCCCGCGGCGGCGCGGCCGTCGCGCTCGACGAGGTGGAGATCGCGATCCTGCGCTCCCTCGCCGTCCAGCTGCTGGAACTGATCGGACCCGGCGACGAACCGGCCGACGGCGAGGACCCGCTCGCCGCCCTGTTCGCCGAAGGGCCCAGCGAGCCGCCGACCGACCCGGCCCTGGCCCGCCTCTTCCCGGAGGCGTACGGCGACGAGGACAGCGAACTGCGCGCCGCGTCCGCCGAGTTCCGCCGCTTCACCGAGAACGACCTGCGCACCCGCAAGCGCGACGACGCGCTCACCGTCGTACGCACCCTCGACGCACTCCCGTCCGGCGAGAAAAACGCCGTCCTCACGCTCAGCGCCGACGAATGCCGCCACTGGCTCGGCGCCCTCAACGACCTCCGCCTCACCATCGGTACCCGCCTGGAGGTCTCCGACGAGGACGAGGGCGGTGAGGGCTCGCTCTATCGGCTGCCCGACAGCGACCCGCGCAAGCCCATGGTCATGGCCTACCTCTGGCTGGGCGCGCTCCAGGAGACGCTCGTCGAGACCCTGATGCCGTAGGGGCTGTCCGGCGGATCATGGCCGGGGTCGCGACGCCCGGCACTTCCCCACGTGCTCTGCTTCGCTCGAACGGGGGAGAGCCTATTCGCGGTATTGCCGAAACGCCCGCACGGCTGCGCTGCGAGGGTGCTCCGACGCCCGCTGGCCGCCCCGTGGCGATGCACCGCACCGGACACCGTGACCGACCCGCCTTCCCTCGATCGGGTTTTACCTTCCCTTGGGGCCGGGCCGGGGTGTTCGCTCAACGGATACTCAAATCCAAATAACGATCCCGTCACCTGAATGGCCTTTTTTGCAGCGGCTGGAAACCCTTGTCCGCTTTTTCCTGTGGCGTGCACCACACAATGTCCGGTGGACCACCGGTGGCTCCGTGATAAATCTTCACGACCACCCGGGGACGCCACCCCTGTTCCCGGGGGCGCTACAACCGGCGGACCGCCGGTCGCACTCCATCCATATCCGGGGGGATCAGGACCTGATCCGCAGCCGTCAGGCGCGGATCGGCGTGGAGAAAGGCGCAACACATGACATCGGCGCAGGTCGACAAGGGACAAGGCGGCTCGCAGCAGGCCGCGGAAGCCGCGGATGCCACCACCTCGGGCGAGGGCTATCAGCGCGCCCTCGGCGCCCGCCAGATCCAGATGATCGCGATCGGCGGGGCCATCGGAACCGGCCTTTTCCTCGGCGCGGGCAAAGCCATCGCCAAGGCGGGACCCAGCCTCATCCTCGCCTATGCCATCGCAGGCCTGGTGATCTTCTTCATCATGCGGGCCCTGGGTGAACTCCTCATGTACCGCCCGGTCTCGGGATCGTTCTCGGAGTACGCCCGCGAATTCGTCGGCCCCTTCGCAGGATTTGTCACCGGCTGGACCTACTGGCTGTTCTGGGTTGTCACCGGAATCACCGAAGTCACCGCGGCAGCCCAGTACATGACGTTCTGGTTCGACATTCCCCAATGGGTGTCCGCACTGATCTTCACGATCATCCTGTACGGCGTGAACCTGATCTCCGTGAAGCTCTTCGGGGAACTCGAATTCTGGTTCTCGATGGTCAAGGTCACTGCCATCGTCGGCATGATCCTCATCTGTGCCGGAATTCTCACCCTCGGCTTCTCCGACGCCGGCGACACCGCGTCCGTCACCCACCTGTGGGCCGACGGCGGCTTCTTCCCGCACGGCATCAAGGGCACCTTGATGACCCTGCAGATCGTGATGTTCGCCTTCCTCGCCGTCGAGCTCGTCGGCGTCACCGCAGGCGAGTCCAAGGACCCGAAGACCGTCCTGCCCAAGGCCATCAACACCGTGCCGTGGCGCATCGCCGTCTTCTACGTCGGCGCCCTCATCATGATCCTCGCCGTCGTCCCGTGGACGGAATTCCAGCCCGGCATCTCGCCGTTCGTCGCCGCCTTCCAGAAGATGGGCCTCGGCATCGGTGCAGGCATCGTCAACTTCGTCGTCCTGACCGCGGCCCTCTCCTCCTGCAACTCCGGCATGTACTCCACCGGCCGCATGCTGCGCGACCTCGCGCTCAACGGACAGGGCCCGAAGTTCTTCACCCGGCTGACCAGGAGCGGCACCCCGCTCATCGGCACCACCTTCTCCGCCGCCCTCATGCTCGTCGGCGTCTGGATCAACTACCAGTGGCCCGGAGACGCCTTCACCTACGTCGTCTCCTTCGCCACCATCTCCGGCATGTGGGCCTGGATCATGATCCTCGTCTGCCAGATCCGCTACCGCCGCCTGGCCGACCGCGGAGTGATCCCGCAGTCCACCTTCCGGGCCCCCGGCGCCCCGTACACCAGCGTCTTCGCCCTCGCTTTCATCGGCATGGTGATCGTGATGATGGGCATCGACAAGGACGCCAGGATCTCGCTGTACTGCGCCCCGCTCTGGGCCCTGATCCTCGCTGTCTCCTACCTGGTCCTCAAGGCCCGTAACCCCGAGAGCGCGGCCTTCGCCAAGCGCTGACCCGACCCGGCCGTCCGGCATACGGGCCCCCGCGTACCACTCCTCGGCGCGCGGGGGCCCTCTGCTTATCCTGGCGCCATGCTGACCATCACCCAGGCGCTGTACGACCGGATCGTCGCGCACTCCCGCGCGGACCACCCCGACGAGGCGTGCGGCGTGGTCGCGGGCCCGGCCGGAACCGGCCGCGCCGAACGCTTCATCCCCATGCTCAACGCCGCCCGCTCGCCCACGTTCTACGAGTTCGACTCCGCGGACCTGCTGAAGCTCTACCGCGAGATGGACGACCGTGACGAGGAGCCGGTGATCATCTACCACTCGCACACGGCGACCGAGGCGTACCCCTCGCGCACCGACATCACGTACGCCAATGAGCCCGGCGCCCACTACGTCCTCGTCTCCACCGCCGACACGGACGACGCGGGCCCCTTCCAGTTCCGCTCGTACCGCATCGTGGACGGCGTGATCACCGAGGAGGACGTCGAGGTCGTCGAGGCGTACGAACCCGCCTGACCTCGAGCGGGCTGGGGGCGAAACCCCGTCCCCGGCCCGCCGTGATTCCCCGCCCCACCCCGACCGTCCACCAGGCGAACGCTCACCATCCACCAGGTGAGATCACATGCCGGAGTCCGGACCGGGAATCGATACGATGAGCCCATGGTTCCCCAAGACGTGAGCGACAAGACGCCGGGCACGCTGCTCGTCGCGCGCCTGCACGTCGACCTGTGCAGGCTCTCCAGCGCGATCTGTACGAGCTGCCTGCCCGCCGGCCGCAACGCCTGAGCCGGGCCGCGGCCCCGAGCGCCGTCCACACGCCCCACCCCTGCGCGGGGGCAGAGCCGCGCGCCCCACGCCACCACTCCGCTTTCGACAGGAGCCCACGCCATGGCCATCGAGGTCCGCATCCCGACCATCCTCCGCACCTACACCGACGGCGCCAAGGCCGTCGAGGGCAACGGAGAGACCCTCGCCGACCTCTTCACGGACCTCGACAGCCGCCACAACGGCATCCGTGAGCGCATCGTCGACGGCGACCAGCTCCGTCGCTTCGTGAACGTCTACCTCAACGACGAGGACGTCCGCTTCCTCGACGGAATCTCCACCAAGCTCAGCGACGGCGACAGCGTCACCATCCTCCCGGCCGTCGCCGGCGGCATGAACTGATGCGGTACGACAGCCCGCTCGCCGCGGTGGGCAACACCCCGCTCGTCCGCCTGCCGCGGCTGTCACCGTCGGACGACGTCCGCATCTGGGCCAAGCTGGAGGACCGCAACCCCACCGGCTCGATCAAGGACCGCCCCGCGCTCCACATGGTCGAACAGGCGGAGAAGGACGGCCGGTTGACCCCCGGCTGCACCATCCTGGAGCCCACCAGCGGCAACACCGGCATCTCGCTGGCCATGGCGGCCAAGCTCAAGGGCTACCGCATCGTCTGCGTCATGCCGGAGAACACCTCGCAGGAACGGCGCGACCTGCTCGCCATGTGGGGCGCCGAGATCATCTCCTCCCCGGCGGCCGGCGGCTCCAACACAGCCGTCCGCGTCGCCAAGGAACTGGCCGCCGAGCACCCCGACTGGGTGATGCTCTACCAGTACGGCAACCCGGACAACGCCGGCGCCCACTACGCCACCACCGGCCCCGAGATCTTCGCCGACCTGCCTTCCATCACCCACTTCGTGGCGGGCCTCGGCACCACGGGCACGCTCATGGGTGTGGGCCGCTACCTGCGAGAACAGAAGCCCGACATCAAGATCGTCGCCGCCGAGCCGCGCTACGACGACCTCGTCTACGGCCTCCGCAACCTCGACGAGGGCTTCGTCCCCGAGCTCTACGACGCCTCGGTCCTCACCACCCGCTTCTCCGTCGGCTCCGCCGATGCCGTCACCCGCACCCGCGAACTCCTCCAGCAGGAGGGCATCTTCGCGGGCGTCTCCACCGGCGCCGCACTCCACGCGGCGATCGGCGTCGGAACCAAGGCGGTCAAGGCGGGGGAGACGGCCGACATCGTCTTCGTCGTCGCCGACGGCGGCTGGAAGTACCTGTCGACGGGCGTCTACACGGCCCCCACGACGGAAGCGGCCATCGAAACGCTGCACGGCCAGCTCTGGGCGTAACACCCAGTCGCTGAGTGCCGTCCCGTCCTCGGCCGCCGGACCCGCTGGAATTCGAGCCGGTCCGGCGGCCGAGTTTTTTTCGACCGTCACCCGATCCCGCGCACCCGCTCCCACACCGCTGGGTCCACCGTCCCCACCCGCCGCCGGAACCCCCGCACCGCCACATCCCGCAGTTCGTCCGTCTCCAGGAAACTCGCCCGCCCCTGCACATCCCCCACCGAACCCGGCGGCAGCGCGATCACCCCGGGCCGCTCCTCGTGATGCTTGCTGGTGATCTTCGCTACGAGCGCCGCACCGCCCCGCACCGAGAGCACCAGACAGGGCCGGTCCTTCGCCCCGGGCCCGTCCTCGTACGGAACCTCCGCCCACCAGATCTCACCCGGCCGCGGCGCCCGCTCCGGCCGCCCCCGCGGTCCTTCCCGCCTGCCCGGCGGACGCGTCTGCCGCGCAGAACGCCCACCAGGGCGCTGACGCCCCTGCCCGGCCCGCCCCCGCCCGTCGGCGATCGCGGCAATGAGAGCGAGCAGTACGACCACGGCCAGAGCCGGCCACCAGGACATGTCCATGCCCCGACGGTACCGGCGTCCCCGCCGGCCCGCTCTCCGCACCCGCTTCCATCGAACCGGTGACAGAGCAGGTGAGTTCGCCCACAACGGCAGGCCCCAGAGGAGCGACCAGGTGTTTCGCGCCTTACGCTCAACAAATCGCACGAACCCTCCCCGCTCCCACGTCTCGGAGGTTCACGCTCCATGAAGCTCACCGTCGTCGGCTGCTCCGGCTCGTTCCCGTCCACGGGTTCGGCATGTTCGAGCTACCTCGTAGAGGCCGACGGCTTCAGGCTGCTCCTCGACATGGGCAACGGCGCCCTCGGTGAGCTGCAGCGCCACGTCGGTCTCTACGACCTCGACGCCATCTTCCTCAGCCATCTCCATGCCGATCACTGCATCGACATGTGCGCGTACTTCGTCGTCCGCTACTACCGGCACGACGGCGGACGTCCCGCGTCCATCCCGGTCTACGGCCCCGACGGCACCGAACAGCGACTGACCACCGCCCACGCCGACACCCCGTCCGACCGGTCCATGAGCGAGGTCTTCGACTTCCACACGCTGAAGCCCGGCTCGTTCGACATCGGCCCCTTCTCGGTCCGCACGGAGAAGGTCTGCCACCCCGTCGACGCCTTCGGTATCCGCATCGAGCACGGCGGCCGCACCCTCGCGTACTCCGGCGACACCGGTGCCTGCGAGGCGCTGGACGAACTTGCGGAGGGCGCCGACCTGTTCCTCTGTGAAGCATCGTTCGTCTACGGCAAGGAAGACATTCCGGACCTCCACCTCAACGGCCGCGAAGCAGGCGAGATCGCCGCACGCGCGAAGGTGGGACGGCTCGTCCTCACCCACATCCCGCCGTGGACGGACGCGGACCGGAACCTGGCCGACGCCCGCACGATCTACCGCGGACCGGCGGAGCTTGCAGTTCCGGGCGCGGTCTACGAGATCTAGTGCCGGCCACGGCACTAGTGCAGCGCCGCACTGATCCTGCGAGGGTCAGGATCGCCCCTGCCGTGGTGGCTGGGGCGATCGATGCTGCATGGTGGAGCGTCAGTTCTCGATCAGGATGGCTGCGAAGCCGGACAGTGCGCTGTTGACCTCTGCCAGGTCGAAGGCGGCGGGGTCGAACTGGTCTGCGGTGTCGAGGCCGAGCCATTCGAGCCGTTCGTCGTGTTCTTCGTGGCCGGGGTCGGCGAGGATCTCGATGAGGTACTCGTATCCCCACATCCCGCCGCAGTCCTCGGGCGGGCAGGCACGGCGGCCGGTGAGGCAGCGTGGGTAGGGGGTACCCGCTTCGGCGTCGGTGATGGCCTCGACGAGGATGTCGTGCTCCCAGTCGTCGCCGAAGTCGTAGGTGTAGCTGAGCTTGTCGCCGACGCTCGGGGCGACCTGGTCAAGTCGCTTGGATGCCGCGCTGCGGATCCCCAACTCACGGTCGGCGACTCCATAGCGGTCCTGCGGGGTCTCGAAGGCCCACATGTGGTAGCCCTCCCAGCCGAAGGCCGCCTGGATGAGGTGGTGAAGCTGCTGCAGCGTGGTGCCCGACGGCACTTCCAGGCGGCGCCAGACCGGGGGCCGGGAGCCACGCAGGGTGACCTTGATCTTGTGGACGACCTTTCCGGGTGCCGTCCGGGAGCGGGAGATCGGCTTCGCGCGCCTGGTATTCGCCATGGCCGTCATCCTGCCACCGGCCCCCTTCCCGCGAGGCCGTCCGCCGCTGACCCCGTTCGTCCGCGCGACAATGACCGCCGCTCGTCGAATCCAGGGGTGGGGTCATGCCAGCGCACAGCCCGTTCACGGTGGTCTGGGACAAGAGCCAGCGCGCGGTTCTGGAGCAGTTGGCCCGCTCGCGCACCGCGCCGCTGCGGCGCATCCAGCGAGCCGAGGTCGCCCTGGCCGCCGCCGACGGTGTCTCCAACGCGGCCATCGCTCGCAGCCACCGGTTACACATCGCCACCGTGCGACGCTGGCGCAAGCGGTTCCACCACGAGGGCATGGCCGCTCTGGACGACCGCAGGAGGCCGGGCCGCCCGCGTCGGTACGGGCCCGAGGTGCACCTTGCGATCGTCGCCACGGTCACCTCCGCCAAACCGGCCCCCGACAGTCAATGGACCCACAAGTCGATCGCCAAGTCCCTTGCTGCCCACGAGATCTCCGCCTCCCAGGTCGGGCGGATCCTGGCCGACCTGGACCTCAAACCCCACCTCGTCCGCGGCTGGCTCACCCGCCCCGACGACCCGGACTTCCACGTCAAGGCCGCCGAGGTGTGCGCCCTCTACCTGCATCGCCCGCCCGGGTCGGTCGTGCTCAGCGTGGACGAGAAGACCGCCATGCAGGCCCGCTCGCGTCGCCACCCCACCAGGCCCGTACGGCCCGGCCATGCCGAGCGCCGCGAGTTCGAGTACCGACGCCACGGCACCGCGTCCATCGTCGCGGCCCTGGACGTGCACAGCGGACAGGTCTTGGTCGAGGACATCGCCCGCAACGACTCCGTCACCTTCATCCGGTTCCTGCGACTGCTGGACGGGAGTATCGACCCTGCCCTGGCGATCCATCTGGTCCTCGACAACGGATCGTCACACGTCTCGAAGGCCACGCGGGCCTGGCTCGCGGCCCACCCGAGGTTCACCGTCCACCACACGCCCAAGCACGCCTCATGGTTGAACCAGGTCGAGATCTTCTTCTCGATCCTGGCCCGCCGACTGCTGCGACGAGGCGAGTTCACCTCACGCCAGGACCTCATCGACCAGATCCGCGAGTTCACCCTCGCCTACGACAAGGAAGCCCGCCCCTTCCGATGGACCTACGACGGCACCCCACTCAAGGCCACCTGACCCCCGCAGGATCAGTGCGGCGCTGCACTAGATCTCGGGTAGGCGCGACGGAGCCCCCACCTTCCGCCCAGGGAAGGTGGGGGCTCCGTCGCACGTACGGGCGGGGCGAGGACCTACTTCGCCTCCGCCTTGAGCAGCTCGGCGAGCTCCTCGTCGGACTCGCGGCCCGGGGTCGGCAGGTTGAACTTGGTGATCGCGAAGCGGAAGACCGCGTAGTAGACCACCGCGAAGCAGAGGCCGACCAGGACCAGCATCCACGGCTTCGTCGCGATACCGAGGTTCAGGAAGAAGTCGACCGCTCCGGCCGAGAACCCGAATCCGTCCTTCATACCGAGCGCCCAGGTCAGCGCCATGGACACACCGGTGAGCACCGCGTGGATCGCGTACAGCACCGGGGCGATGAACATGAAGGTGAACTCGATCGGCTCGGTCACACCGGTGACGAACGCGGTGGCCGCGAGGGAGAACATCATGCCGCCGACGACCTTGCGGCGCTCCGGGCGGGCGCAGTGAACGATCGCGAGGCAGGCCGCCGGGAGGGCGAACATCATGATCGGGAAGAAGCCGGTCATGAACTGTCCGGCCTGCGGGTCACCGGCAAGGAAGCGGGCGATGTCACCGTGGGCGCCGTTGTACTCGCCCGCCTGGAACCACGGGAACGAGTTCAGCAGGTGGTGCATGCCGACCGGGATCAGCGCACGGTTGGCGACACCGAAGATGCCCGCGCCGACGGCGCCGGAACCGACCAGCCACTCACCGAAGTTGTGAAGACCGGTGCCGAGGACGGGCCAGATCAGACCGAAGACGATGCCGATGACCAGACCCGCGAAGGCGGAAAGGATCGGGACCAGGCGGCGGCCGCTGAAGAAGCCCGCCCAGTCGGGCAGCTTCGTCCGGTAGAACTTCTGGTAGAGCAGGGCCACGACTATGCCGATCACGACACCGCCGAGCACGCCGGCGTTGACCGGTGCGTCGTTCATGACGACCTTGCCGTCCACCACGCTCGCGACCTGGGGCAGGTTGCTGTCGGTGAAGGTGGCGAGCACCTTCTGGAAGACCAGGTAGCCGGTGACGGCGGCCAGGGCCGTCGAACCGTCCGACTTCTTGGCGAAGCCGATCGCGATACCGACGGCGAACAGCAGCGCCATGTTGTCGAGAATGGCCCCGCCGCCGGCTGCCATGTAGCCGGCGAGCTTCGTGATGAAGGTCGGGAACGAGTCGCGGCCGAGCATGTCCGCGTTGCCGAGCCGGACCAGCAGGGCGGCCGCCGGCAGCACCGCGACGGGCAGCATGAGGCTGCGGCCGATGCGCTGCATGACAGCCATCACGGCCGCGCCCTTCTTCTTGGTGGCCGCGGGGGCGGCGCTCGCCGTGGTCATCAACTTCCTCCATGGGACAAGGCGCCGCCGGGAACAGGGATCTTTTTGGGGGCGACGACTCTAGAAACGTGACGGGCGCCACGTGGTCTGGACCACTCAGTGGTGTAGACCAGTTTTAGCACGGTGTGGGTTGTATAAGGAACCTGCAAATGTCGACTACTTCGCAGTAGCTCATCGATACATTCAGTGACATGACGAAGACCCCCGGACCGTGAGGTCCGAGGGCCTTTGCCGACCGGGCGCGGAGTCCGGCCGGACAGCTATTTGACGAGGTCCTTTTCGATCTCCGCCTCCAGTTCGTCGGGCTCGCGCCCGGGGGTCTGGAGGTTGAATCCGGTGATGGCGAGGCGGAAGATCACGTAATACACCACTGCGAAGCAGAGGCCGATCGGAATGATCAGCCACGGTTTCGTCGCCAGACTCCAGTTGATGACGTAGTCGATCAGGCCCGCCGAGAAGCTGAAGCCGTCCTTCACGCCGAGCCCCCAGCTCACCGCCATCGAGACACCGGTGAGCACCGCGTGGATCACATACAGAAGCGGGGCGACGAAGAGGAACGAGTACTCGATCGGCTCGGTGATACCCGTCACGAACGACGTCAGGCCGACCGAGAGCATCATGCCGCCGACCGCCTTCCGGCGATGCGGTTTGGCGCAGTGGTAGATCGCCAGCGCCGCGGCCGGGAGCGCGAACATCATGATCGGGAAGAAGCCCGTGGTGAACTGCCCGGCCGTCGGGTCGCCCGCCAGGAACCGGTTGATGTCACCGTGCACGACCGTCCCGTCCGGCTTGGTGAAGTCACCGAACTGGAACCAGACGAACGTGTTCAGGAACTGGTGCAGGCCGACGACCAGCAGTGCGCGGTTGGCGACGCCGAAGATGCCGGAGCCCAGCCAGTTCAGATCGGTCAGCCACTTGGAGAAGCTGGTCAGACCGTCCCCGATCGGCTGCCACAGCCAGGCGCACAGGGCCGCGAAGAGCAGCCCGACGAATGCCATGATGATCGGCACGAGCCGACGGCCGTTGAAGAAGCCCAGCCAGTCGACCAGCTTGACCCGGTGGTACCGCTGCCAGAACCACGCGGACAACAGGCCCATCACGATGCCCCCGAAGACCCCGGGGTTCTGGTACTCGGCGGCCGTCACCTTCGCGTTGCCGGTGACACAGGTGCCGAACCAGGTGCCGCCCGAGGTGAAGGTGGAACCCGGTGCGCAGTCCACCGGGAAGGCGTGCAGCACCGCGTAGTAGACGAGGAAGCCGGTCACCGCCGCGAGCGCCGTCGAACCGTCCGACTTCTTCGCCATACCGATCGCGACACCGACGCAGAACAACAACGGCAGCCCGAGACCGGAGTCGAGGAGCGCACCACCGGCAGCGGCGAAGACCTTGGCGACGTTGTTCCAGCCGAGCCCTTCGTCGCCGAACACGTCCGGCTGGCCGAGCCGGTTGAGAATGCCGGCCGCCGGCAGCACCGCGATCGGGAGCTGGAGACTGCGTCCCATTTTCTGGAGGCCCTGGAAGAAGCCGTGCCACCACATTCTCCGTGGCGCTGTGGCGCTGCTCGAGCTCATCGGCATCCTCCCGGAAACAGACCACGTTTGGCGGTCGCCGCGAAGTGGTGTAGACCAGTTGCGGTACGGTGCGTAACCCGCCCGGAGGACAGGGCGCCGGTGATCGTCATCATTGGTGATGATCAGGTTGCCCGCTCGCGAAGTTGGGCCAACCGTGCGTTACCGTGACGAAACGGACCCATGGTGGGCCGGCACCGGACGTGAAGAACCAGGGAGAACCACATGGCCAGCAAGGCTGAGAAGATCGTCGCCGGGCTCGGCGGGATCGACAACATCGAAGAGATCGAAGGCTGCATCACCCGCCTCCGCACCGAGGTCATCGACCCGAGCAAGGTCGACGAAGCCGCGCTCAAGGCCGCCGGGGCCCACGGCGTCGTCAAGATGGGCACCGCGATCCAGGTCGTCATCGGCACCGACGCCGACCCCATCGCCGCCGACATCGAAGACATGATGTGACGACCACTCGCTGAGCCGGCCCGGCTCCGCACCCCACAGGCCCCGATCCCATCGGAACGGGGCCTGCGGCACAACCCCCACCAGCCTCCCGCTGCACCCCCCGGCCGGCCCCCGGCACACCCCGACCGGCGCCAACGGCCCAGCCGATAGGCTCGACGCCATGTCTCGTATCGACGGCCGCACCCCCGAAGAGCTCCGCCCCATCACCATCGAACGCGGATGGAGCAAGCACGCCGAAGGCTCAGTCCTCATCTCCTTCGGCGACACCAAGGTCTTCTGCACCGCCTCCTTCACCGAGGGCGTCCCGCGCTGGCGCAAGGGCAGCGGCGAAGGCTGGGTCACCGCCGAATACTCCATGCTGCCCCGCTCCACCAACACCCGCGGCGACCGCGAAGCCGTACGCGGCAAGATCGGCGGCCGTACCCACGAGATCAGCCGCCTCATCGGCCGGTCCCTGCGCGCGGTGATCGACTACAAGGCGCTCGGCGAGAACACCGTCGTCCTCGACTGCGACGTCCTCCAGGCCGACGGCGGCACCCGAACCGCCGCCATCACCGGTGCGTACGTCGCCCTCGCCGACGCCATCACCTGGGCCCAGGGCAAGAAGCTCATCAAGCACGGCCGCAAGCCGCTGATCGGCACCGTCTCCGCCGTCAGCGTCGGCATCGTCGACGGCACGCCGCTTCTCGACCTCTGCTACGAGGAAGACGTCCGCGCCGAGACCGACATGAACGTCGTCTGCACCGGCGACGGCCGTTTCGTCGAGGTCCAGGGCACCGCCGAGGCCGAGCCCTTCGACCGCAAGGAACTGAACGCTCTCCTCGACCTCGCCACCAGCGGCTGCGTCGACCTCAATGCCATCCAGCAGGCGGCCCTCGCTCGCACGCTCGGCGAGTAAAGAAGCAACCAAGTACGCACCACAGAGCGTCGATACAGGTACGGACGCACGGGTCGAACCGTGCGTCCGTCCGCGTATCCGCACCCGGGGAGGAACCGCACCATGGCCAAGGCCACCCGCCACCGCCGCATCACCGTCGCGCTGACCCTGACCGCTCTCACCCTCACCGCCGCGGCCGGCTGCGGCGCCGTCGACAAGGCCCTCGACTGCGTCCGTACCGCCGACGCCATAGCCACCAGCGTCGACAACCTCCAACAGGCCGTCTCCAACGCCTCGAACGATCCCACCCAGGCATCCGAGGCCCTCGACGAGATAGACAAGGAACTCGGCAACCTCGGCGACAAGACGGACAACGCCGACCTCTCCAAGGCCGTCGACGACCTTCAGGCCGGCGTCAAGAACGTCCGCGACGCCATCGACAAGGGCGACGCCACCCCGGACATCACCCCGGTCACCGACGCCGCCAAGGAGATCGGCAACGTCTGCACCTCATAGCGGACCCCGCCCGGCACCCCGCGATAATCGGCACATGACCCGCCTGATCCTCGCCACCCGCAACGCCGGGAAAATCACCGAACTCCACGCGATCCTCGCCGACGCAGGGCTCACCCACGAACTCGTCGGCGCGGACGCGTACCCCGAGATCCCCGACGTCAAGGAGACCGGCGTCACCTTCGCCGAGAACGCCCTCCTCAAGGCCCACGCTCTCGCCCAGGCCACCGGCCACCCCGCGATCGCCGACGACTCCGGCCTCTGCGTCGACGTACTCGGCGGCGCCCCCGGCATCTTCTCGGCCCGCTGGGCCGGCGCCCACGGCAACGACCGCGCCAACCTGGACCTGCTGCTGGCCCAGCTCTCCGACATCGACGACGCCCACCGCGCCGCCCACTTCGCCTGCGCGGCGGCCCTCGCCCTCCCGGACGGCACGGAACGCGTGGTCGAGGGCCGCCTCCTGGGCACCCTCCGTCACACCCCGGCCGGCACGAACGGCTTCGGCTACGACCCGATCCTGCAGCCGGAGGGCATGACCCGGACCTGCGCGGAGCTGACCCCGGCGGAGAAGAACGCGATCAGCCACCGGGGGAAGGCGTTCCGGGCGCTGGTGCCGGTGGTGCGGGAGCTGGTGGGGTGACATGCAAATGGTCGCCACCTTCGAAAGGGAGGTGGCGACCACTTCTTGCCTGTGGGCCCGGTGGGATTCGAACCCACGACACACCGGACCTAAACCGGCGCCCTCTGGCCAGCTGGGGTACGGACCCGCGCGCCCACTCTACTGTGCGCGGCCACGTCGGTTCGAGAAGGATTCGGTCTGGCTGTGGCAGGACGGACACAGGTATCGCAGGTTCTCGCGGCGGTTGTCGATCGGGTCGCCGTTGATGTGGTCGATCTCCAGGATCAGGCGCTTGCCCCACCAGAGATCGTCGATGCCGCACGCAGCGCACTTGTGCGGGACACCCAGATCATCAAGCGCACGTCGCAGAAATGCGGTCCTTGTCCGGGGTGAGGGTGGGTCGAGCCGCCTCAGTATCTCCTGTGCAGGCTTACGGTTGGGAGAAGAGGACCCGAGGAAGTGGCCTTGCCCTGTGAAGTGTTCGGTTGAAATGCCGTGCGCTTCGATGCTCCGCTTCACGAGAGCACGACCGGCGCCGTTGTCGACACGACCGAGAAGCCTGAGCGTGCCGGCGAGGCTGAATGATGCCTCCACGGCCGCCACCAGATCGTCTCGGGCCAGGATGCCTGCTCCATATCGGCGGCCACGCGTGAAATGAGAGGTGTCGATGCCGTACTGATCGAGCTTCTTGCGGATATGGCCGTACGGGCTGTCCCGGGGTGGAAGGTCCATGTACTCCAGCACTTCCCGGATGCTGTGGGAGTGTGCCGCAGCCTTGGCGAGAAGGTCTTTCGAGTACGAGCGGCGTTCTCGCTCCGGCAGTGGTTCCTCGCGGAAATGGGACGTGTCTATGCCGTAGTGCCGCAGTCGCCGGTTCAGGTAGCCGCGCGATCCGCTGCCGAGTGTGGCGCCGAGTCTGCGCATCAGATCCACCATGCTGGATGACTCGGCAGCGGCCGCTGCCAATCGGTCGCGCGTGTACGTGGGAGCGCTCACGCCGCCCTCCGCCTCCGACCGCGATAAGTGTCCGTCGCAGAGTGGCAGTTGGGGCAGAGGAACCGCAGGTTCCCCGGTCGGTTGTCCCACCAGTTGCCGTTCCTGTGATCGACCTCAAGCCGCAGTGGTTTGTCGTTCCATACGGTGTCCGTGCCGCACTCCGTGCAGCGTTCCGGTATCCCGATCCGAAGGAGTTCTCGACGGAGCCGTGCGCCGGCGATCCGCCCGTCCTGCAGAGAGCCCAGCACGAGCAGGTCGTCGCGTGAGCCTTTGGGTCGGCCTCGGCGCATTGCGAAGTGGGATACGTCGATGCCCAGAGATGCGATCCGCCTGCTGATGTGCGTGTGGCTGCCGCCCACAGGGCTGATCCCCAGCCGCTGCAGCACCTCCGTGACCGAGGATGAGGCTGCGACCGCCTCCCTCAGAGCCTCCTCCGTGTAGCGCACCCATGTCTTCGGAAAGTGCGACGTGTCGATCTTCGCCTCTGTCATCTTCTGGCGCAGGTAGCGCCTGCTGCCCGCCGTAGGAGTGCCCCCGCACCACCGGACCGCGTCGCTGAAGTTGTCCGTTTCACGTGCTGCCTCTTCGAGCAGCTCACGGGTGTATCGAACCGCCATCGATCCCCTCCGTTCCCGACCGCACGTTCGCGGTCTCGTACGGAGCAATGAACCGCTTATCGGATGGTCACGTCCGAAATGCGGTGAGATATGGAACGGCCCGCCCCGCTTCGGCTGAAGCGGGGCGGGCCATTCCCGGGGACGGGGTCAGGGGTCCGGGTTCAGAACTTCGGCTCGGGAGTCTGTGCCGCGCACAGCCGCGCCGCCTCCGCCTTGGTCTCCACCGAAGGCGGCGAGCCGTCCAGTGGCTGCTGGGCCGTCTCCTTCATGCAGGCCACCGCGATCACGCCGACCAGGGCCGCCGCCATCGCGTAGTAGGCCGGCATCAGGTTCGTACCGCTCCAGCTGATCAGTGCCGTGATCACCAGCGGGGTCGTACCACCGAAGAGCGAGGCCGAGAGGTTGTAGCCGACCGACAGGGAGCCGTAGCGGACCTGGGTGGGGAAGAGGGCCGGGAGTGCGGCGGACATCGTGCCGAGCATGCAGACCAGGGAGAGGCCCAGCATCACCATGCCGATCGTGATGGCCGGGATGCCGCCCTGGCGGATCAGCAGGAAGGAGGGGAGCGAGAGGCAGAGGAAGCCCAGCATTCCCGCCATCAGCAGCGGCTTGCGGCCGAAGCGGTCGGAGAGCTTGCCGACCTGACTGATGATCAGCATCAGGGCGACCATGACGGCGAGCAGGACGAGCAGGCCGTGGGTCTCGCTGTAGCCGAGTTCGTCGGAGAGGTACGTCGGCATGTACGACAGCAGCATGTAGTCGGTGATGTTGTACGCGCCGACCAGGGCTATGCAGAGGATCAGCGTCGGCCAGTACTGCCGGAAGATCTTCGCGAGGTCGCCCTTGGCGGTGGTCTCGATGCCGTCCGAGGCCTCGGAGGCCTGCGCGGTGCCGCCCTCCAGTTTCTGGAAGGCCGGGGTCTCGTCGAGGCGCAGTCGGAGGTAGAGGCCGACCAGGCCGAGGGGGCCCGCGACGAGGAACGGGATGCGCCAGCCCCAGGCTTCCATGGTGGGGGTGTCGAGGACGGCGGTGAGTGCGGTGACGAGGCCGGCTGCGCCGACGTAGCCGGCCAGGGTGCCGAATTCGAGGAAGCTGCCGAAGTAGCCGCGGCGCTTGTCCGGGGCGTACTCGGCGATGAAGGTGGAGGCGCCGCCGTACTCCCCGCCGGTGGAGAAGCCCTGGATCAGCCGGAAGAAGATCAGCAGGGCGGGTGCCCAGAGGCCGATCGAGGCGTGGGACGGGATGACGCCGATGGCGAAGGTGCCGACCGCCATCATGATCATGGTGAGGGCGAGGACCTTCTTGCGGCCGATCCGGTCGCCCATGGGGCCGAAGAACATTCCGCCGAGCGGGCGCACCAGGAAGGCGACCGCGAAGGTGGCGAACGACGAGAGCAGCTGGGTGGTGTCGTTCCCGGACGGGAAGAAGACGTGCCCCAGATTGACGGCCAGGTAGGAGTAGATGCCGAAGTCGAACCACTCCATGGCGTTGCCGAGGGAGGCCGCCTTCACCGCCCGCTTGACTGCCTGGTCGTCGGTGACGGTGATGTCGGACCGGCGCAGCCTGGGGTTCTTCCGCTGCCGGATGGCGCGGAAGAGGGTGGGGTGGCGTTTGACCGCTTCCGGGTCGGCCACCTGCTGAAGGTCGGAGGCCGCCATGGCCGGGTCCTTTCCTCGGTGGGGTGTTCCAGGAAAGGCTTCTGCGCGGTCATGGCGGTCGCAAACCGGTGGGGAGTGGAAATGTGACGCCCGTCACTGGGGCGTGGTGGTGGTCAGATGCCGAGGTCCTTGATGATCTTGGCTACGTGGCCGGTTGCCTTGACGTTGTAGAGGGCGCGTTCGACCTTGCCCTTCTCGTCGACGATGATCGTGGAGCGGATGACGCCCGTCACCGTTTTGCCGTAGAGCTTCTTCTCGCCGAATGCGCCGTAGGCCTGGAGGGTCTCCTTGGACGGGTCGCCGACCAGTGTGACCTCGAGGTTTTCCTTCTCGCGGAACTTGGCGAGCTTCTCGGGCTTGTCGGGGGAGACGCCGATGACGTCGTATCCGGCGCCGGTCAGCAGCTCCAGGTTGTCCGTGAAGTCGCACGCCTGCTTGGTGCAGCCGGGGGTGAGGGCGGCCGGGTAGAAGTAGACGATGACTTTGCGGCCCTTGTGGTCGGCGAGCGAGATGTCGTTGCCGTCGGCGTCGGGGAGGGTGAAGGCGGGGGCGGTGTCGCCGGGCTGGAGTCGCTCGCTCATGGTTCTCCTCAGGGGCGTGTGCGGTGTACGGGACCGAGCGTAATAGGGGTGCCGTCGGGTGTGCGGGCGGTCGAGCTGACAGACTGTCGATGAAGGTTTACCGGACGAGGATCACGGAGGCGGCGCAGTGTCGGATGCCAGGACCCCTGCGCAGATCGAGGCGGACATCATCAGCAGGCGTGAGCAGCTTGCGGTGGTGCTCGATGAGATCGGGGTGCGGATGCACCCGAAGACGATCATCGGTGATGCGAAGGCCAAGGCTGCCGAGGCCGTGGACCGGACGGCCGGGCGGGCATTCGTCGCGGTGAATCGGACGGTGTCGGACGTGAAGGCGCAGTTTGTGTCGGAGGATGGCGCGCCGCGTCTGGAGCGGGTGGTTCCGGCGGCGTTGCTGGCGGTCGGTGTGATGGGGCTGGTCGTGGTGTCGGTGCGGCGCAAGAAGCGCTGAGAAGGCTGACCCCGGGGGCGTGCGGGACGGCTGCGGGCAGGTAGGTTTCGGGTCGTGAGCGAGAACACCGACGACAAGCTGCCCATTCGCATGCTGCATGACCGCGTGCTGGTCCGGTCCGATACGCCTGAGGGCGAGCGGCGTTCGGGCGGCGGCATTCTGATTCCGGCGACTGCTGCGGTGGGGCGCCGGCTGGCCTGGGCCGTGGTGGTTGCGGTCGGCCAGAATGTGCGGACGGTGGAGCCGGGCGACCGGGTGCTGTACGACCCGGAGGACCGTGCCGAGGTCGAGGTGCGGGGTGTGGCGTACGTGCTGATGCGGGAGCGGGATCTGCATGCGGTGGCGGCGGACCGGTTCGAGGGTTCGGTGGATTCGACCGGGCTGTATCTGTAGCTCTGTTTCCTGCGGGACGTGTGGCGTAAGGCCTGGTGACCGACGTCACCAGGCCTTTTGCATGCTCTTTGCTATGTTGGTGGCATCCCGACGAGACGCGCCGTACCGGGCTTCCGCAAAGACGACGCACCTGTGATGTCCGTGTGTCTGTGGTGTTCGGAGGTGCCGTCGTGGCGTGGGTTCTGCTTGTTGTTGCCGGTCTGCTGGAAGTGGGCTGGTCGATCGGGATGAAGTACACGGATGGGTTCACCCGGTTGTGGCCGAGTGTGTTCACCGGGCTCGGGATCGTGGCCAGCATGGTGCTGTTGTCGCAGGCGGCGAAGTCGTTGCCGATCGGTACGGCGTACGGCGTGTGGGTCGGTATCGGTGCCGCGGGGGCGGCGGTGCTCGGCATGGTGGTGCTGCATGAGCCGGTGACCGCCGCCCGGATCTTCTTCGTGTCTCTGTTGCTGGTGGCTGTGGTGGGGCTGAAGGCGACGTCGGGGCACTGAGCCCCGTAGGTCACTCGGTTTGGGTCGGGCGGGCGCCGCCGGCGCCCTGGGGGAGGAGCTCTTCGATGCCGCCGTTGTCGCCGCCGAGGGTGTCCGTGCTGTCGTCGGCCGGGGGACCGGTGGGCGGTTCCGAGGTGGCGGGGCCGCTGGTGGCGGGGCTGGTGGGCGGGGTGCTGGGCGGGCTGCTCGGCGGCTGACTGGACGGTGTCTCGGACGGGGTGCCGGTGTCGGTGGGGCCGGTGCCCTCGTCGGTGGGCTGGGCGGATTCCTCCGCGCCGCTTTCGAGTGCGAGGTCGAATTCTTCGATGCTGCTGCCGCTGAGTGCGGCGCCGGTGTACTGGGCCCAGGTCTGGGCGGGGGCGCCGCTGCCGTTGACGCGGGACAGGCCGAGTGCTCCGTAGAGCGGTTTCTGTACGCCGGTGTCGGGGTCCTGGCCCATGACGGCGATGACGGTCGCGAGGTTCGGGGTGTAGCCGGCGAACCAGGCGGCTTTGTCCTCCTCGGCGGTGCCGGTCTTGCCGGCGGCGGGGCGGCCGGCGCCCTGGGCGGCGGTTCCCGATCCGTTCTCGACGACGCTCTGCAGGATCGAGGTGGTGGTGTCGGCGGCTTCGCGGCTGACGGTCCGCTTGGTGTGACGGCCGGGGAGTGCGAGCTCGTCGGCGTCCTTGCTGATCTTGTCGACGAGGGTGTAGGTGCCGTGCCTGCCGTGGTTGGCGAGTGTCGCGTACGCCTGGGTCATGTCGAGGACGCTGGCGGTGGCGGTGCCGAGTGCGATGGACGGCGAGGCGGTCAGGTCGGGGGTGTTCTTGGGGATGCCGAGGTCGATGGCGGTGTTTTCGACGTTGGCGGGGCCGACGTCCTCGGCCATCTGCGCGTAGACGGCGTTGACGGACTTGTCGGTGGCGGCCCGGACGGTGATGGGTCCGTAGTCGATGTCGTCCTCGTTGGCGGGGGCGTATCCGGTGGGTCCGTTCGGGCCCTGCACCATGCGTTTGTTGGTGCCGTCGTAGATGGTGTTGGGGGTGATGCGCCGGCCGTCCCGGGTGGTGGACCGGTTGGCGACGGCGGAGGTGAAGACGAACGGTTTGAAGGTGGAGCCGACCTGGTAGTCGCGGCGGGTGGCGTTGTTGACGTATTGCTTGGTGTAGTCGATGCCGCCGTACATGGCGACGACCCGGCCGTTCGAGGGGTCGATGGAGGCGCCGCCGACGCGGACGTTGCGGTCGGCCGGGCGCTCCTTGCTCGTCATCGACATCACGTTGTCGTTGACGGCTTTGACCAGGGCGTTCTGTTTCTTCTTCTCCAGTGTGGTGGTGATCCGGTAGCCGCCGGTGGCGAGTGTGTTCTCGTCGATGATCTTGTGGGTGGTGAGGTAGTCCTTGACGGCCTGGACGATGTAGCCGCGCTGTCCGGAGAGTCCGGTGGCGGGCTTCACCTTGTCGGGCACGGGGAACCGTACGGTGGCGCGTTCGGATGCGCTGAGCCAGTTCTCCGTGACCATGCCGTCGAGCACGTAGTTCCAGCGGGCGACGGCCGCGGCCTTGTTCTCGGGGTGGACGACGACGTCGTAGGCGCTGGGGGCGTTGAGCAGGGAGGCGAGGTACGCGCCTTCGGCGGTGGTGATGTCGCCGATGTCCTTGCCGTAGTACGCCTGGGCCGCGGCCTGGATGCCGTAGGCGTTGCGGCCGAAGTAGCTGGTGTTCAGGTAGCCCTCGAAGATCTGGTCCTTGCTCACTTCGCGGTTGAGCTTGATCGCGATGAAGAACTCCTTGGCCTTGCGCATGACGGTCTGTTCCTGGCCGAGGTAATAGTTCTTCACGAACTGCTGGGTGATGGTGGAGCCGCCCTGTGTGCCCTTGCCGGTGAGGGTGTTCCAGCCGGCGCGGGCCATTGCCTTGATGTCGACGGCGCGTTCGGAGTGGAAGTTCCGGTCCTCGGCGGCGAGGACGGCGTGCTGGACGCTGAGGGGGACCTGGGCGAGCTGGATGTTCTGCCGGTTGACCTCACCGTCTCGGGCGATGACGCTGCCGTCCTTGTAGAGGTAGACGTTGGACTGCGCGGTGGCGGTGGAGTTGGCGGGCGGGATGCCGACGAGCTGGTATCCGGCGATGAATCCGCCGATCAGGACCAGGGCGATGACGAGGAGCGTGGCGAGCGTCACCCGCCAGGTGGGGACGGCGCGGCGCCAGCCGGTGCGTCCGGGGCGGTTCCTGCTCCCCTTTTTCTTCCCGCTGGGGGCGGCTGGGCCTGCGGGGGCGCCGGTGCCGGCAGAGGGGTCCCCCGGGGCCCGGTTCCCGTTGTCGGGCCCCCCGCTCTGCTGCTGTGGCTCGTCGCTCATATCGGTGGAGACTCCTCGGACGCGGTCAGTTCCCCCATAGTGCCCTTTTCTGTGGAATAAGCCCCGGATCGACCCTGGATCGACCTGCGATCGCTCCCGGATCGGCCGCCGAAAAGCGGTCGCGGTGCCTGTTCCCGCTGCACTAGGGTCGTGCGCTTTGGTGTCCAACGCGGTTGGGCGCACGAGTGCGAACGAGCGCGGGGGTGATGGGGATGCGGTTGTACGCGGTGGTTGCGGCGGGCGGGTTCCGGCGCCATGCCACCTACCGGATCGCGACGGCGGCGGGGGTGTTCACCAACACCGTCTTCGGTTTCATCCTGGCGTACACCTATACGGCGCTGTGGGACGAGCGTCCGCAGCTCGGCGGCTACGACATGTCCCAGGCGCTCACGTATGTGTGGCTGGGGCAGGCGCTGTTGGCGACCTCCGCGATGATGGGCGGCGGTTTCGAGGACGAGTTGGTCGAGCGGATCCGCACCGGCGATGTGGCGGTCGACCTCTACCGGCCGATTGATCTTCAACTGTGGTGGCTGGCCGGTGACTTGGGGCGGGCTGCGTTCCAGTTGCTGGCGCGTGGCGTCGTGCCGATGCTGCTCGGGGCGCTGGCGTTCCCCCTGGCTCTGCCCGGATCGCCTGGGGTCTGGTTGGCGTTCCTGGTCTCCGTGACGCTCGGCGTCGTGGTCAGTTTCGCTCTGCGCTATCTGGTGGCGCTCTCCGCGTTCTGGCTGATGGACGGGGCGGGTGCGGCGCAGATCGCGTTCCTGGCGGGGCTGTTCTTCTCGGGGTTGCTGCTTCCGCTGACGTTGTTCCCGGGTGTGCTGGGCGAGGTGGCGCGGGCGTTGCCGTGGTCGGCGCTGCTCCAGGTGCCGGCCGATGTGTTCCTCGGGAAGCACGCGGGGTGGGGGCTGGTGGAGGCGTTCGCCTTCCAGGGCGGCTGGGCGCTGGCGTTGTTGCTGGCGGGGCGGTTGGTGCAGTCGGTGGCGACGCGGAGGGTGGTGGTTCAGGGTGGCTGAGGTCACCGAGGTCTCCAGGGCCGTCGAGATTCCCGATGCGGTGTTCGTCGAGCGGTCGAGGCTGGTCGAAGGGGTTCGTGCGTACGGACTGATTGTCGCGATGTGGCTGCGGTCGACGATGGCGTACCGTGCCTCGTTCGCCATGACGGCGTTCGGGAACTTCGCGGCGACGGGCTTCGACTTCGTCGCGATCCTGCTGATGTTCGCGCACGTCGACGAGTTGGGCGGCTACACGCTGCCGGAGATCGCCCTGCTGTACGGGGCTTCGGGCACCGCGTTCGGGCTGGCCGATCTGGTGCTGGGGTCGATGGACCGGCTGGGCCGCCGGGTCCGGGACGGCACGCTGGACACGCTGCTGGTGCGTCCGGTTCCGGTGCTGGCCCAGGTGGCGGCCGACCGGTTCGCACTGCGCAGGCTGGGGCGGATCACGCAGGGGCTGCTGGTGCTCGGTTACGGGCTGGCGGTGCTGGACATCGCGTGGACGCCGCTGAAGGTGGTGATGATCCTGCTGATGCTGCTGAGCGGGGCGGCGATCTTCGGCGCGGTGTTCGTGGGCGGAGCGGCCTTCCAGTTCTTCGCGCAGGACGCGGCGGAGGTGCAGAACTCCTTCACGTACGGGGGGAACACCCTGCTGCAGTACCCGCCGACGGTCTTCGCGAAGGATCTGGTGCGCGGGGTGACGTTCGTGGTGCCGCTGGCCTTCGTGAACTGGCTGCCCGCGCTGTATGTGCTGGGCCGGGAGTACCCGCTGGGGCTGCCGGAGTGGGTGGCGTTCCTGCCGCCGGTGGTGGCGGGGGTGTGCTGGGCGCTCGCGGGGGCGGCGTGGCGGGCGGGGCTGCGCTCGTACCGGAGCACGGGCAACTGAGGACGAGCGGAGCGAGGTCGGGGCATGGCTACGGGTACGGGTTTCATTGAGCTCGACGGTGTCGAGAAGGTCTTCGAGGTGCGCCGCAGGACGGGTTTCCTGCGCAGCGAGCGGCGCGAGGTCCGCGCGGTCGACGGGATCGGCTTCCGGGTGGAGCGCGGCGAGATGGTCGGCTACATCGGTCCGAACGGCGCGGGCAAGTCGACCACCATCAAGATGCTGACGGGCATCCTCACTCCGAGCGGCGGGCGGCTGCGGGTCGCCGGCATCGACCCTTCCAGGGAGCGTACGAGGCTGGCGCACCGGATCGGAGTGGTCTTCGGCCAGCGCACCACACTCTGGTGGGATCTGCCGCTGCGCGACTCGTACCGGCTGGTGCACCGGATGTACCGGGTCCCTGACGCCCGGTTCCGGGAGAACCTGGACCGCTGTGTCGAACTCCTGGATCTGGGCGCGCTGTTGGATGTGCCGGTGCGGCAGCTGTCGCTCGGGCAGCGGATGCGCGGCGACATTGCGGCGGCCCTGCTGCACGACCCGGAGGTGCTGTATCTGGACGAGCCGACGATCGGTCTGGACGTGGTCTCCAAGGCCAAGGTCCGTGGATTTCTCCGGGACCTGAATGTCGAGCGGGGTACGACGGTGCTGCTCACCACTCACGATCTGACGGACATCGAGCAGCTCTGCCGACGGGTGATGGTGATCGACCACGGCCGTCTGATGTACGACGGTGCGCTCGCAGGGCTGCATGAGGTCGGCGAGAGCGAGCGCACGCTGGTCGTGGACCTGGAGCGTGAACTCCCGCCGATCCGGCTGGAGTCGGAGCCTTCGGTGCGTACGGTGAAGGTGGAGGGGCCGAGGCAGTGGCTGGCCTTTCCGGCGTCGGGTTCGGCGGCTCCGCTGGTGGCGCGGATCGCCGCGGAGTATCCGCTGGTGGATCTCTCGGTGCGGGAGCCGGACATCGAGGCCGTGATCGCGAAGATGTACGCGTCAGCCGAGGCGCGTTAGATCCGGGGCGCGTTAGATCCGGGGCGCGTTAGGTCCGGGGCGCGTTAGGTCCGGGGCGCGGTGGATCCGAGGCGCGGTGGGTCCGAGGCGCGGTGGGTCCGAGGCGCGGTGGGTCCGAGGTGCGGTGGATCGGTGACGTGAGCGGGCGCGTTCAATAGGCTGCGCGGTATGACGAGTGAACTTCCCGACATGCGTGCTTCCGATGCCGAGCGTGAACGAATTGCCGAGGTCCTGCGCGAGGCGGTGGCCGAGGGCCGCCTGCAGATGGAGGAGTTCGAGCAGCGGCTCGACGCGGCCTACAAGGCGCGTACGCATGGGGAGTTGGAGCCGCTGATCCGCGATCTTCCGGCACCGGGCGGTGCGGTGGCACCGGTGCGTGCGGGCAGCGCGCCCGCACGCACGGGTTCGGCGGGCGTCGACTGGGCGGAACGTATCGGCGGTCCCGCCACGTCGAAGGGTGCGTTCGCCATCTGGGGCGGATTCGGGCGCAAGGGTAGGTGGACGGTGGGCCGGACGTTCACCGCGTTCACGATGTGGGGCGGCGGCGAGATCGATCTGCGGGAGGCCCGTTTCGAGGATCGCGAGGTCGTCATCCGCTGTTTCACGATCATGGGTGGGATGCGCGTGACGGTCCCACCGGAGCTGAATGTCGAGGTCAGAGGCATCGGCATCATGGGGGGCTTCGGGGACCGGGCGACGGGCGAGGGCGTTCCCTCGCCGGGCTCGCCGCGGGTGCGGATCACCGGGTTCGCGTTGATGGGCGGCGTCGGTGTGGAGCGCAAGCGGACGAAGGCGGACAAGGAGCGGGCCCGGCAGCTGAAGAAGGGCACCGGGGACGAGTGAGCCCGTCCGGCGTGTGAGGACGCGCTGCCCACCGAGTCCTGCTGTCAGAGCCGGCCGGACACCGGAGCCTCCTGGTGCAGGCTCCGCAGGTCCACCTGCTGGCCCAGCTGCAGATATCCGGCGTCGTTGAGATGCAGATGGTCGCCGCAGTCGTACGCCGGGCGGAGCCGGCCGGGTCGGTACGGGTCGCGTGCCGCCCGGTCGAAGTCGACGACCTCGTCGAAGACGCCGCCTGCCCGGATCAGTTCGTTGACCCGCATCCGTACGGAGTCCTGCTCTAGTGTCCAGGTGGGGTACCCCTCGTACGGCATCAGAGTTGCCCCGACGACCCGCAGCCCGCGCGCGTGGGCGCGTTCCGTCATGGCCTTCAGTCCGTCCACGATGTGCTGCGGGTCCTGCTCCTGCGGGAACTGCTGCACGTCGTTGATGCCGAGGGCGATGATGACGGTGTTCACGCCGGCGACGCCCAGTACATCGCGGTCGAAGCGGGCGAGCGCCCGCTGACCGCGGCCCTGGCTGTCGCGCAGGATGCGGTTGCCGGCGATGCCCTGGTTGACGACCGCGTAGCGCCCGCGCAGCCGGTCGGCGAGGACGTCGGTCCAGCGGCCGTTGGCGTCGAGGGCGGAGCCGCTGCCCGCGGTGAGCGAGTCGCCGATGGCGACGACTGCTCCGGCGGAGGAGGCGTTGCGGACGTCCACTGCGGTGAGGTAGCGCCACACGTTGGTCTGCCAGGTACCGCGCTCGTCCGCGAGGTACGAGGTCTGGTGGCTGTTCGGGTGGACGGTGACGGGTCCCTCCGCGGTGGGTGTGCGGAGGGCGACGACGAGATCGGAGTCGGCGTCGACGGGGACGACGACCGGGTCGCTGACGACCTGTCCGCCCGCGGCGATGGTGACGGAGGGGGCGCCGCGGAAGGAGACGGGACGGGTGTTCACCGTGGCCCGGTCGACGAGCAGAGGGCGCGTACCGAAGAGGTTGGAGAGGGTGATGCGGGCCGCGTCGCCGCCGATGCTGGTGTGGACGACGTTACGGATGATGCGCCGGGTGAGGTCGTGTCCGGAGTACGGGTCCGCCACCCCGGCCACGGGCGCCCCGGCCCAGGTGGCGACCCAGACGCCGGTGGAATGGGCGGGCGCGGCGGGCGGACGGGCCGCCGGCTGCGCGCCGACCTGTTGCGACCCGGCACCGGAGAACAGCGCGGACCCGGCGTACGCCATGAACGCGGCAAGTGCGGCGGTGCCCGCCACGAGGGCGATGAGCAGGGCGGTTCCCTGGCGCCTGGGCATCGGCGGGGTGTCTCCTCGTGGTGATGGGGGTTGGTCTCATGATGGGGCACAGTGCCGGGAACTCGACATGCGGCCCGGGAGTACGTCAGGTAAGGACAATGCGTACGGGGCACCGGGGGCGATGCGTACGCGGACGCGGACGGGTGGAGCGGATGGAACGGATCGAACGGACCAGGTCGGGCGAGCCGGGCGGCGGACCGGCCGAGCCGGCACAGGCACGTGGCGGCGTGGACGGGAGCTCCGGCACCGCAGCCTCCGCTCCCGCACGCCCCGCCCCCCTCGCCTCCTTCGCGTACACGGCCGCGGACGAGGAGAAGCGGCGTGGTGTGCGCCGTATGAAGACCACGGCCACCGGCCTCCTTCTGCTCGTCGCGCTCGTGTACGTCCTCGCCACCTGGGCGAAGAACGCGGGTGTGGGCGGCTGGCCGGGCTTCGTCGCCGCGGCCGCCGAGGCGGGGATGGTGGGTGCGCTGGCCGACTGGTTCGCCGTCACGGCGCTGTTCAAGCGTCCGCTCGGCCTGCCGATCCCGCACACCGCCATCATCCCCACCAAGAAGGACCAGCTCGGGGCCTCTCTGGGTTCCTTCGTCGGGGAGAATTTTCTTTCGGGCGATGTCGTGCGCGGCCGGATCAAGGCACTGGGCGTCGGCGGCCGGCTCGGTGCCTGGCTGGCGGAGCCGGACCACGCCGACCGGGTCACCGCCGAACTGGCGACCGCGCTGCGCGGCGCGCTGACGGTCCTGCGGGACTCGGACGTGCAGGCCGTGGTGGCTGAGGCGATCACCCGGCGGGCGAACGCGGCGGAGATCGGCCCCGGCCTCGGGAAGATGCTGGAGAAGATCGTCGCCGACGGCGGCCACCGCCGGGTCGTGGACCTGATCTGTGTACGTGCGCACGACTGGCTGGTGCTGCACGGCGACTCCGTGATGGACGCGGTGCAGGGCGGGGCGCCGGGGTGGACGCCGCGGTTCGTCGACAAGCGGGTGGGGGAGCGGGTCTACAAGGAGCTGCTGCGCTTCGTGACAGAGGTGCGGGACATGCCCGGGCATCCGGCGCGTGCCTCGATCGACACGTTCCTGAGGGACTTCGCAGCCGACCTCCAGACCGACTCGGACACCCGGGCGCGGGTGGAACGGCTGAAGACGGAGATCCTGGGGCGCGCCGAGGTCCAGGACGTCATCGCGTCGGCCTGGGCATCGGTACGCACGATGATCATCGCGGCGGCGGAGGACGAGCAGAGCGAGCTGCGGCTGCGGGCGCGCGCCTCGCTGTTGACGTTCGGTGCGCGGCTGGCGACGGACGGGCGGATGCAGACCAAGTTGGAGGGCTGGCTGGAGGACGCGGCGGTGCATGTCGTCACGAGGTACCGCACGGAGATCACCTCGCTGATCAGTGACACGGTCGCGAGCTGGGACGCGGACCAGACGTCCAAGAAGATCGAGGCACACATCGGCCGTGACCTGCAGTTCATCAGGATCAATGGCACGGTGGTGGGTGCCCTGGCGGGCCTGCTGATCTACACGGTGTCGCAGGCGTTCGGAGCCTGAGCGACGTCCCCCGGTGAGGGTCCGGGTGCGTACCCGTCCTGTCGTACGGGTACGCACCCGGCCTCTTACGCGGGGGAGTGCTCTTGAATACGGACGCCGACGCGCCCGCGTTCAGTGTGCTGCGGGCCCACTGGAGAAATTTCTCAGGCGGCGCGGCGGGTGACCGCCCACGAAGCGGCGGCGACGGTGCCCGCCACGGAGAAGACGGCGGGCCAGGCGCCGACCTTCTTGGCCAGCGGGTGCGATCCGGCGAACGCGGCGACGTACGCCGTGGTCAGTGCGACGGCCGCACGCGGTCCGGCCTGTCGGTTCCACTCGTACGCGGCGACCGTGCCCGCCGCGGCGAGCGCGACTCCGCCGAGCGGCCGCTTCTTGGTCCACCGCGCGACCGCGTACCCGCCGACGAGTCCGCTCGCCGCAACTGCCGCCGTAGGAACCTTTGCCATCGCCGCCACCTTCGCCTTCTCGTGTCGTGGCCTTTTTCTCGTGCTGCGGCTTCCGAGGCTAGCGCGGCGGGCGAACACTCCGACTCGCCAGGGGGTGCACAAACGTTTACCCTGTGAGGTAAACGCCTGTGCACCCCCTGGCTTCCGCCGCCACCGCCGAGCACCCCACGGAGATCGCATGCCCGCGGACACCTCTGCCCCGGACGGGTCGGCCGCCCTGACCCAGGCCCCGCACCACCCCCGTTTCGCCGTGGGCGTCCTCGCCTTCTGCGGGGTCGTGGTCGCGGTCATGCAGACGATCGTCGTCCCACTCCTCCCGCACATCCCGGCCTTCACCGGCGCGACCCCCGCCGCTGCGAGCTGGCTGGTCACCGTCACTCTCCTCACCGGCGCCGTCTTCACCCCCGTCCTGGGCCGGGCCGGTGACATGTACGGCAAGCGGCGGGTGCTCGTCGCCTCGCTCGCGGTGCTGGTCATCGGCTCGGTGCTGTGCGCGGTCAGCTCCCACATCGGCGTACTGATCACCGGCCGCGCCCTCCAGGGCGCCGCGCTCGCCGTCGTACCGCTGGGCATCAGCATCCTGCGCGACGAACTCCCGCCCGAACGTGTCCTCTCCGCGGTCGCCCTGATGAGTTCGACGCTCGGCATCGGTGCGGCCGTCGGGCTGCCGGTCGCCGCGCTCGTCGTCGAACACTTCGACTGGCACACGATGTTCTGGGTGTCGGGAGTGATCGGCCTCATCGACATCGTGCTGGTGCTCTGCTGTGTACCGGAGTCGGCGCTGCGCTCCCGCGGCCGTTTCGACGCCGTGGGTGCGCTGGGCCTGTCCGCGATCCTGGTCTGTCTGCTGCTCGCGGTGACCCAGGGCGCCGACTGGGGCTGGACGTCGACCCGCACGGTGGGACTGCTCGTCGCGGCCGTGGTGGTGGCACTGTTCTGGGGTGCGTACGAGCTCCGCGTGACGTCGCCCATGGTCGACCTGCGGATCTCCGCCCGCCCGGCCGTCCTGCTGCCCAATGTCGCGGCCCTGCTGATCGGCTTCGCCTTCTACGCGAACTCGCTGGTCACCGCCCAGATGGTGCAGGAGCCGAAGGCGACGGGTTACGGGCTCGGCGCCTCGATCGTCGTCAGCGGGCTCTGCCTGCTGCCGGGCGGTGTGTCGATGGTGGCGCTCTCGCCCGTGTCGGCGCGGATCTCCGCGAAGTACGGACCGAAGGTCAGCCTGGCGCTGGCGGCCGGGATCATCGCCGTCGGCTATGGGGTGCGGTACTTCACCAGCCACAGCCTGTGGCTGATCATCGCCGGTGCGACCGTCGTCTCCTCGGGCACGGCCATCGCGTACTCGGCGTTGCCCGCGCTGGTGATGCGCGGCGTCCCGGCCGGCGAGACGGGCGCGGCCAACGGCCTCAACACCCTGATGAGGTCGATCGGACAGGCCTTCTGCAGCGCGACGGTGGCCGCGGTCCTCGCCAACATCACGTTCCAGGTGGGTGGCCGGACGGCTCCGACGCTCCACGCGTACCAGGTGGTCTTCCTGATCGCGGCGGGCGCGGCGCTGCTGGCGCTGACGGTCACGCTGTTCCTGCCCGGCAGGCGCACGGCCGCGGCGGGTACGGTCGAAGGGAGCCGCGACGACCACAAGGGCGGTGCGCGGACGTTCACGATCCAGGAGGGCGCATGACCGGCAGCCAGGCCACCGCTTCGGCTCCGGCCCCCATCGACCCCGGCACGGGCCGGGACGCGATCCTGCGGGCGGCCCGGCGGGCGTTCACCCAGCGCCCGTACGCCGATGTGACCATCCGGGGGATCGCCGCCGACGCGGGAGTCAGCCCCTCCCTGGTGGTCAAGCACTTCGGCCGCAAGAAAGAGCTCTTCAACACGGTTGCCGATTTCGGGCCGGCCGCCGAGGAGCTCTTCGACGCCCCGCTGGACGAGCTCGGCCGCCACATGGTGATCACGCTCGTGCGCCGCCGCCGCGAACAACAGACGGACCCGCTCCTGCGCGTCGTGTTCTCGCTCGGCAACCACGACGAACGCTCGCTGCTGCGCGACCGCTTTCGCGAACAGGTCACCGAGGCGCTGACCGCCCGACTCCCCGGCCACGAACGCGCCCTGCGCGCCGAACTGATCGCCGGCCACCTCCTCGGCCTCGGCGCCACCCTGAGCCTGCACCGCGAGGGTGCGGGTGCACTGGCCACCCCCGAACACGTCGCGGACCTGTACGCGCCCGCGCTCCAGACCCTGATCACGGGCTGAGGACGGCACGATCCACCGGTGCGGTGTGCGTGGTCCCCGGCGCGCGGGACAGGACGTGCACCTGGACCGGCCGGGCGAACTGTGCCCGCAGATCGCGGAGTTCAAGGCCCGCGCGGTGCGACCGACTGTGAGGTATGGTCTGGGCCAAATTGGCGAGGGGGGCCTCATGTCTGTCCATACGTTCGCACCTGCCGCCGCAGCGCTGCCGCTGCTTCTGGGCGCGTTCCTGGTGGGCTGCAGCAGCGCCGACACGACGGAGGGGCCCGGCGGCGACGTCCCGTACGTGGCGCCGTCGGCGAACGCGGCAGCCGCGTCCAAGGCGGCCGAGGCGCACGCGGAAGCGGACGCCGAGGCGTCAGCCGCCGCGGAGGACGCAGCCGCATCCGGGACGCTCGCGACCAGGCCCGCACAGGTCCGCGACGCCTTCGCCACGCTCCAGGCCACCCTGGACGAGACCTGCACCCCCGGCGCGGGCGACTGCGGCTACGTCCTGGGCCGGGTCAATGACCAACTGGTGGGCCTGGAGGCGTCGATGAAGGCGTACCCGAACGGCCCCGGCCGCTTCAAGGAGCCCGTGGCGTGGTTGGCCGCCCTGCGCACGTCCCTGAAGGGCGACACCTCCACGGACAATCTGGAGAAGCACCGCTCCGAGCTGTTCGGCACGCGCGACCGCATCAACACCTGGATGCAGGGCCACCCGGAGGACTACCGCTGACGGGGCCGCGTCACCCCTCGCGCCCCGCCCCCGGGGAGAGGCCCTGGGCGGTGTCTTCACATGACCTTGCGTGATGGATCACGGTGAGGTGATACGTCGCCACGGGCAACAGCTGACTCAGTGACCCAGGGCGGCCTTGGCCAACACGATGACCAGTCCGAGCAGCAGGTTGACCACTGACTCCACGGCCGCCTGCCGATGCGAGGCACCGGCGTGAAGGGCACCGAGACAGGCCCACGTCATCTGCTGCACCACGGCTACCGCCAGAGCGAGCCACCAGGTGGCGCTCAGGCCCAGTCCGAGAAGCGGGCTGAGGCTCACGGCGGCGGCCGGTAGCGCGGCCGCCTCGACGATCGACCACTCGCTCCGCCCGACCCGGCGTACCTCGGACCAGTCGACGGACCGGCCGGTCGACCTCTCACCGGCGAGGCGCGCGTAGACATGGGCGGCCCAGAACACCAATCCGGTGACGAGCAGCAGTACGACGGTCTCGAGGCGGGGGAACTTGCCGACCGTGCTCGTGGCGGCGATCACGGAGGCAGCCAGGAGGGATCCGTAAACGGCTCCCGCGTAGTCCGTCCGGGAATGCGCACGACCGCCCCGGTCGGGTCGGTGTCGCCACGGAAGGAGACGCGTCACCGGCTCACCGTACGCGCGATCGGCCCTTGCGGCCGGTCGCGCCACACTGCGGGCGGCACTGAGCGGAGAACGTCCGGCTGTCCGGGAGCACCATCCGGACCGGCACCGGCTGGGAGTCGGGACTGCGGTGATGGCCTTCCTGCCGCTCTGTCACTTAGGGTCATGCCCATGACCACCCCTGAACTCGAAGAACGCCTGGCGGCGCTGGAGAAGAGCCAGGAGCGCATGGCCTCGGACCTGGCACGTCTGGAGAGCGCCGTACAGGACCTGAGGCGACCGAGCTTCTCGTTCGTCGTCCGGGTGGCCATCGGCCTCATCGTGCTGTGGGTGGCGCTGCAGTTCGTGCCGATGGTCGCTCTGATGCTGGGCTCGGCGATCTTCAACCAGGGCGGTCGGCCTGCGATCGGGGCGATCGCGCTGATCGTGATCGCGGCGGTGGCCGTGACCGTCACGGTCAAGGCAGTGCGCAACCGCAGGGCTTCGGCTTCCCGCTGACCAGGAGGCTGCTCGGGCCGGGAAATCCGAAGGCGCCCGCGGTCCACGGCTCCCTAAGCTCGCCCCATGCCACGCCCAGAACTGCAGCTGATCAACGCCTTCCTCTCGACCTTCGCCCGCCGCCAGGCCGCGCGGACCATCGACCTCCCGGGCGGATTCGCCGTCCTCGACGACGCCTTCGCGCACTCGCACGCGAACAACCAGGTTGTCATCGAGGCGCCCGCCTCCCCCGAGACGCTGCCCGGCATCGCGGACCAGGCGCTGGGACATCTGCCGTTCCGACGGATCTCCGTCCTCGACGACGAGACGGGGAGGGCGTGCGCGGAGCCGCTGATCCGTGCCGGATACACCCACTCCGTCCAACTGGTCATGGCACACACAGGTCCGGCGCCGGTCGGCGGCCACGCGGAGGAGGTGGACCTCGACGCGATCCGTGCGCCGCTCACCCGGCGCTGGCGCGGCTTCCTCCCGGACGCCGACGACACGGTCGTACGCCACCTCGTCGACCGCCGCGAGACCCGCCGTCGCGGCGCCGACGCCGTGCACTTCATAGCGACCCGCACGGAGGAGGGCGAGGTCGCCTCGTGGGCGGATCTCTATCTGGACCCGGCAACCGGCATCGCCCAGATCGAGGATCTGATGACCTCCGAGACCCACCTGGGCCGCGGCCACGCCGACGCGGCCCTGGCCACGGCCCTGCGCACGGCCACCGACGCGGGCTGCGGTACGCGGTTCCTGATCGCCGACGCGGACGACTGGCCACGCCATTGGTACGAGCGTCGCGGCTTCTCGGCCATCGGACAGTCGCACCGCTTCGAACGCGGCTGAGGGCGGTGCGCGTTCAGTAGCCGCTCGTGGTTGTCGGCTTCCTGCCCCGATCAGCCTTCTCCGGCGACCGCCGCGTCCCTGTTGCCGTCTCTGTGTGCGGCATAGCGCGGGGCGTGCCGCGGCCAGGGCTTGGCCGCCTCGATCTGCGCGGCCAGTTCCAGCAGCAGCTTCTCGCCGCCGGGCTTGGCAACGAGCTGCACCGCGACGGGCATGGCGTCGACGCCCACACCCACGGGAACCGCGAGCGCCGGCCAGCCCGCGATGTTCCAGGAGCCGAACAGTGAGGCCGTACGGGTGCTGACTGCCGTGGTGCGCAGTCCACCGGCGTCGCCCCACCGTTTGGCCTGCGTCGCCGGCTGGCTGAGCGCGGGGAGCAGCAGCACGTCCATCTGCCCGAAGAAGCGTTCTGCGGCGTCGGTGCGCCAGCGGTCGCGCCCGTGCGCCCCGTCCAGGTGAAGAGCCGCCAACGCCCCGCCGACCGCGGCCAGTCGGCGCGTGCTCCGGTCAAGTCCGGCGCGGTCGAGTCCCGCAGCGCTCGCGCGCGCCGACGCGAACCAGGAGCTCAGCGACGCGGGTCCCAGCCATGCCGGATAGCGCCGGTTGTGCCGGGTCACCGTGTGCCCGAGTCCTTTGAGCAGTGTCCCGGTCTCCAGCGCGGCACGGCGGTACTGGGCCGCGATCGCAAAGCCGGGCGAGATCGACCGGACCGATACGCCGATGCGCAGCGTCCCCACCGCGCCGAGCTGGGCGAAGCCCGGTTCGTCGGCCATCACGGCCAGTCCGAGGGCCGCGTCCTGCACCGTGGTCGCGATCGGGCCGTTCTCGACCAGGTCGAACCAGGTCGGGTCGTCCGGTGCGTGCGGCACGACGCCCCGCCCCGGCTTGATCCCGATCGTTCCGCAGCAGGCACACGGGATCCGGATCGAGCCGAACCCGTCGTTGCCGTGCGCCAGTGGGACCAGACCGGCAGACACCGCGGCCGCGCTGCCGCCCGAGGAGCCGCCGGGCGTGCGCTGCTCGTTCCAGGGATTGCGCGCGATCCCGTAGACGCTGTCCGCCATCGGGACCAGACAGAGTTCCGGCACGTTGGTCAGACCGACCACCACGGCGCCCGCTGCCCGCAGCCGTTGGACGATGACGTGATCGGTGGGGCTGTGATCCGACGACGTGGCAGCGGATCCCATGCGGGCCTGCTCGCCCGCGACCGCGATGTTGTCCTTGACCGCGACGGGGACTCCCGCGAGCGGCAGGGAGGCGCGGTCGGCCCGCCGGTCCACCGCCTCCGCCTCGGCCTGCGCCTGCTCCGCCCGCACGTGCCGGAACGCGGACAGGCCCGGTTCGAGCCGGGCGATGCGGTCGAGGTGCCGGCGGGTGACGTCGGCCGCGCTCGCCCGTCCTTCGCGTACGGCGGCGGCGATCTCGACGGCGGTGCGGCCGGTCCACTCAGTCATGGTTGATGAGTCAATCCCTCGCCGCCTGCGCCGCCAACCCCCGCGCACCCGTGTTACCGAACAGTAATCTCGGTTGGGTGCCGATCGTGCTCGATCCTTGTACCGAGCCGTGTACGCGGCTCGGGTGGAGCCGGCGGTGAAGTGCCCGGGTGACGAGGGGTCGGGCGGCGAGGCCCGAGCATCCCGCCCCGCACGTCTCTCCGGTCCGCGCACCGTCCGGACGGCCTGTCGTGGTGGTCTCCACCGACCGCGAGGTGTCCGACGGGTGGCGAAGGCGGGGCCAAGCCCGTTGCGTCCATCTTGCTCCTGAAGCGGCTTTCGCGCGCCTAGTGAGATGTGTTGCGACTTGCCGGAAATTATGAAACGGACCGTCAGGTCGCCGCTACGCGCCGTGTGATGTGAGTAAAGAAGTACCTCGTGTGTCGAGATTGGATTGAACTGATTACAAGATGGTCACTAAGGTCGAGCTTCGAACCTTCGCACGGTTGATCACCCATCCGGGGTGGCAGCGAAGGAACCGCCGAGTCCGTGACGTGCACGGAGCCGGGGATTCAGTTCCCCCCACAGCCCGGTAGGCGGCTCGAGGAAGAAGGAGCTCGCCTTCGTGGCGTCCCACCGTCGTCCCAAGCAGCCGAGCCGCGCCCGTGTGACCGTGCTCACCGCGACCGCCGCCGCGGCCGTGGCCCTGACATCCCAGGCCGCACACGCCGACCCCAAGCCGACCAAGAGTGAGGTCAAGGCGAAGGTCGACAAGCTCTACCACGAGGCGGAGAAGGCCACCGAGAAGTACAACGGGGCCAAGGAGCAGCAGCAGAAGCTCGAGAAGCAGGTCGGCGCGCTGCAGGACAAGGTGGCCCGCGGTCAGCAGGAGCTCAACACGCTCCGCAGCGGCCTCGGTTCGCTCGCCGCCGCGCAGTACCGCTCCGGCGGCATCGACCCGTCCGTGCAGCTCTTCCTCGCCTCGGATCCGGACACCTTCCTCGACGAGGCCTCGGCCCTCGACCAGTTGACGGCCAAGCAGACCGAGTCGCTGGAGAAGATCCAGGAGAAGCAGCGGGCCCTCGCGCAGCAGCGCAAGGAGGCCCAGGACAAGCTGGGCGACCTCGCGGACGTCCGCAAGACGCTCGGCGAGAACAAGAAGAAGTCCCAGGGCAAGCTCGCCGAGGCGCAGCGCCTGCTCAACACCCTGACCGCCGCCGAGCGCGCCAAGATGGCCCAGGACGAGCAGCGTGCCAGCCGCGCCGCCGGCGACCGGGTCGAACTCGGCAACGAGGCCCCCGCCTCCGCCCTCGGCGCCGCCGCCCTCCAGGCCGCCTCCACTCGGGTGGGCAAGCCGTATGTCCGCAGCGCCACCGGCCCCAACGCCTTCGACTGCTCGGGCCTGACCCAGTGGGCTTACGCCCAGGCCGGCGCCAACATCACCCGCACCACGTACACCCAGATCAACCAGGGCACCCGCATTGCGCGCAGCGCCCTCAAGCCGGGCGACCTGGTTTTCTTCAGCAATACCCAGCACGTGGGCCTCTACGCGGGCAACAACACCGTGCTGCACGCCCCGTACCCGGGCGCCTACGTCCGCTACGAGTCGATGAACACCATCGGCAGCTACCAGGCCGCGGTACGCATCTGATCACGCCCGAACAGGCGAATTTCCGCGCCCCGTACTGACTGTCCGCCCCGCCGGAGACCACAGGTCACCGGCGGGGCGGACCTCAATTCCCCGATGCGCGACTGCTCCGCCCCAACGGATCCTTCTCGCGCACGTGCTGGGTGCCTGACAGACACCGAGGGTGCGGCGTGAAGTCCCGTTCGCATGGTGGGTGATGCCGGACGTGCGGTACGGTGACGAAACCATCACGCTCCGTGTGTGTACGCGCACATGGAGCGGCCCCCGGCGGTGCGCCAACACCAACCGAGGGCCTTCATCACCAGTGGATCGAGACCACCGGAAATGCTGCGTCATGTTATCGCCCCGTCTCGGCGCTTCACGAAGGCATCGCACGATGTCGTGCGCCATCCGCGTCTGAACAGTGACGCGAAGATCCTGCTCCTGTACGTACAGGGTCTTCCCGAAGTGACCCCCTGCAAGCCCCTGAGCGAACTCGCCCAGAAGCTGGGCATCAAGGGCCGCGCGTACCAGAAGGCGAAGGAACAGTTGGTCGCGCACGGGTACGTACATGAGTGGAAAAGCCAGAGTGACCGAGGCCGCTGGATCACCGAGCAACTGGTCGCGAACACCCCTCTGACGAGTGAGCAGGCAGGACACCTACGAGAGGCTGTCCCGCCCACCACCTCGCCACCGAGTACGCAGTTCCCGACGGTCGGCGAACCGACCGCCCGGAGGGCCGGTGGCTATCAACCGGTAGAAGACCACAGTGATAAGACCACTCCCCACCCACCCTCCGAAGCCGAGCCGACGACGGACCCGGACCCCGGACCGACGGCGGGGTCGGCTGCTGAGTCCCTCCAACTGGCCCGCGCGGAACGGGTACTGCTCTCGCTGCGCCACACCCGCCGCGAACTGCACCTGGGAATGCGCGAGGCCCGCGCACTCGCTGTGGAGGCGGTCAAGTGGCTGGAGCGCGGCCTGAGCGAGTCCGACCTGCGACAGGCACTGCTGGCCGAACGCCCGGAAGGCGGCGTGCGCTCGGCGGTCGGCTTCCTGCGCTACCGCCTCATCCAGAAGCTCCCCGAGGGCCCGGCCCCGCTGCCTCGACCTCCGTCGGCCGCGACCATGGTCGTCTGCTCCTCGCCTGGTGAGGAACACGTCTTCCGCCCTCTGGGAGAAGAGACGGAATGCCCCCCGTGCCGCCAGTCCACCGCGTACGCGACCTTCTACGGCGCGCCCGCACCGGAACCCGCTCGCATCCCGTGGCGGGAACGATTCGCGAAGATCAACGGGGCGCCGCCCGGCGCGCTCGATGGTGGCTGACGACAGCCTCAGCGAGCTGAGCGACTGAGAAACACCCTTCGCCCCCGTCACGGCTTCCGGCCGGTGACAGGGGCGTGCGGGCGGCTCCTCCCGGGGGAGGCGTCAGTTGGCGGGGGCCTGGTAGAGGCCGCGGCCGGCTCGGTGGGCGCGGGAAGTGCCGACAAGCCGGTCGAGTGTGCTGCGTACGGTGTTGATGCTGCTGGGGGTGAGCTCGCGTCCCAGAGCCTTCGTGACGTCACGCGCACGGACCGGGGTGTCGCCGAAGGAGGCCAGGACCTTCATGGCCATCTCGGTGAGGCTGCCGCTGTCGTCGACTGCCGGTTCGGCGGGCGCAGCCTTCTTCGGCGCCCTGGCCTTCGCGGGCTTGACGGCCTTCGCGGGCTCGGCGGCCTTGACGGTCTTCGCGGCCTTCGCGGGCTTGGCGGTCTTGGCGGCGACGGCCTTCTTGGCAGGCTCGCTCTTCTGCTTGGCGGGCGCCTGCTTGCGGCCCTTGGCCACGGGCGCCTTCCGGGCCGTACGGCGAGCAGGGGTGGCTGCTGCCTTCTCCTGCGGGGCTTCCGCCTCGACGGCAGAGTCGGTGGGCCCCTGCGTCTGCCGCGGAATCTTAGGAGCGGCGACGTTCTCCGTCTCCGTCTCAGCGTTCGCCGACGGAGCGGGGACGGCGCTGGGCTCACTGCCGACCAGCGCAGGTGCCGGTGCCGGGGGAGCGGTGGACAGCGCCTGCAGAGCGGTCAGAGCGGTGCGCACCGACTCCAGGCGTTCGGTGACCGTCGCGAGTTCCTTCTCCAGAGCCTGCTGGTGCTCTTCCAGGCGCGGAAGTTCCGCCTGCAGCAAAGCGGTTGTGGCATCGACGGTGCCCTGTGTGTTGGCTTCTGAGGTCATGGTGTCGCCCTTCGTTTCCGGCCGACCGTTGCTGACCGACATGTCGCAGCGTAAGGGGCATTGTGTTGTGGCCTGAAATCGCCCCTTCAGCGCGCACTGGCAACAGGCGCCGTCAGCACTGCCCACCAGCCTTCGGGAACCGCAGGAAACCGTGGGCGAAGGCCCGCATACCCAAGGTGTGGGCACACTCTCTGCGCCAGTCGTCCACCGCGTACGCCACCTTCTACGGAGCCCCCGCACCGGAGGCTGATCACATCCCGTGGCGCGAACGGTTTGCGAAGATCAACGGGGCGTCGGCGGCTCTGACGGGTGAGGGCTGGCTTCGCCCCCGGCGAGGGCTGTGACCAGCAGGGCCCACCGAACGACCACGGCAAACGATGTGCGGACGCACCGGAAGCTCTTGTGTCCACTGCGCCCGGTGTGGCTCATGCACTCCACGTCGGCACTCGCGGAGTCTGTCGAGGTTCCGCGGCCCAGTCGCACCAGAGACATTCGGCCTCGTACGTGACGTTCGTGTCGGGGTGCTCGGTGATGCGGTGGAGCACGTAGCGGTACGCGGCTCGCGCACGGGCGGCTGTCACGTGTGCTCCCCGTGGTGTCGCCGCAGCTCAACATTGCAGTCGGCGACCGTCGACCAGTTGCCCACACCGGCAGCTTCCTCGCGTTCCCTTGCGAGTGCACCGCATACATCGCATCCGGTGACGGGTTCGGGCGACACGGGAGGGTCCACCACATGCACCGGCGCAGGCATCGTCGTCCTGGGGTCGCTCATGAAGAGAACGCTAAGGAGGCTTAGTTGGAGGGGCGAGACGATATTCTCGAATATTCTCGCGTCAGCCTCGGCCATGCATCGACATTCCCGGACGACGGCGGAGATCCTGTGACCCGGAGAGCATCCGTGCGAGAGACAGGTCGACATGGCACGCAGGCTGCGGTTCAACGGCACAGGCAGCGGTGGCACCGGATGTCCGTCACTCCATGAAGATCTCGACAGCCGGGAAGTGATCGTTCATGGACCACCGCTCAGTGCCCCCGAGGACGTGGCGCAGCTGCAGCATCTGTCCGAAGGCGAGGTGGCCGTCGTCGTGCCGCGCGAGCTCCTGGTCGATTACGCGCCGAGGGACGCCACCCGCGCAGCGAGGATCATCGACCTGGCCGAGTTCGAGAACCTGTTCAGGACGTTCAAGCACACGGCATGGCGCCTGGAGACCCGGCGACGCTACGCGAGCGACGAAACCACGGACACCTACCGGCAGTTCACGGACAGCGGTAGCACCCAGTGGGACTACGACGGCCCGTACTGCGCCATGATCCGGGCACAGACGGAGCAGGGGAAGCGCGTCGAACGGGTCCGCATCGCCGACGACCCGCCGACCCCCGGTCAGCTCTACCTGCTCGACAACGCGAAGCGGAACGCCGCCCTCGGCGAGGACATCAGAAATCTGCGAAGGGCCGACGCGGTACGGCTCGGACTGCCGGAAGAGGATTTCTGGATCTTCGACTCGCGACTCGTCGCGCGGCTGAACTTCGACTCCGACGATCAGCTCGTGGACGTCGAACTCATCACGGAGCCGGCAGAAGTGGTGCGCTGCTCGCTGGTACGTGATGCGGCGTGGCATCACGCAGTCCCGCACGAGGTGTTCACGGCCGAAATCAACGAGCTCGACTGAAAGCATGTGCTGAACCGGTGAGTACGGACTATCAACAGGCACGGACAGCCCTGGGTGCGAGGCTCCGGGAACTCCGCGCTTCGCGCCCTGGAGGCCCGCTCACCGGCTCGGAATTGGCCGCACGTCTCGGCTGGACGCAGTCCAAGATCAGCAAGCTGGAGAACGGCCGCCAGACTGCAACCCCCGAAGACCTGAGGTTGTGGGCGGTGGCAACCGGCCAACCCGATACATACGACGAACTGCACGCCCGCCTGCAGGGATTCGAGTCGCATGTACGTTCATGGCGAAGGCAACTCGCGTCCGGCCACCGCCCGGTACAGGACACCTGGAACGAGCTGGTCGCCGGTGCCTCGACCATCCACGAGTGGGAGCCGACCATGGTGTCGGGCATGCTCCAGACGGCCGACTACGCGCGCCATGTCTTCCTCAGATACGCGAAGCTTCAGAACTCGGTCCGTGACACGGAAGAAGCCGTCCGCTCCCGAATGAAACGGCAGGAGTGGCTGTACCGGCCGGGCAAAAGGCTTCACGTCCTGATGTGGGAGGCGGCGTTGCGCACCTTGATCTGCCCCCCGCAGGTACTGGCCGCGCAGCTGGACCGCCTGGCCGGCGTCATCGGCATGGACACCGTCACTCTCGGAATCGTTCCCCTCCACGCCACAGTGAGGGTCCCTCCCGCTAATGGGTTCTGGAGCTTCGACGGCCGCCTCATGATCACTGAGGACTGGCACGCCGAGCTGTGGCTCGACGACGCGGACACCATCGCCACGTACCAGCGGGTGTGGCAGGGCCTGAGCGAATCCGCTGTGTTCGGAGCCGAGGCGCAACACGTGATCGCCCAAGCGCGCCGGAGCCTCGACGTTCGCTGACGGCGGCCGCCACGCAGTCCCGTGCCATCGGTTTTACTTCCACCGAACCATTCCTTCGGCGGGGACTGCGGACGATGACGGCCCGGAACTTTCCGCAGTCGACCGCTCCTTCTCCAGGTAGTAAGTGTTGCGGTTGTCGGGATCGCTGAAGAAGAAATACAGGGCCAGCCCCTTGTCGCCGCGCTCCAGTTCCAGGGTCCAGGTGTATGTGTCCGGTGCCGGCTCCCTGATGTCAGTGGTGCCCATTGCCCCGTCCTCTGCGTCCTCGTCTTCACGCCATGCCGACGCGGTGCGCCGAGTGACGCTGAGGGACACGTGTTGGCCATCACCCCAACCGATGTCCCGGTCGGTCAGTTCCCATGTTCCGGTGCCGGACATCCGCCACTGATCGTCGAAGTCGAATTCCTGCCCGTCGAGAAGCTTCACGACAGCGGTTCCGCCTTTCCGCATGGTGACCGCGGTGCCATCGATGCACCGCCAGGTCCCGACGATCTCCGCCGACGAGACCCCGGTAACGGCCGGCACCTCCGCGTACTGCCCCGGCACACACCCGGACACCGAGAGGGCAACCACCACCGAGGCCATCCCGGCCAAGACACCACGACGACCGCACACGCCCATGCCGTACCCCCTGCCGTCGCCACCCACGGGCGGACGATCCTCATCCTCGTACGGGGGCGGTGGGGCACGTGATGCGGGGTGCTCTACGCGCGATGGAGGCGCGGAGCATGGCACGGCTTGAAGCACCAGACGTTTCGTGATCGGTGGCCAGGAGGTGGGCTGATCACGCGCCGAGCTGTTGGTGCCGTACTGCTGCGAGGAACCCCGCCCACGATGCGTTGCCGAACGTAAGCATCGGACCGTCAGGGGTCTTCGAGTCGCGGACTGCCGTGGCCTGTGGGAGGCGGGCGGCCTCAACGCACTCAGTTGTGTTCGCTCCGCTGTATGACGACTTGAACCAGTTGAGAGGCCTGGGGGAGTGAGGAACCGAAAGCATTACATCTCCTCGCGAACGCGCTCGATCAAGGCCGACGACGTAGCCATGTCCAACGCTTGTGCACGCAGGTAGTCGAACGCAAGTCTGTATCGGTCGAGTTCTTCGTCCTTCTCCATGAAGAGCGAGCCGACATGCAGGTCGACATACACGACGTCCAGGCTCGTCTCGACCCCGCCGAGGATCACGAAACTTCCCAAGGCCGCGCCGTGAGCACCCTTGGAGAACGGCAGGATCTGCAAGGTGATGTGCTGCGAGGCGTTGGCGTCCAGCAGGTGACCCAGTTGATCGCGCATGATTTGGGGGGATCCGACCACGCGCCGGATCACAGACTCGTCGAGGATCGCCCACAGATGGGGTGGCTTGGGTCGGCTCAGGATCTCCTGGCGCTTCATACGGATATCCACGAGACGTTGGATCTCCTCGGGCGCCAGGCGCATTTCGCTGGCACCTTGAATCGCTGTGCTGTAGTTCCGTGTCTGCAGAAGGCCGGGTACGTAAGTGCAGGAGAAGTGGTCCTCGCGCACAGCCTCGTCCTCAAGCGTCAGCAGGAGATTCATGTCGGCGGGGATGGAGTCGGTGTACGGCCCCCACCAGCCCTGCTGCTTGGCGTCCTTCGCCAGGGCAACCACGGCAGTCCGCTCCGCGTCGGTTGCGTCGTACTGCCGGCAGAGTGCGTCCGCGATGGGCCATTTCACTGGCCCTTCCTGAGTCTCGTAGCGGCTGACAGTGGCCTTTGAAACCCCGACGAGCCGACCGGCCTCCTCCAGCGTCATGCCCTTCCGTGCGCGCAACTTGCGCATCATTGCGCCGAGCTGTCGGCGTCGTGTTGTGGTCCTGACGGACATGGAGGGGGCCTTCCGTTCTGTGCCATGCGGCGATTGGGTGCCAACAAGGCTATGTCTGGGGTGAGTTGTCAGCGGTCGGATTCACCCGATCGATAGTCGTGAGAAGTTCCATGAAGAGACTTCTTGCTGCCATACTCGCAAACATGGCCACTCAGCGCAGTCGTTTGGATACGGCAGGTGCAGGGCTGATGTGGCACCGGAAGGAGAGTGCATGTCCGGACACCACATCGGTTCGCAACTCCGCAGCGTGCTGCCGTTCGAGGCCGAGCCCGCAGCGGTTCGGGATCTGCGCAGAGTCGTCAGAGGGCAGCTCACGGAGTGGTGCTTGCCGGCCTTCGTCGAAGAGGCCGAGCTCGCAGTGAGTGAGTTGGCAGCCAACGTGATCAAGCACGTGGGGAGAGGTGCCGCTGCCACTCTCGTCCTGGAGGCGGCGGGCGACCGCCTGCGGATCGAGCTCCATGACACGAGTTACCGTGTGCCGGTCCTTGGATCGGCTGCTTGCGACGACGAGTGCGGCCGGGGCCTTCATCTGCTTGCCGGCATGGCCGTCGACTGGGGCACGTTGCTGACTGCGACGGGCAAAGCCGTCTGGTGTGAGCTTTCAGGTGACCCGGAGCTGCAATGTCGCCGGGTGTGGCGGGCCGAGGCGGCCCTGGCGAATTACCGCCGAGACGTCGGAGCGCTGCCGCTGCTGCAGAGTCGCTCGGCTCAGATCCTTGAGGAATCTGCCACCGACCTAATTGCTGATCTCCTCCACTGGGTCACTGCCCGGGGTGGCGACCCGGACGGCCTGTTGGACAGGGCGCAGATGCACTTCGAAGCCGAGGCGGAGACGATTGCCGAGGCGGCTTGACGTCGGTCTCCGACGGCAAATGTCAGCCGGAAGCCCGGATCGCGGCGGCCAGTATGAACTCGACGTCTTCCTGCCGGCCGGCGTTGTTGAAGGCTGCCGTGATGTTCAGGACAGCCTGTTTGTCCGTACGTTCAGCCGCGTTGATCAGTATGGTCTCCGCGGCGTCCCGCAGGCCAGCCAAGCGGCATGAGCTCACGGCCTTAAGAATGTCATCCGCGGAGTACGACGCCCCTGCCCGCCAGAGCAAGAGATTCGCGTCGCGGTTCCGGCCGTCAGCGAGGTAGCGAGCCACTACCCCGGTCTCCGTCCATGTGAGCTCGGCGTCTTCTGAAGGGTGCCGGTCCCCCTCCGCTCGGGGGACCGGCACCCTCATACGCTTCTGTGGCACCGAAAATTCTCGCCGACGGATCTGGCGGCGAAGGCGTACCGCCCGTCGTCGTACCGGCGAGTTCCGCGTGTCGTCGGAGGCCGGCTGTTCCGCATCCGACACGTCAGAATGGGCAGGCGGGTACCCGACACTGCAACATTCGCAGTGCTTCTTCTGGGCGTGGACGCGGAGCTCCAGCAAGGCATCCAGGGTGTGTGGCAGTGGGCCACTCCCTGCGGCGTCCTTCTCTATGACTTGGTAGAACTCCCGCAGGAGAGACTCGTCTGGGATACGGCCGCCGTTGAGGTGGTTCGAGAGGGTCGTGGCCGCCTGGTGGGCATCCTCTGCGATCTTTGCCTGGGTCCGGGGGCTGCACTCCCGGATCTCGCGCATCGCCGCCACCAGAGCCCGGTGGGCCGCCGTGATGTCGCGAGACGGCTTCTTCCACTTCTTCGACTTGGGCGTCACGCGCGACTTCCGTTCGTCTGGTGGTGCGGTGATGAGCACTCAAGTCTGGCGGATGGGGCCGCGTTTCTGGGCGCGTGGAGGTTTTCCATACCCCCTCGAAACCCTGCAGAGCCTGGCGTGATGGGCCGTCCTGCAAGAAGACTGGCGTTGTTCGCTAGGGGTGCCAGCGGGACTTCCCCTGGCTCCAGTTCAGGCTGCCGTGCATCTGACATAAGGGGAATGTGGAATGGCTCTGCCGTCGTGGCGGGACGAGAAGTTCGGGACCATGAAGCGCGCCGCGCTGTGGCTGGTGACGGTTGTAGGAGAGGGCAATGTCTTCACCAAGGAGGACGTCAAGAACGCCTTCCCTGGGATCAGCCAGGCTGACCGGCGGGTGCGTGACCTGCGCGACTACGGATGGCAGATCGACACGCATAGGGAAGACGCACTGCTGGGCCAGCACGAGCAGCGGTTCGTCGCGCAGGGGCAGCCGGTCTGGGAGCCGGGCAAGGCCACCAAGGACAGTTCGTCCATCACGGACACCCAGCGGCGGAAGATCCTGGCCCACGACGGGAACCGTTGCCGGTCGTGCGGCATCACCCCCGGACAGGTCTATGCCGACTCGTTCGAATCGGCCCAGATCGACATTGCCCGGCGGAAGGTGAGGCAGCCCGACGGCAGCAGCCCGGTGCAGTTCGTGGCGGAGTGCAACCGCTGTCGTGTGGGCGGCCGTGGCCTGGAGGCAGACCCGGACGCCGTGATCGCCGGCATTTCGAAGCTCGGCGGGCTGGAGCGGCAGATGCTCGCGGACTGGGTTACTGCGGACGAGCGGGAGTTCGGCGCTGTGGAGCGGCTCTGGGCCGACTTTCGTACGCTGCCGGCGGAGTCCAGGGACAAGGTCCGCGCGGCTCTCGGACTGCCCCCCGCCTGAGCCACGTCCGCAGGACCGTGGTGGGGTCGCCACTGGTGGCGACCCCACCGTAATCAGAGCTACATCTTTCGAGAGTCAGAGGAGAACTGCTGTGAGCAAGGACGTCGGGGACTTCGGCCGGCCGCCACTCGCCGCCGAGAACAAGGACCTCGTAGAGCAGCGCCTCAAGGAGGTAGCCGCCGGCACGGGGCTCCATGAGACCCTGACGATTGAGTGGCGTATGAAGCCGCAGGTTGTACAGGTCATTGACATGCCGGTGGAGTCTCTTTACTACAACCCTGGCACCCACCGGATCCGGGCACAGCGCAGTTTCGATCCTGCGCGGGATCGCCGCCTGGACGACGATCCGTGGAGCGACGAGAGCCAGAGCTACCTTCAGCACCTGCTCCAGGCCGAGCCGGCTGATCCGTCAAAGAGGGACAAGGACTTTGAGGAACTGAAGCAAAGCCTCAAGGAATTCCGGCAGAACGAGCCGGGACTCATCACGCGAGAGGGCATCCTCGTCAACGGCAACACCCGGGCGGCGGCACTGCGTGAGCTCGGCGTTGCCCATATCCGGGTGGGCGTCCTGCCCGATTCCTGTACCTGGGGCGACATCAACACGGTCGAACTCGCTCTGCAGCTTCGACCCGACACCCGTCGTGATTATTCGTATATCAACCAGCTTCTCGCTATTGATGAGCAGGTAGAGGCAGGTCGGCCGCTGCGTGAGGTCGCACGTGATTTCCGAATTCGGGAGACTACGGCTGAGCTCGACCGGAAGGTGTTGTCCGTTCTCCGTGACCTGAGCGACAGGTCCACGACTGAGAGCGCACAACTCCGTCTGCTGGACTTTGAGGACGCTCAGGAGAAGCTTCGTGAGGTGTGTAAGGCGTATGCCAAGGAAGCCAAAGTTGATCTGAAGCAGGCTGAGCTGCTCAAGGAGAACCGTCTGGCTGCCATCGTGATGGAGTTCTCCAAGACTGACGTCCGTCTCATCGAAGCCGACTTCCGGACGCGGTACTTGGAGCACCGACTGCCGGACGAACTGAAGGCCGCGCCCGCGGCGACTCCTGAGCGTGTGATCCCAGGAATCAACCGGGCCGTGAGGGCTGAGGTACCGCAGGTGGCCGCAGCCCGCGCTTTCACGGATTCCGTTCTCCGGGCAAAGGCTGTCATTCGTGCCGGAGACAAGGTCCCTGTCGCTCAGGCCGAGAAGGCTGCCTCCGTGTTCGAGGTAGCGCATCAGGCAGTAGAAGATGCCCTGGAACCTGCCGGCAAGGATGCTCGGGTCCGTAAGCGGAAGCAGGCGGCGCCCGACCGGCTCTACGACGCCTGCCAGGACATCGAGCAGTGCATCACGGACATGGTGCTGGCGAGGGGGTCCCGGAGCCTGGACGAAGAGGCCCTTGAGGAGGCGGTTCTCAAGTTGAAGTCCTCCCTGGGCAAGCTGGCACTGGCTACTGCCCAGAGCATCGAAGTACCTGGTGATGGTGTGGCGTGGCTGCTCGACGCTGTGCGCCAGGAGGAGTCGTGACAGTGACGGAAGAACCGTCTCTGCATATTGGTTTCGATGTATCGCGGACCAAGGCTGTGCTGCGGGCCGGAGAGCCGTACCGTAGCGATCTGACTCGACTGGCAGCCCGCTTCCCTGGGGGCGGTCTGAGCGGACGGCTGGCCTTGGAGCTGTCTCTCGATGACTTCCTCGTAGGCATTGACGTCCTCGCTGACTGGCCTCATCCGGAGTCGGTTGTCTGGGCGGACGAGCTTGGCGCGCTGGTCGGGGAGGTCCTTGACGACGCGGACCAGGCTGAACAGCAGCTTCAAGCGCCTATCGTGGCCTCGGTATGGGACGACAGCGCTATCGAAGTGGCGCTGGGATCAGGGTGGTGCGCCAACCTCACGCAATTCCAGCGGCGCGACATCGCACGGCTGTTGTCCCTGCAACACGGCGCCAATTTCAGCGTTCCCGGAGCGGGGAAGACTCGTGTGGGTCTCGCGGTGTACGCGGCCATGCGGGAGCGCAGTGAGGTGCGTCGGCTGCTGGTCGTCAGCCCGAAGTCTGCCTATGAATCCTGGCAGTCCGAGAGCGAGCTCTGCTTCAAGGAGCCCCCGGTTACCACCGTGATGGGGCGGGTTCCCGACTTCAGAGCAGAGATTCTGATCGTTAACTATGAGCGTCTGGACAAGTCGCTGGCAGCGCTGGCCTCTTGGCTGCGCGGCGCGCCTTCCATGGTCATCCTTGATGAAGCGCATCGCATGAAATTGGGGGCGCAGGGGACATATGGCAGCGCCTGCATGGCGCTTGGGCCGCTCAGCCGGCGCCGACTCATCCTGACCGGGACGCCGGCTCCGAATGGGGCGCGGGACCTGGAGAACCTGCTGTCGTTCGTCTGGCCAGGTCATGGCCGACGGGTCGTGACGCAGGCCGTCGCGGGAGGCGATCTTGCGCATGCAAGCTCGGTGCTCCGCCCGCTCTTCACACGCACGACAAAGAACGAGCTGGGGCTGCCCCCGTTCGAGACGCGGATCAGACGATTGCAGATGCCGGATCTGCACCGCGAGGTTTACGACGCGCTGGTTGGCCGCTTCACCACCAGGGCTGAGGCGTCTCGCGCAGACTTTGATGCCCTTGGGAAGGCGATGCTGCGCCTGCTTATGGCAGCCACCAGCCCCGCACTGCTGGTCGAGGGCGGAAGCCGCTATGAACCACTGACCTACCAGGTGCCCCCGCTCGACGTCCCCGAAGACGAGTCGCTGTATTCGCTCATGCGGAACCTGCCACGGCATGAACTCTCCCCGAAGTACAAGGAAGCGCTCAATATCGTCGCAACAAATGCTGCGATGGGTCGGAAAACCCTGGTCTGGACGACCTTCGTTCGAAGCATTACTACAATGGAGAGTTTGTTTGCGGCTTATCAGCCTGCAGTGGTGCATGGCGGTACGCCTGATCGGGAGGAGCAGATCAGGCGCTTCCGCGAGGATCCCGACTGTCACGTTCTTCTTTCCAACCCAGCCACTCTCGGGGAGGGAATCAGCCTGCATCACGTCTGCCACGACGCTGTCTATGTAGATCGTGACTTCATGGCTGGACGCTTTCTCCAGAGCCTGGACCGGATTCACCGCCTGGGGCTCGCTCCTGGTACCGAGACTCGGGTCACTGTGCTCGCGGTTGAAGGCACCATTGATGAGGTGGTGGCCATGAGGCTCGAAGAAAAGCTCGAATTCATGGGACGGATCCTGGACGACCCATCCGTTCAGCAGCTGGCCGATCTTGAGGACGAGCCGTCTGGAGCCGCAGGTATGGATATGGCCGATGTCCGTGCGTTGCTGAGGCACGTCGATGCCGTCTCTGCCCAGTGAGTCCACGCGCCGTGCCGCGCTCCGCTGGCTGTCAAAGCTGCGCGTAAACGGTTTGGCCCGCACACGGGTGCTCTTCACGCACCATCCGGGATACGCGGACCTCACGCCGGCTCAGTACGCCGAGGGCTTGGCCTGGCTCAGGCGGACTGGCATGGTCACGGCGATGAACCGCCCCATCGTAGAGATCAGTGATGGTGAGCTGATCGACATGCAGACGGCCTCCGCGGTCCCTCGGGTCCAGTGGAGCCGCGCCGCCGAGGACGCCAGGAGGGCCATCGGTGCGGCCGGCGAGGATGCGCTTCTACGGCTGCTCAGGCGGGGTGGTGTGCCGGAGGTGCGGCATGTGGCAGCAGAGTCGGATGCCTACGGCTACGACATAGATGCCGCGCGGTCCCTTACGGAACATGCGCATCTGGAGGTCAAGGCCACGACCGATCCCACTCGCCTGGTCATTCACCTGTCACGGCACGAGTACGAGGTCATGACAACCGACCTTGAATGGTGTCTGGCCGCCGTCCTTGTTGGTGCGGACGGGGACGCGGTGAACGTAGCCACGGTTAGCCGCCGGTGGCTTCACTCTGCTGTCCCGGTGGACAAGGCCAAGGAAGGGAGCTGGGAGTCAGCCAGGCTCAAGGTCCCAGCCAGCGCGATTACGCCAGGACTCGCTACGGGAGTATGGCGGCTGCTGCCGGACGCTCTGATTCCGAGCAAGCCCGTGTGGGGGCTTCAGCCGTCAACGCCGCTGCCTGTATGAGTCAGGTCGCTGAAGGACTAGGGCACCGCCCCTGCCCCCAAGGCAGCCAGCCGCAAGAGCTGTCCATGCGGACGGTTGATGACTCTGCCCGTCGCGGTCGGCTGGACCTGCCAGGGGGTGACTGTGTCCGGTGGGATGCGAAGGGTGGGGTGAGTCTCCGGGCGGCAGATGCGACACTGGCGTGTCTGTATCAGCCGCCTTCGAGGAGTGTTCATGAGTTCCCGTCAGCCACACCCGGAGCAGTCGACGGGCCCGAGTGATCACATCCTGACCTCGATCGAGATCTGTGCGGGGGCTGGCGGCCAAGCCATCGGGCTCCACCAGGCCGGTTTTAAGCACCTTGCTCTCGTTGAAATTGACCAGCACGCCGTGAAAACCCTTGAGAAGAATATTGAGCTTCTGAAGGAGTGGAGCTGGGAGCGGAATTTTTGTGACGTCATCTCGATGGATGTCAATGAATTTCGCCCAATTCCTAGCAAAAAATATCCTGAAGCTGGCCTCAAGAAACCAGTTAATTTCTTGGGCGGCCACCTCGGAAAGGGAGATCTGGATCTTCTGGCTGGCGGTGTCCCCTGCCCTCCCTTCTCGCATGCCGGTAAGCAGTTGGGGAAAGATGATGAGCGTGATTTGTTTCCGCGGATGCTGGAGCTGGTTGAAGAGCTTCTCCCTAAAGCAGTGATGATTGAAAACGTTCGCGGCATCAAGGATGCGAAATTTGAGGACTATCGCACCTATATTGAAGCGAGACTTGAAGGGGGCCGGGCCAAGCGGCCTGAGACCGGCCTGGAGGAAGAATTTAAAGGGCTTGGCTACGAAGTATGTGAGTGGGAGGTGCTTGAGGCTAGCGACTTCGGCGTTCCTCAGCTACGGCCGCGGGCTGTTCTCGTGGCCATTCGTAAAAATGTGCTCGGAGATCTCAAGTTTGTATGGCCTACACCTACAGAGGGCCCTCGGAGTGTCTTTCATGCACTTGAACGGTCGATGGAGGATCGCTATAAGCCGTATCTGGAGATGGGAGGGGCAATTGCGGAGAAAGCGCGGCGCTGTCTCGATAAGTGGAGAGACGATGCTTCTGGTGCTGCTCTAACAAAAAAGGACGGCGGTATTGCGCCCACCTTGGTAGGTGGATCGAAGAAGCATGGTGGTGCGGACCTCGGACCGAGTCGCGCGAAGGCGGCCTGGAATACATTGGGTGTTTCTGGCATGGGTGTTGCTAACGACCATGCAGAGGGTGAGAAGAAGAAGAGTCAGGATCGGGACCTGTTCGGCGACGATGGACCGATGTTGACTGTGAAGCAAGCGGCTATCGTCCAGGGCTTTCCAGATAACTGGAAGTTCACCGGCGGTAAGACTGCGCAGTACCGGCAGGTAGGAAACGCGTTCCCCCCGCCCGTTGCGGCGGCTGTGGGCAAGGCGATCGCCGATGTGCTGCGCGCAGCCCATGAACGCGATACGCGTTCCAAGACCAAGCCGATGGATCTGCTACCCAGGCAGAGCGCGCCGGCGCTCACGGACAGTGTTGACGATCGACAGTGCGCAGGCGGTTGAATCCTGGTGCTCCCAGAAGCGCAGGACCAGCCAGCCGGCCTCAGTGAGGCGCTCATCGGTGTCGCGGTCGCGTGCCATGTTCCGGGCCACTTTCTCTGACCAGTAGCCGGGATTGGTCTTTGGCGGAACGTAGTGCTCTGGGCAGCCGTGCCAGTAGCAGCCGTCGATGAACACAGCCACCTTCACCGGGCGGAAGACTAGGTCTGCCGTCCGGCGAAGATCTGGCAGCGGCCGGGCTGCAACGCGATAGCGCAGGCCGCTGGCATGGACAAGCCGCCGGATCAGCTGTTCCGGCTTTGTGTCGCGGCTCCGGATTGCCTGCATGTTCAGGCGCCTCGCTGCCGAGGACGCCCATGATCCTTCAGGCGGCACCCAGTCGTTGGTCATTCCACCTCGATATGGCGAGAGTTAAGGCTTGGGAAGAATTGTACTTCCCAAGCCTTAATTCTCCCTATGTTGTTATCCGTTCCTTGCCTGCAGGGGGCTTCGGACTGGTCCAGTGGTTTCAGGGTATCTGTAGCCATTCCATGATCCGGGGCTTTTTTGTAAAGCCCCAGGTTGCAACCCAGATCTAGAGTCTCCGACTAACAGAACGGTTCACCTGATAGCAGCCCCGGCGCGTGAAGATTGTTATACGCGGCGGATTCGGCGCCGAGTTTCACGCAGGGGCGCTAACGAAGGGTGACTCTGCGTGTGCGGAGTCGATCGCGCGGAAGCGAAGACAGGCTGCCGACTTGGCTGTTGGATCGGAAGCCGGGATGAAAGCCGCCGCCATAACGACCTTGACTGGATCGATTCCGCCGCCTGTGACGAGGCCTGCGGGATCGCCGAGATCAGGGTCCACGACCGGGTAGAGGAGCACGGCTCCGCGTCGCGGTTGATGGAACTGAGAAGCGAAGGGATCGTCCTCGCTCAACGGGTGGAGGCCGGCGATGCGTTCTGCGGACTGACGATGAGACATGCCGGAGATGCGGTTGAAGACCCCCCGGGCGTTGCGCTTGCGCTGCACGAGAGTGAGCGGCTGTGACCCGAGGATCCTGGCTGTAACGCTTGTACGGCCAGAAGTCTGGGGGAGGACCAGGACCCAGTCATCGGTCGCGCAGCCAGCATCGCTGGAATCCTTGAGATATGCGAGATGGGGATCAAAGAGGTCGGGGCGACCCCAGGCAAGCGTGCTCATGATGCCGAGCAATTGATCGTGGCTGAGGATCGTGGTCTTGGCTGGGTAGCGGATGTAGTTCCCCCTGTCGTCTTCGGAAAGGGTTACGAATACGGAGATGTCCTGGCTCAAGGAATCAAGAGCGGGCCGCCACACCTCCGCGTTGTGCCGCAGATCCGCCGCGTCCGTCGGGTACGCCGTCGGCTCCACCCACTCGCCCGGCGACCGGATCTCCACCAGCTCCGCGTTGAACATCTTGTTGCGGGCGGACGGCTTGATCCAGGACAGGTGCTGGGAGACCAACGGCGGGATCTGGGCCGGGGTGACCTGGGGCTTGCCGTCCACCAGGGCGGCGTAACGGGTGAGTTGGGCGCGGAACGTTTCCTCGTCGCGGCAGATGGCCTCGAAGGCCTCGTACAGGTCGACCGTCTTCGACTTGCCCATGGGCTCCTCGCGACCGATGTAGAGGCGGACCAGGTCGCGGTAGCCGGGGCGGAAGCCGAACCAGCGGCCCATCTGCATCAGGGTGTCGGCCTGCTGGGTCTTGCGGCGGTAGTACGTCACCGTCAGGCCCTCGACCGTGAAGCCGCGAGAGAGCTTGGTGCCGCCGACCAGGATCTTCCACACATTCGGGGTGCGGTCGAAGTCGAGGTCGGGCTGGGCGTAGTCGCGTTCGGTGTCGCCGTTGACGACGATCACCGGTGTGCCGCCGGAGTTGATCAGCTGACGGGCCCGGAAAACATGCTGCTTCAGGTCCTCGTACGAGGTGGGGGTGGGCAGTCCGTCGTCGGCGAAGCGCTGGAAGTCGGAGTCCAGCAGGGCCGCGAGGCGGTCGTGCCCCTCCTGGCTGGTGTAGGCCGCCTCGTGCCACAGGGAGCTGATCCGCAGGGCGAGGGACGCGTGCTCGGCCATGCGTACGGACTCGTGGACGAGCATCGTGTGGTGGCGGAACGGACCGTCGGGGACGCCGTTGGCCGCGCGGTACAGCTTGAGGGCTCCGGTGAGGAGGAAGGCGTCCAGGGCTTCCTGGAGGCGGTCGCCCGTGTCCTCGTAGATGCCGCGGATGTGGGATTCCTCGGCGGTGCCGGTGGCGGAGTCGTCGGTCCGGTCCAGGTCGTGGAAGTCCTGGACGCCCATGTAGCCGGTCGGGCGGGGCAGTGAGATCAGGAAGTCGCGCGGGAAGATGTCCTCGCCGTCGCCCGGGTCGACGAAGACGTTGGCGAAGGGCGTCGCCGTGTAGCCGACGTACTGGGCGCGGGGGAGGAGGCCGAGCAGCTGGGAGATCTGGCCGTTGATGGCCGTACGGGCGACCTTGCCCTCCTCCCACTTCTTCGGATCCGTGGTGTTGACCGAAGCCTGGTCGGACTCGTCGTCGATGATCAGCGCGGGGATCTCGGAGAGGAGCGGGCCGATCTTCTTCAGGTCCTTGATGAGCTTGGCCAGCACGGACTTGTTCTTCTTCACCACCATCACGCGCGCGGCCGCGTGATGCAGGTTGTCCGGGGCGTGCAGCGGCTGCGTACGGACCTGCTTGTCGAATTCGAGCGCCCGGATCCCGGTCGCCAGACTCTTGTAGTCGTCGTCCCGGGTGGTGAGGCGTTCGATGTCGAAAGCGCCTCGGGTGGAGGGTCGGCCGCCGTGGCTGACGAACTTCGCCGGCCAGTCCTCGTCGTCCTGGTAGTCGATGTCGATCAGGGCGTCGGGGTCCGACGGGTCGGCGCCGCGCAGGATGTTCTCCTGGCCGATCAGTTCCATGTCCAGGCGGCGCTGGGTCTGGCCCCGCAGGAGGTTCAGGGTGCCGCCGAGGACGATGACGAGACGGTAGCCCGCATCGATGGCCTTCGCCGTGACGCCGGTGAAGTTGGCGGTCTTGCCCGACTGGACATAGCCGACGACCAGGCCGCGGGCGCCGTACGCCTCGGCGCGCGTGGGGTCGGCGAGGCGCTCGACCACGGCGTGGCTCGCCTCGTCGAGGCTGGACACGGCCGCGTCCGACCAGCCCTTGCGGCGCAGCAGTTGCTCGTACGAGTTCCAGTAGAAGGAGCGGGCCGCCGCGGTGTCCCGGGAGTACCAGGAAGTCGGGGTCCTGCTGATGATCGTCGGGCCGGGCTCCTTGAAGACCGGCACCGCATGGTCGAGCGCCTTGCGCAGGTCGGCGCCGAAGCCGAGGCGGGTGTACGTGTCCGCGCGGCGCGCGTCGGTACGGGGCGGGGCGGCGGACCAGTCGGCCTGTTCCGCCAGGTCCCAGCCGGTCAGGGTGCGGTGCCAGAGCGCGGTGAGCTCGTCGCCGGGGCCTGCGGTGACGATGCGGTCCCGGAAGTGGCTCAGCTCCGTGTCGGCGGGTTCGTCGGCCTCGGTGAGAACGAAGGCCAGTTTGGTGAAGTGTTTGGGTCCGCGGCGCATCGCGGCCAGGACGTCTCCGTGCAGGTTGAACAGGTGGTCGGTCATGGTGGGGACGGCTTCCTCGGGAGGGGAGGTGGGAGGACGGTTCGGTTGCTCAGCGCGCGAGTTCGCAGCGCGCGGCCGTCACCAGGACGCTGTTCCACAGGGCGACGTTGTCGGTGTGGACGGCCCGTACTCGTTCCTTCTGGAAGATCTCGTTGACCATGAGGTAGAGCATGCTCTTGACGACCGGGGCGTCGTTCAGGCCACCGCGGCGGCCTCCGTTGAAGGCCTGCCGGTACTCCTTGTTGAGCTTGACCTCCCGCTCCTCCCGGTCGAGTTCGAAGAAGACCTCCGACGGCAGCGTGTCCCAGCGGAAGGTGATCGGGTCCTCGCCGTCCAGTTCCGGCAGTTCGTCCCGGAGGGCGCGCCTCAGCTTCGGGTCGAGGCCTTTGCCGGCCGGGATGACGGCCTTGCGGGTCGGTTCGGTGGAGCGGCGGGCCGCCTCCCGGTACGTCGTCTCCGCTTCCTGGAGGTACGCGGCGAAAGGGTGACCCTTGTCGTCGGTGGCCTGTTCGAGACCGCGGGCGAAGGCGGGCGTGACCGTCACGCCGTCCTTCTTCACTGTGAGGCTGAAGACATCGTTCGGTTCGGTCGGCAGGTCGACCGCGATCCGGGCCAGGGCGAGGTGGCCCTCGGCGCTGCGGGTGCTGTTCCAGCCGCCCGCCTGGACGAGCCGGTCGTTGCGGTAGATGTAGAAGCCCTGGCGTTCGGCGAGCGGACCGATGCCGCGGAAGCTGACCAGCGGTGACTTCGGGGGCCAGATGTGCGCGGTGAGCGCGAGCTCGCCGACGCCCTCGATCGGTGCGGTGTACGTGCGGGGGTAGCCGGCCCGGCCCGGCACCCGGTAGCCGAACGGGTCGAGGGGCTCGACGCCGCGGTGGTCGAGCTCCTCCTTGGTCCGCACGTCCTCGACGACGATGTCGACGTTGAAGCCCTCACGGGCCAGGAAGCGGTGCAGATGGAGGCCGAGGTGGGTCTCCAGCTTCTCGATCGCTTCATTGAGGAACCGGTCGGCCTGACCGGTCGTCACGGTGTCGAAGGCCCGGACACGGTCCCAGCGGACGATCGTGCCGTGCCACTCGACGATTCCGTCGTAGCGGTCGACGAGGTCCTGGCAGTAGCGAGGGTCGACGACATCGCACGTGAAGTCGGCCTGGGCGCGCGCCGTCAGCCAGCGGCGGCCGGTGGAGGGGCTGCGCTTGGTCCGGCTGATGACGGTGAGCGAATCGGCGTGCGAGAGCGAGGCGGCCTTGAGGCCTGCCCCGAAGTGGCCGAGCGCGCTCTTGGCGTATCCCTCGCGGCCGCCGACCGTCATCGCGGTGTCCAGGGCCTCGTCGTTCATGCCGCAGCCGTCGTCGACGACGAGCAGGCTGACGAGGCGGTCCTCGTCCCGGAGGAAGCTGATGACGACGTTACGGGCGCCCGCGTCGATGGAGTTGTCAACCAGGTCGGCTATGGCGGCCTCGAAGCCGTAACCCTGGTGCGTCAGCGATTCGACGTAACGGGCGGCGGGCGGAAGTCGCTTGCTGCCGGTTGTCGGGATCTCGTACTGCCAGTCGCCGGAAGGCTGATAGGGCGTCATGAAGACTTCCTCGCGCACACAGAGCTGGAACCTGCGTGGGGGAGGTGTGGCCCTGAGATCAATGGATTGAATGTGATGATATTGCAAAGGTGGGGCATTGGGGAATTGGTTGCGTAGGCGGTTTTCCGTGGGTGGTTCCACCGCGGACAGGTCCCGGGGGCGTGGGGTCGGTGGGCCAGGATCCTCGTCGACCGGGCCGAGAGGAGGCGGCCTCAAAGGGGTGTCCGGTGTCAACGTGCTTGAACTGATGGCGAGTTACACGAACCGCTCCGACGCGGGGGCGGCAACGGCGCCGATGGGGGCAGCGCATGGCGGACAGTGCGGACGTGGCCGGGGCAGCGGGGGCAGCCGGCGGCGCGGGGGGCCGTTGAGTTGCGGCTCACGGTGCGCGGTACGCACGCCGAACGGGATGACGTGAGAGCGCTCAGTACGTGGTTACGTAACGCGCCCGCGCTCGCCGAGGCCCTCCACTCGGCCGGCCCGTCACCGTCCGCGTCTCCGGGCGGTGAGGGCGGCGCCTGGGCCCAACCGGACCGGATGCGAGTCGCGTACACCTTTACGTTGAGCGAGGCGCTGAAGCATGCGGTGCAGCGCCCCCGGACCCCTTACTACGGTGCGTTCACGCAGGTCCTGCAGTCGCAGGTGCACACCTGGCTGACGACCGACGGAGCCGACGCCGAACAGACCGCGGCCGGGCTCGACGCGGCCCTGCGGAAGGCGCTCAGCGGCCGTTGACGATCAGCGACGGACGTACGGCCCCGGGACGAGCCGGAGCCGTACCCCGTCGGTCGAGCGGGGCCGGCGAGCCCTGTCGGTCGTGCGGTGCCGGTCACGCCGCCCCGTGACACTCCCGATACGCCCGCCCCGACCCGCACCAGCACGCCGCGCTCCGGGCCGGCGGCCACGGGACAGCGCGGCCGCGGGCCGCGAGGGTGGTGGCGTACTGGGGGAGGAGGTTCGGGTCGGACGGCGACGCGGCCTCCGAGGCGGCGAACGCCTCGTACGACGGAACCGTGCCGGTGACGATGCCGAGGTTCGGGGTGCCTGCCGCGTGCAGATCGCGGAGGGAGGCTTCCAGACGGTTCAGGTGCTCGGGGTGGGACGGGTACTCGGCACGCAGGGCCGGGTACGCGGTCAGGAGCTCGTCGAGTTCCGCCGCCGTCCAGTGCAGGACCGCCACCGGGAACGGGCGGGACAGAGCCGTGCGATAGGTGCCCAGTTCCGCGCGGAGGCGGGTGATCTCGGCCTGGAGCTCGCCCGGGTCGGACGAGCCCAGGTACCACAGGCGCTTCGGGTCGTGGAGCTCGTCCAGCGGGACCGTGGCGCTGTGGAGGGTGTCGGCGAGCTCGTCCCAGGCGTCGTGGCCGAGGCCCATCAGACGTCGTACGCGGTGGCGGCCGAACAGCAGGGACTGGGTGGCGTACGGGACTTCCTCGTCCGGAGCCAGGAGCAGGGTCAGCGCGGTCGAGAAGAAGTCGTGCGCCGACTCCAGCTCGTCGTGCGATTCGAGGGTCTCGGCGGCGATCCTCCAGGGGGCCGCTTCGAGCGGTCCCGCCGCGCGGAGGCCGTCGATGATCGCGCGGGCCTCGGCCTCGTGACCGTACTCCCAGAGGTTCGCTGCCTTGAGGGCTTTGATCAGGGACGGGTCGGCGGGATCCGCGGCGAGCAGTTCGTCGTAGAGGGTGGCGGCGCGGGGGCGCTGGTCGGCGAGTTCCATGTGGGCCGCGGCGCGCAGGAGCAGCGGCTCCCGGTCGTCGGGGTACTGCGCCGCGGTGCGCAGCAGGCGCTCGGCTTCGGCGATGTGATCAGCAGGCGTGTCGGGGCGCATGAACCACACCGTACTGCTGTACGGCTACTGGGCGGAGGGTTGTTCCGGCCCTGGTGAGTTACGGGTCGTGCCCCTATCGTGCGGGCGGTGAGGGAGCGGATACCGGTCGCGGTGCAGCGGAACCCGCGGGGGCGTCGCGTCGCCGCGCGTGGGCTGTGGACGGGCGCCGAGGCGGTCATGACCCTGGGGGTCGTGCTGCTGCTTCTCGTCGTCCATCAGCTGTGGTGGACCAATCGGCAGGCCAGGGCGGGAGCCGAGCACCAGGTGCAGGCCCTGGAGCAGGAGTGGGGCCGGGGCACGGACGGGGGCGGACAGCCGGTGGGGCCCTCGGACAGCGGGGGTGGGGACGACGGCCCGGCCCCAGTGCCGCGGACCGGTGGCGGCGGGAGCGGGCGTACGACGGCTGCGGCGCGCGCGCCTCGCTGGGATCAGGCGTACGCCGTCATCCGCATCCCGCGCCTCGGGCTCACCGCGCCGGTCGCCCAGGGCATCAGCAAGAGCGGCGTCCTCGACAAGGGGTATGTCGGGCACTACCCGCGCACCGCGCAGCCCGGCGGTGTCGGGAACTTCGCGCTCGCCGGGCACCGCAATACGCACGGCGAACCGTTCCGATACATCAACCGGCTGCGCCGGGGTGACCGGATCACCGTCGAGACCCGGGAGCGGGTGTACACGTACGTCGTCGACAAGACGCTGTCCCGGACGTCTCCGCGGGACAGCGGGGTGATCGCCGCCGTTCCGCGCAGCAATGTGCGGCCCCACGTCGGGTACAGCGAGCCCGGTTCCTACGTGACGCTGACCACGTGCACGCCCGAATTCACCTCCCGGTACCGCCTTGTCGTCTGGGGGAAGCTGGCGGGCGTCCAGGGGCGGTAGAAGGCGTCGCTAAGCTTTCCTGACGTGCTCAGACGTCGTCCGCAGTTGTTGTGGTTGCTGGTTCCCTACGTGCTCTACCTGGGAGCGCTGCCGTTCGTGAACCGGGTCGATCCCGTCGTACTCGGACTGCCGTTCCTCTTCGTGTGGCTGCTCGGGGCGACGCTGCTCACACCCGTCGCCGTATGGCTGACCCGACGGGGCGACCGCCGGTGAACGCCGCGATAGCGACCTCCGTCTTCGGGGTCTTCATGGTCGTCACCGTGGCGCTCGGGCTGCTCGCCGTGCGGGGGCGGGGGAGCGGTGGCAGGGGCGGGCTCGCCGAGTGGTCCGTCGGCGGACGCAGTCTGGGGGCCGTCTTCATCTGGGTGCTGATGGCCGGCGAGGGATACACCAGCTTCAGTTATATGGGGGCTGCCGGATGGGGCTACAACTACGGGGCGCCCGTGCTCTACGTGGTGGCCTACATGTCCTGCGGGTATGCCGTCGGGTACGTCGTCGGCCCGATGCTTTGGGCGTACGCGCGCCGGCACGGGCTCGTCGGGATCACCGACATGGTGGCGCACCGCTTCGGCCGGCCCTGGCTCGGCGCGCTCGTCGCCGTCCTCGCCACCGTCTTCCTGCTGCCGTACATCCAGCTCCAGATCACCGGCATGGGCGTCGTCGTCTCCACGATCTCGTACGGTGCGATCAGCCTGAACTGGGCGTACTTCATCGCGTTCGCCGTCACCACCGGCTTCGTGGTGGTCAGCGGGCTGCGCGGCAGCGCATGGGTGTCCGTCCTCAAGGACGTGCTCGTCATCGCCACGCTCGGGTTCCTCGCCTTCTACGTACCCCTGCACTACTTCGACGGGTACGGACCCTTCCTCGACCGGCTCGTCACCGAGAAGAGCGAGTGGCTGACCTTCCCTGGGCACGGCGACAGCGGACTCGGACAGGCCTGGTTCATCACCACCGCGTTCCTCAACTCCCTCACCGTGGTGATCTTCCCGACCACCGTCGCCGGCTACCTCGGCGCGAAGAACGCCGACGTGCTGCGCCGCAACGCGATGTGGCTGCCCGCCTACAACGTGCTGCTCTTCGTCCCGATGCTGCTCGGCATGGCCGCCCTCTTCGTCGTGCCGGGGCTGGTCGGCGCCGAGTCCAACCTCGCGCTCTTCAAGCTAGTCGTGGACTCGCTGCCCGCCTGGGCGGTCGGCGTCATCGGGGTGGCCGCCGCGCTGTCCTCGATCGTGCCCATGGCGGTCTTCATGCTGGTCATCGGCACGATGTGGGGGCGCAGTGTGCTCTCGCTCGTACCGCGCTGGCAGCACCGGCAGAAGGGCGCCGCCCAGACCGTCGTCGTGGCCGCGGGCGTGATCGCGCTCGTGCTCACCTACACGGCGCCGAACACGCTGGTGCGGCTCTCCCTCATCTCGTACGAGGGGATGGCGCAGCTGCTCCCCATGGTGCTGCTGGGGCTGATGTGGCGGCGGCTGACGCTGCTCGGGGCGCTGGCCGGGCTGGTCGTCGGGGTGGGAACGGTCTGCGGGTTCGTGTTCACCGAGAACGATCCGGTGTGGGGTGTGAACGCGGGCATCGTCGCGCTCGCCGCCAACCTCGTCGTCGCACTCGCGGTGACGTACGCGGGTCCGCGCGAACACGACGAGCGGCCGGACCGCGAGGTGCTCGCGCGGGACGAGATCGGGGAGCCGGCTCTTGCGGCCTCCCCCACGACGGGGAGTGAGGCCGTAACCGTCGCGGTCTCCGGTCCCGCAGGAGCCTGACGCCGACCGCCGCCACCAGCGACAGCCCGACCGACTGCAGCGGCGGGGCGTCGGCCCGGCGTGAGTGCGGCCGTGCCCTGCTCGCGCCGCGCCGGCTCCTCCGGCCGCCGGCGACCGGCCCCGTCCGACATCGGCCGGCTCCCCGGGCCATCGTGTATAACGGCTGGAGGGCCGAACGAGCGAGCCCACCGGACCGAGCGGGGGAGGGATCGATGAGCAGCAGCTTCGGCAACCGCCTGCGCGGTGGCATCACCCGCCTGCCCCGGCCCGTCGGAATCCTGCTCTTCCTGCTCACCGAGGTTCTCCTCGCCGAGGGCGGCAGCCTCTCCGCGGCGGTCGCGCTCGCCGCCACCGCCGCCGCCGGTTCCGCGCTCGTCGCCTGTTCGATCATCAGCGCCCGCTGCGCCGCCCCGGTGCCCCGCACCCGGGTCCGTACCGCCATGCGCGACCGCGAGAAACGCACCGCGTTCCTGCCGCAGCGAGATCCCGACGCCAAGGGCCGCAGGCGGCCCCGAGCCCCCGGCCGTGCCCTCCTGACGGCCGCGTAGGGACTTCGCACCTTCTTCGCCCGAGCACGCGTACGTGTGCTCAGGCGTGCCCCGCGCGGGTCGTCATGCCGAGCCAGATCGCTCTTCTCCCGGCACGACGAGACCCCCGGAGGGTTCATCCATGTCCACGCTCATGTCCGCTTTCGCCGTCCTGGTCGGCTCCTTCGCCGATCTGCTGCACCCGCTCTTCCAGGGCGCGGCCACCGCCGCCGCGATCGTCCTCTTCACCGCCCTCGTGCGACTCGCCGTGCACCCCCTCTCGCGGGCCGCGGCGCGTGGGCAGAAGGCCCGCACCAAGCTCCAGCCGCAGATCGCCGAGTTGCGCAAGAAACACGCCAAGAACCCCGAGCGCATGCAGAAGGCGCTCATGGAGCTGCACAGGGAGGAGAAGGTCTCGCCGCTGTCCGGCTGCCTGCCCAGCCTCCTGCAGATGCCCGCTTTCTTCCTGCTGTACCACCTCTTCTCCAGCCAGAAGATCGGTGGCGACCTCAACGAGCTGCTCGGCCACGATCTCTTCGGCGCCCCGCTCGGCGAGCGCTGGCACGACGCGCTCGCGGCCGGCGGACCGTTCGGCACTCAGGGCGTCGTCTATCTCGGCCTCTTCGTGATCGTCGCCGTCGTCGCCACGTTCAACTACCGCCGTACGAAGCGCCAGCTCGCGGCCGCCCCGGCCACCCCCGCCACCGGTCCCGACGGACAGCCCGTGCCGGGCATGGGCGCGATGACGAAGCTGATGCCGCTGATGTCCTTCTTCACGCTCGTCTCGGTGGCGTACGTGCCGCTCGCCGCCGCGCTCTACATCGTCACGAGCACCACCTGGACCGCGATCGAGCGCGCCGCTCTCTACCGCGACATGCCGGCCGCGGGCGCCGCCATGGCCACCGTGGCGTAGCCGGCGGGGCGAGTGCGCCGGTCCAGTGTGTGAACAGGGTCTTGCGGGGTGATCCGATGTCTTGGAGGATCGGCCAAGCCTGCGATGGCCGCCACCCATCCGACGGGCCCGATCTCGACCAAGGGGAGAAAGACCGTGAAGCTGCTTCGCGTGGGTACGGCAGGTGCGGAACGACCGGCGCTGCTGGACCAGGACGGAACCCTGCGTGACCTGTCGGGAATCGTCACCGACATCGACAGTGCCCTGCTCGCCGACGAGTCCGCGCTGGCGCGGGTACGGGCCGCCGCGGCCGCGCCCGGCGAGCTGCCCGTACTCGACGCCGAGGGGCTGCGGGTCGGGCCGCCGCTCGCCCGCATCGGCAAGATCGTGTGCATCGGGCTGAACTACCACGACCACGCCACCGAGACCGGCGCGGCGATTCCGGCCGAGCCGATCCTCTTCTTCAAGGCGCCGGACACCGTCGTCGGCCCCGAGGACACGGTGCTGGTGCCGCGCGGCAGCGTCAAGACCGACTGGGAGGTCGAGCTCGCCGTCGTCATCGGCCGCACCGCCCGTTACCTGGACTCCGCGGAGGAAGCGCTCGGCCACGTCGCCGGGTACGCGGTCGCGCACGACGTCTCCGAGCGCGAGTTCCAGATCGAGCGCGGCGGCACCTGGGACAAGGGCAAGAACTGCGAGACGTTCAACCCGCTGGGGCCGTGGCTCGTGACGGCCGACGAGGTCCTTGACCCGCAGGCGCTGCCGCTGAAGCTCTGGGTCAACGGCGAGCTGAAGCAGAACGGCACCACCGCCGACCAGATCTTCCCGGTGGGCGAGGTGGTCCGCTACCTCAGCCAGTTCATGACGCTGTACCCGGGCGATGTCATCAACACCGGTACGCCTGCCGGTGTGGCCATGGGGCAGCCGGATCCCAAGCCGTATCTGGGGGCGGGGGATGTCGTCGAGCTGGAGATCGAGGGGCTGGGGCGGCAGCGGCAGGAGCTGAAGGACGCGTAGCCGCTGCGTAAAGATCGGAGGGGTGGTGTGCCGCTGGTGCGGCGAGCCACCCCTCCGTCGTCTCCGCCGTCTCCGTCGTCTCAGCCGGAGATCGTGGTGGCGAACTGTTCCAGTGCCTCGACGACCAGCGCGTGGTCCTCCGCCTGCGGCAGCCCGGACACCGTGACCGAGCCGATCACGCCCGCGCCCTCGACCGCGATCGGGAACGAACCGCCGTGCGCGGCGTACGTGTCCTGGTCCAGCCGCGAGGAGTCCTCGAACGTCGTCCCCTTCGCCCGGAACCGGGTCCCGACCAGGTACGAGCTCTCGCCGTACCGCTCGACGACCTTGCGCTTGCGGTCGATCCACGCGTCGTTGTCCGCGCTCGAACCGGGCAGCGCGGCATGGAACAGCTGCTGGGCACCGCGCCGGATGTCGATCGCGACCGGCGCGTGGCGCTCCCGGGCCATGGAGACGAGCAGCCCGCCGAGTGCATACGCGTCGTCGTAACTGAAATGCGGCAGCGTCAGTCGGCGCTCCTGCGCGATGAGCTCGGAGATGGTCGGAGCGGTGGGGTTCATACGGACTGCTCCTCGGAAGCGGTGGACAGGGTGACGGTGACGCCCTCGCGGGCCGAGCGGCGCGCGGCCTCCAGGACGTCCAGGGCCGCGGCGGCCTGCAGCGCCGTCACCGGATTCTCGCCCTTTCCGCGCACCGCGTCAGCAACCGCCGCGTAGTACGCCGGGTAGTCGCCCGGCAGGGTGCGGACCGGGGTGCCGCCGCCGGTCAGCGGCGATTCGCCCGAACCGGTCCGGCCCCACAGGGCCTCGGGCTCCTCGCCCCAACCGGAAGCGGCGCCGGACGGACGGTGGCCCTCACGCAGGGCGGCCTCCTGCGGGTCAAGGCCGTACTTCACGTAACCGGCCCGCGAACCGAGCACGCGGAAGCGCGGCCCGAGCTGGGCGGTGGTGGCGCTGACGTACAGATGCGAGCGGACCCCCTTCGCATGGGTGATCGCGATGAACGTGTCGTCGTCGGTGACGGCGCCGGGGCGGCGTACGTCGGACTCCGCGTACACCCGCACCGCCGGGCCGAACAGCACGAGCGCCTGGTCGACGACGTGGCTGCCCAGGTCGTACAACAGCCCGCCGATCTCCTCCGGGTCGCCCGACTCGCGCCAGCCGCCCTTGAGCTGCGGGCGCCACCGCTCGAAACGGGACTCGAAACGCTGTACGTCACCGAGCTCGCCGTCCGCGACCAGCTGGGAGAGCGTCAGGAAATCGTTGTCCCAGCGGCGGTTCTGGAAGACGGACAGCAGCAGCCCACGCTCCTGCGCCAGCGCGGCGAGCTCGCGCGCCTCGGCGGCCGTGCCGGCGATCGGCTTGTCCACGACGACCGGCAGGCCGGCTTCGAGCGCGGCGGTCGCGATCGGGACGTGGGTCTTGTTGGGGGAGGCGATCACGATCAGGTCCAGCTCGTCGGCGCGCGCCCACAGATCGTCGGGCGACGCGGCGAAGCGGACGTCGGGGAACTCGGCACGGGCCTGGGCCCGACGCTCCTCGTTCGACGTGACGACCGTGTCGAGGGCCAGGCCCTCGGTTGCGGCGATCAGCGGGGCGTGGAAGACGGAGCCCGCCAGGCCGTAGCCGACGAGTCCGACGCGGAGGGGGGAGCCGGGCGTTCCGGGTGTCGTGATGCCAGTCATGCAATCCACTTAAGCAACGCTGTTGCCAAAGTGCAAGCGAGGGAGACAATGGGGAAGTGAACAGGAGTAACACCGGAGCGAACCTACCGACACTGCGCAGCCACAACGCGGCGCTCGTGCTGGACCTGCTGCGTGTCGCGGGCGAGCGCGGGATCAGTCGACTGGAGCTGGCGGAACGGACGGGGCTCACCCCGCAGGCCGTCAGCAAGATCACCGCCCGGCTGCGGGCGGAGGGCCTGGCGACGGAGGCGGGCCACCGTGCCTCCACGGGCGGCAAGCCACGTACGGTGCTGCGACTGGTTCCGGACGCGGGACACGCGGTGGGGCTGCACCTGGACCGGGACGAACTGACGGTGGTCCTCGTCGACCTCGCGGGCACGGTCGTGGCGAGCCGCAGGACGCCGCTGGACTTCGGCGCACCGGCGGGCGAGGTGGTCGCCGCTGCGGCACGGGAGGTGGGCCTGGTGCTGGGTGGGCCCGGCGGGTCGGGCTCAAGCGGGGGCGCGGAAGCGGGGCCGGGAAGCTCCGTGCCCACCGCCCCCGACGGGGCCGGCTCCGGACCGCACGCGGCCTCCCCGGTGGCTCCGCCGTCCACCGTGCTCGGGCTGGGTGTCGCCGTGCCCGGGCCGCTTGATCACCGGGGGGGTGTGCTGCATCGCGTCACCGGGTTTCCGCAGTGGGACGGGTTTCCGCTCCGGGACGCTCTCACCGCTCGCACCGGGTTGCCCGTCGTCGTCGACAAGGACACCAATGCCGCAGCTCTCGGGCTCGCGCTGCGGGCCGACAGGTCGGGGGACTTCGCGTATCTGCATCTCGGGACCGGGCTCGGTGCCGGGCTCGTGCTCGGTGGGGCCGTGCATCGCGGGGCCCGAACCGGGGCCGGTGAGTTCGGGCATCAGACCGTGCTGCTGGACGGGCCCCTGTGCAGCTGCGGCGGGCGCGGCTGTATCGAGGCGCTCTGCCTCGCCGCCATCTCGGGCGGCGATGCCGCGGAGGCCGCGCGGGTACTCGGGACCGGCGCCGCCAACCTGGTCGGGCTGCTCGACATCGACCGGGTGGTGCTGGGCGGCCGTGCCGTCGACGCCGACCCCGATGCGTACGTCCGAGGGGTCCGGGCCGTGATCGGTGAGCGCGTCCGGCGTGACGGCATCGGTGCGGCCGTGCCGCTCGTCATGACCGCGGGCGGGGACCGGCCGGTCGCCGAGGGGGCCGCCCAGCTGGTCCTCGCCCCGCTGTTCGGGCGACTCGGCGGCGCCGGAGCGTAGGGCCGTTCGAGCGGTTCGGGTCGCCCGAACGGGCGGCTCCCCGGCATGTCGGCGTGTGCCGGGTCGCGCGTGCGTGGCAGCGTCGCCGGCTACAACCGGTGAACTCCGGGTACGGGGCGATCCGGCCGTTTCGCGAGCAGCAAAGGGTGTCCCCCAATGCCCCCCACGCCTCCCCCTCCCCCTCCCCGGCCGCGCCACGGAATCGCCCTCGGACTGGCCGCGGCGTCCGTCGTCCCCGCCGTCGTGCTCGGCGGCGCGTCCGCCGACGCCGCAGCCGTGCCCGTCGCTGTCACCGCCGACCAGCAGCCCACCTGTGGTGCCCCGACGGCGGACGACTTCCCGATCACGACTCGGATCCGCGGTGGCCAGGAGACGTATGCGTCCGGCGGGGGATACGGCACCTGGTTCCTGGATCTGACCAATACGACCTCGAAGCCCTGCGGCTCCATCCATCCGGTTCTGGTCCTCACCGACGAGGACCAGAAGCTGACCTCCGACCAGATCCAGCTGGAGTTCTCGGACCCGGACCGCCCCGACGTCCCGCACCGCGTCACCTGGGAGACGACCGACCGCGACGAGCACATCGGCGTCTTCGGCGGCGACGGCGCCGACACGTTCGGCGGCTTCACCGTCCCTGCGGGGCGCACCGTCACCGTCCAGGTCCGGATGGCGTTCACCTCCGACACCGACCCCAATCGGATCACCGCCAGGGCCGCGATCGTCCAGCGGAAGCAGGCCGCGGCTGCCGACGGCGCCAAGACGACGCCGGCGGGTGACGACGGGGACTGGGTCGGTGAGTCCGACGACTACGTCTTCGGTGTGGTCGAGGACGACACCGGTGGTGGCGACACCGGTGATGAAGACACGGGAGGTACGGGTGATGTCGGCGGCATCAGCCGAGAGGGGGACGTGCTGCCCGAACCGCCCTTCGACAGCGTCACTCCGGGAATCGGCGACATCGGTGGTGTCGAGGGTGGCGGTGATGTCGGGGGGTCCGGTGACGTAGGTGGGGTCGACGGTGGTGGTGTCATTGGGGCATTGGGTGACGTGGGTGGTGTCGACGGTGGCCGTGACGTCGGGGGATCGGGTGACGTGGGTGGTGTCGACGGTGGCCGTGACGTCGAGGGGTCCGGTGACGTGGGCGGGGTCGACGGAGGCGGTGACATCGGCGGATCCGGTGACACGCCCAGCCCCAGGGACTCCGGAGACGTGCCGTCAACCGTCCGGGATCCGCAGGACCAGCCCGAGCTCGCCAGGACCGGACCGGGGGCCGTCATCTGGGCCGAGGGTGTCGCCGCCGTGCTCTGTCTGGCCGGCGGTGTGGCCGCCGTGAGAGGGGCGCGGCGGCTCCGTCGCACCCGTCGTTGACCTGCGGCCCCGAAACGTTCACCGTCGTTCATGTCCGTCTGCCACCATCGGGAGGTGGACTACCTGCACGACCAGGCACCTGGCGCACCGATCCGATCCGGCATCCCGGAGCACGGCCGTATCCCCAAGTACTACGCCGTGAAGGCCCATGTCTCCGTCCTCATAGAGGAGTTGGGTGAGGGCGGCATGCTGCCCACCGAGCGTGATCTCGCGGTCCGTTACGAGGTGTCGCGCGAGACCGTGCGGCAGGCGCTGCGTGAACTCCTGCTGGAGGGCCGCCTCGCCCGTCAGGGCCGTGGCACCGTCGTCGCGGGGCCCAAGCTGGAGCAGCCGCTCTCCCTCGCGAGCTACACGGAGGGCGTACGCCGCCAGGGGCGGACACCGGGCCGTCACCTCATCGGCCTGGAGCAGTTCCCCTGCCCCGCCGCACTCGCCGCCGAGACCGGCGTCGAGCGGGGCGAACCGGTCTGGCATCTGGAGCGCGTGCTGCTCGCCGACGACGACCGGGTCGGCCTGGAGAGCACCTACGTCTCCGTCGCCCGGGTACCGGACCTGGACACGGAGTTCGACCCCGACTCGTCCTTCTACGCCTACCTCCACGACCGGCTCGGGATCACCTTCGGCGACGCGGACGAGCGGATCGAGACCGTGCTCGCCACCCCGCGCGAGGCGCTGCTGATCGGTACGCCGCCCGCGCTGCCCATGCTGCTGCTCCACCGCATCTCGCGGGACGCGAGCGGGCAGCCGCTGGAGCGGGTGCGCACGCTCTTCCGCGGCGACCGGTTCTCCTTCACCGCACACCTGGGCCGCCAGGGCTGAGCGGCACGGCGCGGCAACCGACTCACATCGATAACGGAAATGTAACGGGTCTAGGCCAATCTTGGGTCCCAGTTCACCCTCCCGTTGCCGTACCGATCCGTGCGAGTCATTCGCCGCCAGGAGCGTTGCCGTCGTGAGAGTCATCGTCGTAGGAGCCGGCGTGGTGGGAACCATGCACGCCTGGCACGCAGTGAACCGCGGCCACGAGGTCGTACAGATCGAGCGCGAGAGCGAGGCACGCGGAGCATCGCTCCGCAATTTCGGACAGATATGGGTCAGCGGCCGGGCCGGCGGCGAAGAGCTGGAGACCGCGCTGCGCGCCCGCGAACTGTGGGAGGGCATCGGGGAGCAGGTGCCCGGCCTGGGCTTTCGGCCCTGCGGTTCGCTGACCCCGCTCCGCACCGAGCTGGAGATCGCCGTCGCCGAGGCGGCCGTCGCCCGCCCCGACGCCGCGGCCCGCGGCTACAAGCTGCTGACGGCCGGCGAGGCCCGCGCGATCAACCCCGCGCTCCGCGGTGACTTCGTCGCCGCCCTCTGGTGCGAGCGGGACGCCGCCGTCGAGCCGCGCACGGCGCAGCTGGCACTGAAGCAGGAGCTGGTGGCGTCCGGCCGGTACACGTTCCTCGGCGGCCGCGAGGTCCGCGAGGTCGTCGGTACCGCCTCCGTCCGCGACGACCACGGCGACGTGCACACCGGCGACGCCGTGATCCTGTGCACCGGCGCGTGGCTCGGCGGCCTCGTCCGCGAGCTGGCCGGACCCGAGCTGCCCGTGCGCCGCGTCCGCCTCCAGATGATGCAGACCGACCCGCTCGGCGAAGCGCTCACCACGTCCGTCGCCGACGCCGACAGCTTCCGCTACTACCCGGCGTACCGGAGCGAGGCGCTCGACGCCCTCAACGCCGGCCAGGCCCAGGCGCCGACCGCGGCCGAGCACCGGATGCAGCTGCTGATGGTGCAGCGCAGGGACGGCGGACTGACCATCGGCGACACCCACGAGTACGAGCACCCGTTCGCGTTCGATGTCGTCGAGGAGCCGTACGAGCACCTCACCCGGGTCGTCGAGTCCTTCCTCGGCCGCCCGCTGCCGAGGATCCGCCACCGCTGGGCCGGGGTCTACGCCCAGTGCACCGACACCAGCCGGGTCGTCCACCGCCAGCAGGTGCGGGACGGCGTCTGGCTGGTCACCGGGCCGGGCGGCCGCGGTATGACCTGCTCGCCCGCCATCGCCGAAACGACCGCCAACGAACTGGGCTGGTGAAGAAGTTGAGCAACACCGACAAGCTGAATCTCGTCGTCCTCGACATGGCGGGGACCACCGTCGCCGACGGCGGCCTCGTCGAACAGGCCTTCGGCGCCGCCGCCCGGCGCCTCGGCGTGGCGCCCGGCTCCGCCGACCACGCCGAGAAGCTCGCCTACGTGCGCGCCACCATGGGCGAGTCCAAGATCTCCGTCTTCCGGCACCTCTTCGGCGACGAGAGCAAGGCCCAGCAGGCCAACCTCGCCTTCGAGGAGGCCTACGGGGAGCTGGTCGACGGCGGCCGCATCGCGCCGGTCCCGGGTGCCCGTGCGGCCATCGAGCGGCTCACGGGCGAAGGGCGGACCGTGGTCCTGTCCACCGGCTTCGCCCGCACCACCCAGGACGCGATCCTTGCCGCGCTCGGCTGGCAGGACCTGGTCGCCCTGACCCTCTGCCCGGCCGACGCGGGCGGCCGCGGCCGCCCCTACCCGGACATGGTCCTCGCCGCGTTCCTGCGCACCGGGGCCGTGGACGGCGTCCAGCAGATCATTGTCGCGGGGGACACCTCGTACGACATGCTCAGTGGCGTGCGCTCCGGCGCCGGGATCGTCGCCGGCGTGCTGACGGGCGCACACGACAAGGAACAGCTGCAGCGCAACGGTGCCACGCATGTACTCGGCTCGGTCGCCGAGCTGCCGGACCTCATCGCCCGGGCGGAAGCATGACCGGCGGGGCCACCCAGGGCAGCGGTATCCGGTTCGACCAGGTCAGCGTCGCGTACGGCGGGAACATCGTCCTCGACCGGCTCGACCTGACGGTGGAACCCGGCGAGGTCATGGCCCTGCTCGGGCCGTCCGGGTCCGGCAAGACCACGGCCCTGCGCGCCGTCGCCGGCTTCGTCCAGCCCGTCTCCGGGCGGGTCCGGCTCGGCGACCGGGACGTCACCGGCCTGCCGCCGCACAAGCGCGGCATCGGCATGGTCGTCCAGCAGTACGCCCTGTTCCCGCACATGCGGGTCCGGGACAACGTCGCCTTCGGCCTCAAGGCCCGCAAGGTCGCGAAGGCGGAGATCCCCGAACGGGTCGCCGAAGCCCTCGAACTCGTCGGCATGGCCGCGTACGCCACGCGCTACCCGCGCGAGCTCTCCGGAGGACAGCAGCAGCGCGTCGCCATCGCCCGCGCGCTCGCCATCCGCCCCGGCGTGCTCCTGCTCGACGAACCGCTGTCCGCCCTCGATGCCCAGCTGCGCTCCGGGATGCTCGCCGAACTGGCGCGGCTGCACCGGGAGTTGCCGGACGTCTCCATCCTGTACGTCACGCACGATCAGGTCGAGGCGCTGACCCTCGCCGACCGGATCGCGGTCATGGACAAGGCGCGGCTCCAGGACTGCGGCACCCCGCAGGAGCTGTACCGACGCCCGCGTACGGAGTTCACCGCGTCGTTCGTCGGCAACGCCAACCTGCTGCCGGTCACCGTCACAGGCACCACCGGCGCCGTGGACTTCGCCGGGCAGGTACTCGCCGTACCGACCGGCGAGGTGGCGGGCGGCGTCACCGCCACCCTCTGCGTCCGGCCCCACCTGGTCGGACTCGGCGACGGCCCCAACGCGCTGACCGGCACTCTTGCCGAGGTCCAGTGGCGCGGCTCCACCCACCGGCTGTACGTCGACATCCACGGCCACCGGATCAAGGCCGACCTGCGCGAACTTCGCGAGACCCCGGCGCTCGGCGACAAGGTCACCGTGCACTTCGCCGCCGAGGACGCGGTGCTGCTGCCGGCGGGCGCCGGCTTCGGGGGAGGGGTTCATGGCTGACGCCGTGGCCGGAGACGTGTCCGCGGGTGCGCCCGCGGGTGCGTCCGGCAGCCGACTTGTCCTCGATCGCCGGACGGGTCCCAGCAATCTCGTCTGGGCGCTCCCGCCCGTCGCCGTCCTCGCCCTCGTCTTCCTGTACCCACTGGCCCTCGTCGTCCAGCAGTCCGTCAGCCCGGACGAGGGCGGCACCTCGCTCGCCCCGTACGGCGACGTCTTCGCCTCCGCGTCGTTCCGCTCGGCACTGACCACCACCGTCTGGCTCGCCGTCGGCTCGACGGTCGGCTGTCTGGTGCTGGGCTTCGTCCTCGCGCTGGTGATCGCCTTCGTGCCGTTTCCCGGCGGCCGGGCGGTCGCCAGGTTCATCGACGTCTTCCTCTCCTTCCCGTCCTTCCTGATCACGCTCGCCCTGCTGTTCATCTACGGCACGGTCGGCATGGCCAACGGCGTCTGGACGGATGTCACCGGGGCGGCGGACGGGCCCTTCCACTTCCTCACCACCCCGTGGGGTGTCCTCCTCGCGGAGATCACGTACTTCACCCCGTTCGTGATGCGGCCGCTGCTCGCCGCGTTCTCCCAGCTCGACACCGCGCAACTGGAGGTGGCGTCCTCCCTGGGCGCGAAGCCTGGCCGGATCGTGCGGCAGGTGATCCTCCCGGAGGCGCTCCCGGCGCTCGCCGCGGGCGGCTCCCTCGTCCTCGTGATGTGCCTCAACGAGTTCGGCATCGTGCTGTTCACCGGCGCGAAAGGTGTCACGACCCTGCCGATGCTGGTCTACGGCAAAGCGATCCTGGAGTCCGACTACCCGGCCGCCTGTGTCGTCGCCGTCGTCAACATCGCGATCTCCGTCGGTCTCTACAGCCTGTATCGGATGGTGAGCCGCCGTGTTGGTGCATAGCCGTACCGGGAAGTGGGCCACGTGGGCCGTGTTCTTCCTGCTCTTCGTCCCGCTGTTCGCGGTGCCGCTGCTGGTGATCGTCGCCGCGTCGTTCACCACCAACTGGTCCGGCGCCTTCCCGTCGGGACCGACCTTCGAGCACTACAAGGCCGCCACCAGCGGCGACTCGCTCCAGGCCCTCACCACCAGCCTGATCACCGCCGTCAGCGCCAGCCTGCTCGCCCTCACCGTCGGCTCCTGGGCCGCGCTCGCCGCCGCCTCGCTGCGACGGCGCGGACGCCGTTTCCTGGACGGGCTGTTCATGCTGCCGGTCGCCGTGCCGTCCGTCGTCGTCGGTCTCGCCGTGCTCGTCGCGTTCAGCAAGCCGCCGATGCTGCTCAACGGAACGCGCTGGATCGTGATCCTGGCGCACACCATTCTTGTCACGGCGTTTGCCTATCAGTCGGTTTCAGCCGCAATAGTGCGTCTTGACCCGATGTACGAACAGGCGGCGGCCAGTCTCGGCGCCCGCCCGTCCTACGTCCTGTGGCGGATCAGACTGCCGCTCCTGCTGCCCGCCCTGACCGCGGCCGCAGGGCTCTGCTTCGCCCTGTCCATGGGCGAGTTGAGCGCCACGATGATGCTCTACCCCCCCGACTGGACTCCGCTTCCGGTGCAGATCTTCGCGGCGACCGACCGCGGCTCGCTCTTCACCGGTGCCGCGGTCGCGGTGGTCCTCATGGGGACGACGCTGCTCGTGCTCCTCGGCGTCGCCCGCATCCGCACCAGGGCCTCGTACCGCTGACACCTCCGCTCTTACTCACCTTCCAGGAGATACGACACCCATGCGCAAGAACCTCCTCAAGCCGGTAGCCGCCGTCACCGGCTGCCTCGCCCTCGCCGCCACCCTCTCCGCCTGCGGCGGGTCCTCCGCCGCCTCCGACGAGAAGGTCGTCACCGTCTACAGCGCCGACGGGCTCAAGGGCGAGAACGGCGACGGCTGGTACGACAAGGTCTTCAAGGACTTCGAGAAGAAGACCGGCATCAAGGTCAAGTACGTGGAGGGCGGTTCCGGCGAGATGGTGCAGCGCGCCGTCCGCGAGAAGTCCAACACCCAGGCCGACGTCCTCGTCACCCTTCCGCCGTTCATCCAGCAGGCCGACTCCAAGGGCCTGCTGACGGCGTACGAACCGGCCGGCTCCGACCACGTCGACGGCGCCGACAAGGCGTCCGACGGAAAGTGGACCTCGGTTGTCAACAACTACTTCGGGTTCGTCTACAACAAGAAGGAGCTGAAGACCGCGCCCGCCACCTGGGAGGAGCTCCTCGACGGGACGTACAAGGAGAAGATCCAGTACTCCACCCCCGGAGTCGCCGGTGACGGCACGGCCGTGCTCATCAAGGCCATGCACGACTTCGGCGGCAAGGAGCCGGCGATGGAGTACCTGAAGAAGCTCCAGGCCAACAACGTCGGCCCGTCCGCCTCCACCGGCAAGCTCGCCCCGAAGGTGGACAAGGGCGAACTCCTCGTCGCCAACGGTGACGTCCAGATGAACTACGCCCAGTCCAAGGACATGCCGAACCTCGGCATCTGGTTCCCCGCGAAGACCGGCTCCAAGCCCACCACCTTCGCCCTGCCGTACGCGGCCGGGCTGGTCGACAAGGCTCCGCACAGCGCCAACGGCAAGAAGCTGCTCGACTTCATGCTCTCCGAGCAGGCGCAGAAGGACGTCAGCGAGGTCGGCGGCGGCTTCTCCGCCCGTAAGGACGTCGAGGCCACCGACGCCAACGCGATCGCGCTGACCGGGCTGATGGACGGCGTGGAGGTCTTCGAGCCGGACTGGTCGGACATCGGCGCTCACCTGGACGACTACGTCGACGCCTGGAAGACCGCCACCGGCAACTGAACCCCCGCTCGACGGGGCCTGGTACCGACAGGGGCCACCGGTGATCCGCATCGGAAAGATAACGGGTCTGGACTGAAGCTCAACTCATCGCAAACAGTGGGGAGTTGAGTGCATGTCCGGTGGGTGGGGGCGGATCGGTCCGGATCGGGTACGGGACCGCCGCCGCCCCCCCGCCACCTGCCCGTACCTCACCGACATGGACGGAGTCCTCACCCACGAGGGCACGCCGATCCCCGGGGCCGACGCCTGAATCAAGCGGCTGAGGGAGTCCGGGCTGCCGTTCCTGGTACTTACCTGTTTGGCCCTGAACTGCGGAAACGTCGGTTTCAGGGCCTCCGAACGCCTTACTTCGGCTGCCTGACGCTCCGCTGCGGGGCGGAGTGCCAGGCCACCACTCAGACGAGGTCGACGAGGTCCGCGATCGAGTCCACGACCCTGGTCGGCCGGTACGGGTAGCGGTCGATCTCACCCCTGGTCGTCAGCCCGGTGAGCACCAGGAAGGTTTCCATCCCGGCCTCCAGCCCGGCCAACACGTCGGTGTCCATCCGGTCGCCGATCATGGCGGAGGTCTCGGAGTGCGCACCGATCGTGTTCAGCGCGCTGCGCATCATCAGCGGGTTGGGCTTGCCGACGAAGTACGGCTCCTTGCCGGTCGCCTTCGTGATCAACGCGGCGACAGAACCAGTGGCGGGCAATGCCCCCTCGGGTGAGGGCCCGGTGTTGTCGGGGTTGGTGGCAATGAAGCGGGCGCCGTTGTTGATCAGCCGGATGGCCTTCGTCAGTGCCTCGAACGAGTAAGTGCGCGTCTCGCCCAAGATCACGAAATCAGGCTCGGCATCGGTCAGCACGTACCCGGCTTCGTGCATGGCGGTGGTCAGCCCCGCCTCGCCGATCACGTAGGCGGTGCCGCCAGGGTGCTGGTTGTCCAAGAACTTGGCGGTGGCCAGTGCCGAGGTCCAGATGTTCTCGACCGGTACTTCGAGACCGATCCGGTTGAGCCGTACATGTAGGTCTCGGGCCGTGTAGATCGAGTTGTTCGTCAGGACGAGGAACGGCTTGCCCGAATCGCGGAGCTTCTTGATAAAGGCATCCGCGCCGGGGATCGGCACGCCTTCGTGCATCAGCACCCCGTCCATGTCGGTGAGCCACGATTCGATGGGCTTCTGATCTGTCATGGGTGCGGCTCCTGCCATACGAGGACTCACGGGGTGACCATGCTATTCACTCATCGCATTCAGGGCCTGAACGTCTCGTAGCCCGGACGGGGACCAGGGCCGAAGCGTTCCCCTTGTTCACAATGTCTCTTACGTGTCAATAAGGGGCTAGACGCCCTTAGATTGCCCTAAATCAAGCTTTTTGTGTTGATTCGGAACTGGCTCTGCTCCCGAGAACCGACAGCACATGTTCAGCGGTTTCGCGGCTCTCGTGGACAAAGCCACCCTCCGCAGGCGGAAAGGCGACTCAAGGCACTCCCGACCCCGCATCTGGAATGTCGAAGGGAGTCGTCGAGGACGGCCCGTGTCCGAGGAACACGAGGACGACGAGGGGCCGCGAACGGTGTGCGTCTGAAGTCCCGCCCGGAACGGGATATGGGGACTGTCTTGAGACGCACGCCGAGGCCAACTGTCTGCCACACGCGAGCTGGCAGGACTGTCAGGGGGCACGCTCTACGTAACCCGCGCTCCAGGTAAGGGATGCGCGAAGTTGACTAAGTCAGCGGGCATTCGCCGAGTTGTCTGGGACCAGGGCGATGCTGGGGAATCTGGGAGAACGTGAAGTGAGCACCGATCGGATGACGCTTGAGGAGCGTATTGATTGAGCGTTACTTCGCGGGCAAGCCCAACCTGCTGATGACGCGCACCGGACTGAACGCGATCGGTGCCCACTCCGAGACCAGCGCCATGATCGGCGACCGGATGGACACCGATGTGCTCGCCGGCCTGGAGGCGGGCATGCACACCTACCTGGTGCTGACCGGCCTGACGGCCCCCGCCGACATCGATCGCTACCCGTTCCGGCCCTCCAATGCCGTCGACTCCATCGCCGACCTGGTCGACCTCGTCGACGTGAGCTGAGCGGCGTGCGGGGAGGGCCGTCCGGGGGCCTTCCCCGCACCCTCGTTCTTGGCGCCGCTCAGGGCCTGCCCTTCGGATCATGCCGGATGCGAAGGGCAGGCCCTGAACCCGCACGGCCCAGTCGCTGCCCCCTGCGGATGCGAAAAGCCGCCGGACGCGTGAACCTGCCTTAAGGAGGTTCACGATGCGTTCCATACCCCTCACGTTCTGTGGGGCCGCGGTGATCGCGGCGACACTGATACCCGCTCCCGCCGCACTGGCCGACTCCGGCTCCGGCTCCGGGAAGGACTCGAAGTCCCACGCCACCCTCTCGGTGACCCCGTCCTCCCTCGCCCCCGGCGATGACGTGGACCTGCAGGTCGACGGCTGCAAGGGCAAGGAGGCCAAAGGGATCTCCGATGCCTTCGCCTCCGATGCGCGTTTCTCGGCCGACGACCGCAACGGGCTCATCACCCGTGCCAGGATTCGCTCCGACGCCGCACCCGGCGCGTACGACATCTGGGTGACCTGTGACGGCGACCAGGACACCAGGGTGTCCGGAACCGTCACCGTCGTCGCAGGTGACCGTTCCCAACCGCTCACCCCGATCGCCCCGGTCCGCGCCGGTGGCGGAGGCACCGCCGTCCTCACCGAGCAGACGGCCGAGCAGGACGGCCCCGGCACCGCGCACGCCGTGCTCGGGCTGGCCCTGGCCGCCGTCGCGGTCGTCGCCGTGACCCTCCGCAGCGCCCGCCGTCGCCGCCCGACCGCGGACTGAACGAGATGTCCGCCTCGAACCGCCCGGCAGGGACCGGCCGACTGCTCACCGGAGTGGCCTGGGCCACCCTGCTCCTGGGACTGTGGCTCTGGGGTCGCGGTATCACCGACGGCTCCGGCGCCAGCTCCGCCCCGACCACCGGTGACATCGCGGCCGTCGGGCGCCCCCACGGCGTACCACTGCCCGCGGCGCACGCCCCGATCAAGGGCGCGGCGCCGGAACGCATCGAGATTCCCTCGATAGGAGTCCGGGCCCCCGTCGTCGCCCGCGGCCTGGACAAGGCGGGGGCGATCGACCCGCCATCGTTCGCGAAACCGCAGACCGTCGGCTGGTACGGCAACGGCACCCGACCCGGCGCGGCGGGCGCCGCGCTCCTCGTCGGCCACGTCGACACCGAGACCAAACCGGCCGTCTTCTACGGACTGAGCGCGGCCCGCCCCGGCGCGAAGATCCGGGTCGTCCGGACGGACGGCTCGGTCGCCGAATTCACCATCGACGACGTCCAGGTCTTCACCCGGGAACGCTTCGACGCCCACAAGGCCTACGGGCCCCGCAAGGACGGCCGGGCGGAGCTGCGGCTGATCACCTGCGGCGGCACGTTCGACCGCGCGTCGCACGAGTACAACGCCAATGTGGTCGTCTCGGCGTACCTGACCGGCGAGAAGCCGTCCGCGGGCAAGTCCGCGTAGCGGAAGGTCCGGTGGATGGGTACACCTGGCCCGGCCGGCCGCCCGCTTTCCCCCGGGGTGCCGACCGGGCCGGTCCTCGACCGCGGTGCGCGGGCTGCGGGAGAAGCCCGGCGCCGACACGGGAGGCAAAGGGGGGCGTGTGGGCCACTACGCGTCACTGTAGGGCGCACAACTGCCCACATCCAACAGATATTTGACGATACGTCCAGAACTGGTCGCTCTCCGTCGTTCGCCGTCTGGGTGTGTCAGGATGGATTCGCCCGGTCTTGTCCGGCGCCCAAGGGGGAGTGGATGTACGGCAACTACACCGGCCGGTCCGGTGCGGGGGCGGCGGCGCTGGCCGTGACGCTGCTGCTCGCAGGATGTTCTTCGTCCTCGTCCTCCGGGGGCGACGAGCGCCCCGCCGGGAGCGCCCCCTACTGGGTCAACCCGGACGGGAACGCGGCCCGGCAGGTCGCCGCCTACACCAAGGCCGGCAACGACAGGAACGCCGGCCTGATCAAGAAGATCGCCCGGCAGCCGGTCGGGGAGTGGATCGGCCCGGACAATCCCGAGGCGGAGGCGCAGGGCTTCACCGAGGCGGCCCGGAAGGCCGGCCGGGAGGCGCTGCTGGTCCTCTACAACATCCCGCACCGTGACTGCGGCCAGTTCTCGAAGGGCGGCGCCGCGGACGGCGACGCGTACCGTGCCTGGCTGGAGAGCGTGGCGAAGGGCATCGGCGACCGTCGCACCACGGTGATCCTGGAGCCGGACGCGCTGTTGCACCTGATCGACGGCTGCACCCCGCAGGAGTTCCACGAGGAGCGGTACGACCTGCTCAAGGGCGCCGTTCAACGGCTGAAGCAACTGCCGCACACGCGCGTCTACATGGACGCGGGCAACGCGGGCTGGCGCACCCCGGACGCGCTCTTCCAGCCGCTCCGGCAGGCGGGCATCGCGGACGCGGACGGCTTCGCGGTCAACGTCGCCAACTTCCAGACCACGGCGGCCAGTACGGACTTCGGAAAGCGGCTGTCGGTGAAGGTCGGCAACAAGCCGTTCGTCATCGACACGAGCCGCAACGGCAACGGCCCGTACGACGAGGGCGACCCCAAGGAGAACTGGTGCAACCCACCGGGTCGGGCCCTGGGCGAACCCCCGACCACGGACACGGGTGAGGACCTGGTCGACGCATACCTCTGGATCAAGCGTCCGGGGGAGTCGGACGGCGCGTGCAAGGGAGGACCGAAAGCGGGGGAGTGGTGGCCGGAGTACGCGCTGGGGCTGGCCCGCAACACGAAGTAGTACCGGGGGCGTCCGGTGGCCGGTTCTCTGCCCCGGCCTCCGGACGGGCTCGACGGGGCTGCGCCGTCCGGGCCCCCGGCATGATCCAAACGAGAGGACCTAGGGGACTTGCACCCACGTCCCCTTCGACGGCGTCCCCTTCGCATCGGTCACGAACAGCATGTACCACCCCGACGGCACCAGGGCCCGGTTCCCCGGCACCGTCACGGCGATACCCCCCGCCGTCCGCTTCAGCCCCAGCGCCACGGACCGCTGGTCCGTGTCCGTCACATGCGTCACCGCGCTCGGCCGCATCAGCTTCGCCGACGTGATCGTCGATCCCTGCCCGGTCGTGAACACCCCCGTACCGCCGCGTCGAATGCTTTTCGGCCCGGCTGTCAGCTCCGGCCGTGAGCCGCGGTACAGGTAGGGCGGCGTGTAGATCTCGATGCGCTGCTCGAAGACGCCCGGGCGGGTGTTCGCCTTGTCGGCGTACAGCGAGTCCGAGCCGAAGATCATGACGCGCCCGTCGGGCAGCAGCAGCGACCCCGAGTGATAGTTCCGTCCGACCTCCGGATCCGCCACCCTCCGGTACGTGTCCGTCTGCGCGTCGTACAGCCGGGCCTGCAGGACGTTCGAGCCGCTGCGCCCGCGGTAGTCGCTCGACCCGCCGGTGACGAGCACCGAGTCGTCGGGCAGCAGCGACGCGCTCGGGTAGCGCGTGCCCTCGGTGAGCGCCGCGCCGTCCCTGAATCTCGGCTCGGCGACCTTCAGGTCCACGAGCCGGGACTTCTTGCTGGACCTGTCCGACTCACCCACACCGCCCCCGCCGATGACCATGAACTTCTCGTCCTGGGCGGGTGGCAGCCGTACCGTCGCCGATGTCTCCATCTCGCGGGCGTCGCTCAGCCCGGGGATCTCCTCGAACGTATTCGTCGCAAGGTCCCAGACGCCCGGCGCGCGGCCGATGTCCGCCGGACCGTACCCGGCGTTCGAGCCGGAGTAGAAGAGCCGGCCGTCGTTCAGCAGGAAGACCGCGGGGTAGGTGGGGAACTTCCGGACGGTGCCGGTGTACGCCCACTTCTTCGTCCGGGGGTCGTAGATCTCGTCCTTGCCGGGCACGATCTGACCGATCTCGTCGAGTCCGGACAGGGCCAGGACCCTGCCGTCCTTCAGCGTGGTCAGCGTCGGGTACCAGCGCGCCTCGTTCATCGGATCGACGGTGATGTACTTCTCCGCCACCGGGTCGAACTCGAACGCCTCCCGGATGCCCTGGAAGTCCTTCTTGTCGAGGGCGAGCTTCTGGGCGATCCCGTACACGTTCCGTGTGTCGGAGCCGGAGAGCCCGGAGATCCGATAGTTGTCCTGGGTGCCCGTCTCGTACGCCGTACCGGACTTCTGGGCCTCGACGTAGATCCGGCCGAGCCCGGGGTCGTTGCGCAGGAACGCGCCGGTCTTCCTGTCGAAGGCCTTGGTGGCCGTCTCGACCAGCACCGGATCCTTCGAGACGAACGTCCTGCCGTTCTCCTTGCCGGTGAACCGGGTGCCCGCGGGCAGGGTGACCGGTTTGTCCGGGTCCTCGTTGTGGACGATCATCAGGCCGCCCGCCTTGGTGACATCGCCCTTCAGTTTCTCGTACCGCTTCGTGCCGCCGGCTATCAGCAGTCGGCCGTCCGGCAGTTGGGTGTGACCGGAGCAGAACATGTCCTTGGGCGTGGGTATGTTCGTGAACGTGCCGGCCCTCGGGTCCCACAGCACCGACCGGAAGCTCTTCGCGTCGAAGTTCTTCTGGTTGTTGCCGGAGCCCGCGACGAGCAGCACCTTGCCGGTGTGCAGCAGCGCGGCATGGATCGTATTGATCCGGAACCCGGACGGGACGTCGAGGAAGTCCCAGTGGCCGTTGGAGGCCTTGTACTCCGGCTTGTTGATCTTGTATTCGTGGTAGCGCTCGCTGCTGACGCGGTACAGCCACGGCCCGTTGGCCCCCGCGAGCGCCAGGACCACCGCCGTACTGATCGCCATGCGGCGGGTACGGCGGCCAGGACGGTACGTCATTGGTTACGTCCCCCCAGAAAGATCTGCACGGTCTGCTCGTCCGACACCCAGTGCGGCCTCCCCTGCGGGGCATGCGCAGGCCGGCGAGCCGGTGCGCCGTCCCGCGGGGGTGGTCCGCCGCGCCGCTGCTTCTTCTCCGCGTGGACGGTGTACCGCCAGCCGAAGATCGGCGCCGCCGTGATCAGCAGCGCCAGCGCGGCCCAGGTGAGCATCGCGGGATGGCTGTGGCCGAGGACGAAGGAGGCGGCGATCGAACCGCCGAAGACCAGCATGAAGAAGAGATGGATACGGAAGGTGCCGAACAACGTGTCGGGGCTGGACGAGTCGCCCTTGGGCGTCACCACGAACGAGCTCTTGCGACGCAGCACGGCATCCATCAGGGACCGCGCGTAGACCGGGGCGGAGAGCGCGGACATCATCATCCCCGCCAGACCGCCGGAGCCCTCCGGCTCGTGCGGCGACACATTGTGCCGCCGGTTCCAGATGTACAGACCGATCTGGAGCGCCGATGCGTTGCCGTACAGCATCATCCAGACGACCGGGTCGATCTGCACGCCGGAGGCGCCCATGCCCAGGAACAGCGCGCAACTGAGCGCCGCGAGGATCCAGTTCAGGGCGGACATCGGATAGAAGATGATCATCATCGTGTAGTTGAAGAGCTTGCCGACGGGGAGTGTCCCGATCCCTCTCCAGTACTGCTTGAGAATCGTCTCGTACGTCCCCCGTGACCAGCGCAGCTGCTGGGTGAAGAAGTCCGTCCACGCGGTCGGGCCCTCGCCGACGGCCAGCACGTCCGGGGTGTAGACCGAGCGCCACTTCCGGCCGGTGTGCGGGTTGCGCGCGCGGTGCATCTCGAAGCCGGTCGCCATGTCCTCGGTGATCGAGTCGTACAGACCGCCGATCTGTTTGAGGGCGGAGATCCGCACGGCGTTGCTGGTCCCGACGAACATCGGGGCGCCGTAGCGGTTGCCCGCGCGCTGGATCAGCGCGTGGAAGAGGAACTGCTGGGATTCGGCGGCCTTCGTGACGAACGTGTCGTAGTTGCCGTAGACCTGCGGGCCGATGACGAAGCCGACGTCCGGGTCGCGGAAGTAGCCGAGCATCCGCTCCAGGTAGTTGGGCAGTGGCACGTGATCGGTGTCGACCGAGGCGAAGAAGTCGTACGCGCCGCCGTGCGCGTCGAGCCAGGCGTTGTAGTTGCCGTGCTTGGTCTTCGCGCGGTGCGCGCCCGTGGCCCGGTTCCAGTGCGCGACGCCCTTGCGGGAGAAGTGGTGCACCCCGAGCCGGGCGCAGACCGCCTTGACAGCCGGGTCGTCGCCCTCGTCGAGCAGCCAGACGTGCATCAGTCCGCGGTGCCTGATGCGGACCGCCGCTTCGAGGGTCTTCGTCACCATCTCCAGGGGCTCCTTGCCCGGGACGAAGGAGGTGAGGAAGGCGACCCGGGTGCCGGGCTCCGGCACGACCGGGACCGGGTCGCGCGCGATCAGTGTCGCGTGCGCGTTCGACAGGACGTTCATGGTGCGGAAGAGCTCGATCAGACCGATCGAGACGAGCATGACGACGTCGAGGATCAGCAGCGTGTCGTTCTTGAGGTGGGGATCGCGCTGGGTCCAGTGTGCGGGCTGCATCAGCCATGCGAACAGGCCGAGCGAGACGAGCGGTGCGGCGCCGAGCAGGAGCGCCGCGCGGAGTCTGTGCGGTTCCTGCGAGAGCAGCGAGCGGTACTGCACGGAGTACGGTCTGCTCGGATCGGGCAGGGTCAGTGGCCCGGCGAGTCGGCTGTAGTGCTCGTAGTCGTAGCGGGGCAGCGCCTTCTTCGGGTGGCGCCCGCCCCCGGTCCGGGGCTGCGGGGATATCCGCAGCTGCGTGGTCCGGGAAGGGTCGTTGTTCTGCCGGGCGCCTGTCGGCGTCGACGTCATGGGTCATCCCCCTGCGCGCATGCTGGCTGCGCGGTCGGTCGGTCGTCTCGTCCGCCGCGCATCCCCCTCGATCGCGGCGGACGAACTCTCTGGTGGGCGCCGTCCCCTCATGGGAGGCGCCTTTCCGGTCGCCCGGTGCCCTTCGGCATCCGTCCATGAGCGGGACCCCCATCCCGCGGTACGCGCAAACCGGAACTTCCCCCTGATACTGCCCCCAACTGCGGTCGTCATCAGCTCGGTTGCGGCTGATGACCCCATGACAGGTTGTATGACCCAGGTCGTGATCGCAAGGGCGAAACGGGCTATTTGCCGGTCATATGAGCGATTTGGGTAGCTCTTGCGGAGGGGGCGCGTGGAGGTGTACCGGGGGAGCCTTTCGGTCCCCGGGAGGCGGCTCGTGGCTCGCCCGCCGGCCATGGATGGGGCGATGGCACACGAACAAGGCCCCCTCACGTGGAGTGAGGGGGCCTTGACTCTGCGTGCGCCGCCAGGGACTCGAACCCCGGACCCGCTGATTAAGAGTCAGCTGCTCTAACCAACTGAGCTAGCGGCGCCTGCTGACCTGGAGAACTCTACCCGATGCGAGGGGATGCTCCTGACCATTTCCGGCCCGTCGCGGCCTGTCGGATGGTCGTTTTTTCCATTCTATCCGTCAAAATGAAATATGTCAGGAGAGTTGAGACACTGACGCCCGTGCGGACGCGCCAAAAGATCTTGACGAGTGCCGAGAGGATTCGCATGACTGTGCCGGCCTTCGAGGAGTACGTGCCCGCCATCGACTGCACCTGTGCGGGGTGCGCCGCACAACGGCGCGCCGCCGCTCGTGCCCTGCCCACGCGGTACGGAGGGCACCCCGCCGCGCATGGTGCACGGCGCGTGCTGGTGCTGGCCACGGCGGCCGGCGTGGTGCTGAGCGCCGGTGCGGCCGAGGCGGTGAGCGCGGTGACCGGGCTTGCGCCCGGGTCCGCCCGGACGGACGGGACGACGGATCCGGGCGATGCGGGCGACCCGGGGCAGGTCGATGCGGATGTGGGTAATCCGCAGGGCATGCCCGGTCCGCTGAGGACCGGCTCGACGGATGGGGCGACGGATCAGGACGATGCGGGCGATGCGGGCGATCTGGGGCCGGTTGATCCGGATGTGGGTAATCCGCAGGGCATGCCCGGTCCGCTGAGGACCGGCTCGACGGATGGGGCGACGGATCAGGACGATGCGGGCGATGCGGGCGATCTGGGGCCGGTTGATCCGGATGTGGGTAATCCGCAGGGCATGCCCGGTCCGCTGAGGACCGGCTCGACGGATGGGGCGACGGATCAGGACGATGCGGGCGACGCGGGCGATCTGGGGCCGGTTGATCCGGATGTGGGTAATCCGCAGGGCATGCCCGGTCCGCTGAAGCCCGGTGCCGCCGAGGCGGTGAGCGTGGTGACAGGGCCGGCGCCCGGGTCCGCCCGGAGGGACGAGACGGCAGATCCGGTCTCGGGTCCGGCCGATGCGGATGTGGGTAACCCGCAGGGCATGCCCGGTCCGCTGAGCGGCGCCGGGGCCCCGGGACCGCCGTCGTCCGGCGGTTCGAAACCGGCACTGAGCAAGGTGACCCGGGCGGACATCATCAACCGGGCCAAGAAGTGGGTGAGCGCGAAGGTCCCGTACAGCATGGCGAAGTACTGGTCCGACGGGTATCGGCAGGACTGCTCCGGCTATGTGTCGATGGCCTGGAAGCTGAATCGCAACGAGTGGACGGGCAGCCTCGCCGAGTACGGGACCCGGATCGCGCGCTCGGAGCTGCAGCCCGGCGACATGCTGCTCTTCCACAACCCGGCCGACCCCTCGAAGGGCTCGCACGTCACGATCTTCGGAGGCTGGACCGATTACACGCACACCCATTACACGGCCTACGAACAGACTCCTGCGCACACGCGCAAGCAGACGACGCCCATGGCCTACTGGACCAACTCGGGCAAATACGTTCCGTACCGCTACAAGGGCCTGACCACCGGAACCGACAAGGTCGGCAGCGGAGCCGGAGCGGGAGGCAGCGGGTCGGCGACGGCGTTCCCGGGCACCACGAAATTCGGTGCGGGTGTCAGCAACACGTACATCACCCAGCTCGGACGGATGCTCGTGGACCGAGGCGGAAGGCACTTCTACAAGGTCGGACCCGGGCCGGGCTGGGGCCACGCCGACCGGCGTGCGACCCGGGCGTTCCAGAGGGCACAGGGCTGGAAGGGCACGGAGGCCGACGGCTTCCCCGGCCCGCACACCTGGCGCCTGCTGGTGAACGGGACCGGCCGCGACATCCCGGCGAGCGCAAGCGGAAGCGTGGGCGGCGACAGTCAGGGGAGCGGTTCGCATGCGGCCCCGGCCTTCCCCGGCCGGAGCTATTTCCGGCCGGGTCGGTCCAACAGCCATGTCGACAGGCTCGGCAGACAGTTGGTGAAGAAGGGATACGGCAAGTACTACAGGTCGGGCCCCGGACCCCGATGGACGGAGGCGGACCGGCGCAACGTCGAGGCCTTCCAGCGCGCCCAGGGCTGGCGGGGCACCGAGGCCGACGGATACCCGGGCCCGGAGACCTGGCGGCGACTCTTCGCGTGAGAACACGGACATGACGGAGGCGGGAATGCGATCCACGGTGTCGGGCAGCTCCGGAATCCCGGAGGACGGGAAGGAACGGGAGCCGATGAGCGGCGGAGTGGACGCCACGGAGGGCGCCTCGGGCGTCGGGGCCGGCCAGGACGCGGGTGCGGACATCTGGCCGGGCGCCGGTCCGGCATCGGTTCCGGGCGTGGAGGCTGGGGGCGGCTCCGGTGCGGGGACGGAGACGGAGGCCGGGCCGGATGCCCTCCTCGACCTCGTGCTCGACCTGGTTCCGGCTGACGCGACGGACCCCGCATTCGGTGCGGCCTCGGCCTCGGTGTCGGTTCCGGCCGGGGCTTCGGCGCCGGCCCTCGCCCCGGGTTCGTACCTGCTGACCCGCCCGCTCCTGGGCGCCCGGTCCGACACCACGCCACCGGCTCGGACCGAACCCGGCCCCGACGGGCCGCACGGCACACCGCCCCGCACAGTGCCTGTGCCCGCCTCGGCTGCCGAAGCCGTCCCCGTACAGGAATCCGAATCGGCCCCTGTACCGGTGTCGGAACCCGACGAAGCGGTGACCGGGCGGCGGCACGTCGTCATCGCCCAGGAGCACACCCGCTCCATCCCCGTACGCCTCCTCTTCGCCGGCGAGTCCGAGCGCCCCGACGCCGCCGCTCTGCCTGCCGGTCTCGCCCGGGGGACCGGCGGCGGCCAGCAGGCGGCGGCCCTGCGGCGGGTGCCCGTCGCGCGCCGGATGCAGGTGCAGGCTCCCACCAGGCCCGCGCCGGTGGGCGATCCGCGGCTGACCGAGAAGCCGGGGCCCGCGCTGCCCGGGTGGGCCGGGGCGCTCGCCGGTCTGGCCGGGATGGCCGGCGGTGGGGCGGTGCTGTGGTGGGCCGGCGCGCTGCCCGCCGGGGTGCTCGCCCGGCTCGGGATCGGCTCGCGCCCGTACGAGGGCATCGGCATCGGGGCAGGGGCGGCGCTCGCCGCCCTGGTGACCGTGGTGCTCTTCGCGTTCGGCGGTCTGACTCGCGGTCGCGTCGGGTACGCATGGGTGATGACGCTCTTCGGTGCCTACCGGGGGAGCGTGCGGCGGACGGGACTCGTCTGGGTCAGCCCGCTGCTGCGGCGCCGCCGGGTCGACGTGCGGCTCCGGCACTGGCGCAGCGAACCGCTGCGCACGGTGGATGCGAACGGTACGGCGCTGCGCGTCGTCGTCCTCGTCGTGTGGCGGATCAAGGACACCGTGCGGGCGACGCTCGGGGTGGCGGACCACGAGAAGTACCTGCGCGAGCAGGTCGAGGCGGCGATGGCACGAGTCCTGTCGCAGCTGCCCGCCGACGCGTTCCACGAGGACGCCCACACACTGCGCAACGCGGAGGCGGTCGGTAACGCGCTGACCGGGACGCTGAAGGCGGAGTGCGAGCCGGTGGGCATCGAGGTGTACTCCGCGCAGCCGACCGGCATCGAGTACGCACCGGAGCTCGCCGCCGCGATGCAGCGTCGCAGGATCGCCGCCATTGACGCCAAGCACCGGGACAGTGTGCTGACTTCGGTGGTCGACGCGGTGGACGACACGGTCAACCGGCTGACCGCGCGTGGCCTCGTGGAGCTCGACGATTATGAACGGAAGGCGCTGGTCAAGGACTTGACGGTGGCCTTCTACACCGGACGCAGCGGTGGGGGCGGGGCCTGACGGCGCCTCCGTACCGCGTCCGCGGCGAACCGGGATCCCGTTCCCATTGGTCTGGACATGTTCATGCTCCGTCAATAATCTAAGGCTTGGTCTAGACCGCACGACCACGCGCGCAGCAGTGCTCATGGAACCTCCCCCACGTTCTTGAGGAGCGACAGCAATGCGTAAAAGGGCAAGCGCGGCCGTAGTCGGCCTGGCGATAACGGGCGTCTCGATGTTCGCGACGAGCAGCGCCGGCAGCCACGGCTACACCGACAACCCCATCAGCCGCCAGAAGCTCTGCGCCAACGGCACCGTCACCGACTGTGGCGCCATCCAGTGGGAACCGCAGAGCGTCGAGGCTCCCAAGGGCTTCCCGGCGGCAGGTCCGGCGGACGGCAAGATCTGCTCCGGCGGCCACGACAACTTCGCCGCGCTGGACGACCCGCGCGGCGGCAACTGGCCCGCCACCAAGGTCACCGCAGGCCAGGGCTTCAGCTTCCGCTGGCAGTTCACCGCCCAGCACGCCACGACCGACTTCCGGTACTACATCACCAAGAACGGCTGGGACCCCACCAAGCCGCTCACCAGGGCGGCGCTTGAGTCGCAGCCGTTCATGACCGTGCCGTACGGCGGTCAGCGGCCCCCGGCGACCCTGACGCAGCAGGGCACCATCCCCACCCAGAAGACCGGGAAGCACATCATCCTCAGCGTCTGGACCATCGCGGACACCGGGAACGCGTTCTATGCGTGCTCCGATGTTCAATTCTGACGTGTAGTCAGTTACCGTGCGGCGCCATGGGGAGCGCAGGCACCGTAGCGGAGCTCGTACAGCGCCAATGGGGCGACCACCGGCCAGGGTTGAAGCACGAGGACACCGTCCTCAGCCACCACCAGGTCGCCTCCGGAGCTGCCGTGCGGGCCGCGCTCCTGGCGGATCTGCTGTCGGCGGACGGCGAACCGCACCTGGGGGTACTGCTCGACAACACCCCCGAATTCCCACTCTGGCTGAGCGCGGCGGCCCTGGCCGGGGCCGCCGTCGCGGGCATCAACCCGACCCGCCGCGGAGCCGAGCTGGCCCGCGACATCCTGCACACCGACTGCCGGGTCCTGGTCACCGAAAGCGCACATCTGCCGCTGCTCGACGGGCTCGATCTGCCGGGCGTACGGGTGCTGGTCACCGACACCGACGCGTACACCGCGCTGCTCGCCGGATATGCCGGGGCGAAGCCGGGCGAGGCTGTGCTCCGGGAGGTCGGGCGCGGGACCCGGATGCTGCTCTACTTCACCTCGGGGTCGACCGGTGCGCCCAAGGCCGCGATCTGCACCCAGGGGCGACTGGCGGCGGCCGGACAGTCGCTGGTCGACCACTTCGGGGTGCGGCGCGACGACGTCCACTACATCTGCATGCCGATGTTCCACGGCAACGCCGTGATCGCCGACTGGGCCCCCGCGCTGGCGGGCGGCGCCGCGGTCGCCCTGCGCCGCCGGTTCTCGGCCTCCGGCTTCCTCGACGACGTGCGCACGCACGGGGCCACGTACTTCACCTATGTCGGCCGCGCCGTGCAATACCTGCTGGCCACCCCCGAGCGCCCCGACGACCGTGACCATCCGCTGCGGCTCGGATTCGGCACGGAGGCGGGCGCCGTGGACGCGACCCGGTTCCGGGAGCGGTTCGGGGTGCGGCTGGTGGAGGGGTACGGATCGTCCGAGGGCGGCGCGGCGATACAGCGGACCCCGGACACCCCGCCGGGCGCTGTCGGCCGGGCGTCCCCCCGTGACGATCTCGCCGTCGTCGACCCGGAGACCGGCGAGGAACGGGCTGCGGCGGTCCTCGACGCGCGCGGGCGGCTGCTCAACGGGGACGATGCGATAGGAGAATTGGTCAACCGGGGCCGTACGCCCTTCGAAGGCTACTGGCGCAACGCGGAGGCGGACGCGGCCCGGGTGCGCGGCGGCTGGTACTGGACCGGGGACCTCTTCTTCCGCGACCCGGCCGGCTTCCTCTACTTCGCGGGCCGGACGGACGACCGGCTGCGGGTCGACAGCGAGAACCTGGCCGCCGCGATGATCGAGAACATCCTGGCCCGCTGGGCGGACGCGGCGGCCGTCGCGGTGTACGCGGTGCCGGACCCGATGGCCGGCGACCAGGTGATGGCGGCGCTGGCGCTGCGCGAGGGGGCGGCCTTCGACCCCGGCGGATTCGCCGCGTTCCTGGCGGCCCAATCGGACCTGGGGACGAAGATGGCGCCCCGCTTCGTACGCATCGTCGCGGCGATGCCGGTCACGGCGACGAACAAGGTGCACCGGGTGGCGCTCCGCCGCGAGGGCTTCCGGAGCGCCGACCCGGTCTGGTGGAACGGGGCCGGCGGACCCTACGAAAGGCTGCGGGGCGCGGAGCTGGCCGCCCTGCTCGGCGAGTACGAGGCGCACGGGCGCGCCCACCTGGTGTCGTCCGGCGACTGAGGGCGACTCGGCTGAGGGTTGTCCGGTGCGCCTGCGTGACACGCGTGTACGGAGCGGCGGACCGCGAAAACGCCCAGGGCGGTTCACGTGTGTACGTGAACCGCCCTGGGCGTTGTCTGTGCGCCGCCAGGGACTCGAACCCCGGACCCGCTGATTAAGAGTCAGCTGCTCTAACCAACTGAGCTAGCGGCGCCTGCTGACTCGAAAATAATACCCGGTCCTCAGGGGTGCTGATGACACGTGCCGACCAGGGTCCTAGAGGGCCAGTGACAGCAGGACCGGAGCCGCCCGCCGGTTCAGCGTGTTCGCCGCCGCGCGCAGCCGGTGCGCGTGCTCGATGGGCAGCGACAGCGCCAGGCAGCCGGCCGAGGAGCCCGCCGTGAGCGGCACGGCCGCGCAGACGGTGCCCACCGCGTACTCCTGGAGGTCGAGCACCGGGACCGTCGCCGGCTGGCTGTCCAGCTTGGAGAAGAGGACCTTCTCACTGGTGATGGTCCGCGAGGTGAGCCGGGCGATCTTGTGGCGCGAGAGATGGTCGCGGCGGCCGTTCTGGTCGAGCTGGGTCAGCAGGCACTTGCCGATCGCGCTGGCGTGCGCGGCGGACCGGAAGTCCACCCACTCGTTGACCGCGGGGGTGTGCGGACCGTCGGCGTACTGCGTGACCCGGATCTCGCCGTCGACGTACCGGCTTATGTACACCGCGGCGCCGACCGAATCGCGCAGCTGGTCCAGGATCTGCTGGAGCTTGTTCTCCAGTGCCTGCCTGCGGGCGGCGCCGGAGCCGAGCAGCAGGAGTGAGGCGCCGATCACATAGGCGCCGTCGGACACCTGCTCGACGTAGCCCTCGCGGCGCAGCGTCAGCAGCAGTGAGGCGAGATGCCCCAGTGGCAGTCCCGTCTCCCGGGAGATCTGGGTGTCCGTGACGCCGGTGCCGTGCTTGGAGACCGTTTCGAGAACACGAAGGGCGTACTGCACCGAGTGGAACGGTGCGGTCGGTTCGGGCTTCAACGCCACGGTTTCCCCCCACCAGGTTGTGACCGCAAGCTTGTGCACCACGATAGCCGCCAAGAGGCGTTCGGTGGGGGGCTGTTGATGAGTTCTCGGTGCGCCCCGGCGCTGTCAGCTGGGGCGCACCTGTCTGGCATATGCCAGAGTCAATGACAAATCGATGGACGGCGAGGTCACAGCACCGCGTCGAGGAAATCGCGCGTACGTTCATGTTCGGGAGCTGTGAAGATTTTTTCCGGCGGACCGGCCTCCACCACCCGCCCTGCGTCGAACATCAGCACCTTCTCCGAGACGTCACGGGCGAAATTCATCTCGTGGGTCACGCAGAGCATGGTGATGTCGGTGGTCCGGGCGATGTCGGACAGCAGGTCCAGCACGCCCGCCACCAGTTCCGGGTCGAGCGCGGACGTCACCTCGTCCAGCAGCAGGATCTCCGGCCGCATCGCCAGCGCCCGGGCGATCGCCACCCGCTGCTGCTGGCCGCCGGAGAGCTGGGACGGGTGCGCGTCGATCTTCCCGGCCAGCCCCACCAGGTCGAGCAGCTCGCGCGCGCGGCTCTCCGCCTCGTCCCGGTCGATGCCCAGCACGCTGATCGGTGCCTCGGTGATGTTCTGCAGCACCTTCATGTTCGGGAACAGATTGAACTGCTGGAAGACCATCCCGATTTTCTTCCGGGCCGCGCGCAGATGTTTCTCACTCGCCGGCTTCAGGCCGCCGTCCGGCGTCCGGACATGGGACAACGGCGCGCCGTCCACCCAGATCACGCCGTCGCTCACCTTCTCCAGCGTCATCAGGAGCCGCAGGATCGTGGTCTTTCCCGAGCCGCTCGGCCCGATCAGCGTGACGTGCTCGCCGCGCCGCACCGAGAAGTCCAGCTCGTCGAGGACGACATGGTCGCCGTACCGCTTGACCACGCGGTCGAAGCGGACCAGGGCGTCCGTGCCCGCGGCGTCCTCGGGCACTGCGGCCGCCGTCTTCTGCAGGGGGAGAGGTTCAGTGGCCAAGGCGCTTCTCCAGCTTTCTCATCAGCAGTGAGGTGGGGTAGCTCGCGACCAGGAAGACCAGTCCGGCGAGCGTGAATGCCTCGGTGTACGCGAAGTGGTTCGCCCCGTACCTGCGGGCCTCGAAGACCATTTCCTGCACCGTGATCACGGCGAGGAACGGGGTCTCCTTGAACATGGAGATCGCGTAGTTGCCGAGGGCGGGCAGCACCTTGCGTACCGCCTGCGGCAGGACCACGGCCTGCCAGGTCCGCCGCGGCGACAGCGAGAGCGCCCGGCAGGCCTCCCACTGGCCCTTCGGCACACCGTCGATCCCGGCGCGGTACACCTCGGAGGTGTAGGCGGCGTAGTGGACACCCAGCACCACGATGCCGATGGTCAGCGGCTCCACCGAGGTGAAAAAAGCTGCCGCGCCCACCAGCTGGACCAGCAGCGGGGTGGACCGGATGAACTCCATGACGGCCCGCACCGGCACGGTCACGAACCGGCTCGGCGCCCGCCCGGCGACCGCGACGGCCAGCCCGAGGACGGCCGCGACGAGCGTGCCGAGCACCGTCGCCAGCAGTGTGACCTCGAACCCTTGAAGGACCAGGGGCAGGACGTCGCCCGCGGCGTTCCAGTCGAAGCCGCTCACCGGGCACCTCCGGCGGTCGTCGCCACGGCGTCCACCGCGGAGCGGGTGCGCAGCAGGGAGCCCGCGCCGGTCGGCAGTCCGAGCCGCCGCTTGGCGGTCCGCTCGAGCAGGTTCATCAGCAGGGTCAGCGCGTACGCGAGGACGAAGTAGACCGCCAGCAGGGTCAGATACGCGGTGAAGGTCTCACCGGTACGGTCGCGCAGCTGCTGGATCACGGTCATCAGATCGGCCGCGGAGATCAGCCACAGCAGCGGCGTGCACTTCAGCAGCTGGATCAGCAGATTGGTGAAGGGCGGAATCATCTGCACCCAGGCCTGCGGCAGAATCACCTTCCGCATCCGCTGGACCGGTGTCAGGTTCAGTGCGACGGCCGCTTCGTGCTGGGCACGCGGTACGGAGTTGATGGCGCCGCGCACCACCTCGGAGCCGTACGCCCCGTAGTTGAGGCCGAACGCGACGACGCCGCAGAGCAGCGGCGTCAGTTCGTACCCGGTCAGCGGCGGCATCGCGTAGTACAGCCAGAACAGCTGGATGTAGAGGGAGGTGCCGCGGAAGAACTCCACGACCACCCGGGACGCACCGCGCACCGCAAGCATCCTGCTGATGGCCATCAGCCCGAGGACGAACGACAGGAGCAGGGCGAGCAGCGAGCCCAGCACCGTGGCCTGAAGGGTGACCCACAGCCCCGACCGGAGCTGGGGGAGATTGTCGGAGAGGGCGGAGAAGAAGTCGCTCATGCGGCGCTGCCCGTCCCTGTCGGCGTGGCCGGCCCCGCCGGTCCCGTCAGCCCTTGCACAGATCCGCCGTCCGCAGCGTGGCCGGCGGGAGCTCGGTGGCGCCGAAGCCGTACTCCTGGAGCAGCTCCACATAGCGCGAGCTGTCGGACACGATCTTCTTCAGTTCGCGGTTGAAGGAGTCCCGCAGGTCCTCGTTGCCCTTGCGGAAGACGGCGCCGCCGGGGCTGTACTGCTTCTTCCCGTCGAGCTCCGGCAGGAACGCCTCGGTGACCTCGGTGCCCGGGTTGGTCTTCGCGAGCCAGCGCAGCGAGATCCCGGTGAGCAGGAAGGCGTCGATCCTGCCGCCCTTGACCGCGTCGGCGCCGTCCTGCGGCTTCTGCAGCGTCTTGATCTTCTCCTTCGAGATGCCCGCGCCCTCGGCGTACGAGTCCTCGACCGCACCCGACATCACACCGACGGTGATACCGGCGGCCTTCGCCGACGCCAGATCCGTGACCTTCTTCGGGTTGCCCTTCTTCACCATCAGCGCGGTCGGCGAGATGAACTCCGGCTCGGAGAAAAGGGCGTTGGCACAGCGCTCGGGGGTGATCGCCATGCCCGCGCTGACCACGTCGTACTTCCCGGCCTGCAGCCCGGGAATCAGCCCGTCCCACTCGGAGAGGGTGGGCTTCAGCTCCTCGACCCCGAGCGCCTTGAAGATCTCCCGGTGCAGAGTGGGCGCCTCACCCTTGAGCTCCTTGCCCTCCAGGTAGCCGTACGGGGCCTCGTTGGCGTACGCGACCCGGACGAAGCCCTGCTTGCGGAGCTTGTCGAGCGCACCCGCGCCGTCCGTGCCACCGGAGGCGGTCTTGCTGCACGCCGCGAGCGCGCCGGGCACGACGAGCAGGCCGCCCACGGCTGTTGAGCGGCTGAGAAAGCCCCGGCGGGACAGGTTCGGGAAGTCGGCCATGGTGTGCAATCTCCTGGAACGGACGAACAGTTCGGACAGGGGGAACGCCTGCCCGATCCCGTGCGTCTATGCAGGAAGCGGCCCGGTGTGACCGAACGGTGTCCGGAAGGTGACCTCTTCGTGTCTCAATGCGCAGACGTGTCAACGCCGTTCGGGGCTCCGGGGACATCCGGTGAGGGAATGTATCCGCGCTGCTTGTCGACCACGTTCGGCAACGGCTCCCCGGCCGCCCACCGTTCGTACATCTCCACGAACTGCTCGCCCAGCCGGTCCCGCCAGCCCACGGTGTCGCCGCTCATGTGCGGGGAGACGATCAGCCCCGGTACGTCCCACAGTTCACTGTCCGGAGCGAGCGGTTCGTGCTGGAAGACGTCGAGCGCCGCGCCCGCGATCCACCGTCGGCGCAGCGCGTCGGCGAGATCACCCTCGACGACCATGGGACCTCGTCCCACATTGATGAAGCGGGCCGAAGGCTGCATCAGCCCGAAGAACCGCGCGTCGAACATCCCGCGCGTCCGTTCCGTCAGGGGCGCCGCGCAGATCACCCAGTCGGCGAGCGCTGCCAGCCGGTCCAGATCATCGGCGCCATGGATGGTGCGCCGCGCCGTACGCCCCACGAGTGCCACCTGGACGCCCAGTGCGTTGAGCAGCCGGGTGATCTCCCGGCCGATCGGCCCGGCCCCGACGACGACCGCGCGGGTGCCCGCGAGCTGCTGCGACTCGCGGTGGTGCCAGCTCCGCCGGCGCTGCAGCTCCAGCGTGCCGGGGACGTCCTTGGCGAAAGCGAGCACCAGGCCCAGCACGTACTCGGCGATCGGCTGCTCGAAGATGCCCCGTGCGTTGGTCAGCACGGTGTCGGACCCGGCCAGCTCCGGGCAGAGCAGCCGGTCCACTCCCGCGCTGGCCGTATGCACCCACCGGGGCCGCGGTCCGTCGCCGGGCCAGGCGGCGCGTACCGCGTCGGAGGTGAAGTCCCACACGAGCAGGGCGTCGGCGTGCGGCAGCTCCGCGGCGAGGCCGGCCTCGTCCACGGAGCGGATCCGGACCCGACCGGTCAGCCGGCCGAGGCGCGGCGGCGGGTCGGCGTCCAGTACGAGGAGGGTGGGCTCTGACATCAGGGAGTGGTCGCCTCGTCAACGTCTGAGATGTGCGGATTGACCACGCTCGCACCCAGGTCCGCGCCCGTCAACGCCAAGGTCGACAGGGGTACGGGCGCCGGAGGAATACTGGGCAGAGGGGAGGGCAGCGGCAGTACAGCGGTCCAGCAGTGCAGGAGGGTGAATATGACGACCGTCGGATTCCTCTACCCGGGCCATTTCGCGGACGACGACTTCCCACGCATGGAGGTCATCCTCGACACCACCATCAGGCTCGTCGTCAACCGCACGGAGCCGGGCGAGGACGACCGCCGCGCCGAGACCCTGCGGCAGCGGGGCGCACCCGAACGCCTCGCGGCCGGGGTCGAGGAGCTGCGGCGCGCCGGTGCCGAGTCGGTGGTCTGGGCCAGCACCGGCGCGAGTCTCGTGTACGGGTGGGAGGGCGCCCACCAGCAGAGCACCGCTCTGGCCAGGGCGGCGGGGCTGCCCGCATCGAGTACGTCGCTCGCCTTCGTCCACGCGGTACGGGCGCTGGGCGCCGCCCGTGTCGCGGTCGCCGCTCCGTACACCGAGGAGATCGCCGGGCTCTTCGGCGACTTCCTGGCCGCCGCGGGCGTCGAGGTGGTCGCCGTGCGCGGGGGTGGCGTCACCTCCGCGGCCGCGGCCGCGGGGTGGGGGCTGGACCGGCTGAAGGAGCTCGCGGTTGCCGCGGACCGACCGGACGCGGAGGCGGTGCTGCTGCCGGACAACGCCGTGCACACCGCCGCGCACGTTCGTGACCTGGAGGAACTCCTCGCCAAACCGGTCCTCACCGCGAACCAGGTGGCGGTGTACGAGGCTCTGCGGCTGGCCCGTCGGCGCACCTGGGCGCCCCAGCTCGGCACGCTGTTCGCCACCCGGGAGGCGCCGCCCGCACCGGTCGGGAAGTGACCGGCCGGGAATAAACGGAGACAACCTCCTGTTAGGTTCCCCCGGACGTACGAGCATCACCGGAGAGGCCTTCACGTGGACAAGAACCGAGGCGACGAGAACCGAGGCGACGGGAGTCGCGGCGACGGCATTCGGGGCAGGACCGAGGGAACGGCCTCCGTGCCGCTGTCGGTGCTCGACCTGGTGACCGTCGGCCGGGGCCGCACCGCGACCCAGGCGCTGCGCACCAGCGTGGACATCGCCCAGCTCGCCGAGCGCCGCGGCTACCACCGCCTCTGGGTCGCCGAACACCACTCCATGCCCGGCGTCGCCTCGTCGTCCCCGGCCGTGATCCTGGCCCACCTCGCCGCCCGCACCGAGCGGATCCGGCTCGGCTCCGGCGGGGTCATGCTGCCCAACCACGCCCCGCTGGTCATCGCCGAACAGTTCGGCACACTGGAGGCCATGGCCCCCGGCCGCATCGACCTCGGCCTCGGGCGCGCCCCCGGCACGGACGGTGCGACCGCCGCCGCGCTGCGCCGCACGGACCGGCTGGGCGAGGGCGCCGAAGACTTCCCGCAGCAGCTCGCCGAGCTGACCCGGTTCCTGGACGACGACTTCCCGGACGGCCACCCGTACGCCCGGATCCATGCGGTCCCGGGCCCGGTGCAGGGTCCCGCGGGCCGCCCGCCGATCTGGCTGCTCGGCTCCTCCGGCTTCAGCGCCCGGCTGGCCGGGGTCCTGGGCCTGCCGTTCGCCTTCGCCCACCACTTCTCGGCGCAGAACACGGTTCCGGCGCTCGACCTGTACCGGGACTCGTTCAAGCCGTCCGCGGTGCTGGACGCCCCGTACGCCCTGATCGGCGTCTCGGCTCTGGCAGCCGACGAGGAGCGCGAAGCCCGCCGCCAGGTCCTGTCCGGTGCCCTGTCGATGGTTCGCCTGCGCACCGGCCGCCCCGGTCTGATCCCGACGCCGGAGGAGGCGGAGGCCTATGCCTTCAGTCCCATGGAGCGGGAGTTCGTCGACAGCTGGCTCGGCAATGTCATCCACGGGACGGCGGACGAGGTGCGCAGCGGTCTGGACGACCTGGTCAAGCGGACCGGGGCGGACGAGCTGATGATCACGGCGAATGCGCATGGCGGGGAGGCGCGGCTGCGCAGCTACGACCTGATCGCGGATGCGTACGGGCTGCGTGGCTGAGGTCTGCGCGGGCCGGCCCTGCTGACCGTTGTTCCCTCGAGCGCCGGGCAGGCTTGAGCCCCGGCCTGCCCGGCGCTCGGGGGCGCAGCCGGCTCCGTGTTCCGGGGCGCGGCTCTCTCAGAGCGCAAGGGGGCTCGTCCCGATGAGTTCCGCGATGCGCTCCGGGGCCACCGCCCGGGAGTAGAGCCAGCCCTGCCCCGTGTCGCAGCCGATCCGCCGCAGCCGTTCCGCCTGGCTCACGGTCTCCACGCACTCCGCGGTGACGGTCAGCCCCAGCCGGTGCGCCAGCTGCACCATCGCCTCGACGATCGTCTCGTCGGCCGGGCTGGGGTGCGCCCCGTCCTCGTACCGGAAGCCGCGTACGAACGAGCCGTCCAGCTTCAGTACGGAGACCGGCAGCCGGCTCAGATAGGCGAGGTTCGAGTAGCCGGTCCCGAAGTCGTCGATGGCGATCCGGACGCCCATGTCGCTGAGCGTCTGGAGCGCCTCCAGCGGGCGGCCCGCCGAGCCCATCACCGCGGACTCGGTCAGTTCCAGCTGCAGCAGTCCGGGGGCCAGACCGGTCTCGGCGAGGATCTCGGCGACATCGGTGACCAGGTCGGAGTCCCAGACCTGCCGCACGGCGACATTGACGCTGATGAAGAGCGGCGGCTCGGCCGGATGGTCCAGCTGCCAGCGCCGGGCCTGACGGCAGGCCGACCGGAGCACCCAGCGGCCGAGCTGGACGATCGAGCCGTCCTCCTCGGCGATCGCGACGAACCGATTCGGTGAGAGCATGCCGAACTGCGGGTGGTTCCAGCGGACCAGAGCCTCCACCCCTCGCACGACTCCGTCGGCCATCCCGACAAGCGGCTGGTACTCGATGGTGAACTCGCCGCGCTCGACGGCGGGCCGGAGCGTGGAGGAGAGCGCCTGCCGTGTCATCCGGTGCGCGTTGCGCTCGGGGTCGAAGAGCGTCCAGCGTGCCTTGCCGTCCGCCTTCGCCCAGTACAGCGTGGTGTCGGCGGCCTGCATCAGACCGGTGGCCGAGGTCCCGGCGACGCCCCGCTCCACCACCCCGATCGACGCCGACACGGCCAGCCGTGTGCCGGCCAGGTCGAACGGCTTCTGGAGGGCGGCGAGCACCGCGCGGGCGAGATCGGTGAGTTGCTGCGTCCCGGCGGATTCCTCGACCAGGATCGCGAACTCGTCGCCGCCGAGGCGCGCCACGAGTGTGCCACCGGTGCGCTGCAGGCTCTCCTGTTCGGCGCAGTCGGTGAGCCGGGCGGCGACCGCGGCGAGCAGCCGGTCGCCGATCCGGTGCCCCATCGTGTCGTTGACTGCCTTGAAGCCGTCCAGGTCGAGGTAGCAGAGCCCGATCCGGCCGTGCCGCGGCCGGCTGTCGTCCTGGTGCGGCGGGGTCTCCAGAGCGGAGGAGAGCCGCTCGAAGAACAGCGTCCGGTTGGGCAGCCGGGTCACCGGGTCGTGCGTCTGTAGGTGGCGCAGTCGCTTCTGCAGCTCGTGCCGGTCGCTGATGTCGGCGACGGAGAGCAGCACGGGGGAGGCGCCCGGGGTGATCCCGGTTCCGGTCTCCGCGCCCGTCCCGGTCTCCGGATCTGTCCCCGCGCTCGTCTCCGGGTCTGTTGTCCCGGTCTCCGGCATCGGCACGACAGTGATCTCGGCCCACATCGAGCGCCCGTCGGGGTGCTTGAGTCTGCGGGTGCAGCGGAACCGGGATCGCCGGCCGCGCAGCACCTCGCGGTACGCATGCCAGGTCCGGACGTCGGCGGAGAGGTCGAGCAGATCGGACGCGGACTGGGCGGTCAGCGCCGCGGGATCGGCGCCGAGCAGCCCGCCGAGAGCGTCGTTGGCGCACAGGACCAGGCCCTCGTGGTCGACGACGGCCATCGGCAGCACGGCGCCCCGGAAGGCGGCCTGGTAGTCGGTCGGGCGGGAGCCGACGGCTCCCGGGCCGACCGATTCCGTGTGACGCTCCGTGATGGATGGTCGCACGGTAGGGGGCGCTGTGCCTGCCGCGGGCCTCGGCCCTTCGGAGGTTCCGCTCACCGCTCGCTCCCGCCGTGCAGTTCTGTCCCGAACAGTTGTGGTCGGACTGGCCCGCCGCGCGGAGTGCCGTTGTCCGAGGCGGAAACCACGCAGGAAAGCGTGGTGAAGCATAGATGCTGTTGTCTCGCCCGTTCCAGCTCCCGGCCCGTTGCGGCCCCGGGGAGCACCCCGCATGGGCCATTCGCACGTCGTTCCGGTTTGCCCGTGATTGATTATTTCTGCGCTGCTCTGTTCCCTCACGTCGATCTTGGATCTTTTTCACGTCGCTGCCGTGATTGTTTGTGACTGTCCGTGAAAGAGCTCCGAGAGGCTGACTGCTGACACGAGTGGGGCAGCACAACAGGGCGAACACCCCCGAACCGGCACAGGGTGGATTGCGTGTATCCGCATCCCGCACCCGGAGGTCGATGTGCCGCCTCAGCGCAGGCTCGGGGGAGTGGAGAGACCGAGTCCGCGTGGTGTGGTGGCCGGTCTGGTCTCTCTCCTGGCGTTCGCCTCCACCTCCCTCGTTGCGGGTCCGGCGGTGGCGGCCACGGGTGAAGCCGGCCCCTGCGCCCTGCCCAGGACGGGGGCACACCACTCGCTGGGCCTGGACGAGTGGGACGGCGCCTACCCGCGCCCGGACCACCCCCTCGATGCGGTCATGATCTTTCTCTCGTTCCCCGACGCCCGCCCCGTCACCACCCCCGCCGAGCTCGCCGCCGACTACTTCCCCGCCACCACGCAGTTCTTCCGGCGCGCCTCGTACGGGAAGTTCACCCTGCGCCCGCACCCGCAGCGGAGGTGGGTCCAGATGCCTCACGCATCCACGTCGTACGGCATAAAACGCGACTGGGACGACAAGCGGCGCAGCTCCTATCTTCGCGACGCGATCGCCGCGGCCGACGACCAGGTCGACTTCTCGAAGTACGACATCGTCTATCTGGTCGCCGACCCGGACGCGCCCGGCGTCGACTCCGATGCCACCAAGGTCGTCAACTTCGACCAGCCGCTGCACGCCGACGGCACGGACATCAGGCGCGTCGTCACCGTCTTCGAGCAGCATCCGCCGGACCGGAACGTGCTGGCCCACGAGACCGGGCACGTCTTCGACCTGCCGGATCTCTACCACCGGCCGTCGGACGGCAAGGGCGACTGGGACACGTACGTCGGCGACTGGGACGTGATGGGCAGCCAGTTCGGTCTCGCGCCGGATCTGTTCGGCTGGCACAAGTGGAAGCTGGGCTGGCTGAACCGCAGGCAAGTGGCGTGCATCCAGCACAACCAGGACATCACCCTGGAGTCGATGGCGGCCGTGCCGGCGCGCGGCGCGTCCATCGGTACGCGGCTCGCGGTGATCAGGACCGGTGAGGGCAGTGCCGTGGCGCTGGAGGCCCGCAGTGCCACCGGCAACGACCGGGCGACGTGCAGCGAGGGGGTGCTGATCTACCGGGTCCGCAACGAGACGCCGTCCGGCGGCGGGCCGATCCAGGTCATCGACACCCACCCCCACACCGACGCCTGCTGGGACCAGTCGGTCTACCCGCCGCTCGCGGACGCCCCGCTGCGGGTCGGCGAGACGTACTCCGTCCCCGGCGAGCACACCCGGATCGAGGTCGCGGACCGGACGCCGTCGGGTGCGTGGACCGTCCGTATCGCCACGGGCACGTAACGCTGCCGTGACGGTGAACGAAGAAGCCCCTCGCTTCCGCGAGGGGCTTCTTCCGTCTGTGCGCCGCCAGGGACTCGAACCCCGGACCCGCTGATTAAGAGTCAGCTGCTCTAACCAACTGAGCTAGCGGCGCCTGCTGACGTCGTAGACCTTAGCACCCTGATCGGCGGGAGGAAAAATCGAAATCCGAGCCGATCCGGTGGGCGCGGAGCGCGTCACGCGCACACAGGCCCAGAGCAGTACGTCGGGACCCGGCAGCCAGGGGTTACGGGTGTCGGGGGCGACCACCCAGCGGGGCCCCGGCGAGGAGGAGTCGCAGGCCAGGGGTGGAACGGTCACCGCGTCACCGGTGCCGTGGCAGAGCAGTGGCGGGACCCTGCCCTCGCGGTCCTCGCTCTCCCGGGGCGCCTCGGGGCCGTGCTCCGCCACCTGCTCATGGCTGGCGCCCCACTCCTCCCAGTCGAGCAGCGACGGCAGCCGCTGGGCGGTGCCGGGGGCGGCGAACAGCAGCATCCGCCCGCGGTGCGTGGCGACCGGACCGGAACCCGGGCCGTCGGCCCACAGGTGCTCCAGCATCCGCCGCCCGAAGAGCGCGGGCACATTGACCACGTCGAACGCCGATCCGCACGGCAGCACGCCGGGGGAGCCGGGGTGGGCCTCCCACTGGGCGAGCGTGGAGCGCGGATACGCGGCGGCGCCGGCCAGCCAGGCCGCTCCGGCCGCGGTGACCTGAGCGGTCTGGTCACCGGCTCGGTCCCGCAGGACCGTGAAGACATCGGCACCGGTGCGGGTGCCGTTGCGGGGGCCGGCGCAGGTTCCGGTGCCGGGATGCAGGGTGGTCTCGTCTGGCAGCCATGCGCTCATGACTACCTGTTTACCGGTAGTGACACTGCGGATTGCAAGAGTTGTCGGAAACCCGGACAGGGTGGGGTGGGTAGGAGTATCTTGCGCGCGGGCATATGCCAACGGCTGTGCCCGGAGTCAGATCCGGAGCGAGAACCGGGGCCGGGCCCGGAGGGGGCCGAGGGCCGGACGCTCCGGCGTCACGGCCGTGCGCCGCCCAGCAGACTCCGGCCGAACTCGACCATCAGCTTCGCGTAGTCCTCGGTCCACTCCGCGCGCTCCGCGATGTCCGCCATGGTGAGCCGGTCGAACCGGCCCGGATCGGCCAGCTGGGCGGCGGCGATGGCCTGGTACTCGACCGCCCGGTCGGTCGCGGCGCGGAAGGCCAGCGTCAGCTCGGTGGCGCGGGCCAGCAGCTCCTTCGGGTCGTCCATCGACTCCAGGTCGAAGAAGTGCTCGGGGTCGGCGACCGCAGCCGACGGCTCGAAGAGCAGGGGCGCGGGGCGCAGCCGCTGCCGCTCGTTCCGCTCGGGTTGTGCCATGTGAGGTTCCTCCTTCGGTGGGCCCGACGGCCACCCTCCATTGTCCAACCGTCCGCAAGTGCGCTTCGGGGGCGGTGCGCGGGGCGCACCGGGTCACCGCCCGGCACGACGCACGCCCCCGACGGCCCATCGCCTGTGATCCGGCAGTGTTACGGGCGCCACGGGACGCGGTGTTCCGCGAGATGGGCCAGGACCGCGTGGTTCGCCTCCCACCCGTCGGGAAACTTGACCGTGACGCCGAGCTGGACCGGTTCCGTCGACGGGTGCTCGTCCAGCAGCTCCGCGACGCCGGCCCGGCAGACCACGATGCAGGCGTGACGGTGGCGGGACGCCAGGACGCACAGCCGGCCCGTCTCCAGATGGAACGCCGTGGCGTCCGGGCGCCCGGACAGCGGGTGCAGGACCACCGTCACATCGAACTCGCGGCCCTGGAGCCGGTTCGCCGTGTCCACCGCCACACCCGTCACACCGAGCTCGGCGAGCGCTGCCCGTACCGCCGCCGCCTGGTCACGGTGGGCCGTGCCGACCGCGACCCGGTCCGCCGTCACCGGGGCCGGGTCGGGGGAGCGCTCGCTCGTCGCCGCGCCGCCCCGGTCCAGGAGTCGGCGGACCACCAGGGCCACCGCCCGAACCGCCTCCGGGTCCGTGCGCGGGGTGTGCCGGGCCGGGAGTTCGAGCAGCCCCCAGCCGGACTCCGCGGCCTCGTCCAGCACCCGGTCCGGGGCGGAGCCGTCCGACGGGACCCCGAACGCCAGCCGCCGGTCGCCGTGATCCGTACCGCTGCGGAACGGGGTGTACGGGTAGAACGCGTCCGAGACCAGCCGCGCGGCCGACGCGGGCAGCCGCCACGACACCGGCAGCCGGCGCTGCGGCAGCTCGGGGTTGTGCGCCAGCAGCGTCGAGACCGCGCTCGCCGACGGGTCGTACGACAGCCCCGCCCACTGGTCCGCACCGACGATGGAGAACGGATCCAGCTGCCCCGGATCACCGACGAACAGCGCCCTTTCGAAGAGCCCCGCGACGGCCAGCAGCGCGTCCGAGCGCATCTGGTACGCCTCGTCGACGATCGCGTGCCCCCACGGCTCGACGTTCTTCACATGAGCCCACTTGGCGGCCGTCGAGATGACGACATCAAGTCCGGCCAGATCCCCGGCCTTCGCCGACTTCCGTACGTTGGCCAGGCCGTCCAGCACCTTGTCGTACGGGTCCGCGTCGTTGCTGTGCAAGCGGCCGACCGGTAGCCCGGGGTCCTTCTCGGCCAGCCGCACCACCAGGTCGTCGACCTGGGCGTTGGTCTGCGCGACCACCATCAACGGGCGCCCTGCCGACGCGAGTTCGAGCGCGGCGCGCACCACCAGCGTCGACTTTCCCGCACCTGGCGGGGAGTCCACCACGATGCCGCGGGCCGTGCCGTTCAGCGTGTCGTCCAGGATCTGGGCGGTGGCCCGCCCCGCCTCGGCTCCCGGATCGAATACGGCCGTCACAACAGGTCCTCCGGGGTCACGGGGTCGGGGTTCTCGGAATGTCCGGGGGCCCCCGGCGGGCCGCCGTGCGTCCACGGCGTCTCCTCCGGGTCCGGCAGCTTCGGGCCGCCGCGCTGGTCGTGCTCGAACAGGGTCCAGACGATCCGGTCGCCCGGCTCCGGCAGCGAACCCGGGGCCGGCTCCTTGCTCCGGCCCATCCGGTCGGTGATCCGCAGCACCAGCAGCCGCTCCTCGGCGTCCGGGAGATCCTCGGAGGCGTACGCCACGAACTCCGCGGTCTGCGGCTTGCCGTCCAGCGTGCGGTACACCTTCGTGCGCTCACCGAGGTGAGGGCGCTCGCCCGTCCGGACCGTGACCAGCGGACGCGGCGAGGGCCGCTTCGACTCGCTGTACGCCATCACCACCTCGGCCACCTCCCCGACGAACGCCTCACCGGCCAGCCGGCGCCCGGCGAGCACCAGCGGGTCGTCCAGTGCCTCCTGCGCCTCCAACTGCGCCTGCGCCGTCTCCCGCGAGGCCAGCTTTGCCGCCGCCGTCACCGCGTCGTCCCGGCGCGGCTGCGGCGGCTCCCCGGCCCGCACCCGGTCCCGGTGACCGGTGAACGACCAGCGGTCCCGGGTCCACCGGTCCTCGGTCCTGGACCCGGCCGGCAGCTCCCGCATCAGGTCGAGCCCCCGCCACACCGCGTCCCAGGTCGGCCGCGTCACCGCGGCCAGCAGCGACCTGATCTCCCGCTCGGCGGAGGTCAGTTCGGCGAGCCGGGCGTCGGCCGCGAGGCCGTCCTCGGCCGCCGCGAGCGACGTGCGCGCCCGGTCGTACTTCTCGATCGCGGGCGCGAGCAGCCGGTTGTCGAACGCAGGATCCGTCGCCGGACCGGCGGGCGGGCAGAGCAGCTGGCCGCCGGCGTCCCGCTCCAGCTCGGCCCGGAGCGCGGCCCGCGCACCGGACTCGCCGGCCGCAGGGTCGATCCAGGCGAGCAGCGCCCCCAGATGCTGGTCCTCCAGCGTGGACTGCCCGGTCGCCCAGTGCCGGTTCAGCAGATCGGTCATGGCGAGGAGCAGCGAGGAACCAGGAACCCGGGCCCGCTCCCCGTAATGCGTCAGCCAGCGGCCCAGCAGCGGGACCCGGGCCGGCGCCGGGTACGGGGTGTCCGGGGCGTCCTCGGCGGTGCGCCGGAACCGCATGGACCGGCCCAGCAGCCGTACGAAGTCGAGACCCGCCCGGCTCGGCACGATCAACTGCGGCGCGTCCGTGCACAACTCGACCTCGACCTTGACCTTCTTTCCGGTCTCGGGGTCGGTCTCGCCCCGCTCGGCGGGCTCCACCACGTCCGTGTACGTCTCGATGTGCGGCAGGACCGCCTCGGCCAGCTCGGCGAGGAAAGCGAACCGCAGATCGCGGTCGCGCGGCTGGGCCACGGCGAGCAGCCGGGGCGCGTCCCGGTCGGTTCCGACGAGGGCGCCGAGCGGGGCGCCCGCCTCACCGGCGGTGGTCAGCGGTACGAGAACGAACGGCGCCCCGGTGAGATGACGGTGCCGGACGGTGGCCATCGGCTGCGCCCGCCCGCTCTCCACGGCCTCCAGCCGGGCCAGGGTACTGATCAGCGACATACCGGGCTCCCGTCCAGGGGCGCGCCCCGGTGCTCCAGCGCCTCCGCGCGCAGGGCCGCGGCGCGGCGCAGGGCGGCGACCGTGGGGTCGGCCGGATCGCCCTCCTTGCCCGCCGCCGCGGCCAGTACCGCGCCCACCGTCGTCAGACCGCCGAGCTCACCGCGTACGCTCCGCCCCAGCGCCTCCACCACACCGGCCGCACGTGCCTTCGCCCGGCAGTGGAAGGCCAGTTCGCACGCGGCCAGGCACTCCGGCGCGTACGCCGCCGTGACCGCGTCGACCGCGGCCGTCAGCTCCTGCGCGGAGCACTCCGGGTCGAAGGTGGTGCCTTCGGGCAGGGCGGCCGCGATGTCCTCGACCCGGGTCAGCCGGGTCAGCTGGCGGCGGGTGACCGCGCGCTGCTTGCGCACGTCGACGACCGACGCCGTCGGCAGGTTGGAGAAGTCCTTCGGACAGACCAGCAGCACCCGGTGGCCGACCTCCGCCCCCGCCGTGACCGCCGCGATGCGCTCCAGCGCCAGCACATACACCGCCGACTGCCGGGCGGCCGCTCCGACCTTCGCCGCGTCCGCCGAACTGTCGATCATGGGAAACGACTTGATCTCCACGACCGTCCACCGGCCGTCGGGGTGCACCACCACCGCGTCCGGCTCCAGATAGGCGGGCGAGCCCGCCACCTCCAGGGCCAGCATCGGGTGATCGAGCAGAGCCCAGCCACCCGCCTCGGTCGCCTCACGCAGCGCCAGTGCCGTACGCGCCGCGCGGCCCTCGGGACCCGCCGCCGCCAGATCCGGCACCCGGACCTCGCGCGGCGCGTCGCCGCCCCCGCCGAGCCGCTCGTACAGCAGGCGCATCAGCTCCGTGCCGCCGTCGGCCTTGACCCTCGCCTCGAACGCGTTGCCCCGCATGAAAGCGAACTGCGACTGACCGAACGCGGCGGGAGAGCCGAGTGCGGCCGCCAACGCGGCCTTGTCCACCCCTGCGCCGTCCAGCAGGGCGCGCCGTTTGCAGCCCGGGTTGGCGGCGAGGGCGGCCAGCGCGCGGGCATCGAGCGGATGCGGCGCGACGGCGGGACCGCGCAGTTCAGCGAGCCGCTGCCGGAGTGTCGTCGCCTGCTGCGTCGGCCGATGCCGCGACATCGGTGGAGTCTGCGGAGGAGGTCCGCTGGCCGGGGATTCGCTCACCCGCGGAAGTCTTGCATCCGGCACTGACAACAGGGGACTTCGTGACCGGGACGGCCGCAGCGGTGCGGGCCCGTACCGCTGCCCTGATCCGGTCGGCGAGCCGCATCACCGGCGTGGTGAGCAGCGCCCCGACGCCCATCACCGCGGCGCCCGCGACCGCGTCGAGGAAGTAGTGGTTGGCCGTGCCCATCACGACGAACGTGGTGAGGAGCGGGTACACGACACCCGCGGCCCGGAGCAGCGGGTGCCTGCCGTGGCGCCACAGCAGGATCCCGCACCACAGCGCCCAGCCGACGTGCAGGCTCGGCATCGCCGCGTACTGGTTGGTCATCCAGCCCATGCCGCGCGGCGCACTCGCCTCGGCGCCCCACCAGCCGTACGAGCTGTACTGGGCCATCGTGTCGACGAAGCCGTGCGTGGCGTGGAGCAGCCGCGGCGGGCAGGTCGGCATCAGCGCGAAACCGATCAGACCGAGCAGCGTGGACGTCATCAGCCAGGTGCGGGCGGCGCGGTACGCGGCCGTGCGCCGCCGGTAGATCCAGATCAGGACGGCCGGAGTGACCACGTAGTGCAGTGAGGCGTACGCGAAGTCGGAGGGTATGCCTATCGCCGGATGAGCCGTCATCAAGCGGTTGAGCGGGTGCTCGGCATTCAGAAAGAGCGTCTTCTCCAGATGAAGTATGCGCAGCCCGTGGTCGACGGCGATCGACACATCGCTTCGGACCAGCAGCCGGCCCGCCGAGTAGACCGCGTACACGATCGCGATCAGCGGCAGCTCGGCCCACCATAGAGGCCGGTGCCGCGACGCGGGCGCGGCGGTGGCAAGCGACATCCGGATGCTCTCCATCATGTGTTCATGCGTCCGACGGCAGGCGTTCAACCGTACGGCGCAGGTCGTTGGCGAATCCCCCCGGGGCTCCCCTGCTGGACGCCCCGTGCGCGCGGAGCTTTCTCCGCGGGGGAAGGGACGCCGATGCGGCCCCGGAGGTTGCCTCCCGGGCACGTGAGCGATGATGGACAAAGGCGGATGACCCGTCCCTGTTGTCGTTTTCTCCGATCCGCATCTCAGGGGGAGCCGTCATGGCACCGCGTATCCTGCTCGCCCGGCACGGCCAGACGGAATGGTCCGTCAAGGGCAATCACACCGGCAGGACGGACATCCCGCTGCTCGACGCGGGCCGCGAGGGCGCCAAGCTGCTGGGCGAGCGGCTGCACCGGAAACCGTGGGCGGACCTGCCGGGCCTCGAGGTCCGGACCAGCCCGCTCGTCCGCGCCAGGGAGACCTGCGACATAGCCGGCTTCGCGGACCGCGCGCAGCCGTGGGACGCGCTCATGGAGTGGGACTACGGGGCGTACGAGGGCATGACCCCGGCCGAGATCCAGGCGATCCGGCCGGGCTGGTTCATCTGGCGCGACGGGGTGCCGGAGGGCGAGACCCTCTCCGAACTGTCCGCCCGCGCGGACGAGATCGTGGCCTGGGCGCGCTCGGCCGACCGCGACGTGCTGGTCTTCGCGCACGGTCACATCCTGCGGGCGCTGGGGGCACGGTGGCTGGGCGAGGACGTGTCGTTCGCGTCCCGCATCCGGCTGGACCCGACGTCGCTGTCGGTCCTGGGATGGGCTTACGGGGCGCCGGCACTGGAACGCTGGAACGACACGGGCCACCTGGACCGGTAGGTCCCGCCGCTGCCCCAAGGCGCGGTGGGCGCTTCGCGGAGGGCGGCGCCGGGGGATCCCGGCCTGCCCGGCGCCTGAGGACCCAGCCGTCGGACCGGTACGGGGTGCCCCGGCCTCGCCGGGTGCTCCTACACCCTCATCTACACGCCCATCTCTGCGCACCGCTCCAGAAGCCCCGCCACCTCCGGTGACCCGCGCTGTGCCCGCAACACCCGCACCGCCCCCGCCAACATCGCCCGGATCCGGGACGACTGCACCCGGTCGAGCAGGTCCAGCACCTGGTGCCCCGTCGCGGCCGCCTCCGCCGCGGCCCCGGCATGCGCCAGGTCCGTCGTCAGCTCGGCCCGGTACAGCGCCAGGTTCCGGGTGAAGTGCGGGTCCTGCAGCTGTGTGGCCCGTCGCGCATGACGCGCCGCCCGCGGCCAGTCACCCAGCGCCGACCAGCACTGCGCCTCCAGCATCTCCAGCTCCGCTTCCCGGAAGAACGTCATCCACTCCGGGTCGGCATCGCGCGTCCCCCGTCCGAAGGCCTCGTGCGCCCGTCCCAGCGCCCGCTCGCAGCCGCTGCGATCGCCGAGCCCCGCCCGGCCCCCCGCCTCCCGCAGCGCGAGCAGCGCCAGCAGTCGCGGTGAGCCCAGCGGCGTCGCCGCCCGCTGCCCGGCCTCCGCAGCCCGTACCGACTCCCGCGGCCGCCCCACGTCCCTGGCCAGGAACGACGCGTTGCAGAACGCATGCGCCTCCAGCGCCGCGTCACCGGCCAGCCGTGCCGTCGCCAGCGCCTCCGCGTAGTGCGAGCGGGCGTCCTCGAAACGCCCCGAGTCATGGGCCAGCCACCCCACCGAGATGGCCAGCTCACCCGCCCCGGCATGCAGCCGGTCGGACGTGGAGCGGCGGGTGGTCGTCCCTTCGTCCAGCAGCGCGTACGCCGCCCTCAGCGGCTGCGCGGCCCGCCGGTAGAGGCCGTCGCCGCCGTGCCGGTCGTCCAGCAGCCTGATCTGCCGAACCGCCTTCTCGACGGCGGTCACCTCGGCCTCGCCGACCCGTCGCTGTGTGGGGCGCTGTGCGGGTACGGCAGCGGCGGCGACGCCGGTGGTGGTGCCGAGGCCGAAGCCCAGGGTCGCGGCCGCCATCGCGGTGGTGCCGCTGGTCATGAATACGCGACGCAGCACGTCGCTCTCCTCGTCGGTGTCGCTCTGGAGCGTGGGGGGCAGTGGGGTGTCGGGGATCTCGGCGGTGGCGCGCGCTCCTCGGCCGCGTACGGTCTCGCGCGACGAGAAGCCCAGGTCCGCCAGGGTCGCCCCGGGGAACATGTGCAGGAAAACTCGTTCGTAGGCGTAGTTGGGGCAGCGGATCTCGCCGGACTCCACGCGTCCGATGTACCGGGCGTCGCACGCGACCTGCTCGCCGATCTCGCGGGCGGATCTGCGCACCGCGGCAGCGAACTCCCCGGCGGAGCGCGGTCCGCGCAGCCGCCGGAAGGCGAGGTTGGGAACTGCCCCTGTCGACACCATGGCTGGGCCCTCTCTGGTGCAAGCCGGGCCTGTTTCCGGTGTCCCGGCGGAGCAAGAAGGTACCTGCTGTGACGGACCGCACACGCAGTGTTTGCCCACAAAGGGGATATCTCGCCCGCGATCCGCCATGAACTGCCATCCTTTGCGGCGGCGTGGCACCGTAGCCCTTGACGTAGTCGAGGCGTTGGTTCATGTGGAGACGGAGTCTGGCTCCGCCCGGCGATGAGAGGAGAGGTCCCTTGTTGCATCTCGGCACGGAGACCGGCTCGCGGACGACTGCGACGACGACCACGACGACGACCGGTTCCGGGGCTGCGGAGCGCGAACCCGCCACCCCCGAACCCGCCCCACCCCGGCCCCTGGCCTCCGAGCCCGCCGTGGCGGAGCCCCTGCCGCTCACCGCCCCCGGGCCCTGCGAGCTGGTGACCGTCCCCGCCCGCCAAGGCCTGGAGGCCGTCGACATCCTGCGCCGCGGCGCCGATCAGGAGGCCGTCGGCCCGGTTCTGCACGACGGCACCTGCGACACCCTCGGCTTCCTGGTCCCGCCGGGCACCGCCGAGGCCTGGGACGTACCGGGCAGTGCCTGTACGCAGACGAACGGCCGCGGACTCCGTATTCCTGCCGAGCCACCGGTGTCCGGCAGCGGCTGGCTGCTGCCGCCCGCCGCCGACGCCCCGGTCACCGACCCTGCCGCGCTGCGGGCCGCCCTCGACCAGGCGGCCCGGCTGATCGAGGCGGCCGACAACTGCCGCTGAGCTCATAATGGCCGGGGGCGTGTTCCCCAACCGGTGCCGGTCCGGCACCGGGCCGGAGCGATGAGCAGCGAGCAGGGGAAACAGCAGTGGCACGTCGAGGAGCATCCAGCGGTGGCGCGAACGCCCGGAAGCGTTCCGACCGCAGGCCGGAGACCCTCGCCGAGGCGGTCGACGGCGGTCTCGCAGAGCTGATACCCGACCGGGAGCGCCCCGGTGCCTGGACGCTGAACCTCGACGGCGCCCCTCAGTCCCATGTCGACCTCGACGACCCCGCGCACCTCTCCTTCTCCTACCAGCGCCGGATCGGCCACATCGCGGATCTCGCCGCCCCCGCGGGGCAGCCCCTGCACGTCGTGCACCTGGGCGGCGGCGCCTTCACCCTCGCCCGCTACATCGCCGCGACCCGCCCCCGCTCCACCCAGCAGATCGTCGAGCTGGACGCGGCGCTCGTCCAACTGGTCCGCCGGGAGCTGCCCCTGGACCCGCAGGCCCGGATCCGGGTCCGTTCCACCGACGCCCGCGCCGGGCTCGGGAAGATCCCGGACGACTGGGCGGACCTCGTCATCGCCGACGCGTTCAGCGGATCCCGCACCCCCGCCCACCTCAACAGCACCGAGTTCCTCACCGACGTACGCCGGGTGCTGAAGCCCACCGGGCAGTACGTGGCCAATCTCACCGACGGCCCGCCGCTGGCCCATCTCCGCGGCCAGATCGCCACCGCCGCCGCCGTCTTCCCCGAGCTGGCCCTCGCCGCCGACCCGGCGGTGCTGCGCGGCCGCCGCTTCGGCAACGCCGTGCTGCTCGCCTCCGGGCTGCCGCTCAAGGTCGCCGAACTGACCCGCAGGGTCGCCACCGACCCGCACCCGGGACGCGTTGAACACGGCCGGGAACTCGCCGACTTCACCGGCGGCGCGGCTGCGGTGCGCGATGCGGACGCCCGGCCGTCCCCGGCGCCGCCGTCCTCCGCGTTCCAGTGACCGGACGTCGCACCGGCGCCGCGCTCAGGCCTGTCAGACGATGTCGACCGCCGGCGGATGATCGTTCCACGTGCAGAAGACCGACACCGTCGTCCCGTCGTCGGTGCTGAAGTTCACGCGGATCCAGGTCGTGTTCTTCCAGACCTGGATCGACCAGCCCGGATCCGGTGTCGCCGACACCAGCTTCGCCGAGGTGGCGCCCAGCTCGAAGACGACTCGGCCGCCGTCCGTCCCGTAACTGCGCACCGTGCCGGACGGCTTGGCCGGCTGCGGGGGAGCAGGGGTGCGGGACGGTCGCGGCGACGGGGTCGCGGACGGTTTCGGAGTGGCCCGAGGAGTGCTGCTCGGCGTCGGTGAGGGCGACGGAGCCGGGCGCCGTGTCGAGGACGCCAGCGCCTTTGCGCCGCGCCCGTCGTCGCGGGCGCTCGCGGAGATCGGCACCGCGCGCGGCGGGTCGTACGCCGTCCCCGCCATGACCGTGTGGACACCCCACCACGACAACGTGACCGCCGCCGCGGTGGCGAGCAACCACGCCAGCGCGTGTACGAGTCCTCGTCGCATCCGGCCCATCCTGCCCCACCGCGGCCGGTGTTGTCCCAGGGAGGACCCGGAGCCGTCCCATGGCGTACGGTGCCGCCCATGCCAAGTGTGCTCGTGGTCGAGGACGACCAGTTCGTGCGTTCCGCCCTCATCCGGCACCTGACCGAGGCCTCCCATACGGTACGGAGCGTCGGCACCGCGCTCGAAGCGCTGCGCGAGGTCGCCCACTTCCGCTTCGACGTGGTCATCCTCGACCTCGGTCTGCCCGATCTCGACGGCGCCGAGGCGCTCAAGATGCTCCGGGGCATCACCGACGTACCGGTGATCATCGCGACCGCGCGGGACGACGAGAGCGAGATCGTCCGGCTGCTCAACGACGGGGCCGACGACTACCTGACCAAACCCTTCTCGGTGGAACACCTCTCGGCACGGATGGCCGCAGTGCTGCGCCGTTCGCGCGCCGGGGGCGAGGCTTCGCCGCGCGTCATCCGGGTCGGCGGTCTGTCCATCGATCCGCTGCGCCGTCAGGCCGAGCTGGACGGGACGGCACTCGACCTCACCCGCCGCGAGTTCGATCTGCTGACCTTTCTCGCCGGGCGTCCCGGAGTCGTCGTCCCGCGCAAGGAACTCCTGGCAGAGGTCTGGCAGCAGTCGTACGGCGACGACCAGACCATCGACGTCCATCTGTCCTGGCTGCGGCGGAAGCTGGGCGAGACGGCGGCCCGGCCGCGCTACCTGCACACCCTGCGTGGCGTCGGTGTGAAGCTCCAGCCGCCCGCGGCGCCGCCGCCACCGGAGCGGCCCGCATGAGATGGGCCCTGGTCAAGGTCTGTCTGGCCGTCACCGCGATGGTCGTCGTCGCCTTCGCCGTGCCGCTGGGTCTCGTCATCAAGGAGATGGCCCGCGACCGCGCCTTCTCCGACGCCGAGCGGCAGGCCGCCACGATCGGTCCGACGCTCTCCATCACCACCGACCGCGACGAACTGGAGACGGCCGTCCTCACCACCGAGCCCGGCAGCGTGGGCCGGATGGCCGTCCACATCCCGGCTGCCGCGGGACCCGGCAGCCGGCCGGTGGAGATCGGCACCCGGCGTGCCACACGCAAGGACCTGGAGACCGTACGGAAGTCGGGGCGCGCCTCGATCACCGAGGTACCCGGCGGCTCCGCACTGCTCCAGCCGACCGCGCTGGGCTCCGGGGACATCGCCGTGGTCGAAGTGTTCGTGCCCGAGGGCGAGGAGTCCAACGGGGTCGCCACCGCGTGGCTGATGCTGGCGGGCGTCGGTGCCGCCCTGATCGTCGGTTCCGTCGCGGTCGCCGACCGGCTCGGCGTACGGATGGTGGAGCCCGCGCAGCGGCTCGCGGGCGCCGCCCATGACCTGGGGGAGGGCCGGCTGGGGACCAGGGTCCCGGAGGAGGGGCCGACCGAACTGCGTTCCGCCGCCGTCGCGTTCAACTCGATGGCCGATCAGGTCGTTCAGCTCCTCGCCAACGAACGGGAGCTCGCCGCAGACCTCTCGCACCGGCTGCGCACCCCGCTCACCGTTCTGCGCCTCAACGCCGCCTCGCTCGGCGAGGGACCGGCCGCCGAACAGACCCGCGCCGCGGTCGAGCAGCTGGAGCACGAGGTCGACACGATCATCCGCACCGCCCGCGAACAGCGCCCGCAGACGCAGGGGATGAACAACGGGCCCGGGGCGGGCTGCGACGCCTCCGAGGTGATCCGGGAGCGGATGGCCTTCTGGTCGGCGCTCGCCGAGGACGAGGGACGCAAGGTGCGCCTCGCGGGAGTCGACCGTGCGGTACGGATCCCGGTTGCCCGGCCCGAACTGGTCGCCGTCCTCGACGCGTTGCTCGGCAACGTCTTCCGGCACACCCCGGAGGGCACCGCCTTCGCCGTCGACGTGCACCACAGCGGCGACGCGGTGATCGTGCTCGTCTCGGACGCCGGCGGCGGCATCGCCGACCCCAAGGCGGCGCTGGCGCGCGGTGGCAGCGGGCGGGGCGGCGCCCGGGGCTCGGTGGGCTCGACCGGGCTCGGGCTGGACATAGTCCGCCGGGTCGCGGAGTCCACCGGCGGCGATGTGCGGATCGGGCGGTCCGTGCTCGGCGGCACGGAGATCCGCATCTGGATCTGGCTCGACGGGCGCCGGCCCGAACAGGGAAGGCGCGGCCACCGGGTGGGCCGGCAGCGCCGCAGGATCCGGTTCGCCGGTCGGTCGTAGACCGCCCGGCGCATGGGGGGCGGTCTTAACCGGCGCCGATGCGCTCCTTAAGCCAACCCTAAGAACATCAACCGGCGCCCGGAATGGATCATTTGTCGCTTCCGGTGTCGCTAGCGTGCTCCCGCACCCCCACCCCCCGTACGACAGAGGCAGGCACGCGATGGGCACCAGTACGCACCGGCGCACGGCGAGCACCAGGACCAGGGCGATCGGCGCCGTCGTCGCCGCGGCAGTGATCGGCGGCACTGTCTTTGCCCTCACGGGCACGGCGCAGGCCGCCTCGGTCGGTGCCGCGTACACCAGGACCAGCGGCTGGACGGGCGGTTACACCGGGCAGTACGTCGTCACCAACGACACGGGCACCACGCAGTCGGACTGGACGCTCGAATTCGACCTGCCCGCAGGTACGAGGGTCAGCTCCCTCTGGAACGGCGAACACACGGTCAACGGAAGCCATGTCACTGTGAAGCCCGCGAGCTGGAACAAGGAGCTGGCGCCCGGCACGTCGGTCACCGTCGGCTTCGTCACCACCTCGGACGGCACGGCCGCGGACCCGACGGGGTGCCTGATCAACAACGCCACGTGCTCGGTCGACACGGGCGCGACGCCGGAGCCGAGCGGCCGCCCGACGCAGACCGCGACGCCGACGCCGACGGCCACCCCGACGGCGTCGCCTTCGCCGACCGCGACGGCCACCCCGACCCCCACCGCGACCGAGGGCGGCGGCGCTACGGCGAGCGGCGCCGGCTTCGCCCCGTACGTCGACACGTCGCTCTACCCCGCGTACGACCTGGTCGGCACCGCCACCAGCACCGGGGTGAAGGAGTTCAACCTCGCCTTCATCACCTCCGGCGGCAGCTGCGCCCCGCTCTGGGGCGGTGTCACCGCCCTCGGCGACGACCACGTCGCCTCCCAGATCGGCGCGCTGCGCGCCAAGGGCGGTGATGTCCGGGTCTCCTTCGGCGGCGCGGCCGGTTCCGAACTGGCGCTCGGCTGCGCCTCCGCCACCGACCTCGCTGCGGCGTACGGCAAGGTCGTCGACACGTACAAGCTGACCAAGGTCGACTTCGACATCGAGGGCGGCGCGCTCCCCGACACGGCGGCCAACTCCCGCCGCGCGCAGGCGATCGCGCAGCTCCAGAAATCGCACCCGGGCCTCGATGTGTCCTTCACCCTGCCGGTGATGCCCGAGGGCCTCACACAGCCGGGCGTGGACCTGATCGCCGACGCGAAGAAGAACGGCGTCAAGGTCGGAGCGGTCAACATCATGGCGATGGACTACGGCGCCCCGTACAGCGGCGACATGGGCGCGTACGCGATCCAGGCGGCCACCGCCACGCAGGCCCAGATCAAGGGCGTGCTCGGGCTGTCGGACACCGCGGCATGGAAGGCGGTCGCCGTGACACCGATGATCGGCGTGAACGACGTCAGCACCGAGATCTTCAAGGTCGAGGACGCCGCACAGCTGGTGCAGTTCGCCCAGCAGAAGGGGCTGGGCCGGCTGGCGATGTGGTCGGGCACGCGGGACAAGGAGTGCGCGGGCGGCGCCAAGCCGTACGCGGACGCGTCGTGCAGCTCGATCGTGCAGGAGCCGCTGGCCTTCACGAAGGCGTTCGGCGCCTACAAGTAGCCCTTCCCGCCCCCGAGACCGCCACCCCCCGCGCGCATCCCGGCCGGCCCCACACACCCCCACACCCGGCCGGGGTGCGCCCCCTCATGGCCACCACGACGGAGGTCCCCCGCAGTGCCGGGCCTCTGGGTGCGTCAGCCGCGAACGGCGCAGCGCACCGGCGGCGGGGGACCGTGCCGCAGATCGCGACCGTGCTCATCCGGGATGTGCCACGCCGCCCGTTGCTGCCAGAATCATGGCACTGGACGTGTTCATGCCGAGGGGGGCCGGTGGCACAGTCGGAGATACCGGTTGCCTGGATCGGTCTGGGAGGAGCGGTCGCCGGGGCCGTCGCCACGGCGGCGGTGGGCCGTTTCGCCGGGCGGGCGAGCATCAAGGCGGCGACCGTCGCCAAGGTGGACACCCTTCAGGACGGACTGACCCAGTTCTGCGCGCCGTTCATCGAAGCGAGGATCCAGTTACGCCCCGCTCTCGGCGGCCACACGCCCACCGAACCGTGGCAGCCGGTGGCCCCCGGTATGTCGCGCTCGGCTCCCGCATGGACCTCCATGGCCGCCGATCCCGTGGAGCTCTGGGAGATGCCGGGTGTCGTTCGCCGCAAGGCCGCGTACGTGGACGCCGAGATCCGTTCGCACCAGTCGCGGACCGACCAACTGCTGCTTCCCGCCGTGCACGCGGCCGTCCGCGAGTTGTACCAGGAGGCCAAGGAACTCATGGACACGTACACCCGGGAGTTCCAGCGGCTGGTCAAGCGCGGCCTGGGCGTGATGTAGGTTCCGGCCGCCGGGACCGGCGCCCTGCCCCCTGCACTGCCGGTTCACCGCGGAGAGCACCGCCAGGATCGACGCAGTGAGCACGGACGTGTCCTGCCCCGCCCTCCGATCTGACCGCGCTGAACGCGGCCCGCACCGCCCTCCGGGCCGCGAGCGCGGGCGCCGACGCGGACATCGCCCTGCACCGGGCGGTGGTGGCCGCCGCCCACAATCCCGTACTCACCGACCTCTTCGGCGAGTTCTCCCCCGTACTGCGGCAGGGTCCGATCGATCTGATGGACCTGCTCGGCCTGCGCTCGGGCGAGCCGGACCACGGTGACGACACCCATGACGCGCTCGTCCGTGCCGTGGTGGCGGGCGACGCGGAGTCGGCCGGCCGGGCGGCCCGGACGGAGCTTGAGCGCACGCCGGCCAGGCTGCGCGAGGTCCGAGTCCGCATCTGCCCCCGCATATGCCGCCGGACGATGTCCGGGGTGTCGGCTTCGGGGAAAGAACGCGCGAGGGCCCCGGAGGCGCCCCTGGAAGCCGGACCCCGTTCACCTTCCGGCGGGCCCTTCCGTGCGAACGGGGTGGGACGACAACGGTTTCCCGGAGCCGGGGCGCCGGTGGCGCGCTTGCGGGGGCCGATTCTGTGATCGTTTGGCAACAAGCCTTTGACCTGCTGGAATTCAAGAGTCTGCCAATCCGGAGATTGCGTTCACCTGCTTTGGCAAGCCTTCGGCGGGACACGGTCTCGTGACTTGCAGGACACACTCGGGCAACGGAAGCGTCTTCAACTCTTGACACCCACCCCTCCAAGGCAGCAACCTTCCGACATCGACGCATGGGAGCGCTCCCACATCGCCTGAGGCCTTCTCGCGCGAACGGCACTGCCCGTGTTCTCCCCCCTTGCACCACCCGGCACCGCACTCACCAGCGCGTATGCCGCGCAGTCAGAACGCCAGTCCCACCCTGGAACAAGGAGTAGTGGAATGCGTATCACCCGCACCGTCGCCGGTCGAAGCCGCAGAGCCGCGGTTCTGGCCACCACGGGCCTGACAGCCACGGCCCTGTTGCTGACCGGCTGCAGCAGCGACTCGGATTCATCGGAAAACACAGGCTCCGGCGCGAATGGGAAGATCACGCTGACCGTTGCCGACTTCGGGCAGTTCGGCTACAAGGAAGCCGGTCTCTTCGCCAAGTACCACGAGCTGAACCCGAACATCACGGTCAAGGAGGACGCCACCTCCGATGAGAAGGTCTACTACCCCAAGCTGCTCCAGCAGCTGAACTCGGGCAGCGGTCTGGCCGACGTCCAGGGCATCGAGGTCGGCCGGATCAAGGAGATCGTCGACACCAAGGCGTCCTCCTTCGTCGACCTCAGCAAGGTGATCAACGTCGACGACTGGGTGTCCTGGAAGGAGAAGCAGGCCACCACGGCAGACGGCGCGGTGATCGGCGCGGGCACCGACATCGGTCCGATGTCCCTCTGCTACAACACCGACCTCTTCAAGCAGGCCGGTCTGCCGACCGACCGTGAGGAGGTCGCCAAGAAGGTCGTCGGCGGCTGGGAGGACTACCTCAAGCTCGGCGAGGAGTACAAGAAGAATGCCCCCAAGGGCACCTTCTTCATGGACTCCGCGAGCGCGATGTACAACGCCGTGGTGAGCTCCAACGCGAAGCAGTACTACGACGAGAGCGGCAAGCCGATCTACAAGGAGAGCCCCAGCGTCAAGCAGGGCTGGGACCTGGCGGCCGAGGCCGCGGACAAGAAGCTGACCCAGGGCCTCGCCCAGTTCACCGACCCGTGGAAGGCCGCACTGCGCAAGGGCACCATCGCCACCGTGGCCTGCCCCGCGTGGATGGCCGGCCAGATCTCGATCAACGCCGGTGACGGCAACAAGGGCAAGTGGAACATCACCACCGCACCCGGTGCCACCGCCGCCAACTGGGGTGGCTCGTTCCTCGCCGTGCCCAAGTCGGGCAAGAACGTGGACGAGGCCACCAAGCTCGTCAAGTGGCTGACCGCCCCCGAGCAGCAGGCCGCCGTCTTCAAGGCGATCGGCAGCTTCCCGTCCAACAAGGGTGCGTACGAGCTGCCGGACGTGAAGAACGCGACGCTGCCGTACTTCAACGACGCCCCGATCGGCCAGATCTACGCCGGCGAGGCCAACTCGATCCCGGAGACCGTACTCGGCCCGAAGGACGGCGTGATCAAGGACAGCATCTCCACCCAGATCAACAACATGGAGCAGCGCGGCACCAGCCCGGACGACGCGTGGAAGGCCGCGACCGGCGCGATCGACAAGGCGATCGGCTGACCGTCGCAGCAGCGGGCGGCCACCGGGCCGCCCGCACCTGCGCGCTCCCGGCCGCCCGGCCCGCCTCCGGACCCAGGAGCTGTCCGGGGTGCAGGGTGCTCATCGGCCTCTCCACGGCGTGCCCGGACGCACCACGGGGTACCTCCCGGGCACGCTTGGACCCGTCCCGGTCCGGCCCGGTACCAGGGCGCTCCGGCCACCCCGTGGACATCCACGACCGTGAGCGACCACCCACACCCCAGCCCTACCGGGGCGCCCCCGGTACCCGGGTACCCCAAGTAACCAGGGAAGGACTCCCGCCCGTGGCCACCTCGACTCCCACCCGGGACGCATATGCCCCGCCACCCAGCGGCTCTCAGCAGCCGCAGGCCGACCCCCGCCGGCAGGCGTGGCGGCGTCGGCTGTGGCGGTTCGACGACAAGGCATCGCCGTACGCCTACATAGCCCCGTTCTTCCTCGTCTTCGGCGCCTTCGGGCTCTATCCGCTGCTCTACACCGGTTGGATCGCCCTGCACCGGGTCGAGATGACCGGCATGAACCAGATGGAGTGGGTCGGCTGGGGCAACTTCGACAAGATCCTGCACGACGCCGAGTTCTGGACGGCCGTCAGCAACACGTTCCTGATCGGCGTCATGTCGACGGTTCCGCAGCTGCTGGTCGCGCTGGGCCTGGCCCACCTGCTGAACTACAAGCTGCGCGCCAGTACCTTCTGGCGGACGGTCATCCTCACCCCGTACGCCACCTCCGTGGCCTCCGCGGCCCTGGTCTTCGCTCTGGTCTTCCGGGCCGACGGCGGTCTGCTGAACTGGGCGCTGGAGTTCGTCGGCCTCGGCCACACCAACTGGGCCAACGGCCACTGGACGTCCAAGATCGCCATCTCCGTCATCGTGATCTGGCGCTGGACGGGCTACAACACGCTGATCTATCTCGCCGCCATGCAGGCCGTGCCGAGCGATCTGTACGAGGCCGCCTCGCTCGACGGCGCCTCGCGGTGGCAGCAGTTCCGCAAGGTGACCATTCCCTCGCTGCGGCCCACGATCCTCTTCACGATCGTCATCTCGACCATCGGCTCCATGCAGCTGTTCGGTGAGCCCCTGCTGCTGGAGGGCGGCACGCTCGGCGCCACGGGCGGCAACGAGAATCAGTACGAGACGCTCAGCGTCTACCTCTACAACTACGGCTGGAACCTCGGGCATCTCGGGCCTGCCGCAGCAGTGGCCTGGGCGATGCTCGCCCTCCTGCTGATCATCGCCGCGGTCAACTGGATCATCGGCCGCTTCGTACGCAAATCCGCGGTCTGACCGGGAGCGACATCCATGACCATGACCAGCCCCACCAAAGCCCCGGCGATCGGCGTCACGCGCACGGCCCACCGGGCACCTCGGCGCACGAGCCGGTTCAAGCCGGGCGCAGGCAAGCAGTTGCAGGGCGGCCCGTTCGCCTATGTCGCCCTGGCCGTCGTCGGTATCGGCTCGCTCCTGCCGCTGTACTGGACCCTGGTGGCCGCCTCCCACACGCAGGACGAGGTGCTGGCCTCCACGCCACCCTTCCTGCCGGGCGGCCGGCTCATGCACAACCTGGACGCGGCCTGGAGCCAGGCGCATCTGGGCAAGGCGATCGTCAACAGCGTCATCGTCTCCAGCTGCATCACGGCGGCGACGCTCTTCTTCTGTACCCTGGCCGGCTACGCCTTCGCCAAGATGCGCTTCCGGGGCCGCAACGGACTGATGACCGCGGTTGTCGCCACCCTGACGATCCCGCCGCAGCTCAGCGTCGTCCCGCTGTTCATGCTGATGTCCGACATCGGCTGGGGCGGGAATCTGGAGTCGGTGATCTTCCCGACGCTGGTGAGCGCGTTCGGCGTGTTCTTCATGCGCCAGTACCTGAGCGAGGCGCTGCCGTACGAACTCATCGAGGCGGCCAAGATCGACGGTGCGAACAACTTCCGCATCGTTATGAGCGTGGTGCTCCCGGTGGCCCGTCCGGCGATGATGGTGCTCGGCATGCTGACCTTCGTGCAGGCATGGAACGACTTCTTCTGGCCCTACCTGGCGCTGAACCAGCAGAACCCCACGCTCCAGGTGGCCCTCGGCCAGCTGAGCGCCTCGTACACCCCCGACCAGAGCATCGTGATGGCCGGCGCGCTGATCAGCACGCTGCCGCTGCTCGTGGTGTTCGTGATCTTCGGCAAGCAGATTGTCGGGGGGATCATGTCCGGCGCCGTCAAGGGCTGACGTGACGTCACCCGCCCCTTCCCGGACGTCCCGTACGGCCTGCGCCTGACCGCAGACCGTACGGACCCCGGAGTTCCACCCTTTCCCTGACTTCGTTCGTCCATCCCTGGGAGCGCTCCCGCATGACCGCCGTACGACCCGACATCGCCCCGCAGCGGGCACCCGAGGCAACGAACTTCCCGACCGGTTTCGTCTGGGGGGCGGCCACTGCCGCCTACCAGGTCGAGGGGGCCGCCGCCGAGGACGGCCGCACCCCTTCCATCTGGGACACCTTCAGCCGCACACCGGGCAAGGTCCGCAACGGTGACACCGGCGACATCGCCGCCGACCACTACCACCGCTACCGCGACGACGTGCAGCTGATGAAGCAACTGGGCCTGAAGGCCTACCGCTTCTCCATCTCCTGGTCCCGGGTGCAGCCCACCGGGCGGGGCCCCGCCGTCGAACGCGGTCTGGACTTCTACCGCAGGCTCGTCGACGAACTGCTCGAAGCGGGCATCACCCCTGTCGCCACGCTCTACCACTGGGACCTTCCCCAGGAGTTGGAGGATGCGGGCGGCTGGCCGCAGCGCGTCACCACCGATCGGTTCGCCGACTACGCAGCGATCATGGCCGGCGCCCTCGGCGACCGCGTCGGCATGTGGACCACGTTCAACGAGCCGTGGTGCTCGGCCTTCCTCGGATACGGCTCCGGTGTGCACGCTCCCGGCCGCACCGAGGCCGCGTCCGCACTGCGGGCGGCCCACCACTTCAACCTCGCCCATGGCCGGGCGATCGAGGTTCTGCGCGGTCAACTCCCCGCTAGCGCGCAGACCTCGGTCACCCTCAATCTCCACCAGGTCAGCCCGCTGACCGACAGCGCGGCCGACGTGGACGCTGCCCGCCGGATCGACGCGGTGGGCAACCGGGTGTTCACCGGACCGATGCTGCGCGGTGAGTACCCCGAGGACCTGATCGCCGACACCTCGCACATCGTGGACTGGTCGCAGCTGGTCCACGACGGCGACCTGGCCGCGATCTCCCGTCCGGTCGACGTCCTGGGCGTCAACTACTACACGCCTACGCTGGTTTCCGCGCCTGCCGAGGGCGTCGGCGACTCGCGCAACGACGGCCACGGCGTCAGCGACTACTCCCCGTGGCCCGGCTCCGAGCACGTCGCCTTCCACCTCGCCGAGGGGAAGGAGCGCACCGCGATGAACTGGGCGATCGACCCCAACGGCCTGTACAACCTGCTGATGGACGTCACCCGTGAACACCCCGGGCTGCCGCTGATGGTCACCGAGAACGGCGCGGCCTTCGACGACTACGTCTCGCCCGAGGGGCGGGTCGAGGACCCCGAGCGGATCGACTACCTGCACGGCCACCTCGACGCCGTGCAGCGAGCCATCGCCGACGGTGCGGATGTCCGCGGCTACTTCCTGTGGTCACTGATGGACAACTTCGAGTGGGGGTACGGGTACTCCAAGCGCTTCGGCGCGGTGTACGTGGACTACGCGTCCCAGCGCCGCATCCCCAAGGCGAGCGCCCACTGGTACTCCGACGTGATCCGCCGCCACGCGCTTCCCCCGACCGACGCCTCCTGACCCCCGCTGGCCCCTGGGACCCGGCCCTGTGCCGGGTCTCAGCCGATTCCGCCCTGCAGTCGCGTCCTCCCGCCCCCCGGACGCTGCGCGACCCTTGACCACGCGCGTAGAGTGGGAGCGCTCCCAAGAGGAAGCTGCGGTGCGGGCGGTCGGCCCGATGGAGTGTCAAGGGATCCCACATCGGGACTTGGTTTGGTTATCCGACTGTGAGAAATTGACCGCGAACGGGAGGCGGCCATGACGGTAGCGCGAGTACGGAGCGGTGGGCGGCCCACGCTCGAAGAAGTCGCGGCACGAGCGGGGGTGGGGCGCGGTACCGCCTCGCGGGTCATCAACGGTTCACCACGGGTCAGCGCGCACACGCGTGAGGCGGTGGAGGCGGCGGTCGCCGAGCTGGGTTACGTACCCAATCGCGCGGCCCGCGCCCTGGCCGGGAACCGCACGGACGCCATCGCCCTCGTCGTGCCCGAGTCGGAGAGCCGCTTCTTCGCCGAGCCGTACTTCTCCGACATCGTGCGGGGCGTCGGGGCCGCCCTCGCCGAGACCGACATGCAGCTGCTGCTCACCCTGGCGGGCAGCGACCGCGAGCGCCGGCGGCTGGCCCAGTACCTGACCGCGCACCGCGTCGACGGTGTGCTGCTGGTCTCCGTGCACGCCGACGACCCCCTGCCCGACCTGCTGGAGCAGCTCGGGATGCCGGCCGTGATGAGCGGCCGCAGATCCGCCTCCGAACCGCTTGCCGCGGTCGACTCGGACAACTTCGAGGGCGCCCGCAGCGCCGTCGACCATCTGATCTCCAGGGGCCGCCGGTCCATCGCCACGATCACCGGGCACCTCGATGTGTACGGTGCCCAGCGGCGCCTCGACGGCTACCGCAAGGCGGTCGCCTCCGCCGGTCTCGACCCGGACGAGCGGCTGATCGCCCCCGCCGACTTCACCGAGGAGGGCGGTGCCCGCGCCATGCGCGACCTGCTGGCCCGCCGGCCCGATGTCGACGCGGTCTTCGCCGCCTCCGACGTGATGGCCGCGGGCGCCCGTCAGGTGCTCCGTGAGGAGGGCCGGCGCATCCCGGACGATGTGGCGCTCGTCGGCTTCGACGACTCGGCCGTGGCCCGCCACATGGACCCCGCGCTCACCAGCGTGCGTCAGCCGATCGAGGAGATGGGCCGGGAGATGACCCGGGTGCTGCTCCAGGAGATCGCGGGCGAGGACCTGGAGCGCCCGCAGATCGTGCTCCCCACCGAGCTGATCGTCCGCGACTCGTCGTGACGCCCGCAGCCGGGCCGACAACGGTGTGACGACCCTCACTCGGCCCTCTGGTGAGAGGGCGTCACATGGCGAAGGGCCCCGGTCCGAAGACCGGGGCCCTTCCCTTCAGGGTGAGTAACGGGACTCGAACCCGCGACATCCTGGACCACAACCAGGTGCTCTACCATCTGAGCTATACCCACCGTGTCCGGTCTTTTCTGACCGGCCGAGAAAAAGTGTACAGGGTCCGAGAGGGTGCTCGCGCCCCAGTTGTTCAGCCGCTGATTCCGGACCTTGAAACGCCCGTGACCAGCGGCTTCCCGAGGTCCTACGACGGGGGCGCCGTCAGGCGTGTCGCGATGGCCTTGGCCTGCTCCGAATCCGGCCCGGGCTGCGGTACGAAGATCGCCTCCCGGTAGTACCGCAGCTCCGTGATGGAGTCACGGATGTCCGCGAGCGCCCGGTGGTTGCCGTTCTTCTCCGGACTGTTGAAGTACGCCCTCGGGTACCAGCGGCGGGCCAGCTCCTTGACCGAGGACACATCGACGATCCGGTAGTGCAGGTAGCCCTCCAGGGCCGCCATGTCCCGGGCCAGGAATCCCCGGTCGGTACCGACCGAGTTCCCGCAGAGCGGCGCCTTGCCCGGTTCCTTCACGTGCTCGCGCACATAGGCCAGCACCTGGGCCTCGGCGTCGACGAGCGTGGTGCCGCCGGCCAGCTCGTCGAGGAGGCCCGAGGCGGTGTGCATCTGCCGCACCACCTCGGGCATCGTCTCCAGGGCCCTGTCCGGCGGGCGGATCACGATGTCCACCCCTTCGCCGAGCACGTTCAACTCCGAGTCGGTGACCAGTGCGGCCACCTCGATGAGTGCGTCTTCCGTCAACGAGAGCCCGGTCATCTCGCAGTCGATCCACACCATGCGATCGTTCATACGTCCCACCCTACGGGGCGCTGCGCTGCCCCGGCAGGGTCGGGCGCCCGGTGGCGTAGGCGTCCGAGCCCGGCTTCCCGTGCTCCGGCTGCCCCGCCCCGGCCGCCGTGGAGGCTGCGGCCGGAGGGCCCGACGGGGTCGCCGTCAGGCCGGCCCTCCGGCTCGCGGACGTGCCCTGATAGGGCGCGACCGTCTCGATCGCCGTCGCCACCGGCTCCATGGGTCCGCCCTGCGGACGGCGGGCCCGGTACGCGGCCCGGTACGCGGCGGGGGAGGAGCCCAGCTGGCGCCGGAAGTGTCCGCGCAACGCGACCGGCGAGCGGAAGCCGCAACGGCCCGCGACCTCGTCGACCGAGTAGTCGGACGTCTCCAGCAGCCGCTGCGCCTGCAGCACGCGCTGGGTGATCAGCCATTGGAGCGGTGCGCTGCCGGTCAGCGAACGGAACCTGCGGTCGAAGGTCCGCCTGCTCATGTAGGCGCGCGCGGCGAGCGTCTCCACGTCGAACTGCTCGTGGAGGTGCTCCAGCGCCCAGGCCACGACCTCGGCGAGCGGGTCGGAGCCGATCTCCTCAGGTAAAGACCTGTCGAGGTAGCGCTCCTGACCGCCACTGCGCCGCGGGGGCACGACGAGCCGGCGGGCCAGGGCCCCGGCGGCCTCGGTGCCGTGGTCCGTGCGCACTATGTGCAGACAGAGATCGATCCCTGCCGCTGTCCCGGCGGAGGTGAGCACATCGCCGTCGTCGACGAACAGCTCACGCGGATCGACGTGGACCGACGGGTAGCGCTTGGCCAGCGTCGGTGCGTACATCCAGTGCGTGGTCGCGGGACGGCCGTCCAGCAGCCCCGCGGCGGCGAGCACGAACGCGCCGGTGCACAGCCCGACGATGCGGGCCCCTTCCTCATGGGCGCGGCGCAGCGCTTCCAGTGCCTCGGCGGGTGGTGGCGAGGTGATCGAACGCCAGGCGGGCACCACGACGGTGCCTGCTCTGCTGATCGCCTCCAGCCCGTACGGCGCGGTGAGTTCGAGCCCCCCGGTGGTGCGCAGCGGACCCTCCTCCCCGCCGCAGACGAGAAGTCGGTAGCGCGGAACTCCCGCGTCCTGCCGGTCGATCCCGAACACGGAGAGCGGGATGGAGCTCTCGAAGATGGGGCCGCCGCTGAACAGCAGGACGGCGACGACTTCCCGACGTCGTCGTCCGCCGAGCTTCCGTACAGCCTCCGTTGCGGCGGCGGAGTCCTGGCTCATGACGCTAAGCCCCCCTCGGTGTTCGCGTCTTCCTGGTCCTTGCGGGCCTGTCGCTCCTGCACGTTTCCCCTCGGTCCTGCACGAGTCCCCAGTCTTCGACACCCAAGATCGAATCTACTGCGTCTCGTGGTGCCGTCGTGACAAGTTGACCAACCAGCGCTATGTCGACATGGCCACTTGCCGGGAAGCATTCGATCACGAAGCGTTCCACCCCCGGGCCGTGCAGGGAAGTGCGCCTCCCGTTCGTGGCCCGTCCCTGTCGGGTGGAAGCGTACCGCGTGGTCTCTTCTTGCCTGGTAGCAAGGGGGTTGATCGGCCAATTCGCCAAGGATTCGGCAGGGGTGAGAAGTTGGCTGAAAACATACGGTTGCGTGTGCCGGATTCAGTCGTTCGACCGGCGTACGACCCCTCTGCGCGACTGCTCCTGTACACCCCCTCGGTCCGGTGGGCGGCCACGTGTTCGGGCCGGCGGAGCAGGGTGCGGCAGGCGGCGGTGCCGACCCGCGAGACCGAGGGTGAGGGCGCGTGCATCGCCGGCGGATGTGCCGTACGCCACGAGGGCGGCCGGTTCGGGCAGGCGGCTGAACACCGGGCGGCGGACCACGCCGGTCGCGGACCGGTCGGCGGTGGTGGCGGGCGCGGTCGGTCGGGGCGGGTGCGGGCGCGGCGTCGCTCCTCGGGGTGGCGCGGTGACGCGTTGCGGTGGTCACCCTGCGGGGTGGTGACTCCGTGGTGCCACTCGGTCGCCGACGGGTGTCCGCCGCGGCCGGTCGCCAGGCGCCGTCCCTCGCCCGGACGGCCTCGGTGTACCACGCAACCGGCATTGCCATCCGCGGCTGCCTCGGGCATGCTCCGTGGAACGTCGCACGCGCTTTGCGGGGGTCTGGGCAGTGGAGGAGTGGCGCCGTACCCTTGGGGGTAAGGGGTTGGGAAGATGATTCCAGGACACCACAACACCGCCCGCTGATACACCTTCCCCAAGCAGCTCTCTCCTCACGAGGACTCTCTTCGCCGAGACACCGATGGCCGGTCACGAAATCCCCGAACCCGCGGACCGCAAGCAGGTAGCCGACCCACTGTCGGACCCCCTGGCGGTCGAAGAACCACGCCACTCCTGCGATCCCGCCTTCCGGCATGGGGTCGTGGTCGGCTTCGACGGCTCCACGTCCAGTGAGCGAGCCCTCGCCTATGCCATCGGGATGGCCCGAAGATCAGGTTCCGGCCTGATCATCGTCCATGTCGCCAATCGGCTTCCGACCACGGTCTGGGCAGGCTGCGAGCCGCCCGTCTTCGTCGACGTGCCCGATCACCGCACCGAGGTCCTCGGTCTGGAGCTCGCCTGTGCGGACTACCTCTCCGAGGTGCCGTGGGTGCTCGTCGAGCGGGGCGGCGACATCTGCCACGAGTTGGAGGAGGTCGGCCGGGAGTACTCGGCCGACGCGATCGTCGTCGGCTCCACGCACGGCATCGTCGGCCGGATCTTCGGCTCGGTGGCGGGGCGGCTGGCGCGGCGCGCCCAGCGCCCGGTCGTGGTCATTCCCTGAGCTCCTCCAAGGGCTGTCCCGTCGTCACGCTGCCGTCGTCCGGCCGGAGGCCCGTGCGGCAGGCGGCAGATGGCGACGGGACCCAGGGTTCTTTCTTCCTGACGCGGAGGCGTCCTGGCCGGATGGCCGACGTGGCGTCAACTCGCCCTTGAAAACAGGCAATCTACTCACCCGTAAAGGTGGATTGTGTGCTTGTGAAGGGTACATAAGGGTCACTGGGAAACAGCACCACTGCCTTTGAAGGGAGCCCGCCGTGGACAATGACGTCTCTGCGGGAAGCAGCAGCACCTCCACCCTCGGCCATCTCGCTCTGGGACTCACCCTGTTGGCGTTCGGCATCGGTCACACCCGGGTCATCGACGGGGTGACGGCGGCCGACGCCGTCTCGCTCGCACTGTATGTCGGCGGTATCGCCCTGTTCGTCGCCGGACTGCTGGAGTTCCGCGGCGGCAGCGCCTTCACCGGCACCGCCTTCGTCGGGCTCGGCGCCTTCTGGTTCACCTGGGGCACCGGTGCCGATGCCCATGTCTCCGGTCATGCGGCGGGGCTGTTCCTGCTGCTCTGGGCGCTGTTCGCGCTGAGTCTCACCCTCGGGGCGGCCGGCGGCGGTCTGCTCGCGCAGGGGACGTACGCACTGCTCTTCCTGGGGCTTCTGCTTCTGGGCGTCGGGCAGTTCGCCGGCAGTGACGGGCTCGGCAAGGTCGGCGGCTGGCTGGCCGCGCTGGCCGGTCTCGCCGCCTGGTACGGAGCGACGGCGGCGCTGGCCAAGTGGCCGACGGCGCTGCCGGGGCGTGCTGCCGGCCGGGGTGTGACGGCCGCCGGCTGAGGCAGTCACCGGCCGGTGCGACCTGGGGCGGCACCGGCCGAACGGGAGAGAGCGACCCCGCACCTGACGTGGTGCGGGGCCGCTCTCCTGTCGTACGGGTGGTGCGGGCTACTCGACGGTGACGGACTTCGCGAGGTTCCGCGGCTTGTCGATGTCGCGGCCCATGGCCAGCGCCGTGTGGTACGCGAAGAGCTGGAGCGGGATGCCCATCAGGATCGGGTCCAGCTCGTTCTCGTTCTTCGGCACCACGATGGTGTGGTCGGCCTTCTCCTGGACCTGGTGCGCGACCGCGAGGATCCGGCCGCTGCGGGCCTTGATCTCCTCCATCGCGGCGCGGTTCTTCTCCAGCAGGTCGTCGTCCGGCACGATCGCGACCGTCGGCATCGCGGGCTCGATCAGGGCCAGCGGGCCGTGCTTCAGCTCGGACGCCGGGTAGGCCTCGGCATGGATGTACGAGACCTCCTTGAGCTTCAGGGAGGCCTCACGGGCGACGGGGTAGCCGCGCACCCGGCCGATGAACATCATCGACTTGGCGTCCGCGTACTCCGCGGCCAGCTTCTTGATCTCGTCCTCGTTCTCGAGGATCTCGGTGATCTGCGCGGGCAGCCTGCGCAGCCCCTCGATGATCCGCTTGCCGTCGGCGACCGACAGGTCGCGGATGCGGCCCAGGTGCAGGGCGAGCAGCGCGAACGCGACCACCGTGTTGGTGAAGCACTTGGTGGAGACGACGCAGACCTCGGGGCCGGCGTGGACGTACGTACCGCCGTCGGCCTCCCGGGCGATCGCCGAGCCGACCACGTTGACCACACCGAGGACCCGTGCGCCCTTGCGCTTGAGCTCCTGGACGGCGGCCAGCACGTCGTACGTCTCGCCGGACTGGGAGACCGCGACGTACAGGGTGTCGGGGTCGACGACCGGGTTGCGGTAGCGGAACTCGGAGGCGGGCTCGGCGTCCGCGGGGATGCGGGCCAGCTCCTCGATGAGCTGGGCGCCGATCTGGCCCGCGTGGTACGAGGTGCCGCAGCCCAGGATCTTGATCCGGCGGACCCCGCGCGCCTCACGGGCGTCCAGGTTGAGGCCGCCCAGGTGCACGGTGGAGAACCGGTCGTCGATGCGGCCGCGCAGCACCCGGTCGACGGCGTCGGCCTGCTCGGAGATCTCCTTGTGCATGTACGTGTCGTGGCCGCCCATGTCGTACGACTCGGCCTCCCACTCCACGGTGGTCGGCGTGGCCGTCGTGGACGAGCCCTCCGTCGTGTACGTACGGAAGTCGTCGGCCTTGAGGGTGGCCATCTCGCCGTCGTCGAGGGTGACGACCTGGCGGGTGTGGGCGACCAGCGCGGCGACGTCGGAGGCGACGAACATCTCCTTCTCGCCGATGCCCAGGACGACCGGGGAGCCGTTGCGCGCGACGACGATGCGGTCGTTGAAGTCGGCGTGCATGACGGCGATGCCGTACGTGCCCTCGACCGAGCGAAGCGCCTCGCGGACCTTCTCCTCGAGGGTGTCCGCCTGCGCACGGGCGATCAGGTGGACCAGCACCTCGGTGTCGGTCTCGGAGAGGAAGACGATGCCGTCGGCGACGAGCTTCGCACGGAGCTCGGAGGCGTTGTCGATGATGCCGTTGTGGACGACGGCGACCTTGTTCTCGGCGTCCAGGTGCGGGTGGGCGTTCTCGTCGCTCGGGGCGCCGTGGGTGGCCCAGCGGGTGTGGGCGATGCCGGTGGTGCCGGTGAAACGCTTGGGGACGCGGGCCTCCAGCTCGCGAACCCGGCCCTTCGCCTTGACCATCTTCAGCGTGGCGGGCTTTCCGGCCGCTGCCTTGCCGGTGATGACGATGCCCGCGGAGTCGTACCCCCGGTACTCCAGCCGCTGCAGTCCCTCCAGCAGCAGCGGTGCCACATCACGCTTTCCGATATATCCGACGATTCCGCACATAGAATCTCTGCCCCTCCATCGACGTCGTTGTGGTGCCCGGTGCTCAGCCGTAGACGATGCGGCGCAGCTGGCGGAGCGAGAGCTCCGGCGGCGCGACCGCCCGGTGCGGCAGCTCGGCCGCGATGCGTTCGAAGATCTCCGTGTTCACCAGGCCGCCGGACTGCAGTTCGCGGTGGCGGCGGCGGACGAAGTCGTCGGTCGTCTCGTCGAAGTACGCCAGCACATCGAGGATCACCCGGGCGGCTTCGCCGCGCTGGAGCGTGGTGGAGCGCACCAGGTGATCGATGAGGTCGTCGTGCGACGAGCGGCGTTCAGGCACTCGTTGATATTGCGGTGAACGGAGCCTCAACGCAACAATTGTGCCCGATATCGGGCAAGGGTGAGTGTGATCACGCTCTCTTTCGCGCCCGGACCGGTGCCGGAACCGCCCGGGAGGCGCTTCGGCGCGGCCTGTTCGGCGACGGTGACCCCGCCGGTGGTGAGTGTCCCGTCGCGCCTCCTCGGAGGCCTGCCCGCTACTCCACTCCGGCCCTTCTGTGCGCGCTGTGCCACCAGGGAAGACGGGACGGCCCTCAGCGGTCGGTTCGGAGGGATGCCCGTGAGCGCCCCCCGGGGGAAACGGCGATTTCACCCAGCGCCTCACACGCCGGGTGATTCCGTCGGCCGCGGAGCGGGGAAGTGGTCTACACCTTGACCACGCGTGAGACGCACGATACGCATGGTGATGGTTCGTTGCTCAGGAGATCCACAGGTGTGAACCCGTCGAAAGGGACCCGGCTTGTGAGACTGCACAGGACACAGCGCACCGCACTTCCCCGTCTGCTCGGCTCGCTGCTGCTCGTCACGGCGGCCGGAATCTCCAGTGTCGGCGCGGCTCCGGGGGGAGCCGCCGCGCACAGCGGCCAGGCCTCCGCCACCGCGCCCCGTCCGCTCGGGCAGATCGTGCCCGCCCCCGCCGAGGTGAAGGCGGGCGGATCCCCGTACACCATCACCGCGGGAACGAAGATCCGCGTCGACGACGACTCCGGCGAGGCCCGGAGGATCGGCACCTACCTGGCGGGCGTGCTGCGCCCCTCCACCGGGTACGCCCTGCCGGTCACCGACCGCGGTGGCAGTGACGGCATCCGGCTCCGGCTCGGCTCCCACGACAGTGAGCTGGGCGCGGAGGGGTACACGCTGAAGTCGAGCCACGGATCCGTCACCATCACCGCGCGCGGCCCGGCAGGCCTGTTCCACGGCGTCCAGACGCTCCGTCAGCTGCTCCCGGCGGACGTGGAGAAGAACAGCCGCCAGACGGGGCCGTGGCAGGTCGCGGGCGGCACGGTCACGGACGCGCCGCGCTACGCGTACCGCAGCGCGATGCTCGATGTCTCCCGGCACTTCTTCTCCGTCACGGAGGTCAAGCGCTACATCGACCAGCTCGCCGTCTACAAGATGAACAAGCTCCATCTGCATCTCTCCGACGACCAGGGCTGGCGCATCGCCATCGACTCCTGGCCGCGGCTGGCCACGTACGGCGGGCAGACCGAGGTCGGCGGGGGAGCCGGCGGCTACTACACCAAGAGCGACTACAAGGAGATCGTCCGGTACGCCTCCTCGCGCTACCTGGAGGTCGTCCCGGAGATCGACCTGCCGGGCCACACCAATGCGGCACTCGCCTCGTACGCCGAGCTGAACTGCAACGGGGTCGCACCGCCGCTCTACACCGGCACGAGCGTCGGTTTCAGCTCGCTGTGCGTGCCGAAGGAGATCACGTACACGTTCGTGGACGACGTGGTCCGTGAGCTGGCCGCGCTGACGCCGGGCAAGTACCTCCACATCGGCGGCGACGAGGCGCACTCCACCAGCCACGACGACTACGTGACGTTCATGAACAGGGCGCAGGCCATCGTCGGCACGTACGGCAAGACAGTGGTCGGCTGGCATCAGCTGACCGGGGCCACGCCCGTCGCGGGCGCCGTCGCCCAGTACTGGGGTTACGACCGGACGGGCGTCGCCGAGCGCAAGCAGGTGGCGGACGCGGCGAAGAGCGGCACGAAACTGGTGCTGTCCCCTGCGGACCGTACGTACCTCGACATGAAGTACGACAAGGACACCAAGCTGGGCCTGGCCTGGGCCGGCTATGTCGAGGTGCAGCGTTCGTACGACTGGAACCCGGCGACGTACCTCGAAGGCGCCCCGGAGGACTCGATCCTCGGGGTCGAGGCGCCGATCTGGTCGGAGACGGTGACGAACAGCGACGAGGTCGAGCAGATGGCGTTCCCGCGGCTGCCGGGCGTTGCGGAGCTGGGCTGGTCGCCGGCGTCCACGCATGACTGGGACGCGTACAAGGTGCGGCTCGCGGCGCAGGGGCCGAGGTTCTCGGCGCTGGGGATCGACTACTACCGGTCGGCGCAGGTGCCGTGGCCTGTGCAGTGAGGTGACCGGGCGTCCTGCCGACGCTCTGTCCCCGATCGCCGGGCGGGTCTGATCTTCCGGACCCGCCCGGCGATCGGGGCAAAGCTTGCCGTGAGGGTTACTGAAATCCCGCGATCGGGTTCCTGAGTGTGCCGACGAGCTGCAGCGCACCCGACGGGTCCGTCAGGTCGACCATCTGCTTGTTGTTGCGCAGCTGGAGCCGGTTCAGGCAGGACAGTGCGAATTCCTCCGTGAACATGTCGTACTGCTTGAACTTGTCCGCGAGCTGCGGCACCGACTCCTGGTAGCCGGACACACAGGCGGCGACCGTCCGCCAGAACGCCTCCTCGTCGAGGATCCCCTCGGTGGCGAGTCCGGCGCCCAGGAAGCGGAGAAAGCAGTCGAAGACGTCGGTGAGGACCGACAGCAGTTTCCTGTCGTCCGGGACCTCGGCGCGGATCCGCTCGACCTGGGGCGGCAGGACCGCGTCCGGGTCCATGACCGCGATCTCCTCGGCGATGTCCTTGAAGACCGTGCGGGTGACGACGCCGTTCTCGACGACCAGGATGACGTTCTCGCCGTGCGGCATGTACACGAGGTCGTACGCGTAGAAGCTGTGCAGCACCGGCACCAGGTAGGCGTCCAGGTAGCGGCGCAGCCAGTCGGCGGGGGCCAGTCCCGACTCGGCGATCAGTGCCCCCGCGACGGAGTTGCCCTCGTGGTCGGAGTGGACGAGCGATGCCATGGTCGCGACCCGTTCGCCCGGCGCCAGTCCGGGCACCGGACTCTCCCGCCAGAGCGCGGCGAGCATTTTCAGGTACGGGGAGCCCTTCGTGGTGGCCGCCTCGTACGTCCGGTGGTGGTAGCCGATGGCCGCCCGCTCGCGGATGATCGAGAACCGGGCCGCGCGCAGCACCTCGTCGCGCTCGATGAGCCCGGACAGCCAGTCGTTGATCGCGGGCGTCGCCTCCATGTACGCGGCGGAGAGCCCGCGCATGAAGCCCATGTTCAGGACGGACAGTGCCGTCTTGACGTAGTGCTTCTCCGGGTTGCCGGTGTTGAAGAAGGTGCGGATGGACTGCTGCGCGAGGTAGCTGTCGTCGCTCTCGCCGAGGCAGACCAGACGGTGCTGGGCGAGTTCTCCGGCGAAGGTGACGGCCAGTTTGTTCCACCACTGCCAGGGGTGGACGGGGATGAGCAGGTAGTCGTCGGGGTCGAGCCCGAGGCCGGTCAGCGTGCCGGCGAACCGCTGCCGGGTCTCCCCGCTCAGTTCGCCGCTGATCAGCGTCTCGTAGTCGAGCCCGGCGCCCGCTGTGAACGTGGCGCGGTCGCGGCGGGCGGCGAGCCAGACCAGCCGGATCGCGCTCGCCGCTTCGGGGGCGTACGCGCGGTACTCGTCGATGCCGAAGCCGAGTCGCCCGTTGTTGGCGACGAAGCAGGGGTGGCCCTCGGTCATGCCCGTCTCGATCGCCTGGAATCCGGCGGCGACCAGCGCGGCGGAGGTCACCGGTTCCTTGGTGAGTTTGTACGCGGTTCCGGCCAGCGTGGAGGAGATCTCCTCCAGATAGACCGGCAGGATCTCCGCCGAAAGCCCCAGCGTCTCGCGCAGTTCGACGAAGAATTCCAGCGCGTCCAGGGGCAGTTCCGTGCCGTGCCGGTGGCGGGTGACGGAGGCGGCGTCGACCTGCCAGTGGTCGAGCGCGAAGCGCCGGGCGGCGAAGCGGTACTCGGTCGCTGTGTCGTCGCTTCGCACGGCGTAGAGGCCGGTGCCGAGCGGTTCGGGGGTCAGCAGTCGCTCGTGGGTGAACTCGGCGAGGGCTTTGCGGACGAGCTGCCGGTTGGCGGTGGCCCAGCGCTCGGGGGTGAGGTGCGCGACGGCGGCGGTGGTGGTGGTCATCGGGCCTCTCCTTCGCGCGCGGCGTGGAACTGTTCCCGGGTGCATGCGCTGAGCAGGGCGGTCTTCTCCGGCTTGGCGATCTCGCGGAGGACCTCGAAGCCCACGGCCTTGTTGAGCGCGTGCACGGCTGTGTTGCGGACGTCCGGTTCGACGACGACCCGGCGTACCGACGGATCGGCGAACAGCGTCTCCAGCACAGTGGTGATCACGGCGTGGGTGAAGCCGTGCAGCGGGGTGTCCGTCGGGGCGACGAGGAAGTGCATCCCGATGTCGCCCGGATCGGCCTCGTACAACCCCTTGAGCTCCACCTCGGCGGGGTCGTACCGCTCCATCAGGAAGGCGGGCTCTCCGTTGTGCAGTCCCATGAACGCGTCGTGGTGCGGGTTGGCGGCGATCGCCATGTACTCCCGCTCGACGTCCTGCAGCCGGGCGTCGCCCATCAGCCAGAAGGACGCCTTGGGGTGGGTGACCCAGCTGTGCACCAGTTCGGCGTCGGACATGGAGCCCGACCCGCTCGAACCGGGCCGAGAGCTCGGGGAAGGGTCGAGGGCGCGGACGGTGAACGTACCGACGTCAGTGTTCATACGGCGAACTCCTGGAAGGCGATGGACTTCTCGACCGGGTAGTACTCACGGCCGAGCAGCTCGCCGATGATGTACGCGTTGCGGTAGGCACCCATGCCCAGGTCGGGCGAGGTGATCGAGTGGGTGTGCGTGCCCGCGTTCTGCAGGAAGACGCCGCGCCCGGTGGTGTCGATGGAGTAGTTGCGGGCCACGTCGAAGCGGCCGCGGCTGTCGTGGCGCAGCCGGCCGGTGATCGGCTCCAGGAAGGCCGGCGGGGTGTAGCGGTAGCCGGTGGCGAGGATCAACCCCTCGGTGGTGAGGCTGTACTCCTTGTCCTGCTCCTCCTGGTGCAGGCCGAGCGTGTACGTGCCGCTGCTCTCCTCGTACCGCGCACTCCGCAGCGCGGAGTTGGTGAGGAGGCGGGTGGGGACCGGTCCGGGCAGGTTCTTCTGGTAGAGCAGGTCGAAGATCGCGTCGATCAGTTCGCCGTCGATGCCCTTGAAGAGCCCCTTCTGGCCGGACTCCAGCCGGTAGCGGGTCTGTTCGGGCAGGGTGTGGAAGTAGTCGACGTACTCCGGGGAGGTCATCTCCAGCGTCAGCTTGGTGTACTCCAGCGGGAAGAACCGCGGTGAGCGCGTCACCCAATTCAGCCGGTAGCCGTGCACATCGATCTCGGAGAGCAGGTCGTAGTAGATCTCCGCCGCGCTCTGTCCGCTGCCGACGAGAGTGATGGACTCCTTCGCCTGGAGGGCCGCCTTTCTCTCCAGGTAGCGGGAGTTGTGCAGGAAGTCGCCGCCCAGGTCCCGGCACGCCTCCGGGATGTACGGGGGAGTTCCTGTGCCCAGTACCAGGTGCCGGGCACGGAAGACGCTTCCGGCAAGGGTGCGGGCGGTGTAGAGAGCGGTGCTCTCGTCGTACGTGACCGACTCGACGGTCTCGTTGAAGCGGACGCTGCTCAGCCGGCCGGCGGCCCACCGGCAGTAGTCGTTGTACTCGGTCCGCAGCGGGTAGAAGTTCTCCCGGATGTAGAAGGAGTACAGCCGCCCGCGTTCCTTCAGGTAGTTGAGGAAGGAGTACGGCGAGGTGGGGTCGGCCATCGTCACCAGGTCCGACATGAACGGCGTCTGGAGATGGGCGCCTTCGAGGAACATCCCGGCGTGCCACTCGAAGTCCGGCTTGGACTCCAGGAACACACCGCTGAGTTCGTCGATGTCTTCGGTCAGGCAGGCGAGACCGAGATTGAACGGGCCGAGGCCGATCCCGATGAAGTCGTGGGGGTCAGGAAGCGCGGTCAAGAGAGTCTCCCAGGTACTGCTCGGCGTGGCCGGCGATCAGGTCGAGGACCGCGGCGATGTCCTGTGCGGTCGTTTCGGGGTTGAGCAGGGTGAATTTCAGGTACTGACGGCCGCCGACCTTCGTCCCGGCGACGACGGCCTCGCCGGAGGCGAAGAGCGCCTTGCGGGCGTAGAGGTTGGCGCGGTCGATCTCGGCGGGTGAGGTGACGGCGTCCGGGACGCAGCGGAACACCAGCGTGGAGAGCTGCGGCTCGACGACGACGTCGAAACGCGGGTCGGCGGTGAGCAGCCGCCAGCCCTCGGCGGCCAGGTCGCAGACCTCGTCGAAGAGCTCGCCGATGCCGTCCGCGCCCATGACGCGCAGGGTCATCCACAGTTTGAGTGCGTCGAATCTGCGCGTGGTCTGCAGGGACTTGTCAACCTGGTTGGGGATGCGCTCGGCTGCCATGCGATGCGGGTTGAGGTACTCCGCGTGGTACGTGGCGTGGCGCAGGGTGGCCCGGTCGCGGACCAGCACGGCCGAGGAACTCACCGGCTGGAAGAAGGACTTGTGGTAATCCACGGTCACGGAGTCGGCGTGCTCGATGCCGTCGAGGAGATGGCGGCGCTCGCCGGAGGCGAGCAGTCCACAGCCGTACGCGGCGTCGACATGCATCCAGGTTGAGAACTGCTGGCAGAGCGCGGCGATTTCGGGCAGCGGGTCGATCGAGCCGAAGTCCGTGGTGCCCGCGGTGGCGACGACCGCCATCGGGACGGCACCCTCGGCGACGCACTGCTCGAGCGTGCGGGCGAGGGCCACGGTCTGCATGCGCTTGTTCTGGTCGACGGGGACGGAGACGACGGAGTCCGGGCCGAGACCGAGGAGTTTCGCCGACTTCTGGACGCTGAAGTGGCTGCACTCGGAGGTGAGGATCCGCAGTCGGTCGAACTGCCCGGGGCGGCACTTGGCCTCTTCGCGGGTGAGCAGCAGGGCGTGCAGGTTGGACTGCGTGCCGCCGCTGGTGAAGATGCCGTCGGCGGCCGGGCCGAGGCCGATCCTGGCCGCGGTCCAGTCGATCAGCCGGCGCTCGATCAGGGTGCCGCCCGCGCTCTGGTCCCAGGTGTCCAGGGAGGAGTTGACGGCCGAGAGGACGGCTTCACCGAGGACGGCGGGGATGACCACCGGGCAGTTGAGGTGGCCCAGGTAGCGGGGGTGGTGGAAGTAGACGGCGTCACGGAGATAGACGCGGTCGAGCTCGTCGAGGGCGGCGGACGCATCGCCCAACGGACGGTCCAGGTCGATCGCGTCGACGACCGGGGAGAGCTCGTCGACGGAGATCCCGGTGAACGGCCGGTCGGTGGCGGCGAGTTTGGCTGCGACCCGTTCGATCCCTGCGGTCACGGAGCGACGGTAGTGCTCCGCAGTCGAGTCATTGAGCAGGTGCGAACGCATGAAGGGGTCCTCCCGGATGCGGGGAAACTTCATCGGCGCCCTCAGGGCAGAGGAATGGGGGGCGAGGGCTCGATGTCGAAGTTAGGTTAGCCTAACCTAACTTCACATCGATTTGTTCCCTCGCCCCCCACGGGACGCCGAAGTTGTCCGGATCACGCGTCCTCGGTGGCCGCTTCTGCGCGCAGCTGCTCCTCGCTCATCCCGCGGCGCCAGTAGCCGACGAACGTCACCCGCCTGCGGTCGAACCGGCGCTCCTGGACCAGATGGCGGCGCAGCGCCCGTACGTTCGACGACTCGCCCGCGATCCAGACGTACGGGGTCCCCTCGGGCAGCTCGGCGGCGCGTACGGCGTCCACGGCGGACGGAGCGCCCTCGTCCCGGACGAGCCAGCTGATCCGGGCGCGGGCCGCGGTGGTGAGCGCCTGGCGGTCCTCGGTGTGCTGGACCTCGAGCCAGACGCGGGCCTGCATGCCGGCGGGCAGCCACTCCAGGGCTGCCGACGCGGCGGGCAGCGCCGTCTCGTCGGCCCAGATCAGCACCCAGTCGGTGTCCTCGGGGGGCCGGAAGCGGACGGCCGTGTTGTCCTCGACGGCAGGGCCGAGCGCCTTGAGGAGATCGCCGGGGGCGGCGGTGGCGGCCCAGCGGCAGGCGGGTCCGCCGTCCTCGTGCAGTGCGAAGTCGATATCGATTTCGGTCGATCCGTCAGGGGCGCGGCGCTGCGCGCGGACGGTGTACGAGCGCATGACGGCCCGTATGTCCTCGGGTAGTGCACGCCAGGCGGCGAACCAGTTGCCGTCCTTGTCGACCGGAACGACTGGTTCCGGCTGGTCGGGGTGCGGCAGGAACAACGACAGGCTCTGGTCGCGGCCCCCGGCGGCGAAGCCGTCGAGCCCCGGACCGCCGAAGGTGATCCGGAGCATGGAGGGTCCCAGCCGCCTGGTCCGGGTGACCATCAGGCCGAAGAGCCGGAAGGGGGTGACGGGGGGTGCGGCTGCGCTCGTCATGCGAGGGCTCCTTCCAGGAACCGGGAAGCGAAGGAAAACGGCCCGGCCCGGCCGGGGGACAACCCGGGCCGGGCCGGAGGCGAGGGTGCCTGGCGCTCGGTCAGCTGACCTTCTTCGCGTCCTCGATGGCCTTCGCGAGGTCCTCGAGGATCGGCGCGCACTTGTCGTAGGAGTAGATCGGCTCGGTGGTGCGCGGGATAACCTGACCGGCCTTGACGGCGGGCAGCTGCGCCCAGGTCGGCTTGGACGTCAGGGCGTCGGGCTGCAGGGCCGAGGAGCGGTTGTCCATCATGATGATGTCGGCGTCGTACTTGTCGACGTTCTCCCAGCTCAGTTCCTCGAAGAAGCCCGCGGCGTTGACCTTCGGCTCGACGAACTTCACACCCAGCTCCTGGAAGTACAGGGTGTCCGCGGACATCCTGGCGAGCGAGACGTAGAAGAGGTCCTGGCTGGCCGAGCCGATCATGACCTTGATGTTCGGCTTGGACTTGGCGGCGGCGCGCAGCCGGGCCGCGGCCTTCTCGAAGCGGGCCTTGGCGTCGGTCACCGCGGCGGCCTCGACGTCGGCGCCGAGGGAGGCGGCGAGATCCTCGTGGCGCTGGATCGCCTTGGGAATGGTGGTCCGGGCGGCCCAGAGGGCGACGCTCGGGGCCAGCTTCAGGATCTTGTCCTTGGACTCGTCCGGCACGTACCAGAGGGCGTCCTTCTCCCACATGGCGGTCACGAGGAGCTCCGGGCCGAGCGCCGCGTACTTCTCGACGTTGAACTCGCCCCAGACGTTGCCGAGGATCTCGACCTTGCTGACGTCGAGGTCGCCGGCCTGCACATCGGCCTTGCCGTCCTTGGTCTTCGTCGGGCCGAAGACGCCCTTGACCTCGATGCCGTAGTCGTGGAGGGCGGCGGCGACACCGGTGAAGGCGACGATGTTCTTCGGGACCTTTGCGGCCTTCACGGTCTGACCGCGGTCGTCCTTGAACGTCCATGGCCCGGACTTCTCGGCGGTCGAACCCGAGCCGGAGCCGGAGTCCTTCGAGTCGCTGTCGCCGCACGCTGCGAGTACGGCGCCGAGACCGACGGCGCCGCCGGCGGCAAGCAGGCCGCGACGGGAGAGGGGGGTGGTCCGGACCTTGGGCATGGGTGTGTCTGCTTTCGTACGCGCCGGTGGGCGCCCGCTGACGAGTTCAAAGGTAGGTTAGCCTAACCTCACCTACTGTCCAGGGGGTGGCCTGCCCGACCGGCCCGGCTACCAGACGAGCACCCCGCCGCCGACGTCCTGGGCCCGCCGGGCCGCAGCGCTGATGTTGGCCAACCGCTCGGCCACGTAGCCCTCGCGGTAGCCGCAGTGCGCGTCGAGCTCCGCCGCGTGCGGGCGCAGCAGTTCGCACTCGGCGAGGAAGTCCTCGATGTCCTCCGGCTCGACGTACAGGTCGTAGGACGCGAGCTCCGGCAGGAACCGGGCCCCGAGCGCCCGGACCCGCTCCGACCCCCACAAGTCGGTCCGGCAGCTCTCGAACCCCGCCATGTCGCTGCCGTCCGGTGGGTCGTCGAGGAGGTGCGGCTTGCCGCTCTTCCCCCGTACGAAGGTGTGCACCAGGAGCGTCATCCGCCGAAGTCCTTCCGGCACGCGTCGAGTCCGGCGATCCGCACATCGACGGTGCGGTGCTCCTCCCAGCGGTCGCGGACGATCCGCAGCCGCTGCAGGGTGACGGGAGCGCCCCGCAGCGCGGCCACCTCCAGCCCGTCCGGCAGATAGCCGAGCCGGCGCGAGACGCCCAGCGAACGGGGGTTGTCCGTCATCGCGGACGAGATCGCGCTCCGGGCGCCGAGCCCGGCGAACGCCAGATGCAGCACGGCGGCCCGCATCTCGGTGCCGATGCCCCGGCCCTGGTGCGCCAGCCCCAGCCACGACCCGGTGTGCACCTCACCGGTCACCGTGAAGTCGCGTGCCCCGAGGTCCTGCCGCCCGACGACCTTGCCCTCGTGCAGCACGACGAGGCTCAGGACCCAGTCCCGTACGGACCAGTCGGCGACGGTGGACAGTACATGCTGGTACACGGCCCGGCCGCGTTCGGCGGGCGGGCCGTCGGTCCAGGGCACGGTGAACGGCATGCTGTCCGGCGCATGCACCCCGTCGGCGGCGACGCCTGCCAGGTCGTCGAGCAACTCCAGGTCCGGCAGGCGGAGTTCCAGGCGGGGCGTGCGGATGCGGAGCCCGTACAGGGGCCAGTGCCGAGGGTTCATGAACAGACTCTGCCGGGGCGGTCCCGGACCTGTCGAACGAATTGCCCGTGGCGCGACGTCGTACCGGGCGGCTCGTCGAGGCTGCCGCGGCGGCTCTCGGCGGGCGGTCCTCCGCGCCGAATCGTGGCGGTCTGCTTGTGGCGCGAGAAAGGTCACCGCTGACACATGGAGATCTTCGCGCTCGAAGAACACCTGGCCACCGGAGAAGGTTCCGCCGTGCGTCGGGTGCTCGACGCACGGCGGCTGCGGAGTCCTGCCGCACATCCCTCAGGCCGGCAGCCCCAGCTCCCGCGCGATCAGCATCCGCTGCACCTCGCTCGTACCCTCGCCGATCTCCAGGATCTTGGAGTCGCGCCACATCCGCGCCACCGGGTACTCGTTCATGAAGCCGTAGCCGCCGTGGATCTGCGTCGCCTCACGCGCGTTGTCCACCGCCACCGTCGACGAGTACAGCTTGGCGAGCGCCGCCTCCTTCTTGAACGGTTCGCCGTGCACGAGCCTCGACGCCGCGTCCCGCCAGCCGATCCGGGCCATGTGCGCCCGCATCTCCATGTCCGCGATCTTGAACTGGATGGCCTGGTTGGCGCCGATCGGCCGGCCGAAGGCGTGCCGTTCCTTGGCGTACTTCACCGACTCGTCCACACAGCCCTGCGCCAGACCCGTGGACAGCGCCGAGATCGCGATCCGTCCCTCGTCGAGGATCCGCAGGAACTGCGCGTACCCGCGGCCCTCCTCGCCCAGCAGGTTCGCCGCCGGGACCCGCACGTCCGAGAAGGACAGCTCACGGGTGTCCGACGCGTTCCAGCCGACCTTGGAGTACGGAGCGGCGACCGTGAAGCCGGGGGTGCCGGACGGCACGATGATCGACGAGATGAGCGGGGCGCCGTTCTCCTTGCGCCCGGTCACCGCCGTGACCGTGACCAGCGCGGTGATGTCCGTACCGGAGTTGGTGATGAAGCACTTGGAGCCGTTGATCACCCACTCGTCCCCGTCGCGCACGGCCGTCGTCCGGGTGGCGCCCGCGTCCGACCCGCCGTCCGGCTCGGTCAGCCCGAAGGCACCCAGTGCCTCGCCCGAGCAGAGCTTCGGCAGCCACTGCTGCTTCTGCTCCTCCGTGCCGAACCGGTAGACCGGCATGGCGCCGAGCGAGACCCCGGCCTCCAGGGTGATCGCCACGGACGAGTCGACGCGGGCCAGCTCCTCCAGGGCGATCCCGAGGGCGAGATAGTCGCCGCCCATGCCGCCGTACTCCTCCGGGAACGGCAGCCCGAACAGGCCCATCCGCCCCATCTCGCGCACGATCTCGTACGGGAACTCGTGGCGCTCGTAGAAGTCGCCGATCTTCGGGGCGACCACGTCGTGCGCGAACTCCTCGACGGTGCGACGCAGTTCCTCGTGTTCGGCGGTCAGCCGGTGGTCCAGGGACATGGCGGGGGTCACTCCTTGTGGGACTGTGTTTATTGAACCGAGAGCGCGCGGACGGTACGGGACGGGCTCGGGCGGCCCAGTTGTTCGGCGAGCCACACGCTGGTGGCGGTGAGCGCGTCGAGGTCGACCCCGGTTTCGATGCCGAGGCCGTGGAGCATCCACACGAGGTCTTCGGTGGCGAGATTTCCGGTGGCGCTCTTCGCGTACGGGCAGCCGCCGAGGCCGCCCGCGGAGGCGTCCACGGTGGCGACACCGTGCTGGAGCGCGGCGAGGGTGTTGGACAGCGCCTGGCCGTACGTGTCGTGGAAGTGCACCCCGATGGTGTTGGTGTGCACGCCCTCCTCGTTCAGCTCGGAGAGCAGGTCCTGCACATGGCCGGGGGTGGCGACGCCGATGGTGTCGCCCAGGGAGAGTTCGTCGCAGCCGAGGTCCATCAGCGCCTTGGCGACGCGCACGACCTGGTGCACGGGGACCGGTCCCTCCCACGGGTCGCCGAAGCACATCGACAGATAGCCGCGGACGTGCACCTTGTCCGCCTTGGCGCGGGCGACGACGGGCTCGAACATGGCGAGCGACTCGGCGACCGTGCGGTTGAGGTTGCGGGCGGCGAACGTCTCGGTCGCCGACCCGAACACGGCGATCCGGCGCGCACCGAGCGCGAGGGCGCGGTCCAGCCCGCGTTCGTTCGGTACGAGCACGGGGAGCGAGACCCCCTCGATGTCCCCGAGGCGGGGGAACAGGTCCTCCGCGTCGGCGAGTTGGGGCACCCACTTCGGGTGGACGAAGCTGGTTGCCTCGATGGTGGTCAGGCCCGCCGCGGCGAGGCGGTGGATGAACTCCGCCTTCACCTCGGTCGGGACGACCCCCTTCTCGTTCTGCAGCCCGTCGCGGGCGCCGACCTCGTGGATCCGTACCCGGGCGGGCAGATCCGGTGCGGGCACGGTCATGGGCAGGTTCCCGGCGGTCATGCTTCCTCCTCGCTCGGAACCACCACGGCCAGTACCTGGTCCATGGCGACGGTGGTACCGGCCGTCACATCGAGCTCGGTGACGGTCCCGGCGTGCGGGGCGGAGATGACGTGCTCCATCTTCATCGCCTCCACGACGAGCAGGCTCTGCCCGGCGACTACCTCGTCCCCGACGGCCACCTTCACCACGGTGACCGTGCCCGGCATGGGCGCGGCGAGCGTGTCGGCGCCGCCGTGTGCGGCGCCGCTGAGGGACGCCTCCACCGGGTCGTGGTCCTGTACGTGCCAGGTGTCGCCGTCGCGGCCCAGCCAGGTGCCCTCCGGGGAGGTGGCGTGGGCGAACGTATGGGTGACACCGGCGAGTTCGAAGGTGAGCCGGTGTGCGCGGACGTCGATGACCCTGGCTGTCTCCATGCCGCCGGGCAGTGGGGCCAGCGGGCCGCAGGTGCCCGTCGCGGGCGCCGGCGGCAGTGCGCCCTCCCCGACATGACCGAACGTCAGCTCGGTGCCCGCCGGACAGGAGCGCACGGCGACCTGCACCGGATCGTGGCCCGGCAGTCGGAAGTGGCGGACCGTGCGGGCGGGGGCGCCGCCCAGCCGCCAGCCGTCGGCCACCGAGAACGGGTCGACCCAACCGGAGCTGCCCCCGGGTGAGGTGCCCCCGGCGGCCGGCTGTCGCAGCAGCGCCGCCGCCGCGTACACCTCCTCCGGCACCCCGTCCGGCACCAGCCCGTCCACCGCGCGCTCCACCAGCCCGGTGTCGAGATCGCCCGCCACCACCGCCGGGTGGGCGAGCAGCCGGCGAAGGAACCCGGCATTGGTCGGCACGCCCAGGATCACCAGCTCCGACAGGGCGGTGCGCAGCCGCCGCAGCGCCGTGGCCCGGTCGGGTCCGTGGACGATGACCTTCGAGAGCATCGGGTCGTACAGACTGCCGACCTCGACCCCCTCACTGAGACCCGAGTCGGTCCGTACGCCCTGGCCGCTCGGCTCGCCGAGGGAGAGCACCGTGCCGCCGGACGGCAGAAAACCGCGGGCCGGGTCCTCGGCGCAGATCCGGGCCTCGATCGCATGCCCGGTGAGCGTGATGTCCGCCTGCTTGTACGGGAGTTGTTCGCCGGAGGCGACCCGCAGCTGCCACTCGACCAGGTCCAGGCCGGTGATCAGTTCGGTGACCGGGTGCTCGACCTGGAGGCGGGTGTTCATCTCCATGAAGTGGTACGAGGCGGGGTCGTTGCCCGGGACGATGAACTCCACCGTGCCCGCGCCGACATACCCGCAGGAGCGGGCCGCCTGGACTGCCGCCTCGCCCATCGCCGCCCGGGTCTTCTCGTCGAGCAGGACGGACGGCGCCTCCTCGATGATCTTCTGGTGGCGGCGTTGGAGCGAGCACTCGCGTTCGCCGAGATGCACCACGTTCCCGTGACCGTCGGCCAGGACCTGGATCTCGATGTGGCGCGGCCGGTCGATCCACCGCTCCACGAGCAGGGTGTCGTCCCCGAACGAGCCACGCGCCTCGCGCCGGGCTGCGGCGATCTCGTCGGCGAGCAGCGCCTCGTCGCGCACCAGCCGCATGCCCTTGCCGCCGCCGCCCGCCGAGGGCTTCAGCAGCACCGGCATACCGATCGTGCGCGCCGCCTCGGCGAGCTGTGTGTCGCTGAGCCCGCTGCCGGAGGACCCCGGCACGACCGGAACTCCGGCCGCCGCGACGGTCTCCTTGGCCCGGATCTTGTCGCCCATCAGCGAGATCGCGGAGGCGGGCGGCCCGATGAAGACGAGCCCCGCGTCCGCGCACGCGTGCGCGAACCCCGCGTTCTCGGCGAGGAATCCGTACCCCGGGTGCACGGCCTGCGCGCCGGTGCGGCGGGCGGCCTCCATCAGCGCGGGCACGCTGAGATAGCTCTCCGCGGCGGGTGCGGGTCCGATCCGCACCGCCGTATCGGCCTCCCGTACATGCCGGGCGTCTGCGTCCGCGTCGCTGAAGACGGCGACGGACCGCACACCCAGTTCGCGCAGGGTCCGGATCACCCGGACCGCGATCTCGCCGCGGTTGGCGACCAGAACGGTGTCGAACATCGTCATCTGTTCCTCACATCCGGAAGACGCCGAAGCCGGGCTCACCCAGCGGGGCGTTGGCACACGCGGTCAGAGCGAGCCCCAGCACCTGCCGGGTCTCCAGCGGGTCGATCACCCCGTCGTCCCAGAGCCGGGCGGTGGCGTAGTACGCGTTGCCCTGCGTCTCGTACTGTGCGCGGATCGGCGCCTTGAAGGTTTCCTCGTCCTCCGCGCTCCAGTCGTCGCCCAGCTGGTCGCGCTTGACCGTCGCGAGGACGGACGCGGCCTGCTCGCCGCCCATGACGGAGATCTTGGCGTTGGGCCACATCCACAGGAAGCGCGGCGAGTAGGCCCGCCCGCACATGGAGTAGTTCCCCGCTCCGTACGACCCGCCGACCACGACGGTCAGCTTCGGGACCCGGGTGCAGGCGACGGCCGTCACCATCTTGGCGCCGTGCTTGGCGATGCCGCCGGCCTCGTAGTCGCGCCCGACCATGAACCCGGAGATGTTCTGCAGGAAGACCAGCGGGATGCCGCGCTGGTCGCAGAGCTCGATGAAGTGCGCACCCTTCTGGGCCGACTCGGAGAACAGGATGCCGTTGTTGGCGACGATGCCGACCGGGTGCCCATGGATCCGGGCGAAGCCGGTGACCAGCGTCGTCCCGTACTCCGCCTTGAACTCGGCGAACCGCGACCCGTCGACGACCCGCGCGATGACCTCCCGTACGTCGTACGGCGTTCGCGAATCGACCGGCACGGCCCCGTACAGCCCCGCAGGATCGACCTTCGGCTCCTCCACGGCCTCCACGGACCAGGGCAGAGCCCCGCGCGCGGGCAGCGTGGCCACGATGTTCCGGACGATCCGCAGGGCGTGCGCGTCGTCCTCCGCGAGATGGTCGGTGACGCCCGACGTACGGGAGTGGACCTCGCCGCCACCCAGCTCCTCCGCCGTGACGACCTCACCGGTCGCGGCCTTCACCAGCGGCGGACCGCCGAGGAAGATCGTCCCCTGGTTCCGCACGATCACGGCCTCGTCGCTCATCGCGGGGACGTACGCCCCACCGGCCGTACAGGACCCCAGCACGGCCGCGACCTGCGGAATCCCGGCCCCCGACATCCGCGCCTGGTTGTAGAAGATCCGCCCGAAGTGCTCCCGGTCGGGAAACACCTCGTCCTGCATCGGCAGGAACGCGCCACCGGAGTCCACGAGGTACAGACACGGCAGCCGGTTCTCCAGCGCCACCTCCTGGGCCCGCAGGTGCTTCTTCACCGTCATGGGGTAATACGTGCCGCCCTTGACCGTGGCGTCATTGGCGACGATCACGCACTCCCGGCCGCTGACCCGCCCGATCCCGGCGATCACCCCGGCCGCCGGAGCGGCGCCCCCGTACAGCCCCTCGGCCGCCAGCGGCGCCAGCTCCAGGAAGGGCGACCCCGGGTCCAGCAGGGTGTCCACCCGCTCCCGGGGCAGCAGCTTGCCGCGCGCCACATGCCGGGCGCGGGCCTTCTCACCCCCGCCCAGCCTGGCCGCGGCCAGGCGCGCCCGCAGCTCGTCGCCGAGCGCGCGGTGCGCCTCCTCGTTGGCCAGCCAGCCCTGAGACGCGGGATCCGCCGCACTCGCCAGCACCGGTGCCTGCTGCATCCGTCGAGCCCCCTTGCCCGGTCGGCCGGTCCGCCGATCCGGTTAATGAGCGTTAACACGTTTCCTTCAGGTTAACGCTCGCTAACGCCACTGTCTAGAATCGAATTCATGACCACCAGGACGGACGCCCCGACGCGCCGCGAGCAGATCCTCAAGGAGGCTGCCCGCCTCTTCGCCGAGCGCGGCTTCCACGGTGTGGGCGTCGACGAGATAGGCGCAGCCGTGGGGATCAGCGGCCCCGGCCTCTACCGCCACTTCCCCGGCAAGGACGCGATGCTCGCCGAGCTGCTGGTCGGCATCAGTGAGCGCCTTTTGGCCGGCGGGAGGCTCCGCGTCACGGAGGACGCGCGCTCCGGCGACGGCTCCCCGGAGGTCCTGCTGGACGCGCTCATCGAGGGCCACATCGACTTCGCCCTGGACGACCGCCCCCTGATCACCCTGCACGACCGCGAGCTGGACCGCCTCCGGGACAGCGACCGCAAGCGCGTGCGGCAGCTCCAGCGGCAGTACGTGGAGCTGTGGGTCGAGGTGGTCAGCGCCCTCTATCCGCTCCTCCCCGAGAGCGAGGCCCGCGCCACCGTCCACGCGGTCTTCGGCCTGCTCAACTCGACCCCGCACCTGGGCCGCCCCGGCGCCCTGCCGGGGCGCACGGCGACGGCGGCGCTGCTGCACCGGCTGGCGCGGGGGGCGTTCGCTGCGGCGGGCGATCAGGTGTGAAGCATCAGCGGATCCTGGACATGCTGTCGGCGCGAGGGCTCATCCAGGCGATGAGCGAGGATCTGGCTTGCCCAGCCAACCACCCTCAGCCGGCTGGTGGACCGGCCCGTCGCCCGGGACCGCGGTCGCGCGCTTCGGTGGCGTGGGCCTGACGTACCTGCCCGACCCGGCCAACCAGGTGCCGGCCCTGGCGGCACGGAATCCCGAGTTCCCGCGCGGCGAGGAGCCCCGGCCGGGCGACGGGCTGTGGCAGCTGACCGACCTCATCAGCCTGCAAGAAGACATGGTTGGTTTTCGACGGATCAGCCGGCTGACGGGATCGGTACGTGGAGCGGTGCCGGGCCGTGGTGCGAAATCGGGCGGCGAAGGCGCGGCCGGATTTACGGCGAGGGTGGGGCGAACACGCTCTGTTCCGTCACATCGGTCAGAACACGCGCTGCGGCACGGAAGTCGTTGTCGTCATGCAGAACGACCAAGCCGTGGTGCGCGGCTGTGGCGCAGACCAGCCAGTCGACTACGGACAGGCTCCGGTGCTGTCCTCGCTGGGCGAGGCGACATTGAGCAGCTTCGATCCAGCGCCAGACACCCTTTGGTACCTGCACGTCCGGGTGCAGTTCGCCAAACATCGCTGACATCCCGTCGAACTCTTCGAGGCTCCTGGCGGACTGCAGGAACTCCGTACGTTGCGGAAGGCACGAGCCGATCGCACCGTCCTCCAGCTCGTGGGACCAGGCGTCATTGAGCTTCCGGTCGCGCTGGAGGCGCCAGACGGCGGTCGAGTCGGCGAGGTAACGGATCACTGTCAGGCGACACCCTTCTCGGAGCGGTCCGCCCCTGGACCGGCCTTTTCCGCCGTGTGGCGACGCCAGAAGTCGCCGTCGTCCCACTCCTGGGCGCTGTCCAGGTGACGGAGCCGGGCTTCTGTACGGCGCCTGCGCTCCGCATACTCGCGCAGCGCGATATTGACCATCTCCTTCTTGGTCTTCGCCCCGGACAGCCGCATCGCTGCAGCGAGGGCCTCATCGTCGATGTCGATCTGTGTGGCGGACAAGGGGGACCTCCATGACATTGACTTCATACAAAGGTAGCCAATGTTCCATACATGCGTGGTGGTCATGCGGTGCACTCCAGGTGATCGGTGGTGCATGACGTGTCGGTCTCCCGGCAATCGCGGCAGGAGCCCGGTCCTGGGGCGCGGAAGACGCGTTGGCAGCCGTCGCAGTCCTGGAAGGGGTGAGGGCGTGGCACGGCTTCCCGGGCCGGGGCGGTGGGGAGCGGCGGCGGGAGGTAGTGGGTGAGGCGGTGGCCGAGGAGGGGCGCGGGGTGTCTGACCGGCTCCGGTAGGTCGGCGGTCAGGGTGCGGCGTACGGCCTCCGGATCGATCCCGCGCTCCAGCCAGCAGGCCACGGCTGGGGCGAGGAGGCGGATGTCCTGCTCGCAGAGCAGCAGCCGGGGATCGTGGGCACGCAGGTCGGCGAGGAGGTCGACGGCGGTGCGGTGGCGGGCGAGGTCGTGAGTCTGCGGCTCGGGAAGCGGCGGAGTCGCTTCGGGTGATGCGGCTCGCTGCGCCGGGAGGGCTGTCGGGGCGGGTGCCTGCGCGGGCGGGGCAGTTGGCGCCACAGGCGTCACCGGCTCACGCTTCTGCTGCTGTCGCTCGGCCCTGGGCTCGGGCTTCGGCGCCGAGTGGGCGAGGCCGGTCCGAGCTGCCGCTCCGGCATCCGGCTGGTTGTACGACACGGTCCGCGTGACGACCCGGCCGCCGGGCGTCCGCTCGCGCGTACGGGCCAGGTATCCGTGGCTCTCCAGCTCGCGCAGGGCGGCGGCGATACGCGTCTCGCTCTCGGGGAAGCGTCCGGCGAGGAACTTGATGCCGATCTTGGCCCCGGCGGGCAGCGACTGGATGTGCACGGCCAGCCCGATCGCCACCAGCGACATCTCTCGGTGCTGGGCGAGATGGTTGCCGATGACGGTGTAGCGGTTGGTGTGGAGGGTGTTGACATGAATGACACCGGAAGGGATGGCAGGGCGGCGATCGCCTGCCGTGGCGCGCGAGCGCGCGCTAAGGTGCTGGGTATCCATCGGGAAGCCCTAACTTCCTCGGTGGTCAGGCCCCCGATCGGGATTGCGAGTCCCGGCCGGGGGCCGACGCATGTCTGGGGTTGTCGCGGCGAGCATATGCCCGCTAAGCGGACCGATATCCAGCCCAGTTGGCAAACCTCACCCTTGTGGGTGACGGGAGGCGGGGTGGGGTGGGGAGGGTAATTCTCCAAGGAATCAAAAGCATTTGACGGCGTGGCACACCGCGTCGCGACCGCCCGGGTCCTGACCCACCGGATCGCGGGCCACCGGGTCGCGACAGTCGCGATCCGGTGGGGGGGGGCACGACCATCCGCACGGTGGTACGGGAAAGGGGCCCCGCGCCACGCCCCATCGGGCCACGGGAGCACCACTCCACGGCGGAGCGCCGGGATCGGACCGCTGCGCGACGGTCCGAAGGGGGCAGCGCCTACCGCCCCTCCGCGTCCGCCGTGCAAGACGCCCGGCACACTGCGCACACCTGACGGCACAATGGGTTCATGCCGATACCCAGCCGCGCCGCCCTCGTCGAACACCTCGTCCGCACGCGTATCGCCGGAGACGTCGCCACCCCCCGCGATAACAACCTCACCCACTACCGCAGGCTCGCCAACGGGGACCGCCACTACTGGCTGGGGCTGGAGCTCGGCAACCGGTGGGCCGATGAGCAGGACGTGCTTGCCGTGATGGCCGAGCGCTGTGGGGTCAATGATGATCCGGAGCACCGGCACGGGCAGGACACCATCGATCCCGAGCTGACCGTCGACGCGCTGGAGCGCATGGCGGCCCGGTTGCGCAAGGCGGCGGCCGGGGCGGAGCGGGTGCTGTTCGCGACCGGGCATCCGGGTGGGCTGCTGGATGTGCACCGGCAGACCGCGGATGCGCTGCGCGGCGCCGGGTGCGAGATCGTGCGGATTCCCTCCGGGTTGATGGCGGACGAGGGCATGGTCTTCCAGTTCGCCGATGTGGCCGTGATGGAGCGCGGGGCGACGCTGTGGCACACGCACTCACCGGCGCCGATGGCGGCGATCCTGGACGGTCTTGAGCGCGAGGGGCGACCGCTGCCGGACCTGGTCGTCGCCGACCACGGATGGGCGGGGTGCGCGGGGCAGCGGGGGCTCGACGCGGTCGGGTACGCGGACTGCAACGACCCGGCGCTCTTCCTGGGTGAGGCGGAGGGCACCCTGCAGGTGGTGGTGCCGCTGGACGATCACGTGCTCGACCCGCGGTTCTACGACCCGATGACGGACTATCTGCTGGACGCGGCCGGGCTGCTCTGACGCGTACGGACGGCACGGGGCCGATCCGCGCTGACAGCTGTGGGGTGCTTTGCCCTGCGGACGTTCCGGGGGCGGACGGAGCGTCACAACAGTCTGGTGCCCGGTGATCTCCGTGAAAGAGCGACTGCCGGCAGGGTGAACCACGGAGGTGGGACCGGTCAGCGGTTCGTGTTGAGGAAGCCGATCGCGACCGCGCCCCACCAGCAGGCCTGGGACAGGAGCGCCGTGGCGCCTCCCCAGGCCGTCATGCCCCGGCCGATCGGCTCGGTGGCCCCGGCGAGGCGGCGACCGAGGAGGCCCGCCTGAAGGCCGTTGAGGGTGAGCAGGGCGACCAGCGCGATCTTCGTCTGCGTCAGCAGGGAGTGCAGGTCGGGCTGGAGCATGAGCCCGCTTGCGACCAGCCCGCCGAGACCGGCCCAGATCGGCACGTGGAGCCGGGACGTGGCGGCTATGACCTCGCCGAGCGGGCAGCGGCCGGTGGCCCACAGCAGGCCGTAGTAGTCGGCGGAGAGCACCGCGCCGAAGCCGAGCACCAGCGAGGCGAGGTGGACGAAGAGCAGCCCGGTGTGCAGCGTCTGGTCGGTGCGCACATGGAGGGAGCACCACAGCCCCGCCGTCAGCACGATCATCGCCACCAGGCCGGCTGCCGCCACGGTCCACCATGAGTCGTACAGGCGGCGAGGACGGGAGGGTGTTCTGGCGGGCACCGAGGCGGCGGCAGGGGACAGCATGTGAGGGGCTCCGAGGAGAGTGTGGACGTGGGTCTGCACAAGACCCACATAAAAGCGAGGTAAGGCTTACCTAATTTCTGCTCCGCGTCAATATGGTCCCGCAGCCATGACGCCGTTCCGACTGTTCGCACACACGCTGGGGCCATGGCCGATGGGCGGTGGGAGGGGGGCTTCTGGACTTTCCGGACCCCTCCGGCCGCAGCCGCGCCGTTGCCCGGCCCTGAGCAGCTTCACCGCCGGTCCCTCCAGCGCCGTGCGGGCACGCTGCCCGGCCGTCGCCGTATCAGGCCCCCGTACCGGTACCCGGCCCCGCCCCCGGTCGGCCTGCCCGTCGCTGCTGCCCCAGCCCCGGCGTCGGGTCCAGATACACCCGGCGGATCGCCGGATACCGCTCCTGCAGCTGCTCCTCCGCCTCCTCGCACGCCCACTCGATCTGCTCCGCGGTCGATGCGTCCCGGAAGTCGATCTTCGCGGCGACGAGGATCTCCGTCGGCCCCTGGATCAGGGTGGTGAGCTCCAGCACCTCGATGATGTGCGGTACGGAGAGAAGCTCCTCGCGGACCCCGGCCCGCATCTCCTTCGGCACCGGGCGGCCGATCAGCAGCTGGGCGTTGGAGTGGCCCAGCACCCAGGCCACGTACACCAGCAGGGCGCCGATCAGGATCGACGCGATGCCGTCCCAGACGCCCGAGCCGGAGAGCGTGCCGCCGAGGAGGCCGCCCGCGGCGAGGAGCAGGCCGGCCAGGGCCGCCGAGTCCTCCATCACGACCGCCTTGACCGCGGTGTCGGGCGTGTGGCGCAAGTAGTGGGTGGTGGGTGCGCCCAGACGGGCGGCCTCACGGCGGACCTGGCGCAGGCCCGTGCGCAGGGAGTAGCCCTCCAGGACGAACGCGACGGCCAGCACGATGTACGAGACCAGCGGGTCGCCGAGTTCCTCGCCCCGGACGAGCGTGTGAATGCCGTCGTAGATGGCGAACACCGCGCCGCCGACGAACGTGGCGACCGAGGCGAGCAGCGCCCAGATGTAGCGCTCGGGGCCGTAGCCCAGCGGGTGTTCCTCGTCGGCGGGCTTCTCGCTGCGCTTGAGCGCGGTGAGCAGCAGGACCTCGGTGACGGTGTCGGCGACCGAGTGCGCCGCCTCGGAGAGCATCGCGCTCGATCCGCTGATCAGCCCCGCGATCGCCTTCGCCACGGCGATGCCGAGGTTGGCGATCGCCGCGACGACGACCGTGAACGTGGACTCCCCACCGGGTGCGCTGCCGCTGGTGCTGTTCTCGGCGCTCATGGTGGGGAGTATCCATGAGGGTGCGGGCCGTGGCCTGCCCAGACCGACCAGCACATGGGGGGCGGCGCGGGGCTGGTCCCCCCAAGTGCCGGGCGGTCTCAGTCCCGCGGGACCCGGACCACGCCCTCCTGGATGACGGTGATCGCCAGTCGGCCGTCCTGCGTGTAGATGCGGGCCTGGCCGAGCCCGCGCCCGCCGGACGCGGACGGTGACTCCTGGTCGTACAGCAGCCATTCGTCGGCCCGGAACGGCCGGTGGAACCACATCGCGTGGTCCAGGCTCGCGCCGACCACGTCGCCGACGGTCCAGCCGCCGCGGCCGTGCGCGAGCAGCACCGAGTCGAGCAGCGTCATGTCGGAGACGTATGTGGCCATGCAGACGTGCAGCAGCGGGTCGTCCGCGAGCTTGCCGTTGGTGCGGAACCACACCTGGGAGCGGGGCTCCTGCGGTGTGCCGACGTTGGCGAACGGCGGAGCGCCGACATAGCGCAGGTCGACCGCGGCCCGCGCCTCCAGCAGCCGGTCCATGACACCCGGGTCGGTGAACGCGTCCGCGTACCGCGGGAGCATCTGTTCCGCCGTGGGCAGCGTCTCCGGGTCGGGAGCGGCCGGCATGTCCGCCTGGTGCTCCAGACCCTCCTCGTACGTCTGGAAGGACGCCGAGAGGTGGAAGATCGGCTGCCCGTGCTGGACGGCCACCACCCGGCGGGTGGTGAAGGAGCGGCCGTCGCGGATCCGGTCGACGTTGTAGACGATCGGCGCGCCCGGGTCGCCCATCCGCAGGAAGTAGGAGTGCAAGGAGTGGGCCAATGGGGCCTCCCCTGCTCGAGCGGAGCCGAGAGCTTGGGGAAGGTCCGCGGGGACGGTGCGGCCCGCGGCAACGAGTGCCTGGGCCGCGACCTGGCCGCCGAAGACCCGGGGCACCACCGCCGAACGGCTCGTACCCCGGAAGATGTCCCGCTCGATCTGCTCCAGGTCGAGCAGATCGAGCAGGGATTCAAGTGCTGCGCTCATGGAGAGGAACGTAACCGTTCTACAGACCCATGGACTTGGCGATGATCGACTTCATGACCTCGCTGGTGCCGCCGTAGATGCGGTTGACGCGGTTGTCCGCGTACAGGCGGGCGATCGGGTACTCGTTCATGAAGCCGTAGCCGCCGTGCAGCTGGAGGCAGCGGTCGATCACGCGGTGCGCGACCTCCGTGCAGAACAGCTTCGCGGAGGCGGCCTCGGCGGCGGTCAGCTCGCCGGCGTCGAGGGCCTCCAGCGCGCGGTCGGCGACGGCCTGGGCCGCGTCCACCTCGGCCTGGCAGGCGGCCAGCTCGAACTTGGTGTTCTGGAACGACGCGACGGTCTTGCCGAAGACCGTGCGGTCCTGCACGTAGCTCTTGGCGAAACGGACGGCGGCAGCGGCCTGCGCGTACGCGCCGAAGGCTATGCCCCAGCGCTCGGACGCCAGGTTGGTGCCGAGGTAGCCGAAGCCCTTGTTCTCCTCGCCGAGCAGGTCCTCGACGGGGACCTTGACGTCGACGAAGGCCAGCTCGGCGGTGTCGGAGACCTTCAGGCCGAGCTTGTCCAGCTTGCGGCCGACGGAGTAGCCCGCCGACTTGGTGTCCACGGCGAACAGGGAGATGCCGAAGCGGCGGTCGTCCTCGCGGGGAGCGGACGTACGGGCGCACACGATCACGCGGTCGGCATGCACACCACCGGTGATGAAGGTCTTGGCGCCGTTGAGGACGTAGTGCGTGCCGTCCTCGGAGAGCTTGGCGGTGGTCTTCATGCCCGCGACGTCGGAGCCGGTGCCCGGCTCGGTCATCGCGAGGGCCCACATCTCCTCGCCGGTGGTGAACTTCGGCAGCCAGCGCTTCTTCTGCTCGTCGGTGGCGAGCATCTTGATGTACGGCAGGCCGAGCAGGGTGTGCACACCCGAGCCGCCGAAGGACACACCGGCGCGGGCGGTCTCCTCGTAGATGACGGCCTCGTACTTGTGCGAGTCGATGCCGGCGCCGCCGTACTCCTCGTCCACCTCGATGCCGAAGACGCCCAGCTCGCCGAGCTTGTGGTAGAACTCGCGCGGCGCCTGGCCGGCGGCGAACCACTCGTCGTAGACGGGGACGACCTCGGCCGCGATGAAGGCGCGGATGGTCTCCCGGAACGCCTCGTGGTCCTCGTTGAATACCGTACGGCGCACGGGGGGTGCCTCCTCTGTCGGCTTCGATCAGCTTCGGGCGAGCATCGGCCAGCGGGATGGCTAAGCGCTTGCTCAGTTCTGATCAAAAGTTACCCGGCGGTCACTGAAGCTGTCCAGAGTTCTCCGGCGGTGGTCGCCCACATCACAGCCCGACGTCGCCGGCGCCTCCGCATGAACCGCGGCACACAGTCACTGGCGCCGCAGCGCGAACCACAGCTCCGTCCGTACGTCCATGTCGTCGAGGTCCGCGTCCAGCAGCGTCGCGCAGCGGGCGATGCGCTGGCGGACCGTGTTGCGGTGGACCTGCAGCGCCACCGCCGTCCGGTCCCAGCTGCCGTGCAGACCCAGCCAGCAGCGGAGCGTCTCCGTGAGCGTGGGGGTGAGCGGGGCGAGCAGGGCGCGGGCGTGCGCCTCCGCCTCGGCGGGCGGGACGAGCGCGGCCAGGCCCTGCCCGGTGTCGGTGTGGTGGTGGGCCAGCGGGGTGCGGGTGGCCACGGCCCGGCCCAGGGCGCGGGCCGCCTGGCCGTCGGCGAGGTCCAGCGCGGTGATGGAGACGGGGGCGGAGGTGCCGAGTGTCCAGCCGGGCTGCGGAGTGACCCGCTCGCCACCCGGGACCAGGACCTTGACCGCGTCGCCGCCCCGGCCCGCGTCGACCAGCGCCGATCCCAGCGCGGCCCCCAGTGCCCCCGCGGTCAGCGGGTCGACGGGGCCGCCACCGCTGCGCCGGGCATGCACCACCGTCCAGAGCTCGGCGCCGCCGAGCAGCGGGGCGACGTCCGCCGGGTCCGCGCCCAGCAGCATCCGCACCAGTGCCGCCGACCGGCCCGCGGCGTCGGCGCCCTGGTGCGGGGCGGCCAGCAGGGAGAGAAGGACGACCGCGATCCCGGTGACCGTGTGGTCGCCCGCCTCGCGCCGCCCCGTCGACAGCGCCAGGACGAGCCCTTGCCCGCCGCCGAGCGCATACGCGAAGAGATGCGTGTCGCCGACGGCATCGGTCGCGGATGTGGGGGCGGGGGAGGCGGAGGGCGCGGCGGGGGAGACCACGCGGGTCAGCCGGGTCAGCGCCGCCCGCACCTCGGGGGGTGGGCGGCGGCCTGCCGCGTGCAGCTCCTCGCCGGCCGCGGAGAGCAGGACCGCCCGCCCCGACAGCTGGGCGGAGAGCTGGTGCAGCACCGCGGGGACCGGATCCGGCCGGGCCGCCGCCGTGGCCAGGGCCTGCTGGGCGCGCGTCACCCGGCGCAGCTCCCGGTGCCGGGCCTCGGCCATCAGGCGCCACACCGCTCGGGCGATCGTGGTGAACGGGGTCTCGGGCGGCACCTCCACCAGGGGCAGCCCGTGCCGGTCGCACGCCTCGATCAGTGCCTGCGGCACGGCGTCGTGCACCGGCGTGACCCCGAAGCCGAGCGCCGCCGCCCCCGCCTCCACCAGCCGGGCGACATAGGTGTCCGGGTCCTTCAGCAGCACCCCGGCGCTCAGCAGCAGCTCACCGCCGAGCAGATACGGGTACGGGTCGGCCATCTCCGAGGTGTGCACCCACAACAGGTCCGCGTGGTCCGGTCCCGCGATCCGGCGCAGCCGGAGCTCCTCGCGGGCGAGCAGCTCGGCGAGCGGGATGGGCGGGGTGGGGGGAGCGGATCCGGTGGGGGAATGGCGCTCGGTGGGAATGTCCGGCATGGATGGTCCATCCATTGGCTACGACGAGAATGGATGAAACGTACACTTCAGCGCCGCCTGTGGGCCACCTACCGTCTTCACGAAACACATACCCGCAACATTTCGCGAAGTGACTGAGACGGAGGTAAGCCCATGGCTGTCGACTACGCAGTGATCATCGTCTATCTGGCCGGCATGCTCGCGATGGGCTGGTGGGGCATGCGCCGCGCCAAGTCCAAGAGCGAATTCCTGGTGGCGGGCCGCCGCCTCGGCCCCTGGATGTACTCCGGGACCATGGCCGCGATCGTCCTCGGCGGTGCCTCCACCATCGGCGGTGTCGGCCTCGGATACCAGTACGGACTCTCCGGCGCCTGGATGGTCTTCACCATCGGCCTCGGGCTGCTCGCCCTGTCCGTCTTCTTCTCGGCGCGCATCGCCCGGCTGAAGGTCTACACGGTCTCCGAGATGCTCGACCTGCGCTACGGCGGCCGGGCCGGACTCATCTCCGGTGTCGTCATGTGGGCGTACACGCTGATGCTCGCGGTCACCTCGACCATCGCGTACGCCACCATCTTCGACGTCCTCTTCGACATGAACCGCACTGTCGCGATCATCCTCGGCGGCGCCATCGTCGTCGCGTACTCGACGCTCGGCGGCATGTGGTCGATCACGCTCACGGACATGGTGCAGTTCGTCGTCAAGACGATCGGCGTCCTGCTGCTGCTCCTGCCGATCGCCGTCATCAAGGCCGGCGGCTTCAGCGAGATGAAGGCGAAGCTGCCCACCGAGTACTTCGGCCCGCTGGGCATCGGCGGCGAGACGATCTTCACCTACGTGCTGATCTACACCTTCGGCATGCTGATCGGCCAGGACATCTGGCAGCGTGTGTTCACCGCGCGCACCGACCGCACCGCACGCTGGGGCGGCACCGTCGCCGGTACGTACTGCCTGGTGTACGCGATCGCCGGAGCCGTCATCGGCACCGCCGCCAAGGTCATGTACCCGAAGCTGCCCAGCGCGGACGCGGCCTTCGCGACCATCGTCAAGGACGAACTGCCGGTGGGTGTACGCGGACTGGTGCTGGCCGCCGCACTTGCCGCGGTGATGTCGACGTCGTCCGGTGCGCTGATCGCCTGCGCCACCGTCGCCAACAACGACATCTGGTCGAGGCTGCGGGGCGCGGTGACCCGGAGCGGCGGCGAGGAGCACGACGAGGTGAAGGGCAACCGGGCCTTCATCCTCATCATGGGTGTGGCCGTCATCGCCATCGCCATCGCCCTCAACAACGTCGTCGAGGCCCTGACCGTCGCGTACAACCTGCTCGTCGGCGGGCTGCTCGTGCCGATCCTCGGTGGTCTGCTGTGGCGTCGCGGCACGGCCGCCGGTGCGCTGGCCGCGGTGTCCGTCGGTGGCCTCGCGGTGATCGGTCTGATGGCGTCGTACGGAATCCTCGCCAACGAGCCGGTCTACTACGGGCTGCTGGCCTCGCTCGCGGTGTACGTGATCGTGTCCCTGGCCACGAAGCCGACCGACGCGGCGGTGCTCACCGCTTGGCGCGAGCGGCTGGCGGGCCGGGGCGCCGAAGCAGAGGCGCCCGACTCGGACCCGGTGACCGTCTGACCACTTGTCCTCAACCGCCGGACGGGCTTTATTTTGCCCCCGCCGTCCTCAATCGCCGGGCAGGCAATTCAAGCCCGTCCGGCGATTGAGGACGGAACCGTTGCCGTGGGGCCGGCACTCCACCGCACCCCGCACCCCGCACCCCGCACACTGAATACCGCACGAACGCCCACGAAGCGTGCACCACCCGCATCGCCCGAAGAAAGGCACTCCACATGAGCAGCAACGAAACGCCGCGCGGCCCCGTCGACTCCTCCCGCGTCCCGCGGTACGCCGGTCCCGCGACGTTCGCGCGGCTGCCCCGGCTCGACGAGGTCGGCACCGCCGATGTCGCCGTCGTCGGCGTGCCTTTCGACACAGGTGTCTCCTACCGCCCCGGCGCCCGTTTCGGTGGCAACGCGATCCGTGAGGCGTCGCGCCTGCTGCGCCCCTACAACCCGGCGCAGGACGCGTCGCCGTTCGCCCTCGCGCAGGTCGCCGACGCAGGTGACATCGCCGCCAACCCGTTCAACATCAACGAGGCGGTCGAGACGATCGAGGCCGCGGCCGACGACCTCCTCGGCACCGGCGCCCGCATGATGACGCTCGGCGGCGACCACACCATCGCGCTCCCGCTGCTGCGCTCCGTCGCGAAGAAGCACGGCCCGGTCGCCCTGCTCCACTTCGACGCCCACCTCGACACGTGGGACACCTACTTCGGCGCCGAGTACACCCACGGAACCCCGTTCCGCCGGGCCGTCGAGGAGGGCATCCTCGACACGTCCGCGCTCTCCCACGTCGGTACCCGCGGCCCGCTGTACGGCAAGCAGGACCTCGACGACGACGCCAAGATGGGCTTCGGCATCGTCACCTCCGCCGACGTCATGCGCCGCGGCGTCGACGAGATCGCCGACCAGCTGCGCCAGCGCATCGGCGACCGCCCGCTGTACATCTCCATCGACATCGACGTCCTGGACCCGGCGCACGCGCCCGGCACCGGCACCCCCGAGGCGGGCGGCCTCACCTCCCGCGAGCTCCTCGAGATCGTCCGCGGCCTGTCCTCCTGCAACCTGGTCTCCGCCGACCTGGTCGAGGTCGCCCCCGCGTACGACCACGCGGAGATCACCTCCGTCGCCGCCTCCCACACCGCGTACGAGCTGACGACGATCATGTCCCGCCAGATCGCGGCGGCGAAGGGGACTCAGGGCAAGTGACCCACGACCACCACGACGAGCGCCCGCAGCTCACCCCCGAGCAGATCGCGGCCGCACTCAATCCGACCGCCGGACGCAACGGCGGTGACCTCGTCGTCGAGACCCTCCAGGGCCTCGGCGCGACCACCGTCTTCGGGCTGCCCGGTCAGCACGCGCTGGGCATGTTCGACGCGCTGCGCCGCTCCTCCCTCTCGTACGTCGGGCTGCGCGTCGAGAACAACGCGGGCTTCGCCGCCGACGCGTACGGCCGGATCACCGGAGAAGTGGCGCCGCTGCTGCTCTCCACCGGGCCGGGCGCACTCACCTCCCTCGCCGCGCTCCAGGAGGCGGCGGCCGCGTCCGCCCCCGTGCTGGCCATCTCCAGCCAGATCCCGACCGCGGGTCTGGGCGGCGGCCGCCACGGCTATCTGCACGAGCTCCGGGACCAGAAGGCGTCGTTCCGCGACATCGTGAAGTCGGTCCACACGGTCCGTACGGCGTCGCAGATCCCGTCAGCGATCGCCGCCGCGTGGGAGTCCGCGCTGACGGCCCCGCACGGGCCGGTCTGGATCGAGATCCCGCAGGACGTACTCCTGGCCGAGACGACCCTGCCCGCCGTCACGCCGATGGACGCCACCCCGCGCCCCCTGCACCCGCGTCCCGAACTGACCGCCGTGGCAGCGCACCTGCTGTCGAACGCCGAGCGTCCGGCGATCATCGCGGGCGGCGGAGTCGTACGCTCCGACGCGTCCGGCAAACTGCTCGCCCTCGCGGAGAAGATCGACGCCCCGGTCGTCACCACCTTCGGCGGCAAGGGAGCGTTCCCCTGGGAGCACCCCCTCTCGCTCCAGTCCTGGCTGGAGGACCGCCACACGACGGACTTCCTCGAAGCGGCGGACGTCCTGCTGGTCATCGGCTCCGGACTCGGCGAACTCTCCTCGAACTACCACACGTTCAGCCCGCGCGGCCGGATCATCCAGATCGAGGCGGACGCCGGGAAGCTGGAGTCCAACCACCCCGCGCTCGGCATCCACGCCGACGCCCGCGAGGCCCTCGCCGACCTCCTCGAAGCGGTCGACCGCCGTGAGGACGAGGCGGCGGCGGACCGTGTGCGAACGGTCCTCGACGCAGTACGGACACGGATCGCCGGTCAGGACCTCACGCTGGAGCAGCAGCTCATCGCCTCGGTCCGCGAGGCGCTGCCCGACACGTCCCCCAGCTTCTGGGACATGACGATCCTCGCCTACTGGGCCTGGTCCGCCTTCGACGCCCGCCACCCGAACACGATGCACTCGGCGCAGGGCGCGGGCGGCCTCGGCTACGGCTTCCCGGCAGCGCTCGGCGCAGCCGCGGCCGACCGTACGAAGCCGGTCCTGGCGGTCTCCGGCGACGGTGGCGCGATGTACTCCATCGCGGAGCTGGCCACCGCCCGCCAGTACGACCTGCCGGTCACCTGGCTGATCGTCGACGACGGCGGCTACGGCATCCTGCGCGAGTACATGACGGGTGCGTTCGGCGAGGCCACGGCGACGGAACTGTCCCGCCCGGACTTCGTCGCCCTCGCCGAGTCTTTCGGCGTGCCGGCGGTCCGTACGACCCCGCAGACGCTCGCCGACGACCTGGCGAAGTCCTTTGCGGAGCCCGGCCCTTCGGTGGTCCTGCTTCCGGCACTGCTGAAGATGTTCGAGCCGACACATCTGTAGGCCGCGATCCCGCTAGGGTCCCGGGGCATGGACTCGGAACCTCCCCTCGTCCGCGAGGTCTTCCCCGACCTCGTGGACGAGTTGGTCGCCCTTCTCGAAGACGAAGAGGAGCGACATCTGGCGATCTGCGCGTGGGATCTTCGCCTCTTTGCGGAATGTCCCTGCACGGACGACTTCTGCCAGAGCTTCAGCACAGGGCCCCATCGGAGGGGGGAGCCGTACAGAGAGGGGCACCGCACCGTCATGCTCTCCCCGGCGGACGGCATGCTGCTGCTCGACGTGGTGCACGCCCGGATCATGTTCGTCGAGGTGCTCCTGCGGTCTCCGATGCCCGATCGGCGGCAAACCCCCTGAATACGCACCCGGCAGCCGGTGTCCCCGCGTCGGAATCCGGCCGTTCCGGCTGCGGCGCGTACAACTTTTCGACCAGTCGTGAGTCATCCCTGACAGGTGTGCAGGGGGCACACCGTACACATCACTCAGGGGGGACACGTCTCATGACGGACCAGCCTCGTATATCCCGCCGCGCGCGCACCGCGGTCTCCGTCGCACTCGCCGCGGGCATGCTCGCGCCCGTGACCCTCGCGGCCACGCCCGCCGCCGCCGCGACGCCGACCGTGAGCTGTACCTCCGGCAAGGCGGGACTCGCCGCCAAGCTGTCGACCGACATCGCCGCCGCCCTCAAGGGGCGCAGGTCGACCACGGCGATCGCGCTCTACGACCGGACCACCAAGACGTCCTGCACGATGCGGTCCACAAGCACGTACGACTCCGCGAGCGTCGTGAAGGCGACCGTCCTCGCGACGCTGCTCTGGGACAACAAGAAGCACAATCGCTATCTGACGCAGCGCGAGATCAACCTCGCCACCGCCATGATCACCAAGTCCGACAACAACGCGACCACCAGCCTGTGGAAGCAGCTCGGCGTGACCAAGGTGAAGGCGTTCCTGAAGGCCGCGGGAATGACGCACACCGTGCCCGGCTCCGGTGGCTACTGGGGGCTGACCCAGATCACCGCGCAGGACGAGCTGCGGCTGCTGACGCTGCTGACCGCCAAGAACTCCGTACTCAGCGACAACGCGCGCGCGTACGAGCTCGGCCTGATGCGCAAGGTCATCTCCTCGCAGCGCTGGGGAACGCCCGCCGGAGCCCCGTCCGGGGTGACCGTCCAGGTCAAGAACGGCTGGCTGCCGCGTGCCACGCACGGCTGGCGGGTGCACAGCATCGGTGCGTTCACCGGGAAGGGGCACGACTACGGCATCACCGTGCTCACCCAGGACAACAAGACGATGAACGACGGCATCAACACCATCCAGGCCGTCGCCCGCGCCATCCACAAGGACCTCAATCCGGCCGCCGCGACCAGGGCGACCGTCGCCCCGCCGGCCACGCCGCAGGAGGCGGTCCCGGCGGTGCCGGAGGCCCCTGCCGTGCCGATGCTGACGGCCACGCCCAGGTCGTAGGGCGCGCCCGAGCCGCGCCCCCACCCCCGGTGCGCTCCGTCGGACGATGTACGCCGGTCCTACTCCGATGGGATGGTCTTTGTAACAGCGGGATGAAATCCGCAGCTGATCGCGTTGGTGCCTTCCGGTAGAGCAGGCAGAACGGGAGGCACCGGTGACGGACGGGGACACGGACGCAGCACAGCAGGGCTGGGCGCGGCGACTGGGCGGTTACGCATGGCGCTATCGGCGCAATGTGCTGCTGGCGCTCGGTTCGTCGCTCGCCGGGATGGCCGTGCTGGCAGTCGTCCCGCTGATCACCAAGGTGATCATCGACGATGTCGTCGGCAACCACACCCGTTCCCTCGGCGTCTGGACCGGCCTCCTGATCGCCACCGCCGTGCTGGTGTACGTATCGACGTACATCCGCCGCTACTACGGCGGCCGGCTCGCCCTCGACGTACAGCACGATCTGCGCACCGACATGTACCGGACGCTCACCCGGCTCGACGGGAAGCGGCAGGACGAGCTGTCCACCGGGCAGGTCGTCGGGCGCGCCACCAGTGACCTGCAGCTGATCCAGGGGCTGCTGTTCATGCTCCCGATGACGATCGGGAACGTGCTGCTGTTCCTCATCTCCCTGGTGATCATGGCGTGGCTCTCGCCGCTGCTGACCGTCGTCGCGATCGCCGTCGCCCCCGCGCTCTGGTTCATCGCCCGCCGCTCCCGCTCCCGGCTCTTCCCCGCCACCTGGTACGCCCAGGGGCAGGCCGCCGCTGTCGCCGGAGTCGTCGACGGGGCGGTCTCCGGGGTCCGGGTCGTCAAGGGGTTCGGGCAGGAGGAGCAGGAGACCGGGAAGCTGCGCGAGGTCGGGCGGAAGCTGTTCGCCGGGCGGCTGCGCACGATCCGGCTGAACTCCAGGTACACCCCCGCCCTCCAGGCCGTCCCCGCGCTCGGCCAGGTCGCGATGCTGGCGCTCGGCGGCTGGCTCGCCACTCGCGGCGAGATCACTCTCGGTACGTTCGTCGCGTTCTCGACCTACCTCGCCCAGCTCGTCGGGCCGGTCCGGATGCTCGCCATGGTCCTCACCGTCGGGCAGCAGGCCCGCGCCGGTGTGGAGCGTGTCATCGAGCTGATCGACACCGAGCCGACCATGCAGGACGGCACGGTGGAGCTCCCCGCCGACGCCCCGGCGAGCGTCGAGTTCGACGACGTGCGGTTCGGGTATGACCCCGAGCGGCCGGTCCTCGACGGGTTCTCGCTGACCATCGAGCCCGGCGAGACCGTCGCCGTCGTCGGCGCCTCCGGCAGCGGCAAGTCCACCGTCTCCCTGCTGCTGCCCCGCTTCTACGACGTGGCGCACGGCGCCGTCCTGGTCGGCGGCCACGACGTCCGGGAGCTCACCCAGGACTCGCTGCGGGCCGCCATCGGCCTCGTACCGGAGGACAGCTTCCTCTTCTCCGACACGGTCCGCGCCAACATCGCGTACGGGCACCCGGACGCCACCCAGGAGCAGATCGAGCAGGCCGCCCGCGCCGCCCAGGCGGACGGGTTCATCGCCGATCTGCCGAACGGCTACGACACCAAGGTCGGCGAGCACGGGCTCACCCTCTCCGGCGGCCAGCGCCAGCGCGTCGCGCTCGCCCGCGCCATCCTCACCGACCCCCGGCTGCTCCTCCTCGACGACGCCACATCCGCCGTCGACGCCCGCGTCGAGCACGAGATCCACGAGGCCCTCGCCCAGGTCATGGAGGGGCGGACGACCCTCCTCATCGCCCACCGCCGCTCCACTCTCGGCCTCGCCGACCGCATCGCCGTACTCGACAAGGGCCGACTCGCCGACATCGGCACGCACGAGGAGCTGGAGCTCCGCTCCGCCCTCTACCGGCGTCTGCTCACCGACCCGGACGAGCTGGGCGGCACCTCCCCGGGCCACCAGCCGGTGATGGCCGACACGGCCGTCGAGGACAACCGGGCGCTCCAGGAGGAGCTGGAAGCCGATTTCGACGCCGAGCGCGGCATCAGCCCCGGACTCTGGGTCCGTAAGGAGGAGCCCCGCGACACCGGCGCGGCCGGCATGCCCGCCACGCCCGAGCTGCTCGCCCAGGTCGAGGCGCTTCCCCCGGCCACCGACACCCCCGGGATCGACGAGGCACGCGCCGTCCGGCGCGAGGAGTCCTACGGGCTTCGCCGGCTGCTGCGTGGCTTCGGGCTTCCGCTGGCGGTCAGCCTGGCGCTCGTCGCCGTCGACGCGGGCATGAGCCTGCTCCTGCCCGTACTGATCCGGCACGGCATCGACCAGGGCGTCACGCAGATGGCGACCGGTGCGGTCTGGGCGGCGTCCGTGCTCGCCCTGCTCGTCGTGCTGGTGCAGTGGGCGGCGCAGATCGGCGAGACCCGGATGACGGGCCGCACCGGAGAGCGGGTGCTCTACTCGCTCCGGCTGAAGATCTTCGCGCAGCTCCAGCGGCTCGGTCTCGACTACTACGAGCGCGAGCTCACCGGCCGCATCATGACCCGGATGACGACGGACGTGGACGCGCTGTCCACGTTCCTCCAGACCGGTCTGGTCACGGCCTTCGTCTCCGTCGTCACGTTCTTCGGCATCATGGGCGTGCTGCTCGTCCTCGACGTCCAGCTGGCGCTCGTCGTCTTCGCGACCCTGCCGGTGCTGGTCATCGGTACGTTCTTCTTCCGCCGCAAGAGCGTCAAGGCGTACGAGCTGGCCCGTGAGCGGATCAGCGTCGTCAACGCCGACCTCCAGGAGTCCGTCTCCGGGCTCCGGATCGTGCAGGCGTTCCGCCGCGAGAAGGACGGCGCGGAGCGGTTCGCCGACCGCAGCGACCACTACCGCGAGGCCCGGGTGCGCGGCCAGTGGCTGATCTCGGTCTACTTCCCGTTCGTGCAGCTGCTGTCGTCGGTGGCCGCGGCCGCCGTACTGATCGTCGGCGCGGGCCGCGTCGACAACGGCACGCTCACCACCGGCGCCCTCGTGGCGTATCTCCTCTACATCGACCTGTTCTTCGCGCCCGTGCAGCAGCTCTCGCAGGTCTTCGACGGCTACCAGCAGGCCACGGTCTCCCTCGGTCGCATCCAGGAACTCCTCCGGGAGCCGACCTCCACCGCCGACTCCGACGAGCCGCTGGACGTGCTGTCGCTGCGCGGCGAGATCGCGTTCGAGGACGTGACCTTCGCGTACGGCTCCGACGAGGAAGAGGCACTCACCGGCATCAACCTGCGGATCCCGGCCGGGCAGACCGTCGCGTTCGTCGGGGAGACCGGCGCCGGGAAGTCCACCCTGGTCAAGCTCGTCGCCCGGTTCTACGACCCGACGGGCGGCCGGGTCACGGCGGACGGCGCCGATCTGCGTCGCCTCGACCTCACCGCGTACCGGCACCGGCTCGGAGTCGTACCGCAGGAGGCGTACCTCTTCGCAGGTACGGTCCGGGACGCCATCGCGTACGGGCGGCCGGACGCCACCGACGCCCAGGTGGAGGCGGCGGCCCGGGCGGTCGGCGCGCACGACATGATCGCCACTCTGGACGGCGGCTATCTGCACGAGGTCGCCGAGCGGGGCCGCAACCTCTCGGCCGGCCAGCGCCAGCTGATCGCACTCGCCCGCGCCGAACTCGTCGACCCGGACGTCCTGTTGCTCGACGAGGCGACCGCCTCCCTGGACCTCGCCAGCGAGGCCCTGGTCAACCAGGCGACCGACCGGCTGACCGGCCGGCGCACCACTCTCGTCGTCGCCCACCGGCTGACCACGGCCGCCCGCGCCGACCGGGTCGTGGTGATGGACCACGGCCGGGTCGTCGAGGACGGCACGCATGACGAACTCCTCGCCAAGGAAGGGCATTACGCCGTGCTGTGGCGCACCTTCATCGGGGAGGACGAGCGGGCGGGAGTCTGAACCGCGGGTCTCAGCGGATGCCGGAGATCTTGCCGGTCTGCAGGTCCGACTGAACGGTCAGATACGTGTACACGGGGTGCTTGCCGCCGCTCCAGGTCAGCCGCACCTTCGACCAGGTGTGACCGGCGCCGCTGTCGCCCGCGGTGACCTGGAAGGCGAGCGGTGTGTTCTGGGCGCGGAGCACCCCGTCCGCGTGGTTGCGCGCCTCCCAGGTGCGCAGGTGTGAGCGGAACCCGGGCGTCAGGTAGAACGACCGGAGGGCGGTGGCGAGCTTGCCGCCGCCCTCGGCCGTGACCGCGTCGACATAGGCGCCGTAGAAGTGGGCAACCTGCTGATGGGCGGGGGTGGAGTGGGCGCTGCGCGTCTGCGTCGCGCGCGCCGGGGCCTGCGGCGCGGCAGCGGCTGCCGGGACCACGGAGGCGGCGGCGAGGAGAGCGGTCACGAGAAGGGTGCGGCCGACGCTGCGGCGGCCGCGCGGGCCGGGCGCTTTGCGGAGTTGGAGCACGACAGTTCCTACCTTTCGTACGACTCTGCCCTATTGGACCCATGGTGTGGGGGTTCGGTTGCGCGGGATGCGGAGCGCGCCGCATGCAACCTTCGGATGGCCCTTCGCGTCGTACGCATGTACGCGTATGAGCCGTGCGGGGGCGAGAGCGTTCGATGGGGTGAGGGAACTGCTGGGGAACAGGAATGGGAAAACCGCCGGAGGCGGCGGCACCGGACGACGGGTGCTGGTCCAGGCGTTCGTACTGGCGCTGGTGACCGCCGTCGGGCTGGTGCTCGGCGGTCCCGGGGCCGGCAGCGCCGACGCCGCATCGCCCTGCGGCGGGCGGCTCGCGAAGACCGTGACGTTCTCCACGGGTGAGGTGCGCATCTTCAGGAGCCGCTCCTACGCCTGCGCGATCACGGTCGCGAAGAAGCCGGGCCCGCGCCGCGAGATGTCCGTCATGATCCAGGCGCGCGGCGGCCGGCCCGTCGCCGACAGTGGCAGGTTCACCAAGCAGACCGGCCGGGTGACCGTCCACGCACTGCACCGATGTGTCCGGGCCGCGGGTTCCGTCGCCGGAAAATCCGGCGCCACGGGCTGGATACTCTGCTGATATTTCTGACGAAGTGACAGGAGGGGCTGGTCAGCCGGGTGTTGCACCGCTAGATTCGCGATGAATCTTGTGAATCCAGGTGAAATTCCCGGGGAGGGTGCATGCGCAAGGCGCTCAGAGGTTTCCTTTCGCTCGCGGTGCTCATAGGCACGGCGAGCGCGACGGGTGCCTCCGTCGGTACGGCCAGTGCCGCGGACGCGACCGCGATCCGGTCAGCCGGGTCCGACCGGTCCGCCGATGCGACCGCGGACATCAAGGACCGCATCCTGGCCATACCCGGGATGAGTCTGATCGAGGAGAAGCCGTACGCCGGCTACCGCTACTTCGTTCTCAACTACACCCAGCCGATCGACCACCGGCACCCGTCCAAGGGCACGTTCCAGCAGCGCATCACCCTGCTGCACAAGGACACCTCGCGCCCGACGGTCTTCTACACCAGCGGGTACAACGTCTCCACGAACCCCAGCCGCTCCGAGCCGACCCGGATCATCGACGGCAACCAGGTCTCGCTGGAGTACCGCTTCTTCACCCCGTCCCGTCCGGCTCCGGCCGACTGGTCGAAGCTCGACATCTGGCAGGCAGCCAGCGACCAGCACCGCGTCTTCACCGCGCTGAAGCAGATCTACTCCGAGAACTGGCTGAGCACCGGCGGTTCCAAGGGCGGCATGACCGCCACGTACTTCGAGCGCTTCTACCCGAAGGACATGGACGGCGTCGTCGCGTACGTCGCGCCGAACGACGTGGTCAACAAGGAGGACTCGGCGTACGACCGGTTCTTCGAGAACGTCGGCACGAAGGAGTGTCGCGACCGGCTCGAGGGTGTGCAGCGCGAGGCGCTGATCCGCCGCGAGCCGCTGGAGAAGAAGTACAAGGAGTACGCCGACACGAACGGCTACACCTTCAACACCGTCGGATCCCTCGACAAGGCGTACGAAGCCGTCGTCATGGACTACGTCTGGGCGTACTGGCAGTACAGCAAGCTCGCCGACTGCGACACCATCCCCGCCGATGCCAAGACCGCACCCGACCAGGCGATCTGGGACTCGATCGACACCATCTCGGGCTTCTCCGCCTACGTGGACCAGGGCCTGGAGAGGTACACGCCGTACTACTACCAGGCGGGCACCCAGCTCGGTTCGCCGGACATCAAGCAGCCGTGGCTCGGCAATCTCAGCCGCTACGGATACCAGCCGCCACGCACCTTCGTGCCGAGCTCCATCCCGATGACATTCCAGCCGTCGGCGATGCGGGACGTCGACACCTGGGTGAAGCACAACGCCACCCGGATGATGTGGGTGTACGGGGAGAACGACCCGTGGGGTGCGGAGCGCTTCCGCCTCGGCAACGGCGCCCATGACAGCCACGTCTACACGGTGGCCGGCGGCAACCACGGTTCCAATGTGGCCGGTCTCACCGCCGACGAGAAGGCGAAGGCGACCGCCGACATCCTCCGCTGGGCGGGCGTCGCCCCGGCCGCCGTGCAGTCGGACCCGGCCAAGGCGAAGCCGCTCGCGCCGTACGACGCGCGGCTCGACAAGCGGGACGTGACGAGCGAGCGCAGGCAGGGCCCCGCATTGCGGCCGTAGAAGGCCGGCACGGTGTGATGCGTGCCGGGTCCGAACCGTGCGGTTCGGACCCGGCACGCGCGCGTGGCCCGTCCGGTCAGTACGTCAGGCCGTAGCCGACCGGGTACAGCACCTGCGTCGGATCGTCCGCCCGTTGCACCGGCACCGGCAGTCGGCCCTCCGGTTCGGCGCGACCCGCGATCACCCGGGCCGCGGCGCGCAGTTCGACATCCGTCCAGGAGTACGCGGCCAGGCTCGCCGCGTGGGCGGGCAGCTGGGCGATGTCGTACGGGTTCCGGATCGCGATCGTGATCACCGGAACGCCGGTCGCCACGAGGGCGCTGACCAGGGTGCGCTGGGAGCTGGTCGCCGAGACGTTGTACGTCCCCACGATCACCGCGTCCTTGCCCTGCGCGGCCGCCACCGCCTCGGCGATCTTCGCCTGGCTGGGCGCGGTGCCGGTGGACAGTGCGGTCGCCGCGTACCCCAATTCGGTGAAGGCGCCGGCGAGGGTGGTGGTCGGCGGTCCGGTGGTGCCGGACGGGGAGGCGGGATCGGCGCCGACCACGAGGAGGTTCTTGTGGGAGCGGCGGGACAGCGGCAGCACCGCACCGGTGTTGGCCAGCAGCGTGGTGGTGTGCTCCGCGATCCGGTCGGCGGCGGCGAGGTGCGACCGGGTGCCGACGGCACGGTCCACGCCCTGGTGGCTGACGAACGGGTCGTCGAACAGCCCCAGCTTCGCCTTCAGCCGCAGGATGCGCAGGATCGATTCCTCGATCCTGGCCTCGCTGATCTCACCGCTCTTCACGGCCGCCAGAACGGCGTTCCAGGAGACGTCGAGGCTCGGCGGGTTCAACAGCTGGTCCACACCCGCCTGCAGGGCGAGGACGGGCACGCGGTCGTCGCCGTACTTCGTGCGCACCCCCTCCATGCCGAGCGAGTCGGTGACCACGACACCGTCGTAACCGAGCTCCTCGCGCAGGATGCCGGTGAGGATCGGCCGGGACAGGGTCGCCGGGTCCTCGGCGGCGTCGAGCGCGGGGACGACGATGTGCGCGGTCATGATCGCGTCGATGCCCGCGGCGATCGCGGCGCGGAACGGCGGTGCGTCCAGCTCGGCCCACTGGTCGCGGGAGTGGTGGATGTAGGGCAGACCGGAGTGGCTGTCGGTGTTGGTGTCGCCGTGGCCCGGGAAGTGCTTGGCCGTCGAGGCGATTCCGGCGCTCTGATACCCCTTCACCTGCGCGGCGACCATCCCGGCCACGGCCTGCGGATCGGCGCCGAAGGACCGTACGCCGATCACCGGGTTGGCCGGGTTGACGTTGACGTCGGAGTCCGGGGCGTAGTTCTGGTTGATGCCGATCGCGGCGAGCTCGGCGCCCGCGATCTGCCCGGCCCGGCGCGCGTCGGAACGCGAACCGCCCGCACCGAGTGCCATCGCACCCGGCATCAGCGTGGCGGGCTCGCCGACGCGGCAGACGATGCCGTGCTCCTGGTCGGTGGAGATCAGGAGCGGCAGGGGCGTGGGACCGGCGAGACCGGCGCGCTGGATGCCGTTGGAGAGGTCGGCGATCTGGTGCGGATCGCGGGTGTTGTGCGCCCAGGCGAAGTAGATGATGCCGCCGACGTGGTACTTGGCGATCATCTCGGCGGCGGTACGGACCCCGATCTCGGCCATGTTCGCGTTGATGTCGGCCTGGTCGGGCTCGGTGGCGGAGTGCCCGTACACCCGCATCACGAAGAGCTGGCCGACCTTCTCCTCCAGGCTCATCCGGGAGATGAGCTGCTTGAGGCGCTCGGTGCTGGAGGCGGAGGAGGCGAATGCCCCGGGGGCGGAGACCGCGCCGGTCGCAACCGCTGCGGCGGTCACGGCGGTGGCGGTGAGGAGGGTGCGTCTGGAGGTGCGGTGGTGCACGTGAGCTCCTTCGGCCGTACTCAGGGGAGAGGGGGCGGTGAAAGTAACTTCCAAAGGGCACGAATATCTAGAAAGTAACTTCCAGTCAAGGGGGCGACCCGATAATCGGCTCGGCGACGTGCGATCCGGCTCGGCCTGTTCGGTGCTCGAGGCAGGTCCATGGCCACAGGCCCGCACCCCCGAAGTCCCCCGCGGCCCCTGCGCCAAGCCCGCCCGCGCACCCCGCGCCTGAAGCGATTCCACCGCCACCGTGATCGCGGGCCGCCGGGCCGCCTCCGTGCGCCACAACGCGTACAGTCGCCGCACCGGTACGGGGTCCAGCGGCACCGCCACCACTCCCGCCGGCAGCGGTCCCCGCCCCAGCCGCGGGATCATCGCGACTCCGAGACCGGCGGCGAGCAGCGCCAGTTGGGTGTGGTTCTCCTCCGCCTGGTGCCGGATGTCCGGCTCGTAACCCGCCGCCCGCAGCGTCCGTACGAGCCAGTCGTGACAGACCGTCCCCGGCGGCTGGCAGATCCACCGCTCCTTCGCCAGCTCCTCGCGCCGTACCGCGTCCCGCCCGGCGAGGCGATGCCCCTCCGGCACCAGCAGATCGCACCGGTCGTCGCCGATCACCGCCTGCGCGATGCCCTCGGGGGCGGGCAACGGTGCGATGTCCCAGTCGTGCGCGACAGCGAGATCGATCACGCCCTTGGCCACCAGATCGACCGACAGATGAGGGTCGACCTCGGTCAGCCGCACGTCCAGGGCGGGGTGGTCCCGGTCCAGCTCGGCCAGCACGCCGGGCAGCAGGCCGCGCGCCGCAGACGCGAAGGCGCCGATCGACAGCCGCCCCGTCGGCAGCCCCCGGCGCTCCTCCAGCGTCGTCTCGGCGCGCTCCACGATCGCCAGCAACTGCTGGGCGGTGGCGGCGAGATGGAGCGCCTCCTCGGTGAGCGCGACACCGCGCCCGCGCCGCTCCAGCAGCGTCGTGCGGGTCTCCCGCTCCAGCTTCGTGATCTGCTGGGAGACCGCCGACGGGGTGTAGCCGAGCGCGGCCGCGGCGCCCGCTACGGACCCGTGGACGGAGATGGCGTGCAGTGCGCGCAGCCGGGACAGATCGAGCACCGGAACCTCCCGGACCTTCCTGATTCATTAGCAACGCTCAATTTCACCATGAAGAAATCCGTGCTGGTGCTACATGGTCCCGGCGGGTGATCCTCGCTCCATGCGTCCCCTTCACATCGCCCTGGCCGCCCTGGTGGCTGCCGTCTGGGGCGTCAATTTCGTCGTCATCGAGGTCGGCCTCGGGCACTTCCCGCCGCTGCTCTTCTCCGCCCTCCGCTTCCTGGTCGCGGCGCTGCCCGCGGTCTTCTTCGTTGGGCGGCCCAAGGTCGCGTGGAAGTGGATCGTGGGCGTCGGGCTGGTCCTGGGCGTGGCGAAGTTCGGTCTGCTGTTCATCGGCATGGACCGCGGAATGCCCGCCGGTCTGTCCTCCCTGGTGCTCCAGGTCCAGGCGGTCTTCACGGCCCTCTTCGCGGCCGTGACGCTCGGCGAACGGCCGGGCGGAGCGAGGATGTCGGGGATGGGGATCGCGCTGGCCGGTATCGGGGTCGCGGCGGTGGACGAGGGCGCGAGCGGCCCCGTGCTCGCCTTCGTGCTGGTGATCGTGGCGGCGGCCTGCTGGGGTGTGTCGAACGTCCTGACCCGCAAGGCCGCCCCGCCCGACTCCCTCAACTTCATGGTCTGGGTCTCGACCGTGCCCGTCCTGCCGCTGCTCGGCCTCTCCCTCCTCTTCGAGGGCTGGGACCGCGACGCCGACGCGCTGGCCGCACTGGACTGGAGCGGCGTCGGCATCATCGTCTACGTCGCCTGGATCACCACGGTCTTCGGCTTCGGGGCGTGGGGTTTCCTGCTGCGCCATCACCCGGCGTCGTCCGTGGCCCCGTTCACCCTGCTCGTCCCGGTCTTCGGGATGTCCTCGGCCGCGCTGTTCCTCGGCGAGTCGGTGAGCCCGCTGCGGTGGTGCGCTGCGGCGCTGCTGGTGGGCGGGGTGGCGCTCACGTCACTGGCGGGGGCGCGGCGGACGCGGTCCGCGGAGACGCCGGAACCGCAGCCCGCGCGCGCCTGAACCGGCCGGCCGCTACTGCTTGGGCGCGCCCAGTCGGAGCAAGTGCTCCCGTCCCGCACTCAGCAGCCCGGGCAGCTCGGCCGCGTGCGGGTGCCAGCGCTTCTCGTACTCCCAGCAGACCCAGCTGTCCGCGTCCAGCGTGTCCAGGCAGGCACCCAGCGGCAGCACCCCGGCCCCGAGCGCCAACGGTTCGGTGTCCTCCGCCGACGCGATGTCCTTGACCTGTACGTATCCCAGATGCGGGGCGAGCACCGCATGGCTCGCGACCGGCTCCTCGCCCGCCAGCCAGGTGTGCATGATGTCCCACAGCGCACCGACCTGCCGGTGTCCGACCGTCCCGACGATCCGGGCCACGTCGGCACCGGCCCGGTGCGAGTCATGGGTCTCGAGCAGGATCCGTACGCCCAGGTCGGCGGCGTAGGGGGCGGCGGCGCCCAGCCGGCGGGCGGCGTTCGCGTCGGCCACCTCCGGGTCCAGCCCGCCGCCACCGGGGAAGACCCGGACGTGGGAGGCGCCGAGGTCCCGCGCCAGCTCCACCAGCCCGGCGAGCTCGTCCAGCATCGGCTGGTCGTCCCCCTCGGCGGCGACCCGGACGTACCCGGCGACGGTCAGGATCTCGACGCCGCCCTTCTTGAACTCCTCGGCCACGTCGGCGCGTTCGGCCGAGGAGAGTCCCGGGTGCACCGGCTCCTCGGGGTGGGCACGCAGCTCCACCCCCTGGTAGCCGTGGTCGACGGCGAGCCGGATGACGTCGGCGATCGGCATCCCCGGTACTCCGAGGGTCGAGAAAGCGAGCTTCACGTGAGTGTTCCTTCCGTCGGTACCTGCCCCTGCGCCGTACGGACCGGACAGCGGCCCGCACATCATCGGCCCACGGCACGCGGTACGGGTACCCCGGACCGGGGAACGGAACCCGGACGCGTCACTTCCGCGGCGGCGCCGTCGACCCCCGCACCATCAGCTCCGCCGCGATCGTCGCGATGCCTCCGGGCGGCGGGGTCTCCTTGCCCATCGCCAGCCGGCCGGCCCGCGCCCCTGCCTCGAACAGCGGCAGCCGTACGGTCGTCAGGGCCGGGACCGCGTCCACCGAGAACGGCAGGTCGTCGAAACCGGCCACGGAGATGTCCTCGGGGATACGCAGACCGCGGTCCCGGATCGCCGCGCTCGCGCCCAGGGCCACGGTGTCGTTGGCGGCGACGATCGCCGTCACCTCCGGTTCGCGGCGCAGGAGTTCGAGCGTCGCGTCGTAACCTGACCGGCGGTCGTACGGACCGTGGACGGTGAGACGATCCTCGTCCAGGGCGGTCGCGAGAGGCCCTTCCACGGTCGTGTCGTCCCCGTACAGGCCCGCCGCCACCATCGCGTCGCGGTGCCCTTCCAGCCGGTGGCGCGTCGTCGTCCGCTCCACCGGGCCCGCGACATAGCCGATCCGCCGGTGGCCGAGCGTCAGCAGGTGTTCGGTGAGGCGTCGGCCGCCGCCCCGGTTGTCGAAGGCGAGCGCCGCCACGACCGCTTCGCCCTCGGGCAGCGGGGGCCGCCCGCACAGCACCACCCTGGTCCCGGCGTCCGCGAGTTTCGCCAGCTTCGCCGCCATCGCCGCCTGGTGCGCCGGGTCCTCCACCGCGCCGCCGGTGAGAATGACGGCCGCGGCGCGCTGACGCTGGAGCAGGGTGAGGTAGGTCAGTTCGCGTGCGGGGGAGCCACCGGTGTTGCAGACGACGGCGAGCTTCTCGCCCCCGGCCCGCCCAGAGCCGTCGCCCGGCCCGCCGATCTCGGTCTGCGCCGCCCCGGCCATGATCCCGAAGAACGGGTCGGCGATGTCGTTGACCAGGATGCCGACCAGGTCGGACGTGGCGGCGGCGAGCGAGCTGGCCGGTCCGTTGAGTACGTAGTCCAGGTCGTCCACCGCGCGCAGCACCCGCTCCCGGGTGGACGCCGCCACCGGGTAGTTGCCGTTGAGCACGCGCGACACGGTGGCGGGCGACACCCGGGCGCGAGCCGCCACGTCCGCGAGGGTGACTGTCATCGCTTCCTCCGAGGGTTTTGGACGGAGCCCTCTTGTCCGGGCCGCTGTCGGCAGGCTAGCGTCATACCGCATAGAAAGCGCTTGCTACGGCTGTATGGAGGGAACTTCGTGACACGCAGGACAGTGCGCATCGCCATGAACGGCGTCACGGGTCGCATGGGATACCGGCAGCACCTGGTGCGTTCGATCCTCGCGATCCGCGAGCAGGGCGGCCTCGACCTCGGCGGCGGCGAGGTGCTGTGGCCCGAGCCCGTCCTCGTCGGCCGCCGCGCCCATGCGCTGGAGGAACTCGCCGACCGGCACGGTCTGGCCGAGTGGTCGACCGACCTCGACGCGGTCCTCGCGGACGACACCATCGACATCTACTTCGACGCCCAGGTCACCTCGGCCCGCGTCGAAGCGATCAAGAAGGCGATCGCCGCGGGCAAGCACATCTACACCGAGAAGCCCACCGCGACGGACGTCGAGGGCGCCCTGGAGCTGGCCCGCCTCGCCAAGGACGCCGGGATCAAGCACGGCGTCGTCCAGGACAAGATCTTCCTGCCGGGCCTGCTGAAGCTGAAGCGCCTCATCGACGGCGGCTTCTTCGGCGAGATCCTCTCCGTGCGCGGCGAGTTCGGCTACTGGGTCTTCGAGGGCGACTGGCAGGAGGCCCAGCGCCCCTCCTGGAACTACCGTGCCGAGGACGGCGGCGGCATCGTCGTCGACATGTTCCCGCACTGGGAGTACGTGCTCCACGAGCTGTTCGGCCAGGTCAAGACCGTTCAGGCGCACGTCCGGACGCACATCCCGCAGCGCTGGGACGAGCAGGGCAAGCCGTACGCCGCGACCGCCGACGACGCCGCCTACGGCATCTTCCAGCTGGCCGGTGGCGCCGTCGCCCAGATCAACTCCTCCTGGACCGTCCGCGTCAACCGCGACGAACTCGTCGAGTTCCAGGTCGACGGAACGCACGGCTCCGCCGTTGCCGGGCTGCGCAACTGCCGCGTCCAGCACCGCTCGGCCACCCCCAAGCCGGTCTGGAACCCCGACCTCCCGGTCACCGAGTCGTTCCGCGACCAGTGGCAGGAAGTCCCCGACAACGCCGCCTTCGACAACGGCTTCAAGGCCCAGTGGGAGCTCTTCCTGCGCCACATCGTGCTCGACGAGCCGTACACCTGGGACCTGATGGCCGGCGCCCGAGGTGTCCAGCTCGCCGAGCTCGGGCTCAAGTCCTCCGCCGAGGGTCGACGCCTGGACGTACCGGAGCTGACGCTGTGACGATCCATCTCCCGCAGGGCCCGTACGAACCCCGAACCACCCCGCTCGACCTCGCACCGTCCGGGGCTCCGCTCGCCTCCCGTACGGTCTTCTCCGCCGCCCACGTCGTCGCCGACCCGTACGCCGACATCAGCCCCGACGACCCCGCGGCCGTCGACTGGGACGCCACCCTCGCCTTCCGCCGCCATCTGTGGTCGCACGGCCTCGGCGTCGCCGAAGCCATGGACACCGCCCAGCGCGGCATGGGTCTGGACTGGGCCGGCGCCGCCGAACTCATCCGCCGCTCCGCCGCCGAGGCAAAGGCCGTCGGCGGCCGGATCGCATGCGGCGTCGGCACCGACCAGCTCCCCGCAGGGCCCGCCACGCTCGCCGAGGTGAAGGCCGCGTACGAGGAGCAGCTCACCCTCGTCGAGGAGAGCGGTGCCCAGGCCATCCTGATGGCGTCCCGCGCCCTCGCCGCCGCGGCGAACGGCCCCGAGGACTACCTGGAGACGTACGCACACCTGCTGCGCCAGGCCTCGGAGCCGGTCGTCCTGCACTGGCTCGGCCCGATGTTCGACCCCGCGCTGGAGGGCTACTGGGGCTCATCGGACCTCGACGCCGCCACCGACACCTTCCTGAAGGTCATCGCCGAACACCCCGACAAGGTCGACGGCATCAAGATCTCGCTCCTCGACGCCGAGCGCGAGATCGACGTACGCCGCCGTCTTCCCGGCGGGGTCCGCTGCTACACCGGCGACGACTTCAACTACCCCGAGCTGATCGCGGGCGACGACCGGGGCTTCAGCCACGCCCTGCTCGGCATCTTCGACCCGCTCGGCCCGTTGGCCGCCCACGCGGTACGCGTCCTGGACACCGGGGACGTGAAGGGCTTCCGCGAACTCCTCGACCCCACGGTCGAGCTGTCCCGGCACCTCTTCCAGGCTCCCACTCGCTTCTACAAGACGGGCGTGGTCTTCCTCGCCTGGCTGGCCGGCCACCAGGACCACTTCACGATGGTCGGCGGCCTCCAGTCCGCCCGCTCACTGCCCCACCTGGCGAAGGCGTACGAACTCGCCGACCGGCTCGGCCTGTTCCCCGACCCGGAGCTGGCCGAATCCCGGATGCGCGCCCTGCTCACGGTCGACGGAGGTGTCCGGTGACGGACGTGTCGCGTCTGAGCATCAACCAGGAGACCATCAAGCAGTGGTCGCTGCCCGAGCTCACCGAGGGCTGCGTCAAGGCGGGTATCGACAAGGTCGGCCTGTGGCGGGGCCCTGTCCAGGAGTACGGAGTCGAGCGCACCGCGCAGCTCCTGAAGGACGCGGGCCTGACCGTCACCAGCCTCTGCCGGGGCGGCTTCTTCACCGCGCTCGACCCGGCCGAACGGGCCCGAGCCCTGGACGACAACCGCGCGGCGATCGACGAGGCGGCGGCCCTGTCCACCGACACCCTGGTCCTGGTCTCCGGCGGTCTCCCGCCCGGCAGCCGTGATCTCCACGGCGCCCGCGAACGCATCGCGGAAGCGCTTGCCGAGCTGGGCCCGTATGCGCAGGAACGCGGTGTACGCCTGGCGATCGAACCGCTGCACCCGATGTTCGCTTCGGACCGCTGCGTCGTCTCCACCCTGTCCCAGGCCCTGGACATCGCGGAGCGCTTCCCGGCGGAGCAGGTCGGTGTGGTCGTCGACACGTACCACATCTGGTGGGACGACCAGGCGGCCGCACAGATCGCGAGGGCGGGGGAGGGCGGCCGTATCCACTCGTTCCAGCTGGCGGACTGGATCACCCCGCTCCCGGCGGGCGTACTCGTCGGACGGGGTCAACTCGGCGACGGGAGCGTCGACTTCCGCGCATTCCGCGCGATGGTCGAGGCCACCGGATTCGACGGAGCGATCGAGGTGGAGATCTTCAACGAGGACCTGTGGGCGCGCGACGGCACCGAAGTCCTTGCGGAGGTCGCGGCGCGGTACGTCGAGCACGCCTGCTGAGAGCGGATTCGAAGCGGCGGGTAAAGACATCGCAAAGGGACGCAACCCTTCCGCGCCCTGCCGGGTCGTATCTTGCGTCGGGCGCTTCCGGGAGGGATCCGGGGGGATCGGGAAGCCCTGACGGAGGGGGAAAGCGAGAGGGGTCCGGTCTTCTGACCGGACCCCATTTCGTCTTACCGGGACCGTCTCGTACGACTCCTGCGGCCGGTCGGACCGGACCGGGCCGGCTCGGTAGCCGCCGAGATCGGTTTCATCGCAAGCTGATCAGTAGGCCGAGTTGACGTTGTCGATCGAGCCGTAGCGGTGGGCCGCGTAGTTGCAGGCGGCGGTGATGTTGGCGACCGGGTCGTAGATGTTCCACGAGGTGCCGGGGACGTGGTACGCCTTGAAGGTCGGGTCTATGACCTGGAGCAGACCCTTGGACGGGATGCCCTTGGCGGCATTCGAGTCCCAGTTGTTGATGGCGTTGGGGTTGCCGGAGGACTCGCGCATCAGGTTCTTGTAGATGCCGTTGTAGGAGCCCGGGATGCCCTGCGCCCGCATGATCTCCAGTGACTGGTTGATCCAGGTGTTGACGCTGCCGCCGGCCTGGGCGGGGGTGGCGGCCGAGGCGGCCGGGGCGCTGACGAGGGAACCGGCGACGACTGCGGCGCCGGCGGCGGCCATGCCCAGCGAGATCTTCTTGGTCTGGGCCATGTGAGCGAACTTCTTGGACATCGCGGAGATCTGCATCGGAAATTACCTCTTCCGTGGGGATGCCAAGAATTCTTAAACGGAGTTCAAGTTCCGGTCAATGACCCTCATTACTATCGAGATACGTACAGGGAACCGGCAAGAGTGTCCGAAATGGCCGTAAACGGGCCGCGAGAGAGGCTCTTTGCCCTACTAAGTCGTATCATGGTGACGCATACCATATCGCCCACGTCACACGACAGAAGTATTAAATCCTCCCAAAACGGACACGGATATATGGCCCTGCATCAACCCAGGAGCCCTCTATTCGCTTCGCCACGCGTAATGAATAAAAAGCGCAATGCAATGAAGGCGTGGTCGGCCCATTCAAAGCGGCCAGCGAGCCCGAGGGGGTAGGCGCCGAGCCTCTCCGGACCATCCGGCCCGTCTGAAGCAGCCGACTGCGGATCTGCCTGGCCCCGTAATGCGAGCGGGGGTGACTCACCGGCTGCCGGGTGGCGTCAGGGGCTACCTGGGCCAGGGGCGCCGAGCCGGACCGAGCCGGCGCCGCGGCACGGGTCCCGGTGGGTCACCACCGGTCGCCGACACGCACCTTGTCCCACCGGCTCTTGGATATGCACAGCTCGTGCGCGTCGTCGTCCAGCTCGATCTGCCAGCACGCCGGATGCCGGTGCGAGACACGGTGGGTGCCGGTCCGCACCGTTCGGCACGACTTCTTGGTCTTGCCGTTGCTCCGGGACGTGGTGCACTGCCTCTTCGTGACCGGCTCGGTCTTCCACGTGGTGCGGGCCGACTTGTACTCCTTCTCGGTTACGGTGCCGTGCACTTTGCTGCTGCCGCAGGAGGCCAGTAGCAGTACGGTCACGGACACCGCCGCCAGGGCGGCGATCCGGCGGAAAGGCATGGGCAGTCCTCTGCGGCAAAGGGGGTGATGCCGGGCCGGGTCGGGAATCTGGCGACGGCGCTGGTCAGCGCAGCATCATAGGGACGGCTGCCTGCGCGCCACCAGACCGTCCGGCGGAACGACGGTCGCTCCCCGGCGAGCCGGGCGTCCTCGAGCGTGGGTGCCGGAAGCTCCAGCCCGGCCTGCGCCTACGCGGAGCGTGGCGCGGTGGGATTCGCCGTCACCAGGACGAGCGGAACGCCGTCACAGGGCCGTAGTTGGAGTCCGTCGTGTTCGATGCCGGTGGTCCGGCCGGTCAGTACCGTCGCGAAAATCGGGTCCTTGGCGAGTGAGCCGACCAGGTGGTGGGGGTCGGTGGAGGCGGCGACCCGGCCGCGCGCGTTCACCAGGCGGGCGGGTTCCGGCAGGCGTTGGAGCAGGGGCATGACGACCGCTTCGAAGCGCCGCAGGTAGACGTCGGCAGCCGTAACTCCCATGAAGCGTCCTCCGACCGTCACCGGTGCGGAGAGAGTGAGGCTGTATTCGTCGGAGCAGAGGTAGTCGACGTACGGCCCGGCGACGGCCCGCTGCCCGGTGTCGCGGGGCAGGGTGTACCAGTCCCAGTGGGTGTAGTCGGAGTAGGGCGAGCGCTCCGGGTCCAGGTCGAGCAACAGCGGATGCACGGACCCGTCCACGGCGGTCTGCCACCACTCGAGCCACGCCGGTACGTCGTCGAGCAGTCCTGGCGCCGCGACGAAGCCGAGCCCCGAGACCAGTTCGTACTGGGCGAGGCGGGCATGCAGGCCGGGGCGGAGCGCGGCCAGATCGGCCGAGACCGGACGGCGGCCGCCCGCGACGGCCGGGGCGAGCACCGCCTCGGTGTCCGCAGCAGTCCTGGCCACGGCGTCGAAGACTCCTTCGAGCGCGTCCCGGACACGGGCGGCCGCGTCGGCGACGGTCGTCTCGTCACGTAGGACCGGTCCGGCCTCGCTTGCGAGACGGGGACTGCTGCCCATCGGGGGCCTCCTTCGGACGTGGACCGCGCGCACCGCCGGCAGAGCCGAGGCGGAGTTCGATCAGGCGCGCCATGGAGGCCTGCACGCATTGTTCGGCCAGGGCCCTGGCACGGTCATCCGCCCCATCATGCACGGCCGAGATTACGGCGCGGTGACGATCCACGGAGTCCTTGAGATGCTCGTCCTCGGCGAGCGGGAGGCGCAGCAGCGCCCCCAGTTGGGTCTGGAGAGTGACCTCTTCCCTGGTCAGCCGGGCGGACTGGGCGGCCGCGGCCAGCTCGACATGGAAGCGCCCGACGATGCGACTGCGTGCCCCGGAGTCCTTGGCGTCCACCAACTCTCCCAGAGACCTGCGCAGTTGCCGCAGATCATCGGGCTCGGTGCGCTGGGCCGCGAGCCGGGCGGCGGTCCCGGACACGGCCGCCCAGTGGTCGGCGAGATCGCGGAGTTCCTCGGTGCTCCACTCGGCGAGACGGGCCAGGAGCCGGTCCTCCGCGGGGCCGTCGGGCACGGTGACGAAGCTGCCTCCGCCACGCCCTCTGCGGGTGGTGACCAGCCCCTGCTGCCGCAGCGCCATCAGGGCTTCCCGCAAGGTCACGGTGGAGACGCCGAGCTGGGCCGCAAGGTCGGTCTCGCCGGGGAGCTGCTCGCCGTCGGCGAGCAGCCCGAGGTCGATGGCGTCACCGAGCCGCCGCACGACGGCGTCCACGCGGGCCAGGGTGTCGACGGGTGTGAAGACGACTCTGCGGGCGCCGGGTTTGTCTCGGTTCACGATCACCACCTTGCCAGTTGGCACAGCCTTTACCTTAGCGGGGCCTTGAAATTAGAACTATGACTTCATATGTTTACGGCCAACTCCCGACAGCACCAGAAAGGTTCCCGCCCATGGAGGGAATGGCCATTCGGCTGCAGAACCTGCGCAAGACGTTCGGCAGGACAGAGGCCGTGGCCGGAGTCGAACTGGAGATCGCGGACGGCGAGTTCTTCTCGATGCTGGGACCGTCCGGCTCCGGCAAGACCACGGTGCTCCGGATGATCGCCGGGTTCGAGGCCCCCACCAGCGGAACCGTCGAGCTCGCGGGCTCCGATGTCACCCGCCTGGCGCCCTTCGAGCGCGACGTGCACACCGTCTTCCAGGACTACGCGCTCTTCCCGCACATGACCGTGGAGCAGAACGTCGCCTACAGCCTCAAGGTCCGCAAAGTGCCCAAGCCCGAGCGTCTGAAGCAGGCCAGGGAGGCTCTGGCGAGCGTACGTCTCGCGGACTTCGGCACCCGTCGCCCGTCCCAGCTCTCCGGAGGCCAGCGCCAGCGCGTGGCGCTGGCCCGCGCCCTGGTCGGACGGCCGAAGGTGCTGCTGCTCGACGAGCCGCTGGGCGCCCTCGACCTCAAGCTGCGCGAGCAGATGCAGGTCGAGCTCAAGGCGATCCAGCGCGAGGTCGGCATCACCTTCGTCTTCGTCACCCACGACCAGGAGGAGGCGCTGACGATGAGCGACCGGATCGCGGTCTTCAACCAGGGGCGCGTCGAGCAGGTCGGCACTCCGGCCCAGATATACGAACGTCCCGCCACGCCGTTCGTCGCCGGCTTCGTCGGCACGTCGAACCTGCTGACCGACGACGCCGCGGAGCAGGTCGTGGGCGACCGGGCGACGTACAGCATCCGGCCGGAGAAGATCCGCGTACTCAAGGAATCAGCACTCGCCGACGAGCCGCGGCACTCCCGCGCCACCGGCACCGTCGCGGAGGTCGTCTACCTGGGGGACGCCACCCGCTTCCTGGTGGACCTCGACGCGGGCGGCCGGCTCACCGCCCTCCAGCAGAACCTGGAGACCTCGTCCGAGGACGTCGCCGCCTTCCGCGGCTCCCGGGTCACGCTCCAGTGGCACCAAAGGCACAACTTCAAGGTCCCTGGGTCCCGGTGACCGCGCGGACACGCGCAACACAACCTCCGGGCCCCTGAAGCCCGGTGACCGTACACACCCGCACAACCCTTCCCCGCCCTTTCCCCCTTCCGTGGAGATCCCTGTGCGTCTGAACCGAACGTCCCGAGCAGCGGCCGCGCTCGGCGCCCTGCTCCTTGCCGCCGCCTGCGGTTCTTCGGACACCGCCGGGACGTCGCCCGGCGGCGCCTTCACCCCGCCGAAGCTCGCCGCGCAGAAGTCCCTCGGCAAGACGGAGGGGCAGGTGAACCTGATCGCCTGGGCGGGCTACGCCGAGGACGGCTCGAACGACCCGAAGGTCGACTGGGTCACCGACTTCGAGAAGCAGACCGGCTGTCAGGTCAACACCAAGACCGCGGGCACCTCCGACGAGATGGTCAGCCTGATGAAGACCGGCCAGTACGACGCGGTCTCGGCCTCCGGCGACGCGTCGCTGCGCCTGATCGCGTCCGGCGACGCCGCACCCGTCAACACCAAGCTGGTACCCAACTACAAGGACGTCTTCTCCGGGCTCAAGGACCAGCAGTGGAACTCGGTCAAGGGTGTCTCCTACGGCATCCCGCACGGCCGGGGCGCCAATCTCCTGATGTACAACACGAAGAACGTCTCCCCGGCACCCGACTCCTGGTCCGCGGTCTTCGACAAGTCCTCGGCGCACAAGGGGAAGGTCACGGCGTACGACTCGCCCATCTACATCGCGGACGCCGCCCTGTACCTGATGAAGAGCAAGCCGTCCCTCGGCATCAAGGACCCGTACGCCCTGGACCAGAAGCAGTTCGACGCCGCGGTCGCCCTGCTCAAGGAGCAGAACGCGAACGTCGGCGAGTACTGGAGCGACTACCTCAAGGAGGTCTCCGCCTTCAAGAGCGGTGACTCCGTGGTCGGCACCAGCTGGCAGGTCATCCTGAACACCGCCCAGGCCGAGAATGTCCCGGTCAAGGCCGTCCTTCCCAAGGAGGGCGCCACCGGCTGGTCCGACACCTGGATGATCTCCGCGAAGGCGAAGCACCCGAACTGCGCCTACAAGTGGATGGACTGGATCGTCTCCCCGAAGGTGAACGCCCAGGTCGCCGAGTACTTCGGCGAGGCCCCCTCCAACGCCGAGGCCTGTGCGGAGACCGCCGACAAGAACCACTGCACCACGTATCACGCGGCCGACGAGTCGTACTGGAAGCAGGTTCACTTCTGGACCACGCCCATCCCGCAGTGCGTGGACGGACGCACGGACACCACGTGCGTGCCGTACGCCAAGTGGGTCCAGGCCTGGACCGGGATCAAGGGCTGAGGTTTACCCACCGATGACCGACACCGCGCACGCCGCCGGACCCGTCCGGCGGCTCGCCGGGATCCTGCACCGACGCCCCCGGCTGCAGCTGTCCCTGCTGCTCTCCGCGCCGCTGGCCTGGCTCGTCCTGGCCTACCTCGGCTCGCTCACCGTGCTGTTCCTGTCCGCGTTCTGGACCACGGACGCCTTCACCTCGAACGTGGTGAAGATCTGGAACACGGACAACTTCACCGCGCTGTTCACCACCGACGTCTACCGGCAGGTCGCCCTGCGCAGTGTCGGCGTCGCCCTCGCGGTCACCGTGCTGTGTGTCCTGATCGCCTTCCCGGTCGCCTTCTACACGGCCCGCATCGCGCAGCCCAGGTGGCGGCCGCTCCTCGTCGTGGCGATCCTCACTCCGCTGTGGGCCAGCTACCTCGTCAAGGCGTACGCCTGGCGTCTCATCCTCGCCCAAGGCGGCCTGCTCGACTGGTTGTTGGGGCCGCTCGGCATCAAGGGGCCCGGTTACGGTCCGACCGCGACCGTCCTGGTGCTGACGTACCTGTGGCTGCCGTACATGGTCCTGCCGATCCACGCCGGACTCGAGCAGCTCCCGGCCAGCCTCCTGGACGCCTCCGCAGACCTCGGCGCCCGCACCGGCAGAACCTTCCGTGCCGTGGTGCTGCCGATGGTCCTTCCGTCCGTCGCGGCCGGCTCGGTCTTCACCTTCTCGCTCAGCCTCGGCGATTACATCGCCGTGCAGATCGTCGGCGGCAAGACCCAGCTCATCGGCAACCTCATCTACTCCAACATCACTCTGGACCTGCCGCTGGCCGCCGCGCTCGGCACGGTGCCGGTGGTCATCATCGTGCTCTATCTGCTCGCGGTGCGTCGCACCGGAGCCCTCAGCAGCCTCTGACGGTCCGCATCGCATCACGCACAGCGAAGGTCCCTACGATGAATCTCTCCCGCCCCGCGCGCATCACCGTGCGCATCGCCGCCGGGCTCGGCTTCGCGGTGATCTACGTCCCGCTGTTCCTGGTCCTCATCAACTCCCTCAACCCGGACCGTAGTTCGGGCTGGCCGCCGCCCGGACTCACCTTCGACTGGTGGGTCGATGCCTGGCACAGCTCCGGCGCCCGCGGCGCGCTGTGGACCTCACTCAAGGCCGGGCTCGGCGCGACCGCGATCGCCCTGGTCCTCGGCACTCTCGTCGCCTTCGCCTGCCAGCGCTACAAGTTCTTCGGACGCGAGGCCATCTCCTTCGTGGTCGTCCTGCCGATCGCGCTGCCCGGCATCGTCACCGGCGTCGCGCTCAACACCGCCTTCCGCACGATCCTCGAACCGCTCGGCGTGGGCCTCGGCCTCTTCACCGTCATCGTCGGACACGCCACCTTCTGCATCGTGGTCGTCTTCAACAACGTGATCGCCCGGCTGCGCCGGATGTCCGGATCGTACGAGGAGGCCGCCATGGACCTCGGGGCGCACACCTTCCGTACGTTCGTCGACGTCACCTTCCCGCTGGTGCGCTCCGCGCTCGTCGCGGGCGGACTCCTCGCCTTCGCACTCTCCTTCGACGAGATCGTCGTGACGACCTTCACCGCAGGGCCCGGCGTCCAGACCCTCCCCGTCTGGATCTTCTCCAACATGGCCCGGCCCCAACAGGCACCCGTCGTCAACGTCGTCGCCGCCGTCCTGGTCCTGCTCTCCGTCATACCGATCTATCTCGCCCAACGGCTGTCGTCGGACACCGCCTCCGGCAGTCGTATCTGAGAGCACACCGAGCGCCGCCTGCGACAGCCTCGGCGCCGGCGGCAGCTGTCTCACCCGGGTGAGTCCGTGACTCGGCGTGTGGAGTGTCGGTGGCGCCCGATACCGTCGAGGCATGTCCAACATGGCGGTCCTCGAAGGGGTCCTGGAGCGGATCACCTACGCGAACGAGGAGAACGGGTACACGGTCGCCCGCGTCGACACGGGTCGGGGTGCGGGTGATCTGCTGACCGTCGTCGGTTCGCTGCTGGGTGCGCAGGTCGGGGAGTCGCTGCGGATGGAGGGGCGCTGGGGCTCGCACTCCCAGTACGGCAAGCAGTTCACGGTGGAGAACTACACGACCGTGCTGCCCGCCACCATCCAGGGCATCCGCCGCTACCTCGGCTCCGGACTGATCAAGGGCATCGGGCCGGTGATGGCCGACCGGATCACCACCCACTTCGGCGTCGACACGCTCGACATCATCGAGCAGCAGCCGAAGCGGCTGGTCGAGGTCCCGGGGCTCGGCCCGAAGCGGACGAAGATGATCGCCGCCGCCTGGGAGGAGCAGAAGGCGATCAAGGAGGTGATGGTCTTCCTCCAGGGTGTGGGCGTCTCCACCTCCATCGCCGTCCGTATCTACAAGAAGTACGAGGACGCCTCGATCTCCGTCGTGAAGAACCAGCCCTACCGGCTGGCCGCCGACGTCTGGGGCATCGGCTTCCTCACCGCGGACAAGATCGCGCAGGCGGTCGGCATCCCGCACGACAGTCCGGAGCGGGTCAAGGCGGGGCTGCAGTACGCGCTGTCGCAGTCCACCGACCAGGGGCACTGCTTCCTCCCGGAGGAGCGGCTGATCGCCGATGCGGTCAAGCTGCTCCAGGTCGATACGGGGCTGGTCATCGAGTGCCTCGCCGAACTGGCCGAGGATCCGGAGGGCGTCGTACGGGAGAAGGTGCCGTCGCCCGAGGGAGGCGAGCCGATAACCGCGATCTACCTCGTACCGTTCCACCGCGCCGAGGTCGCTCTCGCCGCGCAGGTGCAGCGGCTGCTGCGGACCCCCGAGGACCGGCTGCCGGCCTTCCAGGACGTGGACTGGGGCAAAGCCTTGACGTGGCTCGCCGGTCGTACCGGGGCGACGCTCGCCCCCGAGCAGGAGGCGGCCGTACGACTCGCGCTCAGCCGGAAGGTCGCCGTGCTGACCGGCGGACCCGGCTGCGGGAAGTCGTTCACCGTCCGCTCCATCGTCGAGCTGGCCCGGGCCAAGCGCGCAAAGGTCGTTCTGGCCGCGCCCACCGGGCGGGCCGCGAAACGGCTGTCCGAGCTGACCGGCGCCGAGGCGTCCACCGTGCACCGGCTGCTGGAGCTGAAGCCCGGCGGGGACGCGGCCTACGACCGGGACCGTCCGCTGGACGCAGATCTCGTCGTCGTCGACGAGGCGTCGATGCTCGATCTGCTGCTCGCCAACAAACTGTTCAAAGCCGTGGCACCCGGTGCCCATCTGCTGCTCGTCGGGGATGTCGACCAGCTGCCCTCGGTCGGCGCGGGGGAGGTGTTGCGCGACCTGCTCGCCGACGGCGGACCCGTTCCCGCGGTCCGGCTGACGACGATCTTCCGCCAGGCCCAGCAGTCCGGAGTCGTCACCAACGCCCACCGGATCAACTCCGGGACGCCGCCGCTCACCCAGGGCCTGAGCGACTTCTTCCTCTTCGTCGAGGACGAGACCGAGGAGGCGGGCGTCCTCGCCGTGGACGTCGCGGCCCGTCGTATTCCGGCCAAATTCGGCCTCGACCCGAGGCGTGACGTCCAGGTCCTCGCCCCCATGCACCGCGGTCCGGCCGGCGCGGGCACGCTCAACGGACTGCTGCAGCAGGCCATCACCCCGGCCCGCCCCGACCTGCCGGAGAAGCGGATGGGGGGCCGGGTCTTCCGGGTCGGTGACAAGGTCACCCAGATCCGAAACAACTACGACAAGGGGGAGAACGGCGTCTTCAACGGCACGGTCGGCGTTGTCACCGCCCTTGACCTCGATGAACAGCAGCTGACGGTCCTCACCGACGAGGACGAGGAGATCCCGTACGACTTCGACGAGCTGGACGAGCTGGCCCACGCGTACGCCATGACGATCCACCGCTCCCAGGGCAGCGAGTACCCGGCCGTCGTCATCCCCGTCACCAAGAGCGCCTGGATGATGCTCCAGCGGAACCTGCTGTACACGGCCGTGACGAGGGCCAAGAAGCTCGTCGTGCTGGTCGGCTCCCGGCAGGCGATCGGCCAGGCGGTCCGCACGGTTTCCGCAGGCAGACGCTGTACGGCGCTGGATTACCGGCTGAGCGGAAGGTCGGGCGGAGGATCGGCGGAAAAAATGATCGATCAAATCGGTGGCAAACATCACGAGGCCCTTCCGGAACCGGAGTCAAGGGGGCAGGATGAGTAAGTTGGCGGCACTGAGTGCCGCCAGTAGGTCCAATGGACGACCCCGAGTGCACTCTCCTGAGCCAAATGGGGGAGGGTGGAGACAGTCAGGGAACCTCGAAGAAGAGGCACTACGTCGGTGAGGGATGACGTGAGCGACAACTCTGTAGTACTGCGGTACGGCGATGACGAGTACACCTACCCGGTGATCGACAGCACCGTCGGCGACAAGGGCTTCGACATCGGGAAGCTCCGGGCGAATACCGGCCTGGTGACGCTGGACAGCGGATACGGCAACACCGCCGCGTATAAATCCGCCATCACCTACCTCGACGGTGAGCAGGGCATCCTGCGGTACCGCGGCTATCCCATCGAGCAGCTCGCCGAGCGCTCGACGTTCCTCGAGGTCGCGTACACGCTCATCAACGGTGAGCTTCCGAAGGTCGACGAGCTTTCGACCTTCAAGAACGAGATCACCCAGCACACGCTGCTGCACGAGGACGTCAAGCGGTTCTTCGACGGCTTCCCGCGCGACGCCCACCCGATGGCCATGCTGTCCTCGGTCGTCAGCGCGCTGTCCACGTTCTACCAGGACAGCCACAACCCGTTCGACGAGGAGCAGCGCCACCTCTCGACGATCCGCCTGCTGGCCAAGCTGCCGACGATCGCCGCGTACGCGTACAAGAAGTCGATCGGCCACCCCTTCGTCTACCCGCGCAACGACCTCGGGTACGTCGAGAACTTCCTGCGCATGACCTTCTCGGTCCCCGCCCAGGAGTACGAGCTGGACCCGGTCGTCGTCTCCGCGCTCGACAAGCTGCTCATCCTGCACGCGGACCACGAGCAGAACTGTTCGACCTCCACCGTGCGTCTGGTCGGTTCCTCGCAGGCGAACATGTTCGCCTCGATCTCGGCCGGTATCTCGGCACTGTGGGGCCCGCTGCACGGTGGCGCCAACCAGTCGGTGCTGGAGATGCTCGAAGGCATCCAGGCCAACGGCGGCGATGTCGACTCCTTCATCCGCAAGGTGAAGAACAAGGAGGACGGCGTCCGGCTGATGGGCTTCGGCCACCGCGTCTACAAGTCCTTCGACCCGCGCGCCAAGATCATCAAGGCTGCGGCCCACGACGTGCTGTCCGCGCTCGGCAAGTCCGACGAGCTGCTCGACATCGCGCTGAAGCTGGAGGAGCACGCGCTCTCCGACGAGTACTTCGTCTCGCGCAACCTCTACCCCAACGTGGACTTCTACACGGGTCTGATCTACCGGGCCATGGGCTTCCCGACCGAGATGTTCACCGTGCTCTTCGCGCTCGGCCGGCTCCCCGGCTGGATCGCCCAGTGGCACGAGATGATCAAGGAGCCGGGTTCCCGCATCGGCCGCCCGCGCCAGATCTACACCGGCGAGGTCCTGCGCGACTTCGTCCCGGTCGAGGGCCGCTGAATCCCGTAGCACCCTCTGCATCGCCCCGGCCACTGCGGCCGGGCTGCCTTCGCCCCGCGTACCGCGCTTTCGCACAGAGCGCGGTGTCCGGGGCGATTTGCGTATCAGGCCCAGGCCCCAAGGGCTGTCCTGTAGCGAGAAGCGCCCCGCCGCCGATCCCCCCACGGGCCGACAGCGAGGCGCTTCCCATATCCCGGAGCGGATTCCCCCCACGGGATCCGGCCGGGCGTCTGCGGGAGCCGAAGCTCCTGGGTGTTCCTCGGTACTGCTGCACTACGTCACTGCGGTTGCACGTCTCGCGGTCTGCCGGGGTACGTACCTTCGGGAGGGCCGCTCAAAGCTCCCCGGTGCACGTGCCCCGGCCAACGCTTGCCTGAAGCATCCCCCAAGACGCTTCGTCGGACGTCCCCCAAGACATCCTTGGCATCGCACTCTTAGACTCGCGAACCCACCGGATGGTTACCCTGAAACCGATGTGATCTAGATCTCTTTGTGGAAATCATGTGAAGGCGCGCAACCGCAGGCTGTTCGTCACGACGAAGACCGATGAGAAGGCCATCGCCGCTCCGGCAATCATAGGGTTGAGCAGGCCAAACGCCGCAAGGGGTAGGGCGGCAACGTTGTAGCCAAATGCCCAGAAAAGGTTGCCCTTGATCGTGGTCAGGGTGCGCCGGGAGAGCCGGATGGCATCGGCGGCCACCTTGAGATCTCCACGAACAAGGGTCAGATCGCTCGCCTCGATCGCGGCGTCCGTGCCGGTGCCCATGGCCAGTCCGAGGTCGGCGGTGGCGAGGGCCGCCGCGTCGTTGACACCGTCCCCGACCATCGCGACCGAACGTCCCTGAGCCCGGAGCCGCTCGATGACGTGCACCTTCTCCTCGGGGAGCACCTCGGCGTAGACCTCGTCGATGCCGACGGCACGGGCGACGGCGTCCGCCACGGCCCGGTTGTCGCCGGTCAGCAGCACCGGCCTGAGACCGAGGGCGCGCAGCTCGGCGACGGCTGTCGCGCTGGAGTCCTTGATCGCGTCGGCGACCCCGAGAACGCCACGCGCCTCGCCGTCCCAGGCGACGGCGATGGACGTACGTCCCTGGGCCGCCGCGTCCGCGAGGGCGCCGGACAGTGCCTCGGGGACGGTGATCCCGGCGTCGGTGAGCAGCTGGGGGCGTCCGACGAGCACCTGGTGTCCGTCGACGGTGCCGCGTACCCCGAGCCCCGGGACGTTGGTGAAGGTCTGGACGGCGGGGAGCGCGGCCCCGGTGCGTTCGGCGGCGCCGGTGGCGACGGCCTGGGCGATCGGGTGCTCGGAGGCGTGCTCCAGGGCGCCGGCCAGCCGCAGCAGCTGCGCCGCGTCGGTGCCGGGCGCCGCGTGGACGTCCTGGAGGGTCATCCGGCCGGTGGTGACCGTGCCGGTCTTGTCCAGGACGATCGTGTCGATACGCCGGGTGGTCTCCAGGACCTCCGGGCCCTTGATCAGGATGCCGAGCTGCGCGCCGCGCCCCGTACCCACCATGAGCGCGGTGGGGGTGGCGAGGCCGAGCGCGCAGGGGCAGGCGATGATCAGTACGGCGACGGCGGCGGTGAACGAGGCGGTCACGTCGTCCGTGAACAGCAGCCAGACGACCAGGGTGGCCAGCGCGAGCAGCAGGACGACCGGGACGAAGACCGCGGAGATCCGGTCGGCGAGGCGCTGCACCTCGGCCTTTCCGATCTGGGCGTCCTCGACGAGCCTGGCCATCCGGGACAGCTGCGTGTCGGCGCCGACCCGTGTCGCCTCGACGACGATCCGGCCGTCCGCGTTGAGCGTGGCACCGGTGACGGAGTCCCCGACCCCGACCTCGACCGGCACGGACTCGCCGGTGAGCATCGACGTGTCCACGGCGGAGGTGCCCTCGGTGACGGTGCCGTCGGTGGCGATCTTCTCGCCGGGACGGACCACGAAGTGGTCGCCGACGGTGAGCCGGGCGACAGGGATGCGTACTTCGGTGCCGTTCCTGAGGACGGAGACGTCCTTCGCGCCGAGGTGCATCAGCGCACGCAGCGCGGAACCGGCCTTCCGCTTGGACTTCGCCTCCAGATGGCGGCCCAGCAGGATGAAGGTGATGACCCCGGCGGCCACCTCCAGATAGATGGTGGAGGAGCCTTCCCCGAGCTCTCGGCTCCGCTCGAGCAGGGGAGACCCCATTGCGCGTGAGACCGAGAAGTCGAAGCCGTGCCGCATCCCGGTCATGCCCGCGTCCCCGAAGAACAGAGCCCAGAGCGACCAGCCGAACGCGGCAAGCGTGCCGACGGAGACGAGGGTGTCCATGGTGGCCGCGCCGTGCCGGAGGTTGGTCCAGGTGGCGCGGTGGAAGGGCAGTCCGCCCCAGACGACCACGGGTGCGGCGAGGGTGAGGGAGAGCCACTGCCAGTTGTCGAACTGGAGGGACGGGACCATGGCCAGGAGCACGACGGGGGCGGCGAGGACGACCGAGACGATCAGCCGCTGCCGCAGGGCGGCGAGAGCGTCGGCCGCACCGCGCTCGGCTTCGGTTTCCTCCGGCGCGGTGTCGGTGTCCGCCGCCGCTTCGGTTTCCCGGGTCTGTCGGGTCCCTTCGGTCCGTTCGGCCTCGGCGGGGCTGGTGGCCTCGGGCGCCGAGGGCGTTTCCGGGGGCGGCGTCGGTGCGGGCAGTTGTACCGGCTGTGCGGTGTATCCGGTCTTCTCGACCGTGGCGATCAGGTCGGCCAGCCGGGTCCCGGCACCGAACGCGACGCGCGCCTTCTCCGTCGCGTAGTTCACGGACGCGGTGACGCCGTCCATCCGGTTGAGCTTCTTCTCGACGCGGGCCGCGCACGAGGCGCAGGTCATCCCGCCGATCGTGAGTTCCGCTCCCGAACTCACGACTGCCGGGGCTTCGGCCTCTGTAGCGCTGTGCATGTCCGAACTCCTGAAATGCCGACCGGGCCGTGTCCCACCAGTATCTGCTGGTCGGTCCGGCCCGGCGGTGCAAGGGGTGGTGCAGGTGATGCTGACGGTGCGGAGTCTGTGGGGTGTCCGGGTGGGCCCGGACGGCGTTCAGGCCTGGCCGGCGAGCTCGTATCCCGCCTCGTCGACCGCGGCGCGGACGGCGTCCTCGGAGAGCGGCGCCTCGGAGACGACGGTCACCTGTCCGGTGGAGGCCACGGCCTTCACCGAGGTGACGCCCTCGATGCCGGAGATCTCCTCGGAGACGGCGCCCTCGCAGTGCCCGCAGGTCATACCCGTCACCTGGTAGACGGTGGTGACCGCGCCCGCCGGTGCTTCGGTACCCGCACCGTCGTGGCAGGAGCCACCGGGCGAGCAGCAGGAGCCGGTGGCCTGGGGGAGCTGGGTCTCGGTGGTCATGGTGTTCTCCTCTTCGACGCGTACAGCTGCAGTGTGGCGCCAGGGAGCCCCGGGAAGGCCGGTGCGCCCCGACAGATGGCAACTCTATACCCCTAGGGGGTATGAACGCGAGAGGGGGTGATGTCGCTTCGTGCGCTATCGGCCATTCGGCGGAGCGGTGGCCGGGGTGGCCGAGGGGGCCCGGTCGCCGACCAGCGGCTCCAGATAGCGGAGGAGCACGGTCTTCAACTCCTTGATGTATGCCTCCCGCTCCTTGCCCTCGTGGGCCATGATCACGTCGAGTCCCGCCTTGAAGAGGATGAAGATCATGGTGGCGATGCGGGTGATCTCGGCGGGCGGCGTGTCAGGGAGGTAGCCACCGAGGATGGCCTCGACCCGGGAGAGCATCGTCGTGTGCAGGGTGTCGTGCTCGCGGATGATCACGCCGGGGATCTCGGAGCCGTGCATCAGGACGGTGAAGGCCGGATTCTCGCAGTTGAACGTGATCAGCGGGTCGAGGGTGGCGTCCAGCATCCGGTCGAGGGGGAGTGCCAGATTGTCCGGCAGGAAGGCCGCTCCGTACGTCTCGCGCCAGCGCCCCAGCAGCTGGTCGCCGAGTTCGACGGCGATGGCCTCCTTGTTCGGGAAGAACTGGTAGAGCGTGCCGGGCGAGACGCCGGCCTCGCGGGCGATGGCGTTGGTGCTCGCGGCGGTGTAGCCGGTCGCGCAGAAGACGCTGGCGGCCGCTTTGAGGAGCTGAGCGATGCGGGCTTCGCCGCGGGCCTGGCGGCGGCGCGGCCGGCCGGCGGTGGTGCCCGCGCTCCCGGCGGCGCGTGCGGCCTTGGTGGTGCCCTTCCCCTCGGTGGCGCCCGCGTCCCCGGTGGTGCCCTTCCTCCCGGCGGCTCCGGCGGCTCCGGATCTGGCCTCCGACACGGTAATCCCCAGCTTTCCTCACGCGTTTGACAAACGCGAGTGGGCGCTCGCATTCTTGTGGAACGCGAGCGATGACTCGTGTTTGCCAGTGTATGTGGCAACGAGTGACCCATGCTGCCCTGTGCCGCCCGGGTCTGGGGGAAGGGGACACCGCACCATGCCTCAAGTCAACCGCTCGGAGCGCCTGGGGGGCTGGACCCGGTTCGTCACCGCGCGACCACGGCTCGCGCTGCTGGCCGCCCTGGTGATCACGGCACTCGCGGTGTTCGTGGGCAGCGGCGTCGCCGACCGGATGGGCAGCGGTGGCTGGGAGGCCCCCGATGCCGAGTCCACTTATACGACCAAGGCGCTGGAGCGCGAGTTTCCCGCGTCCCAGCCCAACCTTCTGCTGCTGGTCGACAGCGGCAGCACTTCTGTCGACGACCCCGCGGTGGCCGCCGAGGCCGCACGGCTCACCGAGGAGCTGGCTGCGGAGAAGGACATCACGGGCGTCGGTTCGTACTGGCAGAGCAAGTCGCCCGGGCTCCGCGCCAAGGACGGGCGGGAGGCATTGATCGCGGCCAGGATCGAGGGCCACGACAAGGCGGTGGGCGAGGTCCTGGACCGGATAGCCCCCACCTACCGAGGGGCGCACGGCCCGGTGAAGGTCTCGGTCGGCGGCCCCGTCGCCGTACGCCACGAGATGCAGACGATCATCCAGGAGGACCTGCTGCGGGCCGAGATGATCGCCCTTCCGGTCACGCTGGTGCTGCTGGTCATGGTCTTCGGCAGCGCGATCGCGGCCCTGCTGCCACTCGGCGTCGGCATCGTCGCGATCCTGGGGACCAACGCCGTACTGCGGGGCATCACCGAATTCGCCGACGTCTCGGTCTTCGCCCAGAACCTCACCACGGCCCTCGGCCTCGGGCTCGCCATCGACTACGCCCTGTTCATCGTGCGCCGGTTCCGCGAGGAGCTCGCAGCGGGAGCGGACACGCGGGCGGCGGTGGGCACGACGCTGCGCACCGCGGGGCGCACGGTGCTGTTCTCCGCGCTGACCGTGGCGGTCTCGCTGGCCGCGATGCTGGTCTTCCCGCAGTACTTCCTGCGCTCGTTCGCCTATGCGGGGATCGCCGTGGTTCTGCTGGCCGCCGCTGCCGCGCTGATCCTGCTGCCGGCCGCGCTGGTGCTTCTCGGTCCTCGGGTCAACTCCCTGGACCTGCGCCGGCTGCTGCGCCGCCGGGGGAGCGAGGCGCACCACGAGCCGGACGCGTCGGGCAGGGGATGGGGGCGGTTCGCGACCCTGGTGATGCGCCGGGCGCCGGTCTTCGCCGTCCTCACCACGGTGGGCCTGGTCCTGCTCGGACTGCCGTTCCTCGGGGTGAAGTTCGGTACGGCGGACGACCGCCAGCTGCCCGCAGGTGCCGAGTCGCATGTCGTCCAGCAGCACATACGGGACGGTTTCCCCGGCAGCCCCGGCGGCGGCCTCGAAGTCCTCGCGGAGGGCAGCGCGACGCCCGCCCAGTACGCCGACTACCGGAACAGGATCACTGCGCTCCCCGGCGTGCTCCGAGTCGACGGACCGGTGACGGAGGGGCGGTCCGCATACTTCAGCGTGCTGCCCAAGGGGGAGGCCGTGGGGGAGGAGTCCCAGCAGCTCGTACGCGAGCTCCGGGCCCAGCCCGCCCCGTTCGACACCTCGGTGACGGGCACGGCGGCGGTCCTCGTCGACTCCAAGGACGCCATCGCGGACCGGCTGCCGTGGGCGATGGGCATCATCGTCTTCGTGACGCTGCTGCTGGTCTTCCTGCTCACAGGCAGCGTGCTCATCCCGCTCCAGGCAGTGGTGCTCAACGCTCTGAGCCTTACAGCGATGTTCGGAGCGGTCGTCTGGGTCTTCCAGGACGGGCATCTGTCCGGACTGCTCTCCTTCACCAGTACAGGGGACATAGAGACGACCTTGCCCGTACTGATGTTCTGCGTCGCCTTCGGACTCTCCATGGACTACGGGGTGTTCCTGCTCTCCCGGATCAAGGAGGAGTACGACCGCACCGGAGACCACGAGCATTCGGTGACCTTCGGGCTGAGGCACACCGGTGGACTGATCACTGCGGCGGCCGTGATCCTCGCGGTGGTGATGGTCGCCATCGGTACGTCGCGGGTGACCAACACGAAGATGCTGGGCCTCGGTATCGCGCTGGCCGTGCTGATGGACGCCATGGTGGTGCGGAGCCTGCTGGTGCCGTCCGTGATGAAGCTGATGGGCCGGGTGACCTGGTGGGCACCCGCACCGCTGCGGGCCTTCCACCAGAGGTTCGGGCTGAGCGAAGGCGGGCCCGCACCGGTCCTCGCCGAGGACATGTCCGCAGCCGCTCCCGATCGGGACAAGATCAGCACCGGGGCGTAGATTCGACGGTCCGACGAGTGCTTCGACGGACAGCACGGGTGGCGGTCCGGCCGGCGGGCGGAACGAAGGGCGGGATGATGAAGGCAGTGGTGTTCGAGGAGTTCGGGCAGGACGCCGGGGTGCAGGATGTACCGGATCCGGTCCCCTCCGAGCAGGGTGTCGTCGTTCGAGTCGAGGCGACCGGGCTGTGCCGCAGCGACTGGCACGGCTGGATGGGCCACGACCCGGACATCACCCTGCCGCATGTGCCGGGCCACGAACTCGCCGGTGTGGTCGAGGAGGTGGGGCGGGGCGTTGTCAACTGGCGGCCCGGCGACCGGGTCACCGTGCCCTTCGTCTGCGCCTGCGGGCGCTGCCCCGCCTGTGCGGCCGGGGCCCAGCAGGTCTGTGAGCGGCAGACCCAGCCGGGCTTCACCCACTGGGGCTCGTTCGCCCAGTACGTGGCTCTGGAACAGGCCGACGTCAATCTGGTCGCCGTGCCGGAGGGGCTGTCGTTCGCCACGGCAGCCGGTCTGGGGTGCAGGTTCGCGACGGCGTTCCGGGCCGTCGTCGGCCAGGGGCGGGTGGCGCCGGGCGAGTGGGTCGCGGTGCACGGCTGCGGCGGGGTCGGACTGTCCGCCGTCATGATCGCGGTGGCGTGCGGGGCGCGGGTGGTCGCGGTCGACGTCTCGGCTCGCGCGCTCGAACTCGCCCGGTCGTTCGGGGCGGCGGCGTGCGTGGACGCGTCCGCGCACCCGGGAGGGGCGGACGAAGCAGTGCGCGAACTGACCGCAGGCGGAGCGCATCTGTCACTCGACGCGCTGGGCTCACCGGTCACCTGTGCCGCCTCGGTCCGCAGCCTGCGGTGGCAGGGGCGCCATGTCCAGGTGGGACTGCTGCCCACGGTGGCCGGTGACCCCGTTGTCCCCATGGCGCGGGTGATCGGTCAAGAACTGGAGATCCTCGGCAGCCACGGAATGGCCGCGCACGACTACCCGCCGATGATGGACATGGTGCGGGCCGGCACTCTGCGCCCCGACCTGCTGGTGACGTCCACCATCCCGCTGGACGCGGCACCGGCGGCACTCGCCGCGATGGGGAAGACGCCAGGGGGCAGGAGTGACGATCATCGACCCCATGAAGTAGCCCGGCCGGCCGAGGGCCGGGCGCCACGGGAACCAGGCACGGACGGAGGCCCCGTGCGGCGCCAGTGGGAGCCGGCCGTCGTACGGGGCCTGGAACGGACGGAGGAGGGGGAGAGCGTCAGCCCTTGCGGCCCCGGTTGCTCGGGCGGGCAGCGACCCAGGCGCGGACAGTGTCCGCGTACCAGTAGGGCTTACCACTCTCCACATGGTCGGGTGCGGGAAGAAGACCGTGCTTGCGGTACGAGCGAACGGTTTCCGGCTGCACCCGGATGTGCGCGGCAATGTCCTTGTAGGACCAGAGCCTTCTGTCCGTCATAAGTGACACCTCTCTGCGCCGCGGCGGCAGCCGGGGGCTGTCGGGGGCACTGCGGCACGGACGCTGACGATCACTCAGCCTGTGTCCGGTGAACGACACGGAGTGACGGGCGGCGAGGGGCTGTCGAGCGCCTGTGACGGAAGACCCGCGTAACGCAGACATGTGTGACGAGGGGGTGATATCTGTGACAGAAGGCGTGCATGGGGCCGGAGGCGGCTAAGGCCGACCGGCAAATGGAGGGCGGCGTCGCGGGGTCCGGCACGCACAGCTGCGGTTTTGTCGTCAGTCAGCAACTCCCCCGTAGCCCTGAAGGGGCAGGGGGGACCCCCTTCGTGTTGCCTCCCTCCTCCGCCTTGCAGCTGCACGCAGCGGACCCCGCTCCTTCTCCCGCCCTCCATTTGCCGGTCGGTCTATGCGTGCCAGAGTGCGGACCAGGTCTGCGGACCGACCAGGCCGTCCGGGACGAGTGGCGGGTGGTCCGCCTGGAAACGCAGAACAGCGGCGAGGGTCGTCGTCCCGAAGGTGCCGTCGACGGCGCTCCACGGCAGATAGCGACGGTTGGCCAGAAGGCACTGCACCTCGGAGACGCGTTCGCCCTGTTCGCCGAAGAAGGTCAGCTGGTTGCCGTCGTAGAACACGCAGGCCGCGCCGGGCGAGAGGAGCGACTGCTCCGGGGCGCGCCCGGCGGCCGAGGCGCCGGGCGCGGCGGTGAGGGTGGCGGCCAGGGCGAGTGCGGCCAGGGCCGAGGCCCCAGCCGTCCTGGCGGAGAGAGACATCTTGCGGATCACGGTGAGTTGCTCCTCGTGCGGTCACGGGGTGCGGAAGGGACCGCACCCGCTTCTCTCCGAGCACAACACCGCACACCGCCCGGACGTCACATCCGTGCCCGGTTCGGTGTGTCCTGCTCGGGTGTGGGTGTCTGCGCCGGGGTGCCGCAGGAGCGAAGGAAGGCGCGGGTGCGGCGGGCGATCGGCAGTGGCTTGTCGGGCGGGCACGGATACATGTCCTGCTCGACGATCGCGAACAGGTCGACGTCCAGCCGGCGGGCCGCGTCCAGCACGGGACCCAGGGCGGGTAGACCGTTCGGTGGTTCGCACATGACGCCCCGTGCCACGGCCGGCCCGAACGGCACCTCGTCCGCCACGACTTCGGCCAGGACGTCCGGATCGACCTGCTTGAGGTGCAGATAGCCGATCCGCTCGCCGTAGGTCTCGATCAGCTTGACGCTGTCCCCGCCGCAGTAGGCGTAGTGGCCGGTGTCGAGACAGAGCGAGACCAGGTCGGGATCGGTGGCGTCGAGGAACCGGTTGACGTTCTCCTCGCTGTCGATGTGGGTGTCGGCATGGGGGTGGACGACGATCCGCAGTCCGTAACGGTCCCGCACCTCGCGGCCCAGCCGCTCCGTCTGCGTGGTGAGGTGGCGCCACTGTTCCGCGGTGAGGGTGCGGTCCTCAAGGATCTCGCCCGTCTTGTCGTCGCGCCAGAACGACGGAATGACCACCAGATGCCCGGCGCCCATCGCCTGGGTGAGTGCCGCGATGTCGGCGACATGCGCCCAGGTCCGTTCCCAGACGTCCGGGCCGTGGTGCAATCCGGTGAAAACGGTGCCCGCGGAGACGGTGAGTCCGCGGCGGCCGGTCTCCTCGGCGAGGTGGGCCGGATCGGTCGGGAGATAGCCGTACGGGCCCAGCTCGATCCACTCGTAACCCGCCTCGGACACCTCGTCGAGGAAGCGCTGCCACGGCACTTGACGGGGATCGTCGGGGAACCAGACCCCCCAGGAGTCGGGTGCCGAGCCGATACGGATGCGGGCCGGAGCGGAAGCGGAGGAGGTCATGCGGCCAAGAATTCGGCGCCGGAACACGAGTGTCAAGAGTACGTCCGTATGTCCGGACAAAATGTTGACAGGGTTCCTGAGAGAGGGCTAGACCTGGGGGCAGCCGCTCCGGTCGCCGGTCGAAGGGATGCGTATGCCTGAGATGTACGACGTGATCACCATGGGGCGGATCGGGGTGGATCTCTACCCCCTGGAGACCGGACGTCCGCTGGCTCAGGTCGACACGTTCGGGAAGTTCCTCGGCGGCTCACCGACCAATGTGGCTGTTGCGGCCGCCCGGCTCGGTCGGCGGACGGCGGTGGTGACACGCACCGGCCGGGACGCGTTCGGGGACTATCTCCACCAGCAGTTGCGGGAGTTCGGGGTGGACGACCGTTGGGTGACGCCTGTCGACGCGTATCCGACTCCGGTGACCTTCTGCGAGATCTTTCCGCCGGACGACTTCCCGCTCTACTTCTACCGCCTGCCCAAGGCGCCCGACCTGGAGATCCACGAAGCGGAACTCGACCTGGACGCGATCCGGGCGGCCCGGGTCTTCTGGATGACCGGCACCGGACTGTGCGCGGAACCCAGTCGCACGGCGACGCTGGCGGCGTTGCGGGCCAGAGGCGGGGCGCGGGTGGAGTCCGGCAGCGAGCGAGGCCTCGCACGAGGTCGCTGCACGGTCTTCGACCTGGACTGGCGCCCGATGTTCTGGGCCGACGAGCCCGATCGCCCCGGCGCGGACCACCTCGTCCACCCCACGGCCACCGCGCGCTACCGCGAGGCCCTCGCCCACGCCACCGTCGCCGTCGGCAATCTCGACGAGTGCCGGATCGCCACCGGGGAACGCGAGCCGTATGCGGCCGCCCACGCCCTGCTCGCCGCCGGGGTCGAGCTCGCGGTCGTCAAGCAGGGCCCCAAGGGCGTCCTCGCCGTCCACCGGGACGGCACCGTCGCCGACGTCCCGCCCCTGCCCGTGGACGTCGTCAACGGTCTCGGCGCCGGAGACGCCTTCGGCGGGGCGCTCTGCCACGGGCTGCTCGCGGGCTGGGAGACCGAGCGCATCATGCGGTACGCCAACGCAGCCGGTGCCATCGTCGCCTCCCGGCTCGCCTGTTCGCCCGCCATGCCCTTCCCCCACGAGGTGGAAGAGGCACTCGTCCGTGGCGCCGTCACCACCGGCGAACCCGGAACCGGGCCCGGGGCGGTCTCATGACGCCCGCGGCCTCCTCCGTCGCCGACCTCGTACGGCTGCGCGTGCGCCACCCCGAAGCCGTCGCCGAGGCCGCCGCCCGCCGCCGCAGACGGCCCCTCGTCGGCGACACCGGGCGCCTGATGATCATCGCGGCGGACCATCCTGCCCGCGGCTCCTTCGCCGTCGGCGGGCACGAACTGGCCATGGCCAACCGGTTCGAGCTCCTGGAGCGGCTCTGCGTCGCCCTCTCCCGCCCCGGCGTCGACGGTGTCCTCGGTACCGCCGACATCCTCGACGACCTGCTGCTCCTCGGCGCGTTGGAGGACAAGGTCGTCATCGGCTCGATGAACCGCGGTGGACTCGCGGGCGCCTCCTTCGAACTCGACGACCGCTTCACCGGCCACCGGCCCGACGACCTCGCCCGGCTCGGCTTCGACGCGGGCAAGCTGCTGCTCCGCATCGACTACGACGACCCCGGTTCCCTCGACACCATGTACGCCACCGCCCGCGCCATCGACGCCATGGCCGCGCACCGGCTGCCGGTCTTCGTCGAGCCGTTCCTCTGCCGCCGGATCGACGGCAAGGTCCGCAACGACCTCGGAGAGGCCGCGGTGACCACGTCGATCGCCATCGCCTCGGGGCTCGCGGGGACCTCCGCGTACACCTGGCTCAAGGTCCCCGTCACCGAGAACCCCGACGACATGGCGCGCGTGATGGAGACATCGACGCTGCCTGCCGTGCTGCTGGGCGGCGAGGTGGGCGGTGACCAGGAGGGCGCGTACGAGAAATGGCGTGGCGCGCTGCGACTTCCCACCGTTCAGGGGCTGGTGGTGGGGAGGTCGCTGCTCTATCCGGTCGACGGGGATGTGGCCGGTGCCGTCGACACGGCCGTGGCACTGCTGTAGCGAGTGGACAGGGAGGGGTAGGGAGAAGGCATGACGACGGACCATGAGGAACGCGTACGGGAACGGCCGCGGCACCGGTGGCATCTGCCCGCGGGCAGCGCGGCGGAGGGACCGTACGCCCTGGACATCGATCCGAAGCGGGCCGACTGGGACCGGTCGAGCCTGCGTGTGGTGGAGCTGCGGCCCGGTGGTGTTCACACACTTGTCACCGGGGAGAGTGAGTGGATCGTCCTGCCGTTGACCGGTGGCTGTACGGTGCACACCTCAGGTGAGATCTTTGAACTGCTGGGCCGGGAAAGCGTGTTCAGCGGGGTGTCCGACTTCGCCTACGTACCACGTGACGCCCATGCGCAGATCGCCTCCGGCGCAGGAGGCCGCTTCGCCCTGGCAGGAGCGAAGTGCGAGCGACGACTCCCCGCTCGCTACGGCCCCGCGCCGGAGGTACCCGTCGAGCTGCGCGGCTCCGGGACCTGCTCGCGCCAGGTCAACAACTTCGCCGCCGCCGACACGTTCGAGTGCGACCGGCTGATTGCCGTCGAGGTCCTCACCCCCGGCGGCAACTGGTCCTCGTATCCGCCGCACAAACATGACGAGCACCGCCCCGGAGCCGAGTCGGTCCTCGAAGAGATCTACTACTTCGAGATCGAGGAGCGGGGCGGCACGGCCGGGTTCGGCTATCACCGTGTCTCCCCGTCCCGGCCCGGCGGCACGGATGTCCTCGCCGAGGTCCGCAGCGGCGACGCGGTCCTGATCCCCGACGGCTGGCACGGCCCGTCCATCGCCGCCCCAGGCCACAGCATGTACTACCTCAATGTGATGGCCGGCCCGGGGCAGCGGGAGTGGCTGATCAGCGACCACCCCGATCACGGCTGGATCCGCGACACCTGGCCGGCGCAGCTGGTCGACCCGCGGCTCCCGCTCCACGGACCCTCCGGAATCTCCGGTCAGGAGGCATCCCGATGAGCACCCGCAGGCTCACCACCGCCCAGGCCCTGGTCTCCTTCCTCACCCGCCAGTACACCGAGCGTGACGGCCGGCGGCAGCGTCTGATCAGCGCCACCTGGGGCATCTTCGGCCACGGCAACGTCGCCGGAATCGGCCAGGCGCTGCTGGAGACCGGGCCCTCCATGCCCTACCTCCAGGGCCGCAACGAGCAGTCCATGGTGCACGCCGCCGTCGGGTACGCCCGTCAGTCCGGCCGGCTCTGCGCACACGCCGTCACCACATCCATCGGCCCCGGCGCCACCAACCTCGTCACCGGTGCCGCCCTCGCCACGATCAATCACCTCCCCGTCCTGCTGCTCCCCGGCGACACCTTCGCGACCCGTCCCGCCGACCCCGTCCTGCAACAGCTCGAAGTCCCGTCCGCCGGCGATGTCTCCGTCAACGACTGTCTGCGCCCCGTCTCCCGCTACTTCGACCGGATCACCCGCCCCGAGGCGCTCGTCCCGGCCGCCCTCCAGGCGATGCGGATCCTCGCCGACCCGGCGGAGACCGGTGCCGTCACACTCGCGCTGCCGCAGGACGTACAGGCGGAGGCGTACGACTGGCCGGAGGCGTTCTTCGCCGAGCGCATCTGGTACGTACGCCGGCCCGCGCCCGACGCCCATGAGCTGGAGCAGGCGGTACGAGCCGTGCGCACCGCCCGCCGGCCACTGATCGTCGCAGGCGGCGGCGTCCATCACAGCGCCGCCGAGGAGACCCTCGCCGCGTTCGCCGCCGCCACCCGGATCCCGGTCGCCTCCACCCAGGCGGGCAAGGGCTCGCTGCGCCACGACCACCCCGCCGATGTCGGCGGCATCGGCCCGACCGGCACCGCGGCCGCCGACGAGCTGGCCCGCAGCGCCGACCTGGTCATCGGCATCGGCACCCGCTACTCCGACTTCACCACCGCCTCCGCCACCCTCTTCTCCAACCCGGCGGTGCGCTTCCTCAACCTCAACATCACCGGCTTCGACGCCCACAAGCTCGCCGCACTCCCGCTCGTCGCCGACGCCCGCACCGCCCTCGAAGCGCTGAGCGGGGCCCTGAACGGGCGCAACTACCGCGTCGACCCGGCGTACGAGACCGAGTGCACCGAGGCGAAGGAGCGCTGGGAGCAGCGCGTCGACGCCGCGTTCGCCGCCGACGACCCCCACGCCCGGCCCACCCAGGCCCAGGTCCTCGGCCTGCTCGACACCCTGGTGACCGACGACGACATCCTGATCAACGCCGCGGGCTCGCTCCCCGGCGACCTGCACAAGCTGTGGCGGACCCGCTCCCGACGCCAGTACCACGTGGAGTACGGCTACTCCTGCATGGGATACGAGATCCCGGCCGCGATCGGCGTACAGCTGGCCGCCCCCGGCCGTCCCGTCTGGGCGCTCGTCGGCGACGGCACGTACCTGATGAACCCCACCGAGATCGTCACCGCCGTGCAGGAGAACCTCCCGATCAAGGTCGTCGTCCTGCAGAACCACGGCTACGCCTCCATCGGCGGGCTCTCCGAGACGGTCGGCGGCGAACGCTTCGGCACGGCCTACCGGCACCGGAGCGCCGACGGGAGTTTCACCGGTCCCCCGCTGCCTGTCGATCTCGCCGCCAACGCGGCCTCCCTCGGAATGCGGGTGCTGCGCGCGAAGACCGTCCATGACCTGCGCGAAGCCCTCACCGAGGCGCGGAGCGCGGACCGCCCCACTTGTGTCTACGTCGAGACCGAAACGGCAGACACAGTGTCGGGCCCGCCTCCGGCGCAGGCGTGGTGGGATGTTCCTGTAGCCGAAACGGCCACCCGCCCGTCGGCGGTAAAAGCCCGGGAAGACTACGACCGGCAAGTCGCAGCCCGACGCCGCCACCTCTGAAGGCCTGAAGGAGTTTCGTAATGAAGACCGTCAACCACTGGATCGGTGGCAAGACCGTCGAGGGCACGTCGGGCAACTACGGCCCGGTCACCGACCCGGCCACCGGCGCCGTCACCACCCAGGTCGCGCTCGCCTCCCTCGAAGAGGTCGACGCCGCGGTCGCCGCAGCGAAGGACGCGTACGCCACGTGGGGCACGTCCTCGCTGGCCGCCCGCACCGCCGTCCTCTTCCGCTACCGCGCGCTGCTCGACGCCCACCGCGACGACATCGCCGCGCTGATCACCGCCGAGCACGGCAAGGTGCACTCCGACGCGCTCGGCGAGGTCGCCCGCGGTCTGGAGATCGTCGAGCTGGCCTGCGGCATCACGACCCAGCTCAAGGGCGAGCTGTCCACCCAGGTCTCCAGCCGGGTCGACGTCTCCTCGATCCGTCAGTCGCTCGGTGTCGTCGCGGGCATCACGCCGTTCAACTTCCCGGCCATGGTGCCGATGTGGATGTTCCCGCTGGCCATCGCGTGCGGCAACACGTTCGTCCTCAAGCCCAGCGAGAAGGACCCGTCGGCCGCCAACCTGCTGGCCGAGCTGGCCGCCGAGGCCGGTCTGCCGGACGGCGTGCTGAACGTCCTGCACGGCGACAAGGTCGCGGTCGACGGGCTGCTGAACCACCCGGACGTCGCCGCGGTCTCCTTCGTCGGCTCGACCCCGATCGCCCGCTACATCCACACCACCGCCTCCGCCAACGGCAAGCGCGTCCAGGCGCTCGGCGGTGCGAAGAACCACATGCTGGTCCTGCCCGACGCGGACCTCGACGCCGCCGCCGACGCCGCGGTCTCCGCCGCCTACGGCTCCGCCGGTGAGCGCTGCATGGCGATCTCCGCGGTCGTCGCGGTGGGCGCCATCGGTGACGAGCTCGTCGCCAAGATCAAGGAGCGGGCCGAGAAGATCAAGATCGGTCCCGGCAACGACCCGACGTCCGAGATGGGTCCGCTGATCACCGCGGCCCACCGCGACAAGGTCGCCTCGTACGTCACCGGCGCGGCGGCCCAGGGCGCCCAGGTCGTCCTCGACGGCACCGGCCACACCGTCGACGGCTTCGAGGGCGGCCACTGGATCGGTCTCTCCCTCCTCGACCACGTGTCCACCGACTCGGACGCGTACAAGGACGAGATCTTCGGCCCGGTGCTCTGCGTTCTGCGCACCGAGACGTACGAGGAGGGCGTCGCCCTCATGAACGCCTCGCCGTTCGGTAACGGCACCGCGATCTTCACGCGCGACGGCGGCGCCGCCCGCCGCTTCCAGCTGGAGATCGAGGCCGGCATGGTCGGCGTCAACGTGCCGATCCCGGTGCCGGTGGGCTACCACTCCTTCGGTGGCTGGAAGGACTCGCTCTTCGGCGACCACCACATCTACGGCAACGACGGCGTGCACTTCTACACCCGTGGCAAGGTCGTCACCACCCGCTGGCCGGACCCGGCGGACGCCCCGGCGGGCGTGGACCTGGGCTTCCCGCGCAACCACTGATCGCCACCGGTTCCGCCGCTCTTCCGCGCCGACGGCCCGTACGGAAGCTGTATCCGTACGGGCCGTCGGCATGCACGGAAGCCGTATCCGGCTGCCCGGCCCGCTCTCACATGCGCCGCAGGCCCACGTACTGGAGCGCACCCATGGCCGCCACCGTCAGGCCCTGGAACACGATCCACCCGTTGCCGGCGCCCGTCGCCGTCAGCGCGTCCACGAGCACGATCACGACACTTGCCACGGCCCAGGCCACGTTCAGGCCGATGACGACGGCGACCGCGCCGCGGCTGATGCGCTCCTGACGGGAGACGACCAGCACCCACAGGGCGTACACGGTGAGGAACACGCCCACCGCGTACTGCACGGACGGAGGCACGCCGAGGAACGAGTCCAGGACCGTGGCCAGCGCGAGGTAGCCGATGCCGTTCGCACCGGTGAGGACCACGTCCGCCACGAGGGCCAGGCGGAGAAGGCCATCGGAACGGGCGGCACCCGTCGACGGGACCGTACCCACGTTCTGGGACGACATCATGAGGTCTTCCTTTCGTTGTCATGCGGTCACGCGGGCAACAAGCCGCCGCCGGTCCGCGCGGCCGAGGCAGGAGGGCCCCGGACGGCGTCGTTCCCGGTGGAACGCACGCCCGTACAGGGACGGTATGGACGGAGGGCGGAGGCGCTCAATTACCTCCCGGGTAATGGCCGGTCGTCCCATCGGCCGCTCAGCGACCCACCACCTGTGCCGGATCGGGGCCGAGCCCGGAAAGCCGAAGGGGGAGCCGCGGCGGCTCCCCCTTCGGCTCACGGCGTCACCGTGTGGCGTCCGCGGCCCTCTCGGCAGGGGCCGCCTCGGCGATCATCCGCGCCATCGGAACGGCGCCCACCCGGCCCGAGACCAGGAACGCGAACACCATCGTCGCCACCATGATCACCGTGCCGAGCCACACCATCGTCTCGACCGGCACGGTGTACGCCCCAACCGTCCGCACCACACACTCACCCAGCAGCGCCGCACCCCACACCGCCGAGAACCGCGCTTCCGCCCGCCGGAACACCGCCGACTCCGCGGACAGCCACTGCCATGCGGTGTCCTTGGCCGCATCCCCCTTGACCAGCCACGGTCGCACCGCCGCGCTCATCATCGGCTGCCCCTTCCACGCGGTCACCAGGACGACGAGCCCGATGATGCTGCTCACCCCGCTGTCCTTGGCGAGCATCAGCCGCGGGTCACCGACCATCAGGCTCGTCAGCAGTCCGACCACGTTGACGGTCACCATCAGCGCCGCCAGGCCATTGAGCCGGCGCCTGCGCGCCACTCCCCACACGGTCCGGACGACCGGCACCGCGCTGCTCCAGGCCAGCGCCGCGAACGTCCCCGTGCCCGCTGCCTTCAGCGCGTAGTACGAGACGAGCGGCACGCCCACATCCACGAGCAGCGGCAGCACACTGTCGAGCAGCGCGCTGCGGGGAGCGGACGGGGCGGCGACCGGAGCATCTGCGACAGGGGCGGTGGCTGTGGCGGCCGGGCTGCTCATGACGGGTTCCTCTCCCGTATCGGCGGACGCATTCGCGGTCCCGCTCTCGGTACGTACAGACTGGCCGCCGGGGCCCGATGCCCGGCAGAGCCGCGTGTACCGAGGTCCGTGTGACGAATGTCAGTCCCGGCCGATGACACCCCGGACAGCGGGCTGCGAATCCGGGGCCCGCACGTGCCCATAACTCGATCGCCGAGCCCGTTCGGCGGGTGATGTGATGAGGCCATGACCGCCCCGACCAGGCCACAGCACGAGATCCGCGCCCAGTACACGGACACGACCGTCACCGTCTACCAGGCGTACACCCCGTCCATCGGCCTTCCCGCCGCACGTGACGGCCGCTTCCCTGCGGCCTGGAAGCGCGACCGCATGACGTGGATCAAGCCGAGCTTCCTGTGGATGATGTACCGCTGCGGCTGGGGCACGAAGGAGGGCCAGGAGACCGTCCTGGCGGTGGAGATCACCCGCGAGGGCTTCGCCTGGGCCCTGAACCATGCCGAACTCTCGCACTACGTCAGGGGAGTTCACCCGGACCGGGCCACCTGGCAGCGCAGCCTGCGCCGTTCCCCGGCCCGCGTCCAGTGGGACCCCGAACGCGACCTCCGGCTGAACCCGCTCCCGTACCGCTCCCTGCAGCTGGGGCTCGGCGCAGAAGCTGCGCGGCGGTACGCGGACGAGTGGACGGTCTCGATCCGTGACGTGACCCCGCTCGCCCGGGAGATCCACGGCCATGTGCGGGAGGGCCGGCTCGACGAGGCGAGGGCTCTGCTGCCGGCCGAGTCGCCGTACCGGACGGACGCGACGCCGCCCAGGGGCTGACCCGACCTGCACGACCTGGCATTCTGCACGTGTCCGCCGGGCCCCGAACGCGGAGACCGGTCAGGGAAGAGGGACGAGGGGAGACAGCCGTGGAACCCACGCCTGCCCGGGAGCGGCACGACGCGCTTCCCGAAGGGCTCGCCGAGGCGATTCGCGACACCGCCGAGGAGATAGCGGCGCTGCTGCGCGGCCGCATGGACACGAGCGTGCCCGTCCCCGGATCCGAGTGGACGCTCGGTGAGGCGGCAGCCCATCTGGCGCAGGCCAACGAGCTGATGGCGGAGGTCGCCGCGGGCCACGAGCGCAGCTACGGCGACGGCACGCCGCAGAGCCTGGCCGCGGCCAACGAGCGCGCCCTCGCCGGGTTCGAGGAGCGTGGGGCGGATCCGCTGGCCGCAATGATCGTGGCGCAGGCGGCCGCCTTCCTCCGGGCCGCGGAACACCGAGCGCCGGACGAGCCGGTGGAGACGCCGCTGGGCTCGATGGATCTCGCGGCGCTCGGCTCGTACCTGCTCACCCACATGCTCGGCCACGGCTACGATCTCGCCCGCGCGCTCGGCCGTCCGCACATGCTCGACCGCACCCGGGTCGAGCTGTCGATGCCCTTCATGCTCACGGTCATGCCACGAGTCGTCTCCGCCGCATCCGCCGGGCTGGCCGCCCGCTTCGACATCCGTCTGCGTGGCGGCTCGCGGTTCGGGGTGATCGTCACCGACGGCGCGGTGACCGTCGAGCGCGGGCCGGTGAGCCGCCCGGACTGCACGATCCTCATCGAGCCGGTCACGTTTCTGCTGATCGCCCTCGGCCGCTGCGATCCCTGGGGCGCCATCGCCCGTGGCCGCGTGCTCACCTGGGGCCGCAAGCCCTGGCTCGCACCCCGCTTCCCGACCTTGTTCACTGCTCCCTGAGGCAGCCGAGCTCACGGCCCGTCAGCCGGGCGAGGGCCGTGGCGTCGGAGGCGGCCGGCACGCGCGGGCTCTCCCGGTCCGATTACGCGGATGCGTCGAACTTCCAGGTCAGCATCGCGAATCGGCCGTCGTCACCCGCCCCCGCCGACCGGTACGTCGCGAGGGCGGCCTCGTTGTCGAGGTCCACACCCACCCACATGTCGTAGCAGCCGCGCTCCCGGGCGACGGCGGCCAGCGCCTCGGTCAGGGCGCGCCCGATGCCGCGCCGGCGGCAGGGCCCGTCGACCGAGAGCTCGTAGAGGCACATCTCCGTGCCCTTGTCCGGGTGGGTCATCTCGATGCCGGAGACGAAACCGGCAGGCACCCCGTCCACATAGGCGATCACCATCAGATGGCCGTCGGAGGCGAGGAACCGTTCCGCCCATTCCTGGCGCGCCGGACCGTCGTACAGGTGCTGGGCTGCGGTGAGTTCGGCGACGGTCGTCGCGCGTCGGATCTCCACGTGGTTGTCCATCGGGAACCTTTCGGGAGCCTTTGGGAGGCGGGCCGGGCGCAGGCATACCGCGTATGGAGTACGGCAGGGGAGCACCGTACGCCGGAAGGAGGCCGAACAGTTCCCCCTCGTGGCAGCCCGGGCGCGAGGGCCGTGCGCTTAGGGTCGACACATGCAGACCCCTGACTCCCGATGGCGCCGGTGGACCCGTAAGCGCAGCCGGTGGGCGGCGGCCGTGGCCGCGCTCGTCGTGCTCGCGGGTGCCGGTACCTGGACCGCGGTGGCCGACGACCGTGCGCCCGCCGTGCACCGCGAGGACCGGACGATGCGGATCGACGGGGTGTCCCTCGACACCTCGTACTTCACGTCCGGCGGTTCGGAGCGACGGCCCGCCGTGCTGATCGGGCACGGCTTCGGCGGTTCCAAGGACGATGTGCGGGCGCAGGCGGAGGAGCTGGCTGGTGCCGGGTACGCCGTCATGACCTGGTCGGCCCGCGGGTTCGGGAAGTCCGGCGGGGAGATCTCGCTCAACGCGCCCGACCACGAGGTCAAGGACGTGTCCGGGCTGATCGACTGGCTGGCCCGGCGGCCCGAGGTGCAGCTGGACGCGAAGGGCGACCCGCGGGTCGGCGTCACCGGCGCCTCGTACGGTGGTGCGGTCTCGCTCCTCGCTGCCGGATACGACCGGCGCGTCGATGCCATCGCGCCGGTGATCACCTACTGGAACCTTGCCGACGCACTCTTCCCCGACGGGGTCTTCAAGAAGCTCTGGGCCGGGATCTTCGTCACCTCGGGCGGCGGTTGCGAGAAGTTCGAGAAGCAGCTCTGCGCCATGTACGAACGGGTCGCCGTCTCCGGGAAGCCGGACGCCGCCGCGCGTGCGCTGCTCAGTGAACGGTCGCCGAGCGCCGTCGGCGACCGCATCAAGGTGCCCGCGCTCATCGTGCAGGGGCAGTCCGACTCCCTCTTCCCGCTCGGCCAGGCCGATGCCATGGCGCGGACCATCAGCGGGAACGGCGCACCCGTCGCCGTCGACTGGATCGCGGGCGGACACGACGGCGGGGACATGGAGAGCGGGCGGGTCGAGAACCGGATCGGGGCCTGGTTCGACCGCTATCTGAAGGAGGACAAGGGAGCCGACACCGGACCCGCCTTCCGCGTCACTCGTACCGGAGGCATCGATTCCACGGACGGGGCGGCGCTCCGGCGCGGGGCGAGCAGCGACACGTATCCCGGGCTGGCCAGCGGCGACCGGGAGATCGCGCTGACCGCGACGAGCGACGGGCCGGGCATCGTGGACGCAGGCGCAGGCGCAGGCGCAGGCGCGGGCACGCTGGCGAGTGGCGGGCGGAGCGGTGGATCCGCGGACCGACGGACGCAGACCTTCCGCAACCCCGCCGGTGCCAACCCGCCCGCCATCTCGGCCGTCCCGGGCGTCGGCGGCGGCATTGCCCAGCTCTCGTCCCTCGGCGTCGGCCTGTCGATCGACTTCCCCGGCCAGTACGCCCGCTTCGACTCCGCGCCGCTCGATACGTCGATGCGCATCACCGGATCGCCCACCGTCCGCGTGAAGGTGACGGCCGGGCAGGGCGACGCGGTCCTGTTCGGCAAGGTGTACGACGTCTCGCCGGACGGGAAGCAGCAGGTGCTGCCCGCCCAGCTCGTCGCCCCCTACCGGATCACGCCGGAGCGGCAGAACAAGACCGTCGAGCTGACCCTGCCCGCCGTCGACCACGCACTCGACGCCGGACACCGGCTCCGGCTCGTCCTCTCCGCCACGGACCTCGGCTACGCCTCACCGGCCGAGCCGACCACGTACAGCGTCTCCCTCGCCGGCCCGCTGACCGTCCCCACCGCCCCCGCGGTGAAGACGGCATCGACCGCCCTGCCGTGGTGGACCTGGGGGCTCCCGGCGGCGGCCGCCGTCATCGCTCTCGCCCTGCTGCTCACCGCACGGCGGCGTACCGCGACCCCCGCCCCCGACCCGGTGCTCGCCGAGGTCCCCCTCCAGATCACCGGACTGTCGAAGAAGTACGCCAAGTCCGCCGACCGCTACGCCGTGAAGGACCTCTCCTTCCGTGTGGAGAAGGGCCAGGTCCTCGGACTCCTCGGGCCCAACGGCGCGGGCAAGACCACCACGCTCCGCATGCTGATGGGGCTCATCACGCCCGACGACGGCGAGATCCGCGTCTTCGGGAATGCCATCCGGCCGGGCGCGCCCGTACTGTCCCGGGTCGGCTCGTTCGTCGAGGGCGCCGGTTTCCTGCCGCACCTGTCCGGGCGCGCCAACCTGGAGCTGTACTGGCAGGCCACCGGACGCCCCGCCGGGGACTCGCACATCGAGGAGGCCCTGGAGATCGCAGGACTCGGTGACGCGCTGGCCCGCGCCGTGCGTACGTACTCCCAGGGCATGCGGCAGCGGCTTGCGATCGCCCAGGCCATGCTCGGCATGCCGGACCTCCTCATCCTCGACGAGCCGACCAACGGGCTCGACCCGCCCCAGATCCGCGAGATGCGGGACGTGATGATCCGCTACGCGGCCGGGGGCCGGACCGTCATCGTCTCCAGCCATCTCCTCTCCGAGGTCGAGCAGTCCTGCACCCACCTGGTGGTCATGGACCGGGGCCGACTCGTGCAGGCCGGACCGGTCGCCGAGATCACCGGCTCGGGCGACATGCTGCTCGTCACCGTCGCCGAGGAGATCGCCGAACCGCTGGTCGAGAAGATCGCCGCACTCCCCGGGATCGGCTCGGCCGTCCGTACGGACGACGGGCTGGGCCTGCTCGTCCGGCTCGACGGCGTGAACTCCTCCCGGCTGATCGCCGAACTGGTCCGGCTGGACGTGCCGTTGACGGGGGTCGGGCCGCACCGTCGCCTGGAGGACGCGTTCCTCACTCTGATCTCCGGAGGCTCCGCATGAGTGCCGCAGTCGATGTCACCCACGCCGCCGAGGCGCCCGGCTACCTGGCCCGGCGCACCCTGCCGCTGCGTGTCGAGGCGGTTCGGCAGCTGCGCAGGCGGCGCACCCTGCTGATGGGCGGGGTGCTGGCGGCGCTGCCGTTCATCCTGATCACCGCCTTCGCGATCGGCGGCACCCCGGGCTCCCGGGGCGGCGGCGACCGGCTCACGCTGATGGACACCGCGACCGCGTCCGCCGCGAACTTCGCCGCGACCTGCCTGTTCGTCTCGGCCGGGTTCCTGCTCGTGGTGCCGGTGGCACTGTTCTGCGGGGACACCGTCGCCTCGGAGGCCGGCTGGTCCTCGCTGCGCTACCTGCTTGCCGCACCCGTGCCACGGGCCAGGCTGCTGTGGAGCAAACTCGTCGTGGCGCTCGGCTTCAGCCTGGCCGCGATGGTGCTGCTGCCGCTCGTCGCACTGGCCGCGGGAGCGGCGGCGTACGGCTGGGGGCCGCTCGAACTCCCCACCGGCGGTGCGCTCGCGACCGGCGACACCGTGCCGCGGCTCGCCCTCGTCGTCGCCTTCATCTTCGTCTCCCAACTGGTCACTGCCGGGATGGCGTTCTGGCTGTCGACGAAGACCGACGCCCCGCTGGGCGCGGTCGGCGGTGCGGTCGGGCTGACCATCGTCGGCAATGTGCTGGACGCTGTCACCGCGCTCGGCTCCTGGCGCGACTTCCTGCCCGCGCACTGGCAGTTCGCCTGGGCGGACGCGCTCCAGCCGGACCTGGAGTGGGGTGGCATGGCGAAGGGGGCGTCGATCTCGGTGACGTACGCCCTGATCCTGTTCGCTTTCGCGTTCCGCGGGTTCAGTCGTAAGGACATCGTGTCCTGACGTTGATGTTCCGCGGCGGTTCGCGCCGTTTTTGCCCGCCGTTGCCGCATCGAGACTGTTCCGCAACGTCTTCGTCTGCTCCCCGGAGCCGCCCCGAACGTCACATTCACAAGTGCTGACGCGATGGTTGGGGGTACGGGATGGAAAACCGGGCGCATGGCCGGACGTATCGAAGGACGCTCGGCCTGGTGCTGGCGGCCGGGATGCTTGCGGGTGGGGCGCTGCTCACCGGCTGCGGGGCGGGGGAAAGCGGGTACAACTCGTCGGCCAAACGTGCCGACGGTCCGCAGGGGACGAGCGGGGGCGGCCAGGTCGTCCCCGCGCCCGCGCCCGGCGCCGAGGACGACGCCTCGCAGAAGACGGAGGACAGGCCGGAGAAGCCCGTCGCGCCGGACTATCTCTCCACGTTCGCACTGGACGTGGACACCGCCAGTTACGGGTACGCGCGCCGCAAGCTCGGCGACGGCGAGCTGCCGGGGGCGGAGACCGTACGGCCCGAGGAGTTCGTCAACAGCTTTCGCCAGGGCTACCGGCGACCGGCCGGCAACGGATTCTCGGTGACGGTCGACGGGGCACGTACGGGCGAAGGCTCCGGTGACTGGTCGCTCGTACGGGTCGGTCTGGCCACCCGTGTCGCGGACGAAGGCGGCGAACGCCCGCCCGCCGCGCTGACCTTCGTCGTCGACATCTCCGGCTCCATGGCCGGGACGGGCCGCCTCGACCTGGTGAAGAAGTCCCTCTCGATCCTCACCGACGAACTCCGCGACGACGACTCCGTTTCCCTGGTCACCTTCAGCGACAAGGCGAAGACCCTGGTGCCGATGACCCGGCTGCGGGACCACCGCGGACAGATCCGTGACGCCGTCGACTCCATGGAACCCACCGACTCAACCAATGTGGAAGCGGGTGTCCGGCGCGGTTACGAAGAGGCGGTCGCCGGTCACCGTGCGGGCGCGAACAACCGGGTCGTCCTGCTCTCCGACGCCCTCGCCAACACCGGCGAGACCGATGCCGACGCCATCCTCGAACGGATCGACGACGCCCGCCGCGAGTACGGCATCACCCTCTTCGGCGTCGGCGTCGGCAGTGACTACGGGGACGCGCTGATGGAACGCCTCACCGACAAGGGCGACGGCCACACCACCTACATCGGCGACGAGACCCAGGCCCGCAAGGTCCTCGTCGACCAGCTTCCCGCCCACATCGAACTGCGGGCCCGCGACGCCAAGGCGCAGGTCGCCTTCGACCCGAAGAACGTCAAGCAGTTCAAGCTCATCGGGTACGAGAACCGCAAGGTGGCCGACGACGACTTCCGCGACGACAGCGTGGACGGCGGCGAGGTCGGGCCCGGGCACACGGTGACCGCGCTCTATGCCGTACGGCTCCGGGACGGCGCCGCCGGACATGTGGCGACCGCGACGGTGCGCTGGCTGGACCCGAAGACACGGGCGCCGCACGAGCAGTCGGGAGCGGTCGGGACCGGCGCGATCGACGGCAGCCTGTGGGGCGACGACGGCAACAAGTGGCTCCAGGTGGCCGCGGTGGCGGCGTACTTCGCGGAGGAACTGCGCGGCGGCACACTGCCGGGTCAGCCAGCGCTCGGTGAACTCTCCACCCGGGCATCGGCGTTGGCGGCCGGGACGGAGGACAGTTCGGTACGGAAGCTGGCGACGGCGATCGCGCAGGCGGACCGGCTCCGGGGCGACGACAGGGGGCCCGGCGGCGGGGGCGAGCAAGAGGGCGAGATGGGCTGACCCGGCCGGGGGCACCCGATTCGGTCAAGGAAGTCTCAGAGTTGGCTCAGGTTTGGGCAAGGGAACCGCTCATACGGTCGATCTCAGATCTCCGTATGAGAAGGTTTGCTGCTTCCGAGTCGCCTGTTGACGCAGTGTCCAGCCGACTCCGTCTCGTCCCTTGTCGTCCCCGTACTCATCGTCGAGGTCTCTGTGTCGAATCACCGCATGTCGAAGAAGCGTCGCCGGATAGGAATGGCGCTGGCCGGGGTGGGCGTACTGGCCGGTGCCGCGTTCGCCGCAGAGGCGGCCACCGCGACCACCGTCACCCGGCCCGCGCCGACCGTCTTCACCGGCCACGCCTTCGACACCTGCACCGCACCGACGCTCACCACCATGCAGAAGTGGCGGGCCACCTCGGTGTACCGGGCTGCCGCCGTGTACATCGGCGGGAAGAACCGCGGGTGCGCCCAGCCCCAGCTCACCCCGTCCTGGGTGAAGTCCGTGAGTGCCGGGGGCTGGAAGCTGATCCCGCTGTACGTCGGCGCGCAGCCGCCGTGCCAGACCAGCAACAACCCCGAGAAGATGACCGCCGCCAACGCCACCGCGCTGGGCGCCACCGACGGCGCCGACGCGGTGACCAAGGCGTCCGCGCTGGGCATGAGGACCGGCAGCCCGGTCTACCTGGACATGGAGTACTTCGACCCCACCAACACGTCCTGCGTGAACACCGTCCTCGCCTACATCCGCTCCTGGGACAAGACGGTCCACGCCAAGGGGTACTGGACCGGCTTCTACGGCTTCAGCAACTCCAGCGCCGCCGTCGTCGCCAAGGCCACGACGCGCACCGACCTGCCGGAGATCCTCTGGTACGCCCGGTACGACGACATCTACTCCACGACCACCGGATTCCCGTACGACAAGACCCTGTGGACCGGGCACCGCCGCGGCCACCAGTACGCGGTCAACAAGAAGGTGACCCACGACGGGGCCACCCTCACCATCGACCGCGACGCGTGGGACGCGCCGGTGGCCGTCGTCGCCAAGTAGCGCCCGGCGGACGTGAAACGGGGGCGGACGGGGGCAGGGGGCGGGCCGGGCAGCGGCGCCTTGGCGAAAGGGGGCCGCGCGACCCGCCCCGCCGCGCGATGATGTGCGCCATGGCCTCTCTGCTGCTCGCGCTCGCCGCCGTCACCACCGGTCTCTACGCCGGCTTCCTGGTGTGCTTCACGACCGGGATCATGCCCGGCCTGAAGCTTTTGCCGGACGACCAGTTCACCGCCGCGATGCGCCGCTTCAACGAGAAGGTGCCGGGGCCGGTGTTCCTCGTCCTCTTCCTCGGCGTGATCGCCTTCCCGGTCGCCGCGCTCGTCGTCCCCGTCGACGGCCGGACCTCCGCCGAGCGGGGACTCGTCGCAGGAGGGCTGGTCTGCGCGGCGCTCAGCCACCTTCTCACCGTGGGCGGCAACATCCCGCTCAACTCGGCGCTCGCGGCGGCCGAGGGCGGCGACGACAGCGCGGCCCGCCGGGCATTCGAGTCCCGCTGGACCGCCCTCCACCGGATCCGCACCGTGCTCTCGGCAGCGGCATTCGCGCTGCTGGTCGCTGCCGCGGTGTAGCCCTTGGACCAGGTGGAAGACCTCTTCAACCGCCGAGCCGCCGCGGAGAGTCCCGGGGGTATGCCCAGCCCTACCCCCGGGACTCCGGCAGCACGGATGGTTCCGGCGGAACAGCGTCTTCTACGGTGGGGCCATGCGCCCTCGGAACGTGTGGCAGGCCCTGCCGGGACCCCGCTATCTGCTGTCGTCGTGGCCCTGGCGGTCGGCCGGATACCTGCTGAGCGGAGCCGCGGCAGGCGTCGTGGTGCTGTTCGTGATCACGCTCGGCGTGCTGCTCGGCGGTGCGCTCACCCTCGTGGTGATCGGGCTGCCGCTGCTCGCGCTGACGGCCCTCGCGGGGATCCCGGTGGGGTCCCTGGAGCGGGTACGGCTCCGTCTGATGGGCCGGGCCCCGGCGCCCGACCCGCACCGCCGCCCGGCCGAACCCGGGCTGTGGAGCTGGCTGGCGTTCCGTTACCGGGAGTCGGCGACCTGGCGGGAACTCGGGTACGCGCTGCTCTGGGCCGTGGTCCTGTGGCCGCTCGACGCCCTCGCGCTGGGTGTGTGCGTGGCCGTCCCACTGGCGCTGCTGTCCACCCCCGCGGTGATGCAGGTGTACGGGAACGGCGAAGAGGCCCGCGTGGTGAAGCAGTGGACGGTCACCACCTGGCCCGAAGCCTTCGCCACCGCTGCGCTCGGCCTCGTCCTCCTCGCGCTCGGCTGCTACGCGCTGGGCCTCCTGGCCGGGGCGAGAGCCGGACTGGCCCGCCTCCTCATCGCCGACAGGGGCGACGACAGGGGGGACAGGGTCACCGAACTCACCCGCTCCCGGGTCCGGTTGGTCGACGCCTTCGAGGCGGAACGGCGCCGCATCGAACGCGATCTCCACGACGGCGCCCAGCAGCGCATCGTCGCGCTCACCATGACCCTCGGACTCGCCCGCCTCGACGCGCCGCCCGGCCCCCTCGCCGACCAGTTGGCCAAGGCCCATCAGGAGGCCGGTCAGGCACTGGCCGAACTGCGGGAACTGATCCACGGCATCCATCCCAAGGTCCTTGCCGACTACGGGCTGGAAGCCGCCGTCTCCGACGCGGCCGACCGGTCCGCGACCCCCGTCGACCTGGAACTGGCGCTCCCCGGCCGGTTCCCCGAGGCCGTCGAGGCGGCCGCGTACTTCGTGGTCTGCGAGGCGCTCGCCAACGTCGCCAGGCACAGCGGTGCGAGCCGCGCCGAGGTGACCGGCGGCCACGCCGCGGGCCGGCTCTTCCTGGAGATCCGCGACGACGGGCGGGGCGGTGCGCGCACCGGTGGCGAAGGAACCGGGCTGACCGGTCTCGCCGACCGGGTCTCCGTACTGGATGGGAGACTTGCGCTGTCCAGCCCGCCCGGCGGCCCGACCCTGTTGCGTGTGGAGATTCCTTGCGAGTGGACCGATCGCTCCGCGTAGTGCTGGCCGAGGACAGTGTGCTGCTCCGTGAAGGTCTCATCGGACTGCTCACCCGCTGCGGCCATGAGGTCGTCGCCGCAGTCGGCGACGCGGAAGCGCTCCTCGCGGCCGTCGCCGCACACACTCCGGACATCGTCGTGACCGACGTCCGGATGCCGCCCGGTCTCCAGGACGAAGGACTTCGTGCGGCGGTGGAACTCCGCGAGAAGCAGCCCGCTCTGCCGGTGCTGGTGCTCAGCCAGTACGTGCAGCGGACGTACGCCGCCGAACTCCTGGACTCAGGAGACGGATCCGGTGTCGGCTATCTGCTCAAGGACCGGGTCGGCCAGATCGAGGAGTTCATCGACGCCCTGCGGGAGGTCGCCGACGGCGGCACCGTCGTCGACCCGGAGGTCGTACGCCAACTCCTGCGCCGCCGCCGCGATCCGCTGGAGCGGCTCACCGCACGCGAACGGGAAGTGCTCGCCCTGGTCGCCCAGGGCAGGTCGAACGGCGCGATCGCCCGCGACCTGGTGGTCTCCGAAGCCGCGGTCGGCAAGCACATCGGCAACATCCTCGCCAAGCTGGATCTGCCGCCCGCCGACGAGACACACCGCAGGGTGCTGGCGGTGCTGGCGTTCCTCCGCGCGTAACTCCCCTTCCCGTGGCCGCCCGTGCGACAGTGCTGTGAGTGATGCGGCGTCAACTGCCCTGTTCCGCAGTCGATGTACCTCTGTGTGCAGGGCATACAGCTCCCGTATACATCCGCGACAGTCCGCTGCCGGATGCTGTGCCCGTCCCGAGCGAAGACCGCCGGGACAGTCGCGTTCCCTCACCAAGGAGCTCCCCCATGCGCCGACGCCTCACCGTCCCTCTGGCCACCGCCGCCCTCGCCCTGTCCGCCGCACTTCTCCCCGCCGCCGACGCCACCGCCGCGCCCGCCGACAAGCCGCAGGTCCTCAGCGGCTGGACCCAGACGAGCGCAAGCAGCTACCAGGCGTTCTTCGCGGCCAGAGGCAACCGGAGCGCATGGAGTGCGTACGGATTCGACTGGTCGACCGACTACTGCTCCACCTCGCCGGACAACCCCTTCGGCTTCCCCTTCGCCAACTCCTGTGTCCGCCACGACTTCGGCTACCGCAACTACAAAGCGGCCGGCACCTTCAGCGCCAACAAGGCCCGGATCGACAGCGCCTTCTACGCCGACCTGAAGAGGGTCTGCGCGGCATATTCGGGCGTCAAGAAGGCCTCCTGCGACGCGACCGCCTGGACCTATTACCAGGCGGTCGACAAGCTCGGCTTCACGGCGGTGGTGGACGCCGCGTAGCCAGTCCCGCGGTAATCGCCTGCACATTCGCTCGCCCGTACCCGTACGTACAATTGAGTGGGCAATATAACTCATTCCGGGCGCCCTGTGTCCTATGCGGGTTCGCGGAAGGAAGTGAGCGATGGCTGAGCGGCTCCTCATGGACAAGGCCGGTGCGGCACGGCTTCGGATGATCATCGAAGCGGGGGTTGGGCTGGGAGGAGTTGATTTGCTCGGATTCGCCCTGGAACACGCGGTGACGGAGGCCGACGGACTGGGCGGAATGGTCCATGTGAGGGGTCCCGGGGACCGGGGGCTGCTACTGATGGCGACCAGCGGGATCGTCCGCACCGTGGCCCAGGACTGGGAAGAGATCGCGGTGGACGACGACACCGCGCCGGCGCGCGCGGTGGCCGGTGGCGCCTCGGTGTGGATGTCCGCTCTGGGCGGGCAGAGCCTCAGCCTCCCCGAGGTCTCCATGACCCCGCGCAGCACAGGGGGCGGTACAGAACGCACCGGAGAGGGTGGTGCGGGCGGCGGCGCGAGCAGTGCGGACGACAGCGCACAGCGCGACGGCCGGGGCCCCGACAGCCCCCTCGGCCACCACCCCCACGCCGCCGCCCCCTGGTCGCCGCTCTCCGCGCTGCCCGCAGGCAGCGGGCTGCTGGCCGTTCCGCTCCTCACTCCGGACGGGGTCGTGGGCGCGCTGTCCGTGCTCACCGTCGGCGAGGGGCGGCCCACGCCGCAGCAGCGGTCCGCCGTCGAGACGCTCGCCGCCTGGGCCGCCCTGCGGCTGCGGGAGCCCTCGATGGACTGGGGCAGGGCCGACCCCAGGCGGCCGGGGAAGGAGCCACCCGTCACCCGGCTCCGGGAGGCGCTGGAAGCGATCAAGGTCGGTTCCTGGGAATGGGACCTGGCCACCGGGGAGCAGCTGTGGGACGAGTCGACGCTCGCCATCCTCGGTATGGCAGGGCAGTCCACGAACCAGCGCTTCGACACCTGGAGCGAGCTGGTCCACCCCGATGACCTGCCGTGGCTCCTGGTCGAGATCGAGCAGGCGATCCGAAACCAGCGGGTGTCCGGTGTGGAGTACCGGATACGCCGCCCGGACGGGACCACGCGTTGGGTCAGTTCGCGGGGCAGGGTCCTGCCGGGGGAGGGCGGCCGGCCCGGCCGCATGGTCGGCACGGTGTGGGACACCACCGAGAGCCGGATCGCCCGGGACTCGGTCAGCCGCGCGCTGCGGCACATGAGCGATGCGTTCTTCGCGGTCGACGGCGAGTGGCGGATCACCTTCCTCAACATGGAGGCGGAGCGGCTCCTCGGAGCCTCGCAGGAGCTGCTCGGCCAGAACCTGTGGGACGCATTCGCCGAGATCGGTATCGACGCCGTGGGACTCGGCCTGCACGCGTCCTACCGGCGGGCTGTCGACCGCAGCACCCCGGTCGGCTTCGTGGTGCGGTGGCCCACCAACCGGCGTCAGTACCAGATGCGGCTGATCCCGGTACCGGACGGCCTGATGGTGTACGCCACCGATGTCACCGAGATGCGGTCGCGTGAGGCCGAGTCCGTCGCCGCGGAACGCGTCACAGCCGACCGCAACGCCCGCGTCACCGCGCTGGCCGGTGCCCTCGCCGAGGCCCTCACGGTGCAGGATGTCGTGAACGCCGCCGCCGAGCGGATCATGGCGCCGTTCGGCGCCTCCGGTCTCGTCGTCCATCTCATCGAAGCGGACACGCTGCACGTCGCCGGGCAGGTCGGATACCCGGAGACGTTCTTCCGCGACTTCGAGGGAATGCCGGTCGGCGACATCGCCCCGCTCGACGAGGTGCATCGCACGAGAACGGCCGCCTTCATCGACTCGGTGGAGGAGTACGTCGAGCGCTACCCCCGGATGGCCGACCGCCCGGCCGAGGCCAGGAAAGCGTCCTGGGCGTTCCTGCCGCTGATTGTCTCCGGCCGCTCCGTCGGCTGCTGCGTCGTCTCCTTCACCGAGCCGCGGCGTCTCGGCGGTGAGGAAAAGGCTCTGCTCATCACACTCAGCGGACTGATGGCGCAGGCCATCGAGCGTGCCCGGCTGTTCGACGCCGAGCACGTGAGGGCCCAGGAGCTCCAGCGGGGACTGCTGCCGAGTGAGCTTCCGACGCTGTGCGCGGTCAGCACCGCCGCCCGCTACATGCCCGCCAACGAGGGCATCGAGGTCGGCGGCGACTGGTACGACGTGATCCCGCTGTCCGGCGCCCGGGTGGCGCTGGTCATCGGCGATGTGATGGGACACGGCCTGTCCGAGGCGGCCACCATGGGGCGGCTGCGGACCGCCGTGCACACGCTCGCCGATCTGGAGTTCCCGCCGTCCGAACTCCTCACCCGTCTCAACCAGGTGGTGAACGACCTCGGCGACGACTTCTACGCCACCTGCCTGTACGCCGTGTATGACCCCGTCACCTGCACGTGCAAGTTCGGCTCCGCCGGGCACCCGCCGCCGGCCGTCGTGTATCCGGACGGCACCACCGAGTTTCTCGACCACCAGCCGGATCCGCCGCTGGGCACCGCGCGCCCGCCGTTCGAGACCACGGAGGTGGTTCTCCCCCAGGGCAGCCTGCTGGTGCTCTACACGGACGGACTGATCGAATCCGCCACCCGCGACATCGACCGGGGCATGCTCCACCTGACCAAGGCGCTGTCGGGTGCGGCGGCCGCCGCACGGGAGGACGATGCCGCGGGCAGCTCGCCCGGGCTGGAGCGGCTGTGCGACAACGTCCTGGCCGAGCTGCTGCCGGGCACCCAGCTCATGGACGACGCCGCACTGCTCGTCGCCCGCACCTTTGCGATACCGGCCGACTCCATTGCCAGCTGGACACTTCCCGACGGCCCGATCGCCGCGAGCGAGGCACGGCACCATGTCCGCGACCAGCTGGAGGGCTGGGAGCTCGACGAACTCGCCATGACCGCCGAGCTCCTGGTCAGCGAGCTGGTCGGGAACGCGGTCCGGTACGGCAAAAGCCCCATCGCCCTCCGCCTGCTCCGCGCCGAGGGGCTGATCTGCGAGGTCTCCGACGGCAGCCTGTCCACACCCCGCATCCGCAATGCGGCGGACACCGACGAGGGCGGCCGCGGTCTGCAACTGGTCGCCGCCCTCGCCCACCGCTGGGGCGCCCGCTACACCGCCACCGGCAAGTGCATCTGGACCGAACAGCCGGTGACCTGACCGTCGTGCGGCGGTTCAGAAGGGCGTGCCCCGTGTCCCTGCCAGGTCCGCGGGCCGGCGTAGGCCCGGCGGCGCTCCGGCTCCGCGTCGACCTCCGCCTCCGCCGTGCGGCGGAATGCACCACGGCGACACCGGCCGCTCCTCGCAACCGGGAGGCGTACGCGCCCGGTGACGGTGCGGCGTGGCCGGTCTCTTCCGGGCCGTCGGCCCAGGCGCGGCACGAACAGGCGGACGGTGCGCCGGATCAGCGGCGCCGGTCGACACATTCGTCCGGGACAGCCGATTCCTCTCCCGTCTCCGCCGACGGCCAGTAGAGGGAGGCCAGTTCGCCCGCCAGGTACGCCAGCCGTTTACGGGCCTCCGGCGGCCCGAGCACCTCGACCTGCGATCCGAGACCGGCCAACTGCCGTGCAAGAACGTCCAAGGACGGGCCATCGGCCTCGATCTCCACCCGCCCATCGGCGAGTTCACGGCCGATCCGCAGCCGCGCGCCCGGTGCTCAGCCTTCAGGCCGGTGCGGACGGCTGCCTGGTCAAGCCGTACGGCTACCGGGAACTCGTGGCCTGCATGGTTGCCGTCATGCGGCGCACGGTGTCCTGGTCGAGGACATCCACGATTTCGCGCGGCCCCTGCACATCGACCCGTGCAGCCGGCAGGTGCGCGTCGGCGAGCAGGTCGACGAGGTCACCCGGAAGGAGTTCGACCTGGGCCGGCTCCAGCCGCACCGTCGACACGCATGTGAGCACCCTGCGCAGCAAGTTCGGGGACAGCGTCTGGATCGTCACGGTCCGAGGCGTGGGGTACCGCCTGGGCGAAGGGGCGGCGAGCTGCGCGCCGTACCCCACTCCCGCTGCGCAGTGTTTCGTCGCTTTTTCCGGACGTGCGGTATGGAAATTCGCCCGGCCGGAGTCCAGGGACGGGCCCCTACTCCTCTTCGCCCCCGGCCTCGGGTGCGTCCGGCTCCTCGACCGTGGCCAGCAGCCGTTCGGCGCGGGTCTCGGTGATCTCAAGCATGGCGAGCACGGCCGGCAGGGCAATGCTCGGCAGTACATAGCGCAGCAGCATCGAGATCCGTTGCTCCAAGTCCTCTCGCTCGCAGAGAACTTGGGACATCTCCTGGATACCGGAGAAGGCGCCGGCCAGGAGCTGCGCGGCCTCCGCGGGATTGACGTGGGACAGCACCTCGCCCTGCTGCTTCGCTTCGATCAGCAGCGTTTCGAGCCGGGCTATCCAGGAGTGGAACGGCAGGCCACGGTCCAGTTCGCCGCCTCCCTGCTCCATCGCCAGCCCGACGCTCGCGCGCACCAGCGGCTCGTGGCGGAGCCGGTGGGCCAGCACCAGACCCTGGTCGACCAGTTCCTGCAGCTTCGTCAACTGGCATGGCAATGCGCCGACTTCCAGCTGTGCCTCCATCACTCCGAGGGCCAGCTCCTCCTTCGAGGCGAAGTGGAAGTAGAGAGCCCCCTTGGTCACGCCCGCCCGCGCGAGAATCTCGCTGATGGTGGCGGATCCGTAGCCGCGCTCGTCAAAGACAGTGGCAGCCGCCAACAGGATCGACTGCCGGGTCTGGATCGCTCGAGCTTGTTGGGCCATCGGCTGTGCGTTCCTGCCTCTCGTGGTGTTCTGGTCTTGAGTACACCGGCCGGACTGTGGAAAAACCAGGGCCGTCGGTATCTTACCGTGGGGGAGAGAGACGCTCCCTCATGGATTAGCTGGGGGTATTTCCATGGTTGATATTGATTTGCCCGATACTGTCACCCGCGCCGAGACCGAACCGTCCGGTCTCTATCGGTTGACGATCCCGCCGCAGAGAGGCTGGATAACTGATGTCTCGCATGAACTCGTTCACCGCTCCGACCCCAGGGACATCTTTCCCACCGCCTGGTGCAGGCTGAGCGATACGGAGTTCTCCGTATCGGCCCAATGGCCGCGCATGCACCACTTCTTCGCCGTCACATCGGGCCGCCACCAGGATCCGCTGCTGATAGCCGAGACCATGCGGCAGGCGACGATGATGCTGGCCCACGCGGAGCTGGGAGTCCCGGTCGACGACCAGTTCGTGATGTGGGACCTGGCGTACGACACCGTCGTACCGGGTTTCGCCCTGGAGGTCGCGTCCGGAAAGGTCCTGATCGCTCTGACCTGCTCGGATGTGCGCAAGCGGGGCAAGAGCCTCGCCGGTATGCGGGTCGACCTGCGCTTCCACCGGGGCAGCACCGTGCTGGCGACCAGCTCGGGTCGGATCAGCTGCACGTCGGCGCGCGCCTACCGCCGCCTGCGCCAGGACCGTCTGGACATGGTGGGCCGTCCCGTACCGCTGTCGCCCGGTGCGGATCCGTACGAGGTGGGCCGGACGGCGGAGTCGGACGTCGTACTGACGCCGACACCCCGGCCCAACCGCTGGCGGTTGCGGCTGGACACCACCCATCCGACCCTGTTCAGGCGCCCGAACGACCATGTTCCCGGCATCCTGCTCCTGGAAGCGGCCCGCCAGGCAGCCGTCGCTGTCACCCCGGGACACACATTCCTCCCGACGTCGGTGGAGATCGCCTTCCACAAGTACGCCGAACTCGACAGCCCGTGCTGGGTCGAAGCCGAGTTGATGCCCTCCGACGACAGTTCCCGGACCATTGTGCAGGTACGCGGACAACAGGACGGCGAGCCGGTATTCACCAGCGAACTCGCCCACACACATGAGGACGACCGGTCGTGACCACACACATCCTCGTCACCGGGGCGAGTGGCTTCGTCGGCAGACATGTGGTGGCGGCTGCGGACGCCGTCCCCGGGCTCCGGTTGCGTCTGATGGAGCACCGGGCGTCCGTGGACGTCCCCGCCTCCGCCGCCGTCTCCGGCATCGAAACCGTGCATGGGGACCTCGCCGCCGTCGCATCGTTGCGAGGTATCTGTGACGGGGTCGACACGGTGATTCACTGCGCCTCGCAGATCAACGGGGACGAGCGAACGGTCCGGTCCGTGAACGACCTCGGGACTTGGGCGCTGGTGGAGGAGGCGCAGCGCGCAGGCGTCGCCCGCATCGTCTATCTGAGCACGGCAGCCGTCTACGGACGCGGGCCGTTCAGGGACCTGGCCCCCGGCCGGGCGCCGCTCGCACCGGGCTCGCTCACCAGCGTCACGCGTGCCGCCGCGGAGCGCCATGTGCTGGCCGCGGGCGGGACCGTGCTGCGCCCTCACCTCGTCTACGGCGAGGGGGACCGCTGGGTGATACCCGGCCTGGTCGCGCTGGTCCGGGAACTGTCGTCCGGCCTTGCCGGGTACGCCGCCCGGCACTCCATGATCGATGTGCGGGTGCTGGGCCGGGCTCTGCTCGCCGCGGCGCTCTCGCCCCGGGAGACCGCAGGTGTCCACCATGTCAACCACCCTGATCCGGTGGCCTGTTCCGAGCTCGTCGCGGCAGTCTCCGCCGAGCTCGGACTGGAGTGGGGTGCCGCCGACATCGCGTTGGACGAGGCCCGGGCACAGCTCGCCGGCTCGCCGCGCCTCCTGCACGCCCTCCAGTTGCTCACCGTGGACCACTGGTTCACCGATGACTGGGTCTGGGAGTTCCTCGACTGCGATCCCGGTGGCGGGTTCAAGGCGGACTTTCCGCTCCATGCCGACTGGTACAGGAACTTCCTGACGCCTGCCGGGCAGGGATGACCGGGCAGGGCGGTGGGCCGACCGCAGCCCGCTGCGGGCCGGCGCAGTACGTAGCGGTTCTGGGGTCGATCGCGTCGAACTGGCCGAGCTTCAGTTGCTTCCCGGTGTCGTGGCCCGGATCCGAGGGCCGGACGAGCTGTCCGTCGAAGCGGCGGGGCGAGCGGATTCCAAGGGATTTTGGCCCCGTCAGGGGCGTTGGAGGCGAACGGGAGCGTGGCGAGGCCGAGAGCGGAGGCACCCTCTCCCGGAAGGGTTCTTCGACTGAGCACCTGACGTCCCGTCATCGATGCGATGGGTAGGGGATGTCAGGTGCGGCGCTGGACACCCCACGCTCGCCGGGGGAACGTAAACGAACGGGTGTGTCCGGCGCCGCGTCTGTGGGGTCGCGCCGGGCGGTGCGGTCTCCGGCACGCCGCCGGGCACCGCGGGACCACGCGCCAGGAGAGAGCGACGCCTGCATGGCGGACCCCGGGAAGCGTCGCTCCCGGGGCGGGAGTTCCGTCCACCTCGGCGGTCGCTCCGGCCCAGGCGCGCCCCATCGGGCCGGTGGTCGACATCGTCTTCAGTCGCTGGACCACCCCGATCCTCTGGGCCCTGCACACGTTCGGGCGGCAGCGCTTCGTGGAGCTCGAACGCCGCATCGGCACCATCACGTCCAAGGTGCTGACGCAGCGACTGCGGCAGATGGAGCGGGACGGTCTCGTGCTGCGCACCTACTGCCCGGAAGTGCCGCCGCGGGTCGAGTACGAGATCAGCGACTTCGGCCGGAGCCTCTCGCCGCTGTTCGCCGTGCTGGCCGACTGGTCCCAGGTCAACCTGGAGCGGGTCGAGGAGGCCCGGCGTGCGTAGGACGCCCCCGGTGTGACCGGTCCGGTCACGAGCCGTCGCCCCTGAGCGTCCGGGTGACGCAGGAACCCTCCGCTCCGGCGGTCCGTCACGACGGAGGGTTGGCCGCCATCCGGCAGGCACCGTTCGCGGCGCCGCCCGGCACGCCGGCCCCGGTCAGGGCACTCACGCAGCCTTGCAGGTCACCGTGCACACCTTGGGTGCACGCCGTTCCGACGGTGTCCGAGACTTCGACGCCCGCCTGCTGGACCATTTTCGTGCAGGCCGGAATGTCCGCGTGGGCGGCGGGAGCGGCGAAGGCCACGCCGCCCAGTGCGAAGATCAGGCCAGTGAGGACTCCGGCTGTACGGGCCGACGTGCGCATGGGAGCCACCTGCTCTCAAGGGTTGGTCGGGGACTCGCGGCTTCAAGGCGCCGAGCAGCGGACGCGGCCGGTGTACAACTCTGGTCCCGGGCCCCCGCACCCGTCGGCTCGGCAGGGCCGCCCCTTCTCCGTCCGACGCTAGAACAGTCCGCCGCCGCGCGCACTCCGGCCCGGTGCCGGGACACTCCCCAGCCGGTTTCGTGAACACATTGCGACGGAGGAACTCAAGCCTGTGATCTGCTCTTCCCGGGGAGAACGGTGGCCTGCTCTCTGGAGAGGTATTCCGGCGGGCCTGGCGGACCGCGCGCAAGGAGGTCCTCGCCCCCGAGGAGTTCGCCTTGCCGCTCGGCAAGCGGGCCTACGACCTTCGACACACCTGCCTGACGACATGGCTCAACAACGCGGTCCCGCCGGCGCAGGTGGCCGAAGAGGCGGGCAACAGTGTGCCGGTCCTGCCCGCCACGTACGTCCGGCCCACCTCCGGACAGTTCAAGGACCATCAGAAGCGCATCGAGTCCAGCGGCGACATCCCCGAGCTGTCGGCAGAGGGGTGAGCCCACCGGGAAAACGTCGACACGTATTCGACAGAGCCACCCGCAGAAACCCGGTGACAGCCGGACGGCGCCGGACCCTCCCCACCATGACCTGGGGACGGTCCGGCGCTTACGCGTTTGCTACAGGGCCCTCGCTACCGTGCCAAGACGAGCAAAAAGGCCCTCCCGAGGGAGGGCCTGATGTCGTACGGGCAAAGTGCCCCCGGCAGGACTCGAACCTGCGGCCAAGCGCTTAGAAGGCGCCTGCTCTATCCACTGAGCTACGGGGGCCGGGTGGTGGCCTCGGCGGCCTGGAGCCCTGGGGCCGGGCCGGTCCGTGACCTTGCCGGGACAAGGATAGGGCTCCGATCGCCTCGACCCGGTTGCCTCACCTGCGTGGCACGATGTGTAGGTTCGGTGAAGCGAACCGATAATCGCAGGTAGGCGCGGCTCGCGCATCGCTTTTGACGCCTCGCGCCCCGGGTGTTGTGCACTCGTTATGCCTGCGCCCCACTCGCCCCCTCTGTCCCGACGGCGCAATCGGCGCGCAGAGGTGGCTATACGCTTCAAAAAGGCTCCAAAATTGGGCATTCTTCGCATGTGGTGACCATGGACGTACGGCCTCAGCTCATCGACGCACTTTCCGCCCTGCGCGACCGTGTCGCCGCCGTGCGTCTCCCACTCCCTCTCCCCGGGGTGACACGCGCCCGGCAGACCAGGGTCGAGCTGCTCGCACAGCTCGACGACTACCTGCTTCCCCGGCTCAAGGATCCAGAAGCGCCCGTGCTCGCGGTCATCGGCGGATCCACCGGCGCCGGGAAGTCGACGCTCGTCAATTCGCTCGTGGGGCGGCGGGTCAGTGAGGCCGGGGTACTGAGGCCGACCACCCGGATCCCCGTCCTTGTCTGCCATCCGGATGACCACCACTGGTTCGCCGGGGGCAGGGTGCTGCCACAGCTGACCCGGGTCTGGCTGCCGCCGGTGGAGTCCACGGATCCCGGCCTCTGCGACGAGCTCGACGGCCTCGACGACGGTACGGAGGAGGCCGGGACCACGCTGCGGGTCGAGACCGCCGCGAGTCTGCCGCGTGGGCTCGCGCTGCTCGACGCCCCCGACATCGACTCGCTCGTCGTACGCAACCGGGTGCTCGCCGCCGAACTCATCTGCGCCGCCGACGTCTGGGTCATGGTGACCACGGCCTCCCGGTACGCCGACGCGGTGCCGTGGCATCTGCTGCGTACCGCGAAGGAGTACGACGCCTCGCTCGTCACCGTGCTCGACCGGGTACCGCACCAGGTGATCGGCGAGGTCTCGCGGCAGTACGGGGCGCTCCTCACCAAGGCGGGACTCGGTGAGGTGCCCCGGTTCACCATCCCGGAACTGCCCGAGTCGGCGGGCGGCGGCAGCGGGCTGCTGCCCACCAGCGCGGTTGCCCCGCTGCGCGCCTGGCTCAGCCACCGCGTACAGGATCCGGCGGCCCGTCAACAGTCGGTGGGGCGTACGGCGTCCGGGGTCATCGAGTCGCTGGACGTACGGATGCCGGAGCTGGCCGGTGCCGTCGCCGCGCAGCACGCCGCGGCCGTGCGGCTCACCGGCGTGGTCGAGGACGCCTACCAGAAGGAGGGTGCACGGGTCCGGCAGCGGGTGGAGAACGGTGGCGTGCTCTCCGGGGACGCTCGTACCCGATGGCGCGGATACCCGCACTTCAGCACGTCCGAGGAACTTCTCGAAGCGCTGGTGGACAGCCTCGCCGTGCTGCTGCAGTGCGCCGTGGCCGCCGCCGACGAACAGATCCGGACCACCTGGCAGCGCGAACCCGCAGCCGGTGTGTTCGGGATCGCGGGCCGGGAAGCCGGGGGATGGGGTCCCGCCGAGGATGTCCGGGGCCGGATCGCCATGGCCGTACGGCGGTGGCGGCGGGTCCTGGAGGAGCTGGCCGAGGAAGAGGTGCGCCGGCTGGAACGCAGCGCCGCGCCTGACGCCGAGACGGTGGCCGCGCTGCTGGCCGCCGCGCTGCTCGGCGGCCGTCGTGCCCGCAGCGCCGGGGAGCAGCTCGCCGAACGCATCGGAGCCCAGGGTGCGCTGCGGCTGCGCGACAAGGGCGGGGCGCTGCTGACCAGTTACCTCGACCGAGTGCTGGGCAGCGAGCGCGACCGGCGGCTGGCGCCGCTCGACGCGCTCGACGTGGCCCCGGAGCCGCAGGCCGAACTGATTGCCGCGCTGTCCGTACTGCAGAAGGAGAGGTGGCAGCGTTGACTGCCGTCACTGACCAGGATCACGGCCAGGAACAGGGCGAGGCCGGTGGTGTCGTCGTATGCCAGGGCCGGCACATCCCCGCGTCCGAGGGCCGGTGGGACGACGGGCTCATCGCCCGGCGCGCAGCGGTCCTCGCCAAGGATCCCGAGGACCCCGAGGCCGCCCCCGACGACGACGCAGGTCCTCCGGTCGAGGCGTACGTACGCGCCGGCGGCCTGCTCCGGCCGCGGCTCGACGCGCTGCGCGAACTCGTCGGGCTGTCCCGGGCCCGCCTCGACGCGACCACGCTCGCCGAGGCGGGGCGCGTACTCGACGAGGCCGCCGCACGACAGCGGCTCTCGTCACGGCACACTGTCGTCGCCATCGCCGGGGCGTCCGGCAGCGGCAAGTCGATGCTCTTCAACTCCCTGGCGGGCGCTCAGATCTCCGAGACGGGGCTGCGTCGGCCGACCACCGCCGCGCCCCTGGCCTGCTCCTGGACCGACGGCGCCGCTGGACTGCTGGACCGGCTGGCCATTCCGGGACGGCTCAGGCGCAGGCCGCAGCAGGGCGGTACGGAGGCGGACGAGGCGCTCCAGGGGCTTGTCCTCGTCGATCTGCCCGACCACGACTCGGCAGCGGCCGGGCACCGCGAGCAGGTCGACCGGGTGCTGGCACTGGTGGACGCGGTGATCTGGGTCGTCGATCCCGAGAAGTACGCGGACGCCGCCCTGCACGAGTGCTATCTGCGGCCGCTGGCCGGCCATGCGGAAGTCACGTTCGTCGTCCTCAACCAGGTGGACCGGTTGCCCGGTGACGCCGCCGACCAGGTCCTCGACGATCTGCGCAGGCTCCTCGACGAGGACGGCATGGCGCTCGGCGAACACGGCGAACCGGGCGCCACCGTCCTGGCGCTGTCCGCGCTCACCGGCGAAGGTGTCGGCGAACTGCGTGAACTGCTCGGCCGGTTCGTGCAGGAGCGCACCGCAGCGGCGCTCCGGCTCTCGGCCGATGTGGACGCCGCGGCGGCGAAGCTGCGTCCGGTGTACGTCGCCGAGGGGCGGCCGGGACTCGGGGAGCGGGCCCGCGAGGAGTTCGCGGACCGCCTGGGGGAGGCGGTGGGCGCGGCCGCGGCCGGCCAGGCCGCCGAACGTGAGTGGCGCAGGAACGCCGGGCGGGCCTGCGGGACGCCGTGGCTGCGGCTGTGGCGGTGGTACGAGTCCACCCGGCGGCCGGGAAGTCCGGACCGGGCGGCGGCAGTGCCCGCACCGCCGGAGGAGCAGCTCACCGCCCGGCAACGCGTCGAGCAGGCGGTACGGACGGTGGCGGACGCCGCCGCGGACGGACTGCCGGGTCCCTGGGCGCAGGCGGTCCGAGAAGCCGCGGTGCACGGGGCGACGGGGCTGCCGGAGGCGCTGGACGAGCTGGCCGAGAAGGCCGGAACGGTGGGGCACGGGCGGGCCAGGGGCGCAGGCGATGACGCGGGGCGCGGTACTGCGGCCGCAGTCTGCGGTGGGGGCGTGGTGGCCACCGGTGTGGCCGGTGCTTCGGGTGTGGCGCACAGCGGGCGGGTGGGAGGCAAGCCGCCGAGGCCCGCATGGTGGCCCGCCGCCGTGCTGGCACAGGCGTCCATGTCGCTGCTGCAGATCTTCGGCGGGCTCTGGCTGGTCGGCCAGATCATCGGCGTCATCGAACCGGGACTGCTCACGCCCGCGCTGGTGATGCTGGCGGGCGTGATCGGCGGGCCACTGGTCGAATGGTCGTGTGCGGCGGCAGCCCGGGGGCCCGCCCGGCGGTACGGCCAGGAGGCCGAGCGGCGCCTGCGCGAGGCGGCGGGGGCCGTCGGCCGGGCAAGGGTGCTCGATCCGGTGGCGGCCGAACTGGTGCGGTACCGGGAGGTGCGCGAGCGGTACGTGACGGTGACGGAGATTTCCACAACCGGTCGGTAGTACACAGCCCTCAGCAGGATCCCCGCCTCTCCTTCAGCATGAGATCAGTGACCGCGCGGCAGCGGTCACGGAGCCGAAGGGGAGGCGGAGGCATGAACGAGACCGTGGTGACACTTGTGGGCAATGCGGCGACCGGGGTGGAGTTCCGGGAGACTTCGACCGGGGGAATGGCGCGATTCCGGTTCGCCGTGACGGCCCGCCGCTGGGACCGGGAGCAACAGCTCTGGACGGACGGGCACACCAGCTTCTACACCGTGTGGGCGTGGCGCACACTGGCGGCGAATCTCGCGGGCTCGGTCTCCGTCGGAGAACCGCTGCTCGTGCACGGCCGGTTGAAGGTGCGCGAGGAGGAACGGGACGGACAGCGGCGGACGTCCGTGGACATCGAGGCGGTGGCGGTCGGACACGATCTGACACGGGGGACAGCGGCCTTCCGGCGGGTGCTGCGGGGTGACCCGACGCTGACGGCCCGACAGGGCAGGAGGGACGCGGCAGTCGCAGCGGGTGAGGCGGCGGGGTCACGCGAGCAGGCACCGGTGGAGATGATGATGCGTCAGGAGCCGATCCCTGAGCTGGCGTCGGCGCCGTGACCGCGCCCGGGGCGGGCTGAGCGGGGGTCGGCGGGTCGCAAACAGTTCCGGCGATAACGATTCTGATTCGGAATGGTTGTACGACGGTATGACGAAGGACTGCGCTTCGTCGCTTCCTTAGGATTCCCCAGTACTCACGGGGCACTTGAGTCGACTGGCGGGGCAATCCCCACACGCGCATCAGGCGCGGAAGGCCCTGCCCGGAGGGGACATCTGTGTTTTCTGCTTCTTCAGCGACCATTTCATCGTCCAACGCGGGGGCGAATCCGCCACGGGGCCGGGGCATTGCCCAGCTGGCCGCATCGGTGGTGGCATCCGGACTCGTCATAGCCGGGGCCCTCGTCGGCGCGGGCACTGCGTCCGCCGACGAGGCGCCGCAGCACCAGGGGGGTGCCACCGCAGTCCTGGACGGGTTGAAGACCTTCGACCGGGCTGTGCTCACCACGGACGGGAAGAAGCAGGAGCTGCCCGCCGGGCTCTTCGAGATGACCGTCGACGGCGGCGGCAAGCTCAAGACGTACTGCATCGACATCCATAACCCCACTCAGGACCAGGCGAAGTACCTGGAGACCCCCTGGAACCAGACGTCGCTCGGCGCCAACAAGAACGCGGGCCGGATCCGCTGGATCCTGGAGCACTCCTACCCGCAGATCGACGACCTCGCGGCGCTCGCCAAGCAGGCCGGCACCGGGCCGCTCACCGAGCGGACCGCGGCGGCGGGCACCCAGGTCGCCATCTGGCGTTACTCGGACAACGCCGATGTCGAGGCCAGCGACAAGCAGGCCGAGAAGCTTGCCGACTGGCTGGGCAAGAACGCCGAGGACGTCGCCGAGCCCAAGGCGTCCCTCGCCCTGGACCCGGCCGCGGTTTCCGGCCGGTCCGGTGAGCGGCTCGGGCCGGTCACCGTCCGCACCAACGCCGGTCAGGTCTCGGTGACCCCGCCCGCGGACTCCGCCAGCGGCGTCAAGGTCACCGACAAGAGCGGCAAGCCCGTCACCGCCGCCGTCAACGGCGCCGAGCTCTACTTCGACGTCCCGGCGGGTGCCGCCGACGGCACCGCCTCGCTGACCGTCCAGGCCACCACCTCGGTGCCGGTCGGCCGGGCCTTCGCCGGAGTGACCAAGAGCCAGACGCAGATCCTGGCCGGCTCCAGCGAGTCCACGGTCTCCGCGACCGCCACCGCGACCTGGGCCAAGAAGGGCGCGATCCCCGCGGTCACCGCGAAGAAGAACTGCGCCAAGGGCGGCTTGGACGTCACCGCGAGCAACGAGGGCGACGAGGCGTTCACCTTCGAGCTGGCCGGCATCAAGCACACCGTCGAGGCCGGCGCGTCGGAGACGGTGACCGTCCCGGTCGCCGAGGACCAGGCGTACGACCTCACGATCACCGGACCGGGCGGGTTCACCAAGACGTTCAAGGGCGTCCTGGACTGCAAGACCAGCGGCAGCTCCACCGGCGGCACCGACACCCAGACCGTCGACCAGCCCGCCCCGGTCTCCGCGGGCGGCAGCTCGACCGGGACCGGGGGCGACCTCGCCGAGACCGGTGGCTCGAGCGCCACTCCGGTCATCGCGGGCATCGCGATCGCCCTGGTCGTCGTCGGCGGCGGCGCGGTCTTCCTCCTCCGGAAGCGGAAGACGCAGACTGCCGCGGAGTAAACACTGAGTGACGCATCGGGGCCACTCCGTCACGATGCGCTGATGGCAGCCCCGGTACGCCCACGCGTACCGGGGCTGTCGCGTACCGGAAGGCACCCATGGGGCGTACCGTCAGGCGGACGGGTTTCCGTCTTCCCGTGGAAGAGGGGCGCGAGGTCACAGACACTTCGTGCGGAACGCGTTGCCAGAAGAGCACCCGGATGCCGCTCCGCATTGGGGCACGGGCTTCCTCTGCTCATGGACGCCACAATCGCCCGGTGAGTGATTGGTGCGTCCTGACCTTGGCCGGTTCGCTCCAGCCGACATCAGTGGCCGCCGTCAACAGGCGCCAACAGCTGCAGGCGCGGCCGCACGCCCGCCACCTTGCCAAGTGAATTGGCTGGAGCGCCTGGCGCAGTAGGGCTGAGGGACCGACCTGATAAGGATGAGGCCCTTCGGCCCATGCTGGTCACGAGGTCGCGTCAGTCCAGTACTTGCAAGCCGCGCTTGCTGAGTCGGCTCGCCGGACGCCGTCGCTTGCAGTGTGTGGAGGTCTTCAGCCAGCCTTGGCGATGATGCGATCCATCTCCTGTTGATCGAAAGCCCGCAGAGTCGTGGTCCGGACGTTGCCCACTCCGCCGAGCTGGAGGAGTGTCGCGGTGGCGGTTTCGTCGTCGGGCGCCTCGACGACGGCCACGAGGTCGTATGGACCGACGGTCCAGTAGATACTCAAAAGCTTCGCCCCGAGCTTCTGTGCCGCTGCGGCGAAGGCCTCGGCGCGTTTGGCGGTGTCCTTGTAGTTTCGGACCCCTTGATCGGTCCAGTTCAGCAACGTGACATACGTCGCCATCGTCCTTCACCTCCACGAGGAAACACATTGTGAGGACAATGCTGGACATCACGACTGAAGCCTGCACGAGGTGCGCACCTGAACGAGCTATACGAGCGATCACAGGCGGTTGATCACGGTGGTCGGAACTTGCGAGAGTCGCTATGCATTACAGCCGCGCTGACCTGCAAAGAGACACTCGGCAGCTTTGAGGTCGCCTCAGCTGCCCCGCTCCACCGGAGCCCCGCTCCACCGGAGTGCGCATCGAGGGGCAGGCCGACATCCACGCCTGACATCAGCGGCAGCGGACATCACCGGATCGCACAGGTGCCGGCAGGGCTCCAGCTCGCGGCCGCCAGGGCCGGTGGGCCCACCAGGAACCGATTGAACGGCCAACTTTCTGAGTGAACAGGTCCACGATCACGGCTGCGGGAATCAGCGCCGGCGACGCCAGGCGCACCACGGCGAAGCCGAGACCTTGAGCAGGAAGGAGGGTCGCCCCGTCGGTCGTCCGCCGGGAGCGATGCGGGGGCCGACGGGTCACGGCATTCTGGCGATCTGTTCGGTCTCAGGCCATGGCTTTGCGGCCTGCCGGCATCGTGCCCCATCGGCCACGTGCCGGATGGCCCGGACAAGGCCGACACGGCGCCACCCGCCCGTCCGTCCGGGCATCCGATGTACGTATGACGCTTGGGTCAGTCGAGGTCCGCCCACGGCCCAGTGGTCTCGCCCTTGGGAATCCACAGCAGAGGCTGGCTCGCGCGGCAGTACTCCTCCGCCTCGTCCTCCCAGGGAAAGCGGCCGGCTTTGTCCGGCCAGAACAGTTGCGTGATCGGGAGCGGGGGAGCCTGGTAGAAGTCGATCCCGGCGCCGAAGAAGTCCTGGTACCAGCTGGGGTGCACAGGGTGGACGGCGACCGAGTAGCCATTCAGGATGTCGTCTCGTACCTGTTCCGGTTCGAGGGGGCGACCGTTCCGGATCTCGGCCCCGGCCGTGTTCAGGATGGTCATCATCGTTTCGACCCGCAGCCCGAAGACGCAGACCTCAGGACTGCGCAGGGTGTGCCACAGGCCGATGGAGTAGGCCCAGTCCGCCGGCGCATCGCCTCCGGCGCCGACGCCCATCACATGCCAGCCGAAGTCAGTCACGCTCGCCGAGACACGGCTGTCGCGTTCCTCCCAGGCGGGACCCTCGGAGGGTGGTGCGCAGAGGAGGCAGGAACAGGGGGAGTCATCCATCCGAGGATGCTAGAGCCACCCCTGATCAAGAACGGTGCCGGGCCGTCTGTGGGCCGTGCGAGGGCGCCCGAGGTCGAGTGATGACAACCGGCAGTGACAGGTGGGCTACGAGGATGAATGTGGAGGTCGCAGGTCAGAGGGGTGTGGCCACGCGGGTTTCCCCCGCGGGGTGGACGTCAGGCAAGATGGGGTGTATCTGCCCACACATCGATTGCCGGACGGTTTCTCTTGGCTGAGTACATCTACACGATGCGCAAGACGCGCAAGGCGCACGGCGACAAGGTGATCCTTGACGACGTCACGCTGAGCTTCCTGCCTGGGGCGAAGATCGGTGTGGTGGGCCCCAACGGTGCCGGTAAGTCCACGGTGCTGAAGATCATGGCGGGCCTGGAGCAGCCGTCCAACGGTGACGCGTTCCTGTCGCCCGGTTTCAGTGTCGGCATCCTCATGCAGGAGCCGCACCTCGACGAGACCAAGACGGTCCTGGAGAACGTCCAGGACGGAGCCGCCGAGATCATGGGCAAGCTCACGCGCTTCAACGAGGTCGCCGAGCTCATGGCGACCGACTACTCCGACGCGCTCATGGACGAGATGGGCAAGCTCCAGGAGGACCTGGACCACGCCAACGCGTGGGACCTGGACGCCCAGCTGGAGCAGGCCATGGACGCGCTGGGCTGCCCGCCCGGCGACTGGCCCGTCGTGAACCTCTCCGGTGGCGAGAAGCGTCGCGTCGCGCTCTGCAAGCTGCTGATCGAGGCCCCGGACCTGCTCCTCCTCGACGAGCCCACCAACCACCTCGACGCCGAGTCGGTGAACTGGCTGGAGCAGCACCTCTCGAAGTACGCGGGCGCCGTCGTCGCCGTCACGCACGACCGGTACTTCCTCAACAACGTCGCCGAGTGGATCCTCGAGCTGGACCGCGGCCGCGCCATCCCGTACGAGGGCAACTACTCCACGTACCTCGACAAGAAGGCCGCCCGCCTCAAGGTCGAGGGCCGCAAGGACGAGAAGCGCGCCAAGCGGCTCAAGGAAGAGCTGGAGTGGGTCCGCTCCAACGCCAAGGGGCGGCAAACCAAGTCCAAGGCGCGTCTCGCACGTTACGAGGAGATGGCGGCCGAGGCGGACAAGATGCGGAAGCTGGACTTCGAGGAGATCCAGATTCCGCCGGGCCCGCGGCTCGGTTCCATCGTCGTCGAGGTCGAGAACCTCTCGAAGGCCTTCGGCGAGAAGGTCCTCATCGACGACCTGTCGTTCACGCTGCCGCGCAACGGCATCGTCGGCGTCATCGGTCCGAACGGTGCGGGCAAGACCACGCTGTTCAAGATGATCCAGGGCCTGGAGACCCCGGACACCGGCTCCGTCAAGATCGGTGACACGGTCAAGATCTCCTACGTCGACCAGTCCCGCGCCAACATCGACCCGAAGAAGACCCTCTGGGCCGTCGTCTCGGACGAGCTGGACTACATCAACGTCGGCCAGGTCGAGATGCCCTCGCGGGCGTACGTCTCCGCGTTCGGCTTCAAGGGCCCGGACCAGCAGAAGCCGGCCGGCGTCCTGTCCGGTGGTGAGCGCAACCGCCTCAACCTGGCGCTGACGCTCAAGGAGGGCGGCAACCTGCTGCTCCTCGACGAGCCCACCAACGACCTCGACGTCGAAACCCTGTCCTCGCTGGAGAACGCCCTCCTGGAGTTCCCGGGCGCCGCTGTGGTCATCTCCCACGACCGCTGGTTCCTGGACCGCGTCGCCACGCACATCCTGGCGTACGAGGGCGACTCCAAGTGGTACTGGTTCGAGGGCAACTTCGAGTCGTACGAGAAGAACAAGGTCGAGCGCCTCGGTGCGGACGCGGCCCGCCCGCACCGCGCCACGTACAAGAAGCTCACGCGAGGCTGATCGTCTTGGCTCGTCACATCTACAACTGCCCGCTGCGCTGGTCGGACATGGATGCTTTCGGCCACGTCAACAACGTGGTGTTCCTCCGCTACCTGGAGGAGGCGCGCATCGACTTCATGTTCCGGCTGGCGCCGGGGGACGGCTCGCCGTCCTTCGCCGGCGGGTCCGTCGTGGCCCGGCACGAGATCGACTACGTGCGCCCGCTGGTCCACCGGCACGCGCCGGTGACCGTCGAGTCCTGGGTCACGAAAATAGGTGCCGCGTCCCTGACGATCTCGTACGAGATCAAGGACCCGGACCAGGTGTACGTGCGGGCCTCGACCATCGTCGTGCCGTACGACCTGGCCGAGGAGCGACCCCGGCGGATCTCCGCGGAGGAGAAACTCTTCCTCCAGAAGTACCTGGCCGAGGAGCCCGCCTCCGTATGACGGTGCCCGTGCAGTCGTTGCACTTCGCCGACGCGAGGGAGGCGGCGGATCTCGCCGTCTTCCTCGGCCGCCTGCTCCACTACGACCGGGCGGCTGCCGTCCGGTTGCAGGCGGGCGGCGGAGCACTGGCCGTGTTCGGCAGGCCCCCGTCGTTCGAGGTCCTCGCGATCCGGACGGCGCGGCTGGCCGGTCCGATCGACTTCGACATCACCGCTTCCGCCGGTGAACTCCTCGAATCGCTCGACGTCGAGACGGGTGACACCCGTGGCGGGCTGCCCGCGCCCGTCACCGGGCCGCCGTGGACGGGGATGCTCCCGCCGCGCACCGGCTGGCAGGAACGGCCCGGACTGCCCGACCCCGTCTCCCTGCGCACTGCCGTCACCGCCGCGGTGGCGGAGTTCCGCTCCCGCGACGAGGCGCTGCCCGAGGACCGCCGCACCAGGGCGGAACGGGACCTGATCGGCCGCGACATATGGTCGCGCACGGTCGGTGGCACGGGACTCCCGCTGCGCGCCGTCCACGCCGCCCAGTCCCTCGGCTTCCTACGCCCGGCCCCGGACTTCCCGGTCGCGTTGTTCGCCTCGGGGCCGTGGCTGCGGCTGCGTACCCCGTTCGGCTCGATCGCCGTGCGCGGCGCGGGCAGCGGACTCGGCGACCTCGCGGTGACGATCGGCGGCCGCTGACGCCGAGGCCGGTGCGGACCTGCGGGTAAGAGCCTGTCGGGTGACCTTCGATCGGATAGCGGACGGGGGTCTGGTGCGTGCGATTCCAAGGCGGCGAGATGTCCTCGGATGGGGTCTCCCCTGCTCGAGCGAAGCTGAGAGCTTGGGGAAGGAGCTACTAGGATATTTCGGCAACGCGGGAAGCGTGCGTGCCAGGGCGTGGCCGCCCGATCAGAGGTCACCCGACAGGCTCTAGGCGCCCGCCAGTGCCGTGACCGGCACAGCTTGCCGGGAGGGGCACTAGCCGCCGTGCTGGTCGTCCGGCCACACCCCGATGTGGTCCTGCTCCAGCTCCAGCATCACGCGGTGCTCCATCCCGAGCGTCTCCGTGTAGTCGGCGGGCAGCTGCAGCCGCCCCGCGCGGTCGAGCATCGCGTACTCGCGAGCAACCTGGGACTCCTTGCCCGTCGCCGCGTCCACCTCGGTACGGCGCAGCACCTCGGACGACGTACGGCCGTCGCGGATGGCGACCGTACGGCGGACCTCGCCCGCCACCGCCTGGTCGTGGGTGACGATCACGATCGTCGTCCCCAGCTCCTCGTTGGCCCGGCGGAACGCGGCGAACACCTGCTCGCCCGTCGCCGAGTCCAGCTCGCCGGTCGGTTCGTCGGCGAGCAGCACCGAGGGGTTGTTGGCGAGCGCGACGGCAATCGCCACCCGCTGCTGCTGGCCGCCGGACATCTGCGGGGGCCGCCGGTCGCGGCAGTCCGCGACCTCCAGCATCTGCAGCAGCGACTCGGCGCGCGCGGCGCGTTCGCGGTTCCGGCCGCGGCCGCGAAGCTGCATGGGCAGCGTGACGTTCTGGATGGCCGTGAGGTACGGGAGCAGGTTGCGGGCGGTCTGCTGCCAGACGAACCCGACGACGTCCCGGCGGTAACGGAGCCGTTCCTTCTGGCCCATCGACAGAAGATCGCAGCCCGCGACCTTCGCCGATCCGGCCGTCGGCACGTCGAGGCCCGCCAGAATGTTCATCAAGGTCGACTTGCCGCTGCCGGATGCCCCGACGAGCGCCATCAACTCGCCCTCGGTGACCAGCAGATCGAGGCCCTGGAGGGCCTGCACCTCCACCCCGTCCGCGCTGAAGATGCGGACCAGCCGATCGCAGGCGATCAGTGCGTCGTGCCCGTACGAGGGTCGGTCGCGGCGTGCGGCGGCCCGCCGTTCGAGCTCCGCGAGCGTGGTCTCGGTCGTCGACGACGTCATCGGGTGTCTCCTGCTCTGAGTTCGGTGATCGATCCACGGCGCCCGGCCCACCAGGCCTGCACGGCTGCCACGGCGGCGGCGAGTGCGACCACGCCGAGCGCCGGGAGCGCCAGCGACCACAGGTCGGCCCGCAGGGGAGCGGTGTCGAGCGTGTCGGAGCCGGGACCGCTGGACAGCGCCAGCTGTACGAGGTCGACGCCGGGTGCCAGCAGGTCGATCGTCGCCCAGCCGACGAGAAGCCCGCCGATGGCGGCCAGCAGTGCCTGCGGCATCGCCTCCAGGCCGAGGAGCCGTCGGCCCTGCCGGGGAGTGAGGCCCATGGTCCGCAGCCGGGCCAGCAGCGCGGTGCGTTCCGGTGCCGTCTGCAGCAGCGACAGCAGTACGGCGAGCAGGGCGTAGCCCGCGCCGGCCGCGATCGCCGCCGTGTAGATCCGCTCGGCACCCGACTGCATGGGCGTGTCGACGAACGCCGCGCGCTCCTCGGACCGCAGCTGCAGGAAGAACGTCGGGCCCGCCCGGTGCGTGGCCGCGCGCAGCGCCTTCGCGTCCGCGGAGCCGCCGGTGACCAGCAGGGTGGTGGTCTGCCGGTGGGTGAGGGACGCGGCGTCGACGACCAGGAAGTCGGCGTTGTCGACGGCCGGCGTACGCGTCACTGTTCCGACGACCCGCACCTTGAAGTCGCCGGCCAGCGACTCGATGGCGCGCGGCCGTTCGCCGAGCCGCTCGGCCACGGACGGCGAGGCGAGGACGGGCAGCACCCGGTCCTTCGACGGCAGGGTGCCCTTCCCGGGCGCTGCTCCGGTGGCCTTCAGCCGGTCCGCGGGGAACGGTCCGAGACCGGTCGCGCGGGCCAGCCTCGCGTACGTCCCCGGATCGACGCCGACCAGCGTGGCTTTCATGTCGGAGCCGAGGCCGCTGGACGGCAGCGGAACGCTGTACTCGATCTGGACCGGCGCCACTTCCCGTACGCCGCCCGCCTTCCGTACGTCCTGGACCAGCCGGTCCGGGAGTTCTATCGCATCACCCTCGCCGCTGATCCGAGCGTCCGCACCGGTGGCCAGCACCGCCGCGTCGTCCCGCGCGCCGGCGACCCCCGCCAGCACCGAGCCGCCGAACGCGGCCGTCGTCAGCGCGACCAGCAGCGCCAGAAGGGCCGGTGCGCCGCTCGCCGACGCGCGCCCGGCACGGGCCAGTGAGAGGAAGCCGACCGCGCCGCGCAGCCGGGCGACCGAGCGGGAGGCGAGCCGCAGCGGCAGCGGGTACAGGCGGGCGAGGACCAGCGCCGCGATCAGCCCCACCAGCACCGGCGCGGCGCTGACCAGGAAGTCCGAGCCACCGTCCGCGGCGGTACCGCGGCGGCGCAGCGCGGCGACCGCGCCGACGGCCAGCACCAGCAGGGTGAGTTCGGCGACCGTGCGGCGCCGCGACGGGCGGGCGGTCATCATGTCGTCGCGGGCACCGTGCAGTTGCGGTATGCGGTGGCCGAGCGTCGTACCCAGCGGCAGGGCAACACAGACCAGGACGGCGACGGCTGCGGCCCCGACGACCGCGGGCCACAGCCGGACCCGACCGACGGCGGCAACGGCGAGCAGCAGACCGAGCGCCGCCGCGGGCACCGTCGTCACTGCGGTCTCGGCGAACAGCCGTCCGCCGATGCCGCGCAGCGATCCGCCGCGCGAGCGCAGCAGAGCCAGTTCGCTGCGGCGGCGGGCGGCGAGCAGGCCGCCCGTCATCAGCAGGACGACGGCGGCGACGGCACCGATCCCGACGGCGGCGACCGTGACGACCGGGCTGATCGCCGAACGCATTGCGTCGTACCCGGTGAGGACCCCGTCCAGATCGGTCGTCAGTGTCGCCGCCGGACCGGCCAGCGCGCGCAGTTTCAGCAGTTCGGGGCCGCTCTCCAGCGAAGCCACCCGGGAACGCAGCCGGTCCACGTCAAGCGCGGTGAGCCGGTCGGCGTCCGGTGCGATCCGCCAGTACGGCTCGGGCACACCGGTCGTGGCGAGCAGCGCGGGCGCCGCGTCCGGCGGCAGCAGCAGGGCCGCTATCCAGTAGTAACGGGGGGTATCCCTGGAGGGCTTCGCGACCAGCGACGGGGTACGCAGCAGGCGCTCGGACGACCAGTAGGCGGCCTTCGGAAGCTTCGGGGCGATGATGCCGGTAATCCGTACGGTCAGCGGCCGCTCGCCCCGGGTCGGTACCGCGATCGTCGAACCCACCTTGAGCCGCAGTGCCTTCGCGGTCGCTTCGGTGACTGCGGCCTCGACCTCTGTGGCGGCCGCGGTGACCTCGCTGTGGACGGTGGGCCAGGCGCCGTCGCGCAGCGTGGCGTGGGCCGGCAGGTCCGAGGGGGTCGCGTACGTCAGTGCGGGGTCGAGGCCGTAGGGCCGGGGCAGCCATTTCTCCCCGGCGGCGATCGGCTCCGTCGTGTGGATGCCGTACGAGGACTGGGAGGCGTCGGCGTGCACCGGTTCGGGCAGCCCGGCCAGGACCTTGCGGTGGACCGCGCCCAGCGCCGCCCCGCGCACCGCGGCCTCGCGCTTCGCCTCGTCCCCCAGGGCGGGTGGCGGAGCGGTCAACTCCAGCACGCTGCGCCTGGGGTCCTCGACGGCCAGGTCGTGGCGCAGCCCCTTGTTCTCGTACGCGTCGACGGCCCGTGGGAACGCGGCGGCGAGGAACGCCGTGAGCAGCACCAGCAACCCGAGCGCGCAGGCGGCCCCGGGCGCGGTACGCAGCCGGGTACGGACCCACGGGGCACAGGCGCCGGCCCGGGTGATGGCTGCGGAACGACCGCTGTCGGAACGCGGGCTCATGTCAGTTGTCCCCCTGGTGGCGCAGCGAAGTCGCCGGGTCGGCGCGGCGCAGGGCGAGCGCCACCACGATCAGCAGCGGCAGCGCGGCGACGCCTGCCAGCAGCGTGGCGACCTGCCCGGCCGGCAGTTGCACCAGCACGGGCGGCACCGGCTGGGCGGCCTGCCCGGTCAGCACGATGAGTGGCACGACGGCCCTGGTCAGTACGGCCCCGAGCGCGAACCCGACCAGCAGTGCGAGGGCGATCAGCACGCCCTGCTCGGCGGCGATCATCCGGGCCAGCCCGCGGCGCGGCGCACCCAGTGCCCGCAGCACGGCGAATTCGGCGGACCGTTCGCGCTGCGATCCGACGGCGCTCACCGCGAAGCCGACCGCTGCCAGCGCGGCGGCGACGACCGCCACCGCGAGCAGCGCGGACTGCGGTCCGGCGCCCAGCGGGTCGCCCAGCAGATCCCGGGCCGCCTCGTCGCGGACCAGCACTTGAGTCGGGTCGGTGTCGGGCTGCGCACGGAGCGCGGCGGCGACCTTCCCGGTTTGGCCGGGATCGGTGCTCAGCCACCATTCGGTGGCGGTGAGGACCGCGTTCGGGCGGTCCGCGAGGACCTGGCCGAGGGCCCTGAGGTCGAGCAGCAGCGCGCCGCCGTCCCGGAGCCGGGACGCCTCGGCGGCAGCGGCGGTGGTGGCGGCGCCCGGCCCGGTGGTGGGCAGCTGACGGACCGACCGCACGATCTTCACCCGGACCGTTTCGCCGGCCAGCGTGACATCGACGTCCTGCCCCACCTTCGCGCCGGATGCCTTCAGGTAGGCGTCGGTGGCGACCGCGCGGAGCGCCGGGGCCTCGGCGCGGGGCGCGACGACCCGCACGGTGAGGGTCGGCACCCCGTACACCGCGTCCTCGGCCGGAATGGACCCGGTGTCGTATCCGACCGTCAGCGGGTCCCGGTCGGACGCCGCCGCGTGGATGGGGCTGCCTGGCTGCGTCTCGTTGGGGAGGCCGGTGGTCAGGGTGCCCTGCCAGCCGAATCCGGCCGGGACGGGAACCGGCTGGTCGCTGCCGTCCGCGGTCACGGTCCGCAGCCGGCTCACGGCGACCCGGTGCGTCTCGCTCCGGCCGATGGGCTGCGTGCCGTTCAGCTCCAACCCGGTCACGGCCAGCTCACCGGCGGCCGCCACCGCGAGCGACAGGGGGTGCGCCTTGCCGTCGGCCGGTACGGTTCCGAGGAGAACCCGGTACGGAATGCCGTAACGGTCCTCCAGCTCCACGGTGACCTGCGGGGCCATGCCGGACGGCGACGTCCCGTGCGCCGCCGAGGCCACGGAGATCTGCAGGTCGAACCGGATCTCCCGGCTGCCCTTCGGCAGCAGCAGCCCGGCCCGCGCGCTCTTCGGCGGTGTGATCGAGGCGAACAGCCCGTCCGTCGGCCCGTCGTCGAGATCGCCGCGCATCAGCATCCGCTCGTCGGCGTGCGCGGTGTCCAGGGCGACCACGTCGGCGGCACGGTCGCCGGACAGATCCACCGTCGTACGGAATGCGGGTGCCGCCCCCCGTACCCCCGGCAGCTGTGTGTACGCCCCGGTCTTTGTCGGATCGCCGTTGATTCCGCCCACCATGCGCACCGATGCGCCGGTCCTGAAGTCCGCCTGGTCGCCCTGCGAACGGTCCCAGGACGCGCTCTGCCCGATCGCCAGCATGCCCATCGCGGCAGACAGGACCAGCAGGAGCACCGGTCCGGCGCCGCGCAGCGGACGGCGGCTGAACTGCCAGCCGGCCAGCGCGGTGGACAGCCCCCGGCCACCCGCCGCACGACGTTCCGCCAGCCTGGCCGCGGGCGGCAGCAGCCGCAGCGTCAGTACGGTGCCCGCGAGCAGCAGCAGGGCCGGCGCGGCGACGAGCAGCGGATCGATGCCGAGACCGCCCTCCCGGTCACCGCTGAGCGCACCGCTGCCGGAGCTGCCGGTCTGCCGGTCGAGCTGCCAGTACGCCACTGCCGCGATCAGCAGCAGCCCGATGTCGGCGCCCGCGCGCACCGGCCCGGGCAGCGCGGCGGCCCGGCTGCGGCTGCGCATCCCCGCGCTGGCGGCCAGCGCGGGTGCGACGACGGCGAGCGCACAAGCCAGTGCGACGGTGGCGGCCACCAGCCACACGGTGCCGGTCGCGCCCGTGTCGAGCCGCAGTCCGATCCGGGTGAGTTCGCCGCGGTCCGCGAGCAGCCGGGTCAGCGGTCCGGCCAGCAAGGGGGAGATGACGGCGGCGGGCAGCGCGAGCAGAAGTGCCTCGATAGCGGCGAGCGAGGTGATCCGGCCGCGCGAACCACCGCGGGCCCGCAGCAGTTCCGTCTCCCCGCCGCGCTCACTGCTCAGCAGCCGGGCCACGAGCAGCAGCGCGTAACCGGCGAGCAGCACCAGCTGCACGGCGACGATCATCAGGGTCGAGCGGGACACCAGCAGCGCCCGGTCGATCTGGTCGAGGACGGTGGGCAGCGAGGTCTGCACGAGGGCCCCGGCCTTGAACTCAGGGGTGGCGAGGAGCGCCTTCGGGCCCTTGGTCGCGGCGGTGTGCAGCGCGTGGATGCGGTCCGTGGTGACGGTACGGAAGTCGGCGGCGGCCAGCCACGCCATATCGCCGGAGCTGATCCGCCCGGAGCCGAGCACGGCGGGATCGGTGAGCAGCGGACCGTACGTGGTGAAGACGACCTTGCGGACGCCGCGCCCGCCGAGCTCGTCCAACTGCCAGTACGGGTCGGCCTGGTCGGCCGCCTCGTAGAGGCCGGTGATCAGGACCGGCAGCCTGGTGCCCTCGGCGAGCCGGTCGGTGAGCGTGAGTCGCGCGCCGGGCTTCAGCTTCAGCACGTCGGCCGCGACGGAGGGCAGGGCCACCTCGACGGGGGCGCCGCTCTTCCCGCTCCCGGCGCGGGGCAGGCGGCCCGCGGTGAGACGGACGCGGCTGCGGTCGAGCGAGGCGAACCGGGTGAGATCGGGATCGCCGCGCCGGGCCGCCGGAGCCTGCAGGCTCCGCGGCAGCGCGTACGGCCCCGAGGCCTCCAGCTTCCGTACGGTCACCGGCAGGCCGTCGAACGTCTCACGGGCGGCCTTGCGCGCGGCCTGGTCGGCCGCTCCCCGCTGCTCGCGGTCCACCTGTGCGGAGATGACGAGCGACGCGGACGCGGAGGAGCGGTGGGTGAGCGTGTGGCGCAGGGCCGCGTCTCCGATGGAGCCGGAGAAGGCGGTGAGCGCCGCCAGCACCGATGTGGTGAGCAGGACGGCCAGAAGGGCTGCGGCAAGAAGGAGCCGATGCGCCCTCACCCGCAGAAAGACGAACCCCGTCACCTGGCCCCCTCGGCTCTGTCGCCCCACACGCCCCCCGACGCTCCCTGGATGCTTTCAGAGTGCGCCCACTGCTGGAAACCGCTTACGCCCACACCTTGATGGGATCGTGACCGTTATCCGGCGGCGGAGCACCGCATTCCGCACAGTGTGTGCGTGTGTGTGGGGGCGAGGGACGGGGGCTGTGCCGTCAGCCCTCGGTGTTCACCATCGAGGCGGCGGCGTACGTGAGGTAGTCCCACAGCTGCCGCTCGTGCTCGGGGGACAGCCCGAGCTCGTCGAGAGCCACCCGCATCCGGCCCAGCCAGGCATCGTGCGCGGCCCGGTCCACGCGGAACGGGACGTGCCGCATCCGCAGCCTGGGGTGACCGCGCTGCTCGCTGTACGTCCGGGGGCCACCCCAGTACTGGATCAGGAACAGGGTGAACCGCTCCTCGGCCGGCCCCAGGTCCTCCTCCGGATACATCGGCCGCAGCAACGGATCCTCGGCTACTCCCTGGTAGAAGCGGTGGACCAGGCGCCGGAAGGTCTCCTCGCCGCCGACCTGCTCGTAGAAGGTCTGCTCCTGAAGCGTGTCGTGCGGATTCTCTGTCACCCGTCCATGGTCGCAGACGCACCGGCCGAGGACCCGGGTGCTAGGACCCGGACCCGGCAGACCCGGACGGCTCACTCCCCCCGGGGCGCCCGGCTGTGCTCGTACCCCCGGGGAGAGCAGCCCGCCGGCGAAGGGCGCCCGCCGGGGTGCGGGTGCCTGCGACCGTGTTGCAGAGCGGAACGTGGAGTGTGCGAGCAGCGAGTGGAGGATGATCGATCGAATCGGCCGGAAACGGCGGCCCGGGTGGCGTGTACCTGGCGTCCGTCAGCTCCGGTCCGCAGTCCGCCTCGTCGCTTCCCGGGGGCGCGAGCAGGAGAGTGGAGGTATGGGCCCACACCTGGATCAGTTCGCGGCGGCCGGCGCCGAGGCCCGGCGGGCGATGCTGCGGGGGATCGTCGCGGGCGGGGCGCTGGAGGACCCCGCCTGGCGTGCCGCGTTCGAGGCGGTGCCCCGCCATCTGTTCGTGCCGTACTACTACGTGACCGGAACCAGAGGGCCCGAACGGCTCTGGTGCGAGGACCCCGACCCGGCCCGGCGGGCCCAGTGGCTGCACGGCGCGTACGCCGACGGGGCGCTGGCCACCCGGATCCGGGACGGCGAACTCGTCTCGTCGAGCAGCCAGCCGTCGCTGATGGCCCGGATGCTGGAAGAGCTGGACATACGGGACGGCCACACCGTTCTGGAGATCGGCGCGGGCACCGGCTACAACGCCGCGCTGCTCGCCCACCGCCTCGGCGACGACGCGGTGACCACGATGGACCTCGACCCCGAGATCACGGAGTCGGCCCGCAACCATCTGTCGGCGGCGGGCTATCACCCGGCGGTGATCACCGGGGACGGGGCGCGGGGTTGCCCCGAGCGGGGCCCGTACGACCGGATCATCGTGACCTGCACCCTGCCGTCCGTACCGCAGGCATGGCTGGCGCAGTGCAGGCCTCAGGCGCGGATCCTGGCACCGTTCGCGACCGGTCTGATCCTGCTGCGGGTATGTCCGTCACCGCACGGCCCGTATGCCGAGGGGCGGTTCCTCCACACACCCGCGTACTTCGTGCCCCTGCGCGGGGCGCCGCCGGTGCGCCACCCGCACACCGGCGGAGTGCCGAGGCGGGTGGCCGAGAACGAATTGTTCCGGTTCCTGCAGACGCTGACCGGCACCACCCTCGACCCGCGTGAGGCCCTCTCCCTCTGGCAGCGCGAGAAGCGCCCCGAGCGGGAGAGGTTCGGCATCACCCTCCGGGACGGGCGGCAGTGGGCCTGGCTGGACGACCCCGAGGGGCCGTACGCCTGGCCACTGATCGCCGGCTGAGAAACCCGGTCAGCCGCGGCGGATGGTGATCGTCGTCCACGCCCCGACATGCACCTGGTCGCCGTCCTGGAGCGGTACGGGGACGTAGGGCTGGATCGGGTCCTCGGCGCCGTTCAGCGTGGTGCCGTTGGTGGAGTTCTGGTCGACCACGGCCCAGCTGCCGTCGGGCTGCTGCACCAGCACCGCGTGCTGGTGCGAGACGCCCGGATCCTCCGGTGGCACGGACAGATCGACGTCGGGGGACTCACCGGTGCTGTGCCGGCGACGGCCGATGGTGACCTGGTTGCCGATGAGCGGCAGGCGCTGCTCCGGGGAGTACGCGGGCAGGTTGAGCCCGGTCGCCTCGGGGCCGCTGCGCTGCATCATCGCCAGGAAGTACTCACGGTCAGGGGCGATGACCGCCGTCCAGCCCGCGGGCGCCTGGTTCGGGCCCTGGCTCTGCAACGGCTGTTGCGTCGGCACCTGCTGCTGCGACGGCGGTGGCAGCATCCAGTCGTCACCCGTGGCCTGCGGCTGCGGCGGCGCGGGCGGGCCGGACTGCTCGAACGAGGGCGGCGCGCTCTGCTGCTGGAACGAAGGCGGGGGCGGCGGACCCTGCTGCTGGAACGACGGCGCAGGAGGCGGGCCCTGCTGCTGGAAGGACGGGGGCGGCGGGCCCTGTTGCTGGAACGGGTGCGGCGGCTGCTGCGGGCCCGGCCCCGGGGGCCCGGGGGTGAGCGGCTCGGCCGGGCGGTTCACCTGTGAGGGGCGTGAGCTCTGGTACTCGTACGGATCGCGCTGCTGCGGCGGCGCGGGCGGCCCCTGCTGCGCCTGGAAGCCCGGCGGCAGGTTCAGACCGGGCACCGGACCGCCGGGGCCGGGCCCGCCCGGACCGCCGGGCTGCGGGGCCAGCGGGGTGTACGACGTCGCCGTGTTCGTGAGGAAGTTCCAGCGGCACTCCTCGCAGAACGGCGCCATCGCCTCACGCGGGGTGCGGCACTGCGGGCAGAGTTCTGCCTGCTGGGTGGCGTCGGAGCCGGGGCCCTGCGGGTAGCCGTATCCGGGCGCGGGCGGTGGTGGAGGCGGCGGGGGGACTGCACCCGCAGGCGCGCCGGCCCCGGCCATGCGATGGCCGCAGACCTCGCACCAGTCCTCGGAACCCGACTGGTGTCCGTTCGGGCAGGTCGGCATGTCGGCGCTTCCCCCTCTCCTCGTCCGGCCCCGGGGGCCGTCATTTTTTATCGCTTCGCCACGTCGCTGAGCTGCGCGGCCCTCGTGTTATTTCTTCACGCGGACGGTCTTGGTGGAGCGCGTTTCGAGGGTCATCTCGTCGGCCTCCGCGACCTTCGCCTTCAGTCGCACAGTACCTGTCGCCGCATCGACGACGTCGACCACCTTCGAAAGCAGTTTCGCAGTGTCCTCGTTCCCGGACGCCGATGCCAACTGCACCGCACGGCCGAGTTTCGCCGTCGCTCCGTCGAAGTCTCCCGACTTGCGCGCATCGAGCCCCTGCTGGATGACTTGTGCCAGTTCCGCCTGGCCGGTGTAGTGCGCGACCTGCGGATTGATCGAGGTGGATGCCACCATGTCGTCCGTCCACACCGCCCGTACCAGCCCCTGCGAGAGGACCTGCGGAGCCGCCGCGCCCGACGGGTCGGGGAGGATCAGCGAGACGCGGGCGGCGAGCATCTCCTGTCCGATCCCGGCCTCCGGCACCCGTACACACACGTGGTAGTCGCGGGACTCGTCACCCCAGGAACCGGTCGGGTAGTCCCCGGCGCGCGGGCTCGCCCCGGTGCGGCGGTCGGTCAGTTCGGCGACCGTCGGCGCGACCTGCTTCACGAACTTGATCTCGACCCCGACGGGCGTCCACAGGCGCAGCGCCACGTCCGCGACCTCCTTGCCCATCGCGTTCTCCATCATCTGCGTGAAGTCCGCGGCGAGCCCCGCCGGGTCGGCGACGATGTCGGCCGTGCCGAGCAGTGCCGAGGCTATGGCTGTGACCTCTTTCACCTCCCAGTCGGTTCCGACACCACGGGCGTCACAGGTGAAGCGGCCCGCACACGCGTCGAGCGCGGCCCGCAGGTCCTCCGGCGACTCGTGCTCGTTGCGGCCGTCGGTGAGGAGGATGCCGTGCCGGATGTCCACGTCGGCGGCACCGAGCAGCCGGTCGGTCAGCCGCAGCCAGGTGCCGATCGCCGTGCCGCCGCCCGCGCTGAGCCGGCGCAGCGCCTCCTTCGCCTGGGCGCGGGTCTGCGCGTCGGCCACGGCGAGCCGGCCGTTGCCCGGATAGACCTCCTTGGCGATGTGCGTACCGCCGACCACGGCGAACGAGGTGCCGTCGCGCAGGGTGTCGATGGCCGCGGCCGTCGCATCACGGGCGTTGCGCATCTTCGTCGGCGGATAGTCCATCGAACCGGAGCAGTCCACCATGATCACCACGGCCGCTTTCGGCCCCTGGCCCGGCAGCCGCGCGGGCGAGAGAGTCGCCCCGGTCAGCGGAACGCCACCGGTGGTGCCGCCGCCGGTCGAGGTGACCGTGACGATCGCGTTGACCTCGCGGCCGCCCTCCGGCAGATATTCGTTCTGGTACACCTCGACGGAGAACTGCGGCACGTGGGACTTGGAGAAGTTGGCCATCTGATCGGCTCCTGGCAGAGGTGGCAGAGCTGGCAAAGGTCGCAGCGGACAAGGGCGCGGGCAGTACCGGACGTGGGGCCGTTACGCCGATCCTGCCCCTGGTGACGGCACGGCGAACGGCAGCAGAGCCACTGTTACGTTGTCGTGGCCCCCACCGTCCAGCGCGTGACCCACCAGGACCCGGGCGCCGTGCAGCGGTCGTTCGTGCGCATCGGCGGGTACCGCGGCGGCCATCTCGGCCGCCGATTCCGCGTAGTTCCACAGGCCGTCCGTGCACACCACGACCAGACCCGGCCGGTCCGGTTTGAACGACGCGGTGTGCGGCTCCAGTTCGTACGCATCGGCGCCGAGCCAGCCCGTGATGGCGTGGGCGCGCTCGTCCGCGTACGCCTCCGCCTCGTTCATCAGGCCCGCCGCCACCATCTGCGCGGCCCAGGAGTCGTCCTCGGTGAGGCGTGCGGGAGGGTGAGTGCGGTCGTCCGGCACCCAGTAGACGCGGCTGTCGCCGACCCAGCCGACGACCAGGAGTCCACCGGCGCTGATCGCGCCGACGAGGGTGCACGCCGGGGCGTTCGTGTGGTGGTGCGGATCGTGCTCCATGGCCCGGCCGTCGTCGTGGGCCAGCGCGTTGACCGACTCGGCCGCCGCGACGATCGCGTCGTGCATCGCCTGCTGCGGGTGGGCGCCGCGCGGCAGCGACTTCAGCAGCGCCTCGTTGGCCGCCGTCGCGGCGGCGGCCGAGGCCTCGTCGGGGCGGCTCGCCGAGGAGACGCCGTCGCAGACGATCGCGACGACGGCCGGGGAGCTGTCCGGCAGGGCGGTCGTCGACACGGCGAACGAGTCCTCGTTGCGGTGATGGCGCAGACCGCGATCGCTGACGGCCGCCACCGAACCGAGCTCCTGCTCCATGTGGTCGCGCTCGCGGGGCTGGGCGTGGCCGCAGTTCTCGCAGTAGCCGTCGGTGTCGACATGACCGGCGCGGCAGGCCACGCACAGCCTGGTGCCCGCCGTGCGTTCCTGTTCCGGGGCGGCGCCGGTGGTACGGGGATCGGGAGCGGCGGGGGCCGCGGGCGCGGCCAGTTCGAAGTCGCCCGACCCGCCCGGCCGGTCGAAACGGACTCCGGCGGGCGGACCGGCCGGGCCGGACGGCTCCGACCGGTCGGCGGCGGACGCGGCCGACCACTCCACCGAACCGGAGGCCGCCGCGGTGTGCCCGCCCGGGCCGGCCACCGGCGCACCGGTCCCTTGCGCACCGGTCGCGGGCGCACCGGTCACCGGCACGGTGATCGCGACGGTCGGGCGGTCCTCCGGCGGCGCGGGTACGACCGACAGGTCGTACCCGCACGCGCCGCAGAACAGGTCGCCCGATTCCAGCGGCTCCTCGCAGTTGGGACACCTCGACAAGGCGGTCTCCTGGTGCATCCGCGACATCTTCACACCCACGTCCGGGGGCGGAAACGGTTGGCCCGCTCCACCAGTTCGATCCTCTCGTCGCCGCGCTGCGCAAGCCGGGCGAGCATCCGGTACGAACGCTCCAGGCCGAAACGCAGGCCGCGTTCGTCCAACTCACTGCCGAGCAGCATTCTCGGCCCGGCAGGCCCATGCGACTGCGGAGCCGGCGGCTGGGCCGTGGGACTCCCGGAGAGTACCCAGTCCAGCGCCGTCCCCAGCACCTCCGTCGACAACTGCTCGCGGCGCACCGCGTCCAGCCCGAAACTCTGCAGCCCGGCCACCTGGTCGGCGGCCGCCGTCAGATCGGCGATCAGCGGCTCGTGCGGGGCGCGCTCGCGCAGCCGGGCCCGCACGGCGGCGACCCGGGCCGCCGTGTAGTGGATCGACGCCTCGGGCACGGACTCCAGCGTCCGCACGGCGCCCGCCCGGTCCCCGGCGGCGATCTGCACCCGGGCCAGACCGAACGCGGCGCTGACGAAGCTCGGATCGGTCGTCCACACCAGGTGGTAGTACTCGGCGGCGTTGTCCAGCTGGCCGAGGACCTCCGCACAGATGCCCAGCGCCAGCTTGGGCGCCGGTTCCCCGGGGAACGCGTCGTAGACCGCGTCGAACGACAGCGCGGCAGTCGCGTCGTCCCCGGTCACCAGCGAGGTGATCCCGCGGTACCAGACGACCCGCCAGTCGTCCGCGTGCAGCGCCTCCAGATCCGTCAGCGTCTGTACGGCGGCCCCGGGTTCGTTCAGCTCCAGGCGGGCGCGCAGCTCGCGCAGCCGGGTCTCCAGCGAGGCGGCGGAACCGCCTGCAGTGCGGCAATCAGTTCGGAGGGTGCGGACGTCATCACGCCGGCGAGGAATCCCGCATTGGGGTCGCTCGCGTCGACCCGGGGGACGGGCAGCGCGAGCGAGGTGGCCCGTGCGTCGAGCCCGGCCAGCCGGGGGCCGGCCGAGGCGTACGTCCCCGGGAGCGTGCCCGGATCGGCGGGCGCCGGCCGCGGCGCCGGAACGGCCGCCCGGGTCTGCGCGTACGGGAGAGCGGCCGGGGTTCCGTTACCGCCCCGGACGTGCGTGGGAGGCGCCGACAACAGGGCAGCCCCCGGAGCCCGCTGCCCAGGCACACCCGGCACCGCGTGCCCCACCGCCTCCGGCGCAGCCGGAGTCCCGGCGGCCGGAGCCGCTGCGACAGGAACCCCGGATCCACCCGCCCCCTTCCCCTTCCGCCGCCCGGCCGGCTCCGCCCGTACCCCGAGCCGCGACACATCGTCGGTCAGCTCGGCGAACAACTGCGTGTCCGTGACCCGCAGTTCCGTACCGAAAAGCGTCGACAGGGCCGGCCGCGGACGCCCCGTCTGCAACGCCACGACCTCCCGCAACACCCCCGTCAGCTGCTCCGCCATCTCCGACGCCGAGGCGAACCGCCGCGCCGGATCCGGGTCCGTGGCCCGGACCAGGAGCCGGTAGAACGACTCGTACATCCGGAACACCTCGATGTTGTCCGGGTCCGGCAGCGAGTCCACGAAGACGTTCGTGTACCCCTGGAAGTCGAAGGTGAGCACGGCGAGCGTCCGCGCCACCGTGTACAGATCGGAGGCGACCGACGGTCCGACCTCCGCGACCTCCGGCGCCTGATACCCCACCGTGCCGTAGATGGCCGACTCCTCGTCGTCCATCCTGCGCACCGCGCCCATGTCGATCAGCTTCAGCTGGTCCTCGGTCTGGATCGCGTTGTCGACCTTGAAGTCGCAGTACAGCAGATTGCGGCTGTGCAGATGACCGAGCGCCTCCAGCGCTTCGATGCCGTACGCGCACGCCTGCTCGACGGGCAGCGGATCCCGCTTCCCGGCCGGGGTGCGGCGTTCGTTCGCGATCTCCTTGAGCGCCTTGCCGCCGACGTACTCCATCACGATGTAGCCGTCGAGCGAACCGGTCCGCTGGTCGAGGTGCTCGACGAAGTTGTAGATCCGGACGATGTTGGAGTGCTCGATCTCGGCGAGGAAGCGGCGCTCCGAGATCGCGGCCGCCATGGCGTCCTGGTCGCCGGTGTCCAGCAACCCCTTGAGGACCACCCAGCGGTCCGAGACCGCACGGTCCACCGCGAGATAGACCCAGCCGAGCCCGCCGTGCGCCAGACAGCCCGCCACCTCGTACTGACCGTGCACGATGTCGCCACCCTGCAGCTTCGGTACGAAGGAGTACGGGTGGCCGCACTTGGTGCAGAACCCCTCGGTTCGTCCTGATCGTTCTCCGCGCGACCGTCCCACCGGGGCCCCGCAGTCGGAGCGCGAACAGAACCGCTTCCGCTCCGGCACCTCCGGGTTCTCCATCACCGCGGAATGCGGGTCGGGCCGCGGAACGTCCGGCACCTGCACCAGACCGGCGCCCAGCCGATTGCGCCCGGAAGCGCCCGACGACGCGCCGGAGGAACGCACCGACACCGAGCGGGCCGTGGAGGTCCCCGACAGGGACCGTGAGAGCCGCCCCGAGACCGAACGCCGCGAGGTCGACGAGCGGGACGAGGAGCGCGACGACGCCCGGGACGATGCCCGTGAACTGCTCCGCGCCGAACTGCTGTTGCCCCCCTTGCCGACCGCGATACCCGTGGGCGGCGAGCTCACCATGCCATCCCCAAGTCGGCTGCGCTCGAACAGGGGAGACCCCATTGGCGAGACGACCGGGGCCAGACCGCAGGTGTCGCAGTACAGCTCACCGCCGCCCATGTCCTCGTAATTGCCTTCGCACGCGGGGCGCTGGCACTGCGTACTCATGGTCGGTCCCCCTGTTCGCCCCGCCGCCGCAGCGGCCCGTTCACCTTGCACGCACGCCTCCGCGTACGCGTACTCATCGCCGGTCCTCCGGTGCGGACGACCGGCGGACGTCGAGCAGTTCCGCCATCGCCTCCTGATAGCGCAGCACCGCCTGCCCCGCGACCCGCAGATCGCACGGGGCGCTCCACAGCATCCGGCGCGCCGCGTCGTACCGCTCGATCAGCACCGGGTCCTCCGCCAGCCCGTGCCGGGCGACCTTCGCCTTGTACGCGTCCAGCCGGCCACGCAGCTCCGCCCGGACCGCCAGCGGCGCGGTGACCGCCGACAGAGACTCGCGGGCCCGCAGCAGTTCGTCCTCCGCCTCCCGCTCCAGCGACTCCAGCAGCGGGGAGAGCCGGTGCCACTGGGCGTGCCTGCGGTACTCCGACGCAGTGGCCAGCCGCTCCTGCAGCGCGGTCGGCGGACCGCTGACCGCGGGCACCTCGGACGCGGCGATCTTCGCCAGCACCTCGCCGCGCGCCGACCGGGCCTCGGCCAGCGTGCGGTCCGCGCGGGAGAGCAGGTCGCGCAGGTGGACCAGGCGCTGCTCGGCGTCCTGGCGGACCGCGAGCACCGCCTCGATCTCCCGCCGCACGTCGTCCAGCGCGCGGGCCGCCCGGTCGTAGCGCGTCGTGTCCGGACGTCCGCCGCCGGGCGCCGCGCTGCCGGGGCCCGGCAGCCAGAACGCCAGCGGGTCGGAGATCACCTGGACCCGCAGCGTGGCCAGCTCATGGGTGATCGACTCCAGGTCGTCGCCCGCCGGGTGCTCCCCGGGACGTACGCCGACGGAGTGCGCCAGCGAACGCGTCCGGCGCAGCTCGGCGGCGAGCAGATCTATCCGGGCGGGCAGCGCGGACCATACGGAGTCGGAGGCGACGACCATGTCCAGCGAGCGCGCATACAGCTCGTTCATCCGGGCGACCAGCTCCTCCAGCGTGAACCGCTCGGAGAGTTTGGCCGGACCGGTGATCGACGGATCGGGCCGGGTGGCGGTGGACGCCACCGTGACGCCCTGGCCGCGCAGAAGTTCGGTCAGCGCCAGCAGGTCGTCACGGTTGGGGGAGCGACGCCTGGCCCGTATCTCACGTGCCGCGTCGATCGCCCCGGCGTAGGCGTCGAAATACCCCCACAGCAGCGTGATCGACTGCTCGGTGGCGGCCCAGCGCTCCTTGGTGACACCGGTCAGATCGGCGCCCTCCAGGAGCCGGCGGCCCGCATGGTCCTGCAGGGCGAGGAGCGAGGTCTCGATCGCCTCGTGCTCCGCGCCGAGCCGGGCCAGCGCACGGTCCGCCTCGTCCCGGTCCATGACCGGGCCGGGGGGCCTCCCCGCATAGCCGGGGAAGGGGCCCGCGACGCCCATCGATCACCTCTTCGCTCTCCCCACCGGGCGGACCCGGCGGGATCAAGGACTAATTGCTCCGGTACTTGGGCGCAGGCGGCGCCGTGATGCCGGGCAGTCCGGTCGCCAGCCACTTCCGGTACGACACCATCCAGGGGCTGTCCGCACCACCCTTGCGGTAATCGACCAGCACCTGGTTGATCCGGGCCACCAGGTCGTTCGCGCCGTGCTTCGTGGCCACGCCGTAGTACTCGGTGGTGAACGGCTTGTCGCCCTTGAGGACGACGGCCGGATCCTGGGCGGCCTGGCCCGCTGCCAGCGCGTTGTCCGTGACCACCGCGTCGACCTCGCCCAGCTGCAGCCGGACCAGGCAGTCCAGCTGGTTGGGGACTGTGAGCCGGTCCTCGTCCGCCTCCGTGCCGTCGTGCTCGTCCTTGAAGACCGCACCGAAGGACTGTTTCTCCAGCGCCTCGTAGGCCGTGGAGCCCTCCGCGGTGCAGACCCGCTTGCCGGCCAGGGACTTGTCGTATCCCGTGATCGGCGAGTCCTTCGGTGCGAGGACCTGCTGCCCGGCCTGGAAGTAGGCGGTGGAGAAGGAAACCTGGTCGAGCCGACCGCAGTTGATCGTCATCGTTCGCACGACGACGTCGACCTTGTCGTTCTCCAGGGCGGCGATGCGCTGGTTGGTGGGGATCGCCCGGAAGATCACCTTGTCGGGGTCGCCCAGGATGTCCTGCGCGATGGCCCGCACCAGATCGATGTCGAAGCCTTCGAGCCTGCCCGTCTCCGGATTGCGGTAGCCCCAGCGGAAGCTGTTCTGGTCGACCCCGGCGATCAGCTTCCCGCGCGCCTTGATCTTCGCGATGCTCGGTCCGTCGGCGCTCGACGGCTGCAGGCTCGCCTCCGGGTCCTTGCAGTCGTCGGCCCGGGCGGGCACCGCCGTCGCCGTACCCGGCCCGGAGACACCGACGCCGAAGGAGTCGGCGCCGCCGTGCGAGAGCGGCAGCAGGGTGAGCGAGGCCGTCACCGCGCAGGCCACGGCCATCCCCGTCACCCCGCCCCAGCCGCGCAGTCCGGCCCGGGCGGAACCTGTCCTGGTCATCGTTCCCCCTCTCACCGGTACTCCGACAGCCTGCGGTTGACCCCGATGATCGCGGCGACCGCGGCCAGTGCGGCGAGAGCCGCCGCCCCGACCGGCAGCCCGCCGAGCGCCCCGCGCCCGTCCTTCGCGGCCCGGGTGAACTCGCCCTGCTCATGGGCGAGTGCCTGCTCCAGCGCGTCGTCCACCCGGTTGAAGGACTCCCCGGTGGAGTCCTTCGCCCCGATGATCTGCTTCAGCGCACCCTCGTAGTCGCCGTTGTCGTCGGTCTTGCGGGCGGTCCGGTGGCGGGTCTGCCACTCGGAGACACCGCTGATGGCGTTCGCCACCGGCCCGCTCCCCTGGGAGTCGTCGGCGAGCTTCCCGGCCGTCCCCAGCTCATCGCCGAGGGCCTTCATGCCCGTGGTGTAGTCGGTCTCGTACTTGTCGTTCCTGCCGTCGGCGGTGAGCACCGCGCCGCGGGCGACCACGGTCAGGAGCTCATTGGCGCGTGCCTTCAGCGAGTTGATCCGTGCCTGGTTGAGCACATCGAGCGACTGCTGCCCGTGCACATCGGCGTCCTGCAGTTCGGTGCGTGCGACCGTGTGTCCCACGGCCAGCCACAGCACCAGCACGGTCGACGCGGCGGTCGCGGCGAGCAGCCCGTGATTGAAGACCCGGTTCGTCCTGCGGTAGTTGCGCCGCTGCGCCCAGAACAGCGCGCCCAGCGCGACGGCACCGAGACCCAGCGAGAAGAACGGCCAGGCTCGCGCGGAGTCGTAGTCCTGGTCGAGCCGTCCGGTCTCCGCCGTGTAGAGCCGCTCGGCGGCGGGGAGGAGCTCCTTGGACATCTTCTGGTTCGCGTACCGGAGGTAGGCGCCGCCCAGCGGCAGCCCCTGCCGGTTGTTGGCGCGGGCCCGCTCGACCAGGCCGGTGTACCGCGGGAGTTCCTGGTTGAGCGTGGCGATCTCCTGGCCGGACGGCGACGTGGCGTCCGTGGTGGACGCCGCCTTCACCAGCAGCCGGGACGCGTCCTCGATGTCCTTCTCGTACCGCTCGCGGACATCGCGCGGTTCCTGCGCCCCCGCCAGGAACCCGCTGGCCGCCGCGGTGTCGGCATCGGCCAGGGAGCGGTAGATGTTCGCCGCCTCGGCGCTCAGCGGCTGACTGCGGCTCACCACGTCGTCGGTGGCGGCAGCCCGGTCGGAGACCTCGATCGCCGTCACGGCCCCGAACGCGACGACGAGCGCCGCCAGTACGGCCCCGATGATCTGGAGCCTGCCCGGTTCGGTCGTCGCCGCGGCGCGCAGCCGCGCCGCCGGCTCCGACCAGGCGTCGCCCTGCGGCGCGGGCACGGAAGCGGGCACGGGCGGCTGGGCCGGCACGTGGTCCGGCGCCGTGCGCACATTCGGCGGGTATGTCACGTGACCTCCCCCTCGGTCGCTGACGGTGGCCGTTCCCCCGGCCGATCAGAGGACTGGCACCCGGCCAGAAGTATGGCCGCAGGGACCGACATCCACACCAGGAACGCCTGGATCGTGCATCGGCCCACGGATGCACCACGCATTCGATCAAGGCAGGCGCCACCGATCAAGACGAATCGGCGGAGCAATCCCCGAAGCGGACCGATCTCCCCACCCATGAACACGTTCGGGACAACTGATCGGTTCCCTTGCGCAAGGGGCGTCCTGCGGCTTGATCGCCGCAGGACGCCCCCTCAGTGCCCGTCTGTCGAGGTGTCAGCCGTACTGCGCACGCAGCCTGCTGTGCACCTCCGGCGCAGCCCCCGTGTGGTCCAGCCCCAGTAGTCCCGCGCCCAGCACCGGCGGCTCCTGCACCACCCGGACCACCGCCTTCGGGGCGCGTGCCGCGAGAAGTTCGGAGATCCGGTCGTCCAGCTGCGGGTGGCGCGCCGCCAGCACGCTGCCGCCCAGGACCACCGGTGCCTCCTCGTCCAGCAGCCCGAGGCGGGTCAGCGCGACCGACGCCATCGCGACGACCTCCTCCGCCAGCCGGTGCACGAGACCGCGCGCCACCGGGTCCCCGGCCGCACCGGTTGCGAACAGCACCGGTGTCAGCTCGTGCCGCCGCTCGAACTCGATGTGCCCCAGGTGCAGCGCCTCGATCAGCGCGTACATCGAGTCGAGCCCGAAGTGCGCGGGCAGGGTGCGCGCCAGTTCGGTCGGTTCGCCGCGCCCGTCCTCGGCCCGCGAGGCGAACCACATGGCCTCCTCGGCGAGTCCCGAACCGCCGCCCCAGTCACCGGAGATCCGGCCGATGGCGGGGAAGCGCGCGGTCCGCCCGTCCGGCACCATGCCGACACAGTTGATCCCCGCACCGCAGACGACGGCCACGCCCCTGGGCTCGTCGACCCCGGCACGCAGTATCGCGAACGTGTCGTTGCGGACCTCCACCGTGCGGCCCCAGTCACGGGCCCGCAGCGCCGCGGCGAGCGCCTGCTCCTCGACCGGGAGATCGGCATTGGCCAGACACGCCGACACATGCGCGACGGAGTCCACCGGCTCGCTGAACGCCCGCGCTTTCGCCAGAGCCTCGCCGATCGCCGAGGCCAGGACGTCCACGGCCACGTCGATGCCGACGGCCGGCGGCTGGAAGCCGCCTCCGCGCACGGAGCTCAGCAGCGTTCCGTCCGGTCCGATCAGCGCCACATCGGTCTTGCTGTTCCCCGCGTCGATGGCGAGGACAGCAGCGTTCACGCCCACGCGAGGTGCTCCCGGTTGTGCGCGATCAGCTTGTCGGTGAGTGCCTCGGCGTACTCGAACTGGCCGATCAGGGGGTGGGCGAGCAGCGCCTTGAACACCCGATCCCGGCCGCCGCGCAGGGCGGCTTCCAGGGCGAGGTCCTCGTACGCCGTCACGTTGGCGATCAGCCCCGCGTACAGCGGGTCCAGCTCCGGAACGGCAAGCGGCGTCGCCCCCGTGCCGTCGACCCGGGCCTGCACCTCGATCACCGCGTCGTCCGGCAGGAACGGCAGCGTCCCCTTGTTGTACGTATTGACGACCTGCACCGCCGAGCCGCCCGAGCCCAGCAGCGAGGACGCCAGGTCCACGGCCGCCTCCGAGTAGAACGCGCCGCCGCGCTTGGCGAGCAGCGCGGGCTTCTCGTCCAGCGCCGGGTCGCCGTACATGGCGAGGAGTTCCTTCTCCATCGCGGCGACCTCCGCCGCCCGGGACGGCTTGGTGCCGAGCTCCCGTACGACCTCGTCGTGGGCGTAGAAGTACCGCAGATAGTACGAGGGGACGACGCCGAGCCGGTCGACGATCGCCCGGGGCATGCGCAGATCGCCGGCGATCGCGTCGCCGTGCTCGGCGAGCAGCTTCGGCAGGACGTTCTCGCCGTCAGGGCCGCCGAGCCGCACCCCGAGCTCCCACGTCAGGTGGTTGAGTCCGACATGGTCGAGGTGCACCTCACCGGGGGTGACGTCGAGCAGCCTGGCGAACTTCCGCTGGAAGCCGATCGCCACGTTGCACAGACCGACGGCCTTGTGGCCGGCCTGGAGCAGCGCCCGGGTCACGATCCCGACCGGATTGGTGAAGTCGATGATCCACGCGTCGGGGTTGGTGCGACGGACCCGCTCGGCGATGTCGAGGACGACCGGGACGGTGCGCAGCGCCTTGGCGAGACCGCCGGCCCCGGTGGTCTCCTGGCCGACGCAGCCGCACTCCAGCGGCCATGTCTCGTCCTGGTTGCGCGCGGCCTGGCCGCCCACGCGCAGCTGCAGCAGGACCGCGTCGGCGTCGGCGACGCCCGCGTCGATGTCCGAGGTGGTGATGATCCGCCCCGGGTGGCCCTGCTTGGCGAAGATCCGCCGGGCGAGACCGCCGACGAGGTCGAGACGGTCGGCCGCCGGGTCGACGAGCACGAGCTCCTCGACGGGCAGCGTGTCCCGCAGCCGGGCGAAGCCGTCGATCAGTTCAGGGGTGTAGGTGGACCCGCCACCAACTACTGCGAGCTTCATAGGTCAGCCCTTTACTCCGGTCAGTGTGACGCCCTCGACAAATGCCTTTTGAGCGAAGAAGAACACGAGGATCACGGGGGCCATGACCAGTACGGTCGCGGCCATGGTCAGGTTCCAGTCGGTGTGGTGTGCGCCCTTGAAGGATTCCAGGCCGTAACTGAGCGTCCAGGCGGCCGGGTTCTCGGAGGCGTAGATCTGCGGACCGAAGTAGTCGTTCCAGGCGTAGAAGAACTGGAACAGTGCGACGGCGGCGATGCCCGGCCTGGCCATCGGCAGCACCACCTTGAGCAGTGTGCGCAGTTCGCCGCAGCCGTCGACCTTCGCCGCGTCGAGGTACTCGTTCGGGATGGTCAGCAGGAACTGCCGCAGCAGGAAGATGGAGAACGCGTCACCGAAGGCCATCGGAATGATCAGCGGCCAGAGCGTGCCGGACATGTCCAGCTGCTTCGCCCAGAACAGATACATCGGGATGACGACGACCTGCGGCGGCAGCATCATCATCGAGATGACGAGCATCAGAGATAGATGCCGGCCGCGGAAGCGGAACTTGGCGAGCGCGTACGCCACGGGCAGCGACGACACGACCGTGAGGACGGTGCCGAGCCCCGCGTACAGCAGGGTGTTCTTCCACCAGGTCAGGAAGCCCGGGGTGTCGAACACCTTGCGGTAGTTGCTCCACTCGAAGGGGTGGGGCCACAGATCCCGGGTCAGCGCCTGCTGGTCGCTCATCAGAGAGGTGAGGAAGAGGAAGACGAACGGCAGCACGAAGAAGAGCGCGGCCGCGACGCCGAGCGCGTGCACGGCGATCCAGTTCAGCAGCGCCTTGCGGCGTGCGACGCGCTCGGCCGGGGTGGCCGGTCCGGCCGACGGGTCGGTGGCCTTGAGGGTGTCGAGAGCCTGCGCCACGTCACTCACCTGCCTGGATCAGCCCGCTGCGGCGCCGCATCAGCAGTGCGGTGAACGCCATGGCGAGTACGAAGAGAACGAGCGCGACCACACAGGCGGAGCCGTAGTCGAAACGCTGGAAACCGAGGTTGTAGACGAGCTGCGGAAGAGTCAGTGTCGACTTGTCGGGATAGCCCGGTTCGAACTGCTGCCCGGAGCCGCCCATCACCCCCGAGGCGACCTTTCCGGCCACGAGCGGCTGGGTGTAGTACTGCATCGTCTGGATGATCCCGGTGACCACGGCGAACATCACGATCGGTGAGATGTTCGGCAGCGTGACGAAGCGGAACCGCTGGTACGCGGTCGCCCCGTCCAGCTCCGCCGCCTCGTACTGCTCCTTGGGCACGTCGAGCAGCGCGGCCATGAAGATCACCATCAGGTCGCCCACGCCCCAGACCGCGAGCGCGGTCAGGGCCGGCTTGGACCAGGTGGCGTCGGTGAACCAGCCCGGTGTGGGCAGCCCCAGCTCGCCGAGGAGTGAATTGACCGGCCCCGTCCCCGGGTTGAGCAGGAAGACGAAGCCCAGGGTCGCCGCGACCGGCGGCGCCAGGTACGGCAGGTAGAACAGGGTCCGAAAGACGCCCGTACCCGTTTTGATCCTGGTGATCAGCAGACCGATGCCGAGACCGAAGACGACCCGGCAGCTGACCATGACCACGACCAGCCACAGTGTGTTCCGCAGGGCGGGCCAGAACAACGTGTACTCGTTGAAGACGTACGACCAGTTCTTCAGCCCGTCGAACTTCGGGGGCGCGAAGCCGTCGTACTGGGTGAAGGAGAAATAGAGCGTGGAGATCAGCGGGTAGGCGAAGAAGACGCAGAACCCGATCAGCCACGGCGACATGAAGGCCGCCGTCCGCAGTGCTGCTTTTCTGCGCTTCGCGACAAGGGCCGCGCGGTGGCGCTTCGAGCTCAGCGTGTACGTGCCCGTACGTGTGCTCATCGCGGTTCTACTTCGCCTGTGCGATCGCCGCGTCGATTTCCTCGGCGGTCTTCTCCAGACCCGCCTTGATGTCCTTCTGCTTGCCCTTCTCGATGTCGAATCCGAGGTTCTGCAGGGACACCAGGTACGCGCCGCCGTTCACCGAGGGCGGGGTGGTGGTGCTTTGCGGGTTCGCGGCGATGTCCAGGAAGGTCTTGAACCGCGGGTCGTACTTCAGTTTCGGCGACTTCAGCGCCGCCAACGTGGACGGAACGTTGTGAATGGCGTTGGCGAAGTCGACCACCGCGTCGGTGTCGGTCGTCATGAACTTCACCAGCTCCCACGCCGCGTTCTGCTTGGCGGAGGTGGCCGCGATGGCGGCGATGGTGCCGGTCAGGTAGCCCTTGCCGTACGTGTCGGCCTCGTCGTCGGCGACGGGCATCGGGGCCACACCGATCTCGAACTTCGGCTTGGTGTCCTCGGCCATGCCGAGCCGCCACTCGCCGTCCAGTTGCATGGCCACCTGACCGGTGTGGAACGGGTGCTTGGCGCCCCACTCGTCACCGAACGTGGTGCGGAACTTCTCCAGCTTCGCGTAGCCGCCCAGGTCGTCGACCAGCTTCTTCTGCGTGGTCAGCATCGACGCGAACGCCGGGTCCTTGGCGATGTTCGACTTGCCGTCGCCGTCGAAGTACGTCGGGCTCCAGCCGCCGAGGTAGTGCTCGGTCGTCGACTCGTAACCGTGGTAGTTCGGCATGAAGCCGAGCTGCTCGTACGAGTCGCCCTTGGTCTTCGTCAGCTTCTTTGCGTCCGCGGCAAGTTCCGACCAGGTCTTCGGCGGGGAAGCGATACCCGCGGCCTTGAAGGCGTCCTTGTTGTAGTACAGCCCGTACGCGTCCCCGAGCAGCGGCAGCGTGCAGCGGACCCCGTTGAACTGGGTGTACTCGTTCATCGCCTTCGGGAACGTCTTGTCCGCTTCGATGCCGTCCTTCTTCAGGAAGGAATTCAGGTCGACGAACGCCTTGGACGAGCAGAACTTGCCCACATTGTTCGTGGTGAACGAGGAGACCACGTCCGGGGCCTTGGACCCGCCCGCCCGCAGCGCCTGGTTGATCTTGTCGTCGGTCATGTTGCCGACGACCTTCACATGGATGTTTGGGTGCGCCTTCTCGAAGGCGTCGACAGTGGCCTGAATTCCCTTGACCTCGTTCGGGGCACTCCAGCCGTGCCAGAAGGTGATGGTCGTCTCCTTGGACGCGTCATCGTGGGTACCGGAGCTGCTCTGACCGGTACAGGCGGAGGCGAGAAGGGATATCGCGGCGGTCGCGGCGAGCGCGGCGGCCGTCTTCCGGCGGTTTCCGGACATGGCGGTGTCTCCCGGTGAGGGGTTGGGGCAGGGAAGGGACGGACGTGCGAAGGGCGGGCGGGTCAGCGCGACGTGTCGAAGACTTCGTCGCGGGTGGTGACGAGGGCGCTCTCCAGCGCCCCGCGCAGTACGGGCCTGCGCGTGACGTCACCGATGATCAGCCGGGGCCGGGAGGCCGCCAGTTCGGCGAGCTCGCCCTGCACCCGGACGCGCAGCGGCTCCCCGCCGGAGGCGATCAACTCGCCGGAGAGCACCACGAGTTCGGGGTCGAGTACGGCGACCATGGAGGCCAGACCGGTCGCGAGGCCGGTGGCGAACAGATCGAGGAGCCGGGCGTACGGTCCGTCCTCCCCATGCTCCGCGGCCGCGGCGGCCCGGGTGATCAGTCCGGCCCCGACCTCGTGATGGGTACCGGTGGCGCGGGTCAGCTCGTCGTCGATGCCGAGCTCCCCGGCCAGCCGGGACAGCACCTGGGCGCCCGCCAGTTCCTGGAAGCCGCCCGAGTTCGCCTTGGTGACCTGACGGACCAGCGGGACACCGGGCACCGGCAGGAAACCGACCTCACCGGCGCCGCCGGTGAAGCCGCGGTGCAGCCGTCCGCCGATGACCAGGGCGGCGCCGAGCCCCTCCTCGTTCCACAGCAGGACGAAGTCGTCGTGGCCGCGCGCCGCGCCGAGCCGCTGCTCGGCCACCGCGACGAGGTTCACGTCGTTCTCGTACTCGACCGGCATCGGGAGGAAGGCGGCCAGCTCGTCGAGCAGGGTGGGGGAGTGCCAGCCGGGCAGGTGGGAGGCGTACCGCAGCCGCCCGGTACCGGGGTCGAAGGCACCCGGCGTGCCGATGACGACACGGTGCACGTCGGAGCGGGTCAGCCCGGCATCCTTGACCGCGCCGTCCAGCGCGTCCGCCACCTGCCGCACCACACTGTCGGCGCGCCGCCCGGGGGTGCGCAGCTCGAACTCGCCGACCGTCTCGCCGGTCACATCGGCGACGGCGGCGACGATCCGGTGGGCGTTCACATCGAGACCGGCGACATGGGCGGCCCGGGCGTTCACCGCGTACAGCTGGGCATTGGGGCCGGGCCGTCCCGCGACGGTGCCGGTGGCGACGACCAGACCGGCCGCCTCCAGACGGGCCAGCAGCTGCGAGGCGGTGGGCTTGGACAGGCCCGTCAGCTTCCCGATCCTGGTCCGGGAGAGGGGGCCGTGTTCCAACAGCAGATCGAGGGCGGCCCGGTCGTTCATGGCCCGCAGGACGCGGGGGGTTCCCGGTGTCGTTCCGGCCATGCGTGCTGCACCCGCCCTCTGTTAGGAAAGTTTCCTATTCGGTGAGAGGACGGTATGGCGCTGTTGCCGGGTCGTCAATGGTCTGCGTCGCCGTGGCAACCAAAGCGTTACTTGAGGCGCTGCGTTCCGGCTGGCTCCCGAGGTTCGCCATCGCCCGGATGGGCGGCACTTCGGGAAAGGTTGGACGAAGGACGCGGAAGGAAGCCAACTGTTCTACGCGTACGACGAGTTGGGCCCCCCGCCGACCTGGCTCCAGTAAGACGCTCGGCGGCCCGGCCCCGTACCGCACCACCTAGCAGTGGCAGCGGTCACAGCGGAACGGCCGCCGGCAGCAACACCGGAAACACCTGCGCCGCCCGGTGCCGGGCGGGCATCCTCTACGAGCAGCAGCGACTGCTCGCGGTACGCCAGGCCCACGCCGACCAGATCGGGATGCTCATGTACGGGGTCATGCCCTCGGCGACCAGGCTCCTGCCGGTGGTCGGCCTTCGCGGAAACTCACGCATGAGCGCACACACGTGAAGCAGTGGGAGAAGCGCGGCATCAAGTTCGCGTACGACTACTACAACGAAGGGTTGTCGGACCCGTGCCAGAACGCATACGAGAAGGCGGCAGGGTTCGCCGGCGGCGACTACTGGCAATGCGTCCCGTGACCGGGGGCGCGTTCCGCTCCGTCCTGGCCACGACGATCCTGGTGACCGCCGCGATGACGACCCTGTCGTCCTGCCAGCTCGGAGAGGCACCCACGCCCATGCATTTCGGCTTCCGGATGGAGGGGGACGACATAGTCGTCGCCCATCCGATCTGCCCCTCGGAGTCGGTGTCCGCGGCCAAGATCGTGGTCAGCGTGGACGGCGAGGGGGACGGAGACGGCTTCGAGACGCTGTGGAACGCGGACGGGCCCCGGTCGGAGGCGGTCCGGCGGGGTGTGTTCGTCGTAGGGAGTGCGCGGAGCTTCGGTACGGAGAAGAAGCCGCTCACCAAGCGGCTGCCCAAGGGTTTCTACGTCGGGGTGACGGTGCTGGATCAGGAGGGGCACGAGAAGTTCGAGGACGACGACTGGATCGACGTCCCTACTACACGTGCCGCGAAGCCGGCCGACGATCAGTACAGAACGCACGGCGGAAAAATCATGACCCGCGACCAGATCAACGCCCAGCGGAGGTGCAGCCAGAAGAAGGGCTGACCTCCGGCCCGGAACAGTAGTGAGGGGAGCCCCGCAGGCTCTGCGGGGCTCCCCTCACTCGTATGGCCTCACTCGCGCGGCCGAACTCGTACGGCCGAGTCCTACTTCGACATGTTCGACGGTGGGATGGGCGTCGCGGCCAGCGACTGCGGGGATGTCGTCGACGCGTAGGCGGACGGGGCGGCCATCCCGGCCGTCGGATCCGCCGCCGACGGCTCGTCCGGCTGGGCCGGCACGCCACCGACCATCCGGATGCCCGCCTCGTCGAAGGCCAGCTTGATCCGCCAGCGCAGCTCGCGCTCCACGCCCAGCGCCTTGCCCGGCATCGTCTTCGCCGTCACGCGGACCGTCATCGAGTCCAGGAGTACGGAGTCCAGCCCGAGGATCTCCACCGGACCCCACAGGCGCTCGTTCCACGGGTCCTCCTTGGCCATCAGCCCTGCGGCCTCGGTGATCACCGTGCGTACCCGGTCGAGGTCCTCCGTGGGGCGTACCTGCACATCCACCCCGGCGGTCGACCAGCCCTGGCTGAGGTTGCCGATCCGCTTCACCTCACCGTTGCGGACGTACCAGATCTCACCGTTGTCACCGCGCAGCTTGGTGACCCGCAGACCGACCTCGATGACCTCACCGGAGGCGACGCCCGCGTCGATGGTGTCCCCGACGCCGTACTGGTCCTCAAGGATCATGAAGACACCGGAGAGGAAGTCGGTGACGAGGTTGCGCGCACCGAAACCGAGTGCCACACCGGCGACACCGGCGGAGGCGAGCAGTGGCGCCAGATCGATCTGGAAGGCGCCCAGGATCATCAGGGCGGCCGTACCGAGGATCAGGAACGAAGCGACCGACCGGAGTACGGACCCGATCGCCTCGGAGCGCTGACGGCGGCGTTCCGCATTGACCAGCAGGCCGCCGAGAGCGGTGCCCTCTACGGCTTGGGCGCTGCGGTTCATCCGCTCGATGAGCTTGGTGAGAGCACGGCGGATCGCGATGCGCAACATGACCGCGATGACCGCGATGAGGACGATGCGCAGACCGGTGTTCAGCCAGGTGGACCAGTTCTCCTCCACCCAGCCCGCGGCGTTGCCGGCCTGCTTGGCGGCTTCGTCCAGCGAGCCGCCGGGCTCGGGTGACGGGGCTGCGGCCAACAGGGCGGACAGGGACACGGCGGAACCTCCAGATGGACGTGGGCTGACCAACCACACTAACGGGGTATCGGGAGTGCTCCATTGCCGTGACGGAGGGGAGAGGCACGCCTCACCCGGGGATATAGCAAGGGCAGCTGGTTCCGGGAACGGGACGCGAGGCCGGGTGTGGCCGATCGCACATCGATCCCGGGACTGCTCCGGCAACGGCCTCTTGAGTACCTGTTCCGGCGCTTTTGGGCCGTGCGGGCAGCAGGCACCCGGGAAAATCCTTCCGGCCCGTTACCCGCACGTGGTGGCGGATTGACCAGGCATGAGGAGAGACTGAGATCGGATCGTCCCGGCGCGAGCCACGCGCCGCCGGCGTACAAGGAGGCATCCACCGTGCCGCATGTCCTGGTTCTCAACGCGTCGTACGAGCCGCTCGGCGTCGTACCGCTCCGCCGCGCGCTCGTCCTCGTCCTGGAGAACAAGGCCATCTGCCTTGAGGAGTCAGGCGCCCTCATGCACAGCGCCACCCGCGCCATACCGGCCCCGAGCGTCGTCCGCCTGAAGCGGTTCGTACGGGTTCCCTACCGGGGGCCCGTTCCACTGACCCGCCGGGCGCTCTTCGCCAGGGACGGCGGGCGCTGCATGTACTGCGGCGCCGCCGCGACCAGCGTCGACCATGTCATCCCCCGCAGCCGAGGCGGACAGCACGCCTGGGACAACGTGGTGGCGGCCTGCCGCCGCTGCAACCACGTCAAGGCCGACCGACATCTGCCGGAGCTCGGCTGGCGGCTGCACCAACAACCCGCCCCGCCGACCGGCCTGGCCTGGCGGATCATCGGGACGGGGCACCGTGACCCGCGCTGGCTGCCGTACTTGCAACCGTTCGGCGCGGACGACGCCATGGCCCGGATCGACGGCATCTCAGCCTGACGATCCGGGCTTTCGCGTATCCGGGGAGATGCGGTTTCGCGCAGCGCCGCGCGCTACGTGAACCGCAGCTCCGCGGGGCGCACCGCCCGCCGCAGCAGCGGCAGCGAGGCCGACGCGGCCAGCAGGCAGGCGACGTACACCACCACGGGTACGAGCAGCGGAAGCATCGACGGGACGGCCTCGGGAGCCACCAGCCAGGCGTACGCGAGGTGCACCGCCATGCCTCCGATGCCGGCGAGCAGGACCGCGGGGGCCAGCGGAAGCGCCGTTTCCAGGAGGAGGGTCCGGGCCAGAACCGTTCGCGGTACGCCGGCCGCGGTCTGGGCGGCGAGCCCCCTGCGGCGGGTGGCGACGGATTCGGCCGTGCCCACCGCGAGGCCGAAGAGGCTGATGGCGAGAGCCACCAGGACGGCGGTCCCGGCGAGGTCGATCCCCGTGGTGTAGAAGCCGAGGTCCTCCGTCGTGTAGCCGCTCCGCCGGTGCAACTCGTCGAGCAGCACCTGCCGTACGCCGACGAATCCCACCCCGACGACAGTCACCAGCAGCAGAGCGGCATGGGTGCGCGCGGCGGCCCACGGGTCGTCCTTGAGTCGGCCGGCGGCGATCAGTACTGCGGGGCTCTTCGCGCGGAGCGTCAGCCGCTGGCCCATGAAGGAAGCCGTCGCTCCGGCCAGCCAGACCGCACCCGCTCCGGTGAGAAGCACCACGGCGAGCACCACGAACGGGACGGTCACCTCGCCGGGACGGCTGTTGCGGCCGGCAAGGAGGAAGAGCGCCACGCCTATCAGCGCCGTCGGGACCAGAAGCGCGAGCAGCGTCCGGTGTCCGCCGTCCGGCCGGACACGGCGTACCCAGCCGAGCGGCGAGGCGATTACCCGCCGCAGGGCGAGTGCGCTCACCAGCGCGCCCGCGACCGGCACGGCGAGGACAACCAGCACGAAGGCCACCCATGCCGCCGGCGCCGGCATGTGACCGACGCCGGCGAGGACCGCGGCGACGACGGCCAGTGCCACGGTCGATCCCGCCAGGCACGCGAGCGCGGACTCCAGCGCCGAGATGCGCCGCACCTGCGCGGGCGACGCCCCCGCGAGCCGCAGCCCGGCCATCCGCCGGTCGCGGTGCACGGCGCCGATGCGGGCGCACTGACCGAGGAAGCCGAGGACGGGCACGAGCAGGAGCAGCAGCGTGACCACCACACCGGCGCGCTGGCCCGGCTGGTTCAGCAAGCCGTGTGCGTAGGGGATCGACACCTGCCCGGGAACGGCGGCGACCGTGATCGCCGCGAGGGCGAAGCCCGTGGCGAGCAGCGCGCCCACCGCGGTGAGCGAGATCCGCCACCACTCGCGGCGGCGCGAGCCGCGCGTCAGGATCCATGCGATGCGGGCGTCAGCCTTCATGGCGGGCGGCCTCCCGGACGGTGACCGGGGCGGCGCCGGCGTGGACGGCCCCGTCCCGCAGCCACACTTCGCGGTCCGCGTACGCGGCGACCTGCGCGTCATGGGTGATCAGCAGCACCGCGGTGCCGGTCTCGCGGGTGGCGTGCACCAGAGCCGTCATCACCTGCTCCCCGGCGAGTGAGTCGAGAGCCCCGGTCGGCTCGTCCGCGAAGACCGCTTTCGGGCCGGTCACCAACGCGCGTGCCAGTGCGACGCGTTGGCTCTGGCCACCGCTCAGCTCGCCGGGCCGCAGACCGGCGTGGCCGCGCACCCCGAAGCGTTCCAGCCATTCGCCGGCCCGCGCCTGTGCCGCGGCGCGGGACGTCCCTGCGAGCAACAGGGGCAGTGCCACGTTGTCGAGCGCGGTGAGTTCGGGGATCAGCTGCCCGAACTGGAACACCACGCCGAAGTCGGTGCGTCGCAGTTCGCCGAGCCGGGCCTCGGGAAGCCGGTCGAGTCGCTCCTGTCCGTACGAGACCGAACCCTCGTCGGGGCGGACGATCCCCGCCAGGCAGTGCAGCAGTGTGGATTTCCCGCTGCCGCTGGCACCGGTGACGGCGAGAATCTCGCCCGCCCGGAGTTCGATCGAAGCGCCGCGCAGCGCCTCCGACCTGCCGTAGGACTTCCGCAGTCCCGTGGCGGTGAGCAGGGGCACTGCTCCCGGGGTGTCCTGTTCGGTATGTGTGCTCATGCTGCGTTGACCTCCGCGGTCAGGGTGGCGAGCCGGCTCACCGTCGTGGTCATCCACCGGACGTCGGCATCCAGATGGGCGAGGGCGTAGTCGGCGGAGAGCACCGTGCTGAGATCGGCGCCCGGGGTGGTCTTGAGTGCGGTGAGTTCACGCATGCGCTCCATGTGGGCGGCACGCTGGGCTTGCAGATAGGCGGCCGCGTCGGTGGTGCGGTCGCCGTCGGCGGCGGCAGCGACGAGGATCGAGACCACGACCTTGGTGAAGATCTCGTTCGCCACGAAGGGGGCGGGTGGGGCGATCTCGTCGGCCCACCTGGCCAGTTCGCGTGATCCTTCGTCGGTGGAGCGGTACAGGGTGCGTTCGGGCCCGCTGTCGGAATCGGTGCCTTCGACGGCGGCGAGGCCATCACGCACCAGACGTTGCAGGGTCGTATAGACCTGCCCGTAGGCCAGTGGCCGGGCTTGCGGGAAGCGTTCGTCGTACCGCCGCTTGAGGTCGTAGCCGTGGCTTGAACCTCCGGCGAGCAGTCCCAGAAGGACATGGCGGATGCTCATGCGGCCGACTGTATACTCGATACATGTACTGAGTGAATAGTTGAACACGCGGTGGCCGGGAGTTACCTGCTGACGAAGCAACTGGTGAAGCAGCGATTGCCGGTGGGGTGGTGAACTGCCGCTGGTTCGCAGGGCGGCGTGCCTGTGTGCGCCTACTGGGCGACGGCGTACGCCTCCACCGACCAGAGCGAGTAGCCGAACCCGGTACCGCGTGCGTCGCCCTGGACCCTGAGGAAGCGGGTGTCCTTCGCGTCCATGCGGACGGACTCGCGCCCGCCCTTGCCGTCCCGGACGGTCGCCGCCGTGCGCCAGGCGCGGCCGTCCGCGGAGACCTGTATGCGGTAGCGGGAGGCGTACGCGTCCTGCCACCGCAGCACCACCTGCCCGATCCTGGCGGGCTCGGTAAGTTCCGCCTGCCACCAGGCGCCGTCCTCGGCCGGGGACGACCAGCGGGTGGCAGGATCGCCGTCCGACGCGGCGGCCGCCGGGAAGTCCGGGGTCTCGTCGCCGGACGACGAGGCGGTGGCCGTACGTGCCAGATCGGGCCCGGCGGTCCGGGGGTAGGCCCGCACGGTGAGGGTGCTCTCCTCGCCGCCGAAGCCGATCGGCACCTCGTACTCACCGGCGGGCGTGTCCGCCGGGACGGTGATTTCCACGGGGACGTCGGTACGTGACCCGCGCGGCACCGTCGCCTGCTTCGGGATGCTCACCTTGATGCCCCGGGGCGCCTTCACGCTGAGCGCGCCGCGCACCTCGGCGGGGCGGCGGGCGGCGAGTCGCGCCGCGACCCGCTGCGGTCGGCCACCGATCTCGGCGTCCGTCTCGCCGCGTACGAGATCGAGCCTGGCCACGGGCTCGTCACGGAACCACGGCACGAGGGCGCGTACCTGCGGGGCTTCGGGGACGGTACCGGAGACCGCCGGTGGCGGCGTGCCCGCGCTCACGCCGGGGGCGGTCACGGCGGCACCGGTGGCCCAGCTGATCCGGATCGCGTCGGCTTGCAGGCCCTTGGCCGCCGTCTGGGTCCAGCCGGTCGTCGACAGCCGGCCGAGGCGGCGCCAGCCCTCGCCCGGCACATGGGCCTCGAGCCGCGCGTCCGCCGCGGCTCCGCTGCCGGGTACGGTCATCGCGGTCACCGCCTCCACCGGGCGGGCCCGGTTCAGCCGGATCGTGTGGCTGCCCGGGGCCGTCGTCACCGTGCCGGCGGAACGGTCCGCGCCGGTCCAGGCGTCGGCCTCCTTGCGCACCCGGTCCAGGAAGGGGCCGAGCACCCCCTTGCCGACCGTCGCCCCGCTCGCCCTGACCGCTGTGCGCAGCGGCTCCAGGGCCAGCGACGCCTTCCACGCGGCCGCGCCGTCACCGCGGGCCTGGGCCTGCAGCAGATCGACGGCGAGCTCACCCGCCCGCCCATACCGGGCCAACTGCTCCGTCCAGGGCCGCACTTCGTCGTCGAGTCGCCCGTCCGCCGGGCCCTTCAGCCGCTGCGGGGCCTCCCGCATCACGGTGAAAGCGGCCCGCAGTTCGCGTGCCGCATCGTCCCGCGCCGTGGCGTCCGCCGTCGTACGGGAGTTCCAGAACGCGGCGAACAACGGCCGCAGATAAGCCGACTCGTCGCCGCCCAGTACGGACGTCGCGCTGTTCCCGGCCAGCGCCCGCACCGCGTCCCGGGTGCGGGCGTCGCCGCCCGCCAGATCGTCCATGGCCGCCTGCCAGGACTCCTGCGCCCGGTAGCCCTGCGGGTTCCAGGCGAAGTCGGCGGCGGTGAACAGTGGGATGCGGGACGCGGACGGCTGCTCCATCGCGTTGGCGAGCAGCGCCGCCGAGCCGATCGCGACCGCCGGGTCCCGGCCGGTGTACGGGCCGAGGAAGATACGGTCCTGTGCGTAGTCGTTGACCGGGTAGTTGTCCATCGTGACGAGCGGATGCCGGAACGTGGCGCGCGCACCGGCCAGTTCCCCGCCGGTGATGGTCCTCGGCACGACCCCGACGCCGGTCCAGGCGATCTGCACCCGGTCGTCCAGCTCCTTTGCGAGAGCCGCACGGTAGTCGGTGACGCCGTCCTGGTAGAACTCCGTCGGCATCACCGACAGCGGCTCCGCATCCGGGTACCGGTCCGCGAGATGCTGCGCCACCTTGCTCGCGACCCGCGCCTGGGCCCTGGCCGCCGCCTCGGGCCCGCTGCCGAAGGTGTCCGGGTCGTCGTCGCAGTGCCATTCGCTGTAGCTGACGTCCTGGAACTGCAGCTGGAAGGCGCGCACGCCGAGCGCCCACATGGCGTCGATCTTCCGCGTCAGCGCCTTCACATCGCTGTCCGAGGACATGCACATGGCCTGGCCGGGGGAGACCGCCCAGCCGAGCGTCACATGCTGGGCGCGGGCCCGTTCGGCCAGTGCCCGGAAGTCGGCGCGCCGCTCGGCGGGGTACGGATCGCGCCAGCGGGCCTGCCGGTACGGGTCGTCGCCCGCCGCGTAGAGGTACCGGTTCTGCTTTGTCCGCCCCATGAAGTCGATCTGCGCGAGCCGCTCCGTGCGCGTCCATGGCCGGCCGTAGAACCCCTCGGTCATGCCGCGCACGGCGGTGCCCGGCCAGTCCCGCACGACGACCCCGGCGACGCTTCCGTTCCGGATCAGCTGACGCAGCGTCTGTACGGCGTGGAAGAGGCCGTCGTCGCCGCGTCCGTCCAGGGCGACGGTGGGGCGGCCCGCGACCGTACCGACCGCGATCCGGTAGCCGCCGGACGGCAGATTGGCGCGCTCCGGGGCGCGCAGGGCCCGCAGGGCGTCCTGGGCGTCGTCGCCGAGCCGGATGACCGGCCCGCGGCCCGGCAGCGTCTCGTGCACGGTTCGTACGCCTGCGTCGCGCAGCACCTGCCGGGCGGCGTCGAGGGCGTACGGATCGGTGTGCGCACCGGCGAGGAGGGTCACCTCGGTGGAGAGCGGTACGGCGGCTCCGGACGCCTTGATGGTCTGCGGGCGCGGCCACACGGTGGGCAGCGCGCCGTCGTCCGTACGGTCGGGTGTCGAAACGGCCGGAGAGCCGGGGTCCGAGGGTGCGGCGAAGGCGGCCGGGGAGCCGGTGGAGAGCAGTCCGCCGAGCACGGCGGCCGCGACGGCCGCCGCCTGCTTTCTGCGCCTGAGCTGCATGCCGTAATCCCTCGCTCCCATCGATGGGCTCCGAGCCCACCACCCGGGCGCGAGGGTGTCAATGCGTGTGACCGTTGTGCCGTATATGCCCGATGTGGCGGGTGGGATGAAGCGCGGTAGGTGATCGGCGGACCACAGCAGAGATGACGCCGAATGGCCGAAAACGGCGGACGGTTTACGGGTGACCGGCCCCTGAGGAACCGAATGTGACCCAGAGCACGTTGGAGTCGTTGTTGTAGTGCCTATGTCTGCGGTCGCGCCCGCTGGGTAGGCCTGCTGTGTCCACTTGTCCACGGCCAGGAGGCCGCCATGCCCGCTGCCGCGCAGCTTCTGCTCTCCGCCCTGTCCAAACAGGTACCGGGTCCCGGCCCGCTCACCGGCGAACCCGCGTACGCCGACGCCATACCCCTCACGAGCGAGCCGCCGCTCGCCGCAGCCGTTCCTCTCACGAGCGAGCCGCCGCTCGCCGCAGCCACCCCTTTGACGAGCGAGCCGCCGCTCGCCGTCGTCGCCCCACTGACCAGCGAGCCGACCGCCCCCGGCACCGCGGGGGGCACGGAGTCCCCAGGAGTCTGAATGGGCCTGTCCCGGCTCGCCGCACTGCACGGTGTCGCCACCTCCTACTCCCCGTCCGCCGATGTCACGGTGACCGTCCCCGACGACACGGTGATCACCGTGCTCGCCGCCCTGGGCGTGGACGCCGCCACACCCGAAGCGGTACGGGAATCACTCGCCGCCGCCGAGTCGGCGGCCGCCTCCCGGCTGCTCCCGCCGACGCTCGTGGTGTGGACCGGGGAGCCCCTGCCGCCCGCCCTGACCGCACTGCGCCCCGGCACAACACTGGACATCGAGCCCGAGGGAGCCGCCGGATCGCCCCGGCCGCCACGGATGAGGGTGCCGGGCGGACAGCCGGATCCGGCCGTTTCCGCGGTGAGCACCGCCACCCCGGCCTGGTGGGCCGAACCCCCGCTCGGCGTCCACCGGTTGACCGTGCGCACCCAGCACGGCCGGTCCGCCACCACCACTCTGATCGTCGCCCCCGCCCGGGTGCCCCAGCCGCCCCGGCGCACCCATGGCTTCCTCGTTCAGCTCTACTCCCTGCTCTCCGGCCGCTCCTGGGGCATGGGCGATCTCGGCGACCTCGCCGATCTCGCCGCCTGGTCGGGCCGGACCCTCGGCGCCGGGTTCGTCCAGGTCAACCCGTTGCACGCCGCTGTACCGGGCAGACCCACCGACCCGTCCCCGTACCGCCCCTCCTCGCGCCGCTTCCCCGACCCCGTCCATCTGCACATCGAGTCGATCCCGGAGTACGGGCACGTGCGGGACCGGGCCGCCCTCGACGACCTGCGGCAAAGTGCCGAAGCCCTCAGCGAAGCGGTCCTGGACAAGGGCGCCCTGATCGACCGGGACGCCGTCTGGGAACTCAAGCGCCAGGCTCTCGCACTCGTGGCGGAGGTCCCGCTGACCCCCGGCCGCCGCGCCGCCTACTGCGACTTCCTCGCCGAGCAGGGGCAGGCCCTGGAGGACCACGCCCTGTGGTGCGCCCTCGCCGAGGTGCACGGCTCCGACTGGCACGCCTGGCCGCCCGCGCTGCGCGACCCCCGCTCCGCGCAGACCGCCCGCGCCCGCGGCGAGCTCCTCGACCGGGTCGACTTCCACTGCCGGCTCGCCTGGCTGACCGACACCCAGCTCGGCGCCGCCCAGAGCGCCGCGCGGGACGCCGGGATGGCGGTCGGTATCGTCCACGACCTCGCCGTCGGCGTGCACCCCGGCGGCGCCGACGCCTGGGCGCAGCAGGACGCCTTCGCGCACGGCATGTCGGTCGGCGCACCCCCGGACGCGTTCAACGCGCGCGGCCAGGACTGGGGGCTGCCCCCGTGGCGACCCGACGTCCTCGCCGCGTCCGGCTACGCCCCGTACCGCGGACTGCTCCGCGGTCTCCTCGCCCACGCGGGCGCGCTCCGCATCGACCACGTCATGGGGCTGTTCCGGCTCTGGTGGGTTCCCGAGGGAAAACCGCCGACCGAGGGCACCTACGTCAGTCATGACGCCGAGGCGATGCTCGCTGTCCTCGCCCTTGAGGCGCACCTGGCCGGTGCGGTCGTCATAGGGGAGGATCTCGGCACGGTCGAACCCGGCGTACGCGAAGCGCTCGCCCGGCGCGGAGTGCTCGGCACGTCCGTGCTCTGGTTCGAGCGCGACTGGGCGGGCACCGGCCGCCCGCTGCCCCCGCAGGACTGGCGTGAGGGATGCCTGGCCACCGCCACCACCCACGACCTGCCGTCCACCGCCGCCCGGCTGACCGGCGACCATGTGACGCTCCGCCACCGCCTCGGCCTGCTCACCCGCACCCTGGAGCAGGAACGGACCGAGGACGCCACCGACACCGCCGAATGGCTCGCCCTGCTCGCCCGACTCGGACTGTTCCCGGAGGGCGAGGGCGACGAGGAGGGCGCGGTCCGGGCCGTCCACCGCTTCCTGCTGCGCACTCCCGCCCGCATGGCCGGGATCTGGCTCCCGGACACGGTCGGGGACCGCCGCCCGCAGAACCTGCCGGGTACCTGGGACCAGTACCCCAACTGGCGGCTGCCCATCGCCGACGCGGAGGGCCACCCGGTCACCCTGGAGGAGCTCGCCGCGTCCCCTCGTCTGCACCGCCTGATGGAGGCCCTCGACCCCGAGAACGGTCGCCCATGTCCCCGTACGGCACCCCCGGGCGCGCGCCGCTCCTAGGCGTTCGCTACGTTTGTACCGTGGACAAGAAGAACGCAATGCGCGCCGGCGCCGTGGCGGCCGGTACGACGCTGATGATGCTGCTCATGTCGTCCCCCGCGCTTGCGCTGACCCGTGACGACGGTGACGACCCGGGCCCCGGCCTGAGCGCGATCGAGACGATCGGCCTCTACGTCGTGGCCCCCATCGCTCTGTTCGTGATCATCGCGGGCCTGGTCATGCTCCTGGACAAGTCCAAGAAGCAGGCCTGACCCTCCGGTTGCGCAGCGCCAGAACTGCGTAGCTCCACCAGCGCTGTCCCAGGGCGCCTCGACGTGCGTAAGTCACGTCGAGGCGCCCTGTTGTGTGCGTTCCGGCGGAGTGGCGCTGAGGGCCGGACGGGCCGGGTCCGCGGCGGCGGATAATGTGCGGACATGACCGAGTGGGACATCAAGAAGCTCCGGATTCTGCGCACGCTGAGCGAGCGCGGGACCGTCACGGCGACGGCCGAGGCGCTGCTGATGACCCCCTCCGCGGTGTCCCAGCAGCTCTCCAACCTGGCCAAGCAGCTCGGCGTACCCCTGCTGGAAGCGCAGGGCCGACGCGTCCGGCTCACCGATGCCGCACATCTCGTACTCCGCCACGCCGAAGCGGTCTTCGCCCAGCTGGAACGCGCCGACGCCGAATTGACCGGCTACCTGCGGGGCGAGGCGGGGGAGGTGCGGGTCGGTGCCTTCTCGACCGCCGTGCCCGCCCTCGTCGTGCCGGCGGTCCGGCTCCTGCGCGCCGACGACCGGCCGGGACCGTCCGTACGGGTACGGGAGGCGGAGGCCGCGGAGGCGTACGAACTCCTTTCGGCCGGCGACGTCGACCTCGCGCTCTCCCTCGCCGCGCACGCACCGACCGCCCACGACCCCCGCTTCACCCTCCTCCCCCTGCTGACCGACCCGCTCGACGTCGCCCTCCCGACCGGTCACCGGCTCGCGGACGCCCCAGGGCTCCGGCTGGCCGACCTCGCCGCCGAACCGTGGATCTTCGGCGGCTCGGGCCCCTGGTCGGAGATCACCACGGCCGCGTGCGAGGCGGCCGGGTTCGTGCCGGAGCAGGCGCACAGCGCCTCCGGGTGGACCGCGATCCTCGCCATGGTCGAGGCGCACATGGGTGTCGCCCTGATCCCGCGGATGGCATCGGCGGAACGCCGCAAGGGTGTGGTGATGCGCGTTCTGGAGGCGGACCTGCCCAGGCGCCATGTGGTGGCGGCGGTACGGCAGGGGGCGGAGGAGGGCCCGGCGGTGGCGCGGGTCCTGGCCGCGCTCGAACAGGTCAGCGCGGCCCGCGCGGAAACATTCAGCTGACCTGAAGGAATTGTGCGAAAACTTTCGATGGACCTGATGGTTCATTCGGCGCGACAGTTACCCACATGACCTTCGACGCGAGCGAGACCACGGCCACGGCCAACGACCCCCACGCCAACGACGCGGCCCCGTACGGCGGAGGCGACCCCTACGCCGACTACCGGGCCTGCGACTTCCCCTTCACCGATCTGGTGGACCTCGCCGACCGCCGTCTCGGTGCGGGTGTGATCGCCGCGAACGACGAGTTCTTCGCCGAGCGCGAGAACCTGCTGATCCGCGAGCGCGCCGTGTTCGACCCCGAGCACTTCGGGCACAAGGGAAAGATCATGGACGGCTGGGAGACCCGCCGCCGCCGCGGCACCGACGCCGCACACCCCTTCCCCGCGCCCGAGGACCACGACTGGGCCCTCGTCCGCCTCGGCGCCCCCGGCATCATCCGCGGCATCGTCGTCGACACCGCACACTTCCGCGGCAACTACCCGCAGCGCGTCTCGATCCAGGCGACGACGGTCGAGGGATCACCCAGCCCCTCCGAACTCCTCGCCGACGACGTGAAATGGGAGGAGATCGTCCCGCCGACCCCCGTACGCGGCCACGCCGCCAACGGGTTCGAGATCACCGGCGGCCGCCGCTACACCCACATCCGCCTCTGCCAGCACCCCGACGGGGGCATAGCCCGACTCCGCGTCCATGGCGAGGTCCTCCCCGACCCCACGTGGCTGGCGACCCTCGGCACGATCGATCTGATCGCGGTGCTCAACGGCGGTGCGTACGAGGACGCCTCGGACCGCTTCTACTCCTCACCGACCCAGATCATCCTGCCCGGCACCTCCCGCAAGATGGACGACGGCTGGGAGAACCGCCGCCGCCGCGTACGCGACACGAACGACTGGGTCCGCTTCCGCCTGGTCGCCCAGGGCGCGGTCCGCGCGGTCGAGATCGACACGGCCTACCTCAAGGGCAACGCGGCCGGCTGGATCGCCCTCCGGGGTCGCAACGGCGAGACGGGTGAATGGTTCGACATCATCCCCCGCACCGAGCTTCAGCCCGACACCCTCCACCGCTTCCCCCTCCGCGCCCAGGCTGTGGTCACCCACGTCCGCCTCGACGCCTTCCCGGACGGCGGCGTGGCCCGCATGCGCCTGCACGGCACGCTCACGGAATCGGGCGCTGCCGAACTGGCCGCCCGCTACGAGGAGTCGGGCGCGTAACCGCTCACAGGGGGCGCGCCCCGGACCCGGTCCGGGGCCGCCGGGCGGGCTTCACGCCGCCCGTCCGCACCTGACGACCCGACACCCCACCACTCCCGCCCGGCGAACGGCTGCGCAACGGCGCCCGTCCGCCGGGCGGTTTTCATCCAGGGCGCTCAATTCTGCGGGGCAGCCCACTGAGAGCCTGTCGGGTGACCTCTGATCGGGCGGCCACGCCCTGGCACGCACGCTTCCCGCGTTGCCGAAATGTCCTAGTAGCTCCTTCCCCAGGCTCTCAGCTTCGTTCGAGCAGGGGAGACCCCATTCGAGGACATCCCGCCGCCTTGGAATCGCACGCACCAGACCGCGTCCGCTATCCGATCGAAGGTCACCCGACAGGCTCTGAGGTTGAACTCGCGGTGTCGTAGGGGCCGGCGGTCCTCGACCTGGGCCGAGGGTCGCCTGCCCGCTACGATCACGGCTCGTCGCCGAGCAGCATCGGGAGGGGTCGTGACAGAGGGGCCGGGCACAGTGGCAGGTGCCGTTGTCGAGCTGAGATATGAGCTGGGGCAGCCGGACTGGTCCGACGCGTTCCACGCACGCGGGCGGATACGGGGGATCAAGGGCCGGCTGCAAGGCCTGCTCTCGCCGGTGCTCTTCGCAGCGGCGGTGTGGCTGCTCGCCGACAGCGTCCTGGCCGCGGGAATCGCCTTCCTCATCAGCCTGTTCGGCCTCGTTGCCAGGACGGGCGTCCTGGCAACGAGGCATGCCAGGATGGGCACCCCGCTGGGGCCCTGGACCGTGACCGTCGCCGACTCCGACGACGCTGTGAGCTTCGCGGGCACGCACATGGAGACGCGCCGGGGCTGGCGGAGCCTCGGCGGGTACGTGGAGACCACCGCCGGATTCGTCCTGCTGACGCCCGCGCCGTACCTGCTCGTCGTGCACTATCTGCCGAAGCGCGCCATGGGCAGGGACGACAGCGACCGGCTGCGCGGCATACTCGACCGCCACCTGCCCCGTCACGGCGGCCGTCCGCCCCAGCACTGACGTTCGGTAGGATCCGCAGGTCGTCGTACCGGGGAGGAATCATGGCCGAGGGCCGCAGCGCCGAAGACACCGACAACGGCGCGGAAACCTCCGCCGACGTCGTGGACGAACAGACTGCGGTCCAGTTGGTGTATCTGCCCCAGAAGGCCGACACACTGGTCGGCCTGCGGGTCCGCGAGCGGATCAAGCGGACCGGGCTGGTGCTGAAGGGCGTGTTCCTCGCACTGTGGATAGGGCAGTGGCTGCTCTCCGCCGTGGGCCGTGGGAGTACCGATGTGGTCTCGACCGTTCTGGTCTTGTTCGTCGTCCTGGTGGTGTGGGGGTACCCGCGGCTACAGGCCGCGAACGTGCAGCGGATCACCGGATGGCAGGGCGAGTACCGCGTCACCGTGTCTCCGGCCGGGATCACCTGCCGCAGCGACCACAGCACGTTGGTCCAGAAGTGGTCCGTCTTCCAGGGCTATCGGGAGACGGCCGGCCACTTCGTCCTGCTCAGCCGGGACCCCAACATCATGTGGCTCAGTGTCCTGCCCAAGCGGGGTGTGCATGAGGCCGGAGACGTCGACCGACTGCGGGCCATCCTGGACCAGCACACCACTCGCGTGTGACGAACGTGAAAGGCGCCCAGCGCCGGCCAGTGCCGGGAGGGGCACTGGGTGTATTGACCCGGAGGGCAGCCCACCGCCCTGTGGATACCGCACGCACAGGTTCATACCGCAGGGATCAAGGAACGTAAGCCCACCGGGCACTCTTACTGGCTGAATGTCTTCTGGGGGACGCGAAAGAGGCACGCAAAGGGGGCGCTCCCCGAAGGAAGCGCCCCCCACTGCTCAGCTGCTGCTGTTACTGCTACGCGGTAGCCGCCGCCGCGTCCGCCGCCTGGGCCTTCAGCGCGCGCTCCACGCCTGCCCGCGACTCGGAGATCAGCCGGTGCAGTGCCGCGCTCGGCTTTGCCGAGTTCAGCCAGGCGTCCGTTGCGTCCAGGGTCTCCTGCGAGACCTGGAGGGACGGGTAGAGGCCGACGGCGATCTGCTGGGCCATCTCATGGCTGCGCGAGTCCCAGACGTCCTTCACCGCTGCGAAGAACTTCTCGGTGTACGGGGCCAGCAGCTCGCGCTGGTCGGTCTGGACGAAGCCGCCGATGACCGCCTCCTGGACGGCGTTCGGGAGCTTGTCCGACTCGACGACCGAGGCCCATGCCTCCGCCTTCGCCTCGGCCGTGGGGCGTCCCGCGCGGGCGGTCGCCGCGTGGCGTTCGCCGGCGGCCGTCTTGTCGCGCTCGTACTCGGCGGCGATCTCGTCCTCGTCCAGCAGGCCGACCGCGGCAAGTCGCTCGACGAATGCCCAGCGCAGCTCGGTGTCGACGGCGAGGCCCTCGACCGTCTCCGTGCCGTTGAGCAGCGCCTGGAGCAGGTCGAGCTGCTGCGGGTTGCGGGCCGTTGCCGCGAGTGCGTGGGCCCAGGCGAGCTGGTGGTCGCTGCCGGGCTCAGCGGCGCGCAGGTGGGCGAGCGTCGCCTCCGTCCAGTGCGCCAGTGCCGCCTCGCGGGACTCCGGCGCCGCGTACAGGTCCAGGGCCAGCTTCACCTGACGGTGCAGCGACTGGACGACGCCGATGTCCGACTCCTTGCCGATGCCGGACAGGACGAGCGAAAGGTAGTCGCGCGTGGCCAGTTCGCCGTCACGCGTCATGTCCCAGGCGGAGGCCCAGCACAGGGCGCGCGGCAGCGACTCGGTGAAGTCGCCGAGGTGCTCGGTGACGACCCGCAGGGACTCCTCGTCGAGGCGGACCTTCGCGTACGACAGGTCGTCGTCGTTGAGGAGGATGACCGCCGGACGGGCGGTGTTCGCCGGGTACGGGACGGCGGTGCGCTCGCCGTCGACGTCCAGCTCGATCCGGTTCGTACGGACCAGCTTTCCGGCCTCGTCGAGGTCGTAGCAGCCGATCGCGATCCGGTGCGGGCGCAGCGTCGGCTCGCCCTTGGCGCCGGCGGGCAGCGCCGGGGCCTCCTGAAGGACGGTGAACGACGTGACGTGGCCGTTCCCGTCCGTGACGACCTCCGGGCGCAGGATGTTGATGCCCGCCGTCTCCAGCCACGCCTTCGACCAGGTCTTCAGGTCACGGCCGGAGGTCTCCTCCAGCGCGCCCAGCAGGTCGGACAGCCGGGTGTTGCCGAACGCGTGCGCCTTGAAGTACGCCTGGACGCCCTTGAAGAACTCGTCCATGCCGACGTACGCCACCAGCTGCTTCAGGACCGAGGCGCCCTTGGCGTACGTGATCCCGTCGAAGTTGACCAGCACGTCGTCCAGGTCACGGATGTCCGCCATGATCGGGTGCGTGGACGGCAGCTGGTCCTGGCGGTAGGCCCAGGTCTTCTCGGAGTTGGCGAACGTGGTCCAGGAGTTCGGCCACTTCGAGCCCTCCGCGTACGCCTGGCACGCGACCGAGGTGTACGTGGCGAACGACTCGTTCAGCCACAGGTCGTTCCACCACTCCATGGTGACGAGGTCGCCGAACCACATGTGCGCCAGCTCGTGCAGGATGGTCTCCGCGCGCCGCTCGTACGCCGCGTCCGTCACCTTCGAGCGGAACACGTACTGGTCGCGGATGGTGACCGCACCCGCGTTCTCCATCGCGCCCGCGTTGAACTCCGGTACGAACAGCTGGTCGTACTTGGCGAACGGGTACGCGTAGTCGAACTTCTCCTGGAACCAGTCGAAGCCCTGCCGTGTGACGTCGAAGATCGCGTCGGCGTCGAGGAACTCGGCGAGCGAGGGACGGCAGTAGATGCCGAGCGGAACGGACTGGCCGTCCTTCTGGTAGCTGCTGTGCACCGCGTGGTACGGGCCGACGATCAGGGCCGTGATGTACGTCGAGATGCGCGGCGTCGGCTCGAAGACCCAGACGTCGTCCTTGGGCTCCGGGGTGGCGGAGTTCGAGATGACCGTCCAGCCCGTCGGCGCCTTCACGGTGAACTGGAAGGTCGCCTTCAGGTCGGGCTGCTCGAAGCTCGCGAACACCCGGCGGGCGTCCGGCACCTCGAACTGCGTGTACAGGTACGCCTGCTGGTCGACCGGGTCGACGAAGCGGTGAAGGCCCTCGCCGGTGTTGGTGTACGCGCAGTCCGCGACGACCCGCAGCACGTTGGAGCCCGCGTGCAGGTGGGGCAGTGCGATCCGCGAGTCGCGGAAGACGGCGGCGACGTCGAGGGCCTTGCCGTTCAGCTCGACCTCGTGCACGGCCGGGGCGACCAGGTCGATGAAGGTCTCCGCACCGGCTTCGGCGGAGTCGAAGCGCACCGTGGTGACGGACCGGTAGGTGCCGCCCTCCTGTGCGCCGGAGAGGTCGAGATCGATCTCGTACGCGTCCACGGTCAGCAGGCGCGCCCGCTCCTGTGCCTCTTCGCGGGTCAGATTCGTGCCAGGCACCCGGTCATCTCCTTGATATGTGATGTTTCCCGGCCATCCTTCCACGCGGAGCGCACGCAACGCTATGTCCGTTTTCCGCCGGACACCGGCGGTGCCACGCGCGACGCTCGAACCATGACCGGCTACGAGGCACGTCCCATCGAACCTGCTGTCCTCAAGGAGCTCCGCGACACCGACGACGCGGGCCGTCCCTGCGTCCCGTACACCGAGCGGGAAGGCGGCAGCCCGCTGCGCTGCTGTCTGCGGGGCGTCGAGCCGGGGGAGCGGATCGCCCTCGTCTCGTACGCGCCGCTGCGCCGCTGGGCGGCCGCGACCTGGGCCAGGCCCGGGGCGTACGACGAGCAGGGCCCCGTCTACATCCACGCCGAGGAGTGCGAGGGCCCTGCGGCGGACCGGGACGGCTATCCGTTCGCGCGGGTCGGCGCGCTGCGCACGGTCCGCCGCTACAACGCGGACGGCCACATCGTCGGCGGCCGTCTGCTGGAGATCCCCGCCGACCCGTGGCGCGGCTTCGACGAGGCGTTCGCGGAGGCGTTCGCCGACCCGGAGGTGGCGCTGGTGCACGTCAGGGCCGTCGAGTACGGCTGCTTCCACTTCGAGGTCCGCAGGCCGCGGGGCTGAAGGGGGAGGGGGCGGTAAAGGTATCGGCGGGCGCCCGGCCGGGCGCCCGCCGATACCTTCTTCCGTGCGACGCGTCAGCCGTTCAGCTCCGCCGCGACGAGCTCCGCGATCTGTACCGCGTTCAGCGCCGCGCCCTTGCGCAGGTTGTCGCCGGAGACGAAGAGCGCCAGACCGTTCTCCACGGTCTCGTCGGCCCGGATGCGGCCCACGTACGACACGTCCTGGCCGGCCGCCTGGAGCGGGGTCGGGATCTCCGAGAGCTCGACGCCCTCGGCGTCCTTCAGCAGCTCGTAGGCGCGCTCGACGCTGATCGGGCGGGCGAAGCGGGCGTTGATCTGGAGGGAGTGGCCGGAGAAGACCGGGACCCGGACGCAGGTACCGGACACCTTGAGCTCCGGGATCTCCAGGATCTTGCGGGACTCGTTGCGGAGCTTCTGCTCCTCGTCGGTCTCGAACGAGCCGTCGTCGACGATCGAGCCGGCCAGTGGCAGCACGTTGAAGGCGATCGGCCGCTTGTAGACGGCCGGCTCGGGGAACTCGACGGCGCCGCCGTCGTGGGTGAGCTTGTCGGCGTCGGCGATCACCTTGGACGCCTGCCCGTGCAGCTCGGCGACCCCGGCCACACCGGAGCCGGAGACCGCCTGGTAGCTGGCGACGACGAGCGCGTCGAGACCGGCCTCGTCGTGCAGCGGGCGCAGCACGGGCATCGCAGCCATCGTGGTGCAGTTCGGGTTCGCGATGATGCCCTTGGGGCGGTTCTTGATCGCGTGAGCGTTGACCTCGGAGACGACCAGCGGGACCTCGGGGTCCTTGCGCCATGCGGAGGAGTTGTCGATCACGACGGCGCCCTGGGAGGCGACCTTCTCGGCGAGCGCCTTGGAGGTCGCGCCACCGGCGGAGAACAGGACGATGTCCAGACCCGTGTAGTCCGCGGTGGAGGCGTCCTCGACGGTGATCTCCTGGCCTTCCCACTCGATCGTGGAACCTGCGGAGCGCGCGGAGGCGAAGAGCCGCAGCTCGTCGGTCGGGAACTTCCGCTCGGCCAGGATCCTGCGCATGACTGTGCCGACCTGACCGGTGGCGCCGACGATTCCGACCTTCACAGGGACTCCTTCAAACGTACGAACTGGCGCGGTTGCCGCTCCATGATGCGTATGTCCACGGCTTCCTTGTCCAATCCATTGTCCGGCAGACGGACAGCGAGCGGGAATCGAACGTTTCGCGGCGCCCCGGCGTCACAGGGGAAACACGCTCCAGGGGAGGCAGTCCGTGCTGAGAAAAGCAGGAAAAGGGCGAAACGGCGGAGGGTGCGCGTCCGGAGCGGCGGTCCCGGTGGGTGCGGCGCGGGCCGCTCGCCCTGGCCGCCTCGGTGGTGACCCTGGTGTGCGCGCTGGGCAGGGGCGGACCGGGTCGCGGCCTGGGAGCGGATGTCGGCCGCCCTGCCGGAGGCCCGCTCCGGCACCTGCCCGGGCCGCGGCTGAGCGCGCAGGGGGCACGGGAAAGGGCGGGCGCCCCTGCCGGCGCCCGCCCCCTCTCGGTATCACTGCACAGCAACCGCTACGGCGTGACCTTCTCGATCACGACGCTGCCGGTGCCCGCCGCGGTGCCGCGGCTGTTCACCAGCTGAACCTCGCCGAAGAACTGACGTCCCTCGGGAGCCGCACCGGCGACCACGACGTCGGCGCCGACCTGCGCCGAGGCGCCGTTGGCCAGGTTCACGGCCTTTGACTCGTCGACCTTGAGCGTGCCGAGCGACGGGGCATAGTACACGTCGCGGTAGTTGTACGTGGTGGTCCCGGCCGGGACCGAGTAGCCGTCGACCTGGATCGTGTACGTACCCGCGGCGGGCTTCACCAGGCTGACCGCTTCCTCCGAGCCCGCGCTCGTGGAGGCGCCGACCTGCTTGCCTGCTGCGTCGAAGACGTACAGGTCCAGGTCGGCGTTGGCGTCCGAGGTGCCGCCGATGGCGACGTCCAATTTCTCGACGCCCTCACCGATGGTGACGGTGGTGACCTGCTTGTCCTTCGTCTTGATCGACGGGGTGGCGACCTTGGCCGAGCCCAGCGAGCCGCCCTTGAGCTTGCCCTCCAGGTCGCCCGCACCGTTGGTGACGGTCCAGTTCACCGCGGTCGGCGTGCCGATCTTCGCCTCCGGCAGAGTCTGCACGGCCGGGTCGAAGGACGCGCCGAGCAGGGAGACATCGAGCGTGAACGGGTTGTCCAGCAGCGGCGACGTACGCCGTGCCTCGACCTCGATCTCCCAGACACCGGCCTGCGGGTCGGCGTACGAGCGCACGTCGGGGCGGCAGGTGTTGGCCGGGTTGTCGTAGTTCGGGTAGCAGAACGGCGTTCCGCTGTTCTCCATCTGCACCCCGTACGGGTGGATGGAGATGAACCGCGTCTGGCTGCCCGAGCGCAGGGCGCTCATCGCGACCTCAAGGGTCTTGGCGCCCTCCGGAACGTTCACGAAGTACGACGTGGTGCCGTTGCGCTGTACCGAGCCGGATGCCGTGAACGCGTAACCCGGCTTCACCAGGTCGTTGGAGACGACGACCGTGGCGAGGATCTGCTGGTCCACACCGGTGGTCTTCGCGTCATCGACCTGCAGGATCGCGCTGTGCACGCCCGCGCTGCCCGGCTTCGCCCGGACCTTGACGGTCACCGGCTTGCCCAGCGGCAGCGAGACGGCACTGCTGCCGGTGAGCGCGAAGGTGCCGTCGTTGTTCTTCCAGGACAGCTGGTGCGTGACGGCCTTGTCCGGGCCCGTGGTGCGGGTGATCGTGACGTCGTACGACTTCGTCTGGCCGGCCTTGAGGCCGCCCTCGCGGTCGTACAGGCCGGTACCGAAGCCGGGGGTCTCCAGCGCGAAGTCGATCGCCGTGTCGACCGGGGCCTTCACGGAGTACTCGTGCGCCGGGGCGCCCTGCTTCGCGATCAGCTTCCAGGCATCGACGATGTTGATCAGACCGGCACCCTGAGCGTGCGCGGGCACACCCTCGATGTGCGTGGCGCTGCTGGTCAGTGCGGTGCGCAGGTCGGCCGGGGGCAGCTCGATGTGCTGCTGCTTCGCGGCGGACAGCAGCAGTGCGGTCGCACCGGCGGCCTGCGGCGAGGCCATCGAGGTGCCCTGCAGCATGGAGTAACCGGCCGGCAGGTCGTAGCCCGCCTCCTTGACCGGGCCGCCGGGCAGCCAGGTCTGGGTGCTGTTGATCGCGGCACCCGGGGCCGTCAGGGTCGGCGTGAAGCCGCCGTCCTCACGCGGACCGCGCGAGGAGAACGGCATCATGTCGTACTTCTTGGTGACGTTCGAGCCGTAGTTGGCGGCCCACGTCTCCTTGGAGACGGACGCACCGACGGAGATGACGTGATCGGCGAGGCCGGGGTCACCGATGGTGTTGACACCCGGGCCGTTGTTCCCGGCCGAGATGACCAGTTGGACGCCGTACATGTCGATGAGCCGCTTGTAGATCCTCGCGCGGGCGTTGTTGCCGTCGTTGAGCGGCGGCAGGCCACCGATCGACATGTTGACGACATCGACACCGCGGTTCACGACGAGGTCGGTCATGCCCTCGGTGAGCGCGATGTTGGTGCAGCCGCCGGTCCAGGTGCAGGCGCGCGAGGAGACGATCTTCGCGCCGGGCGCGGCGCCGTTCATCTTGCCGCCGAACAGCCCGTTGGCGGCGGTGATGCCGGCGACGTGGGTGCCGTGCTCGCTCTCGATGACACCGATGTTGACGTAGTCGGCCTTGTCGCCGGCCGCGTTGTACACGACGTCCTTGCGGGTCTCGACGACGAACGGGATGCGCTCGACGACATCGGTCGCCGGATCGTCCTTGCCGAAGTAGCCGACCTGGTGGCCGTCCTTGTACGGCTTCATGACGGCGTCGTCTCTGAAGTCCGCGTCGTTGTTCAGGTCGACGCGGACGGTGCCGGCGACCGGGTCGTAGAGCACGGCCCAGACGTCGGTGGTGTCGCCGTCCCGGTTCAGGTCTCCGGCCATGTCGCCACCCTTGGTGGCGTCCTCGGAGAAGAGCTGGATCTTGTACGAGCCGTCCGGCGCCGAGTAGGTGCGGCCGCCGATGGTGAAGGTCGGGCCGGTCACCGAGGCGGTCATCCGCAGCCAGGTGCGGTCGCTGTCGCTGACCGGGTCGGTGGCCGTCACCCAGTCGACGATCTTGCGCTCGCCGGTGGTGGTCTTCTGGAGCGCCGGGTGACCGAGGTCGACACCCGAGTCCAGGATGCCGATGGTCACGCCGCGGCCGTCGGCCTTCGGGTGCTCCTTCACGAAGTCGACCGCACCCGTCTCGAAGGACGGGTTGTACGGGTTCTTCGCCGGCGTCCTGCTGCTGGGCGCCGGGTAGGTGCCCGTGGACGTCGTCGTCGCCCCGGCGGCCCGGTCGCCCGAGGGCGTCGGGTCGTCGAGCATGATCTCCTGCTTGAGATCAATGCCCTGGACGGACGTCAGCTTCGAGGCCGCCTTGATGGTCGCCTCGGCGGTCGCGGTCGGTACGGTCACGCGGACGTAGCCGAGCTTGTCGTACGTACGGCCCAGCACAGACCCCTTGACGGCGTCCAGTTGCTTGGTGACCTGCTCGGTCGCACCGGGCGCGGTGGCGACCATCATGGTGATGTTCTTCTCGCCCTTGGCCTGTGCCTCGGTCAGAAGATCGGCATCGGCCGCACCGAGCTTGTCGCTGTCGGCGGCTGCCTTGACGGGGGCGGTGGCCGGGTCGTCGGCGGCGAAGACCGGTGCGGCGCCGGAGGCGGCCAGTGCGGCCACCAGACCGGCAGCGGCCGCGACTCGGGCGACGCGTCTCGCCCCGGGTATGGAACTGGGGGATTCGGAGGTCATCAGCATCCCTGTATGTGAAAGAGAAAGTCCGGAATTCGGTACCGGATGACCGCTCAGCCTTTCGTAAATGGCAGGGGTTTGTGGAGGGTTGGCGTGGGCGAGTTGCCGCCGTGGCGCACATCCGCCAATGGGGCTGATGCGTCATGAGGGACGAACCCGGCGATAATTCCCGTATCACCGGGGCAGAATGACCAGATTCGCTGCGGGGTCACGGTCGGCGGCCGCCATCAGTGCGGTACGCACCACGACCGCTTGCTGCTCCGGTGCTTCTTGGAGCCTCTTCGGTGTGAGGTGGACGACGGTGACTCCGAGCCGCTCCAGCCGCTCCCGCCCGGCGGTGTACGCGGACCACTCTGTGCCCTCGGCGGCACGCTCTTCCTGGTGCCGGTCGTCGTCGAGCGCGCTGTGCCGGGGCGCCCTGGTGTCGAGCTCGACGGCGACCGCCTCGTTCGGCCAGTAGGCGTCCACCCCGCCCAGATGCGGCCCGCCCGGCAGTCCGAGGTCCACGTTCCACATCGGCTCCGGCAGGTCGTACGTCCGCACCATCTCGTACAACCGGCACTCCGCCGACGCCCGCCCCTCGGCGAGCAACGAGTCCACGGTGTGCAGGACATAGGCCCGGCCCAGGAGCTTGGCGCGGCTCAACTCCCGTACCACCGCGGCCGGCTCGCAATGCCCGGCGCGGACCGCCTCGGCGAGCAGCCTGCGTGCGGTGGAGGCGTCCCCGATCCCGGCGACCGCGTCCGCGAGCGCCCGCGCCACGGGCGCCACCGGCAGCCCGGCGAGCCGGACCGGGCTGGGCAGTTCGGCCGTCCGCACCAGGTGCGCGTACCGGGCGGACCGCAGCCGCCGGGTACGGGGCACCAGCACGTCGATCCGGTCGAGCGAGCCCAGCGGCGGCGCGGCGGAGAAACCGTACAGGGTGAGCGCGGCAAGCCCGGTGACCATGCCTTCGCCGTACCCGGTCTCCGCCGCGCCGCGCCGCCGTCCGGCGTACAGCAGGGCGGACCGCAGCCGCTCCTCGCCATCGGGTGGCCCCGGGTGCAGCACATAGACACCGGGCAGCGGCTGTTGCCACGGGCCACCGCCCCGGCACTGCGCGGCGGCGCGGGCGGGAGATACCCCGTGAGCCTTCAACTCCTCGACGGAGAGCACGCGTTGCTCCACGTGGGCGGAGAGGCGGATGGGGTGCGAGGAGAGCGGGGTGTTCTGGGTCATGTTCCGGGGTATGCCGCACGCGGTCGTGCGGCTAACCCCTGTTACACGCCCGTCGACGATTCAGGACAAGTCCGCCCTGAAGTACGGGAGTTCGACAACCGAAAAGGCACGATCCCGCCCCCGACGTCCCCGGCCCCGTCCGGCGCGGGGCGCGCTCAGAACCGGCCGCCGGCCCCCGCGTCACACGCCTGCGCCCGCAACGCCCGAGCCAGATCGTCCCGGGCCTCCAGCACCAGCCGCCGCAGCGCGGGCGCCGAGTCCGCGTGCGCCTCCAGCCACGCATCCGTGGCCGCCAGCGTCGGCTCGTCGTCCTGCAGCGCCGGGAACAGCCCCCTCACCACAGCCATCCCGATCTGGATCGACCGCTCGGCCCACACCCGCTCGATCGCCTCGAAGTACCGAGCCGTGTACGGCGCCAGCAACTCCCGCTGCGACGGCTGCTCGAACCCCGCGATCGTCGCCTCCACCAGTGCGTTGGACAGCGCGTCCGACTCCACCACCGCCGCCCACGCCTGCGCCTTGACCGCCGCCGACGGCCGGGAGGCCAGGCACCGCACCTGGTGCCGCTTGCCGGACGCCGTGTCGTCCCGGGCCAGTTCGGCATTGATCACCGACTCGTCGGCGACCCCGTGTGCGGCCAGCGGGGACAGGAACGCCCACCGCAGCTCCTGGTCGACCTCAAGACCGTCGATCCGCGCGGACGCCCCCAGCAGCGAGGACAGCAGCTGGAAGTCCGCGTCAGAGTCCGCGACCGTCGCGAAGAACCGCGCCCACGCCAGCTGGTGCTCGCTCCCCGGCTCGGCGATCCGCAGCTCCCGCAGCGCGCCTGCGGCCAGCGCCCGGCCGCCCTCCTCGCGCCACCCGGGGGCGGCATAGTGGACGAGTGCGGTGCGGGTCCAGGCGTGCAGCATCTGCAGGACGCCGATGTCGGACTCCTGGCCGGAGAAGTCCAGCACGAGCGAGATGAAGTCGCGGGCCGGCATCAGCCCGTCCCGCGTCAGGTTCCACAGCGCGGACCAGCACAGCGCCCGCGCCAGCGGGTCGGTGATGTCACCGAGATGCGCGCGCAGCGTGTCGAGAGAGGCCTCGTCGAAGCGGACCTTGCAGTACGTGAGGTCGTCGTCGTTGACCAGGATCAGCTCGGGCCGCTCGGCCCCGGCCAGCGCCTCGACCACCGTGCGCGCCCCCGCCACGTCCACCTCGGCGCGCGCGTACCGCACCAGGGCGCCGTTGGTCCTGCGCCGGTACAGACCGACCGCGACCCGGTGCGGCCGCAGCTCCGGGTGCGACTCGACCGCCTCCTGGAGCACCGCCAGCTCCGTCACCCGGTCCGCCGCGTCATACGTCACCACCGGCGTCAGCGAGTTCACGCCCGCCGTCTGCAGCCACGACCTCGACCAGGTGACCATGTCCCGCCCGGACGTCTCGGCCAGCACCGACAGCAGGTCGCCCAGCTGTGTGTTCCCGTACGCGTGCTTCTTGAAGTAGCGCCGGGCGCCCTCCAGGAACGCGTCCCGCCCCGCGTACGCCACCAGCTGCTTCAGTACGGAGGCGCCCTTGGCATAGGTGATGCCGTCGAAGTTCAGCTTGGCGTCCTCCAGGTCACGGATGTCGGCCGTGATCGGGTGCGTGGACGGCAGCTGGTCGGCCCGGTACGCCCAGGACTTGCGGTTGTTGGCGAAGGTGATCCAGCCGTTCTTGAAGCGGGTCGACTCCACCATGGAGAACGCGCCCATGAAGTCGGCGAACGACTCCTTCAGCCACAGGTCGTCCCACCACTGCATGGTGACGAGGTCGCCGAACCACATGTGCGCCATCTCGTGCAGGATGACGTTCGCCCGGCTCTCGTACGACGCCTGTGTCACCTTGCCGCGGAAGATGTACTCCTCGCGGAACGTGACACAGCCCGGGTTCTCCATCGCACCGAGGTTGTACTCGGGCACGAACGCCTGGTCGTACTTGCCGAACGGGTACGGGTAGTCGAAGTTGTCGTGGAAGAAGTCCAGGCCCTGCTTGGTGACGAGGAAGATGTCGTCCGCGTCGAAGTGCCGGGCGAGCCCCTTGCGGCAGAGGGCGCCGAGCGGGATGTCCAGCGTCGTGCCGTCGTCGAACGTGCGGCTGTAGGAGTCCGTCACATAGTGGTACGGGCCGGCGACGACCGCCGTGATGTACGTGGAGATCGGCTTCGTCTCGGCGAACCGCCAGACCCCGCCGTCCCGGGACTCCTCCGCCCCGTTGCTCCAGACCGTCCAGGCCTCGGGCGCGGTCACCTCGAAGCGGAAGGGTGCCTTCAGGTCGGGCTGCTCGAAGTTCGCGAAGACGCGCCGCGCGTCGGCGGGCTCGTACTGCGTGTAGAGGTAGACCTCGCCGTCCTCCGGGTCGACGAACCGGTGCATGCCCTCGCCGGTCCGGCTGTACGCGCACTGCGCGTCGACGACCAGGACGTTCTCGCCCTCCGGCAGGTCATTCAGCGCCACCCGCGTCCCGTCGAAGACGACCGCGGGGTCGAGCGCCTGCCCGTTCAGGGTCACCGACGTCACGCTCGGCGCCAGCAGGTCGGCGAAGGTCGACGCCCCCTCCCGCGCGGAGCGGAACCGGATCGTGGTCACCGAGCGGAAGGTTCGCGGTTCGGCCGGCTGCTCCCCGCCGCCGTCCACGGCGTCGCCGTCGGCCTCGTCGATCGCGGAACGCACGTCGAGCACGACGTCGTATCCGTCGACGGTCAGCAGTTCGGCCCGCTCGTGGGCCTCGTCGCGGGACAGGTTCTGACCGGGCACAGGTGCACTCCTTTGTGTCACGTTCGAATGCTTTGATCCTCCCACGCGCGTTCCGGCCCCGGTCGCCGGGAATGACGGGGACGGTCGGTGGTGTTCTCGCGCACAGATGCGATTGCCTCTTGAGGAGAGACATGTCTGAGAACAGCGCGGTGCATGGGAAGACCCCCGCCGATTTCTGGTTCGACCCGCTCTGCCCCTGGGCCTGGATGACCTCCCGCTGGATGCTGGAGGTGGAGAAGGTCCGCGACGTCGAGGTCCGCTGGCACGTGATGAGCCTCGCCGTCCTCAACGAGGACAAGCTCGACGAGCTGTCGGAGGAGTACCGCGACCTGCTCGAGACGAAGGCGTGGGGCCCGGTTCGCGTCGTCATCGCCGCCCAGCAGAAGCACGGCGACGACATCGTCGGCCCGCTGTACACCGCGCTCGGCACCCGCTTCCACAACCAGGGCGAGGGTCCCACCCGCGAGGCGATCGTGGGAGCGCTGGGGGACGTCGGCCTGCCGGCCGAGCTCGCGGAGTACGCCGACTCGGACGCGTACGACGCCGAGCTGCGCGCCTCCCACAAGGAGGGCATCGACAAGGTCGGCCAGGACGTCGGCACGCCGGTCATCGCCGTGCCCGGCTCCGACGGCGAGCAGATCGCCTTCTTCGGCCCGGTGGTCACCCCCGCCCCGAAGGGTGAGGACGCGGCGAAGCTGTGGGACGGCACGCTGCTGGTGGCATCGGTCCCCGGCTTCTACGAGATCAAGCGGACCCGGACCCAGGGCCCGATCTTCGACTGATTCACCCGGTGCGGTGCGGGCTCCGGCCGCCGTCCGGACCCCGCACCGCTTCACGCGTGCAGCGCTTCCAGCTTCGGCAGCCGCAGCGCCACCCGCTCCGCGTCGTCGAAGCTGAAGCCCCACTTCGGGGCCGGGGCGGGGTAGTCGAAGCTGAACGAGCGCTCGGGCACTGCCGAGGGCAGCGGGAAGAGGGAAGGGGAGCGGGCGGACATGAACGTACGACCGGCACGCAGGTCCGAGGCCGAGGCGCTGACCGAGCTGGCCCTGGCATCGAAGGGTCACTGGGGTTACGACGAGGCGTTCCTCGCCGCCTGCCGCGACGAACTCACCATGCACCCGGCCGACATCGACCGCCGCCGCACCGCCGTCGCCGAGGAGGACGGCCGCGTCCTGGGCTTCACCACTCTGGACGGCACCCCGCCCGAAGGTGCCCTCGGCATGATGTTCGTCGCCCCGGACGCGCTGGGCCGTGGCATCGGCCGACTCCTGTTCGAGCACACCATGACGGAGGCCCGCCGCCTCGGCTTCGCATGCCTCACCATCGACGCCGACCCGAACGCGGAGCCGTTCTACCTCGCGATGGGCGCGGTACGGATCGGGGCGACCCCGTCGGGGTCCATCCCCGGCCGAGAGCTGCCGTTGCTGGAGTACGTCCTCACGTCGCACTGACTCCTTGCCGGGGGACGGGGCCTCCTTCGACCGGCTCGGGGGTTCGGCGCCCGGCCGCGGCCAGGGCCAGAGTGACCGCGAGCGAGGCTCCCGCCATCACGGTCATCGCCGTCCCCGGTGAGGTCCGCTGGGCGACGGCGCCCGCGAGCGCGGCCGCGACACCCTGCATGGTGAGCATGCCGGAGGAGTGCAGTCCGAGGGCCTGACCGGTGATCTCGTCCGGGGTCAGGGCCATCAGCCGCTCCTGGAGCATCAGACTCGCCGAGAACCCGACCGAGGCGAGCGCGGCCAGAGCGAATGCGAGCGGCAGCGCCGGACGCGCGGCGAAGAACAGATACGGGACCGCCAGGAGCAGCAGCATCGGCATGGCCAGCCGCCCCCGCCGGCGCTGTGCGACGAACCGGCCCGCCACGGTGTCCCCGATGAGCATCCCGAGCGCGGCACAGGCGAAGAGCAGCCCCGCGTGCTCAGGGGCGTACGGGACGAACAGCGACTCGCAGCCGACGATCAGCCCGTTCGGCACCCAGAGCGCGAGGTAGACCCGGCGGCGGGGTCCGGACGACCACAGAACGGCGTTGGTCCGCCACGTCTCGGCGACCGACGGCCGCCCCGCGGCGCGCGGCGGACGGCGGGCCAGCCCGAACCGGGCCACGGCCGCACCGGTCAGATACAGAGCGGCGGCGACCAGCAGCGTGCCGCGCGCGGACAGCGTCGTCACCAGCAGACCACCGAGCGCGAACCCACCGATCTGCATCAGGCCGACGCACATGTTGAGTACGGAACGCCCCAACAGATAGCCGTCCTTGGGCAGCACCTCATTGAGCAGCCCGTACCGCACCCCGCCTCCCACGGCGGCGACCACACCCTCGGTCAGGACGATCGCGAAGACGACCGCCAGCGGAAGCCCGGGGACGGCCAGGGTGGCGGTGGCCAGCCCGAAGGCGAGCGCCATGCCGGTCATCGCGGCCCGTGGCGGCAGCCGGTCCGCCGCCGACATCAGCACGGTCGCTCCGATCACCTGGGCGAGCGAGGAGCCGAACATGGACAGGGCGGCGAGCAGCGGCGAGTCGGTCGCGGCGTAGACGAGGGTGCCGAGGGCCAGCCCGCTCATCGTCGACCCCGCGACCTGTACGGCACTGGTCGCGAAGAGCGGCCCGAACTGCGGCGCGCGGAAGAGTTCCCGGTAGGTGCGCATGAGGGGAGTCTCAGAGGCCGACCACGGCGACCGTTAATGTTTCGCGGGGAGGCGAAACGTCATGGGCCTGTGGCAGATCAACACGGACACGCTCGCGGGGAGCCGGTTCGTCGTCTCGCCGCTCGCCGAGGCCATCTCCGCCCTGAACGCACTGGAAAGGGGACGGGCCGAGCACCCCGGCGAACGGGCCTGGCTCGACGCCCATCTGTCCGGCTACCGGGCCCGGCAGGCCGCTGATCCGGTCGCCGCCCGCCTCGTACCCGCGGCTCTCGGCGGGAGCTGGAACGCGGACTTCATCACCCCCACACCGATGGGCGAGGGCGCGCCGTCCTTCGAGGAGGAGCTGGCCCCCGTCCGGGCGACCACGTCCGAGCGCGCCCGAGCGGATCTGGTGGTGTCCCTCGGCGGCGCTCCGCTGCCGGCCCTCCTGGACCGCGACGACCTGGCGCAACGCTCCGCCGACGTCCTGCACTGGGTCTGGCACCGGACCGTACTGCCGGACTGGCCGCGCCGCCGCCGGATCATCGAGGCGGACATTGTCGCGCGCACCGGACAGCTGAGCCACGGCGGCTGGGCCGCCGCCCTGAGCGGTCTGCGTCCGGGCATGCGGTGGCTCGGCGGGAGCCGGCTCCAGATCAACGCGCACGACTACCCGCCGAAGCAACTGTCCGGCGTGCGCCTGTTCTTCGTCCCGGTCACCCAACGTTCCGGCTGGGTCTCCTGGGACGACGACGCCGAGCGGTACGCCGTCGTCTACCCGTGTTCGGGCGCCCTGGCCGAGCCGGGGCGGGCGCGGGTGCCCGACAGCCTTGGCCGCCTGCTCGGCCCCGCACGGGCGACGGTCCTTGTCCTCCTCTCCAGCCCGAAGAGCACCACTCAGCTGGTGGCCCTGACCGGCCAGGGACTGGGGTCGGTGGGCCGCCACCTCAAGGTGTTGCTGGACAGCGGCCTGGCCGGCCGTCGACGGGCCGGGCGGTCGGTCCTGTACTTCCGTACGGACGTGGGCGACGTGTTGGTGGAGGCCCAGCGGGAGGGGGAGAGGGGTGCGAACGTTCCCGGGGTGAAGGCGGGGGCCTTCACCGGCTGAGCCACTCCGCGACCTCGACCGTGTCCCCGACGGTCACCACGCCCTCGCGGACCACCGCGTTCTTCGCGCCGAAGCTCACCTTGTTCCTGTACTCCGGCTCGCGCCGGTACGTCGCAAGGGTCCGGACCGGTTCCGGGCCCGCGCGGCGGCCGGTGCGCTGGTCGACGAGCGGGACGTTGCACCGCATCGCCCGTACCGAATGGGCGAGTTCCACGGAACCGAGGATCATCCGGCGTGCTTGGTCCTCGAAGTGCGGTTCGTCGTTGCCGGTCAGGACGATGTTGGCGCGGAAGCGGTCCATCGGGACGGGCGCGGCGTCGCCCCGGGCGGTGATGCGGGCGTTGAGGCCGTCCAGGGAGGCCGTCGAGGCGACCAGCACCGCGTGGGCGTCGGCGAAGTTGACCTTGCCGGGGGTCTCGCCCCAGCCGTCCCGGTCGAAGCCGGGGGCCACCCGTACCAGGCGGGACTTGGCTCCGAGCGCGTCGGAGAACCATTCCGCGACCTCGTCCCCCTGGTCGGCGGCCGCCCCGAGCGGGCGGTCGAACATGCTGACCTCGCGGCGCGGGCCGTCTCGGTCGACCTTCAGGCGGAGCGGTTCGACGCCCTGGGCAGACAGCGCCAACGCCGCCCCGGCTTCCAGTACTTCGACGCTGATCGCGGCCATCGAGGAATGCGTGCGCTGGCTGCGGAAGGCGCCGTCCGCCGCGTCCACCACCATGAACGTCCGGTCGTGTTCGAGGCCGGTACCCAGGACCTGCGCGGAATCGACCGTGGTGCCGGCGCAGCCCTTGACCGGGTAGTAGGTGAGCTCTCGAACGGTGATCGTCACGATGTCCCCTCCGGGGCAACCGCTTCGAGGTCGTCGACGCTGCCGGACATGATGGTGCGGATGTGTCGGGTGAGGTGCTCGGTGGGCCAGTCCCACCAGGCGACGGCGAGAAGCCGGGCAATGGTTTTTTCGTCGTACCGGGTACGGATCAGTTTGGCCGGATTGCCGCCGACGATGCCGTAGTCGGGCACGTCACCGGTGACGACCGCGCCCGCGCCGATGATCGCGCCGTGCCCGATCCGTACGCCTGGCATCACCATGGAGTTGTAGCCGAACCAGACGTCGTTGCCGACGACCGTGTCACCCCGGCCGGGCAGCCCGGTCAGCAGATCGAAGTGCTCGGCCCAGGAGCCGCCCATGGTGGGGAACGGGAAGGTGGAGGGGCCGTCCATCCGGTGGTTGGCGCCGTTCATGAGGAACCGCACTCCGGTCCCCAGCGCGCAGAACTTCCCGATGACGAGCTTCTCGGGGCCGTAGTGGTACAGCACGTTGCGGGTCTCGAAAGCGGTCGCGTCGTCGGGGTCGTCGTAGTACGAGTAGTCGCCGACCTCGATCAGTTCGGACTTCACCAGGGGCTTCAGCTGCACGACCCGGGGCTGGCCGGGCATCGGGTTCAGCACGGTGGGGTCGGCGGGGACAGAACTCATGGCGCCCATCATCGCATTCACCTCGCACGAGTTGGGTTCCTTTTGGGAACTCGCACGTTACCGAGAGGGGTACGACGGGTCGATGGTGCTGCTCGTCACCGATGGGCGGCAGCCGGGGCCGGGAGCGGGCGCCAGTGGGCGGTGACGTTCCGCATGACCAGGACGCTGTCCAGCGCCGCGGTGCCGGGCGGGAAGCGGTCCGGGTCGTCGAAGAACGACGACTGTGCGGCACGGACCCGTCCTGCCTCCACCCGCCAGGCGTCCGTGTCCAGTTCCATGGCGTCGAGGCGGCGGCCCGAGCCCGCCGGGGAGAGTCCTCTGGCCCCTGCGCGGAAGAAGTCCGAGGCTTCCTGCAGGTCGGCGAAGAGTGCGCTGCCCCGCAGCTCGTCGGTGACCTCGGCGGTGACGTCCACCCGCACCTCGCCGTCCCGCGAGGCGAGCGCCACCCGCAGCTCGTCCGGCGTCTCGTGGACCGTGAAGTCGGCGCGGCCGTGCTCTCCGGGGAAGATGCGGCCGCCCGCAAGGGAGTTGAGCAGTGAGGCGGTGTCGCGGCGCGTGATGTAGACGCCGGTCTCGACGCCGTCAGGGCCGTCCCACTCGACGGAGATGCGATGCGCGGCGTTCTCGCTGCGCAGGCCCACCGCCGGGGGCGCCCAGGAGGGGCGGGTGGAGCCGAGGCGCAGGAGGCAGATGCCGGCGACGGCGTGGCCGCGTACCAGCTGGGGGCGCAGGTGACCCGGCAGTTGGCGGGCTGCGGCGGCCGGGTCGACCCGGTAGTTCACGAGCAGACGGCGTTCGATGACGCTGGAGATCCGGGGCTGCTTCATGACGGGCCGCCTTCTGTTTCCGTGGCGGACCGCCACGCGGTGTGGCGCAGGACGATCTGCTCGGGGCAGACGGCGCTGAGGAACCGTCCGATGCTGGTCGCCAGCCGGTCCTCGGCCAGGGAGTAGAGGATGCGGTTGCCGTCGCGCCGTTCGGTGACCAGCCCGGCGCCCTTCAGCACGCCGAGGTGGCGGGAGATCGACGGCGCGCTGATCGCGAACCGGCCCGAGATCTCCGCGGCCGCCAGTTCGCCGCCCCGCAGGTCCTCCAGGATCTGGCGCCTCGTCGGGTCGGCGAGGGCGCGGAAGGCGCTCGCTTCTTCATCGCTCTTTCCCATGATGCATGTTTAGCGCATGAGCTAACTAGCCAACCATGCAAGCAGGGTTGGCGAAGAGCCCCCGCGAGTCACGTCCTCGCGGGGGCTCTCCGTTCATCCGCCTGTCCGGTGAAGGTTGAGAAGACGATCACGAGACAGGACGCCTGTGTGCCCGGGTCAGGGGGCGAGCAGCAGTACGTCCGCGCGTTCCTTGGCGGCCGCATACCGCTTCGCCACGTCCTGCCAGTTGACGACGCGCCACATCGCCTCGATGAAGTCGACCTTCTGGTTCTTGTACTGCAGGTAGAAGGCGTGCTCCCAGGCGTCGAAGACCAGGATCGGGACCGAGCCCTGGCCGACGTTGCCCTGGTGGTCGTAGACCTGCTCGACGATCAGCTTGCCGCTGACCGGCTCGTACGCGAGAACGCCCCAGCCGGATCCCTGTGTGGTGGCCGCGGCCTTCGTCAGCTGGGACTTGAAACCGGCGTAGGAGCCGAAGGAGTCGGCGATCGCGTCCGCGAGGTCGCCGACGCCGTCCGCCGCGAGGGGCTCGCCGCCGCCGTCACCGCTCATGTTGTGCCAGTAGATGGAGTGCAGGATGTGGCCGGACAGGTGGAACGCGAGGTTCTTCTGCAGGCCGTTGATCGCCCCCCAGGCCTCCTTGTCGCGTGCCTCCTCCAGCTGCTCCAGGGTGTCGTTGGCGCCCTTGACGTAGGCGGCGTGGTGCTTGTCGTGGTGGAGCTCGATGATCTGCGGGTTGATGACCGGTTCGAGCGCCGCGTAGTCGTACGGGAGTTCCGGGAGCGTGTACGTGGCCATGGGGCGAACCCTCCAGCTGCTTTCATGTTGTTATTGCAACCTATATGCAAATGCAGGCTAGCAGGAGGAGGGAGCAGGCGCGGCCGCGCGTACGGGGAGGGGACAGCCGGACCCCTGCGTCGAACCGCCGCGCCGAAACGGGAACTCTCGGTGCACAGTGAGAAGTCCACAGAGGGAGCGGGTATGTGGATGGGTATCGACCTCGGCACACAGGGCGTCCGTGCGGTCGTCGCCTCCGACCGCGGGGAGATCCTCGGCAGCGGCGCGGCTCCACTGACCGGCGGACGCGACGGCGTGCGTCACGAGCAGCTGCCCGCGGACTGGTGGACCGCGGTGTGCGCGGCCACCCGGCAGGCGCTGCGCTCCGGGAGCGGGCCGCCGCGCGCCCTCGCGGTCTGCGCCACGTCCGGCACCGTCCTGCTCGCCGACCGCACGGGCAGGCCACTGATCACCGGGCTGATGTACGACGACGGGCGGGCGGCGGCTGAGGCGGTCAGGGCCCGGACCCCGCCGGCCGGTCCGCAGCGGTCACTGGAACCGGTTGCGCGCCGACATCCTGGGCCGACCCGTCCACATCCCGCTGTACAGCGAACCCGCCTTCGGCATGGCGGTCCTCGCCGCGTACGGGGCACGGGCCACCGCCACCCTGTATGAGACCGCGGGCCACATGGTCGGAATCAGGCAGGTCCTGCGCCCCGACCCGGCGCGCACCGCCCGCCACGCAGAGCCGTACCTCAAGCTGGTGGACGAACTGGAACGGCAGGGCCGGCTCTCCGGAACGCTCGCCACCCACGCCCGGTTCCGAACGGAGAGTCGATGACCAAGAGCCCGACCACCTTGTTCCTCGCCCGGCACGGACAGACCGTGTGGCACGCCGAGAACCGCTACGCCGGGGTCAGCGACGTCGCCCTCACCGACGAGGGGCGCCGCCAGGCCGAACAGTTGGCGCAGTGGGCATCCCGCCACCGGATCGACGCGATCTGGACGTCGACTCTCACCCGGGCCATCGAGACCGCCGAACCCGCCTGCTGGACGCTCGGCCTCGTACCCGGACGCGAACCCGATCTGCGGGAGTGCGACTTCGGGACGGTGGAGGGGCGCACCCTCGCCGAGTTCGCGGCCGAGGACCCGGAACGGGCGGAGGCGTTCCGGGCCGACCCGGTGATCAACGCCTTCCCCGGGGCCGAGGACCCGCGCGTGGCGGCGGCCCGGGGGACGACGGCGCTGCGCCGGATCGCGAACGGTCATCCGGGGCAGCGGGTCCTCGTCGTCGCGCACAACACGCTGCTGCGGCTGGTGCTGTGCGAACTGCTGTCGATCCCGCTCGGCGCCTACCGCCGCGTCTTTCCGCAGCTGCGGAACGCGGCGGTGAGCGAGGTGCGGCTGGGAGAGGAGGGCGGCGCGCTGCTCTCCCTCAATGTGCCGTGCGCACCGGACGTCAGCCCTTGACGGCCGCGATCCGCCGCTGCCGCACGACACCGATCACGATGAGTACGGCGGTCAGCAGACCGGTCGCCAGTAGCTGGTCACGCGTTTCGGGCTGGCGCAGCATCAGCAGGAAGATGCCGGCCATGGCCAGCAGCGCCAGCACCGTCCCCACCGGGAACAGCCACATCCGCACCACCAGCTTCTCGGGTGCCTCGCGCTCCAGCCGGCTGCGCAGTACCAGCTGCGAGGCCGCGATGAAGATCCAGACGACCAGGATCACCGCGCCGATCATGTTGAGCAGCCAGGGGAAGACATCGTCCGGGCGCCAGTAGCTGAGCAGCACGCAGAGGAAACCGAAGACGGACGAGACGAGAACCGCGTTGCGGGGCACCCCGGACGTGATCCTGCCGAGCCGCTGCGGGCCCTGGCCGCGGGCGACCAGTGAGCAGGCCATGCGCGAGGCGCCGTAGATGTTCGCGTTCATCGCGGAGAGCAGCGCGACCAGGATGACCACATTCATGATCTCCGCGGCGCCGCTGATGCCGAGGTGGTCGAGGGTCGCGTAGAACGGGCCGACCGTGGCGACCTTCGGGTCGTCCCACGGCACGAGCGTGACGATGACCGCCATCGAACCGACGTAGAACAGCGCGATCCGCCACATCGCCGTCCGCACCGCCTTCGCGACACCCCGAACCGGGTTCTCGGACTCGGCCGCGGCGATGGTGACCGTCTCGAGGCCGCCGTACGCGAAGACCGAGGCCAGCAGCCCGATGATGAAGCCGTTGGAGCCGTTCGGCAGGAACCCGCCGTCACCGGTGAGATTGGCGCCGCCGGGAGCGTCCGTACCGGGCAGCACGCCGAGGATCGCCAGCACACCCAGCGCCAGGAAGAGCGTGATCGCGGCGACCTTGAGTGCGGCGAACCAGAACTCGAACTCGCCGAAGTTCTTCACGGCGGCCAGGTTCGTGCCGAGGAAGACCACCATGAACAGCGCGACCCAGGCCCACTCCGGGGTGCCGGGCAGCCAGCCGGTGACGATCTTCGCGGCGCCGATCCCCTCAAGACCGACGGCGACACAGAGCAGCACCCAGAACGCCCACCCGGCGGTGAACCCGGCCCACGGACCGATCGCCCGCTCCGCATGGACGGAGAACGAGCCGGATGCCGGATTGGCGGCGGACATCTCGCCCAGCATGCGCATCACGAACATGACCAGCAGTCCGGAGATGGCGTAGGCGAGGACGATCGAGGGTCCGGCGGAGGCGATACCGGCGCCGGAACCGACGAACAGTCCAGCACCGATGACGCCGCCGAGGGCGATCATCGACAGATGACGCTGCTTGAGTCCATGGGTGAGGGCGGAGTCGACCGGGGCTGCGGAGACTTCGGAGCCGGCGGTGGGGGGAGACGCGGAGGTCCGAAACATGGACGTGCTCTGTTCGGTAGGCGAGACGGTGGACGAGGCCACAGTCTCTCCGCACCCCCGCCCACAGGGAACAGCTGTCCGCTATACGGGCACCGGGCTCACACATGGTGCACACGCGCGTACGCACCCGCGACGGCTCCGCCCCCATCAGCCCCGGCGCCGGTCCCGCACCTCCCGCGCCAGCGCCACGAGCAGCACCAGACCGGTCGCCCCCGCCGACCACAGCACCTGCGGCCGCGCCACGTCATCGGTCAGCATCAGTACGAGCACGGCCACCAGCGCGACCAGGGTCAGCCAGGTCAGCCAGGGGAAGAACCACATCCGCAGGGTCAGGGCCTCGGGCGCCTCACGTTCGATACGGCGGCGCAGCCGCAGCTGGGACGCGGCGATCAGCCCCCATACGAACAGCAGCACCGCGCCGACCGAGTTGAGCAGATAGAGGAAGACGGAGTCGGGCCACTTCAGATTGAGCAGTACGGAGACGAAGCCGAAGGCGACCGAGGCGAGCACCGCCCGCCGCGGCACCCCGCGCTCGCTCTCGCCGTCCCTGCCGCCCGACACCTTGAGCAGTCCGCGCGGCCCCTCGCCGCGCTCGGCCAGCGAGAAGATCATCCGGGACGAGCCGTAGAGATTGGCGTTCAGCGCGGAGAGCAGCGCCACGAACACCACGATGTTCATGATCTGCCCGGCCGATGGCACCCCGATCGCGTCCAGGACCTTGACGTACGGGCTCAGCCCGGCCTGCTGCGCGGTCCACGGCAGCACCGTCACGATCACCAGCATCGACCCGACGTAGAAGAAGAGGATGCGCACGACCGCGCTGCGCACGGCGCGCCCCACCGCACGCGCCGGATCCTCGGTCTCGGCCGCCGCGATCGTCACGACCTCCAGTCCGCCGAACGCGAAGACGACGGTCAGGACACCGGACACGACCCCGGCCCAGCCGTTCGGCAGGAAACCGCCGTGGCCGGTCAGGTTGGTCAGTCCTACCGGATCCGTGTCCGGGAGCAGACCGAAAATGGCCAGCAGTCCGAGCACGAGGAAGACCACGATCGCGGCGACCTTGAGCGCGGCGAACCAGAACTCGAACTCACCGAAGTTCTTCACCGCGGTCAGATTGGCGACGGTGAACACCACCATGAACACCAGCACCCAGACCCACTGGTCCACGGCCGGCACCCAGCCATGGGCGATCGTCGCGGCAGCGGTCGCCTCCACGGCGAGTACCACCACCAGCAGGAACCAGTAGAGCCAGCCCACACTGAACCCGGCCCACCGGCCGAGCGCCCGCTCCGCATGGACGGAGAACGAACCGGAGGCGGGCATCGCGGCCGACATCTCGCCGAGCATCCGCATCACCAGCATCGCGAGGGTGCCGGCGATCAGATATGACACGACGATGGCCGGGCCCGCGACGGCGATCCCGGCGCCCGAACCCACGAAGAGACCGGCGCCGATCACCCCGCCCAGTCCGAGCATCGTCAGATGGCGCTGTTTCAGCCCGTGCGCCAGCGGTTCCGGCTGGCTGGGCTCCGTGGGGGGAGGGGTGTCGTGCATGCGGTGCGGATCACTCTCGGATCATTTATGGGGAACCTACAGTCTCACGTTGCACGACCCTGCCCGGCTGACAGCCCCCTCCCGCCCCCACCTCAGTGACGAGCGTCACGCCGTCGCGTGCTTGCCCACCAGTCTTTGTGTGAACCCCACCAAGCCGCCGAGCGCCGCTTTGTGGGTGGCTGATGGTGATCGAGCGTTAACCCGTGGGCTAACGTCAGCCTGTCCCCACCTGCCCTCACCACCGCGGAGTCCCGATGAGCACTGCTGCCGCTGCCCCCGTCCGTACCGGAGCGGTCCTCGCCGACCTGCTGCCCGCAGCCCGGCACCGCTACGCCGTCGACACGGCCCTGGTCGTCGGCGGCGCCGCGCTCACCGGCATCGCCGCCCAGATCGCCGTCCCGGTCCCCGGCTCCCCGGTCCCCGTCACCGGCCAGACCTTCGCCGCGCTCCTCGTCGGCACCGCTCTCGGCGCCCGCCGCGGCTTCCTCTCCCTGGCTGTGTACGCGCTCGTCGGCATGGCGGGCATGCCGTGGTTCGCGGGCGGCAGCTCCGGCGCGGGCGGTGCCTCGTTCGGTTACGTCCTCGGCATGCTGCTCGCCGCCACCGTGGTCGGCGGCCTCGCCCGCCGCGGCGGCGACCGGTCGGTGCTGCGGACCGCGGGCACGATGGTGTTCGGCTCCGCGATCATCTACGCGATCGGTGTCCCGTACCTGGCGCTCTCCACGGGGATGTCGGCGAGCGCCGCGATCGCGGCGGGCCTGGTGCCGTTCCTGCTCGGTGACGCGCTGAAGGCGGCCCTGGCGATGGGCGCGCTGCCCACCGCCTGGAAGCTCGTCGGCCGCCGCGGCTGACACAGGGGGCTACTCGCCCTCGTAAACCCCTCCGAAGAGGCTCGCCGGGTCGTACTGCGACACCAGACCGGCGAGCCTATTCCGCGTCCGCTCGTCGTGGAGCCCCCCGGTGCGGTCGCCGCCACCGAACGAGAAGTTCAGCGAGCGCCCCACGGCCAGCGGCTCCAGCACGGAGGACACCTGTGCGTACAGGGCCCGTACCGCCGCCACACCGGTCCCGTCGAGCGGCGAGAGCAGGCGCAGCAGGAAGGCGGCGTCGCGGTACGGCACGGCAGTGGGCACCGGGGGCTCTGCGGCCAGTGCCCCGCCCAGATGGTTGATCTGGACCACGGTCATCATCGGGGCCTTCGGCCCGGTCAGCTCCAGGGCCCGCAGCGCACGATCCGCGTCCAGCCCGCTCAGCATCGCGCTGTCGCCGTAATAGGCGTGCGGGAACGGCGGGTCGCTGTGAATGGTGTGGCTGTCGGTGTACGGCATCTCCCGCAGCGAATCCGTGAGCGCGGGCCCGATCGCCCGCAGCGGGGCGACCAGCCGCTCGCCCTCGGCGGCACTGCCGGTGTACGCGACCCGCACCGAGATGACATACCTCCCGCGCAGCGCCTCCGGCAGCTGGGGGATGTCCGGGTAGGGGAGCGCCGCCACGGAGGAGGTCAACGCGTCAGGCACGGTCCGCGTCCACTCCAGATAGGTCCGCAGTACCTCGGACGCCGCTTCCCCGTCCGCGCCGTCGAAAGCGATCGAACCGCCGTACACCCGCGCCACCGGCACCAGCCCGATCTCCAGCGCGGTCACCACCCCGAGCCGGTGCCCGCCGCCCAGCAGCGCCCAGAACAGCTCGGGTTCCTTTTCGGGGGTGACATGACGCAGCCGGGCGTCGGCCGTCACCACATTCAGTGAGCGCACCCGGTCGGCGGCGTAGCCGAACGTACGGCCCAGCACTCCGAGCCCGCCGCCCAGCGTGTACGAGACGGCGCCGACGCTCGGCGCGGAGCCGTTCAGCGGGGCGAGGCCGTGCGCGGCTGCGGCCTCGACGACCTGCCCCCAGCGCACCCCTGCCCCGATCCGGGCGGTCCCGGCGGCGGCGTCGATGCGTACGTCGTCCATCCGGCGCGTACTGATCAGTACCCCGCCCTCGGCGGCGCCGGCCAGACCGTGCCCGGTGGCCTGGACGGCGACAGGCAGTCCGCGGGCGGCGGCGAACACGACGGCGGCCCGGACCTCGTCGGCATCGGTGGCGCCGACGATCAGTCCGGGCCGGAGCGTGAAACCGGTCTGGAAGCCGGCCAGTTCCTCCGCGTATCCGGGGTCGCCGGGGCGGAAGGTGAACTGGGCAGGCAACTGGTCGTTCATGGGGAGGCTCTCCGTTCGCCCGGTGAAAACTGCGGCAGGAGAGAGCCTCCCCGGTATACCTGACATCTGCCGTCAGGTATGGACGGGCCCGGTCAGGCGTCGGCGGACGCGTCCGCCGTGACCGCTCCGCTCTTGCGCTGCCGGACCTCACGTACCAGCGAGATCGCCACCACGACCGCCGCGACGAGCAGCGAGAGCAGCACCTGCTCACGGCCGCTGTCGTCGGTCAGCATGTAGACCAGCACGAACGAGATCATCGCGATGGTCGCCCAGGTCAGATACGGGAAGAGCCACATCCGTACGACCAGCTTCTCCGGCGACTCGCGCAGGATGATGCCCCGCATGCGCAGCTGGGTGAAGCAGATGACCAGCCAGACGAACAGGGCGACCGCACCGGACGAGTTCAGCAGGAACTGGAAGACGGTGTCCGGCCACTGGTAGTTGAAGAACACGGCGACGAAGCCGAAGACGACGGAGGACAGGATGGCCGCCTGCGGCACGCCCCGCTTGTTCGTCCGGGCGAACGCCTTCGGCGCGTCACCGCGGCCGCCGAGCGAGAACGCCATCCGCGAGGCCGTGTAGAGGCCGGAGTTGAGGCAGGACAGCACGGCCGTCAGCACGATGACGTCCATCACCTGGCCGGCGTGCGGGATGCCGATCGAGTTCAGTGCGGCGACATAGCTGCCGTCCTTGAGGATCGACGCGTCGTTCCACGGCAGCAGCGTCAGGACGATGAAGATCGAGCCCAGGTAGAAGACGGCGATCCGCCAGATCACGCTGTTGGTGGCCTTCTGGACGGCGCGCTGCGGGTTCTCCGACTCGCCGGCCGCCAGCGTCACGATCTCGCTGCCCATGAACGAGAAGACGACCATCAGCACACCGGTGAGGATGGCGCCCGGCCCCTTGGGGAAGAACCCGCCGGTGTCCGTGAGATGCGCGAGCCCCGAGCCGGGGTTGTCCGAGCCGGGCAGCAGCCCGAAGACGGCGAGCAGCCCGACGACGACGAATGCGCCGATCGCCACGACCTTGATTCCGGCGAACCAGAACTCGAACTCTCCGTACGAACCGACCGAGACCAGGTTCGTCGCGGTGAGCACGACCATCACGATCAGCGCCCACGCCCACTGCGGGACGCCCGGCACCCAGCCCTCCAGGATCTTGGCACCCGCCGTGGCTTCGACGGCGAGCACCACGACCCAGAAGAACCAGTACAGCCAGCCGATCGAGAATCCGGCCCAGCGGCCGAGGGCCTGGTCGGCGTATGCGGAGAAGGAGCCCGAGCTCGGACGGGCCGCGGCCATCTCGCCGAGCATCCGCATCACGAAGACGACCATGAGGCCGACCAGTGCGTACGACAGCAGGATGGCGGGACCCGCGGCGGCGATACCGGCGCCGGAGCCCACGAAGAGGCCGGCGCCGATCACCCCGCCGATGGCGATCATCGAGAGGTGACGATTCTTGAGACCGGCCTGGAGCCCGTCGGAGGAGCCCGGCTTGTCCGCCCGGTCCGGCTCGCCGGGCTGGTGGCCCGGCCCTGCCAGAGTCGTCTGCGTCATGGATCGAATCCTTACGTTCTGGATCACTCAGTTCCGCGGCTGTGCCGCTGCACGGTGGTGTGGCGGCGGAGTCTCAGCATTGAAGCCTGCGGAACCCGGGAAGCGGAACCCCCTCTTCCGGATCGTTGACCGGATCGTTGAGTGGGATTTCCCACACACCCCGCACGAGGGCTCCGCGGCTCCGGCCGGCCCGGAGGGTCCCGACCCCGATGACGGCTACCCCGCGCCGCGCATGCCACACTCGGAACATGCGCGTGTACCTCGGCTCAGACCATGCCGGCTTCGAACTCAAGAACCACCTCGTCGAGTGGCTCACGGCCCATGGCCACGAAGCCGTCGACTGTGGCCCCCACATCTACGACGCCCAGGACGACTACCCGCCGTTCTGCCTCCGCGCCGCCGAGAGGACGGCCGCGGACGCGGGCAGCCTCGGCATCGTGATCGGCGGCTCCGGCAACGGCGAGCAGATCGCCGCCAACAAGGTGAAGGGCGTGCGCGCCGCACTCGCCTGGAGCGAGCAGACCGCCGCGCTCGGCCGCGAGCACAACAACGCCAACGTGGTGGCCATCGGTGGCCGGATGCACACGGTGGAGGAGTCGACGAAGTTCGTCGAGATCTTCCTCGCCACGCCGTACTCCGGCGAGGAGCGTCACACCCGTCGTATTGAGATGCTGACGGCGTACGAGACGACGGGCGAGCTTCCCCCGATCCCCGCCCACCACCCGCAGCAGGGCTGACCGCCCCACACACCCCGTGCCGCCGGCCCGCCCGGCGGCACAGCCATTTCCCCACCCGACCGAGGAGAGCCACCACCGTGCCCGAGGGACACACGATCCACCGCCTGGCCGCGGACCACCGCGACCGGTTCCTGGGCGGGCCGGTGCGGGTGAGCAGCCCGCAGGGCAGGTTCTCGGACAGCGCGTCGCTCCTCGACGGCCGTGCGTTCACCGGCGTCGACGCGCACGGCAAGCACCTGTTCCTCGGTTTCGAGGACTTCGGCTGGGTCCACATCCACCTGGGACTGTTCGGCAAGCTCCGCTTCGGTACGACACCGGTACCGCCGCCCACCGACACGGTCCGCCTGCGCCTGGCCAACGACGAACACCACGCGGATCTGCGCGGTCCGACCACCTGCGCCCTGATCACGGAACCCGAGAAGCGCGCGATACACGACCGGCTGGGCCCGGACCCGCTACGGACCGACGAGGACGGCGAACGCGCCTGGCAGCGGATCTCGCGCAGCCGCATCAGCGTCGCCGCCCTGCTCATGGACCAGAAGGTCATCGCGGGCGTCGGCAACGTCTACCGAGCCGAGGTCCTCTTCCGCCACGGCATCGACCCGTACCGGCCGGGCAAGGACCTCGGGCGTGCGGAGTGGGACGCGATCTGGGCTGACCTGGTGATGCTGATGCGCGAGGGGGTGCGGAACAACCGCATCGACACGGTCCGCCCCGAGCACACGCCGGAGGCGATGGGGCGTCCGCCACGGGTCGACGACCACGGCGGCGAGGTGTACGTGTACCGCAGGGCCCGGCAGGCCTGCCACATCTGTGGCGGCGAGATCCGCACCGCCGATCTCGCCGCCCGCAACCTCTTCTGGTGCCCGGGGTGCCAGAAGGCCTAGAGAGCCCCTAGAACCCCCGGGGCAGCCACGGGGCCGCGTCCGACAAGAACGCCGACGACGCCTCCGCCAGCGCGCCCGCCTGCAGCTCCCGTACCCGCCCGGCCAGAGCCAGCGAGCTCAGCGACTCGCCGCCCAGATACGCGGAGCCCAACTCCCGTACCGAGAGCGCGAGATCGGCTGGGTCGTCGGTGCGCCGGCACGACGCGGCGCCCTTCGCGTCGGCCGTGAGCCGCCAACGCCCCGCGTTCCAGGGGCAGAACGCGTCCTCCACCTCGAACACCACGTCCAGCGGGCCCCGGTACGTCCGGGCCTCCAGCGCCGCTCCCAGCTCCACCAGACGCACATGGAGTGAATCGCGGACCCGGATGTTGCACCGCCGCACGTCCGACACCAGGTGCAGCACGGCGTCGTCGACCGGCCGGTTCCGGGCCACGACCGTCGTCATCAGGTCGATCTCGAAGACGAACCGCCACAGCGCCGCGTACGCCGCCGGGTCCAGTGCGGCCAGGTCGTTGACCACGACGGTGCCCTTGGGGCCGGCCGGCTCCCACTCCGGCTTGATGTGGTACGTCACATTGCCGACGATCTTCCCGTCCCGCTCCGCCAGTACGCACTGCTGCGCCGAGGAGCCCTGCCGGTGGGCGACCGGGTCGACCATGGGCTTGCGCTCCCAGCCGGGCGCGTGGGCCGGGACGCCGGGACGGCCGGAGACCAGCTGCTCGTACACGCTCTCGCACGCCGCCATCGCCTCGTCCGGCTTCGCGTGGCGCAGCCGCACCTCGTCCGTGCCCGGCGGCACGTCCAGCCGGATCCGGTCCTTCTCGATCGTCAGGGACATCTGTCGCGAGGCGGCGCCGTAGCCGAACCGGCCGTAGATCACCGGTTCCGAGGCCGTCAGTACGGCGAACGGCTCGCCCAGCGCGCGGATGTCGTCCAGCTGGCGGCGCATCATCGAGGTCAGCAGCCCGCGCCTGCGGTGCGTGGAGGCGACGCTCACCATCGTGATCGCGGCGGCGGGCACCAGCGCCCCGCCCGGCACTGCGACCCGGAAGCTGAACGCCCCCGCCGTGCCGACCACGTCGTCACCGTCCCAGATGCCGAGCGACCGCTCGGGCTCGGTCAGCTGCTCGAACAGCTCGCGTTCCTCGGGAGTCTCCGGGTCCCCGCCGAACGCCAGCTCCAGACACTCGAACCATTCGTTCCATTCGGATGGCTGCAGTACGCGAAGCTCAGTAGTCATGGGCCATCCCTACCAGGGGTACGGCAGACGGGCGACCCGATTTCGAACGCATTGTCACAGGGGTCCCCCTGCACCGGAGGCGCCCGGGTGGATAAGGTCCCCGCAATGGCCCGTCGCGCAAGAGCAGACTCGTACCCGGCCCGATTGCGGAAATCGGCGCACCGGGCGCGCATCGCGCTGCGCAAATCCGGGGTCGACTACTTCCGGGGTGACGGCTCCGACTGGATCGCTCTGGCCGGACTGCTGCTCACCATCCCGGCGATCACCTGCGGCACGCTGCTGAACGCGGTGTGGTGCGCCCCGGCCGCGCTCGTGCTGCCGATCGTCGCGGGCGGTCTGCTGCTGCGGCCGGCCAGTCTGCTGGGGCTGTACGCGACCGCTGCCGCGGCCCTGATCGTGGAGTCCATCGCGCTCGGCCCGTACGGACAGGGGGCGGCCCGGGTCACCCCGGGCACCGTCCTGGTTGTCGCGGCCTGCGGCTTCTTCGGTCTGATCGTCGCCCAGTTCCGGGCCAGGGTCGGAGTGCCCTGGCGGCGAGGCGGCACCATGCTCTTCGACCTGCGCGAACGCATCCGGGTGCAGAGCGCCCTGCCACGCCTGCCGCAGGGCTGGCACCGGGAGATGGCGCTGCGCCCCGCGGGTGGCCAGTCGTTCTCCGGCGACTTCGTCGTCGCGGCCCGCACCAATGGCGGCCGCACCCTGGAGGTCGTCCTCACCGATGTGTCCGGCAAAGGCATGGACGCGGGGTCCCGCGCCCTGCTGCTGTCCGGTGCCTTCGGCGGTCTCCTCGGCTCACTGCCGCCGCACGGCTTCCTGCCCGCGGCCAACGGCTATCTGCTCCGCCAGGACTGGGACGAGGGCTTCGCCACCTCGATCCACCTGGTGCTGGACCTCGAATCGGGTGACTACGAGCTCCTCTCCGCGGGCCACCCGCCCGCCCTTCAGCTGCACGCGGGAAGCGGTCACTGGGAGGAGATGGCCGCGGAGGGCCCGCTGCTCGGGGTGTACGACGGGGCACAGTTCGACGCGGTGAAGGGTTCGCTTGCCCCTGGCGACGTCCTGATGCTGTTCACGGACGGCCTGGTGGAGGCGTCCGACCGGGACATCGCGGAGGGTATCGACCGGCTGACCGGCGAGGCGGACCGCTATGTCGTCACCGGCTTCGAAGGCGCGGCCTGGCATCTGATCGAGGCCTGTGCGAAGGATGTCAACGACGACCGGGCGCTGCTGCTCCTGTCCCGCCGCCACTGAACCGTTTGTCACCGCCCCGAACCGGGCTTCCGTCAAGGGAAGTCGGCCCGCCACCCGAACGTGGGGCAACGGCCGCTCTCCGGGTGCGGGACACGGAGGTCCGCACCCGGAGAGCGCCTGTCCCGCTCAGGACCCCGGCAGGATCCGGGCCAGCCAGTGGGACCGCCCGGCGGCCAGTGGCGCGAGGACGGCGAGGACCAGGACATAGCCGGCGATGAACGGGGAGAGCCGTTCGTCCAGCCCCGCGCCCGCGGCCATCGTGGCGAGGATGAGCGCGAACTCGCCGCGGGCCAGCAGCGTGGTGGAGATGTTCGCGGTGGCCTTCGGTCCGAAGGCGTACACCTTGGCGGTGGCCATCCCGGCGAACACGTTCATGGCGAGCGTCACCGCGGCGGCGGCCAGCACCGGCCAGAGCACGTTCGGCAGATCGCCCGGGTTGATCGAGAGTCCGAACGCGAAGAAGAAGATCGCGCCGAAGGCATCCCGCAACGGGTGGACGAGTTTGAGGATGCGGGCGCCCGACGTGGTGCTGCCGAGCATCAGGCCGACCATGAACGCGCCGATCGCGTCCGCGACCCCGAACCACTCCGAGACACCCGCCACGAAGACCGCGGCGCCGAGGAACGAGATGACGAGCAGTTCGTCGTCGCCGGTGTTGATCACCTTGCCGATGGCCTTCGTGCCGAAACGGGCCACCAGGGCGAGCAGCAACAGGAAACCGAACGCCTTGCCGCCGTCGACCACCGCCGCGGCGAGGTCGTCGGCGCCGGAGAGGATGGGCTGGAGAGCGGCCAGATAGAGGGCGAGGAAGACGTCCTCGACGACGATGATGCCGAGGATCGGCTTGGTCTCCGGGTTGCCGATGCGCCCCAGGTCCACCAGGACCTTGGTGACGATGGCCGACGACGATATGCCGAGCACCCCGGCGAGGACGAGTGCCTCCGACGTACCCCAGCCGAGCGCGAAGCCGAAGCCGAGCCCGGCGCCGACGTTCAGCGCGAGATACGTGCCTCCGGCCAGCGCCATCTTGCGCCCGCCCGCTTTGAGGTCGTCGAGGTGGAATTCGAGGCCGAGGTAGAAGAGCAGCAGCACGAGCCCGAGTGCGGAGAGCATCTCCAGGTCGTGCGGGTCGGCGACGAGGACGATGCCGGGGGTGTGCGGGCCGAGCAGGATCCCGGCCAGGATGAACAGGGGAATGGTCGGGAGGCCGATCCGGCCGCCGACCCGGGCGAGAACAGCGGCGGCGAGGAAGGCGCCGCCCATGGCGATGAGCGTGTCTGCGTGTCCGATGAGCCTGATCCTTCAATAGGTCAAGAGAACGTCAAGAAATCGTCAGTAATTAGTTTACCGAACGACTTCGGGTGGACCGGAGCGCCCCGGTGGGGTTTGCCCCACCCCTGATCCGCCAGCAGCCGCCATGTCCTTGGCCCACCCGTGATCCGTAGGTTCGGAGGCACCGAGCGACACCCGCTCGCGAAGGGCTACGGAAGGCGGACACCATGGGACTGCGACGCACCGGACAGGGCGCGCAGGACGGGCAGCACACGGCGCACACGTTCGAGGGGCACGGCTCATCGGACATGGCCGTCGAACTGCGCGGTGTCCGCCGGCAGTACGGTCGCGGCGCATCCGCCGTCCACGCCCTGCGTGGCATCGACCTCGCCCTGCCGCGCGCCACGTTCACCGCCGTGATGGGCCCCTCCGGCTCCGGCAAGTCGACCTTCCTGCAGTGTGCGGCCGGGCTCGACCGCCCCACCGAGGGTTCCGTACGCCTCGGCGGCACCGAGATCACCGGCATGAGCGAGAACAAGCTCACCGAGCTGCGCCGTACCCGCCTCGGCTTCGTCTTCCAGGCGTTCAACCTGCTCCCGTCGCTGACCGTCGAGCAGAACGTCGTCCTGCCGATGAGGCTCGCCGGGCAGCGCACCGGCTCCGCCCGCAGCCGCCGCGAAGCCGCCGAGATGCTCGGCCGGGTCGGGCTCGGCGACAAGGGGAACCGCCGCCCCGGCCAGCTCTCCGGCGGTCAGCAGCAGCGCGTCGCCATCGCCCGCGCCCTGGTCACCCGCCCCGACGTGGTCTTCGCCGACGAACCGACCGGCGCGCTGGACACCACGACCGCGGCCGAGATCCTCGTCCTGCTGCGACACGCGGTGGACAGCCTCGGCGCGACCGTCGTGATGGTCACCCACGACCCCGCGGCCGCCGCCTACGCCGACCGTGTGCTCTTCCTCGCCGACGGTTCGATCGCGGACAGCCTGCCGCGTGCCCGCGCCGAGCAGATCGCCGCCCGGATGACCGCGCTGACGGCCCCCGCCCACGCGGGAGCAGCAGCCTGATGTTCGCTCCGCACCTCCCGAACGGTCTCGCCCGCGCGGCCATCCGCTTCAAGCCCTCCTCGTTCGTGGGGACCTTTGTCGCGCTCCTGATGGCGGCGGCGATCGTCTCCGCCTGCGGCATCCTCCTGGAGACCGGAACCCGTGCCTCCGTTCCCGCCGAGCGCTATGCGAAGGCGCCGGTGCTGGTCGCCGCGGACCAGCAGGCGCATCTGAGGGCCGGCAGTGGCGAGAACGCATACGACGCGACGGCCCCGCTCCCCGGCACCGCACGGCTGCCCGAAGCCCTGGTACGGAAGGCCGCCTCGGTCCCGGGCGCGGCAACCGCGATCGGGGACGTCACCTTTCCCGTACACCTGGACCGCACGCCACTGACCGCACACGGCTGGGGATCCGCCGTCCTCACCGGGACACGGCTGCTCACCGGCGACGCACCGGAAGCCGGCGACGTCGTCGTTCCCATCGGCGCCGAGGGCCACGTCGGAGACCGCATCGCCCTGGACACCCCGGCAGGCATACGGGACTTCCGCATCTCGGGCACGACCGACGGCGCGGCAGGCACTGCCTGGCTCACCGATCAGCAGGCCGTCGCCCTCTCCGGACACCCCGGCCGCGTCGACGCCATCGCCGTGCTCGCCGCCCCCGGCACCCCCACCGCCACCCTCGCCGACCAGGTCACCCGGGCCGTCGGCCGCACCGCGGCCGCCCAGGTGCACACCGGCGACGACCGTGGCGCCGCAGAGGACACCGGGCTGGCCGGAGCCAAGGAGCTCCTCATCGGACTCGGCGGTTCCTTCGGCGGGGTCGCCGCCATGGTCGCCGTGTTCACCGCAGCGGGCACCGTTGCCCTCTCCGTCGGCCAGCGCAGCCGCGAATTCGCCCTGTTGCGCGCCATCGGCGCCACCCCGCGCCAACTGCGCCGCACCATCGCCACCGAGTCGCTGCTGGTCGCCCCGCTCGCCGGAGCCCTCGGCTGCCTGCCCGGAATCGCCCTGGCCCACTGGTGGTTCGGCCAACTCCGGGCGAAGGGCGCCGTCCCGGACGCCGTAGGCCTGCACATCTCCTGGCTGCCGCTCACCGTCGCCACGGCCGTCACCATGGTCACCGCGCTGTGCGCCGGATACACCGCCGCCCGCCGGCCCTCGAAGACCAAGCCGGGCCTCGCCCTCGCCCAGTCCGCCGTGGAACGCCCCCCGTTCGGCTGGATCCGTACACCGCTCGGTATCGCCGCCCTCATCGGCGGTGCGGTCTTCGCGGGCGTCGCCGCCTCCGAGACCGGGGAGGACGCGGCCAACGCCGCACTCGGTGTCGTCATGCTCTTCATGCTCGCGGTCGGACTGCTCGGCCCGCTGCTCGCCCGCCTCTGCGCCGCCGTCCTCGGTCTCCCGCTGCGTGCCGCAGGGGCATCCGGTTCGCTGGCCGCCGCCAACTCCCGTACGAACTCCCGTCGGCTGGCCTCCGCGATCACCCCGATCGTGCTCGCCATGGCCTTCGCCTCGACTCTCGTCTTCATGCACACCAGCGAGGAACGCGTGACCGCACACCAGCAGCGCGACGGCATCATCGCCGACCACATCGTCTCCGCGCCGGCGGGGCTCGCCTCCGACGCGACCGCCCGCGCCGCCGCCACGCCCGGCGTCTCCACGGCCGTCGGACTGCTCCGCGCCTCCGTCCTGGTCCCCGCGGGCAGCGGCGGCGAACGGTGGCTGCAGAGCGCGTCCGCCCAGGGCGTCATCGGATCAGGGCGCGACCTCACCGAGGTCCAGGACCTCGACGTCCGTACCGGATCGCTCACCGGACTGCGCCCCGGCACGGTCGCCATCGACACCACACTCGCCGAATCGGCACATCTCGCCACCGGCGACCGGCTCGCGCTGCGGCTGCCGGACGGCACGCGAGCATCCCCGCAGATCGTCGCCGTCTACGGCCGCGGCCTCGGTGTCTCGCTCGTCACCCTGCCGGCCACCGACCTGCGGACCCATGTCACCTCGCCGTACGCCTCCGACGTCCTCGTACGGTCCACCCCGGCCGCCGCGCAGAAGCTCACCGCGCTCGGCACCGTCACCGACGCGTCCGGCTACGCCGCCGCGCGGAGCCAGGACCGTGAGCTCAACGCCTGGGCCAACACCACCATGGCCGCCGTCCTCGGCGGATTCGCCGCAGTCGCCGCCGTCAACACGCTGGTCATGACCGTCCTCGACCGTCGCCGCGAACTCGGCATGCTCCGCCTCGTCGGTTCCACCCGCCGCCAGGTCATGGGCATGATCCGCTGGGAGGCGCTGCTCGTCACGGTGGCCGGAATCGCACTCGGCACAGGGATCGCGCTGGCCACGCTCAACCCGATGATGAAGGGCCTGACGGGCGAAGCCCCGTACATCCCACCGGCGCTGTACGGGTCGTTCGTCGCCGCGACCGTCGCTCTCGGCCTCGCCGCCGTCACGCTTCCGGCCCGTGCCGCCCTGCGCCGGACGGCCGCACGTCCGTAGAGTCGGCCCATGCCCGCACCCCGCAGCAATCCGACCCTGGCCGAAGTCGAGGCGATCGCGCGCACTGCCCACGCGGATCAGAAGGACAAGGCCGGACGCCCCTACGCCGAACACCTCGCCGCCGTCGCGGAGGGCGTACGGGCGAGGGGCGGCAGCGACGAACAGATCGCGGCGGCCTGGCTGCACGACGCCGTCGAGGACGAGGTGCTGTCCGAGGAGTGGCTGGCCCGCGCGGCCCTGCCGCAACAGGTCAAGGACATGGTCCTCGCCGTCACCAAACGGGACGGCGAGGACCTCGCCTCGTACACCGGGCGCATCCTCGCCACCCCCGGCGCCCTGCTGATCAAGGAGTCCGACCTCGCGCACAACGCCGATCCGGACCGCCTCGCGGTACTGGACCCGGCGACGCGTACCCGACTGACCGCGAAATACACGCAGGTACGCGCGCTGCTCGGGCTCACCCCTGGCGAACCGCCCGCCGACCGTCCGGATCCGGCCAACACCGCGGGCGACTGATCCACTCAGAGCCTGGCGGCGTCCCGCCGGAAGGCCCAGTGCATGTCCGGTTCGGTCGCGAAACGCAGCACCCGCCGTACGGGTGGCGTACACATCAGCGTCACCGCGGCGGCCGCGGCCAGGGAGACGAGGACCAGGCCGGCCGGCTCGGCGAGCCACGTGTACCGGTCGAACACCCCGGCGTAGCCGACGCCCTTGATCAGGAACCCGTGCAGCAGATAGCCGCAGATCGTTCCGGAGCCCAGCACCGTGAACCACATGCGGCGGCGCGGCACCCAGGCCAGGAACCCGATGGTGAGCAGCAGCGCACAGCCGAACATCGCCAGCGTCATCACCGCACCCGACCACCACGGAGCGCCCATCTCCGGGGCGCTGTTGCTGCGGTAGAACCAGCCCAACTGCATCCGCGGCGCCGCCCAGTACGCGAACACGATCGCCCCCGCGAACAGCGGCAGCGCCAGCAGTCGCACCTCACGTCGGCGCATCAACTGGAAGTGTTCGGGCTTCAGTTGGAGACCGAGCACGAAGAACGGAAGGAACTGCAGGACCCGCTGGAGGTCGAGATCGTCGCCGATCGTGGGGGAGAACGAGGCGAGTACGGCGATGACGAGCGCGACGGGCATCGGATGGCGCAGCGCCTGCCACAGGGGCGTGGTGATCCGCCAGATGAACAGCGCGCACAGGAACCAGGTGAGATACCAGGGGTCGAGCAGGCTGATCGGATGGTCCGGCGAGTCGTCCGCGTACCGCTTGAAGAGCGAGTACGCCGTCTCGAACACCACATAGGGCACGGCGACGCCGGTGACCAGGCGCTTCACCTTCTTGGCGCTCAGGTCGAACGAGCGGGAGAAATAGCCGGAGACGATGATGAAGGCCGGCATGTGAAAGGTGTACGCGACCATGTACAGCGCACGGGTGGTCCGGCTCCCGTCCATCACGGGTTCCCATGCGTGCGCCACGGCGACCAGCACGATCGCCAGGTATTTGACGTTGTCGAAGTAGGCGTCACGCCGCTTCGCGGGCTCGGCCGCAGGAGGCTTGTTCGCCACCGGTGCGGGGGCTGTCGCGGTGGTGGTCCTGCCTCCGTCCGGTCTGGGCTCCGGCTCCCGGGTCGCCGGGGAGATCGGGTCCCTCTGAAATACGTTCGGAGCGTGGAACATCCAAAGCACCTTAGACGTCTCGAATGCAATTCGTAAAACGGCCATCGGATATCGCGTGTTCCCGCCCATTCGAAAGTGAAACCACCCGAAAGATGCCCGCTATGACCTGATTGATCCGCCTTAAACGGTGCATATCGGCAGGCGATTGAGGGGAGTGAATTTCATCGCATCAGGGTTGGCGAAATGCATGTGAATGATGTGTGTGGATATGGAAATCATCACAGCCATGCACCATTTGAACCGGGCCTGGCGCGGCCCCGGTGCGGCCCCGGGACGGTTCCGGCGGAGCGCCGGCAGGTGCGCCGTGAGGGTTGTGCGCCCCTCGCGCACGCGGGGCGTGAGGATGGCGAGATCCGGACAGTCCGATGCGTCACCTGGCAGCAACCATGGGGGAGTTGGTGGCACGATGGACGTAACGGAGGAGTGTCGGGATGCACGCCTCCGGGCCGGCAAGGCGGACCGACCAAGGGTGTGATCAGTCGTGGCCATTTCACTGTCTGTGGTGCTGATGTTGGCGATCATCCTGGTGGTCCTGATCCGCAGCGGCTCCATCAAGGCCGGACCCGCGGTCGTCGCGGTGCTCTTCGGCTTCTTCCTGGCATCGACCGGCATGGCGCCGTCGATCAACAGGTTCATGAACTCGATAGCGGAGACGATCAGCAACATCTCCTTCTGACGCGCCGTCGGCCGGCCCCGTAGGGGCGGGTCCCCGAACGCATCAGGGCCAGGTCGGAGAATGTTCTCCGGCCTGGCCCTGAGTGGCATGGAGCGGGCGACGGGAATCGAACCCGCGTAGCTAGTTTGGAAGACTAGGGCTCTACCATTGAGCTACGCCCGCGAACGCCGCACCGCAGGTCACGAGGACCGCGGCACGAAGAGCATCGTAGCGGGTCGCGGACGGTCTGCGCACACATGGTTGCGGCACCGGGTGCCGCGATCCGCGCCGCTCCCGAAAAGCGGCCTGTGCACCGCCTGTCGGCATGTACCCTACGTGTCGCACCGACGGGGTGTGGCGCAGCTTGGTAGCGCGTCCGCTTTGGGAGCGGAAGGTCGTCGGTTCGAATCCGGCCACCCCGACCACCAGCAAGATCGCATTGTGGGAGTCATCCCCCTTGCCGTTACTATGCAAAATGCGTGCCCGTGTGTCTGATGTACCGGGCTCGATCCGCGGAGCCGCTGTCCGGTGGCCGAGCAGAACCCCAAGAAGTCAGCCACCAAGGAGACCGAACCGTGAAGAGCGCCGTGGAGACCCTGAACCCGACTCGGGTTCGGCTCAGCATCGAGGTGCCCTTCGAGGAGCTCAAGGACAGCCTCGACGCGGCGTACAAGAAGATCAACCAGCAGGTCACGGTGAAGGGCTTCCGTAAGGGCAAGATCCCCAATCGGGTCATCGACCAGCGGTTCGGCCGTGGTGCTGTGCTGGAGGAGGCCGTCAACGACGCCCTCCCGAAGTTCTACACCGAGGCTGTCAACGAGGGTGAGCTCAACGTCCTGGGCCAGCCCGAGGTCGACATCACCGAGCTGAAGGACGGCGAGCTGCTGGCCTTCACCGCCGAGGTCGACGTGCGCCCCGCGATCGAGATCCCGGACTACTCCGGCATCGAGGTCACCGTGGACGCCCTCGAGGTCACCGACGAAGAGGTCGAGAAGGCCGTCGAGCAGCTCCGCGAGCGCTTCGCTTCCACCAACCCGGTCGAGCGCGCCGCCGCCGAGGGCGACGTCGTCACGATCGACCTGCAGGCCAAGGTCGACGGCGAGGTCCTGGAGGACGGCGTGGCCGAGGGTGTCTCGTACACCATCGGTTCCGGTGAGCTCCTCGACGGCATCGACGCTGCTGTCACCGGCCTGGAGGCGGGTGGCGAGGCCACCTTCACCTCCGAGCTGAAGGGCGGCTCGGCCGAGGGCAAGGAGGCCGAGGTCACCGTCAAGGTCACCGCGGTCGCCGCCCGTGAGCTCCCGGAGCTGGACGACGAGTTCGCCCAGATGGCGAGCGAGTTCGACACGCTCGACGAGCTCAAGGCGGACAGCCGTACGCGCCTGGAGAACACCAAGCAGTACGACCAGGCCACCCAGGCCCAGGAGCGCGTCCTCGAGGAGCTCCTGAAGCTCGCCGAGGTCCCGATCCCCGAGAAGCTGCTCGCGGACGAGGTCCAGACCCGCAAGCACAACCTGGAGCACCACCAGCTCGGCCAGATGGGTCTGACCCTGGAGAAGTACCTGGAGATCCAGGGCAAGACGGTCGAGGAGTTCGACGCCGAGACCTCCGAGCAGGCCATCAAGGGCATCAAGACCCAGTTCATCCTTGACGAGCTCGTCAACAAGGAGAAGCTGAACGTCAACCAGGAGGAGCTCACCGAGCACCTCATGCGGCGCGCTGCTTCCTCCGGCATGAGCCCCGACCAGTTCGCCCAGGCCGTCGTCGAGGGCGGCCAGGTGCCGATGCTCGTCGGCGAGGTCGCCCGTGGCAAGGCACTGGCTGTGGTCGTCGAGGCCGCCAAGGTCGTCGACACCAATGGTGAGGTCGTCGAGCTGGAGGACGAGGAGGAGCTCGAGGAGGCCATCGAGACGGTCGAGGCCGCCGAGGGCACCACCGAGGCCGCTGCCGAGGAGAAGAACGAGGCCTGAGCCTCGCGCTGAACCCGTGCGACGGGCTCCGGACGCTGAGCGTCCGGAGCCCGTCGTCGTCTCGCGGCAGAGTCCCGCGCAGCGGGCCCCGAGCTCCCCGTCCGGTGCCGCGGAACCCTTGTGCGCACTGACCAGCTTGCGCTCCCAGCGAACAGTTGCGGAAGCGGGATGGCGTTGTCCTACCTGCGCGTTAGGGTCCATGAATAGGAAGGGCAGGGGAGTCCCCGCCCGCCCGGTACGAAGACGCTGAGACGGCCGGAGCCGTCAGAGACGAGCAGGTGGATACGTGACGAATCTGATGCCTTACGTCGCCGGAGAGCCGTCCCTCGGTGGTGGCCTCGGCGACCAGGTCTACAGCCGACTGCTCGGCGAGCGCATCATCTTCCTCGGTCAGCAGGTCGACGATGACATCGCCAACAAGATCACGGCGCAGCTGCTTCTCCTTGCCGCCGAACCCGACAAGGACATCTACCTCTACATCAACAGCCCCGGCGGCTCGGTGACGGCAGGCATGGCGGTCTACGACACCATGCAGTACATCCCGAACGACGTGGTCACCATCGGTATGGGCATGGCGGCCTCGATGGGCCAGTTCCTGCTGACCGGTGGCACCGCGGGCAAGCGCTTCGCGCTCCCGAACACCGACATCCTCATGCACCAGGGTTCGGCCGGCATCGGCGGTACCGCCTCGGACATCAAGATCCAGGCGCAGTACCTGCTCCGTACGAAGCAGCGGATGGCGGAGATCACCGCCCGTCACTCCGGTCAGACCGTGGAGACGATCATCCGCGACGGCGACCGCGACCGCTGGTACACGGCGGAGGAGGCCGTGGAGTACGGGCTGATCGACGAGATCATCTCCGCCGCATCGGGCGTTCCGGGTGGCGGCGGCACCGGGGCCTGAGCCCCCCCTGCCCGCCCAGCCCACAGCCCTCAGCCCTCAGAACGCCACCAGGATGGTGAACACCGACATGAGCAACTACCCCGGCCTCCCCGGCGCATCCGCCAGCGGCCTCTACACCGGCCCGCAGGTGGACAACCGCTACATCGTTCCGCGCTTCGTGGAGCGCACCTCGCAGGGTGTGCGGGAGTACGACCCGTATGCGAAGCTTTTCGAGGAGCGCGTGATCTTCCTCGGCGTGCAGATCGACGACGCGTCCGCCAACGACGTCATGGCGCAGCTGCTGTGCCTGGAGTCGATGGACCCGGACCGCGACATCTCGATCTACATCAACAGCCCCGGCGGCTCGTTCACCGCGCTCACCGCGATCTACGACACGATGCAGTTCGTGAAGCCGGACATCCAGACGGTCTGCATGGGCCAGGCGGCCTCCGCCGCCGCGGTCCTGCTCGCCGCCGGCACGCCCGGCAAGCGCATGGCTCTGCCCAACGCCCGTGTGCTGATCCACCAGCCGTCCTCGCAGACCGGCCGTGAGCAGCTCTCCGACCTGGAGATCGCGGCCAACGAGATCCTGCGGATGCGCACCCAGCTGGAGGAGATGCTGGCCAAGCACTCCACCACGCCGCTGGAGAAGATCCGCGACGACATCGAGCGCGACAAGATCCTGACCGCCGAGGACGCCCTCGCCTACGGTCTCGTCGACCAGATCGTCTCCACCCGCAAGAGTGCGGCCGGAGCGATGGCCTGACGTCGGCCTTTATCCCTTGGCGCGGTGGTTTCACACGGTCGTGGCCGTGTGAACCGTGCCAAGGGGGGCCCGAACGGGGGGCCAGGCAAGGTACCGTCGGATAGAGGCACCAGGAGCCGCTGCACCAAGCTGCTCCCAGGCGAAGGGGAAGCACCTCGTGGCACGCATCGGTGATGGCGGCGACCTGCTCAAGTGCTCGTTCTGCGGAAAGAGCCAGAAGCAGGTGAAGAAGCTCATTGCGGGACCCGGTGTGTACATCTGCGACGAGTGCATCGATCTCTGCAACGAGATCATCGAGGAGGAGCTCGCGGAGACCTCCGAGGTGCGGTGGGAGGAACTCCCCAAGCCGCGCGAGATCTACGAGTTCCTCGAGGGGTACGTCGTCGGGCAGGAGCCCGCGAAGAAGGCCCTCTCGGTCGCTGTGTACAACCACTACAAGCGGGTCCAGGCGGGCGAGAACGGCGGCGCGCAGGGCCGCGACGACGCCATCGAGCTGGCCAAGTCCAACATCCTGCTGCTGGGCCCCACGGGCTCCGGCAAGACGCTCCTCGCGCAGACGCTGGCCCGCATGCTCAACGTTCCGTTCGCCATCGCCGACGCGACGGCGCTGACGGAGGCCGGCTATGTCGGCGAGGACGTCGAGAACATTCTGCTGAAGCTGATCCAGGCCGCGGACTACGACGTCAAGAAGGCCGAGACCGGGATCATCTACATCGACGAGATCGACAAGGTCGCCCGCAAGAGCGAGAACCCGTCGATCACCCGTGATGTCTCCGGCGAGGGCGTCCAGCAGGCCCTGCTGAAGATCCTGGAGGGCACCACCGCCTCCGTACCGCCGCAGGGCGGCAGGAAGCACCCGCACCAGGAGTTCATCCAGATCGACACGACGAACGTGCTGTTCATCGTGGGCGGTGCCTTCGCCGGTCTGGAGCGGATCATCGAATCGCGGGCGGGCGCCAAGGGCATCGGCTTCGGTGCAACGATCCGTTCCAAGCGCGAGATCGAGGCAAGCGACCAGTTCCAGGAGGTCATGCCGGAGGACCTGGTGAAGTTCGGGATGATCCCCGAGTTCATCGGCCGCCTCCCCGTGCTGACCTCGGTGCACAACCTGGACCGCGAGGCGCTGCTGCAGATCCTCGTCGAGCCGCGCAACGCGCTGGTGAAGCAGTACCAGCGCCTCTTCGAACTCGATGGTGTGGAGCTGGACTTCGACCGTCCGGCGCTGGAGGCCATCGCCGACCAGGCGATCCTGCGCGGCACCGGCGCGCGTGGTCTGCGCGCCATCATGGAAGAGGTCCTCCAGTCCGTGATGTACGAGGTGCCGTCCCGCAAGGACGTCGCCCGCGTCGTCATCACGGCGGACGTGGTCCGCAACAACGTCAACCCGACGCTGGTCCCGCGCGAGCCGCGCACGATCGGCAAGAACGACGGCGGCCGCCACGAGAAGTCCGCGTAGCGGCAGCGATGCTTACGTGAAGGGGCGCCCGGCCAGGTGACTGGCCGGGCGCCCCTTTTCAGTGCCGTGCGAAGTGTTACTTGACCTCGACGCGGACGTCGTTGCGGAGCTTGGCCGCGTTGTCGGCGGCGCTCTCCACCGACATGCTCTTACCGGTCATCATTGCGGCCATGTCCATGTCGATGACCACGGCGACGGTGCTGTGGTCGCCCCAGATGCAGATGGGCATGGACGTCGGCTTGGCCGATCCGCTCTCGCCCGAGATCTTGGTTTCCTGGCACTTCAGGATGCCGTTCTCGAACCCGGCCGGGGTGTAGGTCTTCGGGCTGCCCACCAGTTCGCCGCTGGACTTCTTGTCCTTGGCGGCTTCGGTCTTCATCTTGCCGAACATGGCGTCGACGACAGCGGCGGGATCCTCGATCTCGCCGTACACGCCGCTGAACGACAGCAGTTTCTGGGCGGCCGCGTCCCCGGAGGCGTAACTGCCCGCAGCACTCTTGGGGTTGGCCACCCCGTACTGCTCGAACTCCTTGAGGTCGTCGTCCGTCATCTTGTCTTCGGTGCTGTTCGGCGCCTTCTTGTACGTGCCCCCGAGCACCGTCGCCGGCGTCGTCAGCTTGTACGTCTTGCCGTCGTCCGCGACCGACGTGCTGCTGCCCCCGTCCGACGTCAGGAAGTACGCCCCGCCCGCGATGACCGCCAGCGCGACCACGACGACGCCGATGATCAGGCCGGTCTTCTTCTTCGGCGCGGCCGGCGGCATCGGGACCTGGCCGCCGTAGGGGGCCTGGCCGTACGGGGCCTGGGGCTGCTGGCCGTACGGGCCCGGCTGCTGGGCCTGCGGGTAGCCGTAGCCCGGCTGGGGCTGCTGCGGAACACCCTGGGGGGCCTGCTGCGGATACCCGTAACCCGGCTGGCCGCCCTGCGGCGGCTGGCCGCCGTACGGACCCGGCTGCTGGCCGTACGGGCCGGGCTGCTGGCCGTACGGGCCGGGCTGACCCTGCGGCGGCTGGCCGCCGTACGGTCCGGGCTGGCCCTGCGGAGGCTGCCCGCCGTACGGGCCCGGCTGGTTGTAGCTCATCTGCGGTGTCCCCTGTTCGTCATGCTTATGCGTTCCGAACATCCTGACGGAAGGTCCACCCGCATGGAGCACAGGGCGTCACACCGTTACTGAACAAACCGGTTTCAGTGCACGACTGTGACGGCCCTAAACTGTCCCCCGTGACCGAGAACACTCAGCAGACGCCAGCCAGCAACCCCGAACTGCCGACCCAGTACGCACCGGCCGAGGTAGAGGGGAAGCTGTATGAGCGCTGGGTAGAACGTGGTTACTTCGAGGCCGACGCGACAAGCGACAAGCCTCCGTTCACCGTTGTCATCCCGCCGCCGAACGTCACGGGCAGCCTCCACCTGGGGCACGCCTTCGAGCACACGCTGATCGACGCCCTCACCCGCCGCAAGCGGATGCAGGGCTACGAGACGCTGTGGCAGCCCGGTATGGACCACGCCGGTATCGCCACGCAGAACGTCGTCGAGCGTGAGCTCGCCAAGGAGGGCAAGTCCCGCCACGACCTGGGGCGCGAGGCCTTCATCGACCGTGTCTGGCAGTGGAAGGGCGAGTCCGGCGGACAGATCTCCGGGCAGATGAAGCGCCTGGGTGACGGTGTCGCCTGGTCGCGTGAGCGCTTCACCATGGACGAGGGTCTGTCCCAGGCCGTCCAGACCATCTTCAAGAAGCTCTACGACGACGAGCTGATCTACCGGGCCGAGCGCATCATCAACTGGTGTCCGCGCTGCCTCACGGCCATCTCGGACATCGAGGTCGAGTACCAGGACGACGACGGCGAGCTCGTCTCCATCCGGTACGGCGAGGGCGAGGACTCCATCGTCGTCGCGACGACGCGTGCCGAGACGATGCTGGGCGACACGGCCGTCGCCGTCCACCCGGAGGACGACCGCTACAGGCACCTGGTCGGCAAGGAGATCGAGCTGCCGCTCACCGGCCGCCGTATCCCGGTCGTCGCCGACGAGCACGTCGACCCCGAGTTCGGCACGGGCGCCGTCAAGGTCACGCCCGCGCACGACCCGAACGACTTCGAGATCGGCCAGCGGCACGGCCTGCCGAGCCTCGCCGTCATGGACGAGCACGCGATCATCACGGCACACGGTCCCTTCCAGGGCCTGGACCGGCTGGAGGCGCGCAGCGCCATCGTCGGCGCTCTGCGCGCCGACGGCCGGATCGTCGCCGAGAAGCGCCCGTACGTCCACTCCGTCGGCCACTGCTCGCGCTGCAAGACGACGATCGAGCCGCGGCTGTCCATGCAGTGGTGGGTCAAGGTCGGCCCGCTGGCCAAGGCGGCGGGCGACGCGGTCCGCGACGGCCAGGTCAAGATCCACCCGCAGGAGATGGAGAAGCGGTACTTCGACTGGGTCGACAACCTCCATGACTGGTGCATCTCGCGTCAGCTGTGGTGGGGCCACCGCATCCCCGTCTGGTACGGCCCGGACGGGGAGATCGTCTGCGTCGGCCCCGACGAGCAGCCGCCGAGCGGCGAGGGCTGGACGCAGGAGACCGATGTCCTCGACACCTGGTTCTCCTCCGGCCTGTGGCCGTTCTCGACGCTCGGCTGGCCGGAGCAGACCGAGAGCCTGGCGAAGTTCTACCCGAACTCCGTCCTGGTCACCGGCTACGACATCCTCTTCTTCTGGGTCGCCCGGATGATGATGTTCGGCCTGTACGCGATGGACGGCACCCCGCCTTTCCACACCATCGCTCTGCACGGCATGGTCCGCGACCAGTTCGGCAAGAAGATGTCGAAGTCCTTCGGCAATGCGGTCAACCCGCTGGACTGGATGGACAAGTACGGCTCGGACGCCCTGCGGTTCACCCTGGCGCGCGGTGCCAACCCGGGCGTCGACGTCCCGATCGGCGAGGACTGGGTCCAGGGCTCCCGCAACTTCGCCAACAAGATCTGGAATGCCACGCGCTTCGCGCTGATGAACGGCGCCACGATCGAGGGCGAGCTTCCCGACCCGTCGCAGATGTCCGCGACGGACCGCTGGATCCTGTCGAAGCTCAACAAGACCGTCGCCGAAGTCGACGCGTTCTACGACGACTTCCAGTTCTCCAAGCTCAGCGAGGCCCTCTTCCACTTCGCGTGGGACGAGGTCTTCGACTGGTACGTCGAGCTGTCGAAGACCACGTTCTTCGCGGGCGGCGAGCAGGCGAAGGTCTCCGGCCGGGTCCTCGGCGAGGTCCTCGACGTGATGCTGCGGCTCCTGCACCCGGTCGTCCCGTTCGTCACCGAGACGCTCTGGACCACGCTGACCGGCCGTGAGTCCGTCGTCATCGCCGACTGGCCGAAGGACTCCGGTTTCCGCGACGCGGCCGCCGAGCAGGAGATCGAGCTCGTCCAGCAGGTCGTCACCGAGGTCCGCCGGTTCCGCTCCGACCAGGGCCTCCAGCCCGGCCAGAAGGTCCCGGCCGAGCTCACCCTGACCGGTACGGCGCTCGCCCCGCACGAGGCGGCCATCCGCCAGCTGCTGCGCCTGCAGCCCGCCGGTGACGGCTTCCACGCCACCGCGTCGCTGCCGGTCGCGGGTGCCACCGTCGCCCTCGACCTGTCCGGCACCATCGACGTGGAGGCCGAGCGCAAGCGCCTGACGAAGGACCTGGGCGCCGCCGAGAAGGAGAAGGCCCAGGCCAACGCCAAGCTCGGCAACGAGGCGTTCCTGGCCAAGGCACCGGACAACGTGGTCGACAAGATCCGTACCCGGCTCGCCAAGGCCGACGCGGACATCACGCGGATCACCGCTCAGCTGGCGAACCTGCCGCAGAACTGATGATCTGAGCGCGAAGCCCCCGTGTCCCTGACCGACCAGGCACACGGGGGCTTCGCCGTCCCCGCTCCGGCGGCCGGCGCCGCAGCCGGACCCGCAGCAGCGGCTCGTACAGCCCGTACGGCGTGTCCGGTGCCGGGCAGTCGTCCGCCCGGCCTCCGGGGCGCGCGCCGCTCCGGAGCCGCGGTCGGACTCGGAGGGCAGGGGGACATGGAGCACCATGTGCCCCCTGGGCGCGTTGTGCCGACAGTGGCCCGGGCGGGCGATTCGTGACCGTTGCCGGGCCCCGCGCCGGATGTCTGTCCCGATCCGTAGACTGGGACCCGTGAGTGAGCCCCGCCCTTCAGACCGGCACGACGCGTCCGAGTCCGACGACACCTTCGCGGAGATCGTCGACGAAGCGACCCAACGCGACCCCGACCTGGCGGTGATCGAGGCCGGCAGCCGCACCCTGCGCACGGCCTCGGGACCGGTCCCGGGTGACGAGATCCCCGCCCGACCCGCCGACCCGGAGGTGGACAAGGCACTGCGCGCGGTGGAGCAGGAGCTCGCCGGCCGCTGGGGCGAGACAAAGCTCGAACCGTCCGTGTCGCGGATCGCCGCGCTGATGGACGTGCTCGGCGAGCCGCAGCACGCGTACCCGTCGATCCACATCACCGGCACCAACGGCAAGACCAGTACCGCCCGCATGATCGAGGCCCTGCTCGGCGCCTTCGAGCTGCGCACCGGCCGCTACACCTCGCCGCACGTCCAGTCGATCACCGAGCGGATCACCCTGGACGGTTCGCCGATGGACCCCGAGCGGTTCATCGAGACGTACAACGACATCAAGCCGTACGTCGAGATGGTCGATGCCCAGCAGCCCTACCGGCTCTCCTTCTTCGAGGTGCTGACCGGCATGGCGTACGCGGCCTTCGCCGACGCGCCCGTCGACGTCGCGGTCGTCGAGGTCGGCATGGGCGGCAGCTGGGACGCGACGAACGTGATCGACTCCTCTGTCGCCGTCGTCACCCCCATCTCGCTGGACCACACCGACCGGCTCGGCTCCACACCCGCCGAGATCGCCGCCGAGAAGTCCGGGATCATCAAGCAGGACGCCACCGTCATCCTGGCCCAGCAGCCGGTCGACGCCGCGCAGGTCATGCTGAAGAAGGCCGTCGAGGTCGACGCCACGGTCGCCCGCGAGGGCATGGAGTTCGGCGTCGTCTCCCGCGAGATCGCGGTCGGCGGCCAGCTTCTGACACTGCGCGGCCTCGGCGGCGAGTACGAGGAGGTCTTCCTCCCGCTGTACGGCGCCCACCAGGCGCACAACGCGGCGGTGGCGCTCGCCGCAGTCGAGGCGTTCTTCGGTATCGGCGCCGAGCAGTCCGGCTCGCTCGACATCGACACGATCCGCCGGGCCTTCGCCTCGGTCCGCTCGCCGGGCCGCCTCGAAGTCGTCCGGAGCAGCCCGACCGTCGTCCTGGACGCGGCCCACAACCCGGCGGGCGCCCGCGCCACCGCCGACGGGCTGTCCGAGGCGTTCGGCTTCTCCCGGCTGATCGGCGTGGTCGGCGCGAGCGGCGACAAGGACGTCCGGGGGCTTCTCGAAGCCTTCGAGCCGATCTTCGCCGAGGTCGTCGTCACCCAGAACTCCAGCGGCCGCGCGATGGGCGCCGACGAACTGGCCGCCGTCGCGGTCGAGGTCTTCGGCGGCGACCGCGTCCAGGTCGAGCCGCGCCTCGATGACGCGCTGGAGGCGGCGATCACCCTCGCCGAGGAGGAGGACGAGTACGCGGGCGCCGGCGTCCTGGTGACCGGCTCCGTGATCACGGTCGGCGAGGCCCGGCTGCTTCTGGGAAGGCACTGACCCCTGTGCGTACGCTCTGCGCGTCGACGTTGATCGGCGAATTCTTCGTGATCGGTTTCGCCGGACTCGTCGCGATGAAGTCCGACGACCTGTCGAACACCACGGTCTGGACGGTCTGCGGCATCGGCATGCTGCTCTCCGTCCTGCTCTGCGGGATGCTCACCCGCCCCGGCGGCACAGCGCTCGGCTGGGCGCTGCAGGTCGCACTGGTCGCCAGTGGATTCGTCGTCCCGATGATGTTCATCCTGGGGCTGGTCTTCGGCGGACTGTGGTGGGCCTCGGTGCACTACGGTCGCAAGATCGACGAGGCGAAGGCGCGCTGGGCGGCGCAGGCGGCGACCGAAGCCCCGGCCGGCGGCTGAAACCTGAAGCCGGGCACGGCGGGCAAACCCGGCCGCCGGCCCGTCTCCGTACCCCTGTAACCTCGCCTCACCGCACCCGCATGCCCTCAAGGAGCCGCACATGACTCAGCGCACCCTCGTCCTTCTCAAGCCCGACGCCGTCAGGCGTGGGCTGATCGGCGAGATCGTCGGCCGGATCGAGCGCAAGGCCGGCTGGCAGGTCACCGCGCTGGAGCTGCGCACGCTCGACCGGGCGACCCTGGAGCAGCACTACGCCGAGCACGTCGGACGCCCGTTCTACGAGCCGCTCGTCGAGTTCATGCAGTCCGGCCCCGTCGTCGTCCTGGTCGCCGAGGGCGAGCGGGTCATCGAGGGCGTCCGTGCCCTGGCCGGCCCGACCGACCCGATCGCTGCCGCGCCCGGCTCCATCCGTGGCGACTTCGGCACGATCACCCGCGAGAACCTCATCCACGCCTCGGACTCCGAGGAGTCCGCAGAGCGGGAACTGAAGCTGTTCTTTCCGGGGCTTTCCTGACCTCGGATCAGCCAAACAGCGCTCATGCCCCGGGGCGACCGAAGTAATTCGGTCGCCCTTCGGCATAGGGTCCCCGATCGCGGGAACGCATCCCTCCGACGTAACGTCACCATGAGTGGAACGGCCACCCGTTCCGCCCACAATGGCGAAGGACCCTCGCGCGGTGTCCGTGAATACGGCACTACGATGGAATCTTCCACGCCCGCAGCGCTCACCTCGCCTACCAAAACAAGCCATAACCGCTTCTTGGGAAGGCCCGACGCATCCTCATGGGGAACAAGGGGAACTCAATGTCGTTCATCGGCCGTGACATGGCTATCGACCTAGGGACTGCCAACACGCTGGTGTACGTCAGGGGGCGCGGCATCGTTCTGAACGAGCCGTCCGTCGTGGCCATCAACACCAACACCGGCGGCATCCTGGCGGTCGGTTCCGAGGCCAAGAAGATGATCGGGCGTACACCGGGCAACATCGTTGCCGTACGGCCATTGAAGGACGGCGTGATCGCCGACTTCGAGATCACGGAGCGGATGCTCCGCTACTTCATCCTGAAGATCCACAAGCGCCGCTACCTGGCCCGCCCGCGGGTCGTCGTCTGCGTGCCCTCGGGCATCACCGGGGTCGAGCGACGCGCCGTCATCGAGGCGTCGACGCAGGCCGGCGCGCGGCAGGTGCACATCATCGAGGAGCCCATGGCCGCGGCCATCGGTTCCGGGCTGCCGGTCCATGAGGCCACCGGCAACATGGTGGTCGACATCGGTGGCGGCACCACCGAGGTCGCCGTGATCTCGCTCGGCGGAATCGTCACTGCCCAGTCGATCCGGGTCGCCGGTGACGAGCTGGACAACGCGATCATCCAGCACATCAAGAAGGAGTACTCGCTCCTCCTCGGTGAGCGCACCGCCGAACAGATCAAGATCACGATCGGCTCGGCGTACGACATGGACAAGGACGAGCACACCGAGATCCGCGGCCGCGACCTGGTCTCCGGACTGCCCAAGACGGTCGTCGTCTCCGCCGCGGAGGTCCGCAAGGCCATCGAGGAACCGGTCAACGCGATCGTCGACGCGGTGAAGACCACGCTCGACAAGTGCCCGCCGGAGCTCTCCGGCGACGTCATGGACCGCGGCATCGTCCTCACCGGCGGCGGCGCGCTGCTGCGCGGACTGGACGAGCGACTGCGCCGTGAGACCGGCATGCCGATCCACATCGCCGAGGACCCGCTGGACTCGGTGGCACTGGGATCCGGTAAGTGTGTCGAGGAGTTCGAGGCGCTCCAGCAGGTGCTGGACGCCCAGCCCCGCAGGTAGCGACAACACAGCGGTCCGCCGTACGGGCGCTGCCGCCCCGTGCGGCGGACCGCTGATATACAGGCACGAACATTCCGACGAGGAAGGCACGGCCGCCGCACGTGAGGGACACACGAGAGAGCCGTCTGCTCCTGGTGCTGCTGATCGCCATCGCATTCGCACTGATTACGGTGGACATCCGCGGCGGCGAGGAGTCACCGGTGGACGGCGCCCGGCGGGTCGCCGCAACGGCCTTCGGGCCGGTCGAGAACGGCGTTGCGGCAGCCGTCGACCCAGTGGGCAACGCCATAGGGGCGATCCGCGACTCCGGTGAACGGCACAACCGGATCGCCGCCCTGGAACAGCAGAACGCCGCGCTGAAAACGAAGCTCGGCAGCGACGACCGCAACCGCAACCGGGTGCGCGAACTCGACAAGATGCTGAAGAAGTCCGCCGCCGGGCAGTACGGCATCAAGGCCGCCGAGGTCATCGCCATAGGATCGGCCCAGGGCTTCTCCTGGACCGTCACGATCGACGCGGGCTCCAACGACGGGCTCAAGCGCGACATGACCGTCATCAACGGCGACGGACTCGTCGGCCGCGTCACCACCGTCGGCCCGGACACCGCGACGGTGCTCCTCGCCAACGATCCCGACTTCACGGTCGGCACCCGGATGGAGAAGACCGACGAACTCGGCTTCGCCACCGGCCAGGGCGACCGCCCGCTCTCCGTCCAGTTCCTCAACGGCAAGGCCAAGGTCAGGAAGGGCGACCGGCTGGTCACCTTCGGCTCCAGCAAGAACAAGCCGTTCGTGCCCGGAGTCCCGGTCGGCGAGGTGGTCCGCGTCGACCCGTCCGGCGGCGACCTGACCCGGACCGTCTATGTCCGCCCGTACGTCGGCTTCACCCGACTCGACATCGTCGGCGTCGTCGTCCAGGCACCGCGCGAGGACCCGCGCGACATGGTCCTGCCGAAACAGCCCGCCAAACCGAAACCCACCCCGACCCCGACGGTCACCGTCACCATCTCGCCCAACGGTGACATCGTCGACACCAGCGGAAAGGTCGTGGGGAACGTCAACGAGACCCCGAGCGGCAGTCCCAGTGGGAGTCCCAGCCCCACCGGAACCACCGGCAACGCGGTCAACGAGCAGAGGTAGAGCTGATCCCCATGCGCTTCAACCGGACTCTGCTCTCCACCGCTCTGGTCGTGATCGCCCTGGTCGTCCAGGTCTGCGTACTCGCGCGCCTCCAACTCCCCGGCGCCGTCCCCGACCTGCTGCTCCTCGTCGTCGTCGGCCTCTCCCTGGTGTACGGGCATGTGGCCGGCGCCCTGATCGGCTTCGGCGCGGGGCTCCTCACCGACCTGGCGCCGCCCGCCGACCACGCCGCCGGGCGCTACGCCATGGTCCTGTGCATCATCGGGTACCTCGCCGGACTCGCCCGGCCGGAGAACGGACGGCTCAAGTCCGCGCTCGCCCCGATGACCGTGGTCGTGGCCGCCGCGATCGGATCCACGCTGCTCTACGCCCTCGTCGGCGCCCTCGTCGGGGACACCGCCGCCCGCCATGTCGGCCTCGGCAGCCTGCTGTTCACCGCCGCTGTCTACGATCTGCTTCTCGCGCCGTTCACCGTTCCGCTGATCATGGCGCTCGCCAGACGCACCGAGAACGACCCGCTCTCCGAGCCCTCCGGCGGCGACGTGGCCTCGGGCTGGCTCTCGTCCGGCACCGGACTCAGGATCGGCAGCCAGCGGGGCGGACTGCGTGTGAAGGTCGCCCGCAACCGGGCGGCACGGGCCGGACGGATCAAGGGAGCCAAGCGACTGTGAGCCTGTATCTCCCGGGGAGCACCCCCCGGACACCCGGCCCGACCGCCGGGGGCGTCCTGTGAGCAACATTCCGGAGACGGGCCGGACCCAGCGGGTCCAGATCAGACTCATCGTCATCCAAGTCCTCGTCTTCTCCCTGCTCCTGACACTCGGCGGCCGCCTCTGGTATCTCCAGATCCGCAACGGCCGGGAATACACCGACGAGGCGAAGAGCAACCACGTCCAGCAGGTCGTCCAGCCCGCCGTCCGCGGCTCCATCCTCGACGCCCGAGGCGTGCCCCTCGCCGACAACGAGACCCGCCTCGTCGTCTCCGCCAGCCGCACCGAGCTGCTGAAGATGGACGACGACGGCAAGGGCGTTCTGACCCGGCTCGCCGATGTGCTCGGCATGAAGCCGAAGGACGTCTTCGACAAGATCCGGCTCTGCGACGCGAAGACGCCGCAGCCCTGCTGGAACGGTTCGCCGTACCAGCCGATCCCGGTCACCGACGAGGCCACCACCCAGCAGGCCCTCCAGATCCGCGAACGTGCCGAGGACTTCCCCGGCATCACCGCCGAACCCACCGCCGTACGCCGCTACGCCGCACCCGGCAAGGCCAACACCGCCCAGGTCCTCGGCTACCTCTCGCCCGTCACCGACGAAGAGATCACCAAGGCCAAGGACACCGACTCGCCGTACCTCCGCTCCGACCAGGTCGGCCGCTCCGGCCTGGAACGTACGTACGACAAGGAACTGCGCGGCAAGGCCGGCGTCACCCGCTACGAGGTCGACAACCTCGGCCGGGTCATCGGCCAGGCGAAGGACGACAAGGCGGAGCCCGGATCGAGCGTCGTCACCTCCATCGACGCCCGGGTCCAGGCCGTCGCGGAGTACGAGCTCAACGAGGCCATGAAGACGGCCCGTAAGTCCTTCGACAAGAACACCAACCAGAACTACAAGGCCGACTCCGGCGCCGTCGTCGTCATGGAGGCCAAGACCGGCCGGGTCGTCGCGATGGCATCCAACCCCGACTACGACCCCAACGCCTGGGTCGGCGGCATCTCGGGCAAGGACTACGCCCGGATGACCAGCAAGAAGTCCAACTATCCGCTGCTCAACCGGGCCATCCAGGGCCAGGCCGCACCGGGCTCGATCTTCAAGGTCGTCTCGACCGCGGCCTCCATCCAGGCGGGCTACCCGTTCGACGGCCACTACACCTGCGGCAGCTCGTACACCGCCGAGGGCCACACCTACAAGAACTTCGAATCGCAGAGCCACGGCCCGATCACCCTGGGCCAGGCACTCGAGGTCTCCTGCGACACCGTCTTCTACGCCCTCGGCTACCAGCAGTGGCAGAAGGACGGCGGGCTGCAGCCCAAGAAGAACGCCAAGGACTGGTTCTTCAAGACCGCCCACCAGTTCGGCCTCGGCAAGGAGACCGGCATCGACCTTCCCAACGAGGTCACCGGCCGCGTCCCCGACCGCCGGTGGAAGAAGGACTTCTGGAAGGCCAACAAGGACACCTGGTGCGAACAGGCCAAGAAGTGGCCCAAGAAGAAGGACTTCAACACCGTGCTCGCCCACGAGAACTGCCTCGAGGGCATGAAGCTGCACGCCTATGACTCGATCAACTACTCCATCGGACAGGGCGACACCCTCGTCACCCCGATCCAGATGGCGACCATCTACGCCGCGATCAGCAACGGCGGCACGCTCTACGACCCGACCGTCGGCAAGGCGATCGTCAGCCCCGACGGCAAGAACGTCCGCATGGTCGAGCCCCATTCGCACGGCAAGCTGCCGGCCAGCGCCAAGACCCTGAAGCAGATGGAGGGGGCGCTGGCGGGCGTCGCGACCCGCGGTACCGCCGCCTGGCGATTCGGCGGCTGGCCGCAGGACAAGATCCCGATGCACGCCAAGACGGGTACGGCCGAGGTCTACGGCAAGCAGACGACCTCCTGGTTCGCCACGTACACCAAGGACTACTCGATCGTCATGACGATCTCCCAGGGCGGTACGGGCTCCGGCGCCTCCGGGCCCGCCGTCCGCAACATCTACGACGCGCTCTACGGACTCGACGACTCCGGCAAGCAGGACCTCAAGAAGGCGCTGCTGCCCACCCCGCAGAAGTCCCTGCCCAAGATCCAGCACGACGGCACGATCGACGCCCCGACGATCAAGCCCTACGACCCGAACTCGCAGAAGGCCCCGGAGGAGCAGACACTCGCCGCGGTGCTCGGGAGGCGCGACTGATGGCCGGCTTCTCGGTCTCCCGATATGCCCCCGACCGCGGTGTCTGGGGCAGACTCACCGCCCGCGACTCCGTCGTACGCCGGCTCGACTGGCCGATGCTCGGCTCCGCGATCGCGCTCTCCCTCATCGGCGCGGCCCTGGTCTACTCGGCGACCCGCGGCCGGGACTCGCTCAACCACGGCGACCCGTACTACTTCCTGCTGCGACACGCCCTCAACACCGGCATCGGCTTCGCCCTGATGGTCGGCACGATCTGGCTCGGCCACCGCACCCTGCGAGGCGCCGTCCCGGTCCTCTACGGCCTCTCGGTGATTCTGGTCCTCGCGGTCCTCACCCCGCTGGGCGCCACCGTCAACGGCGCCCACGCCTGGATCATCATCGGCGGCGGCTTCTCCCTGCAGCCGTCCGAGTTCACCAAGATCACCATCATCCTGGTGATGGCGATGATCCTCGCCGCCCGCGTCGACGCGGGCGACCAGCTGCACCCGGACCACCGGACCGTCGCCAAGGCACTCGGTCTCGCGCTCCTCCCGATGGTGATCGTCATGGGGATGCCGGACCTCGGCTCCGTCATGGTCATGGCCGTCATCGTGCTCGGTGTGCTCCTGGCCTCCGGCGCGCCGAACCGCTGGGTCTTCGGACTCCTCGGCGCCGGCGCGGCCGGAGCCGTCGCCGTCTGGCAGCTCGGCCTGCTCGACGACTACCAGATCGCCCGCTTCGCCGCCTTCGCCAACCCGGCGCTCGACCCGGCGGGCGTCGGCTACAACACCAACCAGGCCCGCATCGCCATCGGCTCCGGCGGACTCACCGGCACCGGCCTCTTCCAGGGCACCCAGACCACCGGCCAGTTCGTTCCCGAGCAGCAGACCGACTTCGTCTTCACTGTCGCGGGCGAGGAACTCGGCTTCCTCGGCGCCGGACTGATCCTCGTCCTCCTCGGTGTCGTCCTGTGGCGCGCCTGCCGGATCGCCCGCGAGACCACCGAGCTGTACGGCACGATCGTCGCCGCCGGCATCATCGCCTGGTTCGCCTTCCAGGCGTTCGAGAACATCGGGATGACGCTCGGCATCATGCCGGTCGCCGGACTCCCGCTGCCGTTCGTGTCGTACGGAGGGTCGTCGATGTTCGCCGTCTGGGTGGCCATCGGACTGCTCCAGTCGATCCGGGTGCAGCGGCCGATGTCGGCGTAGGCGTGTCCTCGCCGCGTGCAGTCCCTTGCCGGAATCGGGTGTGCACCAGGTCCCGGCAAGGGACTGCTCAGGGAACGGAATCGATCGCGATGCGAGCTGCGTTGCGAGCGTCTAGATTCAGTTCGTGACTCCTCCGCCCCGCGAACGGGGCGGCTTCTCACTCGGTTCAGATGAACCTCCTGACGGCCAAGCCCTGACCGCTGCCCGAGGACAGGTGTACAACTTAGAAGACGCCTCAGCGTCGCTGCGGGTGAAGCCGACGGTTCACTCGAAAGTAGGTCCGATGGCGAACTCGAAGCGTGAAATCGAGCGAAAGTACGAAGCCACCGTCGATACCCGGCTTCCCGATCTGACCCGGGTGGCCGGCGTCGCGGCCGTGGACCACCGCGGCGTCACGGAGCTGGACGCCGTCTACTACGACACCGAGAACCACCGGCTCGCGGCCGACGCGCTCACCCTGCGCCGCCGCACCGGCGGCGCCGACGCCGGCTGGCACCTCAAATTCCCGGTCGCCTCCGGGATCCGCGACGAGATCCGGGCCCCGCTCTCCGACACCCTTCCGGACAGCCTCGCAGGGCTGCTGCGCTCCCGGGTCCGCGAGACGGAGCTCGTCCCTGTCGTCCGGCTGCTCTCCACCCGGGACGTCCACCACCTGCTCGACGCCGACGGCGCGCTGCTCGCCGAACTCAGCGTCGACGAGGTCCGGGCCGAGCGGCTCACGGGCGGCAGCGGCACCGCCGCCTGGACCGAGATCGAGGTCGAACTCGCCGATGACGGCGACCCCGCGTTCCTCGACGCCGTCGAACGCCGGCTGCGCAAGGGCGGCGTACGCCCCTCCGCGGCGCCGTCCAAACTGGCCAGGGCCCTCGACGAGACCGCCCCGAAGAGGAAGCAGCACCCGGAGGGGGACGGCAAGCCGCGGCCCCGGACGGCGGGCGACCACATCCTGGCGTACGCACGCGACCAGATCACGGCGATCGTCGCCCTCGACCCCGCCGTACGCCGCGATCTGCCCGACTCCGTGCATCAGATGCGGGTCGCCACACGCAGGCTGCGCAGCGTCTTCAGGACGTACAGGAAGATTGTGGACCGGGCGATCACCGATCCGATCGGTGACGAGCTGAAATGGCTGGCCGCGGAGCTCGGCGTCGACCGGGACCAGGAGGTCCTCGACGATCGGTTCCGCACCCGGATCGCGGACCTGTCCCACATCCTCGTTCTCGGGCCCGCCCGCAGTCGCCTGCACATCTGGTCCACCGCCCGCCGCTCGGGTTCCCGGCGCCGGACCGTCGGCGTACTCGACGGAAAGCGGTATCTGGCGCTCCTCGACACACTCGACGCGTTCCTCGCCGACCCGCCGCTGCTGCCCGCCGCGGACCGCAGCCCACAGGACGCACTGCCGCGCGCCGTCCTCAAGGACTACGCACGCCTGGCCACCCGGATCGGTCACGCCCTGGACCTCCCCGCCGGCTTGAACCGGGACGTGGCGATGCACCAGGCCCGCAAGGCCGCCAAGCGGGCCAGGTACGCGGGGGAGGCGGCCACCCCCGCCTTGGGCAAGCCCGCCAAGAAGTTCGCCAAGCGGATGAAGGCCGTGCAGACCGTGCTGGGCGACCACCAGGACAGCGTCGTCGCCCGCGAAGCCCTGCGCACCCTGGCCGCCCAGGCGCACGCGGCGGGGGAGTCCGCCTTCACCTGGGGGCTGCTGTACGGGCATGAGGAGGCGACCGCGGCCGCCCGCGAACGGGAACTGCCCGGGGTGTGGGATCGGGCCTCCCGGCCGAAATTGCGGTCGGATCTGACAGGCTGAGCGCCGGGGTACGCTGGATGGTCCCCTCTGCCGGCTCTCGAAAGTTCGCGATGTCTGTCGATTCGGTCTTCCCACAGCTCGAAGCTCTGCTCCCGCATGTGCAGAAGCCCATCCAGTACGTCGGCGGTGAGCTCAACTCCACCGTCAAGCCGTGGGACGAATGCGACGTCCGCTGGGCGCTCATGTACCCGGATGCGTACGAGGTCGGGCTGCCCAACCAGGGCGTCATGATCCTGTACGAGGTGCTCAACGAGCGCCAGGGCGTCATGGCCGAGCGCACGTACAGCGTGTGGCCGGACCTCGAAGAGCTGATGCGCGAGCACAAGGTGCCGCAGTTCACCGTGGACAGCCACCGCCCGGTGAAGGCGTTCGACGTCTTCGGGCTGAGTTTCTCCACCGAACTCGGCTACACCAACATGCTCACCGCCCTCGACCTCGCAGGCATCCCGCTGGATGCCAAGGACCGCGGTCTCGACGACCCGATCGTCCTCGCCGGCGGCCACGCCGCGTTCAACCCCGAGCCGATCGCGGAGTTCATCGACTGCGCGGTCATCGGCGACGGCGAGCAGGCGGTCCTGGAGATCACCGAGATCATCCGCGCCTGGAAGGCCGAAGGCCGGCCCGGCGGACGCGAGGAGGTGCTGTTCCGCCTCGCGAGGACCGGTGGCGTCTACGTACCGCGGTTCTACGACGTCGAGTACCTCCCGGACGGCCGTATCGGCCGCGTCGTGCCGAACAAGTCGGGCGTGCCGTGGCGCGTGTCCAAGCACACCGTCATGGACCTCGACGAGTGGCCGTACCCGAAGCAGCCCCTCGTCCCCCTCGCCGAGACCGTCCATGAGCGGATGTCCGTCGAGATCTTCCGCGGCTGCACCCGCGGCTGCCGTTTCTGCCAGGCCGGCATGATCACGCGCCCCGTGCGGGAGCGAAGCATCACCGGCATCGGCGACATGGTCGAGAAGGGTCTCAAGGCGACCGGCTTCGAAGAGGTCGGCCTGCTCTCGCTCTCCTCCGCGGACCACAGTGAGATCGGCGACATCGCCAAGGGGCTCGCGGACCGGTACACCGAGGACAAGATCGGCCTCTCGCTGCCCTCCACCCGCGTCGACGCGTTCAACGTCGACCTGGCCAACGAGCTGACCCGCAACGGCCGCCGTTCGGGTCTCACGTTCGCCCCCGAGGGCGGCTCCGAGCGCATGCGCAAGGTCATCAACAAGATGGTCTCGGAGGAGGACCTCATCCGGACGGTTGCCACCGCGTACGGCAACGGCTGGCGCCAGGTGAAGCTGTACTTCATGTGCGGCCTGCCCACCGAGACCGACGAGGACGTCCTCCAGATCGGCGACATGGCGGTCAACGTGATCGCCAAGGGCCGCGAGGTCTCCGGTCAGAACGACATCCGCTGCACCGTCTCCATCGGCGGCTTCGTACCCAAGCCGCACACCCCGTTCCAGTGGGCCCCGCAGCTGAGCGCCGAGGAGACCGACGCCCGGCTGGAGAAGCTGCGCGACAAGATCCGCGGCGACAAGAAGTACGGCCGCTCGATCGGCTTCCGCTACCACGACGGCAAGCCCGGCATCGTCGAGGGCCTGCTCTCGCGCGGCGACCGCCGTGTCGGCTCGGTGATCCGCGCCGTCTACGAGTCCGGCGGCCGCTTCGACGGCTGGCGCGAGCACTTCTCGTACGACCGCTGGATGGCGTGCGCGGAGAAGACGCTCCCCGAGTTCGGCGTGGACGTCGACTGGTACACCACCCGCGAGCGGACGTACGAGGAGGTCCTGCCCTGGGACCACCTGGACTCCGGTCTCGACAAGGACTGGCTCTGGGAGGACTGGCAGGACTCGCTCGACGAGACCGAGGTCGAGGACTGCCGCTGGACCCCGTGCTTCGACTGCGGGGTGTGTCCGCAGCTCGGTCTCGACATTCAGATTGGTCCCACGGGCAAGAAGCTGTTGCCGCTGACGGTCAAGAAGTAGCTGTGACAAGCGGGGATGCCGTCCGGCGGATGGCTGAGGCGCTCGCCGGGATGAGCGAGGCGGAAGCGGGCCGAGGCCCTTCGGGAGCTCGGGGCCAAGGAACGCGAGCAGGCTCCTCGTCCTGCGCGACATACGGCACTCCCCGCTTGCTTCTCCCACCCCCATGTGCCGGTCGGTCTGACTTCCTGACGGATGGTGAGCGGCCGGGACGCCTTTGACGGTGTCCCGGCCTCTCCGCCGTGTCAGGCCGTGATCGGCTTGCTGTCCACGCGTACGTGGTCGATCGCCCAGTACCAGTTGTTGCCCGCGTCGTACATGCGGAACTTCAGGGTGACGGTTTTCGCGTTCGCCGGGACCGGGAGTTCCTTCGTCACGAAGGTGTTCTCGGCGTCACTGCCCGCGTTGTCGTTGCCCGTCGCGTCGGCGCTGTAGTACAGCAGCCGCATCTCCTCGCCCGTGTCGAAGACCGCCGTGACGGCCGCCTTCTGCGGGGCCTCCTGTCGGTAGTGCGAGTCGAAGGCGACGTACAGCTTCGACGTGCCGGACGGGACCGTGACAGCGGGGGAGACCAGGGTCGAGTCGAACGTGCCCTTCGCCGACGGCGATCCGGTGTCGTCCCAGTCGTCCGGGTCTGCCACCGCGATCACACCGAGCGCGCGGCCGAAGCCGCCCCGGTCCTGGCCCGCCGGGGACCACGCCCGCTTGGTGTGGAACGTCCAGCCCTGGAGGCGGGCGGTGCCCTGCGGCATGCCGGCCGCGTTCACCACGGACCAGCTCTTCGGGGCCTTCGCTGTCCAGCCGACGACGCCCGAGACAGGCTGCAGCGCGTCCGCGACCGACTCGAAGTCCTCGCCGAGCAGGTGGCCCGCCATCGACGGGGCGGTGCGTGCCGAAACCTCGCCGTCGGCCAGGACGAACCGCTCGCCCGAGCGGGCCCGCGCCGTCACGAGCAGCCGGTACGCGGCCGCGCCGGAGAGCGCGTCGGGCACCTGGACCTCCCACTCGGCGGTCGCCGACGCGCCGGCCACGAGCGAGGCGGGCGGCGCCGAAACCGCCTTCACCGCCCAGCCCCTGGGCACGACCGGGTGCGCCTCGATCGCGGACACCGCGGCCGTCGCATCGAACCGGGCGCGGATGCGGGCGGCTTTTCCGGGCACCAGGATCGCCTCGTCGATGGTGGCGGACGCGGCCTCCAGGGACACCGTGACGCCGAGGGCGTCGGGCAGCCCCATCGCGGGGTCGGTGACGCCTTCGAGTCGGCCGGGGACGCGGCCCGCGTAGCGGCGCAGGAAGCCGGGCTCGTCCTGGACGGTGACCGCGAGGTCGTACCAGCCCTCGCGCGGCACACGGACCTCGACGGTGCGGCTGCCGCCCGCGCCGACGCGGATCTCACGGGTGCCGCCGCCGTAGGCGAGGTCGCCGACGAGGAATGTGCGGGCGGTGCGGGCGCGGTTGGCCAGCTCGACCCCGGCGCCCTTGCCGTCGTCCGCGAGGTCCAGGTGCGCCTCGTATGTGCCGGCCGCGTCGCCGCGCAGGTGCCACAGGGCGCCGTTCGGGCCGTGGACACGCAGGTCGTAGCCGTTGTCACCGGGGTTCCGGACGTCGGACAGCTTGGTCTTCGGGCTCAGCGTGTAGTGCTTGGGCGCGACGCCGGGCTCCGGGTAGACGGAGAGGACGGCGCCCTGGCGGCCGTGGTTGGCGAGGTCGAGCGTCAGCTCGCCGTTGCGGACACGGGGCGTGACCCGCAGGTCGTAGGGGGTGGGGCGGGCAGTGCGGCTGCCGCGCTGCTGCTCGGGGAAGTGCTGTGGCTTGGGCACGGTGGGCGCGGGCAGCTTGCCGGTGTCGGTGACCTTCTGGCGGTTGCCGCTGGTGTCGGGCAGTTCGGGCCACGAGGGGTTCTTGCCGGAGAAGTCGAACACATCGGTCAGGTCGCCGGTGACCTCGCGACGCCAGGCGCTGATGTTGGGCTCGCGTACCCCGAAGCGCTTCTCCAGGAACCGGATGACGGAGGTGTGGTCGCACACCGTCGACGCCACGGCGCCGCCCCGCGTCCACGGCGAGACGACGATCATCGGCACGCGCATACCGAGGCCCAGCGGGAAGGGCCCCGCGGTCTTCGTCTCCCCGGCGGGCAGCGTGTCGGACCAGGTCAGCGACCCGTCGTCGGCCTTCACGCGGTACTGGCCCCGCTGGTTGACGGGCCGGAAGAAGGACGATCCCCCCTTGCTGACCCGGACCACGACCTCGCCGTCCGGCGTCACGGTCGACCTGCCGCGGCCCTCGGCGACCGGTGGCACGGGCGGGAGCAGGTGGTCGTAGAAGCCGCCGTGCTCGTCGTAGTTGAGGATGAACGCGGTCTTGGCGAAGACCTCGGGGTTGTCGGCGAGCGCGGACAGCAGGCGGGCCGTCAGGTCCTCACCGTGCGGGGGCGCGTAGCTGGCGTGCTCGGAGAGGGCGGCCGGCGCGATGAGCCAGGACACCTGTGGCAGTGCGTCGTTCTTCACGTCGTCGGCGAACTCTTCGACGAGGGCGTCACCCATGGCCCAGGGGTCGCCCTTCTGTGCCGGATTGCCGACCCGCTTCATGCCCCGTTCGTACAGGGAATCGCCCGGCTTGGCGGCCCGGAAGGTGTTGAACCAGGCGAGGGCGTTGTCGTCGAAGTTCTCCTGCGCCTGGTACGTCTTCCAGCTGACGCCGGCCGCCTCCAGGCGCTCTGCGTACGTCGTCCATTCGAAGCCGGGCTCCTGGTTGTCGACGACGGCGATGTCGCGCACCGTGCCGCCGCTGGTGCCCGTCATCAGGTGCTCGCGGTTGGGGTTGGTGCTGGTCTCGGTCGAGCAGTAGTAGTGGTCGCAGACGGTGAAGACCGAAGCGAGCGCGTGGTAGAAGGGCATGTCGGCGGGCTCGTAGTAGCCCTGGCCGAGCCAGCCGCTGCCGCGCCGGGTGACGTAGCCGTCGGCTATGCCGTTGTTGCGGGCGTTCATCGAGTCGCTGAACCCGAAGGCGGCGGCGCCCTGCTGGTAGGCGCTGGTGTGCGCGGCGTTCATCGCGAACGGCGCGAGCCAGCCCTCCGGGCGGGACGGGTCGGGCTGGTGGAACACGGGCCTGCCGTTGATCCCGCGCACCGCGGCCCGGTCACCGAAGCCGCGGATGCCCTGCATCGTGCCGAAGTAGTGGTCGAACGACCGGTTCTCCTGCATGAACACCACGACGTGCTGGATGTCCTTCAGTGTGCCCGGCCTGCCGGGCGTGGCGAGGGCGGTGCGGAGGCTCAGCGGCAGTGCGGCGAGCACACCGGCGGCCGCGGCGCCGCCGATGAGCGTGCGGCGGGAGAGTTCGGGGCTGCGCTCGGGGTGCTGCGAGCTCGGGCTCATCGGGGGTGTCCTCCAAATGTCCTTCGGCAAGGGCCTGTTTGGCCCAGACCCGTTATGAATACGAGATGAAAATGACCGTGGCCAGAGGGGCGCATGAAGTTCCCATGGCGCGGATCCGTACGGGGCCCCCGGCGTCCGAGAAGGTATGGACTGGGAGAAGCACTCGACGCCCGCGGAGCGTGCGGTCGATGAACGGCCGCCCGAGGGCTGCCTCGTGGCCGCGATCCGTATCCCGGTGCGCATCGTCGTCCTGGTTCTCGTCGTCCCGGTCCGCCTGGTCTGGGACGCGCTGGCCGTCGGCGGCCGCCTCGCCTGGGAAAGGGGCCTCCTGCCCCTGGCGCGTGGGGCCGGCCTGCTGTTGCGTGCGGTGTTCGTGGCGCCGGTGGTGTGGCTCTGGGCACGCGTACTCGCCCCGGCCGCGCGGGCCGTCGGAGCCGCGCTGACGTGGACCGGCAAGGCGCTGTTCGTGTGGCCGTGGGTGGCGCTGTGGCGCTACGTGCTGGCGCCGGTGGGACGCGGGGTGAGGGTCGTCGCGCTGTGGGTGTGGTGGACGGGCGTCGTGGCACCGGTCGCCTGGTGGTACCGGCACGTGATGACACCGATCGGCCGTGGGCTCGGGTGGCTGACGGGGGTTGTCGGGGCGGGGCTCGCCGACGTGGGGCGCGGGATCACCTGGATGGCCTCCGGCGTCCGGTTCGGGTTCGTCTCGGCGGGGCGCGGGATCGCGTGGCTGGGCGGGGTGGTGTGGGCCGGGCTCGCGTCCGCCCGGCGCGGCCTGCGCGCGGGCGGCGGCTGGCTGCTCCGGGCGCTGTTCGTCCGGCCGTGGGTGTGGCTGTACACGCGAGCGCTAGTGCCGCTGGGTCACGGGATCGCCTGGCTGGCACGGGGATTGGCGAAGGCCGGGCGCGGTCTGACGGCGGGTCTCGTCGCCCTGCTGCGCGCCTGCGTCGTCGTTCCGGCGGTGTGGTTCTACGCACACGCCCTGACCCCGCTCGGAGGCGGCGTCACCCTCCTCGCGAGGGGCACGGCGACCGCCGTCGTCTGGCTGTCCAAGGCTCTGTTCGTCCGGCCGTGGGTCTGGCTCCACCGGCATGCTCTCGTGCCCCTCGGGAGCGCAACTTCCCTATTTTGCAAGGTGCTTGGCGCCCAACTCGCCGTTGTCGCGCGAACGCTCGGCACCGGTCTGGCATGGCTGAGCAAGGCCCTCTTCGTGTGGCCGTGGGTGGCGCTGTGGCGGCACGCGGTGGCCCCGGCGGGACGCGGGCTCGCGTGGCTCGGGCGGGGCATATGGGCTGGGGTCACCTTGCTCGGGCGCGGGCTCCGGACCGTACCGTCCACCCTCGTGCGGTGGATCTTCGTCGTGCCCGCCGTCGCCGTGTGGCGCTGGGGGCTCGTGCCCCTCGGGCGGGCGCTCGTCGTCCTCGCACGGGAGGCCGGCGACGCGCTCGGGCACGCGTGGCGGGTGGCCGGGCACGTGTCCCGGGCCGTCGGACGGTTCCTCGGGCGGCTCCTGCGGTGGATCTTCGTGGACCCGGTGCGCTGGGCGTACCGCTCCGTGTGCACCCCGCTGGGCCACGTCGTACGGGACTCCGTATGGCGCCCGGCGGCCCGGGCAGCAAAGGATGCGGGCCGCACGGCGCGTCAGGCCGTCGAGGGGGCGCGCGAGACCGTGCGGCAGGCTCGCCGCGACGCATGGCGCGCACTGGTCGGCGGGGGCCCGGTCCCCGAGCCCCGGGAACCGGTAGGCCGCCTTGCGCGTACTCTGGGTAGTACAACGACTGTGCCCAGCGCGGCGCCCGAACCCGAGATCTCCCTGCACAAGCAGGGGTGAGCCGGACCGGACACCCCCGGGCCACCCCGTATTTCGAGGGCGGCGTGCCACCGCGTCCGTTCCGCACCGAGGAGAAGAACCACTGGGCAAGCGACAGCCCGAAGGCCCGCCGCCCGCACCGGCGGTGCAGCGCATCCGACTGCGCTACACCAAGCGCGGCCGCCTCCGGTTCACCAGCCACCGCGACTTCCAGCGCGCGTTCGAGCGGGCGCTGCGCCGCGCCGAGGTGCCCATGGCCTACTCGGCGGGCTTCACCCCGCACCCCAAGGTTTCGTACGCCAATGCCGCACCCACCGGCACGGGCAGCGAGGCCGAGTTCCTGGAGATCGCCCTCACCGAGCCGCGGGACCCCGACACGTTGCGCGCACTGCTCGACGAGTCGCTCCCGGACGGTCTTGACATCACCGACGCCGTGGAGGCCCGCACCTCGGGTCTCGCCGACCGGCTGACCGCCTCCGTGTGGGAGATGCGGCTCGACGGGGTCCCCTTCGAGGACGCCGAGAAGGCCGTCGCCGGATTCCTCGGCGCCGAGACCGTCGAGGTCCAGCGCCGTACGAAGAACGGCATGCGGACCTTCGACGCCCGCGCGGCCGTCGCCGGTCTCGAGGCCGTCGATCCCGGCGCTGATAGGCCCGGGGACAAGGCCTGTGCGATACTGCGGCTGGTTGTTCGGCACGTGACACCTGCCGTGCGACCTGACGACGTCCTGTCCGGTCTCCGCGTTGTGGCCGACCTGGCGCCGCCGGTCCCCGCAGCGGTGACCAGGCTGGCGCAGGGGCTCTTCGACGAGGAGTCCGGCACGGTGACCGACCCGCTCGCGCCCGACCGCGAGGCATCCCCGGCCGCGCAATCCACGGCCACCGGGACCGCCGCCGCGACGGTGCCGGAAGGTGCAGGTTCCGCGTAAGGCCGGTCGTTGTAGCGCAGCCCTCGGGCTCGGGAGCCACCTGGGCCGGGCCGCGCGCTGACCCATAAGACTTTCGCCAGGCCGTGCGTACATCGCGGACGGAACCGGCGAGCCAGACATTCAGCTCCCGTGCGGCGCCCGCGCCCCGGACGGCGGTACCGCGTTTCTCATGCGGACCGTGCCGGACCGGAATCAGGCGTGGCGCCCGGGAGCGTGACGGGAGAACCGCCCGCATGCTCGAACCGATCGAACCCGGTACGACCGGGAACGCCGAAGAGAACAACGCCCCCGGCGACAAGCTGCCGCCGCGCCGTAGGCGCCGCGCGGCGTCCCGCCCGGCAGGCCCGCCGTCGGCGGGTGCCAAGGGCGCGGAAGCCGCCGAGGCAGTCGCGCCGGCCATACCGGCCATTGACGCCGAAGCGGCCGACACCGTTGCCGCCGAGGCGGAGGCCGCGCCGCCGGCGCGTACTCGCCGCCGCGCGGTCCGCAAGGCGACCGCCCCCGCGGGTGCCCCGCAGGCCGCCGAGGTCGTCGAGCCCGTCGAGGTCGTCGAGGTGCAGGAGCCTGCCGAAGCCGCTGCTCCCGCCGAGGCCGCCGAGGCGCCGCGTGCGCGTCGTCGGGCGACCCGCAAGGCGACCGCTCCCGCGGGTGCGCCCAAGGCCGAGGAGACCCCCGAGGCTGCTGCGCCCGCCGAGGCCGCAGAGCCCACTGAAGAGCCCACTGAGGCCGCTCCGGCGCCGCGTGCGCGTCGTCGGGCGACGCGCAAGGCCACTGCTCCGGCAGGCGCCCCGCAGGCCGCCGAGGCCGCTGAGATCGTCGAGGCGGCGCCGGTCGTCGAGACCGCCGCTCCGATCGAGGCACCTGTCGCCGAGCCCGTCGAGGCCGCCGCCCCGCGTGGCCGTACCCGCCGCCGGGCCTCCGCTCCGGCGGGTGCCCCGCAGCCCGTGTCGGGCGACACCACGAGCGCCGAGATCGTCGAGCCCGTGGCGGCCGCGGAGGCCGTACAGGTCACCGAGACCGCAGAAGCTGCCGAGCCGGCCGCCCCGCGCGGCCGTCGTCGGGCCTCCCGCAAGGCCACCTCGCCCGCGGGTGCCCCGCAGGCCGCCGAGATCGTCGAGCCCGTGGCGCCGGTGGAGGCCGAGACCGAGGCCGCCGAGGAGCCGGTCGCCGAGCCGGAGGAGGAGACCGAGGCCGCCGCGCCGCGTGGCCGTACCCGCCGCAGGGCCACCGCCCCCGCAGGCCGGCCGGAATTCACCGGCGAGGTCGAGGAGCCCGCCGGCAAGAGCCGTCGGGCGACGCGTCCCGCCGTGGCCGTCTTCCAGGCGCCGGTCTTCGCCGAGCCGATGTTCCAGACCCCGGAGACCGCCGCTGCCGCCGCCGCGGCCGCCGGTCCGGCCTCGCACTACGACGAGACCGAGGAAGAGATCGAGACGGCCGAGGAGACTCCGTCGGCCGAAGAGGCGGCCCCGGCCGCCGAGGTCGCACCGCAGGGCGGTGCCCGGCGCCGTCGCCGCCGCCGCGGCGAGGTCGTCGAGACCGAGCCGGTCGCCGACCGGGCGCCCGCCCCTGCCGCCCCGGTGGAGGAGCACGCCGAGGACGAGTTCGAGGCGGAGGCCGAGGGCGAAGCCGAGCACGAGGGCGAGGAGTCGGACGAGTACGGGGACCGTCCTTCGCGCCGTCGCCGTCGCGGTGGCCGTCGCCGCCGCCGCGGTGAGCCCAGCGAGTCGGACGAAGCCGCGGAGCAGCAGGCCGACGAGCACGCCGCCGACACGTCCGAGGACGAGCACGAGCGTGGTCACGAGGCCGACGAGGAGGAGGAAGAGGACCACGAGCTGTCCGCTTCCGGCTCCAGCAGCAGCCGTCGCCGGCGTCGTCGCCGTCGTCGCAGCGGTGACGCCTCGCCCGAGGCCGAAGCCGGTACCGACGACCCGGAGCGTACGGTCGTCAAGGTCCGTGAGCCCCGGAAGAAGGAAGCCGAGCGCGAGCCCGGCACCGGCTTCGACGAGGTCCAGTCCATCAAGGGCTCGACCCGTATGGAGGCGAAGAAGCAGCGTCGCCGCGAGGGCCGTGAGCAGGGCCGTCGCCGCGTTCCGATCATCACCGAGGCGGAGTTCCTGGCCCGCCGTGAGGCCGTCGATCGCGTGATGGTCGTCCGCCAGAACGGCGACCGCACCCAGATCGGTGTCCTCGAGGACAATGTGCTCGTCGAGCACTACGTCAACAAGGAGCAGGCCACCAGCTACGTCGGCAACGTCTACCTGGGCAAGGTGCAGAACGTACTGCCGTCCATGGAGGCCGCCTTCGTCGACATCGGCAAGGGGCGCAACGCCGTCCTGTACGCCGGTGAGGTGAACTTCGAGGCGCTCGGCATGGCCCACGGGCCGCGCCGGATCGAGACCGCGCTGAAGTCCGGCCAGTCCGTCCTCGTCCAGGTGACGAAGGACCCGATCGGCCACAAGGGTGCCCGCCTGACCAGTCAGGTCTCGCTGCCCGGCCGCTACCTGGTCTATGTGCCCGAGGGCTCCATGACCGGCATCAGCCGCAAGCTGCCCGACACCGAGCGCGCCCGGCTGAAGACCATTCTCAAGAAGATCGTCCCCGAGGACGCGGGCGTCATCGTCCGTACCGCGGCCGAGGGCGCGAGCGAGGACGAGCTGCGCCGTGATGTCGAGCGGCTGCAGCAGCAGTGGGAGGACATCCAGAAGAAGTCGAAGAGCAACGGCAGCGCCAACGCGCCGACGCTGCTCTACGGCGAGCCGGACATGACCGTCAGGGTCGTCCGCGACATCTTCAACGAGGACTTCTCGAAGGTCATCGTCAGTGGTGACGACGCGTGGCAGACCATCCACGGTTACGTCGGGCATGTCGCCCCCGACCTGACGGACCGGTTGTCGAGGTGGACCTCCGAGGTCGACATCTTCGCGACGTACCGGATCGACGAGCAGCTGATGAAGGCGCTGGACCGGAAGGTCTGGCTGCCCAGCGGCGGTTCGCTGGTGATCGACAAGACCGAGGCGATGGTCGTCGTCGACGTCAACACCGGCAAGTTCACCGGTCAGGGCGGCAACCTCGAGGAGACCGTCACCAGGAACAACCTGGAGGCGGCCGAGGAGATCGTGCGTCAGCTGCGGCTGCGCGACCTCGGTGGCATCGTCGTCATCGACTTCATCGACATGGTCCTGGAGTCCAACCGGGACCTGGTGCTGCGGCGTCTGCTGGAGTGCCTGGGTCGCGACCGTACGAAGCACCAGGTAGCCGAGGTCACCTCGCTGGGCCTGGTCCAGATGACCCGCAAGCGGGTGGGCCAGGGGCTGCTGGAGTCGTTCTCCGAAACCTGCGTCCACTGCAATGGGCGCGGCGTGATCGTGCACATGGAGCAGCCGAGCTCGATCGGTGGCGGCGGCAACGGCAAGCGGGCCAAGAAGCGCGGCCGCGGTGGTGCCGGTGAGCAGCCCGAGCACGAGCACCTCGTCGACCACGAGCATGTCGAGGCGGAGGTGGAGACCGAGGCCGAGGTGGCTGCGGAGGTCGCAGCCCCGCTGGCGCTCGCCGAGCCGGAGTTCGTACCGGACGAGGAGCTGTACAGCAGCCCGGCCGAGGCCGAGGCGGCTGCCTCGCGCGGCCGTGGCCGCCGGCGTGCGACCCGTAAGGCATCGGCCCCGGCCGGCGCCCCGAAGTCCGCACCCGCGCCCGCTCCGGTCGTGGAGCCGGAGCCGGCCGCCGAGGTCCAAGCGGTCGTCGAGCCCGAGCCGGTTGCCGAGCCCGAGCCGGTCGTCGAGGTCCCGGTGGCTGTCGAGGCCCCCGTGGCCGAGGCGCCGCAGGGCCGTACGCGCCGTCGGGCGACCCGCAAGGCGACTGCTCCGGCGGGATCGCCGGCCCCGGCCGAGCAGGTCGCGCCGGTCGAAGCGCCGCTGTCCGTCGCGGACGTGGTGGCCGAGGCCCCGGTTGCCGAGGCGCCGCAGCCGGAGGCCGCACCGGAGGAGGTGGCCGCTCCGGCCGCCCCGCCGCGTGCCCGGCGCCGGGTGACCCGCAAGGTCACCGCCCCCGCGGGACCGCCCGCGGGTGCGGACGGCGCCGAGGTCGTCGTGGTGACCGGCTCCACCGAGCCGAAGCCCGACGGGGAGCCGGTCGCCGCCGCAGTCGAGGCAACACAGGCCGCGGAAGCCGCGGAGACCGAGGCCCCGGCGAAGAAGACGGCGCGCAAGACCGTCAAGAAGGCGACGGCCAAGAAGGCGGTCGCCAAGAAGACGGCTGCCAAGAAGACCGCCGCGAAGAAGACGACGGCCAAGAAGGCGGCGAAGAAGACGGTTGCCGCGGAGCAGTCGTCGCCGACGGTGGTCTCGGCCGACACCGAGGGCTGATCCGACGGTCAGGAGTGAACGACGAGGTGCGGCCCTCCCGTGGGAGGGCCGCACCTCGTCGTTCGGGCGGCCCTTTCTTTACCCTTAACCTCGATGAAACCCGCTGTGAAAAGCCTGATAATGTGACGCGGCCGTGCCGGGGGAGGTCTTCCCGGAAAGGAACTGCTCCCGGCGGTGGCCTGGCCCAGCCAGGGCGAAACGGCCGTTCATTCCCTGTGTGAAACAATTCCGTAGGGAATGCCAGATTTGTCCGTAATGTATTGGTACGCCATCGGTTATGTGCCGGGCGTAGGAGTCCCCCCGGACATCCGCACGTCTCAAAGCCCTCGCCGATCAAGCTCTTGTGCTGTTCAAGGAGGATGCCCATGTCGAGCGACACCCGGGGACCTGTCCCCGCTGCCCGGCCGGTGATCGGTGAGGAAGAGATCGAAGCGGTGGTGCGCGTACTGCGCAGCGGTCGCGTGGTCCAGGGACCGGAGGTGGCCGCCTTCGAGGAGGGCTTCTCGGAGCTGGTCGACGGACGCCACTGCGTCGCCGTCAACTCCGGCACCTCCGCGCTGCACCTCCTGCTGCTCGCTCTGGGCATCGGCCCCGGCGACGAGGTCATCGTCCCGTCGTTCTCCTTCGCCGCCTCGGCCAACGCGGTCCGTCTGACCGGGGCCGACGTCGTCTTCGCCGACATCGAGCCCGGGAGCTTCGGTCTGGACCCGGCCGCCGTCGAGGCCGCCATCACCCCCCGCACCGCCGCGATCATGCCCGTTCACCTCTACGGGCACCCGGCGGCGATGGACGCGCTGATGGCGATCGCGACGAAGCACGGCCTCGCCGTCGTCGAGGACGCCTGCCAGGCACACGCCGCTGCCCTGAACGGCACGCCCGTCGGCGCCTTCGGATCCGGCGGCACGTTCAGCTTCTACCCGACCAAGAACATGCACTCTCTCGAAGGCGGCATGATCACCACCGCCGACGCCGAGATTGCCCGGACCCTCCGGCTGCTGCGCAATCAGGGCATGGAGCAGAGGTATGCCAACGAGATCGTCGGCGCCAACATGCGGATGACGGACGTCTCGGCCGCCGTCGGCCGCGTACAGCTCGGAAAGGTGCTCGGCTGGACCGAGCAGCGCCGCGCCAACGCCGCCTACCTCGACCGGCACATCACCGCGGGCAATGTGACGGTCCCGCCCGTTGCCGAAGGTGCACGCCACGTTTACCACCAGTACACCGTCCGGGTGCATGGTGACCGGGACGCCGCCATGGCCAGACTGAACGAGGCGGGTATCGGCAACGCCGTGTACTACCCGACTCCGATCCACCGGCTGAAGCCGTACTGGGAGCCCGACCAGAAGGCCGGCCGCAACTGGGATCTTCCGGAGACCGAGCGCGCCGCCGCCGAGGTCGTCTCACTGCCCGTACATCCTTCGCTCTCGCCGGAGGACCTGGACCGTATTGTCGCGGCCGTGAACTCGCTGGGAGAGATGCAGTGACTGCAGGACTGAGAGCCGGGCTGATCGGTCTCGGTTCGATGGGCCGCCACCACGCGCGCGTGCTGGCCGGCCTGGAGAACGTGACGCTGGTCGGCGTCGTCGACCCGATGGGCGACAAGAACGGATGGGCCCAGGGCGCTCCGGTGCTGTCCACCGTCGAGGAACTGATCGAGCTCGGCATCGACTACGCCGTGGTGGCCTGCCCCACCGCGCTGCACGAGGAAGTCGGCCTGAAGCTCGCCGAGGCCGGCGTCTGCGCCCTGATCGAGAAGCCGGTCGCCGACACGGTCGAGGGGGCCCGCCGTCTGGTCGAGGCCTTCGAGTCCCGTGGTCTGGTCGCGGGCGTCGGGCACATCGAGCGCTGCAACCCGGCCCTGCGCTCCCTGCGTACCCGTCTGGAGGCGGGCGAGCTGGGCGAGGTCTTCCAGGTGGTCACCCGTCGGCAGGGCCCGTTCCCGCACCGCATCGCCGACGTCGGCGTCGTCAAGGACCTCGCCACGCACGACATCGACCTGACCGGCTGGGTGACGGGCCAGAGCTATGTCTCGGTCGCGGCCCACACCGTCCACAAGAGCGGCCGGCCGCACGAGGACATGGTCTCCGTCGCCGGTCTGCTCAGCGACGGCAGCATGGCCAACCACCTCGTCAACTGGCTGAGCCCGCTCAAGGAGCGCTTCACCTCCGTCACCGGCGAGCGCGGCACCTTCATCGCCGACACCCTCACCGCCGACCTGACCTTCCACTCGAACGCCGCCGTGGCCACCGAGTGGGAGGCGCTCCAGGCCTTCCGTGGAGTCTCCGAGGGCGACATGATCCGGTACGCCATACCGAAGCGCGAACCGCTGCTGGTCGAGCACGAGCTCTTCCGCGACGCGGTGCTCGGCGTCTCGCAGGACATCTGCACGCTGCGGGAGGGGCTTCGTACGGTCGAGGTCGCCGCCGCAGTACTGGAATCCGCACGCAGCGGACTCACCGTCACCACCTCCACGGGAGAGATGGCCGCTCATGGCGTCTGAGAACAACCCGGCACCGCGGACCGGAACCCGCGGTCGGATCGTCATGCTGGTCGACAACGGCGTGAACGGGGACTCGCGGGTCCAGAAGGAAGCGCGTTCGGCCGCCGAGGCGGGCTGGGACGTGACCCTGCTCGGCAAGTCGCCCGGCAAGTCGGAGCAGCACTGGATGATCGGCGACGCCAAGGTCCGGCTGCTCAAGGTGCCGGGCCCGATGCAGCGGCGCCGGCACGAGTACCGGCGTGCTCCGCTGCGCGCGCCGCTGGCCTACCGCCCGGGGCCGCTCGCTGCCTACCGCAAGCAGAAGATGAAGGCATGGCGCGCCGATCTCAACGTCCGTGCGATCGAGGCGGCGGCCAAGGGCTCGGCGGTGTCCAAAGTGACGCTGCTCCCCGAGCGGGCCAGCGCCAAGGTGGTCAGCCGCTGGGTCGGTCTGCGGGTGCGCCGGACCTTTGCGCTGGAGCAGCGGCGCAAGCGGATGGACGCGCCGCTCGACCGTTTCACCACGGCGTTCTGGCAGCGCATGATGGGGGAGCGGGCCTGGCGTCGGCTCGACCCGTATCTGCTCGACCTCGACCTTGCCTACGGCAAGGTGATCGACGATCTGAAGCCCGATCTGATCCACGCCAATGACTTCCGCATGCTCGGGGTCGGCGCGCGAGCCACGCTGCGGGCGCGGGCCGCGAAGCGCGACGTCAAGCTGGTCTGGGACGCGCACGAGTTCCTGCCGGGCATCAAGCCGTGGGATCCGCACCCGCGGTGGCATGTCGCGCAGTGCCTGCACGAGCTGGCGTACTCCAAGTACGCCGACGCCGTGACGACCGTCTCCGCGACGCTCGCGGACATGCTGGTCGAGCGGCACGGACTGGCCACGACGCCCACGGTCGTGCTGAACGCACCGGACGCGGAGATCTCGCCGGAGCAGGCCGCGGAGCCGGTACCGGATCTGCGCGAACTGTGCGGGATCGGGCCGGACGTTCCGCTGTCCGTCTACAGCGGCGCCGCGGCTCCGCAGCGCGGCCTCGACATCATGGTCGAGTCGCTGCCGCACCTGCCCGAACTGCACGTGGCGTTCATCGTGCTGCGGCCGAAGTCGCCGTACATGACCGAGCTGGCGCAGCGCGCCGAGGAGCTCGGAGTGGCCGACCGGGTACACATCCTTCCGTACGTTCCGCACTACCAGGTCGTGCCCTTCCTGGGGACGGCGGACTTCGGCGTCATCCCGATCCACCACTGGCCGAACCACGAGATCGCTCTGATCACCAAGTTCTTCGAGTACTCGCACGCGCGGCTGCCGCTCGTGGTGAGCGATGTGAAGACCATGGGCGAGATGGCCGCCAAGACAGGTCAGGGCGAGGTCTTCAAGGCCGACGACGTCCAGGACTACATCCGCGCCGTGAAGGCGGTGCTCGCGGAACCGAAGAAGTACCGGGACGTGTACGACGAACCGGGACTGCTCGACCAGTGGACCTGGGAGGCCCAGGCGGAGGCGCTCGACCAGGTGTACACGAAGCTGCTTCCCGCACGTCCGCGGACATCCGTCGACAGAGCTGTCGAGGTGACCGTGTGACCGGTAGGACCGATGTTCCTGATGTGACGGTCGTCGTGGCCGTGTACAACACCATGCCCTACCTCACCGAGTGCCTCAACTCACTCGTAGGGCAGTCCATCGGTACGGACCGCCTTGAGGTCGTGGCGGTCGACGACGGCTCGACGGACGACAGCGGCGCCGAACTCGACCGGTTCGCCGAGCGCTACCCGGACGTCGTCAAGGTGGTCCACCAGCCCAACTCCGGTGGCCCGGCGGCGCCGAGCAACCGCGCGCTGGAGCTGGCCACCGGCCGGTACGTCTACTTCATCGGTTCCGACGACTACCTCGGCGAGGAAGCGCTGGAGCGGATGGTCGCCTGCGCCGACCGGAACGAGTCGGACGTCGTGGTCGGCAAGATGGTCGGCACCAACGGCCGGTATGTGCGCCAGTCCCTCTACAAGGCCAACGATCCGGACGTCAGCCTCTACGGGCCGGAACTGCCGTTCGCCCTGGCCAACACCAAGCTCTTCCGCCGCGAGCTCGTGGAGAAGCACAAGCTGCGCTTCCCGGAGGACCTGGCGGTCGGCAGCGACCAGCCGTTCACCATCGAGGCCTGCTACCGCGCCCGCAAGATATCGGTGGTCGCCGACTACACCTGCTACTACGCGGTGAAGCGCGGCGACGCCAGCAACATCACGTACCGCGCCGATCACCTGGCGCGGCTGCGCTGCACCGCGGCGATCATGGATCATGCGGCCGGGCTGATCGAGGCCGGGCCGAACCGGGACGCCGTCTTCAAGCGCCACTTCACCTGGGAGCTGTCCAAGCTCATCCAGGGCGACTTCCCGGCGCTCGACGCGGAGACCCGGCGCGAGGTCTGCGCGGGCATCGCACGGCTGGCGAACAGCTACCTGACGGACGAGCTGAGCGACTCGCTGCCCGTCAAGCTGCGGGCCAGGCTCCGGCTGGCCCAGAGCGGCGCCACGGGCACACTCTGCCGTGCCATCACCGAAGAGGCCGAGCAGGGCGCGCCGCCGTTCCACCTGGAGGACGGCCGCGCCTTCGCGCGGTACCCCGGCTTCCGCGACGCCGGTACGGAGCTTCCGGACCGCTGCTTCGAGCTGGTCGGCGAGCGCGTCCCTGGACGGCTCGCGAACAAGACCGAGCTGATCGAGTCCGGCTGGGCTCAGGAGGGCGACGAACTGTCCTTCACCGCCACGATACGGATCGGTGTCGTCGGTGACACCGGCTCCGCCGTCCTGCGCCTCGCCGAAGGCGCCATGCCCGGCAGCGCCGACAAGGCGCGCGCCCAGCGGCTGCCCGATGACAAGCAACTGCCGTCCGCGCCGGGTGAGTTCCTCCGGGAGCTTGCGGCCGACGGCAACGCCACGCTGCTGTATGCCCGTATCCCGCTGGAGCCGCGCAGCTCCAAGCGCGGGGTGCGTGTCTACATCGACGTGGCCGGATCGACGTACGAGATCCCGGTGCGGGCCGACGGCCGTCCGATGCCGCTGACGCGGCAGTGGCGCAGCGGGGAGGAGCCGTACCGGGCCTCGGTACGTCCCAACAGCAAGGGGCGCGTGGTGGTCGGCACCCGCCCGCTCCACCCGCCCAAGGCAACGTTGGCCTCGCGGCTGCGATCTCGGCTGAGCGGCGCCAAGTTCTCCAAGAGAAAGTAACCCCATGAACATCTGTGTAGTAGCCCTCGGCAAGATCGGCCTTCCCCTGGCCGTGCAGTTCGCCGCCAAGGGCCACCGGGTGATCGGCGCCGATGTCAACGAGAAGGTCGTCGGGCTGGTCAACGCCGCGGCCGAGCCGTTCCCCGGTGAGCACGACCTCGACGTCAAGCTCAAGGAGACCGTCGCGGCAGGTCTGTTGACCGCGACGACGGACACCACCGCCGCGGTCGCGGAGTCCGACGCCGTCGTGGTCGTCGTGCCGCTGTTCGTGGATGCCGAAGGCACCCCGGACTTCGGCTGGATGGACTCCGCGACGCGGGCGATCGCCGCCGGACTGAAGCCCGGCACACTCGTCAGCTACGAGACCACGCTGCCGGTCGGGACCACGCGCACCCGCTGGGCGCCCATGCTCGAAGCGGGGTCGGGGCTCAAGGCCGGCGACGACTTCCACCTGGTGTTCTCTCCGGAGCGGGTGCTCACCGGCCGGGTCTTCGCCGACCTGCGCCGCTATCCGAAGCTGGTCGGAGGCATCGACGAGGCGTCGACCGCGCACGGCGTGGAGTTCTACGAGTCGGTCCTCGACTTCGACGACCGTACGGACCTGCCGCGGCCCAACGGCGTCTGGGACCTGGGTACTTCGGAGGCCTCCGAACTCGCCAAGCTCGCCGAGACCACCTACCGTGACGTCAACATCGGCCTGGCGAACCAGTTCGCCCGGTTCGCCGACCAGCAGAACATCGACGTCCTGAAGGTCATCGAGGCCTGCAACTCGCAGCCGTACAGCCACATCCACCAGCCGGGGATCGCCGTCGGTGGCCACTGCATTCCGATCTACCCGCGGATGTACCTGTGGAACGACCCCTCGGCGACTGTGGTGCGTTCGGCGCGTGAGGCCAACGCGGCCATGCCCGAGTACGCGGTCGATCTGCTTGCCGCTGCCTACGGCGACCTGGACGGGGTGGGCGTGCTGGTGTTGGGCGCGGCCTACCGCGGCGGTGTGAAGGAGACGGCCTTCTCCGGCGTCTTCCCGACCGTCGAGGCGCTGAAGGCGCGTGGTGCGGTGCCGTTCGTCTCGGACCCGATGTACACGGCCGAGGAGCTGACCGCGCACGGTCTCGTCCCGCACGAGGGCCAGACCGTCACCGCCGCGATCCTCCAGGCCGACCATGCCGAGTACCGCGAGCTGGCCGCCGCCGATCTCCCGGACGTCCGCGTCCTGGTCGACGGCCGTCGTACGACGGACCCGGCCCGCTGGGAGGGCGTCCGCCGCGTCGTCATCGGCGGCTGACCACCGCACGCGCACGAGGGGCCCCGGCCGACCAGGTCGACCGGGGCCCCTCGTGCGTTCTCTTCGGCGGACCTACGACGCTGCGGGTCCGGCCTCGACGAGCGTGGACTCACCGGTCTCGCGGTAGCGCGCACCGGTCTGCGGGCACTCCCACACCCCGGGCTCGTCCGCGGACTCCACCAGCTTCACACCGGCGCGGCCGACCCAGCCGACCTGCCGGGCCGGAACACCGACGACGAGAGCGAAGTCGGGCACGTCCTTGGTCACCACGGCGCCGGCCGCCACCATGGCCCAGCGGCCGATCCGGACCGGCGCCACCGCGACGGAGCGCGCGCCCAGCGAAGCGCCCTCGGCGATCTTCACGCCGACGGCCTCCCAGTCACCGCCGCGCTTCTGCTTGCCGTCCGGGTCGACCGAACGCGGGTTGTGGTCGTTGGTGAGCACCACCGCCGGGCCGATGAAAACCCCGTCGGCGAGTTCGGCCGGCTCGTACACCAGCGCATAGTTCTGGATCTTGACGTTGTCGCCGATCCGGACGCCCGTACCGACGTATGCGCCGCGGCCGACCACGCAGCCCTCGCCGAGCCGGGCCTGCTCACGGATCTGGGCGAGTTCCCAGACACTGCTGCCTGCCCCGATCTCGGCGGTCTCGTCGACCTGGGCGGTGGGCTGGACCCTGTAATTCACGATGTGTCTGCCTCTCGGAGTACGTGCTCGACCGGGAGCTTACTTACCGCTCCGCGCCCAGCAGCAGCCGGTCGAAGCCGCGCTTCACCGTCTCCCAGTCCCACGCCGCCAGCGCGTGCTCGGAGGCCTCGTGGCCGGCCTTGCGCCAGGCCTCCTCGTCGGAGGTGAGGGCGAGGATCCGCTCGGCGGCCTCGGCGGGCGTCGTGATGACCCAGGCGTCAGGGAACAGCGTCCGGGGACCGTGCGGCCGGCCCGCGAAGAACGGCCAGTCCCGCACCACCGGCACCGCACCGCTCGCAGCGCCCTCCACGAGTCCGAGATGCCAGCTCTCGCGCAGCGAAGTGCTGAGTATCGTGCCGATCTCCGCGAGGACGGCGGGTACGTCCTCGGTCGGTCCCAGCAGGCGTATCGCCCCGGCCGCCTGAAGCGGTGCCAGGGCCTCGGACAGAGCATCGTGGTATCGGCGGACGGCGGGGCTCGCGTCCGGTGCCGGCAGGGCTCCGACGAGATGGAGGGTGTACCGCGTATCGCGGCGCCGCAGGAGCCGGAGCACCTCAAGGGCCCAGAGGGGGTCCTTGGCCACCTGCCCGACCCCGACGAGCCCGAGTGCGAAACGGGCCTCGGGCGGCTTGGGCCGGGTGAACCGGGGCAGCGAGACGGCGTTGTCGATCACATGGATCCGCGGACCGTCGGGCTCCGTGAGACCCGGCACGGCCTCGACGGCCAGGTCCCGCAGATGCTCGCTGACGAACACCACGTCGTCGACCCGTGAGAAGCCGGTCAGCTGGGGCCAGTGGCTGAACGCCTCGTAACTGTGCAGCCGTACGACGATCCGCGTCGTGCCCGGATCGACCAGGGTGAAGAACGCCGCGGCGGCCGTCGACCAGTCGATGAATACGACGTCGGCCCAGTCGAGGTGGGGGCGCAGCACCGCCTCGGCCTGCCGTCCGTACTCCGCGCCAGCGCCCAGTGCGAGCGCGGCCATCCGGCCCATTTTGTTGGCCAGGGGGGCGAGTGCGGGGTCGGCGGAGGTGTCCAGGATGCGGGTCTCGACGCCGGTGGTCTGCGCGAAGTGGCCGGTGATCACCGGAAGGAAGTTGTCGTTGCCGCTGTGGGCGAAGAGGATCCGCACCGGCCGGTCGGTGGGCGGTGCGACGGCCTGCTCGGCGCGGGTGCGCGAGGAGCGCATGGCCCTCAGCGTGCGGCTGCGGCGCAGTGGCGCGGTGAACCCGCCCGGGTCGGCGGCCAGCGGTGACGCGTAGCCGTCGAAGTGCGCGGCGCGGTGGAAGGCCAGCTGCAGTGCCCTCGTGCACGAAGCGGCGGCCTCCTTCTTCCGGCCCGCCTTCAGGTCCGCGTCCGCGCAGGCCAGCTCGGCTCCGTACGCCTGGACGAGATGGCGTGGGACCAGACCCCGGGACAGCTGCGTGTCGGCCGCCGCGCCGAGCAGGTCCGCCTTGAGCCTGCGGTCACGGACTCGGTGGGCGGTGATGCCCAGGACGCGCTCGGCCAGGAACGGCCGGTCGGTGCGGGCCATGCGCGCGGTCGCCCGGCGGGCGACCTTGGCCAGGAATTCATCGGGGATCTGTGGTGTCGACACGTTGTGGCTCCACGGTTGAGTCAGGAACTCGGACCGTACGGCCTATCGGGGACCGGCGAAAGTCCTGAACGCCTTCTGCGATCAAGGCAATCCCCAGTGTCACCGGAACCCACATGAGGACTCCGAGCCGATCCGCCTCCTGGACCAGCGGATGAGCCGCGACCTGAGCGGCGCCGGTCAGTGCCACCGCACACGCGAGCGGGCCGAGGACGCCGCCGCGACGGATCAGCACCCAGAGCGAGACCACCGCGGCCACCAGGAAGAACGGCATCGCGGCCTGCTCTGCGAACCAGTGACCCCAGTACCGCAGATTGAGGTCGGTCAGCCGGGCCCACGGGTCGGGTATCTCCGGCGAGCGGAAATGGCGCGTGAAGGTGTCCTGGAGGGTGACCTCGGAGGACGGCAGGCCGAGCAGCTTCATGGCCAGCGCCACGGCGGCGGCGCATCCGGTGGCCGCACCGGCAAGGAGGAGATCGTGCCGGGAGCGGCGGAAGAGCCAGGAAGCGAGCGCGGCGGCCGCGATCAGGGCCGCCAGCAACAGAGCCGTCGAGTAGCGCGTCACCGCGCACACGGCAAGGGCGCCGGTGAACAGCGCCGCACCGGACAGCCGCCTGCCGCGTGCCATCAGGACGCCACCCCACACCGCCCCGAGCGCACAGACCGTGACCAGGCCCTCGCTCAGTGCCTGCAGGCTCCACCAGCCGAGTGGTGAGACAAGAAACGCGATCTGCCCGACGACGGCCGGTAGGCGGCCGAGACCGGCGCTCCGCAGCAGTCCGCGCACCATCAGTGAACCGGCGAGGGCCAGTACGAGGCCCAGGGCGCGCATCCCGTCCAGCACGCCGAGAGCGCCGACGAAAGGAGCGGCGAGCATCGGATACCCGGGCCGGGACGAGAAGATCGACTGGTAGCGGTCGTCCGCCGTGGTGATGTCGGTGGCGTCGGACCACCGGGTCAGGCAGGCGGCGGAGGCCGATGCCCCGGCGTCGGTCGCGTCGGCGGAACCGGCCAGCGGATCCAGGGACCTCGTCTCCGCGGCCGCGTCGGCGCGACTCGTGCAGAACGCCTTGAGCGCGGTCCGGTGTGCCTCCTCGCGCGTGGCGCCGAGCTGCTGCTCCGCGGCGCGTGCGTAACGGTACGAGTCCGGGAAAAGGGTCCACGAGGAACCGGCGGTCAGCTGCGCCAGCGCGTAAACGGCACAGACCAGGAGGGGCAACAGCCAGGTGCGGCCGAGCAGGGCGGATCGCAGCATCTACGGCCTCGGGAGTACAGAGAGTGATCAAAACTGACAAACTAGCACGGCACCGACCCGGTGCTTCGGCCGGTGTGGAGGCTCCGCGGAGCCCTGGGACGACCCGGCGGAAGACGGTCGACAGTTCCGAGGGTCCCGGTTTGACCCACCAGTGTGCGGCCCCGTAGCCTTGCACCTCGGCGTGTTTCCATGCGCGCCCACCCCTGAGCACATCCCTCGTGACGGATCCGTCCGTCAGGAGAGGCCGCTCATCCTTCCGGATCGCCGCAGGTTTCGGCCTGCGCGAGCGGCTGGCATCAGGGGACCCGTTCCGAGTGAGAGAGAGATCCGCGTGTACGCCATCGTGCGCAGCGGTGGCCGCCAGCACAAGGTTGCTGTCGGTGACATCGTTGAGGTTGACAAGATTTCCACTGCCCAGGTTGGCGACACGGTCGAGCTCTCGACCCTGCTCGTGGTCGACGGCGACGCCGTGACCAGCGACCCGTGGGTGCTTGCCGGGATCAAGGTCCAGGCCGAGGTCGTGGACCACCACAAGGGCGCGAAGATCGACATCCTTCGCTACAAGAACAAGACCGGCTACCGCCGTCGCCAGGGTCACCGTCAGCAGTACACGGCGATCAAGGTCACCGGTATCCCCGCGGCTGCGAAGTAAGGGACTGAGGAGACATGGCACACAAGAAGGGCGCATCGTCCACCCGGAACGGGCGCGATTCCAACGCTCAGCGGCTCGGCGTCAAGCGCTTCGGCGGCCAGGCCGTCAACGCCGGTGAGATCCTGGTCCGCCAGCGCGGCACCCACTTCCACCCGGGCACGGGCGTCGGCCGTGGCGGCGACGACACGCTGTTCGCGCTCGCCGCTGGTGCGGTGCAGTTCGGCACCCACCGTGGCCGCAAGGTCGTGAACATCGTTCCGATCGCCGAGTAATTTCGGCGCTCGTCGAGCGGTTTCTGCGGAGGCGGACCTCACTTCCCGTACGGGAAGCGGGTCCGCCTTTCGCGTGTTTCTCCTGTGAGAGACAGCTTCTGTCCCCACCGGGACAGCATGAGCTTTGAGTCATTTCTGCATGTAAGTAACTGGAGGTTTCCACCATGACCACCTTCGTGGACCGCGTCGAGCTGCATGCCGCCGCGGGTAACGGAGGCCACGGCTGTGCCTCCGTTCACCGTGAGAAGTTCAAGCCGCTCGGCGGTCCCGACGGCGGCAACGGCGGCCGTGGCGGCGATGTGACCCTGGTCGTCGACCAGGACGTCACCACGCTTCTCGACTATCACCACAGCCCTCACCGCAAGGCCACTAACGGTCAGCCCGGTGCGGGCGACAACCGTTCCGGCAAGGACGGCCAGGACCTGATCCTGCCCGTTCCCGACGGCACGGTCGTCCTCGACAAGGACGGCAACGTGCTCGCCGACCTGGTCGGCCAGGGCACCACGTTCGTGGCCGGGCAGGGCGGCCGTGGCGGCCTCGGCAACGCCGCACTCGCCTCCGCCCGCCGCAAGGCCCCCGGCTTCGCGCTGCTCGGCGAGCCGGGCGAGTCCCGGGACATCGTCCTGGAGCTCAAGACCGTCGCCGACGTCGCACTGGTGGGCTACCCGAGCGCGGGCAAGTCCTCGCTCATCTCCGTCCTGTCCGCGGCCAAGCCGAAGATCGCCGACTACCCGTTCACCACGCTCGTCCCGAACCTGGGCGTGGTCACCGCGGGCGGCACCGTCTACACCATCGCCGACGTCCCCGGGCTGATCCCCGGCGCCAGCCAGGGCAAGGGCCTCGGCCTGGAGTTCCTGCGGCACGTCGAGCGCTGCTCGGTCCTCGTGCACGTACTGGACACCGCGACGCTGGAGTCCGACCGCGACCCGGTCTCCGACCTCGACATCATCGAGGAGGAGCTGAAGCAGTACGGCGGACTGGAGGACCGGCCCCGCATCGTCGTCCTCAACAAGATCGACATCCCGGACGGCCAGGATCTCGCCGACATGATCCGCCCGGAGCTCGAGGCGCGTGGCTACCGTGTCTTCGAGGTGTCCGCCGTCGCGCATATGGGCCTGAAGGAGCTCTCCTTCGCGCTCGCCGGTGTGATCGCCGAGGCGCGCGCCGCCAAGCCGGTGGAGGAGGCGACCCGCATCGTCATCCGCCCGAAGGCCGTGGACGACGCGGGCTTCACCGTCACGCTGGAGGAGGACGGCATCTACCGGGTGCGCGGCGAGAAGCCGGAGCGCTGGGTCCGTCAGACCGACTTCAACAACGACGAGGCCGTCGGCTATCTCGCCGACCGGCTCAACCGGCTCGGGGTCGAGGACGAGCTGATGAAGGCCGGTGCCCGGGCGGGCGACGGCGTGGCCATCGGCGCCGAGGACAACGCGGTCGTCTTCGACTGGGAGCCGACCGTGGCGGCGGGTGCGGAGATGCTCGGCCGGCGCGGTGAGGACCACCGCCTCGAAGCTCCTCGTCCGGCGGCCCAGCGCCGTCGCGACCGCGAGGCGGAGCGTGACGAGGTGCAGCGCGAGTTCGACGACTTCAACCCGTTCTAGAGTGCGACGAGTTCTGGCCGTTCCGGACGACGGGTTCAGCCCGTTCCGGACGGGTCGCACACGGTGCGGCGGGTCGTGGTGGTAGATCTGTACCGGCGGCCCGCCCCTGTGGTGCCCCTGCACCTGGAGTCGCCGCCCGTCGCGGCCAGTGGCCAGGAATCCCGCTCACGGGTGATTCATACCGCTCAACCGTGTGGTGTCGGTCACCCGGCAGGGAAGCGTCGATTCCGGTATTCGCCCTGATCGCAAGGCAACGGCAGGTGTCCACGGGGCGTGCAGCAGCCGACGTTCACCTTGCGAGACGGTAACGGAGAGTGCAACCATCGCTGTATCTCCCAGCCCTCGCAAGGTAGGTCGTCTGTGTCTGCTCAGCACATAGCTAAAGCCCGAACCACAGCAGTCGTGCTCGCCGGCGGTACCGGCCAGCGCGTGGGGCTGTCGATCCCCAAGCAGCTGCTGAAGATCGCAGGCAAGGCTGTCATCGAGCACACACTGTCGATCTTCCAGCAGGCCGACTCCATCGACGACATCATCGTTCTGATGGCGCCGGGCTATGTGCCCGACGTCGAGAAGATCATCGCCAAGGCCGGTCTGACCAAGGTCACCAAGGTGATCGAGGGCGGCGCCACGCGCAACGAGACCACCGAGCGCGCCATCGCGGCCCTCGGCGAGGGCCTGGCCGAGGGCGAGGACCGCAACGTCCTCTTCCACGACGCCGTGCGCCCCTTGCTGTCGCAGCGCGTCATCCAGGACTGCGTGGACGCCCTGGACCGCTACCAGGCCGTCGACGTCGCCATCCCGTCCGCGGACACGATCATCGTGACCCGCACCCACGGCGGTGACGGCGAGTTCATCACCGACGTGCCCGACCGGTCCCGGCTGCGCCGTGGCCAGACGCCGCAGGCCTTCAAGCTCTCCACGATCCGCCGCGCCTACGAGGTCGCCGCGGGCGACCCGAACTTCCAGGCCACCGACGACTGCTCGGTCGTGCTGAAGTACCTCCCCGACGTGCCGATCTACGTCGTGGCGGGCGACGAGTACAACATGAAGGTCACCCAGCCGGTCGACGTCTTCATCGCGGACAAGCTCTTCCAGCTGGCCTCGACGGCTGTCCCGCAGCCGGCCGACGACGCCGCCTATCGCGAACTGCTCACCGGCAAGACCCTGGTCGTCTTCGGCGGCTCGTACGGGATCGGCGCGGACATCGCGACGCTCGCCGAGTCCTACGGCGCCAACGTCTACGCCCTGGGCCGCTCCACCACCGGTACGCACGTGGAGAACCCCGAACACGTCGACGAGGCTCTCTCCAAGGCTTACGCGGACACCGGCCGCGTCGACTACGTGATCAACACCGCGGGCGTACTGCGCATCGGCAAGCTGGCCGAGACGGACAGCGCAACCATCCAGGAAGCGCTGAACGTCAACTACCTGGCGCCCGTGCAGATCGCCCGCGCCTCGTACAAGTACCTCGTGGAGACCAAGGGCCAGCTGCTGCTCTACACCTCCAGCAGCTACACCCGCGGACGCGCGGAGTACAGCCTCTATTCGTCGACCAAGGCCGCCATGGTCAACCTGACCCAGGCGCTCTCGGACGAGTGGGCGGGCGACGGAGTGCGGGTGAACTGCGTGAACCCCGAGCGCACCGCGACCCCGATGCGCACCAAGGCGTTCGGCGACGAACCCGCGGGCACGCTGCTCTCCTCCGAGGCGGTCGCCCGCACCTCGCTCGACGTACTGCTCTCCGAGATGACCGGCCACGTCATCGACGTACGTCAGCAGGACCCGACCCGTGGCGCATCCGAGGCATCCGGCTTCGAACAGGCGCTTGCCGCTGTCCTGGATCGGCAGGCGGATGTGTAATACTGCTTGACAATCGACTATTCGGACCCCTGTTGTCGCTCGCGCGAACCGCAGGGGTCCGAATTCGTGAAGGTCTTCTTCACATTTCCCTCGTAAGGTAAAAAAAGTCGGCACCCTTTTCGGAAGCGGTACTTCGTGATTTCGAAAGCCATTCGCTTGGCTCGTGTGGGCAGCGGTTCGGAGCTGGCCGCCGCGCTCCTCATGGCTCTGGGGTTCCCGTGCATAATGCTCGCGGCGATAATCCCCAATCTGTGGTTCTTCATCGTGGCAGCAGCGGCGACGTACCTGGCGGACCGGTATCTGCACAACTGCGGCAGCTACCTGATCAACCGCCTGGCTGCCGTCCGAGCCGGGCTCTCGATCCGCTTCCTGGTGCGCCAGCTGCTGTTGATCCTGCTGCTCTCCCGCATGGGATACGGCGAGGAGACGCTCTTCTACGTGACGATCGCCTGCCTGCTGGCCTTCTACGGTCTCCAGGCGCCGCAGGGCGCGATGGTCGCCCTCATCCGGCTGCGCCGCAAGCTTCCGGTGGTCACCCTCAACGTCGACCTCGAAGCCGCGCGGATTCCGGACGCCCCGCCGCAGCTGCTGATGAACCGGCCTGCGGAGAAGATGCTGCACCTGGACGTCTTCGCGATGATCGGCGTCCTGGCCGCGATCGAGACCGGCAGCCACGGGCTCGCCTACGTGGGACTCGGGCTCACGCTCGTCCTCGCGGTCGGCTATCTGGCAGCGCTCCTTCCCCATGTCCGGCCGAGCCGCCTCGCGCCGCCCGACGCCAAGGTGCTCAAGGCCGTGGGCGACTGGCTCGGTGAGTACCAGCCGACGGTGATGCTGTACTTCTCCGGCTCGAAGGAATCGGCCTACCAGGTCAACATGTGGCTGGAAACGATGGCGCAGCTCGGCGGCCGGCCGCTCATCCTGCTGCGGGAGCGCACCATGGTCCCGCAGCTGAACACGACCTCGGTGCCGGTGCTCTGCGTGCCCGGCGGCGTGCACCTGATGAACCTGAACCTGTCGTCGGTGCGGGTTGCCCTCTACGCCGCCAACGTCGGCAAGAACATCCACCTGCTGCGGGTGCCGACCATGAAGCACGTCTTCATCGGTCACGGCGACAGCGACAAGCTCGCCAGCGTCAACCCGTACAGCAAGGTCTACGACGAGGTGTGGACCGCGGGCCGGGCCGGCCGCGACCGTTATGCGCTGGCCGACGTCGGCGTACGGGACGAGGACATCGTCGAGGTGGGCCGTCCCCAGCTGGCCACCATCAAGCCGTGGACCGGCGCGCCGAAGAACCCGATCCCGACCGTGCTGTACGCGCCCACCTGGGAGGGCTGGGACGACAACCCGGGGAACACCTCGCTGCTGCTGGCCGGCGAGAACATCGTCCGGCGGCTGCTGGAGGCCGAGCCGCCGGTCCGGCTGCTGTACAAGCCGCACCCCTTCACCGGTACCCGCAGCCGTGCGGCCAAGGCCGTGCATCTGCGCATCACCGCGATGATCGAGGAGGACGCCGCCAAGCGTGCCACCGACCCGCGCTGGGCGACGGAATCGGCCGCCCTGCAAGGCGAGCGCGCCGCGGCGCAGTCCGAGCTGGCCCGCATCGAGGCGCAGCTGGCCGCGGAGCCGAGTGGCGGCCGTGTGGCCCGGGACGAGGCGGAGCTCTCCCGGGACTCGCTCGCGGACCCGGCGCGCGAGGCCGAGACCGCGAAGCTGAAGGACGAGTGGAACGCCGCGTTCTGGCGCTCGCTGGGCTGGTGGGAGCACAAGGTCATCTCCGGCTCGCAGATGCGTCTGTACGACTGCTTCAACGAGTCGGACGGCATGGTCTCGGACATCTCCAGCGTGGTGTCCGACTTCATCGCGAGCGGCAAGCCGTACGCGGTCACGGACTCCGCCGAGCTGGGCGAGGACGAGTTCCGTCGGCAGAACACCGCGGTGCGTGCCGCGGTGATCCTCTCCAACGCGGCGACCGAGCTGGATGCCCTGCTCGGCGCGGTGGTCGACGAGAGCGCGGACACGCTGGCGGACGCCCGTCGTGAGCTGAAGCGGTATCTGCTCGGCCCGGACGAGCCCACGTCCATCGTGCAGTTCGACGCGGCCGTGACGGCGCTCGCCGCCAAGTCGGAAGCGCGGAACAGCGGTGTGGCGATCAGCCTGGGCGAGCCCGTGAACGGCTGAAAAGCGCCGCAACCTATACAGGTTCACCAAGGCCCGGTAAAGACCCTGACGGGATTTGCCGGGCCTTTGTGATGAGTGTCACCATTCACGCGTCGAGTGTCGGGCAACCAACGGGTCGCGTCGGCTGTCTTCTGTGGGTGTGAACGAGATGCAAATTCCTGACGTGACGGTGATCGTCGGAGCGTATGAGGCAATGCCGTACCTCGTGCGCTGTCTCGAATCCGTGGAGTCCCAGAGCATCGGCGCCGGCCGGATCGAAATCGTCGCGGTCGACGACGGTTCGACCGATGGCACCGGCGAATACCTGGAGGAATTCGCCGCCCGCTCCGCGGTGCCGACGAGAGTCGTGCGTCAGGCGAACTCCGGCGGCCCGAGCGGCCCGCGCAACGTGGGGCTCGGCATGGCGCGCGGCCGCTATGTCTTCTTCCTCGACGCCGACGACTACTTCGGCGACGAGGCTCTGGAGCGGATGGTCGCCACGGCCGACCGGGCCGGCACCGATGTGGTGCTCGGAAAGGTGGTCGGCGTCAACCGGGGAGCGCCCCAGTCGATGTGGAACGCCACCAAGGACCGGGTCGACGTATACAACTCCAAGGTCATATACACGCTGAGTGCGCAGAAGCTCTTCCGGCGGGAATTGCTGGAACGGCTCGCGCTCCGATTCGACGAAGATCTCCGGACCGGCGAGGACGCCCTGTTCACCCTGGAGGCCTATCTGCGAGGCGCCGGAATCTCCGTGATCTCCGACTACATCTGCTATTACCTGGTCGGCCGCGACGACGGAAAGCACGTCACCAAGAGCGGCACCTATGAATGGCGCTTCGATTCCATGCGGGCGATGATGGAGCTCATTCACCGGCTCGAACCCGCAGGTCCGAGGCGTGATTTTCTGATGGTCCGGCCCTTCACGGTCGGCATGCTGCAGCAGTTCGGTCCTCGCGTGCTCAAGGAGTCGCCGGAGGTGCGTCGCCACAAGATGGAGCTCGCGGCGCCCCTGATGGACGCGTACTGGAACGACGGCGTGGCCCGGCGGATCAAGGTGGCCGAGCGGCTGCGGTTCGCCTGCGTCGCCAAGGGGCGTACCGATCTGCTCGTCGACCACCTGGAGTACCTCCGGGCGAAGACCGTTCCGGACGTGATCCGTTCGCGCGGGGGCGACAAGCTCTATCTCGCGTACCCGCACTTCCGTGACCGGTCGGCCGGGCTCCCCGACTCCGTTTTCGAGGTCACCGTGCCCGACTGGCACGGCGGCAAGCGCATCGAGCAGCCCGCGGCCGCGGCTCGCCGGGCGTCGCTCTCCCGGCGGGTGGCGCGCCGTATGCGCAGGGACGTCCGGCGCTTGAAGTCGCGCCTGAGCGCGGGCTGAACGGCCGCTCGACCCGCGGATTTCCCCCGAATCGCGGGGGGATTCTCAGTAAAATCGCCCAGAAGGTCGCGCCGCGCGACAGGACCGACATCTCACCATGAGGACTGGTCACGTGAAGGCTCTCGTACTGTCCGGAGGGGCGGGCACCCGCCTCCGCCCCATCACGCACACCTCGGCCAAACAGCTGGTCCCCGTGGCGAACAAGCCGGTGCTGTTCTACGGCCTGGAAGCGATCGCGGAGGCCGGCATCACCGAAGTCGGCATCATCGTGGGCGACACGGCCGAGGAGATCCGCGAGGCGGTCGGCGACGGTTCCCGGTTCGGCCTCGATGTCACCTACATCCCGCAGGCCGAGCCGCTCGGGCTCGCGCACGCGGTGCTGATCGCCCGCGACTTCCTGGGCGACGACGACTTCGTGATGTACCTCGGTGACAACTTCATCGTCGGCGGGATCGCCGGTCTGGTCGAGGAGTTCCGGGCGGACCGGCCCGAGGCCCAGATCCTGCTGACCCGGGTGCCCAATCCGACCGCGTTCGGTGTCGCCGAACTCGACGGCGACGGCCGGGTGGTGGCCCTGGAGGAGAAGCCGAAGAGGCCCAAGAGCGATCTTGCGCTCGTCGGCGTCTATCTCTTCACACCCGCCGTCCACGAGGCGGTGCGCTCGATCCAGCCTTCCTGGCGTGGCGAGTTGGAGATCACGCACGCCATCCAGTGGCTGATCGACCAGCGGCGCGACGTCCGCTCCACCACCATCCGCGGGTACTGGAAGGACACCGGCAATGTCACCGACATGCTGGAGGTCAACCGGACCGTGCTGGAGACCGTCGAGCCGTCCGTCGAGGGCGCCGACGTCGACGACAGCAGCGAGATCATCGGCCGGGTCCGGATCGAGGCAGGCGCCAAGGTCACCGGCAGCAGGATCGTCGGCCCCGTGATCATCGGGTCGGGATCGGTGATCAGCGGCGCGTACGTCGGTCCGTTCACCTCGATCGCGCAGAACTGCCGGATCGAGGACAGCGAGATCGAGTACTCCATCGTTCTGCAGGGCGCCTCCATCGCCGGTGTCCGGCGCGTCGAGGCGTCGCTCATCGGCCATGACGTCGAAGTGACCCCCGCGCCCCGATCCCCGTCCGCTCACCGACTCGTGCTCGGCGACCACAGCAAGGTGCAGATCTCCTCATGACGACCAACATCTTGGTGACCGGAGGGGCCGGTTTCATCGGTTCGCACTACGTCCGTACGGTGCTCGGCCCGCAGGGGCCCGGCGATGTCGCCGTCACCGTGCTCGACAAGCTCACCTACGCCGGCAACCCGGCCAATCTCGACGAGGTCCGCGGGCACCCCGGCTTCGCCTTCGTGCAGGGCGACATCTGCGACGTCGAGCTGGTCTCCAAGCTGATGGCCGAGCACGACCAGGTGGTGCACTTCGCCGCCGAGTCGCACGTGGACCGGTCCATCGACGGCGGTGCCGAGTTCGTCCGTACGAATGTGGTGGGCACCCACACCCTGATCCACGCCGCACACCTGGCGGGCATCAGGACCTTCGTGCACATCTCGACCGACGAGGTCTACGGTTCGATCGACGAGGGCTCCTGGCCCGAGACCGACCCGCTGGCGCCCAACTCGCCGTACTCCGCGGCCAAGGCATCCAGCGACCTGATCGCCCTCTCGTACCACCGCACCCACGGCCTCGACGTGCGGGTGACCCGCTGCTCCAACAACTACGGGCACCACCACTTCCCCGAGAAGGTCATCCCGCTGTTCGTCACCAACCTGCTGGACGGCAGGACGGTCCCGCTGTACGGAGACGGCGCCAACGTCCGCGACTGGCTGCACATCGACGACCACGTCCAGGGCATCGAACTGGTCCGCACGAAGGGCCGGGCCGGCGAGGTATACAACATCGGCGGTGGCACCGAGCTCTCCAACAAGGAACTCACCGGCCTGCTGCTGGACGCCTGCGGCGCCGACTGGGACACCAGCGTCACCTACGTCGAGGACCGCAAAGGCCACGACCGCCGCTACTCCGTCGACTGCACGAAGATCCGCGAGGAGCTCGGCTACGAGCCCCGCAAGGACTTCCGCACGGGACTCGCGGAAACCGTGCAGTGGTACCGCGACAACCGTGCCTGGTGGGAGCCGCTGAAGAGCAGGGCCGCCCTGTGAGCGCCGCCTGGCTGGTGACCGGAGCCGCCGGGATGCTCGGCCAGGACGTCCTGGCCCGGCTCGCCGACGAGGGCCTCACCGCGGTCGCCGCCGACCGCGCGGCCATGGACATCACCGACCCCGCCTCGGTGCGGGCGGGCTTCGAGCGGCATCGCCCCGCCGTTGTCGTGAACTGCGCCGCCTGGACCGCCGTCGACGACGCCGAGTCCCAGGAGGACGCGGCGCTGCGGGTCAACGGCACGGGCCCGGAGGTCCTTGCCACCGCCTGCCGCGAATACGGCACGGTCCTCCTCCAGGTCTCGACCGACTACGTCTTCGCCGGGGACGCCGAGAAGCCGTACCCGGAGGACGCCGCGACCGGCCCACGCAGCGCCTACGGGCGGACCAAACTGGCGGGGGAGCATGCGGTCCTGGAGACCCTTCCGGACACCGGTTACGTCGTCCGCACCGCCTGGCTGTACGGCGCGGGCGGCCCCAACTTCGTCCGTACGATGATCAAACTGGAGGGAGTCAAGGACACCCTCGACGTGGTCGACGACCAGCGCGGACAACCCACCTGGACCGCCGACCTGGCAGACCTGCTGGTCCGGCTCGGGCAGGCCGCCCTGGCAGGGACCGCCCCCGCGGGCGTCTACCACGGCACCAGCGGCGGTGAGACGACATGGTTCGGCTTCACCCGGGAGATCTTCCGGCTCCTGGGCGCCGACCCGGCGCGCGTCCGCCCCACCACCAGCGACGCCTTCGTCCGGCCGGCGCCCCGGCCCGCGTTCAGCGTGCTCGGGCACGACTGCTGGGCAGCGGCCGGAATGGAACCGGTCCGCGACTGGCGGGAGGCACTGGCGGAGGCATTTCCGGCACTGCTCCGCGCGGAACGCCCTTGATCATCCGATGATCGCACCGATAACCGGCCGCCAACTGGCCTCTTGCATTCCGCTCGCGGGAGACCCCAGGTGTTAACACTGGAAGAACGCTTACGCCACAGTGCATTCATAGGGTAACTTCGCCGGGAATCGGACCAGTTGATTTCTGTCGAAGGGCCGCTCCACGTGAACCGCCATGAGTTTCTGCGTCACATGCACCGTGTCTACCGGCCCCGGAACTATCTGGAGATCGGGGTCAACGACGGCAGGAGCCTGGCCCTTTCGCGGGTGCCCTCCGTCGCCGTCGACCCGGCCTTCCGCGTGGTGACGGACATCAGCTGCGACGTCCACCTGGTCAAGGCGACGAGCGACGCCTTCTTCGCCCGCAAGGACCCGCTGATCCACCTGCGCAACGGCCGCAACCCGTTCCGCGCACTCGCCCGCCGGGACCCGCTCAATGTGCTCGGCGGGGACCCCAAGCTGGAACTCTCCTTCATCGACGGCATGCATCTCTTCGAGTACGCGTTGCGCGACTTCATGAACGTCGAACGGCATTCCCGCTGGTCGAGCGTGATCGTTCTCGACGACATGCTGCCGCGCAATGTCGACGAGGCGGCCCGGGACCGGCACACCAAATTCTGGACCGGCGATGTCTACAAGGTGGTGCAGGTGCTGCGCCGATACCGCCCCGACCTGGTGGTCGTCGAGATCGATACGGCACCGACCGGAGTGGTCGCCGTGTTCGGTGCCGATCCGGAGAGCGACATTCTGAAGAACGCGTACGACAAGATCATCGAGGAATATGTCGTACCCGATCCGCAGGACGTGCCCGAAGAGGTGCTGGTGCGCAAGACCGCAGTCCGGCCCGAGACGCTGCTCGGAGCCGACTTCTGGCCCGCGCTGACCCGGGCCCGCAATCTGCGCCGTCCCCGCTCGGCGTTCACGTCGCTGCGCGGGCGTATCGAGGCCGTCGCGGGCTGAGAGTCTGCGCGGACGGAGAAGCCCCCGTGATCCCTCCCGGACCACGGGGGCTTTCGCTGCGCCGCCGCCCGTTCAGCCCCGGGCGCGCAGCTGCGCGTAGTACGCCCGGCACGCCTCGTACGAAGGAAGCAGGCCCTGCTTCTCGGCCTCGGCCAGCGAAGGGGCGGCGGCGTCCTTCTCCGAGAGCAGCGGGGTGATGCCCTCGGGCCACTCGATCGACAGCTCCGGGTCGAGCGGGTCGATGCCGTGCTCACGGCCGGGCGCGTACCCCTCGGAGCACAGATAGACGACCGTCGCGTCGTCCGTCAGCGCCATGAACGAGTGTCCGAGCCCCTCGGCGAGGTAGACCGCGTGATGGTCCATGTCGTCGAGGCGTACGGCCTCCCACTGCTTGTACGTGGGGGAGCCGACCCGGATGTCCACGATGACGTCGAGCACCGCGCCGCGCACGCACTTGACGTACTTCGCCTGGCTCGGCGGCACATCGGCGAAGTGGATACCGCGCAGCGTGCCGCGGCGGGAGACCGAGAGATTGGCCTGGGCGAGCTGCAGACCGTGGCCTGCGGCCTCGCTGAGCTCGGAGGCCCTGAACCACTCGTGGAAGCTGCCGCGACTGTCCGGGAAGACCTTGGGCTCATGCACCCAGGCGCCTTCGAGAGAGAGCTGCCGCATGCGATCACGTCCTTGTTCCGTGCTGGCTGAGGGGTGGTCCGGGATCCCGGATCAGCTGGTGAATCGGGCGGCCAGGCGACGCGCCCGCTTGCGGCCGCCGGGCGGGAGCCTGCGGACGAGCGGGCCGCCGACCGCGCGCAGCGCCCGCCGCAGCGCCGCCCTCCGGCGCTTCGTGCCGACCTCCGCCATGATCGCGGCGTCGACCTCGGGCAGGGCCGGGTCGAGGTGGATCCGGCCGCGGCCGCCGACGGTGACGTCGCAGAGCGGGAGCGCGGGGCCGTCCTCGCCGTCGAGCCGGACCGAGAGCTTCCAGTTGCCCGTCGCGACGCCCCGCGCACGTCCGGGCACCATCAGATGCGCGCGGCCCTCGGTGGGGTGCAGCGAGGTCCGTACCGTGCGGACGGCGCCGGTTGTCCCGTCGGCCGGGCTCAGGACCAGCTGGGCGCCGGAGACGGCGGTGGCAGCGGTGGTGAAGAGGTCCAGCCGCAGCTCCGGCCGGCTGCCCGGCGTCCGCAGCACCGGACGGCCCGCGAGATGGTCGGCCAGCTTCTTGCTGCGCCGGGCGACATCGAGCGTGAGGTTGCCGTGCGGATCGGTGAAGTACGGGATGACGGCGCGCGCCGGCGACCCGAGGGAGGCGGGCAGACAGGCGGCTTCCACGCCTTCGGCGCGGTCGGCGCCGAGCCGGGCCTTGCGGACCAGACCCAGTCCACGCAGTGGCACCCAGACGTCCCAGAAGCCGCGCGACACCCGCCCGCGGCCCTTGACCGCCTCGGTGGACAGATGGCCGCTGCCGTGCAGGACGACTTCGCAGACGTCGTCTCCGAGCTCTTCCATCTCCGTGGTGAACGTCGCCGGGCAGGGCCACTCGACGGCCGTCTCGCGATTGCGGAGCGAGAGTTCGGCGGAGAAGCCGTCGAGGTCGTCGGTGATGTCCAGCAGTCCGCCGTCGGCCTGCAGCCCGTCGGCGAGCTCGGGGTGCAGGTAGTAGCGGCCCTCGCGGCGCAGCAGCCGCACCGGGGCCCGGTCCTCGCCGTGGACCAGCCGGGCGCTGACGGTGATCGCGATCCTGCCGTCCGGCTGCCAGGCGAACGTCTCCAGCTGTGCCGCCGCCGTGACGGACGAGGCGAAGCGCGCGATGCGGAGGAGACCCTGCCGGTCGTCCCCACGCAGCAGTGTCGACCGCGCCCGCAGGACCGGACCCAGGCCGTCGTGCACTCCGTCGCCCATGAAGTCCGTGGCCAGCGGCCGGATGGCGTCGCACATCTCGTCGTAGAACTCCGGCTGGTAGCGCAGCACCGCCGGTTCGCTGAGCCGGCTGAGCATCTCGACGCGGTAGAAGCGGCGCAGCAGCCGGTCCCGGAATTCTCCCGGCTCCGTATGGGCCATGACGACGTCGAGGACCTCGCGGAGGTTCCCGTAGTAGCCGGACGGCACGATCCTCGTCGATCCGGCGTTCTTGCCGTCGTCCCGCTTCGAGTAGTAGTAGCAGGTGTACGTCCCCAGGATGGAGACGACCTTGGCCGGGAAGTACGCCTGCATCATGTAGAGCTGGTCCTCCAGACGGCGCTTCCCCTCGGGGTAGGCGATGCCGTTCTCACGGAGGAATTCCGTACGAAACATCTTGTGCGGTGTGAGGCTGTCGTACAGCGGGGCGTCGTGCAGGGTGCACTTCTCGCGGTTCGTCTTGAACACGCCGTGCGGGACGCCGCGGAAGTTGCTGGCCACCTTGCCGATGACAATGTCCGAGCCGTTGCGTCGGCCCATGTCGTACAGCCGTTCCAGGGCGCCGGAGGCCAGATGGTCGTCCTGGTCCAGGAACTGGACGTATTCACCCTTCGCCTCGGTCACCCCGACGTTGCGGGGCTTTCCCGGCCAGCCGGAATTCGGGATGGTGATCACCCGGAAATGCGGATGCTCCGCGGCCAGCTGCTTGAGGCGGTCAGGAGTGTCGTCCGTCGACCCGTCGTTGACGAAGAGGACTTCGAACTCCCGTGCCGGTAGGGTCTGCCGCAGGAGCGAGTCGATGCAGGGTTCGATGAACCTGCCCGGGTTGTATACCGGAATGACGACACTTACTTTAATTGGCATCGCTACTGTCCCATGGCTGATAGAGGCCCTGTGAGCCGACGGCGGGTGCGGGTCCGCGCGCTGCGGAGAACGGCGATACAGCACCGCCTGCCGTGCACCCTATCGACTGTTGGATGGGCGGCGTGGCCGGATGGTTGCCCAGGGCGGTGGTCAATGATTCGGCGGCCGAAAGGTGCGTACGGATTTGCGAATCATTTGATCTGACCGCTTCCGCTCCGGCGCCCCTCAGGGCAACCGGTCTCCGCTCAATGGCCGAAAAGAGAGAGTGGAGTCCGATTGTCGGGAACGCCTGTTCGGTCCGCGCCCCACGCGGCTCGCGTACCCTGACGGCGAACAGGCGCAGCCGACGGCGAGGACGGGGACAGTGCACGTGGCAGGGGCAAGACAGGGCGTGACCGAGGCGCGCAGGATCGTGGTCAAGGTCGGGTCCTCGTCCCTCACCACCGCGGCCGGAGGCCTGGACGCCGACCGGGTCGACGCACTCGTCGATGTGCTCGCCAAGGTCAGGAGCGGCGGGGAGAAGGAGATCGTCCTCGTCTCCTCCGGCGCCATCGCGGCCGGACTCGCCCCGCTCGGCCTGGTGCGCCGGCCCAAGGACCTGGCCAGGCAGCAGGCCGCGGCCAGCGTCGGCCAGGGGCTGCTCGTCGCCCGCTACACCGCCTCCTTCGCGCGGTACGGCGTACGCGTCGGCCAGGTGCTGCTGACCAGCAACGACACGAGCCGCCGCGCCCACTACCGCAACGCCTACCGCACCCTGGACCAGCTCCTGGAGATGGGCGCGCTCCCGGTCGTCAACGAGAACGACACCGTGGCCACCGACGAGATCCGGTTCGGCGACAACGACCGGCTCGCCGCGCTCGTCGCCCACCTCGTCCGCGCCGACCTGCTGGTTCTCCTCTCCGACGTCGACGGTCTCTACGACGGCGACCCCAGCACCCCCGGCACCACACGCATCGCCGAGGTGACGGGCCCCGCCGACCTGGAGGGCGTCACCATCGGCAGCGCCGGAAAGGCGGGCGTCGGCACCGGCGGCATGGTCACCAAGGTCGAAGCCGCCCGGATCGCCACGGCCGCCGGGGTGCCGGTCGTGCTCACCTCCGCGAGCCGCGCCGCCGCCGCCCTCGCGGGCCGCGACACCGGTACGTACTTCCACCGCACCGGACGCCGCTCGGCCGACCGGTTGCTCTGGCTGGCCCACGCCTCCACCCCGCAGGGATGGCTGACCCTGGACGACGGGGCCGTACGGGCCGTCGTCGAGCGCCACAGCTCGCTCCTCCCGGCCGGGATCGCCGCGGTCGAGGGCGAGTTCAGCGCGGGGGACCCGGTGGAACTGCGCGACCTGCGCGGCCTCCCCGTGGCCCGCGGACTCGTCAACTTCGACGCCAAGGAGATTCCGCAGCTGCTCGGGCGCTCCACCCGTGACCTGGCACGCGAGCTCGGGCCGGCGTACGAGCGCGAGGTCGTACACAGGGACGATCTGGTCCTCCTGCACCACTGACCTGCCCCCTGAATCGGCTGAAAAGTCCGGACTTCCGGCGGAGACCTTCATGAAAACCGCCCCACGCCAGGCCCGGGACTGGTCAACTTTGTAACGGGGACACAGCGGGGTACAGCACAGCAACGCATTCACAGGAGGCCGCCGGTGAGACGAGCGCACCCGGGGGCGCCGCCCCGAGGAACGGGTGGCCGCACCCTGACCAGCGTCGGAGCAGGTGCCGGCTTCGACGGGAACCGGCCCGCGGACAGGACCGTCGACAGGGCCACCGACGGAACCACGGTCCCTGAGCCGGTGGGGGCGAAGGAGGAGCGCACCCAGTCGAAGCTGTGGCACATCACGCTCAGCGTCTCGGGCACCGAGACTCCGCTGAAGGAGGTCAGACGCGCTCTGGAACAGCTCGCGCACGACCACCCCTTCCTGCTGACCAGCCGGTACGCCAACGACCACGCGGAGATCCGCTACTGGGAGGAGGCCCGCGATCTGCACGACGCGGCGGCGGTCGCGCTGCGGCTGTGGGGCGAGCACCGCTCCAGCGCCAAACTGCCACCCTGGGAGATCGTCGGCCTGGAGGTCATCGACCGGGAGACGTACCACCAGCGGATCGCCGAGGGATACGGGCCGCCGCCGGCTGCACCGGTCGGCGTCCACCCGTACTGAACCGGCCCGTTCTGGGACGGTCGTCTCGCATCACGGGATACGTGAGGGATGCCCGCAGTGTGCGCACTACCCTGCGGGCATGACCACGCTTTCGCCGTACGACAACATGTCCCCGGTCGCCCAGGCCGCCTACCGGGCACGCTCTGCCGCCGCTGACATCGCGCCACTGCCGCGTGCGGCCAAGGACGACGCGCTGCTGGCGATCGCGGACGCGCTGGAAGTGCGGACGAGCGAGATCGTCGAGGCCAACGCCGAAGACGTCGCCCGCGCCCGCGAGGCAGGCACCAGCGAGTCGATCGTCGACCGGCTCACCCTCACCCCCGAGCGGATCCGGGCCATCGCCGCCGATGTGCGACACGTGGCGGCCCTGCCCGACCCGGTCGGCGAAGTGGTGCGCGGCTCGACCCTGCCCAACGGCATCGACCTGCGCCAGGTCCGAGTGCCGCTCGGCGTCGTCGGGATCATCTACGAGGCCCGGCCCAATGTGACGGTCGACGCCGCGGCGCTCTGCCTGAAGTCCGGCAACGCCGTCCTGCTGCGCGGCTCGTCGTCCGCGTACGCCTCCAACACCGCACTCGTCCGGGTGGTGCGCGACGCGGTCGGAGGTTCCGGGCTGCCGGCCGACGCGGTGCAGTTGGTGCCGGGCGAGAGCCGCGACTCGGTGCGTGAACTGATGCGGGCCCGCGGTCTCGTCGACGTACTGATCCCGCGCGGCGGCGCCTCGCTGATCCGTACGGTCGTGGAGGAATCGACGGTTCCGGTCATCGAGACCGGAACCGGCAACTGCCACGTGTACGTGGACGCGCAGACCGACCTCGACATGGCCGTCGAGATCCTGATCAACTCCAAGGCCCAGCGCCCGAGCGTCTGCAACTCCGCCGAGACGCTGCTGGTCCACAAGGACATCGCCGCGGAGTTCATGCCCCGGGCCCTGGACGCGCTGGCCGACGCAGGGGTGACGGTCCACGGTGACGAGCGGGTCCTGGAGTACGCCGACGGGTCCAAGGCCACCGTCGTGGCGGCGACGCCCGAGGACTGGGAGACCGAGTACCTCTCATACGACATCGCGGCAGCCGTCGTCGAATCGCTGGACGCGGCGGTGGCACACATCCGGCTCTGGTCCTCGGGCCACACCGAGGCGATCGTCACCACCTCGCAGGCCGCCGCCCGCCGGTTCACCCAACTGGTGGATTCCACGACGGTCGCCGTAAATGCATCCACCCGGTTCACCGACGGCGGGCAGTTCGGGTTCGGTGCGGAAATCGGGATCTCCACGCAGAAGCTGCATGCCAGGGGCCCGATGGGGCTGCCGGAGCTGACCTCGACGAAGTACATCGTGACCGGTGACGGTCACGTTCGGTGATCTCCGGCCCCGGCGATTTTGCGCTCTCCCTGCCCAAATCCACCCGCCGGGGCTACGCTGAAGCTGTGCCGGACGACGTGGGGGGCAGGCCGTTCCCGGACGGCTGGGAGCCCGACGACGACCGCGGGGGCGCGGACGAGGACTTCGCCTCCGTGGTGTTCGACGAGGACTTCGTCCGGGCCGCCGAGTTCCATGAACCCACCGCGGTGGAGCGGCTGTTGGCCGCTGCCGAGGCGCGCGCCGAGGCCGAGGCGGCCCGAGCCCGCGCAGGTGGCGGCCCCGGCGACGACGATTTCTTCGACGACGGGTACGGCCCGGGTGGCGGCTACGGCCGCGGGAGCCCCTACGGCGACCCGATGGGCCCCGACGGGCTGGGCGATTACGACAACAGTCCCTATGGGCGCCACGGCGGCGCCCTGCGCCCCTACCGAGGTGCCGCGCGCTGGCACCGGCCGGTGGCCTGGCTGCTCGCGCTGCTGATGGGCATCGGCATGGTCGCGCTGGCCTTCAGCGCGGTCTACCGGGGCGCCTCGGCCAACCGGCAGGACCAGGCGCCGCCGCCCGCCTCGACCGGCGTGGACAGCGCACCGGGTGTCGATGCCGCCCCGTCCTCCCCCTCCGGCTATTCCCGGCCTGCGGTCTCCGCGGTGCCGCGCACGCCCTGAAGCGAAGTCGCCCCAGCGCATGAGAACCCGGCCCGAGTTCTCACCCGCCAGGGCGTTTACCTTCTTGGCAATCGACCTACTCTGAAGGTGTGACCCCTCCCCCCAGAGGGGGCTTCTCACCCGTCCGCACAGGCGAACTCGTGACGGACAGGCCCTGCCCGAGGCCTATCGGCCGAGGCAGAGCGTAGCGTGTCGGCCTCGGCCGGTGACGTGGAGTCGGGAGAAGTCATGGCAGGCCGTGAAGAACCGCCAGAAGGAGCATCCGGGAACGCAGCCGGTGGCGGCGAGGACGAGTACCGATCCGTCGTCTTCGACGAGTCGTTCGTCCGCGCTGCCCGGCTCCAGGAATTCTCCGCCCAGGAGCGCATGGGCGAGCACGCCCGCGCCGTACGCAGCCTCCCCACCCGGCACCTGCGCACCGGCTCCCGGACCGTCCTGGCCCTCGTCGTCCTGATAGCCCTGGCCTTCGCCGCGGCCGTCTACATGGGCTTCCGGCATCCGTACCAGGCGCCCGTCGGCCGACGGGCCGAGGCACTGCGCTCGACCGTCATACCACTGGCGCCCCGCGGCACCGTGCCCGGCGGCATGGCCGCCGCTCTCTTCGCCACCAGCCCCGCCGCACAGTTCCGGACAGGTGCCTCAGGCATCAACTTCCCGATGGTCCGGCGGACGGACAATTTCTCGGACAGCCAGGTGATCACCGCCCTGACCACGGTCAAGGACTACCTGGTCGCGTCCTCCCTCGACCCCGACGTCCTCACCGGCCGTGCGATACGGCCGGTGGAGCTCCTGCTCGACCCGGACCAGGTGAGCCAGTTCGACCGGAGCATGAGCCGGCCGGACGACGACGGGCAGCACGCCGCGGCCGGCTGGCTGGTGCGGTTCGACCCGGCGAAGGTGGCACTGGCCGACCCGGGCATCCGGGTCCAGGGCACCCTGGCCTACTCGGAGGAGGGGGCCGACACCCTGGATGTGGTGTCGGACCACACCTTCACGTACGCCCTGCGCCCGGCCGTCTCCGGCCCCCAACCGGCAGGCGGCGTCTCCCTGTTCACCGTCCGGCGCGAGCTGCACTTCCGCTTCGACCGGGAGGACCTGCGGCTCCACCGGCTGGAGCTGCGGACCAGCTACGTCCAGGCCGGACCGCAGGCCTGCTCGGCCGACACGACCGGCGCACTGCGTCCGCTGCTCGCCGGCCAGCGGGCGGAATCCCGCGGACCGGCGGGCACCGACCCGTACGCCATGGGCAGGCCCGCTGCGGCGCTCTGCGGGGCGCTGGAGCTCAGTGCCCACCCGTCCCGGGCTCCTGTGAGCTCTAGCTCTCCGGGTCTTCCGGCCCCGACTGCCGGGTCTCTTCGGAGCCACCCGTAGCGCCCCCCTTGCCGGCCGAGCCGCCGCCGGTGAACTTGTCGCGGAGCTTGCCGCCCAGGTCCCCGGCGCCGCCCGCTATGTCGCCGACGAGCTTCATCAGCGGATCCTTGCTGGTACGCACCGAATCGGCGTAATGCGAGGCGGACTCCCGGAACGAGTCCGTCACCGAGGTGTCCTTGTCCTCGTCGCGCCGCGGGTAGTGGCCGTCCATGATCCGCTGGTGGTCGCGGCTCTCGGACCACTTCTTCAGCTCGGCCGCTCGTACCGTGGTGAACGGGTGGGAGCGGGGCAGCACATTGAGGATCTTGAGCACGGAGTCGCGCAGGTCGCCGCCCTTCTCGTACTCGTCCGCCTGGGCGAGGAAGGCGTCCACGTTCATCTCGTGCAGATGGTTGCCACCGGCGATCTTCATCAGGCCGCGCATCGACGCCTGCAGATCCTGGCCGACCAGCAGTCCCGCCCGGTCCGCGGAGAGCTCCGACTTGCGGAACCACTCGCGCAGCGCCGTCACGATCGCCATGATCGCGACATTGCCGAGCGGAATCCAGGCGACCTTCAGCGCAAGATTGGTGAGGAACAGCAGAATCGTGCGGTACACGGCGTGGCCGGAGAGGGCGTGTCCCACCTCGTGACCGACGACCGCCCGCATTTCCTCCTCGTCGAGCAGCTCCACCAGCCCCGTCGTCACCACGATGATCGGCTCGTCGAGACCGATACACATGGCATTGGGCTTCGGGTCCTGGGTGACGTACATCGGCGGGACCTTCTCCAGGTCCAGGATGTAACAGGCGTCGCGGAGCATGTCGTTGAGATGGACGAACTGGGCGTCGCTCACCCGGACGGAGTCGGAGAGGAAGAGCAGCCGCAGACTGCGCTCGGGGAGCAGTCCGCTGAGAGCCTTGAATACGGTGTCGAACCCGCTCAGTTTGCGCAGGGCCACCAGGGCCGAGCGGTCCGCCGGGTGTTCGTAGGCCCGGGACGAGATGCCGGCGAAACGCCTGCGCTGCCTGCTCGGCACGTTCTCGTGACTCGTGTGGCTGCTGTCGGTCATGGATGGGCCCCCTGTTCGTACGAGACGTCGCTCGCCCCCTGGCACATCCCAGCGTAGGTGCTGGGGCTACGGTGTGCGGGGGGCTGTGGATAACTGAGGAGACGCCCAACATGCCGCACACCGTTGCTCTGCTCGCCGCCGCATCCGAGGACCAGGGCCCGGGCAACACCCTCCGGATCGTGCTGCTCGCCTCGCTCATCGGCTCGGCGCTGCTCGCGTGGTTCCTGCTCCGCGGATACCGCAACGACGACAACAACGACTGAGTCGGCGTGAGCGTGCCGGGGGCACCCGCATACGATGTCCGCGACGTCTTCCTTCCGACTCCCGATCGATAGGTCCTGCCGAAGATGAGCCTCACAAGCACCGCGCACCAGCTGGTCACCCTCGCCTCCGAGGGCGGCGAGGGTGGTAACCACGAAAGCCTCAACCCGTACCTGACCGGTGGCGGTGCGTTCGTCGTGCTGCTGCTCCTGCTGTGGATCACCACCCGCTTCAACCGCGACCGCTGAGGCCGAGGCGTACAGCTGTGCCAGTAGGCTCTGCACGCATGGGAGAGCAGGAAGTGCCTACTGGTGCCGCAAAACGCCGACTCGGCGTGATGGGCGGGACGTTTGACCCGATTCATCATGGACACCTGGTGGCGGCCAGCGAGGTGGCCGCCCGGTTCCACCTCGACGAGGTGGTGTTCGTCCCGACCGGGCAGCCGTGGCAGAAGACCCACAAGAATGTGTCCCCGGCCGAGGACCGCTATTTGATGACAGTCATTGCGACGGCTTCCAACCCGCAGTTCTCGGTCAGCCGCAGCGACATCGACCGTGGCGGACCGACGTACACGATCGATACGCTGCGGGACCTTCGCGCCATCCACGGCGACGCGGACCTCTTCTTCATCACCGGCGCCGACGCGCTCTCCCAGATCCTCACCTGGCGGGACGCCGAGGAGCTCTTCTCGCTGTCCCACTTCATCGGTGTGACGCGGCCGGGGCATGTGCTCACGGACGCCGGGCTGCCGGAGGGCGGTGTCTCCCTCGTGGAGGTCCCCGCGCTCGCGATCTCGTCCACGGACTGCCGTGAGCGGGTCGCGCACGGGGATCCCGTCTGGTACTTGGTGCCGGACGGCGTGGTCCGATACATCGACAAGCGCCAGCTGTACCGCGGCGAATGAGCCACGGAGAGGGGGAGCGGTGAACGACCGACAGAACCCGTACGACCCGTACTACCAGCAGCCGCAGATCGTCGGCTACGACGAGTACGGGCAGCCGGTGTATCAGCAGCCCGGGCAGCAGCAGGAACAGCAGCCGCAGCAGTACGACCCGTACGCGCAGCAGCAGGGGCAGCAGGGGCAGCAGGCGCAACAGGGGTACGGATACGACCCGTACGGCCGGCAGCAGTCACAGCAGCCGCAGCAGTACGACCCATATGCCTCCCAGCAACAGGGCTATGGCTACGACGGGTACGGCTACGACACCGGCCAGCAGCCGGCCGCGGTCGACACCACGGCGCAGTGGAACATCCCGCAGCAGGCTCCCGCGCCCGCACCCGAATCCGCCCCGCAGCAGCCGGAGCCGCGGTCCGGGTTCGACTCCGAGCCCGAGCCTGCCGTTCCGGAGCAGCGCCGCTCGGACCGCGAGTACGGCACCGGGCAGTTCTCCTTCATCGAGGAGCCCGACGAGGACTCCGAAGACGTCATCGACTGGCTGAAGTTCACCGAGAGCCGCAGCGAGCGGCGCGAGGAGGCACGGCGACGCGGCCGCAACCGGATGGTCGCGCTCGTCGTCGTGGTGGCCCTCGTCGTCGTCGGCGGTGTCGGCTACCTCTGGTCCGCGGGCAAACTCCCGGGCCTCGGCGGCTCGGAGAAGAAGAACACCGCGACGACGGGTCCGCAGCAGCGCGATGTCATCGTGGTCCATTTGCACAACACCAAGAAGGGCGGCACCTCCACGGCGCTGCTCGTCGACAACGTCACCACCAAGCAGGGGACCACGGTCCTGCTCCCCAACTCGCTCGCCGTCTCCGACGACGAGGGCAACACGACCACCCTCGGCAAGTCCGTCGACGACGACGGCTCGACCGGCACCCGCGAGTCGATCGACACGCTGCTCGGCACCAAGATCTCCGGTACGTGGCGGCTGGACACCCCGTACCTGGAGAACCTCGTCGACCTGGTCGGCAACATCGAGGTCGACACCGACACCGATGTGCCCGACAGCAAGAAGGACGCGTCCCCCCTCGTGAAGAAGGGCGAGGCGCAGACCCTGAGCGGGCAGATGGCCGTCGCGTACGCCACCTACCGGGGCACCGGTGAGGCCGAGGCGAAGCAGCTGATGCGGTTCGGGCAGGTCATGCGCGGCGTGCTGCGGAAGATCTCGGACGACCCGAAGGCCGCCACCGTCACTGTGCAGACGCTGGCGCAGATCCTCGACCCCTCGCTGCCGGAGCAGGACCTCGGCGCGTCCCTGGCGAAGCTCGCCGAACACGCCAAGATCGGCGACTACAAGACGGCGCTGCTGCCGGTGCAGGCCGACGGAACCCTGACCGACGCGGCCACCGAGAGCGTCGTCAAGGACATCCTCGGCGGCACGGTGAAGGCACCGGATCAGGACGCGGCCGTGCGGGTCGGGGTCAGGAACGGCACCGGGAACGCGGGCGGTACGGAGTCCGCCCGGATCGAACTGGTCAACGGTGGCTATGCCTTCGTCGGCGGCGGCAACACCGGCACCGAGGCGTCGTCCGAGGTCCTCTACCGCGATGCGGCCGACAAGGAGAAGGCGACCCAGGTCGCCAAGACCCTGGGCCTGCCGGTGAGCGCGGTGAAGCGGGGCAAGCCTGCCGCGAACGCGGATGTGTCCGTCGTTCTCGGTCAGGACTACAAGATCAAGTAGTCGGGCTCCATCTCCTGGACGATCTCCAGGAACGATCTTCAAAAGATCGCTGCGTGGGCTGTCGGCGGTCCGTGAGACCCTAGAGGTTGATCTGACCGCCGACGAAAGCCTGCTTGTGACCGCCACGGACCGCTCCATCGAGCTCATCAACGCCGCCGCTCAGGCGGCCGCCGACCGGCTCGCGCACGACATCATTGCGTACGACGTCAGCGACGTGCTGTCGATCACGGACGCCTTCCTGCTGGCCTCGGCCCCCAACGACCGCCAGGTCAAGTCGATCGTCGACGAGATCGAGGAGCGGCTTCAGAAGGAGCTCGGGGTCAAGCCGGTGCGCCGTGAGGGCGACCGCGACGCCCGCTGGATCCTCCTCGACTACGTCGACATCGTGATCCACGTCCAGCACAGCGAGGAGCGCGTCTTCTACGCGCTGGAGCGCCTGTGGAAGGACTGCCCCGAGATCTCGCTGCCCGAGGACGCCGTCAGGACCCGGGGGAAGGCCGAGGAGCACGCCCAGCTCACCGGCGGCATGGAAGGTGACCAGAGCTGAACGGCAGCAGCAGCGGCAGGGGCCGCAGGATCGTCCTTTGGCGACACGGCCAGACGGCGTGGAACCTGGAGCGCCGATTCCAGGGCTCCACGGACATCGAGCTCACCGAGACCGGCGTCGGGCAGGCCCACCGGGCCGCCCGGCTGCTCGCCTCGCTGAAGCCTGATGCCATCGTCGCCTCGGATCTGCGGCGGGCGGCCGCCACGGCCGCCGAACTCGCCGCGATCACCGGGCTCGACATCACCCATGACGCGGGACTGCGCGAGACGTACGCGGGTGCCTGGCAGGGCCTCACCCACGAAGAGATCGTCGAGCGGTACGGCGAGCAGTACGCCGCGTGGAAGCGGGGCGAGCCCGTGCGGCGCGGCGGCGGCGAACTGGAGACCGAGGTCGCCGACCGGGCTGCCCCCGTCGTGCTCGACCACGCCGCCAAGCTGCCCGACGGCGGCACGCTCGTCGTGGTCAGCCACGGCGGCACCATCCGCACCACCATCGGGCGGCTGCTCGGCCTGGAGGCGCGCCACTGGGAAGGGCTGGGCGGGCTCTCCAACTGCTGCTGGTCGGTGCTGGGCGAGGGCGCGCGCGGCTGGCGCCTGCTGGAGCACAACGCAGGCACCCTGCCCGAACCCGTGCTCGGCGACGATACCTAGGACTTCTCTCCGGGGCGCCTCACGGCGGTGCCCGGAGGCCCTCGCCGGGCGGCGTCGGCCGGATTTCACTTTCTGGCTGGTCACAGGCTAAAGTTCTTCTTGTTCGCAGCGCGGAAACGCAGGGAAACACAGCGAACGGCGGGGCTATAGCTCAGTTGGTAGAGCGCCTGCATGGCATGCAGGAGGTCAGGAGTTCAATTCTCCTTAGCTCCACAATCAAGATCCCGTCCCCGGCAGGGGGCGGGATCTTTGCGTTCCCGCGCGCGTGCGACCACTCACCCTTGGCGGCGTCGGCGCAGCGCCGCGACCTGCTCCGCGCTCTCCTCGTCGGCGGGTGTGTACGCCACGATCCGGCACTCCGGAAGCCCGTTGATGGACAGTGACACCGACGTCATCCGTATCTCGCGCTCCGCCGCCCAGTGACGGAACGTCTTCACCCGCGGACCCGGCGGGGCGACATCCCCGCTCCGCCAGAGCTCGGCGAAGTACGGACTGACCGCGGAGAGTCGCTCCACCAACGACTCCCAGGCCGGCTCGCCGGTATGGCGCCCGTAGGCCCCGCGCAGCGTCGCCACCATGATCGGCAGCTCCTGGGTCCGGTGTACGACCGGGCAGTCCTCCTCGGCCACCGTGAACAGCCTCCACAGCACGTTCCGTACCCCCGACCCCGTCAGCGCGGGCACGTTGAACAGGTCGAGATAGGCGGCGTTGGTGGCGAGGACGTCGTACCTCGTGTTGTAGGCGACCGCGGGATGCGGGTCGAGGGCGTCGATGATGCCCTGGATCTCCGGACCGACCTCGATCGTGTCGGCCTGCCTGCCCGGTGCGTACGCCACCTCCGCCAGCTGGTAGAGGTGTTCGCGCTCGGGGCCGTCCAGCCGGAGCGTCCGCGCCACGGCGTCCAGGACCTGCGGTGAGGCATTGATGGGGCGGCCCTGCTCCAGCCACGTGTACCAGGTGACACCGACCCCGGAGAGCTGGGCGACCTCCTCGCGGCGCAGGCCCGGAGTGCGGCGGCGCAGGCCCGGCGGCATGCCCACGTCGGCGGGCGTCACCCGTGCCCGGCGACTGCGCAGGAATGCGGCGAGCTCCGACCGCCGGCGACGGGACGGATGTCGGCGCCGCGCAGGCCGGTTCGGGGCCGGATTTTGCTCGTGGTCCTGCGTGTTGTGCTGTGTCGTCACCGTCGTCACACCCCCATGGTCGGTGCCCCGCAGCGGAGTTGCCAGGTGCTGCCAGTACCAGCATCAGCGGGCTCTCGTTACCCGTATGAGGCCGGCGGCACGCTTCGAGTCATGACATCGACATCCGAGGCAACTCCACGTTCCGTACCCAGTGAAGACGGCACCACTGACAACGGCGTCACGGACGGACGTCCCGGCCGGCTGCTCGCCCTGGTCCTGGCCGCCCAGTTCATGGCCCTGCTCGACACCTTCATCGTCAATGTCGCCGCTCCGACGATCCGCACCGAACTCGGCGCTTCCGGTGCCGGGTTACAGCTCGTCGTGGCCGGTTACACCATTACGTACGCCGTTCTGCTGATCACCGGCGCCAGGCTCGGGGGGCTGCTCGGCCACGGCCGTGCCCATCTGGCCGGGCTCACGGTCTTCACCGCCGCCTCACTCGCCTGCGGACTGGCCGCGGACACCGGACAGTTGATCGCCTTCCGGCTGGTCCAGGGGATGGGTGCGGCAGTGATGATTCCGCAGGTGCTCAGCCTGATCCAGCGGCACTTCACCGGTGCGGGGCGGATCCGGGCTCTGGGTGCCTACAGTGCGGTGCTCGCCACCGGCGCGGCCGCCGGGCAGGTCGTGGGCGGGGTGCTGGTCAGCGCCGACCTGTTCGGGGCGGGTTGGCGGCCGGTCTTCCTGGTGAACGTACCGATCGGGCTGGTTCTGCTGGGGCTCGGCCGACGCGTGCTGTCACGCGAACCGCGTACGGGGCGGGCCGGGGAGGAAGCGCGGGCCCGCGGGTTCGATCTGCCGGGCCTGGCTCTTCTCACCGCCGCCGTCACACTGTTCGCCGTGCCCCTCGTCCTCGGGCGGGAGTTGGACTGGCCGGCCTGGTCCTTGGTCTGCCTGCTCGCCTCCGTCGTGTTCTTCGCCGGGTTCGTCGCGTACGAGACACGGCTGGCCGCGGGTGGCGGCGCACCCCTGATCGCCCTCAGGGTGCTGCGTATTCCCCAAATCGCGTCGGCGGCGCTGCGGATTCTGCTGGTGATGGCGATCAACGCGGGCTTCCTCTTTGCGATGACGCTGCACGTCCAGGGCGGTCTCGGCTACTCGGCACTGCGTGCCGGGCTGATGTTCGCACCGACCGCGGTCGCCTTCGGTGCCGTCGGGCTGACCTGGCGCCGGTGGCCCACGGGTCTCCAAAGGGTCCTGGCTCCGGGCGGGTTCGTCCTGGTGGCCGTCGCCTCGGCGGGGGTCGGGCTGGTGATGCGCGACGGCGGGGACGGCGGATTCATGCTGTATGCGGCTTTGGTCGTCATGGGGATCGGCATGTCGCTGGGATTCAGTCCCTTCCTCACGCGCGCACTGGCCAACGTGCGGCCCGAGGACGCCGCAGACGCGAGTGGTGTGCTGGTGACCGTCACCCAGCTGGGTCAGCTCATCGGTGTCGCGACGTTCGGCACGCTGTACCTCAACCGCCTTGATACGCCAGGGGCGCACGGGTCCGGCCATGCGCTGTGGGTGTGCGCCCTCGCGCTGTCGGCGGCCGCGATCGTGGGCGTGTCGGTCGGTCTCGTGAGGCGTCGGCGACGGGTCGATTCTCGGCAGGGCTGACCCCCTTGCGGGGTCATGGCAGAATCGGACCGCCGGAGGGGGCGACGGACCGAACGGGAGGGAGCGCGCGATGCCTGCGAGCCGCCACGAGGTCGCGGACCTGCCCCTTGTTCCCGGAGTTCCCGAAGAGAACGGCGGAACCTCCCGCATGTGCACAGCCCGCGGCCACGGCCGGAGCTGATCCATGGGTGCACACAGGCGGAAGTGCGACTGGTGCGGCAGCGGTACGCCCATTGTCCGGGACATGGATCCGATCAATGCCGAGTACCAGTACTGGTGCGAGGAGTGTGCGCGGGCGCTGATCATAAAAGGCGACCCGATCGAGACGTACCGGGAGCTGGAGGGGGAGCCGATCTACGGACGGCTGCTGGAGGAGCACTGCACCCTGAAGCGTTTCTACTCCTTCGCGACCGCCTGAGCGCCGCGCCGCACAACCTTACCGAATAGGGCAAATCGTTTCCTGTGGGAATCGATTTGGTGGTGGGCCGGGGTGACCGTGTAATGTTCTCGATGTCGCCAGGGAGACCGGGCGGAACGCAGCACGGGGCTATAGCTCAGTTGGTAGAGCGCCTGCATGGCATGCAGGAGGTCAGGAGTTCAATTCTCCTTAGCTCCACAGGGAAGTAGCAGGAAGCGGGTCATCCGAATCGGATGGCCCGCTTCCTGTCTGTGCAGGTCAATTGCGGTCGGCAGGTCAACTGCGGCCGCTGCCGAGAGCCTTCCGGCCGAGGCCCGGCGGCAGCACGGGTCGCTCCGCGGACGGCTGTTCGATGCGGAGTGCCAGCGCCGGACACCGGCGCACGGCTCGCTGTGCGCGCCCCCGCAGATGCATCGGAACCGCGGCGTCCGCGAGCGCGGGATAGCCGTCGGGGCCCAGTCTGATCAGCTCCGGGACGATGTCCGCACAGAGCCCGTGGCCCTTGCAGAGCGTCCAGTCCACCGCCAGCTTCTCGCCGCTCGGGATGGACTCCTCCAGGTCCTGGTAGCCGGGCGCGGGCAGCGGGAGCACTCCGAGCGTCTCCCGGCCGCAGCCGCCGTCCAGGACATGGGCGGCCAGGTCGTCCGTGAACGCGGACAGGGTCGAGGTCAGAAAGCGGGCCGACCCGTCCGGATGCTTGCAGGCTCCCCGGCCCTTGACCGCCTGGGTCACCTCGCGCAGCGCCTCCAGGGCCGCGGGACCGCCGCCGTTCAGTACGTCGGAGAGTCCGCCCGCAGCGGCCGGCAGCCCCAGCTTGCAGGGGCCGCACTGGCCCGCCGTCTCGGCGGCCAGCCAGTTCGCGATCCGCAGCGATTCCCCGATCGGGCAGGTCTCGGGCCCGATCGGCAGGATCGCGCCCGCGCCCAGCGCGCCGCCCGCCGCCGCCAGGGACGCTCGGGAGACGACGGCGTCGTGCGTGGCCATCGCGTCGATCCAGTTGCCGTGGTAGCCGCCGGTCAGCACGCCCTGGGGCAGTGGTGGCGCCCCGGCCAGCTGCAGCACGTACCGCAGGGGCACACCTGTGGGCACCTCGATGACCATCGGGCGCGAGACGGCGCCGGAGAGGGTGAGCAGCACCGTGCCGGGCTCGTCGGGCAGGCCGGTGTGCCCGTAGCGGCGGGCACCGATCCGGGCCGCGACGGCGAGCTGCGCGTACGTCTCCGCGTTCGACAGCAGCGTCGGGGCGCCGGCGACGCCCGACTCCGCGGCCCGCTCGCGACGGCCGGGCGGCAGAGCGGGTCCGCCGCCCGCCGCTCTGATGACGGCCGATGCCTCGCCGGAGACCATCCGCTCGGGCGTGCGCACCACGCGTGCCCGCAGCTGCTGTCCGCGCCGGTCGGACAAGCCCCGCTCGGCGAGGGCGGAGCGTATGGAGATCTCCGTGGAGTTACGCGTGACGGCGACGATCAGCGTACGGGCGCCGAGCGCCTCGGCCGTCAGGAGGGCGCCGTCCAGGATGAGGTGCGGGGCGCGGTTCAGCAGGACGGTGTCCTTGCGGCAGGCGGGTTCGCCCTCGCTTCCGTTGATCACGACGACGGGGCGCACCCCGCGCCGGATGGACGCCTTGGCGACGGCCCGCAGCTTCTTTCCGAAGGGAAAGCCCGCACCGCCCCGGCCGCGCAGCGAGATGGTCTCGGCCAGCTCCGCGAGCCGCTCTCCGTTCATCGGTTCCAGCGGTCCGTGCACCTTCAGATGCATGGCGAGATCGAGCCGCTCCACCAGGTCGAATCCGGTGGTCAGCTGGGGGAGGCCGACGACACGGACTTCGGGCACGTCGGGCAGGGGGAGGTTCACGGTCGGTCTCCTGCGGGTGCCTGCCAGGGTTCTCCGGCAGGGGGCGGATAGAGCGGCCCCGGCAGCGGCGCGGTCTCGTCGACGGCGGGCAGCGGGCCGGTGGGCACATCGGCCGCGTACGGGTCGTACGGGTGCTCCTGGGCGGGCTCGTACGGGGGACGGAACGACTGGGTCTGTGCCTGGGCCGGTGGTGCGGGTGACGGGGCGGGCCAGCGTGCGGACAGTTGCTGGGGGCTGGGCCCCGGCACGGGGACCGCGGTCTCGGCGGCCCGTGAGACCGCCCGGTAGGCAGCGGATATCCCGGGGCCGGGGCCCGTACGGCCAGGTCCGCCGGCCGGGTCCAGGTCGACGCGTTCGGAACTGCGGGGTGGCGCCTCGTACAGCGGCGGGGCGGGCACGGAGAGGGGCGCGCGCGGGCGGTCGAAGGATGACGACAACGGGGTACCGAACGGGTCCTGTCCGAGCCCGTCGCGGCCCGTGCCGCCGTAGACGCGCTCGTCCCGGATCAGCTGCTCCCGGCCGAGGTCCTCCCGGCTGAGCGTCCCCCGTCCGGGCGGAGTGACGCGCGCGGCGCCGGGCAGCGGGGACTCGCGGAGCACCGGGTCCGGGTCGGCGGCGAGGGCATCCGGCTTGATCAGAGCGGCGATCAGCTCACTGATCCGGCGCTTCATCGGGGGCGGCAGCTGCCGCAGGCAGAGGGCGGCGGCCACCGCGAGCAGCGAGAGGCTGTACATCACGACGACCCAGGTCGCGGGCGGCCGGCCCGCGTACAGCCCGTGGATCAGCGCGGCGCACCACGACGGGTAGGACAGTGCGTGCAGGGCGCGCCAGCGCCCCGCTATTCGGCCCGGGGTGGCGAAGGCGCTGCGCAGCGCGCCGGTCGCGGCGGCGACCACCATGAGCAGCCCGGCCAGTGAGCCGAAGCCGATCAGCCCGGCCGTCCCGCTCACGCCGAGGCCGAAGGGGATGAGGGCGCCGAGCAGCGCCACATGTCCGAGCGCGACCTTCACGGTGACATGGAGGAGCAGGAAGCCCAGCGAGGCGGTGGCGGCGGCCCGGTGGATGCCCTGGCCGAGCAGTCGCTGCCGTGAGGACAGGAACAGTCGGTCGGTGGCGATCAGGCCCCAGGCCACGGCCGCGGTGAGCGAGACCAGCGACAGGACACCGGTCGTGAAGTCGAGTGCGGCGCGCAAGTCGTCGCTCCCTGCGACGGCGAGCAGAGGGATGAGAACCAGCACGGCGACGGTCAGCCCGCCCTGTACCGGGCGGCTCGGTCCGGAGCTCAAGGTGGGGGATGAGCGGATCCTGCGATGAGGGTTCATGGGGGCGACTCCGAATGGTTCGGCAAAGCGGTCCCGTTGCCGCATGCTAAGTCGCTCCATACCGGCCAGTACGAGGTTTGAGCGGTTGCCCCGATAGAGGGCGTTACGCGGAGTAACCTCCGCTTCCCGGACGTTCCGCCGTGGCCCGATGCGTGCTCCGCCGCCGCCTCGCCGGTGCTCCGGCCGTCCGCCGTCGTCCACGGAGCGGAATCGCCCGGCTGCGCTCCGGGCCCGTGCGGTACCCTGACGCCATGCGTGCCGTACGCCTTCTGCTTAGCGAGCCGCGCTGATCAGTCCCGACCGGTGTGAATGCCTGGTTGGAATCGGCGCGGCGTCCCCTCCTGTGCGAGGGGCTTTTTCGTTTCCGTAAGCGCTGGCAGATGACGATCGATGGAGCTTTGAGGATCATGAGCGAGACGAATTCCGCAGTCGACGTGGCTGCGCCGCACCGCTATACGGCGGCGATGGCCGCCGACATCGAGGCACGCTGGCAGGACTTCTGGGACGCCCACGGCACGTACGAGGCGCCGAACCCGACCGGCGATCTGGCGGGCGATGCGGAGCTGGCCGCCAGGCCGAAGAAGTTCATCATGGACATGTTCCCGTACCCCTCGGGTGCGGGCCTGCACGTCGGTCACCCGCTGGGCTACATCGCCACCGATGTCTTCGCCCGCCACCAGCGCATGACCGGGCACAACGTGCTGCACACCCTGGGCTTCGACGCCTTCGGCCTGCCGGCGGAGCAGTACGCCGTACAGACCGGTACGCATCCGCGCGCCTCCACCGAGGCCAACATGGTCAACATGAAGTCGCAGCTGCGCCGGCTGGGTCTGGGCCACGACAAGCGCCGCTCGTTCGCGACGATCGAGGCGGAGTACTACAAGTGGACCCAGTGGATCTTCCTGCAGATCTTCAACTCCTGGTACGACACCGAGGCGGACCGGGCCCGGCCGATCGCCGACCTGGTCGCGCAGTTCGAGAACGGTGAGCGCCCGACCCCGGACGGCCGCGACTGGAGCGCGCTGAGCGCCGCCGAGCGCGCCGATGTCCTGGGCGAGTACCGCCTGGCGTACGCCTCCGACGCCCCCGTCAACTGGTCGCCGGGCCTGGGCACCGTGCTGGCCAATGAAGAGGTGACGGCCGACGGCCGTTCCGAGCGTGGCAACTTCCCCGTCTTCAAGGCCAAGCTGCGCCAGTGGAACATGCGCATCACCGCCTACGCCGACCGGCTGCTGAACGATCTGGACGGGCTGGACTGGCCCGAGGCGATCAAGCTGCAGCAGCGCAACTGGATCGGGCGTTCCGAAGGCGCGCGTGTCGACTTCCCCGTCGACGGCGCCGGTGACATCACCGTCTTCACCACCCGCCAGGACACCCTGTTCGGTGCCACGTACATGGTGCTGGCGCCCGAGCACGAGCTGGTGGAGCGGGTCATTCCGGCCGCCTGGCCCGAGGGCACCCACCCGGTGTGGACCGGCGGACACGCGTCCCCGGCCGAGGCCGTCACCTCGTACCGCAAGCAGGCCGCCGCCAAGTCCGATGTGGAGCGCCAGGCCGAGGCCAAGGACAAGACCGGTGTCTTCACCGGTGCGTACGCGACCAACCCGGTCAGCGGCGAGAAGGTGCCCGTCTTCATCGCCGACTACGTCCTGATGGGCTACGGCACCGGCGCGATCATGGCCGTACCGGCGCACGACGCGCGCGACTTCGCGTTCGCGCGCGCCTTCGAGCTGCCGATGCGCTGCGTCGTCGAGCCGTCGGACGACCGCGGTACGGACACCTCCACGTGGGACGACGCGTTCGCCTCGTACGACGCGAAGCTGGTCAACTCCGCCAACGACGAGATCTCGCTGGACGGCCTGGGTGTCGTCGACGCCAAGGCGAAGATCACCGAGTGGCTGAAGGCGAAGGGCCTGGGCGAGGGGACGGTCAACTTCCGGCTGCGCGACTGGCTGTTCAGCCGCCAGCGCTACTGGGGCGAGCCCTTCCCGATCGTCTACGACGAGGACGGCATCGCCCACCCGCTGCCCGAGTCGATGCTGCCGCTGGAACTGCCGGAGGTCGACGACTACTCGCCGCGCACCTTCGACCCGGAGGACGCCGACACCCAGCCCGAGACTCCGCTGTCCCGGAACGCGGACTGGGTCAACGTCACGCTGGACCTGGGCGACGGCAACGGCCCGAAGAAGTACCGCCGCGAGACCAACACCATGCCCAACTGGGCCGGTTCCTGCTGGTACGAGCTGCGCTACCTGGACCCGAACAACGACCGGAAGCTGGTCGACCCGGCGATCGAGCAGTACTGGATGGGGCCGCGCGAGGGTCAGCCGACCGGTGGTGTCGACCTGTACGTGGGCGGCGCCGAGCACGCCGTACTGCACCTGCTGTACGCCCGCTTCTGGTCCAAGGTCCTCCACGACCTGGGGCACATCTCGTCGGCGGAGCCGTTCCACAAGCTGTACAACCAGGGCATGATCCAGGCCTTCGTCTACCGGGACAGCCGCGGCATCGCGGTACCGGCGGCCGAGGTCGAGGAGCGCGACGGCACGTTCTACCACCAGGGCGAGAAGGTCAGCCGCGTCCTGGGCAAGATGGGGAAGTCCCTGAAGAACGCTGTCACGCCCGACGAGATCTGCGCCGAGTACGGGGCGGACACGCTGCGTCTGTACGAGATGGCGATGGGCCCGCTGGACGTGTCGCGTCCGTGGGACACGCGCGCCGTCGTCGGCCAGTACCGACTGCTGCAGCGGCTGTGGCGCAACATCGTCGACGAGGAGACCGGTGAGGTCACCGTCGTGGACACCGAGCCCGGCGAGGACACGCTGCGCGCGCTGCACAAGGCAGTCGACGGCGTCGGCCAGGACATGGCCGGGATGCGCTTCAACACCGCCATCGCCAAGGTCACCGAGCTGAACAACCACCTGACCAAGGTGGGCGGCCCGCTGTCCCGGTCCGTCGCCGAGCGGCTGGTGCTGCTGGTCGCGCCGCTTGCGCCGCACATCGCCGAGGAGCTGTGGCGCCGGCTGGGCCACACCGAGTCGGTCGTGCACCAGGACTTCCCGGTCGCCGATCCGGCGTACGTCGTGGACGAGACCGTGACCTGCGTGGTGCAGGTCAAGGGCAAGGTCAAGGCGCGGCTGGAGATCTCCCCGTCGATCTCGGACGAGGATCTGGAGGCGCTGGCCCTGGCCGACCCGGCGGTGGTCGCGGCCCTGGACGGGGCCGGGATCCGCAAGGTGATCGTGCGGGCGCCGAAGCTGGTCAACATCGTCCCCGCGTGACGGTCCGGGGCCGAGGCTGACCGCCGGTTGTCGTACGGCGGTGTGAGGGCTTTCCCCTACGGGCAGGTTGGGGGTTCCGACGGAACCCGCGGCCTGCCCGTTCCGTTTACGGTTGAGGGGCCGGTACTCGGCAGCCGAATCGACATCGAGGGGCGTCATGGAAGCCGTGATCCTGATCCTGGGGCTGCTCTTTGTCGCGTTCGTGGCCCTGGGCGTCTATGTGAGCGTCAAGGCCATCGGCGCGGCGAAGCGCGGCGTGGACCGCACGATCACGCAGGCACGCCGCACCGTCGAGGACACCACCCTGCGGGCGAAGAGCTATGGCCAGCCGGGTGTGGCCGGTGAGCTGGCGCAGCTCCGGCTCACGCTGCGCACGTCGATGCGGGCCACGCAGGAGGCGCTGCAGACAGGGGTGGCCGAGGACGCCTCGCTGTCGGAGTCGCTGGGGCTGTTCCAGCGGCTGAGCGTCCACGGGCGGGAGCTCGACGAGGAGCTGAAGCGGCTGGAGCGCGAGCCCGACCGGGCGACGGTCGCCTCGCTGCTGCCCGGGCTGAAGCAGCGCACGCAGCGGATCACGCACTCCGCGGAGTCGCTGCGATGGGCCGCGCGCGACCGGGCACGGAAGTTCGCCGACGACGATCTGGCGGCGCTGAACACGCAGATCGACGTGGAGGCGGGGGCGTTGCGGCACTGGACGGTGGAGGAGCCCGTGGAGCCTTCGGCGGGGGCGGACGCCCGGCCCGACGGGCGGGCCGGCGCCGGTGCCGGGGCACGCCCGGGTGGGGACGGCCGGGCGTGGAATGGGCCGGTCGGCGAGGAGGGGCCGGAGGCGCTCACGGCTCGGGATCCTCGGGGGCAGACGGGCTATCCGTGGCAGAAGACCGCGCGGCCCGAGACGACGAACTGAGGCGGAGGGGCGGATCCGACCGGGGCCTTCGATCGCGCGCATGGGCGGTTGCGGGCACGGTACGCACGTGTGCGGGCCGTCGGGTCCGGGCGTGCACAGGCGTGTGGCCGTCGCGTCAGGCTCGAACCGACGTGATGGGTGGTGGCAGGATGCGCACTGAAGCGATCGGATGTGATCACTCGCTCGGGGGCGGACTGCCGAGCCACCGCCCCGGCAGGTAACCTCCCGCTCATGTCCCGCCATGTCGCGATCGTCACCGATTCCACGGCCCACCTGCCGCCCCAGACGATGGAGCGGCATGGCATCACCGCAGTGCCCCTGACCGTCGTCCTCGGCGATCAGGCGCTGGAGGAGGGCACCGAGATCTCGGCCCGCTCCCTCGCGCTGGCGCTCCAGAAGCGACGCCCCGTGACGACATCCCGGCCCAGCCCCGAGGTCTTCGCCGCGGCGTACCGGGCGGCGGCCGAGGCGGGCGCAGCCGGCATCGTCTCGCTGCATCTCTCGGCCGAGCTCTCGGGTACGTACGATGCCGCGCTGCTCGCCGCGAAGGACGCTCCGGTGCCGGTGCGGGTCGTGGACACCGGGATGGTGGCCATGGCCCTGGGATTCTGCGCCCTGGCGGCGGCGGAGGCGGCGGAGGGGGGCGGCAGCCTGGACGAGGCGGTCGCGGCCGCCGAGAAACGGGCCGCGGGCACCTCCGCGTACTTCTACGTCGACACGCTGGACTATCTCCGCCGCGGTGGACGCATCGGCGCGGCCCAGGCCCTGCTGGGGTCGGCGCTCGCGGTGAAGCCGCTGCTGCAGCTGGACGGCGGCCGGATCGAGCTGCTGGAGAAGGTACGGACGGCCTCGAAGGCGATCGCACGGCTGGAGGAGATCGTCGTCGAGCGGGCGGGCACGGGCCGGGTGGACATCGCCGTGCACCACTTGGCAGCGCCCGAGCGCGCCGAGCGACTGGCCGAGAGGCTGCGCGTGCGAGTCCCGGGACTGGCCGAACTGCATGTCAGCGAGGTGGGTGCCGTGATCGGTGCGCACACCGGCCCGGGTCTGCTGGGAGCAGTGGTTTCGCCGCGTTGATCTCACTCCTGGGAGTGAGCGAGATATCCACAACTGGTCGGTTGTCCACCGGATATGGGCCTGCTCGGCGGGCTCGGGCACATGTGCCTAGCGTCATGAGGCATGGCTCCCCGATCACATCGTGCAAGCAGCGGAAGTGGACCCGGCCGCGCTGCGGCCTCGGACGTGCGGGACCGACGCAGGCCCGGTGCGGGCCAAGGCGTTGATCCCGGTTCTGGACCCGGTCCTGGACCCGGGCGGCGACGGCCTTCGCGTGGGCGCGCCGCCGTGGTCGCCGCCGCTTCGCGGCGACGTGCGGACGCACTGATGGCGGGGGCGTACGGAGGGCGTGCGGACCGGTCGGTGACGGGGCCGTGGGCCCCGACCCCGGACACGGCCCCCGCACCGGCAGTTCCTCGTCCGGCGAGTGCCGCGCCGTCCGACGAGCCGGCGCGGGTGGTCGAGCCGGCTCCGGCTGCGCCGGGGCGGTGGGAGCGGATGGTGCCCGCGGTGCGGGAGCGGCTCCCGATGTGGTTGCGGCTCAGGTGCGGCCTGGAGCCGAGAACCCTTGCCGCGCTCACCGTTGTCCTGGTGGCTGCCGCAGTCTTTGCAGCGGTCCACTTCTGGTCCGTACGGCCCCAGTCCGTGCGGGCGCCCGATCCGGTCAACGAGCGTGCGCACGCCTCGACATCGGACCCGACGACGGATCCCGTCCGTACCCCCGATCCGTCACCAGGACCACCGGCCACCCCAGGACCGGACGGGCGGATCGTCGTCGACGTCAGCGGCAAGGTACGGCGGCCGGGTATCTACCCCTTGCCGTCCGGAGCGCGGGTGGCCGACGCGCTGCGGGCGGCGGGCGGGGCCCGGCCGGGCGTGGACATCACCGGGCTCAACCGGGCACGGGTGCTGCTGGACGGGGAACAGGTCGTGGTCGGCGCGCCGCCCGGCCCACTCGTCTCCGGTGCCCCGGGCGGCGGCGGCACGGGCGGCCGTGGGGGCCCGGCGGCCGGGCCGGTCAGCCTCAACAGCGCGACCGTGGAACAGCTGGACACCCTGCCAGGCGTCGGTCCGGTCCTCGCCCAGCACATCCTCGACTACCGCGCGCAGCACGGCGGCTTCCGTTCCATCGACGAACTCCGTGAGGTCAACGGGATCGGCGACCGCCGGTTCGCCGATCTCCAACCGTTGGTACGGCCATGACCCGCCCGCACGTCCCACCGGACGTCCATACGGCGTCGGGCCGGCGGCTCGGCGCCGCCGACCCGCGACAGGAGGGCCCGGTCGATCTGCGACTGGTCCCGCCGGCCCTCGCGGCCTGGGCCGCCGCGGCGCTCGCCGTGGGTGCGCCCTGGCGCTGGACGGCCGCGGGGGCGGCGCTCTGCCTCGTCGTCGCCCTGGTACTCCTCGGTGTCCCACGGGCCTCGGCGACCCGCGCAGCGCGCGCTCGGCCCGCCGACCACCGGGAGGGCGAGGGCGGTGAGGGCGACGCCGGACGGAATCGGCTCAGGTTCCATGCCACCGCGGCCGCCGCGGCGTTGCTCTGCGCGGCGGCCGGAGCGACGGCGGCGGGCCTGCACGGCGCGGACGCACGGCAGGGGCCCGTTCCCGGTCTGGCCGACCGTTTCGCGAGGGTCGAGGCGGAGGTGACGGTCACGTCCGACGCACGCCGGACCCGCCCCCAGGTCCAAGGCGACCACAGCGCCCCGGCCGCCCTCCTCCTGGACGCCGAGATCACCGGGCTCACGGCACCCGGCGGTGCCACCACCCGGCTCCGCACCCCGGTGCTGCTGATCGTGTCGCCCTCCGGTTCGACGGCGCGATGGGAGCGGCTGCTGCCGTCCACGAGGCTGCACGTGAGCGGCCGACTCGCGCCACCGCTGCACAGCGGGCAACGCAACGCCGCGGTCCTGCGTCCGGACGGCAAGGGGCTGCCTCGCGTCACCGGGCCGCCGACTTCTCTCCAGCGCACAGCGGGCGAACTGCGCGCGGGTCTGCGACGCGCGACGGACGGACTGGATCCCGATGCGCGGGCGCTGCTGCCGGGGCTGGTCGTCGGCGACACCTCCAGGGTCACCCCCGAACTCCACGAGGCGTTCCGAGCAGCCGACCTCACACACCTGATGGCGGTTTCCGGTGCCAACCTGGCGATCCTGCTCGTGTTGCTCATCGGACCGCCCGGCGCCGCGCTCCGGGCCGAACGCCGTGGTCTGGCACCCCGGTTGGGCATCTCGCTGCGGATGACCGCGCTGCTCGGCGGCGGACTCACGCTGGCCTTCGTCCTCGTGTGCCGACCGGAGCCGAGCGTGCTGCGCGCCGCGGTCTGCGGACTGATCACACTGCTCGCGATCGGTACGGGCCGCCGCCGCTCGCTGATTCCCGCTCTGGCCGCCGCCGTTCTGCTGCTCGTGCTGTACGACCCGTGGCTGGCGCGCAGTTATGGCTTCGTCCTCTCCGTTCTGGCGACCGGCGCCCTGCTCACGGTCGCCCCGCGATGGAGTGCCGCGCTGCAACGGAGGCGGGTGCCGCCCCGGCTCGCCGAGGCGCTGGGCGCGGCCGCCGCGGCGCAGGCGGTGTGCGCGCCCGTCGTCGTGGTGCTCGCCTCGCGGGTCAGTCTGGTGGCGATTCCGTGCAACCTGCTGGCCGAGTTGGCGGTGGCGCCCGCCACCGTCCTCGGGTTCGCCGCGCTCGCCGCGGCACCGGTGGCCATGCCCGTGGCCGAGCTGCTCGCCCGGATCGCGGGCTGGCCGGCCGGGTGGATCGCCTCCGTGGCCCGCACCGGGGCGGCTCTTCCCGGGGCGGAGATCGACTGGCCCGACGGCTGGCGGGGAGCGCTCCTGTTGACCGCCCTCACGGCCCTGGCGGCGCTGTCCGCCCGCCGTATCGCGCGTCACCCATGGGTCTGTTCGGCTGCCGCGCTGCTGCTGGTCCTCGCGGTGCTGCGCCCGGCGCCCCTCACCCGGGTACTGACGGGGTGGCCGCCGCCGGACTGGGCGTTCGTGATGTGCGATGTGGGTCAGGGCGACGCCATGGTGCTGGCGGCGGGGGACGGCGAGGGCGTGGTGATCGACACCGGCCCCGATCCACGCCTGGTCGACAACTGCCTGCGTGACCTGGGCATCACCAGGGTGCCGCTTCTGCTGCTCACGCATTTTCATGCCGATCATGTCCGGGGGCTGCCCGGCGTGTTGCGGGACAGAGCGGTCGGCGCGATCCAGACGACGAGTCTGGACGAACCACCGGACCAGGCGGCGTTCGTAGGCAGAACAGCCGCCGCGGCGCGGGTCCCTCTGGTACGGGCGGCAGCGGGAGAGCGTCGCCGCATCGGCACGCTCGACTGGCGAGTTCTGTGGCCGGCGGGAGGCGCGACGGCAGGCCTCGTACCGGAGGAGCCGAACGACGCCAGTGTCACGCTGTTCGTCCGGACCGGCGGACTGAGCCTGTTGCTCCTCGGTGACCTCGAACCCGGGGCCCAGCAAGGGCTGTTGCGCCAGTACCCGGCGCTTCCGCGGGTGGACGTCCTCAAGGTCGCCCATCATGGATCCGCCCACCAGGACCCGGCGTTGCTGCACAGCGCGCGCCCGCGGCTCGCCCTGGTGAGTGTGGGCAGGGACAACCCGTACGGGCACCCGGCGGCCCGGACCGTCGAGGCGCTGAGGGACGGGGGAGCGGTGGTGCTGCGCACCGACCTGGACGGCGCGATCGCGGTGACGGGCGCCGGGTCGCGGCTGCGGGCGGTCGGGCGCTCATGACCACCATTCGGCCGACCGCGCCCCGTCCGACCCCGCCGTGGCCGACCGCGTCCCGTCCCGGCGGCCTCCGCCCGATCGCCCGGCGAGGTGTCGCGTCGTCAGATCAACCAGGTGCCTTCGGACATCAGCTCGCGCTCGGCCAGTTCGTTCTCCTCCCGCCATGCCCTGACCGCGAAGGGGGTGAAGCGGAGGTACACCCAGGAAGTGCGGCCGCGCGGGTCCCAGTTGAGTTTCGTCGCGAAGGCGTCGCCCGATTCCACGGAGAGTTCCGCGCCCTCCACGACCTCGACGGCCGCTTCGACGAGCACCACGTCTCGGGTGTGCCCCAGACTGATCCTGGCCTGCCCGGCCGGCGTCACATTGCGCGCGGTCGGGTTGGTGCGCCGCGTGGCCATCAGCAGAGTCCCGTCGTCCCACACGAACGACAGCGGTACCAGTGTCGGCACGCCGTCCGTCGAAGAGGTCGCCACCCAGGCGTCCTCGTCCTTCTCGAAGCGGTCGAGCACATCCTGCTTGCGCTGTTCCCGGCTGCGCGCCGGCTCCGGATTCGTCATGTCCCGCACGCTAGCGAGAGCGCGCAATGCCGCACCTCGGTCGGCGGTCCTAGGACCACCGGCTCATGGCGTGCCGCATGGCTCCCGGACAGACTTCGGCCATGGACCCGCAATCGCCGCAGACCGTCGACGCGTACCTTGACCGCATCGGCGCCCACCGTCCCGCACGTCCCGACGCCGCCGCTCTGCGCGAGCTGCAGCTGCGACACCTCACCGCCGTGCCCTTCGAGAACCTGTCGATCCATCTCGGCGAAGACATCGTGCTGGACGAAAAGGCGCTCCTCGACAAGGTGGTGGGTGCCCGGCGCGGTGGGTTCTGCTACGAACTCAACGCGACCTTCGCCGCTCTGCTCCGGGCCCTCGGCTTCCGCGTCACCCTCCTCCAGGCCCGCGGCTACGGGGACGGCGGACGGCTCGGCATCCCGTACGACCATCTCGCGCTGCGCGTCGAGACCGACGACAGCACCGGCCCCTGGCTCGTCGATGTCGGCTTCGGCGACCACGCCCGCCACCCGCTCGCACTCGACGACCGCACGGACCAGCAGGATCCGAGCGGTACGTTCCGGATCCGGGAGACGCCCGACGCCGAGGACGGCGACAACACCGGGGCAAGCGCCGCGGGCGCCGCGGGCGCCGGTGCCGGGGATCTCGATGTACTGCGCGACGGGGCGCTGCAGTTCCGGCTGGATCCGCGGCCTCGCGCTCTTGCGGACTTCCGGGCAGGCGCCTGGTACCACCGCACCTCGCCCGACTCGCACTTCACCCGGTCCGTGGTCTGCTCCCGGCTCACCGACGAGGGCCGGGTCACCCTGAGCGGCCGCACGCTCGTCACGACCGTGCGTGGCGAACGCCGCGAGGTGCCGCTCGCCACGGACGCCGAGGTACTCGACGCCTACCGCGAACACTTCGGGCTGCGTCTCCACCGGCTGCCCACGGTCCGTCAGGTCGAGGTTCTCGGACGCAACGGCTGAAACACACAACCGGAACATTCAATTCGGACCTTCGGTAACACCTCTACCCAAGCCCCTCCCAGTCCCTCCGTTTGCCTCGAACGCCCCAAGAGTGATCGAATGCATGCTCGTCGGCGGGCCGCTGCTCCGACAACGACGTCCAGCCGTTCGGCCCCAAGGTGAATCTCCCCCGGGGGTACGTGAAGATGTTCGGCCGTTGGCTGGGAAGCAAGAACGCAACGGGTGCGGCGCGGGGCAACCCGCTCGCGGGACTCGCGGTGCCGCGCACCGCGGGAGTCCTGAGCTGCCGCGTCCTCGACCCAGTCAACGAGGCTGTTCAGCAGGCTGAGTTCGTTGTCACGGACAGTGCGGGCCGCAAGGTCGTCGGCGGTGAGACGGACCCCTTCGGGACCGTCCTCGCCACCGTCCCGGCAGGTGACTACCGGCTGGCTGTCACGGCCGAGGGCTTCACCCCGTACCACGGTTCGGCCACGGTCTCCGAGAGTGGCCACGCGGGATTCGGGGACGTCATGCTCCAGGTGGCCGCGCCCCCGCAGCTGCCCGACCCCGGTGAGTGGGAGATCGAGCCGAACCACTCCCAGATCGGCTTCACGGCCCGCCACATCGGGCTGGCCCGTATCCATGGCCGATTCAACACATTCGCAGGTGCGATACGGATCGCCGACCGCATGGAGGACTCCGCCATGCACGTGATCATCGACGCCTCGTCGATCGACACCAACGTGCAGATGCGCGACGACCATCTGCGGTCCAGCGACTTCCTCGACGTCGGGCGCTATCCGACGATGGAGTTCTACAGCGACCGTTTCGTTCACCGGGGCGGCAGCCGCTGGGGTGTGAGCGGCGCGCTCACCCTTCACGGCGTCAGCCGTACCGTGACGCTGGACACCCAGTACCTCGGCCTCGGCAACGGTCTCGAGGGGGAGACCAGGGCGGCCTGCCGGGCCACCACCGAGCTGCACCGTGAGGACTTCACCCTCACCTGGCAGACCATGCTGGCCCGCGGTATCGCCGCCGTCGGCTCCAGCATCGCCATCGACATGGACATCCAGATCGTCCCCAAGGGCTGAGCCCCGAGGGTGCTGCGGCCGGGGCCGCCGCGGCTGGGTGATGTCCGGCGGAACAGGGCCGGACAGAACAACTAGGGCGCCTCCAGCCAGCCCTCGTACTCCGCCGCCAGCTCGTCGAGTGCCGATGGGGCGAGCCGGCCGTCCGCGTCCTCCACGACCACCAGCCACTGGGCGTCCTCCGCGTCGTCCTCGCCGGCCAGCGCGTCGCGTACGAGCTGAGGTTCCTCGGCGACTCCGAAACGGTCGGCGAGCTCCCCGGCCACCTCCTGCGCGGTATCGCGGTCGGGCAGCACCAGTACATGTCTCACATCGCTCACCTGCCCATTCTCCGATACGGCGACGGGTGCGGGGGGAGAGGCGTCGAAGCCGGGCTGTCGGAGGGGCGTGGGATGCTGGACGGCGATGGCCACCAGAAGGAATTCCACCGACGATCCGCTCGCCCCCCTCACGCTCGCCGTGGGCCAGGAGGACCTCCTCCTCGACCGTGCGGTGCAGCAGGTGGTGGCGGCGGCCCGCGCGTCCGACGCCGACACGGACGTCCGCGACCTCACCTCCGACCAGCTCCAGCCGGGCACCCTTGCCGAGCTCACGAGCCCTTCGCTCTTCGCCGAGCGCAAGGTGGTGATCGTGCGCAATGCGCAGGATCTCTCCGCCGACACGATCAAGGACGTCAAGGCGTACCTCGACGCACCGGCCGAGGAGATCACGCTCGTCCTGCTGCACGCGGGCGGCGCCAAGGGCAAGGGGCTTTTGGACGCGGCGCGCAAGGCGGGTGCGCGGGAGGTCGCCTGCCCGAAGACCACGAAGCCTGCCGAGCGGCTCTCGTTCGTCCGGTCGGAGTTCCGGGCGCTGGGGCGTTCCGCGAGCCCCGAGGCGTGCCAGGCGCTCGTCGACTCCATCGGCAGCGATCTGCGGGAGCTGGCGAGCGCGGTGTCGCAGCTGGTCGCGGATGTCGAGGGCACGATCGACGAGGCGGTCGTCGGGCGCTACTACACCGGCCGCGCGGAGGCGTCCAGCTTCGCGGTCGCCGACCGGGCGGTGGAGGGGCGGGCCGCGGAGGCGCTGGAGGCACTGCGCTGGTCGCTGTCGACCGGGGTGGCGCCGGTGCTGATCACCAGTGCGTTGGCGCAGGGCGTACGGGCGATCGGCAAGCTGTCCTCGGCGCGCGGGGGCCGGCCTGCGGATCTTGCCCGTGAACTGGGCATGCCGCCGTGGAAGATCGACCGGGTGCGGCAGCAGATGCGGGGGTGGACGCCGGACGGGGTGGCGGCGGCTCTGCGGGCGGTCGCGGATGCGGATGCGGGCGTGAAGGGCGGCGGGGACGACCCCGAGTACGCCCTGGAGAAGGCCGTGGTCGCTGTTGCGCGGGCGGCGCGGGCCGGGCGGCGCTAGTTGTTCTGTCCCGGCACGCTGTGCCCCGTCGCACCGTCCGGCACGCACTCCCCCAAGGCCTTGAGGGCCAGGGGGACCCCCTTCCGCGTTGGCCAAAAGCCCTGGTAGCTCCTTCCCCAAGCTCTCCACTCCGTTCGAGCAGGGGAGACCCCATCCGAGGACTTCTGTCCGCCTTGCGATCGCACGCACCGGACGACGCTCCTCGTGGGGCAAACATGGCCGGTCACGGCACTGGAGAGTCTTCAGCGGATCATGGCCGGGCTCTGGCCCCGCCGGACACCCCGTGGGGCAGTGAGGCGGGGTGGGTGCCGGGCGGTCGACGTGTTGCTCCCGATCGCCGGGCGGGCTTGACGGGACCGGCATGTCCGGACATGCCGAAGGCCCCGGCTGTCGCTCTGGGGAGGGCGATGGCCGGGGCCTCGGTTTCACGCTTGGTGCGCCGCACCCGCGTGGCGAACGCAGGTTCGGTGTGCGGCGCGGGGGCCGGGCAGGGGCGGGAGAGAGGGCCCGCTGGTCCGTTCCGGCGGTTACATCAGAAAGCTCAGCCCTGGAGGGCGGCAACCTTGGAGGCCAGCGCCGACTTCTTGTTGGCGGCGGCGTTCTTGTGGATGACGCCCTTCGAGACAGCCTTGTCGAGTGCGCGCGAAGCATCGCGAACGGCCGTGGTGGCCTTCTCGACGTCGCCCGCAGCGGCAGCCTCACGGGCCTTGCGGATCGCGGTCTTGAGCGAGGACTTGACGGCCTTGTTACGCAGGCGCGCCTTCTCGTTCGTCTTGTTCCGCTTGATCTGGGACTTGATGTTCGCCACGAAAGAGCCTTTTCAGGTTCGTTGGATCTTCGATGTGCGCCCCGCCGCCCAAAAGGGCCACGAAGCACAGCTGTCAACGGTACCAGCCGCGCTCCGACCGGCCCAAACCGGTCTCTGCCCCGCGGGCGTGGGACGATGGAAGCTACGTATCGATCCGACCGACCCGACATCGACCCGAGACACGGCGTTCGGCGTCTCAAGAATCAGGACCCTGCGTGCCCGCGACTCCTACCCACGTGCCCGAGCCGAGCCGTACCGACCCGGCGCTGATCCGCAACTTCTGCATCATCGCGCACATCGACCACGGCAAGTCGACCCTTGCCGACCGGATGCTTCAGCTGACGGGTGTGGTCGACCAGCGGCAGATGCGCGCTCAGTACCTCGACCGGATGGACATCGAGCGCGAGCGCGGCATCACCATCAAGTCCCAGGCGGTACGTCTGCCCTGGGCGCCCACCACGGGCGAGGGCCAGGGCAGCACCCATGTCCTCAACATGATCGACACGCCGGGCCACGTGGACTTCACGTACGAGGTCTCCCGCTCGCTCGCCGCCTGCGAGGGCACGGTCCTGCTGGTCGACGCCGCGCAGGGCATCGAGGCCCAGACGCTGGCCAACCTCTACCTGGCGATGGAGAACGACCTCACCATCGTCCCGGTGCTCAACAAGATCGACCTGCCGGCCGCGCAGCCGGAGAAGTTCTCCGAGGAGCTGGCCAACCTCATCGGCTGCCAGCCCGAGGACGTCCTCAAGGTCTCCGCGAAGACCGGTATCGGTGTGGACGCCCTGCTGGACCGGGTGGTCAGGGACGTCCCGGCGCCCGTCGGCAAGGCCGACGCGCCCGCCCGCGCGATGATCTTCGACTCGGTCTACGACTCGTACCGCGGCGTCGTCACGTACGTCCGTGTCGTCGACGGCCAGCTCAACAAGCGCGAGCGCATCAAGATGATGTCCACCGGCGCCACCCACGAGCTGCTGGAGATCGGTGTCTCCTCCCCGGAGATGACCCCGGCAGACGGTCTCGGTGTGGGCGAGGTCGGCTACATCATCACCGGTGTGAAGGATGTCCGGCAGTCCAAGGTCGGTGACACGATCACCTCCTTGAACAAGGGCGCGACCGAGGCGCTGGGCGGCTACAAGGACCCCAAGCCGATGGTGTTCTCGGGGCTGTACCCGCTCGACGGCTCGGACTACCCCGACCTGCGCGAGGCCCTCGACAAGCTCCAGCTCAACGACGCCGCCCTGGTGTACGAGCCGGAGACCTCCGCGGCCCTCGGCTTCGGCTTCCGGGTCGGCTTCCTCGGGCTGCTGCACCTCGACGTGATCCGCGAGCGGCTGGAGCGCGAGTTCGGTCTGGAGCTCATCGCCACTGCCCCCAACGTGGTCTACCGCGTCGACATGGAGGACGGCAGCGAGCACATCGTCACCAACCCGAGCGAGTTCCCCGAGGGCAAGATCGACAAGGTGCACGAGCCGGTCGTACGTGCCACTGTCCTCGCCCCCAGCGAGTTCATCGGCGCGATCATGGAGCTCTGCCAGAACCGGCGCGGCACCCTGCTCGGCATGGACTACCTCTCCGAGGACCGGGTCGAGATCCGCTACACCCTGCCGCTCGCCGAGATCGTCTTCGACTTCTTCGACCAGCTGAAGTCCAAGACGCGGGGTTACGCCTCGCTCGACTACGAGCCCACCGGCGAGCAGTCCGCCCAGCTCGTCAAGGTCGACATCCTGCTGCACGGCGACAAGGTCGACGCGTTCTCCGCGGTCACGCACAAGGACAAGGCGTACGCGTACGGCGTGCGGCTCGTCGCCAAGTTGCGCGAGCTGATTCCGCGGCAGAACTTCGAGGTGCCGATCCAGGCGGCCATCGGCTCCCGGGTCATCGCCCGTGAGACCGTCCGCGCCATCCGCAAGGACGTCCTCGCCAAGTGCTACGGCGGTGACATCTCCCGTAAGCGGAAGCTGCTGGAGAAGCAGAAGGAAGGCAAGAAGCGGATGAAGATGGTCGGCAACGTGGAGGTGCCTCAGGAGGCCTTCATCGCCGTGCTGTCCACCGACGAGTCGGGCGGGGAGAGCAAGGGCAAGAAGTAGTATCGCCGGATTTCCGCTTCCGTCCCGGCTTGAGCCCCGCTGCCCCTACTCGGTGGTAGCCCCAACGGACCCCTGCGTCGCAGCACCCTGCGGCGTGGGGGTCCGTTTGTTATGAAGCGGCGTCCGATTGCCTCTTACGCGGCGGACGTACGCGCTCTACCCTGATCACGACTCGTAGTTACTCGTGAGTTAAACAAGCGGAATCACACACGCAGGATCAGCACGCAGACGGACGCACCTAAGCAGGATCAAGCAGCAGCACGCAGCAACCAAACAACCGGTCGTGAAGCACTGCCGCAGGCCCGGAGGATGTCGTGAGCGACACACAGACCCTGATCGATAACCGACCGCCCTCCGTGGCGACCCTCTTCATCGACCGCGTTGCGGCCACTCCGGACGGCGAGGCCTACCGCTACCCGGTCCCCTCGGCCACCGGACAGGGCGCCGACGAATGGAAGTCGCTGAGCTGGGCACAGGCCGCGGAGCGCGTGTACGCGATCGCCGCAGGGCTCATCGGTCTGGGGGTGGAGCCGGAGGAGCGGGTCGCGCTCTCCTCCGCCACCCGCGTCGAGTGGATCCTCGCCGACCTCGGTGTGATGTGCGCGGGCGCCGCGACGACCACGATCTACCCGTCGACGAACGCCGAGGAATCGTCGTTCATCCTTGCCGACTCCGAGAGCCGTGTGCTGATCGCCGAGGACGCCGGCCAGCTGGCCAAGGCCCGCGAGCGCCGCGCCGACCTGCCGGACCTCGCCCATGTCGTCGTCATCGACCCGGACGGCGTCGAGCCCGACGCGGCCGACCCCGAGGGCTGGGTGCTCTCGCTGGCCGACCTGGAGGCCCGCGGCGCCGAGCTCCTGGCGAAGAACCCGGGCGCGGTCAAGGAGCGGGTCGGCGCGATCTCCGCCGACCAGCTGGCCACCCTGATCTACACCTCGGGCACCACCGGCCGCCCCAAGGGCGTACGGCTGCCGCACGACAACTGGTCGTACATGGCCAAGGCCACCGTGGCGACCGGCCTGATCACCGAGGACGACGTCCAGTACCTCTGGCTGCCGCTCGCGCACGTCTTCGGCAAGGTCCTCACCTCGGGCCAGATCGAGGTCGGCCATGTCACCGCCGTCGACGGCCGGATCGACAAGATCATCGAGAATCTGCCGGTGGTCCAGCCGACGTACATGGCCGCCGTGCCCCGGATCTTCGAGAAGGTCTACAACGGGGTCGCGTCCAAGGCGCGGGCCGGTGGCGGCGCCAAGTACAAGATCTTCCAGTGGGCGGCCGGGGTCGCCCGCGAGTACGCGAAGGTGTCCCAGGACAACTTCCGGCGCACCGGCACGGCCTCGGTCCCGTTCGGCCTCGGCGCCAAGCACAAGGTCGCCGACGCCCTGGTCTTCGCCAAGATCCGCGAGGCCTTCGGTGGCCGGCTCCGTGCCTGTGTCTCCGGCTCCGCGGCGCTCGCCCCCGAGATCGGCTACTTCTTCGCCGGCGCCGGCATCCACATCCTGGAGGGCTACGGGCTCACCGAGTCCAGCGCCGCCTCCTTCGTCAACCCGGGCGAGGCCTATCGCACGGGCACGGTCGGCAAGCCGCTCCCCGGCACCGAGGTACGGATCGCGGACGACGGCGAGATCATGCTGCGCGGCCCCGGCATCATGCAGGGCTACCACCGCCAGCCAGAGAAGACCGCCGAGGTGCTGGAGGCCGACGGCTGGCTGCACAGCGGTGACATCGGCGAGCTCTCGGTGGACGGCTACCTGCGGATCACCGACCGCAAGAAGGACCTGATCAAGACGTCGGGCGGCAAGTACGTCGCCCCGGCGGAGGTCGAGGGACAGTTCAAGGCGGTGTGCCCGTTCGTCTCCAACATCCTGGTGCACGGCGCGGACCGTAACTATTGCACCGCCCTGATCGCCCTCGACGAGCCGACCATCCTCGGCTGGGCCTCCGAGAACGGCCTGGCGGGCAGGCCGTACGCCGACGTGGTCGCGTCCCCGCAGGCCGTGGAGCTCATCGACGGCTATGTGAAGCGGCTCAACGAGGGGCTGCAGCGCTGGCAGACCATCAAGCAGTTCCGGCTGCTGCCGCGCGACCTCGACGTCGAGCACGGCGAGCTGACGCCGAGCCTCAAGCTCAAGCGGCCGGTCGTCGAGCGCGCGTACAAGAGCCTCATCGACGAGATGTACGTGGGCGCCCGCGAGGCATAGGCACGGCCCATGGCGCGGGCGGGGCGGACTGCCCCGTCCGCACCGCTGTTCCTGATCCCCGTTCCTGCTCGTGGTTCCTGCGTCTTCTCCTCCCACTTCGGTAACTCGGTGCTTCTGGGGAGGATCGGTCTGTCACTCTGTCCGTGTCGTCAGCGGCACACGGCGCGAAACAGGCCGTGCGAGAACAGGTCAGGAGCGGTGCCATGGGGCCCATTCCCTTGCAGCGGGACACCGTTCAGCGTCCCGATACCCACGTCGGGCGGGCGGACGCGCGGCCGGTCGTGCGGACGAGCCTGCCGGGGAATCTCCTCGCGCCGGCCGCCGCGCGCCGGTTCGTCCGGGCCGCCCTCGCCGAGTGGACCGGGCTCGGGCTGCCCGCGGCTGTGGGCTTCAGCGACCGGCTGGCCGACGACGCGGTGATCATCGCCGATGAGCTCGTCACCAACGCCGTCGTGCACGCCGGGACCACCGTCGAGCTCCTCTTCCGGCTGGAGGAAGCGGCCGGGGACGAGGCGGCAGCCCTGGTGCTGGAGGTCGCCGACCACCACCCCACCCGTTCCGTACGCAGCGATCGCCCTGACCCGGTGCCCGCGGTGGACCCGGACGACCCGGCCGAGGACGGGCGCGGGCTGCAGGTCGTCGCCGCACTTGCCGAACGTTGGGGCATCACGTACCGCACCGGCCTCAAGACCGTCTGGGCCCGTCTGCCCGTCGACGACTGGACCGCGCTGCCCGAGCCGGCCGCCGAGTCGGAACTCCGGAGCGGGCTGCGCACCGCCGAACTGCTGGCCCCCACCGCCCGGCGCGCTCTGCGCGACGACGCGGACTGGGCGGGCCGCGGTGCGCTCTCGTTCCTCGCCGAGGCCTCCGACCTGCTCGCCGGCCAGCTCGACGAGGACATCGTGGCGGCGCTCGCCGGGCAGTTACTGGTGCCCAGACTCGCCGACTGGTGCGCGATCTGGCTGGAGCCGGAGCACGGCGGGCCCGCTGCCGTCCCCCGGCTCGCGAGCGTCTGGCACCGTGACGAGGCCGAGACCGGACAGCTGCGCCCCGTGTTGGAACAGGACCCGATCCGGTTGCCGGAGCGGGTGGGCACCGGGCCCGTCTCCATGCCGTGGCCCGGGGCCGACGAGGACGGGACCGGCCCGGGCGCCGACGAGCGCTCCAGCGGCCTTGCGGGGGCCGCGTTCGCCTATCGCATAACCGCCGGCGGCCGCACGCTCGGAGCCGTACTCCTGGGGCGGGAGGGCATAGCCCGCGTCCCCGACGGGGTGACCGCGCTGATCGAGGACTTCGTGCGCCGCGTCGGCCTCGCCGTCGGCGCCGCTCGCACGTACACCCGGCAGGCCACCATCAGCCGCATCCTGCAGCGTGGACTGCTGCCCAGCAAGGTCGCCGACATCCCCGGCGTCACCAGCTCACTGGTGTACGAGCCCAGTGACGACGGTGTCGTCGGTGGTGACTTCTACGACATTTTCCCGTGCCCCGGCGACCGCTGGTGCTTCATCCTCGGCGATGTGCAGGGCAGCGGCCCCGAGGCCGCCGTCGTCACCGGTCTCGCCCGGCCCTGGTTGCGGCTGCTGGCCCGGGAGGGGTTCCGCGTCGGCGAGGTGCTGGACCGGCTCAACCGGCTGCTTCTCGACGACGCGATGGAGACCGCCGAGGCCGCCGCGCTCATGGTCGCGGCTGCGGGCGGGCAGCATCTGGCGGAGGGCGGACAGCATCTGCGGGAGGACGGTCCGCAGCTGCCGGACGGCGGGCAGCCCCGGTTCCTCTCGCTGCTGTACGGGGAGATGGTGCCGCTGCCCGGTGGCGGAGTGCGCTGCACGCTCGCCAGCGCGGGCCACCCGCTGCCGCTGCTGCTGCGGCCCGACGGCACCGTGCGGACCGCCGCCGAGTCGCAGGTGCTGCTCGGGGTCGTCGAGGACGTCGCGTACGAGAGCCAGAGCTTCGACCTGGCGCCGGGGGACAGCCTGCTCTGCGTCACGGACGGGGTCACGGAGCGGCGCTCCGGGCCGACGATGTTCGACGACGGGGACGGCCTCGCCCGGGCGCTGGCCGGGTGCGCCGGGCTGACCGCGGAGGGGATCGCGGACCGGATCAAACGCGCCGTTCACGAGTTCGCCGAGCGCCCGCCGGACGACGATCTGGCGCTGGTGGTCCTGCAGGCCCGGTGAGCGCGGGCGGGGTACGACCGGCGACGAGTGACAATGGACGGTATGCCTTCCGTACTGCCCGATGGTGAGCCCGTGCCCGACGACGGGGCGCTGCCCCGCCATGCCCTGGAAGGCGCCGCCGACCGGCCGCTCGGTTTCTACCTGCATGTGCCGTACTGCGCCACGCGCTGCGGGTACTGCGACTTCAACACGTACACGGCGACCGAGCTGCGGGGATCGGGCGGTGCGCTGGCCTCCCGTGACAACTACGCCGCCCATCTGATCGGCGAGGTCCGCCAGGCCCGCAAGGTGCTCGGCGACGACCCGCGACCGGTCCGCACGGTGTTCGTCGGCGGTGGTACGCCCACGCTGCTGGCCGCCGGGGATCTCGTACGGATGCTGGCGGCGATCCGTGACGAGTTCGGGCTCGCCGACGACGCCGAGATCACCACCGAGGCCAATCCGGAGTCGGTCGGCCCGGCGTATCTGGCGGAGCTGCGGGAAGGCGGCTTCAACCGGATCTCGTTCGGGATGCAGAGTGCCCGGCAGCACGTGCTGAAGATCCTCGACCGTACGCATACGCCGGGGCGGCCCGAGGCGTGTGTCGCCGAGGCCCGGGAGGCGGGCTTCGAGCACGTCAATCTCGACCTGATCTACGGCACGCCCGGGGAGTCCGACGACGACTGGCGGGCCTCGCTGGACGCGGCGATCGGAGCGGGGCCGGACCATGTGTCCGCGTACGCGCTGATCGTCGAGGAGGGCACGCAGCTGGCGCGGCGGATCCGGCGCGGCGAGGTTCCGATGACGGACGACGACGTCCACGCCGACCGGTATCTGATCGCTGACGAGGCCATGGCCGCGGCCGGCTTCTCCTGGTACGAGGTGTCGAACTGGGCCCGGACGGTGGAGGGACGGTGCCTGCACAACGAGCTGTACTGGCGGGGCGCCGACTGGTGGGGGGCCGGGCCCGGGGCGCACAGCCATGTGGGCGGGGTGCGCTGGTGGAACGTGAAGCATCCCGGCGCGTACGCGCAGGCGCTCGCGGAGGGGCGGTCGCCCGGCGCGGGGCGGGAGATCCTGTCGGCGGAGGATCGGCGGGTCGAGCGGATTCTGCTGGAGCTGCGGCTGGTCGACGGGTGTCCGCTGTCCCTGCTGGCGCCCGCCGGACTGGCAGCGGCGGGGCGCGCGGTGGAGGACGGGCTGCTGGCGGCGGCGCCCTATGCGGAGGGGCGGGCGGTGCTCACTCTGCGGGGGCGGCTGCTCGCGGATGCGGTGGTCAGGGACCTGGTGGACTGAGAGCCTGTCGGGTGACCTCTGATCGGGCGGCCACGCCCGATCAGAGGTCACCCGACAGGCTCTCAGGGGCGCGGGGGACGGGTGCGCCTGCGGCGGGCCTGATGCCCTGCCCGCCCCGTTCCTGGAACCGGGGGCTCCCCCCGGTTCCCCGGCCCCCGGTCGTCGGACGGGCTGAATGCCGAACTAGGCCGGCGCCGTCACGAAGTTGATCAGGTGTTCCACCGAGCCCAGCAGCGCCGGCTCCAGATCCTTGTACGAGCGGACCGTCGACAGGATGCGCTGCCACGCGGCGCCCGTGTTCTCCGGCCAGCCCAGTGACCGGCACACGCCCGTCTTCCAGTCCAGGCCGCGGGGCACCACCGGCCAGGAGCCGATGCCCACCGACGCCGGCTTCACCGCCTCCCAGATGTCGATGTACGGGTGGCCCACCACCAGCACGTTCGCGTCGGTGACCTCGGCCGCGATCCTCGACTCCTTGGAGCCGGGGACCAGGTGGTCGACCAGGACGCCCAGTCGCGCATCCGGGCCGGGCGCGAACGAGCGGACGATCGACGGGAGGTCGTCGATGCCTTCCAGGTACTCCACCACCACACCCTCGATGCGCAGGTCGTCGCCCCAGACCCGTTCGACCAACTCCGCGTCGTGCCGGCCCTCCACGTAGATCCGGCCCGCTCGCGCCACCCGGGCCCGCGCCCCGGGGACCGCCACGGAACCGGAGGCCGTGCGGGCGGGGCGGGCCGGGCCGGTCGCCGAGGGGCGTACGAGGGTGATGACGCGGCCCTCCAGGAGGAAGCCGCGCGGTTCCATCGGGAACACCCGGTGCTTGCCGAAACGGTCCTCCAGGGTCACCGTCGGGCCCTGCGCCGTCTTCTCGCAGCGGATCACCGCGCCGCAGAAGCCGGTGGAGACCTCCTCCACGACCAGATCGGGCTCGGCGGGGACCTCGGGGACGGGAGCGGACTTCTTCCAGGGCGGGGTCAGGTCCGGGTGATAGCTGCGCATCGGACGACGATAGGACGGGAACCGATCACGACACGCCGAAGGCGGCGGACAGCCGGTCGCGTTGTGCCCGTACGAACGCCGCGTCCACGACGGCCCCGTGCCCGGGTACGTATATTGCGTCCTCGCCGCCCAGCGCCAGCAGCCGGTCCAGCGCGGCCGGCCAGCGCGACGGGATCGCGTCCGGGCCCGCCTGCGGTTCGCCCGACTCCTCGACCAGGTCGCCGCAGAGGACCACGGCCGGGGAGCCGGGCACGAGGGCGACGAGATCGTGGCCGGTGTGGGCGGGGCCCACGTTCGCCAGCAGCACCTGGTGGCCGCCGCCCAGGTCGAGCGTCCATTCGTCGCACACCTGGTGGTGCGGCGCCACCAGGACGTCCGCCGCCTGCGCCGCGTCCTCCTCGGACACCCCCTGGCGTACCGCGTCGGCGTACAGGTCGTCCGCACCGCCGGTCAGGAGAGCGGCCGTGCCGATCGCGCCGTACACCTCCGCCCCGGCGAATGCCGCGGTGCCGAGCACATGGTCGAAATGAGGGTGACTGAGTGCGATATGCGTCACCCTCCGGCCGGTCATGGCCTGCACCTGGGTCCGTATGTCCACCCCTTCGCGCAGCGTCGATCCCGTGTCGAAGAGCAGGGCCGCCTCCGCTCCGACCACCAGTGCGACCGTGGCATCCCACCCGGGGAGCCTCCGACGGCCCACACCGTTGCCCAGTCGCTCCCAGCCGAAGTCTTCCCAAGACGCGTCCATGCGGAGACGCTATCGGCAACGACCTGCACAGTCTCGGGGTAGCGTGGCCGGTCGCCCTTGCTAGGGCCCCACCCGGCCGCCGTACACTGGCGGGGGATCGCTGGCACTCGTACGCATCGAGTGCCAGGAATCACCGTAGATCGACCAGAACCACCGAGGAAACACAGCTGGAGGTGTGCGCCATGCTCAGCGAACGCAGACTCGAAGTGCTGCGCGCCATCGTCCAGGACTATGTCGGCACCGAGGAGCCCGTCGGCTCCAAGGCGCTCACCGAGCGGCACAGGCTGGGGGTCTCCCCGGCCACCGTCCGCAACGACATGGCTGTGCTGGAGGACGAGGGTTTCATCGCCCAGCCCCACACCAGCGCGGGTCGCATCCCGACGGACAAGGGCTACCGGCTCTTCGTCGACAAGCTCGCAGGGGTCAAGCCCCTGTCGTCGCCGGAGCGCAGGGCCATCCAGAACTTCCTCGACGGCGCGGTCGACCTCGACGACGTCGTGGGCCGCACCGTACGGCTGCTCGCGCAGCTGACCCGGCAGGTCGCCGTCGTGCAGTACCCCTCGCTGACCCGGTCCACGGTGCGGCATGTGGAACTGCTGTCGCTGGCGCCCGCCCGGCTGATGCTCGTGCTGATCACGGACACCGGCCGGGTCGAACAGCGCATGATCGACTGTCCCGCGCCGTTCGGTGAGACCTCTCTCGCCGATCTGCGGGCCCGGCTCAACAGCCGGGTCGTGGGACGCCGGTTCTCGGACGTCCCGCAGCTGGTGCAGGACCTGCCGGAATCCTTCGAGAGCGAGGACCGGGGAACCGTGTCCACCGTGCTCTCCACCCTGCTCGAAACCCTCGTCGAGGAGACGGAGGAGCGGCTGATGATCGGCGGCACCTCCAACCTCACCCGCTTCGGGCACGACTTCCCTCTGATGATCCGGCCGGTGCTGGAGGCACTGGAGGAGCAGGTCGTGCTGCTGAAGCTGCTCGGCGAGGCCAAGGACTCGGGCATGACCGTACGTATCGGGCACGAGAACGCCCACGAGGGGCTCAACTCCACGTCCGTCGTCGCGGTCGGCTACGGTTCGGGCGACGAGGCAGTCGCCAAACTCGGCGTGGTCGGACCGACCCGCATGGACTACCCCGGAACGATGGGAGCGGTACGCGCAGTGGCACGTTACGTCGGACAGATCCTGGCGGAGTCGTAAGTGGCCACGGACTACTACGCCGTTCTCGGCGTGCGCCGCGACGCATCTCAGGACGAGATCAAGAAGGCCTTCCGGCGGCTCGCACGCGAGCTGCATCCGGACGTCAATCCCGATCCGAAGACCCAGGAGCGGTTCAAGGAGATCAACGCCGCCTACGAGGTGTTGTCGGACCCGCAGAAGAAGCAGGTCTACGACCTCGGCGGCGACCCGCTGTCCGCCTCCGGCGGCGGTGGCGCGGGCGGATTCGGACAGGGTGGCTTCGGTAACTTCTCCGACATCATGGACGCGTTCTTCGGCACGGCGTCGCAGCGCGGACCGCGGTCGCGCACCCGGCGCGGCCAGGACGCGATGATCCGGCTGGAGATCGATCTCGCCGAGGCGGCGTTCGGTACCACCAAGGACATCCAGGTCGACACGGCCGTCGTCTGTACGACCTGCAGCGGCGAGGGTGCCGCACCCGGCACCTCCGCCCAGACCTGTGACATGTGTCGCGGCCGCGGCGAGGTCTCCCAGGTCACCCGGTCGTTCCTCGGCCAGGTCATGACCTCGCGGCCCTGCCCGCAGTGCCAGGGCTTCGGTACGGTCGTGCCGACCCCGTGCCCGGAGTGCGCCGGTGACGGCCGCATCCGTTCGCGGCGCACGCTCACCGTGAAGATCCCCGCCGGTGTCGACAACGGCACCCGCATCCAGCTCGCGGGCGAGGGCGAGGTCGGCCCCGGCGGCGGCCCGGCCGGCGACCTGTACGTCGAGATCCATGAGCTGCCGCACACGGTGTTCCAGCGACGCGGCGACGATCTGCACTGCACGGTCACCATCCCCATGACGGCGGGCGCGCTCGGCACGAAGGTGCCGCTGGAGACGCTCGACGGCCTGGAGGAGGTCGACATCCGGCCGGGCACCCAGTCCGGCCAGTCGGTCCCGCTGCACGGCCGCGGCATCACGCATCTGCGGGGCGGCGGACGCGGCGACCTGATCGTGCACGTCGAGGTGACGACCCCGTCGAAGCTGGACCCGGAGCAGGAGCGACTGCTGCGGGAGCTGGCGAAGCTGCGTGGCGAGGAGCGGCCCACCGGTCAGTTCCAGCCAGGGCAGCAGGGACTCTTCTCCCGCCTGAAGGATGCGTTCAACGGCCGCTGAGGACCGTCCGCACCCCGCTTTTCCCTTGCGCCGTAGCGCCCGCCCGTCCCCGGACCGGCGGGCGCTACGGCGTTCCGCGTATACCGCTCCGGCCGTGCCGTGGCTGATTCGGCAGGGTGCACCGGACGTGACACGATGCGGTCATGTCATCCGCGTTGACCGATCTCTACCGGTATCCGGTCGTGCAGGCCCCGATGGCGGGCGGCGTGTCCTGTCCGCAGCTCGTGTCGGCCGTTGCCGAAGCCGGTGGACTCGGCTTCCTGGCCGCCGGGTACAAGACGGCGGACGGCATGTACAACGAGATCAAACAGCTGCGCAGAATGACCGGTCAGCCGTTCGGCGTCAACCTCTTCATGCCGCAGCCGAACCTCGCCGACCCGAGCGCCGTCGAGGTGTACCGGCACCAACTCGCCGGTGAGGCCGCCTGGTACGAGACCCCGCTCGGTGACCCGGACTCCAGCGGTGACGACGGCTACGAGGCCAAACTCGCGATCCTCCTGGAGGACCCCGTTCCGGTGGTCTCCTTCACGTTCGGCTGCCCTACCCGCGACGCCCTCGACGCGCTCGCCGGAGTCGGTACGTACACCGTCGTGACGGTCACCTCGCCCGAGGAGGCCCAGGCCGCCCAGTGGGCGGGCGCCGACGCGATCTGTGTCCAGGGCGTCGAGGCGGGCGGCCATCAGTCAACCCACCGCGACGACCCGCAGATCGACGACACCGGCACGGGGCTGCTCTCCCTGGTGGCCCAGGTCCGGGAGACCGTCCAGCTGCCGCTCATCGCGTCCGGCGGCATCATGCGCGGCTCCCAGATCGCGGCGGTCATCGCGGCGGGCGCGGAGGCGGCGCAGCTCGGCACGGCATTCCTGGTCTGCCCCGAGTCCGGCGCCCATCTGCTGCACAAGCAGGCGTTGACCAACCCGCTGTTCGTACGGACGGCCCTGACCCGGGCGTTCTCCGGGCGCCCCGCCCGCGGCCTCGTCAACCGCTTCGTGCGCGAGCACGGCCCGTACGCCCCCGCCGCCTACCCGCAGGTGCACCATGTCACCAGCGGGCTGCGCAAGGCCGCGGCCAAGGCCGGGGACGCGCAGGGCATGGCTCTGTGGGCGGGCCAGGGCCACCGCATGGCGCGCGAGCTGCCGGCCGGCCGGCTGGTCGAGCTGCTCGCCGAAGAACTGGACGCCGCACACGCGGCACTGAGCACAAGGAGCACGCAGTGACCGCACCGGTCTTCGTCGTCGAACAGGTCCCCGCCGGGCCCGAGTTCGTCCTGGACGGTCCCGAGGGGCGGCACGCCGTTTCGGTCAAGCGGCTGCAGGCCGGTGAGGACGTCGTCCTGACGGACGGGCACGGCCGGTGGACGGAAGGGATCGTGCGGGCCGCCGAGGGCAAGGACCGGCTGGTGGTGACGGACCTCTGCACGGTCCACGAGGAGCCCCGTCCCACGCCCCGCATCACCGTGGTCCAGGCGCTCCCCAAGGGCGACCGCGGCGAGGTCGCCGTCGAGACGATGACGGAGACGGGCGTCGACGCGATCGTGCCGTGGCAGGCTTCGCGCTGCATCACCCAGTGGAAGGGCGACCGCGGTCTCAAGGCCCTCGCGAAGTGGCGGAACACGGCCCGCGAGGCGGGCAAGCAGTCGCGCCGGGTGCGATTCCCGGAGGTGACGGACGCACTGACGACCAAACAGGTTGCCGCACTTCTGGCCACAGCCGACTTCGCCGCCGTCCTGCACGAGGACCGGGGGTACGACAGCGAGCCGCTGGCCACCGTCGGACTGCCCGCAGGGGGCGAGATCGTCCTGGTCGTGGGCCCCGAGGGCGGTGTGTCGCCCGAGGAACTGGCGGCCTTCGCCGAGGCGGGCGCCCGGACCTGCCGACTCGGCCGGAGCGTCCTGCGCACCTCGACGGCGGGTACCGCGGCGACGGCGCTGCTGCTGGGGCGCACCGGCCGCTGGGCGTAACGACCGTATACAGCATGCCCGGTGTGGCTGCAAGCGGTCTACCGCGCCGTAGGGGAATGGTGGGACCCTGCCACGTATGGGGACATTGAGGGCATCGAGTCCATGGGGTCGCGGCCGGACCCATCGCATTCCGGCCGTACTGTGCCTCGTCGGTGCGGCGGTTGCGGGGGCCGTCGCCTGTGAGCCGATCGACGGGATGAACTCCGCGTCCGTCGCCCTGACCACCGACCGGGCCGGCACCGGGGCGCTGGAGCGCAAAGGGGTCGATGTGCAGTGGCTGAACTGCACGGCCGAGGTCGAGGGCGGCGGTACGACGCCGTCCTCGGCCTCGCCCTCCGCGTCCGTGCGGCAGGTGGCGCACGTCGACTGCCGCGGCCGGACCGCGGGCGGCAAGGACGTCACGCTCGCCGGCAAGGTCACGAAGGAGGTCAACGGGCTTTGTGTGCGGGGGGACTTGACCGGGAAGGTCGGCGACAGGACCGTCCTGCGGGCCGATGTGCTCGGCAACTGTGACGCCGCCCCCTCGACCGGGGGCGTGACACGGCCGACGGGCGGTGCCGGTGGTGGAAGCGGTGGTGGCGGCGTCCGGCCGACCGTCACCGTGACCGTGACCGTCACGGTGACCGAGTATGCCCAGGGCAAGTGAGTGCATCCGACACGCGGACAGGGGGCGGACTCCGGCCAACCCCGTTCCCCGGAGCACGACCGCGGCCTAGGGTGATCGATGTGACACAGCCTGCCTATCTCCGGTACCCCCATGTCCAGGGCGAATTGATCGCCTTCACCGCTGAGGACGATGTCTGGCTGGCGCCGCTGGACGGCGGCCGGGCCTGGCGGGTCAGCGCCGACAACCGGCCCGTCCGCCAGCCACACATATCGCCCGACGGCACCCACATCGCCTGGACATCCACCCGGGACGGCGCCCCCGAGGTGCACCTCGCCCCCGTCGACGGAGGCCCTTCGAAGCGGCTGACCTACTGGGGCGACGCGCGGACCACCGTACGCGGCTGGACCCCCGAGGGCGACGTCCTGGTCACCAGCACCCAGGGGCAGGTGTCGCTCCGCCGCAGCTGGGCCCGGGCCGTCCCGGTCGACGGCGGGCCCGCGCGGACCCTGCCGTACGGACCGGTCGGCTCCCTCGCGTACGGACCCGGCGGACGGGTCCTGCTGCTCTCCGCCACCATGGGGCGCGAGGCCGCCACCTGGAAGCGCTACCGGGGCGGCACGGCGGGCAAGCTGTGGCTCGCGCAGGCATCCGGGGAAGGCCAGGGGCCGGACGGCATCGCGGACTTCGTACGGATCCACGAGGGCCTCGACGGCAACATCGAATGCCCGATGTGGGTCGGCGACCGTCTCGCCTTCCTCTCCGACCACGAAGGCGTCGGCGCGCTCTACTCCTCGCTCCCCGACGGCTCCGACCTTCGCCGGCACACCGAGGCCGACGGCTTCTACGCCCGCCACGCGACGACCGACGGCACCCGCGTCAGCTACGCCTCGGCCGGCGAACTGTGGCTGCTCGACGACCTCGAAGGGGCCGGACCCCGCCGTCTCGACATCCGCCTCGGCGGACAGCGCGCCGACCTGCAGCCGCACTCCGTGCACGCCGGGAGCCACCTCGACTCGGCGTCCCCGGACCGTACCGGCCGCGGCAGCGCCGTCGGGACGCGCGGCGCCGTCCACTGGGTCACCCACCGCGAGGGCCCGGCCCGCGCACTGGCCGTCGAACCCGGGGTACGGGCCAGACTGCCCCGTACCTTCCAGGCCGACGGCGAACAGCACGTCGTCTGGGTCACCGACGCGGAGGGCGACGACGCCCTGGAGTGCGCACCCGCCACCGGATCCGCCCCGGGCACCGCACCGCGCCGACTGGCCGCCGGCCGGCTCGGCAGGGTGCTCGACCTGGCGGCGGCCGCCGACGGCAGCCGGTTCGCCGTCGCCTCGCACGACGGCCGGATTTTGATCGTCGAGCGGGAGAGCGGCGAGGTCCACGAGGTCGACCGCAGCGAGCACGGCGACGCCTCCGGGCTCGTCTTCTCGCCCGACTCGGCATGGCTCGCCTGGTCCCACCCCGGGCCCGAGCCGCTGAGCCAGCTCAAACTCGCGCACCTCGCCGATCTGTCGGTCGCCGAGGCCACGCCGCTCCGTTTCCGGGACTACGCCCCCGCGTTCACCGTCGACGGCAAGCACCTCGCCTTCCTCTCCGAGCGGGCCTTCGACCCGGTCTACGACGCGCATGTCTTCGACCTTGCCTTCGTCGGCGCCTGCCGGCCGCACCTGCTGACGCTCGCCGCCACCACGCCCTCCCCGTTCGGGCCGCAGCGCCACGGCCGCCCGGCCGAGAAGGAGAAGAGCTCCGGCGACGCAGAGCAGGACAACCCCACCGCGCTGCCCGTCACCCGGATCGACCTCGACGGGCTCGCCGACCGGATCGTGCCGCTGCCCGTCGAGGCCGCCCGCTACTCCTCGCTGCGCGCGGCGAAGGACGGACTGCTGTGGCTGCGGCACCCGGTGACGGGCGTGCTCGGTACCGCAGGGGCGACGCCGGACTCCCGGGGACCGGAGACCGTCCTGGAGCGGTACGACCTGGAGAAGCTGCACAGCGACGAACTCGCCTCCGACGTCAGCCGGTTCGCCGTCAGCGGCGACGGCAAGCGGCTGGTCCTGCACACCCGGGGCAAGCTGCGCGTCGTACCCGCCGACAGCCGTGTCCCGGCGGGCTCCGACGACGACCACGACGGCGGCGGCGACAACAACGTCGCCGTCGACCTCTCCCGGATCCGCCGGACCGTCGAACCGGCCGCCGAATGGCGCCAGATGTACGACGAGGCCGGCCGCATCATGCGCGACAACTTCTGGCGGCCCGACATGGGCGGCGTCGACTGGGACGGCGTCCTCGACCGCTACCGGCCGGTGCTGGCGCGCGTCGCCACCCATGACGACCTCGTCGACCTGCTCTGGGAGGTGCAGGGGGAGCTCGGCACCTCGCACGCGTATGTGACGCCGCCGGGCGGCCGGCACGACGACGCGAGTCGGCAGGGGCTGCTCGGAGCCGACATCTCCCGTACGGACGAAGGCCATTGGCGCATCGACCGGATCCTGCCGTCCGAGACGTCCGACCCGGCAGCCCGCTCGCCGCTCGCCGCGCCTGGCGTCGCGGTCCGCGCAGGGGACGCGATCCTCGCCGTCGACGGGCAGGCGATCGACCCCTTGACCGGGCCCGGGCCGCTGCTCACCGGCTCGGCGGGCAAGCCGGTCGAGCTGACCGTCGCGCCGGCGGACGGCGGCAACCTGCGTCATGTCGTCGTCGTGCCGACCGCGGACGAGGAGCCGCTGCGGTACCACGCGTGGGTGGCCGACCGACGGGCGTACGTGCACGAGCATTCCGGCGGGCGCCTCGGCTACCTGCACGTCCCCGACATGGTCGGCTCCGGCTGGGCGCAGCTCCACCGGGACCTGCGGGTCGAAGTGGCCCGTGAGGGGCTGGTGGTGGACGTACGGGAGAACCGTGGCGGTCACACGTCGCAGCTGGTCGTGGAGAAGCTGGCCCGCCGCATCGTCGGCTGGGACCTGCCGCGCGGCATGCAGCCGTACAGCTACCCCGGGGACGCGCCGCGCGGTCCGGTGGTCGCCGTGGCGAACGAATTCTCCGGTTCGGACGGCGACATCGTGAACGCGGCGATCAAGGCGCTCGGGATCGGGCCGGTGGTCGGTACGCGGACGTGGGGCGGCGTGGTGGGCATCGACAGCCGGTACCGGCTGGTCGACGGCACGCTGGTCACGCAGCCCAAGTACGCGTTCTGGCTGGAGGGGTACGGCTGGGGTGTGGAGAACCACGGTGTGGACCCGGATGTGGAGGTCGTGATGGCGCCGCAGGACCACGCGGCGGGGCGGGATCCGCAGCTGGACGCTGCGATCCGGATCGCGCTGGAGGGGCTCGCGGAGAGCCCGGCGAAGACGGCACCGGGTCTGCCGGGGTAGGGGGCCGGGGCCTTTCCCCGGATCCGGCCCGATCCGGGGAAAGGTCCTCGTTCCACTGTCCGCCCGTTCCCGGGGCCTGGGCTCCGCCCCCCCGGTTTCGGGAGCGGGGCAACTGCGCCCGATAGCATGCCCGTGTACGGATCAACCACGCGACCGAGGAGCCCGGCCATGGCGGGAGAACCGCAGCCCGACTGCCTGTTCTGCAAGATCGTCTCGGGAGACGTCCCGGCAACCATCGTCCGCGAGACCGAGACGACCGTCGCCTTCCGCGACATCAACCCCCAGGCCCCCACCCACATCCTCGTCATCCCCCGCGTCCACCACCGCGACGCCGCCACCCTCGCCGCCGTCGAGCCGCAGATCGCCGCCGACATACTGCGCGAGGCCGGGCACGTCGCCGCCGACGAGAAGATCACCGACACCGGTTACCGGGTCGTCTTCAACACCGGCGCCGGTGCCGGGCAGACCGTCTTCCACGCGCACGCCCACGTCCTGGGCGGCCGCGGAATGCAGTGGCCGCCCGGATAACGCCGAACCCCCCGAATCGCAGGCCGCCACACTCATGTCCGTACGCGAACTCGTCGTCCTCGGCACCGCCAGCCAGGTCCCCACCCGACACCGCAACCACAACGGCTATCTGCTGCGCTGGGACGGCGAGGGCATTCTTTTCGACCCCGGCGAGGGCACCCAGCGCCAGATGCTGCGCGCCGGTGTCGCCGCGCACGACATCAACCGGATCTGCGTCACGCACTTCCACGGCGACCACTCCCTCGGCCTTGCCGGGGTGATCCAGCGCATCAATCTCGACCAGGTCCCGCACCCCGTGAGCGCGCACTACCCGGCGAGCGGGCAGCAGTACTTCGACCGGCTGCGGTACGCGACCGCCTACCGCGAATCCGTCGAGCTGACCGAGGCCCCGGTCGCGGCCGACGGGGTCCTCGCCGAGACCGCCGCATACACCCTGCACGCCCACCGGCTCTCCCACCCCGTCGAGTCGTACGGCTACCGCCTCGTCGAGCCCGACCGGCGGCGCATGCTGTCCGACCGGCTCGCCGAGCACGGGATCAGCGGGCCGGACGTCGGACGGATCCAGCGCGAGGGCTCGCTGGGCGGCGTCGGCCTGGACGACGTCTCCGAGCGCAGGCGCGGGCAGCGCTTCGCGTTCATCATGGACACGAGGCTCTGCGACGGCGTGTACACGCTCGCCGAGGGGTGCGACCTGCTGGTCATCGAGTCGACCTTCCTCGACGAGGACGAACGGCTCGCCACCGACCACGGCCATCTCACCGCCGGACAGGCGGCCCGGGTGGCCCGGGAGGCGGGCGTACGGCATCTCGTGCTGACGCACTTCTCGCAGCGGTACGGGGATCCGGATGTCTTCGCCACGCAGGCCCGCGCCGCCGGGTTCGAGGGTGAACTGACCATCGCCCAGGACCTGATCAGCGTTCCCGTCCCGAGCCGACATCAACAGCAGCAGTAACCAGTAGCAAGAGTGAGCGAGCAACCCGTGCATCTCCCCAAGGCAGAACTCCACCTCCACATCGAGGGGACCCTCGAACCCGAGCTGGCCTTCGCCCTCGCCGAGCGCAATGGCGTGGAGCTGCCGTACGCGAACACCGAAGAGCTGCGCACCGCCTATCTCTTCGACGATCTGCAGTCCTTCCTGGACCTCTATTACGCGCTGATGGCCGTCCTGCGCACCGAGGAGGACTTCGAGCAGCTCGTCGACGCCTACCTCACCCGCGCGGCCGCCCAGGGCGTCCGCCACGCGGAGATCTTCTTCGACCCGCAGGCGCACACCGCCCGCGGCGTTCCGATCGGCACCGTCGTCGAAGGACTCGGCCGGGCGCTCGACCGCAGCGAGGAGACCCATGGCATCTCCACCCAGCTGATCATGTGCTTCCTGCGCGACCAGTCCGCCGAATCGGCCCTGGAGACCCTCGACGCCGCGAAGCCGTATCTGCACCGGATCAGCGCCGTCGGCCTGGACTCGGCGGAGGTCGGGCATCCGCCCGCGAAGTTCCGTGAGGTGTACGAGGCGGCCGGGGCGCTCGGGCTGCGGAAGGTCGCACACGCCGGAGAGGAGGGGCCGCCGGAGTACATCAGGGAGGCGCTCGACGTTCTCGGGGTCGAGCGCATCGACCACGGGCTGCGCTGCCTGGAGGACCCGGACCTGGTGAAGCGGCTCGCAGCCGACCGGGTGCCGCTCACCCTCTGCCCGCTGTCCAACGTACGGCTGCGCGCCGTCGACACCCTGGAGCAGCACCCGCTGCGGGCGATGCTGGACGCCGGGCTGCTCTGCACGGTGAACTCCGACGATCCCGCGTACTTCGGCGGATATGTGGGAGACACCTTCCATGCTGTCCACGAGGCGCTCGGACTGGAGCGTGAGCAGCTGCGCACGCTGGCCCGGAACTCCTTCGAGGCGGCCTTCCTCGACCACGACGAGGAGCGCAGGTCGCGCTACCTGTCGGAGGTCGAGGCGTACGCGTTCGACTGAGAGCCTGCCGGGTGACCTTCGTCCGCCCGATCAGAGGTCACCCGGCAGGCTCTGACCGTCCGCGCCCGACGGACCGGCCGTCCGGAACGCGTTCCTGCCGAGGCGCCTGCGGCGCAGCGCGGGCATGCTGATCTCCGTGACGGCCTGTTCCGGCGCGCCCATCCTGGGCACCGCGCCGGACAGCGTGCCGGTGGTCGCGGCGAGCAGCGCCGCGGGGGCGCCGCCCCGGCGGCGGACGGAGCCGGGCACCAGCGGACGGCCGCCGGTGTGCAGCGCGACGGCCGTGACCGGGGCGGCGACCAGCAGGGTCACGGCGCCCAGGATCAGGCCCATCACCGGGTAGCCGGCCGTCTCGGACAGCACACTGCCGAGGACCGGGCCGCAGGCCACGCCGACGGACGACGCGGAGCCCGCGAGGACCGCCCAACGGCCCCGTACGTCCAGGGACGCGGCCAGACCGATCAGATACGACAGGACCACCGGGTAGACGGTGTTCCACGTGATCTCGCCGGTGGCGAACGAGCCGAGTCCTGAGGCCGACGAGCTGAGCACGATGCTGCCCGCGATGATCACGGTGCCGAGACCGATCGGGACGGCCCGGCCGAGTCTGGCGCCCAGCATTCCGGCGCCCATCACGCCGAGCAGGCCGGCGCCGAGCGCGGCGGCGAACACCGCGCCGATGGTGACCTCCGAGAGCCCGGCCTGGGACACGCCGATCCGGCTGCTGACCCCCCACAGGGCGTTCTGTGCCATCGACCAGACGAGCATGCCGCCCGCCAGCACCAGACCGGAGCGGCGGTGCGGCAGCCGGCCGCTCACCGGCGCCGTCGAACCGGTGGGCGCCGAGCCGCCGAGCCGCGCGGTGGCGGGCCAGACGAGCAGGGCGACCAGGGCGATCGAGGCGAACGGCAGCCGATGGCCGCCACCCAGGTGAGGGATCGTCAGGTAGAGGGCGCCCGCGGTCGCGGAGACGCTCAGCAGGCCCAGGGACGAGGTCCGGTGCGGATCACGCTGTGCGGCGATACCGGCCGCGGCCACTGCCGTCGCCGTACCCGAGCCGAGCCCGCCGATCACCGCGCCCATGACCACGAGGGGCACGGAACCGGCCAGCGCGGCGCAGCCGTAGCCCACCATGGCCAGGGCCAGTCCGGCCCGCGCCGGTCTCTGCGACCCGTACCGCTCGACCCGGCCCGCCAGCGTGAATCCGGCGGTGGCCGAACTCAGCAGGAGTGCGCTGCCGACCAGACCCGCCTGGGCCGCGCTGAGGCCCAGATGGGTGGAGAGCCGACCGACGATGGTGGGGAGCAGATAGGCGGCGAGGTAACCGGCGGTGAACACGGCGACCAGGGGCCACGCGGCGCGAGGGCGCGGGGACATGGGCGTTCCTGAAGACATGCCGAAGGAGGCAGGGAAGGCGGGGGGAGGTACAGCAGGGGGACGTGGCACTCGTCGGTGTCGATCGCGACAGTGCGTGCGGGCCAATTTGTATCAAGTGCGCACAGTCGACCGAAAGGCGCCCCTGAGTGATCTGGGTCACATTGATGTTTGCTGCCTTATGGGGTGGGTACCAGCGCATGTTTATGCAGGTCAGTGTGGGTGTGCGCGGCCCCGGGGCGCGTCGGGCACCGGTCCGGCTCACGCCCGCCCGGCGCGACGGCACGGACCCACCGCGGATGCAGGGGGAATCGGGCACACTGGCCGGATCTGCCACGACCGGGGAGTGCAAGGTGAGCACAGACAATCCAGGCATCGACCCACTGGACGGGCTGCGTGCCCCGCAGGACCCGGACTGCGATGTGTTCCTCACCGGCACGGTCTTCCTCGACATCGTCTTCACCGGGCTGGACAGGGCCCCGGTCCGCGGCACCGAGTCCTGGGCCCGCGGCATGGGCTCCAGCCCCGGCGGCGTCGCCAATATGGCCACCGCGCTGGCCCGGCTCGGACTGCACACCTCGCTCGCCGCCGCGTTCGGCGACGACCACTACGGGGAGTACTGCTGGGACGCCCTCGAACAGGGCGAGGGCATCGACCTCTCGATGTCGCACACCGTCCCCGGCTGGCACTCGCCGGTGACCGTCTCCATGGCGTACGAGGGCGAGCGGACGATGGTCTCGCACGGACACGAGGCCCCTTTGCCCGTCACCCCCTCGCACGCGGACCGGGCCTTCCCGCGCTGCCCGCCGCGCGCCCGCGCCGCCATCGCCTCGCTGACGCCCGGCCGCAGCGAGCCGTGGGTTGCCGTCGCGGCCCGGCACGGCGCCCGGATCTTCGCCGACGTCGGCTGGGACGAGACCGGCCGCTGGGACCTGGACGCGCTTCCCGACCTGCAGCACTGCCAGGCGTTCCTGCCCAACGCGGAGGAGGCCATGCGCTACACCCGTACCGACTGCCCCCGTGCCGCCGCCCGCGCCCTCGCCGAACGGGTGCCGCTCGCCGTCGTCACGCTGGGCGCGGAGGGTGCCTACGCGGTGGACGCGGAGACCGGTGTCACCGCCGAGGTGCCCGCGATCGAGGTCGAGGCCCTCGACCCGACCGGCGCGGGCGATGTCTTCGTCGCCGGATTCGTCACCGGCACCCTGGCGGACTGGCCGCTGGCCGATCGGCTTGCCTTCGCCGGACTGACCGCGGCGCTCTCCGTCCAGGAGTTCGGCGGGTCCCTGTCGGCGCCGGGCTGGGCGGAGGTCGCCGCCTGGTGGCAGCGGGTCCGCACCTGCGACGGGCAGGATCCGGCGGCCCTCCAGCGGTACGCGTTCCTGGAGCATCTGCTTCCCGCCGCCGCCCGGCCGTGGCCGCTGCGCCGGGCCGTACCGACGATCGGCTTCCGCCACTTCGCGTGAGGTGGGCACGGACGTTCGCATCGTGTGCGAAAAAGCCCTCGGTGTTGTCCGTGCGGAGTCGTAGGCTTGGAAGTCCAGAGGTTGTCGAGCGGCGAGAACCCTGCAACGGGAGGTATGTGCAGGCCCGAGGGCCGGCCCATGACGCAGACACCCACACAGCCGCAGGCGCGTGCCCAGATCATGATTCCGGCCGCACACCCCATGGTGATGCTCCTGGGATCGGGCGACTCGCTGCTGCGCGTGATCGAAACGGCGTTCCCGGCGGCCGATATTCATGTCCGGGGCAACGAAATCCGAGCCACGGGTGACGCAGCTGATGTCGCCCTGATTCAGCGCTTGTTCGACGAGATGATGCTCGTGCTCCGCACCGGGCAGCCGATGACGGAGGACGCAGTGGAACGCTCGATCGCCATGCTCCGGGCGAGTGGCAACGGGCAGGGGGAGCCGCAGGGCGAGACGCCCGCAGAGGTGCTCACCCAGAACATCCTCTCCAATCGCGGTCGCACGATCCGCCCCAAGACGCTCAACCAGAAGCGCTACGTCGACGCCATCGACAAGCACACGATCGTCTTCAGTATCGGACCCGCCGGTACCGGCAAGACGTATCTCGCCATGGCGAAGGCGGTCCAGGCACTGCAGTCCAAGCAGGTCAGCCGGATCATTCTGACCAGGCCCGCCGTCGAGGCGGGGGAGCGGCTCGGGTTCCTGCCCGGCACGCTCTTCGACAAGATCGACCCGTATCTGCGCCCGCTCTACGACGCGCTGCACGACATGCTCGACCCCGACTCGATCCCGCGGCTGATGGCGGCGGGCACGATCGAGGTGGCGCCGCTGGCGTACATGCGCGGACGGACGCTCAACGACGCGTTCATCATTCTCGACGAGGCGCAGAACACCAGCGCCGAGCAGATGAAGATGTTCCTGACCCGGCTCGGCTTCGACTCGAAGATCGTCGTCACCGGTGACGTCACCCAGGTCGACCTGCCGAACGGGACCAAGAGCGGTCTGCGTCAGGTCCAGGAGATCCTGGACCAGGTCGAGGACGTCCACTTCTCCCGGCTCACCTCCCAGGATGTCGTCCGGCACAAGCTCGTCGGCCGTATCGTCGACGCGTACGAGAAGTACGACAACCGAGACAGCCACAAACGGAAGTAGTCGCAGCGCACCATGTCGATCGACGTCAACAACGAGTCCGGAACCGAGGTCGACGAGCAGGCGATCCTCGACATCGCCCGCTATGCGCTCGCACGGATGCGGATCCACCCGCTCTCCGAACTCTCGGTGATCGTGGTGGACACCGACGCCATGGAGCAGCTCCACATCCAGTGGATGGACCTGCCGGGTCCGACGGATGTCATGTCCTTCCCGATGGACGAACTGCGTCCGCCGGCGAAGGACGACGAGGAGCCCCCGCAGGGGCTCCTCGGTGACATCGTGCTCTGCCCGGAGGTCGCGAAGAAGCAGGGCGAGGACGCGGAGACCCGGCACTCCATGGACGAGGAGCTCCAGCTCCTCACCGTCCACGGGGTGCTGCATCTGCTGGGGTACGACCATGAGGAGCCGGACGAGAAGGCCGAGATGTTCGGTCTCCAGGCAGCGATCGTGGACGGCTGGCGCGCCGAGCACGGCCTGACCGGTCCGTCGCCCGCCCCCACCGTCTCGTGAGCGTCCCCCTCGTCCTGGGTGCCGTTCTGCTGGTCGTGTTCGGCTGGCTGGCGGCCTGCGCCGAGGCGGGCATCGCCCGCACGTCGAGTTTCCGGGCGGCCGAGGCGGTGCGCTCCGGGCGGCGCGGCAGCGACAAGCTGGAACAGGTCGCGGCCGACCCGACCCGCTATCTCAATGTCGCCCTGCTCGTGCGGGTCGCCTGCGAGATGTCGGCCGGCGTGCTCGTCACATACGCGTGCCTGAAGGAGTTTCCGGAGACCTGGGAGGCGCTGGCCGTCGCGATGGGCGTGATGGTCCTCGTGTCGTACGTCGCCATCGGCGTCTCGCCGCGCACCATCGGGCGGCAGCACCCGCTGAACACGGCGACGGCGGCGGCGTACGTGCTGCTGCCGCTCGCCAGGATCATGGGCCCGATCCCCCAGCTGCTGATCCTCCTCGGCAACGCGCTCACCCCCGGCAAGGGGTTCCGCAAGGGCCCGTTCGCCAGCGAGGCGGAACTGCGGGCGATGGTCGACCTCGCCGAGCAGGAGTCGCTGATCGAGGACGAGGAGCGGCGCATGGTGCACTCCGTCTTCGAGCTCGGCGACACGCTGGTGCGCGAGGTGATGGTGCCGCGGACGGACCTGGTCTGCATCGAGCGGTACAAGACGATCCGGCAGGCGCTGACCCTGGCCCTGCGCTCCGGGTTCTCCCGGATCCCGGTCACCGGGGAGAACGAGGACGACATCGTCGGGATCGTCTACCTCAAGGACCTGGTCCGCAAGACGCACATCAACCGGGAGTCGGAGGCCGATCCGGTCTCCACGGCGATGCGTCCCGCGGCGTTCGTGCCGGACACCAAGAACGCCGGTGATCTGCTGCGCGAGATGCAGCAGGACCGCAGCCACGTCGCCGTCGTCATCGACGAGTACGGCGGCACGGCGGGCATCGTCACGATCGAGGACATCCTGGAGGAGATCGTCGGGGAGATCACCGACGAGTACGACCGTGAGCTCCCGCCCGTCCAGGAGCTGGAGAACGGCTGCTTCCGGGTGACCGCCCGGCTCGACATCGGCGACCTGGGCGAGCTGTTCGGGCTCGACGCGTTCGACGACGAGGACGTGGAGACGGTCGGTGGACTCCTGGCGAAGGCGCTCGGCCGGGTGCCGATCGCCGGGGCTTCCGCGGTCGTCGATCTTCCCGACGGGCGTCGGCTCCGGCTGACCGCGGAGTCCCCGGCGGGGCGCCGGAACAAGATCGTCACGGTGCTGGTGGAGCCGGTGGTGCCGGACGAGGCAGCAGCGGAATGACCCCGCAGGAGTTGAGGGCGTTCTGCCTGGCGTTCAACGCGAGCGTCGAGGAGTTTCCGTTCGGACCGGAGACCTCGGTGTTCAAGGTGCTCGGCAAGATGTTCGCGCTCAGCACGCTGGACGCACGGCCGCTCACGGTCAATCTGAAGTGCGATCCGGATGATGCGGTGCGGCTGCGGGAGAAGTACGCGGCGATCGCCCCGGGGTGGCACATGAACAAACGGCACTGGAACACGGTGACGGTGTCGGGGGTGCCGGGGCGCCTGCTGCGGGAGCTGATCGAGGACTCGTACGACTTGGTGGTGGCGGGGTTGCCGCGGGCCGAGCGGCTGCGGCTGGACCGGGGGTAGAGCGGGCGGGCCCGGGGCGCCGCCCCGGGCCCGCTCCTCCTCCACAGGGGCCGGCTGTGGCCCGTCACGCGTGGCGGAGGCCTGCCGCCACTGCCGCGACCACGCCCAGTTCCGGAGGCCTGTTCGGAGTGCCCGGACGATGAGGGCTTCCAGGCCGTCGTCGCGGAGGCGAAGGCGGCGAGCCCCGAGTTCACCGCGCTCGGGGCAGCGCGACGTCGCGCCCGGCGGACAGGTCCGCAAGGAGCTCCAGCCGGCCCGTCCGGACCTGGCGATCGTGCTGCACGCACCGTGGCCGGACACCGGTACGGAGGCCGAGCTCCAGTGGCTCGCCTCGCCGGAGGGCCGCCGCGGCTCGATGTACCGGGTGACCGCCCGCGTGCGGTTCCCGGCCGTCCGCTTCGTATGCTCGGCACATGACTGAGAGCACCGACCTCGGCGCCGAGGACCGCAAGATCGTCACGCTGGCGCGCAGCGCCCGCGCCCGCAACGGTGTGCCGGAGGGCGCGGCCGTACGGGACGAGACCGGACGTACGTATGTCGCGGGCACCGTACAGCTGGAGTCGCTGAAGCTGAGCGCCCTGCAGACCGCCGTCGCGATGGCGGTGGCCAGCGGCGCCACTTCTCTGGAGGCGGCCGCGATCGTCTCCGAGGCGGAGACCCCGTCGGACGCGGACCGCGCGGCGGTGCGGGACCTGGGTGGGCCGCAGACCCCGGTCCTGCTGGCCGGACCGGACGGCGCGGTGCGGGTCAGTGTGACGGCCGGCTGACCTCGGATGTCGTCAGGATCCCTGGGAGCAGGGATCTTGACAGCATCTGATGGCCCATCAGTCGGGGCATTTCGCTGCCATTGACTTCTTTTCGGCCGGAGCCATCAATGGCCCCCTGCCGGCGCAGAAGAGCCGCTGCGCCGCGTCCCGCAGGAGGGGGTTCCATGCGTCCGACCACGCATCCGACCATTCGAAGATCCGCCGCCCGAAGACACCCGGACCGCAGGCGCCGCTGGGCCGCCGCGCTCGGCGTCACCGCGCTCGTCGTCACCGGGGGAGGAGTACTCGCAGGCCCCGCGCAGGCCCTGACGACGGCCTCCGTCGCGGTGGACTTCCCCACGCACTGCATCCCGCCGGCCATCGCGGGCATCCCGCCGATCGACGGGACGACGACGGCGCAGATCAGCGTCGACAACGCCGCCCCGAAGGTGGGCGACACGGTCAACGTCACGTACACCGTGGTCAAGCCGGCCGCGAGCAACCCGGTCGATCTGGCCCTGCCCGCCGACATCATGACGCCGACCGGCAAGGTCACCGTCGGCGGCGCCCAGAGCGGCAGCGTCACCGTCGCCGGTCCCAAGAAGAACGACCCCGTACCCGGCAAGGGCAACTTCCCGTCCTTCTCCATGACGGGCGCCTTCACGGTCACCGCACCGGGTGAGATCACGCTCTCGCCCGGCGACTACAACATCCACACCAGCTACATCATGGAGCTGGACACTCCCTGCACGGTGACGAACCCGCCCGCCCCCGTCTCCCAGACGGTCATCGCGACGAACGGCGGCGGCCAGGTCAACGAGCGTGCCATCCAGCTCGGTACGGCCTCCGGCAAGGCGGGCGACCCGGTCACCGTGACCGGATCGAAGTTCACCGCGGGCGCGAACGTCACCCTGGCGGGCCGGGCCGGTGGCACCCAGACCGCGGACACGGTCACGGTGACGGCCGACAGCCACGGCGGTTTCACCGGACAGCTCACCGTCAACGATCCGGCGACCACCGGCATCGTCGCGTACGAGGGTTCCGGCTGGGACGCCGACAAGGGCGCGGGCCCACAGGCGTACACCGTCACCGGTGGCGGGGAGATCCCCGGCGACAGCCAGCGACTCACCTCGTCCGTCAAGGCGGGCACCCTGTCCATGACCCAGGCCGGCGACACCGTCGAGATGTCGGCGGTCGACTTCGGCACGGGCGGCGCCTCCCGCGGCTCCCTGCGGACGGTGACGGTCCAGGACTTCCGCGGTGGTCCCGCGGGCTGGTCCCTGACCGGCAAGGTCACCGACTTCAGCGGCCCCGGCGGTGCGACGATCGGCGCCTCCGCGCTCAGCTGGACCCCGGTCTGCGGGACAAAGCCCGGGAGCCCGAGCACCTGCGCCGCAGGATCCGAGGGTTCGGTCGGCAGTGCGGGCGCCACCCTGGCGTCCACCCCGAACGGGGCGTTCACCGGCGGTGAGTTCACCGTCGACGCCCGGCTCGCCCTGGACGTACCGGCGTACACCGCGACCGGCACGTACTCCGGCGTGCTGACGCTCACCCTCACCTGAGCGTCGGTCCCCGACCGACCGGTGGGCCGGGCGGTGAACCCGGCCGGCCCACCCCGTCCGTACCGAGCACCCTGGGGGTTCCGCACCGTGCGCAAGCTGTACGTACTCCTCCTGGCCGCCGTCCTGATGCTGTTCGGCGCACCCGCGGGCCATGCCGCCGACAACGGCAGCTGGTCCGTCTACCCGGCCACCACGAAGTACGGGCAGCGCCCGTACTTCTATCTCTCCGCCGACCCCGGTGCCACCCTCACCGACAAGGTCACCGTCACCAACAAGACCGCCGAGCCGCTGACCTTCCGGCTGTATGCCGCCGACGCCTACAACACCGAACGCGACGGCGGGTTCGCCGTCCGCTCCCCGGACGAGAAGCAGCGTTCCGTCGGCGCCTGGGCGAGGACCGGCCGCGACAAGGTCACCGTGAAACCGCACGGCTCCGTCACCGTGCCGGTCACCGTCACCCTCCCGGAGACCGCCGAGCCCGGTGACCACCCGGGCGCCCTCGTCGCTCTCGACGAACGCATCGACCCCGCCGACCGGGGAGCCGTTGCCGTCGGCATCCGCAAAGCGGTCGGCGCGCGGATCTATCTCCGGGTCAACGGGCCGACGATGCCCGCGCTGTCCGTCGACGACGTCACCGTCAAGCACACCCAGCCGCTCGTCCCGGGCACCGGAAGGAGCCGGGCCGTCATCTCGTACACCCTCCACAACCGCGGGAACGTCACCCTCAACCCCAAGGTCGCCCTCAAGGCCCAGGGGCTCTTCGGCCGCACCCTGCTCGCCCGCGACCTGAAGAGGATCCCGTCCGAGCTGCTGCCCCGCCAGGAGGTCCGGTTGACCGAGCAGTGGGCCGACGCGCCGCAGCTGGAATGGGGCGAGATCGAACTGACCGCGAGCGCCCGCGACACCCATGAGTCCGCCGTCGCCCGGTACGTCGCACTGCCCTGGCTGATGGCCGCGGTCCTGCTGGTGATCGTCGGCAGCGGTACGGGGATGTGGATACGGGCCCGGCGGAGCCGCATCCGTAGGGCCTGAGACGACAGCAGGCCGCCCGCTGTGCGGCGGGGCCGCCGGGATCGGGGACAATGGGCGCCATGAGCGCTCGACCGAACCCAGAAGCTGCTGCGCAGCAGGCTGAGAACAACGCCCCCCACCGGGCCGGCTTCGCCTGCTTCGTGGGCCGCCCCAACGCGGGCAAGTCCACCCTTACGAACGCTCTGGTCGGCCAGAAGGTGGCGATCACCTCCAACCGGCCCCAGACGACCCGCCACACGGTGCGCGGCATCGTGCACCGCGAGGACGCACAGCTGATCCTGGTCGACACCCCCGGCCTCCACAAGCCGCGCACGCTGCTCGGCGAGCGGCTGAACGACATCGTGCGGACCACCTGGGCCGAGGTCGACGTCATCGGTTTCTGCCTGCCCGCCGACCAGAAGCTCGGCCCCGGCGACAAGTTCATCGCCAAGGAACTCGCGGGCATCAAGAAGACCCCGAAGATCGCGATCATCACCAAGACCGACCTGGTCGACTCCAAGCAGCTCGCCGAACAGCTGATCGCCGTCTCCCGTCTCGGCGAGGAGCTCGGCCTTGAATGGGCAGAGATCATTCCGGTCTCCGCGGTGAAGGACAGCCAGGTCGACCTTCTCGCCGACCTGATCGCGCCGCTGCTCCCCGAGAGCCCGCCGCTCTACCCGGAGGGCGACCTCACCGACGAGCCCGAGATGGTGATGGTCGCGGAACTGATCCGGGAGGCCGCGCTCGAAGGCGTACGCGACGAGCTGCCGCACTCGATCGCGGTCGTCGTTGAGGAGATGCTGCCGCGCGAGGACCGGCCCGCGGACAAGCCGCTGCTCGACATCCACGCGAACGTGTACATCGAGCGGCCCAGCCAGAAGGGCATCATCATCGGCCCGAAGGGCAAGCGGCTGAAAGAGGTCGGCACGAAGTCGCGCAAGCACATCGAGGCGCTGCTCGGCACGCCGGTCTTCCTGGACCTGCATGTGAAGGTCGCCAAGGACTGGCAGCGCGACCCGAAGCAACTGCGCAAGCTGGGGTTCTGAGCGTCGGCGGAGTCCGGCGGCCGGAGGTCGGCGCAGTCGCCCGAAGCCGCCCAGGCCCCCCGGGGGCGGGGGGTGCGAGGGTGGCCGTGGGGGTGGGTCCCGGGTCAGCCGCGCGTCGACCTCACGCGCCCTCCTTGAGGACGCGTGAGATCAGTGCGCGCTGGGCGTCGGTCAGGTGTGGATCCGCGCAGTGCGTGGTGCGGTCGTCGACCGTGATCCGGTACCGGAAGCCGTCCGGCACCCCGGACGGTGGGGTGCCGCGGCCCGCCGCGAGTGCGGATTCGGCCAGGGCTTCCCACTCCGCTGCGTCGGTGAGGCCCGAGGTGTCGATCTCGCGGTGGCGGGCGATGCCGGTGAAGCCGCCGGTGCGGGTGACCTGGATCCGCATGGTTCGACTCCTCTCGCGTTGTTTCCGGGGCTCTGCCCCGGACCTCGCCCCTCAACCGCCGGAGAGACCTGTTTTTTGGCCGAGCGCCGGCGATCGAGGACAGGAACCGTGACCGGGCCTACGCGTACGGCACGCCCACCTCCGACCATGCCTTCCGTACCGCTTCCAACTCGTCGCCCTCACCGAAGCGGTCCCTCGCCGCCTCGACCGTCAGGCGGGCGAAGTCCGTGAACTCCGCGTCCGCGGCCAGGCGGCGGCCCGTGAGGACGTCGAACCAGAGCTGTCCCGCCCGCTCCCACGCGTTGCCGCCGAGAGCCGTGGCCAAAAGACAGAAGGCGCGGTTCGGGATGCCCGAGTTGAGGTGTACACCGCCATTGTCCTCGGTGGTGTGGATGTAGTCCTCCATCGACGCGGGCTGCGGGTCCTTGCCGAGCACATCGTCGTCGTACGCCGTGCCGGGCGCCTTCATCGAGCGCAGCGCCTCGCCCTGCACCCGTGGGGCCAGCAGACCTGCGCCGATCAGCCAGTCCGCCTGGTCGGCGGTCTGGCCCAGTGAGTACTGCTTCACCAGGGAACCGAAGACGTCCGACATGGACTCGTTGAGCGCGCCGGACTGGCCGAAATAGCTCAGGTTGGCCGTGTACTGGGTCAGCCCGTGCGTCAGTTCGTGGGCGATCACATCGATGGCGACGGTGAAGTCGAGGAAGATCTCCCCGTCCCCGTCGCCGAAGACCATCTGCTCGCCGTCGAAGAAGGCGTTGTTGTACTTCTCGTCGTAGTGGACGGAGCCGATCAGCGGCAGCCCGTTGCCGTCGATCGAATGGCGGCCGTACGCCGTGAGCAGCAGTTCGAAGGTGGCGCCGAGTCCCGCGAACGCGCGGTTGACGCTCGCGTCCCTCGTCGGCTCCTCACCCTCGCCGCGGACCTTGAAGCCAGGCAGCTGCGTGCCGTGGCGGCAGTCGTAGAGCGTGCGCTCAGGCTTGTCGGACAGCTGGTCCGTCGTCGCGGGGCCGGGTGTGGGGGTGACGAGGGTGGCCATCTGGCGGCGGGTGCGCCGGGCGGCGTCGCCCTCCAGGGTGCGGCGGGCCGGACCGGCCAGATCGGGGTCGTCGGCTTGTGACAGCTTGTCGAGTACGTGGGGCGGCACGATCGTGCAGAAGACGGGCTGGAACCCGTGCTGAGGTCGAGGCTGCATGAGTTCGACTGTGGCACTGTGTCAACGCCGTGTCACTGTTTGCCATCAGGATTGAACAAATGGAGTGATCGATCACTGTTTGCCCGTTACCGAGGTCCGGTCCCGCATACTGATACACGACCGACGTCTCAGGCGCCTCTCGGTTAGTCTCGTCGCATCATGCGTTTCGGGCTGCTTCTTCTTAGCTGCCGCGGCGAGGGCCTGTAGTCGTAGGCCGACCCCCTCCCCGCGGAGTCTGGTGTTGCAGCGACACAGTCGGCCGTCCCACCGCTGGACCCCCGAGGAGCCGTACGTCATGACCGCCGCGAATCCCGCTCAGAACCCCGTCGAGAACGCCGTCGGCCGGCCCACACCGATCACCAACGCCACTCAGCTGCAGAAGCCGTCCGGGATGCCGGTCCACAAGTACGGCCGGTACGAGGCCGTCGAGATCCCCGACCGCACCTGGCCGGACAACCGGATCACCGTGGCGCCCCGCTGGCTGTCCACCGATCTGCGTGACGGCAACCAGGCACTGATCGACCCGATGTCGCCGGCCCGCAAGCGCGAGATGTTCGACCTGCTCGTACGCATGGGGTACAAGGAGATCGAGGTCGGCTTCCCGTCCTCCGGCGAGACCGACTTCGCGTTCGTGCGCTCCATCATCGAAGAGGGTGCGATCCCCGAGGACGTGACGATCTCCGTCCTGACCCAGGCCCGCGAGGAGCTGATCGAGCGAACTGTTGAATCACTGGTCGGTGCGCGGCGCGCCACGGTGCACCTGTACAACGCCACTGCTCCCACCTTCCGCCGTGTGGTCTTCCGCGGTTCGAAGGAGCAGGTCAAGCAGATCGCGGTGGACGGCACCCGACTGGTCATGGAGTACGCGGAGAAGATCCTCGGCGACGAGACGATCTTCGGCTACCAGTACAGCCCGGAGATCTTCACCGACACCGAGCTGGACTTCGCCCTGGAGGTCTGCGAGGCCGTCTGTGACGTCTGGCAGCCCGAGGAGGGCCGCGAGATCATCCTCAATCTGCCCGCCACCGTGGAGCGTTCGACGCCGTCCACGCACGCGGACCGTTTCGAGTGGATGTCGCGCAACCTGTCGCGCCGCGAGCACGTCTGCCTGTCGGTCCACCCGCACAACGACCGCGGCACCGCCGTCGCCGCCGCCGAGCTGGCGATCATGGCCGGTGCGGACCGGATCGAAGGCTGCCTGTTCGGCCAGGGCGAGCGCACCGGAAACGTCGACCTGGTGACGCTGGGCATGAACCTGTTCTCGCAGGGTGTCGACCCGCAGATCGACTTCTCGCAGATCGACGAGATCCGTCGTACCAGCGAGTACTGCAACCAGATGGAGGTCCACCCGCGCCACCCCTACGCGGGCGACCTGGTCTACACCGCCTTCTCCGGCTCCCACCAGGACGCCATCAAGAAGGGCTTCGACGCCATGGAGGCCGACGCGGCCGCCCAGGGCAAGACCGTCGACGACATCGAGTGGGCGGTGCCGTACCTGCCGATCGACCCGAAGGACGTCGGCCGCTCGTACGAGGCGGTCATCCGGGTCAACTCGCAGTCGGGCAAGGGCGGAATCGCCTACGTCCTGAAGAACGACCACAAGCTGGACCTGCCGCGCCGGATGCAGATCGAGTTCTCCCGGATCATTCAGGCCAAGACCGATGCCGAGGGCGGCGAGGTCACGCCGACACAGATCTGGTCCACGTTCCAGGACGAGTACCTGCCCAACCCCGAGAACGCCTGGGGGCGCGTCCAGATCCGCTCCGGTCAGACCACGACCGGTTCCGACGGCCGGGACACGATCACCGTCGACGCGACCGTGGACGGCGCGGACACCGTGCTGACCGGTACCGGCAACGGTCCGATCTCCGCGTTCTTCGAAGCGCTGCAGGCCATCGGCATCGACGCCCGTCTGCTGGACTACACCGAGCACACGATGAGCGAGGGCGCGAGCGCCCAGGCCGCCTCGTACATCGAGTGCGCGATCGACGGAAAGGTCCTGTGGGGCATCGGCATCGACGCCAACACCACGCGGGCCTCGCTGAAGGCGGTCGTCTCCGCGGTCAACCGCGCGACCCGCTGACCCCGCGCCCGAAAGGGCGTAGAACCGCACGGCCGACGGACCCCGCCCACCCGCTCCAGGGAGGCGGGGTTCGGCCATCTCCCGACGGTTGTGACGAGCGAGGTGCTGACGTCACCTCGCGACTGTGGTTAACATCACGTCAACACGGCAATGTTGCCGGAGCGTTACGGAGGTGTGCGACGTGCGGTCAGCCCTGGGACAACGCGCCATAAAGCTGCGTATCTGCGGCATCCGCACCATCTGGGACGCCGTCGGTGACGGCGAGTTCTTCTGCCCCGGCTGCGGTGGTGACCGCAACTACCGCCGTCTCACCGGCCGTCGCCGCTTCGCCGTGCTCGGCGTGCCACTGCTGCGCCGCGGCACCGTGGGCCCCGTCGTCGAATGCGCCGCCTGCCGGACCCACTTCGGCACCGACGCGCTCGACCACCCCACCACCACCCGGTTCTCCGCGATGCTCCGGGACGCCGTCCACATCGTCGCGCTCGGCATCCTCGCGGCCGGTGGCACCGCCTCCCGCACCGCGCTGGAGACGGCGGCGGCCACCGTACGCGGCGCCGGGTTCGACGACTGCACCGAGGACCAGCTCTCCACCGTCGTCGAGGTCCTCGCCGCCGACATCGGACACGGCTCCGCGTTCGACGCCGCCGCCGAGGCGTGCGGCGCCGCCCTCGCCATCGAGCTCCACGAGGCGCTGGAACCCCTCGCCCCGCACCTCGCGCCCGGCGGACGCGAGTCGATCCTCCTGCAGGGCGCCAGGATCGCGCTCGCCGACGGCCCGTACAGCCAGGCGGAGCGCGAGGTGCTGACTACGGTCGGCGCCGCGCTGCAGCTCTGCCCAGACGACACGGCCCGGCTCCTTGCCGCGGCGGCGCGCACCCCCTCGTGACATACACCGCTCCGCACCGCGCCCGTACTCCCGCGGGAGTACGGGCGCCCCTTCGCCCACCCCGGCAGTAGCCGCGAAGTCGGCCCTCGGCGCGACGAATCGGCCCCCGGCGGCCGGGAGTCTGGACACGTACCGGACAACCGGCCGAAGGGGGGCCCGTGATGAGGGCCGTAACAGAAGACAGCGGCACACCGCCCCGGGCGGGCAGCCGCAGACGCATGCTGCCCTGGGCGGTCCTCGCGCTCTGGGTCGCCGTGATCGCGCTCGCCGGCCCCCTGGCGGGCAAGCTCGCCGACGTACAGACCAACCGGGCCGTCGACTACCTGCCGGCGAGCGCGGACTCCACGCAGGTGGCGAAGATCCAGGACGCGCTGCCCGGCGGGGAGTCCACCGATCTCGTCCTCGTCTACCACCGCGACGGCGGTCTGACCGCCGCCGACCGGGCCACGGCGGACCGGCAGGCCGCCGCGCTCGCGGGCGGCCACACCCTGACCGGAACCCCCAGGGGCGTCCCCGCCAAGGACAGTACGACGCTGATGTACCCGGTCTCCTCGACGGAGCCCGGCCAGGACGACGAGGCCAGGAAGGCGTTCGTCGACGAGGTGCGCGACGTCGCGAAGGGCGGCGGCGGGCTGAGCGTCGAGGTGGGCGGCCCCGGGGCGCTGATCGTCGACTCCCAGGAGGTCTACACGTCGCTGGGCGGACCGCTGCTCTACACGACCGTCGCCGTCGTGGCGATCCTGCTGATCGTCATCTACCGCAGCCCGTTGCTGTGGCTGGTGCCGCTCGTCGTCGCGGGCGCCGCCGACGCGCTGTCCATGGCCGTCGTCTACGGGCTCAACCGGGGCTTCGACGTCACCGTCACCGGCCAGAGCTCCGCCGTGATGACCATCCTCGTCTTCGGCGCGGGCACCGACTACGCGCTGCTCCTCGTCTCCCGCTACCGCGAGGAACTGAGCCGCGCCGCACGGCCGTACGACGCCATGGCCGCCGCCCTGCGCGGCTGCGGACCGGCTGTCCTCGCCTCCTCCGGCACCGTCGCCGCGGGCCTCCTGTGCCTGCTCGCCGCCGACCTCACCAGCAGCCGCGGCATGGGCCCCATCGCCGCCGTCGGCGTACTCTGTGCGCTGCTCGCCATGCTGACGCTGCTGCCCGCGCTCCTTGTCCTGCTCGGCCGCCGGGTGTTCTGGCCACTCGTCCCCGCGTACGGCAGCACGCCCGGGCAACGGCGTTCACTGTTCACCGTGATGGGCAGCTCGGCCGGACGCCGGCCCGTCGCCGTACTCGCCTGCGGCGGTGTGCTGCTGGGGGCGCTGGCGCTCGGCGCGTTCAACATGCCCGGAGCCCTGAAGCAGGAGGACTCCTTCACCAGCAAACCGGACTCGATCTCCGCGATGGAGACACTCGCCGCCGCCTACCCCGAGCGGTCCACCCAACCGATCACCGTGATCGCCCCCACCGACCGGGTGGCCGAGACCATGGCGAAGGCCGGCGCCACCGACGGTGTCGCCGCCGTCGAACGAGGCCGCAGCGGCGGCGGCTGGACCGAACTCTCCGTCGCCGCGACGGACGCCCCCGAGTCCGCGGGCGAACAGGCCACCATCAAGGCCCTGCGCGACGGACTGGACGGCAGCCATGTCGGTGGTCCCAGCGCCCAGCAGATGGACCTGGAGACGGCCGACGCCCGTGACCTGAAGATCGTCGTCCCGCTCGTCCTCCTCTCCGTCCTGCTGATCCTGATCGCGCTGCTGCGCAGCCTCGTCGCCCCGCTGTTGCTCGTCGCCGCAGTCGTCGCCGTCTGGGGCGCCGCCCTCGGCATCGGCGGGCTGGTATTCGAACCGGTCCTCGGACTGAAGGGCGCCGATCCCGGACTGCCGCTGCTCTCCTTCGTCTTCCTGGTGGCGCTCGGCGTCGACTACGGCATCTTCCTGATGCACCGGGTCCGCGAGGAGGCACTCTCCGGCGCCGAACCGACCGCCGCCGCACTCACCGCCCTGCGCACCACCGGCGGCGTGATCGCCTCGGCCGGACTGGTGCTCGCGGCCACCTTCGCCGTCCTGACGAACATGCCGATGGTCAGCCTGGTCGAGATGGGCTTCGTCATCGCGGTCGGTGTCCTCCTCGACACCTTCCTCGTCCGCACCTACCTCGTGACCTCGGCGAGCGTGGCACTCCAGCGCACCATCTGGTGGCCGGGGAAGCTCAGCCGAGCGCCCGCCGCCCCCGGGCCGCGCGAGCCCGAACTCGTACGGAACCGGTGACGGTGCCCCTGCGCGTACCGGAGGATGGCGGCGTGTCCCGATCCACGCGCCGACGCGAACGCATCCTGGCGGTCGTCAACCGCGACCCCCTGCATGCACCGCACAGGACGCGCACCGACGCCCTCGTCGCGGGGGGCGCCGGTGCGCTCTCCGCCGTCCTCGCCCTCACCACCGACCAGGCGCGGACGCCGGACGGGCTCGGCTGGGTGCTGCTGATCGCGAGCGCCGTACCGATCGTGTGGCGGCGGCGCAGCCCACTGCTCGCCCTGGTCGCCATGATCCCGATCCTGATGCCGTACCACGCGCTCGACAACGCGCACTCGGCACCGATGCCGCAGACCTGGATCGCCCTCTACACGGTGGCGGTGACCGGACGGCCGCTGCGCACGCTGCTGACCGGGATCGGTGTGCTCTCCGTCATGGTGACGGTGGTGCTCACCATCAACACCCATGAAGGCCTGCAGCTGCTGCGGATCTCCGGGTGGATCATCGCCGTGCTGTTCTGCGGTGTCGATGTGCGCATCTACCGCCAGTACGTCGCCTCCGTGCTGGAGCGCGCCGAACGCGCCGAACGGACCCGCGAGGAGGAGGCCCGGCGCAGGGTCGCCGAGGAGCGGCTGCGGATCGCCCGCGACCTGCACGACCTGCTGGCCCACAGCATCACGCTGATCGGCGTCCAGACCTCGGTGGCCTCGCACATCCTGACCGTCGACCCGGACCGGCTCGACCGGCAGGCGGTCGCCCGGTCGCTGGAGGACATCGCCGACACCTGCCGGGAGGCACGCGCCGAACTGCGCACCACCCTGCAGGTGCTGCGCGGCGACGGACACGAGTCGGACGGACCGCTGCCGGACCTGGCGGCGCTGCCCGGTCTCGTACGGGCCGCGGAGGCCGCCGGGGCCCGGGTCGACCTGGCCGTCCGCACACCGGGCAGCAGGGTGGCCCCGGCGACCGGCGCGGCCGCGTACCGGATCGTGCAGGAGTCGCTGACCAACGCCCTGCGCCATGCCGGACCCGAGGTACGGATCACGGTGGCCGTCGAACCCGACGGCCGCGGCGCACTGAGCGTCAAGGTCTCCGACGACGGCGCAGGACCCCGGGCGAACGGCTCGGCACCCGGGTTCGGCATAGTCGGGATGCGCGAACGCGCACGCAGCACCGGCGGCACGCTGACGGCCGGGCCGGGCCCGGCCGGGGGCTTCGAGGTCGCGGCGGTGCTGCCCTGCCACGAGGGGGAGACCGCGCCATGATCCGCGTACTGCTCGCCGACGACCAGACCCTTGTCCGGGCGGCGTTCGCGATGCTCGTCGAGTCGGCGTCCGACATGGAGGTCGTGGCACAGGCGGGCACCGGCCTCGAAGCGGTCGGCCTGGCCCGCACGCACCGACCCGACATCGTCGTCATGGACATCCGCATGCCGGAGCTCGACGGCATCGAGGCGACCCGGCTGATCGCCGCCGACGGGGAGCTCGCCGGGGTGAAGGTACTGGTCCTGACCACGTACGACACCGACGAGCATGTCGTCGAGGCGCTGCGCGCGGGCGCCTCGGGCTTCCTGGTCAAGGACACCCGGCCCGCCGAACTCCTCGCCGCGATCAGAACGGTGTCCGCGGGCGATGCCCTGCTCTCGCCCGGCCCGACCGCCCGGCTGATCTCCCGTGTGCTGCGCGGGCCCGAGCTGCCGCTCCGGGGCGCCCCGGGCGGTCCGGACTGCCTCTCGGACCGGGAACGGCAGGTGCTCGGCCTGGTCGCGCGCGGACTCAACAACACCGAAATCGCCGAGACCCTGGGGCTCAGCCCGCTCACCGCCAAGACCCATGTCAGTCGGATCATGGGCAAACTGGGCGCCCGGGACCGGGCGCAGCTGGTCATCGTGGCGTACGAGTCGGGGCTCGCGGTACCGGCCGGTGGCGCGGCCGACGGAAGCTGAACCGGGGCGCCCGTCGCGGACGGTCTTCGGGGGCGGGCCCGCTCCGGTGGCCGGGTACAGGACAATGGGTGCATGAGCTTGTTCCGGGACGACGGCGTGGTGCTGCGCACGCAGAAACTGGGCGAGGCCGACCGGATCATCACGATCCTGACCCGCGGCCACGGCCGGGTGCGGGCCGTCGCGCGCGGGGTGCGGCGTACGAAGTCCAAGTTCGGCGCCCGCCTCGAACCGTTCTCCCATGTGGACGTGCAGTTCTTCGCCCGCGGCAGCGAGCTGATCGGCCGCGGACTGCCTCTCTGCACCCAGAGCGAGACCATCGCGCCGTACGGGGGCGGCATCGTCACCGACTACGCCCGGTACACCGCGGGCACCGCGATGCTGGAGACCGCAGAGCGCTTCACCGATCACGAGGGCGAGCCCGCGGTCCAGCAGTACCTGCTGCTCGTCGGAGGGCTCCGCACCCTCGCCCGCGGGGAGCACGCCCCGAACCTGATCCTCGACGCCTTCCTGCTGCGTTCCCTCGCGGTCAACGGCTACGCACCCAGCTTCGAGGACTGCGCGAGGTGCGGAATGCCCGGTCCGAACCGGTTCTTCTCCGTCGCGGCGGGCGGCGTCATATGCGGTGACTGCCGGGTGCCCGGCAGCGTCGTACCCTCAGCTGAGGCCGTCGCCCTGCTGAGCGCGCTGCTCACCGGTGACTGGGAGACGGCGGACGCGTGCGAGGCACGGCATGTCAGGGAGGGGAGCGGGCTGGTGTCCGCCTATCTGCACTGGCATCTGGAGCGCGGACTGCGCTCGCTGCGATACGTAGAGAAGTAACACAGACACAGCAGGCACAGGGAGACGAGACAGCTCATGGCAGTACGCGGGATCCTCGGTGGCCGTAACCGGCGCACATACAAGACCCCCGAGCCGCACCCCTCGGGCGCCACGCCCCCGAAGATCCCCGGCGAGCTGGTGCCCAAGCACATCGCCGTCGTCATGGACGGGAACGGCCGCTGGGCCAAGGAGCGGGGTCTGCCGCGCACCGAGGGCCACAAGGTCGGCGAGGGCGTCGTCATGGACGTCCTCAAGGGCTGCATCGAGATGGGGGTCAAGAACCTCTCGCTGTACGCGTTCTCCACCGAGAACTGGAAGCGCTCCCCGGAGGAAGTGAAGTTCCTGATGAACTTCAACCGGGACGTCATCCGCCGCCGCCGCGACGAGATGGACGAACTGGGCATCCGCATCCGCTGGGTGGGCCGGATGCCGAAGCTGTGGAAGTCCGTCGTCCAGGAGCTCCAGGTCGCCCAGGAGCAGACCAAGGACAACGACAGGATGACGCTGTACTTCTGCGTCAATTACGGCGGCCGGGCCGAGATCGCCGACGCCGCGCAGCGCATCGCGGAGGACGTCGCCGCCGGAAAGCTGGACCCCGCGAAGGTCAACGAGAAGACCTTCGCGAAGTACATCTACTACCCGGACATGCCGGACGTGGACCTCTTCGTCCGCCCCAGCGGCGAGCAGCGCACCTCCAACTACCTGATCTGGCAGAGCGCGTACGCCGAGATGGTCTTCCAGGACGTGTTGTGGCCGGACTTCGACCGCCGTGACCTGTGGCGGGCCTGCCTGGAGTACGCCCAGCGTGACCGGCGTTTCGGCGGCGCGGTCTCCAACGAGGAACTCCGCGACATGCAGGGCGAGGACGCCGGGCCCGACACGGCCGCCTGACCCCGGGGGAGCGAGCGGACCGAGGCACCCGGGTGCCTCGGTCCGCTCGCTCCGTACGCCGACGGGATCAGGCCAGCTTCGCCAGCTCCTCGGCCATGACCTTCACCGTGTACTCGATCTGCTCCTCGGTGTGCTCGGAGGTGATGAAGAACCGGAGCCGGGCCAGCCGCTCCTCGACCGCCGGGTGCAGGATCGGGTTGGCGCTGATGCCCCGCTGGTAGAGCCGGTCGGCGAGCTTGAGCGCCTTCTCCGAGTCGCCCGTGATGCACGGCACGACCGGCGTGCCCTCGCTGGTGCCGACGTCGATCCCGGCCGCCGCGGAGAGCCGCAGGAACAGGGCCGAGCGCTGGTGGAGCCGGTCGAGCCGCTCGGGCTCCTCCTGGATCACCTGCAGTGCGGCCAGAGAGGCGGCGGTGTTCGGCGGGGTGAGGCCCGCGCTGTAGATGAAGCCGGGGAGGGTGTAGCGGAAGTGCTCGATCAGCTCGTGCCGGCCGGCCACGTAGCCGCCGCAGCTCGCCAATGACTTGGACAGGGTGCCCATCCACACGTCGACGTCGTCGGCGTCGACGCCCCAGTGCTGGCCCATGCCGCCGCCCGTCTTGCCCATCACGCCGATGCTGTGGGCCTCGTCCACCATCAGCAGCGCCGCGTGCCGCTGCTTGACGGCGATCAGGGCGGGCAGGTCGGCGATGTCGCCGTCCATGCTGTACACGCCCTCGACCACGATCAGCACCCGGCGGTAGCGGTCGCGCACCTGGTGCAGGATCCGGTCCAGGGCGGCGATGTCGTTGTGCGGGAACGGCTGGCGGCTCGCCCCCGAGAGCCGGCAGCCCTGGATGATGCTGTCGTGGGCGAGCGCGTCGTGCAGGATCAGGTCCTCGGGGCCCACCAGGTGGCCGATGACGGTGACGTTGGTGGCGTGGCCGCTGACCAGCGTGACGGCGTCCTGGGCGCCGACGAGGCGGGCGAGGCCCCGGTCGAGCTCCTCGTGCAGCGGACGGTTGCCGGACAGGATGCGGGCGGCCGAGACCGAGCTGCCGTACTGCTTGACCGCCTTGGTCACGGCTTTGACGACAGTCGGATGGCCGGACAGGCCCAGGTAGTTGTAGCTGGAGAACGAGATCAGTTCGGTGCCCTCGACCCGGGTGACGTCCCGGATCGTGCCCTCGTGCGGAAGGTAGTAGGGGTTGCGGACGCCGAAGTGCTCGTACATGCGCGAGCGTTCGAGCGTGGCGACGACTTCGGGCAGGGCCCTGACATCACCGGTCGCGGTGAGGTCCGACGCGGGGACGGCTTCAGCACGCGGCTCGGGCACGGAGGGTACGGCGGAGGCCTCGATGGGCGCCGGTGCGGGGACGGCCGGAGCGGTGCCGAGGAGCTCCTGAACCGTTGTGATCAGCTCGCCGACGGTGCTGATCTTCACCACGTCCGAGGTCCGCACCGCGATGTCCGGCCACTGTCTGCGTAGGCCCGCGGCGAGCTCGGCGAGCATGATCGAGTCGAAGCCGAGGTCGGTGGCGAACACATGCCCCGGCTGCAGGAAGTCCTCGGAGTACGCACTGATCCTGGCTATCGCGGAGACCACGCGGGACGTCACCACGTCCGCGGCCTCTGCGGTCGCGACGGCGGGGGCCGCCGGGGCGTCCACGACGGCCACCGGGCCGGCCGGCGCGTCGGCCGTGGGGACGGCGGCCGACGGCACCGGGACCGGGTACGTACCGGCGGCCACGGTAGCCGACGCACCGTTCGGTACCGGGCCGTCGACCGCGGCGCCGAACGACTGCAGCAGATTCACCTGGGCGTGGAGGAACGAGATAAGGCTGCTCATGCTCGATTCACCGTTCGAGGAGGTGGAGGCGGAGGTGGCGGCGGACGTGTGGGTGACCGTGGAGCGGTTCGGCACGGTCGTTGTGGACGCGGACCGGACGACGACCGGGGCGGCGGCCGGGACCTCCGCCACGGAGGCCGCGGAGGCGGCAGGCGCGGGGGCACCGGCACGTCGGGCATCGGCGGTCCGCTTCCGGCCCGATCGCTTGAGGACCGTGAACGACGACGTCTCCAGGGGCGACGCGGGAAGCGACAGCAACGGCGGGGCGTCCGCCGGGAAGAGCGGGGCGGGATCCACCGGCATACCGGCCACGGCGAGCCGACCCAGCCCCGTCAGGAATGCCCGCGCGCCGTCCGGCCGGCTCGTGGTGAGCGGTACGAAGTCCAGCGCCTCGGCAGCCGGGGTGCGCCGGGCCATCCGCAGCAGCGAGTCGCCGCCGTAGATCTGCACCAGGAAGCGGGCACCGGCGTCCGTCACCGAGGTGACGGCGTCGCTGAAGCGCACCGGGACGCTGTTGTGCCGGCCCCACAGATCCCGGATCTCCTGCGGGTCGTCGCATCCCCGGCCGCTGACGCTGGAGACGAAGGCACGGGCGGGCGCCACGAGCGGGAGGGCCGCGATGTGGTGGGTCACCGCCTTGTCGGCCGCGGCCACCAGCGGCGAGTGGAAGGCGTGCGACACCTGCAGTCGCACCGCCGCCACGCCGCGCTCCGCGCAGTGCTCGCGCAGCCGCTCCACGGCCGCCTCGCCGCCGCTGAACACCACCTGGTGCTCGTGGTTGTAGCAGGCGGGCCACACCCCGTCCACGTCGGCGGCGAGCTTCTCCGCCTTCTCGTGCGTCGTCTGGACGGCGAGCATCACACCGGTTCCGGCCGGTACGGCGGCGGCGAGGGCCGCGCCCCGCCGGGCCATGAACCGGACCGTCTCGTCCGCCCCGATCGCGCCGGCCGCGGCCGCCGCCGGGAACTCGCCGACGCTGTGCCCGACGGCGAGGGAGGGGACGACACCGCAGGCGGCCAGCAGCTCGGCGGTGGCGACCCCGCTGATGCCGAGCGCAGGCTGGCACAGGTCCGTGACCGTGAGGGCCGCCATCGCCCCGTCGTCGTCGGACGCGTGCTCTGCCCACAGCAGGCCGGGCAGGTGCGCGGGGAGCTCCGCCGACTCCTCGGCGATCAGGGCGGTCAGTTCCTCGGCGCGCCGGGCCAGCGCCGGGAAGCGCCGGACCAGGTCCGCGAGCATCCCCGGCCGCTGCGCCCCCTGCCCGGGGAAGGCGAAGGCGACCTTTCGCTCCGCCTCGGGCAGCGGCTTGGCCGCGGCATGGATGCCGGGGGCCAGCTCGCCGGTGGCGCCCTCCGTCAGCCGCCGGGCGGCCAGGTCGAGCCGGTCGAGGAGCTCCTGGCGCGTGGCGGCGACGAAGGAGAGGCGGGCGGCTAGCAGTTCGCGGGTGGCCAGGGTGCGGGCCACCGCAGCGGGTTCCGCGGTGGACGCGGCGACGGCGTCCCGGATCTTCCGGGCGTGCCGGGTCAGTTGCGGCACCGAGCCGGCGGACAGGAGGAACAGCCACGGTTCGTCCTCCCGTGCGGGCTGCCTCGGTGCGGGCTCGGGGAGCGGCGCGCCTTCGAGGACGGCGTGGACATTCGTGCCGCCGAAGCCGAACGAGCTCACCCCGGCCCGGCGCACCTCGCCCTGCGGCCACTCCTGCGGCGTGGTGGCCAGGCGCAGCCCCGACTCGTCGAGCCGCAGCTCGGGGCTGATGCGGTGTTCGGCGGGCTGCGGCGGTATGACGCCGTGGTGCAGGGCCAGGGCGGCCCGTACGAGACCCGCCGCGCCGGCCGCGGAGAGGGTGTGGCCGATGAGGGCCTTGGACGAGGAGACGTAGCAGGGCCAGGTCCGGCCCGCCTCGTCGCGCAGCAGGCGCATCGCCTCCATCTCGGTGCGGTCGCCGACCGGGGTGCCGGTGCCGTGGGCCTCCAGCAGGTCGATCGCCCCAGGCGCCACCCCGGCGTCCTTGTAGGCGGCGCGCAGCGCGGCGAGCTGCCCGTGGGCCTGCGGCGTCATCGGGCCGCCGCCGCGCCCGTCGTTGGCGGTGCCGACGCCGCTCACGACGGCGTAGACCCGGTCGCCGGCCGCGAGGGCGTCCGCCAGCGGACGGAGCACCAGCATGCCGCCGCCCTCGCCGAGCACGAAGCCGTCCGCCCGCTCGTCGAACGGCCGGCACACGCCGTCCCGGGAGAGCGCGCCGGCGCGGGAGAAGCCGATCAGCGCGTTGGGCGTGAGGTTGACGAAGACACCGCCGACGAGGGCGACCGAGCACCCGCCCGACCGCAGGCTCCGTACCGCCGTGTCCAGCGCCACCAGCGCCGACGAGCAGGCCGCGTCGACGGCGTACGAGGGGCCGCCGAGGTCGAACACCTCACTCACGGCGGCCGGCACCATGTTGCCGATGACGCCGGCGATGGAGAACGGCCCCACGGGCATGACCGCCGACCCGGCGGCCTCCTCCAGGCCGGCCAGGAGCTCGGGGTCGTCCTCGCCACCGTGGTACGAACCGTCCGCGAGGAGCCGGGCGCTGGTCCGCGCGAAGGCCGCTTCGCGGTAGTCGGTCGAGGACACCCCGGCGAACACGCCGGTCGTCGCGCGGTCGAAGGAGCCTCGTTCCCAGCCGGCGTCCTGCAGGGCCTCCCGGGCGAGGTCGACGAAGAGGCGCTGCTGGGGGTCCATGGTCTTCGCCCGGCGCGGCGGCACGCCGTAGTGGGAGGGGGCGAACTGATCGACGGCGGGGAGGAAGGCCACCTTGTCGGTGTAGGTGCTGTGCGGTTCCCGGAAATCGCCCGGTCTGTGGTATTTGGAGTGATCCCAGCGCGATTCGGGCACCCCTGCGAACTGCGGCTCGGCGTTGACGGTCATCTGCCAGAACTCATTGAGGTCCCCGGCGCCGGGAAAGCGGCACGACATGCCGACGATGGCTATACCAGTCACGGCTGATACCCCGATCCGATATCGATGGATTGCATGACGCGGCGTCAGGAGCAGTCGCATGGAAGGTCGTACGGAAACGTTCGGGTAACGGGCAGCCAAGAAGCCCGTATTGACGGAACGTCAAGATCCAGCCAAGCGTCAACTTCGCGCCGCGCCTTCAGTTTTCGACAAGCGGGGAGGGTCGGCGATATGCCTTTTCACTCAGTGGAATGAACGCGGTGTAAAGGGAAAACATCGGCCTGTCGCCGCGTGTGTCCCGGGGGTGTCCGTACGGTATTGCCGCCCCGGCGGCCGGGGCGGGACGGGGCGGCCGGGGCCGGGGCTGCGCCGGGCCTGTACGGCTACTGGCCGGCGGCGGATTCGGCGGCCGATCCGGTGCCGGTGGGGCGCAGGCCGGCCTGGTGTGCCAGGTCGAGCACCGCCCGGTCGAACACGTCGTCACGGGCGTCGATGATCCGGTCGAACCGCCCGAACACCTCGAAGCTGATCAGCCCGAAGAGCTGCGCCCAGACGGCGACCAGCCGGACCGCGGCCGTCAGCGGGATCGCGCGGCCGGGGTCCTGGAAGAGCCGTCGGGCGTCGGCGCTGACCCCCTCGGCCTGCTGCCCGCTCCCGGGGAACGAGGCGAGCGCACCCGCCGCGGCGGCCGCTTCCACGACACCGACCAGGGCGAGGGGGACGCGCGAGGCGGGGCCGACGGTGTCCGGCGGGGCGTCGTACCCGGGGACGGGCGAGCCGTAGATCAGGGCGTACTCGTGCGGACGGGCGAGCGCCCAGTCCCGGATCGCCCGGCAGACCGCCATCCAGCTTCGCAGCGGATCCGCCGTCCCGGCGTCCGCGAGCGCGGTCTCGGCTGCGGCGCCGAGGGCGTCGTACGCGCCGACGATGAGGGCCGTGAGGAGATCGTCGCGATTCGGGAAGTAGCGGTAGACCGCCGACGGCGCCAGTCCCAGCTCACGGGCGACCGCCCGCAGCGACAGCTGCGCTGCCCCCTCGGCCGCGAGCTGGCGCCCGGCCTCCTCCTTGATGGCCGCCCCGACCTCGGCACGGGCCCTTTCCCTGGCTCCTCGGATCACGCTCATGGCCTCAAGTTTGCCCGATGGTCACTGATTGGACCACTGCTCCACAATCGGAGCACTGTCCTTGAATCAGTGTTCACTAAACCGTAACGCTGCTTCATATTCAGAACAGTGCTCTCGAATGGGAGCATCACTCTGACTCGGGGTCGGCCCATCAACAGGCGTGTCCCGCAGGGGACGAGCCGCGCTCCTCGACGCAACGCCCAGTACCTCCGCACCTCCAGCACCGATGAGGCCCTGACAGCACTCGGCGGGGCCCGGACAGGCATCGGGCGAACCATCAGAGAAAGACGAAAGGACCTCCCATGGCGACCACTTCGGTGCCACCCCAAAGCGGTCGGCAGAGCCGACGCGGCCCGTGGTTCACACTGCTCGCCGGACTGCTGTTCCTGATCATCACCGGCGCGGCCGGCGCCGGGGTGCTCGAGAACCTCAAGTCCGGCGGGTTCGACAATCCCGACTCCGACTCCGTGGCCGCCGCCTCGGCGCTGGAGCACTCCTTCCCGGAGAGCCAGCCCAACCTGTTGGTCCGGATCGAGGACACCAAGGGTGGGGTCGACAGCTCCGAGGCGCACGCCGCCGCCGACAGGGTCGTCAGGACGATCGGCGACGACTCCGGCGCCCGGGTCGTCGCCTCCTACTTCGACACCCCCGACCCGGCGCTGCGCTCCGACGACGCGGGGCTGGTCCTGGTCCGGATCAACGGTGACGAGAACGAGAGCCTCAAGACCACCAAGAAGCTCCACGAGGAGCTGTCCGACCCGGACGGCGCCGTGGCGGTGTCCTTCGGCGGCATCAACGCAGTCAACAACGACATGAACGCGCAGATCGAGAAGGACATCGTCGCCGCGGAGACCATCGCGATCCCGCTGACGCTGCTGCTGCTCATCCTCGTGTTCCGCGGCGTGATCGCGGCGCTGCTCCCGCTGCTGCTCGCGGTGCTCACCGTGGTCGGCTCGTTGGGCATCCTCAACGTCCTCTCCCGGTTCACCGACGTCTCGGTCTTCGGGGTCAACCTCATCACCGCGCTCGGTCTCGGTCTGGCGGTCGACTACAGCCTGCTGATCGTCACCCGCTACCGCGAGGAGCGCGCCGCCGGCCGCAGCAATATTGACGCGCTGCGCGTCACCCGCGCGACCGCGGGCCGCACCGTGTTCGTCAGCGGTGGCGTCGTCGGCGCCGCCCTCGCCACCCTGCTGGTCTTCGACCAGTACTTCCTGCGCTCCTTCGCCTTCGCCGGCATCTCGGTGGTCCTGCTGTCCGTCGGCGGCGCCCTCCTGCTCCTGCCCCCGGCCCTCATCCTGCTCGGCGACAAGATCGACGCCCTGGGCTGGGCCCGGCGGACCGCCCCGAAGCCCGCCACGAACACCACCTGGGGCCGCATCGCCGGCCTTGCGTTCCGCAAGCCGCTGCTGCTCGCCACGCCCGTCGTGATCCTGCTCATCGCCATCGCCCTGCCCTTCGGCCACTCCCAGTTCGGCGTCCCCGACGAGCGGGTGTTGCCGAAGGACAGCGAGAGCCGGGTCGTGGCCGAGGCGCTTCGCAAGGACTTCGGCACCGGTGACGAGCACGCGCTCAACGTCGTCGCCCAGAACTGGAAGGGCTCCGACGCCGACCTCGCGACGTACGCCACCGCCCTGTCCCGTGCGGACGAGGCGACCAAGGTCGTCAGCGCCGCGGGCGTCTTCGAGAAGGGCGCCAAGGTCAGCCCCCTGCCGGCGGCCCAGGTGGCCCGCTTCGACAACGGCACCGCGACCTGGCTCCAGGTCCAGACGGACGTGGCCCCGTACTCCTCCGAGGGCTCCCAACTCGCCCGCGACGTAAGGGACATCGCCCCTCCGGCCGGTAACCGCGTGCTCGTCGGCGGCCAGGCGGCCCAGGTCACCGACATCAACCAGTCCATCGCCGACAAACTGCCGATCGCCCTCGTCCTGATCGTGGTCTTCAGCCTCCTGTTCCTCTTCCTGCTCACCGGCAGCGTGGTGCAGCCGATCAGGGCGCTGCTGCTCAACCTCCTCAGCCTGGTTTCGATCCTCGGCGTGACGGTCTGGATCTTCCAGGACGGCAATCTCTCCGACGCCCTCGGCTTCACCCCTTCGCCGCTCGCCGTCTCCATGCCGGTCCTGGTCTTCTGCATCGCGTTCGGACTGTCGATGGACTACGAGGTCTTCCTGATCTCCCGGATCAAGGAGCACTACGAGCGCTCCGGCGACCTGGCCACCGCCGTCCGCGACGGCCTCGGGGCGAGCGGGCCGGTGATCACCGCGGCCGCGGCCATCCTCGCGGTCTCCTTCTTCGCGATGCTCACCTCCGGTGTCTCCCTGATCAAGCTGTACGGCGCCGCCACCGGCCTGGCGATCCTCATCGACGCCGTCCTGGTGCGCGGCGCGCTCGTCCCGGCGTCGTTGCGGGCCACCGGCCGCATCACCTGGTGGGCCCCCTCCTGGCTGCGGGGCGTCCACGCCCGCTTCGGTGTCCGCGAGTCGGCCGAGGAAACGGCCGCCGCCATCACTGTCCCGGCCACCGGTGCGGCCGAGGACCGGCGTCACAAGGACGGAGTCAGAGCATGACGAGCCCCGAGAACACGACCACGTCCCTGGACCGGCTGAGAGAGGTCGCCGCCGAGGCGGCCCGGGCGGCGAACGCGCACAACACCCAGCCCTGGGAGCTCCGTCCCGGCACCGACCGCGTCGAGGTGGGCTGGCGCGCCGAGGACGCACTGGGACCGAGCGACCCGGCCCACCGCGATCTGCGGCTGTCGCTGGGCACGTACGTGGAGAGCCTGCTCATAGCCGCGGCCGAGCAGGGCATTGCCGTCGACTTCGAGCTCGATCTCGACACCGAGACCCGGCGCGTGGGCCGGCTGCTGCCGGCCGACCGGCCGTACGACACCCGCTTCCGGACGTCCGACATCGCCGGCCGCCGGGTCTGGCGCGGCGCCTGGAAGCCGCAGCAGGTCGACACGAAGGCGATCGAGGCCGCGCAGGAGACCGCCCGTGCGGCGGGCTTCCGGGTGGCCGCGATCAGCGCGGCCGCGGCCAGGCCGCTGCTCGTCCGCGCCTACCACTGGTTCTTCGGCGACCCCGGGATCGCCGCCGAACTGATGGCGTGGACGCGGCTGAGCCCCCGTCACCCCAAGTACCGCAGCGACGGCCTGAACGACGTCATGCTGGTACTGAACCGGGTGGAGCGCTTCCTCATGGGACTTCTCTTCTCCCCGGTCGTCTACCGGGCACTGCGCCCGCTGGGGCTGCCGCGCTTCCTCACCCCGCTCTCCTCCAGCGCGACCGCCGGTGATGGCGTCGTCCTGGTGATCCTGGGCAAGGGCGAGGACACGGCCCAGGAGGTGGCGGCCGGACGCCTGGTCACCCGCCTCTGGCTGGACCTCTTCCGGCAGGGGATCTACGTCCACCCCCAGAGCCATGTCATCGACTGCCCGCACACCGTCGGGGACCTCGCGGTCCTGTGCGGGGCCGAGGACGGCGAACGCCCGCTGGTCTTCTTCAGAGTGGGCTTCCCCGCGGTCGACCCCTCGCTGCGCCCCCGGCACCCGCGCCGCGGCCTGTCGCAGCAGTGAACCCGGCACGGTCGCGGGGCCGGGGCCCGACGCCCCGTCACGCGGCCCGTGCGGCAACCAGGGTGACGGCCGGTCCGTAAGAGCCTGTCGGCCGCCGGCGCTCACCCGCCCGTCCGGCGACGGTCCTCGTGCCGTCGCCGGACGGACGGGTGACGTGGTTGTTCGGGCACTGGCTCCCTCGGTGTCACCGAAGTGACCTTCACCATTGCTCCACGTCTGTGAGGGTCTTGTTCGTAGCGTCGGGGGATCGCAGCGCATCAAGGTGCACCAGGCGAAAGCGAGTCACTACGGATGGAAATCCGCAACACCACGGAAAATCGATCGGTCGTCGAGCGCGCTTTCAGTGTTCTCGGTGTCTTCAGGGGCAGGGACCACTCGCTGTCGGTGAGCGATATCAGCCGTCTTTCCGACCTTCCCGTGGCGACGGCCCACCGCATGGTGACAAAGCTCGTTTCCCTGGGGGCCCTGGAACGGGTGGAAGGAAGCAGATACACCATCGGACTCCGGCTGTGGGAACTCGCCGCGCACGCGCCGAGGCACCGCGCGCTGCGGACGGCGGCGATGTCGCACATGCTGCGACTTCAGGAGAAGACGAAAGCCATGGTGAACCTCTCGGTGCGTGACGGCGCCGAGGGAATCTGGCTGGAGAGTCTCGGCTGGGGCGGCCCGGTGCACGTCGCTCCGATGGTCGTCGGTGACCGGTTCCCCCTGCACACCACGGCATCGGGAAACGTCCTGCTCGCCTACGCGAGCTCCGAAGCGCAGGAGGACATCCTCGCCCGCGCGCTGACCCGGAACAGGCAAGAGGGGCTGGCCGGTCCCCTGGTTCTGCGCAGGATCGTCGGCCAGGTCAGGCGCTGGGGCTACGCCGCGGGCGACTTCCAGACGGAGCGGCGTACCTTCGCGGTCGCCGCCCCGCTGCGGGACGGCGGCGGGGCCGTCGTCGCGTCCCTGTCCCTGGTGACGGATCTCGCCGGTGCCGGCGGACCGCAATGCGTCGGCCCCTTACTGGCGACGGCCGTACGCATATCCAGGGAAATCGCGACCGCCCAGGACCGGGACAACTCCAATCCGCACCGCCTGGCACATGCCCAGGGAGGACGTCCCATTCCGCTCCACACATTCGAAGCCGTGGAATCAGCTGTCGAAGCAGCCGTGGAAGGAGGAAGAGAAACCGCACTCATCCGCCATTCCTGACTATGTGGTCGTTCCGGAGAACCAGTACGGACCGGAGAGAACCGGAACAAGTCTCGCACCCCAGGCCGTGCCCTTCGAGCAGCGCACTCGAGGCCGCGCAATTCCAGACGTGGAGAAAAGATTTCTGTGGAAAAGAACAACCGCACTGTAGTGGTCACCGGCATGGGCGCGACCACGCCGCTCGGTGGCGACACCACCTCGACCTGGGACGCCCTGCTCGCCGGGCGCTCCGGCGTCCGCCGGCTCCCGCACGAATGGGCCGAGGAACTCCCGGTGCGCATCGCCGCCGAGATCGCGGTCGAGCCCACGGAGATCTTCCCGCCCGCCCAGGCGCGCAGGCTCGACCGCGCAGCCCAGTTCGCCCTCATCGCGGCCCGCGAGGCGTGGGAGGACGCCGGATTCAAGGGCCGGGCGGGCGAGGACGAGCCGGTCGACCCCGACCGTCTCGGCGTCGTGGTCGCCACCGCGGTCGGCGGGGTGACGTCCATGCTCCATCAGTACGAGATCCTCAAGACGCGGGGAGCCCGCAAGGTCTCCCCGCACACGATCCCGATGATGATGCCCAACACTTCGTCGGCCCACATCAGCCTCGAAGTCGGTGCCCGCGCCGGGGCCCACACCTTCGTGAGCACCTGCGCCTCCGGCGCCGAGGCCATCGGCTACGCCATCACCATGATCCGCAGCGGCCGTGCCGATGTCGTCATCGCCGGCGGCACCGAGGCGGCGGTGCACCCACTGAACTTCGCCGCCTTCGGCAACATGATGGCGATGTCCAAGAACAATGACGACCCGACCGGCGCCTCACGGCCCTTCGACACCGGGCGCGACGGCTTCGTCCTGGGCGAGGGCGCGGGCCTCGTCGTCCTGGAGTCCGCCGAGCACGCCGCCCGGCGCGGTGCCAGGGTCTACGCCGAGGCCCTCGGCGAGGGCATTTCCTCCGACAGCCACCACATCACCCAGCCGGAGCCGACGGGCCGCGGCATATCCGCCGCACTGCGGTCCCTGACGGACTCCACCGGCCTCGAACCCGGCGAGATCGCGCACATCAACGCGCACGCCACCTCCACCCCGCTCGGCGACGTCGCCGAGATCAGGGCGCTGCGCCAGGTCTTCGGCGACCACACCGACCACTTCGCGATATCGGCCACCAAGTCCATGACCGGCCATCTGGTCGGCGGCGCCGGCGGCGTGGAGACGATCGCCACTGTGCTCGCCCTGCACCACCGGCTCGCCCCGCCGACCATCAACGTCGACGTCCCCGACCCGGCGATCGACGCCGACATCGTCCGCGGCGAGCCCCGCCCCCTGCCCGACGGTCGGATCGCGGCGCTCAACAACTCCTTCGGCTTCGGCGGCCACAACGTCGTGCTGGCGTTCCGCACCGTCTGACCCACCGGCGGCCACCACCACAACGCACGGGCGGGCGGGGCTCCTTCGAGCACCGCCCGCCCGTACCGCGTACCGCTACCCCGCTCAACTCTCCGGCAGCGCCGCGCACTCGGCGCACGTCCCGAAGATCTCCACCGTGTGGGCCACGTTCACATAGCCGTGCTGCGAAGCGATCGTCTCCGCCCACTGCTCCACCGCGGGACCCTCGACCTCGACCGCCTTGCCGCAGACCCGGCACACCAGATGGTGGTGGTGCTCGCCGGTCGAGCAGCGCCGGTAGACGGACTCGCCGTCCGTCGTGCGCAGGACGTCCACCTCGCCCGCGTCGGCGAGGGACTGCAGGGTGCGGTAGACGGTGGTCAGCCCGACCGAGTCACCGCGGTGCTTGAGTACGTCGTGCAGCTCCTGGGCGCTGCGGAACTCGTCCACCTCGTCGAGCGCCGCCGCCACCGCGGCCCGCTGCCGGGTCGACCGGCCGCGTACCGGGGCTGCGTTCGTTCCACTGATCGGCGCCGTCGCCACAGGTGCCTCCTCGTGTCGCCCGTACATATGTCGGGCCATTGTGCCAGCCCGTCCCGGCGCCGGGGTCAGACCCGGACGCCGTTCGTGGCATGGCGGGCAGCCGGTACTTCCGATGCCTCTCCTTCCAGGGTGCACTCCGTCGAGGCTTCGCTGCTGCGCGCACGCCTTCTGGCCAGCGGTGTGGCGAGCAGGGTCAGCACGACGAAGACGCCGATGGCCAGCAGCACGATGGTCGCACCGGGCGGTACGTCCTGGTAGTAGGAGGTCACGGTGCCGGCCAGGGTCACCGCCGTACCGATGACGACGGAGAGCACGAACGTCACCTTGAAGGACTTCGAGATCTGCTGCGCCGCGGCGACAGGGACCACCATCAGCGCGCTGACCAGCAGCAGACCGACGACCCGCATCGCCACGGTGACGGTCACCGCCGCCGTGACCGCGATCAGCAGATTGAGTGCGCGCACCGGCAGCCCGGTGACCCGCGCGAACTCCTCGTCCTGACTGACCGCGAACAGCTGCCGTCGCAGCCCCAGCGTCACCAGCAGCACGAAGGCGGCGAGCAGGCAGATCGCGGTGATGTCCTCGGACGAGACCGTGGAGAGGGAGCCGAAGAGGTACGAGGTGAGGTTGGCGTTGGAGCCGGTGTCGGAGAGATTGATCAGCAGCACACCGCCCGCCATCCCGCCGTAGAAGAGCATGGCCAGCGCGATGTCGCCGCGCGTGCGTCCGTACCAGCGGACCAGTTCCATGACGATCGAGCCGACGACGGCGACGGCCGTGGCCATCCAGACCGGGCTGGTGGAGAGCAGGAAGCCGAGACCGACTCCGGTCATCGCGATGTGGCCGATGCCGTCGCCCATCAGGGCCTGGCGGCGCTGCACGAGGTAGATGCCGACGGCGGGGGCGATGACGCCGACCAGTACGGCGGCGAGCAGGGCCCGCTGCATGAAGGGGGGCTGGAGAAATTCCATGATCAGGTCAGCAGTCCCGTCCGGACGGGCTCGGAAGCCGCATGGGGGTGTACGTGGTCGTGGCCGGGCAGCGCGTGCTGACCGACGGCCTTCGGGGGCGGCCCGTCATGCATCACACAGCCGTCGCGGAGGACGATCGCGCGGTCGATGAGGGGCTCCAGCGGGCCCAGCTCGTGCAGGACGAGCAGCACGGTGGTACCGGCCGCCACCTGCTCGCGCAGCGTCTCGGCGAGGATCTCCTGGCTGGCCAGGTCGACGCCGGCCATGGGCTCGTCCATGATCAGCAGCTCGGGCTCGGCGGCGAGCGCCCGCGCGATCAGCACCCGCTGGTGCTGACCGCCGGAGAGCGCGCTCACCGAGTCCCCGGCCCGGTCGGCGAGACCGACGAGCGCGATGGCGCGGTCGACGGCGGCCCGGTCCGCCTTGCGGAGCAGCCCCAGCTTCGTACGGGACAGCCGCCCGGCGGAGACGACCTCGCGGATGGTGGCGGGGACCCCGCTGGCCGCCGTGGTGCGCTGCGGTACGTAGCCGATCCGTGCCCAGCTGCGGAAGCGGCGCAGGGGGGTGCCGAACAGCTCGACCGAGCCGCCGGTGAGCGGGACCTGGCCGATGACGGACCGGACGGCGGTGGACTTGCCGGAGCCGTTGGCGCCGAGCAGGGCGGCGACCTCGCCGCGGTGCACGGTGAGGTCGATGCCACGCAGCACGGGGCGCGCGCCGAGGGTCGCGGTGGCTCCGCGCAGGGCTATCACGGGGTCGGGCTGGGTGCTGTCGGGCTCGGGCATGAGCGCCTCCGATGCTGCTGTGGCGGATGTTACGAGGGTCACTTCGCGCCGAGCGCCTTCTGGAGGGCGGCGAGGTTGGACTGCATGACCTCGAAGTAGTTGTCGCCCTTGGACTTGTCGGTGATTCCCTCGAGCGGGTCGAGGACGTCGGTCCTCAGGCCGGTGTCCGCCGCGACGGTCTTCGCGGTCTTGTCGCTGGCGAGGGTCTCGAAGAAGACGGTGGTGGCCTTGCTCTTCTCCGCGATGGTGTGGATCTCCTGGATCCGGGCGGGGCTGGGCTCGGCCTCGGGGTCGATGCCGGCGATGCCCTCCTGGACCAGGCCGTAGCGCTCGGCGAGGTAGCCGAAGGCGGAGTGGGTGGTGACGAACGTCTTGGTGGCGGTGTTCCGCAGGCCCGTCTCGTACGCCGTGTTCAGCGCGTCGAGCCTCTTGACCAGGGCGTCCGTGTTCTTGCGGTAGTCCGCGGCGTGGCCGGGGTCGGTCTTCTCCAGGGACGCGCCGACGCCCTTGGCGACCTCGGCGTACCTCACCGGGTCCAGCCAGATGTGCGGGTCGGCCCCGGCGCCCTCGCCCTTGTGCTCGTGGCCGTGTTCGTCGCCGCCGGTCTCGGTGCCGTGGTCCTCCAGCGTGGTCAGCTTCGCCGCGTCGACGCTGTGGGTCGACTCTGACAGCTTGATCGCGTCGTCGACGGCGGGCTGGATACCCTTGAGGTAGAGGATGTAGTCGGCGTCGCCGAGTCCGCCGATCTGCCGCGGGCTGAGCTCCAGGTCATGCGGCTCGACGCCCGGCTTGGTCAGCGTGCTGACCGAGACGTGGGTCCCGCCGATCTCCTCGGCAAGGAACTGCATGGGGTAGAACGACGCCACCACATTCAGCTTGTCGCCGGGCTTGCGGTCGGCGGCGTCCGACGTGGAGCAGGCGGAGAGGGCCATGAGCCCGAGGACGACTGCTCCGGCGACGGCAGCGGTGGGTATGAGGCGGCGTACGTTCATGACAGTCATTTTCAACAAAACTGGAAACGATTGTCAACAAGCCCGATGGGATGGCCACTGAGTGGGCTGTCCGCACACCGATTTGATCCGGAGGGCGTGCCCGCCGGTAATCTGAAGCATTCGCCGTTCGTCGTCGTCGTAATGAAGAGAGCACCGTGGCCGCCGACAAGATCGACTCCATCGTCAGCCTGAGCAAGCGCCGTGGCTTCGTTTACCCCTGCAGTGAGATCTACGGTGGCCAGAAGGCCGCCTGGGACTACGGGCCGCTGGGCGTGGAGATGAAGGAGAACCTCAAGCGCCAGTGGTGGCGCTACATGGTCACTTCGCGCGAGGACGTGGTCGGTCTCGACTCGTCGGTCATCCTGGCCCCCGAAGTGTGGGTCGCCTCCGGCCACGTCGCCACGTTCACCGACCCGCTGACCGAGTGCACCTCCTGTCACAAGCGCTTCCGCGCGGACCACCTGGAAGAGGCGTACGAGGAGAAGCACGGCAAGCCGCCCGTCAACGGCCTCGCCGACCTCAACTGCCCCAACTGCGGCAACAAGGGCACCTTCACCGAGCCCAAGCAGTTCTCGGGTCTGCTCTCCACGCATCTCGGCCCGACCCAGGACTCCGGCTCGGTGGCCTACCTGCGGCCCGAGACCGCGCAGGGCATCTTCACCAACTTCGGTCAGGTGCAGCAGACCTCGCGCAAGAAGCCGCCGTTCGGTATCGCGCAGATGGGCAAGTCCTTCCGGAACGAGATCACTCCGGGCAACTTCATCTTCCGCACCCGCGAGTTCGAGCAGATGGAGATGGAGTTCTTCGTCAAGCCGGGCGAGGACGAGCAGTGGCACGAGTACTGGATGGAGCAGCGCTGGAACTGGTACACGGACCTGGGCCTGCGCGAGGAGAACATGCGGTGGTTCGAGCACCCGAAGGAGAAGCTCTCCCACTACTCCAAGCGCACCGCTGACATCGAGTACCGCTTCCGCTTCGGCGGCAGCGAGTGGGGCGAGCTGGAGGGCGTCGCCAACCGCACGGACTACGACCTCAAGGCCCACTCCGCCGCTTCCGGCACGGACCTGTCGTTCTTCGACCAGGAGGCCGGCGAGCGCTGGACTCCGTACGTCATCGAGCCCGCGGCCGGTGTCGGCCGTTCGATGCTCGCCTTCCTCCTCGACGCCTACATCGAGGACGAGGCGCCCAACGCCAAGGGCGTCATGGAGAAGCGCACCGTGATGCGCCTCGACCCGCGCCTCGCGCCGGTCAAGGTCGCGGTGCTGCCGCTGTCCCGCAACCCGCAGCTGTCGCCGAAGGCCAAGGGTCTCGCCACCGACCTGCGGAAGAACTGGAACATCGAGTTCGACGACGCGGGCGCCATCGGCCGCCGCTACCGCCGCCAGGACGAGATCGGTACGCCGTTCTGCGTCACCGTCGACTTCGACACCCTCGACGACAACGCGGTGACGGTGCGCGAGCGCGACACCATGAAGCAGGAGCGCGTCTCGCTGGACCAGATCCAGGCGTACCTCGGCGCCCGTCTGCTCGGCTGCTGACGCATCACGGTTCCACCGCGAAGCCCCCGGTTCCTCGTACGGAGCCGGGGGCTTCATTGCACACTGGGCACCACGCGACCACGCGTCAACAGGAGGCTCGGATGCCGTCCATGACCACGAGCAAGGTCAGCCGATGGGATCAGCACGGCCGTGAACATGTTGTTCATGTACGGAAGTCGGGGATACAGCGACAACTGAGCTGCGACACGTGCGACTGGCGCAAGGGCGTGCAGTTCCTGCCCTGGCTCAAGGCCGAGGAACACCTGGCCCGGATCCACCAGGCGACGATCGACCCGACGGCCTGACGGCCGCCCGGCGTGCCCCGCCCCTGTGGTGCGGGGCTGTCAGGCGCGCAGGCCGCGCAGCAGCAGGTCCGACACGGCGGTGAACTCGGCGCCGATGGCGGGATTCTGCCATTCGGCGGCGTACGCCGGGTCGTGGAAGCGCGCCGTCGCGTCGAAGACCGCCTGCGCGGTGACCGCCGGATCGTCCACCGCGAACTGCCCGCTGCGCACGCCCTCCTCGATGATCTCCCGGAGCTGGCCGACCAGTTCGCGGACGTGCTCCTCGACGACCGTGCTCTCCCCGGTCAGCACGATGTAGGTCGCGAACAGCTCGGGGTCGTCACCTGCCTTGTGGCGCTTGGACTCGAACAGCGCCGTCAGCCAGTGCCGCAGCTTCGACGGGGCGGGTTCCGCCGAAGCGCTGATGATCTCGGTGAGGGTCACCTCGGTTCGGGTCAGCCAGCGCGCGGTCACCGCCTCGCGCAGCGCCGCCTTCGTGCGGAAGTGGCGGTAGACGCTGCCGTGGCTGACGCCGAGCGCGCGGGCCACGTCGACCACCGTCGCCTTGGCGGGGCCGTAGCGGCGCAGCACGTCCTCGGTGGCTTCGAGGATGCGCTCGGGGGTCAGCGGGTCGGCTGGCGTCATGGTGTCTGTGCTGCCTTTCGGAGGGCACCGTTCGGGGAGCTGCCCTGCGGGGGCCGCACCCCGACGACCGTACCCGGAGCTCAGCGCTCGCTGTCGAGGTGGGCCATCTGGTTCTCCGGGTAGCGCGAACCGGCGGCCGCACCTGCCGGGACCGCCTCCTCGATCGCGGCGAGGTCGGCGGCGTCCAGCGTGACATCCAGGGCGCCGAGGGCCTCGGTGAGCCGGTCGCGGCGGCGGGCGCCGACAAGCGGCACGATGTCCGTACCCCGGCCGAGCGCCCAGGCGATGGCGATCTGGGCGACCGAGACGCCCTTCTGCTCGGCGATCTTGCGCAGGGCGTCGACCAGGTCGAGGTTGTGCTGGAGGTTCCCGCCCTGGAAGCGCGGGCTCATGGCCCGGAAGTCGCCCGGGGCCAGCTCGCGGTCACGGCTGAAGTGCCCGCTGATCAGGCCGCGCGACAGCACCCCGTACGCCGTGACGCCGATACCCAGTTCACGGCAGGCCGGCAGGATCGCGTCCTCGACGGACCGCGAGATCAGCGAGTACTCGATCTGCAGATCGGAGATCGGGGCCACGGCCGCCGCCCGCCGGATCGTGTCCGCGCCGACCTCGGACAGGCCGATGTGGCGGACATGGCCGGCCTCGACCAGCTCGGCGATGGCGCCGACGGTCTCCTCGATCGGGACATCGGGATCGACGCGGGCGATCCGGTAGATGTCGATGTGGTCGGTGCCGAGCCGCTGGAGCGAGTAGGCGGCGAAGTTCTTCACGGCGGCAGGCCGGCCGTCGTACCCCGTGAAGGCGCCTTCGACCGTGCGCAGCGCGCCGAACTTCACGCTGGTCAGCGCCTGTTCGCGGGCGGCGCCGGGGGCCGTGCGCAGCGCCTCGTTGATCAGTAGTTCGTTATGGCCCATGCCGTAGAAATCGCCGGTGTCCAGCAGGGTGATGCCCGCGTCGAGCGCGGCGTGGATGGTGGCGATCGACTCGGCGCGGTCGCTCTCGCCGTACAGCGCGGACATGCCCATGCAGCCGAGGCCCAGAGCGGAGACCTGTGGGCCGGTGGAGCCGAGCGTGCGGGTGGCGGTCATGAGGGACTCCCGTGGTGGAGAAGAAGAAAGCGTGTGTGGAAGACAAGAGAGGGATGGGCTGTGGCACAACCATGACATATGGGCTGACAGATTTCAATATCTGTCAGTGCATTGTTCTGTGATGCTTCGCGCCGGCAGGCCGAAAACCGGGTGCTGCGGCCGGTGCGGCCGGGGTACGGTTCCCGTATGTCTTCGTTCTTCCAGATCTACGAGTGAGAGCGCGGCGGGCTCGACCGCCCGTCGCCCACCGGATCGATTCCAGGTCGCTCACGACCTCACGTCTCATGACGTCTCACCACGAATGGGAGAACCCCGTGGCCAAGAGCCGCAACAACCTTCTCGGTGTCGGCGGACAGCGCAAGAAGCTGTCCCGCGCCGATCAGCACGGCGCGGGCAGCGCGCGCAACGCCGACCGCAGGACCGCGGACGACCAGAAGCAGGAGCTGCTGCGCAAGATGCGCGAGCGCGCCGGGTCCGGGCAGGCCCCAGCGTCCGCCGATGCCGCGACGTCGAACCGCGAGGGCGACTCAGCGGCGCAGAGCTGACGCCTTCTCTGTGCTCGTACGACCAGTGGCCCTGTCCGGCGCATGAAGATCGGCCGGACAGGGCCGCGTGGGCCCGGATCACCCTTGGTGATCCGGGCCCACGCCCGTTCCCGTGCCCGTACCCCGTCCGTGCGCGGGCTCACGCCACCGTGCGCGGCAGCCGCAGGCTCAGCAGCACCGTCAGGGCCACTGCCGCCAGCTGCACCAGCAGCGTCACGGCCAGCGCGTCCCGCATCCCGGAGCCGGGGACCAGCGCGAGGAAGAGCGTCCCGAGTGTCGCCACGCCCAGCGCCAGCGCCGCCTGCTGTGTCGTCGTCATCACTCCGCCGCCCACCCCGGCCCGCTCGGTCGGCACGTCGGAGAGCACGATGCGGAAGAGGACCGGCAGCTGCAGCCCCTGACCGAAACCGGCGAGCGCGACGCCCGGCAGCAGCTGAAGCAGCCCCAGGTCCGGCCAGCCGCGCCACACGGTGAGCGCGAGCACCGCAACGCCCACGCCCTGGATCAGCCCGCCCGCCGTCACGACCCGGGTACCGAACCGTCGGACCAGCCGCGGACCGGCCAGCGACGCCACGAAGAAGGCCGCGGCCATCGGTGCCAGCGAGAGCCCCGCGGCCGCCGGGCCCATCTGCAGCCCCTGCTGCAGCGAGACCGCGATCACGAACATGAAGCCGCCGAAGCCGAGCGAGAACGGCAGCACCAGAGCCAGGCCACGCCGCAGCGAGTCCAGTCGCAGCAGGCTCGGCGGGATCAGCGGGATCTGTCCGCGCCGGTCGGCCCGCTGTTCGACCCGGTAGAAGGCGAATGCGGCGAACGGGAACAGCGCCAGCGAGATCCACGTCCACGCCGGCCAGCCCGCGGCCCGCCCCTCCGTCAGCGGCGCCAGCAGCGTCATCAGCGACGCGGCGAGCAGCAGCGTGCCCGGCACGTCGACGGGCGCGGGCCGGTCCGAGCGGGTCTCCGGTACGGCGCGGGCGGCCAGCATCAGCCCCACCGCCACCACCGGCACGTTCACCAGGAAGACCGACCGCCAGCCCGCGCTCTCGCCGAACACCGACGACAGCGGCGCGGCGGCGACCAGCACGCCGCCGACGATCTGGCCCGCGACCATCGAGAGCCCGGCCGTCGCCCCGTACAGGCTCATCGCCCGCGCCCGCCGGTGTCCGGCAGTGGCCGCCTGGATGGTGGCGAGCACCTGCGGCAACATCAGTGCGGCCGAGGCGCCCTGCGCGACCCGCGCCCCGACGAGCGTCCAGGCGTCCGGGGCGAGCCCGCAGGCCAGCGAGGTGAGCCCGAAGGCCGCCATGCCGGCCAGGAAGAGCCGGCGCCGGCCGGCCATGTCGCCGAGCCTGCCACCGAGGACGAGCAGGACGGCGTACGCGAGTCCGTACCCCGCGACGACGAGTTCCAGCAGCGCCGGGCCGGCGGCCAGGTCCTTGTCGATCGTCGGCAGGGCGACATTCACGATGAAGAAATCGATGAGCGGCAGGGCCGCCCCGAGCAGCACCGTGAACAGGCCGAGCGAGCCGAGTACCGGGGTGGGGTGGTCGTGCCGCACCACGGGGGTGGAGATGGCGGATGTCTGCATCCGTACAGGGGATTCACTCACGACGTCGACGATCGTCCTCATCTCAGCCTGGTACCAGAGTGTCTTTATCCTGGTACAAGCAGCACCTGGCAGAGCGCGGCGGGGTTCGGCAGGCTGGAGGCATGACGATGATGGCGAGTGAGCTGTCCCAGGCGCGCGAGGAGGCCCAGGTCTCGGAGCACGAGGTCCGGCGGCACGAGCTCGCGGACTTCCTGCGCAGCCGCCGCGAGCGGATCACCCCCGAGCAGGTCGGTCTGCCCCGGGGCAGACGCCGTCGCACCCCCGGCCTGCGGCGCGAGGAGGTCGCCCAGCTCTCCGCCGTCGGCGTCACCTGGTACACCTGGCTCGAACAGGCCCGTGACATCCAGGTCTCGCCCCAGGTTCTCGACGCCCTCGCCCGCGCCCTGCTGCTCGACCGCAGCGAGCGCACCCATCTCTTCTCCCTGGCCGGCGCCGTCGACCCGACGCCCGACGCGGACTGCCCGAGCATCACCCCGGCACTGCGGGACATGCTGCGGCAGCTGGACCCGATCCCGGCCTGCATCCAGAACAGCCGGTACGACATCCTCGCGTACAACCGGACCTACGGGCGGCTGCTCTGCGACCTGGACGCCGTCACCCCCGAGGACCGCAACTGCATGATCCTCTCCTACACCAACCCCGACTGGCGCTCCGCCGTCGTCGACCTCCCGGAGGTGAACCGGGTGATGGCCGCCAAGTTCCGTGGAGCGATGGCGGAGCATCTGGCCGAGCCCGCCTGGAAGGCACTACTCGGGCGGCTGGAGGCGGCCTCGCCCGAGTTCCGGGAGATCTGGGCGCGCCACGAGGTGGTCGGCCCCGGTGGCCGGACGAAACTCTTCCGCAACACCCACGTCGGACTGCTGCGCCTGGACCACACCGACCTCTGGCTCGGCCCGTCGACCGGTCCACGCATGGTGACGTACGCCCCCGCCGACGAGGAGTCCCGCGAGCGGCTGCGGCGGCTTCACGCGCTGGAACTCGCCAAGGCCTGACCCGAGGTACCGGCGGACGCCGGTGCCTCCAGCCGCTCCGCGGTCCGTCGGGCGGTCTCCCGTGCCCAGCGCCCGCTGGTCAGCGCGCCGACGAGGAGGACGCACACCCCGCAGCCGGTGATGATCCACCAGGCGGGTTTGCTCGCGTCCACGAAGGCGGTGGCATACGCGGCGCCACGCGGGGAACCGGTGCCCGCCACGCCCGCCGCCAGCACCGCACCGATCACGGCGACGCCCAGCGTCCCGCCGATCTGCCGACTGGTCGAGGCGACCGCCGCCGCGACCCCGGCCTGCGAGCGCGGCATCCCGGAGACGGCGGTGTTGGTGATCGGGGCGTTCACCATGCCGAAGCCGAGGCCGAAGAGCACATAGCCGGTGAACAGCAGCACGGTCTGCGTCTCCGCGTCGAACGCCGCGAACAGCAGCCCGCACGCCGACATGGCCGCACCCGCCACGAGCAGGGGAAGCCGCGGCCCCCGGTTGCCGACGAGCCGCCCGGACAGCGGGGCGCAGACAAAGGTCAGGGCTGCCATCGGCAGCATGTACAGGCCGGCGTGCAGGGCGGTCAGGCCGCGCACGTTCTGCAGATAGAGCGTGTTCAGGAAGAGGAAGCCGCTCAGCGCGGCGAACGCGCTGACCGCGATGGCGGTGGCGCCACTGAACGGGGCGCTGCGGAAGAACCGCAGATCGATGAGGGGCTCGGCCCGCCTGGGCTCGTACACCAGCAGCCCCGCCAGGGCGCACACGGTGAGCGCGGCGAAGGCCAGGATCCGCGGCGAGGTCCAGCCCGCGGAGGGCGCCTCGATGATCGCGTACGTCAGTGAACCGAGCAGCGCGATCACCAGCAGCTGACCGACGGGGTCGGGGCGACGCGGCTTCGGGGCGCGGGACTCGGGGACGTAGCGCCAGGTGAGCAGCAGCGCGGCGAGACCGACCGGCAGATTGATCCAGAAGATCGACCGCCAGCCGACCGAGTCCACCAGCAGGCCGCCGACCAGCGGTCCCGCCGCCATGGAGATGCCGACGACTCCGCCCCACACACCGATGGCGCGGGCGCGCTCGCGCGGGTCGGTGAAGGTGTTGGTGATGATCGACATCGCGACAGGGGTGAGCATCGAGCCGCCGACCGCCTGCACCATGCGGAACGCGACCAGCGACTCCAGGTTCGGCGCGAGGGAACAGAGCACCGAGCCGAGGGTGAAGAGGATGAGTCCGACCTTGAAGATCTTCCGCCGCCCTATCCGGTCGGCGGTGGAGCCCGCGAGCATCAGCAGGGAGGCGAGGACGAGGGTGTACGCGTCGATCGTCCACTGCATGCCCGCGACGGTGGCGTGCAGTTCCTTCTGCATGGAGGGCAGGGCGACGTTGAGGACGGTGGCGTCGAGGCTGACGATCAGCAGACTCATGCAGCAGATCGCCAGCACCAGCTGCCGTCGGCGGTGGCTGAACTCGGGCATACATTGATAGTACGGTTAACTAACGACTTTCGCCCGTGCGGGTGCCCGCCTCTCGCTCCGGCGCCCACCGAAGCAGCTCCCGTCGTACGCGACAATGGAGCAATGACCACGCTCGCCCCCTCGCTCCCGCAGCTCCGGATCGGCCCGCACGCGGTGCAGCCGCCGGTGGTGCTCGCCCCCATGGCCGGTATCACCAACGCCCCGTTCCGCACCCTGTGCCGGGAGTTCTCCGGCGGCAAGGGGCTGTTCGTCAGCGAGATGATCACGACGCGGGCGCTGGTCGAGCGCAACGAGAAGACCATGCAGCTCATCCACTTCGACGCGAGCGAGACCCCGCGCTCGATCCAGCTGTACGGAGTGGACCCGGTCACGGTCGGCAAGGCCGTCCGCATGATCGTCGACGAGAACCTCGCCGACCACATCGACCTGAACTTCGGCTGCCCGGTCCCCAAGGTGACCCGCAAGGGCGGCGGCTCCGCGCTCCCGTTCAAGCGGCCTCTGCTGCGCGCGATCCTCAACGAGGCCGTATCCAACGCGGGCGACCTGCCGGTCACCATCAAGATGCGCAAGGGCATCAACGACGACCACCTCACCTACCTCGACGCGGGCCGGATAGCGGTGGAGGAGGGCGTCACGGCCGTCGCCCTGCACGGCAGGACCGCCGCCCAGCACTACGGCGGCACCGCCGACTGGGACGCGATCGCCCGCCTCAAGGAGCACGTCCCGGAGATCCCGGTCCTCGGCAACGGCGACATCTGGTGTGCGGACGACGCCCGCCGGATGATGCGCGAGACCGGCTGTGACGGCGTGGTCGTGGGCCGCGGCTGCCTGGGGCGCCCGTGGCTCTTCGGTGACCTGGTGAGTGCCTTCGAGGGCACGGAGGCGAGGCAGGCGCCGACGCTCCGGGAGGTCGCGACGGTGATGCTGCGGCACGCGACGCTCCTGGGGGAGTGGATCGGCGACGAGACCCGTGGCGTGATCGACTTCCGTAAGCATGTGGCCTGGTACCTCAAGGGCTTCTCGGTCGGCTCGGAGATGCGCAAGAAGCTGGCGATCACCTCGTCGCTGGACGAGCTGGGTGCGCAGCTGCACGAGCTCGACCTGGACCAGGCCTGGCCGGACGGGGCGGACGGGCCGCGCGGGCGCACGTCCGGCAACAACCGTGTGGTGCTGCCGGACGGCTGGCTGAAGGACCCCTACGACTGCTCGGGCGTGAGCGCGGAAGCCGAGCTCGACACCTCGGGCGGCTGAGGCACCGGGTGCCCTTGATTCGCTCCCGCTCATCTGAGCGTCAATCCGGGGTGAATCGAGGGTGGACCGGATGGTGCGGGGCGCCGTGGCGCGCGATGGGGGCACCCCGTCCGCATTTCTTTCTCTCCTTGCGGTCGGCGCGTGACCGTACGTGTCCCCGAGGGTGTCCGGATGGTGACATCTGAGCGCCCGTCGGGGCGTGATTCTCGCCACCCCTGAGGGGTGCATTGCTCAGATGAGCGGGTTTTTGGGAACTGCATTTCTCAAATGATGGCACTCGGTGCCACCCGACTTTACTTTGATCGATCGACGCATCCACTACATACCGTGCGCAATCCGCGCGATCTCGGGAACTTTGAGTGGTGATGCGTTCAAGAAGTGAACGAATCCGATCTCCGTATGGGTGCGGAACGAAACTTTCGATCTACTGGCGGACGAGTGGTTAAGGCCGCATGACGCGCAAGTGGACGTACCCAGACACCTTCGATCTGGGTATGTTCCTCGCCGTCAGGGCAGCCACCCGAGTCCTCTAGGAGTCGAGACCCGTGTCGGAAAACAAAGATCCTCACGTACCCACGCCGGAGCTCGCGGGTCAGAAGTTCGTTTATGACTTCACCGAGGGCAACAAGGATCTGAAGGACCTGCTCGGCGGCAAGGGTGCCAACCTCGCCGAGATGACGAACCTCGGGTTGCCCGTCCCTCCGGGCTTCACGATCACCACCGAGGCGTGCAAGGTCTACCTCGACAGTGGCGAGGAGCCGACGGCGCTCCGCGACGAGGTGAGTGCGCACCTCGCCGCCCTGGAGAAGCAGATGGGCAAGAAGCTCGGTCAGGCCGACGACCCGCTGCTGGTCTCCGTCCGCTCCGGCGCGAAGTTCTCGATGCCCGGCATGATGGACACGGTTCTCAACATCGGTCTCTCCGACGCGTCCGTCGTCGGTCTCACCGCCCAGGCCGGCGACGAGCGGTTCGCGTGGGACTCGTACCGCCGCCTGATCCAGATGTTCGGCAAGACCGTCCTCGGAGTCGACGGCGACCTCTTCGAGGAGGCGCTGGAGGCCGCGAAGGAGGCCAAGGGCGTCACCGTCGACGTGGATCTCGACGCGGCCGACCTGAAGAAGCTGGTCAAGCAGTTCAAGAAGATCGTCACGCGCGACGCCGGGCGTGACTTCCCGCAGGACCCGCGCGAGCAGATGGACCTGGCCATAAAGGCCGTCTTCGACTCGTGGAACACCGACCGCGCCAAGCTCTACCGTCGCCAGGAGCGCATCCCCGGCGACCTCGGCACGGCCGTCAACGTCTGTTCGATGGTCTTCGGCAACCTCGGTCCCGACTCCGGTACGGGCGTCGCCTTCACCCGCGACCCGGCCAGCGGCCACGCGGGCGTGTACGGCGACTACCTGCAGAACGCGCAGGGCGAGGACGTCGTCGCGGGTATCCGCAACACCGTGCCGCTCGCCGATCTGGAGTCGATCGACAAGAAGTCGTACGACCAGCTGATGCAGATCATGCAGACCCTCGAAACGCACTACAAGGACCTGTGCGACATCGAGTTCACCATCGAGCGCGGCCAGCTGTGGATGCTCCAGACCCGGGTCGGCAAGCGCACCGCCGGTGCCGCGTTCCGGATCGCGACGCAGCTCGTCGACCAGGGGCTCATCGACGAGGCGGAGGCGCTCCAGCGCGTCAACGGGGCACAGCTGGCGCAGCTGATGTTCCCGCGCTTCGACGAGGACGCGAAGACGGTGCTGCTCGGCCGTGGCATCGCCGCGTCGCCGGGCGCCGCGGTCGGCAAGGCGGTCTTCGACTCGTACACCGCGGTCAAGTGGTCCCGGTCGGGCGAGAAGGTCATCCTGATCCGCCGCGAGACCAACCCCGACGACCTCGACGGCATGATCGCCGCCGAGGGCATCCTGACCTCGCGCGGCGGCAAGACCTCTCACGCCGCCGTCGTCGCCCGTGGCATGGGCAAGACCTGCGTCTGCGGCGCCGAGGAGATCGAGGTCGACACCAAGCGGCGCCGCCTGACTGTCGGCGGGACCGTCGTCGAGGAGGGCGACATCGTCTCGGTCGACGGCTCCACCGGCAAGGTGTACCTCGGTGAGGTCCCCGTCGTGCCGTCCCCGGTCGTCGAGTACTTCGAGGGCCGGATGCACGCGGGCGCCGACGACGCCGACGAGCTGGTCGCAGCCGTGCACCGGATCATGGCGTACGCGGACCGGGTGCGCCGGCTGCGGGTGCGGGCCAACGCGGACAACGCCGAGGACGCGCTGCGGGCGCGGCGCTTCGGTGCCCAGGGCATCGGCCTGTGCCGCACCGAGCACATGTTCCTCGGCGAACGCCGCGAGATGGTCGAGAAGCTGATCCTCGCGGACACCGACGACGAGCGCGAGGCCGCGCTCGCCGCGCTGCTGCCGCTTCAGAAGGCCGACTTCATCGAGTTGTTCGAGTCGATGGACGGTCTGCCCGTCACCGTGCGACTGCTCGACCCGCCGCTGCACGAGTTCCTGCCCGACATCACCGAGCTGTCGGTACGGGTCGCGCTCGCCGAGTCCCGCAAGGACGCGAACGAGAACGATCTGCGGCTCCTCCAGGCCGTGCACAAGCTGCACGAGCAGAACCCGATGCTCGGTCTGCGCGGCGTACGGCTCGGGCTGGTCATCCCCGGTCTGTTCGCGATGCAGGTGCGGGCGATCGCCGAGGCGGCCGCCCACCGCAAGAACGCCAAGGGCGACCCGCGCGCCGAGATCATGATTCCGCTCGTCGGCACGGTCCAGGAGCTGGAGATCGTCCGCGAGGAGGCCGACCAGGTCATCGCCGAGGTCGAGGCGGCCACCGGCACCAAGCTGAAGCTGACCATCGGCACGATGATCGAACTGCCGCGCGCCGCGCTGACCGCCGGTCAGATCGCCGAGGCCGCGCAGTTCTTCTCCTTCGGTACGAACGACCTGACCCAGACGGTGTGGGGCTTCTCCCGCGACGACGTGGAGGCCTCGTTCTTCACCGCGTACCTGGAGAAGGGCATCTTCGGGGTGTCGCCGTTCGAGACGATCGACAAGGACGGCGTCGGTTCGCTGGTCCGCAGCGCCGTCGCGGCCGGCCGGGCCACCCGCCCGGACCTGAAGCTCGGTGTCTGCGGCGAGCACGGCGGTGACCCGGAGTCGGTGCACTTCTTCCACGAGGTGGGCCTCGACTACGTCTCCTGCTCGCCGTTCCGGATCCCGGTCGCCCGCCTGGAGGCGGGCCGCGCCGCAGCAGAGGCGAAGGGCAGCGACAGCCGCTGACCTGATCCCCGGGCTCCGGGGCTGTCGGCTCACATAAACCCTCAACGAGTCGACAACGGCTCCGGACCACCCTGAAGCGGCGGCACCCTGTGCGGGGTGCCGCCGCTTCGCCGTGTCCGTATCCCGGTCGGAGACAAAAGGAGCGCGCAAGCGCTTTCGTCGATTGCCGCACCCATTGCTTCGTTCAATACGCAAAGACATAGACGGTGAACGGACCGGGGTGCGGCCCATGGATCCCCATCCATGGGCCGCACCCGGCTTACCCCCGTCGGGCACGGAGCCGCACCGTTCACCGACCGCCGCCGAACGAGCAAAACCCCCCACGGCCTTCACTCGCTCTTCCGGTCGGCTCAGGTTTCGCACCCGACGCCGTACAGCCTTTCGGGTGACGGTGGGTCGGGGCGAGACGTTTCACCTCTGGCCGAAACCCCGTGGTGACGTCCTGTGACGGCTCGCATACTCTTGAGCGGGGGGAATTGCGGATGCAACAAGTGGGGGTTCGATGCTGCGTATTCATGTGTCCACAATGGACCTTTCCAAGGTGCGCATGGCCACGCGGCCGGACGCATTGTGGGAAACCATTCTGAGTTTTCACCGGCTGAGGGACCGGCGCGCTTCCGCCGTCTTCGGGAAATGGCGGACGGAAACCCGGCCCCGGTTGAATGGTGAGACACGCCTGCTGGCCGCCCTGGTGCCGCCCCGTGGCTATTTCCCGGACTTCCTGACGCCCTCCCGGGCGGCCGGCGAGCCGTACGGCCTCGACGCAGGAATAGAGGCGCTGCGCGGAACTCCGCTCGAGCGGCTCCATGCCGAGCTGGCCCTGCTGCGCACCGGCCGCCACGAGCCGGGGCGGCCGGCGCCACTGGGCGGGCGGCCCGGCGGCCGCGGCGGGTCACGTGCCGGTGGAGTGCGGCCCGTGGGCGGGCGTCCCGGCGAGGGACGGCCCGTGCCGCCGCCGCGGCTGGACGCGTTCTCCGAGGGGCGCGCCGAACCTCTCGGGCGGCTCGTCGCCGACCTGCGCAGCTACCACCGCGCCGCCGTCGAACCGTACTGGCCGCACATCCAGGCCAGCATCGAGGCCGACCGTGCCATCCGCGGCCGCGCCCTCCTCGACGGCGGCGCGGACGAGCTCCTCGCCTCCCTGCCGTCCATGATCCGCTGGCGGGCCCCGGTGCTGGAGGCCGACTATCCCGTCGACCGGGACCTGCACCTGGACGGGCGGGGACTGCTGCTCCAGCCGTCGTTCTTCTGCCGCTCCACCCCGGTCGTCTACCGCGACCCGAAGCTGCCGCCGGTGCTCGTCTACCCGGTCACCCACTCCGCCGCCCCGGTCTTCGCCGACCCCGGTCCGGGCCCCTGGCTGGGACGGCTCCTCGGCAACACCCGGTCCACCGTTCTCCAGGCCATCGGCAACGGCTGCACCACCAGCGAGCTCGCCCGCCGGGCCGGGGTGTCCCTGGCCTCGGCGAGCCAGCATGCCTGCGTACTGCGCGAGGCGGGGCTCGTGCTCAGCCTGCGGCACGGCAGTTCGGTCCTGCACACGCTGACACCGCTCGGCGGCTCGCTCCTGCGGGGCGGCGCGCCGCTCGCGCTGTCATGACGGGCCGGGTTGCTCCAGCAGTGCCTTGAGGACGTTCAGCCGGTCCTTCCAGAACGCCCGGTACGTGGCGACGGCCTCGGCGCCCGCGAGCTTCTCGTGGGCGAGACCCAGCTGGGTCCGTCCGTCCGGCAGCGCCGTCACCCGCACCGCGAGCCGTCCCGTCGCCGCCCCGGAGTCCGCGAAGTCCGCGGTCAGGGACCTGGTCGGGCGGTGTGTGCGCAGGATCAGTCCGGCGTCGGGGAGCCAGTCGCCGCGCAGCGCCGGATCGGTGAACGCCGCCAGTACACGTTCCGCCGGAGCCGCGACCGTACGACTGGCCGAGGTCCGCCAGCCGCCGGTGGAGGACTGCCCGATCTGGCGCAGCCCGCGCTCCTGCTCGTATCCGACGGTGACCGACTGGGCGTACCAGCCGTCCATACCGTGCTCCGTACGCAGATGGGCGGCGATCTCGGCGTGGGTGTGCCGGGTCGCGTCCCAGGCGTCGAGTACGGAGAACCAGTCGTCCCAGTTCCGGCCGGTCCGTTCCCGGAGCGCGTCGGCCGACAGCTTCTCGGTGATCCGTCGGCCGGTCGATCCGCTGCCTGCTCCGTCCTTCGATACGTTCATGGCTCCGACGATAGGAGCTTCGGAAGATTTCTTCGCCGGCCGCGATGAGTTCGGCGGCGGCCCGCCGTCTACCCCTCGGAAGCGCTCGAAGGGGGCGCCACCGACGAGCAGAGAAGAGTGGACATGAACCAGATGATCTTCGTGAACCTGCCGGTCGAGGACCTTGAGACGACGAAGGGCTTCTTCGCCAAGCTCGGCTTCTCCTGCAACCCGCAGTTCAGTGACGAGAACACCGCGTGTCTCGTCATCAGTGACACGATCTTCGCCATGCTCCTCACTGAGCCCCGCTTCAAGGAGTTCACCAAGAAGGAGGTCGCGGACGCGTCGAAATCCACCGAGGTGATCATCGCGCTGAGCGCCGAGAGCCGCGAGAAGGTCGACGAGCTGGTCGACACGGCGCTTGCCTCCGGCGGTTCGCCCGCCAACGAGCCCATAGACCACGGGTTCATGTACGGCAGGTCCTTCCAGGACCCGGACCACCACATCTGGGAGGTCATGTGGATGGACCCGGCCGCCGTCCAGGGGCAGGGCTGACGCGTCGGAACACCTCGGGCCTCAGGGGGCGAGGCCCGGCCAGGTCACGCCGGTGAGCTGCTCGGACGCCACCCACAGGCGTTCGCTCGCCACATCGTTCCGCGTCCAGCCCGTCCGCCAGGACGGGGCGGGCGCACCCCGCCAGCCCAGCAGCTTCGGGCCGGTGAACGAGTCGGGGCGCACCCCGGGCGCGGTGGCCGCGTACAGCGTCGGCAGCGCACCGGAGGACGCGGGCTGGGCGAGGATCCGGTTGCCGAGTCCGACCACCCGTTCCGCGGTCCTGCGGTTCTCCATCCTGACGCCTGCCGTCTGCAGATTGGTCGCCGCGTATCCGGGGTGCGCGGCCGCGGCGACGACGTCGGAGCCGGCTGCGGAGAGTCGGCGCGCCAGCTCGTGGACGAAGAGCAGATTGGCGGTCTTCGAGCGGCCGTAGGCGATCCAACGCCGGTAGTTCCGCTCGCTGTTGAGATCGCCCATGTCGATGTTGGACAGGGCGTGCATCCCGCTCGACACGCTCACCACCCGGGCGCCCGGGGTGTTGAGGAGTTTCGGCAGCAGCAGACCGGTGAGAGCGAAGTGCCCGAGGTGGTTGACGCCGAACTGGGTCTCGAAACCGTCGGCCGTCTTCCGGTACGGCAGGGCCATCACGCCGGCGTTGTTGATCAGCAGATCCAGCCGGTCGGACCGGTACGAAGCGGCGAACTCCCGTACGGAGGAGAGATCGGCCAGATCCAGCGGTGCGAACTCCACCTCCGCGCCCGGCACGGCCGTCCGGATGCGTGTCTCGGCCTCCTTGCCGCGGGTCTCGTCACGGCACGCGAGCAGCACCCGCGCACCGCTGCGCGCCAGTTCGCGTGCCGTGACGAGTCCGATACCGCTGTTGGCTCCGGTGACCACGGCCGTACGGCCGCTCTGGTCGGGGATGTCGCTCGCGTTCCAGCCCTGGGTCATGGATCAAGCGTACGACCGGAGCCCCATGGCCGGAATCAGCCGCGGAACGGCCCCTTCACCTCGTATGTGATGCCGCCGGATGAACTGCCGCTGGTGCCGCGCTGCGAGGAGAAGTAGAGCCGGGTGCCGTCCGGCGAGAACGCCGGTCCGGTGATCTCGCAGCCGGACTGGCCGCTGATCCGGAGGAACGGGGCGACGGTGCCGTCCGGGGTGATCAGGCAGATCTCCATGTTCCCGCCGTCCTCGGCGACATAGAGGTCCCCCGAGCCCGAACGGGCTTTGTCGACGCCGGTCAACGGGGCGGTTTTCGCGAGGTTGCCCCAGGTGGTGGGGCGCAAGCGGTAGAACCGGCCGTCGGCCTCGTCCTCGGTGAGTAGATGTATCCGTGGTCGGGGTCCGCGGCCGCCGCCTCGCGCTCCGGGCAGACCGTCCCGGGCACCTCGTACACCTGGCACAGCGCCCCCGACGGCGGAGCGGTCTGCCGCCGTGCAACGCCCCGCGCTGGGCGGGTTCAAGCGATGCGGCTGGTGAAACCGGTGGGCAGCGCAATGCCGTTGGCGTTCGCCGCCTGCAGTGCCCCGTAGGGTCCGGTGCCGGGCAGGGCGGGTGCGGCATGCGCGGCGCCGCGCCAGAGCGTTCCGCCGAAGGCCGCCGCCGAGCTGCCGACCACCGCTGTGCGCAAGAAGGTCCGACGTTCCACGATCACTCCACTGGTGACGTGAGGGCCCGCCGGTCCGGTTGGCCCGGCGGGTCGCGTGTCAGGAACCTGGGGGCGGTGTTTGACGGAACAGCAACAACCGGTGAATGGTCTGCGGCGGGGTCCCTGCCGTTCGCCGTCAGGCGGCGCGTATCGCGTGGACCGGGACCGACACCTCGTCGTCGTCCAGGCAGGCACCGGTCGCCAGGTCGAAGCGCTGCTTCAGCAGTGGCGAGGCGACGAAGGCCCGCCCCTCGACGGACCCGACCAGGCCGCGTGAGAGGACGTACGCCCCCGTGAACGGGTCGCGGTTGTCGATCGCGTACGCACGCCCTGCCCGGTCCACGAAGAGTGCGACCTGGCGGCCGTCCGGGAGGAGCGCGGCGACGCCACGCCCGGGGGTCAGCCGCGACAGCGCGCAGACCGTGAGCCAGTCGTTCCCGTCGGCGAGCTGGACCACGGGGGTCTGCTGCGTCGTCTCCATCGTCGGTGCGGTCATCGGGAAGAGGTCCCTTCGAGAGTACGGACGGCGAGCACCGGTCCGGCGAGGATGTCCAGGTCGGGCTTGACCTGGCCGCGTTCGGGAACGAACCGCACCGACGGGTCGGGTGCGTCGGGCGCGTTGACGAAGGTGACGAACCGGCGCAGCCGGTCCGGGTCGTTGATGGTCTCGGCCCATTCGTCGCGGTAGCCGGCGACATGGTCGGCCATCAGCCGCTCCAGCTCATCGCAGAGCCCCAGCGAGTCGTGGACGACGACGTCGCGTACGTGGTCCAGGCCGCCCTCGATGCGGTCCAGCCAGGTCGAGGTGCGTTCCAGACGGTCGGCGGTACGGATGTAGAACATCAGGAACCGGTCGATGAGGCGCACCAGTTCGGCGTCGGAGAGGTCCTGGGCGAGCAGGTCCGCGTGGCGCGGTTCGGCACCGCCGTTGCCGCCGACGTACAGGTTCCAGCCGTTGGCAGTGGCGATGATCCCGAAGTCCTTGCCGCGGGCCTCGGCGCACTCCCGGGCGCAGCCGGAGACCGCCGACTTCAGCTTGTGCGGCGAGCGCAGCCCGCGGTAGCGCAGTTCCAGGTCGATGGCCATTTTCACCGAGTCCTGCACGCCGTACCGGCACCAGGCCTGTCCCACGCAGGACTTGACCGTCCGCAGCGATTTTCCGTACGCGTGCCCGGACTCGAACCCGGCGTCCACCAGGCGCGTCCAGATCAGCGGCAGCTGGTCGACGCGGGCGCCGAACATGTCGATCCGCTGGCCCCCGGTGATCTTCGTGTAGAGGCCGAAGTCGCGGGCGACCTCACCGATCACGATCAGCTTCTCCGGGGTGATCTCACCCCCGGGGATGCGCGGCACGATCGAGTACGAGCCGTTGCGCTGGAGGTTGGCCAGGAAGTGGTCGTTGGTGTCCTGCAGGGCCGCTTGCTCGCCGTCCAGCACATATCCGCTCGCGCCGAGCGTCGGCGCGAGCGAGGCGATGATCGAACCGACCGTCGGCTTGCAGATCTCGCAGCCGTCCCCGCCGCGCGCCGCCTCCCGGCCGTGCGAGTCGAGCAGTTCGGCGTACGAGGTGATGCGGAGGGTGCGGACGATCTCGTACAGCTCGCTCCGGGTGTACGAGAAGCAGCCGCACAGCCCCTTGTCCTGGCTCTGCGGCAGCAGCTGACCGATCACCTTCACGCAACTGCCGCAGCCGGTACCGGCCTTGGTGCACTTCTTCACCTCGGGCAGCGTGGTGTGCTCGCAGATCGCCCCCTTGGTGACGTTGTGGCAGGAGCAGATCACCGCCTCGTCCGGAAGCGCGGACGGGCCGAGGGTGACCGGACCGCCCGCACCGGCCGGCAGCACCAGCTGCTCGGGGGCGACGGGCAGGACCGTGCCGGTCATCGGCCGCAGCGTCCCGTACTGATCGGCGTCCCCGACCAGTACCCCGCCGAGCAGCGTGCCGTCCCGGCCGATAACCAGCTTCTTGTAGACGCCGGAGCGGGAGTCGGCGTACACCACGTCGAGGCAGCCCTCGGCCGTGCCGTGCGCGTCGCCGAACGACGCCACGTCCACCCCGAGCAGCTTCAGCTTCGTCGACAGATCGGCGCCGGTGAACGCCGCCTCCTTGCCCGCGATCACCTCGGCGACCGTCTGCGCCATCTCGTACCCGGGCGCGACGAGCCCGTACACCCGGCCGTCCGAGGCCAGCGCGCACTCGCCGATCGCGAAGACCGCAGGGTCCGAGGTGCGGCACTCCTCGTCGACGATGATGCCGCCGCGCTGCCCGACCGCCAGACCGCAGTCGCGGGCCAGCTGGTCCCGGGGGCGTACCCCCGCCGAGAAGACCACCAGGTCGGTGGCGAGCGACGAACCGTCGGAGAGCGACATGCCGTTCACCGTGCCGTCCTCGCCCGCGGTGACCTCCTGCGTGCCGACGCCCGTGTGCACGGTGAGACCCATGGACTCGATCGTGCGCAGCAGCGCCGCGCCGCCGCCCTCGTCGACCTGCACCGGCATCAGCCGGGGCGCGAACTCCACGACGTGCGTGTCGAGCCCGAGCCCCTTCAGCGCGCCCGCCGCCTCCAGCCCGAGCAGCCCGCCGCCGACGACCGCACCGGTCGTCGCCGTCCTCGCGTACTCCTCGATCGCCAGGAGGTCCTCGATGGTGCGGTAGACGAAGCAGCCCTCGGCGTCCTTGCCGGGGACCGGCGGGACGAACGGGTACGAGCCGGTGGCCAGCACCAGCGTGTCGTACGCGAACGTCTCCCCGGAGCGCGCGGTGATCGTGCGGGCCTCGCGGTCGAGGGACTCGGCAGGGTTGCCGAGGTGCAGCTCGAAGCCGTGCCGCTCCATGAAGCCGGGCTCGACGAGCGACAGATCGTCCGGGGTCCTCCCGGCGAAGTACGAGGTCAGCTGGACCCGGTCGTAGGCGGCGCGCGGCTCCTCGCAGAGCACGACGACCCTGGCCGCGCCCGCGGCCGCGGTCAGACCGCGCTCGGCGAGCGCCTCCAGGAACCGCTGGCCGACCATGCCGTGTCCGACGACCACGATGGTCGGGAGGGCGGAGGTACGGTCGGTCGGGGGAGTGGACACCGGCATCTCAGAAGCCTCCGTCGTTGGTGAGCAGGTGGAGCAGGGACGTTTCGGCGGGGAGCGGTTCGTCGTCCTCCCAGGTGCGGGCGAGGGTGCCGACCGCGGCGAGATCGCCGAGCAGTACACCGCCCGCCAGCCGGTTGCCGCGGACGACGACCGCGCGGTACGCACCCCGGGTCGCGTCGGCCAGCCGGACGACGTCATCGCCGGGCAGCGGCCGGGAAACCCCGAACGCGGCCAGATCGAGCGCACCGGCGGGGTCGGCGGGCGGGCCGTGCAGCGTGAGACGGGTCAGGGCCCGGGTGCCGTCGTAGCGGGCGGGCCGCCCCGCCAGCACCTCGGCGAGCACATCGGCCTGCTCCAGCGCCGGGCCCGCGAGCCCGTAGAGCGTGCCGCGGTGCTCGGCGCAGTCGCCGACCGCGTGGATGTACGGGTCGGAGGTGCGCAGCTCGTCGTCGACGACGACACCCTTGCGGACGTCCAGACCTGCCGCCTGGGCCAGCCCGGTCCTGGGCCGTACCCCGCAGGCCAGCACCGTGATCTCGGCCGCCAGCTCATAGCCGTCGGCGAGCTCCACGGCCCGCACCGCGCCGTCGGCGCAGCGCAGCCCGCGGACCCGGCACTCGGTGTGCACCTCCACCCCGAGAGTCTCCAGATGACGCCGGAGCAACCCCGCCGATCCGGCGTCCAGCTGCCGCTCCATGAGGTGCTCGCCCTGCTGGGCCAGCACCACCTGGGCGCCGCGTTCGGCGAGCGCGCGGGCGGCGGAGACACCGAGCAGGCCGCCGCCGATGACGACGGCGCGCACGCCCGTACCGGTGTGCTGCCCCACGGCTTCCCGCAGCGCCAGGCAGTCGTCGAGCGTGCGGAACGCATGCACTCCGTCCGGCATCGTGGTGCCGAGTCCGCGCAGCGGCGGCAGCACCGGGTTCGAACCGGTCGCCAGCACCAGCCGCTCGTACCCCACGACGCTTCCGTCGTCGCAGTGCACCAGCCGGTCGGCCCGGTCGATCCGCACCGCCCGCACCCCGCGCCGTACCTCGGCCGGGGGCAGGGCGATGACCTCGGCCGCGTACCGCCCGGCCAGCACCTCTGCCAGCAGCACCCGGTTGTAGGGGGCGTGCGTCTCCTCGCCGATGACGGTGACGCCGGGCACCCGGGCGGCGAGCCGTGCGCCCGCCATCCCGGCGCCGATCACCACCACACGCGCCGCGTTCTCCGTCTGTGTCCTCATGGTGAGAAGCGTGCGCGGCGGGTGTTACCCGATCGGATCCCCGCTGTTTCCCGGGAGGAACCTTGCGCTCAGCGCGTCCGAAGAGGGTCTGTGAGGGCCGCGGAGCCCCGGAAGCTCAGAGTTGGCTCAACTTTCCGGCGATCCCGCGGAAGCAGTTGGACGGGACACGCATCGTCTCCATAGGGTCGCGAGCATGCCCGACATAACCCTGACCACCCTCGTTGTCCTGTGCCTTGCCGCTGCCGCCGCGGGCTGGATCGACGCGGTGGTGGGCGGCGGCGGGCTGCTCCTGCTGCCCGCGCTGCTGCTCGGTCTGCCGCACGTCCCGGCCGCGCATGTCCTCGGCACCAACAAGGCGGTGGCCATCGTCGGTACCTCGGGCGCCGCCGTGACGTACGTGCGCAAGGCGCCGGTGAAGGTCGGGACGGCGGTGCGGATCGGGCTGATGGCGCTGGCCGGATCGATGACCGGGGCCTTCTTCGCCGCCGGGATCAGCAGTGACGTGCTCCGTCCGGTGATCATGGTGGTGCTGCTGGCGGTGGCGGCGTTCGTGATGCTGCGGCCGCAGTTCGGCAAGGAGGCGGGCGGAGGCACGGACCGGAAGGTCACCCGGGCCCGTACCGTCACCGCGATCGTGCTGGTCGGCGGCGGCATCGGCTTCTACGACGGGCTGTTCGGGCCGGGCACCGGCACGTTCCTGGTGCTCGCGCTGACGGCCGTGCTCCACCTCGACCTGGTGACGGCGTCCGCCACCGCCAAGATCGTCAACGTCTGCACCAACGCCGGTGCCCTCGCGATGTTCGCCTACCAGGGCAGCGTGCTGTGGCAGCTGGCCGCGCTGATGGCGATGTTCAACCTGGCGGGTGGGCTGCTCGGCGCGCGGATGGCGCTGCGCAAGGGCAGCGAGTTCGTCCGTGGTGTGCTGCTGGTCGTGGTGTTCTCACTCGTCGCGAAGCTGGCGTTCGACCAGTGGGCCTGACGGCCTCCCCCACTCCCTGTCGTGGGGGAGGCCGTCAGGGCGCGCGACCGGCGTCAGCGCACTCCGGTGAGATGCGCGTACGCAACCACGTTGCCCTGGTAGCCGGTGGCCGGTGAGAAGCCGCCGCCGCAGGTGATCAGGCGCAGCGCGGGGAACGACGAGGCGCCGTACACCCGCCGGTCGGGGAAGTTCTTGTTCTCGTACACCTCGGTGCCGTCGAGCGAGAAGACGGCGGTGCTCCCGTCCTGCCGGACCACCTCGATGGTGCTGCCCTTGGCCAGGGACCCCAGGTCGTAGAAGACGGACCGTCCCTGTGCGTTGTCGACATGACCGGCGACGAGCGCGGTGCCCTCGGCACCGGGCGGAGTGCCGCCCTTGTACCAGCCGACGACATTGCGGTCTTCGGCCGGCGGCACGTCGAGACTGCCGTCGGACCCGAGCCCGAGCCGGATCATCGGGGCGTCCACCCTGATGCTGGGGATACGGAGACGGACGGGCGTCGAGGGTCGCAGCGGGGCGGCGACGGGCGAGCCGGGCTGTACTCCGGGACCGGCGGCGAAGGCCTGGGCGGTGGTCGGCTGCGGCGGCATCAGCACGGTGCCGGCGCCGTTCTGGATCAGCCAGACGCCGACCAGCGCTGCGACGGCGACCAGCCAGCCCTTGGCCTTCTGGGACACGGTCGTCCTCCGGGGTGTCGTCCTCCGGGACGGGAAGGACGTGAGGAAGGAAGCGAGGTCCCGCCCCGGTGGCGCACGGCCACCGGGACGGAATCGTGGCGGTACGGGGACGTGGATGCGTCCCCGTCAGCTGTCCGCCTGCGTGCCGCTCGCCCGACGACGCAGGAGCCAGGCTCCGCCGACGGCGGACGCGGCGAGAACGCCGGCACCCGCCGCGATCTGGGAGGTGTCCGGGCGGACGCTGCCGCCTACACCAGTTTTGACGTGCCCGGAGGGAGAGGTGGGCACGGTGGAGCTGTCCTGGCCGCGTCCGTTTCCGGTGTCGCGGCCGGTGTTCTGGCCCAGCCCGCTTCCGGTGTCGCGCCCGGTCCCGTTCCCGGTGTCGCGCCCGCTCTCGTTCCCGGTGGAGGGGTTCCGACCGGGAGTCGTCTCGTTGCTCCGGGAGTTCCCGAACCCGGAGGAGCTGTCCTGCCCGGTGGAGGAGCCGATGCCGAAGGGGTTCTGGTTTCCGAGGAGGCTCTCGCCCCTGGCTGCCAGGTCGTCGAGGGAAGGCACCGAGTTGCCGCTGCCCGTGTTGTCGCCGGAGCCGTTGTCCTCCACGGTGCCGGCGGGGGGACCCGCGGCGGCGTACTTCGTGGTGTCCGCCGCCTTCACCCGCAGCGTTCCGGTGACCTCTCTGCCGTTCTCGCAGGACACGTCGATGCTGTACTGACCCGCCTCGGTCATCGTCGGCACCGTGAACGTGCCGACCACCACCTCCTTGCGGGTGGTGGACCCCAGCTTGAAGTCCCCTGCTTCCAGGGAGTTCGCATCCCCGGTGGCCGTCGCGCCGTTCCCGCAAGCGGTGGTGTTCACCGTGACTGTGGTGCCCGGTGCCACGTCCGCCGGGGATATCTCCAGCTGACCGAGGTCCCCTGCATACGCGGGCGTCGCCGCGGTGGACAGGCCGAGCGCGGCAGCGGTGAGCGCCGCGGCGGCGGTGCCGGTCACGAGGCGGGCAGGACGGCGCATGGGGGTTCCTCCGAGCAGGGGCGCTGGTGGGGTATCTCCTGATGCAGAGCTAACGGGCGGCGCGCCACCCATGCATGCTGACACTGGGTCAGCTTTCACTCGACCGGTCCGGGCCCGGACCCTTTGCCGAGCGGTAAGTGTGCAGGTCACAGCGGTGATGAGGGGATGCGTGGCCGGTCTCGCGACACACCGTGCTGATCGGGTGACGAGCCGCGAGGAATGAGTGGCACACGTCACATGCATGGCCTCGTCGGCCCCGGGCACACGCATGACACCCCCCACGGGACGGCTTTCCCCCGCCGCCCCAGGCCGCCGCCCTCATCGGACCCACCCCCCTGGGCCCGATGAGGGCGGTCCCGTGCCGTCACTCGGGAGCGATGGCGGACCAGGTGACGACCGGCGGCCGGACGCGGGCGCAGAGCGGTTGCCCCTTGGCGTCGGAGAGGCGCAGGCGTGCGGTGAGGTGTCCGGAGCGCACGGCGGCCCCGAGTACGGCCGGATCGACGTCGTCGAACATCAGCTTGGCCCGCCGGAACATGGAGAAGACGCCGTGGTCGTCCACGGTGCCCCAGGACAGATAGACGAAGCGCCCGCCGAGCCGGTTCTGCACGTACGGCCCGGTGACCGTGATGCCGTCGTCGGTCGCGGTGGCCGTACAGTCCAGTGTCCACGATGCCGACGGGGCGTCGCCGGGACGCAGTCCCAGCAGCTCACCGGGCCTGTCCTTGCGCTGTACGCCGACATGGATGTTCCGGGCGCCGGGGAAGTCGCTGTCGGCCCCGCAGGTGAGGCCGGGGAGGTCCGAGCCCTCGATGTGGATCTGCATGGCCTCCATGTTCCCGTCTCGGAGCCCGACAGGCTCTCAGAGCCTGTCGGGTGACCTCTGATCGGGCGGCCACGCCCTGGCACGCACGCTTCCCGCGTTGCCGAAATGTCCTAGTAGCTCCTTCCCCGAGCTCTCAGCTTCGTTCGAGCAGGGGAGACCCCATCCGAGGACATCCCGCCGCCTTGGAATCGCACGCACCAGACCGCGTCCGCTATCCGATCGAAGGTCACCCGACAGGCTCTCAGACGGTGTCCCAGGGTGCAGCTTCGTACGCCAGCCCCACCCGCTTCATCAGTTCCTCGTCGACCATGAACTCCGTGTCGTCGATCCGCCGGATCGGTGCGATGCCCTGCGAGTTGGTGAGGAATGCCGACCGGTAGCCGCCGATCCCGTCCAGCGTCACCGGACGGCGTACGGACTCCAGCCCGGCGCCCGGAAGTTGCTGCTCCAGCAGGGCCATGGTGATGCCGAGCAGTGCGGGTGCGTCTGGCCAGACGACAGAAGTGCCGTCCCAGAAAGCGATGTTGGTGATCGCCCCTTCCGTCACCGTCCCGTCCGGTGCGATCAGCAGTGCCTCGTCGAAGCCGGAGCGTGCGGCGAGCTGCCCGTAGTAGGTCTGGCCGAATTCGCCGGGGCGCTTGATGTGCGGGACCGTACGGACATACGGAACGGACATCAGGCTGTGCGGTTCGGTGGACTTCTGCGCCGGTCCGCGCACGGTGACCATGACGGTCGTCCCGGTGTCGCCCGGCGGCAGGAAGGCGTGCACCCGGGTCGAGGCGTCCCGTGCCCCGGCACTGTCCAGCGCGTGCCGGATCAGCTCGCGCACCCGGCCGCCGTCGAGTCCGTGGCCGAAGAGTTCCCGGTTGGCGGCGTCCAGCCGGGCCAGGTGGAGGGCGAGACCGCGTACCCTCCCGTCCCTGACCTGCATGGCGGTGAAGTGGCCGTAGTTGGAGAAGGCGGGGATCCGGAGATCCGCCTCCGTTGCGGCGTGTCCGTTGAACTCGACGTACAGGGGTGCGGCGGTCGTCATGTGTTCCACCGTATGCCGGAGAGGTGAGGGGCGGCGCTTGACCTCATCCTTGGTTGAGGTACGAGTCTCGCCGCATGGAACTCACCACACCACCTCTGAAGGTCGCGGTCATCCTCGCCAGCAATCGCGAGGGCCGCTTCGCCCCGGTCGTCGCCGACTGGTTCCTCTCCCGTACCGCCGGCCACCCGGGCATCGAGACCGACCTGATCGACGTCGCCGAACTCGATCTCCCGTTCGCGCTCACCTACCGCCCGGGACCGGACGTACAGACCCGACTGGCGAGAGTGTCCCTCCGGTTGGCCGCCGCCGATGCCTTCGTCGTCGTCACGCCGGAGTACAACCACTCGTACCCCGCCCCGCTGAAGAACCTCATCGACTGGCATCACGCCGAATGGCAGGCCAAGCCCGTCGCCTTCGTCTCGTACGGGGGAGTGTCGGGCGGTCTGCGGGCCGTCGAGCATCTTCGCCAGGTCTTCGCCGAGTTGCACGCCGTCTCCCTCCGCGACACCGTGTCGTTCCACAACGCGGGCGCTCTCTTTGACGACGAGGGCCGGCACAAGGACCCCGTGGCCGTCGACGCGGCGGCGAAGACACTGCTCGACCAGCTGACCTGGTGGGGGAGTGCGCTGCGGGACGCCAAGGCGGTCCGCCCGTACGGAGGCTGATCCCTTCTCGGCTGGATGCAGGTCCCGGAACCAGTGCGTCCGGGACCTGCTCCCTGTCGGAGCCTGTCGGGTGACCTCCGATCGAAGGTCACCCGACAGGCTCTCAGCCGACCGAGACCGCGGACCAGGTCGCGGCCACCGCGTTCTGTTCCGCGCTGCCCGCCCCGTACAGGTCCTTCGCTGCGTTGAGCGTCGCCGTGCGGGCGGAGGCGTAGTTGGTCGAGGACGTCATGTAGACCGTCAGCGCCCGGTACCAGATCTTGCCGAGCTTGTCCTTGCCGATGCCGCTCAGCGTCGCCCCGTTGCACGTGGTGCCGTTGTGCTGCACGCCGCCGATCGTCTTCGGGCCGCTGCCCTCGGCCAGCAGATACGCGAAGTGGTTGGCCACACCGGACGAGTAGTGCACATCCAGATTGCCGACCGAGGAGCTCCAGCAGTCCGCCGAGTTGCCGTCCCTGGAGGGCTGGTCCATGAACCGCAGGGCGGCCTTCCCGAAGCCGGGCTTCACGATTTTCTCCCCGATCAGGTAGTCGCCCGGGTCCTGCGCGTTGTTCGCGTGGAACTCGACCAGCGTGCCGAAGATGTCGGAGGTCGCCTCGTTGAGTCCGCCCGGCTCACCGGAGTAGGTGAGGTTCGCGGTCTTGGACGTCACGCCGTGCGACATCTCGTGCCCGGCCACGTCCAGCGCGACCAGCGGCCCGAAGGTGGAGCCGTCGCCGTCGCCGTACGTCATGCAGAAGCAACTGTCGTCCCAGAAGGCGTTGTTGTAGTTGTTCCCGTAGTGGACGCGGTTGTACGAGCCCTTGCCGTCACCGGCGATGCCGTTCCGGCCGTGCACGTTCTTGTAGTAGTCCCAGGTCGTGTCCGTGCCGTACTGGGCATCGACCGCCGCGGACGCGCGGTCGGAGGTGGCGCCGTTGCCCCAGTGGTTGTCGGCATCGGTGAACAGAACCGCAGGGGCCCGGCTCCAGCAGATGGAGAAGATGCAGCCGTCGGTCTTGTTCTGCGCGTCGCCGGTGTACGTGTTGCCGCGCGTCGCGTCCTTGAGCTGGTATGTCGACCCGGACTGGGTCGTCTCCAGCGGGACCGTACCGCCGTAGAGGGACCGGCCGTCGCCGCCGGCCGTTTCCAGGCTGTCCCAGGCGTCGATCTGCCGGCCCGTGCGCGCATCGGTGAGCACGACGCGGGCGACGGGGTTGCCCAGCGAGTCCTTGCCCGCGGCCTCGGTGCGCCAGGCCAGCCTGGGTGCGCCGTGCAGGGCGTCCACGACGAGCTGCGGTCTGGCGGCGACCTTGCGGAGCTTCTGGCCGCGGTGGGCGGAGCGCAGGGCGGCCGCACCCAGGTCCGCGGCCATCGGCGCGGAGAGGGACGGAGCCACGGTCGGCACCGAGAGATCCCCGCGCACGGCCCGGTCGGCGCCCCGGTACGCACCGTCGGGCGCCAGATGGACGATGAAGTCGCCGCCAAGTACGGGGAGTTGGCGGTAGGTGCGGTCGTAGCGCACATGATGACTGCCGTCGTTGTCGATGACCACATCGCGCACCGCGGTGTCCTGGGCGCCGGTGAGGCCCAGGGTGGTGGCGTGCCCGGCGATCGCGGCCTCGGCGTGACGGACGGCCGTGGCGCGGCTGGGGGACGGGTGGCCGGCCGCGGCGGCGCCGGTGGTCGCGGTGAGGGCGGAGGCCAGCAGGGTGGCGGCGGCCGCGGCTGTGCCGAGCGGGGTGAGGCGCGATGCATGCCGAATCGATCTCATCGGACTCCTCGGAGTGCGTGGGGGCGGAGGGCGATCTGAGCGGCGGTTCTGAGTTCGCATCAGATTTAAGGGTTCATGACATGTCATGTCCATACCGCAACGGCGAGGGAGGAGGACACGGCACCGAACCGCCCCGACAATCGACGAGAAGGACACGCCGCAGGCACAAGAGCCGAAGAGCAAGAGCAGAAGAGCTGAGGAGACCGACGGTGACATCGCCGGCATGGCTGACCGTACTGACCACCACGGACAGCGAGGAGAAGGCCCACGCCCTCGCCCAGGGCGCGGTGGAGGCGCGGCTCGCCGCGTGCGCGCAGATCTCCGCGCCTGTCACCTCCGTCTACCGGTGGCAGAACGCCATCGAGACCACCGAGGAGTGGCAGGTGCTGTTCAAGACGACGGCCGAGCGCTACGACGAACTGGAGGAGCACCTCCGCGCGGCGCACGACTACGAGACCCCGGAGATCATCGCCATGCCGGTGGTACGCGGAAGCGCCGGCTACCTCGCCTGGGTGTCGTCGGAGACAGCTCCGATCACGGCCCTGTGACCATGCCGCGGACCGCCCCCGAACTGCCTTTCTTCGTCTATGGAACGCTGCTCCCCGGCGAACCCAACCACGATCTGTTCCTCCGCGGCCGGGCGATCGCGGAACAGCCCGCGCTGCTGCCGGGCGCCCTTCTCTACGACGGCCCCGGCTACCCGTACGCGATCGAGGGCCACGGCACCGTGCGCGGCACGATGGTGACCGCCGCGCCCGCGAGCTACGCCGAGCTGCTCGTGCAGCTCGACCGGCTGGAGGAGTACGTCGGTCCCGGACACCCGGGCAATCTGTACGAGAGGGTCGCCCGAGAAGTCCGCCTCCCGGCCGGGAAGCCGCCCGGCACCGGAACCGCCCGCGCCTGGGTCTACTTCGCCGCCGCTCCCGTCGCCCGCTCCCTCCGCTCCAACGGCACCCTCATCCCCGGAGGCAGCTGGCTCACCCGTCGGCAGCCTCCACCCGCACCGCGCACACCTTGAACTCCGGTATCCGCGACACCGGGTCCAGTGCCGGGTTCGTCAGCGTGTTGGCCCGGCCCTCACCCGCCCAGTGGAACGGCATGAAGACGGTGTCCTGCCGGATGGCCCCGGTGATCCGCGCGGGTGCCACCGCCCGCCCGCGCCGTGAGGTCACCGCCACCGGATCGCCCTCGGCCACCCCGATCCGCTCGGCGAGCCGCGGATGAAGCTCCACGAACGGACCGGGTGCGGCGGCGTTGAGCTCATCGACCCGCCGGGTCTGAGCGCCCGACTGGTACTGGGCCACCACCCGCCCGGTCGTCAGCACCACCGGATACTCCCGGTCCGTCTCCTCGGCGGCCGGACGGTGCGTCACGGGAACGAACCGGGCCCGCCCGTCGTCCGTGGCGAACCGGTCCAGGAAGAGCCGCGGCGTACCGGCGTGCTCCTCGTCCGGGCACGGCCAGAACACCCCGTCCTCCGCCGCGATCCTGGCGTACGTGATCCCCGCGTAGTCGGCGGGCCCGCCCGCAGAGGCGCGCCGCAGCTCGTCGAAGACCTCCTCGGGATCGGCGGGGAACCCCTTGCCGTGCCCGAGGAGCGCGGCCAGCCCGTTCAGCACCTCCAGATCGGTGCGTACGCCCTCCGGCGCGGTGACCGCCCGCTGCCGCAGCAGCACCCGTCCCTCCAGATTGGTCGTCGTCCCCGTCTCCTCCGCCCACTGCGTCACCGGCAGCACCACATCGGCCATGGCCGCCGTCTCCGACAGCACCACATCCGCGACCGCGAGGAAGTCCAGCGAGCGCAGCCGCCCCTCCACATGCGCGGCGTGCGGCGCGGACACCACTGGGTTGGACCCCACCACCAGCAGCGCCCGCACGCCCGTCCCCAGCGCGTCGAGGAGCTCGTACGCGCTCCGTCCCGGCCCCGGCAGCGAGTCGGGATCCACCCCCCACACCTGCGCGACATGGCGGCGCGCCGCCATGTCGGTGAGCTTGCGGTAGCCGGGCAACTGGTCGGCCTTCTGGCCGTGTTCGCGCCCTCCCTGACCGTTGCCCTGCCCGGTCAGGCAGCCGTATCCGGACAGCGGTCGGCCCGCACGGCCGGTGGCCAGGCAGAGATTGATCCAGGCTCCGACCGTGTCCGTGCCCTTGGACTGCTGCTCGGGACCGCGCGCGGTCAGCACCATCGCGTTCTCCGTGGCGCAGAACATCTCCACCGCCTCCCGCAGCTGCGGAACCGGCACCCCGGTCAGCCGCTCCACCAGCTCCGGCCAGTGAGCCATCGAACCTGCCCTGGCCTCGTCCCAGCCGCTGGTGCGCTCCCGTACGAACTCCTCGTCCACCCGCCCCTGCGCCACGATCAGATGCAGCATCCCGAGCGCGAGCGCCAGATCCGTGCCGGGCCGGGGCGCCAGGTGGAGGTCGGCCTGCTCGGCGGTCCTGGTCCGGCGCGGATCGATGACGATCAACCGGCCGCCGTTCTGCCGCAGTTCGGTCAGATAGCGCAGCGCCGGCGGCATCGTTTCGGCGAGGTTCGACCCGACGAGGATCACGCATCCCGTGCGCGCGATGTCCTCGAGGGGGAACGGCAGTCCGCGGTCGAGGCCGAAGGCCCGCTGGTGCGCGGCGGCCGCCGACGACATGCAGAACCGCCCGTTGTAGTCGATCTGAGAGGTCGACAGGACGACCCGGGCGAACTTCCCGAGCGCGTAAGCCTTCTCGTTGGTGAGACCGCCGCCGCCGAAGACCCCCACGGCATCGGGCCCGTGCGCCGCGCGGGCGCGGACGAGCTGGTCGGCGATCCGGGCCAGCGCCTCGTCCCACCCGGCGGGTTCCAGTTCGCCACTGGCCGGATTGCGTACGAGCGGTCCGGTCAGCCGGACCCGTGAGGAGAGCACGGCGGGCGCTGTTCGGCCCTTGCCGCACAGCGCACCGCGGTTGACGGGGAAGTCAGGACGCTCCAGGACCTCGGCCACCGCACCGCCGGCGACCGGCCGCAGATTCATCCCGCACTGCAGTGAGCAGTACGGGCAGTGGGTGGCGGTGGGAGCAGTCTCGGTGCGGGCCATGGGCCCAGCGTGCGAGCCGGGTGTTACGGAGGCGCCCGCCGCCGGTTACGCCGGCGGAACGTGCACCTCAGCCCGTCTCCACCGGGACCGTGAGGTCGGCCGGCTTGGAGTGCCCGGCAGTAGGCTTCGCGGGGCCGGGGCACGCACCTCGCGGCGTTGTCGTCGATCACCAACTCCCCCGTAGCCCTGAAGGGGCATGGGGGACCCGCTTCGCGTCGGCTCGATCCTCCGCCTTGCGATGCACGCACCCCAGCCCCGCTCCTTCACCCGCGCTGCCTACTGCCGGGCACTCTTACTTCTCAGGGGGTGTCCGGGCCGTCAGCGCCTCCCCGACCCCGGGCTCCTCCGGCCCCAGGAAGTGCGGGTCCGGCTTGAACATCGCGTCCAACGCCGCCTTCCCCGCCGCGAACACCTCTCGCGTCCCGCCGTAGTACCAGGTCACATCGTGCTTGGCGTCGACCCCGACGCCGTACGCATCGATCCCCGCGGCCCGGCACAGCGCGATCGCCCGCCGGATATGGAACCCCTGGCTCACCAGCACGGCCCGGTCGACACCGAAGATCTTCTTGGCCCGCACGCAGGAGTCCCAGGTGTCGAACCCGGCGAAGTCGCTGACGATCCGCTTGTCCGGCACCCCGAGCGCGACGAGAAACGTCCGCATGGCATCCGGCTCGTCGTACTCCTTCCGGCTGTTGTCCCCGGTGACGAGCACGACCTTCACCTTGCCGTCCCGGTACAGTTCGGCGGCGGCCCGCAGCCGGTTCGCGAGATACGGCGACGGCTTCCCGTCCCACAGTCCCGCCCCGAACACCACGGCAACCGGCTGCGCGGGGGCGTCCGCGGTCGTCCGGACACGGGCGTCGGCCACGGAGTACATCCACGTGACGGGTGCCAGCCCCAGCACACAGGCGATCATGACCCCTTGCAGGGCCCGGCGCTGCCCACGCCGCGTGCGCGGCCACAGCCGCCCCAGCCATTGCGGCCGCTTCCCTCGCATCGGAGCCCCCTGTCGGTGTCGGTGCGTTACCTGGTCGGACGAGTATCAGGGCACAGGGGTTCTCCACCCCGCGGACTTCTTCGCCGACGAGCCGTCGACGCGCTCCTGGTGAACCGCTGACGACCCGTCGACGCGTCGGGCATCATGGCGGCCATGAACCTCCCGAGCGCCCGCAGGCCCTCCGACGACTGGGTGACCATCGCCGCGTACGAGAACGTGAAGGGCCGCCCGTACCCGGCGGCCGCCGTCCGCGCCTGACTGCGTGAGAGGGGCATCGACTGGATGCCGTTCCCGCTGGACGACATGCAGTGGAGCCTGGCCTGCGGCCCGGGACCCGACGGGCACTGGCACGGCCGGATCACCGTCCGCATCCGCGCAACAGCTCTCGTCCCGCTCGGCCTTCACCCGGATCAACCCTGGTCACAGCCCAACTCGCCCTCGCCGCCGCGCTGGTGGCATGCGGCGGCGGAGCGTGCCGCACGCCCGCCACGCCCGGATCCAGCCCAGTAGCATCGTCCGATGCTGCTTCCCCGGATGATCGCCTCCGACCTCGACGGCACTCTCCTGCGGGGCGACGGGACTCTCTCACCCCGCACCCTCCGCGCCCTGCGCACGGCCGAGAGCGCCGGTGCGGAGGTCGTCCTCGTCACCGCCAGACCGCCCAGGTTCGTCGACCGGCTCGCCGCCGCGACCGGGCTGGCGGGGACGGCGGTATGCAGCAACGGCGCGCTCGTCTACGACATCGGGACGCGTACGGTCGTCTCCTCCCGCGCACTGTCCGTCGCCGTCGCCCGGCGCGTGGCCACGGCGGTCGCCGCCGCCGTGCCGGAGGTGGGATTCGCCCTGGAGACCGGCAACCAGGTGCTGTACGAACCGGCGTACCGGCTGCGGCTCTCCGAGGACATCGACGCCGAACTGCCCGTACCGTCACTCGCCGACCTGTGGCTCACCGACGTGCCCGTCACCAAACTCCTCGCCTGGTCCGCCCGGCTCGACGCGGACACCCTGCTGGCCGCCGCCCGCGAAGGGGCGGGCGCGGCGGGCCGTGAGGTGCAGTTCACCCACTCAGGCGGACGCGGACTCCTGGAGATCAGCGCGTCCGGAGTCACCAAGGCGGGCACCCTCGCCGAGCTCTGCGCCGGGCGCGGGATCGACGCCACGGAGGTCATCGCCTTCGGTGACATGCCCAACGACCTGACCGTCCTCGACTGGGCGGGCATCGGCTACGCCATGGGCAACGCCCACCCGGCCGTGCTCGCCGCCGTACCCGCGCACACGGTGTCCAACGAGGAGGACGGGGTCGCGCACGTCCTGGAGGGCCTCTTCGGGCCGCCGGGCGCTCCGTGAGCCCGCGGCAAAGACCCGTCACCCCTGCGCAACGACCCGGCAACCTCCGTCCTGCACCATCGGTCCATGACGGAGTCGGCATCGGCACAACCCCGTGAGTCCCTGCCTCTCGACAGCACAGCGCAACTGTTGACCCGCATCACCGCCCAGCTCGGCACCCAGCTCAGCCATGTCTCCCTGAACGGAACGCGCAGGCCACCCATGCACCGCACCATCCGGCCCGCACCGGGCACCGCCACCGCCCCCGTCCTTGTCGCCGTCGCCCACGGCAGCCGGGACCCGCAGGCGCTGCGCACGGTCGTGAAGCTGCTGGACCGGGTACGGGAACTGCGTCCCGGCCTGGACGTCAGGCTCGGGCACATCGAGCTGAACGAACCGCTCCTGCCGTCGACCCTCACCGGCCTGGGGTCCGGCGACGCCGTACTCGTACCGCTGCTGCTCGGCCGCGGCCACCACGTCAAGCACGACATACCGGCAGCGGCCGCCGCCGCACCCGCCCTGCGGACCACGATCGCCGCGCCGCTCGGCCCGCACCCCCTGCTCGTCGAGGCCCTCTACGGAAGGCTCCTGGAAGCGGGCTGGCCGACCGAGGAGGCCGCGAGCGGCAGCTCCGCCGTGGTCCTCGCCGCCGCCGGTTCGCGCGACCCCGACTCGGCCGCCGACACCCGCCGCACCGCCAGGATGCTCAGCGAGCGGCTCGGCGGTGTGCCCGTCGTCCCCGCGTACGCCTCCGCCGCCGACCCCACGGTCTCCGCCGCGACGCGCGCCCTCGCCGCCCGTGGCCGGCACCGGATCGCCGTCGCCTCGTACTTCACCGCGCCCGGACGTTTCGCTACAGCTGCCGCTGCTGCAACCCCCGGGATCGCTGCGGCTCCGCTCGGCGCGCACCCCGCGGTGGCGCGGCTGATCCTGCACCGGTACGACCGGGCGCTGGCCGACCAGGCACGTTCCGGCGCACGTGAGGCGCATGAATCCGCGGTGAACGGCGCTCTCCTGGCGTCCGCCTGAGTCGTCTTGCCGGTCCGGCCGATTACTGTCGGAACCATGGACGGTACGCAGGGCACACAGGACCACGGCACCGCGCCCTACGGTGCTGCCGACGCCGAGCGCTGGGACACCGAGCCCGACAAACGGCCCGGTCGCACCGCCTTCCAGCGGGACCGCGCCCGCGTGCTGCACTCCGCCGCGCTGCGCAGACTCGCCGGGAAGACCCAGGTCGTCACGCCCGGCACCCGCAGCCTCGCCTGGGACGCCAGCCCCCGGACCAGACTCACCCACTCCCTGGAGTGTGCCCAGGTCGGCCGGGAGCTCGGAGCCGCACTCGGCTGTGACCCCGACCTGGTCGAGACGGCGTGCCTGGCGCACGACATGGGGCACCCGCCGTTCGGGCACAACGGCGAGCAGGCGCTCAACGACTTCGCCTCGGACTGCGGGGGCTTCGAGGGCAACGCCCAGTCGCTGCGGCTGCTGACCCGCCTCGAACCGAAGCGGTTCGTGCGCGATGTGCGGACCGGTGGGCTGGTCAGTGTCGGGCTCAACCTGACCCGGGCCGCGCTCGACGCCGCCACCAAGTACCCGTGGCCGCGCGGCGCCCACCCCACCGACCCCGGTTCGCCGAAATTCGGGGTCTACGAGGACGACCTGCCGGTCTTCCGCTGGGCCCGCCAGGGTGCCCCGGGGCACCGCAAGTGCTTCGAGGCCCAGGTGATGGACTGGTCCGACGACGTCGCGTACTCGGTGCACGACTTCGAGGACGGGCTGCACGCCGGTCACATCGACCCCAACTGCCTTTTCGCCGAGCCGGAGCGCCGCGAGATCTGGGACGTCGCGATCGGACGGTACGTCCCGGCCGACACCGACCCGCAGGAGCTGGCCGACGCCCTCGACCGGCTCATGGCCCAGGAGTGGTGGCCGCACAGCTACGACGGATCGGCCGTCGCCCAGGCCCGCCTGAAGGATGCGACGAGCCAGCTGATCGGCAGATTCTGCCTCGCGGCCGAGACCGCCACCCGGCAGGCGTACGGCCACGGCCGCCTCGGACGGTACACCGCCGAACTCGTCGTCCCCCGCGAGGCGCGCAGCGAATGCGCGGTCCTGAAGGCGGTGGCCGACCGCTATGTGATGCAGCGCGCCGAACAGGAGGCGATCCGCGCCGACCAGCGGATCATCATCGCCGAACTGGCGGCGGCGCTGACCGCGCGCGCCCCGGAGGGCCTGGAACCGCAGTTCCGCGCGCTGTACGAGCACGCGCCCGACGACCGCGCGCGCAAGCGGGTCCTGGTCGACCAGATCGCCGCCCTCACCGATGCGTCGGCCCGCTCCCTGAACGCCTCGCTCACCTCGCGGGGGCGGTGGTCGCGGGAGGGGTGAGAGCCCGCCCTGCCCTCCCTGTGCCGGGAGCACGCCCGCCCTGCTGCCGCGCGCCCCGCTGCCGTGCGTACGCCCCCGGCATCACCCCGTCCATCAGCGCGTCGCCCAGGAGCATCCGACGGTGGACGACGGTCGGGCCGCCCCGCTCCCAGGTGATCAGCCCCGCCTCCCGCAGCACCGTCGCGTGGCGGCTCGCCGTCGACAGGGCCGGTCAGGCGCAGCACCGAGCCGAGCCGGGTCGTGGTCAGCGGACGCTCCAGCACCTCCGGCGCGGCCGCCCGGAGGTGGCCGATCAGCTGCGACACCGCGGGCGGGTCCGTTCCGGGCACCTTGCCTCGTGGTCGAGGGCCCGTCAGCAGGCCGGCGTCCGCGGGAGTCCGTGGCGGGCGGTGGTCACGCGTGTCCCACGGGGGCAGGCGGAGCCATCCGTGGGGGCGTCCCCACCGGCACGCACCCGGGGGCGCCGCGCATGCGGCTCCCTCCGGCATGTCCTGCGGGAGTGGGGCGCGGCGATGACGCACAGCAATGCCGCAGGTGATGTGCTGGGGGCACATACCGCACTGCGCAGGGGAGCCGGGCCGCCGTGAAACCAGCTGTCTCACAGCACACCCCATGCCACCGGCCCACTCCGGCGCCGTATCCAGGTGTCGCCGGCTCCGTCCGGGGGGCCCCGCTCTGCGTGGTGCCGGCCCCGGTCGGCAGACTGGCCTGTGGCCACTGGGTGTGACCTGATCGGGGTACACCCTCTTTCGCCATCACGCTGCGTGCGGGACGCTCGCAGTTGGCGCCGCGCAGCAAGCACCGAGGAGGCATCAAGTGGTCGACGCACATCGCACGTTCGTCATCGTCGGCGGAGGACTGGCAGGAGCGAAGGCGGCAGAGACACTCCGGGCGGAGGGGTTCAGCGGCCGGGTGATCCTGGTCGGCGATGAGCGTGACCATCCGTACGAACGGCCTCCCCTCTCCAAGGGCTATCTGGCCGGCAAGGAGGCACGCGAGAGCGTATTCGTCCACGAGACGGCCTGGTACGCGGGCGCCGATGTGGAGCTGCATCTCGGCACGCCCGTCACCGCCCTCGACCGCGACGCCCGCTCCGTGGAGCTGGGAGACGGCACGGTCATCCACTACGACAAGCTGCTGCTCGCCACCGGCGCCGAACCGCGCCGCCTCGACATTCCCGGTACGGACCTGGCAGGCGTCCACCACCTGCGCCGCCTCGCTCACGCCGACCGGCTGAAGAACGTGCTGTCCGCGCTCGGCCGCGACAACGGCCATCTGGTGATCGCCGGAGCAGGCTGGATCGGCCTGGAGGTCGCGGCGGCGGCCCGCGGATACGGCGCGGAGGTCACCATCGTCGAACCCGAGGCGACCCCGCTGCTCCGGGTCATCGGCCCGGAACTCGGCCAGATCTTCACCGAGCTCCACAGCGACCACGGCGTCCGCTTCCACTTCGGCCGCAAGCTCACCGAGATCATCGGCCAGGACGGGATGGTCCTCGCCGCCCGTACCGACGACGGCGAGGAACACCCCGCCCACGACGTGCTCGCCGCGATCGGCGCCGCCCCGCGCGCCGCCCTCGCCGAGGCCGCCGGTCTCGACATCGCGGCCCGCAGCGACGGCGGCGGCATCGCCGTCGACGCCTCGCTGCGCACCTCCGACCCGCACATCTACGCGGCCGGGGACGTCGCCAATGCGCAGCACCCGCTGCTCGGCACCCGGCTGCGCGTGGAGCACTGGGCGAACGCGCTGAACAGCGGCCCGGCCGCGGCCCGCGCCATGCTCGGCCAGGACGTCAGCTACGACCGGGTGCCGTATTTCTTCTCCGACCAGTACGACCTGGGGCTCGAATACTCGGGCTGGGCGCCGCCGGGCTCGTACGACCAGGTCGTGATCCGCGGGGACGCGGGCAAGCGGGAGTTCATCGCGTTCTGGCTGAAGGACCGCAGGGTGCTGGCCGGGATGAACGTCAATGTGTGGGATGTCACCGAGACCGTGCAGGAGTTGATCAAGGCCGGCCGGCCGGTCGACCCGGACGCGCTCGCGGACCCGTCGGTACCGCTGGAGTCCCTGGTCTGAGCCCTCTGCGGAAGCTTTTGTTCCGCGCCGGGCGGGTGTGATCACGATCCCGCCCGGCGCCCGCGACACCGACCACGGACCCGCCCTGTCCGAGCCCGCACGTAGACTTCACCCGTGGCAGGCAGGATCAATGACGACGATGTGAAGGCGGTCCGGGACGCGGTCCCGATCGACGCCGTCGTTTCCGAGTACCTGCAGCTGAGGAACGCGGGCGGAGGCAACCTCAAGGGGCTCTGCCCGTTCCACGACGAGAAGTCCCCCTCCTTCCAGGTCAGCCCGAGCAAGGGTCTCTTCCACTGCTTCGGCTGCCAGGAGGGCGGCGACACGATCGCCTTCGTGATGAAGATCGACCATCTCTCCTTCTCCGAGACGGTCGAGCGCCTCGCCGCCAAGGCGGGCATCACCCTGCGGTACGAGGAGGGCGGTTACAACCCCTCCCACCAGCGTGGCGAGCGCATCCGGCTGGTCGAGGCGCACAAGATCGCCGCCCAGTTCTACGTCGAGCAGCTGGACAGTCCCGAGGCGGAGATCGGCCGGAAGTTCCTCGCCGAGCGCGGCTTCGACCAGGCGGCCGCCGCCCACTTCGGCGTCGGCTACAGCCCGGCCGGCTGGGACCACCTCACCCGCTACCTCCGCGGCAAGGGGTTCAGCGACCGGGAGCTGATCACCTCCGGCCTTTCCCAGGACGGCCGCCGCGGTCCCATCGACCGCTTCCGCGGCCGGCTGATGTGGCCGATCAGCGACACGTCGGGCGAGGTCGTCGGCTTCGGCGCCCGCAAGCTCCGCGACGACGACAACGGCCCCAAGTACCTCAACACCCCCGAGACCACGATCTACAAGAAGTCGCAGGTGCTGTACGGGATCGACCTCGCGAAGAAGGACATCGCGAAGTCCAGCCGGGCCGTCGTCGTCGAGGGCTACACCGACGTCATGGCCTGCCACCTCGCAGGGATCACCACCGCCATCGCCACCTGCGGCACGGCGTTCGGCGGCGACCACATCAAGATCCTCCGCCGGCTCCTGATGGACAACGGAAGCGCCCGCGTGATCTTCACGTTCGACGGTGACGCGGCCGGTCAGAAGGCCGCCCTGCGCGCCTTCGAGGACGACCAGAAGTTCGCCGCGGAGACGTACATCGCGATCGCCCCGGACAACATGGACCCGTGCGATCTGCGCCTCGTCAAGGGCGACGAAGCCGTCCGCGACCTGGTCGAACCCCGCACCCCGCTCTTCGAGTTCGCGCTCCGCCAGATCGTCGGGCGGTACGACCTGGAGACCCCGGCGGGCCGCGGCGCCGCGCTCGACGAGGCCGCACCCGTCGTCGCCCGGATCAAGAACAGCTCCTCCCAGCACGAGGTCGCCGTCCAGCTGGCCGGGATGCTCGGCATTCTCGACACCCAGTTCGTCGTCAAGCGCGTCGCCCAGCTCGCCCGCTGGGCCCGCGACCGCGGCGACCGGGGTCCCGCACCCGCGCCCTCCCGCGGCGGCCCCCCGCACCAGCAGGTCCAGGCCCCCGCAGGCCCCTCCGGCCCCGCGCTCAACCTCCGCAGCCCCGCCCACCGCACCGAGCGGGAACTCCTCAAGCTCGCCCTGCAGAAGCCCGCCCTGGTCTCTCCGGCCTTCGACGCCTACGGGATCGACGAGTTCACCGCCCCGCCGTACGCCGCGGTGCGCCAGTGCATCGCGGAGGCGGGCGGCGCCGAACAGGGCCTCGCCGACAACCGTGAGTATCTGGTCGGCGTCCTCGACGCCGCCCCCAACGACACCGTGCGCAAGCTGGTCACCGAGCTCGCCGTCGAGGTCTTCCACGGCAAGTCCATCGACGAGGCCTACGCGGGCGAGCATCTGGTCAAGGTCCGGCTGCGCGCCGTGGACCGCCGGATCAACGACGTCCAGGGCAGCCTCACCCGCCTGGGCAGCAATGTCGCCCCGGATCACCTGGCGGCCGCGCAGAACGAGGTCTGGGTGCTGCAGCAGTACGCCCAGTCCCTGCGCAATCTCGGCGCCGACGCACTCTGACCGACCCCCGAGGGTTCCCTCCGGTAACCGACCGGTTACGGAACGGACTCAGAAAGTCCGCGCACGCCCCTCGTGGCGGCGATGTGTCTTCCCCCACACTGGATGGCGGTGCCTGAGTCATCGGAGCGCGGTCTGCCCACTGCACGGTGGGCCCCCCATCCCCCGCGGTCCGGCAGCGATCACCTGGAGGTCGCCCCCGTGCAGACCCGGACCGTGACCACAACCGAGCGTGTCTCGGCCGTCCCCGCGCAGAACCGGGCCATGCATCATCCGGAGGCCGCGGTGGATCCGCCGACACCCGAACCGCCCGAGCCGTCGGACATACCCGAAGCAGCCGACGTCATGGAGGAGCAGGCGGAGCTGCCCGAACCGCCGGAGCCGCGCGGGCGCCCCGACACCGGAGGCCCGTCCTCCGACCTCTTCCGCCAGTATCTGCGGGAGATCGGACGCATCCCGCTGCTCACCGCCGCCGACGAGGTGGAACTCGCCCGCCGCGTCGAAGCCGGTCTGTTCGCCGAGGAGCGGCTGGCGAGCACCCCGGACCCGGACTCCCGACTCGCCGTCGATCTGGACCGGTTGGTGGTCATGGGGCGGATGGCGAAGCGCCGTCTGATCGAGGCAAACCTGCGGCTCGTCGTCTCCGTCGCCAAACGTTACGTCGGCCGCGGGCTGACGATGCTCGATCTGGTCCAGGAGGGGAACCTCGGACTGATCAGGGCGGTCGAGAAGTTCGACTACGCCCGGGGCTACAAGTTCTCGACGTACGCGACCTGGTGGATCCGGCAGGCCATGTCCCGCGCCCTCGCCGACCAGGCGCGGACCATAAGGGTTCCGGTCCATGTCGTGGAGCTGATCAACCGCGTCGTCCGGATCCAGCGCCGGATGCTCCAGGAGCGCGGCTACGAGCCGACGCCCGAAGAGGTCGCCGCCCAGCTCGACCTGACGCCGGAACGGGTCGGTGAAGTGCTGCGGCTCGCCCAGGAACCCGTCTCGCTGCACGCACCGGTCGGCGAGGAGGACGACGTCGCGCTCGGCGACCTGATCGAGGACGGCGACGCGGCGTCCCCCGTGGAGTCCGCCGCGTTCCTGCTGCTGCGCGAGCACCTCGAAGCGGTGCTCTCCACCCTGAACGAGCGGGAGCGCAAGGTCGTCCAGTTGCGCTACGGGCTGGACGACGGCCGGCCCCGCACGCTTGAGGAGATAGGCCGGATCTTCGGCGTGACACGCGAGCGCATCCGCCAGATCGAATCCAAGACCCTCAACAAGCTGCGGGACCACGCCTTCGCCGACCAACTCCGCGGCTACCTCGACTAGTAGTGTGTCGCCGCTTAGTTATGGTGCACCTGACTGGGAGGTTGGTGTCTGGCAGGTTCCTTCCCCTTTGCCAGATAGGACTGTTGTCATGGGTTCGCAGAAGAAGCGGCCGGTCAGTTTGACCGCGCAGGATCGTGAGGATCTGGTCCGGGTGACCACGACAGGTGTTCGTGGGGCCTCGATGATCATGCGTGCGCGGGTGCTGCTTGCGCTGGACAGCTCGGTGGGTGAGGTGGACACCAAGGAGGTGATCGCGGCCCGGCTCGGCGTCTCCGGTGAGACGTTGCGGCTGGTCGCCAAGCGTTTCACCGAGACCGGTGGCGATGTGCACGCCACGATCGCGCGGAAGAGGCGCGACCTCCCGCCGGTGCCCTCGCCGGTGACCGGTGAGGTCGAAGCCCGGCTGATCGCGATGGCGTGCTCACAGCCACCCCAGGGCTATACCCGGTGGTCCCTGCGGCTGCTGGAGAAGCACGTCGCGCTGGTCGAGGACATCCCCGACCTGGACCACTCCACCATCGGGCGGGTCTTAAAAAACGGAACTGCGTCCTCACCTGAGAAAGTGCTGGACCATCCCGCCACGAGCGAACGCGGAGTTCGCGGCCCGGATGGAAGACGTGCTGGCCGTCTATGCCCGGCCCTACGATCCGGCACGTCCGGTGGTGTGCATGGACGAGAAGCCCTACCAACTCCTCGACCATGCCCGCGACCCGCTCCCGGCCCGCCCTGGTCACGACGCCTGCCAGGACAGCGAGTACATCCGCCGCGGCACGTGCTCAATCTTCGTGTGGGCCGAACCCCTGCGCGGATGGCGTCGAGTCCAGGCACTGTCCCAGCGGACCCGGATCGACTGGGCCGGCCAGGTCAAACAGTTACTGAGCGTGGACTACCCCGACGCCAAGGCCGTGGTGCTGGTGATGGACAACCTCAACACCCACGGCATCGCCTCACTGTACGAGGCATTCGAACCAGAAGAGGCCTTCGCACTGGCCCAACGCCTCGAGATCCACCACACGCCCAAACACGGGTCATGGCTCAACATCGCCGAGATCGAACTCTCCGCGCTGACCCGGCAATGCCTCGACCGCCGGATCAGCAACCTCGACAACCTCAACACCGAACTCTCAGCCTGGCAGAACGCCACCAACACCGACCAACGTCAGGTCGACTGGCAGTTCACCACCCACGACGCACGCATCAAACTGCGCCACCTCTATCCCAAAAATTAGCCGCGACGGTCTACTAGTGCCCCTCCCGGCAGGCTTTGCCCCCTCGCACCGCCCGGCACGCCCTCCCCCAAGGCCTTGAGGGCCAGGGGGACCCCCTTCCGCGTCGGCCAAAAGTCCTGGTGGCTCATTCCCCAAGCTCTCCACTCCGTTCGAGCAGGGGAGACCCCGTCCAAGGATTTCCGGCCGCCGTGCGATCGCACGCACCGGACGACGCTCCTCATGGGACACACATGGCCGGGCACGGCACCAGGCCCTCACATCATGCTGGGCTCGCGGGGTTCGGCACGCGCATCTGCGGGTTGTCGTGGGGAGACCCCATTCGCTCCGTGGCGGGCCGCTCCCTGATCCGGCCGGTTCTGTCGTCACACCGCCGCACGCCGCACGCCGCACGACGCCCGGCACACACGCACCGGACGCTGCGCGGCCGCCCTTCGGGCGACGACGGCAGTGTGACGACAGGACTTCCGCGAGGGATCAGTCGACCTCGGCGACCGCCTGCGCGAACTGCGCCGCGTACAGCCGGGCGTAGGCCCCCTGCGCCTCCAACAGCTCCTCGTGCGTGCCCTGTTCGACGATCGCCCCGTTCTCCATCACCAGGATGACGTCCGCGTCCCGGATGGTGGAGAGCCGGTGCGCGATCACAAAGCTCGTACGGCCGTGCGCCAGCCGTGCCATCGCCTTCTGGATCAGCACCTCGGTACGGGTGTCGACGGAGCTCGTCGCCTCGTCGAGCACCAGGATCACCGGGTCGGACAGGAACGCCCGCGCGATGGTGATCAGTTGCTTCTCACCCGCGCTGACCCCGGAGCCCTCGTCGTCGATCACCGTGTCGTAACCGTCCGGCAGGGTACGGATGAAGCGGTCGGCGTGGGCCGCCCTCGCCGCCTCCTCGATCTCCTCGCGGGTGACCTCGCGCGAAGCGCCGTACGCGATGTTGTCCGCGATCGAACCGCCGAACAGCCAGGTGTCCTGCAGGACCATGCCGATCCCCGACCGCAGCTCGTCGCGCGACATCTTCGCCACGTCGACCCCGTCGAGAGCGATCCGGCCGCCCGTCACCTCGTAGAAGCGCATGAGCAGGTTGACCAGCGTCGTCTTGCCGGCGCCGGTCGGGCCGACGATCGCGACCGTGTGGCCCGGCTCGACATTCAGCGACAGGTCCTCGATGAGCGGCTTGTTGGGGTCGTAGCGGAACGACACCTTCTCCAGCGAGACGCTGCCGAGCAGTTCCGCCGGACGCTCACCCGTCCTGGGGTCGGCGTCCTGCTCCTCGGCGTCCAGCAGTTCGAAGATCCGCTCGGCGGACGCGACGCCCGACTGCACCAGGTTCGCCATCGACGCGACCTGAGTCAGCGGCATCGAGAACTGTCGCGAGTACTGGATGAACGCCTGGACGTCACCGATCGACAGCGAACCCGACGCCACCCGCAGACCACCGACGACGGCGATCAGCACATAGTTCAGGTTCGACACGAACATCATCAGCGGCTGCATGATCCCGCTGTTGAACTGCGCCTTGAAGCTCGCCTCGTACAGCGCGTCGTTCTGCTCGGCGAAGTCCCTCGCGGACTCCTCCTGCCGTCCGAAGACCTTCACCAGGGTGTGCCCGGTGTACATCTCCTCGATATGGGCGTTGAGCTTGCCCGTCACCTTCCATTGCTGCACGAACTGCGGCTGCGACCGCTTGCCGACCCGGGTCGCCACGACCACCGACAGCGGGACCGTCACCAGCGCGACCAGCGCCAGCAGCGGCGAGATCCAGAACATCATGACCAGCACGCCGATGATGGTCAGCAGGGAGTTGATGAGCTGGCCCATCGTCTGCTGCATCGTCTGCGAGATGTTGTCGATGTCGTTGGTCGCCCGGCTGAGCACCTCGCCGCGCTTGGCCCGGTCGAAGTAGGACAGCGGCAGCCGGGACAGCTTCGTCTGGATGTCCTCGCGGATCTGGAACACGACCCGGTTGATCACCCGGATCGACAGCCGCGTCGACACCAGCATCAGCAGACCGGCACCGACGTAGATCGCCAGCGCTGTCAGCAGTACGTTCCCCACCGCACCGAAGTCGATGCCCTGCCCGGGGGTGAAGTCGACCCCGGAGAGCATGTCGGCGAGGCCGCTGCTGCTCTTGCGCAGGCCCTCGACGGCCTGCTCCTTGGTCGTTCCCTCGGGCATCCGCCGGCCGATGACGCCGGCGAACACCAGGTCGGTCGCCTTGCCGAGGATCTTCGGCCCGACGACCGAGAGCCCGACGCTCAGCGCACCGGCCGCCAGCATCACGTACAGCGTGGCCTTCTCCGTCGCGAAGCGCTTCAGCAGCCGCTTCGAGGACCCCTTGAAGTCCATGGACCGGTCGGTCGGCGCCCCGCCCGCCATCATGCGTCCGCCAGGACCGGCCATTACGCGGCCTCCGCTTCCGTCAGCTGGGAGAGCACGATCTCCCGGTAGGTCTCATTGCCGTCCATCAGCTCGTGATGGGTACCGGACCCGACGACCCGGCCCTCGTCGAGCACCAGGATCCGGTCCGCGTCACGGATGGTGGACACCCGCTGCGCCACTATCACCACGGTCGCCTCGGCCGTCTCCCGTGACAGTGCCCCGCGCAGCGCGGCATCCGTCGCGTAGTCGAGCGCGGAGAACGAGTCGTCGAAGAGATAGATCTCCGGCCGCTGCACCAGCGTTCTCGCGATCGCGAGCCGCTGCCGCTGCCCGCCGGAGACATTGGTGCCGCCCTGCGCGATCGGCGCGTGCAGCCCGTGCTCCAGCTTCTCGACGAACTCCTTGGCCTGCGCGACCTCCAGCGCGTGCCACAGCTCCTCGTCGGTCGCGTCCGGGTTTCCGTACCGCAGATTCGTCGCGACCGTCCCGGAGAACAGATACGGCTTCTGCGGAACCAGACTCACCGTCTTCGCCAGCAGTGCCGGCTCCAGCGTCCGTACGTCCGTGCCGTCGACCAGCACCTGGCCGTCCGTCACGTCGAGCAGCCGCGGTACGAGACCGAGCAGCGTCGACTTCCCACTACCCGTCGACCCGATGATCGCGGTCGTCTCGCCGGGCCGTGCCACCAGATCCACCGACCGCAGCACCGGCTCCTCGGCGCCCGGGTAGCGGAAGTCCACACCCCGCACCTCCAGATGACCGTGGGCGCGCAGCTCCCGCACCGGCTTGACCGGCGGCACGACGCTCGAATCGGTTTCCAGGACCTCCTGGATGCGCTCGGCGCACACCTCGGCGCGCGGCACCATCATGAACATGAAGGTGGCCATCATCACTGACATGACGATCTGCATCAGGTAGGAGAGGAACGCGGTCAGCGCACCGATCTGCATCCCGCCGCTGTCGATCCGGTGCGCACCGAACCAGACCACGGCGATCGACGACACGTTCACGACCGTCATCACGGTCGGGAACATCAGCGCCATCAGACGCCCGGTGGAGAGCGCCACATCGGTCAGCTCGGTGTTGGCGCCGCGGAACCGCTTCTCCTCGTACGGGTCCCGCACGAAGGCGCGGATGACCCGGTTGCCGGTGATCTGCTCACGCAGCACCCGGTTCACTGTGTCGAGCCGTTCCTGCATCGTGCGGAACAGCGGCCGCATCCGCCGCACGATGAGACCCACCGCGATGCCGAGGACCGGCACCACCGCGAGCAGCACCGCCGACAGCGGAACGTCCTGGCCGAGGGCCAGGATGATGCCGCCGACACACATGATCGGCGCCGAGACCATCATGGTGAATGTCATCAGGACCAGCATCTGGACCTGCTGGACGTCATTGGTCGTACGGGTGATCAGCGAGGGCGCCCCGAAGCGGCCGACCTCACGTGCCGAGAACGACTGAACCCGGTCGAAGACCGACGCCCGGACGTCCCGGCCGAGTGCGGCCGCGGTGCGCGCACCGTAGAAGACCGCCCCCATGTTGCAGACGACCTGGGCGATGGAGACGGCGATCATGATGCCGCCGTACTCCAGGATGTAGCCCGTGTCCCCCTCGACGACACCGTTGTCAATGATGTCGGCGTTGAGTGAGGGGAGATAGAGGGTGGCGCAGGTCTGCAGCAGCTGGAGCGCCACCAGCAGCACGATCGGTTTCTTGTACGGGCCGAGGTAGCCCCGCAGGAGTTTTATGAGCACGCGTGTCTCTCGGAGTCGGCAGAGGTCGGGAGTCGACTCATTTTCCGGCAAGGCCCGGTGCGACCGCGAACGTTTTTCCTCAAGCCCAGGTCAAGAACGAGACCCGGTCCACTCGCCGGAGACCGAATCTCCGACCGCGGACCGGTCTGGTGACCGAGAGCGCCCGGCTCAGAGCGCGGAGTCGAACGCCCCGGGGTGAAGCTGGTCCCGCGTGGCCATGTACTGCTGCCGCACCGCCTGGCCGACCGGCAGTTCCTCGCCCGGCTCCAGCACCTGCGCCGCCGCACCCTGCCAGGCCGGGGGAGTCCGAGGATCGAGTGTCCCCCGAGAGACCCCGAGCGCCCAGGCCGCCTGCCGGGCGGCGCCCAGCGCCGCGTACTCGGCCGGCTGCGGCACGACGACCTGTGTACCGAACAGCGCGGGGGCAAGGCCCTGTACGGCCGGCAGTTCGGCCGCAGCACCCAGCAGGAACACCCGACGCACCTCGACCCCACGGCCGCGCAGCACATCGAGCGCGTCGGCCAGCGAGCACAGCATCCCTTCGAACGCCGCCCGCGCCAGATGCTCCGGCTTCATCGACTCACGCCGCAGCCCGCTCAGCGTGCCCGCCGTGTGCGGCAGATGCGGGGTGCGCTCGCCCTCCAGGTAGGGCAGGAGCACGAGCCCGGAGGCGCCCGGCGTCGACTTCAGTGCCAGCGCGGACAGCTCCTCCAGGCTCTCCAGCCCCAGCATCTCGGCGGAGCCCCGCAGAGCACGCACCGCATTGAGTGTGTGCACGACCGGCAGATGCATCCCGGTGGCATCCGCGAACGACGTGATGATCCCGGTCGGATCGGACAGCGCCTCGTGGTGCACCGCCATCACCGAGCCGGAGGCTCCGAGCGACACGACCGCGTCGCCGACCCCCACCCCGAGCCCGAACGCCGCCGCCATCGTCTCGCCGGTCCCGGCCGAGATCAGCAGCCCCTCAGGTGTCGTCCCGGCCGTATCGGAGGGACCGAGCACCTCCGGCAGCGCCGCCTGCCGTCCGAGTGCGAGCTCCACCAGATCGGGCCGGTACGAACCGGTCCCGGCCGACCAGTACCCCGTCCCGGACGCGGCACCGCGATCGGTGGTCCGCCGGCTCGGCCGGCCCAGCAGCTGCCACACCAGCCAGTCATGCGGCTGAAGCACCGCGGCGACCCGCTGCGCCGCATCCGGCTCGCTCCGCGCCAGCCACCGCAGCTTCGACACCGGCTGCGCGGCCTGCGGGACAGCCCCGACCGCCTCGGCCCAGGCCTGCCGCCCGCCGAGCCCGTCGACCAGATCGGCCGCGGCGACCTGCGCCCGCTTGTCATTGCCGAGCAGCGCCGGACGGACGAGATTGCCCTGCTGGTCCAGCGGCACCAGACCGTGCTGCTGCGCGGAGACCCCGATGGCTTGCACACCTTCGAGCAGCCCGCCGGTGGCCGCCTCACCGAGTGAGAGCAGCCACGCCTGCGGGTCCACCTCGGTGGCCTTCGCCTCGACGGGATGTGCGGCGTACCCCTGCCGGAGTACGGCACCCGTGTCCGCGTCGCAGACGACGATGTGTGTAAAGGTCGAGGAACTGTCCAAGCCGGCGACTATGCCCATGGGGAGATTCTGCCGCACCGCCGGACCGTTCCCGTACGGGAGGAGGACCTGCCGGCCCGGTCACGTGTTGCTGGTGCCCCAGTCGTCCTCGATGCCCTGCCCCTGGCCGCGCTCCCGCAGCGACCGCACCCGCTCGGCCACCGAGGCGGGCACCTTCTCCCCTACTTTGTCGCTCACCGCGTGGTACGCCTTGCCGGCGAACTCGCGGCCGCTCTGTGCCGCGGACTCGGCACTGTTGCGCACGGCCGGATTCTGGGCGAACTGGCGTGCGGACTTCTTCAGCTGCTCGTAGCGCTCGCGTCCGGCCCGTGTGCCGAGTACGTAACCGAGGGCCAGTCCGGCGATGAACGTGAGCCGGTACCGCATGGTTGCCACCCTTCTCCTGCTCCGTGGTTGCTCCGTGCGACGTGTGCTGCCCGCCTACCCGTCGGCACCCGAGATCACCCCGGGCGATACCGATTGGCGGAGCACCCCCCTGCTTGCGCTAATGTATGTGTCGCAGCGAACGCGCGCCGCCCGGCAGCAGCCAGGCAGGTAAGGTTCGGTGCAACGCAGCAATCCCCTGTAGCTCAATTGGCAGAGCAGCCGGCTGTTAACCGGCAGGTTACTGGTTCGAGTCCAGTCGGGGGAGCGCGATCCCCTGTAGCTCAATTGGCAGAGCATTCGGCTGTTAACCGGAGGGTTACTGGTTCGAGTCCAGTCGGGGGAGCGGAACGGAAGAGGGCCCTTCGGGGTCCTTTTTCGCGTGCCGGATCGGAGCCTGCGTCGGCCCGGCACGGACTCTTTCGCGTCTGATTTCCGCTGTTCGGAACCGGGCAGCGGCCGACTCTGGCTTCATGGTCATGCGAAGCCGACCATCCGGAGCGAGAGATCGTATGACCGGCTATGCTGCGGCAGACGGCGCGCACACGTGTACGCGCCACGCCGAAAAGGGGCGGTAGCTCAGCCGGTTAGAGCAGCGGACTCATAATCCGTCGGCCGTGGGTTCGAGTCCCACCCGCCCCACGCCCACTGTTCCTGGCGGAAACGTTTGACCTGGAACAACGCATAGGCCCCCGTGTCAGCGGGGGCCTCTTCGTGTCCCTCGTCATCGCTCGCTCGCCCCATGCTTGCCCGAAGTGTTGACGGAGTGAGTGAGGCGCGCCGGTGGCTTCCCTCGAACAGCGGGTCGCACGGCGCGCTTTGCCCCTGCTCTACAGAAGACACACGTCCGGAAGCAGTGGGAGGTGGAGGTCGATGAGACCGTCACACTCGTCCGGCTTCTGAGGCGCTGTCGGCTCCATCGTCGGCTTCGGTGTGGGAGGTGGCGGCGTCGTGGTGGGGGACGTGCTCGGGCCGGGCGCGGTGGTCCCGACCGGGCCGGGTGCAGCCGTGTTGCTCGGGACAGGGGTGCCCTCGGCGGGCTCGACCCGGTCCTCGTCGCCGGAGGTGGGTGTACCACTGGTCCCAGGGGAGGGCTCCCCCTCGGTGGAGGCCACCGACTGGCCCTCGCCGGAGGCCGCCGACTGGGGGCCGGAGAAGGGGCGCGCGTCACTGTCGTCATGGGTGACGGCTGTGCCGTCCCCCTCTTCGGCGGGGCTGCGCTCCGCGTCTTGACCGTCCCCCTTCTTGTCCTGGCCGGCGCCCGGGACGGGACCGGGGGCAGTGGCGGGCGGTGCGGCGTTGGCCGTTTGGGGTGTGCCCCCGCCCGACGTCAGGACGAGCGCGCCGGCGACGGCGACGGAGGCGGCGGTCACCGTCATGGCGGCCGCGCGATGTCCCCTCCAGACAGACCGGGTCCGGTCACCGAAGGAGGCGGGAAAGGCGGGCGCGCCGCCGCCGATGCGGAGCGCAAGGTGCAGCTTGCGGCGGGTCGGCTCCGGCTGCTCCGCGGCGTCATCGGCAGGCAGGACGGCCGTTCGGCCAAGCGTGATTGCTGCAATCCTCTGCGCGGCCACCTCTGCGCGCAGCAGGGTGACGATCTCTTGATTCCTCCGGTGCGCCTTGTGGAGGAGGAATGCCGCCAGGACGACGGCCCCCAGGATCCCGGCCAGCAAAACCTCTGCCACAGCTGCCCTCTCAAGACACTGAATGGTGACCTTGAGTGCATACTCGTGTGCCCACGGTAACTCTTTCCGGGGATGTTTGAATCCGTGACCTTTCCGTGACCGGGGTCGCCCGGTCCCGGCCTCGTCCTTCCGGGCGGGGCCCGGTTCTGCCGGGCGAGCCCAGTCCCCGCTCATGCGATGGAGCGCGTCAGCCCCAGGGGGTGGAGCCGCCGGCTCCGATAATGCTGCGAGCAACGATTGACCCGCGGAGAGCGACATGATCAATGGTGCGCACGTCATCATCTGCAGCCGGGACGCGGAGGCCGATCGAGCCTTCATCCGTGACACGCTCGGTTTCCCGAGTGTGGACGCGGGCGGCGGTTGGCTGATCTTCGAACTGCCTCCCGCTGAGGTCGCCGTCCGTCCGGCCGGTGGAGGGCCGAAGCGCGAGCTCTATCTGATGTGTGACGACATCGAGTCCCAGCTCGGTGAGCTCGCTGCCAAGGGCGTGGAGGTCACGCGGCCGCCAAGCGATCGGAGGTGGGGGATCCTCGCCGGAATCCGGCTGCCCGGCGGAGCGGAACTCATGCTCTACGAGCCCCGTCATCCGGTTGCCCGCGGCCTCCATTGACACCGGGCACGCGACATCACGCGTTCAATCTCGGTAACCCCGAACAAGCGACTGCCCCGGCGGCCGGGTGACTGGTCGCCGGGGCGGTGCCGTCCGTGCGCTCGGTCGGTTCGCGGCCGGCGCCGCGCCCTGGGTGGTGGGGACCTTGAAGTCGTCCCGACTCCTCGATGCGGGTTTCCGGCGCTCGATGCGCTCCCGCACCGGCTGCGCTGCGGTGAAGTCCGGTCGAATGGTGATGCATTGCCCGCGCGAACCGCGTCGTGATGCCGATACGGCGATACGGTCCGGGAGCCCAGGACCTGCGCCGACGGGGATGCAGTCGGAGCCCCGTTGCCTTTTGGGTCGTCAAGAACCCTGTGTGCAAGCCAGGTTGGCGTGGATCGCGGTGTGTGCCCCAAGAGGCAGTGAATATGCCAAATGAATATGCGAATGGCATATGCATACTTCGGTCAGGTGTGCAGGTGCTCAGTCGGGTGCCGGTCGCCGCGGCGAGGCGCCGTCAGGGCGGTTGAGTGAGGGCCCTGTACGGCCCGCCGGTGGGCCGCGTATAGGAGGGGTACCGAAGTGCCACGCCCCGCAATCCCTTGGGGATACTGGGCATTCCGTAGGTTCCGCTCGAATCATCCTTTGCCCGACTTGTTGGCAGTTGGGGGTCGTCGTAATGTCGTAGTTGCCGCAGTCAGGAACAAGGAGCGGCACATCAACCTCGTAAGGAGCCGAAGATGAACGCACGTAGCATCTTCCGTGGCGGATGCGGTGGCTGGGGATACGGCGGATACGGCCGTGGCGGATACGGGCGCGGCGGTTTCGGCCGTGGCGGATACGGCCGCGGATTCGGATACGGCGGATTCGGACGCGGCGGCTTCGGCCGCGGCGGATTCGGCGGCGGATTCGGACGCGGCGGGTACTGACCGTACATCCCCAGCCCAACTGCTTCGAGGCTGGCCCGCGCTCCCGCGCGGGTCCGCCTCGAAGTGTTGGGGCCTGCGTCTATGGCGACGGACCATAGCCCGAGCACCCCTGTGACGTGACGCCCATGAGCCTCCGCAGCTCACCCCGGCATGCAGCCCGCCCTGACGAGCCGACTCAGTACTCGGCGACTGATGTGCCGATCCGCACCGAGCCCATCAGTATCGCCGTCTCGTTCCGGCGCTTCTGGCCACTGACGCGAGGCGACCGGCGCTGGATCGTCCTGATCTGTCTGTTCGCCGTCATGGCCGCGATCGCCGAGACCGTGACGATCCTGCTCTTTGCCCAACTCACCGACAAGGCCCTGCAGACAGGCTCCGTCAGCGCCTTCTGGAAGCCTGCCGGTCAATGGTTCGCCGTCGCCGCCCTCGGTGCGGTGGTGGGGTATCTGGGCAGTTCGCTCGCGGCCTGGACCGCCGAACGCTTTGTACTGCGGCTACGGGCGCGGGTCTTCTCGCGTCTCCAGACGTTGCCGCCGCACTTCTTCCAGCGCAACCGCCGCGGTGACCTGGTGGAACGACTGACCGGCGACGTGGAAGCCATCGAGCAGCTCGTGGTCTCCGGCATCGTCGGGGTGGCCTCGGCCCTCTTCAGCACGATCTTCTTCTCCGCCGCCGCCCTGTGGCTGCGCTGGGATCTGGCCCTCGCCACCTTTGTCCTGGTCCCGCTCTTCTTCGTCATGACCCGCATGTTCACGGGGCGTCTGCGTGAGGTGTCCCGTCGAGGACGCGCAGCGGACGGTGCCATCACGGCAGTGGTCGAGGAGACGCTGGTCAACGTAGTTCTGACCCAGGCGTACAACAGGCAGCGGGACGAGGAGGAACGGCTCCAGGACAAGGCGCGAAAGCGGCTGAAGGCGGCGGTGTCCGGCGTCCGCCTCACCGCGCTCTACGCCCAGGTCGTGGAGGTCCTCGAAACGCTCTGCATCCTGACGATCATCGGTCTGGGCACGTGGGAGATCGCCGCGGGAAGGATGACGCTCGGACAGCTCCTGGCCTTCGCCGCCTTCATCGGCTACCTCTATCCGCCGGTGCGCTCGTTGGGCCAGATCGGCCTGACGGCCACCGCTGCGACCGCCGCTGCCGAGCGGCTGCTGGAGATCCTCGACGCCCGGCCCGCCGTCACCGACCCGGCCGATTCGGTGCCCGTGCCCGTCCGCAGCCGCGCATTCGGCAAGGTGGAAGCACGCCAGGTCTCCTTCCGCTACCCCGGCAACAGCGAGCCGGTTCTCCGTGACCTCTCCTTCACCGCGAGCCCCGGGGAACTGCTGGTCATCACCGGCCCCAGCGGCGCGGGCAAGTCGACCCTCGCGTCCCTGCTGTTGAGGTTCTACGACCCCGACTCCGGCAGCATCCGACTGGACGGCGTGTCCGTGGACCGGCTGCCGCTCACCCACCTCCGCCGGAACATCACGCTCCTGCCCCAGGACACGCTCGTCCTGCACGACACCATCGAGGAGAACATCGGCTGCGGACGTGACGACACAACCCACCGTGACGTCGTGGATGCCGCACGGGCAGCCGACGCCGACGAGTTCATCCGGGCCCTTCCGGACGGCTACAGCACCGTCATTTCCCCCGGAACCGCCCGCCTCTCGGGAGGCCAGTTGCAGCGCGTCGCCATTGCCCGCGCCATGCTGCGTGACGCGCCCGTTCTGCTTCTCGACGAGCCCACCACGGGGCTCGACACCGTGGCCGCTCAGCGCATCCTCGGACCGCTGCGGCGCCTCGCCGAAGGACGGACCACCATCGTGATCACGCACGACCTGGCCCTGGCCGCGGACGCCGACCGCATTCTGGTGCTGGACGAGGGCCGGCTGGTGGAGTCGGGTACGCATGCGCAACTCCTCGATCGGAGCGGTCTGTACGCCACCCTGTTCTCCGCCCATCCCCCGGCGCGGAACGGCGTCGCCCGCCCTCCTGCCGAACCGTCGGAAGTTCCCTGGCAATGAGCGAGTGAGCCCCGGCGGGCCGGTCCCCGCCGGACGGCAGGCCCTGGCTTCCGCGGCAAGGGCGTCTCCGGGCGCGGGCGGGCGCCGACCGGTCGTTACCATCCGCTGTGACCGAAACGACCGAAGAACACGCCCAGCGCCTCCGCATACTCGCCGACCTGACCCCGCTTCGGACCTCGCTCGACTACCGCAGGCTCTGGTTCGGGAACACGGTCTCCTGGATCGGGCAGGGGATGACGGCGCTCGCCGTGTCCCTCCAGGTGTACGACATCACCGGATCCGCCTTCTCGGTCGGGCTGATCGGAATCTGTTCATTCCTGCCGCTGGTCGTCTTCGGTCTGTACGGCGGTGCCGTCGCGGACATCGTCGACCGTCGCAAGCTGGGGCTGGCCAGCTCGTCCGGTTCGTTCGTGCTCTCCGTCGCCCTGGTCGCCGCCACCGTCGCGGGGGTGGAGCAGGTGGGGCTGCTGTACGCCGTCGTCGCCCTTCAGGCGGTCTGTTTCGCGCTCAACTCACCGGCCCGCAGCTCGATGATCGCCCGGTTGCTGCCGGCCGAGCAGTTGCCCGCCGCCAACGCGCTCAACTCCATGACCAGCACCACCGGCGCGCTGGTCGGGCCGATGCTCGGCGGGCTCATCGTCGGCTGGTGGGGGTACCGGGCCGCGTACACCGTCGACGCCGTCACCTTCACTGCCTCGCTGTACGCGATGTGGCGGCTTCCCCCGATGCTCCCCGAACGGGGGGACGGTGCGGGGAAGGAGGGCGGGGAGAAGCGGGCGTCGGTCGCCGACGGGCTGCGCTTCCTGGGAGCGCGGCCCAATCTGCGGATGACCTTCTTCAGCGACCTGTGCGCCATGGTCCTGGCCCACCCGCGGGCCCTCTTCCCGGTCGTCGCCGTGGTCTGGTACGGCGGTGACGCGAAGACCACCGGGCTGCTGGTCGCGGCTCCGGCACTGGGGGCGTTGCTGGGCGGGGTGTTCTCCGGCTGGTTGGGCCGGATCAGGCGGCACGGGCTCGCGGTGATCGTCGCCGTGACGTGCTGGGGAAGCGCCATCGCCGTTTTCGGGCTGACTCGTCAGCTCTGGCTCGGACTGATCCTGCTGGCACTCGCCGGGTGCTCGGACACCATCTCGATGGTCTTCCGCAACACCATGCTCCAGGCGGCGGTGCCGGACGAGATGCGGGGGCGGCTGCAGGGCGTGTTCATCGTGGTGGTGGCCGGTGGGCCGCGGCTCGGCGACTTCCTGGCGGGCTCGGTCGCCGACCTGACGTCCCCGGCGGTGGCGGTCACCGGGGGCGGGATCGCATGCGTGGTCGCGGTGTCACTGCTCGCGCTGAGGTGGCGCGGGTTCACCCGGTACGACGCGCGCGATCCGCAGCCGTGACCGCTCGCTGTCGTGCACCAGGCCGTAAGGGCCGGGGCAGGGCTCGTCGGTGTTCGGCAGCGGTCTGCACGGCTGCCGGCCACCGCCCGTGCCGGGTGCGCAGCCGCCGTTCACCGAGGAGACAGCAGCCGGACGCCGACGGGCGGCGACCGGCTGCCCGCGAGCCGGACGGCCGGACTGTGCCGCCGTTCAGAGTGCCCGGCAGTAGGCTTCGCGGCGTCGCGGGGCCGGGGCACGCACCTCGCGGCGTTGTCGTCGATCACCAACTCCCCCGTAGCCCTGAAGGGGCATGGGGGACCCCCTTCGCGTCGGCTCGATCCTCCGCCTTGCGATGCACGCACCCCAGCCCCGCTCCTTCACCGTTGTGCCTACTGCCGGGCACTCTCAGGTGGTCGCGTCGGAGAACTCCGGCATGTCGCCCCCGGTCGTCTTGACATCGATCACCGAGAACGCCGCCCCCTGCGGGTCGCTCAGCGCGGCGAACCGGCCGAAGGGGCTGGTCATCGGCCCGAACCGGAGGATCGCCCCGCGCTCCGTCGCCTTCGCCACCGCCGCGTCGCAGTCCTCGACGGTGAAGTACACGTTGATGTACGGCGGGACCTCGGGCGGGAAGTCGTCCGTCATCTTCATCCGCCCCATGACCGGGTCGGCGCCCAGGTCGTAGAGGGAGAAGTCGATCGCGTCGTCCTTCATCCGCTTCACGTGGTACGGGAAGACGGCGGGGAAGAAGGTGTCCGCCTTCGCGGGCTCCCGGGTGAACACCTCCGACCAGCAGTAGGCACCGGGCGTGCCCTTGGCCTCGAATCCCTCGTGCTGCCCCGCCTGCCACACGCCGAACGTCACCCCGGCCGGATCGCGGGCCAGCAGCATCGAGCCGAAGTCGCCGACCTGCATCGGGTCCATCAGCACCTCGCCGCCGTTGTCACGGATCTTCGTGGCGGTGGCGGCGGCGTCGGGCGAAGCGAGGTACAGACACCACGCCGACTGGCCCTCCTGACCGGGCATGGGCGGTACGACGGCGGCCACCGCCTTGCCCTCCGCGTACGCCTGCGTGTAGTTGCCGAACTCCGACGACGCCTCGCTGAAGGTCCAGCCCAGTACGTCACCGTAGAAGCTCTTCGCCCCCTCGAGATCGGTGAACATGGCGTCCGCCCAGCACGGCGTGCCCTCCGGTTCTGCGGCCATCACTCTGCGCTCCTGACTCGATGGTTGGTCCGGTTTTTCACGCTAACCAGCCATCCGTCGCCCCGCGCGGTGGACTCGCCGTCAGAGGGGCGGTGCGTCAGGGGCCGCGATCCCGCGGGCGATGCCCAGCTCCACCAGGTCCTGGGGTCGAAGGCGTAGCTGGTCGGCCGTGGCGCGTACGGCGTCGGGGGAGCGCTTCAGGATGGCCGCCGCGAGCTCCGGGGCGATGACGGAAAAGTAGCTGTCCCGGGTGACGTACGTGTTGTCCGGCGCCGCCAGGGCCAGTGCGCCGCCCGAGCCGCCCTCGCCGATCACCAGGGTCGTCACGGGGACCCGGGCCTCGGCGATCGCCGCGAACGCGTCGGCGATGGCGGCTCCCGCGCCCGCCCGTTCCGCCTCGGCGTCGTTCGCCGCGCCCGGGGTGTCGACCAGGGTCAGGACGGGTACGCCGAGCCGGTCCGCCAGCCGGACCACCCGGGCCGCGGTGCGATAGCCCGCCGGGCGGGTCGCGGTGCCGCACTGGGCGACATACGCGATCGGTCGGTCGCCGCGCAGCCCGAACCCGCAGAGCAGCCCCGGATCCGTACCGCCGCAGCGGTCACCGCTGAGCGGCAGCAGGTGGTCGAAGTACGCGTCGAGATACGCCTCGGCACGCGGCCGGGCCGAGGAACGGGCCTGCCGCACGGCGTCCCAGCCGGTCGCGGGCAACCCGGCGTCCGAGAGGGCGTCCGGGACCGGTGCGGGCAGGAGGGGCGCGCCGCCGCCTGCCGCTCGCAGCGCGCCCAGCCACCGCCCCAGCGTCCCCGGAAGTTCGGCCGCGCCGACGATCGCATCGACGTGGCCCGTGACCAGCTGGCTCTCCGCCGTGTAGGCCGACGGGTCCGCGTCCGCCGGCCGCACGCGCGATCCGGCGAACCCGATCTGCGCCCCCGGCAGCGCCAGGATCACATCGGCACCGGCCCCCAGCGTGGCCCAGCCGCCGCCCGTCGTCGGGTCGCGCAGGACCGCGAGATGGGGCAGACCGGCCGCCCGCAGCCGGGACGAGGCGTGCGCCACCCGTTGGAGCTGGGTGAGTGCCACCATGCCCTCCTGCATCCGGCTGCCGCCCGTCGCGATCAGCGAGACGAGCGGCAGCCGACGGCTGCGGGCGGTCTCGTACGCGGCTTCCAGCCGGTCCCCGGTGCGCTGACCCAGCGAGCCGCCGAGGAAGCCGAACTCGAACGAGATCAGGACGCACGGGTGGCCGCCGACGGTGGCGAGACCGTGGACGACGGACTCCTCCTCACCGGTGCGGTCCGTCGCACGAGCCCGGGAGTCCGCGTAACCGGACCAGGAGAGCGGACCGTCTGCCGGTATCTCCGCGCCGGGCGGGGCGACGGCCTCGACGAAGTCCTCGCCGACCGCCGCGATCGCCTGCCGCGCCGTCAGCCGCCTACGCACCGAGGGACCGCTTCATGATCTTGCCCATGTCGTTGCGGGGCAGCGCCTCCAGATAACGGACCGTGCGAGGCCGCTTGTGCGGGGCGAGCTGAGCCGCCACGTGGTCCGCCAGCTCGGTCTCCGTGGGCGGCGCGCCCGGATCGGACGGGACCACCCAGGCGACGATCCGCTCGCCCAGATCCGGGTCCGGCTCCCCGGTGACGGCGGCCTCGCGCACGGCCGGGTGGTCCAGGAGCGCGTTCTCGATCTCGCCCGCGCCGATCTTGTAGCCCCCGCTCTTGATCAGGTCGGTCGCCTTGCGGCCGACGATCCGTACACAGCCGTCCGTGTCGAGGGTCGCCATGTCGCCCGTGCGGAACCAGCCGTCCTCGGTGAACGCGGCCGCCGTCGCGTCGGGGCGGTTCAGATAGCCGGTGAAGACGTTCGGGCCGCGCACCTGGATCTCGCCCACCGCGCCCTCTGCCGTCGGGTCGGCGAGCGGGGCGCCGTCCTCCTCGACCAGCCGGAGTTCGACGCCGGGCAGGGGTGCGCCGACCGTCCCGGGTCGCGGTTCGCCGTCCGCGCGGACACCGGTGTTCATCAGGGTCTCCGTCATGCCGTACCGCTCGACGACGCCGCGTCCGGTCGCCGCCGCGATCCGCTCGTGGTCATGGACGGGCAGCGCAGCCGACCCCGAGACCAGCAGCCGCGCCCCTGCGAGCGCCTTCGCCAGCCCGGCGGCGTCCGGCGCCGAACCGTCGCCGAGGGTCTCGGCCAGCCGGTGGTACATCGTCGGTACGCCGAACAGCATCGTGCCGCCGGCCCTCAGCTCCCGGGCCACACCCTCGGCGGAGAACCGCCCCAGATGACGCACCGAACCGCCCCGGCGCAGCGGACCCAGGACGCCGAGGATCAGACCGTGCACATGGAACAGCGGCAGGGCATGGACGAGGACGTCGTCCCCGGTCCACTGCCAGGCGTCCTCAAGCGCGTCCAGGGAGGCGGCGATCGCCCGGCGGGGCAGGATCGCGCCTTTTGGGGGGCCCGTGGTGCCGGAGGTGTAGACGATCAGCGCGGGGGACTCGGGGGAGGGCTCGAGGAAGCCACCGCCGTTCACCGCCGTTGCCGACGCCGACGTGTCGACATCCGTACGGTCCAGCGCGTCCAGCGCGGGCGGGAGCACATCGCCCGCTCCGGCCAGCACCGCCGACGCGGCGCTGTCGGCGACGATATGGGCCAGTTCCCGCTCGCCCGTCCTCGGGTTGAGGGGCACGGCGGGCACCCCGGCCCGCAGCGCCGCCACCACCGCGACCACGGTCTCCGGGGTCGGTGTGGCCCAGACGGCCACCCGGCCGGTGCCCGCGAGCCGCGCGGCGAGGGCGTCCGAGGCGGCGGCCAACTGTGCGTACGTCAGGGTGCGCTCGCCGAACCGGACGGCTTCCCGGGCAGCTGCAGGGCCGGAACCGTCCTGCAGCGCAGGCAGAAGAGGAGTCACCCTCCCGACCCTAACGACCTCCCGCGGGGGCGGCCGTAAGAGCTGTCCCCTCCTCCCTGGGGGTGCGCGGATGGCGGGCAGTCCTCAGAGCGTGTCGGGTGACCTCTGATCGGGCGGCCAGGGTCACCCGACAGGCTCTCAGCCGGTCCCGCTCCGTCCCGGCCCTGATCCGCCGGACGGCCGCTCGTCCCGCTTGATGTTCCGCATGCGCCCGTATGCGTACACACACCCGGCCAGTGCCAGGTCGGACAGCAGCATGAAGCCGATCGAGTACGAGCCCTTCGCGCTGTAGATCGCGCCCATCACCAGCGGAGGGACGAAGCCGCCGAGTCCGCCCATCGCGCCGACGATCCCGGTGACACTGCCCACCTTCGGCTGCGGTGTCACCTGCGAGACGAGGGCGAAGATGCTGCCGCTCGACGTGCCGAGACCGGCCGCCATGCAGAGCAGCGCGATCGTGCCGCCGGGTGCCAGCTTCGGGTCGAAGGCCTGGACGATCGCCATCAGCGCGGCCAGCCCCAGCGCCGCCGAGGTGACCAGCGCCGGGTGGACGCGGTCCGACAGCCAGCCGCCGATCGGCCGGAAGATGACGGTGACCAGCGCGAACCCGGCGGCCTTTGTGCCGGCGTCGGTCGGCGAGAGGTCGTACCAGGTCTTCAGATACGTGGGCAGATAGACGCCGAACGCCACGATGCCGCCGAAGCCGATCGCGTACAGCACGGAGAGTTCCCAGGTGACCCGCAGCCGCCCGGCCTCGCCCAGCCGGTGGGCGAGCGAGTCGGTCGGTACCTTTCGGTCCGGGTGGTCGCTGACCAGCACCGCGGCCAGGGCCGCGTACGCCACCAGCGCCACGGCGACCACGAGGAACGGGAGGTTGTCGCCGTGCTCGGCGATCCGCGGGGTGAAGTACCCGGACAGGGCCACTCCGCCCATGCCCATGCCGAACACACCGAGCGCGGCCCCGCGCTGTGCCGGCGGGAACCACGAGTTGACCAGCGGGATGCCGATTGCGAACGTCGTGCCGCCCAGCCCCAGCAGAAAGCCCACGGCGAGCATCGCGCCGTACGAGTCCTTCGCCGGGATCAGCAGCAGTACGGGGATGATGGTCAGCGCCGAGACCAGCGGAAACATCAGCCGGGCGCCGTATTTGTCGGTGAGCGCCCCTGCCGGGATCCGTCCCAGCGAACCGACCAGAACCGGCACGGCGACCAGCACCGACTGCTCGAACGAGTTCAGCCCGAGCCGTTCCTTGAAGGCCCCTGACAACGGCGAGATCAGGTTCCAGGCCCAGAAGGTGAGCCCGAAGCCGATCGTGGCCATCGCGAGATTGCGGTAGGCCGCGGCGGACTGCTTGGCGGCCGGAGCGGGGGACTGCTTCACGGCTGTTTCCACCCTGTCAGTCAAGGCCGTACCAGCAGTGGTGGGCCTGCCGACGTACTCCATGTGGGGGCACGGGCACCCGACCCCGGGTCTCCGCAGTCGAAATCTCGCACAAGCTGCGACAATCGCGGTATGGACCGTCTGGACAGGGAAATCCTCAGCGTCCTCCAGGAGGACGCGCGGATCTCGTATCGCGATCTGGGGGTACGGGTCGGCCTCAGCGCCAACGCCGCGGCCGACCGGGTGCGCCGGCTGCGCCGCGACGGCGTCATCCGCGGCTTCACCGTGATCATCGACCCGGCCGCCGACACCCGGACGGGCCTGGTCGTCTTCATCGACGTGACACTGCGTATCGACACGACCAACGAGGTGTTCGAACGCGCGGTGCTCGCGCTGCCCGGCATCACCGAAGTGGTGCATGTGACGGGCGGCCACGACTATCTCGTACGCGCCACCGTCGCCGACACCGCCGCCTTGGACGGACTGCTGCGCAGGCTCAAGCGTGAGGCGGGTGTCGCTCACTCCAGCACCCGGGTCGCGCTCAGAGCGGCGCCTGCCAGGTGACGGTCGTCGAGCGCGAGCCGTCCTCGGCGCGCCCGTTGTCGGCAACCACCAGCTGGACCGCGGACCGTCCGTCCGGAAGCCGCGCCGTCGCATCCACCTCCACCTCTATGGCCGACACCCCGGCCCGCCGGTGCGCCGCCGCCAGGGCGCCCCGCAGCGCCGCGAGGAGCTGCTGGTCCACCGGTTGCCGCACCAGGGCGTCCACCGCCCCGGAGAACTGCACCGACGGCTGGAATCCGAGCACGGCGGCCGCGCCCCGGGTCTCCCGCAGCACCCGGCCGCGGAACGTGGAGGGTGCCTCGGTGGGCGGCTGCTGGAGGGCGAAGATCGCGGTCCGTACTTCCTGAATGGTGGAGTCCAGCTCGTCGACGGCCCGGCTGAGCAGCTCGTCCGTCTCCGGTGCGGCGGCCCGGCGGCGGGTCGATTCGAGCATCATTTCCGTCGCGAAGAGCCGCTGGACGACGAGATCGTGCAGATCGCGGGCGATCCGGTCACGGTCCTCGTACACCGCGAGCTGTTCCCTGTTGTGCTGGGCGTCCGCCAGCACCAGGGCGAGCGCCGCCTGCGAGGCGAACTGGGAGGCCAGCAGCCGGTCCACCGCCGTGTACGGCGCGCCACCGCGCCGTCGGGGCAGAGCGAGCGTGCCGATGAGCCGCCCGCCGCTCTGCAACGGCAGCATCATGCTGGGACCGAACCGGGACCGTACATGCGTCGTCATCCGCGGATCGGTCGCCGAGTCGTCGATGAAGACCGGCTCACCGCCCAGCAGCTGCACCAGTACGGGGGAGCCGGGCTCGATGGTGGTGCCGACGATGCCGGCCGGGTCGTCGAGCGTGGACGCGGTGACGATCTCCATGCCGCCGTCCGCGGTCGGATGGAGGATCACCCCGGCCGAGGCGTCGGCGAGGATCCTGGCCCGCTCGGCGACGGTCATCAACGCGTCGTCCGCGTTCGTGCCGCTCAACAGGGCCGTGGTGACGGCTGCCGCGCCCTCGATCCAGCGCTCCCGCTGCCGGGCCGCCTCGTACAGCCGGGCGTTGGCGATCGCGATCCCGGCCTGCGAGGCGAGGATCTGGAGCAGCGCCACGTCCGCATCGGTGAAATGCCCGGTGATCTTCTCCGTGAGATAGAGATTGCCGAACACCTCGTTGTGCACCCGGATCGGGGCCCCGAGGAAGGAACGCATCGGCGGATGGCCGGGCGGCACACCGCAGGAGCGCGCATCGGCGGGCAGGTCGTCGGAGCGCAATGGCTGCGGATCGTCGATGAGCACGCCGAGCAGCCCCGAGTGCCCGTCCGGGAAGCTGCCGATACGCTCCCGTTCGGCGTCGGTCAGACCGGAGGTGAACAGCTCGGTGATGGCGCCGGCCTCGGGATCGAGGACGCCGAGTGCTCCGTACCGCGCCCCGGTGAGTGTGGTGGCGGTGTCCACGATCTGCCGCAGCGTGGCCCGCAGTTCGAGATCGGTGCCGAGGCTGAGCACCGCGTCCAGCAGCATCGGCAGCCCGGGAGGTCTGCCGTCGGAGCGGTCCGCCGCCGGCCCGTCCGCAGCGCCCCGGTCCTCGTGCGTCATACGCCGCCCCGTGGTCGTCAGGCGGCCAGCGGGTTGAGGACCAACGGCTCGATCTTGCCGTCCAGCATGGCGCCGAGCCCCAGGACGGAGCAGACGTCGGGGCGCTCGGCGATCTGCACCGGCATGCCCGTCGCATCACGCAGCATCTGGTCGAGTCCCGGCAGCAGCGCGCTGCCGCCGACCATGATGATTCCGCGGTCCGCGAGATCGGCCACCAGGTCGGGCGGGCAGTCGCGCAGCACCTTGCCGAGGCCGTCGTGGACCGCGGTCAGCGGGGTCTGGATGGCCTGCCGCACGGCGGCGGTGTCGACGTGCACCGAGCGGGCCAGACCTGTCACCACGTCACGGCCGTGGATCTCGGTCGTCGCGGGGCCGTACGGGGTCAGACCGTTGCCGCTGAGCGCCAGCTGCAATGGACGTACCGACTGACTCGGCAGCATCAACTCGTGGTGCTGGCGCAGATGCTGGATCACCGCGTGGTCGATGGCGTCGCCGCCGATCGGGATCCGCGCGGCCGTGACGATCGAGCCGAGCGAGAGCACCGCGATCTGCGTGGTCGCCGCCCCGCACACCATGATCATGCTCCCGACCGGCTGCTCGACCGGGAGCCCGCAGCCGACGGCCGCCGCGATCAGTGTGTCGACCAGCTCGACCCGCCGGGCGCCGAGCCCGACCAGGGTCTCGACGGCGGCCCGCTGGGCGAGGGGATCGCTGTCGTGCGGGGTGCAGGCGGCCGCCCGCAGCCGCGGCTTGCGGCGCAGCTGGCGGCGGAGCTTCTCGCCGAGCAGATGGCGGAGCATGCGCTGGGCCATCTCGATGTCGATGACGGTTCCGCCGGAGACCGGGCGTGCCACCCGGATGTAGTCGGGAGTGCGGCCCGTCATCTGCTCGGCGAGCTCACCGACGGCGATGAGCGAGCCGGTACGGGTGTTCACTGCGGCGGCGCTCGGCTCGTCGACGACGAGCCCGAGCCCCTTGACGTACACGCGGGTACGGGCGGCCCCGAGGTCGACGGCGACATGGCAACGGCGCAACTGCTCAAGACTGACGGTCACGGCAGGTTCTCCCGAGAGCGCTGATGGGGATGCCGGCGGCAGCCGGCCCTCTCTGCATCGTGCGCCGTCCGGACGAATCGCGCGCGTTGGGATGAGCCGGAGGGAGTATGGAGCTGACGGGTCGACAGATGTGGGCGGCGCGCCGGAGTCAGCCGGGCAGCAGTCGCTGGAACAGCCCCCAGGTGAATTCGGCAACGTACGGCGCACCCGTCACGGGGTCGGTGATCGCCAGCGCCCAGCGGGTCGGTGCGCTGCCCTCCATCGGGCGGGCCGGCGCGAAGGCACGCGCCACCTCCTCGACGGTGCACGACCAGGGGCGCAGATCCTCGACGGTGCGCAGCTCAGGGCCGGCCGCCCCCGGGGCTCTGACCAGCCATTCGTTCCATACGGCCGCGCCGGGCGCGACCATCACCTCGAACCGCAGATCCGGCCAGAGCGGCACCGGCCAGAGCAGGGCATCGCACTCCAGGTCGCCGATCCGGCGGGGTACGGAGGACTCGGGTTCGCCCAGCACCGAGCGGTAGCGGCGCAGCGAACCGCGGCCGCGGGGCGCGCGCACCATCGCCTGCCAGCGGCGGTTCGCCTCCCGCATCTCGGAGAGCGAGGCGCTCAGTTCGTGCCGGGCATCCTCGACGAGGCCCGGTTGGTGGTCGGCCATACGGCGCAGCAGGACGAGCTGGAATTCGAGCGGACCGAAGGGAGCAGTGGTCATGGAATCAACGCTTCCACACAGGATCCTCACCTGAGCGGCTTTCTCTGTTGTCCTATCGGCGCATAATCTGCGGGCGCCATGGATTACTGTCACCCGTGTCAGCGGCATCTCAACGGAGCCCTCGCCTGTGCCGGGTGCGGAACCCCTGTCGAGGCGCTGAGCCACTACGTCACGCCCGTCCTCTCCGGCCACGAACCGGACGCGGAGCGCGAGAAGACCGCACCGCCCCTGCCGGCCGGACGCCGCCGCCGGTCCCGCGGCGCCGCCGAACCTGCGCGCGGCGGGCATGCGCGCGGATCCCGGGGCGCGCGCGCTCCGGGCGGCTCGCGCAGCGGTGGCCGGGCGGAGAGTGGCGGCGGCGACGGACCGGGCGGCCGGGACCAGCGGGGTGGCCGGGGCAATCGACGCGGCCGGGAAGGGCGAGGCGTCAAGGAGGGCCGTGGCCGTCGTTCGCGTCGCCGCCGCGGCCGTACGGCTCTGCTCGCCGTCCTCGGAGTCGTGCTCGCCGCCGGTGTCCTGAGCTTCGCCCGGCTGGCCATCGAGCCGAATGGCGACGACCACGCCTCCGACTACGTACGCGAGGCCACCGACGTCACGACCGAACCGGCACCGGACCCCTCGTCGAGCCACGACATCGACGGTCCCGGACCGGTGGACGGTCCCTCCGTGGTCCCGGCCACCGATGCGCACACCTCCGGCACCGGCCGTCCGGCCGCCTCGACCGGCACCGGGGCGCCAGGAGGCGAGGGCTCCGCCCCGCCCGAGGCCACCACCACGCCCTCCGACGACGCCGGCTCCGCCATGGAGCCGCCGTCCGGACCGAGTCCTTCGGGGACGCCTCGCGACCCGGCGGAGTCGGGGCAGCCCACCGGCACCGCGTCGCCGCCCCGGAATCCGGCGCCACCCACACCCACACCCACGCCCAGCCCGACCAGGACGGAGACGTGCTGGTTCCTGTTCTTCTGCTCCTAGTGCCCCTCCCGGCGGGCTTTGCCCCGTCGCACCGCCCGGCACGCCCTCCCCCAAGGCCGTAAGGGCCAGGGGGACCCCCTTCCGCGTCGGCCAAGCCGGTCGCGGCACTAGAAGGGCGTCCGCGGCCCGGGGCCGGGGCCTCCTAGGACTCCGCGTCCACGCCCAGCATCCGCCGCAGCAGATCCCGCAGCACCGCGCGGTCCGTGTCCGACAGTTTCGCCAGGGGCTCCCGGGCGAAACTGAGCGACTCGCGCAGCTGCCGCGCGGTGTCGATGCCCTTCTCCGTCGGGGCGGCCAGTTTCACCCGCCGGTCGGCCGGGTCGGGCCGGCGCTCGACCAGGCCGCGAGTCTCCAGCCGGTCGATGATCCCCGTCACGTTCGACGGCTCGCACTTCAGCTTCTGGGCGATCCTGCGCATCGGCATCGGCTCCAGGGAGAGCAGTCCCAGGACTCTGGCCTGCGCGCCGGTCAGTGAGTGCGCGGCCGCGGCCTGGTCGTACTCCTCGTAGTAGCGCGCCACGACAGTGCCGATGAGCTCGACGACTTCGAGGGTCAGTGGGTCTGTTCGCGTGGTGGCCATGACACTCAGGATACCCGGTTACTTGACAACATGAAATATTCAGGAGCATGGTTGTTTCACGTCATGAAGCTTTTCTCCGCCGCGGGAACGCTTCCCCCACCCGTTAAGACATTGAGGAGACCCCGAGCCCATGTCTGCAGCACTTCCCACGTCCAGCCGTGAATGGCACCTCGTCGCCCGCCCCCACGGCTGGCCGAAGGCCGAGGATTTCGCGCTGCGTGAGGCCCCGGTCACCGCTCCCGGCGAGGGTCACATCCTCGTCCGCAACCTGCACTTCTCCGTCGACCCGTACATGCGGGGCCGGATGAACGACGTGAAGTCGTACGTCCCGCCCTTCAAGCTGGACCATCCCATGGAGGGTGGCGCGGTCGGCGAGGTCATCGCCTCCAACGCCGAGGGGATCGCGGTCGGCGACCACGTCCTGCATGGTCTGGGCTGGCGCGAGTACGCCGACGTCCCCGCCGAGCACGCCGTGAAGGTCGACCCGGACCTGGCCCCGCTCTCCGCCTACCTCGGCGTGCTCGGCATGACCGGGCTCACCGCCTACGCCGGCCTCTTCGAGGTCGCGTCCTTCAAGGAGGGCGACGCCGTCTTCGTTTCCGGCGCCGCCGGTGCGGTCGGCAGCCAGGTCGGCCAGATGGCCAAGCTCAAGGGTGCCTCGCGGGTCATCGGCTCGGCCGGATCCGACGAGAAGGTCAAGCTCCTCGTCGAGGAGTACGGCTTCGACGCGGCGTTCAACTACAAGAACGGCCCGGTCGCCGAGCAGTTGCGCGAGGCCGCCCCCGACGGCATCGACGTCTACTTCGACAACGTCGGAGGAGAGCACCTCGAAGCGGCGCTCTCCTCGCTCAACGTGCACGGCCGCGCCACCATGTGCGGAATGATCGCCCAGTACAACGACACCGAGCCGGTCCCGGGCCCGCGCAACCTCGCCCTGGTCATCGGCAAGCGGTTGCGCCTGCAGGGCGTGCTCGTCGGCGATCACACCGCGCTCCAGCCGCAGTTCGTCCAGGAGGTCGCCGGCTGGCTGGCCTCGGGCGAGCTGAAGTACAGCGAGACCTTCGTCGAGGGCATCGAGAACGGCTTCGACGCGTTCCTCGGTCTGATGCGCGGCGAGAACACCGGAAAGATGATCGTCTCCCTCGCCTGAAAGCCACTCCCGGGCACCCGTTAGTCTCATCGCAGGCCGTCGCGATCGTGGGCGCGAGTCGCGGCGCTACAGCAGAGGAACCCTCAGCATGACCATTCAGGACATAACCGTCGCGTACACCGCTGTCGCCACCGCGGAGAACGGCCGTGACGGCCGCGTCTCCTCCGACGACGGCCGGCTCGACGTCGTCGTCAACCCGCCGAAGGCGCTGGGTGGCAGCGGTGCGGGCACCAATCCGGAGCAGCTCTTCGCGGCCGGCTACAGCGCCTGCTTCCAGGGCGCTCTCGGTGTTGTGGCCCGCCAGGAGAAGGCCGACATCTCCGGCTCCACCGTGACCGCCGCCGTCTCCATCGGCAAGACCGCCGAGGGCGGCTTCGGCCTGGAGGTCGCGATCTCCGCGACCATCCCGAACGTCGACACCGCCACCGCGCAGTCGCTCATCGACAAGGCCCACCAGGTGTGCCCGTACTCGAACGCCACGCGCGGCAACATCAAGGTCGAGTTGTCGGTCGTCTGATCGCCCGTATGACTCGTACGTGACCGAGGGCCGCACCCCCGCCAGGGTGCGGCCCTCGTTTTTGTTCGATATCCCGGACATTGTTCGGAATTCTTGCGCGACCCATTGACGCGCAAGCGCTTCGATTTTACGGTCCGTTCGAAGTTACGGGCAGCATTCGGGATTTCGAATAAGTGAGGGCGGGGAATGGGACGACCTGGCCTGAATCGCAGGCAACTGATCACGGGGCTGGGCGGGTTGGCCGTCGCCGGCAGCTTCGGCTTCGCGGCGCTGGGCAGCGGTGCGGACGCCCTCGCGTCGAGCGCGGCCTCCCGGGTCCGCTACTGGAATCTCTTCAGCGGCGGCGACGGCTCCAACATGATCGCGATGCTGGACGCCTTCCGTAAGGCCAACTCCGGTATCGCGGTGAAGGACGCGACCCTCCAGTGGGGCAATCCGTACTACACCAAGCTCGCCATGGCGGCCGCCGGCAGCCGCGCTCCGGACCTCGCCGTGAGCCACCTGGGACGTGTCGCGGGCTTCGCGCCGGGACGGCTCCTGGACCCCTGGGACACGGACCTGCTCGCCAAGTTCGGCGTACGCGAGCAGGACTTCAACCCGGCGCTGTGGAAGCGCGCCGTCATCGACGGCAAGTTGTACGCGCTGCCGCTCGACATCCACGTCCAGCTGAACTTCTATCGCAAGGACGTCCTCAAGAAGGCCGGCCTGCTCGGCGACGACGGCCTCATCGTGCCGATCGCCTCCACCAAGGAGTGGTTCGACGCACTCAAGGCCGCCAAGAAGGCCACCAAGAGCGGGCTGCAGACCGTCGGTATCCACGCCAACGACCAGAACTTCGCCTGGTGGTTCTTCGTCGCCTTCTACACCCAGCTCGGCGGAACCTACTTCGACGACGCGATGACCGAGGTCGCCTTCGACGAGGACAAGGCCACCCAGGTCCTGGAGTTCCTTCGGCAGCACGTCGCCGACGGGTACGCCACCGCGGGCGCGGCCGATGCCGAGCAGTTCATGAACGGCTCACCGTTCACCTGGGAGGGCAACTGGTCGGTCCCCGTCTACACGGGCGCGAAGATCGAGTACGGCGCCGCCCCGCTGCCGCCGGTCTTCGGCAAGCAGGCGACCCACGCCGAGTCGCACTCCTTCGTCCTGCCGCACCAGTCGGACCGAGGCGGCTCCTCCGACGAGGGCGCGCACCGACTGGCCGCGTACATCGTCAAGAACGCCCTGGCCTGGGCGGCGGGCGGGCACATCCCCGCGTACACGCCGACCCTCGGATCCGCCGCGTACAAGAAGCTCACGCCACAGAACGAGTACGTCTCCGCCATGGATCACCAGGCGACGGAGCCGAAGGCCTGGTTCTCGGGCTCCACCGGGACGCTCGCCGCCCGTATCGGGCCGGTCGTGGCCTCCTCCACCCTCGGCTCGGCCAAGCCCGCCGCGGCCGCCCACCGCATGAAGAACGTCCTGGAAACGCTCCTGGCCATGAAGAACCCGATGGATGGCAGGACCGCCGCGCAGGGAGGTGCCGCATGACGACGACAAGCGCCGAGGCCGCTCTCGCGCCCGCTTCGAAGTCGATACGTTCCGTCAGCTCGGGGGATACGGAGAGCGCGCGGGCCCGGGTGGGGCGGGCGCTCCAGCACGGCGGTTGGTTCGTCGCGCCGTTCCTCGTGCTGTTCGCGCTGTTCGTGATCTGGCCGGTCCTGCGCGGCGTGTATCTGAGCTTCACCGACGCCAACGTCTCCGGCGTCGGTGCGAACTTCGTCGGCTGGGACAACTACCGCGAGGCGTTCGACGACCCGCTGGTGTGGGACTCCCTCGGCCACAGCGCCTACTTCACGCTCCTGGTCGTACCCTGCATCACGGTCCTCGCCTTCCTGATGGCGATGCTCGCCCACCACATCGAGCGCGCCAGATGGCTGTGGCGGCTGTGCTTCTTCGCCCCGTTCCTGCTGCCGTCGACGGTCGCGAGCAACCTGTGGCAGTGGCTGTTCAACCCCGGCACCGGGATGGTCAACTACGTCCTCGGCATCGACACGCCCTGGCTCACCGACAAGTCCACGGCCATGCTCGCCGTCGTCATCACCACCCTGTGGTGGACGGTCGGCTTCAGCTTCCTGCTCTACCTGGCCGCGCTCCAGACCATCCCGGACCACCTCTACGAGGCGGCCAAGCTGGACGGCGCCAACGCCTGGCACCGCATGGTGCACATCACCGTGCCGATGCTGCGCAACATCACCGGGCTCGTCATCGCCCTGCAGATCCTCGCCTCGCTCCAGGTGTTCGACCAGGCGGTCGTGATCTATGACTTCGGCCCGGGCCCCGAGGAATCGACCCGCACCTTCGTCCAGTACACCCTCGAAGAGGGCTTCACCAGCTACCGCGTGGCTACGCCTCCGCGATCTCCATCATCTTCTTCGTGATCATCGCGGCCGTCGCCCTCGGGCGCATGTGGCTGCTGCGCAAGCGTGAGGAGGGCGTGCGATGACCGCCACGCAGATCCGTGTCAAGACCGGCCCGGTCGGGGCGGGCAAGGTCCGCAAGCCATGGACCGCCGGCCAGATCGTCCTCACCGTGGTCGGCGTCGCCGTCTCCGCGGTGTGGGTGGCCCCGCTGGCCTGGGCGCTGTTCACCTCCCTGAAGTCGGAGACCGAAGCCGTCGAGGTGCCGCCGCACTGGCTGCCGAAGGTGTGGACCGCCCAGGCGTGGAAGGCCATCTTCGAGACCGGCAACATCACCAACTGGTTCGTGAACTCGCTCGTCGTCTCGGTCTGTGTCACGGTCATCGTGCTGCTGGTCAGCGCGCTCGCCGGATACGGCTTCGCACGCACCGAGTTCCGCGGCAAGGGCGCCCTGATGGGCCTCGTCATGGCCGGACTGATGGTCTCGCCGGCGGTGCTCGGCGTACCGCTGTTCAGCACCGTCCAGTCGATGGGCATGGTCGACACCTACTGGGGCATGATCCTGCCGCAGTGCGCGCCCGCCGCGATGGTCTACATCCTCTACAAATTCTTCCAGGGGATTCCGAGGGAGCTGGAGGAGGCCGCCTTCATCGACGGCGCCGGTCGCTGGCGGGTGTTCTTCACCATCATCGTGCCGCTGTCCCGGCCCTCCCTCTCCGCGGTCGGCATCTTCACCTTCATCGCGTCCTGGAACAACTTCCTGTGGCCGTACATGGTGACCAACAACCCCGACCTGATGACCATGCCGAACGGCATCGCGACCGTGATGAATTCCTACGGCATCCAGTGGGCCCAGCTCATGGCCGGCGGCCTGATGGCCGGCCTGCCGCTGATCATCGTCTTCGTCTTCTTCCAGCGTCAGATCGTCAGCGGCGTCGCCCACACCGGCCTGGCCGGGCAGTGACCCGTACCGAGACCCCGGAGGCAGTTCCCGTGTCCCGTACCCGACTCAGAGGCGCCGCCGTCCTGGCCGCCGCGCTGCTCGCGCTCGTCCCGAGCGGTGCGGGCGCGGCCGGCTACCCCGACCCGCTTCCGGTGGCCGGCGACACCGTCGTCCACGACCCCACCATGATCCGTCTCCAGGACGGGAGTTACGTCGCCTACTCCACCCACGGCCGGCTGGAGGCCCGGGTCTCCAACGACCGTACGCACTGGCGGCGTGCGGGCGACGCCTTCGACGCCGTGCCCGGATGGTGGTACGACTACTCGGCCGACGGCGACCCGTGGGCCCCCGAGATCTCCTACCGCGACGGCCGCTACTGGCTGTACTACACGGTCTCCAAGTGGGGCTCCAACCAGTCCGCGATCGGCCTCGCCACCAGCGCCACCGGCCGGCCCGGCAGCTGGCAGGACCGGGGTATCGTCTTCGCCTCCACGACCACGGACACCTACAACGCCATCGACCCCGCCGTCATCGCGGACAAGGGCAGGCTGTGGATGGCCTTCGGCTCGTACTGGTCGGGCATCCGCATGGTCCGCCTCGACCCGCGCACCGGGCTCGCCGACCCGGCGGACACCGAGGTCCGGCACCTGGCGACCCGGCCCGACCTGCCGTACGCCGTCGAGGCGCCGACCGTCGTCAAGCACGGCCGCTACTACTACCTGCTCGCCTCGTACGACGCCTGTTGCTCCGGGCTGAGCGCCACGTACAGGATCAAGGCGGGCCGCTCGGCCTCCGTCACCGGTCCGTACGTGGACAGCAAGGGGGTACCGATGCTGGAGGGCGGCGGTGATCTGCTGCTGGCCGCGCACGGTTCGTACATCGGCCCCGGCGGCCAGTCCGTCATGAAGGACCACGGCCGGGACGTGCTCGTCTACCACTACTACGACGGCGAGGACAACGGCGTCCCCAAGCTCGGCCTGAACGAACTGCGCTGGAGCCGCGACGGCTGGCCCGTCGTGGGATGACCCCGCACACGCACAGTCCTGCTCATTTTCTCGACCGATGGCCGAGATACCGAACACACCGAGGAAGTCATGACCCGCACCGCGCGCTTCACCCTCGACCCGGCGTTCACCGTCGGTGACGTCGCCCCCCGCCTCTTCGGCTCCTTCGTCGAGCACCTCGGCCGCTGCGTCTACGACGGCATCGTCGAGCCCGGCCACCCGGCCGCCGACGAGGCCGGCCTGCGTACGGACGTCCTCGAACTGATCCGTGAGCTGGGCGTCACCGCCATCCGCTACCCCGGCGGCAACTTCGTCTCCGGCTACCGCTGGGAGGACAGCGTCGGCCCCGTCGACGAACGCCCGCGCCGCCTCGACCTGGCCTGGCGCTCCACGGAGACGAACCGCTTCGGGCTCTCCGAGTACATCGCCTTCCTGAAGAAGATCGGCCCCCAGGCCGAACCCATGATGGCCGTCAACCTCGGCACCCGGGGCGTTCAGGAAGCCATCGAACTCCAGGAGTACGCCAACCACCCGGCCGGCACCGAACTCTCCGACCGTCGCATCGCACACGGCGACAAGGACCCCTTCGGTATCAGACTCTGGTGCCTGGGCAACGAGATGGACGGTCCGTGGCAGACCGGCCACAAGACCGCCGAGGAGTACGGGCGGCTCGCCGCCGAGACGGCGCGGGCGATGCGCCAGATCGACCCGTCCGTCGAACTCGTCGCCTGCGGCTCGTCCGGCCGGTCCATGCCGACCTTCGCCGAGTGGGAGGCGACGGTCCTCGCCGAGACGTACGACCTTGTCGACTACGTCTCGCTCCACGCCTACTACGAGGAACTCGACGGCGACCGCGACTCGTTCCTCGCATCCGCCGTGGACATGGAGTCCTTCATCGAGAGCGTTGTCGCCACCTGCGACCACGTCGGGGCCCGCCTCAAGTCGTCGAAGAAGATCAACCTCTCCTTCGACGAGTGGAACGTCTGGTACATGAGCCGCACCCAGAAGGAGGCCGAGGAGAACCCGCTCGACTGGCCCGAGGCACCGCGCCTGCTGGAGGACAACTACACGGTCACGGACGCCGTCGTCTTCGGCACGCTGCTCATCGCGTTGCTGCGCCACGCGGACCGGGTGACCGTCGCCTGCCTCGCCCAACTGGTCAATGTGATCGCCCCGATCATGACGGAGCCCGGTGGACCCGCCTGGAAGCAGACCACGTTCTTCCCCTTCGCCCAGGCCGCGGCCCACGGGCGGGGCCAGGTCCTCGACGTGCGGGTCGACTCGCCCACGTACGAGACGGCGAAATACGGTGAGACGGACCTGCTGCACGCCACCGCGGTCCGTGACCCGCAGACCGGCGCGGTCACGGTCTTCGCGGTCAACCGGAGCCAGGACGCGGAGCTTCCGCTCGAAGTCGCCCTGCACGGACTCGACCTGACGGCCATTGCCGAACACCAGGTCCTCGCCGACCGGGACCCGGACGCCCGCAACACCCTCACCGACCCGGAACGCGTCACCCCGCACCCGGCGGACGGCACCACGCTCGACGGCGGCGTGCTGCGGGCGACGCTGGAACCGATGTCCTGGAACGTGATCCGCCTGACCTGAGCGCGGCAGAGGCCGAGCCCGTCCGGAGTTCGAGGACAAATCGTCCCGTCGGACGGGCCCGGCCCCGACTCCCCGGTCACCGGCGTCCGCCGCCGCCAGTACGCTGACGCCATGCGTGATCTAGGGGCGGGTTTCAGCTATTTGATCAAGGGGCAGCGCTGGGTGGCCCGGCACGGACGATGGTTCGGCTTCGGTCTGATCCCCGGCCTCATCACACTCGTCGTGTACGCGGGGGCGCTCATCGGTCTCGGCTACGGCGCCGACGACCTCGTCGCCTGGGCGACCCCGTTCGCCGCCGACTGGTCCAGCCCCTGGCTCGGTCTTCTCCGCACCACGCTCACCGTGCTGGTCTTCGCGCTCGGCCTCTTCCTCGCCGTGATCACGTTCACCGCCGTGACGCTGCTGGTCGGCCAGCCGTTCTACGAGTCGCTCTCCGAGGAGGTCGACCGCACGGAGGGCGGCGAGGTCCCCGAGTCCGGGCTGCCGCTCTGGCGCGAGCTGTGGATCTCCGCCCGTGACAGCATCCGCATCCTGGTGCGTGTCACCCTCTACGCCGTCCTGCTCTTCGCCCTCGGATTCATCCCGGTCGTCGGCCAGACCGTGGTCCCCGTCATCGGCTTCTGCGTCACCGGCTACTTCCTCGCCGAGGAACTCACCGCCGTCGCGCTCCAGCGCCGTGGCATGGTCCTGGCCGACCGGCTCGTCCTGCTGCGCGGCCGCCGCATGCTGATCCTCGGCTTCGGCGTACCGCTGGGGCTCGCCTTCCTGGTCCCGTTCGTCGCCGTGTTCCTGATGCCGGGCGCCGTCGCCGGGGCCACCCTGCTTGCCCGGGACCTGGTGGCGCCGCCCGCCGACGACGAGGACGTGTCCCCGTCCCCGTACAGCGTCAACACGGACTGAGGAGACCTGAGCCCATGACCGAGATCATCGCCGTCGCCGTCATCACCGTTCTCGCCGTCATCAGCCCGGGCGCCGACTTCGCGATGGTCGTGCGCAACAGCTATCTCTACGGCCGGACGACCGGGCTCCTCGCCGCCGCCGGTGTCGCCGCGGGTGTCCTGGTCCATGTCACGTACACCATGCTCGGCGTCGGGCTGCTGATCGCGTCCTCGACCGTCCTGTTCACCGCGATCAAGCTGGCGGGTGCGGCGTATCTCGTCTACATCGGGGTACGGACCTTCTTCGCCCGCAACGACCTCGCCGTCGACCTGGAGTCGAAGCCGGGACTGAGCCGCCTCGGGGCTCTGCGCACCGGCTTCCTCACCAATGCGCTGAACCCCAAGACCACGCTCTTCGTCGTGTCGACGTTCACCCAGGTCGTCGGACCCGACACCGGCCTGTGGCGGCAGGCCGGCTACGGGCTCTTCATGTCCCTCGCCCATCTCGGCTGGTTCGGACTGGTCGCGCTGTTCTTCTCGCACGCCCACCTGCGCACCGCGATGCTGCGATGGCAGAAGGTCCTCAACCGGGGCATCGGATCGGTGCTCGTCGGACTGGGCGTCACGCTGGGCCTCGCCCGCTGAGGTCCGCGGCGAACGTCAGCTCGTGTGCACTTCCAGCGCCGTGCGGACAGCCGACTCCAACGCCCCTTCGATCCAGGCGGGCTTGATCGAGGTGTGGCAGCCCGCGAAGTGCAGCGGCCCCTCGACCGAGCGCACATCGGCGAACAGCTCGGTGTGCTGGCCGGGCAGCAGCACCGACGCCTCGCCGTACGCGTACGGGTCGCGCATCCACGACTGGGTGGCACCGACCCCCGTGTAGAAGACCTCGATGCGCTGCCCGTACACGTCCTGCACGCCGCCCAGGGCGTGCGGGTAGCGCTCGTCGTCGTCCAGGGAGTCCCATTTCAGTGCGTCGTCGGCCCAGCTGTACGAGGCGAGGAGGACACCACCCTTGCTTCCGTCGACCGGGTGGGAGGGCTGGAACATGAAGCGGTTGGCGTTGTCCGTGACGGATCCGCCGCCGATGACATGCGCCGCCTCGGGCTGGTCGCGGGCGGCCGCGCGGTACGCCGCATAGTGCACGCGCTGGTTGGGCGGCAGATGTCCGGGCGGTACGGAAGGGTGCGCGCCGAGCAGTGAACCGTCGGCCGGCGCCTTGCCGAGCCGGTACGCGTCGTACAGACCGGGCCGGATCCTCTCCAGCTCGGCCTTCCAGTCCTTCTCCTCGAACTCCCACCAGCGGAGGCTGAATTCGAGGAGCACCTTGGTGGCCGCGTCGTAGTGGATCTCGGTGATCGCGCGCCGCTTGCCGTACGAGAGCGCGGGCGTGACCGGGATGTGACGCAGCCCGGAGAACGGCACGGTGACGATCGCCCGGTCGCCGGTGAACGTCTCCCGCACGACCTTGCCGTTACGGCCCTCGGACACCGTCTCGACCCGGACGCTGTCGGCTTCGTAGCTGATCCTGGCGGCTCGGCGGTCCAGCCGCACCAGGTCCTTCACCCGTGCGTACATCGCGTCGGCCAGGGTCGCCGTGCCGTCGGGCAGCTCGTAGAACGCGGTGTCCGGGCTGATCAGGGAGGCTCCGATGAAGCTGTGCACAAAGGCGAGATGGAGCCGCGAGGTGAGGTTCTCGACCGTACCGATGAGGTCGATGGTGCGCTCGTCGAGCTTGGCCGCCTCGGTCAGGAAGCGGAACATCGACCAGTGTCCGTACCGCTGGATGACCCGGGCCCAGCCCTCGACGAGCTCCCGGCCCTCCTTGCCCTCGAACTCCCTGCGTACGGGCGCGAAGGCCTCCCGCACGATGGTCGAGGCGGTCTTGTTCTCGAACTCCGCGGGGACCCCGAAGGAGCGGTTGAGCGCCTGCGGCTTCTTCGCGTAGTCCGCCTTGCGGACTCGGATGCCGTTGACGTGGATCCAGGTGTGGTTGACGGGCCCTCCCGCACCGTCGACATCGACGAGGTAGAAGCGGCGGCGCTTCAGATCGAAGCTGTCCATGAGCCCGGTGACGAGCGGGTGGCTGTCGGGGATCCGCATCGCCCCGGCCTCGGCGTACTGCTTCGAGTCGGCGAACGGCGCCTTCGCCTTCTCGTGGCCGCCCTTGCGGAAGGTCTTGATACGGCCGCCGACCCGGTTGCCGTTGGCCTCGATCACGGTGACGGTGTGCCCGGCGCTGCTGAGCAGATGGGCGGCGGTCAGCCCGGCCGGACCCGCACCGATGATCAGCACCTTCTTGGGAGGCTTGAGGCTGCGCGGCAGGCCCTTGGAGAGCAGGACGTCGCGGTAGTGCGGCACCAGCGGCTCGTCCTGCTCGTCGCGCACGAGGATGGCGCGGGCGACGGTCAGGCAGGCGTTCCAGTCGGAGCCGGGGGCCGCCTCGGGGGCCGCAGGGGCGGCAGGCGTCGCGAGGGAGCCGGGGGCGGCCGCGCTCGCCGAGGTCACGCCGTTCGTGGCGAGGGCGGTGGCGCCGACGGCGGCACCCGCGATCATGCTGCGCCGCGAGGGCGGGGCAGAGGTCTCTTCGGCTGGCTTGTCAGTCATGCGGACACCCTGGGGGGCGCGGAACGGAGCGCGTTGCCCGGACGCGCGTAGACCGCTCGGAATCACTCGCAGGTGCCGCTTATCGATCTTGTCGTATCGGTGTTATCGCAGGCCATCTGACTCGCGGGTGGAGTCGTCGTGCTCGTCGGCGGCGTCCGGGGACCCCGGCTGCAACAGCCGCAGGAAGTCCCGGAAGGCGGCCGGCATGTCCACCGATCCGGGGTCGAGCAACCACTGGTACTGGAGCCCGTCCAGCACCGCCACGAGCAGCGGCGCGGCCCGCTCCGGGGTGAGGCCGCCCGGCAGTGTCCCGCCGTACTCCGTGCGCAGCATGGCCGCCATGCTCGCGCGCACCTGTGTGTAGCGGCGGGTGAAGAACTCCCCGGCCGGATGCCCCTCCGTCACGCTCTCGCCGAGCAGTGCCGAGAACGTCTGGACGACGCCGGGGCGCATCGCGTTGTACTCGACGAGCGAGTCCAGCAGATCCACCCGCCAGGTGCCGTCACTGCGGGCCCCGCCGCCCGTGTCCCACTGGTCGCGCTCCTCCAGCACGGCGACGAGCAGCGCTTCCTTGGTCGGGAAGTAGTGCAGCAGTCCCTGCTGGCTCAGCCCGACCCGCTCGGCGACCGCGCTCAGTGTGGCGCCGCGGTAGCCGCGTTCGGCGATCACTTCCAGCGTGGCGCGGAGGATCTCCGCCCGCCGCTCCGCGGTTCTGGCCCGCACCATCGCACCCGGCCCCTTTCGGTGCTGTCGGTTCCTCAAGCAGGACCGTACGCCATCTCCGACACGTCTCATAACAAATAGATAACAAACCCTACTGCTCTACTGGTAACCGAGTCACCATGGAGATAATTCCGCAGAGGATTCACCACGAGGAGGTACGGCCGTGGCAGGCGCGTCCACACCCATCCAGCCCGACGAGGCCCGCGAGGCCGCGGTCGAAGCGGCGCTGGCCGCACTCGGACTCGACGACAAGGCCCGGCTGCTGGCCGGCCAGGACATGTGGTCGCTGCCTGCGCTCCCCGCCGTCGGCCTGGACTCGCTCGTCATGTCCGACGGCCCGATCGGTGTCCGCGGTGTCCGCTGGACCGCCGAGGACCCCTCCGTCGCCCTGCCTTCGCCCACCGCGCTCGCCGCGACCTGGGACCCGGTGCTCGCCCGCCGCGCGGGCCGGCTGCTGGCCCAGGAGGCCCGCCGCAAGGGCGTGCACGTCCTCCTCGCCCCGACCGTCAATCTCCACCGGTCGCCGCTCGGCGGGCGCCACTTCGAGACGTACAGCGAGGACCCGTACCTCACCGGCGAGATCGGCGCCGGCTATGTGCTCGGCGTCCAGGACGGCGGCGTCGGCACGACAGTGAAGCACTTCGTCGCCAACGACGCCGAGACCGACCGCTTCACCGTCGACAACATCGTCGCCCCGCGTACGCTCCGCGAGATCTACCTGGCCCCGTTCGAACGGATCGTCAAGAACGCTCACCCATGGGGCATCATGGCCGCCTACAACCAGGTCAACGGCTCCACCATGACCGAGCACCGCTACCTGCAGAACGCGGTGCTGCGCGGCGAGTGGGGCTTCGACGGCTCCATCGTCTCCGACTGGCTGGCCGCCCGCTCCACCGGCGCCGCGATCAACGGTGGCCTCGACATCGCCATGCCGGGGCCGAAGACGGTGTACGGAAAGGCGCTGGCCGCGGCCGTCCGGGCCGGTGAGGTCGAGGAGTCCGTCGTCGACGCGGCCGTGCGCAACGTGCTGCGCCTCGCCGCCCGCGTCGGCATCCTGCACGGCGCCCCGCCCGTCGTCGACCCGGCGGACCACCCCACCGGCATCGACGGCGACGCGCTCGCCCGCGAGATCGCCCGCCGCTCCTTCGTCCTCGTACGCAACGAACGCGCCGCGCTCCCCATCGACCCGGCCGCCGTGCGCAAGGTCGCCCTCAGCGGCGCGCTCGCCCGTGACGCCCGCGTCCTCGGCGGCGGCTCCGCACAGGTCCTCCCGCACCACATCGTCTCGCCGCTGGACGGCCTGATCGCCGCCCTGCCCGAGGACGTCCTCGACTACCGCGTCGGCGCCGACCCGAACAACGAACTCGCCCCCGCCGAGAAGGGCTTCGACCTCCGGGCCGTCTGCTACGACGCGTCCGGTGCGGTCCTCGGTTCGGCGCCGCTGCACAGCGGCACCGTTCAGTGGATCGGCGACGACCTCCCCGACGGCGTGACCCACGAGACGCTCCACAGCGTCGAGATCACCGGCACGTTCGTCCCGCGCGACACCGGTGAGCACCTCTTCGGCACCCGCGGCACCGGAGCGCTCACACTCACCGTCGCCGGCGAGACCCTCTACGACGACATCCACCGGGTGACCGGCTCCTCCGACCCCGGCGAGGCGTTCTTCGGCAACCCACTGGAGCGGGGCCGGAAGACCCTCATGACGAGTACCCCCGTCGAGGTGTCGCTGCGGCAGGTCCCCGAGACGCTCGGCGCCGACTCGCCCATTCCCGGCGTCTCGTTCTCCTTCTGTCACCTCGGCCCGCGCCGCGACCCCGACGAGCTGATCGCCGAGGCCGTCGAGGCGGCCCGCGCCGCCGACACCGCGATCGTCGTCGTCGGCACCACCGAACGTGTCGAGTCCGAGGGCTTCGACCGCACCGACCTGATGCTCCCCGGCCGCCAGGACGATCTCGTCCGGGCCGTCGCCGCCGCCAACCCGAACACCGTGGTGGTCGTCAACTCCGGTTCCCCGGTGGAACTTCCGTGGCGCGACGAGGTCGCCGCGGTGCTGCTCAGCTGGTTCCCCGGCCAGGAGGGCGGCGCGGCGCTGGCCGACGTCCTGCTCGGCGTCGCCGAACCGGGCGGCCGCCTGCCCACCACCTGGCCGGTCGCACTCGCCGACGTCCCGGTCTCCGTCACGACCCCCACCGACGGTGAACTCCACTACGAGGAGGGCGTCTTCGTCGGCTACCGGGCCTGGGAGAAGGCGGGCATCCGACCCGCGTACCCCTTCGGCCACGGACTGGGTTACACCACTTGGGAGTACGAGTCCCTGACGGCCGCCCCCGACTCCGCCACCGTCCGCCTCCGCAACACGGGCACCCGCCCCGGAGCCGAGACGGTCCAGATCTACCTGGCGCCGACGGACGACACCGCCGAGCGCCCGGCCCGCCGGCTGGCCGGCTTCGCCCGCGTCCAAGCGGCCCCGGGCGAGAGCGCCGAGGCCGTGATCGAACTGGACCGGCGCGCGTACGAGATCTGGGACGAGACGGCGTACGACTGGACCCTCGTGCCCGGCACGTACGAGGTGCAGGCGGCGCGATCGCTCGGCGACGTGCGCCTGACGGCGGCCACGGAGGTCAAGGAGTAGCGGCAGCCCCTCGGACCGGAGAGCCCCGGAGCGGCACCTGACCCCGCTCCGGGGCTCTCCTCATACGGTCAGCGCACCGAGAACCCGTACACGGTCGTCGATGCGTACTCCTCGCCCGGCCGCAGCACCGTGCTCGGGAACTCCGGGCGGTTCGGCGAGTCCGGGAAGTGCTGCGTCTCCAGCGCGATCCCGCCGCAGGGCCGGTACGGCCGCCCGTCGAGGTGGTCGGCGGTGTACAGCTGCATCCCGGGCTCGGTCGTGGTGACGGTCAGGACGCGCCCCGAGCCGGGGTCGCACAGCTCGGCCACCGGACCGTCCACCGCCTCGTCCAGCACGAAGTTGTGGTCGTACCCCGTGCCGACCGTCCGCGCCTCACGGAAGTCGAACCGGGTGCCGTCCACCGGCAGCAGCTCGCGCGTGGGAATCGACTCGCCGTCCACCGGGGTGATCCGCCCGGCCGCGATCCGCAGGGTGTGCCCGGCCGCACTGCCGCTGTCGGCGCCGGCCAGGTTCCAGTACGTGTGATTGGTCAGGTTCACCACGGTCGGTGCGTCCGTCGTCGCCCGGTACGCGATGCGCAGCGCCCCGTCCTCGTCCAGGGTGTACGCCGCCGAGACCGCCAGCCGCCCCGGGAAGCCCTCCTCGCCGTCCTCCGCGACCAGCGACAGCTCCACACCGCCGGGGACCTCCCGTGCCTCCCAGACGCGCTTGTCGAAGCCGAGGGCCCCGCCGTGCACATGGTTGCGCCCCTCGTTCCGGGTCACGTGGTGGGTCTGCCCGTCGAGTACGAAGGAAGCGCCCGCGATCCGGTTCGCGTACCGCCCGACCAGCACCCCGAAGTAGGGGCCCGAGCACGTCTCGTACGCCGCGAGATCCGGCAGCCCGAGCGCCACCTCGGCCCGCACGCCGTCCCGTCCGGGCACCTCCACCGACTGCACGGCGCCGCCGTACGTCAGGACGCGCACCCGCGTGCCGGCCCGTTCCAGCGTCCAGCGGTCGACGGCGGTGCCGTCCGCGAGGGTGCCGAAGAGTTCCGTACGTATCGCCGTGCTGCTCAAACCCGTGTCCATGATCACGGACCTTAAACCACGTGCCGGTGGCTACGCCGGGGGCTTCCGAGCCGTGATATTGCGATACGCGATCTCGGCGAGCCGGGCCTGGCCGCTCAGCCCCGGATGGAACCAGTCCCACTGGCTGAGCTGCCGGCCGGTGAACCGGTAGTCGAAGACCGCACCGCCGTCGTACCGGCAGCGCGGATCCTTCGCGCACACGTTCCGCAGCACCTCGTTGTACGCCACGACCCGCTCCTGGACCGAGGCGCGGCGTGCCTCGGCCCCGGCGCTCATGTCATCCGCATGGCCCAGCATCGACTTGCAGATGCCCAGCTTCCAGATCTGCTTGCCCAGGGGGTTGTCGCGCCCCGTCGACCAGAGGCGTTTGAGATCCGGCACGCTCGACACGTACACCTGCGCCTTCGGCGCCTTGCCGCGGAGCTGACGCATCGACGCCTCGAACGAGGCCCGGAAGTCCGCCACTGGCGTCATCAGTCTCGCCGAGTCCCGGCAGGCGTCGTTGGCGCCGATCATCACGGTCACCAGGTCCGGCTTCCGCTCCGCCGCGAGAGCCATCTGCTCCGGCAACTGGGCGATCCGGGCCCCGGTCTCGGCGTGGTTCCAGCTGTGCGAGGCCGCGCCCGAGGAGCCGAGCAGCCGCACCGCGAGGCTCCGGACCTCGCTGTCCGTGCCGGTCGCCCAGGAGACCTCAGGGCAGTCGGCCAGCACGGAGCAGGCGTCGAAACCACGGGTGATGGAGTCCCCGACTGCGGCGACCGACCCGGGACTGCGGTTCCACGCGGGGGAGGGCGCGGCAGACGGGCGGTGCTGCCCGGCGCCGGAACTCCTGGTCGTCCCGTCCGACCCCGTGTCACAGCCGGCCAGCGCGACCGCGGCGATCACCGGAAGCGCCGTCAGAACGGCGGCAGTGGTGCGCGAGCGATGGCTCGCGGAACGTTTCTGCATCCCTCATGCCCTCCCGTTTATGCCCCCGGCAACCCCCCATGGCCCCAGGCGACACGCCCGCGCGCCCTGCCGGGTGAAAGCTGTGCGAATGATGGGCCCGGGACCGACGGTACGTCACACCTCGGGCGCCGCCGCACGGTAGCTTTTCCCCGTCGAACCAGTGCCGCGTTCCGCCACTCGACTCCACTTGGGTGGCTTCATATCATCACATCATGTCTCATACTGTCCCTTTTCTGGAGATTCACTCCCGATGCTGTTTACTGACGACAACCTCGGGGACCGGCCGAGAAAAGGCGGTACGGGCGCGAGGCCGCTGGGGAAGGCGAACCTCGTCCCACACTGGAGGTCCCGGTGACGACACGTGGAGTCCTGTACGTTCACTCCGCACCGCGCGCGCTCTGCCCACATGTCGAATGGGCGGTGGCAGGTGTACTCGGTGTGCGGGTTCAGCTCGACTGGATCAGACAGCCGGCCTCGCCCGGCACCTGGCGTTCCGAGTTCTCCTGGAAGGGCGCCGCGGGGACCGCGTCGAAGCTTGCCTCCGCACTGCGGGGGTGGGATCTGCTGCGCTTCGAGGTGACGGCGGAGCCGTGTGCGACGGCGGAGGGCGAGCGGTACAGCTCCACGCCGGAGCTGGGTATCTTCCACGCGGTCACCGGCATGCACGGCGACATCCTGGTGCCGGAGGACCGGCTGCGGGCCGCACTGGCGCGGTCGGTGCGGGGGGAGACGGAGCTGGAGGCGGAGATCGCCAAACTTCTCGGCAAGCCGTGGGACGACGAGTTGGAGTCGTTCCGGCATGCGGGGGAGGGGGCGCCGGTGCGGTGGCTCCACCAGGTGGTCTGACCCATCTGCGGGTGCGGGTCGCGCCTTCGCGGGCCTGCTCCCCTGCCCGTCCCTTCCCGACACCGGAGGCTCCGCCCCGGACCCTGCTGCTCGATCGCCGGAGGAGCATGATCTTCCGCCCGGGCGATGGAGGACATCGTTCAGCCCGGGCAGCGGTGAAGCCCGCCTCCCCGAGGGGACGGCGGGCTTCGGCGCGGTGGGGGTCAGACGCTGCGGAACGCCAGCACCACGTTGTGCCCCCCGAACCCGAACGAGTTGTTGATCGCGGCGATCGACCCCTCGGGCAACGGACGGGGCTCATCGCGCACGATGTCCGCCTCCACGGCCTCGTCGAGGTTCTCCACGTTGATCGTCGGCGGAGCCATCCGGTGGTGCAGCGCCAGGACCGTCGCAACGGTCTCGATGCCGCCCGCGCCACCGAGCAGGTGACCGGTCATCGACTTCGTCGCGGAGATCGCGACATGGTCGAGGTCGTCGCCCAGGACCTTGCGCAGAGCCTTCAGCTCCGCGACGTCGCCCTGCGGCGTCGACGTGGCGTGCGCGTTGAGGTGCACGACCTCCGACGGCTTGAGGTCCGTCTGGTCGAGCAGATTCTGCATGGCGGCAGCGATCCCGCGCCCGGTCGGCTCGGGCTGGGCGATGTGGTGGGCGTCCGCGGACAGCCCCTGTCCGAGCACCTCGCAGTAGACCTTGGCGCCCCGCGCGGCAGCGTGCTCCGCGGACTCCAGGACCACGACGCCCGCGCCCTCGCCGAGCACGAAGCCGTCACGGCCCGTGTCGTACGGACGAGACGCCTTCTCGGGCTCGTCGTTGTTCTTGGACATGGCCATCATGTTGGCGAACGCCGCGATCGGCAGCGGGTGGATGGCCGCCTCGGTGCCACCGGCGAGCACGACATCGGCGCGGCCGGTGCGGATCATCTCGACGGCGTAACCGATGGCCTCGGCGCCCGACGCACAGGCGGAGACCGGGGTGTGGACACCGGCCTGCGCGTTGACCTCGAGGCCGACGTTGGCCGCCGGGCCGTTCGGCATGAGCATGGGCACGGTGTGCGGGGAGACGCGGCGTACGCCCTTCTCCTTCAGCACGTCGTACTGGTCGAGGAGCGTGATCACGCCACCGATACCGGAGGCGATGACCGAGCCGAGCCGGTCGGGCTGGATCTTCTCGTCCTCACCGGCCTTGCCGGTGAAGCCGGCGTCCGCCCATGCCTCGCGGGCCGCGATCAGCGCGAACTGCGCCGAGCGGTCCAGCTTGCGGGCGAGCGGGCGGGGCAGTACGTCGCCCGGGTCGACGGCCGCGAGGGCGGCGATCCGGACGGGCAGTTCGGCGAAACGCTCGCCCTCGAGAGGCTTGACGCCGGAACGACCGGCCATCAGACCTTCCCAGGTCGACGCGGAGTCGCCACCCAGCGGAGTGGTTGCGCCGATACCGGTGACGACCACGGTGCGATTGGTCGAGTTCACTGGAAAATCTTCTCCACGTGTAGAGGGTCGTGAATCAGCGGCGCCACCGCCGGGTGGCGACACACGAGCCGGCTGGATCAGGCCTGGTGCTTCAGGATGTAGTCGGCAGCGTCGCCGACCGTCTTGAGGTTCTTGACGTCCTCGTCCGGGATCTTGACGTCGAAGCGCTCTTCGGCGGCGACGACGACCTCGACCATGGACAGCGAGTCGACGTCCAGGTCGTCGGTGAAGGACTTGTCCAGCTGGACGTCCTCGACCGGGATACCGGCGATCTCGTTGACGATCTCGGCGAGACCGCTGACGATCTCTTCCTGGGTGGCGGCCATGTTGGCGCTCCTTCGATGTATTTCTGCAGGGTTCGGACGTCCGGACCGGAAGGTCCGGTGTGCCTAGGGGAGAGTAACGACCGTCGCGGCGTAGACGAGACCCGCCCCGAAGCCGATGACGAGCGCGGTGTCGCCGCTTTTCGCCTGACCGGTCGCCAGGAGCCGCTCCATAGCGAGCGGAATCGAGGCGGCGGAGGTGTTGCCGGTGGTCTCCACATCACGGGCGACCGTGACATGCTCCGGCAGCTTCAGGGTCTTCACCATCGAGTCGATGATCCGCATGTTGGCCTGGTGCGGGATGAAGACGTCCAGGTCTTCCGGGGTGATCCCGGCCGCGTCCAGCGCCTGCTGGGCGACCTTCGCCATCTCGAAGACGGCCCAGCGGAAGACCGCCTGACCCTCCTGCGTGATGGCCGGGAACTTCTCCGGACGGTCGGCGTGGAACTCGTCCCACGCCACGGTCTGCTTGATCGTCTCGGACTTGTCGCCCTCGGAGCCCCAGACCGTCGGGCCTATGGCGGGCGCTGTGGAGGGGCCGACGACGACCGCGCCGGCACCGTCGCCGAACAGGAACGCCGTCGCGCGGTCGTGCAGGTCGGTGAGGTCGCTGAGCCGTTCCACGCCGATGACGAGTACGTACTCTGCCGAGCCCTCGACGATCAAGCCCTTGGCGAGGGTCAGGCCGTAGCCGAACCCGGCGCAGCCGGCGGAGATGTCGAAGGCGGCGGGCTTGCCCGCACCGATCTTGTGGGCGATCTCGGTCGCGATGGCCGGCGTCTGCTTGAAGTGCGAGACGGTGGAGACGATGACGGCGCCGATCTGCTCCGGCGTGATCCCGGCATCGGCGATGGCCTTGCCGGACGCCTCGATGGACATCGCTGCCACGGTCTCCTCCTCGGAGGCCCAGTGGCGGGTCGCGATGCCGGAGCGGGAGCGGATCCACTCGTCCGACGAGTCGATCGTTTCGAGGATCACCTCGTTGGGCACCACACGGGTCGGGCGGTAGCCGCCGACACCCATGATCCGTGCGTACGCGGCGCCCTGGCTGGGCTTGATCTTCGACATGCTCTCGGGCTCCTTAGGCGTCTGCGTGCTCAGCGAGGAGCGCGCGGGCCGCGTCGAGGTCGTCGGGGGTCTTGAGCGCGAGGGTCTGCACCCCGGGCAGTGCCCGCTTGGCGAGACCGGTCAGGGTCCCACCCGGGCAGGCCTCGATGAGCGTCGTGACGCCCAGCTCCTTGAACGTCTCCATGCACAGGTCCCATCGGACCGGGTTGGCGACCTGGCCGACCAGCCGCGAGATGACCTCGGCGCCGGTGGCGACCGGCTTTCCGTCGGCGTTCGAGACATACGTCACAGTCGGCTCGGAGACCGTCAGCGCCGCGGCGGCCTCGCGCAGCCGGTCGACGGCGGGAGCCATGTGGTGCGTGTGGAAGGCGCCGGCGACCGTGAGGGGCACCACCCGGCGCACGCCCTCGGGTTTGTCCCTGGTCAGCGCGGCGATCTGAGCGGCGGTGCCGGCGGCGACGATCTGGCCACCCCCGTTGACGTTCGCCGGGGTCAGCCCGAGCTTCTCCAGGTGCGGGACCGTCACCTTCGGGTCACCGCCGAGCAGCGCCGCCATGCCGGTCTCGGTGACCGCTGCGGCGTCCGCCATGGCGAGCCCGCGGGTGCGTACGAGACGGAGCGCGGTCTCCTCGTCGAGGACACCGGCGAGTGCCGCCGCGGTGATCTCACCAACGCTGTGACCTGCGACGACATCGGGCGACGCGGCCAGTGCGGAGGCGGACAGCAGGCCCGCGGCGACCAGCAGCGGCTGAGCCACCGCGGTGTCGCGGATCTCGTCCGCGTCGGCCTTCGTGCCGTAGTGGGCGAGGTCGAGCCCGATGGCCTCGGACCAGGCCGCGACGCGGTCGGTGGCGCCGGGGAGGTCGAGCCAGGGAGTCAGGAAGCCGGGCGTCTGAGCGCCTTGGCCGGGAGCGACGAGTACGAGCACCCTCACACTCTCTCTTGTGAACGGTCCTGAACGCCCGTGGGGACAGGGACGAAGAACCGTAGGGGGAATTGTTGATGTCCGACAAAAGTCTAGGACTGGGTATCCCTGTCGGCCAGACGCCCCAGAATCAGGGCGATTCGCAACGTGAACGCCGAGCGGACATCGGAGGGCGACCACCCGGTGACGTCTGTCACACGTCGAAGCCGGTAGCGCACGGTGTTGGGGTGCACGAACAACATCCGGGCCGCGCCCTCCAGACTGCTCGCCTGCTCCAGGTACACACTCAGAGTCTCCAGCAGCGCCGAGCCCGCTTCCTCCAGCGGTCTGTAGATCTCCTCCACCAACTGGTCCCGCGCGGCGGGGTCGCCCGCGATGGCGCGCTCCGGCAGCAGGTCGTCGGCCAGAACCGGCCGCGGCGCGTCCTGCCAGGCACCGCACGCCTTGAGCCCGGCGGCGGCGGCCTGGGCGGACCGGGTGGCCGCCAGCAGGTCGGGCACCACGGGCCCGGCGACGACCGGGCCGGCCGCGTACGGGCCGATCAGCGCCTTTGCGACGTGCAGCGGGTTGTCGCTGCCGCCCGCGATGACGACCAGACGGCTGCCGAGCACTCCGGTGAGGACCTGGAGCTTGGCGTGGCGGGCGGCGCGCCGGATCGCCTCGACGGTCAGCTCGCTGTCGCCGTCGGGGGCCGTACCGAGGATCACGCACACATGCTCGGGGGAGTTCCAGCCGAGCGCGGCGGCCCGGGAGACGGCGCCCTCGTCGGCCTCCCCGGACAGCACCGCGTTCACCACGAGCGATTCCAGCCGGGCGTCCCAGGCGCCGCGCGCCTCGGCCGCCTGTGCGTATACCTGGGCGGTCGCGAAGGCGATCTCCCGTGCGTAGACGAGCAGCGCCTCGCGCAGCAGCGACTCGTCGCCGGGCGCGGCGACCTCCTCGATCGCCGCCTCCATGACCTCGATCGTCGTGCGCACCATCTCGACGGTCTGGCGCAGTGTGATCGCCCGGGTCAGCTCGCGCGGAGCCGTACCGAACACATCGGTGGAGATGGCCTGCGGCGTCTCCGGGTGCCGGAACCACTCGGTGAAGGCGGCGATTCCGGCCTGGGCCACCAGGCCGATCCATGACCGGTTCTCCGGTGGCATCGCCCGGTACCAGGGCAGCGACTCGTCCATGCGGGCGATCGCGTTCGCGGCCAGCCGGCCGGAGGACTGCTCCAGCCGCTTCAGGGTCGCGGCATGCAGGTGGGCGTCATGTGCAGCAGGCTGCTCAGGATCGGATCGGGGCACGGACACAAGATTGCCTTATCGGGCCGCGGGCGCGGTGGGCCGGGGCCACCGCGGGTCGTACTGCCGAGTAGCGGACGGCCGGTCGCCGGCCGTGACCTAGGGTCGCCGGGCCGGGCTACCGTGGACCCGTGATTTCCGTACAGCGCGCGGACGACCGGTACACGGGCGGGGACGAGGCCGCCGGCATCCTGTCCCGGCACGCTTTCTCCTTCGGCTCCTTCTACGACCCGGACAACCTGCGCTTCGGCGCGATCCTGGCCTGCAACGGGGAGCGACTGGCGCCCGGCGCGGGCTTCGACGAACATCCGCACAGCCACACGGAGATCGTCACATGGGTCGTCGAGGGAGAGCTGACCCACCGCGATTCGACCGGCCACGCGACCGTCGTACGGGCCGGAGACCTCCAGCACCTCAGCGCCGCGGCCGGGGTGCGCCACGTCGAACGCAATGACGGAGACGTTCCACTGACGTTCGTTCAGATGTGGCTGTCGCCGCTCTCCCCGGGTGGCGAACCCTCGTACACGATCGTTCCGGGCATCGCCGACTCCACCCCGTACGCCCTCCCGGAGGCCGGTGCGATGCTGTACGTACGCAGACTGGCTTCCGAGGAGCGCACGGCGGTGCCGGACGCGGCGCGGGTCTACGTCCATGTGGTGGCCGGGGGTGTGTGGATCGGCGACGAGGAGCTGGAGCCGGGTGACGCGGCACGGATCACCGGCGAGGAGGGGCTGGAGCTGGTGGCGGCCGGGGCGGCCGAGGTGCTGATCTGGGAGCTGTCGGCCTGAGAGCGGGGTGCGAGTGGCCGGGAATTCGTGTCCCTCGTCGACCTCGGCCTCGCCGACAAGCAGCCCGTACCCGACGTGCCCGCGCCCGTACCCGCGCCGTCGATCGACCCGTTCCTCGAACCCGACATTCCGGCCCCGCTCGTCGACCCGCCCACGCCCGTCGACGAGACCGCGTGACGATCGCGCCCCGCAACCTTCGGGTAGCGGGGGCTTCTTCGTTTCACTGCAGCTGCTTCTTCACGGCGGCGACATCAGGGCCCGAGTTAGCAGCCGGCGCCTTCCAGCGGAAGGCATGCCCCGTGCCGTCCTTGTAGACGAGCGTGTCGCCGCCATTAGCCTGAGTCGCAGTCAGGGCGATTACCGCATCGACATGGGTGTAGCGAACTTCCTCGCCGACTCGGGCGGCGAGTTCGTGCCCAACCCCCGGCACGGAGCGAAAGGCGCCGCCAGGCTGGAAGTGGCGCGCGGGCCCTCGCCCGGCGCAAGCGGGGCAGCAAGTGCCTTTGTAAGGCCGTTGTGGCCCGACTGCACCGAAAGGTGCGCCGTCAGCGCCTGGACCATGCGCACAAGAGCGCGCTGAACCTGGTGCGTGACCACGATTTCATTGCGCACGAAGACCTCAGGATCCGCAACATGAGCAAGGCACCGTCCCGGAAGCCGGACCCCGCCACGCCGGATAGTTCCGTGCTCAACGGGGCCGCCGCCAATGCCGGGCTGAACCGTTCGATCGCTGATGCCGGATGGGGGTGTCCCTGACGATCTTCACCGCCAAGGCAGCATGCGCCGGACGGGAAGTGATGACGGTAGACCCCCGCAACATCTCCCGGCGGTGCCCCGTATGCGGGCACACCGCCAAGGAGAACCGGCCCACCCAGGAGAAGTTCCACTGCGTCTCGTGCGGCCACCAGGCACACGCGGACACGGTGGGCGCCCTGAACGTTCTACGGGCCGGGCTGGTCCGTCGCGAAGCCCAACCGGCACAGCGAGAAGCCCCCGCCCTTGGGTGGTGGAGGAGTCACAAGCATCGGCGTGCTCGCGCCGTCCTCTGCTGCGTGGGTCAGCGCCGAGTGGCGCAGCTGGTGGAGCGTCACCTTCCCCCCGGTTGCCACCACCGTGTGCTCCTCGAACAGCTCGGCAGCCCGCCGGCACGAGAGGCGCGCCCGCGTACTGATCCACTACGCCGATTCGCGATCAGGCACACCCGGAATGCGCCCGTCACCGGCATCCGAGCGCCTGATCGGCGACAGCGTGCGCAGGACGGCGACAGCACGCACACTGGTAGGAGCTTGCGTGCCTAAATGTCCGTCGTGAAGCGTGACCACCAACGTGTCGCCGTCATCGTCAAATCGAGCGTCGCGCAACAGTCACGCTGGACCAACGTCACGGTTGCGGCGGACCTCCCGCTCTGCTGGAGGCAACCCTGCCCCCAGCCTCTGAAGAGGAGATGTCATGGCGACGAGCATCCGGAAGCACATCCCACACATCGTCGGCGCGTCTTGCGTTGCTGCGCTGCTCGCTGGGTCGGTGGGCGTGGCGAGCGCCGAGGCGGCGCCTCAGACAACGAAGGCTGCGGCGGAATCGTTGAGCGCGGCACCAGACGTGGTCTGCAAACGCGGTTTTGTCACTGTTAACACCCCGCAAGGTCCCCGCCGTGTGTGCAGGGTGGCTACGGTGAATCCGCAAAGGGCCTTCGTAGTTCCGCAGCGGCTGCTGCAGCAGCAGCAACAACAGCAGCAGCAACAGCAGAGAACGAATGTGGTGCTGAACCTGCTGCAGCAGCAACAGCAGCAACAGCAGCAACAGCAACGGGGCCAGCAGCAGCAACAACAACAACAGCAACAACAGCAGCAGCAGCAGCAACGGGGCCAGCAGCAGCAGCAGCAGCAACAGCAGCAGCAACAACAGCAGCAGCAACAGCAACAACAGCAGCAACAGCAGCAACAGCAGCAACGGGGCCAGCAGCAGCAGCAACAACAGCAACAACAGCAGCAACAACAGCAGCAACAGCAACAGCAGCAGCAGCAGCAGCAGCAGCAGCAGCAGCAGCAACAACAGCAGCAACAGCAACAGCAACAGCAGCAACAGCAGCAACGGGGCCAGCAGCAGCAACAACAACAGCAGCAGCAACAGCAACAACGGGGCCAGCAGCAGCAACAACAACAGCAGCAGCAGCAGCAGCAGCAGCAACAGCAGCAGCAGCAGCAGCTGCTGCAGCAGCCCGCCGTGCGGCAGCCGGTTGTGCAGCAGCCCGCCGTGCAGCAGCCGGTTGTGCAGCAGCCCGCCGTGCAGCAGCCGGTTGTGCGGCAGCCGGTTGTGCAGCAGCCCGCCGTGCAGCAGCCGGTTGTGCAGCAGCCCGCCGTGCAGCAGCCGGTTGTGCAGCAGCCGGTTGTGCAGCAGCCCGCCGTGCAGCAGCCGGTTGTGCAGCAGCCGGTTGTGCAGCAGCCCGCCGTGCAGCAGCCGGTTGTGCAGCAGCCCGCCGTGCAGCAGCCTGCCGCCGAGCAGCCCGCCGTGCAGCAGCCTGCCGCCGAGCAGCCTGCCGAGGGAGCCGCGTTCTAGTAACTGGCAACGGACACCGGCGAGTTCGCCGGCGTTCACTCTCGAGGTGGTTCTGGCCCTGGAGATGTTCGCCTTCGCCCCACCCTTCGCGGGTGGGGCGTCGTGCTGCTCACCCGAACGCCCGCTCCGTCGCGTCCGAGTAGGCGGTCCGATGGATCCTTGGGAATGGCCGGCATCCCGCACCCACACGTCGCTACAGCGCGGAGTGTCGGCTGCTCGTAGGCCCGCGGTTGATGCTCCTATTGGCTGTCAAGCGGCGGTTAGCCAGTCGCGGTAGGCGTTGGCGAGGGTGTCGTCACGGCGGGTGCCGCGTTCGATGCAGGAGATGACTGCGGGCCAGACGTTGAAGTGGTGGGCGGCGGCGGTGAGGGTGATTTTCTTGGCCTGGCGCGCGGGTCGCAGGTCGGCGATGGCGGGGACGGCCACCGCTGTGGTGAGGCAGCGGAAGACTTCCCGGGCGATCGCGCGTTTGAGGAGTCGGATGATCTCTTTCTTGGTCCGTCCGGCTTCGGTCTGCCTGGTCACGTAGTCGCGGGTGCGGCCATCGCTGGCCATCCGTACGAGGGCTATCCGGTAGAGAGCGGCGTTGGCGGCGCGGTCGCCGCCCCGGGAGAGACGGTGGCGGTTGGTTTTGCCGCTGGAGGCGGGTACGGGGGCGGCGCCGCACAGGGCTGCGAAGGATGCCTCGGTGCGCAGGCGTTCAGGGTTTCCGCCGGCTGTGACAAGGAGCTGGGCGGCGGTGTCGGGGCCGACGCCGTAGGCGGCGCGCAGGCCCGGATTCTGCTCGGTGACGGCGGCGTCCAGTGCCGCGGTGAGTGCGTCGTGCTCGGTGGTGAGGGCCTGGACGCGCTGGGCGAGGCTCTTCAGTGCGGTCAGGACGGCGACATGCAGCTGGTCGCCGGTGGGACGCAGGCGGGCGAGGGCGTTGATCTGCGTCTTGCCGTGCAGGGCACGGTACTTGGCGCGGATGCCGTCCGGGGCGGTGATGAGGATGTGGCCGATCTGGTTCAGGGTGGCGGTGCGGGCCTTGATCGCGGACCGGGCTGCGTTGTGGAGGGCGCGTATGCCGCTGACGGTGTCATCCTTCGGCGCGGCTGCCGCCCGTCCGGACAGGGCGGCGCGGGCGGCCGCGTAGGCGTCGATCGGATCGGACTTGCCGATCCGGCGGCGTTCGGCCTTGTCGGGCCGGTTGACCTCCACCACTGCCAGGCCCGCGTGGCGGGCGGCACGGGTGAATCCGAGGCCGTAGGAGGAGGTTCCCTCCACTCCGACGGCGGTCACGGTGCCGTGTGCGTTGAGGAACGCGATCGCCGCGGCGAAGCCGGCGGTCGTGGTCGGGAACTCGGCGTCGGTGACGTGGCCACCGTGGTCGGTGACGACCGCCACGTGGATCGTGTCCTTGTGGGAGTCGACTCCTCCGTACACGGTCTCGTGCGCTGTGTCCGTCATGCCCGCTGCTGTCATGCTGAAGGTGCCTTCCTAGCCGGAGGTGGCGCCCGGCCGGGTGGGGCAGACAGGACATTGAGGGGGCTTCTGACCAAGCTCCTATCAGGTCATGTTCCACCTGGCCGGAGCCATGAAGAACGGGTCCCGGCAGCCGGACAGAACAACCGGAGGACAGCCCAGCAGGGCGTCAGTCAGTGGTGGAGCCACGACCACCGGAACCCACTTACGAGTATCAATGTCAGTGCCGCCCGCTACCGTGTTCGTATCCCGTCCGAGTTGCCGGCGCTACTCGGACCTGCCCTGCCCACCGTGGCCGGGTGGGCGCGCGTCAGGCGTCTTGCCTTGCCCCCGTCCCTGCTGCGGGCGGGCGCTCGCGCTATGCGGGGGTGTTCGGGTTGACTGCAGTTGTTGATTTTGCCTGTGGTTCCTGGGCTTGGCTGTGTATCGCGCTCCGCACCTCGGGGTGGTATGCGGTATTTTCACATTTTTGAGTGATGTGTTAACTGATCTGTGGTTACGGGGTGTCGGTGTTCTCTGACGTCCTGGATCCGGCTGAGTGAGGGCGAGACGGGGCGGGTGGCGCGCCCGTCGGCGTCCGCGTTCTGTGGCCTGGACACCGCCACCGGCGAAGTCCTCGACCATGAGGTGCTGGGTGAGCGAGTGGGCGCCGAGGAAGGTGTTGGACCAGGAGGCCGACTGGGCGCATCCCGAACGGTGTTGGATGCGCTGGGTTCCCGCGTTCGCGTCCCGTTCGGTGACGGCTCTCCAGGGGGCCGGTCCGTTGCGGGTGGGCGGGTTCCCTCACGTCCTCGGGTGCCTGGTCCGGTCTGGGCGGTCCGATGCCCCGCACGATCGCTCCGGTCGTGTGGGGGTGGTGCCGTCCTTCCCCAAGCTCTCGACTACGTTCGAGCAGGGGATACCCCATCCCGGACCGGGTGTCCGAGGGCGCGTCGGCCGATCGCGATGATCGCAAGGCCCTGTTCGGCGGCCATGGAGACGAGCCGGGCCTTGAGCTTGCCGGTCGGGATGCCGGAGATGAGCTGCCGGAACCGCTTGCGGCGGCCGTGTTTCTCGCGGGTCTTCTCGGTGGTGAAGTCGAGGTCTTCGATGCCGATCGCGGCGACACCAGCCTGCCTGGCCCAGTGGATCAGCGCGTGGCGGATCTGAGCGTCGCGGTGATCGGCGGTGCCGGACAGGTCGTAGAAGAACCGCCGGGGCCCGCCGATGGGGTTGCCGTGCCGGTCGAGCCGGTAGGCGGCGAAGTGGTCGGCGTTGGTGTCGACACCGATCATGCCCCGGGCGCGGGCGGTGGCCAGCGGGGTGGTCTTCACGACGGGGCGTTACCAGGATGCGGTGAGGTACCAGCGGCCGCGCTGGGTGTCGAGGTGGATGCGGTAGGCGACGGCCCGGTTCGCTTCGATGCGGTCGGCCCACTCCGCACCCCGGTGCGCAAATGCGATCCGGGAGGCGAGGACGTACCGGCCGTGCCCGGCGTTGGCCAGGTGCGCGAGCGGGGCAGGCAGCCTGATGGACACTTCGCCGTCCGGGGTGACGCGGATGGTCTCGTTCCCGAACCGCTTCCCCGACTCACCATCAGCCACGATGAACCAGCGTTCCGCATCCCAGCGTTCCCGCCACTGCTCCTCGGTGCCGGGCCTGGGTGAGGTGGTGGCGGGTGTTCAGGAGACGTTTGCCGCCCCGCACCACCCGCACCCGCCCGGCCTGCCGGTCGGCGACAACGGCCGAATGCCGTGCCTCCAGTGCAGCAAACCGGCAGCAGCTCGCACCCCCTGCGAAGCACCCCAACGAAGCACCCTCACAAGATCTGCACCCAACCGGGATTGCCGCGCGTGACGCGTCTCACCGGCCGGCGTCGAGCTCCGCGAGCACCGCGTCCGTGAACGGCGGCCAGACCTCCGCCGCCCACGGTCCGAAGGCCCGGTCGGTGAGCGCGACGCATGCCGCTCCCGCGACCGGGTCGATCCACAGGAACGTACCGGACTGTCCGAAGTGCCCGAACGTCGCCGGTGACGAGGAAGTGCCCGTCCAGTGCGGCGACTTGGAGTCCCGGATCTCGAAGCCGAGCCCCCAGTCGTTGGGGTTCTGGTGGCCGTAGCCCGGCAGGACGCCCTTCAGGCCGGGGTGCACGACGGTCTGCGCGGCCAGCACCGTACGCGGATCGAGCAGCCGCGGCGCCTGCACCTCCGCCGCGAACCGCACCAGGTCGTCGACGGTCGAGACGCCGTCCCGGGCTGGCGAGCCGTCCAGCGTGGTCGACGCCATACCCAGCGGCTCCAGCACCGCCTGGCGCACATACTCGGGGAACGGGATGTCGGTGGCCTTGGCGATGTGGTCGCCGAGCACCTCGAAGCCCGCGTTGGAGTAGAGCCGCCGGGTGCCCGGAGCGGCTGTCACCCGGTGCTCGTCGAAGGCGAGCCCGCTGGTGTGCGCGAGCAGATGCCGGACGGTGGAACCCTCGGGCCCGGCCGGCTCGTCGAGCTCGACCGCGCCCTCCTCGTACGCCACGAGCGCCGCATAGGCCGCGATCGGCTTGGTGACGGAGGCGAGCGGAAAACGGTGCGAGGTCGGGCCGTGCGCACCGACGACGGTGCCGTCCGCTCGTACGACGGCCGCCGCCGCGGTGGGGACGGGCCAGTTGTCGATCATCGCCAGGCTCTGCATACGTATGAGCCTAAAGGGCCGTCCTGCACGGCTCGGAGGGGGTGGCCCGGCCGCCACCGAAACCCGTCGCCGTTTGCGCTTGCTTCGAGTGCACTCCAAGGTTCTAGCGTGGAGGTCATGACGGTGATGGAGAGCACTTCCGTAAAGACGGACGCATGCGCATCGGCACCCAGGGCGCATCCGCGCCCCGAGGGCCAGGACCGCTACACCATCAGTGAGGTCGCCGCCTTCACCGGGCTCACCGCGCACACCCTGCGCTGGTACGAGCGGATCGGGCTGATGCCGCACGTCGACCGTTCGCACACCGGTCAGCGCCGCTTCACCAACCGCGACCTGGACTGGCTGGCCTTCGTCTCCAAACTGCGGCTGACCGGAATGCCGGTCGCCGACATGGTCCGGTACGCGGAGCTGCTGCGCGAGGGCGAGCACACCTTCGAGGAACGGCAGGAGCTGCTGGAGACGACCCGCCGCGACGTGAAGACGCGGATCGCGGAGCTCCAGGACACCCTCGCCGTCCTCGACCACAAGATCGACTTCTATGCGAGTGCCCGACGGGCGCCGGAAAGGCCCTGTGCCTGATGACTGACAACAAGATCACCACCGTGGAGCTCGGAAACGGCGGCCCGCAGGTCGGCGTGCAGGGACTCGGCTGCATGGGCATGAGCGAGTTCTACGGGGACACCGATGAGTCCGCCGCGCGCGAGACGCTGGAGACGGCGCTGGCGGCGGGCGTCACCCTCTTCGACACCGCAGACGTGTATGGTCGCGGCGCCAACGAGACGTTCCTGGCGCCGTTCGTCGCGGCGCACCGGGGCGAGATCACCCTCGCCACGAAGTTCGCCATAGAGCGGACCGACGACCCGCAGTACCGGGGCGTGCGCAATGACCCCGCGTACATCCGCCAGGCCGTCGAGGACAGCCTGCGCCGGCTGAACACCGATGTCATCGACCTCTACTACATGCACCGCCGCGACCCGGCGGTCCCGCTGGCCGAGTCCGTCGGCGCGATGGCCGAGCTGGTGCAGCAGGGCAAGGTCAAGCAGCTCGGGCTGAGCGAGGTGACCGGTGCGGAGCTGCGCGAGGCGTACGCCGTGCACCCGATCGCCGCCCTGCAGTCCGAGTGGTCGCTCTTCAGCCGGGACGTCGAGCGCAGTGCCGTGCCCGCCGCGGTCGAGCTCGGGGTGACCTTCGTGCCGTACTCGCCGCTAGGCCGGGGCTTTTTGACCGGGGCGTTCACGGACGCGGCCAAGGACCTGTCGGACGGCGACTTCCGCAAGTACCAGCCGCGCTTCACCGGCGACAACGCGAAGACGAACGCCGCCCTGCTGGAGCCCGTCCACAAGATCGCGGCGGCGCACGGGGCGTCGGCTGCGCAGGTGGCGCTCGCCTGGGTGCAGCAGCGGGCCCAGGTGCACGGACTGACCGTGGTGCCGATCCCGGGCACCCGCAAGAGCAGCCGGCTGCTGGAGAACGTGGCCGCCACCCGGCTCACGTTGACGGCGGAGGAGCTGGCACTGCTGGAGCCGATCGCGGAGCAGGTGGCGGGGGACCGGTACCCGGACATGAGCTCGACGTCCGCCGCGCGCGAGTAGTCGTTTCCGGGCGGCCGGGGCGCCCGGCAATCGCCCGGTCCTCAAGCACCGGACGGGCTGGATGTGCGCCGCCCTACGCGATCCCCAGCGCGAACACGGCGAACCCCGCCGCGAGCAGCCCCGCCGCTGCCCGGCGGGCGTTCGCCGCCCGCGTTCCGGCCTGCCACGGTGCCTCGAAGCGGTGCGCGTACCGGGCGATGAGCACCAGCAGTCCGGCGAACACGGGCATCCACGCCAGCCGTGCCAGGATCCAGCCGATCGTGTCCGGTCCGGTCGTCAGCCCGGGCACCGCACCGGCGAACGACGCCGGGACGGCCGCGGCCAGCATCGCCGTCTGGTGCCAGCACAGGATCGTCATCGCGGACAGATTGATGACGACGACGGGCGCCCACACCGGCGGACGGCGCAGCAGCCGGCCGATCCGGTCGCGCAGCAGGATCGCCGCGCCGCTCTGCGCCGCGGCCAGGGCGAGGACCAGCAGCGACGGCGGATGCGAATTGGTGCGTGCCTCGCCCGGCACGCCGACCATCGACGCCGGGTAGTGGAAGGCGAGCAGGAGCGCGGCGAACAGCACGGTCCCGCCGACGAGCAGGAACCGGGCGCCCCGCTTCCCGATCCGGCCCTCGCCCCACGAGACCCCGAGCTGGTACGCGAAGAGCCAGCCCGGGAGGATGTTCAGCACGCTCAGCCAGGACGGCATCGCCTCGGCGTACGGTCCGTAGCGCAGGAAGTCGACGGCGGCGACCGCCCCGAGCAGTGGCGCGGCCGCCCAGCCGCCCAGCCGCCGCGCGATCCGCAGGCAGTACGGGGTGAGGGCGGTGACCACCGTGTACACCCCGACGAACCAGAGTGGCTGGATCACCAGCGTCGACCCGGTCCGCAGCGTGTCACCGGGTACCCCGAGCGTGTACAGCACGGGGATCATCGCCGCCCAGACGGCGGTCACCCCCAGCACCGGCCTGCCCAGCCTGGCCATCCGCCCGCGCAGCCAGGCTGCGGTGGTGGACTTCCTGCGCCGGTACGAGAGCACGGAGGCGTACCCGCCGACCAGGAAGAAGATGCCCAGCATCTGGAGGATCCAGCTGACCGGGGCGAGGAATCCGAAGGCGGAGAGCGGGCTGGCGTTGTGAAGTGCGCCGGCGCTGTCCAGCCGGAAGCCGCCGAGCAGCCAGTGCCCGGTCGGCACGGCGAGCAGGGCGAGGGCGCGCAATCCGTCGACGGCACGGTCGCGGTGAGCGGGGGTACGGGCGTCGATCCGGGCCGCAAGCTGCTTCAGACTCATCGGCCCGCCCCTTCCGCGATGGCCGCGAAGGCACGCAGCGAGTCGGTGCCGGGGGCGAAGTAGCCGGTGTGGCCGTGCGCGTCCTCGGCGGGCACCCGGCGGGCCCCGAACTCCGGATCGGCGGGATCGGGCCCGTGACCGAACCCGGCCACCTCGACGTTCGGGACATCGTCGATCCAGTCGGTGGCGTCCTTGGCCGCCCAGACCCGGGCGGTGGTGCGCAGATCGGCGACGTCGTCGGCGCGCATGCCGGGCGAGCCGAGGACGACCAGGTCGCCGACGTGCAGCCGGGACGCGGCGAGACCGCACACGACGGACCCGTAACTGTGGCAGAACATGGCGGGTTCGGCGATTCTGTCGGCCGCCAGCCCGTCCGCGAACCGGGTCAGCCGATCGGCGCCCGCCTCTGCGAGCGAACCGGTCGCAGCATCGACCCCGACGCCGACGGGAGTGGTGTAACCGGCCCAGGCGATCACCGCACTGCCCGTTCCGGTCTCCGCGTACAGCGACTTCGCCATGCCGGCCGGAGTGCCGTACACGTCATGCGTACGGTCGAAGGTCCCGGCGTCGATGTCCGAACCCGGCACCACGACGGAGACCCGGCTCGCGGTCCTCAGGTCCCCGAACACCTCGGCGACCTGTCCGCGCCCGCGCGGATCGAAGGCCAGGATCTGCCGTCCGCGATCGACGCCCAGATGCGCGTACCGGGGATCGTGACCGGCCTGCAGGGAAAGGGCGTTGGCGCGGTAGCGCAACTCGACGGGCACCCCGTCGAGATTGCCGACGACCGATGGATGCCGCACGACCAGCTGCTGCCGCTCGTCCTCGCTCAACCCCCGGAAGAACCGAGCTACTTGGGTGGGTGTGGACCGCTCCGGATCCGGCAGCTTCCGCCCCAGCGCATGATCCGACCGCCATGCGGCACTCCCGGGCGGCGGCCCGGTCACGGCCTGCTGTGCATTCCCGGACACCCAGCCGGCGGTCCCGGCCACCACGGTGGTCGCCAGTGCGACCGCGACCAGAGTCCTCGCGTAACGGCGCATCTCGCCCTCCCTCTTCGGCTCGTGCACGCCGTTCGGCGCGACGGGAGGGAAGGTAGAAAGAAGGTGGGTGAGAGGGCGTCACACCGGGGAGCCACGTTCGCAGTGGTACCTGGGTAGGGGGTGTACCGGGGGAATTCCCCACCTCGCGCGGCCATTCGAGCCGGCTCGGAGGGAAGGCCGTTACGCGCCCGGCGTCACCAACCCCGACTCGTACGCAAAGATCACCGCCTGCGCCCGATCCCGCAGATCGAGCTTGGCCAGCACCCGTCCGATATGCGTCTTCACCGTTTGCTCGGCCAGCACCAGCCGCCCCGCGATCTCCTGGTTGGACAGCCCCCGGGCAATCAGCTCCAACACCTCCGTCTCCCGCGGCGTCAGCCCGTTCAGCCGCAGAGCGACGGCATCGCTCCGCCCGCCCGCACCGCTTCCGCCCGGCCGTTGCCGCGCGAAGTCCGCGATCAGCCGGCGCGTCACGGACGGCGCCAGCAGCGCCTCGCCCGCCGCCACCACCCGTACCGCCGAGATGAGATCGGCGGGCGGCGCGTCCTTCAGCAGGAACCCGGACGCCCCGGCGCGCAGCGCCTCGTACACGTAGTCGTCCACGTCGAAGGTGGTGAGCATCAGCACCTTCGGCCGGTGGACCACCCCCACCGTCGGGTTCAGCAGCTCACGCGCGGCCGCGAGGCCGTCCATCTCCGGCATCCGCACATCCATCAGCACCACGTCCGGATGGACGTTCCGGCTGACCTCGATCCCCTGCCGCCCGTCCGGCGCCTCGCCCACCACATCGATGTCGCTCTGCGCCGACAGCAGCGCCGCGAACCCCGCCCGCACCATGGCCTGGTCGTCGACGATGATCACGCGGATGGTCACAGGTCCTCCAGGGACGAGGGGGAGGCGGGCGACAGCGGCAGCCGTGCGGCCACCCGGAACCCGCCGTCGGGCAGCGGCCCGGTGTCCAGGGTGCCGCCGGTCAACCGTACGCGTTCGCGCATCCCGACCAGCCCGTGTCCGGTTCCCGTCGGCTCCAGCGGCGAACCGGGCCGTTCCGCCCGGTCGTTGGCGACCACCACGGTCAGATGCTCGCCGTCCGACGCGATCGACACCCGGGTCCGCGCTCCCGGCGCATGCCGGACCACATTGGCCAGCGCCTCCTGCACGATCCGGTACGCGGACAGGTCCACCGCCTGCGGTACGTCGCCCAGGTCCGCGGCGAGCGACAACTCCGCGGGCAGCCCCGCCCGTACCGTCGCCTCGACCAGCTGCTGCACCCGGTCGAGCCCCGGCTGCGGCGCCCGTTCGCCCTCCGTTCCGTCGCTGCGCAGCACCACGAGCAGCCGCCGCATCTCGGCAAGCGACTCCCGGGCGCTCGCCGCGATCGAGCCGAACTCCTCGACCGCCTCCTCGGACAGCCCGCTGATCCGGTACGGGGCGGAGTCGGCCTGGACCGTGATCACCGACATGTGGTGCGCGACCACATCGTGCAGTTCACGGGCGATTCTGGTGCGCTCCTCCAGCAGGGTCCGCTGCGCCCGCTCCGCCTCGCTGATGGTCTCCTGCTCGGCCAGCCGCCGTTGCGCGTCGCCCCGTTCCCGCACCGCCGCGGCGATCACCAGCACCACCGCACCGAGAATGGGCAGCAGCAGGGCGCTGCCGTTGCTGCGCCCGGGCGAGATCACATGCAGCACCACACCGGCGGCTCCCGTGGCCAGCCAGACGGCGATCGAGGTCCGGCGGGTCTCGCGCAGCCCCAGGGCGAGGAGCAGGAAGAGATACCCGACGATGGCGGGTGGTGTCCACGGCCAGACGGTGTACGTCGCCACCGGATACCCCAGGAGCACCAGGGCACCGATGATGTCGGCGGTGAAGACGATCCACCACGCCTGCAACGGCCGGTGCGCCAGCATCAGCAGGGGCGCCGCCTGGGCGACACCGAGTGCGCCCGCCACGCCCCCGGGCACCCCGTACTCCGAGATCAGGAAGTTGATCGTGACCGGGATGAGGGTGGCGGCGAGGGCGAGGACGACACCGTACGGAAGCAGCCGCTGCCACGGTCTCGGGGCGTCGGCGAACAGCGGGGTCGGGGGGTGGGACGCGTGGGTCAGCCCGTGGGCCACCTCGCGCAGATTGCGGCGGGCCGCGCTGAGCAGGCCGTCGGCGGGTGGCGGGAGCTGGGGAGAGGAAGTCGGCATGGCCCGATCAGCGTAGGCAGCGGACCTGCCGCGCGGCGTCATACCGGGGTCTCGATCAGGCCCCGGCGCCCCGTACGGGGGTACTACGTGCCCGCCCCTCACGGCCTCCCCACGACAGGGAGTGGGGGAGACCGTCGGCCCGCCGCTACAGCTCCGCGAGCAGCTGGGCCTTCTTCGCGCTGAACTCGTCGTCCGTCACGAGTCCCGCCCGGTGCAGCTCCCCGAGGTGCCGGATCCGCTCGGCGATGTCCGCCGGATCGCGGCGCCCCACGCCCGCCAGGACGGCGGTTGCCGCCACGGGTGCGGACTGGTTCCTGCGTACGGACTCCAGGACGGCGGCGGCGAACGGCAGCGACTCGTGCACCGGGCCGTAGCCGAGTCCGAAGATCACCGCGGCAGGGTCCTGATCTGCCTGGGTGGGCCGCGGGGGCATTGCCTGCGGACCGGGTGGGGCGTCCGTACGGGGCGCCCCGCCCTCCGCGGCCGCCAGGGAACCCGCACTCCCGGCGCCTCGCGGGACCAGCCGCAGGTAGCCGTCGAACGCCTCGGGCGACCGCCACTCGACCCCGCTCAGCTCGGTGACCGGAAACGTCTGGTCGCCCGCCTTCCACTTCGCCGTGGAGGCACCCGTCCAGAACCAGCGGAAGGAGATCCGGTCCCCGTCGAAGCTGGCCCGGCCGTCGTACGCCTTGAACTGTATCGGCGCCTCGGGGGCCGCGACCATGAAACGTTCGGCGGGCTCCCCCGCGTCCGCTCCGAGCAGTGCGCGCAGCTCGTCCGCGTAGTACTCGGCGAGCGTCTCGCGTTCGGCGGGCAGCACCAGCCGGTACGGATCGCAGCCGTCCTTCAGCTGCCCTGCCGCAGCCTCCAGCAGGGGGTCGGCACCGGGTCTCGGCACCGCATGCAGCACCACCGTGCCCCGCTTGCCCGGGGTCAGCGTCACCGACGACAACGCCGCGTGCGGAATGCGGCGTTCACGCAGGCTCTGGAAGAGCTTCGGCGTGCGTATACCCCGTTCGAAGCGGATGAGCACGGAGTCGGTGTCGAACTCCCAGGTGGCATGAATTCCGGCCAGCACATCACCCATGTGCCTCATCGTATGCGGCACTTGCCCGCACGTCCCCCCTCGGCGTATGCCGCAATCCATGCTCCCTCGCGGCTCTTTACGCGCGTCACATGCCCTCGGCGCCGGAAATTCCCTTGTGACAGGCGCTGTCGGCGCTCGCACAGGTCACCGAGCCGTAGGCGCCCACGCCGATGGCGGCGAAGTTGCTGAGGCTCTCGGTGCCCGGCACGAAATAGCCGCTGTGCCCGTTGGCATCGCCGGCCGAGACGACACGCGCACCGAAGCCCCGGTCCACCGGATCCGCCCCGTGGCCGAGCCCGCCGACCTCCATGTTCGGTACGTCCTCGATCCAGTCGTTGCGGTCCCGCATCGCCCAGACCGCGGCCGAGGTGTGCAGCTGCGCGGCGCGCTCCACCCGCATGCCGGGGCTGCCCGCGACCGCGATGTCGGTGACCCGGGACGGCAGTTCTCCCGCGGCGACACCGCACAGCACGGATCCGTAGCTGTGACAGAACAGCGAGACCTTTGACGTGCCGGGCAGCGCGCCGACGAGCGCACCCAGCCGGACCGCGCCGCGCTCGGCGAGGTTTCCCAGGGCCGCGTCCATACCGATGCCGGCGGGCGCGGTGTAGTCCGCCCAGGCGATGACGGCGGTCCGGGTGCCGGGGCGGGCGGCGCGCTCCGCCGCGTACAGCGACTTCGCCATGCCGACGGGGGCGGCGTTGACCTTCGGCCCGGTCCGCTCCAGCGTCAGCAGGTTGGTGTCGACACCGGGCACGACCACCGAGATCCGCTCGGCCTTGTCCAGGTCACCGAACACTTCGGCGGCGTGGCCCTTTCCGGACGGGTCGAAGGCCAGGAAATGCCGACCGTGGGCCAGCATCGACCGGAATCGCTCCATCCGGCGCAGCGCGTCGGCGCGGCCGTCCGGGGAGAGCCTGACGTCGTGCATGCGCCGCCGCTCGACCGCCCGCGCCTGAACCAGGGCCCGCCGGTTGGCGTGGTAGCGCAGGGTGACCGGGGCGCCGTTCAAATTGCCGACGACCAACGGGTACCTGTCGGCGAGCGCGGTCCGCTGCGTGGCGGTGAGCGTGGCGAAGAACTGCGCCAGCCGGTAGGGCGGTGCATCGGTGTCCGGCAGCGGGTGACCCGCTATCCGCCCCCGCGCCCAGGAGGCGAGTGCGATGTCGCGTGGCTCGTGGGACGGTTGGTGACGCACGGCTGTCCAGCCGGTGGTCGCCAGCATCACGAACACGACCGCGACGGCGAGCAGTGCGCGCCATGCGGTGAGCGTGGGGGAGGAGTCGAAGGAAGTCACTCCGGCCCACATTAGGAGACGCGCGACGACCACCGTGAAGCGGGTGACACACATCACTCGGCTGCAGGGAATTGAGGCGGGTTTCCCTCACGCTCCGTGCGCGCGTCCGGTACGCTCCGACGGATTTCGCGTCGCTCCCGTTTCGCACGGACCGGTTGTGGTACGGCAGTTGTGAAGTCCGTCATGTTCCGTTATGAGGCGTTCGGCACATGATGGGGTGGAGCTGTCAGGTGAAAGGCGCAGGCCCTGCGGTCACGGGTTCGACCGGCGCATGCCAGTTCCCCGCGAGCGCCGGGCCCAGTTGGTCCAGATAGTTCTCGGTCAGCGCGCGCAGCGACTCCATGCTCGTGTCCCGCCCCCGTCCCCACAGTTGCCCGGTCACCCGCATCACCCCGGAGAACGCGGCGACGGCGACCCGCGGTCGCGGATCCGTCCGGATGTCGAGGCTCTCGCGCCCGGCGATCACCTCGGCTATCTCGGTCTCCAGGTCGATGCTGCGCCGGAGGTGGGCCGCGAGCAGGGAAGGGGTCGACTCGATCATCCGGTACGTACGCATGTGGAGTTCGACCGTGACGGTCTCCTCGATCGCCTCACCGATACTGTTCCAGGCGCACAGGACCGCACTGCGCATCGCCTCGAAGGGGGCTTCCCCGGCGGGCCGTTGGCGCAGTTCGGAGAGGAAGCGCGACTCCACCATCTCCTGGACGGCGAAGGCGGTCTCCTCCTTGCTGGCGAAATAGCGGAAGAAGGTGCGCTGGGAGACCTCGACGGCGTCGACGATCTCGTCGACGGTGGTCTCGTCGTACCCCTGAGTGGTGAAGAGGTCGAGGGCGGCATGCAGCAGGGCGTCCCGGGTGCGTCGCTTCTTGCGTTCGCGCAGCCCGGTCGGTTGCTCTGCGGCGCGCCGGTCATCGGTCACTGAGCGGCTCTCTTTCGGTCTCTTTGTCCAGCTCAGGGTACCTGTGAGCTACGTGACAGTTACCGGCTTGTGAAATGGTTTGTCAACTGTCAGTGACTGACACTAATGTCCCCGGCATGACTAGTCAGACCACCGCAGAAAAGGCGTTGCGGGAGCCGCAGGGCACCCCTGCTCCCGCCCCGGCCAAGGGGCTGCGCGGCCACCCCTGGCTGACGCTCTTCTCCGTGGCCATCGGCGTGATGATGGTCGCGCTCGACGGCACGATCGTCGCGATCGCCAACCCCGCCATCCAGCAGGACCTGCACGCCTCGCTCGCCGACGTCCAGTGGATCACCAACGGCTACATGCTCGCACTCGCGGTCTCCCTGATCACCGCGGGCAAGCTCGGAGACCGGTTCGGCCACCGCCAGACCTTCCTGATCGGTGTCGTGGGCTTCGCCGCGGCATCGGGAGCCATCGGATTCTCCAGCAGCGTGGCCCTGGTCATCGCGTTCCGGGTGCTGCAGGGCCTTTTCGGCGCTCTGCTGATGCCGGCCGCGCTCGGCCTGCTGCGCGCCACCTTCCCGGCCGAGAAGCTGAACATGGCGATCGGTATCTGGGGCATGGTCATCGGCGCCTCGACGGCGGGCGGTCCGATCCTCGGCGGCGTTCTCGTCGAGCACGTCAGCTGGCAGTCCGTCTTCTTCATCAATGTGCCGGTCGGAGTGATCGCGCTCCTGCTCGGCGTGGTGATCCTCAAGGACCACCGCGCCGAGAACGCGCCGCGCTCCTTCGACATCGGCGGCATCGTGCTGCTGTCGCAGGCGATGTTCTGCCTGATCTGGGCACTCATCAAGGGTGCGGAGTGGGGCTGGGGCGACTTCAGGACGCTCGGCTTCCTGGGGGCGGCCGTGGCCCTGTTCGTGGTGTTCGCCCTCTCCCAGAAGAACGTCAGGGAGCCGCTGATCCCGCTGGCGATGTTCCGCTCGGTGCCGCTGTCCGCGGGCGTGGTCCTGATGGTGCTGATGGCGTTCGCCTTCATGGGCGGACTCTTCTTCGTCACCTTCTACCTGCAGAACGTCCACGGCATGAAGGCCGTCGACGCGGGTCTGCATCTGCTGCCGCTGACCGGGATGATGATCGTCGGCTCCCCGCTCGCGGGCCTGCTGATCACCAAGCTCGGCCCGCGCGTCCCGCTCGTCGGAGGCATGGTGTGCACCGCGGTCGCCATGTTCGGGATGTCCCAGCTGGACACCGGCACCGGCACCCTGACCATGTCCATCTGGTTCGGTCTGCTCGGCCTCGGCCTCGCCCCGGTGATGGTCGGCGCCACGGAGGTCATCGTGGGCAACGCCCCGATGGAGCTCTCCGGCGTCGCGGGCGGTCTGCAGCAGGCCGCCATGCAGGTCGGCGGCAGCCTCGGTACGGCGGTGCTGGGTGCGGTCATGGCCTCGCAGGTCGACGCGAAGCTCCCTGACAACTGGGCTGCCGCGGAGCTTCCGCCGCTCTCGTCGCAGCAGCTGGACCAGGCGTCCTCGGCCGTCGAGGTCGGGATCCCGCCGGTGGCGTCCGGCACGCAGGGTCCGATCGCGGAGAAGATCACGAGCGTGGCGCATGACACGTTCGTGTCGGGCATGGGCACGGCCTTCATGGTCGCCGGCGTGGTCGCGGTGATCGCGGCGCTGGTCGCCACGCTCACCAAGCGCGGTGCGAATGCGGAGGCGGGCGCGGGCGCGGGCGCGGGCCACATCTGAGCCCGCCGCCGGCCCTCGCCGACTCCTCGCGCCGAGGACGCCCGCGCGTCAACACAGCGCCCACGACAGCCCCGTCGGACCCCTCCGACGGGGCTGTCGCCTATCCGGGTGGTCCGGCCCTGCGCCCCTTCCCGTGGCGCTGTCCCGCAGGTCAAAGTGCGTGCAAGTGATCCACACCACCACGGGGGTTGACTGACATGCGTACGACTGCGCTTGCCGCCGCACTGACCGCCACCGCGCTCATCCCGTCGGCCGCACAGGCCTCAGAGACCGCACCGGCCACACAGGCCACCCGCACCACGCAGGTCGCATCGGCTCCGCGGGCCGCGCCGGTCCGGCTCGGGACGTGCGGGACGGGGCAGCTCTGCCTCTGGGAGAAGCCGGACTTCACCGGGGCCCGGCAGGTCCACGAACTGTCCACCATCGACATCGAAAGCTGTGTCCCGCTGCCACCGGCCGGCCAGGCCCAGGCGCTCGCCAACCGCACCGGCCGCCCCGTCACCACCTATCAGTCGGCGGAGTGCGCCGAGACCGGCGAGTTCGAGACCTATCCGGGCGGTGGCACCTGGGTGCCGCAGTCCCCGTACCAGGTCAGGGCCTTCAAAGTCTGGGAGAACTGACGCCGAAGGGCGGCGGACCAGGAGGTCCGCCGCCCTTCGGATCGATCTGTCCGGTCGTGCCTACGCGTCGCCGCCGGCCGCGCCCGGTTCGGCCGCGGTCACGTCCAGGAGTTCGTACCGGTCGATCGCCTGCTTCAGCAGCGAACGGTCGACCCGTCCCTCCTTCGCGAGCTCGGTGAGCACCGCGAGGACGATCGACTGCGCGTCGATGTGGAAGTACCGGCGGGCCGCGCCACGCGTGTCGGCGAAGCCGAAGCCGTCCGCGCCCAGCGACTGGTACGCACCGGGAACCCAGCGCGCGATCTGGTCCGGCACCGAACGCATCCAGTCCGAAACCGCCACGAACGGGCCCTCGGAGCCGGAGAGCTTCCGGGTCACGTACGGGACGCGCTGCTCCTCCTCCGGGTGCAGCAGGTTGTACCGCTCCACCTCGACGGCCTCGCGGCGCAGCTCGTTCCAGGAGGTCGCCGACCAGACGTCCGCCTTCACGTTCCACTCGTCGGCGAGGATCCGCTGCGCCTCGACCGCCCACGGGACCGCCACGCCGGACGCCATGATCTGGGCCGGGATCATGCCCTTCTCACCGCTCCTGAAGCGGTAGACGCCCTTGAGGATGCCCTCGACGTCCACGTTCTCCGGCTCGGCCGGGTGCTGGATCGGCTCGTTGTAGACGGTGAGGTAGTAGAAGACGTCCTCGCTGTTCTCGCCGTACATCCTGCGCAGACCGTCCTTGACGATGTGCGCGATCTCGTACCCGAACGCCGGGTCGTAGGCCACACAGCCGGGGTTCGTCGAGGCGAGCAGCTGCGAGTGGCCGTCCGCGTGCTGCAGACCCTCACCGGTCAGCGTCGTACGACCGGCGGTCGCACCCAGCACGAAGCCACGCGCGAGCTGGTCGGCCATCTGCCAGAACTGGTCACCGGTGCGCTGGAAACCGAACATCGAGTAGAAGACGTACACCGGAATCAGCGGCTCGCCGTGCGTGGCGTACGCCGAACCCGCGGCGATCAGCGACGCCGTGCAACCCGCCTCGGAGATGCCGTCGTGCAGCATCTGACCGGTCGGCGACTCCTTGTACGCGAGCAGCAGATCGCGGTCCACTGCCTCGTACTGCTGACCCAACGGGTTGTAGATTTTCGCGCTCGGGAAGAACGCGTCCATGCCGAAGGTGCGGTACTCGTCGGGTGCGATCAGCACGAAACGCTTGCCGATCTCCTTGTCCCGCATGAGGTCCTTCAGGATGCGGACGAACGCCATGGTCGTGGCGATCGACTGCTGACCCGAACCCTTCTTCGCGGTCGCGTACGTCTTGTCCTCGGGGAGAACCAGCGGCTTCGCGCGCACCACACGGGTCGGGACATAACCGCCCAGACTCTTGCGGCGGTCGTGCATGTACTGGATTTCTTCCGAGTCGCGGCCCGGGTGGTAGTACGGCGGGTAGCCCTCGTCCAGCTGCTTGTCCGTGATCGGGATGTGCAGCCGGTCGCGGAATCGCTTGAGGTCCTCGACCGTGAGCTTCTTCATCTGGTGGGTCGCGTTGCGGCCCTCGAAGTTCGGGCCCAGGGTCCAGCCCTTGACCGTCTGCGCGAGGATCACCGTCGGCTGGCCCTTGTGGGCCTTGGCCGCCGCGTACGCCGCGTAGACCTTCCTGTGGTCGTGACCGCCGCGGCCCAGGTGCAGGATCTGGTCGTCGGTCATGTCCCTGACCATGTCGCGCAGCCGCGGGTCGTCCCCGAAGAAGTGCTCACGGATGTACGCGCCCGACTCGGTGGCGTACGTCTGGAACTGGCCGTCCGGCGTGGTGTTCAGCTTGTTGACCAGGATGCCCGTGCGGTCCTGCGCCAGCAGCGGGTCCCAGGAGCGGTCCCAGACCAGCTTGATGACGTTCCAGCCGGCGCCGCGGAACTGCGACTCCAGCTCCTGGATGATCTTGCCGTTGCCGCGCACCGGACCGTCGAGGCGCTGCAGGTTGCAGTTGACCACGAAGGTCAGGTTGTCCAGGCCCTCACGGGCGGCGATGGAGAGCTGCCCCAGCGACTCGGGCTCGTCCATCTCGCCGTCGCCCAGGTATGCCCAGACGTGGGACCGGGAGGTGTCGGCGATGCCGCGCGCCTCCATGTAGCGGTTCATCCGGGCCTGGTAGATCGCGCCGAGCGGACCGAGGCCCATCGAGACGGTCGGGAACTCCCAGAAGTCCGGCATCAGCCGCGGGTGCGGGTAGCTGGACAGGCCGTTCGGCGCCTTCGACTTCTCCTGGCGGAAGGCGTCGAGTTGCGCCTCGTTCAGCCGGTCGAGCAGGAACGCGCGGGCGTAGATACCGGGAGAGGCGTGCCCCTGGAAGAAGATCTGGTCGCCGCCCAGACCGTCGTCCTTGCCCCGGAAGAAGTGGTTGAAGCCCACGTCGTACAGCGAGGCGGAGGAGGCGAACGTGGCGATGTGACCGCCGACGCCGATACCCGGGCGCTGGGCGCGCGACACCATCACGGCCGCGTTCCAGCGGGTCGCGTTGAGGACCTTGCGCTCGATCTCCTCGTCGCCGGGGAAGAACGGCTCGTCCTTCGTGGCGATCGTGTTCACGTAGTCCGTACTGCGCATCTCCGGCACGGCGACGCGCTTTTCGCGCGCGCGCTCGATGAGCCGGAGCATCAGGTAGCGGGCCCGCTCACGGCCGCGCTCGTCGACGGCGGCGTCGAGGGAGTCGAGCCATTCCTGGGTCTCCTCGGGATCGAAGTCCGGGACCTGGCTCGGAAGGCCGCCAATGATGATCGGGTTGCGATCGGATCCGGAAGCCACGCTGTTCCTTCGCTGTTCGGTGCTGCTCTACGGGGCCTGGTTTCGGGAGGCACGCCCCCGGGATGTATGCATGTACGCCAGCACCATCGTGTACCGCGACGACGCATACGTCATCTCTACCCGGGGGTAACCGCCAGGTGGTGAGACATCATGTCCGGTGCGCCAGGGCGGCCCGGCAGACGGGTTGGATCAAACCGCAACCATACGCCCAACCCGTCCAAGCGTTCCCAAAGGCTGTTCGACTCCGATTGGCGGACCGAAACGGCATAAGCTGTGGAAGGACGTAAAGGGTGTGGACGGCCGTGTGGAGCCCAGTCAGGGACCTGCCGATCGTGCGGCGACGTGGCAGGGAACGTCACCGTTTAGGCGGTCTCGCACGCTGGGTACTTGCGCGATCCGCCGCGCCCGTGTGGACTACGGCCAACGCCCCGCGCACGCGCGTGGCTGAAGCATTTTCCGAAACATGATCAGGAGGCAACCCGTGAGCGCGACCGCGGACCACGCGGAGGAACGGACCAACTCGGCTGCACGGCTGGGGTTCGAGCCCGGACAGGTGGTCCAGGAGATCGGCTACGACGACGACGTCGAGCAGGAGCTCCGTGAGGGCATTGAGGCCACTACCGGCCAGGAACTCGTCGATGAGGACTACGACGACGTCGCTGACGTCGTCCTGCTGTGGTTCCGCGACGAGGACGGCGACCTTACGGACGCGCTGGTGGATGCCATTGGTCTGATCGACGAAGGCGGTGTGATCTGGCTGATGACGCCGAAGACCGGCCGCGAAGGCTACGTCGAACCGAGCGATATCAACGAGGCCGGCCAGACAGCCGGTCTTTCCCAGACCAAGAGCATCAATGCGGGCAAGGACTGGACGGGCAGCCGTCTGGTCACCCCGAAGTCGGCCAAAGCCAGGCGCTGAACCGCACTCACCACGAGGCCCCCGCCGGTCGTGCACCGGCGGGGGCCTTCGTATGCCCGTTCACATCTGCGGCCCGCGCACATCCCTGTCCGCAGGCCCACCGAGGTCTCTGCGTAGGGTGGGAGTCCACCCGGACAGCCCAGCCCGGTGAAGCAGTGAAGGGACGCGTTTCCATGGCGATCGAGGTCGGTACCCAGGCCCCGGATTTCGAGCTGAAGGACAACCACGGCCGGACCGTGAAGCTCTCCGACTTCCGCGGCGAGAAGAACGTGGTGCTGCTGTTCTACCCGTTCGCCTTCACCGGCGTCTGCACGGGTGAGCTCTGCGCGCTGCGCGACGAGCTGCCGCGGTTCGAGAACGACGACACGCAGCTGCTGGCCGTCTCCAACGACTCCATTCACACCCTGCGCGTCTTCGCCGAGCAGGAGGGCCTCGAGTACCCGCTGGTCTCGGACTTCTGGCCGCACGGCGCGACCTCCCGCGCCTACGGCGTCTTCGACGAGGAGAAGGGCTGCGCGGTGCGCGGCACCTTCATCATCGACAAGGAGGGCGTGGTGCGCTGGACCGTCGTCAACGGCCTGCCGGACGCGCGCGACCTGAACGACTACATCAAGGCCCTCGACGCGATCTGATCCGGTTCCGGACGATCCCGCGTCGGTGTTCCGGTGGATCTCCCGGCGCCCCGGCCAAAAGCCTGTTTTGGCCGGGAACCGGTCACTAGGATCCACTCGTTGATCCGATGCCAACGCAACGTGGAGGCGCCGGCAGTCGTCGGCCCCCAAGAAACCAATGGGAGGACTCGTGGGAGTCAGCCTCAGCAAGGGCGGCAACGTCTCGCTGACCAAGGCCGCGCCCAACCTGACCGCTGTCGTCGTCGGTCTCGGGTGGGATGCCCGTACCACCACCGGTGGAGACTTCGACCTCGACGCCAGCGCGCTGCTGACCAACGCCGAGGGCAAGGTCGGCAGCGACGGTAATTTTGTCTTCTTCAACAACCTCAAGAGCCCCGACGGCTCTGTCGAGCACACCGGTGACAACCTCACCGGTGAGGGCGAGGGCGACGACGAGGTCATCAAGGTGAACCTGGCCGGAGTCCCGGCCGACGTCGACAAGATCGTCTTCCCGGTCTCGATCTACGAGGCCGAGACCCGCCAGCAGAGCTTCGGCCAGGTGCGCAACGCGTACATCCGCGTGGTGAACCAGGCGGACAACAGCGAACTCGCGCGGTACGACCTGAGCGAGGACGCCTCGACGGAGACCGCCATGGTCTTCGGCGAGCTGTACCGCAACGGCGCCGAGTGGAAGTTCCGTGCCATCGGCCAGGGCTACGCCTCGGGTCTGCGCGGCATCGCGCAGGACTTCGGCGTCAACGTCTGAGTACGGCCCAGAGAGCGCGACCGGGCCGTTCCTGAGAAGGCACAGCCCGGGCCGCGCCCAGGGGGTGTCCGGTCATGATCCGCAATACACCCCCCAGCACGTCCCCGTCCGGCGCCGCACCCAGTGCGGCGCCGGACGCGCTCAACAGACGGTTCATCGACTCGGGGAGGACTCACATCATGGGCGTCACACTCGCCAAGGGGGGCAATGTCTCCCTCTCCAAGGCCGCACCCAACCTCACCCAGGTGCTCGTCGGCCTCGGCTGGGACGCACGATCCACCACGGGCGCCGACTTCGACCTCGACGCCAGCGCACTGCTGTGCCAGTCGGGCCGGGTGCTCGGCGACGAATGGTTCGTCTTCTACAACAACCTCACGAGTCCGGACGGCTCCGTGGAACACACGGGCGACAATCTCACCGGCGAGGGCGAGGGCGACGACGAGTCGGTCATCGTGAACCTCAACCAGGTCCCCGCCCACTGCGACAAGATCGTTTTTCCGGTCTCGATCCATGAGGCCGACAACCGCGGGCAGACTTTCGGCCAGGTCAGCAACGCGTTCATTCGCGTGGTGAACCAGGCGGACGGCCAGGAACTCGCGCGCTACGACCTGAGCGAGGACGCCTCCACCGAGACCGCGATGATCTTCGGCGAGCTCTACCGGTACAACGGCGAGTGGAAGTTCCGTGCAGTGGGACAGGGGTACGCGTCGGGGCTGCGGGGCATCGCTCTAGACTTCGGGGTCAACGTTTCGTAAAGCCGCGCACGGCGCGGGGGAGCCCCGTACACATCCGGGGGAGACCCGTTACATACACGATGGGGTAGCCAGTGCTTCTGAAAACCTTCGGCTGGTCGTTCGCGATTACCGCGCTCGGCCTGGTCGCAGCGGTGCTCTACGGGGGGTGGGAAGCATTCGGTGTGGTCGCGATTCTTTCCGTCCTCGAGATCTCGCTGTCCTTCGACAACGCGGTGGTCAACGCCGGAATCCTGAAGAAGATGAATGCCTTCTGGCAGAAGATCTTCCTCACGGTCGGTGTACTCATCGCGGTCTTCGGTATGCGGCTGGTCTTCCCCGTCGTGATCGTGGCCATCACCGCCAAGATCGGGCCCATCGAGGCGGTCGATCTCTCGTTCAGCCAGCCCGAGCGCTATCAGGAACTGGTCACGGACGCCCACCCGGCGATCGCCGCCTTCGGTGGCATGTTCCTTCTGATGATCTTCCTCGACTTCATTTTCGAGGACCGTGACATCCAGTGGCTGCGCTGGATCGAGCGTCCGCTCGCCAAGCTCGGCAAGGTCGACATGCTGTCGGTCTGCATCGCGCTCATCGTGCTGCTGGTCTCGGCCATGACCTTCGCGACCCAGGCGCACCAGCACGGCGGCGCGCACGCGGACAAGGCGGAGACCGTCCTGCTCGCGGGTATCGCGGGTCTGATCACGTACCTCATCGTCGGCGGCCTCTCCGGCTACTTCGAGAACAAGCTCGAGGAAGAGGAGGAGCGCGAGCACGAGGCTGAGGCCGAGGCCAGGAAGACCGGCAAGAAGCTGTCCGCCGTGGCGCTCTCCGGCAAGGCCGCGTTCTTCATGTTCCTCTACCTCGAAGTCCTCGACGCGTCCTTCTCGTTCGACGGCGTCATCGGCGCCTTCGCCATCACCAACGAGATCGTGCTGATGGCCCTCGGCCTCGGCATCGGCGCCATGTACGTCCGGTCGCTCACGGTCTACCTGGTCCGCCAGGGCACCCTGGACGACTACGTCTACCTGGAGCACGGCGCGCACTACGCCATCGGCGCGCTGTCCGTCATCCTTCTCGTCACCATCCAGTACCAGATCAACGAGATCATCACCGGTCTCGTCGGCGTCGTCCTGATCGGCTGGTCCTTCTGGTCCTCCGTCCGGCGCAACAAGGCCCTGGAGGCCGGGGGCGGCGACGGCTCGGATTCCAGGGCGGAAGTCCCGTCCGGGGTGTGACCCGGTAGGGATTGAGGAACGCTCTCTGCGGGGCGGTCCGTACGGCGGCGGTTCTCCGGGAACACCCGGACCCGGCCCGGGGGCCGCCCCGCAGTGATGCGTGCGGGGCCTGGGCACTTACCGAGACGTGTGGGGGTTGGGGATGGCGTTCTGGGACAGCCTGTGGCCGGGGCGGGAAGCACAGTTCGAGTCGGGCAACGCGGCGACCAACTCCATCGTGCTGTCCAAGCGGCACGCCACGGTCTCCCTCACCAAACAGGGCGCGCTGACCGGCAACCTGCGGGTCAACCTCTCCTGGCGGATGCGTACGTCCGACATCGAGGGCAGGTCACGGCAGAGCGGGCGGCTGCTGCGGCCGTTCAAACTCTTCCAGCCCGATGTGGTCCAGGCGCACACCCAGGGTGTGGTCAACGTCGACCTGGACCTGGGCTGCATGTACGAGCTGAAGGACGGCACCAAAGGCGTGGTGCAGCCGCTCGGCAACCTGATCGGCGACCTGAACGCGCCGCCGTACATCAGGCTCAGCGGGGACGACCGCTTCGGGGCGCCATCGGGGGAGACCGTGTACGTCAACCTCGACCAGCGGGACCAGATCAAGCGGCTGCTGTTCTTCGTCTACATCTACGACCAGACGCCGGCCTTCGACCGTACGCACGCCAAGGTGACGCTCTACCCGGGCAACGGCCCGCGGATCGAGATCGAGCTCGACGAGCGGGCCCCGCAGGCGCGCTCGTGTGCCGTGTTCACCGTGGAGAACGTCAAGGACGAGCTGATCGTGCGGCGCGAGGTGAAGTTCGTCTACGGCTTCCAGTCGGAGCTGGACCGGCTGTACGGCTGGGGAATGCAGTGGGGGCGCGGCTACAAGTCCCGGGCCTGAGAGCCTGTCGGGTGGCCTCTGATCGGGCGGCCACGCTCTGGCACGCACGCCCGCCGCCTTGGAATCGCACGCACCGGACCGCGTCCGCTATCCGATCGAAGGTCACCCGACAGGCTCTGAGCGGGCGCCTCCCGCCGCGGCGGTCAGGAGCGGACGAACTGGGGACCCTGCGGCGGCAGCACGAAATTCGGGTCCGGGGCGGGCCCGGCGGCCGCCGCGGGCTGCGGATAGCCGTATGCGGGCTGCGGCGCGGCCGGCTGCGGGTAGCCGTATGCGGGCTGAGGAGCGGGGGCGGCCGTGGGCTGCGGGTAGCCGTACGCCGCCGGGGCGGCCGCGGGCTGCGGGTAGCCGTACGTGGGCTGCTGGTGCTGGACCGTGGCCTGCGGGTCGGGTCCGGGTGCCGGTGCCGGGACAGACACGGGGGCGACCGTCGGCACGGCCGGGGCCGGATCGGGCTCGGCCGCGGCCTCCGCCTCGTCGACCGAGATACCGAATGCGGTCGCGAGCCCGACCAGCCCGGTCGGGTAGCCCTGACCGACCGCCCGGAATTTCCAGCCATCGCCGCGCCGGTAGAGCTCACCGCAGATGATCGCGGTCTCCTCGCCGGTCTCCGGCCGTACATCGAACACGGCGAGCGGGTCGCCGCCCGCCGACGCCGCGTCGTAGAGAAGTATGCGGAGATCGCGGACCCGCTGGAAGGCGGCCCCGTCGGAGGAAGCCGCGATGACCACCTGTTCGACCGACGGGTCGAGCGCGCCCAGGTCGGCCTCGATGGTGTCGGTGAGCCCCTCGGCGACACTGCGCTTCGGTAGCCGTCGTACCAGGCCGGAGGGGTGTCGGGACTGGTTGTAGAACACGAAGTCCTCGTCCGAGCGCACACGGCCACCGGCGCCGAGAAGCAGGGCCGAGGCGTCCACATCGGGCACCCCGGCACCCGGAGTCCAGCGCAGCACGGCTCGTACGGCCATGGCATCGAGGGGGACGTTCGAGCCCTTCAGCATCGCGTGCGTCATGGCGGTCATCCTGCCTGCTGGCTGCCTGCGCAGACAACGTGGGGGCCCGACCCATGTCTCGGCAGCGCGTCGGAACCACGTCCTCCGGGCCTTGCGGAACCGTCGGGAAATGGACGAGTTACCCGAAATTCATGCACGTGGGGAACTGTCGACACCCGTCCATACGTACTATTACCGGCCACACGTTGTCGGGCCGGTCCAGCAGTACGGGGGAATCACATGCGTCATTTCGGGCACGTCTCGCCCGCTGCGCGGGAAGGCCTGTTCTTTCGGCAGCCGTGCGAATTCGGGGCGGAGTCCCCCGCCCGGATACTTTCGGCCGCCCTCGGCGCCACTCTGTACTCCCCGGCCACCCGGCCGCGGCTCGCCGATGACGTCCTCAAGCAGGCCGGGCGCGGTGTGGTCTCGATGGTGCTGTGCCTGGAGGACTCCATCGACGACTCCGAGGTGTTGGACGCCGAGGAGAACCTCGTCAGGCAGTTCGCCGACCTCGCTGCGCGCGGCGCCGAGGTGCCGCTGCTCTTCATCCGGGTCCGCGAACCGGAGCAGATATCGGACCTGGTGCAGCGGCTCGGAAGCTCGGTCCGATTGTTGTCCGGTTTTGTACTTCCGAAGTTCACGGAAGAGCGTGGTCTTCCGTTCATGGAGGCGCTCACCAAGGCCGAGACGACCGGGGGACAGCGCCTGTTCGCGATGCCCGTTCTCGAATCGCCCGAGCTGCTGCACCTGGAGACCCGCGCGGCGGCGCTCCAGGGAATCGTCCGCACCGTCCACACCTACCGGGACCGGGTGCTCGCCCTGCGGCTCGGGGTCACCGACTTCTGCTCGGCGTACGGACTGCGCAGGGCGCCCGACATGACGGCGTACGACGTCCAGCTCGTCGCCGCGGTCATAGCCGATGTGGTCAACGTGCTGGGCCGGGCGGACGGGACGGGCTTCACGATCACCGGACCGGTGTGGGAGTACTTCCGGCTCCAGGAGCGCATGTTCAAGCCGCAGCTGCGCCGCAGCCCCTTCCTGGAGGGCCGGGCCGAGGGGCTGCGCACGACACTGATCGAGCACGACCTCGACGGGCTGCTGCGGGAGATCGAGCTCGACCGGGCCAACGGGCTGCTCGGCAAGACCTGCATCCACCCGTCGCACGTCGCGCCGGTGCACGCACTGTCCGTGGTCAGTCATGAGGAGTTCAGCGACGCACAGGACATCCTGCGGCCGGAGCGCGGCGGTGGCGGAGTGATGCGCTCCGCATACACGAACAAAATGAATGAAGTGAAGCCGCACCGCGCCTGGGCCGAGCGCACCCTGCAACGGGCCGAGGTCTTCGGCGTGGCGAAGGAAGACGTCGGCTTCGTGGATCTGCTGGCCGCCGGGCTTGCGGAATGAGCGCGTCTCGATGAGCGAGCGCGCAGCAAGGAAAGAGACGGCGAACGTGGTGTGGTCGGGTAGCTGGGTGGCGGAGCGACTGGGCGTCGAGCTCGTCGGCAACGGGAAGCCCGAAGGCGACGGCGAGCTCAGGGAGCTGCTGGGCCTCGCCCTGCGCCGCAACCCCAAGCGGGCCCATCTGCTCGTCTCCAATGTGCTGGGCAAGCATGTGCCGCAGCGGCCCTCCGTGGTGTACGGCGCGGGGGTCGAGCTCGGCCTGCGCGTGCGCGCGCTCCTCGGGGAGGCGGAGGCCCGCCGGGCGGTGGTGCTCGGGTACGCGGAGACGGCCACAGGCCTCGGTCACGCGGTCGCCGACGGGCTGGGCGTGGCCCCGTACCTCCACTCGACGCGGCGTCCGGTCGAGGGTGTGGCCCGGGCGGGCGGCTTCGAGGAGTCGCACTCGCACGCGACGTCGCATCTGCTGCTGCCGGAGGACCCCGCCCTGCTGGCGCGCGGGAGCGGGGCGCCGCTCGTGCTGGTGGACGACGAGTTCTCCACGGGCAACACCGTGCTCAACACGATCCGCGCGCTGCACGAGCTGTACCCGCGCGACCGCTACGTCATCGTGGCTCTGGTGGACATGCGCTCGGCGGCCGACCGCGAACGGCTGACCGGGTTCGCCGCCGAGATCGGCGCCCGCGTCGACCTGGTGGCCAGGGGTACGGGCACGGTGCGCCTCCCGGACGGTGTTCTGGAGAAGGGCCAGGCCCTGGTCGCCGCCCACGAGTCGGAGCGCGAACCCGCCCGGGCCGGCGCGGCAGGATCCGTCAGCCCCCGCACGCGGGTGGAGCTGGAGTGGCCCGCCGGTGTGCCCGACGGCGGACGGCACGGCTTCACCCCCGCCCACCGGGAGACGCTCGAATCGGCCCTTCCCGCCATGGCCGCCCGCATCGCCGACGCCCTGGGCGGTGAAGCCCGCCGCATACTCGTCCTCGGCTTCGAGGAGCTGATGTACGCACCGCTCCGGCTGGGCACCGCGCTGGAGGAGCACACCGACGCCGAGGTGCGCTACTCGACCACCACACGGTCCCCCGTCCTCGCCGTGAACGACCCCGGCTATGCGATACGCAGCCGGCTGGTCTTCCCGGCCCACGACAACCCGGCCGACGGCCCCGGCATCCGCTACGCGTACAACGTCGCGGACGCCGGTTTCGACGCCGTGGTCGTCGTCGTCGACTCCGCCGCCGACACCCCGGAACTGCACGCCCCGGACGGCCTGCTGGCGGAACTCGCCGCACACACCGCCCACGTCCTGCTGGCCGTCGTCCCCTCGTACGTCCCGTCGTCCGCCCCCTCCACCGCCCCCGAACGGCAGGAACCCCCCATGCTGTCCGAGCCCCTCCGCGGCCCAGCCTTCTCCTCCTACGCGCCGGAAGAAGTCGGCTGGCTGCTCCAGGACCTCTCGGACACCGAGCTGGAGGCGCCCACCGAGGAGCGCGAGGAGGCGATACAGAGCGGGGGTGCGCACTACGCCGAATCACTGCCCGTCGAGTACCAGCCGTCGGCCGAGTACCAGGACCTGTTCAAGGCGGCCCTGGACCTGTCGGCGGCCCGCATCGCACGGGCCGTCGGAACCGTCACCGAGACGGTCCTCGCCGAGCGCACCCCCCGCCCCGTCCTGGTCTCCCTCGCGCGGGCCGGCACCCCGGTCGGCGTGCTGATGCGCCGCTGGGCCCAGCACCGTCACGGGCTCGACCTGCCGCACTACGCCGTCTCCATCGTGCGCGGCCGGGGCATCGACGCGAACGCCCTGCGCTGGCTGGCCGCCCACCACGACCCCGCCGACGTCGTCTTCGTCGACGGCTGGACCGGCAAGGGCGCCATCACCCGCGAACTGGCCGCCGCACTCGGGGAGTTCGAAGGGTTCGACCCCGAGATCGCGGTCCTCGCCGACCCGGGCGGCTGCGTCCGCACCTACGGCACCCGCGAGGACTTCCTCATCCCGTCCGCCTGCCTCAACTCCACTGTCTCCGGGCTGATTTCCCGTACAGTCCTCCGGCCGGACCTGGTCGGCCCCCATGACTTCCACGGCGCGAAGTTCTACCGCGGGCTCGCGGAAGCCGATGTGTCCGGTCACTTCCTCGACACCGTCGCGGCCCACTTCGACGAGGTCGTCGACGTCGTGGACGCCGAGGTCAAGGAGCTGCTCACGGCCGACCGCGCCCCCACCTGGGAGGGCTGGGCGGCCGTCGAGCGCATCAGCGAGGAGTACGGCATCCACGATGTGAACCTGGTCAAGCCGGGTGTCGGCGAGACCACCCGCGTACTGCTGCGACGCGTCCCCTGGAAGATCCTCGCCAAGCGCGGAGCCGGTGCCGACCTCGAGCACATCCGGCTGCTGGCCGAGCAGCGCGGCGTGCCGGTCGAGGAGGTCGACGGTCTCCCGTACACCTGCGTCGGACTGATCCACCCGAAGTACACCCGCGGAGCGACGGGCGCGGACGGCAAGGCGGTGGCGTCACAGTGACCCACCCGGCCACTACGACCATCCCCACCACCCCGACCACCCCTGTGACGCTGGTCGCCAGCGACCTCGACCGCACCCTCATCTATTCGACGGCGGCACTTCAGCTCGCCATGCCGGACGCGGACGCCCCCCGGCTGCTCTGCGTCGAGGTGTACGGGAACAAGCCGCTCTCCTACATGACGGAGACGGCCGCCGCACTCGTCGACGAACTGGCCCGCACCACGGTCTTCGTACCCACGACCACCCGGACCCGCGAGCAGTACCACCGCATCCAGTTCCCCGGCCCCGCACCGAAGTTCGCCATCTGCGCCAACGGGGGACACCTCCTGGTCGACGGCGTCTCCGATCCCGACTGGCAGGACCGGGTGGCCCGCCGGCTCGCCGACGAGTGCGCCTCGCTCGCCGAGGTCCGCGCCCACCTCGTGGCCGCCGCCGACCCCGCCTGGCTGCTGAAGGAACGAGTCGCCGAGGACCTCTTCGCCTATCTCGTCGTCGAACGCTCGCTGCTGCCCACGGACTGGGTGAAGGAGCTGGCCGAGTGGGCGGGGCCCCGCGGCTGGACCGTGTCCCTCCAGGGCCGCAAGATCTACGCCGTGCCCAAGCCGCTCACCAAGAGCGCCGCGATGAACGAGGTCGCCCACCGCGCCGGCGCCACCCTCACCCTCGCCGCCGGCGACTCGCTCCTCGACGCCGATCTGCTCCTCGCCGCCGACCTCGCCTGGCGTCCGGGCCACGGTGAACTCGCCGACACCGACTGGAGCGCCCCGCACGTCGACGTCCTGACGGAACGTGGTGTGGCGGCGGGCGAGGAAATCCTCCGCCGGTTCATTCGGGCCTCCGTCGCCCGGCGCGGCCTCTGAGAGCCTGTCGGGTGACCTCTGATCGGGCGGCCACGCCCTGGCACGCACGCTTCCCGCGTTGCCGAAATGTCCTAGTAGCTCCTTCCCCAAGCTCTCGGCTTCGCTCGAGCAGGGGAGACCCCATCCGAGGACATCCCGCCGCCTTGGAATCGCACGCACCAGACCGCGTCCGCTATCCGATCGAAGGTCACCCGACAGGCTCTGACTCCTGCGCGGCCGTCGCCGAACGGCTGGACCCTGCGCGGAGAAACACGTCGACGCGATCTTCGACAAGCTCGGACCGACAGGGAACAGTGGCTGGCAGCCGACGCGTTCCCCCCGTACTCCGGTACGGGGGGACCTGACCAGCCTGCCCGGCACGCACAGAGAGAGTCTGCGATGTCCAAGGGAAACGAAACCAAGATCACGGACGAGTTGTACGCGTACATGCTGGCGCACAATCCGCCGCTCGACGCGGTGCAGCGGGAACTCGTCGAGACCACATACGCGCGCCTTCCCGGTCAGGCCGGCATGCAGTCCGCCGAGGAGCAGGGGCCGCTGCTCGCCTTCCTCGTACGGCTGACCGGGGCCCGGCACATCGTCGAGGTCGGGACATTCACCGGGTTCTCCGCTCTGGCCATGGCGCAGGCGCTGCCCGCCGACGGGCGGCTGATCGCCTGCGACATCTCGGAGGAGTGGACCGCCTACGGCAGGGAGGCGTGGGAGAAGGCAGGCGTCGCCGACCGGATCGAGCTGCGCATCGCCCCCGCGCTCGACACGCTGAGGGCGATGCCGTCCGAACCGCACATCGATCTCGCCTATCTGGACGCGGACAAGGGCAACTACATCCCGTACTGGGAGGAGCTGGTGCCCCGCATGCGGCAAGGCGGCCTCGTCGTCACCGACAACGTGCTGTTCCACGGCGGCGTGACCGACCCGCAGGCGACCGGCGCGGCGGCGGCGATCAAGGAGTTCAACGAGCATGTGGCCGCCGACCCGCGGATGGACAGCGTGATGCTCACCGTGGCGGACGGGCTGACACTCTCCCGCAGGAGGTAGCGCCGCCCGCCCGCCGGGGCGAGCCGTAAGCACGGCCCACCCGCCGGGTCGAGCCGTTCGACGCCGCGGCCGGGTCAGCCGCAGCAACCCCCACCGCAGCAGCCCCCGCCACCACCGCCACCCGACGGGGCGGCGGGCGCGGACTTGGCCGAACCCCCGCCCACAGCCACGGTGGAGAGGAGCTTCACGGTGTCCTCGTGCCCGGCGGGGCAGGAGGCAGGGGCCGAGGACTCGGCCATCGGACGGCTGAGTTCGAACGTGTCTCCGCAGGAGCGGCATCGGTACTCGTAACGAGGCATGACCCCAGGCTAACCGGCGGCGCCGGCCGGCAGTGGTATCCGGCAACAGGACCCGGGGACGGTACGGGGAGGGCGCACCGCCGCGACGGCACCGCTCCTACGACCGGGCAATCGGCATGGACTGCCGCCGACGGCGGCGCAGCTCCTGAGCTGCCTGCTCGGGATGGCGGGCCTGCCAGTACGGGTTGTCGTGCGGGAGCCCGCCACTGACCCTCCCGTACATCCCGAACATCATCAGCATCAGCCCGACGACAAAGCTGAACAGCACGTTCTGCAGGTGGAAGGCCAGGAAGTTGTAGTCCGTGTCGAGCAGCGCGAGATTGATGAAGCCACTGAGGATGAACGCGATCCCGAGGACCATGTTGAGCGTCGAGGCGAAGTTGCCGCCGATCACCATTCCGGTGAACAGGAGCAGGCCGACGCAGATGGACAGGATGCTGAGCGCGCCGTTGGTGTTCAGGCCCGCGACGGTGGCGCCACCCGTGTCGAAGAAGCCGATCTCGTCGATGAGTCCGAGGATGCCGAAGGCGAGCAGCACCAGTCCCATCAGCCCTGCCCCGACGCGGTAGACGCTGCTGAGCCGGTGATCGACCGGGAGATGTTCGTCGAGCCGGGCCATTCTGCCGGGTCTTGCCGGCCCTCGCGCCGCTCGCTGCGGGTGATGAGGGAGGTGCGGGGCATGAGTGTGGGCCATGGCGGCCTCCTTCGGACAACCACCATGATCCGCCCCGCCCCGGGCCCGGACAACTCGGCTCAGCCCCCGGCGCCACGCTCCTCCCGGATCTCGGAGACCACCCTCGCAGCCGTCTGTCGCACCGCTTCCGTCTCGGTCAGAAAGTGCCAGTAGTCGGGGTGGCGGCCCTCCAGTCCGGCGACGGCGCGCTCCAGCCTGGCCACTGCGTCGTCCAGCGGTCGGGCATGGCGCGGGTCGGGCGTGTTGCGGCCCGCCATGGCCAGACGCTGCGCGTCCCGGATCGCGAACCGGGTCCGCTGGATCTCCTGCTGCGGATCCTTGGCCACGGCGTCGAGCCGGTGCAGCCGGTCACCGGCCGCGGACACCGCCTCGTCCGTCGCGTTCAGCAGGGCCCGTACGGTGGAGAGCCGCGAGGTCGCATCCGCCCAGCGCTGCTCGTCCCGCGCCTTGGCCGCCTCCTTGAGCTTCTCCTCGGCCTGCCGCACATTGACCGCCGCCTGCTCCGGAACCGGCTGAAGGTCCTGCCAGCACGCGGCCGAGAAACGCCGCCTCAGCTCACTCAGCACCGGTTCCACCGAGCCCGCGCGGGTGGTCAGCGCCTGGGCACGGGTACGCAGCGACACCAGCCGGTGGTCGATCTCGGCGGCACGCTCGGGAAGCTGTGCCGCCTCCGCCCGGATGGCCTCCGCACCGCGCAGCACCTGATCGGCGCGGAGCAGCGTCTCCGGCACGCCGTGCCGGCCGGCGCCCTGGTTGAGCTTGGTCAGTTCGGGGGCGAGGGCCGCCAGGCGCGCGGCGAGATCGTCCGCCCGCAGCCCGGACGCGCGCACCGCGTCGAGAGCATTGCTCGCGCCGAGCAGCGCCTGCCGGGCCCGCTCCACGGCGGGTGCGAGCCGGGCGAGCTGTGTCTCCGCGTTTCCCAGGAGCGGACCGAGTCCCTGGGCGAACCGGTCGAGCTCGCCCTTGACCCGTACGAGCTCGTCCTTGGCGCCCGTCAGCTCCGTCCTGGCACGCGCCGCGATCGCCGGTTCGAGATCGTCCCGGTCCAGGTCGTGCGCGTCCACCGCCGTGATGTACGCATGGCTCGCCTCGTCGATCCGCCGCCCCAGAGCGGCGAAATCGTCCGCGACCTTGCGCGCGGCGGGCGAACTGTCCACCGCGGTGATCGTCTCGATCGAGATCTGCAGATCGCGCTGAGCGGTGTCCAGCTCGTAGAACGCCTCCGCGGCCGCATCCTTCGCCGCCTGCGCCTCGACACGCTGGCTCTCCCCACGGCCGCCGAACCAGCGCCGTGTACCTCCACCGGCGAAAGCGGCCGGCACCGCGGCAGCGAGCAACGGCACCGGAAGCAGCATCAATGCGAGGACGTCCCTGACGGCGGAAATGCCACCCGCTCCTGCCCGCGGCCGCGCGTGTGTCGCCGTCACATCCCTCTCCCGTGCCGTTTCGCCCTGCCCGGTTTATTCTCCCACCAGGTAAGGACGAACACACGGGCCGGTTAGTTCGCCGTTCGCACCGTGATCTGACCGTTGTCGCTGTGCGCCTTCACCACATGAGGACTGCCGTCGCTGCGCGGCACCTTCACCGAGGTGCGCCCGTTCCTCGCGGTGGCAGTCACCGCGTACGCCTCCGAACCGCTCGGCAGATCGATGGTCACTCGGCCGTTGTCGCTGACGGCGTCCACCAGATCCGGCACAGCGCTGAACCCGAGCCGGATCCCCCCGTTGTCCGAGCGCGCGGAGACGGACCTGCTGGAGATCCGCTCCGTGTCGAGGCCCCCGTTGTCGCTCTCCAGCTTCAGCGGACCGCTGGAGTCACGGACGGTCACCCGTCCGTTGTCGGAGTGGAGCGTGAGCGGAGTGTCGAACCCGGACGCGACGACCCGTCCGTTGTCCCCGTTCACCGTCACGGCGACGCCACGCGGCACCCTCACCTGGTGGCGCGACCCGCAGTTACTGATCAACGCGTCGCACTTCACTCGCAGCGTGAGCGTGTCGTCCCGCATGGACCACCGGGCATCGGGCCCGTTCCCGAGCACCACCCACCCGTCGACGCGCCGGGTCACCTCGACCTTCCGCACATCGGCCGGCACGAGCTCCACGGTCGTACCGCCGGATTCGATGGTCAGCGTCTTCCCGCTCAGCGCAAACGACCTGTGCTCGGCCGGCGCGTCGTCCACGTCCGCGCTGCCACAACCGGTGACGGCGAGAGCGACGAGGACAGCCCCGCCGGACGCGACGAGCGCGCGGGGTCGGGTACGGACGCTGGCGCGGGTGTGGGTGCGGAGTGCCACGGTGATCGATCCCCCATCCGGTCCGGCGGGCTGTCCGGCCGGTGTGGTTCCACCGTACGGAGCGTGCCGGCCCGGGGAGAATCCGGGCGGCTACCGTAAGCGGGGTGGGGATATCCCCCCTCTCCCCGTCGGCCCGGGCAACCGTTTGTGAGCATGGGCCCTGTGCCATGTACGCTGTTCCTTCATCCACGGGTGCGTAGCTCAGGGGTAGAGCGCTGCTCTTACAAAGCAGATGTCGGCGGTTCGAAACCGTCCGCGCCCACAGTAGGAAACCGCAGGTGAGAGCCTGAATAGGCCCTCCGGTCCACACGGACCGGGGGGCTTTTTCCATGATCGAGGCCACATAGGGGCCACATTGCCCGGCGGCGAGCACTGCTGATCACTCGATAGAGGGACTGGAAACGTGGCCAGTACACCGTAGAGTGCGGCGCATGGGAGGGGCAGGTGTGTCTCCCCGCGCGCGCCTGACACGCGCCTCCCGAAATTCTGTGGTGTTCCGGCGGGGAGGCCGGGCCCACAGGAGCGAGGCCCCCCACCGGGTTTGTCGGTGGGGGGCCTTCTGCTGTCCAACGTAGACCGCCCCGCACCCTGGTGGGTACGGGGCGGGACGCCTTGACCAAGTCGTGGCGTCTGACGGCGCCTTTCGACGGACACGCGAACGTCGATGCACCGCTTGGTGGCCGCTTCGGAGCATTCCGGTGCGGCTGCTCGGGGATCACAGGTCATGCATGTGCCCGAGGCATGGGCTCACGATCGGTTGGTGATCACGAATGCACAACGGCTATTGGACTAGTCCACGCGGAAGGGTTGGACCCCGCACGCGTGGCCGAATCCATGATCAACAAACCCGCCCGCACCCCGACCACCGCCGGCCTCGGGTACAGGCGGGAGATCAGCTGCGCCACGTGGTACCGGGGTGGTTCCACGATGGGCGGGTGTAGGGGTGGTAGTGGTCCCCCTTGTGGTGGGGGTCCCGTCGGCAGCGCGCCTTGGTCTTCGGGTCCATGTCCCAGCAGACGTGGGTGATGACGTCGGTGGATCCGGTCTCATGCCCGCCCTCGGTGCAGCGGGTCAGCGGACCGCTGTTCGGTCCGCTCCCTGCACGCCTCGGTGTCGGCGCAGGCGCGAGGGAACCATGAGTACGCGGCCCCGTCGGTCGGCCGGGCGCGCTGCTCTCCGAGGTCGATGTCGTCGCCCACCGTGAGGGGGTGCCGGCACCAGACGCAACGCCACCCTCGACGCTGCTGCTCGGTGAGCTCGTTGACTGGCGGTAAATCCCTCACGGTCATGGCGTGTCCCCGGCTCGTCGTTGATCAGGTACGAGACCAGCGTGACGGGCGGGGAAGGGCTCAACGCTCACAGATTCGTGAGCGTTGGCAGGTCGGGGCGTGAGCGCGACTACAGACCGATCCAGGCGGCCATGTGCCCAAGGCTGTCCGGGGTGCGGCGCGAGATGTGGACCAGGCCCTTGATGGTCTCGCGTGCGCCCGGGTGGTAGCGGGTCTGTTCCGGGGCGGCATGCCGGGCGTCGATGATGCTGGTCAGCGCCGCTTCGGTGCGGCCGGTCTCCATCTCGGAGCGCGCCTTGTCGATGAGGAAGTGGGCGCGTCGCGACGTGGCCAGGGCTGGCGGGATGCTGATCTGTCGAGCCTGGGTCAGGGCTTCGTCGTACTGGCGCATCTCGACAGCCGCGGACATGCGGTGCAGGGCCACGTTCGTCGGGCCGAAGCTGAGCCAGTGGATTTCGGAGGCGTCCCCGGTCTGCTCTGCGCACCGCTTCGCTTCGGCGATGTGAGTGTCGACGGCGGTCTGCTGGTCCGCGCGGGCCGCGATGACCGAGGCTCCGAGGTGCAGTTGCCCGGTGACTGCGACGACCTCCCTCGTCTGCTCTGCTCCGCCGACGATGCCGTGGCCGGCGGTGACGAGGCGCTGCCCGATCGTGTACTCGCCCTCCCGGAAGTACACCAGAGCCCGCATGTACTGGCGGATCGCGGCGAGGCAGGGGTCGGAGGCTCGGTGGGCAGCCCAGTCCATTCGGTCGAGGGCGACCGAGCTGAGGTCGTAGTAGCCGAGCTTCACCGCGACGTCGTGTGCGGTGCGGTACGTCGAGGCGAGGGCCTGCCACAGCTCCGTCGACTGGGCGCGCCACGCCGCGGTCGTGAGCTCAGCGATCGTCGAGGGCAGCCGTCGGGCGGCGTTCCGTAGATGTGTGGCCCGCACCTGGGCGCAGAGTTCTTCGGCGCTGGCGATCAGCTGCTCGGCCGGCCTGTCGGGGATGGTGTCGTCGGCTCCCAGGTCGTACAGGTCGAGTGCTTCCCGGATGGGGCGCACCAGTTCGGCGAGTCGGTCCTGCTGCAGTTCGGTCACGTAGGGCTGTCCCGTCAGCGCGGTGACGTCGATCCGGAGGGCCTGGGCGACAGCCGCAACGAAGTCGAGGTTGGCGGGCTTGGCGCCGCACTCGACCTGGTTGAGGAGGCTGTACGAGTACGGGAGACGGTCAGCCAGCTGCCGCTGTGTCAGCCTGGCGAGTTTCCGCTGCTCCTTGATTCGGGCGCCTGTGTGGTCGTGGTCCAGTCTGGGCATAATGGGCTCCGTTCCTGACTCACCATCTGGAACGGTACCCGCGCTTCTGCGCGGTGGACCCAGCATCGCCCCCGATTCCATCCGGTTCGGGGGCGGTTGCACGTGTGTGGTCGGATGGCGGCATGACGACTCTGTACCTGTTCGGCTCGGCCGCACCGCCCGTCCTTGAGATTGCCGGGGTCATCGAGAACGCGCAGGCTCGCGGGTGGGATGTGTGCCTCGGGCTGACCCCGACGGCTGCCCGCTGGCTGGACGACCAGCTGCCGGAGCTGGAGCGGCTGACCGGACATCCCGTGCGCTCTGAGTACAAGCTGCCCACGGAGCCGGACGTGTGGCCGAAGGCGGACGTCATCCTGCTCGCGCCGGCCACGTTCAACACGATTAACGAGTGGTCCCTCGGCCTGACGAGCAAGTTCGTCGTCGGGGTGGTCGCGGAGGCGATCGGCAAGGAGATCCCAACGGTGGCCATGCCATGCGTCAACAGCGCCTACGCGCAGCATCCACAGTTCCACTGGTCGGTAGACGCCCTGCGGTCGATGGGGGTGACGGTGCTGTATGGCGAGGGCGGCTTCGTGCCGAACCAGCCGGGCGAGCGGCGATCGGAGGGGTACCCGTGGGACCTTGCCTTGGACGCAGTCGAGACGATTGTCAGACCCTCCGCTTACGATCCGGCCCGTGGCAATCGAGCTGACTGATGAACTGATTGAGCTGGAACGCGCGGCGTGGGCCGAGCAGCAGGAGAACAGGCTGACGGTGGAGACCGCAGCGTGGGTACAGGCGGCGATCACCGCCCATGCCGAGGCGACTGGGCAGGGCCGGTACGACGTCGAGCGAGAGCTCAAGAGGGTTGTACGGCATCCCGAGCCGGAGGCTGGCTGACCACAAACACACGAAACCTCCCCTGTTCCTGTCGTGGCCGTGGCCAGGAACAGTGGACGGAGTGCTCAGGGGCGAGTTCGAATCGAGCTCGAGTCCGCCCCCTCCCGAGTGTGGGGGTTGCGTCAAGGGAAGCCGGGCCGCCCGAGCTGGAGGTTCGGGAGGGCTGATGCGGCCTGGACTCTGCATACTGGGCGTCGGTTGTCTGTGGGGGAGAGCTGATGGTGTGGGCGGAGCTTGGATGGCGCCTGATGTTTGGGACTGCCTCTTTGGTGGTGGCGTTCAACTACCGGGACGTTGCATGGCGTGTCCATAGCTTCATGGCGAATACCGTGGGAGTCAGCCGGTTCCTGACGCCTGCGACCGTCAGGGCTACCTTTGGTTTTCTCGCGGTCGTCTTGCTGGTAGAGCTCGCGGTTGGTCTGGCCCGGTCCTGAGTGGCTGACGAGCAGCGGCATGTGGCTCAATCGTTTTGGCTGCTCGCAGCCCACCCCCAAATTCTGTGGGCCAGATGGGCGTACAGCCCGGACGCACGGAAGCGCCCCCTGCCCGGCCGCGGCCGGGCAGGGGGCGTCGTGGTGCGGAGGGGTCAGACGGCGCGGAGGCCCTGGCGGGCTCCGTATTCGGCATGGAACTCCCGAAGCTTCAGGCCAACCACTCCTGCGAGTTCGGTGTCTGAGTAGCCGTGATCACTGCGGTGTGTGTCGACCATGCTGGGGAGAATGCGCGGGTTCTCCTGGGGCGGCTCGGCGGGCTCGTTCCGCCGGTAGCCGTGCTGACTGATCTGGACTTGCAGGCTCTTGTACCTGCGGTCGTCGATCCTGCCCAGGTATCGGGCGGTCTGGATGATAGATGCCATTGAGGCCTTCCAGTACTGCTTGAGCTGGATTGCCTTTTGAAGCGTCATTCCTGACAGCTGTGGGCCGATGAGCCTGGCAGGCATCAGGAACTCGGCGGCGAACCGGTCTGCTTCACGTTCCCCGTCATCGCTGGGCAGTTGGTGCATGACCAGGTGGCCCAGTTCATGGAGGACAGTGAACCGCTCTCGGGCCGGCGGCATACCTTCGTTCAAAATGATCACCGGCATGCCGTTGGGTGGGCGAACGCTCAGACCGGAAATCTTGGGGGATTCCAGGTCCCGGCGTACGACGATGATCCCCGCGCGTTCGACGGTCCGGATCACGTCGTGAACCGGACCGTCGGGGATCATCCAACTCGCGCGTACCTTTGATGCCGCCTCTTCCGGCTCATGTTCATCAGCATCCAGGACGGGCAGCCGGAACGGTGGGTCGATCTCCACACTGGCTTCCAGTCGGCGCAGCTGCATGAGGAGGAGATTGACCTCGGCTTCGATGCGCTGAAGTGCTGTCTTGCCGAGGCCGGACTGCTTGCGGTGGTAGAAGCCAGAAGGCCCCAGGCCTACGGGGTCATCCGGCCAGCTGAGCATGTCCAGCGGGTAGTCCAGTAGCTCCGCGATAGTGGCGAGTCGATCGGGAGTCAGTGGACTGACGCCGTTCTCCGCCTTGGACAGAGTCCCTTGCGACAGGCCAGCCTGGCTGGCCAGCTTCGACTGCGACAGCCCGCGCGACTCCCGTGCTAGTTGCAGCAGGCGCGGGTTCATGATTGTTACCTATCTTCCGATGCGGTCTTGCGTGCGGCTTCGCCAGCGCGCTTGGGGCGAACGATCGTATCCAGCTCGTCTTGGTGGCCCCCGATCGGGATCGGGGGTGTCGCTGCGCTCTCGTCGAAAGCCAGGTCGAGATTGAGGACCCAGAGCTGTTCTTTGTCCAGCGTGCACGTGATGGCGGCCAAACGCAGGCCGAGGCCGTCATCGTCCGGTAGGTACCCGGCGACCAGATGTGTGACTGCCTCCATGCCGGGCAGCACCTGGTTGGCGAACTCGCGGCTCTGCTGTGTGACGATGCCATTGGTGCGCAGGCCACCGTCTCGGAACTTTTTGAACCGGATGACGATCTTGCTGTCGATCGTTAAGAGAAGGAAGCCGCGACTCTCGCTGATGGTTATGTGCGGGTTCTGGTCGAACGTCTTCTTCGCCTCAGCGCAGATGAAGTCGTACACCAGGCTGGCCCGCGAGCGCGTGCTGATCTCCACGCCACGTTCGGCGTCCAGCTCCACGAGGTCACGCCAGTGCTTCCAGCCGTTGTGGAGGCAATCAGTGATGGACTGGAGGTGCGGGGACAGGACTTGGGCGGCCTCGTCGGGCCCGATGGGTTGGGTCACACAGGCATCCTGTCGACTTAATGATGCCCTGTCAATTATTCCAAGAACTATTCTCGCGGTGTTCTTTCGCAGGTCTGGCGGGCGCGACGAAGCAGCCCCCCGTTCCGGCCGTAGCCGGAGACGAGGGGCGTGACGCTGCCGGGGGTCGGGTTCGAACCGGCGTCGGCACCGGGTATGAACCGGCCGCCCTGCGCCTGTCGTTGAGCTACCTCGCAGCAGGATCAGCGAAGGAGGGCGAGGAGACCGGTCGCCGTGCCACCCAGACCAGCCAGCACGCCGAGAGTGGGCAACGGCCACCGGGCCCGCTCCAGCGTGCGCAAGCGGGTCTCGTGGTCGGCAACGTCCTTCGTGACCTCGACGTAGCTGTCGCGCAGCCCGTCGAGTTTCGTCTCCACCCGGGATACGGCGTCGTGGAGGGATCTCATCTCCTGGTACATCTGGGATGAGGGGATGTACACGCCCGGGTCGTTGGGCGTGGTCATCACACTCCCCGGGCGAGCGAGGCTGAGTTCGTGACATCGCGCCACCGGGCGACGAGGCCCTTCACCAGCGATGCGGCCGCGGCAACCCCGGCGATTCCGGCGTTCTGCCACATGCCCAGGTCGAACGGCTGAGTCAGGGCGAGGCCGCCGACGAATGCCTGCAGGCCGGTGGACACCACCCGCTCGGCCAGGTCCCGGCCGTAGGTCCCGGCGGACTTGATGACGGTCTGCGTCGAGGGCAGAGGGAACTCGGCCATGATCAGGCCTCCTTGGTGTTGATGTTGACGTCGATGACGGCGTGCTCGATCGCGGCCTCAACTGCGGCGACAATGGTCGATGTGCCCGCGCCCTTGCCGACCTGCCCGGCGAGTGCGGTGATCGCGGCGCTCATGGCGGCGACCCGCTTGTCCATGGACCGGACGCGGGCCTGCGTGTCCCGCAGGACAGATAGCGCCTGCCAGTTGGGGTTGGTCTTGATGTCGGTCGCGTCGGACGGCGCAGCGATGGCGTCGGTCTTCCACACCGCGTTGAAGATGTCCAGCTTGGTGAGGCCTGCCATGGGGTCGTCCTCCTCGGACTTGGGTCGTGGGGCGCCGTTCTGCACCCACGTGTACAGCGGGCCACCAGGGCACGCCGTGGCGTATCCGTCGCGGTGGCCCTTGATTTCGGCTCCGGCGCCGTGGGCGCGGAGCAGCTCGATGCCGTCGCGGATTGCGCCGAGCATGGCGTCAGTCGGCTCGGTGAGGCCGGATGATCCGACGAGGCCGACGACCGCGTAATGCGCCACGTTCAACGGCTGGTTGCCGTTCGCGCCGGTCCGCTTGCCGAGGCCGCGGCCCTCCAACAGGTAGCCGTGAGGGCAGGCCGCGTAGTTGTATGCGACGTCGCTGTAGTTCTCGGTCTTGTTCGCGAGGTGGCTTGCCCTGATCGCCTTCCACTGGCTGATGCATGCCTGGTGGTCGGTGAGGAGCTTGGTGGATACCGGCGCCCCTTCGTAATGGACCTTGACGCCCTTGGCGGTGGCCTGCGTTGGTGCGGCCGAGGCGGGCCATCCGAGCTGTGCCCTCGTGACGAGTTTCAACGGGCTGTCCTTTCAGAGGAGACGTGCGTATCGAGGGGCGATGGCGACAGCGCCGCCCGAGCCGTACTTACCGCCGGTCGTGGCACCAGAGGTGCGACGAACCTGGATCTGCAACTTGAGTCCAGTGAGGGTCCGGTACGGGGTGAGGTCGATGACCTGCGCCGCGAATTGGTAGCTGTAGGTGGCGGCGATGGTCCCCGACATGACGACGTCCGCGCCGTTCAGCAGCACCTGCCACGCCCCGCCTGTGTTCGTCGTGCCGACGAAATCCCCGATGAACACGAGGCCCAACGACAGCGACCCGGTGCGCGGGGAGAGGACGGTCTCCCACGTCGTGATGAACGTGGTGTCGTCCTCGTACGGCATCGCATGCAACGAGGTCGGATACACGGGGAGTTCGTCCCGCTCCCACCCGGTGCGGCGCAGCTGCGCAACCTGGTCCTCCAGCACTGCGAGGCGCTCCAGGAAGCTGCGCGAGGTGACCTGTTGGGCCATGTCACACCCCCACACAGGTGAGGCGGACACGCTCCGGGCCTGCCGCCGCCGTGTTCTCAATGCCGACGATCCGCAGGACCCCGGATCGGCCGGCCGGGCAGATCGGCTCCGGGTCGATGATGAACAGGGCCTCGTCGCCGACGCTGTAGCTGCCGAATGCGGGGTCGGTGTCGGCACTGACCTCGAACGTGGGCTGTACCTGCGCCTGCTCTCGGGCGGCGAGCTCGGAGTTCGCGAGGCCGGTGAGCTGCGCCTGATCGACGACTGCGTCATAGCTTGTGACGGCCTCCAGCAGGGGCCAGCCTGACGCGAGCCGGTCCGTGTCCTGGACCACCGCCGACAGCTTTGCCTCGCCGGTGCCGGCGCCGAGGCTCGAGACCTCGGTCGCGGAGGCGGTGCCGTCCTCGGGCCAGTCGTACGACAGGATCGAGGCGCCCTGCCCGCCCTTAACGAATACGAGGCCGGACTCATCGGCGGTGCGGCCGCGTCGCGGGTACCAGGTGCGGGCCCTGCGGTAGCGCTTCGGAGGGTTGTTGTTGGTGGTGGCGGTCCACCCGACGTCGATGCCGAAGTCGAACCCGTCGTCAGCCGCGGCAAGTTCGCTGATCGCCTTGTAGATCTCCGGTCGCTCGAACCCGTAGTACGTGGCCTGCCTGGTGATGCCGTGCGGGGGTGCCGTCAACCCGTCCACGCTGATGCCGGGGTTCCCTCCGGCCTGTACGTGGGCGTACGTCATCAGCGACCACATGATGTATTTCTGGTCGGCGTACAGCACCTGTCCGGCCGGGACGAGCGACGGGTTGAGGACGGCGCTGGAGTCTGTGCTGAGCGTGGTTTTGACGTATCGGTGTTGGTAGTAGGACATGAACTCGGCGGCCTGGATCTCCTTTGAGTACTTACCGCTCGGCTGCCGGGTCCAGATGATGCCTGCCCACACGATGACGCCGTCGCGGTCCACGTACAGGGCGGTGCGGCCGGGCTGTGATGCGGTCTCCGGGTCGAGCGGTGCCGTCTCGTCGGTGTACGGAATCGTCGCCCGCAGTGTGCCGATGCCGTTGAGTTCGGTGGAGTACGAGACATCGGCGAGTGGCAGCTCGGCGAGGACCGTGTCCGTCATGAGGTCGCAGAACAGGTACGTATACGTGTGATCCGGCGTCACCGGAGCCGAGGCCGCGAGCAGTGACGCGAACGCCATCTCCGTCATCGTCAGGCCAGGGGGTACGAGACACCGGCGAGGGAAAACCAGGTCGTCTCCACATCACCGGCCGTCGCGGCGATCAGGGTGACGGCACCGGCGGTGTCGAAATCCACCTTGACGGTGTGGACGACGCTGGAGGAGTTCGCGACGCTCGTGATCGAGGTGGCGTTCCGGGCGACGCTGACGGACCGGACGGCGTACGGGATGTACGGGCCCGGCAGAGTTCCGGCGAGGATGTTCGCGGTCTGCGCTCCGACGGCACGGGTCGCGCCGCCGTCCCACTCCATGTACGGGGTGCCGTCGCGGAACACCTTGCGGTATCGGATCGGCCCGTTGCGGTTGCCGGGGGATCCGGCGGTGGTGCCGCCTGTGGTGTAGCCGGTGCCCACGGAGGGCGTGATCCACGGAATGTTCTGGTCGGGCGTGATGGTGTTGGTGGAGCCGTCCAGCCTGCCGTACCGGAATACGTCCAGGTCGGTGAGGTACATGGACTGTCCCGGATGAGGCCGGTTCGGGGCCGACGCCGAGGGGACCGGGAGGATTCCGCCGGCAGCCACAGAGAACTGTCGGATGTCGGTGATGTTCGCCGCGGCGACGGACGTCTGTGACGGGGCAATCGCGAGGTCGGCGAGGATCTGCGCGTTCGGCGGGAGGGAGGGGCGTACGGCGGCGCCTGCCGACGCTGCGTAGGTTCCCTGGATGACCTCCAGCCGCCATTCGCTCGCGGACCCTGCGGTCTCCGCGTCATAGACGGACGCGATCACACAGTCCTTTCGGAACTGGCCTGCGCCGCCTGCGGGCTGGACGTTGAGGATGACGTCGCCGTCGTTCGCGCAGACGTAGGTGCCCTGTCCTCCGGCGTCGTGGTTGTCGATGAACGCGTAACCGCCGGACACGATCACGGTCATGTTCGGGGTGGGAGCGGCGCGCACCTTCAGCTGCTGGTTGAGATACGACGGCTTGACGCCCTGCCGGATCCGCATCGGGGTCGCCTCGTCGACCAGGAAACCGGGGTACCCGAGGAGCGAGGCGATGACGAGCCGATCTGTGCGGGCCGGATAGCTACCGGCCTGCATCCACGCCGGGGGGTTGATCAGTGCCATGGGTGGACTTCCTTCCTTACAGGCTCGTGTCGCGCCATGTGACAGTGAGCTGGGACGTTTGGCCGGGCGCACCCGGCAGGGCGGTGCCGCGGTAGGCGATCTCGTTCTCGCCAGGCATGAGGAGCGGCCACAGGGATCCGGCACGGACCCATGAGCGGCGGGGACTGCTGCCCATGAGGAGCACCGCTCGGGTGCGGGTGTCGATGACGAGGAATTCACCGGCCTGGAGAGTGCCGTCGAGGGTGATACCGCCGCCTGTGGTGACCTGCTCGATGCTGGGATTGGCGACGGGCCCATCGAGGCGCAGCACGGGGTACGCGGGGGATGCGCCGAGGTTGATGGCGGTGAGGCGCCCGCTCGTTCCGGCGTCGCCGTAGACACGGTTGATGCCCGCGATGCGGCGGGACGTCGAGGCGTGGGGCGTGCTGTCCCAGATGCATCCCATCTGATCGCCGTCCACGTACGGCTGACTGGTGGTGCCAGTGCTGGCCATGACCCCATCGAGGTGCATCGTCGTCGCGCCGGTGGTGGTGAGGCGCACTCCGATGTGGGTGACGATCTGTGCAGCGGCCACGGTGTAGTTGCCCTCGATGCGCGTCCACGTCGCGGCGGGCGGGGTGGTCGCAGACACCGAGGAGAGCAGCGTCGTGCCGTTGAAGAACATCAGGTTCACCGCACTGACCCCGGTCAGTGACGGCAGGTAGACGTACGCCGAGGCGCGGACCGCAGTGCCGGCCGCGTAGCTGGTGCCGAGGGTGTACCGGGCGCCGCCTGTTCCGGAGGCGGTCCACGTGACGAGGTTGGTGTCCACGCCGAACCGGGCGCCGAAACCGGGGGTGGCCTGCGCAAAGGTGGGGGCAGTGCCCGCCGAGGAGTACGCGGCGACGTTGGATACGTCGAGCTCCGCGGACGGGTTGAGCACGGAGTTGATGAGCTCGGTCACCCCGGCATACGACAGCGGGTACGTGCGGCCGGCGGCCGGGGAGTACGCGGTCGTTGAGGCGATGCGCTCGTCGAGGGAGTACAGGTACGGGTCGGCGCAGTACAGCTCCAGCGCCGCGGTGCCGGTAGACCACAGGTTCTCGGCGTCGTACGGGATGCTGCGCTGCCGCACCTTGCCGTACACCAACGTGTCTTGGTCGAGGAACTGGAGCGGGGCCGACTGTCGCTGTGGCTGCGTCGCCGCCCGCAACGCGAGCGTGAGATCGCGGAGTTCGTCCGGGGAGTCCGCGCGCAGGCCGAGGCCGAGCTGAATGACGCGGGCCCCGGTGGTGTCGGGGCCGGTGTAGTCGCCGTGTTGGTCGGGTCGGCTGATGTCCTCGGCGCGGATGTCGGGCATGTCGTCGAGGCCGTTCACGGCGGTGACGTGGTACCGGGAGCCGGGCCCGAACTGGAGGTCGCCCCACTGGATTCGGCCGATGCGCTGCTGCGCCATGTCATCGCCCCTTTCGTCCGATGAGGCCCTGCCAGGAAAGGGCACGCAGGATGCCGTCCGGGGTGGCCTCGGACTGGTAGAGGTTGAAGGTGTTGTTCGTCGTGGGGGCCCCGGCGGTGCCTGCGTAGGCGGTGGTGAGCTGGCCGGGTGCGGGGATGCTCGGCGTCACCGTCGCTACGGCGGACGCCGCGCCGGCCGCAGCGTTCGCCACGGACGCGGCAGACCTGGTCACAGCCGCGCGCATGTCCTCGAACCCGAGCGGCATGCCCTGCATGAACAGCTGGCCGATCTGCCGGGCCTTACGGCTCGGAGAGTGCATGTCGAGCGCCTTACGGATGGCCTTCAGCATGGCCTCGGCGATCTTCTTCATTTGCTTCTCGATCGAGCCTTGCTGCTTCTTCAGCCCATCCACCAGGCCCTGCGCAGCCTTGACGCCGGAGTCGTACAGGGCGCCGGCCACGCTGTTGCCGGTGGACGTGGCTGCCTTGGCGAGCTGCGCCTGAAGATCATTGATCCTCTTCAGCTCGGTCGGAGTTGCACGGGCCAGTGCCTGCGCCGTGGCCGCGCCCCCGTCGACACCCGCCGCGGCGATGTCGCCGAGGAGGTCGGACCGGAGCCCGGCCTTTTTCAGCTTGGCGAGGTGGTCGCCGAATGCCTTGGCCTTGGCAACGGCCTGTTGCAGCCCGACCGTGATAGCGGCGACCGAGTTGACGATGCTGTTGCCGGAGGTGATGTTCGCGTCGCCGAGGATGCCGTCACGGAAGTCCGTGGCAGCCTTGGTGCGGGCCTTGACCGCGTCGTCGAGCTTCTTCTGTGCGTCCTTCAGCTTGGCGGTCACGGTGTCGCGCTGCTTGGCCAGGGACAGCAGCCTCTTGTTGTCCTTCTCCACCCGCGAGAGCAGCGACCCGAGACCGCTTTTCTTCTTGCGGTTGCCGGAGTTGATGCTGATCGCGCGCTCGATCAGGTTGGTGACGCTGCCCAACTTGGACTTGAGCGCGGCAGTCGATGCGTCGATGCCGTCGACGAGGCCCTTGATGATCAGCTTGCCCGCCGGGGTCAGCAGCGTGGCGTCCCGCTTCTTCGGGCCCTTCCACTTCGGGATCATGTCCGTCAGCCCAGCCAGCACACTCGTCACGGACGGGATCGCCGAGCGGATACCAGACACGAACCCGGCGACCAGCGCGGCGCCGGCCGTGGCGAGCAGGCGGCTGAGGTCGCCGAGCGCGGCCCGTGCCTTGCCCGGTAGTTCGGCCACGCGGCGGACGGCCTCGCCGATCTTGGTCTGGATCGCGCCGACCATGTCGAGCCCTGCTCGGGTGACCTGCTCGCGCAGCTTTCCGCCAAGCGGGGCGAGGGCGTCCCTGGCTTTACCAGGCAGGTCCCGGAAGTTCTTGATCGTGCTGGCGACCATGTTCACCGCGGCCTGCTTCGCGATGTCGAGGGCGCCGCTGAAGTCACCGGAGAGCAGGGCGGCGATGATCTGGAGGGCGGGGATCACGATGTTCGTGATCGCACCGGCGAGGCCGGACGCGAGGGCGACGGCCAGACCGCCGATGACCTCGATCAGGCCGGGCAGGTACGGGGCGATCTCCTCAAGCAGCTTGGTGCTGAAGTCGGCGAAAGCCACGATCAGCGGGGACAGCGCCGCGAGGAGCTCACCGCACGCCTCGCCCACCTGCACCAGCGACGGGCCCATCTCGACGAGGAGGTCGCCGAGGAACCCGATCCAGTAGACGAGCTGGTCGGCGATCAGGGCGGCGAGCGGCTCGATGATGCCCGGCAGCGCGGCCAGTACGGGGTTGAGGGTGTCTTGCAGGGTGTCGGCGACGGTCTGCACGACGGGGGCCAGGGCCTTGAAGATGCGGGCGCAGGCATCGAGGAGCGGCGTCAGTACGGGCAGCAGCCCGGCGACCAGTTCCCCGATGACGGGGAGCAGCGGGGCCGCGGACGTAACCAGTTCCCCGATCGCCTTGGCTGCGGATTTCAGGACAGGCCCGAGGGCCTCCATGATTGGGGACAGCCCGTCGCCGAAAGCAGATACGAGCGTGTCGACGGCCGGGGCGAGAGCCGACAGGATCGGTCCGCCCAGCTCGGCCATCTGACCGAGCAGGGATCCCAGCGGAGGCAACAGCTTCCCGAAGATGCTGAGGAGCCCGCCGAGCCCTTGGGCGGCACCGTCCGCGCCGCCCGCGATGCCCTCGAAGAAACCTGACAGCCCGGTGCCGATGTCGCCGAGTCCCTTGCCGAGCGCGTCGATCACGGGTCCGGCAGCCTTCAGTCCCGTGATCAGCCCCGGCATCGCGTTCTTGGCCAGGGCACCGAACCCGGCGACGAGTGGCTTAAGGAGCGGGCCCGTCGCGGTGAACGCCTCTTTCAGGGCGGGCCCGAGTTCCCGGACGATGCCGGACACCTGCTTGGCGATGTCCTTGAAAACGGGGATCAACGGGGCGGCAGCGTCGGCGAGCGTCGACTTGATCGACTTGCCCATGTCGGCGAACGCTGCCTTGACCTGCTTGTTTTCCTTCAGCGCTACCGCGCCGAGCCCGGCGAACGCCAGAGGCAGCGCGGCCAGCGCGGCACCCGCACCGACGGAAGACGCGGCGATTCCAGCGATGGCCAGGCTCGCCGTGCCGGCGCCCGATGCGGCGGCCGGGCCAAGGCCGTTGAGGGCCCCGGACAGCTCGCCAACATCGTGGGTGCTGCGTTCGGTATCGACGTCGACGTCCACGTCGATTTCGGGTGGCACTGCGGTTGCGGCGGCGCGGAGCTGCTCCAGCTGGCGCATCGCCCCGGCGGTGGCGGCCCGGACGTTGATGTTCGGGTGCGTGTGTGAAAGCCGGTCGAGGTGAGGCTCCAGTCGATCGAGCTGGCGTAGCGCGTCCTCGATGCTGATGTCGACGCCGATGCGCTGCGAGGCGAGCTGGTCAAGTTCCCCGCGGACGCGTGCAAGGTCGCGATCGAGGTCGCTGCTGTTCGCATCGATCTGGACGTCAGGGATGTTGTTGACGGCGTCGCGGACCTCGCGTTGGATGCCGGCGCCGAGGGCCGCGCCGACGGCGGACCCTTGGCGTGCGGCATCCGCGGCGATGCCGCTGGTGTTCGCAAGGTTGACCTGCAAGTGCGAGACGAGGTTCGGCAGGTTGATGTCATCGGCCACCGCGGGTCACCTCCTACTGCATGGCGGCCATCGCGAGGAGCGACGGTCCGGACTGGTTTGGGGCCTGGCTGCCGCCGGAGTTGTGGGCGGCCTGGTGCTGGTCGGCGAGCGTGACCAACTGCACCTGCGTCATGTCCCAGAACTGGCCGGGTGGAATGTGGAGGGCACCGACAGCGAGGTAGTAGAACTCGGCCCAGGGGTAGGCAGCGACAGCCCCGGCGTCACCGTCTCGACGGTCGGGGCCGGTCCGTTTCCCCGGTGCTCCAGCGCCTTGCCAAGGGCAGACGAGAACGCGGCGACGTAGGCGTCGAGGCGGCCGGGGTCGAGGAGGTCGGCGAGGTCGGCGCCGTCGGTGCGGCGGCGGAACACGATGTCGGAAACGGTGCGCTTGCCCTTGGTGTCGACGTGCTCGCGCAGGTGCGGTTCGAATCCGCCGGGGCCGACGAGGGCGGCGCCGAGGATCTGATGGAGGGGCCCGAATGCGGCTCCGCCTCCGGTGCTGTCGATGGCTTCCTGTACGGCTCCGATGGATCCGAACCGGGCCTCCAGCAGGGCGAGGGCGCGGAAGCTGTAGCGCAGGGGTACTTCGGTGCCGTCGGTGAGGGTGATGGTGCCGCCCTCGGCGAGCAGGTCAAGTCCAGTGGTCATGCGGGGCTCCAGGGTGAGTGCCGGGTTTCGGCCTGCGGGGAGAGGGTCCGGGCGGGCGGCGGCGTAGACGGTGGTCCGCGCCCGCCCGGAGATCGGGGTCAGACGATCGCTGCGGCGGTCTCGTTGAGCGCGATGCTGATCCACTTCTTGTTGGACAGCAGCGGGTCCGCGTCCGCGGTGAACGACGCGATCCGGTAGTCCTCCTCGGCGAACCCGAGGTCGGGGAACGCGGACAGCGTGAGCTTGTGGAGGCTGACGTGCATGTCGCCGCCCACGATGTCGACGCCGTTCGGAGGGGTAACCCCTTCGAGCTTGAACGGGGGCATCGTCGCCGTGTCGCCGGTCAGGTCCCATACGGACTTCTGCGCCGGGGTGGTGCCGGTGTCGGTGACGGTGCCGCCAAGGATCGCGGTCAGCACGTCGAGGGACAGCTTGGCGTGGGTGATGGCCACCTGAATGTTCGTGACCGCGCTGTTCGTGGCCAGCTTGGTGTTGTCACCGCGCAGAGTCTTGACCTCGATCTCACCGGAGATCTCGAACGACTTGATACCCGGCACGTCGATCACGGCCCCGTACGTCGGGGTGCCCGACGCCGGGTCGGCAGTGAGCGGGCTGATCTTGGCGTCCTGGATTCCGTAGACGCGGGTGAATCGCTGGAGCGGCATGGTGGGTTCCTTCCTGGTGCCGGGGTTCGGCCCGGACGGGGCTACTGGATGGGCGGGGTCTGTTCCGGGTCCGGCGGGGGAGGTGCCTCCAGCACCGAGCCCGGCACCAGTGCGGCCAGCTCCTCCGTGACGGGGCCTGCGGCCTGCGGAGGGACGACTCCGTCGATCAGCCACCACATGACGCCGGGCCGGCCGGGAGAGGTGGAGATGATGACGGCGCCGTCGGTGACCCCGGCCGCCGGGTCGATGCGCAGGAGCGTGGCGTCGAGGCGGGCGGGCCAGTAGTCGGGGCCGAGGCCTGCGATCACGTCGTCGCGGGGGAGTTCGAGGATGGTGGCGGTCATGCGGGTGTCACCTCCGAGGCGAGCAGCTCGCGGTGAATCTCGACGGTGATGGAGGTACGGACGCGGTTGTCCTTGATCGGGAAGCGGTCCATGTCCGTGACCTTCACCGCGGTGACCTTGGCCGGGTGAGCAGGCAGCGCGTGGCCATGCAAGGCGTGGGCGATGGCCTCGGCCAGCCCGTACCGCTCGGCGTTGCGCGCGGTCGTTGCACCGGTCTTGATGCGGGCGGTCTGCACCAGGTCGACCGAGGCCTTTTCGACGATGGTGATCGATGCGTCCGGGTCGCCGAAATCTCCGTTGGCGGTGTCGAGGCCGGCGCTGAGTGCGTCGGTGACGACGACGAACGGCGGTGTCTGTCCCTCGCGGGGCCCGTCACGGAACACCGGGACGCCGAACGCCAAGGATTCGAGGCGGGCCTTGATCGCCCCGGCGGTCGTGGCAGCCATCAGCGCCGCCCCCGCCCGGCACGTACCTGCGACAGGTTCGCGCGAAAGAAGATCTCAGCCATCTCCACCGCCGGCCGAATGAACGGCCGGGCAGGCATGGCGGGGTGGTGGACCTTGGCCACGGGGTGGCGGGCGCCGGGCCAGTACAACGCTTTCTTGTTCGTGGGGAAGATGTCGTATTCGTCGGTGCCGTACTCGATCGCAGCTGCGTACTTGACGTTGGTGCCGACCACGTAGCCGACGGTGCGCCCGCTGTTCTCTGCGCGGGACACGATCGAGGACCGGAGGCGCCCTGTGTCGACGGGGGCCCTGCGTCGGGCCTCGTTCTGTACGTCGATGCGGGTGCGGTCCACGGCGCGTTTGACGTCGTCAGACATGCCGCCGAGCGCGCGCCGGAGGCCCCGCTCGTACTGGCGGGTGTTGATGCGGGTGGTGGCCGAGGTGCCGATCCTCATCACACACCGCCGATCAGTGAGTGACCGCGGTTGAGGTAGCCGACGAGGAGGGCGTCCACCTGCGTCGATCCGGTAGACGCCGACGGAGAGACGGGCGTCGTCTCCTCGTCGTCGGTGTCCTCGATGCGGACGTTGTTGCCCTCGTCGTCTACGTCGAGGCCCGGATTCTGTGCGACGTCCGCATCGGACGGGGCAGCCTGCGCCTGAATGTGCGCGGCGAGGAGGGCGCACGCCTGCGCCACCAGCGGCGGCACCTCGGCGTACCCGAACTCCCCGGCGATGCGGGCCTGTTCCAGTCCCCACCGCTCGAACAGTCCGCGGTAGCCGCCGTTGTACGACTCGGCCCCGGCGATCAGGTCGTCGTATCCGCCCCATCGCAGGAGGACGGCGTCCACGCTGCCGAGCACGTCAGACGACGTGACCCGCCAGGCAGACGACGGGAGCGACGGGGCGTCGTCGGTGGTGACGACGGGCGTCACAGAGGTGACCGTGCGGACGCGGCGCGGGAGGAGACAGGTCCCGTCCGGCGCCACGTCCGCCACCACCACCATGGTCATCGGCTCGAACTGCTGCTGTGTGTACGAGGTGATCCGCTCCGTGGCAGCACCGATCCACGCGGCCACCTCGGCGTCAGTGCCGGTGCAGCCCGCGTCTCGGGCCTGGTCCACGGAGCAGTACGCCATGGGTCAGCCCTCGTCGCTCTCGGCCGCGTCGAGCTCGCGCTTGACGCCCTCGGTGACGAGGCCGCCCTTGGCGACGATCTGCCGGGCGTGCCCGCCGGGGTGCTCGTGCACCACCGGGCCGACGGCCGTGCTGTAGCCGTCGCTGTCGAGGGCGCGGAATGCGTCCTCGGGCGCGAGCTGTCCGACGTCCCACCCGGTGCCGGCCGCGTACTCCTGCGTGCGGACCGTGGCCGCGGGAGCCTCGGTTTCCTTGCGTGCTGCCATGGGTGATCAGCTCCTAGGAAATGACGCCACGCGTCCGCAGGGCGGCGAGCAGCGCGTTGAATTGGGCCTGTGTGGGGGCGGCGCCGATGTCGGCGATGGTCGGCTTACTGGTGCCGTCCATGAGGCCCGGAGCACCGCCGATCACGCGGATCGTCAGCGTCTCCTGACCCTCGGTGCGGGTGCCGCCCTTGGTCACGGTCGCCTGGACCGGTACGCCGGCCATTACGGCAGCGCCGCAAACGTGATCTTGACGAACGCCTGCGGGGTGTGGACCGCTACGTTCGCTCGCCGCTCGGCGAGGATGACCAGCGTGTTCGCGGTGAAGTAGTCCGCGTGGCTGTCGGTCATGAGGATCGTGATGCCCTGCCGCTCCCACAGGGTGGCGCCGGTGCGGTAGCCGCCGAGGAGTGCGGTGCCCGCGGTCATGGCCACGCTGGTGACGACGGTGAGGCCCCAAATGCGCATGGGCGCACCGGAGTCGGTGACGGTCGTGATGACACGGAACTGCCCGTTGGCGTCGGTGTCCAGCTCGATGTCCTGCCAGTCGAGCGGGTTCATCACGATGGCGTCCGGCGGGTACATCGCCAGTTCACCCTGTGTCTTGGCCTTGCGGACGGTGATGAGCTTGGCGTCGGTGTTGCCCGAGGCGGGCTGGTACGCGCCGATCCCGGCAGTCGTGAGGATGCCCTGCATCTCCGTCGACCCGTTGCCGGTGAGGATCTCGCGGTCGAGCTTGTAGTCGAGGCCGTAGGTGAGTCGGCCGTTGATGTAGCCGACCAGCTGCGAGTTGTCGTCCGCGGCCTGCCTCGTGATCGGCACCCAGTGGGCAACCGTCTTGAGGGTGGTGGTGATCAGGTCGAACGTGAACGGCCCGGTCTTGGGCTTGTCCGCACCTTCGGCGACGACGGCCGCCTTGTTCCATGTGGCCTGCGGGCCGGACGTGTCCCGCATGTACTCCAGCGTGGTCCCGTCCGACGTCTGCCGGTCCAGGAGGTTCGCCACCAGGAGGGGGAAGTCCGGGTTCTGCGGGATGATCCCCGGAACACGGGTGTTCTGCTGCGGCTGCGTGCCCGTGGTGACGGTGCCGGCCGGGGCGACGCGGTGGTCGACTCCGAACTGTCCGCGCTTGCCGTTCGCGCGGAACGTCTCCAGCGCCTTGGATCGGACGAACGCCTCAGCCACGGTCAGCGGGTGCTGCTGGCCCTGGTCGTCGGGCTGCATGCCCGGCTGCTGCCGGACGTCGGGCTGCGGGTCCCCGGCCGGCAGGGACGCGGTGCGCAGCGACCGGAGCCGGGCGTCGCGCTGGTTTGCCTGCTCGATCTTGGCGGTGATGTCGTCGGCGCGCTTGATGAGTTCGTCGACGTCGCCGTCGTACGAGTCATCGGCGAGGAGCTTTGCGACCTCGTCGCGCTGCTCCAGCAGCGTCGGGGCGCCGCCCTTGATGGGGTAGACCGGGCGTCCGCCGACGATGCCGACGGCGCGGACTCCGGTCCGGGGGTGACGCGGGAGCGAGTTGGTGTTCATCGCGGCGTCCTTCCGGTTCCGTGGACGGCTCGCAGCCGCCCAGATGTCTGGGGGTCTGCGGTCCGTCTTTCACGGCCGGTGGATCGCGCCCGGCATGCTCACGGCTTTTACGTCCGGTGTGAGCCCCGGATCATGCGGCGAGGGTAGATCGAAACGGCGTGTCCACGTCGAGGAGGTGCGTCTGTGCTGGCTCTGCCCACGAGAACGAGCAGCACTTCGACACGGGTTAGGGAGGGGGGAAGGTCGTGTCAGTGACTGCTGTGTCTCGCCGTCGCCCATAGCGGATCGATGTCGCTCAGGTGGGGGTCCTCGTACATGGACGCGGTCTTCGGAAAATGGGTCGTGCAGGCGAGCGCAGTCTCCTACATTGCCCGAATGCAGATCGTCGTGACGCTGGACTGTGTTGATACCGAGGCGCAAGCGGAGTTCTGGCTCGCCGCGCTCGCACCGCTGGAATACCGGCGTGCCCTCGACGCACCTCCCTACCTCAGCCTGACCGGGCCCGCGCCGGCGCCAACTCTGCTCTTGCAGCAAGTCCCAGAGCCGAAGAACGGTAAGAACCGGATGCACCTCGACCTCGACTTCGGCACCGCCGATCTGGCCGTCGAGGTCGACCGGCTCGAACGGCTCGGTGCCCAGCAATCCTCAGGAGAGCAGACTGAACACGGCTTCCGATGGGTCGTACTCACTGACCCGGAAGGCAACGAGTTCTGCGTCTTCTCGCCGCCATCAGGCGCCAGCACGGCGAAGTAGTCCACGGCTCCGCCTCTCGTCACGGAACGTTATAGATCATCGGATCTGACACAGATTCTGAACCCGAGCGACGCCAAAGACAGACCGTCCGTCTCATCGAACTGAGTCCAGACGGCTCACCCAATCCAGTCCGCACAGGTCAGCGACTCAGCGACGACTAACTTCGCCGAGCCGGGCGGCGACGGGTGTCTGTCTACCTGCGTCGTCGCCCTCGGCCACCGCAAGATCACGTTACTTAGTGTGAACTTTTCTAGGACACAGCCGTCACACCAGCCGGAGGCGTGCGGCACGGCGGCGCCGCTCGTCCATCCGCCGGTCGTCGGTGGCCTGCTCCTCCTCGGCGATATGGGCCTGCTCGTCGAGGGTGGGCGCGTCTACCTGCTCGTACAGATCACCGAGGGCGGAGCGCACGGTCTTCAACTTGGAGCCGGGGACAGCGGCCATGCGGGCAGTGATCTGGGAGACCTCTACCAGGCGGGCGCCCTTGATGTTCGCGATCGTGGCCTCGCGGTCCTCGTCGCTCATCTCGGCGAGCTTGGACCACTCCGGCAGATCGGTCCGGACGAACCCGACGGACAGTTCCGAGGCAGACCCGGAACGCGCCATGGTCCGGGCGTCGCGCCCGGCCGCGGTGTCGTCGTACCGGCCGGAGATGTACAGGCCGTCGTCGCGCTCCTCGGCGGAAAACGTGCCGACGGGCTGATACGGGGAGTGCATGAACAACAGGGCGTACTGACCCTTGAGGCCCTTACGGAACGCCTTGGGGTGGAACGTGGTGCCGTACGAATCGACGACGCCGTACCGGCAGGCGAGACCCTCGAACGTGCCGTCAGCCCCGTCATCGAGGCGCCAATCGATGTCCTCCAGGGACCTGAATTCCAGCTCGCTCATCGCTGCTCACCCTTCTTGAGTGCGTGCTCGGCGTACACCTCGGCCACGCCGTCCATCAGCCCACGGTGGCCTGACGACAGCTTCGGGGCGTACCGGTAGACGACGCGGCCACGGTTGTCCCGGCCGTCGTGCTCATAGACAACGGACCCGCCGCCGAACGTGAGCAGCTTGGGCACCTCGCCGTTGATGCCGAGGCGTACGGCAATGTCCGCCTTGCCGTCGAACGGGCCGCGCCTCACCTCCTTGAAGGGAACACCCGTGGGGCAGTAGGCGCCGCTGTACTGGCTGGTGCCGGCAGGCTGGAGGATCACAGGGGCCTCGCCCCGCAGCAGACTGGCCATGATCAGGACTCCTCGAACTCGAACGTGAGGGCACATCGGCACTGGATGCTCTGGTTGGCAGGCGCTACCGGGTCGGCAGGCCACCGGGACTCGGTGAGCGTGAACCGCTTGTTCATCGGGACCGTGCTGCCCTGCGCCGCCCGGTGTGTCCGCCTGGTGCGCTTGTCATCGGTCGACAGCCACGTCTTGCGGACCGCACCCGCGTCGAGCGCAGCCATGTGCGACGCGGCCGAGTAGCCGCCCACCGTCTCCGTGCGGGCGATCATCGTTGCCCGGTAGTCACCAAGGTTGGTGAACACCTGCTGGATACGGGCCCGTAGCTCGGGCACGCTCTCGCCCTCGGCCACGCCGTGCGCGAGCAGCTGCGACCGGAGCACCTGCTCCGTGGTCGCGGTGACCTGCCCGGCGAGCTCGTCGATGCGGTCGGCGAGGGCGCCGGCGACGTCCGGCTCGTCGAGGTCGAACGATGCGGTGATGCTGGCCCCGCCGCGGCGCCATGCCCGCTCGACGAACGGGCGCAGCGCGTCGGCTGTGCGGCGCCGCCAGTACCGGGGGTCGAAGATCTCGCGGGCCTTGATGCGCTCCTCCCACCCGTCCGGGCCGGTGGCAATGTCCATGTCGGTGGCGCGGGCGGCCGGCACGACCTCGAGGTCGGGCGGGGCGAGGGTGAGGGCCTGCTCGCGGGCGAGGGCGCACGCCTCGGTGCGGACCTCGCCGAGCCACGCGGCCGAGCGCTCCGGTTTCTTCATCAGCCGATCGAAGTCCCGCAGCACCCGCGTGGCCTGCTCGCGCGCCAAGGCTCGGACGGCGCTGCGCCCGGCCGCCTCCAAATCGTCGTACGCGGTGTTGATGTCGTCGAGCGATGGAGACGACGGGGCGTCGTCGGCGCGGGTGAGCTCCAGACGACGGGGCGTCGCAGGGGCGTCGACCTGCGCCGATGCGCCGACGAGCAGGCGGGCAAGCGCGGACTCGACGGCACGCTCGACGACGGGCGCGATGTCAGGCGACGACGGGAGCAGACGGGACCAATCGGCGTCCCATGACCGGGCCTCATCACTGGACGGCACACCTTGCACCGGGGCGAACTGCGCGCGGTACGGGGTGAGTGTGTTCTGCCCCATCCCGTTGGGCAGTGGTTCGTAGCCGAGGACGGCGCGCGCCTCGTCGACCATGGTGATGTCGGCGTACATCGCAGCACGGGCGCGGTTCGCCTTGGAGTCCTGCTGCTCCTGCAACGCCTCAACGCCGGAGAGGTCGAACTCGGCCTCCTCGGCATCGGAGGGGAGGAGCACGCGGTCGATCTCCGAGCCGATGATCTCCAGCTTCGGTTTGATCGTCTGCGACCACAGGGCGGCGACCGCGGCCGTCTGGTTCTCATACGTGCTGCCACCGGTGAGGACGTCCTTGCGGACGCCGAACGCCATCATCACCTCCTCTGCGTTCGCGACGCGGGACTCCAGGTAATCCATCTCCTCGGCAGTCAGCCCAACGCGGGCGTAGGACACCGGGGTACCGCCACCGGGTGGCGAGGAGACTAGGAGGTTTTTACCCGCGTTCGCCGGGCCCGTCATCGAGGAGCGCCATGCGGCCTTGGCGGCGTTGAACTGCGTCTCTTCCATCTGGCCGAGGTAGACGACGCCCGTCGGCGACGCCCCGTTCTTGTAGCTGGAGCGCTGCCACTCGCGGGCGTACGCGTCCATGTCCACCGCGTGCCGGCCCGCTTTCCACGGGGCGAGGCAGCCGAGCGGCTCGAACGGGTGCGGGTACCGCAGCCACAGCATCTCCTCCGGCAGCACGGGCACTTGCACCCCGTCGAGGCGCCGGATCATGAAACCGATGATGTCCGCCGTCGTCGGGCGCTGCGCGAGCGGCTTGGACACGATCACGTCGACCGGGTCGAACACGATGTGCGCCTCGGCCACGGGGCCCTGCCCGGTCTCTCCGCGGTCCAGCCACACGAACGACTGCCCGGCAAGCTCGCCCTGTTGGAGGATCAATGACTTGAAGACGCGGGCGGACATGAGGCTGTTGGGGCGCTTGTTGAAGAGGTGCGCGATCGGGTGTTCCTCGATTTCCGACCCGTCCGACCTGCGGACCGCGAGCGGCACGCTGCTCCCGTTGTCGGCGATCGCAGCCACGCACCGGTACGCCACTGCACTGTTCGCGTAGCCGCGGGCCTCGGCGTCGAGGTCGAGGGTGAGGGACTGCTGCCCACCGATCGACGCCACGGTGATCGGGCGCCGGTCCCGGACGGCGTCCATGCCGATGGCGCGCCGGCCGAATGCGACGTCGAGCGCGTCCTTGATACGTCCCATGTGGCGTCCTCCTATGCGACCGCGGCGAGGTTGCCCGCGGGCGCGAGCATCAGTTCAGTGAGGGCCCACACCATCGCGTCGAGCCGGTCCGGGGAGTCGTCGCCCGGTACCCACGTGGTGAGCTGCTCCTCCAGCTCGGGCAGCGACGTCACGACGTGCGCGGCGAGCTGATCGAAGATGGCGGCGACGGGCTCGGCGCGGGTGGCCTTGCCTCGGGTTGCGGTAACGGTCTTGTAGTTCACCGTCTGGTCGATCTGCCGGAGCGTCGTCCCAATCCAGTCGCCGCCGTTGTTGACCTCAGCCACCACCACGTTCGCTTTCCACGCGTGGTACGCCTGCGCCGCCTTGCGCATGCACTCCTCGGGCGACATGCGCCCGGACAGGTCATCGAGGATGTACCCATGCCGGCGCGAGAATCCGATGCGGTCCGGGATGTACGACTGGCCAATCCCGGCGACGATGATGCCCATCTCGTCCGACTCGTCGCCGCCCTTGGCCGCAGGGTCGATCGCGACAACGATGCGGACCATGGGCGGCGCCGCTCCAACACGGGTGGAGTCGAGACGAGTGCGGGTCCACAGGGCGCCCTCGATGTCCTCCAGGAGCAGCCCGTCGAGCTCCTGCTTCTCCATGCGGGTGCCGGCGTACTTCTGAATCAGTTTGTCGCGCTGCTCCTGCGGGAGGTGGTGCGCGTCGCGGGTCCGGCCGCGGGTGACGGTGACGTCCGCGCGGCGGGTGAGCTCGATCAGCTCGGTGCGCGGCTTGGGCGTCGTCGAGGCGATGTAGTGCGGGTTCGGACCGATTCGGAGACCCATCTCCGAGTGCGTGATCGCGGCACCGAGGCGGCGCATCGCTGCGGCCTCTTCCATCCACACGAGGCACCGGTTACCACCGGCGCGGAGGCGCTCGACGTCGTCGGGGGAGTGGGCGCCGAACAGCTTGGCCTCGGCCCCGCTCGGCCACCGGGCGTAGGTGCCGCCGCTGGTGGTGCGCAGCACGACGCGCGGGTCATGGCCCTTCAACCCGGACGGGCCGTTGACGCACGCCTCGACGGCGTCGCCCTGTGTCGGGGCGACGATCGCCATGCGGTGCCCGCCCTTCAACCGGGGATCGCAGGCAGGGCCGTTGACGTGCTCGACCATGTACCGGGCGCAGCCGTCCGTCTTGCCGGTGCCGCGCCCTCCGAGCTGGAGCCACCACCCGAGCGTCTCGATCTGCTGCGGGGCGACCTGCCACGGGTACGGGGTCCACTTGTCCCACCGCTTTTGCCACAGCTTCGCGCGGAGCCGTTCCTCCAGGAGGTCCAGCTCTGCATCGGTCAGGCCGGAGAGACGGCTCCGGAGGTCTGTGACGGTCACTGCTCGGCCAGCTCCTCGGCGAGGGCCTCGATCCGTGCGGTGCGTTCGTCGGTGAGGGTGAGGTCGCGCTTGACGGGGGCGTCGAGGCCGAGGAGCCGGGCACGGCGCTCCTGAATGCGGAGCAGGCGGTCGATGGCTTGGAGGACGGGCCCGTCGTCGGGGAGCGGCGTCCCGTCGTCGAGGGAGACGACGCGGCCGTTGGACACGGTGACGTGCTCGCGCTCCAGTACCTCCATGGCGGCGGCGTACATGTCGTCGAGGCGGTCGAGTTCGAGGGCGCGCAGGTCGTCGCCGGCCTCGCGGACGGTGGCGTCGAGGACCCGCTTGACCGCGTTGTACGCGTCCGCTTTGTGGTTGAACCCGAGCTCGGCGGCGATGCGCGGGTACGTCCAGCCGGACGAGCGGAGGCGGGCTGCCTCGGCGTCCCGCTCGGCCGTGGTGAGGGTACGGACGAACCTGCCCTTACCGTCGTGGGGCCTGCTGAGTGGGTTGTCCATGTCCGCACCTCCTCCTGCTCGGGAGGGTACGGATTTCGGACGCGGCCCGATCTTGAGGTGTGTCTGTGCCAGGTATAGGAGAGGTCCCACCCGGCGCTGCTGATCGGGTGGGACCTCGGTGGTCCACCAGCGCCGCAGTCATTCGGCGTGGACCACTGCGCTACTGCTGGCCCGACTCGTTCGCGAGCTGCGCCGACAGAGCGTTGAACGCGGTCACGTACTGGTTCGCCATGCGCAGCGTGGTCGACTCCGGGGTGACGTTGTACGTCTGCGCGGCCCCGTTCCCGAACGTCACGTTGATGACCGCTGCGCCCTTGTTCTTCCGGCCGGCCACGAGCGACGCCCCGCCGGTCGCGACACCGCCCACGAGGCGAGTGGCCGTCCATGCCTTGTGCGCCCCCGCGTTAACGAACTCCGCGTTGCCGCCGAGGATTGGACCCATGCTGGTCTCACCGAACTTGGACGACGGCCAGATGCGGAGCATGGCGGCGGCGTTGAGCGTGGTCTCGGCGGGGTGCGTGCTGCGCCAGTCCTTGAGGGCCTGCTTCTCTTCCTGGCGGCGGACGTTGGCGGCGTCGCGCTCCTGACGCCTTGCTTCGCGCTGGGCTTCGCGCTGTGCGGCCTTCTCCGGGTCACGCTTGAACATGCTGATCCCCCTTGGCTTTGCGACGGTTGAAGGGCAGCATCGCCCTCGTGAAGGAGATGTGAGGGCAAAGTGACAGACCTGTGACATGCGAGGGCCCCACCCGGCGCTGATCGAGTGGGGCCCTCAGTCCTAGCAGCGCAGCAGCCAGCAGCGCGTATGGGATGCCCCCACGGTACGGCGGGGGACTGACAACGGGTGGTTCAATGCGGCCCATGACTGACTGGCTGCCCGACATGAAGGATCTGCTCCCGGCGATATTCGGGCTCTTGGGGGCAGGAGTCGGTGCTGCGGCAGCGATGTGGGGTGCCCACAAAGCTGCGGATGCCGCGCTGAGACAGGCAGAGCGTCAGGAGAAGCACTCCGACCGCCAGTGGGTACGCGATCAACGACAGGCCGCGGTCGTCGCAGTCCTGCAAGCGGTTGACCGAGCCCTGCTGCTGGAGCAGGAGATCAATGAAGCTCGGATCACGAATGCTCAGCTGCCTGAAGGCGCTACGGATCGGATCGTTGTGCTGCTCAGCGAGATCAGGTCCAACACCAGGATGATTGATCTCACCGGCCCGGAATCGGTGCGGGCGGCGGCGGAGGACCTCGCTAAGACAACATGGGACGCGATTGCGGTGTTCAGCGCCGGACCCCAACCCGACGGACAGTGGACAGAGGTGCTTAATGTGCTCCGTGCACGAGACAGGGCACACAATGTGTTCCGGCGGGCTGCGGCAGCTGCGCTCGGTTTCGAGAGCGCGCCAACATTGCCAGCCGCGTAAGCAAGGAATCTAGGCAGAGCTGGCTTGCTGTGGGGCCACTTGGTGCCCGGGTGTGATGGTGACCTGCGCCCCGCTCGCGGACTCCACTACCGTGGGGGTAGTTGGGTAGTTGTCGCTGGTCACCGGGGTGGGGGAGGGGTTCGGCTCGGCGGTCGGGGGAGGGGTTATGTGTACGTCCCACGCGGCGGTGAGGTCGTCGACGTGCACCCCGGTCGACACGAAGCCGCCGACTCTCAGTGAGTCGCGGACGGGGATGCCGAGCCGCTCGATCACGCCGCGCAGCGCCGCTGCATCCCACTCCTTGTGCATGCCCGACTGATGCAGGCCGTCGAGGAGTTCGGCGACGAGGACACCGTTACGGTTCCCGATCCGTCCGTAGATCCACTGGACGAACGCGGCCTCGGCAGCCTCGGCCCGCTCGACGCGGTGGCCGGTGCGCCATGCGGCGATGCACCAGACGGCGAGGAGTGCCCACATGGTGCTGCGGGCGGCGAGGACGATTCCGCCGGCCACCCAGCAGCCGACGAGCAGGGCGACGAGGCGGGCGGCGCGCTCCTTGTTGGGGACGTCGTCCCAGAACGCGCGGGCCGCGCGGCGGGCGTTCGCGGTCGTTCCGCGGCCGAGGCGGGTGACGATCGGGGCGAGGTTCACTGCATCACCCCGGCGTACCAGCTGCCGGCCACGTTCACGGCCGAGGCGAGGGGGACGGCGGCGGTGCCTGCCACACCGCTGGACAGGCCGAGGAGGATCCCGGCGAGGATCCCGGCAAGGGACTGGAGCCGGGGCAGGCGCCTCGACCACAGGTAGTTCCCGATGACGACGGCCGTCCAGATCGCATAGACGGCGTAGCCGCCTGCGGTGAGGACGACGGGCGCGGCGCGGGTGACGTCGGGGCTGCTCCCGCCGACGCCGTAGACGAGGTAGAGGGTGCCGATGCCGTCGCCGCCCCACAGGCCGAAGCGGGTGATCAGGCCGAGGAGACTGATCGGTCCGGCGGCGAGGACGGCGAGGATGCCGTACGACAGGGCCACGACGAACGGGATGAGCTGCTTCCAATCGCGGTTGCCGCCGTCGTCGCCTTTCTTCCCGCCTCCCCCGCCGCCTTTCTTCCACCAGCGCTGAATGACGAGGACAACGACGATCGTGCCGAGGGTGATGCCGCCGAGGCTGACGGCCGTATTGCCGAGGTTCATGGGGTCCTCAATGGAGGATGGCCAGCCCGAGGGCGGCGAGGGTGAGGATGAGGGCGCACGTGCCGCTCACAGGCGGGACGGTGCGAACGTCGACCACGGCGAGACCGAGGAGACCGACGAGGGCCGCGAGCACAAAGAACACGGCGAACACGGCTGGGCCTACGGGTTCTGCCCGGCGGCGAGCGGGAGCGTGGCCGGGAGGCTCTTGAGAGTCGGCTCGCGCTGCTCGATCTCGGCTCGGATGATGCCGCGGATGGTGGAGTCTCCGACGCGGCCGTGTCCGGCGACGATCAGGGCGTCTCGCATGGCGGCGGTACCGGGCCGCGTTCCTCCGTCGTACAGCGGGCGGACGGCTGCGCACCTCGGGTCGCGGTAGACGATCGGTGCGGGCTGCTGCGCTGCGGCGGCCGGGAGTTGCGGCGCCGGGGCCTGCGCGGGCATCGGAGGCAGCGCCGGTGCGGGCTCCTCGACGCGCTCGACGACGGGGGCGGCAGGCTGCGCGTCGACGCTGGTCGACGGGGCGACGACGGGCGCCGACAGGGCCCGGTAGATCTGCCGCATCAACGCGGTGAAGATGAGCAGCGCCGCGCACGGCGGCACCGCGTGCACGACCTGCGTCATCCTGTCGACCTCACCGGCAGAGGCCACGTTGAGGACGATCGAGCCGATCGAGCCGGAGGCGGTGAGGAACACGGCGAGCCAGTCGACGCGGCGCAGCAGCGACGCGCGGAGGATGAGCACCTCGCCGATGATGATGAACGCGTCGATCGTGGCGGGCCATGCCCATGCGCGTTGCCCCTGGAGGCCGTTGTCGGCGGCGAGGGTGTGCAGGGCCTCGTACGAGAGCCAGAACGTGACAGCGGTGAGGCCGATGGTGAGGGCGGCGGCGAGGACTGCGAGGCGCAGGATGGTGTCACTGCGGGTGGGGTTGTGCGTAGGCTTGCGCGTAGCCATGGAGGTCTCTTCTCCTTGGTCAGAGCCCCGTCTGGTGTCTTCAGCACCTGCGGGGCTCGATTCATTTGTGGTCGTCGTCGGGCGTCGTCGACCCGTCGTGACGCAGCCAAGGGGTACCCCTTGGCCTCCCAGAGGGTACCCCTTGGACGGGCGTCTGTGCAGCCCTACGCTCCGGGCGGGAGGTAGCTGCTGTGGCTGACGAGGTGGAACGGGTACGTGAGGCGCTGCGCGCGCTGGAGGCGATCCCCGATGCGGTAGACCGCGCCGCGGCCTGCTCCGAGCTGCTCCGCGAGTGGCCCGAGCTGCATCGAGTGCTAGCTGATGTGCGGCAGCAGGCGGTCATCACCGCCAAGGCGCAGGGACACACCTACCGGGCGATCGGCGAGCGGATCGGGACGACGGGGGAGACGGCCGGCCAGATCGCGGCGGGGAAGAACAGGGCGTCGTCGGCGTAGCTCGACGTGCGTCAACGGCCCGTCGGGGTGAGGCTGGCCTCATGGGCGGTTACCTGCCGATCGTGATCTCTCCGCCGTCGCCGACGGGTGGTCGGCGGGTGCGTGTCGACGGGGAGATCCTCGGCCTCGCGCACAACGTTCGAGATGTGGCGGAGTTCCTACGCCGGTCGGGCATGGACGACATCGACGAGGAGGACGTGATCCTCTCCGGGATGATCGAGTGGCGTGGGGGCGGACCCGATGTGTGGTCCGCCCCCACGTAGATCACGAGGTGGTTCGAGTGTGGGTGTCGTCGACCAGCAACTGGTTGGAGACATCAGAGAACCGGTTCCACGCCTTCACCATGTCCGTGCGGGCTTGCGTGAGTTCAGTCGTTGCCTCCGCCAGCCTGGGGCCGCCCCCGGACCGGCTTTGGTGAGCCAATACCTGGTGCTGATCCCACACTGCCTGAGCCCTGTTTTGCAGCTCGCAGGCCGCGAACCATGCCTCGTTCGGGCCGAATAGACGGGTTCCTTGGCAGGCGATAGCAAGGAGGCCCCAGGCTTCGATGCCCCGATGATTCAACTCGTCTAGGGGCTGCTCACTCTCGACGGCCTGATGGTGTGCCGAGAAAGTCCTCACCATGTCGCCGTAGGCGCGCAACACCTCTCCATAGGATGTCCGCCGTTCTCCTCGAACCCAATGCACATGTTCGTTGCGGCTCTGCTGCTCCACCTGATGCGCAATGGCGTCGGCCGATGCCTTGGCGCCTGCGATGGCTCCTTGCTTGGCGAAGTACCCGCCGATCACGGCGCCGGCGAGCCCGGCCGCCCCCGCTATGACCGCCGACCATCCTGCATCCATCGGTTCCCCCTGCTGCTCCTACCTGATGCCGTCTACTGCTGTGGGGGACCGTACTGGCCACCGGGCGGCGGCTGCTGCGGCCCGTAGTACGGCGGGGCCTGGTACGGCTGCTGCGGCGGATACCCCTGCTGCGCCGGGTACTGCTGCTGCGGGTGCACGTACTGCTGCGGGTACGGCTGCTGCGGCATGGGCGGCGGCTGGTAGGTGGGGACGACGGTGGTGGTCTTGCGGCCCATGGCGGCGGCGATCGGCCACCCGGTGATGGCCCACAGTCCGCAGGTGAGGAGCGACAGGATCAGGTGGAGCGTGTGGTTCGCGCCGCGCTTTTCGACGTACCGCTGTGACATGGTCGGGCCCCCCTTGGTGGTGGGGGTGAGTGTGCCCGTTGTGATGGCGGTGTGTCGAGTTTGTGAACACGCGTACGACAGACGTCCCGTCGTCCGAGCGGGTGACGGGGCGTCTGGCCTGCGTCGTCACCGGTCGACGGGTGCAGGGTTGGGGCTCGGCGTGGGTGTGGTCGTGGCGCGGGCGGCGTCGAGGCCGGCCAGTAGCGCGTAGGCGCCGATGGCGGCGAGGGCGAGCAGCGCGGTGACGGCGGCCGTGAGGACGGCGCGGCGCATGGTCAGTGCTCCTTGATGCTGCCGAGGGCGCGACGGATACGGGGCAGCTCGGCAACGGCCGGGTGCTCGGGCATGGCGTCTAGGGCGGCATGAACGGCGTGCCAGATCATCGCGTTCCGCTCGACGACGGTGGTCGGTAGGAAGTCGGTGGGCTGGCTGCGGATGTACGCGAGGACGGAGTCATACGCGGGCTGCCGCGGGGCGTCGTCGCCCGTCGTCTGTCGGGCGTCTGCATCCTCGACGACGGGCGTCACCATCGCGTCGGCGACGCGTCGGACCTGCGTCGTCAGCCTGTCGACGGCCTTGACGACGTTGCGGTACGGGTCAACGGGCATGGTGCTGCTCCCTGTTCGTGGTGGTGGTCATGACGCCAGTGCCAGCGCAGGCCGCTGTGCCTTGCCACGCTTCGCTGCGCGCCGCAGCTCGCGGCGTACCGCGTTCTTGGCTCGCTCGGCCCGCAGGCAGCCGAGGCAGACGGGCTCGCCGAGGCGGCGGTGAATCGCGGCCCCGGCCTCCGATCCGCCGGCCGCGTGTTCCTCGGCCAGGCGTGCGCGGCGCTGCGCCTCGATGCGCGCGTCCTGCGCGGCGCGGCACACCCCGCACTGCTCCCCGTAGGCGAGGTGGGCGCACAGGGCCTTGTAGCTGCCGCACGGGACCCGCACCCTGCCCTGCTCGTCGAGCGTCGTCTCATCACCGGGGCGCAGAATCCGGCGGCGCTCCTTGGCGGTGAGCGCACCCCATGTGCCGATCGGCTCGGAGGCGGTGAGGGCGTAGTCGGCGCACTCCGCGCGGAGGGGGCAGCGCATGCAGATGCGGCGGGCCTGCTCCTGCTCGGTCGGAATGGTGGAGTGGAAGAGGTCGGGGTCGGTGGTGCATGCGGCGCGTCCGTGGTCGAGGAACGCAGGGAGTTCGATCATGGTCGTCCCTCCGGGGTGGGGTGGGTGGTTGGCAGGGTCAGCGGGTGGGCTGCCGTGGGGCGATGGCTGCGGCGTCCTGCTCGGCGATCGCGGCAGCGCGGCGGGTGTGCCAGCGCTCCAGGCGTCCGCAGAGGGTGGCGGCGAGGAACAGCAGGGCCGCGATGGCGACTGCGGGGGAGTAGGCGAGGAGTGCGGCGGTGATGGTGGGTTCCTCCTGTCTGACGTCGGGGGTTAGGCGGCGGTGTTGGGGTGGCTGCCGGTTTCGGGGTCGCAGCCGAGGTGTGTGGTGTAGCCGCGTTCGGCTCGGAGGGGTTGGAGTTCGGTGTCGCAGATGGTGCAGAGGGGGGTGTCGGGGGTGGTGTTTTTCTCGTCCTCCCCCACACCTCCCCCCTCCCTAGAGGGGGAGCGGGGGGAGGGAGGTTTTGATGGGCCATCCCCCGGACCTCCCCCGGTCTGTGGGGGGATGTTTGACCTGGGGTTTTCGTCGAACTCCCCCGACCTCCCCCCAAGATCGGGGGGAGTTTGGGTTTCAAGATCGCGGGGGAGGTCCGGGGGGAGGTCATTCCGGGCATCCTGGAGCTCGTCAAAGGAGCCTCGGCGCTTGCGGATCCTGATGGCCTCTTCGATCTTGTCCTTGCGCATCTGGATGCCCCGATCGCGGCACCACTCGATGACGCGAGGGCTGCCCCAACGCATGTCCACCCGGTCGGTGTCGAGGCGGCGCACCAGCCATTCAGGCGTGCCGATCGCGGGGACGTCAGGCCGCTGGTCGAGGGATTCGAGGACGACGGAGGTGACGGGCCGGCCATCGGGCTTGTGCTCGCCGTCGAGGGTGACGACCTTCAACCCGAATTGGAGGTCGTCACCCTCCTCGGAGTCCTTCTGTTTGCCGACCTTCATGGTCACGACGATGTTCTTGGAGTTGTCGCCCTTTTTGGAGACGTGCATCTCGGACTGGAGGGCGCCCTTGGCGGCGGAGGCGCCGCGGCCGTGCTCGCCGACGTGCCCGGTGTGGTGGATGAGGAGGACGCAGGCCTCTGTGGCGCGGCGGAGGTCGTCCATGCGCTCGATGACGATGCCGAGTTCGGTGTTGGAGTTCTCCTCGACGCCGACGGACACGCGTGCCTGTGTGTCGATGACGATCATTGCGGGCTGGAGGCGGCGCATCGCCTCGATGAAGGTGTCCCACTCGGGTCCGCGGGCCTGGACGGGCCGGGGGAGGAAGAGGACGCCGTGCATCTTCTGCCCGTAGTGCTTTTCCCATGCGCGGACGCGCTGGCGGATGCCGCGGGCGCCCTCGGCGACGAGGTAGACCACGGTGCCTTGGCGGACGTGGTGGCCGTGCCACTTCATGCCGGTGCCAACATGCCCGGCGAGGTCGATCGTTACGAAACTCTTCATGTGCCCGGACGGGCCGATGATGCGGGCGAGGGTGTCGAGGTGCAGGAGGTCGCCGACGAGGGGTTCCAGCGTGGGCATGTTGTCGAGGCTGGACGCGTCGAGGAGCTCGGCGAGGAGGGCATCAGCGGGGTCGCCGGAGCGGCCGGCGGCGCGCTCTTTCTGCCGCTGGAGGTAGTCATCAATGAACGTGACGGCGGTGCCGGGTTCGGCGTCGGGGGCGGTGGCCTGCTGGACGATGCGGCGGCCGAGGTCGGCCTCTGCGCGGAGGTCGGAGGCGGCGCGGACTTTCTCGGCAAAGTAGGCGGGCTCTCCGCCGCCGGTGTGGTCGCCGACCTGGACGAGGTAGGCGAGGCCCCCGGCGCGGGTGAGCTCCTTACGGCTCTCCAGCTCGATGCGCAGGGCGACGGGAGTGATGGGGGCGCCGGTGTCGTAGAGGTGGCCGAGCGCGTTCCAGATCAACTCATGGGCGGGGCGGGCAAAGTCTCCGCCCTGGAGGATGGCGCGGACGGAGGGGATGTGCCTGGGGTTGTGCAGGCAGCCGCCGATCACGTCCAACTCGGCTTCCATGTCGTCCCGCATCTGGCCGTGCGGGTCCGCCTGGTCGCGCGGTTCGAGGTGGCGGACGTTCTCCACGGGGCGGGCTCCGATCAGAAGAGGGTGGTCGGCTCTGGGTTGCAGTGGTGTTCTGCGACGTGGGGATGGGGGCAGTTGGTGGGGTGGGTGCGTCCGGTCCAGCGGAGCCGTGGGCTGCTGTGGGGTCCGCCGGTCTTGAGGCACCAGATGAGGCGGTGCGGAGTGCGGGCTGCGACCTGCTGCTCGGGTGTCAGCGAGCGGAGTTCGACGGTGACCCGGAGGGCGGCGCGGTCGCCGACCCATTGGGTGAGGAGGGGGGCCTCGCACGACGGGCACCGGGAGTCGTCGGCGCCCGTCGCGCGTGACCTGGCCATCAGTCCTCGTTGGTGCCGAGGTAGACGCCGGCACCGGTTCGCAGGACCGACCCGGCGACCTCGTGGCCGAGTTCGTCGAAGCTGCCCTCTGCGGTGCGGGCTCGGTACATGCGCTGTTGGACGTCGCGGAGGGTGTTCTCCATGTCGGGGCCCTGTGCTGCCTCGGCGAACGTGGCGCGCAGTTTCACCGAGGGAGCCTTGTCCTCACTGGAGGCGCTGCCGGTGTACTGCTTTGCGGTGAGCTCGACGATGACCATGACGGTGGAGTCGGGGTTCTCGAACAGCTCGCGGCGCTGGTCGCGGGTGAGGGATTCCTCGATGGCTCCGCCGAACGCGTCGAGCTTGATCTCCGGGAGCTGGTCCTTGGGCAGTCGCGGCATCATGCGGCCTTTCGTGTGGTGGTGCTGGCGGGGTGTCCCGGGCAGGTAGCCGGGTGGCGGGTGCGGATGGTCTGGGCAAAGCGGGTGACGGCCTCGGCGCCAACGACCTGCTCGGTGGTCTCGCAGACGAGGCACTCGTATTTGGCGGCGGGCTGCTCGATCCACCGGCCGCCGCCGCGGGCCTGCTGGCCAAAGCGGACCGAGAGGGCCCCGGTGATCTGCCGGCCGTCCGACAGGAGGTAAGCGGTCATCGGGCGGCTGCCACCGAGTCGGGCCAGGCGCAGCCGTCGAGGGCTTTCAGTGCCCGGTCGGGGGCGGTGGCGAGGGGGTAGCCGAGGTGGTGCAGTCCCATGGCCATCGCGGTGTACGCGTCGGCCTGGTCGTACCGTCCGACGCCCTCGGTGTGGTGCCCGTAGCGGTCGGCGACGCCGGAGCGGACCTCGCCTTTGGTGGCGTTGCCGCGGGTGGTGGCGAACATCTTGAGGTTGCTCGGCGGGACGACGCCGTACGGGATGCGGTGCCGGAAGCAGTACCGGCGGACCAGCACCCGCAGGCCGGACAAGTCCTCGTGTCCGGCCATCGCCCCGTGCCCGTACGAGGGGCCCTCCATCACGACGAGGTCGGCCGCCTTGATGAACGTGCCGATCTCGTGTTCCAGGTAGGCGAGTCGGGCGTCGCCGCGGGTTTTGGTGCGGACGATGGTGGACCAGCCCTCGCCTGCGATGCCGGTGCAGGTGAGGGAGAGGTCGAGGCCGATGACGAGGGGATGGGTCACCGCGGCCGGGCGGGGGGTGGGCAGCCCGGCCGCGGGAGTAGTGGTGTCGAACAGGGTCGGGGCGCTCACTGGGCACCGCCCTGCTGGCGGGGGATGAGCGGCCAGGCGCCCTCGACGACGGCGGCCGGGTCCTTCTTGCGGAAGTGCTCCTGAAGCGATGCGGCCTGCTCGGCGGCCCATTCGACCTGCGCCCGGTGCAGCTGCTCCAGGTCCATCGCGGCGAGCGGGGCGTGCATGGTGCCCTGCCTCCAGGCGACGCGGCACGCGGCGATGGCGTCGGCGTCTGCGGAGTGCGCGTCACCGATCGGCACGTCGTAGTGCGCGCAGAGGGCGGTGAGCTTGCGGCTGCCCTTGCGGTATTTGTCGACGTGCTTATCGATGACGAACGGGTCGACAACCGGCCCGGCCGGCAACGGGTCGAGGCCGAACCGCTCGGCCTCGCGGTCGAGGAGGGTGAGGTCGTACCTCGCGTTCATCGCGACTACCGGTGTCCCGGCGAGGATGACCTGTGCCAGCCCGGCGAGGATCTCGGCGACGGCCTCGGCGAGCGGGACGCCCTCGGCGTGGGCGCGCTCGGTGGTGATGCCGTGGATGCGTGCGGCCCCGTCGGGGATGGTCTCCCCGCCGACGTCGGTCAGCCAGTTCGCGGCGGCAACGGGTTGCCTGCCGCCGCACTGGACGATGCACGCGGTGACGATACGGGCGGTCAACGGGTCGGGCCCGGTGGTTTCGAGGTCGAATCCGGCCATGCGGCCGAGGTGCCAGCTCATGCGGCACCGCCCGAGCGCTCGGTGTAGATGCGACGACCGAGGTTGTCGAGCGTTTCCGTCTCGCCGGTCTCGTTCTGCACCTTCGCGTTGAGCATTCGCAGGTTGCCCAGCTCATAACTGATCTGCTGCAACCGGCCTTGCGATGTCTTCGGGTTGAGGATCTCGTCGCGGTACGACTCGGCGGACCGGGCCGGTGCCTCGTTGCCGCGCTCGATGTATGAGGCGTCAGGGTCCTTGTCGTGCGTTGGCGTGAGACCGCCCGTCAGGAGCAGCACCCGCAGCGCCACGGACTGCGCCTTAGCCGTGCCCTTGTCCGCAGAGTCGAGTGCCTCGCCCTGCGTCTGGAGCGACAGGGTGTCGCCCTTCGGTCCGACGATCAACCATGAGACGCGCACGGTGCATTCGCGCATCTTGTTGCCCTTGTTGGTGGTGGTGTCGCGGTACGTCGCATCCACCTGCACCGGCAGGACGTTGACGCCGTGCCGGAGCGTGACCGGGCCGAAGGTGTTGACCACGGTGTCGACGCCACGGAAGTTGAACTTCGTGCCAGGGGCGTCGTACTTCTCCCGCTTCGCGATGGCTCGAATGTCCTTGCGGACACGGAGCCAGGCGAGGTGCACGGGGATCATGGCCGGGTCGTCGTCGCCCGGCTCGTAGTCGGCCATCGGATCCGCAGCCGGGCCGAGGTCGGCAGGCTCGGCGAGAGCGTGCTCCTCGGGCTCCGGGGCTGTGGTGTCGGTGCGGCCGGCCGCAGCTGCCGCGCGTTCTGCGAGGGTGGTCATGCCTGGTGCGCCTCTCGGATGGTGTTCGGGATGTTGATGCGGCGCGACGGCCGGTCTTCCACGCACGCGGCGTAGGCGTCGGGGAACTCCTCGCGGAGCCGCTCGCGGTCGACGTGCTCGCGGCTGGTCTCGTCGTACGAGTAGGCGACGTGTCCGCCCTGGATCGCGGTGTCTGCGCTGCCGAGGGTGCGGATGAGTACGGCCTTGGCGGTCTTCTTTCGGGCCTTGGCTTCGCTCTCGTCGCTGCCCGCGTCGAGGTAGTCGGACAGGGCGTCCTGTGCGTCGCCGTCTCGGTCGATGGCGACGATGCCGTCGCGGTCGGGGTGCAGCTGCTCGTACAGGTCGAGGAGGACGTCCGGGTCTGCGTCGTGCGGGAGGATCGGCGGGCGCCGGTTGGTGATCTGCTGCCAGGCGCGGGCCCCTGCGGCGCGGAGGTCGGCGATGAGCTGCTGGTGGTCGGCGACGCGGACGACGAACTGCCGGTAGTCGTTGCCGCCGATCAGTACGCCGACGTGGATGTGGTCGTATCCGCAGACGTCGGCCTGCCAGAGGGTCTGTGCGAGGACGTCGTCAGGGCAGCCGGTGCGCCACTGTCCGGCCTTGAATGCGGCTCGGCATTTGATCTCTACGGCGCAGCGTTCGCGTTCGGTGGCGAGCGGGCATTCGAGGACTCGGCGGTCGAGGGTGCACATCTGCCACGGGCGGTCGATGTTCGCGACGAGGCCGACGCGACGAACGACGCTGCGGTTTCGGCGGGCCCACTCGCGGGCGACGGTGTCCTCGATGGCCCGTCCCCACAGGGCGGGCTCGGAGTCGTTGCTCTCCAGGGGGAGCCCGCCGGTCTTGTCGTGGTAGACGGAGAGGGCGTTGCCGTACCGGCTGATGCCGAGGACGGCGGCCATGTCGGAGGAGCCGAGACCGGAGCGGCGGGCGGCGAGCCAGTCGGCTCGGTCGGCGTCGGCGGAGAGGACGAGGCGGCCGGTCGGGGTGACTCGGCGGCCGGCGGCCGGGGCGGCGATCGCCCCGGCCAGCTCGGTGATTGTCACAGGGGTCCTCCGATGTAGCGGGCGTGCACCGTGGTGCCCATGTCGGTCTTGGTGGTCCGGGTCTCGAAAGCACCGGCCGGGCCGTAGAACCGGGCGATGAGTGAGCCGGGCGCGGCGCGGGTGATGCCTGCGATGGCCCCGGCGGCGCTGTTGTCCGATCCGTACGTCGTGATCTCCAGCCACTTGAGCGGGTGCTTTCGCATCCATGCGGCTTTGTCGGCGTGCCGGGCACCGGCCCGGCGGCCCCGGCGTCCCATCACGCGATCACCCCGGCGCTGTTGAGGAGGGCGGCGAGGATGGCCAGCCCCATGACGGGGAGGGCGAGGACGATGAGGCAGGACACACCGGCGGCCGGCGCCTGGTCGAACGAGGCGCGGTCCTGCAACTCCCGTTGCGAGTGGCCGATGCCGGATCGGGTGGGGCGGGTCCACGTCCCGCCGAACGTGCCGCGGTCCTGGCTCATCCGGCGGCGCTCCCATCCGTGGGGAGGTAGACGCGGCGGCCGTTGATGTCGTCGACGGCGGCGAGGACGCCGCGGACGGTCAGTGCCCGCAGGTCCTTGCGTGCCGTGTTCCGGCCGGACGTGGGCCACGGGGATGCGGCGAGCAGCTGCGCGGCGCGCTGTGCGGTGATGGGGGTGGGCTCGGTCTGGACTGCGGTGGCCAGCCATGCCCGACGGGTGATGAGCTCGCTCACAGTCGGCCTCCGTGGGCGTAGTTGAGGCGGTAGCAGGTACGGCCGGGGTCGGTGGTGTCGCAGATGAGGAGGCCCTGCTCGGCGAGGGTGGTGAGGTCTTGGCGGGCGGCGCGCCGCCAGTCGCCTTTGCCGAACGTCGCGACGTACAGGCGACGCACGACTCCGGTGGTGATGTCGCCCTGGTAGTCGCGGGTAAAGTGCCGGAGGACGGCGAGACGGTCGGCGGTGCTCACGCGGCACCTGCCTCACGCTGCGAAGGAACCGGACGCGGCGCTACGGCCTCGCGCAGCTTCCGAGTCAGCTCCAGCGCGGCCGGCCCGTACAGCGGAACCCGAGACGACGACCGTTCGGCGAGAGCAGCGACCAATTCCTCGGAGGGGAGTCGTCCCTCGTCTGGGGTGCGGGTGGTGTCGGCGAGGTCGTGCAGCCGATCCCACAGGCCGGTGTCCTCCGTGTCGAGGAGCGCGTCGAGAACGTCACCGACGACCAGCGCGGTAAGGGCGGACAGGTCCAGCTGTGCACCGGACGGGGTGGCGTTGACGTAGATCGGGATGGGCCCGGCGACGGGCTCACGGTCAGCGGGCATCGGTGCCTCCGAGGAGCAGGAGCAGGAGCAGCGCGGCCGCGGTGAGCGGCAGACGGCGCAGGCAAGCGGGGGTGAGGCGGTCGGCGTCGACCAGCAGCAGGAACGGGACCAGCGACGCGGCGTAGACCGCGATGGCCAGGCAGACCACGGCGAGCACGTTCATGACCGCACCTCCGGCAGGTCCCGCGGGACCGCGTAGGTGTGGTGGAGGGGGGAGTCGTGCGGGTCCTCTACTGGGGAACCGAGGCGCTCGAACTGGCGGCCCGGCGCCGGGCCGTCGCTCAACGGCCACCCGGCAGGCGCCAGCGTGGAAACGGTCGGGCACGGCCACGGCTCGCTGTCGGCCTCGCAGTGCGACGAGTCTGCGAACTTCACGTGCGGTGCGAGCGCGTGGGCCACAGCCGTCTCCAGCTCGGTAACACGGGCCCGCAGTTCCGCCAGCTCGGCCGCCGACTGCAACAGGCCGGCCGCCTCCAGCGCCATGGCGATACCCGCCGCGGTCTGTCGCGTCTTCTGCGCCGCGTGGATCACGCCCGACGCTGCCGATACTCGGCGGGCGTTCACGCAGCCACCCCGTCAACAACAGCCGCGATGTCCTCGGCCGACGTGAGTGCCCACGCCGTGACCCGCACCCCGCGGCAGGGGGCACCCTGCGCCTCGGTGTACACCGCCCCGTCGTCGTGGGTCTTGGTCGTGACGTTCATCCACCGCTCGTCCGCGAACTCCGCAACGGCGGCCGGGTCGCGGTGGAAGTAGAACCGGATGGTCGGCTCGGTCGGCGCGTGCTCCATTACCTCGATGACGAAGCTGGAGGGGATGACGGTCGACTCACTGAGGATCGTCTCGGCCAGCGACAGCGCGGCCATGTAGCTGTTGCGCCTGGCCGTGTCGGTGTCGGGCTCGGTCGGGGCGGTAATCTGAGTGTTCACGGTGTCCTCGATTTCTGTGTGTGTTGAGGTGCCGTTGGGGCGTCGGGCCCGGCATGGCTCGGCGTCCCGTTCGTTTTTTGGGGGGGTCAGGCGGTGGCAGCGAGCTGTGGCCCGGCGGCCATCCAGGCGGCGACCTTGTCCAGGTCGAACCGCCGGCCGCGGAACCGAGTGGGCTCGACGGGGCACCCGTCCTTGACCCACTCGTTGACGGTCCAGTTCGAGACCCCGTAGCGGGCCATCAGCTGAGCGGTGGTGAGCAGGGGGGCCAGGCCGACGGTGCGGAGCGTCTCGGTGCGTTCAGCGAGAGTGGCCATTGGGGCTAGACCTTTCAACTGTGTCGGTTGAAACTGTGGGCATGTCGAAGTGCTCCTGGAGCGGTTCATCCATCGCGGTGGCCATGAGCCATGCGGTGCGGAGTCGACACTTTGTGGTGGCGGTGCTGCCGCTCCCTGTGACTTTCCAGACCGTTGCTGCGCTGATCCCGCGCCCGGTGACGTCCACCGACTTGGTGGCCGCTGCGAGCTGTTCGGCGGAGAGCCCTTTGCGCTTCATTGCTGCGCGGAGTGGCTTGCCTTCGCCCTTGCGGATCAGGTTGGTCATGTGGGCCTCGCGCCGGGTGGTGACTATGCGGCCTCGGTGCCGCCGTTGACACATTTCTACTGTGTCAGTGTCAGTCAGGTCAAGTGAGTGGCGGTGAGTCTCGGTGAGTTTCTTTACGGGGTGGCGATCAATCGAACGCCTGTCCTAGTGTCGGCATATGCCACCGTCTACGGGGCGCGACGGGGAGGTCGCGCGCCGTAGTGAGATCCCGCCATGCCTCTACTTTTACTTGCAAAAGTAGAAGATTCGCAGGCAGTCTTGACCCGTGGAAAACCAGGAGCAGGAGCAGCCCGAGGATCTCGCGCAGCTGATCGCCCGCCTCAAAGACCAGTACAAGGTCAGCGACTCGGAGATCGCGCGCCGCATCGGCGTTGCTCCGGCCACCGTGAACGCATGGGTCCACCGGAAACGCGGTGGCACGCGCGGCCCCAACAAGGAGAAGCTGCGCGCCCTCGCCCGCGAATTTCCCAAGTTCACCGAGGCGCAGATCTTCGCAGCCGCCGGCCGTAAGACTCCGGGCCCCCTCGACCCCGATGCCCGTGAGCGGATCCTCGCCCTCATCGGTGAACTGACCGCGGATCAGCAGGAGATGACCGAGATTCAGATTCGCGCCCTCGTCGAGCGCAACCGTTCGTCTGCGTCGTGAGTCTTCACTAAATGGACTCCGTCACTCCATGCATATGATGATTCGTCAACACGCCTAACGGTAGTCGCATATTCCACCAACCGGCGGTACGGTCGTTCGTACGGCCGATGCTCCCCCATCGACTCAGGTACTCCACTCGCCTGCGTATATCGGGGGTCACATGTGCGTCCGTGTCGAATTTGCACCGTCTGGCACCTCCCGTGATCCATGGGATCCGGAGTCCCGCGTCATCACGCTCCCCGTAACGCTTCCCGTTGCGAGCACGGGCGTCGTCGTACGGGCTGTTCTTCGTGAACTCGCCGTCGAGCAGCCCTCCGTCGGTGCAGTCTGCTTCTGCGGGGCACCCGTCTATTTACTGCCCCGCGTACCCGAGCAGCGGAGGAGTGACGAGGTGATGTTCCGTGGCGCGTAGAGCGACGAACAACCCGCGGCAGATCAGGAGTAAGGAGTGCGGCTGCAAGCTGTGCCTCGAGGAGTACCCGCCGGGCCAGCACGGCGAGCGGAAGGCACGCCGAGACTGTCTCGGTCGCTGGCAGGCCCGGTACCGGGACGCTGACGGCAAGCAGTGCGGCCCCCGCTTCGACACGTACAAGGAAGCAGTCACGCACCTCAACAAGGTCAAGGCTGCGCTCGACGCCGGGACCTACCAGGACCCGAAGCGTGGGGCCATCACGGTCGACCAGTGGTACGAGGTCTGGTGGCCGACGGTGAACATCAAGTCGGTGACCACCCGCAACAGGAAACTGTCGGCCTGGACGGTCCACGTTCAGCCGAAGTGGGGCAAGCGCAAGCTGAGTTCCATTACCTGGATCCAGGTGCAGGACTGGATCACGAACGAGGTAAAGGGAAGGGCGACACAGCTAAAGGTCCTGGAGCTGTTCCGGCACATGATGGTGGCCGCGCTTCGGGACCGGCGAATTCAGGTGAACCCGACTGCCGACATTCAGGTCACCGCGGCAGTGAGTAAGCACCCGGACGAGATGATCCCGCCCACCCGCGAGCAGTGCGCATTGATCCGGCAGCACCTGAACGAGTACTACCAGCCGTTGATTGTGTTCGCGGAGGAGACCGGTACCCGGTGGGGAGAGTTCACCGGCCTACGGGCCGCCAACGTAGACCTCGGCAGCGCCACGATGAAGGTGAAGGAAGTTCTCATCGACGATCGGGGGAAGGTCTACCGGAAGGCGGCGCCCAAGTCGAAGGCCGGTTTCCGCACGGTGCCGCTGACGCCGGCCGCTGTCGAAGCGGTGCAGACCATGATGGAGATGTGGGATCCAGCGACGACGGAGTCCCCGATCGAGGACGGGCGGAACCTGCATGAGGAGGAACTCGTCTTCCGGGGCCCACGCGGGGGAGCGCTCACCCGGCCGAACTTCCGGCGCAGCTGGATCCCCGCGATTCAGGCCGCTGGCCTGGCCCGTCTGGTCACGAACCCAGAGACGGGCCGCAACGAGTGGTGGCCGAAGGTCCACGACCTGCGGCACACGTTCGCGACGCGACTGAAAGACGCGGGCGTGCCGGAGAAGGATGTTCAGGTCGTGATGGGCCATGAGCGGGGCGGCCGGGTGACGTGGCTGTACCAGCATGCGGGCGCCGAGCTGGTCGAGGAGGTCCGTGCGGCGCTGGTCGCAGGCCGTGCGCTCCGGGCTGTCGGATGAGGTCCGGGGCCACATGCGGCCACTCTGGGGCCACAAAACCCCCTCACCGGTCCGCGCGTCGGCTCATCGAGACTCACTCCGGGGCGGGAGCGACCCTCACACCCCAACTCACCGGGCCTCACCGAGACTCACTGAGCCTCGAAAGACGGACGCGGTATCTTACAAAGCAGATGTCGGCGGTTCGAAACCGTCCGCGCCCACCAGCCAGAACGCCCCCGCAGCGACCCGCTGCGGGGGCGTTGACGGTAGTAAGTGACGGCAGTTCCTCAGGCGCATCGCGTAGCGATGGGCTGCGTGAGTAGAGACTTTCTGTACGGGTTCAAGGATCAGCAAGCGCAACGAGGCCCACGCGCACGATCCCAACTCGATCTTCTTCTCTGAAAGCGACCTTCGGCGATACCGAACTCGCTTCGTGCCTCCCGAGTCCGACGAGCCTCACGTGGTGTACGGCGGCGATCCTGCGGCCGTGATCGCGGCACTAGTGCAGCGCCGCACTGATCCTGCGGGGGTCAGGTGGCCTTGAGTGGGGTGCCGTCGTAGGTCCATCGGAAGGGGCGGGCTTCCTTGTCGTAGGCGAGGGTGAACTCGCGGATCTGGTCGATGAGGTCCTGGCGTGAGGTGAACTCGCCTCGTCGCAGCAGTCGGCGGGCCAGGATCGAGAAGAAGATCTCGACCTGGTTCAACCATGAGGCGTGCTTGGGCGTGTGGTGGACGGTGAACCTCGGGTGGGCCGCGAGCCAGGCCCGCGTGGCCTTCGAGACGTGTGACGATCCGTTGTCGAGGACCAGATGGATCGCCAGGGCAGGGTCGATACTCCCGTCCAGCAGTCGCAGGAACCGGATGAAGGTGACGGAGTCGTTGCGGGCGATGTCCTCGACCAAGACCTGTCCGCTGTGCACGTCCAGGGCCGCGACGATGGACGCGGTGCCGTGGCGTCGGTACTCGAACTCGCGGCGCTCGGCATGGCCGGGCCGTACGGGCCTGGTGGGGTGGCGACGCGAGCGGGCCTGCATGGCGGTCTTCTCGTCCACGCTGAGCACGACCGACCCGGGCGGGCGATGCAGGTAGAGGGCGCACACCTCGGCGGCCTTGACGTGGAAGTCCGGGTCGTCGGGGCGGGTGAGCCAGCCGCGGACGAGGTGGGGTTTGAGGTCCAGGTCGGCCAGGATCCGCCCGACCTGGGAGGCGGAGATCTCGTGGGCAGCAAGGGACTTGGCGATCGACTTGTGGGTCCATTGACTGTCGGGGGCCGGTTTGGCGGAGGTGACCGTGGCGACGATCGCAAGGTGCACCTCGGGCCCGTACCGACGCGGGCGGCCCGGCCTCCTGCGGTCGTCCAGAGCGGCCATGCCCTCGTGGTGGAACCGCTTGCGCCAGCGTCGCACGGTGGCGATGTGTAACCGGTGGCTGCGAGCGATGGCCGCGTTGGAGACACCGTCGGCGGCGGCCAGGGCGACCTCGGCTCGCTGGATGCGCCGCAGCGGCGCGGTGCGCGAGCGGGCCAACTGCTCCAGAACCGCGCGCTGGCTCTTGTCCCAGACCACCGTGAACGGGCTGTGCGCTGGCATGACCCCACCCCTGGATTCGACGAGCGGCGGTCATTGTCGCGCGGACGAACGGGGTCAGCGGCGGACGGCCTCGCGGGAAGGGGGCCGGTGGCAGGATGACGGCCATGGCGAATACCAGGCGCGCGAAGCCGATCTCCCGCTCCCGGACGGCACCCGGAAAGGTCGTCCACAAGATCAAGGTCACCCTGCGTGGCTCCCGGCCCCCGGTCTGGCGCCGCCTGGAAGTGCCGTCGGGCACCACGCTGCAGCAGCTTCACCACCTCATCCAGGCGGCCTTCGGCTGGGAGGGCTACCACATGTGGGCCTTCGAGACCCCGCAGGACCGCTATGGAGTCGCCGACCGTGAGTTGGGGATCCGCAGCGCGGCATCCAAGCGACTTGACCAGGTCGCCCCGAGCGTCGGCGACAAGCTCAGCTACACCTACGACTTCGGCGACGACTGGGAGCACGACATCCTCGTCGAGGCCATCACCGACGCCGAAGCGGGTACCCCCTACCCACGCTGCCTCACCGGCCGCCGTGCCTGCCCGCCCGAGGACTGCGGCGGGATGTGGGGATACGAGTACCTCATCGAGATCCTCGCCGACCCCGGCCACGAAGAACACGACGAACGGCTCGAATGGCTCGGCCTCGACACCGCAGACCAGTTCGACCCCGCCGCCTTCGACCTGGCAGAGGTCAACAGCGCACTGTCCGGCTTCGCAGCCATCCTGATCGAGAACTGACGCTCCACCATGCAGCATCGATCGCCCCAGCCACCACGGCAGGGGCGATCCTGACCCTCGCAGGATCAGTGCGGCGCTGCACTAGAGCGTGTCTGACGGGTCGCGTCATGCAGGCCGTCCCCACCCCCAGAGCTGCCATCGCTCCGCCGTCCGTCCCGCCTTCCCAGTCGGCCGCGAAGGCCTTGGGCGGGCCGGGTCAGCGGCCCCGCTCCCGACAGCCATGTCACCTGAATGGCGCAACATGATGTGCCACCCACATGGGCGAAGATCAAGCTGGGTAGTGCCCCAACCGAGGCAATCCGTGAAAGGGAAACCAAATGCGCATTCGACGAATCCTCGCCGCCGTAATCGCCACGGCAGCCCTCGCCGGACTCGGCCTCACAGGCGCCGCCACCGCCGCCACCGCACAGGGTGCCCCATCCGTCGTCTCCCCTTCTGAGTGCAGGCAGGGCGGCGGAATGCCCCGGATCGACTTGCCGGGCAACCCCTGCGTGGGCGGTACGCACGACGGGGACACGGTCGACTAATCCCCACAAGGCGCCCCGCAGCCACGCGCCGCGGGGCGCTCCCGCGCGAGCATAGCCGGGAGAGTCGCAGGGATTGTGCCGACCCGTCGGACACGCCCTAGACACGCCACCCGATCCCGGCCTCAGTCCGAGGCCGGTTGACGCGTGGCAAGTCGAGGGAGTCCACGCAGCAACAAGGTTCCGCCCGAACGCGAGGGCGACGCTTCCTGGCGCATCGTGGGGCACGTGTGGGGCACGGAGCGGCGCACTGCGGGAACGGTCAGCTCAGCGCGGAGTGATCGCGCGGTCTGTAAATCTGCCGGTCTCAGCGAATCCGCGTCGCGCCGACCGTGCGCGACGTCCCGCTCATCCGTCACACGGGCCCTCCGAGTCGAATGACGGCAGTCTCTGACGGCAACGTCGGCAGACCGGAGCGGCCTTGATCGCATCCCGGGGTACGCACTGCACCGCGCCATAGATTCGCCACCCAGGTGAGCAAATGGCGCGATCGAACTTACAAAGCAGATGTCGGCGGTTCGAAACCGTCCGCGCCCACCAGTAGGAAGCACGACAAAGGCCCAGGTCACCGGCATCAAACCGGGAACCTGGGCCTTGATCGCTCCTCCGCCGTTCCGACGGGGGAGTGTCGTCGTGCCACTCACGTGCCAGATGCTTCCCCCGGACGGCCGGATCCCTCTCTGTCAGCCTCGGGTGAGACGTCCCGTTCTGCGGGGTTAGCCTGAGAGGGCACGACAGGAGAACCGCCCCTTATGCCCAGCACTGAGCCCGTCGGGTCCGACCCGGCACCGAGGCCGAAGCGCCGTACCTTCACCTCGGAGTACAAACTGCGGATCGTCGCCGAGTACGACGCCGCGCCCAGGAACGAGAAGGGCGCGGTCCTGCGCCGGGAACGCCTCTACCACTCGCATGTCAAGGAGTGGCGGGCCGCCCGGGATGCCGGGGCCCTGGAAAACCTGGTCGACCGCCGGACCAGCCCCGCCCGCACGAAGAAGTCCGCCGCGGAGGTGGAGAACGAGAAGCTGCGACAGCAGGTGGAGCGGCTGCAGAAGGACCTGGCCCGGAACAAGGCCGCACTCGAGGTGATGGGAAAAGCCTCCGCGCTCTTGGAAATGATCTCCGAGAGCGCGGACTGAAACACGCCACCGACCCCGTGGTGGACACCGCGTTCACCGGCGTTCAGGGCCAGCTGGGCATCACGGCCGCGTGCCGGCTGACCGGCCGCTCCCGGGCCACCCACTACCGCAGGCTCAAGCCCCCGACCGACCGCACGCCCCGCTCCCACGTCCAGGCCCAGCCCTCGGCGCTGACGGATCAAGAGCGTGCGGCAGTACTGGAGTTGATGAACAGCGCCGAGTACGTGGAGCTGCCGCCCGCGCAGATCTGGGCCCGTGAGCTGGACGCGGGCCGCTATCACTGCTCGGTCTCCACGATGTACCGGATCCTGCGTGACAAGGGCCAGTCCGGCGAGCGTCGCCGTCAGGCCACCCACCCGGCCAAGACCGTGCCCGAACTGGTCGCCACCGCCCCATCCCAGGTCTTCACCTGGGACATCACCAAGCTCGCCGGACCGGCCAAGGGCACCTGGTACCACGCCTACGTCGTCATCGACATCTTCAGCCGCTACATCGTCGGCCACACCGTCGAACGCGCCGAATCAGCAGAGCGTGCCGAGGAGTTGATCCGGGACACCATCGAGCGCAACGGCATCGTGCCCGAGACCGTCCACGCCGACCGGGGCACCTCAATGACCTCCAAGAAGGTCTCTCAGCTGCTGATCGACCTCGGCGTCACCCGCAGCCATTCCCGGCCGAAAGTCTCCAATGACAACCCCTACAGCGAGGCCCATTTCAAGACCACCAAGTACATGTCCGACTACCCCGAGCGGTTCGATTCCCTGGCCCACGCCCGTGATTGGTTCGACGCGTTCATCGCGTACTACAACCACGAGCACCGGCACTCGGGCATTGGATGGCACACGCCCGCCAGCGTCCACTTCGGCACCGCCGAGGAGGTCCGCGACCAGAGAGCCGTCACGCTCGCCGAAGCGTTCGCCCGCCACCCCGAACGCTTCGGTCGCCGCCCCACACCGCCCGAGATACCCCAGCAAGCGTGGATCAACGACCCCGCCAAGCGCAGGGAAACCACACCACAGATCTCATAGCCACACAAATGTCTCACTGGACTTGAAATCCACCGGATGGGACGCGTTGGCCCTCTTGCGCAAGCGAGCATTGGCCCGCTATCCCAGCCCTGGGGGGCTTATATGGGCGCGGGTGGGTGGCGAGAGAGCCGGCTTCTGCTGATCGTGGCCGGGCTGGCAGTGTTGGCGACCAACCCGGCCCTGTCGGCCACGTTCAAGGTCACCAACCAGTGGACGGTTGGCTTCGCATCCCGGCTCCGCCCTCCCAGGACAGCCGTACGAAGCACCAGCGTCTGTCGGCCAGCCTGCAAGAGTGCTCAGACGACCGTCTTGAGCATGTGGCTGAAGCCACGCTCGACAGCGAGCCGCTTCCCACTTGGGAACGCAATCAATTCCAGGACGTGCTGTGGAGCGGACGCCCCGGACCGTGGCCCGGCGCCACGGTCCGTACCGGCGGTGCAGAGCTCAGGTGGTCAGCGGGCCGGTTCACCGTGCCCGGGGCCTGCGCGAGTCCGGTGGCCCACAGCTGGTCGACACGCGAGCGCTCGGTGGCGTTCGGGTAGCGGTTGGTGCAGGACGGGCCGGGGCCGCCGCCCGACATCAGCTCACTGCACGGCCCGCTGTAGTCGTCCGGCAGGCCCAGAACGTGCCCGGTCTCGTGGGTGACGACGCGGATCGAGTCGTTCTGCTGGTTCTGGGCGTAGTCAAGGAAGATGTTGCCGCTTCCGTGGCCGTTGGTGGAGGCGTAGGACCCGCGCGGGTAGTTGCCCTCGTGGTAGGAGAAGTCGGCACCGCTCGAAGCCTCTTGGAGCTTGACGTTGGACTCGGAGCTGTTCCAGATCGAGGCCGCGCTCGATATCTGCGAACGGAAGCTCGGTGCCTGGGAGGCGTTGTAGTAGACGGTCACCGCCTGCGCGTTGGGCTGGGCGGCCCGCTTCTCGGCGACCGACTTGAGCACAGCCTCGAAGAACGCCTTGTTGTTCGCGGCCTCCTCAACCGACCCGTCGTACCGCGCCACGGAGGTACCGGCGGAAGCGGACGGGGTGGCGGCCGTCTGGGCGCTCGCCGGCACCGCCGCGCCCAGCGCGCTGGAGGCCAGACCCAGGCCGAGAGCGAGGGCGAGGAGTCTCGCGGACGTTCGGGACGACTTCATGTGGGGGCTCCTACTCACTCGGTGACGCCCAGCGCCCGGTGCGCGGTCGACTCTGCGTGAACACCGGTTCCGAACTGCAGCGACGTCCTGTGGGTCGTCATTCTTAGAACGGCTCGACAGGGAGCGCAAAGGGTCCCGCCACTACGTCGCCTCGTAGGTCCCAGGACCTCGCCAGGGCAGGGCGCGGGTCTCCAGTCCGCACATGGCGGCGGGAGGGAAAGCTGTCGCGACGTCAGAAGCCTTACACCACGGGGCAGCGGGCGTGCGGGCCGACCGGGCGGAATTCCGGGATGCGCGGAGGATCGGCATCTAGGTCAAAACGGACAAATCAATAGATATGTGCCACGCTGCGTCTACTAAGTACGTCGGTTGGTTGTCGGAGCGCTGTGACCGACGTCATAAAATATGGGCTTCCGTTTCTTTCGCGCTCCACCGGCCCCGAGTCGCCCCCCAGGGAGTCACCCTCGGCGCTGGGCGGCATCCCTCACCGCTGAGCCGCCGCCGCTCAGTCTCACGCTTGGTTGCCTGCTCGGGATTGAGCTGCGTCGGGTGGGCAGCGGGACGCGCATGACCTTCGGCAAGGCCGGGGGAGCAGCCCTCAGCCAGTGGATGGCGGAGAACGCCCGCGTGTGCGGGCTCGAGGACGACGAACCGTGGACCCTGGAGTCGGAACTCATCTCTCAACTCGACCTGCCGCTGAACCTCGACGAGAACCGCCACAACCCGTTCCACAGCCGCCTCAAGGAACTGAGATCCCAAGCCCGGCAGCGTGCAGGAGAGTTGGCAGTCAGCGCATAGACCGTCCGTCGGTCTGCTGACATCAACGGCGGCGAACGATGGCGCACGGCAGTGGTTGGGACCGGATGCGACCAGCGGGCCCCGTTCCGGCAGTCCGCACCACGCTGCGATCGAACTCCTAAAGCGGGTGTCGAGCAGCCCTGGCCGTCACGTGCTGGATGGACTCCGTGATCGCGGCCCAGGGGAGCTGTCGAACTGCTGGCCCTTCGCGGGGTTCATGGAGTGACCAGACGTCAGGACCGTGGATGAGCTCTACGTCCGCCTTCCGTAGGGCCGCGACATGCTCGTCCCACGCTGGGTGCCGTACGTGTGCTGCGTTGACCCGCGGGAACACGACGACGGGAACGTCGATCGTGCCGAGCGCCTCGCTCACTTGCGTCAGTGCTTGGTTGTCGGCGATGCCCGTCGCGAGCTTGGCGACGTAGTTCTCGCTTGCGGGGGCGACGACGTAGCAGTTGGCGACCGGGTGTGGGCGAGCCTCGGTCGGTAGGCGAGGCGTATCCCTGACTGGCAGGCCGGTTACGGCTTCCAGTCGGTCCAGTTCACCGTTCGCCCGCAGCCATCGGCCGGCATTCGGGGTCAGGATCACGGCTACCTGCCAGCCGAGGGCGATCGCTGGCTCGACCAGGCCGGTGCGTAGTTGCTCGACTCCATCGGCTGCCGTGCCCACGACTCCCAGCACTCCGCGACTGCCTGCGCTCACCGTTCCACCGCCCTGTATCGGACCGCCCCCAGGGGCAGCAGTACAGCAGAGAAGTGCAGCAACCACACCGACTGCCAGCAACCGTGGCTGATCCCTACCGCCCGTGTTGCCAGGCCGACAGACTTCACTGACCGTCGTGCCGATAGTTCGCATCGAGGTGCAGGCAGAGGCCTGCCAGATCCGCGGGCCAGGAACGACCCCCTGGCCATGCTCGGCTCCAGTCTGAGCAGGCCGCCGGACAGGGTTTGCGTTAACGCCCTGTGCTGCACCTATCTCATTACGCCACTGACGTGCGAAAATCCCCGAGACGCGGCGCAGAGCCGCACAGTTCACGTTGCAGGGACACGGCGGTATGCGCTCTTTTGTGTGGGTTGGTCTGGCGGCCATCTGGATCATTGCCTTTGTGCCGGGTGTAGCGGCCATCACCCGAGGGTGGTTGCCTCCCTGGGCGCGAAGCCGCGTCCTGTTTCCACGCTTGTGGGGAGTTGGCAACGTCATGGTGGGTCTCGGGTTCACGGTCGAGATGCTTCCGGTGATGACCGGTCGGCTCTGGACCGCCGATGCAGCCACCCCGGTGTGGATCGTGGCCATTTGCCTCCTCCTCTCCGGGTTCGGCCTGATGGCATGGGGACAGCGTTCCGCCCCCGCCTCGTGGCCGCTCTGGAACCGGAAGAACTGACGGGCGGGGCACCCGGGTCGGGCCGTCTGTGGGCCGTGCGAGGGCGGCCGACGATGACAGACGACGACCACTCAACGTCGCACTCAGCCTCTAGGGCCACCCGGCGCCACGAAGCCGCATCCACCGGCTCCGGGGTCCCGAATAGGCTGTATCAGGGCGGGGAGAGGCATCAGCAGCCTCCGAAGCCGGGAGGATGGCGTCTGTGCCCCCTGCGTGCCCGATCGGTCGGCAAGCTACGGGGAACAGCAGGGAATCTCGGCGACGACTCCGAGAACCAACAGGCCGGCGTCACGCCAGCTCAGGCCTGATCCGCGTACGCGATCTTCCGAACTAGCTACGCGGGTTCGATTCCCGTCGCCCGCTCCATGCCACTCAGGGCCAGGTCAGAGGGCATCCTGCGGCCTGGCCCTGATGCTAATCGGCGCAGCGTTAGTAGGTTCTGCGGCGCAGGCTCCGCATGAAGAGTGGCACCGACAGCAGAAGCAGGGCTCCTTCGACAGCCAGGCTGACCAGCCCGAGTGGTTCCGTCCAATTACCGACATCGTCGCTGTAGTGGGGCAGCCCCGGACCTCTGGAGAGGATGTAGCCCAGCAAGGGGCCGACGGCGACCACGGCTGCCAGCAACCATCCCAGTCGGACGAGGCCGATGAGGAGCAGCACGGCGGCGACCACGGCCGCAATCTCCAGGACGTGGTAGGCGACGCCGATGTAGTAGGGATCCCTCGTTGCCGTGATGCCGCCTTGGTCCACGACATGGATGGCGGCCACCGCGAGGCACAGCAGGACTCCCGCCCACCTGGCCACCCAGGTAGCCCCTGGCACCGTCGCGGTGTGGTGTGACATACGGAGGTGCCTTCCCCTTGTTCTTCAGCAGCGTGTGTCTGCCGCGCTGCGATCCCATCTGCCCGGTTGGCTCCTGAACAGGCAGCGCGCCGCACCTGTGTCAGGTCTCAGCCTCAGCGGACGGCTGCTCGCCGTCGCCCCCGACGGTGCAGACGAGTGAGACGGAAGAGGTACCGACGCGGACGGCGCCTCACTGCCAGCAGCCCGGCAGACGGGCACACGTGCCCCCTGCGTGCGCGATGAGGGGGTACTGCACGGGGAACAGCGGGGAGTCGCGGCGGCTACCGCAGAAACGCGCAGGTCAGCGTCTCGCTAGGTCAACGCGTGTCCGCATACGGGTTCTTCCGAACAAGTGCTCAACTTGTGCAGGCGCTTGAGTGGGCCACTGAGCCCGCCGTCCGGGACGCTGAACGGCAGCAGAAACTACGCAGGAGGGGCGAAAGGGTTCCCGCCGGGTGCCGGTGGACCACCCCACCAGGCCCCCGGCGGCGGGACAGGAGCCCAATCCGGTCCGCGGTGATCCAGCCACCATCTGCCGATGATGTGGAACTTCTCCTCGAAGGTGCGATCCCAGTTGAGGAACCCTGTGATCGGCGCCCGCAGGCGTGTACGGCGGCCGCCCGCTTCGTAGATCACGACGGTCCGGGCCCCGAAGGAGGACTCGACCTGTATGGCCTGCACGTCGGCCCAGGAAATGGTCCGGCGGGGCAGGTTGTGCACGACGGCCGCTGACTGCGTGAGAGTGACCCCGAACGGCCGCGAGGCGATCAGCAGCACGAACGGCAGCACGACTGCCGCGAGTGGAGGACCAACCGGCCCCCCGTCCAACCAGATCAACACCTGGAAGACCGGCATGATCACAGTGGCGGGCAGCACGGGCAGCAAGCGTTGAAGGCGCGTCAAGCGATAGCGGATGCACTCCGGCGGCGAGCCCTCGCTCTGCGGTCGCCCCATCGACCATCCCCACCATTCCCATGCAGCCACAGCTGCGCGTGATCGTCCACGAAGTGTGGCGATGCTGTGCCGCGTTGTCCACCCCCCAAACCCATATCGCGAAAGCCGAGGTGCGGCCGGGGTCCAGCGGAGCTATACGTGGTCTCCGTGCCCCTTCCGTGTCCCTTCCGTGCCCGACCGAGCGGGAAATCGCGGGGAGCGCCGGGCGATCGCGGTCGCTGGACATGCCGACGGTCCCTGACCAAGTTGGCTGGTCAAGGGCCGTTCACCTGCGGTGGGTGTGGGATTTGAACCCACGGTGGCGTCGCCGCCACGATGGTTTTCAAGATTGCTTCGGCGTGAAATCGCGTGACCCCACTGGGCCTCACCCGGCGAAAGAAGTGTCCGTATTACGGCATTTCGCGAAGTTCATCTAGGGTGAAGTTGCGGGGCTCAACCCTCCTCTGTCGAACGGGAGTTGACCCGAACCCGTGACCGGCGTTCTGCCCGTCATAACGAAGCCCACCTGACCGCGCGTGACGACAGGTCAAAGCGGCAGGTGGGCGACTGAACCCGGAGGCTCAGACATGAGTTTGCTCCTTGCAGAGCGATGCACCTCAGCCGCGCGTCAGCGGCTCGCAGCGATCACTGTCATTGTCGTAATCGTGCTCACCTCACCGTCCTTCGCCAAGGTCGTTGGGGCCTACGCGGACGTCGGCGCGTTCGTCCCGCTGTTCCTCGTAGCGAGCGGTACAGCAGCGGAGTACCGCAACCGCAGCAACCGCCCGCGCCCGCTACCACCTCTCCGGTGCTTTGTGGCGACCAGTTCGGGTGTTACGGACCGAACTTGCTAGAGCTACGGATCAGAAGGTCGTAGCCTGGGTTGCCGGTGAGGTCGTCCGCACGGTAAAGGCCGCGACCCGGGGTGCGACAAGGGTCGGCTGCCTCACCACCACCGCAGGACCGTGCCACTCTCGTGCCAGAACGGGCGGGGACTCACGGGGACTCGGCTGCAACAACGGGTCAGACGAGAGGACTTGGCCCAAGAGAGTTCTGCGCAGGTCACGCCAGCAACCGCCCATCCGCTCTCCTAAAGTGGTGGCACGAGGGGCCCTCTCTGCACCTGTCGACGAAACGCCAAGTCGACCTTCGCCTCTGAGGTGACGGGCGAGGTAGGTGTCTCCGTCAGCGGCGATCTGCAAACGTCGGTCAACGCGATGCTCATCAAGATCAAGGCCAAGTTCAACGTCACCGTGTCCGCGAAGCTCACCGCCAAGCTCGGCAACTCAATCTCCGTGGACACCCCGCCCCACAAGACTACGCACGCCAAGTACGGCGTCTACCGGCTCAAGCACACGGGGGTCAGCTATGTGATTCACACGAATTGCACGGTCTCCCCCGAGAAGACTGTTGTCAGCTACTCCCCCTATCGGGTTGGGTGGTACTTGTGGGAAATCTGAGAAAATTGACGGCCACCGGGGGACTCGCAGCGGTGGTTGCGTTGGCGGGCTGCACCAGCGATCAGGACCGGGCCACGCCTTCTCCTCATACGTCGCCACCCCGGTCCATAACCTCTCCGACCAGCTCGCCGACGTCAGAGCGTGCTGAGAACGTTCCTGGGGAGACTGTGACCAAAGCGCCGGTGCTTCCAGAGGGGAAGGTTGTAGCGCAGGCCGCGAACGCTACGGGCAATCGAGAGCTGGAGATCCGAGGCGGAATCAAGGCTGGGCCGCTGTCAGTCCTCGTGAATTGCCAGGTAAGGGAACCCTGACCGTCTCCGTGGAACCGGTCGGGCTGAGTTTTCCCCTCGAATGCGTGGATGGAGAGGTCAGCAGTACCTTCAACCAACTCGCCCTGAAGCGCGCCCGTGATCACGGCACCGTGAGCGTGACGGCCCCATCCCAGGTTCGCTGGGCACTTACCGTCGGACTGTAAACCGGAAGGGGTTCGGCGCTCACGCTGATTGCCGAACCCATTTCGTGTGCATGGCCCGTGATGGTTGACGGAGTCGGTGCGTGAACGGGTCCGTCGAAAGACGGACCGTAAGCACCTCCAGGACGTCGGATCAGCGGTTGCAGTACAGCAGCGGAGCACAGCAACCACCACAACCGCAGCCAACCGCAAGTGCCCATCGATGGCCGACTGACCAGCCCACCAGCCCTCAATGACCTTGCGGCCAGTAGTTCGGGACGAAGTGGCAGCCCGACGCGTCATAGCGCGCACCAGATGCGCACCAGAACGTGCGGTCAGCCACGGTCAACGACGGCAATGCGGTGCCCGAACTTGAAGACTTGGAAGGCCAGTTCTCGCAGGTCAGCGCCCAGGTTGCTGCTGAAGTACCGGTGATTCCCAAGCTCAGGTGCCAGACGCGTCTGCACAGCGGAGGCCGTAGAGTTCCGTCCATGGCGACTGCGACTGTCCGCGAGTGGAACGACGAGGAAGGGTGGGGTGTCCTTGACTCACCCGAGACCCCCGGCGGCTGCTTCGGCCACTACGCCGACATCCAGGCGACCGGCTTCCGCACGCTGTCGGCCGGACAGCAGGTCGACCTCAAATGGGAAGCCCCTGGCTTCAAGCAGGACGGGTACCACTACCGCGCGGTGAGCATCGTGCCTCGGGCTGCCTGACATCCACAGCTGACATCAATGATGGCGTACGTCCACGGTCCCCAGCAGTCCGCAACGCCACCGCACTCTTCACCGCAACATGCAGTAGCTCCCGGTTGATCGAACTCCTAAAGCGGTGGCTTCCTGACAAGCGGCAGCGGCCAGCCGGCGCAGGCCACTAGTGCGCTGCCGTCCTCGGTGAGGAAGAGCAGGGTGGTCCATGTCCGATCGGCAGAATCGATCAGCCCTGTGCGTACGGGCTGGCCATGTTCGCGGATGAGCTGCACTGCTCGTTCCAGCCCAAGAGGTTCGAGTCCGTGCGTCCGCATGCGCTGAAGTCGGCGCTTGAAGACTTTCAGCATGCTGGCCTGCGGGTTGTGCCCGGTCTCCCACCCAGTAGGTGGCCCCGCTGCGGAGGGTGGCCAGAGCTATCACGGACGCCTCGTCATCACCGGCCAACAGCAATTCCAGCACATGCCGTTCCATGGTCACCCCCGTTTGGATCCTGCGGTACAGCAGCCAGGTACCGCAACCCCAGCAATCGCCCGCGTCCGGTAGCGTCCCTCTGGGGCCTGGTAGCGGCCGGAATGGCCGTCACTGACCGATCCGGCTAGAGCTACGGATCAGAAGGTGTTCGTGCCCGATCCGTGCCCGACTTGGCGGGGAACCACGGTCAGCCACGGGTGTCACGGGTCAGTACACCTAGGGTTCTCCTCGGCACCCGTTAGCGGGATGTCGAGGATGGTGTCCGGGGTGAACTGTCGGCGGGCCAGTTCTGCCACGTAGGCCCCGCCAAACATCCACTCCTGGTTCTTCAAACGCGCATGTAGGGCGTTCTCGGAGCTATTCGGGTCCTCGACTGCGGCACGTAGGGCAGCGAGGCCGGCTCGTCTGGCCGGAGCGTGGCGAGCGTCGCGGGAGCTCCCATCCCGACCACCTTCGATTCAGGCAGAGCTGAGCAGTCGCGGCCCAGGGCGTCAAGGTCGTTCGTACAGTGGCGCGCTCCACCTCGACGCCCTGAACCACGCCCGCTCCACGGTGTGTGGGTCGAAGGCGGACGGGATGGGAGCTGAGGTGAGTGGTGGGTTGGGGCGGTGGTGAAGGCCCGCTGTAGCGTGACCGCATGGATGAACCCCGCATCACGGTGTACGGCTCAGCAACTGAAATCACCGTTGCGGCCAATGCCGCAGGGCTGCGGGACCTGGCTGAGCGCCTCATGGGTCTCGCTGATCCCGAACTCAGGGACGGCTACCACGAGCATCTTGAGGGCGGCATCAATCTCGAAGAGGGCTCGGTCAGCCTGATCCTGGCCAGGGACGAAACGCTGTAGGGCCCACGCTCGCCCGACGCCATAGGCGTGCCCGACACGAGAGAGACCAGCGGGGAACCACGGCGCACAGCGGAGTGCTCCCTGCAAACGCACAGGTCAGAGTATCCGCAGGTCGGACCCCCGCCACGTACGGGGCTTTCCGAACCAGTGGCTCGGCTCTGATCCTTGGCCTTCCCATGGCCCCTTTTATGGCGTGGGGCCGGTCAGCTTGGGGTGTCGGCGAGCTGGGTGATGAGGAAGTCGAGCCGCTCCTCCTGACTGTCCGGGGGAATACGGCCGCTGCCCGACAGGGTGGCTATGCCGTGCAACGCGCTCCAGATAACTTCGGCGACCAGTCCGCGTCGCGCGTTGTCCGGACGAAGACAGCTGACGAATTCGTCGAAGGCGGCGTGCAGCGGGGGCGGTGTCTCGGCGTGCGCTCGTCGACCGCGACGTGCCGGTGCTGGGGCAGTTTGTCGGCGTCGAGCTGTTCCCAGTGGGCGCGGTGGTCTCGAAGGTGACGTTGCCCTCATCGGTGCCGAGTCGGTAGATCCTCAGGACCTCATCGGCATGTTCGGGCCCCATAGCCACGATGCGAACTCCGGTCCCCGCGCTCACGCTTGGCCCGCCGGGGCGATCTCGTCGAGCAGGCCGCGCATGCGCTTCTCGATCTCGTCGCGGATGGGGCGGACGGCGTCCACACCCTGTCCGGCCGGGTCGGGGAGCTCCCAGTCGAGGTAGCGCTTGCCGGGAAAGACCGGGCAGCACCCACAGGTGGCCCGCGCGACGATCACGCGTCCTGCGTCCCGGATCGGTGCACGGAACACCCTGCTCGGTGGGGCTGTCCCGGCTGCGGTGAGCCGCACCGTCACGATTCCGACCCGTCCGGGGGCGCGTAGTCCGGACGGGTCGTACTGTTTTCGCTCACGCTCGCACATCCCATGGGGGGATCTCATGTCGTACGGCTACCCGCCGCCCAATCAGCAGTCACAGCAGCCCCCGCCGCCCGGTCAGCAGCCTCCGCCGTGGGGGCAGCAGCCGCCGTATCCGCAGTGGCAGCAGCCGGGGCCGGGCTGGGGCGGGCCGCCTCGGCCGCCGAAGTCGTCGAATACCGCGCTGATCGTCACGCTGTCCGTGCTCGGAGGGCTGATCTTCATTGGCGGGATCGGTGCCGTGGCCGTGGTGGGGCTCAGTAGTAGGCCCGCGCCGCGGAAGCTGCCGGTTGCCGAGGCGCCGCCCAGCGGGGGGACCGCGAAGGCTGATCCCAAGGAGGAGTCGGCCGCGGAGGAGACGGGTGCCGAGGCGGATGTGAAGCTCTCCGGGTGCAAGGTGGATCCGTTGACGACGTGGCCGTCCGTGAATGTGGAGATCGTGAACGGAACCGAGGAGACGGCGAACTATGTCGTGAATGTGGAGTTTGTCGACGGGGACGGTACGCGCGTCGCGGAGGGGCTCGCCGTGGCAAGCGATCTCGCCTCGGGGCAGCGGGCCAAGGAGAAGGCGCAGGGGCTCGGCAAGTCTCCGGCGGGTACGAAGTGCAAGGTGACGAAGGTGACGCGGTACTCATCGGGCGGGTGAGGACGCGGGTCGCCCCGTCGTGTCGGCGAAGCCGCGACAGTTTTTTATGAGCGGGTGAGAGCCTGTTCCGGCCCCCCGGTCGTGACCGATCGGGGGCCGTTTTCATGGCTGACGCCACGTCGACGTCGTCACCCGTACGGACGCGTCCAGGTGGTCGCGCGGGCGGGTGCCGCACAGGGTCGGATTCGTTCAGTTGTTCCGCTCCGGCCAAGGAGACTTCCATGGCACAGTCAGCTCCCGCCCCCGGCACCCGCCGTACCTCCGCCCCCGTGGGCGAGAATCCCTGGGCGGCCGGGGGAGTCATGTTCGCCGGTGTTCTGCTGATGGTGGACGGCGTCATGGGGGTCATCAAGGGGATCGCCGGCATCGCGTCCGACGAGGTCTACGCGCGCATCAGCAAGTACACCTTCAAGTTCGACGTGACGGCCTGGGGGTGGATCCACCTGGTGCTCGGCGTGGTCCTCCTGGTCGTCGGCTGGGGCATCCTCAAGGGTGCCGGCTGGGCCAAGGCGACGGGTGTCGTGCTGGCTGCGCTCAACATGATCGCCAACTTCATGTGGCTGCCGTACCAGCCGATCTGGGCGATCATCTCCATCGCGATCGACGCGTTCGTGATCTGGGCTCTGTGCACGGACCGTTCGGCGGCGGTCATCTAGTGGTGGCCGTGACCGCGGCAGCTGTGCGGGCGACTGCGGCGGAGGGGGTCTGGGTCCGGGGCCGTCCGCTGCTGGAGAACGTCCGGACGGTACCCGCGGGCCATCGATCCGGACAACGCCCGGTCGGTGGCTTCGGGCGCTTCCCGGAGGGTGTGTAGGTGATGGACGAACCGAACGCGCAGGGGGGCGACCTCGTCCGTCTGGCCGCCGAGGCGTACGTGTACGGGTATCCGTTGGTCTCCGGCCTGTCGACGGTCGAGAGATCGATGCAGGAGGGCGTCGGCCCGCTTGCGCCGACTCCGTTCAACCACTTCGCGCACGCGGGGCAGTTGGCGGCTCCCGACACCCACTTCGCCCCCGTCGGCCACGACACCGTCTGCTCGATGGCTCAGCTGGACCTGTCCGGAGGGCCGATCCGGCTGCATGTCCCGGACACCGGCGGGGCTTACTACGTGCTGCAGTTCGTGGACACATGGACCAACAACTTCGCCTATGTGGGGCGTCGGGCCACCGGCACGGACGCGGGTGACTGGCTCATCGTGCCGCCGGGCTGGTCGGGCAGGGAGCCCAGCGGGGTGCGCGGGGTGATCGATGCGCCGACCTCCGTCGTCTCTGTCATCGGGCGCAACGTCTGCGACGGCCCGGACGACATGACGCGGGTGCGGGCGCTCCAGGAGCAGTACACACTCACGTATTTCGAACCCGGCACGCACCGGACGGGGCTGCCGGCGTCCGACCCCGACGTGCCGGCGGAGCTGCGGTTCTTCGAGCAGCTCAGGGTGTGGCTGGCCGACTTCCCGCCGGCCGCCGCCGACTGCGCGTACCAGGACCGGTTCCAGCCGCTGGGGTTGCTGGAGGAGGGGCCCTCGCCGTACGTCTCCGCCGGTTCCGCCCTCGTACACGCACTCACCGAGGGGATGGCGCAGGGCAGGGAGCGGGTCGAGGCGGCCGCCCGGCCGAGCACGGTGACGGGCGGGGGATGGGAGATGGATCCGCATCTCTACGACTACAACCTCGACCACTTCGGGGTGGGGACGATCGACTCCCCGGAGTGGAAGATCGCCGACCGGGAGGCGTCCTACCTGGTCAGAGCGGTGGCGGCGCGCGTGGCTCTGTGGGGGAGCCACGGGTACGAGGCGGTGTGCGCCCACACCTCCCACGACGCCGACGGCAATCCGCTGAGCGGTGCGCACTCCTATGTGATGCGCTTCGAGCAGCCGCCGCCGGTGGAAGCGTTCTGGTCCGTGACCATGTACGACGCGCCGGACCACCACCCCGTCGCAAACCCGGCGGGCCGGCACTCGCTCGGGGACCGCACCCCCGGGCTGGTGCGTGGGGCCGATGGGTCGCTGACGGTCCACATCAGCAAGGAGACGCCCACGGACCCTGCCGCAGCGGCGAACTGGCTGCCCGCGCCGGACGGGGAGTTCCGGCCCGTGCTCAGGTTCTGCATGCCGGGGCGCGCGATCATCGACGGCAGCTATGAGCTCCCCGCCATCGAATTGAGCTGACCCGGGTGTTCCGGCCCGTTGTCAGTGGGGCGGTCCACACTGGAGTCATGTGCCGCAGTATCAAGACCCTTCGCCCGCCAGCCATCCCCGAGGAGGCCACCGAGGAGGACATCCGGGCGGCCGCCCTGCAGTTCGTGCGCAAGGTGTCCGGCTTCCGGGCTCCGGCCGCTCACAACCAGGAGGTGTTCGACCGGGCCGTGGACGAGATCGCCGCAGCGACTGCCAGACTGATGGACGGTCTTGAGGTGCGGGGGGCGGCCGTCAGGACGCCGTAGAAGCCGAAGCGGGAGCCGGAGCGGAAGCTGTCGCGGCCGCCGCTCCGGGGCGGCGCATGAGGTATGCGGCGAGGGCGCCTGCCACGAACAGGGCCAGGACCGAGACCGCCGTGCCCAGCCATGTCGTGCCCAGCCACTGGCCGCCGAAGTAGCCGAGGCCCACGCTGTAGCCCGCCCAGGCCACACCGGCCAGCGCCGACCAGGGCAGGAACTCCTTCACCCTGCGGTGCGCCGCGCCCGCGCCCAGGGAGACGACCGAGCGGCCGGCCGGGGCGAAGCGGGCGATGACGACGAGGATCCCGCCGCCGCGGCTCAGAGCCGCGCCGAGACGTTCCTGGGCGGTGGTGAGGCGGCGGGAGCGGGCAATCGCCCGGTCCAGGCGGTCGCCGCCGCGCCAGGCCAGCCGGTACGCGACGAGGTCGCCGAGCACCGAGGCGGTGGCCGCGCTCAGGATCAGGGCGAGGAGCGACGGAACCTGGGGGACCTCACTGGGGCCGCCCGCCGCGCCCACGACCGTGGTCGAGCCCGCGGCGGCGGCTGTCGCAGCGGTGATCACCAGGACCCCGCTGGGGAGGATGGGCAGGAAGACGTCCAGGAGCACCGAGAGGGCGACCACGGCATAGATCCATGGGCTGCCGGTCAGCGCACCCACACTCTCAAGCACCTTCTACTCCCCGATTCGTTTCAACGCCGCGACGTCGCAGGGGAGCGGCAGGAGCGGCAGGGCCAGCTGTACAGCGTACGCCTGCCGTTTACCTGCACATCATTAATGTGCGGGGGATGTTGTGTACCTCACGCGTCACATCTGCATCGTGGGGGAGTGGTGCCCGGCCCTCACTGTCGCAGAGGGCCGGGCATCCGGTACCGGGCCTCGGATCAGGCCGTGACCGCCGACGCCTGCTCGCGGGCGCGGTCGTCACTGCGCTCCGCGTCGTTCCGCGGGGCGAACAGCCGGTCCAGGGCGAAGGCGCCGGGGCCGGGGCCGGTGAAGACCAGCAGCAGGAACACTCAGCAGAAGACCGCTGACGGCTCGCCGCCGTTCTGCAGCGGGAAGAGGGCCCCGGGCTGGTGGACCTTGAAGTATGCGTACGCCATGGAGCCGGAGGAGATGAAGGCGGCGATACGGGTGCCGAGGCCGAGTACGACCAGGGTGCCGCCGACGAGCTGGATGAGGGCCGCGTACCAGCCGGGCCAGGTGCAGACGGGTATCGAGCCGCCACCCATCGCGCCGCCGAGGACGCCGAAGAGCGAGGCGGCGCCATGGCAGGCGAAGAGCAGGCCGACGACGATCCGGAACAGGCTGAGCGCGTACGGCTGTGCCTTGCCTACGCGTCGATGGTCAGGTTCTGGTCGAGTACCGTCTCCAGCTGCGCACCTGCACCGCTCTCTTTGGCCTGAACCAATGTCAGCGCAGCCTTCCGGCCACGCAGGGTGAGGGTCATCAACTGATTGCCGAACCACGGTCCGCCGGTCTTCCGCCACTGGATCGGTGACGGGCCCGTCCGCCCGTGCCGCGCCAGTGCTCGCCCCAGCCGCCGTCCCGTCCGGCTCCAGCCGAAGCGGAATCCCGCCCTGAGCACGCCGGGTATCGAGTTGTGCACGGGTGAGCAGGTCAGCTGCAGGATGCGCGCCCCGGGCGCACCTCCCGGCGCGTCGGCCGGCCATGAGGGCTCCGCGATGTACGCGTGGTGCACATCGCCCGACAGTACGCACACCGTCGCCGGAGCGTCCGGACCGCTCCCCGCCTCCCGGATCAGCTCGGTCAACCGGCGGAACGAGGCGGGGAACGCCGCCCAATGTTCCAGGTCGGAGCGGCGGCGCAGATTCTCGCCGAACCGCGCCCAGCGCCCGCCGGGCCCACCCCGCTCGCCCCGGCACAGCGCGGCGTCCCACTCCTCCGCGTCATGGATGAGCGGCGGAAGCAGCCACGGCAACGATGTACCGATCAGGAGATGGTCGTACGAACCGGGGTCGGCGAGCGCCTCCTCGCGCACCCAGCGCGCCTCCTCGGCGTCGAGCATCGACCGCCGCTCCTCGTCGAGAACGCGAGCCGCGCGGGTGTCCACCATCAGCAGCCGTATTCGGCCGAAAACACGCCGGTAGCTCCACCGTGTACCGGCGGGTTCGGCGTCCGCCTCGGCGGCGAAGCGGCGCAGTGGCTCCGTGCCGTCAGGGACGGCACACACCTCGGCGTAGAGCGGGTCCGCGGCCAGGGCGGTGGGGGAGAGATTGCCGAGGTGCTGGTAGACCCAGTACGAGGCCAGCCCGCTGACGATCCGCTCGTGCCACCAGGGGGTCGCCCGGACATCGGCGAGCCAGGCGGCGCTGGTGTTCCAGTCGTCCACGACGTCGTGATCGTCGAAGATCATGCAGCTGGGGACGGTCGAGAGCAGCCAGCGCACCTCGGGGTCGCGCCAGGACTCGTCGTAGAGGTGGGTGTACTCCTCGTAGTCCGCGACCTCGGCGCCCGGCGGTTCGCTCAGGTCCCGGCGTGCGGCGAGGCGGCGGCGGGTCGCCTTCGATATCTCGTCGGCGTACACCTGGTCGCCGAGCAGGAGCAGTACGTCGGGGCGTGCGGCGCCCGGGTCGGCGGCGAGCCGGGCGGCGAGGGCGTCCAGGGCGTCGGGGCCGGTGGTGTCGGGCTCGCCGGAGGGGGGAGCCGCCCAGCGGCAGGACCCGAAGGAGATCCGGACGGGCCGTTCCCCCGTGTCATCGGCCGGTGCCGGTGGCGTGGTGATCGTGCTCGCGGGGAAGCCGGAGTCCTTGAGCGGCCAGACCCGGCGGCCGTCGAGCAGCACCTCGTACGCGGTGGTCGAGTCCGGGGTCAGACCGGTCACCACCACCAGTGCGTAGTGGTGACCGGCGATCGCGAACGTCCGGGACGAGCCGGACGCGCCGTCCGCGCATCGCACTTCGGCCGTGGTGGGCCGGTCGGCCTCCACCCAGACGGTCGCGGTGGAGCCCGTCTCCCAGTCGACGTACCGCAGCAGTGGTCCCAGGCGCAGCCCGGCCATGAGGTGCCCTCCTCGCGTCGTCCCGCACGGACGGGGCTCGTCACATACGGACGGGGCCCGTACGGTACAGGCGGCTCCGTACCGTACGGAACGGCGGGGAGGGGGCGGGCGGTTCCGGAGTCAGCAGCCGTTCAGGACCGACTGGAGCGCGCTCTTCTCCGCGGAGTCGACGGTCAGGTTGTAGTAGTGCTTCACATGCACCCAGGCGCGCACGTAGGTGCACCGGTACGCGGTACGCGACGGCAGCCACTCCGCCGGGTCCTGGTCGCTCTTGGACTGGTTGACGTTGTCCGTGACCGCGATGAGCTGCGGGCGCGTCAGATCGTTGGCGAACGACTGGCGTTGGGCGGTGGTCCAGCTGCTCGCGCCCGAGCGCCAGGCCTCGGCGAGCGGGACCATGTGGTCGATGTCCAGGTCGGAGGCGGCGGTCCAGGTGGCTCCGTCGTACTGCGAGTACCAACTGCCGCTGACGGCGGCGCAGCTGGAGTCCTGGACCACGTTCGTGCCGTCGCGCTTCAGGACGACCTCGCGGGTGTTGCAGGTGCCCGACTGGGTGATCCAGTGCGGGAACTTGTCCCGGCTGTAGCCGGTCGACGAGCCTTCCGCCGATACCGTCAGCTCGCTCAGGTAGATACGGGCGGTGGAGGCGCTGACCGGGGTGGGCATGGCCGCCTGGGCGGTGGGCGCGGTGAGCAGCCCTGTGGTTGCGGCAAGTGCGGCGGATGCGACGACCACACCTATGCGACGCGCGTAGACACCTGACATGTGAACTCCCTCGATGTGGGGGGACCTTGGACGGGCGACCTGTGAAGCCCGGCCATCGTGGCGGCGCCAGGTTTCTGTGGGGTGGGCGCCAGGTAACAGGGTGGCGACATGGGCACGTCACATCAAGGGCTGGGACGGGCCGGGCTGCGGTGCGAGGGCGTACGGAAGGAAAATGTGCGGGCGTATGCGGATGTTCGCGGCCTATGCGGGTGTCCGGGCCTGTACGCGAGGCATATGAGGAAGCGGGAGTTGACGGATCGACAGGTCGCGAATCCGGGGCCGGCCGGACTTATGGTTGCCGCGTGCTGCTTCCGGTCAACCTCACGCTCGGCATCGTCCTCGCCGTGCTGCTCGCGGCGGCCGCCGCCGTCGCCGCCTGGGCCTCGCTCGGCCGGTCGCGCGAGATCGTCCTCGCCGGGCTGCGTGCCGCGGTCCAACTCGCCGGCGTCTCCGTGCTCATCGGCTGGGTGGTCCGCTCGCTGCCGCCGCTGCTCTGCTTCGTGGCGCTGATGTATGCCGTGGCGGTACGGACCGCCGGACGTCGGATCACCGGGAACCGCACCTGGTGGTGGGCGGCTGTGCCGATCGCCGCGGGGGTGGCGCCGACGGTCGCCCTGCTGCTGCTCACCGGGCTCCTGCCGGTCCGGGGCATCGCGCTGATCCCGGTGACGGGCATTCTCATCGGGGGCGCGCTCACCGCGACCGTACTCGGCGGACGGCGGGCGCTGGACGAACTGACCACGCGGCGCGGGGAGGTGGAGGCGGGAATGGCGCTCGGGCTGCTCGACCGCGATGCCCGGCTGGAGATCGCCCGGCCCGCGGCGTCGGACGCGCTGCTGCCGGGGCTGGACCAGACGCGGACGGTGGGGCTCGTCACGCTGCCCGGGGCGTTCGTGGGCATGCTGCTGGGCGGCGCCTCACCGGTTCAGGCGGGGGCCGTGCAACTGTTCGTCCTGGTGGCGCTGATGGCCGTACAGGCGGTGGCTGTCGCCACGGTGCTGGAACTGGTGGCACGGGGGCGGCTGCGCCGCGACTGAATCCGGGGAGGTTTTCCGCGGTCAGAGGGCGCGGATGCGCAGACGGAGCGAGCCGTCGGCCGACGCCTCCACCCGGATCTGCGTCAGATCCTCGACGTGCGCATCCGGCGCCAGTGCCGCGGCGCGCGGGCCCACGCCCACGACGCGCATCCCGGCCGCCCGGCCTGCCGCGATACCCGCCTCCGAGTCCTCGAAGACGATGCAGTCGGCCGGGGCGAAGCCCAGTTCGGCCGCACCCTTGAGGAAGCCCTCGGGGTCGGGCTTGCTGGCGCCGACGCATTCCGCCGTGACGCGGGTGATCGGCATCCGCAGTCCGGCCGCGGTCATCCGGGCCTGGGCGAGCGCCTCGTCGGCCGAGGTCACCAGGGCGTGCGGGAGTGTGGCGATCGCGTCCATGAAGGCCGGGGCGCCGCCGATCGGGACCACGCCGTCGGTGTCGGCGGTCTCCTCGGCGAGCATGACCCGGTTGTCGGCGTAGTTCTGCTCCATCGGCCGGTCGGGCAGGAGTACCGCCATGGTGGCGTACCCCTGCCGCCCGTGGACCACCTTGAGCGCGGCCTCGGGGTCCAGCCCCTCCCGCAGCGCCCAGCGCCGCCAGCAGCGCTCCACCACCGCGTCTGAGTTCACGAGTGTGCCGTCCATGTCGAGCAGGAGGGCGCGTGCGGTGAGGACGGTGGCCGGCATCGGCGGGCTCCAGGGCGCGGGGGGAGGAGGGCAACGTGGGGTGAAGAGAACAAGCGGCCCCGCCCGCCGGTCAGGGAGTGCGGGCGAGGGCCACTTTGTTCCATCACGATACAAAAACCTGCCCGGGAAAGCGAATCCCTTTCCGAATACGGGAGGAGAAGGCCGGCTCCCCGGGGCCGGCCGCCGCCTCAGGACCGGCCGCGGCCCGTCGTCTCCGCCTCCAGTGCGCTCCGGGTGCTCGGGCCGTAGACGCCAGGCGGGTCGTCCTCGATGGCGTTGTGCGACTGGTAGGCGCGTACGGCGCTCTCGACCCGGTCCGAGTAGTTGCCGTTGTCGGGTCCCTGGTAGAGCCACACCTCCTGCAGCCGCCGTTGCATCTCGGCCACCGCGGGACCGTGGTCGCCGGGCTGCAGCGTGGGACCGTGCGGTTCCCCGAGCGACGGGGCCGTCGAGGTCCCGGTGGGCTGCGAGACCGTCGCCGATGCCGAGGGGGCGGACGGGCGCGAAGAGGCGGCCGATGCGGAGGGGGAGGGCGAGGCGCTCGCCGACGCGGAGACGGGCGCGGACGGCGATGCCGAAGCCGACGGGGAGGCGGACGCGGAGGCGGGCGCGGACGCCGACGGCGATGCGTCCGGCGAAAGGGGAGCATCGGGGACGCTCGACACCCGGGCACTCGGGAGCGCCCGGTCGTGCTCGGAGTCCCCGTTCCCGTCCCCGCCGAACAGACCGCCGGCGAACGCCGCGATGCCCACCACGCCGATCACGGCCGCGCCGACCGCGAGCATCGCGAAGGGCCGTCGACGGCGTGGCTGCACCGGGTCGACCAGGTCCACCAGATCCGCGGTCATGGCGTCCGTACGGGGATGGTCCGCCCCGGCTCTCTCCTGCGACAGGGGTGTCAGAGGCAACAGAGGCGGCGGATCCTCGGTCGCCGCTTGGTCGAGGAAGAGCGGCATCGTCATGGCGGGATCCCCCGGGGAGGCGTCCGCGGGCGCCTCGTCGCCCCCCAGCGTCACGTACGGCCGGATCCGCAGTGGATCGAAGTCCTCCGCCGCCGCGGTCTCAGCCCGCTCTGCCGCGCGCCGTGCCGCGCGCTCCGCGCACCCGCACCCGGGCCCCGCGCCAGGTCTGCCGCCGGGCCCGGTGGCGGGTCTGCCGTGCGGTCCCCCGTCCCATGCATCCGTCGCTCTGTCGTCCGTGCCGCATTCCGGGCAGACATGTCCGGTCATTGTGGGTCCCTCCCCTTGAACTGCCTGCGATTATGCAGTCCGCCGCAGCGATGCCCCAACAGGCCATAACCGTCCAAAACGGCCAGGATGGTGATGTAGCGGAACCGAGGAGATGTTCATGGCCCACCAGCTGAACCCCCCGGCCCTGGCCCCTGGCGAAGGCCGTTCCCAGCGGACGGTCCTGGTCGCCATCGGAGCCCTGCTCCTCGGCATGCTGCTCGCCGCGCTCGACCAGACCATCGTCTCCACCGCCCTGCCGACCATTGTCAGCGAACTCGGCGGCCTGGAGCATCTGTCCTGGGTGGTCACCGCCTATCTGCTCGCGTCGACCGCCGCGACCCCGCTCTGGGGCAAGCTCGGCGATCAGTACGGCCGCAAGAAGCTCTTCCAGCTCGCCATCGTCATCTTTCTCATCGGCTCCGCGCTCTGCGGCATGGCCCAGAACATGCCGCAGCTGATCGCCTTCCGTGGCCTCCAGGGCCTCGGCGGTGGCGGCCTGATGGTGCTCTCGATGGCGATCGTCGGTGACATCGTCGCCCCGCGCGAACGCGGCAAGTACCAGGGGCTGTTCGGCGCGGTCTTCGGTATGACGAGCATTCTCGGACCGCTGCTCGGCGGCCTCTTCACCGAACACCTCAGCTGGCGCTGGGTGTTCTACATCAACCTGCCGATCGGCGTCGTCGCCCTGCTCGTCATCGCCGCGGTGCTGCACATCCCGGTCCGTCAGGCCAAGCACACCATCGATTATTTGGGCACCTTCCTCATCGCCTCCGTCGCCACCTGCCTGGTTCTCGTCGCCTCGCTGGGCGGATCGACCTGGGCCTGGGGCTCGGCGCAGATCATCGGACTCGCCGTCGTCAGCGCGGTGCTGCTGATCGCCTTCGTGTACGTCGAGCGGCGCGCCGCCGAACCCGTACTGCCGCTGAAGCTGTTCCGTATCCGGACCTTCAGCCTCGTCGCCGTGATCAGCTTCGTCATCGGATTCGCGATGTTCGGAGCGATGACGTATCTGCCGACGTTCCTGCAGGTCGTGCACAACATCTCGCCGACCCTGTCCGGTGTGCACATGCTGCCGATGGTGCTCGGCCTGCTGCTCACCTCGACCGTGTCCGGTCAGATCGTCAGCCGTACGGGCCGGTGGAAGGTCTTCCCGATCCTCGGTACCGGCATCACCGCGATCGGCCTGCAGCTCCTGCACCGGCTCACGGAGAACAGCAGTACCTGGCAGATGAGCGCCTACTTCTTCGTCTTCGGTGCCGGGCTCGGTCTGGTGATGCAGGTCCTCGTACTCGTCGTGCAGAACGCCGTCACGTACGAGGACCTCGGCGTCGCGACCTCCGGGGCCACATTCTTCCGCTCCATCGGTGCCTCGTTCGGTGTCGCCGTCTTCGGAACGATCTTCACCAACCGGCTCACCGGCAAACTCGGCGCTGCTCTCTCGGGCGTCACGCTGCCACCGGGCATCGACGCCGGGCGCCTGGCCGCCGACCCGCGCGCCATCTCCCAACTGCCGCCCGCGCTGCGGGTCCCGGTGATCCACGCCTACTCGACCTCGATCACCGACGTCTTCCTGTACGCGGCGCCCGTCGTCCTGGTCGCCTTCGTCTTCGCCTGGTTCCTCAAGGAGGACAGGCTGCGCGGCTCGGTGACGGCTCCCGACAGCACCGAGACCCTGGCCTCGAACCCGGTCGAGCGTTCCTCGTACGAGGAATGCGCACGGGCCCTGTCGGTGCTCGCCACCCGCGAGGGGCGCCGCGACATCTATGTGAGGATCACCGAGCGTGCGGGGTACGACCTGCTGCCCGCGGCCGGCTGGATACTGCTGCGCATCAAGCGGCACGGCACCGTCGAACCCGGGCTGCTCGCCGACGCCACCCCTGTACCGTTGCGCGTGATCAGCGAGGCGGTGCGACAGTTGGAGGAGCGCGGTCTGGCCCGACGCGAAGGGGTGCAGCTGGTGCTCACCGACCGCGGCTCGGAGGCCGTGGTGAAGCTCGCGGAAGCGCGCGAGGAGTTGCTGGCCGAGCTGTTGGGCGACTGGTGGGGGCCGGAGCGGCCGACCGACCTGGTCGGACTCGTCGCGGAGCTGACCGCCGAGACGACCGGATCGAGCAGGGAACAGCCGCGCTGTCCGGAGCCGAGGCGGGACCACGCGCTCTGACCCGGGCCCGCGGATCCCCGGGCCGGGCCCCGGCCCGGGGAAAGCTTCCGGTCACAGCTCCTTCGCGAACCAGTGCTCCGCGTACTGCCGCCGATGGAACGCGGGCACCTCCCGGTAGCCGTGCTTGGCGTACAGCCCGCGCGCCTCCACCAGGTCGTTGCGGGTGTCCAGGCGGATCTGTCGTACGCCGAAGGCACGCGCCGCGCTCTCGGCGGCCGCCAGCAGCAACCCGCCGCCGCCCGTGCCGCGGAACTCGGGACGCACGAACACGCGGGTGAGCTCTGCGGTGTCCGCGTCCACCACCAGCAGCCCGGCGCAGGACGCGGGCTTTCCGTCGAACCTGCCGACGACGAACGCGCCGGTCGGCGCCGTGAGCAGGTCGGCGCCGTCGCCGGAGAGTCCCTCGTCGATCTCCTCCGCGGTCGCGGGCCGCTGCCAGTAGCGGCTGGCGACTTCGTCGTAGTAGTCACGACGCAGGGCGCTCGCGTCGGGGGAGTCGAAGCGTTCAGGGGCCATGGTCCAGGTCATGTGCGCCATTGTGACCTGAGCATGATCGGGGAGTCGAAGGGTTTCGAGGGAGGGCGACAGCGCAGGACGGCTGCGCGAGGCCTGGATGGTCGCGGGCAGCCACGTCGGCGAACTGCGCTGCGGGAGCCGGGCCCGGCGGCGGGGCTCCGGCGCGCGTCCGACTGGTACCGGGGGAGCCGGGGCCTGGGCACCTGCGCGGATGCGGACCGCGGTGACTGCGGACGAGGCACGGATCGCCGTACCGCGGTTCACCTTGCGCACAACTGTTCAGGTCGACGAGCAGTTGCCCGCACTCGGGGTACGGATCGCCGCCAGTGCGCGTGCGGACTTCTCCGGGATCTCGCAGGCGCCTCTCCGGATCGCCCGGGTCGTGCAGGAGGCCGTGGTGACCGTGTCCGAGAAAGGGGTGGAGGCGGCCGCGGTGACGGTCGTGGTGATGGCGACCGCCTCCCCCGAGCCTCTGCGCGTCCAGAAGGTCGACGTCGACCGGCCGTTCGGGATCGTCGTCCTGGACGCGGACGGTGAGGTCCCCCTCTTCACCGGCCGGCAGGCGGACTTCCCGCGGCCCTGACGTGCCGCACCGGCAGCACGCACAGCCGCGCTCACGCCGTCGGCGGTGGGACCGTGACCGGCGGCGGAGGCAGCACAGGGCGCCGCAGGTGCGCCTGGACGCCCAGCAGCACCGCCACGGCCGCGACCAGCACGACACCCAGGAGCGTCAGCAGCCAGGCCGGGACGCCGGCCACGGTCAGCAGCTCGTTCCGGTAGGTCATGGTCCGGTACGGGGTGTCGGCGGCGCTCGCCCGCAGCTCGTGATCCCCGTCGATCCGCTCCGGGTGCGGGAACGACTGCTCGATGGCGGTGACGAACACCGGCTTTCCGCCCGCCAGCTCCCGGATCGCCCCCGTAGCCGTGAAGCTCGTCGCAGAGGGTGTCGAATCAGTCGGGTCGACCTTCCCCGCGTACGTCACGCGCGGCGCCTCCCCGCCGATCGGGCCGGCCGGCTCCATCCGGTGGGCGGCCAGCACGTACAGCCCCAGCGACTGCGGTGTCGCGGCGAGCTTCGACAGCCGCATCGGGTAGACGAGCCGGTTGCTCGCGAAGCTCAGCCGCAGCGGGTCGAGCTCGCCCAGCAGGAACGCACCCTTCTCCCTGGGGGCGAGGCGGACGGCCACGTACTCCCACTTCCGGTCGACGTACGGCTGCAGCGCGGTCGCCAGCCGGTCGGGCAGCTCGAAACCGTTCCGCCGCAGCCAGGTCTGCAGTGCCGCGGGGTCGGTCGCCGTCAGCCGGGCCACATCGAACGGGCCGAGCCGCTCCCGCCCGACAACCCCCACCGGCGGTGCGCCGGCCGCGGAGGGCGGTGCTGCGGCGTCCACCCCGCCCCCGGAACCGGCGAACGGCCAGTCCCCGGAGCGTGGCCAGAAATAGTGCCGAGTCGCGAGGACCGGCGCGGTGAGGGTTTCCAGCTCCGGGAAGAGCGCCCGATCACCCAGTTCGACGGAGGCGCGGTGCGGTACGGGCATGATCCAGGCCGCCTCCGGGGCGTCCCCACGGACCGTCAGCTGCATGACGATCTGCTCGGTGCGGCCGTCCCAGCCGACCACCGATGTCTCCCGATCCACGGTGACGTGCGCGTCCTTGCCGGGGACCATCGCCCCGCAGCCGCATGCGTACGCCGGGCCGATCAATGATCCGAGCTGCAGCGAGACCAGCATCAGCAGCAGCGACAGTGCGCGGATTCCCCACGAACCTCGCTTCCCCCATGGGCTCCGCTTCGCCCGCACCCACCGCATGAACCGCGTTCCCCCCGTGTCCGATGAGCCCTGTCGCGACCGCCCGATCGGTCGATCAGGGGGACAGACGTCTGAGCGAACGATCCGGTTCCGGCCACTGTGTCCGGGCACGACCAGGCTCTCTGGCGTTCTCTCGAACCAAAGCGGGATGACAGTCAGGCGACGAGGGGGTTGATTGTGTCTACCTCATAGCGGAATGCGAAGGTTTCACAGCACGTCCCGCGTCGAGGGACGGCGGATGAACGGTGGGAGGGTCGGCGCAGCGTGGCGAATGCGGAGCACAGTGTGCGCGGAAGCGCGGTGACGGGGGCGAGGACCGGGGCTGCCCGGGCCGTGCTCTGGCTGGTCGTCGCATTGCTGGCGGGGCGGCAGATGGCGGTGGTGCTGCGGCAGCCACCCGGTGAACGGCTCACCGACCTGGAGACGTGGATCGGCGAGAACGGCGTACTGCATGTGGCAGGGTCGCTGTACGACAGCGACCGGTTCACCGGCACCCCCTTCGCCGGACTGGTGCTGAAGCCACTGACCCGCACGGCCGAACAGAGCCTCGGCGTCGCCTGGACCTTCGGTTCGCTGCTGCTCGTCGCCGTCCTCGGCATCGTCGCGGCGCGCGCCCTGCCGGGACCCGTCTCCCGCCGCACCTCGCTGTTGGCCGCCCCCGTCGCGATCAGCCTGCTCATGCTGTCCCTGCCGGTCCGTAACGCCCTCCACCTCGGGCAGACCAGCATTCTGCCGGTCCTGCTGGTGCTCCTGGGCTGCTTCGTGGCCCGTGGGGAACGGGCATCCGGCGTACTGATCGGGATCGCCGCCGCGCTCCAGCCGACCATGCTGCTCTTCGCCGCCCTGCTCTGGCTCACCGGACGCCGCCGGGCCGCCGTGACGGGCGGCGGCGCGTTCGCCGCGTGCACCGCCCTGGCCTGGGCCGCGATGCCGCACGACTCGGTCACGTACTGGGTGCACCATGTCGCGGGCGCCGGGCTCGGAGACGGCGCGGACAGCCTCGCCAACCAGTCCCTGCACGGCGCGCTGCTCCGCTTCGGCCTTGCGGGCCCGCTCGAGATCGTGTTGTTCCTGCTGCTGGCCGCCGCCGTCTGCTACGTCGGGCTGCGCCGCGCCATACGCTACGCGCAGGACGGCCAGCTGCTCCTCGCCGTCGCCGTGACCGGCTGCGTCGCCGTCGCCGTCTCGCCGACCGCCTGGCAGCACCAGCTGCTGTGGGTGCTTCTCGCCGTCGTCGGCCGGGCCGGTACCCGCGCCTCCGAGCGGCTGGTGTGGCCGGCCATCGTGGTGCTCGTGCTCACCCTGCCCGGGAAGGTACTGCTGCCGAACATCGCGGTCGCGCACCCGGTACGGGACAACGTGCTGCTCCTGGCGGCGCTCGGCGCGGCCTGCGCCGCACCGTTCCTGCCGCGCACCTCGCCGTACTGGCAGCACCCGGTCCCCACGGACTACGCGGCCCCGGTTCCGGCCCGCTGGAGCCGCGTACCGTTGCTGCCGTTCTGGCGGCGGGTGCTCAGCCGCCCCAATCTGCTGCTCGAACTTCTGCTGATCCGGGTCGTCTACTCCGCGTACGCACAGGTCAGGCTCGCGGCCACGGCCGGCCGCGCCACCGCCGAGGAGCACGGACGGCAGATCCACTCGCTCGAACAGTGGCTGCACATCGACATCGAGCACTGGGCCAACCACGCGGTCGTCCACATCGGCTGGCTGCAGGACTTCTTCGACTACTACTACTCGACGTTCCACTTCATCGTGCCGCTGACGATCCTGGGTGTGCTGTACGTACGCCGCCCCGCGGACTACCGCTGGGCCCGCTCCACCCTCGGTTTCGCCACCCTGGTCGCACTCCTCGGCTTCTGGCTCTACCCGCTGGCCCCGCCGCGGCTGATGCCGGGGCTCGGCTTCATCGACACGGTCCACGGCGTCCAGGACTTCGCGAAGCCCGACTACGGGACGCTGACCTCGATGACCAACCAGTACGCGGCGATGCCCTCGCTGCACTTCGGCTGGTCGCTCTGGTGCGGCATCATGATCGTGATGCTGGCCCCGAAGGCGTGGATGAAGGCGCTCGGGCTGCTGCACCCGCTGTTCACGGTCTCCGCGATCGTTGCCACGGCCAACCACTGGGTGCTCGACGCGGTGGGCGGGGCGCTGGTCATCGGGGCCGGATTCCTGCTGACATACGTCCTGGCGGGGCCGCGGAGACTGCAACCCGTGGCGGGGCCGCCGGACGGGGCGGACGGCACGACATCCGCGGAACACGTGCCGGCGGAGACCGGCGAGGCGGTGGGCAGCAAGCGCTGACCGGGCCGCACCCGGTCCTGCTCCGCCAGGGGCCGGGCCGGTGGGCGGTTGTGGGCCGAGGCATGTGTCAGCCGAGGCCCTGGTACGACGCCGTCACGCGTTCCTCGGCGACGTCGAGGGCACGGCGCACCGCACCCAGGGCGACCGCCCGTTCGCCCGACACAGAGGCGTCCACGACGACCGGTACCAGGGTGTGCGACCGCAGATGCCTGCGCACGGGGTCGAGGAGGACGTCCCCGGCCCGTGACACCCCGCCGCCGATGACGATCCGGCCGGGATCGAGCACCAGCACCAGTGCGGCCAGCCCTCGGGCGAAGCGGGCGGCCACCCGGTCCACCACGCCGACGGCCGACGGGTCGCCCGCCCGGGCCGCCGTGAAGAGCGGTGCGACGTCGTGGGCGTCACCGACCGCCACACCCGCCTCCAGGGCCAGCCGGTGAATCGCCTCGGCGCCGACGAGTTGCTCGAACGGTCCCATGCCGTCGGCCGGACGCGGTCCCGCAGGGGCGTCCGGATCGCGCACCAGGTCGATGAAGCCCAGCTCACCGGCCGCGGCCGAATTGCCCCGGTAGGGACTGCCGTTGATGACGATGCCGGTGCCGATCCGGCGGCCCCACTGGACGAAGACCAGGCAGTCGGTGCCCGCACGCGCACCTGCGCCGGTATCGGCCGCAGCGCCGCGCCGGCGTTCCGAGAGCACGGCGAGATTCACGTCGTTGTCGATGGTCACGGGGCAGTGCAGCCAGTCGCGCAGCAGCGACACCGCCGGCAGCCCGGCCCAGTCGGGGATGCTGGGGGCCAGCAGCACCTCGCCGCGTTCGCGGTCGACGATGCCGGGGGTGCCCGCACTCACGGCCCACAGGTCCGACAGCGGCACCCCGGCCTCGGCCGCTGCCGCGGTCAGCGCGCTCCGCACCGTGGCGAAGAGCTGGGGCCCGGCCGCGCCCCGATTCACGGTCGCGCGATGGGAGGCCAGCACCTGACCCGCCAGATCCGCGATCATCACCAGCACCTTGTGGGGGCCGATGTCGATTCCGGCGACGTACCCCGACTCGGCGCGGAACCTGGCGTACTGGGCCGGTCGGCCGAGCTGCGGGGACCCGGCGGCCGCGGTGAACTCCACCAGGCCGCAGTCCCTCAGCTCGGTCAGCGCCCTCGTCACCGCGGGCCGCGAAAGGCCGGTGAGCGAGGTGAGGTCGGTGACGCGGGCGGTCGGTGCGTCGCCCTCCCGTAGTGCGGCCAGGACCGCGGCGACATTCATCCGACGAAGGACGTGCGGACCGGTGGCCGCGGCTCTCCCGACTGGCATATGCGTCAACTCCCTTGCCCCACCGTGCTGTCGGCACTGTATCCAGCACGCCCGGAACCCGGACCGTCCGTCCTCTTGACGGCCGTATGGCACCCAACTCATATTAACGAATGCTCCGTTACTAAGTCTGATGAGCATCGGTACACGTCCCGACAACTCCCGTATCCCTTCACCGGACGAGGTCACCCTTGAGAAGCCTCAGATCCTGGGCCGTCGCCTGCACGGCCGCCCTCGCTGTCGTCGCCACGGTCCTGAGCGCCCCCGTCGCCACTGCGGAAACCGGGCCGCCATCGGCCCCTCGTGGCACGCCGGCCTTCGCCCCCGAACCGGCCGAGGAGGCGCTGGCCCGCCTGCTGCCGCACCATGTCTCGCAGTTCGACCTCGTGCCGGTGAACCGCCCCGCCTCCGGCGACTACTTCACCGTCTCCGGAACCACCGGCAAGGTACGCATCCAGGGCACCACCCCCGCCGTGCTGCTCAGCGGCGTCAACTGGTACCTGAAATACACGGCCAAGGTGGACATCGGCTGGCCCGGTGACAGCACGTCGAAGCTGCCGAAGAAGCTTCCCGCGCCCACCGGGACCATCCGCCAGGACGCCTCGGTGCCGCACCGGTTCGCCCTGAACGACACGGACGACGGCTACTCCGGTGCGTACCGTGACTGGTCCTCCTACGAGAAGCAGATCGACGTCCTGGCCCTGCACGGCGTCAACGAGGTCTTCGTGCAGATGGGCGCGGACGCCGTGTACTACGACACCTTCCAGGAGTTCGGGTACACGAAGGAGCAGCTGAAGTCCTGGATACCGGGCCCGGCGCACCAGCCGTGGTGGCTGATGCAGAACATGTCCGGCTTCGGCGGGCCGGTCACGGACCGGCTGCTGGCGCAGCGCGCACAGCTCGGCCGCAAGATCGCGGACCGGCTGCGTCGGCTCGGGATGACGCCCGTCCTGCCCGGCTACTACGGCACGGTCCCGCCCGGGTTCACGGACAGGAACCCCACCGGTCCCGTGGTCCCGCAGGGCGGCTGGGTCGGCTTCGAACGGCCGGACTGGCTGGACCCGCGCAGCGAGATGTACCCCAAGGTCGCCGAGGCGTTCTACCGTCATCAGCGCACGCTGTTCGGTGACTCCACCCTGTACAAGATGGATCTGCTGCACGAGGGCGGCAAGCCCGGCAACGTGCCCATCGGGGACGCCGCCAGGGCCGTCATGAACGCCCTGCAGAGGGCGCGCCCGGGCGCCACCTGGGTCCTGCTCGGCTGGCAGAGCAACCCCTCCACTCAACTCATCGACGCGGTCGACCGGAGCAAGCTGTTCATCGTGGACGGACTGGCCGACCGCTACAACGGCCTCGACCGAGAAGCCGCCTGGCACGGAACCCCCTACGCCTTCGGCACCATCCCCAATTTCGGCGGGCACACCACCATGGGCGCCAACACCGCCGTCTGGACCGCGCGGTTCCACGAGTGGCGCACCAAGCCGAACAGCGCGCTCCGGGGGATCGCCTACCTCCCTGAAGGGACCGGCGGCAATCCCGTTGCCTACGAGCTGTTCACCGAACTCGCCTGGCACGCGGGCCCGGTGGACCGGACGGCCTGGTTCGCCGACTACGCGGAGCGTCGCTACGGTGGCGCCGACCCGCATGCCGCCAAGGCCTGGGAACTGCTGCGTACCGGCCCCTACAGCACTCCGTCCGGCAGTTGGAGCGAGTCCCAGGACAGTCTCTTCACCGCACGCCCCTCACTGACCGCCGGTACCGCGGCCAGCTGGAGCCCCTCGTCCATGCGGTATGACGCGTCGACGGTGCAGCGGGCGCTCACGGAGCTCCTGCAGGTTGCCCCGGAGCTGCGGAAGTCCGATGCGTACCGCTTCGATGTGGTGGATGTGGCCCGGCAGGCCATGGCCAACCGCAGCCGCACGCTGCTGCCGCAGATCAGGGCGGCGTACGAGGGGAAGAACCTCACCCTGTACCGGCAGCGGGTCACCGAGTGGAAGCAGGACCTCGCCCTGCTGGACCGGCTGCTGGCCACCGACAGCCGGTTCATGCTGGGGCCCTGGCTGCAGGACGCCAAGTCCTGGGGACGCACCGACGCGGAGCGGGCCGCCGCGGAATTCGACGCCCGCTCGATCCTCACCACCTGGGGCGACCGGTCCGGCAGCGAATCCGGCGGGTTGCGCGACTACGCGAACCGCGAATGGTCGGGACTGGTCTCCGACTTCTACGCGAAGCGCTGGACGGTGTACCTCGACTCTCTGGACGCGGCCCTGGTCACAGGGCAGCCGCCGGCCGCGATCGACTGGTTCGCGCGGGACAACGCCTGGAACCTGGAGCGCACGAGCTACCCGGTGCGGCCCGAGGGCGACCCGGTGCAGCTGGCCGACACCGTACGCACAGCCCTTCCGGCACCCGTCGTACCGGGCCCGATCACCGGCATCGGCGGCAGGTGCGTCGCTCCCGAAGGCGGCTCCTCCGCCGACGGAACCGCCCTGCAGCTCTCGGCCTGCGACGGCGCCCCCGCCCAGACCTGGACCGTGCCGGGCGACGGCACGCTCGTCGCGTACGGCAAGTGCATGGACGTCCGCAACGGCTCGACGGCCGACGGCACCGCCGTCCAGCTCTACCAGTGCAACGGCACCCCGGCCCAGTCCTGGACCCCGTTGCCCGACGGCACCCTGCGCAACGTCAAATCGGCGCTGTGCCTGCACGCCGAGGGCGGCGCCACGGACGGCGCGCGTCTGCTGATCCGGACCTGTGGAACAGCCTCCGAACAGCAGTGGAACCTCCCCGGGTAGCCGGAGCCCGGCCCCTGAGGGCCGAAGGGGTGCCGGGACGAACCGCATCGTCCCGGCACCCCTTCGGCGTGGATCGCCGCGTCTTCCAGCATCCGCCTGTCCGGGGCGGCCCGCCACTCGAACGGCTCAGGGCCTGTCGGGTGACCTCTGATCGGGCGGCCACGCCCTGGCACGCGCGCTTCCCGCGTTGCCGAAATGTCCTGGTAGCTCCTTTTCCGAGCTCTCGGCTTCGTTCGAGCCGGGGAGACCCCGTCCGAGGACCTTCCGCCGCCTTGGAATCGCACGCACCAGACCGCGTCCGCTGTCCGATCGAAGGTCACCCGACAGGCTCTCAGGGGTGGGACGGTGCAAGCGCCCAGGCGGCCAGCGACAGCGTGGCCATGGACACGACCGTGGACGCCACCACGGAGTTGCGGGCGAGGCTGGTGTCCAGGCCGTACTGGCGGGCGTAGATGAAGGCGTTCTGGGCCGTCGGGAGGGCGGAGCAGAGGACCACGGCGAGTAGCTGGTGGTCCGGCAGGTGCAGCAGTGGGCCGCCGACCAGGAAGGCGATCAGGGGCTGGACCAGCGTCTTCAGCACGACCGCCAGGCCCACCTCCGTACGCCCCGCGGGCACCGTCGTCGCGGTCGTTGCCGGATCCGGGCGGCCGTGCAGGGACAGGCCGAGGGTGATCAGGGCGGTGGGCACGGCGGCCGCGCCGAGCAGATCACAGGAGTGTTCGAGGGCGTGCGGCAGCCGCACCCCGAGCGCGGAGACGACGACGCCGAGCATCGAGGCCATGATGATCGGATTGCGTACGGGCATGGTCACCATCCGCCGCAGCGCGACGCCCTTTCCGGAGCCCGCCCCCGTACCCGTGTCCAGCAGCGTCAGGATCACGGGGGAGACCAGCAGCACCTGGAAGAGGATGATCTGGGCGACGAACGACGCGTCACCGAGCACCTGGACCGCCACCGGGATACCCAGATTGGCGGAGTTGACGTAGCCGGACGCCATGCTGCTGATCGCCTGGTCAGCCGTCTTGCGGCCGAAGAAGCGCCGGGCGAACAGGAACCCGAGGGCGGACACGAGCGCCGTGCCCGTCCCGAACGCCACCATCGAGGAGTTGGCGAAGGCGTCCAGTCGCGCACCGGAGACCATCGTGAACAGCGCCGCCGGCATGGCCACATGGAAGACGAACCGGCCGAGCACGGCTTCCGCCTGCTCACCGAGCAGGCCGCTGCGGCCGACCGCGTAGCCGATCGCGGTGAGTGTCCAGATCGGAGCGAATGCGGAGAGCAGGGCATGCATGGACGCCATGATCCTCGGACGGCTGTCCACTGCCTGTGCCGGGGTGCGGAGGCCAGGAGGGGACGGGGCACGGACGGCCGGCAGGGGCCGGGGCGTGGGAGGGACGGCCCCCGCCGTCCGGGAATCCGCGAGCCGGTCAGCCGGCGGCGGTACCGACCCGGAGCTGCTTGATTCCGTTCAGCCAGGCGGAGCGCAGCCGCCGCGGGTCCTCGACCAGCCGCAGATCGGGCAGCACGTCCGCGATCGCGTTGAAGATCAGGTTGATCTCCATGACGGCGAGGGACTTGCCGAGGCAGAAGTGCGGTCCGCCGCCACCGAATCCGAGATGGGGGTTGGGGTCCCGGGAGATGTCGAAGAGTTCCGGGCTCTCGAAGACCTCGGGGTCGTTGTTGGCGGAGGAGTAGAACAGCCCGACCCGCTCGCCCTTCTTGATCTGCTGCCCGCCCAGTTCGACGTCCTGGGTGGCGGTCCGCTGGAAGGAGACCACGGGGGTGGCCCAGCGGACGATCTCCTCGGCGGCGGTCTCCGGGCGCTCGCGCTTGTAGAGCTCCCACTCCTCGGGGTGGGTGAGGAAGGCGTGCATGCCGTGGCTGATGGCGTTCCGGGTGGTCTCGTTGCCGGCGACGGCGAGGAGGATCACGAAAAATCCGAACTCGTCCGAGGAGAGGTTGCCTTCGCCCTCCGCGGCGACCAGCTGGCTGACGATGTCCTTGGCGGGGCACTCCTTGCGTGCCGCTGCCAGGTTCATCGCGTACGAGACGATCTCCATGGCCGCCTCGGTGCCGACCTCTTCGGTGATCGCGTACTCGGGATCGTCGTACGCCGCCATCTTGTTGGACCAGTCGAAGATCTTGGACCGGTCCTCCTGCGGTACGCCGATGAGCTCGGCGATGGCCTGGAGCGGCAGTTCGACGGCGATGTGGGTGACGAAGTCGAACGAGCCGTCGTCGGCGGCGGAGGCGAGGGCCGTGTCGACGATCGACCGGGCGCGGCTGCGCAGGGCCTGTTCCAGGGAGCGGATGGCGCGGGGGGTGAAGCCGCGCTGGACGATCTGGCGGACCCGGGTGTGCTCGGGCGGGTCCATGTTCAGCATGATCAGCTTCTGGACGTCGATCTGGTCGCGGCTGATCGTCTCGTTGAAACGGATGACCGCGGTGTTGGTGTGGGAGGAGAACAGTTCAGGGTGTGTGGAGACGTACTTGACGTCCGCATGCCGGGTAACCACCCAGTAGCCCTCGTCGTCGAAACCGGAGATACCGGCCGGCTGGGTGCACCACCAGACCGGTGCGGTCTCCCGCATCCGGGCGAACTCCGGGTGCGGGATGCGGGCTTGGAGCAGGTCGGGATCGGTGAAGTCGAACCCTTCGGGCAGATGGGGGCAGGGCATCGGCAACTCCAGGTCGGTCCGAGGGGCGCCCGAGCATTGCCTGACGACCCATCAGAATTTGCCCGCAAGGTAGTAACGAGTTCTGCAACTGGCAAGAGCTGTGGCCCGATCTGTTGCGCGAAGGGGCGCATGCAGGCTTCGAGGTGCGCCCCTTGTGCGTGCAAGGTACGTGCACGGCTCTTGCGTACCGGGGGTAAGCCTCATAAGACTGCTTGCAGAACTAGAACGCGTACTAGTTCCTTCCGCGGGCGCCGGGACGCCCCCTGCGGAAGCGCGAGGAGAGGACGAGCTCATGGCCGCGGAACCCGTCATCGTCGAAGCCGTACGCACCCCCATCGGCAAGCGCGGAGGCGCGCTCGCCAATCTGCACCCCGCCTATCTGCTGGGCGAGACCTACCGTGAACTTCTCGGACGCACCGGCATCCACGCCGACTGCGTGGAACAGATCGTCGGCGGTACGGTCACCCATGCCGGCGAACAGTCCATGAACCCGGCCCGCAACGCCTGGCTCACCGTGGGACTTCCGTACGAGACCGCCGCCACCACCGTGGACTGCCAGTGCGGCTCCTCGCAGCAGGCCTCCCACATGGTCGCCAACATGGTCGCGGCCGGAGTCATCGACGTCGGTATCAGCTGTGGTGTCGAGGCGATGTCACGCGTGCCGCTGGGCAGCGGCTCCAAGCACGGCCCGGGGAAGCCCTGGCCGGACGAGTGGAACGTCGACCTTCCCAACCAGTTCGAGGCCGCCGAGCGCATCGCCCGCAAGCGGGGCCTCACGCGGGAGAACGTCGACTCGCTCGGGCTGATCTCACAGGAGCGGGCGGCCGCGGCCTGGGCCGAGGAGCGGTTCAAACGGGAGACGTACGCGGTCCAGGTGCCGACCACCGAGGAGGAGCAGGCGGCCGGGCAGGGCATGTGGCGCCTCGTCGACCGGGACGAGGGGCTGCGGGACACCACGATGGAGGGGCTCGCCCGGCTCAAGCCGGTCATGCCCACCGCGATCCACACGGCGGGCAACGCCTCGCAGATATCCGACGGCGCCTGCGCGATCATGTGGGCGTCCAAGCGGATGGCGCGGGCACTGAAGCTCAAGCCACGCGCCCGGATCGTCGCCCAGGCGCTCGTCGGCTGCGACCCGCACTTCCACCTCGACGGGCCGATCGACGCGACCCGCGCGGTGCTGGGCAAGGCCGGGATGTCGCTCAAGGACATCGACCTCGTCGAGATCAACGAGGCGTTCGCGTCGGTGGTGCTGAGCTGGGCCCAGGTCTTCGAGCGGGACCTCGACGGGCTCGCGAAGGTCAACGTCAACGGCGGCGCCATCGCACTCGGCCACCCGGTGGGTGCCACCGGGGCCCGGCTCATCACCACGGCGCTGCATGAACTGGAGCGTCGCGACAAGGAGTTCGCGCTCATCACCATGTGTGCAGGCGGGGCACTGGCCACCGGCACGATCATCCAGCGGCTGTGAGGAATTCCCCCGGCCGGGGGTGGTGCCAGGTGCACCCCGGCCGGGGGTCCACGCCGCTGTCGGCGCCGCTCACGGATGCATAGCGTCACGGCCATGGAGAACAAGAACAGCAAGACGTGCAGCAGCACCCCTTCTTCCAGGGGTACTCGGCGTGGCGCCCGGCGAGGACTGGCGGCCGCCACGGTCATCGCCCTCGTCACCCTCGGCGCCGCGCCCGCCGTGGCCCAGCAGGCCGGACCGGCGGCCGGGGGATCCCATGCCGTCCCCGCCGCCGGACGGGGCGCGCTCCTCGCCGTCACGCCCGTCGCCACTCTCGACCGCACCGGCGTCGGCGCCTTCCTCGCCTCGGCAGGCATGGACACGGGCACCGTCCGCTACGGTGTACGCGCCTACCGCCTCACGTACCGCACGCTCACCCCGCAGGGCGAACCCACCACCGCCACCGGTCTGTTCGTCCTCCCCAGGGGTGGCGCCGACCACCTGGATCTGGTCTCCGACACCCACGGCACGATGGTCCACCGTGACTACGCGCCCTCCGTCGGCGAGGACTTCGGCCGGTTCGCCCCGTACCTGCACGCCTCCGCCGGCCGCGCCGTCGCCGCCCCCGACTACCTCGGCCTCGGCAAGGGGCCGGGCCCGCACCCTTACATGGACACCGCGTCCGCCGTCACCGCCTCCCTCGACATGCTGCACGCGTCCCGCACCGCGGCGCGGGAGCTGGGGCGCCCCCTCACCGGCGAGGTGTACGCCAGCGGCTTCTCCCAGGGCGGCCAGGTCGCGATGGCTCTGGCCAAGGCCCTCGACAGCGGCGCGGACCGGCACTTCAGGCTGAGGGCGCTGGCACCGGTCTCGGGGCCGTACGACCTGCGGGGTGCGGAGACGCCCGCCATGTTCGACGGCCGGATCAACGACATCAGCGCCGTCTTCTACATGTCGTACTTCCTCACCGCGCAGAACCGGCTGCACTCGCTCTACAAGGACCCCTCGGAGTTCTTCCGCGAGCCGTACGCGGACACTGTCGAGAGCCTCTTCGACACCCACCACTTCGAGGAGGACATCATCCCGGCGCTGCCCGGCACGCTGAAGGAACTCCTCACCGACGAGGCCTATCAGGACCTGCAGCATCCGGCAGGGGTGCTGCGCGAGGTACTGAACGCCCAGGACGGTCAGTGCGACTGGAAGCCCGAGGTGCCCGTGCGGCTCTACTCGTCAGCCGGCGACCGGGACGTGGCGATCGCCAACTCCCGTAATTGTGCAGCCGACTTCGCCGCGCACGGCACGCGGGTTCCGGTCATCGACCAGGGGGCGACCGATCACAACGGGACCTTCATGAAGTCCGGCCCGCAGATCGTCCGCTGGTTCGACACGATCGCCGCAGCGGGACGGCGTCACCGCTGATCGGACCGGGCCGGACCCGGAGCCGACGGAGGGCCGGTGGCGGCCGGACACCGCGAACCGGGACCTCGTGCCGGCCGCGGGCACGGGGAAGACCCCGACCGGAACCCGGTCGGGGTCTTCCCGCACTGCGGCCGGTGGACGGCTCAGTACCAGCTGTTGTTCTGCCAGAAAGCCCAGGCGCCGCACGGGCTGCCGTAGCGCGACTTCATGTAGTCCAGACCCCACTTGATCTGGGTCTGGGGGTTGGTCCTCCAGTCGGCACCGGCCGAGGCCATCTTCGAGCCGGGCAGCGCCTGGACCAGGCCGTAGGCGCCCGAGGACGCGTTGGTGGCGCTGGGGTTCCAGCCGCTCTCGTGCGAAACGATGTTGCTGAAGCACTGGAACTGCGCCTCGTCGCCGATCATCGACTTCGCCATGCTCCGGGCACCGGCCGCGGCGGACGTCGGCGCGGACGCCGGTGCGGCCATGGCCGGGGTGACGCCGAGCGCCAGGCCGGTGGCGCCGAGGAGCACGGCGGCTCCGGCGACGGTGGCCTTGCGGCGGGGGGTGCGGGGCTGGGCGAGGACGGTGCGGGCGAACGCCACGGAGAAACCTAACGTCGGGTACAGGGGAGTCGCGGACCGGGCCCAATGACACGGGAACCGGCGCTCGTTGACCGCGGTCCGTTCCGGTGGACCATGCGGTGCCCGGCGACGTGACCAGTGTTGGCCGCGGCGTTCAGCCGGTGCAACGACCCCCGGTACGACCCCGTCTCGCATTCAGGGCCGAAAGTCCCGAACCAGTACAAATAGCTTTATTGCAGGTCGGAGGGGAGGAAGTGCTTCCTGTTCGTCCTCCTCCGGGGTGGAACGGCTACTACTCCCGATGGTGGAGGATCAAGGTCCTGTGGGGGCCTTCACGCCTTCGGGGCGTCGAATGTGACCTGGGCCTCGAAGGCCGCACGCCGCGTGGCCCGGCGCAGCGCCTTCAGCAACGTCCCGCCGACGACGAGGGTCAACGCCACGGTCAGCACGGCCCGTCCCAGGTCCCAGCCCAGCGAAGTGGCCAGGCAGTACGCGAGGAAGCGGACCAGGTTCTCGGTCAGCCGGTCACCGGGATGGAAGGAGATGCCCGAGCCGAGGCCCGGCACGATCGTCCAGCCGTACAGGTTCATCACCGTGCCGTACGCGAACGCCGCCACACCCCCGTAGGCCGCGAGCATCAGCAGCTCGGCCCGCCCGCGCAGCCGGTCCGGGCCCGGCAGCAGCCCGGCGCCCATGGTGAACCAGCCCATCGACAGCATCTGGAACGGCATCCACGGGCCCACCCCGCCGGTGAGCAGCGCGGACGCGAACATCGTCACCGAGCCGAGCACGAACCCGAAGCCCGGGCCGAGCACCCGGCCGCTCAGCACCATCAGGAAGAACATCGGCTCCAGGCCCGCCGTCCCCGCGCCGAGCGGGCGCAGCGCGGCGCCGACCGCGGCGAGCACACCCAGCATCGCCACCGCCTTCGCCTCCAGTCCGGAGTCCGCGATCGTCGCGACGACCACCCCGACCAGCAGCGGAAGCAGCGCGGCGAACAGCCATGGCGCGTCCTGGGAGTGCGCGAGGCCGGAGTCCGCGCCGGCCAGCAGCGGCCAGCCGATGGCGACGACACCGATCGCGCTGATCAGGAGGAGCGCGGCGATCGCACGCGGCCCGAGCCGGACCGCCCGCGCCTGCCGGTCGCCCGTGCGCCGGCCCCTCGGCGTTTCGGCCGCTCGTACGGCCCGTTCCCGGTGCGTCATGCGCCCGCCTCCAGTGCCGCGCGTACCTGCGGCACGGTCAGCCACTCCTGCGGGGCGAGTATCTTCGCGGTCTGCGGTGCGAACGCCGGGGACGAGACCACGACCTGCCGGGTCGGTCCGTCCGCGACGATCTCCCCGTCGGCGAGGATCACCACCCGGTGGGCCAGCTCGGCGGCGAGCTCCACATCGTGGGTGGCCAGGACGATTGCATGGCCCTCGGCCGCCAGACCGCGCAGCACGCGTATCAGGCGGGCCTTCGCCGCGTAGTCCAGGCCACGGGTCGGCTCGTCGAGCAGCAGCAGCGGGGGGCGCGCGGTCAGCACGATCGCGAGTGCCAGGGCGAGGCGCTGCCCCTCGGAGAGGTCGCGCGGGTGGGTGTCGTCCGGTACGTCCGGCAGCAGCTCGGAGACCAGGGCCCGGCAGCTGCCCGCCGCGGCGCCCGCGTCCGTGTCGGCCGCCGCGCACTCGGTGGCGACCGTGTCCGCGTAGAGCAGATCGCGCGGTTCCTGCGGTACGAGCCCGACCCGGCGCACCATGTCGCGCGGCGGCGTACGGTGCGGGGCCCGGCCGCCCACGTGGACGGTGCCGGCCGTGGGCTCGACCGTGCCGACGAGAGTGGCGAGCAGCGTGGACTTGCCCGCGCCGTTGCGGCCCATCAGCGCGACGGTCTCGCCGGGTGTGACGGACAGCGTCACCCGGCGCAGCGCCTCGACGCGACCGCGCCGCACCCCCAGACCCTCGGCCCGGACGATCGCTTCCCCCGCGGGACCCGGAGCGGGCTCCGGCTCGGGTGCGCGACGGCGTCCGAACAGCCCACGCCGTACCGGGGCGGTGGGCAGCGGTGCCGGGGCAGCAGGCCTCGCCGACGGGACGGCCGACGGCGGCTCGGCCGACTCCAGCCGTTCCCGCAGCCCGGTCGCCCGGCGTCGCGCATCGCGCACGGAGAGCGGCAGCGGAGTCCAGTCCGCCAGCCGTCCCAGCGCGACCACCGGCGGGTGGACGGGGGACACGGCCATGACGTCGGCGGGCGCACCCGCCACGGGTGCGGCGCCCGGCGACGGCAGCAGGACGACCTGGTCCGCGTACTGGACCACGCGTTCCAGCCGGTGCTCCGCCATCAGGACCGTCGTGCCCAGGTCGTGCACCAGCCGCTGGAGCACCGCGAGGACCTCCTCGGCCGCCGCCGGGTCCAGGGCGGACGTCGGCTCGTCCAGGACCAGCACCTTGGGGTGCGGGGTCAGCACGGAGCCGATTGCGACCCGCTGCTGCTGGCCGCCGGAGAGCGTGGCGATCGGCCGGTCGCGCAGCCCGGCGAGGCCCAGCAGGTCGAGGGTCTCCTCGACCCGCCGCCGCATGACATCGGGGGCGAGCCCCAGCGACTCCATGCCGTACGCCAGCTCGTCCTCGACGGTGTCGGTGACGAAATGGGAGAGCGGGTCCTGGCCCACCGTGCCGACCAGATCTGCGAGTTCGCGCGGTTTGTGGGTGCGGGTGTCGCGGCCGTCGACCGTGACCCGGCCGCGCAGCGTGCCGCCCGTGAAGTGCGGTACGAGACCGGAGACGGCCCCCAGCAGCGTCGACTTGCCGACCCCCGACGGACCGACGAGCAGCACCAACTCGCCCTCCGGGACCGTCAGATCGACGCCGGACAGGGTGGGGTGCGCCGTGCCCTCGAACTGCACCGAGACCTGCTCGAACCGGATCATCACTGCCCCTTCTCGGAGTGCGCGACGGGAGCCTCGGCCGGGCCACCCACCGGGGGCGGCGCGGGCGCCACCACCGCGGGCAGCAGCCCGATCAGCACCGCCGTCGCGGGCCACAGCGGGAACACCGGTGCGACCAGGGGTACGACCCCGGGGTGCAGCGCCTCCGGGTCGACGCTGCCCGCCAGGATCATCGCCGTCGCGACCGCCGCACCCGACCCCGCCACCAGCCAGGCCCGCACACCCCACCGGTCGGGCCGGTAGCGGGTACGGACCGAGCGGGCGCCGCCGAGCCGCAGTCCGGCCGTCGCGGCGACGAGCCCGGCGAGCAGCAGCGGCAGACCGTAGACCGCACCCTGCGAGGCCAGCAGGCCGTACGTACCGGCGCAGACCCCCAGCAGACCGCCGAGGGTGAGGACGTTCGTGGTGTGCCGGACGACGGGCGGGACCTGCGCCGTACGCCCGTACCCGCGCGCGTCCATCGACGCCGCCACGGCCACCGACCGCTCCAGCGCACCCTCCAGCACCGGCAGTCCGATCTGCAGAACGGCCCTGATGCCCCCGGTCGGGCGGCCCCGCAGCCGGCGTGCGGTGCGCAGGCGCACCACATCGGCGACCATGTTCGGCGCGAACGTCATCGCGACGACGACGGCGACCCCCGCCTCGTACAGCGCACCCGGCAGCGACTTGAGCAGCCGGGCCGGGTTGGCGAGCGAGTTCGCCGCGCCGATGCAGATCAGCAGCGTGGCCAGCTTCGCCCCGTCGTACAGCGCGAAGAGCAGCTGCTCGGCGGTGACCCGGCCGCCGATCCTGACACCCTGCGCCCAGTCGGGCAGCGGGACTTCGGGGAGGGTGACCACCAGGTGCGTACCGGGGATCGGCGAGCCGAGGACGACGGAGAACAGCAACCGTACGGCGACGACGAACAGTCCGATCTTGATGAACGCCCCGTACGAACGCGCCCACGGCGCATCCGTCCGGCGCGCCGCCACGACATATCCGGCCACCCCCACCAGCAGCCCGAGCAGCAGCGGATTGCTGGTCCGCGACGCGGCGGTGGCCAGCCCGAGCGCCCACAGCCACCAGGCCCCGGCAGGCAGGGCATTGCTGCGGGTCGCCTCGGGCGCCCGCAGTGCATGGCTGAGCCGGACCGCGCCGGGGGAGGCGGTCATCCGCGCCGGCGGCGGGCCTGCAGGACGGCGGCGATGCCGAGCAGCAGGACGGCCCCGAGCCCGACGAGCACCCCGGTGGACGGACCGCTGCGCCCGCTCCCGGGGTGGGAGGACGAGGGAGAGGCGGACGCCGTGTGCCCGCTGCCGGAGACCTGCTCACCGCAGCCCGAGGCGGGGTAGCCGGAGATCGCGCAGAGCAGGGCGTCGCTGTTGTAGCGCAGCGGCTTGGCCACCGAGGCGAGCGCCTCGGCGGTGCTCGCCCCGGGGGCGACCTGCGCACAGGCGGTGCGCAGCGCGGGCGGCGTCTCCCCGGCCGGGGCATCCGCCGCCGTACCGGGGTCGATGACGAGCGCGACGCGCTTGGTGCCGTCCTCGGCGGGGGTGTCCGCGCAGACCGTCGCGAAGTCGGGGGTGGGGCGCGGCTTCGCCGAGTCCTGGGAGTCCTTGCTCACGGAGAACCGGAAGCCCTGCACCGCCCCGTCGTCGGGCCGGACGAGCGAGGGCCCCTGGGTGGCGTAGGCCCAGCCGGACCCCTTGCCCTCCCAGAACGACCAGTAGCGGTAGCCGGCCGCATGGGCCGTGCCCGCGCCGAGCATGGTCAGAGCGGCGCCGAGCACCAGCAGCAGCGCGACGGCCACCCGTCCGTCGAAGGCATTCCCCGCACGATTCCCCGCCCGGTTCACGACTGCTTCCGGCGGCTGCTGATCAGGAAACCGATGCCCGCACCGGCGGCGAGACCGATACCGACCAGCCACCACACCCCGAGACCGGCGTCGTCGCTGGTGCCGTCCTCGGCCGAGAAGTCGTCCGGGGTCGCACTGGGCGTGATGACGGCGGCGGGCGCGGGACCGCTCGCGTTCAGCTCCCGGACCAGGTCGACGCCACCGAAGTCGCGGGCGTCGGCGCCGGTCGCGTGAGCGGCCAGGACCAGCTGGGCATAGGCGGCGGGGCCGCTCTCCTCGGCCCAGCTCCTTGAGTTCTTCTGCAGCCAGTCGACCGCGCCGGCCGCCTTGTTCTTGTGGCCCGCGGAGGCCAGGGCGACGACCGCGTCCGCGGTGTTGCCGAAGTCGGGCTGCGGGGTGGTGTCGTCGGAGCCCGGCATCGGCGGCAGGTTCAGATGGTTGCCGTTCTTGGCGAGGGCGCCCGCGAGGTAGAAGGCGCCGTTTTGGGCGGCCTGCTCCGGCTTGGCGACGTCGCTCGTCCGGCAGGCCGGCGGCTTGCCCTCGACCGCGGCGTTGTCCCCGGCGGCCAGCCCCTTGCCCATCGAGCCGAGTACGGCGGCCGCGGTGGCGTCCGCGTTCGCGGCGAGCTTCCCGGCCTTGTCGGGCTGGTACGCGAACGCGCCCCCGTCCTTGCCGCCGCACGGGATCGCGAGTGCGAGCAGTGCGTCGTACGGGGTTTTGCCGCCCGGATTCGTCATGTCGCCGATCCGCTGGCCCTGCCGGGCCAGCGCGCCGATCACGATCGAGGTGGAGTTGGCGTCGCTGGGGGAGCCGGCGTTGTAGCCCCAGCCGCCGTCCTCGTTCTGGATGGACTTCAGCCAGCGGACGCCGTTGTTGACGATGTCGCCGTGCCCGCCGATTTCCGCCAGCGCCTGCACCGCGGCGGCGGTCGCGTTGGTGTCCAGCATGGTCTTGGCGTCGCACGGCTTGGAGACATCGGCGCGGTACGAGGCGTAGGCGCCGCTCGCGCACTGCTGGGCGATCAGCCAGTCCACCGACTTCGTCGCGGGCACGACGCCCTCTATGCGCTGGGCGAGGAAGGCCAGCGACTGCCGCCAGACCCCGTCGTACGTCGGGTCCTTGGTGCCGTACAGCCCGGAGGGCAGCGCGACGGACGGGGTGGGGGAGGGGGACGGCGCCGCGACCGCGGCCGGGGCAGCGGCCGCACAGAGCACGGTGGCGGTGGCGGCGAGCGCTGCTGCGCTGCGGCGTACGGTCATGGCGGGCTGAGCCTCTCCTGGTGGGAATCCGGGCACAGGCACACTCAGGCACCAGGCTCCGGCCCCGTATTCCTCGACGGTGCCGGCCACCGGGGTTCCGGTGACGCGAGCCGGTCACGACCGCGGACAGGGCAGCCCGACTCGCCGCTGTGTCAGCGGCTCACGGTTGCGTGGTCAGTGCCGGATTCGCACCGGCTTCCCCCTGAACGGGCATGATGACGACTCGCGCATTCTACCGGGGCGTAGCCCGCTCCTTCCGGGCGGAGGGCTGCCTCACACAGCGACGTACGTCACTGGCCCGCTGCCCGGCACCGCCTCCGCGCGCCCCAGCTTCACCAGTCGGCGCACATGAGCCTCCGCCTCGGAGACGGCAATGTTCCGCGAACCGTACGGGATCTGCTCCCAGGGCCGGTTCCACTCCATCCGTTCGGCCAGTTGCCACGGCGTCAACGGGGTGGCGAGCAGGGCGAGCAGTCCGGTCAGCCGCTCCTCGTGGTGGTCCAGGAGTTCCCGTACGCGCCCCGCCGCGTCCGTGAACGGGTACTGGTGGGCGGGGAGCACCTCGGCGACCCCGAGCCGGCCGATGCGCTCCAGCGAGTCCAGGTAGTCGCCCAGGGGGTCGGTGACCGTCGCGTCGTCCGGGTCCTCGTACAGCCCGATATGGGGGCTGATGCCGGGCAGCAGATGGTCACCGGAGAAGAGGCGGCCGAGGCCGGGCAGACCGGCCGGGTGGTTCTCCTCCAGGTGCAGGCAGACATGGCCGGGGGTGTGGCCCGGCGTCCAGATCGCCCGGAGCCGCCGGCCCGCGAGGTCGAGCAGCTCGCCGGGGACGATCTCGCGGTCCGGGAGGGCGGCGCGCAGTCCGGGGAGCGTGCGCATCCGGCCGCCCGTGCGGGCGGCGCGCAGCGGGGCGAGGTGCTCCTCCGGTGCGCCGACCGCGGCGAGCTTCGCCGCGAGGTAGCTCAACCAGGTGCCCGGTTCGGACTCGCGGGTGCGGCGCACGATCGCGGTGTCCGCGGCGTGCATCGCGATCCACGCCCCCGATGCCTCGCGGACCTGTCCGGAGAGTCCGTGGTGGTCGGGGTGGTGGTGGGTGATGACCACGCCGTGGATGCCTGCGACGTCCACACCGACGGCCGCGACTCCGGCGACCAGGGTGTCCCAGGCGTCGGGGTCGTCCCAGCCGGTGTCGACGAGGACCGGCCCGCGGTCGGTGTCGAGGACATGCACCAGGGTGTGACCGAGCGGGTTGTCCGGGATCGGGACCTTGATGGACCACACGCCGCCGCCGTGCTCGGTCACCTGTGTCATGGGCTCCCCATCTCTCGCGTCGGCCCCTGGCCGCACTGTGCCATCCCTACTGTAACGAGAACTTGTTCCATTAGTAGCCCAAGTCGACCATCCGCGCCGGGGTGTTGCGGCGCCCCTGTCCGGGGCGTGGACTCCTGGAACCGGAACTGGTATCAGTTCTGACACAGAGTCAGATATGAAGTCAGGTGTGGAGTCGGTACGTGCCGGGTCGCGGGAGGCAGCAGCCATGACCGAGCTTGTGGAACACGGAAAACTGTTCATCGGCGGGGAGTTGGTCGATCCGCTCGGCCAGGACGTCATCGAGGTGATATCGCCCCACACCGAGCAGGTCATCGGCCGGGTGCCGCACGCCTGTGAAGCGGATGTGGACCGGGCTGTCGCCGCCGCCCGCCGGGCCTTCGACGAAGGGCCCTGGCCGCGCGCGTCCCTGAACGAGCGGATCGAGGTGATCACGCGGATCAAGGACGCGTTCGCCGTGCGGTACGAGGAGATCGCCCGCGTCATCAGCTCCGAGAACGGAACTCCGTACAGCTCCAGCGTGATGGTGCAGGCGCTCGCCGCGATGATGGTGTGGGACGCGGCGATCACCGTCGCCCGCACCTTCCCGTACGAGGAGCGCCGCGACGGTGTCCTCGGGCCGCTGCTGGTGCGCCGGGAGCCGGTCGGGGTGGTCGCAGCCGTCGTGCCGTGGAATGTCCCGCAGTTCACCGCCGCCGCCAAGCTCGCGCCCGCGCTCCTGGCAGGCTGCTCCGCCGTGCTCAAGGTCTCGCCGGAATCGCCCCTGGACGCCTACATCCTGGCCGAGATCGCCGCCGAGGCCGGGCTCCCCGAAGGGGTGCTGTCGATCCTTCCGGCGGACCGCGAGGTGAGCGAGTACCTGGTCGGCCATCCGGGCGTCGACAAGGTGTCGTTCACCGGCTCGGTCGCGGCGGGTCGCAGGGTCATGGAGGTCGCCTCACGGAACCTCACCCGTGTCACCCTGGAGCTCGGCGGCAAGTCCGCCGCTGTCATCCTTCCCGACGCCGATCTGGACACGGCCGTCGCGGGCATCGTCCCGTTCGCCTGGATGATCAACGGCCAGGCGTGCGTCGCCCAGACCCGCATCCTCGTCCCACGCTCCCGCTACGACGAGACCGCCGAGGCGTTCGCCGCCGCGGCGGGAGCGCTGAAGGTCGGTGACCCGCTCGACCCCGCCACCGAACTCGGCCCCCTGGTCGCGCGGCGCCAGCGGCAGCGCTCCCTCGACTACATCCGGATCGGCCAGGAGGAAGGCGCCAAAATCCTTACGGGCGGCGGCCGTCCGGCCTCCCAGGAGCACGGCTGGTACGTCGAGCCGACCCTCTTCGGATCCGTCGACAACTCCATGCGCATCGCCCGCGAGGAGATCTTCGGGCCGGTCATCTGCCTGCTTCCGTACGGCGACGAGGCGGAGGCGGTGAAGATCGCCAACGACTCCGAGTACGGGCTCAGCGGCAGCGTCTGGACCGCCGACACCGAGCGCGGCATCGACATCGCCCGCCGGGTGAGGACGGGCACGTACAGCGTGAACACCTTCAGTCTCGACATGCTCGGGCCGTTCGGCGGCTACAAGAACTCCGGCCTGGGGCGGGAGTTCGGACCCGAGGGATACGGCGAGTACTTCGAGCACAAGATGATCCATCTGCCCGCCGGGTACCGGCCCGCGCAGCCCGGCCCGCAGGAGGGGGCGTGATGGGGGACCGCTGGCATGTGGAGGTCGACCGGAGCGTATGCATCGGCTCCGGGATGTGCGTGAACCACGCTCCGGACGGCTTCCGGCTGGACTCCTCCCGGCAGTCCCACCCGGGCGATCCGGAGACCGATGCCAACGAGCGGGTGCTCGCGGCGGCGGAAGGATGTCCCGTCGAAGCGATCACGCTGACGCTGGCCGATTCGGGCGAGGTGGTCTTCCCGCCGGAGGACTGAGGGCTGGTGGAGGTCCATTTGTCTGACGGCCAATCAAGGATGTGCGGGATCAGCGTGCGTGGTGACCGTCACCAAGCACGGCAGCGGCAACCGCACCGGTTCGTCGAACGGATACTTCGAGCGGTATGTCAACGGAGCGGTTAATTGCACCAGTTGGTTCGCCATCACCAACTGGCCGGCAAGCGCGAGGTGCAGACCGGCGCGGACCCCGGTCTGCACGGCAGGACCTCTCGGCCTCAGGCGGTGCAACCGGTGTCGGCGATGACGAACCAGCCCGCCGGTGACTCCCGCAGGGTGTGCGTGACGAACACGTTGTACAGCCCCATGTTCTGCTCCGAGCCGTTGGCGTACACGTAGCCGCCGGTCGTGTGCGCCCTGCCCGCCGCCACCTGCGCGTAATTGGTCGCCGTGTAGCAGGCGCCGGTCGCTCCCGAGGTCGTGGTCGCCGTCACCTGGGACGAGACCGCGCCGACCGCGCCCGAGGCGTCGACCGCGGCCACCGTGTAGCGGTACGCGGTCCCGGCCGACAGCCCCGTGTCGGTGAACGCCGTCGACGCGGGCTGGGCGACCTTGCTGCCGTCGCGGTGGACGGCGTACGAGGAGGCTCCCGCGACGGCGCCCCAGGACAGCGAGGCGCTGGTCCCGGTGACACCGGTGACCTTCAGGCCGGAGGGTGCAGGCAGTGGGTCCTCGCCGCCACCGCCCGGTGCGCCCTGGTCCAGCCCCCAGAAGACGCCCGTGTGGTAGGTCGAGCAGATCGAGCTCAGGAAGTACGCGGCGGTCGTCCCGCACTGATCGGTTCCGGAGCCGGGGGAGACGGCCAGGCCGTGGCCCATGCCGGAGATGGAGTACGTCTCCACGGCCGGCTGCCCGGAGGCGTCGTTGTAGACGCTCCGGGTGGTGTTCCCGGGCAGGGCGGTGGTGCTGGAGGGGGTCTGGCCGATGCCCCAGACATCGGTCCACTGGTCGCGCAGGGCGGTGGCATTGGCGGGATACACCGTGTAGTCGGACGTGCCCTGCCAGATGGCCACGCGCGGCCATGGACCCGAGTAGCCGGGGTAGGAGCCGCGGACCTTGTCGCCCCACTGGCCCGGGGTCAGCTTCTGCGGGCCGGTCTGGCAGCCGGAAGCGGCCGCCTGGCTGGTTGCGCACTGCGCGGGCAGACCGGAGGCCACGGACCCGCCCGCGAACACGTCCGGGTAGGCGGCCAGCAGATCGGCGGTCATTCCGCCGCCCGCCGAGAGCCCGGTGACGTACACCCGGCGGCCGTCCGAGCCGTACTGCTGCTTCGCGTGCTCCACCATCTGCACGATGGAGGCGGCCTCGCCCTTGCCCCTGGTGTCCTCGGCCGGATCGAACCAGCCGAAGCAGGAGAGCGAGTTGTTCGCGGAGGTGGTCTGCGGGAAGACCACGGCGAACTTCCACAGGTCGGCGTATTTCGGCCAGCCCGAGTTGGTGTAGTAGTCGTTCGCCGTCTGCGTGCAGCCGTGCAGGGCGATCACCAGGGGTGCGCCCGCGGGCAGACCGGCGGGGGCGTACTCGTACATCTGCAGATTGCCGGGGTTCGAGCCGAAACCGGTGACCTGCTGGAGGCCACCGGCGGCAGCGGCGGGCGGGGCTGCGGCCACGGTGCTCGGTGTCGCCGCGACGACACCGAGGACAGCGGTGGACGCGATGCTCCGGAGCAGGCGTCGCAGGATGGATGGGCGCACGGGGGCCTCCCTGTTCGGAACGTGCGGACGCGCGGACATACGGACTGCTGCCGGAACCTAGGAGTCCGGGCCGCCCCGGCCCATGGGGCGGGCTGACATCCCTCGGACCCCGCTGTGTGCGACGCCGCTCTTGCGTCGTGAGCGCCGGCGGGAAGCGGGGATTGACATCGAGTGCGCTCGAACATACAGACTCCCGGTCAGCAACGCCCGCACCGAGATGGGCTGTTGGGAGGGGGTAGACATGCGGTACCGCACGATCGGCACGGACCCGAAGAGCCGCCGCGAGGTCAGCGTGCTCAGCCTCGGCGCCATGCTGATGGGCACAGCCACCGACGAGGCGACGTCCTTTGCCATCCTCGACCGGTACGCCGAGGCCGGCGGCACCTTCATCGACACGTCGAACAACTACGCGTTCTGGGTCGACGGCAGCCAAGGCGGGGAGAGCGAGCAGCTGCTCGGCCGATGGCGCCGGAGCCGCGGTGTCGGCAACGAGATCGTCATCGCCACCAAGCTCGGTGCCCGGCCGAACGCCCCCGCCACCGGCTTCACCCACGACATCGAGGGGCTCTCGCCGAAGGTGATCCGGGAGTCCGCGGAGCGGAGCCGGGAACACCTCGGCGTCGAGAAGCTGGACCTGCTGTACGCACACGTGCAGGACCGGAGCGTGCCGATGAGCGAGACCGTCGAGGCCTTCGGTGAGCTGGTGACCGAAGGGACCGTCGGCCTGCTGGGCGTGAGCAACCACTGGGCGTGGCAGGTGGAGCGGGCCCGGACCCTCGCCGCGGCCGCCGGACTGCCGGGATACGAGGTCCTCCAGTACCACCACAGCTATCTGCGGCAACGCACGGACCTGCCCGGCCTGCGGTCCCCGGACGGTCAGGAGGGCGTGCTCTCCGGGGACCTGCTCAGCTATCTGCGGGCCGAACCCGCCCTCGTGCCGGTCGCCTACTCGCCGCTCCTGGCCGGTGCCTATGTCCGGGCGGACAAGCCGCTGGGCCCGGAGTTCGACCACCCGGGCACACCGGCCCGGCAGGCGGCGCTGCGGGCGGTGGCCGAGCAGACCGGGGCGACCGTCAACCAGGTGGTCCTGGCCTGGCTCATCGGCGGCGACGTCCCGGTCGTCCCGCTGGTCGGCGCCTCCTCGGTGGCACAGCTGGACGAGAGCCTGGCCGCGGTGGACCTGGAGCTGACGGCGGAGCAGCGGGCGACGCTGGACGCGGCCCACTGAGTGCCCGTCGTCGAGCCCGGGCCCGACCCGGGCTCGACGACAGGCGCTGACGGCCTCCGCCCCTGCCTCGCACCATGTACGCCGCCACCATGCCGACACGCGGCGGTGTGTGCACCGACCCCGTGTGACGTGGGCTTCCGCCTCCTTACGGTGACGACCATGGAGACTCCCCAGCGCCCGGAACCCGGGCCCGCACCGCTCACCGTCCCCTCGCCCGCAGACCGGTCCCTCGCCGGCCGTACCGCCCTGGTGACCGGTGCGGCGAGCGGCATCGGACAGGCCTGCGCGCAGGCTCTCGCCGCCGCGGGCGCCCATGTGTACGTCGTGGACAAGGCAGCCGACGCGGCGGAAGAACTGGCGGAGCGGATCGGCGGAACGGCCTGGGTCGTCGATCTGTCCGTGCCCGAGGCGGTGGACTCCCTGCCGGACGACGCGGACCTGGTGGTCAATAATGCCGGGCTGCAGCATGTGGCCCCCGTGCACGAATTCCCGCCGGACCGCTTCGCCCTGATCCACCGCGTCATGGTGGAAGCACCGTTCCGCATCTTGCGCCGCACCCTGCCCGGCATGTACGAACGCGGCTGGGGGCGCGTCGTCAACATCTCCTCCGTCCACGGGCTGCGCGCCAGCCCGTACAAATCGGCATACGTATCGGCCAAGCACGCACTGGAGGGACTCAGCAAGGTGGTCGCCCTGGAAGCAGCACCGCACGGAGTGACCAGCAACTGCGTCAACCCCGGCTACGTACGCACTCCCCTGGTCGAGAACCAGATCGCGGCACAGGCCCGTACCCATGGCATCACGGAGGAGGAGGTGGTGGGCAAGGTGATGCTGGAACGCAGCGCCATCAAGCGCCTGATCGAACCCGAGGACGTTGCCGGGGCGGTGCTCTGGCTGTGCGGACCGGGTACCTCACACATCACCGGCACCTCCCTTTCCATGGACGGCGGCTGGACCGCCAACTGACCCTCCCGGCTCCCCGCCCCTCCCGACGAACGATGGCCGCCCATGTCTGCACCCATCCCCTCCGCCGCGCCCCACCTGCGCCTCCTCCTCGACCTGCTGGCCAAGGACGTCCCCGCCGAGGCGCTGGGAGCCGTGTCCTCCCAGGCGCGGGCGGCCGGTGTGCCCGCGGGCGAACTCGCCGAGGTGGAGGCGGCCACCGCCACCGCCCTGCGGATCAGGGGCGCCCTGCGCCAGCACCGGCGCCGCGAGCTCCAGCTCACTGCGCTCTTCGACACCGCGGGCGATCTGGCCGCCTCCCGGGATCTGGACGACGTGCTGAAGGCGATCGTCCGGCGGGCCAGGATGCTGCTCGGCACGGACACGGCGTATCTCACACTCCCCGACGAGGAGGCGGGGGACACCTACATGCGGGTGACCGACGGGTCGGTGTCGCTCCTCTTCCAGCGGCTGCGGCTGGAACTCGGCGAAGGGCTCGGCGGCCTGGTCGCGCAGACCGCGAGCCCGTACGCCACCCCCGACTACCGCACCGACGACCGCTTCCGCCACACCCGCAACATCAACGCCGGGGTCCTCGACGAGGGGCTCGTCGCCATCCTGGGCGTGCCCCTGCTCCTCGGCTCCAGCCGCGGCGGTACGGGGAAGGTGATCGGCGTCCTCTTCGCCGCCGACCGCGCACCCCGCGTCTTCAGCCCCGACGAGGTCGCCCTGCTCTGCTCACTCGCCGCGCACGCCGCGATCGCGATCGACACCGCCCGCGCCCTCGCCGACACCCGGTCCGCCCTCGCCGAACTCGCCGAGGCGAATGCCGAGCTGGCGGAGGCGAACGCGGCGGTACGCGAGCACTCGGCCGCCATGCAGCGGGCCGAGGAGGCACATGACCGGCTGACCGACCTGGTGCTGCGCGGCGGTGACGTCAAGGACGTCGCGGCGGCCGTCGCCGGGCTGCTGGACTCGCCACTGACCATCCACGACCCGGGCGGGCGCCCGCTGGCGGCCGTCCGGCCCGACGGTGCGGGTCTCGCCGCCGACTCCATGGACGCCGGATGGCTGGTCGAGACCGCCGAGGAGTCCCGCACCGGAGCGCGCGCCGTGCACCGCGACGGCCGGTGGATCTGCGCCGTGCTCGCCGGGCAGGAACTCCTGGCCAGTCTGGTCCTGCACCAGCGCGGCCGGCTCGACGACTCGGACCGGCGGCTCTTCGAACGCGCCGCCGTGGTCACCGGTCTCCTCCTGCTGCTGCGGCGCACGGTCGCCGAGACCGAGAACCGGATCCGCGGCGAGCTGATCAGCGATCTGCTGACCGACGCGGACCGCGACCCCGCCGGACTGGCCGAACGCGGCCGACGCCTCGGCATCGACCTGGACCGCCCGCATCTGCTGCTCGTGGCCGAGGCGGGCGCCCGGGAGAAGCTCTGCGCCGCAGCCCTGCGCTATCTGTTCGGCGGGGACATCCGCGGCGTGAGTGCCGAACACGCGGGAACCGTGGTGCTGTTGATCGGCTGCGAGGCGGAAGCGGACCCCGGACCCGATGCGGGGGACGCGGCGCGGGCGGCGGCCGCCCAGCTCGGCCAGCTGGTCCAGGCCCCCGTCACCGTGGCCGCCACCGGTCCGGCCCGGGGGCCGCGGCAGCTCGCCGCCGCGTACGCCGAAGCCTCACGCTGCCTGCGGGCCATGCGGGTCCTGGGCCGTACCGGAGAAGGCGCCTGTGTCGACGAACTCGGCTTCCTCGGCGTGGTGCTGGGCAACGCGCAGGACGTCGACGGCTTCGTCACGGCGACGCTGGGACCCCTGCTGCGGTACGACGCCCAGCGCGGCACCCACCTCGTACGCACGCTGAGCGCCTACTTCGGCTCCGGCTGCAGTCTCATCCGCGCCAAGGACGAACTCCACGTCCACGTCAACACGGTGGTGCAGCGGCTGGACCGGATCCAGGTGCTGCTCGGCCGTGACTGGAACGAGCCCGACCGGGCGCTGGAACTTCAGCTGGCGCTGCGGCTGAACCTGTTGTCGGGCGGTCAGGAGCGGTAGCCGGCCGGTCGGCCGACTACCGCTCCTTCCTCAACCGCCGCACGGGTTCGGTATGTTCGAGAGTGCCACCAGTCGCGTGGCGATCTCCCGTGCGCCGGTGTCCCCGGTGAGCACGGTGTAGTGGTTGACGTCCGGCACCGCCACCGGTTCCAGCAGGGTGCCGGAGAGGTCGGCGGCCGCCAGCCGCTGCTCGTCGTACAGTCCCTGCGGCTCGTCCATGAGACCGCGCGCCGCCCACAGCAGCGTCGCCGGCGCCGGCAACTTCCGTACCGCCGACAGCACGTCGCCGTCGAAGAGACCGATCCCGTCGGTGCGCACCGCCTCGAGCCGGCACGTCGAGTGCATCGCCGGTTCGTCGCCCGTCAGATCGCGCTGGATGTACGCGTCCACCTCGGGCGACCAGGCGTCCCCGGCGAAAGCGGGATGCGCCTGCCAGAACTCCCGGTAGGCGGCCCGGTCGGGGAACGTCATCGACAGCCGGTCCATGGCCGGGCCGATCACCGCCGTCATCAGTTCGTCCGGGGAGAGATGGGTGGGGGCGGGGAAGCCGATCCCACCGTCGACGAGCAGCAGCGGACCGAACCGGTCAGGATGCCGTACGGCGGCCAGCGCCGCCACGAACGCGCCCATCGAGTGACCGGCCAGCACCACCCGGTCCAGGCCGAGCGCCCCGGTCAGGGCCGCGATGTCATCGGAGTGCGCCGCGATGCCGTACGGTCCGGGCAGCCCGGAGCTTCCGGCCCGGCCGCGAAGGTCCGGGGCGACCAGCGTGACCTGGCCGGCCAGCAGCCGCGCCACTGTGCCCCAGGAGAGCGCGTTGGCCGTGATGCCGTGCAGGGCGACGACCACCGGCGCGTCGGGCTTCCGGGCCGGCCAGCGCAGGGCGGCCAGCTCGCCCCCGGCCACCGGGACACGAATCTCCTCGTACGCGGTCATGAGCGCCGGTCCTCCTTCTGGGCGGGTACGCCCTCACTGGGCGCACGGAGTACGGAACGTATCCGGGACGGCAGCCGTGCCAGCCCGCCCGGCAGGAGATGGACCACGGCCACGAACACCACACCGAGCAGGAACAGCGGCTGGGAGAGCGGTACCCGCAGTACCGCGGGAAGGTCGGCGACCGCACCCGATCCGGCGAGATCGCCGAGCCGGTGGTCGGCCCACGTGTAGAGGATGCCGCCGACCATCGGTCCCCAGCGGGTGCCCGAGCCACCCAGCACCACCATCACCAGCAGCGACAGCGTGAAGTCCGACGTCGTCGTCTGCGGGGTGGAGCCGCCGGTGAGCAGCAGATGGACGAGCCCGCCGAGCGCGGCCAGCGCACCGGCCAGGACGAACGCCGTCAGTTTGAAGCCGTACGGCTTCAGCCCCAGCACCTCCACCCGGCGCTCGTTCTCCTTGATGCCCTCCCAGACCCGCCCCGTCGGGGAGCGGACCGCCCAGTGGACGACGGCCAGCGTGAGGACGAGATAGCCGAGCGCGACCCAGTACAGGTTCGCCGTGTGCTCGATGCCCACGAGCCCCGACGGCAGCAGCTCGGCGGGCGCGGCCCGGCCCTCCTCGCCGCCGGTGAAGCCGCCGGGGTTGCGGGAGACGAGGATCGAGCCCGCCTGGGCGAAGGCCAGCGTCACCATGGAGAAGCCGATGCCGGTGACCCGCAGGCTCACCGATCCCAGTACCAGTGCGAGCGCGATCCCGAAGCAGACGCCGACCGGCGCGGAGACGGCGAACGGCAGTCCGGCCTCCAGCATGATGGTGTTGGTGGCGTAGCTGCCCGCCGCGAAGTACAGGGCATGCCCGAAGGAGAGCAGCCCGGTCCGGCCGAGGAGCAGGTCGTAACCGGTGGCCAGGGCGCCGAACAGCAGGCAGGTGGCGAGGAGTTGCAGGCTGCCCGGACTGCCCAGCGGGCCGTCGAGCAGGCCCGGCAACGGCAGGGCGCTGTACGGTGCGACGATCAGCAGCACCAGCACCACGGCCGGCCACCAGCGCAGCAGCCGCGCCGTGTTCGCGCGCACCGGTGCGTCGGACGGTGCCGCCGGTGTTCCGCTCGTGCGGTCGGGTGTCCCGGTCACGGTGCTCACGCGAGCCTCCCGGTCAGTCCGCGCGGCCGTACGAGCAGCAGCGCGGCGAGCAGGACGACGACGGCCAGGTCGCCGAGGCCCGCTGCGGTGTAGTAGTTGGCGAACTGCTGGACGAGGCCGATCACGACGGACGCCACGGCGGCGCCGGTCACCGAGCCCATGCCCCCGGTGACGACCACGACGAATGCGAAGATCAGCAGCGAGGTGCCCTGCCGGGGGTCGACCGAGCCGAAGTACAGCCCGCCGAGCGCCCCGCCGAGCGCGGCGGCGCAGCCGCCGATCGCGAAGACGAGCGTGAACGCCTTGCGGACGTCGATGCCGAGCGCGGTCACCATCGCCCGGTCCTCGACCCCCGCCCGTACGACCAGTCCGTGCCGGGTCCGCCCGAGGAAGAGCCGCAGCGCGATCAGCACCACGACCGCCGCCGCGATCAGCACCAGCCGGTTGACCGGGACCTCCGCGCCCAGCAGCGAGAACGTGCCGGACAGCGCCTCGGGCCCGGGGAAGGTACGGGCGTCCGAGCCCCAGATGCCCGACAGCAGCGCCGGGACGGCGAGCCCCACCCCGACCGTGGCGAGCACCTGCTCGCGCGGCCGGGTGTAGAGCGGGCGGACGACGGTGAGCTCCAGCAGCACCGCGGCGGCGGTGCCCACCGCCGTACCGAACAGGACCGCGAGGACGAAGCCCGCACCGCCGGGGCCCGCGCCCGGCAGATTGCCGGACGCCGCCCACCAGGTGCCGTACGCGCCGATGGAGAGCAGCGCCCCGTGCGCGAAGTTGAGCACGTCCATCAGGCCGAAGATCAGCGAAAGCCCCGACGCGATCAGGAAGTAGAGCGCCCCCAGACCGAGTCCGGTCATGGTGAGCAGCACAAGGGTGGACATCAGGAATCTTCCTCCGCGTTCCGGGAAGGCACGTGGGCGGCCGGACCGTGCCCCACGCCCAGCAGCCGGCGCGCCGCCTCCGCGTCGCCCAGCAGCTCACCGGCCGGTCCCTGATGGGCGGTCCGGCCGTCGGCGAGCACCGTGCAGTGCGCGGCGAGGCGCCGTACGACTGCGAGGTTCTGCTCCACGAGCAGCACCGGCACCGCCTCGGCTGCCCGCTCCAGCACCTCGGCGACCTCGGTGACCACCTTGGGCGCCAGACCCTTGGTGGGTTCGTCCGCGATGATCAGCCGGTTTCCGTTGAGCAGGGTGCGCCCGATGGCGACCATCTGCTGCTGTCCGCCGGACAGCGTCCCGGCCAACTGACGCTCCCGGCGCTTCAGTTCGGGGAAGAGCTCGTGGACGAGGGGGTACGCCGGTGCGCCCGCCCCGCGCCGCTCGGCCAGCCGCAGGTTCTCCGCCACGGTCAGTCCGGCGAAGATGCCGCGGTCCTCGGGGGCGTAACCGATGCCCCGCCGCACCAGCGTGTGGGTGGGCAGCGCCACGGTCTCCTCACCGTCGAGCCGGACGCTTCCGGTGCGCGGGACGAGGCCGAGGACGCCGCGCACGGTCGTGGTCTTCCCGGCACCGTTGCGGCCGAGGAGGGCGGTCACCCCGTGGCGGGCGACATCGAGGTCCACGCCGTGCAGGATGTGCCGTCCGCCGATGAGAACCCGCAGGTCCCGTACGGCGAGCAGGGTCTCCGTCGTCACAGCCCCTCCCCGAGGTATGCCTGCTGCACGGTCGGGTCGGCGGTCACGGCCTCGGGGGTGTCCAGCGCCAGCAGCCGGCCGTGGTGCATCACGGCCAGCCGGTCGGCCAGCCCCAGCAGTACGTCCATGTGGTGCTCGACCATGAGGACGGTGCGGCCCTCGTCCCGGTGCAGGGTGCGGATCAGTTCGGTGAGCGCGGGGACCTCCTCCGCGCTCACGCCGGCCATCGGTTCGTCGAGCAGCATCAGCCGCGGCTCGCCCACGAGCAGCACCGCCAGCTCCAGCTTCCGCTTCTCGCCGTGCGACAGCTCGGACGCCAGCGCCCGTGCGCGGTGGCCGAGTCCGGTGCGCTCCAGCACGCCGCGCACCTCGTCGGTGTACGGGGAGGCGCGCCGCCACACGCGGTACGAGCCGCCCCCGGCGGCCTGGGCGGCCAGCCGGACGTGGTCGGCCACGCTCATCCCCGGCCACAGGCTGGACGTCTGGAACGTCCGGCCGATCCCGCGCCGGGCCCGGACGTGCGCGGGACGGCCGGTCAGGTCCGTACCGTCCAGCGCGAGGGTGCCCGAGGTGGCTGTCGTCAGCCCGCTGATCAGATTGAACAGCGAGGTCTTGCCGGCCCCGTTGGGGCCGATGAAGGCCAGGAACTCGCCCTCGCGGACATCCAGGGTGATGTCCTCGACGATGGTCGCCCCACCGACGCCCCAGCTCAGTCCGGCCAGTTGAAGCACGGGGGCGGCGGAGTGCGCCGCGCTCCCGTGATCCGTCGTGATGTCAGGTGCTGCCACCGGTCAGCCCGCCGCGGGCTTCGCGGGCGGCGCCACCTTGTCCATCGGCTCGGTGGTCACCAGCTCCGGCTTCGCGGTGGCGCCCTTCCCGGTCAGCTTCGCCACGAACATCGGCTGCAGCAGCGCGTGGTCCTCGGCGCGGATCTGCTCCTCGCCCTTCACCCCGTCGAAGCTCCAGCCCTCCAGGGCCTTCGCCATGGCGGCGGGATCGGTGGCGCTGCCCTCCTCCACGGCGTGCACGATCATCTGGGCCGCGGTGAAGCCGTCGGGGGTGAACAGATCAGGGGTTCCGCCCGCCTTGGCCACCGCGTCCAGCATGGCCTTCTCCACGGCGTTGCCGCCGCCCGCGCCGGGGAAGTAGTGCGCCAGGAACGAGACCTTGGAACCCGCCGCGCCGAAGACCGGGTACGAGGCGGTCCCGGCCAGCCCGGTGACCACCTTGGAGGCGCTCGGCACCCCCTGCTGGTCCAGGGCGGTCCACAGTGCGGGGGCGGTGGAACCGGCCCAGGCGACGAAGACCAGATCGGGACCGGCGGCCTTCACCTGCCGGGCGAACGGGGTCAGGTCCGTGGCGCTCGGCGGGGCCAGCACGGAACCCACCTTCGCGCCCTGGCCGCCGAGCACGGCCTTCACCGCGGCGACGTTGGCCTGGCCGAACGTGGAGTCCTGGGCCAGCACGGTGACCTTCTTGCCCTTGGCCCCGCCGAGCATCGCCCCGGCGGTGAGGATGTCCTGGTAGGACTGCCGGCCGGAGCGGAACGTGTAGGCGTTGATCCCGGTCACGACGTCGGTGGCGGCGGGTCCGCTGACGTAGAGCACTTTGTTCTGCGCGGCGAGCGGCGCCATCTGCAGGGCGACCCCTGAGTCCGTGGTCCCGGCCAGTACCTTGAAGCCCTTGCCGATCAGGTTCTTCGCCGCGGCGACCGCCTTGCCGGGGTCGCCCGCGTCGTCCTGCTCGGTGACCTCGATGCGGTGCCCGGCCACTTTGCCGGTGCCCTTCGTCGCGTAGTCCAGACCCGCCATGAAGCCGTCGCGGTACTGCTTCCCGTAGGCCGCGAGCAGCCCGGTCCGGGAGTAGACCAGCCCCACGTCGACGGTCTGGTCCTTTGCGCCCTTGCCGGACGCGGTGTCAGCCTCGCCCGCCTTGCCGGCGGCGGTGCAGCCGGTCAGCAGGACGCCGGCGGCGGCCAGCGTGGCGAGTGCGGAGAGGGATCTGCGGTGGGCGGTGCCTGTGGCTCTGCGACGCATGGTGACCGGCTCCTCGGCGGGATTCCTGTGATGTCGCCGAACCGTATGAAGCCCGCGCCGCCGTCGACATGGTGCAGGGGCCCCCACCTGAGGCGGTGCACATGTGGGGGTCGCACATGGGCCGGAGCCGGGGGCAGGGTGGCGCGGCCCCGGGGGACCGCGCCCTGTCACCGCCGCGTCATCCGCCCGGGCGGATGACCGTCGGCGATGTCAGACGCCGCTGACCGCCTGGATCGTGGCCACGAGGAACCCGAGGCAGGCGAAGGCGCAGCCGATGATCCCCATCACCATTCCGGCGGTCGCCTGGCCGCGGGCGCCGCCCTCGCCCCGGTCCGCCATGCGGCGGGCCGAGATACCCAGGCACAGGGCGATGATCGGCGCCACGATCGGGATGAGCAGCAGTCCGACGATGCCGAGCACCATCGAGGCGGTCGCCTTGCCGGTGGGCAGCGCGGCGCCCGTGGGGTACCCGTAGCCGTAAGGGGCCTGGGCGACGCCGTACCCCGGCGCCGTCCCGGGGGGGACGCCCAGGTTCTGCCCGCCTGCCGTGCCTGACTCGTCAGCCATGTCTTCCTCTCCATCGGTGCTGGTCAGGTTCATGCTAGGAGAGATTCGAGGGCACCCGGCACAGAGATGTGAGGGGTATGTGGTCGACAGGTGATGCCTCGGGGTGGGTTCGCCAAGGACTGTCCGCGGCGAGGTGTCATGGCCGTCGTCGTGCGCCCGGCAGGGATGACGGGCCGGCTCTCAGGGGGCGTCCGGCGTCGTCACGTCGATCAGCCGGCACACCGTCTCGATGTCTATCTTCACCTGCGCGATCGACGCCCGCCCCGACAGCCAGGTGATCAGCGCCGAGTGCCAGGTGTGCTCGATGACCCGGACCGCGGACAGCTGTTCCGGCGTCGGGTGCTGGAGCCCCATCGAGTCCAGGATGATTGCCGTCGTGATCCGCGAGACGGTGTCCACCTCGGGACTGACGCTGCGGTCCGCGAAGGTCAGCGCACGCACCATCGCATCCGCCAGATGCGGTTCGCGCTGCATCGCACGGAACGCCCGCATCAGGGTGTCGGCGACGCGCGCCGCCGCGTCGTCCCCGGCCGGCGGGCGCTTGCGCAGCGTCCCGTGCATGTGCTGGAGCTGGTCCTGCATGGTGGCGACCAAGAGGTGGATCTTGGAGGGGAAGTACCGGTACAGCGTGCCCAGGGCGACTCCGGCGGCCTCCGCCACCTCACGCATCTGTACCGCCTCGAAACCGCCCCTGCTGGCGAGCTGGGCGCTGGCGTGCAGAATGCGACGACGGCGGGCCTCCTGCCGTTCCGTCAGGGGCGGCGATGCCGGCTTGGCTTCCGCTGTCATGTGTCCCCATCCATGGCTTCTGTCCGCAACCGGGGGAGGCGTCTGGGCCCCGGCGGCGCACAGCATGCCAGGGTGCCCGGTGGTGGCGCGAATCACCTGATCCGGCCGTTGCGTCGACGCTACCTGCCGGTAGATTCGTAGCTCATTGAACGATCCAGTCTGAAACTTGTTCTAGATTAGCGCGAGCGGTTACGCTCCGGCGAACACGCAGTGAGAAGGGGGCCGAGTGTGACCGCTGAGGCCATAGAAGCGGGCCCCCGCACGGGCGGCCACGCGTCGGGCAGCACCGACGGGCGACCCCTGCGCATCGCACTTCTCACCTACAAGGGCAACCCGTTCTGCGGCGGTCAGGGTGTGTACGTACGCCACCTCGGCCGCGAGCTCGCCCGCCTCGGCCACAGCGTCGAAGTGATCGGCGCCCAGCCCTATCCCGTACTCGATGAGGGCGTCCCGCTCACCGAGTTGCCGAGCCTGGACCTCTATCGCCAGCCCGACCCGTTCCGCACCCCCGGGCGCGGCGAGTACCGGGACTGGATCGACGCCGCCGAGGTCGCCACCATGTGGACCGGCGGTTTCCCGGAACCGCTCACCTTCAGCCTCCGCGCCCGCCGCCATCTCGCCGCGCGCCGCGGCGAGTTCGATGTCATCCACGACAACCAGACCCTCGGGTACGGGCTGTTGGCGGATCTCGGCGCCCCGCTCGTCACCACCATCCACCACCCCATCACCGTCGACCGGCAGCTGGAACTGGACGCCGCCGGCAGCCGTCGCCGCCGCGCCTCCGTGCGCCGCTGGTACGCCTTCACCCGCATGCAGAAGCGGGTCGCGCGTCGGCTGCCGTCGGTCCTCACCGTCTCCGGCTCCTCCAAGCAGGAGATCGTCGACCACCTCGGGGTGCGGCAGGACCGGATCCATGTCGTGCACATCGGTGCGGACACCGACCTGTGGTCGCCCGACCCGAAGATCGCCGAGGTGCCGGGCCGCATCGTCACCACCTCCAGTGCCGACGTCCCGCTGAAGGGCCTCGTCCACCTCGTCGAGGCGCTCGCCAAGCTCCGTACCGAGAACCCGCGGGCGCACCTCGTGGTCGTCGGCAAGCGGGCCGAGGACGGACCGGTCGCGCAGGCCATAGAGCGGTACGGACTCCAGGACGCCGTCGAGTTCGTCAAGGGCATCAGCGACGCCGAACTCGTCGACCTGGTGCGGAGCGCCGAGATCGCCTGTGTCCCGTCGTTGTACGAGGGGTTCTCACTGCCCGCCGCCGAGGCCATGGCCACGGGCACCCCGCTCGTCGCCACCACCGGCGGGGCGATCCCCGAGGTGGCCGGCCCGGACGGCGAGACCTGCCTGGCCGTGCCGCCCGCCGACGCCGGGGCGCTGGCCGCCGCACTCGCCCGGCTGCTGGGCGACCCGGACCTGCGGGCCCGGCTCGGCGCCGCGGGCCGCGAACGGGTGCTGTCCCGGTTCACCTGGAAGCAGGCGGCCATCGGCACCGCGGAGCTCTACCGGCAGGCGATCGCCGCCCGCGCAGCCACCACGCACTCCGGCGGCCGTCGGTGACCCCGACGCCCGTCCCCGCCGCCCCTGCTCCCTGACCCCCCTCGACCCCCGACCGCGAAAGCAGGTATTCGTGCTGACCGTGGACTTCACCCGCTTCCCGCTCGCCGCAGGCGACCGAGTGCTCGATCTGGGCTGCGGCGCCGGACGCCACGCCTTCGAGTGCTACCGGCGCGGCGCCCAGGTGGTGGCACTCGACCAGAACGGCGAGGAGATCCGCGAGGTCGCGAAGTGGTTCGCGGCGATGAAGGAGGCCGGCGAGGCCCCCGAGGGTGCCACCGCCACCGCGATGGAGGGCGACGCGCTCAACCTGCCGTTCCCCGACGAGTCCTTCGACGTCGTCATCATCTCCGAGGTGATGGAGCACATTCCCGACGACAAGGGCGTGCTCGCCGAGATGGTCCGGGTCCTCAAGCCCGGTGGCCGGATCGCCATCACCGTGCCGCGGTACGGCCCCGAGAAGATCTGCTGGACGCTCTCCGACGCGTACCACGAGGTCGAGGGCGGCCACATCCGCATCTACAAGGCCGATGAACTCCTGGGCAAGATCCGTGGCGCCGGTCTCAAGCCGTACGGCACCCACCACGCCCACGCCCTGCACTCGCCGTACTGGTGGCTGAAGTGCGCGTTCGGAGTCGGCCGCGACGGCAAGGACGCAGCGCTCCCGGTCCGCGCGTACCACAAGCTGCTGGTCTGGGACATCATGAAGAAGCCGGCCGTCACCCGGGTCGCCGAGCAACTGCTCAACCCGGTCGTCGGCAAGAGCTTCGTCGCCTACGCCACCAAGCCGCACCTGCCCAGGGCCGCCGCCGCGGACGACCTTTCGAAGGCCGAGGCGTGACCACTCCCGAGCAGACCGAACACCTCGTGCTGCCCGGAGTACTCTCCGCCGAGCAGGCCACCGAGACCGTCGAGGCACTGCTCGCCGTGCAGTGCGAGAACGGAGCGCTGCCCTGGTTCCGAGGCCACCACCTCGACCCGTGGGACCACACCGAGGCCGCCATGGCCCTCGACGCCGCGGGTGAGCACACCGCGGCGGAACGCGCCTACGACTGGCTGGCCCGGCACCAGAACGAGGACGGCTCCTGGTACGCCGCCTACCACGACGGCGACCCGGACCGGCCGACCGACCGGGGCCTGGAGTCCAACTTCTGCGCGTACGTGGCGGTCGGCGTCTGGCACCACTACCTCGCCACCGGCGACGACGCGTTCATCGACCGGATGTGGCCGACCGTCTACGCGGCCGTCGAATTCGTCCTGCGGCTCCAGCAGCCCGGCGGCCAGATCGGCTGGAAGCGCGAACCCGACGGAACCCCGGTCGACGACGCCCTGCTGACCGGCTGCTCCTCCATCCACCAGGCGCTGCGCTGTGCACTCGCCATCGCCGAGCAGCGCGAAGAGCCGCAGCCCGACTGGGAGTTGGCGACCGGTGCCCTCGCGCACGCGATCCGCAACCACCCCGAGCGCTTCCTCGACAAGAGCCACTACTCGATGGACTGGTACTACCCGGTCCTCGGCGGCGCGCTCACCGGAACGGCCGCCAAGGAACGGATCGAGGAAGCCTGGGACCGCTTCGTCGTCCCCGGCCTCGGGGTCCGCTGTGTGCTGCCCAACCCCTGGGTGACCGGCGGCGAGAGCTGCGAACTGGCCCTGGCGCTCTGGGTGATGGGTGAGTCCGACCGGGCTCTGGAGATCCTCCAGTCCATCCAGCACCTGCGCGCCGAGGGCGGCATGTACTGGACCGGTTACGTCTTCGAGGGCAACCGGGCGTTCTGGCCGGAGGAGCACACCACCTGGACCGCCGGCTCGCTGCTGCTCGCGGTGGCCGCACTGGGGGGCGACGAGGCGACCACCGCGGTCTTCAGCGGCGAACGGCTGCCGAACGGGCTGGAACCGGACTGCTGCGGCGAGGCTTCGCGCACCTGATGGTCTGCTCGGACCACTGAACGCTTCCTCGCCGGCGGGTCAGTAGCGCCGGATGCGGCTCGCCAGAGCATGTCCGACGAAGAGGTAGACGGCGGCGGCGAGGCCGTATCCGGCGACGACCCGTGCCCACGCCGCGTCGAACGTGAACAGGTCGTACGACCAGCCGGCCAGCCAGCGGGCCGTGCCCCTGACGAAGTCCACCAGGTCGTTGGCCCGGTTCGCGTCCAGGAGGTACATGAGGATCCACAGGCCGATGATGGCGGCCATGACATCGGCCACGACGGCTATGACACGTGCGGCGGTGCTGCTTCTCGTTCCTTTTCCAGGAGGCATGAACACCGGGTTGCCGCTTTCCCCGGCCTGAAACCCGGACGGCGCCTCCCGAGTGGCGCGGCACCCGGGCCGGGATGAGCCTGGCCGGGAGTGCCGGACCGCGTCACTCACCCGCAGAACCCACCGTGTGCCCATTCAGGGAGGCCCGCTGTGCCCAGTTCCGTACCGCTCCGGCGTCTGTTCGTGGCGTTGCTGCTGTCCTGCACCGTGCTGGTGGGCGCCACCGGGTGCGGCGGGGGGTCCAGCAGCAGTTCGAGTTCCTCCCCGACCCCGAGCGGTACGGCGTCCCCGGAGAAGCAGAAGCTCGCGAAGACGCGGTTCGTCGCCAATGCGGGGCTCGCGGCGGGAGCCACGTATCAGTGGATCGTGAAGCCGTACCGTGCGGGCAAGTTCAAGAAGGGCGCCGACGGGCGGAAGACCGCACTGGTCAAGGCGGGGCTCGCGGGCGGGTTCGCGTACAACCGGCTCAAGGCGGCGGCGGAGAACGCCAAGGGCGACCCGCTGCTGTCGAAGGCGGTCGCGCCGCTGACGGCGGGCATCGCATCGCTCAAGGGGCTCGGGACCAAGCTCCGCACGGGCGAGGCGGGCGCGGGGGACGTCGGTGCCTTCGAGAACGTCATCAACGGCATCAAGGACGCGGGCAAGAGCGCGGGCGCCGAGGTGAAGGACAAGGTGCCGTCCACGTCCCAGCTCGGCGGATAACGGGATGTGGGCTGCGAGGCGGCCGCAATAGGGTGCCGCCATGACGCTTCTGGCACATGATCGCTACTGCGACGAAATCGTCCGGCAGACCGATGAGTTGAGGGCGACGCTCAAGGGCGCGGATCTCGCCGCGCCGGTCCCGACCTGCCCCGACTGGACGCTGCGCGAGCTGGCCGTGCACGTCGGCGGCGCCCACCGCTGGGCCGGCGAGATCGTCCGCACCCGGGCGACCGGGCAACTCCCGGACGAACAGGTGCCGGAGTTCACGCCGGACGGCGACGACCCGGCCGTGCTGGACGCCTGGCTGGCCGACGGGGCGGCGAAGACGGCTGACGTGCTGCGCGACGCAGGTCGCGACCGGCAGGTCTGGAGCTGGTCGTGGGACAGGAGCGCCGGGTTCTGGGCGCGGCGCATGGCGCACGAGACGGTCGTCCACCGCGCCGACGCGGTGCTCGCCGTGCGGGCCGACTACGCGGTGGCGCCCGAGCTGGCGGCCGACACGATGGACGAGTGGCTGGAGATCGTCGCCTTCGCCCAGTCCCAGGGGGACCCGGAGGCCGCGGAGCTCCGGGGGGCCGGCCGGTCCCTCCACTTCCATGCCACGGACGTGCCCGGGGCGGAGTGGCTGATCGAGTTCGGCGAGGACGGGTTCGCCTGGCGGCGGGCGCACGAGAAGGCGACCGTCGCGGTGCGCGCGCAGCTGACGGACCTGATGGTGCTGATCAACCGGCGGCTGGACGTGGACAGCGGGCGGGCCGAGGTGCTCGGGGACCGGGAGTTGCTGGACTTCTGGCTGGAGCGGGCGACGTTCCGCTGAGGCGGGCGCTCAGGCGTTGTTGAGGTCTGCCAGGACGCGCAGAGTCTGCGGGTCCGGTGCCGTGACCAGCAGGTCGGTCACCGGGCCCTTCCGCCACAACTCCAGCCGTTCCGCGATCCGTTCACGCGGGCCGACGAGCGAGATCTCATCGGCGAACGCGTCCGGCACGGCCAGCACCGCCTCCTCCTTGCGGCCTTGCAGGAACAGCTGCTGGATCCGCCGCGCCTCCTCCTCGAAGCCCATCCGTGCCATCAGATCGGCGTGGAAGTTACGGGCGGCGTGTCCCATCCCGCCGATGTAGAAGCCGAGCATCGCCTTCACCGGCAGCAGGCCTTCCGTGACATCGTCACAGACGTGCGCGCGGGCCATCGGCGCGATCATGAAGCCGTCGGGGAGCTCGGTCAGCGACGCCTCGTACACATCGGTCCGCAGCGGCGACCAGTACAACGGCAGCCAGCCGTCCGCGATCCGGGTCGTCTGCGCGACGTTCTTCGGGCCCTCGGCGCCCAGCAGTACGGGCATCCCGGCCCGCAGCGGATGGGTGATCGGCTTCAGCGGTTTGCCGAGCCCGGTCGCGTCAGGACCGGTGTACGGATGAGAGTGGAACCGCCCGTCCAGCTCAACAGGGCCATCGCGCCTCAGTACTTGCCGGATGACCTCGACGTACTCGCGAGTGGCGGTCAACGGGCTCTTCGGGAACGGGCGCCCGTACCAGCCCTCCACCACCTGGGGCCCTGACAGCCCGAGCCCGAGCATCATGCGGCCGCCGGAGAGATGGTCGAGGGTCAGTGCGTGCATGGCCGTCGCGGTCGGGGTGCGTGCCGCCATCTGCGCGATGCCGGTGCCCAGCCGGATGCGGGAGGTGTGCGCCGCGATCCAGGTCAGCGGGGTGAAGGCGTCGGAGCCCCAGGCCTCCGCCGTCCACACCGAGTCGTAGCCCAGCCGTTCCGCCTCGCGGGCGAGATCCAGGTGGGCGGGGTTCGGGCCGCGGCCCCAGTAGCCGAGAGCGAGTCCGAGCCGCATACCGGTCCCTCCAGCCATATCGAACTGATGACACATCAGATCGCTTTGTACGGACGGAGAGTACGGCAGCGGCCCCCCGCCCGGAAGGGGCGAGGGGCCGCGGAGCGGGAGTGCTGTCAGCCGCGCTGGATGCCCGTGGTGTCCTGCAGAACGCCACGACGGCCGTCCTGGGTCTGGGCGATGAGGCTCGGACCGCGCTGCTCGACCGCGAGGTACCAGGTGCCCGGTGCCAGTTCGGCGATCGGGCTCGGCGAACCGTCCTCCCCGTAGAGCGGACGGGCCACCGGCACGGCGAACCAGAACGGCGTGAAGTCACCGGCCGGCGCGGCGCCGCCCTGTGGGGCCTGCTGCGCCTGCGCCTGGGCGGGGTCGGGCTGACCGGGCTGCGGCTGGGCACCGTACGGCTGGGGCTGACCCGGCTGCGCACCGTACGGCTGCTGCTGGGCACCCGGGTAGCCGTACCCCTGGCCGGGCTGCGGCTGGCCGCCGTACGGCGCCTGCACGGGCTGCGGGCGCGGGGCGCCCATCAGGGGCGCCTTCAGTGCGGGAACCAGCGGGGTGGCGACCGCGCCGCCGGCCAGCACGAGCGAGGCGATCAGGCCGAGGACGAGACCGGCACCGGCGTCGACCTGGCCGAGGTCGATGATCGTCCAGAAGACGTTCCACGCGGTGAAGACCGTGGCCGCGACACCGAACTGGCCGAGGTCCAGGCCGACGATCTTGCGGGGCTGGGGCTGCGAACGGGAGAGCACGATCAGTGCCGCACCGATCACCCCGACCAGGTAGACGCCGATCGCATTGCCCAGCGAGTCCCAGGCGTTCGGCGCGTCGACGCCGAGGCCGTTGTAGGAGAGGAAATCGAGGAAAGAGGCGATGAACAGCACCACCGCTGCTCCGATCACCACGCCATCGCCTCTAGTGAGCGAGCGGATATTCACGTGAAGGTCCTTAGTCGGTCGTCTCGTCGGGGCGGTCGTCGCTGCCGCCGGTACGGCGGGCACGGTACGAAGCTCGGGGGCGGCTCCCCATCGTACGGATGAATCTATCGTCTGCCCGGGCGGGTTGTGTCCTGGCCCGAACCTTGGACGGTCATCCCCCTGAATAACCCTGCATAACCACCGCACAACCACCGCATAACCAGGGGTGCTTACCCGCGCAGGTAGGAACTGATGCCATCCGCAATGCCCTGTGCGGCCTTCTGGCGCCAGCCCGCGCTGGTGAGCAGGGCGGCGTCCTTCGGATCACGCATATTGCCGCACTCGATGAACACCTTGGGCACCTTGGACAAATTGAGTCCGCCCAGATCCTTACGGGTGTCCAACCCTGTATTGCCGCCCACGTAATTGGAAGGTGCACTTCCGGTAGCCCGGACGAAGAGGCCGGCGATCCGGGTGCCGAGTTCGCGAGACGGTTCGACGATTTTCGAGGTGTCCGCAGCACCGCCGCGTACGAGTGCGGGAAGGATCACATGGAAGCCGCGGTTGCCGACCGCGGAACCGTCCGCGTGCACCGACACGACCGCATCGGCCCCGGCGTTGTTGCCGATCCGGGCCCGCTCGTCGACACACGGCCCGTACGGGCGGTCGTTGTCGTACGTGAGGACCACCTCGGCGCCCTGCGCCTGCAGCAGCGCCCGCAGCCGGTGCGACACGTCGAGGGTGAACTCGGCCTCGGCGTAACCCGAGTCGGTGGACGTACCGGTGGTGTCGCACTCCTTGTGCGCGGTGCCGATGTCCACCTGGCGGCCGATCTCGCGGGTGTGCTCGTGGTTGCGCGGGTTGTGCCCGGGGTCGATCACGACCGTCTTCCCCGACAGCGGCCCGGACACCGTGCGGCCGGCGGACTTCGACGGGGAGGGCGGCACCGAGGTCGTCCTCGCCGGACTGCTCTTCGCGGGCGAAGGCGACAGGGGCGGCGTGGACGACGTGCCACCACCGCCCTCGCGCGGCTGCGCAGCCGCTCCACCGCCGCTGCCACCCCCGCAGCCCGCGATCAGGCACACGCAGCCCAGCGCGGCAGCGGCGAGCAGGGTCCGGCGGCGCCGTGCGGGGCGCGGGGTGGGAGAAACACTGGTGTCGTACGGCACGTCGCGATGCTATCCGGCGGCTCAGATCCCCGTTCCGGTACGGCGCAGGACGCGCAGCGAGTCCGTGACCGACACTTCGGTGAACGCCCCGGACTCCAGCGCCCGCAGATACACCCGGTACGGCGCCTGGCCACCGTGCGCGGGATCGGGGAACACGTCGTGGATCACGAGCAGCCCGCCCTCGGCGACATGCGGCGCCCACCCCTCGTAGTCACCGTTCGCATGCTCGTCGGTGTGCCCGCCGTCGATGAAGACGAAGCCGAGCTGCCCGCCCCAGACGGCCGCGACCTGCGGGGACCGTCCGACGAGCGCCACGACATGGTCTTCGAGGCCCGCCGCGTGCAGCGTGCGGCGGAAGGTCGGCAGCGTGTCCATCCGGCCGACCTCCGGGTCCACGACGGTCGGGTCGTGGTACTCCCAGCCGGGCTGCTGCTCCTCGCTGCCCCGGTGATGGTCGACAGTGAGTGCGGTCACACCGGCCGCCCGGGCGACGTCGGCGAGCAGGATCGTGGACCGCCCGCAGTACGTTCCGACCTCCAGCAGCGGCAGACCGAGCGCGGCGGCGTCGGTGGCGGCCGCGTGGAGGGCGAGCCCCTCGACCACCGGCATGAAGCCCTTGGCCGCCTGGAAGGCGGCGAGAATCTCCGGCTCGGGCTCGGCGGCCACGGGGTTCCTCCTGGTCGTACGGGAATGAAACGGCGCCTCATCGTGCCGTACGGGCCGGTCGGCGCTGTCGGCGGGGTGGCATGTGCCGACAGGGCCGACATCTGGTGCGGCCGCAGGAGCGGTGGGCCCGCCGGCCCACCGCTCCAGGGGGTTTTCCGGCGCGTCAGCGGGTGAACGTCAGCGTCGCGGCCGGGGAGGCGTTGCCGTACGCGTCCACCGCCACGACCCGCGCCTCGTACGCGTGGCCCGCCACCGCGCCCGGGACCGGGATGTCCAGAGTGTTGGGGTGCGGCATGATGTAGAAGTCGGAGAGGACCTTGGACGAGACGGCCTTGGTGCCGGTGGTCGTGTCGGTGATGTCGACCTCGTAGTGATGGACCATCTGGTCGTCCTGGGCCTGCGCGATCCGCACGGCGGTGGCGCCCTCGGGGCCGCGCACCGCTGTCAGCGGCTCGCCGGTGGTGAACTCCGGTGCCACCTTGTTCCGTTCGGCGGCCGTGTACCGGAAGTTGTCCTTGATCTGCTGGTTCGTCGAGCCCTTCAGACGTACCGTCCAGCCCGGACCGCTCAGTGTGCCCGCGCTGGCGTACGGCGGCTGCCAGCTCGCCGACCACTGGCCTCCGGCGTAGATGTCGTGCTGGTCCGCGGCCATGTTGATGCGGTCGATCTCCGTACGGTCCTTGTAGACCTCGACGAAGAGCGCCTGGGCGGTCGGCGACTCGAAGCGGTTGGCGAGGCCCGTCCCGGTGACCATCTGGTAGCCGTGGTCGATCTCGACGTACGACATCGAACCGTCGTTGACCGACGTGAAGTCGCGCTGGTGGATCGACCGGTCGTCGTTGATGTTGAGGTGCGAGTGGCCGCTGAAGAGGATCGCCTGCGGGAAGGCGCTCAGGTCCTCGGCCAGCCGCGGGTTGGACGCCTGCTGGCCGTCCATCGCCGTTCCGGTGGTGGGGCGGTGGCCCTGGACGAGGATCGGCCGGTTGGCGTTCGCCGGGTCAGCGGTGAGCTCGGCCAGGCGGGTCTTCAGCCAGGTGCGCTGCGCGGTGTCGTTGTTGTACGTCTCCGTGTTCACCGTGAAGAGGTGCACACCCTTGACGTCGGACTCGTAGTAGCCGCCGCCGGAGTCCGGGAACCACGCCTTCGGGTAGCCGGCCCGTATCGCGGCGAGGCTCGCGTCGTGGTTGCCGTTGGAGATCAGCAGCTGGGTGCTGTCCATGCCCTTGCGCTTGAGGTTCGCCTGGAAGATCTCCGAGACGATCCTGTGGTCCGGACCCTTGCCGTCGCCGTTGTCGTTGATCATGTCGCCGTTGGACAGGATCGCGTCCGGGTTCGGGAAGATCGAACCGATGGTGTCGAAGAAGCTCTCGTACTTCTTGTCGTTGTGCGCGTGGTCGCCGACGTGGACGTCCGACATGACGACGAACGTGGCGAGCGGCTTCTCCTGCGTCTTGATCAGGTAGCCGTACGAGACGGGCGGGCTCGCCTGACTGCCGTGGAAGGCGACAGCCGTGACGTTGGTGTCCTCGGTGATCCGCAGCGGGCGGCCGGGGGAGTAGACGCTGCTCCCGCGGGTCGGGGTCGAGCCGTCCAGCGTGTAGCGGACGGTGGTTCCGCGCTCGGTGCTGAACTTCAGTGTCACCGCGTGCTCGTACCGCCCACCGGGCGCACTCACACCGGGTGTCGCGGGCGGGTGAGAGGTGTCGGGCTCGGCGTGGGCAGCGGTCGGTGCGGCGAGGGCCGCGGACGCGGCAACGATCACAAGAGGGGTGATTCTCACGGGGGTTCCTTGTCTCTGGCGCGGTCATCATAACGAGTCGGTAACCGGTCTGAACCAAGGACGCTAGGTGGTCACAGGGAGGGGGAGGGGCGCCCCGGCTGACCGTTCCGTGAAGCGGTCGTGAACGTCCGGGTACGGCTCGGGCAGGGCTGCGCTCCATGCCGTACGCCCCCGCCGGAACAGGTCCGGCGGGGGCGTACGAGGGGTGGGCCCGGGTCGGGGCGGCCCCCGGCGGAGCTGCTGGATCGGCTCAGCAGCTCTGCCAGAGTCGGGTCATGACGCGGACCCCGAACCGCAGCCCCTCCAGCGGGACTCGCTCGTCCACGCCGTGGAAGAGCCGGCCGTAGTCCAGGTCGTGCGGCAGCTTCAGGCCCTTGAAGCCGAAGCAGCGGATGCCGAGGTGGGTGAAGGCCTTGGCGTCCGTGCCGCCGGGGTTGCAGTACGGGACCGGGTGTCCGTCCGGGTCCTCGGCGCGTACGGCCTCGCACATCGCGTCGACGAGCGGGCCGTCGAACGTCGTCTCCATCGCGATGTCGTGGTTGACCCACTCGCGGCTGACCGACGGCAGGAGCAACTGGTCGATGGTGTCGATGAGTTCCTGCTCGTGTCCGGGGAGGAACCGGCCGTCGACGCGGGCCGTGGCCTTCCCCGGGATGACGTTCGTCTGGTAACCGGCGCCGAACATGGTCGGGTTCGCCGAGTTGCGCAGGACGACCTGCATGAAGTCGGAGACCGGGCCCAGCTTCGCCAGACTGCCCTCGATGTCGTCCTCGTCGAAGTCGACCCCCTGGAGGCGGGCGGCCTCTTCGAGCAGCGCGCGGACCGGCTCGATCAGGCGGATCGGGAACGTGTGGCGGCCGATCCGGGTCAACGACTCGGCGAGGTCGGTGACCGCGTTCTCGTCGTTGGGGGACGAACCGTGGCCGGCCCGTCCGGTGGCGGTGAGCTCCATCCAGGCCATGCCGCGCTGGGCGTTCTCGATCGGGTAGAGGCGCCGGGTGTCGTCGATGGCGAAGGAGAAACCGCCGCCCTCGCCGATCGCCTCGGTCACCCCGGAGAACAGTTCCGGACGGTGCTCGACCAGCCAGTGCGCGCCGAACCTGCCGCCCGCCTCCTCATCGGCGAGGAAGGCGAGGACCAGGTCGCGGGAAGGCTTCGTGCCCGTGCGGGCGAAGTGCCGAGCAGTGGCGATCATGACCGCCACCGTGTCCTTCATGTCGATCGCGCCGCGGCCCCAGAGGTAGCCGTCGCGGATCTCGCCGGAGAACGGCGGCACCTGCCACTCGGACGCGTCGGCCGGGACCACGTCGAGGTGACCGTGGACCAGCAGGGCGCCGCGCTCAGGGTCGCGGCCGGCGATGCGGGCGACGACGTTGGCCCGGCCCGGGGCGGACTCGACCAGCTCGGAGTCGATGCCCACCTCGGCGAGACGGCCCACCACCCAGTCGGCGCTCGCGCGTTCGTTGCTGGTGGGGTTGGAGGTGTCGAACCGGATCAGTTCGGCGCAGAGGTCGATGACCTCGGCCTGAGCCCGGTCGGACGCCGGGACGAGGGGCGCGGCGGGGTCGGGGGTGGTCATGCTGCTCCCACGGAGGTCGTTGCGCGGGAGGCGGGGACAGCGCTGTCCTCGTCGCCCAGGGTGGAGGTGCCGTACGGCTTGACCCAGCCCAGCAGGCCGAGCACCGCGTACAGCACGAAGGCCGTGCCCAGCGAGTTGAGCGCCGGGATGCCGCCGTCGTAGAACTTGCCGACGCAGAACGCCACGATCCAGATGACTATGGACATCGGCACCCAGGTCGGCGAGGTCCTCGGCAGCGTCTCGGCCTCGCGGGTGTCGTCCAGCGGCTTGCGCATCCTCTTCACGACCCAGTACTCGGCCACGATGATGCCGCCGATCGGCGGGATGGCCACACCGAGGATCGAGAGGAACTCGGTGAAGTGGGTCATGATCCCGATCGCGGACAGGACCGTGCCGGCGATGCCGAGGACGATCGTGACCGCGCCGCGGTGCAGCCGCTTGCCGAAGACGACCTGGAAGAAGTTGACGACGCCGAGCGAGGAGCCGTACAGGTTCCAGTCGTTGATCTTCGCGGTGGACATCAGGACCACGATGACGCCGAAGGCGCCCGAGGTGGAGAGCACGATGTGCGACACCTCGTTGCTCTTGACCAGGTGGCCGAGGAGCACACCGGTCATGCCGACGATGTACTCGGAGAGGATCATCGACGAGGCGCTCTGGATGAAGACGTGCGAGCCCTTGCGGTTGTAGCGGGTCATCTCCGGGGCCACGATCGCGCCGGTCATGAAGCCGCCCGCGATGGCGGTGGCGGCGACGGCGAGCGGGATCGTCTGGCCGGGCGGCGGCGAGTTGATCAGGTCACTGATCGAGTGGTCCTTGAGCGTCGAGACGACGGACCAGGCGACCATCGCGAAGAAGAGCGGGGTGACGATCTTCGCGAAGACCGCCATGTAGCGGAAGCCGAAGATCACCAGGGCGGTGATGGCCATGCCCGCGAGCACGCACCATATCCAGGACGGCCCGCCGACCAGCGCCGAGACGCTGTTGCCGAAGATCGTGTTCTGGACCCCGAACCAGCCGACCAGGCTGACCGCGATGACAAAGCTCACCAGCGCCGAGCCATTGCGGCCGAAGCCGACCCAGCGGGTCAGCATCGGGGTCGCCAGACCCTCGCGCATCCCGGCCAGACCGATCGCGAAGATGACGATCTCCAGGATCACCGCGCCGAGCGTGAAGGCGAGGAAGGCGTTCCCGAAGGTCATGCCGACACCGATGGTGGCGCCGAGCGTGAACTGCGAGATCGAGCCGGACTGGGCCAGCCACTGCAGCAGCATGGACCAGAATCCGAACCTCTTGTCGCGCGGGACGCGCGAGAGGGAGTAGTCGTCGCTGCCGATGCTCTTGGCCTCGGCCTGCGGGGCGGCGGCTGCCATCAGGACTCCTGGGGTGTACGGCCGAAGGTCTGCAGGTGAGCCAGCGACCCGTAGCGGTTGACGAGGTTGTCGAACTCCACCGCGTCGTGGAAGTCCAGGTGGCCACTGCCGTAGGCCTTGGCGACCTCCACGGCGTAGCGGGCGGCGGACGCGATGTCCGTCTCGTGGCTCGCGCCCGTCTGGCAGCCCGGCACCGCGGCGGCCGAGGTGACCGCGAGGCCGACGACCGGAGCGGCCGTCGCGGTGGAGGGCTGCAGGATGGAATTGATGTGATGTGCACCGTTACCGTACGGCGTGATGTCCTGCGTGGTCACCGGGTAGGTGACCAACGGCTCACCGGTGACGACGGCGAGCAGCTCACCGAGCTGCTCGCTGACCCGGAGCACCCACCCCTCCTTGACGGTGGGGGAGAGGGCCAGGCCCTTGTGGTTGATGATCCGGTTGCCCTTGGTGGTGTCGATGGAGAGCACGGCCTCCATCTCGCCGGTCACCTCGTGCCGGTTCATCGTGGCGATGTCCACGGGCGAGCCCATGAACGGCACCGGTTCGTGGGGCTCGGTCGGCGCGTCCGGGCAGATGTGGGTGGCGACGATCACGTCGCCGGGCAGCACATCGCCGCGGCGGCGCATGTCGAGCAGCTTGGCCGCGGTGGCCACGGCGGCTGCCGCGCCGTCGGCGTCGGAGACCAGACCGGTCACCTCGGGCCGGGCGCCGATGCCGCCGAGGCGGCCGACCACACCGAGGGTGCGGGCGCTGCCGCCGGAGGTGCGGCCCTGGCTGCCGGGGATCCTCACGAGCACGAAGTCCGTGGAGCCCCGTTCGCCGGCGACCGTGGTGACCTGCGCGGACGAGCCCTCGGCCCCCGCTACGGAGTCGAGGTACTCGACGACCGTCTTGCCGTTGGCCTGGGGGTCGTCCAGCAGGTCAAGGATGTCCAGCACGTACTTCAACATGGGGGGCCTTTCTCGCGCATCCATCACACCCGTCCGGCGCCCGGCAGGGAGTCACGGGCGCCGGACGGGGTGCTGAGAGCAGATTCGGGATCGGATAGCGTTGAGCGCAACTGTTTCCCGTTATTTGCAATTCAGGTCTGAATGGTGAGATGACGATGGCGGACTTCGATCTGGACCGGCGCACCCCCGCCGGGGCCCTGCAAACCGTCGACCGGGCGCTCCTCGTGCTGCTCGCGTTCGAGCGGACCAGGCCGGACTGGGGTGTGACCGAGGTCGCCGAGGAGTTCGGCTGGGACACCTCGGTGGCCCAGCGGCTCCTCGCGACGCTCGCCGGCCGCGGCTTCCTGGTCTCCGACCCGGCCACCCGCCGCTACCGCATCGGCCCCGCCGTGCTGCGGCTCGGCCGGCTCTGGGAGCGCTCCGGATCGCTGGAACTGCTCGCCGGGCCGGTCCTGGAGGAGCTGCGCCGGGCCACCGGTGACACCGTCCTGTTCTGCCTGCCGGACAGCTTCCACATGCGGTGTGTGGCCGCCGAGGAGGGCGAGACCGGACCGCTGCGCTACTACCCCCTGGTCGGCGAGCTCTACCCGGCGCACGCCGGGGCGACCAGCAAGTCGTACTACGCCTACCTGCCCGATGAGCAGCGCCACCGGCTGTTCCGCGGCCGCCCCATGGCCCGCTTCACCGAGCGGACCGTCACCGACCCGGACCAGCTGGAACAGGAGTTCCTGAAGGTCCGTGCCCAGGGGTACGCCTGCACCGTCGGGGAGTACGACACCGGGATCGCGACCGTCGCCGTTCCGGTGTTCCTGGGGCGCGAGCCGTACGGGAGCCTCAGCCTCGGCGGTGGCGAGGAGCGGTTCCGGGGGGCGCCCGAGGACCGGCTCGACGCCCTGCGCCAGGCGGCCCAGCTCCTGGAGCAGAGGCTCACCCACCCACCGCAGCGCCCGAAGCCGCGGGCCCGCCGCCCCCGTACCACCGACTGACCCGCCCGAACGTCCGGGTCACCGGGATACCGGTGCCCCCCGAGTCACCCGAACCGTCCGAATCACCTGAGTCGTCCGAGGAACCCTGTGAATCTGCTTCTGCTCTCCAACTCCACCCAGCACGGCCGTGGTTACCTGGAACACGCCCTCGACACCGTTATCGGATTCCTGCCCTCCGGTGCCCGACTGGCCTTCGTCCCCTACGCGCTGGCCGACTACACCACGTACACCGCACGCGTCCGTGACGCCCTGGAGCCGTCCGGCATCACCGTCCGCGGTGTCCATGAGAACGCCGACCCGACCGCCGAACTCGCCGCGTCCGACGCTGTGTTCATCGGCGGCGGCAACTCCTTCCGGCTGCTCAGCGCCCTCTACCGCACCGGGTTGCGCGACGCCGTCATCGAGGCGGTGCGCGCCGGGCTGCCGTACATGGGGGCCAGCGCCGGTACGAACATGGCGGCGCCCACCCTCCGTACCACCAACGACATGCCCATCGTTCAGCCGCCGTCCTTCGAGGCGCTCGGCCTCGTCCCGTTCCAGATCAACCCGCACTACCTGGATCCGGACCCGGCCAGCACCCACAAGGGCGAGACCCGCGAGGAGCGGCTGACCGAGTTCCTGGAGGAGAACGACGTGCCGGTGCTCGGCCTGCGCGAGGGATCCTGGCTGCGCGTCAACGGCCGCCAGGCCCGGGTGCAGGGCGCCCGCCCCGCGCGGCTGTTCACCCGCGGCGCGCAGCCGCAGGAACTCCCGGCGGGGTCGGACGTCTCCCATCTGCTCATGACGTCACCGCGGTTCGACGCTCCGGTGCGCTGACCGTCAGCACGAGGTCGATCTCGACGGGCAGTCCGCTCGCCGGGTACGCCGCCGGGCAGGCGCGCGGCGCGTACCCGGTGGCGGACCCGGCCAGCACGAAGCTGCCGCCGGAGGACGGGGCGGTCAGGGCGTACCTGCCGGCCTCGTCCGTCACGGTGAGTCCCGCCTGCCGGCCCGTCCGGTCGATCAGTGTGACGTTGGCGCGGGCCACCGGCATGCCGTCCGCATCCAGCACCCGGCCGCGGAACCCGCCCGAACCGGCGACGGCATGCGACGCCTCCCGGACGGGCGCCGCCTCGTCCGCGCTGCTCGCCAGCAGCACCGGCCGCATCGCGTCGCGCTGCGAAGGCAGGAACGCGGCCAGCACCAGACCGATCACCACCGCACCCGTAGCGATCATGAACGAGGTCCGGAATCCCTCCATCGAGGGAACCGACACCGGTCCCATCCGCACCGAGGTGTTGGCGAGCACCATGCCGATCACGGCACTCGACACCGACGTACCGATCGACCGCATCAGGGTGTTCAGACCGTTGGCCGCGCCCGTCTCGGACGGATCGACGGCCCCGATGATCAGCGCGGGCAGCGAGGAGTACGCGAGCCCGATACCGGCCCCGAGCACCACCGCGATCACCACGGTCTGCCAGGCGGCACTCATCAGACCGAGCCCCGCCCCGTAACCGATCGCGATGACCAGCAGGCCGAGCATCAGCGACACCTTGGGCCCGCGGCGGGCGGACAGCCGGGCGTACAGCGGGGCGACGAACATCATCGTCAGACCCAGCGGCGCCACGCACAGCCCCGCCACGACCATCGACTGCCCCAGGCCGTACCCCGTCGACGTCGGCAGCTGCAGCAGCTGCGGCAGGACGAGCGAGACCGCGTAGAACGCGACACCGACCATCACCGAGGCGAGGTTGGTGAGCAGCACCTCGCGCCGGGCCGAGGTCCGCAGATCGACCAGCGGCGCCGGGCTGCGCAGCTCGAAGAGCCCCCACAGCGCCAGGATCAGCAGGGACGCGGCGATCAGACCGAGCGTGGTGCCCGAGGTCCAGCCCCAGTCGCTGCCCTTGGTGATCGGCAGCAGCAGACAGACCAGACCGAGCGAGAGCCCGAGCGCACCGGGCAGATCGAACCGGCCGGGCGCGCGCAGCGAGGTCTCCGGTACGACGAGGACGGTCAGGGCCATCGACAGCACCCCGAGCCCGGCGGCGCCGAAGAACAGCGTGTGCCAGTCGGCGTGCTGCGCGACCAGCGCGGCGCCGGGCAGCGCGAGCCCGCCGCCCACGCCGATCGAGGAACTCATCAGCGCCATCGCCGAGCCGAGATTCTCGCGCGGCAGCTCGTCGCGCATGATGCCGATGCCCAGCGGGATGGCGCCCATCGCGAAGCCCTGGAGCGCCCGCCCCACGATCATGACGACGAGTTCCTCGGTGAAGGCGCAGACCAGCGAGCCGATCACCATGACGGCGAGGCTGGCGAGCAGCATCCTCCGCTTGCCGTGGAGGTCGCCGAGCCGGCCCATGATCGGCGTGGCGACGGCCCCGGCGAGCAGCGTCGCGGTCATCACCCAGGTGGCGTTGGACGGATCGGTGTGAAGAAGGGCGGGCAGGTCCTTGATGACGGGGACGAGCAGGGTCTGCATCACCGCGACGGTGATACCCGCGAAGGCGAGTACGGGGACGACACCGCCGCCCGCACGTCGCTCCCGCGGATCGGGGAGCTGCTGCTCCTCGACGTGCTGATCGTTCGTCGTCTGTGGCATACCTGCGGCCTCCGGGCGGCGGAAGGAAGGAAGAGGGGTGAGGGCGGAGTGCGGGTCCGGCGGCGGGCGGCACCGACCGCCAAGTGTGTGCACGTTGAACGCTTCCGCAGGTCCGGGGTATTCCGGTGAACGCGGTACCAACAGGACATGGCGAGGTACTTGGCCGGAACCGTGCGGTCATCTGACCTTCCATCAGATTGAAACGTGTTCTACTCTTGCGCCGTTCCAGTGGCCGCGACCGGCGAGGATCCGTACATGGGCATCGGAATCACCCAGGAACAGCGGGATATGGCACGGGCCGTACGGGGGTGGCTGGCGCGCGCCGTACCCCCGGACGAGATTCGCAAGCTCCTCGACGCGAGCGCTCCTTCCGCACCCGGCGTGCGCCCCGGCTACTGGGGCGATCTCGGCGAGCAGGGGCTGCTCGGCGTCCATCTGCCCGAGGAGCACGGCGGAGCAGGCGGCACACTCCTCGACCTCGCCGTGGTTCTGGAGGAGGCGGGACGGGCCGCGCTCCCCGGCCCGTACCTGGCGAACGCGCTCGCCTCGGCGGTGCTGGGCGACGCGGGCGGGAGCGACCTGCTGGGCGCCCTCGCCGCCGGTACCCGCATCGGCGCCGTCGCCCTCGGCCCCGGCACCCTCACCGTCGTGGACGGCGAGGACGGTCACCTTCTCGACGGCACGGCTCCGCCTGTGCTCTCGGGTGCCGACGCCGACCTGCTTCTGCTCCCCGCCGAATCGGCCGCCGGCACCCTCTGGTTCGCCGTCGACACCGCCACCGAGGGGCTGACCGTGCGCCCGCACCGCGGCGCCGACCCGACCCGCCCCACCGCCGAGGTCCGGGCCGACGGCGTACTCGTACCCGCGGACCGCGCCGTACGGATCGACTCCGCGGCCGTCCGTGATCTCGCCGCCGTCCTCCTCGCCGCCGAGGCGTGCGGCACCGCCTCCCGGGCGCTGGACACCGCCGTCGCGTACGCCAGGGTCCGCGAACAGTTCGGCCGTCCCATCGGGCGGTTCCAGGGCATCAAGCATCTCTGCGCCGACATGCTCGTCCGCGTCGAACAGGCCCGCGCCCTGGTGTGGGACGCCGCCCGCGCGGCGGACGAAGCCCCGGAGGTACGGGGACTGGTCGCCGCCCTCGCCGCCGGCACCGCGCTCGACGCCGCGTACAGCTGCGCCAAGGACTGCATCCAGGTCCTCGGCGGCATCGGCTTCACCTGGGAGCACGACGCCCACCTCCATCTGCGCCGGGCGCTCGTGGCGCGGCAGTTGCTGGGGGCGGGGGACGCCCACCGGCTGCGGGCCCTCCGGCTGGCCGAGGGCGGAGCACGCCGCGAACTCGCCCTCGAACTCCCCGCCGAGGCCGACCGCCACCGCGCCGAGGCGCGCGAGGCCGTCGCCGCCGCCCGGGGGCTCGACCCGAAGGCAGCCCGCCGCGTCCTCGCCCCGACCGGCTACGCCGCCCCGCATCTGCCCGCCCCCTACGGTCTGGACGCCGGACCTCTCCACCAGCTCGCCGTGCAGCAGGAGTTGAAGGAGCAGGGAGTGAAGGTGAGCGACCTGGGGATCGCCACCTGGGTGGTGCCGTCGCTCCTCGCACACGGGACACCGGAGCAGCAGGACCGCTACCTCATGCCCACCCTGCGCGGCGAACTCCTCTGGTGTCAGCTGTTCTCCGAGCCCGGCGCCGGCTCCGACCTCGCCTCGCTCCGCACGAAGGCCGAGCGGACCTCCGAGGGCTGGCGGATCAACGGCCAGAAAGTATGGACGAGCGCCGCCCAGTGGGCCGATCACGGCATCCTGCTCGCCAGGACCGACCCGGACGCCCCCAAGCACCAGGGGCTCAGCTACTTCCTCGTCGACATGAGGAACACCGAAGGCATCGACATCCGCCCGCTGAAGGAGATCACCGGCGACTCCCTCTTCAACGAGGTGTACTTCGACGACGCCCTGCTGCCCAGCGACGCCGTCGTCGGCGACGTGGGCGACGGCTGGCGGGTCGCCCGCAACACCCTCGGCAACGAACGCGTCCACATGGCCGACCAGATGACCTTCGACACCGGACTGGAAGCGCTCATCGACCGTTCCGGCGAGCTCGACGGCAGCTACCGGGCGCGCCTCGGCGCCCTTGCCGCCGAGGCGCACGCACTCGCCTGCATCGGACTGCGGACCACGCTGCAGCAGGTGTCCGGACTGGAGCCGGGCGCCGGAGCCTCGGTACGCAAGCTCGTCCAGACCACCCACCAGCAGAAGGTCGCCGAACTCGCCCTGGAACTGCTCGGACCTGCGGGCGCGACCGCGGAAGGTCCGGGGGATCGGGCCCTGCACGGATTTCTGATGTCCCGCTGCCTGACCATCGCGGGCGGCACCACCCAGGTTCAGCTCAATGTCGTCGCCGAGCGCATTCTCGGCCTCCCGCGTGACTGAAGGGACGTGACCTCTCCATGAAGGCGTACATCGTCGGTGTCGGGATGACGAAGTTCGAGAAGCCGGAGACACGCGACTGGCAGTACTGGGACATGGCGAAGGAGGCGGGGAACGCCGCGCTCGCCGACGCCTCGGTCGCCTACGAGGAGGTGCAGCAGGTCCCCGTCGGCTACTGCTTCCAGGCCTCCACGGCCGGCCAGCGCGCCGCGTACGAGCTCGGACTGACCGGCGTACCCGTCTACAACGTCAACAACAACTGCGCCACCGGCTCCACCGCGCTGATGCTGGCCCGGCAGTTCGTCGAGGGCGGCATCAGCGACTGCGTCCTCGCGCTCGGCTTCGAGAAGATGACGCGCGGATCGCTGGGGAGCGGGTCCGACGGCGGAGCGGACTTCAGGACCTCGCCCGTCGCCCGGCACTACGAAATCATGGCCGCCGCCCACGGCTTCGAGATGTCTCCGCCCACCGCCCAGATCTTCGGCAACGCGGCCCGCGAACACATGGAGCGGTACGGGACGACCGAGGCGCAGCTCGCAGCGGTCGGTGCCAAGAACCACCGGCACTCGGTGAACAACCCGTACGCCCAGTTCCAGGACGTCTGCACGGTCGACGAGATCCTCGCCGCCAGGACCGTCCACCGCCCGCTGACCAAACTCCAGTGCTCACCCACCTCCGACGGGGCGGCCGCAGCCGTCGTCGTGTCGGAACGCTTCGTCGGGAGCCACGGGCTGGAGGACAGAGCGGTCGAGATCGTCGCCCAGGCCATGACGACCGACACCGGCGAGTCCTTCGCCTCCGGCACCTGCATCGACGCCGTCGGACTGCCCATGTCACGCGCCGCCGCCCGGCAGGTGTACGACACCTCGGGGCTCTCGGCCGCGGACCTCGACGTCATCGAGCTGCACGACTGCTTCTCCATCAACGAACTCCTCACCTACGAGGCGCTCGGCCTGTGCGGTGAGGGCGAGTCCGGCAAGCTCGTCGAGTCCGGGGCCACCACCTACGGCGGCCGGTGGGTGGTCAACCCGTCCGGTGGCCTGATCTCCAAGGGCCACCCGCTCGGCGCCACCGGCATCGCCCAGGCCGCCGAACTCACCTGGCAGCTGCGCGGCGAGGCGGGCGACCGGCAGGTGCCCGGTGCCCGGGTCGGACTCGCCCACAACATCGGGCTCGGCGGCGCGGCGGTCGTCACGCTCCTCCGTCGATAGTCGGAGCCGGGTGTCCGGCCATATACCGATGTACGGGGCGCAGGGCGCCTGCGAGTATGACGCTCATGGTTGACGTCATGGCGCCCACGCCCCTGCAGAAATCCCGCACCTGGGCGGTGGTACTCGCCGCCTGCACAGGCCAGTTCCTCGTCATCCTCGACGTGTCCGTCGTCAATGTGGCGCTGCCGTCCATGCGGTCCGACCTGGGGCTGAGCGCCGGTCAGTTGCAGTGGGTCCTGGGCGCGTACGCGATCGCGTTCGCCGGGTTCATGCTTCTCGGCGGGCGCGCCGCCGACATATACGGGCGCAAGCGGATGTTCCTGGTCGGTCTCGGCCTGTTCACCGCCGCCTCGCTCGTCGGCGGATTCGCCCAGGAGGGCTGGCAGCTGCTCGCCGCCCGTGCCGCGCAGGGACTCGGTGCCGCCGTGCTCTCGCCTGCGACCCTCACGCTTCTCACCGCCGCAGTTCCCGAGGGCCCGGCCAGGACCAGAGCGATCGGCACGTGGATGGCCGTCGGCGCCGGAGGCGGCGCGGCCGGCGGACTGGTCGGCGGGGCGCTCACCGACCTCCTCTCCTGGCGATGGGTCCTGCTGATCAATGTGCCGTTCGGCGTGCTCGTCCTGATCGGCGCCACGGTCTGGCTCGCCGAGAGCCGGGCGGGCGGGCGGCACCGTATCGACCTGCTGGGCGCGGTGCTTGTCACGGTGGGGCTGGCCATGGTCTCGTACGGCATCGTGCAGACCGAGCGGGAGGGCTGGACGGCTGCGGCCACCCTGGTGCCGCTGCTCGGCGGGGTGGCGCTGCTGGCCCTCTTCGTCCTGGTGGAGGCGCGGACGGCGGTGCCTCTGATGCCGCTCCGGGTGCTGGGCACGCGGGCGGTGGCAGCGGCGAACGTGGCGATGATCGTGATGGGTTCCGCGACGTTCTCGATGTGGTACTTCATGACCGTGTACGCGCAGTCGGTGCTGGGCTACACGCCGATGCAGGCCGGACTGGCCCTGATGCCCACCTCGTTGGCGGTGGTGCTCGGCTCGACGTTCGCGCCACGGATCATGGCACACGTCGGCGCGAAGAACCTCGTCCTGATCGGTCTGGCGATCACCGCCACGGGCTTCGGCTGGCAGTCCACGATGGGCGCGGACGGCTCGTACCTCACGTCGATCTTCGGGCCCGGCATCCTGATGATGGCCGGTGCGGGGTTCGCGTCCACGCCACTCGCCTCCCTCGCCACCTCGGGTGCGGCGCCCGGGGACGCCGGTCTGGTCTCCGGGCTGGTCAACACCTCACGCACGATGGGCGGTGCGCTGGGTCTCGCCGTGCTCTCCACGGTCGCGGCGGCACGGACCGGGGAAGGCACCGGCGCGGAGGAGCTGACCGCAGGGTTCGCGCTGGCGTTCCGGACGGCCGGCACGGTACTGCTGGGCGGACTGCTGCTGATGGCCCTGTGGCTGCCGCGCCACCGCTCGTCGCGCTCCGGAAGGTCCGGCCCGTCGGCCATGGCAGGCCCGTCGAGCACCTCGACTCCGTCCCGCGCATCGAGCACGTCGGGCATGTCGAGCCCGTCCGGCGACTGAGGGCAGGTGGGGCGCCGGTCACGCCCGGCACCCCACCTGCGAACACCACCCGACAGGCTCTAAAGCCAGCCCTGCCGCCGTGCCGCCCGCACCGCCTCCATGCGGTTCCGCGTCCCTGTCTTCCCGATCGCCGACGACAGGTAATTACGTACCGTCGACTCGGACAGATGCAGCTTCGCCGCGATGTCGGAGACCGTCGCCCCGTCCACCGAGGCGTTCAGCGCGTCCCGTTCCCGTGCCGTGAGCGGGCTGGGGCCGGCGCTCAGGGCGGCAGCGGCGAGGGCGGGGTCGATGACGGTCTCACCGGTCAGCACCCGGCGGATCGCCGCCGCGAGCTCCTCGACCGGGCCGTCCTTGACCAGGAACCCCGCCGCGCCCGCCTCCATGGCACGGCGCAGATAGCCGGGCCGCCCGAAGGTGGTGAGGATCAGCACCCGGCAGTCCGGTACCTCCTCGCGCAGGTCGGCGGCGGCGTCCAGCCCGCTGCGGCCCGGGAGTTCGATGTCGAGGAGGGCCACATCGGGACGGGACAGCAGCGCGGCGTCCACGATCTCGTCCCCGGCGCCGACCTGGGCCACGACCTCGATGTCCGGTTCGAGCCCGAGCAGCAGGGCGAGCGCGCCGCGCATCATGCCCTGGTCCTCGGCGAGCAGCACCCGGACGGACGTGTGCGGCGGATGATCTCGGGGCATCTCGTTCACCGGCCCAGCGTAGGGGGTGAGGCGGGACTTCCGGCGCCGTCCACCGTGTCCACCGGCAGCTCCGCGCCGACCACGAAGCCGCCGCCCGGCACGGGACCCGCGGTGAGCGAGCCTCCCGCCGCGGCGAGACGTTCGGTGAGGCCCTTCAGGCCGGTGCCGCCGATGCCGGGTGCGGGCGGCGGGCCCGCCGGTCCGCGGCCGTCGTCGGTGACGGTCAGCCGGACGTGCTCGGCCGCGCCGGCCACGACGAACGAGCAGGTGGTCGCGTTGCTGTGGCGTACGACGTTGGTCACCGTCTCCCGCACCACCCAGCCCAGCAGCGCCTCCGCCTGCGGGGTGATCGGCGGTCCCGAGCGGTGGACCACCGCTTCGATCCCGGCGGCGGTCAACGCGGACCTGGCCCGGTCGAGTTCGGTGGCCAGGCTCCCCTCGCGGTAGCCCGTGACGGCCTCCCGGATCTCGGCGAGGGCCTGACGGCCGACGGATTCGATGTCGGCGACCTGGGCCAGCGCCGCGTCCATGTCGCGCGGTGCGAGCCGACGCGCGGCCTCCGACTTCACGACGATCACGGAGAGCGTGTGCCCCAGCAGATCGTGCAGATCGCGGGAGAACCGCAGCCGCTCCTTCTCGACGGCGGTCGTGGCCAGTTCCTGACGGGTGGCCCGCAGCTCCGTCACGGTCTCCGACAGGGTCAGGATCGCGGCCGTCACCGCACCCGAGATGAAGGTGCCGTATCCGATGGTCCAGGGGTCCGAGTTGTTGCCCCCGCGCCAGATGGCGACACACGTGGCGACGGCCGCGAGGCCCAACATGCCGAACATCAGCTGCCGGTTGCGCAGGATGGTGCCGCAGGCCAGTGAGAGCAGGGGGAAGAACAGCAGCCAGCTGCCGCCGTACCCGATCGCCAGCCCCAACGTGACCAGGGCCATCACGGCGAGCAGTACGTACGACACCGGGCTCTCGCGTTTCCTTTTCTCGAACCCCCGGAACACCACGGAGGGGTAGAGGGAGTTGAAGACGAGGAGCCCGAGACCGCCGATCCAGGGGTTGGAAGTCTCGCCCTGGAAGAGGTTGGAGAAGGCGCCGAGGCCCAACAGCAGCCAGGGCAGCAGGGCGTACGGTCCGGGCGGCCCGAGGCGCCCTGCCTCCCGGTGCTGCCTGCACCGTTCCTTCCACGATCCTGATCCGCTCCGGGACATGCTCGCTCCTGTCACACGGTCCTCGCGGACCGACGGTACGAGACGACGGCGTACGCACCGAACAGCAGGAGCCACCCGGCGAGCACGGCGATCGTTCCGGCGGAGGGCGCGTGGCCGCCCGTGGTCGCCCAGCCCAGGTCGGCGAACCGGTGGGCGGGCGTGTACGTGCCGATGGAGCGGAGCCAGGACGGGTACTCGGAGAGCGGGAACCACAGTCCGCCGACGATCGCGAACCCCATCAGACAGGCCACGTTGACCACGCCGGTGGCCTGCGGGGTGAGCCGGTAGCCGTTGCCGATGCCGAGCATGGTGAAGGGCAGCGCACCGATCCACAGCAGCAGAGGCAGCGCCGTCCACTGCCAGACCTCCAGCCGCACGCCGTTGACCAGCGCCCCGGCGAGCAGCACCGTCAGGATGGTCGGCAGCACGGTCACCGAACCGCTGATCGCGCGGCCCACGACCACCCGGGACGGGTCGAGCGGGGTGATCCGCAACTGCTGGAGCCAGCCGAGGGACTTGTCGGACGCGACGCCCGTACCGATCGACATGGCGGCGCCCAGCGCCCCGTACGCGGCCATACCGACCATCGAGAAGGCCTTCCACCCGCTCGCGTCGTCCCCGCCCCCGCCGAGGTTGGTGAAGAGCAGGTACATCAGGACCGGCATCCCGATCCCGAAGATCATGAAGACGCCGTCGCGCAGGGTGCGCCGGATCTCGAGCACGATGTAGGGGAGCATCACACGGTCTCGCTCTCGGAGTCGGTGGCGGGGGAGGTCAGTGAGAGGAACGCGTCCTCGAGCGTGGCCGGGGAGACCCGGAGATTGCGGACCCGGCCGAGGCGGGCCAGCTCGACCACCGTGGCGTCCGAGTCGTCCGTACGCAGCAGGGCGCGGTCGCCGCGGATCTCGACGGCGTTGACGCCGGGCAGCAACTCCAGCCCCTGGGTCGGTCCGCCCGCCAGGTCGAAGGAGACGTGGCTGCCGCCGACGGACTCCTTGATGCGGTCGCCGCTGCCGTCCGCGACGATCCGGCCGTGGTCGAGGACGACGATCCGGTCGGCGTTCTCGTCGGCCTCCTCCAGATAGTGCGTGGAGAAGAGGACCGTGTTGCCGCGCCGGGCGTAGGCGCGCATGGAGCTCCAGAACGCCCGCCGGGCCTCGACGTCCAGGGCGGCGGTCGGCTCGTCCAGGACGACCAGCTCCGGATTGCCGGCCAGTGCGACGGCGAACCGGACGCGCTGGATCTGCCCGCCGGAGAGCCTGTCGATGCGCCGGTCGGCGTACGCGGAGACGCCCGCCAGGGCCAGCGATTCGGGGACCGGCATCGGGCTGGGGTAGGTGGAGGCGACGAACGCGATCAGTTCGCGGACGGTGACCCGGGGGATCGGCCGCCCGTCCTGCAGCATGGCGCCGACCCGGCCGGCCCGTACCGCCTGCTCGGGGGTGGAGCCGAGCAGTTGCACACCTCCGGAGTCCAGCTCGTTCAGGCCGAGGAGCAGACTGATCGCCGTGGACTTGCCCGCGCCGTTGCGGCCGAGCAGTGCGACGGTCTCGCCGCGCTCCACGGTCAGATCGATCCCGTCGACGGCCCGTACGGTCCGCTCCGCCCGGCCGAAGGTCTTGACTGCCCCGGTGAAGACCACCGCGGACCCGTTCCCCGTTGTCTTTTCCATGACACTGACGGTACGGAGTCGGGCCCGCACCACGGCAGAGGCGCTTGTACGGACTCCGCGATGACAAATGTCATGGCCCGGGTGTGCGCCTGAACGGCCCTCGGTGGGCGTCCGGTTGCCTGCCCCGCACCGCATCTGACGAGACGTCAGCAGTCTTCCCAACTGCTGGGAGCTGCGTTATACATAGGGCCAACCGGCTAGAACGCGTTCTAGAACGAGCGTGGCGGCCGGTCCCGCGCGACCTCGGTGCGGCCGACGGTGCGGACGGCCGCGCCGAGGTCTTCCCACCATCAAGGAGCAGCTCCCCCATGCCCATTGATGCCGCAAAGGCGATCGCCGCCGACCCCCGGACCACAGAGATCGGCTGGGACCACAAGGACGTCCAGCTCTACCACCTCGGAATCGGCGCGGGCATCCCCGCCACCGACCCCGACGAGCTGCGCTACACCCTGGAGTCCCGGCTCCATGTCCTGCCCAGCTTCGCCACCGTCGCAGGCGCCGGCATGGGCGTCGTCGGCGGACTGTCCTCGCCCGGGATCGACGTCGACCTCGCCGCCGTGCTCCACGGCGGACAGACCGTACGGGTGCACCGGCCGATCCCGGTGAAGGGCAGGGCCGTGCAGACATCGAAGGTCGCCGCCGTGTACGACAAGGGCAAGGCGGCCGTCCTCGTCCTGCGCACCGAGGCCGCCGACGACGACGGACCGCTGTGGACCAACGACGCCCAGATCTTCGTCCGCGGCGAGGGCGGCTTCGGCGGCGAGCGCGGCCCGTCCGAGCGGCTCGCGCTCCCCGACCGGACACCCGACCGGGTGGTCGAGCGGACCATCCGCAAGGACCAGGCGCTGCTCTACCGGCTCTCCGGGGACTGGAACCCGCTGCACGCCGACCCCGAGTTCGCCGAGCTGGCGGGATTCGACCGGCCGATCCTGCACGGGCTGTGCACCTACGGCATGACGCTCAAGGCCGTGGCCGACACGCTGCTCGACGGTGCTGTGGCACGGATCGGCGCATACAGCACCCGTTTCGCCGGGGTGGTCTTCCCGGGCGAGACCCTCCGCATCCGGATGTGGGCCGGGGACGGCCGCGTCCAGGTGGCCGTGACCGCCACCGAGCGGGACGACGCACCGGTCCTGGCCGACACGCTCGTCGAACACTTCTGAATCACGCAACGATCCGAGGGGAGCCGCACCATGCGCGCAGCCGTACTGCACGAGATAGGTCAGGACAAACTGGAAGTCCTCGACGACGTCGAGGCGGTGGGCTTCGGCCCGGGCAAGGTCAGGCTCCGCATCCGGGCCACCGGGCTGTGCCACTCCGACGTCTCGGCGATGAGCGGCGTGCTGCCGCAGCCCGCCCCCTTCATCCCGGGACACGAGGGCGCCGGCGAGGTCCTCGACATCGGCGACGGCGTGACCGGACTGAGCGCGGGGGACCGGGTGCTGGTCTGCTGGCTGCCCGCCTGCGGGGCGTGTCCCTCCTGCCGGCGCGGCCAGACGCAGCTCTGCCTGGCCGGGTTCATGAACGCGGGCACACCCAACTTCAAGCGCCCCGGCGGCGATGTGTTCGGCTTCGCCGGGACCGGCACCTTCACCGAGGAGGTCGTCGTCGACGCGGGCTGCGCGGTGCCGATCCCCGACGACGTGCCGTTCGACATCGCCGCGCTGATCGGCTGCGGGGTGACCACCGGCCTCGGCGCCGCGATCAACACCGCGCAGGTGCGGGCAGGTTCATCGGTCGCTGTGATCGGCTGCGGCGGCGTCGGTATCTCCACCATCCAGGGGGCCAGGGTCCAGGGCGCCGCGCAGATCGTCGCCGTCGACCCGGTCGCGTCCCGGCGCGAGGCGGCACTCCGGTTCGGCGCGACGGAGGCGGTCTCGCCCGACGAGCTCGCCGACGCCAAGCAGCGGATCACCGGCGGCGAGGGCTTCGACTACGTCTTCGAGGTCGTCGGCAAGTCGGCGACGGCCCGCACGGCGTACGAGAGCACCCGGCGCGGCGGCACGCTCTGCATCGTCGGCGCGGGCGCGATGGACGACAACTTCCAGGTCAACATGTTCGAGCTGTTCTTCGACGAGAAGCGGATCCTGCCCTCGATGTACGGGGGAGGGGACGTGCTCCGCTCCTACGAACGGGCCATCGCGCTCTGGCGGGCGGGCCGGATCGACCTCGAGTCGATGATCACCCACCGGGTGCAGCTGGCCGAGATCAACGACGCCCTCGGCCAGATGAGGACCGGCGAGGCGCTCCGTACCTGCATCGAACTCTGACCCCCCGTCGCTTCCGAGAGGACTCCGAGATTCCGATGTCACAACCCCTTCCCCTGGACGGGCTGTCCGCGATCGTCACGGGCGCGGGCCGCGGCCTCGGACGCGCCGAAGCACTGGAACTGGCGAGGCTCGGCGCGGCCGTCGTCGTCAACGACTACGGGCAGCCGGGCCGCGACGGCTCCGGCGAGGCATCAGCGACCCCCGCCGAGGAGGTCGCCGAGGAGATCCGCGCGGCGGGCGGCAGGGCCGTCGCCCACCTCGGCGACGTCTCCGACCACGAGCAGGCCCGCACCCTGGTGGAGCTGGCCGTCAGCACGTACGGCACGCTCGACATCCTGGTCAACAACGCGGGCATCCTGCGCGACCGGATGGTCTTCTCGATGACCGAGGACGAGTGGGACTCCGTCATCCGGGTGCATCTCAAGGGCCACTTCAACACCACGCACTTCGCCGCGGCCCACTGGCGCGCCCGCTCCAAGGAGTCCCGCGGCCCGGTCTACGGCCGGATCATCAACACCTCGTCGGAAGCGTTCCTGGCGGGCTCGGCGGGCCAGCCGAACTATGCGGCGGCCAAGGGCGGCATCGTCGGCCTCACCACCTCGACGGCCCTGGCCCTGGCCAAGTACGGCGTCACCGCCAACGCCATCTGCCCGCGGGCCCGCACCCGGATGACGGAGGACGTCTTCGCGGGATTCGAGGAGCCGACGGACGGCCGGCTCGACGCGCTGGCCCCCGAACACGTCTCCCCGCTGGTCGGTTATCTGGCTTCGCCGGCGGCCGCCGAGGTCAACGGCCAGCTGCTCGTGGTGCACGGCGGGATGGTCGCGATCGTCGAACGCCCCCGGGTGGCCGCGAAGTTCGACTCGTCCAAGGAGACGTTCTCCTTCGACGAGCTGGACGAACTGATCTCCCCGTACTACGCGGAGCGTCCGCCGAACGAGACGTTCGCGGCGGCGGAGGTACTGGGACTGAAGCGGGGCTGACCACCGGGGGCAGCGCACAAGGAAGGGCCTCCGCAGCCGAACAGCGCTGCGGAGGCCCTTCCCTCACTCGTTCCCTCGTTGATTTCTGTTGCGGTCAGGCCGCTCTGCTGCTCCCCTCGGCGGGGCGCCGGTGGCGACCGTGCGGCTGCCCGCCCGTGCTCTCCATCGACACACCCCCTCGGTGCTTTCCGGAGCCGCCGGCGTCGGCCCGTGCGGCGTCCGCCCCCGGCGGGCGCGTCTGGGTCGTGTCGGTTCGGGCTTCAGACATGTGGGAAGTCACCCCGTTGTGATCGCTTACGTGTGTGTCACCGGGACCATCGCGCCACCACCACCCGACACGGCCACCGTCGGCAACCGCACCCATCGGCTCGTAGGGGTGCCCCCTGGCCCCGGCCCAGAATTTAACCAGGTGCCGTGCGCCCCACGAGAGGCGCCTGGCCCAATGGAACCGGCTTGCATACGGGAAGAGGCGCGGCAGCCGCGGACGGTTGCATACCGCTTTCCGCGACCGCCGTCCACGCAGGCCCGGCGCCGCGCTCCCCGTCCTCCGGCGCCTGCAGCAGGGCCACCCCGCACGGCACGTCCCGGCCGACGTACGGGAGCTTGAGGAAGCCGTCCCGGGTCCACAACCCGGACCCGGCCAGCCATCCTTCCGGGACAGCGAGTTGGTGCAGTCTGCGCCCGGCCGGACGCCACACCCCGACCCAGCTGCCGGCCGCACCGTCGATCCGCAGCGCCACCGCACAGCTCTCCGGCATCAGTGTCTGCCCCGGCTGCACGGCGAACGGCGTCACCGCGAGATCCGCCGGATGCAGACACTCCGGGAAGCGCACCGGCAGACAGCTGCCGAGCACCCCCCAGCCGAGCCGGTCGTGGCCCGGCGCATCGGAACGGATCAGCAGCAGTCCGCTGTCCGCATCGGCGAGCAGCAGAAGGTCGTTGCTGTCCGGCGTGATCTGCAGCAGCGGCGTCACCTCGCCGCTCCGGTCCAGATCCACGGCGACGGCCTTCACCGGACCGCCGCCCACAGGCTCCCGGTCCAGGGCCAGCATCCGCCCCGCCCGGTCCAGCCAGACCCCGCCGGAGCACCGTCCCGGCACCTCTGCGACCTGCTCCGGCCCGTACGCCCCGCCCGCCACCAGCCAGACGGCGGTGGAGCGTTCACCGACCGACAGTGCGTACGCACTCGCACCGTCCGGCGACGGCGGCAACAGGGTCAGGGGGGTGTCGTCGGCGCACTCGAGGGCGCCGAGGGGCAGTTCTCCGGTGCCGGGGCCGGTCGGGTAGAGCAAGGAGAAGGCGTGCCGGTCCGCCACCCGCCGCCGGATCAACACCCGGCCGTCGGCGAGCGGCAGCACGTCGGAGTCCGGCTCCTCGGGCTGGTCGAGGGGGAGCGGCACGGCGTACGGCTCGTGCCCGTCGAGCGTCCAGCGCTCGGGGAACCAGGCGGCGTCCGGGGCCTGCCCGGCGAGCGTGAGCCGCGCCGCGTACGAGCCGTCGGCGGCGATGGTGAACGCGCCGGCCCCGACAGCGGCGGCAGCCCCGCCCGTACCGTCGGGGACACTCGGCTCACCGAACTCGCCCTGCCCGCCGGGCTCGATGAGCCCGTCCGGCTCCTCCGGCTCGTCCGAGCCCTCGGGTCCTTCCGCTTCTCCGGACGCGGGATTCACCGTCACGGCAGCCCCGGCCGACTCACCCTCGGTGGCACAGGCAGTCATGGATTCATCACCTCCGGCAACCGAAGCTAGTTTTCGCACTTCCTGCCGAACAACACGAGAACCACCACTTCACACATAAGGGTGGTGATGCCCCTATTCGCCTGAAGGCGAGGGGGTGGTTGTGCTGCCGCTGAAGGGCGTAGCTAAGGTTAGGCATCCCTAAGCATTCCCTGTGAGTCCCTCAACTGGAGCAAGTGACCACGTGATGTCCATACGACGCCGCAGCACCGCAGCGGTCGGCCTGGCAGTGGCCGCCGCCCTCACCCTCTCCGCCTGCAGCAGCGACGACGGCGGAAAGGCGGGCGACTCGGCCAAGTCCGCCGGCGGCGACAAGAAGGCGGCCGTGGCGACGGGCGGCAAGGACTTCGGCGACGCGGCGAAGAAGACGGCCGGGTACGGGACGGACGCCCCGGCGGGCCAGTTCCCCCGGACCCTCACCCACGCCATGGGCAAGACCGAGCTCAAGTCCGCCCCGAAGCGGGTCGTCGTGCTGGACGTCGGCGAGTTCGACAACGTCGTCTCGCTGGGTGTGAAGCCCGTCGGCTACGCCCCCTCCGAGGGCGACGAGGCCATTCCCTCGTACCTGAAGAAGGACGCGGGCAACCCGAAAAACGTCGGCACGATCAACAACCTCAACCTCGAGGCGATCGCGGGCCTGAAGCCGGACCTGATCCTCGGCAGCCAGCTGCGCGCCGCCGACAAGTACGACCAGCTCTCCAAGATCGCGCCGACCGTGTTCTCCATCCGTCCGGGCTTCACCTGGAAGGAGAACTACCTCCTCAACGCCGCGGCGCTGGACAGGACCGCCAGGGCGAAGAGCCAGCTCGACGCGTACGAGAAGAAGGCCGCGAAGCTGGGCGAGGACATCGGCCCCGACAAGCCGACCATCTCCATGGTCCGCTACCTGCCGGACCGCATCCGCCTCTACGCGAAGGCGTCGTTCATCGGCACGATCCTTGAGGACGCAGGTCTGCCGCGGCCCAAGAACCAGCAGATCGACGACCTCGCCGCCGAGATCAGCCCCGAGAAGATCGACGAGGCGGACGCCGACTGGATCTTCACCGGCGTCTACGGCGACCCGAAGGCGACCAAGCGCGACACCGCGCAGTCCAACCCGCTGTGGAAGAACCTGAAGGCGGTCAAGGAAGGCCGGGCGAAGGACGTCCCGGACGAGACCTGGTACCTCGGTCTCGGCGTCACCGCGGCGAACCTGGTCCTCGACGACCTCCGCGCCGACCTGGTCAAGTAGCCGACCGGGCAGAACTGCGCGTAACGATCCGTGACCGGCTGTCGCCCGGCCCTCACGGGTCGCCTCAGCCATGGGCAACGGGGCACGGACGGAAGGTAGCCTTTCCTCCGTGCCCCGTCTGTCTGAAGTTCTCACCGCGCTCGACGCCCTCTGGCCCCCCGAACGGGCCGAAGGATGGGACGCGGTCGGAACGGTCTGCGGAGACGTGGACAACCCGGCCGCCGAAGTCGACCGCGTGCTCTTCGCCGTCGACCCGGTCCAGGAGGTCGCCGACGAGGCGGTCAGGCTCGGAGCCCAGCTGATCGTCACCCACCACCCCCTCTATCTGCGGGGTACGACGACGGTCGCGGCCGACACCTTCAAGGGCCGGGTCGTGCACACCCTCATCAAGCACGACATCGCCCTGCACGTCGCGCACACCAACGCCGACACCGCCGACCCGGGCGTCTCCGACGCCCTCGCCGGCGCCCTCGACCTGCGGGTCACCGGCCCCCTCGTGCCCGACCCGACCGACTCCAGGGGCCATCGCGGCCTCGGCCGGATCTGCGAACTCGGCCACCCCGAGACCCTCCGCGACTTCGCGGCCCGCGCCGCCGCCCGGCTGCCCGCCACCGCGCAGGGCATCCGCATGGCCGGCGACCCGGACGCGCTCGTGCGCACCGTCGCTGTCAGCGGCGGCTCCGGCGACGGCCTCTTCGACGCCGTGCGCGCCGCGGGCGTCGACGCCTTCCTCACCGCCGATCTGCGCCACCACCCGGCCTCCGAGGCCGTTCAGCAGTCTCCGATCGGCCTGATCGACGCCGCGCACTGGGCCACCGAATGGCCCTGGTGCGAGCAGGCCGCGGCGCAGCTCGACGCGATTTCCGACCGCCACGGATGGGACCTGCGGGTCCATGTCTCGAAGCAGGTCACCGACCCCTGGACCACCCACCACTCTTCTGGAGCCCCCAACTGAACGCCGCGCCCGCCGACCAGATCCGACTTCTCGACGTCCAGGCCTTCGACGTACGGCTGTCGCAGCTTGCCCACAAGCGCAAGTCGCTGCCCGAGCACACCGAGATCGACTCGCTCACCGCCGACCTCGCACAACTGCGTGACCTGCTGGTCGCCTCGCAGACCGAGGAGAGCGACACCGCCCGCGAGCAGACGAAGGCGGAGCAGGACGTCGACCTGGTGCGCCAGCGCGCCGTCCGCGACCAGCAGCGCCTCGACTCCGGCGCCGTCACCTCGCCGAAGGACCTGGAGAGCCTGCAGCGCGAGATCACCTCGCTGGCCAAGCGCCAGGGTGACCTGGAGGACGTCGTCCTCGAGGTCATGGAGCGCCGCGAGTCGGCGCAGGAGCGCGTCACCGAACTGACCGCACGGGTCTCCGCCGTCCAGGCCAAGGTCGACGACGCGACCGCCCGCCGGGACGCCGCGACGAATGAGCTCGACGAGGAGGCCGCGACCGTCACGAAGGAGCGCGAGCTCGTCGCCGGCTCCGTGCCGGCCGACCTCCTCAAGCTGTACGACAAGCTCCGCGCCCAGTCGGGCGGGGTCGGCGCCGCCCGGCTCTACCAGCGCCGTTGCGAGGGCTGCCGGCTGGAACTGAACATCACCGAGGTCAACGACGTGAAGGCGGCGTCCCCGGACACGGTGCTGCGCTGCGAGAACTGCCACCGCATCCTGGTCCGTACGGCGGAATCGGGCCTGTAATGACGGAGCCGCGCCAGTTCGTCATCGAGGCCGACGGCGGCTCCCGGGGCAACCCGGGGCCCGCCGGGTACGGCGCGGTCGTGATCGACCCGGTCACGGGGGAGACGCTCGCCGAGGCCGCCGAGTACATCGGCATCGCGACGAACAACGTGGCCGAGTACAAGGGCCTCATCGCGGGCCTGAAGGCCGCGAAGGCGCTGGTGCCGGACGCATCGGCGGACGGTGCACTGCGGGTGCGCGTCCGGATGGACTCCAAGCTGGTCGTGGAACAGATGTCGGGCCGCTGGAAGATCAAGCACCCCGACATGAAGCCGCTCGCGGCGGAGGCGGCCCGGATCCTTCCGACGTCCGCCGTCACGTACGAGTGGATCCCGCGCGAGAAGAACAAGCACGCGGACCGGCTCGCCAACGAGGCGATGGACGCGGGCAAGCGAGGCAAGCAGTGGGAGCCGTCGGCCTCGACGGCCGCACTTGACCTGCCCCCGGTCTCCGGTCCGCCCGGGGACGCGGCGGCAGGCGCCGCGAAGGCGCGGGCGGCGATGTCCACCCGCCGTGAACCCGCGGCCACCCCACAGGTCGGCTGGGGCGGCGCCCCCGACATGGGTGCGCCCGCGACGTTCGTCCTGCTCCGCCACGGCGAGACGGCCCTCACCCCCGAGAAACGATTCTCCGGGAGTGGCGGCACCGACCCCGAACTCTCGGCGGCCGGCCGCCACCAGGCGGAGCGCGTGGCCGAGTCCCTCGCGGCCCGCGGCACCATCCAGGAGATCGTCAGCTCGCCCCTGCGCCGCTGCCGCGAAACGGCGGCGACGGTGGCCGCGCGCCTGGGCCTGACCGTCGAGATCGAGGAAGGCCTGCGCGAGACGGACTTCGGTGCCTGGGAAGGTCTGACGTTCGCCGAGGTCCGTGAACGGTACGGCCCCGACCTGGACGCCTGGCTCGCCTCCACGAGGACGCCCCCCACGGGCGGCGGCGAGAGCTTCGCCGAGGTGGCCCGCCGGGTCTCGTCCACCCGCGACCGCCTGACCACGCGCTACGCGGGCCGTACGGTGCTCCTGGTCACGCACGTGACCCCGATCAAGACCCTGGTCCGCCTGGCCCTGGGCGCCCCACCGGAGTCCTTGTTCCGCATGGAACTCTCGGCGGCGTCGCTGTCGGCGGTGGCGTACTACGCGGACGGCAACGCGTCACTGCGACTGCTGAACGACACGTCGCACCTGCGGTAGGGAGCGGAGCTCCCTGGGCGGGGGCGCAAGGCGCTCCCGGGCTTCCGCCCCCCTCGGGGGTATTCCCGAGCCGAAGAGAAGCGGGCGCCCCGCCGGTTCCCAGGCGGCGCAAAGCTGCTGCTGCTTCCCGCCGGGGGCACGCGAGTATCGCGCGAAACGGTGTGGGGCCGGTGTCACCCGACAGGCTCTGAGGGGTGCGGAGCTGCCGTCCGCCGAGGGGCGCGGGCCAGCCGTCCGCGGCGCGAAGCTGCCGCTCTTCCGAGGAACCGGGGGACTTCGTACGCTCCGGCAACACCCACCGGGATCCGGGGCGGAGCCCCGGTTTCGGGAAGGGGCGGGGAGGGGAATCAGCCGCGCAGCGCCGCCGCCTCGCCCGCCAGCCGCTCCACCCGCGCCCAGTCCTTCGCCGCCACCGCATCCCTCGGCACCATCCAACTGCCGCCCACGCAGCCGACGTTCGGCAGTGCCAGATACGAGGGAGCCGAGGCGAGCGAGATGCCGCCCGTCGGGCAGAACCGGGCCTGGGGGAGCGGTGCGGACAGGGCCTTGAGGTAGGCCGTACCACCCGCCGCCTCCGCCGGGAAGAACTTCATCTCGGTGACCCCGCGCTCCAGCAGCGCCACCACCTCGGACGTCGTCGAGACGCCCGGCAGGAACGGCACCCCCGACCCCTTCATCGCGTCCAGCAGCACATCCGTCCAGCCCGGGCTGACCAGGAACCGGGCCCCGGCCGCCACGGTGTCGGCGACGTTCTGCGCGGAGATCACCGTGCCCGCGCCCACCACCGCGTCCGGTACCTCTGCGGCGATCGCCTTGATCGCGTCCAGTGCGGCCGCCGTCCGCAGCGTCACCTCGATGGCCGGGAGCCCGCCTGCGACCAGGGCCCGGGCGAGCGGCACCGCGTCGGCGGCGTCCTCCAGGACGACTACGGGGACTACGGGGGCCAGGTCCAGCACGGAGGAGGAGGTCATGGCCTCATCTTGCCGCGCTCACCGCACAATACGCAACGAGCGTTGCACATGCTGCAACGCTATCTGTTCGGTGTCAGTGGATCTCCGTCACGACGACATCGAGCGCCCACGGCCGCCCCGCCCGCCCCGGAGCCTCCGCCTCCACCACGTACCCCAGCTCCCGCAACGCGTCCACCAGCTCCGCGGGCCCCTTCGGCCGGTCCCCGGACTGCAGCAGGTCGCGGACCATCCGCCCCTTCGTCGCCTTGTTGAAGTGGCTGACCACCGACCGCTTCTCCACCCCGTCCACCATCTGGGAGTGCAGCACCCGCACGCTCGCCGTGCGCTCCGCCACCGCACCCTTCGGCTTCCACGCCGCCGTGTACGCGGACGACCGGAGGTCCAGTACGAGCCCGTCCCCGGCCGCCTCCGGCATCACCTCGGCCATCGGCGCCCGCCAGTACGCGCCCAAGGCGCCGAGCCCCGGCAGCTTCACCCCCATCGAGCAGCGGTACGACGGAATCCGGTCGCCCACCCGCACCGCGCCCCACAGCCCGGAGAAGACCAGCAGCGACTTCCCGGCCCGCCGCCGGGCCGCCGGGTCCAGGGACGCCAGGTCCAGCGCGTCGTACAGCACCCCGGTATAGATCTCCCCGGCGGGCCGCGTTCCCGCCGTCCGCAGCTCGACGTTCTTCGCGATCTCGCCGCGCAGCCCCTCGCTGAGGCCGAGTACCTCGCGGGCCTTCTCCTCGTCCGCCACACACAGCTCGACCAACTCGTCGAGGACCGCGGCCCGAGCCTCGGCAAGCCCCGGCAGCGACAGCGACTCCGGCTTCAGGGGGGCTCCGCGCCCCGAGGCGGCCTTTCCTTCGGAGGGCGGCAACAGCACGAGCACGGCGGTTCTCCTTCGTACGAACAGGGAAGCGGCCCCCACGACTGCCCAAGGCCTGCCTGCCAGCGTAAAGGGACGCCGGGACCGCCCGGCCCGGCATCCGGTCCGCAGGACCACTCGCCCCAACACCCGGTCCGCACGACCACTCGCCCCCGGTCAGCAGGGCCACTGGCCCCCGGACCACCCGCCCACGGAACGCAGAGCCGCCCGCGCCCGGGATGCCGGTCGCCCCGCCCCGCCATACGCTCGGTCCATGCCCCGCCGCCATCTTCACATGACCGGCGCAGCCGACACCCCGCTGCGGGCGGCCCTGCGCGCACTGCGCACCACGCTCGGACTGCCCGTCGATTTTCCTCGCGAGGTCCTCGCGGAGGCGGCGCAGGTGGCGAAGTCCCTCGTCCTGACAGGACACCAGGACGCGACGGACCTCCCCCTCTTCACCATCGACCCGCCCACCTCCACCGACCTCGACCAGGCGATGCACCTCGAACGCCGCCCGCACGGCTTCCGGGTGCACTACGCCATCGCCGACGTCGCCGCCTTCGTCCGTCCTGGCGGCGCACTCGACACCGAGGCCCACCGCCGGGTGAGGACCCTCTATTTCCCCGACGGCAAGGTGCCGCTGCACCCCACCGCGCTCTCCGAGGGCGCAGCCAGCCTTCTCCCCGGGCAGACCCGCCCCGCCCTGCTCTGGCGGATCGACCTCGACGCGGAGGCCCGCACGGTCGCCACCGACGTACGCAGGGCCCTGGTCCGCAGCCGCGCCAAGCTGGACTACGCGGGCGTCCAGCGGCAGATCGACGCGGGCACCGCCGAGGAACCCCTCGCCCTCCTCAAGGACATCGGCCGGCTCCGCGAGGAGCAGGAGATCGCCCGCGGCGGGATTTCGCTCGACGTGCCCGAGCAGGAGATCGTCCAGCGCGACGGCGCATACGGCCTGGAATACCGCGCCCCGCTGCCCGCCGAGGGCTGGAACGCCCAGATCTCCCTCCTCACCGGCATGGCCGCCGCCCATCTGATGACCGAGGCGGGCACCGGCATCCTGCGTACGCTCCCGGTCGCCCCGGACGGCGCCGTCGCCCGGCTGCGCCGCTCGGCCGAGGCCCTGCACGTCGACTGGCCGCACCACGTCCCGTACGCCCAGGTCGTCCGGTCGCTCGACCCGAGGAGGGCGAGCCACGCCGCGTTCCTGCAGGAGTGCACCACCCTGCTGCGCGGCGCCGGCTACACGGTCTTCGACCACGGCGAACTCCCCACCCCCGCCGTCCACGCCGCTGTCGCCGACCTCTATACGCACTGCACCGCGCCCCTGCGCCGCCTCGTCGACCGGTACGCGGCCGAACTGTGCGTCGCGGCAGTCGCGGACCGGGAGCCGCCCGAGTGGGTGACGGCCGCGCTCCCCGGCCTCCCGAAGGAAATGGCCGAAGGGAGCCGCCGAGCCAACACGGTGGAACGCGAGTGCGTCGACCTGGTCGAGGCGGCACTCCTCAGCGACCAGGTGGGCGAGGTCTTCGACGCGTACGTGGTCGACGTGCAGGACCAGGAACCCACCATCGGCACGGTCCACATCGAGCACCCTGCCATCGTGGCCCGCATCGACGGCGGCACGACGAAGCTACCGCTGGGCGAACGGCTCCGGGTCCGCCTCACCCAGGCGGACCCGGGGGCGGCGAAGGTACTGTTCGCGCCCGCATGAGAGCGGCGACGGCGGCGCGGCCGGTCGGCCTCGTGTCCCGGTGCGGCCGACCCGCCCGCCATCTCGTACGATCACGCCTTCGACCACGGGGCTCCGAGGGCACCACGAACTCCGGCGGACTCCGTACGAAGGAAGGCTTTCCAGCGTGACTGGACGTGTCACTGCCCCCACGACGGACGCCGTCACGGGCCATGCGACCGGCCATGCGACGGGCCATGTGACGGACCGGGCCCGGGAGATCATCGCCGCCGCCCGCACCCTCCTGGAGACGGAAGGCCCGGAAGCCCTCACCATGCGGCGGCTCGCCGACAGCATCGGGATCACGGCACCGTCCCTCTACAAACACTTTCCGGACAAGGCCTCCGTCCTGACGGCCCTGGCCGGCGAGGTGCTGTGGGAGACGGCCGAGACGCTGGAAGCCGCCGAGTCAGCCGCCCCTGGCTCGTTCCCGGCCATCGCCACCGCGTACCGCGCCTACGCCCTGGCCCACCCGCACCTCTACCTCCTCACCACCGCGCGCCCCATGGACCCGACGGCGCTCCCTCCCGGCCTGCAGGAACGCGCCGCGGCTCCTCTCCTCCGCGCGGTCGACGGCGACCAGGAGCGGGCTCGGGCGGCCTGGGCGTTCGCCCACGGAATGGTGGTCCTGGAACTCAACGGGCGGTTTCCCCCGGGCGCTGATCTGTCGGCCGCCTGGTCCGCAGGCATCGCGGCGTTCGTCCGATCAGCTCCGTCCGAGGCGTCCCGCGCGTCCGGGTAGCATGGTCGACACGGCAGACGAGCCGGGCGGACGGCCGCGTGGGGATTTTCGGATCCTCCCGAGGAACGTCCGGGCTCCACAGGGCAGGGTGGTGGCTAACGGCCACCCGGGGTGACCCGCGGGACAGTGCCACAGAAAACAAACCGCCGGGGACTTCGGTCCTCGGTAAGGGTGAAACGGTGGTGTAAGAGACCACCAGCGCCTGAGGTGACTCAGGCGGCTAGGTAAACCCCACCCGGAGCAAGGTCAAGAGGGGCCGTCGCAAGATGGCCCTGCGCGAACGTCCGAGGGCTGCCCGCCCGAGTTCGCGGGTAGACCGCACGAGACCGGCAGCAATGCCGGTCCTAGATGGATGGCCGTCTCCCCGGCCGCCGCGAGGCGACCGGGTGACAGAACCCGGCGTACAGCCCGACTCGTCTGCCGCCACCTGCGGTTTTTCCTTCGAAAGGGCCTCCGACCTGCGTCGGAGGCCCTTTCTGGGCTTTCAGTAGCTTGCCGCTTCGGGCCGCAAGAAGTCCCTGGGGGGTGAAGAGGCGAGGAGTGTCGCGCAGGGCTGTGGCGATGCGATCGACCCCGCCGGTGTGCTCGCGGTGCGGCGCGTGCTCGCCCTGCCGCGCCGGCTCACGCCGGGGTCCGGAACCGCGACGTCCCGCCGAGCGGGCTCAGCGCCTGAGCGCCCGTCAACTCGACCGTGCGGCGTGGTCCGGTGGCCGCCGGGCCGTGCGCCGGGGCCGAAGTCGACGGCGTGGGACTGGTCGCGGGAACGGGCGGCTGGGGCGACTGATGACCTGCGTGGCTCATAGGGCGGCCCTGTCTCCTGATCTGCTCGCCTGCCGCACGAGTACATCGCCTGCTGCCATCCGCGCGCCAGGGCCGAACGGCCCTAGCGGCGTCGGACCCCCGATGGGTTCACTGCGGTGGACCGCACGCTGCGGGCCGGCCGGGCGGCGGCTCCGGGGCCGGGCCGTGGCTTGTGGAGCGTTCGGTCGGAGCGGGCGGTGCGGATGTGTACAGGAGGAGAACGCGTTGATCGCGGTCGTCGGACACAGAGACCTCAACAACAGAACTCTGGCGCTGGTGGAGGCTGAACTGAGAGCGCGGCTGGACTGCCTGGCAGAGGGCGTGGCCGCGCTCGTACGGGTCGGGGCGGGGCTGCCGCTGGTGTTCGGGCGCGCCGCCCGGGAGGCCGGACGGAAGCTGACGGTACTGCTGCCGGCCCAGGGCGCGGTGCCCGCAGTGCTGCCCGAGGGGGACCGGCGGGCCGCAGGGGAACTGCTGGTCCTGGCCGAGAACGTACGGTTGCTGGCTTTTGATCCGGCCGACCGCAACGCTTGTGTCAGCGCCGATGAACGTCTGGTGGAGACGTGCCGGACCGTGCTCGCCGTGTGGGACGGTTCGCCGTCGGACGGCCGGGACGCCACCGCGCATCTGGTTGCCTTCGCCCGGGCGCGTGGAATCCGGGTGGAGGTCGTCTGGCCGGACGGCTCCGTGCGGGGGCGGGAATGAGCGCGTCGGCGCGTGAGTCGGAGCTGGTAGCGGGAGCCCCCGAGGCCGATGACCGGGAGGTCAGCTCCTCGCAGGACAGGGCGGACGACGGTGCTTCGGGGACGAGCGGTGAACAGGAGCGGACCGCGGCGCGCCAGGGATTCGCATGGCTGTTGGTGATCACCGCCGCCCTCGGGCTGCTGGGCTCCTTCGTGATCACCACCGACAAGTTCGAACTGCTCGCCGACCCCGGCTTCGTACCCGCCTGCTCGCTGAGCCCCGTGGTGTCCTGCACGGATGTGATGCGCAGCGAACAGGCGTCGGTGTTCGGCTTCCCCAATCCGCTCATCGGACTGATCGCCTTTGGGATGGTGATGGGGACCGGCGCGGGCCTGCTCGCAGGTGCGCGCTACCAGCGGTGGTACTGGCTGGGGCTGAACCTGGGCACCTTGTTCGGTGTCGGCTTCTGCATGTGGCTGATGACGCAGGCGCTGTACGACATCGGCGCGCTCTGCCTGTGGTGCGTACTCGTGTGGGTGGCCACCATCTTCATGTTCTGGCACACGACCGTGCACAACCTGCGCCATGGCGTCCTGCCCGCCCCACGCGCTCTCGTCGCGGTGGTGCTGGAGTTCCCGCTTGTGGTCCCGGTTACCTGGTGCCTGGTCATCGCCATGCTGATAGCAACGCGGTTCTGGTCGTACTGGCAGACGTTTCTATGACCCGTACGATGCCGGTGCTGTCGTGATGGGTGTGCATGGCCGGGACTCCGGCGGCGGCCGGCCGGGCGGCGACGGCCCGCGCGGAGCCTGTCGTGGATGCCTCGGGTTCCAGGGCCGGATAGACGTGCTGCCGGGCGGCGGCCCCGGGACACCGCGCCAGCATTCCGTCCAGGGCCCCCGGACCGGGATCTGCGGCGAGACCGGCCTGACCGGCTGTAAGGACGGTCAGCCAGGGGCGTCCGCGCCGGAACGCCTCCAGATACGCCCGTCGTACATGCCCTCACCCACCCTTGCGTCCAGCAGCAGCCGCACCCGGTGCGCACGGGACCGTTCGGCGTCGATCTGCTGGAGCAGCGCCTTCATCGCGGCCCATCCGGTACCGGAGGCGATCAACAGAACGTCGGCGGACGGGGTGTGATCGGGCAGGACAAGCGCGCCGCGCGGCGCGCTGAGGCGGACGGTGCCGCCTTCCCGCGTGCCGTGCACCAGCGCATCACTCACCCCGTCGGCGCCCCGGGCCCGTACATGGAATTCCAACTCGCCGTCCGGATGCGGCGCGCGGGCCAGGTGCGATCTGCTGGAGGCCCAGGACGGCATCGGGTTCGTCGCTGAGGCGTCACACGCCCGGGAGGCGCCGGCCCGCGTACCGGCCAACAGGCCAAAGGTCGCCGTACCGGACGGACAACCCCCGTCACACGGTCGGAGTCCCGGCCGTGGGCGACGGCAACGGTGAGGCGTTCCTCGGCCGCTGATGCCGCCGGAGCCTCTGAGAGGGGCACGGAACCGGGCCGCGCCGTGGGCAGCGGAATCGCTGCCCGGTCGGCCCCGCCACTTCCATCGACCGCTCGGCGATCAGATGCAACACCTCGTCGGCGTCCGTCCCCACCGCAGGGCTGGGGCAGGTCCACAGGCGGTCGGCCTCCGACAGCCCAGGTACCGAGGGCCCGGCGGTGTGTGGTCTCGAAGGCCGGCGCGGGCGGGGCCGGTCGGCTGCCGAATGCGTCGGGAAGTAGGGCCGGTCGGCCCCGTGGAAGGTGCCCGTCGGTCCCTGGGGAGCGTCGCCGCTCGCGACCAGCATGGTGCGGTCGGGAAGGTCCGGTCCGTCCCCTCGTGATCCGCCGGACCTTCCCGACCGCTCCCTGGAGCCGTCCGCGTGCGGCCGGGGCGCGTTCGGAGAACTGCCAGAGCTGGAGGACACGGTCCGGTGGACGCAATGGAATCGCAGGGCAATCAGGCCGCCCCTGCATATGGCCCCAAGCCCCCCGGCCCCGGGGCCGACCCCGCCGGCGCGCGGGCCATCACCGTCGACGCGGAGGGCACCCCGGCCGGTCGCAGGCCCACTCGGGCGGGCACGACTCAGCCCGGCAGGACGCAGCCCGGCACCGATCTGACGGGCCGTTCCTCGCGCGGCCGGATCGTCGTCTCGTGGCTCACGACGACCGACCACAAGCAGATCGGCACGCTCTATCTCGTCACCGCGTTCGCCTTCTTCCTGATCGGTGGGGCGATGGCGCTGGTGATGCGCGCCGAACTCGCGCGTCCCGGGACGCAGATAATGTCCAACGAGCAGTTCAACCAGGCATTCACGATGCATGGCTCGGTGATGCTGCTGCTGTTCGCGATGCCGCTGTTCACGGGATTCGCCAACTGGCTCATGCCGCTCCAGATAGGCGCGCCCGATGTGGCCTTTCCGCGGCTGAACATGCTGGCCTACTGGTTGTTCCTCTTCGGTTCACTGATCGCCGCGGGAGGGTTTCTCACTCCTCAAGGAGCTGCCGACTTCGGCTGGTTCGCCTATGCCCCGCTGTCCGACGCCGTTCACTCGCCGGGCGTCGGCGCCGATATGTGGATCATGGGCGTGGCACTGTCCGGCTTCGGTTCCATTCTCGGAGCGGTGAACTTCATCACCACCATCATCTGCATGCGTGCCCCGGGAATGACCATGTTCCGGATGTCGATCTTCACCTGGAACGTACTGCTGACCGCCGTACTCATCCTCCTGGTCTTCCCGGTCCTCGCCGCAGCACTCCTCGCGCTGGAGATGGACCGGAAGTTCGGCTCGCACATCTTCGATGCCGCCAACGGGGGTGCACTTCTGTGGCAGCACCTGTTCTGGTTCTTCGGGCACCCGGAGGTCTATGTGTTGGCTCTGCCGTTCTTCGGCATCGTCTCCGAGATCATTCCGGTCTTCTCCCGAAAGCCGATGTTCGGCTATATCGGTCTCATTGCCGCGACGATAGCCATTGCCGGGTTGTCCGTCACCGTCTGGGCCCACCACATGTATGTCACCGGTGGTGTACTGCTGCCCTTCTTCTCCTTCATGACCTTCCTGATCGCCGTACCGACCGGAGTGAAGTTCTTCAACTGGATCGGCACGATGTGGAAGGGGTCGCTGTCTTTCGAGACGCCGATGCTGTGGGCCACCGGATTTCTGATCACCTTCGTCTTCGGTGGACTGACGGGAGTCATCCTGGCCTCACCCCCACTGGACTTCCACGTCTCCGACTCGTACTTCGTGGTCGCCCACTTCCACTACACACTGTTCGGTACGGTCGTCTACGCGATGTTCGCCGGATTCCACTTCTGGTGGCCGAAGTTCACCGGCAAGATGCTCGACGAGCGCCTGGGGAAGATCACCTTCTGGGTGCTGACGGTCGGCTTCCATCTCACGTTCCTGGTGCAGCACTGGCTCGGTGTGGAGGGAATGCCCCGCCGATACGCGGACTATCTCGCCGCCGACGGTTTCACTGCCCTCAACACCCTGTCCACTATCGGCTCATTCCTGCTCGGGCTGTCGTTCCTCCCCTTCTTCTACAACATCTGGAAGACCGCTCAGTACGGCAAGAAGGTAACCGTCGACGACCCCTGGGGTTATGGCCGCTCCCTGGAATGGGCCACGTCGTGTCCTCCTCCCCGGCACAACTTCACCGCCCTGCCCCGAATCCGCAGCGAGTCCCCGGCCTTCGATCTGCACCATCCGGAGATTGCCGCGCTCGACCCTGCCGTACCGCACTGACCTCTGAGCCCGTCCACCACCGCAAGCCCCGCTCCTGAGGAGAGTGCTGCCCGATGTCCCATGGTGTTCTGGCGCTTGGCGTCGCCGTGCTCTGCGTATCGGGCAACGTCTGGTACCTGCCCGCCTGCATCGACCTGCGTGCCGGGCAGGACCGGCCGCGCTCCCGCCGGCTGGTCGCGGCCGCTGTACTGGCCGGGTGGGGATCGGCGGCCCTCACGATGCTTTTGCTGCTCATGCCGGTCGCCCTGTCCGCGGTCGCGCTGGTGGCGGTCGCGGGCACCATCACCACGGTGTCCCTGGCCTTCCGCGCGCGGCTGAGTCGCGGCCAGGAGCAGCGTGAAGAGGAGGCCCGCTGGGCCGCGCTCTTCCGTTGACCAACGCGTTCGCGTCCTTCCCGATGCCTGGTGCCGGGTGTGTGAGAACTTCCGGAGTGCGTGGCGTGGAAGACGGCAAGGCGGGGGCAAGTCCCTGGACGCGAGCAGGGTTTGCGCGGACGCCACTGTCCGGCGAGGTCCCACTTGCGAGGGCGGCTCCGCTCATGGCTGAGCGTGTCGTTCGCACCATGTCCCCGCCTCGGCCGGCTGCCCGTGCACCCCGCTCTGCCCCGGACTCGCGCGCAGCCAGCCGAGAGCCGAGGGTTGCGAGCGCTCCCCAAGGGCTCAATGGGCCCTGCCCACCAGGAACGCTTCGAACCGATCGACGTCACCCTGCCGTGGCTGAACCCCGAGGCGCCCGACCTCGTACGCGAGGACCGGCGCAAGGTGACCGTCCCGTTGCTCGTGCACACCGGGCGGCGCGGCGCGATCAACCGCACCACCTGGAACACCAAGGCGTGGAAGCCCGCGCTCGCCGACGTGGGAGTCATCCCACCGCTGCCCGAGCGGCAGCCGGGTGAGAAACCGTCGCGTGTTTGGGAGCCGAGTCGTGAGCACGGCTTCCACGTCTTGCGCCGTACGTGCGCCTCGGTGACGCTCGAAGCCGGTGAGTCGATCGTCTCGCTCGCGAAGTGGCTGGGGCACTCCGACCCGGCGTTCACGCTCCGGACGTACACCCGGTCGGCCGGGCTGCTGATGCTCGCGGTCGACGGCGAGGTGTACGCCATCGGCTACGACCAGGGATTCCGTCTGGTTCCCGATCGCGTCAAGGACCGGCGGTTCGGACTGAGTTTCGTGATCCGCAGAGTGGACCCCGCCCTGATCCGCGACCTGGTCTCCCACACGCCGGGCGGCGGACGGACCGACATCACCCTCGTGCCCGGCGGCACTCCGGTTTGGAGCCTGGGTGTCCAGGAGCACGCGCAGATCGTGCGTCGGCTGGGCGGCCAGTTGGACGGGATGCAGCTCACGATCGGTCAGGACGACCGCACGGAGAATTCGGCGTGGGGCGTCGCAGTCGAGGTCACCGGGATCCAGGCTGCACCTGTGGCTCCGAACCGGGTGGGAATCCGCCACCTGGCCGCGTAGCGGGCCCGTCTGACACGTCCATGGGTAACTAGGATCGCCCGTACCAATCGCGGACCGACGGGCTTCCTCTACGCGAGGGCATACCCCCCACCCGCACGAGTCACTTGTCCCCTGATGGGCTCGCGGTCTACGTGACCACCGTCGGGTTCGCTGCAGTATGCGAAGGCGGCCGAATGGAGTCGGACTCGGGCGTCTTCGAGCGAATCGAGCAGACCGTCCGACCCCAATAGGGACGAAGACCCCGTCCGGACCGCGGACGCTCCGCGGCACCGGGGTGGAGAGCGGCAAGCTCTTTATCCCTACCCCGGTACCGGTAGCGGGCTGGGCAGTCGTACCGAGATCGGTTCCAGCAGCTGAAACAGCATCAGCAACATCTTCGTGGGCGACTTCACGGGTGACGGTGGGGATGATCTCGGCGGTGTCGGGACGTCGATCGGGACGCTTTACCTGTACAAGGGTCATGGCGGCGGCGCCATCGATGGCGGTTCCTCCCGTACGGAGATCGGTTCCGCTGGCTGGAAAGGGATCTCGGACCATGTCGGCGGTGACTTCACCGGTGGCGGTACGGGTGACCTGGCAGCCCTCGAATCCCAGCCGGGCGCCACCGGAAAGCCCTACCTCTGCAAGGTCAACAGTACGGGCGGCCTCAACGCCCGCATCGACATCGGCACCGGCGGCTGGTGACACCCCATCAGGCGGGTCCGAGTTCACTGCGGCCCCGCCCCGCCTCTGTGCGCTCCCACGCCCCGACCGCGCCGGCCGTGCCGCATCGGACCCCGACTTCTGGAAGAGAGAATGAAGAACCGTCATCTGCGCCGTTCAGCCTCTGCCTTCATGGCCGTCATCGGACTGACCGCCATGTTCCAGCACTCCGCTAACGCCTCGGCGGCGGAACCGCTCACCCACGTCGATTACCGGGGATTCTCCATCGACGTTCCGGCCGGGTGGAGGCTGGTGGACCTGGAGACGGACCCGAACGCCTGCGTAAGACTCGATCAGCACGCCGTGTATCTGGGGCATCCAGGAGCCGAGCAGTTCTGCCCCGGCCACCTGATCGCGGCGAAGACCGATGCGATCGTGCTGGAGCCGTTCACCGGAGCTGCACCCCGAGAGGATGTGCCCACCGTGAACGTCCCTGCGGGCTCTCCCGCTCCCCGTGTCCTCCCGGCCGGCGACTCCCGCGAAGTACGGCTGGCCTTCGAGGGCGCCGGCGTCTATGCAACCGTCAGTTACGGCTCGTCGACGGCAGCGATCGAGAAGGTCCTGGGCTCCGCCACCACCAGCAGCGAGGCCGAGCCGCAGACAGTTCCGGCGCCCCGGAAGCGAGCTTTCCCGTCCGCCCCTTCCGCGATCCCGGGCACCGGCTACACCGGCAAAGCCTTCGACGCCTGCTCGGCACCCTCTTCGGGCGCCATGGCGGACTGGGCGTCCTCGCCCTACAGAGGGGTGGGCATCTACACGGGCGGACCGAGCCGGGCCTGCTCCCAGCCGAACCTCACCGATTCATGGGTGGCCGAGCAGAGCGGCCGTGGCTGGCATCTGCTCCCCATCTACGCGGGCCTTCAGGCGGCGAGCATCTCCTCCTTAAATGCGACCGGCCAGGGCCGGTCGGCCGCCGACGCGGCGGTCGATCTGGCACAGGGGCTCGGATTCGTCACCGGCACGGTGCTCTACACCGACATGGAGGCGTACTCCTCGGGGTACCGCACCAACGTCCTCAACTTTCTCTCCGGTTGGTCCGCCCGTCTGCACGAACTGCGCTACCGGTCAGGCGTGTACAGCTCCTCCGCCAGTGGCATCAAGGACCTCTCCTCCGTCTACTCGTCCACGGCGCTGGAGCGTCCGGACGTGGTCTGGTCCGCCAACTGGAACGGTGAAGCCAACACCGCCGACGTGAACATCCCCGCCGGGTACTGGTCCGAGCACCAGCGCGTTCACCAGCACGCGGGCAATGTCACCGAGTCGTACGGTGGGACGACGATCAACATCGACCGGGACTACGTCGACGTCGGCGCGGCTGTGACCACGGGCAACCCGGGTATGACAAAACTGACGGCCGGTGACTTCAATGGGGACGGCAGGAAGGACCTGGTGGCCGTTGAGGTGTCGACGGGCAATCTGTGGCTGTACCCCGGTACGGGCACGGGAACCCTGACCTCGCGGGTGCTGATCGGTACGGGTGGCTGGAACGGCATGGCGAATCTGGCCGTCGGTGACCTCAACTCGGACGGCAAGGACGATCTCGTCGGCACCGAGGTCGCGAGCGGAAAGCTGTACCTCTACCCCGGTACCGGTAGCGGTCCGGGCCGTCGCAAGGAGATCGGTTCCGGCGGCTGGAACGGGATCAACAACACCTTCGTCGGTGACTTCACGGGTGACGGCAGGGATGACCTCGGCGGTGTCGGGACGTCGACCGGGAAGCTCTATCTCTACCGGGGCCACGGCGACGGCACGATCGACGCCGGTTCCTCCCGGACGGAGATCGGCTCCAGTGGCTGGAACGGCATGGACAAGATCGTCAGTCCTGGTGACATGAACAGGGACCGTAGGGACGACATCGTCGCCACCGAGAAGTCCACCGGGAAGCTCTACCTCTACAAGGGCCACGGCAACGGCACCATCGACGCCGGTCCCTCCCGCACGGAGATCGGCTCCAGTGGCTGGAACGGCATCTCGGACTACGCCGGCGGTGACTTCACCGGTGACGGTACGGGGGACCTGGTAGCCGCCAAATCCCAGCCGGGCGCCACCGGAAAGCTCTACTTCTACAAGGGCACCGGCAAGGGCGGCCTCAACGCCCGCGTCGAAATCAGCTCCGGCTGGTGAGGGACCAGCCTCTCGACGAAGGCAACCAGTGGCGGACCCGGACCAGGCAGCGCCGGACCCGGCTGTCGGTCCGGCGCTGCTGTGCGCTGTGTTCCGGAGGTCTGCGCGGGCTGGTGATTCGTCCGTCGCGTCAGCCCGCCATCGGCAGGCTCTTGCGCGACGGCACCGCGCCCAGTTCGTCCACGGCCACCGCCTCCCCGCTGTCCGCGTCGACGTAGCTGACACGGACGACCGGGTCGTCGCCGGTGTCGCGGCCGGCCGAGGCATCGAGTGCGAACACCACCGCGACCGGACGCGCGTTCTCCCCGTCCCCGTACACACCCGAGTACTGGAGAATGCGCCAGCCGTCGTCCTCCCAGTGGTCCAGCAGGGCGGACCGGACCACTGGCGCGGCGGCCTGCCAGGCAAGGGAGTTCTCCAGGAGTTCGACGCTCGCCGCGACCGGCACCTGGTGGTTCCCGGCAGCGGTACCGAGGAGCGGGTGCCCGAAGACACGCAGCCTCGTCCGGCGCAGTGGCAGCAGCCACCACCGGTCGAGGTCGGCCGAGAGAGCGACCAGCACCGCCGCCGCCCCGGCCAGGAAGACAAGGGCACCGGCAGGCCGCTCGGAGACCGCCGGCCACCAGGTGTCCTGCGCCACCGCCACCGCGGCCCCGCCGATGAGCACGACCGCCGCCCGTGCGAACGCCCGCCAGGTGATGGGGGTGTCCTCACGTGCCGAGCAGCCGCATGAGGACTCCGGTGCCATGGCCCGGCCGTAGCCGAGATAGGCGAGGAAGCCCGCCCCGAGGACCGCGGCGGCGGCCCCCGGCACCGGGTTCGCCGGAATCACCAGCAGACCTGCGGCGATCAGGAGTTCACCTGCGCCGGTCGCGCGCAGCACCGTCGTGGCCCGCTCACTGCTGCGCAGCATCCGGGCCAGTGCCGTCTTCGGCGCCTGCTGCGCGGTGCCCCGGCTGAACACCTTGACCGCTCCGGTCCACCCGAGCAGGCCCGCGAGGACCAGCGGGGCGAGGCCCGTTGTCAGTGACAGCATCTCTTCCTCTCTCTGTGTCCTCGGTCCCGTATCAGTGCCCGACGGAGATGCGGACGACGTCCACGGAGTTGTCGGACGGCCGCCAGGCACCGAGCACCTGGGCGCTCTGCCCGATACGCAGCCGGGACAGGTCGGACGTCAGTGCGCGGCCGGCGTAGGAGGCGCTGGCGTCCGGGGCGACGTGACCGACCAGTTCGTGCTGCCCGTGGGCGAGGTGCAAACGGTTCTTCGCGATGCCGCGGATCTGCGTGTCCAGGTTCACGATGTTCACCCACACCGCGTCGGCGGCCACGGTGCCGTCGGGCATCTTCACGCCGCGTGCGTAGAGCCCGTCGCCGACCTCGATCACCTCGGCCGTGGTGGCGCGCACCTTCCACACGCTGGTGACGTTGGTCATCTGCACCCGGGAGTGGCCGCCCTGGGAGCCCGCCACTTCCAGGACGCTCCCGGTGATGCCTGTGATGCGGCCCTCCACGAAGGTGGACTTGGCTATCGCGGGGTCGAGCGAGGGCTCCGCGGCGAAGGCGGCCTCGGCATCGAGGCCGCCGAGCGCTGTCGCGCCGACGATGGTCGCGCCGCCGAGGGCGGCAGTGGTGAGGAAGCGCCGACGGCGCATCCCGTCGGCCCGGTCGTGTCGTACGGTCATGTCCGTCCCCCTCACTCGTAGATGTAGACCGGCAGCTTGCCGGAGCTGAGGTTGCCGATCGCCGAGAAGGCGGCCGGGGTCAGGTCGAGGACGCGGTTGGTGCGACAGGTGTTGTTGCAGCACGTCGCCTCTCCGCACCAGTCCTTGGTGCGTGGGCCGCAGTCGGTGATCGTGATGCACACCGTCGCGCCCGAGCACTGGTGTTTCACTTTCATCACCGCACCGCAGCCACGTCTGGGGATGTTCTCGCCACAGAGGTCGGGCCGGGTGATGTTCCAGCACGCCTGTGAGGCGTTGGGCCACGCGCCGTGGTGTGCGCTGGACTGGCAGTTGCCGCAGGCGCCGCCGCCGGCGCTGGAGCATGGGCCCCAGGCGTTGCCGCAGCAGAACCAGCTGGTTTCACCGGCCCACAGGCTGGTGGATCCGCAAGCCATCGTGTTGCCTCCCCTAGGAGATGACAAGTGCATGACAATATGCGTGTCGACCGGGGACAGGCACAGGTGAAGCGGGGATGCCCACGCCGCGGCCGGGGATGGTTGTGCGAGCGAAGCAACCCAATGATGCGCGTAGACAAGCGGGTTGCATAGATGGCCTCGTTCCACACCGCCGTATCCTCGATCGAGGGCCCCGCCCGATTTCACGGGTCGACCGCACGAGACCGGCAGCCATGCCGGTCCCCGACGGAAGGCCGTCTCCCCGGCCGGGGCCGTCTCCTTGTCCACGCTGCGTCGGGGGCTGCTCGGAGTACGGCCGTCGCAGGAGGCGCGGCTCTCGACGGGGTGCCGGGACACCCGATCCATTCGCGAGCCGCCGTCCTTCATCGCGCCCCTCACGGTACGGACCCGGGGGGCGTGCCCAGCTGTGCCGGAGCGCGGCGGCGGCCGCGCGCCACGCCGACGCTCAACCTCCCGGTTCTGCGCGAGGCCCCAGGTGGCCGGTGAACCACTCTGTGGCCAGGTCCGCCACCTTTGCGAGAGCACCAGGCTCCTCGAACAGGTGAGTGGCGCCGGGGACCACGGCAAGCCGGCTCTCGCAGCGCAGCTGTGCCCGGGCCTGGCGGTTCAGATCCAGCACCACCTCGTCCTCGCCTCCGACGATGAGCAGCGTGGGTGCGGTCACCGCCGGCAGGCGGGGCCCGGCCAGATCGGGCCTGCCGCCGCGGGAGACGACCGCCACGACCTGGGACCCCGGCTCCGCCGCCGCCCACAACGCGGCGGCCGCGCCGGTGCTGGCGCCGAAGTAGCCCACCGCGAGGCCCTGGGCCTCGGGCTGGTCGAGCAGCCAACGAGTCGTGTCGGTCAGACGGCGGGCCAGCAGGCCGGTGTCGAAGACGTTGGCCCGGTCCAGCTCTTCCTGCGCCGTGAGGAGGTCGAACAGCAGCGTGGCCAGGCCGACCTTGTTCAGCGAGGTCGCGACGGAGCGGTTGCGCGGGCTGTGCCGGCTGCTGCCGCTGCCGTGGGCGAACACCACGAGGCCCGTGGCCCCTTCGGGGACGGCCAGCTGCCCGGCGAGCCGGACCGGTCCGGCGTGCACGACGACTTCCGGATCCGCAACGGGCGGAGTGCTGGATCGTGCCGCATCCTGCGGGGCCGAGCCCGGGTCGCTCCCTGACAGACGGTCTGCCGCCTGTTCGAGGCAGGCGATGACCTCGGAGTCGGTGGTCTGCGCGAAGTCCTCGTAGAACTGCCCGATCCCGAGGAAGCCCACCGGGGTGGACAGGCACACCAGCTCATCGGCGGCGCCCTGCATCCTGGCGGTCCAGCCTTCCGGTGCCACGGGGACGGCGAGCACCACCCGGGCCGCTCCGTGACCGCGCGCGATCAGGCAGGCGGCCCGGGCGGTCGACCCGGTGGCGACGCCGTCGTCGACGACGACCGCCGTCCGGCCCCTGACCCCGGTACGCCGCCCGCTGCCCCGGTAGCGCCGGGCACGCCTGTCCAGCTCCGCACGCTCCCGCTCCTCCACAGCGACCAGTTCCTCCTCGGCCGTTCCCGTCGCACGCATCACCTCCTCGTTGACGACGCGCACGCCGTCCTCACCGATGGCTCCCATGCCCAGCTCCGGCTGGAAGGGCACGCCGAGCTTGCGCACCACGATGATGTCCAACGGCGCTCCGAGGGCCTCGGCGACCTCCGCCGCCACCAGCACGCCACCACGGGGAAGGCCGAGGACGACGATGTCCTCGCCCGCGAGGTGTGTCAGTCGCCCGGCCAGTCGCCGCCCCGCGTCAGGGCGGTCGGTGAAGTGCATGGTCCAGCCTCCTCGATGCGGCAGAACCCGGCCGTGAAACCCCGCGCGGAAGCTGCCCCCGGGATTTCCGGGGCGGGAAACGTGCCGACCGCGGTCGGTCCTCGTGGGCGATCCGGCACGCTCGCGGCTCCCGCGGGCCGTCGGAGTCACGTTCGTCGGTGCGGGATGCGGCCCGCCCGGGACGCATTTTCCGTCGAGCCCGCCTCTTCGGTTCACCACCGACTACGAGCGGTGCGGAAACGGTCTGATGTCAGCCGACCACATCGACTGCTCCGGCAGTGCCGGACGGCCGCCCTCACGGCTCCGCCCGCGGCTCCCACGCTCGTGGATGTCGGCCGGACTTCCTGCCGGCCCTGCCTCACGCCCCACGCTACTCGCGTTCAGCACAGGCGCGAGCGCCGAGCGCTTCACCGCCGGAGCCCACCATGACCGCCGCCCCGGCGCGCCAGGAACCCATTTCTCCGCACCTCATGAATGCGGATGAACGGATGATGTGGCCGATACCTCGGTGGGGTGCCGGTCGACGGACCGGGCAAGTCGTCGACATCCCGTTCGCGTCGGTCCCGGACCGTCCACGCGTCGAAGGCCCGTGCCGCCCGGTGGACGGCGTCGTCGCCGCCCACCCGACCCCTGCACTGCGCCTTCGGACACCCACGTCGACACCGGACCACCGCGGTGCGCGGCATCATCGGCCCGCACACCGCACACCGCACACCGCACACCGCACACCGCACACCGCACACCGCACACCCGCACCGCACACCCGCACCGCATCCCGCTACTGACATACGCTGCCCGGTCCCGCTCGTTGAGAGGCGCGGCGGCCACCCCGGAGGTCTACTGGGTCTGAAGGCCGCCGCCGAACGAGGGGACAACCCACCCGTGCGATCCGCCACCGCCACTGCTGCCCGGCCGAAGGAGCTCTTCGACCGTGAGGCCGAATGGGACGCGCTCGTCGCCTTCGCCCGCGATCCCCGGCCCGGGCCCGCGGTCGCCATCGTCACCGGGCCCCGTCGGCAGGGCAAGAGCTTCCTGCTCCAGCAACTGACCTCGGCGACCGGTGGCTTCTACTTCGGGGCCCAGGACGTGGCGGAGGCGGAGTCCCTCCGGCGGCTCGGCGACCAGCTCGCCCGCCACACCGGTGCCGACCGCCCGACCCGCTGGAGCTGCTGGGCGGACGCGCTCGACGCCTTCGCGACTCTCGCGAGCGAACACCCGCTGCCCGTCGTCATCGACGGCTTCCCCGAGCTCGTCCGGCAGAGCCCCGCCCTGCCCTCCGACGTCAGCGGCGTCTGCCGTCGACTGCGCGAGGCGGGCCGGTCCAACCGAGTGAGGCTGCTGCTGTGCGGCAGTGCCATGCCGATGATGCGCCGACTGCTCGGCACTGCCTCGACCGCGGCAGACCTTCATCTGAAGATCCTTCCCCTGGACTTCCGGCAGGGCGCGCGGCTCTGGAGCATCGACGATCCGCGCCTCGCCCTCCGGGTCCACGCCGTCGTCGGCGCAAGCACCGCCTTCAGGTACGACCCGGCCGGTGAGGACATCCCGGCCGGCCCCGACGATTTCGACGCCTGGGTGTGCCGGACCGTCCTCAACCCCCGCCTTCCGCTGTTGTGGAAGGCCGGACACATCATCGAGCAGGAGCCCGACGGCTGGGACCGCGGCCTGTGCCACTCCACCCTGGCCGCCATCGCCGACGGTTGCTCGACGCCGGGCGCGATCGCCGACTGGATGGACCGCCCGGCCACCGAGGTACCCCACATCCTCTCCGTGCTGCGTGACTGCGGCCTCGTCCAGGGCGCACCCGATGCCTTCCGGCCGGGCGTGAACCGCTATCGCATCACCGAGCCGCTGCTCGCCTTCGACCACGCCGTCATACGCCCCAACCGCATCGCGCTGGGGCAGCAGGGCCCCGCAGAGGTCTGGAAGTCTGCGCGGTCAGTCTTCGAATCCGCCGTGGTCCGGCCGCATTTCGCCCAGGTGTGCCGGGACTGGGTGACCAGGTTCGCGTCCCGGGACACCTTCGGCCCCCGACCTGTCACTGCCTCCGCCGGGTCGCTTTCAGGGATCCGGGGGCACCGACCGGTCGACGTCGATGTGGTGGTCCGCGGCGAGGTCCACGGCCGTGCCGGGGTCCTGCTCTCGGTCGGCAGAGCGTGTTGGGACGAGGTGATGGACGTGCGTCACCTGCACGAGCAGCTCCAGATCCTGGCCGAACTCGCCGACCGCGGCGAGGACGTGAGCCGGGCTCGGCCGGCCTGCTACAGCGCGGTCGGGTTCAGCCCGCACCTGCGCGAGGCCGAGGCGCGAGGCGAGGTGGTCCTGGTGGATCCCGAGCGGCTCTACCACGGAGAGTGAGAGGCAGCGTCCGGCTTCCCGCCGTGCTCCGATGGCATGTCGCCGCCGGCGGTCGGTCGGCACGAGCGAAGGCGCCGTTCACGGGCTCGCCGCCCCGCGGCAGTCGATGACTGTGCCTCTTCCGCGGACGGAGCACACGACGGTCTGCCGCATGGCGACGTTGCCCCGGCGCACCGCTCGGTGACGGGCAGGCCGGACCCCGCGGCACAGCTCGCAGTGGTGCGGCTGGGTTCCCGGTGCGGCGCCGGAGCCGGTTGCAGGGGCCGAGTCGTCGAAGCCACGGTGCCGGACGGGCCGGGGATCGACGAGTGCCGCAGGCCGTCGAACGGCACGGCCCGGTGCCTACTTCGAGGACGTGCTCGTCGCCGTGGGGGAGAGGCTCTGATCGGGGGAGAGGTCCTTGATCACCGTCGCCGACAGCGACGGCTGCGTGACGCGGAGCCCGCCTGCTCGGCGCCGAACCAGGCGTGCGGGATCGCGCGGTCCGCGCCGAGCAGCCGTTTGTCGCGGACCCCCACGGACCAGGCCTCCGGGGAAGCCGAGCCCATCGCTCCCGCTCCGTGCCGACTCATCCCTTGACGACGCCCAGTGGCACCAGGCGGGCGATCAGCCGGGCGAGTCCGGCGCCCTCGGTGACGGCGGCGACCGTGTCGACGTCCTTGTACGCCTCCGGCGTCTCCTCGGCGAGACCACGCCACGAGGAGGGGCGCACGGCGATGCCCCGGGCCTCCAGCTCGCCGCGAAGCCGCTCCCCGCGGACCATGCGCAGCGCGTGGTGGCGGCTCCAGACCCGGCCGGCGCCGTGACAGGCGGAGTGGAAGGCGTCGTTGCCGGGCAGGCCGACCATCACGTACGAGGCGGTGCCCATCGTCCCGGGGACCAGTACCGGCTGGCCCGCCCGGACGAGGTCCTCGGGCAGGCCCGGGTCGCCCGGCGGCAGCGCCCGCGTGGCGCCCTTGCGGTGGACGCACAGTGAACGTGCCACACCGTCCACTTCGTGGGTCTCGAGTTTCGCGGTGTTGTGCGAGATGTCATAGACCAGCTCAAGACCGACGTCCGCAGCGGTCGCGAAGGCATGGCGGGTGGCTTCGGACAGCAGCTGGCGGTTGGCCCGGCCGTAGTTGGCGGCCGCCGCCATCGCCCCCAGATAGGCGCGGCCCCGCGGCGAGTCGACCGGCGTGCAGGCCAGCTGCCGATCCGGGACCTGGATGTGGTACCGGTGCAGTTCCTGGTCCATCACGCGAACGTGGTCGGTGCACACCTGGTGGCCCAGGCCGCGCGAGCCGCAGTGGATCATGACGCACACCTGGCCCACCCGCAGCCCGAAGGCCGCTGCGGTGGCCTGGTCGTAGACCTGGTCGACCGCCTGGACCTCCAGGAAGTGGTTGCCCGAGCCGAGGCTTCCCACCTGGTGGAGGCCCCGCTCGACGGCGCGCGTGCTCACCTGCCCCGGGGCCGCGCCGTCCAGGACGCCGTAGTCCTCGCAGCGCGCGAGGTCGCGCGGCACACCGTGGCCGCGCTCGACCGCGTAGCGAGCGCCGCCGACCAGCAGGTCGTCCATCTCCCCGGCCCCCGACAGCTTCCACAGGCCGCCGCGCCCCATGCCGCGCGGGATGGTGCGGTCGAGGATGTCCATCAGCCGCCGCATCCGGTCGTGGTCGAGCGCCTCGCGGTCCATGCCGGCGGCCAGCAGCCGTACGCCGCAGGAGATGTCGAACCCGACGCCGCCGGGCGAGATGACCCCGCCGTGGGAGATGTCGGTGGCGGCCACTCCGCCGATCGGGAAGCCGTAGCCCCAGTGGACGTCGGGCATGGCGAAGGAGGCGCGGACGATGCCGGGCAGCGTCGCCACGTTCGCCACCTGCTCCAGCGCCTTGTCCCCCGCCGCCTGCGGCAGCAGCGCCCGCGAGGCGAACACCACCCCGGGTACGCGCATCGGCTCCCGCTGCTCGATCCGGAAGCGGTACTGGTTCCTCTCCACCAGTGCGATCTCCACGTCCCTCACCTCCAGTCGACCGTCAGCCGTCCGGTCCGATCGGCGACGGCGGTGCCGAACTCGGCGCAGGCGGTGGTCAGCCGCTCGCGGATCCACTCCCGGTCCTCGCCGATCGCCAGGCGGGTGTGGCAGTAGTCCAGGGCCAGCGGCACCGCCTCCACCTGCGCGGGAACCAGGTGTGCGGCATCCGGGCCGTCCAGGGTCACCAGGAAGAGGAGCCCCAGATCGTTGCGCAGGACCGGGTCGACGGCGTAGTCGTCGACGAAGTCACCCAGGTCGTAGAGGATCCGGTCGGCGATCCCGTGGAAGACATGGGCGGAGTGCCCGGCGACCAGCGTCGCTCCCGCCGCCAGCAGCTCCGGCGCCGCGGCCGACACGCGGCGCGGCGGCCGGGAGGTCATGTTGGGACCCCAGTGCGGAGTCACCAGCACGACGTCCGCCGCCGCAGCGGCCCGGGCCACCGACTCCGTCAGCCAGCCGGGCACCCCCGCATGGAGATCGGCCCAGGCGACACCGGGACTGTCCTCCCCGGCCGCGTAGTCCTCCGGGTGGTCCGTGACGCCGACCACCGCCAGCCGCACTCCGCCCGCCTCCAGCACCGCGAACTCCCGGGCCGCGCCTGAGTTCGCCCCGGCGCCGACCGCGTGGACGCCTGCCCCGGCCAGCAGGGTGCGGGTGTCGGCCATGGCGTCGAACCCGTAGTCCAGAGCATGGTTGTTGGCGAGCGTCACACAGTTCACCCCCAGTTCGGCCAGCACCTTCGCGGCGGCCGGGGGAGCACGGAAGAAGAAGGCCTTCCACGGGTCGGGCCAGCGGTGCCCGCGGTCGGAGACACAGCACTCCAGGTTGAGCACGAACAGGTCCGCCTCCGCGATCGCCTCCCTGACCCCCGCGGAGACGAGCGTCTCCGGCACCGGCGAGCGGCGCAGCTCCTCGGCGACGCTGCGCCCGAGCATGGTGTCGCCGGCCAGTGCCACCGTGAGCGCCATGATTCCGTCCCCTTTCCCGCCCCGGCTCAGACGTCGAGGGTCACCCGGCAGGTCCAGCCGCCGGGGCCGCTGCGCAGCTGGAGGTCGTGCAGCGAAACGGCCTTGGGTACCGCACCGACCGGCACGGCGGTGCCGACGTCTGCCATCCGGAAGCGGACCGACAGCTCCCGGCCGTTCCCCGCCGAGCGGATCGGCCCCACCTCCACATCGAGCGGGATCTCACCGTCGGTATCCATCCGGTAGACGACCTCCTCCAGGACGGACACCAGCAGATCCTCGTCGGACTCCGCCGTGACCGCGTATTCGCGTTCCCCGGCGACTGCTGCCCCGGACGTGTCGGCGAAACCCTCCACGACCGCGCGCACCGCCTCACCGATGCAGCCCTCGGCCGTCGGCGACCACGCCTCCACCCGCATGTCCGCGGTGTGTGGCACATCCCGGTGGCCATGCGCGCCGGGCTGCTTCCCCACAGGCTCCCGACCGTCCACGGTCGGCACCTCTCCGTCGTCTCCGGATGCACAGCCTGATGCCGAGTTCTCCGAGCCGCAGGCGATGCCTCCTCCAGAGTCGTCCCGTTCACCGCTTCGGGGCAACCTGCACGAGGCGACGCACGCGGTCACCGGTCACGGGGCGGTCGGCCGTCAAGGGCTGGAAGCCGCCCGTCGGCGCCGTGCACATTCACTCGCCCCTACCCGCCCTGTTGACCGCAGGCAATCGACATATGACATACGGTAGTTGTCCCGCTGTCCTTGTGAAGGAGTGCACGCATGCCGGTCTCGCTCGGTCTCGGTCTTCCGCAGATGAAGCAGTACGACATCGGTCGCGACGTGGCCACGGTGGCACGCGCGGCGGAGGACGCCGGGTACGAGAGCCTGTGGGTCTTCGAGCGCGTGCTCTTTCCGGAGCCGGCCACCCAGGGGCTGTACGGCGTACCGGGGCTGCCGTGGCCCGATCAGTACCGCAGCGTCGCCGACCCGCTGGTCACCCTCACACTGGCCGCCGCGGCCACCGACCGGGCCCGGCTCGGCACCAGCGTCCTGGTCGCCCCGCTCCACGTACCGTTCCAGCTGGCCCGATCGCTGGCCTCGCTCGACGTCGCGAGCGGCGGCCGGGTGATCGCGGGCCTCGGAACCGGCTGGTCACTCGACGAGTACGCGGCCGCCTCGGTCGCCCCCTTCGAGAAGCGCGGCGCGGTCCTGGACGAACTGCTGGACGTCTGCGCGGCCGTCTGGGGCCCGGACCCGGTCTCCTACCAGGGCGAGCTGACCACCATCGCACCGGCCGAGGTCGGCCCCAAGCCCGTTCGCCCCATCCCGGTCTATCTGCCGGCGAACAGCCCACGTGCCGGCCGTCGGCTGGTGGACCGGGCGGACGGCTGGATGCCTGTGGCCATGGGCCCCTCGACACTGGCCGAACAGTGGCGGCGGGTACAGGACCTGGCGGCCGAGCGTGGCAGGCAGAGGCCGATCGAGGTGTGTGCCCGTGCCAATGCGAGATACAGCGCCAAGCCGTTCGAGGGCGCGGACCGGCAGCCCTTCCAGGGCAGCGTGGCCCAGATCGTGGAGGACCTGGTGGCCCATGCTGCAGTGGGCGTGCCTGAGATCCTGCTGGACCTCCAGGCGACGACGCGAGACGCCGCCGAACTGGCCGATGTGGCGGCCGAGGTGTATCGGGCGGCCCGAGCGGCGGGCGTCTGACGGTCGCGCCGAGGAAGCACCGGTTCGCCGTCCGGCGGGACCGGGCCTGTCCGGCCGACAGCACACCCCCGCATCCGCCCCTCGGACTGCGGCGGGTGCCTGTCAGGGTTCCTGCCCGAAGCATGAGCCGGTGTTCACGATCGGGTGCTGGTCACCTACGCCCGGTCCGCCCGTGTCCGCCGCGCGGACCGTGGGGGCACCGGCGGACCGATGATCCCGATGTCGTCGATACCGCGGACTGCTCCACCGGCCCACTCACCGAACTGGTGGGTCTCCACTCTCACCCGTCGAGCGCCGGGTGATCCCGCCTGATGTTCGGGGCGCCGTCTCCGTTCCCGGGGAGCAGCCGGGCCTCGGCGCTCGGCAGCTTGCTCCACCAGTGGTCGAAGCGGCGATAGACCTCCGGATCGCGGTCGGCGAGGAAGGCCGTCAGCGACCGGGCCTCGGCGGCGAGTTGCTCCCAGATGTCGTCCGGTAGGGGGTGGAAGGCGGTCGCCTCGATTCCTCCCTCGGCCGGACGCCACACACCGGCGACGTACCCGTCGATCAGCAGGGTCGGCAGCACGTCGCCGTTCCTGCGGGTGACGAGCGTGCGGTAGTCCGGTGGGATGACACGGCTGCGGTCGGAGTAGGCCAGCAGGATGCTGTCCCACATGGCCATCAGCCGGGGCGGCGCCGGAGTGTCCTCGTGCGGACGCGATGCGCCCGGGGCGTCGAACAGATCCTCGCCGTTCGGCCCTTCCAGCCGCTCGATGTCACCGTCACCGGCGAGAGCCCGCAGCGCCGTCCGGGCCCTGGCACGCTGGACCAGTGCGAACTGTGCCACGTCCGCCACCGATGCGGGCCCGAACCCCTCGAGATAGCGCTGGACCAGCGTTTGCAGGGACGCGGCGGACACCTCGGGGTTTGCCAGCACCGGTCGGGTCGGGGGCGCGACATACGACGGACGGGAGCCGAAGGACCACGGCGGCGTGGTGGGTGCGTGCAGCAGCGGCGCGTACTGCCGCAGCCCCCACCACGCTCCGGGCTTCGGCGGCGCGCCCAGTCGCTGAGCGAGCCAGGCCTCGTACTCCGCGGCTGTTCGCGGCCGGTCGGCGAACGCCAGCAGCTCCGGAACCAGTGCGTTGGCGTCCTCGGTAGTCAGCCCGGACGCCGTGAAGCGGTCACCCAGCCTGGAAGCGCGCAACAACGGCTGCACGGCCTCACGAAAGGCCCGGAAATCGTCGATGTGGACGGCATGCAACGTGATTCGCATGAGGGTCGACTTGACGACCGTGAGGCCGGCGAACGCCGAATCGAGATCGGCCGGGTCGAAGTCGGTGAGCCGGTTCCACAGCGCGAGGTAGGGCGAGGCCGCCTGCTGCGCCTGCAGCGCGACCACGCGCCGTACCGCATCCGCGACGCCGAGCGTCTCCCGCTGCAACAGCAACTGCCGAGCGAGCGCGCAGCGGTTGAGCTCTCGCGCCGTGATTCTCATGCCGTGACCGTCTCATTCCCCATGTCGTGAACCCGGCACCGACGACGCGCGCGGAGCAGCGGCGTACCCGGCTGTGCACCCTAACCCGTACGCCGGCACCTGATCGAGACCGCAGTCCTCACCGTCGTGATCCGGGAGCTGCCCAGCATCGGACTTTCCCCCACGCGAACTTCCTTGCGGATCCGGTCTGTTCCGGAGTCGGTCGCAGCGGCCCGGCGCCGATCGGGCCCGCACGCGTCCGGGTGCTCGGTGACGCATTCCCGTCGGCGTGCGGAGGCCGTGCCGCGGTGGTCCTCGACAGGCGATTTCCGGCCGGCGCGTCGCCGCGGCGCGAGCCGCGCAGTGGCCCCCCGAGGGCTGCGTTCCGTTCACCCTCCTCCGGGGTGGGGCCCATGCGTCCGAGCGGGTGGTCACCGGAGAGGGGAAACGCCCGGTCGGAATGCGGTGCGGGCGGCAGTCGCCGCGCGCACGGTGGGTCCGCATGTGATTCCGGATCGCCGACCCACCCCGGACCTGCGGTTGTGTGCTGCGAAGAGCGTTCCAGGGTGCGGTCAAGTTAACGAATACGTAAGGCAGTTGTGATTCAACACTTGACAGGTGCGCACCACCACGCCACCTTGGGAGCGCTCCCACCATCAAGACTTGCACGCTTCCCCACCCTCCGCTCCCCACATCTTCGCGACGTGAACCGGAGGCATGGGCGCTGTTGCGCACCCATGCCTCCGGCTGTTCCCGGCCGAGGAAAGCGAATGTCATGAGTCTGACAAATCGCACCACGCGCGGCTGCCCGGGCGGGCTGCCGGTCCTGCTGCTCACCGCATGCGCAGTCGCCGCATCGCTGGCGGGCGTGCCGGCCACGGCGGCCGATCAGGGCACCCTGCGCGACCTGGCCGCCGCCCACGGGAAATACCTCGGCTCCGCCACCGACAACCCCGAACTGCCCGACGCCGCCTACGCCGCCACGCCGGGTTCCGAATTCGGTCAGATCACTCCGGGCAACTCCATGAAGTGGGACACCATCGAACCCCAGCAGGGGCGGTTCAGCTTCACCAAGGGCGATGTGATCACCGACTTCGCGCGGGATCACGGCCAGACCGTCCGTGGTCACACGCTCGTCCGGCACAGCTAGCTGCCCGGCTGGGTCGCCTCCCTGCCGTCGGCGCAGGTGGAAGCGGCGATGACGAACCACATCACCGAAGTCGCCGGTCACTACCGGGGTGAGGTCGCCGCCTGGGACGTCGTGAACGAGCCGTTCAACGACGACGGGACGTTCCGCACGAACCCCTTCCACAACGCCATGGGCAGCGACTACATCGCCACCGCCCTCCGCGCCGCCCATGCCGCGTACCCGGACGCCAAGCTCTACATCAACGACTACAACACCGAGGGTCTCGGCGCGAAGAGCAACGCCATGTACGACCTGGTGAGCGACCTGGTGGCCGAGGGCGTGCCGATCGACGGGGTCGGGTTCCAGGGGCATCTGGCCGTCCAGTACGGCTTCTCCGGCGGCATGCAGCAGAACCTGCGGCGCTTCGCGGACCTCGGACTCGATGTCGCCGTCACCGAGCTCGACGTACGCATGCAGCTGCCCGCCGACGCGGCCAAGCTCGCCACCCAGGCCACCTACTACCGGAACGTCGTCGAGGCCTGCCTCGCGGTGGAGCGGTGCGTCGGCATCACCGTCTGGGACTACACGGACAAGTACTCCTGGGTCCCCAGCGCGTTCCCCGGCCAGGGTGCGGCCAACCTCTACGAACCTCCAGCCGAAGCCCGCCCACGCCGCCGTGCGCACCGCGCTGGGCGGCGACGACACCGGTGGCGGCGGTGACCCGGGCGCGCTCAAGGCGCAGTACCGGAACAACGACTCGGCCCCCGGCGACAATCAGATCAAGCCCGGTCTCCAACTGGTGAACACCGGGGGCGCCGCCGTCGATCTGTCCACGGTGAAGGTGCGCTACTGGTTCACCGGCGACAACGGGGCTGGGCGCCGGCGTCGGTGAGCGGCCCACCGCCGCCCTGGAACCCGGCATCGACGCGCACGTCTGGGCCAAGCCCCCGGGCGAGTCGGACGGCAATAGCCAGCCCATCGAGAACGACGAGGGCAAGGGCTTCGACCAGATGTGCGACCCGACGTATACGGGTAACGGGCGCAACGGCAACAACCTGACCGGCGCGCTGCCCGACTCGCCGCTGGCGGGCCACTGGTTCTCCGCGCAGGTCCAGGAGCTGGTGCGCCACGCGTACCCGCCCCTCGACGGCAGCGGCGGCGGTGGCGACACCCAGGCGCCTTCCGTGCCGACCGGCCTGACGGTCACGGGGAAGACGAGCGGCAGCGTCTCGCTGTCCTGGTCGGCCTCGACCGACAACACCGGCGTGACGGCCTACGACGTCTACCGCGCGGGAGTGCAGGTGGGCTCCTCGGCCACGACGTCCTTCACCGACACGGGGCTCACCGCCTCGACGGCGTACAGCTACACGGTCAAGGCCCGGGACGCGGCCGGGAACGTCTCGGCGGCCTCCGACGCCGTCTCCGCAACCACGTCCGAGGGCGGCGGAACGGGCACCGGCACCCTCAAGGTCCAGTACAAGAACAGCGACTCGTCGGCCACCGACAACCAGATCCGGATGGGCCTGCAACTGGTCAACACCGGGAGTGCCCCGGTGAACCTGTCCACGGTGAAGGTGCGCTACTGGTTCACCCCCGAGGCCGGCGCGAGCACCTTCGGTACCGCCTGTGACTACGCGGTGCTGGGTTGCGGCAGTGTGACCCTCGGGGTGACGGCATCCGGCAGCTCGGCCGCCGGGGCCAGCCACTACCTGGAGGTCGGCTTCGGCAGCGGCAGCCTCGCGGCGGGGGCCTCCACCGGGGAGATCCAGCTGCGCCTGAACAAGACCGACTGGTCGAACTTCAACGAGGCGGACGACTACAGCCGCAGCACCAACACGGCCTACGCCGACGCGGCGAAGGTCGGCGTGTACGTGGACGGCACCCTCGCCTGGGGCACCGCTCCCTGACCTGTCCGTCCCCCTTACCGCCACCGATTCCACCGCTCCCGTTGCCGCTCCTGTGTCGCGGCGACGGGAGCGGCCGCGCAATGCGCGCGGAACGGCCTTCAGTTCGTTTGCGGGCGACCGTCGGCCGCGTCATGGGTCTGCTTCAGGGCCATGGGGTAGGCCGATGGACCGGTGGGGCTGCACAGCGTGTCGGGGGCGCGGTGGGGGCGAAGGTCCCTGAGGACCGACTCGACTTCGCAGAGGAAGGACTGATAGGAGGTCAGGCGCTGCCATTCGGAGTCGGGGACGCCGGGCACCGTAGCGGCGCATGCTGACCAACTTGCCACCAGTTCGGCGTACAACGGTGTGTCACTTGCCGTCTCTGTGTACGTCTGACCCGGCATGAACGCGCCGGTCACCTGCTCGCGCGGTGCGCGTGTTCCATGTGCCGCATCCAGCTGGGGCCTCGGACGCGGCCGGGCATGAGAGGGGCGTGCGGCCTGCGAGGGGTGCGGAATGGATGCCGCCGTGCCCCTGCCGATGGCGGTAGCGGATGAGGGTGCGTTCATGACGGTGGTAACGATCAACCGCCATTTGGGTAACTACCTTCCGACACGGCAAGATTAGATGGAGTTTCACCTTTCTTGGTGCCTTTGAGCCGAAAATCGCTTCAAATCCTGTGGAGGGACGTTGGTCCCGGCATGGAACCGAGGGAGCTGTGGGAGCGTCATGCCGTACTGGCGCGGGCCTATTTCAGGAATGACGAGGACGTGCGCGATGCGCAGAGCACCCTCGACGAGCAACAGGCGAACCGGATGCGGACGTTGGCTGCGTTCGCGGTGACGCTGGGGAGCGACGGGACCGTCGCGGATCTCCTCGGGCTCCATGAACGCGAAGTACGCATGGCTCGCCGCACCGTGGGAAAGGACGACGCCCGGGCAATCGCCAAGGCGCTCCTGGACCACCACGCTGCCGATGCGCACGAGCTGTCTCCCGAGGACGCGGACAGGTGCCCGCTGTACCCGGAACCGGAGGAAAGGCCGGTGTCCCATGACGCTCCGGCCCCACCTCCGTGCCCCCCTCACACCCCGGGCACCCCGGAAGCTGCCGAGGAGGCGGTCCAGGGAGTGGTGTCGTCGACGGCGGTGGACGCGGTCCTGGTCGGTGCGTGGAGCACCGGGGCCGACCTCTCCGTACTGGCAGGCGAGCTCGGTCTCGATCTCCCTCGCCTCGTCGCCCGCACCCGATACCTGGAGGCGCAGGGCCGCCTCACCCAGGCCCCCCAGCCTCTGGACCGTTCCGGCCGTCACCGTCGCGTCGAAGGCGCCGAGGCACCCACCGTGTCCCAGCCCCGGCAGTGGTACTACCCCACCCAGCATCGCCCGTCGCACCAGGCGACGACGTGGGACCAGGCGCCGACGTGGGACCAGCAGGTTTCTCACACCACCATGAACTCCGCACCGATGCATGACTGGGACGGCATCCTCGATCAGTGGCAGGTCACCACCAGCCCCACGTCCTCCTGGTAGGGAACCGCACCGGAGCTCCCGGCGGCGGCGAGTCCGATACCGGCGTGGCGGATTCCGTCATTCCGCTGCCGTCCGGGCCCACTTCTCCTGAAGGGGCTGATAGTCGATCACCACGATCCCCTCCTCCTGGAGGATTTCGCGGGCCTCGGGCGAGACGAGGAACTCGTAGTCGGTCCGGCGCACGCGCCAGCCGTCGGGCTCGATCGCCTGCGCCTCCTCGTTGCCGAGACCCGGATGGACCGCCCATTCGCTGAGACCGGTCGGCAGGGTACGCAGCAGTCCGGCGTAGCGGGCCGGCTTGCCGTCGATGTCCAGAGCGAAACTGTCCAGGAACGGTCGATCGGTGACCGGCAGCCCCTGCCGCCGCAGCTTCCGGCGCCCCGGCTCGAGCCAGATCCGTACCGCCAGGCCGTACTCGGCGGCCAGCGTCACGGTCAGGTCGAGGATGTCGTCGCGTCCGCCGTCGGCCAGGCAGTGCCAGTCCAGATGAGTCGGGGACAGACCGGCGTCGAACACGGCGTCGATCTGCGCGCGGAACTCGGATTCGACCTCGTCGATACGGGCCCGGGCGAGGAGCTCGGAGCGGGTGGCGGGAGTGAAGAGATCGCCCGCGTCGTCGAGCAGGGACGGGACGTGTGCCTTCGGCGTCAGCGGGTCCCACCGGTAGTGCGTCGTATCGCACACCAGCGTGAGGTGGATCCCGAACGGGATCTCCGGACGCCCGCGGAGCAGATGCATGGCGTGCAGCGCCCAGGGGCACGGTGCCATGAGGCTGCAGGAACTGACGATCCCCCGCTCGATCGACTCGATGACGGCCGAGTTGACGGCGTGGTACATCCCGAGGTCATCGGCATTGATGATGAGTACCCGGGCGTCGGGAGGGAATCCCAGCAGCTCGGACGAGAGCACCGGGGACGGGGCGGCTGCGGGTACGACGACGTCTTCCTCTCCGCGTTCATCCATCCCGGCAGTGTGAACTCCCGGTGGCAGGTCGCGCTGGGAATTCCGGACCGGTGCGGCACCGGTGCCCGAGTGCCGAAGGGCAGTTGACGGTCCACCGCGCCCACGGTTTCCTGCTGCGATGAGTGATCTTCGCTTCGAACACGTGGGCGCCGAAGCCACGCTTCAGGACTGGCAGCACGTACACAACACGATCATTCCCACTGCCGTGTTGTCTCTCGACGAGGTGCGTGAGCGTGTCCGGCGTCACCGGTTGGAGGTGGCCTATCTCGACGATGCTCTCGTGGGCTGTTCGACGGTGCGGCCGCCCACGAGTGAGGCATCGGTGGCCACCGTCATCGCCCGGGTGCTTCCCGCTCACCGGCGACGGGGGATCGGTGCGCAACTCTACGCACGAGGGCTGGAACAGGCGCGAAAGCTCGGCGCGGACGTCATCGAGACGGTTGTGCTGGCGACCAACCCGGACGGGCTGCGGTTCGCGCACGCGCACGGATTCGTCGAGGTCGACCGCTATGTGCTGCCGGGTGACAGCGTGCCCTTCATCGATCTGCGACTGGCCTGAGCGAGCTTGTCGGCGGGCGCCCGTGCGAACCGGGCGCCCGTCGGCACGTCCGGGTCAGATGACCGGTGGCCGCCCCAGCATCGTCATCCGCCACACCGTGCGCCACCGCATCGGCTGTCGACGCCCGCACGGGGTGCGGACCCCCTCGGCGAAGCCACCGGCCCAGGCGCGCAGTCCCGTGGCCGAGCGGGTGCGGGCCACGGTGAGGAGGGTCCAGGTGCCCAGATAGGCGGGGACCAGAGGGAGCGGCAGATTGCGGCGGGCCAGCCACACGCGATTGCGGGCCGTCATCCGGTAGTAGACCGAGTGCCGGGCCGGAGACGTCTTGGGGTGCTGGAGCAGCAGATCGGGCTCGTAAAGGATCTTCCAGCCTGCGTCGAGCGCCCGCCAGGAGAGGTCCGTCTCCTCGTGCGTGAAGAAGAACTCCGCCGGCCAGGGGCCGGTTTCCGCGAGCATCCTCATGGAGAGGGCGTGGCCACCGCCGAGGAACGCCGTGACGGGGCCGCGCCGCATCGGGTCGGTGGCGCGCAGCCGGGGGACGTGGCGACGCTGCGTCTCCCCGTGTTCGTCGGCGATACGGAACCCGACGATGCCGAGCTGCGGGTCGGCGGCGTACAGCTCCTGGACCTTGCGCAGCACACCGGTGTCGACGAGCAGACCGTCGTCGTCCAGCTCGACGACGACATCCACGTCCCCGAGTTCCGCCAGTGCCGCGATGGCGACGTTACGGCCGCCGGGGCAACCGAGGTTCTCGTCCAGCTCGATCGTGGTCACGCCGCCGGCGAGGCCCGACAGGCCGGGGAAGCCAGTGAAATCCGGGAGCGGCGAGCCGTTGCCCACGACGACGAGACGGGCCGGCAGCACGTCCTGCATGGCCACCGAGGCCAACAGTGCCTCGACCTGCTGCGGGCGGTCGCCCATGGTCACGATGGATACGCCGATGCGCGGTTCGGACAAGGTCAGCACTCCTGAGCTCGCTGCGGTGCCCGTGATCGTAGTCGCTCGATGTTCAACTGTCGGTCGCCGCCCTGCCACGGGGCGGATGTCGCTGCCCGGTAGGGGATCGGCCGTCAGGAACCGGGGGCGTCGTCGGCCTCACCGGTCCGCTCCGGCGACGGCACCCGTGCCGCGATCCGGCGCAGATGCCCCTCGAAGACCTGGGGCGCCTCGGGGGTGAGGGTGCGGAGGGCGACCATCGCCGTCACGATGACATCGCAGAGTTCCGCCTCCACGTCCTGCCAGGAATGGGTGACGCCCTTGCGCGGGTTCTGACCGATGGTCCCGATGACGGCCTGGGCGACCTCGCCGACCTCCTCCGAGAGTTTCAGCATCCGCAACAGGAGATCCTGCTCGGGGCGGATGCCGGTTCCCGCGTCGAGCCAGCTGCGGAGGTGGTCGATGGTGTCCCAGGGAGACCGGTCCGCATCGTCGGCGTCCGTACCGTCCCGGCGGCCGTTCAGGTCGGCGTTCATACGGTGCAGCCTGCCATGTCCGGACACCTGTGCTTGTCCTCGTGTGCACTCCAACTCCTAGCCTGCGTGGCATGGAGACAGAGATGAGGAACAGGCCCCTGGGGCGCGACGGGACCGAGGTGGGTGCGCTCGGTTTCGGCTGCTGGGCCATCGGCGGCGAATGGGCAGACCGGGACGGCAGTCCGCTGGGCTGGGGTGCGGTCGACGACGAGGAGTCCGTGGCCGCGATCAGGCGGGCGCTCGACCTCGGTGTGACGCTCTTCGACACGGCCGATGTGTACGGGGCCGGGCACAGCGAACGCGTTCTCGCCCGGGCCCTCGCGGGGAACCGCGACGACGTCGTCATCGCCACCAAGTGGGGCAACCGCTTCGACGAGCGGGCCCGCACACTGATCGCCGGCGACAGCTCGCCCGCGTACGCCCGCGAGGCGCTCATCGGCTCGCTCCGCAGGCTCGGCACCGACCGCATCGACCTCTATCAGCTGCACCTGTCCGATGCTCCGCTCGACGAAGCCGCCGAACTCCGTGAGACCTGTGAGGAGTTCGTGGCCGAGGGGCTGATCCTGGCGTACGCGTGGAGCACCGACGACCCGGTGCGCGCCGCGCTGTTCGCCGAGGGGGCACACTGCGTCGCCGTCCAGCACGCCTGCAATGTCCTTCAGGATGCGCCGGAGATGCTTGCGCTCTGTGCGGAGCAGGGGCTCGCGAGCATCAACCGCAGCCCGCTCGCGATGGGCCTTCTCACCGGCGCGTACGGCCCCGGCCGGCGCGGCGGTACGGGCGACATCCGGGCCACCCCGCCCGCCTGGCTGCGGTGGTTCGGGACGGGCGGGGCCGCGGCGCCGGAGTGGGCCGCACGGGTCGACGCCGTACGCGAGATCCTGACCGCGGACGGCCGCACCCTTGCGCAGGGAGCCCTCGGCTGGCTCTGGGCGCGCAGCCCGCACACCGTGCCGATCCCCGGGTTCCGGACGGTCGCCCAGGCCGAGGAGAATGCCGGGGCGATGGCCCACGGGCCGCTGCGGGAGGAGCAGGTGGCGGAGATCGGCGCGCTGCTGGCGTAGCGGGGATCCGTCCGGACCGATCCGGGCCACCCATGGCCTCAGAGCCTGTCGGGTGACCTCTGATCGGGCGGCCACGCCCTGGCGCGCACGCTTCCCGCGTTGCCGAAATGTCCTGGTAGCTCCTTCCTCAAGCTCTCGCTTCGTTCGAGCAGGGGAGACCGCGTCCGCTATCCGGTCGAAGGTCACCCGACAGGCTCTCAGGCGCCCGCCGCGTACCGCCAGAAGTCCCGCATCAGGGCGGGCGGGGTCGGTCCGGTCATCTCCAGCTGGCTGAGCATGATGGAGACCGTGCCGGTGGACGGAGTGAGGTGGGCCGTCGTTCCCGTGCCGCCGACCCAGCCGTAGCGGCCCGGCACGTTCCACGGATCGACGGTCTCGACATCGACCGAACCGCCGAAGCCCCAGCCCTGGCCCTCGATGAACAGGGCACTGGCCGCGCGCTGGGCCGGTGTCAGCTGGTCGGTGGTCATCTGCCGTACCGATGTGGGCGAGAGCAGCCCGTCGCCGTCGGCGAGCAGCATGCGGGCGAAGGCGAGCCAGTCGTCGACCGTGGACACCAGTCCGCCCGCGCCGGACGGGAACGGGGGCACGCTGCTCCACTGCCCGTCGGGGGCGTCCACCAGCTGAGTGCCGCCGTCCGGATCGATGCGATAGTAACTGGTGAACCGGTCGAGCTTCGCCGGCGGTACCGCGAAGCCGGTGTCCGCCATGCCCAGCGGTTCGAAGATCCGCTCGGCGAGGAACTCGGGCAGTGGACGGCCGGTGACCCGGGCGACCAGCACACCCAGGATGTCGGAGCAGGTGTTGTACAACCAGGCCTCGCCCGGCTGATGCAGCAACGGGATCCGGGCCAGCGTCGCCATCCACTCGTCCGGCGCCGGGACGCCCTTCGGTTCCGGTCCCTGCTTCAGCTCACTGAACAGCGGGGCGACCCCCGGCACCGAGAAGTCGGACGGAAATCCGTACCCGGCGCGGAAGGTCTGCAGGTCGAGCACGGTGATCGGCCCGGTCGCCGGGACCACGTCGTCCAGCGGAGCGGAAGGCGTACGGAGGACCTTCGGCGAGGCCAGCTCCGGCAGCCATCGGTCCACCGGGTCGTCCAGCGTGATCCGGCCGTCCTCGACCAGCAGCATGACCGCCGCGGCGGTGATCGGTTTGGTCAGCGAGGCGATACGGAAGATCGAGTCCCGGGCCATCGGGGCGGTGCCCTCGGCGTCCACCGAGCCGGCCGTCCGCACCTCGATCCAGTCAGCACGGGCCACCAGGCCCACCGCGCCCGGAACCTGCCCCTTGCTCACGTGCGCTTCCAGAATGTCTCGCAGCTCGGCCGTCATCGGTCCACCCTCTCCATCTCCATGTCGCGCGGTCAGAGGTAAGACTTCCGTCGCCGCCCGGAATCATCGGGCCGGTGGCATGGATTGCGCCCGACTGGCGGTCCGAGGGTGGAGAGCCGGGGAGCCTCGCAGACCGCCCGGTACGATTCCGGGCCGGACGGTGCGGCTCCGGGCACTCAGTCGGTGGCGCCGGCCTGGCTCGGCACGGATTCCAGCCGCGAGAGCAGCCGCCCGCCGCGATCCTCGGACATGTCGAGCGTGGCCAGCACGGCGGGCGTCGAGATGCTCGGCAGGACGTAATGCAGCAGTACGGAGATCCGGTGCCCCAAGTCCTCACGCCGGCACAGGACCTGGGACATCACCTGGATTCCGGAGAAGGCGCCCGCCAGCAGCTCGGCGGTCTCGCGCGGATGCACGTGCGGCAGCAGCTCGCCCTGACTCCTGGCGGCGCTCAGCAGATGTTCGAGCCGGTCGATCCAGGCCCGGAACGGGGTGCCCCGGTCGGGACCCTCGACCGCCTGGTCCATCGCCAGTCCGACACTTGCCCTCACCAGGGGTTCGTGGCGGATCCGGTGGGCGAGAATCATTCCCTGGTCCACCAGCTCCTGAAGCTTCGTCGGCTGCGGCGGCAGCGGAAAACTGTCCAGCTGGACGTCCATCACGCCGAGCGCCAGTTCTTCCTTCGAGTTGAAGTGGAAGTACAGCGCGCCCTTGGTCACCCCCGCCCGGGCGAGGATCTCGCTGATGGTGGCGCTGCTGTAGCCACGCTCGTCGAACACGGCGGCGGCCGCCACCAGGATCGACCGTCGAGTCTGGATCGCGCGCGCCTGCTGGGCCATCAGCTACGAGTCTCTCTAATCGTGGCGTGGTCGGCGCCACAGGGGTCTGACTGAAAGGGGGAAACCGGACTGTCAGCATCTTACTGCTGGGGTGGTCGGCCTCCTAAGGGCTGTCCCGGGGTGGATCCGCCGGGACGACGTCTTGGTCCGTCTCCGCTCACGCGGCGCCCGGCCCCTCAAGCGTCGGCCGCGAGCCGGGCACGGGCTTCGGCGCCGCCCACGGCCGGCACACCTCTCGGTGACGTCAGCGGTCCGGCCTCGGCCGGTTGCTCACTGCGCCGCGGGGATACGCGTTCCCGTGCCGCTCACCCGCACCCGCGCGTCGCCCGCGCGCAGTTCGACCGCGAGCGTGCCGGGGCGGCCCATGTCCTGACCCTGGTGGAGGGTGAGGACCGCGGCGTCCGGGACGAGCGCCAGCTCGCGCAGGTACGCGCCGAAGGCGGCCGCTGCCGCACCTGTCGCCGGGTCCTCGACCACGCCGCCGACCGGGAACGGGTCGCGGACGTGGAAAACGGTCGCCGACTCGCGCCACACCAGCTGGACCGTGGTCAGGTCGAGCCGGTGCATCAGCGCTTCGAGGCGGGCGAAGTCGTAGTCGAGGTCGGCGAGGCGCTCCCGGCTTCCGGCGGCCAGCACCAGATGACGGGCGCCCGCATAGGCGATCCGTGGCGGCAGGGCCGGGTCCAGGTCGCCGGCAGGCCAGTCCAGGGCGGCCAGCGTCTCGGCCAGGTCGTCCGGGGCGACATCCGTGACATGCGGTTCGACGCTGGTGAGGGTGGCGCGGAGTTCGGTGCCGTCCTGGACGACGGTGACCGGGACGGTACCCGCCTGAGTGGTGAACACGAGGTCGCCCGGGCCGTTGCGTTCGGCGAGGGCGATGGCTGTCGCGACGGTGGCATGGCCGCAGAACGGGACTTCGGCCTTCGGGCTGAAGTAGCGGATCGTGTAGCCGCGACCGCCCGATTCACCCGAAGTGCCCGGTCCGGTCAGGAATGCCGACTCGCTGTAGCCGAGTTCCGCCGCGATCGCGAGCATCGCCGCGTCGTCGAGACCGGACGCGTCGAGGACGACGCCCGCCGGATTGCCGCCCTGTGGGTCGGCGGAGAAGGCGGTGTAGCGCAGGACCTCGGTTCCTGAAATCTCACTCATGACGCTGCTCAACCCTGCCGCGGTCCAGGGCATTCCCGCCCGGCGCGGGCCGGTGCCCCGGACCGCGGCTCACGGGCGCGGTGGCGGTTCTTGACGTCGGTGCCCGCTTCGCCCAGGAGCAGGGGTCCGGGAGCGTGCCGCTCGGCTCGAACGGCGGCGCGCGCAAGGAATCGCGTCAGCCCCGGCCCACGTACGGCATCGTCGTCGCCAGGACCGTCGCGAACTGCACGTTCGCTTCCAGCGGCAGCTCCGCCATGTGCACCACCGTCCGGGCCACGTCCGCCGCCGCCATCACCGGCTCCACCGCCAGTTCGCCGTTGGCCTGGAGGATGCCGGTCTGCATCCGCTCCGTCATCTCCGTGGCCGCGTTCCCGATGTCGATCTGCCCGCAGGCGATCCGGTACGGACGGCCGTCCAGCGACAGCGACTTCGTCAGCCCGGTCATCGCGTGCTTGGTCGCCGTGTACGCCACCGAGTGGGGGCGCGGCGCATGTGCGGAGATCGAGCCGTTGTTGATGATCCGGCCGCCCTGCGGGTCCTGCTCCTTCATCTGCCGGTACGCGGCCTGCGCGCACAGGAAGGCCCCTGTCAGGTTCACATCGACGACGGTGCGCCAGTCCTCGTAGGAGAGCTCCTCGACCGGGACGGAGCGCGGGCCGAACGTGCCCGCGTTGTTGAACAGCAGGTCGACCCGGCCGGTCCATTCCCGTACGGAGGAGAAGAGCGCGTCCACGTCCGCGGGGCGGGAGACGTCGGCGGGGACGGTGATCGCCCGGGCGTCCGGCCCGGCCAGTTCCACGGTCTCGGCGAGCGGTTCGGGGCGGCGGCCCGCGAGCGCCACCGACCAACCGGCGCCCGTCAGGGCGAGAGCCACCGCACGGCCGATCCCGGAGCCCGCGCCCGTGACGACGGCCGTCCTCACGTCGGGGTTCAACACTTTGTTGCTCATGACGACGCAGCGTACGCCTCTCGCCTCAAGAGTGGCCGCCGGGCGGCCGGTTCGGGTTCCCAGGGGTGATTCCCCGATCGTTCCCCGGCGATTCCGGCGCCACCGGCAGACGCACGTGGTCTCCCTCACCGTTGAACTGCCGCGGCTCGGCAAGCAGAAGGCGGTCTACTCCTCAGCCGGGAGAACCAAGCCGTCCTCGTGTGCAAGAACCCCGACTGCGGCTGGTCCGGCAACGCCGACCACAACGCGTCGATGAACGTCCTGCACCTCCACAGGATGGGCTACGCGCTCATCCCGGCTGCTGGAAGGGCCGTCGTCAGGCGCGCCCCCGCGTCACGCCCGCCACCGCACGGTAGGCAGCAATCTCCCTCGCTCACGAGGGAGAGCGCTTCAAAAGTCCTCGGAGGCGGGGAACCAGGGACTCATGCCTGTGTGAAGCCCTGCCTCCGTCCCGGTCAGCCGATGTCGTCCGCCGGGTAGCGGACGCCGATGCGGTCACGTACCGCATCGAGCGTCCGCATCACCGCCAGCGATCCGTCCAGCGGGACCAGCGGCGACTCCGTCTCACCGGCCCTCAGCGCGCGCAGGACCTCCGCCTGCTCGAACTGCATCCCGCGGAGCCCGTCGCCCGCGCGCCCCGCGGTGAACTCCTCCGGGTCGTGACCCTCCCGGTGCAGCACGAACCGCTCCGGGTAGAAGAAACCGCGCGGGAAGTCGATCCGTCCCCCGGTGCCCGTGACCGACGCGGTCTGCGGGGTGTCGGCGGTGACCGAGCAACTGAGCAGCGCCGTGGCGCCCGACTCCCAGCCCAGCAGCATGCCGGTGTTCAGATCGACGCCCTCGGGGGAGAGCAGCGCATCGGCCTGGACACGGTCCGGCTCACCCAGCAGCAGATGAGCGAACGACACCGGGTACACCCCGAGATCCAGCAGCGCGCCCCCGCCGAGCGCCGGGTCCCGCAGCCGGTGGTGCGGGCCGAACGGACCCGAGATCCCGAAGTCGGCCTGCACGGTACGGATGTCGCCGATGGCGCCGTCGGCGATCAGTGCGATCAGCCGCCGGACGACCGGGTTGCAGTACGTCCACATCGCCTCCATGAGGAAGAGGCCACGGTCCCGGGCGAGCGCCACGAGCTCCTCCGCCTCCCGGGAATTGAGTGTGAACGCCTTCTCGCACAGCACGTGCTTTCCGGCCTCCAGGCAGAGCGCGGTGGCCTCCCGGTGCGCGGAGTGCGGCGTGGCCACGTACACCACGTCGACCTCGTCGTCGGCGGCGAGCTCGGCCCAGCTGCCGTACGCCTTCGGTATGCCGAACCGTTCGGCGAACGCCTTCGCCGACGTGTCCGTACGGGAAGCCACGGCGACCACTTCCGTGTCGGGCATCGCCTGCAGGTCAGCGGTGAAGGTCGCGGCGATGCCACCCGTAGCCAGCACGCCCCAACGCACGGTCCTGCTCATGCCTGCTCCCAAGAAAAAGGTCTCGACCACTCCGGCTGAGCTGAGAGCATAGAGGCGGATTCAACTATTTGGAGATGAGAATGCCGGAGACCGGCGTGAGCCGAGCCCAGCACGCAGACATATCGAACGCCACCGCCGGACCCGGCACCGGTGCCGGGCCCGCCGCCACCGCCGCGGCCCGCCGCACGGCACTCCTCGTCACCCTCGTCCTCGGCGGTCTCACCGCTCTTCCGCCGCTCTCCATGGACATGTACCTGCCGGCGCTGCCGGCAGTCACCGACGCCCTGCACGCCCCCGCGGCCACCGTCCAGCTCACCCTCACCGCCTGCCTCGCCGGAATGGCGCTCGGCCAGGTCGTCGTCGGACCGATGAGCGACCGCTGGGGCAGGCGCCGGCCGCTGCTCCTCGGCATGGCGGTCTACGTATTCGCCACCGCGATCTGCGTCTTCGCGCCCACCGCGGAACTCCTCATCGGCTTCCGCCTCCTGCAGGGCCTTGCGGGCGCGGCCGGCATCGTCATCGCCCGGGCCGTCGTCCGTGACATGTACGACGGCGTGGAGATGGCCAAGTTCTTCTCCACCCTGATGCTGATCTCCGGCGTCGCACCGATCGTCGCGCCGCTGATCGGCGGACAGGTGCTGCGGTTCACCGACTGGCGGGGCATCTTCGCCGTTCTCACCGTCGTCGGCGTCGTGCTCACCCTCGTCGTCTGGAAGTGGCTGCACGAGACGCTGCCGCCGGAGGAACGGCACACCGGCGGGATCGGCGAGGCACTGCGCACCATGCGCGGGCTCCTCGGCGACCGGGTCTTCACCGGTTACATGATCGCGGGCAGCCTCGCCTTCGCCGCGCTCTTCGCCTACGTGAGCGCCTCACCGTTCGTGGTCCAGGCCATTTACGGTGCCTCGCCGCAGACCTTCAGCCTGCTTTTCGGCATCAACTCCATCGGCCTGATCGCCGTCGGCCAGATCAACGGCAGGCTGCTGGTGGGCCGGATCAGCCTGGACAAGGCGCTCGGCTTCGGGCTCGGCGTCATCGTCCTCGCCGCGGTCGCGCTGCTGCTGATGACGTCCGGCGTCTTCGGCGAGGTCGGTCTGGTGCCGGTCGCCGCCGGGCTCTTCGTCCTGATGTCCGCGATGGGGCTCGCGATGCCGAACACCAATGCCCAGGCGCTCATGCGTACCAAGCACGCAGCGGGTTCCGCCTCGGCGCTGCTGGGTACGTCGTCGTTCCTGATCGGGGCTGTCGCCTCACCGCTCGTCGGGATCGCGGGGGAGGAGACGGCCGTCCCGATGGCGGTCGTCCAGGTCGTGTGCGCGGTCGGCGCGATGGTCTGCTTCCTGGTCCTGTGCCGACCCTGGCAACGGCAGTCGTAGAAGCTCGGGAACGACCCGGGAGTGTCCGGCGGATCACGGCCGGGACCGCGACGCCAGGCACTCCCCACGTTCTCGTCCCCACCAGGACAGCCCCTGGAGGAGCTCAGTGGGGTGCGCGCGGGTAGCCGAGCAGATGCAGCCGGTCCAGCTCGTCCGTCCACCGGAACACACCGACGCCTGCCTCCGCCTCCTCGCCCGGCAGCCGCACATTGGACGGCAGCCCCTCCGGGGTCCCGGTGACGACTTCGACGGCGACCGGGCGGCCGCCACCGTTCAGGGCGTCCGTCGCGTTGCGCACGTTCGTCGCGCCGTACGCGATGCCCTCGTCCGTGACGGAGGCCAGCGTCAGCCGCTTCGAACCGTCCGGCGCCTCCAGGCAGAAACCCTTCTTGGCCGTCAGGTCGAAGGCGAGGTTCCCGGCCACCAGATAGCCCCCCGAGGGCGACATGACGGCCTGCGGGTACTGGCCCGGCTTGATGGCCACCTTGTTGCACTCCACCGTGGCCACCGGTTTCCCCGTCTCCGCGTCGTGCACCGCCCACAGGTCATGGGTCTTCGCCGGCTCCTGCCCCTTGGCGAGCTGCCACTTGGCCAGCACCCAGCCGGGGGCCACGGTCGTCGGGATCCCGCTGGTGCGGTCGGTGTTCTTCGGGGCGACGTTCCGGCTGAACCAGCCGCCCTGCACCCAGAACTCCCGAGCCCCGCTCACCAGCAGGCCCTTCTTCGTCAGTCCGAACACCTCGGTGAGCTGCTTGCAGGACGGGCAGTCCTTCGGGTACTTCAGCGCCGAGGGAGCGATCTTCGAGATCTGTCCGGTCGCCGGGTCGACCACGACACTGGTCGTCCGGCCGTCGCTGATCAGGATGTCGGGGCCGGAGGCGATGACGCTCGGGGCGGAGGACCACGGCACCTCGATGCGCCGCCGGGCGCCGTCCTTAACGTCGTACACATCGAGGGAGATGATCGTGTCGGCCGGGGTCAGAGCGTTCACGCCGACCTTTCCGTACGTCCAGGTGACGAAGTACTCCACGTCGTTCTTGGTGACCAGAAGCAGCTTCGGGGAGTGCTTCGAGGCCGGCGGCCGCCAGTTCTCGCCCTTCCAGCCCGCCTTCCCGGTCTCCGAGTCGATGGTCTCCAGCCGGTACTGGTTGTCGGCGACCCGCAGCAGATAGCCGAGGCGTCCCGTCGTCCGGGAGATCGCGTAGTCGGGAGAGGTGTTGACGAGCTCCCAGCCGCCTTGTGTGGTGTACGCGGGAGGAACCGTGAGCTGCGTCGCCGGACCCGGACCCGTGGGCGTCGGCACCGGTTTCGCCGGCTTGTCGGCGCCCTTCCTGTCCTGGCTGTCCCCGGCACCGCACGTGGCCAGCAGAAGCAGCAGAGCGAGTACGAGCACCCCGGCGACCAGAGTCAGGCGCACGATCTTCTGTCTCATGGTCCCCTCCGATGAGCAATCCTGGCGTCGCGCCGGTCAGCGTAGCAACTGGCCGGGGTTTACCAGCAGTTCAGATCAGGCGCTGTTCCGCGAAGGTCCCGTACCGGACGACGGGGCGCGGGACGGGACAGGCACCGACCGGGGAACAACCGGTCGTATCCGCCTACAATTCGTCGGTGAACGTCACCCTCTCCACCGCGGAAGCCCTGCGCACGGCGCTGGCCGGACTCCTCGACGGGCTGCCGCCCAAGCAGGCCGCGCAGGCCGTCGACCGGCTCATCGCCAACTACCGGGGGACCACCCCCACCGATGCCCCGGTGCTCCGCGACCGCTCGGACGTCGCCGCGTACGCCGCGTACCGCATGCCCGCGACCTTCGAAGCGGTACGGTCCGCCCTCGCCGCCCTCCGTGAGGCCGCTCCGGAGTGGACGCCCGCCACGCACACCGACATCGGCGGCGGCACGGGTGCGGCGAGCTGGGCCGTCGCCGGGGCCTGGGAAGGCCAGCGAACCACCGTCCTGGACTGGGCCGAGCCCGCGCTCACCCTCGGCCGCGAGCTCGCCGAGGCCTCCGGCATCGAGGCCCTGCGCACCGCCGAGTGGCGGCGGGCCCGGATCGGCGCAGGACTGGAGCTCGATCCCACGGACCTGGTGACCATCAGCTACGTACTCAAGGAACTGACGGCGCAGGCGCGCACCGGGCTGGTCGACACCGCGGCGGCCGCCGCACAGGCCGTCGTGATCGTCGAGCCCGGCACCCCCGACGGCTACGCCCGCGTCATCGAGGCCCGCGACCGGTTGATCGCCGCCGGACTGACGGTTGCCGCTCCGTGCCCGCACAGCGACGCGTGCCCCATCGAGCCGGGCACCGACTGGTGCCACTTCTCCGCCCGGGTCAGCCGCTCCTCGTTGCACCGGCAGGTGAAGGGCGGCTCTCTGCCGTACGAGGACGAGAAGTTCAGCTATGTCGTGGCGACCCGCTTCGCCACCGAACCGGTGCGCGCCCGGGTCACCCGCAAGCCGCAGATCCGCAAGGGGCAGGTGCTGCTGGACCTGTGCACGCGCGACGAGGCCCTGCAGCGCTCCACGGTCACCAAGCGGCACGGCGAGCTGTACCGGGCCGCCCGGGACATCGCGTGGGGCGACGCCTGGCCGCCGCCCCACGATGAGGGTGACTAAGAGCCTGTCGGGTGACCTCTGATCGGGCGGCCACGCCCTGGCACGCACGCTTCCCGCGTTGCCGAAATGTCCTAGTAGCTCCTTCCCCGAGCTCTCAGCTTCGCTCGAGCAGGGGAGACCCCATCCGAGGACATCCCGCCGCCTTGGAATCGCACGCACCAGACCGCGTCCGCTATCCGATCGAAGGTCACCCGACAGGCTCTAAGAGGAGTTCCGCAGCTCCTGGGTGCAGCACTTCACGCTGCCGCCGCCCTTGAGCAGCTCGCTCAGGTCCATCGGGACCGGTTCGAAGCCGCGCGCCCGGAGCGGGTCGAAGAGGCCCGCGGCGCCCTGCGGCACCAGCACGTGGAGCCCGTCGCTGACCGAGTTCAGGCCGAACGCGGCGGCGTCCGCCTCCTCGGCGATCAGCGCGTCGGGGAAGAGCCGACGCAGCACCGACCGGCTGCCCGGCGAGAACGCGCCCGGGTAGTACATGATCTCGTCGCCCTCCTCGTCGAGCACGCAGAGGGCCGTGTCCAGGTGGTAGTAGCGCGGGTCCACCAGATCGAGGCCGATCACCGGCCGGCCGAAGAACTCCTGCGCCTCGTCGTGCGAGAGCGGACTGGACCGGAAGCCGTGCCCGGCCAGGAGGTACGAGGAGGTGACCGCGAAGTCGCCCTCGCCCTCGTTGACGTGGTCCGGCTCATGGATCTCGGTGAAGCCGTGCTCCCGGAACCAGTCCCGGTGCGCCTCCGCCTCCGCGTACCGCTCCTGGTACGCGAACCGGGCTCCCAGCACCCGCCCGTCGACGACGGTGGCACCATTCGCGGCGAAGACCATGTCGGGCAGCTCGGGGCGCGGGGTGAGCAGCTCGACGGTGTGGCCGAGCGCGCGGTAGCGGTCGCGCAGGTCCTCCCACTGGGCCTGCGCCAGCGGCAGATCGACCGGCTTGGTCGGGTCCATCCACGGGTTGATGGAGTAGGTGACCTTGAAGTGGGCGGGGGCGCACATCAGGTAGCGGCGCGGGGTGGCTTCACGGGACGCCGGAGCCGTGGTTTCGCGGGGCGAGGGAACGGCGGCTTCACGAAGCGATGAGGGTGTGGCTTCACGAGGCAATGAGGGCTCCTCACGGACGGCAGGGGTTGCCTGCGGGGTGCCGGGGCTCGCACGGGTCTGTGCGTGAGCTCATGGTGCGCCGTTCGGAGCTACCGCGCAGTGAACCGATCGGGTGGTTCTGCGGGATGCTCCGTGACGTCTACGGAGAGATGCGGAGACGATACGTCTCGCCTCGCTCCGCTGCTACCGTGGCGGGCATGGCAGAGAACAGGCCGCCCGACCCCGGCCGCCGCAGCGAGCGCTCCCGCCGGGCGATCTACGACGCGGCACTCGGCCTCGTCGGCGAGGCCGGCTACCCGAGGACGACGATCGAGGCCATCGCCGCCCGCGCCGGTGTCGGCAAGCAGACGATCTACCGCTGGTGGCCCTCCAAGGCCGCCGTCCTGATGGAGGCCTTCATCGACCTCGGCAACCGGGCCGCCGAGCAGGCCGGGGAGGCGGCGTACGCCATCCCGGACACCGGCGACCTGGCGGCCGACCTGAGGACCGTCCTTCGGGCCACCGTCGACGAGCTGAACGACCCGGTGACCGAGGCGCCCACCCGGGCGCTGGCCGCCGAGGGGATCGTCGACGCCGCGCTCGGCGCCGAATTCGTCGAGAAGCTGCTCGAACCGCAGCTGCAGCTCTACGTCACCAGGCTGCGCGCCGCCCAGGAGGCGGGCGACGTGCGCGCCGACATCGATCCGAGGATCGCCCTCGAGCTCCTCGTCGCCCCGCTCACCCATCGCTGGCTGCTGCGGACCCGGCCGCTCACCCACGCGTACGCGGACGCGCTCGTCGACTACGCCCTGCACGGTCTGGCCGCTCGCTGAGTCCCGCCGTGCCACACAGTCACACCCAGTGCTGCGACCAGCCAGTCACAGCCACGCCTGTCATTTCCGGACAAAAGATTACAAAGAGCCCTGCTCGGTGCATCGGTCGGTGCCCCCGCTTCAGGACTCTGGCCACCCGGGGCGCAGGATGGTGGGACCATAGGGCAGGGGCAACGCTGAGGTAAGGGGATTGATGGGCGTCGATTTCGGCCGTTCTCGCGGCACAGAGAGCAAGTTTTCCCAATGGCTGCGCCGGCGACCCAAACCGCAGCAGCGCGCGGTCGACGACACCGCCCGGGAGGCGCTGCTCCTGGCCGTCGCCGAGGCCGGAATGCCGATCGCGCCCGCCGCCCACCCGATCGGCTACCGATGTTCGTGCGAACGCATCGGCTGTCCCACTCCCGCCAGGCACCCCGTCTCCTTCGCCTGGCAGACGCAGTCCACCACCGACCGCCCCCAGATCGAGCGCTGGGCCCGCAGCCAGCCACAGGCCAACTTCATCACCGCGACCGGCATGATCCATGACGTCCTCGACGTGCCGTTGACCGCGGGCAGCCAGGCACTGGAGCGGCTCCTCGCCGCGGATGTCGAGGTCGGCCCGGTGGCCGTGTCCGGCGAGGACCGGATGCTCTTCTTCACCGCCACCCGCGGCACCCCCGAGGACGAGGACGAGTGGTGGCCCTGCGAGCTGGACTGCCACCCCGAGACCATGGACGAACATCCAGGACTGCGCTGGCACTGCCGCGGCAGCTACGTGCTCCTGCCGCCCGCCCTGCTCCCCGGTGAGCTGGACGTGCACTGGGTCCGCGGGCCGGAGAACCCGCTGCCGGACCCGCTGACGCTGCTGGAGACGCTCACCGACGCCTGCGCGCAGTACGCCGACACGGCGGACCAGAGCGATCTCGACCACGGATCGGTGACCTGGCCGCTCAGCCACTGAAGCCGGAGCGCGGGGTCTTACGAGCCCTGCGCCCCCGTCTCCCACGTCACGGCCACCGGATCGCGGGCCGCGGCGTCACGAGCCCTTCGCCGCCGTGAGCCCCGGCAGTCGGTTCAGCATGATCACCTTGGCGCCGTTCGCAGCGCCCTTCTTCGGGACATACACCAGCTGGCTGGAGACGCGCTCCTTGGTGAGGGTGGTCTTCACCTCACCGGTCAGCAGCGCCTGCACATCCGCGTTGACGGGTGGACGCAGTCCCTTCGCCGCGGTCTGTTGCTCGAAGTGCTTGCTGCTGAAGAAGACCAGCGCCCCGCCGTCCTCGGTCTCCAGGCCGAGCGGACCGAACGTACCGCTGTCCAGCGGCTGGTCGATGTACTGGTACGAGAAGCCCGCCTGGCGGGTGGTCCTGCGCGCGTCCCGCCAGCCCGAGGTGGCGACCCCGGGGGCGAACACGTCCGGCGTGCCCTTCTGCAGATACTCCGTGTACTCGGTGCCCAAGTCCTTGGGCGCCACGGAGAGTTCACTGCTGTCCGTGGCCACCGGCCGGGCCCGCCCGTCGCTGTCCTTCGCGAAGGCGGGCACCGCGGCGGGCGCCACGACCGACAGATAGGCGGCCCGCCACCCGGCGTCGGGCCCGGACCGCAGGAAGACGATCAGCCAGCGGGTGTCCTGCTTCCCGCTGTCCTGATCGCGGTTGGAGTCGGTGTCCGCGACGAACCAGCGCGGCCAGCCTGCCTTCTTCGGGATGACATAGGTGGCGTCGGTCAGCTCCAACGGCCTGTGATTGGCATTGCCGCCGGGGCTGTTCTTCTGCCGCGCCTTCAGACCGGCCTGGTTGATCGCGCCGAGCGAACCGGTCACCCGGTCCGCGTCGAGCGCGGGATCGTAGGCCTTGTCCGCCGCGTTGTACGCGGTGGTGAAGGCCGCGAGGGCCTTCGCGGCCTCAGACTTCGTTGCCGCCGGTACGACTTCCAGCTCGCCGTGCACCGTCACGCACCCGCTCGCCGTCATGCTCAGCACTGTCGCTGCCGCGAGCCCCGTCGCCAGCCGAATCGGCCTCAGGCTTCTCATCCGTTGCTTTCTGCGCCTTCTGATCCGTCGCCCCCACTGACCGTCCGAACCCTACCGGGGCAAGGAACAGTGCGAGCGTGGGGATCAGATACAGCGCCCACACCGTGACCTGAAGAACGGTCGGGTCGGGCTGGAAGTTGAAGGTGCCCTTCAGCAGCGTGCCGTACCAGCTGTCCGGCGGAATCGTGGCGCTGATGTCGAACGCCTGGTTGTGGATACCGCCCAGGAACTCGGCCTCCTGCAGGTCGTGGACGCCGTATGCGAGGACACCCGCCGCGACGACCACCAGCATGCCGCCGGTCCAGGTGAAGAACTTCGCCAGGTTGATCTTCAGCGCACCTCGGTAGAACAGCCAGCCCAGCACCACGGCGGCGGCGATCCCGAGGAACGCGCCGATCATCGGATGCCAGCCGTCGTCCGCCGCGTGCACCGCGCGCCAGACGAACAGCGAGGTCTCGAGCCCCTCCCGGCCGACCGCGAGCAGCGCCGTCGCGACGAGCGCCCCGGTGCCCATCGCGAGCGCCGCGTCCAGCTTGCCGTGCAGCTCCTTCTTCAGATGCCGCGCGGTGCGCCGCATCCAGAACACCATCCAGGTGACCAGGCCCACGGAGATGATCGACAGCGAACCGCCGAGCGCCTCCTGCGCCTTGAACGTCATCTCCTGCGAGCCGAATTCGAGACCGGCGCCGAACGCCAGGCTGACGACGACCGCGATGCCGACACCGATCCAGATCGGCAGCAGTTTGCTCTTGTTGCCGGTCTTCACCAGATAGGCGATGAGGATGCAGACGACCAGGCTCGCCTCAAGACCTTCGCGCAGGCCGATCAGGAAATTGCTGAACACGTTTCGGTTCTCCTTTTTCGCTTCGAGTCCCGTTAGGAGAACAGCGCCCGGCCCCACCAGTCGTCCTTGTCGCGGACGCCCGGCGGGACGGCGAAGTGCGCCGAACCCACGTGCTGGATGTACTCGTTGAGTGCGTCGTGTGCCGCGAGGCGGCGTTGCAGCGGGATGAACGCCTTACGGACATCGCGCTGGTAGGCGAGGAAGAACAGCCCGGCGTCGAGCCGGCCCAGACCGTCCGTACCGTCCGTGAAGGAGTAGCCGCGGCGCAGGATCGTCGCACCGTCGTTGCTGTCCGGGTGGGCGAGTCGCACATGGGCGGTCGGCAGCATCGCCTTGAGGAACGGCTCGTCGCGCTCCTTCGCCTTGCCCACCGGGGCGCCCTCGCCCTTGTCCCGGCCGAAGACGTCCTCCTGCTCCTGGAGTCCGGTCCGGTCCCAGGTCTCGATGTGCATGCGGATGCGCCGGGCCACCAGGTACGAACCCCCCGTCATCCAGTCCGCCTTGTCCTTCTCGCCGACCCACACATGCTTGTCGAGGGCCGCGGTGTCGGTGCCGGAGATGTTCCGGGTGCCGTCCTTGAAGCCCATCATGTTGCGCGGGGTCTGGGCGTCGGGCGTCGTCGACGACGTCTTGCCGAAGCCCAGCTGGGACCAGCGGATCGCGGTGCGGCCCATGCCGATCCTGGCGAGGTTACGGATGGCGTGCACCGCGACCTGCGGGTCGTCCGCGCACGCCTGGATGCACAGGTCGCCGCCGCTGCGGGCCGCATCGAGATTGTCACCGGGGAACTTCGGCAGATCGACGAGCGCCTCCGGGCGCCGGTCCTCAAGACCGAACCGCCCCTTGGCGAACAGCGAGGGACCGAAGCCGATGGTGAGGGTGAGCCGGGACGGCTTGAGGCCCAGCGCCTCGCCCGTGTCGTCCGGCGGTGCTTCGGCGAGACCGCCGTACGCTCCGTCGCCGACCGCATGACCTGCCGTCATCCGCTCGGCCGCCCGCGTCCACTCCTTGAGCAGGGCGATCAGCTCGGCCCGGTCCTTCGTCGTCACGTCGAACGCGGCGAAGTGCAGCCTGTCCTGGACGGCGGTGGCGATACCGGCCTGGTGCACACCGTGGAACGGCACCGCGGCGCCGCTGTCCGCGGCCGGCACGGCATCGCTCTGCGTGCGCACCGCGGCGACCGCGCCACCGGCCGCGACCGCGCCGAGCGCCAGCCCGGCACCGCCCCAGCCGAGCAGCGCGCGGCGCGACGGGGCGCGGTCGCCGGTGCCGGGGACAGCCCCCTCGGTGGTGTCCGCGCCGGCGGCGTCCGTCCCGGCGGTGTTCTGCGTCTTCTCGGACATGCCCGGTGCCTCCCCGTCCGCTACTTCGTCACCGCGGCGGCGAGCTGCGACAGCGGCTCGGCCAGTGCGTTGACGGCATCCGACAGCTTCTTGCGGTCCGCCTTGCCGACCTTCTCGTACGAGGTGAACTCGTAGGAGTTCTTGTCCTTGCGGTACTTGTCCAGCAGCGTGTTCAGCGCCGCGAACTGCTTGTCCAGGGTGGCGGTCAGCGCCGCGTCGTTCTTCGAGGCGATCGGCTTCAGCAGCTCGAACGACTTCTGCGCGCCCTCGACGTTGCCCTTGAAGTCGATCAGGTCGGTGTGGCTGTAGCGCTCCTCCTCACCGGTGACCTTGCCGGTGGCGACCTCGTCGAGGAGCTCCTTGGCGCCGTTGGCCATCGAGGTCGGGGTGATCTCCGCCGTGCCGACCCGCTTCTGCCAGTCGACCAGGTCCTTGTAGAGGACCGGGGCGAGGGCCTTCTCCTCGGCGCCGAGCTTCTTGTCCTGCCACAGCGCCTTCTCCAGGCGGTGCCAGCCGGTCCACTTCTGGCCGTCCTCCAGGCCGTCCTCGCGGACGTCGACCTTCGGGTCGATGTCACCGAAGGACTCGGCGACCGGCTCGGTGCGCTCCCAGCCGATGCGGGAGTCGGCGTACGCCTTCTTCGCGGCCTCGATGTCTCCCGCGGCAACGGCGTCCGTGAAGACCTTGACCTTCGGCAGCGTCTCGTCGGCCTGCGCCTGCACATAGGTGCGGTAGTCGGCGACGGCCTTGTCCATCTCGGGGCTGCGCTTGACCGCGGTGCCGCCGGTGACCTCGATCTTCTGCCGGAAGCCGGCGCCCTTCATGCCCGGCTTGCAGACGACGTCGTACGAACCGGCCTTGACCTCGGCGGTGATGGTGGCCTTGGTGCCGGGGCCGATGTTCTCGCGCTCGGCGACGATGCGGTCGTCCGGGAAGAGGACGTAGACCTCGGTGACCTTGGATCCCTTGTTCTCCACGGCCAGTGCGACGTGGCCGGCCGGGAGGGTCTTCTTCGACACCGTGCAGGAGTCGTCCTTCGCGGTGACCTTCACCGCGCCGTCCCCCTTGCCGTCGCTCTTCTCGGCGCAGCCCGTGACGGCGGTCAGGGCTGCCGCGGTGGCGACAGCGGTGACGACGGAGAAACGAACGGCTCGCATACGGGCTCCACACAGGCTGAAGAGAGGAAGAATTGGGGCTGGACAAAGGCGGGTGAGGCGAACCTAACTTAACCGAGGCTTACCTGACCGATACCCACCCGCGCAGTGATTCAGCTCTCACCTGGAGGGCAGGGGAACGGGATGATCACGGATAGCCCATGGGAGACCCAAGGAAAGGTCAATCAATGGTCAAGTGACCGGCTTCCGGAGGCCGCCGGGTCGTCCTCGTCCGCACGCTCCGTCCCGGCTCGCAGCGGCCGCCCCGTCGGCCCTCGACAGGGGCGCCGAACTCCCGGACTCCACAGACGCTTCGGGCTCCCGGGCTTCTCGGGTGGCTCCGCCACGACCGGCGCAGGCGCGGCCGACCGGCGACCCGCCGCTCCGGCCCTGCGGCGTGACCGACGCCGGCGCGATGCTTGAATGCGCACGTGAATGACTTCGACGTACCCGCGGGCATCGACGTATTGCGGGTGTTCTGCGGCCCCGACGGCCGGCGGGGCAACGCCCTCGGGGTCGTACGCGACGGGCGCGCGTACCCCGACGAGGCGTCCCGGCACGCGCTTGCCCGGCAACTCGGTTTCAGCGAGACCGTGTTCGTCGACGACCCCGAGCGCGGTCACGTCGACATCTACACACCGGGGCTCCGGCTGCCCTTCGCCGGACATCCGCTCGTGGGCGTCGCCTGGCTGCTCGATCTGGAGATTCTGGAACTGCCGGTCGGGGATGTCTTCGCCCGCCAGGACGGTGAGTTCACCTGGATCACCGCGCGCCCCGAGTGGGCGCCGCCGCGCACACTGGAGCGCTATGCGTCCGTCGCCGAGGTCGAGGCGCTGAACGGACCACCGCCCGGGGAGGGCTGGCTCTACGTCTGGGCGTGGGAGGACGAGGCGGCGGGTCGAGTGAGGGCGCGGGCGTTCCCGCGGCGCGTCGATGAGCGTGGCGTCAGCCGCTCCGGTGGAGCCGGGGCTCGCACCGGGGGAATCGTCGAGGACGAGGCGACGGGGGCGGCGGCGCTGCTGCTCAGCGCGCAACTGGGCCGTGCGCTCAACATCACACAGGGACGGGGCTCCCAGATCCTCACCGCACCCGCACCGGACGGCACCGTGGAAATCGGAGGCCGCGTCCTGATGGCAGACGCAGGCCTGTCACCGGCACTGTGACGTCCATGTCGGACCGGGTCCACCGCCGAAAGCCGGTCACCCCGACCCCCGCACCGCCGGGGCCCTACGTGCTGAGCGGGAAGACCTCTCCCAACTCCTGGAGCACCGCCGTGTTCAGTGAGAACGCCCGCTTGCACTCGTCGACGATCCGCTGCTTCTCCCGGTCGTCGGCGTTCACCGCATCCAGCAGCTCGCGGTAACCCCGCTTGAACGAGGCGGGGTTGGCGATCCCCTCGAAGACATAGAACCGCACCCCGTCGCCCTTGCGCGTGAACCCCCAGGTCTTCTCCGCCCTGTCGCGGATGATCTGACCTCCGGAGAGGTCGCCGAGGTAACGGGTGTAGTGGTGTGCGATGTATCCGGCGGGCCAGGTGCGCGCGCACTCGGCGACCCGGTCGGCGTACAGGGCCGTCGCGGGCAGTGGTTCCAGACCCTCGCGCCAGTCCGCGCCTCGCAGATGGGTCAGGTCGCGCTCCAGCGCGGCGGTGCGCATCAGCTCCGACTGTATGAACGGACCCGCGACCGGGTCGGAGCGCAGCGCCTCCGCGTCGTCCTCCAGTGCCCGGTAGACGAACCACAGCTGTTCGGTGTAGCGCGCGTACGCATCCACTCCGAGCCGCGCGCCCAGCAGGTCGCTCATGAAGGTCGAGGTCTCCGCCTCGGTGTGCTGCTCGTGCGACGTTGTGCGGATGAGTGTCGAGAAGGGCGTGGCGGTGGCGGTGGCGTCCAAGGCGGGCCTCCGGGGACCGAGGGGACGGAAGGTCCGGAAAGAGAGGATGTCGACAGCAACTGCGCGCAGCACTGGCTGTCGACAGCCCCGATCCCGACAACTTCCCGACGGCCTGTCGGTAAAAACGATACGCCGGATTCCGCTCCTGTGCCCGGTGGGAAAGATCGTGTACGAGGGCTACGGAAGAGTGAGGATCTCCGCGCCCGTCTCCGTCACCACCAGCGTGTGCTCGAACTGGGCGGTGCGCTTGCGGTCCTTCGTCACCACGGTCCAGCCGTCGTCCCACATGTCGTACTGGTGCGTTCCGAGCGTCAGCATCGGCTCGATGGTGAAGGTCATGCCGGGCTGCATCACGGTGGTCGCGTGCGGGCTGTCGTAGTGCGGAATGATCAGGCCGGAGTGGAACGAGGAATTGATCCCGTGCCCGGTGAAGTCCCGGACCACGCCGTACCCGAAGCGCTTGGCGTACGACTCGATGACCCGCCCGATCACATTGATCTGACGCCCGGGGCGGACCGCCTTGATGGCGCGGTTCAGGGACTCCTCGGTGCGCTCCACGAGCAGCCGGGACTCCTCGTCCACGTCGCCGCAGAGATAGGTGGCGTTGTTGTCGCCGTGCACACCGTTGATGTACGCGGTGACGTCGAGGTTCACGATGTCGCCGTCGCGCAGCACCGTGGAGTCCGGGATGCCGTGGCAGATGACCTCGTTGAGCGACGAGCAGAGCGACTTGGGGAATCCGCGGTAGCCGAGCGTCGACGGGTAGGCGCCGTGATCGCACATGAACTCGTGGGCGACCCGGTCGAGTTCGTCCGTCGTCACACCCGGGGCGATGTGCTTCGCGGCCTCCGCCATCGCCTGCGCGGCGATCCGCCCCGCGATGCGCATGCGCTCGACGGTGTCGGCGTCCTGGATCTCCGGGCCGGTGTACGGCGTGGGAGCGGGCTTGCCCACATACTCGGGGCGCCGGATGTTTCCGGGTACGGAACGGATGGGAGTGATCTCCCCTGGTACGAGGAGCGACTGGCCAGACATGTCAGCGAGTCTAACCAGCGTGCTTGGGGCAGCATGGCCCCGAGGAAAGGAGCCGATGATGGCCCTGTTCAAGAAGCGCACGGCCGGCAAGCCGGGCGAATGGTACTACTGCCTGGAGCACAAGAAGGTCGAGGAAGGCCCGGAGTGCCCGGCGAAGGACCGGTTCGGGCCGTATACCACGCCCGAGGAGGCCCGGCACGCCATGGAGACGGCGCAGGAGCGGAACCTGGAGTGGGAGAACGACCCCAAATGGCACGACCGTTCCACGCCTCCTGAGGCCGACGCGTAGGCCCGGCCCCGGGGCTCCGCCCCGGACGCCGCTTCTCACACGCCGGAGGGGCTCGACTGTCCGGACGCCGGGAGACCGGATGCTCTCGCCTGCCGCCGCCGTTCGGCGTCCTCGTCCGTCCCGGAGTCGTACGTGAACAGCTTCGGCAGCGCCGCCGCCAGCAGCGCGACCGAGGCCACGCACGCCACCCCGCCCGACCAGATCGCCGAGCGGGTGCCCGTCCAGCCCGCCATCGCGCCCGCCCGCACCTGACCCAGCTGCGGCCCGACGCTGTACGACAGCACCTCGATGCCCGCCAGCCGTCCGCGCAACTCCTCCGGGATGGTCTGGTTCCAGATCGTCGAGCGGCCGAGCCCGCTGAGCATGTCGCCCGCGCCCGCCGCCGCCAGGCAGCCCAGCACCAGCCACACATTGCTGAACCATCCCGCCGCAGCGATCGCCAGCCCCCAGGCGGCCGCGCCGAAGACCACGAACAGCCCGTGCCGTCTCACCCGTGAGGTCCAGCCGCTCGTCAGCCCCAGTACCAGGGACCCGACCGACCCCGCCGCGTACATCAGCCCCAGCGACCACTCGGCGTGCAGCTCGTCCGCGAGGAACGGGAAGATCGTGTTCGGGAAGGCGAAGAACATCGCGGCCAGATCGATCGCGTATGTCCCCAGCAGCACCGGGCGGCTCCACGCGTACCGCGCGCCCTCCGCGATCCCGCGCAGCGACGGCTTCCGCGCGTGCGCGGCGGGCGGTGCGGGCGCCAGCCGCAGACACAGCAGTACGGAGACGGTGAACGTGACCACCGTGACCGCGTACGCCGTCGCGTGCCCGGCATAGGCCACCACCAGACCGGCCACCGCCGGGCCCGTGATCGCGCCGAACTGCCAGCGCAGCGAGTTCAGCGCGGCGGCCGCGGTGAGCTGGTCGTGCGGCACGATCCTGGCCATCAGTGAGTCCAGCGCGGGCCGCTGCAGCCCGGCGAGCGCGGAGACGCCGCCCGCGACGAGATAGAGCGGCCAGAGCGCGGGGTCGGGCAGCGCGGCATTCGCCAGGAGGACGACGGCGAGCAGCCCCAGCCCCGCCTCGGTGCCCAGGATCACCTTGCGGCGGTCCGCGGAGTCGGCGAGCGCCCCGCCGTACAGACCGAAGACGACCAGCGGTACCAGCTCGACCGCACCCATCGCGCCGACGGCGAGCGGCGAACCGGTGAGCTCCTTGATCTGGAGCGGCAGCGCGATCAGCGCCATGAAGCTGCCGAAATAGGTGATCAGGCCCTGGACCCACAGCAGCCTGAAGTCGGCCGAGGACCGCAAGGGCGAGAGGTCGGGCAGCAGCGCGGCGAGCCGGGCGGGCAGGGCGGAGGCGGAGGTCACGAGGGGTCATGGTCCGGTGCTGTACGTGCCGCCTGCAACCGGTTTTGGCCGCGGTGCGCGGTCATTCACCACCTCGGTGGCGGTGGCGCGGTCAGCTGGTCGGCGAGCCGGGACAGTCGGTCCCGGAAGCCGTGCCGACCGCGCGGCGCCGGGGCGCTGTTCTCGCCGGCCGCGGCGCTCACCAGGTGCTGCACGGTGTCCAGGTCCACATCGTCGGTGCCGGTCACCGCGAGCGTCTCATGGGCCAGCCCTCCCACCTCCGGGTCGCCGTCGTCCAGCGACAGCACCGTCGCCCCGGCCCGGCGCGCATCGTGCACCCGCTCCAGCAGCCCGGCCCCGGGCCGCTGCGGGGCCACCAGGAACAGCGTCTCGCCCCGCCCGGCCGCCTCGATCCGGCCGAGACCGACGGCCAGGTGGGCCGGGTCGCCCGGTCCCACCCGGTGCCGTACAAGCGTGGGAGTCAGCTCCGGCAGCCCGGACCAGGTGGACTCGTCGACGAGATGGGCCGCGAGGTGCCACGGCTCGTACGCCGCCGTCCCCACCAGCAGCAGCCCGCCGCCGTGCGGAACGACGGACGAGCGCAGCGTCCCCGCGAAACGCCGGGCCGCCGCGGGCCACTCGGTCCCGGCGAGCACTTCTCGGAGCAGGGCGACGCGTACGGCATCCATGGCCCGGCATCATGCCGCAGAGCCCGTCCCCGGCACCGGCGAACGGCAGCGAACCAACCGAACGGGGGCCTGAGTGACGGATGTCGCAGGAGGGCGACCTGGCCTTCCCTTCCAGGGCGGGCAGTAATGTCGGCGCCATGACTACGAACGACAGTGGCAGCGCGCCCAAGCCCCTCGCCAAGGATCCCTGGGACCTTCCCGACGTATCCGGGCTGACCGTCGGTGTGCTCGGCGGCACCGGTCCGCAGGGCCGCGGGCTCGCCTACCGGTTCGCCCGCGCCGGGCAGAAGGTGATCATCGGCTCGCGCGCCGCCGAGCGCGCCCAGGCCGCCGCCGGCGAGCTGGGCCTCGGCGTCGAGGGCGCGGACAATGCCGACTGCGCCCGGCGCAGCGACGTCGTGATCGTCGCCGTGCCGTGGGACGGCCACGCCAAGACCCTGGAGTCGCTGCGCGAGGAGCTTGCCGGGAAGCTCGTCATCGACTGCGTCAACCCGCTGGGCTTCGACAAGCAGGGCGCGTACGCCCTGAAGCCCGAGGAGGGCAGCGCCGCCGAGCAGGCCGCCGCCCTGCTGCCCGATTCCCGGGTCACCGCCGCCTTCCACCACCTCTCGGCGGTGCTGCTCCAGGACGAGGCGATCGAGGAGATCGACACCGATGTGCTGGTGCTGGGCGAGGCCCGCGCCGACACCGACCTCGTCCAGGCGCTCGCCGGCCGGATCCCCGGCATGCGCGGCATCTTCGCGGGCCGGCTGCGAGGCGCCCACCAGGTCGAATCGCTCGTCGCCAACCTGATCTCGGTCAACCGCCGCTACAAGGCGCACGCGGGCCTGCGTACCACCGACGTGTGAGCGGACGGGCGCCGACGGCCGCACCCTGCGGAGAGCGGAACGGGGCATGGGGGACACTGGACGGGACCGTGCACCGCCCCCGGACAGGAGCTGCCCCCCATGCCCCGCCTCGCTCTCTACGCCCTCGCCGTCTGCGTCCTCGCCGTCGGTGCGGCCGTGGCCTCCTTCGTCCAGGGCAGCTGGCTCGGGATCGTCTGGGTGCTGATGGCCGGGCTCTCGTCCAACATGGCGTGGTACTACCTGCGCAAGCAGCGCGCCGGGACCGAGGGCTGAGGACTGTCCTCGGGGGACAGCCCTCAGGGCCTGTCGACGGCGCAGGCCGGGTTCGCCGTGGTCCAGAACTGGTAGGCATCGCGTCCGCAGTACGTCCTGAATTCACTCACGCCCAGTGACTGCAGCAGGCTGTGGATCCCGTCGAAGAACACGTGGTTGATCTCCGGGATCCACAGCACGCCGAAGACCGCGATCAGTCCGAACTGTGCGAACGGCTCCACCTGGTGGCGGATCCGGTACGACAACCAGGGCTCGATCACCCCGTACCCGTCCAGGCCGGGGACGGGCAGGAAGTTCAGGATCGCCGCGGTGACCTGGAGCAGTGCCAGGAACGCCAGCGCGTACCGGAACTCCCTCGGGACCCCGTCCAAGGCGTGCAGCCAGAACGGCGCCGTGCAGACGAGCGCGAACAGTACGTTCATCAGCGGGCCCGCCGCCGAGATCAGGCTGTGCTTCCAGCGGCCGCTGATCCGGCCCCGCTCGATGAACACCGCGCCACCGGGCAGACCGATCCCACCCATGATCACGAACAGCACCGGCAGCACGATGCTCAGCAACGCGTGCGTGTAGGCGAGCGGGTTGAGCGTGAGATAACCCTTCTCCCCGATCGAGATGTCCCCGCTGTGCAGCGCGGTGCGGGCGTGCGCGTACTCGTGCAGACAGAGGGAGACGACCCACGCCGCCGTGACGAAGAGGAAGACGGCGAGCCCCGGGGGAGACCCGAAGGCCGTCCACACCGCCCAGCCCGATACCGCCATGACGGCGACGATCCCGAGGAAGACCGGGCTGATCCGCCGGTCGCTCCGGGCTGCTGCAGTGGTCATCAACGGACTCCAGGTGGCTGGGTGCGGGGGAGCGCGTCGGGGCGGGCACGAACCCCGACCGTACCGGTGGCACGGAGGAAACGTCTCGCGCCGACGCGGTGGTTCCGGACCTGCGCCTGTACCCCGTGCGGAGCTGTTTCCCCGAGAGAGCAGGAACTCCGCCCGCGTCATGCCCGTCCGGAAAGGTCCGAACCGGGCTGGTGCTGATCGCGGAAGACCTGACGGGCCGCAGGCCCGACAGGCGGCGTGAGCGAGAAATTCCCGCCGGTCCCATGGCGCGACGTGATCCCCTCTTCGGGGAGGAGAGCGGTCAAGGAGAATAGGCGCGTGCGCTACAGCATCCTCGGTACCACACAGGCACTCCACGACGACGGCACGGCCGTCGTCATCGGTGGGGCGCGGCTGCGCGCCCTGCTGACCGTTCTCGCGCTGCGTCCCGGCCGTACGGTCCCGGCCGCCGTGCTCGTCGACGAGGTGTGGGACGGCGATCCGCCCGCCGACGCGGTCGGTGCCCTGCAGGCGCTCGTCGGCCGGCTCCGCCGGGTCCTCGGCCATGAGGCGATCACCTCGGCGGAGAGCGGCTACCGGCTCGCCGCCGACCCGGACGCGGTCGACCTGCACCGCTTCGGGCGGCTCGCAGGGGACGGTACGCGCGCACTGGAGGAGGGCGACCCGGCGAAGGCCGTGACGGTCCTCGACGACGCCCTCGCACTCTGGCGCGGACCGGTCCTCGCCGATCTGCCGGACCGGGGCGCCGTCGCCGCCCGTTGGACGGCCCGACGCCTGGACGCCCGCCGCGCCAGGCTGACCGCGGCGCTGGCGCTGGGCCGGGCCGACGAGGTCCTGCCCGAGCTGGTCGCGCTCTGCGCGGACCACCCGATGGACGAACCCCTTCAGGCGCTGCGGCTGCGGGCGCTGCGGGATGCCGGACGTACGGCGCAGGCGCTGGCGGCGTACGAAGAGGTGCGCACCGTGCTCGCCGACCGCCTCGGCACCGACCCGGGACCCGAACTGCGCGCACTGCACGCGGAGTTGCTTCATCAGGAGCCGGTGCGCAGACCGCCGATTCGGACGCCGGGACAGGAGCCGGCCCACGCCCCGGGCCGGACGCCTGCCCCGGGCCGGACGGCTGCAGAGGCCCCCGTGACGGAACCGGCCCGCACCCCCGCCCCCCACGCCCACGGCAACCTGCGCGCCAGGCTCACCAGCTTCGTCGGGCGCGAGGACGACATCGACGCCCTCCGTGACGACCTCGCGCAGGCCCGGCTCGTCACCCTTCTCGGGCCCGGCGGCGCGGGCAAGACCCGGCTCTCCCAGGAGGCGGCCGAATCCGTCGCGCCCGCCTGGCCGGACGGTGTCTGGCTGGCCGAGCTCGCCCCCGTCGACGACCCGGAGGCCGTGCCCGAAGCCGTACTGACCGCCCTCGGCGCCCGCGAGACCGTGCTGCGCGGCGCCGGTGCCGAAGAGCTCCGGGCCGCCGAGCGCGGCGCGGGCGACCCGCTCGTCCGGCTCACCGAGCACTGCTCCCGGCGCCGCATGCTCCTCCTGCTCGACAACTGCGAGCACGTCATCGAGGCCGCCGCCGCGCTCGCCGACCATCTGCTCGCCCACTGCCCGGACCTCACCGTCCTGGCGACCAGCCGCGAACCCCTCGGCGTACCCGGCGAGTTCGTCCGCCCCGTCGACCCGCTGCCCGACCCGATGGCGCTGCGCCTGCTCGCCGACCGCGGCGCCGCCGCGAAGCCGGGGTTCCGGACCGACGCCGACGAGGAGACCGCGGCGGCCGCCGCCGAGATCTGCCGCCGGCTCGACGGACTGCCGCTCGCCATCGAACTCGCCGCCGCCCGGCTGCGCATGCTCAGCCCGCGCCAGATCGCGGACCGGCTCGACGACCGGTTCCGCCTGCTGACCAGTGGGAGCCGTACCGTTCTGCCGCGCCAGCAGACCCTGCGTGCCGTCGTCGACTGGTCCTGGGACCTCCTCGACGCGCCCGAACGTGCCGTCCTGCGCCGCCTGTCCGTGTTCGCCGGCGGCTGCACCCTCGCCGCGGCGGAGTCGGTCTGCGCCCACCCCGCCCCGATCGTCCCCGACGATCCGGTCGAGCCCGTCGACCCGCGTGATGTCGCCGTCCTGCTCGGCTCGCTCGTCGACAAGTCCCTTGTCGTCGCCGCGCCCGCCGACGACGGCGAGATGCGCTACCGGCTCCTGGAGACCGTGGGCGAGTACGCCGCAGGACGGCTCGACGAGGCAGGGGAGCGAACCGTCGTTGAGCGGCAACACCTTGTCTTCTACCGGGAGTTGGCCCGTACCACCGACCCCGAGCTCAGGGGCGCGGGACAGCGGGCCGCCATCGAGCTCCTGGAGCGCGAGTACGAGAACCTGCGCACGGCCCTGCGGCGCGCCGTCGCCGCCCGCGACGAGCAGGAGGTGCTCTGCCTGGTCCTCTCCCTCGCCTGGTACTGGCAGATGCGTGACCTGCGGACCGATGCACGCCAGTGGTCCGACGCAGCCGCCGAGCTCGGCCCCGACCCGTTCGCCCCGCCCGCCCGGCCCGTGCCCTCGCTCCATGAGCGGTGCACCGACGCGCCGCCGCCCATGTCGTCCGAGCTCCTCGAAGAGGCGCGGCGCGGGGTGCGGCTGATCCAGCTGGTCAGCATGGACCATGCGATGGACGAGTGGACCACCGAGCAGAGCATGGAGCGGCTGCGCGTCATCGCGGGCACCTACCGGGCGGGTCAGCCGCAGACCTGCCGCGCCCCGGCGTCGCTCTGGTTCTTCGCGGTCCTGCTCACCGGGGACGTGGGCCGGCTGCGCGAGCTGCTGGACGAAACGGTCCGTTCCTGCCGGGAGTTCGGCTACGAATGGGAGCTCGCCGCCGCTCTCCAGATGCGCGCCAATGTGCTGGCCAATCGTCCCGACTGGGCGGGCGAGGCCCGGGGGGACGCCGACGAGAGCCTGGAGATCTTCAACCGGCTCGGCGATGCCTGGGGTGCCGCGGAAGCGCTCTCCTGCCGGGGCGAGGCCTATGAGAAGAAGGGCGAATACACCAGCGCGGCGGACGACTTCCTCGCTGCGATCGGCTGGGCCGAGCAGCTGGGGGCCCGCTCCCAGGTGTCGCTTCTGCGTACCCGGTACGCCTCCGTGCTGACCGAGCTCGACCGCGGCGCCGAGGCCGAGACGATCCTCCGTGAGGTGCTCACCGAGGGCCGTCAGGCGGGGCACGAGGCGATGCCGGCCGCCCGGCTCCATCTCGCCATGTGGCTGGGCCGCTCCGGGCGTACGGCCGAGGCGCGGGAGCAACTCATCGAGCTGCGCGAGGAGTTCCGGTCCGAGACGGTGGCGATCTTCGACGGGTTCGTGCTGGGCGGCATGGCGTGGCTGGACAACGAGGACGGCCTGTACGCCGACGCCCTCGACCGGGGCCGGCAGGCTCTGGTCCGGTCCCAGGACCCGCTGTCGCAGATGGTGGCACCCCAGATGTCCGCCCTTCATCTCGTCACCGTGGCCTGGGCCCTCGGCGGACTCGGTGGCGAGCGCCGGGCGGCGGACGCGGCTCGGCTGCTGGGGGCCCGGGAGGGTCTGCTGCCGGCCGGTCATGTCGAGGCGTCGCTGGAGCGCGACAACCATGCGCGGGCGGTGGAACTGGTCCGCGCAGTCCTCGGGGAGGCCTCCTACGCCGCCGCGTCCGCCGAGGGCGGCGGCCTCACACTGGAGGAGGCCGCCGCCCTCGTGGACGCGTATCGGGACTGACCCCGGACGTCCCGTCCTCAGGTCCTCTTGCGGAACTTGGCGACCGCGAGCGGCGCCGTCACCAGGGTGATGGCCGCGGCCCAGCCGAGCGTCAGCCACACCGAGTGCGCCACCGGACCGCCGAGCATCAGCCCGCGTGCCGCGTCCGCGAGATTGGACAGCGGGTTGTAGTCGGTGAAGGCCTGGAGCCAGCCGGGCATCGTGGCCGGCGGGGCGAAGATCGATGAACCGAACTGCAGTGGCATCAGCACGAGGAACCCCATTGCCTGAACCGACTGGGACGTCTTGAGGGACAGCCCGAGCAGGATGAAGATCCACATGATGGCGGCGCCGAACACCGCCGACAGTGCGACCGCCTCCAGCAGGCCGACCACCGAGGTCTTGATCTCCATGCCGAGGGCGAAACCCATGGCCAGCAGGATCACGGTGGCGACCATCATCCGGCCGAGCTCGACCACGATCTTTGCGATGAGTACCGACGAACGGGCGATCGGCATGGTCCGGAACCGGTCCATGACGCCCTTGCGGAAGTCGTCATTGACGCCGGTGCCGACCGCTGAGGCGATGTTCATGCCCATCATCGCCATCAGACCGGGGACCAGATAGTTGATGTACTCCTGCCGCCCACCGCCCAGGCTCCCGCCGACCGAGCCGCCGAAGACGTACACGAACAGCAGCGTGAAGATGATCGGCATCAGGAGCGCGTCGAACATCGACTCCGGGTCCTGCTTGATCTGGAGCAGATTGCGCCGCACCAGCGCGCCGATGTGCCGCAGATTGCCGCGCAGTCCGATCCGGCCCTCGTCGGGAAGGACCTTCGCCGGTGCGGAGCCCGTCGGGGCGTCGGGTGTCAGAGTCGCCGTGCTCATGCCGCGACCTCCTCGGGAATCGTGTCGGTCACGGACGGCGCGGTCTTCTCGCCGGTGATGGCCAGGAATACCTCGTCCAGGCTGGGCAGCGCGGTGGCGATGTGCGCGATGGAGAGACCACGGCCGGCGAACAGGCCGATGACGGCGGTCAGTTGGTCGTCGCTGAGGATCGGTACGTACAACATGCCCTCGTCCGGGACGGCCTGCGAACCAGCGACCCCGTCGAGACCGGCCTCGGCGAGCGCCCGGGCCATGGCGGGCAGCTGGCCCGGGTCCGTGGGCCGGATCTGCAGGGTGCGGCCGCCGACCTTCGCCTTGAGCTCGTCGACCCCGCCGCTGGCGATGATCCTGCCCTTGTCGATGACGGTGAGCTCGTTGGCGAGCTGCTCGGCCTCTTCCATGTACTGGGTGGTGAGCAGCACGGTCGCCCCCTCCACGACCATCCGCTGCACCTCGTCCCAGACCTCGTTGCGGGTCCGGGGGTCGAGCCCCGTCGTCGGCTCGTCCAGATACAGCACGGCCGGGCTGCCGATCATCGAGGCGGCCAGGTCGAGCCGGCGCCGCATGCCACCGGAGTAGTTCATCGCGGGCCGCTTGGCGGCTTCGGTGAGCGAGAACCGCTCCAGCAGCTCGTCGGCGCGGGCCCGCGCGGTCGAGCGGGGCAGGTCGAGGAGGCGCCCGATCATGTAGAGGTTCTCCCAGCCGGAGAGCTTCTCGTCGACCGAGGCGTACTGGCCGGTCAGGCCGATGATGCGGCGCAGCTGCCGCGGCTGCTTCACCACGTCGTAGCCTGCCACGGTGGCGTGCCCTGCATCGGGAACGATCAGCGTGGACAGGCAGCGTACGAGGGTGGTCTTACCGGCGCCGTTGGGGCCGAGCACACCGAGGACGGTGCCCTCGCGCACATCGAGGTCCACGCCGTCCAGAGCCTTGGTCGAGCCGTAGTGCTTGACCAGCCCCCGTACCTCGACGGCGTTGCCGCCGCTCCTGGGGTTCTTGTCGATTCGCGTCATGTCCACCATGGGACCAGCCGCCACCGACAGCCCACCGACATCCTGCCGACAGGGTGCCTGCAGCGGCCGGCACACGCCGACAGCCCGCCGACGGGGGAAGTCGGCGGGCTGTCGGCGTGGGGGCAGTGGCCAGTGTCCAGGGCCCTTCTTTCGGACAGGTCCTGGTGGAACCAAAGCGTGTTCGGAATGCTTCGACAGACACCACGGTGGGTTAATTACGCCCTGGTGTCCGAGCCAGGGCTACGGTGCGTTGTATGAGTCCCGCGCATCGAGTAGCTCATCCCAGTGCGCCGCTGCCCACGCACACGCCGCGTCCAACGGCTCCAGCATGCTGCGGCCCAGTGGCGTCAGCGCGTACTCCACCCGGAGTTCCGGGGCAGCGTGCACCGTACGTGACACGAGCCCGTCACGCTCCAGGCCGCGTAGCGACTGCGTCAGCACCTTCGGGGTGACGCGGCGCAGCGGCACGCGGAGTTCGGAGAAGCGGCGCGGGCCGTCCTCCAGGCAGCGGATGACCAGGGCCGCCCACTTGTCTCCGAAGCGAAATGGCAACAGTGAGGAGGGGCACAGCTCGTCGAACATGTCGGGGGCCAGCGGCTGCCGGTGCGTCATGGTGGTCTCCTGCCTCGCCGCTGGTGTCAGCGGTATCCAGGTGGTAACTGCCCTCACGGGTACCTTCCGGAGCATCGACTCACCAGGAGGTATTCCGAAGATGAGCAGGATCGTGATTTTCGGTGCGGGCGGCCGGGCCGGCCGACAGGCCGTCGCCGAGGCGCGTCGGCGTGGGCACGAGGTCACCGCGGTGGTGCGCGACCCCGCGCGCTACAGCGGCTTGGCGGATGGTGACGTACGGATCGCCGCTGGTGACGTCACCGACGTGGCGGACGTCGCCGCCCTCGCGGCCGGCCACGACGCCGCGATCACCGCGGCAGCGGTGTACGGCGCGGGAACCGACCCGGACGCATTCTTCACCAGCGCCGCGCACGCCCTCGTCAAGGGCCTGCGGCAGGCCGGAGTGGACAGACTCGTCGCTGTCGGGCTATCGGCGCTGCTGCCCGGCCCCGATGGGACCCGGCTGCTGGACGCGCCCGGTTTCCCCGCGGAGTTTCGGCCCTTCTGCCTGGCCCACGCCGCCGGTCTGGAGGTTCTCCGTGTCGAGGGCGGCGCACTGGATTGGGTGTATGTGAGCCCGGCTGGCGACTTCGACCACGAGGGCGAGCGCACCGGTCACTACGACATGCGCGAACAGGGCGACACCGCAGCCCGCATTTCCTACGCCGACTTCGCACTCATCCTGCTCGACGAGGCCGAGACCCCGCGGCACTTCCGCAGTCACCTGGCCGTGGCATAACGATACGCAGCGGCAGCAGCAGGGCGATGAAATCATTCTGAGATTCTCACAAACACTGCTGTATCAGGGTGAGTTGGACGGTCGCTTCGTAGCGGACGGTGAGCTTGTTGTACCTGGTAGGTGTGCCACGAGGCGCCAGTGCGTCGTGAAGCGCGGGGAATCGAAGGAGAACCGGTGGTAAAGCTCCGTAAGCGTGGCACCGGCTCAAATCTGGTGGATGTGGGCCGGGTCGCAGTGCGCGCTCGCTGAGCGGACTGAATTCGTAGCCGACGGTGCATCGCCTGCGGCCTCGCCGGGAAACGAGACCTCGTGTCCGCCGCGCCGGCCGCGTTCGTCCGCTTCGCCGACGTGGACGACCCCAAGACCGCGTACCTGGACACCGCACAGTCCCGGCACGCGCAGATCATCTTTGGAGAAGGGCTGGAAGACGCCCTGCGGAAGTCGACCACACAGAGCCAGAACACCGTACGAGGTGCTGGTCGCGTGGCAGTCCCACGGCAATGCCGTGCGACCTCTGCTCCCCGAACCGCCGCAGGGCGGAGCCGAGCAAACCCGGATGAGACACCGCAAGGTGACCACGCTGGAACGCCCGGCTCACGCCCCCGTTGCATCCCGCAGCAGCTCACCCTCTGGGGTGATATGCGGGACAAGTCTTATTAGTGGAAGGTGTGCTCCGGCGCCGGGAACGTGCCGCCGACGACTTCGTCGGCGAACTCCTTCGCGGCGTCACCGAGCACCTTGCGCATGTTCGCGTACTGCTTGGTGAAGCGCGGCACCTTGCCGCCGGTCAGCCCCACCATGTCGGTGTAGACCAGCACCTGGGCGTCGGTGTCAGGACCGGCGCCGATGCCGATGGTCGGGATGTGCAGACTGCGGGTGATCTCGGCGGCGACCTCGGCCGGTACGAGCTCCAGGACGACGGCGAACGCCCCCGCGTCCTGCGCCGCCTTTGCGTCTCGGACCAGCCGGTGGGCGGCCTCGTCGCTGCGACCCTGCACCCGGTAGCCCATGGTGTTCACGGACTGCGGGGTCAGGCCGAGGTGAGACATGACCGGGATGCCGGCCGAGACCAGCAGCTCGGTCTGGGGGAGCGAACGCTCGCCGCCCTCCAGTTTGACCGCCCCGACGCCGGACTCCTTGACCAGCCGGGTGGCGTTGCGCAGGGCCTGGACCGGCCCTTCCTGGTAGGCCCCGAAGGGCAGGTCGCCGACGATGAGGGCGCGCTTGGTGCCCCGTACGACGGCGGCGGAGAGGATGGCGATCTCGTCCATCGTGACGGGCACGGTGGTCTCGTAGCCGAGGTGGCAGTTGCCCATGGAGTCGCCGACGAGCATGACCGGGATGCCGGCCTCGTCGAAGACGGACGCGGTCATCGCGTCGTAGGCGGTGAGCATGGGCCACTTCTCGCCGCGCTCGGTGGCGGCGGCGATGTCGTGGACGGTGATGCGGCGGGTGCTCTTGCCTCCGTACAGCGCCTTGCTGCTGTCGGTGGGGGCCCCCGCGGGGGTTGCGGGCTGGTTCTGTGCAGCCTGAAGCGTCATTGTCAACGGCTCCTTCGTCATCTCGAGGCGCCCTGACGGCGTCCCCGGATCGCGTCCATGGTGGCATCCCGGGGCCGTCCGCGGGAAGTGGGCACGACTGGGCAAAGACTTTCCAATACGAGACGGTCTCGTATCGAAATGGGATACGCTCGCCGTCATGTCGATACCGTCCGGCCCTCCGGCCGCCGTGCCCCGTGTTCCCGAGGCGATCCACCGTCGCCGTTGGGTGATCCTCACCGTTCTGATGTTCAGCCTGCTCATCGTGGTGCTGGACAACTCGATCCTGAACGTCGCGGTCAAGACCATCGCGAGCCCGTCGCCCACCGGGCTCGGAGCCACCCAGAGCGAGCTGGAGTGGGCGATCAACTCGTACACGCTGGTCTTCGCCGGACTCCTCTTCACCGCCGGTCTGCTCGGCGACCGCATCGGCCGCAAGAAGGTCCTGCTCTTCGGCATCCTGCTGTTCGGTATCGGCTCGGCACTCGCCGCGATGTCCGGTTCGCCCGGCGAACTCATCACCTGGCGCGCCGTGATGGGCTTCGGCGCCGCGTTCGTGATGCCCGCCACACTCGCGATCCTGATGAACGTCTTCGAGCGCGACGAGCAGCCCAAGGCGATCGGCATCTGGGCCGGCAGTGTCGGCCTGGGCATCGCCATCGGCCCGATCACCGGCGGACTGCTGCTCGAACACTTCTGGTGGGGCTCGATCTTCCTGGTCAACGTGCCCGTCGTCGTCATCGCACTGATCGCGATGGCGGTGCTGGTGCCGGATTCCCGGGACCCGAAGCCGGGCCGGATCGACCCGCTCGGGGTCGTCCTCTCCATCGTCGGTCTGGTCCTGCTGGTGTTCGGCATCATCCGCGGCGGCGAACTCGCCGACTTCGGCGACGCCGTCGTGCTCCTCTCGATCATCGGCGGTCTCGTCGTCCTGGCCGGATTCGTCTGGCACGAGAAGCGCAGCAGCCACCCGGCCATCGACATCACGTACTTCAAGAACGGCGCGTTCTCCGCCGCCGTCGCCGCTGTGGCGCTGGTCTTCTTCGCGCTGATGGGCGTGACCTTCTTCTCCGCCTTCTACCTGCAGAGCGTGCGCGGCTACAGCGCCCTGCAGTCCGGACTCCTGATCGTGCCGCTGGCCGCCGCGCAGATGATCTTCGCGCCGCGCGCCCGGCTGGTCGTCGAGCGGTTCGGCGCCCGTGCGGTGTGCACCGCCGGCATGCTGCTGGTCGCGGTCGGACTGTCGGCGTTCGCACTGTTCGATGCCAGTACACCCATCTGGGTGATGTGTCTGGTCTTCTTCATCCAGGGCACCGGCATGGCGCACGTCATGCCGCCCGTCACCGTGGCCGTGATGCAGGCGCTGCCGCGCGAGAAGGCCGGTTCCGGATCGGCCATCAACAACACGTTCCGACAGGTCGGCGGGGCGCTCGGGATCGCTGTCCTGGGCTCGGTGCTGTCCACCGTCTACCGCGGTGACATCGAGGGCCACCTCGGTACGCTCCCGGCCGCGGCCAGGGACGCGGCGGGGGAGTCGATCGAGGCGACCCTCGGCATCGCGGAGAAGCTCGGTCCGGCCGGCGCCCCGCTGGTCGGCGCGGCCAACGACGCTTTCATCAGCGCCATGCACGTCACCGCCCTCGGCTCCGCGTGCGTCGCCCTGATCGGAGCCCTCGTGGTCGGAATCTTCCTGCCGGGCAGGCCGCCCGCCGGGCAGCGGACCGGACACGGCGACGACGACCGGGCCGTGCCCGCGGGCGCGCGCCGATGACGCCATGACGGCCACGGGCCCGGACGGCTGAAAGCCCGCCCCGGTCACCCCGGTCACCCCGGACACACCGGGCCGACCGGGGCGGGAAGCAGGACACCGCCCCGGTCGGTGAGAATCGGGACAGGGACCGGACGGGCGCGGCGAGAGGTGGAGCCAGGTGCAGGCGCAGGACGAGGACCGGGAACCGCGGCGCGGCCGACCGCGCAGTGCGGCGGCGGAGCGGGCGATCCTGGACGCCGTCGTCGACCTCCTGGAGACCGGCGAACCGCTCGCCGGGCTGTCCATCGAGCGCATCGCCCGGACCGCAGGCGTCGGCAAGGCCACCATCTACCGGCGCTGGAGCGGCAAGGAAGAGCTCTTCGTCGATGTGCTGCGCCACATCGAACCCCCGGAACCGAAGATCTCCGGCACCGCCGGGCTCAGCGACCTCCGCGTGATGCTGGAATCGCTGCGCAGGCGCGGACTCGCCCAGCGCTCCTCGGTCCTCCTCCACAACGTCTTCGCACAGATGAAGAGCCACCCCAAACTGTGGGCCGAGTACCAGTGCACGGTGATAGCACCGCGCCGGGTCGCGATGACGGCGGCCGTGCGGCGGGCGGTCGAAGCGGGCGAACTCCGGGCGGACCTGGATGTGGAGCTGATGGACGACCTGTTCATCGGTCCCATGCTCGTACGGACCATTCACCGGCCCGACGCGCCACTCCCGGAAGACCTTGCCGATCGCATCATCCGGACGCTGGTCGAGGGCCTGGCGCCGCGCCCGAAGGCTCCCGACACCACCCCGGTCCCCGCCCGGGCAGCCGCGCCCGCCACCCGTCCGTCCGGCAAAAGCGCAGGCCAGGCCTGACACGCCCGGCCCCCGCTCGAGTATGAGCGTTGTGTCACAACGCCCCACAAGATCCGTCCGGCCGGAACCCGCCGGACCACGCCCTTCGTCCTCGTGGCAGTACGGCCGTCGTGGACGGCAGGAAAGGCGTTGCTCATCGCCTAGGGTCGGGAGCGCGGCGATGGGTACGGCGAAGCAGTGAGGACAGCGCGATGGTGCAGGCGTACAGGGCGGACACCGGGAACGGCAGCGCGGGACCGCGGCGCACCGGGTCCCGCTTCCGGAACCTGCGCGACAGATGGACCAGCGGCAAGGGCATGTGGCGGCGCGGCATCGTCCTCGCCGCCTGCGCGGTCCTGCTGACCCTTGTGATGATCTTCCACGCGGAGATCCCGAACAGGATCGGCAACCTGGGGAGCCTCTCCGAGACATTCCTGCCGTGGTTCGGCGTGTTCGTCCCGGTGCTGCTCGTCCTGGGCCTGGTGCGCCGCTCCGCGACCGCACTGATCGCGCTGCTGCTGCCGGCCGTGGTCTGGCTCAATGTCTTCGGCGGGCTGCTCACCGACAAGTCGGGCAGCGGCGGAGACCTGACCGTCGCCACCCACAACGTCAACGCGGGCAACCCCGACCCCGCGGGTACCGCCCAGCAGGTCGCGGGCTCCGGCGCGGACATCATCGCCCTGCAGGAGCTGCCGTCCGGCCAGGTACCCGCGTACGAATCGGCGCTCGCCGACCGCTATCCGTACCACTCGGTGCAGGGGACCGTCGGTCTGTGGAGCAAGTACCCGATGAGCGGCACACGCCCCGTGGACATCAAGATGGGCTGGACCAGGGCCATGCGCTCCACGGTGACGACGCCGAAGGGCAAGGTCGCCGTCTATGTCGCCCACATGCCGTCCGTGCGGGTCAAACTGAACGCCGGATTCACCGCCACCCAGCGCGACGCGAGCGCGGACGCGCTCGGTGAGGCCATCGCCGACGAACAGCTCGGCAAGGTGATCCTGCTCGGCGACCTCAACGGCACGATGAACGACCGCTCGCTGAACGCGGTCACCTCCCAGATGCGGTCCACGCAGGGCGCCGCGGGCAACGGCTTCGGTTTCAGCTGGCCGGCGTCGTTCCCGATGGCCCGGATCGACCAGATCATGGTCAAGGGCATCGAACCGATGTCGTCATGGACGCTCCCGGCCACGGGCAGCGACCATCTCCCGATCGCCGCCCGCGTCGAGCTCTGAGAGCCTGTCGGGCGACCTTCGATCGGATAGCGGACGCGGTCTGGTGCGTGCGATTCCAAGGCGGCGGGATGTCCTCGTAGCGGAGCTACTAGGACATTTCGGCAACTCGGGAAGCGTGCGTGCCAGGGCGTGGCCGCCCGATCAGAGGTCACCCGACAGGCTCTGAGGCAACGGTCCGTTTACCTTCTGGCATAAACCGTCTGAGAGTATTTGTTCCTCCGGGGAACGCGAGCCGACCGGCGATGGAGCCGGTGACCGCGGTGCGACCCGGCCTTCGGGCCGGGCGCGCCGCGCTGCCCGGGCCCGCCGCCCCCACGCCCTCGTCCCCACCCGGCGGCCGGTCAGCGATGCCCGGACCGGCGGGCCGAGTTCCCTGCGGAAAGGTCTCTCCCGCCATGCCACTGGCTCTTCTCGCGCTCGCCATCAGCGCATTTGGCATCGGAACCGCCGAGTTCGTGATGATGGGCCTGCTGCCCGATGTCGCGGACGACCTGGGTACGTCGGTACCCACCGCCGGCTATCTCGTGTCCGCGTACGCGATCGGGGTCGTCCTCGGCGCCCCGCTGCTCACCGCCGTCGGCTCCCGGGTCCCGCGCAAGCGGATGCTCCTGCTGCTCATGGCCCTGTTCACCGTCGGCAACCTCGCTTCCGCGCTCGCCCCCGGTTTCGGCTGGCTGCTCGCGGGCCGGTTCCTCGCCGGGCTGCCGCACGGAGCGTTCTTCGGCGTCGGCGCGGTCGTCGCCGCGCGCCTGGTCGCCGAGGGGCGGCAGGCGCGGGCGGTGGCGACGATGTTCCTCGGCCTCACGGTCGCCAACATCGTCGGCGTACCCGCGGCCACGCTCCTCGGCCAGCACCTCGGCTGGCGCGCGACGTTCCTGGTCGTCGCCGCGATCGGACTGTGCTCGATGGCCGCGCTCGCCCGGCTCGTCCCGCGGGCGCCGGCCGACGCGCACCAGGGTCTCGGCCGCGAACTCCGCGCCCTCGGCAACCGGCAGGTGCTGCTCGGCCTGCTCACCGCTGTCTTCGGCTTCGCCGGCGTCTTCGCCGTCTACTCGTACCTGTCGGCGATGACGACCGAGGTGATGGGCTTCGGAGAATCCTCGGTGACACCGGTCCTGGCGCTGTTCGGCATCGGCATGACCCTGGGCGCCCTCGCGGCGGGACCGCTCACGGACCGGGCGCTGCGCCCCACCCTGTACGGCTCGCTGAGCGCACTGGCGGTGGTCCTGGCCGTCTTCCCGTTCGCCGTGCACGTGAAGTGGGCGGCGCTGGTCATGGTCGTCCTGCTCGGCGGGATCGGCTTCATGACCACGACGCCGCTGCAGATGCTCGTCATGAACAAGGCCAAGGACGCCCCGACGCTGGCGTCCGCGTCCAATCACTCGGCCTTCAACCTCGCCAACGCGGGCGGCGCCTGGCTGGGCGGGGCCGCGATCGCGGCGGGCTGGGGCTGGACGTCCCCGGCACCGGTGGGCGCGGGGCTGGCCGTGGCGGGTCTGGCGGTGGCGGCGACGGCGGGGGTGCTGGACCGTCGGAGGCCGGGTGAGTCCCGGGTGGTGGCGGGCACGGGGGCGTCCAGGACGCCGAAGTCCCACGCGGACGTGGGCTGAACACTGCCGCACGCCGGCGGGGCGCTCCTCCCCGAGCGCCGGACGGGTTGCTCCCGCCGGGCCCGATCCCATGTCCCTGCGCCGCCGGCCATGACGACGGCGGCCGGGCACATCGGGTCCGCCCTGCGGTTGAGGACGGAACGGCCGGCGGGGCGGGCCGGCTCTCATCGGGCCGGCCCGCCCCGCCGCGTCACACCGACTCGCGCCACCGATTGGTGATGGGCAGCCGCCGGTCCTTCCCGAACCCCTTGGCCGAGATCTTCGTCCCCGGCGGGTACTGCCGCCGCTTGTACTCGGCGGTGTCCACCATCCGCAGCGTCCTCGTCACCAGCGTCTCGTCGAACCCGGCCGCCACGATCGACTCCAGCCCCAGGTCCCGGTCGACGTACAGCTCCAGGATCCGGTCCAGCACGTCGTAGTCCGGCAGTGAGTCCGTGTCGACCTGGTCGGGCCGCAGCTCGGCGCTGGGCGGCTTGGTGATGGACGCCTCCGGGATCGGCGGCGTCTGGCCGCGTTCCTCCGCGGCCCGGTTGCGCCACTTCGCCAACCGGAAGATCGACGTCTTGTAGACGTCCTTGATCGGCCCGTACGCGCCGACGGAGTCCCCGTACAGCGTCGAGTAACCGACCGCCAGCTCCGACTTGTTGCCCGGCGCGAGGACGATCTGGCCCTCCTGGTTGGAGACGGCCATCAGCATCGTGCCGCGCAGTCGCGACTGGAGGTTCTCCTCGGCGAGACCGGTGAGGCCCAGCGCCTCCATGTACGCGTCGAACATCGGCTCGATCGGTACGGTGCGGAAGTTCAGTCCGGTGCGCCGCGCCAGCTCCGCCGCGTCGCCCTTGGAGTGGTCCGAGGAGTACTTCGACGGCATCGAGATGCCGTACACGTTCTGCGCTCCCAGCGCATCGCACGCGATGGCCGCGACGAGCGCCGAGTCGATCCCGCCGGAGAGCCCGATCAGCACACTGCTGAAACCGTTCTTCGCGGCGTACGCGCGCAGACCCACGACCAGCGCCGAGTACAGCTCCTCGTCGTCGTCGAGCCGCTCGGCGTAGCCGCCGGTCAGCTCCGCCTCGTACGCAGGGACGGGCTTGTCGGAGAGGACCACATGGTCGATCCGCAGTCCGTCGTTCACCACCCCGGACGGCGCCTCGGGCGCCGCGGCGGGCAGCTCCAGATCGAGGACGACGCAGCCCTCGGCGAACTGCGGGGCACGGGCGATCACGTCGCCGTCCCTGTCGACGACGATCGAGTCACCGTCGAAGACCAGCTCGTCCTGCCCGCCGATCATCGCCAGATAGGCGGTGGTGCAGCCGGCCTCCTGCGCCCGCTTGCGGACCAGTTCCAGCCGGGTGTCGTCCTTGTCCCGCTCGTAAGGCGAGGCATTGATCGACAGCAGCAGCCCGGCCCCGGCGGCGCGCGCGGCCGGTACCCGACCGCCGTCCTGCCAGAGGTCCTCGCAGATCGCGAGCGCCACATCGACACCGTGGACCCGTACGACGGGCATCGAGTCGCCCGGCACGAAGTACCGGAACTCGTCGAAGACGCCGTAGTTGGGCAGGTGGTGCTTGGCGAAGGACAGCGCGACCCGCCCGCGGTGCAGCACCGCGGCGGCGTTCTGCGGAGATCCGGCAGGCTGGCCGTAGCGCGGCTGGGCCGTCTCGGAACGGTCGAGATAACCGACGACGACCGGCAGCTCCCCGAAGCCCTCCGCGTCGAGGCGGGCGGCGAGCGCACGCAGCGCGTTCCGCGACGCCTCGACGAAGGACGACCTCAGGGCCAGGTCCTCGACGGGGTATCCGGTCAGCACCATCTCGGGGAACGCCACCAGGTGGGCGCCCTGTTCGGCGGAGTGCCGGGTCCAGTGGACGATCGCCTCGGCGTTGCCGGCGAGGTCACCGACGGTCGAGTCGATCTGATTCAGTGCGAGGCGTAGTTGAGGCACGCGCCTCAGTGTAATCGTCTTTCTGACGCGATGTCCTGGCGGGCCGCACTTCCGCTGCCGCGGCCGACGCCGCCCGTCGGCACCGGGTCAGCGGCGGTAGCCGAGGACCGTCATCATGTTCATGTTCGAGTGGTAGACGTTGTGGCAGTGGAGCATCCACAGCCCCGGGTTGTCCGCGTCGAACTCCACGGCCACCGACCTGTTGGGCAGGACGATCGCGGTGTCCTTGCGCGCCCCGGGGGCCCTGCCCAGCACCGACCACTTTCCCGCACGTCCCGCGAGGCCGAACGTGTGCCCGTGCAGATGGATCGGGTGCCACATCTCCGTGATGTTGTAGAACTCCAGCCGCACACGCTCGCCCGCCTGGACCGGATGGCGCCAAGCGGGGTCGTACTTCCTGTGGTCGAAGGCCCAGTCGAACGCCCTCATGCTGCCGGTCATCTTGATCCGGATCGTCCGGTCGGGCCGGCGGGCAGCCAGCGCCACGGAGCTGTCCGCCTGCAGTTCGAAGGCCGACACCAGCTGCCCGGTCAGCTCCTTGGGCCGCACGGAGGCGGTCGGCGCCGCGCCGTCGCCGGTACGGAGCAGGGCCAGCGCCGACGCCTTCTTGCCCTCGGCGACCGCCGTCAGCGGGAACACCCCGTCCCCGGCGGTGACCAGCACGTCGTACCGCTCGCCCATGCCCAGCAGCAGCGTGTCCGTCGTGGTGTGCCGGACCGGGAAGCCGTCCGCGTGGGTGATGGTCATCCGGTGGCCGCCGAGCGCGACGCGGAAGGGGGTGTCGCCGCCCCCGTTGATGATGCGCACCCGGATCCGGTCGCCGGGCTTCGCGGTGAACGTGGTCGGGTCCTTCGGGATGCGGCCGTTGATCAGGTAGTACGGGTAGTCGACATCGCCCGCGTCGCCACCGAGCAGTTCGCTCGGGGCGCCCCCCATCACCCGCGAGGGTCCGGACCCGGAACGGGGCTTGTCATCGGCCCCGGAAGACCCGTGATCCATGCCGCCCATGCCGTGGCTGAGCTCGGCGAGCACCGCCTCCGGAGTGGAACCCTCCACCCCGTCGAGCCAGTCGTCGAGGACGACGACCCACTCCTTGTCGTACGACAGGGGCTCCTTCGGGTCGTCGATGATCAGTGGTCCGTACAGACCGCGGTCCTGCTGGACGCCCTGGTGTGGATGGAACCAGTACGTCCCCGACTGCGGCACCGCGAAACGGTACGTGAACTCCGCGCCCGGTTTGATGGCCTGCTGGGTCAGCTGGGGAACACCGTCCATGTCGTTGCGCACATGGAGGCCGTGCCAGTGGAGGGTGGTCGACGTCGGCAGGTGGTTGGCGAGGGTGACTGCCAGGGTGTCGCCCGCGGTGATCCGGACTTCCTTGCCGGGCAGCCGGTCACCGAAGGCCCAGGAGTTGACGGTGAGCCCGCCGCCCAGATCGAGGCGGGTCGGGGTGGCGGTGAGGTTGATCTTCCGTACGGGGCCGGAGCCTCGCTTCGCCTCGACCGCCGCGATCTCCGCGTCGCCGGGAGAGATGTACTCCCCGCGGCTCTTCGACGCGGGCGACGGGCTGTGGCCCATGGCGTCGTGATGCGTGGGGCCGGGGTTCGCGGCGTGCCGTTCCGGGGCCGTACCACTGGAGCACGCGGCCAGAACTCCCGTGCCGGCCACGGCGATTCCGGCGCCGAGTACGGAGCGTCGAGTGGGTTGAGTAGGCATGGCTGGAACACCTCTGATGCTGTCGGTGCGGGCTGGAGGAGGGATGCGGAGCGGCCCGCTCCTATATCCGAAGCACCGACAACCGGGCGGGAGCCGTCATCGCGGGCGGGGGGCCGGACCACAGCGCACGCGACAACAGCGCCCCGGCGGCCATGAGGAGATGCTCCGCGGTCCGGAGCGCCATCAGCCGGCCAACGAGCAGGGCGAGACCCCAGGCGCCCAACACGGCGAGACAGACCGCCATCGGGTCCGTGCCGTCGCCCATCGGCGTCGGCGGGACGGAGGAGTGCTCCGCCGAGGGCTCCGTCGTGGCGCTCGCCGGGTGTACCCCCTGAGCTTCCTGGTCCCGCAGGTGGTCCATCGTCACCACGGCCTCGTGGCCGCCGTGTTCCGCCGGATACCCGACGGTGTGCATGGTGAAGATCCCGAACAGCAGCGCGGTGAACAGCAACAGCTGTCCGTACATCGCACTACATTTCGGGCTCATGTCAGGCACCCTACCCCCGCCGGGTATACCTCGCACGTGGGCCCGGCACCCCCCGTTGTCATGGGTGCCGGGCCGCGGTGGTGCGCTGTCGAAGGCCGGTCAGCCGCGGGCGTAGACCTTCTCCGCCCAGCCCGCGATCTGGTCCTCGGAGAGGTGCTGGGCGAGGTCGGCCTCGCTGATCATGCCGATCAGCATCTTGTTCTCGACCACCGGGAGCCGGCGGATCCGGTGGTTCTGCATCTCCTCCAGAACCTCGTTCACCTCTGCGTTCGCATCGATCCAGCGCGGCGTTCCCTGGGCGAGCTCACCCGCGGTCACCTTCGACGGATCGTGGCCCATCGCCACACAGCCGACCACGATGTCGCGGTCCGTGAGGATGCCGACCATCCGGTCCTGCTCGCCGTTGGCCGAGATCGGCAGTGCGCCGACGTTGTGTTCGCGCATCATCTGGGCGGCGCGGTCGAGCGTCTCGTGCGCGGGGATCCACTGGGCCCCGGTGTGCATGATGTCCTTGGCGGTGGTCATGGGGATTCCTCCTGGTGCCGAATGGGCACTGCGGTCCGACCCCGAGCGAACCCATCGTCATGGGCCCGTTCGGGGTGCGCGACCGGTATCACCCATTCGGGTGCATCCGTACCGCTTCGGGAACGGCGGAATGCCTCAGGACCTGGGCTTCGCCCCGCGCGCCGCCAGCATCTTCGCCATCGCGTCCAGCTCGGACCGCTGGGCCTCGACCATGCCCTGGGCGAGGCGCTTCTCCGCCTTCACCGCGCAGAGCTCGGCGCAGCCGCGCGCCATGGCGACGCCGCCCTTGTGGTGGTCGGTCATCAGCTGCAGGAACAGGATCTCGGCCTGCTTGCCGCTTGCCTTCCTGAGCCGGTCGAGTTCGGTCCGCGTGGCCATGCCGGGCATGAGGGCGCCGTCATGAGCGGTGAAGGCGCCGTCCGGCCCGCCCGCGTCCCCCATGCCGTCCATGCCGTCCATGCCGTCCATGCCGTCCATGCCGTCCGTGCCGACCGTGCCGTGATCACCGTGCGTGCCGTGTCCACCGTGGGCCGTCATCCACGCCATCGGCTCCTGCCCGGCGGCCACTTTCGGCAGCTCCCACAGATCCAGCCAGCCGAGCAGCATGCCCCGCTGATTGGCCTGGGTATTGGCGATGTCGTACGCGAAACGGCGTACCTCCTCGTCCTGTGTGCGGTCACGCACGATGAAGGACATCTCCACGGCCTGCTGATGGTGGACCGCCATGTCGCGGGCGAACCCGGCGTCCGCCGAGTCCGGGCCGGGCACCCGGACGGCCGCGGGGGCCGCTCCGGGCTGCTTCCCGTCGGCCGTGTCGTCCCGCGCCGAGGCGACCGTCGCCACCCCCGCGAGGAGCAGCGCAAGGGCCACGGCGGAACCGGCCACCCACTGTTTCGTACCGGTCACTGAGACCCCAGCCCGCCCGTGCACGCCGCACCCGGCTCCGGGGTCTGTTCCCCCTGCACGAACTTGGCGAAGAACCGGCCGACCCGCGGGTCATCGGCGCTGTCCACAGTGACCTGCTTGCCCCAGGCACTCAGCATGATCGTGCCGGCCTGGTCCTTGTACGGGCTCATCAGCGAGTACGGCGTCTTCCCGACCAGGGCCGCGAGCTCGGCCACGTCGGCGGCCGACGCCTTGTCCGTGTACGTCACCCACACCGACCCGTGCTCCAGCGAGTGCACGGCGTTCATGTCGGGGATCGCTTTTTTGTATACCTCGCCGTCGCAATTCATCCAGACGGGGCTGTGGTCACCGCCGACCGGAGGCTTCATCGGGTACGTGACCGTCTCGGTGACGTGGTTCCGGGTCAGCTTCTTCGCGTCCCACGTCTTGAGCCCCTCGATCGGCTCGGCCGCCAGCTCCTTCTTCTCCGCCGCGGACGCCGTCGCTTCATCGGCCGCGACGGCGTCCCCCTTGTCCGCAGCCTCGGACCTGTCCAGCAGCGCGTAGGAACCGAAAGCGACCAGACCAGCGACGACAAGGGCGCTCAGCCCTATGGCGAGGGCACGGTTGCGACGGTCGCGTGCACGGTCGGCGTTGCGCATCTGCTCTATGCGGGTCCTGCGGTCGAAGCTCATGTCGTCTGGTCCTTCGGTCCTTCTGCGAACGGGCGGGGAGGGACAGGAACGGGTCGGGAAACCGGCGCGCACGGGGCAGTCGCGACGCCGCTCCGCCCCCGGGACCTCTCCTTCGGAGGCCCCGCACACCATGGCCGCCGATCGTAGTGGGTGGCCGAGTGCTCCATCTCACGTCGAGTGCGTAATCTGGGTGAAATCCCGGGTCGTGATACTGGAGTCTCTCCCCTATCCCGGGCGGTGGTGCACAGACCGTCTGAACTGCAAGGATGTGGCTATGGACAAGCAGCAGGAATTCGTCCTCAGGACACTTGAGGAGCGCGACATCCGCTTCGTGCGCCTGTGGTTCACCGATGTGCTCGGGTATCTCAAGTCCGTTGCCGTGGCCCCTGCCGAGCTGGAACAGGCGTTTGACGAGGGAATCGGCTTCGACGGTTCGGCCATCGAGGGCTTCGCCCGGGTGTACGAGTCCGACATGATTGCCAAGCCGGATCCGGGCACCTTCCAGATCCTGCCCTGGCGTGCGGAGGCCCCCGGCACCGCGCGGATGTTCTGCGACATCCTGATGCCCGACGGTTCACCGTCCTTCGCCGACCCGCGCTATGTGCTCAAGCGCATCCTCGCCAAGACCTCCGACCTGGGTTTCACCTTCTACACCCACCCGGAGATCGAGTTCTTCCTGCTGAAGAACAAGCCGGTCGACGGCAGCCGCCCGACCCCCGCCGACAGCTCCGGCTACTTCGACCACACCCCGCAGAACGTCGGCATGGACTTCCGCCGCCAGGCGATCACCATGCTCGAATCCATGGGCATCTCCGTCGAGTTCAGCCACCACGAGGGCGCCCCCGGCCAGCAGGAGATCGACCTGCGGTATGCGGACGCGCTCTCGACCGCCGACAACATCATGACCTTCCGTCTCGTGATGAAGCAGGTGGCGCTGGAACAGGGCGTCCAGGCGACGTTCATGCCGAAGCCGTTCTCGGAGCACCCCGGCTCCGGCATGCACACCCACCTCTCCCTCTTCGAGGGCGACCGCAACGCGTTCTACGAGTCGGGCGCCGAGTACCAGCTCTCCAAGGTCGGCCGCTCCTTCATCGCGGGCCTGCTCAAGCACGCCGCGGAGATCTCCGCTGTGACGAACCAGTGGGTCAACTCGTACAAGCGCATCTGGGGCGGCTCCTCCCGCGCCGCGGGCGCCGGCGGCGAAGCCCCCTCGTACATCTGCTGGGGCCACAACAACCGCTCCGCGCTGATCCGCGTCCCGATGTACAAGCCCGGCAAGACCGGTTCGGCCCGCGTCGAGGTCCGCTCCATCGACTCCGGCGCCAACCCCTATCTGACGTACGCGGTGCTGCTCGCCGCGGGCCTCAAGGGCATCGAGGAGGGGTACGAACTCCCGGCGGGCGCCGACGACGACGTGTGGGCGCTGTCCGACGCCGAGCGTCGCGCGATGGGCATCGAGCCGCTGCCGCAGAACCTGGGCGAGGCGATCTCGCTGATGGAGAAGAGCGAACTGGTCGCCGAGACGCTCGGCGAGCACGTCTTCGACTTTTTCCTGCGCAACAAGAAGCAGGAGTGGGAGGAGTACCGCAGCGAGGTCACGGCCTTCGAGCTGAAGGCACTGCTGCCGGTGCTGTAACCGCAGGCCGGCGCTGTTGGAGCGCTTGTACGGGGCTTCGGGCCGACGGCTTCGTACCGTCGGCCCGAAGCTGTTTCACCCACCCTGGGCCGTCTGTGGGCCGTCCGGCTCCGAATCGGCGGCTTCGTACATGCTGTCCATGGCCCTCCGGGTGCGGCCTTCGCTGCTCGGCATGAGGTGCGTGTGGACCCGCAGCGCGAATCCCGGATCGCTGTGCCCGGGATACTGGCTCAACACCTCGATGTTGTCGCCCGCGTCCAGGAGCACGGACGCGTAGAAGTGCCGCAGTGCCGAGGAGGTCCACGGCGACCGTGGAAGCGGCTACGTCGAGTGCTGCGAACTCGCCGCAGGCCCGACGGGAGCGGCCGTACACGCGGCGCCGTCGCCGCGCGTGGTCAGTCCAGGTCGGCCTGCCACAGGTCCGGCCCGAAGACCTCGTACTGGATGTCGCGCGCGGCCACCCCGTGCTCAATCAGCCGGCTGCGCACCGCCTTCATGAACGGCAGCGGGCCGCACAGGTAGTACAGGGCGTCACCGGGGATGTCGGCGGCGGTGGGGTCCATCAGCCCTTCGAAGACGCCGTCCACGGGTTCCAGGCTCTGCGCGCCCTTTTCGTACCAGAGGTACATCCGGGCGTTCTTCAGTGCCAGCACGTCGTTGACCACCTGCCGGCGCAGCGGGAAGGACGCCTCGTCGAGATCGGCGTGCAGCACGGTGATCGGCAGCCCGGACTCGGCCGCCACCAGGTGGGAGAGCATCCCGGCCATGGGGGAGATGCCGATGCCCGCGCTGGCGAACACCACCGGGCGCCCCGAGTCGTCGAGGACCACGTCGCCGTACGGCAGGGACAGCGTCAGGGTGTCGCCCACTCCCACCGTCTCGTGCAGCAGCGTCGACATCTCGCCGTCGGGGTCGCCGCCCTCGCCGCGTTCCCGCTTGACCGAGAACTGGCGATGCTCCCCGTCGTCGGCCCGGGTCAAGCTGTACTGGCGGGGCTGGAGCTTGCCGTCGGGCATCCGCATCCGCAGGGTGACGTACTGGCCGGGCAGTGAGGTCTTCACCAGGCGGTCGTCGATCCGCTTGACCACGAAGGTCACCACATCGTCGGTCTCCTGGATCTTCCGCACCACCTGCCAGTCCCGCCACACCGTCTCCGGCCGGACCCCGCGGGCGCTGTACAGGCCGCGCTCCTGGTTGATCAGGGCGTTGGCCATCAGCCAGTAGACCTCGTCCCAGGCCGCGGAGACCTCCGGGGTGACCGCGTCCCCCAGGACGTCACCGATCGCCCACATCAGGTTGTCGTGGACGACCTGGTACTGGTCCGGACGGATGCCGAGCGAGGCGTGCTTGTGGGCGATCCGGCGCAGCAGTTGCTCCGGTACCCGCTCCGGCGTCTCCAGCAGCGTCGTCGCGAACGCGGCCACCGCCCCGGCCAGCGCCTGCTGCTGGTGGCCGTGCACCTGATTGCCCCGGTTGAAGACACCGTCCATGAGCTCGGGATGCTCGTCGAAGAGATGCCTGTAGAAGCGCTGGGCGATCTCACCGATGTGGTCGCCGACGACCGGCAGTGTCGCGGCGACAACGGGACGCGACTTGTCCGAAAGCATCTGACCTCCCTCGGGGTAAGAGCGGGAATCCCCCGTCCGTCCGCTCCTGGTATCCGGTTCGACCCACCCGGCAACGGTGCCCAGTACACGCCCCGTACGGCACCGCGGACCGGGCCGGGCCGCCACCTCGGAGCGCGCAACAACCTTGCCGTCTCCTACGGTGATGCTGCAACAGAGGTACAGCAACTGAATACAGCAACGCCTCATCTGAGCGAAGGTAAGGGGCTTCGGGCCGACGGTTTCGTACCGTCGGTCAGAAGTCTGTGCGCGCACCGTTTCCGAAGCGGGCCGTTTCCCGAAGCGGGCCGGGGCCCGCCCTTGTCGCGGCCCTGGCCCGCGCTCACTCGAAGCTGCGGGCCATCTCGTCGAGGATCTCGCCGATCACCTGGGACGGCTCCCGCGCCAGGTCCTCCTCGATCCACATGCGCATCGCGATCCGCAGCGACGAAAGAAACGCCGCCGCGAGGACCAGCGGTCGTACCGCGTTCTCCGCCGGGCTCTGACGGGACGCCACCGCCTCCGCCAAGTCCCGTTCCAGAGTGGCGTGGTTGGCGAGCTGCCGGGCCAGCAGGGAGGGATGCCGCATGGCCAGCCGGGTGCGGATCGCCCATTCGCGCTCCGGAGGTGCGACCCGCTTCCCGAACTCCGCGACGGCCGCCCGCAGCGCGGGCCAGGCGGGCTCGTCCGCGGGGCGCTCGCGCACGGTCCTGACGAGGTCCCTCATCTGCTGCTCCTCCCCGTAGAGGAGGGCGTCCTCCTTGCCCGTGAAGTAGTTGGAGAACGTTCTGCGGGAGATCCCGGCCGCGTCCGCGACGGCCTCCACGGTGACGTGGTCGAAGCCGTGCTCGACGGTCAGCCGCAGCGTCGCTTCGTGCACGGCCTGCCGGGTGGCTTCCTTCTTGCGTTCCCGCAGTCCCACAGAGCTCTCCATGGACTCATTATCTCCCTGCCTCGATATTATTGCCCAATGGGTAAAATTGCCCACTGGGCATGTAAGGTGACTCGGTATTTCGTACCCACCCCCGTTCGAACCCTCCGGAGGTTGCGCGTGAGCGCACAGACGGCCGCGCCGACCGAAGTCGCGCCGATGGACCATCGTCATGTACTGCGGGCACTGAGCGGACTGCTCATCGTGCTGTTCGTGGCCATGATCAGCAGCACCGTCGTCTCGGTCGCGCTCCCGCAGATCATCGGCTCGCTCAACGGCACCCAGTCGCAGTACACCTGGGTCGTCACCGCGAGCCTGCTGGCGTCGACGGCGTCCACCCCGATCTGGGGCAAGCTCGCCGACATGTTCAGCAAGAAGCTGCTGCTGCAGATATCCATCGGCATCTTCGTCATCTCGTCGATCGCCTGCGGATTCGCCCAGAGCACCGGCCAGCTGATCACCTTCCGGGCCGTCCAGGGGCTCGGCATGGGCGCACTCCAGGTGCTCGTCCAGGTCATCATCGCCGCGATGATCAGCCCCAAGGAGCGCGGGCGCTACAACGGGTACCTCGGCGGCGTCATGGCCGTCGCCACCGTCGGCGGACCGCTCCTCGGCGGCTTCATCACCGACACCTCGTGGCTCGGCTGGCGCTGGTGCTTCTTCATCGCCGTACCGTTCACCCTGCTCGCGTTCGTGATGCTCACCCGCACCCTGCACCTCGCCGAGGTCCGCCGCACGGACGTGAAGGTCGACTACCTGGGCGCCACACTGATCGCCGCCGGCGTCAGCCTGCTGCTCCTGTGGGTCACGTTCGTCGGGAACGACTTCGACTGGCTCTCCTGGCAGACCCTCGTCATGGTCGCCGCCAGTGCCCTGATCCTCCTCGCCGCCGTCCTGGTCGAATCCCGGGTCCAGGAGCCGGTCGTCCCGCTCCACGTCGTACGTCGCCGGGACCCCGCCCTCGCCATCGTCGCGAGCCTCGCGGTGGGCATGGCGATGTTCGGCGGTGCGGTCTTCCTCGGTCAGTACTTCCAGATCGGCCGCGGCTACTCGCCGACCGAAGCGGGCCTGCTCACCATTCCGTTGATGTTCGGCGTCCTGGTCTCCTCGACCGTCGCCGGACGGCTGGTCTCGAAGACCGGCAAGGTGAAGCCGTACATCATCACCGGCGTCGTCGTCCTCACCCTCGGCTTCCTCGGGCTGTCCACGATCGACCACGAGACGTCGCTGGTCCTCGTCTCCGTCGGGATGCTCGCGGTCGGCGCGGGCGTCGGCATGTCGATGCAGAACCTCGTCCTGGTCCTCCAGAACACGGTCCCGCTCAGCGAACTCGGCGCCGCCAGCGGTGCGATCACGTTCTTCCGCTCGCTCGGCGGCACGATCGGTGTCTCGGTGCTCGGCGCGGTGCTCGCCAACCAGGTCGCCACGAAGATCACCCACGGCCTGGCCGAACTCGGCGTCGACCCGGCGGCCTCGGCCTCCGGGGGCTCCACCCTGAACGTGGCGGCGATGCCGCCGCAGATCCAGGAAGTGGTGCGTGCCGCGTACGGTGACGCAACGGGCAGCATCTTCCTGATCTCGGCGGGGATCGCGGTGGTCGGTGTGATCGCGGCGCTGTTCCTGACGCCGACGAAGCTGCGCGACAGCGTGGACCTGTAGGCGGTCCCCCGTACGCGCGTGCGCCCCTGCCGGTCAGGCACGGGGCGCACGCGCGTACGGCCCCGCTGCCGCGGGAGCGGGCGGCACCGGTTCGAGAGTCTGGACGCGGCGTTTCCCACGGGGGACAATCGGCGGACATCGCACGGTCCGGACACGGGGGTTTCATGGCAAGCGTGTTGATGCTGCTCGGTGGGCTGCTGACGCTGATCGTCGCGCTCATCGTCAAACTGCAGCTGAAGTCGCGGCGCAGGACCGAAAGCTTCGAGGGCCAGCAGATCGAGCGGCAGCATCGCGAGGCGATCCGGCACACCCGCGCCAACAACACCTCGGTGGCCGTCCACAACCGGCTCTTCGACGGCGGTCGAGGACGCCGTTCCTGACCCGCCGCCATCGCCGTCCGGCCGTCCCGGGCAGTGGCCGACACGCCGGCTCGATTCGGGTAGTGTTGCCGACCCCAGCACGGGGACATACCGAGGAGGTGAGACCCATTACCGCTGTATCAGGCTGGGTGCTCACCTCTCGCGACTGCGTGGCCGGACCGGTCTAGGGCCCCTCCCGGCAAGCTTTGCCGGTCACGACACCAGGTCCTGGGCGGACCGCGGAGCACCCATCGGCATTCCGAAAGGCTCCGCTCCATGTCGCTTTCCTCGACACCGCTCCCTTACTCCGTCATCGTCAACAGACTTCGCGCCGCCGGTTGTGTATTCGCCGAGGACGAGGCGGAGTTGATTCTCTCCACGGCCGCGAACGCGGCCGAACTCGCGGCCATGGTCGACCGGCGGGCAGCCGGACTTCCCCTCGAACACGTCCTCGGCTGGGCCGAGTTCCGCGGTCTGCGGATCGCCGTGGACCCCGGCGTCTTCGTCCCCCGGCGCCGCACCGAATTCCTCGTCGACCAGGCCGTCGGTCTTGTCCGTCCCGCGGACGGGCCCGCCGTCGTCGTCGATCTGTGCTGCGGTTCGGGCGCGCTGGGTGCCGCGCTCGCCGCGGCCCTGGACCGGGTCGAGCTGCACTCCAGCGATGTCGAACCCGCCGCGGTGCGGTGCGCTCGCCGCAATGTCGCCGGTACGGGGGAGGTGTACGAGGGCGACCTCTTCGAACCCCTGCCCGCCTCGCTGCGCGGCCGCGTCGGGATTCTGCTCGCCAATGTGCCGTACGTACCCAGCGAGGACGTCGAACTCCTGCCCGCGGAGGCCCGGGTCCATGAACCGAGGGTGGCGCTCGACGGTGGGAGCGACGGGCTCGATGTGCTGCGCAGGGTGACCGCCGAAGCGCCGCATTGGCTGGCGCCGGGCGGCCATCTGCTGGTCGAGACGAGCGAACGGCAGGCGGCGCGCGCCGAGGAGACCGTCGCCCGAAGCGGGCTGACTGCGCGGGTGGTCACCTCCGACGAGCTGTACGCGACCGTCGTCATCGGTACCAGACCCGGCACCGGGGACGGCAGGTAGCCCGCCTCGGGGCGGCTGAGCGGCTCCCGCTCAGCCGCCGTGCGCGTCAGCGACGACAGGCTCTCAGCCGAAGAGCCAGCGCGTCTGGCTGTACGGCTCGCCCTTGCCGAAGCCGAATGCCTTGCGCGGGGTCACCTCGAACACCTCGGCACGGCCGCCCGCACCGTTCGCGAACGCGCCCGCGTGGACCTCGAAGTGCCAGTCCGCGCCGTACTTGTCCTCCCAGAGCTCCGCCAGCCGGGTCAGCCGGGTCTCGTCCGTCACCGGGACCGCCCGGCCCTCGACCACCACGTCGAAGCCCCGGGACAGCGTGTTGGTGCCGGTCGTCAGCACGACCTCCGGGTTCTCCGCCAGGTTCCGGGCCTTGCGCTCCGTCGGGCCCGTGCAGAAGTGCACCGCGCCGTCCGTCCACAGCCCGATCAGCGGAGTGACATGCGGGCGACCGTCCGGGCGGACCGTGGACAGCCAGAACACCCCTGCCCGCGTCAGCACACCCACGGCTTCCGACCACGGGCGGGCAGTGGCTCCCTTGTCGCTGTACTCGTGTTGCAGCTCGGCGACGGGTTCGGGTCCGGACATGGCGCCCTCCTGATACAGGTTCTGCAAGCGATCGTGCCTGCGAAGTACGGACCGCGCACCCGCTACGAATTCATCGGCGCCGGGCTAGGCTCGGAATGCTGGGACGGGAACGAGCGGCGAGCAGGAGAGCACGGAATGACGACGGTGCCGGGGCGCAGAAGCAGTATGTTCACCCGACTGCTGCGGCACGGTTTCACCGACCCCGCCGCCGCCGAGCGGCTGCTCGACCTGCCCGCCCTGGCGTCCGTGCGCACCGATCCGGTGCTGCTCGACGCGCTCGGGGCGACCGCCGACCCCGATCTGGCGCTGCGCGGACTCGTCCGGCTGGTGGAGGCGGAGGACGCCGCCGAGCGGCAGATGCTGCTGGACACGCTCGTCTCCGCCAAGCCGCTGCGGGACCGGCTGCTCGGGGTGCTCGGGGCGTCCGAGGCGCTCGGCGACCATCTGGCCCGGCACCCCCGCCACTGGCAGGCGCTCGTCATGTACGAGGCGACGGACCTGCACCCCGGGGTCGCCGAATTCGAGCACGAGCTCGGGGGCGCCCACGACCCGGACACGCTGCGCATCGCCTACCGCCGATGCCTGCTGGCCATAGCGGCCCGGGATGTGTGCGGTACGAGGGACGTCGCCGAGACCGCCGCCGAACTCGCCGACCTGGCGACCGCGACCCTGCGGGCCGCGCTCGCCATCGCCCGGACGGCCGCACCCGCCGACGCCGCCCTGTGCCGGCTGGCGGTCATCGCGATGGGCAAGTGCGGCGGGCACGAACTGAACTACGTCTCCGACGTCGACGTCATCTTCGTGGCGGAACCGGTCGACAGCTCGGAGGAGAGCAAGGCCATCCAGGCCGCCACCCGGCTGGCCGCGCACATGATGCGGATCTGCTCCGAGACGACCGTCGAGGGCACCATCTGGCCGGTCGACGCCAACCTCCGTCCCGAGGGCCGCAACGGACCGCTGGTACGGACGCTCTCCTCACATCTCGCGTATTACCAGCGCTGGGCCAAGACCTGGGAGTTCCAGGCGCTGCTCAAGGCCCGGCCGGTGGCCGGAGACCCCGAACTGGGTGCGGAGTACGTCGAAGCCGTCTCGCCGATGGTCTGGCAGGCAGCGGACCGGGAGAACTTCGTCGGCGACGTACAGAAGATGCGCCGCCGCGTCGTCGACAACATCCCCGCGGACCGTGTCGACCGCGAGATCAAGCTCGGGCCCGGCGGGCTGCGGGACGTCGAGTTCGCCGTACAGCTGCTGCAGCTCGTACACGGCCGCAGCGACGCGACCCTGCACAGCGGCTCGACCCTGGACGCCCTGCGGGCGCTCGCCGAGGGCGGCTACGTCGGCCGGGTGGACGCCGCGCAGTTCGACGACGCGTACCGCTTCCTGCGCGCCATGGAGCACCGCATCCAGCTCTACCGGCTGCGCCGCACCCACCTCGTGCCGGAGGACGAATCGGATCTGCGGCGGCTCGGGCGCTCCCTCGGGATGCGTACGGACCCCATCGCCGAGATCAATCAGGCGTGGAAGCGGCACGCGTCCGTGGTGCGGCGGCTGCACGAGAAACTGTTCTACCGTCCGCTGCTGGACGCCGTCGCCCAGCTCGCACCCGGCGAGACCCGGCTCAGCGCGAAGGCCGCCGAGGTCCGGCTCGAAGCGCTCGGATACGCCGATCCGACCACCGCGCTCCGGCACCTGGAGGCGCTGTCCTCCGGGGTGTCCCGCAAGGCAGCGATCCAGCGGACCCTGCTGCCGGTGCTGCTCGGCTGGTTCGCGGACTCCGCCGACCCGGACGCAGGGCTCCTCGGCTTCCGCAAGGTGTCCGACGCGCTCGGCAAGACCCCCTGGTATCTGCGGCTGCTGCGCGACGAGGGCGCGGCTGCGGAGAACCTCGCCCGCGTCCTGTCGGCCGGCCGGCTCGCCCCCGACCTGCTGCTGCGGGCGCCCGAGGCGGTGGCGATCCTCGGCGACCCGCAGGGGCTGAAGCCGCGCAGCCGCAATCACCTGGAGCAGGAGGTGCTGGCCGCGGTGGGGCGGGCCGAGGACGCGGAGTCCGCGGTCGCGGTGGTCCGCGGTGTGCGGCGGCGCGAACTGTTCCGTACGACGGCGGCGGACCTCATCGGCTCGTACGGCACGGAGGAGAACCCCGCGGAACCCGACCACGGCGCACTCGTCGACCGGGTCGGCAACGCGGTCACGGACCTGAACGCGGTCACCATCGCGGGCGCGCTGCGCGCCGTCGTACGCGAACAGTGGGGCGACACCCTTCCCACCAGGTTCGCCGTCATCGGCATGGGCCGCTTCGGCGGTCATGAACTCGGTTATGGATCCGATGCCGACGTCCTGTTCGTGCACGCACCGCGCGAGGGCGTCGACGAGCAGGAGGCGGCCCGGGCCGCCAACACCGTCGTCGCCGAGATGCGCAGACTGCTGCAGCTGCCCACCGCCGACCCGCCGCTGATCATCGACGCGGATCTGCGGCCTGAGGGCAAGAGCGGACCGCTGGTGCGCACATTGAAGTCGTACGACGCGTACTACCGGCGCTGGTCGCTGGTCTGGGAGAGCCAGGCACTGCTGCGCGCCGAACCCATGGCGGGTGACGCGGACCTCGGCCGCGCGTTCATCGAACTGATCGATCCCCTGCGCTACCCGATGGAGGGGCTGGGGGAGGACGCGGTCCGCGAGATCCGCCGCCTCAAGGCCCGGATGGAGTCCGAACGGATGCCGCGCGGCGCCGATCCGACGCTCCACACGAAGCTGGGCAGGGGTGGGCTGAGCGACGTCGAGTGGACGGTCCAGCTGTTGCAGATGCAGCACGGCTGGGTGGAACCGGGGCTGCGCACGACCCGCACGCGCGAGGCGCTGGCCGCGGCGTGCGCGGCGGAACTGATCTCCGGCGAGGACGCACAGACGCTGGACGAGGCATGGGTACTGGCGACCCGGGTCCGTAACGCGGTGATGCTGGTGCGCGGACGCCCGGCGGACACGTTCCCTTCGGGGCCGCGGGAGCTGACGGCGGTGGGGCGGTACCTGGGGTACGAGCCGGGGCACGTGGGGGACATGCTGGACGACTATCGGCGGATCACGCGGCGGGCACGTGCGGTGGTGGAGGAGCGGTTCTACGGGGCGTGAGGGGACGGGGCGGAAAGACGTCCTCACATGCCGGACGGGCTCGTACGGCCGGCACATTCGAGCCCGTCCTGCGAGGGAGACCGGAGGCGTTCACCGGCGCACCGCTGCCTCCGTGGCCGGGTGGCTCGCCCGGATCGGCGTCCCCGCGCTCAGCCCTGCCAGGCGTGCCCGCCCCCGCGGCACCTGCACCCGCTTCGGGAGGTGGTGCGGCAGCGCCCCGTACCAGGCGTACGACACCGCGAAACCGAATGTCAGGCAGGCCATGCCGCCCACCGCGTCGAGCCAGAAATGGTTGGCCGTCGACACGATCACGACCAGGGTGACCGCCGGGTACAACAGGCCCAGGATCCGCGCCCAGGGCGCGGAGGCCAGCGCGAAGACGGTCAGCCCGCACCACAGCGACCAGCCGATGTGCATCGATGGCATCGCCGCGTACTGGTTCGACATGTTCTTGAAGTTGCCCGAGGCCATCGAACCCCAGGTGTGGTGCACCAGCACGGTGTCGATGAAGTGTCCGCCGTTCATCAGACGCGGCGGCGCGAGGGGAAACAGGTAGTAACCGAGCAGTGCGACACCCGTCGTTGCGAACAGCACCATACGGGCGGCCGCGTAACGGCCTGGATGGAAGCGGAACAGCCACACCAACACACCGATGGTGACGATGAAGTGCAGTGTCGCGTAGTAGTAGTTCATCGAGACGATCAGCCATGTCACGGAATTCGCCGCGTGGTTGACCGTCTGTTCGACGGCGATGCCCAGGAACTTCTCCACCGACCAGAGCCGGTCGGCATTCGCCAGGGCTGCGACCTTCTGCTCGGGGACGGCGTTGCGCACCAGCGAGTAGAGCCAGTAACTGACCGCGATCAGCGCGACTTCGAACCAGATGCGCGGCCTACCGGGAGACCGCAGCGAGCGCAGTCTCGCGAGCCTGTCGTTCGGCCTCGCCTCGAGGGCCGCCTCGTCCACGATGGGTGACGGGGGGGCCGCCGTTCGGCCTTCCTGTGACTTCACGCTCAATTCACCCATAGGCATCGATTCTGCCAGATACGTCTCTCTGCCCGATCATCCTCCGGTCGGGTTCCGGCTGCACATGATGCACCCTACGGGCGGGCGTGCGACCCTGGGGCCGTTCCGGAAGCGGAAGCCGGATCCGGGCCGGGACCCGCGGCAGTTGAACCCCGTACGACCAGTTCCGGCATGAAGACGAACTCGCTGTGCGGAGCCGGCGTGCCACCGATCTCCTCGAGCAGGGTACGGACCGCGGCCTGACCCATCGCCGTGACCGGCTGCCGGATCGTCGTCAGCGGCGGATCGGTGAACGCTATGAGTGGCGAATCGTCGTAGCCGACGACCGACAGGTCGCGCGGCACCTCCATCGACAGCCTGCGCGCGGCCCGGATCGCTCCGAGCGCCATCATGTCGCTCGCGCACACCACCGCCGTGCACCCACGCTCTATCAGTGCGGAGGCGGCCGCCTGGCCACCCTCCAGCGTGAACAGCGAGTGCTGGATCAGCGCCTCCACCTCGTCCGAGGTGAGGTTCAACTGCTCCTGCACGGTGGCGCGGAAACCCTCGATCTTCCGGAGTACGGGAACGAAACGCTTGGGCCCGACCGCAAGACCGATCCGCTGATGGCCGAGCGACACCAGATGCGTCACCGCGAGTCGCATCGCCGCCCGGTCGTCGGGCGAGATGAAGGGTGCCTGGACTTTCGGCGAGAATCCGTTGACCAGGACGAAAGGGACGCCCTGGGCGCGCAGTTGCTCGTACCGCTGCATATCGGCCGAGGTGTCGGCGTGCAGGCCCGAGACGAAGATGATGCCGGAGACGCCACGGTCGACGAGCATCTCGGTGAGTTCGTCCTCGGTGGAACCGCCGGGCGTCTGTGTGGCCAGCACCGGGGTGTAGCCCTGCCGTGTCAGCGCCTGGCCGATCACCTGGGCGAGCGCCGGGAAGATGGGGTTCTCCAGCTCGGGCGTGATCAGCCCGACCAGCCCCGCGCTGCGCCTGCGCAGCCGTACCGGCCGTTCGTAGCCGAGGACGTCGAGCGCGGCGAGTACGGATTCGCGGGTGGCTGCAGCAACACCTGGTTTGCCGTTCAGTACACGGCTGACCGTAGCTTCGCTGACCCCCGCCTGAGTTGCGATATCGGCAAGCCGTGCGGTCATGGAAGTGGACTGTACCGGGCGTATGTCGGATTGCCCACCATGCGCAGGAATCGGGCGACCGGACCCGTACGGCCAGGCGCGGCAACCGCGTGCGCCGGTGAGCGGCCGCGACCCGGAGCGTCGTCGCGGACAGGGCTGCCGCAACATCTTGCAAGGACTTGCGAAGGCGTCGCGCTGCCCGCAGTCGGATCGTCGCACTGCGGAATCGGTCGCTCGTGCCTTCTGCTGCCAGGGCTGGGCCGTTCTCGTCAAGAGGCTTGACGGCAACCTTGAGGACACGCGAATGTAACGATCGTCGAAGCTTGCAGAAATCTTCCGCAAGGTCTTTCGGCCCTCTTTCATCCTTGTTACGTTCACGTCGACCCGGCGCCGCGACGGAGCGGTACGGCAGTTGAAGGAGTTCACAGATGCGACGTGGCATAACGGCCACCGCCCTGGTCGCGGCCCTGGCGCTCGCGGCGACCGCCTGCGGCAGTGAGGACAAGTCCGACGGCACCAGCAAGGGCTCGGGCGAGCTCTCCGGGACCGTGACGTGGTGGGACACCTCCACCGTGGGCAGCGAGGACAAGGTCTTCAAGAAGATCGCCGAGGACTTCACCAAGCAGCACCCGAAGGTCCATATCAAGTACGTCAACGTGCCCTTCGGTGACGCGCAGAACAAGTTCAAGAACGCCGCCCAGTCAGGCTCCGACGCACCCGACGTCATCCGCTCCGAGGTCGCCTGGACCCCTGAGTTCGCGGACCTCGGCTACCTGGCCCCGCTCGACGGCACCTCCGCGCTGAAGAACCCGGGCGACTTCCTGAAGCAGGCCGCCGCGTCCACCAAGTACAACGGCAAGACGTACGCGGTGCCGCAGGTCATCGACTCCATGGGCATCTTCTACAACAAGAAGATCTTCAAGGAGGCCGGCGTCGAGGTTCCCACCACCGTGGACGAGCTGAAGACCGTCTCCAAGAAGATCAAGGACAAGACCGGCAAGACCGGCATGTACCTGCGCGGCGACGACGCGTACTGGTTCCTCTCCTTCCTCTACGGCGAGGGCGGCGACATGGTCGACGCCTCCACCAAATCCGTCACCATCGACAACCCCGAGGGCGTCAAGGCGATGAAGGTCGTCAAGGACCTCGTCGACTCCGGTGCGGCCAAGACCGATGCCACGGACGGCTGGGACAACATGCAGTCGTCCTTCAAGGACGGCAAGGTCGCCATGATCATCAACGGCCCGTGGGCCGTCGCCGACACCTACGCCGGCAAGGAGTTCAAGGACAAGGCCAACCTGGGCATCGCCCCGGTCCCGGCCGGCTCCGCCGCGCAGGGCGCTCCGCAGGGCGGTCACAACCTGGCCGTCTACGCGGGCTCCAAGAACCTCGACGCCTCCTACGCGTTCGTCGACTACATGACGTCCGCGGACACCCAGGCCAAGGTCACCAAGGAGCTGAGCCTCCTGCCGACCCGTACCTCCGCCTACACGAAGGAAGAGGTCGTCGACAACGAGATCGTCGGCTTCTTCAAGCCGGTCGTCGAGACCGCCGTCGAGCGCCCCTGGATCCCGGAGACCGGCAGCCTCTTCGCCCCGCTCGTCACCGAGTACACCAAGGTCCTGACCGGCCAGACCACGCCGGAGAAGGGCGCCAAGGCCACCGGTGACTCCTACCGCAAGCTCCTCAAGGGCTGGAAGTAACTCAGGAAGGCAGGCCGACTGATGGCTGTCCACACCAGCCAGTCGGTGGCGAAGGCCGCGGACGACGACGTCGTCCGCGGCCGGAGCCGCGGTACTGGTAACCCTCCACCACCGAGCAGGCTCCGTCGGGCGCTGTCGACCCACTGGTACGCCTGGACCATGGTCGCCCCGGTCGTCGTCGTGATCGGCGTGATCATCGGCTACCCGCTCGTCCGCGGCGTCTACCTGTCGCTGACCGACGCCAACGAGCGCAACGTCGCACGGTCCATCGGTGTCAACCACATGCCCGCGACGTACAAGTTCGTCGGCCTGGACAACTACGCCGACGCACTCACGGGCAACCAGTTCCTCGGCACGCTCGGGTGGACCCTGGTGTGGACGGTCTCCTGCGTGAGCATCACGTTCGCCCTCGGCATGGCCCTCGCCAATATCCTCAACCGCCGGATCGCCGGCCGCTCCGTGTACCGGATGGCGCTGATCCTGCCCTGGGCCATTCCCGGATTCGTCTCCGTGTTCGCCTGGCGCTTCCTCTACAACGAGGACCGCGGGCTGCTCAACAAGATCCTCTCCGGCGCCGGTATCGACGGCGTCCCGTGGCTGAACGACCCGACCTGGGCGAAGTTCGCCGTCATCGCCGTCAACGTCTGGCTCGGCGTGCCGTTCATGATGGTCGCCCTGCTCGGCGGTCTGCAGTCCATCCCCAGCGAGCAGTACGAGGCCGCCGAGATGGACGGCGCCACCGCCTGGCAGCGGTTCCGCCACATCACGCTGCCGGGTCTGCGGCCGGTCTCCACCACGGTGATCCTGCTGTCGACCATCTGGACCTTCAACATGTTCCCGGTGATCTTCCTGCTGACCCGCGGAGGACCCGGCGAGGCCACCCAGATCCTGGTCACCCAGGCGTACAAGTTCTCCTTCGAGATCAGCCCCCGCGACTTCGCGCAGTCCTCCACGTGGGGCGTGCTGATCCTCGTCCTCCTGATGCTCTTCGCCGCGGTCTACCGGCGAGTCCTCCGCACGCAGGGAGATAACTGGTGACCACCGCCCCCGCACCCACCGCGCACCACTCGGCGCGCAAGGCCGAGGTCCGGCTCCGCGGCGAACGCTCGCCGCTCGCCTCCGTCGGACTGCACCTCACGCTGATCGTGGCGTCCGTGATCGCCGTGTTCCCCGTGCTGTGGGTCCTGCTGACCTCGCTGAAGCCCGCCGCGTACGCGACGACGACGGACTTCTTCAAGGACACGACCTTCGAGAACTACACCGGCCTGATCAAGGACACCGAGTTCCTGACCTGGTTCGGCAACTCCCTGGTCATCGCCGGGCTCACCACCGTCCTCGGTGTCTTCGTCTCCGCCACCACCGGCTACGCCGTCAGCCGCTTCCGGTTCCCCGGCAAGCGCGGGCTGATGTGGACGCTGCTGATCACCCAGATGTTCCCGGTCGCCGTCCTCATCGTGCCGATCTACAACATCATGTCGGGCCTGGGACTGCTCAACCAGCCCGCCGGTCTCGTCATCACGTACCTCACCATCGCGGTGCCGTTCTGCGCCTGGATGATGAAGGGCTTCTTCGACACCATCCCGCGCGAGATCGACGAGTCGGGGCAGGTCGACGGCCTCACCCCGTTCGGCACGTTCTGGCGGCTGATCCTGCCGCTCGCCAAGCCCGGCCTCGCCGTCACCGCGTTCTACTCCTTCATCACCGCCTGGGGCGAGGTGGCATACGCCTCCGCCTTCATGGTCGGCGACGAGAACCTCACGCTCGCCGGCGGACTGCAGAAGTTCGTCAACCAGTACGGAGCCCAGTGGGGGCCGATGACCGCCGCGTCCGTGCTCATCGCGATACCCGCGGCCCTGGTCTTCCTCTTCGCCCAGCGCCACCTGGTGACCGGCATGTCCGCCGGAGCCGTCAAGGGCTGACGTACGCAGCAGCACGACCGTACGACCGCACGCACCAAGTCACGGCGGCGCCGGATCCCCGACCCGGTCCCGGCGCCGCTCCCCACCCAGACACCCCAGGGACGACATGACCCAGCACCTCGCTGCCCCCTCCACCGGCACGTCCGACGACGCTCCGGGCCACCGCACCGGCTGGTGGCAGGACGCGGTGATCTACCAGGTCTATCCGCGGAGCTTCGCCGACGGCAACGGCGACGGCATGGGCGATCTCGCAGGCGTACGCGGCAGACTCCCGTACCTCAAGGACCTCGGCGTCGATGCGGTCTGGCTCAGCCCGTTCTACGCGTCGCCGCAGGCGGATGCGGGGTACGACGTCTCCGACTACCGCGCCATCGATCCGATGTTCGGCACGCTGCTGGATGCCGACGGGCTGATCCGGGACGCCCACGACCTGGGCCTGCGGATCATCGTCGACCTGGTGCCCAACCACTCCTCCGACCAGCACGAGTGGTTCAAGCGCGCCCTCGCCGAGGGCCCCGGCTCCGCGCTGCGCGAGCGCTACCACTTCCGCCCCGGCAAGGGCGCGGACGGTGATCTGCCGCCCAACGACTGGGAGTCCATCTTCGGCGGACCCGCCTGGACCCGGACCACCGACCCGGACGGCACCCCCGGCGACTGGTACCTCCACCTGTTCGCCCCGGAGCAGCCCGACTTCAACTGGGAACACCCGGCCGTCGCCGACGAGTTCCGCTCCATCCTGCGGTTCTGGCTCGACATGGGCGTCGACGGCTTCCGCGTCGACGTCGCCCACGGCCTCGTCAAGGCCGAGGGGCTGCCCGACCTCGGCACCCACGACCAGCTCAAGCTGCTCGGAAACGATGTCATGCCGTTCTTCGACCAGGACGGGGTGCACGAGATCTACCGCTCCTGGCGCACCATCCTCGACGAGTACCCCGGCGACCGTATCGCCGTCGCCGAGGCATGGACCCCGACCGTCGAGCGCACCGCCAACTACGTGCGCCACGACGAGATGCACCAGGCGTTCAACTTCCAGTACCTCTCCACCGCCTGGGACGCCGCAGAGCTGCGCAAGGTCATCGACGGCTCGCTCGACGCGATGCGCCCGGTCGGCGCCCCCACCACCTGGGTGCTCTCCAACCACGACGTCACGCGGCACGCCACCCGGTTCGCCAACCCGCCCGGCCTCGGCACCCAGATCCGCACCGCCGGGGACCGCGAGACGGGGCTGCGCCGGGCCCGCGCAGCCAGCCTCCTGATGCTGGCGCTGCCTGGATCCGCGTACGTCTACCAGGGTGAGGAACTCGGCCTGCCCGACGTCACCGACCTGCCCGACGAGGCCCGCCAGGACCCGTCGTTCTTCCGCGCCGACGGCCAGGACGGCTTCCGCGACGGCTGCCGGGTGCCGATCCCGTGGACCCGCGACGGCAGCTCGTACGGCTTCGGCACCGGCGGCAGTTGGCTGCCCCAGCCCGACAGCTGGGCCGAGCTGAGCGTCGAGGCGCAGACCGGCGAGGCGGGCTCCACCCTGGAGATGTACCGGGCCGCGCTCGCCGCCCGCCGGGTGCACCGGGGGCTCGGCGCCGGGACCGCCGTGGAGTGGCTGGACGCCCCCGAAGGGCTGCTGGCCTTCGCCCGCCCCGGCTTCGTCTGCACCGTCAACACGACCGGCCGGCCGGTCCGCGTCCCGGTCCGCGGCCAGGTGCTGCTCTCCAGCAGCCCCGTCGTCACCGACGGCGCGGAGATGGAGCTGCCCGCGGACACCACGGTGTGGTGGACGGTGTGACCGTCCCTCTGCCCAGGGCCGGCGGTGCGCCGAGGCTCTCGGACATCGCCGGTCAGGCCTCGGTCAGCGAGGCGACCGTCAGCCGGGTGCTCAACGGTAAACCGGGCGTCGCGGACACCACGCGTCAGCGGGTGCTCGCGGCGCTCGACATCCTCGGCTACGAGCGTCCCGTGCGGCTGCGGCAGCGCAGCGCCGGGCTGATCGGACTGGTGACCCCCGAGCTCACCAACCCGATCTTCCCGGCGTTCGCGCAGTCCGTCGAACAGGTCCTGGCCGGGCACGGCTACACCCCGGTGCTCTGCACCCAGCTGCCCGGCGGCGCCACCGAGGACGAGCTCGTCGAGCAGCTCGTCGAACGGGGCGTCGGCGGCATCGTCTTCCTCTCCGGACTGCACGCCGACCTGTCGGCCGACCCCGCCCGGTACGCCGCGCTCACCGACCGCGGCGTCCCGTTCGTCCTGATCAACGGTTACAACGAACGGATCAGCGCGCCCTTCGTCTCGCCCGACGACACCGCCGCAGTCCGGATGGCCGTCGGTCATCTCGCCGAACTCGGCCATCGCAGGGTCGGCCTGGCCATCGGACCGCAGCGCTATGTGCCGTCCCGCCGTAAACGGGACGGTTTCCTCGACGCCGCGGTGAACCTGCTGGGACTGGACCGCGCCGAGGCCGAACTCCTCGTCTGCTCGACGCTGTTCAGCGTCGAGGGCGGCCAGGTCGCGGCCGGGGCGCTGCTCGACCAGGGGTGCACGGGCATCGTCTGCGGCAGCGACCTGATGGCGCTGGGCGTGGTGCGCGCCGCCCGGGACCGTGGGCTCGACGTGCCGCGCGACGTGTCCGTGGTCGGCTTCGACGACTCCCAGCTGATCGCGTTCACCGATCCGCCGCTGACGACGGTGCGGCAGCCCGTGCAGGCGATGGCGGCGGCCGCGGTCGGGGCGCTGCTGGAGGAGATCGGCGGCAGCCCCGTGCAGCGCACGGAGTACGTGTTCCAGCCGGAGCTGGTGGTACGGGGGTCCACCGCGGCGGTCCGCACCGCCTGATGGTGCGTGCGGCATGCGCAGAGGTCCTGGATCCGGAGGGGGATCCAGGACCTCGTCGTCTCTGGGTACGAGGACAGGCCGACGTACAGGAGAGGCACCGGGAGTCGGCCCTGAATGGGCCGGCGGGGAGTGAGCGACTCCGGGTGCCTCTCTTGTCCGTGACCGGCCCGGCCGGCCGGGCGCGTGGGGCCCGGGTTACCGGGACCCCCGACCGACCGGACCGGAGTCGGGAGAAACGTAACAGCGCTGCAATGTTTTGCGTAAGACCTTGCAGAAAGAAAACTGCAGCATTTCGCGGATGTAGGCGGGTGGTGTCCAAAGGGTTGACCGGAACCTGACGGGCTCGTACGGTCTCCCCGCGGCAAGGTTTGCATTCTTGCAGCAAGAACCTTCAGGAGCCTTGAGGGCAGGGCGCGTTGCCACGTGAGGCTGCACCGTCACCCGCATTTCCCCCACAGCAGGAGGAAAGACATGGCACGCAGGCACCTGTCTGCAGCGCTCGCCCTGATAGCAGGCGCCGCCGCTCTCGTGGCCCCCACCACGACCGCCCAGGCGTCCACGCCGGGCGACAAGGACGTCACCGCAGTCCTCTTCGAGTGGAAGTTCGACTCTGTCGCGAAGGCGTGCACGGACTCCCTCGGTCCCGCCGGCTATGGCTACGTGCAGGTCTCGCCGCCCCAGGAGCACATCCAGGGCAGCCAGTGGTGGACCTCGTACCAGCCCGTCAGCTACAAGATCGCAGGACGGCTCGGCGACCGCACCGCCTTCGCCCACATGGTCAGCGCCTGCCACAGCGCGGGCGTCAAAGTCGTCGCCGACTCCGTCATCAACCACATGGCGGCAGGATCCGGCACCGGCACCGGCGGTTCCTCGTACACGAAGTACAACTACCCCGGCCTGTACTCCTCCTATGACATGGACGACTGCACCGCGCAGATCAGCAACTACCAGGACCGTGCCAACGTCCAGAACTGCGAACTCGTCGGGCTCGCCGACCTCGACACCGGTGAGGACTACGTCCGCGGCAAGATCGCCGGATACCTCAACGACCTGCTCTCCCTCGGAGTCGACGGCTTCCGCATCGACGCCGCCAAGCACATCCCCGCGAACGACCTCGCCAACATCAAGTCGCGGCTGACCGACTCCGGCGCCTACTGGAAGCAGGAGGCGATCTACGGGGCGGGCGAAGCGGTCTCGCCCGACGAGTACGCCGGCACCGGTGACGTCCAGGAGTTCCGCTACGCCCGCAGCCTCAAGCAGGTCTTCAACAACGAGAACCTCGCCTACCTGAAGAACTTCGGCGAGGGCTGGGGCTTCATGACGTCATCGAGGACCGCGGTCTTCGTCGACAACCACGACACCGAGCGCGGCGGCGACACGCTGAACTACAAGGACGGTGCCAACTACACCCTCGCCAACGTCTTCATGCTGGCCTGGCCGTACGGTTCGCCCGACATCCACTCCGGCTACGAGTGGTCCGACAAGGACGCGGGGCCGCCCAACGGCGGCACGGTCAACGCCTGCTACAGCGACGGCTGGAAGTGCCAGCACGCCTGGCCGCAGATCTCCTCCATGGTGGGCTTCCGCAACACCGCGCGCGGTGAGGCCGTCACCAACTGGTGGGACAACGGCGGCGACCGGATCGCGTTCGGCCGCGGCGCCAAGGCGTACGTCGCCATCAACCACGAGAGCTCGTCGCTGACCCGTACCTTCCAGACGTCGCTGCCCGCCGGTGACTACTGCGACATCCAGTCCGGCAACGGTGTCACCGTCAACGGCTCCGGCCAGTTCACCGCGACACTCGGCGCCAACACGGCCCTCGCGCTCCAGGTGAACGCCCGTACCTGCACGGGCGGCGGTACGACGGACCCGGGCAGCAGCACCTCCGGAGCCTCCTTCGGCGTCAACGCCACCACCCAGCTCGGCCAGAACATCTACGTCGTCGGCAACCAGTCCGCGCTCGGCAGCTGGAACACCGACAGCGCGCTCAAGCTGGACCCGGCGACCTACCCGGTCTGGAAGCTCGACGTGAGCATGCCCGCCGGGACGTCGTTCGAGTACAAGTACATCCGCAAGGACGCGAGCGGCGCCGTCACCTGGGAGAGCGGCGCCAACCGCACGGCGACGGTTCCGTCGACCGGCAAGGTGTCGCTGACGAGCGACGTCTGGCGGAGCTGAACCCGATACCCGGGCCGGGGCAGCTGATCACAGCGTCCCGGTCCGGGTGCTGAACCGGGGCCCGGTGCCGCATCGGGGATCCTGCGGCGTCCGAGGAGACGCCCTGGTGCACCCCGTCCCCTGGTGCACCCCGTCCCCTGGTGCACCCCGCCCCCTGGGCCCCCACGCCTCCGTCCACCCCGAGAACCCTGCAACCCCCGCAACCAAGGAGACCCTGCCCCGTGTCCCGTACCCTCCTCCGACGGGGAGCCGTAGCCGCACTGTGCGCGGCGCTCCTCCCCGTCGTCCCGGCGGCAGCCACCTCCGCCGCGCCGAGACCCCCGGGCCCGCCGTCGGACGCCCGGCTCGCCGCCGAGCCCGCCCGGCACGACCTGACCCGCGAGCAGTTCTACTTCGTCATGCCCGACCGGTTCGCCAATGGAGACACCTCCAACGACCGCGGCGGACTCACCGGTTCGCGCCTGGAGACCGGTTACGACCCCACGGACAAGGGGTTCTACCAGGGCGGTGACCTCAAGGGCCTGACCAACCGGCTCGACTACATCAAGGACCTCGGCACCACCGCCATCTGGCTCGCCCCGATCTTCAAGAACCGCCCGGTCCAGGGCGCCGGAAAGGATGCCTCGGCCGGCTACCACGGCTACTGGATCACCGACTTCACCCAGGTCGACCCGCACTTCGGTACCAACGCCGACTTGTCGAAGCTGATCGACAGGGCCCACGCCAAGGGCATGAAGGTCTTCTTCGACGTCATCACCAACCACACCGCGGACACCGTCGACTACGCCGAGAAGAAGTACGGCTACAAGCCGAAGGGCGCCTACCCTTACCTCGACAGGGACGGCCGCCCCTTCGACGACAGCAAGGGCCTGGCGAAGGTCGACGCCGACTCGTTCCCGTACACCCCGAAGAACACCGGAACGAAGATCCCGTCGTGGCTCAACGACCCGACGATGTACCACAACCGCGGCGACTCGACGTACGCAGGCGAGTCCACCACGTACGGCGACTTCTCCGGGCTCGACGACCTGTGGACCGAGCGGCCCGAGGTCGTCTCCGGCATGGAGAAGATCTACGAGAAGTGGGTCCGTGACTTCGACATCGACGGGTTCCGGATCGACACGGTCAAACACGTCGACCTGGACTTCTGGACCCAGTGGGCGACCGCCCTCGACGCCTACGCCGCCCAGCACGGACGTGACGACTTCTTCATGTTCGGCGAGATCTACTCCGCCGACACCGCCATCACCTCCCCGTACGTCACCCGGGGCAGGCTCGACGCGACGCTCGACTTCCCGTTCCAGGAAGCGGCCCGGCAGTACGCCTCGCAGGGCGCTCCGGCCTCGAAGCTCGCCGCTGTCTTCGGCGACGACTACCGCTACACCACCGACAAGGCCAATGCCTATGAGCAGGTGACCTTCCTCGGCAACCACGACATGGGCCGCATCGGCGCGTTCCTGAAGCAGGACAACCCGAAGGCCGACGACGCCGAGCTGCTCGACCGGGCCCGCCTCGCCAACGAGCTGATGTTCCTCAGCCGCGGCAACCCCGTCATCTACTACGGCGACGAGCAGGGCTTCACCGGCGCGGGCGGCGACAAGGACGCCCGCCAGACCATGTTCGCCTCGAAGACCGCCGACTACCTCGACGACGACGAACTGGGCACCGACCGTACGCATGCCTCCGACGCGTACGACACCGGCCACCCGCTGTACCGGAACATCGCCGCACTCTCCGAGCTGACCAAGGAGAACGCGGCCCTGCGTGACGGCGTCCAGACCGAGCGGTACGCGGAAGGCTCCGTCTACGCGTTCTCCCGTACGGACCCCAAGCGCGCCAACGAGTACGTCGTCGCCACCAACAACGGCACCGAGGCGAAGACCGTCGAGCTGTCCACCGAGTCGGCCGCGATGAACTTCCGCACGCTGTACGGCGGTTCCGGTACGGTCCGCAGCGACGCCGACAAGAAGATCACCGTCACCGTGCCCGCCCTCTCCAGCATCGTGCTGCGTGCCGAGAAGCCTCTTGGCGCCCCGGCCGCCAAGCCCTCGATCACGCTGAAGGCGCCCGCGGCCGGAGCCACCGGCACCGTCGACATCTCCGCGGACACCGACGGCGGATCGCTGAACCGGGTCGTCTTCGCCGCCCAGACCGGCAATGGCAGGTGGGTCACCCTCGGATCCGCCGACCACGCCCCGTACAGGATCACCCAACACCTGGACGACACCGTGGCGGCAGGAACGCCGCTGCGCTACAAGGCCGTTGTGGTCGACCGTGCCGGACGCACCGCGAGCGCCCTCGCCTCGACGACCGCGGGCCGGGCCCCGGTGGCCGAGAAGCCCGTCGCCGTCGAGCGCGACTACGCCGTCGTCCACTACAAGCGCGCGGACGGCGACTACGACGGCTGGACGATCGAGTCCGGAGACAAGTCCGCCGAGTTCACCGGGCGCGACGCCTACGGTGCCTTCGCCTGGATCAAGCTCGACGAGGGCACCTCCTCCGTCCCGTACACGGTCGAGAAGGACGGCACGGCCGACGGTCCGCAGCGCACCGTCGAGCTCGCGAAGACCGGACAGGTCTGGATCGAGCAGGGCAAGGACGGTCAGTCGGACACGGCCCCCGAGGGCGCCTACCCGGCGCAGGACAGGACGAAGGCCGTCCTGCACTACCACCGCGCCGACGGCAACTACGACGGCTGGGGACTGCACACCTGGACCGGCGCGAAGGACCCCACCGACTGGGCGAAGCCGCTCCAGCCGGTGAAGAAGGACGCCTACGGCATCACCTTCGAGGTCCCGCTCACCGACGGGGCCACCTCGCTCAGTTACATCCTTCACAAGGGCGACGAGAAGGACCTCCCCAGCGACCAGTCCCTCGACCTCGCCACGTACGACCACGAGGTGTGGATGGTCGCCGGACAGCCCGGCTACCTGCTGCCGCAGACCGGCGGTATGCCCGCTCCCGACCTCACCAAGGCCGAGGCGCAGTGGATCGACTCCGGCACCGTCGTCTGGAAGGTGAAGGCCACCGACGCCACCAGCGAGCAGCTCGTCTATGCGAAGGACGGCGGGATCTCCGTCGCCGACGGCGCCCTCACCGACGAGGGGCAGTGGCTGCGGCTCAGCCCGTCCGCGCTGACCGACGCGCAGAAGGCGAAGTATCCCCACCTCAAGGACTACCCGGCCTTCACCGTCGACCCGCGTGACCGGGACCGGGTCCGCGAGGCGCTGCGCGGCCAGCTGATCGCCACCCAGCGCGCCGCCAACGGCGCCCTGCTCGCCGCCACCGGCGTACAGAGCGCGGGTGCGCTCGACGACCTGTACGGCAAGAACGCGAGCACCGCCGCGCTCGGCCCGGTCTTCGACCACGGCCGGCCCACGCTCTCCGTCTGGGCCCCCACCGCGCAGACCGTCGCCCTGGAACTCGACGGTAGGAGCGTCCCGATGCGGCGCGACGACCGCACCGGCGTCTGGTCGGTCACCGGCACCGCGAAGTGGACCGGCAAGCCGTACCGCTTCCTGGTGAAGGTGTGGGCGCCCACCGTCCAGAAGATCGTCACCAACAAGGTCACCGACCCGTACTCCACCGCCCTGACCACCGACTCCGCCCGCAGCCTCGTCGTCGACCTCGACGCCCCGGGGCTCGCACCGAAGGGCTGGGCCGGGCTGAGGAAGCCCGCCGCCGTCCCGCTTCGCGACGCCCAGATCCAGGAGCTGCAGATCCGCGACTTCTCGATCGCGGACCCCACGTCCCAGCACCCCGGCGAATACCTCGCCTTCACCGACACCCGCTCCGACGGGATGAAGCACCTCAAGGAGCTCGCCGACTCCGGCACGAGCTACGTCCATCTGCTGCCCGCCTTCGACATCGGCACCATCCCCGAGAAGAAGTCGGCCCAGCAGAAGCCCTCCTGCGACCTGTCCGTGTACGCCCCCGACTCCGAGGAGCAGCAGGCCTGCGTGGCGAAGGCCGCCGCGAACGACGGGTTCAACTGGGGCTACGACCCGCTGCACTACACCGTCCCGGAGGGCTCGTACGCCTCCGATCCGAACGGCACCAGGCGCACCGTCGAGTTCCGTCAGATGGTCCAGGGGCTGAACGGTGCCGGACTGCGGACCGTCATGGACGTCGTCTACAACCACACCGTCGCCTCCGGCCAGGACGACAAGTCCGTCCTCGACCGGATCGTGCCCGGCTACTACCAGCGGCTCATGGACGACGGCACCGTCGCCACGTCCACCTGCTGTGCCAACACCGCGCCCGAGAACACCATGATGGGCAAGCTGGTCGTCGACTCGATCGTCACGTGGGCGAAGGAGTACAAGGTCGACGGCTTCCGCTTCGACCTGATGGGGCACCACCCCAAGGCCAACATCCTTGCCGTCCGCAAGGCGCTCGACGCGCTGACCGTGGCCAAGGACGGCGTCGACGGGAAGAAGATCATCCTGTACGGGGAGGGCTGGAACTTCGGTGAGATCGCCGACGACGCCCGCTTCGTCCAGGCCACCCAGAAGAACATGGCCGGCACCGGCATCGCCACCTTCTCCGACCGGGCCCGGGACGCCGTCCGCGGCGGCAGCCCGTTCGACGAGGACCCCGGTGTCCAGGGCTTCGCCAGCGGCCTCTACACCGACCCCAACTCCTCGACCGCCAACGGCACCCCGGCCGAACAGAAGGCCCGGCTGCTCCACTACCAGGATCTGATCAAGGTCGGCCTGACCGGCAACCTCGCCGATTACACCTTCACCGACTCCTCGGGCCGTACGGTCAAGGGCTCCGGCGTCGACTACAACGGGGCCCCCGCCGGATATGCAGCGGTCCCCGGCGACGCCCTCGCCTACGCCGACGCCCACGACAACGAGACGCTGTACGACGCCCTCGCCTTCAAGCTCCCGGCGGGCACCTCGGCCGCCGACCGGGCCAGGATGCAGGTCCTGGCGATGGCGACCGCCACGCTGTCGCAGGGCCCGTCGCTCTCCCAGGCGGGCACGGATCTGCTGCGCTCCAAGTCGCTGGACCGCAACTCGTACGACAGCGGCGACTGGTTCAACGCACTGCACTGGGACTGCCGGGACGGCAACGGCTTCGGCCGCGGACTGCCGCTCGCGGCCGACAACAAGGCCAAGTGGTCCTACGCCAAGCCGCTGCTGACCGCCACCGCGCTCAGCCCCGGCTGCGCACAGATCGACGGCGCGTCCGCCGCGTACCAGGACCTGCTCAGCATTCGCACGACGGAGAAGGAGTTCAACCTTTCCACCACCGAGCAGGTGCAGTCCGCCCTGTCGTTCCCGCTCTCCGGGAAGGACGAGACGCCCGGGGTCATCACCATGCGCCTCGGGAAGCTGGTGATCGTCCTCAACGCGACCCCCGGCACCGAGCACCAGCAGGTGGCCGATCTGGCCGGGAAGGACTACGCCCTGCACCCCGTCCAGGCCGCGGGGGCGGATCCTACTGTCAAGAAGGCCTCGTACGAGAGGAGTTCGGGAAGCTTCACCGTCCCGGGACGCACGGTGGCCGTGTTCTCCCTGCGGTGACCCGTACCGGACCACGTTGAGGGCAGCCGCCGGGGAGTGAGCCGCATCGCGCACTCCCCGGCGCGTCCCTCCCACCACCTCGGGGGCCCAGGGTGAGCAGCGAATTCCCTTGTGCGGTCATGGCGATCACCGTAAAGGTGAGCTCTGACAACGGTCCGTACCGCACCCCGGAGCCCCAGATGCCGCAGATCACCGTCGACTACTCCGCCGAACTCGACGACACCTTCGACCGCCGCGGCTTCGCGCTCGCCCTGCACCCGCTGGTCGCCGAGACGGTCACCACGAAGGTCGCCGCCTGCAAGACCCGCTTCCGTCGGGTCGACGAGTCCGTCGTGGCCGACGCCGTCACCGGCGACGCCATCCTGCACATCTCGATCGGCCTGCTGCCCGGCCGCTCCGACGAGATCAAGGCACAGCTCACCGAGTCCGTACTGGAGCTGCTGGCCGCGCACATCAAGCCCGCCGACGACCTCACGGTCCACGCCTCGGCCGAGACCCGCGACCTGGACGCGTCCTACCGCAAGCGCTGACCCGTACCGTCGTCAGGAAGGCCGCTGCGACGGCACAGCCGGTACGGCGGGCGAGAAGGCGGAGAGCCGCGCCAGCAGATCTCCGAACGGCCCGTCGACCGGCTCCTCCGCGAGGACCCGCAGCACGATGCCCGCCATCTCCGCGTCGTACGCCGCACTCACCGCGGCCAGCGCCGCGAAGTCGTGCACCAGCTGCATCTCCAGCTCCGCGCGCGGAATCCGCCGCCCGTCCAGCCAGATCAACGCCGTCGACTCGGCCAGCGACACCCACGACCGTACGACCAACTCCAGCCGCGCCGGGGGCTCCTCCACCCCCAGGTGGGCGAGGATCTGCTCGTACGCCGCCTGCCGCACCCCGTCGATCATCGCGTTCGCCGTCGACGACCCGACTGCGGGCCCGCCCCGCATCAGCGCGGAGAACCCGGGCCCGTGCTCGTCCACGAAGTCGAAGAACCGTCCCATGACCCGCAACAGCCGTTCCCCCAGGGGGCCTTCACGCGGCTCCAGGAACCGGCCCGCCAACTCGTCGGCCGCCCGCCGCAGTGCCGCCTCGTACAGGCTCTGCTTCCCCGGGAAGTAGTGGTAGACGAGCGGCCGGGAGATCCCGGCGGCGGCAGCGATCTCATCGATGGAGACGTCGTCGGGGGCGCGATGGCTGAACAACTCCAGCGCGACACCGATCAACTGCTGCCTGCGCTCATCGACGCCCATCCTGCGCCGCACCCCGGTCGTCATGGCACCAGCGTACCGACCGGGGCCTGGACGGGGCTCGGTGGTGCACCGGACCGATCCTGCCGGCCTACCTCAGGCCGTTCCGCTGCATCGGCCGGCCGACGCCGTGGACGCCCACCTTGGGCTGCACGCTTCCCCGGGTGTTGCGGGCGGGCACCACCCGTACGGCACGCGCCTGGGTCTGGAGGCTCTTCGACTCGTCGAGCAGCTTCTGAGCCTGGCCGGCGTCCTGGGCTCCCAGTGCGTCCATCATGGTCACCATCGCCTTGCCCCACAGTGCGGTGGCGTCCGGCCAGGAGGCGGCGGCGGTGGTGAAGCCCTGCTCGACTGCTCTGCCGCGGATGACGGCGGGTGCCTGCTCGATGCGCTCGGCGTAGGCACGCAGGTCCGTCAACGCCTCCGTCTTCCGCCCGGCATTCCAGTCCGCCCAGAAGGCGGCGATGCGGCGGGCGAGTTCGGGGGCCTGCCGCTGCCAGGGGGTGGCACCGAAGGTCGGCGCCATGTGCTCCAGATCACCGAAGACGAGCAGGGCGTCGGTGGCCCGCGGGTCGCCGCCCGCGAGACAGGCCATGGCGCGCGGCCAGCTGGTCCGCGCGTCGTACGCGGGCAAGGGGCGCGAGGCGGGCGAAAGATCGACCCGCGGCGAGCGGGCGGGCCACGCCCCGAACTCCCCCTACAGGTCCAGCACCAGCCGCTCCCCCCGGCACCGCGACACACAGATCAGCATGGAGTCGTCGCGCTCCGCGTCCGTCAGGAGTTCGTCGCGGTGGTCGATCTCGCCTTCCAGCACGCGCTGTTGGCACGTTCCGCAGAAGCCCTGTTCGCAGGAGTACGAGACATACGGGAGTTCTTCGCGGACCGCGGCCAGGATCGACTGGCCTGCCGCGACCCGGACCGTACGCCCGGTGCGGTGCAGCTCAACCTCGAAGGCGCCGGAGCCGGCCGGTGATGTGGCCGCTGCCGTGAAGCGTTCCAGGTGCAGGGTGCAGTCGGCCGGGAGCGCGGCGGTGACCGCGTCCATCAGGGGTTCCGGGCCACAGCAGTAGACCGCTGTGCCGGGCGCGAGGCCGGTGACGGCCGCCGCCGCGTCCGGGTGGCCCGACTCGTCCTCCGGTACGAGCGTGACGCGGCGGCCTTCCGTGCCGAGCTTCTCGATCTCGTCCAGGAACGGCATCGAGGCGCGCGTGCGACCTCCGTACAGCAGCCGCCAGTCGGCGCCGGAGGCGGCAACCGCCCGCAGCATCGGAAGGATCGGGGTGATGCCGATGCCGCCCGCGACGAAGACGTACGCGGGGGCTTCGGCGACGAGCGGGAAGCGGTTGCGAGGGCCGCGGATCTCGATCTCCTCGCCCTCGTGGAGCTGGGCGTGGACCTCGCGCGAGCCTCCGCGACCGTCCTCGACCAGGCGGGTCGCGACCGTGTACGTGTCGGGGTCGGCCGGGTCGCCGCAGAGCGAGTACTGGCGTACCAGGCCCGACGGGAGTACGAGGTCCAGGTGGGCGCCGGGCTGCCAGGTGGGCAGGTCCGGTCCTTCCAGGCGGAGTTGGACCACGCCGTCCGCGGGCGCGGTGCGTTCGGTGATCAGCAGTCGGCGGGTGGTGGTGGAGCGGCGGCCGGACTGTCCCGAGACCGGTTCCTCCAGGGCCGGCAGCGGCCACAGCGGGGACTTCTCGATGCGGCGCTGCAGGGCGCGCCTGGCGAGCAGTGCGGCACCGGTGACAAGGAGGACGGTGCGCAGGCGGGGGCGGGGCATGGCCATGGTCAGTGGGTTCCCGTCATACGGGCCTCGGCGGCCAGTGCCGCGGGCGAGTGGGCGAGATAGTCGATGGCCTGCGCCGTACTGCCCTCCTGGGAGGGGTGGTAGGTGTGACTCAGGTAGCGCGGGATGGAGCGCAGCAGGGCGGGAGTGGAGGGCAGTGTGCCGCGCTTGCCGCTGTCGTAGAACGCCTTGAACGACGCCTTGCCGTCGAGCAGGCTGGGGTCGTTCCCCATGAAGAAGCGGACACCGCGCTGCCAGAGGAAGAGCAGGGCGGAGAAGGCCATCCCCCAGGTGCGAACCCGGCGCCGGTAGCCGCCGTCGACATGCATGAAGACCTCGAAGGCCACCGAGCGGTGCTCCACCTCCTCCGCGCCGTGCCAGCGCAGCAGGTCCAGCATCGTGGGATCGGCGCCCTTGCGGTCCAGCGCCTCGGAGTTCAGGATCCAGTCGCCGAGGAACGCCGTGTAGTGCTCGATCGCCGCGATGATCGCCACCCGCTCCATCAGCCACCACGTGCGGGCGCGGCCCGGCGGCAGCGTCCGGTCGCCGAGCAGCTTCTCGAAGAACCAGTCGACCTGTGCGGTGTACGGGGTCGGGTCGAGCCCGAGCTTCTTCAGATGGGGGAGGACGTCGTCGTGGGCCTGGGAGTGCACGGCTTCCTGGCCGATGAACCCGATCACATCCTGCCGCAGCTGTTCGTCATGGATGTACGGCAGCACCTGCCGGTACACGTGGATGAACCAGCGCTCCCCGGCCGGGAGCAGCAGATGGAGCACATTCATCGTGTGCGTGCTGAAGGGGTCGCCCGGCACCCAGTGGAGAGGAGTCCTCTCCCAGGCGAACGAGACCTTGCGGGCCTTCAGCTCGGTTCGCTCCGACGCGACCGCCGCTGGCTGCGTGTTAGACATGCTGTCAATGTACTGATGGGTACGCGGAGGGAACAGGGGCGTGCGGCGAATTCCTGCAGCCGCTGATCGGTGGGTGGCGGAGGGCGCTGTCCGTCGTGTTCGGTGAGCTTCCGACAGCGATCGAGCGCCTGCTTCGGCCAGGTCGCGCTCGATCCATGACGAGAGCGTCGCCCAGCGACTGCCGTCGGTTGGCTCCCGGGCCGCGCCCAGCCGGGGCGCAGATGTCGGGCCCGTGGCGGCCCTCCTCGACGGAGGGCGCCACGGGCCCAGTTCATACTGCGGTTCGGATCGGATCAGCGGGAACGGTACTCCCGGTACCGGTCCTGGTCGTGGCCCCAGCGGCCGCGGTCACGGTAGTCGTGGCCCCAGCGCTCGCGGTCACGGTAGTCGTGGCCCCAGCGCCCGTGGTTGCGGTGGTGGCCCCAGCGTCCGTGGTCGCGGCGGTCGTGGCCCCAGCGCCAGTCGTCCCGGCGGTCGTGGCCCCAGCGCCAGTCGTCCCGGCGGTCGCCATCCCCGTGCCGACCGTCACTGGCCTGCACGGAGTGGGCACCGCCGGCGGCGCCGGGGGCAGCGGCCTGAGCTGCGCCGCCGCCGCCCAGCACGACGACGGCGGCCACACAGACCGCGGCAGCGAAGCGGGAAACATGCATAGAGATCTCCTGTCGCAGCAGACGCCGATGCGCCTGCTCGGATTGGACACCGCAACCGTCGCCCCCCGAGGACCGTCGACGACCGCGCCACGCGCTCCAAGACACCCGATCTGCTGCAATGCCGCCGATCGTGGAACCGAGTGCTGTAGGCAATTCGTGTACCCCCCATCCGTCCCCCCCGTTCCCTCCCGTGACCGTTGCCATCCACCCCTCGACACCCCCTCCCACGTGCAGGTTCCCCACCGAGGTATCGGGGGCGCGCACGTCCGGCAGTGACTGCGCGTCCTGATTCCGCGGGCACGCCGGAGGGTCCGTCGCCGGGCACCGTGAACCGGCCGAGCGGAGGATCACGGCGTGCATCGCGGGATACGGCACGGCGGCATGGTCAGCGCAGAGCGCCCACCCGCCTCCCGTCCGCCAGTAGCCCGTCCAGCCGCGCCCGATCGCCCGCCCGTGCCCGTACCGCGAGCAGATGCCCCTGCGCCCGGCCCTCCACCCCGCCCGATATGGTCAGCGAGGCGAACTCCGTGCTGCCCGCCGCCAGTACGTACCACCGGCCGCCGTGCGACTTCCACAGCACGCCCGCCAGCACCCGCGGATCCCGCTCCCCGCAGGCGGGCGAGTCCTCCGCGCGCGCCGCCACCGTCCCGGGCGGCACCGCACCACCGGCGGCGGACTGCGCCGACGGGGCCTGGAACTGGGCGAGGACCCTGCTTCCCGAGCCGCGCCAGGTCTCCGCCCGGGTGCACAGCCACTGCGCGAAGCCATTGCCCTCGGGCAGCCACTGCCGCGCGTACGGCCAGGAGTTCACCGAGCGCACGCCGCGCGATCGCACCGCGGTCAGCAGGCAGGCGGTCCGCGCCCAGCTCTCCCGCTCCGCCCGCCCGGACACGTCGTGCGGCGCCGACGGCGGCCCGGAGGTCAGCCGGGCCGGGGCGAGTTCGCCGAGGTCCGTCAGCAGACGTGTCGCCGTGGCGTCCTGCATTTCGACGGCGGACCAGGACCGGCAGTCCCCGGCCGTCCGCGGGCTCGCCAGCACATCGGTCACGCCGTTCCGGTCGCGGTGCAGCGGCCGGGCGGCCCGGCCGGGGGCGAGCAGATCCCGTAGGGACACCTGCCGCACCCAGGGAGCCGTCAGATAGCGGACCGTGCCGCCGCCACGGCTGACGATCAGAGCGTCGGCGGAGGACGCGTCCGCACTGTCGACACGGGCGAAGTCGAGCGCCGCGCCCCGTGCCGGATCGGCGTCGCGAGCCTCCGCGTACCGCACGATGCGCAGCCCGTCGTAGAACAACACCACCGCGGCCGGTCCCACCTCGCCCGCGTACAGCAGCTGCGGGGGGCCCATCGGCGGCCCGACCGGCGTCCCGGGCGTCGTGGACGACCGGACGGCGGGGCCTGGACGCGCCCAGACGGCGAGTGCGCGCCGCAGCAGCCGGGTGTCGTCGGTACGGTCGCCGCGGGTGGGCCAGGCGGTGAAGTCGGTCCGGGGCGAGCGCTGCCAGTACCAGGATGGCACTCTGGCCAACGCGGCGGGTTCCAGGGCCTGTTCGGCCGCCGGGTTGCGGGAGTACAGCGGCGCGGACGCCAGGTCCCGGCCCCAGCCGTTGCCCGGAAGCCCCAGCAGCGCCCCGCACACCAGGAGAGCGGCGACCGCCGCGAGCGCCGCTTTCGCGTGCCGGCGGCGGCGCAGCAGATCAGGCGGGCGGGCCTGCAGGGAACAGGGGTCGAACTCCGTGGAGTCCAGGAGCGCGTAGGGCGCAGCCACCGCGTCCGCCTCCGTCAGCGCCGTGTGCGGGTCCGCCACTCCTGCGGCGGCGAGCACCCGACGTACCTCCCCGGCGGCGAGGCCCTCCAGGCCGCGCAGGACGTACGCCGCGCGCGCCGGCCCGGAGAGCGCCGACAGCGCCTGGTCCAGGGCGAGTTCGTCCGCACCTCCGGAGTGCGGGAACAGGCGCAGACCCCACACCAGAGGGAGGAGCGGCGGGAGCTGCGACCGGCGCGGCCAGGCCAGTCGACGCAGCGGGCGGCCCGCCTCCAGGGCGGTGCTCACCACCCGCTGCCGGACGTGCGCATAGCCCGGGTCGACCACCGTCCCATCGGCGGGGCGGCGGGGGAGAGGGACGCGGTCGTCGGCCGTGAACGCCGTCCGGCGCCCCAGCGGCAAGGACCGCTGGGCGAGGGAGTGCGCCGTCAGGACTCGGCGGTTGCGGCCGAGGGTGGGCGGCAGGACGAGGTAGCCGAGCCGGACCAGTCGCGGATAGTGCTCGACGAGCGCCGCCTCGGCCTGCTCCACATCGACCGGAGCGGTGGCGGACGGTTCTTCTGGCAGTGGGCGCACATTCAGCTGAACGAGCGAATCGTGCGATGGTCACCCCGGCCCGCGAACGGTTGACTCGGATCGGGCCGTTCGGCCGCGCGACGGAGTGCGAAGGGGCACGATGGCCGGATGGTGACGCAGCTGGAGATACGAGGAGGGCGTCGTTCCGGGGTCAGGACCGCGGCGGTCGTCCTTGCGGGACTGGCTCTTCTGGCTGCGTGCGGCGGGGGCGGTGGCGACGACAAGCCGTACGTCCCACCGACGGTGACCGGCAGCCTGGAGCAGCTGGCCACGAAGACGCACTGCAAGCCGAACATCCAGACCGACGCGCACGAACTGCGTCAGGCCAACTGTACGACGGACGATGGGCGTTATGTGCTCGCGACTTTCGCGACCGACCGCGGGCAGCGCGAGTGGATCAACGAGGCCAACGACTACGGCGGCTCGTATCTGGTCGGCCGGAAGTGGGTCGCCGTCGGTGAGGCGAACGTGGTCGCAGCACTGCGCGGCCGGCTCGGGGGGACGGTGGAGACCGCCTCGCCGCATCACCACTCGGGGAGTGGGGGCAGTGGAGGGAGCGAGGGAGGGCACTCCGGTCACCACACGAGCTGACCGCGCAGGCAAGAGGGGCGGGGTGCTGCCGAACGAGTGGATCAGCGGCACCTGCGCCCGCCGTTGATGCAGCTCACCACCTTCTTCATCAGGTTGTCGTCGAAGACGTTGATGAAGTCACCGTGGTCGGTGACGGGCTTGTGCAGCTGCTCCGGGAAGGAGTCGACGGCGAAACCGGGGCCCGGCGGCACGTCGTACACAATGCGCTGGACCAGCTGGGGAATGGCCTTGAAGCCGTTCGGGCACCGCCCGTTGGCCTGGGCGAAGGCGACATGGGTGCGGTGGTTCGCGGAGTCGGTGTTCTGTCCGTCCCAGCAGTTCTGGAAGGCGAACGAGCGGACCACCTGGCTGCCGTCCGGGCAGATCGGGTATGTGTCCTTGAGCTGACGGTTCTCGAATCCGGTGCAGCTCCACGATGCGTTGGCGTTGGCGTCGCCGTTGGTGAACGCCTTGGCGTCGCCGGTGATGATCCGCAGGAATCGCGGCATCGCGGTGACCTTGCCGGTGGGATTGCCGACGAATTTCAGTGTGACCTGGGACGGAGTCTGGATCTCCCCGACGTTCTGGTCCTTTCCGCCGCCATCGGCAGCCGCGTCGTTCTCAGCCGTCCCGTTCTGCAACCGCAGCACGGGCCAGTAGTAGGTGGACCTGTCACCCTGATTGCGGCACGTGGTATCACCGTTGGCCAGGTCGTCATCGCCGGCGAAGGCGTCGTTGGCCTGATTTCCGACGTAATCGTGCATGTGGTGGGCGCCGTTGCTCACTCCGGGCGCGACGATGACGTTGTCGGGGTTGAATTTTCCGTTCTCGTTACGTCCGCATTCGGTGGTGAACGTACCGCGCGAGGCGCCGCGACGTAGGCGGGGCTTGGTGACATTGGGCTGTACGGACTGGATGTCGACGAAGTCGGAAGCCTCGGGACCGTTGCCCTGCTGTCCCTGACCGTTGTCGCCTCCCTGGCCCCCGTCCTGGCTGCCGTCCTGGCCCTGGCCCTGGTCGGCGCCCTGGTCGTCGGCCTGTCCGCTGCCGCCGTCAGTGCCGGAGGCGTTGCCGTCGTCGGCGCGCAGACTGCACGGGGCCAGCCCGTCCAATCTTTGCGGGCGGTCCGCGTTGCGCTCGATGGCCGTCGAGATGCGGTCGATGCTGGCCGTCCGCTTGTCCTTCAGCGGTCCGAGCACTGCATTCTCGGCGAGGTTCGGATCGCGGGACATCTCGTCCTTACGATCGGCGAATTGCTGATAGGCGTCGGTGATCTGGGTATCCATGGCGGCCAGTTCGCGGTCGACTTCCCCGCGCGCCTCATCGGGTACGTCGGGAAGTTCTTCACCCACGTCGGGGCAGTCAATGGTGGACATCCGGGTGCCCGCATTCCATGATCGGTCGGGGGGTGAGCCCGACGCTCCTTCCCCCGCCGAAGCGTAGACATTGACCGCGACCAAGCCACCCCCGCCCAGAATCCATGCGGCCGAGGCGACAATGACCCGGTTGGCCAGCGTCGAACGTTTGCGTGATGTGCGTCCCATGGAACTCCTCATGCTTCGAGGGAGAAGCGTGACGTTCCATACGGGTGTGGTTCGGAGGCCGTTCAGCGAAAGGGGAAGTTCGTGGAAAACTCCATTCGCAAAGCGGGTCACATGGGGGCGGGCGCGAACGCGGCGAGCTGGGGGTCGACGGGTGCGCCGGTCATCCGGTTGGCGAGCGTCGACATCGTGTACGCGCCGATGCCCAGGACCACTTCCAGGGCGTTCCGGTGGGTGTAGCCGTGCGCGAGGAAGGCCTGCAGCGTGTCATCGTCGACCGCGCCCGCCGTGGCGATGACGGCCAGGGTGAACTGCCTTACCGATTCCAGCCGTTCGTCCGGGAGCGGCAGTGGCTCCTCCTCGCGCAGCGCGGCGACGAGGTCGGCGTCCGCACCGAGGGTGGTGAGCTTCGCGGTGTGCATCGCCACGCAGATGTGGCAACTGTTGCGGGTGGCGATCGTCATGATCAGTACCTCGCGGGAGAGCGGGTCCAAGGTGGTCGACTCGAAGATCGCGCTGATCTTCAGAAAGCCGTCGAGCAGCTGCGGCGACGTGGCCAGCCGGCCGACGGCGGCGGGCAGGTATCCCTGCTTGTCCGCTACCGCCTTCATGGTGCGACGGGCGTCGGAGGAGGCGGATTCGAGGGTGTGGTCGGGGAAAGCGGATGCGGGCATGAGGTGACCTCTCGCGGTAAACTCGACAACGTGATTGACGAAAAGGTAAACCAAGTTGTCGAGTTGTGCAATGGCTGAGCCGACAGGGCGAGCCGATGAGTCGGCGACCGCCGGGGATGCTGCGGGCTTCGAGCTGCCCCTGCTCCTGTTCGCCGGGTTCCGGGCGATCATCGATGAGCTGCACCGGGAGCTGGCCGAGAGCGGTCACCCCGACGTGCGGCCCGCGTACGGCTTCGCGCTCCAGGCCGTCGGCCGTGACGGCGCGACCGCGAGTGAGATCGGCCGACGGCTCGGCGTCTCCAAGCAGGCCGCCGGGAAGACCGTCGACAGGCTGGAGGGTCTCGGTTACGTCGAGCGTGTCGACGATCCGCAGGACGGGCGCCGCAAGCTGGTCCGGGTCACCCCGCGCGGTGTCGACGTACTGGTCCGGTCCGCCGAGGGGTTCGACCGGCTGCACGCCGAGTGGTCCCGGGCGCTCGGGGCCGAGCGGCTGCGCGCCCTGGAGTCCGACCTGCGCGCGATGGCGCCCGCCGGTGGGTTCCGGCTCGACGCGGCGGCGTGGTTCAACGGCTGAGTTGCTGTCAGGTCAACAAGACAGAGATGGGACGTATGTTGTAGGCACCCTTCCCGTGGGCCTCTTTGTGCGGCAGCATGCGCACGTCGACACCCGAGAGATCCGACCAATTGGGTCGGGAAGGGGAGGGAGTCATGGCACGACGCACCCGCGTGCTCAGTGCGCTCGCACTGGCGGCAGCGGCCGCGCTCGTACGCCCGGCCGGGACGGCCGGATCGCCGACGCGGACGTCGCTTCACTGACCGCCTTCGGCGAGGCCGTACGCAGCACCTACGGCACCGACGTGCGGCGCACGCGGGGCCCGGGACCGTACACCTTCGACCGGGTCGCCGTCCGTGAGGACATCCGGCAGGGTCAGCGCGTCGAGAAGTTCGCCGTGGAGGCCCGGATCGACGGCAGTTGGCAGCGGATCGCCGAGGGCACCACCATCGGCAACCGGCGCATCCTGCCGCTCGCCTCGCCCGTCACCGCGACGGCGGTACGGGTCAAGGTCCTGGAGTCCCGGGCCGCACCGCACCTGGGGGCGACCACGCTGCACCTGCGTTCGGCCGGATGATCCGCCGGCCCGGGGCGCGGGGTCACCCCCGGTCCAGGTAGGCCAGAACGGCCAGAACGCGGCGGTTGTCGTCGTCGGACGGCGGCAGGCCGAGCTTCCCGAAGATGTTCGAGGTGTGCTTGGCCACCGCCCGCTCCGTGATCACCATCTGCGAGGCGATCGCCGCGTTCGAACGGCCCTGCGCCATCAGCGCCATGACCTCCAGCTCGCGCGGGGTCAGACCGCCCATCGGCTTGTCCTGTGCGCGCCGGGACAGCAGCTGTGAGATCACCTGCGGGTCCATCGCGGTGCCGCCCGCCGCGACCCTGCGTACCGCGTCGATGAACTGGTGCGCGTCGAAGACCCGGTCCTTGAGCAGGTAACCGATGCCCCCGTTGCCGTCCGCCAGCAGTTCACGGGCGTACAGCTGCTCCACATGCTGGGAGAGGACGAGCACCGGCAGTCCCGGCCGGGCCCTGCGGGCCGCGAGCGCGCACTGCAGTCCCTCGTCCGTGTGGGACGGTGGAAGCCGGACGTCGACCACGGCGACGTCCGGATCCAACTCGGCGAGGGCACGGGTAAGTTCGGGACCGGTCTCGACGGCCGCCGCGATCTCGAAGTCGTACGCCTCCAGCATCCGGACCAGACCGTCGCGCAGCAGGAAGAGGTCTTCGGCTAGGACAACTCGCAAGGGATCTCCATGGTCACCATGGTGGGACCGCCCGCTGGGCTGCTGACGGCCATGATGCCGTCGAATGTACCGAGTCGGCGTTCGATTCCGCTCAGCCCCGAGCCCGATCCGATGATCGCGCCGCCCCTGCCGTTGTCCGTGACGGAAATCCGGAGCATCGAGTCGGCGTGATGGATGTCCACCCGGAGACGGTCCGCGCCCGAGTGCTTGGCGGCGTTCGTCAGGGTCTCGCTGACCGCGAAGTACGCGGCCGACTCCACCGGCGCGTCTGCGCGACCGGGCAGCTCCACGTCGACCTCCGCCTCGATGGGCAGCCGCAGCGCCAACGCCTTCACCGCGTCCCCGAGCCCACGCTCCGCGAGGACCGGCGGATGGATGCCGCGGACGAGATCGCGCAGCTCGGTGAGGGCTTCGGCGGAGGACTCGCGGGCCATCGCGAGAAGCCTCTTGGCCTGCGCCGGGTCCTTCTCGATCAGCGCCTCGATCGTGCCGAGGTGCATGCCCATGGCGACCAGCCGGGCCTGCGCGCCGTCATGCAGATCGCGCTCGATACGGCGCAGTTCCGAGGCGGCGGTGTCCACGGCCTCGTGCCGGGTCTCGGTGAGCCGGTCGATCCGCCGGGCCAACTCCTGCTCATGGGTGGGCGCCAGCACCGAACGGGCGATCACGAAGTGCAGCCGCAGCAGCGGTTCGCTCGCTTTGAGACCGATGAGGAAGAGCACCCCACCGAGCGCCGCGGCGGCCAGTGCCGTCGCCTGGCTGTCGACCGGCACGAATCCGTACCAGTAGGTGTCGTCGGTGAAGACCCGCCACAGGCCCGCCGCCAGGACGACCCCCTCCACCGGATACAACATCAGCCCGGCGGCCACGACTGCCACCACGGAGCCGGCCGTCATGTCGACCAGCAGCCACTGGATGTCCCGCCGCGTCGCCGGGTCCTTCAGCATCAGCGTGGTGCGCTCCACCTGGCCCGCTGGCCCGCCGCGCAGATTCTTCGGGACGGGCCGGTAGGGGACCGGGATGCGGACGTCCGCCCAGGTCGCCGCCAGCAGTCGGCGCTGATTGGCGTGCCTGCGGACCGCGGCGAGCACCCGCGGGGTGGTGAGGAGTCCCAGGCCCAGCGGAATGAAGGCGACCGAGAGCACCGTCAGCACGAAGAGGCTGATCGACCCGGCCGGGCCGACGATCGACAGGACGAGCCCGCGCCCGGCGGCCAGCAGCGCGGGCCGAACTCGGCTCCGAATCGCGTTCATGATGGTCCTTCTCCCCTCGTCGGGCCTTCGCGGCAGCGCCGGTCCGAGGACAGTCTCACCCGACGGGCGTCCGCGGCGTCAGCCGTTTCGCCACCCGGGAGAGGTGTACCCAGCACCACCCTCGCGACCTCGCCCTGCGGCTCGGAAAGAGGGTCCCGGCAGCTGGGGCGCGCGGTGACGCCCGTACGCCACCGCGCCCGCACGGAAAGGGGCCCTTGCCCGTCCGGGTGCGTACCGGTCGAGCAGGGCCCCTCGCGTGCGTGTCCGTCAGGGGGCGTACTTGTAGCCGACGCGTCGCACCGTCTGGATCGACCGCCGGTGCTCGGCGCCCAGCTTGCGTCGGAGCCGGGCGATGTGGACGTCGACGGTGCGCCCGTCGCCCACGTGCCCGTAACCCCAGACGGTCGTCACCAACTGGTCGCGGGTGTGCACCCGGTGCGGGTGCGCCACCAGATGGGCGAGCAGCTCGAACTCGAGGAATGTGAGGTCGAGCGTGCTCCCGCCCACTGTCGCGGTGCGCTGCACACTGTCGATGCGCACCGGCCCCGCCCCCGGCGTCACCAGCGGCTCCGGCACGATGCGCTGCGCCGCGGCGGCCGCGGCTGCGACGGCGGGCTGCTGGTCAGCCGGTACGAGGACCAGGTAGCCGATCATCGGCGGACGGCCCGGCAGCGCCGGAACCGTGTGCTGGGGTGCCGGAAGCCAGGTCGCGCCCGGCGGCAGGAAGTCGGCCACGTCGGCCAGCTGGACGACCTCGTCGGGGGCGACGGCGCGCAGCCTGTGACGGTTGGGAGGGACGGAGCCGGCGGAGGGGTTGGCCGCAGCGGTCGCTGCGGTGGCAGCGGCAGCGGAGAAGGTACGAGTGTTCGCCATGAGGGTCAGCTCTTTCGCGCGAAGGAGTCGTCGAGGGACGGACTTGCGTCGTGCGCGCGGACCGAAGGCCGGGGTGAGCGGCGTTAGAGGGCCTGCGCGTTCCTCGCGCGGCAACACACCCGGTCGAAGTCATGATGTTGACGGGAGGGCCAGAACGGCTCAAGGTCGCTGCGGCCTGATGAGGTGTACGGGAAGCCGACCATGTCCCCCATTAGACCAGACAACGCGATGGCGCAGCAGGCCTCTCTCACCCGTCGATACGGACCCTTCGCGTTACGTTCCTCACCACGTCGTCACCCGGCCCGCACCTCGCCCCTCCCCCCGTGGGGCGCTTTTCCCGCCGCCTTGGAATCGCACGCACCAGACCGCGTCCGCTATCCGATCGAAGGTCACCCGACAGGCTCTCAGCCGACGAGCCGCTTGCGCCAGTCCAGGTCGGTCACCTCGATCGCCTGGTCGGGCGATCCGTCCCACTTCACCGTCAGCCCCGCCGCACCGAGCGCCGCCGCGACCTCCCGCCCGATGGCGACGGTGGTCGCCTCCGACTCGTCGAACCCGCCGTAGTACAGCGAGAGCCCGTGCCCGCCGGCCGCTGCCTCCGTGATCTGCGTATGGAAGAAGACGAAGCCCCGGGCGTCCTCCTCGCCGTCCGCATGGATCTCGCCCAGCCCGCAGGAGCGGCAGCAGGTGAAGTGCTCCCGCGCCGTGATGCCGCTCCCGTCCAGCCGGGCGAAGCCCCGCTCCAACCGGTCCGCGTCCGTCACGTCGGTCCACTGCTCCTGCTGGTCGACCCGCTCCAGCCACAGCCGCTCCACCAGCCGGCGCGCCTGGGCCGCCGTCACCGGATGCACGCCGTCCTCGACGAGGTAGTCCTCGGCCAATTCGGTCAGGCTCTTCACCGTGCCGTAGCCGCAGCGCAGTGCCAGCCGGACCCGCTCCGTCAGCTGTTCCTCGATCTCCGCGGGTATCGCGGGCACCGGCTCGTCGGCGGGCATGCCGGCGCTCTCCCAGACGATCCCCGCATCCCACTCCGGCTCCTGGCGCGCCCAGCGCGTCATCACCTCGGCGACCCGCTCCGGGGAGTCGGCCCTCACCCGGAAGTGCCGCTCGGGAACACCGTCGCGGTACTCCAACTGGTAGTCCCCGCCGTGTTCGTGCCAGGTCTGCACATAGCAGCCCGGTCGGTCCGGTACCCGCTGGATCACCAGGAAGTGGTCGTCCTCCCCGCCGATCCGGTGCACCAGGTCGCTCAGCGCCTGCGCCGAAATGCGGGTGTACGTCTGCCGGTTCTCGGTCTCCACCTTGATGTCGAGCATGGGCCAACCCTGGCACAGGCCACTGACAGCGGACCGGGCACGCCGAAGGGGCACCCCCGTCTCCGGCGGGCGCCCCTTCGGACCGAGTCGGTGGCGGATCAGACCTGGTCGGCCTTCTCCAGCGCCGTGCAGCAGGTGTCGACGATCAGCCGCGTGACGACGTACGGGTCGACGTTGGCGTTCGGGCGACGGTCCTCGATGTAGCCCTTCCGGTCCCGCTCGACCTGCCACGGGATACGGACCGAGGCGCCGCGGTTGGAGACGCCGTAGCTGTACTCGTTCCACGGGGCGGTCTCGTGCAGGCCGGTGAGGCGGTCGTCGATGCCCGCGCCGTAGTTCTTGACGTGATCCATCGGCTTCGAGCCCTCGCCCAGCGACTCGCACGCGGTGATGATCGCGTCGTAACCCTCGCGCATCGCCTTGGTGGAGAAGTTGGTGTGCGCACCCGCGCCGTTCCAGTCACCCTTGACCGGCTTCGGGTCCAGGGTCGCGGAGACGTTGAAGTCCTCGGCGGTGCGGTAGAGGAGCCAGCGCGCGATCCACAGCTGGTCGGAGACCTCCAGCGGGGCGAGCGGGCCCACCTGGAACTCCCACTGGCCCGGCATGACTTCGGCGTTGATGCCGGAGATGCCCAGACCCGCCTGCAGGCAGTTGTCGAGGTGCTTCTCGACGATCTCGCGGCCGAAGATCTCGTCGGAGCCGACACCGCAGTAGTAGCCGCCCTGCGCGGCGGGGAAACCGCCCACGGGGAAGCCGAGAGGGCGGTGGCCGTCGAAGAAGGTGTACTCCTGCTCGATGCCGAAGATCGGCTCCTGGCCGGTGAACTGCTCGGCGACCGGACGCAGGGCGGCGCGCGTGTTGGACTCGTGCGGCGTCATGTCGATGTTGAGGACCTCGCACAGGACGAGGACGTCGTTGCCGCCGCGGATGGGGTCCGGGCAGGAGAAGACCGGCTTCAGCACACGGTCGGAGGCGTGACCCTCGGCCTGGTTGGTGCTGGATCCGTCGAAGCCCCAGATGGGCAGCTCCGCGACGTCTCCCGAGGGCTTGCCTGCCATGATCTTCGTCTTCGAACGAAGCTTGGCGGTCGGCTCGGTGCCGTCGATCCAGATGTACTCAGCCTTGAACGTCACGGAAGCCATCCTTTGGGGGTGCTGCGGTGCTGCGGTCTGCGGTCCGGTCTCTGCAGCGCAGCTTCGCAAGACGCGATTTCCCGTCCGTTGCCCGTATGTGAACCCCGTGTTACCGAGGTTTCCTGCGTTATACGCGGGCCTTGAGGAGCCCCTCGAAACCGGCGGCCCGGATCCGGCGCACCAGCTCCTCCTCGGTGCTGCCCAGCGCCGCGGCTGCCCGCGCGAGCCGCCAGTCGGCGTCGGAGAGCGTGTGCAGCAGATGCCCGCGCCGCACCTGTGCGTCGGAGAGCCGGAACGTCTTCAGATACGCGACCTGCCCCTTGTGGTCGGTGATCGTCTCGCCGATGTGCCGGCCGCCCCGGTTCCGGGTGAACGGCGGCAGGAACCGCCACAGCGTGAACGGCCCCATCCGGTGGACCCGGTCGAAGGCGTACGACGTGTCCAGCAGCTCGCGCGCGAACAGCGCGTCGTGCGCCTTACGCCATTCCCGCTCCTGCGCCCGTGCTGCCGCCCGGAGATCGGCGAGCGTCCGCACCCGTGCACCGTCGGGGATCCGCGCCCCGAACTCCGGGACCGGTCCGCCGTACAGCGCGTACTGATGGATGAGCTCCCCGTACAGATCCTCGACGAGCGAGGCGTGCAGAAGGCGGTAGTCGTCCGGGTGCGGCAGCACGAAGGCGGCGGCGAGCGCATCGGCCGCGTACACCATCACCCCGCACTGGCCGGGATGGATCTCGAAGACACGCAGCGCGTCGCCGAGACCGCGCACCGACCACCCCATGTACGCGTCCTCGGCGCGCGGCGAGAGCCCGTCGCGCAGCGCCTGCCGCGACCACTCCTCCCAGGCGATGGCCGGGCCGCCGAAGTGCAGCGAGAGATAGCCCTCCAGGGCGAGGTGCAGCGGCAGGAAGCGCAGCCGGTCGCCGGGCTGCCGCTCGGCCATGCGGTGGTGGCGGTGCCGGTGGCGCGGCAGCGGCGCGGTGACGGGCGGGCGGGTGCCGGCGCCCGGGTCACTGTTGCCGCCGGTGCCGAGCTGGGTACCGTACGCGGCACTCTGCCGGCCCGTACCGGCGCCGTCCGGCTCCGTACGCAGCCCCGACCAGTCGGCGACGAGACCGTGCGGGATGTACGACGTGTAGTGCGTCCGCGGGCCGGTGTCGACCACGCTGCTGCCGAGGCCCCGGTAGATCTCCTGATGCAGCCGCAGCCCCGCGACGGGCTCCTCACGCACCAGCGGCACCAGCCGGATGCCGCCCCACACCTGGGCGGGCCGGACCGTGAGCCCGGTCAGTTCCAGCCGGTTCACTCTCCTCGGCCCCCTTGTTCCCTCGGTCCGTCGCCGGCCACGAAACGTACGACCTGCCGGTCCAGATAGGCGTGCAGGGCCGCCGCTCCCGTGCGCCCCTCCGCGAACCGCGCGATCTCCACCAGCGCGGGCAGATCCTCGGCGTCACGGATACCGGCCGTCGGCACGCTCGGCGCGAGCCGTCGCACGTCGAAACCGTCCGCTTCGTATACAGGGTTCACATGGACCACCATCGTGTGCCGGTCCGGATCCATCCGGGTCCGCCACACCCGCAGCACCTCGCCGGCCAGCCCGGGCGGCGCGTTGTCCCAGCCGTCCGAGACGATGACCAGCCGGTCGGGCCCGTGCTCGAGGGCGTCGAGGATCCGGGTGCCCAGCGGGGTCGGACCCCACGGCCGTACGAGAAGCGGATCGGTGGAGCCAGAGGTCCACAACGGGGTGTACGCACCGGGCGCGGCCAGCGCCTCCAGCAGGAAGTGGCAGGCCAGCGCCACGGCCAGCGGACGACGCCGCTTCTCCCCGGACCCGGACGACGAGTAGCTGTCGTCCAGCACGGCGGCGACCCGGCCCCAGCTCCCGGCATGGGTACCGGCGGCGCGACGGGCGGCGGTGCGCAGGGCCCGCGTCAGGTGTTGACGGTGGGCGTGCCGCGTCCCGAGGCCCAGGGACAGGACATACAGGGCGAGCCGGGTCAGCGGCATCACGGTCAGATCGACCCCGGCGGGCAGCTCCGTCCCGCCGTCCGTGCTCCGCTGCCCCTGGGTGCGCAGCCGCTCCAGCCGCGTCATCCGTGGCACCATCCGTTCCAGGAACGCCTCACGCCTCATGCCGTGCTTGGCCGCGAACCCCTCGGCGACGGTGAACGGCAGTTCGTCGACAGCGCCCTGCTCGTAGTGGGCACGACGCCAGGCGTCGAGCAGCCGGTGCCGGTAGCGCGGCAGTCGGCCGGGCCGGAACAGGAAGTCGCCGAGCTCGTGCGGCGCCTCGGAGTCCGGGTCGCCGAGGGGCAGATGGACATGGCGGGCGGCGGTCCTCAGACCGCCGCGGTACTTCACCGCGTCGTGTGCCAGGTCCGGCCGGGACGCCAGCCAGTCGCGCATGATCGCGCGGGTGCGCCGGTTGTTGACCTTGGCGCTCCGCAGCGCCCGGAACAGCCGGTAGACGCGCTGCGGAGGAAGCCGGGCCAACCGGGCGGCGATCAGCCGGCCCTCGGTGCGCCGCGCCTCCGCGGTCGCCTCGGCGGCGGTCTCCAGCAGCCCCTGCACGATGCGTGCGGCGTTGTGGTCATTGATGTCGAGGGCGAGCGAAGCGGCGTACACCTTGCGGTAGTTGACCCTCACGTACTCGTGCAGGAAGTCCAGTGAGAGCTGCTGCTGGTACGCCTCCGAGTGGAACTCACGCTGTCCGGTCGCGGTGATCGCCGCATGGACGAAGAGGAGCACGTCCTCGGCGGCGATGAGGTCGGCGTACGTGTCCGTGTCGGTCATCCTCTTCCCCGTGACGTTCCGCCGCCGTATGCGGATATGCGGAAGCCGGCCGGGGAATGGGGGCGCGATCAGCGAAATCACTGCTTCAGAGGCACGTCCCGGAAGTCGCAGCCGGAGTCCCGCGGCCGGCTCCGCCAACGTAACCGCGGGCCGTCGCACACCGCCACCCGATAAGCGGACCGGGCAGACTGGCCCCCATGACGACATCCCCCGCCGCTCCCCTGCGTATCGGCCTTCTCGGTACGGGCCCCTGGGCCCGGAACACCCAGGCACCCGCCCTCGCCACCCATCCCGACGTCGTGCTCAGCGGCGTGTGGGGGCGCCGCCCCGAGGCGGCGGACGCGCTCGCGGCCGCCCATGGCGCCACGGCGTACTCCGGTGACGCGGGCGTCGACGAACTTCTCGCCGTGAGCGACGCCGTCGCGTTCGCCCTTCCGCCGGACGTCCAGGCCCCGCTGGCCGCCCGCGCCGCGGCCGCCGGGTGTCACCTGTTGATGGACAAGCCGATCGCGACGACCGTGGCCGGGGCCCGGGAGGTCGCCGAGGCCGCCGACCGGGCGCAGGTCGCGTCGGTCGTGTTCTGCACGCTGCGGTTCGCGAAGGAGACGTCCGACTGGATCGCCGAACAGGGCGTCCGGGACGGGTGGTTCACCGCCCGTGCCCAGTGGATCGGTGCGCTGTACACCCCAGGTGCGGACAGCGAGTACGCGGCGTCTCCGTGGCGCCGTGACAAGGGCGGTCTGTGGGACGTCGGTCCGCATGCGCTGTCGGTGCTGCTGCCGGTGCTCGGCGATGTGACGGAACTGACCGCGGCGCGAGGTCCCGCCGACACCACCCATCTGATCCTCCGTCATATCTCCGGCGCGTCCAGCACGGTGACGCTCGCACTGGCCGCTCCGCCGGGAGCCGTGGGTACGGAGATCGAGCTCCGGGGGGAGGCGGGGGTCGCCACGCTGCCTGGGTGGGGGGATGCGGTGGCGTCGTTCCGGGCGGCGGTGGATGCGCTGCTCGAAGCGGTACGTACGGGGGTTCCGCACCCCTGCGACGTACGGTTCGGGCTGCGGCTGACCGAGCTGCTGGCCGAGGCGGAGGCCAAGGCGGGGCCGATGCCCGCACGGTCCTGAACGGCGGGGAGAGACCGTCCGCACCGTGCGGGCACCGCCCGGGCGGGTCAGCCCACGCGCTCGATGCGGGCGCGGCGGATCAGGAACTTGCCCGGCTCACGGACCTGCTCGAAGGCCGCGTTGTTCAGCAGGGCGCAGCTTCCGGAGGGCGAAGTGACCGTCACCGTGGTGGACTTGTTGTTGTCGAGATTGGTCACCCTGAGCACGGTGCCGACGGGGAACTGATTGCTGGACGCGGCGGGGACACCACCCTCGCCGGACAGCGTCACGGTGGACCCGGCACAGACGACATCACCGGTGGCCTGACCCCCTCCGCCGGGCGACGCCGGGGCCGCGGTCCCGGGCACCGATGCCGGTGCGGACGCGGCTGGATCCACGGCCGCCCCGGCCGATGCCTCGCCACCGCACCCCGAGGCGGCCTGCTGACGTCGGATCTGCGCGATCACGGCTTCCCGGTTGGCGATCCGCGCAGCCGACTGGGCATCCGGATCGGCCCGCTGACCGGCGATGAACTGCTCGTTGTTGCCGAGAGCCGTGGCCAGTCCGGTGCAGACGACCGACGAGGCCCGGTCCGCCGGCGGCGACTGCGCCGCCTGGCTGGTCCCGGCCAGCACGGCCGCCGTCCCACCGGCGAGCGCGGCGGCCCCGAGCAGCAGGGCGAGCTTCTTCTTGCGGCTGAGGGTCTTCTTGCGTGACACGTAAGGCTCCTGTCCCCGGCCGGAACACCTGGTGCGCTCGGGCCGGATGCGGTGCGTGTGTCCCTACGTACGAGTAACAGGCGCGTTCGTTTCAGCCGTCGCACCGCAGACTTCTGCCACTTCTGCATCAACCGGGTCCGAAGCTCCGTCCAGGCATCTGCCTCGGCCCGCAGCTCCAAGTCGACTACTTCCCGCAGCAGTTGCTCACCGACAGCAGAGGCCAGGATCCTGGCGCGCCGGGACCGGTCGATCGCCGCGATGTACTCCCGGGTGTACGAGGTGGTGTCCCGGGTGTACAAGCCCGCGGTACGGCAGCGGGCCGTACGCCACCGCGCACCGGACCCCCGGCACCGGGCCGTCGACGAGCGCATCGACGACCTCGACGGGCAACCCCTCCCGGTCGGCGATCCAGGCCCAGCCGTCCTGCGCGTCGGAGCGGAGCAGCCGCAGCAGTACGTCAGCGGTGGCGGCGGGGTTGCAGGCGACGCCTGTGACGATGCCGCCGTGGAACCGGATCACCAACGGGTCCCCTCGATCGCCTGCCGATCAGGGAATGGCGGTGACCGCCTGGTGCGCGGCGGACAGGAAACGCCGCACGGCTTCTGTCTCACTCTCGTCGAAGTCGCGCAGCACTGACACCGTGTTTTCGATCAGCGGCCCGAAGAACGCCCACCCCAGCTCCACCGCCCGTGGGTCCACCGCCAGCAGCACCCGTCGACGGTCACGCGGGTCGCGGGTGCGGGTGAGGTGGCCGAGCCTTTCCAGCCGGTCGATGACGGCGGTGGTGCCTGCGGAGTTGAGTCCGAGCTGCGCACCGAGCCACCCGGCGGTCGCGTCGGTGTACGCCCGTTCGGCGTCGAGCAGGCAGATCAGGGCGCGCACGTCGGTGGGGTGCATGCCGTTGCGACTCGCGAATTCGGCCTGTCGCAGGCCGAATTCGACAGTCACCTTGCGCAGCAGATGAACGATCTCCATCTCGGAACTCTGCTCGCCCATGAGATCTCCTTCCTCTATTATCTCGCCGAGCGAGATAATATCCAAGGGCACCCACCCTCGGGAGGCACTCCATGGCAACCACGTCATCCGGATCATCCGCAGCGGCCGTCTCCGAGTCGTTCCTCTCGGCGTACGACGAGGTCCTGGCGGCCAAGTGGCCCGTCGGAACGACCCACTCCGACGTCCCCACCCCGTACGGCACCACCCGCATCAACAGTTACGGCGCCGAGGGCGCCCCGCCGCTGGTGCTCCTGGCGGGGGGCGGCTCCACCTCCACCGTCTGGTTCGCCCAGGCCGCCCACCTGGGCCGCACCCACCGCGTCCATGCCGTCGACCTCATCGGCGATCCGGGCCGCAGTGCGGCGGGGGAGCGCCCGATCCGTACGGTGCCGGACCTGACGGCCTGGCTGGACGCCGTGCTGGACGCCCTGAACACCACATCGACAGCACTCTGCGGCCATTCCTACGGCGCCTGGATCGCGCTCCACCACACCCTGCACGCACCGGACCGCGTCCGGAGGCTGATCCTCGTGGACCCGACCCAGTGCTTCGCCGGTTTCCGCCCCGGCTATCTGCTGCGCGCACTGCCGATGCTGCTCCGCCCGAGCGCGAAAAGCACGCGCACCTTCATGAACTGGGAGACGGCCGGCGCCACGCTCGACCCGGCATGGCTGCACCTGCGCGAGACGGCCGCCGACTTCCCGACCGCCCGCCCGGTCAACGGCCCGCGCCCCACTCCCGAGGCCCTGAGCAAGCTGAACGTACCGACCCTGATCCTTATGGCCGAGAACAGCCGGGCCCACAACGCCGCACGGGTCGCCACCACCGCGACCCGACTGCTCCCGCACGCGCGGACGGCGACGATCCCGGGCGCCACGCACCACACGCTGCCGCTGCACGCCCCGGACGCCGCCGAACTCAACCGCAGGATCGAGGGCTTCCTGCTGACCGAGTGATTCCGGCAGGGCTCAACGCCCCAGAGCGTCCCGCACGGCTTCCTCCGTACGCGCCACGACGGCCGTCCCGTCCTCCGCCGTGATGATCGGCCGCTGGATCAGCTTCGGATGTTCGGAGAGTGCCGTGATCCACCGCTCCCGTGAACCGGCCTCGCGCGGCCACTCCTCGAGCCCGAGCTCCTTCGCCTCTGCTTCCTGCGTCCGCGCGATGTCCCACGGCTCCAGCCCGAGCCGGTCGAGTACGGCCCGGATCTCGTCCGGCGACGGCACATCCTCCAGATAGCGGCGGACGGTGTATTCGGCGCCCTCGGCGTCGAGCAACCGCACCGCACTGCGGCACTTGGAACATGCGGGATTGATCCAGATCTCCATGGGGCCAACGGTACGCGACGTACATCGCGAAAGCCCCTCTGGCCAGGGGCGATTGATGCTCCTATTGGCTGTCAAGCGGCGGTTAGCCAGTCGCGGTAGGCGTTGGCGAGGGTGTCGTCACGGCGGGTGCCGCGTTCGATGCAGGAGATGACTGCGGGCCAGACGTTGAAGTGGTGGGCGGCGGCGGTGAGGGTGATTTTCTTGGCCTGGCGCGCGGGTCGCAGGTCGGCGATGGCGGGGACGGCCACCGCTGTGGTGAGGCAGCGGAAGACTTCCCGGGCGATCGCGCGTTTGAGGAGTCGGATGATCTCTTTCTTGGTCCGTCCGGCTTCGGTCTGCCTGGTCACGTAGTCGCGGGTGCGGCCATCGCTGGCCATCCGTACGAGGGCTATCCGGTAGAGAGCGGCGTTGGCGGCGCGGTCGCCGCCCCGGGAGAGACGGTGGCGGTTGGTTTTGCCGCTGGAGGCGGGTACGGGGGCGGCGCCGCACAGGGCTGCGAAGGATGCCTCGGTGCGCAGGCGTTCAGGGTTTCCGCCGGCTGTGACAAGGAGCTGGGCGGCGGTGTCGGGGCCGACGCCGTAGGCGGCGCGCAGGCCCGGATTCTGCTCGGTGACGGCGGCGTCCAGTGCCGCGGTGAGTGCGTCGTGCTCGGTGGTGAGGGCCTGGACGCGCTGGGCGAGGCTCTTCAGTGCGGTCAGGACGGCGACATGCAGCTGGTCGCCGGTGGGACGCAGGCGGGCGAGGGCGTTGATCTGCGTCTTGCCGTGCAGGGCACGGTACTTGGCGCGGATGCCGTCCGGGGCGGTGATGAGGATGTGGCCGATCTGGTTCAGGGTGGCGGTGCGGGCCTTGATCGCGGACCGGGCTGCGTTGTGGAGGGCGCGTATGCCGCTGACGGTGTCATCCTTCGGCGCGGCTGCCGCCCGTCCGGACAGGGCGGCGCGGGCGGCCGCGTAGGCGTCGATCGGATCGGACTTGCCGATCCGGCGGCGTTCGGCCTTGTCGGGCCGGTTGACCTCCACCACTGCCAGGCCCGCGTGGCGGGCGGCACGGGTGAATCCGAGGCCGTAGGAGGAGGTTCCCTCCACTCCGACGGCGGTCACGGTGCCGTGTGCGTTGAGGAACGCGATCGCCGCGGCGAAGCCGGCGGTCGTGGTCGGGAACTCGGCGTCGGTGACGTGGCCACCGTGGTCGGTGACGACCGCCACGTGGATCGTGTCCTTGTGGGAGTCGACTCCTCCGTACACGGTCTCGTGCGCTGTGTCCGTCATGCCCGCTGCTGTCATGCTGAAGGTGCCTTCCTAGCCGGAGGTGGCGCCCGGCCGGGTGGGGCAGACAGGACATTGAGGGGGCTTCTGACCAAGCTCCTATCAGGTCATGTTCCACCTGGCCGGAGCCATGAAGAACGGGTCCCGGCAGCCGGACAGAACAACCGGAGGACAGCCCAGCAGGGCGTCAGTCAGTGGTGGAGCCACGACCACCGGAACCCACTTACGAGTATCAATGTCAGCGGTGGGTCGTAAAATGGAGGTAGTTCGTGAGGGTTTCACGACCGTGCCAGGAGGATGCCCATGGCCGTTGCCGCAGTCACGACCAAGCCGCTCCACAAGCCCCTGCAGAAGAAGCCGCTCCCCGCGGGCCGACCCCGCGAGTGGTACGTCTCCCACAACCGCCGCCTGAAGGCCATGCGCCTGGCGATCGCCCTGCTCGACGCGGGCGTCTACCACCCGTCGAACGCTGACAACGACACGATACGCACGACTGCCGAGCGCATCGGCATCCACCCGCCGTCCGACACCACCTGCCGCATGGTCCGTGCCCTGATCCGCTACGGCCGCTGAAGGACCGGAAGCCTGTGCCCCCGGAGGCCGGGGGCACAGGCATATGCGCACACGCCCGACTACCCGGTTCAGAACCCGCCGCAGACGGCGGTGGCGAAGGCCCTGGACGCGGAGGCAGTCCGATGAGTGCCCTCGTCCACGGTCACGGCACACGCGACCTTCCCGCCCGACTTCCCGAGAGTGACGGCGAAGGAGCCGCCGTTCAGGAAGCCCGGGGTCCCCAGCTCGCCGGTCCACGGCAGGATCGACCAGCAGCACCCAGGGCGACTGCCGCCGCCGATGCGGCTCGGACCGCGGCCGGTGGGGGAGGCTGCCCGGGTCCGGGTCGCTCATGCCACCGGACTCGGCCGTCCCTCCGCACGTCGCGACTCCACAGAGCAGCCGCGCCTGCGTGCGGCCTCCGCCCCGGCCCGGCCCTTCACCCGTCCGGCATACGGGGCATGCGGTGCGGCCTGCGGACCCGTTGACTGGGGGCGACGGGCGAGTGCTGGGAGGCACGATGACGAGGAAAGTCGCGCGAGGCCTGTGGGCCGTGCTGCTGACGACGGCGGTGATGTCGACCGCCGGTGCCTGTTCGGACGACGGCGGTGGCGCCTCCACCAAGGCGTCCGAGGCGGCCTCCGCCGCAGCGTCGGCGGCATCCAGGGGTTCCGACGTGGTGGCCTCGGCGACAGCTGCCGCGGGCGAGAAACTGAGAGGCTTCAAGAACGGCGTGAACGCCAAGCACGACGTCAAGCTGGGCGCGGTGAGCACCGACCACGACGGCCGCGCCACCTCGAAGATCACCGTGACGAATGGCACCGACTCGCCGAAGTCCTACGCCGTGCAGGTCACCTTCCGTGACGCGAACGGCAACCTGCTCGACATGGTGGTGGTGACGATCGACGACGTCGGGCCGAAGTCCTCCAAGGACGCCATCGCCCGCAGCAACCGCAAGCTGTCGGGTGCGGTCAAGGTCGACGTGGGGATGGCTCTGCGGCACTGACCGCACCACAACTGTCTTCACGTTCGGCAGTGGTTGTTCCGCCGTTTCCCGAATCCGGCCTGTGAAGCACATGGCACGGCGGAGCCTGCACCCGGTGGGAGCGCCAGGAAAGTGCCGTCAGCTTGTTCTCGGTGCCGGTGCCCGGTTGCGGGATCTCAAGAATGATCCGCCGGCCTGAGCGGTCGTCGACAACGAGCGCACTCTCTTCCAGCAGCATGCGGCCGACAAAAGGATGCTTCACCTCCCGGGTGGTGACGTGATGCCTTTCGATTTCGTGCTGCTGCCACCATTTGCGGAAGTCCGCGCTGTTCTGGCCCAGTTCGCGGACCAGCGCGGTGAACCATGGTTCTTGGACGTAGAGTCCGGTGGCTGCGCGGAACTCTGCCAGGACGGAGCGAGCGCTCGGCTCCCAGTTCTGAATCAGTTCCCGCAGGTAGCCGCCGAAGAAGAGCCACAGGATGTGACGGTGCTCAGGGGGGATTTTGGTCAGATCCCCGTAGACATCGGTTCTGGCCTGGTTCCAGGCCAGAATGTTGAAACGGGGACCGAGGGCGATGGCCGGATGCGGTTGCTGGCTGTCCAGGATGCGCTGGAGGGCTGGAGGCACACCGTCCGGGGAAACACTCGCGCTGGAAGGGGCGTCACCGTGCGCCAGAGCCAGCAGGTACTCGCGTTCCTCGGTGTTGAGACGTAGGGCTTCGGCCAGCGAGTCGAGGACATGGTCGGATACTCTGATGTTCCGGGCCTGCTCAAGGCGTGAGTACCAGCAGGCGCTGATTCCTGCGAGGTCGGCGACGTCTTCCCGCCGCAGGCCGGGGGTTCGTCGCGATGCCCGTGGTGGAAGACCGACCTCTTCCGGCTGAAGTGCTCGCCGCCGTGTTCTGAGGAAGTCCGCGAGCTCCGCTCGCCGTTGGTCGTAATTCATCCGTCGTTCCCTCTGCTGGGCGACATTTGCGGATGGTTATTACCTGGGACCCCTACTCCTAGGATAGTCGGTTTCTGGATGCGTGCTCGGCCACGTGTGATGCTGCTGCTGGACGTGGCGTTCGGCCGTACGAGGTGTGGAGAAGGGCCACCGTTCCTGCAACGAACGTCTGTCTTTCGTTCCGGGGTCGAAGGGAGAAAGTCATGCGTGGCAAGCGGTACTTTGTCCGGCTCAGCCCGGTGCTCATCGCCTCGCTGGCGTTGCCTGCGGGTTTCGCCGGGGAAGCGTTCGGCGCTCCACCCGCGGCCGCTGCGGCGACAGCGGCCCCCTCGAAAGCACCCTCGGTAGGGCCTGGCGATCCCGGATTCAACAGCGGCGTGATTCGCGGCCAGTTCGACGGCCGGTCGTGCCTGAACAGGGTTGGCGACTACCTGGCGCTGTTCCCCCTGAACCAGCAGGCGGCGTTCAAGGCGGGCTACAACATCGGGTTCAGGTCGCAGTGCAGGCCTGGGTTCCAGCCGCAGCGGCTTGTGCAGCGACCTCAGCAACAGCAGCAGCAGCAGCAACAACAGCAGCAGCAGCAACAGCAACAGCAATCGCAATCGCAGACGCTGCGTGTGAACGTGAACCTGCCGCCCGGGCAGCAGCCTACGACGCCGCCTACGACGCCGCCTACGACGCCGCCTACGACGCCGCCTACGACGCCGCCTACGACGCCGCCTACGACGCCGCCTACGACGCCGCCTACGACGCCGCCTACGACGCCGCCTACGACGCCGCCCACGACGCCGCCTACGACGCCGCCCACGACGCCGCCTACGACGCCGCCCACGACGCCGACCACGCCTACGACGCCGACCACGCCTACGACGCCGACCACGCCTACGACGCCGACCACGCCGTCGCAGTAACAGCAGGAGCCGGCTAGCGGGGCTCTCCGGCGGTCACCATGCCGCCGCCCGGGGCGCGTAACCCGTGGGACACGCGGGTTACGCGCCTAAGGACTGTCCCGTAATCTCCGGCGGGCACACGACGACAGCTGCGGCACCACGCTGCGTTGCCGGAACGCCCGAATACACCCAGTATGACGACGCTCCTCCGCCTTGCGATGCGCCACATCTGACGCCGCGCGCTGATCCACCAGGGATTACGGGACAGCCCTTACTGTCTGCCGGTTTCCGGCGTGCGGCGTAGCGCCCATTGCTCTTTGCTCACAGGGTGAGACAGGCGCCGACAAGCTGAGGCTTGCGCGGGTGCGCGCGGAGCCGTATCGGGGTGATTTTGTGGGTTTACTTGTCGACCCATGTCTCGATGCGATTCGCCTTCGGGGGCGAGTCCGCGATCGGGATACGCGGCGGAGTGATGGCGCTGCTTGTGGACCATGTTGGCAAGGCCTTCGGAAGTGGGGCGGTGAGGCCGGACTGAGCGGTCGTCGACAGCGAGTGAAATATCCCCTGGCATATGCGGCCGATGAAAGAAAGCGTCACTTCCTGAATGGTGAAGTGGCGCCTTTCGATTTCCTGCTTCCGTGACCATCTGTGGAAGTCCGTGCCGTTCTGGCTCAGTTCGCGGACCAGTGTAGTGAACTACGCTCAGCTGACTATTGCCCGACCTCGGGAAGGAACGCGAGCGAATGTCGAATTCTGCTGTCTGCTGTCTGCTGTCCAGGATGTGCTGCAGGTCAGGAGCTGCACCGTCTGAGGAAGTCCGTTGACTCTGCTCGTCGTTGGGCACCAATTCACCCGTCGTTCCCTCTGGCGGGCGACAAGTGCGGATGGTTATTACCTGGGACCCCTACTCCTAGGATGGTTGGTTTCTGGATGCATGCTCTGCTACGTGTGATGCTGCTGATGGAAGCGGCGTTCGGCCGTACGAGGTGTGGAGAAGGGGCACCGTTCCTGCAACGAACGCCTGTCTTTCGTTCCAGCAGTCGAAGGGAGAAAGTCATGCGTGGCAAGCGCTACCTTTTCGGGCTCAGCCCGGTGCTCATCGCCTCGCTGGCGTTGCCTGCGGGTTTCGCCGGGGAAGCGTTCGGTGCCACACCTCCAGCCTCTACGGTGGCAGCGGCCCCCTCGAAAGCACCCTCGCAGGTCATTGATCCGTTCTCGTTCAACGCCGGGCTGAGGGCTTGCAGGACTGGCGGTGTGCTGCTGCAGCCGCAGCGACTGCAACCGCAGCGGCTGCAGCAACAGCAGCAACAGCAGCAACAACAGCAGCAGCAGCAGCTGGTGCAGCTGAACCTGCCGGCGCAGCAGCAGCAGCAGCAGCAGCAGCAGCAGCAGCAGCAACAGCAGCAGCAGCAACAGCAACAGCAGCAGCAACAGCAGCAGCAGCAGCAGCAACAGCAGCAGCAGCAGCAGCAGCAACAGCAACAACAGCAGCAGCAGCAGCAGCAGCAGCAGCAACAGCAGCAGCAGCAGCAGCAGCAGCAACAGCAACAGCAGCAGGCTGTACGCGGCTAGCGCGACTGTTCGGCGGTCACCATGACGCACCAGGGCGCGTAACCCGCGGAGGATGCGGGCTACGCGCTACGTGCAAAGCGTCCATGCGCTGCCGGTTCTTGGCGGCACCGGGACAGCCGCTCCTTGAATGTCTGTGTGAACGCCGACGAGGGCCGCTACCCCGATGGTGTGGGGTAGCGGCCCTCGCTGCTGTCTGTGCGATCAAATCAGGGAACCGGGGAGTAACGCCAAGAGGTGTTCTCGCAGCTCGCAGCCCGTTCTCGAGCTCCGGGCCCGGCTCGTCCGACCGTGCTCTTTAGATGTCGAAGAACTGATGCGCTGACGCTGCGGCCTCGGGCGTTGCGGATGCTAGGGGTGCTGACCAGCGCAGGAGCGGTTGTTGGTGGTCGTTGTTGTTGGTCCTGGGGCGACCTCTGACGGCCCGCAGACGGCCCCCGTCGCCCCTGGTTACCGTGGGGGCGATGTGCGCCGCCCTTCGATGGCCCAGAGGCAGTCCGGCCCCGAAGCTGTGGGGTGCCTCGCCGAGGTGCTATCAGGTCCAGCGTTGAGCGCACCCCATACGGTCGCGGCATCCCGGCGAAGATCCGGAAGGGCGCTTCGGAGCGCGCAAACCGTCTCACTGAGCAAGGGCTTAAAGCCGACTATGAGCGATAGAGACTCAAGCGCACCGCCCCTCCCGCACCAAACCAACGCCAGATGGAGCCGGCTTCGTCTACGGTTCTGAACCCGGGGAGGGATCACCTTGGATCAAGGATGGGCAGCTCTGTTACTGAGTTTCGCCGCGTGATGTCGCTGGAACGCGTGCCCTGACCTGCAGCGAAGGGCAACCGCGACGCGACATCACGCAAAGATCATCAGTAGCCGCGATCGTAGGGCTAGTAGCGTGTCGCTGCTTAGTTATGGCATGTCTGGTTGGGAGGCTGTCGTCTGGTGGGTTCCTTCCCTTTTGCCAGACAGGACTGTCGTCATGGGTTCGCAGAAGAAGCGGCCGGTCAGTTTGACCGCGCAGGATCGTGAGGATCTGGTCCGGGTGACCACGACAGGTGTTCGTGGGGCCTCGATGATCATGCGTGCGCGGGTGCTGCTTGCGCTGGACAGCTCGGCGGGCGAGGTGGACACCAAGGAGGTGATCGCGGCCCGGCTCGGCGTCTCCGGTGAGACGTTGCGGCTGGTCGCCAAGCGTTTCACCGAGACCGGTGGCGATGTGCACGCCACGATCGCGCGGAAGAAGCGCGACCTCCCACCGGTGCCCTCGCCGGTGACCGGCGAGGTCGAAGCCCGGCTGATCGCGATGGCGTGCTCACAACCACCCCAGGGCTATACCCGGTGGTCCCTGCGGCTGCTGGAGAAGCACGTCGCGCTGGTCGAGGACATCCCCGACCTGGACCACTCCACCATCGGGCGGGTCTTAAAAAAACGGAACTGCGTCCTCACCTGAGAAAGTGCTGGACCATCCCACCACGAGCGAACGCGGAGTTCGCGGCCCGGATGGAAGACGTGCTGGCCGTCTATGCCCGGCCCTACGATCCGGCACGTCCCGTGGTGTGCATGGACGAGAAGCCCTACCAACTCCTCGACCATGCCCGCGACCCGCTCCCGGCCCGCCCTGGTCACGACGCCTGCCAGGACAGCGAGTACATCCGCCGCGGCACGTGCTCAATCTTCGTGTGGGCCGAACCCCTGCGCGGATGGCGTCGAGTCCAGGCACTGTCCCAGCGGACCCGGATCGACTGGGCCGGCCAGGTCAAACAGTTACTGAGCGTGGACTACCCCGACGCCAAGGCCGTGGTGCTGGTGATGGACAACCTCAACACCCACGGCATCGCCTCACTGTACGAGGCATTCGAACCAGAAGAGGCCTTCGCCCTGGCCCAACGCCTCGAGATCCACCACACACCCAAGCACGGGTCATGGCTCAACATCGCCGAGATCGAACTCTCCGCGCTGACCCGGCAATGCCTCGACCGCCGGATCAGCAACCTCGACAACCTCAACACCGAACTCTCAGCCTGGCAGAACGCCACCAACACCGACCAACGTCAGGTGAACTGGCAGTTCACCACCCACGACGCACGCATCAAACTGCGCCACCTCTATCCCAAAAATTAGCTGCGACGGTCTACTAGTGGGAGCTTTGGGCGGCGCGGCGGCAGGCGGGTACGCAGCCATACGAGGAGCTCGTGAAGGCGCTGAGAGAGCTGCCCGAGCAATGTAAGAGCAGGCGAGACAGCAGGCCCAGGACCAGTTTGAGCACTGGTTACGCCAGGAGCGACGGGCGATCTACACCGACGTGCTGCAGGACGCAGTTGCCATCCAGAACAAGCTCGCTGACCTCGTCAACTGTCGTTCAGAGATCGGCGATGGCTCTACGGCTGTGGAAGCTCTCCTGTCGTTCGATACAGCATTCCGACAGCTATGTCGGCGGGCGGGCTCGCTGGCTACCGTGGCGCACCCGGGGGTGTTAACGACCTACCAAAGGGTCTTGAGCCACTGTGATCACCTCCTCAGCGCCGTTCGCGATGATCGCCGGCCAGGCTTTCCATGGGAGGAGGTCTTGGAGCGTCAGACGGGCCTGGCAGTGGCGACCGCGGAACTGATCGGCGCTGTCTCAGTGGACACTCAAATCGGACCGGCAGAGAGACGCGGTATGCGGTGGCCTGGGCCCACAGATGGCCCATACGCACTGGTCAAGGCTGGGACACCGGCGAGAAAGGGTGAGACAACCCTGAACGCGAAAGGGGTACCCCGAGACCGGGGTACCCCTTCTGACCAGCTACTTCGCTGACCTGCACGCGGTGGGGGTGGGATTTGAACCCACGGTGACTCGCGCAGAGACGGTTTTCAAGAGCGTCGCTCTGACCACGTCCACATCACATGTGACCTGCCAGAACGCCGCCCTCGTCGCCCTCGACTGCTTTCCTGGCCCACAGATGACCATGAGGCCGCGCATGGGCCATGACGACGGTCATCGCAGGAGCGTCGGCGCCCATCCATCGGCAGATTTACAGTCCGCGCGACTCAACCAGCGTGACCAGTAGGAATCGGAACGAGCATGTAACACGCCCCACGCCCACCCCACAGAGCCACTGCCTCGGCTTGTCACCCGCTGTCCGGCCAATGCGGCGACGGCTTGAGCTTGTAAGGCAAAGGTCGTCAGCTCACCAGACACGGCCAGATCGACGACGCGCGGTCGACATGCGGCAGCGGATGGGAGAGGTGAAGGCGGCCAGCTACACCATCCCCATCGAAGTGCGGCTGTTCAACTGATTCAATGACCGCATGGTGGAGGACGGCACATTCCTGGGACCGTTGGAACTGGCCAGCGGCCATTGGGGAGTTGGGGACGCCACGCGACCGGACACCCACTGGGTGGAGTTCCGCCCGGACGGGCTCTACCAGCGCGAGCCAGACTCCGAGGAACGGTTGATCCCGTGGTCCAGGATCATGACTGGCATCTGGATCACCTGGGGCAAGCACTCCTGGAACACAAATAGCAGGGGCATGTACACGCCGAAGGGAATGGTCGCCGGGCGCGACGGCGGCTGGATGCACATGACGCTGCGCCACCCGTACGAGGACTACCAGCTGCGCTTCGACCAGCACGCGCGCCCGTACCGGGCGGTGGACGCCCTCCGGCTGGAGTATCTACTGCGCCAGCTCATCGACGAGGGAAAGCCACATCTCCTCGGCGACCCGGAATGGGTGGGCCGTGCCGTGACGTACCTGGCCAACGGGAAAAACAGCTGGATCACCTCCCGTGCGCTGTGGCGGGTGGCGGCGGAGGCCGTGGCAGCGGCCGGCCCCGGCAGCCCCTGACGTCCCGCCCATCGGCGCCTCTGAACAGGTCAGCAAGGCCCTGCTGCACACGTGCTTCAAGAACCCTGACCTGCAGATTTACAGAGGGCTCCCCTTAACCCCTCTCACCTGCAGCTTCTCCATCGCTAGACACTCCTGGGGCACACCTGGGGGAAGGTGCCCGGAGAACACCGCTTTAGGAGTTCCTTCCGGCGGCCCAAGGGCCGGGTATGCGGCTCGCTAGCGTCCTGCGCAGCGTCCGGCATCGACTTTCCTGGTACGGCAGGGTGCACCCGTGTTGCCGTCAAAGACTGCAGTCAGACCAGCGGTCTCGATGTCCTCCGGCGACAGAGTTCTTCAGGTGGTCACGTCACCTGAATGGCTGCCGCGATTCCCGACCATTCCGATCACGTGCCCGAGGGTCGTGGCACCCCGCTCCGATGCTGCCCGAGCGCGGTCCCATAGCGGGCGGCGGTCAACGGCGCATCCCGTCCGACGACACATGATGTGGCGTCAGTCTGTATTTGGCGAAGGGCTACTGAGTTCACGTCAGGCATTGATCTCACAGCCTCAAAGGCAGGTTCGGCAGCCGTGTGGCGGCGCCGCGAACTGGGTCGCTTCTCTACCGCCCTCGGGAGACATCCGCCGAGGTGTCACACACCCACACGAGGGCTGTCCTGTTTGTGCATGAACGAGCACTCTTAGGCTGATCTAGGTACGTTCAAAGAGGGTTCTGATCGATCACCCCAGTCCACGCCGGATTGCCCAAGGGGTCCCACCCCAGCTGCATGAATGTCTTCGGTGCCGTTGGGGCCGATCTCAGGCAACCAATGGGCTGCGAAGTCCTTCCGGCACATCCAGTCACACAGGAGGTACGTCATGAGCGCTTTCTCGATCTTCAACGGCCGCGGTGGCCGAGGTGGTGGCCGCGGTGGCCGTGGCGGCCGTGGCGGCTACGGCGGACGTGGCGGCCGTGGCGGCTACGGCGGACGTGGCGGACGTGGCGGCTACGGCGGCTACGGCGGCTACGGCGGCTACGGCGGCTACGGCGGCTACTAAGCATCGCCGCCTCACCCGAGGATCGTCATCGGGGGGCGACGGCGCGTCCCGTCCGTCGCCCCCCTTCCGCCGCATGCCCCCACCCGGCTCCCTCCCCGAGAAGGTGACCCCGCTTGGCGGACGCGACACACGCCGATTCGGCTCACATCAAGCCCGTGGCCCCGGCAGCCGAGGACAGTCCAGTGCACCTTGCGGCGGTCGTGTCTTCGGCCGACGCGTTCCGCCGCTTCTGGCCGTGGGCACGCCCCGACCGGTACCGGCTCGCCGCGAGTGTCGTCCTCCTCATCGCGGGGTCCGCGGGTGAAGTCGCTTCGGTGTGGCTCTTCAAGAACCTGGTCGACCAAGTCCTGATCCCCCACCGGTTCACAGCGTTCCTGCCGCTGGCCGGACGAGCAATAGTCAAGACTTGTGGATGCGTTGACTTGCGGCAGAGCGCGGGCTCGACTGCTTGAGGTTGATTCTGGCCGTGTTGCGAATCCGCTTGGAGCGACCGTGCTCGGCGAGGACCTCAACGGCCTCGGTGTTCGGACCGGCGGCGGTTTTGAGTTGGAGCCAGTCGGAGGACTCGAGCAAGGCGTCACGGCGCCAGTGCTGCCCGAGCGTGATGGCGCGGAAGAGAGACCATTCCTGCAGGCGACGGGCCAGGACCGGATGGCGGACGGTGACCTGGGTCATCCACTCGGCCCATGGCTCGTAGGCAGGGCAAGGGTGGATGTCGGTGGCCCGGCGATCCAGGTGCCGCAGGACGGCGGACTGGGCCATCGTCTGGTCCGGATCAGCGAGGACTTCGCTGACCAGGTCGGCCTCGTCGGCGTCAGAGACCTGCTCCAGCTCGCTCAGGTAGGCCGCGAAGCGGAGGTGCTCGGCCGGTTCCTCCTGCGGAGCGTTGTGGTGGTTCATGCGGCCTGCTCCTGTCGCTCGACCAGGACACCGTTTTCGAACCATGGAGGTAGGCCCTCCGGGATCGCCCACGCAGGGGGAGGTCTCAAACCGCCGCAGGTTGCTCCGGTGAATGAGCCGGGGTGATGAGCACTGTGGAAAAGGCGCACGAGATGCGTCAGGTGTGTGCCGAGAAGGCGAACGCGAGTGAACCACTGCTGAAGTGTCGTAAGCGTATGAGTGGTTGCCGAAACCGGGGTCCAGTTGTTGCCCCGGGATGAGTCTGACGGGTTCCTGTATTCCTGGTCAGGTGGCGGCCCGGCATGAAGGTGGCGCGAGCTCGGCGACAGGCACCAGTGCGGAACGTGGGAACCCCTCGCCGCGATGCTGCCAACCGGTCCATGTTGAGGACGGGTTGGTGTAAAGGGAGAACTCCAAGTAGCTGAAACTGCAAGGAGCTGAGTACCGATGCGTGGCAGGGGGACGGACCGTCTCGTAGTAGTGAGGAAGTCCCTGTAATGGGGGCGGAGCGAAGGGGGCGGGTCGTCCTGATCTTGTTTGGTGGTCAACCGGTAGTGCCGGGAGGAGCCAGGTGAACGGATCAAGGCCGCAGGCCGAGACCAAGTCGTTTTATATTTCCAAGTCGATGGTGTGGGAGGCGTATCTGAGGGTCAAGGCCAATCGGGGTGCACCCGGTGCGGACGGCGTTTCGATCGAGCAGTTCGAGCAGAACCTCAAGGGGAATCTGTACAAGCTGTGGAATCGCATGTCGTCAGGCTCGTATTTCCCTCCGGCGGTGAAGGCCGTGGAGATCCCCAAGGCGGGCGGGAAAGGTGTCCGTGTGCTTGGGGTGCCCACGGTGGCTGACCGGATTGCCCAGACGGTGGCCGCGATGTATCTGGAGAGACGGGTGGAGCCTGTGTTCCACCCGGACTCCTACGGCTACCGGCCGAGGCGGTCGGCGCTGGACGCGGTGGAGACTTGCCGGCGGCGTTGTTGGCGCAACGACTGGGTGGTCGATCTCGACATCCGGGCGTTCTTCGACAGCGTGGACCATGAGCTGATGCTCAGGGCCGTCGAGCGGCATGTCGACGCGGACGGGAAATGGGTCCTGCTCTATGTCAAGCGGTGGCTTGTGGCGCCGCTGGCGAAAGCGGACGGCTCGGTGCAGCAACGAGATCGCGGGACCCCACAGGGATCGGCGATTTCGCCCGTGCTGGCGAATCTGTATCTGCACTACGCGTTCGATACGTGGCTGGGACGGGAGTTCCCGCACCTCACGTTCGAGCGGTATTGCGACGATGCGGTGATTCACTGCCGCAGCGAGCATCAGGCCCGCCGCGTGCGGGACGCGCTCGCAGCGAGATTGGCGCAGGTCGGTCTGGAATTGCATCCGGACAAGACGCGCATCGTGTACTGCAAAGATGCTGACCGGCGCGGCTCGTACGAGCACACGTCGTTCACGTTCCTCGGGTACACGTTCCGGCCGAGACTGTCCAAGAACCGGTATGGGAAGCATTTTGTGAACTTCCTGCCCGCGGTCAGCAAGGAGGCGATCAAGGCGATGGGCAAGGAGATCCGTTCCTGGCGCATTGCCTGCCGCAGTGACATGTCCCTCGGTGACCTTGCACGGATGTACAACAGCGTCGTGCAGGGCTGGGTCAACTATTACGGGCGCTTCTACAAGTCCATGTTGTACCCCCTTCTCCGGCGTATCAACGAGTACCTGGTGCGCTGGGCTTGCCGGAAGTACAAACGACTCCACCGCCGGGAGAAGAAGGCACGGGAACTTTTGGCGGGCACCGCCCGCCGCTACCCGAACCCCTTCGCCCACTGGCGGTTCGGTCTCAAGCCTGACGGCTGGGCGATGGGAGCCGTGTGAGCCGAGAGGCTCCCGCACGGTTCTGCGAGCGGCGGCGGGTGAGATTCCCGCCGCCGACTCACCTCGTCGTGCTCGTGCACGGCACCCGGTCTGACGCGGAAGCGCTGAAGTCGCAGATCGGCGAACTGCTGGCCAGCAGGCTAAAGATGACCCTCTCGGTCGAGAAGACACACATCACCCACATCGACGACGGCTTCGTCTTCCTGGGCTTTCACATCCAGAGCAAGACTCGTGGCGACGGACGTCGCGTCGTGCTGACGATTCCGGCAAAGCAGGCGCTGGCATCGGTGATGCACAAGATCAAGAAGCTGACGGGGCAGGGAACGACCTCGCTCTCGTTGGCAGAGGTGCTGCGGAAGGTCAATCCGGTCCTGCGGGGCTGGGCGGCCTACTTCCGCTACGGCGCATCGAAGAAGACGTTCTCCTACCTCGGCTGGTACGCATGGTGGAGGCTGCTTCTGTGGATTCGCCGCAAGCACCCTCACCTGACCTGGAAGCAGCTGCGGCGGCGCTACTACGGGGCCGACCGCATCGCCGAGGACCGCATTGTCCTCTACAACCCGGCGAAGATGCGGGTCGAGCGTTACCGCTACCGCGGAGCGCAGATCAGCACGCCATGGAACATGGACGAGGTCGATCCCGACGGAGCACGTTTCCGCCGGACCGGCCACGACGACATGGCATTCGTCGGCCAGGTCAGCGAACACCTCACCTGACTCTCTCGGATCACGTGGAGAGCCGGATGCCCGGCCAACGGGCACGTCCGGTTCGGCGGGCGGGGACGGGAAGACCGACACCTGCAAGGGTGCACGGCGTCTCGTCCCCGACCCAACCGTTGGGGATCCGGCCCACCGCAGGCTCCTGCTGGGCGAAGCAGGGCAAGCCAAACCGGCTGCCGGCGACCTACCGCCGCACCCACGGCGTCACCTACTTCCACGGCTGCTACTCCGTGGGCGACGACCGCCTGTGGGGCGTCAACCGCCGCCGCAAGGGCACCGCCAACACCCTGGCCGCGCTGAAGTCGATCCGTGCCGCCCGACCCGACGGCGTCCCGATCTACATCATCCTGGACAACCTCTCCGCCCACACCGGCGCCGACATCCGCCGCTGGGCGAAGAAGAACAAGGTCGAGCTGTGCTTCACCCCGACCTACGCATCCTGGGCCAACCCGATCGAGGCCCACTTCGGCCCGCTGCGGCAGTTCACCCTGGCCAACTCCCACCACCGCAGCCACCCCACGCAAACCCAGGCACTGCACCGCTACCTGCGCTGGCGCAACGCCAACGCCCGCCACCCCGACGTACTTGCCGCCCAACGCAAGGAACGCGCCCGCATCCGCAGCGAGAAGGGCATCCGCTGGGGCGGACGCCCCCTCAACGCCGCAGCCTGACCGACCGCGAACCGCAGCCCCGGAGTGCCGAAAGGGACAAGTTCACGAGAAGGACAGCGACAGAAGGACGACTCAGGAGGCGGACGGCTCGATCTCCCCCGCAAAGACGATGACCTGGTCGATGAGGCTCCGCCGCAGATGGACGACGTCCGTTCCCGCCAGGCGGGGGCCTCCATCCGGCGTGGTGAAGACCCACTGGTACCGGGCCCACTCGTCAGGCATGTCCACCGCTGAGCAGCGCACCATCGTGCCGGTCCCCGCCGGGTGGCGCCGGATGTCCAGCACGAACCGCTCGACCGCCGCGATTCCTTCGCTGCGACCCAACGGCCCCCAGAAGACCACGTCTGAGGTCAGGGCCTGGGAGAGCAGGGCAGTCACATAGTTGTCGTCCGAGGCGTTAAACGCGGAGATGAACGTGTCGATCGCGGAGCGTGCCGTCTCTTCCTGCATGCCCCAGTAATACCAGCCGTTGCGCGTGCGCTCGTCCCGCGAGCCGCCTTCCGATCCCGGTGGACCATCCCGGTCACAGCACTAGCCGCGGGCAACGACTCTGGAGGGCAACTGCTCTCGCGATGGAGGATGGCCTCTGACCTGTAAGGGCTGGAGGGCATGGTGGAACGGCTCCTCCGCTCACTCGGATGTAGCTCCGTGGGATATGTGCCGGCGTCGATGGACGCGACCGTCGGCGAAGCTTCCTTGGAGGTCGGCTCTACGGTGAAGGACGAGTTGGGGTCGCGGCACACTCGCACGCCGGCCCCAGGCTCAGCGATACGCGGCGACGCCTGCGAGGCAGAGAGCCATGGCAGATCCCATCGCACTGCCTCCCACGAGCAGTGCGTGCGCTGGGGTGCCCCCTGCTCGCGAATCCGTGTTTGCCGCACAGAAGCCGATGTTGAGGGACACTGTCCAGGCTTGCCCCTGGACAGTCTGAAGGCGGTGCAGGGAGGCACGCATGGATGGGGGAGACGATGTCTTCGCAGCCCTACGTCAATTGGCGGAGTTCAGACGGACCTCGCTGAAGGGAAGACTCTCGGAGCGGCAGCTCGCGCGGTTGGCAAACGTCTCGCCAACGACCGTCGGCCATTGGCTCCGAGGCAATCAGTTTCCCCAGAGCATCGATGGCATTCTGCGAATTGTTCGAGCTATAAGGGAAACTGCTATTGGCCTAGAGGTTGCTCTAGACGCCTCTGGAGACCTCCTTAGTGAGGATAAATGGCGTTCTATGCATCGCGTGGAGGCGGCACGCCGGTCACGAGTTGTAGCCGCTGCGCTGGAACGAAAAAGTGCTCAGAACGCGTTGTCGGAACACGATGCTGCACTGGTAATGGAATTGCCTGATCCGCCACGCCCAATTCAGGGTTGGACTGCTAAGCAACTTGGAGTGCATCCCGCTGTAACCGAATCGCAGGAAGGGGCGGTATCCGATTTTAAACTACCCCCCTATGTGCAACGATCTCATGATGCTGAACTTTTGAGAGCTGTACTAAGAGCCAAAGAGAACCGAGAGCCGCAGCTAGTCGTGATCAGAGGCGGTTCCTGTGTGGGTAAGACTCGGTCGGCCTATGAGGTAGTCAGTGCGGCCGTGCCTGATTGGTATTTGATCTTCCCTAAGAACGAAGCAAGTCTTCTGGCTGCCATTGATACGCGGGCCGCAGAGCGCAATACTGTAATTTGGCTGAACGATGCTCATCAACTGCTGTTACGTGACCGGAGTGAAGACGTCGCAATTGCCCTCCGTCGCTTACTAGAGAGCGGTGGCCCGCTAGTTATTGTTGCGACTTTCTGGACTATGCATCATCGACTTATTACCTCAGGGAAGGTTGCCCCGGGGGAGTCTGATAGATATTCTCAAGCTAGAGAGCTGCTGAAGCAAGGTGTCCTAATCGACGTGCCGCCAACTTTTTCCGAAGGTGACCAGCGCCAATTGCGGAAGCTAGCCGCCACGGACCGATCACTGAGACTCGTAGCCCGAAGTGGCTCAAATTCTGTAGCGCAGTACTTGGCGGCCGCACCGGATCTTCTTAAACACTACGATGCAGCCGATGGCGTTGACGGGCTTTGCGGGCGCGCTGTGATCACAGCTGCGATGGATTCTCGCCGTTTAGGTATGTCTGGGCCTATTCCGACATCCTTTCTTAAGATGGCGGCGCCGGGTTACATGGAACCAGAATTGCGTGGAGCCTGCGATCCAGAAACATGGTTTGACGGTGCCCTCAACTACGCAAAGGAGATAATTAAGGGCGTCACCTCCGCATTTGTCGCTGTGCCTCACCAGACCGGCGTGGGGGCGCTTCCCGACGTTGTGGAATTGGCCGACTATCTAGATCATCATGGACAAGCTTCCCGGCGATTCGAGATACCTCCACAGTCTTTTTGGGATAGTGCTGCGAATCTTCCCTCCACTGAGGGTGTTATGGAGATAGCCAAGGCGGCGCAAGAGCGGAATCGTTCTCGGTACGCTTGCATGCTCTACCGCGAAGCTGGGCGGCGAGGAAACGTGACTGCATTGAGATGGGTCGCCTACCTGCGAGGTGAGGCAGGTCATTCGGATGAGGCCAATGAACTGCTACGGCAGGCAGTTGAACAAGGGAGCGCGTGGGCGCTGCGCGACTTGATGCGAGCAAAGGCGGAGTTACTAGAATTTGACGAGGCGGAGCAAATAGCTCGGGTGATGGAAGAGGGAGAGAATTCGGTATCTCTGGTGGGAATCGCCAAAATGCGTTTGAAGTCCGGCGATATAGAGGGGGGGAGACGTCTTCTGCGGGAGGCGGCGGATGCCGGGCTCGTTGAGGCGTTTTCTGTCTTGCTGCGCCTTGCTGTAGAGGATAGTGATGAGGATTCAGTAGAGGATCTTCTTGCCGAAATAAAAGAGTTGGATGACGCCGACATGATGTTGGAAATCGCGCTTGAAGCGAAAGATAGGGGTGATGTTAAGTCCGCCGAATGGTTATTGCGTCGCGCGGTGCTTATGGGAGATCTCTGGGCGTTGGGGTGGTTTGGCGTCATCCGCAAAGAAATCGGACAGCGTGAAGAGGCCCGAGAAATATTCCTCAAGGTGGCTGAGGCGGGTTTGAGTGGCTTTCTCGTTGAGCTCGGCGAGATGAGCGAAGAAGAGGGTAAAGTTCTTGAGGCCGAGGCGATTTATACCCTCGCCGCGCGAGATGATAGATATGAAGCACCGTTCCGGTTGGCGCGTATCTATGATTCGACCCAGCGTAGTGAAGAAGCTCAAGATTTAGTCTTGCTCTACGCTGAGTCCGGGAATTTTGCTCCACTTATGGATCTGGCTCGCCATCGGGAAGGCGCAGGAAATTCACAGGGGGCAGATGCTTTGTTAGAGCTCGCTATCGAGTTTGGGAATACGGTAGCGCTTTCGCATATGGCGACGCGCCATGAGGAAGCAGGTGAGCTGGAGGCTGCCGAGGAATATGCATTGAAGGCGGCCAACGCGGGAGATATTTACGCTCTGCGGCACATGGCGCGTAGGTGTATCGCTGAGGAAAAATGGCGCCGTATTCTCATGTACGGTTTGGAGCTCGGTGGTAGCCCAGGGCTGCCGCAAAGTCCTGCGTGTACGCGTTTCCGCTGGTGAGAGGCCCGTGCCTGGAAAGCCCGAAGCTCCGTTGGGGTGGGTGACCTCGCAAGTCGCCCTGACCCAACGGAGCTTCGGTGAAACGTCAGTCTGTCACGTCCGTGCCCCGGTCGGAGTCGCTGTCGCTGGTGTCGGCGCAGGTGGCGTTGTGGCAGCGGCTCGGCGAGGTGAGCGATCCGCGCAAGGCACGGGGGCGTCGTTTCCCGTTGTCGGTCCTGCTCGTGATCGCGTTGTGCGCGACGGCGGCGGGTTTCGGGTCCTGGCGGGCAATGGCGCAGTGGGCCGCTGCCGCGGAGCCGCAGGAGAAGTTGCGGCTGGGGCTGGTGCCCGTCGGCGCGTTCGGGCTGGTGAGGGCGCCGGGGGCGGACACGTTGCGGAGGGTGCTGTCGGCGGTGAGGCCGGGTGAGCTGGAGGTTCTCTTGCGGGTGCGGGAGGTGGCCCTGGAAACGGTGGCGGCGGACGGCAAGGCCCTGCGGGGATCACGTCGGGGAACGGAGAGCGCGGTGATGCTGATCGGCGCGATGGCTCAGGACGGCACGCTGGTTGCTCAGCAGCGAGTCGCGGACAAAAGCAACGAGATCCCGGCCCTGACCCCGCTGCTCAGCGTCCTGGACCTGCGGGGTGTGGTGGTCACGGCCGATGCCCTGCACACCCAGGCGGAGACCGCAAAGGTGCTGGTGGAAGAGATGGGCGCGCACTTCGTTCTTACCGTGAAGCGGAACCAGCCGACCTTGTGGGAGACGTGCCGCTCGATCCTGTGGCACGAGGTGACGGCCGTGCACAAGGAGAGCGGGCGAGGGCATGGCCGGCTGGAGACTCGGGTGACCAAGGTGGTGACCTGGGGCGATCTGGCCTTCCCTTATGTGCGGCAGGTCGCCCGTGTCGTCCGACACCGCACCGTGGAGGCGTCGGGGAAACGGACCCGCGAGATCGTCTACCTGATCACCGACCTCACCTCGCAACGGGCGGCTCCCGAGGTCGTCGCGCGGTACGCGAGGGGCCACTGGGGAGTGGAAAACAAGATCCACTATGTGCGGGATGTGACCTTCGGCGACGACGCCGCGCGGATCCGCACTGGCCACGGCCCGCAAAACGTCTCCACGTTGAGATCGATCACCATCAACTTCCTGCGCTGGACCGGTAGTTCCATCGCCGACGCGCAACGACGCCTCGCACTGGCACCGCACAAGGCCCCACTCGACCTCTTCGGAGTGCCCGCTGACCAGCAGCTTTCCTCATGAAATGCGACTTTGCGGCAGCCCTGGGTGGTAGCCCCTCGGAACCTTGGTGATGACCTGGAGTTAGGGTGCACGAGCCGTGGGAGCCTGGGGGCGAACTAGGCGTTGCGAGGGGTGTGGAAGTGCCCGAAGCCAGTCCGCGCGGAACCTACTTGGTTATCTCAGAGGCGTTGCGACAGAAGATTGAGAGTGGTGCCTTCGACGATCGACTGCCCTCAGAGGCTGACCTCATGAACGCGTACGGGGTGGCCATGAACACCGTGCGGCGAGCTCTCAAGGCTCTCGCAGCGGAGGGGGTCCTGGAGTCCGCTCCCGGCGTCGGATGGCGGGTCGCCAGGAATGGGGACGCCAGGACGCTCGTAGAGCGGATGACGGATGTGATCGCGGAGGACTCGCTATCCATTGGGATGCGTACCCGTCTGAAGCCAAGCTCTGTGATCGCTTTGAAGTCTCCCGGGCGGCCGTGCGCCGTGCGCTCGCCCAGATGGAAGGAACCGGCTTGCTCCACACCGTCCACGGCAAGGGACGCACGGTACGCGCTCTGCCAACACGTGCTGGGGAGTCTTAGTCTTGGCGGCCATGGGACTGACTGAGTGGGCGTACTCGCTTTCCGAATGCCAAACAGCCAGGACCGCGCGCGGAAGGCCATCGACTCTGCCTTTGGAGCGGCGGGCGCTGACGACGATGGCGACGACGGGGCGGTGCCTGTGGCGGCCTGATCGGCGCTCACGGAAAAGGCTGTCGGCCGTGCCTTCCGAGAGCGGAGGAACACGGCCGACGGCCCACAGACGGCCCAGGGGAGCGGAAATCTGCTCTGACCTGCGGCGTTCTTAAATGTCGAAGTACAGCTCGATAAACCCTCTGACCTGCACGGACACCCTTGTGACGAGCAGGCCGGTACACAATCGGTGCACATGGCGGGGAAGGAAGGCTCTGCCTGGGGCTGCCAATCGATCAGGGCGCCTGCAGTCGGGCGATGAGCTGTGCAAAGGTGGGCGCATAGTCGGCCACCTGCGAGGGCCGTCTGAGCTTCTTCGACATCCGTGGCCTTGTGTCTCGCCCGCTCAAGATCACGGTCGAGAGCACTGCCTTGACCGGCGAGGCCGTGATGATCTGGCCCGGACGGCGCCTCCAGCCTCTTGGTATCCGTGTCGGCCAGCGACCGGACGATGCCGCATCAGATATCCAACTCGATTCAAATATAGATGAGTTCACGTAGCCTGAGAGCACCAAGGGAGCAGAGGGGGTACCCGATGACATACGCAGGTGAGATCCGGCTGGCGGACGGCAGCGGTGTGTTGGTTGAGATTGCCGACGGCGAGTCCGTCGGCATCGACCGCGTCGGGCGGGCGGCGGCGCTCGCGCGTGCCACGTCGGAGACCCTGCAGGACGCCATGGGGCATGTGCGGCCCGCCCTCGACGTCATAGCAGCGGGCTTGCGGGACATGGCGCATACGCCGGACACCGTACGCGTGGACTTCGGCATCAAGCTGACGGCGGAGGCGGGCGTGGTTGTTGCCAAGGCGGCGTCGGAGGCTAACTTCACCGTGAGCGTGGAGTGGCATCCTCGCGCCGAAGCAGGGCCGACGCCCCTGTCGTCAGAGGGGCAGACACGAGCGGCGGTCCCGAACTCAGCCGCGGACCCGGCGTAGCAGGCGGCGTTGTGACGGCGGTGCGCGAGGAAGAGTTACTGACACGGTCGCTGGTCCGCATACGTTCCCGCAGTGGGGACATCGTGGGGGCGGGATTTCTGCTCGACAGTGACATCGTCTGCACCTGCGCCCATGTCGTCGCGGCGGCGGCAGGGCTGCCGACCACGTCGGCCGAGGCGCCTCTGGACACGGTGAGCGTGGACTTCCCGCTGCTGAGGGACCGCACCGGAGCCGTGCAGTCCGGCCGTGCCTCGGTAGTGACGTGGCGGCCGATCGACGATGACGACACCGGAGACGTGGCGCTACTGCGCCTGGAGCAGTGTGTGCCGGGCTCCCGTCCGGTCCCGCTTGTCGACGGCACCCGGGTCTGGAGCCACACATTCCGGGTATTTGGCTTTTCCGAAGGCGCGAGGCACGGCGTATGGGCCTCGGGCACGCTGCGTGGCACCCAGGGCGCGGGCTGGCTGCAGATGGAGACGGCCGGTCAGGGGCAGCGGGTCTCCGCCGGTTTCAGCGGCTCCCCGGTCTGGGACGACGCGCAGGGTGGGGTTGTCGGCATGACCGTCGCCGTCCAGCGTGGCGCTGGCTCGACCACCGGATATCTGATCCCGTCCGCGTCGCTCGTCGACGAGGGCATCCTGCGCCCGCGCTGTCCGTTCCGTGGACTCGCCCCGTTCACCGAAGCGGAAGCGGGCCTCTTCCACGCGCGTGAGAAGGAGACCGGACGCCTGGAAGCCGCGGTCGGAGCTCAGCCGCTGACCCTCGTGGTCGGCCCCTCGGGCTGCGGCAAGTCGTCGCTCGTCCGCGCCGGGCTGGTGCCGCGGCTGACGAGCGCGAGCTGGACGGTGTCCGAACTGCGGGCCGTACCCGGCGCGAGTCCCGCGCGGATCGTGGCGCGTGCCCTCGTACCTGTACTGGAACCGTCGCTCACCGAGACCGAACGGCTTCGCGCCATAGCGGACCTGGCCGACCTGCTGACCCGGCCGCGCCCCGACGCCCTGGAGCCAGCCGACGCGCTCTCCGCCGACCTGCGTTCCCGTGTGCTCGCCCACGCGGGGGAAAGCGGGCACGTCCTTTTCGTCGACCAGTTGGAGGAGTACGCCGCAGCGGAACCTGCCGTCGCTCGCGAACTTCTGCGGCTCCTCATCGCCCTCGGCACACATCGGCAGGCCGAGCCCGGCCCGGCCCGGCGCTGCGTGTCGTGGCCACCGCTCGCCCCGAGTCCCTCGACACGCTTGTCACCTCGGCCACCGCCGATTCCCTCAGCGCGGGCGCCGTGCAGTTCCTCGCCCCCCTGTCTGCTCCGGGGCTCCACCGGGCGATCACCGCGCCGGTGGAGGCGGTGCCGGGCCTTTGGTACGAAGCCGGTCTGCCCGAACGGATCGTCGCGGACGCGGCCGACGAGCCCGGACGCATGCCACTCGTCGAGTTTGCCCTGACCCGCCTGTGGGAGCGGCGCGATGGATCGATGCTCACCCATGCTGCTTACGACGAGCTGGGCGGCGTCGCGGGGGCACTCGTGGGCTACGCCGAGGAAGCGGCCCGCGAACTCCTGCACCCTGACGAGGAGTTCCTCGCCCGACGACTGTTCGCGCAGATGACGCGCCCCAACGACAGCGGAGGATTCGCGCGCAGCCCCGCCCGCCTGCCCGACCTCGCTCCCGCACTGCGATCCCTCGCCCGGCGGCTGGCACCGACGAAGCTTGTTGTGCTTGGCCGCGCACCCGACGGAGAGGAGATCGCCGACCTGGCCCACGAGGCCCTGGCCACGCTTTGGCCTCGACTCAACGGCTGGCTCGTCGACTCACGTGACTTCCGGCGGTAGCAGGAGCAGCTACGGCAGGACATGCGGCGCTGGCAGGAGGAGGGGGAGGAGGACGGAGCCCTGCTGCGCGGCGGCGTCCTGGCAACGGCGTCCGACTGGCTGGCGGACCGTGCCCAGGACCTCAGCGACACCGAGCACGCCTACATCCGGCGCAGCACCCAGTACCACCGGCGCAGCATCCGCCGCCTGCGCGCCCTGGCGGCCGTGCTGACGGTGCTGGTGCTGCTGGCCGGGGGCTTGGCCGTCGGAGTCTGGCAGAGCAACAGGCATGTCGAGGCGCAGCTGCGCACACAGGCGTCCCGACTGCTGGCCTCGCTCGCCGACCGCCACTCCGCGAACGACCCCGCCCTGTCCCTCCAGCTGGGCCTCACCGCCTGGCGCACCGAAGCGACCCCCGAGTCGTACGCCGCGCTCCTTCGCCAGTACGCACGTGGGCAGCAGCTGTCAGGCAGCCACCCGGGCCTTTGGCCCGGCGTATTTACGGGCATGAGGTCCACACGGGACGGAAGGACCGTTGTCGTACAGTCCCGTCGGGACGATGGCGCATCCGCGCTTACTCTGATCACCGGTTTGGCGGGCGGCGCTCCCCGGCAGCGCCCATTGGCCGGGATCCCGGACGAGGAGGCAGGTGGCAGCGGCCTGAGCCCGGATGGCCGCTCTTACGCCTCGGCGGTGGCCGACGGCAGCGTATGGCTGTGGGACCTTACTCGGCCGGCCGCGAAGCCGCGCTACCTCGCATCCGACGACGCGGCTGGCCGCAAGGTGAACGGTGCCTCACTGGACTTCAGCAGCGACGGCCGACACGTGCTGCGGATGCTCAAGTTTTATGACGCGTCCGGCGCCAAGGACCCTCGGGAGCACTACGCCGCCGTCTCGGCCTGGGACGTCGTCACCGGGCGGCAGCTGCCGACTGCCCCCGGCCTGGTGCCAGACCAGCCGCGCCAGGTCGCCTTCACCAAGGACCCCGGCCAGGTTGTCTTCACCGCCGAACACTTGCCGCACGATGACCAACGGACGATGATCCGCGACCTCGCGACGGGCCATCAGGTCCAACCCTTCGCGGCGCGCAGCCTCACCGTGATCGCGGGGGGCGGCGAACTGCTTGTCGAGCAAGGAACCGACATCCACGACGGGACATTGCGCGTACGCGCCTCGAGCCGGTCAGGGAAGCGCACTATTACCCTGCCAGCCCCCACGGGGACAGGCGTGGACGATCTGGTCGACGCGACTGGAGAATTCGCCGTCTACCCCCACTTCGTCGAGGAAGGGGCATACTCCGAGTTCACCCTGATCGGACTGCGCACCGGCAGCGTCTACCGGACCAGAGCGCCCGCCGCCAGCTCATACGGCGGATTGTCGACCGCGAGCGTCGCCGTCTTTCCCGCTGCCGGCGACGACGATCACGTCACCGTCGTCGTCCCCACCCCGGACGTGTTGCTGACCGCCCGGGCCGTTCCACTCGACGCGGCCGCAGCAGCCCTGGTCGGTGGGGGCAGTGCCACTGAGCAGGGCGCACTGGCTCCCGACGGAAAGCACCTCGTGTTCCTCGAGGACCAGGCCCTGACCGTCGTCGACACCACGACCGGCACTACCCGTGAAACGCCATGGGACCCCGGGGCCGGCAACGTCCCACTGCCGATATGGTCAGCCGACTCCCGATGGATCGTGCTGCAACGCTCGGATGGCGGGCTCACAGCTGCTGCCGCCCACAACCCACGCACACGCATCGACCTCACATGGGAGGACACCGCCCTTCCGGCCAGGAGGAAGGGCGTGGAAGCAATTGAACCGGTGCGCGGCAGCGAGGTCGCCGTCATGACCACCGACGGCAGAGTGATGCTCGTCGACGCCGCTACCGGCAGACGCGTCGGGCCGGCGGTCCAGGTGGAACGCCGCACGGAGCAGCAGACGACGAACCCCTTCACCTATTACGGGCAACTCCGTTCTCGTCCCGGCCACTCCGACGAAATGGCGGTTGTCACCAGCGCCGGGACAGCGACCGGCACCGTCGAATTCTGGAACCTGCGCACCGGCACCCGCCTGCGTACCCTCACCACGGGCGAACTGCACCCCCGCTTCGAGGCGACTGCGCCGACACCGCTCGTGTTCACTCCCGACGGCCGGCGCTTCATGACACGCAACGCAGACGGATTCCTGCACCGCTGGGACGTGGACGCGGGCAAGGAAGTGGGGCGCGCACTGGCGGCGGCGGGAGCCCACCTGTCTGATCTGATCGGCTTTGGCCCGCGCGACACGCTGGTCACCCTGGGCAGCGACACCGTGTATGAGGTGCAGTTCTGGGACTTGGAGAGCGGGCTGCTGCTGACCAGCCATCCGACGGGCAGGCCGCTCGGCATCACCGTACGCGACCACCGCCTGATGATCGCCGGTCGTGACTGGTACCAGAACCTGGACCTCCTGTCCGACGCCATAGCGGACACCCTGTGCGCGGGCGTGGGCCGGGACTTCACCCCTGCGGAACGCGCGTTGCTTCCTGCGGGTTCCAGGCGATCCGGGCCGTGTTGAGCAGCGGCGGGGCGCCAGGGTAAGAAAACCGGGTCAGCGCCCCGCATCCGTTCGGCTTGCTCGTCGCTGCAGTCGGTCAAGGCGTCGACAAGATCGGCTCGACACGAACCTCAACGCGCATGTGATCCCCATATTGTTGCGCTCCGGGCCTTGGCGGTCTCAACCATGGTCGGGCGCGGCCGGACGCGAAGGGGACGTCTTCGCTCAACCTCTCTGCGGAGAAGCGGGACGAGGCGCAGAGGAGCCTATGCGGCGGCTCGATATCGTCGGCCGATTGCCCTGCGGGCCTTCTCGACGGCTCCCGCTACCCGGTGGACGTATCGACGCAGGGTGAAGGCAGGATCCTCATGCCCGAGCAGGTCAGCGAGCGTGTAGACATCTACGCCCTGATTGATCGCCTCCGAGGCGAATAGATGCCGGAGGGCGTGCATCATCTTGTCGCGGCACTCCTCCCACTTGCGGCCCTTGCCGACCGGCTCGTCGTTCACCGCCTTGATGACGCCGATGGCCTCAAGGGCCGCCTTCCACAGGTAGTTGAAGTAGTTCTTGTTGAGCGCCTTGCGCTCTCGCGTGGTGAAGATCAGACGCACGGTGACCAGTTCGCCGTCCCTCTCCAGCCATGGCAGTGTGACCTCGACCGGAGGGAACTCCTGCATGTGCTTGCGCAGGCGCGTCGCCAGGTCTTCGTCGAGGGGGACGTAGCGGTCCTTCGGATCGTCTTTGGTGCCGCCCTTGGGTGGAGCGAAGACGAGGGTGCCGCAGTGATGCGTGATCTGCCGGCAGATCTGGACGGTCTTGTCGTCCACCGACCAGTCCGCGTCGTCCGGGCTGAAGCCGAATATCTCGCCCTGCCGCATCCCGAGCCCTCGACCGCAGTCGACCGTGGCCTGATATCGGTCGGGCAGCTGCTTGCGCAGGTCGTCCGTCTGCTCCCAGGAGAGAGGCACATCTTTGGCCGGCTTCTTCGACCGCCTGGGCTTCACGCGCTTGACCGACCCGGTCTCGCAGGGGTTCTTCGGGATGAGGTCGTCGTCTACCGCCATGGCGAGGATTGACGACAGGTGGTTGAAGATCAGGCCGACTGTGGTCTCGTCGAGGACCAGTAGCCGGCGCTTGATCCACGTCTGGACCGTGGACGCCTTGACCTCCCGCAGCTTGAGATCCCCCAAGGACCCGATGATGTGGTTACGGACGCGGGATTCGTACTGGTGGTACGTCCTGGGGTTGCCGAACGTCTGGTTCGCAAGCCACTGCTCAGCGATCGTTTTGAGTAGCGTGTCGCTCTTCTTCGGGGCGATATACGTGCCTTCGTCGACGGCCCCGAGCATCCGCGTCAGATGTTGGCGCGCGTCCTCGTAGCGATCGAAGCTCTCGCTCTGCTGCTGCCCTTCGGGGTCGCGCCACCGGGCCAGCCATCTTTTTCCGCGTCCGTGTTCACGGGACGGCACCTTGCCGTGGGCCTTGCACTTCTCGTCGCCGGGTTGCGGGCGCTTCTTGTGCCAGCGGTCGTACGGCTCAGCCAAGAAGGGCCTCCTGTATGCGGTTGAAGGTCTGGGCTGCAGAGTGGGAGACGGCATCGTGACCCGCCCACTGGGGCAGTAGAGCCCCTGGGGATACGCCGAGGGCGGCGGCGATGGCGACCAGGTCGTCGACGTCGCAACGGCGACGACCGCGTTCGGTGCGGCTTACGGCGATGTTGGTCATCGGGCGCCCCAGGGCAGTGCAGTGCTCGGCGGGCTGCCGCTGGGTGAGGCGGCACGCCACACGGGCCGCCTCGATATTGCGGGCGGTGCCGATTCCGGCCGGTCCGATTTCGATGGGGTAAGTAGCCATGACGGATAGCTGTAACTCAAAATCGGCGGGCATGGCAATAGTTAGTTCTAAAACTCTACAGAACTTGCAGGTGCGGGGTACTTCGGCAGGAACGGGTGGTTCGGTTTATCGAGAATCGGGTGGTAAAGTCCCGCGCCGCTGCGGCGGTTCCAGGTATTGGCGGTCATCGCAGAGGCTTCTGGCCTGCCGCTTCCGCGGCGACGGATCGCTGAGTACCTGCGGGGATTTTCGAGGGAGAACCGGATGGGCGGGCGAACTTTTTGGTCAACCGGCGATTCGCCCTTACGGTTATGCCCTCTTCGGTCGGCCCGCCATTCGAGTCGGCCACAGAATTCCCAGAGATGCATGTGGACGGAGCCCGAAGCGTGTGGCTTTCTTGCCCATGCCCGTTGCCTGCAACCGATATGGAGTGGCCTTGCCCAACGAATTCCCTCGCCCCGCCACGGCCGCCGCGCGCGGCCCGCTCGCCACGCCCGCTGAGATCGCCGCCTACCTCGGGGTGCCGGTGAAGACCCTCTACCAGTGGAAGTACCGGGGTATCGGCCCGAAGGTCCACAAGGTCGGTCGGCACCTGCGCTACCGCTGGCGCGAGGTCGACATCTGGCTCGACCAGCGGACCTCGTACGACCTCACGGCATGACTCACGGGGAAACAGAGCGGCCCTTGGCGCGCCAACGCCGGGGCCGGAGATTCCCCTACGCATTGCCCATCCCTGAACGACTGAGCCGGTGAGGGGTGGGACCTAGCCCGTCCTGCCCCTCACCAGAGAGGAACGTCTATGGAGGACCCTACGTCCTCACGCGCTTCGAGTGCATCCGCCAACGCGGAAACCAGGCCCAAGGTTGTCTGGCCGCCCGTGGCGGTCCCCGGACAGGGGACGGTCCCGCGCAACGGCGACCGTGCCGAGTCGCGGTCCCCTCGCCACGGGACCAGCGACGGTCCCCACAGGGGGGACGGTCCCCTGGGTCCGGATGCCGGGGACCAACCGCACCACGGTGTTGCTCCGCTCTCGCCGAAGGACGCGCCCTGGCCCCACGACCAGGCACGGGCCACGGAGCAGATATCCGGTGACGAGGAAGAGATGCAGGCCAGCGGCGTGCGGACCGGACCGCTGGCTGCGGACCATGCCGGTCCGGGCGGACCAGTGTCCTACCCGAAGGCGGACGATGAGCCTGGTCCCGTTCCCCTGATCCCCAATGTAGGGACCGGTCCCCAGGGCGCGGGCATTGCACCAGGGGACCGTGCAGCAGGGGACCGTGGTCCCCGACGGGCTGCGGGGACCGACGGTCCCGTGGGGACCGAGCAGGTACAGAGTGGGACCGTGGTCCCGGATGACGGTTTGGGGTCCGGGGACCGTGGGGGTGTAAGCGTCGAGGCGACCGGTGACGGGGCCGTGCTGCTGGATGAGCTGCAGGCGGCGATCGGTCGGTACGTAGTGCTGCCGAGTGAGGAGGCCCTGACGGCGGTCACCTTGTGGGTGGCGGCCTCGCACATCCAGCCCGCCCTTCAGCACGCGCCGCGTCTGGCGGTGGTGGGGCCGACCAAGGGGTGCGGCAAGTCCCGTGTCCTGGATGTGCTCCACGAGACCGTGCACCAGCCGATGATGACGGTGAACACCTCACCGGCGGTGGTCTTCCGCGTCATAGGCAAGAACCCGCCGACGCTGCTGGTGGACGAAGCCGACACCATCTTCGGCCCCAAGGCGGGCGAGAAGGAGGACCTGCGCGGCCTGCTGAACGCCGGGCACCAGCGCAATCGGCCCGCCTGGCGCATCTCCGGACCGGAGCACAAGCCGACGGCGTTTCCCACCTTCGCCATGGCCGCGCTGGCCGGGATCGGCGACCTGCCCGACACGATCATGGACCGGGCGGTCGTACTTCGCATGCAGAAGCGCAAGCCGGGTGAGCGGATCACCCCGTTCCGCTCGCGGTACTCCGTGCCTGACTGCACGCAGTGCGTGACCGGCTGGCCGCGTGGCTGACGCCGCTGCGTGGCACGGCTGCCGGTCTGGTGCCAAAGATGCCGGTTGAGGACCGGGCTGCGGACACCTGGGAGCCGCTGGTCATCGTCGCCGACCTGGCCGGCGGCCACTGGCCCACCAGCGCCCGCGTCGCCTGCTTGGCGATGACTCGGCACGAGGCCGTCCAGGACGAGCAGACGACCCTGAAGACGCGGCTGCTGCGTGATATCCGCCGCATCTTCGAACAGGAGGGCAACAAGGAGGCCCTGCGCTCGCAGGATCTGCTGGCCGCTCTCCTGGCAGATGCTGAATCTCCGTGGCCGGACTACGGCACCAAGGGGCTGACCGCCTTCCACCTGTCGGCGCTGCTCAGGGACTTCGGCATCCGCCCGGCGAACTATCGCTTCGAGCAGGGCCGTCAGGCCAAGGCGTACGCCCGCAACCAGTTCCTCGACGCCTGGGCCCGCTACTGCCCCGACCCCGCCCAGCCGGCCCCCGCAGCCGGGCACGAGTTCACGCCCGTACGCCCAGCCCAGGGCAAGCCGCCCGCCCCTCCGACCGGGCCGCTGCCCGTCGGCCCGCCCGGCGGCACCGTAGGTCCCAAGCCCGCCCGCTGACCCACCCCCTGGGTCCGTCTCAGTCCGTCGCATCCGTCCCCGCGCAGGTCAGCGCGGGGACGGACTTCCTCGCCGGGACGGAGTTAGCCGTACCTGCGGCCGAGTCCGTACCTGTCCTGACCAGCCACGGGACGGCTGCGACGGACGTGACGAAGCCCTGCCCACATGCCACCGGAGCACCACCATGCACGACAACAACACGGACGACACCCCCTCCCGCCACCGCAGGGGACTGTTCAGGCTGGCCCGCCGAACAGCAGCAAGCTGGAGCGAACGAGCCTCTAATACTGCAACCGCATGTGGGGGTCATGGCCTCGGCGTTGGTAGTGGCAGCGGCGGGCTCGGGCTTGGCTGCGGCGTCGGAAGTGTGACCAGTGCAGACGGTGCTCGTTGGAATGGCAGTGGGGCGTGATGACGACGTGCCCGATCAGTCGGCGGATCTCCGGGACGCTGAGGGGTATGAGGTCTTGCTCGTCGTTTCCGCTGCCCCTTTTGCGGCTTCTGCGGCGCGGATGGCGGTCAGGTAGGCGAGGGCGGCCATTGCCAGGGTGATGTGCCGGTACCAGGCCCGGTAGAGACGGACCTGATAGTGGTCCAGACCGCACTCTCCCTTCGCGATCTGGAAGCATTCCTCCACCTGCCAACGTGCGCCAGCGGTCCTGACCAGGTCTTTCAGCCGGGAGGTGACGGGGCCGTAGCAGACGTAGTAGGCGATCTCGGTGGGGTCGCTGATGCTGCGGCGGGCCAGGACCCAGTGCCCGAAGCCGTCCTCCCATGCCGGGCGGATTGCGATCCGGGCCCAGTCGTAGAACCGCTGGCCGTGCGCGCCCGCACCAGCGGAGATCCGTTTCCATGCCTGCCGGGGCACGGCGGTGACCAGGTCGCGGACCTCGGCGTCCGTGCCGCCGGTGGTGGGCACGGTGTCGTTGACCTTGGTGGCCAGGACGTAGGCGACGTGTCGTTCCTCCAGCCAGGCCCGCATGTGTTTGACCTGGCCGTATGCCTCATCCGCGGTGACCCAGGCGAAAGGGACGCGTGCGTCGATCGCGCGTTGCAGCATCCACTTGAAGTGCTCGATCTTCGTGGCGAAGGGCACCTCGTCACCGATCCCCGCCGCCCGGCACCGTTCCCTGTCATCCGTCCAGGAGACAGGGATATACAGCTCGCGGTCGATCAAGGCCCGGCCTGCGGCGGAGGCGTAGGCCAGGAACGTGCCGATCTGGCAGTTCTCCGTGCGCCCGGCCGTTCCGGAGTACTGCCGCTGGACCCCGGCCGACTTGACGCCCTTCTTCAGGAAGCCGGTGTCGTCCCCGATCAGTACCGCGTCCTTGCTGCCGATCGTCTCGACGATGAAGTCGCGCACATCGTCGCGGACCGCGTGCTCGTCCCAGTCGGCGAAGTTCAGCAGCCGCTGGAAACCGTCCGGGCGACGCTGGCCGGCCTGCTCAGCCAGCGTCCACCCATTCTTCCTTTCCAGCGGCGCGAGCAACGTGGACAGGTAGTCCAACGCCCGCTCACGTGGCTCCGATCGGCCAAAACGTCCCGCAAACCGGGCATGAAGCCCGGCTATCCCATCGGACCAGCCCTCGATCTGCGCGACCGTCAGCGATTCATCACACAGTCAGCCCAACGACCAAAACGACGACCCGTCACGCCACATGCGGTTGCAGTACTAACGAGGCTTCGTCCGCGCTTGCCTCCGCCCCAGGGGTGGCGGAGGAGGAGGCCGGGCACCAGGGGGCGCCCGAGCCAGAGGAGGGCACAGCCAAGACCAGTGGTCCGCCCGCGGCCGACTCCGTCGCCCTGCGCACCCAGCCGCCGACCGACATACGACCGCCCACCGAACAGCCTTCCTGGCGGGATCCCGACGCCCCCATCCTGCCCGCGCTGATGAACCGCAAGCGCACCGTCGAGAAGCGCGAGACCATCCGCTTCACCCCGACCGCGGTCCGCCTGATCAGCGCCGCCGCCCACCAGCGCGGTCAGAAGTTCGCCGGATTCGTCGGCGACGCCGCGCTCGCCGTTGCCCTCGGCAAGGCGGGGCTGGTGGGCAGCCCGGAGGACGATCCTCTCCGCCCGCTGATCGAGGCCGTCGAGGCACACACGGTCGCGCTGAACCGCATCGGCAGCAACCTCAACCAGATCACCGCAGCCATCTACCGAGGAACAGTGCCCGAGCATGCCGAGACGGTGCTGGACCGCGTCGAGCAAGCGGCCCAGAGCAGCTACCGACTGATCGACCAACTCCTGGCGGAGGGCGCTGCACATGGTGCCTGACGTCTCCACCGGCTCCGACACCCGCGGACTGATCGTCTACCTCTTCGGCCCCGGCCGCCGCGACGAGCACACCGACCCTCATATCGTCGCTGCCTGGGACATGGCCGGCGCCCCCGACCCCGGCCGCGACAGCGAGGCCAGCTACACCCTGCTCGCCAAGCGCCTCGACCACCACGTCGACCTGCGCACCCGCGAACTGGGCGGCAAGAAACCACCTCAGCATGTCTGGCACTGCCCGGTCCGCACCGCGCCCGGCGACCGCTACCTCACCGACGCCGAGTGGGCCGAGGTCTCCCGCCGCGTCGTTCACGCAGCCGGCATCGCCCCCGAGGGGGACGAGAAGGCATGCCGTTGGATCGCGGTGCGTCACGCCGACGACCACATTCACATCATGGCCACCACCGTCCGCGCCGACGGACGCCGCCCCCGCACCCACCGCGACGGACAGCGGGCCCAAGCCGAGTGCCGCAAGATCGAAGCCGAGTTCGGGCTGCGCCGCCTGAAGTCCGGCGACCTCACCGCTCCGCGCACGCCCACCGGCGCCGAACGCGCCAAGGCCGATCGCCAGGGCCAGACGGTCACAGCGCGGCAGTGGTTGCGCGAGCAGGCGTACACGGTCGCCGCCGGCATACGGACCGAAGCCGACTACTTCACCGTGCTGCAATCCCTGGGCATCAAGGTCAAGACCCGCCTCGGCCCCGAGACCGGTGAGGTGATCGGTTACAGCCTCGCTGCACCTGGTGACACCAACGCGGCCGACGAACCCGTCTGGTACGGCGGCTCGAAACTCGCACCCGACCTGTCCATCAACCGCCTGCGCGAACGGCTCGCCACCCAGGAAGTGGCCGACCGCGCACAGCACGTGGCGGATCCCAACACGCCATGGTGCCGCGCCGAGAGCGCCCTCAACGCGGCATGCACCATCCTCAGCTCGGCGGACGACCCCGCGGCCCAGGGCCACCTGGATGCCTTCGGCGACGCCCTGCACAACATGGCTCTCGCCACACCTGGCCGACACAGGCACGAATTGGTGGCGGCAGCCGGGGCGTTCAACCGGGCTCGCCGCTCAACGATCCGGGCCGACCACCAGGCCGCTACCGCGCTGCGACAGGCCGCCAAGGAACTCGCTTATGCCTCCAGCGAGCCAGGCGGGCTCGCCATAGCCGTGCTCTTCGCGGCCCTGCACTTGACCCGCGCCGCTGCCAAGTGGCACGAGCAACGCGACCACGACCAGCAGGCGGCAGCAGCCGAGGAAGCGTTCCGCCACCTCCAGGCGGGTTACCAGCAGGCCGCCGCACCGGTCTTGGCGGACCTCGCCCGCCGCGCTCCACGCGCCACAACCGCCAACCGTTTCGAGCAGGACCTTCGCGCGGCCCTTCCCGACCACGCCGACCGCGTCCTCGCCGACCCCTCGTGGGCCGCCCTGACAACGCCCCTCGCCCGCGCCGAGACTGCCGGCCACAACCCCCGGCACCTCCTGGCCACGGTCGGCACCCAGCGAGAACTCGGCAGTGCCGAGCGCCCAGCCGAGGTTCTCAACTGGCGCATCACCGCTCAACCGAACAGGCGGGCTCAAGCGGCTCGCAGGCGAAGCACCGTCAGTGGGACATCGTCCATGTCCGCCACGCCGTACCCACCGGCCACTCCAGTAGCCATGAGGCCCGGAGAGCGCGGTCGGCACCGCTGACCCCGGTCAGATGCCCTCGCCAAGCGTCGTGGCGGGGGCATCGGCCCTTCTGCCCCGGATTCGCGTCAGGCTGCTTCGGTTTCGCTCGGAGCAGCAGGTGCAGCAGTCCGCACAGCGAGCAGCCGCCCTGCCCACGCCCGGGCCTCGGTCAAGTGTTCAGCCTGGAGTCCGGCACGGGGGTCAGGTTGGATCAGGAGGGTCGCCGCGCCACGGGCGGTGCGCTCTGCGGCCCAGGCGTGGTCGAGGCTGGTGAAGTCGTCGTCGATCCACACAGCGGGGGCGTCGCCCAGCCAGGCGTCGACGTGGTCGCGCTTCCACAGGTAGCCGTTGGGGTGGCTGGTGGTGATCTGGGGACGCGGCAGGTCGACGTGCGGCAGAGGCGGGAGGTCGAGGAGCGGACCGATCAGGGTGGTGGCGTCCTGCCGCCAGCTGGTGCACCAGACGGGGGTGACCAGGCCGGTACGGATCACGTCCATGAGCAGGCGGCCGTGGTCGGGGTTGAGCCAGACGGTGACTGGGTTGTCGGCGCTGCGGTCGGTAGGGACGACGTCGTGGCGGGCGTGGGTGGCCGGGGTCGAACCGTCCGCGTCGGGGAAGGGTATGAGGATGCCGTCGATGTCGAGGAGCAGGTAGGGCGTGCGCATCGGTTCCTCCAGGGGAAGCCGGGGCGAATGGCTGTCAGAGCTTGCGAGCGCGGATCAGCAGGGTGGTGGGCCAGTGGCCCATGCGGGCGTCGTAGAACTCCTGGGCCGACGTGAGCCAGAAACCCGCCTGGCTGAGGTGCTTCTCCCACCGGTCGGTGGAGAACTCCCAGCGGGCGATGGGGAGCCGGTTGCGGTCGGGAAGAGTGACGTAGTCGCGGCGGGGCCGGTCGTCGCCGGAGGGGCTTCGGCCTCCGCGTTGCGGGTGAGGGATGGAGAAGGCGAGCATCCGACCGGGCTTGAGGTGCTCCGCGATGGCCGGCAGCAGGAGCTCGGGCGCGACGAGCCCGACGGCGCCGAAGACGGAGTAGATCGCGTCGAACTGCTCGTCGGAGGCTTGGAGGTAGTGCAGGGAGTGGCCGGCGACGAAGGTGAGGTTGTTGAGCCTTCCGTAGTGGGAGCGGGCGCGGCGGACCTGGAGTCCGACGAGGTCGATGCCGGTGACGTGGGCGCCGTGGCGGGTGGCGAGGTGGGCGGCGTTGTGGCCGGGGCCGCAGCCGAGTTCCACCACCCGCTTGCCGCGTAGGTCCGCGCCGAGGATCTCGGCTCCGGGTCCTTGGCCGGGCCGGGTGGTCCACTCCATCCGCGCAGGCACGGACAGCGGTTCGGCGAGTCCGACGGCGGTCCGCTGGACGGCGTGGACGTGCCACGGGGATGCCTGGGCGAGCACGTCAGATCTCCAGGAGGTGGAGGACGTCGGTGAGGTGGCGGCGGACGGCCTTGATGTAGGCGGGGTCGGTGGCCGGGTCGTTGATCCAGCGGATGGACTGCTCCATGAACCACTCGACGGCCCACATGCGGTGCCAGCCCAGGGCCCAGTTCTCGGCGGTGAGCCCGCCGCGCTTGGCGAGGGCGTCGGGGGTGCCGCCGGCGGTCACGTACTGCTCCAGCAAGACGCGTAGGCGCAGGGGGTGCGGGGGTTCGGTGGTGCCGTGCCAGCTGGCGAGGTCGAGCAGGCTGGGGCCGGTGAAGGCGCGGGCGAAGTCGAGCAGCCGCCAGCCTCCCTGCTGTCCGATGTGGAGGCTGGTGGGGTGGAACTCGGAGTGCACCCAGCCGAACGGCGCCAGCGTCGCCCCGGCCGAGCGGGCCCCGGCGGCCTGGGCGATCCGGTCGAGAGCGTCCTCGACGTCGTCCGCGTCCTGCCACCGCTCGGCCTTGCGCAGCCTGCCGAGGTGCTCCAGCGCGCGGGCCGGCAGCGTTCGCAGCCGCTCCTGGTCGAGTACGGGCAGGGCGGGAGCCGTACGGGTGCCGTGCAGGACCACGGCCGCGGCGACGCCGTCGAGGTCGTCGGCCTCGCGGACGGCGGGACCGAGGTCCTCCATGAGCATGCCGAGCCAGCCGTCGAGGACGGCGGAGGCGTGGACCTGGGGGACGGGGACGCCGAGGGTGTGGGCCAGGCGGAGGGCCTGGTCCTCGTTGTCGAAGGGCTTCTTGGCGTACTTGAAGATGGCCGTGGCACCGTCGGGGAAGGTCACGCGCTCGACGCCGGACATGGACCACACGCGCACCTCCTCCTGTACGGCGGTAGCCCGGCCGGCCACGGTGAGCAGGTTGTCGAGGAGTTCGGCGCTGGGGTTCGTGGTCACGTGAGGGCTCCGGGGATGTTGAGGCGTCCGGGGCGGGCGAGAAGTGCCGGCCCGCCCCGGAGCCTGATCGGGTGGGGGGCTACGCGGCGGGGTTCACGCGGTGGGCGTAGACCTGCTCGATCCAGACCGCCTTGAACGCGGCAAGGTCGTCACGGAAGTTGGCCATCGAGGCACCGTAGGGCGCCACGACGCCGCCGGTCTGGTCCGGCACGGACTGGCAGCCGTGCACGAGCCGTCCACCGAGCGCGGCGTGGGCCTTGATGGACTCGATCCGGCGGTGCTCGTTGAACCAGCCGCCGTGGTAGACCTCGTCGAGCATCCCGCCCATCTCGTCGTCCAGGTCGAAGACGACGGAGGTGGCGGCGGGGAAGAACCAGCACGGGCCGACGTTGGAGATGTGCCCGTCCAGCTCGACCTTGTTGAGCGCCATGAGCGTGGCCGCCTCGCGGAGCATTCGCAGGTGATCAGCGGTGATCAGCGGTGATCAGCGGTGATCAGCGGTGATCAGCGGTGATCCGCGGCAGGTCGAGGCCGGCCAGGTGCTCGTCACGGAAGAGGAACGCGTACACCTCGTACGCGGTGACGAGTACGCGGGCGGCGTCGGACGTGGACTCGCCGTGGTTCTTGATGAAGTCGAGCGCGAGCTGCTCGACCGCGCTCTCGGTCGTCTCGTCCACGTCCAGGAGCTGGGCCTTGACCAGCTCCCAGTCGGCGACGAGCCACGTGTTCGACTCGAAACGGAAGAAGTACTCGGCCGGGTCGATAGTGGTCACCGTGTCTCCGTCTCTGTTCGGCCGGGTCCGGGCATAGAAATGCCCGAACCCGGTGTGGGTGTACGGAACTTCGGAGTGCCGCCCGGACCAAGGGGGAGCCTGGATCACGGTCGCGCCGTTCCGGGCGGCTGCTGACAAGTGAACCGGTGGTCACGCTCAGTGGGTACGGTGGAGGGCAGTTGAAGCGGTATACGCGGTTTACAGCTCCGGAGTGGAGGCGATCGTGGCGGCGCAGAGAGAACCCAATTCCTGCCTGCGCGATGCCGTCGACGCGGTCGGCTGCACCTACGAGGCTCTCGCCAGGGACGTGCGGCGCATCGCCGCCGAGAACGGCGAGATCCTCCAGACCAACAAGTCGGCCATCTCCCACTGGGTGAACGGCACCCGCGCGCCGTCCGGGCAAGTGGGCCAGTACCTCGCCGAGTCACTGTCCCGCCGAGCGAGACGCACGATCACCCAGACCGAGATCGGCCTCCGCGCAGCCGACGCCGAAGAGCCGGCGGAATCTGATCCCGTTCTCGCTGTCACCGACCTCGGACGCGCCGACGTCGAGCGCCGCCGCTTCCTCGCCATCGCGGTCTTTACCACAGCCGGCGTCGCGATGCCGCTCGGCTACGACCACGAGGCCACCGCCCGAATGCTCCGTGCCCGTACCGGCGCATCCTTGATCGGCGTGGAGGACGTGGACGTCGTACGACAGATCACCACGGCCTTCAGCGCCGCAGACGAGCGCCTCGGCGGCGGTCACGGCCTAACCACCGTCACCGCCTACCTCGCCGACACCGCCGCACCCATGCTGCGCGGACGTTTTCCCAGCGAAGCCTTACGCCGGGCAGCCTTCGGTGCGGTCGCCGAACTCGCCTACCTCGCAGGGTGGAAGCACCACGACCTGGGCCAGGAGGGGGCCGCCCAGCGCTACTACCAGGTCGGCTACCAGCTCGCCTGCGAAGCCGACCCCCATGGCCACGCAGCCTGGATGATGCGCGCCCTCGCCCACCAGGCCCTCAGCCTCAAGCAGCCCCACCACTGCATCGAACTCGCCGAAGCCGCCCTCGCCCAAGGCGCCGACCACATCGACGGCCAGACTGAAGCCCTCCTCCACATCACCCACGCCCGCGCCTACGCGGCCGTCAACGAGCACCCCTTGGCCGCACGTGCCCTACTCGCCGCCGAAGACGCGCTCCTACGTGACGACGCCCCCCAGCCCAGCTACTCCCGCGTCAGCGGTCCCGCCGCCGGCACCGTGGCCAGTCACACCGCCCGCACGCTGACCGACCTCGCCGACCACGTCGGCACCGAACAGCAGCACCGGGACGCCCTCACTCGCTGGGACCCCAAGAAGTACAAGCGCGTCCACGCCCTCACCCACGCCGACCTCGGCGACAGCCTCGCCGCCCAGGCCCGCGCCGACGAAGCCGTCGCCGCCTGGACACAGGCCCTGGTCCTCATGGAGGGCATGACCTCCGACCGCACCCGCAAAGCGATCACCTCAATCCGCTCCACGCTCGCGGTCTACCAGCGGCGCAAAGTCACCGGCGCCGCAGATCTCGCCCGCCGCGCCCGCGAAACCCTCGCCTAACATGCCCGACAACCGTCCGACGAAGGGAACCCCGTGACCCAGCAGACCGACGACCAGCCGAAGGCCCTCAAGCCGGCGCTTGAATCGATGACCCTGCTGGTCGCCGCAGTCATCGTCCACGACAAGGCCACCAACCGCGTCGTCCTCCTCCAACGCAGCGACCAGGCCAAGTTCGCCCAGGGCATGTGGGACCTGCCGGTCGGCAAGAGCGAACCCGGCGAGCAGATCACCGAGACCGCAGTCCGTGAGCTCTACGAAGAGACCGGCCTCACAGTGAAGCCCGGGTCCCTCAAGGTCGCCCACATCATCCACGGAGCCTGGGGCGTCGAAGCCCCCAGCGGCTTCCTCACCGTCGTCTTCACCACCCACGAATGGGCCGGCGAACCCGAGAACCGCGAACCCCGCAAGCACGCGCAGGTCCGCTGGGTCGACGCAGACGCAATTCCCGAGAACTTCGTAGACACCACCTCAAGCGCCCTACACCGATACCTCGCGGGCGGCACACAGATCTCCCTTGCCGGCTGGCGATAAAGTCCCAGAGGCCGAGGAAGCGACGGGGTCGTCCAGGAGCCAGCTGATGTGGTCGGTGCTTCGACTCGTGGTAGCTGCCGCCCTATTGATGGCCCAGCGCTCGCGCCGCCGGCGATGAGAGCGGAGGCGTAGAAGTGCCGCAAGTCGTGGGTCACCATGTGCCGCAGTTCGACGGGCTTGCGGCCCTTGCGCTCGGCTGCCTCGTTCTCCGCCTGCTGGCGCGCATTGCGTGCGCCCTTTTCCGGCCTGTGTGAGGGCCTCCTCGCCTGCTCGCCGCATGCCCGTATCTCTGGCCGGAGCGCCCCCAGTCAGCGGAACAGCGCCGTGAGGAGGTCTTCGCCGATGCGGCGCACCGAGTCCAGATCCAGTTGGTAGTAGGCGCGGCGGCCTTCGCGGTCGACCGTCACGAGGTCGGCCTCGCGCAGCCGCGCGAGGTGCCTGGAGACCTGGGGCAGGGTCATGCCGCTTCGGGCCGCCAGTTCGGACGGGGTGAGCGGTTCGCGTGCGATGGCCCGCGCGATGCGCTGCCGGGCGGGGTCGCGCAGGACGTCGAGGCGCCGGTTCACCGCCGCGTAGCCGGGCCGGGCGCCGCCCTCGGGCAGCAGCGGGTACTGGACGACGGCAGCCGCCCCGGGCTCGTGCTTGACCAACAGATGGGGACGGCCGAAGACGGACGGCAAGACCAGCAGCCCGGTGGTCGCGACGTTCACGATGCCGTGGTGGAACTTGTCGAAGACCACTCGCGGCGGTCCACTGCGGTACGACGCCGACGGGTCAAGTCCGGCCAGTGCCTCGCCGGGGCCGTCGTGCGCGAGATCGGTCCGCAGCGCGGGCAGGTGCGCGCCGATGGTGCGGGCCGCCCGTAGGAGGTCCGGCTCCAGGGCGTCGGCGGCATCGGCCAGCAAAGCCAGCAGGTCGTCGCGAAGTGCCTCGGGGTCGTCGAAGAGCCGCCGGGCGAGTTCGGCGCGGGTCGTGGAGCGCAGCTCGGCGGCGGCCAGCAGGTTCTCGCGCTGCGCGGAATCATGAAGTACCCGCTCCAGTGGCGCGCCGGAGTTGCCGCCGCGCACCGCGTAGCCTGTGAGCTCGGCAAAGCGTGGAAGGGGTAGGTCCGCGATGGCCGCCAGCTCGGCGTCGAACGGACGGTCCGCGTCGGCACTCATCGGCAGCAGGTAGCGGGCCCGGTACGAGGCCCACAGCGGGGCCCAGCCCATGATGCGCAGCCGTAGGCCGGGGTCGAGGGCAGTGCCCGGTTCGTCCGGGGAGTCCTCGGTGTCCAGGCCGCGCGCCCAGCGAACCGTGCCCAGATGGTGCTCGGCCTCCGTATAGGCATGCAGCGCGGCGGTCAGCTCAGCGAGCGGCGACGCACCTACGGAGATGTCGGTCGGGGCGGCTCCGGACAACTGCAGGACCACGCTCATGGCCACCTCCTGTTCACGGGAACGCCGACTGTCGCTTACCGCGACCGCGGTAACCATAGTCACAGCTCCTCGGACAGCTCCTAGTGTTTCGCCAGCCCCAGTACGCCGTACCGGCGCCGTACCAGAACCTCCCGGAGCTTCCATGCACCACCTTGTCCCCGATGAGCTACGCGCCGCCGCGCGTGAGCTCCGGCCCGCGCTCGACGAGCTGAGCCTTGATCTGCACGGTATGCCGGAGACGCGGTTCGAGGAGCACTACGCCGTCGAGCAACTGGCCGGCCGGCTCGCCGCCGCGGGTTTCGAGGTGGAGAAGGGCATCGCCGACCTGCCGACCGCTTTCACCGCCACCCATCGGGGTGCGACGGACGGCCCGACGATCGCGGTGCTGCTGGAATACGATGCGCTGCCCGGTATCGGCCACGGCTGCGGCCACAACCTCATCGCGGCCGGCGGCCTGACCGCCGCCCTCGCCGCGGCCGCTGTACAGCCCGACCATCCGGGCGTCCTCAAGGTGATCGGCACCCCCGGCGAGGAGGGCGGCGGCGGCAAGATCCTCATGCTGGAGCGCGGCGCCTTCGCAGGGGTGGACGCGGCGGTGATGTTCCACCCGGCCGACCGGAGCCTGCGGGCCCGGCACGCGCTGGCCGCCAGCCACCTGCGGCTGACCTTCCGGGGCATCGCCGCGCATGCCGCCAAGGCGCCCTGGGACGGCCGCTCTGCGGCTGCGGGCGCGCAGCTGTTCCTCAACGCGATCGACTCGATGCGCCAGTTCATGCCACCGACCGCCCGCGTGCACGGCATCGTGACGCACGGCGGCGACGCCCCCAACGTCGTGCCCGAGCGTGCCGAGCTGGACATCTACGTACGCGAGGCCGCTTCCACCGCCCTGGATGAACTACTCAATCGGGTGCTCGCCGCCGCCGAGGGCGCCGCGCTCGCCACCGGCACCACCGTCGAGCACACCGAGACCGCGCCTCGCTACACCGAGCGCAACAACAACATGACGATGGCCGACCGGCTTGCCGCCTACACCGCCGGTCTCGGCCTGGAACTGGAGCCGCCGTCTCCGGCGAATCCGGCGGGTTCCTCGGACATCGGTAATGTGTCCGTCGAGCTGCCCGTGATCCATCCCTACGTGCAGATCTGCCCTCGTGACACCCCCGGGCACTCCGCGCAGATGCGCGAGGCTGCCCGTACGCCGGAGGCCCACGGCGCGGCTGAGACGGTCGCGACGGGCATCGCCGCCTTGGTCCTGGACCTCCTCGGCGAGCCGGAATTCCTCACTTCGGTTCGCGAAGAGTTCCAGGCGTCCGTTCCCGCTGCCGCACCCAATCGCTGTCAGGAGTCGTGATGGCCCCTTCCACCCCGCAGGACCTGGCATCCAATGCCCTGGTCAACACGTTCTTCAACTGGGACCTGATCCTCCAGACCTTCCCCCGGCTGATCACCGAGGGCCTGCTCAACACCATCGTCATCGCGATCGGCGCCATCGTCGTGGGCATCGTCATCGCCCTGCTCGCGGCGATGCTGCTGCTGTCGAACCGCTGGTGGATACGGCTCCCCGCCCGGCTGTACGTCGATGTCTTCCGCGGCCTGCCGGTGATCATCACGGTCATGCTGGTCGGCGTGGGCCTGCCCGCCGCCGGGTTCCGCCCCTTCGGCACGGATCCGTTCGGCTACGCGATCCTGGCGATCGGCATCATCTCCGGCGCTTACACCGCGGAGATCTTCCGATCCGGCATCCAGAGTGTCGACCCCGGCCAGCTACAGGCCGCCCGCAGCCTCGGCCTGAGCTACCTGAAGGCGATGCGGCTGGTCGTGGTGCCACAGGGCATCCGGCGCGTGCTGCCCGCGATGGCCGGCCAGTTCGTCAAGGACATCAAGGAAAGTTCGCTGGTCTATCTGCTCGGCCTGGCCGCCGGGCAGCGCGAGCTGTACTTCATCGCGCAGGAGGAGGTCGCCCGCACCTACAACTCCTCACCGCTGATCGCCGCCGGCCTGTGCTACCTCTGCCTGACTATTCCGCTGACGTACTTCATGAACCACCTCGACAAACGGCTGCGCGAGGGCCCGAAACTCGGGAACCCCCTGGCCATCGCCGACCCGGACCCCCAGACCCCCGTTCCAGCCACCGCAGGAGAGAAGGCATGACCGCCGTAACCAGGGCCCCGGCCACTCCCGCCGCGTTGCGGGTCACCGGCCTCAGCAAGAGCTACGGCAGCCATACCGTGCTGAGCGACATCACCATCGACGTTCGCGCCGGCGAGACCCTCTGCCTGATCGGCCCCTCCGGCTCCGGCAAGTCCACCCTCCTGAAGTGCCTCAACCTTCTGGAGACCCCCGACTCCGGCGAGATCTGGCTCGGCGAGACCTGCCTGACCGCCCCGCGTGCCGACGTCGACGCCGCCCGCGCCCGCATCGGCATGGTCTTCCAGCACTTCAACCTCTTCCCGCACCTTAGTGTCGAGCGCAATGTCACGCTTGCCCTGACCTCGGTCAAGGGCATGGACCGAGAGCAAGCCCGGCAGATCGCGCTGCGCCGGCTGGCGGAGGTCGGCCTCTCCGCCTTCGCCGACCGGCGGCCGGCACAGCTGTCCGGCGGCCAGCAGCAGCGCGTCGCCATCGCCCGCGCGCTCGCCATGGAGCCCGAGGTGATGCTCTTCGACGAAGCCACCTCCGCGCTTGACCCCGAACTGGTCAAGGACGTGCTCGCCGTGATGCGGGACCTCGCGTCGGGCGGCATGACCATGGCCGTCGTCACTCACGAAATGGGCTTCGCCCGGGAGGCCGCCGACCGCGTCGCCTTCATGTGCGACGGCCGCCTTGCCGAGATCGACACCCCCGACCGGATCTTCGAACGCGCCGAACACCCCAGGCTGCGCCAGTTCCTCTCCCAGGTCCTCTGAACGCCCGTCCCCCGTACAGGAGCCCACCCATGCACAGCACCACCCTTCGCAGATCACTTCTCGCCGGCGCCGCAGCCGTCCTGCTGCTCCCCCTCACCGCCTGCGGCGGCGACAGCGACAGCGGCTCTGCGAACGCCTCGACCGCCAAGTACAAGCTGGTCCAGAAGGGAATGATCACCGCCGGTACGCAGGCCGAGCAGCCCCCCTTCGCCGTGACCGACGCCTCCGGCAACCCCACCGGCTTCGCCGTCGACCTGATGAATGAAGCTGCCAAACGCCTCGACGTGAAGATCCAGTACAAGACCACGAACCTGCAGGGCATCCTCGCCGGGCTGTCCGCCGGGCAGTACGACATCGGCGTCGCCGGCGTGGGCGCCACTCCCGAGCGCGCCAAGCAGGTCTCCTTCACCACCCCGTACTACTGGGGCTTCACCTCCGTTGTGACCAAGAAGAGCGGCAAAGAGACCCGGCTCCCGGACTTCGACGGCAAGCGGGTCGGAGTCGTCAGTGGCGCGGTCCAGGAAGCCTTCGTCGCCAATAGGATGCCCAAAGCGAAGCTCGTGAAGTTCAAGGACCAGACCGCCCTGATCTCGCAGCTGCTCTCCGGCGGTGTCGAGGCGATCGTGCTCGGCGGCGCCGACGCGGACGAATACGTAGAGAAGCAGCCCGTACGAATCGCCGTCGAGCAGGACAGCCTCCAAGGCAGCGCGTTCCCCCTGCGCAAGGGCGGCGACCCGAAACTCCTCAAGGACATCGACGCCCAGATCGACGCGATGATCGACGACGGCACCTACGTCAAGCTGTACAAGAAGTACTTCCAGGACCCGATCGCCGCCGACTTGATCAAGGAGCGCCCCAACCTCGCCAAGCAGGTCGAAGGAACCGACCTGGCCCCCGCCGAAGGCTGATCACCACGCGGTGACGGCGACTTCCGCCAGGGTGATCAGACCTCGACTGACTGCGCCTGCGCGACCAAGGGATTCGTGGTGAGCCCTTAAGCCCAGGACTCCGACATGCGCACCAGGTCGCCCCTGGCCGGGCGCGCGCGTCCCTTGCTGCGGCTGTCGTCCTCGTGGTGTTGATCGGCAGGAAGGAGAGATCTACCCCGCTGCAGTGGCTGCACTTCGACCAGTCGCTCCGGAAGCGCAGTCCGCACACAGTCCGCAAAACACCCGATCAAGACCGTCGCACCCCGTCGCCAGCAATCGAAAAAAGGCCAGGTCAGCGACCTGCAGCAGCCATCGCCGCAGGTCACCAACCTGGCCCATTACTAGGAGACCAAGAAGGCTGCCGCCGCACACAGAGCCTGGACGAGCCAGCGAGGGCCGCTACCCCGACTTATGGGGTAGCGGCCCTCGCAGCGTTGTGACATCACGTCAGAGAATCGGCCGGGCGGTGCACACTCGGTGCACAAGGGGGCGGAAAGCAAGCGGTGACAGTGAGAACTACTGGGAAGAGTTTTCGCAGGTCACAGCATGTTTGCAGGGCTTCCACCCAGGTCGCCCGACTCCGTCCTTTAGATGTCGAAGTAGAGCTCGAACTCGTGCGGGTGCGGGCGCAGCTGGATCGGGGCGATCTCGTTGGTGCGCTTGTAGTCGATCCACGTCTCGATCAGGTCGGACGTGAAGACGCCGCCCGCGAGGAGGTAATCGTGGTCCGCCTCCAGGGCGTCCAGGACGGCGGGGAGCGAGGTCGGGACCTGCTGGACGTTCGCGTGCTCCTCGGGAGCCAGCTCGTACAGGTCCTTGTCGATCGGCTCGGCCGGCTCGATCTTGTTCTTCACGCCGTCGAGGCCGGCCATCAGCAGAGCCGAGAAGGCCAGGTACGGGTTGGACGACGGGTCCGGGGCGCGGAACTCGACGCGCTTGGCCTTCGGGTTCGAGCCCGTGATCGGGATACGCATCGCGGCGGAACGGTTGCGCTGCGAGTAGACCATGTTGACCGGGGCCTCGAAGCCGGGGACCAGGCGGTGGTACGAGTTCACCGTCGGGTTCGTGAAGGCCAGCAGCGACGGCGCGTGCTTGAGGATGCCGCCGATGTAGTAGCGGGCGATGTCCGAGAGACCCGCGTAGCCCTGCTCGTCGTAGAACAGCGGGTCGCCGCCGGCCCACAGGGACTGGTGGACGTGCATGCCCGAGCCGTTGTCTCCGAAGATCGGCTTCGGCATGAAGGTCGCGGTCTTGCCGTTGCGCCAGGCGACGTTCTTCACGATGTACTTGAAGAGCATCAGGTCGTCGGCGGCGGCGAGCAGCGTGTTGAACTTGTAGTTGATCTCGGCCTGGCCGGCGGTGCCGACCTCATGGTGCTGGCGCTCGACCTGGAGGCCGTTCTTGTCCAGCTCAAGGGAGATCTCGGCACGCAGGTCGGCGAAGTGGTCGACCGGCGGGACCGGGAAGTAGCCGCCCTTGTAGCGGACCTTGTAACCCCGGTTGTTCTCTTCGGAGCCGGTGTTCCAGGCGCCGGCCTCGGAGTCGATGTGGTAGAAGCTCTCGTTCTCCGACGTCTGGAAGCGGACGTTGTCGAAGACGTAGAACTCGGCCTCGGGGCCGAAGTACGCGGTGTCGGCGATGCCGGTGGAGGTGAGGTACGCCTCGGCCTTCTTGGCCACGTTGCGCGGGTCACGGCTGTACTGCTCGCCGGTGATCGGGTCGTGGATGAAGAAGTTGATGTTGACGGTCTTGTCGCGGCGGAACGGGTCGACACGGGCGGTCGACAGGTCCGCGCGGAGCGCCATGTCGGACTCGTGGATGGCCTGGAAGCCGCGGATCGACGAGCCGTCGAAGGCCAGTTCCTCGGTCGGGTCGAATGCCGCTGCCGGGATGGTGAAGTGCTGCATCACACCGGGCAGGTCACAGAACCGGACATCGATGAACTTGACATCTTCGTCGGCGATGTACTTCTTCGCGTCGTCGGCGTTCTGGAACATCCAACTCCTCCTACTCCCGGCCCGGGAGGGACGGGGTTGTAGCTCGTGGTGCGGCCAGTGCGGTGGCACACGCTGGACCCGACCATAGGCAGGCCGGATTTCTCAAGCATGACCCATTTGTTTCGCCGAAGTTAACCGAGGCGGGTGTCGGCGGCACCTCGGAGGCGTACCGGGGCGGTGGCCGGGGGGCCGCGCCCGCGAGCCCGGAGGGCCCCACCCGGCAGGGCGTGGAGGGGGGCGCAGTACCGTGGACGGGTGGACAATAGGCAAGCAATCGGATCGTGGCTCTCCGGGCCGCGTGCGGCCGCCGAGGACATGGGCGCCGATTTCGGCTACCGGGGCAAGCGGCTCGGTCTGCCCGAAGAAGGACCGGGGGCGATCGCGCCGCTCGGCCGGCGCTTCGGTGCTCTTTTCATCGACTGGGCGCTCTGCCTGCTGATCGCATACGGGCTGTTCGCTCGCGGTGACCAGCAGGCGGCCGGGAACTGGGCCCTCGGGATCTTTGTCGTACTGAGTGTGCTCACCGTCGGGACCGTCGGCTGTACACCGGGCAAGCGCATCCTGGGTATCCGTGTCGTCGGCGAGGGCGGCGGTCGGCTCGGTCTCGGGCGGGTGATCATCCGGAGCTTGCTGCTGTGCCTGGCGATTCCGGCACTGGTCTGGGACCGTGACGGGCGCGGGCTGCACGACCGGCTCTCGCGCGCCGTGCAGGTGCGGATCTGAGGCGGTCCGGCGAGGCGGAGATGTGAAGAGGGCGGGCTGCGAACCTCAGTGGTTCGCGGCCCGCCCTCTTGTGCGTCGAGTGTGTGGCGTCAGCGCATCTTGCCGCCGCGCGGCATCCGCATGCCCTTCGGCATGGGGCCCTTCGGCAGCGGCATGTTGCTCATCAGGTCGCCCATCGCCCGCAGCCGGTCGTTGGCCGCCGTCACCTGCGGGCCGGTCAGGACCCGCGGCATCTTCAGCATCTTCGTGCGGACCTTCTTCAGCGGCACCTGGCCCTCGTCGTTGCCGACGACGATGTCGTGCACGGGTACGTCCACGAGGATGCGGGCCATCTTCTTCTTCTCGGCCGCCAGCAGGAGCTTGACCCGGTTCGGGTTGCCCTCGCCCACCAGCACGATGCCCGCCTTGCCGACGGCCCGGTGGACGACGTCCTGGCTGCGGTTCATCGCTACTGCCGGAGTCGTGGTCCAGCCGCGGCCCACGCGGTCCAGCACCGCCGCCGCAGCACCCGGCTGTCCCTCCATCTGCCCGAAGGCCGCCCGCTCGGCACGCCGCCCGAAGACGATCGCCATCGCGAGGAGGGCCAGCACGAAGCCCAGGATGCCCAGGTAGATCGGGTGGTCGATCAAGAAGCCGATGGCGAGGAGGACACCGAAGGTGACGATTCCCACACCCGCGACGACAAGACCGATCTTGGGGTCGGTCCGCCGGGTCATCTTGTAGGTCAGGGCGATCTGCTTGAGCCGCCCCGCGTTCTCGGCGCTGTCCGCGCCGTCAGTGTTTGCCTTCCTCGCCATGTACTGAAGTTTACGTGGCCTAGGAGCGGTGGTCGGCCACGGCCTCCAGTACGTACTCGGTCTCGACCCGGTCCTTGGCGCGGCGGCGGTCCTCGAGGACGGCCGTCCAGGCGTTGCGGCGGGCGGTGCGCTGGCCGCTGCTCAGCAGCAGCGACTCGACGGCGCGGAGAGCATCGGTGACGGACGGAATGGCGGTGGCGCGTACCGGCACGGCCTGCATCGTGGAAGTCCCCTCGGAACGGATGCGCGGAGTGAGTGGGTTACAGGAGTTGCTTGCGCGGGCTGGAGACGGTGAGCAGTGGCGGCGGCAGCCGTGAGAACCACTGCGCTGCGTGCATCCAGAGTCACTGCTCGGTGTTACCAGCGCATGACCTTTCGGTCAAACACCAATGAAACCTTGATATGAGCGCCGCGCACGCCGACGCGGCCCATACGCGTCCCCGACCTGCGGGGAGCGTAGGGGCCGCGTCGATTCAGCCAGTACCGTTCAGTAGCTTCTTGTGCCCGGATTCACACAGCCCGGGTTCAGGCAGTGGGCGCGGTCGTGGCCGCGCCGCGCCGCTCGATCGCCTGCTGGAAGAGCCGGCCGGCCCGGTACGAGGAACGGACCAGCGGCCCGGACATCACACCGGAGTAGCCGATCTCGTCGGCCTCCTCCTTCAGCTCCACGAACTCGTGCGGCTTCACCCAGCGCTCGACGGGGTGGTGGCGCACGGAGGGCCGCAGGTACTGCGTGATCGTGATGAGCTCGCAACCGGCGTCGTAGAGGTCCTGGAGCGCCTCGCTCACTTCCTCGCGGGTCTCGCCCATACCGAGGATGAGGTTCGACTTGGTCACCAGCCCGGCCTCGCGGGCCCGCGTGATGACCTCCAGGGAACGCTCATAACGGAAACCGGGGCGGATCCGCTTGAAGATCCGCGGCACCGTCTCGACGTTGTGCGCGAGCACCTCGGGGCGAGAGGAGAACACCTCGGCCAGCTGCTCGGGCTCCGCGTTGAAGTCGGGGATCAGCAGCTCGACCTTGGTGGCACCGGCCTCGCGCTCCGCCGTCAGCGCGTGGATCTGGCGCACGGTCTCCGCGTACAGCCAGGCTCCACCGTCCTCCAGGTCGTCGCGGGCGACGCCGGTGATCGTGGCGTAGTTCAGGTCCATCGTGACGACCGACTCGCCGACGCGGCGGGGTTCGTCCCGGTCCAGCGCCTGCGGCTTGCCCGTGTCGATCTGGCAGAAGTCACAGCGCCGGGTGCACTGGTCACCACCGATGAGGAACGTGGCCTCACGGTCCTCCCAGCACTCGAAGATGTTCGGGCAGCCGGCCTCCTGGCACACCGTGTGCAGACCCTCGCTCTTCACGAGCTTCTGCAGCTGGTTGTACTCGGGGCCCATCTTCGCCCGGGTTTTGATCCACTCGGGCTTGCGCTCGATGGGGGTCTGGCTGTTCCGGACCTCCAGGCGCAACATCTTGCGCCCGTCGGGTGCGACAGCGGACACGTCCGGCTCCCTACGACTTCGATTCTTCGGCGAACACCAGGGTACGCCCGCTATTTGTGCGGTTGGGGTGTGGCCCTTGCCCCTGGGCAACCAGGTGGTGGGCCGGGCCATTCCCGGGGCTCCGGGTCAGGCCGAGGCCCGGTCGATCTCCCGCGGGGCGAGCTCCGCGTTCTCCAGGACGTCCGTCAGGTGCTTCTCGACCACCGGGAGCACCTCCGCGATCGTGACGTCGCGGCCCAGCTCGTACGCGAGCGAGGTGACGCCCGCGTCGCGGATGCCGCACGGCACGATCCGGTCGAACCAGGTGTTGTCCGGGTTCACGTTCAGCGCGAAGCCGTGCATGGTCACACCCTTGGCGACCCGGATGCCGATCGCCGCCAGCTTGCGGTCCTCGCGGCGCTGACCGGCGTTGGACGGGGCGTACTCGGGGCCGTTCAGCCGCGGGTCGAACTCCTCGTCGTGCAGCCGCGGGTCGAAGTCGAGGGAGAGGCCGCCGAGCGACGGACGCTCCTCGGCCGGGTCGCCGAGCACCCAGACTCCGCTGCGGCCCTCGACCCGGCTGGTCTCCAGACCGAACTCGGCAGCCGTACGGATCAGCGCGTCCTCCAGCCTGCGGACATGCGCCACGACGTCCACCGGGCGCGGCAGCTTCTGGATCGGGTAGCCGACGAGCTGCCCGGGGCCGTGCCAGGTGATCTTTCCGCCGCGGTCCACGTCGACGACCGGAGTGCCGTCCAGGGGGCGCTCACTGTCGGTCGTACGGCGTCCCGCCGTGTAGACGGGCGGGTGTTCCAGCAGCAGACAGGTGTCGGGAACCGTGTCCTCGAACCGGGCCGCGTGCACCTCGCGCTGCTTCTGCCAGGCCTCCTGGTAGTCGACAGCTTCCTCGCCGAATCCCAGCCGGACGAACCGAAGCTCACTCACGGAGATGCCTCCCTACTTGCGGTACCGGGAGCCGGGGGGTGCCCCGGAACCACGTCACCATGCACTGATTCGCGCCCCGGGCCACTGTACGACCGCCCCGGGAGCGGTGGCCCGGCAGGTTGTTCCCGTCAGTGCCACCCCCAATCCTCACACGATCGGATGAATGTGAAGCGAAGGAGACTGCGACCGCCGTAGGGCCCGCTAAATTCGCGCCGTTCCATAAGGGCTGCCCGCGCGGCCGCGAAGGCAGGAGACCGTACAGCTGATGTCGGAACGACCTCCGCAGCGCACCCCCAACCGCCAGCTCGCCTCGCTCATCACCGAAGCCGGATTCTCGAACGCCGGTCTCGCCCGCCGGGTGGACCAGCTCGGCCTCGAACACGGCCTGGATCTGCGCTACGACAAGACCTCCGTGACTCGCTGGCTGCGCGGCCAGCAACCGCGCGGGACCACCCCCGCACTGATCGCCGAGGTCTTCACCCGGCGGCTCGGGCGCCGGCTCTCGGCGCAGGACCTGGGCCTCGACGCGTGTGCGCCCGTCTACGCCGGTCTGGAGTTCGCCGCCACTCCGGCCGAGGCGGTGGACATCGTCAGCGGCCTGTGGCGGAAGGACTCGGGCAGCCATGCGGAGCTGCGCAAGATCGCCTTCACCCCGGCCGGGCTCGTGGTGCCCAGCCGCGACTGGCTGATCGGACGGGCCGACGAGTGGGTGGGGAGGGGGAACGAGACGGCTGCCCCCGCCGCGGGCAGTGGGACCCAGGCGGCGCCGGCGCTCGGGTCGCAGCGCGGGCCGGTGGGGGCCAACGGGTCCCGTGGTTCGCACGCCGGGGCGCACGCCACGACCCACGCGGGGGCGCATGGATCGCACGGGGCGAGCGGGCCGGGAGGCCGGTACGGCGCCCGGGGGCCCGCGCCCGCCAGGCCCTCCGGGCCCGCCGCGTCGCCCTCCGCCTCCGCTGGGCCTCCGGTACATCTCGCGCCGCCGGCAACCGGTGCCTCCGGCGTCCCCCGGCAGCGGCAGTCCGACCGCGGATCCGGCCAGAAGGTCAGCCGCGGCGATGTCGCCGCCCTGCGTTCCGTCGGCGAGCTCTTCCGCACCCTCGACAACGCCTACGGCGGTGGCCACGCCCGCCAGGCCCTCGTCCGCTACCTGGAGCACGAGGCCGAGCCGATGCTCCGCGGGACGTACGGGGAGACCACCGGACGGCGGCTCTTCTCGGCCGCCGCCGATCTGACCCGGCTGGCGGGCTGGACCTCGTACGACATCGCGGCGCACGGTCTCGCCCAGCGCTACTTCGTCCAGGCGCTGCGGCTCGCACAGGCGGCGGGGGACCGGGCGTACGGCAGTTACGTACTGATCACCATGAGTCGGCAGGCGGTCTATCTCGGGCACGGCAGGGAAGCCGTCCAGCTGGCGCGCGTCGCCCAGCAGGGCATCGGCTCGTCGGCGCCGCCCGTCGTGCTGGCCCTGCTGCACGCCGTCGAGGCGCGCGGGCACGGCGTGCTCGGCGAGGCCAGGACCTGCGCGGCCTCGCTGGCGCGGGCGGAACGCGCGCTGGAGACCGCCCGGCCCGGGGACGACGTACCGTACTGGGCGCGCTACTTCGACGAGGCGCAGCTCGCCGACGAGTTCGGGCACTGTCACCGCGATCTGCAGCAGTACCGGGCCGCCGCCCAGCACGCGGAGCGCTCGCTGCAGCTGCGCGCCCCGGGGTACGCCCGGAGCAAGCTGTTCTGCCGGGTGGTGCTGGCGTCGGCCCGGCTCGGGCTCGGTGAGCTCGACCAGGCGTGTCTGCTCGGCGCGGAGGCGGCCCAGCAGGCGGCGGAGATGCGGTCGGTTCGGGCGACGGAGTACGTACGGGACTTCGAGCGCCGTCTTGAGCCGTACCGGGACGCGGCTGCGGTACGCGGATACCGGGACCGGGTCGCGGCCCTCGGATGATCCCTCCCGCGTGACTCCTGCGTGCGACAGAACGAGTGGTGGCCCCGACCGGGAGCGATCGGTCCGGGCCACCACCCGTTTCGGCAGGGCTCTCTCAGTGCCCGCGTACCTCGACCTCCGCCAGCGACAGCGGGTTGGTGCCGGAGGTCAGTTGCACGCGGACATACCTGCCGGAGGTGCCCGCCGGGAGCTGCACGGTGGACGGCCGTCCGGCCTGGCCGGTGACATGGACCGCCGTCACACCGGGTGCGGTCCGTGCCTCATCGAGTCCGTCGGCTGTGATCGGGGCGTCCGAAGTCATGACCCAGAAGTCCTTCAGCCGGTCGGAGCAGCAGTCGGTGCGGTTCCAGATGTCGACTGAGGACAGTGACTTCGAGGCGCCCAGGTCGACCTGCCACCACGCCTGTGACGAGGGCTCCGCAGTGTGGGTCACCGAGCCCGATCCGAAGGAGCCGTCGGTGTTCCCGTCGACGGCGCGGGAGGCAGGGGCGTCCCACGCGGTGCTCTTCTGGGTGGCCGGCTTGTTCCGGGCGAGGTTCTCCAGGGCCACCGTGACCTTGACCGCCGTGGTGGTCGTGAGACGTCCGTGGCGCAGGGTGATGTTCAGCGTGTACGTACCGGGGGCCGCGGAAGCGGGTGGCGTCACGGTGAACGGGACCTTCGCGTCCGCTCCCGGCGACAGCGGGTGCACGCGGGTGGTCGCCGGGGTGACGGTCCAGCCCTCGGGTCCGGACAGCCCGATCCCGGTCCCGGATGCGCGCGTGCGGGCGGTGTTGGTGAGGGTCAGGGTGCCGTCGGCGGCGCGTCCGGGGTTGAGCTCCTTCGGCAGTTCGGTCCTCGTGCGGACGAGGGTGTTCACGCCCGGAGTGGTGACCTTGAAGACGTACGCGCTCGTGCTCCTGGTGGCCGACGCCCCGTCCTTCGGTGTCTCGACGATCACGCGGCCTGCGGAGTCCTTGTGCCAGGGCAGCGCGCTGCCGTCCGAACCGAGCAGCGTGATACGGGAGTCGGCGGCGACGGGGGTGTCGGCGCCGAGGGTGAGTTCGGCGCCGGGCCACTCCAGCGCGGTCGCGTACAGGGTGCCGTCCTTCACCGTGTAGCGGATCTTGTCGTCTCCGGTCGGCTCCTCGGCGTGGTGCCAGTAGGTCGTCCCGTAGATCGCCTCACCGTTGATCTTCAGCCAGGCTCCGATGTCGAGCAGCCGCTGCTGCTGGATCTCGGGGATGGTGCCGTCGGCGCGCGGGCCGATGTCGAGCAGCAGATTGCCGTTCTTGCTGACGATGTCGGTGAGCGAGTCGATCAGCTGGTCGGAGGTGAGATGGTCCTCCTCGGGCTCGTTCTGGTTGTAGCCGTAGGAGTGCGCGATGCCCCGGCTCGCCTCCCACTTGTTCGGGTCGATGTCCGGCTTGACCGTGTACTCGGGTGTCTGGAAGTCGAGTTCCTTGCTGTCCAGCGCACCGGTCTCGATCTTGCAGCGGTTGGCGACCGCGACTTCCTTCGGGTGCGCCCGGTTCTTCGCGCGGTTGTAGTAGTCGGCGATGACGGGCGCGGTCTTCCAGTAGGACGCGGGCTTGTCCCACTGCCCGTCGCACCAGATGATGTCGGGATCGTACTGATCGACCAGCTCGTTCAGTTGCGGGACCATGTAGTCGCCGACGTAGTCCTTGACCGACGGGGCGCCGGTGTACGGGACTTCGGCGCCGGTGTACGGGTTGCGGACCGGGCTGCCGGTGTACGACGGGTTGTACCACTCGTACAGCGAGTAGTAGAAGCCCGCCTTCAGTTGCCCGCCCTCGGTGTCCTTGCGCGCCGCCTTGAACAGGTCGCCCGCCAGGTCTCGCTTCGGGCCGAGGTCCACGGTGTCGCGGCCGCTGACCTTGCTGTCGAACAGTGCGACGCCTTCATGGTGCTTGGAGGTCAGCACGAAGTAATTGGCACCGGCATCCTTGAACAGCTTCACCCAGGCGTCCGGGTCGTACTTCTCGGCCTTCCACTGGCCGATGAAGTCGTCGTAGTTCGCGGCCGTGCCGTAGGTGTCCTTCTGGTGGGTGTTGGTGGCGCTGCCCTTGCTGTTCATGTAGTTCCAGTACCACTCGGCATAGCTGCCGCGCGGGCCCCAGGCGGGCACCGAATAGGCGCCCCAGTGGATGAAGATGCCGAACTTGTCGTCGTTGAACCACGTCGGCGTGGGGTGGCTGTTGAGGGACTCCACCGTCGGTTCGTAGTCCTTCGACGGGGGTTCGGGCGCGGCGGAGGCCGGGGTGGCCAGGAAGCCGGCGAGGGCCGCCAGAGCCGTCGCTCCGACGAGTCTGGTACGGGTACGGGCATGGGTGCGGGTGCGGGTCACTGCGGGTTCCCTTCGGGTCAGCGGTCGTAGTGCGCGTAGTCGGCCCGGACCTGCTCGGGGCTCAACGCCTCGTCCCAGGTGGCGACTTCGTCGAGATCTCCGCGCAGCCCGGCCTTCTCGGTGCCGATCGAGCGCAGCGGGAGCGGAATGGACGCGTCGATCGTGCCGACGCGCTCGCCGTTCGCATACAGGGTGGTGCGGCCCGGCTCGGTGACCCAGGTCAGCTGGACCCACTGGTTCAGCGGCAGGGTGTAGTCGAAGCTGTGGTCGGCCGCGCCGTAGCGGGTGAAGCCGACCTTGCCGGTGCCCCACTGCTGGAGTTTGAGCGCGCCGGCCTTCGAACTGAGCAGCACCTGGTCACTGGTCCTGCCCGTCGTCCTGACCCAGCCGGAGACGGTCCACGGCTCAGTCAGGTCGAGGCCGCCGAATCCCACCCCGTCGCGGTCGCTGTCGAAGCGCCAGGCCTGGCCGCTCACCCCGTCCGGGACCGGAGTGGGGTTGTTGATGATGTACGAGGTGCCCGGCAGGTTCCCCGCGGTGTCCTCGGCGAAGATCGTGTTGCCGGGGCTGCCGGCCCACGTCCAGCCGCTCGGGTAGGAGGCCTGGTCGAAGGTCCAGTGGTGGCTCGGCCGACCGTCGTCGACCCGGGGTGTCACCGGGTCGGGCCGCAGGCCGGGCGGGTCGCCGAGCCGGGCGACCCGCGTCCGGAAGTCCTGCACGGTGTCCGGGGTGGCGGAGGCGTTCCAGGAGCGGTCCGCGATGATCGCGCGCGCGGTGGCCATCTGCTGCTCGAAGTAGCCGTCGTCGGCCCAGAAGTTGTAGTCGGCCCAGTTCATCAGGCCGGATCCGAGGAGATCCGGTGCGGCGCTGGGCACCCAGGAGTCGTACATCCACGGCTCGTCGGGGTACAGGTGGTGATAGTTGTTCGGCGTGTCGTAGAACGGGCCGATGGCGATCTCGTCGTGGCCGGGGATGACGGGCTCGGTGCCGGTCCCCTCCCAGGTCAGGAACACCACGGGCGCGTGGACCTGCTGTTGGGGTGCGGCGAGGTGCTCGGAGCCGTTGTAGATCGCGGTGCGCTTGCCGTGCTCGACGACGACGTCGTCGAGGGTGTTGATGTAGCCGTTCAGCAGGTCACCGAGGGTGCTGGTGTCCGGATCGGCGGCGAGATAGTTCTTGACGCGGGGGCAGTTGGCGAGCTGGCCGGGCAACTCGTCGGCGCCGATGCTGAACAGCGGGGCGTCGAACCAGCCGGCGAACTCGTCGACGATCCGGCGGGTCGTCGCGACCGCCTTCTCGCTGGTGAGGTCGACCATCCAGTTCGGCGTGAGGTGCGAGTGGGTGTGTGCCTGGCTGCACGGTTCGGGGCCGTCACCGAAGCCGATTCCGAACGCGTCGGTGATCACGGTCGCGTGTCCGGGCACGTCGATACCGGGCATCACCTGCACGTGATAGCGGTCGGCGACACGCTTCAGTCGCTCGATGTCGGCGCGGTCGTAGCTGTGTGCGGGGTCCGCGAGTCCGGGGAACTCCGGGCTGAAGAGACGGAAGCCCTCGGAGTCGGAGAACTGCAGGAAAAGGGTGTTGAGCTTCTGGTCGGCCATCCGGCGGACCAGCTTCTCCAGGTACTCCGGCTGCCAGTACTTGCGGCCCGCGTCGAGCATGGTCATCCGGACCGGCTGGGCGGGACGGTCGGTGGAGACGGCCTTCGGCACGGTGAGGTGATCGGGGGCGGTGCGCAGCAGCTGCAGGAGCGTGCGCGTCCCGTAGAACAGGCCGTGGGTGGAGGCGGCTTCGATGCGGACGGCTTCCGTGCTCTCGAACCGGTAGCCCTCCGCGCCCAGTGCCCCGTGCTCGGTGAGCGTCAGCACGATGTCGCCGGCCCGTGCGTGCCGGATGTCGCTGCTGACGGCCGGAGTGACCCCGCTGACCTGGGCCACCTCCGTACGCAGCTGCTTGGCCAGGTCCTGCACGGACTGCCGTGCGGGGCCCGGGAGTTCGGCTTGCCCGGAAGGGAGCGTGGTCGTGGAGCGGGAGCGGGGGTCCACCAGGATGCGGGTCCCCGCCGACAGCTGTGTGTGGCCGCCCGGTTCGGTCCACTGGGTCGGTCTGGGAACAACGGGCGGCCCTGGGGCGGCCGTTGTGATGCCTGTGCTCGATGCGGGTTCGCCCGGAGGCTCGTTCGCCACCGCGACGGGGGTGATAGATCCGATGACTAGAGCTATGAGGAGCGGCAGAACGGGCATGGCTCGGCGCACTACGGTCTCCTGAAGTCCGGTTTCGCCAGGACCGTAGCGGTAGACGTGGTGCACGACAAGGGTGTTTGCGGGAGTGGTGTAAACCATTCTCGAAAACAGGAGGTGGGGTGAGAGATCCGATCTGTAAGAGATGTTGGGGGTTGGGGTCGGCTGGACCGGGGCAGGATGTGCGCGGGCGGACTCAGGCCGCTTCGCGCAGTTCCACCTCCAGGTGGCCGGGCCGGATGCCCAGATCGCCGAGGATGGCGTGCGCCGCGCGGCGGCCCGAGAACAGGGCGCCCTGCACCGTGCTCGTGTCCCGGTGGTCGCCGCACACGTACAGCCCGGCGAGCAGTCTGACCGGGCGGCGCAGGTCGTGCGGGGGCGGCATGGCGGGGACCGCCTCCGGGTCGTGGTGGGCGACCAGCAGTTCCCAGTCGTCCGTCGGGCTGCCGTACAGCGCGGCGAGATGGGTGCGGACCGAGCGGTCGAGATCGGGCGGCGGGGTGCCGAGCACCGTCGACGTGATCAGGGTCCGGCCGTGCGGGACGCGCGAGGGGTCGACCTCGCTCATCACGCAGGTGTGGGCCACCGGGCCCGAGCCGTCGGCGTCCAGCAGCAGCGAGGCACCGGTCGGCGGGGGAGCGGGTGCGGTGTGGTGCAGGACCGTCACCGGATGGAAGGGCGGCACTCGCAGGCCGGGCAGCAGCTCGGCGGCGGCGCTCGCGCCGGTGGCCAGCAGCAGGGAACGGCAGCCCAGTTCACCGTGTTCCTTGGTGCGTACGGAGGTGATGTCGGCGGAGGTGACATGGACGCCGGTCCGCACGGTGCCGGGCGGCAGGGCCGCCGCCAGCAGCTCGGGCAGCGTGGCCGAGCCGCCGGACGGTACGCACAGCCGGCCGCGCGCGTAGCTGCGCAGGGCGAGATCGGCGCACCGGCTCGATGTGGTGAGCCCCGGGTCACTGAGCAGCGCGGCGAGCAGCGGGCGCAGGAAGCCGTTGACCGTACGGGAGGGAAGGCCGCGGGTGGACAGCGCGGCGAGCGCGGTCCGCTCCGGCCGGGCCAGGATGCGGGTGGCCGGGGTGGTCGCGAGCCGGGCGAGGGCCGCGCCGAGCCTGGCCTGGTCGATCGGCCCGCCCATCGGTGGGCGGGGGGCGCTCGCCAGGGCGCGCGCCGCCTTGAATGCGCCCCGTGCGCTCCGTACCTGGCGCGCATCGCCGGTCCGGTACTGGCGGCCCTCGCTGTGGACGAGGACCCCCGGAGCGAAGTTCCGCAGCAGGAGCCCTTCGAGGCCGGGCGCTGCGCGCAGTTCCGGATACGAGGTGCTGAGGAGCGGGCCGATGTGGTCGAGCCGGAACCCGTCCACCTCCTCGGTGGTCATCCGGCCGCCGACGCGTGGGCCGGCCTCCAGGACGCTGACGCTGACCCCTGCACTGGTCAACTGATGGGCTGCTGACAGGCCGGCGATCCCGGCTCCGATGATGACGACGTCCGCGTGGTGTGCCGTGCTGAGCACGTGCCCCTCCCCGAGTCGGCGCAACTGCTGGGAGGCTCTTGCCCCCAACAGGCCCCCGGAATGCCCGAGTTCGCCACGAGGCTAGGAGGGGTCCGGTGCGGGCGCAGTCGCGCGCGGCCCGGGGCATCGTTGCACGGGGTCGCACATCCGTGTGATTCGACCGTGCGTGGTCAGTGCAGCGCCGCGCGAATGGCGCCGTCGATGCCGGGGAAGGCGAAGGTGAACCCCGAGTCCAGCAGCCGTGCGGGCAGTACCCGTTGGCTGCCCAGCACGTCCTCCGCGAAGTCCCCGAGGGCGATCCGGAGCGCGGGCGCCGGGACGGAGAACAGCGTCGGACGGTGCAGCACGCGCCCCATCGCGGCTGTCACCTCGGCGTTGGTCACGGGGCCGGGGCCGGTCAGGTTCACCGGTCCGGACAGCGACTCCGTGTCGAGGAGGTGCCGCAGGGCCGCGATGTGGTCGTGCAGCGCGATGAAGCTCCAGTACTGGCGCCCGCTGCCGAGCCGCCCGCCGAGCCCCGCCCGGAACAGCGGGAACAGTCGCCCCCAGGCCCCGCCCTCCCGGGCGACGACCAGGCCCGTGCGCGCGTACACCGTCCGGATGCCTGCCGCCTCCGCCGGAGCCGCGGCAGCCTCCCAGTCCACGCAGACGGACGGCAGGAAGCCCGTGCCGTGCGGCGCGCTCTCGTCGACCGCGCGGTCCCCGGTGTCGCCGTAGTAGCCGATGGCCGACCCGCAGAGCAGCACCTTCGGCGGTACGCCGAGGGAGGCCACCGTCTCGGCGATCGCCGCCGTGCCCAGCACCCGGCTGTCCCGGATCTCCCGCTTGTACTCCTCCGTCCAGCGGTGGTCGCCGACCCCGGCGCCGGCGAGATGGACGACGGCGTCGCAGCCGACCAGGCCCGCCCCGTCGACGTACCCCCGCTTCGGGTCCCACTCGACCTCGTCCCCGGCGCGCGCCGGGTGCCGGACGAGGCGCACGACCTCGTGTCCGTCGGCCCGCAGCGAGCGCACCAGCGCGGTTCCGATGAGTCCGGTCGATCCGGTGACAGCGATACGGGAGTGCACCATGGCCCCATCCTGCCGCAGCGGCGTACGGGGCGCCTCGCCCCCATCACTCGTCACGCCCGAATCACTCGAACAGCAGTTGTAGGGCGACATCCCGGTAGTGGCGTACATGCCGCAGGGCGCAGACCGCCGCGGCCTCGCTGTCCGCCGCGGTGATGGCGGCGGAGAGCAGCCGGTGCTCCTCCCAGAGCGGTCCCGGGTCGTCGATCTGCTGGAACAGCCAGCGCAGGCGTCCCTCCAGCGACTCCAGCGTGGTGGCCAGCAGCTCATTGCCGGACAGCTCCACGATGTGGTGGTGGAAGGCCGTGTTGGCGCGCGAGATGCGTTCCGGCCTGCCGGACAGGGTGGCCCGGCGGGCCGTTTCCAACAGGGTTGCCAGTTCCCGCAGCTGGCTGTCGGTGGCTCGTTCGGCGGCGCGTCGGACGGCGAGCACCTCCAGCGCCTCGCGCATGTCGAAGAGGTTCTCCACGTCCTGCCGGGAGAGCTGCTTGACGACGATGCGGCGCGGCGACAGCGCCTCCAGGAAGCCGTCTCCGAGCAGGATGCGGATCGCCTCGCGCACCGGGACCCGGGAGACCCCGAACTCCTCGGCGACATCCCGCTCGACCAGCCGGTCGCCCGGTTTGAGCCGCCCGGTGATGATGCGGTCGCGCAGCCCCTCGCAGACCTGGTCGCGCAGCCACACCGTGCCGGTCAGTGAACTGGCCGTCTCGGTACCTGTGTTGGTCCGGCTCACATGTCCTCCGTGTATCGATTCGCTCACGGTATACCAAACCCTTGACGACTTCGTGAAGCGTCTGCATTCTTTGGTATACCAAAATGCGGAACGGCTCGGCCGGAGCCGCTGCTCACCCTGTCCGATCAGTGATTCGAGGGTTTGCCATGACCAGTACGTCCCGCACCTCAGCGACCGCGGGCAGAGCCGGCACATCCGGCGCCCGCCCGGCGGGCGACGGTGCCCGCCCGACCCGGGTGCGCTGGAAGATGTTCGTCCTGCTGCTCGGCGTCGTCGCGCTCAACTACATCGACCGGGGATCCGTCTCCGTCGCGCTGCCGCTGATCACCAAGGACCTCGGTCTCTCCAAGGAGACGACCGGCTTCCTGCTCAGCGCGTTCTTCTGGACGTACGCGCTGATGCAGATCCCCAGCGGGTGGCTCGCCGACCGGTTCGGCGCCCGCCGCATGGTCTCCGGCGCCTGCGTCGGCTGGGGAGTCGCCCAGGGGCTGACCGCCGCCGCCGGCGGCGCGGGCTCACTGCTCGGCTTCCGGCTGCTGCTCGGCGCCGTCGAAGCGCCCGTCATGCCGGCCGGCGGCAAGCTGAACGCCCAGTGGCTGCCCGCCAAGGAGCGCGGCCGGGGCGCGGTTCTCCTGGACGGCGGCGCCCCGCTCGGCGCCGCGCTCGGCGGCATCGTGATCTCCATGCTGATCGGCTGGACCGGTAGCTGGCGGATCAGTTTCCTCGTCGCGGGCGTCCTCACCGTCGCCGCCGGCCTGTACGCCGGCTGGTACATCCGCAACACGCCCGCCGAGCACCCCGGCGTCAACGCCGCCGAGGCCGCCTACATCGAGCGGGCACACGCGGAGGAGGACGCCGCGGGCCCCGCTGATGTGCGCACCGGCCTGCTGCCGTACCTCAAGTACCGCTCGTTCTGGGCCATGTGTCTGGGCTGGATGGGCTTCAACGGCGTCTTCTACGGACTGCTGACCTGGGGCCCGCTCTATCTCTCCGAGTCCAAGGGCTTCGACATCGCGACCATCGGCTGGTCGACCCTGGCCATCTTCGGCGCGGGCTTCGTCGGCGAACTGATCGGCGGCTGGACCTCCGACCGCTGGAAGGCCAAGGGCGCCGGAGCCAACACGGTGATGCGCACGATGATGGGCGTCGCCGGGATCGCCGTCGTCTCCGGACTGCTCGGGGTGGTGCTGGTGCCCGACGCCATGACGGCGGTCGCGCTCCTTTCCGTCGTCCTCTTCTTCCTTCGCTGGGCCGGTCTGTACTGGTCGCTGCCGTCCGTGCTCGCCGGACGGGCCAACGCCGGAGTCGTCGGCGGAGCCATGAACCTCTCCGGCAACATCGCCGGGATCATCACGCCGATCGCGGTCGGCTTCATCGTCGGCGCCACCGGCTCGTACACCTGGGCACTGCTCTACTTCGTCGGCGCTGGCGTGCTGTTCACCGTGTCGTCCCTGGTCATCGACTACAGCAGGAGGCTCGCCGTCCGATGAAGACCACCACCGGCAGTTCCCGCCGCATCCGCATCGGGATGCTCACCCCGTCCTCCAATACCTGTCTTGAGCCCGTCACGTACGGGCTGCTCCACGGCACGGACGTGGCCACCGCCCATGTCGCCCGCGTCCCGGTCACCCGGATCGCCCTGGACGAGGGGTCCGACGCCCAGTTCGACCCGGCGCCGATGCTCGCCGCCGCCCGGCAGTTGGCCGACGCGCAGGTCGACGTCCTCGCATGGAACGGCACCTCGGGCTCCTGGCTGGGCCCGGACCGGGACCGCGCCCTGTGCGCCCGGATCACCGAGGAGACCGGCATCCCCGCCACCACCTCCACTCTCGCGCTGCTCGACGCCTGTGCCGCGTACGGCGTGACCAGGCTCGGGCTCGCCCTCCCGTACACCCGGGACGTCGCCGACCGGATCGTGCGCCGATACGCGGATGAGGGCCTGGACTGCACGCTCGCCGAACCCTTCGGTATCAGCGACAACGAAGCCTTCGCCCGTATCCCGGCCGCGGACGTGGCCCGGCAGATCGAGGCGGCGGCGCCCGGTATGCACGCCGTCGCCGTCGTCTGCACCAACGTGTACGGGGCGGACGCCGCCCGGCAGCTCGAACCGGCCCTGGGAATACCGGTGTTCGACAGCGTCACCGCGACCCTGTGGCAGGCTCTGCGCCTGGCCTCCCCGGATACCGGCGTCCCCGCCCTGCCCGGCCATGGCGACCTGCTCCGCTCGGGCGCCCTGCGGGCGCACTTCCAGACCGTCCTGCGAACCCTGCTGGAGACGACCGGCGCCGACCGCACCACCCTCCGTCTCGACCTGCCCGCACACGGACTCGGCGTCGACCTGACCGCCGCCGAGGCGCTGCGCGAAGGCGTACGGTCCATCCGCCGCGACGCCTCCCTCGACCAGCGCCGGCTGAACACCGTCGAGTGGCTGGAGCGGCAGCGGATCCCCCTGGTCCAGCCGCACTTCGAGGCGATCCCGCATCCGCCCCAGGCGCTCGTGGACGTGTACGGGGTGCACGCCCAGATGCTCTCGCCCCTCGTCCGCGACGACCGGATGACCGGCTGGATCTCCGTGCACAGCCGGGACGAACGCGACTGGACCGAGCGGGACACCGCCGCGCTCCGGGCCGCGACGGACGACGTACAACACCTCCTCGACACCGACCGGAAGGCATCCGCCGCATGACCAAGGACATCAAGATCGCGCTCGGCGTGGACGTGGACGCCGTGGCCGGCTGGCTCGGCTCCTACGGCGGCGAGGACTCGCCCAACGACATCCAGCGGGGCGTCTTCGCCGGTGAGATCGGCACCCCGCGACTGCTCAAGCTCTTCGAGCGGTACGGGATCCGGACCAGCTGGTTCATCCCCGGGCACTCCATCGAGACATTCCCCGAGCAGACCCGCATGGTCGTCGAGGCGGGGCACGAGATCGGCGCGCACGGCTACTCGCACGAGAACCCCATCGCGATGAGCCCGCAGCAGGAGGAGGACGTACTCGCCCGCTGCGTCGAACTGATCGAGGAGTACACCGGCCGCAGGCCACGCGGCTATGTGGCGCCCTGGTGGGAGATGTCCGCGTACACCGCCGAACTCCTCCACACCTACGGCTTCAGCTACGACCACAGCCAGAACTACCGCGACTTCACGCCCTTCTACGCCCGGGTCGGCGACAGCTGGACGAAGATCGACTTCGCCAAGGAGGCCAAGGAGTGGATGAAACCCCTCGTCCACGGCCACGAGGTCGACCTCGTCGAGTTCTGCGGCAACTGGTACGTCGACGACCTGCCGCCCATGATGTTCAACAAGCACGCGCACAACAGCCAGGGGTACGTGAGCCCGCGCCAGCTGGAACAGGACTGGCGCGACCAGTTCGACTGGGTCCACCGCGAGCTCGACTACGCGGTCCTGCCCATCACCCTGCACCCGGACGTCAGCGGCCGCCCGCAGGTGCTCCTCATGCTGGAACGCTTCATCGAGTACGTCTCCGGGCACGAGGGAGTCAGCTTCTGCACCCTGGAGGACGCGGCCGATGACTTCCGCCGCCGCTTCCCGTTCGGCTCCGCCGAGCGCCCGGCAGATATGCGATGACGTGACCGGGCGGGTCGTGGCACAGTGGCGCCCATGCCCGAGCTCCGCACCCGCACCGTGCGACCCGCCGTTCTCTCCGACGACACCGCTCTCGGGGAGCTCGACCGGGCCACCTGGTCGACCCTCCACTCCGTGCAGCCGCGTCCGCACCCGCCGTACGAACCGTTCTTCGACGACGGCAGTCGGCCCGAGCACCTGCTTGTGGCCGAGGCGGAGGACCCGGCGGGCGATATGCGCATCGCCGGCTACATCCGGGTCGTCGCGCCGACCCCGCTCGCCTGCAACACGCATGTGCGCCAGATACAGGGCCTCGCCGTGGCCGACTGGGCGCGCGGCGGCGGTGTCGCCCGAGGGCTGCTGCGGGCCGCGTCGGCGCTGGCCCGCAGCGAGGGGGCGAACCGGATGACGCTGCGGGTGCTCGGACACAACGCGCCCGCCCGGGCGCTGTACGCGTCGGAGGGGTTCGTCGTCGAGGGGGTGCTGCCCGGTGAGTTCTTCCTGGGCGGGCGCTACGTCGACGACGTGCTGATGGGTCGCTCGCTCGCCCTGTGACGCCGGGAGCCCGCTCGCTGTCGTGCACCAGGCCGTCACCGCCTCACCCCTTGAACAGCCGCATGCCGCCCGTGAGTTCGTGCAGGCAGCGCACCGCGAGAACGGCGGGGGAGCCGGCCCCCGTCGTCGGCGCGTCCGTGACCGCCCAGGCCTCCAGCGCCACCCGCACCGCGTCAGTGGCGGCCGCGGCGGCCAGCCGGACCTCCAGCGGATCCGCGCCCTCACCGGCCAGCCGTGCCAGCACCGGCAGCAGCCGCTCCTCCGAATCCTGATTGACCCGGTACCAGACGGCGCGCAGCGCCGGATCGTCCTGTGCCGCCCGCAACAGACCGCGTGTCCAGCCGAGCTGCTCCGTGGCGTGCTCGTCGCGCGGGCTGAGTGCGTCCGTGACCGCACCCTCCAGCGCCTCGGCCGGCGGGACGCCCGGACCGGTCGCGTCGAGCAGGGCGCGCCAGCGCTCGGCGCCGCCGGAGAGCAGTGGTCCCACCGCGTCCTGCTTGGAGCGGAAGTAGCGGTAGAAGGTGCGCAGCGCGACGCCCGCCCGGTGGGCGATGTCCTCCGCCGTGGTGCCGTCCGGCCCGCGCTCGGCGAAGAGCGCGGCGGCCGCGCGCGCGATGTCCAGTTGGGTCGCGGCCTTGCGGCGCTCGGTGAGGGACGGCTGCTGGTGGCTCATTCCCGCAGATTACCCGGGCCGGGGTTCCTTCGTACGGAAGAGAAGTGCACGGAATGTCGTTCTGGCAAAACGTGCCACCCAGGCGTACGGTGGATGCGAATCAAGAGAGTCGTCGGGGGACTCGGAACCAGGAGTGAACACATGAACCGCTACGAAGGCCGCCGCGTACTCATCACCGGTGGTGGCTCCGGCATCGGACAGGCCACCGTTCACCGCGTACTCGCCGAGGGCGGCGTGGTCGTCGCCGCCGATGTCAACGAGGCCGGGCTGAAGGCCACGTACGACACCGCTGTGGCGGGCGGCGTCGCGGAGAGGCTCACCACCGCTGTCCTCGACATCTCGGACGAGGCCGCGGTCCGGGCCGGTGTCGCTGACGCCGTGGCCGCGCTCGGCGGCCTCGACGTCCTGGTCAACGCGGCGGGCATCCTGCGCTCGGAGCACACGCACAGGACGTCGCTGGAGTTCTTCAACAAGATCCTCGCGGTAAACCTCACCGGCACGTTCCTGATGATCCGTGAGGCGATACCGGCGCTGCTGGCGGGCGACAAGCCGGTCGTCGTGAACTTCTCGTCGACCTCGGCGAGCTTCGCGCACCCCTATATGTCGGCGTACGCGGCGAGCAAGGGCGGCATCCAGTCGATGACGCACGCACTGGCGAGCGAGTACAGCAAGCAGGGTCTGCGCGTCGTCGCCGTCGCACCCGGATCGATCTCCTCAGACATGACCAGCGGCAACGGCCCGGGGCTGCCGGCCGACGCGGACATGTCGCTCTTCATGAAGCTGTCCCCGGCGCTGGGCGAGGGCTTCGCCAGCCCCGACACGGTGGCGGGCGTCGTAGCGATGCTGGGCTCCGAGGACGGCGCGTTCATCACGGGTACGGAGATCCGCGTCGACGGCGGCACCCACTTCTGAACCCGGGTGCCCACAGCGGGGGCGGGGCGGCTCAGCCGGAGCCGAACCGCTCCCAGAGCAGGGGATAGCGTCCGGCCAGCGCCGCGTCGTCCTCGAAGCGGACGGGGGCGCCCTCCGGCTCGGCGGCCTGCGGCGGAAGGCCGAGGTCCGGCGTGACGACGCCGGTGAGCTGTTCGTACGCCTCGTCGGCCGCATAGCCGAGATCCTCGGCGTCCCCGTCGATCTCCTCGTCGAACTCGTCGAGGAGTTCGGCGAGGCTGTCCGGATCGTGCAGAGCCCCCTCGAAGACCTCCCGCCCCTGGCCGATCAGCCAGCACCGGAAGAAGTCGAAGGCGTCGTCGCTCGCGCCGCCGAGCAGCACGGCGGCGGCGCCCCACAGGTCCCAGCGGTACGCGCGGTTGTAGCGGGCCTCGAAATGCCGCGCGAAGTCCAGCACGGATTCCGGATCGAGCTGCACCAGCCGGTCGACGAGCAGGTCGGCATGGTCCTCGGGGTCGCCGTCGGCGGCCTCGCGGGTGCTGTCGATGATCTCCCAGAACTCCGTCTCGTCCATCACGGGTCAAGCATCGGCCTTGGTGGCAGGCGATGCACGCGGAGACACCGAAAAGAAGCCTTCAACGATAGAGGTCGCTCAGCCGTTCGGCGGCAGCGGCGAAGCGGTTCCGCAACGCGGGCGGTTCGAGAACCTCCAACTCCGGCCCCAGGGACAGCAGCTGGTCGTAGGCGACCTCCAGGGACTCCACGGGCAGGGTGACGGTGCGCCACCCGTCGGTGCCGGGCGGCCCGGCCGAGTCCAGGGCATTGCGGACCGCCGAACGGTCCATGGTGTGCGGCAGTCGGCCCACCCCCGCCTCCGACACCCGTACCGTCACCTCGGTCCGCAGGATCGAGCGGGCGAACTGCGCGGCGTGCTCGTCCCAGAAGCCCGGCAGATCGAAGTCGTCGTCGCGTACGAACCGTTCGTCCGACACGGCCACGGCGGTGAAGCGGTCGATCCGGTACACCCGGAAATCCGTCCCGGCACGGGCGCACACGTACCAGACCCCGGCCTTGAGAACGAGTCCGTACGGTGCCAGCTCCCGCTCGACCTCGCCGCCCGCACCGCCGCGCCGGTAGCGCGCGCTGACCATCCGGTCGTCCCAGACGGCCTCCGCGACGGCGGGCAGCAACTCGGGCGTGACGGGCTCCTGATACCAGCCGGGTGCATCCAGATGGAAGCGCCGGGCGGCGGTGTCGGAGGCGTCCCGCAGCGAGGGCAGCAGTGCGGCGGTCACCTTGAGCCGGGCCGCGGACGCGGCGTCCTGGAGCCCCATCTCGCGCAACGCGGACGGCAGCCCGGAGAGGAAGAGCGCCTCGGCCTCGCTACGGGCCAGCCCGGTGAGCCCGGTCCGGTACCCGCCGACGAGCCGGTAGCCGCCGGCCCGGCCCCGGTCCGCGTACACGGGAACCCCCGCCTCGGAGAGCGCCTGGGCGTCGCGGGTGACGGTCCGTTCGGACACCTCCAGCTCCCGGGCGAGCTCGGCGGCGGTCATGGCGGACCGGGACTGAAGGAGCAGCACCATCTTGATGAGCCGGGCAGCACGCATGGGGACAAGTCTGCCCTGCCCTCCATGGCCGGGCGGGCGCGCAAAAATGCCCTCCGTCTCCGGACAGGCTCGAAGATCAAGCCCGCCCGGAGACGGAGGGCGGCACGGCGGCCGGGCGTACCCGGCCGCCTCACCTCACAGCCCGTACTTCTCCCGGGCCTCCTTGACCGCGGACGCGGTCACCTCGCCGCGCCGCGCCAGCTGGGCCAGTGCCGCGACCGTGATCGACTGCGCGTCGACCCCGAAGTGGCGGCGGGCCGCGTCACGCGTGTCGGACAGACCGAAGCCGTCCGTGCCGAGCGAGGACCAGTCCTGCTCCACCCACTGGCTGATCTGGTCCGGCACCTGCCGCATCCAGTCGCTGACCGCGAGGACCGGGCCCGGTGCGCCTTCCAGAGCCTGGGTCACGTACGGCACCCGCTGCTCGCCGTGCAGCAGCGCCTCGTCGCACTCCAGCGCCTCGCGGCGCAGCTCACCCCAGGACGTGGCGGACCAGACGTCGGCCGTGACACCCCAGTCCGCGGCGAGCAGCTGCTGGGCCTCCAGGGCCCAGTGGATCGCCGTGCCGGAGGCCAGCAGCTGCAGGCGCGGCGCGTCCGCCGTGGCGGGCGTGCCCTCCTTGAAGCGGTAGAGGCCCTTGACGATGCCCTCCTCGACGCCTTCCGGCATCGCGGGCTGCGGCTTGGGCTCGTTGTAGACCGTCAGGTAGTAGAAGACGTTCTCGGCCTCGGGGCCGTACATCCTCCGCAGACCGTCCTTGACGATGACCGCGATCTCGTAGGCGAACGCCGGGTCGTAGTTGAGCGACGCCGGGTTGGTGGCCGCGATCAGGTGCGAGTGGCCGTCCGCGTGCTGGAGTCCCTCACCCGTCAGCGTCGTACGGCCCGCCGTGGCGCCGACGATGAAGCCCTTGCCGAGCTGGTCGGCGAGCTGCCACATCTGGTCGCCGGTCCGCTGCCAGCCGAACATCGAGTAGAAGATGTAGAAGGGGATCATCGTCTCGCCGTGCGTCGCGTATGACGTGGAGGCGGCGATGAAGTCGGCCATGGCCCCGGCCTCGGTGATCCCCTCGTTGAGGATCTGGCCGTCCTTGGCCTCCTTGTAGTACATCAGCTGGTCGCGGTCGACCGGCTCGTACGTCTGGCCCAGCGGCGAGTAGATACCGGCCGACGGGAACAGGGACTCCATGCCGAAGGTACGGGCCTCGTCCGGGACGATCGGAACCCAGCGCCTGCCGGTCTCCTTGTCCCGCATCAGGTCCTTGACCAGGCGGACGAAGGCCATCGTGGTGGCCATCTCCTGCTTGCCGGACCCCTTCTTCAGCGCGGCGAACGCCCGCTCCTCGGGCTCCGGCAGTGCCACCGCGTGCACCCGGCGGGCCGGGGCGGGGCCGCCGAGGGCGGCGCGGCGCTCCTGGAGGTAGCGGACCTCGGGGGAGTCCGCACCCGGGTGGCCGTAGGGCACCAGGCCGTCGGCGAAGGCGCTGTCCGGGATCGGGAGTCCGAGCAGCTCACGCATGCCCTTGAACTCGTCGATCGACAGCTTCTTCATCTGGTGGTTGGCGTTCTTGGACTCGAAGCCCTTGCCGAGCGTGTAGCCCTTCACCGTCTGGGCGAGGATCACGGTCGGCGCGCCCTTGTGCTCGACGGCCGCCCTGTACGCCGCGTACACCTTGCGGGCCTCGTGGCCGCCGCGGGAGGTGTAGAAGCACTCGGCGATCTTCGCGTCGGTGAGCAGCTTCGCCAGCTCGGCGAGCGCCGGCTCGGCGCCGAAGAAGTGCTCGCGGATGTACGCGACGTCGCGGGTGGCGTACGTCTGGAACTGGGCGTCCGGGACCTCCCGGAGCCGACGGACCAGCGCGCCCGTGGTGTCCAGCTGGAACAGCTCGTCCCAGGCGTTGCCCCAGAGCGTCTTGATGACGTTCCAGCCGGCCCCGCGGAACGCGCCCTCGAGCTCCTGGACCACGCGGAAGTTGGCGCGGACCGGACCGTCGAGGCGCTGCAGGTTGCAGTTGATGACGAAGGTCAGGTTGTCGAGCTGCTCACGCGCCGCGAGGGCGAGGGCGGCGGTCGACTCGGGCTCGTCCATCTCGCCGTCGCCCAGGAAGGCCCAGACATGCGAGTTCGACGTGTCCTTGATGTTGCGGTTGGCCAGATAGCGGTTGAAGCGCGCCTGGTAGATGGCCGAGAGCGGGCCGAGGCCCATCGACACGGTGGGGAACTCCCACAGCCAGGGCAGCCGTCGCGGGTGCGGGTAGGACGGCAGACCGTCGCCGCCCGACTCCTGGCGGAAGTTGTCGAGCTGCTGCTCGCTGAGCCGGCCGTCGAGGAAGGCGCGAGCGTAGATGCCAGGGGAGGCGTGGCCCTGGACGTAGAGCTGGTCGCCGGAGCCGTCCCCCTCCTTGCCGCGGAAGAAGTGGTTGAAGCCTGTCTCGTACAGCCAGGCGGCCGAGGCGAAGGTGGCGATGTGGCCGCCGACGCCGAACCGGGAGCCACGGGTGACCATCGCGGCCGCGTTCCAGCGGTTCCAGGCGGTGATCCGGGACTCCATCTCCAGGTCGCCGTCGAACGCGGGCTCGGCGGCGGTCGGGATGGAGTTGACGTAATCGGTCTCCAGCAGCTTGGGCAGCGCGAGACCGGCGCCCTCGGCGTGCTGCAGCGAGCGGCGCATCAGGTACGCGGCGCGGTGCGGGCCCGCGGCCTTGGTGACGGCATCGAGGGAGGCCGCCCATTCGGCGGTCTCCTCCGGGTCACGGTCCGGGAGCTGGTCGAGCTCGCTCGGAAGCTTTCCTACGGGGTCGGTCATGATCGCCGCCTTCCGGAGAGGAGGGGGGTGGAGAAAGGCCCTGACTGGCAGGACAGGGCAATGGGGCCGGTGGGCCCGCGGAGTGAACTGTAAGGCGCTGATCGATGATCGATCAAAGGATGAAGAGCAAAACTTCTCGATATGAAGAAATTGGCATCCGGTGCCCTGTTTCGCGGCACGGAGTGACGTCGGAAATGGGATGAAACCGGGCGCTCGACTGCACGGTTGAGCGCCCGACCACGCATCTGCTTATCTGCCTCAGGCCCGCGGCGCGCACCCCAGGACATGCGCCTTCACCAGCAGGCCGATGTCCGGGTCCTTGCGCAGAAACGCGTCGATGAGCGCCTCGTGCTCCTCCGCGTACGACTTCTGCACCGTCCCCAGCCACCGGATCGAGAGCGCCGTGAACACCTCGATGCCCAGCCCCTCCCAGGTGTGCAGCAGTACGGCGTTCCCCGCGGCCCGCACCAACTCCCGGTGGAACGCCACCGTGTGCCGCACCTGCGCCTCGCCGTCGGCCAGCCGGTCGGCCTCGTACAGCGCCGCCACATGCGGCGACAGCCGCGAGCAGTCCTCGCCGAGCGCCGGAGCCGCCAGCTCCGCCGCGATCTGCTCCAGACCGGCCCGTACCGGGTAGGACTCCTCCAGGTCGGCGGCGGTCAGATTCCGGACCCGTACGCCCTTGTTGGGCGCCGACTCGATCAGCCGGAGGGTCTCCAGCTCCCGCAGCGCCTCGCGTACGGGTGTCTGGCTGACCTCCAGCTCCGTGGCGATCCGGCGCTCCACGATCCGCTCGCCCGGCTTCCAGCGCCCGCTGACGATCCCGTCCACGATGTGCTCGCGGATCTGTTCGCGCAGCGAGTGGACGACGGGCGGGGTCATGAGGGCTCCTTCGGGGAAACCGGTGCTGCCGATCCGACCGGTGCGGGCGAGGCAACCGGTGGTGTCTAGACAATACGGCGGCGCCCCCGTCCGGAAGGGTTCCGGACGGGGGCGCCGCTGGTGAGGCTGGTTACAACCGTGGTGCTCAGAGGCCGAGCTCGACCTCGAACTCGCCGGCCTCCAGGATCGCCTTGACCGCAGTCAGGTAACGGGCGGCGTCCGCACCGTCCACCAGACGGTGGTCGTAGGAGAGCGAGAGGTACGTCATGTCGCGGACACCGATGACGGTGCCCTCGGCGGTCTCGATGACCGCCGGACGCTTGACGGTGGCACCGATGCCCAGGATGGCGGCCTGGTTCGGCGGCACGATCACGGTGTCGAACAGCGCACCGCGCGAGCCGGTGTTGCTGATGGTGAAGGTGGCACCGGACATGTCGTCCGGCGTCAGGCCGCCGCCGCGGGCCTTGCCGGCCAGCTCGGCGGTCTTCTTCGAGATACCGGCGATGTTCAGGTCGCCCGCACCCTTGATGACCGGCGTCATCAGACCCTTCTCGGCGTCCACGGCGATGCCGATGTTCTCCGAGTCGAAGTACGTGATGGTGCCCTCGTCCTCGTTGATCCGGGCGTTGATGACCGGGTGGGCCTTCAGCGCCTGGGCCGCCGCCTTCACGAAGAACGGCATCGGGGACAGCTTGACGCCCTCGCGGGCGGCAAAGGCGGCCTTCGCCTGGTTGCGCAGCTTCATCAGCTTCGTGATGTCGACCTCGACGACCGAGGTCAGCTGGGCCTGCGAGTGCAGCGCCTTCATCATGTTGTCGCCGATGACCTTGCGCATGCGGGTCATCTTGACCGTCTGACCGCGCAGCGGGGACGCCTCCAGCTTCGGCGCCTTCGCGGCTGCCGGGGCAGTCGCGACGGGGGCCGGAGCGGCAGCGGCCTTGGCGGCCTCCGCGGCGGCGACGACGTCCTGCTTGCGGATACGGCCACCGACGCCGGTGCCCTTGACCGCACCGAGGTCGACACCGCTCTCGGAGGCGAGCTTGCGGACCAGCGGCGTGACGTACGCGCCTTCGTCGGCGGCCGCGGCCGGAGCCACCGGGGTGACCGGAGCCGGAGCGGCGACCGGAGCCTGGGCGGCCACGGGCGCCGGGGCGGCGGGTGCCGCCGGAGCCGGAGCGGCCACAGGGGCGGGGGCTGCGGCGACCGGAGCCGGGGCAGCCGGAGCCAGGGCAGCCGGAGCGGCCACGGGGGCCGGAGCGGCCGGAGCCGGGGCAGCCGCCGGGGCGGCACCCGCGGCACCGATGACGGCGAGCTTCGCGCCGACCTCGGCGGTCTCGTCCTCGGCGACCACGATCTCCAGCAGCACACCGGAGACCGGGGCGGGGATCTCGGTGTCGACCTTGTCCGTGGAGACCTCGAGCAGCGGCTCGTCCTCCGTGACCTCCTCGCCGACCTCCTTCAGCCAGCGGGTGACGGTGCCCTCGGTGACGCTCTCGCCGAGCGCCGGGAGGGTGACGTCCGTACCGGTGGCGCCACCGGCCGGGGCAGCAGCCGGAGCCGCGGCCACAGGGGCCGGGGCAGCGGCGGGGGCCTCCGCGACCGGCGCCGGGGCGGCCGCGGGCTCGGCGACCGGAGCGGCGGCCGGGACGGCTGCACCCCTGCCGTCGTCGATGACGGCCAGCTCGGCGCCGACCTCGACGGTCTCGTCCTCGGCGACCTTGATGGACGCGAGGATGCCGGCGGCGGGCGCCGGGATCTCGGTGTCGACCTTGTCGGTCGAGACCTCGAGCAGCGGCTCGTCGGCCTCGACGCGCTCGCCCTCGGCCTTCAGCCAGCGGGTGACAGTGCCCTCGGTGACGCTCTCGCCGAGCGCCGGAAGGGTTACGGAAACCGACATGGTTTCAGTTGCTCCTTACGAAAGTGCGGAAGTAGGTCGGTCGTCGCGCCCGGGACTGGATCAGTCGTGGGAGTGGAGGGGCTTGCCGGCCAGGGCCAGGTGGGCCTCGCCGAGCGCTTCGCTCTGCGTCGGGTGGGCGTGGATGAGCTGCGCGACCTCGGCCGGCAGCGCCTCCCAGTTGTAGATCAGCTGGGCTTCGCCGACCTGCTCGCCCATACGGTCACCGACCATGTGGACGCCGACCACGGCACCGTCCTTGACCTGGACGAGCTTGATCTCGCCCGCGGTCTTGAGGATCTTGCTCTTGCCGTTGCCCGCAAGGTTGTACTTCAGAGCGACGACCTTGTCCGCGCCGTAGAGCTCCTTGGCCTTGGCCTCGGTGATGCCCACGGAAGCGACCTCGGGGTGGCAGTACGTCACCCGGGGGACACCGTCGTAGTCGATCGGGACGGTCTTCAGACCGGCCAGCCGCTCCGCCACCAGGATGCCCTCGGCGAAGCCGACGTGCGCGAGCTGCAGCGTCGGGGCCAGGTCACCCACGGCCGAGATGGTCGGAACGTTGGTCTGCATGTACTCGTCGACGAGGACGTAGCCGCGGTCCATCGCGACGCCGGCCTCCTCGTAACCCAGACCCTGCGAGACCGGGCCGCGGCCGATCGCGACCAGCAGCACCTCCGCCTCGAACGTCTTGCCGTCGGCGAGGGTCACGCGGACACCGTCCTGCGTGTACTCGGCGCTCTGGAAGAACGTACCGAGGTTGAACTTGATGCCGCGCTTGCGGAAAGCGCGCTCAAGAAGCTTCGAGCTGTTCTCGTCCTCGACCGGAACGAGGTGCTTCAGGCCCTCGATGATCGTGACGTCGGTGCCGAAGGACGTCCACGCCGAGGCGAACTCGACGCCGATGACGCCGCCGCCCAGGACGATCGCGGACCTCGGGACGCGGTCCAGCTTCAGCGCGTGGTCCGAGGAGATGATCCGGTTGCCGTCGATCTCCAGGCCCGGCAGCGACTTCGGCACGGAGCCGGTCGCCAGGAGCACGTGGCGGCCCTGGATGCGCTGGCCGTTCACATCCACCGAGGTGGGGGAGGAGAGCCGTCCCTCACCCTCGACGTAGTGCACCTTGCGGGAAGCGATGAGACCCTGCAGGCCCTTGTACAGGCCCGAGATCACGTCGTCCTTGTACTTGTGGACGGCCTCGATGTCGATGCCCTCGAAGGTGGCCCTGACGCCGAACTGGTCGGCCTCGCGTGCCTGGTCGGCGATCTCGCCGGCGTGCAGCAGCGCCTTCGTGGGGATGCAGCCGTTGTGCAGGCAGGTGCCGCCGACCTTGCCCTTCTCGATCAGAGCGACGTCCAGGCCCAGCTGCGCTCCGCGCAGGGCCGCGGCGTAACCGCCGCTACCACCGCCGAGGATCACTAGGTCGAAAACGGTGCTGGCGTCGTTCGCCACGTCACGTCCTCCATGCATGTGCGCCGTACGCCGGGCCCCGTCGCTGGGGGATGACCGGCCGGTCGGCTGGTGTTCGGCCGCTTTTGTTATTCGGCCCTGTGGTGGGGGCCCTGTCCTGCCGAGAACCCATCTTCGCACTTGTTGACGGTGGGCGGGACGCGGGGCCCGGGTCCGAGACGGATGATCATCCGTTCCGGATGGTTACTGCTGCGTAGAGATTGGTAGGAGCGACGCGAAGCGCCGCGGTGGAAGGGTGGTGGTGGGAGACGGGTGGGAGTGCGGATTTCGTTGAGAGCGAAACCTGCGCGCATCGTGAGTCCATGCCGACCAGTGAACACGTACGGCCCCGGACGTATGCCCGGGGCCGTACGCACGGAGCATCCTCAGCCGAGGTCCCCGGCAGCGGTGCGCTCCGCCAGCTTCACCAGCGTGCGGACCGCGGAACCGGTGCCGCCCTTCGGCGTGTAGCCGTACGGCGCGCCCTCGTGGAAGGCCGGGCCCGCGATGTCCAGGTGCGCCCAGGCGATGCCCTCGCCCACGAACTCCTGCAGGAACAGACCGGCCACCAGGCCGCCGCCCATCCGCTCACCCATGTTCGCGATGTCGGCGGTCGGGGAGTCCATGCCCTTGCGCAGGTCGGCGGGGAGCGGCATCGGCCAGGAGGCCTCGCCGACCTCCTCGGCGATCTCGTGGATGGACGTACGGAAGGCGTCGTCGTTCGCCATGATGCCGAAGGTGCGGTGGCCCAGCGCCAGGACCATCGCCCCGGTCAGGGTCGCCACGTCGACGATCGCGTCCGGGTTCTCCTCGCAGGCGCGGGTCAGCGCGTCGGCGAGGACGAGCCGGCCCTCGGCGTCCGTGTTCAGCACCTCGACGGTCTTGCCGCTGTACATGCGCAGCACGTCACCCGGGCGGGTGGCGTTGCCGGACGGCATGTTCTCGGCGAGCGCCAGCCAGCCGGTGACGTTGACCTGGAGGCCGAGACGGGCGGCCGCGACGACGGTCGCGAACACGGCGGCGGCGCCGCTCATGTCGCACTTCATCGTCTCGTTGTGACCGGCCGGCTTCAGCGAGATGCCGCCCGAGTCGTAGGTGATGCCCTTGCCGACCAGGGCCAGGGTCTTCTCCGCCTTCGGGTGCGTGTAGGCGAGCTTCACCAGGCGGGGGCCGTGGGTCGAGCCCTGGCCGACGCCCAGCAGACCGCCGAAGCCGCCCTTGACGAGCGCCTTCTCGTCGAGGACCTGCACCTTGATGCCGTGCTCCTTGCCGGCGGCCGTGGCCACGGCGGCGAAGGACTCGGGGTACAGGTCGTTCGGCGGGGTGTTGATCAGGTCGCGGGCGCGGTTGATCTCCTCGACGAGCGCGGTGGCACGCTCTGCTGCCGCCTTGAACGCCTTGTCGCGCGGCTTGCCGCCGAGCAGGGCGACCTCGGCGAGCGGTAGCTTGGCGCCGTTGCCGTTCTTCTTGTCCTTCGGCGCGAGCTTGTTCTCGCCGCCCTGGTACGCGGTGAAGGCGTACGCGCCGAGCAGTGCGCCCTCGGCGACGGCCTCGGCGTCCTCGACGGACGTGATCGGCAGCGCGAAGCCGGCCTTCTTCGAACCGGTCAGCGCACGCGCGGCGGAACCGGCGGCGCGGCGCAGTGCCTCGCCGTCGAACGCCGCGTCCTTCTCCGGGACCGGACCGAGTCCGACCGCGATGACGACCGGGACCTTGAGGCCGTCCGGTGCGTGGAGCTTGGTCACTTCGCCCTCGGCACCGGAGGCGCCCAGGGTCTCCAGGACGGTGGCGAGCTTTCCGCCGAACGCCTTGTCCACGGCCTCGGCGCCCGGTGCGACGACCGGGCCCTTGGCTCCCTTGGCGACGCCGACGACGAGTGCGTCGGCGCGCAGCGTCGCCGCACCGGCAGTGCTGAGAGTGAGAGCAGTCACGGTGGTGAAATCTCGCTTCCGTTGAGTTCGTTGTCGGTCGAGGGGTGGGCCGACCGTGCCCGGCGCATCGTAGACGCCGCCGCAATGTGCCGGGAATGAGCCTACGCGCGCCATTGCTGCGGGATCACGGCGGCGGGCCGTCTGCGGTCCGTTCCGGCGGTACGTCTCCGGCCCCCGGCCGGTCCGCGTCGGGGGCCGCGGGGGCGCAACCGGCCCGGGAAGTAGGGTCGGTCGGAGGTGCCGGAGCGAGTGGGGGAGAGCGATGCGCGCCCGTCGGGCTGTACGCAGGACGAGACCGAAGTCGGCGGTGCCGGTCACCGTACTGATCCTGTCGGCGGTGCTGGCGGGCTGCACCTCGGCGCCTCGAACCACCTCCGCGGGGCACTGGCAGCCGAAGCCGGGCACCGACTGGCAGTGGCAGCTCTCCGGCCGCCTCGACCCCACCGTGGACGTTCCGGTGTACGACATCGACGGCTTCGAGCACGATGCGCAGGCGGTCGCCGATCTCCACCGCCGTGGCCGCAAGGTCATCTGTTACGTGTCCACGGGCGCCTGGGAGGACTTCCGCCCGGATGCCGGGAAGTTCCCCGCCTCGATCATCGGGAAGGGCAACGGCTGGCCGGGGGAGCGCTGGCTCGACATCCGCCGCACGGATCTGCTCGGGCCGCTGATGGAGTCCCGGATCGAGATGTGCGCGAAGAAGGGCTTCGACGCGGTCGAGCCCGACAATATGGACGGCTACCGCAACCGCACGGGCTTTTCCCTGACCGGCGCCGATCAGCTGCGCTACAACCGCCTCATCGCCCGCATCGCCCACCGGCACGGACTCGCGGTCGGGCTGAAGAACGACCTGGACCAGATCAAGCAGCTGGAACCGGACTTCGACTTCGCGGTCAACGAACAGTGCGCCCAGTACGACGAGTGCGCCGACCTCACTCCGTTCATCGAGGCGGACAAGGCGGTGTTCCATGTGGAGTACGAGGTGCCGGTGGCACGGTTCTGCCCGGAGTCGACGCGGCTGCGTCTGAGCTCGCTCCGCAAGAAGTACGACCTGGGCACCTGGCGCCGGAGCTGTGTGGCGAGCCCGTCCGCGGAGTGAGGAGAAGACGGAAACCGGGCCGCCACGCACCCCCGTCCGCCTACCCCAGGGCCAACGCCACCAGAGCCGCCGTTGTCGCCGTCTCCGCGACCGCACCGAACACATCCCCGGTCACGCCGCCGAACCGGCGCACACAGTGCCGCAGCAGCAGCTGCGCACCCATCAGCCCGGCCACTACGGCAAGACCGTGGTGCAGCGCCCCGTACCCGCCGAACACCGCCCCCGCCCCCGACCCCGCGGCCACCACCGCGACCGTCACGGCCGCCGCCGCCCCCATCGGCACCGTTCCCGCCACCGCCGCCCCCAGCCCCTCCGGCCGGGCCGGAGGCACGCCCTGACGGGACGCCAGCGTGAGCGCGAGGCGGGCGGTGACCCCCGCGACGACCGCAGCCACCGCGCCGTGCGCCCAGCCCTCCCCGTACAGCTCCTGGAGGACCGCGACCTGGGCCAGAAGGACGAACAGCAGGGTGATGACACCGAATGGCCCAATGTCCGACTGCTTCATGATGCGCAACGCGTCCGCCGCGGGCTTGCCGCTGCCGAGCCCGTCCGCCGTGTCGGCGAGTCCGTCGAGGTGCAGCCCCCGTGTGAGGACCGCGGGCACCGCGGTGGAGGCGACCGCCGCGAGCAGTGGCCCCGCCCCGAGCAGCAGCAGCAGTGCACCGGGGGCCGCCGCGAGCAGCCCCACCACCAGACCGGCGAGCGGGGCGCTCAGCATCCCGGCACGGGCGGCCTCGCGGTCCCAGCGGGTGACGCGGACGGGGAGCACGGTCAGGGTGCCGAAGGCGAAACGTATGCCGTGGCTGTTCAGGGAGGTCACGGCGCGCAGGCTAATCCCTGGGCCGCACCGCTAGATTGGCCGAAACGCAGCAAAGCACCGCACAAGCGGATCAATGGGAGTGGGTGGCATGGGTCACTGGTTCGATCAGAACTTTGTCGAGCCGGGGAAGCTGCCCCTGCTTCTCGCCCTGGCCGCCTTTGTGCTGACCTTCGCCATCACCCGTCTCATCACCCGGATGATCAGGGCCGGGAAGGGGCCGTTCCGCAACATCACGCCCGGCGGGGTGCACGTCCACCATGTGGTGCCCGGTGTGGTGCTGACGGTGATCGGCGGCTTCGGCGCGGTCTCCAGCGGACGGTACGGCGTCGCGGCGGGCGTCTGCGCGGTGATCTTCGGGACGGGCGCGGGGCTGGTGCTGGACGAGTTCGCCCTGATCCTCCATCTCGACGACGTGTACTGGTCGGAACAGGGCCGCCAGAGCGTCGAGGTCGTCGTCCTCACCGCGGCGCTCGTCCTGCTCCTCCTCGGCGGCTTCTCACCGCTCGGGGTGAACGAACTGACCAGTGATCAGCAACAGGGCCGGCTCGGCATCGTCCTGACCCTGCTGATCAACTTCTGCTTCGTGCTGATCGCCCTGTTCAAGGGCAAGGCGCGGATGGCGGTGCTCGGCACCCTGGTGCCGTTCGTCGCCCTGTTCGGCGCGATCCGGCTGGCCCGGCCGACGTCGATGTGGGCGAAGAGGTTCTACCGCAACCGGCACCGCGCCCGTTCCAGGGCGGTGCTGCGCGCGTACCACCACGACCGGCGCTGGGCGGGGCCGCGCCGCAGGTTTCAGGACCTCATCGGCGGAGCGCCGGACCGGGCCCGCGTTCCCACGCCCAAGCCCAAGTCCTGATCGCGGCGGACGGGCGGTTGCCGACGCCGGTCGTACCGGGCGGTGAGGCCGCACAGGATCAGTACCGCGGCGATCGCCGCCAGATGCTCCTTGCCCGCCAGGTTGTTCCTGAGAAGTACCTCGATGACCATCGCCGCGATGACCACAGCCCCGGTGAACCACGCCCGGTAGGCGTGGCACACGTAGATCGCGAGCCCCACGACTGCCGCCGACGGTCCGGTGTCGACGACCTGCGCGTCGGATGCCGGCAGCCCGAACAGCCCGTCGGGGCCGACCGCGACGCCGGTCCGTGCGTACAGTGTCCCGGCCAGCGTGGCGATGTACGCGATGAGCAGCGTGCGCTGTCGCCCGAGACAGATCTCGGCGACCCCGAACACCACGAGCACCTGCGCCAGCGCACCCCACACCGGCAGATCGAGCGCGGGCACGAACAGCGAAAGCGGGGTACGCAGCAGGGCGGTCCACAGCGGGTCCTCGGCCCGCACCGAGCCGAGGACCTGCACCGGACGTAAGCCCCACGGCTGGTTCTGCACCGCCTGGAGCAGCGCCGTCAGACCGACCGCGGCCGGCGTCATGGGGACCGCCCGCAGCCGGGAGCGGGCGAGCGCCCCGCGCACGGTCGAGAGCAGCGGTGCCCACTCGCGTCGGGCGACCGTGCGCAGCGCGGCCATCGGTCTCATCTACGGGTTCCCAGGTGCGAGCGGTGCAGCCACTTGGGCAGCCCGGGCGCCTCCAGGAACCCTTCGGCGCGGCCTGCGGCGATGCCGATGCGCAGCAGGTCGGAGCTCTTTTCGAAGAGCATGAAACGCGGCTCCCAGATCGGTCGGTACTTGGCGTTGGCGCGGTAGAGCGACTCGATCTGCCACCAGCGCGAGAAGAAGCTGAGCAGCGAGCGCCACAGCCTCAGCACCGGTCCCGCGCCCAGCCGCGATCCCCTCTCGAAGACCGACCTGAACATCGCGAAGTTGAGCGACACCTGCGTGATCCCGATCTCTTCGGCGCGCTGGAGGAGTTCGATGACCATGAACTCCATCAGACCGTTCTCGGCGTCCCGGTCACGGCGCATCAGGTCCAGCGAGAGACCGTTCGGACCCCAGGGCACGAAGCTCAGTACGGCTCGCAATTCGCCGGGGCCGCCCGCTCCTTCGCCCTGCCCCCTCTCCGTGGAGTCACGGCATTCGAGCATCACGCACCGGCCGTCCGCCGGATCGCCGAGCCGCCCCAGCGCCATCGAGAAGCCGCGCTCGGTCTCCCCGTCGCGCCAGTCGTCGGCGCGCCGCAGCAGCTCGGCCATCTCCTCGTCGGGGATGTCGCAGTGGCGCCGGATGGTCACCTCGTACCCGGCACGCCTGATCCGGTTGTACGCCTGGCGGACGGTCCGCATCGCCCGCCCTTCGAGAGTGAACTCGGCGGTCTCCACGATTGCCTCGTCGCCGAGTTCCAGCGCGTCGAGTCCGTGCCGGGCGTAGACCGTGCCGCCCTCCTCGCTCACTCCCATCACCGCCGGGATCCAGCCGTGCTCGCGGGCTTCGGCCAGCCATGGTTCGATCGCGCCGGGCCAGGCCTCCGGGTCGCCGATCGGATCACCGGACGCGAGCGAGACGCCGCCGACCACCCGGTAGGTGACGGCCGCCTTGCCGGTCGGCGACCAGATGACGCTCTTCTCCCGGCGCAGCGCGAAGTAGCCGAGCGAGTCGCGTTCGCCGTGCTTTTCCAGAAGGGCGCGGAGCCGGTCCTCGTCCTGCGGGGTGATCGGGTCGACGGCCCGGCGGGAGCGGAACGCCGCGTACACGACGGCGATCAGCAGCAGGGTGGAGAGGATGTTGATGACGACATTGACCCAGCCGGGCACGGTGATGCCGGGGAAGCGGGCCTCGTCGGTCGCCACCGAGATCAGCCGCAGCGCGCCGTAGCGCCAGCGGTCGAGGAAGGTCGACCGGTACTCGTCCTGCGCCGTGTTCGCGACGGTGACCAGCAGGGTGGCGATCAGCGAGGTGACCAGCAGTCCGCCGACGGCGACCACGGCCGCCAGCTTCGCGTTGGACCGGTCGCCCTTCGCGTAGAACTCCCGCCGGCCCAGGATCAGTGCCACGACGAACGCGGCTGTCAGCGCCAGGGAGATCCAGTTCTGCGGGTACCGCCGGATCTCGGGAAAGACGATCACGAAGGCGAAGAGCAGGAGCAGGAGGCCGCTCAGCACCATGTTGACGATCCAGGCGGCGCGCTTGCGCCGTCGCATGGTGATCGCGAGGAAGAGGGCGACCACTCCGGAGGAGAAGCCCGCGGTGAGGAGATAGGGCGTGAAGTAGTTCTCGGTGTTGTGCCGACGCAGGTCCTGGCCGAGCGTGACCCAGACGGCGCTCAGGAAATTGATGAACGACACGATGCGCAGATACCAGATGGTGAATGCCGCACTGCGTCGTGAGCGGACGGTGCTCCGCCGGGCGTCCTGGCTGACCAATCGGACCTCTCCCATGAAAAGCGATCATATGGCGCATCGCACCCCATGGGGAGGCCTGCTGCGGCCGGTGTCCGGTGGTCGGCGGCCGCAGCGCAGCAGGGTCCGTCAGTCGTCGTCCGTGTCGGTCTTCGAGGCGTCGTCCTCGTCGGCCGGCACGCGCTCGGGCAGCTCCGCCGCCAGCGCGGCGGCGGCCTGCACGAGCGGAAGCGCCAGCAGCGCCCCGCTCCCCTCGCCCACGATGACGCCGTGGTCCAGCAGCGGGTTGAGCGCCATCCGGTCCAGCGCCTTCGTCTGTGCCGGCTCGCCGCTCACCTGGCCGGCCAGCCACCAGTCCGGCGCCCGGAAGGCGGCCCGCTGAGCGACCAGCGCGCACGCCGACGAGACCACGCCGTCCAGAATCACCGGCAGCCTGCGCACCGCGCACTGCAGCAGGAACCCCGTCGTCGCCGCCAGGTCCGCGCCGCCGACCGTGGCCAGCAGCTCCAGCTGGTCGCCGAGGACCGGCCGGGCCCGCCGCAGCGAGTCCCGGATCGCCGCGCACTTGCGCATCCAGGCGAGATCGTCGATACCCGCGCCGCCGCGCCCGGTGACCACCGAGGCGTCCGTGCCGCACAGGGCCGCGATCAGGGTGGACGCCGCCGTGGTGCCACCGACGCTCAGATCGCCGAGCACCACCAGATCGGTGCCCGAGTCGGCCTCCTCGTCGGCGATCGCGATGCCCAGACGTACCGCCTGCTCGGCCTCCTCGGCCGTCAGCGCGTCCTCGATGTCGATCCGGCCGCTGCCGCGCCGCACCCGGTGACGTACGACCGACTCGGGCAGCAGCTCCGGCTCGCAGTCCAGGCCGGCGTCGACGATCCGCACCGGTACGGAGAACTGGCGGGCCAGCACGGCCAGCGGCGTCGCGCCCTCCAGCGTGGCCCGGACCAGCTCGTGCGCGGTCCCGGCCGCACGGCCGGAGACACCGAGCTCGGCCACCCCGTGATCACCGGCGAAGAGCACCACGCGCGGCTGCAGGATCGGCTTGACCGGCACGGCCTGCTGGGCGGCCGAGAGCCACTCGCCCAGCTCGTCGAGCCGGCCGAGGGCGCCCGGGGGCACGATCTGCCGCTCCCGGCGTTCCTCGGCGTCGCGCCGTACCCCGCCGTCGGGGCGTTCGATCAGGTCGGAGAAGTCGTCCAGATTCACGGGGGTCTGCCTCGCGGGTCGTTACGTGGTGTGGGCCGGTGAGCCCGGCGGCGGGCTCATTGCGGAACAGTACCTGCCATGATTCTGACGCCTCATCAGCGTGGCGGCCGGCCCCTCAGGTGCCGAAGCGCAGCAGCGTCATCGCGGGGGTCAGCGTCCGCAGCCCCGGCGTCAGATGCTGGAGCCGGATCAGTTCTCCCATCGCGCCCCGCCCCCGCGGCAGCCCCAGCGCGCGCACCTCGGTGATGTTCGGATGCGCGCTGCGCAGCTTCTTCCGCTCGCCCGGGTTCATCGCCCAGCGCATCGGCGGGACGGTCATGGAGCCGATCTTCGACTTCCCGGCCACCGTCCCCTTCGCCGGCCGGCGCGCCATCGAGTCCAGGACGAGCACCCCGCCCGGCAGCCGTTCGGCGCAGGTCGCCAGGATCTTCCGTACCGCCCAGGGCTGCAGATACATCAGCAGCCCCTGCGTCGTGACGATCACGCCCCGGCCCGCAGGGTCCTCGATCTCGTCCAGCCAGGAGAGATCGGTCGCCGACCGGGAGAGCGTCCGCAGCCGGTCCGAGGAGGGCAGCAGCATCCGGCGCAACGCTGCCACCTGGGGCAACTCCACGCTCAGCCAGGTGAGCCGTCCGTTGTCGACCCGCCAGAAGCCGGTTTCCAGCCCGTCGCCGAGCGCGACGACGGTGGCCTCCGGATGCCTGCGCAAATAGCCCTGCACCGTCAGGTCGAAGCAGCGTGAGCGCAGCGCCTGCGCCTGCGAGTGGAAGGCGTTCGGCCGCCCGAAGCGCTCCTCGAAGGGGTAGTCGAGGTCCGCCATGAGCTGCAGCGCCATCGGATCGTCGATGACGGGATAGAGCTGCCCCGCCTCGTACGCCCGGTTGTAGAGTGTCCAGAGCAGGGTCTCCGGAACGCCTTCCAGCATCGGCCTCACTCGCGCCATGTCCGCTCCCTTCCCGCTGCTGATTCTGTGGCGATGCGGGTCAGCCGCGTAGCGTGAGCGCCTGACCGGCCACCACCAGCAGCACGTGCTCGCACTCGTCGGCGAACGCGGCGTTGAGCCGTCCCAGCTCGTCCCGGAACCGCCGACCGGCGGCGGTCGCGGGCACCACGCCCGAGCCGACCTCATTGGTCACGGCGACGACGGTACGCCGCGTTCCGCGCACCGCGCCGACCAGTTCGGTGACCCGCTCCCGCAGCGCACTCTCGCCGCCGTCCGCCCACGCCGCGTCGTCCCAGGCGTTCACCCGGTCCAATGCGTCCGTCAGCCACAGCGACAGGCAGTCGATCAGCAGCGGCGGCCCGTCCGACTCCAGCAGGTCCACCAACTCACAGGTCTCCTCGGTGCGCCAGGCCGCCGGTCTGCGCTCCCGGTGCAGCCCGACCCGGGCCATCCATTCCGCGTCGCCTTCGCGGCCGCCGCCGGTCGCCACATACACCACCTCGGGGAAGGTCTCCAGCCGCCGCTCGGCCTCCACCGACTTCCCGGACCGCGCACCGCCCGTCACCAGCGTCCGTCGCGGGACATTCGGTACGACGTGGTACTCGCCGACCACCAGTGTCGTCCCGTCCGGCACGGTCCGGGCGCCGGCCGCCGCGAGCCGCCGGTCCAGCTCGGGGCCGGTGGGCGCGTCATGGTCCAGATGAACGGCGATGACCTCGGTGGCCGGCCCGATCGCTTCGACGGCCCGCAGCCTGGCCATTGCGTCCGGGCGTCCGGTCACATCACCGACCACCATGTCGTACGGCTCCGCCACCCGGTCCGTGAGACCGGCGGGGGCCGCCCCCGGCGGCATGTACAGCAGCCGCGCGCCCTCCGGGGAGGTCACCTCGTACCCGGTTCCCGGCGAGTCCATGGGCACCGCCCGGATCCGGTGCCCGCTGATCAGCGTCAGCACCTGCCCGTCCGGCACCCGTCCGGCCGGAGGCAGCCCGGCGGGCAGCTCCACGGCGGGTCCGTCGTGCGGATGGCTGAGCAGCACCTGCCGTACGCCGCTGAGTGAATGACCCGCACGTGCGGCGGCGAACACGGCCCCAGGGGTGAGATCGAGCAGCACCGCGCCGTCGACCAGCAGTGCGGTCGCGGCGCGCGCCCACACCCCGCGGGCGGTGGCGCAGGCGGCGCACGGACATTCGGGGCGCGGCAGCCCGTCGGGGGCTCCGGTGCCGAGCAGTGTCAGTTCCACGCTCCGATCCTCCCGCGTCCCCGCACCGACTGCGCGACCAACCCCGTGGATCTCGGTCCGATAGGCCCCAGGCACTAGGCTGCGGGCAGCAACGCGACCCAGGAGGCGGACATGGCGTGGACGTGGCGGTTCGAGAAGTCCGACGGTACGGAGACGGAGCCGGCCCTGCAGCCGGAGGAATTCACGACCCAGGGCGATGCGGAGTCATGGATCGGTGAGTTCTGGAAGGAACTTCTGGACGGCGGGGCGGACCAGGTGACCCTCTTCGAGGACGCGACGAAGATCTACGGCCCGATGAGTCTCCAGGCCGACCAGGGCTGACCGCCGATACGGGCGCACGAAGGCCCCGGGCGCCGTTCCTCGGCATCCGGGGCCTTTGCGTGGCAGCGGTCAGATCTCGCCCAGAGTGACGACCGCAGTATTCTCCACACCGTTGCGCAGATACGTCACCTTGACCTTCTGGCCCGGCTTCTTGTCGGCCAGCGTCTCGGCCAGCGCCGTCATCGTCGTGATCCGTGTGTCGTCGATCTTCGTGACGATGTCGCCGACCCGCAGTCCGGCCTTGTCCGCGCCTCCGCCGGGCGTGACGGCGACCAGCGCGATTCCGAAGGGCTGGTAGTTGTCGTCGACGACTGTGCGGCCGGTGATGTTCAGCGCCGCCCGGCCCGAGTCGGTGACCTTGCCGCTCTTGATGATCTGGTCGGCGACCGTCTTCACCATCGAGACGGGGATCGCGAACCCGATGCCCGGTGCCGCGCCGTTCATCTGCGGATCCGTCGCCGCCAGCGTCGGAATGCCGATCACCTCACTGTCCAGGTTCACCAGCGCACCGCCGCTGTTGCCCGGGTTGATCGCCGCCGAGGTCTGCACCATGTTCGCTATGGTCGCCCCGGTGCCACCTTCCTCCCGGCTCTCGCTGACGGTCCGGCCGACCGCCGACACGATGCCCTGGGTGACGCTGCTGGACAGTCCGAGCGGCGAACCCATCGCCAGCACTATCTGACCGACCTCGACCTTCTCCGAGTTGCCGAACTTCGCCGCCTTCAGCCCGCTCGGTACCTTGTCGAGTTTGATGACGGCCAGGTCCTGCTCCGGATAGGTGGCGACCAGCGAGGCGCCCAGCACCTTCTCGCCGGTGACGACGGTGACCTTGAACGTCTTCTCCTGGCCGACCACATGGGCATTGGTGACGATATGGCCCTTGTCGTCGTAGACGATGCCGGATCCGAGACTGTTGCCGGCTTGGATCTGTACCACGGAGGGCAGCACGTTTTTGATGACGGTCTGGTACTCGGCCTGCAGGTCACCTGCGGCCCGGGAAGTCGGATGCGGCGAGGCCGACTTCGTGGCATCGGCGCTGGCCGAGTCCGAGTCCGAGCAGCCGGACACCAGGGCTATGGCACAGACACCTGCGGTCAGAGGCAGCAGCAGCCGGTACAGACGGCCGCGCGAGTGGGAAGCATCCATGTCTGAATCATTACTTTTAACCCCATTGGCGGCCTGTTGGGTTCGGCTGATCGGGTGAAGCCCGCTCCTCGTCCGCCCCTCAGGCATCCCCGGGGATTTCCGGCGGATCACGGCCGGGGCCGCGCCGGCCGGCACGGCATCTCGCGACGCTGCCGATATGTCGGAACAGCTCGCTACCTGGATGCTCCGGCGCCCCGCGACGCACCGCACCGGGCGCCGTGAACGGTCCGGTCCTCGTCCGGACGCCCGCTAGCCGCGCACCCCGCACAGATGCAGCAGCGCGGCAACCCGGCGGTACGGATCCGTCCGTCCGGCCCGGTCCTCCGCGGCCAGCACCCGGTCGAGTTCCGCGGCGGCCGGCAGCTCCACGTCATTGCCCACCTGGTCCGTGAAGATCCGCACCCCGTACCAGGCGTGCAAGGGCGCCGCGATCCCGGCGAGCGTGGCCGTGAGGGCGTCCAGCCGGTCGGCGCGGACCGTCAGGCCCAGCCGGTTGGTGTACGTGTCCGTGTCGAACGCGGCCAGTGCCGCGTCCCAGTCCCCGGCGGTGCCCGGCCGCATCGCCAGCGCGTCGCCGTTCCGTACGAGCAGCGAGAGCAGCCCGCCGGGCGCCAGCATCCGGGCCAGTCCCGCCAGCAGCGCGTCCGGTTCCCGGACGTACATCAGCACGCCGTGGCAGAGCACCACGTCGAAGCTGCCCGGCAGGAAGTGCACGCCCGTGTCCAGGCCGTCGCCCTCGATCAGCCGGACCCGCTCCCGGATGCCCGCGGGTTCGTCCCCGAGAGCCTCGCGGGCGACCCTCAGCATCTCGGCGTCGGACTCCAGACCGGTCACCGTGTGGCCGGCCCGGGCCAGCCGCAGCGCCTGCGTGCCCTGTCCCATGCCGACATCGAGAACCCGCAGCCGCTGACCGACCGGGAAGCGCGCGGCCATCTGCTCGTCGAGCTGGCGGGCGACGAGCTCCTGGCGCACGGTGTTGCGCAGCCCGCCGAGCCCTCTGAGCCACGCCGAAGAGGCCCCGCTGAACCCGTAGTCCCTGGAGTCCCTGAAGGCGGCACTGCCCGGCAGGCCTGCTGACGGACCGCCGACCGAGTCGGAAAGCTCCGTACTCAGGGCCGCTCTCCGCGCTTGACCTGCGGCTTCGGCAGACGGAGCCGACGCATCTGAAGCGTACGCATCAGGCCGTAGGCGACCGCGCCGCGCTTCGGCGTATCGGGGAAGCGGGCGTTCAGCTGCTTCTTCAGCCGGAACGTGAGACCGATCGAGTCGATGACGATCAGCACGATCACGCCGAGCCAGAGCAGCAGCGAGATGTTCTGGATGTTCCGCACCTGGATCACGCTGAGGATCAGGATGATCACCGCGAGCGGCAGGAAGAACTCCGCGATGCAGAAGCGCGAGTCCACGAAGTCGCGGACGAAGCGCCGCACCGGACCCTTGTCACGGGCCGGCAGATAGCGCTCGTCGCCACTGGCGAGCGCCTCGCGCTGCTTGGCCATGTCCACCCGGCGCGCTTCGCGCTGGCGTTTCATGGCCTCCTTGCGGTCGAGCGGCGCGCCACTGGAGGCACGACGGCGCTGCGACTGGGCATCGCTGCGCTTGGGGGTGGGGCGACCTTTGGGGGCCTGCGGGTCGCGGGGCTGCGTGGAGAGGTCCGCCGTCACCTTGGTGGCGGGGGCCTTCTCATCCTTCGAACGGCTACGGAACACAAAACCCAAGGGTACGGGGTCGGTCGCGACGACCCCAGCCCGGTCGGGAACGATCCGGCAACGGCCTGCGTCCTCCCAGGTGTCCCGAGAGGGGCAGATCGGACGTTGCCACCGGTTTCCCCGAGGGCCGCCTACTCCCTGGGCCGGAGCGGTAACCGGGGGCAGTCGTCCTTGGGGAGGAGCACATCCGTGCTCGAACAGTGCGGTAATAGAGACAGGGCCCGTACTGTGGGTTCTGTTGGAGTGCTGGAGCCCAGTCCGTCAGAAGGGGGCGCGCGAAGCCCATGAGCGGTGTCATGAAGCGTATGGGGATGATCTTCCGCGCGAAGGCAAACAAGGCCCTTGACCGGGCCGAGGATCCGCGCGAGACCCTCGATTACTCGTACCAGAAGCAGCTGGAGCTGCTTCAGAAGGTGCGCCGCGGTGTCGCCGATGTGGCGACCTCGCGCAAGCGCCTGGAGCTGCAGCTGAACCAGCTGCAGGGCCAGACGTCCAAGCTGGAGGACCAGGGCCGCAAGGCGCTCGCGCTCGGCCGCGAGGACCTGGCCCGCGAGGCGCTGTCCCGGCGCGCCGCACTCCAGCAGCAGGTCACCGACCTGGAGACGCAGCACGCGACGCTGCAGGGTGAGGAGGAGAAGCTCACTCTCGCGGCCCAGCGGCTGCAGGCCAAGGTCGACGCCTTCCGTACGAAGAAGGAGACCATCAAGGCCACCTACACCGCCGCCCAGGCGCAGACCCGGATCGGCGAGGCGTTCTCCGGGATCTCCGAGGAGATGGGCGACGTCGGCCTGGCGATCCAGCGGGCCGAGGACAAGACCCAGCAGCTGCAGGCGCGCGCCGGTGCGATCGACGAGCTGCTCGCCTCCGGCGCTCTGGACGACCCGACCGGGACGGCGAAGGACGACATCGCCGCCGAGCTGGACCGGATCTCCGGTGGCACGGATGTGGAGTTGGAGCTGCAGCGGATGAAGGCCGAGCTGGCCGGCGGCTCCGCCCCGCAGCAGGCCATCGAGGGCGGCCCGCAGGACGCCGCCCAGCAGCAGTCCTCGCAGTCCCCGCACAGGTTCGACAAGCAGTAAGGCGGACGTCATGATCGTTCGGATCATGGGGGAGGGCCAGGTCGCCCTGGCCGACAGCCATCTCGCCGAGCTCAACAGGCTCGACAACGAACTGCTCGCCGAGATGGAGAGCGGCGACGGCCCGGGCTTCCGCGCCACGCTCCAGGCGCTCCTCGCCACGGTGCGCGAGTTCGGCACGCCTTTGCCGGACGACTCCCTGGAGCCGTCCGAACTGATCCTGCCGTCGCCCGACGCCACCCTCGAAGAGGTGCGCGAGATGCTCCGGGACGACGGCCTGATCCCCGGCTGACGCCGGTCGCTCCAGCACCCGCACACACGTACTGTGCCCCGTGTCCGGTCCGCCGGTCACGGGGCACAGTTCTGCCCGGATTGCCACGCTCTGCGTACGGTCCCTGCCGCGGGTGGACCGTATCCGTGCGCGACACGCCGTACCGTAGCTTGACGTGACCACCCTCGGAACCGGGTTCCTACGCGTCCGGCGCTGGCTGCGCGACCATCCCCTCGCGTTCGACGGCGCGCTCGCCGTGGCCGTACTCGTCGCGATGATCGTCGGATCGTTCACCGACCCGAACGGGCCCAGCTTCGGCACCCGCACGCCCGAGGCGGGCAGTGTGGTCCTGATGGTGCTCGCCGCTGCCGTGCTCGCCCTGCGGCGGCGCAACCCGATGGCGGTGCTGGCCGCCACCGGTGGGCTGTCCATCGTCGAGTTCGTGCTGGTGGACCCGCCCGCCCCGGTGGTCATGAGCGCGGTCATCGCGCTCTACACGGTCGCCGCATCCACCGACCGGCCCACCACCTGGCGGGTCGGCCTGCTGACCATGACCGTGCTGGCGGCGTCCGCGATGGTCTTCGGTGCGTCCCCCTGGTACAGCCAGGAGAACCTCGGGGTCTTCGCCTGGACCGGCATGGCAGGCGCCGCCGGGGATGCCGTCCGCTCCCGGCGGGCGTTCGTCGACGCGATCAGGGAACGCGCCGAACGGGCCGAGCGTACCCGCGAGGAGGAGGCCCGGCGGCGGGTCGCCGAGGAACGGCTGCGGATCGCCCGTGATCTCCACGACGTCGTCGCCCACCACATCGCCCTGGTCAATGTGCAGGCCGGGGTCGCCGCCCACGTCATGGACAAGCGCCCCGACCAGGCAAAGGAGGCGCTCGCCCATGTCCGGGAGGCCAGCCGCTCCGCACTCAACGAACTCCGCGCCACGGTCGGGTTGCTGCGCCAGTCCGGCGATCCGGAGGCGCCGACCGAACCGGCACCCGGTCTCGCGGTCCTCGACGAACTCGTGGAGACGGTCCGGCGCGCCGGGCTCCCGGTCCAGGTGGCCTGCGTCGACCGCAGGCCCCCGCTGCCCGCGGCCGTCGATCTGGCCGCGTACCGGGTGATCCAGGAAGCGCTGACCAATGTGCGCAAGCACGCGGGCCCCGGGGCGAAGGCCGAGGTCAGTGTCGTACGGGTCGGGGGGACGGCCGAGGTCACGGTCCTCGACAACGGCACGGGCAGCCCCGAGGGTGCGGGCGCCGGAGCCGACGGCGGCGGCCACGGTCTGCTCGGTATGCGTGAGCGCGTCACCGCCCTGGGGGGCGCCCTCACGGCCGGGCCCCGCTACGGCGGCGGATTCAGGGTTCATGCGATCCTGCCGCTCAAGGCCCGTACGGGAGAGCCGGGGACGCCGGGCGCGGCGGGCCGGACGGGGGAAGGCGCATGACACCACCACCCATCAGGGTCCTGCTCGTCGACGACCAGGCGCTGCTGCGCAGCGCGTTCCGGGTGCTGGTCGACTCGGAGCCCGACATGCAGGTCGTCGGCGAGGCGGCCGACGGAGCGGAGGCCGTGGCACTGACCCGTTCGGCGCGCGCCGATGTGGTGCTGATGGACATCCGGATGCCCGGTACGGACGGACTGGCCGCGACCCGGATGATCAGCGCCGACCCGGAGTTGGCGGACGTACGGGTCGTCATGCTCACCACTTTCGAGGTCGACGAGTATGTGGTGCAGTCGCTGAGGGCCGGCGCCTCAGGCTTCCTCGGCAAGGGCGCCGAACCGGACGAACTGCTCAACGCCATCCGTATCGCCGCGGGTGGCGAGGCGCTCCTCTCGCCGGCCGCCACCAAGGGACTGATCGCCACCTTCCTTGCGCAGGGCGGCAGTTCGGGCGATGAGGGGCCGAGCGCCGCGGAGTACTCCGAACGGCTCGACGCACTCACCGGTCGCGAACGAGAGGTGCTGGTCCTCGTCGGAGGCGGGCACTCCAACGACGAGATCGCCGAGCGTCTCGTCGTCAGCCCACTCACCGTCAAGACCCATGTGAACCGGGCCATGGCGAAACTGGGCGCCCGCGACAGGGCTCAATTGGTGGTTTTTGCATATGAATCGGGCCTGGTGCGCCCACGGGTGGAGTGAAGGGTGGAGAAGCGGCGTACTCCACCTGCGGTACGCGCCACGTAAGAAAGTGACCCTGGGGTCGACGCTTCCACCCCTGTGGATGAGCGATGGTGTAGCTGGGCCGGGTCTGTCCCCGAGTCACCCGCCCACCTGCCGCGTACGCCACAGAAGAGAGACCCACCCATGTCCTGGCTGTCCAGATTCAGCCTCGCGCAAAGGGCCCTGATCGGGCTGATCTCGATCGTCGCGCTCGTCTTCGGAGCGATCGCGATTCCGCAGCTCAAGCAGCAGTTGTTCCCCACCATCGAACTCCCGATGGTGTCGGTGCTCGCCCCCTACCAGGGTGCGTCGCCCGATGTGGTCGAGAAGCAGGTCGTCGAACCGCTCGAGAACTCCATCAAGGCCGTCGACGGCGTCACCGGCGTCACCTCGACCGCCAGTGAGGGCAACGCCGTCATCATGGCGTCCTTCGACTTCGGTGACGAGGGCACCAAGCAGCTCGTCGCCGACATCCAGCAGGCGGTGAACCGCGCCCGCATCCAGCTGCCCGACGACGTCGATCCGCAGGTCATCGCCGGCTCGACCGACGACATCCCGACCGTCGTCCTCGCCGTCACCTCCGACAAGGACCAGCAGGCGCTCGCCGACCAGCTGGACCGTACCGTCGTCCCCGCTCTGGAGGACATCGACGGTGTCGGCCAGGTCACCGTCGACGGTGTCCAGGACCTCCAGGTCTCCATCACCCCCGACGACAAGGAGCTCGCGGCCGCCGGTCTGAACGCCGGATCCCTTGCCCAGGCCCTCCAGGCGGGCGGCGCCACGGTCCCGGCCGGATCGTTCTCGGAACAGGGCAAGAGCCGCACCGTCCAGGTCGGCGGGGCCTTCACCTCCCTGAAGCAGATCGAGGACCTGCAGGTCGCCGGTCAGGACCCGGCCACCGGCAAGCCCGGCAAGCCGGTCCGCATCGGTGACATCGCCACGGTGAAGCAGGAGCCGTCCACCGCGGTCTCCATCACCCGTACCAACGGCAAGCCGAGCCTCGCCGTGATGGCCACGATGGACAAGGACGGCAGCGCCGTCGCCATCTCGGACGCCGTCAAGGACAAGCTCCCCGACCTCCGCAAGGACCTCGGCGCCGGCGCCGAACTGACCGTAGTCTCAGACCAGGGCCCCGCCGTCTCCAAGGCGATCTCCGGTCTGACCACCGAGGGCGCGCTCGGCCTGCTCTTCGCGGTCATCGTGATCCTGGTCTTCCTCGCGTCGCTCCGCTCGACGCTGGTCACCGCGGTCTCCATCCCGCTCTCCGTGGTCCTCGCGCTGATCGTGCTCTGGACCCGCGACCTGTCGCTCAACTTGCTCACGCTGGGCGCGCTCACCATCGCGATCGGCCGGGTCGTCGACGACTCGATCGTCGTCCTGGAGAACATCAAGCGTCACCTCGGCTACGGCGAGGAGCGCCAGACCGCGATCATCACCGCGGTGAAGGAAGTGGCCGGCGCGGTCACCGCCTCGACCCTCACCACGGTCGCCGTCTTCTTGCCGATCGGTCTGGTCGGCGGCATGGTCGGCGAGCTCTTCGGCGCGTTCTCGCTGACCATCACCGCGGCCCTGCTGGCCTCCCTGCTGGTCTCGCTGACCGTCGTCCCCGTCCTGTCGTACTGGTTCCTGCGCGCACCCAAGGGCAGCGCCGAGGACCCGGACGAGGCCCGTCGCAAGGCCGAGGAGAAGGAAGACCGCAGCAGGCTTCAGCGGCTCTACGTCCCGGTGCTGCGCTTCGCGACCCGTCGCCGTATCACCAGCGTCGTCATCGCCCTCGTGGTGCTGTTCGGTACTTTCGGCATGGCTCCGCTGCTGAAGACCACCTTCTTCGACCCGGGCGAGCAGGAAGTCCTGTCCATCAAGCAGGAGCTCACCCCGGGCACCAGCCTGGCGGCCGCCGACGAGGCGGCCAAGAAGGTCGAGAACCTCCTCGCCGACGACGAGGGCGTCAAGGACTACCAGGTCACCGTCGGCTCGTCCGGCTTCATGGCGGCCTTCGGCGGCGGTACGGGCGCCAATCAGGCCTCCTACCAGGTCACCCTGAAGGACTCGGCCGACTACGACGCCACCCAGAAGCGCATCGACGAGGGCCTCGGCAAGCTCGAGGGCATCGGTGACACCACCATTGCCGCCGGCGACGGTTTCGGCAGCCAGGACCTCAGCGTCGTGGTCAAGTCCGCCGACGCGGACACCCTGAAGAAGGCGTCCGAGAAGGTACGGGCCGAGGTGGCCAAGCTCAAGGACGTCACCGACGTCCAGAGCGACCTGGCGCAGAGCATTCCGCGCATCTCGGTCAAGGCCAACTCCAAGGCCGCGGCCGCCGGATTCAACCAGGCCACCCTCGGCGCGGCCGTCGCCGGTGCGGTGCGGGGCACCCCGTCCGGCAAGGCGATCATGGACGACACCGAGCGCGATGTCGTCATCAGGTCCGCCCACCCGGCCACCACGATGGACGAGCTGAAGAACTTCTCGCTCGGCCCGGTCAAGCTGGGGCAGATCGCCGATGTGAAGCTGGTCCCCGGCCCGGTCTCGATGACGAGGATCGACGGCCAGCGTGCCGCCACGATCACCGCCAAGCCCACCGGTGACAACACCGGCGCGGTCAGCACCTCGCTCCAGAAGAAGATCGACGCCTTGGACCTCCCGGACGGCGCCACCGCCACCATCGGCGGTGTCTCCCAGGACCAGAACGACGCGTTCAAGAAGCTCGGCCTGGCCATGCTCGCGGCCATCGCGATCGTCTTCATGCTGCTGGTCGCGACCTTCCGGTCCCTGGTCCAGCCGCTGATCCTGCTGGTCTCCATCCCGTTCGCGGCGACCGGCGCCATCGGCCTCCTCGTCGTCACCGGCACCCCGATGGGCGTCGCGGCGATGATCGGCATGCTGATGCTGATCGGCATCGTGGTGACCAACGCGATCGTGCTGATCGACCTGATCAACCAGTACCGGACGCAGGGCATGGGCGTCGTCGAAGCAGTCATCGAGGGCGGCCGCCACCGCCTCCGCCCGATCCTGATGACGGCACTCGCGACGATCTTCGCCCTGCTCCCGATGGCGCTCGGCGTCACGGGCGAGGGCGGGTTCATCTCGCAGCCCCTCGCGGTCGTGGTGATCGGCGGCCTGGTCACGTCGACGCTGCTGACGCTGCTGCTGGTGCCGACGCTCTACGCGATGGTGGAGCTCCGCAAGGAGCGCCGCGCGACGAAGAAGGCCATCAAGCGCGCGAAGAAGGCGGGCGTTCCGGGCTCGGCCCAGTTGGAGGAGACCACCTCCGAGGAGCCGGAGCCTGCGAAGGCCTGACGTCCGGCACGCACGAAGGCCCCGACACCGTTCACGGTGCCGGGGCCTTCGTGTGCCGGCCTTCCGGGTCCATACGGGCGATCGAGGCCCCAGGCAGGGGGCGGAGGCCCGGAGAGACCCGTGGCGCCTACGGGAGCGCCAGCATGCGCTCCAGCGCCAGCTTCGCGTACTTCTCCGTCTCGGGGTCGACCTCGATCCGGTTGACCAGGTTCCCCTCGGCCAGCGACTCCAGCGTCCACACCAGGTGCGGCAGGTCGATCCGGTTCATCGTCGAGCAGAAGCAGACCGTCTTGTCGAGGAAGACGATCTCCTTGTCCTCCGCGGCGAACCGGTTGGCCAGGCGGCGCACCAGGTTCAGCTCGGTGCCGATCGCCCACTTCGAGCCGGCCGGGGCCGCCTCCAGGGCCTTGATGATGTACTCCGTCGAGCCGACGTAGTCCGCCGCGGCCACGACCTCGTGCTTGCACTCGGGGTGCACCAGCACATTGACGCCCGGGATGCGCTCGCGCACATCGTTGACGGAGTCCACCGAGAAGCGCCCGTGCACCGAGCAGTGCCCGCGCCACAGGATCATCTTCGCGTTCCGCAGCTCCTCGGCGGTGAGGCCGCCGTTCGGCTTGTGCGGGTTGTAGAGGACGCAGTCCTCCAGCGTCATCCCCATGTCGCGGACCGCGGTGTTCCGTCCCAGGTGCTGGTCGGGGAGGAAGAGGACCTTCTCGCCCTGTTCGAAGGCCCACTCCAGGGCGCGCTTCGCATTGGACGAGGTGCAGATCGTGCCGCCGTGCCTGCCGGTGAAGGCCTTGATGTCGGCGGAGGAGTTCATGTACGAGACGGGTACGACCTGCTCGGCGACCCCGGCCTCGGTCAGTACGTCCCAGCACTCGGCGACCTGCTCGGCGGTGGCCATGTCGGCCATCGAGCAGCCGGCGGCCAGGTCCGGCAGCACGACCTTCTGGTCGTCGGTGGTCAGGATGTCCGCGGACTCCGCCATGAAGTGCACGCCGCAGAAGACGATGTACTCGGCTTCCGGCCGGGCGGCCGCGTCACGGGCGAGCTTGAACGAGTCGCCGGTGACGTCCGCGAACTGGATGACCTCGTCGCGCTGGTAGTGGTGGCCGAGAACGAAGACCTTGTCCCCGAGCTTCTCCTTGGCCGCGCGGGCGCGCTCCACCAGGTCCGGGTCGGACGGGGAGGGCAGATCGCCGGGGCACTCGACGCCGCGCTCACTCTTCGGGTCGGCCTCGCGGCCGAGCAGCAGCAGGGCGAGGGGTGTCGGCTGGACATCGAGGTCCTGGACGGGGTGGGCCGTAGTCACGTCACGCACCCTTTCTTCTCTGCAGATAAGCCTTTTCGTCTAATTGACGTTATCTATCATATCCGGTTCACGTCACTTTGACGATGCCGATAGCGTCCATGTGACGAATTCCCTCTGAAGGTGGTCGGGGGCTGTTCCGGGGTCGCGAGAGGCGCCCCGGTCCCGCCCGGCACCTCTTCCCGGAGGGGTGTGCGAGCATGAAAGGAACAGGCAAGCGCTCGGCCCGGAATGAATCCGCGGTCCCGACGGTTGCAACGTCGGCAAGCAGTCCGTACAACCCGGGAGAGAAGCAGATGTCCGTATCGGACGAGACCACCACCGTGAGCGACGGCATCCTCCTGTCCGACGCCGCCGCAGCCAAGGTCAAGGGCCTGCTGGAGCAGGAGGGCCGTGACGACCTGGCGCTGCGCGTCGCCGTCCAGCCCGGCGGCTGCTCGGGCCTGCGCTATCAGCTCTTCTTCGACGAGCGTTCGCTCGACGGCGATGTCGTGAAGGACTTCGACGGCGTCAAGGTCGTCACCGACCGGATGAGCGCTCCGTACCTGGGTGGCGCCTCCATCGACTTCGTCGACACCATCGAGAAGCAGGGCTTCACGATCGACAACCCGAATGCCACGGGCTCCTGCGCCTGCGGTGACTCCTTCAGCTAAGTCGCGAAGGCGGTAACGGGCAGCAGTGCCTGCAGAAGGCGGCGGCCCCCGGACTCCGGGGGTCGCCGCCTTCTGTCGTGCCAGGCACCGATCAGCCGACCGTCACCGACGTCATGACATGACCGCGTGCACCTAGCCGCGCGGCACCGTGCCGCCCGCCGCGTCGAGCACCTTCCGGTCACCCAGCGGGGCGTCCAGTGTCACCGTCCGCGTCAGCTCCTTGGCGATCATGATGCAGACCTTCTTCGGGTCCGGGGTCGACTCGGTGATCGTCACCCGCACCGCGTCCGCGCTCTCGGTCGCGCTCGCCGCGTACGTACTGCACACACCGCCCCAGAACGTCACCTTCAGCATCCGGCCGGCCGCGGTGTACGAGGTCAGCTGGTGCGTGGACCGGGACGTGTCCCCCGTGCCCGAATCCGACCCCGGGTTCTTCGAAGAAGGCTTGGCCCGCGAGTCCGGGTCCACTGCGACCTGCGCCACCGTGTTGCCCGTTCCACCTGCTGCCGGACGCACCGAGAAGAGCCACGACGGTACGAGTGTCTGCTCCCCGTCCACGTACCGCATCGCAAGGCCGAAGACCGCCTTGTCGACCGTCACGGTCGTCGTCTCACGCTCCGCTCCGGTCCGTGTCCCGCAGCTGACAGCCGGCGACTCCGGTTCGTCCCTCTCCAGTGGTACGGGGGTGGCGCACCCGCCGATGTGGCTCCGCGAAGCGTTCGCGCGGCCGGCCTCGTTCAGCTGCTTCAGCGCATCGTCCGCGCTGATCACCGGATACTCCGCACCTTTCTCCAGGCTCTTCAACTGACCGCTGCCGCCGACCACTTGGCCGTCGGGTCCCACCTGGATCCCCGTCGCCCAGCCGTATGTGGGCAGCCCGCCCACCACCGGGTTCGCGTTCACCACCCGTACCGAGCCCATGAGTTGGGACGCGTCGAGGACGGCATCGCCCTGGCCCGCCGCCTTCAGCACCGGCACGGCGGCGGCCTTGGCGGCGTTCTCGCTCACCGTCGATCCCGTGCCGTCCGGTGCCACGCCCTTGCTCGCACACACCGTCGTGCTCCGGCAGTTGTCCGTTCCGCCGGAGCCGAAGCGGGCGAAGGACCAGGTGCCCGGCGCCTGCTTGTTCACCCGCAGGATCGGACCCGAGCCGTCCCCGTCGGACCCCACCTTCCATGCCGTGCCCTCGGCCCGCGGAGTGCCCTCCAGGCCCAGAACCTTCGCCAGCCGGGTCACCTCCGCGGCGGAGACGGTGCCCTTCGCCCGGTGGACGGCGGCCTTGGCCGGGCCGTCGGGCAGCTTGCCGGACGCGCGGTAGACCACGCCGTCGCCGCTGGGGTCGGGCTCGCCCGGGGCGATACCCTCCGGGGGTGCCGTCGGGCTCGACGCGCCCTCGTCGAGCGCGAGCAGGGGAGGCGGGCGGTCACTGCTGCCCGCCCGGCTGCCGCTGCCGCCGTCCGCGGCAGCCCAGTACGCACTGCCGCCCCCGGCGAGCAGCACCGCTGCCGCCACCGAGGTCACGGCCAGCGGCGACCGCCGCCGTCGGGGGGCGGTCACGTCGTTGTCGGGTCGCTCGGTGCTCACCGGATCGCTCCTTCGGCTGCGTTGCCGTCACCATGACCGTCGCACGGTCATCGCCTGTCCCGCGAGTGCGGACAACGGTGGGACGGAGCAGGGGGGCACCCGGTTCCCGAGGGTGCCGGAAGCGAGCGGTTGCGGCCGTCAGTCGCCGTACTCGGACATCGCGTCGATCAGCCGTGCGGACGCGTCCGGAACGGTGACGCCATGAATCAGGGACGGCGTGACAGGGGTGGGGGCGGCCTTGGCGGGTACGACCCAGTGCGGAGCCATCCGTGCGCAGTCACCGCGCAGCTCGGCCAGGCTGATCTCGGACTCGCTCGGGGCGATGTTGTTCGGCATATCCGCACCGTAGGCACCGCAGACCTCAGGACAAAAGACCTACTATCGGGTAGTTTTTCCCCTTCAGGGCGAGTGCGGCGAACGGGTAGCGTGAACTGTCACGCCGTCCCGGGAACGCAGTCACCCGTTCCCCCCGACCTCCGCAGGAGCAGTCTCCCCGTGCGTATCGCAGTCACCGGCTCCATCGCCACCGATCACCTCATGACCTTCCCCGGCCGTTTCGCCGATCAGCTGGTCGCCGATCAGCTGCACACGGTCTCGCTCTCCTTCCTGGTCGACAACCTCGATGTGCGCCGGGGCGGTGTCGCCGCCAACATCTGCTTCGGCATGGGCATGCTCGGTACCGGCCCGATCCTGGTCGGCGCCGCGGGCTCCGACTTCGACGAGTACCGCGCCTGGCTCGACCGGCACGGCGTCGACACCGGCTCGGTGCGGATCTCCGAGGTCCTGCACACCGCCCGTTTCGTCTGTACGACGGACGCCGACCACAACCAGATCGGCTCCTTCTACACGGGCGCGATGAGCGAGGCCCGGCTGATCGAGCTCAAGGCCGTCGCCGACCGTGTCGGCGGTCTCGACCTCGTCTCGATCGGTGCCGACGACCCGGAGGCGATGCTCCGCCACACCGAGGAGTGCCGCTCCCGGGGCATCGCGTTCGCCGCCGACTTCTCGCAGCAGATCGCGCGGATGGACGGCGACGAGATCCGGATCCTCCTCGACGGCGCCACGTACCTCTTCTCCAACGAGTACGAGAAGGGGCTCATCGAGTCCAAGACCGGCTGGACCGACGAGGAGATCCTCGGCAAGGTCGGCCACCGCGTCACGACGCTCGGGGCCCGCGGCGTCCGGATCGAGCAGGCCGGTCAGGAGCCCATCGAGGTCGGCTGCCCGGAGGAGGAGACGAAGGCGGACCCGACCGGCGTCGGTGACGCCTTCCGCGCCGGTTTCCTCTCCGGCCTCGCCTGGGGCGTCAGCCTGGAGCGCGCCGCGCAGGTCGGCTGCATGCTCGCCACGCTGGTCATCGAGACGGTCGGCACCCAGGAGTACACCCTGCGCCGCACCCACTTCATGGACCGCTTCACCAAGGCGTACGGTCACGACGCCGCCGCCGAGGTCCGCACCCACCTGCGCTGATCCGGGAACGCTACGACAGCCGGCGGACCACATAGGCGGAGCCCCGGTCCGCCGGCTCCTCACCCACGTACTCCTGCTCCCGCATCTCGCACCACGCCGGGATGTCCAGCCGCGCGGCCTCGTCGTCCGAGAGCACGGTCACCGTCCCGCCCACCGGTACCTCTCCGATCACCTTGGCGAGCTCGATCACCGGGATCGGGCACCGCCTCCCCAGCGCATCGACCACCAGGGACGCGGCCGTCGCGGGGGAGGGGGCGGGCGAGACGGGCGCGCCCAGCCTCTCCCGTACCCCTGCCACGACCCCCGGCAGCACCCGGAGGAAGCGGTCGACGTCGTCCTCCGTGGTGCCGGCCGGCAGGGACACCCGGACGTTGCCCTCCGACAGCACTCCCATCGCCTTCAGTACATGGCTCGGTGTGAGCGTGCTGCTCGTGCAGGACGAACCGGACGAGACGGAAAATCCCTCCCGGTCCAGTTCATGGAGGAGTGTCTCCCCGTCGACATAGAGACAGGAGAAGGTCACCAGGTGCGGCAGTCGCCGCACCGGATCGCCGACCACCTCCACATCGGGCACGACCGAGCCCACGGTGGCTCGAATCCGGTCCACCAGCGCTCGCAGCCGTACGGACTCCACCGCCGCCTCGGCCCGGACGGCCCGCAACGACGCCGCCGCCGCCACGACGGCCGGGATGTTCTCGAAGCCGGCGGCCCGCCCCGACTCCCGTTCGTCCGCCGCGCCCTGGGGTGCGAACCGGACCCCCTTGCGTACGGCGAGCAGCCCCACCCCCGAGGGTCCGCCCCACTTGTGGGCACTGGCCGCCAGCAGCGACCAGCCGCCCGGCACCGGACCCCAGCCCAGCGACTGGGCGGCGTCCACCAGCAGTGGCACGCCCGCCGCCCGGCAGGCCTCCGCGACCTCGGCCACCGGCTGCTCCGTACCGACCTCGTGGTTGGCGGACTGCAGGCAGGCCAGTGCGGTGTCCTCACGCAGGGCCTCCCCGTACGCAGCCGCGCTCACCGTCCCCGCCCGGTCCACCGGCACCTCGGCGAACGTCCCGCCCTGAGCCTCATGGGCGGCGGCCGAATGGAGCACCGACGAGTGTTCGACCGCCGAGACCACCAGATGGCGGCCGACACGCCGACGCCCGGCGAGGGCCCCGGAAATTCCCGAGTGCACCGCCCGGGTTCCCGACGAGGTGAAGGTCAGCTCGTCCGGGCGGCACCCCACCGCCTCCGCGGCCGCCTCCCGGGCCGCGTCCAGCAGCAGCCGGGCCCGCCGCCCCTCCCGGTAGAGGCGGGCCGGGTCGGACCAGCCCTCGTCCAGTGCGGCCAGCAGCGCCTGGCGGGCCACGGGGTGCAGGGGTGCGGAGGATGCGGCATCGAAGTAGGGCACATGTCCACGCTAGCTCGCACCCGCCGCCGCCTCGGGACGGGCCGCTCACGCAGCCAGGAGAGGACCCGTCAGATGGCGGCCGGAGGCCCGGATTCCACCCCTTCGGGGTGTCGGGCGGCGCGTTGGGCACCCTCCCCGCGCGACCCCAAATAGCGTCCAGTAGGGTTTGGTCCGCATAAACATCCAAACCCCTGCCCGCGTCAGGGCGGCGACCGACCAGAGAGACGGCCGCGCCGAACGCGCGGGCGAGACTCTCGGGAAGGCGCTACGTGAGTCCCAACGGCTCCGACCGCTCGTCGCGGCGCCCGATGCGGCGGAAGCTGCCGCAGGTGCTGACTGCGGGCCTGATCCTGGCGACCGCCACCGGTTGCACATACAAGGACTTTCCCCGCCTTGGTATGCCTACGCCGGTAACGGAAGAGGCACCACGGATCCTTTCCCTCTGGCAGGGCTCGTGGGCGGCAGCGCTCGCCACGGGTGTGCTGGTCTGGGGCCTGATCCTGTGGAGTGTCATCTTCCACCGGCGCAGCCGCACCAAGGTGGAGGTACCTCCGCAGACCCGGTACAACATGCCCATCGAGGCGCTGTACACCGTGGTCCCTCTCATCATCGTCTCGGTGTTGTTCTACTTCACCGCGCGCGATGAATCGAAGCTCCTCTCGCTCTCCCCGAAGCCCGCCCACACCATCAACGTGGTCGGCTTCCAGTGGAGCTGGGGCTTCAACTACATCGAGAACGTGGACGGCTCGACCGCCACGGGCAACAAGATCCCCAAGGAGCTCGACGCCATCCCCGACCGGTTCCGGAAGGACTTCCCCAAGGGTGCGGAAGGCGTCTACGACGTCGGCATCCCGGGCACCCGGAACCCGCAGAACGGCAACCCGGGTCCGACCCTGTGGCTGCCGAAGGGCGAGAAGGTCCGCTTCGTTCTGACTTCGCGTGACGTCATCCACTCCTTCTGGGTGGTGCCGTTCCTCATGAAGCAGGACGTCATTCCGGGCCACACCAACTCCTTCGAGGTGACTCCCAACCAGGAGGGCACCTTCATGGGCAAGTGCGCCGAGCTCTGCGGCGTCGACCACTCCCGGATGCTCTTCAACGTCAAGGTGGTCTCCCCGGAGCGCTACCAGGCGCACCTCAAGGAGCTGGCCAAGAAGGGCCAGACGGGCTACGTGCCGGCCGGTATCGAGCAGACGAACCCGGCCAGGAATGCGGAGACGAACAAACTGTGAGCATCCTCAACGAACCTCAGGGTGCCGCGGCAGCAGACGACTCGTACGAGGACGAGCTGCCGGTCCGGCTGAAGCAGCCGGGAAACGTCGTCGTCAAGTGGTTGACCACCACTGACCACAAGACGATCGGCACGATGTACCTGGTCACGTCGTTCGTGTTTTTCTGCATTGGCGGTCTGCTGGCGCTCTTCATGCGCGCCGAGCTGGCCCGCCCCGGCACGCAGATCATGTCGAACGAGCAGTTCAACCAGGCGTTCACGATGCACGGCACGATCATGCTGCTGATGTTCGCGACGCCGCTGTTCGCCGGGTTCGCGAACTGGATCATGCCGCTGCAGATCGGCGCGCCCGACGTGGCGTTCCCGCGGCTGAACATGTTCGCGTACTGGCTGTACCTCTTCGGCTCGATCATCGCGGTGGCCGGCTTCCTCACCCCGCAGGGTGCGGCGGACTTCGGCTGGTTCGCCTACTCCCCGCTCTCGGACGCCGTTCGTTCGCCGGGTGTCGGCGCCGACATGTGGATCATGGGTCTGGCCTTCTCCGGCTTCGGCACGATCCTCGGTTCGGTCAACTTCATCACCACGATCATCTGCATGCGCGCACCCGGCATGACGATGTTCCGGATGCCGATCTTCGTGTGGAACGTCCTGCTGACCGGTGTGCTGGTCCTGCTGGCCTTCCCGGTGCTCGCCGCCGCGCTCTTCGCGCTGGAGGCGGACCGCAAGTTCGGTGCGCATGTGTTCGACGCGGCCAATGGCGGCGCGCTGCTCTGGCAACACCTCTTCTGGTTCTTCGGCCATCCAGAGGTGTACATCATCGCCTTGCCATTCTTCGGAATCATTTCCGAAGTGATTCCGGTGTTCAGCCGGAAGCCGATGTTCGGCTACATCGGCCTCATCAGTGCCACGATCGCCATCGCGGGCCTGTCCGTGACCGTGTGGGCGCACCACATGTACGTGACCGGCGGTGTGCTGTTGCCGTTCTTCTCGTTCATGACGTTCCTCATCGCGGTACCGACCGGTGTGAAGTTCTTCAACTGGATCGGCACGATGTGGAAGGGATCGTTGTCCTTCGAGACACCGATGCTCTGGGCCGTCGGCTTCCTGATCACCTTCACATTCGGTGGTCTGACCGGCGTCATCCTGGCCTCGCCGCCGATGGACTTCCACGTCTCGGACTCGTACTTCGTCGTCGCACACTTCCACTACGTCATCTTCGGCACCGTGGTCTTCGCGATGTTCTCCGGATTCCACTTCTGGTGGCCGAAGTTCACCGGCAAGATGCTGGACGAGCGGCTCGGCAAGATCACGTTCTGGACGCTGTTCGTGGGCTTCCACGGCACGTTCCTGGTGCAGCACTGGCTCGGCGCGGAGGGCATGCCGCGCCGGTACGCGGACTACCTCGCCGCCGACGGCTTCACCCTGCTGAACACGATCTCGACGATCTCCTCGTTCCTCCTCGGACTGTCGATGCTGCCGTTCTTCTACAACGTGTGGAAGACCGCCAAGTACGGCAAGAAGGTCGAGGTCGACGACCCGTGGGGCTACGGCCGTTCGCTGGAGTGGGCGACCTCCTGCCCGCCCCCGCGGCACAACTTCCTCACCCTGCCGCGGATCCGCTCCGAATCCCCGGCGTTCGACCTGCACCACCCGGAGATCTCGGCGCTCGAACAGCTGGAGCACCACTTCGAGGGTGACAAGGCCCTCGCTGGTGGCAAGGAGGCCGGCAAGTGAAGATCCAGGGCAAGATGTTCCTCTGGCTGAGCATCTTCATCCTCGCCATGGCAATCACCTATGGCGTGTGGTCGAAGGAGCCGGCCGGTACCACCGCGCTCGTCCTGGCCTTCGGTCTGAGCGTCATGATCGGCTTCTACCTGGCCTTCACGGCGCAGCGCGTCGACGCGATGGCTCAGGACAACAAGGAAGCCGATGTCGCGGACGAGGCCGGCGAGGTGGGGTTCTTCTCCCCGCACAGCTGGCAGCCGCTCTCACTGGCCATCGGTGGCTCCCTCGCCTTCCTGGGAGTCATCTTCGGATGGTGGCTGCTCTACTTCTCGGTCCCGATCATCATGATCGGCCTGTTCGGCTGGGTCTTCGAGTACTACCGCGGCGAGAACCGCACCCAGTGACACCGCTCCACCGGTGACACACCGCTCCACCTGACGGGGGGCCCGCACTTCTCCTCCACGAGAAGCGCGGGCCCCCCGTTTGCAGTCACCCGGCGCGCTGAAACTGATGAATCTTCTTAGCGTGGGTTCATGAACCTCACGCCGCGCTTCCGACCCGTAGCGAGTTGCACACTGGTGGTCGTGACCCTGGTTGCAGGGGCGACTGCCTGTGGCGGGCCCGATGGCCATCCGCTGTCCGCGCAGCCGTACGACGCGGCGGACGAGATCTCCTTCAACACCCCAGAGGGCGGCAAGAAGGCCGATCCCGACAAGCCCCTCGAAGTCACCGTCACGGGTGACGACGGCCGGATCACGGACGTGACGGCAGTGGACACGGCCGGACACCATCTCGCGGGTGAACTCGCCGCCGACGGGAGTCGCTGGCACTCCACCGTCCCGCTCGCCGCGGGCACCCGATACACCGTCAAGGTCAGCGTCGAGGACGACGACGGCGCCCCGGGCGCCCGTACGCTCGCTTTCGAGACGGCCCCGGCGAAGAAGTTCCTGAAGGTCACCTTCGGCCCGCAGGCGGGCACCTACGGCGTCGGACAGCCCATTACGGCGGTACTCAGCGCCCCGGTCAAGGACAAGGCCGCCAGGGCCACCGTGGAACGCTCCCTGAAGGTCCGGTCCACGCCCTCCGTGACGGGCTCCTGGTACTGGGTCGACGACAAGACCCTGCACTACCGCCCGCAGGAGTACTGGCCCGCCAGGGCCACCATCGAGGCCACCAGCACCATGGCGGGCATCAAGGTCACCAAGGCGCTGTACGGGGCTCCCGCGAAGGCGTTGAAGATCACCACCGGTGACCGCATAGAGGCCATCACCGATGCCGCCGCGCACACCATGTCGGTCAAGCGCAACGGACAAGTGATCAAGACCATTCCGGTGACCACCGGCAGGCCCGGCTTCGACACCCGCAACGGCGTCAAGGTCGTGCTGAGCAAGGAGTACTCCGTACGCATGCGCGGGGAGACGATCGGCATCGCGGAAGGCTCATCCGACTCGTACGACCTGCAGGTCTACTACGCGACCCGCGTCACCTGGAGCGGCGAGTACGTACACGCGGCCCCCTGGTCCGTCGGCTCGCAGGGGTTGGCGAACGTCAGCCACGGCTGCACGGGCATGAGCACCAGCGAGGCCCAGTGGTTCTTCAACACCGTGCGCGAGGGGGACATCGTCAAGGTCGTCGGCAGCCAGGGCGCGACGATGACGCCGTTCGACAACGGCTACGGCGACTGGAACCTCTCCTGGGCCAAATGGCAGAAGGGCAGCGCCCTGCAGAACAACGCCACCCCGGACCGCTCGGACACGATCCAGGCGGCGCGCCTGCGCCCCGAGGTCTGACCGGCCGGGGGAGTGCGCTGCCCCTCGGAGGGACATGAAGGACCGCGGATGCGACCGCGGCGGTTCGGGCCGGTCAGGCGTCTGTGCAGAGCCTGTTGCGCAGCAGAGCGGCCAGGGTGTCGGCGAACTCGACCGGCTCGACCGGAAGGGTCACCGCGGCGTCCGCGCGGCTCCAGGTGGCCAGCCAGGCGTCCTGAGGGCGCCCGATCAGCAACAGCACCGGCGGACAGTGGAAGACCTCGTCCTTGATCTGCCGGCAGACGCCCATGCCGCCCGCCGGGGCCGTCTCGCCGTCCAGCACGCACACGTCGATGCCGCCGCTGTCCAGAGCGGTCAGGACGGCGGGCAGGGTGGCGCACTCCACGAACTCCAGCGGTGGCACGTCCGCCGCAGGCCTGCGACCGGCGGCCAGCCTCACCTGCTCACGGGTGTTGGCGTCGTCGCTGTAGACCAGGACCGTGGCGGTCGGCTGCATTGTTCCTCCGTGACATCTGTGTCTTCGGGGCTCTCGGGGCATGAACCGATGCGCGGATCGTACTCCGACGGACAGCCTGTCAGCACCGGTAATGACGCCGATTCGATGGGCCGTTCGGGGAGGACACACCCTGCTGACACACCGAACGGCACCCCCCGGAGTGAGGGCGGGATAAGCGACCGACATAATGTCGGTCGTGGCGACAGCAACGACAGTAGAAACCGGGCACGCGCACCCGTCGGTCAATCGACCGAACCTCACCAGCGTCGGAACCATCATCTGGTTGAGTTCCGAGCTGATGTTCTTCGCGGCCCTCTTCGCGATGTACTTCACCCTGCGATCGGTGATGGGACCCGACCACTGGAAGGAAATGGCTTCGGCCCTGAACTTCCCGTTCTCGGCGACGAACACCACGATCCTGGTGCTCTCCTCCCTCACCTGCCAGCTCGGCGTCTTCGCCGCGGAGCGGGGCGATGTGAAGAAGCTCCGTGCCTGGTTCGTGATCACTTTCGTGATGGGTGCGATCTTCATCGGCGGCCAGGTCCTGGAGTACACCGAGCTGGTGAAGAAGGACGGCCTCTCGCTGTCCTCCGACCCGTACGGCTCGGTGTTCTACCTGACCACCGGCTTCCACGGTCTGCATGTGACAGGCGGTCTCATCGCCTTCCTGCTCGTTCTGGGCAGGACATACGCAGCCAAGAGGTTCACCCACGAACAGGCGACCGCCGCCATCGTCGTGTCCTATTACTGGCACTTCGTCGATGTCGTGTGGATCGGCCTCTTCGCCACGATCTACATGATCAAGTAACCGGGCTCGAACCCGAACCACATCCAGCATCGACGCAGAAGATCCTGACACCGGGGTAATCCGTGAAAAAGCTCTCCGCACGACGACGCCATCCGTTGGCGGCGGTCGTCGTACTACTCCTCGCGCTGGCGGCCACTGGGGGGCTGTACGCCGCGTTTGCGCCCGCGAGTAAGGCGCAGGCCGACGACACCGCCCAGTCCCTCGCCATTGATGAGGGCAAGAAGCTGTACTCCGTCGGTTGCGCCAGCTGCCACGGAACCGGCGGTCAGGGCACCACCGACGGGCCGAGCCTGGTCGGCGTGGGCTCCGCCGCCGTCGACTTCCAGGTCGGCACCGGCCGTATGCCGGCGCAGCAGCCGGGTGCCCAGGTACCGAAGAAGAAGGTCATCTACACCCAGGCCGAGATCGACCAGCTCGCGGCGTACGTCGCGTCGCTCGGCGCCGGCCCGATCGTGCCGACCAAGGACCAGGTCAGCCCTGACGGTGCGGACATCGCCAAGGGTGGCGAGCTGTTCCGTACCAACTGCGCGCAGTGCCACAACTTCACCGGCGAGGGCGGTGCGCTGACGAAGGGCAAGTACGCGCCCAGCCTTGAGGACGTGGACCCGAAGCACGTGTACGAGGCCATGCAGACCGGCCCGCAGAACATGCCGTCCTTCCCCGACACGACGATGCCCGAGCAGCAGAAGCGGGACATCATCGCGTACATCAAGACCGTGAACAGCGCCGAGTCGGAGACCCCTGGTGGCCTCAAGCTGGGCGGGCTCGGTCCGGTCAGCGAGGGTCTGTTCGCCTGGATCTTCGGGCTCGGCGCACTGATCGCAGTTGCCGTTTGGGTCGCGGCCCACACCGCTAAGGCCAAGAAGTCATGAGTAGCCAAGAGATTCCAGAAGAGAACCTGCCTGCTGAGCAGGGCACCGCGCACACCGCGGTAGGGGTCGCGGACGACCCGTTCGCAGACCCGGGGCTGCCGGCCCACAGGCCGCGCATCCAGGACATCGACGAACGGGCCGCGAAGCGGTCGGAGCGCACGGTCGCGCTCCTGTTCCTGCTGTCCATGGTGGCGACCGTCGGCTTCATCGCCTCGTACGTCATCTTCCCGGTCGACAAGATCGTGTACATCTGGCCGTTCGGTCACGTGAGCGCGCTCAACTTCTCCCTGGGTCTGACCCTGGGCGTGGCCCTCTTCACGATCGGAGCGGGCGCCGTCCACTGGGCGCGCACGCTGATGTCCGACGTGGAGGTGGCCGACGACCGCCATGCCATCGCGGCCGAGCCCGAGGTCAAGGCGAAGGTTCTCGCCGACTTCGCGGCCGGTGCCGAGGAGTCCGCGTTCGGCCGGCGCAAGTTGATCCGCAACACGATGTTCGGCGCGCTGGCCCTGGTGCCGCTCTCCGGTGTGGTCCTGCTGCGCGACCTCGGTCCGCTGCCGGAGAAGAAGCTCCGCAACACCCTGTGGGCCAAGGGCAAGCAGCTCATCAACATGAACACGATGGAGCCGCTGCGTCCCGAGGACGTCGCCGTCGGTTCGCTGACCTTCGCCATGCCCGAGGGCCTGGAGGAGGACGCTCACGACTTCCAGACGCAGATCGCCAAGGCTGCGCTGATGATCATCCGTATCCAGCCGGAGAACATCAAGGACAAGCGCGAGCGCGAGTGGGCCCACGAGGGCATCGTGGCCTTCTCGAAGATCTGCACCCACGTGGGCTGCCCGATCAGCCTGTACGAGCAGCAGACGCACCACGTGCTCTGCCCGTGCCACCAGTCCACCTTCGACCTCTCCGACGGCGCCCGCGTCATCTTCGGTCCGGCCGGACACGCCCTTCCGCAGCTGCGGATCGGTGTGAACGCCGAGGGCAACCTCGAAGCGCTCGGTGACTTCGAAGAGCCCGTCGGTCCTGCCTTCTGGGAGCGCGGATGAGTACTGTGACCGACACCAAGCGCAAGGCGCCCGCCGGTGAGCGGGTGGCCGATTGGGCGGACGGCCGGCTCGGGATCTACTCCCTGGCCAAGGCCAACATGCGCAAGATCTTCCCGGACCACTGGTCCTTCATGCTCGGTGAGATCGCCCTCTACAGCTTCATCATCATCATCCTCACGGGTGTGTATCTGACGCTGTTCTTCCACCCGAGCATGAACGAGGTCGTGTACCACGGCTCGTACGAGCCGATGCAGGGCATCCGGATGTCCGAGGCCTACGCCTCGACGCTGGACATCAGCTTCGACGTCCGCGGTGGCCTCCTGGTCCGCCAGATCCACCACTGGGCCGCGCTGATCTTCCTGGCCGGCATGTTCGTGCACATGATGCGCGTGTTCTTCACGGGTGCGTTCCGCAAGCCGCGTGAGATCAACTGGCTCTTCGGCTTCCTGCTGTTCGTCCTGGGCATGTTCACCGGTTTCACCGGCTACTCGCTCCCGGACGACCTGCTCTCCGGTACGGGTGTCCGCTTCACCCAGGGCGCGATCCTGTCCATGCCGATCGTCGGCACGTACATCTCGATGTTCCTGTTCGGCGGGGAGTTCCCGGGCGGCGACTTCGTCGCGCGGTTCTACTCGATCCACATCCTGCTGCTGCCGGGCATCATGCTCGGGCTGCTGGTGGCCCACCTGATCCTGGTCTTCTACCACAAGCACACGCAGTTCGCGGGTCCCGGCCGGACGAACAAGAACGTCGTCGGCATGCCGCTGCTGCCGGTGTACATGGCGAAGGCCGGAGGCTTCTTCTTCCTGGTCTTCGGTGTCATCGCCGTGATCGCGGGCATCGCCTCGATCAACCCGATCTGGGCCATCGGTCCGTACCGCCCGGACCAGGTGTCCACCGGAGCCCAGCCCGACTGGTACATGGGCTTCGCCGAGGGTCTGATCCGAGTGATGCCGGGCTGGGAGATCAACCTCTGGGGTCACACGCTCGTCCTGGGTGTGTTCATCCCGCTGATGGCCTTCGGTCTGGTACTCGCCATCATCGCGGTCTACCCGTTCGTCGAGTCCTGGGTGACCGGGGACAAGCGCGAGCACCACATCCTGGACCGCCCGCGCAACGCCCCGACCCGGACCGCCTTCGGCGTCGCCTGGATCACCGAGTACATCATCGTCTTCATCGGCGGTGGCAACGACCTCTGGGCCACGCACTTCCACCTCTCGCTGAACGCCATCTCGTGGTTCGTCCGGATCTTCATCTTCGTGGGGCCGGTCGTCGCGTTCATCGTGACGAAGCGGATCTGCCTCGGCCTTCAGCGCCGGGACAAGGAGAAGGTGCTGCACGGACGCGAGTCCGGCATCATCAAGCGCCTGCCGCACGGTGAGTTCGTCGAGATCCACGAGCCGCTCGGTCCCGAGCAGCTGCACACGCTCACCGCGCACGAGCAGTACAAGCCGGTCGAGATCGGCCCGACGGTCGACGAGAACGGTGTCGAGCGCAAGGTGCCCGCGATGCAGAAGCTGCGGGCCAAGCTCAGCAAGGGCTACTTCGGCGAGCACAACCAGATCGAAAAGCCCACCGTCGAGGAGTACAAGGAGATCACCAGCGGCCACGGCCACCACTGATCACCTGAACTGATCGCCACAGCAGGAGCCCCGTCCATTCGATGGACGGGGCTCTTCGCTGTCCGTGGGGCTCGATAGGGTGGGGTGTATCCCCTTTATCGGCTGTGGACCCCAGGAGCGGACCATGAACGTTGTGACCCCGATCGGCGGCGACAGCGTGGCGGCTCGTTCCTGGCCGGGCGTGCTGAACCCGCTGATGCGTGGCGAGGACCTGACCGCCGACGACACCGCGTGGGCGATGGACAGCATCATGAGCGGCGAGGCGACCGACGTGCAGATCGCCGGTTTCGCCGTCGCCCTGCGGGCCAAGGGCGAGACCGTCGACGAGGTCACCGGACTCGTCCGCGCGATGTACGAGCACGCGACCACGATCCACGTGCCGGGCCGCACGGTCGACATCGTCGGCACCGGCGGCGACCTCGCCAAGACGGTCAACATCTCCACGATGTCCGCGATCGTCGTCGCGGGCACGGGCGCCAAGGTCGTCAAGCACGGCAACCGGGCCTCCTCCTCGGCCAGCGGCGCCTCCGACGTCCTGGAGAAGCTCGGCGTCAACCTGGAGCTGACCCCGCAGCGTGTCGTCGAGGTGGCGGAGGAAGCCGGCATCACCTTCTGCTTCGCGGTGAAGTTCCACCCCGCCCTGCGGTATGCGGCGAAGGCCCGCAAGGAGCTCGGCGCGCAGACCACGTTCAACATCCTCGGGCCGCTCACCAACCCGGCGCAGGTGCGCTCCCAGGCCATCGGTGTCGCCGATCCGAAGATGGCTCCCATCGTCGCGGGCGTGCTCGCGGAGCGCGGCAACTCCGCGCTCGTCTTCCGCGGCGACGACGGTCTGGACGAGCTGACGACCACGGCGACGTCCCGGGTCTGGGTGGTCCGCGACGGAGAGGTGCGCGAGGAGGCGTTCGACCCGCGCGACGTCGGTCTGCAGCTGGTCCCCGTCGAGGCGCTGCGCGGCGCCGACGCGTCGTACAACGCCGACGTGGCCCGCCGGCTGCTGGCCGGCGAGACCGGTCCGGTACGCGAAGCGGTGCTGCTCAACTCGGCGGCGGCGCTGGTGGCGCTGGACCCGGGCGAGGGCACGCTGAACGAGCAGCTCGCCGCCGGAATGGCGAAGGCCGCCGAATCCATCGACTCGGGTGCGGCCCGGGCGGCGCTGGAGCGCTGGGTGGCGGTCAGCAACACCTGACCGTACGGAAATGTGGCACAGGGCGCAGTCCAGATCTTGGACTGCGCCTTGCACGTCGGCGCACGTATGGCAGGATGCTGGTCAGGTCATGAGTGACAGCGACTACGGCCCCGGCCCGCTGTCCGGCAACCCTCCGTCCGTGGCGGGGTGCCCCGGGTGAAGACCAGGCCGTAGGCAGCGAGGTCTGCGGCAAGCGCGGACCCCTCGACATCTGTGAATGTCACATCCCTGGGGTCCTGGTCCTCAAGGAGCCTCTTGTGAGCAAGCGAATGCGATAGGGCCCAAGGCCCTTCTCCGCACACCCTTTTCTTCTTCCTGTGCTGCCGCGTGTCCGCCGGCGCAGTGAATTCGCCTGCCTCTTACGGGAGTTCGCCATGTCTGTCTTCAGCGCTGTCGCCGACCAGTCCGTTTGTACCCCGCTGCCCGTTCTGGGGCGGGATGTGGCCGTTCCTCTGGTGACCGGTGGTGAAGTCACGTACGCCGCCCTCGACTACGCGGCCAGCGCCCCGGCCCTGCAGCGCGTGTGGGACGACGTCGCCGCGTACGCCCCGTACTACGGCAGCGTCCACCGCGGTGCCGGCTACCTCTCGCAGCTCTCCACGGACCTCTTCGAGAACAGCCGCAAGACCGTCGCGGAGTTCCTCGGCTGCCGCGCCGAGGACCAGGTGATCTTCACCCGGTCGACGACCGACTCGCTGAACCTGCTCGCCGCGGTGCTCCCCGCCGACTGCCAGGTCTTCGTGTTCGAGACCGAGCACCACGCCTCGCTGCTGCCCTGGCGCGACGCCCGCGTCACCTACCTCAACGCCCCGCGCACCCCGGCCCAGGCCGTCGAGACGCTGGAGCGGGCGCTCGCCGACCGCGACCCTTCCCCGAGCTCTCAACTCCGTTCGAGCAGGGGAGGCCCCACCGGTCCGGCGCTGGTCTGCGTCACCGGCGCCTCCAACGTCACCGGTGAGCTGTGGCCGGTGAAGGAGCTGGCCGCCGTCGCCCACGCGCACGGCGCCCGGATCGTGCTCGACGCCGCGCAGCTCGCCCCGCACCACCCGGTGGACATCGAGGAGCTCGACGTCGACTGGGTCGCCTTCTCCGGACACAAGCTGTACGCGCCGTTCGGCTCCGGTGTCCTCGCGGGCCGCGCCGACTGGCTGCAGGACGCCGAGCCGTACCTGGCCGGCGGCGGTGCCTCGCGGAAGGTCGCCCGGCGCACCGTCGGCGGTGTGGACGTGGAGTGGCACTCGACCGCCGCCCGGCACGAGGCCGGTTCACCCAACGTCATCGGTGTCTACTCCATCGCCTCCGCCTGCAAGGCGCTCACCGAGGCCGGCTTCGACCGGCTCGTCGCCCGTGAGCAGCAGCTCGTCACCCGGATCCGCGAAGGCCTCGCCGAGGTCCCCCAGGTCAAGGTGCTGTCGCTGTTCGGCGACGACGCCCCGCGGGTCGGCGTCATCTCCTTCGTGGTGGAGGGCTGGAACAGCTCGCACTTCGCCGCGGCGCTCTCCGCCGAGTACGGCATCGGGGTGCGCGACGGACTGTTCTGCGCCCACCCGCTGGTCCGCACCCTGCTGGGCAGCGACCCGCAGGACCCGGGCGAGTGCGGTGCGCCGGAGGCCGAGCCGGGCGAGCGGTCGCTCAACGCGATCCGGGTCAGTTTCGGCGCCGGCACGCCGGACGAGCACATCGAGCGTTTCGTCCGCGCGGTCAAGGAACTGGTGAACAAGGGCGCCCAGTGGACGTACCGCGCCGAGGACGGCCGCTGTGTCCCGGACCGGGGCGCGGCGCAGGTCTGACGGGCCCGTCACACTTCGGCCGGGGACGGGCAGCACTGCCCGTCCCCGGCCGGAGTACGACGCGAACCTACGCGTCGAGACCGATGGCGAAGGCCGCCTCCAGGTCGTGCTGCGAGTACGTACGGAACGCGACATGTGTGTCGGTGCCCTCGACACCCGGGATCTTGCTGATCCGGCCGGGGATGACGTCCGCGAGGTCGTCGTGCCTGGCCACTCGGACCATGGCGATCAGGTCGTACGTACCGGTGACCGAGAAGACCTCGCTGACATTGTCCAGCGCGGCGATGGCCTCGGCGATCTCCGGAATCCGGTCCACGCTGGTTTTGATGAGCACGATCGCGGTGATCACGGCTGGCTTTCTCCCTCGGTGGCCGTGGCTGGAGCCTTCACTCTAGCCCCACGGCGGTAGCGTCCCCAGGCGTAGACGAAGCCGCAGACGAAGCCGACCACATGGGCGAGATACGCCACCCCGGGACCGCTGCCCGCGCCCTGCGCCGCCATCCACTGCAGCACGAACCAGAAGATCAGCACGATCCAGGCGGGAAAGCGCAGCGGAAGGAAGAGCAGGAACGGGAAGAGGCTGGTCACCCGCGCCCTGGGGAACAGGTAGAGGAACGCCCCGAGCACCGCGGAGATCGCCCCTGACGCGCCGACGAGGGTCTGGTCGGAGCTCGCGTGGGCCGCCGCGTACGCCAGCAGTGCGAGATAGCCGCAGCCGAGGTAGAAGAAGGTGAATTCGGCACGGCCCATCCGCTCCTCGGCCATGGCCCCGAACACGTACAGGAAGAGCATGTTGCCGAGCAGATGCAGCCAGCTGCCGTGCACGAACAGTGCGGTCAGAGGGGTGAGCAGGGCCTGCGCGGAGCCCGCCCACAGCTCGCTCGGGATCACCCCCCAGCGCTCGAAGTACCCGGCCTGGGCGGCGAGCAGGGTGTCGGCGGTGCCGTATGTGGGGTTGAGGCCGGAGAGCGGGCTGATCAGGAAGACGGCGCAGCACAGGGCGATGAGGGCATACGTCACCTGTGCACCGGCCGCCGTGGCGGCGCGCAGGAGCCTGCCGGTAACTCCGCCTCTCGTGGCCCGCCGATCGATCATGAACAGAGCATGACGCAAGGTGACGGAACGGGACAGACCGCCTCGCCGTGTCTATGGGTATGTGCAAGGCCGTAGGGTTGCAGCAGGACATCCGCAGTTCGACGGCGCACCGCGAGATCCTGGGCAGGCAGCAGCACCACGCTCGACGAAAGAGGACGCAACGATGACGACGGTTCCCCAGCCGACCGACGGGACCCGCTGGCGCTGCACGCTCTGCGGAAATCTCACCCGCTTCGACGTGACCCGCACCTCCAAGGTCGTCGAATACGTTCATCTCGACCTGGCCGGTGAGTCGACGGTCGAGGAACGCGAGGTGGTCAGTGAGACCATCGAGTCGGTCCGCTGCCGCTGGTGCAACGCGGTGGACCAGATCGAACTCGTCGACAGGCCGGGTGCCGACTCCTGACGGGGCCGTGCGGACAGACATTTTGGGGTGACGGATCGTGGAGCAGCCCGATAGCGGCGCCGAGTCGGCCGATGGAGCCGGCGACGCCGTCGAGGCGCTCGACCGCCCGCTGCCCGAAGGCGTACGGCGGCGGGTCGTCGCGCTGGTCTCGGACGCGTTCGGCGGCCTGACGGTCACCGAACTCCCGGCCCAGCTCAGGCAGTACGCCCGCTTCACCCCGACCCGGCGCGCCAAGTTCGCCGGGAATGCGATGGCGGCCGCCCTGGAGAACGACACCCTGTTCCGTCAGCGCATCGGCGAACGGCTCCGGGAGTCCCAGCCGGAGCTGGCCGCTGCCGTGGAGGCCGGGTCGCCGCCGGCCGCCGCCGATCCCGTCGATGTGGCCGCGGCCGCCTATGTGCTGCGCCCGGTCGGCTGGGTGAAACTGGTCGCCGCCGCCGGCGAGGAGGTCCAGCGCGCCGACGCCGAGCGGGCCGACGAGGAGAGCCGGCGCGAGCTGGAACGGCTGCGCGAGGAGCTCGCCCAGGCCCGGACCCAGACGAAGAGCGAGACCGAACGGCTCCGCGCCGAACTCGACGCGGCCCGCAAGGAAGCCGATTCCCTGCAGCGCAAACTCCGCTCCGCCCTCAACGAGGTCAAGCGTGGCGAGGCCGCGGTGCGCCGCGGCAAGGCCGAGGCCGACACCCTGCGGACCGAGGCGGCCGCCCAGATCTCCGCCGCCGAGAGCGAGGCCCGGCGGCTGCGGGCCCGGCTCGGTGAGGCGGAGGCGTCCGTCGAGGCGAGCCGCAGAGCAGCCAGGGAGGGGCGTTCGGTCGAGGACATGCGGCTGCGGCTGCTCCTCGACACAGTGCTCGACGCGGCCCGGGGGCTGCGCCGCGAACTGGCCCTGCCGCCCTCCTCGATCCGCCCCGCGGACAGTGTCGACGCGGTCGAGCCCGGCGCGATGTCGCCCAAGGACATTGCCGCCAGGGCTCTTTCGGAGACAGATCCGGCCCTGCTCGACCAGTTGCTCGCGCTGCCGCAGGCACACCTGATCGTGGACGGCTACAACGTCACCAAGACCGGCTATCCGCAGCTGCCGCTGGAGAAGCAGCGGTTGCGGCTGCTGGGCGGTCTCGCGGTGCTCGCCGCGCAGTCCGGCGCCGAGATGACCTGTGTCTTCGACGGGGCCGAACTTGCCGCTCCGGTATTGCTCGCACCGCCGCGCGGGGTGCGCGTGCTGTTCAGCAAGCCGGGTGTGACCGCCGACGAGCTGATCCGCCAGCTCGCCCGCGCCGAACCGCCTGGCAGGCCCGTCGTGGTGGTCTCCACCGACCGTGAAGTGGCGGACGGCGTGGCGAAGGCAGGGGCCAGGCCCGTTGCGTCCGTCTTGCTCCTGAAGCGGCTTTCGCGCGTCTGATGCGCCTTGTGGCGACTTGTCGGAAATCAGGGAACGTACCGTCAAGTCGCCGCTACGCCCTGTGTGATGAGCGTAAAGAAGTGGCTGTTGTGGCGAGATTTTTCTTGTGAGGATTTGAACTGATCACAAGATGGTCACTAGGGTCGAGCTTCGAACCTTCGCTCGGTTGATCACCCATTCGGGGTGGCAGCGAAGGAACCGCCGAGTCCGTGACGTGCACGGAGCCGGGGATTCAGTTCCCCCCACAGCCCGGTAGGCGGCTCGAGGAAGAAGGAGCTCGCCTTCGTGGCGTCCCACCGTCGTCCCAAGCAGCCGAGCCGCGCCCGTGTGACCGTGCTCACCGCGACCGCCGCCGCGGCCGTGGCCCTGACCTCCCAGGCCGCACACGCCGACCCCAAGCCGACCAAGAGTGAGGTCAAGGCGAAGGTCGACAAGCTCTACCACGAGGCGGAGAAGGCCACCGAGAAGTACAACGGGGCCAAGGAGCAGCAGCAGAAGCTCGAGAAGCAGGTCGGCGCGCTGCAGGACAAGGTGGCCCGCGGTCAGCAGGAGCTCAACACGCTCCGCAGCGGTCTCGGTTCGCTCGCCGCCGCGCAGTACCGCTCCGGCGGCATCGACCCGTCCGTGCAGCTCTTCCTCGCCTCGGATCCGGACACCTTCCTCGACGAGGCCTCGGCCCTCGACCAGTTGACGGCCAAGCAGACCGAGTCGCTGGAGAAGATCCAGGAGAAGCAGCGGGCCCTCGCGCAGCAGCGCAAGGAGGCCCAGGACAAGCTGGGCGACCTCGCGGACGTCCGCAAGACGCTCGGCGAGAACAAGAAGAAGTTCCAGGGCAAGCTCGCCGAGGCGCAGCGCCTGCTCAACACCCTGACCGCCGCCGAGCGCGCCAAGATGGCCGAGGCGGAGCAGCGCGCCAGCCGCGCCGCCGGCGACCGGGTCGATCTGGGCAACGAGGCCCCCGCCTCCGCCCTCGGCGCCGCCGCCCTGAGGGCCGGCGCCACCCAGCTCGGCAAGCCGTACGTCTCCGGCGGCACCGGCCCCAACTCCTACGACTGCTCGGGCCTGACCCAGTGGGCCTATGCCCAGGCCGGCGCCTCCATCACCCGCACCACGTACACCCAGATCAACGAAGGCACGCAGATAGGCCGCAGCGCCCTCAAGCCGGGCGACCTCGTCTTCTTCAACAACACGTCGCACGTGGCTCTGTACGCGGGCAACAACACCGTGCTGCACGCCCCGAAGCCGGGCGCGGTGGTCCGCTACGAATCGATGAACACCATCGGCAGCTTCCAGGTCGGCGTGCGTATCTGACGACGCCCGAACGAGCGAATTACCGCGCCCCGCACAGACGGCCCGCCCCGCCGGAGACCACAGGTCACCGGCGGGGCGCCGTCGTTCGTGACCCGCACCCATCCGGCGCGGCCGTTCGTGCGCTCCGTAGTCGCCCGACTACTGTCTGCCTGCTGTGCGGCTCCCGTCCGTCGGTCCGCCCGTCCCGGGCGGCAGGGAGCCGCGTACGTCTGCGTACAGCGGAAGGGAGTGCGGCGTCCTGTGGTGTCCCATCGCCGTTCCACACAGCCCGGCGTCAACCGGAGTGTCCGGGTCACAGTCCTGTCCGCGGCCGCGGCGACCGCCGCCGCCACGCTCGGGTCGGCAGCCGCGCACGCCGACCCGAAGGACACGCCCCGGACCGCCAGGGCCGAGATCGACCGGCTGTACAGCGAGGCCGAGCACGCCACCGAGCAGTACAACAAGGCGGGGGAGAACGCCGACCGGCTGCGTGGCGAGCTGAACCGGGTCCAGGAACGGGCGGCCCGCGGTCAGGAACGGATCAACCGGATGCGCATGGCGCTCGGTTCGGCCGCCGCCGCGCAGTACCGCTCCGGTGGCATCGACCCCTCGCTCGCCCTGCTGCTCTCCGCCGATCCGGACAGCTACCTCGACCGGGCAGCCACCCTGGACCGGCTGAACGCCCGTCAGACCACCGCCCTGCACGAACTCCAGCACGCTCGGCGCGGCCTCGCGCAGGTCCGTGCGGAGGCCGCCCGCTCGCTCGCCGGCCTGGAGCGCAACAAGGCGGCCGCCATCCGGCACAAACGGACCGTCGAGGGCAAGCTCCGGCAGGCCCGGCAACTGCTGGCCGCGCTGCCCGCCGCGGACCGGGCGGCCTTCGACCGCACCTCGCGCTCCGGCCGCGAGGCCTCGTTCTCCGCCCTGGCCGATCTGCCGGCCGGCTCGTCCCGGGCGGCGGCCGCCGTCATGGCCGTCCGCCGGGCCGTCGGACTCCCGTACATCTGGGGCGCCAACGGTCCCGCCGGATTCGACTGCTCCGGGCTGATGCAGTGGGCGTACGCCCAGGCCGGTGTGAGCCTGCCGCGCACCTCGCAGGCGCAGCGGCACGCCGGCCACATGGTGCCGCTCTCCCAGGCCCGCCCCGGCGATCTGGTCGCCTACCGCTCGGACGCCAGCCACATCGGGATGTACGTGGGCAACGGGCAGGTGATCCACGCCCCGCACCCCGGCGCTCCGGTCCGCTACGACCCGGTCGGCATGATGCCGGTCTCCTCGGTGACCCGCGTCTGACCCGTACCCTCGGTCACGTGGCTGATCAGGGGTGCACCGCGGGGCGGGGACATGACGGACGGAGGCGCGCGGCGGGAGCGGCGCTCGCCGGGCTGCTGCTCGTGTCCGCCTGCACGGCCCCTGCCCCCGCCACCCTCGACCCCACCGTCCGGGCCGTCAGCGCCACCCTGGACCGCCGTGCCGCCGCTGTCCTGGGCCACGACCCGGACGGCTTCCTCGCCGTACTCGCTCCCGGGGCCACCGGGCTGCGGGCAGCCCAGCGCCGCGAGCTGGCCCATCTCGCCGACGTGCCGCTGAGCTCGTGGGCGTACAAGGTGACGGACGTGCGCAGGCGTGGCGCCGACCGGGCCACCGCCGACGTCGAGTTGCGCTACCGGATCGCGGGCTACGACAGCGCTCCGGTCACCGCGGACCGGGTGCTCGACCTGGAGCGGGACCCGGCGGACGGCCGCTGGTACATCACCGCGGACCGGGCCGGCCGGGACGGCGGCTCGCAGCTGTGGCAGCAGGGCGACGTCCAGGTCGTACGGGGCAGGCGAAGTCTCGTCCTCGGTGTGGGGCGGACGACGACGGAGCTCCGCGCGATCGCGGACACCACGGACCGTGCGGTGCCCGCCGTCTCCGCCGCCTGGCCGGAGCGCTGGGCCGACCGTGTGGTGGTCCTCGTACCGGAGACGACCGACGACATGGCCGGGCTGCTGGGGTCACCGGCGGCGAACTACCGGGGCATAGCGGCCGTCACCACCGGTGAGACCGGCGGCCGGGCGCCCGCGGACCGGGTGATCGTCAACCCTCAGGCGTACGCGACGCTCGGCACGTTCGGGCAGCGGATCGTCCTCACCCACGAGACCGCCCATGTCGCCACCCGCGCCCGCACCTCCGCGTCCACCCCGACCTGGCTCTCCGAGGGCTTCGCCGACTGGGCGGCCTACCGCGCCGAGGACCGGACAGCCGAGCAGGCCGCGCCCGAACTGGCCGATGCGGTCCGGCGCGGTGAGCTGCCCGCCGAACTGCCCACCGACGAGGAGTTCGGGTTCACGGGAGACTCCGGGCGCCTCGCGAGGGCGTACGAGGGCGGCTGGCTGGCTTGCGCACTCATCGCCGACCACTGGGGCGAGAAGAAGCTCTTCGCCTTCTACCGGGCCGTCGGGGGGCACTCAGGACGGGACGGAGCGGTGGAGCAGGCGATGCAGGACGTGCTCGGCACTACCCCGCAGGAGTTCACGGCGCGCTGGCGGGAGTATCTGCGGTCCCGTCTCGGCTGACCCGCCCCGCCGGACCGGACGACTGGACCGGCAGCCGGTGCCGGTCCCGGCGGACCGGCGCGGGCACCGTCTCCTTCCACAGCCGCCGGGACGCGACCAGGGTCGCCGCGACGAGCAGACCGTTGCGTACGAACATCAGCGTCACGCCCTGCACGTCGCTGGTCACCACGTGGATGAACCCGAGCGGGAACTCCAGCTGGGTGACGCCCGTCGCGACCAGCACCAGAACGGCCGGCAGCCCCATCCGGCTGGACCGGAAGGCCAGACAGACCGCCGCGAGACCGACCAGCCACAGCATGTACTGGGGGCTGATCACCCGGCTCGTGGTCGTGAACAGCAGCACCGCCGTGAACGCCGCGTCGGCCGGCGTGCTCACCCCGAAGTCGCGGGCCAGCAGCCGCCACACCACCAGCCAGCCGAACGCGACGAGGCTCAGCCCCAGCGCCAGGGTGCTCACCAGCTGCACATGCGGACCCAGGAACTCCAGCGACCCGTAGTTCAGCTCCACCCGGCCCTGCCAGCCGAACTGCCGCGCCACATGGAAGACCAGCGCCCCCAGCGACTCGACCTCGGTGCCGCGGTCGCGCTGGAACCCGAGAAAGGCCAGCGCTCCCGGCAACGCGGCCGTGCACACCACCAGCAGCCCGGCCGCCGTCACCACCGCCGCCGTCCATGAGCGGCGGGTCGACTCCCCGCGCGCGGTCCCGGCCAGCAGCAGCACCGGCCACACCTTCAGCAGCGCGCCGAAGGCGGCCAGCGCCCCCAGCACCCGCGGATGCCGTACCCCGGCCAGCAGCGCCGCGACCGCTACCGCCGTCACCATCACGTCGTACCGCGCGTACGCGGTCGTGCCGAGCAGGGGCACCCCCGCCACCCATACCCAGCCGCCCGCAATCCGCCTGCCGGTACCGCGGCCCGCGTACAGCAGCAGGCCGAGCACCAGCGCGTCGCAGAGGCAGGCGAGGACGAAGAAGGCCGAGGCGTAGTCCAGGAACGGCAGCAGGGCGGGGGAGAGGATGGCGAGCGCCGCGACGGGCGGGTACTGCCAGGTGACATCGCCCAGCGGATACGTGCCGGTCTTCAGCACCTCGGACCAGCCGTGGTAGATCACCGAGACGTCGCTCGTCACGTCCGGGCCCGGCAACGTGACGACCTTGAAGACGCAGAGCAGCAACGCGGCCCTGGTGAGCGCCCACACCGCGACGGGTGCGAGAAATCTGCCGGTGCCGCCCGTTGTTGTCATGCCCGCGTCCATCCCCTTCGCCGGTGGCTCCGAGCCATGATGCACGGCGCATCGGTGGGCGAGCCATCAGGCCGGGCCGTTCGGTACTGTCGGCGGCGATGGACAAGACCTTGATCGTGACCAACGACTTTCCGCCCCGACCCGGCGGTATCCAGGCATTTCTGCACAATATGGCACTCCGCCTGGACCCCGGCCGGCTCGTCGTCTACGCCTCCACCTGGAAGCGGAGCCCCGAGGGCGTCGCGGCCACCGCCGCCTTCGACGCCGAGCAGCCGTTCACCGTCGTCCGTGACCCCACGACGATGCTGCTGCCGACCCCGCGGGTGACCCGGCGCGCGGTCCGGCTGCTGCGCGAACACGAGTGCACCTCCGTCTGGTTCGGGGCCGCTGCCCCCCTCGGGCTGATGGCACCGGCACTGCGGAGGGCGGGTGCCCGGCGACTGGTCGCCACCACCCACGGGCACGAGGCCGGCTGGGCCCAACTTCCCGCGTCCCGCCAGCTGTTGCGCCGGATAGGCGAGAGCACGGACACGATCACCTACCTCGGCGAGTACACCCGCTCCCGGATCGCCGGCGCGCTCACCCCCGAGGCCGCCGGCCGCATGGTCCAACTGCCGCCCGGCGTCGACGAGAAGACCTTCCACCCGGGCTCCGGCGGGGACCGGATCCGGGCCCGGCTCGGACTCTCGGACCGGCCCGTCGTCGTCTGTGTGTCGCGGCTGGTGCCCCGCAAGGGCCAGGACACCCTGATCCTCGCGATGCCCGCGATCCTGGCGCGGGAGCCGGACGCCGTCCTGCTGATCGTCGGCGGCGGACCGTACGCCAAGGAGCTGGAGAAGCTGGCCGCGGAGACCGGCGTCACCGACTCGGTGCGGTTCACCGGACCGGTGCCCTGGGAGGAGCTGCCCGCCCACTTCGGCGCGGGCGACGTCTTCGCCATGCCGTGCCGCACCCGGCGCGGCGGCCTCGACGTCGAGGGGCTCGGCATCGTCTACCTGGAGGCGTCCGCGACCGGACTGCCGGTGGTGGCGGGCGACTCGGGCGGCGCCCCCGACGCCGTACTCGACGGCGAGACCGGATGGGTGGTGCGGGGCGGCTCCGTCGAGGAGACCGCCGACCGCATCGCCACCCTGCTCGGCGACCCCGAACTGTGCCGGCGGATGGGGGAGCGGGGCCGGGCCTGGGTCGAGGAGAAGTGGCGCTGGGACCTGCTCGCGGAGCGCCTCAAGACGCTGCTCTGAGATACGGGGAGGGGCCCGCACGACCAGTCGTGCGGGCCCCTCCCCGTACACCTGCAACCGCGGGATCAGCCGCGGTAGATCGACTCCACCTCGTCCGCGAAGTCCTTCGCCACCACATTCCGCTTCAGCTTCAGCGAGGGCGTGATGTGGCCGGCCTCCTCGGTGAACTGCGAGGTCAGGATGCGGAACTTGCGTACGGACTCCGCCTTGGACACCGCCGCGTTGCCGTCGTCCACCGCCCGCTGCACCTCGGCCAGCAGCTCCGGGTCCTCGCGCAGTGACACCGCCGTCGAGCCGGCCGGCTTGCCGTGCTCCTCGGCCCAGTGGCCCAGGAACTCCTCGTCCAGGGTGATCAGCGCACCGATGAACGGCCGTCCGTCGCCGACCACCATGCACTCCGCGACCAGGGCGTGCCCGCGGATCCGGTCCTCGATCACCGCGGGGGCGACGTTCTTGCCGCCCGCCGTGACAATGATCTCCTTCTTGCGGCCGGTGATCGTCAGATAGCCGTCCTCGTCGAGGGTGCCGATGTCGCCCGTGTGGAACCAGCCGTCGGCCAGTGCGTCGGCCGTCGCCGCCTCGTTGTTCCAGTAGCCCGCGAACAGATGCTCGCCGTGCAGCAGCACCTCGCCGTCGTCGGCGATCCGGACGACCGAGCCGGGCAGCGGCTGGCCGACCGTACCGATCTTCTGCCGGTCCCACGGGTTGAACGCGGTGGCCGCGCACGTCTCCGTGAGGCCGTAGCCCTCCAGCACCGTGAAGCCGATGCCGCGGTAGAAGTGCCCGAGCCGCTCGCCCAGCGGTGCACCGCCCGAGATCGCGTACTCGCCGCGGCCGCCGAGCACGGCGCGCAGCTTGCTGTAGACCAGCCGGTCGAAGACCTTGTGCTTGAACTTGAGGCCGATGGACGGCCCCTGAGGGGTGCCGAGCGCACGGCTGTAGGCGATCGCGATGTTCGCGGCCCTGTCGAAGATCTTGCCCTTGCCGTCGGCCTGCGCCTTGGCACGCGCCGAGTTGTAGACCTTCTCGAAGACCCGCGGCACACCGAGGATCAGCGTCGGCCGGAACGCGGCCAGCTCATCGGTGAGGTTCTTGATGTCCGGTACGCAGCCGAGCCGGATCGGGGCCATCACCGCGGCCACCTCGACCAGCCGGCCGAAGACATGGGCCGCGGGCAGGAAGAGCAGTACGGAGCACTCGCCGGTACGGAAGAGGGGCTTCAGCCGCTCCACCACGTTGCCGCACTCGGCGAAGAAGCTGCGGTGCGTGAGCACACAGCCCTTGGGGCGGCCGGTGGTGCCCGAGGTGTAGACGATGGTGGCCGGGTCGTCGGCCTTGGCGCCGGCGCTGCGCAGGTCGACGGTCTCGTCCGAGACCTCCGCACCCCACGCGGTCAGCTCGTCGACCGCGCCCTTGTCGATCTGCCATACGTTGCGCAACTCCGGCAGCCGGTCGCGCATGGCGGCGACGGACTCGGCATGCCCGTCGCTCTCCACGATCACCGCGACCGCGCCGGAGTCGCCGAGGATCCACTGGACCTGCTCGGCGGAGCTGGTCTCGTACACCGGGACGGTGACCGCGCCCGCGCTCCAGATCGCGAAGTCCAGCTGCACCCACTCGAAGCGGGTACGGGACATCAGACCGACCCGGTCGCCGGGCTGCACGCCTGCGGCGATCAGGCCCTTGGCGGCGGCTCTGACCTCGGCCAGGAACTGGGTGGCGGTGACATCGGTCCACACGCCCGCCACTTTGCGGCTCATCACCGCTACATCGGGATGCTGAGCGGCATTGCGGCGGATGAGATCCGTCAGGTTGCCGTCCGAGGGGACCTCGTACAGGGCCGGAAGGCTGAACTCGCGCAAGACTGCTGCTCCTCATCGGGCTCCGGTGCCACGGCTCCGTGTGACGCACCGGCTGCGGTCCAAGATTGGCAGGGTGCTCAGTGGGGTGAGCACGACTGGACTGCCCGGACGTTACCCACCAGTACTCGGTTCCGGATAGGGGGGTCCGGCCAGATGTTTTATGCGTCACACATATCGGTGATCCTCGCGCGCACAGTAGTGCACCCAGGTGACAAGCATGAAGTATCCGCAGGTCCGACGGGCTCTACCCAGGCCGTCAGCGGCGCCCTAGGGTGATCGTCATGCCAGCCGGAGCGAACAGCCGCGAGGGTGCCACCGCACGTCGTACGCGGATCCACGTGGTCAGTGACGTGCATGGGAACACCGAAGCCCTGGCCCGGGCCGGGGACGGCGCCGACGCCCTCGTCTGCCTGGGTGACCTGGTGCTCTTCCTCGACTACGCCGACCACTCGCGCGGCATCTTCCCCGAACTCTTCGGCGTGGAGAACGCCGACCGGATCGTCGAGCTGCGCACGGCCCGCCGCTACGAGGAGGCCCGTGACTTCGGCCGCGGGCTCTGGGCGGGCCTGGACCGCAATGCCGCCATCGTCGGTGCGGTGCGCCATCAGTACGCCGAGATGTTCGCGGTCTTCCCCACACCGACGTACGCCACGTACGGCAATGTCGACATCCCCGACCTCTGGCCCGAATACGCCCGCCCCGGCACCACCGTCCTGGACGGCGAGCGCGTCGAGATCGGCGGACGTGTCTTCGGCTTCGTCGGCGGCGGGCTCCGGACCCCGATGCGCACCCCGTACGAGGTCAGCGACGAGGAGTACGCCGCCAAGATCGAGGCGGTCGGCGAGGTGGACGTCCTGTGCACGCACATCCCGCCCGACGTGCCGGAGCTGACCTACGACACCGTGGCGCGCCGGTTCGAGCGCGGCAGCAGGGCGCTCCTCGACGCGATCCGCCGGACCCGCCCCCGCTATGCCGTCTTCGGCCATGTCCACCAGCCACTGGTCCGCCGGATGCGGATCGGGGCCACCGAGTGCGTCAACGTCGGGCACTTCGCCTCGACCGGCCGGCCCTTTGCCCTGGAGTGGTGACCACACGGCCCCGACCCTGGGACGATGCGCGCCGCGCACGCGATAGCCTTCTGGCGGCAGGCATCTGCCGACCGACCGGTACACCGCACTGGAGGAGCCACAGCGATGGCTGAACACACCAGCTCGACCATCACGATCGAGGCGGCACCGGCCGACGTCATGGGCGTCATCGCCGACTTCGACCGGTACCCGGAGTGGACCGGTGAGGTCAAGGAGGCCGAGGTCCTCGCCAAGGACGAGCAGGGCCGCGCCGAGAAGGTCCGGCTGGTCCTCGACGCCGGTGCGATCAAGGACGACCACACGCTCGCCTACACCTGGACCGGCGACCACGAGGTCAGCTGGACCCTGGTCAAGTCCCAGATGCTGCGCGCCATCGACGGCTCCTACGCACTGGCCCCGCTCGGCGACGGCAGCCGCACCGAGGTCACCTACCGGCTGACCGTCGACGTCAAGATCCCGATGCTCGGCATGATCAAGCGCAAGGCGGAGAAGGTCATCATCGACCGCGCGCTGGCCGGTCTGAAGAAGCGCGTCGAGTCCGTCCCGCGGGGCTGACCGGATGCGTACGGTCCTCGTCACCGGCCCCGGCGGCGCCGGCCGTACCACTGTCGCGGCGGCGACCGCACTGGCCGCGGCCCGCCGCGGCCGCCGCACGCTGCTGCTCTCCGCCGACGCCATACCGGGTTTCCCCAGCGCCACGGAACCCACCGAGGTCACCGAGGGACTCCGGTTCGCCCGCATCGACTCCGGCGAGCACTTCCGTACCGAACTTCTCTCCCTCCAGGACCAGGCGTCCTCCGTACTCGACCTGCTCGGCGGGAACCGGCTCGACGGCGAGGAGCTGACCGAACTCCCCGGCAGCGCCCAGCTCGCCCTGCTGCACACCCTGCGCCGGGCGGCCCGGGGCGACTGGTCGCGCGACGGCTACGACATCCTCGTCGTCGACCTGCCCCCGCTGCGCGAAGCCCTCGCCGTGCTCGCCCTGCCCGAACAGCTGCGCCGCTATCTGCGCCGCCTGCTGCCCCCGGAGCGCCAGGCCGCCCGCGCCCTGCGTCCGATGCTCGCCCAGCTCGCCGGCGTCCCGATGCCCGCCCAGTGGCTGTACGAGACCGCCGCCCGCCGGGACGCCGAGCTGGCCTCCGTCCAGGCCCTGGTGGAGGACCGCAGCACCACGGTCCGCCTCGTCGCCGAACCGGGACCCGCCGCCGAGGACGCCCTGCGCACCGCGCGCACTGGATTCGCCCTGTACGGACTGCGCGTCGACACGCTCACCGTCAACCGGGTCCTGCCCAGGCACTCCTCCGACCCCTGGTTCGCCGATCTCGCCGCCCAGCAGGAGAAGTGCATCGACCACTGGTACGAGGAATGGGTGCCGGCCGCGTCCTTGTGCGAGGTGCCCCATCTCGGCCGGGACCCACAGGGACTCGACGACCTGAGCCTTCTCGACACTTCGTCGAACTGCACCACCTTCGAGGCGGCGGGCACCGGTGGCGGGCTCTTCACGGGGGACGGTCTCGCCGTCGAGCTGGACGACCGGCCGGACGGACGCGCGCAGGACCCCTGGTGGATCGAGGACCCGAACGCCCCGGACGGCCACGACGAGCTGCGGGTACTGCTCCGTGGCAGACCGGACGCCACCGTCTCGCCGCGGCCGGCCGTCGGTGAGGACGGCGACGGGGTCCTGGTCTGGTGCCTGCCACTGCCCGGAGCCGTCAAGGAGGACCTGCAGCTGGTCCGGCGCGGCGACGAACTGCTCCTGACCGTCGGCCCGTTCCACCGGATCGTGCCGCTGGAGTCCGGGCTGCGCCGCTGCACCGTTTCCGGCGCCGCACTGACGGACGGGGTGCTGCGGGTCCGGTTCACGCCGGACCCCGCACTGTGGCCGCGGACCTCCTGAACGGCGTACCACCGTTCGGGTAACGTCGGTAGTACGCGTCCCGTGTGCGGCGGTGGACCACACCCCGCACGCGCGACGTCCGCAACCACGTCGCAGGAGTCCGCCATGAGCGAAGCCACCGATCGTCCCGCCGACGACGACGCGTGGGCCAAGGCCTGCGCCGAGGACCTGGAAGCCGAGAAGGCCCGTCGCCGCGCCGAGTACGGCCCGCCCGCCGGTTCCGCGGCCGAGGAGCTGCGCAAGCTGGTCGACGCCGTGGCCGACAAGGTCGCCTCCCTCCAGTCACCACTGTTCGGCGTCGCCGCCCAGGGCGCCGTACAGCAGGTGATCAAGCAGGCGAAGGCCGCCGTCGAGCCCGTCATCGAACGCAATCCGGACGTCTTCGACCACATCGCCGCGGCCGGCAGCGAACTCCTCGCCGCCTACCGCTCCGCCGTCGAGGGCCAGGAACGCCGCTGGACCCAGGACGCCACCGACCCCGGTGGCGCCTCGAAGAAGGCCGGCGACCCCACCGACCCGCGCGACGACGACAGCGGGCCGGGCGAACACATCGACCTGGACTGACCGGCACCGATAGGGCGGGGAGCGGCGCTCGGGTACGGTTGGCCATAGCGGGGCTCGACCGAAACTGAGGGATTCATGGGACTCACCATCGGCGTCGATATCGGCGGCACGAAGATCGCGGCTGGAGTGGTCGACGAAGAGGGCCGGATCCTCTCGATGTTCAAGGTGCCGACCCCGCCGACGGCTGAAGGCATCGTGGACGCGATCGCGGCGGCAGTGTCCGGCGCCAGCGAGGGACACGAGGTCGAAGCGGTCGGCATCGGCGCTGCCGGATATGTCGACGACAAGCGCGCCACGGTGCTGTTCGCGCCGAACATCAACTGGCGGCACGAGCCGCTGAAGGACAAGGTCGAGCAGCGCGTCGGCCTCCCCGTCGTCGTCGAGAACGACGCCAATGCGGCGGCCTGGGGCGAATACCGCTTCGGTGCAGGCCAGGGCCACGACGACGTCATCTGCATCACGCTCGGCACCGGCCTCGGCGGCGGCATCATCATCGGCAACAAACTGCGCCGCGGCCGCTTCGGTGTGGCCGCCGAATTCGGCCACATCCGGGTCGTCCCGGACGGGCTGCTCTGCGGTTGCGGCAGCCAGGGCTGCTGGGAGCAGTACGCATCCGGGCGCGCGCTCGTCCGGTACGCGAAGCAGCGTGCCAACGCCACCCCGGAGAACGCCGCGGTCCTTCTCGCCCTGGGCGACGGCACGGTGGACGGCATCGAGGGCAAGCACATCAGCGCGGCCGCCCGGCAGGGCGACCCGGTGGCGATCGACTCGTTCCGCGAGCTGGCCCGCTGGGCCGGCGCCGGACTCGCCGACCTCGCCTCGCTCTTCGACCCGTCCGCGTTCATCGTCGGCGGCGGCGTCTCGGACGAGGGTGAACTCGTCCTCGGCCCGATCCGCAAGTCGTTCCGGCGCTGGCTGATCGGCGGCGAGTGGCGGCCGCACGCCCAGGTGCTCGCGGCCCAACTGGGTGGCAAGGCAGGCCTGGTGGGCGCGGCGGACCTGGCCCGCCAGGGCTGAGCCCGGCCCATCACGGACAACGCCGGACGCCCGTCGCGCCCTCACCGGGAGCGGCGGGCGTCCGTCGTATGGTGAGCCGTATGGTCATGACAGAGCTGCCCGACTCCCGTACCGAGCCGGACGGTTCGGCCGTCGTCAGAGTGCTCAGCTACAACATCCGGTCGATGCGCGACGACCGTGAGGCGCTGGCCCGCGTCATCCGTGCCTGCGCACCCGATCTGGTCTTCATCCAGGAGGCCCCGCGCTTCTTCCGCTGGCGCAAGCGCGCCGCCTGGCTCGCCGCCCACACCGACCTGGTGGTCCTCTCCGGCGGCGCCACCGCCGCCGGGCCGCTGCTCCTGTGCTCGCTGCGCGCCACCGTGGAACGCACGGAGGACCTGCTGCTGCCGCGTACCCCCGGACTGCACCGCAGAGGCTTCGCCACGGCGGTGGTACGGATCGCGGGCACCCGGATCGGGCTGCTGAGCTGCCATCTGAGCCTGCGCCACGAGGAGCGCGTGGTCCAGGCGGACCTGCTGCTCGACCGGCTGGACGCCATGCAGGTCGAGCACGTCATCGTGGCCGGCGACCTCAACGACGCACCGGAGGGGAAAGCCTTCCAGTTGCTGGCCGGGAGGCTCCAGGACGGCCGGTCCGTCCGGCCGTGGGGTGGCGAGCTCACCTTCCCGGCACACGATCCGCGGCTGCGCATCGACGCGGTCTTCGCGAGCAGAGGCATCGAGGTCCTCGGCTGCGGAGTCCCGTCGGGACTGCCCGGCGTCACGGAGCAGGACCTGCGCGCGGCCACCGACCATCTGCCGGTACTGGCCGCGCTCAGGGTGCCCGCCCTGTCCTCGCTCGCCTGAGGGCTCCTCGTTCCCCCTCAGAGCCTGTCGGGTGACCTCTGATCGGGCGGCCACGCCCTGGCACGCACGCTTCCCGCGTTGCTGAAATGTCCTGGTAGCTCCTTCCCCAGGCTCTCAGCTTCGTTCGAGCAGGGGAGACCCCATCCGAGGACATCCCGCCGCCTTGGAATCGCACGCACCAGACCGCGGCCGCTATCCGATCGAAGGTCACCCGACAGGCTCTCAGCCGACCTGATCCGGGGGAGCCGGCTCAGACCACCGCACCGCGGCCGGGGTCGTCGTCATCCTCGTTGTCGTCCTGCATCCGCGCGACCAGGGTGACGAAGCCACCCAGGAAACCGCCGATGCAGACCGTGGTGAGCCACCACGTCATCTCCCACTGCAACAGGACGGCGAGCAGCATCAGCACCGGTCCGCCGACGACCGCGAGCCAGGCGAACTTCGCCGTGACATCGGCCTCCGGCAGCGGAGGCGGCTCCGGCGGGACGAAGTGCCCCTCGTCGCTGTCGTCCGCGTCGTCGTCCGTCGGCTCCGCCACCTCGTAGTCGCGGGGACCACCGACACCGGGGGCGAAGACGACCGAGCTGCCGAGCGGCTTCTCCGGCGGCTTCTTCTTGATGCCCTTGTCCGGCTCCAGGACGTTGCGCTCGCCGTCCTCCAGGAGCGCGAGGCCGTCGATCGACTTGAACGGCTTGGCGCCCGGCGGGTCCGGCGGCTCCTCGCCGTAGCCCGCGACGATCGCCTCCCAGGCGGCGTCCTCGTCGAGCGCGTCACCCTGGCCGGGCCCCCCGGGGACGTGTGGCGCACCCGCGCCCTTCTCGGGCACGGCCGTTCCCTCCGTGGGGCGCGGTTCGCGCTCCTCCTCGCTGCCCGCGCGCTCCGCGTCGTGCTCAGCCACCTGACGTGCTCCCCTTCTTCCCGACGCTCGGAGCGAGGCGGCCGATGAACGAGTAGCTCTCGTCGAAGATCCGCTCCGCATCGTGGTCCAACGTCGCCACGTGGTAGCTCTGTTCCAGCAGGATCTCCTCGACGTCCGTGGACGACACCCGGCTGAGGATCCGCGCCGAGTCCGCCGGAGGCACCACATGGTCCTGCGGGCTGTGCAGCAGCAGGAGCGGCTGGGTGACCTGCGGCAGCTCCGCGTCGACCAGCCGGAAGAAGTTCCGCAGGGAGTGCGCCGCGTGCAGCGGCACCCGGTCGTACCCGATCTCGACGGAGCCTTCCCGGGCGATGTCGTTCGCCACGCCCTTCGTGGACGGCAGCAGATGGCGGACGACCGGCAGTGCGTACGCCGCCAGGCCATGCACCTTGTTGCCCGGATTGACGAGCACCAGACCACTGATCGCCTCCCCGTGCTTCGCCGCCAGCCGCAGCGACAGCGCGCCGCCCATGGACAGCCCGAAGACGAAGACCTGACGGCACCGCTCCGACAGGGCCCGCAGTTCCCGGTCCACCTCCGCGTACCAGTCCTGCCAGCCCGTGACCTGCATGTCCTCCCAGCGGGTGCCGTGCCCGGGCAGCAGCGGCAGCGCGACCGTGAGTCCGCGCTCCGCGAGATATTCGGCCCAGGGGCGCAGCGACTGAGGCGAACCGGTGAATCCGTGACAGAGGAGGACGCCGACCTCTCCGCCCTCGTGGCGGAACGGCTCGGCTCCAGGAAGGACCGGCACCGGGGTCTCCTGTTCGTGAGGCTCGAAAGGGAGCGAAAGGGGGAGTGCGAGAAGGATTACTTCACCGTACGCGACCGGACTGACACCGACCAGGGCCGTCACCGGTCACAGCCGTGCTTCGGCCCCGTGCCGGGCAGGACACGGCGGCAGCATCACGGGTTAAGGTCAATGCGACAGCACACAGGAGGCACCCGAGTTGATCTACGGCGCGATGAAGTTCTCCATCGGCGGGTCATTGAAGCTCGCCTTCAGGCCGTGGGTGGAGGGCCTGGAGAACATCCCCGCCCAGGGGCCGGCGATCCTCGCGAGCAACCATCTCTCGTTCTCCGACTCCTTCTTCCTGCCGGCCGTGCTGGACCGCAAGGTCACCTTCATCGCCAAGTCCGAGTACTTCACCGCGCCCGGCGTGAAGGGCAAGCTGACCGCCGCCTTCTTCAAGGGTGTCGGCCAGCTCCCGGTGGACCGGTCCGGTGCCCGCGGTGCCGGTGAGGCGGCGATCAAGGCCGGCATCGAGGTCATCGAGAGCGGCGGGCTCTTCGGGATCTACCCGGAGGGCACCCGGTCGCCCGACGGCCGCCTCTACCGCGGCAAGCCCGGCGGTCTCGCCCGGGTGGCGCTTGCCACCGGAGCACCCGTCATCCCCGTGGCGATGATCGACACGGAGAAGATCCAGCCGCCCGGTCAGGTGATCCCCAAGCTGATGCGCCCGGGCATCAGGATCGGCAAGCCGCTCGACTTCAGCCGCTACCACGGTATGGAGGGCGACCGCTTCATTCTCCGCTCGGTCACCGACGAGGTGATGTACGAGATCATGAAGCTCTCCGGGCAGGAGTACGTCGACATCTACGCGACCGCGGCCAAGCGCCAGATCGCGGACGAGGCGAAGCGCCGCGCGGAGGAAGAGAAGCACGCGGGCGGAAAGCCCGGCACGGAAGGGTGACGGAACAGCCGACGCGTCACCGCGTCGGTGTCCGTCCGGGGGGGTGGGGGACGTGGCCAAGCGCGAGCGGGTCGTACGGATGTCGGTCGAACAGCCGCTGTGGCGCGCGCTGACCGCATACCGGCTTCTGACGATGGTCTACGCGATCCTGCTCGCGGTCTTCGGCCGGGCGCGGTACGACCGGCCGTGGGTGGCCATCGCCTTCCTGGTAGTGATGGCGGCGTGGACGCTCGGCACCCTCCCGAAGGTCGCGGGCGCCGTCGCCTGCACCAAGCGTTTCCTCGGCGCCGACCTGGCCCTCGCCCTCGTCGGTATCCTCCTCACCCCGCTCGCCGACTTCGAGGCCCAGCACGTCGACGGTCCGACGCTGCCGTCCATCTGGACCGCGGGCTCCGTGCTGGCCTTCGCGATCAAGGGCGGCTGGCGCTGGGCGGCGCTGGCCTCCACCTTCGTCGCCGTCGCCAACATCATCGAGCGCGGCGAACCCAGCCGCGACACCTTCCACAACGTGCTGCTGGTCTGGGTCGCCTCCATCGCCATCGGGTACGTCGTCGAGGTCGCCCGCGCCAGTGAGCGCACCCTCGCCCGCGCCCTGGAGATCGAGGCGGCGACCCGGGAGAGGGAGCGGCTGGCCCGCGACATCCACGACAGCGTGCTCCAGGTCCTCGCCATGGTGCAGCGCCGCGGCACGGCACTGGGCGGCGAGGCCGCCGAGCTGGGCCGGATGGCAGGGGAGCAGGAAGTCGCCCTGCGCACCCTGGTCTCCAGCGGTCTGGTGCCCACCACCCGGGTCTCCGAGGACATCTCCGAGGGCGCGGTGGTCCGTACGGTCGAGGTCGACGACCGGGAGGACGGTCCGTCCGGTCCGGCCGACTGCGATCTGCGCGCCCTGCTGGCCCCGCACGCCGGCTCCCGGGTCAGCTTCGCGGAGCCCGGCGCTCCGGTCCTGCTCGTCCCGGCGGCGGCGAAGGAACTCGCGGCCGCTGTCAGTGCTGCCCTGGACAATGTCAGGGTGCACGCCGGCCAGGACGCCCAGGCGTGGATACTCGTGGAGGACTGGCCGGACGAGGTGATCGTCACGGTCCGGGACGACGGTCCCGGCATCCCGGAGGGGCGGCTGGCCCAGGCCGAGGGGGAAGGCCGGATGGGCGTCGCCCTGTCGATCCGGGGGCGGCTGCGCGACCTGGGTGGCACAGCGGAGTTGATTTCGGTGCCCGGCCAGGGCACCGAGGTCGAGTTGAAGGTTCCGAAGGTTTCACGGGGGAAGGCAGGATCCGGCCGATGAGTACGGAGAACACCGCGAGCGCCGAGAGCGCGCAGGACGCCGAGCAGCGGACCATCAGGGTGATGGTCGTCGACGACCATCCGATGTGGCGCGACGCCGTCGCCCGTGACCTCGCCGAGTCCGGCTTCGACGTGGTGGCGACCGCGGGTGACGGACCGCAGGCCGTGCGCCGGGCGAGGGCGGTCACCCCCGACGTCCTGGTCCTCGACCTGAACCTGCCGGGGATGCCCGGAGTCCAGGTCTGCAAGGAACTCGTCGGCTCCCACCCGGGCCTGCGGGTCCTGGTGCTCTCGGCGAGCGGTGAGCACGCCGACGTACTGGAAGCGGTGAAGTCCGGCGCCACCGGCTATCTGCTCAAGTCGGCCAGTACACAGGAGTTGACCGAGGCCGTGCGGAGCACCGCCGCCGGCGACCCGGTCTTCACCCCGGGCCTCGCCGGACTGGTGCTCGGCGAGTACCGCAGGCTGGCATCCGAGCCCGCGCCCGTCGCACCGGACGAGCCGAAGGCACCGCAGCTGACGGACCGGGAGACCGAGGTGCTGCGGCTGGTCGCCAAGGGACTCTCGTACAAGCAGATCGCCGAGCGGCTGGTCATCTCGCACCGCACCGTCCAGAACCATGTCCAGAACACCCTGGGCAAGCTCCAGTTGCACAACCGGGTGGAACTCGTGCGGTATGCGATCGAGCGCGGCCTCGACGACGCCTGAGCTCAACCGAGTCCGATCTCAACGGAGTCCGATCTCAACGACGCCCGAGATGAACGACGACTGTGATCAACTGCGCCTTGCTGCAGGGGAATTGACCATCCGACCCATCCCGAAGTGACCTGGATCACCATTAGCGTGGTCGCCAGCGAGCTCACTTCGGCGAAGGGATGCTTCCATGCGGGTCGGAGTACTGACCGGGGGCGGCGACTGCCCCGGACTCAACGCGGTCATCCGCGCGATCGTCCGCAAGGGCGTGCAGGAGTACGGCTACGACTTCATCGGCTTCCGGGACGGCTGGCGCGGCCCGCTGGAGGGCGAGACCGTTCCGCTCTCCATTCCGGCGGTGCGCGGCATCCTGCCGCGCGGCGGCACGATCCTCGGTTCCTCGCGGACCAACCCCCTCACCACCGAGCACGGCGTCCGCCGGATCAAGGACAACCTCGCCAAGTACGAGGTCGACGCGCTCGTCACCATCGGGGGCGAGGACACCCTCGGTGTGGCGGCGACCCTGTCCGACGAGTACGGCATCCCATGCGTCGGCGTGCCCAAGACCATCGACAACGACCTCTCGGCCACCGACTACACCTTCGGCTTCGACACGGCGGTCGGCATCGCCACCGAGGCCATCGACCGGCTGCACACCACCGCCGAATCCCATATGCGGGTCCTCGTCGTCGAGGTGATGGGCCGCCACGCGGGCTGGATCGCGCTCCATTCCGGGCTGGCCGGCGGCGCGAACGTCATCCTCATCCCGGAGCAGCGCTTCGACATCGACCAGGTCTGTGCCTGGGTCACCTCCCGCTTCAGAGCCAGCTATGCCCCGATCGTCGTGGTCGCCGAGGGCGCCATGCCTGCCGAGGGGGAGATGATCCTCAAGGACGAATCGCACGACTCCTTCGGTCATGTCCGGCTCTCCGGGGTCGGCGAATGGCTGGCCAAGGAGATCGAGCGGCGGACCGGGAAGGAGGCCAGGACCACGGTCCTGGGCCATGTCCAGCGCGGCGGCACGCCCAGCGCCTTCGACCGGTGGCTGGCCACCCGCTTCGGGCTGCACGCCATCGAAGCCGTCAGGGACGGCGACTACGGCGTGATGGTCGCCCTGCGCGGCACGGACATCGTGCGGGTGCCGATCGCCGATGCGACCGCCCGGCTCAAGACGGTCGATCCGGCGCTCTACGCGGAGGTCGGCGTCTTCTTCGGCTGAGTGCGAGCGGCGCACCAGGGATACGGGCCGTATATTCGCGGCTATCCGGCCCGTAACTCTGCTGTTCTGGAGAGATCGTGGAAATCCTGGCATTCGGTGTGCAGTCCGACGAGAAGCCGCTGATCGAGAAGGCCTTCGCCGGACAGCACGAGGTCCGCTGCCTGGACGTATTCCTCAACAAGGACACCGCACCCATCGCGGCGGGCTACGAGATCATCTCCACCAGTGTCAACGCCGACCTGGGCAGCGGCGTTCTGCAGACGCTCGCCGCGGGCGGCACGCAGATGATCGCCCAGCGCTCCACGGGCTTCAACAACATCGACCTCGATGTCGCCGAACGTCTCGCCCTGAGGGTCGCCCGGGTTTCGTACTACTCGCCGTACTCGGTCGCCGAATTCGCCTGGACGCTCGCCATGGCGGTCAACCGCCGCATCATCCGCGCCGCGAGCCGCACCCGCGACTTCGACTTCCGGCTCGACGGTCTCCTCGGCCGGGACATGCGCGGCCGCACGGTCGGCGTGATCGGCACGGGCAAGATCGGCGAGGCCTTCACCCGTATCGCCCATGGCTTCGGGATGAAGCTGCTCGGCTGGGACGTGGCCGAGAACCCCGCCTGCACCGAACTCGGCATGACCTACGTCGAGAAGGAACAGCTCCTCGCCGAGTCCGACCTGATCAGCCTCCATGTCCCGCTGCTGCCGGCGACCCATCACATCATCGACGAGGACGCCCTGGCCGCGATGAAGGACGACGCGATCCTGATCAACTCCAGCCGTGGCGGACTGGTGGACACCTCGGCCCTGGTCACCGCATTGCGGGCGGGCCGCTTCACCGGTGTCGGACTCGATGTGTACGAGGCGGAGGCCGGGCTCTTCTTCCTCGACAAGTCCCTGGAGATCGTCGACGACGACACCCTGGCCCGGCTCGTCACCTTCCCGAACGTCATCGTCACCTCGCACCAGGCGTACTACACGGAGGACGCGGTGGCGCAGATCATCGACACCACCGTGCAGAACGTCGCCGACTACCTGGCCCGCCGCCGCAGCGACAACGTCCTCGTCCCCAGGCCTCCCCAGGACCAGGGCCATTCCTTCGGATCAGCCCGGCCTGATCCGAAAGAAAGGCCCTGAGGCCCCGGACCGCCTCGGCGGATTCCGGAGCCCCCGTCCCCGTCCCCGTCCCCGTCCCCGTCCCCGTCCCCGTCCCCGTCCGCGGTCATCCGGGCACGGGCAGCCCCGCCAGCAGCTCGGCGACGATCGACGCGCCGCGCAGCGTCAGCACCGACTCCGGGTGGAACTGCACCGACGCGAACCCGCCCCCGCGCAGCGCGTGCAGCTCCCCGGTGGCCGCGTCCCGGCTCACCTCGATGGAGTGCGCGGCCAGCTCGGTGACCGTCTCGTCGTCGCAGCGTGCGGTGAAGCTGTTGTAGAAACCGACCGTCTCCGGGCGCCCGAACAGCTCGATCCTGGTCTGCGCGCCCTGGTACGGCACGGTCTTGCGGACGATTTCCAGACCCAGCTCCGCCGCGATCAGTTCATGGCCCAGACACACCCCCAGCAGCCCGTGCCGGTGCTCCCGCACCAGCTCCGCGGCGAACTCGCGCAGCAGCCGCATCTTCGGATCGCCGGTGTCGGCCGGATCCCCGGGCCCGGGGCCCAGCACGACCGGACCCGTGTGTGCCCGTACGGTTTCGCGCAGCCCCGGCTCGTCGTAGCGGTGCACCGACACCTCAAGTCCCGAGGCGCGCAGCAGATGCGCCAGCATCGCGGTGAAGGTGTCCTCCCCGTCGATCACCAGCGCATGGCCGGAGAGCTCCTGCGTGCGCTCCTGCATCCGCAGCCAGAACGGCGCGAGCCCGTCCCGCCGGGCGTCCAGGGCGGCCCGCACCCGGGGGTCGCCGGCCAGTTGCGGACGCGCCTCCTTTGCCCGAGACCGTCCCGGCCGCACGCCCAGTGCGGTCAGTACCCCCGCCGCCTTCGCGTGGGTCTCGGCGACCTCGCTGTCCGGATCGGAGTGGCGTACGAGCGTTGCCCCGACCGGCACCCGCAGCCGTCCGTCGGCCGCGATGTCGGCGGTCCGGATCAGGATCGGCGAGTCCAGGGTCTGTGCCCCGCCCGGCTCCTGCCGCAGCAGGGCCAGCGCGCCCGCGTAGTAGCCGCGGCCGCCGGGCTCGTACCGCTCGATCACCCGGCACGCGTTCTGCACGGGCGAGCCGGTGACGGTCGCGGCGAACATGGTCTCCTTCAGTACCTCCCGCACATCCAGCGAGGAGCGCCCGCGCAGCTCGTACTCGGTGTGCGCGAGATGCGCCATCTCCTTGAGCCGCGGCCCGATCACCACACCGCCCATGTCGCCGACGGTGCACATCATCTTCAGTTCCTCGTCGACCACCATGGAGAGCTCCTCGGTCTCCTTGCGGTCGCCGAGGAACGTCAGCAGGCTCTCGGCGGTCGGTCCTTCGGCGGGATAGCGGTACGTTCCGCTGATCGGGTTCATCACGACCGTCCCGCCGGACATCCGCACATGCACCTCCGGGCTGGCGCCGACCAGCGTCCTCTCCCCGGTGTGCACGACGAACGTCCAGTACGCACCCCGCTCACCGGCCAGCAGCCGACGGAACAGGGCCAGCGCGTCGGTCCGCCCGAACCCCGGGATGTCGCCCTGGAAGGTCCGTCGGATGACGAAGTTCGCGCCCTCGCCCTGCCCGATCTCGTCCTCGATGACCCGCCGGACGATGCCGGCGTACTCCTCGTCGGGGACGTCGAAGGCGCCGCCCTCGACCCGTACGTCATGGGTGGGCAGCTCGGCGAGCACCTCGTCCAGCGGAAGCTCGTACGTCTCGTCCGCGACCAGCACGGACAGCGGAGTCCCGTCGTCGCGCACGTCGAATCCGCGCTCGGCGATCTGCCGGAACGGCACCAGGGCGAGCGAGGGCTGCGGTCCGACCGGGAGACCGGCGAGCCGGTCCGCCTCCCGGACCCGGCCGATCAGCACCTCGACGAGGTCGTGGTCGTGACCGGGGGTGCGCCTGCGCAGCAGCGCGAACGGCGGGCAGTCGTCCCGGACCAGCCGAGCGAGGACGGATGCTGTGCGATGAGGCATGGGGTGGTGTTCCTTCCGGATGGAGGAACGGCCCCGAAACGCAGAGAAGGCCGCCCCTCGGGCGGCCTTCGCGTGGTCTGTCGCGCGCGATGAATCAGTGGGCCGCCGAATGAGCGGTCCACCACCAGTTCTGGTGCGTCTGCGCGAACATGTCCGAACCCTATCGGACGCCCGGTCCATCCGAGCGCGCGTCTCAACTATTGAGCGTACGGATGGACGCCCCCCTGGACCCCGTAATGTTGTGGTTGTGACCGTGAACGCCAATACCTCCGTCGCCGGTGGCCACACCTGGCGAGACCTTCCCGCGGCGCAGCAGCCCGAGTACCCCGATGCCGAGGCTCTGCGCGATGTACTCGCGGACCTCGCGTCGTATCCGCCGCTCGTCTTCGCGGGCGAGTGCGACCAGCTGCGCGCCCGTATGGGAGCCGTCGCCAAGGGCGAGGCGTTCCTGCTGCAGGGCGGCGACTGCGCCGAGGCCTTCGACGCCGTGTCGGCCGACCACATCCGGGCCAAGCTGAAGACGCTGCTCCAGATGAGCGCCGTCCTGACCTATGCGGCCTCCGTGCCCGTCGTCAAGGTGGGCCGGATCGCCGGCCAGTACTCCAAGCCGCGCTCCAAGTCGACCGAGACCCGCGACGGCGTGACCCTGCCGACCTACCGCGGCGACTCCGTCAACGGCTTCGCCTTCACCGAGAAGGCCCGCGTCCCGGACCCTGACCGGCTGAAGCAGATGTACCACGCATCCGCTTCCACGCTGAACCTGGTCCGCGCCTTCACCACCGGCGGTTACGCCGACCTGCGCCAGGTCCACGCCTGGAACCAGGACTTCGTGAAGTCGTCCCCGTCCGGGCAGCGTTACGAGGCGCTGGCCCGCGAGATCGACAACGCGCTGAACTTCATGAAGGCGTGCGGCACGGACCCGGCCGAGTTCAAGGCCGTCGAGTTCTACTCCTCGCACGAGGGGCTGCTGCTGGACTACGAGTCGGCGCTGACCCGCACCGACTCGCGCACCGGTGAGTTGTACGACACCTCCGGTCACATGGTCTGGATCGGTGAGCGCACCCGGCAGATGGACGGCGCGCACATCGAGTTCGCCTCGAAGATCCGTAACCCCATCGGCATCAAGCTCGGCCCGACGACCACCGTCGACGAGGCACTCGGCTACATCGACCGCCTCGACCCGAACCGCGAGCCCGGCCGGCTGACCTTCATCGTCCGGATGGGCGCCGACAAGGTCCGCGACAAGCTCCCCGCGCTGGTCGAGAAGGTCACTGCCTCCGGTGCGGTCGTCGCCTGGGTCACCGACCCGATGCACGGCAACACCTTCGAGGCGGCCTCCGGCCACAAGACCCGTCGCTTCGACGACGTCCTGGACGAGGTCAAGGGCTTCTTCGAGGTGCACAAGGGCCTCGGTACGCACCCGGGCGGCATCCACGTCGAGCTCACCGGTGACGACGTCACCGAGTGCGTCGGCGGTGGCCACGAGATCTTCGTGGACGACCTGCACCAGCGGTACGAGACGGCTTGCGACCCGCGGCTCAACCGCAGCCAGTCGCTGGACCTGGCGTTCCTGGTTGCCGAGATGTACCGGGACCAGTAGCCATCACCGCAGGTAGCGCACGTACGACTGTGGGGCACGGATCGATGTGATCCGTGCCCCACAGGGCGTTCCGGGACTTTTGCCGACCCCGGGTGCCGGGTAAGGTTAGGTTAGCCTCACCGTTCAACGGGGTGGCATCCATGACCATCCTGCCGGGAGGTGAACCGCATGTACGTCTGCTCGTGTTTCGGCATTACGGAGCAGCAGGTCAAGGAACATGCGGACGCCGGGGCGTGCACCCCCCGCCAGATAGCCAACGCCTGCAAGGCGGGCACCGACTGCGGTGGCTGTGTCCGCCGGATTCAGGCGATGCTCGGCCGCGGCGCGTGCGCGCGCCGGGAACTGCCGGACCAGAAGCAGGCCCCTGGTGACGCCTCCGAGCAGCCCCCCTCGACCGCACCAGGTGTGGCGCCCCGCATCGGCCCGGGCATCGCCCCCGGGCGGATCCCGGGCATCGGCCCCGGCCCGGTCCCCGGCATCCGGCTCCCCGACGCGGCCTGAACCGGACTCAGCTGTCCGGCTGCTCGATCTGCTGCGCGATGTAGAGCGGCTCGCCGAGCTTCTCGATCAGTTCCAGCTGGGTGTCGAGGTAGTCGATGTGATGCTCCTCGTCCTCCAGGATCGATTCAAAGATATTTGCGGACGTGATGTCGCCCTTGCCCCGCATCAACTCGATGCCGCGCTTGAGCCGGTCGATCGCCTCCACCTCGACCTGGCGGTCGGCCTGGAACATCTCGGTGACCGTCTGCCCCACGCGTACGTGGAAGAGTCGCTGGTAGTTGGGGAGTCCATCGAGGAAGAGGATGCGGTCCGTCAGGGTCTCCGCGTGCTTCATCTCGTCGAACGACTCGGACCGGGTGTACTTCGCGAGCTTCGTCCAGCCGAAGTTGTCCTGCATCTTTGCATGCAGGAAGTACTGATTGATGGCAGTCAATTCGGCGGTCAGCTGTTCGTTCAGGAACTCGAGGACCTCGGGGTCGCCCTGCATCGCAGAGGCTCCTTCCAACCGGTGAACTGGGCGGGTTGGCCGCATCCTCGCACCGCACCCCTCGGCCGTCCAGTAAGTACATGCTTAGTACGAGTTGCCCGAATCGTCGCTGCCCTGGTCATGACCACCCCTGCCTGTCTGTCACCATGGAGGCATGGGTCAGCCGGAAAGCCGGGAATACCGCGAATCAGAGCAGTCCGAGCTTCCGCCGGGTCAGCGACTGCAGCGCGGTTGGCCGGTTACCCACTACGGGCCCGTTCCCAAGTTCAAGCCCGACCGCTGGGAGTTCCGGGTCTTCGGAGCCACCGCGGACGGCGAGAAGCACTGCTGGAACCATCAGGAGTTCTCGGCCCTGCCGTTCTCCTCGGTCGTCGCCGATCTGCACTGCGTCACGAAATTCAGCATGCTCGGGGCCGAATGGGGTGGGGTTCTCGCCCGTACGATCCTGGAACTCGCGCCACCCGCGCCCCAGGTCACGCATGTGATGGTCTGGGCCGAGTACGGATTCAGCTCGAACCTGCGGCTCGCCGACTTCACCTCGGACCGCACGCTTTTCGCCACCCACAAGGGCGGTGAGCTGCTCACCGCGGAGCACGGCTTCCCGCTGCGCCTTGTCGTACCGCACCTGTACGCCTGGAAGGGGCCCAAGTGGGTCCGGGGCGTCGAGTACATGACGGCCGATCGTCGCGGCTTCTGGGAGGAGCGCGGCTACCACAACATCGGCGACCCGTGGCGCGAGCAGCGCTACTCCTACCAGGAAGAGCCCGGGGAAGGCCCCGAGCTCTGACCTGATGGTCCCGGTGCGGGGCCGTCCTCAGTGGTGGTACCGGTGCACCACCGCGTGGCCCTTGCCGCGGCCGATCATCCACTTGTTGACCGGTGTGGTGACGACGAAGGCCACGGCCAGCGACAGTGCGAGCGCCCCCCAGAACAGCGCGTCGGCGAGCTGTGCGTCCATGGCGCCCGGCCACAGGACGATCACGCCGTTGTCGATCAGTTCCATCACCGCGATGGAGAGGGTGTCGGCGGCCAGGGCGACCCGGAACGCCGTACGGAAGTCGACGCCGGCCTTCAGGATCGAGCGCAGCGTCAGCGTGTAGCCGAAGAAGAACGCCAGGACGATCGCGAGGACCATCGTCTCCGTGTTGCCCCAGCCGAGCGCCGTGCCGATCACCATGCCGAGGATCTCGCCGATGGCGCATCCGGTGAGGCAGTGCAGTGTGGCGCGCGCGGCCATGGCCCAGCCGACCCGGCCGGGGGGGTGTGCCGCGTGGCCGGCGTGAGCCGAGTGGTCGGCGTGACTGCTGCCGCCGTGACCCTGCCCGTGGTGCTCGTGGTGCTCGTGGTGCTGCTGGTGTTCTTCGTCGCGCGTGTCGTGCTGCATGGCGATCCCCCAATGCCGGTAGCGGTTCCTGTCGACAGCAGGAACCGTATACCCCATAGGGGTATTCCTCAATGGGTTTCGCGGTCAGCCGCAGTCGCGCAGCCCCTTCAGTCGTGCCACATCCGCCGCATGGCCTTCCTTGCCGCCCGGCGTCTCGATGATCAGCGGCACCCCCGCCGTCGCCGGATGCGAGAACAGCTCCCGGAACGGCTCCTCGCCGATGTGCCCGGCGCCTATGTTCTCGTGCCGGTCCTTGTTGGCTCCCACCACGTCCTTGGAGTCATTGGCGTGGATCAGCTTCAGCCGCCCCTCGCCGACCGTGTCCACCAGCAGGTCCAGCGTCTGCTTCATGCCGGCGGGACCCGCCAGGTCGTGGCCCGCCGCGTAGATGTGACAGGTGTCGAGACAGATGCCGAGCTTGGGGTGGGCGTCGAGTGCGTCGAAATACGGGCCGAAGTCCCAGGTCCGCGAGCAGAGCGAGAACCCCTGTCCGGCCGTCGACTCCAGCAGCAGATACGGGTCGTCGTCATGGGTCAGCTCGTCGAGGAGCGGCCTCATGTGCGTCCGTACCTGTGCCAGGGCCTCCGCGCGCGGCCGGCCGCCGGTCGCCGAGCCGGTGTGCACCACGACGCCCAGGGCGCCGATCTCGCGGGCCCGGCGCAGGGAGTGGCGCAGCGAGTCCACGGACTTCTCCACGGTGGCCTCGGTGTGCGAGCCGAAATTGATCAGGTACGGGGCGTGGACGTACGCCGGTATCGACTCGGCTGCACACTCGGCGCGGAACTGTTCGTCCTGCGCCGGGTTCCCGGTGGGCGTGGCCCAGCCGCGCGGATTGGCGACGAAGACCTGGACAGCCTCCGCCCCCATCTCGCGGGCGTAGGTCAGGCCGATTCTGGCGAGGCCGCCGGCCACGGGGATGTGGCCGCCGACGGGGTTGCGCATATGGATCTAGAGCCCCTTGGTCTTGATGGTGATGGTGCTGCCCTCGGGGGCCTGTTCGCCGCCGTCCACGGACTGGCTGGCGATCTTGTCGCTGAAGGAGAGGAACGGGCGGTCGACCTTGACCTCGAAGCCCGCCGCCTTCAGCAGGCTCGTCGCCTTGTCGACGTCCTTGCCGGTGACGTCCGGTACGTCGATCATCCGCGGGCCCTTGGAGACCGTGAGCGTGACGGTGTCGCCCTCGGCGGCCTGGGCGCCCTGACCCGGGGACTGGTGCGCGATGTCGCCCTCGGCCTCGGGAGAGTTGACGCGGCCGGGCAGAACCTCGGCCTTCAGCCCCTCCTCGTCCAGTGCCGCGGTGGCGTCCTGGACCGACAGTCCGGTGACATCGGGGACATCGACGGGGCTGCCCTTGCTGACGACCAGGGCGACCGCGGAGTCGGGGTGGCGCTCGGCGCCCGCTTCGGGATCCGTACGGATCACGTCGCCCCGGTCGAACTCCCCGCTGAACTCCCTGGTGACCATGCCGGGCACCAGCCCGCTCTTCTTCAGCGCCTGTCTGGCCTCGGCCAGCGCGATGCCCTCGACGTGGGGCACCTTCACGATCTCCGGGCCGCGCGAGACGGTGATCGTCACCGAGCCGTTGCCCCGGATCCGGGCGCCGGACTTCGGATCGCTGCCGATGACCCTGCCACGCTCGACGCTGTCGCTGTAGGCCCGCTTGACGCTCTTCAGCTCCAGCCCGGAGTCCGAGAGCCGCTGCTCGGCCGCCTTCTCGGTCTGGCCGAGCAGGGAGGGGACCCGAGTGAACTGTCCCGAGTTGATGTACCAGACACCGGAACCGACCCCGAGCACCAGCAGCACGGCGACGATCGCGGCAAGCATTCCGCGCCGCGGCCCGCGCCGGGCCTGCTCGGGCGGCAGCGGCGGGGGCATCTCCAGCCGGCTGGTGTGGTGGGCGGTGCCCTGACCGGCCGGGAGCACCCGGGGGATCACGCTCGTGCGGTCCTCGGCGGCGTCGTGCACCTCGGCGAGGGCCTGCGGCGGTACGGCGTCCAGTTGTTCGTCGGTGAGCCCGGCGCGCGCGGTGCGGGCCTCGGCCAGCAGGGCCACCGCGTCGAACGGGCGGACCTCGGGGTCACGGGCGGTGGCGCTCGCGACCAGGTGGTCCAGCTCGACCGGGAGCCCGGGGACGACGGCCGAGGGGGCCGGGACGTCCTCGTTGAGGTGCTGGTAGATGACCTGGGCGGGGGAGTCGCCGGTGTGCGGCTTGGCGCCCGTCAGCATCTCGTACAGCACGACACCGCAGGCGTACACATCGGCGCGGGTGTCCGCCGTGCCGTGCTCGATCTGCTCGGGGGCGAGGTAGGAGACGGTGCCCAGGACGGATCCGGTGGTGTTGGTGTCGGAGCCCACAGCCCGTACGAGACCGAAATCCGCGACCTTCACCCGGCCGTCGTCCCCTATCAGGACGTTCTCCGGCTTCATGTCGCGGTGCACGAACCCCGCCCGGTGTGCGGCACCGAGCGCTGCGAGGACCGGCTCCAGGATGTCCAGGGCGGCGCGCGGCTGCAGGGCGCCGCGCTCGCGCAGGACGTCGCGCAGCGTGCAGCCCGCGACGTACTCCATCGCCAGGTAGACGTACGCCCCCTGGGCGCCCTGGTCGAAGACCGCGACCACATTGGGGTGCGCGAGTCTGGCCACCGACTTGGCCTCGCGGATGAAGCGCTCGACGAACGAGGCGTCGGTCGCGAGCGCCGGGTGCATCACCTTGAGGGCGAGCACCCGGTCGAGCCGGGTGTCCATGGCCCGGTAGACCGTGGCCATCCCGCCCACGGCGATGCGGGCATCGACGCGGTAACGGCCGTCGAGCAGCTGCCCGACGATGGGGTCTCCCCGGCCGAAGGCCGGGGAAGGGTCCTGGAGGGTCATATCCACGCAGCCGAGTCTACGAGCCATTGCGGACACGACCGACGGGCCGGGGCGATCCCGGGGCCGTACTGCAGCCGAGCCGTGACAGGGACATGCACTTCAGTGACGTACGGATCCGGGAGCGCGCGCTCAGAACGCCGGCCGCTCCGGGTCCAGCACCGCCCGCCCCTCCACCGGTGAGGAGGCCTCGGCGAAATGGCGCCGCGGGATCCGGCCCGCACGGTACGCCAGCCGCCCGGCGTCCACCGCGTGCCGCATCGCCGCCGCCATCAGCTCGGGCTCCTGCGCCCGGGTCACCGCCGACGCCAGCATCACCGCCGCGCACCCCAGCTCCATCGCGAGCGCCGCGTCCGAGGCGGTCCCGGCGCCCGCGTCGAGAATGACCGGAACCCGGGCCTGCTCGACGATCAGCTGGAAGTTGTGCGGATTGCGGATGCCGAGCCCGGAGCCGATGGGGGAGCCGAGCGGCATGATCGCCGCGCATCCCACGTCCTCCAGTTTCCGGGCGAGCACCGGGTCGTCGCTGGTGTACGGCAGGACGGTGAACCCGTCGTCCACCAGGGTCTCCGCGGCGTCCAGCAGCTCGATCGGGTCGGGCAGCAGAGTCCGCTCGTCGGCCACGACCTCCAGCTTGATCCAGTCGGTGCCCAGCGCCTCGCGGGCCAGCCGGGCGGTCAGCACGGCCTCGCCCGCGGTGAAGCAGCCCGCCGTGTTCGGCAGGACGCGGATCGAGAGGCGTTCGAGGACGGAGAGGACCGAGCCCTGCACGGTCGGGTCGAGGCGGCGCATCGCGACGGTGGTCAGCTCGGTGCCGGACGCCGTCAGGGAGCGTTCGAGCACGTCGAGGCTGGGCGCCCCGCCCGTCCCCATGATCAGTCGGGAGCCGAACGTGGTGCCGCCGAGGGTGAAGGGATCGTCGGACACGGTCAGCCTCCCTGGACCGCGGTGAGGACTTCGATCCGGTCGCCGTCGGCGAGGGCGGCGGCCGCCCAGCCGCTGCGCGGGACGACGGTCTCGTTGAGCGCCGCGGCCACCCCGGAGGGCGCCGCAGTCAGAGTCGCGACAAGGGTCTCCAGGGTGGTGCCCGCGGCGATCGAACGGGGATCGCCGTTCACGGAGACGGTGAGCGGAAGGGAGTCGGTCATGCGGGCTGCTCCTGACGTACGGAGGCGGAGGGCGGTACGGGGGCGGGTGCGAACCGTCCGGGGGCGAAGGGGCGGGCCACGGCCGGCAGCTCGCCGGTGGTCAGCAGCTCGGCCATGGCGTCACCGGTGACGGGGGTCAGCAGGACGCCGTTGCGGTGGTGGCCGGTGGCGAGGTGGAGGCCGGGCAGGGCGGTGGGGCCGAGCAGCGGGGCGTTGTCGGGGGAGGCGGGGCGAAGGCCGGCCCGGGTCTCGGTGAGCGGCAGTTCGGTGATGCCGGGCACCAGCTCGTGGGCGTCGCGCAGCAGCTCGTACACCCCGCCCGCCGTGACGGTGGTGTCCCAGCCCATCTCCTCGCTGGTCGCGCCGACGACGAGCTCGCCGTTCTCGCGCGGGACGAGATAGACATGGCTGCCCCGGACCACGGCCCGCACGGTGCGGGTGAGGAACGGTGCGTACGCGGCGGGCACCGTCAGCCGGAGCACCTGTCCCTTCACGGGCCGCACCGGGGGAACGACCTCGTCCGGCAGCCCGGCGAGCCGCCCGCTGCGGCTGCCCGCGGCGAGTACGAGCTGGTCGGCGGCCAGCTCCGTACCGGCCGCGAGTACGGCTCCGGCGGCCCGGTCCCGTGCCACGCCGAGGCGTTCCACCCAGTCGCGGTGGAAGACCACCCCGGCCCGCTCGCAGGCCGTCAGCAGAGCGGCGGCCAGCCGGCGGGGATCGACCTGGTGGTCGCCGTCGACCCGCAGACCGCCGCGCACGCCCGGCGCCAGCATGGGCTCCAATCGGCGGCACTCACGGCCGGTGAGCCACTCCGACTCCAGCCCCGAACGTTGCTGCAGCACGTGCAGCTCCCGCAGATGGGTGCGGTCGTCGGAGTCCAGGGCGACCGCCAGGGTGCCACAGGCGCGGAAGCCGATGTCCTGACCGCTCGCCGCCTCCAGTTCGGCCGCGAAGGCCGGGTAGCGCGCGGCGGACGCGACATTGAGGCCGAGCAGCATCTGCTCGCCGTAGTGGAGTTCGGTGACGGCGGCGAGCATCCCGGCCGCGACCTGGGCGGCCCCGCCGCCCGGTTCGGGGTCGACGACCGCGGTGCGCAGGCCGCGCTGCGCAGCCCGCCAGGCGGTCACCAGACCGATGATCCCGCCCCCGATGACGAGGACGTCGGATCCTTGTGCGGATACGGATGTGTTCCCGGAAGAACGCATGGGCGTCCAGCCCCTCCCTTCGCCGGCATGACCCGGATCAGGTTCGTACGGTCGGAGGCCGCCCAGCCTCCCTCTCAGCCCGGTGCGCCCGGGCTCCCGCGAGTGTCTTACGGTGGCCACCCTAGACCCCGTCCCCCGGCCCCTGTAAGGGAGCAGTCACCGTGGCCCGTTCGCTCGACGGACTCGTCCTCTCGCCGCTCGCCGACCAGGCGCCGGGCCAGGTCGGCACCCGTACCCGCTTCACGTACCACGAGGAGGACGGCCGGATCTGGGCCGAGTACGCGGGCGGCGACGTGGTCCGGGGCCATCTCGTCGGCACCAGGACCGCCGATCGACTCGACTTCCGGTACGTCCAGTTGAAGCAGGACGGAACGACATCCTCCGGACACTGCCTCTCCACCGTCGTCGACCTCGCGGACGGCCGGGTGCGGCTGGACGAGCGGTGGGAGTGGGAGTCGCAGGAGGGCAGCGGGACGAGTGTGGTCGAGGAACTGGCTGACGGATCGTCAGATGTTTGAGGGTGCCCGGCAGTAGGCTTCGCGGCGCCGTGGGGCCGGGGCACGCACCTCGCGGCGTTGCCGTCGATCACCAACTCCCCCGTAGCCCTGAAGGGGCATGGGGACCCCCTTCGCGTCGGCTCGATCCTCCGCCTTGCGATGCACGCACCCCAGCCCCGCTCCTTCACCCGCGCTGCCTGCCGCCGGGCACTCTAAGGTGGACAGGTGAGCGAGCAGCAGACTGAGCAGCCGGACCGGCGGACCGAGCGCCGCATCGTCATCGTCGGTGCGGGCATGGCCGGTGTGCAGACCGCGGTGGCCCTGCGGGAACAGGGCTTCACCGGCTCGGTCACCCTGATCGGAGCCGAACCCCACCAGCCCTACGACCGGCCGCCGCTGTCCAAGGCGGTGCTGCTCGGCAAGGCCGAGGACTCAGCCTTCGACATCGACTTCGAGGCGCTCGACATCGAGCTGCAACTGGGCCGCGACGTGACCGGCGTGCGGTCCGCGGCGCACGAACTGGACACCCCGACGGGCCCCGTTCCGTACGACGTCCTGGTCATCGCCACCGGCGCCGAACCGGTCGAGCTCCCGGGCTCGGAGGGTGTGCGCGGCGTCCATCTGCTGCGCACCCTCGACGACGCCGCACGGCTGCGGCCGGTCCTCGGTGAGCAGCACACCGTCGTGGTCGTCGGCGCCGGATGGATCGGCGCGGAGTTCGCCACCGCGGCCCGCGCCGCGGGCTGCGAGGTCACCGTCGTCGAGGCCGCCGACCGGCCGCTCGCGGGCGTCCTGCCCGCCGAGGTCGCCGCCCCGATGGCCCGCTGGTACGGGGAGAGCGGCACCGAACTCCTCACCGGCGCCCCGGTGGCCCGAATCGAGCCCGGCCGCGTGGTCCTCGCCGACGGCCGCGCGCTCGAGGCCGGAGCGGTGGTCGTCGGGATCGGTGCCCGGCCCGCCACCGCCTGGCTGGCCGGCTCCGGCATCGCGCTCGGACCGGACGGATCGGTGACCGCCGACGAGGCGCTGCGCACCTCGCTGCCCGATGTGTACGCCGTCGGGGACTGCGCCTCCTTCCCCTCCGCGCGGTACGGCGCGCGCCTCCTCGTCCACCACTGGGACAACGCCGTCCAGGGGCCGCGGACCGCTGCCGCCAACATCATCGGCGCCGGATCCGGCGGGGCGCCGCAGCCGCTCACGTACGACCCCGTGCCGTACTTCTGGTCCGAGCAGTTCGACCGGTTCGTGCAGTACGCGGGCCATCACGGTGGCGCCGACACGCTGCTGTGGCGCGGCGACCCGGACGGTCCCGCCTGGTCGGTGCTCTGGCTGCGGGACGGCGCGCTGGTCGCCGTCCTCGCCGTCGGCCGGCCGCGCGACCTGGCCCAGGGGCGCAAGCTCATCGAGGCGGGGGCGCGGCTCGATCCGGTGCGGGCGGCCGATCCCTCCGTACCGCTGAAATCGACGGTACGTCAGTAAGGAGCCGACGGATCCCTGAAGGGTCCGGTGTGCAATCTCCGCCGTACGGACGTCTCTTGGCTCTACGTCAAAATTGGTGCACGCTACAGCCTTTGGATCACCGGCCCTCTTCCGAAGGATGTACATGTCCCCCTACCGATGGGTCCGCGCGCTGCGCGGAATCCTCGTGGCGGCGGCCTCGATCGCCCTCATCGGCGGTGCAGTTGCCGCCCCGGCGTACGCGGGCACCGCCCCGGCCCCCGGCTCCAACCCGGCCGTCGACTACCAGGACCCGGTCGACGCGCTGCCACCGGTCTCCCGCCCGGACACCGAGCACTGCGCGGTGACGGCCGTCGAGCACGACTTCGGCTACACGCTCGGCGGACCGCCGTACACCACCACGCTCACCCCGCCCGCCCGGTGCGAGGGCCCTTGGAACAAGGTCGTCCTCGACTGGTCGGGCAGTGTGAAGGGACGTCAGTACGACCGCCTCGCCGCGGTGTTCGTCGGCGGCGCGGAGGTCTTCCGCACCAGCACGGCCGAGCCCGACGACGACGGCATCAGCTGGCACGTCGCCAAGGACATCACCGAGTTCGCGCCGCTCCTCAAGGACCCGCAGAAGCTGCAGCTGGAGCTCGGAAACGTTGTCAACGACACGTACACGGGCGTGTACCACGTGAAGCTGACGATCACGTACTACCGGGCGGACGGGCGCCACCCGGCCGCCACCACGGCCGACCGGATCGTCCCCCTGGGCAACACCGCTTCCACCGACGCCCCTTGGCTGAGCGTCGGCAAGGGCGGCTCCACCGGCACCGACGTCACCTTCCCGCGCAATCTGACCGGCGCGCGCCTGCAGGTCTACGCACGCGGCGGCGGCTGCGACGAGCAGTGGTTCGACGCGGTCCCCAGCGACCTCGCGGCCACCGCCCCCGACTACCTCTGTGGCGGAGGCCCCTACCGAGAGGTGCAGGTCACGGTGGACGGGCGCCCCGCGGGCCTTGCCCAGCCGTATCCGGTCGTCTACTCCGGCGGCATCGTGCCGACCCTGTGGCGGCCGATCCCGGCCATCGACCAGTTCCGGACCGAGGCGTACGACATCGACCTCACCCCCTTCGCGGGCGAACTGGCCGACGGCCGGCCGCACACCATCGGGATCACTCCGTACGGCGCGGCCGACACCTGGATCGTCGACGGTTCGCTCTTCCTCGACACGGACGCGCACGCGTCACGTACGAGCGGCCGGGTGACCGTCAACTCCCTCACCGGCACTCCCGCCGTGAAGACCGTCCAGACTCCGCGTGAGGACGGCTCCACGCACGTCTCCGTGTCGACCGGCCGCTCCTGGAAGATCTCGGGCTACGTCCGGACCTCGAAGGGCCGGGTCACCACCACCGTCGAGCAGGAATTCGCGTACACCAACACGGACACGGTCTCCAGGACCGGCCGGCAGCAGACGATGCACCAGCGCGACCACGGCGCCACCACGGTGACGACCAGGACGGGCGGGCGTACCAGCGCACAGCGGCACGCCTGGTCCTACCCCATCGACGTCGACATGGACATCCCGTTCTACGGCGACTACAACAACTACGACCTGAGGGCCGCCGTCACCCAGCGCCGTGTGCTGATCGACACCTCCCGGACGGGCTCCGCGGTCGCGTGGCGCACGGACGCCGTCACGGACGACACCGTGGACTCGACCGGCAACCTCGCCCGCACGGGCGGCGTGGTCGCCGCCGCGGACGGGGCCTCGGCCGAGAAGTACCGGGGCACCACCGACACCGGAGCCTGTTACTCGCGTCTCCTGGAGTCCGCCCACGGCTGGGTCACCAGCGACAAGCAGTCCCGTTGCCGCGTCGCGGACGTGGTCCGCGAGGCCCTGAAGGGATGAGTCCGGGTATCGGCTGTCAGTACGGGATGGCAGGCTTGTCCTGTGACCGAGATTGACGCAAAGATCGATGCTCTCGTCCCTGCCTGGCTCCACCTCCCCGACATCGCAGAAATGTTCGATGTCGAGGTGACGCGCGTGCGGCAGCTGGTCAAGGAAGGCCAGCTCATCGCCGTACGACGTGGTGAGAACCGGGCGCTCCAGGTGCCTGCCGCCTTCATCGACGGCGACAAGGTGGTCAAGGGCCTCTCCGGCACCCTGACGCTCCTGAGGGACGACGGCTTCTCCGACGAAGAGATGCTGGAATGGCTCTTCACCCCTGACCCGACCCTGCCGGGTACCCCCGCACAGGCGCTGAGCGAGAATCGCGGCACGGAGGTGAAGCGCCGCGCCCAGGCGCTCGCCGTCTGACCGGGACGACCCTACGCGGGGTGCGGGCCGTGCGCTTCTGCACGGCCCGCACCGCCGCATCGAGCCGCTCCGTCGTACCGCTCCGCACCACCGGCCGTACCGCTCCGTCCCAAGGGGGAACCGCACCATGCCCACGCCTCGCGCGCTGCTGTCCGACGCCCGGCTCTATCTGTGCACGGACGCCCGCAGGCGCGAGGGTGACCTCCCCGAGTTCCTCGACGCCGTGCTCTCCTCCGGCGTCGACATCGTCCAGCTGCGCGACAAGGGCATGGAAGCGGCCGAGGAACTCGAACACCTCGCTGTCTTCGCCGACGCCTGCAGGCGCCACGGCACGCTCCTCGCGGTGAACGACCGGGCCGATGTCGCTCATGCCATCGGCTCCGATGTGCTCCACCTCGGCCAGGGGGACCTGCCCGTGCCCGCCGCACGGGCCATCATCGGCGAGGACGTGGTGATCGGCCGCTCCACGCACGCCGAGTCCGAGGTCGACGCGGCCGTCGCCGAGCCCGGCGTGGACTACTTCTGCACCGGACCCTGCTGGCCCACCCCGACCAAGCCCGGCCGGCATGCCCCGGGCCTCGACCTCGTGCGGTACGCCGCCTCGCTCGGCCGGACGCGCCCGTGGTTCGCCATCGGCGGGATCGACGCGGACAACCTCGACGAGGTGCTGGACGCGGGGGCGCGCAGGGTCGTGGTCGTACGGGCCATCACCGAGGCCGACGATCCGGCTGCGGCCGCCGCCGGGCTCGCGAAGCGGATCAGGGCACGCTCCGACGTCTGACAAGCACGTCGGGAAAGTCGCGGGGGCAGCCATGAACGACCGGGTTCGCCCGGGGACTGCGCGAGGGGTGTCCGAGGGGTGGACAAACCACCAGTCAATTCGGGCAATTGCCGCTGGTCTGGTTGGGGCACCGTCGAGCCCTGGTTAACCTTCAGTATGGCCCTTGGCACTCCTTCTACCAGGACAGATCACGCACGCACCGTGCGTGACCTTCTCGCGACCGGCAAGACGTCGTATTCGTTCGAGTTCTGGGCGCCCAAAACCGAGAAGGGCGAGCGGAACCTCTGGAATGCGCTGCGCCGTGTCGAGGCGGTGAGGCCGAGCTTCGTCTCCGTGACGTACGGTGCCGGCGGCTCCACCCGGGCCGGAACGGTGCGGGCCACCCAGCAGATCGCCGCCGATTCCACGCTCACCCCGGTCGCCCATCTGACTGCCGTCGACCACTCCGTCGCCGAACTCCGCAACATGATCGGGCAGTACGCGGACGCCGGAATCAGGAACATCCTCGCCGTGCGCGGCGACCCGCCGGGCGACCCGATGGGCGAGTGGGTCGAGCACCCGCAGGGTGTGCCGTACGCGGCCGATCTCGTCCGGCTCATCAAGGAATCCGGCGATTTCTGTGTCGGCGTCGCCGCATTTCCCGAGATGCACCCGCGCTCGACCGACTGGGATGCCGACATCCAGCATTTCGTGGACAAGTGCCGCGCCGGCGCCGACTATGCGATCACGCAGATGTTCTTCAATCCGGACGACTATTTGCGGATGCGTGACCGAGTGGTTGCTGCGGGTTGCGACACCCCGATCATCCCCGAGGTCATGCCGCTCACCAGCGTCAAACAGTTGGAGCGGTTTCCGCAGCTCAGCAACGCGTCGCTGCCGTCGTCGCTGAAAGAACGCATCCTCGCCGTCAAGGACGATCCCGCCGCTGTACGCTCCATTGGGATTGAGTTCGCGACGGAGTTCTGCGCGAGGCTGCGGTCCGAGGGTGTGCCCGGACTGCACTTCATCACGCTCAACAACTCGACGGCGACGCTCGAAATCTACGAGAATCTCGGACTGCACAAGCAGTCGTGACCGGCCGTACCCGCCACGATCCGGGGCGGTGGCCGTAGAAGGGGGCGGGCATGGGCTGGACGGTCCTCTACATCGCGTTCGGCATCGTGGCGTTGTGGCTGCTCGGCGAAGTGCTGCTGCAGTACAAGGCGCGCCTTCGCTGGCGCCTGCTCGCCTTCGCCGGCTTCGCCTGTGTGGTCGTCGGCGTGCTGATGCCGTCCGTGTTCGTCATCGCCGTCGGCGCGATCGCGTTCGCCACCGGCCAGACGTACGTCACGCTCTCCTTCCGGCGCGGCTTCTCGACCGGCTGGGCCATAGGGGGCAGCCCGGGCGAGAGCCGTCGCCGCCGGTCGGGGGGCGCCCGGGACACCCACCGGGAGCCCACGCTGGAGGTGTCGGACCTGGAGATGGAGTACGACCACTCGGACCGGGACGAGGCGAAGAACCCCGCTCCGGTGAGCGGGGCCGCGGTCTACGAGCCGGAGCCGCTGCCCGACGACACCGGGCAGTACGGCATCTACACCGACCCCCAGCCCGCGCAGCAGTCCCAGCAGGCGCAGCCCCAGTACGCCTCCTACGACCCGTACCCGGACCACTCCACGTACACCGCGCCCGCCCAGGACTTGTACGCCGGCCAGGACAGCCACGGCGGGCAGGGCACGTACGCGAGCCAGGACTCCTACGCCGGGCAGTACGACTACGGCACGGACCGGCAGCAGTACGCCGCGTACTCCGACCCGTACATCGGCACCACCACCGGCTCCCCGCAGTACGGGGCGCAGGACCCGTACGCGAGCCATGACAGCTACGGCGGTCAGCAGCAGTTCACGGCAGACCCCTACGCCCAGCAGTACGCCTCCGAGACGCCGCCGGGCGGCGTCTGGGTGCCGCAGCAGCGCGAGGGCGAGCAGTACCCGCCGCTGCCACCGGAGCAGCCCGCACAGCCCGCGCCGTTCCCGAACGGCTACGACACCGGCTACAACGACCAGTACCGCTACTGACGGGACAGGCCGCGCCGTCGGGCGAAGGCCGAGCCCGTCGGCTGCCGGAGGACGGAGCGGCGGCCGGACGTGTCCGGCACCGCCCCGACAGGCTCTCAGGGGCACCGGGCTCCTCATCGGGAGCCGCGGAAGCCGTCCCCCTCCACGATGAGCCCGGCGACGAGCGCCCCCGACATCCCGGCGTGCGCGAGCCCGCCGCCCGGGTGCGACCAGCCGCCCGCGAGGTAGAGCCCGGGCAGCCGGGTGCGGTTGCCCGGATGCAGATACGCGCCCCCGGCCCCGGCGAGCGCGGGCGCGGGCACCGAGCCGCCCTCGGCGCCGGTGTCGGCCGCACTTTCGGCGGGCGTCCTCACCTCGGCGTGGAGCACCCGCTCCCGTATCCCGGGAACGGCCGCGCCGGCCGCCTCGATCAGCGTGGCTGCGTACCGCTCGCGCAGCGCACCGTCCGTCCAGTCCACCGCACCGTGCGGGGCGACCGTCGCCGTCAGCGTCACGGCCTCGTGGGCGTCGTCGGGGCGGGTTGTGGGGTCGTCGGGGCGGATCACCGTCACCGTGGGACCTGCGGCGAGCCGGCCGCCGAACACCGCCTCGCGCTCCGCCGCGCCGTCCGCGCCGTGCACCACCGTCCGGTGCGCCGCGTCCGCGGGCCGGGCGCCGCGCAGCGACAGCAGGACCTGGAACCGGCCCGGCACCGGCGTCCCGCCGCCCGGTCGCGGCCGAGCCGTCACATCACCGCTCTGCCAGAGCCCCTGACCCGGCACCAGATCCGGGTGCGGCCAGGCCCCCAGCACCACATGGTCGGCCTCCGCGACCGTGCCCTCGGCGAGTTCGACGCCCGCTGCCCGGCCGTCCTTCTCCAGGACCCGGGCCACCTCGGCGCCGAAGACGAACTCCACCTTCCGGGCCAGGCACCGCTCGTACACCGCCTGTGCCAGCGCCCGGATTCCGCCCGCCACGTACCAGCTGCCGAACGTCTCCTCCATGTACGGCAGGAGGGCCGCGCCCGCCGGTGCGCGCAGCGGATCGAGGCCGTACGACAACGCGTATCCGTCGAGGAGAGCGGCCAGCCGGGGGTCCGTCAGCTCCCAGGCGCCGACCTCCGCGACCGTGCCCGCCAGGCGTGCTGGGCGCAGCAGCCGGCGCTGCCGGAGAGCCGGGTACGGATCGCGGCCCAGCACCTCCCAGTCGGCGCGCAACGGCTCCTCGAGCAGTGGCCGCCGGGACCGGTCCCAGGCATCGCGGGCCCGGTCCAGGAGCCCGCCCCAGCTGCCGCCCGCACCGGCCCCCAGCGCACTGTCCAGGGCGGCGACCACCCCGGCGCGCGAGGCGTTCGGCAGCGAGACCGCCGTGCCGTCGGCGAAGAGATGGCGGCTCGCCGGGTCGACCTGCGTCATCGTGACGCATCGCTCCAGCGGCTCCTTGCCGGTCTTCACGAACAGGTCGCGGTAGACGGCGGGCAGATGCAGCAGCGAGGGGCCGGTGTCGAAGGCGAAGCCGTCGCGGGCATACCGGCCGACCGAGCCGCCGAAGGTCTCCGACCGCTCGTACACCGTCACCCGGTGTCCTGCCACGGCCAGCCGGGCGGCCGCTGCCATCGCGCCCATCCCGGCGCCGATCACCGCAATACGTGCCATGTCAGTGACCTTAGCGGCCGGCACCGACAGCTCAGCCGGAAGGCCGGTGCGAACGAGGCGCCGAAGGCCCCGAACCGGTTCCGGCCAGGTGTTTCTCCTCCCGCCGCTGCGCTCTGCGGCGCAGGAACCGGCGGATGCGGGAGGCCAGGAAGATCAGTATCACCAGGCCGAGGAAGAGCAGGGTCGCGGCGATGAGCGCCGCCGCCAGCGGATGGAATATCGCGAACGTGATGATCCCGGCGACGCCGAGGTCCTCGGCCGTGCTCACCGCGATATTGCTGAACGGCTCGGGGGAGGTGTTCACCGCCATCCTCGTGCCCGCCTTCACCAGATGGCTCATCAGCGCCGTGGAACCGCCCACGGCCCCGGCCGCGAGCTCCGGCAGCGAACCGCTCTCTCCGGCCAGCAGCGCCGCCACGACAGCCCCGGCGACCGGCCTGATGACGGTGTGTACCGAGTCCCAGACCGAGTCCACGTACGGGATCTTGTCCGCGACCGTCTCGCACAGGAAGAGAACGGCGGCCACCACGAGCACATCGGTGCGCTGCAGCGACGCGGGCACCTCGTCGCTGATTCCGGTCGCACCGAAGATGCCGAGCAACAGGACCACCGCGTAGGCGTTGATCCCGCTCGCCCAGCCACTTGTGAACACCAGGGGGAGTACGGACACGGACGCGATCGTAACCAGGAGCATGCCGCTCCGGCGGGGGTCCGGTGCGCAGCTCTGAGTATCCGTACCTAGTCGGCGAGATGAGTAGGTGCGCGGATGGGTTTCCACCTGCACAGACGGAAGAGTGGAGGGCACGGAAGGGGCGCAGCGCCGGTACCGCCGACACGGGGCGGCGGAACGGGTGCCGCACTCCTTCCGGGACGGGGCGCACGGGGGTGCGCAACGGAGGGCCGCGGACCACGGGGGAACACACGGGGGTCACGGGGGAAGGCTTTCCGGCAGTGCAGGAAGCGCCGGTCGGGCGAGGCTCGGGGGGATCGAGCCTCGCAGGACCGGCGCTTCCGCGTGTGCGGACGTCGCCCCGGGGCGGGTGTCAGTGCCCGCTGACCCGGCCGTGCAGCAGCAGGGACAGTGCCGAGTGCACATCGTCCATGGACCGCTCCGGCTGGAACGCTTTCCAGTCCAGGGCCGCCACCAGGACCATGCCGACCAGTGCGGCCGCCGTCAGCGGGATGTCGATCTCCTCGCTGAGTTCACCGTTGCCGACGCCCTCGCGCAACACGTCCTCGACCACGGCGACGGCCTCCTGACGTACCACCAGGAGGGTCGCCTGCCAGGCGCGGTTGGTGCGCCACAGCTCGGCGACGTACAGCTGGGTGAAGGCCGGATAGCGGTCGATGAAGGCCAGACCGGCCCTGATCATCGCGTCCAGGGCCTCGACCCGGGTACCGCCGCGCTCCGCCGTCTCCTCGGCCGCAGACCGCAGCGAAGCGGTCAGCAGCCCGACGCCGTGCCGCAGCAGTTCCTCGAAGAGCTCGGTCTTGCTCTTGAAGTTGTAGTAGACCGTGCCCTTGGCGACCCCGGCGCGCTCAGCGATCTCGTCGACCGTGGTCGCCGAGAAACCCTTCTCGGCGATGAGAGTGACGGCCGCCTCGTAGAGCTTCTGCCGGGTGGCCTGGCGGCGCGTGGTGCTACTGCTTTCCATGCGCTCGATTCTCACAGGTCCGGGCGCGCTCACAGGCTCAGCTCCGGATGCAGCCGGTCCAGCGTCCACACCTGCTTGCGCCGGGCGGATACCGCGGTCAGGGCCAGCGCCCCCGCGGTGAACGCCAGCAGCACCGCGCAGCCCTGCCAGACCGGGCCCAGCCCGCCGCCCGTGATCAGCCGGCGCAGGCTCTCGACGACGTAGCTCATCGGCAGGTACGGGTGGATCGCACCGAAGAAGCCGGGGCTGGTCTGGACGGGGTACGTGCCCCCGGCCGAGGTCAGCTGCAGCATCAGCACCGCGAGCACGAGGATCCGTCCCGCCGCACCGAACCGAGCGTTCAGCCACTGCACGATCGCACCGAAGCAGCAGGTCACGAGGGCGAGGAAGCCGATCGTCCCGGCGGCATGGGCCATCTGCAGCCCCAGCCCCCAGTGCAGTACGGACATCAGGGCGGCCACCTGCAGCAGACCGATCGCGGCCACCGGCAGCCACCCGGCGAAGGCAATGCGCCAGGCGGAGGCCCCCGCGGCGAGCGCCCGCCGGTTGAGCGGCTGGATCAGCATGTATGCCACCATCGCGCCGACCCAGAGGGAGAGCGGGATGAAGTAGGGCGCGAATCCGGTGCCGTAGTTGGGGGCCCGGTGCAGCGACTGGGAGGCGAGCTTGACCGGATCGGCCATGACATCGGTGCGCCGGTCACGGTCCTGCTTGTCGTAGTCCGGGATCTTGCCGACGCCGTCGTTCAGCCCCTGGGCGAGCGTGGCGGAACCGTCGTTCAGCCGGATCAGCCCGCGGTCCAGGTCGGTTGCGCCCGTCTTCAGCCTGCCGACGCCGGTGTTCAGATCGGTGGATCCGGTCTTGGCCGTGGCGAGACCCGTGTGCAGTTCGTCCGCGCCCCTGGCGACCTTGTGGGCGCCGGTGTTGAGTGCGTTGATCTGCGAGACGGCGGACTTCAGGTCCTCGTCCAGGTGCGGGGAGCGCTCGGCGAGGGCGTCGGCCTGCTTCTGCAGAGTGGTGAGCTGCCCGCGCAGCTTCTTCAGGTCCCCGTTCTGGTCCTTCACCAGGACGTTCACGTCGTCGGCGACCTTCGCGACGTCGGCGGCCGCGGTCGTGGCGCGCTTCAGCGGAGGACAGACGGTGGGGTCGGGGAGCGGCTGTTCCGTGCAGCGGGTGCGGTAGACGTCGGCCAGATCGGCGGAGGACTTGTGGGCGGCGGTTGCCGCGGTGGGCGCTGCCTTCACCAGCACGTCGAGGTTGTCCCGCACGGTCTGCGAGGAATCGGCGACCAGCCGGGCCGCGTCACCGATCGACTTGCCGTTGTCCTTCAGGAACGGGCGGACGTCGGCAGCCACGCCGTTGACCTTGTCGGCGAGGAGCTGGGTGCCGTCGGCGACCTCCCGGGAGCCGGTTTCGAGGTCTCCCGCGCCCTTGTTCAGCTTGACGATCCCGCTCTCCAGGCGCCCGCTGCCCGCCTTGGCGTCCTTCAGCCCGTCCGCGAGGTCCTTCGATCCCTTCTTGGCCTTGCCGATCCCGCCCTTGAGATCGTCGGCGCCCTTGGCCGCCTCGGCCGTCGCGTCGTGGAGGTCGGAGAAGGAGATGAAGATCCGGTCCAGGAAGCCGCGCGAGGCGTTGGTCGAGGCGGCGGTGCGGACCTCGGAGAACACCGTCCGGGAGATCTGCCCGACGATGTAGTTGTTGGCGTCGTTCGTCCGGACCTGGAGAGCGCCGGTCTCGGGGGAGTCACCCGAACTGGACGCGATCCGCTTGCTGAAATCCGACGGCATGGTCAGCGAGAGGTAGTACGTACCGTCCTCGACGCCCCGGCCGGCCTCGGCGGAGCTCACCTCGTGCCACTCGAAGACCTTGGAGTCGAGCAGCTTGGCGGTGATCTCGTCACCCGCCTCCACGCGCTTGCCGGCCGCGGTGGCGCCCTTGTCCTCGTTGACCAGCGCGACGGGGATCTTGTCGAGGCGGCTGTACGGGTCCCAGAAGGACCACAGGTACAGGGCGCCGTAGAGCAGGGGCAGCAGCAGGAGCGCGACGAGTGCGGCGCGGGGCAGCTTCCCCCTGCCGAAACGCTTCAGCTCAAGCGCGGCCAGTCTCGGCGATCGCATCGGCCGTCCCCTCCTCGGGCGCCGTCGCCTCAGGGGCGTCGGTGGTCTCTGTGGTGTCGGTGGTGTCCGTGGCCCCGGCACTGCCCGTACGCACGGTGATCGCGCCCTCGGGGGCCTGGCTGCAGACGGCGATCACGGTCGTTCCGCCGGCGGCGACGGAGCGCAGCATCTCCCAGGCCTCGGCGCGCTCGGCGTCGGAGAGCTTGAGATCGGTGTCGTCCACGGTGAGCAGCCGCGGGCGGCCGATCAGCGCGAGGGCGACGGACAGCCGCAGCGCCTCCAGCCGTTCCAGATCGCGCACGGAGGTCCGCTCGGCCTTGGGCAGGGTCGTGGGGTCGAGTCCGGCGGCGTCCAGTGCGGCGTCGATACGGGCCCGGGCCGTGGCGGCGCGCTCCGCGCGCGGGCGGAGCAGGGTACGCAGCGAGCCGTCGAAGCGGCGCTGCAGGAGGGCCCGCTCGCGCAGGTGCTCGGAGACGGTGAGGGCCGGGTCGAGCTCGCTGACGCCGGGGACCGGGCCGAGGGCGCTGATCCTGCGTACGGCGGCCATCTGGCGCGGCAGGCGCAGCCCGCCGATCTCCGCACGGCCCTCGGAGTGACGCATCCGGCCGGTGAGGGCGAGCAGCAGACAGGTGCGGCCGGAGCCGGACGGGCCCTCGATCGCGACCAGTGCGCCGGGCCCGGCGTCGATCCGCACGCTCCGGAAGGCCCAGCCGCGCGGTCCTTTGAGCCCGAAATCCTCGGCCGTGACAGGTGCCCCGTGCGGGCTGTCCACAGATCCTCCCTTTTTGAACTGACCAGTCAGTCCAAAAGGTAACCCGAACTCGCGATCGAAGCAAAAGTGCAGGTCAGCGGCCGATCAGGACCGATTGTCAGTGGTGCCCCCCACGATGGATACATACGGCCACGGAGCCGTCACACGACGACAGGAGGTTCGTCATGGCCAACTCGTCCGCAGCAGCCGCCTCTCGGCGCCGCGCAGGCGGCCCTGCCCCCTCACCGACCGGCCCCGCCCCGTCCTCTCCATCGAGCGGTCCGGCGAACGACGTCCACCCCGTGCTGCGCCGCGCCACGGCGCCGCCCGCAGCCCTCGACCTGCTCGCTCAGGCCCGCATCGGCCTCGACGAGGCCGCCGTGCTCACCGTGCCGAACGAGCGCTATGCCACCGCCCACCTCGCGGCCCTGCGCACCGCCGCCGCCGTGCTCGCCGCACGCGGACGGCCCGAGCCCACCAGGCGGCGGCGGGAAAGGATCCGCAGCGCCTGGGAAGTCCTTCCGGAGATCGCCCCGGAACTCACCGAATGGAGCGCCCTGTTCGCCTCCGGGGCCCTCCGCCGGGCCCGCGCGGAAGCGGGTATACCGGGGGCGGCCAGCAGCCGTGACGCCGACGACCTGCTGCGCGACGCGGCCATGTTCCTGCGCCTCGTCGAGAGGCTGCTGGTCCTCCAGCCGACACTCCCACAGACCCGGAAGGAGCGGCCCGACGCGGGATGACGGCGGGGGTGGCCCGAGGCAATAGGGTGGACAGCACCTGCATCACCTGCACTGTTCACGCTCCGCCGTCAGCGGCGGCACCGTGCCGAGGAGTCATCTGCCGTGTCGGACCCGCTGCGCCCCCGCGCCTCCCTCCGTACCGCCGTGGTCTGGGACGTCCTGAAGGACGCCCTCGACCGCCAGGTCAAGGCGACCGGCCGGGACGCCCTGGACGTCCTGGACACCGGTGGCGGCACCGGCAACTTCGCGGTGCCGGTTGCCCGGCTCGGCCACAAGGTCACCGTCGTCGACCCCAGCCCCAACGCGCTCTTCGCGCTGGAGCGCCGCGCCGCCGAGGCCGGGGTCGCCGACCGTGTCCGCGGCGTCCAGGGCGACATCCTCGGTCTGTTCGAGGTGGTCGACCGCGGTGAGTACGACGCGGTGCTCTGCCACGGCGTCCTGGAGTACGTCGACGACCCCGCCGAGGGCGTACGGAACGCGGTCGACGCACTCCGTCCGTCCGGTGAACTCAGCCTGCTCGCCGCCGGACTCGGCGGCGCCGTCCTGGCCCGGGCGCTCGCCGGGCACTTCACCGAGGCCCGGCGGGCGCTCACCGACCCGGCGGGCCGCTGGGGCGAAGGCGACCCGGTGCCCCGGCGGTACACCGCGGAGCAGCTCACCGAGCTGGTCTCCGCAGCGGGCGTCGAGGTCGGCGCGGTCCACGGAGTACGGGTCTTCGCCGATCTCGTACCGGGCGTCCTGGTGGACACCGAACCCGGTGCGATGGACGCACTGCTCAAGCTGGAGAGCGCCGTCGCGGAACTGCCGGCCTTCCACTCGGTCGCGACCCAGCTGCACGTTCTGGGCGCCAAGGGCGCTGAGGGGCGGCCGCAGCGCGGCTGATCAGCAACGAAGCTGCAGACGGAGTACGCCCCAGGACGCCCGATCGGGGGCCACGCCACGTATGATCGGGGGACACCATCCGGCATGACGGATCGGAGGTTGGGGAATCTACGCCTCAGCAGCTGAGCCGTCGTGGCGGCCCGGACTGGCTGATTGGCGATGAGGGCGGGTTTCACGGGGGCGAATCCCTGCCTATCCTGGAAGGGCCGCATACCGGCCGCCCCCCCGCGGCCGACGACGAGGAGGACTCCGTGCCGCTCTCGGAGCACGAGCAGCGAATGCTCGAGCAGATGGAGCGAGCGCTGTACGCCGAAGATCCCAAGTTCGCGACAGCGCTCGAGGGAAGCGGGCTGCGTACGTACACCCGACGACGGGTCTACCAGGCGGTCGCAGGCTTCCTGGTGGGTATCGCGCTCCTCATGGCCGGAATGGTCGCCCAGCAGATCTGGATCAGCGTGGTGGGATTCCTCGTCATGCTGGGCTGCGCGGTCCTTGCGGTCACTGGTTGGCGCAAGGCGCCCAAGCCCGGCGAGCAACAGGCAGCCGGCGGCGGGAGCGAGCGCCGACAGTCCAAGCCACGCCGAACGGTGATGAACCGGATCGAGCAGCGGTGGCAGCGACGCCGCGACGAGCAGGGCCAGTAACGCTTCGGAAAACCGATGGGTGAGGGGCGGCCGCAGAAATGCGGCCGCCCCTCACCCATGTCCGCACCGGGGCTGTGACCCCTCACGAGTGTTTCCAGTGCCGTGACCGGCCATGTTTGCCCGATGAGGAGCGTCGTCCGGTGCGTGCGATCGCAAGGCGGCCGAAAGTCCTTGGATGAGGTCTCCCCTGCTCGCAGGCGCAGGCCGCGCGCCATGCCTCAGCTCTGCTGCCGGGACGGCCACCGCAGCCAACCGCCCCACCGCGCAGCCCACCTGCCGGTGAAAGCCGACCGGCGTTCCGAGAGCGCGTCCATCACCCGAATGGCCGAGCGCGGTGCCACGACCGCCCGGATCCGGGTGAAGCGGTCGGCGGAGATCCGCAAGCTGTTCCGCACCGTCTCCACGTCCTCGGCGAACCCGGCGCCCGTCCGGGGCTGCGGGGCGTAGAGCACCTGCTCCACCGCCCCCGCCACCCGGTGCACCGCGGCCGCCGCCTCCGTGTCGAGCCGCCCCAGCCGGACCACCCGGGCCGCCGTCTTCCGCGGGGTCTGTGAGTCGTCCGGCTCGATGCCGTGGTCCCACGCGGTATCGATGATCTCCAGCCAGGCCGCCAGCGTTCTGGCCGTCACATCGGCAGGCGTGCGCCCGGTGGACGACGCCAGCCTCCGCCTACGCACCCGTACCCGCCACAGCATCGGCAGCAACGGCAGCGTGACGACCACCAGCGCGGCCAAAGCCGCCCAGACAACGGTGCTCGTCGGGGTCCCCGAGTCCGTCGGACCCGCGGCGGCCGGCGCCACCGAGTTGCCGCACTCGCCCAGCTTGCGCTGCTGCTGCGGGCAGCTCTCCGAGGCGGACGGTACGGCGGACGGCGCCGCCGAGGCGCCCCGTTCGGGCTGGCTCGGGTCCGCTGCGCCGCCCGCCGGGGCGTCCGGCTGGGTATAGCGGGGCGCGCTGCCACGCGTCGGGGTCGGCTCGAACCGGGTCCATCCGACGCCCTCGAAATACAGCTCGGGCCAGGCGTGCGCATCGCGCAGCCCCACCGACACCGCACCGTTCGACTGCACGGTGCCGGGAGTGAAGCCCACCGCGACGCGGGCCGGAATGCCCAGCGTCCGCGCCATCGCGGCCATCGTGAACGAGAAGTGGACGCAGAAGCCCCGCTTGTCCCTGAGGAACCGGCCGATCGCGGCCGAGCCGGTGCCGGAGGTCACTGTGGTGTTGTAGCTGAAGCCGCCCTCCGAGGCGAAGTAGTTCTGCAGCTTCACCGCTCGCTCGTAGTTGTTGGCGGCGCCCTTCGTCACCCGGTCCGCCGTCTTCTTGACCACCTCCGGCAGCGAGCCCGGCACCTTGGTGTACTCCCGCAGCACTTCGGAGGGCGCGTCGGGAGCCGCGGCGAGCTGGTCCGCCGTCGGCTGCACGACCAGGCTCGACACCTCGTACCGCGCGCCGCTGGTCGTCTGGCCGCGGTCGCCGACGAGGGTGCGCCCCGCGGGTTCGTACCGCCAGCGCCCGCCGATCCTGACCTCGGTCGCGGGGTAGGGGAGTGGCAGATAGGTCTGCTGGTAGGAGCGGGAGGAGGAGATGTTCGACCGGATCTCCGTGACAGCGACATCCGGACTCAGCCCGTCCGGCCCCGGGATCCGCTTCGGCACATCCTTCAGGCTGCGCCGGGAGGCCCGCCACTCACTCCCGTTGAACTGGTCCAGGGCCAGAATCCGCAGATAGAAGTCCTGCGGGTTCCGGGAATTGGTGCGATACGACATCACCTCCCGGTTCTCCGGCTGGTTCAGATTGTTCTGCAGCGAGACCAGCGGGTTCACCGCGGAGATCGTGCCGCCGCCACCGCCCTTGCCGTTCCCGCTGCCGGTCCCCGCGAGGAGCCCGCCGTCGAGAGCGGGCAGGGCCGCCGGTACGGCCAGTGCGATGCCGAGTGCCAGCGCACCGATCCGCCGCCCGGCGCGGACCGGGGCGAGCGCCCGGCCGCCCGACACGTCGAGACCGGCCGCCCCACCGCTCGGTGACCGTCCCGCACCGCCGAAGACCCGCCCCCACTGGGAGATCCGGTCCCGGCCTTCGGCCAGCAGGAGCAGCAGATAGCCGCAAGCGGCGAGCAGGAACCAGAGCCAGCCCGCGCCTCCGCCGCCGGACAGTCCCGCGGCGACCGAGTAGAGCGCCAGGAGCGGCAGCCCGGCCGGGGCCGCGCTGCGAAACGTCACCGCGAGGGTGTCCACGGCCAGACCGATCAGCAGTACACCACCGACCAGCATCAGCCGGATGCCCGCCGTCGCGGGCGCCGGGATGGCGTACTGCCCCACGTCGTCCGCGCCCGCCCGCAGCAGGTCCGCCAGGTGCCGTACGGCCTCGGGGCCCGGCAGGAAGCCGACCAGGGCCTGCTCCCGTGCGAACACCGCGGTCAGCAGCACCAGGGTGACCAGGAACTGTGCCGTGACGATCAGCAGCCGTGGCAGCGGCACCCGGCGGGCGAGCGCGCCCACCCCGCTCTGGATCGCCAGCAAGGCCGCGGCCTGCAGGATCCATCCGGCCGGGTCGACCAGCGGCAGCATCGAACCCGCCGCCAACAGCGTCGCCGCAAAGGCGCACAGCGCCAGCCGACCGCGACCGCTCATGACCATCCCCTCATGACCATCCACCGGTGAAACCTGTCATGCCGCCCGGCGCGCCGCCCGACAGCGCGGACTGCGTCATGGAGCTCTGCTGTCCCGCCTGCTGCCACAGCTGGGCGAGATCCGCCCCCGGCCCCACCGCGACCGCCGTCCAGCCCGACTCGCGCAGCAGTCGCAGGCGCTCCTCGGACGCCGCGAGCGTCGCGTCGGACGCGCTGCCGTGCATCCAGGCGGCACTGTCCAGGACGAATGCGACGGCGCCACCGCTGCGCTGCCGCATTCGGGCGGCCACCGCCGTCTGCTCGTCGTCCAGATCGCCGAGGAACGCGACCAGCAGCCCTTCGTTACCGCCGCGCAGTACGTCGTACGCGCGCGACAGACCGCCTCCGTCGGAGTGGTCGACAACCGCGAGGGTGTCCATCATCAGTCCCGCGGAGTCGGCGGACTCCTGGGTCGATCCGGCGAAGCCGCCCTCGCCTTCGCCCGGCACCGAACTGCCGTCGTCGGTCAGCAGCCGCACCGCGAAGCCCCGCTCCAGCATGTGCACCAGCGCGGACGCCGCCCCCGACACCGCCCACTCGAAGGGCGAGTCGGGCCCCGTCCCCTGATAGGCGATCCGCCGGGTGTCCAGCAGCACCGTGCACCTGGCCCGCTGGGGCTGCTCCTCGCGGCGCACCATCAGCTCGCCGTAGCGCGCGGTGGAGCGCCAATGGACCCGGCGCAGGTCGTCGCCGTGCCGGTAGCCGCGCGGAATCACGTCGTCCTCACCGGCCAGGGCGAGTGAGCGCTGCCGCCCCTCGCCGTACCCGGACGCCTCGCCCGACAGCCGTACCGGCGGCAGCGGCTGGGTCCGCGGGACAACGACCAGGGTGTCGTACGCACTGAACGACCGGGTCAGCTCGCACATCCCGAACGGATCGCTCAGCCGCAGCTGCAGCGGCCCGAGCGGATACCGCCCGCGCAGATCCGACCGGACCCGGTAGGACACCTCGCGTCGGCCGCCCGCCTCCACCCGGTCCAGGACGAACCGGGGACGCGGCCCGAGCACATAGGGCACCCGGTCCTGCAGCATCAGCAGCCCGGTGGGCAGCCGGGACACGTTCTCCATCCGCAGATGCACCCGTGCCTCGGTGCCCGCGGGCACCTGGGACGGGGAGAGCCGTCGGGTGCCCGCGACCCGGTAGCGGGTGCGGAGGAGCACCGTCACACAGACCAGCGGAAGCACGCTGAGCAGCAGTCCGACCCGCAGCAGATCACCTTGGCCCAGCACATACGCGCAGATCGTGGCCGCGATTCCGGCAGCGAGGAAGGACCGCCCACGCGTGGTCAGCCCGCCCAGCGCGGCCCGCAGACCGCCTTTGCCCTCGCCGTCCTCCATCGAGGCGGACCCCCCGGCCGTCATCACGCCCGCCGTGCGCCGGGCGGCTGCTGCCGGCCGTACACCGGCCGGCCCGGCAGGTGCTGCGGCGCCGGGACCGACGTGCCGCCGACCGCGGTCGGCACCGGCGTCCGCTGGAGGATCTCCAGCACGACCTGCTCCGCGGTGCGGCGGTTCAGCTGGGCCTGCGCGGTGGGCAGCAACCGGTGCGCGAGCACCGGGACGGCCAGCGCCTGCACATCGTCCGGCAGACAGTAGTCCCGCCCGGTCAGCGCCGCGGACGCCTTGGCGGCTCGCAGCAGATGCAGGGTGGCGCGCGGCGAGGCACCGAGTCTGAGATCCGGGTGGCTGCGGGTGGCTCCGACCAACTCCACCGCGTACCGCCGCACCGACTCGGCCACATGGACCGTCCGCACGGCTTCGATCAGCTTCACGATGTCGTGGGCGTGCGCCACCGGCTGCAGATCGTCGAGCGGTGAGATGCCGCCGTGCACATCGAGCATCTGCAGTTCGGCCTCCGCACTGGGGTAGCCGATCGACACCCGGGCCATGAACCGGTCGCGCTGGGCCTCGGGCAGCGGATAGGTGCCCTCCATCTCGACCGGGTTCTGGGTGGCCACCACCATGAACGGGTCCGGCAGTTCGTAACTGTGCCCGTCGATGGTGACCTGGCGCTCCTCCATCGACTCCAGCAGAGCGGACTGGGTCTTCGGCGAGGCGCGGTTGATCTCGTCGCCGATCACGATCTGGGCGAAGATCGCGCCCGGCTTGAATTCGAAGTCGCGCCGCTGCTGGTCGAAGATCGACACACCGGTGATGTCCGAAGGCAGCAGGTCCGGCGTGAACTGGATGCGCCGCACCGAGCAGTCGATCGACCGCGCGAGCGCCTTGGCCAGCATCGTCTTGCCGACCCCGGGGACGTCCTCGATGAGGAGATGCCCCTCCGCGAGCAGCACGGTCAGCGAAAGCCGTACGACCTCAGGCTTGCCTTCGATCACACTCTCCACCGACCTGCGCACCCGCTCCGCTGTGGCGGTCAGATCTGTGAGGCTCGCTCGATCGTCATAGGTCGTCACCCGGCCCTCCTCGGCCCTGTCCCGCGCTCTCAATCAAGGAGCAGGGGGTACCCCATTCACGGGCCGATGCGCTGTAGTCGGTCCGGCCCACCCCGATATACGGACACCCTCCGGACAGGTCCGTCGGGTGTCACACCCGCATTCTGGTTGCCGTTACCGCTTCGTGTCACTCGCCTGTGGACAAGTGGATGCGAAATGTCAGGGTCCAGGCCACTTTCGGTACCCGCCGGATGTGCAATCAGGGTCAGGCGACGGGAAGGATCTCGCGCAGCAAGCCGCTGGTCACGTCGAAGACGAAGCCGCGGACGTCGTCCGTGTGCAGCAGGAACGGCGAGGTGCGGACGCGCTGCATGGACTGCCGTACGTCCTGATCCGCGTCCTTGTAGGCCTCCACGGCCCAGACCGGGCGCTGGCCGACCTCTGCCTCCAGCTCCTGCCGGAACTCCTCGGTGATCGATTCGAGGCCGCAGTTGGTGTGGTGGATCAGGATGATGCTGCGGGTGCCGAGGGCTCGCTGGCTGATGGTGAGCGAGCGGATCACGTCGTCGGTGACCACGCCGCCCGCGTTGCGGATGGTGTGGCAGTCGCCGAGCGCCAGGCCGAGCGCGTCGTGCAGGTCGAGCCGGGCGTCCATGCAGGCGACCACGGCGACCTTCAGCACCGGCCGTGCGTCCATGCCGGGGTCGTCGAAATCGGCCGCGTAACGGATGTTCGCCTCGACCAGCCGGTCGGTGACGGTTCCGCCGGTACGGGCCTGACCGGCAGTGGGTGCGGAGAGCTCGGCGTGGGGGTGCGCGGAAGTCGACATGGATACGACGTTAGCTCGCACACTTCGCTCCGGCGTGCTGTGAGAGCGGACAAAGAACGTCAACGAGGCTTGTTGTGAGGTAACCCACAAGCCTCACAACGAATCGCTCGACCGGGTGACGGAGAGGGCGGGGCGACGCGCTGCCCCGTTGATTGATCGGGAATCGATCGAATGGCAGGGTGGACTAAAGTGACCGGAAGTTACCGACACCCTGCACATTCCGAAGAATTCCCCTGTGTGCGCGGCGTACGTAGGGCCCGGCCCTCTCCCGCTCGCCGGTCGGCTGACGCCACTTCCCCGGCGCCGGTGGACCTCCCCTTCCGAGCGGGCGGGGACCAGGCCGTACGTGCAGCCACACGGGACCTGAGCCTGAGAGGGCGCATGAGCCAGACCCGACACGTCCCGGTGATGCTCCAGCGATGCCTGGACCTGTTGGCCCCGGCTCTGGAAGCACCGGGCCCGCAGCAGCCCGTGGTCGTCGACTGCACCCTCGGCCTCGGCGGCCACAGCGAGGCCCTGCTCGCCGCCTTCCCGTCCGCCCGGCTGATCGCGCTGGACCGGGACAAGGAAGCGCTGCGGCTCTCCGGCGAGCGGCTCGCCCCGTACGGCGACCGGGCCACACTGGTGCACGCCGTCTACGACGAACTGCCCGAGGTGCTCGCCCGGCTCGGCATCCCCAAGGTCCAGGGCATCCTGTTCGACCTCGGTGTCTCCTCCATGCAGCTGGACGAGGCCGACCGCGGATTCGCGTACGCCCAGGACGCCCCGCTCGACATGCGGATGGACCAGACGACCGGGATCGGCGCGGCCGAGGTGCTCAACACCTACCCGCCCGGTGAGCTCGTCCGGATCCTGCGCGCGTACGGCGAGGAGAAGCAGGCCAAGCGGATCGTCTCCGCGATCGTGCGCGAGCGCGAGAAGGAGCCGTTCAGCAACAGCGCCCGGCTCGTCGAGCTGATCCGGGACTCGCTGCCGCAGGCCGCCAAGCGCACCGGCGGCAACCCGGCCAAGCGCACCTTCCAGGCGCTGCGCATCGAGGTCAACGGCGAGCTCACCGTCCTGGAGCGGGCGATCCCGGCCGCGGTGCAGTCTCTTGCCGTCGGTGGCCGGATCGCCGTTCTCTCCTACCACTCGCTGGAGGACCGCCTGGTCAAGCAGGTGTTCGCGGCCGGCGCGGCCAACACCGCGCCGCCCGGACTGCCCGTCGTCCCCGAGCGTTACCAGCCCCGGCTCAAGCTGCTGACCCGCGGCGCGGAACTGCCCACGGAGGAGGAGGTCGCCGAGAACCGGCGAGCCGCCCCCGCCCGGCTGCGCGGCGCCCAGCGGATCCGCGAGGAGGAGCGGTGAGCGCGGCCGGTCCGGCCGGCACGGCACCGGGAGAGCCCGAGGTGGCGCGGTGAGCGGACCGGCCGGACAGCTGAAGGGGCGGGCCGCGCGGCTCGTCCGGCTGATGCCCTCCGGGCCCAGCAACGCGGCCCGTACACCCTTCGTCCTGCTGGTCGTGCTGCTCCTCGGCGGCGGACTGATCACCCTGCTGCTGCTGAATTCCGCGCTCAATGAGGGTTCGTTCAGGCTGAGCGAACTGAAGAAGCGGACCACCGAGCTCACCGACGAGCAGCAGGCGCTCCAGCACGACGTCGACGGGTATTCGAAGCCCGACGCACTGGAGCGCCGCGCGCGCGAACTGGGCATGGTGCCCGGCGGCAGCCCCGCCTTCCTCGAACCCGACGGCACGGTCCGCGGCGTCCCCTCCGAAGCCACCGCCCCGCCGACTCCCGCAGCCCCCCGGCAGATCCAGCAGGCGGCGCCCCCACCGCCCGCCGCTGCCTCGCCCACGTCCACAGCGTCGGTCACCGGCTCGCCGTCGGCGCCACCCGTGACGAAGCCCAGCACTTCGGCAGCCCCGCCCGCGACGCAGCCCAGCACCTCCGCAGCCCCGCCCGCGCAGCCGCGTACCCCGGCAAACCAGTCCTCGACGAGCCCCGGCAGGTGACGCAATGCCCTCCAAGGAACCACCGCGCCGCCGGGTCCCCGGCCCCCCGCGTCCCCGTAGCGCCGCAGCCGGCTCCGGCCGCCCCCGACCCGCCGCCCGCCGCCCGTCGCCCGCCGCGGCCGCGCCCCGCGCAAAGGGCCGCCGCACCCCGCGCAAGGGATCGGCGCGCCCGCTTCGGCTGGGCAGCCCGCGCCCCCGGCTCCGCCTGGTCAGCCTGGCGCTGACGCTCGTCATGCTGGCGTTCGTCGTGAGGCTCCTGCAGGTGCAGGCCGTCGATGCCAGTGCGTACGCGGCCAAGGCCGACAAGAACCGTTACTTGGAGTACACGGTCGCCGCCGAGCGCGGTGAGATCACCGACCGCAGCGGGATCGCCCTGGCCACCAGCGTCGACGCGTACAACATCACCGCCGACCCCAAGATGTTCACACCCGAGGACAGCAAGGCCCCGGACGCACCGGAGCAGGCCGCGGCCCTCCTCGCACCCATCCTCGGCGTCGAGGCCGGGGAGCTGACGAAGAAGCTGTCGAAGCCGAAGAGCCGGTACGTGGTGCTGGCCCGCCGCCAGACCCCGCAGGTCTGGAAGCAGATCAAGGACCTCAAGTCCGTTTTCGCCGAGAAGGCCCAGAAGGACAGGGCGAACGGCGGCACCGGGGCCAATGTGCTGGCCGGTGTCTTCCAGGAGACGACCACCAAGCGGGTCTACCCCAACGGCGGGCTCGCCGCCGGAATACTGGGTTACGTCAATGCCGAGGGCAAGGGTGCGGGCGGCCTCGAGTCACAGCTGGACAAGGAGCTCGCGGGCGAGGACGGCAAGATCAGGTACGCCCAGTCCGGCGGCCGCCGGGTGCCCACCGCGGGTACCAGCGAGGTCCCGGCGGTCGCGGGTTCCGACATCGAGCTGACCATCGACCGGGACATCCAGTGGGCCGCGCAGAAGGCCATCTCGGACCAGGTGAAGAAGTCCGGCGCGGACCGCGGCTATGTGATCGTGCAGAACGCGAAGACCGGCGAGGTCCTCGCCATGGCCAACGCCCCGGGATTCGACCCCAACGACCTCTCGCAGGCCGACGCGGCGTCGCTGGGCAACGCGGCGCTGCAGGACGTGTACGAACCGGGCTCCACCAGCAAGGTCATGTCCATGGCCGCCGTGCTGGAGGAGGGGGCGGCCACCCCCGGCACCCATGTCACCGTCCCCAACCGGCTGCACCGCGGCGACCGGCTCTTCAAGGACGACATCGACCACCCCACCTGGTACCTGACGCTCAACGGCGTACTCGCCAAGTCCAGCAACATCGGCACCATCCTGGCCACCGGGCAGCTCGGCAGGACCCAGCCCGAGGCCAACAAGGTCCTCTACTCGTATCTGCGCAAATTCGGCATCGGCCGCCCGACCGGACTGGACTACCCGGGTGAGACGCCCGGCATCCTCGCCAAGCCGCAGGACTGGTCGACCTCGCAGCAGTACACGATCCCGTTCGGCCAGGGACTCTCGCTCAACGCCATGCAGGCCGCCTCGGTCTACTCGACGATCGCCAACGGCGGCGTCCGGGTCCAACCCACCCTGATCCGCGGAACCAAGGGCGCGGACGGCCGCTTCACCCCCGCTGCCTCCCCCGAACGGACCCGGGTGATCAGCAAGAAGACCGCGAAATCACTCGCGGGCATGCTGGAGTCGGTGGTCGGTGACGAGGAGGGCACCGGCACCAAGGCCCGCATCCCCGGATACCGGGTCGCGGGCAAGACCGGCACGGCCAACCGGGTCGACCCGGTCCGCGGCGGCTACCACGGTTACACCGCGTCCTTCGCGGGCTTCGCGCCCGCCGACGACCCGCAGATCACCGTCTACTGCGCGATCCAGAACCCCACCAAGGGAAGCTACTTCGGCGGCCAGATCTGCGGCCCCATCTACAAGCAGGTCATGGAGTTCGCGCTGAAGACGCTCCAGACCCCACCGTCCGGCAGCGAGTCAGCCCGGCTGCCGGTGTCCTTCAATCCCGGCGAGTGAACTCGGGGAAACCAGCCAGTGACAACCATCACCCCCGAACCCGGGAACCAGAACGGGAACCACCGCAACCCTGCCCCCTCACTTAGCGAGGCGCCGGGTGCGCCCGGTACGCTCACCGCCGTGCCCCACGCTGAACAGTCCCAAACCACCCCGAAGGACGCCCCTGTGACCTACCCGGGAGCGCCCCGCCCGGATCGGCTGCGGCCGACCCCCCTCGGTGAACTGGCAGCCCGGCTGGGAGTCGATCCGCCGGGATCCGGTGAGGTCACCGGCATCACCCACGACTCGCGGGCGGTACGGCCCGGCGATGTGTACGCGGCGCTGCCCGGCGCCCGGCTGCACGGCGCCGACTTCGTCGCCCAGGCGGCCGGCCTCGGCGCTGCAGCGGTCCTCACCGACCCGGCGGGCGCCGAGCGCGCCGTCGCGACCGGGCTGCCGGTGCTGGTCACCGAGAACCCTCGCGGCCGGATGGGCGAACTCGCCGCCGAGATCTACGGGCGGCCCGGCGCCGACCTCCTCCAGATCGGGATCACCGGGACGTCCGGGAAGACCACCACCGCGTACCTCGTTGAGGGCGGCTTCCGTGGCGCCGGACGCAGCACCGGCCTGATCGGCACCGTCGAGACGCGGATCGGCGACGAGCGCATCAAGTCCGAGCGCACCACCCCCGAAGCCACCGATCTCCAGGCCCTTTTCGCCGTCATGCGCGAGCGCGGCGTCGACGCGGTGACCATGGAGGTCTCCAGCCACGCCCTGGTGCTCGGCCGCGTCGACGGCTGCGTCTTCGACGTCGCCGTCTTCAACAACCTCAGCCCGGAGCACATGGAGTTCCACTCCGGCATGGAGGACTACTTCCAGGCCAAGGCGAAGCTGTTCACCCCGCAGCGGAGCCGGCAGGGCGTCGTCAACTTCGACGACGAGTACGGCCGCAGGCTGGTCACCGAGGCAACCGTCCCGGTCGTCACCTTCTCCGCCGAGGGCCACCCGGACGCCGACTGGCGCGCCGAGGACGTCGAGGTCGGGCCGCTGGGCTCCGTCTTCACGGCCGTCGGTCCCAAGGACGAACGGATCACGGCCAGGGCCCCGTTGCCCGGCCCGTTCAACGTCGCCAACACCCTCGCCGCGATCGTCACCCTCGCCGTCGCGGGCGTCGACCCGCAGACCGCGGCCGACGGCGTCGCCGCTGTCCCCGGCGTCCCGGGCCGGCTGGAGCGGGTGGACGCCGGCCAGCCGTACCTCGCGGTCGTCGACTACGCGCACAAGACCGACGCCGTCGAGTCGGTCCTGCGTTCGCTGCGCAAGGTGACCGAGGGCAAGCTGCACATCGTGCTCGGTTGCGGTGGCGACCGCGACACGACGAAACGCGGCCCGATGGGCGCCGCCGCGGCCCGCCTCGCCGACACCGCCGTACTGACCTCCGACAACCCTCGCTCCGAGGACCCCCTGGCCATTCTCGCCGCGATGCTCTCGGGCGCCGCCGAGGTGCCCGCACACGAGCGCGGTGACGTCCTCGTCGACGCCGACCGGGCCGCCGCCGTCGCCGCCGCGGTCGCCCGCGCCCGGCCCGGCGACACCGTGCTGATCGCCGGCAAGGGGCACGAACAGGGCCAGGACATCCACGGAGTGGTACGCCCCTTCGACGACCGTACGGTGCTGCGCGCGGCCATCGCACGGTCCCTGGGGCACGGGAGCGCCGAGGGCGCCCCGGAACTCGCCCACACCCACGAGAACAACAGTCAGGGATGACCAAGTGATCGCCCTTACCCTCGCCGAGATCGCCGAAATCGTCGGCGGGCAGTCGCACGACATACCCGATCCGGCAGTGACCGTCAGCGGGCCCGTCGTCATCGACTCCCGAGAGGTGCAGCAAGGCAGCCTGTTCGTCGCCTTCGCCGGCGAGCGGGTCGACGGCCACGACTACGCGCAGCGCGCCGTCGAGGCGGGCGCGGCAGCCGTACTCGCCGCCCGCCCCGTCGGTGTTCCGGCGATCGTCGTCGACGACGTCATGGCCGCGCTCGGCACCCTCGCCCGGACCGTCGTCGAACGCCTCGGCACCACTGTCGTCGCTCTCACCGGCTCCGCGGGCAAGACCTCGACCAAGGACCTGATCGCCCAGCTCCTGGAGCGCAAGGGTCCCACCGTCTTCCCCGCGGGCAACCTCAACAACGAGATCGGCCTGCCGCTCACCGCCCTGCGCGCCACGGAGAAGACCGAGCACCTGGTCCTCGAAATGGGTGCCCGTTACATCGGCGACATCCGCTACCTCACCGGGCTGGTCCCCCCGCGGATCGGCCTCGTCCTCAACGTCGGCACCGCGCACATCGGCGAGTTCGGCGGCCGCGAGCAGATCGCGATCGCCAAGGGCGAGATGGTCGAGGCGCTCCCGGAGGACGGAGTCGCCGTCCTCAACGCCGACGACCCGCTCGTCCTCGCCATGTCCTCCCGTACGAAGGCCCGGGTTCTGCTCTTCGGTGAAGCCGCGGATGCGGACGTACGGGGAGAGAAGGTCCGTCTCACCGACGACGGCCGCCCCGCTTTCACGCTCCACACACCCACCGGGTGCAGCGATGTGACCATGCGCCTGTACGGTGAGCACCACGTGTCGAACGCGCTCGCCGCGGCCGCCGTCGCCCATGAGTTGGGCCTGCCCGTGGACGAGATCGCCGTCGCGCTCTCCGAGGCGGGCACCCTCTCCCGCTGGCGCATGGAGGTCACCGAGCGTCCGGACGGCGTGACGTTCGTCAATGACGCCTACAACGCGAACCCCGAATCCATGCGAGCAGCGCTGCGCGCGCTGGCCGCCATGGGGAAGGGGCGGCGTACGTGGGCGGTGCTCGGCCCCATGGCCGAGCTCGGCGACGCCTCGCTCGCCGAGCACGACGCGGTCGGACGGCTCGCCGTCCGGCTCAACGTCAGCAAGCTCGTCGCGGTCGGGGGCAGAGAAGCCTCCTGGCTGCAACTGGGCGCATACAACGAGGGTTCGTGGGGTGAGGAGTCGGTGCACGTGTCCGACGCACAGGCGGCCGTCGACCTGTTGCGCAGTGAACTGCGCGCGGGAGACGTCGTGCTGGTGAAGGCGTCCCGGTCGGCCGGCCTGGAACAGGTCGCCCAGGCACTGCTGGAGAACTCGACCGAGGGCGAGGTCACCGGCCGATGAGGCAGATCCTCTTCGCGGGGGCCATCGGGCTCTTCCTGACCCTGGTCGGTACCCCGCTGCTCATCAAGCTCCTGGCCCGCAAGGGATACGGGCAGTTCATCCGTGACGACGGCCCGCGCAGCCACGGCAGCAAGAAGGGCACGCCCACCATGGGCGGCATCGCCTTCATCCTGGCCACGCTGATGGCGTACTTCCTGGCGAAGGTGATCACCGGCGAGCCGATGCGCTTCTCCGGTGTGCTGGTCCTGTTCCTGATGACCGGCATGGGTCTTGTCGGGTTCCTCGACGACTACATCAAGATCGTCAAGCAGCGTTCGCTGGGTCTGCGGGCCAAGGCGAAGATGGCCGGTCAGCTGATCGTCGGTATCGCCTTCGCGGTGCTGTCGCTCCAGTTCGCCGACGGCCGCGGCAACACCCCGGCCTCCACCAGGCTGTCGTTCGTCACGGACTTCGGCTGGTCGATCGGCCCGGTGCTGTTCGTGGTCTGGGCGCTGTTCATGATCCTCGCCATGTCCAACGGCGTGAACCTGACGGACGGTCTGGACGGCCTGGCCACCGGCGCGTCGGTGATGGTCTTCGGCGCGTACACGTTCATCGGGCTGTGGCAGTTCCAGGAGTCCTGCGCCAACGCGGTCTCCCTGACCAACCCCAACGCCTGCTTCGAGGTACGCGACCCGCTCGACCTCGCGGTCGTCGCCTCCGCGCTGATGGGCGCCTGCTTCGGCTTCCTGTGGTGGAACACCTCGCCCGCCAAGATCTTCATGGGCGACACCGGTTCGCTGGCACTCGGCGGTGCGCTCGCCGGTCTCGCGATCTGCTCCCGCACCGAGTTCCTGATGGCCATCCTCGGCGGCCTCTTCGTGATGATCACCATGTCCGTGGTCATCCAGGTCGGTTCCTTCAAGATGACCGGCAAGCGGGTCTTCCGGATGGCGCCGCTCCAGCACCACTTCGAACTCAAGGGCTGGTCCGAAGTCCTTGTCGTGGTCCGCTTCTGGATCATCCAGGGCATGTGCGTGATCGTCGGACTCGGTCTCTTCTACGCAGGGTGGGCAGCCGCCAAGTGAGCACCCAGGACTGGCAGGGCAAGCACGTCACCGTCGCCGGACTCGGTGTCAGCGGGATCCCCGCTGCCCGTGTCCTGCACGGCCTCGGCGCCGTTGTCACGGTGGTCAACGACGGGGACGACGAGCGTTCCCGTGCGCAGGCCGCAGAGCTGGAGGCGCAAGGGATCACCGTGCGCCTCGGCGACGGGGCGACCCTGCCCGAGTCCACCGAGCTCATCGTCACCACCCCCGGCTGGAAGCCGGACAAGCCGCTCTTCGCAGCAGCCGCCGAGGCGGGCGTCCCGGTCTGGGGCGACGTCGAGCTCGCCTGGCGGCTGCGCGGTCCCGATGCGGCACCCTGGCTCGCGGTCACCGGCACCAACGGCAAGACCACGACCGTCCGGATGCTCGCCTCGATCCTGGAGGCGGCCGGGCTGCGCACCGCCGCCGTCGGCAACATCGGCGTCTCCCTCCTCGACGCCGTCCTCGGCGACGAGACCTACGACGTACTCGCCGTCGAGCTCTCCAGCTACCAGCTGCACTGGGCGCCCTCGCTGCGCGCCCACTCCGCGGCCGTTCTCAACCTGGCCCCGGACCACCTCGACTGGCACGGCTCCATGGAGGCGTACGTCGCGGACAAGGGCCGGATCTACGAGGGCAACCGGATCGCCTGCGTCTACAACGCGGCCGACCCGGCCACCGAGGACCTGGTCCGCGGTGCGGACGTGGAGGAGGGCTGTCGCGCCATCGGCTTCACCCTCGGCACCCCGGGCCCGTCCCAGCTGGGCGTCGTCGACGGCATCCTCGTCGACCGCGCCTTCGTGGCCAACCGGCAGAAGCAGGCCCAGGAGCTCGCCGAGGTCGCGGACGTCAACCCGCCCGCCCCGCACAACATCGCCAACGCCCTGGCGGCCGCGGCACTGGCCCGCGCCTTCGGCGTCGAACCCAGGGCGGTACGGGACGGTCTGCGGGCCTTCCGCCCCGACGCGCACCGCATCGAACACGTCGCGGACGTCGCATCGGTGGCGTACATCGACGACTCCAAGGCCACCAACACCCATGCCGCGGAGGCCTCCCTCGCGGCCTATGACCAGATCGTCTGGATCGCCGGGGGCCTCGCCAAGGGTGCCACGTTCGACGAGCTGGTGACCGGCGCCGCCAAGCGGCTGCGGGGCGTCGTACTGATGGGCGCCGACCGGGCGCTGATCCGCGAAGCCCTCGCGCGACACGCCCCCGAGGTCCCGGTCGTCGACCTCGACCGGACCGACACTGGGGCGATGTCCGAGGCGGTCCGCGAGGCGGCACGGCTCGCCCGGCCGGGAGACACCGTACTGATGGCCCCGGCCTGCGCTTCGATGGACATGTTCGCCAATTACAACAAGCGGGGCGAAGCATTCGCGGACGCCGTCCGCGCACTCGCCGACGAGAGCGCCTGACGGGCGCGGCCGCCGCGCCGTACTGTCCCGGACAACCGGGTTCGGGCGGCTCCGCCGCACGCCCCGGCCCTCGGCAGCAGCCCCGGGCACGAGCAGTGGAGGGGACAGCGACAATGCCGGCCGACGAGAGCTCCGCCGCGCACGGCACGGGCCGCCCACGGGAGGCCGTGGGGATCGGCCGGGTGCTCGCCCCATCCTTCCTGGCCGGACCCCCGGCGCCCGTCGGCCTCGCCCTGCGGGGCAGGCTGGCGGGCACCCGGCAGCCCGTCGTACCGCGCTCGCGGAGCCGCGGCGGCTCCGGCCCCCGCGTCCCCCGTGGCGGCGGTGTGCGGCGGCTGTACGAGCAGGCGCGCCGGGCCTGGGACCGCCCGCTGACCGCGTACTACCTGATCCTCGGCGCCGGGCTGCTGATCACCGTGCTCGGACTGGTGATGGTCTACTCCGCCTCGATGATCAAGGCGCTGGAGCTGTCGAAGCCCGGCACGTACTTCTTCCGCAAGCAGTTCCTCGCTGCCCTCATCGGCTCCGGACTGCTGATCACGGCCTCCCGGATGCCCGTCAAACTCCACCGGGCGCTCGCCTACCCGCTGCTGATGGGCACGGTCTTCCTGATGGTGCTGGTCCAGGTGCCCGGGATAGGGATGTCGGTCAACGGCAACCAGAACTGGCTCTACCTGGGCGGCCCCTTCCAGCTCCAGCCCAGTGAGTTCGGTAAGCTCGCCCTGATCCTCTGGGGCGCCGACCTGCTCGCCCGCAAACAGGACAAGCGGCTGCTGACGCAGTGGAAACACATGCTGGTGCCGCTGGTCCCGGTCGCCTTCATGCTCCTCGGGCTGATCATGCTCGGCGGCGACATGGGAACTGCGATCATTCTCACCGCGATCCTGTTCGGCCTGCTCTGGCTGGCCGGGGCGCCCACCCGGCTGTTCGGCGGGGTGCTCGCCGTCGCGGGAGTGCTGGCCTTCCTGCTGATCAAGACCAGTCCGAACCGGATGTCCCGGCTCAGTTGCATGGGCGTGAGCGAACCCGGACCCGACGGCTCGTGCTGGCAGGCCGTCCACGGCATCTATGCTCTGGCATCCGGTGGATGGTTCGGATCCGGGCTGGGTGCGAGTGTGGAAAAATGGGGCCAACTGCCCGAACCGCACACCGACTTCATCTTCGCCATCACCGGGGAGGAACTGGGGTTGGCGGGGACGCTGTCGGTGCTCGCCCTCTTCGCGGCTCTAGGCTATGCGGGTATCCGCGTGGCCGGACGCACGGAGGACCCCTTCGTGAGGTACGCCGCGGGAGGTGTGACCACCTGGATCACGGTTCAGGCCGTGATCAACATCGGTGCGGTGCTCGGCCTGCTGCCGATCGCCGGGGTCCCGCTCCCGCTGTTCTCCTACGGAGGATCGGCCCTGCTGCCGACCATGTTCGCGGTGGGGCTCCTGATCGCGTTCGCGCGTGAGGAGCCTGCTGCGAAGGCGGCCCTGGCCATGCGGAGGCCCGGGGTGAGATGGAAGACGATGAGACGGCGCGGCAAGAAGCGTCCGTCCGGAGAGCGGTGAATTTCGGTGCATGTCGTACTCGCCGGTGGGGGGACCGCCGGCCACATCGAGCCCGCGCTTGCCCTCGCGGATGCCCTGCGCAGGCAGGACCCGAGCGTGGGAATCACTGCCCTCGGCACGGAGCGCGGACTCGAGACCAGGCTCGTACCCGAGCGGGGGTACGAACTGGCGCTGATCCCGGCCGTGCCGCTGCCCCGCAAACCCACCCCCGAACTGATCACCGTCCCGGGACGGCTGCGCGGCACCATCAAGGCCGCCGAGCAGATCCTGGAACGCACGAAGGCGGACTGCGTGGTCGGCTTCGGCGGCTATGTCGCCCTGCCCGGCTACCTCGCCGCCAAGCGGGCCGGGGTGCCGATCGTGGTCCACGAGGCCAACGCCCGGCCGGGACTGGCCAACAAGATCGGTTCGCGGTACGCGCACGGGGTCGCCGTCTCCACACCTGACAGCAAGCTGCGCGGCGCCCGCTACATCGGCATCCCGCTGCGCCGCACCATCGCCACCCTGGACCGGGCCCGGGTCCGGCCGGAGGCGCGCGACGCGTTCGGTCTCGACCCCAACCTGCCCACGCTGCTGGTCTCCGGCGGCTCGCAGGGCGCCCGCCATCTCAACGAGGTGGTCCAGCGGGTCGCCCCGCTGCTGCAGCGTTCCGGGATCCAGATCCTGCATGTGGTCGGCCCGAAGAATGAATTGCCGCGCATCGACAACATGCCCGGGATGCCGCCCTACATCCCGGTACCGTACGTGGACCGGATGGATCTCGCGTACGCCGCTGCCGACATGATGCTCTGCCGCGCGGGTGCGATGACCGTCGCCGAACTCTCCGCCGTCGGGCTCCCAGCCGCCTACGTCCCGCTGCCCATCGGCAACGGCGAACAGCGGCTCAACGCCCAGCCGGTGGTCAACGCCGGCGGCGGTCTGCTGGTGGACGACGCGGCGCTCACCCCCGAGTGGGTGCAGGGCAACGTCCTGCCGGTGCTTGCGGACCCCCACCGGTTGTACGAGATGTCCCGCGCCGCCGCTGAGTTCGGCCGCCGGGACGCCGACGACCTGCTCGTCGGCATGGTGTACGAGGCGATTGCCGCACGCCGCAACGCGTGAGGCGGACGGGTCCGGGGGCGGTGCCCCTGGACCCGGCATAAGGAGCGAGCGTGGCCGGACCGACGACCGCCCAGCGCGGTGCAGGGCAGCAGACGGACGACCAGGCCCGCCCGCCGCGCCCGACCGGGCGCAGGCGGCCCAGCCGCAGACTGCTGCTCGTGATCGCCGTGGCCGTCCTGCTGCTCGCCGCGGGGGTCGTCTGGGCGCTCTACGGCTCGTCCTGGTTCCGGGTGGAACAGGTCAGGACCACCGGTGTCGACGTGCTGACCCCCGCGGAGGTGGAGTCCGCCGCGGCGGTGCCGATCGGCGCCCCGCTGATCTCCGTGGACACGGACGCCATGGCCGCACGGTTGCGCCAGAAGTTGCCTCGTATCGACTCGGTGGATGTCGTACGGTCATGGCCGCACGAAATCGGACTTAAAGTGACCGAACGACAGCCGGTCCTGTTGGTGAAAAAGGGCGCAAAGTTCATTGAAGTGGACGCAAAAGGAGTCCGTTTCGCCACGGTGGACAAAGCGCCCGGGCGTGTGCCCCTGCTCGAATTGACACCCGCTCAGTCAGCCAGCCTGCGCCGCTTCGGCAGTGGCCGGTTGGTGCGGGAAGCGGTCCGGGTCGCGGGCGGACTTCCCCGCGCAGTCGCCAAGGACACCCAGGTCGTACGGGTCACCTCGTACGACTCGATCTCCCTGCAACTGACCGGGGGGCGCACGGTGGTCTGGGGCAGCAGCGAGGAGGGGGCGGTGAAGGCAAGAGTTCTCACCGCTCTCATGAAAGCGGCTCCCAAAGCGGGACACTTCGACGTGAGTGCACCCACTGCTCCCGCCGTCTCGGGTAGTTGACGCACATTTGGCCTGGCCAGCACCCTGGTTGGTCAGCGCTACGGGTGATCACATAGGGTGAAAAGAAAAACGGGAGGTTCGGCGTGTTCGTTGAACGTGCGCCACTTGTCGACTTAGTGTCCTGTTCGGAAGAGTCCAAGAAGCAGACACACTGGTAACCCTAAACTTCAACGTTAGGGTTTGGGTCGGCGTCGGACCGTCCCAATCGGCATCCGTCGTCGCGGCGGGACTACCGCGAAGCGACGACACGTAAATCGAGGCGAGAGGCCTTCGACGTGGCAGCACCGCAGAACTACCTCGCAGTCATCAAGGTCATCGGTGTCGGCGGCGGTGGTGTCAATGCCATCAACCGAATGATCGAGGTCGGTCTCAAGGGCGTCGAGTTCATCGCGATCAACACTGATGCGCAAGCCCTGTTGATGAGCGACGCCGACGTCAAGCTCGACGTCGGCCGTGAACTCACCCGTGGCCTCGGCGCCGGGGCGAACCCGGCCGTCGGTCGCAAGGCGGCAGAGGACCACCGTGAGGAGATCGAGGAGGTCCTCAAGGGGGCCGACATGGTCTTCGTCACCGCCGGAGAGGGCGGCGGCACCGGCACCGGCGGCGCACCCGTCGTCGCCAACATCGCGCGCTCGCTCGGCGCCCTGACGATCGGCGTGGTCACCCGCCCGTTCACCTTCGAGGGCCGGCGTCGCGCGAACCAGGCGGAGGACGGCATCGCCGAGCTCCGCGAAGAGGTCGACACCCTCATCGTCATTCCCAACGACCGACTGCTGTCCATCTCGGACCGCCAGGTCAGCGTGCTCGACGCGTTCAAGTCGGCCGACCAGGTGCTGCTCTCGGGTGTCCAGGGCATCACCGACCTCATCACCACCCCGGGTCTGATCAACCTCGACTTCGCCGACGTCAAGTCGGTCATGTCCGAGGCCGGATCGGCGCTCATGGGCATCGGCTCGGCCCGCGGCGACGACCGTGCGGTGGCCGCGGCGGAGATGGCGATCTCCTCGCCGCTCCTGGAGGCGTCCATCGACGGCGCCCGCGGTGTCCTGCTCTCCATCTCCGGCGGCAGCGACCTCGGCCTCTTCGAGATCAACGAGGCGGCCCAGCTGGTGAGCGAGGCGGCACACCCCGAGGCGAACATCATCTTCGGTGCGGTCATCGACGACGCACTGGGAGACGAGGTCCGGGTCACCGTGATCGCCGCGGGCTTCGACGGCGGGCAGCCGCCCGCCCGTCGCGAGAACGTCCTGGGCGCGGGTGCCGGGAAGCGTGAGGAGTCGGTGCCGCCGGTCCGGGCCGCCGAGCCGATGCGCCAGACGGGCGGGCTCGGTTCCGTCACGCAGCGGGAGGAGCCCCAGGCCCCGGTCGAGTCCGTACCGGTGGCGAACGAGACCCCGATGCCGCCGGTCTCGACGCCGCACGTCCCGCCGGCCCGTCCCTACCAGGACTCCCAGGCCGAAGAGCTGGATGTCCCGGACTTCTTGAAGTGATAACTCAGCACCACGCAGTGGCCCCGGAGTCATCGGGGTATCGCGCTCACTTCGCCTTCACCGACAGGTGGGGCGGGGTGAGCGCCGCTCCGTACGGGGAACTCAACCTCGGCGGCGCGGTCGGCGACGAACCCGCAGCCGTTCTCGCCAACCGGGAGGCGGCCGCCCGGGGTCTCGGTCTCGATCCGGTGCAGGTCGTCTGGATGAACCAGGTGCACGGGCGGGACGTGGCCGTCGTCGACGGACCCTGGGGAGAGCGTGCGGAGGCCCCCGCGGTGGACGCGGTGGTGACCGCGCGGCGCGGACTCCCGCTCGCCGTTCTCACCGCAGACTGCACCCCCGTACTTCTCGCCGACCCGGTCGCCGGGATCGCGGCGGCGGCACACGCGGGCCGCCCCGGTCTGGTCGCCGGAGTCGTCCCCGTCGTCGTCGAGGCCATGGTCGGGCTCGGCGCGGACATCTCCCGGATCACCGCGCACACCGGACCGGCCGTCTGCGGACGGTGTTACGAAGTCCCGGCGGAGATGCGATCCGATGTCGCCGAAGCCGTTCCCGCGTCGTGGTCCGAGACGAGCTGGGGGACACCGGCCGTGGACGTCACCGCCGGAGTCCACGCCCAACTCGAGGCCCTGGGGGTGCGCGACCGGCACACGTCGCCGGTCTGCACCCTCGAATCGGGCGACCACTTCTCGTACCGCCGCGACCGCACCACAGGGCGGCTCGCCGGATATGTCTGGTTGGACTGATAGGGCATGACGGACCGTAGGACTCAACTCGCCGAAAATCTGGCACAGGTGGAGGAGCGTATTGCCTCCGCCTGTATCGCCGCCGGTCGCAAAAGGGAAGAAGTGACCCTCATCGTGGTCACGAAGACCTACCCAGCGAGCGATGTGCGGATCCTGCATGAACTCGGTGTGCGTCATGTCGCGGAGAATCGTGACCAGGACGCCGCACCCAAGGCAGCCGCGTGTGCGGACCTGTCGCTCACATGGCACTTTGTCGGACAACTGCAGACGAATAAGGTTCGTTCTGTGGCGAGTTATGCCGATGTCGTGCAGTCCGTGGACCGGGCCAAGTTGGTCACGGCCCTCTCGGTCGCCGCGGTGCGCGACGGGCGCGAACTCGGGTGCCTCATCCAGGTCGCACTCGACGCGGAGAGTGGCGAGCGCGGAGCCCGGGGCGGCGTCGCGCCGGACGGGATCGACGAGTTGGCTGCCGCGGTGGAGGCGGCGCCGGGGCTCAGGCTCGACGGCCTGATGACCGTGGCGCCGCTCGCCGGACCGTACGCGGGACGGCAACGGGCAGCATTCGACCGGCTGATGGAATTCTCATCCCGCCTGCGCGGGAACCATCCGGCTGCGAACATGGTCTCTGCGGGGATGAGTGCGGACCTCGAGGAAGCGATTGCGGCCGGAGCGACACATGTACGCGTCGGTACGGCGGTACTCGGAGTCCGACCCAGGCTCCGGTAACGTCGCCAAGCAAGTCGGACCACAGCAGAAAATATGGTCATTCCCGCCGATGGCGGGCAGGCCTGAGTGGATCGCGGGGCACTTGGTGACAGATGCCGATCCACCACAGAGCGGAGGACTCAGAGCATGGCCGGCGCGATGCGCAAGATGGCGGTCTACCTCGGCCTCGTGGAGGACGATGGGTACGACGGTCCGGGGTTCGACCCCGACGACGAATTCGAACCCGAGCCGGAGCCGGAGCGCGACCGGCGGAGGCATCAGCCCGCGCATCAGGTGGAGCGGGACCGAGAGCGGGACGAACCGGTACGAGTGGTGCAGCCGCCCGCGCAGCGGGAACCGGTTCAGATCCCGGCGGAGAGCGTGCGACCCGCCCGGATTGCACCCGTGGCATCCATCACACCTGAACGCCCGAACATGGAGAAGAACGCACCGGTGATCATGCCCAAGGTTGTGTCCGAGCGGGAGCCCTACCGCATCACCACGTTGCACCCCCGGACCTACAACGAGGCCCGTACCATCGGGGAACACTTCCGTGAGGGCACTCCGGTGATCATGAATCTCACGGAGATGGACGATACGGACGCGAAGCGACTTGTCGACTTTGCGGCAGGACTCGTCTTCGGTCTCCATGGCAGCATTGAACGGGTGACGCAGAAGGTGTTCCTGTTGTCGCCTGCTAACGTCGATGTCACGGCGGAGGACAAGGCCCGCATCGCTGAGGGCGGATTCTTCAACCAGAGCTGAGAACACGACACCGGGAACAACCCGGCCGCGAGGCCGGAGCTACGAGAGCCAGGGGAGAGGGAAGCGCGAAATGGGCGTCGCACTGCAGGTTGTCTATATCGCGTTGATGTGTTTCCTCATCGTGCTGATCTTCCGGCTGGTCATGGACTACGTCTTCCAGTTCGCACGTTCATGGCAGCCCGGCAAGCCGATGGTGGTGCTTCTCGAGGCCACCTACACTGTCACCGATCCACCGCTCAAGCTTCTGCGGCGGTTCATTCCGCCGCTGCGTCTCGGGGGCGTGGCACTCGACCTGTCCTTCTTCGTTCTGATGATCATCGTCTACATCCTGATCTCGATCGTGACCAGGCTGTGAACGATACGGTCTTGCCGACTGCCGACGACTACGTAGAGGTGAAGAAGAGATGCCGCTGACCCCCGAGGACGTGCGGAACAAGCAGTTCACGACCGTCCGCCTCCGAGAAGGCTATGACGAGGACGAGGTCGATGCCTTCCTCGACGAGGTCGAGTCCGAGCTGACCCGCCTGCTCCGTGAGAACGAGGACCTGCGCGCCAAGCTGGCCGCTGCCACGCGTGCCGCGGCGCAGAACCAGCAGCAGCAAGGTATGCGCAAGCCGCCGGAGCCGCAGGATCGTCCCGGTGCACCGGTGCCCGCCGCCATATCTGGTCCGCCGGTCCAGCAGCAGCCCCCGCAGATGGGTCCGCCCCAGCTGCCCGGTGGTGCTCCGCAGCTGCCCGCCGGTCCCAGCGGTCACGGTCCCCAGCAGCACGGCCCCGGCCCGCAGGGCCAGCACGGCCCCGGCCCGATGCAGGGCGGTCCCATGGGTGGCCCGATGGGCGGTCCCATGGGTCACGCGCCGCAGCAGCAGATGCAGCAGATGCAGCAGCCGCAGATGCAACAGCCCGGTCAGGGCCCCGGTGGCGACAGTGCCGCCCGTGTCCTCTCGCTCGCGCAGCAGACCGCCGACCAGGCGATCGCGGAGGCCCGTTCCGAGGCCAACAAGATCGTCGGCGAGGCGCGCAGCCGTGCCGAGGGCCTGGAGCGCGACGCGCGTGCCAAGGCGGACGCGCTGGAGCGGGACGCGCAGGAGAAGCACCGCGTGGCGATGGGCTCGCTGGAGTCGGCCCGCGCGACGCTGGAGCGCAAGGTCGAGGACCTGCGTGGCTTCGAACGCGAGTACCGGACCCGGCTGAAGTCGTACCTGGAGAGCCAGCTGCGTCAGCTGGAGACCCAGGCCGACGACTCGCTGGCCCCGCCGCGGACTCCGGCAGCCGCTTCGCTGCCGCCGTCGCCCTCGCTGGCTCCGGCCGGTGCGGGTGCCATGGGTCACACCATGGGCGGCAACCACAGCGGTCACGGCGGCCCGCAGATGGGCGGCAACCCGTCCATGGGCGGTGGACCCTCCTACGGCGGCCAGCAGCAGATGTCGCCGGCGATGACTCAGCCGATGGCACCGGTGCGGCCCCAGGCGCCGCAGCCGATGCAGCAGGCGCCGTCGCCGATGCGTGGGTTCCTGATCGACGAGGACGACAACTGAGCGGGTTGCGCGCGCTGAGCGCGTAGCCGTCGGCAGGCAAAGGGCCGGGCCCCGGGGTTTTCCCCGGGGCCCGGCCCTTTGCCGTGGGCGGGGTGGGGGAGCCTGCTGAGCCTGTTCCCCTACGCGCACCCTTCCGGGCCGGGGCCTCCGCCTCTGACCCCGCGCCTCGAACGCCGGCGAGGCCGCGTATGGGGGCGGGGCCCCGGTTTCGGGAAGGGGCGGGTAGGGGAACAGCGAGAGGCCCGGCCGGAACGTGTCCGGCCGGGCCTCTCGTCGTACGGGTTACTGCTCCGTTTACTGCTCCGTCTTGCGGAGGCGGAACGTCAGCGCCAGGCCCTCGTCCTCGAACGGAGTGCCGTAGGCCCCGTCCGCCTCGCCCTGCGCGTAGTCCAGCGCCAGCACCTCGTCCGCGATGAGCGGAGCGTGCTCGGTCAGCGCCTCGACCGTCGCGGGGGACGTGGACGTCCAGCGGACGGCGATGCGGTCCGCCACGTCCAGGCCGCTGTTCTTGCGGGCCTCCTGGATCAGCCGGATCGCGTCACGGGCCAGGCCCGCACGCCGCAGCTCCGGGGTGATCTCCAGGTCGAGCGCGACCGTCGCGCCCGAGTCGGACGCCACCGACCAGCCCTCGCGCGGCGTCTCGGTGATGATCACCTCGTCGGGGGCGAGGGTGACTGTCTCGCCGTCGACCTCGACCGACGCCGTGCCCTCGCGCAGGGCCAGGGAGAGCGCCGCCGCGTCGGCGTTCGCGACCGCCTTCGCTACCGCCTGGACGCCCTTGCCGAACCGCTTGCCCAGCGCCCGGAAGTTCGCCTTCGCGGTCGTGTCGACCAGCGAGCCGCCGACCTCCGAGAGGGAGGCGAGCGAGGAGACGTTCAGCTCCTCGGTGATCTGGGCGTGCAGCTCGGGGGAGAGCGACTCGAAGCCCGAAGCCGCGACCAGGGCGCGGGACAGCGGCTGGCGGGTCTTGACGCCCGATTCGGCGCGCGTGGCGCGGCCGAGCTCGACCAGGCGGCGCACCAGCGCCATCTGCGTGGAGAGCGCCGGGTCGATCGCGGCCAGGTCCGCCTTCGGCCAGGAGGACAGGTGCACCGACTCCGGGGAGTCCGTGGTCACCGGGACGACGAGGTCCTGCCAGACCCGCTCGGTGATGAACGGGGTCAGCGGGGCCATCAGACGTGTGACCGTCTCGACGACCTCGTGCAGCGTGCGCAGCGCCGCCTTGTCGCCCTGCCAGAAGCGGCGGCGGGAGCGGCGCACGTACCAGTTCGACAGGTCGTCCACGAACGCGGAAAGGAGCTTGCCGGCGCGCTGGGTGTCGTACCCCTCCAGCGCCTGCGTGACCTGGTCCACCAGTGCGTTCAGCTCGCTGAGCAGCCAGCGGTCGAGGACTGTGCGGTCCGCCGGGGCCGGGTCGGCCGCGGACGGGGCCCAGTTCGACGTGCGCGCGTACAGCGCCTGGAAGGCGACCGTGTTCCAGTACGTGAGGAGGGTCTTGCGCACGACCTCCTGGATCGTGCCGTGGCCCACCCGCCGCGCAGCCCACGGCGAGCCGCCCGCCGCCATGAACCAGCGGACCGCGTCCGCGCCGTGCTGGTCCATGAGCGGGATCGGCTGGAGGATGTTGCCCAGGTGCTTGGACATCTTCCGGCCGTCCTCGGCGAGGATGTGGCCCAGGCAGACCACGTTCTCGTACGAGGACTTGTCGAAGACCAGCGTGCCGACGGCCATCAGTGTGTAGAACCAGCCGCGGGTCTGGTCGATGGCCTCGGAGATGAACTGCGCCGGGTAGCGGCTCTCGAAGAGCTCCTTGTTCTTGTACGGGTAGCCCCACTGCGCGAACGGCATCGAACCCGAGTCGTACCAGGCGTCGATGACCTCCGGGACGCGGTACGCCTCCAGCTGGCAGTTCTCGTGCGAGCAGGTGAACGTGATCGCGTCGATGAACGGACGGTGCGGGTCCAGGTCCGACTGGTCGGCGCCGGTGAGCTCGGTGAGCTCGGCACGGGAGCCGACACAGGTGAGGTGGTTGTCCTCGCAGCGCCAGATCGGCAGCGGGGTGCCCCAGTAGCGGTTGCGGGACAGCGCCCAGTCGACGTTGTTGTTCAGCCAGTCGCCGAAGCGGCCGTTCTTGACCGAGTCGGGGAACCAGTTGGTCTTCTCGTTCTCTTCGAGGAGCCGGTTCTTGATGGCGGTCGTACGGATGTACCAGGACGGCTGCGCGTAGTAGAGCAGCGCGGTGTGGCAGCGCCAGCAGTGCGGGTAGCTGTGCTCGTAGGGGACGTGGCGGAAGAGCTTGCCGCGGGCGGCCAGGTCCTCGGTGAGCGCCTCGTCGGCCTTCTTGAAGAAGACGCCGCCGACCAGCGGCAGGTTCTCCTCGAAGGTGCCGTCGGGGCGGACCGGGTTCACGACCGGCAGGCCGTAGGCGCGGCAGACCTTGAGGTCGTCCTCACCGAAGGCAGGGGACTGGTGGACCAGGCCCGTACCGTCCTCGGTCGTCACGTACTCGGCGTTGACGACGAAGTGCGCCGGGGCGCTGTCGCTCGGGAAGTCGACGAGTGCGAACGGGCGCTCGTACGTCCAGCGCTCCATCTCGCGGCCGGTGAAGGACTGGCCGGTGAGCTCCCAGCCCTCGCCGAGTGCCTTCTCCAGGAGGGGCTGGGCGACGACGAGCTTCTCCTCGCCGTTGCTCGCGACGACGTACGTGACGTCGGGGTGCGCGGCGACGGCGGTGTTGGAGACCAGGGTCCACGGGGTGGTCGTCCAGACCAGCAGTGCGGCCTCGCCGGCCAGCGGGCCGGAGGTGAGCGGGAAGCGTACGAAGACCGAGGGGTCGACGACCGTCTCGTAACCCTGCGCCAGCTCGTGGTCCGAGAGGCCGGTGCCGCAGCGCGGACACCACGGGGCGACGCGGTGATCCTGGACCAGCAGGTCCTTGTTGAAGATCTCCTTCAGGGACCACCAGACGGAGTCGACGTACGACGGGTCCATCGTGCGGTACGCGTCGTCCAGGTCGACCCAGTAGCCCATTCGGGTGGTGAGCTCGGTGAACGCGTCGGTGTGGCGGGTCACGGACTCGCGGCACTTGGCGTTGAACTCGGCGATGCCGTACGCCTCGATGTCCTTCTTGCCGTTGAAGCCCAGCTCCTTCTCGACCGCGAGCTCGACCGGCAGACCGTGGCAGTCCCAGCCGGCCTTGCGGCCCACGTGGTAGCCCTGCATGGTGCGGAAGCGGGGGAAGACGTCCTTGAAGACGCGGGCCTCGATGTGGTGGGCGCCGGGCATGCCGTTGGCGGTCGGCGGGCCCTCGTAGAAGACCCACTCGGGGCGGCCCTCGGACTGTTCGAGGCTCTTGGCGAAGACCTTGCTCTCGCGCCAGAAGTCGAGCACGGCGTGCTCCAGCGCGGGAAGGTCGACCTGGGCGGGTACCTGGCGGTACTGCGGCGATGTCATGGGCGAGATTCCTCCGGCGGACGTTTTCCACTTCCGTCGGAGGGACGAGAACCGTGCGGTTCCCGCGGTACCACCCTCCTTGGCCCCGGGTGTGCGCCCGTGGCCCCCTCATTGGGGTCGCGATGCCGGTTCTACTTGCCTTGCGGCGTTCCTCCGACGGCTCCGGGTGATCTTCACGACGCGCTCGCCCCCGGGCTTCCACCGTCCCCGGGTCGCTCCTGGCTGCGTACGACGCTACTCGTCCCATCCACGCCTCTCGCTGGGCCCAGTGTACGGGCCCGTACGGGCGACGGCCGACCGGTTTATCAGGGGGCGTGGGCGTGACCCGAATGGCGAGACGGGGCGTGCGGAGTCCCGGCGGGGGAGCGGAGGGCGGATTACCGGGCGGGGAGCTGGGAACAACGGTTTCAGGCGAGCGCTGATCCGACAGGGGGAGGGGCGATTCGGCGGCGTGCCCCGTTGCCGCGGGGCTGGGGTCGATTTATCGTCCCAGCACGATTCGCGTGCAAGATCACAATATGTGAAGGGGCCGCGGCCATGGTGGCGAAGAAGACCGCCGTACAGAATTCGGCGTCAGCGAGATCCCCGGGCGCGGCGGCCGAGGAGACGAACGTGGACGTGGGCACGGAGGCCGTCCTGGAGCCGGTTCCGGTGAAGGCCGCGGCGAAGAAGACCGCGGCGAGCAAGGCTGCGGTGAGGAAAACCGCGGCGAAGAAGACCGCGGCACGTAAGACGTCCGCGCACGAGGCGGACGGAGAGCGGACGGCCGACGGTGACACCGGAGGCGGGCACGCGGCACCTGGCACGAAGGCCGCGGCGAGGAAGAACGCGGACAAGAAGGCTTCGAAGAAGGCCGCTGCGGCGGCCATGGGGGCGGCCGAGGCCGCCGAGCAGACGGGAGCCCATACGGTGGTAGCCAAGAAGAGCGCAGCCCGGACCCGCACGTCCGGCAAGGACGCGGCGCCGGTGCCGCCCGCCCGGGTCGCCGCCGCGACGGCGCCCGGGGATCTGGCCGTACGGCCGGGCGAGGACCCCTGGACGCCCGAGGAGGTCGCCGAGGCACGGGCTGAGCTGACCAGCGAGGTCATGCGACTCCGCAGCGAGCTGGAGGCGTCGGGTGCGGCGCTCGCCGGGCTGATGCGCGACTCCGGTGACGGGGCCGGTGACGACGAGGCGGACACCGGCACGAAGAACATCACCCGTGAGCACGAGATGGCGCTCGCCGCCAACGCCACGGAGATGCTGGAGCAGACCGAGCGCGCGCTGGCCCGGCTCGACGCGGGGACCTACGGACTGTGCGAGATCTGCGGCAATCCGATCGGCAAGGCGCGGATGCAGGCGTTCCCCCGGGCGACGCTCTGTGTCGAGGACAAACAGAAGCAGGAGCGTCGCGGCTGATTCAGGGAGGTGTGTCGTACCCTCGTCTTCGGTCAGGAACCTAGGTTGAGGGACTCACGTGGCAGAGGCGGAGCGCATCATCGGTACGCCGGACATCCCTGATGCTGAGGGGACCGGGGGCCCCGAGGACGTGGTGCAGGGTGAGCCCGGGGACACGGGCGCGGACCGGGCCGCGGCCCCCGGCAAGGGCAAGCGGAAGATCATGGTGCTCTTCGGCGTGGCCATTTTCGCCTATCTGCTCGACCTGATCAGCAAGATGATCGTGGTCGCGAAGCTGGAGCACCAGCAGCCCATCGAGATCTTCGGCGAGTGGCTGCGCTTCGACGCCATCCGGAACGCGGGCGCAGCCTTCGGTATCGGCGAGGCGTTCACGGTGATCTTCACCGCCATCGCGGCGACGGTGATCGTGGTCATCGCCCGCCTCGCCCGCAAGCTCTACAGCCTGCCGTGGGCGATCGCGCTCGGTCTGCTGCTCGGCGGTGCGCTCGGCAACCTCACCGACCGGATCTTCCGCTCGCCCGGCCTCTTCAAGGGCGCGGTGGTCGACTTCATCGCCCCCGCGCACTTCGCCGTCTTCAACCTCGCGGACTCCGCCATCGTCTGCGGCGGCATCCTGATCGTGATCCTTTCCTTCAGGGGCCTGGACCCCGACGGCACCGTGCACAAGGACTAGCAGGGGCAAGGCATACTCGACTGGTGAGTACGTATCCCGAGGTCCGCACCCTGCCCGTTCCCGACGGTCTGGAAGGCGAGCGTGTCGACGCCGCCATTTCCCGCATGTTCGGCTTCTCCCGCACCAAGGCCGCCGAACTGGCCGCTGCCGGGAAGGTACTGGTGGACGGCGCTGTGGTCGGGAAGTCCGAGCGGGTACAGGGCGGTGCCTGGCTGGAAGTGGAGATGCCGCAGGCACCCGCTCCGGTGCAGATCGTCGCCGAGCCCGTCGAGGGCATGGAGATCGTGCACGACGACGACGACATCGTCGTGATCGTGAAGCCGGTCGGGGTCGCAGCCCACCCGAGCCCCGGCTGGACCGGCACGACGGTCATCGGCGGTCTCGCCGCGGCCGGTTATCGGATCTCGACCTCGGGTGCCGCCGAGCGTCAGGGCATCGTCCACCGCCTCGACGTCGGCACCTCCGGCCTGATGGTCGTCGCCAAGTCCGAGCGGGCCTACACGCTGCTGAAGGGCCAGTTCCGCGACCGGGTCGTCGAGAAGAAGTACCACGCGCTGGTCCAGGGACACCCGGACCCGATGAGCGGCACCATCGACGCCCCCATCGGGCGCCACCCCACGCACGACTACAAGTGGGCGGTCACGGCCGAGGGCAAGCCCTCCGTGACGCACTACGACCTGATCGAGGCGTACCGGTCCGCGAGCCTCCTCGACATCAAGCTGGAGACGGGCCGTACGCACCAGATCCGGGTGCACATGTCCGCCCACCGCCACCCCTGCGTCGGCGACCTGACGTACGGCGCCGACCCGACGGTGGCCAAGCGGCTCGGGCTGACGCGGCAGTGGCTGCACGCGGTCCGGCTCGGCTTCGAGCACCCGTCGGACGGCAACTGGGTGGAGTTCGCCAGCAGCTACCCGGACGACCTGCAGCAGGCCCTCGACAGGATTGCGGCGGAAAGCCAGTGACCACCGGAACCCCGCCGTACACCACGCGCACAGCCGTCGACGAGAGCGACCTCGCGGCCTGTTTCCAGGTCCGCAAGGAGGTCTTCGTCGGCGAGCAGAACGTGCCCGAGGAGATCGAGTACGACGCCTACGACGCGGACGCGCTGCATGTGATCGCCGTCGCGGCGGACGGCACGGCGCTCGGTACGGGACGGCTGCTGCACGGCGCGGGCGTGGCCGCCAAGACCGGTGGCGACCTCACCGTCGGCTCGCTCGGACGGCTCGCGGTGACCGGCCGGGCACGCGGTCTCGGGGTCGGCGCGGCGCTGGTCCGGGCCATCGAGGACGCGGCCCGCGGTCTCGGTCTGGCCGCTGTGGACCTGCACGCCCAGACCCATGCGCTCGGCTTCTACGAGCGGCTCGGGTACGTGGCGTACGGCCCCGAGTTCCCGGATGCGGGGATCCCCCACCGGGCGATGCGCCGCAGCCTGTAGATCACACCGGGCGCCGCTCCGGTCGTACGAACCGGAACGGCACCCTCGCACACGTCTCCGTCAGCCCGGCAGACCCCAGCGCGTCCAGGTCCCGTTCGACGGCACGTCGCGCGGACCCGGCTCCGGGCGACGCGCGTCGTGCGGTGTGATCACCGCCGTGCCACCGCGTGGCAGGGTGACCGTGATCCGGCCCGGACCGGAGTCCCGCCAGTGCAGCGGGCGCCCGTGCCCGTCCCGTACGTCGATGCGGCCCGTGATCGAGTGCTCCAGGGTCAGCGGGGCGCCGGCCTCGCTGTGCACCCGTACCCAGCGCGTGGCGCCGCCGGCGCGGTCCGCGTCCACCAGGAATGCACCCTGGGTGCGCAGTGACGCGATCGAGGCGTCCGCCCAGCGCTCCGAGACGGACGGGAAGACCTTCACCACCCCTTCGTGCCCCTGCACCACCATGTCGAGCATCGACTGCGCGGCCGAGAGCGGGGACTCCAGGGCGAGGTTCTTGCCCTCCCGGTACATCGTGTTGACCGTCATCTGGCAGTCCGCGACCACCTTCAGATCCGTGAAGAACGTCAGGTGGTCCAACGCCTTCTCGGGCTCGTCCATGACCGAGTACATGGACGAGGCGGTCGCGTAGCTGTAGCCGTGCCACAGCTGCTGCATGGAGACCCAGTGGTCCATGGAGCGCCGCATCACCTCACGGTCTTCCGCCCGGTCCCAGTTCCGTTCGCGCAGCGGGTAGAGCCAGAGCAGATGCGAGTGGTGCCGGTGCGAGTCGGCGAGCGGGACATCTTTGCCGATCATGACTCCGGCCGTCGGGTCCTCGGCGTACGGGGTGAGTCGGTGCTCGATGTCCTGCCAGCGCTTCAGCCGCGGATCGTTGTTCCGCAGCAGTTTCGCCGAGGCGATGAGAGTGCGGACACCCCAGCGGATGAGCGAGAGGTCGTACGTGCAGTCCGCGGCGTTGGCATATTCGGGGGAGCGGGTCTCCAGCAGATGCAGCCTGCCGTCCGGGCCCTCGTGCAGGAAGTGCGCGTAGAAGTTGATGGCCCTGGCGAGGATCGGATACACCACGTCGCGCAGGACGCCGAGGTCCATCGAGTGCCGGTAGGACTGCCAGACGTTGTGCAGGGCCCAGGTGAGGTTGCCGAAGTTGTCGGAGATGTGGTCCGAGCCGGGCGCGCCCACGTCGTAGGTGTCGCCGGCGCGCAGCTGCCAGTCGGAGGGGTGGCCCAGCGCATAGCTCTCGCCGTCGCGGTATTCCGCCGGGACGGAGGCCGGCAGGTTGTGCTCGAAGCGGCGGAAGGCGTTTGTCACGGAGTCGAGTTCGGGATGGTTGGAGCCGTGGATCGGTGCCATACCGATCTGGACGTTGAGGTTCCACCAGACCGCGGTCCAGTTGTTGCCGATCTCCGGGAACCACGGACCCCACTCGGAGATCGTCGGTCCCTCGACGCGGGTCGACGCGGCGAGCTTGTAGAGCTGGATGAGGTAGAAGCTCTGCAGCCGCTTGTCCGGCACGGAGAGGAAGCTGCGCCGGTAGTACGCGTGCCACCAGCGGCGGTGACGGTCCACCAGCTTCTCCGGGTCGATGGTGAGCGTACGGTCCACCGCACGTAGCGCCTCGTCCGTCGCCTCCGTCACCTGGCCGGGGAACCGGTACACGAGGTGCGCGGCGAGCAGCCTGCCGGTGCCCTCGCTCCGTTCGCGCCAGGCGATGCTCCAGCCGCCACCTGCGAGCAGCGGCTGCTCGACGAAACCGTCGCCGACCCGGGGGTCGGGGTTGGGCGTGTAGTCCGCCGGTTTGCCGCTGCTGCGAGTGGTCGCGGCGCGCAGCCACTGGAAGGACCAGGCCGTGGACTCCTCGCCGGGGGTGGGCCGGGTGGAGACCAGCAGGGCGCCGGTGTCGTTCTGCACGAGGGCGGAGAAGGTGAGGGAGCCGCGGGTGGTGGTGACGGTGCCGCGCAGCTCGGCGTCGTACGGGTCAAGTGTCCAGTCGACGTCCGTGATCTCCCCGGCGAGGGTCAGGGTGAAGTAGCCGATGGGGAGCCGGGAGAAGCCGATGCCGCCGCGCCACTGGCCGCGCTGGTCCTGCACCTGGCTGTGACTGATCATCAGCTTCAGGGTGTCGGCGGTCCTTCCCGCGTACAGCTGGGCGCCGAGGTAGCCGTTGGCGAGGAAGGGGGCCTCCTGCCAGCCGGTCGGGAGCCGGCGCCAGGTCAGGGCGGCATCGCGGACGGTCTGCTCGTACGGGTCGGTGTGCGGGCTGCCGGAGGCTTCGGGGGTGGTGCCGGGTGCGGCCCAGGCGGTACGGGATCCGGCGAGCCAGAGGGCGGTGGTGCCGGCCGCCGCGGTGCCCACGAAGTGCCTTCGGGAGAACTCGGTCACGGTCTCTCCAGTCAGTCATATATGTGGCGGGGGTTCTCGTCCCTGAATCGCGCACGTTGCATACTGCCCGCCCGGTGAGGGTGACGGAAGAGGGTTGACCGAGGAAACATCGGATCAATGGATGGTCAAGGCGGCGAGAAGGAGGGGGTGTTGTCCGCTTTGCAGACATTGCGTGGCACGCTGGAACCACTGATCGACCGACCACCGGGTTCCGCTCGGCATGCTCCGGAAGGCATATCGTGGACCAACTGGCACTGCTCCTCCTGCTGTTGCTCGGAGCCGTGGTCACGGTGCCACTGGGGGAACGTCTCGGGCTGCCCGCCCCGGTGCTGATGACGCTCGCCGGAGTCGGTATGGCGTTCCTCAGCTTCGTGCCGAATGTGGACATCCCGCCGGAGATCATTCTTCCCGCGCTGCTGCCGCCGCTGCTCTACGCCTCCGTGCAGCGCACCTCTTGGCGGCAGTTCACCGCCAATAAACGACCGATCTTTCTGCTGGCCGTGGCACTGGTCTTCGTGACGACGGCAGCCGTCGCCGCCGTCGCCAACGCGATCGTCCCCGGGTTGCCCCTCGCCGCGGCCGTGGCCCTCGGCGCGCTCGTCGCCCCGCCCGACCCGGTCGCCGCGACTGCCGTCGCGGGATCGCTCGGGCTGCCGCGCAGACTCGTCTCCATCCTCGAGGGCGAGGGACTCTTCAACGACGTGACCGCGATCGTGCTCTACCACGTGGCGATCGCCGCCGCGGTGAGTGGCACCTTCTCGCTGCCGGAGGCCTTCGGGCTACTGATCCTCTCCGCCGTGGTCGCCGTGGTGGTCGGTCTCGCGGTGGGCTGGCTGACCATCAAACTCATGGGAATGCTCGGCGATGCGACGCTCCAGGTCGGGCTGACAGTGCTGGTGCCGTTCGTGAGCTATGTGCTCGCGGAGGAGCTGATGGGGTCGGGCGTGCTCGCCGTGCTCACCACCGCGCTGTTCCTCGCCGAGCACACCGCCGACGCGGACGACGTGCAGGGCCGGCTCACCGGCCGCACCTTCTGGGAGATCGTCGACACCCTCGTCACCGGCGTCGCCTTCGGCCTGATCGGTCTCGAACTCCACAACGTCTTCGGCACGTCGCACGGCCGCGGCTGGCAGATGGCCGGCTGGGGCCTGGTGGTGGTCGCGGTCGTCGTCGGCGTACGGCTGGTGTGGCTGCTGCCCGCCACCTGGCTGGCCAAGCGGCTGCACACCCGCCGCGACTACAGCGAGGAGATCCCCACCAGCTGGCGCGAGACCGTCGTGATGTGGTGGGCCGGGATGCGCGGCGTGGCCTCCGTCGCGCTGGCTCTCGCGATCCCGCTGGAGACGGACGACGGGAAACCGTTCCCCGGTCGCGACGAGATCGTCTTCATCGCCTTCGTCGTGATCATGGCGACCCTGGTCGTCCAGGGACTCACCCTGCCGTGGCTGGTACGGAAGCTCGGCGTCCGCGCCGACGCGGACGTGGAGGCGGCGCTGGAACGGGACCTCGCGTTCCGCGCCGCGAAGGCCGCGAGGCACCGGCTCAAGGAGATCCAGGAGGTCGAGGAGTTCCCGGAGGAGGTCGTGGAGCGGCTGCATCGGCTGGCGTACGACGTGGGGGCGCGGATCAGCCCCGACATGGTCGACGAGGACCGACGGGAGGCGTATGCGAAGCGCGCCGAGCGGTTCCGGGCGGTCAACCGGGTGCAGCGCGAGATGATGTCCGCCGCCCGGCACGCGGTGCTGTCCGCGCGCAGCGAGTCGGGGACGGACCCGGAGGTGGTCGACCGGGTGCTGCGGCATCTGGACGTACGCAGTCTGCGCTGACCCGGGCGCCCCGCGGCTGTGCTTCCCGCCGGTGCTTCGGGCCCGCGTCCCTCAACCGCGGCCGGTCCGGGGCGCCACCCCGTGCGTATCGGACGGCTTGGCGCGCTCCGGGTGGGGCAGGTCGGGCCACTGTCCGCCCGGGGGCAGCGCCGCCGGCGCCGTCGCGACCCGCGGCAGCGCGTACGGATGGTGGTCGCGCAGCCAGCCGATCAGCTGCTCGCGGACGGCGCAGCGCACCGTCCAGATGTCGTCCGCGTCCTTCGCCGTGACGACCGCGCGCACCTGCATCGTGGACGGGGTGGTGTCCGTGACGGCGAGGGACCAGTCGCGGCCGTCCCAGGCGCCGCACTCGCCCAGGATGTCCCGCAGCTGCTCACGCATCGCGGCGACGGGGGCGCTGTGGTCGAGGTGGAAGAAGACCGAACCGGTCATCTGGACGCCGCCGCGCGACCAGTTCTCGAACGGTTTGCTGGTGAAGTACGAGACCGGCATCGTGATCCGCCGCTCGTCCCAGGTCCGTACCGCGAGGAAGGTCAGCGTGATCTCCTCGACGGTGCCCCACTCGCCGTCCACCACCACCGTGTCGCCGATCCGCACCATGTCGCCGAAGGCGATCTGCAGCCCCGCGAAGAGGTTGCCGAGCGTGGACTGGGCGGCGATGCCCGCGACGATGCCGAGGACACCGGCCGAGGCCAGCATCGAGGTGCCGAAGGTCCGCATCGCGGGGAACGTCAGCAACATCGCGCCGGCCGCCACGGTCGCCACGATCGCGGTGACCACCCGCTGGATGAGTGTCACCTGCGTACGGACCCGGCGCACCCGCGCCGGATCGCGGGTGTTCGCCGCGTACCTGGCGTACACGGAATCGACGACGGCCGTCGCGATCCGGACCACCAGCCACGCCGATGTCCCGATCAGCACCAGCGTCAGGACCTGGCCGATCGCGGCCCGGTGGTTCATCACCACGTCGAGCCCGGTATGCGTGTAACCGGCTCTCAGCAGCGCCGTGCAGAGCACCAGCAGCAGCGGGATCCGGCAGCGCCGCAGCAGACCCCACAGCGGTGTGTAGGGATGCCGGGCGTCGGCACGCCGGAGCAGCACATCGACCCCCCAGCCCACCAGCAGCGTGAGCACCACCGAGCCACCGACCGTGACCAGCGGACGCAGTATGTTCTCCATCCCGTGGTTCTCCATGCCGTCGACCGTAGCTGGCACCATTGCTCCCATGAACATCATGCTTTTCCACTCGACGTACGGGCTGCGCCCCGCGGTGCACGCGGCCGCCGCCCGGCTGCGCGGCGCAGGGCACGAGGTGCACGTGCCCGATCTCTTCGACGGGCACACGTTCGAGACCGTCGAGGAAGGCATGGCCTTCAAGGACGAGCTGGGCAAGGACGAGTTGCTCAAGCGCGCCGTGCTGGCCGCCGCCCCCTATTCCGAGCGCGGTCTCGTCTACGCCGGCTTCTCCTTCGGCGCCTCCACCGCGCAGACCCTGGCACTCGGTGACGAGAAGGCGCGCGGGCTGCTGCTCCTCCACGGCACGTCGGACATTGCGGAGAACGCGGAGGTCGACGAGCTGCCGGTGCAGCTGCATGTCGCCGACCCCGACCCGTTCGAGACGCAGGACTGGCTGAACTCCTGGTATCTGCAGATGCAGCGGACCGGCGCCGATGTGGAGATCTACCGGTACCCCGGCGCGGGCCATCTCTTCACGGACCCGGAACTGCCGGACTACGACGCGGCGTCGGCCGATCTGACGTGGAAGGTCGCCCTCGGCTTCCTCGCGACTCTGTAGACGGACGGGGCCCCGCGCACCGTGACGGTGTGCGGGGCCCCTCGTCGTGACGCCGGGATCAGGCGCGGTAGGCGGTCCAGCTGTCGCTCATCCGCTGCACCTGGCCCGCGGTGAACTGGTACATGCACGAGTCGTAGGTGTAGTCCATGAAGTTGTGGATCGGGTCGACCCCGGTCTTGTTGGTGCAGGTGTCGCGTCCGGTCGGGCACGCGAACGCGGCGCTCTTCTCGGCGGGCGTGTCGGACACGTAGTCGCCGTTGCCGTTACAGCCGCCCTGGAACGTGTGGTAGAGCCCCATCCAGTGGCCGACCTCGTGGGTGGCGGTGTCCCCCTCGTTGTAGTTGGTGGCCGAGCCGCCCGGCAGCGAGGTGTCGAGGATGACCACGCCGTCCATGCTCGGGCTGGAGTTGTACGAGCTGGGGAAGGTCGCCCAGCCGAGCAGCCCGCCGCCGAGGTTGGCGGTGTAGACGTTGAGCGCGTTCTTGCCACCCTTGCGCAGGGCCGTCTTCATGTCCTTCTCGGCGGAGGAGCCCGAGGAGAGGTTGTACCAGGTGGCGTTGTCCGTGTAGTCGGTGCCGGCCAGCGAGAACTGGAAGCCGGAGTTGGTGTTGCCGGTGCCCTGGCCGCCGTATGCCGCGTTCAGCACGCTCATCTGGCTGCTGATGTCGCCGGAGGTGAGCTTGCCGGTGCTGCCGGAGTGGATGACGTGGAAGTAGACCGGGATGGTCGCTCCGGCGGCGAGCGTGGCACCGCTGACCCGGCGGTCCGCGAGTCTCGCCTTGAGCTGCGTGTCCATGGCCTTGGCCTGGGTCGCGGTGAGTTCGTTGGGGTCGGAGGCGTGCTGGGTGCCCGAAGGACGGGCCTCGCGCGCGGTGGCGTCGGTGCTCGCGCACTTCTCCGCCGAGGCGGAGGCGGTGGACATCTTGGCGGCGGCCGCGCCGGAGGGAGCGGAGAGCGGTGCCAGGGCCAGGGTTCCGGCCAGGACGGCGATGCCGATCGCACGGTGACGTATACGCGGCGATATACGGGCAAGAGTGCGCACGAGTACTCCTCGCTGAAGCGTGGGGGAGGGATTTCCTCACCTGCCGCGGGAGATTACGTGCGCATGTCACATCGTGAGGAGCGCTGATCAAGCCCAATCAATCGTGGAACAAATCGGGGAAACGGGAAGAAATAATTCTGTCCGTTCCAGAGTTTGAGACCTGGACGTAACGTAGTGCGTTACCCCGACGGGTGGTGTGTCCCCATTGGATCCAGGGAACACGCCACCCGCCGTAGCGACGTAATGCGCCGTCAACATGGCCCGCCGTGGCCGAAACCAGACGCTTCAGCGCACCGGGCGGTCCACCCGCTCGACCTTCCGGGTGCCGATGAGTGTCCGGTACGAGCGCGTCCAGGCGGAGCTCGCGTCCCGCTTCGTCTTGTCGGGGACCACGTAGTAGTCCATCTCCGAGCGCTCGGCGGTCACATCCAGGACGCCGTAGCCGTACGAGTCCATGTCCACCCACTTCACACGGCGGTTGGCGGCCTTCACCGCCGCGGCCGCGACCACCGAGACCGTCTGCGGCGCGACGTGCAGAATGTCGTCGAGATTGTCCGAGGTCACCGACGTGACCACGAACTCGGTGGCGGCCGAGGCCGAGAGCGGATACGAGGCCGCCTTCACCGGTACGTCATTGGCCCACGCCATGTGGATGTCGGGCGGGCGAACAAAGGAAGTTCGCCCGCCCGTAGGGAAACCGTTGCCGGTTGTCAGCCCTTCAGCGCCTTGGTGATCGCGGTGTTGAAGTCGGCCACGCTCATCGGGGCGTTCTCGCTGCCCTCGCTGGTGAGCGTCTTGCCGTCCATCTTCAGCGTCGGGGTGCCCTTCACGCCGCTCTTGTCGAACGTCGCGGACATCTTCATCGCCCAGTTGTCGTACGTGCCGTCGTTGACGTCCTTCTGGAACGCCTTGTTGTCCTTCAGCTCGTCCACCGTGTTCGCGATCTTGATCAGGTACGAGTCCTTGGCGAACTTGTCGTCGGACTCCTCCGGGTGGTACTTCGCGGAGTAGAGCGCGTACTTGTAGTCGAGGAACGCCTGCGGGCTGACGTCGAGCGCCGCGCCCAGCGCGCTGAGCGCGTTCTTGGAGCCCTCGCCGTTGTCACTGTTGTCGATGAACGTGGCGCCGATGTACTTGACCTTGTACTTGCCGGCGTCGACGTCCTTGTGGACCGTCTCGCCGACCGTCTGCTCGAACTGGGCGCAGATCGGGCAGCGCGAGTCCTCGTACAGTTCGAGGGTCTTCTTGGCGGTCGACTTGCCGATGACGACGGTCGTGCCGTCGGCGCCCGACGTGTTCTTCGGCGCGGTGACGTTCTTCGCGTCGGCCGCCGCCTCCCAGTGACCGGGCTTGTTCAGCTGCATCACGCCGTAGCTGACGCCGCCGGCGATCGCCAGCACGGCGACCACCGAGACGCCGACGATCACCTGCTTGCGGACCTTGTCCTTCTTGGCCTGGCGCTCGCGCTCCGCGCGCAGCCGCTCGCGGGCGGCTGCCTTGTTGGCCTGGCTGTTGCGCTTGCTCATGGTTGTTTCTCCGTGGTGTGGGGTTGTCGGGGACTGTCCGGGCTCAGGCGGTGGCGCAGGCCGAGCGAGGCGGTCCCCTCCGTCCCACGGAGTGCACGAGGAGGCGGGCGTGCGCGAGCAGGTGCGGGTGGTACGGGGCGGGCCTGGCGGCACGCCGTACGGAGCGGCGGACCGCACCCGCCACAGCGACCGCGATCAGCAGCGGCCGGAACGCCGTGGCGGCGACTGCCCGCAGCAGACCGGCGAGCGCGGACTCGCCGCGTCGCAGCCATGCCGCGGCCAGCAGGCCGACCGACACGTGGGCGGCCAGCAGCAGCCACGGCACAGCGGGACCGGGAGAGGCCAGCAGGGCGGCGGCACCATGTCCGGCACCGGTCACCGAGGCGAGCGGGGTGCCGACGTTGCCCACCCCGCCGAGCTGCGCCCCACCGGCATCGACCTCGCCGCCGCCGCACAGGACATCGACGCCGACCGAACGCAGCGGACCCGCGATCGGGCCGCCCGCCGCTCCGTAACAGAGGTGCTGGCCGGTGGTGAAGACCGTGTCCGCGGCCAGCTCCAGCGGCACCAGCAGCCCGGCGATCGCGCCGAAACCGCGCTCCCGGCCGGCCAGCGCGTACGCCGCGGCGAAGACCAGACCGGCCAGCCCGCCGACCACGGTCAGCGGCAGTGGGACCTGTGAGAGCAGCACATGGGACGCAGCGGAGAGCGTCACGACGAGCGCTGTGAATAGCGCCGCGCGTACGACTCTGAGCTGCGTCCCGGATATGTCCATCGTCCGAGAGTGTGCCATGTGAACCTGTCAGCGCCGCCTAAAGGGGGTGTGGCACCGCGAGGGGACCCAAGCTAAAGGCCCGGGATGCGGCCGTTGCGGAAGAGGTCCACGAAGATCTGGTGGTCGGCCCGTGCCCGCGCCCCGTAGCTGTGCGCGAAGTCCACCAGCAGTCCGGCGAAGCCCTCCTCGTCCGCCGCGATCGCCGCGTCGATCGCCCGCTCCGTGGAGAACGGCACCAGCGAGTGGCCGCTCTCGTCGTCCGCGGCGGAGTGCATCGTCGCCGTCGCCCGGCCGAGGTCGGCGACGACCGCCGCGATCTCGTCGGGCTCGTCGATGTCGGACCAGTCCAGGTCCACCGCGTACGGCGAGACCTCGGCGACCAGCTGACCCGCACCGTCCAGCTCGGTCCACCCCAGCCACGGGTCGGCGTGCGCCTGCAGGGCGCGCTGGGAGATGACCGTGCGGTGCCCCTCGTGCTGGAAGTAGTCGCGCACGGCCGCGTCGGTGATGTGCCGGGAGACCGCCGGGATCTGCGCCTGCTTGAGGTAGATCACCACATCGTTCTCCAGGGCGTCGCTGTTGCCCTCCAGAAGGATGTTGTACGAGGGCAGCCCGGCCGAACCGATGCCGATGCCGCGACGGCCGACGACGTCCTTCACCCGGTACGAGTCGGGGCGGGTCAGGCTCGACTCGGGCAGCGTCTCCAGATAGCCGTCGAACGCCGCCAGCACCTTGTAGCGCGTCGCCGCGTCCAGATCGATCGCGCCGCCACCGTCCGCGAACCGGCGCTCGAAGTCCCGGATCTCCGTCATCGAGTCGAGCAGCGAGAACCGGGTCAGCGACCGGGCGTCGTGCAGCGCGGCCAGCAGCGGGCCCTCGGAGGTGTCCAGCGTGAAGGGGGGCACCTCGTCGTTCTTCGCGCCCGTTGCGAGCGCGTGGATCCGCTCGCGGTAGGCCGCCGCGTAGACCCGGACGAGCTCACTGATCTGCTCGTCGCCCAGCGCCTTCGCGTACCCGATCAGCGCGACGGAGGCGGCGAACCGCTTGAGGTCCCAGGTGAACGGGCCGATGTACGCCTCATCGAAGTCGTTCACATTGAAGATCAGCCGGCCGTTCGCATCCATGTACGTGCCGAAGTTCTCCGCGTGCAGATCGCCGTGGATCCACACCCGGCCGGTCCGGTCGTCCAGGTACGGGCCGCCGTGCCGCTCCCGCTCCAGGTCGTTGTAGAACAGGCACGCCGTGCCCCGGTAGAAGGCGAACGCCGAGCCTGCCATCTTGCGGAACTTGACCCGGAAGGCAGCCGGATCGGCGGCCAGGAGCTGGCCGAAGGCGGTGTCGAAAACCTCGAGAATCTGCTCCCCGCGCTGCGCTGCGCCGGTCTGCGCTTCCGACATTTCTGGGTGCCTCCTGGTACCTGGCGTGCATGACGAACGGGACGGGCGTTTCCGTCCCCTCAACGCGCGACGGTACCCGGGAGTGCCCCTCGGTTGTCGGACCGGAGACGTAGACTTCCACGCTGTCCCCCCTGTCCGTCATTGCTTGTTTCCCCGGAGGCCCGACGCCGTGACCAAGCCGCCTTTTACGCACCTTCACGTCCACACCCAGTACTCGCTGCTGGACGGTGCCGCGCGGCTCAAGGACATGTTCGCTGCCTGCAATGAAATGGGCATGTCGCACATCGCGATGACGGACCACGGCAACCTGCACGGGGCGTACGACTTCTTCCACCAGGCGAAGAAGGCCGAGGTGACGCCGATCATCGGCATCGAGGCCTACGTCGCCCCGGAGTCGCGCAAGCACAAGCGGAAGATCCAGTGGGGCCAGCCGCACCAGAAGCGCGACGACGTCTCGGGTTCGGGTGGCTACACCCACAAGACGATCTGGGCGGCGAACAAGACCGGTCTGCACAACCTCTTCCGGCTCTCCTCGGACGCGTACGCCGAGGGCTGGCTGCAGAAGTGGCCGCGCATGGACAAGGAGACCATCGCCCAGTGGTCCGAGGGGCTGATCGCGTCCACCGGCTGTCCGTCCGGCGAGGTGCAGACGCGGCTGCGGCTCGGTCAGTTCGACGAGGCGGTCCAGGCGGCCTCCGACTACAAGGACATTTTCGGCGAGGGCAAGTACTTCCTGGAGCTGATGGACCACGGCATCGAGATCGAGCGCCGGGTCCGTGACGGACTCCTCGAAATCGGCAAGAAGCTCAACATCCCGCCGCTCGTGACGAACGACTCGCACTACACGTACGCCAGCGAGGCCACCGCGCACGACGCGCTGCTCTGTATCCAGACCGGCAAGAACCTCTCCGACCCCGACCGTTTCCGGTTCGACGGCACGGGCTACTACCTCAAGACGACGGACGAGATGTACGCCGTCGACTCCTCCGACGCCTGGCAGCAGGGGTGCGCCAACACCCTGCTGGTCGCCGAGCAGATCGACACCAGCGGGATGTTCGAGAAGCGCGACCTGATGCCGAAGTTCGAGATCCCGGACGGCTTCACCGAGGTCACCTGGTTCCAGGAGGAGGTCCGGGTCGGCATGAACCGGCGCTTCCCGGGCGGCGTCCCCGAGGACCGGCAGAAGCAGGCCGAGTACGAGATGGACGTCATCATCCAGATGGGGTTCCCGGGGTACTTCCTCGTCGTCGCCGACTTCATCATGTGGGCCAAGAACAACGGCATCGCGGTGGGCCCCGGGCGTGGCTCCGCGGCCGGTTCGATCGTCGCGTACGCGATGGGCATCACCGACCTCGACCCGATCGAGCACGGACTGATCTTCGAGCGGTTCCTCAACCCCGAGCGTGTCTCCATGCCCGATGTCGACATCGACTTCGACGAGCGTCGGCGCGTCGAAGTGATCAGGTACGTGACGGAGAAGTACGGCGCCGACAAGGTCGCCATGATCGGTACGTACGGCAAGATCAAGGCCAAGAACGCGATCAAGGACTCCGCCCGCGTCCTCGGCTACCCGTACGCGATGGGCGACCGGCTCACCAAGGCCATGCCCGCCGACGTCCTCGGCAAGGGCATCGACCTCTCCGGCATCACCGACCCCACGCACCCGCGATACAGCGAGGCGGGCGAGATCCGGGGGATGTACGAGAACGAGCCGGACGTCAAGAAGGTCATCGACACCGCCAAGGGTGTCGAGGGGCTGGTCCGGCAGATGGGTGTGCACGCCGCCGGCGTGATCATGTCCAGTGAGCCCATCGTCGACCACGCCCCGGTCTGGGTGCGGCACACCGACGGCGTCACCATCACACAGTGGGACTACCCGCAGTGCGAGTCGCTCGGCCTGCTGAAGATGGACTTCCTCGGCCTGCGCAACCTCACGATCATGGACGACGCCATCAAGATGGTGAAGGCCAACAAGGGCATCGACCTGGAGATGCTCGCCCTTCCGCTGGACGACCCCAAGACCTACGAGCTGCTCTGCCGCGGTGACACCCTCGGCGTCTTCCAGTTCGACGGCGGTCCGATGCGTTCGCTGCTGCGCCAGATGCAGCCCGACAACTTCGAGGACATTTCCGCCGTCTCGGCCCTGTACCGGCCGGGCCCGATGGGCATGAACTCGCACACGAACTACGCCGAGCGCAAGAACGGCCGCCAGGAGATCACCCCGATCCACCCGGAGCTGGAGGAGCCGCTCAAGGAGACGCTCGGCCTGACCTACGGCCTGATCGTCTACCAGGAGCAGGTGCAGAAGGCCGCCCAGATCATCGCCGGGTACTCGCTCGGCGAGGCCGACATCCTGCGCCGCGTGATGGGCAAGAAGAAGCCCGACGAGCTGGCGAAGAACTTCGTGCTGTTCCAGGCGGGCGCCAAGAAGAACGGCTTCTCCGACGCGGCGATCCAGGCGCTGTGGGACGTACTGGTCCCGTTCGCCGGGTACGCGTTCAACAAGGCGCACTCCTCCGCGTACGGACTGGTCACGTACTGGACCGCGTACCTCAAGGCGAACTACCCCGCCGAGTACATGGCGGCGCTGCTGACCTCGGTCAAGGACGACAAGGACAAGTCCGCGGTCTACCTCAACGAGTGCCGCCGCATGGGCATCAAGGTGCTCCCGCCCAACGTCAACGAGTCCGAGTCGAACTTCGCCGCCCAGGGCGACGACGTCATCCTCTTCGGGCTGACGGCCATCCGTAACGTCGGACAGAACGTCGTCGACTCGATCATCCGGTGCCGCAAGGCGAAGGGGAAGTACAGCAGCTTCCCCGACTTCCTCGACAAGGTCGAGGCGGTGGTCTGCAACAAACGGACCGTCGAGTCACTGATCAAGGCCGGCGCCTTCGACGAGATGGGCCACACCCGCAAGGGCCTCGTCGCCCACCACGAGCCGATGATCGACAACGTGGTGCAGGTCAAGCGCAAGGAGGCCGAGGGGCAGTTCGACCTCTTCGGCGGCGGCGAGGAGGACAGCGACGAGCCGGGCTTCGGACTCGACGTCGAGTTCTCCGACGTCGAGTGGGAGAAGTCGTACCTGCTGGCCCAGGAGCGCGAAATGCTCGGGCTGTACGTCTCCGACCACCCGCTCTTCGGTATCGAACACGTGCTGACCGACAAGTCCGACGCGGCGATCTCCCAGCTCACCGGTGGCGAGCACGCCGACGGGATGATCGTCACCATCGGCGGCATCATCTCCGGACTCCAGCGGAAGATGACCAAGCAGGGCAACGCCTGGGCCATCGCCACCGTCGAGGACCTGGCCGGTTCCATCGAGTGCATGTTCTTCCCGGCCACGTACCAGCTGGTCTCCACCCAGCTCGTCGAGGACACCGTCGTCTTCGTCAAGGGACGGCTCGACAAGCGCGAGGACATTCCGCGGCTGGTCGCCATGGAGATGCAGGTCCCCGACCTCTCGTCGGCCGGGACCAACGCGCCGGTGGTGCTCACCATCCCGACGGTCAAGATCACCCCGCCGATGGTCGCCCGCCTCGGCGAGGTGCTCAGCAACCACCGAGGCAACACCGAGGTACGGATCAAGCTCCAGGGCCCCCGCAAGACCACCGTCCTCCGGCTCGACCGGCACCGGGTCCAGCCCGACCCGGCGCTCTTCGGTGACCTGAAGGTGCTGCTCGGCCCGTCCTGCCTGGCCGGCTGAGCGGCCGTCGCAACGCACGAGAGAGGCGCCCCGCGATGCGGGAGCGCCTCTCTCGGCTACCGGCCTGTGGCCGGACCGGAGGACGACCGGTCAGTTGTGGCCGAAGCGCCGCTGCTGCTTACGGGCGACATCCGCAGGGCTGCCCTGGGACTGGGACTGCGACTCGTAAGCCGTCGACTTCGTCTCCTCCGCGCCGCGCTCCGGTATGGACGCGCGGTTCTGCTGGCTGCCCTGCTTGCGGTTCTTGTTCTTGGCCATGGTGTTCCTCCTGTGCGGAATCTCGGGGCCAGGACCGCTGTCAGATTCACATACCGGCATATACAGCGCATGTTGGATCATTACCGTGCGTAGTAAGGGGGGTATCATGCGCCGTTTTCCGCATCCGCCACGCCGATGATCGAGTTCCGGCCGTCAACCCTCACGCCGTCGGGCAGACTTCGAGGAAACCCTGAGCAGAACCCATTCCCGAATTCTGGAAGAGGGTGGAACGCGTGGACCGTTGCGTCGTCCTGGTGGACGCCGGCTACTTGCTGGGCGCAGCCGCGAGTCTGCTGGCGGGAGAGCCCGCCCGTTCCCGCATCACCGTCGACCACGCGGCGCTGATTCAGGGCCTGCGCGAGCGAGCCGAAGCCGATACGGAGCAGCCGCTGCTCCGGATCTACTGGTTCGACGGCGCCCCCGACCGCGTACCGCAGCCCGAACACCGCAGGCTGCGCGTCATGTCCAGGGTGACCGTGAGGCTCGGGGCACTCACTCGCAGTGACGGACGCTGGGCGCAGAAGGGCGTCGACGCCGCCATGCACGCCGAACTCACCGAACTGGCCAGGAACCGCGCCTGCTCCGACGTCGTCCTGGTGACCGGCGACGGCGATCTGCTGCCCGGACTGATGTCCGCCAAGGAACACGGTGTGGCCGTCCATCTCTGGGCCGTGCAGGCCGCCGACGGCGACTACAACCAGTCCGAGGACCTGGTCGCCGAGGCCGACGAACGCCGGGTGCTCGACCGGGCCTGGATCACCCAGGCCGTGCGGGCCAAGGACAACGGCGGCATCTGCGCCCCGCCCCCCGCAACCCGCCCCGAGATCGCCGCGATCCTCTCCGCGCCACTGCCCGAGGCGGCCCTCGCCGCCTCCGCCGAACGCGCCTCGGAGGCCCAGGCGGCCGCCGCCCGCAACGGCGCGGCCGTGCCCACCGGCGAGGAAACCGCACACGCCCCGGCCGCTCACGGCGGCAAGGGTGTCCCCACCCCCAAGGACCTGGCGGGCACCCTGCGCGGCCCCGGCACCCCGACCGCCGCCGCACAGCCTGCGGCGCAGCCCCCGGCAACCGCGACCCTGCGCTGGTCCTCCGACAAGGGCTGGATGGAGCGCGGCGGACCGCTCGGCGAACCCGCTGAGACCGCCTCGCTGCCCACCCTCGCCCAGCTCACCTCCGCCGAGCAGCGCTGGGCGGACCGTGAGGAGGACATCACCACGGTCGGCGGTGACCCGTTCGAGGTGGGTCAGGTCTTCGCCCGGCGCTGGATGGAACGGCTGCCGGAGACCGTCCATCTGCAGAAGCTGTCCACCATGTACCCGCGGATCCCGCACCGCATCGACGGCGAGCTGCTGCGGTACGCGGCGCGGTTCGGCCTGCTCGCCCACAAGGACGACCAGATCGACGAACACGACCGATACGCGATCCGGGCGGGTTTCTGGCGCGAGATCGACGTACGCGCGGCGGCCGAACACGCCCCCGTGGTGGAGTAGTCCGGCAGCCCTGGCGCAATAAGGGGTATCCGACCCCGTACCCTCGTACCTCGTGAGTACGGGCACAGCACAGGCGCAGACGGCGACCGGGACCGTGTGCGCGGTGCGTGATCTGGTCAAGACCTATCCCGCCGCCCGCGGCCGCCGCGGCGCACCCGCCACCCCCGAGGTGCGTGCGACCGACGGGATCAGCCTCGACGTCCGACGCGGTGAGATCTTCGGACTTCTCGGGCCGAACGGCGCGGGCAAGTCCACCCTCGTACGCCAGCTCACCGGGCTGATGCGACCCGACTCGGGCAGCGTCGAGATGCTCGGGCACGACCTCGTGCGCCACCCCGAGCGGGCCTCCCGGCTGATCGGCTACCTCGGGCAGGAGTCCACGGCCCTCGACGAGCTGACCGTTTCGCTCGCCGCCGAGACCACCGGGCGGCTGCGCGGACTCGCGGTACGGGAGGCACGCGCCGAGCGCGACGCGGTACTCGAAGAACTCGGCCTCACCGACATCGCGGCGCGCCCTCTGAAGAAGCTTTCCGGCGGGCAGCGGCGGCTTGCCTGCTTCGCCGCCACCCTGGTCGGGGAGCGGCCGGTCCTGATCCTGGACGAGCCGACGACCGGGATGGACCCCGTCGCCCGGCGCGCCGTCTGGGCCGCCGTCGACCGGCGCCGCGCCGAGCACGGTACGACGGTGCTGCTGGTCACCCACAACGTCATCGAGGCCGAGACCGTCCTCGACCGGGTCGCCGTCCTCGAACGCGGCAAGGTCATCGCCTGCGACACGCCCACCGGCCTCAAGGAGCGGGTGGCGGGCGAGGTCCGGGTCGAGCTGGTGTGGCGCGACCGCGCGCCCCTGGACGTTCCCGAGGTCGCCGTGCTGAGGCAGTCCGCGCAGGAGTCGGGGCGCCGCTGGGTGCTGCGGCTCGGGCCGGACGAGGCGCGGGCGGCGGTCGCCGCGGTGACCGGCGGGGCCGCGTTCGCCGCACTCGACGACTTCACTCTGGCGACGCCGAGCCTGGAGGACGTCTACCTGGCGCTCGGCGGGGACGCCACGCAGGGGCTGGTGAAGGTATGACCGTGGTGATCGGGTACGGATGTACGGCCGGGCAGGGACCGAACGGGAGCAGCACCAGGTGACGAGCATTGTTCCTGCGGAGGCGGCCGGTGCTCGGACGACGGCCGGAAGCGGTTCTGCCGCCGAGGGAGGGACCGAGGACCGCACCGGTGGCGTCGCCACGCCGCTCGCGCCTCGAGCCCGGCTGTTTCCCTCGCTCGCGGCCGTGTACCGCGCCCAGTTGTCCCGGGCCAGAGTCGCCCGGATCCCGCTGCTCTTCGTGGCGACCTTCCAGTCCGTCGGGATCATGATCCTGATGCGCGGCGTCGTCGACGGCGGCTCCGAGGCACGGGCCGTCGTCGCCGGATCCAGCGTCCTCGTCGTCGCGTTCGTCGCGCTCAATCTGCTCGCCCAGTACTTCGGGCAGCTACGGGCCGGCGGCGGGCTCGACCACTACGCCACCCTGCCGGTGCCGCCTGCCGCGGTGGTGCTCGGTGCGGCGGGGGCGTACGCCTCCTTCACTGTGCCCGGCACGATCGTCACCGCGGTCACCGGGAGCGTGCTCTTCCAGCTGCCGATGACCCACCTGTGGGTGCTCGTCGCCGTCATTCCGCTCGCCGGGGCCGCGCTGTCCGGGCTGGGCGCCGCGCTCGGACTGCTCGCGCCCCGGCAGGAGCTCGCCACGCTGCTCGGACAGCTCGGCATGTCGGCGGCGCTGCTGTTGGGGGTGCTGCCGGCCGGCCGGATGCCCGCGCCGATCGGCTGGGCGCGTGATCTGCTGCCCTCGACGTACGGCGTCGAGGCCCTGTCCCGGTCGTTCGACGCCCATCCCGACTGGGCGGTCGTCGTTCTCGATCTTGCCGTCTGCGCCGTCGTCGGTGTCCTCTCCCTGGCTGTGGCGACCTGGGCGTACCGCAGGGCAGCGGTCCGGTGAGGCGCGGCACAGGGGCGCCTGGCACGATGGCAAGGTGACCGCACCTCTGACACCGCCCCACCAGCCCTCGTCCAATGGCCCCTGGCAGACGCCGCCGAGGGGCGGTGGCTCCGGTCCGGGGACCTTCCTGGAGTCTCAGGAGGACCGCGATCCGCGGGCGGATCTGCGGCGGGCGGCCATCGTCGCCGTCCTGCTGACGGTGGCCGGCGTCGGGCTCGGACTGCTGTGGCTGTGGCTGTCGCCGCGGGTCCCGCTGATCTCCGACAGCCAGGCGGTCTTCCTCAAGGACAGCGAGGGCGAGGAGGCGATCGGGAGCGACGGGACGTTCGTGCTGCTCGCGCTCGCGTTCGGGGCCGTGTCCGCGGCGCTGACCTTCTGGTTCCACCGGCATGGCGGGATCGCGCTGGTCGTGGGGCTCGCCCTGGGCGGGCTGCTCGGGTCGCTGGTGGCCTGGGGGGTGGGCGTCTGGCTCGGACCGGAACGTGACGTGGTCGCCCATGCGCGTGAGGTCGGCAAGGGCGTGGTGTTCGACGCACCGCTCGACCTCCATGCGAAGGGTGCGTTGCTGGCCTGGTCGCTGGCGGCGATGGTCGTTCATCTGGCGCTGACCGCGGCGTTCGGGCCGCGGGATCCGGAGCCGGACTGGGGAGTCTGGGGTGTGCCGGGGGGTGGGCCGGGGGATGCGGGCTCGACGGGGCCTTCGCCTTCGCCTCCGTCCTCGCCTTCGTCCTCTCCGTCGCCTCCGACGGAGTCGTAGGGAGCGGGGCGGGGCTACGGGGGTGGGGCTGCTGCGCGGGGCCTCACCCCACCCCGCCCCTTCTCTGCCCCGGACCCCGGTCCGCGGTCGCCGGACGGGCTGGAAGTGCCCCCTGGGGGCTGGAGATGCGCCCCGGGGGCTGAGGGCCCACCGGGGCTGGATGTGACCCGGACTGGATGTGCCCCGGGGCTCGACGTGACCCCGCGGCTGGGAGTGACCTGGGGCTGCGAATGCCCCTGGGCTGGGAGTGCCCCCGGAGCCGCTTGCGCTACGCCCGGCCGATGGCCGCGAACACTGCCCCGGTCAGCGAAGCCAGATCCTTCGGGGCCAGTTCCACCTCCAGGCCGCGGCGGCCCGCCGATACGCAGATCGTCTCGTGGGACTGCGCCGACTCGTCCAGCACCGTCGGCAGCCGCTTCCGCTGGCCCAGGGGGGAGATGCCGCCCCGGACATAACCCGTCGTGCGTTCCGCCGTCGCCGGGTCGGCCATCGCGGCCCGCTTGCCGCCGACCGCCGCCGCCAGGGCCTTCAGGTCCAGGGAGCCGGCCACCGGGACGACCGCCACGGTCAGGGTGCCGTCCACCTCGGCCACCAAGGTCTTGAAGACCCGGTCGGGGGAGACGCCCAGCGCTTCCGCCGCCTCCTCACCGTACGAGGGGGAGGCCGGGTCGTGCTCGTACGCGTGGGTCGTGAAAGGGGTGCCCGCCGCGGTCAGGGCGACCGTCGCCGGAGTGCCGCCGGAGCCGGACTGCTGGTGCTTCTTCGGCTTCTTTGCCACGGGGCAGGGTCCTCGCATCAGTTGGGGTGGGTCGGCGCCCTGGTCAGGTCGACTGCGGGCAGGGACGGCAGGTGCCGGATGACGGCCGTCTCCGAGCGCAGCAGCGTCAGTTCCTCGCGCAGGCGCGTCGCCGTGTCCGGTGCCTGCAGCAGTCGCTGCTTCGACGGGATGTCGAGGACCGCGGCGGCGGCCACCAGGTACGAGACGACCGACGGTTCGTCCGGCAGTTCCGCGCCCGTCGTCAGGGAACGCTCGCTCGTTCCGGCCAGTCGCTTCTGGTAGCTGCGGAACGCCCGCAGTACGCCCTCGGCGAGCGCGCCCGCCTCGTCGCCGGTGTCTTCTTCGAGCTCTTCGACCTCGGCCGTCAGGTAGGGGCCGCCCGCGTCGACCGAGAGCAGCTTGACCCGGGTCGTGCCGGTCGCCAGGACCTCGAAGCTGCCGTCCGCGCGTTCCCGGATCTTCGCCGCGTCCGCGACACAGCCGACCCGGTGGAACGTCTGGATCGGGTCGGGGCCGAAGCCGTCCGCGGGACCGCGCTCGGTGGCGGAGGGCACCGTGGTGGCGTCCGGCATTCCGGCGGCGGTGGGAGCTATCTCGCGGCCGTCGCGGATCGCGACGACCACGAAGCGGCGCGGTTCGTCCTCATCGGTCTTCAGCAGCTCGCGCATCAGGGCGCGATAGCGCTCCTCGAAGACGTTGAGCGGCAGCACGAGGCCGGGGAACAGCACCGCGTTCAGCGGGAAGAGGGGCAGACGAGCGGTGGTCACAACGGTCAAGCGTAATGGCCGCGCGACCCGCCGTGGTCGGCCCGGTACCGCAAAGGCATCCCGGACGCCACCTCGAGGCGTACCCCGTCCCGCGCGTCCAGGAACTGGCCGAGCGCATCGTCGGAGACCAGCGACCACGGGAACGACGTCGCATGGGGCCCGATCAGCCGGAACTGTTCCAGCGCCTCGTCCCAGCGACCCCGGACGACCAGCACGTACGCCAGCAGATTGCGGACCTCGGCCGGCCACGGATCGCCCGGCTCATACGTGGCGGACAGCGCGATCGCCAGATCTGCGGCCCGGTCGATCCGCTCCTCCAGCACCGATGTGGTCCGTGTCTCGGGGCCTGCGATCAGGAGCGCGAACGCGGCCCGCACCGGCAGGGCCTGCACCAGTGAGCTGGGCAGCGAGTCCTCCGCGGCCTGTTCGGCGAAGTCGAAGCACTCGCGGTGCGAGCCGTACCAGGCGGCGGACAGGTACTGCAGCGCCGCGACATGGCAGCCGTAGTGGTGCGAGGAGCGCCGGACGGCCTGCTCCCACAGCGCCTCGAAGGCGGCGTGCGGGGCATGCGTGCCGCGGGCGTGGTCGAGTGCGAGCCGCCAGGGCACCGGATCGCGCGGATCGCTCTCGGCCGCCGCGGTGATCAGTGGTGCCACGTCGCGCAGCTGCTCGGCGCGGGCCGGCGACTCCCAGGCCCGCCGGACCGCCAGTTCGGCCTTGACGAGCAGCGCGTCCGGGTCGTGCGGGGCGGCGGCGAGCCAGTCGGCCAGCCAGCTGTCGCGGTGGCGGGCGAAGGTGACGAGCCGGCCGAGGTAACGGTCGCGGTTCTCCCACTCGGCGGCGTCCCGGGTGGTGGCGAGGAGCTTGGCGGCCGGCTCGTACTCCCCGAGGGCGGCGGCGACGAGCGCGGGGGAGAGCCGTTCGTCGGGGGCGTCGAGCAGCACCGCATCGTCCGCGGGCAGTCCGGCGGACAGCTGCGGCGCGTGCCGGATCATGCGCGCGGTACGAAGCAGGGCGCGAAGGAATGACATGGTGCAGACCATTGAAAAGCGCTGGTCGAGGCGGCGCCAGAGGGGCGCTGTGAAGCTTTGGTGCTGAGTACATGGGTTGCCCCGAGGAGCGTCAATAAAGAGTAAAGGATGAGGCGGGATCTGGCTTGATTATTTTGCTCCGGAGGTCGGTATCCGTGCTGGTCGGCCGAGGGAGACCGGTCGGCGTCGTGTCCGCCGGGCCCTTGCCTGCGGGCAGCGGGCCGCCCGTCCCGGCCGTGCCGGTCAGCCGCGGCGCAGCAGCCGGGACGCGCCCGCCGCCACCGTCGTGGCCAATATCCACCCCAGCAGCACCAGCCCGGCCGCCGCCCACTGCCAGCCGCCCTCCATCCGCCAGTACCCGTCCTGTCCGAGGTTGATCACGGGCACCAGCAGATCCAGCGCGTACAGCGCCGCGTTCCATTCCGGGTGCTCGTCCCGTTTGATCGCCGCCGGTTCGTACTGCGAGAAGGCCACCGCCCCGGCCGCCCACAGCACCGCCATCCACACCGCCGCCCGCCCGGGCCGGTAGCCGTACGCCACCGTCCAGTCCTGCAGGATCCCCCACAACTTCGCGGCGGGCGGCAGCGTCTCGCGCCGGCGCCGCTGCTTGGCGAGCAGCACCTCGCGGGCGTCCGCGTCCTCCCCGCAGTTGCGCAGCACCGTCGCCAGCCGTTCGTACGGCTCGGGTACGTACTCGGGGGTCGCCGCCGCCAGCCACTCCAGGCGGCGGGAGAGCGGGAAGTGCCCGTACGGGACGAGGCTCTCGTAGACGAAACCGCCCATCGCGAGACCGCCGGGCCCCGGCCAGCTGGTCGACACGTCGATCAGCGTGACGACCTTCGCGCCGTTGAGCACGACCCGGCCCTCCTCCGGGCGCTCCGCGTTGAACCGCAGCTCCGGGGCGACGATCCGGCGCAGCGACAGCTCCTCGCGGGGCGCCAGCACGAACCTGGCCTTGTGCAGGTCGACCGCGTCACCGAACCGCCCGTCGTCCAGCCGCACCCCGCCGCGGCACTCGAAGACCTGCGCCCGGGTGCCGTGTGCCGGGGCCTGAGCCATGACGATGCCGTACGGGGGAGTGGTGCCCGGGTTCCCCGTGTCGACGCTGACCCATGCCTCGGTCATGTACAAGGTCCGCTCCACCGTCAGCTGCGGGGCGTTCAGTGCGCGCCGGCCACGCCCCGCCCGCAGCCGGCTGCCGCGCAGACTCAGCGAACCGCCGACCTTCGCGCCGCGCAGACTCAGCTCGCCACGCGTCTCGACCATCTCCGCCTGCAGGTCCTGCGCGACCGTCAGACCGTCCCCGGCGAGCGCGCGGCCCTGCCGGTCGGCCCCGAGCTCGATCTGGTTGAGCAGGAGATCGGTGCCGATATGGGCGTCGGTGAGCCGGATCCCGCGCTCGATCCGGCAGCGTGGCAGATGCAGATCGCCCTCGGTGCGCAGCCGCGCCGCCTCCAGCCGCGGCACCGCGCAGCCGACCATCCGCAACGTCGTGAAGTGACACTCCGGCAGGACCACCTCCTCCTCGAAGCGGCAGCCCGTCAGTTCCACGTACGGAGCGACACGCCCGCCCGCGAGATCGAGCGTCCCGGTGATCCGTATCCCCCGGAGCTTCAGCGCGGCGACCCGTCCGGGCCGGGCGGGCGGCCCGCTCAGCAGCAGCCGGGCGACGACACGGGCGTCCACACTGCGCTCGGCGCCCCAGACCGTCGGCGCGAACGGGTCGTCCCGCATCGGGTCGCGGGCGCGCAGATCGTAGGTGCTGCCGTTCCGGAAGGCCTGCCACATGCCCAGTTCCGACGTGCTGAGGCTGTCCGGGATCTCGCTGTCCTGCGGTTCGGTCACCGGGGCCCCTTCCGCTTGCAGCTGTTATTCCCTCTGTGTTCCCTCTGGGTGACGGCGTGAACGCTCGTGGTCAGTAGTGGCCGGGAGTAGTCGGCCGTGACGGCCGGGTCATGTATCAGCCAGTGATACGGGCGAACTGCCGCCGGAGGCGGTCTGAGAGAATTGGGGTGTGATTTCTCGAATCGATCTGCGCGGCGATGCCCTCCCCGAGGGTGGCGACCTGCGCGACCTGCTGCCCCGAGCCGAGTTCGACGTGGAAGCCGCACTGGAGACGGTGCGCCCCATCTGCGAGGACGTACGCCATCGTGGCTCAGCGGCAGTGATCGAGTGGGGGGAGAAGTTCGACGGCGTACGGCTCGACTCGATCCGGGTCCCGGCCGCGGCCCTCTCCGAGGCGCTGGACCGGCTCGACCCCGCCGTACGGGCCGCCCTGGAGGAGTCGATCCGCCGTGCCCGTCTCGTCCACCACGAGCAGCGCCGCACGACCCACACCACGCAGGTCGTCCCCGGCGGCACCGTGACCGAGAAGTGGGTGCCCGTCGAGCGCGTCGGCCTGTATGTGCCGGGCGGGCGCTCCGTCTACCCGTCGTCCGTGGTCATGAATGTCGTCCCGGCGCAGGAGGCGGGTGTCGAGGGCATCGCCGTCGCCTCCCCGCCGCAGAAGGCGTTCGGCGGTCTGCCGCACCCCACCATCCTCGCCGCCTGCGCCCTCCTCGGCGTCGACGAGGTGTACGCCGCCGGTGGTGCCCAGGCCGTCGCGATGTTTGCGTACGGAACGGCCGAATGCCTCCCGGTGAACCTCGTCACCGGTCCCGGCAACATCTACGTGGCCGCCGCCAAGCGCCTCCTCAAGGGCCGCATCGGCATCGACGCCGAGGCCGGACCCACCGAGATCGCGATCCTCGCCGACTCCACCGCCGACCCGGTGCACGTCGCCGCCGATCTGATCAGCCAGGCCGAGCACGACCCGATGGCCGCCGCCGTCCTCGTCACCGACTCCGAGGAACTGGCCGCTGCCACCGAGGCCGAGCTGAAGCCGCAGATCGCCGCCACCAAGCACATCACGGACCGGATCGAGCCCGCGCTGGCCGGCCGTCAGTCCGCGATCGTCCTGGTCAACGATCTGGAGGACGGCCTCAAGGTCGTCGACGCGTACGCCGCCGAGCACTTGGAGATCCAGACCGCCGACGCCGCAGCCGTCGCCGACCGGGTCCGCAACGCCGGAGCGATCTTCGTCGGCCCGTGGTCCCCGGTCTCTCTCGGCGACTACTGCGCCGGCTCCAACCACGTCCTGCCCACCGGTGGCTGTGCCTGCCACTCCTCGGGCCTGTCCGTGCAGTCCTTTCTGCGCGGTATCCACATCGTCGACTACACGCGCGACGCGCTCGCCGAGGTCACCCACCATGTCGTGACCCTCGCCGAGGCGGAGGACCTCCCCGCCCACGGCGCCGCTCTCAAGGCCCGTTTCGCCGAAGGCGAACTGGACGAGCACAGTGGCTGGAAGGTTCCGCAGCAGTGACGAACAGCAACACCACCCGTATCGACGACCTGCCGATCCGGGACGAGCTCCGTGGTCAGTCCCCGTACGGCGCGCCCCAACTCGACGTGGCCGTGCGGCTGAACACCAACGAGAACCCGTACCCGCTCCCCGAGGCGCTCGTCGCCCGTATCGCCGAGCGCGTCCGCGAGGCCGCCCGCGACCTCAACCGCTACCCCGACCGGGACGCCGTCGAGCTCCGTACCGAACTGGCCCGCTACCTCACCCGCACCGCCGGGCACGCGGTCGGTCTCGCCAACGTCTGGGCGGCCAACGGCTCCAACGAGGTGCTGCAGCAGTTGCTGCAGACCTTCGGCGGCCCCGGACGCACCGCGATCGGCTTCGAGCCCTCGTACTCGATGCACGCTCTCATCGCGCGCGGCACCGGCACAGGCTGGATCTCCGGACCGCGCAAGGACGACTTCACGATCGATGTCGACGCGGCCTGCGAGGCCATCGCCGAGCAGCGCCCGGACGTCGTCTTCATCACCTCGCCCAACAACCCCACGGGCACCGCGGTCGACGCCGCCACCGTCCTCGCGCTGTACGACGCCGCCCAGGCCGCCAGGCCCTCGATGGTCGTCGTCGACGAGGCGTACGGCGAATTCAGCCACCACCCCTCGCTCCTCCCGCTGATCGAGGGCCGGCCGAACATGGTGCTCTCGCGCACCATGTCGAAGGCGTTCGGCGCCGCCGGACTGCGCCTCGGCTATCTCGCCGCCGACCCGGCCGTCGTGGACGCCGTCCAACTGGTGCGGCTGCCCTACCACCTGTCCTCCGTCACCCAGGCCACGGCACTCGCCGCCCTGGAGCACACCGAGACGCTCCTCGGATACGTCGCGCAGCTCAAGAGCGAGCGCGACCGGATCGTCACCGAACTGCGCGCCCTCGGCTTCGACGTGACGGACTCGGACGCCAACTTCGTCCAGTTCGGCCGCTTCGCCGACAGCCACACCGCCTGGCAGCAGATCCTCGACCGGGGCGTCCTGGTCCGGGACAACGGCGTACCGGGATGGCTGCGGGTCTCCGCAGGAACCCCGGCAGAGAACGACGCGTTCCTCGATGCGGTACGCGAACTCAAGAAGGAGCACGACGGATGAGCCCCCGCGTAGGCCGCGTGGAACGCACCACCAAGGAAACGTCGGTGCTTGTCGAGGTCAACCTCGACGGCACCGGAAAGGTCGACGTGTCGACCGGGGTCGGCTTCTACGACCACATGCTCGACCAGCTCGGCCGCCACGGCCTCTTCGACCTCACGGTCAAGACCGAGGGCGACCTGCACATCGACACGCACCACACGATCGAGGACACCGCCCTGGCCCTCGGCGCCGCCTTCAAGCAGGCGCTCGGCGACAAGGTCGGCATCTACCGCTTCGGCAACTGCACCGTCCCGCTGGACGAGTCGCTCGCCCAGGTCACCGTCGACCTCTCCGGCCGCCCCTACCTGGTGCACACCGAGCCGGAGAACATCGCGCCGATGATCGGCTCGTACGACACCACGATGACCCGGCACATCCTGGAGTCCTTCGTCGCCCAGGCACAGATCGCCCTGCACGTCCAGGTCCCGTACGGCCGCAACGCCCACCACATCGTGGAGTGCCAGTTCAAGGCGCTCGCCCGCGCCCTGCGGTACGCCTGTGAGCACGACCCGCGAGCTGCCGGAATTCTTCCTTCCACGAAGGGCGCGCTGTGACCGGCCTCAACACCGTTCTGATCGTCCTCGGCCTCTTCCTGGCCGGTGGCGTCTACTCCTTCTCGAAGCAGAAGATGCCCAAGGGCGTCATCGTGCTGCTCGGGATCGCATCCGTGATGTGCCTGGTCGCAGGTGTCATGCGGATCCAGGGACTCTGGGACTGAGGGAGCGACCTGTGAGTGAGAAGAAGAAGGTCGTCGTCTTCGACTACGGCTTCGGCAACGTCCGTTCAGCCGAGCGCGCCCTCGCCCACGTCGGCGCGGACGTCGAGATCACCCGCGACTTCGACCGGGCGATGAACGCCGACGGGCTGCTGGTGCCCGGCGTCGGCGCGTTCTCCGCCTGCATGGAGGGGCTGAAGAAGGCCCGCGGCGACTGGGTCATCGGCCGCAGGCTCTCCGGCGGCCGGCCCGTGATGGGCATCTGCGTCGGTATGCAGATCCTCTTCGAGCGTGGCATCGAGCACGGCGTGGAGACGGAGGGCCTCGACGAGTGGCCCGGCACCGTCGCCCCGCTGAAGGCCCCGGTCGTCCCGCACATGGGCTGGAACACCGTGCGGTCCCCCGAGGACTCCGAGCTCTTCGCCGGTCTCGACCCCGAGTCCCGGTTCTACTTCGTGCACTCGTACGCGGTGCACGACTGGAGCCTCGAAGTCACGAACGCCAGGATCAGGGCCCCGCGGGTCACCTGGGCCACCCACGGTGAGCCGTTCGTCGCCGCCGTGGAGAACGGCGCCCTGTGGGCCACCCAGTTCCACCCCGAGAAGTCCGGCGATGCCGGCGCCCAGCTGCTGACCAACTGGATCGGAACACTCTGATGTCCACCACGCTTGAGCTCCTCCCCGCCGTCGACGTCCGCGACGGCCAGGCCGTCCGTCTCGTGCACGGCGAGTCCGGCTCCGAGACCTCGTACGGCGACCCCCTGCAGGCCGCCCTCGCCTGGCAGAAGGCGGGCGCCGAGTGGCTGCATCTCGTCGACCTGGACGCCGCGTTCGGCACCGGTGACAACCGGGCGCAGATCGCCGAGGTCGCCCGCTCCATGGACATCAAGGTCGAGCTGTCCGGCGGCATCCGTGACGACGCCTCGCTCGCCGCCGCCCTCGCCACCGGCTGCACCCGGGTCAACCTCGGCACCGCCGCCCTGGAGACCCCCGAGTGGGTCGCCAAGGTCATCGTCGAGCACGGCGACAAGATCGCCGTCGGCCTCGACGTCCGCGGTACGACGCTCCGCGGCCGCGGCTGGACCCGCGACGGCGGCGACCTCTACGAGACCCTCGCCCGCCTCGACTCCGAGGGCTGTGCCCGCTACGTCGTCACCGACATCGCCAAGGACGGCACGCTCCAGGGCCCCAACCTGGAGCTCCTGAAGAACGTCTGCGCCGCCACCGACAAGCCGGTCGTCGCCTCCGGCGGCGTCTCCTCGCTGGACGACCTGCGGGCGATCGCCTCGCTCGTGCCGGACGGTGTCGAGGGCGCGATCGTCGGCAAGGCGCTGTACGCGAAGGCGTTCACCCTCGAAGAGGCGCTGCAGGTGGTCTCCGGATGACCGACTCCGTCAACCGCATCTCCTCCGGCGCACCCTGGGAGGACAAGTTCGGCTACTCCCGCGCGGTGCAGTTGCCGAACGGGCTGGTCCTGGTCGCCGGCTGCACGTCGGTCGTCAACGGACAGATCTCCGCGGGCGGCCCGTACGAGCAGGCCGTCGTCTCCTTCAACGTCGCCTTCGACGCACTGAAGCAGGTGGGGCTGGGCCGCGAGGACGTCGTCCGTACCCGGATGTACATCACGCACGCCCGGGACGTGGACGAGGTCGGCCGCGCCCACAAGGAGCTGTTCGATGACGTCCGCCCCGCCGCCTCCATGATCATCGTCTCCGGTTTCGTCGACCCCAGCCTGGTCGTCGAGGTCGAGATCGAGGCCTACCGGGAAGGTGCGCAATGAGTCTCGCGGTACGAGTCATCCCGTGCCTGGACGTCGACAACGGCCGGGTCGTCAAGGGTGTCAACTTCCAGAACCTGCGCGACGCGGGTGACCCCGTCGAGATGGCCAAGCTGTACGACGCAGAGGGCGCCGACGAGCTGACCTTCCTCGACATCACCGCGTCCAGCGGCGACCGGGAGACGACCTACGACGTGGTGCGCCGCACCGCGGAGCAGGTTTTCATCCCGCTCACCGTCGGCGGCGGTGTCCGTACCGCCGACGACGTCGACAAGCTGCTGAGGGCCGGCGCCGACAAGGTCGGCGTCAACACCGCGGCGATCGCCCGCCCGGACCTCATCCGGGAGATCGCCGAGCGGTTCGGCCGACAGGTCCTCGTGCTGTCCGTGGACGCCCGGCGTACCCCCGCGGGCACCTTCGAGGTCACCACGCACGGCGGCCGCAAGGGCACCGGCATCGACGCCGTCGAGTGGGCGCACCGGGCCGCCGAGTTGGGCGCGGGCGAGATCCTGCTCAACTCGATGGACGCCGACGGCACGAAGGACGGCTACGACACCGAGATGATCGCGGCGGTCCGCACTCATGTCACCGTCCCCGTCATCGCCTCCGGCGGCGCGGGCCGGCTCGCGCACTTCGCACCGGCCATCGCGGCAGGCGCCGACGCGGTGCTCGCCGCGTCCGTCTTCCACTTCGGCGATCTGCGGATCTCCGAGGTCAAGGGCGCTCTCAGGGAGGCCGGACACCCGGTCCGCTGACCGCAGTACTCCATCGATCGCCGGACGAGCCGTTGTGGCCCGTCCGGCGATCGGCGTTCTGCGGGCCGTCCCCTCACGGCATCAGGGTGGTATCCGAGATCCCGCAAATTTTATTGCACAAAAAAGATTGTGCAAGTTTTCTTTTCTGTCTACGGTGAGGGCATGGCAAGCAACGAATCTCGCCGGATCTCGGACCTGGAGACCCTGAAGGCGTTCGGGCACCCCCTGCGGATGAAGCTCTACCGGGCGCTCTACATCTCCCGTAAGGCCACCGCCTCCCAGCTCGCCGAGCAGGTCGACGAGGCGGTCTCGCTGGTCAGTTACCACCTGCGCAAGCTCGCCGACCACGGCCTGATCGAGGAGGCCGAGCAGCAGGGCAAGGACGGCCGCGAGCGCTGGTGGCAGCCGGCCTCGAAGGGGCTGAACTTCCATGCCGAGGATTTCAGTGACGCGCCCGAGAAGGTCGCCACGCATACCGCCATCGGTCGGCTCTCGTTCGACCAGCACGTCGAGCTGTACCGCAGCTACATCGACTCGGCCCAGAGCTGGCCACTGGAGTGGCGCAGCGCCGCCTTCGGCTCCGAGTACCTGGCCCGGCTCACCGCCGACGAACTTGCCGCGCTCAGCCGTGAGGTGCACGAACTGATCGACCAGTACGAAGAACTCGGCCGCGCCCGCGACGAGGCCGGGGACACGGAAGGCCGCGAGAACGTCGCCATGCACCTGTACGCATTCCCGTTCCGCACCTGAGTCGCCGCCCCGGGAGGACGACCCTCATGACCGTCACCGTCACGGCCCCGAAAGCACCCGAACGCCCAGCCCACCGCGACGGCAACGTCCTGCGCTGGCTCGGCGCCTACGCCGCGTCGATGATCGGCGACAGCGTCTACTACATGGCGCTCGCCTGGTCCGCCGCCCGCACCGGCAGCGCCACCCAGGCCGGACTCGTGCTCGCCGTCGGCTCCATACCCCGGGCCCTGCTGATGCTCGGCGGGGGAGTGCTCGCCGACCGGCTCGGCCCGCGCCGCGTCGTCATCGGAAGCGACGCCGCCCGCTGTCTGGTCGTGCTGGGCCTGGCGGGCGCGCTGCTGTTCACCTCGCCCGCCGTGTGGATGCTGGTCGCCGTCGCGCTCGTCTTCGGTGTGGTCGACGCGCTCTTCCTGCCCGCCGTCGGCGCCCTGCCGCCCCGGATCACCGCCGCCGGACAGCTGGCCCGCGTCCAGGGACTGCGCGGACTCGCCTCCCGTGTCGCCAATGTCGTCGGAGCCCCGCTCGGTGGCGCCGCAGTGGCTTTCGGCGGCCCGACCCTCGCGTTCGCCGCGGCCGGGGTGCTCTTCGCCGTGTCGCTGCCGTTGCTCCTTGCCCTGCGGATCAGCCCGCTGCCCGCAGTGGAAGCCGGTGAACCGTCCGGCACCGCCTGGCACGACCTGACCGACGGGCTGCGCCACATCCGCCGCCACCCGGTGCTCGGACCGCTCATGCTCACCGTGGCCCTCAGCGAGCTGGGCTTCACCGGGCCGTTCAACCTCGGCCTGGTCCTGCTCGCCGGGCAGCGCGGCTGGGGGGCGTCCGGCATGGGATGGATCGTCGCCGCGTTCGGGATCGGAGCCGGTGCGTCGGCGCTGCTGCTCGCGGTGCGCGGCCGGGTGCCACGGGCCGGTCTCGTCATGTGCCTGACGGTACTGGTCGGCGCACTCGCCACAGCCGTCCTGGCCTTTGCCCCCTCGGTGGGCCTCGCCGCCGCGGTCGCCGTCTGCGTCGGGCTCTTCGCCGGACTCGGCGGCGCCCTGTGCGGCGCCCTGATCCAGACCGTCACCGACCCTGCCTACCTGGGCCGGGTCACCTCGGTCTCGACGCTCTTCACCCACGCGATCGCCCCGCTCAGCTACCCGGTCACGGGAGCCGCCGTCGCCGCCTGGGGGACGGGCCCGGTCTTCGTCACCAGCGCGGTGGTGTGCGCGGCCGGGGCGACGACCGGTCTGGCCTTCACCCGGCTGCGCCGCGCGGAACTGCCGCACTGACATCGGGCGGCGGGCCGCGCGTACGACAGGCCGGCCACCGGAGGCCGCGCGCCCCGTCGTCCTACATGCCGAGCTCCGCCGTCCGCAGCCGGGCGATCGCCTCCTTGTCGCCCTCGACCTCCACCCTGGCCGCGTCCTGCCGCCCGGACGCGAACAGCAGCAGTTCGCCGGGCTCGCCGGTGACCGTCACCACTGGAGTGCCCTTGTGCGCCACCGCGGTCTGCCCGTCCGGGCGGCGCAGCACAAGACCCACCGGCGCCTTGCGCCCCATCAGCCGCGCCGCCTTCTCCATGCGCGACCAGAGCGCATCGGCGAAGACCGGGTCCAGCTCCCGCTGCGACCAGTCGGGCTGCGCCCGGCGCACATCCTCGGCGTGGATGTAGAACTCCACCGTGTTGGCCGCCTCGTCCACCTGCTTCAGCCCGAACGGCGACATCCGGGGCGGTCCCGTACGGATCAGCTGGATGAGTTCCTCGTACGGCTTCTCGGCGAACTCGGCCTGCACCCGTTCGAGCCGGTTCTTCAGCGGGCCCAGCAGCACTCCGGCCGCCGCGTCCGGTCGGCGCTCGCGCACCACGACATGGGCAGCCAGGTCCCGGGCCGTCCAGCCCTGACACAGGGTGGCGGCTTCGGGGCCCGCCGCCTCCAACAGGTCGGCAAGCAGAAGTCGTTCGCGCTTCGCATGGGTCGACATGCTCGCCAGCGTACGACCGGGTCCCGCGGTCCGCCCAGTGGACGCCTCACGGAACCGCCCTCGCGACCACGGCAGAATGGGACCCATGACCAGCATGCCCGCGCCCAGCACCCCGCCCGCCAGCAGCCTGGACCCCGCCATCGCCGCCCGCCTCAAGCGCGGCGTCGACGGACTGGTCCCGGCCATCGCCCAGCAGTACGACACCGGCGAGGTGCTCATGCTCGGCTGGATGGACGACGAGGCCCTGCACCGCACCCTGACCACCGGCCGCTGCACCTACTGGTCGCGCAGCCGCCAGGAGTACTGGGTCAAGGGCGACACCTCGGGCCACATCCAGGTGGTCAAGTCCGTCGCCCTCGACTGCGACGCGGACACCGTTCTCGTCAAGGTCGACCAGACGGGTGCCGCCTGTCACACCGGTGACCGGACCTGCTTCGACGCAGACGTACTCCTGCTGGGGCAGTAGGGTCAGCCGCCATGGATCTTGAGACCTTCCGCAAGCTGGCCGCCGACCGGCGTGTCATCCCCGTCAGCCGCCGACTCCTCGCGGACGGCGACACCCCGGTCGCGCTCTACCGCAAGCTCGCGGGCGAGCGCACCGGCACGTTCCTCCTCGAATCCGCGGAGAACGGCCGCACCTGGTCCCGCTACTCCTTCATCGGCGTCCGCAGCGCCGCCACCCTCACCGTCCGCGACGGGCAGGCGCACTGGCTCGGCACTCCGCCCGTCGGCGTCCCCGTCGACGGGGATCCGCTGGACGCCCTGCGCGCCACCGTCGAGGCCCTGCACACCCCGCGCGACCTGCACTCCGGCATGCCGCCGTTCACCGGCGGCATGGTCGGCTATCTCGGTTACGACATCGTGCGCCGACTGGAGCGGATCGGCGAGCACGGAGGCGACGACCTGCAACTCCCCGAGCTGACGATGCTCCTCACCTCGGACCTCGCCGTCCTCGACCACTGGGACGGCAGCGTCCTGCTGATCGCCAACGCGATCAACCACAACGACCTGGAGACCGGGGTCGACGAGGCGTACGCCGACGCCGTCGCCCGGCTCGACGCCATGGAGGCGGACCTCTCCCGTCCGGTCGAGAGCGCCCCCGCCGCCCTGCCGCCGTCCGAGCTCCCGCCGTACACCGCGCTCTGGGGCGGCCAGGCCTTCCGGGACGCCGTCGTCGACGTGAAGGAGCGCATCAGGGCCGGCGAGGCGTTCCAGGTCGTCCCGTCCCAGCGCTTCGAGACCCCGTGCACGGCAAGCGCGCTGGACGTCTACCGGGTGCTGCGCGCGACCAACCCGTCGCCGTACATGTACCTCTTCCGGTTCGACGGCTTCGATGTCGCGGGCTCCAGCCCCGAAGCCCTCGTCAAGGTCGAGGACGGGCGCGCGATGGTCCACCCGATCGCCGGGACCCGGCCCCGCGGCGCCACCCCGCAGGAGGACCAGGCACTCGCCGACGAGCTCCTCGCCGACCCGAAGGAACGCGCCGAGCACCTGATGCTCGTCGACCTCGGCCGCAACGACCTGGGACGGGTCTGCGTGCCCGGCAGCGTCGAGGTCGTCGACTTCATGTCGATCGAGCGGTACTCGCACGTGATGCACATCGTCTCCACGGTCACCGGCCGCGTCGCCGAAGGCCGTACCGCCTTCGACGTCCTGACCGCATGCTTCCCGGCCGGGACTCTCTCCGGCGCCCCCAAGCCGCGGGCCATGCAGATCATCGAGGAGCTCGAACCCACCCGCCGCGGACTGTACGGAGGCTGCGTCGGCTACCTCGACTTCGCCGGGGACTCCGACACCGCGATCGCGATCCGTACGGCTCTGCTGCGCGACGGCACCGCGTACGTCCAGGCCGGAGCGGGAATCGTGGCCGACTCGGACCCGGTCGCCGAGGACGCCGAATGCCGCAACAAGGCCGCCGCGGTCCTGCGCGCCGTCCATACCGCCAACCGCCTCCGCGAAAGCTGACCGGGTAAGGGATAGTGGGGTACGTGAGTGCTGTCCCCGTACCCCAGCCCCGTGCCCGAGCCGCCACCGCGCCCGACGCCACGGGAAGCCGCCGCAGCCTGGCCGCCGGCCTGCTTCTCGGGGCGGCCGGTGCCACCGTCGTCCTCCTCGCCTCCAGCCAGACGTGGGCCGAGGGCAAGGCCGCCGTCGGCGGTGGCTCCCTGCCTCTGACCGCCGACGGCCAGGACGTCACCGGACTCCCGGCGGCTCTCGCGATCGTCGGCCTGGCCGCCCTCGTCGCCGTCTTCGCCGTCCGCAGCACCGGCCGCCTGCTCGTCGCCGGGCTGCTCGCCCTCAGCGGCCTCGGTGCCGCACTGAGCGCCTACCTCGGCGCCTCCGACAGCGCGGCCCTCAACGAGAAGGCGGCGCAGACCACCGGCGACACCTCCGCCACCATCGACGCCCTCAGCCACACCGCCTGGCCGTACGTCACCGCCGCCGGCGGGCTGCTGATCCTCATCGCAGGGCTGCTCGCCCTGCGGTACGGGAAGCTCTGGCCGACCATGTCGGGCCGGTACGAACGCGACGGCACTCCGCGCCCCCGCAAGGCCCCCCGCACCGCCCCGGACCCGGACCGGCCCGAGGACCTGTGGAAGGCCCTGGACCGCGGCGAGGACCCGACGCACTGAAGGACCTCCCGGCGCGAGCGGGGCGTGACCGGGGGGACACACCCCGGGTACGACCCCCAACTGACGTCGTACCCGTCCGTACGGGACAATGGCGGTGAGCTTTCTGCACAGCGGCAGCACAGCGCCACCAGCTTTGCGTACAGCGATACAGCGATACCCACAGCGAAACACCAACGAGGAGCAACTCATGGCGGGCAGCAGCCACGGACACACCCCGGCCGCCTGGACCGGTGTCATCATCTCGTTCATCGGCTTCTGCGTCGCAGGCGTCTTCATGGTCGCGGCCAACCCGCTCGGCTTCTGGGCCGGTTTCGCGGTCATCCTCATCGGCGGAGCCGTCGGTTTCGCGATGAAGGCCGCCGGACTCGGCATGCCGAAGGAGTCGGCCGAGATGGCCGCCGCCCGGGCGCGAGCCGGGCAGGCCCAGGTGTCGTCCTGACGCCGGTCGGAACATCGTGAAAGGCGCAGCCCGGGCCGGGCTGCGCCTTTCCGCGTGAGCGGGGACAATCGCCGGGTGGACGCCTCGCCTTCTCCCGCAGCCGCACCGGGCCCGCCCGGTCAACAGCCCGCGCCGGTCGTCGTGCCGGCGCCCGGTCACCCCGCGTCGGCCTTCCCGCCGGCACCTGTGCCGGCGTCACCCTTCCGGCGGCTCGTCACCCCGGTGGCGGTCATGGCGGCCGTGATCGGGGCCTTCGGCTACGTCGGCGCCGTCGACCCCAATCAGCCGGGCCACTACCCGGTCTGCCCGATGCTGCAGGTCACCGGCCTGTTCTGCCCCGGCTGCGGTGGGCTGCGCAGCGCCCACGCCGTTGCCCACGGCGATATCGCCGCCGCCTTGGGCTCCAACGCCCTCGCCGTCGTCGGCTACGCGATCTTCGCCGCCGTCTGGGTGGTCTGGATGGTCCGCGCGAGCAGAGGAATGCCCGTACGGATCAACCTCGCACCGGCCTACTGGTGGGGGATCGGCGCCGTGCTGCTGATCTTCACCGTCGTTCGGAATCTGCCGTTCGGATCAGTACTGGCGCCATGAATGCCCAGCTAATGGGACATTCGGCGGCCGGATGCGGGCCCGCGGCCTTCCTACGGATACCATCGAGATGGCTGATCCTGTTCCCTCATCACCGTCCCGGAAGGGGGCCGCTCGCGTGAGTGTGCTCGACGAGATCATCGACGGCGTCCGCGCCGACCTCGCAGAGCGGCAGGCGCGTGTCAGCCTCGACGAGCTCAAGGAACGCGCCGCGCGCGCTCCGGCGGCCAAGGACGGAGTCGCCGCCCTGCGCGGCGAGGGCGTGACCGTCATCTGCGAGGTCAAGCGCTCCAGCCCCTCCAAGGGGGCCCTGGCCGCGATCGCCGACCCGGCCGCGCTCGCCGCGGACTACGAGGCCGGTGGCGCGTCCGTCATCTCCGTCCTCACCGAGGAGCGCCGCTTCGGCGGTTCGCTCGCCGACCTGGAAGCCGTCCGCGCCAAGGTCGACATCCCGATCCTGCGCAAGGACTTCATCGTCACCTCGTACCAGCTCTGGGAGGCCCGCGCCTACGGCGCCGACCTCGCCCTGCTGATCGTCGCCGCCCTCGACCAGGAGGCCCTCGTCTCCCTGATCGAGCGTGCCGAGTCCATCGGCCTCACGCCGCTGGTCGAGGCGCACGACGAGGAGGAGGCGGAGCGCGCCGTCGACGCCGGAGCGAAGATCATCGGTGTCAACGCGCGCAATCTGAAGGACCTCAAGGTCGACCGCTCCACCTTCGAGCGTGTCGCCCCCGAGATCCCCGCGGGCATCGTCAAGGTCGCCGAGTCCGGCGTCCGCGGCCCGCACGACCTCATCGCCTACGCAAACGCCGGCGCCGACGCCGTACTCGTCGGCGAGTCCCTGGTCACCGGCCGCGACCCGCGGGCCGCTGTCGCCGACCTGGTCGCCGCGGGCGCCCACCCGGCCCTGCGGCACGGACGGGGCTGACCCGCACCATGTCCGCCGACCGTCCCCTGCCCCGCACCCGGCCGCGCCTGCGCCTGGCCATGGTGACGGCTGCCCGGGACCCGCACGCGCCGCTGGCGCGCGGCTGCCGCCCCCGCGGCTGCCGCGCCCCCGCGCGCCGCGTGCACGGACGGCGGGTGCGGTATGTGATCGGCGACGAGCCCGGCCAGGTCAACGGCATGCGATGGCGCACGGGGACCGCGCTGTAGCGAGCCCTGGCCGACGTACTCGCACCACCCTCTCGTACGTACGACCGCACCGTCCGACCGTCCCCGGTCGCGGCGGCGCTCTGCTGACGGCGCATACGGTGAACCCACCCGTTGCCATGACGAGGAGCACGTCGGATGTCATCTGACTTCTTCATTCCGGACCCCGAGGGTCTGATCCCCAGCGCCGAGGGCTACTTCGGCGCGTTCGGCGGCAAGTTCATCCCGGAGGCGCTGGTCGCCGCCGTGGACGAGGTCGCCGTCGAGTACGACAAGGCGAAGGCCGACCCGGCCTTCGCCGCCGAGCTCAATGAGCTCATGGTCAACTACACCGGCCGGCCCAGTGCACTGACCGAGGTGCCGCGCTTCGCCGAGCACGCGGGCGGAGCCCGGATCTTCCTCAAGCGCGAGGACCTGAACCACACCGGCTCGCACAAGATCAACAACGTGCTGGGTCAGGCGCTGCTCACCAAGCGCATGGGCAAGACCCGGGTCATCGCCGAGACCGGCGCCGGCCAGCACGGCGTCGCCACCGCGACCGCCTGCGCCCTCTTCGGCCTCGAATGCACCATCTACATGGGTGAGATCGACACCGAGCGGCAGGCGCTGAACGTGGCGCGGATGCGGATGCTCGGCGCCGAGGTCGTCGCCGTGAAATCCGGCTCCCGCACGCTCAAGGACGCCATCAACGAGGCGTTCCGCGACTGGGTCGCCAATGTGGACCGCACGCACTACCTCTTCGGTACGGTCGCGGGCCCGCACCCCTTCCCGGCGATGGTCCGCGACTTCCACCGCGTCATCGGCGTCGAGGCCCGACGGCAGGTCCTGGAACGGACCGGCCGGCTGCCGGACGCCGCGATCGCCTGTGTCGGCGGCGGCTCCAACGCCATCGGCCTGTTCCACGCCTTCATCCCGGACGCGCACGTGCGGCTGATCGGCTGCGAGCCCGCCGGACACGGCGTGGAGACCGGCGAGCACGCGGCGACCCTGACCGCGGGCGAGCCCGGCATCCTGCACGGCTCACGCAGTTACGTCCTCCAGGACGACGAGGGCCAGATCACCGAGCCCTACTCCATCTCGGCCGGTCTGGACTACCCGGGCATCGGCCCGGAGCACTCGTACCTCAAGGACATCGGTCGCGGCGAGTACCGCGCGGTCACCGACGGTGCCGCCATGCAGGCGCTGCTGCTGCTCTCCCGCACCGAAGGGATCATTCCGGCCATCGAGAGCGCCCACGCGCTGGCCGGAGCCCTGGAGGTCGGCAAGGAGTTCGGCAAGGACGGGCTGCTCGTGGTCAACCTGTCCGGCCGCGGCGACAAGGACATGGACACGGCGGCCCGCTACTTCGGGCTGTACGACGCGGACGCGACCGTCGAGGCGGACGCGGGGAACGGCGACGCCGAGATCGAGGAGGACGCCAAGTGAGTGGCAACATCGAGCTGTTGAGCGCCGCTCTCGCCGGCGCCAAGGCGGAGGACCGTGCCGCGCTCATCGCCTACCTGCCGGCCGGGTTCCCGACGGTCGACGGCGGCATCGAGGCCGTGAAGGCCGTCGTCGCCGGTGGCGCCGATGTCGTCGAGGTGGGCCTGCCGCACAGCGACCCCGTGCTCGACGGGCCGGTCATCCAGACCGCCGACGACATCGCTCTGCGCGGCGGCGTGAAGATCGCCGACGTGATGCGTACGGTCCGCGAGGCGTACGAGGCGACCGGCGCCCCGATCCTTGTCATGACGTACTGGAACCCCATCGACCGGTACGGCATCGAGCGGTTCACCGCTGAGCTCGCCGAGGCGGGCGGCGCCGGGTGCATCCTGCCCGACCTGCCGGTCCAGGAGTCCTCGGCGTGGCGCGAGCACGCCGACAAGCACGGTCTCGCGACCGTCTTCGTCGTCGCACCGAGCAGCAAGGACGAGCGCCTCACCACCATCACCGCGGCCGGCTCCGGCTTCGTCTACGCGGCCTCGCTGATGGGGGTCACCGGCACCCGCGAATCGGTCGGAGAGCAGGCCCAGGACCTGGTCCGGCGCACCCGCGCCACGACCGAGCTCCCGGTCTGCGTCGGCCTCGGCGTCTCCAACGCCCAGCAGGCCGCCGAGGTCGCCGTCTTCGCCGACGGAGTGATCGTCGGCTCCGCCTTCGTCAAGCGGATCCTGGACGCCCCCGACGAGGCGTCCGGTCTCGCCGCGGTCCGCTCATTGGCGGGCGAACTGGCCGAAGGCGTTCGAAAGCGCTGACATCGGGTGTAATCCATCCGGGTGGACCTGGGGCCGGGGAGGCACGCACGTGCCTCCCCGGTTCGTTGCTGCGGGTGTGAGTGAGAACAACCAAGAGGGAAAAAGGGCCGCGCGCGACCGGCTCATTCAGCAGCGTGAGCAGGAGAAGGCGCGCGAGCGCCGCCGGCGCACGCTGATCGTCTCCACCGCTGTGGTGGGTGTGCTGGCGCTGGCCGCCGTCATCGGCGTGATCGCCGCGAATTCGGGGGGCAAGGGCAACAAGGCGAGCAAGTCGGGGCCGGCCGTCGCACCGTCGGGCGCGACGGGCAAGGACAGCCTGGCCATCCAGGTGGGCGCGCACGGCGCCCCGTCCACGCTGACGGTCTGGGAGGACTTCCGCTGCCCGGTCTGTGGCCAGTTCGAGAATGCGTTCCGGGACACGATCCACGAGCTGGAGAACACCGGACAGCTCAAGGTCCTGTACCACCTGGTCACGCTCATCGACGGCAATCTCGGTGGCAGCGGATCGCTGGACGCGGCCAATGCAGCCGCCTGCGCACAGGACGTCGGGAAGTTCTCCGCGTACCACGACGTCCTGTACCGCAATCAGCCGCCGGAGACCGACGACGCCTTTGGCAAGAGCAGCAAGCTGATCGAGCTGGCGGGCAAGGTCGAGGGCCTCGACACGCCCGACTTCCGCAGCTGCGTGGAGGACGGCACGCACAACACCTGGGTCCAGAAGTCCCACACCGCCTTCCAGAACGGCGGATTCCAGGGCACGCCGACCGCGCTCCTCAACGGCGAATCGATCTTCCCGAAGAAGGGGAACGAACCGATCACCGTGGCGAACCTGAAGAAGTGGGTCGCCGAGGCGAACAAGGGCAAGCAGCCGGGGAAGGTCACCCCGGCGCCCTCCGGTTCCTGAGTCACCCCGTTGACGTGGGCTGCGAGCCGGCCGGGACGGGGAATCGATGACCGGCTCGTTACCCAGAAGTTGTCGGGCGGGTTGCCGCACCTCCCGTCCGGCAGGGTAGCGTCGACCCTGTCATGGACCTTGCCTACATTCCCAGCCCGTCGACCGGCGTGATCAATCTCGGCCCGATCCCGCTTCGCGGCTACGCGTTCTGCATCATCATCGGTGTGTTTGTCGCCGTCTGGTTCGGCAACAAGCGCTGGATCGCCCGGGGCGGCAGAGCCGGCACGGTGGCCGACATCGCCGTCTGGGCCGTGCCCTTCGGTCTCGTCGGCGGCCGGCTCTACCACGTCATCACCGACTACCAGCTGTATTTCAGCGACGGTGAGAACTGGGTCGACGCCTTCAAGATCTGGCAGGGAGGTCTCGGTATCTGGGGCGCGATCGCGCTCGGCGCGGTCGGCGCCTGGATCGGCTGCCGTCGTCGAGGGATCCCGCTGCCCGCCTGGGCCGACGCGCTCGCCCCCGGCATCGCCATCGCCCAGGCGTTCGGCCGCTGGGGCAACTGGTTCAACCAGGAGCTGTACGGCAAGCCGACGGATCTGCCGTGGGCACTGAAGATCAGCGAAGGTCCCAACCGGGTCGCCGGAACGTACCACCCGACGTTCCTGTACGAGTCGCTGTGGTGCGTGGGCGTCGCCCTGCTGGTGATCTGGGCCGACCGCCGCTTCAAGCTCGGACACGGGCGGGCATTCGCGCTGTACGTCGCGGCGTACTGCACGGGTCGCGCCTGGATCGAGTACATGCGGGTCGACGAGGCGCACCACATCCTGGGCCTGCGCCTGAATGTGTGGACCGCGATCATCATGTTCGTGCTGGCCGTGACGTACATCGTGATCTCGGCGAAGGTACGGCCGGGGCGCGAGGAGGTCGTCGAGCCGGGAGCGGCCGAGGACGTCGAGGGCATCGAGCCCGCGGCGCCCGACGCGGATGCCGCCGCTGACACGGACCGTGACGGCGACGCCGTCGGCGATGCGCAGGCGCCCGATGCGGAGGCGCCCGATACGGAGGCGCCGGAGAAGAACGGCACCGCAGAAGCAGCGAAGAACGCCTGACACCACCCATTTGTACGAGAGGCCCCGAACCAAACGGCTCGGGGCCTTTCGCTGTCCCCCACCGAGGTCTCGGCCCCCGGCCCCCGCTTCCCGGTCGCCGGGGGTGCTGGATCTTTCCCCCGTCACCCCACCCGTTCCGCCAGCGCCAGCGTCCGGCGGGCCGAAGCCACCACCGCCGCGTCCACGAAGCGACCGTCCGGCAGCGCCAGCGCACCCGCATCCGTCAGCGCCGCCGCCACGATCTCCTGCGCCGCCTCGATCTCCTCCGCCGTCGGCCGGAATGCCCGTTCGATCACCGGCAGCTGCCGGGGGTGGATCGCCGCCCGGCCGACGAAACCCAGCGCCCTCCCGTGCACGCAGGACTTCCACAGCCCGTCCAGGTCCAGGACGTCCGGGAACACCGACTGGGTCGGCGGGGCGAGCCCTGCCGCGCGGGCGGCAACCACCACCCGGCTGCGCGACCAGTCCAGGCCTGTGTCGTCCCGTACGCCCAGATCGGCCCGGAGATCGATCTCGCCGATGGCGATGGAGCGGACCTGGGAGTGGGACGCCGCGATCGTGTACGCGTGCTCGATGCCGAGCGCCGACTCCAGCAGCGGACAGAGCGCGACGCCGGGGGCCAGAGCCGCGATGTGATGGACGGTCGCGGCATGCGTGATCTTGGGCAGCCGCAGTCCTGCCAGGCCGGGCAGTCCGGCCAGGGCCAGGATGTCGGCTTCGGTGTGGACCCGGACATGCACCGGCACACCGTCCGTGCCGGCGAGCGGTTCGGCGAGGAGTTCGGCGGTGGCGGACCGTGCATACGCCTTGCGGTCCGGCGCGACCGCGTCCTCCAGATCGACGATCACCACGTCCGCGCCCGAATCGCGCGCCTTGCGCACCACGTCCGGCCGGTCCCCAGGGACGTACAGCCAGGTCAGAGGCACCGCTGCCGCCGCCGTCACAGCACGCTCCCCGCCCGCAGCAAGGCGATCTCCGGATCCGTCAGACCGAGCCCGGTGAGGATCTCGTCGGTGTCCGCGCCGTGCGGCCGGCCCGCCCAGCGGATCGCCCCCGGGGTCCCGGACAGCCGGAAGAGGACGTTCTGCATACGCAGCGGGCCCAGCTCCGGGTCGGGGACCTCGGTGATGGAGTCCAGGGCCCGGTACTGCGGGTCCTCCATCACGTCCCGGATGTCATGGATCGGCGCGATGGCTGCCTCCGCCTTCTCGAACGCGGAGATCGCGTCGTCACGGGTGTGCCGGGCGATCCAGTTGCCGACCGCCTCGTCGAGTTCGTCGGCGTGGTCGGCGCGGGTGGCGCCGGACGCGAACCACGGCTCGTCGATCAGTTCCGAGCGGCCGACCAGATGCATCACCCGTTCGGCGATCGACTGGGCGGACGTGGACACGGCGACCCACTGACCGTCGGACGTGCGGTACGTATTGCGTGGGGCGTTGTTGCGCGAGCGGTTGCCGGTGCGTTCCTGGACGTATCCGAGCTGGTCGTACCAGAGAGGCTGCGGGCCGAGCACGGTCAGGATCGGCTCGATGATCGCCATGTCGACGACCTGCCCCTCCCCGGTGCGGTCCCGCCCGGCCAGCGCCGCCATCACGGCATACGCGGTGGTGAGCGCCGCGATCGAGTCGGCGAGCCCGAAGGGCGGCAGGGTCGGCGGCCCGTCCGGCTCCCCGGTGATCGCGGCGAACCCGCTCATGGCCTCGGCGAGTGTGCCGAAGCCGGGGCGGTGCGCATGCGGGCCGAACTGGCCGAAGCCGGTGACCCGGGTGAGCACCAGCCGCGGGTTGACGGCGTGCAGCTCCTCCCAGCCGATGCCCCACCGTTCCAGCGTCCCCGGCCGGAAGTTCTCGATGATCACATCGGTGGACGCGGCCAGTCGCAGCAGGACGTCGCGCCCGCCGGGAGCGGAGAGATCGAGGGTCAGATTGCGTTTGTTGCGGCCGAGCAACTTCCACCACAGACCGATGCCGTCCTTCGTCGGGCCGTGCCCGCGCGACGGATCGGGTTTCCGCGGATGCTCGACCTTGATCACCTCGGCGCCGAAGTCGCCGAGCATGGTGGCCGCGAGGGGGCCCGCGAAGAGCGTGGCGAGGTCGAGGACCCGCAGACCGGTGAGGGGTGCTTCCCCGGGCGCGGTCATGCGGCGTCGATCTCGCTGCGGTACGGCATGGAGGTCGAGGCGCCCGGCTTCTGCACACAGAGTGCGGCGGCCGACGACGCCCAGGCCAGCGCCTCCGGTACGGAACGCCCCTCGCCGAGCGCCACGGCGAGCGTGCCGACGAAGGTGTCCCCGGCGCCGGTGGTGTCCACGGCGGTGACCTCGGGCGCGGGGAAGTGGATCTTTTCGGTGCCCCGGGACGCGTACAGGCAGCCCTTCGCGCCGAGCGTGATGACGACCTCGGGTACCTGCCGGAGCAGGATGTCCGCCGCCGCGTGGGGTTCGAAGTGCCCGGAGAGCGCGGCGGCCTCGTGCTCATTGGGAATCAAGAGATCGATGGTGTCGAAGAGTTGGTCCGGCAGCGGTTGCACGGGGGAGGGGGTGAGAATCGTCCGTACACCCTGCGCATGGGCGACCCGCGCCCCTTCCAGCACAGCGGACATGGGCAGTTCCAGTTGCAGGAGCAGCAGGTCGGCGCCCGCGATGGCGGCCATCTCGCCGGGGCCGAGGGAGGTGACGGTTCCGTTGGCGCCGGGGATCACCACGATCGCGTTGCCGCCCGCGTCGTCGACGACGATGTGCGCGGTGCCGCTGGGGCCCTCTGCGGTGTGCAGCAGGTCGGTGTCCACGCCCGCGTGCTCCAGTCCGGACCGCAGCTGCGCCCCGTACGCGTCGTCACCGACCGCGCCGATCAACATCACGTCGGCGCCCGCGCGGGCGGCGGCGACGGCCTGGTTCGCGCCCTTGCCGCCGGGGACGGTCCGGAACTCCCGTCCGGTGAGGGTCTCTCCGCGCTGCGGAGCCCGTGCGACGTAGGCGACAAGATCCATATTGGTGCTGCCGAGCACCGCGATGCCGGTCATGGGCGGCGTGCCTCCTCGTGGATGAGCCGGTGGGTCATTTCGGCCAGTGCGTCGAAGCCGATGGAGTCGAATCCGGGAACGGATGTGGCGAGCCGGTTCCCCAGCGGGGTGGTCCATCGGTCGGGCAGCGCCTCGGGCCGGCCGGCCAGCAGACCGGTCAGTGAACCGGCGGTCGCACCGTTCGAGTCGGTGTCCCAACCACCTGCCACCGCACGGCAGATGGAGCCGGAGAAGTCGCCGTCGGCGTGGGTGAGAGCGGCCGCGAGCAGCGCGGCGTTGGGCAGTACATGGACCCAGTGGTACGCGCCGAACTCGGCGTGCAGCCGGTCGACGACCTCGTCGAAGTCCTCCTCACCGCGGGCCGCGTCGATCCCGGTGCGGACCGCGTGCGCAAACCGCGAGCGTGGCGGCACGACGCGCAGACCGGCCGTCAGACAGCCGTGCACATCCGCGGCGCCACCGGCCGCCTCGGCGAGCGCCGCGGCGGTGAACATCGCCCCGTACACACCGTTGCCGGTGTGTGTGAGGACCGCGTCCCGGTGTGCCTGCTCGGCCGCGGCCGCCGGGTCGCCGGGGTGGGTCCAGCCGTGCACGTCGGCGCGGATCCGGGCGCCGATCCACTCCCGGAACGGGTTGCGGTGCCGGGCGGTGTCCGGCGGTTCGATGCCGTCGAGCAGATTGCGGTACGCGACCCGCTCGGCGGTGAATGTACGGCCCGCGGGGAGTTCGTCGAGCCAGAGCCGGGCGAGATCGGCGGTACGGAAGGACGGCCCGTACCGCTGGATCAACAGCACGGTCAGGAGCGGGTAGTTGAGGTCGTCGTCCTCCGGCATCCCGTCGATGTTCTCGGCGAGCGAGGTGGGTGCGGAGCGACGGTTCCAGGGGTGGGCGGCTGCCAGTTCGGCGGGCAGGCCCTTCGCGGTGAACCAGGTGGCGAGCGGCCAGTTCCCGGTGGCCCGGGCCAGCGCCCGGATCCCCGCGAGGGGCAGTTTCTCGACGGGTTTGCCGAGCACGCAGCCGACCGCACGCCCCAGCCACGCCGCCTCCAGCGGGGCCGTGCCGGCCGGTGAGGGGTCCGTGCGGGGCGCCGGCCAGTACGGGCAGGCCGCCCGGATCGCGGCGAGATCCGTCGGCTCGTCGACATGCAGCGGCGAGGTGAGCCCGGCGAGTTCGTCGAGCAGGCCCTCGGCGAGCGCGCGCAGGGCGGGTGGCGCGGGGGACTTCGACGCGCCCGCGCGCTCCGGGGCGGGTGCGCCGCCCGCCGCGTACCACCGGCGCTCGATGTGCCGCGCGTCCCGGCCGTCCTCGGTCGCTTGGCGCAGCTCGTGCCCGATCAGGTCCTCGGGCTGCACCCAGGTGACCCGCACGGTCATGGCGTGCCTGCCAGCGTCGCGAACGCCGCCTCGTGCGCACGCCGCCGGGCGGTGTCCCGTGCGAACACCTCGCGGGCGACGTCCGTCAGCGTCCGCGCCGGTGCGTGCAGATCGAGGCGGCTGGCCTCGGCGACCGTTTTCACCCAGGCGGCGGGGATCGCCGCTTCGCCGTGCAACGCGCCCGCGAGGGCGCCGCTCATCGTGGCGATCGAGTCGCAGTCGCGGCCGTAGTTCACCGATCCGAGCACCGCGTGCCGGTAGTCGCCGCCCGCGACGAGCAGCATCCCGAGAGCGATCGGGAGCTCCTCGATGGCGTGCAGCCGGGACGGCCGGCGGGCGCCGAGGGACGGGGAGCGGTAGTCGGGTCCGACGGTGTCGAAGGGGGCCACCGCGGCACGCAGCGGTGCCAGCGCCGTCTCGAAGTCCGGTTGCCGGACGGCCACTTCGCACACGGCCTCGATGGCGGCCCGGGTTCCGTCCTTGGCGAGCGACAGACAGGTGTCGACGACGGTGGCGGGCGTCGCGTCCGGGGCGCAGGCGGCGGCGACGGCCGCCGCGAAGACCCCGGCCGCCTCCCTCCCGTACGACGATTGATGGGCGCCCGCGAGGTCCAGCGCCTCGGCGTACGCGGCGCGCGGATGCGCGGCGTTGACCAGACCGACCGGCGCCATGTACATCGCCGCACCACAGTTCACGATGTTTCCGGAGCCCGCCTCGCGCGGATCGACATGGCCGTAGTGGAGCCGGGCGACGATCCACTTCTCGGCGAGGAAGACCCGTTGCAGTGGCAGGGCCTCGGCCTGCAGCTCCGGAATCCAGCGGGGGTTCGCGATCAGCTCCGGTACGAGGTGGTCGGCTACGGAGTACGCGTCGAGGTGGTCCCGTACGACGCCGTACACCCGTACCAGCGCATGGGTCATCAAGGTGTCGTCGGTGACGTGCCCGTCGCCCTTGTAGTAAGGGGCGATGGGGCGGGCGGTGCGCCAGGCGTCGCCGTCCCACGGGCCGACGATGCCGTTGACCCGGCCGCCGTGGCGTTCGGCGATCTGCTCCGCGGACCGGCCCTCGACCGGGCCGCCGAGCGCGTCGCCGACGGCGGCGCCGACGAGGGCGCCTCTGATCCGTTCATCGAGGGTGAGCGCGGTGGGCGGTCTATTCCCTGTGGGCGTCATGGGCGTCATGTCGGAATTGTCCACCCGGAGGGGCTGGTTCCGTGTCTGTCAGCAGCCCGGCGAGTTCGATGAGATCCGTGCCCGCGAGTCGGGGCAGCGCACACCCGGCGAGGGTGCGGCAGGCCTCGCGCCAGCCGTCCGGGACGGCGGCGATACCGCCGAGCGCGCCGGTCAGCGCACCGGCCAGGGCGGGCGCCGAGTCCGCGACCCGCGACAGGCAGGCCGCCGCCGGAATGGCCTGAGCGATCTCGCCCCGGGCGGCGGTGGCGAGGGCGAGCGCGACCGGCACGGTCTCGGCGGCGGCGATCCCGTAGCTGTACACATGATCGACGATCTGATGCTCCAGCACCGGTACGAGCGCGAAGGCGCCCGCCGCCTCGCCGACGAAGTCCCGGGCGATCCGGACGGCGTGGGCGGCGTTGCGGGCGATCTCGGTGCCGTCGGGGAGCTGGGCGAGTGCGGCGTTCACCACGGTGTCGACATCGGCCCCGCCCAGCGCCTCGGCGATCGCGGCGGCCATCGCACGGGCACCGTGCACACCGTCGCCATCCTGGGTGTATCGGGCATCGAACTCGGCGAGTTCGGCGGCAGGTCCGGGCTCACCGGGGTGGACGACCGCCAGCACGGCGGCCCGCACGCAGGCCGCGTCGTCGAAATAGTGCGGGTTGTCGTGGCCGGTTGCGGGCGGCCGCAGCCCAGCGGCGAGATTGCCGAGCCCGGCCCGGACCGAGATCCGGGCGCGCAGGGGGAGGACCGCGGACTCGACCTCCGGCGCCTGCGCGGCAGCCGCGGCGACCTCGGCGGCCAGCGCGTTCCAGGAGAGGTCGATGGCGGCCCGCATCCGGCGCTCGGGGGAGAGATGGTGCAGCGACGCCGCCTCCGAGGCGAGCACGGTCCCGGCGGCGAACGCGGCCCATTCGGCATCGTCCGACGGCCCGAGCCGCAGCGGTTCGGGCGGCTGGTTGAGGGCGATCGGCACGGGCAGGGTGGTGGTGGCGTTCTGCTCGGCGAAGGTGTCGAGCTCCCGGGTGAGGCGCCGGGTCCACTCCGGCATCCGGGCCGCCCGGTGGCGTGCGGCGGGCCACCCCGCGGCATCCCCCGAGGCGAGCCCGAGGAGCAGTCCCTCGATCCGGGCGCGGCGCCCGGGCAGAGGCCGGGCAGGGAGGGAGGCGGGGTCGCTGGTGCGGCGAGTGTCGCGTGCGGTGGTCATGACGCAACCACCGCCCGTTCGCCTGTGTCGCCGTCTGCCCCGGCTGCCGGTTCGCCTGCGCCGCCGACCGCCTTGCCGGCCCCGCCCATCGGGTCCGCCTCGTCCGTCTCGTCCGGCGTGAGCAGCTCCGCGATGTCCAGGACGTGGTAGCCCCGCATCGACGGCAGACAGCTGCCCCGGACCGGTCCGATCGCCTCGCCCCAGATCCGCGGGATCGCGGACACCCCGTGCAGTGCCCCGGCCAGCGCTCCCGCCACGGCCGCCGTCGTGTCCGCGTCGCGGCCCATGTTGACCGCGGTCAGCACCGCCGTACGGAAATCGCCGCGCGCCGCCGCGAACGCGCCGAACGCCAGGCCGACCGCCTCCGGCGCCAGGTCCGTCCATGGATATCCGCCGACCACCACCGCCGAGCGCACGGCCCGCTCCGTGGTGAGCCGGTCGGGATGGGCGCGCTGGGCGGCAGCCACCGCGCGGCGCAGCGAGCGTGCCGTCCAGGAGTCCATCGGTACGACGGACAGCGCGGCCGCGATCACGGAAGCGACCCCCGCACCGACCATCGCGGCGGCCACTCCGGCCGCCACCGCCTGGCCGCCGTAGATGCCCTCGCCGTCGTGGCTGACCCGGCCGTCGACCGCGACCAGGCGCGCCGCCTCGGCGGGCCGGCCTGCCGCGAACACGCCGAACGGCGCCGCCCGCATCGCGAGTCCGTCGCTCCAGGCGTGCCGGTGCTGGGCGGAGATCGGGGCGGCGAGACCCCGGCGCAGGTTCTCCAGCGTGCCGCGCTCGCTGAATCCGGCGCCGCGGAACGGCCCCTCGTCCAGGTCGGCGATCCACAGGTGCCAGGCCCGCTCGACATGGGTGACGGTCAGAGCCGAACCGTGGCGGGCGAGCAGCAGCCCGGAGAAGATCGCATACTCCGTGTCATCGGTGCCTGCCGGGTCGTCGCTGACGAAGCCCTCGATCCGGCCCCAGCGGCGGCGGATCTCGGACGGCCGAAGGTTCTCCGCCGGTGCGCCCAGGGCGTCACCCACGGCGAGCCCCAGGAGCGCGCCGCGGGCCCGGTCGGCCCGGTCGAGGCGCTCGGCGTGGTCCGCACGGGCCGACCGGCCCCTGCCGGGGGCGTCCGGGGCGTGCCGTGCGGCCTCCGCCGCACCGCCTGTGCCCGCACCGCCCGTGCCCGTTGCGCCCGCGCTCGTACGGCCCGTCCGCCGCTCTGCCGGATTACCCGCAATCGACTCCATCGCGTCGACCCTTCGCTCGTACCGAGCCAGTTCTCGTACCTGTCCGATCTGTGCCACGCGGAGACCCGACAAAGGCCGATACGCGTGACAAAAGGGCCAGTCGGATGACGGGATCCCTCTCCTGAGGCAGGCCTTGCTTACCTGGTCAGGAGGCAGGTAAGTACGGCCTGGCTTGCTGGCGGGGGGCTCTTTTCGTGCGTACTTTCGAGGGTGTTGAGGGGGCGGAGCGAGTGAATCCCGCTGCCGGAGAAGGGGAGAGCTGTGTCCATCATCGAGACCGACGCCGTCCTGCACGAGGCGCACCGTGACAACCACACCCACCGTGATGTGAACGGTGGCTGGCTGCGCCCCGCGGTCTTCGGTGCGATGGACGGGCTCGTCTCCAACCTCGCGCTGATGACCGGCGTGGCGGGCGGCTCGGTGTCGCAGCAGACGCTCGTGATCACCGGTCTGGCGGGTCTGGCCGCCGGCGCGTTCTCCATGGCGGCGGGCGAGTACACCTCTGTCGCTTCGCAACGGGAGCTCGTCGAGGCCGAACTCGACGTCGAGCGCCGCGAATTGCGCAAGCACCCCGCGGACGAGATGGAAGAGCTCGCCGCGCTGTACGAGTCCCGTGGTGTCGAGCCCGGGCTCGCCCGCGAGGTCGCCCGGCAGCTGTCCCGCGATCCGGAGCAGGCCCTGGAGATACACGCCCGCGAGGAGCTCGGCATCGACCCGGGCGATCTGCCGTCGCCGCTCGTCGCCGCCGTGTCGTCGTTCGGTGCGTTCGCGCTGGGTGCGCTGCTGCCCGTACTGCCGTATCTGCTCGGAGCGCACGCCCTGTGGCCCGCGGTGCTGCTGGCGCTCATCGGGCTCTTCGGCTGCGGCGCGGTGGTGGCCAGGGTGACGGCGCGCAGCTGGTGGTTCAGCGGTCTGCGCCAGCTGGCGCTCGGTGGTACGGCTGCGGCGCTCACGTACGGGCTGGGCACGGTGTTCGGTGTGGCCGTCGGGGGCTGAGGGCCGGTCCGTCATCCCTGACGGGCGCACGACGACAGCTGCGGCACCTCGCCGCGTTGTCGGAACGTCCGAATGTGTCCAGCATGCGGACGCCCCTCCGCCCTGCGATGCACCGCATCCGAATCAGCGCGCCGAGCCGCCAGGATGACGGGACAACCCTCGGGGCCGCTCGTTCGGATCATGCGGGCCCGCGGGTTCGGCACGCACATCTGCGGCGTTGCCGTCGGTCTCCCCGAGCTCTCGGCTTCGCTCGAGCAGGCGAGACCCCCCATTCGCACCGCGTGGGAGCGTGACCGGGCCCCGGGCTCGCCGTTCCGGGGTGCGCGCGGGGATCATGCCCGTAACCTGGGCGCCATCCGTGTGACGTACGTCTTGGCCACCGCCTCTGGGCGGAACTCCTCCGCGGACGTAAAATGAGTCTCTATACAGGGCTCCACATAAGTAGCCGTTACTCGGCGGTTTCGATTCCTTTTCCGCCGGGCATGAGCCGTAGACACCGCAGGCAACGACGCCTGCTCTCTGCGGTCCCCCCGGGCGCCGATCCTCCGACTGCGACCCAAACCCCCGCCGCTCCGTGAGCGGTGTCCGCATGTTGGAACGGACTATCCGCTTCTTGAGAAGCGCCCCATTATGTAACCTGCATGAAATTTCGCAGAGGGCCAACGTCGTCCCTCGGCACTGCATATGCCACGACGACGACGGGAGAGCCGATGCGTTCCGACGCCTGGTCGCCCATGGACGGTCGCCCCGCCCAGCAGGGGATGTACGACCCCCGTAACGAGCACGACGCCTGTGGCGTCGGGTTCGTGGCCACTCTGACCGGTGTGGCCAGCCATGAGCTGGTCGAGCAGGCGCTTACCGTGCTGCGCAACCTCGAACACCGTGGCGCCACCGGATCCGAGCCCGACTCGGGTGACGGCGCCGGAATCCTGCTCCAGGTGCCCGACACCTTCCTCCGTGAAGAGGTCCCCTTCGACCTCCCGGAGGCCGGTGCCTACGCCGTCGGTATCGCCTTCCTGCCTGCGGACGACTCCGCCGAGGCCGTCCAGAAGCTTGAGAAGATCGCCGCCGAGGAGGGCCTCAAGGTCCTCGGCTGGCGCGAGGTCCCGGTCACCTCCGATTTCCTCGGCAACGGCGCCCGCGCCACCATGCCCGAGTTCCGGCAGCTCTTCGTTGAGGGGGGCACCTCCCGGACGGAGTCTGGGGGAGGTACGAGCGCCGGCATCGCCCTCGACCGCAAGGCTTTCGTGCTGCGCAAGCGCGCCGAGCGTGAGGCCGGGGTGTACTTCCCCTCGCTCTCGGCCCGCACGATCGTCTACAAGGGCATGCTCACCACCGGGCAGCTGGAGCCGTTCTTCCCGGACCTCTCCGACCACCGCTTCGCCACCACGGTCGCGCTGGTCCACTCGCGTTTCTCCACGAACACCTTCCCGAGCTGGCCGCTCGCCCACCCGTACCGCTTCGTCGCACACAACGGCGAGATCAACACGGTCAAGGGCAACCGCAACTGGATGAAGGCCCGCGAGTCCCAGCTGGCGTCGAGCCTCTTCGGCAGCGAGCAGCTCGACCGGATCTTCCCCGTCTGCACCCCGGACGCCTCCGACTCCGCCTCCTTCGACGAGGTCCTGGAGCTGCTCCACCTCGGCGGCCGCTCACTGCCGCACTCCGTGCTGATGATGGTCCCCGAGGCGTGGGAGAACCACGACTCCATGGACCCGGCCCGCCGCGCCTTCTACCAGTACCACTCCACGATGATGGAGCCCTGGGACGGCCCGGCCTGCGTCACCTTCACCGACGGCACCCAGGTCGGCGCGGTCCTCGACCGCAACGGTCTGCGCCCGGGCCGGTACTGGGTCACCGACGACGGCCTCGTCGTCCTCTCCTCCGAGGTCGGGGTCCTGGACATCGACCCCGCGAAGGTGGTCCGCAAGGGCCGCCTGCAGCCCGGCAAGATGTTCCTCGTCGACACCGCCGAGGGCCGCATCATCGAGGACGACGAGATCAAGGCGGGCCTCGCCGCCGAGCAGCCGTACCAGGAGTGGCTGGAGACCGGCGAGATCGAGCTGGAGGATCTCCCCGAGCGCGAGCACATCGTGCACACGCACGCCTCCGTCACCCGCCGCCAGCAGACGTTCGGCTACACCGAGGAAGAGCTCCGCGTCATCCTCGCGCCGATGGCCCGCACCGCAGGCGAGCCGCTCGGCTCCATGGGTACGGACTCGCCGATCGCCGCTCTGTCCGAGCGCCCCCGGCTGCTCTTCGACTACTTCACCCAGCTGTTCGCGCAGGTCACCAACCCGCCGCTGGACGCCATCCGCGAGGAGCTGGTCACCTCGCTGCGCTCCACGCTCGGCCCGCAGGGCAACCTGCTGGAGCCGACCGCCGCGTCGTGCCGCAGCGTCACGCTGCCGTTCCCGGTGATCGACAACGACGAGCTGGCCAAGCTGATACACATCAATGCCGACGGCGACATGCCGGGCATGAAGGCCGCCACGCTCTCCGGTCTCTACCGGGTCAGCGGCAGCGGTGAGGCCCTCGCCGCACGGATCGAGCAGATCTGTACCGAGGTCGACGCCGCCATAGAGGATGGCGCCCGCCTGATCGTCCTGTCCGACCGGCACTCCGACGCCGAGCACGCGCCGATCCCGTCGCTGCTGCTCACCTCGGCCGTCCACCACCACCTCATCCGTACCAAGCAGCGCACCCAGGTGGGTCTGCTGGTCGAGGCCGGGGACGTCCGTGAGGTCCACCACGTCGCGCTGCTGATCGGTTACGGCGCCGCCGCGGTCAACCCGTACCTGGCGATGGAGTCCGTCGAGGACCTGGTCCGGGCCGGCACGTTCATCGAGGGCATCGAGCCCGAGAAGGCCATCCGGAACCTGATCTACGCGCTCGGCAAGGGCGTCCTGAAGGTCATGTCCAAGATGGGCATCTCCACCGTCGCCTCCTACCGCGGCGCCCAGGTCTTCGAGGCCGTCGGCCTGGACGAGGCCTTCGTCGCGAAGTACTTCAACGGCACCGCCACCAAGATCGGCGGCGCCGGACTCGACGTGGTCGCCAAGGAGGTCGCCGCCCGGCACGCCAAGGCGTACCCCGCCTCCGGAATCTCCGCCTCGCACCGCGCGCTGGAGATCGGCGGCGAGTACCAGTGGCGCCGCGAGGGCGAGCCGCACCTCTTCGACCCGGAGACGGTCTTCCGCCTCCAGCACGCCACGCGCAACAAGCGGTACGACATCTTCAAGAAGTACACGGACCGGGTGAACGAGCAGTCCGAGCGCCTGATGACGCTCCGCGGACTGTTCGGCTTCAAGTCGGACCGTGAGGCGATCCCGGTCGACGAGGTCGAGTCCGTCTCCGACATCGTCAAGCGGTTCTCGACCGGCGCCATGTCGTACGGCTCGATCTCCCGCGAGGCGCACGAGACCCTCGCCATCGCCATGAACCAGCTGGGCGGCAAGTCCAACACCGGTGAGGGCGGCGAGGACGCCGACCGGCTGTACGACCCGGCGCGCCGCTCGTCCATCAAGCAGGTCGCCTCCGGCCGCTTCGGTGTGACCAGCGAGTACCTTGTCAACGCGGACGACATCCAGATCAAGATGGCGCAGGGTGCCAAGCCCGGCGAGGGCGGCCAGCTGCCCGGCCACAAGGTCTACCCGTGGGTCGCCAAGACCCGGCACTCCACCCCGGGTGTCGGTCTGATCTCCCCGCCGCCGCACCACGACATCTACTCCATCGAGGACCTGGCCCAGCTGATCCACGACCTCAAGAACGCCAACCCGGCGGCCCGCATCCACGTGAAGCTGGTCTCCGAGGTCGGCGTCGGCACGGTCGCCGCGGGTGTCTCCAAGGCGCACGCGGACGTCGTCCTGATCTCCGGCCACGACGGCGGAACGGGCGCCTCCCCGCTCACCTCGCTGAAGCACGCGGGCGGCCCCTGGGAGCTCGGCCTCGCCGAGACGCAGCAGACCCTGCTGCTCAACGGCCTGCGCGACCGCATCGTCGTGCAGACCGACGGACAGCTGAAGACCGGCCGCGACGTCATCATCGCCGCGCTGCTCGGCGCCGAGGAGTTCGGTTTCGCGACCGCGCCGCTCGTCGTCTCCGGCTGCGTCATGATGCGTGTCTGCCACCTCGACACCTGCCCGGTCGGCATCGCCACCCAGAACCCGGTCCTGCGCGACCGGTTCTCCGGCAAGGCCGAGTACGTCGTCAACTTCTTCGAGTTCATCGCCCAGGAAGTCCGCGAGCTCCTCGCCGAGCTCGGCTTCCGTACGATCGAAGAGGCCGTCGGCCACGCCGAGCTGCTGGACACCGACCGTGCGATCACGCACTGGAAGGCGCAGGGCCTCGACCTGGAGCCCCTGTTCTACGTCCCCGAGCTGCCCGAGGGCGCGGTCCGTCACCAGCTGATCGAGCAGGACCACGGTCTCGCCAAGGCCCTCGACAACGAGCTGATCAAGCTCGCCGCCGACGCCCTGAACGCGGACAGTGCCGAGGCCGCCCAGCCGGTCCGGGCCCAGATCGCGATCCGGAACATCAACCGGACCGTCGGTACGATGCTCGGCCACGAGGTGACGAAGAAGTTCGGCGGCGCGGGTCTGCCGCAGGACACCATCGACATCACCTTCACCGGCTCCGCCGGCCAGTCGTTCGGCGCGTTCGTGCCGAGCGGGGTGACGCTGCGACTGGAGGGCGACGCCAACGACTACGTCGGCAAGGGTCTCTCCGGCGGCCGCGTCATCGTCCGCCCGGACCGCGGCGCCGAGCACCTCGCCGAGTACTCCACCATCGCGGGCAACACCATCGCCTACGGCGCGACCGGCGGCGAGCTGTTCCTGCGCGGCCGCACCGGTGAGCGGTTCTGCGTTCGCAACTCCGGCGCGACGGTCGTCTCGGAAGGCGTGGGCGACCACGGCTGCGAGTACATGACCGGCGGTCACGCCGTCGTCCTCGGCGAGACCGGCCGCAACTTCGCCGCCGGTATGTCGGGTGGTGTCGCGTACGTCGTCGACCTGGACCGAGACAACGTCAACGTCGGCAACCTCGGCGCGATCGAGGCGCTCTCCGACAGCGACAAGCAGTGGCTGCACGATGTCGTGCGCCGCCACCAGGAGGAGACCGGCTCCACGGTCGCAGAGAAGCTGCTTGCCGAGTGGGACAGCGCCGACGGCGGTGTCTCCCGCTTCAGCAAGATCATCCCGTCCACCTACAAGGCAGTGCTCGCCGCCAAGGACGCCGCTGAGCTCGCCGGTCTCTCCGAGCAGGAGACCACCGAGAAGATGATGGAGGCGGCGACCAATGGCTGACCCCAAGGGCTTCCTGACCACCGGGCGCGAGGTCGCCAAGACCCGCCCCGCGGGCGAGCGCGTCAAGGACTGGAACGAGGTCTACGTTCCGGGCTCGCTGCTCCCGATCATCAGCAAGCAGGCCGGCCGCTGCATGGACTGCGGCATCCCGTTCTGCCACAACGGCTGCCCGCTGGGGAACCTCATCCCCGAGTGGAACGACTACGCCTACCGCGAGGACTGGACGGCCGCGTCCGAGCGCCTGCACGCCACGAACAACTTCCCGGAGTTCACCGGGCGGCTGTGCCCGGCTCCCTGTGAGTCGGCGTGCGTGCTCGGCATCAACCAGCCGGCCGTCACCATCAAGAACGTCGAAGTCTCGATCATCGACAAGGCGTGGGACAGCGGCGACGTCACCCCGCAGCCGCCCGAGCGCCTCTCCGGCAAGACGGTCGCGGTCATCGGTTCGGGTCCGGCGGGTCTCGCCGCCGCCCAGCAGCTGACCCGGGCCGGCCACACGGTCGCCGTCTACGAGCGCGCGGACCGCATCGGAGGCCTTCTCCGGTACGGCATCCCCGAGTTCAAGATGGAGAAGTCGCACATCAACCGCCGCATCGAGCAGATGCGCGCGGAAGGCACCAAGTTCCGTACGGAGGTGGAGATCGGCAAGGACATCGACGCCGCCAAGCTCCGCCGCCGTTACGACGCGGTCGTCATCGCCGCCGGTGCCACCGTCTCCCGCGACCTGCCCGTCCCGGGCCGCGAACTGAACGGCGTGCACTTCGCGATGGAGTACCTGCCGCTCGCCAACAAGGTGCAGGAGGGCGACCTGACGGTCTCCCCGATCAGCGCCGAGGGCAAGCACGTCGTCGTCATCGGCGGCGGCGACACCGGCGCCGACTGCGTCGGCACCGCTCACCGGCAGGGCGCGGCCTCCGTCACCCAGCTGGAGATCATGCCGAAGCCGGGCGAGGAGCGGAACGCCAACCAGCCCTGGCCGACCTTCCCGATGCTGTACAAGGTCACCTCGGCGCACGAGGAGGGCGGGGAGCGGGTCTACTCCGTCTCCACCACCCACTTCGAGGGCGACGAGGACGGCAACGTCCAGGCGCTGCACCTCGTCGAGGTGGAGTTCAAGGACGGCAAGCTGGAGCAGAAGTCCGGCACCGAGCGGCGGATCCCCGCGCAGCTGGTCACCCTGGCCATGGGCTTCACCGGCACCGACCAGGCCAACGGTCTGGTCCAGCAGTTCGGCCTCGAACTCGATGAGCGCGGCAATGTCGCGCGCGACGCGGACTTCGCCACCAATGTCGGCGGTGTGTTCGTCGCCGGTGACGCGGGCCGCGGCCAGTCCCTCATCGTGTGGGCCATCGCCGAGGGCCGCTCCGCGGCGCGTGGCGTGGACCGCTTCCTGACCGGGGCCAGCGCACTGCCGGCCCCGATCCGCCCGACGGACCGTTCCCTGATGGTCTGAGCACCACCAGCAGTACGCATCACCACAACAGACGTCCCGTACAACGGCGTACGGAACTGAACGCGGCGCCTGCCCGTCCCCGACCGGACGATTCGGCAGGCGCCGTGGCGCGTCCGGGCACGGGGCGCCGGCCAGGACCGGGCAGGCGGAACCTCACGCCACGGCGCCGCCGGTCAGCTGCGAGGTCTTCAGAACGACCAGGGCGACCAGCACCACGAAGATCACCCCGCACGCGGCGATCTGCACCGCGGTACGGCGCTTCGCCGGGGCGTACGCGAGCGCGGCCATGACGACGCCGCCCGTGAGGAGCCCGCCCAGGTGCCCCTGCCACGAGGTGAACCACGCGGATATCAGCATCCAGATCAGGAACCCGGCCATGAACCGGTTGACCGCCTCCATGTCCCGGCCCAGCCGCCGGTTGATGACGTAGAACGCCGCCGCCAGACCGAAGACCGCCCCCGAGGCGCCCACCGTCAGGGCGCCCGGCGCGATCAGATACACCAGCACCGAGCCGCCCAGCGCCGACAGCAGATACAGCGCGAGATACCGGCCTCGGCCGAGCTGCTCCTCGACGACCCGGCCCAGATTCCACAGGCCGTACATGTTGAAGAGAATGTGCAGCACCCCGAACGGCAACGCACCGAAGGACGACTCGCCCGGCGGAAGATGAAGGAAGGCCCCGGTCAGCAGCCGGTACCACTCGCCGTCCACCACCCCGATCGCGTGGAACCCGTGGAAGTCCCCGCTCTCGTACATGTACTGGCCGCCGTGGGGTCCGACCAGAACCGCGCCGAGCATTCCGAACCGGTCGACGATCCCCGGGCGTACCAACTCGCCCAGATACGCCGCTATGTTCAGGCCCATGAGGACGTACGTCACCACGGGCACCGCCGTCCTCGACACCGCACCGCCGAAGACCGTGCGCGCCTGCCGGATCGACCGCTGCCCCTCCTTCACGCACTCCACGCAGTGGTGGCCGACCGCGGCCTCACGCATGCAGTCCGGGCAGATGTAGCGGTCGCAGCGGGTGCAGCGCACATACGTCTCGTACGACGGATGGCGGTAGCAGGTGGTGACAGCGGCCTCCATGGCCGGCTCCTTCACGGGGGGACGGTGGCGGGCGGCCGGTGGGGGTCGGCGGCGAACAACATAGCGAACGCGGGCCGCGCGGAAGCGGCCGGGTGCCGGGACGGACCAGGTGCGGGAACGGCCGGGACGTCCACGACGCGGCAACCGGTGCGCCACGGTGACGTAGCCTCGTAACTCCCTTCTCAGGAACGGAGCCCCGTATGGCCGGCATCAGTCTCCGCAAGGTCGAGGAGACCGCCCCCGCGCTCGTCAGCCTCTACAGGAGCGCCGGGGTCTCCCTGCAGAAGCACCGGCTCAGTGGAGAGCGCGCGGCCGTCTATCTCGTGCTCGACTACTCCGGCTCCATGAAGGAGTACTACAGGGACGGCAGCGTCCAGGCCCTCGCCGACCGGGTCCTCGGCCTGTCGGCGCACCTCGACGACGACGGCCGCGTGCCGGTCGTCTTCTTCTCCACGGACATCGACGCAGTCACCGACATCGCCCTCGACAACCACCTCGGGCGCGTCGACCGGATCGTCGCCGGACTCGGACACATGGGGAAGACCAGCTACCACCTGGCCATGGACGCGGTCATCGACCACTACCTCGACAGCGGCTCGTCCGCACCCGCGCTCGTCGTCTTCCAGACCGACGGCGGCCCGATCAACAAACTGGCGGCGGAGCGCTATCTCTGCAAGGCGGCGAAGCTGCCGCTGTTCTGGCAGTTCATCGGCTTCGGCAACAAGCGAAGCTCGCAGTTCAACTTCCTGCACAAGCTCGACGAGCTGGCCGTGCCCGCACGGCGCCCCGTCGACAATGCCGGCTTCTTCCACGCCGGACTCGATCCGCGGCAGGTTCCGGACTCCGAGCTGTACGACCGGCTCGTCGCCGAATTCCCCAGTTGGCTGACCGCGGCCCGGGCACAGGGGATCGTCAAGTGATGCCACGGGTGCTGAGGGCGGCCGACCGCACGGCCGTGCCCTGGAAGAACGGCGGGGGAGTCACCCGGGAGATCGCCGCTTCCCCCGGGGGCGCACCGCTGGACGACTTCGACTGGCGGGTCAGTCTCGCCGATGTGACCGCGGACGGGCCGTTCTCCTCGTTTCCCGGGGTCGACCGCACGCTGACCGTGGTCGAGGGCGCCGGGATGGATCTCATGGTGGGCGGCGAGCACCACATCGTCGACGAGCAGTACTGGCCCCACGACTTCCCCGGGGACCTGGAGACGGACGGGCAACTCCTCGGCGGCCCCGTCATGAACCTCAATGTGATGTACCGCAGGGAACGTACGGCGGCCGAGGTCGCGGTCGTACGCGGCACCCTCCGGCTGCAGGCACCGGCGGGCGGCACGGTCCTGGCCGTCGCACTGGAGGACGGTGCGGCGCTCGACGGCCAGGACATCGAACTCGACTGCTATGACGCGGTGTTGATGGAGGGTGCGGCGCCTGTGGTGCTCCGCACCCAGGGCTGGGCGCTGGTGATCACCCTGTCACCGGCCGGCGGGAAGGGCTATGCGGCTTCGGGCACCCGGTAATGGTGGGTCCGCGCGGTCCTCGGCGGTCCGGACGGCATCGGCAGGCCAAGCCTCCGGGCGATCGGCAGCATGGCCGCGCCGAAGTTCTCCATGGCCTCCGGCGACTCCCACAGGTCGAAGAGCTCCACGCCCGAATCGGTCGTGACGCAGACGTGGGAGAGGCATCCGGCGAAGGCGTCGCCGGGAAGTGCCTGGAGTTCTTTGTCGAGAGCGTCGTACTGGTCTGCCGTGACGCCCGACAAAGTGGCATGCACGAAGATTGCCATCGGATTCCACCTCGGGTCGCGGGAACAGTCCCTCCCCGCCGCCACGATGACGGCCAAGTGCCTCGTACAGCACACCACGATCATGGCGGTACGGCATCCGAACCAGTGGTGGCCCGGAAATCCGGACAGAAGATGTCGGGTTTCGAGGGTTCGATGAAACCATGACATCGAGTTCATGGGCAGCGTTCCAGGTGGCGGAGCCGGGCTTCGCCGAGATCGTTCAAGCCCGCTTCGAGCAGCACAAACACCACATCCTGGCCACCCTTCGCAAGGACGGTTCACCACGCGTGACCGGGCTGGAAGTGAACTTCCGCTTCGGTGAGCTGTGGCTCGGCATGATGCCGAACTCACGCAAGGCGCTGGACCTGCGGCGCGATCCGCGGTTCGCGGTGCACGCGAATCCGGGACCGGACGACGCGATGGAGTACGCCGACGTCCGGGTCTGCGGCCACGCGGTGGAGGAGACCGACCCCGACGTCCTGGCCCGCTTCATCGGGGAGGTGAAGCCGCCGGAGCCGTTCCATCTCTTCCGCGCGGAGCTGACGGAGGTCGTCAGCACGGGGGTGGAGAACGAGGATCTGGACATCCGGGTCTGGCGCCCGGGCAAGCCGCTGCGCACGATCCACCGCGGATCGGACGACGGCAACCCGCGCGAGACGACCTGACGCCCGAGCGGGTGCCTGCGGTGCCTGCCGGCCCGGCAGGCACCGCCCCTCGGCCCGGCGACCGGGGACAGAACGACCGCCGGACGCCCCGGCCCCTCAGAGCCTGTCGGGTGACCTCTTGGCCAGCGGCCACTCCTCGTACATGACGGGCGAAGTCGTCCCGGTCAGCAGCCAACATGCCTGACCGGGCCCCGCCGACGCGTCCGCGGGGGCATCGCGCGGGCGGAGAATGGGCGGGTGCCTACCAAGAAGAAGCCCCAGGTGACCCCCTCGCCCGAGCGGCGCCGCGAACTCCTCGACATCGCCGCAGAGGTCTTTGCCGCGCAGGGATACAACGCCACCACGGTCCGCAGGATCGCGGACGAGGCCGGGATGCTCGCGGGCAGCCTCTATTACCACTTCGATTCCAAGGAATCGATGATCGACGAGATCCTCTCCACCTTCCTCACGGAACTCTGGGAGGGCTACGACACGGTGCTCGCCGCCGGAATCGGCCCCCGCGAGACCATCGAGGCCCTCGTCACCGAGTCCTTCCGGGAGATCGACCGACACCGCGCCGCCGTCGCCATCTATCAGAAGGAGTCCAAGCACCTCGCCACCCAGCCGCGCTTCGCCTATCTCGTCGACTCCCAGCAGAAGTTCGAGAAGGCCTGGCTCGGCACGCTGGAACGCGGCGTCGCCGCCGAGGTCTTCCGCGCCGACCTCGACATCCGGCTCACCTACCGGTTCGTCCGCGACACCGTCTGGGTCGCGGCCTCCTGGTACCGGCCGGGCGGACAGCACAGCCCCGAGGAAATCGCCCGCCAGTACCTCTCGATGGTCCTGGACGGCATCGCTCTGCGTACGTAACCCACACTCACGGACCTCTCGAGGAGCGGCAGTCATGGCCGAGGCCTACATCGTCGAAGCGGTACGCACCCCGGTCGGCCGGCGCAGGGGAGGCCTCGGAGCCGTCCACCCCGCCGACCTCGGCGCCCATGTGCTGAGGGCCCTCGTCGAGCGCACCGGCATCGCCCCGGCGGCCGTCGAGGACGTCGTCTTCGGCTGCCTCGACACCGTCGGACCGCAGGCCGGCCACATCGCCCGGACCTGCCGGCCGGCGGCGGGACTGCCCGAAGAGGTCCCCGGCGTCACCGTCGACCGGCAGTGCGGCTCCTCGCAGCAGGCCGTCCACTTCGCTGCCCGGGGCGTCCTCTCCGGCACCCAGGACCCGGTCGTCGCGGGCGGCACCCAGAACATGACGCAGATCCCGATCGCCTTCGCCTCCCGCCGGGCCACCGAACCAACGAGGCGTTCGCGCCGGTCGTGCCGGCCTGGCCGAAGGAGACCGGTGCCGACCCGGACCGCGTCGACGTCAACGGCGGAGCGATCGCGCTCGGGCACCCGCTCGGCGCCACCGGCACCAGGCTGATGACGACGCTGCTGCACGAACTGGAACGCACGGGCGGCCGCTATGGCCTGCAGACCATGTGCGAGGGCGGCCAGGCGAACGTGACGATCATCGAACGGCTGTGAACCGGTTGCCGCCAAGGCTTCCGCGGAAGTCCACCGACCGGCGGCGTGGCAAGATCCACCGCTGGTCGGCAGAACGTGCTACGGTGGCCCGGTTGCAGTTTTGGTACCCATGAACTTTATGTGCGCCTGACGGGAATGCTTCCTCAGGCGCATTATTGTTTTCCGGCTTTCTCCGGATGGGGCTCAATGCGGCGACTTGGAATTCGTAAAGTGCGGATTTCCGGCACTGCACCTCTTGAGGAGAATGACATGGCTACTGGAACCGTGAAGTGGTTCAACTCGGAAAAGGGCTTCGGCTTCATCGAGCAGGACGGCGGCGGCGCCGACGTCTTCGCCCACTACTCCAACATCGCCACCTCGGGCTTCCGTGAGCTCCAGGAGGGCCAGAAGGTCTCCTTCGACGTCACGCAGGGCCAGAAGGGCCCGCAGGCGGAGAACATCGTCCCGGCCTAATTGCCGCGACGCGTACCTCGCAGCCGGGGCCCGCACCGTGAAGGTGCGGGTCCCGGCTTGTGCTGTCCCGGGGAAATGCGCCGAGAGTCCCACGGGTACGAGCGCGCACGCACATGCCGACCGGAATTCTCGAACATTCACCGAGAATTCACGAGCCGGTACGCGCGCTCCGTAGAGTCCCCAGAAGTCCCAGCAGTCCCAAGTAGTTCCCAGGAATCCCCAGGAGGGCAATTCCGTATGACCCGCTCCGAACGCCAGGACCGACCCGCCCGCACCCGCCCGTCGAGGGGGCGCGGCACGGCCCCGGCACAGGCAACCGCTAAGGGTTCCGGCAAGGGATCCGGCAAGGCGTCGCCCCGTCGCAGGGCCACGCCGCCGCAGGGCGAATTCGCCCTGCCCGAAACCATGACCCCCGCACTGCCCGCCGTCGAGGCGTTCGCCGAGCTGGACATGCCCGCCGCCCTGCTGAAAACCCTTGCCGCGCAGGGCGTCACCGACCCGTTCCCGATCCAGGGCGCCACCCTGCCGAACTCGCTCGCAGGCCGGGACATCCTCGGCCGCGGACGCACCGGCTCCGGCAAGACCCTGGCTTTCGGCCTTGCGCTTCTCGCCCGCACCGCCGGACGCCGCTCCGAGCCGCGCGCCCCGCTGGCACTCGTCCTCGTCCCGACCCGCGAGCTCGCCCAGCAGGTCACCGACGCGCTCACGCCGTACGCGACATCCGTGAACCTGCGGCTCGCCACCGTCGTCGGCGGCATGTCGATCAGCAAGCAGGCCGGCACGCTGCGCCGCGGAGCCGAGGTGCTCGTCGCCACGCCGGGCCGGCTGAAGGACCTCATCGAGCGCGGCGACGCCCGACTCGACCAGGTGTCCATCACCGTTCTCGACGAGGCCGACCAGATGGCCGACATGGGCTTCATGCCCCAGGTCGTCGGGCTGCTCAAGCAGGTCGAGCCGGACGGTCAGCGGATGCTGTTCTCCGCGACCCTGGACAAGAACATCGACCGGCTGGTCAAGATGTTCCTGACCGACCCGGTCGTGCACTCGGTCGACCCCTCCGCGGGCGCCGTCACCACCATGGAGCACCACGTGCTGCATGTGGCCGACGAGACCGACAAGAAGGTCATCGCCACCAGGATCGCGGCCCGCGACGGCCGGGTGATCATGTTCGTGGACACCAAGCGTGCCGCCGACCGCTTCGCCAAGCGGCTGCTGGCCAGCGGTGTCCGGGCCGCCGCGCTGCACGGCGGGCGGTCCCAGCCGCAGCGCAACCGGACGCTCGACCAGTTCAAGAATGGTCAGGTCACCGCACTCGTCGCGACGAACGTGGCCGCCCGCGGCATCCACGTCGACGACCTCGACCTGGTCGTGAACGTGGACCCGCCGACGGACCACAAGGACTATCTCCACCGCGGCGGTCGCACGGCGCGCGCCGGGGAATCGGGCAGTGTCGTCACACTGGTGCTGCCGGAGGAGAAGCGGGAGATGACCCGGCTGATGGCCGACGCGGGCATCGCGCCGCGAACCACCCGGATCAAGTCCAGCGACGAGGAACTCAGCCGGATCACCGGGGCGCGCGAGCCGTCCGGCATCGCGGTCGTCATCGAGGTCCCCCAGCCGACCCAGCCGAAGCCGCGCACACGGTCGGGCGGGGCCGGTGGAACCGGAGGCGGTGCGCCGTTCCGTTCCGGCACCCGAGGCCGGGGCCGACGCGGTGGGTCCGGCGCCGGAAGCGGAGCCGGGGCCGGGGCCACGCAGGGTGGCGGCGCGGCACGGGCCGGCGGCGCGGGCCGTGGCAACGGTTCGGGCGCGTCCTCGGGGCGCGCGGGAGGCTCCGGGCGAAGCAACGGCAGCGCGGCCGCGCGGGGTCGCAGGGCGGCGTAGCCGCGTACGAGGTGCGGTGACCGGTCGACCCGGTCACCGCATCGAACCTCGTTCGGGGGTAGCCGGACAGGCTGGATCCAACCGCCTGTCCGGCTCTTTTCGTTCCGCATCGTGGAGGCCCCGGAACGGACCTGGCACCCCGCCCCTACACCCGCGACAGTCCCTTCAGTACCTCGCGCGCCTCCTCCATCGCCCGTTCCACCAGCTCCGCGGTGCTCGGCAGGTCCTCGATCAGGCGCGCCACCTGACCCGACGCCATCAGGCGGACCGAACGTCGCGTCGTCGCTCGCCACGATCGCGTCGGCCTTGCCGACCGGACCGATGCCGCCGCCGAGACAGAAGCCGTTCACCGCGGCGACGACCGGCACCTCGCACTCGTAGACCGCGGCGAAGGCCTCGAAGCAGCCGCGGTTGGCGCCGATCAGGGCGTCGTGCCCGGCGTCGCGCTGCATCTCCTTGATGTCGAGACCCGCGTTGAAGCCGCGCCCGGCGGCGGCCGGGACGACGCACCGGACCTCGGGATCGCGGCCCACGGCGCGGAGTGCGTCGGCGAGGTCGTACCAGCCCTGCACGGGCAGTGCGTCGACGGGCGGACAGTCGACGGTGACGACGGAAATGCCTGTGGCGGGGCTGGGCTGGAGGTGGAGACACCCATGAGCGGATCAGCTATCTTTCCACCAAGCATTTGTTAGGTGCGCGGGCGTTCGCCGCCGAGGGGGTGAAGGTCGTGGTCAACGACCTGGGTGTCGGACTCGACGGCGACGGAGGGTCCGCCCGGAACCCATCCCACCCCCGGAGACGGAGACCGACGATGCACACCCACGACCGCCTCGCCCCCGATCCCTTCGCCCCCGCCTCCCTCGGCCCGCTCATCCTCCGCAACCGCATCATCAGGTCCGCCACCTTCGAAGGCGTCACACCCCAGGGCCTCGTCACCGACGCCCTGATCGCCTACCACCGCAGACCCGCCGCGGGCGGCGTCGGCATGACCACCCTCGCGTACTGCGCCGCCGCCCCCGAAGGCCGCACCGAACGACGCCAGATCTGGATGCGCCCGGAAGCCTTGCCCGGGCTGCGCCGCCTCACCGCCGCGGTCCACGACGAGGGCGCCGCCGTCAGCGCACAGCTCGGACACGCCGGCCCGGTCGCCGACGCCCGTTCCAACCGGCTCCCTGCCCTGGCGCCTTGCCGCTTCCTCAGCCCGCTCGGCATGCGGATGACGAAAGCGGCGACGCCCGCCGACATCGACCGGGTGACCCGCGCACACGCCACCGCCGCCCGCCTCGCCGTCGAGTCCGGATTCGACGCCGTCGAACTGCACTTCGGCCACAACTACCTCGCCAGCTCATTCCTCAGTCGGCGCCTCAACCGCCGCGACGACGCCTACGGAGGAAGCCTCGCCAACCGGGCCAAAATGGCACTCGGTATCGCCCGCGCCGTCCGCGACGAGGTCGGCGACCTGATCGCCGTCACCGCCAAACTCAACATGGACGACGGCGTACCCGGCGGCTTCTGGCTCGACGAGAGCCTCCAGGTCGCCCGCTGGCTCCAGGCCGACGGCACGGTCGACGCCCTTGAACTGACCGCGGGAAGCTCCCTGCTGAACCCCATGTACCTCTTCCGCGGCGACGCACCGCTCGCCGAGTTCGCCGCGGTCTTTCCCCAGCCGATGCGCCTCGGTGTACGCCTCGCCGGCGGCAGATTCCTGCGCACCTACCCGTACGAGGAGGCGTTCCTGCTGCCCTCCGCCCGACAGTTCAGGGCGGAGCTCAGCCTCCCGCTGATCCTCCTCGGCGGCATCAGCCGCCGCGAAACCGTCACACGGGCCATGGCGGAAGGATTCGAGTATGTGGCCATGGCCCGGGCGCTGCTGCGCGAGCCGGACCTGGTCAACCGGATGGCCGAGGATGCCGGAGCGCGTTCCCTGTGCATCCACTGCAACAAGTGCATGCCGACCATCTACTCGGGCACCCGCTGCCCGCTCGTCACCGCGCCGCTCACGGCAGGCGCGGACACATCCGTTCCAGACGCTCCCTGACCGGGCCGTCCGCCACGTATGCCGTCGCGTCGACTGCCACCGACCGCGCATAATCGTCCGGCTCCGACTCCCGCAGCAATCGCTCCAACACCGGTACGGCCCGCGGATCCTGACGGCGCGCCAGGCCCTGTGCCGCCTCCGCGACCGTGTCCGGATCCGCGTCGTCCAGCCGCTCCGCCAGCGCCGCGCGGAGCACCGGCGTGTCCGCGTCCAGCGCGGCGAGCGCCGTCGTCGCCCAGTCCCGCACCTCCGCATCGGTGTCCCGGCTCAGCCCCACCAGTGCCGCGACCCCCTCCGCATGGTCACCGGAGACCAGGTCGAACAGCGCCAGCGTCACCGCACGGCGCACCACTCGCTCCGGATTCCGCGCATGCCGCAGCACCTCCGGCAGGGCCACCGGATCGCCATGGTGCCCCAGCCCCAGCACCACCGACCGGATCAGCTCCGTGTCCGCCGCCTCCCGCGCCAGCCTCCGCAGCAGCGGAACCGAACGGGCGGCAAAAGGCTTCGACCCGGTGCGGAAACCGAGCTGGGCCAGCACATCCGCACCGAACGCCTGCCGCAACGGCTCACCGTCGCTCGCGCACCATGCGGCGCCCGCCTGGAACGTCTCCTCGTCGCCCCGCCGCCACAGCACCTCGACCGCCTCGTGCCAGTTGTCCAGTTCCGGGTTCCCGCCGCGCAGCGCCCGCGCCGCCAGCTCCGCGTACGGCGTCCGCAGACCCAGCTCCCCCTCCAGGACCGTGGCGATCGCACCGTGCCCCGTCTGTTGCTCCTGCCCCGCGAACGGCTCCCCGTCCCGTACCAGTTCGACGGTCACCGTCTCCCCGCCGTCCACCGCCGTGCGACGCACCACCATCCCCGGCCCGTCCCCGTACATCTCCCGGAGCGCGCGCCGCATCTCCTGCTCCACATCCAGCGCAAGCATCCCTTGCGCCTCCCGCAGCGCTTCGTCCAACGACCCGGCCCGCGCACCCGCCCCGTACCGCAGCAGCGCCCGCACGGTCTCCAGAGACCCGCGCCGTACCGCGAACACCAGCGGCGGTTCATGGCCCGGCCCCGGTCCCGGCAGATCGGGGTCCGCACCATGGGCGAGCAGCGCCTCCGCGATCCGCGCATGACCCAGACCCACCGCCCATCGCAGCGCCGTGAACCGGAACTGCTCCCGCAGATCGGGCTGCGCCCCGGCCGCCAGCAGCGCCTCGACGACCTCCGTGTGCCCGCCGCACACCGCCCCGCAGATCGGCAGATCGCCGGCCTCGGGCCCGCACGCCCGGTCCGGATCGGCGCCCGCCGCCAGCAGCAGCCGCACCACACCCGGCCGGTCCGACACCGCCGCCAGATAGAGCGCCGTCGTACCGTCCTCGTCGACCGCCTCGGCGGGAGCCCCCGCGCGCAGCAGCCGCACGACGGCGTCCTCACCCTCGTGCACGGCCCCGAACAGGTTCCGTGTGTCCGTCACCGGATCTTCTGCCACCCATCGACTCTACGACGGAGGGCCCCGACGGGCTCAGGTATTGCAGTCCAGTACGGTGCGGCACAACCCGCACCGCGCCCGCACCCGGCCGCGGACCGGTACTCGGATGCGCTGGTGGCAGGTCGGGCAGGCGAACGAGACCCGCCAACCCCCCGGACCCCCTTCGAACCGGTACGGGACCCCGGGGTGCGCGGCGGCCCCTGCATGGTCCTGGGCGTACCGCCGGTCCTTCGCGTAACGGTGCCGGCCGGCCCAGCCCGTCGCCGCCAGCGGAGGCTGCTGCGCGTCGCGCAGCGCCAGCGTCCGTCCCTTCACGTACGCCGTATACGCCTGCGGACTCGTGAACCACGGCGACGGATCCTCGTCGAACACCAACGCCCGCTTGGCCAGGACGTACCCGAACTCCTCCGGGGTGAGATAGCCGAGCTTCTGACTGGAGGCGGCGTCCTCCCGGAACGCGTCGAGCAGCAGCCAGCCCGCCCCCAGATACGCCGCCGCCGTGTCGGTCAGGATCTCGTTGTCCCGCGTACCGGGGAACTCCAGACCCAGCCGGTGCAACAGCACATGCATCACCTCGTGCGACAGCGCGGCACCGATGTCCCTGCGATGAGTGCGGAAGCGGTCGTTCAGCTCGATGAAGTACTCGGGCCCCGCCGCGAGTTCGACACTCCCCGCATGCTCCATCGTCCGGAACCCGACGATCACGCGGGCATCCGGCAGATGCAGATGCCGGACCATCGCCCGCGCCACGCGCTGCGCCCCCAGATATAGATCGTCCTGGTCGGAGAAGGCCGCGTCGGCGGGCAGCAGGCTCGGGGCGTACCTGAGCACACCGTCGTACGACAGCCTCCGGTACAGCGCCGTGATCGCGGACCGGACGATGTCCAGATGAGGGAAGCCATGCACCACCGGGCTGCCGTCCGGCACGTCCGCACCCCCCATCCGTGACGCTCAACCGGCTTCCACTGTAAGCGGATGCGAGCGCAACAGCGGCGAGAACAGCCCCGTACATCGCTCGCGATCTTGGCCGAAATGCGGACCTTGTGAGGACTGGGAGCGCTTCCCGATAATCCGGCCCATGCCTTTGTCAGGCACATGCCCAAACGACCCCCCACGAAAGAAGGCACCCCGTTGAAGCAGCTTCTGCGCGCCCTGAAAAGATGTTCCGTCATAGCGGCGGTGGTCCTCGCCGCCGTCAGTCTCCAGCCCGCCGGAGCATCCGCGGCACCCGCCCCCGTCGTCGGCGGCACCCGCGCCGCCCAGGGCGAGTTCCCCTTCATGGTCCGGCTCTCCATGGGCTGCGGCGGTGCCCTCTACGCCAAGAACATCGTCCTCACCGCCGCACACTGCGTGAACGGCTCGGGCAAGAACACCTCCATCACCGCCACCGCGGGCGTCGTCGACCTGCAGTCCGCCGGCGCCATCAAGGTCAGATCGACCAAGGTCCTCCAGGCACCCGGCTACACCGGCGTGGGCAAGGACTGGGCGCTCATCAAGCTCGCCAAGCCCATCGACCTGCCGACCCTGAAGATCGCCACCAACACCACGTACAACACCGGTACCTTCACCATCGCAGGCTGGGGCGCCGCCGCCGAGGGCGGCGGCCAGCAGCGCTACCTGCTGAAGGCCACCGTCCCGTACGTCTCCGACGCCGACTGCCAGGACGCATACGGCAGCGACCTCGTACCCGGCGAGGAGATCTGCGCCGGATACATCGACACCGGCGGCGTCGACACCTGCCAGGGCGACTCCGGCGGCCCCATGTTCCGCAAGGACGACGCCGGGGCCTGGATCCAGGTCGGCATCGTCAGCTGGGGCCAGGGCTGCGCCGAACCCGGCTACCCCGGGGTGTACAGCGAGGTATCGACCTTCGCCGCGAACATCGCCTCCGCGGCAGCCACACTCTGACGCCCCGGCCGGCCCCACCGCATCAGCCCTGAGCACCCCCGGGTGTGCCCGTCCGGACGGGCACACCCGGACCCAGCTCCACCCACGGATCCCCGGCGCCCTCCACCTCCAGCACCCACACCTCGTTGACGCCCTCCCGCAGCACCGGACCCGGTACATACAGTGTCCGCTGCGGGCCCGCCGACCAGTACCGGCCCAGACAGAAACCGTTCACCCAGACGAACCCGCGTGTCCAGCCCGGAAGTTCGATCCCCGCGTGATCCGGAAGACCCGCGTCCGCCGAAATCGCCGACTCGAACCAACCCCGGTACAGCCCGGCACGACCCCTCTCGGCGACAGCTCCGAACGGCACCGCGTCCACCGCACCCGGCTCCTCGAAAGCGGCCAGCCGCAGCGCCCGCGCGCTCACCCCGTGCAGATACTGCCGCTCGTGCCGGACGCCGCCCGTGATGCCCTTCGGCTCACCCAGCCGCGGCCCGTAATTGACCCGGCCCAGCGACTCCACCCACAGCTCGACCCACGCGGGCCCGGCCACCGGCTCGTCGAGGGTGGCGTTCTCGCCGCTGAGCACGCCCGCCCGGACCCCGTTCACATACACCACCGCCCGGTCCCGGAGCCCGGTCACACCCAGCGCATACGGGCGTCGCAAACCCGGAACGGCGACCTCGTACCGCACCAGCCCCCGGTCCACGCCCAGCTCCTCGAACGTCGGCGGTACACCGGACTCCGCCCGTTCGGGGTCGCCCAGCACCTCCAGCACCACGGACAGCGGCGCCCACCCGGTCAGCTCCGCACGAACCGGCGCCGCAAGCCCGGACGGCTCCGGCGGCAGCTCCGGAAGCGGACCGTCCGCGAACTCCGCCAGGACCTTCCGGAACAGCCAGAACTTCTCGGTCGGCCGCCCGTACTCGTCGATCGGCGCATCGTAGTCGTACGACGTCACCGTCGGCTGAAGATCCTGGTCCTGCACCGGACCCGAGCGGTTCGCTCCCGCCCAGCCCGCAAAATTCGTCCCCCCGTGCGCCATGTAGACATTCACCGACGCCCCGCACTCCAGAATCTCCCGCAGGGCCTCCGCGGCCTCCGCCGGATCCCGAACCACCGACGCGGCACCCCAGTGCTCGAACCAGCCGCACCAGAACTCCATACACATCAGCGGACCCTCCGGCTGATGCCGGCGCAGCACCTCGAACGCCTCACGCGCCCCCGAGCCGAAATTCACCGTCGCCAGCAACCCCGGCACGGAACCACCCGTCAGCATGTGGTCCTCCGGCCCGTCCGACGTGAACAGCGGCACACTCACCCCGTGCCCACGCAGCACCTCCGCCAGCCGCCCCAGATAGACCTGATCGGTGCCGTAGCTCCCGTACTCGTTCTCCACCTGAACCATGACCACCGGGCCGCCGCGGTCGATCTGCCGCTCCACCACCTGCGGCAACAACTCGGCGAACCACCGCTCGACCGCCTCCAGATACCCGGCGTCACGCGTCCGAACCCGCCGCCCGAACCGGCCCGTCACCCACGCGGGCAACCCGCCGTTCTCCCACTCGGCACAGATGTACGGACCCGGGCGCACGATCGCCCACAGCCCCGCCCGGTGCGCCGCATCCAGGAACCGGCCGAGCGCCGCCACCTCCCGGAACACCCTGGGCTCCGGCTCATGCAGATTCCACGGAACATACGTCTCCACACAGTTCAGGCCCATCGCCCGCAGCATCGACAGCCGGTGATCCCACTGCGCCTCGTGCACCCGGAAATAGTGCAGCGCCCCCGACAGCAGGCGTACGGGCTTCCCGTCGAGCCGGAAGTGGTCGTCCCCCACGGTGAAATCAGCCATCGTGCTCGTACTCTCCTGTTGCGCCGGTCCCACCCCCGGGCCCGCACACCCCGGGGCCGCACAACGGCACGCACCACGGAGCGGGCGAACCCGGGAGGAATGTTCCATCCAGCCTCGCCCCCTGGCGTGCAGCCGGTCCATGGACAAAGATCACTGCTGTTTGGACACAATGCGCAGATCACCGCGGCCGACCGAGCCGAAGCGAGCCCGGCGGAGTCGAGCCCGGCCGAGCCGAGCGGAGGAAGGAAAGCCGATGCCGACGTACCACACCTGGATGCGATTCTTCACGCCCAGCCCGCTCCACCACCGCCTCGGCCTCGTCTGCCTGGGCGTCGGCCTGCAACACGGCGCCCTGCCCACCGTGGGCCCCCGCACCCTCGACCACCACGTCGCCGTCGTCATCAACTCCGGCAGCGGCTGGTTCAGCGGCCCCGACGGCCGCCGCATACCCGTCACCGCCCCCAGCCTCATCTGGCTCACCCCCGGCACCCCGCACCACTACGGCGCCGACCCCGGCACCGGCTGGGACGAAGCATTCGTCGACTTCACCGGCCCCGCCACCACCACCTACACCGAACTCGGCTACATCGAACCCGACCGCCCCCTCGTCCCCCTCGCCGACACCGCAGGAGCACGCGCCGCCGTCAGCCGCATGGTGCGCGCCGCCAGACGCGGCAATCCCCTCCTCGAAGTCGAGACCGGCGCCGCCGTCCACGAACTCCTCGTCGCCCTGCGCCGCGCCCGTGCCGATGTCAGCCCCGACGGCGACCCCGTCCTGCAGGCGCTCGCCCGCGACGCATTCCAGCCCCTCTCCGTCGCCGAACACGCGGCCCGCCACAGCATGACCCCCGCCGAACTGCGCACCGCCGTGCGCCGCGGCGCCGGCTGCAGCCCCAAGGACTACCTCCTCGGCATCCGCCTCGGCCGAGCCAAAGAGCTCCTCGCCGCAACCGACCTGCCGGTCGCCGCAGTCGCCCGCCGCGTCGGCTACGACGACCCCGCCTACTTCTCCCGCCTCTTCGCCCGCCGCGTCGGCACCGCCCCCGTCCGCTTCCGCGAACAACAGGGCCGCGCCGTTCCCGGCGGCTGGAGCGACCGGGTCCCCGACCCCGAACACCCACCGACGATCACCGCGTGGACCCCGGGCGTCTAAGCTCGACGACCATGACCCCCAGCGACATCGACGAGTCCGTACGCGCGGAACTGAACCGGCTCCGCGAGAGCATCGACAACATCGACGCTGCTGTTGTCCACATGCTCGCCGAGCGCTTCAAGTGCACCCAGCAGGTCGGCCACCTCAAGGCGAACCACAAACTGCCCCCGGCCGACCCGACCCGCGAAACCGAACAGATCGCCCGCCTGCGCCGCCTCGCCGAGAACGCGAAACTCGACCCCGCCTTCGCCGAGAAGCTCCTGAACTTCATCATCGCCGAGGTGATCAGGCACCATGAGCGGATTGCCGGTGACCCCCCGGCCGGCGACGCAGCCCCCGAGAACTGATCCTCTGCACCCTGCGCCGTACGGCGAGCCGAGCGCGCGCCCCGGGGCCCCGCGGGCACGGGGCCGTCATTGCTGCAGCACCACTTCCGGGCCTCCATCACGTCCTGAGCCGGCGACGTCCACGGAGATCACCCACTCCACGAAGCCCTGACGAACATCAGTCAGGTACGAACACGCAGCGAGGGCCGCGACCTCAAGGCCGCGGCCCTCGCTTCCGTGCCGTTACAGCGAGTGTCCGAGGGGTATGCCTCCCCCGGAGTCACGCTTCGGGTTGACCGCTCGCGACTACAGGTTCCGCACCCGGATGTTGCGGAAGTCGATCAGGTCGTTGTTGCTGTGGTTCTGCAACCCCACGTACCCGCTGAGGAACTGACGCAGGTCCGTGGGCGGGTCACCCGCCCGGGACGACGACTTGCCGGGCGTGTTGTCGAACTCGTTGATCACCACGCCGTTGCGGATGATCGTGTAGTGCTGCCCGACCGCGCGGATCTCGTAGTCGTTCCACTGGCCCTTCGGGGTCACCCCTGCCTTGTCCAGGCCCACCGGCTTGAAGTTGTACACCGAGCCGGTCTTCTGGACCTCGCCCGTGGCCCCGTCGTAGATCTGGATCTCCTGACCGCAGTAGATCGCGAGCCACTCGGGGGCGGTGCGAGCCGAACCGACCGTCCCGCAACTACCGGCCGGGCGGTCGGCCAGCGGCGTCCGCGGATCCGGGAACCGGATGAAGACACCGCTGTTGGCGTTGCCGGTACCCGGAGCCATGTCCCGGAACTGGAGCCTGACCGAGAAGTCTCCGAGCTCCTGCTTGGCGTACCACAGCATGCCCAGGCCACCTGAACTGCGGATGGTGCCGTCGGGCTGGAGGGAGAACTTCCCGGGGCCGGCCTGCCGCCAGTCGGCGAGGCTCGCCGCGGTCCCGTCGAAGAGGGGCCGGTACCCGGCGACCTTGCCGATCTCGCTCTGCGCCGCCGCCTTGCTGATCGCCGCCGACTCGCGGTTGTCGAGGACGTCCTCCTTGCGGAGGTCGTTGACCACGCCGTTGACGTGGCTGACGAACTCGCCGTGGTTCCGCCAGGACGCCTCGTCGTCGATCAGGTCGTTGACGGTGCAGCCGCCACCCGCGCGGTGGTTGGCCACGCCGGTGTCGGTGTCGAGCAGCTTGACGGTCGGACGGGCGTCGGGCGCAGGGCAGCCGGCCTTGGCGTCGAACGTCGCTGTGGCCTTCTCACCGTCGGCGTAGGTGACCGTCAGCTTCGCGTGGTACGTGCCGTAGTCGGCGTAGGTGTGCGTGGGGTTGGTCTCGTGCGACGGCGCGCTGCCGTCACCGAAGTCCCACTCCCAGGCCACACCGCCGACCTTGGCACCGGAGAACGCCACCGTCTTGGGCTTGCTCTGGGTGACCACCCGTGCTCCGGCGTCCTGCGGCTTCGGGGTGGCCGGGCCACCCTGGTAGGTGATGCGGATGAGCTTCTGGTTGGAGTGCAGGCTGAAGAAACCGCCCGCGTAGTCGAGCATGTACAGCGCACCGTCGGGACCGAACTTGGCGTCCATCCAGCTCTGCAGCTGGGTGCCGCCGCTGCCGGGCGCGATGATGCTGCGCAGGTCCTCGCCGAAGGCCGGCGCGCCCGCGTCCTTGACCTGGTCGGGGTCGACGGTCACCGCGACCCGGTTGTTGGAGTTGGACTCGTCACCGATGAACCACTTGTCCTCCCAGTACGCCGGCCAGGCGACACCGCTCTTGGTGTCCACCTGGGAGCGGTGGTAGGTCGGACCGGACATGATGGCCTGGCCGCCGCCCTTGAGGTACGGCTGGGTGTAGGTGGCCTCGCTGTCGACGTAGCTCGGGACACCGCTGCCGTCGGAGCGCTTGGGGAAGACGGGGCCGCCGCCCTGGGGTGAGTACCAGATCATGTTGTCGCGGGCCGGCGGGATGTCCACCAGGCCGGTGTTGCGCGGCGACTCGTTCTTGAGGTTGTCGCAGTCGTACCAGCCGGTGAGGACACTGGCGTCGGTGTTGCTGCGGTCACGGTACGGCTGCCGGTTGCCCATGCAGTACGGCCAGCCCTGGTTGCCCGCGGAGGTGATGATGGTGGCCGTCTCGTACTTGGCCGGGCCCAGCTCCGGACTCGACGCTCCCGCGTCCGGCCCGACCCAGCCGGCGTTCAGCCAGTTGTGCACCGGGTCGACGGAGAGCCGAGCGATGTTGCGGACACCCATCACGTAGATCTCCGGGCGGGTCTTGGCCGTGCCCGGCGCGAAGAGGTTGCCCTTGGGGATGGTGTAGGTGCCGTCGGACTCGGGGTGGATACGGATGATCTTGCCGTTGAGGTCGTTGGTGTTGCCGGCGGTGCGGCGGGCGTCCTGGAAGGAGACACCCTTGTAGTCCTGGGTCCAGTTGTTCCCGGAGTATCCGCTGGAGCCGCCGGAGGAGTTGCTGTCACCGGAGCCGATGTAGAGGTTGCCGTCCTTGTCGAAGGACATGCCGCCGCCGGCGTGGCAGCAGCTGTGGATCTGGGTGTCCCAGTGCAGCAGGTCCTTGCGGGTGGACCGGTCGATGGACTCGGTCGCGAAGTCGTAGGTCAGCCGGGAGACCGTCCGCTGGCCGATCCGCTTGTCGCGGTCGATCGACTCGTGCGGCATCCAGTAGATGTAGATCCACCCGTTCTTCTCGAACTTCGGGTCGAGGGTGATGCCGACGAGGCCTTCCTCGTTCTTGACCAGTTCGTCACCGCTGCCCCGGTTGCCCATCACATCGAGTGTGGTGAGCAGCTTGACCTGCTTGGTCTTGGAGTCCCACTGGTGGATGGTGCCGCAGCCCAGGCCGACCTTGGGGTCGTTCCAGGAACTGATCGGGCCGGACGGGCAGGCGGCCTTGCCGATGTAGAAGGCCTTGCCGTCGGGGGCCATGGTGAGGCCGTGCGGCTCACCGATCTGGTCGAGCTGCCCCGCCTGGTTCTGGGCGGTCAGCCGCTCGGTCTTGTAGTTGGACGCGATGGTCGCCTGGCAGTCGCCACGGACCATGCCGGTGGTCCACTGGATGGCGCCGAGGAGGTGGCTCTGGAACTTCGTGTCGGTGGTGTAGCTCTCCTCGGTGCGGCCCATTCCGGTGTAGAAGGACCGGCCGCCCTCGTAGTCCCGGCACCACGAGATCGGGTGGAACGGGCCGTTGGCGCTGAGACCCGGCTTGTACTTCCCCTCCTCGACCTGGGCAATGGTGTGGACCTTGCCGATCGGATTGGGGTCCCAGTTGATCCACTGGTCGGAGCGGGTCCAGTTGAGCGGAAGTCCCTTGTTCGCGGGATGTTGACGATCCGTCACATCAACGACGGCCTGCTGGACCTTGGAATCCTGCGGGGGCGTCGGTTTGGCGCTGAAGAGCCGCAGCTCGGCCAACTGGGTAAGCGGCTCACCGCTGTTGGCGGTGATCTCCAGCCGGTAGTGCTGGTAGGCCGTGCTGTTGGTGAACTGGAACTGCCTGGTCTGGAAACGCGACGAGAAGGTCTCGCCGGTCCGGGTGTCCAGGGTCTTCCAGGTCTCGCCGTCCTCCGAGCCCTGCAGCTTCCAGTCCTTCGGGTCCCGTCCCGAGGAGTCGTTGGCGGAGGTCAACGCGTAGTTGACCACCGCGACGGGCTTGTCCAGCTTCATGGTGACCCAGCCGGTCGGCGTACGGGCCAGCCACTTGGTGTCGTTCTTGCCGTCGAACAGCTTGTCCTTGGTTTCGTTCGGCGGGTTGTCCCCGTTGACCGCGCTCTCGACGACCTTCTCGGGGTCGGGAAGGCCCAGGGCCGGGCGGGTGCCGATCAGCCCGGTGAACCAGGAGGAGTCGGACTGGGCCCGGGCGGCGTCGTGGACGCCGACGAAGCCGCCTCCGTTGTTGATGTACGACTGGAACGCGGCCTCCTGCTCGGCGTTGAGCGTCACTCCATCGGCCGACAGGAACACCACCCCTCGGTACTTGGCGAGGTCGGAGGTGTTGAACACGCTCGCGTCCTCGGACTCGACGACCTTGAACCCGTTCTTCTCGCCGAGGTTCTCGATCGCCGCCGTGGCCTTGTTGACCGGGTCGTCCTGCTTGGCGGCCGGTCCGTGGAAGACCAGGACGTTCACTTGGGTTTCGGTGGCGGCGCCCTGGTCCTGGCTGACTCTTTCGACGGGCGGCTGCGCCTGTGCCTGCACGGAAGGCAGCGCGGACAGCCCCACGGTCAGTGCGGCGCTGGACAGCAGAACGACCGCGCGGCGCCAGGGCCACGCGTGACGAGAGGTCAGCGCAGGACGCGACGGCGGCGATCCGCTTCGTCTTGACAGGGCCAACCGGTCTCTCTTGCCCATGCTTGCTCCTTGACTCGATCCGGAGACGGAAGAGTGATCAGGGGATGGAGCGAGGGCTGCCGCAGGTGCCCCGCCCGGCATGCGCCGGGCGCGACGGCTTTCGCGGGCGGTCACGCTGCCCGGGAAGGACGGGGTGCCGGAGCAGGGAGGTCAGGTTCGCCTCCGGTCCCGGCGGGCGAGGACCGACCGGCGGCAGGTTGGTACACGCCCGTCAGGCCGTCAGGCAGGCCTGACGGGCGTGGCTTCGGGGGCGGAGCCCATATCAGGACCCCGCCGCTGCCTTCTAGTGGTGGGGCATGCCGCCGGGGACCGTGCCGTCGGCCTCGGTCACGAGGAAGATCCCGGCCATGCCCATGTCCGCGTGGCTCTGGACGTGACAGTGGTACATCCAGGCACCTGCGCCGACCCGGGCACCCGCGATCACCTGGAACCCGAAGGAGTCCGCGGGGCCGACGGTCTTGGTGTCGATGACCCGGCTCACGTCCTGCGGACCCTGCAGGATCCCGGTGCGGTTGTCCACCCAGCGGTGGCCGTGCACATGGAAGGTGTGGAAGAAATCCCCGTGGGTGATGACGATGAACTCCACCCGCTCGCCGCGGACGGCCGTGAAGGTGGGGGTGTCGTGGTGGGCCTTGTTGTTGATCGTCATGTCGTTGAACACGACCGTGAACTGCTTGTCGGGCAGCACGTCGCCCTTGCGGCGCACGATCACGGGGCCGTACAGGCCCTTCTTGAGGCCGCCCGTGCCGTGTTCGGTCCCCACGTTGTGATCGTGATAGTGCCAGTAGCCGGCGCTGCCGGCCTCCCACGTCCCGTCGTGATTCGGCCCCGGGGCGTGGGTGCGCCAGACATAGGTCCGCCGGGCGCCCGGCTCGACAACGCTGTCATTCATCTTGGTGCCGTCGCTGGCGACGTCGTAGTCCACACCGTGCACGTGCAGACTCGCGGCGACGTCCAGGTTGTTGACGACCTCGATGCGCATCGTGTCGCCCTCGGTCAGCTCGATGAGCGGGCCGGGAATCGACGCCTTACCGGGCTCCAGGCCGTAACCCATTTGCCCGTTCGGCAGGTTCTCCATGTACAGCGTCAGCTCACGGACGGTGCCCTTGCCGTTTCCTTGACCGCTTCCTTCACCGGGCTTGTCCTTCGGTGCGGCGGCGGAGGTGCCGAGCACCGTGGGAACGACCGCCGCGGCGGCCGCGCCGGTGGCGAACGCTCGCCGGGAGAAGAGGTGTCTCGTGCCTGCGCCTGAGTCGGTCATCGCTCTCCAATCCTCGAAACGCGAAGGTGCCCGAAGGCGTTTCGTCGTCGTGGTGTGAGTCGCCGCCGACGGCAGCTGTCCCGTCACGGCGGTACGCGGTGGTGCGCCGGGCGTTCGGCCCCGCGAGACAGGCGGGGCGGTCGCCGGACCGAACTCCGGTGGAGACGGTCCGACTTGGCCGGACCCGGTGGACGCGGTCCGGCTTGGCTCGATGTGCCGGCTACGGCCGGGATCGGATCGGCTGGGCGAAGGGGATTCGCCTCGGGACCTGGACACCGTAGCGAGCACGCATCCAGTTTTTCCAGACTCAGGTCAAAGTTGGTTGGATTCTCGTCATAGGTCTTGGCGGATAGTCAAAAGAACCGCTAACTTCCCCTCGTTGCCGCATTGAATGAGGTTGCGTGAACCCCGCCCTCGGGTTCGCGATGCCAGCGGCCTCGCAGCGACAGGGGTGGATGCCGCCTGTGCGTGAGTGACGGCGGCCTCCGCCGTCGTCGCGCGCGGGCGACTACCGAAGCGCGGCACCCGCCCCGTTCCGTCCAGGGCGCCGGTCCGGTGAGCGGAGTACTCGCGTCTCGAACGCGCTCATCCCGGCGGCTGATCGTCCACCCGGCGGGACCGCGAGTCCTGCGCGGTGCCGCACAAGCGAATTCCCGAAAGGTGCAGCGGTGTTCAGAAGACTGCTCCATGCCCAGACGGATCCGCCCCCCTCAAGATCCGCGCTACGTGACCGATTCAGCGAGCATCCGGTGCTGATGGCGCTGATGGCCGTTGTCTTCACAGCTTTCGCATTGGCCGTTCCGGCCGCGTACGCGGCGGCGAATCGCGCGGAGGAGACCGCAGCGACCCAGGTGCTCACCTGGACGGCCGGCGACGATTACATGAAGTACACGTCAGCCCCCACCACCGCGGTGGCGGGCAAGACGACCATTGTGTTCGAGAGCAGCGCGGCGACCGGCAACACGACGGGGTTGACGCACACCCTGACGTTCGACGTCTCGAACCCCGACTACAACAACGACGTCAGCCTCAACATCCTGGCGAGCCCCTTCGATTCCGAGGGAGGCAGGCACACGGCCGAAGTCACCCTCAAACCTGGTATCTACCGCTATTTCTGCGCGATGCCGGGCCATCAGATGATGACGGGTGAGCTCATTGTCACCGCAGCGCCCGGCGACGACACCACTGCGCCGGACACGTCGGCGACGGTGTCGGGGACGAAGGACTCCGCCGGGAATTACGTGTCCAGCGCGACGGTCACAGTGACCGCTTCGGACGCGGATTCGGGTGTGGCGGGAATCGAGTACTCCCTCGATGGCGCGTCGTACAGCAGCTACACGGCGCCGGTTGAAGTCAAAAGCGTAGGCCAGCACAGACTCGCCTATCGAGCGACGGACAAGGCGGGCAACACCTCGCCGGTGAAGTCGGTCGACTTCACGGTCGTGGCACCGGAGCCGCCGAAGGACACCACGCCGCCCGACACTTCCGCGACCGTGTCCGGAACCAAGGACTCCGCCGGGAATTACGTGTCCAGCGCGACGGTCACAGTGACCGCTTCCGATGCCGAGTCGGGTGTGGCGGGAATCGAGTACTCCCTCGATGGCGCGTCGTACAGCAGCTACACGGCGCCGGTTGAAGTCAAAAGCGTAGGCCAGCACAGACTCGCCTATCGAGCGACGGACAAGGCGGGCAACACCTCGCCGGTGAAGTCGGTCGACTTCACGGTCGTGGCACCGGAGCCGCCGAAGGACACCACGCCGCCCGACACTTCCGCGACCGTGTCCGGAACCAAGGACTCCGCCGGGAATTACGTGTCCAGCGCGACGGTCACAGTGACCGCTTCCGATGCCGATTCGGGTGTGGCGGGAATCGAGTACTCCCTCGATGGCGCGTCGTACAGCAGCTACACGGCGCCGGTTGAAGTCAAAAGCGTAGGCCAGCACAGACTCGCCTATCGAGCGACGGACAAGGCGGGCAACACCTCGCCGGTGAAGTCGGTCGACTTCACGGTCGTGGCACCGGAGCCGCCGAAGGACACCACGCCGCCCGACACTTCCGCGACCGTGTCCGGAACCAAGGACTCCGCCGGGAATTACGTGTCCAGCGCGACGGTCACAGTGACCGCTTCCGATGCCGAGTCGGGTGTGGCGGGAATCGAGTACTCCCTCGATGGCGCGTCGTACAGCAGCTACACGGCGCCGGTTGAAGTCAAAAGCGTAGGCCAGCACAGACTCGCCTATCGAGCGACGGACAAGGCGGGCAACACCTCGCCGGTGAAGTCGGTCGACTTCACGGTCGTGGCACCGGAGCCGCCGAAGGACACCACGCCGCCCGACACTTCCGCGACCGTGTCCGGAACCAAGGACTCCGCCGGGAATTACGTGTCCAGCGCGACGGTCACAGTGACCGCTTCCGATGCCGATTCGGGCGTGGCGGGAATCGAGTACTCGCTCGACGGCGCGTCCTATCGCAACTACACGGCGCCCGTTGCCGTCGACGCCCTGGGCCGGCACACGCTGACCTACCGAGCGACGGACAAGGCGGGCAACACCTCGTCGGCGCAGTCGGTGGAGTTCACCGTCGTGGCGGCTCCGCCCGCGGACAGGACGCCGCCGCAGGTGTCGGCCTCCGTATCCGGCACGAAGAACGACTCCGGTGACTACGTCGGCAGCGCGACGGTGACGGTGACGGCTTCGGACGCGGAGTCGGGTGTGGCCAGGATCGAGTACTCCCTCGACGGTGGCCCCTACCTGCAGTACTCCGCCCCGGTGGCGATCGGCAGAGCCGGGAGCCACACCTTGCTCTACCGGGCCAGCGACAAGGCCGGTAACACCTCCACGCCGCAGTCGCTGTCCCTCACCATCGTCGACAGCAAGCCGCCGACCGACTGTCCTGAAACGGACGACCGCTCCACCGTGTTCACCGGCTCGATCAACACCGGTGTCGCGAACCGCGTCACGACCAACGGCTGCACGGTCAACGAGCTGATCGAGGATCACCGGGCCTGGAAGAACCACGGCGCGTTCGTCTCACACGTCGGGGAGATCGTCACGACGCTGCGGAAGGAGGGAGTCCTGGACCAGCGGGAGGCCGCCCTGATCAAGAAGGCGGCCGGCCAGTCCGACGTCGGCATGCCGAACCACAGTCTCGCCGGTCGCTGAGTTCACGGCCGGGCGGTGACGCCGCCTGAGCCGTGTGCCTCGGCCGGCTGCGGCGGCGGCCTGCCGAGCGAACCGGACAACGCACCAAAACCGATGGGGTGGAGAGCTGGACGTGCTCCACCCCATCGGGCCTGGCCGCCTCTGCAAGAGCCGGGGCGGCAACGAGACTGTTCTGCTTCGAACCGGCTCTGTCCAACTGCTGATGAAAGTCCTGTGACTCGGTTTCTTTTGCCGTCGACGGCACGGTGCTACGGTCCGGTAGAATTCGCGCCCCAAGCACCGGGCATGCGAACGGCTTGACCACGACGGGGGCGGCGTGAGGAGTACGACGGTTCGACCGGCCAATATGCATCAGGCCCGGCTGCTGCACCTCCTGCGCGACCTCGGCCCGCAGTCCCGGGTCGCCCTGGGGGACCTGGTCGAGCTGTCGCGCTCCAAGCTCGCGTTCGAGATCGACCGGCTGCTGGAAACCGGTCTGGTCGTCCCGGACGGCCTCGCCGCCTCCCGCGGCGGCCGCCGCTCGCACAACGTCCGGGTCGCCCCGTCGCTGCGGTTCCTCGGCGTGGACATCGGCGCCACCTCCGTGGATGTCGCGGTCACCAACGCCGAGTTGGAGGTCCTCGGCCACGTGGCCGAGCCGCTGGACGTGCGCGACGGCCCGGTCGCGGTCTTCGAGCGGGTGCTGGCGTTGGTCGCCAAGCTGCGCGAGGTGACGTCGGCGGAACACTTCGACGGTGCCGGGATCGGCGTGCCGGGACCTGTCCGGTTCCCGGAGGGTGTCCCCGTCGCGCCGCCGATCATGCCCGGGTGGAACGGCTTCCCCGTCCGCGAGGCGATGAGCCAGGAGCTCGGTTGCCCCGTCCTCGTCGACAACGACGTGAACCTGATGGCCCTGGGCGAGCAGCAGGCCGGCGTCGCCCGGTCCGTACGTGACTTCTTGTGCGTGAAGCTCGGCACCGGCATCGGCTGCGGCATCGTCGTCGGCGGCGAAGTCCACCGCGGTATCACCGGCAGTGCCGGCGACATCGGCCACATCCAGGTGGACCCGGACGGGCCGCGGTGCGCCTGCGGCAACACCGGTTGCCTGGAGGCCTACTTCGGCGGGAACGCCCTCGTACGCGACGCGACCGCGTTCGCCCAGTCCGGCCGCTCGACGGAGCTGGCCGGACGGCTCGCATCTGCCGGGACGCTGACCCCCGAGGACGTGTCGGCCGCCGCGGCCGCCGGGGACGCCGCGGCCCTGGATCTGATCCGCTGGGGAGGCAACCGTACCGGTCAGGTCATCGCCGGCCTGGTCAGCTTCTTCAACCCCGGCCTGGTGGTCATCGGAGGAGGGCTCACCGGACTCGGCCACAACCTCCTGGCGAGCATCCGCACCCAGGTCTACCGTCAGTCGCTGCCGTTGGCGACCGGCAACCTGCGGATCGTGCTCGGCGAACTCGGCCAGGTCGCCGGCGTCGTCGGCGCCGCCCGGCTGATCAGCAACCACATCTTCTCACCGGCCTGACGCTTCGATACGCGGCCGGAACCCGTGGTGAGGCGGGCCCCGCGACGTACCGCGCCTTGAAAGCGGGGCCGACCGGAGCGCTACTGAATCCTGCGTTCCGCCCCGGCCCACGCCCGGTCGCGCAGGACGAACTTCTGGATCTTGCCGGTGGAGGTCTTTCATGGCCGCCGCCAATGCCGCCGGGCGCGGCGCCGGCGGCGGCCTCGTACCTGACCTCGGCGGCACGCCTCCTGTGGCTACGGGAGCGGACCGCACCGGCCGGCCGGGCACCGGCGAGGGAGCCGCTGCGCGTCCAGGTCGCCGCGGGCGTACGGCTGTCCACGGGGGCGGGGAACTGCGGGCCCTCGCCCTCTTCGCGGCCCTCACCCCCCTCGGCTCGCAGATCCTCAACACCATGATGCCGGTGCTCATCGTCCGCGAACTCGGGCTCTCGGCGGCCACCCTCGGCCTCTACCGGGCCACCGGCGGCGTCGGACTGCTGCTCGGCGCGCGCTGCGCCACTGACCCCGCGGACCCGCCGCGTGGAACCGCCCCGCGAACCCGCCCCGCCGACCCCGCCCCGCGTACACACCCCGCGCACACGCACCGGCTCAGCCCTGCGAGAACCCACCTGTGCACCCCCGCATCCCATGCGGCAGAGTGGATCCATGTCCGTACTGACGCGCGACGAAGCGCAGACCCGAGCCCAGTTCCTCGACGTGGACAAGTACACGATCGACCTCGATCTGACCACGGGAGACGACACCTTCGACTCCCGCACCGTCATCCAATTCACCGCACTCGCGGCCGGAGACACCTTCGTCGAGCTCAAGCCCGCCACCCTGCGCTCCATCACCCTCGACGGACAGCCCCTCGACCCCGCCGACCTCACCGAGAACCGGTTCCCCCTCACCGCACTCACCCCCGGCGCACACGAACTTCGCATCGACGCCGCCATGCGCTACTCCCGCACCGGCGAAGGCATGCACCGCTTCACCGACCCCACCGACGGCGAAACCTACCTCTACACCCAGCTCTTCATGGAAGACGTCCAACGCGTCTTCGCCGCATTCGACCAGCCCGACCTCAAGTCCGTCTTCTCGCTCACCGTCACCGCCCCCGAAAACTCGACCGTCCTCGGCAACGGCATCGCCCAACACACCGGCAACGGCCAGTGGACCATCGCTCCCACCCCACTGATCTCCACCTACCTCGTCGCCATCGCCGCCGGACCCTGGCACTCCGTCACCACCGAGCACGCCGGACTGCCCTTCGGCATACACTGCCGCCGCTCCCTCGCCCCCCACCTCGACGCCGACGCCGACGAAATCCTCGACATCACCCGCGCCTGCTTCGACCGCTTCCACGAAAAATTCGACGAGCCCTACCCCTTCGACTCCTACGACCAGGCATTCGTCCCCGAATTCAACGCCGGCGCCATGGAGAACCCCGGACTCGTCACCTTCCGCGACGAATTCATCTACCGCTCCGCCGTCACCGACACCGAACGCCAGACCCGCGGCATGGTCATCGCCCACGAAATGGCCCACATGTGGTTCGGCGACCTCGTCACCCTCGCCTGGTGGGACGACATCTGGCTCAACGAGTCATTCGCCGAATACATGGGCTACCAGACCCTCGCCGAAGCCACCCGCTTCACCGACACCTGGGTCGACTTCGGCGTCGCCCGCAAGGGCTGGGGATACGACGCCGACCAGCGTCCCACCACCCACCCCGTCGCCCCCGACCCCGCCGCCGTCCCCGACACCGCATCCGCGATGCTCAACTTCGACGGCATCTCCTACGCCAAGGGCGCATCCGCCCTCCGCCAGCTCGTCACCTGGCTCGGCGAAAAGGACTTCCTCGCCGGCATCAACACCCACTTCGCCCGCCACAAATTCGGCAACGCCACCCTTGCCGACTTCATCGACAACCTCGCCTCCGCCACCGACCGCGACGTCCACGCCTGGGCCGACCAATGGCTCCGCACCACCGGCGTCGACACCCTCACCCCCCACGTCGAAGAAACCGACACCACCTGGTCACTCACCGTCGACCACCACGGCACCCGCCCCCACCGCATCGCCGTCGGCGCCTACGACCACACCCTCGACACCCAGCCGGGCCCCGACCAGCTCGTCCTCCGCGACCGCTTCGAACTCGACATCCCCCAGGACGGCACCCCCACCACCCGCCCCGGCCGCCGCCCCGCCCTCCTCGTCCTCAACGACGGCGACCTCACCTACGCCAAGATCCGCCCCGACGCACCCTCCTGGAACACCGCCGTACGCAGCCTCTCCGGCATCCCCGACGCCCTCACCCGAGCCGTCATCTGGAACAGCGCCCGCGACATGGTCCGCGACGGCGAACTCGACCCCGCCACCTACCTCGAAACCGCCCGCACCCACCTCCCGTACGAAACCGACCTCGCCCTCCTCCAAGGCGTCCTGGGCTTCGCCGGCACGCAGATCGCCGCACGCTACGTCACCCCCGAAAACCGCCCCGCAGCCCTCGCCACCCTCACCTCCCTCTGCCGCGACCTCATCCGCCGCACAGAAGACGGCACCAACCCCGGCCTCCGCCTCACCGCCGTACGCCACCTCATCGACGCCGCCACCCAACCCGACACCATCCAGACCTGGCTCACCGACGGCACCGTCCCCGGCGGACCCGAACTCGACCCCGAACTCCGCTGGCGCATCCTCACCCGCCTCGCCACCCTCGGCGCCATCGACGAAAGCACCATCGCCACCGAACTCGAGAACGACCCCAGCGCCACCGGACAGGAAGGCGCCGCCCGCTGCCGCGCCGCCCTCCCCACCCCCGAAGCCAAAGCCGCCGCCTGGGACACCCTGTTCAACGACGACACCCTCTCCAACTACCTCTTCATCGCCACCGCACAAGGCTTCTGGCAAGCCGAACAGACCGACCTCACCAGCGACTACGTCCCGCGCTACTACCCGGACGCCACCCAACTCGCCACCCGCCGAGGCCCCGCCATCGCCGAAGCCGCCGGACGCCACGCCTTCCCCACCTACGCGATCACCGCCGACAACCTCCAGCTCGGCGAACAAGTACTGGACGGCAACACCCTCATCCCCGCCCTGCGCCGCAGGCTCGCCGACCAGATCGACGACCTCCGCCGCGCCCTCGCCGTACGCAACGCCCACTGACCCCACCACCCCCACCACCACACACCGCACCATCCGTGCCCGGCCCACCCTCACCACCGAGGGGAAGCCGGGCACACCCATACCACCACCGCCCCCCACCACCACCCCCACAGCCACCACCCGTCCCCCTTTCGAGTTCAGATCACCGAGCTCACCGGCCGCGACACCAGAAACCCGGACAAGCTGACACGTCCACCCACGCGCGCCCGAAGGACCCCACCACCATGCCCACCCCACCCCTCGCCGGAGGCACCACCGGCCCCGCCGCCCTACGGCCCCTCCTCGACACCGTCCTCGCCGCACTCCACGACGGAGCCCAACAACGCCACGGCCCGCTACCCGCCGGCGGACCCCAAACCGTCACCGACCACATACACCACGCCACCCACCCCCTCATCCCCGACCACGGCACCGGCCCCCACCACGCCCTCCGCACCCTCATCACCGCACTCACCCAAGGCGCCGCAGACCCCGCACACCCCCACTGCACCGCCCACCTCCACACCCCACCCCTCGCCCTCGCCGCAGCCGCCGACCTCGCTGCCTCCGCCCTCAACCCCTCCATGGACTCCTGGGACCAAGCACCCGCAGCCTCAACCCTCGAAACCGACACCACCACCGCACTCGCCGCCGAGATCTACCCCCACCAACCCCACCCCGACGCCCTCATCACCACCGGCGGCACCGAAGCCAACCAGCTCGCCCTCCTCCTCGCCCGCGAACGCCACGGCGCCGTACAGACCCTCACCGGCGCCAACGCCCACCACAGCATCACCCGCGCCGCCTGGCTCCTCGGCCTCCCCGAACCCCACACCATCCCCGCCCCCACCGGCGTCATGGACCTCACGGCACTCGAAGAAGCCCTCACCCGGCTCCACAGCCCCCACCGCGCCCTCTTCGTCACCGCCACCGCAGGCACCACCGACACCGGCCAGATCGACCCCCTCGACGACATCGCCGACCTCTGCACCACCCACGGCGCCGAACTCCACATCGACGCCGCCTACGGCGGACCACTCCTCTTCAGCCCCACCCACCGCACCAAAATCCACGGCCTCGACCGCGCCCACAGCGTCACCCTCGACCTCCACAAACTCGGCTGGCAGCCCGCATCAGCCGGCATCCTCGCCGTCCCCGACCACCACCACCTCCACCCGCTCCACCACCACGCCCCCTACCTCAACGCCCACGACGACACCCAAGCCGGCCTCCCCGACCTCCTCGGCCGCTCACTGCGCACCACCCGCCGACCCGACGCACTCAAAATCGCCGTCACCCTCCAAGCCCTCGGCCGCACCGGACTCGCCGACCTCATCGACCACACCATCAACACCGCCCACCAACTCGCCGACCTCATCACCCACAACCCCACCCTCGACCTCTACCAACCACCCACCATCACCACCGTCCTCTTCCGCCCCACCAACGCCACCGACCACACCGTCGCCACCGTCCGCCGCACCCTCCTCACCACCGGCCAAGCCGTCCTCGGCCGCGCCCACGCCGACAACCACCTCTGGCTCAAAGCCACCCTCCTCAACCCCCACACCACCCGCCACGACCTCCAAACCCTCCTCGACCTCATCACCCACCTCACCCACACAGTCCAGAAGGGCAACCCACCCCGATGACCGACCGACCCACCCCCGACCCCGGCCAGCCACACGACCTCGTCGGCATCGGCATCGGCCCCTTCAACCTCTCCCTCGCCGCCCTCGCCCACGGCATCCACCCCCTCGCCGCGACCTTCTACGAACAACGCCCCGCCTTCCACTGGCACCCCGGACTCCTCATCGACGGCTCCAGCCTCCAAGTCCCTTTCCTCGCCGACCTCGTCACCCTGGCGGACCCCTCAAGCCCCTGGACCTTCCTCAACTACCTACGCAGCCGCGACCGCCTCTTCCCCTTCTACTTCGCCGAGCGCTTCCACATCCAACGCGCCGAATACGACGCCTACTGCCGCTGGGTCACCGACCAACTCCCCGGACTCCACTTCAGCCACCAAGTCGACGCCATCCGCTGGAACCCCGAACGCACCCTCTATGAAGTCGACTTCACCCAACTCGACACCCACGGCGAAGTCGAAGCCCTCGGCCGCGCCTACACCCGCCACATCGCCCTCGGTATCGGCACCGAACCCTTCATCCCCGAACCCCTCAAACCCCTCGCCCAAGCCGAATCCGTCCCCGTCATCCACTCCGCCGACTACCTCCACCACCGCGAACAACTGCTCCAGGCCGAACACATCACCGTCATCGGATCCGGCCAATCAGGCGCAGAAATCTTCCTCGACCTCCTCCGCGCCCGCCCCGCCGGACACGAAAAACTCCACTGGCTCGCCCGCACCGGCGCCTTCGCCCCCATGGAGTACTCAAAACTCGGCCTCGAACACTTCACCCCCGACTACAGCCGCTACTTCCACGCACTCCCCGAATCCGTACGCGACGAACTCATCCCCCACCAATGGCAACTCCACAAAGGCATCGACGCCGACACCATCGCCGCCATCCACGACGAGCTCTACCGACGCACCCTCCACGGCGGCTGGCCCGACACCACCCTCACCCCCGGCGTCCACGTACGCACCGCCGGCCGCCTCGCCAACACCCGCGTCGAACTCCACCTCGAACACGCCCAACAGAACACCCGCACCCGCCTCACCACCGACGCCGTCGTCCTCGCCACCGGCTACCGCGAACGCCCCCTCGACCGCCTCCTCACCGGCCTCACCCCCCACATCCGCCGCGACGCCGCCGGACGACCCCGCATCGACGCCCAGTTCCGCCTCGAACTCGACCCCATCGTCACCGGCAACATCTACGTACAGAACGCCGAACGCCACACCCACGGCGTCGGCGCCCCCGACCTCGGACTCGCCGCCTGGCGCAGCGCCACCATCCTCAACAACCTCACCCGGACCAACGCCTACCCCCTCCCGCAACGCACCGCCTTCACCACCTTCGGCCTCACCCCCCAGAACACCCCCCACATCCCCCACCAGCACCCCGCCCTCATCCCCCTCGTCCAAGGCAACTGACCCCCGCACCCACAACAAAAGGCGGCCGCCCCCTCAAAGAGGAGACGGCCGCCACACCCACCCAACCGCTCATGCCGACAGGGGCACTAGAACACCGGCACACCATCACGCGTCAGCCGCCAGTCCACCGAAGCGAACTGCGTACCATCCACCGAACCCTTCGCCTGCACCCAGCCAATGATCGTGTTCCGGATCTCCTCCGAATTCGCCCACAGCTGCTTCGCACCCGGCACATGCGGGAAGTTACCCCCACCGCTCGCCCGATAATTGTTCACCGCCAGCACGAACTCCGCCGCCGGATCGATCGCCTTGCCCTCGAACGACAGATTCACAATCCGCGAACCATTCGGCTTCGCAATATCGATCTCATACGTCAGACCCGACACCGCGTCATAGTTGTAGTCCGGCGTGTTGTCCGCATTCGTCAACTTCGCCGTATCCACCGGAGCACCCGCAGCCGTCTGCACGTAATACCGAGCCGAGAACTCCAGATAATCCTTGATCTGCGCACCCGTCAGCAACCGTGCCTCAAGCGTGTTCTCGAACGGATACAGCCCCGCCGCATCCTTGATCGTGACATTCCCCGCCGGAATCTGCGCCGTACGGGAGAAACACGACGCCTGCGACAGCACAGGCAACGACGCGTACGCGCCACCCGCCAGAGCCGCCTTCACCGTCTCCGCCTGAACCACATTGATCAGATCAATGATCGGCTCGTCCTTCCAGGCCGCCTCCGCCGTCGTCATCGCCGCCGTCGACGTACCGATCACCTGATTGACGTACGCCACAACCTTCTTGTGCTCATCCGCCAGCAACCCCGTGATCTTCGGGTCCTCCGCCACCACGTTCGAGTTCAACACCCGCGAACCCGCACTCTCCACCACCCAGCGGCCCTTCTCCCACACCAGATCGAAGTCGAACAGCGTCAACCGCTGCCCCCACTTCAACGGCTCGGAGAGCACCACCTTCTTGCCCGTCTCCTTGTTCTCCACGAAGTACTCGGGGATCTCCAGGTGAGCATGACCGACAAGAATCGCATCGATACCCGGCACCTGCTCCGCCACCAGAGCCGCCGCGTTCTCCACGTACGGAACCTGATCACCGTACGAAGACGTCCCACTGGTCCCCGAATGCGCCGACACGATCACGACATCCGCCCCCATGGACCGAAGCCGCGGCACAAACTTCGCCGCCTGCTCCTCCAACCCCGGGAACACCATCCTGCCGCTGACATTCGCCTTGTCCCAGATCGCGATCCCCGGGTTCGTCAGACCCAGAATCGCCACCTTCACATCCCGACCGTGCGGCGTACGCATCTGCTTGATCACATACGGGGTGAACGCCGGCTGCAACGTCTTCGCATCCAGGGCGTTCGCACCCAGCAGCGGAAAATCACACTGCTCCTCGAACTTCCGCAGCACCGGAATGCCGTAGTTGAACTCATGGTTGCCCAGCGCCGCCGCGTCATACCCGATCGCGTTCATCGCCTGCGCCATCGGATGCACCGGACCACGCTGCGCCGTGATCGGATCGATCTTCGCGTAGTAATACGAAAGCTGAGTGCCCTGGATCGTGTCACCCGCATCGATCATCAGGGTGTTGTGACGGCCCTTCTCCGCACGGACCTGCTCCACCAGCGTCGAGATCTTCGCCAGACCCACATCGTTGTGCGCCTTGTCGTCGAACTCCTTGTCCGTGAAGTAGTCCCAGTTGAAGACATTCCCATGTAGATCGGTCGTACCCATCACCGTGAACGAGTACCGCTTCGGCGGACGCCCGGACCCACGACCCTGGGCCTCGGCAGGCACAGCCACACCCCCAGCCATCGCCACACCGGCCCCGGCCGCAGCCGATGTGCCCAGAAACGTCCTACGGTTCAGCGGCATCTCGTCTCCCACAGATCAGATCTCGTAGTGCACAACGCGCGTAGATAATGACTCACCCGGCGCGCCCCGCAACACCCCTTGCAGGTTTCTATCTGATGACCACACGGGTCAGACCCCGATGCGACAGTGAACCCATGACCCACACACCAGCCCCCTACGGCACCCCCGACCACCCCCGCGTCGCCGTCCGCGGCGAAGCCCGCCTCGAAGTCGACCCCGAAACCGCCCATATCACCATCACCGTCACCGCCCGGGGCAAAGACCGCCGAACAGCCCTCGAAGACCTCACACGACGCAACACCAACGTCCTCGAACTCGCACGCACCTACGGACAAGCTGTCGAGAAACTCGAAACCGGCGCCCTCTCCATCACCCCCGAACTCACCTCACGCGGACGCGACGAAAAAATCCGCGCCTACCACGGCCGCGTCCACATCACCGCCGTACTGAGCGACTTCACCGCACTCGGCGAACTCACCACCCGCATCGCCGACCTCGACATGACCCGCATCAACGGCCCCTGGTGGAACCTCCGCCCCGACTCACCCGCCCACGCCCAAGCCCGCCGCCAAGCCGTACAAGAAGCCCTCAAACGCGCCCGCGAATACGCCGACGCCCTCGGCACCCACCTCACCGCCCTCCTCGAGATCGCCGACCTCGGCGCCGAGAACACCGCCCCCCTCCCGTCCATGCCCGCCGCACCCGGCAGCTTCCGCGGCCGCGCCGCATACGGCGGAGCAGAACCCGAAACGCCCCCCGCCCTCGACCTCGAACCCCAACGACAGACCGTCTACGCCCAGGTGAACGCCCGCTTCACCATGGAACCCCCAAAACTCTGAAAACAATGCTCATCAGAGCACCCCGCTGCACAATTAAACACTTGTCAATAACCCTTCACCCAAAGGTTGTTGAGACGACACGCAGACCCAATTCGCTACCCGTAGGTAAGGTCTAGGCTCAAACCATGCGCCGAGCAAAAATCGTCTGCACCCTGGGCCCAGCCACCGACACATACGAGCAGATCAAGGCACTCGTCGAAGCCGGAATGGACATCGCCCGCTTCAACCTCAGCCACGGCTCCTACGTCGAACACGAACAGCGCTACCGCCACGTACGCAAAGCCTCCGACGAAACCGGACGCAGCGTCGGGATCCTCGCCGACCTTCAAGGCCCGAAGATCCGCCTGGGCCGCTTCCGCGAGGGCCCCGTACTCCTTGAACGCGGCGACAGCTTCACGATCACCGTCGAACCCATCGAAGGCGACCGCAACAGCTGCGGCACCACCTACGAAGGCCTCCACACCGACGTCACCACGGGCGAACGCATCCTCGTCGACGACGGCCGCGTCACCCTCGAAGTCACCGACGTCGACGGCCCCCGCGTCCACACCACCGTCATCGAAGGAGGCATGGTCTCCGACAACAAAGGCCTCAACCTCCCCGGCGTCGCCGTCTCCGTCCCCGCACTCTCCGAAAAGGACATCGAAGACCTCCGCTGGGCCCTGCGCACCGGCGCCGACGTCATCGCCCTCTCCTTCGTACGCAGCGGACGCGACATCGACGACGTCCACCGCATCATGGAGGAAGAAGGCCGCCGCCTCCCCGTCATCGCCAAAGTCGAAAAACCCCAGGCCGTCGAGAACATCGACGACATCGTCGCCGCATTCGACGGCATCATGGTCGCCCGCGGCGACCTCGGCGTCGAAATGCCCCTCGAACAAGTCCCCATCGTCCAGAAGCGCGCCATCAAACTGGCCAAGCGCAACGCCAAACCGGTCATCGTCGCCACCCAGATGCTCGACTCGATGATCGACAACTCCCGGCCCACCCGAGCCGAAGCATCCGACGTCGCCAACGCCGTCATCGACGGCACCGACGCGGTGATGCTCTCCGGCGAGACCAGCGTCGGCAAATACCCCATCGAAACGGTCCGCACGATGTCCCGCATCGTCGAAGCAGCCGAGGAAGACATCCTCGCCAAGGGCCTGCCCCCGCTCACCGACCGCAACAAGCCCCGCACCCAGGGCGGCGCGGTCGCCCGCGCAGCCGCCGAGATGGGCGACTTCCTCGGCGCGAAGTTCCTCGTCGCCTTCACCCAGAGCGGCGACACGGTCAAGCGCCTCTCCCGCTACCGCTCACCCATCCCGCTCCTGGCCTTCACCCCGGACCCGGCCACCCGCTCCCAGCTGAACCTCACATGGGGCGTCGAGACCTTCCTCGGCCCGCACGTCGACTCCACGGACGCGATGGTCGCCCAGGTCGACGAGGAGCTCCTGCGGATCGGCCGCTGCGAGAAGGGCGACATCGTGGTCATCACGGCCGGCTCACCGCCGGGCGTCGCGGGGTCGACGAACCTGGTGCGCGTGCACCACATCGGCGAGGACGACAGCCCCCGGTAGATCGGTCGTCAGTACTTCGGCCCGACGTGAGCGTCCATGAGCGCGACGGACGCCCGTCGGGCGACGGAGATGTTGTACTTCTTGCCGGCGCGGGTGCAGTGCGTCCACTCGATGCCGAGTTTGTCGAGCGTGTCGGTGTAGAGCTGCCTGATGTCGTTCGAGACGTTGGTGAACCAGTACCTCGGGTACTCGTACCGCTTCCGCTCGCCGCCTACGAGACGGGTTGTCCAGTTCATGTTCCGGCATCCGTCCGAGTGGATGAGGCCGCGGATGAGTTCCCAGGGGTACGCGTCCACGATCTCCTGCTGCCAGTCTTCGAGGATGATCGGGCGGTCGTGCTTCTTTCCGGGGCCGTGCTGGGGGAACATGCAAGTCCAGTGCCTTGTATAGGACTTGACCTCGACGCAGCCCTTCTTTTGGCGTTGTCCGGTCCGGGGCAAGGGCATCACCTTGCGCATTGCCGATTCGGCCTCATCGAGCAGACCGGGCCAGGCGTCTGCGCAGAAGATCGACAAGTGGTGTTGCTTGGGCTTCGAGATGATGTGCCCGTCGCCGAGGTACAGCCCCAGTAGGTATGCGTAGGCGGCGTGGTCGAAGGCCCGGCCCGTGCATATCGGGCAGTCCGTGGGCTGCTCGTACTTTTCCCCGCGCTTCTTGCGATCTTCGTGACGCCACCAGCCGACCGTCCCGCGGGGCACGTTCAGCTGCTCTGCAGCCGCTCTATTGGTTGCTCCACGCCGCAACAGGACGAGAGCTTCTTCACGTATTGAAGGGTTGTGCTGTGCCATGGGGCGGAGTTTCGTCCATGCTTCGCTGGCGCGTGCTCGGATCGAAGGTTCGTTCACCATCAAGGGTGAAGATCACCAACAGGTTGTTCCGCCTTGGAATCGAAGGAGAAGTGCCCCGAGTCGGATTCGAACCGACGCTGGATGGGTTTTGAATCCATGGCCTCTACCGCTGGGCTACCGGGGCCCCTTCGAAACGAAGGACCTCGAAGAACCTCCGTGCCTCAAACATACCGTAACTAGGTAGGCTCTTGGCAGCAGTACCCCTGTCTTGAACGAGGAGCCCCGTGACCACGCCCGAGTCGCCCCAGCCCGTCGCCGACGACGACAAGTCGCACGTCCCGCCGCTGACGACCCGCGTCGTCATCGCCGAGGACGAGGCTCTCATCCGTCTCGACCTCAAGGAAATGCTCGAAGAAGAGGGCTACGCGGTCGTCGGCGAAGCCGGTGACGGCGAGAAGGCGGTCGAGCTCGCCCGTGAGCACCGGCCCGACCTCGTCATCCTCGATGTGAAGATGCCGATTCTCGACGGCATCTCCGCCGCCGAGCGCATCTCCGAGGAGTCCATCGCGCCCGTCCTGATGCTCACCGCGTTCTCGCAGCGCGACCTGGTCGAGCGGGCCCGGGACGCCGGGGCGATGGCGTACCTCGTGAAGCCGTTCAGCAAGAGCGACGTGGTGCCGGCCATCGAGATGGCCGTGTCCCGGTTCGCGGAGCTGAAGGCGCTGGAGAACGAGGTCGCGGACCTCGCGCAGCGGCTGGAGACGCGGAAGCTGGTGGACCGGGCGAAGAGCATTCTGCAGACGGATTACGGGCTGTCGGAGCCGGCGGCGTTCCGGTGGATCCAGAAGACGTCGATGGATCGTCGGCTGTCGATGCAGCAGCTTGCCGAGGCGTTGATCGAGGATGCCGAGGAGAAGAAGCGGGCGGCGAAGGACGGCGAGTAGCCGCGTAGGTAGGTACGGATGAGGCCCGCACCCCGGATTGATCGGGGTGCGGGCCTCATCCGTGTGAAGCGGTACGGGTCAGTCCTCGCCGAGGTACGCCTTGCGGACGGATTCGTCGTGGAGGAGGTTCTGGCCGGTGCCGGAGAGGACGATCTTGCCGACCTCCATGACGTGGCCCTGGTCGGCGAGTGAGAGTGCGGCCTGGGCGTTCTGCTCGACGAGCAGGATGGTGGTGCCCTGGGCCTTCAGCTCGACGATGGTCTGCATGATCTTCTGCATCATGATCGGGGAGAGGCCCATGGAGGGCTCGTCGAGCATGAGCAGTTTGGGCTGGGACATGAGGGCGCGGCCCATGGCGAGCATTTGCTGCTCGCCGCCCGAGAGGGTTCCTGCGGCCTGCTTCCGGCGTTCTCCGAGGATGGGGAAGAGGTCGTAGGCGCGCTGGATGTCCTTTTCGATGCCTGCTTTGTCGTTGCGGAGGTAGGCGCCGAGGAGGAGGTTCTCGGTGATCGTCAGCCGGGGGAAGATGTGGCGTCCCTCGGGGGAGTGGGCGAGGCCCAGGGAGACGATCTTGTGGGCGGGGATGTTGGTGAGTGGTTTGCCCTCGAAGAGGATCTGGCCGCCGATGGGCTTGAGGAGGCCGGAGAGGGTGCGCAGGGTGGTGGTTTTGCCTGCGCCGTTGGTGCCGATGAGGGTGACGACCTGGCCGGCTTCGACGGTGAAGGAGATGCCTTTGACGGCTTCGATCTTGCCGTAGGCGACGCGGAGGTCTTCGACCTGGAGCAGTGCGGTCATCGGGTGTCCTCCTCTTCGGTGCGGGTGGTGCTGGTGTCGTCGGCGGGGGCTTCGGCGTGTGCTTCGGCTTCCGCTGCTTCGACTTCGGCGACTTCTTCGGCGCCGGGGGCGCCTTCGAAGGGGGTGCCGAGGTAGGCGGCGACGACGCGTTCGTCGCTCTGGACGACGTCGGAGGTGCCTTCGACGAGCTTTTCGCCCTGTACGAGGACGGCGACGCGGTCGCAGAGGTTGAAGATGAACCGCATGTCGTGCTCGATGACGAGGACGGCGATGCCTTGGTCGCGGATGGCGAAGATGAGTTCTTCGGTGACGCGGGTTTCCTGGGGGTTCATGCCGGCGGTGGGCTCGTCGAGGAGGAGAAGTCCGGGGTCGCTGGCGAGGGCGCGGGTGATTTCCAGCTTGCGCTGGTCTCCGTAGGGGAGGTTGCGCGCGAGGTGGTCGGCCTTGGTGTGGAGGCCGATGAATTCCAGGAGTTCCATGGCGCGTTCCCGGCTGGCGTTCTCGGCCTTGGTGAAGCCGGGGAGGCGCAGGAGGGCGGACCAGAGGCCTTCTTTGGTGCGGGTGTGGCGTCCGACGAGGACGTTTTCCAGGACGGTCATGTTGGCGAAGAGCCGGATGTTCTGGAAGGTGCGGGCGATGCCTGCCTGGGTGACGAGGTGGGGCTTGGGCGGCAGGACGGTGCCTTTGTAGCTGACTTTGCCTTCGGTGGGGACGTAGAGCCCGGTGAGGCAGTTGAAGAAGGTGGTTTTGCCGGCGCCGTTGGGTCCGATGAGGCCGACGATTTCGCCTGTGTTGACGGTGAGGTCGACGTTGCGTACGGCGGTGAGGCCGCCGAAGCGCATGGTGACGCCGCTTGCGTCGAGGACGGTGGTGGCGGTTTTCGTGGTGGTGGTCATGGTGGTCACGCCCCCGCCTTGGCGATGCCGGCGCCGGTTTCTTCGGACTGCCGTGGTTCCGGTACGTCGATCGGGTCGTTCTCGTGGAATTCGAGCTGTTTCCTGCGGTCGGCGACGAGGCCTTCGGGGCGGAAGCGCATCAGGAGGATGAGCGCGACGCCGAAGAGGAACAGCTGGTAGTCCTTCATGAACTGCAGTTTGGCCGGGATCAGGTAGAGCAGTGCCGCGCCGACGAAGGGTCCGCTGAGGGTGCCCATGCCGCCGAGGATGACGGCGGCGAGCAGGAAGGCGGAGTTGGGGGGTACGGAGCCGGCGAACTGGTACTGCTCGGGTGTCACGGTGTAGTTGACGTGTGCCTGGACGGTGCCGGCGAGGCCGGCGAGGGTGGCGCCGAGGGCGAAAGCCAGGAGCTTGAGCCGGAAGGCGTTGATGCCCATGGCGGTGGCGGCGGTTTCGTCTTCGCGGATGGCGACCCAGGCGCGGCCGATGCGGGAGTCTCCGGAGCGGCGGAAGACGAGGACGACGACGGCGGTGACGACGAGCATCAGCAGGTAGTAGTTGGCGGGCCTGCTGAGGGTGAAGGGGCCGATGTCGTGGCTGAGTCCGAAGTCGATCCCGAAGATGTTGAGGTCGGGGATGCTGGGGATGCCTTGGGAGCCGTTGGTGAGGTCGGGTCCGCTGTTGCCGTTGAGGTTGTTGACGGTGACGCGGAAGATCTCTCCGAAGCCGAGGGTGACGATGGCGAGGTAGTCGCCGCGCAGTCGGAGTGTGGGGGCGCCGATGAGGACGCCGAAGACGAGTGAGACAGCGGCTCCGGTGAGGACGGCGGCCCAGAAGGGGAAGTGGACGCCGATGGCGGAGAGTGGTGCGCCGGAGACGAGGGCCGCGGCGTAGGCGCCGACGCCGAGGAAGGCGACGTAGCCGAGGTCGAGGAGGCCGGCGAGGCCGACGACGACGTTGAGGCCGAGGGCGACGGTCGCGAAGATGAGGATGTTGACGCCGATGAGGGCGTATTCCGCGGTGTCCTGGGTGAAGGGGAAGCAGAGTGCTGCGACCAGGGCTGCGGTGAGGGTGACGTTGCGGTGTTTCGTGGTCAGCGCGGTGATGCGGGAGATGAGTCCGGCGCGGGTGATTGCGGTGAACGCGAAGGCTGCGGTGATGAGGAACCCGATGAACTGTTCGGATTCTTCGGTGGGGATGTCGATGCCGTAGGTGAAGACGTACAGCATGGCGCCGAAGGCCGCGGTGATGATGAGGATTTCGGCCCAGGCGGGGAGTGTTTTGGCGCGGGGTGCTGCGGGTGCGGTGAGGCTGTTGCGGAAGCGCTGCCAGGCGCCGGGCCGGGGGTCGTGCTGGGGGAGTGGATCGTCGCTGGGGAGTGCGAGTGCGGCGATGGTGGAGATGAGTGCGCCGATGCCGCTGACCCATGCGCCGGGTTCGAGGTTGACGACGCCGCCGAGCTCGTAGGCGATGGCTCCCATGGTGTAGCCGGTGGTGCCGAGGGTGCCGAGGGCGAGGAGCCGGACGGGGCTGTTGGTGCCGCCGGGGGTGAGCCAGCCGAGTCCTCGGATTCCGTATCCGCTGAGTACGAAGAGGAGGGTGAGGGCGGCGCTGGTGAGGGTGAGGATCTGGAGGCCGCCGGGGTAGCCGGTGACGGTGAGGTCGCCGGGGAAGTCGGTGGTCCAGGTCCAGGCGAGGAAGGTGCCGGCGAGGGCGATGGCGGCGCCTGCGGCGGTGAGGGCGCGGGCGACGGGGGCGGGCAGCGGGATGAGCGTGTCCCGGGCCGGTGTGGTGTGGGTGGTCATCCGTATCACGCCCGATCCGCGACGCGTTCGCCGAGCAGGCCCTGGGGCCGGAGCAGCAGGACGATGATGAGGAGGACGAAGGCCCACACGTCCTTCCAGGCGCCGCCGCCGAAGAGGTCCATGCCGGGGACGTCGCTCATGTAGCCGGTGGCGAGGGATTCGGCGACGCCGAGTACGACTCCGCCGAGCATGGCGCCGTAGATGTTGCCGATGCCGCCGAGTACGGCTGCGGTGAACGCCTTGAGGCCCATGATGAAGCCCATGCGGAAGCCGATCTGGCCGTTCTTGAGTCCGTAGGCGACGGCTGCGACGGCTGCGAACGCGGCGCCGATGGCGAAGGCCATGACGATGATGCGGTCGGTGTTGATGCCCATGAGCTTGGCGGTGTCCGGGTCCTGCGAGGTTGCCTGCATGCCGCGGCCGGAGCGGGTCTTGGAGACGAAGAGGCCGAGGGCGATCATGCAGACGGGTGCGGCGATGAGGACGAAGAGGTCACCGCGCTGGATGTTGGCGCCGAGGATGTCGAAGGCGTCGCCCTTGAACTGGGGGAAGGGGTGGTCCTTCGTGGCGTTGGGGTACCACTTCCAGATGGCCTGCTGGAGTGCGAGGGAGAGTCCGATCGCGGTGATCAGCGGGGCGAGTCTGGGTGCGGTGCGCAGGGGCCGGTAGGCGAAGCGTTCGGCTGCGACGCTGATGGCGACGGAGCATATGACGCCGCCGATGATCATGAGGGGGACGATTGCGAGGAGGTTGGAGCCGGCCGGCATCCAGAGGTACACGGTGAGAGCTCCGAAGCCTCCGATCATGAAGATCTCGCCGTGGGCGAAGTTGATGAGCTGGATGATTCCGTAGACCATCGTGTAGCCGATCGCGATGAGACCGTACATCGCGCCGAGGATGAGTCCATTGGCCAGCTGTTGCGGCAGTTCGTTCACCGCAGGGCCTCCGTGGAGTGGTTCGGATATGGCACCGCGCGGGAGCGCTGGTAGCGCTCCCGCGCGGTCTGGTTTTCTCTGTTCTGACCGGGAGGGCTTGGTCAGTCCTTCTTGTAGGTCTCGCTGAGCTTGGAGACCCACTTGCCGCCGTCGACCTGGTAGGCGGTCATCATGGTGTTGGTGGTGTCGCCGAATTCGTCGAAGGAGACGGGGCCGGTGACGCCGTCGAAGCTGACCTTGCCGACGGCCTCGAGGACCTTGGCGCGGGCGTCGGCGGGGAGCTTGCCGTCGTTGGCCGCGACGACGGCTTTGACGGCCTCGATGATGGCCCAGGTGGCGTCGTAGGTACCGCCGCCGTAGGCCTCGTAGGCGTCCTTGTAGCCGGCCGTCTTGTAGTCCGCGATGAACTTCTTGGCGGAGTCGAGTTCCTCGACGGGCTTGCCGACGGAGGTGGCGATGTCGCCCTGGGCCTTCTTGTTGAGCTTGATGAAGTCGGCGCTGTACATGCCGTCGCCGCCCATGAGGGGGATCTGGACGCTGTCCTTGAGCTGCTGGCTCAGGGGTGCGCCGGCGGGGTACTCACCGCCGTAGTAGACGGCCTTGGCGCCGGACTTCTTGACCTTGGTGACGACGGCGTTGAAGTCGCGGTCGTCGGGGTTGACGTGGTCGGAACCGGCGATCTTGCCGCCGAGTTCGGTGAACGTCGCCTTGAAGGAGGCGGCGAGACCGGCGCCGTAGGGCTTCTGGTCGTCGATCAGGTAGACCTGCTTGATCTTCGCGTTGTTGAAGAGGTACTTCGCCGCGAAGGCGCCCTGGATCTGGTCCGTGGTGGCGGTGCGGAAGTAGGTCTTGTAGGGGCGCTTCTTGTCGCCGGTCTTCCAGTTGTCGCCCTGGGTCAGCTCGGTGCCCGTGTTGGCGGGGGAGATCTGGGTGAGGCCGGCGTCGTTGAGCGGCTTCTGCATCGACTGGGAGACGCCCGAGTTCAGGGGGCCGACGACGCCGACGACCTTCTTGTTGTCGATGAACTTGGTGGCGTTCTGCTGGCCGACGGAGGGCTGCGCCTGGTCGTCGAGCGGCTGGACCTCGAAGGTGATGCCGGGGACGGTCTTGTCCTTGTTGGCCGTCTTGGCGGCGAGGTCGGCGGAGTTCTTGATGCCGAGGCCGAGGGCGGAGAGGTCGCCGGTCAGGGGCGCGTCGACGCCGATGACGACGGTCTGGTTGTCGCCGCCGCCGCTGCTGTTCTTGCTGTCGTCGCGCGACCCGCAGGCGGTGAGCGTCAGTGCTCCGGTGGTGAGCACTGTGGTGAGGATGAGCAAAGAACGGTGTCGCACGAAAAGTCCTTTCCCTGGCGCGGCCTCCTCTGCTTGAGGTGCCGTGTCGTTCGCCGGGCCGTACTGGGTTGGTACAGGGCCGTGCTGCAGACGCGCCCGGCGGCGCGGTGACTGGCCGTGACTCTAGGCGCAGGTGGCGGGGTCGGGGATGGGTCGGCGGAGGATGTGACTGTCTTGTTATGCCGTTGAGGAAGGCTTGAGGTGGCTGTGGGGACATGTACGGCTTTTTGCCGGACGGTGAAGTGACCGCATTCTGAGAACGCGCAGCTCTGCTAAGGGGCTTGAAGCGATCTTGGTGCTGTCACGCGGTGGGGGGTGTGAGGGCGCGACGGGGTGCCCGGTGTCTGCGGGGCCGGGCTCTGTGGGTGCCCTGCGGCGCTCCGGCATTGCGCGCAAGTTACGCAGTGTTACGCCGAGGGGGTGTGTGGTCCACGCCCTGTGGTGTCCGTGGGCTTCGTATGGCTGCTGAGTGGGCCATGCAAGGGGTTGCGGGGTCAAGGGTGTTGGCTGTGAATGTTCTTCAACGGTCTTGTGTGGGCGGGTTGTTGTGGGCGGATATGGCTCTGCCCGACCGGATTTGTGGTCCGGCCGGGCAGGGGTGTGTTTCGGTGTCGGTGGGTCAGGCGGCGGCAGCCTTGGGGGCGTCGCGGAGCAGGCAGGTGAGGCGGGCGGTGCAGACCCTCTTGTCCTGTTCGTCGGTGATGACGATCTCGTAGGTGGCGGTGGAGCGGCCGCGGTGTACGGGGGTGGCGGTGCCCGTGACGAGTCCGCTTCGTACCCCTCGGTGATGGGTGCAGTTCAGGTCGACGCCGACGGCGAGCTTGGTGGCGCCGCCGTGGAGCATGGTGCCGACGGAGCCGAGGGTTTCGGCGAGGACGGCGGAGGCGCCGCCGTGCAGGAGTCCGTAGGGCTGGGTGTTGCCTTCGACGGGCATGGTGCCGACGACGCGGTCCGCGGAGGCTTCGACGATCTGGATGCCCATGCGTTCGCCGAGGTGTCCGGCGGAGAAGAGTGCGGGCAGGTCGACGCCGAGGGTGGCGTACTCGTCGATGATCTCCTGGGGGAACTTGGGTGCGGTGTGCTCGCCCATGGGGTCCGGCTCCGATCGTCTGCGGTGGTTCGTCGTTCTCTTGCTGTGCGCATCGTTCTTATCAGACGACTGAGCGAACGCTTAGTGGGTTGGGTGTGCGGATTGTCTCCGGATGCCCTGCTCCCGGACGTTCCGCCTCCGGACGTTCTACCCCTTGATGTTCTCGAAGCGGACGACGACGGACTTGCTGGCGGGGGTGTTGCTGGTGTCGGCGGTGGAGTCGAGCGGGACCAGCACATTGGTCTCGGGGTAGTAGGCGGCGGCGCAGCCCCGGGCGGTGGGGTAGTGGACGATGCGGAAGCCGGCGGCGCGGCGCTCGACGCCGTCCTTCCATTCGCTGACGAGGTCGGTGTAGGCGCCGTCGGTGAGGCCGAGGGCGCGGGCGTCGTCGGGGTTGACCATGACGATGCGGCGGCCGCCCTTGATTCCGCGGTAGCGGTCGTCGAGGCCGTAGACCGTGGTGTTGTACTGGTCGTGGGAGCGCAGAGTCTGCAACAGCAGTCTGCCTTCGGGGAGTTCGGGGTATTCGACGGGTGCCGCGGTGAAGTTGGCCCTGCCGGTGGCGGTGGGGAAGCGGCGGGAGTCGCGCGGGGCGTGCGGGAGGGTGAATCCGCCGGGGCGGGCGACGCGGGCGTTGAAGTTCTCGAAGCCGGGGACGACGCGGGAGATGCGGTCGCGGATCGTCGCGTAGTCCTTCTCGAACTCTTCCCAGGGGGTGGTGGATCCGGGGCCGAGGACGGCGCGGGCGAGGCGGGCGACGATGGCGGGTTCGGAGAGCAGGTGGGGGCTTGCGGGAGTGAGGTTGCCGCGGGAGGCGTGGACCATGCTCATGGAGTCCTCGACGGTGACGAACTGCTTGCCGCTTGCCTGGACGTCCTTGTCGGTGCGGCCGAGGGTGGGCAGGATCAGGGCGCGGGTGCCGGTGACGGCGTGCGAGCGGTTGAGCTTGGTCGATACGTGGACGGTGAGGCGGGCGCGGCGCATGGCGGCCTCGGTGACGGTGGTGTCGGGGGTGGCCGCGACGAAGTTGCCGCCCATGGCGAAGAAGATCTTGGCGTCGCCGTCGCGGAGGGCCTGGATGGAGCGGACGACGTCGTAGCCGTGGTGGCGTGGTGAGGTGATGTCGAATTCCTTGTCGAGGGCGTCGAGGAATTCGGGGGCGGGTCGTTCGAAGATCCCCATCGTGCGGTCGCCCTGGACGTTGGAGTGACCGCGGACGGGGCAGACTCCGGCGCCGGGCCGTCCGATGTTGCCGCGGAGCAGGAGGAAGTTGACGACTTCGCGGATGGTGGGGACGGAGTGTTTGTGCTGGGTGAGGCCCATGGCCCAGCAGACGATGGTGCGCTTCGAGGCGAGGATCATGGTGAGGGCCTGCTCGATGGCGGCGCGGTCGAGCCCGGTGGCGGTGAGGGTCTCGTCCCAGTCGGCGGCGCGGGCGGCGGCGGCGAATTCCTCGTATCCATGGGTGTGTTCGCGTACGAAGGCGTCGTCGACGGCGCCTTCGGTCTCCAGGATCATCTTGTTGAGGAGCCGGAAGAGGGCCTGGTCGCCGCCGATGCGGATCTGCAGGAAGAGGTCGTTGAGGGCGCTGCCCCTGATCATTCCCTGGGGTGTCTGCGGGTTCTTGAAGCGCTCCAGGCCGGCTTCGGGCAGCGGGTTCACCGAGATGATCCTGGCGCCTGCGGATTTGGCCTTCTCCAGGGCGGAGAGCATCCGGGGGTGGTTGGTGCCGGGGTTCTGCCCGGCGACGATGATCAGGTCGGCCTGGTGGAGGTCTTCGAGGGAGACGCTGCCCTTGCCGATGCCGATAGTCTCCGTGAGGGCGGAGCCGGAGGACTCGTGGCACATGTTGGAGCAGTCCGGCAGGTTGTTGGTGCCGAATTCGCGGGCGAACAGCTGTAGCAGGAACGCGGCTTCGTTGCTGGTGCGGCCCGAGGTGTAGAAGAGCGCTTCGTCGGGGGAGTCGAGGGCGCGCAGTTCCCCGGCGATGATCTCGAAGGCGTGCTCCCAGCTCACTGCCTCGTACCGGTCGGCGCCTTCGGGCAGGTACATCGGCTGGGTGATGCGGCCCTGCTGGCCGAGCCAGTAGCCGCTGCGGGTGGCCAGGTCGGCCACGGGGTGGGCGGCGAAGAAGTCGGGGGTGACGCGGCGCAGGGTGGCTTCTTCGGCGACGGCCTTGGCGCCGTTCTCGCAGAATTCGGCAGTGTGTCGTTTGTCGCCCTCGGGCCAGGCGCAGCCGGGGCAGTCGAAGCCGTCCTTCTGGTTGACCTTGAGGAGGGTCCGGGCTGTGCGGCGGACGCCCATCTGCTGTTGGGCGATGCGCAGGCTGTGGGCGACGGCGGGCAGTCCGGCGGCGGCGTGCTGGGCCGGTTCGACGTGTGGTGCGTCCTGGACCGGGTCACCGGTGGGCGGCTTGGTGGCCATGTCTGCTCCCCTTTGAGCCGGCGGCGAACCTGCGCGGTGCCGCGGCATGCGTTCCTGTGGTTGTTCCTGCCGTCGATCGTGTCACGCGGCGCCGGGCGTGTGCCGGGCGAGTGGTCTGCGGTCCGGATTGTCGGTGGTCCGTGGCAGGATCGGGTGCGTGGCTGAGACGGCATCGAAGAAGACGGCAGACAACCGACCGCGCCTGCTCCTGATGGACGGGCACTCCCTGGCGTACCGGGCGTTCTTTGCGCTGCCTGCGGAGAATTTCACGACAGGAGCGGGGCAGCCGACGAACGCGGTGTACGGCTTCGCGTCGATGCTGGCGAACACGCTGCGCGACGAGGCGCCCACGCATTTCGCGGTGGCTTTCGATGTCTCGCGCAAGACGTGGCGTTCGCAGGAGTTCCCGGAGTACAAGGCGACCCGTTCGAAGACGCCGGACGAGTTCAAGGGGCAGGTCGAGCTGATCGGCGAGCTGCTGGACGCGATGCGTGCCGAGCGTTTCGCGGTCGACGGTTTCGAGGCGGACGATGTGATCGCCACGCTGGCGACGCAGGCGGAGGCGGCCGGGTTCGAGGTGCTGATCGTCACCGGTGACCGGGATTCGTTCCAGCTGATCACGGACAACGTCACGGTGCTGTACCCGACGAAGGGTGTGTCGGAGCTCACGCGGTTCACTCCGGAGAAGGTCGAGGAGAAGTACGGGCTGACGCCGCAGCAGTACCCGGACTTCGCGGCGCTGCGCGGGGACCCGTCGGACAATCTGCCGGGAATTCCGGGCGTCGGGGAGAAGACGGCCGCGAAGTGGATCAACCAGTTCGGTTCGTTCGACGACCTTGTCTCGCGTGCCGACGAGGTCAAGGGGAAGGCCGGGCAGAATTTCCGGGACCATCTGGAGTCGGTGAAGCTGAACCGCCGGCTGACCGAGATGGTCCGCGACGTGGAGCTGCCGAAGACTCCGCAGGACCTGGAGCGTGCACCGTACGACCGCTCGGCGGTCACGGGTGTGCTCGATGTTCTGGAGATCCGTAACCCGAGCCTGCGCGAGCGGCTGCTCGCCGTGGACCCGGGTGCTGCGGAGGCCGAGGCCCCGGCGCCGGCCGCGGGCATCGAGCTGGACGGTGCGGTGCTGGGTGCGGGCGAGCTCGCGCCGTGGCTGGCCGAGCACGGCGGGCAGCCGCTGGGTGTCGCCACGGTGGACACCTGGGCGCTGGGCACCGGCAGTGTCACGGAGGTCGCACTGGCCGCAGGCGGCGGGGCGGCGGCGTGGTTCGACCCGGCGCGGCTCGACGAGGCGGACGAGCGGGCGTTCGCCGCGTGGATCGCGGACGCCGGGCGGCCGAAGGTCATGCACAACGCGAAGAGTGTGATGCGGGTCTTCCCCGAGCACGGCTGGCAGGTCGACGGCGTCGCGATGGACACGGCGCTGGCCGCGTATCTGGTCAAGCCCGGCCGCCGTTCCTTCGCGCTGGACGCCCTGTCGGTGGAGTATCTGGGCCGTGAGCTGGCCCCCGCGGCGGCGTCCGACGGGCAGCTGGCGTTCGGTGCGGACGATCAGGCGGAGGCCGAGGCGCTGATGGCGCAGGCCCGTGCGGTCCTGGATCTGGGCGAGGCGTTCACCGTGCGGCTGCAGGAGGTCGGCGCCGCGGAGCTGCTGCACGACATGGAGCTGCCGACGTCCGCGCTGCTGGCCCGCCTGGAGCGGTACGGCATCGCAGCGGACCGGGAGCATCTGGAAGGCATGGAGCAGCAGTTCGCCGGTGCGGTGCAGCAGGCGGTGAAGGAGGCGCACGCCGCGGTGGGCCGGGAGTTCAACCTCGGGTCGCCCAAGCAGCTTCAGGAGGTTCTCTTCGGTGAGCTGGGGCTGCCGAAGACGAAGAAGACGAAGACGGGTTACACGACGGACGCGGATGCGCTGGCGTGGCTGGCGGTGCAGACGGAGCACGAGCTGCCGATCATCATGCTGCGCCATCGCGAGCAGGCGAAGCTGCGGGTCACGGTCGAGGGTTTGGTCAAGACGATCGCGGCGGACGGCCGTATCCACACCACGTTCAACCAGACGGTCGCGGCGACCGGCCGGCTGTCGTCGACCGACCCCAATCTGCAGAACATTCCGGTCCGGACGGACGAGGGCCGGGCGATCCGCCGCGGTTTCGTCGTCGGCGACGGGTTCGAGACGCTGATGACGGCCGACTACAGCCAGATCGAACTGCGCGTGATGGCCCACCTGTCGGAGGACGCGGGGCTGATCGAGGCGTTCACGTCCGGTGAGGACCTGCACACCACGGTCGCTTCGCAGGTCTTCGGTGTCGACAAGTCCGCGGTGGACGCGGAGATGCGCCGCAAGATCAAGGCGATGAGTTACGGGCTCGCGTACGGGCTGTCCGCGTTCGGTCTGTCGCAGCAGCTGAACATCGAGGCGGGCGAGGCGCGCGGTCTGATGGACACGTACTTCGAGCGGTTCGGCGGGGTCCGTGACTATCTGCACCGGGTGGTGGAGGAGGCGCGTTCCACCGGTTACACGGAGACGGTGTTCGGGCGCCGCCGTTACCTCCCGGACCTGAACAGCGACAACCGGCAGCGCCGTGAGATGGCCGAGCGGATGGCGCTGAACGCACCGATCCAGGGCACGGCGGCGGACATCGTCAAGGTCGCCATGCTCCAGGTCGACCGGGCGCTGACGAAGGCGCGGCTGAAGTCCCGGATGCTGCTCCAGGTCCATGACGAAATCGTGCTGGAGATCGCCAAGGGCGAGCGGAAGCAGGTGGAGGAGATCCTGCGCCACGAGATGTCGACGGCGGTGCAGCTGCGCGCCCCGCTGGATGTGTCGGTCGGTGTGGGTGCGGACTGGGAGTCCGCCGCGCACTGACGTGAGCGGGGCGGTCCCGGCGGTCGTACGGGGCTCAGTCGCCGGGCGGGCTCGACACCAGGCCCGTCCGGCGGCCGGGCTCCCCGGTCCCGGTCGGCGGCCGGTTCTGCTTCCGTTCCCGCAGCCGAATCCACGCCGCGTACAGCACCAGTCCGACGGCGAGCCCTGCTCCGGCGCCGAAGCAGGCGGTGGGGATGATGTCCAGTGGTGTGTCGATGTGCCCGAAGTACGCATACCAGCGGGCGCACCGGTGGACGATGCCGAGCAGCACGCAGAGGCTCAGCAGGGCGCCCGCGTACCACCGGTCCCGGTGGTCGAGGACGGGTACGGACCGCGGGGCGGGCCGGGTCCCGGTCCGCCGCAGCCCCGACACGGTGAACCAGCCGAGGACGGTCAGTGCCACGGCCGAACTGCCGTACTGCACCAGCTGGAACACCGGGAATCCGCCGGCGCTCCCACTGAGTACCGGTACCAGCCGGGTGCCCCACCGGTCGTGATGGGTGAACGCGTCCCACACCACATGGCTGCCCGCCCCGAGGACCGCCGACAGGACGAACCAGGCAATGTCCCGTGCGCCCCGGGGGCCCTGCCGCTCTCCCCGTACGAAGGTGTGCACGCGCCCCTGCCAGGGCTGCGGGAGCAGTGCCACCAGTGGTTCGCGCAGCAGCAGCCACAGCGCCACGAGTGCCGCCGTGATGAGCACGTCCACCGTGAAAACACCCCACACGGCATGGGTGACCTCCCCGAACTCCATCGCGCCGGGGATCGCCGTGTCCGCGTAGTACGTCATGTCGGGGGCGAACGAACCGGCGACCAGCGCCGAGGCGAGGAGCGGCCCGCGCCCGGTGCCGTTCCGGCGGATCACCGGGAGGACGGCGGCGGCATGGCTCAGGGTGAACGGCATGGCGGCAAGTATGCGCCAGTGCGCCGGACGAAGATCCGGTGCTCGTCCGATGCACAGTCGACGCCCCCTGTACAACTTGCGGTCTGCAACGTGAAATACCGGTGAGAAGCGGTCAGGTCCCTGTGTTCGAGCGGCACAAGTTGCCGTAGGGTCGCCTGAGTCCTCGCGCTGGGGAGCGCGGGCAGCCGTCGACGGGGAGGGACCAGACGTATGGCAGCGCAATTCGGCCGCCGACTGCGCCGAGGGGCGACCACCACTGCGGTGGCCGCAGTTGCTGTGGCGGCGCTCGCCGCCTCGCAGGGCCCCGGCGCGGTCCTCGCATCGGACGGCGGCGGCGCCGGTGGTGACCAGCCGGCCGCCGGTTCCACACCGTCCGACGACTCAGTGGCCACCGGCAACTCGCCGTACTACACGGACCTGCCCCCGCTGGTCAGCCCCAACAAGCCCGGTACGTCGACGAATCTGCCGATCACCGGCAGTGCGCAATCGGGCATACCGGCTTCGGTACTGGCCGCGTACAAGAAGGCCGAGCGGTCTCTCGCGGACACCGACGCGGCCTGCAGGCTGCCGTGGCAGCTCCTCGCCGCGATCGGGAAGGTCGAGTCCGGCCAGGCCCGCGGTGGCCGGGTCGACGCGAACGGCACCACGTTCTCCCCGATTCTCGGCCCGGTCCTCAACGGTCAGGGCTTCGCCATGATCAAGGACACCGACAACGGGGCGTACGACGGGGATTCGACGCACGACCGTGCGGTCGGCCCGATGCAGTTCATCCCGTCGACGTGGGCGACGTGGGGCCAGGACGGCAACGGCGACGGCCGCAAGGACCCCAACAACATCTACGACGCGGCGCTCGCCGCCGGGCGCTATCTCTGCGCCGGCTCGCGCGACCTGTCGGTGGCAGCCGATCTCGACCGGGCGGTCCTCAGCTACAACCACTCGAACGAATACCTCCGTACGGTCCGTTCCTGGTTCGACTACTACAGGCGCGGCACGCACGAGGTCCCCGACGGCAGCGGCGCCGTCCCGCCGCCCCTCGACGGTGGTACGGATTCGAGCAGGAACCCCGGCACCTCGCCGTCTCCGACCCCGCCGGCGAGTCCGAGTCCGAGTCCGAAGCCGAAGCCGGACCCGAAGCCGGACCCGAAGCCTTCGAAGCCGGGCGGCGGTTCGACGAGCCCCGAGCCGACTCCCAAGCCGAAGCCGGCGCAGACCCTCGGCGCCGTGGAGGACGCGGGCACCGGCAAGCTGACCGCCACCGCGGGCGACGCGTTCGCCGAACGGATCAAGGTGCGGGCGAAGAACAGTCTGGGCGGCCCGCTCGCCAAGGTGTCCGTCACATTCACCATCGCCGGTGACACCGACACCCGCTTCGAGGGCGGGAAGAACTCGGTCACCCTGGCCACCGGTGCCGACGGCACGGTGACGACTCCGGTGCTGCAAGCGGGCGAGAAGACGGGCCGGTTCATGGTCCGCGCCATCGCCACCGGACGTTCGCTGCCGGCTGTCCCGTACACCGCGACCGTGACGGCCCGGCAGGCCGACGCGATCGCCAGGACCGATGACAAGGCACTGACCGCCGCCCCCGGCGCCGAGTTCGCCGACACCGTCGCGGTCAAGGCCACGTACGGGGGTGCGGTCGCGTCCGGTGTCGCCGTCACCGCGACAATGATCACCGACGGGGACACGCCGGTGGAGAACGACAAGGGCCCGTACTTCAAGGACGCGGACGGCAACACGGTCCGCACCCTGACGGACCTGAAGACCGGCGCCGACGGCACGCTGACGCTCCCGAAGATCTACGCCGACGACACCACGGGCACGTACAGGCTCCGCCTGACCACCGAGGGCGGCGCCACCGTCGTCATCGAGCTCGAGGTCGAGGCGCCCGCCGCCTGACGGCAGCCCCGGAGCCGTACCGCGCTCTCAAGCAGCCCCTGTGCCACCACCCGGCACAGGGGCTGCTTCAGGGCGTGTGTCGGAAGTCACGCCTGCCCCGCGACGCCTGGCACGCACGCTCGCTGCGTTGTCGGGCTCGCCCGAGTACGTCCAGTACGAGGACGACCCTCCGCCTTGCGATGCACGTACCCCGGCCCCGCTCCTTCACCCACCCCCCAATGGCCGGTCGGTCCTACGTGTTCTCATCTCGCGTCTCCATTGCTACGGTGCCCCAACCCTGACGACCTGTCAGATCCGCGCTCTCCGGGAGGCCGAGCATGCGTGCCGTCATCGCCGCCGCCATCGGGCTGGCCGCGGCCCTCGCCCTCGTGTTCACGGTCACCGCGATCGGCGCACCACCCGGCGAGACCTCGCCCAAACCCCTGCTGACCACCGTCCCCGGACCCAAGAAGTAGTGGGGAGGACACCATGCGCCGCCGAGCCGGACTCGTACTCCTGGCCTTCGCCGTCTTCTTCGCCGCCCTGTCGCCACTGCTGCGTTGGTACGCCTTCCCGAGGCTGGCGAAGATCCCGCCGAGCCAGTACCAGGAGGTGGTTCTGGAGGCGAAGCCCGCCACGCTCCTCGACTACAACGACGGCATGAAGGTCAAGCAGGTCCCCGAGGTCACCATCGTGCAGACCCTCAAGGGCAATGTGGAGGAGTCCGAGAAGATCGAGCGCAGCGCCGGCCGCGACGTCGTCGTCTGGGACGCCCTCAGCTACGTGGTCGACCCGAACGGCGCGATGGTCTCGCAGATCCCCGAGCGCTACATCTTCGACGCGCACAGCCAGGCCCCCGTCCACGCCACCGGCGAGAGTGTCGACGGCGACCCCGTCGAGCGCGAGGGCATCGAGTTCAAATGGCCGTTCCTCACCGAGAAGCGCGACTACGAGTACTTCGACGCCCAGACCCGTACCAGCTCACCGATCCACTACAGGGGCACCCGGACGTTCCGCGGCATGGACGTGTACTACTTCGAGCAGACGATCCCGTGGACCAAGGTCCCGATGCCGAAGAAGATGCCGATCGCGGGCGTGACCGCCGCGCAGGTCGCCAAGACGGGCATGACCCGCTGGTACACCACCAAGCGGATGTTCTGGGTCGACCCGGTCACCGGCGCGCCCGTCAACGGCGAGGAGATCCACAAGGAGGAGTTGCGCAACGCGAAGGCGATGGGCATGCCCGAGGACACGGTCACCGCGTTCGCCGGACACGTGAAGATGCGCGAGGACTACATCGAGTCCACCGTCGCGCTGGTCACGTCCCAGCGTGTGCTGATCCTGCTGCTCACCTCGTACCTGCCTCGGGGATTCCTGATCCTTGCCGTCGGGCTGCTGGCGCTCGCACTGTGGCTGGAGGCACGGTCCCGGCGGCCGGGCGGCCGGGAGCCGGAGGCGGCGACCGCACCCGCGCCGGATCCGGCGCCTACTCCCGCCTGAGCCGCGCCGAGGTGTACCGGGTCGCCGCGACCGTCGTCGGGTCCTCCGGCCACGGATGCTTCGGATAGCGGCCGCGCAGCTCCGCCCGCACCGCCCGGTATCCGTCCTGCCAGAACGACGCCAGATCGGCGGTGACCGCCGCCGGGCGGCCGGCGGGGGAGAGCAGGTGCACGAGAACCGGCATCCCGGCCACCTCCGGCGTCTCGGTGAGACCGAACAGTTCCTGGAGTTTCACCGCGAGTACGGGCTGCGCCCCGCCGTACTCGACCCGGATCCGGGACCCGCTCGGCACCTCGATCCGCTCGGGCGCCAGCTCGTCCAGCCGGGCGGCCTCGCCCGTCGCCCACGGCAGGAGCCGCCGCAACGCCTGCCCGGCGTCGATGCGGGCCAGGTCGGAGCGGCGGCGGGCCCGTGACAACTCGGGCTCCAGCCATTCCTCGGTACGCGACAGCAGCGCATCGTCCGACACATCGGGCCACGGGAGCCCCAGCTCCCGGTGCAGGAAGGTGAGCCGCGCACGCAGCTGCCCGGTCTCCCGGGTCCAGCGCAGCAGGCCGAGTCCCTCGCGCCGCAACCCGTCGACGAGCGCTGCCCGCACCAGCGTGGGGTCCGGCTGCTTCAGCGCCCGCACGGACAGTTCGACAGCGCCCAGGCGTTCCACGGAGCGGGCCACCACGTCCTGGCCGTCCCACCGGACCTCCTCGCCCGCGAACCGCAGATGCCCGGCGGCCAGCCGCGCCGTGTCCTCGTCGATGACGGCTGCGAGCCGCACCCGTGCGGACGCCGCGTGCGCCGGGCGGTCAGCGACCGCGACGGCCAGCCAGGGTGCGCTGCGCAGCCGCGATCCGTCACGCAGCTGCGCGCCCGTCCCCGACGCCATCAGGAACGCTCCTTCGCCGCGGGCCCGTGCCACCCGCTCCGGGAACGCCAGCGCGGCCACCAGGCCGACGGCGGCATCATCCGTGCCGGAACCCTCGCGGGCGCCTTCCAGGGACGACGACAGCCGCCGTACCTCCTGCCGCCAGCGCGCCGCGTAGCCGTCGCCGCCCCGCCGGGCGGTACGCAGCGCCGCCGCCAGGTCGTCCCCGTACTCCCGGGGCGGCTCCTCGCTCAGCAGCGCCACCACCTCCGCCGCCCGGCGCCCGCCCACCTCGTCCGCGCCGTCCAGCAGCGCACGGGCGAGCCGGGGATGCAGGCCGAGACGCGACATCCGTACGCCCCGGTCGGTCACCCGGCCGACCGCGTCCACCGCGCCGACGGCCGTCAGGACCTCGCGGGCCGCCCCCATCGCCCCGGCGGGTGGCGGGTCGAGCAGCGCCAGCCCCGACGCGTCCGGATCGCCCCAGCAGGCCGCCTGCAGGGCGAACGCCGCCAGATCGGCCACCTTGATCTCCGGCGACGGGAACCGGGCGAGCCGCCCGTCCTCCGCCTGCTCCCAGCACCGGTACACCGCGCCCGGGGCCTCACGCCCCGCCCGGCCCGCCCGCTGCCTCCCGGTGGCCTGCGAGGCCCGCACGGTCGTCAGCGCACTCAGTCCGCGGGCATGATCGGTACGCGGCTCCCTGGCCAGGCCCGAGTCGACGACGATCCGCACCCCCGGCACCGTCAGCGACGACTCCGCGACGGAGGTCGCCAGCACCACCCGGCGCCCCTCGGACGAGCCCGCCAGCACGGCGTCCTGCACTGCCGCCGGTGCCCGCCCGTGCACCTGCAGCACCTCCGCGGGCACCCCCGCCAGCTGTCCCGCCACCCGGCCGATCTCACCGACGCCCGGCAGGAAGCAGAGCACGTCGCCGTCCCGCTCGGCGAGCGCCCGGCGCACCATCGAGGCGACATGCGTCAGCAGCGCCGGGTCGACCCGCATCCCGTGCGGCGGCCCGACCGGTCTCACCGGCGGCGCCCACACCACCTCCACCGAGTGCGACACGCCCTGCGCCTCGACCACCGGCGCATCGCCGAGCAGTCGCGCCCACCCCTCCGCGTCCGTCGTCGCCGACGCGGCGACCAGCCGCAGATCGGGCCGGATCGCCTCCCGTACGTCGAGGAGGAAGGCGGCGACCGTGTCCGCGTCCAGATGCCGTTCATGACACTCGTCGATGATCACCGCATCGACCCCGGCGAGCTCCTGGTCGCGCTGGAGCCGTTGCAGGAGCACACCGGTGGTCACCACCTCCACCACCGTGTCGCGCCCCACCACACGCTCCCCGCGGACCGTGAACCCCACACGCTCCCCGGTCCGCTCCCCGAGGAGCCACGCCATGCGCCGGGCCGCCGCGCGGGCCGCGATCCGGCGCGGTTCGGCGACCACCACGCGGCGCGCGGGGCCGTCGCCGACCAGGCCGGCGAGGACCAGCGGGACCAGCGTCGTCTTGCCGGTGCCGGGCGGTGCGCAGAGCACCGCGACACCCCGGTCGTCGAGCGCCTGCCGGAGCGCGGGCACGGCGGTACGGACGGGCAGCCGGTCGAGGGCGTCGGTACGGATCACGCCCCCCAGTGTCGTACTCCGGTCCTTCGGGCCCGCGCTCAGTCCCGCACGCAGACGAAGATCGCCGTGCCCGGAATCAGGTTTCCGCGCAGCGGGGACCAGCCGCCCCACTCCTGGTTGTTCCAGGCGGGCCACTCCGGCTCGACCAGGTCGACCAGGCGGAACCCGCCGGCCACCACGTCCCGCACCCGGTCGCCCACGGTCCGGTGGTGCTCGACGTACACGGCGTTGCCCTGCTCGTCCTGCTCGACGTACGGGGTGCGGTCGAAGTAGGAGGCCGCGACGGACAGGCCCTCGGGCCCGGGCTCGTCCGGGAACGCCCAGCGGATCGGATGCGTCACCGAGAAGACCCAGCGGCCCCCCGGGCGCAGCACCCGGTGCACCTCCCGGAAGACCTGCACGGGGTCGGCGACGAACGGCACCGCGCCATAGGCGGAGCAGGCCAGGTCGAAGGAGCCGTCCCGGAACGGCAGCACCCCGGCGTCCGCCTCCACCAGCGGGACCTCGTCGCCGATCCGCAGCGCGTGCTGGAGCTGGCGGTGGGAGAGGTCGAGGGCGACGGGACGGGCGCCCTGGGCGGCCAGCCAGCGCGAGCACTGCGCCGCGCCCGCACCGATCTCCAGGATGTCCAGGCCGCTCAGCGACTCCGCGGGGCCGAGCAGGCCGGCCTCGGCCTCGTCGAGACCCTCCGGGCCCCAGACGAAACGGTCGTCGCCGAGAAACGCGCCGTGGTCGCTCTGGTACTCGTCGGCGTTCCGGTCCCACCAGCCGCGACTTGCCCGGCTGCTCTCCGCTTCCCCGGCGCTGCGGCGGGTCGCTTCCGGTTCGGTGGTGTAGATCTCTTGGCTCATCGTGTCCGTCGTTGTAGTTTGCCTTCACCCCACTGCACGCGGTACGTACCTAGGGGCACCTGTGAGTACGGAACCGTAGTCACGCAACACGGCCGGGACCGATGTGGCCTCGGAGAACATGAACTGTGCCGGGTTTGGGCCCTTATGTCCCCCGTGTGCGCCTTCGCGCATTGACCCTGCCCGGCTGCCCCCGTATGCTACAAGTTGCGCTGCGAGCCTGCGCGCCTCAGACCTAGCAGGCCGCGCTTGCATCTGTTGCATGTCCCCTCGGTTCACGAGGTGCCTCCCGTTCCGCGGGTCGGGTGCTTCCCAGGCTGTCCGGCTTCTGCAGAGGCGATACGGGCTCTCGGCGTAGCAGTACCTACGACTCACTGTCCGTACCGGAGCCCTTTCCCACATGACGAGCAGCACCGAGACCACCGCCACCACTCCGCAGGTTGCGGTCAACGACATCGGCGACGCGGACGCGTTCCTCGCGGCGATCGACGAGACGATCAAGTACTTCAACGACGGCGACATCGTTGACGGTGTCATCGTCAAGGTTGACCGGGACGAGGTTCTCCTCGACATCGGTTACAAGACCGAAGGTGTCATCCCGAGCCGCGAGCTCTCGATCAAGCACGACGTCGACCCGAACGAGGTCGTCAAGGTCGGCGACGAGATCGAGGCCCTGGTTCTCCAGAAGGAGGACAAGGAAGGCCGCCTGATCCTCTCGAAGAAGCGCGCTCAGTACGAGCGTGCCTGGGGCACCATCGAGAAGATCAAGGAAGAAGACGGCATCGTCACCGGTACCGTCATCGAGGTCGTCAAGGGTGGTCTCATCCTCGACATCGGCCTCCGCGGCTTCCTCCCGGCGTCGCTCGTCGAGATGCGTCGTGTCCGCGACCTCCAGCCCTACGTGGGCAAGGAGCTCGAGGCCAAGATCATCGAGCTGGACAAGAACCGCAACAACGTGGTCCTGTCCCGCCGTGCCTGGCTCGAGCAGACCCAGAGCGAGGTCCGTCAGACCTTCCTCACGACCCTGCAGAAGGGTCAGGTCCGCTCCGGCGTCGTCTCCTCGATCGTCAACTTCGGTGCCTTCGTGGACCTCGGTGGCGTCGACGGTCTCGTGCACGTCTCCGAGCTGTCCTGGAAGCACATCGACCACCCCTCCGAGGTTGTCGAGGTCGGCCAGGAAGTCACCGTCGAGGTCCTCGACGTCGACATGGACCGCGAGCGCGTCTCGCTGTCGCTCAAGGCGACGCAGGAAGACCCGTGGCAGCAGTTCGCCCGTACGCACCAGATCGGGCAGGTCGTTCCCGGTAAGGTCACGAAGCTCGTTCCGTTCGGTGCGTTCGTGCGCGTCGACGAGGGCATCGAGGGTCTGGTCCACATCTCCGAGCTGGCCGAGCGCCACGTGGAGATCCCGGAGCAGGTCGTCCAGGTCAACGACGAGATCTTCGTCAAGGTCATCGACATCGACCTCGAGCGCCGTCGCATCAGCCTCTCGCTGAAGCAGGCCAACGAGTCCTTCGGTGCCGACCCGGCCTCGGTCGAGTTCGACCCGACCCTGTACGGCATGGCCGCGTCCTACGACGACCAGGGCAACTACATCTACCCCGAGGGCTTCGACCCCGAGACCAACGACTGGCTCGAGGGCTACGAGACCCAGCGCGAGGCGTGGGAGACGCAGTACGCCGAGGCGCAGCAGCGCTTCGAGCAGCACCAGGCCCAGGTCATCAAGTCCCGCGAGGCCGACGAGGCCGCTGCGGCCGAGGGCGCTGCTGCCCCGGCCGGCGGTGCCCCGGCTGCCTCCGGCGGCACCGGTGGCGGTTCGTACTCCTCGGAGTCCGCGGACAACTCCGGCGCCCTGGCGTCGGACGAGGCCCTGGCTGCCCTGCGCGAGAAGCTGGCGGGCGGCCAGAGCTGACGCTCTGACCCTCCGGTCGGTCATCGACTGCAGTAGCTGACAAGTGAGGCCCGCTCCCTTCGGGGAGCGGGCCTCACTTGCGTCCGGGGTCCGGTTCTACGGGGTGACCGTGATGTTGGTCAGGCCCCTGCCATCGATGACGGTGTTGCTGCTGTGGACGGTGGACGGGCAGCTCGCGCTGTAGCTGGTGACGTTGAACGCGATCTGCTTGTCGCCGGTGGAGCCGGTCAGGTCCGAGACGCCCTCGCCCATGCCGCGGCCGTCGCGCCCGGTCTCGTGGATCCGCGAGTTCCTGGTGACGCCGTTCGCACTGGACGTGCGGAAGTGCTCGCCCTCCATATCCAGGTCGTGCACGGTCACGGAGTCGATGACGACGTCGTCGTCGGCGTCGGCCACGATGCCCTTCTGGCCGTCGGTGACGGTGACGCCCTGGGCGGTCCAGTGGGACGCGCCGTTGAGGCGGAGTCCGTAGCCGCCGCCTGCGGTGAGGACCGCCCCGGCCGAGCGCCGTGGCCGGCAGGGCGGGGAGCGGCGTGCGGGTGCCTTCCCGTCGAAGGGTTCGAGTCGTTCTCGTACGTGAATGCGGGGTGCATGTGTGGACATGTCACCTTGTGGCGGTAGGGATGGGGTGTGCCCCGGTCAAGGTCTGAACCACCGGTCTCCGGTGGCCGCGCTGCCGTGAACGGAGAGAAACGTGCGAGATACACGAGTAACTGACGGGCCGTAACACACGCTTGCCAGGATCCCGGCAACCTCAAGATCCGAAGGGGAGCAGGGACATGACGCACACGTCGTACAACCCGCCCGTCGTCACGGGCGCGAGCCGTCGCAGCTTTCTCCGTCAGGTCGGGATCACCGGTGGGGCGGGCGCGATGTTCGCGACCATGGGGGCCCTCGGCCTCGCCCCCACCGCCCGGGCCGCACAGCGCGAACCCGCTTTCCATGCCCCCAGTAAGGGCGACTTCACGCTGAAGGGGAAGGCCGCGGCCAAGGTCGTCGTCGTGGGAGGTGGCATCGCCGGACTGGCCGCCGCGTACGAACTGGGCAAGGGCGGCTACGACTGTACGGTCCTGGAGGCCCGGAGTCGTACCGGCGGCCGTAACTTCACCGTGCGCGGCGGCGATTCCACCACCGATGCCTACGGCAACACGCAGACCGCCCGGTTCACCGACGGGCAGTACATGAACGCGGGTCCCGCCCGGATCCCGCAGTGGATGGTCACCCTCGACTACTGCCGCGAACTCGGCGTCCCCATTGAGGTGTTCACCAATGTGAACGCCCATGCGTATATCTTCAACGAGAAGGCCGGCATGAAGGCCCCGGTGCGCTACCGCACCGCGAAGGCCGATGTGTACGGCTACGTCGCCGAACTCCTCGCCAAGGCCACCGACAAGGGCGCCCTCGACCGGCAGATCACCGCCGAGGACCAGGAGCGACTCCTGGAATTCCTCAAGGACTTCGGCGACATCGGCGACACCCTCGACTACACCGGCAGCGCCCGGCGTGGCTACCGCATCGACCCCGCGGCCGCCGGAACCCCCGGCGAGGAACTCGGATCCGTACCGTCCGCCTCCGAGGTCTTCGCCAGCGGCGTCGGACGCTACTTCTCCTTCGAGTTCGAGTACGACCAGGCGATGCTGATGTTCCAGCCGGTCGGCGGCATGGACCGGATACCCGCCGCGCTCACCCGGGCGACAGGCGAGCGCCGGATCCGTACCGGAGCCGTCGTCGGCGACATCACCGACACGGCCCACGGTGTCACCGTCACGTACACCCAGGGCGGGCGCACCCGCACCATCGATGCCGACTACTGCATCGCCGCCCTGCCGCCCAACATCCTCGCCAAGACCGCCCACAACCTCGGCCCCGCCGTACAGGCCGCCCTGGAGGCGTGCAAGCCGTCCTCCGCCGGCAAGATCGGTCTGGAGTACCGCAGCCGCTGGTGGGAGACCGATCATCGGATCTACGGCGGCATCACCGAGACGGACATGGACCTCGCACACATCTGGTACCCGTCGTACGGGCACCACGGGGAGCGTGGCACCGTCATCGGGTACTACAACTACGGCGCGCAGGCCGACGCGTACGCGGCGCTCACCCCGCGCGAGCGGGAGGCGCGCGCCGTCGCCCAGGGCGTGAAGATCCACGGCGAGAAGTACCGTACGGAACTCGCCTCGTCGTTCTCCCACCACTGGCGCCAGACCCCGCACCTCGAGGCCGCCTGGCACTCCCTGTCCGACGGCCCCGACGCCCCTGCCTTCGCACCCCTCAACCAGGCTGCGGGCCGCGTCTACTTCGCCGGTGACTACCTCAGCCACACCGATGCCTGGCAGCACGGAGCGTTCACCTCCGCGAGGAAGGCGGTCACCGCACTGCACGCGCGCGTCCTGGCGTAACCACCCTGTGAAAGGGCACAGGCTGGGAATGCCTGTGCCCCGCCGGGCGTTGTCCCCCAGGAACACGAGGAGGAGCGGTAACCGTGCCTGATCCGCAGAGTTTGTACGAATGGGAGCCGAAGGGCCTGGCCGTCGTCGACATGGCGCTCGCCCAGGAGTCGGCCGGCCTGGTCATGCTCTACCACTTCGAGGGGTACATCGACGCGGGTGAGGCCGGCGAGCAGATCGTGGACGGCCTCCTCGAGACTCTGCCGCACCAGGTCGTGGCCCGCTTCGACCACGACCGGCTCGTCGACTACCGCGCACGGCGCCCGCTGCTGACCTTCCGGCGTGACCGCTGGGCGGCGTACGAGACCCCGACGCTGGACGTCCGGGTGGTCCAGGACGCCACCGGGGCGCCCTTCCTGCTGCTGTCCGGGCCCGAGCCGGACGTGGAGTGGGAGAGGTTCGCCTCCGCCGTCGAGCAGATCGTCGAGCGGCTGGGGGTGCGTCTCGCCGTCAACTTCCACGGCATCCCGATGGGCGTCCCACACACCCGGCCGGTCGGCATCACGCCGCACGGCAACCGCACGGACCTGATGCCCGGCCACCGCAGCCCCTTCGACGAGGCACAGGTCCCCGGCTCCGCCGAGGCACTGGTGGAGTACCGGCTGATGGAGGCCGGGCACGACGTCCTCGGCGTCGCCGCCCATGTGCCGCACTACGTCGCCCGCTCCGCGTACCCGGATGCCGCGCTCACGGCACTGGAGGCGATCACGGCCGCGACCGGCCTGGTTCTGCCGGGCATCGCGCACTCCCTGCGCACGGAGGCCCACCGCACGCAGACGGAGATCGACCGCCAGATCGATCAGGGAGACGAGGAGCTCGTCTCGCTCGTCGAGGGGCTTGAGCACCAGTACGACGCGCTCGCGGGCTCCGAGACGCGAGGCAACCTGGTCGCGGAGCCGGTCGACCTGCCGTCCGCCGACGAGATCGGCCTCGAATTCGAACGATTCCTCGCCGAGCGGGAGGGCGACGGCTGACCGTCGGCGCGGACGGCGTGACCGGGCCATGACCGCGCCCGGAGGCGGGGCTAATCTCTCGACCATGCTGAAAGTGGGCCTGACCGGCGGAATCGGCGCCGGCAAGAGCGAAGTGTCACGACTGCTCGTCTCGTACGGAGCGGTACTGATCGACGCCGACCGGATCGCGCGTGAGGTCGTCGAGCCCGGGACCCCCGGGCTCGCGGCCGTCGTCGAGGCCTTCGGCGACGGCATCCTCACCGCCGACGGCACCCTGGACCGGCCGAAGCTCGGCTCCATCGTGTTCTCCGACGCCGACCGGCTCGCCACGCTCAACGCGATCGTGCACCCGCTCGTCGGCGCCCGCTCCGCCGAACTGGAGAGGGCTGCGGGCCCCGACTCCGTCGTCGTCCACGACGTCCCCCTCCTCACCGAGAACGGACTCGCCCCCCTCTACGACCTGGTCGTCGTCGTGGACGCCGCCCCCGGGACCCAACTCGACCGGCTCGTACGGCTGCGCGGCATGACGGAGCCCGAGGCTCGCGCCCGGATGTCCGCGCAGGCCACCCGCGAGCAGCGTCGGGCCGTCGCCGATCTGATCGTCGACAACGACGGACCGCTCAAGGCGCTGGAGCCGCAGGTCCGCAAGGTCTGGGAGGAACTGACGCAGCGGGCCGCTGCCGCCTCCGGACGGGACTGACGCGGCGGGCCGCCGCGGGCCGGTCCACCGACCGGAATACCTGCACCCGGCCGGACGTTGGAAACGGGTTGACGAAGGGAAGGATGCGACCGTGCTCGAGAGGACCCCGGAAACCCATGTCATCGACTTCCGCGCGGCCGAACGCCTGCTGGCCGCGCGCGACCCGCGCGGCGCGGTCAAGCTGCTGGACTCGGTGATCGCCGCCCATCCGGAGAACACGGCTGCCCGTCTGCTGCGCGCACGCGCCTTCTTCGCCGCCGCCCAGCTGCGCCCGGCCGAGCTGGAATTCGAACTCGTCCTGGAGCGTGAACCGGACAACGCGTTCGCGCACTTCGCACTGGCCCGTACCTTCCAGCGGTCCGGCCGTTCGGAGCAGGCCGTGCGTCACTTCCGGCTGGCCGCCGCGCTCGATCCGAACCCGGAGTATCTGCGGGCGGCCCGCTTCGACACGGACGGCTGACGCCCGGTCCCGTCCATGAGGATCACGGCTCTCAGGACGGGCCATCCACGGATCCGATCGGGGCCGGACCCGGTCCTGCGGAGCGGTGATGCATGCCTGCCCGTAGGTCGGCCGGGGCTGTGCGGCATCGACGTCTGCCCCTACCGGCCGGTCCCTGATTCCTGTCCCCGATGACGGAGCCCCGCGTCGGGACCCGGAGGTCAGTGCCCGTACCGGCCGCGTCCACCGTGGTCCGGTTCGTACGGGGGGATGTTGCGGCCCGGCTGGTAGTGCGGGCCCTGGTGGATGTGGTGGACGATCACTGCCAGATCCACCAGCGTCAGCAGAAGCAGCAGGCCGCAGGCCGCGGCCCAGCCCGGGCGGCCGACCAGGCTGAAGGCTGTCAGGCCGAAGAGCGCCCAGGCCATGCCCCATAGACTCAGGAACAGCCGCAGGCGCAGCGGGCTACGTGCGGTCATCGGTTCATTGCCGGTACGCATAGTGATCGCCTCTCCTCCCAGGATGGACCCGCGGCGGCGGTTTTGAGTAACGACGACGACAGAATGTGGGGGACCGTCCGTGAACGGCACACCATGGGGGCACAGTGCCACCCGCCGGGCCCGGGTCCGCGGGTCGCTGCTCGGCGGTGCGATCGGGGACGCCCTGGGAAACCCGGTGGAATTCCTGTCGCTCTCCGGTATCCGCCGGACATACGGGGAGCAGGGCGTCCGGGAACCTGTCGCGGACGGGGACGGGGTCGTCGGCCGGGTCACCGACGACACGCAGATGACCCTGTTCACCGCGGAGGGGCTGATCAGGGCGCACTCCCGGGCCATGGCGAAGGGGATCGGCGGCGCCGAGACCGCGATTGTCCGCAACGCCTATCTGCGCTGGCTCGACACCCAGAACCATCCGGCACCGCCCGCCCGCGGCGGGGACGACCTCGTACGGACCGGGTGGCTGCGGCAGCAGCCCTTCCTGTACGCCCGGCGGGCCCCCGGCAACGCCTGCCTCACCGGACTCGCGGCCGGCCACATCCCCGACCCGACGGGACCGATCGGCCTGCCGGGCCCGGTCAACACCGGGTCCAAGGGGTGCGGCACGGTGATGCGGTCCGCGCCTTTCGGCCTGATCGGCGAGGGAGCGGCGACCGGCTTCGCGCTCGCCGCCCGCTGTGCCCAGATCACCCATGGGCATCCGACCGGTGCGTTCGCTGCCGGGGCCCTCGCCGCGATCACCGCCCATCTGCTGGAGGGCGACTCGATGGCGGGTGCCGTGCTGCGCGCCATGGAGCTGCTGGCCCGCCACCCGGGGCACGAGGAGACGACGGCGGTGATGCGCGCGGCCGTCGACCTGGCCGCGCAGGGGGCGCCGACTGCCGAGAAGGTGGAGTCGCTGGGGGCGGGCTGGGTGGCCGAGGAGGCCCTCGCCATCGCCGTGTACTGCGCCCTGGTGCTGCCCGGCGCCGACGACGTGGCGGAGTCGCTGTTGCTCTCGGTCAACCACTCGGGCGACAGCGACTCCACCGGCTCGGTCTGCGGCAATCTGCTCGGTGCCCACCACGGTGACGTGCAACTCCCGCCCTCCTGGCTCGTGCTGACGGAGGGACGGGCCGTGATAGCCGAGCTGGCGGATGATCTGTGCCTGGAGTTCGAGCAGGCCGTGGCATGGCCGCAGGAGCGCTATCCGGTGTGCTGACGGACGCCGGACGTCGAGGAACCCGGCGCGGGAGGGCGTCGCGTGCCGGGAACCGTGCCCAACGGCCGTTCGTTCGACTGCATATGAGCGGACGACGGGTGCGTGAGGGATATTCGGGGACGGGACCCGGCTCGATCACTCCGGACGGTTGCGCGGTCGAGCTGTACAGACGGCTTTCCGTCGGCGACGAACCGGATGTGATCGCGTCGGCGGTGCCCGCCGGTGCGAGCATTCTCGAACTCGGCTGCGGGGCGGGCCGCGTGACCCATGCGCTGGTCGAGCGTGGCTTCGAGGTCACGGCCGTGGACGAGTCGCCGCAGATGCTGGAACACGTACGGGGCGCGCGTACGGTGCAGAGCCCCGTCGAGTCCCTCGATCTCGGCGACGAGACCTTCGACGTGGTGATGCTGGCGTCGTATCTGGTGCACACGAGCGAACACCGGGTGCGCGACGGAATGCTGCGCGCCTGCCGACGGCACGTCGGGGAGGGCGGCGTCGTGCTGCTGCAGCGTGAGGGTCCCGACTACCACACCGATCTGCCGCGGGAGCGTGTCGATGCGTCCGGCTGCATCGTGCGGATCGTCTCGGCGGACCCCGTCGGCGACGAGGTGAACGCGGTGCGCGCGGAGTACGTCTTCGACGATGCGCGATGGACCCAGACCTTCCTGTCGCGAGAGCTGACGAAGGAGCAGTTCGAGGGGCATCTGGAGGCGGCGAGGCTGACCGTGGACCGGTATCTCACGGCCGACGGGGTGTGGGTGCGGGCCCTGCCCACGTAGGTGCGGGAGATGCGATGAGTTCCGGAGGGCGGTGGGGTCTACCCCTGTGTACGCGACACCACGCGACGCTTCTTCGAGGAGACCCCGATGTCCGAGATCACGACGGCGACGAACACGACGACCACTGACGCCACGACGGAGAGCACGGCACGCAGCCGCGGTGCGGTCGCGCTGACCGTCGCGCGGGTCGTACTCGCCCTGTTCTTCGCCTTCAGCGCGTTCGCCAAGCTGATCGCCCATGAAACCGCGATCGAGTCCTTCGACCGCATGGGCTGGAGCCATGGCGCGATGTACCTCATCGGCGCCCTGGAGATGGCAGGCGCCATCGCCCTGCTGGTACCCCTGCTGTCGGGTGTCGCGGCGATGGCCTTCGCCGGGCTGCTGGCCGGCGCCTCCATCGTCCAGCTGACGCTGCTCGACCCGGTGAACGCGATCATGCCCGCACTGCTCATCGGGCTGGTCGTCCTGATCGCCCGGGAGCAGCGGGACAGAACGGCACGGCTGGTCGCGCTCATCCGCAGGCGCGCGTAGGGCGAGCGGGCCACCGTGCGTCCACTGCCCGTCCACTGCCGCAGCCCGGCACCGAACAGCGTCCCGCGGACGCGCCTCGGTGCCGGGCTGCGGCAGCTCGCCGCCGCGGTCAGTGGACCGTGCTGAAGCTGCGCCAGGGAAGGGAGGTCGCTGCGTTCACATCGGTGAGCGTGGTGGCGACATACGTCGTCCCCGGGCCCGTGCAGTCCCGTGTCCGGTACAGGATGATGTCGACCAGGGTCCCGTTCTGCACTGCTTTGGCACCCGGAACGAGCCGGTGGCAGCCCTTCACGGAGGGGCTGTTCAACATGATCACGGCATCCCGCTCGGTGACGTAGGTGACCGGACCGACCGCGGTGCGACCGAGGCCGGAACAGCCGGCGACGGTGAGGGTCAGGAGCGCGGTCCCGGCTGCGATGCCGAGACGGCGGCGTCGTTGATCGATCACGGGCATGGGCGGGTCCTCGTCTGTCTCGTCCGGCTCGTCCGCACATCAGGTGCTGACGATGGTCACCCTGCCCCCTCCCGGCCGCCCCGGCATCCGGTGCGGGGCCTGCCGGGTGATCATCCCGTGGGTCGGGGTTCGCCCGGTGTACTTAATGGGCATAACGTGGTAATAGCGGTGCGAATCAGGTATTTCCGGCTTTCAGGGGGCCGTCATGGTCGAACAACTGGTGGTCGCGATAGCGGCGGCGGCGTCCGTGGGTGTGGTCTACACGGCGGCGGCTGCGCGGGTCGTGAAGCAGTACGAACGGGGCATCGTGCTGCGGCTCGGCAGGCTGCGAAACGATGTGCGCGGCCCCGGATTCACCATGATCCTTCCCGGCATCGATCGGCTGCGGAAGGTCAATATGCAGATCGTGACGATGCCCGTGCCCGCGCAGGACGGCATCACGAGGGACAACGTGACGGTGCGGGTGGATGCGGTCATCTACTTCAAGGTGGTCGATCCGGCGAGCGCGATCGTGGAGGTCGAGGACTACCGGTTCGCGGTGTTGCAGATGGCGCAGACATCCCTGCGGTCGATCATCGGCAAGAGCGACCTCGACGACCTGCTGTCGAACCGGGAGAAGCTGAACCAGGGACTGGAGCTCATGATCGACAGCCCTGCGGTGGGCTGGGGCGTCCAGATCGACCGGGTGGAGATCAAGGACGTATCGCTGCCGGAGACGATGAAGCGCTCCATGGCGCGCCAGGCCGAGGCCGACCGCGAGCGGCGCGCGCGGGTCATCAACGCGGACGCGGAGCTGCAGGCATCGAAGAAACTGGCCGAAGCGGCCGCCCAGATGTCCGCCCAGCCGGCCGCGCTGCAGCTGCGACTGCTGCAGACCGTGGTCGCGGTCGCGGCGGAGAAGAACTCCACACTGGTGCTGCCGTTCCCCGTGGAGCTGCTCCGTTTCCTGGAGCGGGCGCAGCAGCCCGGACAGATGCAGCAGGAACTGCAACAACCGCAGCCGCGGCAACAACCGCAGCCGGAGCCGCAGCCTCAGCCGCAACAGGCGCCGCCCGTGGCGCCCGCGGCCGCGCCTCCGCCTGCACCTGCCGGCGCGCCGGCGGTCTCCGGGCCCACGCGGGTCGCCCGCTCGAAGCCGCTCGCCAGGCACTGACCTGAGCGAATGCCGGCCGGGGACCGGTTGTCAGACCCCCCGCCTAGACTCGCGTAGTCAGTGGGACGAGACGACCGAGCGCAGGACGGGAGGGGAGCGATGACCTCGGCAGGACGTGTGCAACAGGACGCGCAGGACGTTGCCACGGCTCGCTTCCTGCGGTGCGCTGCCGTCTTTCTGCCCGCGTCGCTGCCGAGGGACGGGCGAGTCGCCTTCTGGGACCCGGACGACGGTCCGCTTCCGGAGGTCGAGCCGGCCGGGCCTGCCGAGGGCGCCGAGATCACTGTCGTGCGGCGTCACGGGCAGCAGGGTGAGGTGGGTGTTCGTGCCGTGCCCGCCGTCCTGCTGCCCGTCGCCGACGCCCTGACCCTGCTGGTCCGCGCCCGACACCGGCAGTCCGCTCATCCGGCCGCCCGCTGTTGGGGAGCGGCCGCACTCCATGGGCTCAACCTGGCGGCACGCGGCCGACTGGTCCCCGGTCTGACGGCCGAGGACCACGACGCCTGGCGGGCCGGTCCGCGCGACGCCGAGGACATCGCCCATCTGCGCGCGATCGCCGCTGCCATGCCGCCCGAGGCACATGCCGTCCCGCTCCCGGACCGCACACCGCTTCAGCTCCCGGACCCCGAGTCGCTGGTCGGTGCGTTCCTCGACGCGGTCGCCGACACCCTGCCCCGGACACCCGCGGCGGCATACGCGATGGGGGCCCCCTTCGCGGCCCGCGAGGCCCAGCATCTGCCCCGTGCCCGCGACTGGGCCGCCGAGGTCGCTGCCGGTCTGGACGCGGGGGTACGGGTCTCGCTCCGGCTCGACCTGTCGGCGTACGAACTCTTCGACACCGCCGACACGTACGGCGGCCCCGACGCCGACGACACCACCGAAGACACCGCGGACATCCACCGCGGCGCCGCGCGGCACGCCGCCGCGGCGATCACGCAGGTGCACAGCCTGGCCGACCCGACGTACGTCATCGACGCCGCCGCACTGTGGAACGGCGGTGGCGGAGAACCGTTCGGGCCGCGGGCCAGGATCGACGCCGTGCTCGCACTGCGCCGCGCCGCCCGCGTCTGGGCGCCGCTGGAACGGCTGCTGGACCTGCCGGTCCCCGACGTGCTCGCCCTCACCGAGGACGAGCTGTACGAGCTGCTGAGCGACGCCGGGACGCGGCTGGCGGCGGCAGGAGTGAGCGTCCACTGGCCGCGCGAACTCGTCCGCTCCCTCACGGCCGCCACCGTCGTACGGCCCGCGCCCGGCTCGGCCACCGACGGCACCTCGTTCTTCGACGCCGAGCAGCTCTTCTCCTTCAACTGGCAGCTGTCGCTGGGCGACGAGCACCTCACCGAGCGGGAGATGGACATCCTCGCGGAGGCCCACCGCCCGGTGGTGCGCCTGCGGGACCAGTGGGTCGTCGTCGACCCCGCGCTCGTACGCAAGGCACGCAAGCGTGAGCTCGGCCTGCTCGACCCGGTGGACGCCCTCGCCGTCGCGCTGACCGGCAGCGCAGAGGTGGACGGCGAACAGGTCGAGGCGGTGCCCGCCGGTGCCCTCGCCGAACTCCGCACCCGCATCCTCGCCGACGACGCCACCGTCGAGCCGCCGCCCGGGCTGGACGCCACGCTCCGCGACTACCAACTGCGCGGCCTGGCCTGGCTCGACCGGATGACATCGCTCGGCCTCGGCGGCTGCCTCGCCGACGACATGGGACTCGGCAAGACCATCACCGTCATCGCGCTGCATCTGCGCCGCGCGCACCCCGCACCCACCCTGGTGATCTGCCCCGCCTCCCTCCTGGGCAACTGGCACCGGGAGATCAACCGCTTCGCCCCGGGTGTTCCCGTCCGCCGCTTCCACGGCACCGACCGCACGCTCGACGACCCCGACGACGGCTTCGTCCTCACCACGTACGGAACGATGCGGTCCAGCGCCGCCGAGCTCGCCCAGCACAGCTGGGGACTTGTCGTCGCCGACGAGGCACAGCACGTGAAGAATCCGCACTCGTCCACCGCGAAGGCGCTGCGCACGATCCCTGCCCCGGCCAGGATCGCCCTCACCGGCACCCCCGTGGAGAACAACCTCTCCGAGCTCTGGGCCCTGCTCGACTGGACCACCCCCGGGCTGCTCGGCCCCCTCAAGGCGTTCCGTGCCCGGCACGCCCGGATCGTCGAGAACACGGGCACCGCCGCAGGACTCGGGAACGAGGAAGCGATCGAGCGCCTCTCCCGGCTGGTCAGGCCGTTCCTGCTGCGCCGCAAGAAGTCCGATCCGGGCATCGCCCCGGAGCTGCCGCCGAAGACGGAGACCGACCACCCCGTCTTCCTCACCCGCGAACAGGCCACGCTGTACGAGGCGGCGGTACGCGAGACCATGGCGTTCATCGAGGCCTCAGAAGGCATCGCCCGCCGCGGACTGATCATGAAGCTGCTGGCCTCGCTCAAGCAGATCTGCAACCATCCCGCGCAGTATCTGAAGGAGGAGCCGACCCGCCTCATCGGCCGCTCCGGCAAGCTCGCCCTGCTCGACGAACTCCTCGACACGATCCTCGCCGAGGACGGCTCCGTGCTGATCTTCACCCAGTACGTGACGATGGCCCGGATCCTCTCCGCCCACCTCGCCTCGCGCGCCGTCCCGTCCCAGCTCCTGCACGGCGGTACGCCGGTGGCCGAACGGGAACGGATGGTGGACCGCTTCCAGTCCGGCGAGGTACCGGTCTTCCTGCTCTCCCTCAAGGCGGCGGGCACCGGACTGAACCTCACCCGCGCCGCCCACGTCATCCACTACGACCGCTGGTGGAACCCGGCGGTCGAGGAGCAGGCCACCGACCGCGCGTACCGCATCGGCCAGACCCAGCCCGTCCAGGTGCACCGGCTGATCGCGGAAGGCACCGTCGAGGACCGGATCGGCGAGATGCTGGCGGCCAAGCAGGCCCTGGCCGACGCGGTGCTCGGCACCGGAGCGACCGCGCTGACCGAACTCAGCGACCGTGACCTCGCCGACCTCGTCTCGCTCCGGAGGCCGTCATGAGCCCCCGCTCCCGGCCCGCGTCGTACGTCCGCGCCCGACCCGGCCCCGACGACCTGCGGCGCACCTTCGACGCCGTGCCGCCCCGCGCGTCCGAGGGCGGCGAACCGTTCGCGGACAGCTGGTGGGGCCGGTCCTGGGTGGCGGCGCTGGAGTCCCTGTCGATGGACGAGGGGCGCCTCGCCCGCGGCCGTGCGTACGCCGACAGTGGCCATGTCGCCGCGATCACCGTGACTCCCGGCCGCGTCGTCGCCTACGTCCAGGGCAGCCGCCCCCGCCCGTACCGGACCGAACTGCGGCTGCGGACCCTCACCGACAGCGGCTGGGACACCTTCCTCGACGCCGTCGCCGAGCGGCCCGGCCATCTCTCCGCGCTGCTCGCCAAGGAGATGCCGCACGGCCTGGTCGACACGGCGGCCGAGACCGGCATCGGACTGCTGCCCGCCGCGGACGACCTCGACCCGAGCTGCTCCTGCCCCGACCACGGCTGGCCCTGCAAGCACGTCGCCGCCCTCTGCTACCAGATGGCCCGCCTGCTCGACACCGACCCCTTCGTCCTCCTGCTGCTGCGCGGCCGGGGCGAGCGCGAACTCGTCGAGGAGCTGGGCCGGCGCAACGCCGCGCACTCCGCCCGGGAACGGCCCACGGCCGCCGCCACCCCCTCCGTGCCGGCGCGTGAGGCGTTCGCCGACCGATTCCTGCCGCCGCTGCCCTCCCCGCTCCCGGAACCCGCGCATCCCGGCCAGCCGCCCTCGTACCCCGAACTGCCCGGCGCCCGCGAGCCGCTCGCCCTCGACCAGCTCGCCACCGACGCGGCGGCCCGCGCGCTCACGCTCCTCACCACCGGACACGATCCGCTCGCCGGGCTCACTCCCTGGCAGGACGCCGTCCGGCTGGCCGCCGGCCGCCCCACCGCCGGGCTCACCGCCACCACCCGCGCCCTCTATCGCGAGCTCGCCTACGCCACCGGCCGCACCACCACCGACCTGGCCCGCGCCGTCGCCGCCTGGCGCCAGGGCGGCGCCGAAGGGCTGGACGTCCTGGAGACTCCCTGGGACCCCCCGGCCGGTCCCTTTGACCGGGCCCGCCCCGCCCTCGCGGCCGGCGACTTCCCCCGCTTCCATCCCTGGCGCAACCACCTCACCCACCCCGAGGGCACGCTCCAGCTCCGCTTCGGCCACGACGGCCGCTGGTACGGCTACGAATCGGACCGGGACAAGGCCGACTGGTGGCCCCGCGCGATGCCGGACACCGACCCGGTGGGCGCACTCATGGCTCTGCTCGGCCGCTGACACCGGCTCCGGCCCGACTCCCTGGCTGTCTGTCAGCTCCGCAGGTGGACGAAGGCAGCGATCAGCAGCGCGAGGGCGACCGGCAGAAGGATCAGCCGCGTCTTCCGGAACGACTCGTTCTCCTGCTGGGCCGGCCCGCGGTCGGCGCCGTCCGCCGTCGCCGGATGCCCCCGGCCCTGCCGGTGATCGTCTTCATGGTCAGCACCGACGGCGACCAGTCGCACTGCGTACTGCCGGAGCGGATGCCGAGCGAGCGGGTGCGGGTGCGGACGGAGCTCTCGCACGGGAAGCCCGACGTTGCGATCGGCCACATGGCCGCAGTCGTCGTGGCGGCCGTGCGGCCCGGGGCAGGCGGTGTCGTCAGAAATCGGCGGTCGTACGCTCGTCCAGGCGGCCCACCGAGTCCTGGGCGTATGCGTTCTCGTACGCGTTGCGGATCCGCTCGATCTGCGAATCGCGCACGCGTGACTCGGTCGCCGGGTAGAGCAGGATCACCTCGTAACTGCGCTCCCGCTCGATCACCCCGCGGGAGTCACGCCACTGGCCGCGGCCGTCCTGGATGGTCAGGCCCCTCGGGAAGCGTGGGGTGATCTCGTCGTCGACGAAGGCGAGAAACTGCTGGTCGGTGACAAGGGGCCCGCCGTCCGGGCGTTCCGTACCGAAGAGCAGCCGAGTCTCCATGTAGGCCTTGCCGCGGGCGAGAGCGGTCGACGCGGCGGGCTGCGAGGCGGCGGGCGTGCCGCTGCCGAGGGTGGCGTACGCGACAGGTTCGCCCACGGCCAGTACGGCGAAGGCGGCGGCTGCCACCGTGAGTGCGATGGGCCGCCTCGGGCCGTGCCGGCTGTCGTTGCTGCAGGTGTTCGGGCTCGGGTGGCCGGGGCGGCCGGCCGAGTGGGGGAGGAGCGACAAGGGGGTGGCCTTCGTTCGGAGGAGGGGGTGGGTGCGGGCCGCGCGCGGCTCACTGTGACAAGGGGCTCCCCACCGGAGAGCGGCGGGACATGGCGGCGCGGGGGAAATCACCCGTACCGGTGACGGGGCAGGCGTGGGAGACGGAGTAGCCGGAGAGCCGATCTTCGCCAAAAACCCATCGTTCCGGTCGGGTTGGCGGTGCTAATTTCCTCGCGTGGCGAAACTCAATCAGATCATCGCAGTGGAGAAAGGCGTCAAGTCCAAGGCTCACCAGGACCTGACGGCGGCACATCACGGCCTCCAGAAGGCCGGGCTGCTGGCCGGGATCTCCCGGACCTACCAGCCGAAGGACGAGGAGGGGGAGCAGCTTCCGCCCGAATCGACGCTGGTGCAGATCAAGGCCGAGGACGTGCTGCGGAACACCGCGGCGACGCTGACCCGGCTTTTCGATGTGACCGCCACGAAGGACTGGGCGAACTGTGCGGCCCGCGCGGATGTGAAGGTCGACGGCCGCGTGCTGGTGGCCGAGGTGCCGGTGTCGTATCTGCTCTTCCTGGAGAAGCAGCTGACGGACATCAATACGTTCGTGCGCAAGTTGCCGGTGCTCGACGCCGCCGAGGCGTGGACCCAGGACCCGTCGACGGACTCCTGGAAGACCGAACCGGTCCGCACCCTCCGCACGAAGAAGGTGCCCCGCAACCACGTGAAGGCGGAGGCCACCGAGAAGCACCCGGCGCAGGTCGAGGTGTACTACGAGGACGTCCCGATCGGCTACTGGACGACCGTGAAGTTCTCCGGTGCTCTTCCCGCGCGGCGCATCAACGAACTCCTGGACCGGGTGGAGAAGCTCCAGCAGGCCGTGAAGTTCGCCCGCGAGGAGGCCAACGGCGTGGACGTCACCGACCAGCGGGTGGGTGATGCGGTATTCGGCTACCTCTTCGGGTAGCCGACCATGGATTCCCCGGCCACATTGTCACGGCCGGGGTGCGCGAGGAGCGCAAGCTGAAACTGAAGCTTGTCGTGACGACGCGGTTCCAGTGGAGGTTCGAGTCCTCCCCCCGGCATTTGCGTACGTTCCTTGTACGCGGGCGGGCCGGGGTAGCCCAACTGGCAGAGGCAGACCGCGATCAATCTCAGACTCTTGCTCCAGACTCAGCATTCGCCGCCGATCGCCGGATCAAACGGGCTCGGGCCCATGCGCGTCGAGATGTTGGTTCGACTCCAACCCGCGGAGCTTCGATCTGCGGTCGTCTAAAGGAAGGACGCGGCGACATTACGACTGACCCGGGCTCTTAAAAGTGCCGGCGTGCCGAATGGGCGGCATCACTCAGGGCCCGGGGGCCGGCTACGCCCCCGGGCCCGCTCCCGCTTCCGATCCCTGCCGCGTTCCGTCGGCGAGCGATACCCCACGCCCGGCGAAGAACCGCTCGAAGTCGGGCAGGGGCAGTTCCGCCGCCCGCGTCGTGGCCGTCGTGCCCGACGGGTTGTGGAAGTGGACGCCGTCGCCGTCCGGCGTACGGGCGGTCAGCAACACCAGATGACCGCCCCGGCCCGGAGCCGGCCGCTCCGGATGCCGGATCCCGTAGTGCACCGACGCCATCACCGGCTGCCCCTCGTCCAGCAGGGTCACGATCTCGTCCGTCGACAGGTGGCGGTGGACGGTGGCATCGAGGCCGTGCACCTCCCGTACGTACTGTGCGAAGGGCGCGTAGACCAGGCCCCGGATCACCCCCTCGGCATCCTCCGTGTACGCGCCGTACTTGAGCGCTCCGTCACGCAGGGCGAACAGCGGAGGGGCGCCGGCACCGAGCGCCATGCGCAGACAGGTCACACCGCACAGGTGACCTGCCCAGCGCGCGTACTCGGCGGGCGATTCCGCCCCCGAGTCCGACCAGCCCGGGTCGGCGGCGGGATCGAGTCCGCCTTCGACGATCGGGCCCACGAGTTCGGGCGAGGCGAACTGCGTATGGACGGCGAACCGGCAGGTGGGGCAGGTCACTGGCGGTATCCGTTCAGGAAGCGGCCGATGCGGCTGATCGCCGCGTCGAGATCGTCGGCGTAAGGGAGGGTCAGGATCCGGAAGTGGTCGGGACGCGGCCAGTTGAAGCCCGTGCCCTGAACCACCTGTATTTTCTCCCGCAGCAGCAGATCGAGGACGAACTTCTCGTCGTCGACGATGTTGTGCACCTTGGGATCGATGCGCGGGAACGCGTACAGCGCGCCCTTCGGCTTCACGCACGACACCCCGGGGATCTCGTTGAGCTTCTCCCATGCCCGGTTGCGCTGCTCGTACAGCCTGCCACCCGGAGCCACCAGTTCCCGGATGGACTGCCGGCCGCCGAGCGCGGCCTGGATGGCGTACTGCGCGGGGGCGTTCGGGCACAGCCGCATGGAGGCGAGCATCGTCAGGCCCTCCAGATAGTTGCGGGCGTGCTGTTGCGGGCCGGACACCACCATCCAGCCGGAGCGGAACCCCGCCACCCGGTACGTCTTCGACAGGCCGCTGAAGGTGAGACAGACAAGGTCGGGGGCGAGGACTGCCACGCTGTGGTGCTCGGCGTCGTCGTACAGGATCTGGTCGTAGATCTCATCGGCGAGGACCAGCAGACCGTGCCTGCGCGCCAGGTCGAGGATGCCTTCCAGGATCTCGCGCGGATAGACGGCGCCGGTCGGGTTGTTCGGGTTGATGATCACGACGGCCTTGGTGCGGTCGGTGATCTTCGATGCCATGTCGGCGAGGTCCGGATTCCAGTCCGACGCCTCGTCGCAGGTGTAGTGCACGGCCTTGCCGCCCGCGAGGGTGACCACCGCGGTCCACAGCGGATAGTCGGGCGACGGGATCAGCACCTCGTCGCCGTCCTCCAGCAGCGCCTGTACGGACATGGAGATCAGCTCGGACACCCCGTTGCCGAGGAAGATGTCGTCCACCCCGACATCGGTCAGCCCCATTACCTGGTAGCGCTGCGCCACCGCGCGGCGGGCGGAGAGGATGCCGCGCGAATCGCTGTAGCCGTGGGCCTGCGGGAGCATCCGGATCATGTCCTGGACGATCTCCTCCGGCGCCTCGAATCCGAAGAGTGCGGGGTTGCCCGTGTTGAGGCGGAGCACGCTGTGGCCCGCCTCCTCCAGGGCGTTGGCGTGCTCGATGACTGGGCCTCGGATCTCGTAACAGACCTCGTTGAGCTTGCTGGACTGCCGGAATTCCATGCGGTGCCTCCCCGACCCGATTGCGATACTTGGTTTTACCAAGCCTGGGCTTGGAAAGTCCAACAACATGTCTAGACTGCGTCGCATGCCACGTCAGCAGCAGCCACCCGCACGCCCCGTGCGCCGCCGGAGTTACGACCAGTTCTGCGCCACCGCCCGGGCCCTCGACTCCGTGGGGGACCGCTGGACCCTGCTGATCGTCCGTGAACTGCTGGCGGGGCCACGCCGCTACACCGATCTGCACGCCGACCTTCCCGGCGTCAGTACGGACGTCCTCGCGTCCCGGCTCAAGGACATGGAGCAGGGCGGCCTGGCCACCCGCCGCAGGCTGCCGCCGCCCGCCGCCGCGTCGGTGTACGAACTGACCGAGCGCGGCCACGGGTTGCTGCCGGTTCTCGCCGCGCTGGCCGAGTGGGGCGCGCCGGCGATCGGTAATCGGCGGCCGACTGATGCGGTGCGGGCACACTGGTTCGCGCTGCCGCTGCTCCGTGCGCTGGACGGGCTGACCCACGCGGGAGTCGTCGAAGTCCGCCTCGATGAGGGGGAGTTCCACGTGCGCGTGGGCGGACCGAGTGGACCGGCCGACGGTACGGGGGTGTACGGGGACGGACCCGCCGCTCACGCGGATGCCCGGATCGTGCTCGACGACGAGGTCTGTCTCGCGCTCGGGCGAGGCGAATTCACGCTCGCCGAGGCCGTGAAGGACGGGCGCGTCGAGGTCGTGGGCGAGGGTCCGCTGGCCGGAGAGCTTCGGAGTGAATGACCGGCATGTGACTGTCGCATGACCGCCGTGTCCGAATGATTCCGCGTATCAACTCCCTGGTAGCGTAGGGGAATTTGGGATGTCTACGTCGATGCGGGGAGGGTTCGCATGAGAATAGGCAGGCAACGGGAACGGCAGGAACGGCAGGACCAGCACGGGCAGCAGGTGCGACTCGGCAAGGCCCTGGTCGGTGGTGGTTGTGTGGCCGCGCTCGGCCTCGTACCGTCGGCGGCCATGGCCGCGCCCGGCAGCGGGGTGAGCGGCACGGTGGTCGCGAAGGGAACGTCGACCGGGAAGCTGAAGGTCAAGACGCCGAAGGGTCGGACGGATGTGACCTTCCGGACGATCACCGTGGAGCCCGGCGGCTCCACCGGCTGGCACACCCACAGCGGTCAGGTGATCGCCGTCGTCCAGTCGGGGACGCTGACGCGCACACTGGACGACTGCTCGGTCGAGGTGATGGCCGCGGGCACGTCTTTCATCGAGCCGTCCGGCGCCCATCGCCCCCACATCGGACGTAACCTGGGCAGCGAGCCGGTCGTGCTCTGGGTGACCTATCTGCTGCCCGAGGGCAGTGCACTCTCCGACGACGCCGATGCGGTGGACTGCGACGCGAAGAAGTGACGTGGCGCGAGACGCTCGCCCACCTCCGTCGCCGGCGGTCGGTCGGCGAGCGTCTGCCCGTACATCCGCGAATGGTGCTGACGGCCGTTCTGACGACACCGTGGGAGAAGGTTGTCCTCGCGGCCTTCCTCATCGGCGGAATGGGGAGCGGTGAGGCGGCACGCGCTTGCCGAGCGGTTCGGCGTCCCGTTCCACTTCGCGAGCCCGACGTACCTGACGACGAGGCACCCCGCTGGTGGGACGGCCGACGCCGGCGCACCGATCCTGGGGCGATGATGGTCGGGTGCGATTCGAAGCGATCACCTGGGAACGGCTGGCCGAAACCTTTGCCGGGTACGCCGATGGGCTGAAGCCGTCCGACGGCGGGCCGTGGCTCAAGGTCGGCGTCGACGGCGCTCCGGCCGCCCGCACCGGGGAGTTGGCCGAGCGTGTCGCGCAGGAGCTGAGGATCCGTGGCCGCGCCGTGCTCGTCGTGTCCACCGAGGGGTTCCTGCGCCCGGCGAGCCTGCGCTACGAGTACGGCAAGCAGGACCCCGACTCGTACGTCGACAGCTGGTTCGACACGGGAGCCCTCTGGCGTGAGGTCCTCGGGCCGCTGGAGGCGGGCGGCAGCGGGCGGGTGCTGCCCGATCTGTGGGACCCGGTGACGGACCGGGCCACCCGCAGCCCGTATCAACACCTTCCTGAGGGGGGTGTGCTGGTGATGCACGGGCCGCTGCTGCTCGGGCACTGGTTCCCGTTCGACCTGAGTCTCCATCTGCGGCTCTCGCCGGGTGCGCTGCGGCGGCGCACCGAGGAGAGCGAGCGGTGGACTCTGCCCGCTTTCGCGCGGTACGAGGAGGAGGTGGAGCCCGCCGGGCGTGCGGACGCGGTCGTCCGGGCTGACGATCCGCTCCACCCCGCCTGGACCGGGCTGCCCGGGGGCGGGTAGGTCACCCGCCGGGCCGGCCGCCGACCGTTGCGACCGCCTCGGCCCCCGATCGACAGCCCGCCGCCGCGGCCGTGGCCTCGTCCGCCCCCGCCAGCCGCGCCGCGAGGAACCCTCCGGTGAACGCGTCGCCCGCCCCGGTGGAGTCCACCGCCGCGCGCACCGGAACGGCCGGAACACGCCCGGTCACCGTCCCTCCGGCGGCGAGCAGGGCACCTTCCTCGCCCAGGGTGACGACGACCCGAGGGAACATCAGGCTCAGCTTGGCGGCGGCGTCGGCCGGTTCGGGGAGTCCGGTGAGCAGCCGGGCCTCGTCCGCGTTCGGTAGCAGCAGCTCCGCTCCCTCCACGGCCGTCAGGAACGTGTCGACGCCGAGTTCGGCCAGGAAGCCCGCGGAGGCTGGATCCACGCTCGCCGGGATGTTCCGCCGCCGGGCCTCCCGCAGGGCGAGCAGGGCCGTCGCGCGGCTCGTCGCGGCGAAGAGGAGATAGCCGGACAGATGCAGATGCGCGATGCCGTCGAGCAGGGACGGCGACCAGTCGGCGGGGCAGAGGCGCAGCACGGCGCCGCTGTCGGTGAGGAAGGTGCGTTCGGCCGCGGAATCGACGAGCGCGACGACGGTGGCGGTCGGCGCTCCGTCGTCCACCACCAGCAGAGGACGTACCCCCGCCCGCCGCAGCACATCCTCGTGCCAGGCCGCGGAGTCGGCGCCCACCCGTGCCACCAGTCGCACGTCCCGGCAGCCCGAACGCGCCGCCCAGCAGGCGGCATTGGCGCCGGCCCCGCCCGGCAGCGTGCTGATCCGGGCCGCCGTGTCCGTGCCGTGGACGAGTGGCGAGACATGCCGGGCCACCACATCTGTGACCACGTCCCCGACGACGAGCAGGCCGCCGCCGGTCACTGGGATCCTGCCGAGTCCCGCGCCGGCGGTCCCTCCTGCACCGTGGCCCAGGCGATGGCGATCCGCGCCGCAAGCGATACGTTTCCGCGCACCGCCGCCACGTTGGCCTCCAGCGACGCCCCTTCGGTCTGCCGCATCAGCTGGTCGAGCAGGAAGGGCGTGACGGCCTGGCCCGTGATGCCGCGCTCCCGGCACGCGTCCAGCGCCTGGGCCAGTACGCGGTCGTGCAGGGCGGGATCCAGCTGGTCCTTCTGCGGTACGGGGTTGGCGACGATCAGAGCCGCGGGGGGACCGCCGAGCGTGTCCCCGGCCCGCATCACTTCCGCGACCTCCTCGGGCGTACGCACCGTCCAGTCCACCGGCTCCCCCGAACTGCTGAGATAGAAGCCGGGGAAGTGCTCCGTGCGGTAGCCGAGCACTCCGACCCCGAGTGTCTCCAGGCGCTGCAGTGTCGCGGGGACGTCCAGAATCGACTTCACGCCCGCGCACACCACGGTGATGTCGGTCCGTGCGAGCAGCCGGAGATCCGCGGACTCGTCCTGGGTCCCGGTCCACTCCCGGTGTACACCGCCGAGGCCGCCCGTCGCGAAGACGCGCAGCCCGGCGCGGGCCGCGAGGAACGCTGTCGCGGACACGGTCGTCGCCCCGCTCGCTCCCGCCGCCAGCGCCGGAGCGAGGTCCCGGTGTCCGAGCTTGCGCATCGTCGGATCCTCGGCGACCCGCTCCAACTCGGACTTGTCCAGGCCGACATGGGCCCTGCCGTCCAGTACGGCAATCGTCGCGGGGACCGCCCCCGCGGACCGTACGAGCTCTTCCAGCTCTTCCGCGACCCGTAGATTCCGGGGTCGCGGCAGACCGTGCGCGATGATCGTCGACTCCATTGCCACGACGGGGCGGTGCGCGGCGAGAGCTTCCCGTACCTCGGTGGAGAGGGCCGGTGCGTACGGGTGGGTGCGGTGCGGCGCGTTCGGTGACATGTCCACATCCCTGTCGCGGGCGGTCCGACCTCAAACGTGTCGCGGGAGCCGAACAGCCACCGACTGTGGGCCCTTCCCTTCCGCGACGCGTCGTTCGACGCCGTCGTCCATGCCACGAACACCACGTCGACACCACGGCGGCAGCCGGACGGCGCACCCGCACGAGAAGAACCGGCCGGCCTTCTTCCAGCCGGTCCTGGTGGCACGACGTTCCGACGCGGTCGCTAGGGTGACCGACCATGACCACACTTGATCAAATTCCCGCCTCCTTCGCCGTGCACATCCCGGACGCCGACCTCGAACCGGAACCGCTCGACCCCGCGCAGATCGTCTCGGGCGAGCCCGTGGTGACCGGCAAGGTGCTCTGGGAGTCGCCGGACGGCAAGCAGTTGCGGGGGATCTGGCAGATCACGCCCGGCGTGGTCACCGACACCGAGGCCAACGAGCTGTTCGTGGTTGTCAGTGGGCGTGCGACCGTCGCGGTCGAGGGCGGCGAGACGTTGGAGATCGGCCCGGGGGACGCCTGCGTCCTGCGCGAGGGCGACCGTACGACGTGGACCGTGCACGAGACATTGCGCAAGGCCTACCACATCAGCCTCTGAGCGCCCGGCGCCTGCCCGGCGGGCGCCTGCGGTCCGGTGTCGCTCCCCGGTCCCGCGGCCCGGTCAGGTGGTGGCGGGCCGGGACAGCGCCCGGCGCAGCGCCAGTGCCGCCATCGGCAGCAACAGACAGGCGCCGGCCGCGTTCAGCCAGCCGTAACCCGCCTGGGAGACGATCACCCCGGCGACCGCGCCGCCGATGCCCGCAGCCGTGTTCATGGTCAGGTCCGACAGACCCTGCACGGCGGCGCGGGCGGGCTGCGGCACGGAGTCGGTGAGGAGCGCCGAACCGGCCACCAGACCCGCCGACCAGCCGAGTCCGAGTACGAACAGGCCGGCGGCCGTCTGTCCATGACTGGGACCGGCCGTGCCGGCCAGCAGCGCTGCGCAGGACAGCAGCCCGACGGCCAGACCGATCACGGCGAGCCGTCCGAAGCGGTCGGAGAGCCAGCCCATCACTGGTGAGAACGCGTACATGCCGGCGATGTGGCCGCTGATGACCAGGCCGATCAGCTGCAGGTCCGCGCCGTGGTGGCCCAGATCGACCGGGGTCATCACCATGATCGACACCATCGCGGTGTGCGATCCGGCCACCGTCACCAGCGCCAGCCGGGCCATCGGCGAGGCCCGCACCGCCGCGATGCCCGCCCGCAGCGAACGGCCGCCCACGGAGCGGCTGTCCTGCGGGGCCAGCGCACGCGCGGTGAGCAGCGGATCGGGCCGCAGCAGCACCGCGACCACCACCGCGGCGAGCAGGAAGATCCCGGCAGCCCAGAGGAACGGTCCGGCCGTCTCGGGTATGGAGGTGGACCGGAAGACCCGGCCCGCCGGAGCCGCAATGTTGGGGCCGAGGACCGAACCGATCGTGGTGGCCCAGATGACGGTGGAGATCGCCCGGCCGCGACGGTCCGGCTCGGCCAGGTCGGCGGCGGCGAACCGCGCCTGCAGATTGGCCGACGAACCGGCGCCGAACCCGGCCATGCCGAGCAGCAGCAACGGGAAACTGCCCACGACGGCGGCCACGACCACCAGCCCCGCGCCCAGCGCACCGATCAGATACGCGAGAACGAGGCCGGGGCGTCGGCCCCGCGAGGTCATCAGCGCGGCCAGCGGCAACGACAGCAGCGCCGTGCCGGTCACCGACGCGGTCGGCGCGAGCCCCGACAGCGCCTCGGAGCCGCTCACCTGCGTTGCCAGCACGGGGGCCAGGGCGATACCGATGGGCACACCGAGGCCGCCGAGGATCTGAGAGGCGATCAGCACTGCGGACGTCCTGCGCCTAAGAGCGGGCAGCTCCGCCGCCGTGACGGGTGCCGCCCCGGTGGGCTCACCTGGCCCGCCTGGTTCGCCGGGTCCGGTGGGGGAGTCAGGTGCATCGAGGGTGTTGGTCACTGACGGAGTGTGCCAGCTCGCACGTGGGTACGAAAACGGGTTCCGGGCCGGTCGGGGCACGCGGGCTCAGAACAGAGGCTGCGGCAGAACTCCTTCCAGCGCCAGCAGCTGCCGCTTGGTCTCCAGGCCGCCGCCGAACCCGCCGAGTCCGCCGTCGCTCTCCACCACCCGGTGGCAGGGCACCACCACGGGCAGCGGGTTGGACCCCATGGCCGCCCCGACCGCCTGCGCAGCGCCCGGCTGTCCCACCCGCGCGGCGAGATCCCCGTACCCGACGACCGTTCCGTACGGCACGCCCGTCGCCAGCTCGCGGAGCACCTGGCGGTTGAAGCCTGAGGTCAGCGACCAGTCCAGGTCGAGCGAGAACTCCCGCGACGAACCGGCGAAGTACTCCACGAGCTGGCGTATCGGCTCGGCGAGGCGCCCGGAACCGGGCGCCTCCACCGGCTCCGTCCCGAGACGGGTGCGCAACAGTCCGACCGCCCTGTCCCGCACGGCGGGCCCGGCGTGGAAGACCACACTCACCAGCCCCGCGTCGGTCGCGGCAAGCAGCAGCGGCCCGATGTCGCTCCCGACGACGGCCCACTCGACCCTGCCGCCGGCATCGCCTCCGTCGGCACCCCCGTTGTTGTTCATGGAATCCACCGTACGGCCGGTCACTGACAACGGGGGGCGGGATGCTCCCTCCGGTCGTCAGCCGGTGGTCTCGCGCACCACATCGGGGGTGTTGGTGATGATCCCGTCCACGCCGAGGAGGTCCACCTTCACGGCGGTCGCCGCATCGTTGACCGTCCAGGTGTTGACCCTCAGCTTCTTGCCGTGCGCGCCCTTCAGCGCGTGCACGGCGGCGACGTAGTCGGTGCCGATCGACGTGTACGACGGATTGATCTGGTCGGTGAACGCCGCGTACGACGTCAGATCGGCGATCGCGGGGGTGCCGAGGAAGCCGGTGCTGATGTCCGGACGCTGCCGATGGACCTTCTTCAGACTGCCCGCGTCGAAGCTCTGGATCACGAGTCGGCTCCTGACGTGATCGCGGTCGAGCCACCCGGCCCGGCGCAGCACCCGCAGGGTCTCCTTCTCGATGCCCGGATAGAGCTTTGGGCTCTTGATCTCCAGCAGCAGCTTCTGCCGGTTGCGCCCGATCCGGTCCAGGTACTGCGTGAGCGTGGGGACCCGGGTCCCGGTGTACCGCGCACCGAACCAGCTGCCCGCGTCCAGCCGGGCGATCTCCGCGGCCGTGAAGTCCTTGACCGCCCACGGCGCACGGTCAGGGAAGACCTCCTCGACGTCGGTGGTCCGCTTCAGATCGGTGTCGTGGATGACGACCGGCACACCGTCCCTGGTGAGCTGGACATCGTTCTCCACCCAGTCGAAGCCGAGACGGTCGGCCCTGTCGACGGCGGCCAGGGTGTTCTCCGGCGCGTACGCCGAGGCACCCCGGTGGGCGAAGACGACCGGGGCGGCGTCGGACCTCCCGCCGGCCTGCGCGCCGACCGTCCGGATGCCGGTCACTGTCTCCGCTCCCGTGGCCGAGCCGGTGTCCGTGGCCGGTGAACGGGGGGTGGGAAGCAGCAGCGCGCCGACGCCCAGCAGGGCGGCGGCGAGGGAGACGGTTGCGGTGCGTGCGTGCACGTGTACTCCTTGCGGCAGAGCGACGGACGGGCCGGGTGTGACAGCCGTCCCCCGACGAGGGGCGGGCGAAGGACGGCCATCACGTGAACGCGGCAGGCAGGACGGGGTCACGGGCCGGTTTCCGAGTCGATAAAATGCAGCTCTTCTGTTTGTTTGCCGGGACTTGCGCCTTAGGGTCACCCCGAACCCGGGCTTCCTCGAAGGGCGTACGAGCATGCAGGGCACAATCGACGGTTTCAGCTATGGAGTGGTGACGCCCATCGCGGCGTTCCTCATGGCGTGCCTCGGCGCGGCCCTCGGGCTGCGCTGCACGACGCGGTCGCTGCGCACCGAGCGTTCCTTCAAGGCCGGCTGGCTCGCCCTCGGGGCCACTTCCATCGGCTCCGGCATTTGGACGATGCACTTCATCGCGATGATGGGCTTCAGCGTCGACGAGACGTCGATCGGCTACGACACCCCGATCACGTTCGCCAGCCTGGCCATCGCGATCGTCATGGTCGGTATCGGCATCTTCATCGTCGGCTATCGGGGCGCCACCCCCATGGCCCTGGTCACCGGCGGCACCATCACCGGACTCGGCGTGGCCACCATGCACTACCTCGGCATGGCCGGCATGCGCCTCGAGGGACAGCTCGAGTACGACACGCTCACCGTTTCGCTCTCCGTCGTCATCGCCGTCGTCGCCTCCACGACCGCACTGTGGTCGGCGGTCTCCATCCACGGCTTCCTGCCCAGCCTCGGCGCCAGCGTGGTGATGGGCGTGGCCGTGAGCGGGATGCACTACACGGGCATGGCCGCGCTCAGTGTTCATCTGCACCCCGCGGCCGTCGCGCCGTCCGTGACCGACAGCGGGCCGACCTCGGCCCTGATCCCGCTGATGATCGGCCCGGCCTGCTTCCTCCTGCTCGCCGCGGTGGTCGTCATGTTCGATCCCCTGGTGGTGCTGGGCTCCCCGGAGTGGGACGACCCCCGCAACGGAGTCGGCGCCGGTCGGCCCCCCGGCATCCCCGCCCAACGCCAGGTCCCACGCTTCGGTACCCACGCCGACCCGGCGTCGTTCCAGTCGCAGCACCGGGAATCCCCGCGGCCCCGGGACTGGTGACCGGGCCCGGTTGTCAGTGGGGGGTCGTACCGTGGTTCCATGCGGCCCGTTTCGAAGATCGAACGTTCGGTGGCGCCTTTCGAGGTCGTCAGTCCCTACCAGCCCAGCGGTGACCAGCCCACTGCCATCGCCGACCTGGAGCGGCGTATCCGGGCAGGTGAGAAGGATGTCGTGCTGCTCGGCGCGACCGGCACCGGTAAGTCGGCGACCACCGCCTGGATGATCGAGAAGCTGCAGCGCCCCACCCTGGTGATGGCGCCGAACAAGACCCTCGCCGCCCAGCTGGCGAACGAGTTCCGTGAGCTGCTCCCCAACAACGCCGTCGAGTACTTCGTCTCGTACTACGACTACTACCAGCCCGAGGCGTACATCCCGCAGTCGGACACCTACATCGAGAAGGACTCGTCGATCAACGACGAGGTCGAACGACTGCGCCACTCCGCGACGAACTCGCTGCTCACCCGCCGCGACGTCGTCGTGGTCGCCTCGGTCTCCTGCATCTACGGCCTCGGTACGCCGCAGGAGTACGTGGACCGCATGGTCCCGCTCACAGTGGGGGAGGAGATCGACCGCGACCAGCTGCTGCGCCGCTTCGTAGAGATCCAGTACACGCGCAACGACGTCGCGTTCACCCGTGGCACCTTCCGGGTGCGCGGCGACACCATCGAGATCTTCCCGGTCTACGAGGAGCTCGCCGTCCGCATCGAGATGTTCGGCGACGAGATCGAGGCGCTCTCCACCCTCCATCCGCTCACCGGCGAGGTGATCAGCGAGGACCGCGAGCTCTACGTCTTCCCCGCCAGCCATTACGTGGCGGGCCCGGAGCGCATGGAGAAGGCGGTCAACGGCATCGAGCGGGAGCTGCAGGAGCGCCTCGACGAGCTGGAGAAGCAGGGCAAGCTGCTGGAGGCCCAGCGGCTGCGGATGCGCACCACGTACGACATCGAGATGATGCGCCAGATCGGCACCTGCTCCGGCATCGAGAACTACTCGATGCACATGGACGGCCGCGAGCCCGGCACCGCCCCCAACACCCTCCTCGACTACTTCCCCGAGGACTTCCTGCTCGTCATCGACGAGTCGCATGTCACCGTGCCGCAGATCGGCGCGATGTACGAGGGTGACGCCTCCCGCAAGCGTAGCCTCGTCGACCACGGCTTCCGGCTGCCGTCCGCCCTCGACAACCGCCCCCTGAGGTGGGAGGAGTTCACGGAGCGGATCGGCCAGACCGTCTATCTCTCCGCCACCCCGGGCAAGTACGAGCTGTCCCGCGGCGACGGGTTCGTGGAGCAGATCATCCGCCCCACCGGCCTCGTCGACCCGGAGGTCGTCGTCAAGCCCACCGAGGGCCAGATCGACGACCTGGTGCACGAGATCCGCAAGCGCACCGAGAAGGACGAGCGGGTCCTGGTCACCACCCTCACCAAGAAGATGTCCGAGGATCTCACGGACTACTTCCTGGAGCTGGGCATCCAGGTCCGTTATCTCCACAGCGATGTCGACACGCTCCGCCGCATCGAGCTGCTCCGCGAACTGCGTGCCGGGGAGTACGACGTCCTGGTCGGCATCAACCTCCTCCGCGAGGGCCTCGACCTGCCCGAGGTCTCCCTGGTCGCCATCCTCGACGCCGACAAGGAGGGCTTCCTGCGCTCCGGGACGTCCCTCATCCAGACCATCGGCCGCGCGGCCCGCAATGTGTCCGGCCAGGTCCATATGTACGCGGACAAGATCACCCCGGCGATGGAGAAGGCCATCGACGAGACCAATCGGCGCCGGGAGAAGCAGATCGCGTACAACACCGAGCGTGGGATCGATCCGCAGCCACTGCGCAAGAAGATCAACGACATCGTCGCGACGATCGCCCGCGAGGAGATCGACACCGAGGAGCTGCTCGGCACCGGCTACCGCCAGGGGAAGGCCGTCAAGGCACCCGTTCCCGCGCTCAGTGGCAAGGCGGCCAAGGCGGGAAAGGCGGCCGGAGCCAAGAAGGCCGACGTGGTGGTCACGGACCGGCCCGCCACCGAGCTCGCCGGGATCATCGAGGAGATGACCGACCGGATGCGGGCGGCCGCCGCCGACCTGCAGTTCGAAGTGGCCGCCCGACTGCGCGACGAGGTGGGCGAGTTGAAGAAGGAGTTGCGCCAGATGCGGGAGGCGGGCCTCGCCTGACCCACCGCAGCCAGTGTGTTGCAAGACCGACACAAAAATGCTCCGGAGCTGCTGCGCCTTCGGCGTGACTGCGTAGGGTGCTGGGCAGCCGCACGGACGGGTGCGGGGCAGCGGAGAGGGGACAGCGCGTGACGGTCAACATGACCAAGGGTCAGGCCATCAGCCTGCAGAAGAGCGACGGGGGGACCCTGACCGCGGTACGGATGGGGCTCGGCTGGCAGGCGGCGCCGCGCCGCGGTCTGTTCGGCTCGCGCACACGGGAGATCGACCTGGATGCCTCGGCGGTGCTGTTCGCCGACAAGCAGCCGGTCGACGTGGTCTTCTTCCGTCACCTCGTCAGCGACGACGGCTCGGTGAAGCACACCGGCGACAACCTGGTCGGCGGCGCCGGTTCCGGTGGCGACGACGAGGCGATCCTCGTCGACCTGCAGCGGGTGCCGGTCCACATCGACCAGATCGTCTTCACGGTGAACTCCTTCACCGGCCAGACGTTCCAGGAGGTGCAGAACGCGTTCTGCCGCATCGTCGACGAGACCAACGGCCAGGAGCTCGCCCGCTACACGCTGGACGGCGGCGGCCAGTACACCGCCCAGATCATGGCCAAGGTGCACCGCGTGGGCGCCGGGTGGCAGATGACCGCTCTCGGCAACCCGGCCAACGGTCGCACCTTCCAGGACCTGATGCCGGCGATCCTGCCGCACCTGTAGGCACAGCCGGACCGTTCGGGTCCGTATCGGTAGGGGCAGCTCCCGGAGGCAACGGCCGCCGGGAGCTGCCCCGCATGGCACCGCACCACGGCATCACGCCGACGGACAGCGCACCGCGCAGCATCAACTCGTCGAGGGGACAGGGCAATGACGGCCGAGCTGGTCCGGGGGCAGAACCACACCTTGCCCCAGACCCGTCTGGAGATCCGGGTATCGGCCGGTACGCCCGTCGTGGCCGGTGCCACGCTCGGAGACGAGCAGGGCACGGTGCACGGCATCGAGTGGATCGCCCACCCGGGCTCGCCCCAGCTGCCCGGACTCGAAGTGTCCAAGCAGGCCGCCGCCCAGCACCGGCTCGCCGTGGACCTCGACGCCCTGCCCGCCTCGGTGCACCGCGTCACCGTGCTGCTGGCGCTGCCCATGGGCGTCGGTGGCCCCGTCAGGTTCGGTGCGGTCGCCGCACCCTTCGTCGCTGTCACGGGTCTCGAAGGCACCGAGATCGCCACCTTCACCCTCACCGGTCTCGACAGCGAGTCCGCGGTCGCCGCCCTGGAGCTCTACCGCCGCCAGGGCGCCTGGAAGGTCCGCGCGGTCGGCCAGGGCTATGCGGGCGGTCTCGCCGCGATGCTCGCCGACCAGGGGGTGTCCGGTGCGCAGGAGCTGGCCCGGTCGGTCCATGAGGCGGTCGCCCGGGGCGTGGCCCGCTCGGTGGCGCCGCCCCCGCCCCGTACCCCGGAAGGCGACCGGGTCCGCCACGCCGGCACGGCCTCCGGCCAGCAGCCGCCCGCGACACCTCCCGCCGCACCGATCGGCGACCCGGCCCCGGCAGCCACCCCGCTGCCCGGCCCCGCACAGCCCCGACCGGCAGGCGACGCGGTCCCCGCCGCGGGGTCCGCCACGAGTGGCCCCATCAACTACGCACACCCGCGCCGCCAGTCCGCGGCGCCCCCGCCGCCCCCGCCCACCGCACCGCCCGCCGAACCGGGCCGGCCCGCCCAGCCCGTCGCCGGGGACGCGACCGGCTGGTCGATGGAGGAGCGTCTCTACAACCAGGTCTGGGGCATGTTCGAGGATCTGGCCCGCACCACCGCCGCCTACCGCAGCGCCGTCGACTTCGCCGAGTCCCGCATGGACCAGGAGCTCGACCGGGCCCTGTCCGACCCGCGCAACCGGATCGGAGGAGCGGGCGACCGGGCCCGCGAGGAGGCCCGCACCAAGCGCGACCAGCTGACCGACCGGGCCCGCGAGGCGCTCGACCGCGATCTCGCCCAGCTCGCCGCCGAGTCCGCCGTCGTCGAACCCGCGCTCCCCGCCGCGTACGCGGGCTGGGACAACCCCGTCTGGCATGCCTACCGCGTCCCCATGGAGATCCCCATGGCCCTGCGGATCGGCGACCTCCATCTGCCCGAGAGCGCCGACCTGCGCATCCCGCTGCTCGTACGGCTGCCGCTGGAGCGCGGAATCTGGGTCGACAGCGGGCGTACGGCCTCCGAGGCGGCGGCCCTGACCGGTCCGGACCAGCTCCGCCGCCTCGCCATGGAGAACGCCGTCGCGCACGCGGCCCGGCTGCTCGCCGTCTACCCGGCGGACGAGTTCTCCGTCCATGTCATCGACCCCGCGGGCTCGGCCGCAGCGGCGCTCGCGCCCCTGGTCGACTCCGGGGTGCTTGCCGCGCCCCCCGCCGCCGGCGCCGGGGGAGTGGCCTCTGTCCTCGCCCATCTCACCCGGCGCGTCGACCTCGTGCAGATGGCGATCCGGGCCGGCGCCGCCGATGCGCTCCCGCCGGACCTCGACACCGCCGAGCAGTTGTTGATCGTCAACGACTTCCCGCACGGCTTCGACGACCGGGCCGTCACCCAGCTGCGCTACCTCGCGGACGAGGGCCCCTCGGTCGGCGTCCACCTGCTGATGGTCGCGGACCGGGAGGACGCGAGCGCGTACGGGCCGGTGCTCGACCCGCTCTGGCGCTCCCTGCTGCGGATCACCCCGGTCGCCGACGATCACCTGGCCGATCCCTGGGTCGGCCACGCCTGGACGTACGAGCCGCTGAGGACTCCGCCCGGCAGCCGCGTGCTGCAGAACGTGCTCGCCCAGGTGGCCACCGCTCGTCGTGGTGGGCGGCCTTGACCCATCGGACCACCACTGACCTGCACTTTTGAAAGATCTTTTTGCTGGCCTTTACCTTTTCTTGGTGTTCCCTGTACTGTTCTTCGAACGGAGGGGAGTACTCCCATACGCGACGTGCCCGTCAGTACGGACTGTGACCGGTCCCGGGGCGTCGGCCCGTGGCGCGCACCCGGTGCGCCGGGGTGGAAGAGACCTCCGGCAGCGACGACGCTGATCAGTAGCCGTAGCGAACTGCCGGAGGCGCAGTGGACGTTTCATGGACCCTCTGGGCACTGACCATTCTTGGTCTGTCAGCCCTTATCGCCGTCGACTTCTTCATCGGGCGCAAGCCCCATGACGTGACGACCAAGGAAGCCGGAATCTGGACGATCATCTGGATCGCGCTGGCCGTGCTCTTCGGACTCGGCCTGCTCGTGTTCGGCGAGAGCCAGGCATCGGGCGAGTTCTTCGCCGGCTTCATCACCGAGAAGTCGCTCAGCGTGGACAACCTCTTCGTCTTCGTCCTGATCATGGCGAAGTTCTCGGTGCCGTCCCATCTCCAGCAGCGCGTGCTGCTGGTCGGCGTGCTGATCGCGCTGGTTCTGCGAGCGATCTTCATCGCCGCGGGCGCCGCGGTCATCGCCAACTTCTCGTGGGTCTTCTACATCTTCGGCGCGTTCCTGATCTACACCGCTTGGAAGCTCATCCAGGAGGCGCGGGCCGACGAGGAGGAGGACGAGTTCGAGGAGAACCGCCTCCTCAAGTCGATCGAACGCCGCTTCGGTGTCGCCGACAGGTACCACGGCACCAAGCTCTTCATCAGGAACAACGGCAAGCGCGTCCTGACCCCGCTGATGGTCGTCATGCTCGCCATCGGCACCACCGATGTGCTGTTCGCGCTGGACTCCATCCCCGCGATCTTCGGGCTGACCCAGGACCCGTACATCGTCTTCACCGCCAACGCCTTCGCCCTGATGGGGCTGCGGCAGCTGTACTTCCTCATCGGCGGTCTGCTGAAGAAGCTGGTCCACCTCAGCTACGGGCTCTCGGTCATCCTCGGCTTCATCGGCGTCAAGCTGGTGCTGCACGCCCTGCACGAGTCCGGGGTGCATGTCCCCGAGATCTCGATCCCGGTCTCGCTCGGCGTCATCTGCGGCGTGCTGGTGATCACCACGATCACCAGCCTCATCGCCAACAAGAAGCAGGCCGCGGCCGAGGCCGACCGTGAGGCGGAGGAGAGTTCCCGCATCGAGGCCTGATGCGGCGGTGCGGGTGGGCGGTGCAACCGCTCACCCGCACTCTCATGTCACCAGCCGCGTGCGCGCCACTCGGGCAGCTGCGGACGCTCGTCGCCGAGCGTCGTGTCGTGGCCGTGGCCCGGATAGACCCAGGTCTCGTCGGGCAGCACGTCGAAGAGCTTGGTCTCCACGTCGTGGAGCAGGCTCGCGAACGCTTCGGGGTCCTTGCGGGTATTGCCGACCCCGCCGGGGAAGAGGCAATCCCCGGTGAACAGATGCGGGGCGCCGTGCGGGTCGTCGTAGACCAGCGCGATGGAGCCCGGGGTGTGACCGACCAGATGGCGCGCGGTCAGGGTGACCTGCCCCACCCGGATCGTGTCGTCGTCGTCGACCAGCACATCGGTCGGGACCGGGATGCCCTCGGCGTCGTACCGCCCCGCATAGGTACGCGCACCGGTGGCCGCCACCACCTCGCCCAGCGCCTGCCAGTGGTCGCCGTGCTGATGGGTGGTGACGACGGACGCGATGGAGTCGTCACCGATCAGCCGCAGCAGGGTGGGGGCCTCGGCGGCCGCGTCGATCAGGAGCTGCTCGCCGGTGGCCCGGCAGCGCAGCAGATAGGCGTTGTTGTTCATCGGGCCGACGGCGACCTTGGAGATCATCAGGTCCGTCAACTCGTGTACATCCGCAGGTCCGCCGACCTTGACCGTTCCGCTGTACGTCATACGTCTCAGCCTATAGCGGCGGCAGTACGGGAAGAGGGCCGCCGTCGACCTTCAGCACCGAGCCGTCGCGGCGTCCGGCGAGCCAGCCGAGCAGCTCCGGCGCCGGTCCGCGGACCGCGACGGCCGGGCCCTCGGCGCCGCCACCCGTGGTCCAGAACCGGCCGTCGTCGGCGCCCAGACCCGTGGACACGACCTCCGGGTGACGGCCGAACCGCTCCGCGAGGAAGTCGATCTCACGGGCCACGAATTCGTCCGGAAGATCTTCGAGCTCGTAGCCGATCCCCAGGTCGACATGGTGCAGATCGACCTCGATCCAGCGGCGGAAGGGGACCCGGGAGGCGGAGTCGGTCACGCCGTTGCGCATCGTGATGGTGCGGGACCAGTCGGCCGGCTCGGCGGCGGCGGCCAGGAAGCGGGCCGCGCTCTCGCGCAGGTCGGCCAGCTGTTCGGTGAGCGGCCGGGGTGCGTCGCGCTCGATGTCCCGATCGCGGGTTTCGCTGTCTGCGTACATGGGACGGCCCTGGAGAACATTTACGAGCGCGTCGGCGTTACGGGAAAGGTGTGCAAGGACATGGCCCCGGCTCCAGCCGGGCAGCCGTGACGGTTCGGCGGCGGTGACGTCGTCCAGTTTCACCGTCGCGCTGAGGAGTCGATCCGTCGCTTCACGTACGGCTGCCAGGTCGTGCGCGTGATCAATCATGCGGCTGAGCCTAGCCTCGGCACTCGTTCGGGTGAAGGAGTCATCGACCGTCCATAAATCGAATGCGCGTGCTATACGCTCGGAGTCGAAAAGCTTCGTACACCGCTGTGGCGCCCCCCATACCCTGGGACAGGGGCTCAGTTCCCCCACTTCTCTCTAGAAAGGTGCGGACCGGCGTGACCGACCGTCTCATCGTCCGTGGCGCTCGCGAGCACAACCTCAAGAACGTCTCGCTCGACCTTCCCCGCGACTCCCTCATCGTCTTCACCGGGCTTTCCGGGTCGGGCAAGTCGTCTCTCGCGTTCGACACGATCTTCGCCGAGGGCCAGCGCCGGTACGTGGAGTCCCTCTCCTCGTACGCCCGGCAGTTCCTCGGCCAGATGGACAAGCCGGACGTCGATTTCATCGAGGGCCTGTCCCCGGCCGTCTCCATCGATCAGAAGTCGACCTCGCGCAACCCGCGCTCGACGGTCGGCACGATCACCGAGGTGTACGACTACCTCCGGCTGCTCTTCGCCCGGATCGGCAAGCCGCACTGCCCCGAGTGCTCTCGCCCCATCTCCCGGCAGTCGCCGCAGGCCATCGTCGACAAGGTGCTCGGCCTGCCCGAGGGCAGCCGCTTCCAGGTGCTGTCGCCGCTGGTGCGCGAGCGCAAGGGCGAGTTCGTCGACCTCTTCGCCGATCTGCAGACCAAGGGCTACAGCAGGGCCCGGGTCGACGGCGAGACCATCCACCTCTCCGAGCCGCCCACGCTGAAGAAGCAGGAGAAGCACACCATCGAGGTGGTCATCGACCGCCTCACGGTGAAGGACAGCGCCAAGCGCCGGCTGACCGACTCGGTCGAGACCGCGCTCGGGCTCTCCGGCGGCATGGTCGTGCTCGACTTCGTCGACCTCCCGGAGGACGACCCCGAGCGTGAGCGGATGTATTCCGAGCACCTCTACTGCCCGTACGACGACCTCTCCTTCGAAGAACTGGAGCCGCGCTCCTTCTCCTTCAACTCCCCCTTCGGCGCCTGCCCCGACTGCACGGGCATCGGTACGCGGATGGAGGTCGACCCGGAGCTGATCGTCCCCGACGAGGAGAAGTCCCTCGACGAGGGTGCGATCCACCCCTGGTCGCACGGCCACACCAAGGAGTACTTCGGGCGGCAGATCGACGCGCTCGCCGCAGCCCTCGGGTTCCGTACGGACATCCCGTGGGCCGGGCTGCCTCAGCGGGCCAAGAGGGCCCTGCTCTTCGGCCACAAGATCCAGACCGAGGTCCGCTACCGCAACCGGTACGGGCGTGAGCGCGCGTACACCACCCCGGCCTTCGAGGGCGCGGTGCAGTTCGTCAAGCGGCGGCACTCCGACGCCGAGAGCGACTCCAGCAGGGAGCGCTTCGAGGGCTACATGCGCGAGGTGCCCTGCCCGACCTGTGAGGGCACCAGGCTGAAGCCGATCGTCCTCGCGGTCACGGTGATGGAGAAGTCCATCGCCCAGGTCGCCGCGATGTCCATCAGCGAGTGCGCCGAATTCCTCGGTCGGATGAAACTGAACGCCCGCGACAAGAAGATCGCCGAGCGGGTGCTCAAGGAGGTCAACGAGCGGCTGAGGTTCCTCGTCGACGTCGGCCTCGACTATCTCTCGCTGAACCGCGCGGCGGGCACTCTGTCCGGCGGCGAGGCGCAGCGCATCCGGCTCGCCACCCAGATCGGCTCCGGACTCGTCGGCGTGCTGTACGTGCTGGACGAGCCGTCCATCGGCCTGCACCAGCGCGACAACCACCGGCTGATCGAGACGCTGGTCCGGCTCCGTGACATGGGCAACACGCTCATCGTCGTCGAGCACGACGAGGACACCATCAAGGTCGCCGACTGGGTCGTCGACATCGGCCCCGGCGCCGGTGAGCACGGCGGCAAGGTGGTCCACTCCGGCTCGCTCAAGGAGCTGCTCGGCAACGACGAGTCGATCACCGGCCAGTATCTGGTCGGCAAGAAGGCCATCGCGATGCCCGACATCCGGCGCCCGGTCGACCCGACGCGCAGGCTCACGGTGCACGGAGCCCGGGAGAACAACCTCCAGGACATCGACGTCTCCTTCCCGCTCGGGGTGCTCACAGCCGTCACCGGAGTCTCGGGGTCGGGGAAGTCGACGCTGGTCAACGACATCCTCTACACCCACCTGGCGCGCGAGCTGAACGGCGCCAAGTCGGTCCCCGGGCGGCACACCCGGGTCGACGGCGACGACCTGGTCGACAAGGTGGTGCACGTCGACCAGTCGCCGATCGGCCGTACGCCCCGGTCCAACCCGGCGACGTACACCGGCGTCTTCGACCATGTCCGCAAGCTGTTCGCCGAGACGATGGAGGCGAAGGTGCGCGGCTATCTGCCGGGCCGCTTCTCCTTCAACGTCAAGGGCGGCCGCTGCGAGAACTGCTCCGGCGACGGCACGATCAAGATCGAGATGAACTTCCTGCCGGACGTGTACGTCCCGTGCGAGGTCTGCCACGGGGCGCGGTACAACCGGGAGACGCTGGAGGTCCACTACAAGGGCAAGTCGATCGCCGAGGTGCTCGACATGCCGATCGAGGAGGGCCTGGAGTTCTTCGAGGCCGTCCCGACGATCGCCCGCCATCTCCGTACGCTCCACGAGGTGGGCCTCGGATACGTCAGGCTCGGTCAGTCCGCGCCTACGCTCTCCGGCGGTGAGGCGCAGCGCGTGAAGCTCGCGAGCGAGCTGCAGAAGCGCTCCACCGGCCGCACGGTCTACGTCCTGGACGAGCCGACCACCGGACTGCACTTCGAGGACATCAGCAAGCTCATCAAGGTGCTGTCCGGACTGGTCGACAAGGGCAACTCGGTGATCGTCATCGAGCACAACCTCGACGTCATCAAGACCGCGGACTGGGTCATCGACATGGGTCCCGAGGGCGGCAACGGCGGTGGCCTGGTGGTCGCCGAGGGTACGCCGGAGCTGGTCGCGACGGTCCCGGCGAGCCACACGGGCAAGTTCCTCCAGGGCATCCTGGACGCGGACCGGGTGAGCGAGGCGGCGGTGCCCGCAGCGCGGAAGCCGGTGCGGAGGACGACCGCGAAGAAGGCCGTGGCCGCGAAGTCGTCCCCCGCGCGGAGGACGGCGACGGCCAAGACGGATATCGGCGGGAGCGCGGCGGCCAAGTCGGCCAAGTCGGCCAAGTCGGCCAAGTCGGCCAAGACGGCTGCGGCGAAGAAGACGACCCGCGCACGCAAGGCCTGACGCGCCGCGCGTCGAGGTGACGGCTCCCGGCCGCCAGGCGGGGAACCGTCACCTCGCGGGCAGCCCCCACCGGTCGCGTGCGGCCACGCTCGGCTGCCGCCCGGTGACAGCCCGGCGCGGGCGACAGCAACCGGCGATGGTCTGCCACCGCCGGTTGCCGCGAGGAGTGGGTGGCCCGGCCCGCCGCCGACCCGGCCTGCGGCCGCTGCGGGTCGGTCATGGCTGCTCAGGTGCGGTTGCGACCGCTCCTGACCAGGCATGACCGTCCACGACCCGCCCGGCCGCAGGACCGCCCGTCTCCGCCGGTATCGTCGGTTCTGTCACTGATGCCGGTGGTGCCCCGGGTGCCTTCCGGTACCCCTGATGCACCCGGTGTCTCCCCGACGCCCCTCTTCGTCCCACCCCTCTCACCCCGTGGAGTCCGCATGTCCGGCCAGCCCACCGCCCGCCGTACCGTGCTGAAGGGTGCCGCTCTCGCCGGTGTCGCCGGGCTGGGAGTGGCCGCCTGTTCGACCGAATCGAAGCTCGGGCACGCCCAGACGCCGACCCCCACCGCCCCCGTCGAGCTCGGCTCCCCGGATGAGGTGCCGGTCGGCGGATCCAAGCTCTACCGCGAGCAGCGGGTCGTCGTCAGCTGCCCGGCCAAGGGCGAGTTCAAGGCGTTCAGCGCCCAGTGCACCCACGCGGGCTGCCTGCTGGACAAGGTCGAGGACAACGAGGGGAACTGCCCCTGCCACGGCAGCCGCTTCGACACGACCACCGGTAAGGCGGTGCAGGGTCCGGCCACCGTGCCGCTGCCCTCCGTCCCGGTCAAGGTCGAGGGCGGAAAGCTGATCGCCGGTCCTGACGCCTGACGCCCGACGCCCAGGGCCGGGTCACCCCCAGTCCCAGTCGATGCCGATCAGGCCGGGCCGTACCCCCTGCTCCACCAGGTGAACGCTCCGGTGCCGACCGGTGAGGGCGAGGTCCGCGCGGCCACGGCGCGGCGCCCCCGCCGACACCTGGGCGCCGAAGACGTACGTCTCACCCGCCCGCAGCCGGGTGTCGAAGAGCAGCTCGGCGACGAGCACCCCCGCCTCCCGGTCCCGGCGGACCCGGCCCGTCCGGCAGTTCACCCGGGCCGTCACCGTCACCCGCGCGGGATCGCGGCCCGGATCGCCCCGGTACACGGCGAGGTAGCGGTCGATCCCGTCGCGGTGCGCCCGTACGACATGCTGCGAGTCCCGGCACTGCATCTCCCGGCCGGGCCCGATCCGTACCCGCTCCTGGTGCCCCACCGTGTGCAGTCCGCCGTCGGCAGGCGACCCCGGCGCGTCGAGCAGCCGCTCCACTGCCCCGGCCGCCTCCATCAGCGAGCGATACGATCGCGCCGCCGGGCGCTCGGCGTCCGCGCGGGCATCCCCGGCCCGCAGGAGCCGCAGCAGTGAGTCGCCCGGCAGCCGCAGCACCTCCTCCAGTGCTTCCACCGCCCGCAGGGACTCGGCGCGCTGCGGGCGCCGGGCGCCGTGCTGCCAGTAACTGAGGCTGGTCACACCGACCTTCACCCCGCGGTGTGCGAGATGGTGCTGCACCCGCTGGAGGGGGAGTCCGCGGACCGACAGAGCGGTGCGCAGCGCCAGATGGAACGGGCCGGTGTGCAGCACCTGCGCCAGTTCGGCCTCGATGTGCTGCATGACGCGCCTCCGGTGAACATTCACGACACGGGCGGCGGGACCGCGCCGCTGGGAGCGGGGCGGCAGGTCGCCGGGGGCGGACCGTTCACGCATCCGCCTCACCGCTCACCCCGCGATGTTTCCCCGCATTGAAGCGTGTTGTCCCCGAGAACGGTTGACGCTCCCTCAGCAGCGTCCGGACGCTCCGATTACCCCACCCCCGCCTGTGCGCCGCCGTCGTCCCGCCCTGGCGGCCGCCCACGACGCCGCCACCGACCTTGGACACCCTGTCCCGGTTCTCGCCCGGGAGGGCGCGGCCACCAGGCAGCCGCACCACGCATCGAGGGCGGCGCCGTCCCCGTGCGCACCCCGGCCCCGGACTTCGTCGCCGGGACATGGGCGCGCCCACGTCCCGCCCGGCGGTCTCCTCGGACGGCCGGAAAGCGTCCCTTCGGACCGTCCCCGAGGCGGGGACGTCAGGCGCCTGGCAGGTGGTGAACATCGTCGGCGACGACGAAGACGCGGTACGCCACCGCGGGAGCCCGCAAGCTCCCCGGCGGCACGGTCTTCCGCGAGCCGCGGATGGATGCCCGGTAGCTCCGGAAAGACGGCCGCGTGCTCCCGCTGGACCAGGACGCGGCCCGGGTGGTCGGCGCCCGTGGCCCCACATCGGACGCCCACCGCCCCGGTTGCAGGAGGGTGACCGGAACAAGCTCCTCGGCTCCGGCTGTGCCTGCTCCGGCAGGGCGGGCGGCTGCGCGGCGGCCGGCATCACCCCTGACGTCACCGCACTGTCACTGCCCGCAAGTAGGGTGGGAGGCATGGCAGACCCCTCCAGCTACCGCCCCAAGCCGGGACAGATCCCCGACTCCCCGGGGGTCTACAGATTCCGTGACGAGCACCGCCGGGTGATCTACGTCGGGAAGGCGAAGAGCCTGCGCCAGCGCCTGGCCAACTACTTCCAGGACCTGGCCAATCTCCACCCCCGTACGCGCACGATGGTCACCACGGCCGCCTCCGTCGAGTGGACCGTCGTCGCCACCGAGGTCGAGGCGCTCCAGCTGGAGTACTCCTGGATCAAGGAGTACGACCCCCGGTTCAACGTCAAGTACCGGGACGACAAGAGCTATCCGTACCTCGCGGTCACGCTCAACGAGGAGTTCCCGCGCGTGCAGGTCATGCGCGGTGCCAAGAAGAAGGGCGTGCGCTACTTCGGTCCGTACGGGCACGCCTGGGCGATCCGCGAGACCGTCGACCTGATGCTCCGGGTCTTTCCCGTACGCACGTGCTCCGCCGGTGTCTTCAAGAACGCCGCGCGGACCGGCCGCCCCTGCCTCCTCGGCTACATCGGCAAGTGCTCGGCGCCCTGCGTCGGCCGGGTCACCCCCGAGGAACACCGCGAACTGGCGGACGATTTCTGCGACTTCATGGCCGGCCGCACGGGCACGTACATCCGCCGCCTGGAGAAGGACATGATGGCGGCGGCCGAGGAGATGGAGTACGAGCGGGCGGCCCGGCTCCGCGACGACGTGGAGGCCCTCAAGCGGGCCATGGAGAAGAGCGCCGTCGTCCTCGCCGACGCCACCGACGCCGACCTGATCGCGCTCGCCGAGGACGAGCTCGAGGCCGCCGTGCAGATCTTCCACGTCCGCGGCGGCCGGGTGCGCGGCCAGCGCGGCTGGGTCACCGACAAGGTCGAGGCGGTCGACACCTCGGACCTCGTCGAGCACGCCCTGCAGCAGTTGTACGGGGAGGAGACGGGCGACTCCGTCCCCAAGGAGGTCCTCGTCCCGGCCCTTCCGGAGGACCCGGAAGCGGTCTCCCAGTGGCTCGCCGACCGCCGAGGCTCCCAGGTCAGCCTGCGCATCCCGCAGCGCGGCGACAAGAAGGACCTGATGGTGACGGTCCAGCGCAACGCCCAGCAGGCCCTGGGGCTGCACAAGACCAAGCGCGCCTCCGATCTGACGACCCGCTCCCGCGCCCTGGAGGAGATCGCCGAGGCGCTCGGCCTCGATTCGGCTCCGCTGCGCATCGAGTGCTTCGACATCTCCCATCTCCAGGGCGACGACGTGGTCGCCTCCATGGTCGTCTTCGAGGACGGTCTGGCCCGCAAGAGCGAGTACCGCCGCTTCCAGATCAAGGGCTTCGAGGGCCAGGACGACGTCCGCTCGATGCACGAGGTGATCGGCCGCCGCTTCAAGCGGTACCTGCAGGAGAAGGAACGGACGGGGGAGTGGGAGGAGACCCCTGCCCCCACCGGAGCCGTCCCGGCCCCGGAAGCCTCCGATGCCGACCCCTTCGAGGTCGGGTCCCGCGAGGACGACGGCCGCCCCAAGAGGTTCGCCTACCCGCCGCAGCTCGTGGTGGTCGACGGCGGCCAGCCACAGGTCGCCGCGGCCATGCGGGCCCTCGACGAGCTGGGGATCGACGACATCGCCGTCTGCGGCCTCGCCAAGCGTCTCGAAGAGGTCTGGCTGCCCGAGGACGACGACCCCGTGGTCCTGCCCCGCTCCAGTGAGGGCCTCTACCTCCTGCAGCGCGTCCGCGACGAGGCCCACCGCTTCGCCATCACCTACCAGCGCGCCAAGCGGGCCAAGCGCATCCGCTCCAGCCCTCTCGATGCGGTCGCCGGACTCGGCGAGACCAGGAAGCAGGCGTTGATCAAGCATTTCGGCTCCGTGAAGAAGCTGAAGCAGGCGACAATCGACGAGATCTGCGAGGTTCCGGGAATAGGCCGCAGGACGGCGGAATCAGTGGCTGTCGCCCTCGCCTCGACCGCCCCGGCCGCGCCCGCCGTGAACACGGCGACAGGAGAGATCATTGAAGAGGACGACGGGGGCAGCGCAACATGACTGAGCACGAGCAGGAACAAGAGCACAATCAGCAGCACGAGCAAGAACGCGCGCATGACCGCACAGACCGAGCAGACGGAGCAGGACACGTGAGTACGGGCACCACGATCGAGACGGGCGACGCCACTGCGGCCATCCCCGAGCTGGTGATCATCTCCGGTATGTCGGGCGCCGGGCGGTCCACCGCCGCCAAATGTCTGGAGGACCTCGGCTGGTTCGTCGTCGACAACCTGCCGCCCGCGCTGATCCCCACCATGGTGGAGCTGGGTGCCCGGTCGCAGGGCAATGTGGCCCGGATCGCCGTCGTCGTCGACGTGCGCGGCCGCCGCTTCTTCGACAACCTCCGGGAATCCCTCGCCGACCTCGAGGCCAAGCACGTCACCCGGCGGATCGTCTTCCTGGAGTCGTCCGACGACGCGCTGGTCCGCCGCTTCGAATCGGTCCGCCGCCCGCACCCCCTCCAGGGTGACGGCCGCATCGTCGACGGCATCGCGGCCGAGCGCGACCTGCTGCGCGAGCTGCGCGGCGACGCCGACCTGGTGATCGACACCTCCAGCCTCAACGTGCACGAGCTGCGCGCCAAGATGGACGCCCAGTTCGCCGGCGACGAGGAGCCGGAGCTTCGGGCCACGGTGATGTCGTTCGGCTTCAAGTACGGCCTGCCGGTCGACGCCGACCTGGTGGTGGACTGCCGCTTCCTGCCCAACCCGCACTGGGTCCCGGAGCTGCGCCCGTTCACCGGGCTCAACGAGGAGGTGTCGGCGTACGTCTTCGACCAGCCGGGCGCCAAGGAGTTCCTCAACCAGTACACCGAGCTGCTGCAGCTCGTCGCCGCGGGCTACCGCCGCGAGGGCAAGCGCTATGTGACGATCGCCGTCGGCTGCACGGGCGGCAAGCACCGCTCCGTCGCGATGTCGGAGAAGCTCGCCGCGCGGCTCGCCACCGAAGGAATCGAGACCGTCCTCGTCCACCGGGACATGGGGCGCGAGTGACCAGCCGTAATCTGCGCCTGCGGCGGCTGCGCAGAGCCACCTCTGCGCTCTCCGCCCGCAAGCGCGGCGCCCCGCATCCCAAGGTCGTCGCCCTCGGCGGCGGCATGGGCCTGTCCGCGTCGCTCGCGGCGCTGCGTCGGATCACCGGCGATCTCACCGCCGTGGTCACCGTCGCCGACGACGGCGGCTCCAGTGGTCGGCTCCGCGAGGAGCTCGGCGTCCTGCCGCCCGGCGACCTCCGGAAGGCGCTCGCCGCGCTCTGCGGCGACGACGACTGGGGCCAGACCTGGGCCCAGGTCATCCAGCACCGCTTCCAGTCCAAGGGCGATCTGCACGAGCACGCGGTCGGCAATCTGCTGATCGTCGCCCTGTGGGAGCAGCTCGGTGACCATGTGCAGGCCCTGGACCTGGTCGGCAAGCTCCTCGGCGCGCACGGCCGGGTGCTGCCCATGTCCGCCGTGCCGCTGGAGCTCCAGGCGCTCGTACGGGGTCACGACCCGGCCCGTCCGGACGAGGTGGACACGGTGCGCGGCCAGGCGACGGTGGCGCTCACCCCCGGTGAGGTGCAGTCCGTGCACCTCGTCCCGAACGACCCGCCGGCCGTACCGGAGGCGGTCGAAGCGGTCCTGGACGCGGACTGGGTGGTGCTCGGCCCGGGATCGTGGTTCTCCTCCGTGATCCCGCATCTGCTCGTACCGGAACTGCTCGACGCGCTCGTCGTGACGAAGGCCCGCAAGGTCCTCTCGCTCAACCTCGCACCGCAACCCGGTGAAACTGATGGCTTCTCTCCGCAGCGTCATTTGGAGGTTTTGGGACGACACGCCCCTAAACTCGCCCTGGACGTGGTGCTGGCCGACGAAGCCGCCGTGCCCGATCGCGAGTCCCTCGCCGATGCCGCCAAGCGGCTCGGTGCCGCGGTCGAGCTGGCGCCGGTGGCCTCACCCGACGGCGTTCCGATCCATGATCCGGAGCTGTTGGCCGCCGCGTACGACCGTATTTTTCGGATGCATGGAAGGATCGGCCCATGGCGATGACGCCAGCGGTGAAGGACGAAATCTCTCGGCTTCCCGTGACCCGGACCTGCTGCAGGAAGGCAGAGGTTTCGGCGATTCTTCGGTTCGCGGGCGGGCTGCACCTGGTGAGTGGCCGGATTGTGATCGAGGCGGAGCTGGACACCGCGATGGCGGCACGCCGGCTGAAGCGGGACATTCTCGAGATCTTCGGGCACAGCTCGGAGCTGATCGTGATGGCCCCCGGCGGTCTGCGGCGCGGCTCCCGCTATGTCGTACGAGTGGTGGCGGGCGGCGACCAGCTGGCCCGCCAGACCGGCCTGGTGGACGGCCGCGGCCGTCCGATCCGCGGTCTGCCGCCGCAGGTCGTCTCGGGGGCCACCTGCGATGCCGAGGCCGCCTGGCGCGGGGCCTTCCTGGCCCACGGCTCGCTCACCGAGCCGGGCCGCTCCTCCTCGCTGGAGGTGACCTGCCCGGGCCCGGAGGCGGCGCTCGCGCTGGTCGGCGCGGCCCGCAGGCTCTCCATCGCGGCGAAGGCACGCGAGGTGCGCGGCGTCGACCGTGTCGTCGTCCGCGACGGCGACGCGATCGGTGCCCTGCTCACCCGGCTCGGCGCCCATGAGTCGGTGCTGGCCTGGGAGGAGCGGCGGATGCGCCGCGAGGTCCGCGCCACCGCCAACCGGCTGGCCAACTTCGACGACGCCAATCTGCGCCGCTCCGCGCGGGCCGCGGTGGCGGCGGGTGCCCGCGTCGGGCGTGCCCTGGAGATCCTGGGCGAAGAGGTGCCCGAGCACCTTGCGGCGGCCGGACGGCTGCGCATGGAGCACAAGCAGGCCTCCCTGGAGGAACTGGGCGCCCTCGCCGACCCGCCGCTGACGAAGGACGCGGTGGCCGGCCGGATCCGCCGACTCCTGGCCATGGCCGACAAGCGGGCCCAGGACCTCGGTATCCCGGGGACGGAGTCCACCCTGAGTGAGGAGCTCGCCGACGGCCTGGTGGGCTGAGCGGAAACGGCGGCGAAAGTCGGCCGAAAGCGGAACACGCGGCATTCTCGCAGGTGTTGACAGACAGTAATCATCGCTGCGTGCGCAGCCGAGCGTCCGGAGGCCCGTACTTTTACCGGGGAGTACGGGCCTCCGCGGCGCTTCCGGCGCCGCTCGATGTCACTCACGGGCCCTTGGAGAGGTAGGGTCGGAGGCGGTCGGGGACATCCCAATACAACTCGCCGGCGTCGAAAACCGGCGTACCTAACGAGGAGATCGGTTCGTGACGATCCGCGTAGGCATCAACGGCTTTGGCCGCATCGGTCGTAACTACTTCCGCGCGCTGCTGGAGCAGGGTGCGGACATCGAGATCGTGGCTGTCAACGACCTGGGTGACACTGCGACCACGGCCCACCTTCTGAAGTACGACACCATTCTGGGTCGTCTGAAGGCCGAGGTCAGCCACACCGCCGACAGCATCACCGTCGACGGCCACACCATCAAGGTGCTCTCCGAGCGCAACCCGGCCGACATCCCCTGGGGTGAGCTGGGTGTCGACGTCGTCATCGAGTCGACCGGCATCTTCACCAAGAAGGCCGACGCCGAGAAGCACATCGCCGGTGGTGCCAAGAAGGTCCTCATCTCGGCTCCGGCCAAGGACGAGGACATCACGATCGTGATGGGCGTCAACGAGGACAAGTACGACGCGGCCAACCACCACGTCATCTCCAACGCCTCCTGCACCACCAACTGTGTTGCGCCGATGGCCAAGGTTCTGGACGAGAACTTCGGCATCGTCAAGGGCCTCATGACGACGGTTCACGCGTACACGAACGACCAGCGCATCCTGGACTTCCCGCACTCCGACCTGCGTCGCGCCCGCGCCGCCGCGGAGAACATCATCCCGACCACGACCGGTGCCGCCAAGGCCACCGCTCTGGTGCTCCCTCAGCTCAAGGGCAAGCTCGACGGCATCGCGATGCGCGTTCCGGTCCCGACCGGCTCGGTCACCGACCTGGTCATCACGCTGGAGCGCGAGGTCACCCGCGACGAGGTCAACGCCGCCTTCCAGAAGGCCGCCGAGGGCCCCCTCAAGGGCAAGCTCGTCTACACCCAGGACCCGATCGTGTCCTCGGACATCGTCTCGGACCCGGCGTCCTGCACCTTCGACTCCCTGCTGACCATGGCAGAGGGTACGCAGGTCAAGGTCATCGGCTGGTACGACAACGAGTGGGGCTACTCCAACCGCCTCGTCGACCTGACCGTGTTCGTCGGCAGCCAGCTCTGACCGTCGAATCGGCAGGCACCTCGATGTGAGCACGGGGCTCGGACGGCGCAACGCAGCGCCGTTCGAGCCCCGTTGCATGCTCTCCCGCCCTCCAAGGAGTCCAGCAAGATGAAGACGATCGACGAACTTCTCGCCGAAGGGGTCGCCGGCAAGCGCGTATTCGTCCGCGCCGACCTCAACGTGCCGCTGAGCGGCACCACCATCACCGACGACGGCCGCATCCGCGCCGTTCAGCCGACCGTGGAGAAGCTCGCCGCGGCCGGTGCGAAGGTCATCGTCGCCTCGCACCTGGGTCGCCCCAAGGGCGCCCCGGACCCGGCCTTCTCCCTGGCCCCCGCCGCCGCCCGGCTCGGCGAACTGATCGGCGCCGACGTCGCCTTCGCGACCGACACGGTCGGCGAGTCCGCCCGCGCCACGGTCGCAGCCCTCACCGACGGCCGGGTCGCCGTCATCGAGAATCTCCGCTTCAACCCCGGCGAGACGTCGAAGGACGACGCCGAGCGCGGCGCGTTCGCCGACCAGCTCGCCGAACTCGCCGATGTGTACGTGGGCGACGGCTTCGGAGCGGTCCACCGCAAGCACGCCTCGGTCTTCGACCTCCCGGCCCGGCTGCCGCACGCCGCGGGCGACCTGATCGCCACCGAGGTCGGCGTCCTGAAGAAGCTCACCGAGGACGTCGCACGTCCCTACGCGGTCGTGCTCGGCGGCTCCAAGGTCTCCGACAAGCTCGGCGTCATCGACCACCTCCTGGAGCGGGCCGACCGCATCCTCATCGGCGGTGGCATGGCGTACACCTTCCTCAAGGCCCAGGGCCACGAGGTCGGCAGTTCCCTCCTGCAGGAGGACCAGATCCCGGCGGTGCTGGAGTATCTGAAGCGCGCCGAGGAGAAGGGCGTGGAGTTCGTGCTCCCCGTCGACGTCGTGGTCTCCGAGCAGTTCCCGGACCTCAAGACCAAGGCGCCGACCCAGCACAGCACTGTGCCCGCGCACGCCATCCCGGCCGGCGTGATGGGTCTGGACAACGGACCCGAGACCAACAAGCTGTACGCCTCGAAGCTCGCCGACGCCGTCACCGTCTTCTGGAACGGGCCGATGGGCGTCTTCGAGCACCCCGACTACGCCGAGGGCACCCGGGCGGTCGCCCAGGCCCTCGTCGACTCCTCGGGCTTCAGTGTCGTCGGCGGTGGCGACTCCGCCGCTGCCGTCCGCATCCTGGGCTTCGACGAGAACGCATTCGGCCACATCTCGACCGGTGGCGGCGCCAGCCTCGAATACCTCGAGGGCAAGACGCTTCCCGGCCTCGCCGCACTGGAGGACTGACTTTTCATGAGCACCCGTACCCCGCTGATGGCGGGCAACTGGAAGATGAACCTCAACCACCTCGAGGCCATCGCACACGTCCAGAAGCTCGCCTTCGCCCTGGCCGACAAGGACTACGACGCCGTCGAGGTCGCCGTCCTGCCGCCCTTCACCGACCTGCGCTCGGTGCAGACGCTGGTCGACGGCGACAAACTGAAGATCAAGTACGGCGCCCAGGACATCTCGGCGCACGACTCCGGCGCGTACACCGGTGAGATCTCCGGTCCCATGCTCGCCAAGCTGAAGTGCACCTATGTCGCGATCGGCCACTCCGAGCGGCGCCAGTACCACCACGAGACCGACGAGATCGTCAACGCCAAGGTGAAGGCCGCCTACAAGCACGGCCTGACCCCGATCCTGTGCGTCGGCGAGGAGGAGTCGGTCCGTGAGGAGGGCCGCCACGTCGCGCACACCCTCGCGCAGGTCGACGGCGCGCTCAAGGACATCCCGGCCGAGCAGGCCGAGACCATCGTGATCGCGTACGAGCCGGTCTGGGCCATCGGGACCGGCAAGGTCTGCGGCTCCGACGACGCCCAGGAGGTCTGCGGGGCCATCCGCGGCCGGCTTGCCGAGCTGTACTCCCAGGAGCTGGCCGACGCGGTCCGCATCCAGTACGGCGGCTCCGTGAAGTCGGGGAACGTCGCGGAGATCATGGCGAAGCCCGACATCGACGGCGCCCTGATCGGCGGCGCCGCGCTGGATGCCGACGAGTTCGTCAAGATCGTCCGCTTCCGCGACCAGTGAGTATGCGGTAGCGCCGATCCGTCGTACCCTTGCGGGGGCTGTGGGGGTCATTGTCCTCCCGGCCCCCGTTGTCCGTTAGAGCAGTCCAAGGGAATTCCGGAAAGTAGGGACCAGCCGTGGTTATGGGGTTCTCGATCGCCCTGATCGTCTTCAGCCTGCTGCTGATGCTGCTGGTGCTGATGCACAAGGGAAAGGGCGGCGGCCTCTCCGACATGTTCGGTGGCGGTATGCAGTCGTCCGTCGGTGGCTCCTCGGTCGCCGAGCGAAACCTCGACCGGATCACCGTGGTGGTCGGTCTGGGTTGGTTCGCATGCATTGTTGTGCTTGGTCTGCTGATGAAGCTGGACAACTGACCCGGCGTCCGCGCTTCCCGGTGAGGGTGTAACTCCTTTCACTGGACGCGCGTTGGGCCTTACGTAGACTGGGGCATCTTCGAGCACCATCACGCAGGGAGTTACGACCGTGGCAAGTGGCAACGCGATCCGGGGAAGCCGGGTCGGAGCGGGGCCGATGGGGGAGGCCGAGCGGGGCGAGTCCGCGCCGCGTCTCCGCATCTCCTTCTGGTGCTCGAACGGGCACGAGACGCAGCCGAGCTTCGCCAGTGACGCGCAGACACCGGACACTTGGGACTGCCCGCGCTGTGGCTTCCCGGCCGGTCAGGACCGGGACAACCCGCCGGACCCGCCGCGCACCGAACCGTACAAGACGCACCTTGCGTATGTACGTGAGCGGCGCAGCGATGCGGACGGCGAGGCCATCCTCGCCGAGGCCCTGGCCAAACTCCGGGGCGAAATCTAGTTTTTGCTCACCGGCCGGTCACCCCATGGGTGACCGGCCGGAGTGCATTTGTCGGCGCCGCAGCTCTCCGTCGCCTCGTCAACCCCTCTGATCAATTAAGTTGGAGGGGCAGCGGGGCATGTGCACGTACGAGAAGAAGTGGGCTGATATCCGGGATGAACGCACAAAGCCGAACCAAGCTGAATCACACGCCCGAGTGGACCGCTCTCGGCAAGCACCGCGAGCAGTTCGGGCAGACGCATCTGCGGCAGCTGTTCGCCGACGATCCGGAGCGCGGGGCCGGATATACCCTCCGGGTCGGCGATCTGTATCTCGACTACTCCAAGCACCTGGTCACCGACGAGACGCTCCGGCTGCTGCGCGAGCTCGCCGACGCCACCGGAGTCGCCGAGCTGCGTGACGCCATGTTCCGCGGCGAGAAGATCAATACCACTGAGGACCGCGCCGTCCTGCACACCGCGCTGCGTGCCCCGCGCGACGCCGTGATCGAGGTCGACGGCGAGAACGTGGTGCCTGCCGTGCACGCGGTGCTCGACAAGATGGCGGCCTTCGCCGACCGCATCAGGTCAGGGGAGTGGACCGGCCACACCGGCAAGCCGATCAAGAACATCGTCAACATCGGCATCGGCGGCTCCGACCTCGGCCCCGCCATGGCGTACGAGGTGCTGCGCTCCTTCACGGACCGCTCGCTCACCGTCCGCTTCGTGTCGAACGTCGACGGCGCCGACCTGCACGAGGCCGTTCGCGACCTCGACCCCGCCGAGACGCTGTTCATCGTCGCGTCTAAGACCTTCACCACGATCGAGACGATCACCAACGCCACCTCCGCCCGCAACTGGCTGCTGACCGGCCTTCGGGCCGAGCAGGACGCGGTCGCGAAGCACTTCGTGGCGCTCTCGACCAACGCCGAGAAGGTCGCGGACTTCGGCATCGACACCGCCAACATGTTCGAGTTCTGGGACTGGGTCGGCGGCCGCTACTCGTACGACTCGGCCATCGGTCTCTCGCTGATGATCGCCATCGGACCGGACCGGTTCCGCGAGATGCTCGACGGCTTCCACCTCGTCGACGAACACTTCCGCACCGCCCCTGCGGAGGCCAACGCCCCTCTGCTGCTCGGCCTGCTGGGCATCTGGTACGGCGGATTCTTCGACGCCCAGTCGCATGCCGTGCTGCCGTACAGCCACTATCTGTCCAAGTTCACCGCCTACTTGCAGCAGCTGGACATGGAGTCAAACGGCAAGTCCGTGGACCGGGACGGCAATCCGGTCGAGTGGCAGACCGGACCGGTCGTCTGGGGCACGCCCGGCACCAACGGGCAGCACGCCTACTACCAGTTGATCCACCAGGGCACCAAGGTCATCCCGGCCGACTTCATCGGCTTCGCCGAGCCGGTCGCCGACCTGCTGCCCGGGCTCGTCGCCCAGCACGATCTGCTGATGGCCAACTTCTTCGCCCAGACCCAGGCGCTGGCCTTCGGCAAGACGCCGGACGAGGTCCGCGCGGAGGGCGTCGCCGAGGAGCTGGTGCCGCACAAGACGTTCCGGGGCAATCACCCCACGACGACGATCCTCGCGGACAGCCTGACGCCGTCCGTGCTCGGCCAGCTCATCGCGCTGTACGAGCACAAGGTCTTCGTCCAGGGCGCCGTCTGGAACATCGACTCCTTCGACCAGTGGGGCGTCGAGCTCGGCAAGGTTCTCGCCAAGAAGATCGAGCCGGTGCTGACCGAAGGCACAGGGGGCGAGCAGCTGGACAGCTCGACCGCCGCCCTCGTCGCCGCGTACCGCACGCGGCGGGGCCGCTGATCCGATGACCACGGGGGAGAGGACGGTGCGGCTCCGGCCGCCGAACAACACGCTGGACCCGAGGGCCGTCGGCTGGTGGCGGACCCAGTGGCTGCTACTCACCGCGGCGCCGGTGGCCGTCCTGGCCGTCCTGGGCGCGCTCATCGCGCCCGCCCGGTTCTGGCTGCTGCTGCCCGCCGTGGTCCTCGCGGTCCTCGGTGCGGCCTGCGCCGTCCTCTTCCCCCGCTGGTGGTACCGCACCCACCGCTGGGAGGTCACCGGCGAGGCGGTGTACGTCAGGACCGGCGTGATCCGGCAGGAGTGGCGGATCGCGCCGATGTCCCGGATCCAGACCGTCGACACCGTGCGCGGCCCGCTGGAGCAGCTCTACAGGCTGGCCTCGGTCACCGTGACCACCGCCTCGTCCAAGGGGGCCCTGAAGATCGAGGGCCTCGACCACGAGCTCGCCGCCGAACTGGCCGAGCGGCTGACCCGGATCACCCAGGACACGCCCGGGGACGCCACATGAGTGAGGTCGCGGACGGCACGGGCAGCGAGCGGCTCGCCCCACCGGCCGGCACATCGGACCGGGACCGTACGGATCCCGGGACGACCGCCGGAGCCGGCTGGCGGCAGCTCGACCGGCGTACGGTCCTCGTCACCGCGCTCGTCTCGGCCGGCGTGGCGGCCGGCGCCGCGGTGCCCACCACGCTCGGCCTGGCCGGACGGCTCGGCCTCGCGGCCGCCGTCGCCTGGGTGCTGACCGGCGCGCTCGCACTGATCGGCTGCGGTGCGGGCGGCGACTACATACGCTGGCGCCGCACCCGCTATCGCATCGGCACCGAGCGCATCGAGCTCCACACCGGACTGCTGCTGGTCAAGAAGCGCTCACTGGCCCGCGAACGCATCCGCAGCGTCGACCTCACCGCCCACCCCCTGCTGCGGATCCTCGGCCTCGTCACCGTCCGGATCGGTACCGGTGAGCACAAAGGCAACGAGGCCACCCTGGAGCTCGACCCGGTCCGCAGGAGCGAGGGCGAACGGCTCCGCCACGAGCTGCTGACCCGCGCGGCCACCGGTGTGCCCGGCACCCACCGCGAGGGCGAGCTCGCCGCACTCGACCCGCGCTGGATCCGCTACGCACCGGTCTCGTTCGTCACCCCCGCCCTCGGCGGTGCGGCGGCCGGGGCGGTGCTGCAGGTCAGCGACTGGTTCGGGGAACAGGGCCGGGTGCTCCACTGGATCGGCGACCGCTTCCGGGACACCTCGCTGCTCACGATGGCCGTGATCCTCGCCGTCACCGTGACGGTCGCCGGGGTCTTCGGCGCGCTCGGCCTCTGGGTCGAGATGTGGTGGAGCTACCGCCTGGAGCGAGAACCCGGCGGCACCCTGCGGATCCGGCGCGGACTCCTCACCTCCCGGTCCGTCACCATCGAAGAGCGCCGACTGCGCGGCGTCGACGTCGTCGAACCGCTCGGCATCCGGCTCTTGGGCGCCGCCCGGGTGGACGCGATCACCACCGGCCTGGCCAAGGACGACGAGGAGCAGCACGGCGACCACAACACGCTGCTGCCCGCCGCGCCCCGCAGCGTCGCCGACGCCGTGGCCGCGGACGCGCTGCGCGAGACCACGGCCCCGACCGGTGCCCCGCTGATCCCGCACCCCCTCGCGGCCCGTGGCAGACGGCTGCGCCGGGCGGTCCTGGCCGTCCTGGCACCCGTGCTGATCCTTGGTGTCCTGGGCGTGCTGCTGACGCCCGTCCTGCTGTGGGTTGCCCTGGGCTGCGCCGCGGTGGGGCTGCCGGTCGGCGTGCTCCTGGCCCGTGATGCGTACCGCGGCCTGGGACACGCCCTCAGCGGTGACTATCTGGTGACCCGCTCCGGCACCGTACGGCGGTCCACCGCCGCACTGGAGCGGGCCGGGGTGATCGGCTGGACGGTCAGGCAGTCGTACTTCCAGCGGCGGGCGGGACTGCTGAGCGTGACCGCCACGACGGCGGCCGGAGCGGGCGCCTACACGGTGTACGACGCCGGTACGAGCGAGGTTCTCGGCTTCGCCTCCGAGGCCGTCCCCGGCCTGCTGGAGCCCTTCCTGGAGCGCACGCCGCCGCACGCCTGACCCCGCTCCGGTGTCAGGCGGATCGGACGTCCTCCCCCTGCGGACCCTTCGGGCCGTCGACGACTGGGACTCGACGCGCTCGCCCTCGGCGACGGTCCGGCCGTCCCGGGTGTCGCGCCCTCGCCGCAGCACGTGACGCCGCCCTCAGAGGTCACCCGACAGGCTCTGAGCCGGGTTTGTCTCCGGGTGGGATCGAGTGCACCGATGCGGCACCGCAGACGTCCGGTGGCACGGCCCCGGTTCGGCGGATCGCTCCCGCGGGCGTCGGACAGCGGACAGGCCCGGTCCGCTCCTGGGAGCGAACCGGGCCTGTTGTCAGCCGCGCTGACGGCCACTCAGGGAGAGGCCGGCGGGTACAGCGCGCGCGGCAGCTGCGAGGCCGCCGCCGAGTCCAGCAGCCACAGCGTGCGGCTGCGTCCGTACGCGCCCGCCGCCGGGGCCTGGATCTCCCCGGCGCCCGACAGTGCGATGGCCGCGGCCTCCGCCTTGTCCTCGCCCGCCGCGAGCAGCCACACTTCGCGCGCGGCCCGGATGGCGGGCAGCGTCAGCGAGATGCGGGTGGGCGGCGGCTTGGGGGCGCCGTGCACACCGACGACGGTGCGCTCGGTCTCCCGTACCGCGGGCAGCTCCGGGAAGAGCGACGCGACATGCGTGTCCGGGCCCACGCCCAGCATCAGCACATCGAACGTCGGGACCGGGCCGTGATCCTCCGGACGGGAGGCGGTGGCCAGTTCGGCGGCGTACGTGGCCGCGGCGGCGTCGGCGTCGTTGCCGCAGGGACCGTCCGAAGCGGGCATCGCATGGACCCGGGACGGGTCGAGCGGCACCGAGTCCAGCAGGGCCTCACGGGCCTGCGTGACATTGCGCTCCGGATCGCCGTCCGGCAGGAACCGCTCGTCGCCCCACCACAGGTCGAGCCGCGACCAGTCGATCGCGTCCCGGGCGGGCGCGGCGGCGAGCGCGGCCAGCAGGCCGTTGCCGTTGCGCCCACCGGTGAGGACCACCGAGGCGTAGCCGCGCGCGGCCTGGGCGTCCACGATCTTCGTGATCAGCCGGGCCGCGGCGGCCTGCGCCATCAGCTCCTTGTCGTGGTGCACGACAAGTTGAGGGGCACTCACTTCGCTGCCGCCCTCTTCGCCGCGGTCTTCTTCGCCGCGGTCGGGGTGGTGGTGGGCTCGGACGCCTTCGCCGCGGAGGGCTCGGGCCCCGCCGCGTCGGCCAGGTTCTCCACACCGAACTTCACCGTGGCCTCGTAGGTGTTGTCCGGGTCCAGACGGCGCAGCTCCTCGGCGAGCAGCTCGGCGGTCTCCCGCCGCTTGAGCGCCACCGCACGGTTCGGCTGTCCCTCCATGGAGAGCGTGGCCAGCGAACCGTCCGGGCGGTCCAGGACGATGGCGCCGCCCTTGGTCTCCATCCGTACGGCCGTCAGCCCGGGACCGGCGGACAGTGTGCGCCGCACCGGTACCTTGAGCCGGTCCGCGAGCCACATGGCGAGCAGTTCGCAGCTGGGGTTCTCCGACTCGCCCTCGACCGTCGCCGACAGCACCTCGACGGGCTTCTGGTCGAGCGCGGCCGCCAGCATCGAACGCCACGGGGTGATGCGGGTCCAGGACAGATCCGTGTCGCCCGGGCTGTACGACTTGGCGCGCGCCGCGAGTTCGGCGCTCGGCGCCTCCGCCGAGTAGGCGTCCGTGATCCGGCGCTGGGCGAGCGCGCCCAGCGGGTCCTTCGCCGGGTCGGACGGTGCGTCCTCGGGCCACCACAGCACGACCGGGGCGTCCGGCAGCAGCAGCGGCAGGACCACCGACTGGGCGTGGTTGGCCAGTTCACCGTGGAGGCGCAGGACGATGGTCTCGCCGGAGCCCGAGTCGGAACCGACCCGTACCTCGGCGTCGAGCCGCGCGTCGCGCCGGCTGCGCGGCGAGCGGCTGACCCGCTTGATCACCGCGATGATCCGCGAGGGGTGCTCGCGGGAGGAGTCGCTCGCCGCCTTGAGGGCGTCGTACGCGTTCTCCTCGTCGGTGACGATGACCAGGGTCAGCACCATGCCGATGGCCGGCGTGCCGACGGCACGCCGAGCCGACACCAGCGCCTGGTTGATCTTGCTGGAGGTGGTTTCCGTGAGATCGATCTTCATGGCCGACGCCAGCTCCGTCCGTCTCGTGCGAGCATCTCGTCCGCCTCTGCCGGACCCCAGGTGCCCGCCGGGTACTGCGCGGGCTTGCCGTGCTTGTCCCAGTACTGCTCGATCGGGTCGAGGATGTTCCAGGAGAGCTCGACCTCCTGGTGGCGGGGGAAGAGGTTGGCGTCGCCCAGCAGCACATCGAGGATGAGCCGCTCGTACGCCTCCGGGCTGGACTCGGTGAAGGACTCGCCGTAGGCGAAGTCCATCGTGACGTCCCGCACCTCCATGGAGGTGCCGGGCACCTTGGAGCCGAACCGCACGGTCACACCCTCGTCCGGCTGGACCCGGATGACCAGCGCGTTGCCGCCCAGCTCCTCCGTGGCCCCCGACTCGAACGGCAGGTACGGGGCGCGCTTGAAGACGACCGCGATCTCCGTGACCCGGCGGCCGAGCCGCTTTCCGGTACGGAGGTAGAACGGCACGCCCGCCCAGCGGCGGTTGTTGATCGTCAGCTTGATCGCGGCGAAGGTGTCGGTCTTCGACTTGGGGTCGATGCCGTCCTCCTCCAGATAGCCGAGGACCTCTTCGCCGCCCTGCCAGGCGTGCGCGTACTGGCCGCGCACGGTGTGCTTGCCCAGGTCCTCCGGCAGTTCGACCGCCGTGAGCACCTTGAGCTTCTCGGCGACCAGGGCCTTCGGGTGGAAGGAGCCGGGCTCCTCCATCGCGGTCAGCGCCAGCAGCTGCAGCAGGTGGTTCTGGATGACGTCACGGGCGGCGCCGATGCCGTCGTAGTAGCCGGCCCGGCCACCGATGCCGATGTCCTCGGCCATCGTGATCTGGACGTGGTCGACATAGCTCCGGTTCCAGATCGGCTCGAACATCGTGTTGGCGAACCGCAGCGCCAGGATGTTCTGGACCGTCTCCTTGCCCAGGTAGTGGTCGATCCGGAAGACCTCGTTGGGCGGGAACACGTCGTGCACGAGCTGGTTGAGCTCCTGCGCACTGGTGAGGTCGTGACCGAACGGCTTCTCGATGACGGCGCGCCGCCAGGACCCCTCCGTCTGATCGGCCAGCCCGTGCTTCTTCAGCTGCTGGACGACCTTCGGGAAGAACTTCGGCGGCACGGACAGGTAGAAGGCGAAGTTGCCGCCCGTGCCCTGTTCCTTGTCGAGCTCCTGGATGGTGGCCTTCAGGGTTTCGAAGGCCTCGTCGTCGTCGAAGTTGCCCTGGACGAAGCGCATCCCCTGGATGAGCTGCTGCCAGACCTCCTCGCGGAACGGCGTGCGGGCGTGCTGCTTGACGGCGTCGTGGACCTCTTGGGTGAAGTCCTCGTCCTGCCACTCGCGGCGCGCGAAGCCGATGAGCGAGAAGCCCGGTGGCAGCAGGCCGCGGTTGGCCAGGTCATAGACAGCGGGCATCAGCTTTTTACGGGACAAATCGCCCGTGACGCCAAAGATCACCAGGCCCGACGGCCCCGCGATACGCGGGAGCCGGCGGTCCTGGGCGTCACGGAGCGGGTTGGCTCCGGGAACACCAGACAAAGTGGTCAGCCCTCCGAAGGGGCGAGGCGCTTGAGCTCCGCCTCGGTGGAGTTGAGCAGATCGATCCAGGACGCCTCGAACTTCTCGACGCCCTCGTCCTCGAGGAGCTGCACGACGTCGTCGTAGGAGATCCCGAGCTTCGCGACGGCGTCGAGCTCGGCCTTCGCCTGCTCGTAGGTGCCGGCGATGGTGTTGCCGGTGACCTGCCCGTGATCGGCCGTGGCCTCCAGGGTTGCCTCGGGCATGGTGTTCACCGTGCCGGGGGCGACCAGGTCGACGACGTACAGCGTGTCCTTGTACGCGGGGTCCTTGACACCGGTGGAGGCCCACAGCGGACGCTGCTTGTTGGCCTGCGCCTTGTCCAGAGCCGCCCAGCGGTCGGAGGAGAAGACCTCCTCGTACGCCTGGTACGCCAGCCGGGCGTTGGCGAGCGCCGCCTTGCCCTTCAGTGCCTTGGCCTCGTCGGTGCCGATCGCGTCGAGGCGCTTGTCGATCTCGGAGTCCACACGGGACACGAAGAACGAAGCCACCGAGTGGATCCTGGAGAGGTCCAGGCCCGCGGCCTGTGCCTTCTCCAGGCCCGCCAGGTAGGCGTCCATGACCTCGCGGTAGCGCTCCAGCGAGAAGATCAGGGTGACATTGACGCTGATGCCCTTGCCGATGACCTCGGTGATCGCCGGCAGACCGGCCTTCGTCGCCGGGATCTTGATGAGCGTGTTCGGCCGGTCGACCAGCCAGGCCAGCTGCTTGGCCTCGGCGATCGTGGCGTGGGTGTGGTGGGCCAGACGCGGGTCGACCTCGATGGAGACCCGGCCGTCCTGGCCGCCCGTGGCGTCGAAGACCGGGCGCAGGATGTCGGCGGCGTCGCGGACGTCCGCCGTCGTGATCATGCGGATGGCCTCGTCGACCGTGACCTTGCGGGTCGCCAGGTCGGTGAGCTGCTGCTCGTAGCCGTCTCCGTGCGAGATCGCCTTCTGGAAGATGGACGGGTTGGTGGTGACGCCCACGACGTGCTGCTGGTCGATCAGCTCGGCGAGGTTGCCGGAGGTGATCCGCTTGCGCGACAGGTCATCGAGCCAGATCGCCACGCCCTCGTCGGAAAGGCGCTTGAGTGCGTCTGTCATGAGAATTGCATCTCCTACTAGTCGTATAACGGCGTCAGCGCGCGGCGGCGGCGAGAGATTCCCGCGCTGCGGCGGCAACGTGCTCACCGGTGAAACCGAACTCGCGGAAGAGGACCTTGGCGTCGGCCGAGGCACCGAAGTGCTCCAGCGAGACGATCCGGCCGGCGTCTCCGACGTACCGGTGCCAGGTCAGGCCGATGCCCGCCTCGACGGCGACACGGGCCTTCACGGACGGCGGCAGAACACTGTCCTTGTACGCCTGGTCCTGCTCCTCGAACCACTCGACCGACGGCATCGAGACCACCCGGGTCGGGATGCCGGCCGCCTGCAGCTCCTCGCGCGCCTCGACGGCGAGGTGGACCTCGGAGCCCGTGCCGATCAGGAGGACCTGCGGTGCTGTGTTCCGCCCTTCGGGCCCTTCGGCCTCGAACAGCACGTAGCCGCCCTTGGCCGCATCCTCGTTCGCCTCGTACGTCGGCACGCCCTGACGGGTCAGCGCCAGGCCGTGCGGGGCGCCCTTGCCGAACACCTTCGTGTAGCGGCGCAGGATCTCGCGCCAGGCGATGGAGGTCTCGTTGGCGTCGGCCGGGCGGACGATGTTCAGGCCCGGGATGGCGCGCAGCGAGGCCAGGTGCTCCACCGGCTGGTGGGTCGGGCCGTCCTCGCCGAGACCGATCGAGTCGTGCGTCCACACGTACGTCACCGGCAGGTGCATCAGCGCGGACAGTCGCACGGCGTTGCGCATGTAGTCGGAGAACACCAGGAAGGTGCCGCCGTAGATGCGGGTGTTGCCGTGCAGCGCGATGCCGTTCATGGCCGCGGCCATGGCGTGCTCGCGGATACCGAAGTGGATCGTGCGGCCGTACGGGTCCGCGCCCGGCAACGGGTTGCCCGCCGGGAGGAACGACGACGTCTTGTCGATCGTCGTGTTGTTCGAGCCCGCGAGGTCGGCGGATCCGCCCCACAGCTCGGGGATGATCTCGCCGAGCGCCTGGAGCACCTTGCCGGAGGCGGCGCGGGTGGCGACGCCCTTGCCCGGCTCGAAGACCGGAAGGCTGTCCTCCCAGCCCTCGGGCAGCTCGCCCGCGGAGATCCGGTCGAACTCGGCGGCGCGCTCCGGGTTGGCGGTCCGCCACGCGGCGAACGACTTCTCCCACTCGCCCTTGGCCTCGCGGCCGCGGTCCAGCGCCTCACGGGTGTGCGCGATGACCTCGTCGGAGACCTCGAAGGTCTTCTCCGGGTCGAAGCCCAGGACCTTCTTGGTCGCCGCGACCTCGTCCTTGCCGAGCGCCGAGCCGTGCGAGGCCTCGGTGTTCTGGGCGTGCGGGGCCGGCCAGGCGATGATCGAGCGGGCCGCGATGAACGACGGGCGCTCGGTCTCGGCCTTGGCCGCCTGCAGCGCCTTGTAGAGACCCGCGGGGTCCAGGTCGCCGTTCGGCAGCTGCTCGACGCGCTGGACGTGCCAGCCGTACGCCTCGTACCGCTTCAGGGTGTCCTCGGAGACCGCGGTCTCCGTGTCGCCCTCGATGGAGATGTGGTTGTCGTCCCACAGCAGGACCAAGTTGCCGAGCTTCTGGTGCCCGGCCAGCGAGGAGGCCTCCGCGGAGATGCCCTCCTGGAGGCAGCCGTCACCGGCGACGACCCAGACCATGTGGTCGAACGGGGAGGTGCCGGGGGCCGCCTCCGGGTCGAACAGGCCGCGCTCGTAGCGGGCGGCCATGGCCATGCCCACGGCATTGGCGACACCCTGGCCCAGCGGGCCCGTCGTCGTCTCGACACCGGTGGTGTGGCCGTACTCCGGGTGACCGGGGGTCTTCGAGCCCCAGGTGCGGAACGCCTTGAGGTCATCGAGCTCCAGGCCGTACCCGGCCAGGTAGAGCTGGATGTAGAGGGTCAGGCTCGTGTGACCCGCCGAGAGCACGAACCGGTCGCGACCGGTCCAGTCCGCGTCGGCGGGGTCGTGCCGCATCACCTTCTGGAAGAGCGTGTACGCGGCGGGAGCGAGGCTCATCGCCGTACCCGGGTGGCCGTTTCCGACCTTCTGTACGGCGTCAGCGGCAAGGACGCGGACAGTGTCCACGGCCCGCTGGTCCAATTCGGTCCACTGGAGGTCTGTGGTGGTCGGCTTGGTGCTCACCCTGAGTCAGGGCTCCTCTCCACTGTTGTAAACCGGTGACTGGTGACCGCACCGGGCATCGTCGAGCCTACCCCCGACGCAACACGCATTTTCCGGCTGCTTTCCAGGGTGCAGGCGACCCGCGGAGTTCGCCTCCCGTATGAGCGCAACGGCTCACTTCTGCGCTACTCCGATGAGCGCCACTCCATACTTATGCGCTCATCGGACACGGCGCTTATGCCCTCATCGGATACGGCGCTTCGGCGCGACTCCAACACGACCCACCCCCGCGAAGAACGGCCTGTCCCCAACGTCTACAGTGGTCTGGTTCGCGCAAGTCTTTACTGGGCCTTCATGCCCGGAGCTTGCTGGGATTTCTCTGTCAGGGGTGTGCGTGACGGCCGTCGAGTCCCGACCCGCAGGGGTCGCCTTGACTCCGAGCCCAGGGGGCCATCGCCCGTTCGGGGCCCGTATCAAGGCATTCGTGGCACTGACCAAGCCGCGGATCATCGAGCTGTTGCTGATCACCACTGTTCCGGTGATGTTCCTGGCCGCTCAGGGTGTGCCCGACCTGTGGCTCGTACTCGCTACCACCATCGGCGGATATCTCTCCGCGGGTGGTGCCAATGCGCTCAACATGTACATCGACCGCGACATCGACGCGTTGATGGACCGTACGTCGCAGCGTCCGCTGGTCACCGGCATGGTGAGCCCCCGCGAGTGCCTGGCCTTCGGTATCGCCCTCGCGGTGATCTCGACGGTCTGGTTCGGGCTGCTGGTCAACTGGCTGTCGGCGGCACTGTCGCTGGGCGCGCTGGTCTTCTACGTCGTCGTCTACACGATGCTGCTGAAGCGGCGCACCTCGCAGAACATCGTCTGGGGCGGCATCGCGGGCTGCATGCCGGTCCTCATCGGCTGGTCCGCCGTGACCAACTCGATGTCCTGGGCCGCGGTCATCCTCTTCGCCGTCATCTTCTTCTGGACGCCGCCGCACTACTGGCCGCTGTCGATGAAGGTCAAGGACGACTACGCCCGTGTCGGCGTACCGATGCTCCCGGTCATCGCGTCCAATCGCGTGGTGGCCCGCCAGATCGTCATCTACAGCTGGGTGATGGTGGCGGTGTCGCTGCTGCTGACCCCGCTCGGCTACACCGGCTGGTTCTACACGGCCGTGGCGCTGCTGACCGGCGGGTTCTGGCTCTGGGAGGCGCACGGCCTGCAGAACAGGGCGAAGGCCGGGGTGTCCGGCGCCAAGCTCAAGGAAATGCGACTGTTCCACTGGTCGATCACCTATGTGTCGCTGCTGTTCGTCGCCGTCGCGGTCGACCCGTTCCTGCGCTGACACCGTTTCGCTCCTGCCGACGGGCGGGGTACGTGGCCCATGCCACGTGACCCGCCCGTCGCCAGTTGATCTACCCATCGGTAGCATCCGTTGCATGGCAGACACGGCAGAGACCCAGCAGATTGACGACAGCAAGCAGGCCGCCCGCGCGGAGCGCAGGGCAGCCAGGCTCGCCAAGCAGATCGGTGCCTTCGCCAAGGCGCACGGCGGCGCCGAGGGGCAGCTCGCCTACATCGGGCAGATGGGCACCCGCATCGTGCTGGTCGGCGAGGACGGTGGCTGGGGCGACCTGGTCGCACCCTCGTACGCGGTCGCCGAGAGTGCCACCGCGAAGGCCGGGATCACGATGCACGAGTCCTTCGACGGAGAGTTCGCCGCCAAGGTCCGCACCGGCCCGTACGAGTGGACACGGATGGCCGGGATCCAGGTCGGCGGCCCCTCCAACAAGGGCTGAGCCGCCGCCCGGGACGTCTCCGGGCCCATCCCACGGGGCAGGAGCAACACCTGACACCGGGGTCACCCGCTAGGACGGGTACACCCACGTCGTCGCAGGGAGCTCCGGATGACCGACATACTGCCCGTGGCGGATCTGGTCGACCAGCACTGCCACGGGGTGCTCCGCACCGAGCTGGGTCTCGGCACCTTCGAGGCCCGGCCGGTCACGGCAGCGGGGACGCCCGCGCCCGGCACCACCTTCTTCGACACCCAGACCGGCTTCGCCGTTCGCCGTTGGTGCCCTCCGCTGCTGGGTCTCGAACCCCACTGCCCACCGGCCCGCTATCTGGCCCGCCGCCGGGAACTGGGCGCCGCGGAGACCGGCCGACGGCTGCTCCGTGCCACCGGCGTCTCCACCTATCTCATCGACACCGGGCTTCCGGGCGACCTCACCGGCCCGGCAGAGATCGCTGCCGCGGCCGGGGCCGACGTCGGCGAGATCGTGCGCCTGGAGCCCCTGGCCGAGCAGGTCGCCGACACCTCGGGCACCGTCGAGAGCTTCCTCGCCGACCTCGCAGCGGCCGTGCACACCGCGGCAGCCTCCGTCGTCGCCTTCACCTCCGCCGCGGCCGTACGCCATGGCCTGGAAGCCGATCCGGGACCGCCGGGGCCGGGCGAGGTGCGCGGCGCGGCCGGACGGTGGCTGGCGGGGCGGGAGGCGGAACGCCGGGCGGCACGGACCGGTGCCGACGGCCCGGGTACGCCCTGCGCGGCCCCCCACGACCCGGTGCTGCTGCGGCATCTGCTGTGGACCGCGATCGCCTGCGGGCGGCCGCTGCAGCTGCGCTCCACCGACCCCCGGCGGATGGCGGGATTCGCCGCCGCGACGGCCGGGTTCGGCAGCGATCTCGTACTGCTGCACAGCTATCCGCACCACCGGCACGCCGCACAGCCGGCGAGCATCCATCCGCATGTGTACTTCGACGCGGGCGCCGCCCTGACCCGTACGGGAGCACGCGCCGGGGCCGTCCTCGCGGAGGTCCTGGAGCTCGCCCCGTTCGGCAAACTGCTGTTCTCCAGCGGTGCTCAGGGACTGCCGGAACTGCATGTGGTGGGCGCGCGCCAGTTCCGTGAGGCGCTGAGCAGGGTGCTGGGCGGCTGGGTGGCGGACGGCGCGTGGTCGCGCACCGACGCCACGCGGGTGGCCGCGATGATCGCGTCCGGCAACGCGCGCCGGGTGTACGGGCTGGACCGGCGGCCCGCGTAGCAGGCTCTAGAGCCTGTCGGGTGACCTCTGATCGGGCGGCCACGCCCTGGCACGCACGCTTCCCGGGTTGCCGAAATGTCCTAGTAGCTCCTTCCCCAGGCTCTCAGCTTCGTTCGAGCAGGGGAGGCCCCATCCGAGGACATCCCGCCGCCTTGGAATCGCACGCACCAGCCCGCGTCCGCTATCCGATCGAAGGTCACCCGACAGGCTCTCAGCCGGCGGCTGCGGGCTCCGGCGTCTGGGCGGCGGGGGTGGGCACCGGGGCGGTCGCCCCCGGGCGCTCGCGCAGCGAGAGCATCACCCGCACGACGGCGATCCACACCAGGCACGAACCGAGCATGTGCAGCCCGACCAGGATCTCCGGGGTGTCGGTGAAGTACTGCACGTACCCGATCACGCCCTGCGACATCAGTACCAGGAAGAGATCACGGGTGCGGTGCATCGGACCGACCGGCGCGTCGACGGCCTTCAGTACGAACCAGAGCGCGACCGTCAGTGCCACGACGACCCAGGCCAGGTCGGCGTGCAGCTGCGCGATCATCTTCCAGTCGAGCGGGATGCGGTGGACGTCGCTGGAGTCGCCCGCATGCCGTCCGGCACCCGTCACGACCGTGCCGACGGCGATCAGCAGACCGGCCGCGGCCGCCAGCAGCCAGGTCAGCTGCGAGACCGCCTTGCCGACCAGCGGACGCGGCTCGGCGTCGCCCTCCCGAACCCGCTGCCAGGTCACGACGGCGACCGTGAGCAGCGCGGTGGAGAGCAGGAAGTGTGCCGCGACGGTGTACGGGTTGAGGCCGACCAGCACGACGATGCCGCCGAGCACGGCGTTGCCCATGACCACCCAGAACTGCGCCCAGCCGAGCCGGGTGACGCTGCGCCGCCACGGTTTCGCCGAGCGGGCGGCGATGATCGCCCAGCCGACCGCCGCGCACAGCACGTAGGTGAGCATCCGGTTGCCGAACTCGATGGCGCCGTGGAAGCCCATCGCGCTCGTCGCCGTCAGGGACTCGTCGGTGCACTTGGGCCAGGTGGGGCAGCCGAGACCGGAGCCGGTCAGCCGCACCGCACCGCCGGTGACCACGATGACGACGGCCATCACGACGGCCGACATCGCCGCGCGGCGGACCGTCCGGGGGGACGGGGTCCAGCGTTCGGCGATGAAGAGGAGCGGGTTCCGCGCGGCTTGAGCGACTTCGGCTCGGGTCAGCTTGGGCACGCGCACCATCGTAAGCGGCGGCTTGTGCAAGCTTTCACGAGGGGGACGAGTTACCTCGAAACGGCATGCCGCACGGCGTCGCCGTCGGTCATTCCCAGCGGAAGAACTTTGCCGCCGCGCCCAGTCCGAGCACCGCCCAGACCGCGAGGATGCCGAGATCGCCCCACGGCATCGAGGCGCCGTGCTGGAGCACGTCCCGCAGCCCGTCGGACAGGGCCGCGATCGGCAGCAGCCCCAGCACCGACTGCGCCGCGTCCGGGAACTTGTCCAGCGGCACGACGACCCCGCCGCCGACCAGCAGCAGCAGAAAGACCAGGTTGGCGGCGGCGAGCGTCGCCTCCGCCTTCAGCGTCCCGGACATCAGCAGGCCGAGCCCGGAGAACGCGGCGGTGCCGAGCACGAGCAGGAGCAGGACGGCGAGCGGGTTGCCGTGCGGCGACCAGCCCAGCGCGAACGCGATCACCGTCAGCAGCACGACCTGCAGCACCTCGGTGACCAGTACCGCGAGGGTCTTCGCGGTCATCAGCCCCCAGCGGGGCAGCGGTGAGGCACCGAGGCGCTTGAGCACGCCGTACCGCCGCTCGAAGCCCGTCGCGATGGCCTGGCCGGTGAAGGCGGTGGACATCACGGCGAGCGCGAGAATGCCCGGCGCCAGGAAGTCGACGGACCTGCCCGCGCCGGTGTCCACGATGTCGACGGCGCTGAACAGCACGAGCAGCAGCGTCGGAATGATCACCGTCAGGAGCAGCTGCTCGCCGTTGCGCAGCAGCATCCTTGTCTCCAGCGCGGTCTGCGCACCGATCATGCGGGGCAGCGGGGCGGCACCGGGCCGCGGGGCGTACGTACCGGCGCTCATGCGCGCAGCTCCTTGCCGGTCAGTTCCAGGAAGACGTCCTCCAGGGTGTGACGCTCGACGGAGATGCCGTCGGGCATCACGCCGTGCTGCGCGCACCAGGAGGTGACGGTGGCCAGCAGCTGTGGGTCGACCTGGCCGGTGATGCGGTACGTGCCGGTGGCGGGCTCGGCTGCCTGCGTGCCGTCGGGCAGCGCCTTCAGCAGCGAGCCGAGGTCGAGACCGGGGCGGCCGGTGAAGCGCAGGGTGTTCTCCGCGCCGCCGCGGCACAGCAGTTCCGGGCTGCCCTGAGCGATGACCCGGCCCGCGTCGATGATGGCGACATCGTCGGCGAGCGCCTCGGCCTCGTCCATGAAGTGGGTGGTGAGGACGACCGACACGCCGTCGGCGCGCAGCTCCCGTACGAGATCCCAGGTGGAGCGGCGGGCCTGCGGGTCGAGGCCCGCGGTCGGCTCGTCCAGGAACACCAGCTCGGGGCGGCCGACGACGGCCATCGCCAGGGAGAGGCGCTGCTGCTGGCCGCCGGAGAGCCGGCGGTACGTCGTCCGGCCGCAGCTGCCGAGGCCGAGACGCTCGATCAGCGCGTCGACGTCGAGCGGGTGGGCGTGCAGTTTCGCCATGTGGCGGAGCATCTCGTCGGCGCGCGCTCCGGAGTAGACGCCACCCGACTGCAGCATCACACCGATCCGGGGGCGGAGCTCCGCGGCGTCGGCGACCGGGTCGAGGCCGAGGACGCGTACGGTCCCGGCGTCGGGGCGGCGGTAGCCCTCGCAGGTCTCGACGGTGGTGGTCTTGCCGGCGCCGTTGGGACCGAGGACGGCGGTGACCGCACCGGTGCGTACGCCCAGGTCGAGGCCGTTCACCGCGGTCTTGGCGCCGTACCGCTTCACCAGGCCACGGATCTGCACGACCGGCTCGTTCTTCATGGCCGGTAAGTCTAGGCAGCGGCCGGGCGGGCGAGTCCCCGGGGGCCGGATTAGGTAACCCTTAGTGACTAACTCCACCGTTGATCGTTTCGGACCGTGGTTGTCAGGGCCGGAGGAATTACGCAACAATGGCGTTGTGAAATACCAGGGCGAGGCTCCGCAGGAGGAACTCGCGACCGGCGAGCGCTCGACGCGCAACCGGGTCGCGCGCTCCATCCTGGACCACGGCCCGTCCACCGTCGCCGACCTGGCGAAGCGCCTCGGGCTGACCCAGGCCGCCGTCCGCCGTCATCTCGACGCCCTCGTCTCCGACGGTGTCGTCGAGGCCCGCGAACAGCGGGTGTACGGGGCGCGGACCCGCGGCCGTCCGGCCAAGGTGTTTGCCCTGACCGACTGCGGCCGGGACGCCTTCGACCAGTCCTACGACAAGCTTGCCGCCGACGCTCTTCGCTGGATCGCCGAGACCGCGGGCGACGAAGCGGTCGTCGCCTTCGTCCGCGCCAGGGCCGCCGCGCAGTCGGTGGCCTACCGCGAGGCGATCGACGCGGCGGAGCCCGCGCAGCGCACAGAGGCGCTGGCCAAGGCCTTGTCCGCCGACGGGTACGCTGCTACGGCGCGAAGCGCGCCCGGCCCTCAGCAGGGCGAGCAGCTGTGCCAGCACCACTGCCCGGTCGCCCATGTCGCCGAGCAGTTCCCGCAGCTGTGCGAGGCGGAGACGGAGATCTTCTCCAGCCTGCTCGGGACCCATGTGCAGCGTCTGGCCACCATCGCCCATGGCGACGGGGTGTGCACGACGTTCGTACCGCGCGGCGGACCCCCAACCGCACAGACCACCACATCAGCATCTGCAAGCACGGCCGGGAGGAACCCCGCATGACGCTCCCCACGGAGACTGCCCACCCTGAGCTCGAGGGTCTGGGTACGTACGAATTCGGCTGGGCCGACTCCGACGCGGCAGGCGCGGCGGCCAAGCGCGGCCTCTCCGAGGCTGTCGTACGCGACATCTCGGCGAAGAAGAACGAGCCCGAGTGGATGCTGAAGCTCCGCCTCAAGGGCCTGCGGCTGTTCGACAAGAAGCCCATGCCCAACTGGGGCTCGGACCTGTCGGGCATCGACTTCGACAACATCAAGTACTTCGTGCGGTCCACCGAGAAGCAGGCGGAGTCCTGGGAGGACCTGCCCGAGGACATCAAGAACACGTACGACAAGCTCGGCATCCCGGAGGCGGAGAAGCAGCGCCTGGTCGCCGGTGTCGCCGCGCAGTACGAGTCCGAGGTCGTCTACCACCAGATCCGTGAGGACCTGGAGGAGCAGGGCGTCATCTTCCTCGACACGGACACCGCGCTGAAGGAGCACCCGGAGCTCTTCAAGGAGTACTTCGGCACCGTCATCCCGGTCGGCGACAACAAGTTCGCCTCGCTGAACTCGGCCGTGTGGTCCGGTGGCTCGTTCATCTACGTGCCGAAGGGTGTCCACGTCGACATCCCCCTGCAGGCCTACTTCCGTATCAACACGGAGAACATGGGCCAGTTCGAGCGGACGCTGATCATCGTCGACGAGGACGCCTACGTCCACTACGTCGAGGGCTGCACCGCGCCGATCTACTCCTCGGACTCGCTGCACTCCGCCGTCGTCGAGATCATCGTGAAGAAGGGCGGCCGCTGCCGCTACACGACGATCCAGAACTGGTCGAACAACGTCTACAACCTGGTCACCAAGCGCGCCGTGGCGTACGAGGGCGCGACCATGGAGTGGGTCGACGGCAACATCGGCTCCAAGGTCACCATGAAGTACCCGGCCGTCTACCTGATGGGCGAGCACGCCAAGGGCGAGACGCTCTCCATCGCCTTCGCGGGCGAGGGCCAGCACCAGGACGCCGGATCCAAGATGGTCCACATGGCGCCGAACACCTCCTCCAACATCGTCTCCAAGTCGGTGGCGCGAGGCGGCGGCCGTACCTCGTACCGCGGTCTGGTCGAGATCGGCGAGGGCGCCGCGGGCTCCAAGTCCAACGTGCTGTGCGACGCGCTCCTGGTCGACACGATCTCCCGCTCCGACACCTACCCGTACGTGGACGTCCGTGAGGACGACGTGTCCATGGGTCACGAGGCCACTGTCTCCAAGGTCTCCGAGGACCAGCTCTTCTACCTGATGAGCCGCGGTCTGACCGAGTTCGAGGCCATGGCCATGATCGTGCGCGGCTTCGTCGAGCCGATCGCACGCGAGCTGCCCATGGAGTACGCGCTTGAGCTCAACCGGCTGATCGAGCTGCAGATGGAGGGTTCGGTCGGCTAGCACAGCCTGACGACCGAATCCCCGACTTTTGACAGAGAAAGCGAGCACTACGACAGCCATGGCTGAGGCTCAGAACATTCCGGCGGGGTCCACCACCACCGGGTCCATCGCGGTGGCCGCCGAGTCGACCGTCGCCACGCGCATGAGCGCGCCCCCGTCCTTCGACGTCGCGGACTTCCCGGTCCCGCACGGCCGCGAGGAGGAGTGGCGGTTCACGCCGCTGGAGCGGCTGCGCGGCCTGCACGACGGCACCGCCGTCGCGACCGGTGGGGCCGTCAAGGTCGAGGTCGACGTCCCCGAGGGCGTCACCGTCGAGACCGTCGGTCGCGACGACGTGCGGCTCGGCAGAGCGGGCACCCCGGTGGACCGCGTCGCCGCCCAGGCGTACTCGTCCTTCGAGAAGGCCTCGGTCATCACGGTCGCCAAGGAGGCCGTGCTCGCCGAGCCGATCCGGATCGCCGTGCACGGTGAGGGCGGTGTGGCCTACGCCCACCAGGTCATCGAGCTGGGAGCCTTCGCCGAGGCCGTGGTCGTCATCGACCACACCGGTGACGCGGTCGTCGCGGGCAACGTCGACTACGTCCTCGGTGACGGTGCGAAGCTGACCGTCGTCTCCGTCCAGGACTGGGACGACACCGCGGTCCACGTCGCTCAGCACAACGCGCTGATCGGCCGGGACGCCACCTTCAAGTCGATCGTCGTCACCTTCGGCGGCGACCTGGTCCGCCTCCACCCACGGGTCTCCTACGCGGGCACCGGCGGCGAGGCGGAGCTCTTCGGTCTGTACTTCACCGACAGGAGCCAGCACCAGGAGCACCGCCTCTTCGTCGACCACAACACCCCGCACTGCAAGTCCAACGCCGTCTACAAGGGCGCGCTCCAGGGCGACGGCGCGCACGCGGTGTGGATCGGTGACGTGCTCATCCAGGCCAAGGCCGAGGGCACCGACACCTACGAGATGAACCGCAACCTCGTCCTCACGGACGGCGCGCGGGTCGACTCGGTGCCGAACCTGGAGATCGAGACCGGCGAGATCGTCGGCGCCGGTCACGCCTCCGCGACCGGCCGCTTCGACGACGAGCAGCTCTTCTACCTGATGTCCCGCGGTATCCCGGCCGAGGATGCCCGCCGGCTCGTCGTGCGCGGCTTCTTCGCCGAACTGGTCCAGCAGATCGGTCTGCCGGACGTCGAGGCCCGTCTGCTCGACAAGATCGAGGCCGAGCTGAAGGCTTCCGTCTGATGGCCTTCGTCAAAGTCTGCGCGCTGAGCGAGCTGGAAGAGGACACCCCGAAGCGGGTGGAACTCGACGGAACGCCGGTCTCTCTCGTCCGTACCGAGGGCGAGGTGTTCGCGATCAACGACATCTGTTCGCACGCGAACGTCTCACTGTCCGAGGGAGAGGTCGAGGACTGCATGATCGAGTGCTGGCTGCACGGCTCCAGCTTCGACCTGCGCACCGGCAAGCCGTCCGGCCTTCCCGCGACGCGCCCCGTCCCCGTATACCCCGTCAAGATCGAAGGGGACGATGTGCTCGTCTCCGTCACCCAGGAGTCCTGAGTCACCCATGGCAACGCTTGAAATCCGCGACCTGCACGTCTCCGTCGAGGCCGACAACGCCACGAAGGAGATCCTCAAGGGCGTCGACCTGATCGTGAAGCAGGGCGAGACCCACGCCATCATGGGCCCCAACGGGTCCGGCAAGTCGACCCTCGCGTACTCGCTCGCAGGCCACCCCAAGTACACGATCACCAGCGGCACGGTGACCCTGGACGGCGAGGACGTCCTGGCGATGACCGTCGACGAGCGCGCCCGCGCCGGTCTCTTCCTGGCCATGCAGTACCCGGTCGAGGTCCCCGGTGTCTCGGTCTCCAACTTCCTGCGTACCTCCGCCACCGCCGTCCGCGGCGAGGCGCCCAAGCTGCGTACGTGGGTGAAGGAGGTCAAGGAGACGATGGCCGACCTCCACATGGACCCCGCGTTCGCCGAGCGCAACGTCAACGAGGGCTTCTCCGGCGGTGAGAAGAAGCGCCACGAGATCCTTCAGCTGGAGCTCCTCAAGCCGAAGGTCGCGATCCTCGACGAGACCGACTCCGGCCTGGACGTCGACGCCCTGCGCGTCGTCTCCGAGGGCGTCAACCGGGTTCGCGAGACCGGCGAGGTCGGCACGCTGCTGATCACGCACTACACGCGGATCCTCCGTTACATCAAGCCCGACTTCGTGCACGTCTTCGCCAACGGCCGTATTGCCGAGTCCGGCGGCGCCGAGCTCGCCGACAAGCTGGAGAACGAGGGCTACGAGGCATATGTGAAGGGTGGCGCTTCCGCGTGACACAGCTGCCGGGCCTCCTCGACACCGAGGCGATCCGCAAGGACTTCCCCCTGCTGGATCGTACGGTCCACGACGGGAAGAAGATCGTCTATCTGGACAGTGCGGCGACTTCGCAGAAGCCGCGCCAGGTCCTCGACGCGCTCAGCGAGTACTACGAGCGGCACAACGCCAACGTCCACCGCGGCGTGTACACGATCGCGGAGGAGGCCACGGCGCTGTACGAAGGCGCCCGTGACAAGGTCGCCGCCTTCATCAACGCGCCGAGCCGCAACGAGGTGATCTTCACCAAGAACGCCTCGGAGTCGCTCAACCTCGTGGCCAACATGCTCGGCTGGGCCGACGAGCCCTACCGGGTGGACCACGAGACCGAGATCGTCATCACGGAGATGGAGCACCACTCCAACATCGTGCCGTGGCAGCTGCTCGCGCAGCGCACCGGTGCGAAGCTGAAGTGGTTCGGCATCACCGACGACGGCCGCCTCGACCTGTCCAACATCGACGAGATCATCACGGAGAAGACGAAGATCGTCTCCTTCACGCTGGTCTCCAACATCATGGGCACGATCAACCCGGTCGAGAAGATCATCCGCCGCGCCCAGCAGGTCGGCGCGCTGGTCTGCATAGACGCCTCGCAGGCCGCCCCGCACATGGTGCTCGACGTGCAGGCACTGCAGGCCGACTTCGTGGCCTTCACCGGCCACAAGATGGTCGGCCCGACCGGCATCGGCGTGCTCTGGGGACGGCAGGAGCTCCTGGAGGACCTGCCGCCGTTCCTCGGTGGCGGCGAGATGATCGAGACCGTGTCGATGCACTCGTCGACATACGCCCCGGCGCCGCACAAGTTCGAGGCGGGTACGCCCCCGATCGCGCAGGCCGTCGGCCTCGGCGCGGCCGTGGACTACCTCTCGGCGATCGGCATGGACAAGATCTTCCAGCATGAGCACGCGATCACCGAGTACGCGGTGAAGCGCCTCCTGGAAGTCCCGGACCTGAGGATCATCGGCCCGTCCACCGCGGAGGACCGCGGCGCCACGATCTCCTTCACGCTCGGCGACATCCACCCGCACGACGTGGGCCAGGTCCTCGACGAGCAGGGCATCGCGGTCCGGGTCGGACACCACTGCGCACGGCCGGTCTGCCTGCGGTACGGAATTCCTGCGACGACGCGAGCGTCGTTCTATCTGTACTCCACGCCTGCCGAGGTCGACGCGCTGGTGGACGGTCTGGAGCACGTACGGAACTTCTTCGGCTGAGGGTTGACTGGTGAAGCTTGATTCGATGTACCAGGAAGTGATCCTGGACCACTACAAGCACCCCCACGGGCGCGGCCTGCGGGACGGCGACGCCGAGGTGCACCACGTCAACCCGACGTGCGGAGACGAGATCACGCTCCGGGTGAAGTACGACGGCGAGACCATCGCCGATGTGTCGTACGAGGGTCAGGGCTGTTCCATCAGTCAGGCCAGCGCCTCCGTGCTGAACGAGCTGCTGGTCGGCAAGGAGCTGGGCGAGGCTCAGAAGATCCAGGAGACCTTCCTGGAGCTGATGCAGTCGAAGGGTCAGCTCGAGCCGGACGACGCGATGGAGGAGGTGCTGGAGGACGCGGTCGCGTTCGCCGGTGTCTCGAAGTACCCGGCCCGGGTCAAGTGCGCGCTGCTGAGCTGGATGGCGTGGAAGGACGCGACGGCGAAGGCGCTGTCCGAAGGGAAGACGGCATGAGCGAGAACGAGACTCTTACCACCAAGCCGGCCTCCGAGGAGGAGGTCCGGGAGGCGCTGTACGACGTCGTCGACCCCGAGCTGGGCATCGACGTCGTCAACCTGGGCCTGATCTACGGCATCCACATCGACGACGCCAACATCGCCACCCTCGACATGACCCTGACGTCCGCGGCCTGCCCGCTGACCGATGTCATCGAGGACCAGGCGAAGTCCGCGACCGACGGCCTCGTCAACGAGCTGCGGATCAACTGGGTCTGGATGCCGCCGTGGGGCCCCGACAAGATCACGGACGACGGGCGCGAGCAGCTGCGCGCGCTCGGCTTCAACGTCTGATCCTCTGCGCTTCCGAACGGCCCCCGGCTCGAGCCGGGGGCCGTTCGGCGTTGTTCGTCCGCCGGTGGCGTGATGTGGGTCCGCCGTTGGTGCGGGAGTTGGAACCTGCGACTGAGCGGCGCGACCCGCGCTCACGGACCGAACTGCGGGGGCGCGGCGGCCGCTTCGGCGAGGACCGGGCCCAGGTTCTCGTTGCGCATCCGCCGGTCCACGTACAGCAGCCCGGTCACCAGCTGCGGGAACGTCGCCGAGACGAGCTGGCCGATCAGCTGGCCCAGCAGCATGGCCACCATGTAGCCGCTCACGGCGACGATGACGGCCGCGACGCTCGGGTCGGAGTCCAGGTTCGCCGTGCTGATCATGCCCGGGAACAGGCCGAGGAACGAGAACGGCATCTGGATGATGTAGCTCCCCACCGCCGCCATGATCAGCGCCAGCAGCGAGATGCCGAAGATCCGCCACCAGTCGCCGCGTACCAGCTGCGAGGAGCGGCGCAGCGCCGAGATCGGGCTCTGTCCCTCGAAGACGACGGCGGAGGGAGCCAGGGAGAACTTCACCCAGAGCCAGGCCGCCAGCGGGAACGTCGCCAGGGCGCCGAGGAAGCCGAGTGAGATCAGCGCAGCGGCGCCGGACCCGGCATCCAGGCCGACGGCCGCGACGATGGCGGACACCATGGCGACCATCATGAAGACGAATGGGATCAATGTGATCAGCCCGGTCAGGAGCACCGTGCCGATGACCGCCGGTACGCGGGCCCAGGCCCGGCGCCAGATGATGCCGAACGTGGTCCGCCGCCCCAGGACAGCGTCCTGCAGGACCGCCGGTACGGTCGCGTACATCATGGCGGTGCCGATCATGAGCGACACAAGGGCGACCAGCCAGACGGCGCCGAAGGCGATCACCAGCGGGGCGATGTCCTCCGTGGGCGCGCTCTCCTCGGCGGAGAGCGCGACGACCCGGTGCAGATGGTCGCTGACCGCGGAGTACGCGATCGCGACCGCGGCGCCGACCACGACGACGGCCCCGCCGTACACGGCCGCACCGATACCGAAGAGCTGCTTCCAGTAGCGGCCCATCGTGGAGAACGCGCCGCCGAGGATGTCCCCGAGGCTCAGCGGCGCGAGCGGTATCACCCCTGGCTTCGGCGGCGGCATCCACCCGCCCCATCCCGGTGGTCCGGGGGGTCCTCCGTACGGCGCTCCTCCGTACGGCGGGCCCCCGGGCCCGCCGCCCCACCCTGCGTCCTGCGCCACTGCTGCTCCGTTGTGTCGGGGTCCATGTGCTGGTCGGGACACGGTAGCGCTCCTGGTGGGGCAGCGGATCCCTTCTGCGCGCCCGGGTATGTGTACGAGCGTACGCAACGATGCGTACACTCGTACACATGGGATACGGACTGCTGGCCGCGGCCATTGCGGCGGAGGTGGCCGGGACGACGGCCATGAAGTACAGCGAGGGCTTCACCCGGCTCTGGCCCTCGCTCATCACCGTCGTCGGCTATCTGCTCGCCTTCTCGCTGCTCGCGCAGACCCTGAAGACGCTGTCCATGGGTACCGCCTATGCCATCTGGGCCGGGATCGGCACGGCGGCGGTCGCCGCCATAGGGGTCCTCTTCATGGGCGAGTCCGGGAACCTGGTCAAGGTGGCGGGCATCGCGCTGATCATTGCCGGTGTGGTCGTGCTCAACCTGGGCGGAGCGCACTGATGGTCCGCCGGTACGACCCCGAGCGGCGCGGCCGCATCATCGATGCGGCGATCCGGGTGGTCGGCACCAAGGGTATCGCGGGCCTCAGTCACCGTTCCGTCGCCGCCGAGGCGGATGTGCCGCTCGGCTCGACGACGTATCACTTCGCCTCGCTCGACGAGCTGCTGGTCGCCGCGCTGCGCCGCTCGAACGAGAATTTCTCCCGGGCCATGCGGGAGAGCGAGGCACTCCTCGCCCCGGACGCGGATCTCGCCGAGGCACTGGCCCGGCTGCTGGGGGAGTGGTTCTCCGGCGGGCGCGGGCGGCTGGAGCTGGAGTACGAGCTCTACCTGGCGGCGCTGCGCCGGCCCGTGCTGCAGCCGGTCGCCGCCGAGTGGACGGATGTCACCGCCGAGCTGCTGGCCGGGCGCACCGACCCGGCCACCGCGCGGGCACTGATCGCGCTGATGGACGGGATCTGTCTGCAGGTGCTGCTGACGGGCGGGACCTACGACGCGGCGTACGCGCGGGAGATGCTGGCCCGGATCATCGGCTGACCACGTAGGCCGCCCCGGCGCCGACAGGTTCGGCGACGGGCGGCCCCGGACGGGCGTCGCGCTGTCAGCGGCGGACCGCCGCCAAGGCCGCCTGCACGCTCGCCTCGATGTCCGTGATCGGATACAGCGCCTCGCGGACCGTCCGGTGCCGGTCCACCACCAGGGTCAGCCGCTTCAGCCGGCTGACTCCCGCCGCCCGGAACGTCGGCAGTCGCAGCGCCGCCGCCAGTTCCAGGTCCGCGTCGGACAGCAGCGGGAAGCGCAGCCCCTCCGCTTCCGCGAACGCCCGCTGCTCGTCGGGGCGTTGGGTGGACACTCCGTGCACCGTCGCCCCCGCCGCGGTGAACTCGGCCAACTGGTCGCGGTACGTGCAGGATTCGAGGGTGCAGCCGCTCGCGCCCGGGATCTCGGCCCAGCCCGGCGGGTAGGCGTCCCGGCGGGCGTACGCGCCGGGGAAGCAGTACAGGACGGTGTACGCGGTGTCGGCGACCGGGTCGCGCAACACCCCGTCGTAGTCGATGAGTTGCAGCTCCGGCAAGCGGGTGCCCACCAGGGCGTGCACCCGCGCCGCCTCCTTGGACGCCCCCGTGGCCGTCGCCATCGTCTCTCCGTCTCCCATCACCCAGGTGTCGCCCCAGTCCTGGAGCGCGATCAGTACCGGCAGCAGCGCGCGGCCGCGCGGGGTGAGCCGGTACTCGTACCGGACCGGGCGGTCCTGGTACGGATCCCGGGACAGCACGCCCGCGTCCACCAGCAGCCGCAGCCGCTCGGTGAGCACCTTGCGGGACATGCCCAGCTCGTGCTGGAGCGCGTCGAAGCGGTGCACCCCGCGCGCGGTGTCGCGCACGATCAGCAGGGTCCACCAGTCGCCGACGACATCGAGGGCCTGGGCGATCGCGCAGTCGGCGTCGGACAGGCTGGTGCGCTGCGGCATGACTTCGTCTTCTTCCGTTCTTGCTCGTGCCGAGGCCGCCCCTTACCGGATTGACCCGCGGAAAGCATGCTGCCATAGTCCGTTCCCAAAAGGAACTCGCTGGGGAGGGTGCTGCGGATGAGGATCTTCGGGATGGTGCGGGACGTACCACGGACGGTACGGCTGCTGGCCTTGGGAGGCTTCCTCAACGGCGTCGTCAGCTTCACCTTCGTCTATCTCTTCGTCTATCTGACCGGACCGCGCGGACTCACCGTGCCGCAGGCCGGAGTGATCGCGGGCATCGGCGGCATCGGCCTGGTCGCCGGCAACTTCACCGGCGGCTGGTTCGGCGACCACTACGGTCACCGCCGGATGCTCCTGACGGGCGCACTGGTGAGCGGCGCGGCGCTCGTCACCCTGCCGGTCCTGCCGGTCGCGGCGATGTACGGGGTGCTGCCGCTCGCGCAGTACGCGGCAGGCGTCGTACGTGCCGCCAACGCGGCCCTCGTCGCCGTCTCCGTCCCCGAGGGCGGCAGGCGCCAGAGCTTCGCCCTGATGCGCGCCGGGAGCAACGCCGCCTTCGCCGTCGGCCCACCGCTCGGCGCACTGATCGCCGCCCACTTCTCGTACGGCCCGCTGTTCGTCGCCGACGGCCTCGGGACGCTGCTCTTCGCCGCGTACGCATCGAAGGTGCTCCCGGCTCGCGGCACCGTACACACCCGGCCGGCGCACGACCCCGGCGCACCGGGGCTCTGGCGGGAGCTGCGGGTCAGACCCGCGGTGCCGGTGCTGCTCGCCGCGATCCTCTGTGTCGACTTCGTCTACCGGCAGCAGTACTCCACCCTGCCCGTGTTCCTCGCCGATCACGGCCACAGTGCCCAGTTCTACGGGTGGCTGCTCGCCATCAACGGCGGCGTCATCCTCTGCCTCGAACTCCCGGTGGCGCACGCGCTGCGCCGACGGGCTCCGCTGAGCATCGTGGGTACCGGGCTGCTGCTGGTGGGGCTGGGATTCGCGGCACTGATCCCGGGGGCCGGCGTGCTGTTCGCCGTCACCATGATGGTGTCGCTGACCGCGGGCGAGATCCTGTACAAGTCCACCGCCACGGCGTACGTCGCCGACCAGGCACCCGGCCATGTGCAGGGCCGCTTCCAGAGTCTGTACGCGGGGGCGTCCATCAGCGGCCAGGTGCTGGCCCCACCGCTCGGCGGCGCGCTCTACACGGCCGCGCCCGAGCTGCTCTGGCCGGTGTGCGCGGTGCTGGCCGGCTGTGCGGGGGTGGCGGTGCTGGCGGCGCGGCGGCTGCGGGGGTCGGTGCGCGTGGTGGCCCCGGCGCGGACCCCGGTGCCCGAGCGGCAGGCGCAGCCCGGCTGACCGCGCGGTCGGGGTGGGTGGGGCCCCGCCGCGACCATCCGGCGAGACCGGTTGGCTCCGGCGGGGCCCCGCCGGTTAGGTTTCGTGTCATGACCGACACGACTTCCCGCACCACCGGCGCCGTCGCCGCCGGCCTCGCCACCATCGCCGGCGACGGTTCCGTTCTCGACACCTGGTTCCCCGCACCCGAGCTCTCCGCCGAGCCCGGTCCGGCCGGAACCGAGCGGCTCACCCCCGACCAGGCCGTGAACCTCCTCGGCGAGGGCGCGGCCAAGGCCGTCGGCGTGGACGCCCGCCGCGGCGTCGAGGTCGTCGCCGTGCGCACGGTCATCGCCTCGCTCGACGACAAGCCGCTCGACGCCCACGACGCGTACTTGCGCCTGCACCTCCTCTCGCACCGTCTCGTCCAGCCGCACGGCCAGAACCTGGACGGCGTCTTCGGCCTCCTGACCAACGTCGCCTGGACGTCGCTCGGTCCGGTCGCCGTCGACGACCTGGAGAAGGTGCGGCTGAACGCCCGCGCCGACGGCCTGCACCTCCAGGTCACCTCGGTCGACAAGTTCCCCCGGATGACGGACTACGTCGCCCCGAAGGGCGTCCGGATCGCCGACGCCGACCGGGTCAGGCTCGGCGCGCACCTCGCCGCCGGTACGACGGTCATGCACGAGGGCTTCGTCAACTTCAACGCCGGCACGCTCGGCACGTCGATGATCGAGGGCCGCATCTCCGCGGGCGTCGTCGTCGGCAACGGCTCCGACATCGGTGGCGGTGCCTCGACGATGGGCACCCTCTCCGGCGGCGGCAAGGAGCGCATCGTCATCGGTGAGCGCTGCCTGATCGGTGCCGAGGCGGGCGTCGGGATCGCGCTCGGCGACGAGTGCGTCGTCGAAGCGGGGCTGTACGTCACCGCGGGTACGCGCATCACCCTGCCGGACGGCCAGATCGTCAAGGCGCGGGAGCTCTCCGGCGCCTCGAACATCCTCTTCCGCCGCAACTCGGTCACCGGCGCCGTCGAGGCCCGCCCGAACAACGCGGTGTGGGACGGCCTCAACGACGTCCTGCACAGCCACAACTAGTGCCCCTCCCGGCAAGCTCTGCCCCGTCAAACATTGCCGGTCACGGCACTAACGCGTAGCGGCGAGGAGTTCCTCGTACGCCTTCCGCAGCCCGTCGGCCGCCTCGCGCCCGGCGGGCTGCAGCGGTTCCCGGACCGGTCCGGCGCCGAGCAACGCCTTGGCCGTCACGGTGCCGGGCAGCCCGGACGACATCATCAACTCGGCCAGCGGAATGGTCAGCCGGTTGAGCCGGGCCGCCTCGGCGGTGTCCCCGGCGTCGAAAGCGTCCAGGACCGCCCGCAGCTGCCGGGGCGCCACATTGGCGACCGTACTCACATAGCCCGCCGCGCCCACCGAGTACAGCGGCAGGTTGAGCTCCTCGCAGCCCGAGTAGTACGCGAGCGAGCCGGCCCCGATCACCTTTGCCGAGCCGAGCAGGTCGTACGCGCAGTCCTTCACCGCCACGATGCGCGGATGGTCCGCGAGCCGCAGCAGGGTCTCCGGCTCGATGCGGGTGCCGGTGCGGCCGGGGATGTCGTACAGCATCAGCGGAACGCCGGTCGCGTCGGCGACGCGCCGGAAGTGTGCCTCGACGGCGGGCTGCGGCGGTCTGCTGTAGTAGGGCGTCACGACCAACAGGCCGTCCGCGCCTGCCCGTTCGGCCTGCCGGGCCAGCTCGACGGTGTGCCGGGTGTCCGCACTGCCGACCCCGGCGACCAGCGGCACACCGGCGCCGACCGCCGCACGGACCGCGCGCAGCAGCGCGGTTTTCTCGACGTCTGTGGTGGTCGGGGATTCGCCGGTGGTGCCGCTGAGCACCAGGCCGTCGCAGCCGTCGGCGACGAGACCGGCGGCGTGGGTCCCGGCGGCGTCCAGGTCCAGCTCGCCGTCGGCGGTGAAGGGCGTGATCATGGCGCAGAGGGCGCGTCCGAACGGGGCTGCGGGGGTTGCAGGGGCTTCAGGGACTGTCATGTCCGAAGTGTCCGTCGCCCCGACCGTGAAGGTCTACTTAGTTCTGCTTGAGGTGATGGAGAAGAAATGCTCAACCATTGGCGTGGGCCCGGGAGCGCGGTCTGGCATGATCGAACGCCTATGCGGCAGGCCGATGCGGGGCGGGTGCACGAGTATGCGAGGACCGGCGGGCACGAGGACGGGCACCGGAGCGCGGAGAGAGGTGATGGCCGCCTGCCTCACCGGGGCGCTGGCTCTGACGCTGTCGGGATGCGCCGGATTTCTCGTTCCGGCGGGCGAGGGCGAGCCGGAGTCGACTTCGAGCACCTCGTACACGCCGGATGTGCACGCGGACAAGCTGGATCCGTCCGACCTGGCCGTCGCCCCGTCCGCCGACCTGCCGCCCGCAGGGGACGGCCCCACACCCACCCCGAGCGCCGTCGTCACCGGCGACTGCCCGTCCTCCGGCGTCGTCGTGGACATGGGTGAGGTGCAAGCGGCGCTGGGCCACCGGGCCGTGTCGCTCACCCTCACCAACTGTGGCAGCAAGCCGTTCCGGGTGGACGGCTACCCGTCCGTGCGGGCCCTCGACGACGACGGCGATCCGCTGCCGGTTCCGGTGAACCCCGGCTCTTCGTACATGGGGACCGACCGCGGGCCGAAGGAGGTCATGCTGAAGCCGGGGAAGACGCTGAACGCGCTGCTCGCATGGGTGTCCACCCCGACCGGCGGCGACCTCATCGAGGGCGACGCGCTGGAGATCGCACCCGCCCCGGGGCTGGAGGCGCGCACGTTCCCGCTGGAGGGGAGTGACGTACGGCTGCTCGACGAGCTGAACATGACCGCCTGGCGCGCCGTTTCGCCCCAGTAGTGCCCCGGGCGGGGATCAGAGGGCGAGCTTGAAGCCTTCGTGGCTGCGGGCGAAGCCCAGCGACTCGTAGAACCGGTGCGCGTCCGTGCGCCGCTTGCTGCTGGTCAGCTGCACCAGCCCGCACCCCCGCAGCCGGGCCCGGTCGACGGCCTGCTTCATCAGCTCCCGACCCAGTCCGCCGCCCCGCCGGTCCGCCCTGATCCTCACCGCCTCGATCAGCGCCCTCTCCTCGCCGTGCTTGCCGAGCCCCGGTATGTACGTCACCTGCAGGCAGCCCAGCACGGTGTCGCCGTCCATCAGCACCAGCATCTCGTTGCGCGGGTCGCTCTCGATGGCGGCGAAGGCGTTCTCGTACGCCTCGTCGACCACGACCGAGGCCGGGTCGACGACCTGCTCCTCGTCGGCGAGGAGCGCGAGGACGGCGGGCAGGTCGGGGCGGGTGGCGACGCGAAGGATCACGACCCGGAGTCTGGCACGGGCGCCGGGGAGGTCAGTGGCCGGATACCGGTGCGGCCGCGTGACCGAGCGGCACGGTGTGTGCGACCCCGGACGTGCCGCTCGGCGGGCGCGGCGGGAACGGCGTGGGCTCGCGGAGACGACGACGGTCGGCCCGGCGTGCTCGACGGCGTGGTGCCTCTCCCTGCCGCCGCCGGAGAGCGGGTCCCGCCGAACGCGTCGACCGGCGCGGCCGGTTCGTCGTGCCGGCACCGTCACCTGCCGCGTCCCGGTGGCGCAACCGCCGGCATCGCCCGCATCGGCATGGGTCTGGTCGGGGCCGACACCCGGGACGTCGGGAACCGCCCGCCGCCGGGTCGCCCGCCGACGTGTAGCGGGACGGCGCCGAGCGGTCCGGGACGGTGACCGGAGCGGGCGCGGAGACAGAGGTCCACGCGCATCAATCCCTTGACTGTGTACGGAAGTTGTCAGGGTTCCCCAGGTGGCCGTTCGCCGTCCTTTGCGTGAACCAGGCGGCATCGGGCGAAAAGCGTCTACGCTTGGGCGGCCTGAGTCCGACCGGCACATGAGGGACGGGAGAAGATGCGTGCCCAAGCCCCGTGATCCCGCCCGCGTCGCCGGCCGGACTGAAACCCGTACGCCCGAGGAGAACCACCTGATGTCCGCAGAGCGCCCCACCCTGCCGCCGGTACGGCTGCACACCGAGGCGGAGCTGGCACGGGACGCGCTCGTCGCGCCGCTGCTCGCCCGCGCAGTCCGGCTCGCCCGTTGGGCGGGGCCGGAGACCCGGGTCGGCGCCGGTGGCGAGCTCGTCGAAGCACAGCTGCCCGCGGCGGCCGAGCACCTCGGGCTGGCGGCGGACGAGGACGGCGCGGCCGACGCCAGTGAGGCGTGGCGGCTCGCGGTCGACACCGGGCTCCTCGACGTCCATGACCCGGAGGGCGACGCGGAGGGGGACGACGCGGAGGGGACCGTTTCCGCGGGCGAGAACCTGGGGCTGCTGACCGGCGGCTCCCCGCAGGACGTCCTCGCGATCTGGCTCGACGGCCTGGAGGCCGTGCACGCCGATGCCACCGCGCCCTTCTTCGACGACCTCACCGACCTCGTCGGCGAGGACGGCTCGATCGACTTCGACGCCCTGGACTGGGACCCGGAGGTGGAAGCCGAATTCCTCGACGGCGTGCTCGGCAACCTGTACCTGCTCACGGTCGGCGACGGCAGCGACAGCGAGGCACCCGTCCCGCTGCCCGCGCTCGCCGCGTCGATGATCGTGCCCGACGACATGGACGAGCCCACCGACGACATCCTGGAGCAGGTGTCGGAGACGATGATGCGCCTCGACGACCAGTTCCGGCTCCTCGAGCCGATCGGGCTCGTCGCCTACCAACCGGTGGACGAGGCGTTGCTCGTCGAGGAGGCCGACCGGGCGCAGCCGCCCGCCGACGACGAGGACATCAGCCGGTACGGCTTGGTGAAGCTGACCCCCCTCGGTCTGTACGGCATCCGGGCCCGGATGCTGGAGGCCGGTGTCGACGCCCCCGCGATCGGCGATCTCGCCGACAAGGGCGCCGACGTGCTGCTCGGCGGCGTCGCGTACTACCCGGAGCCGGCGGCCCGCAGCGAGGTCGAGCAGTGGCTCGCCCGCCGCGGGGCGGACGGCGCCGCGGCCGAACTGCTGGACGCGGCACGCGGCGCGGACCAGCAGGCCCCGCTCCGTCGGCTGCACTGCCAGCAGGCGCTCGCCCTGGTCGGCGCGGAGGCGGAGCCCGCGGTCCGCGCGGTGCTCGACGACCCGGAGCTGGGCGGCCTCGCCCGGGTCTGGCTCGCGGAGCGCGGTGCGGCGGACGTGCCTCCGCCGCCGGAGTCGATGATCTTCTGGCTCGCCATCGACACGATTGCCGCGCAGCTGGAAGCGGACGGCGACCTGGACGAGCTCCAAGGGCTGGTCGAAGGGCTGTCCGGCCAGCACAGCGGCTTCTTCGACCAGGCGTGGCGGGTGGAACACCCGGCAACGGCGGACGTCCTGGAGGCGATGGGGCGGCTGCACGGCGATAAGAAGAAGGCGAAGGACGCCCGCAAGGCGGCATTCAAGGCACGGTCGCGGTCGGGCGGCTGAGAGCCTGTCGGGTGACCTTCGATCGGATAGCGGACGCGGTCTGGTGCGTGCGATTCCAAGGCGGCGGGATGTCCTCGGATGGGGTCTCCCCTGCTCGAGCGAAGCTGAGAGCTCGGGGAAGGAGCTACTAGGATATTTCGGCAACGCGGGAAGCGTGCGTGCCAGGGCGTGGCCGCCCGATCAGAGGTCACCCGACAGGCTCTGAGGCGGGGCACGGCGGCCGGGGCGGGCAGCTGAGGGAATGTCGTCGGCAGCGACTCTGTGAAGGTTCACAGGAAGCGTGCCGTTCGACGTCGCCGTCAGTTCAACTTCCGTTAGCACAGGGGCGGGAGTGTGAGCCCGCAACCAACCCGCCCCAGTTGCTCCAGGAGTACGTGATGCCCTTCACGCGCAGGGAATTCACCAAGCAGTCCGCCCTCACCGGCGCCGGAATCGCCCTGACGGGTACCGTCGCCGCCCTGGCCACCGCCCCCGGCGCCCTTGCCGCCGAGGATTCCCGGCAGGGCCACGACGACGAATCCGGTCACGGTCACAGCGACGAGCCCGGCTACGGGCCGCTGGTCCCCGACCCGCAGGGCATACTCGCGCTTCCCGCCGGATTCTCGTACCGCATCATCACGCACAGCGGTGTCACCAAGCTGGATTCCGGCGAGTACACCCCCTCCAACCACGACGGCACGGCCACCTTCGAGGGCCCGCGCGGCGTCACCCTGCTGGTCAACAACCACGAGCTGAGCGGCACCCGGGCCGGCTGGGAGCACCCGGTCCCGCTCGCCGAGGGACTCGTCTACGACCCGATCGCCGCCGGTGGCTGCACCGTCGTCGAGACCCGCCGTGACGGCCAAACGGCCGAGTGGGTCGGCATCGCCGGCACGTCCACCAACTGCGCCGGTGGTGCATCCCCGTGGGGCACCTGGCTCACCTGCGAGGAGACCGAGGACAAGGCCGGCAAGAACGGTCTGCTCAAGGACCACGGCTACGTCTTCGAGGTCGACCCGTACGACAAGCGCGCCAACCGCGACCCGCGTCCCATCAAGGCGTTCGGCCGGTACGCCCATGAGGCCGTCGTCATCGACCCCAAGAGCGGCCACGCCTACCTGACCGAGGACGCGGCCGGTCCCAACGGACTGCTCTACCGCTGGGTTCCGCCGCACGGCTTCAAGCACGGCCGCGGCAAGCTGCGCACGCTCGCCGACGACGCCGGTGTCCTCCAGGCCACCAAGTGCTTCGACAGCAGCGGTCAGTTCGTCGACGACCTGTCCCGCGCCACGAAGATCGGCACCGTGTACGGCGTGGACTGGGTCGACGTCGTCGACCGTGACGCCAAGACCGTCTCCGTGCGCAAGCAGTTCGGCAACCAGGACGTCACCCGTGCCCGCAAGCTCGAAGGCATGTGGTGGGGCGACGGCGGCGCGTACATCGTCTCCTCGTTCGCCCGCGCGGAGAGCCCCGTCCAGCACGACGGCCAGGTCTGGTTCTACGACCCGAAGCGCCGCACGCTGACGCTGAAGGTGCTCCTCGGGGTGAACGCCGACCCGTCGAAGGACGGCGCGTTCGACGGCCCGGACAACATCACCGTCTCGCCGTACGGCGGTCTGGTGATCGCCGAGGACGGCGAGGGCATCCAGCACCTCTTCGGGGCGACCGAGAGCGGCCGTACGTACCCGATCGCGCGCAACGAGCTGAACGCGGGCACGGCTGAGAAGCCGGAGTACAGCGAGTTCACCGGGGTCACCTTCTCGCCGGACGGGAAGACGCTGTTCGCCAACATCCAGACGCCCGGCATCATGCTCGCCATCACGGGCCCGTGGAAGCGCCAGCCGAACCGGTACTGACGCCGCACGGACTGCTCCCGGGGCTCCGATGAAAAGCCTTGGTGCGTCCGGAGGTTGATCCTCTAGGGTGCTGTCCGTGTCCAGGTGCGAAGGCAGGACCTACTTCCAAGGGGGAGATCGCGGGTTCGAGTCCCGCCGCCGGTCTTCCGACCGGTGTGGTTCAGGGGTGGAACGCCCTCGTCGGTTCCGCCGACTCTGATCTCTGGGCACAGACAACTTCACGAACTGCATGCACCTCCCGGTGCGCGGGCTGCGGCTACTTCTTCGAAACAAGTTCCGCCGTCGCCGACTCTGATCTCGGGAGGCGCAGCGCCGGCGGTGCCCGGTGCGCAGGCGACGGCTACTTCATGTGAACTGACGGTTGCGGGTTCAAGTCCCGTCCGGCCACGGCCGGTAGCTCAACTGGGTAGAGCATCAGTAATTCCGTCGCCGCCTCTTGACCTCGGGCACCGCACGCGCTGTTCCTCCTCCGAATGAATTCGGGGGAATTCATCATGACCCGCTTCAACACCCGTACCACCAGGCCCCGTGTCGCCTCGCCCGTGCAGTCCACCGGGCGCACCGCGCCCACCCATCAGGGCGGCCGCGGATATCTTCGCGACAACCGTTCCGAGCTCTTTCTGCTCGCGGTCGCCAATTTCGTTTCGCAGGAGACCTTTTACGAGAACGCAGAGCAGCGCGACAGCCGTTTCACGGAGCTGGTGCGTATCCTCGCCGTCGGCGACCCCGAGTGGACCGCCGGTCTGCTGGGGTGGCTGCGCCGCGAGGGCGGGATGCGGACCGCGTCGATCGTCGGCGCCGCCGAGTACGTGAAGGCGCGGCTCGACGCGGGTGCCGAGGACGGACCGTCCAACCGGCAGGTCGTCGACTCCGTCCTGCTGCGCGCCGACGAGCCCGGTGAGCTGCTCGGGTACTGGACCTCGCGGTACGGCCGCGCCGTGCCGAAGCCCGTCAAGCGCGGGATCGCCGATGCAGTACGCCGCCTCTACCACGCGACATCGCTGCTCAAGTACGACACCGCGTCCAAGGGCTACCGCTTCGGTGACATCCTGAACCTGGTGCACGCCGTGCCCGACCCGGAAAGGGCAGGGCAGGGCGAGCTGTTCCGGTACGCGCTCGATCGCAGGCACCACCCGGAGGCGGCGGTTCCGCCCGCCTCGAACCGCATCCTCACCGCCCACCGGGCGCTGATGGAGCTGCCGGTCGAGGAGCGGCGGGCCGCCGTGACCGCACCCGGCGGGGCCGATCGACTGGCCGCGGCTGGCATGACGTGGGAGGCCCTCGCGGGCTGGCTGCAGGGGCCGATGGACGCCGCGGCCTGGGAGGCGGTCATCCCGTCGATGGGGGCGATGGCGCTCGTCCGCAACCTGCGGAACTTCGACGAGGCCGGTGTCTCGGACGAGGTCGCCGCCCAGGTGGCGGCGAAGATCTCCGACCCGGCCGTGGTCGCCGCGGCGCGGCAGTTCCCGTTCCGCTATCTCGCGGCGTACCGGCACGCTCCGTCGCTGCGCTGGGCGTACCCGCTGGAGCAGGCGCTCGGCCACTCGCTGGCGCGTGTCCCCGCCCTGCGCGGGCGGACGCTGATCCTGGTCGACCGCTCGGGCTCGATGTGGTCGCCTCTCTCGGACCGCTCCCAGCTCAACCGGGCCGACGCCGCCGCGATCTTCGGTGCGGCGCTGGCGCTGCGGGCCGACGAGGCCGATCTGGTGCAGTTCGGCACGAACAGTGCATCAGTTGCGTACCGGAAGGGTGAGTCCGTCCTGAAGGTCCTGGAGCGCTTCGGTGACCTCGGCGGCACCAACACCGCGGAGGCGGTGCGTCGGCACTTCCGCAAGCACGACCGGGTACTGATCGTCACCGACGAGCAGGCGTCGTTCTCGTACGCCGCGGATGCCACCGTGGCCGTGCCGTCCGACGTGCCCGTCTACACCTGGAATCTGGCCGGATACCGGGTCGGTCACGTCCCGTCGGGAAGCGCGAACCGCCACACCTTCGGAGGTCTTTCGGACGCGGCATTCCGCATGGTGCCCCTGCTCGAAGCGGGTAGGGACGCCGACTGGCCCTGGAATCGCTGATTACGAATCCGGCATCAGTGCGCCCCCAGGAGTGGTCGGGCATGGCGTCGGGCGTTCCCAGGGCGCATACTCAAGGTAATGAAACAGTCAGCCGGATCCCGGCGTTACCTGCCTTCCAGTCCCTTCAACCGCCCGGCCCAGGCGGCCCCACCGGTCGAATTGTTCGATGTGGGCGACAGGGTGTCGCACGACCAGTTCGGACTCGGCCGAGTCCTTGCTGTCGAGGGCGACAACGACGCAGTGCTCATCGACTTCTCGGGGCGCCAGGGGAGGATTCTGAGCCCGTACTCCAAGCTGACCAAGCTCTGAGAGAGGCGGCGAGCACGCGCAGTGTCCGCGTCCCCGTACGCTCTCCGGCTTCAGGGGCACCTGCACCCGCAGGTGCCCCTGAAGGCGTGCCAGGGGCTTTCGCAGCCCTACAGCGCCTGGGCGGCGGGCTTGACCATGCCGCGGACGGTGCGTGACTTCACGAAGTCGCCGATCGCCGTCATTTCCCACTCGCCGGAGAACTGCTTGATCAGCTTCGCCATCATCACGCCGGTCTGCGGCTCGGCGCCGGTCAGGTCGAAGCGGACCAGCTCCTCACCGGTCGCCGCGTCGACCAGCCGGCAGTAGGCCTTGGCTACCTCGGTGAACTTCTGGCCGGTGAACGAATTGACCGTGAAGACCAGCCCGGTCGCCTCCGGGGGGATCCGGCCGAGGTCCACGACGATCACCTCGTCGTCGCCCGCGCCCTCGCCCGTGAGGTTGTCACCGGAGTGCTTGATCGCGCCGTTCAGGATGGAGAGCTTGCCGAAGTAGCAGCTGTCCAGGTGGTTCCGGTTGGGGCCGTAGGCGATCACCGAGGCATCGAGGTCGATGTCCTTGCCGCGGAACGCGGGCTCCCAGCCGAGCCCCATCTTGACCTGCGAGAGCAGCGGGCGGCCGCCCTTGACCAGGGACACCGTCTGGTTCTTCTGGAGGCTGACCCGGCCCTTGTCGAGGTTGATCTTGCCGGAGCCGGCGGGCGCCGGAGCGGCAGCGGGCGGCGCGGCCGGAACCGGAGGAGCGGCGATCCGCGGGTCCACGGGGGCGGCGGCGGGCACCGGGGGTGCGACCGGGGCGGGCGCGGCGGCCGGCTCCTCCTCGACCGAGACACCGAAGTCCGTGGCGATGCCGGCCAGCCCGTTCGCATAGCCCTGGCCGACCGCGCGGGCCTTCCAGGCGCCGTTGCGGAGATAGACCTCGATGACCACGAGCGCTGTCTCGGTGCCCAGCCGGGGCGGGGTGAAGGTGGCGAGGACGCTGCCGTCGTCCGCGTTGCGCACCGTGGCGGTGGGCTCGATGCCCTGGAAGGTCTGGCCCGCCGCGTCCGGGCTGGCCGTGACGACGATCTTCTCGATGCCGGGCGGCACCGCGGTGGTGTCCACCACGATCGCGTCCGGCGCCGTGCCGCCGCCCGAGCGGTAGGTCACGCCCGGGCCCGTGGGCTGGTTGTAGAAGATGAAGTCGTCGTCGGAACGCACCTTGCCGTCGACGGTGAGCAGCAGGCCCGAGACGTCGAGCCGCACCGGGGCGGCGACGTCCACCGCCACACGGGCGGCGGAGAGAGGGATGTTCGAGCCAGGTGTCATAGCGGTCATGCACGGGGTAACGAACGATGCGGCTTTGCCGTTCCCTTACCTTCTGCCGGGTTGGTCACGGGGGTGGCTGCGGGCCGTCCGCTCGTTGCCGTGCTTGTACGCGCCGGTCCAGCGGGCCATCACCAGCTGGGCGTCCCCGGACGCCACCTCGGCCAGGAACTTCTCCGCCCGGCTGCCGCGCAGGGTTCCCGCGGGGCGGCCGTGATGGGTGAGGGTGACGCTCGCGTCGGCGTGCCGCTCGTACTGGAATCCGGATGGTTTCGGCATGGATCCGCATCCTGCACGGTGCACGGGTGCGACGTCGCGCGAATATTCCGCCGCGCGTGGGTGAGCGCACCGCGTTCTGCGGACCGCGGCCGCGCAGAACGGACACGGAACCGGGCCGCCGTCTTCTGTTCTTCAGGGAGCCCGGTCCTTACCCCGCAGGCGCGGCCGGACCCTTTCGTTCCTCCGGTCGGGTCAGTACGGCCAGATCGGCGGGTCGGTGACGAAGTGTCCGCCGAGGTGGGCGTGGTCCGGGTTGTCCGGGTCGAGTTCGCCTTGTTCGGCGACGAGCTTCTCCGCGTACTGCTCCGAGTCGTCCTGCGGTTCGTATCCCAGCGACCGGGCCGTCGTCAGGTCCCACCACAGGCGGGTGTTGTCGGAGGAGCCGTAGACGACGGTGTGGCCGACCTCCTCGGCGGTGAGTGCGGCGTGGAGGAGCCGGGCGCCGTCGCCGGGGCTCATCCAGACCGACAGCATCCGTACCGATGTCGGCTCCATGAAGCATGAGCCGATGCGTACGGACACGGTCTCCATGGCGTGCTTGTCCCAGTAGAGCTGGGCGAGGTCCTCGCCGAAGGACTTGGAGAGGCCGTAGAGGGTGTCGGGGCGGCGCGGTGTGTCGATCGGGATCAGCGGGTCGCCGGGGAGCGGGCGCGGGTGGTAGCCGATGGCGTGGTTGGAGGAGGCGAACACGATGCGTCGGACGCCTTCCTCGCGCGCCGCCTCGTAGAGGTTGTACGTCCCCTCGATGTTGGCCCGCAGGATCTTGTCGAAGGAGGATTCCAGCGAGATGCCCGCGAGGTGGATGATCGCGTCGACACCCCGCACGGCCTCCCGCAGCGCTTCCTCGTCGCCGAGGTCGGCCGTGATCGCGTCCGGCGCTCCCTCGATCGGGGCGACATCGAAGAGGCGGAGCTCGTAGCCGTACGCGGGCAGCAGTCCGCGCATCAGGGTGCCGAGGCCGCCGGCGGCGCCGGTGAGCAGGACGGTACGGGGAGCGGGCATGCGCGGATCTCCTCGGTGCATACGTGCGACACATCAAATGCATGGGCAGTATTCACATGCATGGACACGCTAGGAAGTGCGGTCGCATCGCGTCAAGTGTCCCGCACCTCGCGCGCGGTGGAGGAGGTGGGTGCAACCCCGGCTCTGCGGCGCGCGTTCCCGTCTTGACCTGCGCCGCGTGGCTGCCTTAGCGTGAGCGTGTTCATAAGTATGGACACCGATCAGAATTGTGCACGCCTGAACCTGCTCAGGGAGCGCCCGTGACCTCAGCCCCCCTTGCCGCCCGACTCACCCATGTCGCCGGGCCGCTCTTCTTCCCCGTCACCGCCTACGGACCGGATGGCGCCGTGGACCTCGACGCCTTCCGTGCCCATGTGCGCAGCGGCATCGACGCAGGTGCGGCTGCCGTCTTCGCCTGCTGCGGCACGGGCGAGTTCCATGCGCTGACGCCGGAGGAGTTCCGGCTCGTCGTCGCCGCGGCGGTCGAGGAGACCGCCGGGGAGGTGCCCGTCGTCGCCGGCGCCGGATACGGCACGGCCCTCGCGATCCAGTACGCGAAGCTCGCCGAGGAGGCGGGCGCGGACGGACTCCTCGCCATGCCCCCGTATCTGGTCCTCGCCGACCAGGAGGGGCTGCTCGGCCACTACGCGGCGCTGGCCGCCGCCACCGGTCTGGAGACGATCGTCTACCAGCGCGACAACGCCGTCTTCACCCCGGAGACCGTCGTCGCCCTGGCCCGGACGCCCGGCATCATCGGCCTCAAGGACGGCTACGGCGACCTCGACCTGATGCAGCGCATCGTCAGCGCCGTCCGTACCGAACTGCCCGGCCAGGACTTCCTGTACTTCAACGGGCTGCCCACCGCCGAACTCACCGGCCTCGCCTACCGCGGCATCGGCGTCACGCTCTACTCCTCCGCCGTCTTCGCCTTCGCGCCCGACATCGCCCTCGCCTTCTACCGGGCGCTGGAATCCGGCGACGACGAGCCGGTCAACGCGCTGCTCGACCACTTCTACCGGCCGCTCGTCGAACTGCGCGCCAAGGGCCGCGGCTATGCCGTCTCACTGGTGAAGGCTGCCGTCCGGCTGGAGGGTCTGGCGGTCGGCGACGTCCGCAGCCCGCTCACGGAGCCGCCTGCCGCCCACGTCGAGGAGCTGGCCGCGATCATCGAGCGCGGCCGCGCCCTGCTGGAGAAGTACGGGCAGGAAGAGGCTGCGTCCGGGGAGCGCGGGTGAGGGCCTCCGCCTTTCTCTACCCCTGGGACGTCGTCGGGGACCCGGACGCGGCAGCCCGCGTCGCCGACCTCGGCGTCCAGCAGGTGACGCTCGCCGCCGCCTACCACTCCACCCGGGCACTGACCCCGCGTCATCCCGGTCGCCGGATCGTCAGCGCCGAGCACGCCGCGGTGCTGTACCCGCCGGACCCCGGGCGGTGGGCGGGGCGCGAGCTGCACCCCTACGCGCAGTCCTGGGTGGCCTCGGACGACGCGTACGCCGAGGCCGCGCAGGCGCTGACGGACGCCGGTGTGGAGGTGCACAGCTGGGTGGTTCTCGCACACAACTCCCGGCTGGGCGCGGAACATCCGGACACCTCGGTGGTCAACGCGTACGGTGACCGCTACCCCTGGGCGCCCTGCATCGCGCAGCCCGTGGTCCGCGCGTACCTCGTGGACCTGGCCGCGGAGGCGGCGGTGCGCGACGGCGCGCGCGGCACCGAACTGGAGTCCTGCGGCTGGTACGGCTTCGCGCATCTGCACGCCCACGACAAGATCGCGGGAGTCGGGCTCGGGGACGCGGCGCAGTACCTGATGTCACTCTGCTTCTGTCCCGACTGCCGGACCGGATACACCGAACACGGCTTGGACCCGGATGAGTTGGGCGACGCCGTGCGTGCGGCCCTGGAGCCCGCCTGGGCTGGCGCCGGTTCCTCGGAGGCAGGCTGGTCAGGGGTCGAGAAGCTCCTCGGCGCCGATCTCGCCGCCGCCACTCTCCAGTGGCGCGGCCGGGTCGCCCGTACGCTCCAGGAGTCCGCGGTCGCCGCGGTGCGTGCGGCGGCCGGAGCGGGCTTCCAGGTGTTGCTGCACGCCGACCCCGCCCCGTACCGCTCCGGTGCGAACGTCGGTGTCGACCCGCAGCACATCATGGGCGTGGCGGACGGTGTGGTGCTGCCCTGCACGGGTGGTGACGCCCAGCGCGAGACGTATCTCGGCCCGTTCGCCGGACGTCAGGGAGTGGTGGCCGCCAACTTCACCGTGGTCACCGGCATGGGCGGCAGCCCCGCCACGCTGGAGCGTGACGCCGACCACGCGGCCTCGCTCGGCGCGAACCAACTACGCCTGTACCACGCCGGGTTGGCATCCGGCCCGGACATCGAGGCCGTCGCCGAGGGGCTTTCACGCCTCGGTCGATGACGGACGCGGACCGGTGGGGGTGCCCGTCAGCGGCCCCCGCCGGTCCGTGACCAGCAGGACCGCCGTCAGCAGGCCCGCCGCACCGATGAGTGGTAGCAGCACCCGGATGTCCAGCACGGCGACCAGCCCCGCGCCGAGCGCCAGTGCCACCGCGTTCGGCACCATGATCAGTGAGTTGGCGGTCGCGCTCGTGCGGCCCAGGACCGCGTCCGGCGTCTCCCGCTGCACCGCCGTCATCGCGGCGATCAGTACACACGGCAGCCCCGCCCCGATCGCGGCGCTCGCGACCAGCGCCACCGCGTCGTACGGCAGCGCCCGCACCCCCACCGCCAGCGCGAACAGGGCGATCCCGGCCGCGGTGAACACCCGCTCCGGCAGGCGCCGCAGCAGTGGGCCGGCCAGCAGTCCGACCGCGATCGACCCGCCGCCCTGCACCGCGTACAGCACCCCCGCGTACGTGGGGGAGTGCCCGAGCCCGTCGTCGACGACCGCGTAGAGCGCGGCCCCGTTGAGCCCGGCGCACAGCATCGTCACCGCACCGGCAAGCACCAGCGGCCGCAGCACCGTTGACCCCCACACCTGCCGGATTCCCGCTGCCAGTTCGCCCCGCCGGTCCGTGCGGGCGGGCCGGGCCGGCTCCCGTACCCGCAGCAGTGCGTAGACCCCGGCGGCCAGGGCGAACGACGCCGCGTCGAGGAGCGCCACCGCGCCGCCGCCGAACCGCGCGTACAGCCCGGCGCCGGTCAGTGGTGCGAGGAGCTTCATGCCCTCGTTCGCGATCATCCGGAACCCGTTGAAGTCGCCGAGCAGCCGGGGATCGACGGTGTGTGCGACGAGCGCCGACTCGGCCGAATCCATCAGTACACCGCTCACCCCGTACAGCACGAGCACCGCGAAGAGGATCCAGATCCGCCCCGCCGAATCGATCGCGAGCAGCGAGGTGAGCAGCACTGCCATGGCGAGATTCGCCCCGATCAGCAAGGGTTTGCGGGGCACCCGGTCGGCGACCGCGCCGAGTGCGGGACCGGTCAGCACGGGAAGCCACATGGCGAACACGGCGAGCGCCGCCAGACTGTCCGACCCGGTGAGGGACTTGACCCAGATCCCGCCGGTGAGCCACATCGCGGACGTCCCGAAGCCGGAGACCACCACCGCCGTCAGATACAGCCCGGCGTTGCGGTCCCGCAGCACCTTTCCTGCCGCCGTCCCTGTCATCGCGCCCCCCGTACCTCGTTGACCTGCGGTTCCGTCAGGAATTCATGCTGGCGACCAAGGGCGGGCCGGGGCATCGGGCAGATGCCCTACACCGAGGTCGCCGGAAGTTCTTCTGCCAGAAGCGTTGACGAAACATTCGGCCCGCCTCTAACTTCATCGCGTCGTACTTCGTACGTCATATATGAGACGCGATACGTGAGATGCGAGAGCCCTTCACCCATGACCTTTGCGCCCACCCCGATTCCGTCCCGCACCCAGTACGTGCTGGAGGCGATCAAGCACGCGATCCTCACGGCGCGGCTGAGACCAGGGCAGGCGCTCGTCGAGACCGAACTCGCCGCACAGTTCGGGGTCTCCAAGACCCCGGTGCGCGAGGCGCTGAAAACCCTCGCCGGTACCGGGCTCGTCGTCATGAGCCAGTACAAGGGCGTCACCGTGCGGCTGGTCGACGCGGAGATGGCCCGCGAGGTGTACGACGTACGGCTGCTCCTCGAGCCGGAGGCGCTGCGCCGCTCCATCACGCGCAGGGCCTCGCTCGACGCGGCGCAGGAAGCCCTGGAGCGGGCCGACTCGGCCGGTGACAAGGCCGACCGGTCGCTCGCCAACCGCGACTTCCACCGGGCGTTGTACCTGCCCTGCGGCAACCCGCTGCTGGCCCGGATGCTCGACGAGGTCCGCGACCAGGCGGCGCTCGTGTCGACCGTCGCCTGGGCGACGATCCCGTCCTGGGAGCGGGAGGCGGCCGAGCACCGGGAGATCCTGCGGCTCGCGCTCGCCGACGACGCGGACGCCGCGGCCGGGGCCCTGCGCGATCACATCGCGTCGTTCGTCAGCCGTGCCTTCCCCGCCGGAGCGCAGACCGAGGGGGACGGGGCGTGAACCACCAGCACACCGACGAAAGGCCTGTCCGCATGGACCTCACACCGCTGAAGGCGGCCCTCGCAGATGTCGTGGCGATCCCGGTGACCCCGTTCGCCGCGGACGGAACCATCGACACGGCCGCCCACCGCGCCCTGCTGCGGCGGCTCCTCGACGGCGGTGTACGCATTCTCACCCCGAACGGCAACACCGGGGAGTTCTATGCGCTCACCCCCGAGGAGCGGCGCACCGTCACCGAGCTGACCATCGACGAGGTGGGCGGCCGCGCCACGATCCTGGTCGGGGTCGGGCACGACGTGCCGACCGCCGTGGCCGCGGCCGAGCACGCCCGCGACGCCGGTGCCGAAATGATGATGGTCCATCAGCCCGTCCATCCGTACGTCTCGCAGGAGGGCTGGGTCGACTACCACCGGGCGATCGCCGAAGCCGTCCCCGGGCTCGGCGTCGTCCCGTACATCCGCAACCCGCAGCTCGGCGGGGAGGCACTCGCCGGGCTCGCCGACAGCTGCCCCAACGTCATCGGTGTGAAGTACGCGGTCCCGGACGTCACACGGTTCGCCGCCTTCGCCCGGGACGCGGGACTGGACCGGTTCGTCTGGATCGCCGGTCTCGCCGAGCTGTACGCGCCGGCCTACTTCTCCGCCGGCGCCACCGGCTTCACCTCCGGACTCGTCAATGTCGCCCCCGGGGTCTCGCTCGCCATGCTGGAGGCGCTGCGGGCCGGCGACCACGCGGCGGCGATGAAGGTCTGGGAGCAGATCCGCCGCTTCGAGGAGCTGCGCGCCGACCGCCAGTCCGCCAACAACGTGACGGTCGTCAAGGAGGCCCTGGCCTCGCTCGGACTCTGCCGCCGCGGTGTCCGCCCGCCCAGCCGGGAGCTGCCGCAGGCGCAGCGCGCCGAGGTCGCCGACGAGGTCGCCGGGTGGTCGATATGACGGGCGAGGACGGAAGGATCGGCTCCGAGGAGCTGCGCAGCCACCAGTGGTACGGGACGGACGGGCTGCGTTCGTTCAGTCACCGGGCCCGCACCCGGCAGCTCGGCTACCTTCCCGACGAGCATCTCGGCAAGCCGGTCATCGCGATCCTCAACACCTGGTCCGACATCAACCCCTGCCATGTCCATCTGCGCGACCGCGCGCAGGCGGTCAAGCGAGGCGTCTGGCAGGCGGGCGGATTCCCGCTCGAATTCCCGGTCTCCACCCTCTCGGAGACGTTCCAGAAGCCGACCCCGATGCTCTACCGCAACATGCTCGCGATGGAGACGGAGGAACTGCTCCGCTCCTACCCGGTCGACGGCGCCGTGCTGATGGGCGGCTGCGACAAGTCGACGCCCGCGCTGCTGATGGGCGCCGCATCCGTCGACCTGCCGACCGTCTTCGTGCCGGCCGGACCGATGCTGCCCGGGCACTGGCGCAACGAGGTCCTCGGCTCCGGCACCGACATGTGGAAGTACTGGGACGACAAGCGGGCCGGGCTCATCGGCGACTGCGAGATGGGTGAGCTGGAGAACGGACTCGCGCGTTCGCCCGGCCACTGCATGACGATGGGTACGGCGTCCACCCTGACGGCCGCCGCCGAAGCGCTCGGTGTCACGGTGCCGGGAGCCTCGTCGATCCCGGCGGTGGACTCCGGGCACGACCGGATGGCGGCGCAGTCCGGGCTCCGGATCGTCGAACTGGTGTGGCGGCAGCGGAAGCTGTCGTCGATCCTCACCGCGGAGGCGTACGACGACGCGGTCGCCACCGTCCTCGCGCTCGGCGGCTCCACCAACGCCGTCATCCATCTGATCGCCATGGCGGGACGCTCGGGAGTGAAGCTCACCCTCGACGACTTCGACCGGATCGCCCGCACAGTCCCCGTCCTCGCCAACCTCCGCCCCGGCGGGAAGTATCTGATGGAGGACTTCCACTTCGCCGGCGGACTGCCCGGATTCCTGGCCCGGCTGACCGACGTACTCCACCTGGACCGGCCGACGGTCTCGTACGACACGCTCCGCGAGCAGCTCGACGGGGCGCTCGTGCACAACTCCGATGTCATCCGGGAGCGGGACAACCCCCTCGCCGAGGAGGGCGGCGTGGCGGTGCTGCGCGGCAACCTCTGCCCGGACGGCGCGGTCATCAAGCACATCGCCGCCGAACCGGAACTGCTGCGGCACACCGGACCCGCGGTCGTCTTCGACGACTACAAGGAGATGCAGCGCACCATCAACGACCCGGCGCTCGCCCTCACTCCGGACCATGTCCTGGTGCTCCGCAACGCCGGACCCAAGGGCGGCCCCGGGATGCCCGAGTACGGCATGCTGCCGATCCCCGACTATCTGCTGAAGCAGGGTGTTCGGGACATGGTGCGGATCTCCGACGCCCGGATGAGCGGCACCAGTTACGGGGCGTGCGTGCTGCACATCGCCCCCGAGTCGTACGTCGGCGGTCCGCTCGCGCTCGTCCGCACCGGTGACCTGATCACCCTGGACGTCGAGGCGCGGCTGCTCCATCTCGATGTGCCGGACGAGGAGCTGGAGCGCCGGCGGGCCGCCTGGTCGCCGCCGGCCACCCGGTACGAGCGCGGTTACGGCGCGCTCTACCACGACCAGATCACCCAGGCCGACACCGGCTGCGACTTCGCCTTCCTGGCCCGGCAGGGAGAAGTGCCCGACCCGTACGCGGGCTGACCGCCCCACCGAGAATTCCGGCGCACCACCTGTTCGGTATACCGAACATCATGCGGTAAGCGCTTGCGCACTCCACGCACCACCGTCACCCGCACCACCACCCGCACTTCCCTCAGAACGGAGACGTGTCATGGCCCAAGCCACCGCCGTGGCCACACCGCCCAAGGTGCCCCGGCGCCGCTCCGCGAACCCGCGCCGACTGCCCTATCTGCTCATCGCCCCCGCGGGGCTGCTGATGCTGGGCTTCATCGCCTACCCGGTGGTCAGCGTCTTCTACTACAGCCTGCAGAACTACAACGTCACCAAGCCGTGGCGGAACGGCTTCGCCGGCTTCGACAACTTCACCCGGATCTTCACCGACGACGAGCAGTTCTGGACGACGCTCGGCTTCAGCGCCCAGTGGGTCGTCACCCAGGTCGCGCTCCAGCTCACGCTCGGCCTCGCGCTGGCCCTGATCGTCAACCAGACCTTCATCGGCCGGGGCATCTCCCGCGCCATGGTCTTCTCCCCGTGGGCCGTCTCCGGCGTGCTGACCAGCACCATCTGGATCCTGCTCTACAACTCCTCGACCGGCTTCAGCCGTTACCTCGCGGACGCCGGGATCGGCGACTACGGCACCTCCGTGCTCTCCGACACCGGCACCGTCTTCTGGGCCGCGACCGTCGCCGAACTCTGGCGCGGGGTCCCCTTCTTCGCCATCCTCATCCTCGCCGACCTGCAGTCCGTCTCCAAGGAGCTGTACGAGGCGGCAGCGGTCGACGGCGCCGGACGGATGCGTCAGTTCTTCCACATCACCCTGCCGCACCTGCGGGACGCGATCATCCTCTCCACGCTGCTGCGCGGCGTCTGGGAGTTCAACAACGTCGACCTGCTCTACACCCTCACCGGCGGCGGACCGGCCGGCGAGACCACCACCCTGCCGCTCTACGTCGCCAACACCGGCATCGAGGGCCACGACTTCGGCTACGCCTCCGCGCTCACCACCGTCGCCTTCGTGATCCTCCTCTTCTGCTCGATCGTCTACCTGCGCCTGAGCAAGTTCGGAGGCGACCACAAGTGACTGCCGCACTCGCCGAGAAGCACACCGACACCGTCGCGGAGCCCGCACGGGACACCCCGCCGCCCACCGTGCGCCGCCGCAGGCGTGAGCGCGCCTTCGACGACGTACCGCGCTGGCAGATCTACGTGCCGCTGGGCATCTATCTGCTCTTCACCCTCATCCCGTTCTACTGGATGTTCCTCTTCGCCGTACGGCCCACCGGATCCACCTCGCTCATGCCGTGGCCGATGACGGGGGAGCACTTCTCGAAGGTCTGGAACGAGCGCAGCTTCGCCGTCTTCTTCCAGAACAGCATGATCGTCGGCGTCTGCACGCTGATCGCCACCACGCTCGTCGCCCTCGCCGGCGGATACGCCCTGGCCCGGTTCGACTTCCGGATCAAGAACGGCTTCATGCTGGCGCTGCTCTGCTCCCAGTTCATCCCGGGCGCCCTGATGCTCGTACCGCTCTTCGAGATCTTCAAGAACCTCCAGATGATCAACTCCCTGGGGAGCGTCGTCATCGCCGAGACGGTCTTCCAGCTGCCGCTCTCCATCATCCTGATCAGCGGTTTCATCAAGAACGTCCCGGCCACGCTGGAAGAGGCGGCCTGGGTGGACGGCTGCTCGCGCTTCCGGGCCTTCTGCGCGGTGGTGCTGCCGCTGCTGCGGCCCGGACTGATCGCCGTCGGCTCCTTCGCCTTCGTGCACAGCTGGAACCACTTCCTGTTCGCCCTGATGTTCCTCAGCGAGCAGGACAAGCAGACGATCCCGGTCGGCCTGAACACTCTCATCGGCGCGGACAGCGTCGACCTGGGGGCGCTTGCCGCGGGTGGCGTGATCGCCGCGGTCCCCGTGGTGATCGTCTTCGCCTTCATCCAGAAGTGGCTGATCACCGGTTTCAGTGCCGGTGCCGTGAAGGGCTGACAGCCGTTCCGCAGCGCGCTGCCGCCACCCCCGTCCTGCCCGGTCGAGGAGACCCCCCGATGACCACAACTCCCTCAACACCGCCTACACGCGAGCGACTCGTACGGCATTGCGTGGCCGCTGTCGCGCCGCTCGCAGGCTGGAGGGCCGGATGAGCACGACCCCGACGCCCGTCCCGCTCGTCCTCGCCGGCGCCCGCGGTCACGGACGCTGGCATCTCGCCAACATCCGCCGCCTGCAGCACAAAGGCCTCGTCCGTCTCGTCGGCATCTGCGAACTGAATCCGCTGACCGAGGACGAACTCGCCCCCTTCGCCGGTGAACTTCCCGTCCAGTCGTCCGACTTCGGGGAGCTCCTCGACTCCACCGGCGCCCGCGCCGCCGTCATCTGCACCCCGATCCAGACCCACACCGAACTGGCCCTGGCCGCCGCCGCCCGCTCCGTCCACCTCCTGCTGGAGAAGCCGCCCGCCGCGACGTACGCCGACTTCGAGCGGATGCTCACCGGTGTGCGGTCGGCCGGCATCGCCTGCCAGGTCGGCTTCCAGTCCTTCGGCTCGCACGCCGTCCCCGCCATCCGCGAAGTCGTGGGCTCCGGCGCCCTCGGCACGGTGCTGGGCATCGGCGCCGCGGGTGCCTGGGTCCGCGACGACGCCTACTACCGGCGGGCCCCCTGGGCGGGGCGGCGCAGGATCGGCACGGTCGACGTCGTCGACGGCGTCCTCACCAACCCCCTCGCGCACGCCGTCGCCACCGCACTCGAACTCGCCGGTGCGGGGACCGCCGACGACGTGGCGGTCATCGAAACCGAGCTGTTCCGCGCCCACGACATCGAGGCCGACGACACGTCATCCGTCCGCATCACCACCACCGGCGGGCTGCCGGTCACCGCGTCCGTCACCCTCTGCGCCGAACAGGCCGGGGAACCGTACGTCATCGTCCACGGCGACCGCGGCCGGATCACCTTCTGGTACAAGCAGGACCGGGTCCTCGTCCAGCGCGCCGGACACGGCCCCGAGGAGGCCGTGCACGGGCGGACCGACCTCCTGGAGAACCTCGTCGAACACCTCGCGGGCCGCGCCGAACTCCTGGTGCCCCCGCACCGCACCGGGGCCTTCATGCGGGTCGTCGAAGCCGTACGGACCGCCCCGGAGCCCGTAGCGCTGCCCCCCGGCGCCTGGCACACCGAGCCGGCGACCGTCTCCACCGGAGCGCGCCGGGTGGTCCGCGGCATCGACGCCCTGGTCGCGGCGGGCGCCGACACCCTCATGCTCTTCTCCGAACTCGGCGTCCCCTGGGCGCTCCCCACCGAGGTGAGTTCATCGTGACCCCCACATCCGCACTCCTGAGCTGCGCCGGACGCCCCGTCGGCCGGTACACCTATCTCCCCTCGCCCGAGGGCCGCCCCTACTTCCACCCGGTCACCACCCTCGCGGGCGTCCCGGTCACCGAGGAGCACCCCGCCGACCACCTCCACCACCTGGGCACCTCCGTCGCCGTCCCGGACGTCGCCGGGCACAACTTCTGGGGCGGCCGCACCTTCGTCCGCGACCAGGGTCCCACCGCGCTCGACAACCACGGGGTCCAGCGCCACCTCGGCTGGAAGCTCCGCGACCCGGACGGCTTCGTCGAGGAGCTCAGCTGGGAGGCGGACCACACCGAGCTGCTGCGCGAGCACCGCACCGTCGCCGCAGCCGAACTCTCCGATACCGCCTGGGTGCTGGACTTCTCCTTCTCGCTCACCAACCGCGGCACCGACGACCTCTCCATCGGCAGCCCCGCCACCAACGGCCGCCCCGGCGCCGGATACGGCGGCTTCTTCTGGCGCGCCCCGAAGGAACCCGCCGCGCCCGCCGTGTTCAGCGGATTCGGCGACGGCGAGGAAGCGGTCCACGGGCGGGTCGCCGACTGGGTGGCCATGACGGGCGACGGCTGGACCCTCGTCTTCGCCGGAGCGACCGACGAGACCCGGCGTGACCCGTGGTTCGTCCGGGCCACCCAGTACCCGGGTGTCGGCTCCTCCCTCGCCGCCGCCGAGCGGCTGCCGGTCCCGGCCGGTGCCACCGTGGTGCGCCGCGTCGTCACCGTCATCGCCGACGGCCGGCTCGACCGGGCGACGGCGGCCGCGTACGTCCGCCGGGCGGTGACCGCGTGAACCGCCCCTGGACCGCCGACCTCGGCGACGGCACCTATCGCAACCCCGTCCTGAACGCCGACTGGTCCGACCCCGACGTCGTCCGGGTCGGCGACGACTACTACCTCACCGCGTCCAGCTTCGGCCGGGTCCCCGGACTGCCGCTGCTGCACTCCCGCGACCTGGTCAACTGGACGCTCGTCGGCCACGCACTCGACCGCCTCGAACCCGCCGCCGACTTCGCCGTGCCACGCCACGACTGCGGTGTGTGGGCGCCCTCCCTCCGGCACCACGCCGGCCGGTTCTGGATCTTCTGGGGCGACCCGGACCACGGCATCCAGCAGATCAACGCCGAGTCCGTCCGCGGCCCGTGGAGCGCCCCGCATCTCGTCAAGGCGGGAAAGGGACTGATCGACGCCTGCCCGCTGTGGGACGAGGAGACCGGCGAGGCCTATCTCGTGCACGCCTGGGCGAAGTCCCGCTCCGGCATCAAGAACCGCATCACCGGCCACCGGATGAGCCCCGACGGACGCGAACTCCTGGACGAGGGCAAGACCCTGATCGACGCGGACCGGATCCCGGGCTGGTTCACCCTCGAAGGCCCCAAGCTCTACCGGCACGACGGCGAGTTCTGGATCTTCGCCCCGGCCGGTGGTGTGACGACCGGGTGGCAGGGGGCCTTCCGGTCACGGGACTTCTTCGGACCGTACGAGGAACGTGTCGTCCTCGCCCAGGGCCGCACCTCGGTCAACGGGCCGCACCAGGGCGGCTGGGTTCGAACCACGGCAGGGCACGACTGGTTCCTGCACTTCCAGGAGCGCGGGGCGTACGGGCGAGTCGTCCATCTTCAGCCGATGCGGTGGGACGGAGGGGGCACCTCCCGCTCGAGCGGAGCCGAGAGTGGGGGAGGCTGGCCGGTCCTCGGCGACCACGGCGAACCCGTCTCCGTCCACCCCAAACCCGTCGCCCCCGAGCAGCCCGCCGAAGCCCCCGCGTCCAGCGACGGCTTCCCCGGCGGGCGGTACGGCAGGCAGTGGCAGTGGACGGCGAACCACCGTCCCGGCTGGACGGTCGAGCACGCCGGGGACGGGCTGCGGCTCAGCTGCGTACGGACGGCGTACGCGCACGATCTGCGCGTCCTGCCCAACGTCCTGGTCCAGCGGCTGCCCGCCGAGACCTTCACCGCCGAGGTCGGGATCACCCTCGGAAGCCAGGAGACGGGGGCCAAGGCGGGGCTCGCCGTGCTCGGTGACGCGTTCAGCTGGATCGGTCTCGAACGCGCCGAGGACGGTGGGATACGGCTCGTGCACCGGTACGCCGAGAGCGTGGCCGAACACGAACGGGACGCCGAACACAGCCGCCCGGCACCCGAAGGACGCGCCCGGCTCCGCATCGAGGTCACTGCGGGCGCCCGCTGCCACTTCTTTGCCGACACCGGCGACGGGGCCGGGTTCCGGTCCTCGGGCCGGCCCTTCGCCGCGGCCCCGTGGCGCTGGGTCGGCGCACTGCTCGGACTCTTCGCCACCGCACCGGCCGGGACGGGACCCGCCGGGACGGCCGACTTCACCGACTTCCGCACCACGGCCTGACCCGCACCCCCGACCGACCAGAGACGTCCGCCGCAGACGCCGCCCACCACCAGGTGTCCGACCACCTCGGCGGCGAGGACGGCTGGGCCCCGCAGGGTGCCCACCACTGAACCCCCACGCATGCGCAGCACCGACAGAAACCAGAGAGAAGAGCCGACATGAACATCTCCACGACGCAGCGGGGGCGTGCCGCAGCAGCCGTGTCCCTCGCGGCGGTGCTCGCCCTGACCGCCACCGCCTGCGGTGACGACGGCAGCAGCAGCTCCGGCGACGAAGGCAGCGGCAAGGGCAAGATCGTCTTCTGGGACAACAACGGCGGTGTCCGCACCGACATCTGGAAGGAGATCATCGCCGACTTCGAGAAGAAGTACCCGGAGATCGACGTCCAGTACGTCGGGGTGGCCGCCCCCGAGGCCCAGTCCAAGTACGACAACGCCATCCAGGGCGGCGGCCTGCCGGACGTCGGCGGCGTCGGCGCGGCGATGCTCGCCGGGATCGCCGCCCAGAACGCGCTGGAGCCGCTGGAGGACCGGGCCGCCAAGTCCTCCCTCGACGGCAAGCTGAACAAGAGCATGGTCGAGTCGGTCAAGGCGGCCGGCGGCTCCGACGAGCACATGTACAACGTCCCGATCTCCGCCAACAACGGCGTCCTGTACTACCGCACCGACCTGTTCAAGAAGGCGAACCTGGCCGAGCCGACCACCTGGGACACGTTCTACGCGGCGGCCGACAAGCTCACCGCGGCCAAGAAGAACGAGTTCGGCTACACCATCCGCGGCGGCGCCGGATCCATCGCGCAGGCGATGGACGCGATGTACGGGCAGTCCGGCATCACGTCCTTCTGGGACCCGAGCGGTGAAAAGACCACGCTCAACGACCCGAAGAACGTCCAGGCGCTGGAGAAGTACGTGGGCCTCTTCAAGAAGGTCACCCCGTCCGCCGACCTCAACAACGACTTCATCAAGATGGTCGCCCAGTGGGACTCCGGCACCATCGGCATGCTGAACCACAACCTGGGCTCCTACCAGGACCACGTGAAGGCGCTGAGCACCGACAAGTTCCGCGGCATTCCGCAGCCCACCGGCCCCGGCGGCAAGCGGGTGCAGGTCTCCAACCCGGTCGACGGCCTCGGCCTGTTCAAGAGCTCCAAGAACAAGGAGGCCGCCTGGAAGTTCATCGAGTTCGCCGCTTCCCACGAGGCGAACTCGAAGTTCAACGAGACGGCGGGCCTCATCCCCGCCAACACGGAGGCCGCCCAGGACGCCTGGATGTCCAAGGCGGAGCCGACCAAGCTCGCGGCCCAGGCCCTCACCGACGGCTCCACCAGCATCGTCCAGCTCCCGTACTACCTGCCGGACTGGAACACCATCAGCAAGGCCGACAACGAGCCCGAGTTCCAGAAGGTGCTCCTCGGCAAGACCACCGCGAAGGCCTTCCTGGACAAGATGGCCGACGAGCTGAACAAGGCCCAGGCGGAGTGGAAGGACCAGAACAAGAGCTGACACGGACGTCCGTCACGTCACGGCCGACACCCCGGTGACCGGGGACCGGCGGCGGTCCGGGTCGCGCCCCGCCGCCGGTCCCTCGCGACGACCCCGCCGCGATGCGGGAACTCGCCGCCGAGGAGCACGTACGCCTGCTCGACCTGCAGGCCCTCACCCTCGCCCGCCGGCAGCAGCTCGGTCCGGACGGGACCCGGCAGTACGACAACCACTTCGTCGCCACCGAGGGCACGGATCCCCTCGGTGCGGAGTGATCACATGGTCGCGGCAAGCGGTTACTATGCCGCCGTCGTGTCCATCGCACCACACCCGTCCGAGGGGATCCCGCGTTGCGTCACCCACTGCTTCCCGCCCTGTTCTGCACCGGGCTCGTCGCCGCCACCAGCCTGCTCACCGGCACGGCCGCGACCGCCGCCGCTCCCGTTCCGTCCGCCGGCCCCACCTCCTCCGCCGCCGAGGCGACCCCGTCGGCCACCGACGTGCGCGAACGGCTGGACCGGATACCGGGACTCACCGTCGTCTCGCAGACCACCAAGGAGGGATTCCCCTACTACACCCTCACGCTCACCCAGCCGATCGACCACCAGCACCCTGAGCGCGGCACGTTCGAGCAGCGCCTCACGCTCTGGCACAAGTCCGAGACCGCGCCGATGGTCCTCTACACCGGCGGCTACTCGCTCTCCAGCTCCACCCGCGAGATCACCACGCTCCTCGGCGCCAACCAGGTCAGTATCGAGCACCGCTACTTCAGCCGGTCCCGCCCCGCGACGGTCGACTGGAACGACCTGAACGTCCAGCAGGAGGCGAGTGACGAACATGCCGTCGTCCAGGCCCTCAAGACGATCTACGGGGCCAAGTGGCTGGGCACGGGCGCGTCGAAGGGCGGGATGACTCAGGTCTACCACGAGCGCTTCTACCCGGACGACCTGGACGCCGTCGTCGCGTACGTCGCACCGAACGACGCCGCCAACAACGACGACAGCGGCTACGAGAAGTTCTTCCAGACCGTCGGCACCCCCGAATGCCGGGCAGCCCTGAACGCCGTGCAGCGCGAGATGCTGGTCCGGCGGGATCGGATGCTGCCCCGCTTCGAGGCCACCGCCGAGGAGCAGGGCCTGACCTTCCAGTACCTCGGATCGGCCGACCGGGCCTACGAGTTCTCCGTACTGGACCAGGTGTGGAACTTCTGGCAGAGCGGTACGTACGCCGACTGCCCGGCCATCCCCGACGCGAGGACCGCCACCGATGACGAGCTTTACACCTGGTCGCTGGGGCACGGGCTGAGCCCGTACGCCGACCAGGGCAACGGCGCCGAGGGCAGCGGACCGTACTACCGGCAGGCCGCCGCCCAACTGGGCTGGGCCGACCTCAAGTTCAAGCATCTGGCCGACGTCCGCCACTACCCCGGCATCTACCAGCCCAACTCGGTGCTGCCCGCGGACATGCGGGTCGGGTACGACGGGCGCACCATCAAGGACGTCGACCGCTGGGTCGCCACCCGCGGCGAGCGGATGATGTTCGTCTACGGACAGAACGACCCGTGGAGCGCCGAGCGGTTCGAGCCGAGCAAGCACGACTCCATGCTCTTCGAGGCACCGAACAGCAACCACGGCGCCCTGATCTCCAAGCTGAAGCCCGCGGACCGGGCCGCGGCGGAGGCGACCGTGAAGCGGTGGGCTGGCCAGTGACGACCCACCCACCGGGGATGATCGGTGACCCCGGTCAGTCGTAGGTGATGTCCGAGGCGGTGTAGCGGCAGTACGTGCCGTCGGGGCCGCTGCCCGTCTCGGTCGGCTGGTCCGCGCTCTGACCTCCGGTGCCGGGATCTACGCTGCCGTAGAAGCGCTTCAACCCGACGACGGGCCGAAGTCGTCGCGTACAGAGGTCGGTTGACCCGTCGTACGGACCGCGCGCGCCGTGACGTCGTCGCCCCGGGTGTCCCGGTCGCCCTCCGCGTGGTTGTACTGCCCGGCGAACGTGTGCGTGCCGACCGGCACCGTCCGGCCCGGTTTCAGCGTCCAGCGGTAGACGAGGAAATCGCCCTTCTCCTGTGCGGAGGCGACGAAGTCCTGCTCCGGCAGGGAGCGCCAGGAACCGGTCGTGTTCACCCCGCCGGTGAGCGCGATCCGCAGCTCGACGGTGAGGCCGGAGAGCGGCTGCCGCGTCTGCAGCGTCACATTGCTCTGGGCCCAGTACCTGTTGCTGTGCGGGTCGACGGCGCCGTCGACCCGGAGCGGCCCGTCCTCGGTGGGCAGTGCGCCGCCCCCAGTTGGCGGTTTCGACGCCGGAGCGGGCGAGGCGGGCGGGCCCGCCACCTGCTTTCCGCGCGGGTCCCCGCTGCCCGCCGACGTGACCGCGTAGGCCCCTGCGGCCAGTACCGCGCAGACCGCCGCCGTCGCCCCGGCGACCCGCAGCCACGGCATCGCCCCGCGCGGCGCCCGCGGCGTACGGGCGGACGGCGTGTCCGTCATTCCGCGCTCGATCCGGGCCAGCATCCGCTCCCGGTCGGGGCGGTGCGCCTCGGCAGCCGTACGCAGCCGCTCACGCAGCTCGTCGTCCATCAGTGTCTTCCTCCGCTGCGCTGCGCCGCGACGGCCACCTGTACCTGCGCGGCGGGCGTATCGGGACCGAGCAGCCGCCGCAGCTCCGCGACGGCGCGCGAGGTCTGGCTCTTCACCGTGCCCACGGATATCCCGAGCACCGTCGAGGTGTCCCGCTCCGACAGGTCGAAGGCGTGCCGCAGCACCACGCACGCCCGCTTGCGGAACGGCAGCCTGCGCAGCGCCCCCTGGACATCGACGACCACCGACACATCGGGATCGTCGACCGCGTACCCGTCCCCGGCCCCGCGCGGCGCCCAGAACAGGGCGATCCTGCGCCGCTCGCGCACCGCGCTGCGGATCCGGGTACGGGCGAGGTTGGCGACGACGCCGCGCGCGTACGCGACGGGATGGTCGGCGTTCCTCACCCGGTCCCAGCGGTGCCAGAGGGCCAGCAGAGCATCGGCAGCCAGATCGTCCGCGGCGTCGGCCTCGCCGGTGAGCAGATGGGCCAGCCGGGCGAGTTCGGCGTAATGGGCCTCGAAGAACTCATGGAACTCGGCGGCAGCGGCATCGTCGACGACTGTGCCCACAGGTACCTCTCCCTGCACTCGAATCCCTGTGACGCGCCTGGTCCGACTGTGTACGGTTCCCGTTCCCACCCGCGGAATGCGGGCGGGGCGAGAGCGTATCAGCGCATCCCGGAAGCGCTTCGACACGGGTGCGCGATCCACGTAAGGCGTAACACGGCGAGAACCTGAGGACCCTGTGTCCGAAGGAACAATCCAGCTACCCACCGAGGGACTTCCACCCACCCAGGAGCGCCCATGCCGGACAGCACCCTGCAACGCGATGCCGTGGACAGCACCACGCAACGCAATGCCGTCGACCGCTACTTCGCCATCAGTGACCGCGGCTCGACCTTCGGACGCGAGATACGCGGCGGTTTCGCCACCTTCTTCACCATGGCCTACATCCTGGTCCTCAACCCGATCATTCTCGGCTCGGCCGAGGACAAGTTCGGTGCCCATCTCTCCGGTCCCCAGCTCGTCACCGCCACCGCTCTGGTGGCCGCCGTGATGACCGCGATCATGGGGCTCGGCGGCAATCTGCCGCTCGCCATCGCCGCCGGACTCGGACTCAACGCCGTCGTCGCCTTCCAGATCGCACCGTTGATGAGCTGGCCCGACGCGATGGGGCTGATCGTCCTCGAAGGTCTGCTGATCTGCGCCCTGGTCGTCACCGGGCTGCGCGAGGCCGTCATGCGGGCCATTCCGTCCGCCCTCAAGCAGGCGATCAGCGTCGGCATCGGGCTCTTCATCGCGTTCATCGGCTTCATCGACGCGGGCTTCGCCACCCGCATCCCCGGCGACACCGGTTCCGTACCCGTCCAGCTCGGCGCCACCGGGCAGCTCTCCGGCTGGCCGGTTCTGGTCTTCTGCCTCGGTGTGCTGCTGACCGTCGCGCTGCTCGCCCGGAAGGTGAAGGGCGCCATCCTCATCAGTATCGTCGTGATGACCATCGTCGCGATCGTCATCAACGAGATCGCGGACGTCGCCCCGGCCGCCTGGGGTCTGACCGTGCCGGCCGTCCCCGACGACATCGTGGCCGCCCCGGACTTCGGTCTCATCGGCGCCTTCAGCCTTTTCGGGGCGTTTCAGCAGGTCGGCGTCGTCACCATCGTCCTGCTGGTCTTCACCCTGATCCTCAGCGACTTCTTCGACACGATGGGCACGGTCGTCGGTGTCTCCAACGAGGCCGGACTCCTCGACGAGCAGGGCAAGGTCCCGAACCTCGGCCGGGTCCTGCTGATCGACGGCGCCGCCGCCGTGGCGGGCGGCGCGGCCTCGGCGTCCTCCAACACGTCGTACATCGAGTCCGCGGCCGGCGTCGGCGAGGGCGCCCGCACCGGCTTCGCCTCGCTGGTGACCGGTGCGCTGTTCGCCGTCGCCCTGTTCCTCACCCCGCTCGCCACGGTCGTCCCCGCCCAGGCCGCCGCCCCCGCCCTGATCGCTGTCGGCTTCCTGCTCATGGCTCAGGTCCGGCACATCGACTGGGAGCGGTACGAGATCGCCATCCCGGCCTTCCTCACGATCGCCGTGATGCCCTTCACGTACTCGATCACCAACGGCATCGGGGCGGGCTTCCTCGCGTACGTGGTCATCAAGACCGTCCTCGGCAAGGCGCGCGAAGTGCACTGGCTGCTCTGGGGCGCCTCGGTACTGTTCGCGGTCTACTTCGCGATCGACCCGATCGAGCAGCTGCTCGGCGTGAAGTAGCCGCGTCGGCGGGGCGGTCCGGGCCGGTCAGGTCCCGAACGCGCGCAACGCGGCCCGCGCCGCCCCGCACAGCTCGTCGTCCTCCGGCACGGACTCCCAGCCGCCGTGCCGGACCGGGCGTTCATCGGCGGCCAGCACGGCACGCAGGGCCGGGGCCGCCGCGGCGGCGGGCGGGCCGATCTCGGCGAGGCGGTGGACGGCCGTGATCGTCGCCCGGTAGGCGTATCTGCCCTGCTGCAGCGGGCTCAGCAGCCCGAGCAGAGCGGGTACCGCCTCACTGCTCCCACCGGTGATCTGCCACAGGGCGTAGCCGCACCTCAGCGGAAGCCAGCCCTCCTTGTGCTCGGGAAGCAGGGCCCGTATCCGCTCGGCGTACGGCGCCGCGGACGGGCCCAGTTCGCCGAGGAAGCCCACCACCTCCTCGCGGCCCCAGCGGGCGTCGAACGCCGGCAGCAGCACATCGAGCGCGGGTTGCGGATCGCCGGTCAGCCGCCAGTACGCCACCCGCAGCCGCGATACGGCGAAATCCTCCGCCGGTGCGTCGATCAGCGCCCGCAGACGAGGGCGCGGGACGGCGTCGGCCGCCGCCGGGCCGATCGCGGCGAGGGCGTCGAGCGCCCAGACCGCCGCATCGGTGTCCAGCAGTGACAGCAGCTCCGGGACGGCGGGCGCGGCTGCTCGTCCCCAGGCCGTCAACACCTGGCACAGGGCCCGCCGTTCGTCCTTGAGCGTCGCCGCCGCGAGCCGCCGCCGCAGCGGATCCAGCAGCTCGTCGGTGCACCCGGCCAGTGGCGCGAGGGTGTCCAGCAGCGCCAGTCGGTACATCCACCAGCCGTCGGCGTGCGACTGATGCAGGGCGAAGCCGAGCCGGCCCCCGGACAGCCGGTCCACCACAGGACCCAGGCAGCGCCGGTCGCCGAGCCGGGCGAGCGCCCAGACCGCGGTGTCCTGCGCATCCGCGTACACCTCGTCGCCCGTGCACAGGGCTGCCAGACCGTCGGCCCACGGCCGGGCGGCCTCGCCGCACATGCCGAGTACCCGCGCGGCGAACTGCCGGTTCTCCGGCTCGGCGTCGGTGAGCAGTCCTGCGACGGCGGGCAACAGCACGGGCACGGGGGAGCGCCAGGTGCTGAGCACCTCGGCGGCGGTCCGCAGCGCTCCCGCGCGATGCCCCGCCTGCGGGTGGCCGAGGAGCCGCAGGGACAGTTCCGTACGGACCTCGCGGTCCGGTCCGAACGCCGCGGCCGTCCACGGCACCAGCCCCGCCGCGTTCCGGAACCCCCACTCGTTCTGCCCCGGCTCGTCGAATCGGGCATCCTGCAGGACCGATACGACCGTCTCCAGATGTTCCGGGTCCCGCTGCTCCGGGAGGGCCCGTCGCAGCGCGGTGACCGCCGCGAGCCGCTCAGCCGGGGAACCCTGACCTGCGATGTCCCGTAACCGGTCGCGGGTGGAGGTCAGTCCGGGCGCCCGCAGCAGCAGCTTCCCGGCCGCCTCGACGAGCTCCGACCGCACCTCCCCGTTCGGCTCCGCGTCCGACCGCGCCCACAGCGCCTCGCTCACCGCCTCCGCCTCCCCGGCGGCATGCGACAGCGGCTGGGCAACTGCCCGGCGCACCCCAGGATCGGAGTCGTCCAGCAGCGTGAGCAGCACGGGCAGCGCCCCGGTCCACGCCGCGGACCAGCCGGGGTCGACGAACCGGCGCTCCGCCTGCCAGCAGCCGACCCGGGCCAGACTGCCGACGAGCTGCAGCAGTTCCTCGCGGACCGTCACCACCGGGTCGGCGGCCATCGCCACCAGATACGGCAGCAGCGGCGGCGCGGCCGAACAGATCTGACCGCCCTGGTGGTAGACGGAGGTGAGCATCTCCTCCACCGCGTCATTGGCACGCTCCGGCGCGTACACGTCGCGCACCCAGCCCGGCACCTCGACCGCGGAGCCGTACACATGCTTCAGCGCGGCCCAGTCGGTCCGGTCCAGTCCGTCGAGTGTGCGGGGGTCAGAAGGCGCGGAGGTCATGATCCCGATTTTGACAGCCGCGGCCGGCCCTCCGCGCCCGGTTTTCTCACCCCTGGAGCGCCGCCTTCATCATCTTCTGCGCGATCGGCGCCGCCAGGCCGTTGCCGCTGACCTCCGAGCGGGCCGAGCCCGAGTCCTCCACGACCACGGCGACCGCGACCTCCTTGCCGGTGGACGCCGACTTCGCGTACGAGGTGAACCAGGCGTACGGCGTGTTGCTGTTGCCCACGCCGTTCTGCGCGGTGCCCGTCTTGCCACCGACCTCCGCCCCGTCGATCCGGGCGTTGGTGCCGGTGCCCTGCTCGACGACGGTGACCATCGCGCTGCGCAGCTGTTCGGCGGTCGAGGCGGAGACGACCCGCTTCGTGTCGCCGTCCGCGAACTCCTGCAGGGTGTTGCCCTCGGAGTCCGTCACCTTCGACACCATGTGCGGGGCCGCCAGCTCACCGCCGTTGGCGAGGGCCGAGGAGACCATGGCCATCTGCAGCGGGGTCGCGGTGACCTCGAACTGGCCGATGCCTGTCAGCGCCGTCTGCGCCTTGTCCATCCCCGACGGGTAGAGGCTTTCCGAGGCGCGCACCGGGACGTCCAGCTTCTCCGTGTTGAAGCCGAATTTCTCGGCCATCGCCCGCACCTTGTCCTGGCCGAGATCGGCGGCGGCCTTCGCGAAGACGTTGTTGCAGGAGTACTGGAGCGCCGTGCGCAGCGTGGCGTTCTCGCAGGGTGCGGACGCGCTCTCGTTTCTCAGGACCGTGGTGGTGCCGGGCAACGTGTAGGGGTCGGGGCTGTCCGTGCGCTCGTCGACCGAGCTGTAGAGACCGTTCTCCAGCGCGGCCGACGCCACCACCAGCTTGAACGTCGATCCGGGCGCCAGCGGCTGCCGCAGAGCACGGTTGACCAGTGGCTTGTCGGGGTCGGAGAGCAGCTTCTTCCACACGTCGCCGTCGTTCGTCCCACTGATCTTCGACGGGTCGTACGAGGGAGTGGAGACCATTCCCAGAATCTTCCCGGTCGCGGGGTCGATCGCGACGGCCGCGCCCTTGTCGCCGCCGAGCGCCTCGTACGCCGCCTTCTGCACATCCGGGTCGATCGTCGTCAGCACACTGCCGGGCGAGGTCTGCTTGCCCGTCACCACGTCGACGGGGTTCTTCAGCCGGTTGTCCGTGCCGTCGAGCACATGGCTGTAGATCCCTTCGAGCTGGGTGGCGCCGTACGCCTGTGAGCTGTACCCGGTGACGGCGGCATAGAGCTCGCCCTGCGTGTACGTGCGCTTGTACGCGAGATCGCTGCCCCGGGTCCTCTCCGATCCGGTGACCGGTGATCCGGCCACGATGATGTCGCCGAGCGGCTGCGCGTACTGCGCGATGGTCTTCCGCCGGTTGTGGTCGTTGTCCGCGAGTGCCTGGGCCTGGTACGCCTGCACCCAGGTCGCCCGCCCCAGCAGGGCGAGGACCAGCAGCAGGCAGAAGACCGAGGTGTGCCTGATTGTTCTGTTCATCCCGCTGGAGGGACGAGCGGCGGCGTCCGGCGCGTTCCCGTCTGTGCCGCTTCTCACCGATTCTTCATACTGCGCGCCACGGGGCCCGGGTCAGCCGGGCGTGATGAACCCCGACTCGTACGCCGCGATCACCGCCTGAGTGCGGTCCCTGGCTCCGGTCTTCGCCAGCACCGCCGCCACATGTGTCTTCGCCGTGGCCGGGCCCACCCGCAGCCGTTCCGCGATCTCCGCGTTGGCCAGCCCCGCCGCCATCAGCCGCAGTACCTCCGCCTCCCGTTCGGTGAGCCGGGCCACCCAGGGCGGTGCGGCGGATGTCTGCCGCCTGCCGTACTCGGCCGCCAGTCCCCGTACCGCCGACGGGAACAGCAGGGAGTCGCTGCGCGCGACCAGCCGCACCGCCTGGACCAGGTCCTCGGCCGCCGCGCGCTTCAGCAGGAAACCCGCGGCTCCGGCGCGCAGGGCGTCGTACACGTAGGAGTCGTTCTCGAAGGTGGTGACGACGACGATCCGCGGGGGCGCGTCGAGCGAGCCGAGGATCTGCTCGGTGGCGCGGATCCCGTCGACCCCCGGCATCCGTACGTCCATCAGCACCACATCGGGGCGCAGCTCCCGCACGACGGAGACGGCCTCGGCGCCGGTCGCCGCCTCGCCGACGACCCGCAGGCCGGGTTCGGCGTCGAGGATGACGCGCAGGGCCGTGCGGACCATGCGTTCGTCGTCGGCGACCACGACCCGGATGTCGGTGTTCATCGCTTCTCCTGTGCGGGGATGTGCAGGGGCAGCCGGGCCGTCAGTCGCCACCTGTCGTCGTCGTGCGGTCCGGCCTCGGCGCGGCCGCCGAGCAGGACGGCCCGTTCGGCGATGCCGCGCAGCCCGCGGCCGCCGCCGGGCCGCACCACCGGTGTCAGCCCGGACAGCGGGTTGTCCAGAGTGATCGCCAGCTCCTTGTCGCACACCGCGATCCGCAGCTCCACCGCTGCCGCCTGCCCGCCGTGCCGCAGCGCGTTGCTCAGCCCCTCCTGCACGATCCGGTACGCCGCACGGGACACGGCGGCGGGGACCGTGCCCGGATCGCCCCGGGCGACGTACGACACGGGGACCCCGCAGCGGGCCAGCAGCCCGTCCAGTGCGTCGAGCGCCGGTCCCGTCAGTCCGTCCTCCCCCTCGTCCTCCTGTCGCAACAGGCCCAGCACGGAGTCGAGTTCACCGACCGTGCGCCGGGTGGTCTCCTCGATCGCGGTCAGCGCCTCGCGTACGAACTCCGGGTCGCTGTCCAGTACCCGGCGGGCCGCACCCGCCTGGAGCGTCACGGCGCTGAGCGCGTGGCCGACCGAGTCGTGCAGCTCCCGGGCCAGCCGGTTGCGGACCGCCAGGTCGGCCGCCCGGCGTTCGGCGGCGGCCAGCCGGTCGTCGGGGGTCGGGCCCAGCAGCACCGGAGCGCGGCGGGCCAGCAGCGCCCCGGCCGCCCCCGCGCAGCCGGCCAGGGCGACCAGCATCGTAAGACCGGCGAACGGCGCCAGGGCCAGCGCCCACGGCCGGGTCAGTGCCCGGGGCAGATCGAGCACCGCCGAGTCCCGTACGGAGGAGAAGAACGGCAGCGTCATCACGGTCACCGCGAAGGGTGTCAGCGCCAGCGTCATCCCGCTGATGACGGCGCCGAGCGCCAGATGCAGCGTGAACCAGCCCGCGGTCCGTACCCTCGCCTGCCGGGTCCTGGCCGGACCGTCGGCGAGCCGCTCCGCGGGGACACCGCACAGGGCGCGGACCGCGGCCACCGACAGCGGTCGGGCGAGCGGGAAGAGACCGGTGACCGCGGCCATCGGCAGGGCGTACGCGAACGCGGTCAGTTGCAGCGGCAGCGAGTTGAAGGCGTTGCCGTCGCGGTTGTACATGCCGACGACCACGGTGCCGACCAGGAAGTACGGCATCAGCAGTGCGCCGCCGATGATCAGGTGCAGCCAGCGCAGCCGGGCCCGCCGGCCGAGGAGCAGGGTCACGCGGACGGCCCGGCGGGCTTCGTCGCCGCAGCGCGTTCCGCGAAGAAGTAGGCGCCCAGGGCGGCGACCAGGATCCCGACCAGCATCTGTACAGCGTAGGTGAGTTGCATCCCGGCCGCGGGCCGGTCGGCGATGTCGTCGACCGGGCCCAGCGCGACGATGCACAGATAGCCGCCCCAGCAGCCCAGCGCGCCGGAGCCGCCCCAGGCCAGCGCGAGCGGCACCTTGAGGGCGAGTGCACCGCGGCGGCGGAGGGCGAGCAGCAGGACACCGGCGACGGTGACGGCCGTGAACACCGTGTAGACCGCTTCGAGGGCGTAGAAGTCGCTCGTACGGTCCGCGATCCGGGTCTCGTTCAGACCGGCGGTCGATCCGGTCGCCCAGAGGAGATGGACGGTGCCGGGCACGAGCGCGAGCAGTGAGGCCACGACCGCGACGACCCGCAGCGCCGGTTCGGTCGGGCTCTGTGGCAGGTCGCTCAGCGTGCCCTGCCACAGATGACCCCAGCGGTCCCTGGCGTACAGGACGAACAGGGCGCCGAGGGCCAGGCCCTGGACGATGAAGCCGGTGTAGACGACGCCGTAGACCCACTCGTCGAGGAAGGGGCGCCCGTCCCCGCCGGACCCGGCGGTCGTCCCGCCGAACACCTTCACGAGCAGCTGCAGCGGGAAGCCGGTCATGATCGGAAGAAGCAGCCCGGTGGCCACCCACATCGGCACGGTGAGCAGCCAGGCCGGGACCCGCCGCCCCCACGGCTGGGTGAGCAGCAGGGCGAGGACCACGACCGTGCAGTCCAGCAGCATCGACGCACCGTTGGCCACGAGCATCGCGGTGCGGTGGTCGAGCAGCGTGCTGTCGGCGGGGACGCCGATGTGACTGCCGGCGATCCAGGCCGCCTTGAGCGAGATGTACGGCAGGCAGGCGGCGATCGCGAAGGTGCGAAGCACGGCGCGCGTCCGGCCGGTGGGCGCGGGCGGCGCCGGTGCGGTCCGGGTGGCGGGCGCCGTCGGTGTCTGTGTCATGACATCCACGCTCGCGCGCCCCGTCCGCCCGCACGTCCTGCCCGGCGACGATCCGTCTCCGCCGCGCGGCGGAGACGGCCCTCACCCGACAGGCTCTCAGTCCAGCGTGAAGAGCAGTTCGTCGGTCAGCTCGCTGCGGGCGTGCGCGAAGCCCCGGTCCTTGCCCATGACGGTGAACCCGCACTTCTGCAGCACCCGCACCGAACCGGCGTTGTCGGCCGCCGCCCGGGCGTGCAACGGCCGTTCCGGTACGGCCTCCAGCAGCGCCCGGAGCGCGGCGGTCGCGAGCCCCCGGCCCCAGTGCGGCCGGTCGATCCAGTACGTCACCTGCCGGTCGCCCTCGGACCCGTACACCCCGGCGTTGCCCACCACGTCGCCGTCGGCGAGCACCGTCCTCATCACCACGGTGCGACTGTCCAGGATCCGCGCCCAGTGGGCCTCGAACGCGGGCCGGTCGCCCGGGTTCTCACTGGTGAACGCGGCTGTCCGGACCGACTCCGGATCGGACATGTACGCGAAGAAGAGCGGCAGATCGCTGTCGCGCACCTCGCGCAGCGTGACCTCGGGCGCGCCCACGGGTCAGAGCCTGCGGGTGGCGAGCGTCAGCCGGTCCCGCGCGTCGAACAGCGCGTCCTTGACCATCTGCTCATGCGCCGGGGTGAGCCGGGCGACCGGAACCGAGCAGCTGATCGCGTCGCGCGCCGGCGTGCGGTACGGGATCGCGACGCCGAAGCAGCGCAGCCCCAGGGTGTTCTCCTCGCGGTCCACCGCGTACCCCTGCTCGCGGATGAGGTGCAGCTCCTCGATCAGCTTCTCGCGGTCGGTGAGGGTGTGCTCGGTCAGTGCGGGCAGTGTCTCCGGCAGCATCTTGCGGACCTGCTCGTCGCTGTGGGTGGCCAGCAGCGCCTTGCCGAGCGAGGTGGAGTGGGCGGGCAGCCGGCGGCCGACGCGGGTGAAGGGGCGCAGATAGTGCTGGGACTGGCGGGTGGCGAGGTAGACCACGTTCGTACCGTCGAGACGGGCGAGGTGGATGGTCTCCGTGGTGTCGTCGGAGAGCCGGTCGAGCGTCGGGCGGGCGGCCGCGACGACCTCGTCGCCGTCGATGTACGAGGTGCCGACCAGCAGCGCCCGGACGCCGATGCCGTACCGGGTCCCTGTCGCGTCGGTCTCCACCCAGCCCAGCTCGACCAGGGTGCGCAGCAGCATGTAGAGGCTCGACTTGGGGTAGCCGACGGCCTCCTGCACGGCCGCCAGCGAATGCATACCGGGACGCCCGGCGAAGTACTCGAGCAGCTCCACCGTCCGTACCGCGGACTTGACCTGTGCCCCACCTGACTCGGCAACCGACATCGCCCTCGCCCCTTCCAGCCCACTTCTTGCCAACACTGAACGCCCGGAAATAGAGTCCCTACATATTCACGATCAGGAACTCTGTTCAGAATACCGAACAACTTCTGATGTGTGGCAGAGGACCGGAAGGAAACATGGTGGCAACAGCACCAGTCTGGAGCGTCGACCCCCGCACCGGGAACCCGCGTGAGCAGGTTGCCGTGGAGGCTACAGCGGAGGAGGTCGATCGTGCGGTCCGGGCCGCACACGCCGTACGTGATGCGCTCGCCGACCGCACCGTACGCGCCGCATTCCTGCGTACCGCGGCGGATCTGCTCACCGAGGCCGGGGAGCACGTCATCGAGGCCGCCGACGCCGAGACCGCGCTCGGCCCGGCCCGGCTCACCGGTGAACTCGCCCGCACCGCCGCCCAGTTGCGCGCGTTCGCCGAGGTCGTCGACGAGGGCGCCTTCCTCGACATCCACATCGACCACGCGGACGCCACCCGGACCCCGCCGTGGCCCGACCTGCGCCGCTACAAGATCCCGCTCGGCGTCGTCGCCGTCTACGCGGCCAGCAACTTCCCGCTCGCCTTCTCCGTCCCCGGCGGCGACACCGCCAGTGCCCTGGCGGCCGGCTGCCCGGTCGTCGTCAAGGCACACCCCGACCACCCCGCCACCTCGGAGCTCTGCGCCTCCGTGCTGCGCCGGGCCGCCGCGAAGGTCGGGCTGCCCGAGGACGTACTGATCCTGGTGCACGGATTCGAGGCGGGCGTCGAGCTGGTCAAGCACCCGCTCGTGGCCGCCGCCGGGTTCACCGGCTCCATCCGTGGCGGACGGGCGCTGTTCGACGCCGCGGCCGCCCGGCCGACCCCGATCCCGTTCCACGGCGAGCTCGGCTCCCTCAACCCCGTCGTCGTCACCGAGGCCGCCGCCGCCGAGCGCGGCGAGCAGATCGGTGCCGGGCTCGCGGGTTCGATGACCATGGGCGCGGGCCAGTTCTGCACCAAGCCCGGCTTCGTCCTGGCCCCCGCCGGCGAGACCGGCGACCGGCTGCTGAAGGCGCTGACCGAGTCGGTCAGCGACAGCGAGGCCGCGGTCATGCTCGACCACCGGATGCGGGACGCCTTCGTCGCAGGCGTACGCGAACGGGCCGAACTCCCCGACGTGGACGCCCCGGTCACCCCCGGCGCGGGTGGCGACCACACCGTCTCCGCCGGCTTCCTGACCGTTCCGGCACAGCTGCTCGCCGCCGCAGGACCGCACGACGCGCTCCTGGAGGAGTGCTTCGGCCCGGTCACCGTCGTCGCCCGCTACGCCTCCGAGGACGAGATCACCGCTGTCCTCTCCCGGCTTCCGGGCAACCTCACCGCCACCCTCCAGATCGCCACGGAGGGCGCCGACGCAGACGCCCCCGGACTCCTCGCGGCCCTCACCCCGTTGGCCGGCCGGGTCCTCGTCAACGGCTGGCCGACCGGAGTCGCCGTCGCCCCCGCCCAGCACCACGGCGGTCCCTACCCCGCCACCACCTCCACCTCCACGTCGGTCGGCGCCACCGCGATCGAGCGCTGGCTGCGCCCGGTCAGCTACCAGACGACTCCGGAGGCCCTGCTGCCGCCGGAGCTGCGCGACGACAACCCGCTGGGCCTGCCGCGCCGCGTCGACGGGCGTCGCGCGTGACGGTGAACCTGCCCGAACTCCCCTTTGAGCTGCGTCCGTTCGGGCCCGAGGGGCAGTGGGCCTACGAGGGCGGCGCACTGACCGGCCGGGCGGGCGCCCGGCAGGACCGGTTCGTACCGCCGGGCGGTGACGGCCTCGCATCCGTGAGCGACGCACCGCGTCTGCTCGGCACCGCACCCGACGGCGACTTCCAGCTGATCGCCCGGGTGAAGGTCGGCTTCGCCGCCGCCTTCGACGCCGGGGTGCTCTATCTGCACGTCGGGGAACGGGAGTGGGCGAAACTCTGCCTGGAGTTCTCCCCGGCAGACCCCACCATCTGTACGGTCGTCACCCGCGGTCACTCCGACGACGCCAACTCCTTCGTCGTGGACGGCGACAGCTTCTGGCTGCGGCTCAGCCGCACCGGCAGCGCCTACGCCTTCCACGCCTCCGCCGACGGGGAGAAGTGGACCTTCGTCCGCACCTTCGCCCTCGGCGCCGCGGAGCAGCAGGCGGCCATCGGCTTCCTGGTCCAGTCGCCGACCGGCGAGGGCTGCCGGGCGTCGTTCGACCGGATCGTGTTCCGGCCGTCCGGGCTCGACGACCTGCGCGACGGCAGCTGAACCCTGGCGGGGGTTTTGTCCTCAATCGCCGGACGGGCTTGAGGTGTCGGCCTGGGCCGTGGTGGCTCCGTCGCCTGCCCCCGTGGGTGGTTCGGGGCCCCTCCGGGGTGTCTCCTCGGGCGACGAACGTTCGGCGGGTACGCGGGGGAGCCCGGGTATCCGTTCGTCGTCCTGCGGGGACTCCCCTGCACGGCCCCGGACCGGCCGTCGCGCGTCAGCGGCAATGCGTTCCACCGGGTCGCGGGCGCGGGTGATGCCTGGGTGGGGCCGTGCAGGGGAGTCCCCGCAGATGCTGGCGTACGTGCCGGGTTCGTCCGCGTTGCCGGCTTCCGCGCCAGTCCTGAGGAGACGCCCCGGAGGGGCCCCGCCCACCACCCACCGCACGGTGCGGCGGCGCCACCCCGTTTCCACCGCCGCTTGCCCGATGGGTCGTCACGCTCCGGCTGCCTCTCTTTGCCGTACAGGAGACAGAAGGCGGCCCCTGGCCGGCGGCGACGCCGGCCAGGGGCTCCTCCACGCAATCAGGCTGTGCTGACCGGCCTACGTCAGCCGTCGTTCTCCGCCGACGGGATGAACGCGCCCGGCACGTCCTGAGGAGCGTAGATCTTCTTCTCGCCCGGGTACGGCTTCTTCCAGTTGTACCGCTCGTACCAGGTCAAGTGGTTCATCTGCGCCGGGGGAGCGTAGTCCGGCACGGCCTGGGGACCGGTCAGCCGCTGCTTCGACTTCCACTGGTCCCACTCGCCGGCGACGTTCTTCATGTCCGCCGGCACCGAGGCCGCCGGCACGGCCTCCGCCTTCGGGTTCTGCGCCGCGGGGGTGTCCAGACCACAGGACGGCGCGCCGTTCTTCACACCGTCGGTCAGCGATACCCGGTTGGGCAGCGCGGTGAACGGCGTGAAGTCCGGGCTCTGGGTGAACGCCGCAGCCATCGGGGTGGCCGCGGTGTCCTTCTGGTTCATCGGCTGGACCCCGAGGATCTGCTCGACGGTCCGCATCATGTTGATCTGCGAGTAGTAGTGGCTGTCCACCGCGCCGTGCTTGGCCCAGGGGCTGATGATCTGGACCGGGGCGCGGTGGCCGTCGACGTGGTCGGTGCCGGCCTGGGAGTCGTCCTCGACGACGAAGATCGCCGAGTCCTTCCAGTACTTGCTGTGCGAGATCTCGTCAACGATCTTGCCGACGGCGAGGTCGTTGTCCGCGACCTGGGCGGCACCGCTCACCGGGCCACCGGTGTGGTCGCTGGAGAGCCAGAACATGTTCAGGTTCGCCGGACCGTTCTTCTGGAAGTCCTTCTTCCAGATCTCGGCGCGGTAGACGTCCGGGACGCTGGTGTCGAACTTCGGGTAGCCGTGCACCGACACGTCGTTGAGCGACGGGATCGGCGAGGTCGAGTTCAGCGGGTAGGCGGTGTCCTGACCGGTCGCCGCCATGTTCTTGGTGTCGCAGTACAGGTTCTGCCAGCTCGCGCCCGACGGCTTGGTCAGGAACTGCTGGAACTCACCGAAGTTGCGGACGGACTTGCCGGCGTCCTGCGCACCGGTCCAGATGAAGCCGGTCCGCTGGTGGCCGAGGGCGTCGTCCTCGGTGTCGTAGCTGCGGGTGTACTCACCGGCGGAGGACTCGGTGTACTCCGGGTTGTCGGACTGCATCAGCCAGTTGTGGCCCTCGGCGGAGTTCGTGCCGATGTCGTACGTGTTGTCGTACAGGCCGAACTGCCTGGCCAGGGCGTGCTGGTTCGGCGTGACGTTCTCGCCGTACTGCGCCAGCGACGGGTCGCCGTTGCCCTCCGGCATGTCACCGAAGACCTGGTCGTAGGTCCGGTTCTCCTTGACGAGCAGGAAGACGTGCTTGATCGTCGAGGGGTCGCCGAGCTTGACCGGGACCGGCACCGGCTTGGCCGGGGAGCCGTCGGACTTCTTGAGCGACTGGCCGTTCCAGCCGTTCTGCTTGAAGACCTTGCCGGTGTAGGACCTGATCACGCTGTCGTCGGGCAGCGTGAACTTCTGCACGCTCGACGTCGTGTCGTGGGTGCCGTGACCGCTGGCCTTACGGCGTGCGTCGACACCACGGGTGTTGGAGACGTAGACCTGGTCGCCGACGGTGGTGATCTCCGACGGGAAGTAGTCCGTCGGGAGCAGGCCGACGTAGCTCACCGGCTCCTGCGCGGAGGTGTACTTGTAGACGGCGACCGCGTTGGCACGGCCGAGGGTCACCAGCAGGTGACCGTCGTCGGTGAGGGTCACCGCGTCGGGCTCGTAACCCACCGAGGCCTCGGCCCACGGCTGGGTGGCGATGGTCTGGACGACCTTGTCCTTCGCCGTGTCGATGACCGACACGTCGTTGGTCGCGGTGTTGGTGACGAACAGCGCCCCGTTCTTGGCGTACAGGGCGGTCGGGTGCAGACCGACCTCGATGCTGGAGGGGGCGGCGTCCTGGTTCGCCAGGTCGATGACGCTGACCGTGCCGCTGGTGGTGGCAGCGGTCTTCTGGTCGGCGAGCACCTGCGTGCCGTACGAGTTGATCGTGGGCTCGCCGGGCTTGGCCGGGCGGCCGCCCTCGTTGCTGACGTAGAGCTTGTCGCCGACGACGATCATGTCGCGCGGGGCGTTGCCCACGGCCCAGCTCTGCTTGATGGTCCCGGTCGCCGCGTCGATGGAGACGACCCGGTTCTGGCCGTTGACCGCGGAGTACACGGTCATGCCGTCGGCCGAGAACACCGCCTCGCCCACCAGGGCCTTCTTGGAACCCTGAGCCGGGATGGTGACGGTCCTCGGGCTGGAGACGCTGCCGTCCGCGTTCACGGTGAACACGGTGTAGCCGTCCGGCTGGCCCAGCCACAGCTGCTTGCCGTCGGGCGAGTACGTCGGGCCTTCCTGGCCCACGTTGTTGCTGCTGATGCGGGGGTTGGACGACGCGGCGTTGCTGACGAGCTGCTGCCTCTTCCAGTTCTTCAGGTCCACGATGGCCAGGGCCGCGCCACCGTCGGTGACCGAGGCGGCCATGTGCGTGCCGTCCGGGCTGACCGAGGACGACATGATCTTGCCCTCGTTGATGACAAGACGGTCGCCGTACGGGGCGATGTACTGGTTGCCGGAGACGACCTGACCGTCGGCAGTGACCTGACCGACCTGGTCCGTGCCGAACTGGTGGGTCTGCGCGAACGCCGTACCGGCGACCACGAGAGCGACGGCGGTGGTGCCGGCCGTCAACAGCGGTATCCGGCGGCCGATGAGTCTACCGAGGAGGCTGATCCGAGCTTCCTCAGCGAGCTTGCGGCGGCGAGTCACCTGCATTGAGTGTTATCCCTTCGGGGTGGTGTCGAGCAGCTCGACGTTGCCGTCGAACTGCCACAGCGGGTTCGGTGCGTCACCTTCGGGGGTCCGCACCAGGAAGTAGCCGTTCACTTCCTTAGGTCCATCGCCATCGGCCATGAACCGCCCGTCCGGAGTGACGTCGAGTTGGTAGATGGCCTGTCCTGAGGCCTCGACGCCGGGAAGATGCCAGGTGACGACGCAGCGCCAGTCGTTGCCCGGGCCCTGCGCTGCGACCCTGGTGCTTCCCTTGTTGCACGCCGCCGTGGCCTTCAACTGGGCCTCGGTGACGGCGGGTCGGTTGAGTTGGTCGGTCTGCATGCGGTACAGGTGCGCGAACGCCGTGGCGACCGAGCGCTGCACCTTGTCCTGCTCGATCCCGGAGCCCGTCGCCGAGGTCGTCGCGGCGACGACCGCGAACGACACGGCGGCCACTCCGACGAGCGGCAGGACTCCGACGGTGATCGCGCGGCGGCCCGAACCGTCGTGGGTCGGGTTGGTGAATTCGCGCCGTACGAAGAGCACATAGGCCAGCGCCGTCGCGACCACGGCCCACACGAGGCTGACGACGATGCCGATCAGCAGCGGGCCGAGCTGCTGCGGGCCGGCGAACAGCCCGTTCCAGGAGATGAAGGCGTAGCTGGGCAGGGCGACCCGGACGGCCACGGGGAGCGGCAGCATCTGGGCGACCGCCATCGCGAGCGAGACGAGTACGGGCACCAGCAGCCCCATCGGGGAGCGTCCCAGCGTGACCGACCCGAGGAAGCCGAGCGCGGCGAGCGCCAGGGTCGGAGCGAGGACGCAGATCCAGGAGAGCAGGACCTGAACGGCGGCGTCCGACGGCGCCAGGAGGTGGCCGTCGAGGCCGACCAGCGGCTGGTTGCCGACCGCGAGGAGGCCACCGACCGTGCTGGAGACCGCGAGCCCGGCCACGAGCAGCAGCAGGACGGTGAGGCTGGCGGCTGCCTTCGCCACGAAGATCCGCCGAGGCGAGCGGACCGCCACGAGCAGCTGGCGCCAGGTGCCGAGTCGGTCCTCGGAGGCGAACACGTCACCGGCCACGATCGAGGTCAGCAGTGGGAGCGCCCAGGCCCCCGCGAAACCGAGCATCACCAGCGGCCCGGCCCACCCGGAGGCGTGCATCCAGCGCCCGAAGAGGGTGTCCACGGGGAGCGTGGCCTGCTGGCTCACGCCGGCGACGAAGAGGGCGGGAACGATCCAGCAGGCGAGGACGAGCAGGCGGATCCGCCACTGTGAGACGAGCTTGACGAACTCGAAGCGACAGACGCGGGTGACGGGGACGCGAGGGCCCCTGGTCACCTGCTCGTGTTCCTTTTCCTGTTCCCGGCCCGGGGTGAGGGTCGCGGTCATCGGCCGGCCTCCTGCTGTTCGGTGAGGGCGAGAAACGCGGCTTCGAGCGGCGACACCACGGGGGCGAGCTCGCGCACCGCGATGCCCGCGTGCACCAGCCCCGCCACCAGTTCGTCGAGGGCGGGCACCTGCGCGCGCACGACGAGCGTCCGGGCGTCGTGCCGCACGTCGGCGTCGTCGACGACCTGGATCCCGGCCGTTTCGACAGCCAGTCGGCGGGCGGCCTGCGGGTCGGAGGTGAGCAGCCGGTAGTCGAGTTCGCGGTTGTCGGTGGCCAGCTTGCTCAGCGGGCCGGAGAAGACGACGCGTCCGGCAGCGAGGATGGTCACCTCGGAGCACAGCGCCTCGAGGTCGTCCATGTTGTGGCTCGAGAGCACGACGGCGGTCCCGTCGGCCGCGAGCCGGTTGAGGACACCGTGCACGTGCTTCTTGCCCGCCGGGTCGAGGCCGTTGGACGGTTCGTCGAGCACGAGCAGCCGGGGCTTGGTCAGCAGGGCGGCGGCGAGTCCGAGCCGCTGGCGCATGCCGAGGGAGAAGCCGCGGGTGCGGTCGTCGGCGACGCCGGTGAGGCCGACCTCGGCGAGTACGTCGTCGACTTCCGCCGTGCGCGCGTCGTGGCCGCGGAGTGCGGCCAGCGCGGCGAGGTTCTGCCGTGGGGTGAGCGAGGGGTAGAGAGCGGGACTGTCCACGAAGCCGGCGACACCGTCGGGAGCGTCGAGTGCCCGCCCGACCGGTGTGCCCAGGACCTCGAGGCGACCGCTGTCGGCAACCGCGAGCCCCAGCAGGAGGCCGAGCAAGGTCGTCTTCCCGGCGCCGTTCGGTCCGACCAGGCCATGGATCTGCCCCTGCGTCACATCGAGGTCTATGCCGTCGAGCGCGACGACGTCGCCGAAACATTTCGTGATCCCGCGAGCCCGGATGGCGATGCGTGTGTCCATGAACCCCTTCTTTCGAAACCCTCAAGGACCTTAGGGACGGCGCACAGCGCAGGCAGGGACGGCCAGTTGAATATTCGTGTAATGGGAAACGACCGGCAGACGCTGCACCGATGCCTCGCCGGTAGCCGTCACCGCACCTTTGCGATGCCGGATCGCAGAGCTCACCGGGCCACCGGGCACGTGCGGTCGCAAGCATCGCCGCCAGTTGGATCGTGATCACGACAGGGCATCGACAAGTCCCGTGTGCACGAAGTAACCAGCATCGAGCAGCCGGATTTGGGTCACACCTGGATGCACCGACTCCGTACGAAGTGCCGTGCCCGCAATCCGGTGCGCTACCGGCACGAAGCGTGCCCGGGACGCACTGCGCGGGCACTGCACCGGTGTCGAAGGCGGCGGGTTCGGCAACACCCCTGATCTCCAGAGGCACTTGCATGCCCATCGCGAGACCCGACCGCAGACGAACAGCAGATCACGCCGCCCTCGTGCGGTCCGCCGCGCGGGACGGCGCGGCTGGACGGCCGGGCGCGCGGGGCCGGCACCGCTGCCGGCCGGCGCGGTCGTGGGGAGCGTGGCGCCGGTGAACCAGGGCCTGTCTCCGGTTGTGATCACACTCGGCGGCGTGTCCCCTCGCCGGAGCAGGAGGAGAATCCGGAGTGAGTTACGTCGAACCGCTCCACATCCGCGTCTGGGAGTGCGGGGGCCCGCGGAGCCGTCCTCGGGACATCGACGTGGCGGTCCACGTCGCCATGGTCCCCGGACGGCGCAGGACCGGCCGTAGGCAACCGGGGGAATCAGGGCGTCCGCTCCTGCGTTGTAAAACGGAGCGGAGAGTGACTCCGCGCTGCCCGAGCCGTTCGTACGAGAACACGGAGAGAAGAAGAGACATGCGCGTCGAGATCTGGAGCGACATCGCCTGCCCCTGGTGCTACATCGGGAAGGCCCGCTTCGAGAAGGGCCTGGCGGGCTTCGCCCACCGCGACGAGGTCGAGGTCGTGCACCGGTCCTTCGAGCTCGACCCCACGTACGCCAAGGGCGACACCGTGCAGGTGATCGACATGCTGGCGCAGAAGTACGGGCGCACCCGGGAAGAGGCGAAGGCCATGGAGGCGAATGTCGCGGCCAACGCGCAGGCCGAGGGGCTCGGCTACCGCACCGAGGGCCGCGACCACGGCAACACCTTCGACATCCACCGGCTGCTCCACCTGGCCAAGGCTCGTGGCCGCCAGGACGAGCTGCTGAGCCTCGCCTACCGGGCGAACTTCGCCGAGGAGCGGTCCGTCTTCGACGGTGACGTGCTGGTCGAGCTGGCCGTCGAGGCCGGGCTCGACGTCGATGAGGCGCGCGCCGTCCTCGCCGATCCCGAGGCGTACGCCGACGAGGTGCGGGCCGACGAGCGCGAGGCGTCCGAGCTGGGGGCCAACGCGGTGCCGTTCTTCGTGCTCGACCGGCGGTACGGGATCTCCGGCGGCCAGCCCGCCGAGGTGTTCGCGCAGGCGCTGGAGCAGGCGTGGAAGGACCGTCCGCTGACCGCGATCGGCTCGGACGCGGCAGCCTGTGACGCCGACGGGGCCTGCGAGGTCCCGCAGTCCGGCGGGCAGAGCTGACCCGCTCCACCCCGCCCGGCCACACACATAAGCACTGCTTGGGGGAACCCCTCAATTCTTCGTGATTGACGATGAGTTGAGGGGGCTTCAGGGTGGGCGTATGGAGATCTCCTCGCTCAGCCAGGCGGTAGGCGCAGAGTTTGCGCCCAAGACCACGTATCTCAACACCTCCAGCTGCGGGCTGCTGCCCCGCCGCACCGTCGAGGCGGTGAAGACGCTCGCCGACGAGAATGCCGCGGGCACCGGTCCGGGCGCGGGCAGCTTCGACGCCGTGGACACCGCACGGGTCCGGTTCGCCGGGCTCGTCGGCGTCGGCCCCGACCGGGTCGCCACCGGCAGCTCGGTCGCCGTGCATGTCGGTCTGATCGCGGCCTCGCTGGCGCCGGGCGCCGAAGTGCTGGTTCCCGAGGGGGAGTTCAGTTCGGTCGTCGGCCCCTTCGCGGCCCGCGGGGATCTGCGGATGCGGTACGTCCCGCTGGACGGCATGGCTGAGGCGGTGCGGCCCACGACCTCGCTGGTCGCCCTCTCCTCCGTGCAGTCCGCCGACGGCCGCCTCGCCGATCTCGACGCGGTCCGGGCGGCAGCCGCCGCGCACGGAGCCCGGGTCCTGCTCGACGCCACCCAGTCCGCGGGCTGGCTGCCGCTGGACGCGGGGGCTTACGACTACACCGTCACGGGCGGCTTCAAGTTCCTGCTCTGCCCGCGCGGTACGTCGTTCCTGACGGTCACCGAGGAGGCGCAGGAGATCCTGCCGCCCCTCTTCGCGAGCTGGGTGGCCGGCGAGGACCGCTGGAACAGCACATACGGTCCGATCGGACGGCTCGCCGGCACCGCGCGCCGCTTCGACGAGGCGCCCGCCTTCCTCGCCTACCACGGCGCCGAGCACTCCCTCGCGCTGCTGGCCGATATCGGCATCGACGTCGTACACGCCCACAACACCGCGCTCGCCGCCCGGTTCCGTACCGGACTGGCCGGGATCGGTCACGAACCGGTGCCCGGCCGGACCGCGATCGTCGCCGTGCCGGGGCTCGGCGACCGGGAGCCCGCGCTGGCGCGGGCCGGGATCACGGTCTCGGCCCGGGCCGGGAATCTGCGGGCGGCATTCCATCTCTACAACACGCAGGCCGATGTGGACCGCGCGCTGGAGGCGCTGGCGGGCTGACTGTCCCGGCCCGCTTCCGGTCAGCAGGAATCCGGGCGGCACTCGGTCTGGTGGCAGAGGTTCTCCTCGACCTTCGCCAGCAGCCGGGCCAGCTCGGTGCGCTCCGCCGCGTCCAGACCGGCGAGCGTGTGCTCCTCCAGATCCGTCCAGGCGCGCTCCACATCGGAGTGCAGCGCGCAGCTGCCGACGCTGGCCTCGACCAGGACGGCCCGCCGGTCGTCCGGGTCGGGGCAGCGGCGGACGTGTCCGGCCTGTTCGAGCCGCTGGAGCATCTTGGTGACGGTCGACGGGTCGAGGTCGACCGCCTTGATCAGCTCCGACTGGCGCACCGCGCCCGCATCCCACAGGTACATCATCAGGAACTCCTGGCCGGGGTAGAGGCCGGCTGCCCGGAGCGCTTTGCCCGCGGCGATCCGGTGCAGCCGGGCGACCCGTGAGACGGCATGACTGACCGGGCCGCCGCGGGCGGCGCTCGGCAGCTCGGTACAGGCGGGGTCGACGGGTTCGGCCTTCATGGGGACTCCTCGGGGCGGTGCTCCGGCCTGGTCCGGGTCCGGTTCCGGCGCTTGCTCCGCACTTTACCTTGGTCGGCCAATTAATGCGTTACAGTGACGCAGGACCGAAATACTTGGCCGACCATGTAATTTTCTTTGGGGGCTCCCATGACCACCGCATTCGACCCGATCGATCTCTCCGGCACCCAGCTCGCCAACCGCATCGCCATGGCCCCGATGACCCGCAGCCGGGCCGGTGAGGGTGGCACCGCCACCGATCTCGTCGCCGAGTACTACGCCCAGCGCGCCTCGGCGGGCCTCATCATCACGGAGGGCATCCAGCCGTCGGTGGTGGGCCAGGGCTACCCCTCCACCCCGGGTCTGCACAGCGAGGAGCAGGTCGCGTCCTGGCGCAAGGTGACCGACGCGGTGCATGCGGCGGGCGGCCGGATCTTCGCCCAGCTCATGCACGCGGGCCGGATCGGCCACCCGGACCTGCTGCCGGACGGGCTCGCCCCCGTCAGCGCCTCCCCGGTCAAGCCCGCCGGACAGCTCTACACCGGCACGGGGCTGGAGGACTTCACCACACCGCGCGCACTGACCGGCGACGAGGTCCGGCAGACCATAGCCGACTTCGCGACGGCCGCCCGCAACGCGGTCGACGCCGGCTTCGACGGGGTCGAGCTGCACGGCGCGAACGGCTACCTCATCCACCAGTTCCTCGCCCCCAACACCAACCTGCGCACCGACGAGTGGGGCGGCTCCGAGCAGGCCCGTATCCGCTTCGCCGTCGAGGTGGTCAAGGCCGTCGCCGCCGAGATCGGCGCGGAGCGCACCGGGCTGCGCATCTCGCCCGGAAACCCGTACAACGACATCGACGAGCCCGAGCCGGACGCCGTCTACACCGCGCTGGTAGGGGAGATCGAGCCGCTCGGCCTCGCCTATCTGCACGTCCTGGAGGCGGTGGAGATCCGCGAACTGACGCTCGCGCTGCGCAAGCAGTTCTCCGGCACCTTCGTCATCAATGCGCTGACGGACGGGCCGACCGGACCGGACGACCACTCGGTGATCGATGACGGGATCGCCGACATCATCTCGTACGGCGCTCTGTTCATCGCCAACCCGGACCTGCCGGCCCGACTGAGGACCGGCGGCCCGTTCAACACCCCTGACCCGTCCACCTTCTTCGGCGGGGACGCGAAGGGCTACGTCGACTACCCGGCACTGGACGCCGTGTAAGAGCTGTCCCGTAGCCGCGGCGGTCACGCCGAATCACGGCGTACCAGTTCGGTGGGGAGGATCACCGCGGCCGGGTCCTCCCCACCGATCTGGGCCAGCAGTACCCGTACCATCTCGGCGCTGATCCGGTCCCACGGCTGCCGGATCGTGGTCAGCTCCGGCCGGGACGCAAGCGCCGCGGGCGAGTCGTCGAAGCCGCCGACCGCGACATCCTCCGGCACCCGGCGCCCGGCCTTCTCCAGAGCGGCGAGCACGCCCTGCGCCATCAGGTCGGAGGCGACGAACACCGCGTCGAGATCCGGGGCCCGCTCCAGCAGCAGTGCGGCCGCCGCCTCGCCGCCCGCCCGGCTGTAGTCGCCCGGGACGATCAGTGCGTCGTCGGCGGGCAGCCCGCAGTCGGCGAGCATCTCGCGGTAGCCCGCCAGACGTTCGACGCCGCCCGGGGTGTCCAGCGGGCCGCTCACCGTACCGATCCGGCGGCGCCCCGACTCGTACAGGTAACGCACCATGTCCCGGGCACCGTCCCGGTCGTCGACCGCCACGTAGCTGACCTTCGAGCCCTGCCCGAGCGGCTTGCCGCAGTCGACGAGCGGGACCCCGGCCTCGTGCAGCTGGGCGGCGACCGGGTCCCCGGAGTGGCTGGAGACCAGCAGGACCCCGTCCACATGACCGGCGATGTACCGCATGTTCCGGCGGCGTTCGGCCTCCGTCCCCGCGATCATCAGCAGCAGCGGGATGTCGTGCGCGGCGAGAGCGGTGGTGCAGCCCCGCAGCAGCACATTGAAGTTGGGGTCCTCGAAGAACCGCTCCTGCGGCTCGGTGAGCAGGAACGCCACCGAGTCCGAGCGGCCCGTGATCAGCGATCTGGCGTGCCGGTTCACCGTGTAGCCGGTCCTGCGGATCGCGGAGTTGACCGCGTCGAGCGCGGCTGCGCTGACGTTGTGGCCGCCGTTGAGCACCCGCGAGACGGTGCCGCGGGAGACCCCGGCCTCCCGTGCCACGTCGTGAATGGTCGGCGGCCTTCGGCGTCCCGTACCGGACGGTCCGGGCTGTCCGGGCTGTTCTGTGCGGCTCATGGTGCATGATCCTTCATCAAATGAAGCCCTGGCGGGGCCCGGTCAGGACTTTACGGCGCCGGAGAGCAGGTCGAGGCTCCAGAAGCGCTGGATGACCAGGAACAGCGCGATCAGCGGGACGATCGCCAGCAGCGCCCCCGTGATCACCAGGGTATAGAGGGCTGGGGTGTTGGAGCCCTGCTGGAGCAGGGTGTACAGGCCCAGGGTGACCGGGAACTTCTCGTCGTCGCCGAGCATGATGTACGGCAGCAGGAAGTTGTTCCAGATCGCGACGAACTGGAACAGGAAGACGGTCACCAGACCCGGCAGCATCATCGGCAACGCGATGGTGCGGAAGATCCGCCACTCACCGCCGCCGTCCATCCGGCCGGCCTCGACCACATCGGCCGGTACGGCGGCCGCCGCGTAGATCCGGGCGAGATACACCCCGTACGGGGAGAGGATCACCGGCAGCAGGACCGAGAGGTACGAGTCCGTCAGGTCGGCCTTCGCCAGCAGCAGATACTGCGGCATGGCGAGGATCACCGGCGGCATCAGCACCCCGGCCAGCAGGATGTTGAAGATGCTCTCCTGTCCGCGGAACCGGTACACGGCCAGGGCGTACCCCGATACCGCGGAGACGGCCGTGGACAGCAGGGCGCCGGCCCCGGCGTAGAACGCCGAGTTGGCCATCCACTTCCAGTACACGCCGTCGCGGTACGCCGACAGATCGGCGACGTTCCGGGTGAAGCCGGTGCCCGGCAGGAAGGTGAAGGTGGAGAACAGCTCACGGCCGGACTTGGTCGAGGCGACCAGGACCCAGGCGACCGGCAGCAGACAGTAGAGCGCGCCGAGCAGCAGGGCGGCGGAAGGCCCGCTGGCTCGCCGACCGCCACGGCAGCGTCGACGCCGTCAACGACGCCTGGGGCACCGCCTTCTGGGGCCAGCGCTACCGCAGCCTCGACGAGATCGACCCGCCCCGCACCACCCCGACCGTCGCCAACCCGGCCCAGCGCCTGGACTACGCCCGCTTCGCCGACGCCACCATGCGCGAGAACTTCTGCATGGAACGGGACATCCTGCACCGCCTCGCCCCCGGCATCCCGGTCACCACCAACTTCATGACCGCACTCAGCCAGTGCGACTCCGTCGACTACTGGGCCTGGGGCCGCGAGACCGACCTCGTCACCAACGACCACTACCTCATCACCGATGGCCGCCGTACCCACGTCAACCTCGCGATGGCCGCCGACCTCACCCGTTCGTCGCGGGCGGCGCACCCTGGCTGCTCCTGGAGCACTCCACCAGCGGCGTCAACTGGCAGCCCCGCAACCCCGCCAAGCGTCCGGGCGAGATGGCCCGCAACAGCCTCGCCCATGTCGCCCGCGGCTCCGACGGGGCCATGTTCTTCCAGTGGCGGCAGTCCCGCAGCGGCGCGGAGAAGTTCCACTCGGCGATGGTGCCGCACGCCGGTACGGACTCCCGGGTGTGGCGCGAGGTCTCCCGGCTCGGCGCCGATCTCGGCCTGCTCAGCGGCATCCGCTCGACCCGCACCGTCGCGGACGCGGCGATGCTCTGGGACTGGCAGTCCTGGTGGGCGCAGGGGCTGGAATGGCGCCCGAGCGAGGACCACGACGCCCGCGAGCGCGCCGACACCTTCTATGCCTCGATGTACGACCGGCACCTCACCGTCGACTTCGCCCACCCGGACGCCGATCTGTCCGCGTACCCGCTGGTCGTCGCCCCGGCCCTCTACCTCGCCACAGCGGAGACCGGCCGGAACCTCCGTACCTACGTCGAGAACGGCGGCACACTCGTCGTCTCGTACTTCTCCGGCATCGTCGATACTCATGACGCCGTCCACCCCGGTCCGTACCCGGGCGCCCTGCGGGACGTACTCGGCCTGACCATCGAGGAGTTCTCACCGCTCGGCGAGGGCGGGACGGTCCGCCTGATCACTCCCGAGGGCGCCGCCGAGGGCCCGGAGCTGACCGGTGACCTGTGGTCGGACGTGGTGATCCCGCGCGGCGCCGAGACCGTCTGGTCCTACGCCGACGGCATTCCCGCGGGCCGCCCCGCCGTCACCCGCCACCGCCTGGGCAAGGGCACCGCCTGGTACGTCTCCACCCGGCTCTCCGGGCCCCACCTCGACGCCGTCCTCGACCGGGCCTGCGGCGACGCCCGGATCGCGCCGCGCACCGGTCTCCCGCGCGACGTCGAGGTCGTCACCCGCGCCGGCGACAGCGGCACCTATGTCTTCGCGATCAATCACACCGGGGACGACACCAAGGTGCCGCTCGAAGCCGCAGGCACCGAACTCCTCACCGGCGAGCACACCGCGGGCCACCTCGCCGTCCCGGCGGGTGCGGTCCGGGTCGTACGCCTCGACGGCTGAGAGCCCGTCGGGTGACCCCCCAACCCGTCATCCCGTGCAACGGTCGAAGGGACATCGACGATGTACGGAAAGGCGCACGGAAGGCCACCCGGGGCGGACGAGGCCGGCGGTGGTGACAGCCCTTAGGGCTCGCAGAGAATCAACATGCTGGTTTGATCTCTGATGGGGGTCGGCTGCCGTACTTGCCGAGGTGGGCGGCCACGTCTGCCGGGGTGCGGAACCTGGCGGTTGAAGGCGGGATCGCGTGGTCGCGCTCGGCCAGGAGGGGCCGTACTTCCTGGACTGCCCGCGTGAGGGTGCTCCCGGTGACGCCGAAGAGCTGGGCGAGCAGGTCGTGGGTACCAATCTTGCGAAGGCTGAGCACGGTGGCCAGGATGCGGTCTTCGTCGGAGAGCTTGTCCTTGGCGCCCGCACCGCGTGCTCGTTGGCGCTCACCGCCCCGGCGTTCGCGGCGAGTCTGCTCTCGTCGTCGTGCCAGTGCTGGGATCAACGCGCTGACCAGAACGTCCAGTTGTGGATCGGTCATGCCGGTCAGCTCCGGGTCACGGAGCGAGCCGGCGGCAACGTCATTCGGGAGCTCGGGCGACCGCGCTTCGGTCTCCATGCCCGCGCCCTGGCGTGGGGGCGGGCAGGCATCGCCATGGAGCGTGTAGTTCCAGTCGCCGTGGAAGCGGTGCCGGCTCATCGCCAGCGCGTCGACCTGGGCATCGCTGACCTTCACGCCGGTGTCGTAGCTGTCGGTGTCGAGGCGGGCCTCGACCGTCAGTCCGGTGCGGGTGGTGGTCGCCGCGATCGTCTCCACGATGACGTCATGGCTGCTCAGGGGCCTGCCGCGCCAGTTCATGGAGATGTGGGAGAACAGCCGGTGCTCGATCCGATTCCACTTCGATGTGCCCGGCGGTAGGTGACAGACTGTGATGTCCATGCCGGTCTCGGCGGCCAGGGCAGCGAGTTCACTCTTCCAGGCGCGGGTGCGGTAGCCGTTGGAACCGCCCGCGTCGGCGGTAATCAGCAGCCGTGTGGCGTGCGGGTAATCGTGTCGGCCGCGGGCCTGCCACCAGCGGCGGATGGATTCCACCGCGAACGCGGCGGTGTCGTGGTCGGTGCCGACGCTGACCCAGCCGGTGTTCGCCGCGATGTCGTAGATCCCGTACGGGATCGCCTTGCCGGGCCCCTCCCGGTCCAGGAAGTCATGCGTCTTGACCTTGACCGGCTCGCCCCCCGGTTGCCACTCCCGCCCGGCGTTCTTGTACTGGCCGACCAGTTCCTTCTTCTTGCTGTCCACGCTGATCACCGGATCTCCGGAGCTGATGTGGTCCTTGGCCCGGTCGTTGATGTAGCGGAACTGGGCGTCCCGGTCCGGGTGCTGCTTGCCCTCGACGGTCTTGGAGTTGGCCTGCAGACTGAAGCCCGCCTCCCGCAGCAGGTCACCGACCGTGTCGGCACTGACCTTGTGTCCCTGAAGCGTCAGCTCGCCGGCCAGGTTCCGGGTCGACTTGGTCGTCCACCGCAGCGGCGACATCGGGTCCCCGCGCATGTCCGGCTCGACCAGGGCGAGAAGTGCGGGACGCAGTCCCGCGTCCAGGTCGGCGGCCTTCTTCCGTCCGCCGCCGGGCCGGCGGACCCGCCCCAGGGGCCCTTCGCCAGCCTCCAGCTCATAGACGCCCTTGCGGACCGTCGCCTCGCTGACCCCGGCTGCCCGGGCGACGGCCCGGATCCCGCCGTGTCCCAGGAGCCGGGCCTCGGCTCCCATCAGCAGACGCTGTTGCCGCTCGTCCAGATGCGGGAACAACACCCCGAACTTCGCACTCAGTTGATCTCGAATCTCCTGCGTTATGCCCATACCACATCAACGAGCCGCATCGCCGGAAGCAACACGTTGATTCTCTGCGAGCCCTTACGGCCTGGTGCACGACAGGGAGCGGGCTCCCTCGCGCACCAGGTCGTCAGGAAGCAGGCGTGTCCAGAGGCGCGCTCCGCCACTTCCACGAGCTGACGCGCTCACGCCCGGGCAGCTCGGCGCGACCGGTGGACCAGAGCAGCACGGTCCACCGGTCGGCGTCATTCGGGGCGTCCGGGAACAGCCGGGCAAGTACGCGGTCGCACAGATCGGCGGGCGGCGCCCAGGAGATGTCCAGGCCCCGAACGACATCGTGCGTATGCACCAGGGTCTCCACGATCCCCATCGCGGCGAAGCCCTCCGGGTCCGAGATCCCGTACGCATGGAACGAACGGACATCCGCCAGGGTCGTCCGTACCATCGCGGTCAGCAGTGCCCCGCTCGCCTCCAGGGTCTGCAGCAGTCCGACCGCACCGGCGTCGGGGTTGGCGAAGATCGCGTTGGCCGGGCCGCCCTTGCGCTCCGCTCCCCAGCGGTACGGCACCTCGCGGTCGAGCGGCGGCTTCTTCGGGCCCAACTGGGCTGCGTACGCGAAGAGATCATCGTTCAGATGCTCCACGGTCTCCCAGGAGTCCCACTCCAGTGTCCCGGCGGGCGCCCGCCAGTGGTCCTCCGGAACCTCACGGAGCGCGGCGAGCGAGAGATGGACCGCGGTGGTCACGTCGTCCGCGGTGACCGGCAGCCGGGTCGCGGTCAGCGTGGCCCGTTCCGCGGCGCTGCACTCCACGCAGAACTCATTGCCCTCGGGGTCGGCGAGCGTCGCCCAGCCCCGGCCGTTCGGCTTGCGGTGGTCGCCGACGAGAGTGGCGCCGAGGGCGAGCAGCCGCTCGACCTCCTCGTCACGGGTACGGTCCTGCGGCTGGATGTCCAGGTGGACGCGGTTCTTGCCGGCCTTGGGCTCGGGTACCGAAATGAACAGCAGTGCGGCGCCGGGGGTCTCGACGAGTGCCTCGGGATCACCGGGCCGATCCTCGTCGGACAGCTGCGCACCGAGCACCTCGGCCCAGAAACTACCGAGCTTGTAGGCGTCGGCGCAGTCGATGGTGACGTGTCGTACGAGTGAAGTCATGCCCTCACTCTCGCTGCTGACGGACGACCGGGTCCACCCGATTGTGCCGGTGGGCGGGGACGGCCGGGCCACCCCCGCCCACCGCGTCACCGCCTCATCCCACCGGCGAGAAGTCCCGCGACCCGATGAACTCCGGGCGCCTGGCCGGCGCCGCGAACGGTTCCTCGGCGGCGTTCTCCACACTGTTGAAGACGATGAAGACATTGCTGCGCGGGTACGGGGTGATGTTGTCCCCCGAGCCGTGCATGCAGTTGCAGTCGAACCAGGTCGCCGAACCGGCCGGTCCCGTGAAGAGCCGGATGCCGTGCCGGTCGGCCATCCTGGTCAGCGCCTGGTCGGACGGGGTGCCGGCGTCCTGCATCCTCAGCGACTTCTTGTAGTTGTCCTTCGGCGTCCTGCCCGCGCACCCGAGGAACGACTTGTGCGAACCGGGCATGATCATCAGCCCGCCGTTGGTGTCGTGGTTCTCGGTCAGCGCGATCGACACGGACACCGCCCGCATGTGCGGCAGACCGTCCTCGGCGTGCCAGGTCTCGAAGTCCGAGTGCCAGTAGAACCCCGAAGCGCCGAAGCCCGGCTTGACGTTGATCCGCGACTGGTGGACGTACACGTCCGAGCCGAGGATCTGGCGGGCCCGGCCCACCACCCGCTCGTCGCTGACCAGCCGGGCGAAGACCTCGCTGATCCGGTGGACCTCGAAGACCGAGCGGATGTCCTGCGACGTCGGCTCGATGATCGAGCGTTCGTCGGCCCGGACCGCGGGATCGGCGATCAGCCGGTCGAGCTCGGCCCGGTAGCCGTCGACCTCGGCGGGTGTGATCAGCTCGTCGACGGTGAGGAAGCCGTCACGCTCGAAGCCCTGCAGGTCCTTCACGGCGACCGGGCCCGGGGCGCCGGGCGCCGACCAGATGACCGGGTCCTGGCGGGGCGTGATCAGCTCGGCGGAACCCCGGGTGGGATAGAGGTCGGCGCGTACATCGGTGGTCATCGTTCAGACCTCCTCGGTCAGCAGGGGATAGACGCCGTTCTCGTCGTGGTCCTCCCGTCCGGTGACGGGAGGGTTGAAGACGCAGACACAGCGGAAGTCGGTCTTCGGGCGCAGCGTGTGGTGCTCGTGCCCGTTCAACAGATACATCGTGCCGGGGGAGATCCAGTGCTTCTCGCCCGTCTCGTCGTTGGTGAGCTCGGCCTCGCCCTCGGTGCACAACACGGCCTCGATGTGGTTCGCGTACCACATCGACGTCTCCGTGCCCGCGTACAGCACGGTTTCGTGGAGCGAGAAGCCCACCTTCTCCTTGGCGAGCACGATGCGCTTGCTCTCCCAGGTGCCGGAGGCGGCCTTCACATGCCGGTCGGTGTTCTCGATGTCACTGAACGATCGGACGATCACGGTGAGTCGGTGCCTTTCTCTTCTTTTCTCTTCGGTGTCTCTGCGCGCCGGGGTGTCAGACGGTTTCGCGGACGCCACGGGCCAGCGTGCGCAGGCCCTCGTCCAGTTCCTCGGGGGTGACGGTCAGGGCCGGCAGCAGCTTCACGACCTCGCTCCGCGGACCGGAGGTCTCCACCAGCAGCCCCAGTTCGAAGGCGCGGGCGCAGACCGCGGCGGCGCGCGACACGTCGGTGAACTCCAGCCCCCAGACCAGGCCGCGGCCGCGGAACCGAGTGCCGAGCGGGGCGTGTTCGTCGCAGATCGCCAGCAGTGCCTGCTCGATCTGTTCGCCGCGGGCCAGGGTCTGCTTCTCCATCTGGCCGTCCGCCCAGTAGGCGTCGAGGGCGGCGGCGGCGGTGACGAACGCGGGATTGTTGCCGCGGAAGGTGCCGTTGTGCTCGCCCGGTCCCCAGATGTCCAGCTCCGGGCGGAACAGGCAGAGCGACATGGGCAGTCCGTATCCGCTGATGGACTTGGACAGCGTGACGATGTCCGGCGTGATGCCGGCCTCCTCGAACGAGAAGAACGCGCCCGTACGGCCGCAGCCCATCTGGATGTCGTCGACGATCAGCAGCATGTCGCGGCGGTGGCACAGATCGGCCAGCGCCCGCAGCCACTCGGGCCGCGCCACATTGATGCCGCCCTCGCCCTGCACCGTCTCGACGATCACGGCGGCGGGCTGGTTGAGACCCGACCCCTGGTCCTCGAGGAGCCGCTCGAACCAGAGGAAGTCCGGGACTTGGCCGTCGAGATAGTTGTCGAACGGCATCGGCGTGCCGTGCACCAGCGGGATACCGGCCCCGGCCCGCTTGAAGGCGTTGCCGGTGACGGCGAGAGAGCCGAGGGACATGCCGTGGAAGGCGTTGGTGAACGAGACGACCGACTCGCGCCCCTTCACCTTGCGGGCCAGCTTCAGCGCGGCCTCGACCGCGTTGGTGCCAGTCGGGCCGGGGAACATCACCTTGTACGGAAGGTCGCGCGGGCGCAGCACCACGTTCTGGAAGGTCTCCAGGAAGGAGCGTTTCGCGGTGGTGGCCATGTCGAGGCCGTGGGTGATGCCGTCGCGCTCGATGTAGTCGATCAACGCACGCTTCAGAACCGGGTTGTTGTGGCCGTAGTTGAGGGATCCGGCACCGGCGAAGAAGTCGAGGTACGTGTGGCCGTCTTCGTCGGTCAGCCGGGAGCCCTGCGCACGGTCGAACACGGCGGGCCAGCCGCGGCAGTAGCTCCGTACCTCCGACTCCAGGGTCTCGAAGACGCTCAGGGCAGGCGGGGTGATGGTCACAGGGGATCTCCTGCTTGAGGGGGGTGGGAGGGCGGCGGTGCGGTCTTCGCCGCGCTCAGGCGTGGAACGGACCGATGCGGTAGAGCACTTCCGGCAGGTGCGTCCCCTCGGGGAACAGCTCGCCGTCGAACAGCACCTCGCGCTCCAGAGCCACGTCATGGCGGAGTGCGTAGGAGGTGAACAGCCGGTCGGACGCGGTGTTGTCCGGCGTGACGGTGGTCTCGACGGAGGCCAGGCCCTGCACTGCGGCGACCCGCGCGGTCAGCGAGTCCAGCAGCTTGGCGGCCAGCCCGGTCCCGCGGTGGCCGTGGTCGACGGCCACCTGCCAGACGACGAGCGTCTCGGGGCGGTCGGGCCGGATGTATCCCGTCACGAAGGCGACCGGTTCGCCGGTCTCGTCGCGGGCGACCACGGAGGTCGCGGCGAAGTCACGGCACCACAGCAGATAGCTGTACGAGGAGTTGAGGTCCAGGACCTCGGAGTCACGGGCGATACGCCAGATCGCGGCTCCGTCCTCCACTCGCGGGGTGTCGATGGTGAGGAATTCGCTTCGGGCACGTGCAAAATCTGCTGGTGCGGCGGTCATGCGAATTGAATTTACCCAGCAAATTCTGAAATTGCATCGACGCAGACGGTTGGGTGGAAGGGGCCCGTGTGTTATCACGCGGGCGCGTGCCCCGGCGTGAAACGGTGAAGATTCCTGCCGATATGTCCGTCATTTATCCGGCAAATCTTCCCCGGGTGTGGAGTCGGTCACAGAGTCGTAACTCCCGGGAGGTGTGGTCGAATTGCGCAGATCGATGCTTCCGAAACTTTAGGGTTTAGTGTCCGGGAAAGCGGGCACAAGAATGCGGGGAGCTGCTATGAATTAACAGCTCCCCGCATTGATGAATTCGTGGCGGTCCGTCGCCGGATCCCGGACCCTCCTGAATTTATTCGCTCGGCCAGGTTTCCGTAACGGCCCTGCGGGCAGCTTCGAAGTCGACCGGCCGGCCCTCGTCGGCCAACGCCGCCCCCAGAGCCGCGAGCGAGGACTGCACCGCGCCCCGCGTCGCGTCCACACCGTAGTGATTGACCCGGATCATCTCCTTGGACAGTGCCCCACCGCCCGCGATCAGCGGCAGCGACGGGTCGGCCGCAAGTCCCTTGGCGACCAGCCCGGCGGCGTCGATCCCCGCCGGGGCGCGCAGCGTCGTGGCGACCGGCGCCGCGTCCCGTGCCTCGTGCACGTACGGCGCCAGTCCGCCGCTGAGCGCCACCGCGCCCGCCCGCGTCGCCGCGGCGGCCGCCGCGTGCCGGGCCATCAGCGCCTCCAGCCCCTCCGCCTCGATCCGCTCCACGCACGCCTCCAGCGCCAGCATCTCCAGCTGCGCGGGGGCGTGCAGGAGCGCCTTGCGGCCGCCGTCGATCCAGCGCTCCTTCCAGTCCAGGAGCGAGAGGTACGAGTGGCGGGGGGCCTCGGGGTTGGCGGCGATCCGCTCCCAGGCGCGCCCGCTCACCGACACCGCCGACACCCCGGCCGGGCCGCCCATCGCCTTCTGCGCGCCGATCACGCAGAGGTCGACGCCCCACAGGTCCGGCAGCAGCGGCTCGGCGCCCACCGAGGCGACGGCGTCCAGCATGAACAGCGCCCCGTGCGCCCGGACGACCTCACCGATCTCCGCGACCGGGTTGGTGTTGCCGGTCGCCGCCTCCGCGTGGACCAGCGAGACGAAGTCGATCTCCGGGTGCGCGGCGAGCGCCTGCGCGACCTGGTCGGCGGTGACCGCCGTGTGGAACGGCACCGCCAGATCGATGACATTGGCACCGCAGTCGCGCAGCCAGTTCCCGAAGGTCTGCCCGTACGGCCCCGTGACCACGTTCAGTGCGGTCGAACCGGGCCGGGCACCGCCCCGGATGCAGCCTTCGAGGGGAAGCAGCGCCTCGCCCTGCATGATGACGACGTCCTGCTCGGTGGCGAGGAGCCCGGCCACCCGGCGTTCGATGACGGCGAAGTGCGCGGCGGTGAGCGGGGCGAGGTCGAGGAAGGGGTGCGTCACGGTGGTGCTCTCTTCGGATCGGGTCGGCCTGCGGTTCGGCGTACGAACAGCGCTTCCGTCGAGAGTACCGAGGCCGTCATCGGCCGCCTCGTACAGTGCTGCCATGAGTGATCACACGGTGCGGCCTGTGCTGCATGTGAAGGGGCGGGTACTCGTCGGTCCCGACGACGTACGGGACGAGCTGTGGGCCGTCGGCGGGCGGATCTCGTACGAGCGGCCGCCCGGCGCGGACGCGGCGGAGACCGTCACCGGCTGGGTGCTACCGGGCCTCGTGGACGCCCACTGCCATGTGGGGCTCGATCACCACGGCCCGGTCGACGCCGCCACGAGCGAGAAGCAGGCGCTCACCGACCGGGAGGCCGGCACGCTGCTCATCAGGGACGCCGGATCGCCCTCCGACACCCGGTGGATCGACGACCGCGAGGACCTTCCCAAGATCGTCCGGGCCGGACGTCATATCGCCAGGACCCGGAGGTACATCCGGAACTACGCCCATGAGATCGAGCCGGGCGACCTCGTCGCATACGTCGCGCAGGAGGCGCGGCGCGGCGACGGCTGGGTCAAGCTGGTCGGCGACTGGATCGACCGGGACGCCGGTGACCTGACCGCCTGCTGGCCGCGCGGCGAGGTCGAGGCGGCCATCGCCGAGGCGCACCGGCTCGGCGCCCGGGTCACCGCGCACTGCTTCGCCGAGGCCGCTCTCGTCGATCTCGTCGAGGCCGGGATCGACTGCATCGAGCATGCGACGGGTCTGACCGAGGACACCATCCCGCTCTTCGCCGAGCGCGGTGTCGCGATCGTCCCGACGCTGGTCAACATCGCCACGTTCCCGGACCTCGCGGCCGGCGGCGAGGCCAAGTTCCCGCGCTGGTCGGCGCATATGCGGCAGCTGTACGAGCGTCGCTACGACACGGTGCGCGCGGCGTACGACGCGGGCGTGCCGGTCTACGTCGGCACCGACGCAGGCGGCTCGCTGGCCCATGGTCTGGTGGCGGCGGAGGTCGCCGAACTGGTCACGGCGGGCATCCCGGCCCGCGAGGCGCTCTCGGCGACGGCCTGGGGTGCGCGCGCCTGGCTCGGGCGGCCGGGCCTCGAGGAGGGCGCCCCGGCGGATCTGGTGGTGTACGAGGAGGACCCGCGGGCGGATGTACGGGTGCTGGCGGCGCCGCGCCATGTGGTGCTGAACGGCCGTGTGATCGGCTGACGCCGCCGCGGTGACGCGTTGACAGCCAGTGACCGAACGGAGCTCGCGTTCGTCGAAGCACCTCAGCGCAGCCGGTCGGTTCCTCGCACACGCTCGGCTGATCGGGTGACTCCGAGGGTCGCACGTGCCGAGATAATCGAATGCAGACACGGAAACCCCCTTTGGGGTGAACTCGCCTCAGGCAACTGCCAGTTCACCATCTGTACGAAAAGATTCACGGAGTCGAGGCCACCGGTGCCCGCGATGTCCCCCATTGGACGGCGCCGGTGGCTCCATGTCTCTTGTGGGGGTTCCACCATCTTGAACAGCAACACCTTCCGCCTCGCCGCACTGGCGGCTGCCGCCGCGCCCGTCGCCCTGCTGGTTGCCGCCCCGGCGCACGCCACCGGGTCCACCACGACCACCGGCGGCGGGAAGGCGAGCGCGGTCGTGCTCCGCACCGCACTCGACGTCTCACTCCTGAACAAGACGGTCGACGTGCCGCTGAGGACCACGCTCAACGAGGTGCACGCACCGGCGAGCGCCGAGGAGACCGCCCTCAGCGTGCGGCTCGACGGCGTGGCGCACAGCCGCCCGGTCGACGTGCTCCGTGCCGACGTGGCCACGGCGGACGCGACCGTCGACAAGCACAGGGCCGAGGGTCACAGCAACCTGGCGAAGGCCCGCGTCCATGTGCCCGGACTGCCGCTGCTCTCGATCGTCGAGGTCGAGAAGGTCACCTCGAAGGCGGTCTGCGAAGTGGGTCACAAGCCCGTTGCCGAATCGAATGTGCTGGGCCATGTCAGGGTCCTCGGCCGGAAGGTCACGCTGACGGCGGGCGGCACGACCCGGGTGGCGGTGCCCGGCGTCGGCGAGGTCGTCCTCGACCTGTCGAAGACCCGGACCACGTCGCGTACCGCCGCGGCGACCGCGCTGCAGCTGAAGGTGTCGGTCAACCCGCTCAAGCTCAATGTCGCCGACGTCCAGGGTGAGGTCACGCTCGTCGAGGCGACCTGTGAGACCCCGAAGGCGGCCGCTCCCAGCGCCGAGCCCACCGAGCCGGCGGGAGGCAACTCCGGCGGCGAGGTGAAGCCGCAGACCGGGACCGGCCACGCCCCGGCAGCGGTCGACACGAGCCTCGCGGAGACCGGTGGCAGCTCCACGACGCCGTACCTCGCGGGCGGAGCGGCGTTCCTGCTTGCGCTGGGCGCGGGCGCGACCGTCGTGGCACGCAGGCGCGCCCAGGACTGACACCGACCCGGCCCGAGGGGCGGGACAGGGGGAAATCAGGGGCATGGGGGAGCGGCGTTCGCACAGGGGCGAGCGCCGCTCCCCGTCAGCGGTTCCTGGGGGAGGCGAGCACCTGGAGCGCCTGATCGAGCGCCTGTAGAAAGCGGTTGGTCGTCACGCGGTCGCGCACGGCCAGCCGCAGCCACTGCGGGCCGAGCCCCGGGAACGTATCGCCGCGCCGCGCCGCGAACCCCAGCGCCCGCAGCCGCTCCCGCACCTCCGCCGCCCGCTCCAGCCGCACCAGCACGAACGGCCCTTCGGCAGGCTCCGCCACCCGCACTTCGGCGAACTCCATGAGCCCGGCGATCAGATGGGCCCGGTCCACCGCGATACGGTCCGCCGCGACGGCCGCCTCGACCAGCGCCCGCGGCTCCATGCACGCCTCGGCCGCCGCCAGCGCGGGGGACGACACCGGCCACAGCGGCTGCGCCTCCTGGAGCGTGCCGATGGTCTCCGGGGACGCCAGCACGTAACCGATCCGCAGCCCAGCCAGCCCCCATGTCTTGGTGAGGCTGCGCAGCACGACGAGGCCCGGGACGTCCGTACGTCCGCACAGCGCCTCGCGCTCGCCCGGCACCGCGTCCATGAAGGCCTCGTCGACCACCAACGTCCGCCCGGGGCGTGCCAGTTTCTCCAGTGCGGCCGCCGGATGCAGGACCGACGTCGGATTGGTCGGATTGCCGACCACCACCAGATCCGCCTCCTCGGGCACGGCCGCCGGATCCAGCCGGAAACCGTCCTCCGCGCGCAGCAGCACCCGCCCCACCGTGTGCCCGGCCGCGCGCAACGCCGCCTCGGGCTCGGTGAACTGGGGATGCACGACGACCGGCCGCCGGGCCGGCAGCGCCCGTGCGATCAGCACGAACGCCTCCGCCGCACCCGCCGTCAGCAGGACCCGATCCGCCGGCAGCCCGTGCCGTTCCGCGACCGCGGCCCGCGCACGGCCCCCGTCCGGGTAGGCGGCGAGCGTGGAGAGGGACGCGGTTATTCGCTCCTTCAGCCAGGCCGGGGGCGTATCGGTACGTACGTTGACGGCGAGATCGGTCAGATCCCGGCCGCGGACCTCCACGTCGCCGTGGTGCCGCAGATCGTGCTGTCCGCCTGCGCGGTTGACATCGGGTCTCTCAGTGGGAGTGTGCATGACTTCCAGAGGGTGTGGGGGGCGGGTTCATGACGATGGGGATGGAGCAACGGCAGGACGACTATGTGCCCGGCACCGCACTCGACGCAACGGTCGGATCCGGATGCGCGTGCGAAGCCCGCCGGGCCACCGCACAGGTCACCTTCCCCACCCGCCCCGCGGGGTTCGACTTCCGCTTCGGTACGAGGAGTTCGTCGGCACGGACGAGAGCCGCCGCCTCCGCGACCGACGCCGAACCGACCGCCGCGAGCACGGCGCCCGACGGGTTCGGTACGGCGACCACGGCGAGTTCCTGCGCGCTGTAGCCGCGTACGGGCACGCCCAGCAGCGCCGCCGCTCCGACGATCCCCGGCTCCTCGGTCTTCGAGTCGAGGGTCGCCAACTCCACGACGTCGCAGGGTGACAGCCCCGCCTCGTGCAGTACGGACGAGACGAGCTCCAGCACCTCACCGGCCGGCGCGCCCCGGCCCGCGCCGACCCCGACGACGAGCAGAACCATGGGGCGAGATCCCTCCGGGAACGGGAGCGGGACAAGGAGCAGCTCCGAGATGCGCGGACCGCGGTCGATCGGCCGGCAAGAGCCCATGGCGGTGTTCGTCGCGCTCGGCGCTTTCCTGATGCCCCTGGCGGGCGGTTGGGTCGCCCAGCGCGTCACCGACGGCCGCCACCTGGTGCCCGGCGTCGTCGGCCTCGACCTGCTGCCGGAGGCGGTCGAGGCAGCGGGCGAGCGCGTATTCGGCGTCCCGGCGGCTCTGTTCCTGTTCGTCGGCGGCTTTCTCCTCGCCCACCCGGTGGAGCGCCTCCTCGCCGTACGCCGGGCGGCACACGGCACGATCGAATCCAGCGCCGCGGCGCCCGGCGCTTCCACGAGGGGTGGTGGTCGGGAGACGGGCGGGCGTGTGCCGCAGGTCGGGCTGACGGCAGCGGTGGCGATGGTCGGCCACAGTCTGATGGACGGGGTGGCGCTCGGCGCGGCATTCCAGATCGGCGGCGGCATGGGCGCCGCCGTCGCACTGGCCGTCATCGCCCATGACTTCGCGGACGGCTTCAACACGTACACCGTCACGAGCCTGTACGGGAATGCGCGGCGCAAGGCCCTGGCGATGCTGTTCGCGGACGCCCTGGCACCGATGGTCGGAGCGGCCACGACGCCGCTGCTCACCCTTCCGGAGGAGTTCCTCGGCTGCTATCTCGGCTTCTTCGGCGGCGCACTGCTGTACCTCGCCGCCGCCGAGATCCTTCCGGAGGCACACCACGCCCACCCGGCCCGCTCCACACTGCTGTGCACCGTGGTGGGGGTCGCCTTCATGTGGCCGGTGGTGGGCATCGCGGACTGACGGCGTCACACCGCGGCCCACTCGACGAACCGCCGCGCGACGCCCGGCGCCGAGGCCCAGTGCGTATGCAGATAGCTGGCATGGACGCCCTGCTGCACGAAGCCCTCCACGCGCCGTTCCGGCAGATGCATGCCCCAGGCCGGGGAGGCACCGGCGCCCGGCTCCAGCACCGTGCGGTGGAACTCGTGCCCACGCAGCCGTGTGCCGACCGCGGCCAGCGGACTGTCGGTGAGTGCCACGGCCTCCCGGTAGCCGAGTGTCAGCCGCTTCGACATCCGGCCGTCGGCGTCGAGCACCCCGCACATCGGCAGTCCGTCGAGCGAACGCGAGAGATAGAGCAGCCCGGCACACTCGGCGGCAAGGGGAGCCCCGGCGGCGGCGAGATCGGCAACGGCCTTGCGGAGCGGTTCGTTGGCGGACAGCTCGGGGGCGTACACCTCCGGGAATCCCCCACCGATGACGAGCCCACGGGTGCCCTCGGGCAGCGCTTCGTCCCGCAACGGATCGAACGTCACGACGTCGGCCCCGGCGGCGGTGAGGAGCTCGCTGTGCTCGGCGTAGGAGAACGTGAAGGCGGGTCCTCCGGCCACGGCGACGACGGGCCGGCCACAACCCGGCCCGCCCTGGCCACCGTCCGGCCGTTCCGGGCCACCCTCACCGTCGGCGTCCCTGCCTCCGCCCGCCTCCCGCACGGCCCCCGCCGGATCCCACGCCCCCGACGCGGCCGGCGTCCGCGGTGCCGACCGCGCCAACGCCATCAGCGCATCCAGGTCACACCCGCTCCGCACCTGCGCCCCCATCGCCGCGACAGCGGCGACCGCGTCGCCCCGTCGCTCGGCCACCGGCACCAGCCCCAGATGGCGCGAGGGCGTGGCCACCTGCTCGGCCCGCCGCAGCACCCCCATCACCGGGACACCGGACTCCTCCAGCGCCTCCCGGAGCAACATCTCGTGCCGGTCCGAGCCGACCTTGTTGAGGATCACCCCGCTGATCCGTACCTGCGGATCCCACGAGGCGAAGCCGTGCACCAGCGCTGCCACCGACCGCGACTGCGACGACGCGTCGACGACCAGCACCACCGGAGCCTGCAGCAGCTTCGCGACATGGGCGGTCGACGCCAGCTCGCCCCGTCCGGAGGCCCCGTCGTACAGCCCCATCACCCCCTCGACGATCGCCAGGTCGCACCCACGGGCCCCGTGCGCGAACAACGGAGCGACCAGCTCCGGACCGCACATGTACGCGTCGAGGTTGCGCCCCGCCCGCCCGGTGGCCAGCGAGTGATAGCCGGGGTCGATGTAGTCGGGCCCGACCTTGTGCGGCGACACGGCGAGGCCGCGCTCCGCGAAGGCCGCCATCAGTCCCGTCGCCACGGTGGTCTTGCCGCTGCCGGAGGCCGGCGCGGCAATCACCAGTCGCGGAATGGTCACCACTCGATGCCCCTCTGGCCCTTCTGGCCGGCGTCCATCGGGTGCTTCACCTTGGACATGTCGGTCACCAGGTCGGCGGCCTCGACGAGCTTCTCCGGGGCGTTGCGTCCGGTGATCACCACATGCTGCGTCCCCGGACGGTTGCGCATCACCTCGACCACCTCGTCGGTGTCGATCCAGCCCCAGTGCATCGGGTACGCGAACTCGTCGAGGACGTACAGTTTGTACGTCTCGGCGGCCAGGTCGCGCTTGACCTGCTCCCAGCCCTCGCGGGCCTTCTCCTTGTTGTCCGCGTTGTCGCCGTGCAGGCCGCGCTGGACCCACGACCAGCCCTCGCCCATCTTGTGCCAGGCGACCGTGCCACCCTCACCACTCGCGCCGAGGACCTTCAGCGCGTTCTCCTCCCCGACCTTCCACTTCGCCGACTTGACGAACTGGAACACCCCGATCGGCCAGCCCTGGTTCCAGGCGCGCAGCGCGAGCCCGAACGCGGCCGTCGACTTGCCCTTGCCGATACCGGTATGGACGAAGAGCAGCGGACGGTTCCGGCGCTGGCGCGTCGTCAGCCCGTCGTCCGGCACCGTGGTCGGCTGTCCCTGCGGCATTAAGCGGCCCTCCTGTTGGATCCGTTGGTTCCCTGAACGTCCCTGACGAGCCCGGCGATCGAGTCGGCCCGCAGCTCGTCGAGCGTGACGGCGGTGCCCCCGAGATCGCGGGCCAGGGAGCCGGCCAGCCCGAGCCGCACGACCCCCGACTCGCAGTCCACGACGACGGACGCCGTGCCCTCGGCCTCGTGCAGCCGCGCGGCGCGCGCCGCCAGGGCCACCGGCTCCGGACCTCCGGTCGCCCGCCCGTCCGTCACCACGACCAGCAGTGGCCGCCGCGACGGATCGCGCAGCCGCTCCACCCGCAGTACGTCATGTGCCTTCAGCAGCCCGGCCGCGAGGGGAGTGCGCCCACCGGTCGGCAGCGTCTCCAGCCGCGCGGCGGCCGCGTCCACGGACGAGGTGGGCGGCAGTGCCACGTCGGCGCCCCTGCCGCGGAAGGTGATCAGACCGACCTTGTCCCGCCGCTGGTACGCGTCCAGCAGCAGCGACAGCACCGCACCCTTCACGGCGCCCATCCGCTGCCGGGCGGCCATCGACCCGGACGCGTCCACGACGAAAAGAACGAGGTTCCCCTCGCGTCCCTCCCTGTTCGCCTGTCGCAGATCATCCCGCCGCACCACCAACCCGCGGCCCGACCGCCCGCGCGCACGCTGGTGCGGGGCGGCAGCCTGTACGGTCGCGGCGAGATGCAGTTTGGTCAGGGCCCCCTCGGGCCGCCGCGCCCCGGTCGTACGCCCGTGTTCGGTACGCGCCCGGGACCGCCGCCCCGCCGCTCCCTCGCCGAGACCCGGCACGCTCAGCATCTTCGTGCGGAACGGCTCGGCGGCGCGTGCGGGCTGCTGCTCGCCACCATCGGCCGGCCGCCCCTGCGAGGGCAGTCCGGGCGTGTCGCCGTTCCCCGCCTCGGGCTGCGGCGGCGTGTCGGGCCCGTCCTCCCGCGGAGGCTGCCCACCCCCACCCGGCCCGTCCGGATCGGGATCGTCCCCGCCCCCGTCCCCTTCACCGCTGTTCTGCTCCAGAGTGTCGTCGAGCTTGTCCTCGTCGAGACCGGGCGCGTCGAACGGATTGCGGCGGCGCCGGTGGGGGAGCGCGAGCAGGGCGGCCTGCCGGACGTCCTCGGCGAGCACGTCGGTACGCCCCGCCCACGCGGCCAGCGCGGTCGCGGTGCGGGCCATCACGATGTCGGCGCGCATCCCGTCGACCTCGAAGGCCGCACAGGTGGCGGCGATCTGCCGCAACGCACGGTCCCCGAGCACCACATGGGGAAGAAGCGCCCGCGCCGCGGCGATCCGCTCCCGCAACTCCCCTTCCTCCTGGGCCCACCGGGCGGCGAACGCGGCCGGATCGTCGTCGTACGCGAGCCGCCGCCGTACGACCTCGACGCGTTGATCGGTGTCGCGTGACGCGGAGACCTCGACGGTCAGCCCGAACCGGTCGAGCAACTGCGGCCGCAGCTCGCCCTCTTCGGGGTTCATCGTTCCGACGAGCAGGAACCGCGCGGCATGCCGTACGGAGACGCCTTCGCGTTCCACGTACGAGGCACCCATGGCAGCCGCGTCCAGCAGCAGATCCACCAGGTGGTCATGGAGCAGGTTGACCTCGTCGACGTACAGGATTCCGCGATGCGCATCGGCGAGGAGCCCCGGCTCGAAGGCCTTGACCCCCTCGGCGAGCGCCCGCTCGATGTCGAGCGCCCCGACGAGCCGGTCCTCGGAGGCGCCCACCGGCAGCTCCACGGTCCGCGCCGCCCGCGACACGCCGCCCCCGGCCTCGTGGGGACCATCGGGACACGCCGGATCGGGTGACACCGGGTCACACGAGAATCGGCAGCCGGGGACGACATCGACCTCGGGCATGAGCGCGGCGAGCGCCCGCACGGCGGTGGACTTGGCGGTCCCCTTCTCCCCACGCACGAGCACACCGCCGACAGCGGGCGATACGGCGTTCAGCAACAATCCGAGCCGCAGATCGTCTTGCCCGACGATGGCAGTAAAGGGATACGGGGTACTCACAAAGCCTCCTTGACGACGTCATCCATCCGCGGGCCGCGTTCCAGCCCGTCCGGCGTTTGAGGACTGGGGTCCGGGGTGGAGCCCCGGTTACGGGAAGGGGCGGGGCGGGGAGGAAAGCCCGCCGTAGGCGTTCCCCTCACGTCGACCCCCCAGCCACCCCGGGCTCGTCAGCGCGACGTGCACCAGCCACAACACCGCGCCCTCGGGCCGCCGGCACCTCCGGTGCCCCAGGGCCCACGAACGGCAATCCCTCCGGTACCCCCGCCTCGATCAACCGCATCAACGCCCCCGTGTCCGCGTGCTCCTCGATCAAGTCCCCCAGGCGGTCCAGCTGCTCTTCCCGCAGAGCGCCGAAACTCGTGTCCGGCGCCGGCACGAACCGCCGCCCCGCCGCTGCCGCGACCTCCACCAGGAACCGACGCCGAAACGCATCGCTCTCCAACGACCCGTGCCAGTGCGTCCCCCACACCGCGCCGACCCGGCACCCGTCCAGGAACGGCTCGCCGCCCCGCACATCGGCGACCCCGTGGTGGATCTCGTACCCCTCCACCGGCTCCCCGAGCGCCGTACCGACCGGCCGGGCGAGGGTCTTCTCGTGGTCGAACCGGATACGCACCGGCAGCAGTCCGAGCCCGTCGACCCGCCCCGCCCGCGATTCCACCTCGTCCTCGATTTGCTCCGCGAGCACCTGGAACCCGCCACAGATGCCGAGCACCGGACGCCCCTGCGCCGCCCGCCGCAGCAGCGCGTCGGCCAGCCCCCGTTCCCGCAGCCAGGCCAGCGCCCTCACCGTCCCGCGCGTGCCGGGCACGATCACCAGATCCGCGTCGGCCAGCTCCTCCGCCCGGTCCACGAACCGGACCACGACACCCGGTTCGGCGGCCAGCGCGTCCACATCGGTGAAGTTCGACATCAGCGGTACGGCGCACACCGCGACCCGCAGCACGTCCTCTCCGTGCGGCGGCGCGACGACCGACTCGCGTACGGCCCCGCGCAGCGAGACCCGCAGTCCGTCCTCCTCGTCGATGCCCAGGCCGTGGGCGAACGGCAGCACTCCGTACGTCCGTCGCCCGGTCAGCCCGTGCAGCATGTCGAGACCCGGCTCCAGGAGCGACACGTCGCCGCGGAACTTGTTGACCAGATAGCCGGCGATCAGCGCCTGGTCCTCGGCGCTGAGCAGTGCCGTCGTGCCGAAGAACGAGGCGAAGACGCCACCGCGGTCGATGTCGCCGACCACGACGACGGGGAACCGCGCGGCCCGCGCGATCCCCATGTTCACGATGTCGGTGCGCCGCAGATTGATCTCGGCCGGGCTGCCCGCACCCTCGCAGATCACGGCGTCATAGGTGCTCCGAAGCTGCTCCAGGCAGTCAACGACCGTACCGAGCAGGGATTCCTGTCGCCCTCCGTGGTAACCGCGCGCGCTCATCTCGCCCACCGGCCTGCCCATCAGGACGACCTGACTGGACCGGTCGCTGCCGGGCTTGAGCAGCACCGGGTTCATCAGCGCGGTCGGTTCCACCCGGGCGGCCTGCGCCTGCATCGCCTGCGCGCGTCCGATCTCCGCGCCCTCGCGGGTGACGAACGAGTTCAGCGACATGTTCTGCGCCTTGAACGGCGCGACCTTCACGCCCTGGCGCACCAGCCACCGGCAGATGCCTGCCGTGACGACGCTCTTGCCCGCGTCCGACGTGGTTCCGGCGACCAGCAGTCCGCCGCTCATTTCCCGCTCCGTCCCGCGGCCGGACGCCGCCCCGAGGGCGACCACCGTCCCGCGATCAGCCGGCCCGCCGCGCACACGCCGAGGGCCAGCACCCCCACCCGGCGCGACAGCCGCACCGCGCGCTCGATGTCCCCGGTCTCCACCGCACGGCCGGTTGCGCCGTTCAGTACCGGCCGGTGCTCGACACGTCCGCCGTACGCGAGGGTCCCGCCGAGCCGTACGCCGAGCGCCCCCGCGAACGAGGCCTCCACCGGACCCGCGTTGGGGCTCGGATGTCTGCCCGCGTCCGCCCGCCAGGCCCGCAACGCTCGACGCGGCTGCCCCCCGGCAACCACGGCGAGCACGGCGGTGAGCCGGGCACCGGGCCAGCCCACGACGTCGTCCAGGCGGGCCGAGGCCCAGCCGTAGCGCAGATGGCGGGGCGACTTGTGCCCGACCATCGCGTCGAGGGTGTTGACGGCGCGGAAGGCGACGAGTCCGGGCACGCCACCCAGCGCGCCCCACACCAGCGCGCCGACCACCGCGTCCGAGGTGTTCTCGGCCACGGACTCCACCACGGCGCGCGCGATCTGCGGCCCGTCGAGGGAGTGCGGATCGCGCCCGCACAGATGGGGGAGCCGCTCCCGGGCCAGCTCGATGTCACCGGCGGCGAGCGCGCCGCCGATGGCGCGCGCCTCGCGCCCCAGCGAGGTGCCGCCGACGACGGACCAGGTGGCGGCCGCGGTCAGGGCGACGGAGGCGGCGGGACGACGGCGTACAACACGGGCGGCCAGCGCGGCTCCACCTGCAGCGCCTCCGGCGCAGACCAGGGTGTGCAGGGCGCCCCACCCGCGGTGGTCGCGCCACAGACGCCGTTCGACGCCCGCCGCGGCCCGCCCGAAGGCGGCGACCGGATGCCCCCGGCGGGGATCACCGAGCAGCAGATCGCCGATCAGGCCGGCGGCGGCGCCGTACGCGAAGATGCGGTCGGCTCGCACGGCTCAACCGGCCGTACTGCCTCGAAGGACCTTCGTACAGCCGACTCCTGGTGGGAGCGGCACAGAAACGGCGGACGCACGGCAGCCGGGCATGGCGATATGTCCTCACTCAGGGTCCGCGCCCTGGTTCGACGTGACCGGCGGCGAGAGTCTCCTGGCTCCCGGATCCGCAGTTCCCCCGGCCTTCCAACCCGCATGCGCGAGCCGTGACTTCCGGTGTGGGGGACTGCTCCCCGGTGACAGTGGCGGGACCGCGCCGGATTCGCACCGGCTTCCTCTGCTGTCGCCGTAAATGGCTCCGGCAGTCCACCACGCTCCGCGAACGCCCGTCAACCTGGCGTTGACCTGCGGCGGTGCAGTGTGCGCAGACGCACATCGGGCCGGACACACGCGAGGTGCGTCCGGCCCGATGGGAGAGTGCGGGAAGGGGCTCAGAGCCTGTCGGGTGACCTCTGATCGGGCGGCCGCGCCCTGGCACGCACGCTTCCCGCGTTGCCGAAATGTCCTAGTAGCTCCTTCCCCAGGCTCTCGGCTTCGTTCGAGCAGGGGAGACCCCATCCGAGGACATCCCGACGCCTTGGAATCGCACGCACCAGACCGCGTCCGCTATCCGATCGAAGGTCACCCGACAGGCTCTCAGGCGACGATCAGATAGATCCCGTACGCGACCGCGGCCGCGCAGAGCCCGAAGCAGAGGTACGCACCCGCACGGGCGAGCACCAGGGAGCCTCCGGTGGAGCCGCCCTGCGCGGCCGGTTCGGGCTGCTTGGAGAGGCCGACGATGCCCAGGGTGAAGAGGCCCACCAGTGCGACGGTGACGACGAGCGAGACGCCGAAAACGGAGCCGAGAGCTGCCCAGTCGATGTTCATGGTGATCTGTCCTTACACCGTGGCGGGCCGCGCCGGATCGGCGGCGACGGTTCCGGGCTGGGCCGGGATGGTGGTCTTGAGGTCCGTGGTCGTGTCCACTGCCGTGGCGACCGCGGCCGCCCCGGCGGGCGGCGGCGGGGTGACGGCCGCGATGGCGGTGGTGATGACACCGGCCGGTTCGGCGTCCTCACCGGTGGGCGCGACATCGTCGTGCCCGACCGGCTTGCGCCGGGACAGCAGCCAGATCGCTCCGGAGCCCGCGACGAGCAGGACGGCGACGACGGCGACACCCCAGGTGCCCTGCTTGGTGAGGAACTCCGCGCCCGCGCCGACCAGACCCGCGGCCGGCAGGGTCAGACCCCAGGCGACGAACATCCGGGTGGCGGTGGACCAGCGGACCACACCGCCCCGGCGGCCGAGCCCCGCACCCATGACGGCGCCGGAGCAGGACTGGGTGGTGGAGAGGGAGAAGCCGAGGTGCGAGGAGGCCAGGATGACCGTGGCCGCGCTGGTCTGGGCGGCGAAGCCCTGCGGCGGCTTGAGCTCGGTGAGGCCGCTGCCCATGGTGCGGATGATGCGCCAGCCGCCCAGGTAGGTGCCGAGTGCGATGGCCAGACCGGCGGAGACGATGACCCAGACCGGCGGGTTCGAGCCGGGGGACAGGACGCCACCGGTGACCAGGGCCAGGGTGATGATGCCCATGGTCTTCTGCGCGTCGTTGGTGCCGTGGGCGAGCGAGACCAGTCCGGCCGAGGCGATCTGGCCGGCCCGGTAGCCCTTGGCGGTGGCCTTCTCCTGGGCGTCGTTACGGATCCCGCCGCCGATCCGGTAGGTCAGCCTGGTCGCCAGCAGTGCGGCGAGACCGGCGACGACCGGGGCGGCGACCGCGGGAAGCAGCACCTTGGTGACGACGGTGCCGCCGTCGACCGAGGACCAGCCCGCCGACATCACCGCGGCGCCGATCAGGCCGCCGAAGAGTGCGTGGGACGAACTGGACGGCAGGCCGACCAGCCAGGTCAGCAGATTCCACAGAATGGCGCCGACGAGGGCCGCGAAGATGACTTCTGTCCGCAGCCCTTCCTCGTTGATGATCCCGCCGGAGATCGTTTTGGCGACCTCCACCGACAGGAATGCGCCGACGAGGTTGAGAGCGGCGGACATGGCCACCGCCGTCTTGGGTTTGAGGGCACCGGTCGAGATGGTGGTCGCCATCGCGTTCGCGGTGTCATGGAAACCGTTCGTGAAATCGAACACTAGAGCTGTCACGATCACAATCGCGAGTAGCAGCGTGATGTGTTCCATTTACCCAGGCAATCGTTCGACGTCATTGGCACGTGGAACGTAGGCAACCTGGATGAACGGAAGATGAACTGAGCGGGGCCCTGCGGTGACTCCAAACGGAGTTGAGCCGTTCTCTTTGTCGGGCCACCGACAGTCGATGCGGGGCGCAGCGCCCGCCGTGGCCGGATTTCGCCTCTCCCGCCCCCCGTTGCGCCCCGTGATCCGGGGCCGGGAAACCCTCGAAAGGAGATGTGGGTCACCCGGGACCCCCTGCCGCGCCGACCCCGCTGACAGGATTCCCCCATGAGCGATCATCACCAGGACGCACGCGACGGGCACAACGGTCATAACGGGCACGACGCGAACGATGCGCGCGACGCGATCGAGCAGGCCTGGAACGGTGTCGTCGCCACCGCCCGCAGGACCGCGACGGAGGGCCTGGTCGTCGGCACCTCGGGCAATGTGTCGGCGCGGGTCGGCGACCTCGTCCTGGTCACGCCGAGCGGTGTGCCGTACGACCGGCTCGGCCCGGGCGACACCGTGGCCGTCGACCTCCACGGCAACCAGGTGCTCGGCGTCCTTGCCCCGACCAGCGAACTCCCGCTCCACCTGGCGGTCTACCGCCACACCGACGCCGCCGCCGTCGTGCACACCCACGCCGTGCACGCCACGGCCGTCTCCACCCTCGTCCCCGAGGTCCCGCTGGTGCACTACGCCGCCGCCATGCTCGGCGGCCCCGTCCGTACCGCGCCCTATGCGCGCTACGGAACGCAGGAGCTGGCCGAGCACATGCTGGCCGCCCTGCGCGACCGCACGGGCTGTCTGCTCCGCAACCACGGAACGGTCACCTACGGATCCACCCTCGACGAGGCCTACGACCGCACCGCCCAGCTGGAATGGATGTGCAGGCTCTGGCTCACCGCGAGCTCGGTACCCGGCCACACCCCGTCCCTGCTCTCCCTCGCTCAGCTGCGCGACGTGCAGGACGCCCTGAAGGGGTACGGACAACCCGGCTGACCGGGAGAGGGCGGCCCGGCGAGCCACCGGACGGCCCCCGTCCACTGGCCGGGCACGGCACACCCTCCGACACTGAAGCAGTGCGCCCGGCTACAGCGACGGCAGCAGCCGTCACCACCATCCTCGGCGTCGGCGCGGCAGCGGTCGTGGCCGGCCGGTACGCCAGCGACGTCGCCCTGAGGGCGCCGTCCGGACGTCCGCTCCCCGCCGACCGGAAACTCACCGTGCACGCCACGGCGGCCGGGCAGGTCACACTGACGCGCTCCTTCGCCGCGCTCCGGCCCGGTACGTACGGACTGGTGGGCGACGGCGTCCAGGCCGTCGTCGGCCCGGTGATCGAGCAGGCACCGCACGCCGCCGACGCCGTCGTACGCAGACTGGAACGCGTCAACGACGGCAGCCTGGAACCCGGCGCCCAGGTCAGGATCACCCCCGCGCTGCACAGCGGCGACCCCGGCACGGCACTCGGCCTCGACCACAGGGACGTCGAGATCCCCGGTGAGCTCGGCATCCTGCCCGCCTGGTTCGTGCCCGGCCCCCGGGACACCTGGGTCATCACCGTGCACGGCCTCGGCACCACCCGCGAACACCCCATGAACATCATGGAGTTCCTGCACCGGCTGCGGCTGCCGGTCCTCGGCCTGGCCTACCGCGGCGACCCCGGAGCCCCGCGCTCCCCGGACGGACTCGCCCACCTCGGCGAGTCCGAATGGCGCGACCTGGACGCGGCCGTCCGCTTCGCCTTGCGGTACGGCGCCGAGAAGGTCGTCCTGCACGGCTGGTCCACCGGCGCCTCCATGGCGCTGCACGCGGCCGTCAACTCCGCGCTCCGCGAGCGGATCTGCGGCCTCGTCCTGGACTCCCCCGTGCTCGACTGGGCCACCACCCTGCGCGCCCTGGCCACCGCCCGCGGCGTCCCGGCCCCGCTGCTGCCTCTCGCCCTGCGCGCCGCCCAGGGCCAGACCGGTGTGCGTGGCTCCCGACTCCTCGACACCTCCCTCCCGCAGGCCCTGCGCGTCCCGACGCTGATCTTCCATGGCCCCGACGACACCCTGGCCCCCTGGCAGCCGAGCCGGGAGCTCGCCGAGCGCCGTCCCGACCTGGTCGCCCTGCATCCCGTACCGCAGGCTCCGCATGCGGCGATGTGGAATGCCGATCCGGCCCGTTACGAAGAGGCGCTGCGGCGCTTCCTGACGCCGCTGATGTGAGCGGATGCGAGGGATCGGACGGTTGGTAGCGGCCGGGCCCGCAGCCCCCTTCCGCCGCGAATCCGGGTTCCGTTTGGGCTTTCGGGCCGTCAGAGGCAAGACTGCTCCCCGTGACGTCCCGTACCCCGCGCGACTCCAGGCTGCGACTTGTCCGCCCGCGACCCCTTGCCACCGCCCGCAAGGCCGTGACCACCCGGCGCACCAGGCCGGCCCCCCGCCCGCCCGAGGGCACCCCGCCCCGTGCGGAACTGGCCCGCCAGGCCAGGGCCGCGCTCGCCGACGCCGTACGGATCGCCCGCTGGGCCGCCGACGGCGCGAGCCCCGGCACGGCCCCGCTCGCCGCCCACGCTCTCGAACGGGCTGCGGCCGCACTGGAATTGTCCCCGGCACAGGTCCGCTCCGGCTGGGACCGGGCCCGCCTGGCCGGCCTCGTCGAACTCCACGGCGAGACCGCACGCCCCGGCTGGCGGCTGCGCGCCTGGGACCGTGACGACTCCGCCGTGCTCCGTGGCTGGGTGGCGCTCTTCGACGCCTGGTCGCTCGTCCACCCGGCGCCCGAGGGCATCGAGTCCACCGCGGTCGCCGAGGCCGTCGAGGCCGTACCCCAGGTGCTCTCCCTCCTGCAGCTCTCGGCGGGCCCGGTCACCGTGCCCGCCCTCCTCGATCTCCTCGGCCAGCGCGTCGCCGAACTCCACGAGGAGCGCTGCGAGGTGCCGTACGGACCGGAGGCACCGGCGGAACCCGCTCCCACCGCGCACCCCGCCGCCCTGGTCGCGCTGCTCCTCGACTGGGCGCTGGAGGGACTGGCCGCCGTCGGCGCACTCACGCTCGGCGTCGGCCATGCCACCCTCACCCCGCTCGGTAACTGGGCGGTCTGGGTCAAGCTGGAACAGATCTGCGTCGCCGCCCAGAGCCCGGCCGGGAACATCGAGCAGTCCGCCGCCGACATGCTGCTCGGCTGCGCCCGGCTCACCCCCGGACCGGCCCGCGCCGAATACCGCGCCTGGCTGGCCGCCCGCCCCGTCGGCAGTGCCGTCGCCGAACTGCTCGCCGTCGCCCGCGGCGAGGACGCACTGCTGCGCGGACTCGCCTTCGAGGCGCTCCGGGTCGTCGGCGCCCCCGCCGAGCCAGTGGTGCGCTCCGTCGTCACCGACCCCTCACTGCGCCCGTACGCGCTGCTCTGGCTGGCCGAGTACGACGGAACCGACCCCGAGGACGCCCAGGAGGTCCTCAGCCGCGAGGAAGCCACCTGGCTCTGGGTCGACACCGCGGCGGCCGTCGCCGACCACGGCGAGACGGCACTGCTGGTCCGTCATCTCGACTCCGCCGTCCAGGGCACGGTGCCGGCGCTGCTGGACGAGGTCCGGGCCGTCGGCCACCCGCGCACCGTCCAGGTGCTGGTGGCGCTGGCCGCCGCCCATCCGGACCCCGCGCTGGCCAAGGCCGTCCGCCGGGCCGCCTTCCAGGTGCACACCGGCGGCGCGTAGGAATCAGGGGGAGCGCCCGGGGACGCGCACGCGGTCAGTCCGCGGACCCCGGGGCGTACGTCCCGAAGCTCCACACATTGCCCTCCGCGTCACGCGCCATGTAGTCGCGCGACCCGTAGTCCTGATCCGTGGGCGGCATCAGGATCTCCACCCCGTACTCCACGGCCCGCGCATGGTGCGCATCGACCTCGTCCACCACGACGTACACCCCGCTCGGTCCCGCATCCGCCATCGCCTTGGCGAAGGTCCCGCCGCGCCCCTTGGAGCCCAGCATCACCCTGCCGTTGCCGCAGGACAGCTCCGCGTGCAGCACCGTGCCGTTCTCGCCCTCGTACACCGCTTCCTCGGTGAACCCCAGCCCCTCCGTCAGCGTCCTGATCGCGGCCTTCGCGTCGTCGTACAGAATCGTCGGATAGATCGTCGGAACCCCGGCCGGTGCGCCCGCCATGGCGCTCACCTCTTTCCATTCTCGATTGTGATCCGCGTCTCAGTCTTCCGTCGGCCACCGGCAGTGGCCGGCTCACCGGAAGGTGTTGCAGTCGGCCATGTCGCCGCTGCGGAAGCCGGTGGTGAACCACTGCTGCCGCTGCGCCGCCGAGCCGTGCGTCCAGGACTCCGGTGTGACCCGGCCCTGGAACTTCTCCTGGATCCGGTCGTCGCCCACCGCGGCCGCCGCGTCGAGCCCGTCCCGGATGTCCGCCTGCGTCAGCGAGGTGATCAGAGGCCGCCCGGTCGACTCGTCCGGCGTGGTCGTCGCGTGGTGCGCCCAGACCCCGGCATAGCAGTCCGCCTGCAGCTCCACCTTCACGGCGTTGCTGCCGGAGCCCGTTCGGCCGTCCTGCGAGCGGCCGAGCGTCCCCATCTGGTTCTGCACATGGTGGCCGTACTCGTGCGCCACGACGTACGCCTCGGCGAACGGGCCGCCGCTCGACCCGAACGTGGTCCGCAGTTCGTCGAAGAACCCCAGGTCCAGATAGACCTGCCGGTCGGCCGGGCAGTAGAACGGCCCGACCGCCGAGGTGGCCGAACCGCAGGCGGTCCCGATCCGGTCGGTGAACAGAACCGTCCTCGCGTCGCCGTAGCGAGCGCCCCGGCGGGCGAACTCCTGGCTCCAGAAGTCCTGCACACTGTTGACCACGGCGACGGTGCGGCAGTCGTCCCTGGTGTTCGCGTCCTGACCGGTCCGGCAGCTCTGCTCGACCTGCGCCGCCGACGACGCGGTCGCCGTCGTACCCGAGTCGCCCGACGAAAGGCCCAGCTGGTCCGGGCCGACACCGAAGAGCAGCCCCAGGATCAGGGCGATGAGACCGGCGACACCGCCGCCCACCGTCGCCTTTCCCCCGGGGATCCGGCTGCCGCGTACGTCACTGACCTCGGACGTGTCCAGATCGGCGTCGTCGTCGAACTGCATGGGGCCACCACTTCTCCGATCCGGCGCGGCTGCCTCACCGCACTGCGCCGAGTATCGGATAGTTCACACCGCTATGCCTGTTCTGGTGGCCGTATGGAGGCAGTGGGGCGGCGCCGGAGGGCATCCTGGGCGAGTGATCGGCAAATGCCGTAGGAGCATGCGGAAAAGCAGTTGCACACCGCCAGTAGAATGGCCCGTATGGCAATTCTCCTTGTGCATGAGTAGCGGCGTCGAGTCGAGACTCTGAAGTCGTCCCGTCCGCCGTCCAACCCGCCCTGGAGTTTTTCCGTGATCACCGCTTCCGGTATCGAGCTGCGTGCCGGCGCCCGCATCCTCATCGAGTCCGCCAACTTCCGTATCGCCAAGGGCGACCGCATCGGCCTCGTCGGCCGCAACGGAGCGGGCAAGACCACCCTCACCAAGTGCCTCGCCGGCGAGGGCACACCGGCCGGCGGCACCATCGCCCGCTCCGGTGAGGTCGGCTACCTCCCGCAGGACCCGCGCACCGGTGATCTCGACGTCCTCGCCCGCGACCGGATCCTGTCCGCCCGTGGTCTCGACGAGATCCTGCGCAAGATGCGTGAGAACGAGGAGCGGATGGCGAACGGCAAGGGCGCCACCCGCGAGAAGGCGATGAAGAAGTACGAGCGGCTGGAGACGGAGTTCCTCACCAAGGGCGGTTACGCCGCCGAGGCCGAGGCCGCCACCATCGCCGCCGCGCTCAGCCTGCCCGACCGCGTGCTCGGACAGCCGCTCCACACGCTCTCCGGCGGTCAGCGTCGCCGTGTCGAGCTGGCCCGCATCCTGTTCTCGGACGCCGACACCCTGCTCCTCGACGAGCCGACGAACCACCTCGACGCCGACTCCATCGTCTGGCTGCGCGACTACCTGAAGAGCTACCGCGGCGGCTTCGTCGTGATCTCCCACGATGTCGAACTCGTCGAGACGGTCGTCAACAAGGTCTTCTACCTCGACGCCAACCGCTCGCAGATCGACATCTACAACATGGGCTGGAAGCTCTACCAGCAGCAGCGCGAGGCCGACGAGAAGCGCCGCAAGCGTGAGCGCCAGAACGCCGAGAAGAAGGCGGCTGCTCTCAACTCGCAGGCCGACAAGATGCGCGCCAAGGCGACCAAGACCGTCGCCGCGCAGAACATGGCCAAGCGCGCCGAGCGGCTGCTCTCCGGCCTGGAGGCCGTCCGGGTCTCCGACAAGGTCGCCAAGCTGCGCTTCCCCGAGCCCTCGCCGTGCGGCAAGACCCCTCTGATGGCGGAGGGGCTGTCCAAGTCCTACGGTTCGCTCGAAATCTTCACCGACGTGGACCTCGCCATCGACAAGGGCTCCCGCGTGGTCATCCTCGGCCTCAACGGTGCGGGCAAGACCACCCTGCTCCGGCTCCTCGGCGGTGCCGAGAAGCCCGACACCGGCGAGGTCATCGAGGGCCACGGGCTCAAGCTCGGCTACTACGCCCAGGAGCACGAGACCCTCGACCCGGAGCGCACGGTCCTGGAGAACATGCGCTCCGCCGCCCCGGATCTCGACCTCGTCGAGGTCCGCAAGACGCTGGGCTCGTTCCTCTTCTCCGGCGACGACGTCGACAAGCCGGCCGGCGTGCTCTCCGGCGGGGAGAAGACCCGTCTGGCGCTCGCGACCCTGGTGGTCTCCTCCGCCAATGTGCTGCTCCTCGACGAGCCGACGAACAACCTCGACCCGGCCAGCCGCGAGGAGATCCTCGGCGCGCTGCGCACGTACAAGGGCGCGGTCGTCCTCGTCACGCACGACGAGGGTGCGGTCGAGGCGCTCCAGCCGGAGCGGATCATCCTGCTGCCGGACGGTGTCGAGGACCTGTGGGGTGCGGACTACCGGGACCTGGTCGCCCTGGCCTGATTCCCGTTCCGGGTGGTTTCCTCGCCCGCTGTCGAATGATCCACTCCGACTGGATCATTCGGCCCACGCGTGATCCATCATCTGCGTGAGGACCTCTCGTACCTTGGCGCGGCGCCCGGCAGATACCTGCCGGGCGCACCCATGTGGGGCCCTGCCCCCTCGTACGGCCCTGACCTGGCTGTTCGTCTCAACTCCGCTCCGGACCGCCTCCGAAGCCCTTCGGAATGGGAGATTCCGCTTGTGAAGGCGTATTCCCGGGGTGCGAAACCGGTTGTACGGACCTTGCCGAATGGGTGGCCAGGAAGCCCTCGAGGGGTGATCATGAGAATCCAGAGCGCACTTCCCATGAGGAGGCACGGGTGGCCGAGACTCTGAAGAAGGGCAGCCGGGTGACCGGCACCGCGCGCGACAAGCTCGCGGCAGACCTGAAGAAGAAGTACGACTCCGGTGCGAGCATCCGGGCGTTGGCCGAAGAGACCGGCCGCTCCTACGGATTCGTCCACCGGATGCTCAGCGAGTCCGGGGTCACGCTGCGGGGACGCGGCGGAGCGACACGGGGCAAGAAGGCTGCCACGGCCTGACGGCCTCAGGCCCTGTCGTCGAACTGTCGTCTGCCGCCCTTGGGCGAGTGCGGCAGCTCGACGATGGGACCTGGGCGAATCGGGGCGCGTCGCAGGACGGACATGCCCCGAGGGCTCACCGGTTTCGGGCGGTGGCCACCCGGTCGACCACATGGCCGACCGGGTGGTTACTGTTCAGTCACTTAGCTCGACATGCTGACTGCACCCGACCCGGAGGCGCCCCATGACCTCGCTCGACTCTGTGCTCGACCAGGACGGCGTACGACTCACCGTCGATGACGCGGTTGCCACGGTGACCCTCACCAATCCGGCCAAGCGCAACGCTCAGTCCCCCGCTCTGTGGCGGGCGTTGACAGAGGCCGGACGGGCGCTGCCCGGCAGCGTGCGGGTCGTCGTGCTCCGTGGCGAGGGCAAGTCCTTCTCCGCGGGGCTCGACCGGCAGGCGTTCAGTCCCGAGGGGTTCGACGGTGAGCCGTCCTTCCTCGACCTGGCACGCGGCAAGGAGTCCGAGCTCGACGCGACCATCGCCGAGTACCAGGAGGCGTTCACCTGGTGGCGCCGCAACGACATCGTGTCGATCGCGGCGGTCCAGGGGCATGCGATCGGTGCCGGCTTCCAGCTCGCCCTCGCCTGCGATCTGCGGATCGTCGCCGAGGACGTGCAGTTCGCCATGCGTGAGACCAGCCTCGGTCTGGTCCCCGACCTCACCGGCACGCACCCGCTGGTGCACCTGGTCGGATACGCCCGCGCCCTCGAAATCTGCGCCACCGGCCGCTTCGTCCACGCGCAGGAGGCCGAGCGCACCGGTCTCGCCAACCTCGTGGTCCCCGCCGACGAGCTCGACGCGGCGACCCATGAACTGTCCGCCGCACTGCTGGCGGCCCCGCGTGACGCCGTCGTCGAGACCAAGGCGCTGCTGAGCGGTGCGGTCTCGCGTACCTACGAGGACCAGCGCACCGCCGAGCGCGCGGCCCAGGGGCGCCGCCTCCGCGACCTCGCGGGCCTCAGCGACTGAGGCTGTCACCGGGCGTCCCCCCAGCGGGAGCCGCCCGGTTACTCCGCGTGCGCCACGGTGGCGACGGCTCAGAGCCTGTCGGGTGACCTTCGATCGGATAGCGGACGCGGTGTGGTGCGTGCGATTCCAAGGCGGCGGGATGTCCTCGGATGGGGTCTCCCCTGCTCGAGCGAAGCTGAGAGCCTGGGGAAGGAGCTACCAGTACATTTCGGTAACGCGGGAAGCGTGCGTGCCAGGGCGTGGCCGCCCGATCAGAGGTCACCCGACAGGCTCTCAGGGCCACTTCACGTGCCCGGGGCCGTGACGATCCCGGTGGCTCGGTGTCCACCACAGGGACGACCGGTCCCTTCATCCCGTGTCCACCACCGCGGTGACCAGCACGGTCACCGGCGGATGCCCGTCCACGGCGTCCGCCACCGCCGTTCGCACCGCCCGTGCCACATCGAGCGCCCGGTGGTTCGCGTCCGTCGCCAGCTCGACCCGCACATGGTCCGCGGCCGTATGCACCGCGCTGCCCAGCACATGGGTCAGTGTCGCGACACCGGGGACCGCGGCCGCCGCCGTCCCCGCCGCGCCCTCCGGCTCCGCCCCGCGTACCGCGGCAGGCTCCGGGGCCGCCCGGTCGGGGACCGTGTCCAGCAGCTCCGTCACCCGCAGATCCACCTCGCCGACCACCAATCCGAGCCGTTGCGTGGCCGCCGTCCCGAGGACCGAGCGCAGGGCGGCCGCGGCGGCGGGCAGCGGCCGGTCGGCCGTCGCCGACATCGTCGCCTCGATCCGCAGGGGTCCGGGCGGCAGCGCGCTCGGCGGCGACGGCAGCGCCGGGTCCGGGGCCGCGTCCGGGTCCGCCACGGTGATCCGTACGTCACCGAGCACCGGGCCGGGACCCGATGCGCCCACCGAGCGCCGCAGCACCGAGACCACGGCCCGCTCCGCGATCCACGCACCGTCCGCCGGACCACCCAGAGGGAGCAGTCTGCCCAGGCCGAGCCTCTGCCGTACCGCCGCCGTCCATCCGTCGGCCCTGTGCGGGCTGTCAGCCGTCGTCATTGCCCCAGCCTGCCGCATCCACGGCGCGAGACGGGGCAAGCGCACTTAATGTGGGCAAGGAAGTCCAACCCTGCCCCGAAGGGAAGAGTGGCGATGACCGAGTCCCCGCAGCGGAACCGGCCCGAGAACCCTGACAGTGCGACGGGGGACGACGGCCGAAAGAGTCCGCTGACCAAGCGCGGCGGAGGAGATCCCGCCACCCGCGGCCGTACCACCATCGCGGACGGTGTGGTCGAGAAGATCGCCGGTATGGCGGCACGTGACGTGCTCGGTGTCCACGCGATGGGCAGCGGCCTGTCCCGTACCTTCGGGGCGGTGCGCGACCGGGTCCCCGGCGGCGGCAAATCGGTCACCCGCGGCGTCAAGGCTGAGGTCGGCGAGTCGCAGACCGCCCTCGACCTGGAGATCGTCGTCGACTACGGCGTGTCGATCGCCGATGTCGCCCGTGACGTACGGGAGAACGTCATCGCGGCGGTCGAGCGGATGACGGGTCTTGAGGTCGTCGAGGTCAATATCGCGGTCAGCGATGTGAAGCTGCCCGACGAGGAGGGCGAGGACCATTCCGAGCCACGTCTCCAGTAGGCCTCCCACCCGAGGCAGTTGAGGAGCGCACGATGAGCATGGCTGTGGTCGGCATGGTGGCCGGCATGGCGCTCGCATTCGCCGGGTACTTCGGCGGGTTCGGGGCCTTTCTGCTGGTTGCCGCACTGGGAGCGATCGGCTTCGTCGCCGGTCGCTTCCTGGACGGCGAACTGGAACTCGGCGACTTCTTCCGGAGTCGCGAGCGCGGCGACCGACGGCGGTGACGGCTTTGTCGGGGGTGTTCGGCAGGGTCCCCGCCGCGGAGCGGGGCGAGACCCGGATCGCCGACCGGGTCGTCGCGAAGATCGCTGCACAGGCGGCGAAGGAGGTTGTCGTCGAGCCGCCGCGGGAGGGTGCCTCGCCGCGCGCCACTGTCACGGTGCACCGTGAGACCGCCCGGGTGCGGGTCAGTCTGGAGCTCGGATATCCCACCGACATCGGCCGTCAGTGCGGTGCCGTGCGTCGGCATGTCATCGAACGGGTAAAGGCGTTGGCGGGGATGGAAGTGCCCGAAGTGGCCGTACAGGTCGAGCGTCTGCACCCCGCGGGAGCGAGCGCCGCGGCACAGGGGAGGATCCGATGACCGAGCCCCAGGAGCCGGAGAACAGCACGCGGCGCCCGCCCGCCGGCGACCCCGTGGAACGCGGAGGTGGACTGGCCCTCGACCAGTCCGCCTCCGCCGCGGCGTACGACCCGGCGCCGGTGAAGGAGCGCAGCGGTGGCAGCGCCGGCCGCTTCTGGTCCGCGCGCCGTATCCCGGCCGGGCTCCTCGCGCTGGTGGTCCTCGGCGGGTCAGGCCTGCTGCTGTACGACGTGGCCGCGGTACGGGCCCATCACCCGGCCATGCAGTGGCGCCGCGCGCTCGCCGACGACCTGGCGGAGCGGCCGCTGAACAATGTGTGGGTGGTGGCCGGTGCCGCGGTCGCGATGGCGATCGGTGTGTGGCTGATCGTGCTCGCCGCCACTCCCGGTCTGCGCGACGTGCTGCCGATGCGCCGCGACCGTCCGGGGGTACGGGCCGGGCTCGACCGGACCGCCGCCGCACTGGTCCTGCGCGACCGGGCCGTGGAGGTGTCCGGCGTGCAGTCGGTGCGGGTCCGGATGGGGCGCGCCAAGGTCGCGGTGCGTGCCGTGTCGCACTTCCGTGAACTCGACGACGTGCGGGCCGACTTGGACACCGTACTGGGCACGGGGATCGAGGAGCTGGGCCTGGCGAAGCCGCCGAGCCTGTCCGTGCAGGTCCGCCGTCCGGCGAAGAAGGGGTGACCGCGGTGCTCAGGACCGTCAACCGGGTACTGCTCGCACTGGCCGGACTGGTGCTGGTCTGCGGCGGCGGCGCGGTGCTCGCCGCCGGGCTCGGCCTTTCCGTGCCGTCCTGGTGGCCGTGGGACGGCAGGACCGATGTGCTGCTCAGCAGGGCCGACCGGGACCGCTGGCGTGCCGACGGCTGGTGGTGGCCGACCGTCCTCGTGATCCTCGCGGTCCTCGTCGTCCTCGCGTTGTGGTGGTTCCTCGCCCAGCTCCGCCGCGCCCGCCTCGCCGAGGTGCTGGTCGACAGCGGCGACGGCGAGGGCGCGCTGCTGCGCGGCCGGGCCCTGGAGGGCGTGCTCGCCGGGGAGGCGGGGACGCTGGACGGGGTGGCCCGCGCCCAGGTGATGCTGGTCGGCCGGCGCAGTACGCCGCGGGCGCGGATCCGGCTGCTGATGGAACCGCACGCGGCACCGGACGAGGCCCTCGGCCGCCTCACGGACGAGGCCCTGGCCCACGCGAGGGACTCGGCGGGTCTGGCGGAACTGCCGGCGGAAGTGCGGCTGAGGGCCGTCAAGCACCGTGCGGAACGGGTGAGCTGAGGGCGGGGACGTCCGGCAGCGGCAGAATCGGGCCGTCCGGAGCTCCCTCGCCCGCCCTTGTGGCATGGGGAGGGGAGGACGAGAGAGGCTGCCGGACGGCCCGGTACCTCCGGTCCCGCTCAGAACCCGTGCCGCGACCCGCCGTCCACCGGCACCATGATCCCCGTCAGATACGACGCCGCGGGTGACAGCAGGAATGCTGCCGTCCGCCCGAACTCTTCCGGCGTGCCGTACCGGCGCAACGGAATCCGCGCCTCGGCCGCCGTACGCGAAGCCTCCGCATCGCCGGACAGTGCGTCCAGCTCCCGCACCCGGTCCGTGTCGATCCGGGCCGGCAGCACGCCCACCACACGGATGCCCCGTGGGCCGAGCTCGTCGGCCAGGGACTTGGCGAACCCGGCCAGTCCCGGACGCAGACCGTTCGAAATGGTCAGCCCGGCGATCGGCTCATGGACCGAGCCGGAGAGCACGAAGCCGATGACCCCGCCCTCGCCGAGCGCCGCGGCCGCCGTGCGCGCCAGCCGTACCGCGCCCATGAACACCGAGTCGAACGCCGACTGCCACTGCTCGTCCGTGTTGTCGGCGACGAAGCCGGGCGCAGGTCCGCCGACGCTGATCAAAACGCCGTCGAGCTGCCCGAACCGCTCATGGGCGGCGTCTACCAGACGCTGCGCCGCGCCGGGCTCCCCGTTGTCGGCGGCCACGCCGACCACGTCCGGTCCCAGTTCGGCGGCGGCCGCCTCGACCCGCTTCCCGTCCCGCCCGGTGATGATCACCTTCGCGCCGTCCGCCGCCAGCTCCCGCGCGGTGGCATGGCCCAGCCCCCGGGTCGCGCCGGTCACGATGTACACACGGTCCTTCAGTCCAAGATCCATGGGTCCTATCCTGCCGCGTCGGCATCCAGCATGTCGCACCCGGCCAGGGCAACGGCGGTACCCACCAGTCCGATGTGGCTGAACGCCTGCGGGAAGTTGCCCAGTTGCCGGCGTGCCACGGTGTCGTACTCCTCGGCGAGCAGCCCGACATCGTTGCGCAGCGCGAGGAGCCGTTCGAAGAGTTCCGTGGCTTCCTCGGTGCGCCCGGTCAGGCGCAACGCGTCCGCAAGCCAGAACGAGCACGCCAGGAAGGCCCCTTCGCCGCCCGGCAGCCCGTCGATCGAGCCGCCGTCCGTGCTGTAGCGGCGGACCAGCCCGTCGCTGCCCAGCTCGGCCCGGACCGCGTCGACCGTCCCGACGATCCGCGGATCGTCCGGCGGCAGGAAGCCGGTCCGGGCGATCAGCAGCGTCGCGGCGTCCAGCTCCCGGGAGCCGTACGACTGTGTGAACGTGTTCCGCACCGGGTCGTACCCCTTCTCGCACACCTCCCGGTGCACGGCGTCCCGCATCGCCCGCCACCGGTCGGCGTCCCCGGCCAGCGACGGGTTGGCCTCCAGGGTGCGCACCGCGCGGTCGGCGGCGACCCACGCCATCACCTTCGAGTGCACGAAGTGGCGGCGCTGGCCGCGGATCTCCCACAGCCCCTCGTCCGGTTCGCGCCAGGTGGACTCCAGGAAGCCGAGCAGGCTGAGCTGCAGACTCCAGGCGTGCGGTTGGTCGGCCAGTCCCGCCTCACGCGCCAGTCGGAGCGAGTCGATGACCTCTCCGTACACATCCAGCTGTCGCTGCCGGACCGCCGCGTTGCCGATCCGGACCGGGCTGGAGTTCCCGTATCCGCGCAGCCACGGCAGCTCCGCCTCGGGCAGCCGTCGTTCGCCCGACAGGCCGTACATGATCTGCAGGTCGGCCGGGTCCCCGGCGACGGCGCGCAGCAGCCAGTCCCGCCAGGCGGCGGCCTCCTCCACGTAGCCGGCCGAGAGCATCGCATTGAGCGCCAGGGTGGAGTCGCGCAGCCAGCAGAAGCGGTAGTCCCAGTTCCGTACCCCGCCGATCTCCTCCGGCAGCGAGGTGGTGGGGGCCGCCACGATGCCGCCGGTCGGAGCGAAGGTGAGCGCCTTGAGGGTGATCAGCGAGCGGATCACGGCCTCCCGGTACGGGCCCCGGTACTTGCAGCGGGCCGACCACTCGGTCCAGTCGGACAGGGTGTTCTTCAGCGCCTCGTGCGGATCGACGAGATCGGGGCGGGGCGAGTGCGAGGGATGCCAGGTCAGTACGAACGCCACCTGCTCGCCCGCGGAGACCGTGAACGACGAGCAGGTGGAGAATTCCTGGCCCCACGTCTTGACCGGCGGCTCGCTGCGCAGCCAGACCGAGTCGGGTCCGGCGACCGCCACTCGGTGGCCCTGCGAGCGGCGCACCCACGGCACGATGGAGCCGAAGTCGAAGCGCAACCGGATCACGGAGGCCATGTCGACGGTGCCGCTGACCCCCTCGACGATCCGCATGACATCGGGTTCCTGGTCGCGCTGCGGCATGAAGTCGATGACTTTGACGGTGCCCGTGCGGGTCTCCCAGAACGTCTCCAGGATGAGGGAGTCGCCCACGTAGCCGCGCCTGGTGCAGGTGTCCGCGCCCTTCGGGGCGATGCGCCAGTGGCCGTTGTCCTCGTCGCCGAGCAGGGCGGCGAAACAGGCGCCCGAGTCGAAGCGGGGCAGACAGAGCCAGTCCACAGAACCGTTCCTGCCGACCAGGGCGGCTGTCTGCAGATCGCCGATGAGGGCGTAGTCCTCGATGCGTGGGGTCACGTTCTGCCGTGTTCCCGAACCGGGGCCCTGCTAAGCAGCCGATGTCCCACAGGCGGCCGCATGCCCGACATCACCGGACGGTGGCGGGCCGTCGCCGAGCAGTCCGCTCAGGCAGTCGCGGGCGCGGGCTTCTCCGGCTGTTCCGGCTCCGGATCGCCTGCGGCCTCGGCCTCGGCCTCGGCCTTGGCCGCGGCTTCCACCCGGTCGCGCTTCTCGCGCCGGGCCAGCACCACGTACCCCGCAGGGACACCGGCGGCGAACAGCCACCACTGGACCGCGTACGCCATGTGCGGACCGATGGAGCTGTCGTCCGGCGCCTCGATCAGCTCCGGGACGTCGCCGGACGGTTCGGGTGCGGTCTGCTCGATGTAGCCGCCGAGGACCGGCCGGGAGAGCGCCTTGGCCTGCTGGGCGCTGTTGATCAGCATCACCTGGCGGTCCGGCAGGTCCGACAGGTCCTTGATGCCGCTGGTGCCCGTCGTCTCATCGGCCTTGAGCCGTCCCGTGACGGTCACCTCGCCCGTGGGCACGGCCGGGATGTCCGGGAAGGCGCGCTGGTCGTCGGCGGTGGGGATCCAGCCCCGGTTGACCAGGACCGTACCGCCGCCCTTGAGGTCGAGCGGGATCAGTACGTGGAAGCCGATGCTGCCGTCGGTCGAGGTCCGGCGGCGCACGACGACCTCGTGCTTCGTGTCGTACGTCCCCGTGGCCGTCACCGCACGCCAGTAGTCGGAGCGCGGGACCGTGTGACCGGGGGAGGTGAGCGTGGCGACCGGAACCGGCTTCGCCTTCAGGTTGTGCGAGATCAGGGAGTTCTGCGCCACCCGGTGCTCATGCCGGTGGAGCTGCCAGAAGCCCAGCTCGACCATCGTGGGAATGAGGACGAGGGCGAGGAGGGCGAGGATCAGCCACTGCCGGGTCAACAGGAAGCGGTACACCCCATGACGGTACAACTGCGTCATGGGGTGCATCGCGGAGGGGGTGGCGGACGGGGCCGCGCGGCCGGGGCTCAGACTTTGTCGACGATGCCCACCTTCCCCTCGGCGCGGGCGCAGTGCCCGCCGCAGAACCAGTGCCCGTCGACCTCGACACCCTGGCCGATGACCTGGACCCGGCAATGCTCACAGATGGGTGCCATCCGGTGAATGGCGCAGGCGAAGCAGTCGAAGACATGCACCGCACCCTGCGCGTGCACCTCGAACGACATGCCGTAGTCGTTTCCGCAAACCTCACAACGTGCCATGCGCCACAGGGTGGGACGCGGGGACGCCGGGCGGCGAGCGGCGGACGGGCGAGTCGCCCCCGGTTCACTCCGATGACGGCGTCGGCAGAGCAGGAGCCACGGGCGCCCCGGCCGTCGCCGACACCTCGGCCACATCCCTCAGCAGGTGGGTGAAGGCGCTCTCGTCCACGATCGGCGTGCCGAAAGCCTTGGCCTTCACCGTCTTCGACGTCGCCGCGTCCGGGTCATTGGTGACCAGCAGGCTGGTCAGCCGGGAGACGCTGGTCGCCACATGGAGCCCGGCCTCGACCGCCCGGTCCTCCAGCAGCTCACGGTCGACGGAGGTGTCCCCGGAGAACGCCACGCGCATGCCCTGCATGAGCGGTTTGTCCTTGTCGTACCGCCCGGGGTTCGGATACGGGCAGGCGGGCCGCTTCCGGGAGGGGCGCCAGCTGTTCTGGCTTCCGTACGAGGGCTGATAGCCGACCCTCGGGGTCACCGGGGAGTCCGACCACTCGGTCAGCGGGCGGCACTCCAGCAGCGGCAGCCGCACCCCGTCGCGCGCCGCCGCATGCAGACTCGGCCGGAACGCCTCGGCCAGCACCCGTGCGTCGTCCAGCGCGTGGTGCGCACGCTGCTGCACGACTCCGAAATGCGCGGCCAGCGACTCCAGCTTGTGGTTGGGCAGCGGCAGCCGCAGCTCCTTGGAGAGCGCGATCGTGCAGAGCCGCTGCTCGACCGGGGCGACGACCGCCGCGCGGGCGTACTCCCGGGCCAGCATCGACCAGTCGAAGGCGGCGTTGTGCGCGACCAGGACCCGGCCCGCGAGACGCTCCGACAGGGCGGCGGCGACCTCCGGGAAGAGCGGGGCTCCCTCCAGGACATCGCTGGTCAGCCCGTGGATCCAGACGGGGCCGGGATCCCGCTCCGGGTTGACGAGGGTGTACCAGTGGTCCTCGACATCGCCCTGCGCGTCCAGCCGGTAGACGGCAGCGGAGATTATCCGGTCGTCGCGGGCGAGTCCGGTGGTCTCCACGTCGACGACCGCATACCCCTGCGGGTAGGCGGTCGGCCACGGTGCTGCGGTCTGGCGGTCGTCGAGCATGGTCACAGAGAATACGGGCCGGTACTGACATCCCCCTATCCGGGAGCCCTCTGTTCGACCGGTCCCGGGCCGCGGCTCCAACGTCCCGCCGGCCGCCGTCAGCCCGTTCACCAGCGCCCGCACGGACGCCGTGAACAGCCGGTCCTGGTCGACGGGCCTGGCCAGTGCCCGCGCCGACGCCGGGTCGTGTTCCGCGGTGGCCACGCCCCACAGATCACCCTCACCGGGGGACTGGACGGGGGAGCGTTCCCGATTGCGCCCCGGGTGGGTCGGTACACGTCTGGTGAGGGAACGAATGAGACTCTCCCCGGGTGACGGAGACACAGACCCACGATGAAGCCCATGGCGACGGCCTCGGCGCGCGGCTGAACTGGCTGCGCGCCGCGGTCCTCGGGGCCAACGACGGCGTGGTCTCCACCGCGGGCCTCGTCGTCGGTGTCGCCGGAGCCACCGACGACCGCGGCGCCCTGCTGACAGCGGGCCTGGCCGGGCTGCTGGCCGGTTCGATGTCGATGGCGGCGGGCGAATACGTATCGGTCTCCACCCAGCGCGACTCGGAACAGGCTGCGCTGGCCACGGAGAAACGGGAGCTGAAGGAGACCCCGGAGGCGGAACTCGTGGAACTGACCGGCCTGTTGGAGGGCAAGGGCCTCAGCCGTGAACTCGCCCGCGAGGCCGCCCTCCAGCTCACCGACCGCGACGCGCTCCGCGCCCACGCGGAAGTCGAGCTGGGCATCAACCCGGACGACCTGACGAACCCCTGGCACGCGGCGGGCGCCAGCTTCCTGGCGTTCACGGTGGGTGCCCTGCTGCCCCTGCTGGCGATCGTGCTGCCGCCGTCGTCGGTACGCTTGGTCGTCACGGTCCTGGCGGTCCTGGCCGCGCTGGCGCTCACGGGGTGGTGGAGCGCACGGCTGGGCGACGCGACGGTGGGGCGCGCGATACTGCGGAACATGGGCGGGGGAGCGGTGGCGATGGCGGTGACCTATGGGGCGGGGGCGTTGTTGGGGGCGGTGGGGGTCTAGGACCTTTCGCTTGGATGACGACGCGGCTGGTTGCGGGCGAGAGGCCGGAAATCCGGCGTGGCATGGCGAAGGGGACTGGAAGCTCAACTTCCAGTCCCCTCGGTGGAGTTCACCGTCTGCGTGGTGCGCTCGGCGTGGGTGCGCTCAGTCGGTCACGGCGGCGGTCTCGGTCGCGCCCGACTTGGTGCCGTCCGCGTAGAGGGCCGTGACGCGGTAGTACACCGTGGTGCCCGCTGGCTGGGTGAGGTCCACCCAGGAGTGGTCCCCGGAGGTGTCCTCGGGGCTGGTGCCGATCAGGTCGAACGTCTCGGTCTGCCGGTTCCAGCGGTGGATTTCGAAGCCGGAGACCGGACTGCCGTTCTCGTTCCTGTTGCTGGAGAGGGACCAGCGGATCCAGCCGTTGTAGCCGGTGTTGAGGCTGGTGATTGGTCCGCCGGCCGCGGGCGGGGCGGTGGGGCGGAGGTCCAGCTCGGTGACGTCGGCGACGGTCGCGCCGGTGTCCGGGGTGAGCTGGTTGCCGTACTGGTCGATGGCGACGACGCTGTAGCGCACCTGCTGCCCGTCGGCGGGCACGGCGTCGTGGAACGTCGTCGTCGTGATCTCCCGGGGCCGCAGGGACCAGGGGTCCAGCAGTGGCTTGTACACCCACTGTCCGTCGACGAGGGTGCCGCGCAGCATGCGGTAGTGGTCGAAGCCGGGCGCGTTGCCCGCGTCCCAGGAGAGAGTGACGCCGTTCTCCTTCGGGGTGGCCGTCACGCCGGTGACCGGTGCGGGGGCGGTCGTGTTGCCGGCGACGGTGACGGCGACCTCCTCGGACGCGGGGCCCCCGTTTCCTGCGTGGTCCAGGGCGACCACGGAGTAGTAGTACGTGACGCCGGGCGGCGGGGCGGCGTCGGTGAAGGTGGTGCCCTTCACACCCTTGCCGACTTCCTCGGGCGGGGCCCCGGCGACGGTGCGCGACCGGAAGATCGAGTAGCCCGCGAAGTCGCGGCTGGTCCGCTCGGAGGCGTCCCAGGTCAACGTGACGCCCGCCTCGCTTTCCGAGCCTCGCGCGTTGAGGGCGGTGTCCACCGGGCCCGTCAGGTCGCGGGTGTAGTACATCGCCGCGCCCGAGGCCGCCGACTCGTGACCGTGCGTGTCGACGGCGGTGACGACGTAGTAGTAGATGTCGCCGGTCTGCGGCAGGGGCCCGCTGTAACCGCCGCCCGACAGCTTGTCGCCGTTCAGCAGGTTCTCGGGGGTGAGGGCGACCGGGGAGGACGTCGAGCGGTACACGCGGTAGCCGGCGAGGTCGGACTCCGTGTTGCTGTTCCAGTAGAGGGTGACCTTGTCAGGGTAACCCATGGCCCAGTTGTCCTCGACGCCCTTCGGGGCGGCGGGGGCGGTCCGGTCGAGGGTGGTGATGCCGAGGTCGGCGGTGCCCGAGGAGGTGTTGCCGGCCTTGTCGTAGGCGCGGACCTCGTAGTAGTAGACGTTGCCGTCCTTCGGGACGGTCGTGTCGGTCCACGAGGTGGACGTCGTGGTCGCGATCGGCTTCGCGGGGTAGGAGGCGCCCTTCAGCCGCCGGTACACGCGGTACCCGGCGAGGTCCATCTCCTTGTTCTTGGCCCAGCTGACCTTCGTGGACATGGTCGCCGTGCTGTAGGTGACGGTGGTCCCGGTCGGGACGAGCGGTTTGACCTTGTCGACGGTCGCCGAAGTGCGCGGGGTGTAGGCGAACTTGACGTTGGCGGCGCCGGTCCAGTTGACGAAGTCGACGCGGAGGCTGTGCTTGCCCGACGGGATGGTCACGTTGACGGTCTTGGAGACGGTGGTGGCGACGTTCTTCCACAGGTCGACCTTGCGGACGCCGTCGAGGTAGACGCGGATGCCGTCTCGGGAGGAGGCGGCGAACGTGAACGGCCCGCCGGATCCGAAGTCGCGGGTCGTGGACCAGCGGACACCGAAATTGTCGGCGGGCATGCCCTTGTAGCCGGGTGCGCCGGTGCCCCAGTTCTGGTCGATCGCCGCGTCGCAGTCCGTGCCCTTGGGGGTCCCGGAGAAGGTGGTGTTCGCGAAGAACGTCCGCTTGAAGACGGGCGATGCGCAGGTCACGGCGGCGGAGGCGGGGGCGGCCGCGGTGAGCAGGCCGCCCGCGGTGGCGAGCACGACGGCGCTGGCAGTGGCGACCGTTGTGCCTCTGGGTCGGTTCATGCGTTCCTTCGGTCTTGATCGTCTGCGGCAGGATGTGACCGCCGACGATCATGACTCGAGAGGAACGCGTTTGGTTGTAGGTCCGGGAAATCCGACTTCGGTCCACTGTCCCTCTGCCCCTCGTCCGGAGGGCTGGACCATGCCGGCCGTGCTGGAGCCGCCGGCGAGCGTGCTGTCGGAGCTGTTCCGAGGCGGCTCGGTTCTGCCTGACGGTCCACCGCTCGGCTTCCCGGAACCGAGGCCGAGCCCGCTCTGCGGGGGGTGACTCGGTTGCGCAGGGGCAGGTCACCCGGGCGAGGATGCCGCATGAGCAGAGAGACGGACGAGGTGCGCGAAGCCATCGCGGGCGAGCTGCGACTGATGGACCCCGACGTGCGCACATCACGATCGCGGGCCAGGCAGCTGCTGGATCCGGACTTCGTGGAGGTCGGCGCCTCGGGCCGACGGTGGGCGTATGAGGACATGCTGGCCGCGCTGCCCGAGATGGACGGTGCGGCAGAGGACGGCCCGCGCTTCGAGCCCTCGGACATGACCGGTGTCCTGCTGGCACCAGGGCTGGTGCACCTCACCTACGAGACCGTGATCGGTGGAAACCGGGCACGACGGAGTTCACTCTGGCGCAGGCGGAGTGCGAGCGCGACGTGGCAGATGTACTACCACCAGGCCACACCGATCCCGCTCGAGGGCGCATGAGCGGAATCGTGCGACGCCCCTCTTGGCAGAAGGTGCCAAAGGTTGCTGACATCGCGTCTTGCATACTTGTTGGTAACAACGTCTAGTCCCGGGCCGACCGGCAGCTCTACGGTGCTCGCATGGAGCCGAACCTGCCCGATGTCGTGCTGTGGTCCATACCGGCCTTCGTCCTGCTCACCGTTGTCGAAATGGTCAGCCACCGCATCCACCCCGACGAGGACGCCGCCGGGTACGAGACCAAGGACGCCGTCACCAGCGTCACCATGGGGCTCGGCAGCCTCGTCTTCGACCTGCTGTGGAAAGTGCCCATCGTGGCGATCTACACCGCGGTCTACGAGCTGACCCCGCTCCGCGTCCCCGTCCTGTGGTGGACGGTCCTGCTGATGCTGCTCGCACAGGACTTCCTCTACTACTGGTCCCACCGCGGCCACCACGTCATCCGGATCCTCTGGGCCTGCCATGTGGTCCACCACTCCAGCCGGAAGTTCAACCTCACCACCGCGCTGCGCCAGCCCTGGACCTCGCTGACCGTCTGGCCGTTCTATGTGCCGCTCGTCGCGTGCGGGGTCCATCCGGCGGCGCTGGCGTTCTGCTCCTCGGCCAATCTCGTCTACCAGTTCTGGGTTCACACCGAACGGATCGACAAGCTGCCCCGGCCCTTCGAGTACGTACTGAACACGCCCTCCCACCACCGGGTGCACCACGCGTCCCAGGGCGGCTATCTCGACCGGAACTTCGGCGGCATCCTGATCCTGTGGGACCGGCTCTTCGGTTCCTTCACCGCCGAGACCGAGCGGCCGGTCTACGGGCTGACCAAGGACATCGCCACCCACAACCCGCTGCGCGTCGCGACCCACGAGTACGCTGCGATCGCCAGGGACGTACGGGCGGCGGGCAGCTGGGGCGAGCGGGCCGGGCGGGTCTTCCGCGGGCCGGGGTGGCAGCCGGCGTCCGAGGCCTCCGCCGGCGTCGTCGCCGCACCCGGTCGCACCGGATGAGCGCCGCCACGGTCGCCGATCAGCGGGCGCGCCTCGTACGCCCCCTGCTCATCGCCTTCCTCGTCGCCTCCGCCGTCGATCTCTTCGGTGTCCTCGCCGATGTCGGCATCGCGCACCTCGTCGCCAAGCCGCTGCTCATGCCGCTGCTCGCCGGGTACGCCGCCGCCCGCCGCGGCCCCCGGCCGCTGATCGCCGCGCTGCTCTTCGGCTGGGGCGGCGACACACTCCTGCTGCCGGACGCCGACGCCGCCTTCCTCATCGGCATGGGCTCCTTCGCCGCAGGTCATGTCTGCTATCTGTGGCTCTTCGGGCGCGCCCGGAGTTCCGTGCTGCTCGGTGTCGCGTACGCGGCCGTCCTGGCCGGCTTCCTCGTCCTGCTCTGGGGCGGGCTGCCCGCGGACCTGCGGATCCCGATGGCCGGGTACAGCCTGCTGCTCACCGCGATGGCCTACCGGTCCAGCACCTTCGGCCGGTACGCGGCCGTCGGCGGGGCGCTCTTCCTGCTCTCCGACGCGCTGATCGCCACCGGCATCGCCGACCTGCCCCAGCTGCCCGCCCCCGACTTCTGGATCATGCTCACCTACATCGCGGCGCAGTTCCTGCTCACCGTCGGAGCGCTTGCACCGGGTGCGAAATGGGCCCTTGTCACCCCTGGGGCGTACCGTGAGCGGAGTATCAGCATCTGAGATCAGCAAGGACCCCCACGCATGCGCGCCACCGTCATCCACGCCCCCCACGACATACGTGTGCAGGAGGTGCCGGACCCGACGATCCAGCAGCCCACCGATGTGGTGCTGCGGGTCCTGCGGGCCTGTATCTGCGGCAGCGACCTGTGGGCGTACCGCGGCGAGTCCGCCCGGCAGCCCGGCCAGCGAATCGGCCACGAGTTCCTCGGGATCGTCGAGGAGGCGGGCTCGGAGGTCGCTGGATTCGCGGTCGGCGACCTGGTCGTCGCCCCCTTCGTGTGGTCCGACGGCAGCTGCGAGTACTGCGCCGAAGGCCTGATGACGTCCTGCCCGCAGGGCGGCTTCTGGGGCTCGGTCGGCTCCGACGGCGGTCAGGGCGAGGCCGTCCGCGTCCCGTTCGCCGACGGCACACTGGTCAAGCTCCCGGCCGCCGCCGCGTCCGACGACCGGCTGCTCACGGCGCTCCTGGCCCTGTCCGACGTGCTGGGCACCGGCCACCACGCAGCCGTCGGCGCGGGCGTGAGGCCCGGCTCCACGGTCGCGGTCGTCGGTGACGGGGCGGTCGGCCTGTGCGGCGTCATGGCCGCCAAGCGGCTCGGCGCCGAGCGGATCATCGCGCTGGGCCGCCACCAGGTGCGCACGGACATCGCCCGCCGTTTCGGCGCCACGGACGTCGTCGCCGAGCGCGGCGAGGCGGCCGTCGCCGCCGTACGGGAACTGACCGGCGGCGCGGGCGCGCATGCCGTGATCGAGGCCGTCGGCACCGAGCAGTCGATGCGTACGGCGGTCGAGATCACCCGCGACGGCGGCTCGATCGGCTACGTCGGAGTGCCGCACGGCAGCGGTACCGGGCTGGATCTCGGCGTCATGTTCGACCGGAACATCGCCCTGCGCGGCGGCGTCGCCCCCGTGCGTGCGTACATTCCGGAACTGCTCCCCGACGTCCTGTCCGGCACGATCGACCCGTCGCCCGTCTTCGACCTCACCATCGGCCTCGACGAGGTCCCCGCGGGCTACCGGGCGATGGACGAGCGTACGGCGCTGAAGGTCCTCATCAAGCCGTAGCGGACCCCGGCAGTGAACCGTGCGGGCCCGGCGGACGGGACACGTCCGCCGGGCCCGTTCCGGTCAGCGGGTGCCGCCGGTGGCAGCCGCGGTGACACCCCACACCGGGGAATCCGCGCCCAGCCGGCCCGGCGGGCGCGACCAGTCCGCCGGGCCGCCCGCGAAGGACACCGGCGGCAGGGCGTACCGCAGGCGTCCCATCTCGCTGTCCGTGATGCCGAGGTACTTCTCGGGGTCGTACGTCTCCGCGGCGCCCTCGGCCGACTGCTCCGACAGGCCCTTGCACAACCAGTGCGCCGTCTGCCCGAGCGCCAGTCGCAGCAGCCGCGAGCCGCCCTCGTCGTGCTGCTCGGACAGTGCCCGCAGCACCCCCGCCGCCAGCAGGTACCCGGTGCCGTGGTCGAGGGCCTGCGCGGGCAGCGCGCCCGGTGCTCCCGCGTTCCCCTCCAGCGTCGCGATGCCTGCGGCCACCTGTACCAGGCTGTCAAAGCCGCGCCGCTCGTGCCATGGCCCGTACCGGCCCCACGCGGACACCTGCGCGAGGACCAGACCGGGACGGCGTACGGCGAGCGCCTCCGGAGTCAGGCCGTACGCCTCCAACGCGCCCGGCCGGTATCCGGTGACCAGTACATCGGCGCCGGCGAGCAGCTCCTCGAACGTCGCCCGCCCGGCTCGGTCGTGCAGGTCCAGGGAGACCGACCGCTTGCCGAAGCCGGTGTCGCTGTGGGCGTCCTGACTCTCCGGCAGTTGCGGCGCGTCGATCCGCAGCACGTCCGCGCCCAGCAGCGCCAGCGTGCGGGTGGCGACCGGACCGGCGAGCACCCTCGTCAGGTCCAGCACCCGGAGCCCGGCGGCGGGCAGCAGCGGCGAACCCGGCAGCGGGGAGAGGCGGCGCGGCGCCACCAATCCCGGCGCCTCGGTCCGTTCGAGCGTGAGCAACGGGCGTGCTGCGATCGCGGCGCCCTGCTCGTGCGCGGCCCACTCCTCGGGGGTGCGCAGCGCGACGGCCAGACCGCCCGCGGCGTACACCGTCTCCTCGATCTCCACCGACCGGCGCTCGGCGAGCACGGCCGCCACTGTGTCCACCCCGGTGTCGTCGGGCAGGCCGAGCGCGGTGAGCAAACGGGCGCGGTGGTGGGGGTAGTTGGCGTGGGTGCGGACCCAGCCGTCGGCCGTCCGCCAGAACCGGGACAGCGGGGCGAACGTCGTCGGCGCGCGCCCGTCGATCCGCAGATGCCTCTCGCTGAGGAACGCCGTGCCCACCGCCCCGTCGTCGATCTGGACCTGCGGTACGGGACCGGCGCCGCCCTGCGTGCGGCGCGCCGCGAGTTCGGCGGCGGCCAGCGAACAGACCGCGACAGTGGAGCGGGCCAACTCCAGGACGGGCAGCCGCGCGGGCAGCGCATCGGTGGGTCCGCCGAATCCGATACGGCCGAGAAGCGCGGGGTCACCGCCGAGAGCGGCCCAGGCCTGCTCCGTACCGGAGCTCTGTATGCGTGCCATGTCCGCACTATGGCACTGAGCGCCACCTGGCGGAACGAAGGGGCGGGGGACGCCCCCGGCGTTTGATGACGCCGCCGTCGTATCGCATGCATTTCCCTCCGTTCCAAGCACAAAAGTCTTCGAGCGCGGCAGGGAGCCATTGCCATTGCCATTGCGGCGATCGGCTGGCCTGGCTCTTTCGCGACTGGCAGTGGCCGAGCGGCCGGAGACCGCGACCAGAAATCCCCTTACTTGTCATGTCCCGCTCGATAGGCTCACCTGGTTTGATCAAGTCCCGCCCAGCGGGCCGAAATGTGGGGGTGTGGAGTGACTGGACGCGTTCCAGGACTCGTAGGCAGAGCGGTCGTGGCGTTCGCGCTGACGGTATCGATAGCCGGGGGTGCAGGCAGTGCGCAGGCGTCCACCAGCGGGGCGACGGTGTGCCCCCCTATGGAAGGGGATCTGACGGTCTACGACCTCTCGCCCACCTTGAATATCAACAGTTGCGACATCGTGGGCCGCGTTGTCACCTACGACAGCACCGGCGTATCGGTCCCCGAGAGCGGGACCGCCGTCAGCGTCGACGCGATCACCGAGGACGGCACTACGCACGGCTTCACCCTGGAGGTCGCCGCGGACGGCAAGGTCTCCTACGACCTGACCGAGAACAACACGGACCCCACAACCGCGGGCTCCGACCGCACCGACGTATTGGCGAACCCCACCATAACGACTCCCGACCAGACGCAGGAGTCCGAGACCTCGGACGCGGACGCGACAGACGCCGCCGGCACCGAGGTGGCGGACGCGGATGCCGCGACCTCCGCCGGCGCTTGCAGCGACGGCGCCTACGCGACGGCCGACCGCAAGGAGTACGGCACCTACGAGTGGTACATCGGCGACGGCGGCATGCCCGGTGGCCTGTCACAGTCGGATGCCAAGTGGGCGTTCTGGGACGCCATCGACAACATCACGGAGAGCTACAACAACTGCGGCTACACCGATCAGGTCGGTGCAGCCTCCAACTACCGGGGGCCGACGAGCTTCGAGGCGGACATCAACTCCAGCTCCCAGTGCACCTCCCGGGACGGGGTGAGCACCTGGGACGCGGGCAACCTCGCGGGCGGGCACGTAGCGGTGACCTGCTCGTGGACCTGGCCCATGCTGGGCGTCAAGAACGACCTGCGGGAGGCGGACGTCCGATACAACACCACGGACTTCGACTTCACGAACAGCCCGACGAGCAGCTGCTCGAACAAGTACGACATCCGTTCCGTCGGCACGCACGAGGCCGGACACCTCTTTGGAATGGGCCATGTCGGTTCAGGCCACGAGAACCTCACCATGTACACCAACTCGTTCAGGTGCTCGACGAAGGCGAGGACGCTCGGCAAGGGAGACATCCTCGGTCTTCGGAGCATCTACTAGGAGGACGACTGTGAGCTGGGGCGGACGGACTTCAGGCGTGCTGCTGGCGGCAGCCATCATGGTGTCGACAGCCGCATGCTCGGCCACCGGCAGTAACGACGGGGAGGAGTCCTGCGCCATTCGGTTCACGTACCAGGACCGCACCTATGAGGACGTCGCGAATGTGGACTTCACGGTCGGGCAGAAGCTCGGAACCGTGACCGAACCACCGTGCAACGACGTCGGCGGCCAGGACGGGGGAGAGGAATCTCCCGAAAGCGTGAACGCCTACCGGGTGGAAGGTGTGTCGCCCGAGGCGGCCATCGCGGTCGGGGCCACACCTGACGAGGCGGTGTTCGTGGCCTCGTACGTCGGCGACGAGTTGCCACCCGAGGTGCAGAAGCTGATCGACGGAGCGTGACCCGGTGCGCGGGACGCTGCTGAGCGAACGGCAGGGGCGTCCCGCGCACCCCTCGGTCCGGTGATACCCCGTTGACGCATGGCGGACGTATACCACCGCACGAACCGGCCACCGTCAACTCGCGGCGCAGTATCGGTATCTGAGTCGGCAAGGGCCCCACGCATGCGCGCCACCGCCATCCACGCCCCCAGGACATACGTCTGCAGGAGGTGCCGGACCCGACGGTCCAGCAGCCCACGGATGTGGTGTTGCGGGTCCTGCGGGCCTGTACCTGCGGCAGCGACCTGTGGGCGTACCGCGGCGAGTCCGCCGGCAGCCCGGCCGGCGGATCGGCCACGAGTTCCTCGGCATCGTCGAGGAGGCGGGCTACCGGGCGATGGACGAGCGCACGGCGCTGAGGGTGCTCGTCAAGCCGTGACACCATGACGACGGGGCCGGACGGGAAGTGCTTCCCGTCCGGCCCCGGTTGCGCAGAGGAGCGGAGTCGACTACTTGACGGCGTTCAGGGCGTTGACGACGCCGTGGCCGTAGTAGCCGTTCACCTTGCTGTCGCCCTTGCAGGTCGTCGCGTCGATCAGCTGACCGGCCGAGTTGTAGACCTTGGACGGGCAACCCGGGTTGACCGCCTGGGCCTTCAGCAGCTCCAGCAGCTGCGCAGGCGTGGCCTTCGGGTGCGTGCTCTTCAGCAGGGCCGCGACGCCCGCGACATGCGGGGTGGCCATCGAGGTGCCCTGCTTGTAGCCGTACTGGCCGTTCACGACCGTCGAGAGCACACGGCCGTTGGCCTCCGGGGTGGCCGGGATCTGCCACCTGTCGCCGCCGGGGGCGGAAACGTCGGCGACGCCCAGGCCGAAGCTGGAGTAGTACGACTTGAAGCCCTGAGAGCCGGTCGCGGACACCGTGACAACGCCCGGCAGCTGGGTCGGGATGTCGAAGCACTTGTGCGGGTCCACGGTGCGCGGTCCCGGGGTGGTGTCGTTCGGGCTGGACGGGTCGAGGATCTCGTGCGACGCCAGGTCGTAGTTCTCGTTGCCCGCCGCGGCGACATTGAGGACGCCCTTGCGCTCGGCGTACTTCGTGGCGCGGGTGAGGGCGTCGAGCAGAGCCTTCTGGTCCGGGTCGTCCTGGCAGTTGAAGTACCAGGGGTCGACGTAGTAGCTGTTGTTGGTGACCTCGATGCCGTGCTCGGCGGCCCAGACGAAGCCGCAGACGACCGCCTCGGTGTAGAAGAGGCTGGTGCCGGGCTCACTGACCTTGATGCCCGCCACCTTGACACCGGGGGCGACACCGGTGACGCCGATGCCGTTGCGGGCGGCGGCGATCGTACCGGCGACATGCGTGCCGTGGTCACTGCCGTCGGTGTACGGACGCCAGGCGCCCTCGCTCGTGTCCGCCACGCCGCCGACGCAGTTGGCCGACTGCTCCCTGGAGAAGTTCGCCTTGAGGTCGACGTGGGTGTCGTCGACACCTGTGTCGATCACGCCGACGGTGACCGAGCGGCTGCCGTCGTTGATCTTGCTGGCTTCGTCGGCCTGGATGGCGCGCATGTCCCACTGGTTGGGCTCCAGCGGCTCCTGGCCCGGGCCCGCGGCCGCGGCGGCCTTCGCGGCCTCCTCGGCGGTCAGCAGCTCGGTGCTGCCCTCCTCGGTCGTGGCGACGGACCGGAGCGGGGCGGTGCGGGTGGCACCGGCCGACTCGACGCCCGGGGTGTTGCGAATGGTCTTCGCGAAGTCGGGGTTCGAGGAGTGGACGACGATCACGCCTATGCGGTCGTGTGACGTCACGATCGTCCCGCCGGCCGCGGCTATCGCTCGGCGCACCACACCCGTGCTGTGTACGGGGGTGGTGTTGACGACGTACGACAGCTTCGGGCCGTCCGTCGAGACCGCCGCCGTGGGCACTCCGTCAGACGGGGCGGCGGATGCGGCACTCATCGGCAGGAAGCCGAGCGAGGCCGTGAGGGCCAATCCGACGGGCAGCGTCAGTACGCGGGTCCGTCTGGATCCCAGATGAGCCATGGGGTCTCCACATCATCCTGTCAGTCGGCCGGACACGGGGTGTGTCCGGCCGTGTGCATGAACGGTGAAGCTATCGCTGATCATCCTGCACATCAATGAATTCACGTCATTCAGTTCGAACGGTGCCGCCGAAGGGCGAAGCGGAGAAGTGGCAACTCGCGGTGAACCGCTTCGCCGCGCCCCACGTGCCGTTGTCAGGGGAGTCGTACCACCAACCCCCCGACATCGAGATTCTGTTGTGAAATCCACCGCCCCACCACCGCACCCGCGTCGCGAGGAGAATCCGTGGCTACCGATGCATCGCCGCCCAAAGCCGGCCCGGACACCGGCCCTGCCCAGCCCACGACAGAACGGTTCGTCGAGGTCCAGGAAAGCGCAGAGTTCGCCGAACTGCGGCGCGCTCACCGCTCGTTCGCCTTCCCGCTGACCATCGCGTTCGTGCTCTGGTACCTGCTCTACGTGCTGCTGTCGAACTACGCCGGCGGCTTCATGGGCACCAAGGTGTACAGCAACATCAACGTGGCCTTCGTGTTCGGTCTCGCCCAGTTCGTCACCACCTTCCTCATCGCCTGGTTCTACGCGCGGCACGCCGCGGCGAAGCTCGACCCCAAGGCCGAGGCCATCAAGTCCCGTATGGAGGCCGACGCATGAGCGCCGCGTACCACTCGCACCCTGTGATCCAGCTCGCCGCCTCGTCCACCGCCGAGCACCGGCCACTGATCATCACGCTCTTCGCGGTCTTCGTCGCCGCGACCCTGGGCATCACCGTCTGGGCCGGCCGGCAGACCAGGAGCGCCTCCGACTTCTACGCGGGCGGCCGCCAGTTCACCGCCTTCCAGAACGGGCTCGCGGTCTCCGGCGACTACATGTCCGCCGCCTCGTTCCTCGGTATCGCCGGTGCCATCGCGCTCTTCGGCTACGACGGCTTCCTCTACTCGATCGGCTTCCTCGTCGCCTGGCTGGTCGCCCTGCTGCTGGTCGCGGAACCGCTGCGCAACTCCGGCCGCTACACGATGGGCGACGTCCTCGCCTACCGGATGCGGCAGCGTCCGGTCCGTACCGCCGCGGGCGTCTCCACCATCGTCGTCTCGATCTTCTACCTGCTGGCGCAGATGGCGGGCGCGGGCGTCCTCGTCTCGCTGCTCCTCGGCATCACCAGCGACGCCGGAAAGATCCTCATCGTCGCGCTGGTCGGCGTCCTGATGATCGTGTACGTCACCATCGGTGGCATGAAGGGCACCACCTGGGTGCAGATGGTCAAGGCCGTCCTGCTCATCGCCGGTGCCCTCCTGATGACCTTCCTGGTGCTGCTCAAGTTCGACTTCAACATCTCCGACCTGCTGGGCACGGCCGCCGAGAAGAGCGGTCACGGAGCGGCGTTCCTGGAGCCCGGCCTCAAGTACGGCGCCACCGGCACCTCGAAGCTGGACTTCCTGTCCCTCGGCATCGCCCTGGTCCTCGGCACCGCCGGACTCCCGCACATCCTGATCCGCTTCTACACCGTCCCGACCGCCAAGGCCGCCCGTAAGTCGGTGAACTGGGCCATCGGCATCATCGGCGCCTTCTACCTGATGACGATCGCGCTCGGATTCGGCGCCGCGGCGCTCATCGGCCCGGACGAGATCAAGGCGAAGAACCCGGCCGGTAACGCGGCCGCGCCGCAGCTCGCCGAGTACCTCGGCGGAGTCGGCTCCACCGGCGGCGCCGTGCTGCTCGCCGTGATCTCGGCCGTCGCCTTCGCCACGATCCTGGCCGTCGTCGCGGGCCTCACCCTCGCCTCCTCGTCCTCCTTCGCCCACGACATCTACGCCAATGTCATCCGCAAGGGGAAGGCCACCGAGAAGGAGGAGATGCGGGCCGCCCGCTGGGCCACCGTCCTCATCGGCGCCGTCGCGATCATCCTCGGCGCCTTCGCCCGCGACATGAACGTCGCCGGTCTGGTGGCGCTCGCCTTCGCGGTCGCCGCCTCCGCCAACCTCCCGACTCTCCTCTACAGCCTCTTCTGGAAGCGGTTCACCACCCAGGGCGCCCTCTGGTCGATCTACGGCGGTCTGGCCAGCTCGGTGATCCTGGTGCTGTTCTCGCCGGTCGTCTCCGGCAACGCGAAGACATCGATGTTCAAGGGCGTCGACTTCGCCTGGTTCCCATTGGAGAACCCCGGCCTGATCTCCATCCCGCTGGGCTTCCTGCTCGGCTGGCTCGGCTCCCTCCTCTCGAAGGAGGAGCCGGACAAGGGCAAGTACGCCGAGCTGGAGGTCAAGTCCCTCACCGGCGTCGGTGCCCACTGACGAGAGCGAATCAATCGAAAAATTCGAGCCACGCACCACGCCGTTCCCGCGGCCGCGTCGTAGAGTCCTACGATGCGGCCGCGCCGCACCTCGTGGCAATCGGGCCACCTGCGTGTCGCAGGTCTCGCGTAGTCTCAAGGGAGTCAGATCCGCAACCGGGGATCCACCGGGGGAGGGGGCACCATGCTCATCGACACCTACGATCGGGTCGCCACCGACCTGCGTGTCTCGCTGACCGACCGCTGCAACCTCCGGTGCACCTACTGCATGCCCGAAGAGGGACTGCAGTGGCTGGCCAAGCCGGACCTGCTGAGCGACGACGAGATCGTCCGGCTCGTCCGCATCGCCGTCACCCAGCTGGGGATTACGGAAGTCCGCTTCACCGGCGGAGAGCCGCTGCTGCGTCCCGGTCTCGTCTCCATCGTCGAGCAGTGCGCGGCGCTGACGCCCCGCCCGAAGATGTCGCTGACCACCAATGGCATCGGGCTGAAGCGCACAGCGGCCGCCCTCAGGTCCGCCGGACTGGACCGGGTCAATGTCTCCCTGGACACCCTGCGCCCCGGCGTCTTCAAGACCCTCACCCGACGCGACCGCCACCACGACGTGCTGGCAGGCCTCGAAGCCGCCCACGACGCAGGTCTCACCCCGGTCAAGATCAACGCCGTGCTGATGCCGGGGCTCAACGACGACGAAGCCCCCGACCTGCTCGCCTGGGCCGTGGAGCACGGATACGAGCTCCGTTTCATCGAGCAGATGCCGCTCGATGCCCAGCACGGCTGGAAGCGCGACGGCATGATCACGGCAGGCGACATCCTCGCCTCGCTGCGCACCCGCTTCGCCCTCACCGCCGAGGGCGAGGACGAGCGGGGCTCCGCCCCCGCCGAGCGCTGGCTCGTCGACGGCGGCCCCCACCGGGTCGGCGTCATCGCCTCCGTCACCCGCCCGTTCTGCCGGGCCTGCGACCGCACCCGGCTCACCGCCGACGGCCAGGTGCGGACCTGCCTGTTCGCCCGCGAGGAGACCGATCTGCGCGGCGCGTTGCGGTCCGAGGCCCCGGACGAGGAGATCGCCCGGCTCTGGCGTCTCGCGATGTGGGGAAAAAAGGCCGGATCCGGTCTGGACGATCCGTCGTTCCTGCAGCCCGACCGCCCGATGTCGGCGATCGGCGGCTAGGTGTACTTGGTTCTCAGTGCCCCTCGGCCGAGGACTCCCACTCCGCCAGCGTCACGACATCCTTCAGGAAACCTCGAACCCCCAGGAACGAGGAGAGATGCTCCCGGTGCTCGTCGCAGGCCAGCCAGGTCTTACGGCGCTCGGGGGTGTGCAGCTTCGGATTGTTCCAGGCCAGCACCCATACGGCGGCCGTACGGCAGCCCTTGGCGGAACAGATCGGCGCGGTGGCAGCGCTCTCGGCGGCATGTTCGGGGGAGTTCACGGACTCAACCCTAGGGCCCTGCGAGAGCGGGCGAAAAAACGACGCCGAGCAGCCACGGGGGGAGCTGCCCGGCGTCGGTCTGTCGCTCCGACGGGGGATGCGGAGCGCGTAGGCAGTATGTCACGCGGACCGGGGTGCGGTGCACCTGAACTGCATGATTGATCTGAAGGTTTTCTTGAGACTTCGGCACGCCGTCCGCTCAACTGTGCTCATGCGGCTCCGCCCCATCGCCGGCCCGGTCGGCCGCCGGTCCGGATTCCGCGGGACCGGCCACAGGGGCGGCGTCGAGCATCGGCCGCGCGGGCGGCGGAACGAAGGTCGAGGGCAGCGAAGGAGGTGTCTCCCGGCCCGCGTTGGCGATGACGACGGCGACGTACGGAAGCAGTGCACCCAGGGCGAGCGCCACGATGGCCACAGGCTTCTCGATGTTCCACAGCACTGCGGCCAGGATCACCGAGACCGTCCGTACGGACATCGAGATGACGTAGCGGCGCTGCCTGCCGCGCACATCGTCCGCGAGGCTCTGCCGCGCTCCCGTGATCCGGAAGACCTCCGCCCCGCTCCGCTTCCGCATCACGTTCCACCACCCTTCCCCGGGCCCTCCGCGAGCCGCTCCCACGGTACGCCCGGCATCCGACGGGTTCGAGACCGGGGCACGCCGTATCCATGCATAACCGCACCCTCGTGGCACGGGCGGACCTGTCCGACATGCGGAGTGCCGTCGATGGGCCGAGACTGGGCGCACATGCGCGACAGCGCGCCGCATGAGGAGGCGACATGGGCTGGTTGTGGGCAATCATCGTGGGTCTGGTCCTCGGTCTGATCGCCAGGGCGATCCTGCCGGGCAAACAGAACATCCCACTCTGGCTGACGATCATTTTCGGCATGATCGGCAGCGTCCTCGGCAATGCCGTCGCTACCTGGATCGGCGTCAACGAGACCAAGGGCATCGACTGGACGCGCCACCTGCTGCAGCTGATCGGCGCCGTGGTCGTCGTCGGTGTCGGCGACATGCTCTGGACATCGATGCGCGGCACCAGACAGAAGGCCTGATCCGGCACGCGCACAGCACTGTGCGGCCGGCCGCGCATGACGCGTCCCCGGCCGCACAGTGCTTCCGTTTCCGGTCAGCCGGCGACGACCTCGATGGCCGCGAGGTTCTTCTTGCCCCGGCGCAGCACCAGCCAGCGCCCGTGCAGCAGTTCCTCGCGGGCCGGTGCGGCCTCGCCGTCCGCGACCTTGACGTTGTTCACGTAGGCCCCGCCCTCCTTGACCGTGCGGCGGGCCCCCGACTTGCTCGGCGCCAGGCCGACCTCCACCAGCAGGTCGACCAGCGGGCCGAGCTCGGTGACCTGCGCGTGCGGCACCTCGGAGAGCGCCGCGCTCAGCGTGGCCTCGTCCAGCTCGGCCAGCTCACCCTGGCCGAACAGCGCCTTCGACGCCGCGATGACCGCCGCGCACTGACCGGCGCCGTGCACCAGCGTCGTCAGCTCCTCCGCCAGCGCGCGCTGCGCCGTCCGGGCCTGCGGGCGCTCCTGGGTGAGCTGCTCCAGCTCCTCCAGCTCGGTACGGCTCTTGAAGCTGAGGATGCGCATGTACGGCGAGATGTCCCGGTCGTCCACGTTCAGCCAGAACTGGTAGAACGCGTACGGCGTCGTCATCTCCGGGTCGAGCCAGACGGCCCCGCTCTCGGACTTGCCGAACTTGGTCCCGTCCGCCTTCACCATCAGCGGGGTGGCCAGCGCGTGCACCTCGGCGCCCGGCTCCAGGCGGTGGATCAGGTCGATGCCCGCGGTGAGGTTGCCCCACTGGTCGCTGCCGCCCTGCTGCAGCGTGCAGCCGTACCGCCGGTACAGCTCCAGGAAGTCCATGCCCTGCAGCAGCTGGTAGCTGAACTCGGTGTAGCTGATGCCCTCCTGGGACTCCAGCCGGCGGGCGACCGAGTCCTTGGTGAGCATCTTGTTGACCCGGAAGTGCTTGCCGATGTCCCGCAGGAACTCGATCGCGGACATGCCCGCGGTCCAGTCCAGGTTGTTCACCATGACCGCGGCGTTCGCACCCTCGAAGGAGAGGAACGGCTCGATCTGGGACCGCAGCCGCGTCACCCAGTTCGCGATCGTCTCCGGATCGTTCAGCGTGCGCTCCGCCGTCGGCCGGGGGTCACCGATCTGGCCGGTGGCCCCGCCCACCAGGGCGAGCGGCCGGTGCCCGGCCTGCTGCAGCCGGCGCACGGTGAGCACCTGCACCAGGTGGCCGACGTGCAGGCTCGCCGCGGTGGGGTCGAAGCCGCAATAGAACGTGACGGGACCGTCCGCGAGCGCCTTACGCAATGCGTCCTCGTCAGTGGACTGGGCGAACAGCCCGCGCCACTTCAGCTCGTCGACGATGTCCGTCACGGTCGTTTCTCTCCTTGAACGGTTCCGATTGATGCCGCGGTCAGTCTATGGCGGTCATACGCCGAGGCTGACCGAGCTCATGTTGAAGTCCGGGATCCGCAGCGCCGGCATCGCGGCCCGGGTGAACCAGTCGCCCCACTCGCGCGGCAGCGTCTTCTCGGTGCGGCCGGCCTCGGACGCCCGGGAGAGCAGGTCGACGGGCGACTCGTTGAACCGGAAGTTGTTCACCTCGCCGACCACCTCGCCGTCCTCGACGAGATACACCCCGTCGCGGGTCAGCCCGGTCAGCAGCAGCGTCGCCGGGTCGACCTCCCGGATGTACCAGAGGCAGGTCAGCAGCAGGGCGCGGCCGGTCGTCGCCGCGACCATCTCGTCGAGAGAGCGCTCACCACCGCCGTCGAGCACCAGGTTGTCGATCGCGGGGGCGACCGGCAGCCCGGTCAGTTTCGCCGTGTGCCGGGTGGTGGTCAGACGGTCCAGCCGGCCGTCTCGGATCCAGTCTGTCCTCGCCAGCGGCAGACCGTTGTCGAAGACCGAGCCGCTGTCACCGGACGCATGGGCGATCACGAACGGCGCCGACTCGAGCCCCGGCGCGTTCGGGTCGCTGCGCAGCGTGAGCGGCAGCTCGGACAGCGTCTCGCCGAGCCGGGTGCCGCCACCCGGCTTCGAGAAGACCGTTCGGCCCTCGGCGGCGTCCCGGGCCGTCGACGACCACAGCTGATAGATCAGCAGATCGGCCACGGCGGTGGGCGGCAGCAGCGTCTCGTACCGCCCGGCGGGCAGCTCGATACGGCGCTCCGCCCAGCCGAGCCGCTGTGCCAGCTCCGCGTCCAGCTCGGCCGGGTCGACATCCTTGAAGTCCCTGGTGGCACGGCCCGCCCACGCGGAACGCGACCGGTCGGGCGACTTGGCGTTCAGCTCCAGCGTGCCGTTCGGCTGGTCGTGACGCAGCCGCAGCCCCGTCGACGTGCCCAGATACGTCGAGGTCAGCTGGTGGTGCGCGAAGCCGTACAGCTCACGGCCGCCGGCCCGGGCGCGGGCGAAGGCGTCACCGAGCGCCGGGGCGAACTCCGCGAAGACGTCGGAACCCGTCTCGGCCGGCGCGTCCGTGAAATCGGGCGACGACGGCACACCGGTGATCAGCGGCTGCGCGTCCTCGGCCGGACCTGCGCCACGCGCGGCGGCCTCGGCGGCCCGCACCAGGGGCTCCAGGTCCTCGGCGGTGACGGCGGACCGTGACACGACTCCGGACGCGACGCCCTCGGCGCCGTCGACGGTCGCGATGACGGTCAGGGTCCGCCCCCGGGTCACCCCGTTCGTGGTGAGCGCGTTGGCCGCCCAGCGCAGATTGGTGGAGGACTCCTCGTCGGCGATGACGACACAGCCGTCGGCGGTGGACAGTTCGAGCGCGCGCTCGACGATCTCGTACGGCTTGCTGATGCGGCTCATCGGCCCGCCTCCTGCGTCGTGTTGAGGATGTTCACGCCTCGGAAGAGGGCGGAGGGGCAGCCGTGCGAGACGGCCGCGACCTGGCCCGGCTGGGCCTTGCCGCAGTTGAAGGCGCCGCCCAGGACGTACGTCTGCGGGCCGCCGACCTTCTCCATCGAGCCCCAGAAGTCCGTCGTCGTCGCCTGGTACGCGACGTCGCGCAGCTGTCCGGCCAGCTTTCCGTTCTCGATGCGGAAGAACCGCTGTCCGGTGAACTGGAAGTTGTAGCGCTGCATGTCGATCGACCAGGACCGGTCGCCGACCACATAGATGCCGCGTTCCACCCCGCCGATCAGATCCTCGGTGGACAGGCCGCCCGGGTCCGGCTGCAGCGACACGTTCGCCATCCGCTGCACGGGCACATGGCCCGGCGAGTCCGCGTACGCGCAGCCGTTGGACCGGCCGAGACCCGTCAGCTTCGCGATCCGCCGGTCCAGCTGGTAGCCGACCAGCGTCCCGTCCTTGATCAGGTCCCAGGACTGGCCCTCGACACCCTCGTCGTCGTACCCGATGGTCGCGAGTCCGTGCTCGGCGGTCCGGTCGCCCGTCACATTCATCACCGGGGAGCCGTACGTCAGCTTGCCCAGCTGGTCGAAGGTGGCGAACGAGGTTCCGGCGTACGCCGCCTCGTACCCCAGAGCCCGGTCCAGCTCGGTGGCATGCCCGATCGACTCATGGATCGTCAGCCAGAGATTCGACGGATCGACCACCAGGTCGTACGTCCCCGCCTCGACGCTCGGAGCCCGCATCTTCTCGGCGAGCAGCCCCGGGATCCGCTCCAGCTCCGCGTCCCAGTCCCAGCCGGTGCCGGTGAGGTACTCCCAGCCGCGCCCCACCGGAGGGGCAATGGTCCGCATCGAGTCGAACTCACCCGTCGTGCCGTCCACGGCGACCGCGGTGAACTGCGGGTGCAGCCGGACCCGCTGCTGGGTCGTGACGGTGCCCGCCGTGTCCGCGTAGAACTTGTTCTCGTGGACGGTCATCAGCGAGGCGTCCACATGCGCGACTCCCTCGGCGCCCAGGAGCCGGCTGCTCCACTCGGCGAGCAGCCCCGCCTTCTCCTCGTCCGGTACGGAGAACGGGTCGATCTCGTACGCCGAGACCCAGGTCCGCTCACCGTGCACCGGTTCGTCCGCCAGCTCCACGCGCTCGTCCGAGCCCGCCGCCGCGATCACCTTCGCCGAGAGCTTCGCCATGGCGACCGCCTGGGACGCCACCTTCGCCGCGGCGTCCATGGTCAGATCCACCCCGGACGCGAACCCCCACGCCCCGCCGTGCACCACCCGCACCGCGTACCCGAGGTCGGTGGTGTCCGAGGTCCCCGAGGGCCGGGCGTCCCGCAGCCGCCAGGACGCGCTGCGCACCCGCTCGAAACGGAAGTCCGCATGCGTGGCGCCCAGCGCGCGGGCCCGGGCGAGCGCCGCGTCGGCGAGGGCCCGTAGCGGCAGGGCCAGGAATGACTGATCTACCTCATGGGGCACGTCGGCTTTCCCCTCTCGACCTGTGCGATGTGTCTCCGCAGTGAATCATGCGGCGTGGGCCCGCCAAGGGCCTCCGATTTTCCGGTATTTTTCCGCGACGGTTCCGACGCCGCCCGCTGCCGCACTGTAGGAACCCGACAGTGCCTCGCGGAAGCCACTGTCAGGGGCCGATTCCTTGTGGAGCGCCCGGTACCGATAGGTTTTCGAGGTACCAGACCGCTATCGAAAGGGTGATCCGTTGAGCCGCTCGGTTCTCGTCACCGGAGGAAACCGGGGCATCGGCCTCGCCATCGCCCGCGCTTTCGCCGACAACGGCGACAAGGTCGCGATCACGTACCGCTCGGGCGAGCCGCCCCAGATCCTCACCGAAGCCGGGGTCCTGGCCGTCCGGTGCGACATCACCGACGCCGAGCAGGTGGAGCAGGCATACAAGGAGATCGAGGAGAAGCACGGTCCGGTCGAGGTGCTGGTCGCCAATGCCGGTATCACCAAGGACCAGTTGCTGATGCGGATGTCCGAGGAGGACTTCACGTCTGTACTCGACACCAACCTCACCGGCACCTTCCGGGTCGTCAAGCGTGCCAACCGCGGCATGCTGCGTGCCAAGAAGGGCCGCGTCGTCCTCATCTCCTCCGTCGTCGGCCTTCTCGGCTCGGCGGGGCAGGCCAACTACGCCGCGTCCAAGGCCGGCCTGGTCGGCTTCGCCCGGTCGCTGGCGCGTGAGCTCGGCTCGCGGAACATCACTTTCAACGTCGTCGCGCCCGGTTTTGTCGACACCGACATGACCCAGGCGCTCACCGAGGAGCAGCGCAAGGGCATCGTCGCCCAGGTGCCGCTGGCCCGCTACGCGCAGCCCGAGGAGATCGCCGCCGCGGTGCGCTTCCTCGCCTCCGACGACGCGTCGTACATCACTGGAGCCGTCATCCCCGTTGACGGCGGATTGGGCATGGGTCACTGACCACCATGATCGGAATTCTCGACGGCAAGCGCATCCTCATCACCGGTGTGCTGATGGAGTCCTCCATCGCCTTCCACACCGCCAAGGTGGCCCAGGAGCAGGGTGCCGAAGTCATCCTGACCGCCTTCCCCCGGCCCACGCTGACGGAGCGCATCGCCAAGAAGCTGCCCAAGCCCGCCAAGGTCATCGAGCTGGACGTGACCAACACCGAGCACCTGGACCGGCTCGAGGGCCTGGTCCGTGAGGAGCTCGGTTCGCTGGACGGCGTCGTCCACTCCATCGGCTTCGCGCCGCAGGACGCGCTCGGCGGCAACTTCCTGAACACCCCGTTCGAGTCCGTCGCCACGGCGATGCACGTCTCGGCGTTCTCGCTGAAGTCGCTCGCCATGGCCTGCAAGCCGCTGATGAGCGAGGGCGGCTCGATCGTCGGCCTCACCTTCGACGCGCAGTTCGCCTGGCCGCAGTACGACTGGATGGGCCCGGCCAAGGCCGCTCTGGAGGCCACCTCCCGCTACCTCGCCCGTGACCTGGGCAAGGACGACATCCGCTGCAACCTGATCTCCGCCGGACCGATCGGCTCGATGGCCGCCAAGTCCATCCCGGGCTTCTCGGAGCTCGCGGACGTGTGGAACACCCGCTCCCCGCTGTCCTGGAACATGGCCGATCCGGAGCCGGCCGGCCGCGGTGTCGTCGCCCTGCTCTCGGACTTCTTCCCGAAGACCACGGGTGAGATCATCCACGTCGACGGCGGCGTGCACATGATGGGTGCCTGACCTCGTACGACCCGGTACGGCCCGGCCGTGTACCACCTCCGAGCAGGTGGTGCACGGCCGTCGTCCGTCCCCGCCCGGTCCTCCCCCGCTCAAGTCGAAAAGACGGTCGATCCACCGCAGAATGTGGTGGAACCGGACTTTTGGTCAGGCTGCGGAGGTGATCGCTGTGCGCCCCACACGTCGCCGAACCCGGGCCCTGCTGGCGGCCTCGGCCGTCGCCGTCGCACTTGCCACCCCCATAGGCATATCCGTCGTGGGGCGGATGGGCGCCGGAGCGTCCGCACCCGACGGCCCCACCCCGGACCCGTCCGGCGCCGACTGCCGTACGACGGTCCAGGGCTCCGAGGTGGTCGCCTACTGCCACAACCCGTACCCCTCCATCGACCGGGTACAGCTGCACACCGAATGCAGCCGTTGGTGGGACATCGATGCGGACGGCATACCCGTCGACGTGGCTCCCGGACAGACCGTGCGGCTCGACGACCGCTGCTGGAAGGAAGTCGCCTCCGCCTGGGTCACCCACCGCCGGATATAGGTCCACCCCTTCGGATCAGATCCGTTCCGCCAGACAGCTCAGTGCGTGGCTCGCCGCCTCGGCGGCCGCGGTCTCCGCGTCACCTGCCCGGATCGCCTCGACCAGTCGCCCGTGGTCCATATGGTTCTCCGGCCGCAGTTCGTGGCCGACATCGACCCGCAGATAGTCGCGCAGCAGATCCCCCAGATCGGCATAGAGACCCGTCAGTACGTCATTGTGCGAAGCGGCGACCACGGCCAGATGCAGCGTCGCATCCGCTGCCACGAACGCCTCCGCGTCCCCCGCGGCCCAGGTCTCCTCGCGGCGCGCCATGAGAGCGTCCAGCTGCTTCAGATCCCGCTCGGTGCGCCGGACGGCCGCCAGCCTGGCCGCCGACGACTCCAGTGTCGAGCGCAGCTCGGCGACATGGCGCGGGTCGGCGGAGGCGAAACGGCGGTGCATCACCCCGGCCAGTTCGCTGGTGGCGACGACATACGTGCCCGACCCCTGACGGATGTCCAGCAGGCCGTTGTGCGCGAGCGCGCGCACCGCCTCGCGGACGGTGTTGCGGGCCACCCCCAGCTGCTCGACCAGCTCGGGTTCGGTCGGAATCCGCGAGCCGACGGGCCACTCGCCCGAGGTGATCTGATTCCTCAGCTGGGCAATCACCTGGTCGGCGAGTGCCGAACGTCGCGGAGACGTCAGCGCCATGATGCTCCTTGCTCGGTTCCTGGGGGTCTGCGGATTCTCGGCTCTGCGGGTTTCCCGAAGGTTTCCGAAGCTTCTCAGACGATTGGACAATCAATCATCCCATGATTCTATGATGGGCTCCATGTCCGACGACGAGACCCAGCGCCAGCCCCTGACCCTGAACAGGCACACCACCGCGGCGAACATCCCCCTGGACGCCCCGGCCCCGCCGACCGCCGCCGGCCCAGCCCCCTGGCTCCTCCGCCTGGTCACCGTCGGTCTCGTCCTCACCGCGCTCAACCTCCGCCCCGCCATCACCAGCCTCGGCGCCCTCCTCGAAGAGGTACGGGACGGGCTGCACATGAGCGGCAGCGTCGCCGGTGTCCTCACCTCCGTACCGCCGCTCTGCTTCGCCGTCTTCGGCATCATGGCGCCGCGCCTCGCCCGCCGCTTCGGCCCCGGCGCGGTCGTCTGCGCCGGCATGGCCGCCATCACGGCCGGACTGCTGATCCGGCCCCTCGTCGGCTCCACAGCCGGGTTTCTCGCCGCCAGCGCCCTCGCGCTCATGGGCATCGCCGTCAGCAATGTCCTGATGCCGGTGATCGTCAAGCGCTGGTTCCCGGACCGGGTCGGCTCCATGACCGGCCTCTACTCCATGGCGCTGGCCCTCGGCACCTCACTGGCCGCGGCCGTCACCGTGCCCATGACCGATGCGCTCGGCGGCAGTTGGAAGGCCGGTCTGGGGATCTGGGCCGTGCTCGCAGCGGCGGCGGTCCTGCCCTGGATCCCGCTGGTACGGGACAGGAGCAGCGCCCAGGGGCAGCCCGCCGCCCAGCAGCACCAGGACGTCCCGGCCCTGCGGATCACCCGCTCCCGTACCGCCTGGGCCCTCGCCTGCTTCTTCGGCCTCCAGGCCACGGCCGCGTACATCACCATGGGCTGGATGCCGCAGATCTTCCGCGATGCCGGGGTCTCCGCCGGCACGGCGGGCGTGCTGCTCGCCGTGACCATGGCCATGGGCGTGCCGCTCGCCTTCGTCATCCCTCGGGCCGCCGCCCGGATGCGGAACCAGGGTCCGATCGTCGTCGTACTCGGCGCCTGCGGCCTCATCGGCTACGCCGGTCTCTACCTCGCGCCGGCGGGCGGCGCCTGGGCCTGGGCGCTCCTCCTCGGCATAGCCAACTGCGCCTTCCCGCTCGCCCTCACCATGATCGGCATGCGGTCCCGGAGCGGCGCCGGAGTGGTCCGGCTGTCGGCGTTCGCCCAGTCCACCGGCTATCTGATCTCGATCCCCGGCCCGCTGCTGGTCGGCGTGCTCTACCAGCACAGCGGCGGGTGGGGGCTGCCGATCGCGCTGATGGCGGGCCTCATGGTGCCGCAGATGGTGGCGGGAATTCTGGCCGGGCGGGACCGGACGATCGAGGACGAAAGCTGAGATGCGAGACTGGCCCCATGCCAGTGCTCGATCCGAATCCCCAGAACGGTCAGAAGAAGCTTCTCCTCGTGCTCGGAGCGATGCTCCTGATCACGGTGATCATCGGAGTGATCGCTTCGATCGCCTCTCCCTGACACCTGCCCGAGTGCCACGCCCCCACGTCCCCGCCGGGGATGGTGGGGCCAGCACCACCATCCCCTAGGGGGCCAGGGTCAGGGTGAAGTGGGTGGGGCACCGGATGGGAGGGGCGCCGCCGGATCCGTAGGTTTCAGGTATCAGAACCGATGACCCACGGAGGCGGACATGTCGGCCCGTACGTACACCCGGTCCCCCCGCCCCGCGTCGGCCGGGGTCGAGATCCGGCTGCCGTGGTGGGCCATCGCGCTCCCCTCGGTAGCTTTCGCGGCCCTCCTGCTGATGATCGTGGGATCCGGCCAGGCGCACGCGGCGACGGGCGACCCGGCGATCGGCCGGTTGCTTCAGCGAATCGTGGACCTACTGATCCTCTGAGGGCGTTCACCCACAGCGGGGGAGCCCCTCAACACCCTGCGACGGGCGGAGCATTTCATGCGAAGCTGAGGTGTATGAGCGTCGATACACCTCGCAGGATCGTCCTTCTCAGACACGCAAAGGCGGAATGGTCGCAGGACTCCGACCACGAGCGGCCGCTCGCGGAGCGCGGCCGCAAGGATGCGTCGGTGGCAGGCCGCAAACTCGTCGATTCCGGCATTGTCGTCGATCTGGCCCTCTGCTCGACCTCCGCCAGGACGCACGAGACCTGGAAGTTGGCGGTACACGAGATGCCGAAGCGTCCCAAGACCGTGTACGAGGAGCGGCTCTACGAGGCCTCGCTCGGCGAGCTGATCGCCCTGATCAACGAGACCCCCGATGAAGTGCGGAACCTGCTGATCATCGGCCACAACCCAGGGATGCACGCTCTCGCCGACGCCCTCTCCGCATCGGCGGAGGGCGACACCCTGGCCCGGATGACCCACGGCGGATTCCCGACCGCCGCATTCGCCGTCGTCGAGTTCTCCGGCTCCTGGAAGGGCGTGGAGCACGGCGTGGGCAAGCTGATCGAGTACTGGACGCCGAACGACTGATCGCGACGTCGTACGCGGACGGACCCGGCACGGGTGAGGTGCCGGGCCCATCCGCGTACACGGAGCGGTGGATCGGTCAGGCGAGGCCGTCGGCGGCCTCGACCTCTTCACGGGTGATCCCGAGCAGATACAGCACGGTGTCCAGGAAGGGCACGTTCACCGCGGTGTGCGCGGCCTCGCGGACGACCGGCTTGGCATTGAAGGCGACCCCGAGACCGGCCGTGTTCAGCATGTCCAGGTCATTCGCACCATCACCGATCGCGACGGTCTGCGCCAGCGGCACCCCGGCCTGCTCGGCGAAACTGCGCAGCAGCCGGGCCTTGCCCGCCCGGTCCACGACGTTGCCGACGACCCGTCCGGTGAGCTTGCCGTCGACCACTTCCAGAGTGTTGGCGGAGGCGAAGTCGAGCCCGAGCCGTTCCTTCAGGTCGTCCGTGACCTGGGTGAACCCGCCGGAAACGACGCCCACTTGATAGCCGAGTCGCTTCAGTGTGCGGATCAGAGTGCGCGCACCGGGGGTCAGTCGCACCTCGGCGCGCACCTTCTCCACCACCGACACATCGAGCCCGGCCAGCAGTGCCACCCGTGCGTGCAGCGACTGCTCGAAGTCGAGCTCGCCACGCATCGCCTGCTCGGTCACCTCGGCGACCTTGTCCTCACAGCCGGCGTGCGCCGCGAACAGCTCGATGACCTCGTCCTGGATCAGCGTCGAGTCGACATCCATGACGACCAGCCGCTGCGCCCGGCGGCTCAGCCCGGCGGACACGACCGCCACATCGACGCCGATGCCGGCGGCCTCGGTCGCCAGTGCAGTCCGCAGCTCCGCGGTTTTGGTGCCGGACACGGCGAACTCGACGGCCGTGACCGGGTACTTCGCCAGCCGGAAGATCCGGTCGATGTTGCCGCCGGTCGACGTGATCGTGGCCGCTATGGCGGCGGTCGACTCGGCGGTCAGCGGGTGTCCGAGCACGGTCACATGGGAGCGCCCGTATCCACGCGGCCGGTTGTCACCGGTACCGGAGATGATCTCGGCCTGCAGCTTCAGCGATTCGGCCCAGCTGTGCACGGTCGCCCGCAGGTCGCCCTCGGTGGTACCGCCCGCGGTGGGAGTGGTGACCAGTGCGCACAGAACGATGCGGCCACGGGTGACGACCTGCTCGATGTCGACGACATCGACCGCATAGGCGGCGAGCGTGTCGAAGAGCCCGGCGGTGATTCCCGGACGGTCCTTCCCGAAGATCTTCACGAGAAGGGTGGGGGTGTCGGTGCCCTGACGGGACTCAGGGGCCTCAGAGGGCTCGGGAGACGGGGAGGACTGAGGGGACTGAGATGCGCTCATGGTGTTCCCACCGTATCGGTCTCCCTCACCCCCTCGAACCCCCGTCCCGCGGACCGGACAGCGGAAACGGTCCCCGGCCGACCGGCCCCGGCCCCTGCCCCGGCGGGAGTGAGCGGCCCTGCACGGCGCGTGTCCGATGCGACGGGCCATTCAGAGGAGCTCGCCCCCGGGGGTCCCGCATGCCCTCAAGGCAGGATGAAGCGGCGCCCCGTCCGGGGGCGGGCGTTCTCTCGGGCCCGTCCGGCAATCGGGACAACGCGGTCAGCCGGCCCCGGGCGGCCGGCCCGGCGGCGGCAAGCCTTCCACGTCCTCCGGCCCGGGTCCGGGCCCCGGCGGCGGCACTGCCGGCCGTACGGGCGGACCGATCGGCCCCGCCACCGTCGGCGCACCGTGAATCCTGTCCCTCGCCGGATCCGGATACGGGCGCAGATACGGATTGGTCTCGTCGTGCGACGGCCGGTACACGCGCGACGGTGTGTACGGTCCGGGCTCCCCACCGCCATCGCTTCCTCCGTCACCGCCGGCCGGCCCCGCCCCCGACGGAACCGCCCCCGCCAACCAGGCCACCGCCGCCCCCACACCACCCGCGCCGGCACCCCACGCCGCACCCAGCAAGGCAGCCGTCCCCGTCCGCCCGTGCAACTCGATCCCGGCGCCGAACGCGTCGAAGCCCAGCACCGAAAGCGACGCGTCCGCGGACACCTGCGTCAGCCACACCAGGAGCGCCAGCGCCGACGCTGTCACGCCTCCGAGCCGCACCGCACACCGCCCCACGAACCCGGCCCCGGTCAGCTCCCCCCGGGGCGTGCGGGTCGCGGCCAGCACCCCCGCGTACAGCATCATCACTGCGGCGGCGACCGCCAGCAGCCAGACCCGGTCGTCCAGCCCGGCCAACCGCCCGACCGTCACCGGCTCGTCGGCGGACACCCGTAACAGCTCGTCCAGCGGATCGGGCAGCACCTTGGCCAGCTCACCGGTCGCCTGCCCGTCCCACGGCACGAAGAGGCCGAGCGGCACCCCGAGCCACGCCCCGTTCGGTGCCCCGAGCAGCGCGGCGCCGACGATGCGTTTCGGGTGGGCGTCGCCGACCGCCGCGTACGCCGCGGCCGCGCACCCGGCGACCACCGCGACCAGCAGCACCGACACGACCGCGGACGCCGCAGGCCGCACCGTCCGGTCCAACCGTGCCAGCCCGGACGGCAACGGGGTGCGGCGCGAGGCGAGCAGGGCGATGACCAGCACTCCGAGCACCCAACACGCGCCACCCGCAAGGGACTTGGGCGAGTCGACGGTGAACCCGACCTGTGCCTGCGTCCGGGCGAGATCCGCCAGCCGGTCCGGCAACAGCCCGCCCGGATCACCGAGCCCGCCGGGCAGGCCGCCACCGCCTCCCGCCCCTGGCGCCCCGTCCGGCCCCAGCGCCCCGCCGTCGATCGTCACGACATCGTGGCCTGCCCAGGCGAGCCCGCCGAGCACGGCGACGAACATGACCGCCACCGCCCCTGCACGGACCGCGAGTTCGGCACCGGAGACGACCGCTCCCACCCGGCGCAGCGACCGCAGGAAGAAGAAGGAGAGCAGCAGTGCACCGACCAGCCCCACCCCGAGCGGTGTGACGGCGAGAGCGGTGTGCGCCTCGGCGTCGTCCAGCCCGAACGCCGAGACATTGCCGGACGGGGAGACCGATCCGCCCGCTCCCAGCACCACGACGGCCGCCGTCATCGGTCCCAGCGTCCCGGCCGAGTCGGCCCCGAGCAGATGCAGCCCGAGGGCCGCTGTCCCCGCCATCCCGGCCATCGCCCAGCTGACCGAGGCGATGGCCGCCGACACCACGTCACCCCACGGGATACGCCCCGTACTGCCGCCCCCGATCCCGCGTGCGTACCTCGCCATCAGGGACCCCCTCAATCCGCTCCGAGATGCCCTGAGTTGACCTGGTCACTCATGATCCGTGCACACTCGTGGGCGCTTCCCACTCTCCGAGCCTGTTTCTCCCCCGTCAACGGTGCGTCGCAGCAGGTCTCGATTCGGCCTTGGCCCCGCCCGACTTTCGTATCGGTGACTGCTCCTGGAATAGTTCCCCACGATGTTCAGCATCCCTAGACTCCCTGTGATGGGGGTAACTCGGGGGACAACTAGTGGGGCGCGGAGTGCCGGAACTCGTACTGGAATTGAATGGAAGGACCTGGACGCTCGATCCGTCCAGGCCATACACCCTCGGTCGCGATCCACAGGGCGACCTGACGATCGACGACGCCAGGGTTTCGTGGCGGCATGCCACGATCAGCTGGGCTGGCCGGAGTTGGTTCATCGAGGACCACGGTTCCACCAACGGCACCTATGTGCAGGGCCGGCGAATCCACCAGATGGAAATCGGGCCGGGCTCGGCCGTGCACCTGGGCAACGCCACTGACGGACCGCGACTGAGCTTCAGCGGCGCCGCCGATGTGTACAGCGGTCAGGGCGCGGGCGCGCAGCAGGCCCCCGCTCAGCAGCCCCAGCAGGGTGGCGCGGGCCTGCCGGGACAGCAGCAGGACCCCGCGGCACACCAGCAGCAGGCATGGCAGCAGCAGGGCGCGCCGCAGCAGCCTCAGGTCCCGCACCAGCAGGGCGTGGCGAAGCCGCCCGCCGCGGGTGGACCCGGTGGTGCCGCGGGGGCTCCGCCGGTCTACGGGGACCGCAGTCCGACGACGTTCCACCAGGTGGCCCTGGGCAGGGTCATGCGCATCGGTCGTGCGCTGGAGAACGAACTCGTCGTCTCCGACCTCCAGGTCTCGCGCCACCACGCCGAGTTCCACGCGACACCCGACGGCCGCTTCGAGATCCGCGATCTCGGTTCCCACAACGGCACGTACGTCAACGGTCAGCCGCTCCAGAAGTCCGGCTCCGCGCTGATCGGCCCGAACGACATCGTCGGCGTCGGTCACTCGACCTTCCGCCTGGTCGGCGACCGGCTGGAAGAGTTCGTCGACACCGGTGAGGTCTCCTTCTCCGCCCGCCACCTCACGGTGACGGTCGACGGCGGTAAGCAGATCCTCAAGGACGTCTCGTTCGGCGTCCCGGAGAAGTCGCTGATCGCGGTCATCGGCCCCTCGGGTTCCGGCAAGTCCACCCTGCTCAAGGCGCTCACCGGCTACCGGCCCGCCAACCAGGGTGACGTCCTCTACGACAACCGGAACCTGTACAAGCAGTTCGCCGAGCTGCGCCAGCGCATCGGTCTGGTCCCGCAGGACGACATCCTGCACAAGGAACTCACCGTCACCAAGGCCCTCAAGTACGCGGCCAAGCTCCGCTTCCCCGCGGACACCACCGAGGCCGAGCGCCAGTCCCGGATCCACGAGGTCCTCGCCGAGCTCAAGCTCGACATCCACAAGGACAAGAAGGTCACCTCGCTCTCCGGTGGCCAGCGCAAGCGTGTCTCGGTCGCCCTGGAGCTGCTCACCAAGCCGTCGTTGATCTTCCTGGACGAGCCGACCTCCGGCCTCGACCCGGGCATGGACCGCGACGTCATGCAGCTGCTGCGCGGTCTCGCCGACGACGGCCGTACGGTCCTCGTCGTCACGCACTCCGTCGCCGAGCTGGCGATCTGCGACAAGCTGCTCGTCATGGCGCCCGGCGGTTCCGTCGCCTACTTCGGTCCGCCGGAGGAAGCGCTCAACTTCTTCGGCTACACGACCTGGGCCGACGTCTTCTCCGCCTTCGAGAACTACCGGGACTACGACTGGGCCGGCCGCTGGCGCGGTTCGCAGCACTACCAGATGTACGCCGCGGACATCGACGCCGTCGCCGCACAGTCGGTACACATGCCGCCCCCGCAGCAGATGCGCCCGCCGAAGCCGCAGGGCTGGGGGACGCAGCTGTGGACGCTGATGCGCCGGTACGTGTCGGTGATCGCGTCCGACAAGGGCTTCATGGGCCTGATGGTGATCCTCCCGGCGGTGCTCGGCATCGTCAGCGTGGTCATCCCGGCCGACTTCGGCCTGGCCCCGCCGAAGCCGCCGTCCCGGTTCAACGGAGATGCCGGAACGATCATGCTGATCCTCGCGGTCGGCATGTGCTTCTCCGGTGCGGCCAACTCCGTACGAGAACTGATCAAGGAACGCGTCATCTACGAACGGGAACGGGCCACCGGCCTCTCCCGCTCCGCCTATCTGATGTCCAAGGTGATCGTCCTCGGCGTGATCACGGCCATCCAGGGCGTCATCATCTGCGGGATCGGCTTCGCCACCCGCGATCTGCCCGAAGAGGGTCTGATCATGCCGCCGGCCGTCGAGCTCTGCGTGACGATCACCGCGCTCGGCTTCACCTCGATGATGTTCGGCCTGGTGATCTCCTCGCTGGTGAAGACCTCCGAGAAGACCATGCCGCTGCTGGTCATGTTCGCGATCGTCCAGGTCGTCTTCACCGGCATCCTCTTCCAGGTGTACGGATCGCCCGGCCTGGAGCAGTTCGCCTGGCTGATGCCGTCCCGCTGGGCCATCGCGGGCGCGGGCTCGACGCTCGACCTGGCGCACCTGATGCCGCCGTGGGACCAGAAGAACCCGACCGACCTGGACCCGCTGTGGGAGCACACGGCCGGTCAGTGGGGGATGAACATCTCGGTGCTGCTGTTCCTCGGCATCATCTGCGGCTTCGCGGTCGCGCGACTGCTGCGCCGCCACGAGCCCGAGGTCATGCGCAAGTAGACGTGGGCACCGCGCACGGAACGCCCAAGGGCGGCACCCCGGATCGGGTGCCGCCCTTCGGCGTATGCGTGTGCACGGTGCCGTGCCGCGTCGATCAGTACGCGCTGTTGACGTTGTCGATCGAGCCGTACCGGTCGGCGGCGTAGTTGGCCGCGGCGGTGATGTTGGCGACCGGGTCGTAGATGTTCATCGAGGTACCGGGGACGTGGTACGCGTTGAACGTCGGCCGGATGACCTGCAGCAGACCGCAGGACGGGGTGCCGTTCTGGGCGTTGATGTCCCAGCCGTTGATCGCGTTCGGGTTACCGGTGGACTCCCGCATGATGTTGCGGTGCAGACCGTCGTACGAACCCGGGATGCCCTTGGCCTTCATGATGGCCAGCGCCTCGGAGATCCAGCCGTCCAGGTTGTTGGCGTAGACCGGAGTACGGGCGACGGAGCGCGTGGTGACCTGGGTGGACCGCTTCGCTACATCCGCCTTGGCCTTCGCGGCGGCCTCGGCCTTCGCCTTGGCGGCGGCCTTGGCCTTTGCGGCGGCCTCGGCCTTCGCCTTGGCGGCGGCGACCTGCTTCGCCTTGGCCGCGTCAGCGGCCTGCACCAGCTTCTCGGCGGTGGAGTGCTGCTCGATGATGCTGGCCTGGATGGTCCTGGCCTGCGGGGCACTGGGGGCGAGGCTGAAGACCACCGGAGCGGCGGAAGCGGCCTGCGGCTCGGTCTGCGGCTTGGCCGGCGTCTCGGCGTGGGCCGGGACGAGGGAGAGCGAGAGAGCGGCGGCGGCGACAGCGGAGACGCCCGCCACGGAGAGCTTCTGGGTCTTGTTCAGGCAGCGAATACGGCTGGGGATGCTGGACGCGGACATTCAGTCGTACCTCTTCGAATCGCTGGAGTCCTCACGGAGGACGAGACGGAAGCGACTGTTCGCATCTCCGTCGGGGACGAGTGCAATTCTTAGCGGCCGCAAAATCCCGTGGCAAAGGAGTGATGTACGAAGCTGGGTAGTGGATCACGGGAGCGCTCGAACGGGACGGTCCGCGCTCATGACCACCCATGTGGCCCTTATATGTCCACTAGCCGGCTTCGTAAGTGACGTGGGTCCTATGCGCGGCCTCACATCGGCCGCGTAACAACTTCACCAATCGTTGCTTCGGCAATTCGGAGCGTGAGAATCCGTTTCAGGGAGCAGCAGATGCACGTCTCCGAACTCATGCCAGAGGTACCGGTGCCGCAGCGCCTCCGGGTATGCGCACTGCAGCGCGGCCCGCCCCGCGACCGCCTCCAGCATCAGCAGATGCGAGGCCTCCGGTTCATGCAGTCCGGTCAGCAGCCCGTCCACCACCCGCACCCCGCGCTGGGGCGTCACCACCAGATCCGTCCAGCCGGCCGCCGGCCGCACCACCCCGTCCGCGCCCGCCGACGACTCCAGCGCCCGCACCGCCGTCGTACCGACCGCGATCACCCGCCCGCCCGTCGCCCGCGCCGCGTTGACCAGCCAGGCCGTCGTCCGCGGTACCTCGAAGCGCTCCGGGTACGGCGGCTCGTACGCCTCGGCCGACGCCACCCCGGTATGCAGCGTCAGCGGCGCGAACTGCACCCCGCGTCGCACCAGCGCGGCCACCAGCCGCGGCGTGAACGGCCGCGCTGCGCTCGGCATCTCCGCCGAACCGCTCCCGTCGGGGGCCTGAACCGCGAACACCGTCTGATACGCGGACAACGGCTGGTCCCGCTCCGTGTACCCGTAACGGATCGGCCGCCCGTACCGCCGCAGCAGCCCCGGCACCTCCGTCGACACCCGCGCCCACCACAACCTGGCGCCCGCCGCCGCACCGCCCAGCGGCTCCTGCAGCACCAGCCGCGAGCCGCCCGGCAGCTTGACGACCGTCCCCGTCGGCCCACCGCGGCGCGGCACCGTCGCCCCCGTCCCGTCGGGGTGGCGCAGCTCCACCGCCCAGCGCCCGTCGTCACCCCGCGTCGAGAAGTGCACGACCACCCGCGCACCGCCGGTCCGCCCGTTCACCGCGGCGGGCAGCGTCGCAGACGTATTGACGACGAGGACGTCCCCGGCCCCAGCTGCCCCGGCAGCTCCCGGAACGCATGGTGCGACACCTTCCGGCCCCGGGACACCAGCATCCGTACGTCATCACGCCCCGCGCCGCGCTGCTCCGCCGGCACCCGGGCCGAGAGCTCCGCGGGCACCGTCAACGCGTCCAGGGCGGTCACGGCTCCACCACTGTCTCCGTCAGCGCAGGTGCCGCATACCGTCCGCTCGCCGGCCGGCGCTCCAGCAGACGCAGGAACGCGGGCACCACGCTCTCCGGACGCGGCCGCGGATCCTCGTCCTCCGGTACCGCCGCCGCATACAGATCGGTCTGCATGTCGCCCGGATCGACCGCCCACACGCGCAGCCCCGGTTCCTCCACCCCCAGCACCGCGGCCAGCTGGTCGAGCGCCGCCTTCGACGCCCCGTAACCGCCCCAGGTCTCGTACGGCTCCGCGGACGCGTCCGAACTCACCATCACGACCGCGCCCGCCGCCGACGCCCGCAGCAGTGGCAGCGTCCCCTGCACCAGACCGAGCGCCGCCACCACATTGGTCTCCAGCGCCTGCCGGAGCCCGCCCAGCGACAGCGTGTCGAGCCGCACGAGCGGCTCCGCACCCAGCGCACTCGCATTGCTCACCAGCAGATCGAGCCCACCGAACTCACCGGCGGCGGCCACCAGTGCCTCGCGGTGGGCGGCATCCGTGACATCCCCGGGTACGGCCGCCACCCGCGCCCCGCACGCCGCCAGCTCCTTCGCCGTCTCCTCCAGCGCGCTCGCGGTCCTGGCGTCCAGCACCAGATCCCAGCCCCGCTGAGCGAGCGCGGCTGCCAGCGCACGCCCCAGTCCCTTCGAAGCGCCCGTGATCATCGCGACAGGCATGCCAACCGTCCCCTTGTTACCTAGGCGATCACCGATGGACCTCGGCACCCCCAACGTAGGAACGCCGCCGTGCCCCGCGCCTCGTCCGCGAGCCGCACCCCCGCAAGGCACTTCGACCTAGGGCCGACGCCCTAGGCACCGGCCGTCCACAGGCCGATCCGGAGCCCCGGCCCCGCCGGTACGGTGAGGCCATGAGCCACAGCCCACCGTCGGGCCTCGCAGCGGTGAGTGACGCGCTGCTCGCCATGAGCCGCCACCTCGAAGTGCGTGACGTCCTGAAGACCATCGTCGCCTCGGCCCGCGAACTGCTGGACGCCGAGTACGCGGCCCTGGGCGTCCCCGACGACCACGGCGGCTTCGCCCAGTTCGTCGTCGACGGCGTCAGCGACGAGCAGTGGAAGGCCATCGGCCCGCTGCCCCGGCAGCACGGCATCCTCGCCGCGATGCTCCACGAGGCGAAGCCGGAGCGCCTCGCCGACGTCCGCAAGGACCCCCGCTTCGAGGGCTGGCCGGCCGCCCACCCGGACATGTCCGACTTCCTGGGCCTGCCCATCAGGGACGGCGACGAGATCATCGGCGCGCTCTTCCTCGCCAACAAGCGCTGCCTCAAACCCCAGGGCGGCTGTGGTTTCACCGCACAGGACGAAGAGCTGTTGTCGATCCTCGCCCAGCACGCGGCGATCGCCCTCACGAACGCCCGGCTGTACGAGCGCAGCCGCGAGCTCACCATCGCCGAGGAGCGCTCCCGCCTCGCCCACGAGTTGCACGACGCGGTCAGCCAGAAGCTGTTTTCCCTGCGGCTGACTGCCCAGGCGGCCGCCGCCCTCGTCGACCGCGACCCGGCCCGCGCCAAGGGCGAGCTCCAGCAGGTCGCCGCGCTGGCCGCGGAGGCAGTGGACGAGTTGCGCGCCGCCGTCGTCGAACTGCGCCCCGCAGCGCTCGACGAGGACGGTCTGATCGCCACGCTCCGCACCCAGGTCCAGGTTCTGGACCGCGCCCACACCGCCAAGGTCACCTTCGAGAGCCTCGGCGTACGAGCCCTGCCCGCCGCCCAGGAGGAGGCGCTGCTCCGGGTCTCCCAGGAGGCCCTCCACAACGCACTGCGCCACTCGGGCGCCGAGCAGGTCGACGTCACGCTCGCCCGTCGTGGCAGCGGCACGGTGCTGCGGATCACGGACGACGGCAGTGGATTCGAGCCCACGGCGACGCGGCAGGCGGGCCGCCATCTGGGTCTGGTGTCGATGCGGGACCGCGCGAGTGGTGTCGGTGGCAGGCTCACCGTTGAATCGGCGCCCGGCAGGGGCACCACGATCGAGATGGAGGTCCCCGGTGGCTGACAAGATCATCAGGGTGCTGCTGGTCGACGACCACCAGGTGGTCCGCCGCGGTCTGCGTACGTTCCTGGAGATCCAGGACGACATAGAGGTCGTCGGCGAGGCGGCCGACGGCGCCGAAGGAGTCGCCCGCTCCGAGGAACTCCGCCCCGACGTGGTGCTGATGGACATCAAGATGCCGGGCACCGACGGCATCGAGGCGCTCCGCAAGCTCCGCGAACTGGACAACCCGGCCAAGGTGCTGATCGTCACCAGCTTCACCGAGCAGCGGACGGTGGTCCCCGCCCTGCGAGCGGGTGCCTCCGGTTACGTGTACAAGGACGTCGACCCGGAAGCGCTGGCCGGCGCCATCCGCTCGGTCCATGCGGGCCATGTCCTGCTCCAGCCGGAGGTCGCCGGGGCTCTCCTCGCCCAGGAGGACGGAGGCACCGGGACCGGCCGGGGGAGCACCCTCACCGAACGGGAGCGGGAGGTCCTCGGCCTGATCGCCGACGGCCGCTCCAACCGCGAGATCGCGCGGGCCCTGGTTCTCTCCGAGAAGACCGTCAAGACGCACGTCTCGAACATCTTGATGAAGCTGGATCTGGCGGACCGCACCCAGGCGGCGCTCTGGGCCGTCCGCCACGGGGTGGCGGGCTGATCAGCGCCGAAGCGGAGCGGTTACCTCCGGACTGAGATTCATACTGTCGGGTGCATGTCACCCGAACGGCGCACCCTGTCGGGCCCGGGGGCGTTCTCCATGGCGTGCTGCGGCGGCCGGCCGCAGCGACGCGAGGAGGATCCTGAAGTGAAGAACCTGAAGAAAGCCGCTGCCGTCACCGTGATCGCCGGTGGCATCATCGCCGCGGGCGCCGGCGCGGCCTCCGCCACCGGTCACGGCGCGGGCGCCCACGGTGTGGCGACCCACTCCCCGGGCGTGGTCAGTGGCAACGTCATCCAGGTCCCGGTCCACGTCCCGGTGAACGTGGTCGGCAACACGGTCAACGTGATCGGCCTGCTCAACCCGGCGTTCGGCAACGTCGGCCACAACGGCTGACCACCCCGGTTCTCCCGATGCCGGACGGTCCCGAAAGGGATCCGTCCGGCATCAACCATGCTGTCCCACACCACAACTCACGGCCCATCACCACCGAGGATCGAGCCGCAACGGGTCGAGCCACATCCGCTCGGCACGATCAAGCCCGTCCAGGCGATCGAGGACGGACGGGCCACCGGACGCCCCGGCCCCCGTTCCTGCGCCTGAGCGCCGTCCCGAAATCCCTGACGGGCGAACAACGACAGCCACGGCACCTCGCCGTGTTGTCGAACACCCGAATACGCCCCGTATGAGGACGCCCCTCCGCCTTGCGATGCACCGCATCCGACGCCGTGCGCTGATCCGCCGGAGACCACGGGACAACCCTTACCCCCGCTCCCGTCCCTCCACATACGCGTTGTAGGCCGCCACCTGCGCCCGCCGAGCCACCCGCTCCACCGGCCGCAGCGCCGCCCCCCGGGCCGCGATCTCCGACGCGCTCACCGCCCCGCCGTGCCCGTTCTCGTACGCCAGCGAGATCAGCAGCCCCACCCGCTGCGCCAGCTCCAGCACCCGCACCGCCCGCGGCGGATATCCCGGAGCGAGCAGTTCCCGCCCCCGCTCCGCCCGCGCCCGGTACGCATCCAGCGCCGCCTCCGCCACCGGCCCGGACCCGGCCACGTCGAGCCGCGACAGCGCCGCCGTCGCATCCCGCAACGCCTCCGCGAGCTCCCGCTCCGCCTCACTCAGCGACGGCACATCGGCCGGCGGCGCCTCCCGCACCGGCAGACAGCACCACACCACCTCGACGTGCAGATCACCGGCAGGCCCCGCCTCCCGCACCTCGGGCACCAGTCCGTACGGCGCACCGGACGCGATCACCGCCTCCTCCGCCTCCAGCGCCCGCGCATTGAACTCGGGCGGGCCGCTGAGCCCGAGCGGATGCCCCGGCACCGGCAGGGCGACCCGGAAGCCCGTCACTCCCAATCCGCGCAGCCGCCCCAGGGCCAGCGTGAGCCCGACCGGTCCCGCCTCACCCGGCAGCCCCTCGACGCGGTGCACCGCGTCCTCTCCGACAATCGCGAGCGCGGCGTCGTCCGGTGAGACAAGTCCGGCCAGAAGCGCGTTTCCCCATGAGGCCAGCAGCCCCGAGCGTGGTTCCGAAAGCATGGGAACAGCCTAGGGAACCGGACCTAAGAGCTGGAGCACTCCTGGGGTGGCGTAGGTTTTCCCTGGGAGCTGTGCCCATAGGCACGCGACGATCTCGAGACTGCATGGGGAGACAACGCGCTCATGAGCGATGTACTGGAGCTGGTGGACGTATCCGTGGTCCGCGACGGACGCGCTCTGGTGGACGACGTCTCCTGGTCGGTCAAGGAGGGGGAGCGCTGGGTCATCCTCGGCCCGAACGGCGCCGGCAAGACCACCCTCCTCAACATCGCGTCCAGCTACCTCTTCCCCACCAAGGGCAGCGCCACGATCCTCGGCGAACAACTCGGCGGCGTCGGCACCGACGTCTTCGACCTGCGCCCGCGGATCGGTATCGCGGGCGTCGCCGTGGCGGAGAAGCTGCCCAAGCGCCAGACCGTCCTGCAGACGGTGCTCACCGCCGCGTACGGCATGACCGCCACCTGGCACGAGAACTACGACGCCGTCGACGAGGACCGGGCCCGCGCGTTCCTCGACCGGCTCGGCATGACCGAGTTCCTCGACCGCAAGTTCGGCACCCTCTCCGAGGGCGAGCGCAAGCGCACCCTGATCGCCCGCGCCATGATGACCGACCCGGAGCTGCTGCTCCTCGACGAGCCCGCCGCAGGTCTCGACCTCGGCGGCCGCGAGGATCTGGTCCGCCGCCTCGGCCGGCTCGCCCGCGACCCGTTGGCCCCCTCCATGATCATGGTGACGCACCATGTCGAGGAGATCGCCCCGGGCTTCACCCACGTCCTCATGATCCGCCAGGGCAAGGTCCTCGCCGCGGGCCCCATGGAGACCGAGCTCAGCTCCCGCAACCTTTCCCTCTGCTTCGGTCTGCCGCTCATCGTCGAGCACACCGGCGACCGATACACCGCACACGGCCTCCCGCTGTCCTGAACGCCGACGTCCTGAACGCACTGTGCCCCGAATGTCCTGATCGAAGCCCTGTCGGCGAAGGACTCACGGTCCTACCATGACCGGGTGGACATCGATGCGTGGGTGTGGTGGCTGATCGGCGCGGTCGGGCTGGGCATTCCGCTCGTCCTGACCGCGATGCCCGAGTTCGGGATGTTCGCCGTCGGAGCGGTCGCCGCGGCGGTCGTCGCCGCACTCGGCGGCGGCATCGTGGCCCAGGTCCTGGTCTTCGTGGTCGTCTCGGTCGCTCTCATCGCGGTGGTTCGCCCGATCGCCGCCAGGCACCGCGCCGACCGGCCCCAACTGGCCACCGGCATCGATGCGCTGAAAGGCCGTCAGGCCGTCGTCCTGGAACGGGTCGACGGCAGCGGTGGCCGGATCAAGCTGGCCGGGGAGATCTGGTCGGCCCGCGCCTACGACGGAGACCAGAGTTTCGAACCCGGCCGGCAGGTGGATGTCGTGGACATCGACGGTGCTACGGCCGTTGTCATGTGACCGAACCGCTCACACGGCGGACCTCGGTCTGCCAGACTCGATGTCGATCATCATGAGATCCGGACCTCATGAGATCCGACCCCGATCATCGCGATCCGTCGGCAACCGAAGGGCACGAGGAACACGATGCAACCGATCATCATCGTCCTGATCATTCTGGTGGTGCTCGTCTTCATCGCCCTGATCAAGACGATCCAGGTCATCCCGCAGGCCAGCGCCGCCATCGTGGAGCGCTTCGGCCGCTACACCCGCACGCTCAACGCAGGCCTGAACATCGTCGTTCCGTTCATCGACACCATCCGCAACCGGATCGACCTCCGCGAACAGGTTGTCCCGTTCCCGCCCCAGCCGGTGATCACCCAGGACAACCTGGTCGTCAACATCGACACCGTCATCTACTACCAGGTGACGGACGCCCGGGCCGCGACGTACGAGGTCGCCAGCTACATCCAGGCGATCGAGCAGCTCACCGTCACCACTCTCCGCAACATCATCGGTGGCATGGACCTGGAGCGAACCCTGACCTCCCGCGAGGAGATCAACGCCGCCCTCCGCGGTGTCCTCGACGAAGCCACCGGCAAGTGGGGTATCCGCGTCAACCGCGTCGAGCTCAAGGCGATCGAACCGCCGACCTCCATCCAGGACTCGATGGAGAAGCAGATGCGCGCCGACCGTGACAAGCGTGCCGCGATCCTCCAGGCCGAGGGAACCCGGCAGTCCGCGATCCTCACCGCAGAGGGCGAGAAGCAGTCCGCGATCCTGCGCGCCGAGGGTGAGGCCAAGGCCGCGGCCCTGCGCGCCGAGGGCGAGGCCCAGGCCATCCGGACGGTCTTCGAGTCCATCCACGCCGGCGACCCGGACCAGAAGCTCCTCTCGTACCAGTACCTCCAGATGCTCCCGAAGATCGCCGAGGGCGACGCCAACAAGCTCTGGATCGTGCCGAGCGAGATCGGTGACGCTCTCAAGGGCCTCAGCGGCGCCTTCGGGAACCTCGGCAGCGGCGTCCCCGGCTTCAACACCGGCAAGGAGCGCCGCGAGGAACCCCCGGTCGACTGACGCGTACACACCATCGTGCATGATCAGTGCATCAGGCACTGATCATGCACGGGGGAGTCGGAATGTCCATCTGGGAAATGCTCGCCGTCTTCGGCGCGGGCATCAGCGCGGGCGCGATCAACACGGTCGTCGGTTCCGGAACGCTGATCACCTTCCCGGTTCTCCTCGCCACCGGCCTGCCCCCGGTCACCGCCACCGTCTCCAACGCCCTCGGCCTGATCCCCGGCTCCATCAGCGGCGCCATCGGCTACCGCAAGGAACTCGCCGGACAGGGGCGCCGCGCCCTCAAACTGAGCGTCGGCGCGCTCATCGGGGGCCTCACCGGCGCCACCCTGCTGCTGGCCCTGCCCTCCACGGCGTTCGAGACCATCGTGCCCATCCTGGTCGCCCTGGCCCTCGTCCTGGTCATTCTGCAACCTCGCATCAGCAAAGCAGTCCAGCGCCGCCGCGAGCACAACGGCACCACCGCCCGGTCCGACGGCGGCCCGCTCCTCGTCGTCGGACTGATGCTCGCCAGCGTCTACGGCGGCTACTTCACCGCCGCCCAGGGGATCATCTACCTCTCCCTGATGGGCATGCTGCTCGACGACACGATGCAGCGCCTCAACGCCGTCAAGAACGTGCTGGCAGCGGTCGTCAACAGCGTTGCCGCGCTCTTCTTCCTCTTCGTCGCGGACTTCGACTGGACGGCCGTCGCACTGATCGCGGTCGGCTCCGCGCTCGGCGGCCAGATCGGCGCCAAGGTCGGGCGCCGCCTCAGCCCCACCGTGCTGCGCGGCTTCATCGTGGTGGTCGGCACGGTCGCCATCGTCCAACTGGTGCTTCGCTGAACCCGAAAGCCCGCCTCCGCACGGAGACGGGCTTCCGATACGACGATCTGCGTAGGCGGCCTACGCCCACTATGCGGCGGTCCGGTCCAGCCACTCCGGCAGCGCCGACCGCTCACCGGCCCCCATCGCGAGCAGCATCGCCTCCGCGGGCGACGGTACGAAGGGCTGCCGCAACAACGGCATCCCCGCCTGCTCCGGCGTCCGGGCCGCCTTGCGGTGATTGTCCTCGGCACAGGACGCCACCGTATTGAGCCAGGTGTCCTGGCCACCCTGGGCGCGCGGCACCACATGGTCGACAGTTGTCGCCCGTCGCCCGCAGTACGCGCACCGGTGCTGGTCCCGTATCAGCACACCCCTTCTGGACCACGGTGCCTGTCTTCGGAACGGCACCCGTACGTACCGGCAGAGCCTGATCACCCGGGGTACCGGAATGTCCACGGCGGCACCACGCATGCGGAGATCGGGATGCGACTGCTCGACAACAGCCTTGTCCTGCAGAATCAGCACCACCGCACGGTTCAGTGTCACCGTCGACAGCGGCTCGAAGCTCGCGTTGAGAACCAGCGTGTCCCGCATCTCGCCCACCTCCCGTGTGCCGCCCGCCCCCCTGGCAGGCCCGGATCAACTCTGGCTGGGCGGGCCGGGATGGACAACGCAATAAAAAATGCCCTGCCCTGATCTCTCCAGGACCAGGGCAGGGCAAACAGCAGGAGAACTCTCAGCTCACGGGGTACTACGCGGGACCGGTGTACTCACCGATCAGCTGAGCACGGCCCAGTGCGTGGAACCGCAGATTGAACCCGACCACAGCGGGCGACGCATTACTGTCCGGCCCCAGCTTCTCGCTGTCCACCGCATACACGGTGAAGACGTAGCGGTGGTTCTCCCCGGCCGGCGGCGCGGCGCCGCCGAACTCCTTCGACCCGTAGTCGTTACGGACCTGAACGGCACCGGCGGGCAGTCCCTCGAACGTCCCGCTGCCCGCACCGGCCGGCAGCTCCGTGACCGATGCCGGGATGTCGAACACGACCCAGTGCCAGAACCCGCTGCCCGTCGGAGCATCCGGATCGAAGCAGGTCACGGCGAAACTCTTTGTCTCCGCCGGGAAACCTTCCCACCGCAGCTGCGGCGAAGTGTTCCCGGCCGCGAACACTTGGGCGTCCGCCAGCACGGCCCCGGGAGCAAGGTCCTCGCTCATCACCGTGAACGAAGGCACCTCGGGATGGAAGTCATGCGGCAGCGGCGGCCTCTTCGGCTCGGTCACGTCAGCACCTCTCCTGATCGGCTCTGGAGTCTCGCCACCGACCCTAGAGCCAGTTGCGCCGACCACCGACCTGGGCGAGCCACTGATTGAGGTATGCCGCCCAGTCGGTCCCCCGGAAGTCGTTCAGACCGACCTTGAACGCCCGGTACGAGTCGCTGCCCTCACTGAAGAGCCCCGGCTTCTTGTCCATCTCCAGCACGACATCCATCTCGCGGTCGTCCGCGACGAACGTCAGCTCGACCTGGTTCAGCCCGCGGTACTGCTGCGGCGGGAAGAACTCGATCTCCTGGTAGAACGGCAGCTGCTGACGCGTGCCGCGGATGTGACCACGCTCCATGTCCGCGCTGCGGAATCCGAAGCCGAGCTGCCCGAACGCGTCCAGGATCGCCTGCTGCGCCGGCAGCGGGTGGACGTTGATCGGGTCGAGGTCGCCCGAGTCCAGCGCCCGCGCGATCTCCAGTTCGGTGGTCACACCGATGTTCATGCCGTGCAGGTGCTGACCGCCGAACATCGTGATCGGCGTCTCCCACGGGATCTCGAGCCCGAACGGAACGACGTGCACGGCACCGGCCTGCACCTCGAACGCCCCACCGAGCTGCAGCTTGGTGAACTCGATGTCCTGCTTCATCTCCTGGTCGTTGCCCTCGACCTCGACGCGCGCCTGCAGACCGACCGAGAGTCCCTCGATCTGCTGCGCCACGGAACCACCCTGGATCCGCACCTCGCCCTGGACGACCCCGCCCGGTACGACGTTGAGCTCGGTCAGCTCCGTCTCCACCGAAGCACCACCGGCACCCATGCTCGCGAGCAGCCGCTTGAAGCCCATATTTACTCCTCCTTGGTCTGACCCCTACATACGCGCCACGACCGTAGTCGGTTCCCGGTAACCTCGAACGCCATGATCGAGGGCCTGGACCGTACGCCGCTGACGCGGGATTTCTTCGACCGCCCCGTACTGGAGGTGGCACCCGACCTGCTGGGCCGGACCCTGGTACGCATCACAGGCGACGGCCCCATCGAACTCCGCCTCACCGAGGTGGAGGCGTACGCCGGCGAGATCGACCCCGGCTCGCACGCCTTCCGTGGCCGCACCGCGCGCAACAGCGTGATGTTCGGACCACCCGGCCACGCCTACGTCTACTTCACCTACGGCATGTGGCACTGCCTCAACCTGGTGTGCGGCCCCGAAGGCGTGGCGAGCGGTGTACTGCTCCGGGCGGGCGAGGTCCAGGTGGGTGCTGAACTCAGCCGTAAACGTCGAATCTCGGCCCGCAGTGACCGAGAACTGGCCAAAGGCCCGGCCCGTCTGGCTACCGCCCTCGACATCGACCGAGGCCTGAACGGCACTGACGCCATCGCCCACCCGGGTGCTCCCTTGTCCGTACTGCGCGGCACCCCACCACCGCGCGACCTGGTACGCAACGGCCCCCGCACCGGCGTGGGCGGTGACGGAGCCACACACCCCTGGCGCTTCTGGATCGACGGAGACCCCACGGTGAGCCTGTACCGACCCCACACGCCACGCCGCCGCGCAACTTGACTCGCCCCTGCCGGTCACCTAACGTAGTCCGAGCCGCTTGAACGGGTACTGCTGTCGGCACGGTCCATCGGACCGAGGTTGAGCACCCGGAAGCGACCAACCACTACCTTCGATTCACCCTGGCGGGTGCGAATTCGGCATGCCGTAATTCGATCCCATCGGCTCGATTATGAGCTGCCAAGGAAATCGACTAAAGTAGCGGACACGCCGAAAGGCAAAGGTCACTCCAAAGGCCACCGGAATCAAATTCGGACCGGAAACGGAAGCGAAAAAGAGTCTGGTAAGGTTGGAACCGCCGGAAAGGGAAACGCGAAAGCGAAGAACTGGAAAGCGGAACCCGCTTCGACCGGGAATCGGACACGAAAGAGTCTGATAGAGTCGGAAACGCAAGACCGAAGGGAAAAGCCCGGAGGAAAGCCCGAGAGGGTGAGTACAAAGGAAGCGTCCGTTCCTTGAGAACTCAACAGCGTGCCAAAAGTCAACGCCAGATATGTTGATACCCCGGCCTGCTTCGGCAGGTTCGAGGTTCCTTTGAAAGTCCTGCCGGGCCTCACGGTTCCGGTAGGCAATTACACAGCGAGGACGCTGTGAACGATCGGTCCTATTCCGACCGGTCGTTCCGCTCTCGTGTGTGTCATCCCGATCACGGGAGAACATTCACGGAGAGTTTGATCCTGGCTCAGGACGAACGCTGGCGGCGTGCTTAACACATGCAAGTCGAACGATGAAGCCCTTCGGGGTGGATTAGTGGCGAACGGGTGAGTAACACGTGGGCAATCTGCCCTTCACTCTGGGACAAGCCCTGGAAACGGGGTCTAATACCGGATAACACTCTGTCCCGCATGGGACGGGGTTAAAAGCTCCGGCGGTGAAGGATGAGCCCGCGGCCTATCAGCTTGTTGGTGGGGTGATGGCCTACCAAGGCGACGACGGGTAGCCGGCCTGAGAGGGCGACCGGCCACACTGGGACTGAGACACGGCCCAGACTCCTACGGGAGGCAGCAGTGGGGAATATTGCACAATGGGCGAAAGCCTGATGCAGCGACGCCGCGTGAGGGATGACGGCCTTCGGGTTGTAAACCTCTTTCAGCAGGGAAGAAGCGAAAGTGACGGTACCTGCAGAAGAAGCGCCGGCTAACTACGTGCCAGCAGCCGCGGTAATACGTAGGGCGCAAGCGTTGTCCGGAATTATTGGGCGTAAAGAGCTCGTAGGCGGCTTGTTGCGTCGGTTGTGAAAGCCCGGGGCTTAACCCCGGGTCTGCAGTCGATACGGGCAGGCTAGAGTGTGGTAGGGGAGATCGGAATTCCTGGTGTAGCGGTGAAATGCGCAGATATCAGGAGGAACACCGGTGGCGAAGGCGGATCTCTGGGCCATTACTGACGCTGAGGAGCGAAAGCGTGGGGAGCGAACAGGATTAGATACCCTGGTAGTCCACGCCGTAAACGTTGGGAACTAGGTGTTGGCGACATTCCACGTCGTCGGTGCCGCAGCTAACGCATTAAGTTCCCCGCCTGGGGAGTACGGCCGCAAGGCTAAAACTCAAAGGAATTGACGGGGGCCCGCACAAGCAGCGGAGCATGTGGCTTAATTCGACGCAACGCGAAGAACCTTACCAAGGCTTGACATATACCGGAAAGCATCAGAGATGGTGCCCCCCTTGTGGTCGGTATACAGGTGGTGCATGGCTGTCGTCAGCTCGTGTCGTGAGATGTTGGGTTAAGTCCCGCAACGAGCGCAACCCTTGTTCTGTGTTGCCAGCATGCCCTTCGGGGTGATGGGGACTCACAGGAGACTGCCGGGGTCAACTCGGAGGAAGGTGGGGACGACGTCAAGTCATCATGCCCCTTATGTCTTGGGCTGCACACGTGCTACAATGGCCGGTACAATGAGCTGCGATGCCGCGAGGCGGAGCGAATCTCAAAAAGCCGGTCTCAGTTCGGATTGGGGTCTGCAACTCGACCCCATGAAGTCGGAGTTGCTAGTAATCGCAGATCAGCATTGCTGCGGTGAATACGTTCCCGGGCCTTGTACACACCGCCCGTCACGTCACGAAAGTCGGTAACACCCGAAGCCGGTGGCCCAACCCCTTGTGGGAGGGAGCTGTCGAAGGTGGGACTGGCGATTGGGACGAAGTCGTAACAAGGTAGCCGTACCGGAAGGTGCGGCTGGATCACCTCCTTTCTAAGGAGCACTTCTTACCAAGCGTGCTTGGTCAGAGGCCACTACGTCGGCAAATGTTCGACGGTGGTAGCTCATGGGTGGAACGTTGACTATTCAGTACCTGGTGGTTCAACCGGGTCGCAAGTACTGCTCCTTGGAGCGTGGAAAGCGAACCGATTGAATTCTGGGTACTGGGCGCGCTGTTGGGTGTCTGAAGGTATGGCCGCAAGGCTGCCTTCGAACGCCGGCCCCAGTGAACTCGCCTGTAAGGGCGAACTGATGGGTGACTGGTCGTTGCTTGAGAACTTCACAGTGGACGCGAGCATCTGTGGCCAAGTTTTTAAGGGCGCACGGTGGATGCCTTGGCACCAGGAACCGATGAAGGACGTGGGAGGCCACGATAGGCCCCGGGGAGCTGTCAACCGAGCTTTGATCCGGGGGTGTCCGAATGGGGAAACCCGGCAGTCGTCATGGGCTGTCACCCGCTGCTGAACACATAGGCAGTGTGGAGGGAACGAGGGGAAGTGAAACATCTCAGTACCCTCAGGAAGAGAAAACAACCGTGATTCCGGGAGTAGTGGCGAGCGAAACTGGATGAGGCCAAACCGTATGCGTGTGATACCCGGCAGGGGTTGCGCATGCGGGGTTGTGGGATCTCTTTTTCACGGTCTGCCGGCTGTGAGACGAGTCAGAAACCGTTGATGTAGGCGAAGGACATGCGAAAGGTCCGGCGTAGAGGGTAAGACCCCCGTAGCTGAAACATTGACGGCTCGTTTAAGAGACACCCAAGTAGCACGGGGCCCGAGAAATCCCGTGTGAATCTGGCGGGACCACCCGCTAAGCCTAAATATTCCCTGGTGACCGATAGCGGATAGTACCGTGAGGGAATGGTGAAAAGTACCGCGGGAGCGGAGTGAAATAGTACCTGAAACCGTGTGCCTACAAGCCGTGGGAGCGTCGCTGTTGTTCTTCGGAGCAATAGTCGTGACTGCGTGCCTTTTGAAGAATGAGCCTGCGAGTTTGCGGTGTGTTGCGAGGTTAACCCGTGTGGGGAAGCCGTAGCGAAAGCGAGTCCGAACAGGGCGTTTTAGTAGCACGCTCAAGACCCGAAGCGGAGTGATCTAGCCATGGGCAGGTTGAAGCGGAGGTAAGACTTCGTGGAGGACCGAACCCACCAGGGTTGAAAACCTGGGGGATGACCTGTGGTTAGGGGTGAAAGGCCAATCAAACTCCGTGATAGCTGGTTCTCCCCGAAATGCATTTAGGTGCAGCGTCGTGTGTTTCTTGCCGGAGGTAGAGCACTGGATAGGCGATGGGCCCTACCGGGTTACTGACCTTAGCCAAACTCCGAATGCCGGTAAGTGAGAGCACGGCAGTGAGACTGTGGGGGATAAGCTCCATGGTCGAGAGGGAAACAGCCCAGAGCATCGACTAAGGCCCCTAAGCGTACGCTAAGTGGGAAAGGATGTGGAGTCGCAGAGACAACCAGGAGGTTGGCTTAGAAGCAGCCACCCTTGAAAGAGTGCGTAATAGCTCACTGGTCAAGTGATTCCGCGCCGACAATGTAGCGGGGCTCAAGCGTACCGCCGAAGTCGTGTCATTCGTACATGTATCCCCAACGGGAGTACGGATGGGTAGGGGAGCGTCGTGTGCCGGGTGAAGCAGCCGCGGAAGCGAGTTGTGGACGGTTCACGAGTGAGAATGCAGGCATGAGTAGCGATACACACGTGAGAAACGTGTGCGCCGATTGACTAAGGGTTCCTGGGTCAAGCTGATCTGCCCAGGGTAAGTCGGGACCTAAGGCGAGGCCGACAGGCGTAGTCGATGGACAACCGGTTGATATTCCGGTACCCGCTTTGAAACGCCCAATACTGAATCAGGCGATGCTAAGTCCGTGAAGCCGGCCCGATCTCTTCGGAGTTGAGGGTAGTGGTGGAGCCGACGAACCAGACTTGTACTAGGTAAGCGATGGGGTGACGCAGGAAGGTAGTCCAGCCCGGGCGGTGGTAGTCCCGGGGTAAGGGTGTAGGGCGTGTGATAGGCAAATCCGTCACACATGAGCCTGAGACCTGATGCCGAGCCGATTGTGGTGAAGTGGATGATCCTATGCTGTCGAGAAAAGCCTCTAGCGAGTTTCATGGCGGCCCGTACCCTAAACCGACTCAGGTGGTCAGGTAGAGAATACCGAGGCGTTCGGGTGAACTATGGTTAAGGAACTCGGCAAAATGCCCCCGTAACTTCGGGAGAAGGGGGGCCATCACTGGTGATCCGATTTACTCGGTGAGCTGGGGGTGGCCGCAGAGACCAGCGAGAAGCGACTGTTTACTAAAAACACAGGTCCGTGCGAAGCCGTAAGGCGATGTATACGGACTGACGCCTGCCCGGTGCTGGAACGTTAAGGGGACCGGTTAGCTGACTTTCGGGTCGGCGAAGCTGAGAACTTAAGCGCCAGTAAACGGCGGTGGTAACTATAACCATCCTAAGGTAGCGAAATTCCTTGTCGGGTAAGTTCCGACCTGCACGAATGGCGTAACGACTTCTCGACTGTCTCAACCATAGGCCCGGTGAAATTGCACTACGAGTAAAGATGCTCGTTTCGCGCAGCAGGACGGAAAGACCCCGGGACCTTTACTACAGTTTGATATTGGTGTTCGGTTCGGCTTGTGTAGGATAGGTGGGAGACTTTGAAGCAGCCACGCCAGTGGTTGTGGAGTCGCCGTTGAAATACCACTCTGGTCGTGCTGGATGTCTAACCTGGGTCCGTGATCCGGATCAGGGACAGTGTCTGATGGGTAGTTTAACTGGGGCGGTTGCCTCCTAAAGAGTAACGGAGGCGCCCAAAGGTTCCCTCAGCCTGGTTGGCAATCAGGTGTTGAGTGTAAGTGCACAAGGGAGCTTGACTGTGAGACCGACGGGTCGAGCAGGGACGAAAGTCGGGACTAGTGATCCGGCAGTGGCTTGTGGAAGCGCTGTCGCTCAACGGATAAAAGGTACCCCGGGGATAACAGGCTGATCTTCCCCAAGAGTCCATATCGACGGGATGGTTTGGCACCTCGATGTCGGCTCGTCGCATCCTGGGGCTGGAGTCGGTCCCAAGGGTTGGGCTGTTCGCCCATTAAAGCGGTACGCGAGCTGGGTTTAGAACGTCGTGAGACAGTTCGGTCCCTATCCGCTGCGCGCGTAGGAATATTGAGAAGGGCTGTCCCTAGTACGAGAGGACCGGGACGGACGAACCTCTGGTGTGCCAGTTGTCCTGCCAAGGGCATGGCTGGTTGGCTACGTTCGGAAAGGATAACCGCTGAAAGCATCTAAGCGGGAAGCCTGCTTCGAGATGAGTATTCCCACCCCCTTTGAGGGGTTAAGGCTCCCAGTAGACGACTGGGTTGATAGGCCAGATGTGGAAGCCCGGCAACGGGTGGAGCTGACTGGTACTAATAGGCCGAGGGCTTGTCCTCAGTTGCTCGCGTCCACTGTGTTGTTCCCGGGTTGCGAACAGTCGCACCGGTTGAACAGCTTCACTCATTAATTAAAAAGTGTGCTTGTTCGCTAGAACCCGATAGGGTTTCGGTGGTCATTGCGTTAGGGAAACGCCCGGTTACATTCCGAACCCGGAAGCTAAGCCTTTCAGCGCCGATGGTACTGCAGGGGGGACCCTGTGGGAGAGTAGGACGCCGCCGAACAATCTTTCAAGGACCCCTGGTCCCAGCGTTCACGCTGGGACCAGGGGTCCTTTTGTTTTGCCGAAGCGCGTCGGGTGTCCGACTGCGCGAGAATGTATGTAGTACCCGAAGACAGGAGTTCCACCAATGTCCACCAACTCTCCCGACGATCGTTCGGAGCGCGAGCCGCGTCGCCGGGACGGTGGTGACCGGGGCGGCTTCCGGGGTGGTCGTGACGACAGGTCCGGCGGCCCGCGCCGGGACAACGACCGTGGCGGCTTCCGTCGCGATGACAGCCGGCCCACGAGCGGCGGTGACCGGGGCGGCTTCCGTCGCGACGACAGCGACCGCGGACCGCGTCGTGACGACAGCCGCGGTGGTTCCGGTGGTGGGTTCCGTCGTGACGACAGCCGTGGCGGTGGTTCCGGTGGTGGGTTCCGTCGGGACGATCGTGCGCCGCGTCGTGAAGACGACCGTGGTGGCTTCCGTCGTGACGACAGCGACCGCGGACCGCGTCGTGACGACAGCCGCGGTGGTTCCGGTGGTGGGTTCCGTCGTGACGACAGCCGTGGCGGTGGTTCCGGTGGTGGGTTCCGTCGTGACGACAGCCGTGGCGGTGGTTCCGGTGGTGGGTTCCGTCGGGACGACAGCCGTGGCGGTGGTTCCGGTGGTGGGTTCCGTCGGGACGATCGTGCGCCGCGTCGTGAAGACGACCGTGGTGGCTTCCGTCGTGACGACAGCGACCGCGGACCGCGTCGTGACGACAGCCGCGGTGGTTCCGGTGGTGGGTTCCGTCGTGACGACAGCCGTGGCGGTGGTTCCGGTGGTGGGTTCCGTCGTGACGACAGCCGTGGCGGTGGTTCCGGTGGTGGGTTCCGTCGGGACGATCGTGCGCCGCGTCGTGAAGACGACCGTGGTGGCTTCCGTCGTGACGACAGCCGCGGCGGTGGTTCCGGTGGTGGGTTCCGTCGGGACGATCGTGCGCCGCGTCGTGAGGACGACCGTGGTGGGTATCGCGGGCCGCGTCGTGATGACGACCGCGGCGGGCGTCCCGGTGGTGGTTTCGAGCGTCGTGACGACCGGCCGCGTGGGCCCCGTCGCGACGACAGTCGGCCCACGAGCGGCGGCGACCGCGGTGGGTTCCGTCGTGACGACAGCCGTGGCGGTGGTTCCGGTGGTGGGTTCCGTCGCGATGATCGTGCGCCGCGTCGTGAAGACGACCGTGGTGGCTTCCGTCGTGACGACAGCCGCGGCGGTGGTTCCGGTGGTGGGTTCCGTCGCGACGATCGTGCGCCGCGTCGTGAGGACGACCGTGGTGGGTATCGCGGGCCGCGTCGTGATGACGACCGCGGCGGGCGTCCCGGTGGTGGTTTCGAGCGTCGTGACGACCGGCCGCGTGGGCCCCGTCGCGACGACAGTCGGCCCACGAGCGGCGGCGACCGCGGTGGGTTCCGTCGTGACGACAGCCGCGGCGGCGGTGGATACCGCGGGCAGCGGGACGACCGCGAGCGCGGCGGCTACCGCGGACAGCGGGACGAGCGTGGTGGCTACGACCGTCGGGACGACCGGGACCGTGAGCCGATCAAGCGGCTTCCCATTCCTGACGACGTCATCGGTGACGAGATCGACAAGGATGTGCGGCAGGAGCTGATGAGCCTGCCGAAGACCCTGGCCGAGGATGTTGCCCGCAACCTCGTCATGGTCGCCCGGCTCATCGACGAGGACCCCGAGCAGGCGTACGCGTACTCGCGTATCGCGCTGCGGCTGGCCTCGCGGGTGGCTGCTGTGCGGGAGGCGGCCGGCTTTGCCGCGTACGCGACGCAGAAGTACTCGGAGGCGCTGGCCGAGTTCCGGGCGGCGAAGCGGATGACCGGTTCCGTGGAGCTGTGGCCCGTCATGGCCGACTGCGAGCGTGGACTCGGGCGGCCCGAGCGGGCGTTGGCCATGGCCGGCGAGCCCGAGGTGCAGAAGCTGGACAAGGCCGGGCAGGTCGAGATGCGTCTGGTGGCCGCCGGGGCGCGCAGGGACATGGGGCAGATCGATGCCGCCATCGTCACCCTGCAGAGCTCCGAGCTCGCATCGAGCGCCGTGCACCCGTGGACGCCGCGACTGCGCTATGCGTACGCCGATGCGCTGCTGGCCGCCGGGCGCGAGGACGAGGCGCGTGAGTGGTTCGCGAAGGCCCTGGAGGCCGACAAGGACGGTGCCACCGACGCGTCGGACCGGCTCGCCGAGCTGGACGGTGTCGAGTTCGTCGACGCTCTCGGTGAGAGCGACGACGAGGAGACGGTCGAGGCCGAAGCCGGCACCGACACTGATGGCGATGGCGATGGCGATGGCGACGATGCGGATGAGGACGGGTCTGCGAAGGCGTAGGACATGAGAGGGCGGCATCCCGGAAGGGATGCCGCCCTCTTTTTTGTGTCCTGCGTCCGTGCCCGCGCTCAGTCGAGGGCGAGGCTCCGCAGGACCAGGCCCGTGGCCGGCTTGGGGCCGAACGAGGTCGACTTGCGGGGCATGGTGACTCCCTGTCGGGCCAGGTCCCGGACGACTTCTTCGCGCACCGGATGCATCAGGACCGCGGTGGCGTTGCGGCGCTCGGCCTGCTCCACGGCTGCCTCGGTGTCGTGTATGTACGCGATGTGTTCCGGGCTGTCGGGGATCTGCCACACATGGTCGAGCAGCGTCGCGTGCAGCACCGTCGCATCGAGAGTGCGCCAGGCGAGTGGGCGGTCGGCCGGGATCGTGCGGGCCAGCAGCGCCTCGTCCGGGCGGTCGACGAGATGGAAGCGGCCGTCGCCTGCCAGCAGGAAGGCGTTGCCCTCGGCGGCCGCCTCGGCGAGGGCGTCGAGGGCAACGGGGAGTGGCTCCTCGATGTCGCGGACGCGGAAGGTGCCGTTCAACGCGGCCAGGGCGTCGGCGACGGGGAGGCGGTGCAGCAGCCGGTGGATGGCGCGGACCCGGAGCGGGTAGCGGGCCGTGTCGACGAGGAGGACCAGGCCGAAGTCCCAGGGGCCCGGGTCGGTGTGTTCCTGCTGCAGCCGGAGGTAGGTGGCCCAGCGGTGGTGGCCGTCGGCGATGAGTGCCTGGTGGCGGGCGAGGTCGGTCTCGATCTCGGACCGGTCGGCCGGGTCGGTGACCGCCCAGAGCCGGTGCCGGTAGCCGTCCTCGGTGGTCGTCGCGAGCAGCGGCGGCCGGTGGATGGTGCGCTCGATCACAGCGGTCGCGCCGGTCGGGTCGCCCTCGCTGCGGTAGGTGAGCAGGAGCGGTTCCAGGTGGGCGGCTGTGGTGCGCATCAGGTTGGCGCGATCCTCGACGACATGGGCCATGACGTCCTCGTGCGGCAGGACGATGCCGTCGGCGGGGGAGGAGAGCGCCAGTGCTCCCACGATGCCGCGCTGCAGGATCTCGCCGCTGCGCTGCTCGTAGACGTACAGCGCGGGCTCGCTCTCGGGGACCAGTATGCCCTCGTCGAGCCAGCGGTTCAGAGTCTCGGCGGCCTGCTCCTGGCGGGCGGCGGCCGTGTCGGCCTGCGGCAGGATCAACCTGACGATGTTGTGCGGGTCCGCCGATTCCAGGTGGTGCAGGCCGTCGGGGCGCACGACGACGTCGTACGGCGGTGAGGTCACCGCCGCGAGACTGCCGACCCGCTCGGGGACGTAGCGAAGACCGCGGAACGGGATCAGGCGCAGTCCCTGGCCGGTGGGACCTGGTGTCTTCATTTCTGCATCGTATGTGCGTTGTGGCGATGCGCGATGATCGGGGGAGAAGCATGCAACGAGGAGCGTAAAGATATGAGTCAGGTGAGCAGAACCCGGCCGAGCGGGATCAGCACTGCGCTGAGCGAGGCGTACGACACGGCTCTGCTGGATCTTGACGGGGTGGTGTACGCGGGCGGCCACGCGATCGTGCATGCCGTCGATTCGCTGGGCGTCGCACGGGACCGCGGAATGCATCTCGCGTACGTGACCAACAATGCGCTGCGTACGCCGGCTGCCGTGGCGGACCATCTGACCGAGCTCGGGGTGCCGGCCGAGCCCGCCGACGTGATCACCTCGGCGCAGGCGGTTGCCCGGCTGATGGCCGATCAGCTGCCTGCCGGGGCTCGGGTGCTCGTGGTCGGGGGTGAGGGGCTGAAGGTCGCGCTGGTGGAGCGCGGGCTGGTGCCGGTGGAGTCGGCGGACGACGAGCCGGTGGCGGTGGCGCAGGGGTACGGCGGTCCCGACATGGCGTGGGGACGGTTCGCGGAGGCTGCGTACGCGATCAACCGTGGGGTGCCGTGGTTCGCGTCCAACACCGATCTGACGATTCCGAGCGCCCGGGGGATCGCGCCGGGCAACGGTGCGGCGGTCGAGGTCGTACGGATCGCCACCGGTGCCGAGCCGCAGGTCGCCGGGAAGCCGCTGCCGCCGATGCACCGTGAGACCGTGCTGCGGACCGGGGCGGAGCGGCCGCTGGTGGTCGGGGACCGGCTGGACACGGACATCGAGGGTGCGTTCAACGGTGGGGTGGACTCTCTGCTGGTGCTCACCGGGGTGACGGACGCGGCGCAGCTGGTGGCGGCCGAGCCGAAGCACCGGCCGACGTATGTGGATGCGGATCTGCGGGGACTGCTCACCGGGCAGCCCGAGGTGACGGAGAACGGCGGTGGGTTCGGCTGCGGTGGCTGGACGGCCTTGGTGCGCGGCGACGAGCTGGCGCTGGAGGGCGACGGGGACGTGCTCGACGGGCTGCGGGCGCTGTGCGGGGCCGCCTGGTCGTACGCCGGTGAGGGGGCGTGCCGGCTTGATGCGGGGAAGGCGGTGGCCAGGATCGGGCTGTAGTCCGGCGGCAGCCGGAGGGTGCTGCGCGCGGGGCGTGGGTAACTGGGCCGGAGGGTCCGGGAGTTCGCCGGGGCGACGAATCCTTGCGGGATGAATCGGGCGTATGCGGCGTTCCGTTGTGTACGGGGAGCCGGGCGGCTCGATAGCTTAAGAGGGTAGGCTAACCTAACCTCGTGTTGGTCGAGAGTCCGCCAGAGCCGAGCGCAGGTCCTAGGGCCGCGCCGGTGACATCCGCGCCCCCCGGGCGCCATGCGATGCGTGCCGTAGGGCTGTTGATGGCCGTGGTCGCGCTGGTGCTGGTGTGCCTCGCGAGTGTCGCGATCGGTGCCAAGGCCCTGCCCCTCGCCGATGTCTGGCACGGTCTGTTCCACGCCTCGGGGACCCACGGTGATGTCCTCGTACGGGAGGTGCGCATCCCGCGGACCGTGCTCGGGCTGATCGTCGGCACCGCGCTCGGCCTCGCCGGTGCGGTGATGCAGGCCTTGACCCGTAACCCACTGGCAGAACCCGGACTGCTCGGGGTCAACGCAGGAGCCTCGGCAGCTGTCGTGTCCGCGATCAGCTTCTTCGGTGTCACCTCGCTGACCGGGTACGTGTGGTTCGCGTTCCTCGGCGCCGCGGTCGTGTCGGTCGCGGTGTACCTGCTCGGTGGCAGCCGGTCCGCGACCCCTGTACGCCTCGCCCTCGCCGGGACCGCGGCCAGCGCCGCGCTGTTCGGCTATGTCAACGCCGTACAGCTGCTGGACGCGGCGGCGCTCGACCGGCTGCGGTTCTGGACGGTCGGGTCGCTGGCCTCGGCGAACATGGAGACCGTCGGCAAGGTGTGGCCGTTCATCGCGGCCGGTGTCGTCCTCGCACTGCTCATCGCCCGGCCGCTGAACGCCCTGGAGATGGGCGACGACACCGCCAGGGCGCTCGGCGCCCACCTGACCCGCACCCGCGTCCTCGCGATGCTCGCCGTCACTCTGCTGTGCGGGGCCGCGACCGCCGCCTGCGGGCCGATCGTCTTCATCGGGCTGATGATCCCCCACCTGGTGCGCGCGATCACCGGCCCCGACATGCGGTGGATCCTGCCGTACGCGGCCGTGCTCGCGCCGGTGCTGCTGCTCGGCGCGGACGTGGTGGGGCGGGTGATCGCCCGGCCGTCCGAGCTGCAGGTCGGCATCGTCACCGCGCTGCTCGGCGGTCCCGTCTTCATCCATCTCGTACGCCGCAAGAGGATGGCCCAGCTGTGAAGGCCATGAAGACCCGTACGAAGGGCGGAGCCGGCGCGGTTCGGGCCGTACGGACCGGCGGGGGGCTCTCCTTCCGGGTGGACGTCCGGGCGTTCGTGGTGATCGTGCTCCTTGCCGCTGTGGCAGCCGGGGCCGGGATTGTGCTCATCGGCAGCGGCGACTACGCGATGACGCCCGGCGAGGTCGTCAGCACGCTGTTCGGGCACGGCACCTTCCAGCAGGAGTTCATCGTCACGGACGTGCGCCTGCCGCGGGTCCTCGTCGGGCTCCTGGTCGGCGCGGCGCTCGGGGTCGGCGGTGCCGTGTTCCAGACCATCTCCCGCAACCCGCTCGGCAGCCCCGACGTGCTCGGCTTCGGCCAGGGCGCCACCGTCGGTGCGCTGACGGTGATCGTCCTCTTCCAGGGCGGGGCCGCCGTGGTCGCGGGCGGTGCCGTGGTCGGCGGGCTGCTCACCGGCGCCGCGGTGTACCTGCTGGCGTGGAAACGAGGCGTCCACGGCTACCGGCTGGTGCTCGTCGGTATCGGCGCGGCCGCGATGCTCACCGCCGCCACCCAGTATCTGATCACCAAGGCCGACCTGGTCGACGCGACCCGCGCCGTCGTCTGGATGACCGGCTCGCTGGACGGGCGCGACTGGGCGCAGGTCTGGCCGCTGCTGGCGGTGTGCGGCCTGCTCATTCCGCTGGTGTTCGGGCACGGGCGGGCGCTTCGCATGATGGAGATGGGTGACGACGCCGCGTACGCCCTGGGGGTACGGGTGGAACGCACCCGGCTCGTCCTGATGGGCTGCGCCGTGCTGCTCGTCGCCGTCGCCACCGCCGCCGCCGGCCCCATCGCCTTCGTTTCGCTGAGCGCCCCGCAGCTGGCCCGCCGGCTCACTCGCTCGCCCGGGCCCAATCTGGCGCCCGCCGCTTTCATGGGGGCTGCGCTGCTGCTCGTCGCCGACTGGATCGCGATGGACGCCTTCGGCGACCGGCAGCTGCCGGTCGGTGTTGTCACCGGCGTGCTGGGTGGCTGCTACCTGCTGTGGCTGCTCGTCTCCGAGCGCAGGGCGGGGCGGATATGAGAACCCCTCGGACGGTGAATCCGCCCCGTGGGAACAGCCCATCGACGACCCATCCCACCGACTCCCGGAGTACGACCATGCAGCGCCTCACCGCGGACTCGGTGACCCTCGGCTACGACCAGCGGGTCATCGCGGAGAACCTCTCGGTCGAGATCCCCGACAACTCGTTCACCGTGATCGTCGGCCCCAACGCCTGTGGGAAGTCCACACTGCTGCGGGCACTGTCCCGGATGCTCAGGCCGAGCCGGGGGCAGGTGCTGCTGGACGGGCAGACGATTCATACGATGCCCGCGAAGAAGGTCGCGAAGACCCTGGGGCTGCTGCCGCAGTCCTCGATCGCGCCCGACGGCATCACCGTCGCGGACCTGGTCGCACGCGGGCGGTATCCGCATCAGGGGCTGCTGCGGCAGTGGTCGCCGGACGACGAACGCATTGTCGAGGAATCGATGGTGTCGACCGGTGTCCGCGAGCTGGCCGATCGCTATGTCGACGAACTGTCCGGCGGTCAGCGGCAGCGTGTCTGGATCGCGATGGCGCTTGCGCAGGAGACGCCGCTGCTGCTGCTCGACGAGCCGACGACGTACCTCGACATTCAGCACCAGATCGATGTCCTCGACCTGTGCGCGGAGCTGCATGAGACGCGCGGGCGGACGTTGGTCGCCGTGCTCCACGACCTGAACCACGCCGCGCGCTACGCAACGCATCTGATTGCCATGCGCGGGGGCGAGGTCATTGCCGAGGGGGCGCCGGGAGACGTGGTCACGGCGGAGCTGGTGGAGCGGGTGTTCGGGCTGCGGTGCCAGGTGATCGATGATCCGGAGACGGGGACGCCGTTGGTGGTGCCGGCCGCACGGGGCGCGCGTGTTGCGGATTCGGTGAGGGCCTGAGCGGGATTGCGCTGTCTGTCGGCGCGCTCTGTCCTCGATCGCCGGACGGGCCTGATTCTGCGGGCGTGATCGGTCAGCGCGGCAGCCTTGATGGTGTGGGTGTGGTCGGTTGCCCCAGGGGCTGATGAGGCGGGTGCACTACAGCAGTGTTCTGAGGCGCATGAGGTCTCGGAGGCTTGCTTCCAGCCGGACCCGGCCCGAGGCCCAGGCCTTTGCGAAGTTCAGGTTCCCGTTCACCATGGCCACCAGGTCGTCGCCGTTCATCGCGAGCCGGATCTCGGCCTTCTCGCTCGGCGGGCCCTCGATCGTGTCGAGTACCTGGATCCGGCCATCCTTGAGACGGCCGGTGAAGGTGATCCCGAGATCCTTGATGTGACAGCTCAGCGAGCGGTCCAGGGCAGCCGCGCTGCGCACGTCGCCCTCGGCCGTCGCGAGGTTGTCGGAAAGTCTGTCGAGTGCGCTGCGGCACTCCGCCATGGTCGCCATCGTGACCGACGGTACCCCAGGCCTTCGCGGTAGCGTTTCCGCATGAGCGACTTGATGTCGGAAGCCGGGGCCCCGCCCGGGGAATCGGCGGAGACGGCCGACCCCGCACCCGAGCCCGCAGCCCCCGCGCCCCTCGGCGTCACGCGCACGCCCACCGGACACGCCGAGGTGGACGCGGGGCTGGAGCGGCTCGCCGATGCGGACGACCTTCCGGCGGAGGGACACATCGAGGTGTACGAGGATGTACACCGTGGGCTGCGCGATGCGCTGACCGCGCTGGATGCCCGGCCCGCACCCGCACCGGTACCCGCACCGATGCCCCCGTACGACAACAGGAGCTGAACCGAACGTGGCAGGAGTGGCACGTCGCCGCCTCGACGCCGAGCTGGTACGCCGAAAGCTCGCCCGCTCACGCGAGCATGCGAGCCAGCTGATCGCCGCAGGGCGGGTGACCGTCGGCGGCAACACCGCGACCAAACCCGCCACCCAGGTCGAGACCAGCGCCGCGGTCGTCGTCATCAAGGACGACAGCGACCCCGAGTACGTCTCGCGCGGCGGGCACAAGCTCGCGGGCGCCCTCGCCGCCTTCGTGCCCCTCGGGCTGAAGGTCGAGGGACGGCGGGCGCTGGACGCCGGGGCGTCGACCGGTGGATTCACCGACGTACTGCTGCGGGCCGGAGCCGGTCATGTCGTCGCCGTCGACGTGGGCTACGGGCAACTCGCCTGGTCGCTGCAGTCCGATGAACGCGTCACCGTCAAGGACCGCACCAACGTACGTGAATTGACACTGGAGGCGATCGACGGAGAGGCGGTGGACCTGGTGGTCGGCGATCTGTCGTTCATCCCGCTGGGGCTCGTCCTGCCTGCTCTGGCGCGCTGTGCCGCCCCCGACGCGGACCTGGTCCTGATGGTCAAGCCGCAGTTCGAGGTCGGCAAGGAGCGGCTGGGCAGCGGTGGTGTGGTGCGCAGCCCCGAGCTGCGGGCCGAAGCGGTACGGGAGGTCGCGCGCCGGGCCTGGGGGCTGGGACTCGGAGTGCGCGGAGTGACCGCGAGCCCACTGCCCGGGCCTTCCGGCAATGTCGAGTATTTTCTCTGGCTGCGGGCCGGAGCGCCTGAGCTGGATCCCGCGGATGTCGACCGTGCAGTGGCGGAGGGGCCTCGTTGACGACGAATGCGGCACGAACAGTCTTCCTTTTGGCACATACCGGCCGGCCGGCCGCGATCCGCAGCGCCGAGCTCGTGGTGCAGGGGCTGCTGCGCAGCGGACTCGGGGTACGGGTCCTTGCCGCCGAGGCCGCCGACCTGCCGCTCCCGACGGCCGTGGAGACGGTCGACGACGCGACGCCCGCGGCGGTCGACGGCTGTGAGCTGCTGATCGTCCTCGGCGGGGACGGGACGCTGCTGCGCGGCGCCGAGATCTCCCGGGCCTCCGGGGTGCCGATGCTCGGTGTCAACCTCGGCCGGGTCGGCTTCCTCGCCGAGGCCGAGCGGGACGACCTGGACAAGGTGGTCGACCGGGTCGTCACCCGGGCTTACCGGGTCGAGGAGCGCATGACGATCGACGTCCTCGTGCACAGCAACGGCGACATCGTCCACACCGACTGGGCGATGAACGAAGCGGCCGTGCAGAAGGTGTCGCCCGAGCGGATGCTCGAAGTCGTCCTGGAGATCGACGGGCGTCCGGTCACCGGCTTCGGCTGCGACGGGATCGTCTGTGCGACGCCGACCGGCTCCACCGCGTACGCCTTCTCGGCGGGCGGGCCCGTGGTGTGGCCGGAGGTCGAGGCGCTGCTGATGGTCCCGATCAGCGCCCACGCCCTGTTCGCCAAGCCGCTGGTGACGTCGCCGACCTCGGTGCTCGCCGTCGAGGTCCAGCCGCACACGCCGCACGGGGTGCTGTGGTGCGACGGGCGCAGGACCGTGGAGCTGCCGGCCGGAGCGCGGGTCGAGGTGCGGCGCGGCGCCGTGCCCGTACGGCTGGCGCGGTTGCACCAGGCCTCGTTCACGGACCGGCTGGTGGCGAAGTTCGCGCTGCCCGTCTCGGGGTGGCGGGGCGCGCCCCACTGATCGCGTCGGTGCCGCAGATCACGGCCCTCCGGCGCACGGGAGAGTGAATCCGCGGCCGGGGCCCGTCGCACACCGGGGTCCGGACCTCGTAAGGTCGTGTCCGTGTTGGAGGAGATGCGGATACGGTCGCTCGGAGTCATCGACGACGCGGTGGTGGAGCTGTCACCCGGGTTCACCGCGGTGACGGGCGAGACCGGCGCGGGCAAGACCATGGTCGTCACCAGCCTGGGGCTGCTGCTCGGCGGGCGCGCCGACCCCGCCCTGGTGCGGATCGGTGCCAAGGCTGCCGTCGTCGAGGGACGGATCACGGTGTCCGCCGGTGACGCGGCCGCGGTACGGGCCGAGGAGGCCGGGGCCGAAATCGACGAGGGTGCGCTGCTGATCAGCCGTACCGTTTCCGCGGAGGGGCGCTCGCGCGCCCATCTCGGCGGACGGTCCGTGCCGGTGGGCGTCCTCGCCGAACTCGCCGACGAACTCGTCGCCGTGCACGGCCAGACCGACCAGCAGGGGCTGCTCAAGCCCGCGCGGCAGCGGCAGGCCCTGGACCGGTATGCCGGCGACGGCGTCGCCGTGCCCCACGCCAAGTACGCGGCGGCGTACCGGCGGCTCCGGGCCGTCGTCACGGAGCTCGACGAGCTGACCACGCGCGCCCGCGAACGAGCCCAGGAAGCGGATCTGCTGCGCTTCGGACTGGGCGAGATCGCCGGTGTCGAACCGCTGCCCGGCGAGGACACCGATCTCGCCGCCGAGGCCGAACGGCTCGGTCACGCCGAAGCGCTTGCCTCCGCGGCCGCCCTGGCGCACGCCGCGCTCGCGGGCAACCCGGAGGACCAGGAGGGCGTCGACGCGACGACCGTCGTCGCCGCGGCCGGGCGGTCGCTCGACGCCGTCCGCGCCCACGACCCGGCGCTCGCCGCGCTCGCCGACCGGATCGGCGAGATCTCCATCCTGCTCGCCGATGTGGCGGGCGAACTGGCCGGGTACGCCGACCAGCTGGACGCCGACCCGCTGCGGCTCGCCGCGGTGGAGGAGCGGCGCGCCGCGCTCACCGCGCTCACCCGCAAGTACGGCGAGGACATCGCCGCCGTTCTCGCCTGGGCCGAGGACGGGGCCGGCCGGCTCACCGAACTCGAGGGCGACGACGACCGGATCGGCGAGCTGACGGCCGAGCGGGACGCGCTGCGGGCCGAACTCTCCGGGCTCGGACAGGCGCTGACCGATGCGCGAACGGCGGCGGCGGCACTCTTCGCCGAAGCGGTGACCGAGGAACTGGCCTCCCTCGCCATGCCGCACGCCCGGGTCTCCTTCGACATCCGGCAGACCGACGCGGCGGACGAGGCGTCCGGCATCGACATCGACGGGCGGAGCGTGCTCTACGGTCCGTCCGGCGCCGACGAGGTGGAACTGCTGCTGGCCCCGCACCCCGGCGCCCAGCCCCGGCCGATCGCCAAGGGCGCGTCGGGCGGTGAGCTGTCCCGGGTGATGCTCGCCGTCGAGGTGGTGTTCGCGGGCTCCGACCCCGTACCCACGTACCTCTTCGACGAGGTCGACGCGGGCGTCGGCGGCAAGGCGGCCGTCGAGGTCGGGCGGCGGCTGGCGAAGCTCGCCAAGTCCGCGCAGGTGGTCGTCGTCACGCACCTGCCGCAGGTGGCGGCGTTCGCCGACCGGCAGCTGCTGGTCGAGAAGACGGTCGACGGCGCGGTGACCCGGAGCGGTGTCACGGTCCTGGAGGGCGAGGACCGGGTACGGGAGCTGTCCCGGATGCTTGCGGGGCAGGAGGACTCGGAGACGGCGCGGGCGCATGCGGAGGAGCTGCTGGCCGCGGCGCGGACGGACGGGTAGGCGGCGGCGCACCGCTGTGCGGGGCGTCTTCGCCGTTCGGCGCGGGGACGGGCCGGCTTCGGTGTCTGCGGCGCGGTGCGGTGTGCGGGCGGGCCTCGGCGCCCCTGCGTCCGAGTGCTCGGGGCGGACTCGTAGCCTGGCGGGCATGGGAGCAATGATCAGCAGGGTCGCCGCCGGTGCCGTCGCCGCCGGGGTCGCGGGCGGGGTGTACCGGTTGCTGCGGGGGCGGCCGCGCCCGGGGTGGTTGCGGACCAACTACGCGGGGCACACCGTCGATCTGTATGCCGGGCCCGCCGTCGCACTCGGTGCCGCCGCCGGGGCCGCCGTGCTCCCACTGCCGCCCCGCACCCGGACCGCCGCCGCCCTCGCCGTGCTGGCCGCCGGGGGCTGTGGGGCGTACGACGACTTCGCCGGCGACGACGATCCGCGCCGCGGGTTCCGTGCCCATCTCACCGCGCTGCGGCACGGCGAGGTGACCAGTGGCGCCGTGAAGCTCTTCGGTATCGGGGCGGCCGGGCTCGCTGCGGGCGCGCTGCTGAAGGAACGGCCCGTCGACCGGGTCCTCGCCGGTGTCGTGATCGCCGGAACCGCTCATCTCGTCAACCTGACGGACCTGCGGCCGGGCGTCGCGACCGCCACCGTGCTCGCCCTCGGGACCCCGGGGCTGGTCCGGGGCGGACTCGGTGCCGCGGCGATGGGGGCGGTGGCAGCCCTCGCCGCCGAAGAGCTGGGGGAACGCACCATGATCGGGGACGCGGGGGCGCATGCCCTGGGTGCGGCCGTCGGTCTCGCGATCGTCGCAGGCAACGGCCGCGGCGGGCTCGCCGCCCATGCGGCGGGGGTCCTGGCCGCGGCGGTGCACGGGGACCGGATCAGCGGGCTCGCCCGGCGCTGTCGGATCGGTGACGTGCTGTCGGGGCGCTGACGCGTCGCCGCGTCGCCGGCATGGCAATATCGCACCGTTGTCCTCACCCGTCCGGGTGGTAACGCACGCCCGGTTGTCGCTGTGTACACCGGAACCACGGCTCCGAGGTGCCGGAACGTGCGTACGGACTGGCATCCTTGGCGGTGCACATACCGCCGACTCGGTAGCCCCGGGAGCCATTCAACGTGTCACAGCTGCGTACGGTCCAAGTCCTGGGCGGCGGCAGTGCGGGCAGCAGCGCTCACGTCAGCTCGCTGGCCGCAGGGCTGGTGGCGAGAGGCGTACACGTCACCGTCTGCGCCCCGGCCGAACTGGACCGCGCCTACGACTTCTCCGGCACGGGGGCCCGCTTCGTCCCCGTACCGCGGCGCAGTGACCCCGCCGCCGTCGCCGCTCTGCGGGGCGCCTGCGTGGGGGCGGACGTGGTCCATGCGCACGGGCTGCACGCCGCCGTACGCACGGGTCTTGCGCTCGGTGGGCGGCGCACCCCCCTGGTTCTGACCTGGCACACCCGGGCGTACGCCGAAGGTGCTCGCAGCCGGCTGCTCCACCTTCTGGAGCGAAGGGCCGCCCGGGCGGCGGCCGTTGTGCTCGGTACGTCGTCGGACCTGGTCGACCGGGCGCGGCGGCGGGGCGCGCGTGACGCGAGACTCGCGCCGATCGCCATTCCCCTGTCGCGCATTCCCGCCGCTGTCCGCGACGATGGCAAGGCGCGGGCCGAACTCGGAGTGCTGGGGCGGTCGTTACTCGTTTCCGTCGGCAGTCTCGTACCGCATCACGGGTACGACACGCTGCTCGACGCGGCACGGATGTGGCGTCAACTCGACCCCGTGCCCCTGCTGGTCATCGCGGGGGAGGGGCGGGAACGGGGTGCGCTCCAGCGGCGGATCCGGGACGAGGAACTGCCCGTCAGGCTGATCGGGAGCCGCGACGACGTCGCCGGGCTTCTCGCCGCCGCCGATCTGGCCCTGCTGCCCAGTCGATGGGAGGCGCGGTCGCTGGTGGCGCAGGAGGCGCTGCGGATGGGGGTGCCGTTGGTCGCCACGGCGGTGGGCGGGATGCCCGAACTGGTCGGGGACGCGGCGGAACTTGTGCCGTACGGCAACGCGGAGGCCATGGCGCGGGTCGTGGTACGGCTGCTGGGGGACCCGGCCGCTCGGGAGCGGATGGCCTGCACGGGGCGTGTGCAGGCGGCGAGTTGGCCCACTGAGGACGACACGATCGCGCAAGTCCTCAGTGTTTACGACGAGTTGGCTCAGCCGTTGGCGATCGGGCGGGGATGGTGAGGTGGCGACGGGGACGCCGGGGCGTCCCGCGGCCGTCTCTTTCTCAGTCGCCCGACGCTCCCGCTTTGGCGTGGCGGCGGGCTCTCAGGGCCAGGCTCAGAGCCAGGACCGTCTGGGGGTCGTCCAGGTCCGTGCCCAGCAGCTCGCCGATGCGGGCCAGGCGGTTGTAGAGGGTCTGGCGGTTCAGGTGCAGTTCGCGGGCCGTCTCCGCCTTGCGGCCCGCGTGGGCGAGATACGACTCCAGGGTGGGCAGCAGCGGCGGGCGCGAGGTGCGGTCGTGATCGCGCAGCGGACCGATCGCCCGTTCCACGAACGCCGCCAGGTCCGGATGGTCCCGCAGTCGCCACAGCAGCAGGTCGATGTCCAGGCGCCGGGCGTCGTACCAGGGCCGGTTGCTGAGCCCCTGCGCGGCCGTCGCCGTCTCCGCCGCGTGCCGCAGCCCGGCCCCGGCCGCCGCCCAGCCGCCCGCGACCCCGACCACTACGACCGGCGGATGAGAGCCCGCCCGCTCCAGCCCGGCCCGCTCGACGCCGGCCCGCAGCGCCGCCGCGACCCGGTCGGCCACCGCCGTACGCTCCGACTCGGACCGCAGGCCGAGCAGCAGCGGAACCCTGCCCTCCACGGGGCGTACGCCGAGCAGTACCGGCACGCCCACCGATGACAGCTCCTCCAGGACCGCGCGCGCCAACAGCGCCCAGTTGCCCGACGGGGACAGCTCGGGGGCCAGTCGCATCACCACCGGCAGCAGTGGCGCCCCGCCCGGCTTGAAGCCCAGTACGCGGGCCTGCGCGGGTGCGTCCTCCGGTGTGATCCGGCCCTCCGCGAGGTCCGTCAGGAAGTCGCCGCGGCCGCGCGCGGCGAGTTCCTCCTCCTGGCGGGCCTGCATCAGCACCACGGCGAGGATGCCCGCCGCCCGCTCCGCCGCCATCCGGTGCACCGTCACCAGCGGCCCGGACACTGCGAGGAGCACCAGTCTGGCCCGTACCGAGCCGGACCCGGGGCCGCCGCCCGGCACATCCACCAGCACCGCACCCGTGGGCGGTGCCTCGCGGGCCGCCCGGCCGCCGCGCATCCCGTCCCACACCTGGAGCGGATCGGCGGAGACCGGACCGGACTCGGTGCCCGCCGCGTACAACAGCTGGCCGTCCGCCGTCTCCAGGAAGACCGGGTTGGCGGTGAAATCCGCCAGAATGCCGAGCACCTGCGGGACCCCGCCGCCGCCGAGCAGCGCCTCCGTGCACCGCCGGTGCACGTCCTCGGCCTGCCGCAGCAGTGCGTAATGGCCGTTGACGATCTCGGTGTGGATCTCCTCGGTCACCGTCACGAACGGCACCTCGCGGTGCAGCTGCACGAGCGGCAGACCGGCTGCCCGCGCGGCGTCCACGATCGAGGCGGGCAGTCTGCTGAAGCGCGGCCCGAGCTCCACCACCAGGGCGGCGATCCCGCGGTCGGCGAGCCTGCGCACGAAGGTGCGCTGCTCGGCGGGGCGGGTGCCGAGCCCCAGACCGGTGGTGAGCAGCAGCTCACCGCCCTTGAGGAGGGACGCGATGTTCGGGACCTCGCCCGCGTGCACCCAGCGCACCGTGCGGTTCAGCCGGTCCGCGCCGGCCACCACCTCGGGGAGGCCGCTGCGCAGCCCCGGCAGTTCCAGGGCGCGCTGCACGGTGATTCCGCCTTGGTTCTCCACTGGTTCTGGCCTCGTGCTTCCGTTCGGGTCGGGCGGGCTGTCACCCTGGTCAGGAAGGTACCGGCCGGATGCTGTGGAGCCGTCCTCGGGGGAGTTCACCGGGCGGCGGCAGGCTCGACGTTGTGGTTGAGGTGGAACACGTTGTCAGGGTCGTACGCGGCCTTGACCGCGGCGAGCCGGGCGTAGTTCTCGGCGCCGAGTCCGGCGACGATTCGGCCCGAGCCCTCGCGCCCGATGAAGTTGAGGTAGACGGCGCCGGTGGACCAGGGGCGCACATCGGCGCGCACCTGACGTACCCACTGGCGGCCGCGCTCGTCGTCGGACGGGCTCTCCCAGATGCCGAACGGATGCACGGCCCAGCTGGCGGTGCGCCACGGCAGCGGGTACTCGGCGGGGCCGCGGGCCACCGCGCCGCCCATCGGGAAGAGGACGTGCTGCGAAGCGGAGGGGACGGGCATGTCGGCGACGTGGGAGCAGAACAGGTTCACCGCTTCGTCGGGGAAGGCGTCCAGGTACTCGGCGGACCAGTAGTTCCGCATCCCGGGCGGGTCGTCGAGCATGCACTGCAGATCCGCGTACGGGATGTCGGTGATCACCTCGGACTCGTGGTCGACGGCGAGCAGCGGCCCGGCCAGTTCCCGGGCCCGTGCCGACGGCCCGGTACAGGTGAGCAGGACTCCGCAGACGAGTGTGCCGACCAGATGCTCCGGTACGAAGTCCTCGGGCGGCCCGGTGATGTAGAGAAGGGCGCCGCCGGCCTCGTCCGGCGCGGAGGCCATCAGGTCCCGGTACGCACGCAGCACCTCGGGACCGGCCTCGGGGCGGTACAGCAGCAGCGCGAAGGACATCTCCGGCAGTTCGTGCAGGTCGAGGGTGAGCGAGGTGGCGACGCCGAAGTTGCCGCCGCCGCCGTGCAGCGCCCAGAACAGTTCAGGGTTCTCGTCGAGGCTCGCGTGGACGGTGCTGCCGTCCGCGGTCACCAGCTCGGCGGCCAGCAGGTTGTCGCAGGCCAGACCGAATCTCCGCTCAAGCCAGCCGGAGCCGCCGCCCAGTGTGAAGCCGCCCACACCGGTGGTGGAGGCCCGGCCACCGGTGGTCGCCAGACCGTACGGCTGGGTTGCCCGGTCCAGATCGCTCATGGTCGCGCCGCCGCCGACGCGTGCCGCCTGGTCGCTCGGGGAGACCGTCACGCTGTTCATGCGGCGGAGGTCGACCACCAGTCCGCCGTCGGTGAGTGACATCCCCGCGACGCTGTGGCCGCCACCACGGACCGCGATCTCCAGGCCGTGCTCACGGGCGAACCGGACCGACAGCGCCACGTCCGCCTCCGACGCGCACTGGGCGACCACTGCGGGCCGCCGGTCGATCATGCCGTTGAAGATCATGCGCGCCTCGTCGTATCCGGCGTCCCCGGGTGCGAAGGCCTCGCCGGTGAGGTCGCGGCGGAGACCGTGCACGGCGAGGCCCGTCGTACCGGTGATGTCGCTGGTGCCGGTGGTGCTGCGGGGCGTCATGATGCCCCCTTCCGAGGGCGTGACAGATCAGTTCCATCGTAGGGCGGTGCTCCCGGGCCGCATCGGCCCGGGAGCACCGCCCAGCCACGCATTCGGCGGCCGGCGGTCAGCCGACGTAGGCGCCGCTCGCCGTCAGCCTCAGCGCCGTGTCGATCAGCGGCACATGGCTGAACGCCTGCGGGAAGTTCCCCACCTGCCGCTGCAGCCGCGGATCCCACTCCTCCGCGAGCAGCCCCAGGTCGTTGCGCAGTGAGAGCAGCCGTTCGAAGAGCTGGCGTGCCTCGTCGACGCGTCCGATCATCGCCAGGTCGTCGGCCAGCCAGAACGAGCACGCCAGGAACGCGCCCTCGTCGCCCTCGAGACCGTCGACGCCGGCGTCCTCGCCCTTGGTGGGGTAGCGCAGCACGAAGCCGTCCTCAGTGGACAGCTCGCGCTGGATCGCCTCGATCGTGCCGATGACCCGCTTGTCGTCCGGCGGCAGGAAGCCCATCTGCGGGATCAGCAGCAGCGACGCGTCGAGCTCCCTCGACCCGTAGGACTGGGTGAAGGTGTTGCGTTCCTTGTCGTAGCCGTTTTCGCAGACATCGCGGTGGATGTCGTCGCGCAGCTCCCGCCACCGCTCCAGGGGGCCCTCGATGTCCCCGGACTCGATCAGCTTGATGGTGCGGTCGACGGCGACCCAGGCCATGACCTTGGAGTGGACGAAGTGACGGCGCGGCCCGCGCACCTCCCAGATGCCCTCGTCCGGTTCGTCCCAGTGGTTCTCCAGGTACTCGATCAGCTTGAGCTGGAGCCCCATCGCGTAGTCGTTGCGGGTCAGGCCCGTCATGTGTGCGAGATGCAGCGCCTCGACGATCTCGCCGTACACATCGAGCTGCAGCTGGTTCGCCGCGCCGTTGCCGACCCGGACCGGGCCCGAGTTCTCGTAACCGGGCAGCCAGTCCAGCTCGGCCTCGCCCAGCTCGCGCTCGCCCGCGATGCCGTACATGATCTGCAGGTTCTCCGGGTCACCCGCGACGGCCCGCAGCAGCCACTCGCGCCAGGCGCGGGCCTCCTCGCGGTAGCCGGTGCGCAGCAGCGAGGAGAGGGTGATCGCCGCGTCGCGCAGCCAGGTGTAGCGATAGTCCCAGTTCCGCGAGCCGCCGATGTCCTCCGGCAGGGATGTGGTCGGGGCGGCGACGATGCCGCCCGTCGGCGCGTACGTCAGCGCCTTCAGGGTGATCAGGGAGCGGACCACCGCCTCGCGGTAGGGGCCGTGGTACGTGCACTGCTCGACCCACTCGCGCCAGAAGTCCTCCGTCGCCTCCAGCGATCCCTCGGGGTCCGGCAGTCCGGGCGGCTCGTGGTGCGAGGGTTGCCAGCTGATGGTGAAGGCGATCCGGTCCCCGGGTGCGACGGTGAAGTCGGAGTACGTCGTCAGGTTCTCGCCGTACGTGTCGGCGGGTGTGTCCAGCCAGACGGAGTCCGGGCCGGCGACCGCGACCGTACGGCCGTCGACCTTGTGCACCCAGGGGATGATCCGCCCGTAGCTGAATCGCATGCGCAGCTCGGAGCGCATCGGCACACGGCCGCTGATCCCTTCCACGATCCGGATCAGTTGCGGTGCGCCGTCACGAGGGGGCATGAAATCGGTCACGCGGACCGTGCCGCGCGGCGTGTCCCACTCCGACTCCAGGATGAGGGAGTCCCCGCGGTAGCGCCGCCGGTCCGCCGCCGGTGGCTCCGCCCCGGTCGGGTACGCGGGGCCCAGGCGCCAGAAGCCGTGCTCCTCGGTACCCAACAGTCCCGCGAAGATGGCATGCGAGTCGAAGCGGGGCAGGCACAGCCAGTCCGCTGTGCCGTCCCGGCAGACCAGGGCAGCGGTCTGCATGTCTCCGATGAGTGCGTAATCCTCGATGCGCCCGGCCACGTGCATCTCCAGTCGAACGGCCATGTCGCCCCGTGGGGCGCTTACTGCGGGTAAAGAGGTCGTTGCAAGGGGTCGTTGTGGTGAGCCGAGGGCTCCAATGCCTCGCCCGGGGCGAGTGTCCGAGCAGGATACGACGCACGTCCATGATCCGCGCGACGGTCCCGGCAACACGTCTGCGCCGAACGGGTGGGGCGTGAACACGGTGCGGTGATTCTGTGCGGCGAGTGTGTCGGGTGTGGCCGGAAGCGGGCTCCCCTAGTCGCTGATACCCTGGTAGCCCGTGGACCGGTGGTCGTCAGCGACAGCGGACGAGGCCCCCGAACCGCAGCGACGGCACCTCCGAATCTCCGGATGGCAACGCCGGTACGCACCTCAAGATCCGCGACCACGGGAGCCCCCTTTGGCTATGCAGCCCACATCCACGACGACCAAGCACATCTTCGTCACCGGGGGTGTCGCCTCATCCCTCGGCAAGGGTCTGACTGCCTCCAGCCTGGGTGCCCTGCTCAAGGCACGGGGCCTTCGGGTCACCATGCAGAAGCTCGACCCCTACCTGAACGTCGACCCGGGCACGATGAACCCGTTCCAGCACGGCGAGGTGTTCGTCACCAACGACGGCGCCGAGACCGACCTGGACATCGGCCACTACGAGCGCTTCCTCGACGTCGACCTCGACGGCTCCGCCAACGTCACGACCGGCCAGGTGTACTCGCAGGTCATCGCCAAGGAGCGGCGCGGCGAGTACCTCGGTGACACCGTGCAGGTCATCCCGCACATCACCAACGAGATCAAGCACCGCATCCGCCGCATGGCCACCGATGACGTCGACGTCGTCATCACCGAGGTCGGCGGCACGGTCGGCGACATCGAGTCGCTGCCGTTCCTGGAGACGGTCCGCCAGGTCCGTCACGAGGTCGGCCGGGACAACGTCTTCGTCGTGCACATCTCGCTGCTGCCGTACATCGGCCCGTCCGGCGAGCTCAAGACCAAGCCCACCCAGCACTCCGTCGCGGCGCTGCGCAACATCGGTATCCAGCCGGACGCCATCGTGCTGCGCGCCGACCGTGACGTACCGACCGCCATCAAGCGCAAGATCTCGCTGATGTGCGACGTCGACGAAGCCGCTGTGGTGGCCTGTGTGGACGCCAAGTCGATCTACGACATCCCCAAGGTGCTGCACACCGAGGGTCTGGACGCGTACGTGGTGCGCAAGCTCGACCTGCCGTTCCGCGATGTCGACTGGACCACCTGGGACGACCTGCTGGACCGCGTCCACAACCCCGACCACGAGGTCACCGTCGCGCTCGTCGGCAAGTACATCGACCTGCCCGACGCGTACCTCTCCGTCACCGAGGCCATCCGGGCCGGCGGCTTCGCGAACAAGGCCCGGGTCAAGGTCAAGTGGGTCGCCTCCGACGACTGCAAGACCCCGGCCGGTGCCGCCAAGCAGCTCTCCGACGTCGACGCGATCTGCGTCCCCGGCGGCTTCGGCGACCGCGGTGTCAACGGCAAGATCGGCGCCATTCAGTACGCCCGTGAGAACAAGGTGCCGCTGCTCGGCCTCTGCCTCGGACTGCAGTGCATCGTGATCGAGGCGGCGCGCAACCTCGCCGAGATCCCCGACGCCAACTCCACCGAGTTCGACGCTGCCACCTCGCACCCCGTCATCTCGACGATGGAGGAGCAGCTCGCCTACGTCGAGGGCGCGGGCGACCTGGGCGGCACCATGCGGCTCGGCCTGTACCCGGCGAAGCTCGCGGAGGGCTCGCTGGTCCGTGAGGCGTACGACGACCAGCCGTACGTGGAGGAGCGTCACCGCCACCGCTACGAGGTCAACAACGCCTACCGCGCCGAGCTGGAGAAGAAGGCCGGTCTGGTCTTCTCCGGCACCTCGCCGGACAACAAGCTCGTCGAGTACGTCGAGTACCCGCGCGAGATCCACCCCTACCTGGTCGCCACCCAGGCGCACCCGGAGCTCCGTTCCCGCCCGACCCGCCCGCACCCGCTCTTCGCGGGCCTGGTGAAGGCGGCCGTCGAGCGCAAGACGGGTGCCGGGGCAGACAGCAAGCAGGGCGCTACGTCGGGCAAGTAGTCCGGCGGCAGGCAGGCGTTACCGTTGACCGGGGTACGGATCGATCGAGGATCCGTACCCCGGTTTCTGTTTTTGTGGGAGGACGTAGATGGTTATCCAGGACACGCCCGAGGAGTGGCAGGTCACTGCGACCGAGACCCCCTTCACGGGCAACAAGACCAGCGTCCGCACCGATGACGTGGTGATGCCCGACGGAGCGGTCGTCCGCCGCGACTACCAGGTCCACCCCGGGTCGGTCGCCGTGCTCGCACTCGACGACGCGGGCCGGGTCCTCGTCCTGCGGCAGTACCGGCACCCCGTGCGCCACAAGCTCTGGGAGATCCCCGCCGGACTGCTCGACGTCCCCGGTGAGAACCCGCTGCACGCGGCGCAGCGCGAGCTCTACGAGGAGGCGTACGCCAAGGCCGAGGACTGGCGGGTGCTGACCGACGTCTTCACCACGCCCGGCGGCTGCGACGAAGCCGTACGGATCTTCCTCGCCCGGAACCTCTCCGAGGCGGACGGCGAGCGTTTCGCGGTCTCCGAGGAGGAGGCCGACATGGAGCTGGCACGGGTGGAGCTGCAGGAGCTCGTACGGGGGGTGCTCGCCGGGGAGCTGCACAACAACTGCCTCGTGGTGGGCGTCCTCGCGCTCGCGGCGGTGCTCGCCGGTGACGGGATCGATTCGTTGCGGCCGGCCGAGGCGCCGTGGCCGGCCCGGCCGTTCGAGGTCTGACGGTCCGCCTTCATTCGGGACGCCGATAAGTCTTCCGATCGGACGAGCAGCTGATCCGATCGGGGGACGCCCCCGCCACGCTCCACCCTGAGGGCGCATACGCCTGAACTACCCTCGGAATGCCCTGATCGGAGTCCCGGCGGGCAACGCGTGCAGCGAAGTGGAGCGTGGCCCGTGACGGATCAGGCGGTGGACACCAGCGGCCCGGCGACGGCAGCGGGTACCGAGGAACCGTCCGGCGCCGCACCACCCCGATTCTTCGGCCGCGAACGCGAGTTGAAGGAACTGAGGGCCGATATCGAACGGGCCGGGCTGGACACCCTGGCCGGCCGCAAGACCGCCCGTGCCCGGGTCCTGCTGATCGCCGGACGCCCCGGCTCCGGACGCACCGCACTCGCCGAGGAACTCACCCGCGGGCTCATGGACTCCGGCGACTACCCCGACGGGCTGCTCCGGGTCCGGCTCACCGAACCCGGCGGCGTCCCTGTTCCCACCGAGCGCACGGCACGCGAGCTCCTCGACCAACTGGACGTCACCGGCCCGCCCGGCGCGGACGGTGACGAACTGTCCGAGATGGTCCGCGAGGCCCTCGCCGCACGGAGCGCCCTGCTGCTGCTCGACGACGCGGCCGACGCCGAGCAGGTCGACCCGCTGCTGCCGGACAACCCGGACTGCCTCGTCGTCGCCACCGCGCAGGGCCCGCTGACCGGCATTCCCGGCGTCCGGCCCTGCACCGTCGGCGGCCTCGACGCGGCCTCCGCCGTCCAGCTGCTGGCCCGCGACATCGGCCAGGTCAGGATCACCGTCGACCCGCGGACCGCAGAGACCCTCGCCGAGGAGTGCGGCGGGCAGCCGGCCGCCCTCGTCATGATCGGCGGCTGGCTCGCCACCCGTCCGATGGCATCGGTCGCCGACGTCACCAAACAGCTGCGCGAGCTGCCGGACGACGACGAGCAGTCCACCGGCGCCCGCCCGCTGGCCCGCGCCTTCCGCCTGGTCCACGAGTCCCTGCCGCCGCCCGCCGCCCGGATACTGCGCCTGCTCGCGCTCGCCCCTGGCGGACTCGCCGACGCCCACACCGCCTCCGCGCTGGCCGGCTGCTCGGTCTCGGCCGCCCAGACGACCCTCGACGACTTCGTCCGGCTGGGCCTGCTGCGGACCAATGGTGCGGAGCTGTCGCAGTACGAGGTGCCCGGTTGCCTCGTCCCGCTGCTGCGCGCCCTGCTGGCGGACCGGGACCGGCCGGCCGAGGTCCAGCTGGCCCGGGCCCGGATGCTGGAGCGGACCGTACGGCAACTGCAGTCCTGCCGGGCGGTCACGGAGCCGGAGGGCTCCCCGGCCCGCAAGAAGCTCGCCGGGCTGCCGCGCTCGCTGCGCTTCCCGCATCCCGAAGCGGCCGCCGCCTGGCTGCGGATCCGCCGGCCCGCCCTGCTGGCTTCGGCCCGGATCGCCGTCGAGGACGGTGAACTCGACACCCTGGCACGGCGGTTGGTGGCCGCGCTGGTGCGGGCGCTGGCCGTGCACCAGGGCACCGAGGCCGCCGCCCCCGATCTGTACGGGCTGCACGGACTGGTCCTGGCCGTCGCCGAGCGGCGCGAGCTGCCCCGTGAGCAGGCCGCCGCGCTGCTCAATCTCGCCGATCTGGATGCCAGGACCGGGCGTACGAAGGAGGCGCTGGCCCGATACCGGGCCGCGCTGGACGCCGGGCGGGCGGCGAAGGATCCGTACGCGACCGGCCGGGCGATGGAATCCGTAGGCGGCGCCTATGCCGAGCTGGGGGACTTCCACCGGGCCTCCGACTGGTTCGGCCGGGCGCTCGCCCAGCGGCTCACCCAGGGCGAGCGTGCCGACGAGGCGCGGTTGTACGGGCGGCTCGGCGCCGTCCACACCTATGCCGGGCGGTACGGCGAGGCGCTGCGGAACTGGCGGGCCGCGGCGGCCGGATACCGCAGGCTCGGTGACCTGCCCGCCCAGGCGCGGGCGCTCAGTGAGGCCGCGAGGGTGCAGGAGTACGCGGGGCGGCCGCAGGAGTCGCTGCAGACCTGCCAGGAGGCCGTGGAGTGGGCGCGGCAGGCCAAGGACGTACGCCTGCAGGCGGCGCTGGAGATCCGGCTGGCCGACACCCTCGAACGGCTCGGAGACCCCGCTGCGGCCCGGCTGCACCGCGGAATGGCGGACAGACTGTTGGGAGAGAAGGGGCCCACCTACGAAATCCGCAGTGCATCGTCAGAAAATTAATGCTTTGTAAGGCTAGACAGCGGGAAGCCCTTCATTAGACTGGCTCTGCCGCGGACCTCCGTGGTGTCTCCATTTACACTAAGTGTGTCCGGGTATGTACCGCCATGCCCGAGTAGCCCTCTGAGTCAAGGACCGTGATCGACGTGAAGGTCGGCATCCCCCGCGAAGTCAAGAACAACGAGTTCCGCGTGGCCATCACGCCCGCCGGTGTGCATGAGCTCGTCCGCAACGGCCACCAGGTCGTCGTCGAGCAGAACGCCGGCGCCGGGTCCTCGATCACGGACGAGGAGTACGCCGCCGCCGGGGCGCAGATCCTGCCCACCGCCGACGAGGTCTGGGCCACCGCCGACCTGCTGCTGAAGGTCAAGGAGCCGGTCGCCGAGGAGTACCACCGCCTCCGCAAGGACCAGACGCTCTTCACCTACCTGCACCTCGCCGCCTCCCGCGAGTGCACGGACGCGCTGCTGGAGTCCGGCACCACTGCCATCGCGTACGAGACCGTCGAGACCGCGAACCGCGCACTCCCGCTGCTCGCCCCGATGTCCGAGGTTGCGGGCCGCCTGGCCCCCCAGGTCGGCGCCTACCACCTGATGCGCTCGGTCGGCGGCCGTGGTGTGCTGCCGGGCGGCGTCCCGGGCACGGCCCCCGGTGAGGCCGTCGTCATCGGCGGCGGCGTCTCCGGCTGGAACGCCACGCAGATCGCCGTCGGTCTCGGCTTCCACGTCACGCTGCTCGACAAGGACATCAACAAGCTGCGCGAGGCCGACAAGGTCTTCGGCACCAAGGTCAAGACCGTCGTCTCCAACGCCTTCGAGCTGGAGAAGGCCGTCGTCGAGGCCGACCTCGTCATCGGCGCCGTGCTGATCCCCGGCGCGAAGGCCCCGAAGCTGGTCACCAACGAGCTCGTCGCCAAGATGAAGCCCGGAAGTGTACTTGTCGACATTGCAATCGATCAGGGTGGTTGCTTCGAGGACTCGCACCCGACGACGCACGCCGACCCGACCTTCACGGTCCACAACTCGGTCTTCTACTGCGTCGCCAACATGCCCGGCGCGGTGCCGAACACCTCCACGTACGCGCTCACCAACGCGACGCTGCCGTACATCCTGGAGCTCGCCAACCGCGGCTGGGTCGAGGCGCTGCGCCGCGACGCCGCGCTCGCCAAGGGCCTCAACACCCATGAGGGCCAGGTCGTTTACCGCGAGGTGGCGGAGGCGCACGGCCTGGAGCACGTCGAGCTGAGCACGCTTCTCGGCTGACGAGTCAACACATCCCGTCAACCCAGCACGTCCGGCCGGACCTTGCCGAGCAAGGTCCGGCCGGACGTGTGTCGGGCCCCGTGAGGCTCTTGTCCAACTTGCGCCGAACGTAACTCTTTACCCGTTTCGTACGGTTGTGAAATGTGTGCCGGAGTGACTGCACACCCTTGACAGGGGGGTGTTCGATTGCCGACACATCGGGCCGGGTCCGGCGGATTGTGTTGCTGCGAACCGGTGACACGCCATAGAGTCGCCAATCGTCGGCATGGTGTCACGCTGACCTATCGATAAGTTTCCTGGTCACGTCCAAGGAGGTAAGACGACTTGTGAATGAGTCGACATTTACTCCCGGGGGTGTTCAACCAGGGATGCCTGCACGGGGCCAGAGCCCGATCGGGCTGGAGGCTGTCGGCTCCGTCGCTGTCCGCACCTTCGCCACCCACCAGCACATGACGACAGCCCCCCAGATGATGGACGGCCTAAACGTGAACGCCATGGCCGGCAACGAGAGTGGCCGGGAGACCGCCCACTTCGCCGACTTCGACGAGGTGCCCCAGGGGCACTTCTACGACCCCGACGCCGAGTACGAGCCCGATCCGGAGTACGCGGCCACCCTCGCGCCCGACGCTGCCCGCCAGCGCCGCGAGCGGATCGGCCCGACCGGCCGGCCCCTGCCCTACTTCCCGATCCCGGGTCCACTGACCGACCACGGTCCCGCGAAGATCATCGCGATGTGCAACCAGAAGGGCGGCGTCGGCAAGACCACGTCGACCATCAACCTGGGTGCCGCACTCGCGGAGTACGGACGCCGTGTCCTGCTCGTCGACTTCGACCCGCAGGGCGCTCTGTCCGTCGGTCTCGGCGTCAACCCGATGGAACTCGACCTCACGGTCTACAACCTGCTCATGGAGCGGGGCATGTCGGCCGACGAGGTCCTCCTGAAGACCGCCGTGCCCAACATGGACCTGCTGCCGAGCAACATCGACCTGTCGGCTGCCGAAGTGCAGCTGGTCAGCGAGGTGGCCCGGGAGTCCACGCTGCAGCGCGCCCTGAAGCCGCTGATGGCCGACTACGACTACATCGTGATCGACTGTCAGCCCTCGCTGGGCCTGCTCACCGTGAACGCCCTGACGGCCGCTCACAAGGTGATAGTGCCGCTCGAGTGCGAGTTCTTCGCTCTGCGCGGCGTGGCGCTGCTCACCGAGACCATCGAGAAGGTCCAGGAGCGGCTCAACCCGGAGCTGCAGCTCGACGGCATCCTTGCGACCATGTACGACTCCCGTACGGTGCACAGCCGCGAGGTGCTCGCGCGGGTCGTCGAGGCCTTCGACGAGCACGTCTACCACACGGTGATCGGGCGCACGGTGCGATTCCCGGAGACCACGGTCGCCGGTGAGCCCATCACCACGTACGCCTCCAACTCGGTCGGTGCCGCCGCCTATCGTCAGCTCGCCAGGGAGGTGCTCGCCCGGTGTCACGCCGAGTGAGTCTGCCCGGGGCCGACGAACTGTTCCGTACCACCGGGGGGATGGGGCTGCAGTCCTCGTCCCCCGCGGACCGGCGGCGCAAGGCGAACGGCGAGGCGCGGGTGCCGGCTCCGGCCGGTGAGAACGAGACTGCGGCGGACAGCTCCGGAGCGGCCGAGGCGGGCGCCGTACCCTCCCAGGAGGAGCACGCGTCGGCGGACGCCGACGCGGGGGATTCCCGCAGCCGCGGCGACGACAGCGACCGGGTGGCCGTAGCAGCGCAGGCGGCCCGCCGCCCCTCGGCCACCTCCCCTTCCGCCGCCGCGCAGCAGGAGGCCGTTCCGGCCGTCCAGCAGCAGCGCAGGCGCGGAGGCGGGCGCGGGGCGAACCGGCGGCCGAGCGGCCGGGAACGCCACGACGAGAAGATCACCGTCTATGTCTCCGCCGAGGAACTGATGGACCTCGAGCACGCGCGGCTCGTGCTGCGCGGTGAGCACGGGCTCGCCGTCGACCGCGGTCGGATCGTCCGTGAGGCGGTCGCGGTGGTCCTCGCGGACCTGGAGGCGCGGGGCGACGCGAGCATCCTCGTACGGCGGCTGCGCGGCCGCTGACCGGCTGGGCGCCGGTAGCCTGCCCGGAGAGCCGCGCTGCTCGGCGGGCGGACCGTACCGTGGCGGTCACCGCCGACCGGTGGTCCGGCCCGTCGTGAACGGGCTGCCGCCCGCCGCCCGTATCCCGCCGCACCCTGGACCTCCATGCCGACGAACGACGAGCCCGCCCGCACGCCTCGGCGCCCCCTGGGGCGCGGTCCGAGGGGCCGGCCTGCGCCGGGTGCGGAGGAGCCGTCGGCGACCGGGGGGCCGGGGGAGGCCGATGTCCCGGTCGTGCCGCCCTCGGCGCCTCTCCCCGGCACCGGGATCACGGAGTCCTCGGCGATCGCATATGGCGACGTGAGGTCGGCGCACGGCGACGGGGCGACCGCGGCGGACGGGCGCGGCACCGCGTCCGCGGACGTCGGCGGCCCCGCTGCCGCCGCAGAAATCGCGGCGCCCGCAGAGCCCGCGGAGCTGGAGCTGCCGGATCCCGCTGGGCCCACGGACCCCGCTGAACCCGCGGGCGACGGGCGGTTCACCGTTCGGCTCGCCAACTTCGAGGGGCCGTTCGATCTTCTTCTGCAGCTCATCTCCAAGCGCAGGCTCGATGTGACCGAAGTCGCTCTCTCCAAGGTCACGGATGAGTTCATGGCCCACATCCGGGCCATGGGACCGGACTGGGATCTCGACCAGACCACCGAGTTCCTCGTCGTCGCCGCGACCCTGCTCGATCTGAAGGCGGCCCGTCTGCTGCCCGCCGCCGAGGTCGAGGACGAGGCGGATCTCGCGCTGCTCGAAGCGCGCGACCTGCTCTTCGCACGGCTCCTGCAGTACCGCGCGTACAAACGCATCGCGGAGATCTTCAGCGCCCGGCTGGAGTCCGAGGGGCGGCGTTTTCCGCGGACCGTCGGGCTGGAGCCGCACCATGCCGAGCTGCTGCCCGAGGTGGTGATCAGCATCGGCGCCGAGGGGTTCGCCAGGCTCGCCGTGAAGGCGATGCAGCCCAAGCCCAAGCCGCAGGTGTATGTCGATCACATCCACGCCCCGCTGGTCAGTGTGCGGGAGCAGGCCGAGATCGTGGTGGCGCGGCTGCGGGAGGCGGGGGAGATCAGTTTCCGGCAGCTCACCGAGGACGCCGCGGACACCCTCACCGTCGTCGCCCGGTTCCTCGCGCTGCTCGAGCTGTACCGGGAGAAGGCGGTCACTCTCGACCAGGAGGAGGCGCTCGGCGAGCTCATGGTGCGCTGGGCCGGGGGAGCGGATGCCGCACCGAGGGTGACGGACGAGTTCGACCAGGACGTACAGGAGGACGCAGAGGCATGAGTGAGCGCAGCGAGCAGGATGGCATCGGCGTCACCGTCGCGGATCTCGATCTCAAGCCCGCCCTGGAGGCGGTCCTGATGGTCGTCGACGAGCCCGCCACCGAGGAACACCTGGCCAAGGTGTTGCAGCGGCCCCGGCGGGCCGTCGCCGATGCGCTGCGGGAGCTGGCCGACGAGTACACCGTGCAGCGCCGCGGTTTCGATCTCCGGCTGGTCGCGGGCGGCTGGCGCTTCTACACGCGCCCGGAGTACGCGGAGGCCGTCGAGGGCTTCGTGCTGGACGGCCAGCAGGCCCGGCTCACCCAGGCCGCTCTGGAGACCCTGGCGGTGGTTGCGTACCGGCAGCCGGTCAGCCGCTCACGCGTCTCCGCGGTGCGCGGTGTGAACTGTGACGGCGTGATGCGGACCCTCCTGCAGAGGGGCCTGGTCGAGGAAGCGGGCGCGGAACCCGAAACAGGTGCGATCCTGTACAGGACGACGAACTACTTTCTGGAGCGGATGGGCCTGCGTGGCCTGGATGAGCTCCCGGAGTTCGCGCCCTTCCTCCCCGAGGCGGACGCGATCGAGGCTGAGACGCTAGAGGGTGTGCCGTCGTTCGATCCGGACGCACCGGACACCCCGGATACTCACGCAGACGACAAGACGGAATTTTGATGCGAAGCAGTGGCAGGAACAGCGGAAGCGGCAGCGGCAAGAGCGGCGGCAACCGGAACCCCCGGGGTGGCGGCGCCGGGCGTGACGACCGGCAGGACCAGCGTCCCCGCCGGCCCCGGCCCGAGGAGCGCCGTTACGACGTGGGCGGCACGACCGGTGCCGGTGAGAAGAGCGGCGACGGTCCCCGCAAGGGCCGCGGAGCCGCGGCGCGCGGTGGCGCCAAGGGCGGGCCGAAGACCGCGCAGGGCGGCGGCAGGAGCGGCGGCCCGCGGCGTGGACCGCAGGGCGCCCCGTCCCGTCCGCGCGAGCTCGACGCCAAGATCGAGCAGCGCAACCGGGACAGGTACGCGAACAAGCCCGACATCAAGACGCCCAAGACGTTCCCGGGAGCCGAGCAGGAGGGTGAGCGCCTGCAGAAGGTCCTCGCCCGAGCCGGCATGGGCTCGCGCCGGGCGTGCGAGGAGCTGATCGAGCAGTCCCGTGTCGAGGTCAACGGGCAGATCGTCGTCGAGCAGGGCATGCGCGTCGATGTGCACAAGGACGAGATCAAGGTCGACGGTCTGACCGTCGCCGCCCAGTCGTATCTCTTCTTCGCGCTGAACAAGCCCGCCGGTGTCGTCTCCTCGATGGAGGACCCGGACGGGCGCCAGTGCCTCGGCGACTACGTCACCAACCGTGAGACGCGTCTCTTCCACGTCGGCCGGCTGGACACCGAGACCGAGGGCATCATCCTGCTCACCAACCACGGCGAGCTGGCCCACCGTCTCACCCACCCCAAGTACGGCGTGAAGAAGACCTACCTGGCAGCCATCCAGGGACCGCTCCCGCGCGAGCTGGGCAAGCGCCTCAAGGACGGCATCCAGCTGGAGGACGGATACGCCCGCGCCGACCACTTCCGGGTCGTCGAGAACACCGGCAAGAACTACCTGGTCGAGGTGACCCTCCACGAGGGCCGCAAGCACATCGTCCGCCGGATGCTGTCCGAGGCGGGCTTCCCGGTCGAGCGGCTCGTACGGACGTCCTTCGGGCCGATCCCGCTGGGCGACCAGAAGTCCGGCTGGCTCCGCCGCCTCACCAACACCGAGGTCGGCATGCTGATGCGGGAGGTCGGTCTCTAGGGCCCCCTCCGTCCGCTCTCCGGCCCGCGGCCGGTTCCTGTCTTCGATTTTCGAACAGGAATCGGTCGCGGGCCTTTTGCTGCCGCCTTCGCGCCTTTATAGTCAGAGTGACTATTAAGGAGGCGGGTGTGAGTCTCGCGGACATCCTCGATCCCCTGCAGCAACCCCTGGTGACGGTCCTGGACACCCCGGTCAGCTGGACCGAGGTCCTCGGCTTCGGCAGTGGAGCGCTGTGCGTCTGGCTCGTGGCCCGTCAGCACCTCGCCAACTGGCCGATCGGCATCGCCAACAACCTCTTCTTCATCCTGCTGTTCACCCAGTCCGGTCTGTACGCCGACGCCGGCCTGCAGATCGTCTTCATCACCCTTGCCGTGTACGGCTGGTGGACCTGGACCCACGGGGGTGGACCGGGTTCGTCCGCCCTGCCGGTGCGCAGTACCACGCGCACCGAATGGGCCTGGCTGTGCGCGGCAGGGGTGGCGGGGACCCTCGCCCTGACCGTTCTCCTCGACCGGGCCACCGACTCGACCGTGCCGTTCTGGGACGCCCTGACGACCGCGCTGTCGCTGGCGGCGACGTACGGGCAGTGCCGGAAGCTGGTCGAGTCGTGGTGGCTGTGGATCGCCGCCGACGTGGTGTACATCCCGCTCTACGCGTACAAGGAGCTCTATCTGACCTCCCTGCTGTACGTCGGATTCCTGACGCTGTGTCTGGTCGGACTGCGCAACTGGAAACTCGATCTCACCGTGCGGCATCGGGAGTTGGCGGAGGTGGCCCGATGAAGCGGTTCGCGCACGGTCTCGTGCTGGGCAAGTTCTATCCGCCGCACGCCGGTCATCACCACCTCGTCCGCACCGCCCAGGACCGCTGCGAGCGGCTGACCGTCCTGGTCTGCGCCGCCTCCGTCGAGTCCGTCCCGCTCGCCGATCGCGTCGCCTGGATGCAGGAGGTGCATCCGGACGTACGGGTCGTCGGCGCCGTCGACGACACCCGGATGGATCTCCACGACCCGGCGATCTGGGACGCCCACATGGTTGTCTTCACCGAGGCCGTCCCGGAACCGGTCGACGCCGTCTTCACCTCGGAGTCGTACGGGGACGAACTGGCCCGCCGCTTCGGTGCCGAATCCGTCTGCGTCGACCCCGACCGCACGGTCTTCCCGGTCTCCGGCACCGCCGTCCGGAAGGACCCGGTGGGCTGCTGGGACTTCCTCGAGCCGCCCGTACGGGCCGCGCTCACCCGCCGGATCGTCGTCCTCGGCGCCGAGTCCACCGGAACCACCACGATGGCCCGCGCCCTCGCCGACCACTACCGGCGGCGCGGCGGCGTCTGGGCACAGACCCGGTACGTCGCCGAGTACGGGCGGGAGTTCAGCGAACAGAAGCTGGCCGCACTGCGCGCCCGGTGGCCCCAGGCGCAGTGGGAGGACGTCGCCTTCACCACCGACGACTTCCCGCTGATCGCCGAGGCGCAGAATGCCAAGGAGGAGGCCGCCGCCCGGACCGGGTCCCCGGTGCTCATCTGCGACACCGACTCCTTCGCCACCACCGTCTGGCACGAGCGGTACGTCGGCGGCCGCAACCCGCTCGTCGAGGAGACCGCCGACCGGGTCGGCCACCATCTGTGGCTGCTCACCGACCACGACGGCGTCGCCTTCGAGGACGACGGGCTGCGCGACGGCGAGGAGCTGCGACCCTGGATGACCGACCGGTTCCGGGCCGAACTCACCCGCACCGGAAGGACGTTCGTCGAGCTGACCGGGACGCACGAGAAGCGCCTGGAGACCGCGCTCACCGCTGTCGACGCCCTGCTCGCCGCGGGCTGGAACTTCGCCGCCCCCCTCCCGGAGCGACGATGAGCACCGCCCCGGAGGGCTACGACCCGCATGCCTTCGAGCCGTTCGCCGTCACCGTCGACCTCGCGGTCTTCACGGTCCGCGGCGGACGGCTGCACGTCCTGCTCGTCGAACGCGGCGAGGACCCGTACAAGGGGCACTGGGCGCTGCCCGGCGGTTTCGTCCTGCCCCGTGAGTCCGCCGAGTCCGCCGCCCGCCGGGAGCTCGCGGAGGAGACCGGGCTGACCGAGTCCACCGTCTCCGCCCTCCACCTGGAACAGCTGCGCACCTACAGCGATCCGGACCGCGACCCCAGGATGCGGGTCGTCTCCGTCGCGTACGCCGCGCTCGTCCCCGACCTGCCGGAGCCGCGCGGCGGCGGGGACGCGGCCAACGCCCGCTGGTGGGAGGCCGGAGCACTCGGCGCGCTCGCCTTCGACCACGACCGCATCCTCGCCGACGCACACGACAGGATCGGCGCCAAACTCGAATACACGTGTCTTGCCACCGCCTTCTGCCCCGCCGAGTTCACCCTGGGCGAGCTCCAACAGGTGTACGAGACCGTCTGGGGCGTCGAGCTCGACCGACCCAACTTCCGGCGCAAGGTCCTCACCACGCCCGGCTTCGTCCAGGCCGTGGAGGGATCACCGCGCCGCACCGGCGGGCGGGGGAAACCGGCCGCCCTGTACCGGGCGGGTGCCGCCACCGCCCTGCACCCTCCACTGCTGCGACCGGAAGGAAGAAGCACATGATCATGACCAGGACCATCACCAAAGGCGCTGCCACCGGCGCGCTGACCGGGCTCGCGCTCGGTGACGCGCTGGGCTTCCCGACCGAATTCAACAACGTGCCCTCGATCCTCGCCAAGTGCGGGCCGTGGCGGCAGATGCGGCTGCCGCGTCCCGCGATCGTCTCCGACGACACCCAGATGACGCTGGCCCTCGCGCGGGGCATCCGCACCGCCATGGACCGGGGACTGCTCACAGCGCTGCGGCTGACCCGGCCGGTACGCGAAGAATTCGTCGAGTGGTACCACTCACCGGACAACAACCGCGCCCCCGGCCGCACCTGCATGACCGCCTGCCGGCTGCTCGACAGCGACCGGCTCTGGCAGGAGGCCAGCCAGACCGGCTCCAAGGGCTGCGGCGCCAATATGCGGGTGGCGCCCGTCGGACTCGTACCCGGGCTGAGCGAGGAACAGCGCTCCGGCGCGGCGCAGTTGCAGGCCGCCCTCACGCACGGACATCCCACGGCGCTCGCCGCTTCCGACCTGATGGCGCGCGCGGTGTACCTGCTGGCGCAGGGCGCGGAGCCGGCGGGGCTGATCGGGCAGCTCCGCTCGTACGCGTACGAGAACAGCAACCGTTACCTCTCGCGCTGGCTCGGCGACCTGTGGCGGTACGCGGGCGACGACTCCGGCGAGAGCTACATCCGGCGCGGCTGGGACGAGTGCCTGACCGCACTGGCCCGGGTGCAGGACGCCCTGCGCGACCCGTCACCGGAGGACGACCCGTGCGAGACGACCGGCGATGGCTGGATCGCCGAGGACGCCCTCGCCACGGCCCTGCACTGCTTCCTGCTGTTCCCCGACGAACCGGTCACAGCCCTGCGCCGGGCCGCCTGCACGCGTGGCGACTCCGACTCGATCGGTTGCCTGACCGGGGCGCTGGCCGGGGCGCATCTGGGGGCCGCGGCCTGGCCCAAGGAGTGGTCGGAGCGGATCGAGTACCGCAGCGATCTGCTGTCGCTGGGGGCGCTCTGGGACTCTTGATCCATGCGCACGAAAGCGATGCACCTGCACGAGGCCGGGCTGCCGGTCACGGACTTCGGCCCGGTGCTGGCCGAGGAACCTGGACCGCTGCTGTTCGCCACGGTCTCCGGGGCGCATCTGTACGGGTTTCCGTCCCGGGACTCGGATGTGGACCTGCGGGGGGTCCACCTCCTGCCGGCGGAGGATCTCGTCGGGCTGCGCGAGCCGGAGGAGACACGTTCGCGGATGCGGGACCGGGACGGGGTCGAGATGGATCTCGTCACGCACGACCTGCGGAAGTTCGTCCGGCTGATGCTGAAGCCCGGTGCCCCTCCGGGGCGTCTTCCCGGGTGACGAACGTTCCGGCGCGACGCACGGGAGCCCGGTTTCTGCTTCATCTCCCTGCGGGAACTCCCCTGCGCGACCCCGGACCAGCCGTCACGCGGCAGCAGACCGGTGGTGGTTGCGGGCGGGCCCGTTCAATCGGTTCCGGGTGACAGCGCCGACGTTCGGCGGGTACGAATCAGGAAGTCCTCCACCCGGGCCCGGTCCGGCTCCGGCGGGAGCGGGGAGCCCGTTGCGGCCTCGTCGTTCTCCTCGGCCAGGCGGGTCATCCGGCGTTCGACCTCCTGCCAGGGAACCTCGCCGCGCTTCACCGCGAGCAGTTCCTCCCTGGCCGTGCCCACATCGACCGTCAGCTCTCCCGTACGCAGCAGATCCCGGCCACTCGCCAGCAGCCGCAGCAGATGCATGGCGTGCTTCCAGCGCGGCGCACCGTAACTACGGACATCCGCCTCCAGCTTCCTGCGCTGACCCAGCGCGTAGCGGACGAAGGTCCGGTGGGCGAGACGGGACAGGAACGCGTCGCGCAGGGAGAGGAGTTCGCGGCCGACGGGGGTGACCTGTTCCACCAGGGGGGAGTGCAGGCACTCCAGGACATTGGGGTTGGCGATCAGCGCCAGCTCGCAGAAGCGCTCCAGTTCCCAGGAGAACTGCTCCTCCGTCGGGCCCTCGACGTGTGTCGGCGGTTTCTCGAACCGCCAGAAGAGGGGGGTCGGCGCCAGAAAGACACCGCGCCGGTCGGTGTCACTGACGTCAGTGGCGAGCCCGAACGCGCGTGAGCCCATCACACAGGAGTAGATCGTGTGGTCGCGTACGAGGGCCTCGGCGTCCGGTGGGGTCATGCGGGTGAGCGTACGTGAGGGGCAATGCGTTGCGGGCGGGGAGGCGTGGTGTCGGCATCGGCCGCATGACGGTGATCCGAAAGGCCCGGCGCGCACCCCTCCGGCGAGCGCGACGACCCCACCTTTGTACCGAGGGACTTCGATCACCTGCCGTATCCGGCCCGCATGCGGGCCCTTGCTGAATCCGTCCGCTCCCTGGACTACGTCCCATACCGAACGGCGCGGGCCACGCTGGACGCCGGGGATGCCGATGAACGCAGGCTGGGGCTGTCGAACGGACCGCCGCCCGGCGGGCACCTCGGGCGGCGGTGTGCGGAGGTGCCACTCGCGGCGATCGGCGCCGTGGTGACGGCTGCGCGCCCATGGTGCGGCCACCGCGGAGTTCGCCGCCGTGCACCTCGTTGCCCGGGCGGGCGAGGACGCGCCCTGGGCTCAGCCGTGGCCCGCCGAACCGGCCGCGCCGCGCGGGCAGCGCGTACGCCGAGGCCGCGTTGCTCGCGGACGCCCGCGGACTTCCCTGACGTGACCGTCCCGGCGGGGGCTTCGGCTCGCGCCGGGACGGCCGGTGTCATACGAGCCGGATGGTGTCACCGGTGACGGTGATCCGTTCGGTGGGCAGCGGGTCCGGCGCGGGGCCGGCCATGACCGCCGCGTCCGTGATGCGGTACTTGCTGCCGTGGCAGGGGCAGTTGATGGTGCCGTCACTGACCGATTCGACGGTGCACCCCGCATGGGTGCAGATGGCCGAGAATCCCTTGAACTCGCCCTCCTTGGGCTGGGTCACCACGACCTTCTGCTCCTGGAAGACCGTGCCGCCGCCGACGGGGATGTCCGAGGTCTTGGCGAGAACCGTGCCGCTCGCGTTGGAACCTTTCGGCGCCGTGGTGCTTGCCGTGGTACTCGGGGTGACGCCCGGTGAGGTCTTCGGTGCGGATGCCGTGCTGCCTTCGTCTCCGGACGAGCCGCAAGCGGTCACCAGCCCGGCGGCGCCCGCCGCGGCTGCCGTGAGGACCGTCCTTCGTCGTGCATCCATGGCTTGCTCCCTCTGTGGTGGCCGCGACCGGGTGAGCCGTCTGCTCCCGGCATGGGCATCGTGACCCCGCGGACGCCGAGGGCCTAGCAACCTGGCGGCAGACTCGCCCGAGTGGCAGAAGCACCGTTCTGGCCGCCATTGTCGATATTCCCTCCCTCTTCCGAAGTGCAGAACCATGGCAGGAGGGACCCAGCAGCTTGCTGGGTGGCGGGAGCCGGAGCGGGGGTGCCGACGGGCGCCGGGAACATCCTCGGAGCGCTGCTGGGCGCGCTGGGCGATGACAAGGGCGACGCGGGCGGTGGCAACGCACGCGAGGCCTGATCAGGATGCTCACCAGGTCCGGCCTCCTCGACCAGGCCCAGTCCTGGGTCGCCACCGGTGAGAATCAGCCGGTGAGCGGCGCCCGGATCGCGCCGGTACCACCGGATGTGGACGCTGCTCGCCACCGCCGCGTCCCGATGACCGCCGTGTCTCACGGACAGAGCACCTCGTTCGTCTGCCGCCCGGCCCCTCTAGGCTGAAAACGCGCAGGTCGGCACCGAGCGGGCGCGACAACCATGCAGCGGCACGAAGAACAACGGCACGAAGAACAACGGCACGAAGAAGTGAGGAGTCAGACGTGGCGGTACGAGCGGTCCGTGGAGCTGTCCAGCTGGACCGGGACGAGGCCGGACACATGGACGAGCGGGTCAGCGGCCTGCTCACCGCCATCCTGGAGCGCAACAGCCTCGTCGCGGACGACCTGATCAGCATCTGGTTCACGGCCACCCCCGATCTGCACAGCGACTTCCCGGCCGCCGCCGCACGCGGCATCGGCATCGTCGACGTACCGCTGATCTGCGCCCAGGAGCTGGACGTCGAAGGGGCGATGCCCCGCGTGGTGCGCATCCTGGCCCATGTCGAGACGTACCTCTCCAAGTCCGAGATCGCGCACGTCTACCTCGGCGCCACCGCCTCCCTCCGCAAGGACATCGCCCAGTGAGAACCGCCGTCGTCATCGGAACCGGCCTGGTCGGCACCTCCGCAGCCCTCGCCCTCGCCGGGCGCGGCGTCCACGTCCACCTCCTCGACCACGACCCGGCGTCCGCCCGCACCGCGGCCGCGCTCGGCGCCGGTACGGACGAGGCGCCCGAGGGCCGCGTCGACCTGGCGGTCATCGCCGTACCGCCCGCCCATGTGGCCTCGGTGCTCGCCACCGCCATGCGGGACGGCATCGCCCGCGGATACCTCGACGTCGCCAGCGTCAAGGGCGGCCCCCGCCGCGAGCTGGAAGCCCTCGGCGTCGACCTCACGCCGTACATCGGGACGCACCCGATGGCCGGCAAGGAGCGTTCGGGCCCCCTCGCCGCCACCGCCGACCTCTTCGAGGGTCGCCCCTGGGTCCTCACCCCGACCCGCGACACCGACACCGAGGTCCTCAACCTCGCCCTGGAACTGGTCGCGCTCTGCCGCGCCGTTCCGGTCGTCATGGACGCCGACGCCCACGACCGGGCGGTCGCCCTCGTCTCCCACACCCCGCAGTTGATCTCGTCGATGGTCGCCGCCCGCCTGGAGGAGGCCGACGAGACGGCCGTACGCCTCTGCGGCCAGGGCATCAGGGACGTCACCCGGATCGCCGCCTCCGACCCCCGGATGTGGGTGGAGATCCTCTCCGCCAACCCCGGACCGGTCGCCGATGTGCTCGCCGGGGTCGCCGCCGATCTCGACGAGACGGTACGGGCCCTGCGCAGCCTCCAGACCGGCGACCAGGACAAGCGCCGCGAGGGCACCGACTCCATCGAGGACGTGCTGCGGCGCGGCAACGCGGGCCGCGTCAGGGTGCCCGGGAAGCACGGGGCAGCCCCCGCGTCGTACGAGATCGTGGCCGTGCTCATCAGCGACCGGCCGGGCGAACTGGCCAGGATCTTCGCGGACGCGGGCGGGGCCGGGATCAACGTCGAGGACGTCCGCATCGAGCACGCCACCGGGCAGCAGGCGGGTCTGGTGCAGCTGATGGTCGAGCCGAGTGCGGCCCCCGCACTGGCCGCGGCGCTGCGCGAGCGGGGCTGGTCGATTCGCCAGTAGGCGGCGTCCCGCGCGTCACGGCCGGACACCCCCGGGTCCGCGGTGGCCAGGTCCGGGGGCAGTTGTCCACAGGGTGCAAAGGCCCGTCCAGACACTCGGTAACCTTGAGCGGGGCGGGTTCGCGCGTCCCCGTCCCGCCCACCCCGAGTACCAGGAAGGTGTCCACCACCGTGGAAACCGCAAGCGCCGCCGCCCGGACGGCCCCGGCCGCAGTGATCGTTGCCATAGACGGCCCGTCCGGCACCGGTAAGTCGAGCACGTCGAAGGCCGTCGCCGCCCAGCTCGGCCTGAGCTACCTGGACACCGGCGCCCAGTACCGGGCAATCACCTGGTGGATGCTGAACAACGGCATCGACGTGCAGAACGCCGCGGAGGTCGCGACTGCCGCGGACAAGCCGGTCATCGTCTCGGGCACGGACCCGGCCGCCCCGACGATCACGGTCGACGGCGAGGACGCCGCGGGCCCGATCCGTACGCCGGAGGTCACCTCCAGGGTCAGCGCCGTCAGCGCGGTCCCCGAGGTGCGGGCCCGGATCACCGAGCTGCAGCGGTCCATCGCCGCGGGCGCGGAGGTCGGCATCGTCGTCGAGGGCCGTGACATCGGCACGACCGTGCTGCCCGACGCCGATCTCAAGATCTTCCTGACCGCCTCCCCGGAGGCCCGCGCGGCCCGCCGCAGCGGAGAGCTCAAGGGCTCCGATCTCGCCACCACCAAGGAGGCGCTGATCAAGCGGGACACTGCGGACTCCAGCCGGAAGACCTCGCCGCTCGCCAAGGCGGACGACGCGGTCGAGGTGGACACCACCGAGCTGACCCTGCAGCAGGTCATCGAGTGCGTCGTCACCCTCGTCGAGGAGAAGCGGGCCGCGAAGTGACCCCTGCCACGGGCACGCCCACGCTGCGTGGAGCGGCGGTCGGGCGCGGGATCGGCATCGGGCTGATGTACGGGCTGTGGAAGCCCCGCGTCCTCGGTGCGTGGCGGGTACCCGCCTCCGGACCCGTCATACTCGCGGTGAACCACTCCCACAACATCGACGGGCCGATGCTGATGGGCACCGCGCCCCGGCCCGTGCACTTCCTGATCAAGAAAGAGGCGTTCGTCGGCCCCCTCGACCCGTTCCTGCGCGGAATCGGTCAGCTGAAGGTGGACCGTACGAGCGCCGACCGCACCGCCATCACGCACGCCCTCGGCGTCCTGCAGAACGGCGGGGTGCTGGGGATCTTTCCCGAGGGCACCAGGGGTGAAGGAGACTTCGCCTCGCTGCGCGCCGGACTCGCGTACTTCGCGGTACGCAGCGGGGCGCCGATCGTCCCCGTGGCCGTCCTGGGAAGCACCGAGCGCCGCGGGCGGTTGATATCGGCACTGCCGCCGTTGCGCAGCCGGGTCGATGTCGTCTTCGGCGACGCCTTCGAAACCGGTGACGGGAGTGGCCGGCGCACCCGGAAGGCGCTGGACGAGGCGACGGTACGGATCCAGGAGCGGTTGACCTCGCACCTGGACAGGGCCAGGCGCTTCACCGGGCGCTAAGTAAGACTTGAGTAGTGGGCCGCGTGATCGTGGTCCATCGATGATGATGCAAAGAGGAACGGACTTCATGAACGACCAGATTCACTCCGGCGGCTCGGACCACGAGCACGGAGCGCTTGGCGACGCCGAGTACGCGGAGTTCATGGAGCTCGCCGCGCAGGAGGGTTTCGACGTCGAGGACGTCGAGGGCGCGATCGACGAGGCCGGTCACGGACCGCTGCCCGTCCTCGCGGTCGTCGGCCGCCCCAATGTCGGCAAGTCGACCCTGGTGAACCGGATCATCGGCCGCCGCGAGGCGGTCGTCGAGGACAAGCCCGGAGTCACCCGGGACCGGGTCACCTACGAGGCCGAATGGGCCGGCCGCCGCTTCAAGGTGGTCGACACCGGCGGCTGGGAGCAGGACGTGCTGGGCATCGACGCCTCCGTCGCCGCCCAGGCCGAGTACGCGATCGAGGCGTCCGACGCGGTCGTCTTCGTCGTCGACTCGACCGTCGGCGCGACCGACACCGACGAGGCCGTCGTCAAGCTGCTGCGCCGGGCCGGGAAGCCTGTCGTCCTGTGCGCCAACAAGGTCGACGGCCAGAGCGGCGAGGCAGACGCCACCGCGCTGTGGTCGCTCGGTCTCGGTGAGCCGCACCCGGTCTCCTCGCTGCACGGCCGCGGCACCGGCGATCTGCTCGACGCCGTCCTCGAAGCACTGCCCGAGGCTCCGGCCCAGCGCTTCGGCACCGCCCTCGGCGGACCGCGCCGCATCGCTCTCATCGGCCGTCCGAACGTCGGCAAGTCCTCGCTGCTGAACAAGGTGGCTAACGAGGACCGGGTCGTCGTCAACGAAATGGCCGGCACCACCCGTGACCCGGTCGACGAGCTGATCGAGCTCGGCGGCATCACCTGGAAGTTCATCGACACGGCAGGCATCCGTCGCCGGGTCCACCTCCAGGAGGGCGCGGACTACTACGCCTCGCTGCGCACCGCGGCCGCCGTCGAGAAGGCCGAGGTCGCCGTCGTCCTGATCGACGCCAGCGAGTCCATCAGTGTGCAGGACCAGCGCATCATCACCATGGCCGTGGAGGCCGGGCGAGCGATGGTGATCGCGTACAACAAGTGGGACACCCTCGACGAGGAGCGCCGCTACTACCTGGAGCGCGAGATCGAGACGGAGCTCGCGCAGGTCGCGTGGGCACCGCGGGTCAATGTCTCGGCCGTCACCGGCCGGCACATGGAGAAGCTGGTCCCGGCGATCGAGACCGCGCTCGAAGGCTGGGAGACGCGTGTTCCCACCGGCCGGCTGAACGCCTTCCTCGGCGAGATCGTCGCCGCCCACCCGCACCCGGTCCGTGGCGGAAAGCAGCCCCGCATCCTCTTCGGCACCCAGGCCGGCACCAAGCCGCCGCGCTTCGTGCTCTTCGCCTCCGGCTTCCTGGAGCACGGTTACCGCCGCTTCGTCGAGCGTCGACTGCGCGAGGAGTTCGGCTTCGACGGCACCCCGATCCACATCTCGGTGCGGGTCCGCGAGAAGCGCGGCCGCAAGAAGTGACGCCCGGCCGGCCCGCTGACTGACCGGTCGGCCGACTGTCTGTCCGTGCCGGACATGACGAAGCCCCACACCGTTCCTGTTGCGAGCGGTGTGGGGCTTCGTCGTACGGTCAGGCTCCCCCGGAGCCCGGTGGCAGCGCCGCCGGGGCGGTGCGCCCGGCGTGACGGCCGACCCGCTGCCAGGAGCCGAGGTTTCCGGTGCGCGCGCCCTGACCGGGGGGGCCGGTGGCGCCGCCGGAGTGGCTCGCATGGCCGGAGTGGAGGCTCAGCGGGGTGCGGGCGCCGAACGGACCCGTACCGAAGGCCATGAAGGCCAGATCTTCCTCGCCGCTCCGATCACCTGGCAGCGCCCGGAACGACCGGCGGTACTCGGAGTACAACGCGTCGTAGATCGGGGTGTGGGACTGGCCGCCCGATGGCTCCCGCGACGGGCGCATGGCAGGGATCGGGCTCGGGCGCTGGTGGGAGGGGTCGTATGAGTGCACGTACGTGCCAACGACCCCACCGGCCGTCGGATGCGGGCCCGGCGAAGAAATAGCTGTTCGTTGCGGGTGCGAGGAGCGTACGGACATGATCAGGTCCCGGCCAGCGGCATCGCCGCCGCGACCAGGAGACCGCCGGCCGCGGCCTTCTCCAGTGCGTCGCGCAGCAGGTCCTCGCGGGGCTGCTGGCCGATCGATCCGGCCGGGGCGGCGAAGACGAGAACGGTCTGCGATTTGTTCGCCGCGGTCCGCCAGCCCTCGGTGACCTGCAGGGGGGCGTGCGCCTGCCACCAGGCGACGGGGGCGCCGCCACCCGTGCCCGGCTGCAGCACGGCGTGCAGCTGGCCCATGGCGAGCAGGATCGACCAGCCGTGCAGCAGGGCGGGCAGCCGGTCCATCCGGTGGACCGGCTGGAAGCCCTGCTCCAGCAGGAGCTGCAGGAACTCGTCGCCGCGGCTGCCGTCCGTACCGGGGCGGGCGATCGCGCCTGTCGGTTCGACGACCAGCGCCGGGTGGAGCTCGTCGTCGATCAGGACGAGACCGCTGGTGATGCCGAGGACGGCCTGGCCGGGCATGAGCCCCTCCGGGCCCTCCGGCTCGCTGCCGGTGATGCTGCGCACGGCGCCCTGCAGCTGCTCCTCGGAGACCTGGACGACCTGGGAGGGGATGCAGGTCGCGTGCGCGAAGGCGAGCACGGCGGTCTCGTCGCCGACGAACAGCACCGTGCTGGTGCGCTCCTGCTCGGAATCGCCAGGGGTGCGGCAGGAGGTGCAGTCGTAGCTGCCTGGGGCGTTGTCGCCGACGAGCAACCGATCGGCTTCGGCATCGCCGATCTCGGCGCGTACGTCCTCGCTGACGTCGAGCATGCGCGGCACGGGTGGCTCCTCGAACTCGGTACGTGCGCCGGGCGGTTCCCGGCTCATGAAGAGACAACGGGCGATTCGTGGCCGGGGTCACGCGCGAAAGGGAACGGAATCGAACCGTCCGGCGCAGCGGGTGAATCGGAGCCCCGAAGGGTTTGCTTTCGGTCAATCCCGGCTGATCGGTGGCACATGGGTCTGCCTGGCCCGACGGGTGACCGGTTCGACGGCAGGTCGACAAGTCATGAAATCGGGGAACGTGGAAGTGGCTGAAACTTGTCGATACCTTGAGTAAACCGGCGATCGGTTCTCATCGTCATGACAGGTGGAGCCCGCAGCAGATCGGTCGAACCGGGGGACACGGCGAGTCATGCACATTTCGTTTCTGCTCCACAACGCCTACGGGGTCGGGGGCACCATCCGCACGACGTTCAACCTCGCCGGGCAACTGGCCGAGCACCATGACATCGAGATCGTGTCGGTCTTCCGGCACCGCGACGCCCCCGCGCTGGGCGCCCCCGCCGGCGTACGGATGAGTCACCTCGTCGACCTGCGGAAGAAGAGCCCGACGTACGACGGCGACGCGATCGAGCACACCAGGCCCGCCGCCGTCTTCACCCGCGGCGACAGCCGGTACCGGCAGTACAGCCGGCTCACCGACGCACGGGTGGCGGACCATCTGCGCTCCCTGGAGGCGGATGTCGTCGTCGGCACCCGCCCCGGGCTCAATGTCCAGATCACCCGGCAGGCCCGACGCGGTCCGGTCCGGATCGGGCAGGAGCACCTCACCCTCGACAGCCACAGCTACCGGCTGCGCCGTGAGATCGGCCACCGCTACACGCTGCTCGACGCGATCACGACCGTCACCGAGGCCGACGCACACGCCTACCGGACCGGGCTGCGGCTGCCCGGCGTACGTATCGAGTCCATCCCCAACGGGGTGCCCGAGCCCGTGGTCGCACCCGCCGACTGCGACAGCAAGTGGGTGATCGCCGCGGGGCGGCTGCACAAGGTGAAGCGGTACGACGTGCTGGTCCGCGCGTTCGCCGACGTGGTGGCCGTCCGCCCCGACTGGCGTCTTCGCATCTACGGCGGCGGCGACGCGACCGGCGACGAACGGCAGGCACTGCACACGCTCATCGGTCAACTGGGCCTGCACAACCATGTGTTCCTGATGGGCTCGGTCAACCCGCTGGAGGCCGAGTGGCCCAAGGGGGCGATCGCCGCTGTCACCTCGGACCGGGAATCCTTCGGCATGACGATCGTCGAGGCGATGCGCTGCGGCCTGCCGGTCGTCGCCACCGACTGCCCGCACGGCCCCCGCGAGATCATCGACGACGGCACCGACGGAAGGCTGGTGCCCGTCGGGGACGCGGCCGCGGTCGCGGACGCCGTGCTCGGCCTGATCGACGACGACGGAACACGGCACCGGATGGGACGGGCCGCCCGCGCCGCATCGCGACGGTTCGACCCTGCGCTGATCGCCGAACGCCACGAAGGGCTCTACACCGAACTCATCGGGCGCGGCGGGCGCCACCACTCGCACAGCGCCCTGCGCGCGGGCGTGCACAGGGTCCGCGGCGCGGCGCTGGACGGCATGTACGCGCTGCGCCACAAGGCCGGCGATGCCCTCCGCAAGGGGAGGGCCGCGTGACTGTGTCCGCGCTGCGGCCGACACCGCCCACCGAATCCGCTGCCGGCCGCGTCGCCGACTGCATCGCCGACGCCGACGGCCGGATCACCTTCGATCTCCTCCAGGACCGCCGGGAGGGAGGGACACCGGGGGCCGTCCTGCTCCTGCGCCTGCGCGGTACGAAGGGGAGACGCGACCGGGCGGTGGAGGAGGTGCGGCTGCCCCTGAGCCCGGACGGTGACGGGCGGCTGCGCGCCGTGCTGCCGGGCACGACGGAGCTTGCCGAGGGCCGCTGGGACGCTTGGGTGCAGCAGCCGGGCACGGACGGCGAGACGGCTGTCGAACCCGGCATCAGGGATCTGAGGGCCCTGGTCGACCGCACGCCCGACCCCGGCGGCACAGTCGGCGGGGTCGTGGTCCGCATCCCGTACCCGACCGCCGACGGCCGGCTCGCCGTGCGCTGCTGGGTTCGCGCGCCGCACGCGGAGGCCGGGCCGATCACCTTCGGTCCGGCCGCGATGACCGTCGACGGGACGCTGTACGGGGCGGAGCTCGGCGACGACGCGTGCGTGGAGGCGCGGCCGGCCGGCCATCCCGAGCGGAGCTGCCGGGCGCCCGTGACCGGCAGGGACGGGAGTTTCACCTTCAGCCTCCCGTACGACCTGCCGACCACCGGACCGGTGACCGCGCCGCAGCTGTGGGAACTGTGGCTGCTCCCCGGCGGGCCGAGCGGGAGCGGTACAGGCGGGATCCGGATCTCGCGCATCCTCGACGACATCTGGGACCGCAAGAAGATCTTCGTCTACCCGCCTCGAGCCACCGCGGGGGACGTCCTCGCCGCCCCCTGCTACTCGGCCGACAACGACCTCTGCCTACGGCTGGAACCGGCCCGACGGCACGACTGACGCGGGTCGAGGACAGCAGCTGTCCTCGACCGCTGGCAGACTCGCCCCATGTTGGAGACCTCGGCACGACTGCTGCGCCTGCTCTCACTCCTGCAGGCCCACCGGGACTGGTCCGGAGCCGATCTCGCCGAGCGGCTCGGCGTCACCCCCCGGACCGTCCGGCGGGACGTCGACAAACTGCGCGAGCTCGGCTATCCGGTCAACGCCAGCCCCGGCACCGGCGGCGGCTATCAGCTCGGCGCGGGGGCCGAGCTGCCGCCGTTGCTCCTCGACGACGAGGAAGCGGTCGCGGTGGCGGTCGGGCTGCGTACCGCGGCCGGTCACGGCGTCGAGGGCATCGGGGAGACCTCCGTACGCGCACTCGCCAAACTCGAGCAGGTCCTGCCGAACCGGCTCCGCCGTCGGGTCGGCGCCCTGAGCGCGTTCACCGTGCCCATGATGCGCGGACCCGGCGCCTCCACCGTCGACCCGGGCGTCCTCACCGAGCTGGCCGGGGCCTGTCGGGACAGCGAGCGTCTGCGCTTCGCGTATCGGTCACACGGCGGCTCCGTATCGCGCCGGACCGTCGAACCGCACCGGCTGGTGTGCACCGAGCGCCGCTGGTACCTGGTCGCCTGGGACCTGGAGCGCGCGGACTGGCGCACCTTCCGGGTGGACCGGATCACCCCCACGCCGCCGCACGGTCCCCGCTTCGTTCCGCGCCGCCCGCCCGCCGAGGACCTGGCCGCCTATGTCTCGGAGGGCGTCTCCACCACTGCGTACGCGACGCATGCGGTGATCCGGCTGAAGGTGCCGGTCGAACTGGCCGCCGAGCGCATCTCGCCGTCCTCCGGAGTGCTGGAGGCGATCGACGCGGACAGCTGCCTGCTGCGCACCGGTGCGGCGAGCCTCGACGTCCTGGTGATCCACGTGATGGTCATGGGCTTCGACTTCGAGGTTGTCGAACCGCAGGAGCTCACCGGAGCCATCAGGGCGGCCCGGGACCGGCTCTCCCGGGCACTCGGCTGAAGGCAGCCGCGATCTTTCGACCGACCGCTCGCCCGGTGTGTCCGGCCGGTCAGGGCGGGCTTGTGTCCGGTATACGAGCGGATGCGGGCGGCGGTCCCGGCCCGATGGTGTGGATATCCCGACCAGAAGATAAGGCTGCCATAAGGAAGCATGAATTCTCGGTGGCGGGTCCGTTTTGAAATGCCTTACGGGAAGGAAATTCCGACCATCGGGTATGTCATATTTCCGCGGGTTTTCCGAGCCGTTTGGTGATCGTTTATAAGTGCGCGTGATTACTGTGCGTCGGGCTGAGAACCGTACGTTCGAGTGAAGCAGTTCGAGGGAAACGGCTGTCGTGATCCTGTGACACAAGCGTGACCGGTGGCGTACGTGAGGATGTGGTGCCGGGTGCCTCCGCCCGGCTTCCGTACCTGCCCGGGGCCGCCTACGGTGAGTGGCATGGCACCTATCCCGGCCCCTCCCGCCCAGCCCGATGACACGCCCGGCGCGTATGTCGGCCTCGCCGCAGAAGCCGCCGAGCGGAGGGCCCGTGCCCGCGGCTGGCGCACTGTCAGGGCTCTGCCGCCGGGGGCGATCATCACCATGGAGTACCGGGCCGGGCGGATCAACTTCGAGGTCGACAACGCCGTGGTGACCCGCTGCTGGGTCGGCTGAGACCTCCGCCATGAGCAAGGCCCCGACCGAGGTCGGGGCCTTGACTGTGCGGGGGGAGGCTGTGCGTACCCTCCCCGCATGGGGGTGCAGTCCCGTCAGCCGCCGGCCACCGGGCGGGCCGGACTCGTGCCGCCTCGCGGGGATCGGTCCGCGTGCGGCGGGCGCCGACTGCCGGCCGGGGTGACCGGCGTCCGCTCCGAGCGCACCACGTGTGGCGTGTGGGCCCGCTGCCGGGTCCCCGCCGCCGGAGCGGCAGGTGCCGAGGCGGCCGGGCGACCGCCTGTGGCGATCGGTTCGAGCACCGGGCTCCCGCCCGCGCCGTCACCACTTTCCGGTTGCGGCAGCAGCACGGCCTGGGGCGCACCGGCCGCGACGGGCACCGGGGGAGCGGTCCGGCGGCGCGCACGCAACTGCTCGCGCACCGCGAAGATCCAGTCCTCGGTACGGGTGATCAACGGCTCGACCCACGGCAGGCCCAGCAGGATCAGCAGCCCCGCGGCCCAGCCGAGCAGCACATCGCTCAGCCAGTGCGTACCGAGATAGACGGTCGTGAGCCCGACCCCGAGCGAGACCACCGCCGATACGGCCGACAGGTAGCGCCTGGCCCGCGGCGTAGTGGCCAGGTAGGCGAGGATTCCCCAGGTCACCACGGCGTTGGCGGTGTGTCCGGACGGAAATATATCGCCGCCGGCGAAGAGCTCCGCGGATCCGATCTGGGTCGCGTAGTGCGGGCCGAGCCGGCCCAGGCCGAGCTTGACGGCGCCCACGGTCAGGTTGAGCAGCAGCAGCGAGGCGCCCAGGGTCAGCAGGGGGCGCAGGGTGTGCTGCCGCCAGGAGCGCCAGCCGAGCCAGCAGGCGACCATCACAGCCGTCGGGCCTCGCTGGCCGAGCACGACGTAGTAGTCGAGGAAGGCATGGATTCCGGGCCACTGCTGGTAGGGCCGGAAGAGCATGACCTTCCAGTCCAGGGTCACCAGCCAGGAGCCGATCAGCACGGCAACGACGATGGCGAGATAGAACGCCAACGTCCCGCCGAAGAGAGCGATGCGGTGACGGCTCATCCGCGGTGGCTCTATCTTCGGCGGTTCCGGCTCCCGGTCCAGCCGGGCAAAGATGTCGGTACGCACCCAATCGACGTTACAGCGAGTGAGTGCCTGATCCGGTCGTTCGGGCCGCTTTGTGATGACGATGTGATGTGGACTATGTCTCAGTCCGGCCAATATTTCGGACCCGTCGGTGAATCCCGGTGGCCTCGTGCTCCATTTCTTCCGCGCTTATTTCGGAAGAGTGTTTGAGTATCTCCGAATGAATGGCGAGCAGTGCAGGTATCCATTTCTCCGGCCGTGACGGGCGGGTGGACGGACGGTGCCCGGCCGGTCACGGAACGGTCACACGCGACGTCGGGGCCGGTCCGGCGCGTAGCCGGCAAGGGGTCCGGCGTGGTGTACGCCACACCTCGCGACCTGCCGGGGTATGAGATCGACCACGTGTGGCCATGTCGAACTCGCGTACGCTGACGGATCACTCGCCCGTCGATGCCGGGCCTGGAGGGGCAGTGCACGCTGCTTCCCCGGTTGGCCTGCCGAGCGCGAGGGACCTTTGGGAGGTAGATGCATGTCCGGGACGACCACAGCCCGATTCCGGCTGCGCGCAGCCGCCGACGGTGCCAATCGATGGGTCGTCCTGGTCGTCCTCTGCCTCAGTCTGTTGCTCGTGGCGCTCGACGCGACGGTGCTCCACGTCGCCGTACCCGCCGTCACCGAGGATCTGCGGCCCAGCGCCGTCGGTCTGCTGTGGATCGTGGACGCCTATCCACTGGTCTGCGCCTCGCTGCTGATCCTCTTCGGCACCCTCGGTGACCGGGTCGGCCGCCGCCGCATCCTGCTGCTCGGCTACGCGCTCTTCGGCGTAGCCTCCGCGATCGCCGCGATGGCGGACAGTCCCGGCGTACTGATAGCGGCGCGCGCCCTGCTGGGCGTCGGCGGCGCGATGATCATGCCCGCGACGCTCTCCATCCTCCGCCAGGTCTTCCCCGACCGGCGTGAGCGAGCCGTCGCCATCGGGGTGTGGACCGCGGTCGCCGCCGTCGGCGCGGCCACCGGACCGGTCATCGGCGGCTTCCTCGTGGAGCACTTCTGGTGGGGCTCGGTCTTTCTGATCAACATCCCGCTGATGGCGCTGATCCTGCCGGTCGGCCGGCTGCTGCTGCCCGAATCGCGGGGCAGCGACGACGGCCCCTGGGATGTGCTCGGCGCGCTGATGGCCGCGGCCGGAGTGCTCGGGGTGGTCCTCGGTGTGAAGCGCGCGGGCACCGGTGAGGGCGTGTTCGGCCCCGCCACCCTCGTACCGCTGCTGCTCGGGGCGGCGCTGCTCGTCGCGTTCGTCCGTCGGCAGAAACGCCGTACGCATCCACTGATCGACATCGCGATGTTCGCTCGGCCCGCGTTCTCCACCGCGGTCGGCTGCATCGTCCTCGCCATGCTGGCCCTGGTCGGTCTGGAACTGATCGCCGTCCAGTATCTGCAGCTGGTCCTGGGCCTCAGCCCGCTGGAGACCGGCCTGCGGCTGCTGCCACTCACCTTCGCCGCGATGGCCGCGGGTGCGACCGGCTCGTACACCCTGCGCCGGGTCGGACCGCGCCGGATGGTCGGCTGGGGCTTCGTGCTCACCGCCGCCTCGGTGCTGATCCTGACCCTGATGGGGCAGCACGACCGGCCCGCCCTGCTGACCGTGGCGTTCGTCGTGCTCGGCTTCGGGCTCCAGTCCACGCTCTTCGGGGCGTACGAATCGATGCTCAGCGAGGCCCCGGCCGACCGGGCTGGTGGCGCGGCGGCCATCGGCGAAACCTCGTACCAGCTGGGTGCGGGCATGGGGATCGCCCTGCTGGGCAGCGTCATGAACGCCGCCTACACGCCCGGGCTGGCCAAGCTCTCCGGAGCGGGGGTCCCCGCCGAGGCGTCCGCCGCCGCCTCCCACTCACTGGGCGAGGCCTATCAGGTCGCCTCGCGGCTGGGCGGTCCGCTGGGCGGGGTGCTGCGGAGCACGGCCCGGCATGCCTTCATCAACGGGCTGCATGTCACGCTGATGGTCAGCGCGGGTCTGCTGCTGCTGGGCGCGCTCGCCGCGCTGCGACTGCCGCGGGTGATGGAGTGCCCGCCGGTGGAGATCTGCGAACCCCGCGAAGCCGCCGACGCGACCGTGGCCGTGGAGTCGCGAGGGCCCCGAGCGTTCCCCGCTCCCCAGGGCGCCCCGGTCCAGAGCCTGCCGAAAGGGCCCCTTTCGGTGTCCGCCCGGCGGCAACCCGCCGAGGCCACCGGCTCTGGACGCGCGGCACACTGAGCCGTAACGTCAGCACGACGCCATAACTAACACTGCTAGTTTTAGTATCGTGCGAGCCGCCGGAGGCACCCTCATGTCCACCCCATCTCCCGCGAAGCCGTCGAAGCTCCCGCCCTTCGACCCCGGCGACCCGATCGGCATCGACGATCTGCTCGGCCCCGAGGACCTCGCGATCCGCTCCACCGTCCGTGCCTGGGCCGCCGACCGGATCCTGCCGCACATTGCCGAGTGGTACGAGAACGGCGAGCTGCCCGGCATCCGTGAGCTCGCCCGCGAACTCGGCTCGATCGGCGCCCTCGGCATGTCCCTGCAGGGATACGGCTGCGCGGGCGCCACCGCCGTCCAGTACGGACTGGCCTGCCTGGAGCTCGAAGCGGCGGACTCCGGGATCCGCTCGCTCGTCTCCGTGCAGGGCTCCCTCGCCATGTACGCCATTCACCGCTTCGGCTCCGAGGAGCAGAAGCAGCAGTGGTTGCCGGGCATGGCGGCCGGCGAGATCATCGGCTGCTTCGGACTCACCGAGCCGGATCACGGCTCCGACCCGGCCGCGATGCGGATGCACGCCAAGCGCGTCGGAGGGGGCACCTCCCGCTCGGACGGAGCCGGGAGCGGGGGAGACTGGGTGCTCAACGGCCGCAAGATGTGGATCACCAACGGCTCGGTGGCCGGGGTCGCCGTCGTCTGGGCGCAGACCGACGAGGGCAGCGGCGGCAGCGGCATCCGCGGCTTCGTCGTGCCGACGGACACCCCCGGCTTCTCCGCGCCCGAGATCAAGCACAAGTGGTCGCTGCGTGCCTCGGTCACCAGCGAGCTGGTCCTCGACGAGGTACGGCTGCCCGCCGACGCCGTACTCCCCGGGGTCACCGGCCTGCGGGGACCGCTCAGCTGTCTCGGTCATGCCCGCTACGGCATCGTCTGGGGGGCCATGGGCGCGGCGCGGTCCAGCTTCGAGGCGGCGGTCGACTACGCGAAGACCCGGGAACAGTTCGGCAAGCCGATCGGTGGTTTCCAGCTCACTCAGGCCAAACTCGCGGACATGGCCGTCGAACTGCACAAGGGCATCCTGCTCGCCCACCATCTGGGCCGTCGACTGGACGCGGGCAGGCTCCGCCCGGAACAGGTCAGTTTCGGAAAGCTCAACAATGTGCGGGAGGCCATCGAGATCTGCCGCACCTCGCGCACGATCCTCGGCGCCAACGGGATCTCGCTCGAATACCCGGTGATGCGGCATGCGACGAATCTGGAGTCGGTGCTCACGTACGAGGGCACCGTGGAGATGCACCAGCTGGTGCTGGGCAAGGCGCTCACCGGCCTGGACGCATTCCGGTAGAACGGGGGACGCCGGCCGGACCGATCCGGCGAGCGCCCTGCTCAGCTCTGGTTGAAGAAGCCGTCGGCCGGCCGGCCGACGGCTTCGCCGTTGAGCACCCGGGTGTCGGCCGGGGTCAGCAGGAAGACCCGGGTGGCCACGCGGTCGATCGAACCGCGCAGTCCGAAGATCAGCCCCGCGGCGAAGTCCACGACACGCTTCGCGTCGGCAGGGTCCATGGCCGTGAGGTTGATGATCACCGGGACGCCGTCCCGGAAGAGCTCGCCGATGGCGCGCGCGTCCCGGAAGCTGTCCGGGGTGACCGTGGCGATCCGGCGGCCCGTCTCCTCGGCAGCCTCGGAGACCACCTGCACCCGTGGGTCGGTCACCCAGGCATTGCCGGTCCCGGTCCTTGCACCCTCGGCGTACTCGTCGTCGTCGTAGTAACGCTCGTCGTTGTCCTCTACGAGGCCCAGCCAGGCACTCGCCTTGCGCACCGATCCCATGGACGCCTCCTCTCACCGCGGTTCCTTGGTGTTCCGCATCTCTTTCGTATCCCTATGGTCGGCCATGATGCGGATCGTGCGCCAAGTGGATAGTCGGCGCGTAGGCGATTCGTGACGTTACTGGTGCAGAAGATGTGGCGATTCGTCAAGGTTCCTCCCGTATCGGACCCCTGGGGAAAGAAAATATGATGCTCCGGCCCGTACGGGTGACATGGGGGACGTACGGGTGAACGGGTCACTCGATACGATGCCCGTCGCGCACCCGCACGAGCGCTGCGCATGGCTGAACGGCTCTCGGGGGATTGTCGTGTTCGGAATAGTCAGGCCCTGCACCCATCGGTTGTCCGAGGGGCTCAGGACCGCGTGGATGGCCCATCTCTGCGGGCTCTGTCTCGCACTTCGCTCGGACCACGGTCAGTTCGCCCGGATCGTCACGAACTACGACGGCCTGATCGTCTCGGTCCTGACGGAGGCTCAGGCGGAGCGCGCCACGGGCCGGTGGCGCACCGCGGGTCCCTGCCCGCTGCGCGCCATGCGGACCGCGCCGGTCGCCCGCGGCGAAGGGGCCAGGCTCGCCGCCGCCGTCTCGCTGGTGCTTGCCTCGGCAAAGGTGCGGGACCACGTCGCCGACCGGGACGGGCTGTTGAAGCGCCGCCCGGTCGCCGCAGCCGCCCGCCGGGTCGCCGCGGGCTGGGACAGGGCCGGGGCGCGCACCGGTGCACAGTTGGGCTTCGACACCGCGGTCCTCGTCGACGCTGTCGACCGGCAGACCGGCATCGAGCGACTCGCGGGGCCGGGCACCCCGCTGCTGACGGTCACCGAGCCCACCGAGACGGCCACCGCGGCGGCCTTCGCCCACACCGCCGTACTCGCGGGCAAGCCGCAGAACGCTCCACCGCTCGCCGAGGCCGGGCGGCTCTTCGGGCGGCTGGCCCATCTGCTGGATGCCGTGGAGGACCAGGAAGCTGACGCGGTGTCGGGCGCCTGGAACCCGCTCACCGCCACCGGTACCTCGCGCGCCGAGGCCCGGCGGCTGTGCGACGACGCTCTGCGCGGCGTACGGCTGGCGCTGCGCGACGTCGAATTCACCGACGACAAGCTGGCGCATGTGCTGCTCGTGCATGAACTGCGCCGGTCGGTGGACCGCGCGTTCGCCACGGAGACATGCTCCCACCAGGCGGATGCGCACCGGGCCGGTGGACACGGCGTCACCGGGGCCTTCGGGCCGCCGCCCGGCAATCCGTACGCACCGAACGCCCCCGGCAGCCCGTTCGGCCCGCCGTCACCCCCGCCGGAGCCGCCGCGCGACCGGCGCGGGCTGATCGCGGGATGTCTGGTGTGGGCGGGACTCGCCTGCACCTGCCAGATGTGCTGCGGGACCTTCGAGGGCCCGTGGAGCCGGCAGCGCCGCGAGGGTCTGTGCAGCCAATGCGACTGCTGCGATGCCTGCGACTGCTGCAGCAACTGCGCTGACTGCTGCAGCAACTGCGACTGCTGCGACTGCGACTGCGGGTGCGACTGCTGAGCCACGCTTCGGGCGCGGCTCAGCAGCCCCGGGTCACTTGATCTCGGGCGGCGAGATCTGCGAGGTCTCGATCGCCGACGCGCCGATGCCCCACTTCTTCAGGATGCGGTCGTACGTCCCGTCCGCCTTGAGCCCGTTGACCGCTGCCTGAAAAGCGGGCGCCAGAGGAGTGCCCTTCTTGAACGCGAAGCCGACGTCGAGCCGCTTGAACTCGTTGAGGAAGCGCACACCCTCCTGCTGGCCCACCGCGTAGCGCAACCCGTTGATGGTCGACATCACCACGTCGCTGCGACCCTGCTGGAGCGAGGCCCAGATGGCGCCCGGATCGGAGTAGGTCTTCACGTCGTACGGCCTCTTGTCCGCGTCGGCGCACCGGTGTCTGTTCTCCTCCAGCGTCACTTCGAACGTGGTGCCCGCGGCGGTGCCCACGGTCAGGCCGCAGAGCTGGGTGAGATCGGTGACCTTCGTCAGCTTGCTGTCGTCGCGGACCGCGAAGCCCTGCCCGTCATTGAGGTACGTGACGAAGTCGATCGTCCTGCGCCGCTCGTCGGTGACCCCGAAGTTCCCGGTCCCCAGGTTGTACTTCCCGCTGTCCAGAGCGGGCAGGATCGCCTCGAAGGCGGCTGTCTCGCGCTTCAGCCTGAGCCCCAGCGCCCTGGCAGCGGCGTCCGCGATGTCGATGTCGGTACCGGCCACGGTCTTCCCGTCCGGCAGATAGGTGGCGCCCGGCGGCGAGCCGACGCTGGAGGCGATGGTCAGTGTGCCGGAGGCGCGGACGCCGGCGGGGAGCAGTGCTGCCGCGGCCTGGTTCCTCCTCACCGAGGACACGACGTCCTGCGTGGGGATCTTCCCCTTGGCGGCGGCGGTCCCGACCGCGCCGGCCGGTGCGGCCGCCGGGTCGCCCGACCCGCACGCGGTGAGAGCAAGGGCGGCGACGGTGATCAGCGCGAAGGCAGCGGTGTGCCGGGTACGGGGCATGAGGTTCTCCGGGTCGTCGACCGTGAACAGGCTGTCGGGCAGCGCGAAAGCACACGCCACGGCAGCACGGCCACGGGCGGGGCGAAGGAAGAGCGGATGGCGTTCGGAACAGCGAACGGCGAAAGGCGATCAGGCGAGGGGAGGGTGCAGCGATGTTGTGTACGCGAAGACACGCAGGGAACAGTGCTCAGGCGCCGGACAGGGCGCGAGGCACGGAAGCGAGGAACCGCAGGGGGTCAGCTCAACAGGAAGAGGACCACACGCGACCGAAGTCGATGTGGGAGCGCTTGACCAGCCACTGCTGCGAATGCATGGCCCCAGTGGAACAGGCGATCCGTGGTCCGTCAACCGAGGTGAGACGTACGGCTCACAGTGTGGACAAGCTTGACAGCGCGTCATGAACAGCGCTTATCTCAGAGACGGATCGCGCTGAGGGGCCCGGTCCGCGTTGTGTTGTGCGTGAAGGCACGTCCCGTGTTCGATCTCTGTATCCACGGAGCCTTCGCATGTCTGCGCAGACAGATGCATTCCCTCAACCACGTCCGGCCCCGCTCCCGAAGGACCCGGTCCCGCTGTCGAAGGGCAGCGAAACGGTCCATGATGCCGAACAGCTGCGGATCGTCCCGGTTCGCCGAACAGGCCAGTGGACGGCGGCCGTTGCGGTCCTGGTGCTTCTTGCCCTGGCGCTGAGCTCCGTCATCCGCAACGACGCCTTCCAGTGGGATGTCGTCGGCGACTACTTCACCACCGCATCGGTCCTGCGCGGTCTCGGCCTCACCCTCTGGCTGACGGCGCTCGTCATGGTGCTCGGCTTCGCCCTCGGGACACTGCTGGCCGTACTCAGGCTCTCCACCAACCGTGTTCTCCAGGCGGTCAGTTGGGGCTACGTATGGCTTTTCAGATCCACCCCGATCCTGGTCCAGCTGCTCTTCTGGTTCAACATCGGAGCGCTCTACCCACAGATCCTCGGCATCCGTACGGTCAACCTCCTCGGACCCGTCACGGTCGCCGTCATCGGGCTCACCCTCCATGAGGCCGCCTACGCGGCGGAGGTCGTCCGCGGCGGCATCCTCTCCGTCGAGCGCGGGCAGATCGAGGCTGCCCAGTCGCTGGGTCTCGGTGCCTGGCGTCGGTTGCGCAGGATCGTGCTGCCGCAGGCGATGCGTTCCATCGTCCCGCCCGCCGGGAACATGCTGATCGGCACCCTCAAGGGCACCTCGATCGTCAGCGTCATCGCCGTGCAGGACCTCCTGTACTCGGTGCAGCTCGTGTACCACCGCACCTACCAGGTCATTCCGTTGCTGCTGGTCGCCACCCTCTGGTACGTGGCCGTCACCTCGCTGCTCGGCATCGGCCAGCACTACATCGAACGGCACTACGCGCGCGGCACGGCGGGTGCCCGATGAGCGAGCGGCCCACCCTCGTGGTCGTCGGCGCCGGACCGCGCGGCACCGGCCTCATCGAGCGCATCGCCGCCAACGCCCCCGAGCTGTACGAGGGCCGGCGGCTCGACATTCATCTCGTCGACCCGCACCCGCCCGGCGGCGGCCGGATCTGGCGGCGCGACCAGTCCCCGCTGCTGTGGATGAACTCCATGGCCGAGGACGTCACCATGTTCACCGACGACACGGTCCAGCAGGAGGGACCGATACGGCCGGGGCCCGCACTGCACGCCTGGGCGGCGGACGTCCGCGAAGGGCGGGTCACCGTCCGGACGGAACCCGAACTCCTCGCCGAAATACGGGCATTGGATGGCCAGAGCTTCCCCAGCAGGCGGCTGCAGAGCGCCTATCTGGGCTGGGTGTACGAGCAGGCGGTGTCCACGCTCCCGCAGGGCATCACCGTGCACGAGCACCGCGGCCGCGCCCTGCGCGTCACCGGTCCGCGTGGCGGCCGGCAGCGCGTCTGGCTGCAGGGGCGCGACGAACCGCTGACGGCCGACCTCGTCGTGCTCACCATCGGCCACCTCGATGCCGAACCGGCCCCCGAGCACGTCGAACTTGCGGAGTTCGCGGAGCGGCACGGGCTCGTCCACCTGCCGCCCGACTTCACCGCCGACAGTGATCTCTCGGTCCTGCAAGCGGGCGAACCGGTCATCGTCCGGGGCTTCGGGCTCGCTTTCATCGATCTGATGGTGCTCCTCACCGAGGGGCGCGGCGGACGGTACGAGAACGGCGCGTACCTGCCCTCGGGCAAGGAACCCGTGCTGTACGTCGGCTCGCGGCGCGGAGTCCCGTACCACTCGAAGATCGGCTACGGCTGGCAGGGTGAACGTCCGCCGCTGCCGCGCTTCCTCGGCCCGGCCTGGACCGAGGAGCTGCTGAGCCGGTCCGAGCCGCTCGACTTCCGGCGCGATGTATGGCCACTTGTCGACAAAGAGCTCGGGTATGCCCACTACCACCGGCTCTTCACCGCCCATGCCGAGCGTACGACGGTCGACTGGCCGGTCTTCGAGGAGAAGTACGCGGCCGCCGACCCGGGCAGCCCCGAACTGCACGCCCTCATAGCCGCTGCGGTTCCCGACCCCGCCGACCGGCTCGACCTCGACGCGCTCGACCGCCCCCTGGACAAAGTGCGCTACCCGTCGTACGACGCACTCCAGCAAGGACTGCGCGACTACATCACCGCCGACCTCGACCGCCGCCACGACCCCGCCCACAGCGAGGACCTCGCCGTTTTCCTCGGGCTGCTGACCGCCTACGGGCAGTTGATGCGGCTCGGCGACATCGGCAGCTGGTGGCACGGCTTCTTCAGCTACCTCGCATCCGGCCCGCCGGGCCCCCGGCTGCACCAGCTCCTCGCCCTCTCCCGGGCCGGTGTCGTCCGCTTCCTCGGCGCCGGAACGACCGTCGACGCGGACGAGGAGCGGGGCATCTTCCGGGCCGGCAGCGCCACCGTGCCGGGGGAGTGGATCGAGGCCCGCGCACTCGTCGAGGCCCGGCTGCCGGAGCCGTCCCTGGAACGCACCCGCAGCCCGATCCTTCAGGCGCTGTACGAGGACGGGGCTGCCGCCACCGCCACCGGACTGCTCTCCGTCCACCCCGACGACGGCCGGATCCTGGGCCGCGACGGACGCCCCCACCCCCGCCGCTTCGCCCTCGGTCCTCACACCACCGCACGGGCGAGCGGCGCCTTCACCCGGCCGCGCACCGGCGGCCCGGCGTTCCGGCAGAACGACGCCACCGCCCGCACGGCGCTCACGTTCCTCCGCGACCTGCTCTGTAGCGGCGGCAGCGATCGCCTCAGCGCCTGACCCCGACGCCCTCCCGGCCTCGTACCTCCGTACTCCGTAGCTCCATCGCCCGCAGCCCAAGGACTCCCATGTCGCTCACCAGCGATCCACCTCTCGACCGGCCGACCGGTCCGCACGCCGATACCGGAACCGGTACCGATACGGATGGCGGCGTCGACCACGGTGCGCTCACCGTCGTCCCCGTACGCCACCCCTGGCGCTGGGTCGCCGTCGCCGCCACCGCCGTCCTGCTCGCCCAGTTCCTGCACGGCCTGGTCACCAACCCCGGCTGGGAGTGGGACGTCTTCGCCCGCTTCTTCACCGCCGAGACCATCCTCAAGGCCGTCGGGGTCACCCTCCAACTGACCTTCTACGGAACGGTTCTCGGCTTCGCGCTCGGCATCGTGCTCGCCTTCATGCGCCTGTCGGCCAGCTCGTTCCTCAGCGCGGTCGCCTATGCGTACATCTGGGCGTTCCGCTCCATCCCGCTCATCGTTCAGCTGCTCTTCTGGTTCAACCTCGCCTATCTCTACAAGGAGTTGCAGTTCGGCATCCCCTTCGGGCCCGGCTTCTTCTCCTTCGACACGATGAACCTCGTCGGCGCGATGAGCGCGGCCGTCCTCGGACTCGCCCTGCATCAAGCCGCTTACGCGGCGGAGATCGTCCGCGGCGGTGTACTCGCTGTGGACAGCGGCCAGTTGGAGGCGGCGGCAGCCCTCGGGATCCCGCGGTACCGGCAGCTGTGGCGGATCGTGCTGCCGCAGGCGATGCGTTCCATCCTGCCGAACGCTGCCAACGAGATCATCTCGCTCTTCAAAGGCACCTCGATCGTCTCGGTGATGGCGATCGGCGAGCTCTTCTACCAGGTCCAGGTCGTCTACGGGCGCAACGGCAGGGTCGTGCCCCTGCTCATGGTCGCCACCGTCTGGTACATCCTCCTGACCACCGCGCTCTCCGTCCTCCAGCACTACGTCGAACGTCACTACGCCAAGGGGGCCGCGCGATGAGCAGCACCACCAAGGACACCACCACCGATGCCCCGGACGTCATGGTCGAGATCCGCGCCGTGCACAAGAGCTTCGGCACCCTCGAAGTCCTGCGCGGCATCGACCTGTCCGTACGCGCCGGAGAAGTGACCGTGGTCCTCGGCCCGTCCGGCTCCGGCAAGTCCACGCTGCTGCGCACCATCAACCACCTGGAGAAGGTCGACCACGGCTGGATCAGCGTCGACGGCACCCTTGTCGGTTACCGCAGGGACGGCAACAAGCTGTACGAGCTCCGCGAGCGCGAGGTCCTGCGCCAGCGCACCCGGATCGGCTTCGTCTTCCAGAACTTCAACCTCTTCCCGCACCTCACGGTCCTGGAGAACATCATCGAGGCGCCGGTCTCCGCACTGCGACGCCCCCGCAAGGACGCCGTCGCCGCCGCCGAGAAGCTCCTCGCCAGGGTCGGGCTCGCCGACAAGGCGGGGGCGTACCCCAAGCAGCTCTCCGGCGGGCAGCAGCAGCGGGTCGCCATCGCCCGCGCGCTGGCCCTGGAACCGAAGCTGCTGCTCTTCGACGAGCCGACCTCGGCGCTCGACCCCGAACTGGTCGGCGAAGTCCTCGATGTCATCAAGGACTTGGCGCGCGGCGGCACCACGATGATCGTCGTCACGCACGAGATCGGCTTCGCCCGTGAGGTCGCCGACACCGTCGTCTTCATGGACGAGGGCCGGATCGTCGAGCAGGGCGCCCCCGCCGACGTACTCGACCGCCCGGACAACCCGCGCACCCGCGCCTTCCTCTCCAAGGTCCTGTGACCTCCATGTCCTCTCCCGCCCTTCCTCCAAGGAGTACGCACGTGTCCGTCCGCCGCACCCTCGCCGCCGCGCTCGCCACCCTCACCGCCGCGGGGCTGCTCACCGCCTGCGGTACCAGCGACGCCGCCACCGACGAGATCAAGCCGAAGGGGCAGGAGGGCACCGGCATCAACATCGGGCCCGACCAGCACCGGATCAGAGGCAGGAAGGTCGACGCCGTCGCGGCGAAGGTGCCGAAGGCCGTCCGTGAACGCGGCACGCTGCGGCTGGGCGCGAGCGCCGACGCGTCCCCGCCGCTCGGCTTCTACGCCACGGACGACAGGACCCGGATCGGCTCCGAGATCGACATAGCGACCCTGATCGCCGACACGCTCGGGCTGAAGCCGCGGTTCGAGCAGGTCTCCTGGGAGAACCTCTTCGTCGGCCTCGACAGCTCCAAGTTCGACGGTGTCCTGTCGAACGTCACGGTCACCGAGGAGCGCAAGGAGAAGTACGACTTCGCGACCTACCGCCTCGACAACATCGCCTTCGAGGCGAAGAAGGGCTCCGGCTGGAAGGTGAAGGGCCCGAAGGACGTGGCGGGGAAGACCATCGCCGTCTCCTCCGGCACCAACCAGGAGAAGATCCTCGTCGACTGGAGCGAACAGAACGAGAAGGCCGGGCGCAAGCCCGTCGACATCAAGTACTTCCAGAAGGACACCGACTACTACCTGGCGCTCCAGTCCGGCCGGATCGACGCCTACCTCGGCCCCAGCCCGTCCGCCAACTACCACGTCGCGTCCGCCGGTCAGTCCGAGATCGTCGGCACGCTGTCGGGCGGCGGCGACGGGGTCCAGGGGAAGATCGCCGCCACCACGAAGAAGGGCAGCGGACTGGTCGAGGCGTACGCGGCCGCCATCGACCACATCATCGAGGACGGCTCGTACGCCAGGGTGCTGAAGCGCTGGGGGCTCTCCAACGAGGCCGTCGAGAAGTCCGAGATCAACCCGCCCGGCCTTCCCAAGCCCAAGAACTGAGCCCCGAGAGGTCCGTACAGCCATGTCTGCCAGCACCGCACTTCATCTGGCCGCCGAGATCGGCGGTCCGCCCCACTACGACGCCCCGCACTACACCGCGCTCGCCCAGCTGGCCGAGCGCGGGACCCTCGACTTCGTCACCCTCGGCGACTCGTTCGCCCGCCCCGGGCTCGACGCGCTCGCCGTGCTCTCCCGGGTCGCGCCCGCCACCCGCCGGATCGGGCTGGTGCCGACCGTCACCACCACCCACACCGAGCCGTTCCACGTCTCGTCCGCCGTGGCCACCCTGGACTGGGTGAGCCGCGGCCGGGCGGGCTGGAGCGCCGAGGTGTCGACGACCGGAGCCGAGGCCCGGCTCTTCGGCCGGCGGCCCGCCGCACCCGCCGTGGACCTGTGGCGCGAGGCCGCCGACACCGCCGAGGCCAGCGCCCGGCTCTGGGACAGCTGGGAGGACGACGCGGAGATCCGTGACGTCGCCACCGGGCGCTTCATCGACCGTGCCAAGCTGCACTACGTCGACTTCGAGGGCGCCACCTTCACCGTCCGCGGACCCGCCATCGTGCCCCGGCCCCCGCAGGGCCACCCGGTCACCGTCATCGACGGGACGGGCGGACCGAGCCAGGACGCCGCCGCCCGCCACGCCGATGTCGTGCTCGTACGGGCCACCACGCCCGAGCAGGCCGCCGGCATCCGGGCGGAGGTACGGCGCCGTGCCGCGACGTACGGTCGCGACCCCGAGGCCCTGCGGGTGCTGGTGGCGCTCACCGTGGATCTCGGGGACGCCGAAACCGTATCCGAACCCGGTCCGGAGAGCGGACCGCGGCTCGCCGCCAGGGGCTCGTACTACCGCGGTGGCCCGGTCGACCTCGCCGAACTCATCGGCCAGTGGCACCGGGGCGGAGCCGTCGACGGTTTCCACCTCACACCCATCACGCCCGCACGCGATCTCGAACGGATCGTCAACGGCACCGTGGCCCTGCTGCAGCACCGCAGCCTGTTCCGCACCTTCTACCCCGGGGGAACGCTCCGCGAGCACCTGGGGCTGGCGCGGCCGGCCAACCGATACGCCCTCGCGGAGGGACGAGCATGACCGCACCGACGCAGAAGCAGATGCATCTCGCCGCCCACTTCCCCGGCGTGAACAACACCACCGTCTGGGCCGACCCCCGCTCGAAGAGCCAGATCGACTTCTCCTCCTTCGAGCACCTCGCCCGCACGGCGGAGCGCGGCAGGTTCGACTTCTTCTTCCTCGCGGAAGGGCTGCGGCTGCGCGAGCACAACGGGCGGATCCACGACCTGGACGTGGTGGGCCGTCCCGAGTCCCTCACGGTGCTGAGCGCGCTGGCCGCCGTCACCGACCGGCTCGGGCTCGCCGCGACCGTCAACTCCACCTTCAACGAGCCCTACGAACTGGCGCGCCGGCTCGCCACCCTCGATCACCTGAGCGCCGGCCGGGCCGCCTGGAACGTCGTCACCTCCTCCGACGCCTTCACCGGGGAGAACTTCCGGCGCGGGGGTTACCTCGACCGGGCCGACCTCCCCCAAGTTCTCGGCTCCGCTTCAACAGGGGGGACCCCCTACACCCGGGCCGCCGAGTTCGTCGCCACCGCCCGCGAACTGTGGGACACCTGGACTCCCGACGGGACCCCGCGCCCCTTCCGCCACCACGGGCAGCACTTCACCATCGAGGGCGAGTTCACCGTCCCGCGCTCCCCGCAGGGCCACCCGGTCGTCATCCAGGCCGGGGACTCCGGGGAGGGCCGCGAGTTCGCCGCGTCCGCCGCCGACGTCATCTTCACCCGGCACGGCACCCTGGAGGCGGGCCGCACCTTCTACGCCGACGTCAAGGCGAGGCTGGCGAAGTACGGCCGGGAACCCGACGAACTGAAGATCATGCCCGGGGCCACCTTCGTCCTCGGCGACAGCGACGCCGAGGCGCAGGAGCGTGCGGCCGAGATCCGGCTCCAGCAGATCTCCCCGCAGAACGCGATCCTCGCCCTGGAGCAGATCTGGGGCCGTGACCTCTCCTCGTACGATCCCGACGGGCCGCTCCCCGAGATCGACCCGGTCCCCGATTCGACTCTGGTGCAGGGCCGGGTCAGGATCGGTGACCAGCTTGAAGTGGCCGCCCGGTGGCGTGCGCTGTCGCAGGCCAAGGGGCTGTCCATCCGGCAGACGGTGATCGAGACGACCGGCCGGCAGTCGTTCATCGGCAGCCCGGAGACGGTCGCGGCGGAACTGATCGAGTTCGTCTCGACCGACGCGGCCGACGGTTTCATCCTCGTACCGCACCTCACGCCGGGCGGCCTCGACGACTTCGTCGACCGGGTCGTCCCGCTCCTCCAAGAACGCGGAGCCTTCCGCTCCGAATACACCGGTTCCACTCTGCGGTCGCATCTCGGGCTGGCCGAGCCGGTGTGGAAAGGTTGATCGCATGAGTACGGACGCACAGCAGGCAGCCCAGGACTGGATCCACTGGCACGAGGAGCGCACGGTCACGGTCTCGGCGCCCTACGGACCGCTCTCCCTCACCGGTACCCACTGGCTCTCCGACTACCCGGAGGGTCGAATTCCGGCCCTTCCCGGGCAGTGGCGTGAGGACGGCGACGAACTGGTGCTCACGGCCGTTGTCGAGGACGGGCTCACCGTCGACGGGAAGCCGTTCACCGGCGAGGCGCGGCTCACCGCGGACCGCGGCCCGATCGACGAGTCCCGCGTCGCGCACGGCGAGCGCCGGCTGGTCGTGCTGAGCCGCGAAGGGCTCTGGGCCGTACGGGACTTCGACCCGGACTCCCCGGCACGTAAGGCCTTCCGTGCCATCGACGCGACGCCGTACGACGCCCGCTGGGCGCTGTCCGGCACCTTCCGCCCGTACGCCACCGCCCGCACGGTCCGGGTCGAGAACGCCGACGGTGTCGAGCGGGGGCTCGGCCTCGGCGGCGAGATCGCCTTCGAGGTGGACGGCACCGAGCACACGCTTCAGGCCGCGGTCGAGCACGACGGCTCGCTCTGGGCGGTCTTCGCCGACGCCACCAGCGGGAACAGTAGCTACCGCTTCCGCTTCCTGCGGCCGGCCGCGCCGGCCGAGGACGGCAGCGTGACCGTCGACCTCAACCGCGCGCTGCTGCCGCCGTGCGCCTTCGCCGACCACTTCATCTGCCCCTTCCCGCCGCCCGGCAACACCCTGCCGGTCGCCGTCGCAGCGGGGGAGCGGAACCGGATCGACCACTGACGCACCACCGCACCCGATCGGTTCAGGCCCTGGCAACCCGCGCGCTGCCGGGGCCTTGGGTCCTGCCCGGCCGATCTTCGTGGGCCCGTGACGTCCGGCACGGCACCTCGCCGCGTTGTCCTCGGCTGTCCACGTACGTCCAGTACGAGGACGATCATCCGCCTTGCGATGCACCGAGCCGGACGCCGCAGGCTGATCCACGAAGGCCGAGCTGACAGGACCTGGTGCCCCTTCCCGGCAAGCTCCGCCCCGTCGCACCGCTCGGCACGCCTGCTCGCCGCGTTGGCCAAAGCCCTGATAGCTCCTTCCTCAAACTCTCCGCTCCGTTCGAGCAGGGGAGACCACATCCAAGGACTTCTGTCCGCCGTGCGATCGCACGCACCGGACGACGCTCCTCATGGGGCAAACATGGCCGGTCACGGCACCAGCGGGCGAGCGGTGGGAGGGACGGCCGGCCCGTCGCGGTGAGTTCAGGTCAAAGGGCCCTCTTGCGCGAGAAGTTGACGCCTTGAATACTCCCGAGCAGCGCTTGTCAGGAGCACGTCGCATCCGGAACGCGGAGACGCGACCGTGCCCCCGACTGCGCCTCACGGGTCCGACCACCCCACAGGCGGACCCCCGTTTCCCCTCGGGAGGAATGACAAGTGAGGAACAAGCGCACCACCCCCCTCAGCGCCACAGCGAGACGAAGCCGGATCGTCGCGGTCGCCGCGGGCCTGGTTGCCGTCGCCGCAATGGCCGTCCCCAGCGCCCAGGCCGACTCCACCACGACATTCAGCGCCAACCAGCTCTCCGCCGCCAGTGATGCGGTGCTCGGCGCCGACATCGCCGGTACCGCCTGGAACATAGACCCGGCGACCAAGACCCTCGTCGTCACCGCCGACAGCACGGTCACCCAGGCCGAGATCAAGCAGATCAAGAAGTCCGCCGGCGCCAATGCGGGCGCCCTGCGCATCGAGCGCACATCCGGCACCTTCAGCAAGCTGCTCTCCGGCGGCGACGCCATCTACGCCCCCGGCTGGCGCTGCTCCCTCGGCTTCAACGTCCGCAGCGGCAGTACGTACTACTTCCTGACCGCCGGTCACTGCACCGACGGCAACCCGCCCTGGTACACCAACTCGTCGAACTCGACGTACATCGGCCCGACGGTCGGATCCAGCTTCCCGACCAATGACTACGGCCTGGTGCGGTACGACAACGCCTCCGTCGCCCACGCGGGTACCGTCGGCAGCCAGGACATCACCAGCGCGGCCAACGCCACGGTCGGCATGTCCGTCACCCGTCGCGGCTCCACCACCGGCATCCACAGCGGATCCGTCACCGGTCTCAACGCCACGGTCAACTACGGCGGCGGAGACATCGTCTACGGCATGATCAAGACGAATGTCTGTGCGGAGCCCGGCGACTCCGGCGGTCCCCTCTACTCCGGGACGAAGGCGATCGGACTCACCTCGGGCGGCAGCGGCAACTGCAGCTCCGGCGGTACGACGTACTTCCAGCCGGTCACCGAGGCGCTCAGCGCGTACGGCGTCAGCGTCTACTGACGCGCCGGCACCCGATCGCACACATGACGGAGCCCTCGCCCGAATTCCGGGCGGGGGCTCCCGCACACCCCGCGGCTTTTGAGAGGATGTGGCGGAGGTCGGTCGCGCAGGAACAACGGGGGCGGATGCTGTGCCTCCCGGAGGGATGTCTCCGGGAACCCCCGGAGACACTCCAGGGGGTTCCAGTCCGTGAAACGCATCGGAGTGACCGGCCATCGCAGCATTCCCGAGGAGGCACACGCCCATGTGCTGGCCGGGATCCGGGCGGCGCTCTGCGGGCTCGACGGCTCCCTGGAAGCCCTTTCCAGCCTGGCCGTGGGCGCGGATCAGCTCTTCGCCGACCTGGCACTCGCCCACGGGGCCGAACTGACCGTCGTCATCCCCAGCGGGGACTACGAGACATCGTTCGCAGCCGGCGCCGAACTGGCCCGCTACCGGAGCCTCAAGGACCGGGCGGCCCGGGAGGTGCTGCTGGACTTCCCGCACTCCACCGACGAGGCGTACTACGCGGCGGGCGCCTATATCGCCGATCACTGCGACCGGCTGCTCGCGGTGTGGGACGGCCGGCCGGCCCGCGGCCTCGGCGGCACGGGCGACATCGTGACGTATGCGCGGACGCTCGGCCGCCCGGTCACGGTGATCTGGCGCGACGGGGTCGAGCGCGCATGACCTGACGTCGTCTCACCGGCCCCGCCTCACATGCGGTGCCGGGCCAGCCAGTCGGTGTGTTCGGGGGAGACGATCCGCTCGGTCTCGAAGACCGCGACCGGCCACTGCCGTTCGGTCAGGCTGGTCTCCATGGCGGCCTGCATCGACTCCAGATCCTTCTCGACCAGCGAGTGCGCGGATATCAGCGGGTGATGGCGGCGCATCTCGTTCCAGGCGAGGCAGGCGGCCGCTGCCGCCGAGAGCGCCCCTGTCAGGGCGAAGGACCGGGCAGCCCCGAACGTCTGCAGCAGGCTGAGCGTCAGCGCCGGGGTGGTCAGTGCGGCGATGGCGCTCGACCAGACGAACGCGCCGCGCCGCGAAACCTGCTGGCGCCTGCGGTACCAGCGGCGCTGTTCGATCAGCCGGTCCCGTACGTACGTCTCCTTGCGGACCGTGAACGCCCTGCTCCGTAGCTCCCGCATGGACTCCGTGATGAGCCCGCTGCCGGCATCGTTCATCTCGTCCCGGGGGTCCACCCAGCCGACCTTCCTGAGCTCCTGCAGACCCTCTTCGAGCCGGTTGGCGAACACCGCTTCCGGGTGCTGGGTACCGGTGTCGAACGGGGAGCCGTGGACGGCGTAGCGCCAGCACATCGACTTGATGAACTCGGCGGCGGAGCGGTTCAGTTGCCAATGCGACTTTGCTTTGCGCCGGGAAGCGACATACGTCGTGGCCAGAACCCCGAGATAGGCCAACGCGCCGACTGAGTCGAGCAGTTGAAATGAGCCACCGATCCTGCCGTGCCACGGCAGGGCCGCCGGCACGGCACCCACCACGAGCAGGATCAGCTGGCCGCGGGTCGTATTGACCGCCTCCCGCTGACGTGCGATGGCGATGGCGTCCGTGTGGTGGAAGAGCGCCGGGAGGTCCTCGCTCCTGAAGACCATGGACTGAAGCGGTCCGGGAATCGCCGTCATATTCACCCCGTCTGCAGTTTTGGACTTGCTCGTTCAGCCAGGCGGATGGCCTGTCCGGTCCGGCCGGAAGGTCTGGAAGGCCCCTGTGCGGTGCCCGGGGCGCACGCGTTCGTGGGCGGAGGCCGACCGGGTGCACGAGAGTAGAGTCGCCCGCCCGGACACTGCAATGGTGCCCTGGGTGCCGGCTGCTTCCCCGGATCCGGATCCGGTCGCTCTCGTGCGATCCGAAACGCTGTGGCATGGTTGGTCAACTTGCTTTTGTTGCAGGCGAGTTCCCTATCTGTGGTGTCCGGGTCTCGCCTCTCGCCGGGGGGAGCGAAGGTGCAGGAAACGAACGAGGGCGACGTTCAGTCGCCGACCGGTGCTCAACGGAGGATCCGACGAAGTCCACTGCTGTTCACCACACCCCTCGTGCTGCTCGCACTGCTCACAGCGATCCTTCTCTGGGAAGTGATCCGCTCCAACATCACAGCCGAGGCGCGGACCGAATGGCCGTGGCGCCTGCACCTGCTCGACATGGACGCCCTGGGTAGTCTGCTGGCCGTCGCCGGCGGCGCGGTCCTGGCCAGGGCGCAGTACGCCCGCACGGTGCGGCCGTATCTGGGCTGGCGCGGATCCTGGCAGAAGGGGCATCTGAAGGAGGACGCGTCCGCGTGGCGCGTCGGCGTGCTCAACGGCGGGCAGCACCTTGCCGTGATCGACACCTGGGACTGCCGCCTCGTCCTGGCCGGGCAGGTCGACTCCGCCGATGCGCAGTGGGTCGATCTCGACGAGGCCGTGACCGAACTGACAACTGCCGGGCTCGTCGTCGCACAGGACTTCCAGATCATCCGGTTCGGGGCGGGCTTCCCCCTGGTGGGCACCGGGGGATACGAAACGGTGCTGGTGGGTGCCTTCTCGAGGCGGTTCGTCCGTGACGTCGAGGCGTTGTACCTGCGGTTCAGGGTCACCGACGTCGTGGGCGACACCCACGAGCGTGTCCTGGACTGCATGAAGGGGGCGCGGACGGATCTCAACGCCCCGCTCGACTGAGAGTGCCCGGCAGGACCCGCCCGTTCTTTCGGTGGAGGCAGCCGATGGGAGGCGTTCGCGGACGGAACCGGCAGGACGTGGCGCCGGGCGGGTGAACGGAGTGGAAGTGAACACGCGGCATCGCGCATCTGTCCTGAAGTCAAATCCACGTACCTTTCGCCGAAATCGGGGTGGCGCATCACCCGTCCTTGGTGCAGGGGCACCCCATCGGCCCGGGCACAGGCCGGCGAAGGGGAGTGCTCGGCCTTCCGGAACTGGCTCGTGTCATCGGCTCCGACCTGTGCTTTCTCTCCTCACTCCGACGGTGGAATCTCGAGTCGCGTTCCGTCTGGCGTAATGCTGTGTGACAGCTGCGTTTCATGCGACGTCGGCATTTGCCAAGCGCTGTCAGCGGAGTAAAGTCGTGCCGCCGGACACTGCATTTATGCAGTAGCCGGAAGCGTTTCAGTGTCCGGAACAATCCCATCAAGGACGGCCGTGAAGACCAACGAATCCACCTCATCCTTCGCCAATGCGAAGAGCCGTGTGCCGCTCGCCGAGATCGACATCCGTGGCGTCGAAGCCACCAGGAAGCTCGATCGGGTATTCAGCACGTCAACCGGCCGTTCCACCAAGGCGTCGACCTTCAGCTCGGCTCTCTGAGTCGCGCCGTAAGGTGGCTAGACTGACGGAATGACAGGACCCCTGGTCCCCTTCCGCGAAATTGTGCTCAAAGTGCACAGCAGGTGCGATCTTGCCTGCGATCATTGTTACGTCTATGAACATGCTGATCAGAGCTGGCGTACCCGCCCTAAGGCAATCTCTGATGAGGCTATTTCCTGGACCGCTCAACGCTTGGCCGAGCATGCTCTGACGCATGCGCTGCCCTCCGTGTCAGTGATCCTGCACGGAGGGGAGCCTCTCCTGGCGGGCCCCGCGCGTCTGCGCCGCGTCTGCGAGGAGCTCACCTCGGCGCTGCACGGCATCGCCGATCTCGATCTACGGATCCATACCAACGGTCTGCAGCTCAGCCCGCGCTATCTCGACCTCTTCGACGAGTTCGGCGTCAAGGTCGGCATCTCGCTCGACGGCGACCGGGCCGCCAACGACCGGCACCGCCGTTTCGCCGACGGACGCACCAGCCACCCCCTGGTCCTGCGAGCCGTCGAGCTCCTCCGCCAGGAGCGCTACCGGCACCTCAACCTCGGCCTGCTGTGCACCGTCGACATCCGGAACGATCCGCACGCGGTGTTCGACGCCCTGGCCGAACTCGATCCACCGCTCATCGACTTCCTGCTTCCGCACGCCACCTGGGACCAGCCGCCGCCGCGTCCGGACGGATCGCCCACGGCCTATGCCGACTGGCTCCTCGCGATCTTCGACCGCTGGAGAGAACAGGGCCGGCCGGTGCCGGTGCGGTTCTTCTCCTCGGTCCTGTCCAGCCTGAGCGGCGGACCAAGTCTCACCGAATCCCTGGGCCTGGCCCCCACGGACCTCGTCGTCGTCGAGACCGACGGGCAGCTGGAACAGGTGGACTCGCTCAAGAGCGCCTATGAAGGCGCGGCCTCCACCGGGTTCGACGTCTTCACGCACGCCTTCGACGAGGTCGCGGCGCACCCCGGGGTGCGAGCGCGGCAGCTCGGCCTGGCCGGGGTCAGTGAGGCCTGCCGCCGCTGCCCCGTCGTACGTTCGTGCGGCGGGGGGCTCTACACGCACCGCTACCGTTCGGACAGCGGATTCGACAACCCCTCGGTGTACTGCGCGGATCTCGAAGCACTGGTGCGCGGCATCGAGGTGCGGACGGCGGCGGAGACCGAGTCGGTCGCGGTCGCGGAGCCGCACGAGCTGATCGCCGCGCACCAGGACCTGACGCGGACTCTGCTCGCCCGGCTCCACGCGGACCTCGACGGCCGGGGCGGAGAGCGCTGGGACGAGGCCTGGGAGCTGGTGCAGGCCTTGGACCGGACGGAGGCGGGTGCCGGTGGCCTGGACGGTGTTCTGGCCCATCCCTACACCCGCACCTGGCTGCTCGACGCGCTGGACGCCGTGTACGACGGCCGGCCCGGTGCCGACCGGTCGGCGACGCTGCGGCTGTCGTCGTCCGTGGCCGCTGCCGCCGTACGCGCCGGACTCGAACGGGATGTCCCCGTCGCCTACCGGCACGGCAGCATCTTCCTCCCCACCCTCGGCGAGGCGCGGATCGGTGGGTCGGGGGAGCACGGCACTGCCCTCGTACGCGCCACCGACGACGGATTCCTGATCCGGCGGGACGGGCACCCCGCCGAACGGCGGATCGTGCGGACGTCGACGGAAGACCCTGGCTGGCTTCCGGTGCGCCACGTGGGTGTCGACGGGGCGCCCGGCTTCGTACTCGACGACCTCGACCCGTACCGGGACTGTTTCGACACGCCCGTCGCTCCCCGGCTCGGGCAGTCCGAGGCCGATGCGTGGAGCGCGGGACTCGCCGGGGCCTGGGAACGGCTGATGGCGGTCGTGCCGGAGCAGGCGGCCGAAGCGGCGGGCAGCCTGACCGCGCTGACACCGCTCACCACCGGGCACCCCGCAGTGGGGCGGCACGGCTACGGGGCGTTGGGGATCGGCGTGTGCACGGATACCGAGGAACTGGCGCTCGGCCTGCTCCGGGGATTCCGGCGGGCCAAGCTGAGGGCCCTCGTGGATGTCACGGATCTGTACGCATCGGACGGAGCCTGGGACCATCGGACGCCCTGGCGGGAAAAGTCCGTTCCCTTCTCCCGACTGCTGTCCATGACCTATGAGCGGGTGGGACTGGGTCTCTTCGACCCCCGGTTCCTGGACGGGGTGCCGCAGGCACTCGACACACTCGAAGCTGCGGCCGAACTGACCATCGACGGAAAGCAGCTGCTGGCCGCAGTCCGAAAGGAGATCAGCGGTACACACGGGACATCCGGGAAGAACAGTTGCAAGACTGTTTTTGATCAAGAACCTGATTGACCGGGCGTGAGGATGGATGACTGAAAAGCGGCGTTGAATGACCGAACGCCATGGGGGTGGAGCAAGGTCCGCTCCGGAATGATGAATTCGCTCGCATTCTTCCCACACTCCTCGGATGCGAGTGCTCACACAGGACGGGGGTCGTGTGCACGCATCAACGCAACCGCGAGCGGCGGACCATCGGCCGTACTTCTTCTTGAGCTATGCGCATACACCGGGGTACGGCGGTGGAACGGACCCGGATATGTGGGTCGAGCGGCTGTTTCAGGATCTCTGCGGCCATGTAATGGCCATGACCGACCTCCCGGCGGGTGCCTCCGCCGGGTTCATGGACCGGGAGATACGGTCCGGCGAGGGGTGGTCGGAACGGCTCGGCAGCGTGCTGGCCACCTGCCGGGTGTTCGTTCCGCTCTTCTCGCCGCGCTACTTCGCCAGCGAGATGTGCGGAAAGGAGTGGCACGCTTTCGAACAGCGCGCCATCGCCCACCGCGCCCGCAGCAATCAGCCAGCCGAAGCGATCGTGCCCGCGCTCTGGGTGCCGGTTCCACCGAACCAGCTGCCCGGGCCGGCGGAGCGGCTGCAGTTCAATCACCGTGATTTCGGGGACCGTTACGTCAGCGACGGGCTCTACGGACTGATCAAACTCAGGCTCTTCGCCCAGGAGTACGAACGGGCCGTCTACGAACTCGCCAAACGCATCGTCAGCGTCGCGGCCACCGCCCGGATCGAAGTGGGCCGCCCCGTCGACTACCGACTGGCCCCCAGCGCCTTCGGCTCGCAGAGCAGCGGTGCCGGTGCGCCTCGCCCGATGAAGGTGACCATCGCGGCTCCCACCCGGCACGACCTGCCCGAGGGACGCAACGCCGACTACTACGGCGACAATCCGCATGACTGGAACCCCTACCACCCGGCCTCCGCACGGCCCCTGGCCTATGTCGCCGAGGACCTGGTGCGCTCCCTCAACTACCAGGCCACCGTCACCTCCTTCGACGAGGAGTCCGGCCACGCGGAGAGCAAGGGGCCACCGAACAGGCCGGAAATCCTGGTCGTCGACCGCTGGGCGCTGATGGACGAGGACCGACGCCGCAGACTCGCGGCCTTCGACGCCGAGAACCGCCCGTGGGTGACCATGGTGGTGCCCTGGAACCGCGAGGACCCCCAGAGCCGAGCCGCCGAGGCGGAACTGACCGAGAAGCTCGAACAGACCATGCCGTCCAAGATCCGACAGGGGCGCGCGTATTGCCGCGCCGCGGCAAGGGGAGTGCCCAGCATGGATGCCTTCGGACAGGTGCTGCCCCAGGTGGTGGAGGCGGCGGCCCAGCAGTATCTGCGCCACGCGGCGGTCTATCCGCCGGCGACGGGCGGCGGTCACACTGAACGAACGCGACTGATGGGGCCCATGGGCAACACACAGTTCATACCGGACATGCACGACCCTGCGACGGATGCGGAGGACGTATGACGGCCGGGCGTGACGGACGCATCGTCACTTTCTACTCGTACAAAGGCGGTACCGGGCGCACGATGGCCCTGGCCAACACCGCCTGGATCCTGGCTGCCAACGGCAAACGGGTACTGGCCGTCGACTGGGACCTGGAGGCGCCCGGACTCCACCGGTTCTTCCACCCCTTCCTCGACCCGTCGACACTCGGCGCCACCACCGGCGTCATCGACCTGATCACCGAGTACGCCTGGGCCGCGACCAGCCCGGTGCAGCGTGCCGACGACTGGCACCGCGACTACGCCCGCATCCAGCCGCACGCCGTCTCCCTCGCCCCGGAGGCGCTCGGCTGGGAGTTCCCGCAGGGGGGCACCCTCGACTTCGTTTCCGCCGGGCGCCAGAACCGCGAATACTCCGCGACCGTCTCCACCTTCGACTGGGACAACTTCTACGACCGGCTCGGCGGCGGGCACTTCTTCGACGCCCTGCGCGACGACATGAAGGCCAACTACGACTACGTCCTCATCGACAGCCGGACCGGTCTCAGCGACATCGCCGACATCTGCACTGTCCACCTTCCCGACCTGCTCGTCGACTGCTTCACCCTCAGCGACCAGTCCATCGACGGCGCGGCATCCGTCGCCCGGCAGATCTCCGAGCGCTACACCGGCCGGCCCATCTCGATCTTCCCCGTCCCGATGCGCATCGACGAGGGCGAGAAGGAGAAGGCCGACGCGGGCCGCGCCCTGGCCCGGCTGAAGTTCGACCGGCTGCCCCGGGACCTGTCCAGTGACGAACTCACCGCCTACTGGGGAGCGGTGGAGATTCCGTACCGCCCCTACTACGCGTACGAGGAGACGCTGGCCACCTTCGGCGACGAGGCAGGTCTGACCAACTCGCTGCTCTCCGCCTTCGAGCGGCTCACGGCCGTCATCACCGACCGGCAGATCACCTCGATGCCCCCCGTGGGGGAAGAGGTGCGGCTGCGCATCCGCGACGCCTTCACCCGGCGCAGGCCCGCGCTGCCCGCCGATCTCTACCTCAACTATGTGGCGGAGAACCGGATGTGGGCCGACTGGATCGAATCGGTCCTCACCCGGGCGGGATTCCGCGTCGTCCCGCGCGATGTCTCCGCCGAGCCCGGCATCCCCGATCCGCTCCAGGGAGAGCCCGAGACCGCCGCCCGTACCGTCGTCCTGCTCTCCAGCGCGTACCTCAAGTCGCAGCGCGGGGTGAACCTCTGGGACCGGGCCGTCGCGGAGGATCCCGGCGGCGGCCGACGCCATCTGCTGCCGCTCCGGGTCGGTGACGTACGGCTGTCCGCGCCCTACATCGACCGCAACCCCGTCGACCTCTTCCGGCTCGACGAGGTGCACGCCAGCGGCGCCCTGCTGCGCGCCCTGGACCGTCCCGTACAGCTCACCGACGGTGTATCGCCCGGACCGCGCTTCCCCGGCACCGTCCCCAGGATCTGGAACGCGCCGCCGCGCAACCCCGGTTTCACCGGCCGCTCCATGGTCCTGGAACGGATGCGCGACCAGCTCGGCGGTGGCATGGCCGTCGTGCTGCCGCAACCGCAGACCCTCTACGGACTCGGCGGTGTCGGCAAGACCCAGGTCGCTCTTGAGTACGTGCACCGGTTCATGGCCGACTACGACCTGGTCTGGTGGATATCGTCCGAGCAGACCGACGACGTGGTGGCCAGCCTTGCCGAACTTGCCGTCCGGCTCGGTGCCCAGGGCGGCGACGACATGGCCGCCGCCTCCCAGGAGGCCGTGGATCTGCTGCGGCGCGGTGTGCCGTCGGACCGCTGGCTGCTGGTCTTCGACAACGCCGACGACCCTGAACGGCTCAGGCGTTACTTCCCGCAGGGCGGCTCCGGCCACATCCTGGTCACCTCCCGGAACCAGGCATGGTCCCAGCACGGCGACGCGCTGCCCGTCGACGTCTTCCTGCGGGAGGAGTCCATTGAACACCTCCAGCGCCGGGCCCCGGGGCTGAGCGACGAGGACGCCGCGCAGGTGGCCACCGCCGTCGGTGACCTGCCGCTCGCCGTCGAACAGGCCGCGGCCTGGATCGCGGAGACCGCCACCCCGATCGACACCTATCTGGAGCAGCTGGCCCAACAGGCCCCCGAGGTCCTGGCGCTGAACCAGCCCGCCGGCTATCCGGAACCAGTCGCCGCGACCTGGAACATCTCCATCGAACGACTCAAGGAGCGCTCGCCCGCTGCGGTGCGGCTCCTGCAGCTCTGTGCCTTCTTCGCCCCCGAGCCGATCTCGGGGAACCTCCTGTACAGCAAGGAGATGATCGAGGCGCTGAAGCCGTACGACGCCTCGCTCCAGGAGAAGTTGGTGCTCGGCCGGGTCATCCGGGAGATCGGCCGGTTCGCCCTGGCCAAGGTCGACCAGGTCTCCAACTCCATTCAGGTGCACCGTCTTGTCCAGGCCGTGATCCGGGCGCAGCTCAGTGAGGAGGAGCAGCAGGACGCCCGGCATGTCGTGCACCGCATTCTGGCCGGTGCCCGGCCCGACGACGACGAGCCGATCGACAACCCGTCGACCTGGCCGCAGTTCGCCATCATCTGGCCGCACCTCGGCCCGTCCGACGCGCGCAACTGCAAGGAGCCCGAGGCGCGCAGGCTCATGATCGACCGAGTCCGCTATCTGTGGAAGCGCGGTGACTTCAGGACCGCCACCACCGTCTGCGAGGAACTGCGTGCCATCTGGAAGGAGACGCTGGGGGAGCGTGACATCCAGTACCTCTACCTCTGCTTCCACCTTTCCAACATCTACCGTTCGCGCGGCCGTTACGTGGAGGCGAGGGAGCTCGACGAGATCACCCTCAGTCGGCAGCGGGAGATGCTGGGCCCGGAGCACCCGCACACGTACATGAGCACGAGCAGCCTCGCGACGGACCTCGGCACGCTGGGGGAGTACAGCAGGGCGATCGAGCTGGCGACCGAGGCCACCGAGGGGTTCAGCCAGATCTTCCACGACTCGCACCCGAGGGCGCTGGCGGCGGCCAACAACTTGGCGTTCATCCTGCGGTCCGTCGGGCAGTACGCCAAGGCCCGGGAGATCGACCAGGACGTGTTCGACCGGCGCGTCGAGGTGCTCGGCGCGGAGCATCCGTACAGCCTGTCCTCCGCCATGAACCTGGCCCGCGATCTGCGTGACGTCGGACGGTACGAGGACTCCGTTTCCATCCTCAGCCGCACCTACGACAGTTTCAAGGCCACACTCGGCCGGGCCTTCCCCGGCACGCTCAGCGCGGCAAAGAGCCTCGCGGTGTCGCTGCGCAGGGCGGGCAGACTGGAGGATGCCCGCAGGCTCACGGTGGCCACCCGCGCCAGGTACCGGGCCAAGTACACCTCCGCCAACCCCGAGTCACTGGCCTGTGACCTCAATCTGGCGGCCGACCTGTACGCGGCGGGCGAGGCGACCGAGGCCAGGAACACCGCGCAGGAGGTCGTCGAGCAGTACATGAAGGTGCCGGGGGAGAAGCACCCGTACACCCTGGCCGCCCTGAACAACCTCGGCATCTACCAATCGGGTGTCGGCGCGTGGGACGAGGCGGAGCAGATCCTGACCCGGGTTCTCGCGTCGATGCGGGAGGTGTACGGGCCTGAGCACCCCAACACCCTGTTCTGCCTCATGAACCTGGCCAATGCGACGGCCGAAAGAGGCGATCTCGAACTGGTGCTGGAGTCCGAACGGAAGCTGGCCGGACAGCTCAGGCACGTCCTCGGGGCGCACCACCCCGAAACCGTGGCCATGACGGCGAACATGTCGATCACTCTCGACGCGCTGGGTCGCAAGGACGAGGCGCTGCGGATCAGGACCGAGACGGTCGAGGAGCTGTCCCGGCAGCTCGGTGACGATCACCCGATGACTCGGATCGCCCGGGAGGAGCGCAGGTTCGAGCGCGAGCTGGAACCGGTGGCGGTGTGAGCCGGCCGGGCCCGCCCACGGCGGGCCCGGCCTGGGTCAGCCCTTCGAGGGGGAGGCGGTGGCCTCCTCCTCCAACAGCCAGTTGAGGACGACAGGGAGCACGGACAGCGCATCGAAGTGCGCCGCCGCCGGCTCCAGCACCGCGGTGGCGCCCGGGATCTGGCCGGCCAGCCAGCGGGAGTGCCCGACCGGTGAGAAGACGTCCTTCTCGCCGTGCCACAGCATCACGGAGCCGGTGATGTCCGCCGGGTCGAAGCCCCATGGGGTGCAGAGCGCGATCGCGTCGTCGATCCATCCGTACGCCGAAGTGCGCAACCCCTCACTGTAGTTGCGCAGCAGCATGGAACGGATGCCGACGTCGTTGACGATGACCCGGTCGGAGTCGGTCAGCTCCCGGCGGAGATCGTCGAGGAGCTTGACCGGATCCTGTCTGATCACTGCCGACCGGGAGATGAAGGACTCCGCGAGCCCGTCCGGGTCGGCCGCCGCCGTGGTGTACGCCAGCACATTGGATGCGGCCATCCCGTCGAACCAGTCCAGTCCGTCCGCGCCCCAGGGAGCGAGCCCGACCAGAGCGGCGGTACGGGTGACCCGGTCCGGCATCAGTGCGGCGCAGGCCAGGGCATGCGGGGCGCCGCCGGAACGGCCCACCACGGCGAACCGTTCCAGTCCGAGCGAGTCCGCGATGGCCCGCACATCCTCCACGACGTCCGCCACGCAGCGGCCCGCCAGCCGGTCGGAGCCGCCGTAGCCCGGTCGGTCATAGGCGATGAGCTGTGTCTTGCGCTGGTACAGCACCATGCCGCGCGGTGCCGGACCGAGCCGGCTCCCGGGCATTCCGTGGAGCAGGAAGACCGGTCTCCCCCGCGGGTCGCCCAGACGCTCCACCATCAGATGCCGCCCGTCCTTTGCGAGCACCCGACTGCGCACTCCGCGCCTCCTCCACTCCGTGCGGGCACAGAGTGCCCGACTTTTCCACCGATTCGATGATGACCCATCAAAGTCCTTGGGGGGAATGACAATTGAGGTAAATCAACGGCGAATACCGGACAGGCCCAGTCCTCACCCACTGCCGACCGGCCGGTCGCACGGTGTGTTCGCAAACGGAACCGACATGGTGCGGCTCCAGGTAGGTGAACGGGGCGGGGGAGAAACGGTGCGGTCGTGTGTGCGTCCTGAAACCGACCTTGTGTGCGATCTGCCCAGTCGGAATAGTGGACGGCTCCATCCTCCGTACCCAGGCACCCCACTTGCCTGTGCACGGCCCCACAGGAGGTCGACGTTGAAGCATCGACACATATCCAGGAAGCGTGCGGTGATGGCCGGTTCGGCTGTTGTCGCCCTGGTCGCAGCGGGAATCACATTCCAGAATGCGAACGCCAGTGACGAGGTACCGCAGTTCACCGTACGGACGCTGACGGCGAACGCGGCCGGAAAGCTCGCCACCGCCCTCGGTGACGACCTGGGCGGCGACGCGGCCGGCGCGTACTACGACGCCGGCGCGAAGAACCTGGTCGTGAACGTGGTCGACGAGAGCGCCGCAGAACGGGTGCGGCAGGCGGGCGGCAGGGCCAGACTCGTACGGAACACGTCGGCCGAACTGAAGGCGGCCCGGCAGACCCTCACCGCGAAGGCCACGATCCCCGGCACCTCCTGGTCGGTCGACCCGGTCAGCAACAAGGTGATCGTCACCGCCGACCGTACGGTCGAGGGCGAGGCCTGGGACAGGCTCGGGGCGGTCGTCGACGGGCTGGGCGGCAGGGCCGAACTCAAGAAGTCCGCAGGGGAGTTCAAGCCGCTCATCGCGGGAGGCGACGCGATCTGGGGCGACGGCGGGCGTTGCTCGCTCGGCTTCAACGTGGTCAAGGACGGCGAGCCGTACTTCCTGACCGCCGGTCACTGCACCGAGGCGATCAGCAGCTGGTCCGACTCGCAGGGCGGCGCGGAGATCGGCACGAACGCGGGCTCCGACTTCCCGGGCAACGACTTCGGCCTGGTGAAGTACACCTCCGGCACGGACCACCCGAGCGAGGTGGACCTCTACAACGGCTCCACCCAGCCGATCACCGAGGCGGGGGAGGCGACCGTCGGCATGACGGTGACCCGCAGCGGTTCCACCACCCAGGTGCACGACGGCGAGGTCACCGGCCTCGATGCCACGGTGAACTACGGCAACGGCGACATTGTGAGCGGGCTCATCCAGACGACGGTCTGCGCCGAGCCGGGCGACAGCGGCGGATCGCTCTTCGCGGGCGACACGGCGATCGGTCTGACCTCCGGCGGCAGCGGCGACTGCTCATCGGGCGGCGAGACTTTCTTCCAGCCGGTGCCGGAGGCGCTGGCGGCATTCGGGGCGGAGATCGGCTGACCGGGCGGGTCTCCGGGGCGCGCTGACGCCCGTTCGTCGGCCGGGCCCGGAAGCGGGCCCGGCCGACGAACGGGTCCGGGCATGAGCTGGAGGGGAGGCTTCTGATTGCGAGGCCGTCAGTCGTGCGTCCGTCCTGGCATCGGCGATCGGCCGAGGGCAGTTGCGAGACCGCCGGCAGCGAGCCGGTCGCCCACGTCGGCCACCAGTCCCTTGCCCAGGCTTTCCGCCCTCGCCAGCAGCGCCTCGAAGGCAGCGAGCCGGCGGAAGGCGTCTGCGTACATGGCCTGCTCCTCCGCAGGGAGTTGGAGCACCTGGAGCCGCCTGATGTCGACACGGGACGAGCTGGAGGCGTGGGTGCCCGCTTGTCGGCCGTTGGCCGGTGCGCGCAGACAGCCGGCGAGGAAGTCGGCGTCCAGCATCTCGGGGGTGACGCGCAGGGCGTACAGCTGAGGCCCCAGTGCGATCGGCGGTCCTTGATGCACCCATGCCCTGAACGCGCGGACGACCCCCGCGACCACCACGTCGCCCTCTTCTGCCACGGCCTGGGCGGCGCCCGGAGCCAGCAGTCCGCCGGGGGTGCCGTCCATCAGCAGGTCGGCAACGGTGAGCAGCGGAACACCGGCTTCTTGCGGCCGCGCCGTGGTGTCCGAAGGTTGCTGCCCCGCAAGCAAGGTGAGCGCGCCTGCCTTGACGAGATCTCCCACCGTGGCAGTCGTCCGCGGCTCCGCCGCCATGAGGCCGATCTTCGACAGGTACTTCGTCAGATCGCCGAGTTCATTCAGGGACCCGGCCAGCTCGTCCCACGAAGCAGCGAGTTCGACCCCGGACGGTTCACTGCCGGATGCCGTGTAACGGCCCGGGGTGAGATCCACCTCGTCGTCCAGCAGGTCCAGCAGGGAGACCCGTACGGCGCCTTCGGGCAGTTCGCCCCCGGGCCTGTCGAGTTCCGAGACGGCGGAGCGGACGAACCTGGTCAGTGCATCCCAGTCGGGCCCCTGCTCGCGTGTACCCGGCTTCCCCAGCCGTGTCGCGTCGACCAGGAGTGCGTCCTGAGCGCTCGGGCCGGCGTGGGGACCCTCCGGAGCTGCGCGGAGTAGCCACAGCTGAAGGGAGACGCTGTGCGGCTGCGCGCACCCCGGCGGCAGTGCCACGACAGCTCTCAGCAATCCGGTGCGCAACAGGGACCCCCGGATACGGCGACCCGCCTTGCGGGAGGCGACGGCCGGAGGCAGGACGATGACCGCGGTGCCGCCAGGTCTGAGGTGGGTCAGCAGGTGCTGCACCCAGGCCAGCTCCGGCTCGGTGCGCGGCGGCAGGCCATGCGTCCAGCGTTGGTCGGTGGCCAGTTCCTCGTAGCCCCAGTCGCGCTCGTTGAACGGCGGGTTGCACAGCGCGATGTCCGCCCGCAGGCCGGTGAACGGGTCGTCACGCAGAGCGTCGACGGTTGCGATCTCGGTGCGGACGTCCCGGCCCTCGGTCGCGAATTCGAGGCGCGCGGACGCGAGGGCGGCCAGGGCCGGATCCCGTTCGCACCCCAGCAGAGCCAGGCCCGGACCGTCGTATTCCTGAGCGGCGGCTGCCGCCAGATGCCCCGTGCCGCACGCCGGATCGAAGACTGTGAGTCCTCCATCGCCTTCGCCGATCCGGCTGTCGAGCGCGATCCGGGCCATCAGCGTGGCCAGTTGGGTCGGCGTGGTGCTGAGCTGTCGCACATGGGTGTCCAGCCACCGTTGCAGCAAGAACTCGAACGTCTGGCGTGGCCCTTCGTTGCGCCCCAGACGCGCAGCATCGCCGACCAGGCTCTTCGCTTCGGCCGAGAGTTCCGGTGCCGCGGAACGGGCCCGGGGCGAGCGCATCCGGCGGGCCGCCTCGGCGATGGTGAGCCCCGACTCGTCCCTGCTGCCGAGTGCCTCGAACCGCGGCCAGAGGAACTCGCGGGCGCCGGCGTCGGTCAGCTTCCCGTTGCTGCGCAGCCACTGCTCGACCTCGGACAGTGAGAACTGCGGGCTGACGTCCGTACCCCCGATGCGTGAGGGAAACGAGTCGTGGCGGCGGCGCCAGTTGCTCACCGCCGCGCGTCCCACCCCGGCGATCCGGGCGATCTCGGCCAGGCTGACCGGTACAGCGTTGGTTGTACTCATCGAAGATCTCCGGGGTCCTTGGCGGGCTGGGCGGGTCGGCATCCCGGCGGTGGCCGCAGTACTGGCAGGCTACTACGCACATTGACTTTGTTCACAGGCTCGACTTGCGGGATCGCTGTGTGAATCGTGTGGAGGGCGGGAGATACGCAGACGTTCGCACCGGGAATGGTGCCGCGTGACCGGTACCGGCTCGAGTCCGTGCTCGGGCGGGGTGTGATGGGGCAGGTGTGGCGGGGGCGCGACCTCTATCTGGAGCGGCCCGTGGCGGTGAAGACCATTGCGTCGGAACTGCTGGCCGTTCCCCGGAGCCGGGACGAGGCGCTCGCCCGCTTCAAGCGGGAGGCTCAGGCCGCCGCCTGCCTCGACCATTCCAACATCACCACCGTGCACGACGCGTCGATCACTGACGACATCTGCTGTCTGGTGATGCAGCTGGTCGACGGAACGACCCTGGAGTACCTCTTCGACCAGCGGGAGGACGAACGGTTCGACGTGCCCACGGCTGCGGCCGTCGCCGCCCAGCTGTGCGCCGGGCTGTCGGCCGCCCACGTCCGCCGGTCTCGTCCATCGTGACCTCAAGACGCAGCGGCGGGCTTCTTGTGCAGGCCGAGGTGGACGTCGTCGGCGTCCGTCTGGTGGTTCAGCTGGCGCAGCCGGTCGATGCTCTCGGTCCGGGCGAGCAGGCCGATGGTGTAGCGGTCGGTGAAGGCGCCGAGGGCGCCCTCTTCTGAGCCTTCCGCATGACGACGGGCTCGGATGCTCGTTCGCGTTATCCCCGCGCGTGCGACACGAACGCCGCCCACTCGCCACGGCCGACCCGCAGAACCGGCCCGCCAACCGCGACCTTCGAGTCCCGTACGCAGACCGTGCCGTGGCTGGCAGCCACCTCCACGCAGTCGCCGCCGCCCGATCCGCTGTAGCTGCTCTTGAACCAGTGCAGCTCGTCCACGTTCCCGGTTACCTGTTCCACGCTCATGTCTCTCCCACCAGCTGTTCGATGAGCCGCGCAGACTCCTGGGCGTTCAGGGCCTGCGATCGCAGCTTGCCATACCGCAACGCGAAGCCGCTGACGGCTGCCGGATCACTGACGATGCACCCGATCTCCTGGGACTCGATGTATCCCAGCCGCCGGAGATCCTTCGTCTCCACCAGGACGAACGGCCCGTCGAGACCGGAATGGAAGCCGACTCCGGTAGGCATCACCTGCACCTCCACATTGCGCAAGGTGCCCACCTCCAAGAGGCGTTTCCACTGCCCCCGCATCACCTCAACACCGCCCACCGGGTTGCGCAACGCCTCCTCCCCGACGATGAACGACAGCTCCGCCAGCGGAACCCGCGTCAGCAGCTTCTGGCGGCTCAGTCGCCCCTCCGTGTGCTGGTCGACGATTTCCCCGCTGAACGGCGGACAGTGGCCGGCGAACACCACCCGCGCGTACGCCTCCGTCTGCAACAGGCCCGGCACGAGCAGCGGGTCGTACGAGAAGCGGCTCAGTACCTCCGCCTCGACGAGTGCGAAGTTGCGGAAGAACCGGGGAAGCTTCGCCCGGTCCACCTCACCCTGGAGTACTTCCAGGACGCCGCCCGCCGCCAGCACCCGCTCCGCGGCGACCGTGAACGCCTCCTTCGCGGGCCGCCGGCCCTGCTCGACCGAGGCAACCTGCTCCAACGAGTAGCCGATGGCCGCCCCCAGCGCCTGCTGGCTCAACTCGGCTCGCCTGCGTAGATGCTGGAGGAGCGTTCCGTACGCCACCCACACCCCTGGCAGTTCGCTGTCATCCTTCGTCTTCGTCACCCGGCCGCTCCGCGTATCCCGCATTGCCCTCACGCCCTTCCGGTCACCCCACTGCGACTGGGCATGGTTCAACAGGAAGACGCATTCCCGGGACACGGCCCCGGACCCGTACAACGCCCGTACAAGCCCCGTACAACCAAGGTCGGCACCCGCACTCCACCCCGTACGACCATTACCGCGTACGGCCATCACACCTGGTCAGCGCCACATCCACCCGCCCACGATGGCAGGGTGAAGCGCCAGGTAATCACCCCCGAACCCCGCCCGTCCGCCACGGAGTTCAGCCTCCGCCTCAGCAGCACCGGACGAGGCGCCCGGCTGGCCCGCACGCTCGCCGTGCAGCAGCTGACCGAGTGGTGCGGCATCCCGTACGACTCCGACTCGGCCCGGACCGTCGCCCTGATCACGGCCGAGCTGGCCTCCAACGCGATCACCCACGGCCACCTACCCGGCCGTGACTTCAGGCTGACCCTCCTGCTCCTGCCTCAGGCGGTCCGCATCGAGGTAACAGACACCCGCCCGGACCGCCTCCCGCCCCAGCCGCCACCCGGTCCCGTCCCCACCGGCGCCGGCTCGGGCCGCGGTCTCCTCCTGATCGACGCCTACGCGAACCGCTGGGGCTGCACAGTCCGCGACGCCTGCACCAAGACGGTCTGGGCGGAAGTGAAGCTCTCGCAGAGCTACGGGGACGGAGGCGGGCGCCGGTAGCCCTCTACAGGGCCCGTCACTCCTACGTCCAAATCCTCAACGCCCGGCCACGGCTCCCCGCCCGGCGCCGGGCCACTCACAGAGCGGTCCGGATCAGGAGGCCTTCGACTCCAGGTGGTAGGTCGTGTCGACCCAGAAGCCGTTCGTGGCCCTGGCCTTGATCTCCAGTACGTACTGTCCGGGAATCAACGACGCGATGCCGCCCCAGATGCCCCACGCGTAGCGCTGGGTCAGCCCCGTCCTGAACGATGCGGAGAACTCCTGCAGCGGCAACGGAATGCCGTTCAGCGATGCCGTGGCCTCTGCCACCGTCATGGACTGAGGGATTCTCGAGTACGACCTGGGGTGCTGCATATTGAGCACCGGGAAGAAGACCGGCCGGTCCGAGGGGATCGCGCAGCGCCGCACCACGCGACCGCCGTAGGTGCCGGCCAGGAACCAGAGGTCGTCCGGCTGCTTCCACGCGGCGTGCTCGCCTGTTGTGTCCTTGACCGGGCTGAGGTCGTCAGGGGCGGACATGGCCCACTTCCACCACCGGCCCGCGAGCGCCCCGCCCTCCTCGTCGCTCAGCTTCCACGTACTGCCGACCGATTCCGCACCACTCATGACGTCCCTCCCGCGTGCAGCCCCTGGCTCGGGGCTCGTTTCGAACAAGCGGACAGTACCCGGGGCGGATGAAGGGCTCGGCGCCGACCTCTGCGACTGGTTGCTTCGGCCCGCCGGGACGGATCTTCCGGAACTGCTCGGCATGGGCGCCGAGTTCGCGCAGGTCATCGACGGTCGGTTCACGGCCGTTCTTGGGATATGACTTCATCGGTACGGGTGGCATGCGCTCATCATCTCGGGATGTCTTGGTGTTCACACCCTGTCAATTCGTCACTCCTACCTTCCGGAAGCGTGCGACCCCGCCGCCGACCGGTGGCGGGCAAGTCACCACCTCCCCCTGGAGTGACACGTGGAACGTCGCAATTTCCTTCGTGGAGCGGTTATCGGCGGTTCGGTCGCGGCCTTCGGCGGAACCCTGATGCACGGCGCCGCCTACGCGGCCCCGGCTCAGCCCGGTTCCGGACCGTACGGGGCACTGGGCGGCGCGGACACCAACGGCATACAGCTGCCTGCCGGGTTCACCAGCAGGGTCATCGCCCGGTCCGGCCAGAAGGTCGGCTCCACCAACTACACCTGGCACAACGCCCCCGACGGCGGCGCCTGCTTCGCCGACGGCACCGGCTGGATCTACGTCTCCAACTCGGAGATCAACCCCTCCGGTGGCGCGAGCGCGGTCAAGTTCTCCTCGACCGGCGCGACCATCGGCGCGTACCGGATCCTCTCCAGCACCCGGCAGAACTGCGCGGGTGGCGCCACCCCGTGGAACACCTGGCTCTCCTGCGAGGAGGTCAGCCTCGGGTACGTGTACGAGACCGACCCGTGGGGCGTGAACGCGGCCGTCCGCCGGGACGCGATGGGCAAGTTCAAGCACGAGGCGGCTGCGGCCGACCCGGTCCGCAAGGTGATCTACCTGACCGAGGACGAGACCAACGGCTGCTTCTACCGTTTCATCCCGACGGCCTGGGGCAACCTGTCCGCCGGCACGCTCCAGGTGCTGAAGGCCGGCACCGCCACCTCCGGCTCGTTCACCTGGGCGACCGTGCCGGACCCGGACGGTGCCCCGACCGTGACCCGTGACCAGGTCTCCGGTGCCAAGCGATTCAACGGCGGCGAGGGCTGCCACTACTCGAACGACACCGTCTGGTTCACCACCAAGGGCGACAACCGCGTCTGGCAGGTCAACCTGGCCACGAACACCTATGAACTCGCCTACGACGACTCGCTGGTGGTGGGCGGCGGTGCCCCGCTGACCGGTGTCGACAATGTCACCGGCTCCTCCTCCGGTGACCTGTTCGTCGCCGAGGACGGCGGCAACATGGAGATCTGCATCATCACGCCCGACGACGTGGTGGCTCCCTTCCTGCGGATCACCGGCCAGTCCGCCTCCGAGATCACCGGACCGGCCTTCTCGCCCGACGGCAAGCGGCTGTACTTCTCCAGCCAGCGCGGTACGACCGGCAGCTCGTCCGCCGGTATCACGTACGAGGTGACCGGTCCCTTCCGGGCGTAGGCACCTCCGGCTGGGCGCTGCCACTCAACAGGGCGGCGCCCAGTCCGCCCTCCGGCAGGGGCCCGGCCGGTCGACGTGATCCGGCGAGGTCAGCCGGCCCAGACCTCGGCTTCGTCGGCCGGGACGGTGGTGGCGAGCTTCAGCTCCTTGCGGGCGGCGACCGTCTTGCCCGGGTTGATACCGGCGAAGGCCTGGTCGTAGGCGAGGTAGAAGGCGTCCGTGTCACCGGCCGAGGCGGCCTTTTCCCACGCACCGGCGGTCTCCTCCAGCCGTGCACGGAGCTTGGCGGTCTCCGGCTGCTGAATGCTCTTCAGAGCCTCGAGGTGGGTGTTGAGCGCGGCGGTAACGGCTTTGGCCTGCTTCTTGTAGCCGGCGAAGTCGTCCTCGACCCGCTCTGCTTCGGGCTGGTTCGTCCCGAGGGCCTCGTAGACGGCGCTCGAACCCTTCAGGTACGCGAGCTGGTCGGCGTTCAGGGGCTTACTCTTCAACGAACCGGAGAATGTGCCCGCTGCCTTGGTGTACGTGCAGCTCACGGCCCGATCGCCCGTCGCCCAGCTCTCCTTGGTGGGGGAGTAGTAGTAGACGTCGACGCCCTTGGGCAGGGCCCAGGTGTCGGGGGTGAACTTCTGCGCCTCGGCCGGGCATCGTTCGTCGGCGATCTGCGCGGTTCGGTCCGCACCGGGGTACGCCGACTGCCCGTCGATCTTGAACTCGCCGATGACTTGGCCCTCGTGCGGTTCCTCGCACGGCACGACCTCGACGCTGAATTCCTCGCTCTCGGGCGCCCCGCTGTTCGAGTTGTAGCAGTCGCCGGTCGCGAGCGAGAAGACCGATCGCTGGCGAACCACTTTCTTGGCGCCGGCCTTTGCGCTGTCGAGGGTTTCGGAGCACCCCACCGCTCCGACCGAGATCAGGGCTACGACAGCGGATATACCGCGCAGGGAACGGGACGTGACACCGAGAGACATGACGTAGGCATCCTCAAGCGGAACGGTTGCGAACAGGTGTGCGCATCGTATGGCATGTCAGTGACAGCGCCGTGTGCAGGCACCTGGGTGCACCGGCGGTGGTTGTGCAGGTGATATCCGGACGCGTTGTCGTCCGGCACTCAAGGGTGGCCGAGAAGTGCCGGATAAGTTTGTGAACTCAGTCAATGACTGACATGCTTGAGGTGGTGGCAGCCTCAGAAGGGTGCCGTGTTCGCGACTGTCGCCGTGCAGAAGGCCGGCCCATGCGTGACCTGATCCGCGTTCGACAGGGGGCGGGAGTCCGGCTCGGGGCAAGGCTCCGACTCGCCGTGACGAAACGGGTCCTGATGGCCATTCGGCGTGGCGTACGTACACCCGGTGCGGCGTTCCGCCGGACGGAGCCAGGGAGGGGCAGCAGATGAACACCATCGCTCGTAACCAGGTCATTGCAGAGGAGCAGAAGGCCGTCGACCGGGCGTACGACTGCTATACCGCGCGCCTCGCAGAGATGACCGGGACGTCGGCCGCCCAGGCCGCGGCCAGCGGCAAGGACGGTATCGCCAACCGGCTCGACGTCGTGAAGAAGGCCGAGGCGTACGGGGGACTGGGCGAGGAGTCCCTGGTGATCGCCCGTGTCGACGCGCCGGAAGATCCGGGCGAGGAGCCCCGCCCCTGGTACGTGGGCCGCCGTGCCGTATCCGATGTCCGGACCCGCGACACCGTCGTTGTGCTGTGGACCAGCCCGCTGGCCACGAAGTGGTTCGAGGCGCAGCCGCACACGCCGGGCGACGTCGTTCTGCGGCGGCAACTACGCTGTGCACAGCAGGTCGTTGAGGACTACTTCGACGACATCACCTCGGCGACTCCCGTGCCCGTCGCCCCTGTGCTGGAAGCCGTCCCGGAACCGCGGCCCGCCGCGGACGACGCGATCACGGCGGAGCCCGCCACCGCCGACGAGGCCGAGGCGGAAGCACCGCCCCGAGCCGCGAAGCAGCCGGAATCCAGCGAGCGCGGAAGACGTACATCGGCCCACACGCCCGCCGACGTGGCCCGGTTCCAGCGCCGCAAGCCCCTCCAGCCGGACGACTTCCTGCTCCGCGAGCTCCAGCGTTCGCGCAGCGGCCGCATGCGGGACATCGTCGAGACCATCCGCCGTGACCAGATGGACCTGGTCACGGGTTCGCCCTCCGACATCCTCGTCGTGCAGGGCGGCCCGGGCACGGGCAAGTCCGCCGTCGGTCTGCACCGCGTGACCTGGCTCGTCAACAACGACCACTTCAAGGCGCAGGACATCCTTGTCATCGGCCCGCACCAGCGGTTCCTCGACTACGTCGGCCAGGTCCTGCCCACCCTCGGCACCCGCGATGTCAACGCCGTCCAGCTCTCACGCCTGTGGGACGGCGAGATCCTCGGCACCGACACTCCGCGGGCACGGCTGGTGAAGTCCGACGAGCGCATGGCGGCCGTCCTGCGGCGCCGCGTCGAGCACGAGTGCCGCCCCGAGGCCCTCGACGGCCACCTCACCCCACCCTCCTTCGAGGACGACGAACCGGCGTTCACCGTCACCGCCGGCAGCACGACCCTGCGCGTCCCGCGCTCGGAGGTCCGCGCCCTTCTCGATGAGGCGCGCGACGGTGACGGCTCCTACCGCGAGCGCCGCGACCGCTTCCGCAGTCTGCTCGTCGACCGGCTCCTGCGGGAACTCGTCGCCCTCGCCCCGCGTCGCGGCGCGGACGGCACGATCCGCCGCAGCCTGGAACGCAACCGCCGAGTGGAGCGCCTCCTCGAGCGTGTCTGGCCCTCGCCGGGCGCCCGGGAGGCCCTGCGCAGCCTCTACGACTCGCCCGACCTCCTGCGGGCCTGCGCCGACGGCATCCTCGACGAGGAGGAGCAGGCCGCCCTGCACCGTCCCCGGGCCGACAAGGCCGAGGACGACCCCTGGACCCTGGACGACCGCGTCTGCCTGGAGGAACTCCGTTACCTCATCACGGGCGAGACGACGCGGCGCTACGGTCACATCGTCGTCGACGAGGCCCAGGACCTCACCCCCATGCAGGCCCGCGCCCTGCGCCGTCGCGTCGCGAGGGGCGGCTCGATGACCGTCCTCGGCGACCTCGCCCAGGCCACCGGCCCTTATCCGTACGCCGGGTGGGACCGCTTGGGGGCGCTGCTGTCCGACCACGGCGACTGGCGCGTCGCAGAGCTGACCACCAGCTACCGCGTACCCGCCGAGATCATGGAGTTCGTCGCGCCCCTGGCCCGTGCGGTCGCCCCCTCGCTGCGTTACCCGCGAGCCGTGCGCGAGGCCGGCGCGGACGCCGTACGGACGATCGCGACCGAGCCGTGGAAGCTGCTCGGCGACACCGTCGCCCAGGCCGTTCGCCTCGTCGGCACCAGCGACGGGCGCACGCTGCGATCCGTGGCCGTCATCGTTCCCGACGACTCCGGCTGGCTCGACGAGATCGGCCGCCACCTGGACGAGGCCGACGGCATCACCGAACAGGAACGCGAGGCGGTCTCCGTCCTGGCCGCCGCCCAGGCCAAGGGCATGGAGTACGACCACGTCCTCGTCGTCGAGCCCACCACCATCGCCGATCGCGGCCCGTCCGGCCTGCGCCAGCTCTACATCGCGCTGACCCGCAGCACCCAGAGCCTGACCGTCCTGCACACCGCGCCGCTTCCCAAGGCTCTGACGGACACCGACGGCACCACGGAGCAGACGCTCGCCGGCACCGACGCCGACTCCGGCATCGACGCCGACGCCGACTCCGGCATCGCACCGGTGACGGAGGGAGACATCCCGGAGATCGGCACCGACATCCGGGTCCGGGTGATCGGCCACACCACCGGTGGCAACTACAAGGTCGAGGCAGTCTCACCGGCCACGGACCGCCCGCTGCTCATGGCCGTGCGCCACGGCTCCACTCCCCCCGCCGCCGGGGTGGAGCTGGACGCCTGGGTGCTCCGCCACGCCTCCAGCGTCAGCTTCGTCACGGTCGACGAGCGCGGCCGCCGGTCCATCTCGCCGACCATGGCCACGCGGTACGCGGACGCGCTCGGCGTCGTCGAGGAACTGGCCGGCGGGAACGTCCCGGACGACGTCCGCGCCCGACTCTCGGAGCTCAAGGGCATGGCCAACCGCTGCCTGCGTCTGGACCAGCACGACTGGCTGGACGTCTGGCGCGTACTTGGCTCCCCGGACAGGACCCGCCTGAACCTGCTGCGGGATCTGGCGGCCAACGCCAATCGTGCGTCGGCCTCCGGCACACCGGACCTGGACCGGTTCCGGGCCGAGCTGGAGCGCAGCGGCTGGGCCGAAGACCTGGCCGAGGCGCGGCGGACCATCGAGCGACGCATTGGCGCCGCAGCCGACCCGGCGACGGAGAACGAGCAGGACCGCGCGGAGTCCGCGCACCGGTCCGAGGCACCCGCGCCGTCCGCACAACTCGGGGCACACGAGGTACCCGGGCAGTCCGAGCCGAAGGAAGCCGAACCCATGACCACCACCGCAGCCGACCCCGCCACACCGGAAGAGGCGGATCCGAGCGCGAGCTTCCGCCACCTGCTGGAGACCTCGGTCGCGGCGGACCGTACCTGCAAGACCCATGAGGCGGTGCGCTTCGAACTGATGGCGGCCCTCCTGCGAGCGGACCGGCAGCCGAAGTCCGACTCCCCGGTGGCCGACGTCTGCTGCGTGACTGGGGACGGTCACGTGCTCTACGAAGTACTCGGCGCCGGCCTCTCCACGTACGCCGACCTCCGTTCAGGAGTGGCCCGCCTCCACGAGGTCAACCACACCCTGCCTACGCCTGCCGACCGTCTCTGCCTCGTCCTGGCCGGGCCCCCGACCGAGGAATGGTCGGCCGCCACCGTCCACGGCGTCTTCGGTGTCCACGTCCTGTGGCGCACCCCGCAGGGCTGGGCCGGCCGGGACGTTGAAACCGCCCTGGGTACCGTCCAGGCGTGACCTGCCCCGCCGCAGTGGTGGCCTACGGTCGGCTCCAGGGTGCGCTCCCGGCGGCTGTCAGTTCCGACCGTAGTGGGGCGACGAGGTCCTGGAGCTCGCGGGTCCACAGCAGCGCGTCGTCGCCCGACCATGCGTACGGTGCGCGGCGGGCCAACTTGAAGAAGCCGCTGGAAGGCCGGCCGGTGTCCTTCAACACGACGAGGGCGGACAGCAGGGGCGACGATCCGTCCGGGCTCTCCCGGACAGAGGCATCGTCCAACAGGTAGGGCATGGGGCCCTCGTGGGCGGGACGTGATAGCCGAGCTGGGCCAATTCGGCGCTCAGTTCACCGTACTGAAGAGGAGCGGCCCCTCTACGCGCGCGGGCGCGCAGGATTCTCGATCACGGCGACCGACGCGTGCTCGTACTCAAGGGTGTCCTTCTGCATGTGCCCCTCCCGGACCGTTGGCCTGTGCACGCCGCGAGCGTATGCCCCGTGCCCTCGGGAGGACAGGGCTGCGCTCGAACTGCCATCGTTCTTTTGTGAACTGAGTACATGGATCACATGCTGGACGGGTCCACGCTGTTGCTGTCCGACAAGGCGAGGGTGCCTCCAGGGGAGTCCCGCTCGGCGCCTGTGCGATGACGCCTACCGGGCTGCAGGTTCCTGGGGTGGGGCCGCGAAGGCGCCCGATCGAGCGCGCCATCCAGGTCCCCGCACCCGGCGGCAGTGCGGGGCCGATCGCCCGGGGCGTCCCCTGTCTGCGCAGGCGGGGCCGGGCCGAATGGCTGACCGCTCGCCCGCCGGATGACCCGTGCCTGGCGCGCATCGCTGCGCAGCAAGCTGGGGGTTTCCTTCCGGTCCCTTGCGTGCGGAGAGTTTCTTCGTGGTGACGGTGAGTCCCGACGGGGTCATGGTGAGCCGCTGTGTGGAATGCCACGAAATAGATCGCGCGTTCGAATCACGCCATCGATCGAGGCTGGTGAGGGTTAGAGTAATCGAACGAGCGTACGATGAATGTATCGGGCGAAAGGCTTAAATGGGGTGATGTGATGGAGGTGCGGCATGGCGGGTTACGCCCATCTGCACGTCGCGTCCGGATACTCCGCCCGCTACGGTGCCGCCCATCCCGAACACCTTGTCCGGCGAGCGGCTGAGCGCGGCACGACAGCGCTCGCGCTCACCGACCGGGACACGGTCACCGGTGCCGTACGGTTCGCGAAGGCCTGCGCCGGAGCCGGGATCCGGCCGGTCTTCGGCATCGATCTGGCCGTGGAGGCCATCGCACCCCCTCCTCCGGTGCAGCGCCGTCGCACCCCGGCGCGCGGTGGCGCCCATGTCGTCGAGCCGCCCCTGCGGGTGGTGCTGCTCGCGCAGAACCGGATGGGATGGGCACGGCTGTGCCGCATCACGTCGGCCGCGCACGCGGGCACGGCAGGCGGCGCGGCCCCGGTGGTGGTGCCGTGGGAAGCGCTGCGTGAGTACGGCGGTCCTGGTCTGATCGTGCTGCTCGGACCGCTCTCGGAGCCGGTACGGGCACTGGCGGCAGGCCGGGAGGACGTCGCGGCGAAGCTGCTGGCGCCGTGGCGGGAGATCTTCGGCAGCGGTGTACGGCTGGAGGCTGTCCTGCACAGGCGGTCCGGTACGGGCCCGGGATCACTGCGGCTGGCCGCCCGCACCCTGACGCTGGCCGACCGTACCGGTATCACCGTCGTGCTCTCCAACGCCGTCCGCTATGCCGACCCGGACCAGCACCGGCTCGCCGACGTCCTTGATGCCGCGCGGCTGCTGCGCCCCATCGACCGGCGCCGTCTGGACAGCGGGCAGCGCTGGCTCAAGGACGAAGGAGCGATGGCGCGCATCGCGCAGTTGATCGCCGAGTGCGCCGGAGCGGACGCCCGGCGGGCAGCCCGTTTGCTGGCGGACACCGCCGCCACGGCGGCCGAGTGCTCCGTCGATCCCAGGGCAGACCTCGGGCTGGGCACACCGCACTTCCCGGAACCGGCAGTGCTCGGCGTCGAGCCGGGAACGGGCGGCGCGGCACAGTTTCTGCGTCGGCAGTGCGAGGCCGGCCTGGTCCGGCGTGGCCTGGACCGTGACCGGGCGGCGCTCGACCGGCTGGACGAAGAGCTCGGCGTGATCACCAAGTTGGCCTACGACTCGTATTTTCTCGCTGTAGGTCAGGTAGTGACTGACATCCGGGCAAAGGGCATCCGGGTGGCGGCCCGGGGCTCGGGCGCGGGGTCGATGGTCTGCCACGCGCTGGGCATCGCCACGGCCAACCCGCTCGACCATCGCCTGCTGTTCGAACGCTTCCTGAGCGTGCGCCGGGGCTCGCTGCCCGACATCGACATCGACGTGGAGTCCGCCAGACGGCTGGAGTGCTACGACGCGATCTTCGACCGGTTCGGCAAGGAACGGGTGGCGGTCACCGCGATGCCCGAGACCTACCGAGCCCGCCGGGCCCTGCGGGACACCGGCCTCGCTCTCGGAATCGCGCCTGCGGACGTCGACCGGATCGCCAAGAGCTTCCCGCACCTGCGGGCCTCCGACATCACCGGCGCACTCGCCGAGCTGCCCGAACTGCGTCAACTGGCGGCCGAAGCGAAGCGGTACGGGCCGCTGTGGGAGCTCGCCGAAGGCCTCGACTCCCTGATTCACGGAATGGCCATGCACCCCTGCGGAGTGATTATCAGCGACGCGACGCTCCTGGACCGGCTGCCCGTGCAGCCCACCCCCCAGGGCAACTATCCGATGGCGATGGCGGCCAAGGAGGAGATCGAGGCGCTGGGCAACATCAAGCTGGACGTTCTGGGGGTGCGGATGCAGTCCGCGATGGCCCACGCCGTCGCCGACATCGAACGGGCGACCGGCGACCGTATCGATCTGGACGATCCACGGCAGGTGCCGCTCGACGACGTCTTCGCGTTCAAACTCATTCAGGAGAGCCAGACCCTCGGTCTGTTCCAGCTGGAGTCGCCCGGTCAGCAAGATCTTCTGTCCCGGCTGCAGCCGCGCAATCCGCAGGACGTCATCGCCGACATCAGCCTCTTCCGTCCCGGGCCGGTCGCGGGCGGCATGCCCGAGCGGTACATCGCCGCACGCCATGGCGGCGCGCCGTCCTACGCCCACCCGGACCTCGGGCCGGTGCTCGCCGACACCTATGGCGTGACCATCTGGCACGAGCAGATCATCGAGACGTTGTCGATGCTGACCGGCTGCGACCGCGCGCTGGCCGAGATCGCCCGGCGGGCTCTCGGCGACAAGAACCGGCTGCCCCAGATCAAAGACTGGTTCCACCGTCAGGCACATACCCGTGGTTACAGCGAGGCAGTCCGGGACGAGGTCTGGAAGACCGTCGAGGCCTTCGGTGCCTACGGCTTCTGCCGGGCCCACGCGGTCGCCTTCGCCGTACCGGCCCTGCAGAGCGCCTGGCTCAAGGCGCACTATCCCGCGTTCCTGCTGGCCGGACTCCTCGAACACGACCCCGGTATGTGGCCCAAGCGCGTCCTCGTCTCCGACGCCCGTCGCCGCGGCGTGCCGGTTCTGCCCGTCGATATCAACCGCTCCAAGGTGAAGCACACCGTGGAGAAGTCCGACGGGGAGCAGTGGGGCGTGCGGCTCGCACTGTCCGCGGTGCACGGCATCAGTAAGGAGGAGTGCGCGCGGATCGAGGAGGGCCAGCCGTACGGATCGCTGTCGGACTTCTGGCAGCGGGCCCGGCCCAGCCGACCGGTCGCCGAACGCCTCGCGGAAATCGGCGCCTTGAACTCTCTCCACGACGGCCGCCTCACGCGACGCGATCTGCTGCTGCAGATCGCCGAACTTCACCGGCAGTCCCGCAACCAGTCTGCGGGCAAGGGCCAGTTGCCCCTCGATGCGGGTGCAATCGGCGGAGCGGAGCCGAGCGGCCTTCCGGAAATGACCGGACGCGAAGCCCTGAGCGCCGAGCTGAGCACGCTCGGCATCGACGTCACCAAGCACCTGATGGAGCACCACCACCGACTGCTGCGGGAGATCGGCGCAACGGACGCGGCGCATCTGGCCGGGATGCGTCCGGGGCAGCAGGTCCTCGTCGCCGGCGTTCGGGCCTCGACCCAGACCCCGCCGATCGCCAGCGGAAAGCGGATCATCTTCGTCACTCTGGAGGACGGTTCCGGCCTGGTCGACCTGGCATTCTTCGAGGACTCCCACCCGGCCTGCGCGCATACCGTCTTCCACAGCGGCCTGCTCCTGGTGCGCGGCACGGTACAGGTGCGTGGCACCCGTCGCACCGTCGTCGGCACCATGGCCTGGGACCTGGACCGGATCGCCGCGGCCCGTCGTGACAACGGCCCCGAGGCCGCTCTCGCCCTCCTTGGGGTCGATCGCCCGCACCCGACCCCCGCTCAGCCGCAGCGCACCCTGGCCAACGGCACCACCGGTGCCCGCCTGCATCCGTATGCCGACCTGCAGCCCGCCGGCAGCCGTTCGGCGGACCTCAAGAAGTTCGGTTACACCAGTCCGGGGAGTGCAGGATGACCACGCGCCAGCGGCATATCGCCCACCTCTACCTGCATGCCGCACTGACCGAGGATCGGTACGCCGATGTAATCGAACTGATGTCTGGTGTTACGCCCCACGTCCAGGCCGTCCCCCCCAACGCCGTTCAAATTGACCTGACTTCGGCGCTCCGGTATTTCGACCTGTCCCCCTACGACATGGTCCAGCTGGCGAAGATCAGACTGAAGGCCCTCTACGGCATCGACAGCAGCGCCGGGCTCGCGGGTAACCGCATGCTGGCGGCCATGGCGGCCGACGCGTCCGCGCCGGGAGACACCACCTGGGTCCCTGCCGAGCGGGCCGCCGAATGGCTGTACCCCCGCCCGGTCACCGCACTGCCCGGTATCGGCCGCACCACGGCGTCAACGCTCAGCAGATATGGCCTGCACACCATCGGCCAGGTCGTCGACATACCTCCGGCGACCCTGCAGCGCCTCCTCGGCGCCGGCCAGGCACGGCTGCTGGCCGAGCGCGCCCGCGGCCACGACCCCCGCCCGGTCAGCCCTTCGGAACCGGCAGCGCACCTGGTCGCCGATCTCGTGCTGGAGCGGGACTGCCTCGATCCGGCACAGCATCACCGAGCCGTCCTGGGGCTCGCCGACCAAATCGGTCAGCGCCTGCGCGGTGAAAGCCAGGTCACCGGCCGCCTCACGCTCACGGTGCGGTACGCCGACCGCAGCTCCACCACGCGCATGCGTACGCTGCCGGAACCCACCAGCCACTCACCCGCCCTCGCCGCAACTGCACTGGGTCTGCTGACCGCCCTCGGGCTGCAGCGAGCACGAGTCCGTGCCTTCGCGATCCGCGCCGACGATCTGCTGCCGGCCGGCGACGCTTACCGCCAGCTCTCCCTGGATCCCGGCGACACCCGCGCCCGCGCCGCCGAAGCCGCCGCGGACCGGGCCCGTCGCCGCTTCGGTCCAGGAGCGGTATGCCCCGCCGCTCTGGCCAAGGATCAGCGCCATCAGGACCGGTCCCTGGCGACGAGTTGATCTCGTGGCACAGCTATCGGTGTGGTGAGGATCTTGGTTCGGTCATGGGGCATGGCTCCCAGAGACGCGCGAACTCCGGCCTCTTGAGCAGGAGTTCGTCGACGAACGGGCGAGGTCGGGGCGGGCGAGGTCGGGATCTCCTCCAACCCGGTGCGGGAGGGGGGTGTTCGACTGTGCACTATTCCCCCTCCGGCAGTAGTCCTCGGCCCTCGACAGCCTCTTGCGTCTGAATCTCCTCTTGGCCGTGCACGGCAATGGAGAACGACCGATCCGCTGACTGGCGTACCGTCATACGGGTCTGGGCGTACGTAGAATGATGCTGTGTCAGTTTTTACTGACGCGTAACTTCCCCCGCTACCTTACTCGCGCGTAATTTGGCATGAGCGCGTAGAGCGCGGTACCGAACATCGGTACGGAACGTCGGTACAGAACTTGTGGTCCGGGCCGCAGGGCGCATTGACATCGCAACTCCCTTGAGCCGCAAGGAGACCACACGATGCTGCCCTGGACACGTGCGCCGCGCACCCCACGTGCGCGGAGAACCCTCGCCGCACTGCTCCTCGCCGTCGCAGCGTTCGCCGCCCCCACGGCGACCGCCACCGCAGCCACCCCCGCCGCCGCCACGGCCCCCTCCCGGGGCTGGAACGACTACTCCTGCAAACCCTCCGCAGCCCACCCCCGCCCCGTCGTCCTGGTCCACGGAACCTTCGGGAACTCGATCGACAACTGGCTCGTCCTCGCTCCGTACCTGGTCAACCGGGGCTACTGCGTCTACTCGCTCGACTACGGCCAGCTCCCTGGCGTCCCGTTCTTCAACGGCCTCGGTCCGATCGACAAATCGGCCGGCCAGCTCGCCACCTTCGTCGACCAGGTGCTCGCCGCCACCGGAGCGCCCAAGGCCGATATCGTCGGTCACTCCCAGGGCGGCATGATGCCCAACTACTACCTGAAGTTCCTCGGTGGCGCCGCGAAGGTGAATGCCATGATCGGGCTCGCCCCCGACAATCACGGCACCACCCTCCTCGGGCTGACGAAACTGCTGCCGTACTTCCCCGGCGCCGAGGACCTGCTGAACGCCGGCACGCCCGGCCTCGCGGGCCAGGTCGCCGGATCCCCGTTCATCACCAAGCTCAACGCGGGCGGCGACACCGTACCCGGCGTGCGCTACACGGTCGTCGCGACCAAGTACGACGAGGTCGTGACCCCGTACCGCACGCAGTTCCTGGACGGGCCGAACGTACGCAATGTCCTGCTCCAGGACCTGTGTCCGGTCGACCTGTCCGAGCATGTGGCGATCGGGACCGTGGACCGGATCGCGTACCACGAGGTGGCGAACGCCCTGGACCCGGCGCACGCCACCCCGACCACCTGCGCCTCGGTCATCGGCTGAGATCCTTCGTTCGGATCATGCCGAACCCCCACGAGCCCGTCATGATCCGAACGAGGGGCCCTGGGACGACCGGTGCTCTCAGCGTCCGTGCCGGGCAGCGATGACGGCCCGGCGACGGACCGAGACGAACAGTGCGGCCGCGCCCACGGCGAGCGCGGCCGCACCGCCGATCGCCAAGTACGGGGTGCTGCCGTCGCCACCCGTTTCGGCGAGGTTCTCGCCCGCCGGGGCGGGACCGGTGGCACTGTCCGGCTCGGGCGCGTTCGCCTCGGACGGACCGGTCCCGGACCCGGCGGCCGGAGCCGCCTCGGTGACCTTCGCCCCCGTACCGGCGTCGTCGTCGCCATGACCGCCGTGCTCCACGGACGACTTGCCCGCGCCGCCGGCGATCTCCTGTTCGGACGGTGCGGACGCCGTGGGCGCCGGGACCGGGCCGACCGAACCGCTGCCGCCCGCGCCGCCGCTCGCGTTGCCGAAGACCACATCGGAGCAGGCGTAGAACGCTTCGGGGGAGTCCGAACGCTGCCAGACGGTGTAGATCAACTGCCGCCCCGCACGCGTCGGGACGGCGCCGTCGAACACGTACGAGCCGCTCTCCAGCTTCGGGTCGGTGGCCGTGGCAAAGGGCTTCGCCTCCAGGTCCGACCATTTCAGGGGCTTCGCCGGGTTGTAGCCGGCCTTGGTGAGATACAGCTCGAAGGTGCCCCTGTGCGGTGCCGTGGCCCGGAAGCGGAAGGTGTGGGTGCCCGCCTTCATCTTCGTCGCCGGCCAGTCGGCACGCGGCAGATCGAGCCCCTTGAACTTGTCGTTGCCCGCACTGCACAGTTTGCCGTCCGGGATCAACTGCCGGTGCTGTCCTGCCGCGTTGGCGATGTTGACTCCGTTCCAGTCGTACAGCGCCTGCGTCCCGCCCGCCGCGACCGCGGCCACGCACGCAGCCGACTTCGGGTGCTCGGGCCCCTCGGCGAAGCAGGCGGAGACCCGGCTGACCGGATCCGTCAGCGAACCATGGGCGGCGGACGGCGCCGCGGCGAGAACCGTCAGCGCGAGCGGCGCCGTGCCGAGCGCGACGATTGCGGCGGCCTTGCGGCGGGCGGTCCTGATCACGGCCATGGTGGCGTCTCTCCTTCGGCGGTCCACGTGGGGACAGGGAGAAGCTAGCCGTTCGCCTGCCCGAAACCGGCGTGGAAAAGGGCACTTGGCGATCGTTATGGCCCCCTTAAGGGACCGCTCAGCAGCGATTAAGAACACGGGGGTCAGGGGGTGCGGCCGAGGAGGACACCGCCCGTGTCCCGTCGGCGGCGCTCGCGCCACGGTCCGGGGCGGCGATGCGGCCCTCTCCGTACGTGCACGAGGTACCCACCCGTAGGTCATGGCCGGGGCCCTCGTACCGTGCTTCCATGACCGCCGACACGTCCGACGAGATCCGCCCCGCCGCCCCGGCCGACGTCCCCGCCGTACGGGCCGTCACCGATGCCGCCTACCGGCACTACATCGCGCGCATCGGCGTCGTCCCCGCACCCATGCGTGCGGACCACGCGGCGGATGTGGCGGCGGGCCGGGTGTACGTGACGGGGGCCCCGGACGCCATCGGCGTCCTGGTCCTCGTCCCGCACGAGGACCACCTCTTCCTGGAATCCGTCGCCGTCCACCCGGACGCGGCCGGCCGGGGAGTCGGCCGACGGCTGCTCGCCTTCGTGGACGCGCACGCCCGCAGCCTCGGCCTTCCCGAGATCCGCCTCTACACCAACGCGCTGATGTGGGAGAACCAGAAGATCTACCCGCGCTACGGGTACGAACTGGTGGAGCGGCGCGTGGACGGCGTCTATGACAGGTTCCACTACCGCAGGCGGCTGACCCGCTGACCGGCCGACCCGCTGACCGGCCGACCGTCTGATCGACTGTGTCAGTGGTGGCTGAGACGATCGACGCATGACGACGATCGACTGGGACTCCGCCGCCGACTCCTTCGACGAGGAGCCCGACCACGGGCTGCTCGATCCGGTGGTCCGGCACGCATGGGCGCAGCGCCTGGAGAACTGGCTGCCCGGGGGCCGCTCCGAGGTGCTCGACCTGGGGTGCGGCACCGGAAGTCTGGCGCTGGTCGTCGCCGGGCAGGGCCACCGGGTCACCGCGGTCGACCGGTCGCCGCGCATGGTCGAGCAGGCGCGGGTCAAGCTTGCCGGGACGGGCACCGAGGTGCTCGTCGGGGACGCGGCTCGACCACCGGTCGGGAAGCAGCAGTTCGACGTGATCATGGCCCGCCATGTGATGTGGCTGCTGCCCGATCCCGAGGCCGCTCTGCGCCACTGGTTCGGTCTGCTGCGGCCCGGCGGGCGGCTGCTGCTGATCGAGGGGGTGTGGGGCGGGGTGGGGCTCTCCGCCGAGCGACTGACGGCACTGCTCACCCCGTTCACCGAGCGCATCCACCACGAGCGGCTCTCCGGCGACCCGAACCTGTGGGGCAAGCAGGTCGACGACGACCGGTACGCGCTGGTGGCGCGCGCCGAGCCGCCGCACCGGCACACCGAGATCGTCGATGTGCATCTGATCCTGCGCCGCGGCCCCGACGTCCTGCTCGCCCGCCGCGCCGGCACGGGATACGCGGACGGGCTGTTCAACGGTCCGTCCGGACATGTGGAGGACGGCGAGGACGTCCGCGAGGCGATGATCCGCGAGGCCGCCGAGGAGATCGGTCTCGCGCTGGACCCGGACGAGTTGCGGGTCGCCCTGGTCATGCAGCACCGGGGTCCCGGCGGCAGTCCCCGGACCGGCTGGTTCTTCGAGGCGGAGTACGACCCGGCCCGCCCGCCGTACAACCGCGAACCGGAGAAGTGCTCGGAGCTCGCCTGGTTCCCGCTGGACGCCCTGCCCGACGACATGGTCGCGTACTGCCGTGCGGGGCTGGACGGTTACCGGGCGGGGGAGCACTTCCTGATCCACTGGCACGAGGACGGCGACACCGTGGCGTACCAGCCGCACGGCATCCGTCGCGCGGTCCCGCTGCGGTCCGGCGGGTCCGGTACCGGCGGGGTGCATCACATCGAGCTGTGGGTGCCCGATCTGGCGGTGGCCGAGGCGGGGTGGGGCTGGCTCCTCGGTGAGCTGGGCCATGTCCCGTACCAGAGGTGGGAGCACGGCCGCAGTTGGCGGCGCGGTGACACCTACCTGGTGATCGAGCAGTCACCGGCCCTGGCCCCGGGACCGCACGACCGGCTCCGCCCCGGCCTCAACCACCTTGCGTTCCACGTCCGGGACCGGGCCACGCTGGACGCGCTGGTGGCGCGGGCCCCGGAGAACGGCTGGCGGCTGCTGTTCGCGGACCGCCATCCGTACGCGGGCGGCGACGGGCACTGCGCCGCCTATCTGGAGGACACGGCGGGGTACGAGGTGGAGCTCGTGGTGCGTTAGCGTCCGCCGCCGGACGGGCGCGACGGTGCCAGCAGCCCCGCGAGCCCGCCCGCGAGGGCGAGGCGTTCCAGCTCGTCCAGTGCACGGCGGGCGGCATCCGCCGCGTCGGGATCGTGTGCGGCCAGTCCGCTCTCCTCGAACTCGTCCTCGTCCAGCCGCAGTACGGAGGAGCCGTCCGCGGACACCCACAGATCGAGATCCAGGTCCTCGACCAGCAGCTCCCCGTCGCCCAGCACCGCGGGCCGGGTGATGTCGCAGTACCAGCCCTTCAGTGTCCCCTCGCCGGTGCGGACCTCCTTCACCGCGAACCAGCGGTCGCGCCAGTAGTGCTCGGTGAAGACATCACCCGGCTCGAACCGTACGAAGCCGAAGTCGCGCACACCCGGTGCGGCCCATGGTGCGGTCACCGTCACCAGGGTGCCGTCGTCGCCCACGAGCTCAGCCGGGTAACGGATCTTCGTCCGCCCCGCCTTGACCAGGACGACCTCAACCGATGTTGTGGACATGGCGCACCTCCGTGGCGCAGATCCGGTAGCCGAACCATGTGTTGATGGCCAGCATCGGGCCGTTGTCCGCGTCATTGCCGGTGTACGCGTCCGTGTAGCCGGCCGCGCGTGCGCGGTACAGCGAGTCGGTCTTGGCGAGCTTCGCCAGACCCCGGTTGCGGTACGCCCTGCGGGTGCCGGTCATCCCCGACCAGTAGCGGGTCAGGCCGTCGGTGTTCGCCGCGCTGAAGGCCGCCACCTCGCCGTCCACCACAGCGACCGAGGTGAGCTCCCGGTCCAGACCGGGGTTGTTCCAGGTGTTCCGCAGCCAGTCCTCGTAGTCCGAGAGTTCGGCCGGGGTGTCGCTCGGCTCGTCCGCCGTGGTCTCCGCGTCCGCCTCGAACAGGGGCCGCGGGTCGTCCGCGAAGTCCGCGGCGGTCCGCAGCTCCACACCGGACGGAGGCTCCTGACGGGGCGGCAGCGTGCCGTGTGCGAGGTCGAGATGGAGGAAGTGCGCCGGACGGCTCGGCGTATACCCGCGCTTCTCGGCGAAGACCCGGTTCGCAGGCTCGTCGAGCACCCAGGTGTAGATGGCGACAGGACCCTCCCCGGCCAGATACTCCTCGGCGGCGCGCACCAGCAGCGAGCCTGCCCCGCGGCCCACCCGGTGGGGGTGCGTGTACGGATTGCAGAAACCCTGGCCGGGCTCCGGGCTGTCATGGACGATGCCGACCTGAGCGGTGCCGATGATCTCCCCGTCCTCCTCGGCGACCAGCAGCCTGTACCGCCTGTCGGGATGGGCGTTGGCCTGTTCGAAGGCAACCTGCTCAGGAGTCGTCACCATGTACGGAAGTGCGGCGCGCCGCACCCGTACCCACGCCTCGGCGTCGGCGGGCACGAAGTCGCGAACGATCACAGTCATGCGGCGGACGTTACGGTGAGAACCGGCCCGGTCGCCTCCGAATTTCCGGCGGTGGGGGAGAATCGGGCCGTGACTTTGAAGATCGCTCTCGATCCCGACTCCGGCATCGCCCCGTACGAGCAACTGCGCACGCAGATCTCCGAACTGGCGCGGTCCGGCGCGCTGCCCGTCGGCTACAGACTCCCGACCGTACGCGGCTTCGCCGAGGAGCTCGGCCTCGCCGCGAACACGGTGGCCAAGGCGTACCGGACCCTGGAGGCGGACGGGGTGATCGAGACCCGCGGACGGAACGGTACGTTTGTCGCTGCCGCGGGGGATGCGGCGGAGCGGAAGGCCGCGGAAGCGGCGCGGGAGTACGCGGACCAGGTGAGGCGGCTCGGGTTGTCGCGTACGACGGCGGCGTCGCTGGCGCAGGATGCGGTGCGGGCGGCGTACGAGGAGTGACCGCGGCCGTCCGGTCCGGTGGCCGTTCGTGTCCTCAAGGGCGCGAGAACCAAGCCCGTCCGGTGATCGAGGGCAGACAACCTTACGGGCGGAACCCTCACAGATACAGGCCCGCGTCCGCCCCCGCGTCCTGCTTCGGCACCGAGGCGGGACCGGTGCCGCGGCGCAGCGCGTACAGCTCGGCCAGCGTCGAGCCCTCGCGGCGGAGCCCCTCCTCCGAGCCCAGCCAGGCCACCGCCTCCTGGTGCGTCAGTGGGCCCACCTCGATGCGGGCCAGGCAGCGGCCGGGCCTGACGACCGCCGGGTGGAGCCGCTCCAGGTCCTCATTGGTCGTCACGCCCACCAGCACATTGCGGCCCTGGCCGAGCAGCCCGTCGGTGAGGTTCAGCAGCCGGGACAGCGCCTGGCCCGCGGTGTGCTTGGCCTCGCCGCGGATCAGTTCGTCGCAGTCCTCCAGGAGCAGCAGCCGCCACCTGCCCTTCGCCGTGCCGTCGTCCTCGCCGATCGCGATGTCCATCAGATAGCCGACATCGTTGAAGAGCCGCTCCGGGTCGAGTACGCAGTCGACCTGGCACCAGTCCCGCCAGGACCGGGCCAGCGTGCGCAGCGCGGACGTCTTGCCGGTGCCGGGCGGGCCGTGCAGCAGGAGCAGCCGGCCCGCGATGTCGTCCGGTGTCACCTTCATCAGCCGGTTCATGGCCCCGGCCACCGGCGCCGTGTAGTTGCTGCGCACCTCGTCCCATGTACCGGCGGCGATCTGCCGGGTGGTGCGGTGCGGGCCGCGGCGCGGCGAGACGTACCAGAAGCCCATCGTCACGTTCTCGGGCTGTGGTTCCGGTTCGTCCTGGGCACCGTCCGTCGCCTGGCCGAGAATCTTCTGCGCCAGTTCGGCGGTGGTCGCGGTGACGGTGACGTCGGCGCCGCGGTTCCACCGCGAGATGAGCAGCGTCCAGCCCTCGCCCTCGGCAAGGGTCGCGCTGCGGTCTTCGTCGCGGGCGGCGCGCAGCACCTTGGCGGCAGGCGGCAGCAGCGTCGCCCCGGACTTCACCCGGTCGAGGGAGGAACTGTGGGAGTACGGCTGCTCGCCCGTCGCGAAGCGGCCGAGGAACAGCGCGTCGACGACATCGGCCGGGGAATCGCTGTCGTCGACGGTGAGCCGGATCGGAAGAGCGGACTCAGGGTTGGCAGACATGGCGCCCATGATCCGGCACAGGGGCACCCGGCGCACCCAGGTTTTGCCACCTTCTGCCACCCGTCCGACCGGTCCGCATCGATCCCCTCCTCGAGCCGGTGATTCCGCGTCGGACCTGGCGGGTCCGCCGCACGACCGCGTACCCCTCGGTGAGGATCCGGTCGGCGGCGAAGTTCCGGGCGATCGACGACGGCCCGGCGGAGACCAGCCGTTCGAACTCCGTGCATCCCCGCGTACCCGTCGTCGAAGGTGATCGGCACCGGGCGCGGCAACAGGGGTGCTGGTGCGTCAGGCCCGGCCGAGCCCTGCGGGGGAGACGGCCGGAACGGGGGAACGTGTCTCCGTACCCTCCCCATCTCGATGTCGATGTTCTGCATGCGCGACTTTGCCGCCCGGTGCGTCGGATGCCGGAATTCCGGATGACGCACGCTCAGCGGGCCGTCAAGGAGACCCCATCGGACAGACTTGGCATGAACACTTCCGGCGCGGCGCCCGTGCTGCTACCACGGAGTAGGGCAGAGATCCTGCCGGTTGGTCCAAGGGAGAATCCATGAAGATATCCAGACTTGTGGTGTTGTCGTCCTCGCTTCTGCTCGGTGCCGTACTCGCCCTGACCGGGGCGGCCACCGCGAACGCCGCAACGTCCGTCGATTACGTCGCACTCGGCGACTCGTACTCCTCGGGGGTCGGCTCCGGCAGCTACGACAGCGCCAGCGGCGACTGCAAGCGCAGCCCCAAGGCCTATCCCGCGCTCTGGGCCGCCGCCAACTCGCCCGCTTCGTTCGCCTTCACGGCCTGCTCGGGCGCCCGTACCGGTGATGTGACGGCCGGACAGCTCGGCCCGCTCTCCGCCTCGACCGACCTCGTCTCGATCTCCATCGGCGGCAATGACGCGGGCTTCGCCGATGTCATGACCACCTGTGTCCTCCAGTCGGAATCCACCTGCCTCAGCCGGATCGCCACCGCCCGCAGCTATGTCGACTCCACCCTGCCCGGCAACCTCGACTCGGTGTACACGGCGATCAGGTCCAAGGCGCCGTCCGCGCACGTCGTCGTCCTCGGTTACCCCCGCTTCTACAAGATCGGCGGCAGTTGCCTAGCCGGCCTGAGCGAGACCGAGCGCTCCGCCATCAACAGCGCCTCCGACTACCTCAACGCGGCAACCGCCAAGCGTGCGGCCGACCACGGCTTCACCTTCAGCGATGTCGCATCCAGGTTCACCGGGCACGAGATCTGCTCCGGCAGCGCCTGGCTGCACAGTGTCAACTGGCTCAACATCGGTGAGTCCTACCACCCCACCGCCGCCGGACAGTCGGGCGGCTATCTGCCCGCCCTCAACTCGGTGGTCTGACGGGGCGGCGGAAGGGTACGGGCCGCCCCGGTCAGTCGCCCGCCGGAGCGGAAGCCCCTTCCGCCGTGGCGGAGGCCCCGTCCGTCGGGGTCTCCGTCCGGCAGGTCACCGAGAACGCCACTCCGTTCGAGGTGACCGCGACCGGACTCCTCACCTCCAGGGTGATCGTTCCGTGGTATGTGGTGTCCTGCCGGTACGTCAGCTCCGTGTGCGCCACCTGCTTCGACCGCCCGTCGCCGGCGCCGAAGGACAGCGACTGCCAGCCGGGATCCGAGCTCGTACCGTCCTTCAGCGCCCACCGGTACTCGACCTGCGCCGGCGTACGCCCCACGGTGATGGTCGCCTCGACCGTCGGTGCCTCGGTGCGCGGCGGCGGGCAAGTGCCCTCGTAGCTGTCGCGTACGGGGGTGAGATACACCGTCACGGCCTGGGGCGGCGGCTTGCTCGTACTGCTGTTGCCGGTGCTCCCGGTGCTCCCGGCGCCGCCTGTGCCCGGTGATCCGTCGGCGTCGGGCGTTCCCCCGGTGGCGGGCGTCGAGCGCGGGGCGCTGCTGGTCGGGCCCGGGCCGGGGGCTCCGGTGGCCCCTCCCGCGTTCTTGTCGTCGCCCTTGTGGGCCAGTGTCCAGACGATCCCGCCGATGGCCAGCAGCAGGACCGCCAGGCCTACGGCGAGAACGGCGACCGCCCGACGCGACCGCTCCTCGGGGGCGTACGCGGACGTCGCAGAAGAAGCGGGGGAGGGGAAGGAGGTCGCGGGAAACGGCGTCGCGGGCGCCGTCGTGCCGGCCGTCGTCGTGGCGCCGTGCGGATCCGCCGCGCCGGCCCCCGCGGTCCGCGGCGTACCCCCGGCGGCGACGATCCGCAGCCGATGCTCGGCCTCCGCAGCCGAGAGCCGCTCGGCCGGGTCCTTTCGCAGCAGCGCCTCGACGACCGGGGCGAGCGGGCCGGCTCGCCGCGGCGGCGGCAGTTCCTCGTCGACCACCGCCCGGAGCGTGTTCAGCGGGGTGTTCTGACGGAACGGCGAATTGCCCTCGGTCGCGGCGTACAGAAGCACACCGAGTGACCACAGATCCGATTCGGGCCCCGGTGTGCGTCCCAGTGCGCGCTCCGGTGCCAGGAACTCCGGCGAACCGATCAGTTCACCCGTCATGGTGAGTGCGGACGTCCCCTCGACCATGGCGATACCGAAGTCCGTCAGCACCACCCGCCCGTCGTTGGCGAGCAGCACGTTGCCGGGTTTCACATCGCGGTGCAGCACCCCGGACCCATGGGCGCTGCGCAGCGCGGCCAGCACCTCCGCGCCGATGTGCGCCGCCCGCTGCGGGGACATGGGGCCCTCGGCGTCCAGTACCTCGGAGAGCGCGAGCCCGCGGATCAGCTCCATCACGATCCACGGGCGGGAGTCCTCGGTCGCCACGTCGTAGACGGTGACCACGTTGCGGTGGGAGACTCTCGCCGCCGCCCAGGCCTCCCGCTCCAGGCGCGCGTAAAGCCGCTGTACGTCGGGGGTGGGAAGCCCCGACGGGGCGCGAACCTCCTTCACGGCGACCTCGCGCCCCAGCACCTCGTCGCGGGCCCGCCACACGGTCCCCATCCCGCCCTGGCCCAGGGGGCCCAGCAGACGGTAGCGTCCCGCGATCAGTCGGTCCTCGCCCGGCACTTCGCTCACGGTGATCCCCCATCCGCAGGAGTGGCGGCAGCACGGCGGAAACCTCTCCACGCTAGCTCAGACCGGACCGTTCCCGACCCCCTTGCGCACCAATCCGCCGCCGCGGGCGAACCGTTCCCGTTCTGTCCAACTCGCCCTGAAATCGAGCGAATTATGAGTACGGTCGTCAACCTCCGTATGTGTGTACTCAATCCGGCGCCCGGGATACACGCGTGTCATCGCGGGGGGATAGGGTTAACCTGCCCGGGCCGGGTGCCCTCGTACGGGTGGGGAGTGACATGGAACAGATAGCGATGCGCAGCAGGCCGCGTGTGCCTGCCATCACATGTGGGAGCAGTGCGACCAGTTCGCGCCTCGACCGCCATCTCGCAGTGCTCGGCGGCCCCGCCGTCCCGCAGCGCGAGACCGCGGAGGCGACGTTGCTGATGCTGGAGCTCACCTCGCGCGACGCCGCGCACAGCCGCCGGAGCAGGAGCGCGCGTGTCTCGCTCTTCGCCCCGCTGCGGCGACTGCGGCGCTCGCTCTTCGGCAGCCGCCGCTGACCCGACGGCCTGTCATCATCGATCCGGCCCCCGACCGATCGCCCGTCCCTGACTGAACCGGCCCACCGCTCGGGCCGCGCTCAGGCGATCACACCGTCCCGTCGCAGCTCCGATGTCTGCTCGTCCGTCATCCCCGCGGCCCGCAGCAGTGCTTCGGTGTGCTCACCGAGCGCCGGTACGGCTCCCATCCGCGGCTCCGCCCCGCCCGGCAGCGTGATCGGCGGCAGCATGGCCCGCAGCGGCCCGACCGGTGACTCCACTTCCCGCCACCGGTCCCGCGCCGCCAGCTGCGGGTGCGCCGCCACATCCGCCACGGTGTTCAGCCGGGCGCAGGCGACGCCCGCGGCGTCCAGCTCGGCCAGCGCCTCCTGCGTGGTCAGCGTGGCGAGCACCTCGGCGACCACCGCATCGGTCCGCTCCCGGTGAGCGGTCCGTGCGGTGTTCGTCGCGAAGTCCGGATCGTCCGCCAACTCCGGCCGTCCCAGAACCTGTTCCGCGAGCCGGCGCCACTCCCGGTCGTTCTGCACGGAGAGCAGCAGGTGTTCCCCGTCCGCCGTCTCGAATGCGTCGTAGGGGGCGATGACGGGATGCGCGAGCCCCGCACGCGCCGGGGTTTCGCCTCCATGCATCCGATGGTGCAGTGGATGCCCCATCCACTCGGTCAGCGCCTCCAGCATCGAGATCTCCACCGGCCCGCCGAGCCCGGTGGTCGCGCGCCGCAGCAGCGCCGCGAGCACCCCCGAGAAGGCGTACATCGCCGCCGCGATGTCGGCGGCGGGCACACCCGCCTTCACCGGCTGCCCGGGCGTGCCGGTGACGGAGACCAGGCCCGCCTCGCACTGCACGAGCATGTCGTAGGCCCGCTTGTGTGCGTACGGCCCGTCGGCGCCGTACCCGGAGATGTCGACGGCGACCAGCCGCGGGTGCGCGGCGCAGAGCGTCGTGGCGTCCAGACCGAGCCGGGCGGCCGCGCCCTGGGCGAGGTTCTGTACGAACACGTCGGCGTCGGCGACCAGCCGGCGCACGACGGCGAGGCCGCGGGGGTCCTTGAGGTCGATCGCGAGGGACTCCTTGCCGCGGTTGCACCAGACGAAATGCGAGGCCAGACCGCGGGCAGCGGTGTCGTAACCGCGGGCGAAGTCACCGCCGTCCGGGCGCTCGATCTTGATGACCCGGGCGCCGAGGTCGGCGAGCTGCCTGGTGGCGAACGGGGCGGCGACGGCCTGCTCGATGGCGACGACGGTGATGCCGTCCAGGGGGAGGGGGTGAGTGCTCATGGGAACCGTACCTATCGTGTACGTAACAACTTTGTCATCCCGAGATGTTGACGTCGAAAACTTCCGGGGCCAGGGTGCTGATCGTTTGGCACGTACACAGCACCTCACTCCCGGAGGCGTACATGTGTGACCTGCACGACCAGCACGAGCACGCGCACGAAGCAGCCATGGCAGCCGGCCCGGTCCTCAGCCGCAGACGGATCATGCAGTTGCTCGGCGCGGCAGGGGTGACCACCGCCGTGATGACGGCCGAGGCCGATCCCGCGATGGCCGCGGCCTCCGAGGCGGCCGAAGCCGCGACGGACGACGGTTACGAGGCACCAAAGGGACTGGCGCAGGACAGCCCGGCAAAACAGGCGGCCATCGGCTGGATCGACACCAACAGTGGCCGGATCACCGGGCTCAACGCGGAGATCTGGGACCATGCCGAACTCAGCCTGCGCGAGTGGAACTCCTCGCTCGCCGAGGCCGGGTTCCTGGAGAAGGCGGGATTCGACGTAGAGTTCGGCACCGCGGGCTTCCCGACCGCGTTCACCGCCACGTACCGCTACGGCAGCGGCGGCCCGGTCCTCGGCTTCAGCGGGGAGTACGACGCGCTGCCCGGCCTCTCGCAGAACAAGGGCGTCGGCCACCACGATCCGCGCGAGTACATCCACGACCCGTTCGCGCCCGGTTACGGCCCCGGGCACGGTTGCGGGCACAGCGCGCTGGGAACGGCCGCCGCTGCGGCCGCGGCAGCCGTCGCCCAGGCCGCGGCGAAGCACCGGCTGCCCGTCACCGTGAAGTTCTTCGGCTCGACGGCAGAGGAGGCGCTGATCGGCAAGACGTACGCCGTCAGCAAGGGCGTGTACGACGGTCTGGACGCCTTCCTGGACTGGCATCCCTCCACAGCCAACGCCACCGGCTGGGGCACCACCACCGCGATGACCGCGGTGACCTTCACCTTCCTCGGGGTCGCCGGCCACGGCGGAACCCCGCTCGGCAACAAGAGCGCGCTGGACGCCGCCGTGATGATGGCGACGATGTCGGAGTTCCTGCGCGAGGAGAACCTCGCTCCGTCGGGGCGGCTCCACTGGGTGATCAACAACGGCGGTGACATCCCGAACGTCACCCCGGAGATCGCCGAGATCTCGTACTACGTCCGCGAAGGCAGTCCGGCCCGGGTGCAGGTACTGCTCGACAAGGTGATCGCGGTCTCGGAGGCGGCGGCGAAGGCCAGCCAGACCACGGTCGGACACCGGATCACCTCGGCCTGCTGGAACCAGCTGCCGTCGAAGTCCTTCGCCGAGCTGCTGCACGAGAACATGACGCAGATCGGTCCGCCCGCATTCACCGACGAGGCGCACCGGCTGGCGAAGGAACTCCAGGAGTCACTGGGACTCCCGGCCACCGGCATGCACGACAAGGTCGGCGCGCTCACCCCGCCCAACCCGGTCTTCATGGGCGGCGGTTCGACCGATGTCGCGGACATCAGCTGGAATGTGCCGACCGTGTCGATGGGCGCGGCGCTCGCCCCGATCGGCACCAAGATGCACACCTGGTCCACAGCCGCGTGTGCGGCCGCCGCGCCCGGCCAGGCGGCGGTGATCGCCGCAGCGAAGTATCTGGCCGCGACCGCGGTCGATCTGCTCACCCAGCCGGAGCGGCTGAAGGCGATCAAGGCCGAGTTCGCCGAACGCACCAAGGGACTGGCGTGGAAGACGGCGCTGCCCGGTGGCTATGAGCCGCCGATGTACGAGCCGCCGGCCTGGTTCCTGAAGAGGACCGGGCAGAAGTGGCCGCCGAAGAACATCACCTGGCCGCCGAAGCGGGTCGTGTCGCAGGAGAAGTTCTCCTCGCTGGGGCCGGAACTGACACCGCAGAAGTAAAGGGGCAGAGGTAAAGGGCGTGGTGCCGGGGCATGTCCGTGGCATGACCCGGCACCACCGCACCGGGTGCCGCCTGCCTGGCGGCGGGAACGGCGCTCATGCCCGCCGGGGCCGGCGCCCGCAACGGTGACCCGGGCCGCGGGCGACGGTCCGACCGGGACCGAAATAATTCGGCACCGAAGCACTTCTAGACTGTGCGCATGTCCGAAAAGCGAGCAGCGCGCCTCAGTCCCGACGAGCGAAGGGCTCAGCTGGTGGCCATCGGCCTGGACATGCTGGCCGACCGGTCACTGGACGAGCTCTCCACCGACGAGGTGGCGCGCCGTGCCGGGATCTCCCGGGGGCTGCTGTTCCACTACTTCGACTCCAAGCGCGACTTCTACCGTGTCGTGGTGCAGCAGGAGTGCGACTGCTTCGCCGCAGCCACGGAGCCGGACTCCTCGCTGGAGCCCGTTCCCTGGCTGCGGTCGTTCATCATCGGCTTCGTGGCGTACGTACTCGAGCACCGCAAGGTCTATCTGGCCCTGGTCCGCGGCGCTGCGGGGAGTCATCCCACGGTGGAGGACATCGTCGAGAGGACCCGGGACACGCTCGCCCGGCGGGTGGAGGAGGGGCAGCGGCGGCTCGGGATGCCGGACTCGCCGTGGCTCTCCATCGCCAGCCGGGCCTGGATGGCGTTCGCCGAGGAGGCCGTCACCAGCTGGCCGCTCGACGAGCCGGACGCGCTGGCGGAGCTCGCCGCCTTCCTGGAGTCGAGCTTCATCAGCCTGCTCAGCACGCTGGACCGGCCGGCCGCGCTGACGCATTGATCCCGCGGCGAGCCAGGTGGGCGTGCCACGCCGACGCGATGACCCCTCGAGTGTCCGGGGCATCCGCCGCGTCGGCGCGGTGGCCCCTCGGCGAGTCCGTGTCACTCGCCGCCGCGCGCATGGCGCCGCACGGCCAGCGGTACGAACACCATGAGGAGCGCCGCCGACCAGGCGAGCGTGCCCGCCACCGGGTGGGCTGTCGGCCAGGCGGCGTCCGCGGACGGCGCCGCATTGCCGAACAGGTCGCGGCTGGCGGCGGCCATGGCGCTGATCGGGTTCCACTCCGCGACCGTCCGGAGCAGGCCGGGCAGATTGTCGGTCGGGATGTAGGCGCTGGACAGCAGCGGCAGGATGAACGTGGCGCTGCCCAGCTGGCCCGCCGCCTCCTCGTTCCGGATGAGCAGCCCCAGCCAGCAGCCCAACCAGGACGTGGCGAACCGGAAGAGCAGCAGCAGTCCGAACCCGCCGAGCGCCGCCGACGGGCCGCCCTCGATGCGCCAGCCCACCGCCAGCCCGACCAGGATCAGCGGCACCATGCCGATCGCCGTGGTCAGCAGATCGGCCGCGGTCTGCCCGAGCGGTACGGCGGTGCGGCTCATCGGCAGCGTACGGAACCGGTCCATCACCCCCCGGTGGCAGTCCTGTGCGGACTGGAACATCCCGGTCATGATGCCGTTCGCCGCCGTCGCCGCGAGCAGCCCGGGCACCAGGAACGCGCGGTACTCCTGCCCCGGCATGGCGAGTGCGCTGCCGAACACGTACCCGAAGAACAGCAGCATCGTGATCGGCATGGTCTGGGTCAGGATCAGCACCCCGGGGGCTGCCTTGATCCGCTGCAGGTGGCGGCCCAGCACGGCGCAGCCGTCGGCCAGCGGTGTGCTGGTGACCGTGCGGGCCGCGGTCGCTTCCCGTGCCTGCGTCATGCTGTCGTCTCCTTCAGGGGTGGGGAGGTGCGGCCGTCGCCGCGGTCGGTCAGGCGGAGGAAGACCTCGTCGAGCGTCGGCGGGCGCAGGCTCGCGTCGATCAGCGGTACTCCCGCCGCGTCCAGTTCGCGGACGATGCGGGGGAGAGTGAGCGTGGTGTCGGTGGCGACGGCGCCCACCGTGCGGCGCGCGTGGTCGAGCACGGGTTCGACACCGGTGAGCCGGTCCAGGACGCCGGCCGCGGGCACGAGGGCCGATTCATGGCCGACGACCACTTCCGCGTAGGAGCCGATCCGGGCCTTCAGCTCGGCGGGGGAGCCGCGGTGGGCGGCCCGGCCACGGTCGATCAGCACGATGTCGTCGGCCAGATGGTCGGCCTCCTCCAGATACTGCGTGGTGAGCAGGACGGTGGTGCCCCGGTCCGCCAGTTCGCGTACCGCCGCCCAGATCTGGTTGCGGCTGTGCGGGTCGAGTCCGGTGCTCGGCTCGTCGAGGAAGAGCACCTGCGGACGGGTCAGCAGGCCGGCGGCCAGGTCCAGGCGGCGCCGCATCCCGCCCGAGTAGGTGCGGGCCGGGCGGTCGGCCGCCTCGGTCAGCTCGAAGCGTTCGAGGAGTGTGTCGGCGTGGCGGCGCACGGCCTCGCCACGGAAGCCGAGCAGCCGGCCGAAGAGCCGCAGATTCTGCCGGCCGGAGAGCTCGTCGTCGACCGACGCGCTCTGCCCGGTCACCCCGATCGCCGCGCGCACCGCGCCCGCCTCGCGCACCACGTCGTGCCCGGCGACCCGGGCGCTGCCGCCGTCCGGGGCGGTCAGTGTGGTGAGGATCCGGACGGCGGTGGTCTTGCCCGCGCCGTTCGGTCCCAGGACTCCGCAGACGGCGCCCTCGGCGACGGCGAGATCGAGCCCGCGCAGTGCGTGGACGTCCCCGTAGCGTTTCTCCAGACCTTCACTAAGTACAGCGTACGTAGTTGTCATGCTGCCCACCGTACCTCACTACGTACGGTGTACGTAACTAGGATGGTGAGCGAGGTGATGATCGATGGTGGGGCGACCCGCTGTACCCGAAGTGATCTGGGCACGCCCCGAGCGTGCGGGCCGTGGCCCGAAGCCCGCATTCAGCCGCGCCGACATCGCGGACGCCGCCGTCCGCATCGCCGATGCGGAGGGCGTCGACGCGGTGTCCATGCGCAAGGTGGCGGCCGAGCTCGGCTGCGGCACGATGTCGCTGTACAACTACGTGCCGCGCAAGGAGGACCTGTACGAGCTGATGGTCGACCGGGTCAGCGCCGCTTACGAGCTGCCGGAGCACCCTTCGGGGGACTGGCGTGCCGACCTCGTCGCACTCGCCCACCAGACCCGTGCCCTGATGCACCGCCACACGTGGGTGCCCCGGCTGATGTCACCCGTCTACGGCTTCTCGCCGAACGCTCTGCGGTTCCTGGAGTACGCGCTGAGCTGCCTGGACGGCCTGGACGCGCGGTTCGGCGAGAAGATGGAGCTCATCGCCATGGTCAACGGCATGGTCACGACATATGTGTCCAACGAGATCGCCACGGCGGAGCGGAGCCGGTCACTGCCCTGGTCCGAGGAGCAGGAGCACGCCGTCCGCACCGGCTATCTGATCAGCCAGATCATGACCGGGAAGTACCCGCGGATGGCGGCCGGGTTCGCCGAGGACTCCGGGCCGATCGATCTGGACGGGGTGTTCGACCGGGCGCTCGACCGGGTGCTGGACTCGTTCGAACGGTCCGCGTCCTGACTGCCCGACACGAGTCACACCAGGGCGAACTGCCCTTCCGGGCCCTCCTCGTGGTGGTCGAGCACGGAAGCCGGCCGCCTGGCCGTCGCCGCGACCGGCAGGACACCGGCCGCCCGCAGATCACCGGTGGTGAGCCGCGGGCCGTCGGCCGGCTCCTCCTGCCGGGGCCGGAGTTCGGCGAGCAGGGCCAGCACGGTGATCAGTTCCAGCAGTTCCGAGGTCCACTCCTGGGGCCAGCCCCGGGGCCGTATCGCCTCCAGACCGTCCGCCCCGTCCGCCCCGTCCGCCGCGGCCCGTCGCTCGAACCACAGCTCCAGCATCCGGACCCCGCCCACCCGGAACTCCCAGGCTCCCGCCGGCACGGGCGAGATACGTCCCGTACCCAGCAGGAGCGTCTCGTCGCCGGGGTCGTACTCCAGCGTGCCGGGCGCGGCCGGTACCGCGGCCCGCACGTAGGGGCGCCGCCCGCCGGGCAGCCGCGGGCGCTCCCCACCGCGCGCGCCGCGCAGCTGCAGCCGCAGCAGCTCCTGGCCCAGCTCCACCCCGGCCCACCAGTGTGCGGTGTCGGCCGGCAGCGGCACGACGGTCCCGGCGGGGGAGTGACGGGCCGCCGTGACGATCCACGCCAGCACGGTCTCCGCGGTCACCGTGTCCCCGTGCCGGGCGCGCAGCAGCCCGAGCAGCCCGGGCGCCAGATTGGGTTCCCGTCCGCCGGGCCTTCGGTAGAGCGGCCGGATCCGGCCGGGGCGGCCCGCCGGCCAGTGGCCGTCGGGCAGCAGCGCCGTCACGGACAGGGCGGGACCGGTGTCCTGCGGTACGTACCCGTGCTCGACGGCGAAGAGCTGGTGCCCGTCGGCGACCCTCCACAGCTCCGGGCGGGCGGCGTCGATCAGCCGGTGGTCGGGGATCAGCCACTGCTCGTCGAACGGTCCGTGCAGGATCCGCACCGGCTCGGGGCACGGGCCGGACTCCCGTGCGAACCGGGAGGTGGAGGTGGTCTGGCCGGGCAGCGCCGCGACCGGAGTCTGCGGGTCACGGGAACGGGTGGGCCGGAAAAGCTGTTCGCGCTCGGCTCCTTCGGCGCTGACCAGACGTCCCCAACGGGCCTTGAGGGAACCGGCGTCCGGGGCCGTCACCCAGGGGCGCCCGGTGCGCAGGGGCCGTACGGACCATGGCATGAGGTCATCGAGCAGCGGGATGTCGTCGTCCCCGCCGGCTCCGGCGCCCGCCCGTGCTGCCACCGTGTCGTCCTCCCCGTCGCCACGTCCGCCGCCCCAGGCATCGTAACGGCGCGTCGTGTGCGGTCAGTGCGCTTCGACCGTCACCGAGAACGAGAACCTGTCCCCCCGGTACCGGATCTGTGCCACATCCACCACCCGGCCGCCCTCGTCGTACGTCACCCCTGTGTAGAAGAGGATCGGGCTGAGCAGCGGGACCTGGAGGAGCTCGGCGGTGGCCGGGTCGGCGAGCCGCGCCTCGACCGTGTCCGTGATCCGCGCGATCCGGATGCCGACGCGATCGCGCAACACCTTGGTCATCGGCCAGCGTTCGAGATCGGCGGCTTCGAGCCGGGCCGCGACCTCGGGATGCACCGTGTTCTCCGCCCAGTTGGTGGGTTCGCCGGTGTCGCCGTCGCAGCGCAGCCGCCGGTAGCCGACCACGTCCGTACAGCCCGGGAAGTACTCGGCGAGATCGCCGGGCAGGGCGAGCGGGCCATGGCCGAGGACCGTGGTGCGCTCGCCCGACTGCTGGGCGACGATCGCATCGATCGAGCCGAGCAGCCGGACCGGCGAGGCCCGGCGGACCCCCGGCTCGATGAAGGTGCCGCGCCGCCGGTGCCTGCTGATCAGCCCCTCCGTTTCCAGCTCCTTGAGCGCCTGCCGCATCGTGAGGACGCTGACGCCGTAGTGTGCGGCGAGCTGCTCCTCGGTCGGCAGCCGCAGCGAGGCGTCCTGGGCGCGGCCGAGTATGGACGCGCGCAGGGACTGCGAGACCTGGTACCACAGCGGCAGTTTGCGGTTCAGGACCAGCGAGTCGGGGGCGAAGGCCGTCACCTGGGGCGTCTGGGGCAGTTGAGGCACCTGGGTCACCTGGACTCTCCGTACTGCGACACTGCGGACGCGACGAGCGGGGGCCGGGAAGCGGCGGCTTCCTACGGCCGGAAATTGCGTTCGAGACCCTGCCACACGTCGTCGTACCCGCGCTGCAGGTGGTCGGCGGTCGCCGCCTGTCCGGTCGCCGTGACCGGCCAGCGGGTCTCGAACATGAAGGCAAGACCGTCGTCGATCTTCTGCGGCTTCAGCTCCGCCGCGCTCGCCCGGTCGAAGGTCTCCCGGTCCGGGCCGTGCGCCGACATCATGTTGTGGAGCGAGCCGCCGCCCGGCACGAAGCCGCCCCTGCCGGCCGTCTTCGCGTCGTACGCCCCCTCGATCAGCCCCATGTACTCGCTCATCACATTGCGGTGGAAGTACGGCGGCCGGAACGTGTCCTCGCCGACCAGCCAGCGCGGCGCGAAGACGACGAAGTCCACACCGGCGAGACCGGGGGTGTCGGACGGTGAGGTCAGCACCGTGAAGATCGACGGGTCGGGGTGGTCGTAGCTGATGGAGCCGATGACATTGAAGCGGTGCAGGTCGTAGACGTACGGGGTGTGGTTGCCGTGCCAGGCGACGACATCGAGCGGCGAGTGGTCGTATGTCGCGGACCAGAGGTTGCCGCAGAACTTGTTGATCACCTGGACCGGGCGGTCCGCGTCCTCGTACGCGGCGACGGGAGCGAGGAAGTCCCGGGCGTTGGCGAGACCGTTGGCGCCGATCGGGCCGAGGTCGGGGAGGGTGAACGGCTGCCCGTAGTTCTCGCAGACATAGCCGCGGGCGGAGTCGTCGAGGAGTTCCACCCGGAAGCGGACACCGCGAGGGATCAGTGCGATGTGGCCGGGTTCGGCGCGCAACAGGCCCAGTTCGGTACGGAGCAGCAGGCCACCCCGCTCGGGGACGATCAGCAGTTCGCCGTCGGAGTCGCTGAAGACCCGGTCGGTCATGGCCGTGTTGGCGTGATAGAGGTGCACGGCCATGCCGGTGCGCTGGGTGGCGTCGCCGTTGCCGCCGAGGGTCCACAGCCCTGCCAGGAAGTCCGTGCCGGGCGCGGGGTCGGGGAGCGGGTCCCAGCGCAGCCGGTTCGGATCGGGGACGGACTCGGTGAAGGGGGCGGTGCGCACCGCACCGTTGTCGATCCGGACGAACGGCGGGTGAGCGGCCGAGGGACGGATCCGGTAGAGCCAGGAACGGCGGTTGTGGGCGCGCGGTTCGGTGAAGGCCGAGCCGCTCAGTTGCTCGGCGTAGAGGCCGAGGGGTGCTCGCTGCGGCGAGTTGCGGCCCTGCGGCAGCGCCCCCGGGACCGCCTCGGAGCTGTGCTCATTGCCGAAACCGGCGGAGTGCGCAAGCGCTTCCGCCGTCTTCCTCGCCTGCTCGATGCCGCTGGTGCCGCCCATGCCGCGCTCCCGGTGCCGAAGAATTCCTATGGGACACCGTAGGAATCAGATCGGGGCACGTCAACGGGGCAGGGCGGTGGCGCGTCGCGGATCCGGTGCGGGGTCGTGACGGAATTCTTTTGATCCGTCGCGCAGAAGGGGGTTCCAAAAGTTGAACAATGCTCTACTCTCCGGCACATGTCGTGGACACGAAGACTTCTGGTGGTCCTGGCGGCACTGGCCGCCGCACTCCTCGCGGGCCCGGCCGCCCAGGCGCACGAGGAACGACCGGTCACACTGCCCGACGGGTCCGGCAGTGTCCCGGTCCACCGCGCCGGCGAACCCGATCTGCTGGTCTGCAAGAGCGACCGCGCCGACTTCGAACGCCGGATATCCGGCTTCCCGGCGAAGCTCAGGGCACGCAACCTCGAACTCTTCGACCGGTGCCTGAAGTCCGGCTACCGCCATCTGCAACAGGCCGTCGACAAGGTCGGCAGACCCGGCATGAACATCGCGATCCTGCCCGGCCTGTACGAGGAGGAGCCCTCGCTGCCCAGGCCGACGGGGGAGTGCGCGAGGCTCAAGGCGCCCAACTCGCAGCTCGGCTACCAGATCCTGTCGTACGCGCAGCAGAAGCAGTGTCCGCACAACCAGAACCTGGTGGCGATCCTCGGCAAGAAGCAGCTCCAGATCGAGGGGACCGGGGCGGAGCGCACCGACGTCGTCATCGACGCCAAGTACCAGAAACTCAACGCGATCCGCTCGGACGGCTCCGACGGCATCTACTTCAAGAACTTCACCGCCCAGCGCACGACGTTCAACTCGCTGTACGTGCTGGCCCAGGACGGCTTCGTCATCGACGACGTCCTCACCCGGTGGAACGACGAGTACGGCTTCCTCACCTTCGCGAGTGACCACGGGCTGTACAAGAACTGCGAGTCGTACGGCAACGGCGACTCCGGCATCTACCCGGGCAGCGCGTCGGACATCAATGACGGATACGGCTACGACGTGCCGCGCTACTCGATCGAGATCACCGGCTGCCGCAGCCACCACAACATGGTCGGCTACTCCGGCACCGCGGGTGACTCCGTCCACGTCCACGACAACGAGTTCGACCACAACATGGGCGGCGCTTCGATGGACAGCGCCTTCCCCGGCCACCCCGGACTCCCGCAGAACCACGCACGCTTCGAACGCAACCTGATCCACGACAACAACGCCGACTACTACCCGTACGTGGCCGACGGAACCTGCGCCAAACCGCCGGTCGAACGCGGCTACGAGGACGGCGTCGTCTGCCCGCAGATCTCCATGCCGCCGGGCACCGGCATCATCACCGCGGGCGGCAACTGGAACATCTACGAGAACAACTGGATCTACGGACAGCGGCGCGCCGCCTTCTTCCTGAGCGCCGTCCCCGCCTTCATCCGCGGCGAGAGCGCCCTCGCGAAGCAGGCCGACACCTCGCACCACAACCGGTACGCGAACAATCATCTCGGCACGGACAAGGGGGGCCGCTCCCGGCCCAACCGCACCGATGTGTGGTGGGACGGCCAGGGCGACAGCAACTGCTGGCAGTCGGACACCGGACCGTCCACACCGCGCTCGCTGCCCGCGTGCGGGGCGGCGCGCGGCGCGGTCTCCGTCCGCACCGACCGGCTGGTGGGCGAACCGGTCAAACTTGCCCAGCTGCTGGTGTGTGCCGACTACAACGTGCAGGCGCGGCGGCTGCCGGCCGGCTGCGACTGGTACGGCGCACGCGGCATCGAGCGCATCGAGGTGCAGATCGCGCTGGGCGTCGCCCTGGTGCTCGCGCTGGTCGGCGGGGTGCTCTGGTGGCGCCGCCTGCGGCACAGCCGGCTCGCCACAGCGGCCACCCTGGTCGGCGCGATCGGCCTCGGGCTGGATGTGGCCGGTGCGACGACGGGCCTCGCGTCCTCCCATCTGCCTGCGGTGGCGCTGCTGCTGACCGGGGCGTGGTGGACCGGCATCGGGCTCGTCCTGCGCGGCGGGCGGCCCGGACTGGGCTGGACCACGGTGGTGCTGGGCGTCCTGACCCTGCTCGACGCCTTCGACAAGGCCGTCCTGATGATCCCGTGGATCCCGGTCGGCCCGGCCTGGATACGCGGCCTCCTCGGCGTCATCTGGGTGGTGTGGGCCGTGGCGGCCTCGGCGCGGCACGGGGAACGGGCGGTACGGAAGGAGGCGGACCCGGGGCCGGACGCGGACACGAACCCCGATGCGGCGGACGCGCTGGGCGACGACCGCGCGGGGGCCGGTGCGGGCGCGGGAAGGGATTCGGGATACGGCGCGGGTTCCGGACGCGGTGCGGATTCCGGGCAGGACACGGATTCCGGGTCCCACCGTGGCTCCGGGCGGGACGGGGACCGGTCGTGAGGCGATCTCCCCGCCCGCTGCGACGCAACAGGCTCACGTCGCTCACATCGCGCACGGCGTTCCCCCGGCTCGCGGTCGCCCTTCTCACCGCAGGCGCCCTCGTGTGCGGTGGGAGTGCCTGCGGTGGGCGGCCCACCACCCACCACAGGCCCGGCACCAGTCATGAACAGGCCGGCGGCAGCATCGGCCGGCTCCTCACCGCGGACGACGGATCCGGGCACCGGCTCCGCCAGGTCGAGGCCACGGGCGCCCCCGCGGTGACCGTCGCCGTACGGCCGGACTCCGAGGACGGGTGGAACGTCCATCTCTCCGTACGGAACTTCAGATTCAGCCCGGACAGTGTCGGCGGCGCGGCGCTCCTCGGGCGCGGCCACGCCCGGCTCTTCCTCGACGGCCACCCCCTGGCCCGGCTCTACGGCCCCTGGTACCACCTTCCCGACTCCCTCGTCCGCGAGGCGGGCGGCGGCCGCACCCTCACGGCCCGGCTGTACGCCGACGATCACACCGCCTGGGCCGTGCACTCCACACCGATCCAGGCCACCACGCCTCTGACCACCACTCCTTCCGCCGGCACCCCCGCCGAGCCCCGCCCCGACCGGACTCTGGAGATCGTCATCTCTCACGGCACGGTCAGCCCCGCCCCAGGCCGCACCGAGCTCAGGAAGGGGCAGCGCATCGAGCTGCGTGTCCGCACCGACCGCGCCGACACCCTCCATGTCCACGGCTACGACAAGGAGGCGCGCCTGCCCGCCGGACGGACCACCACCCTCACCCTCACCGCCGACCGCACCGGGCTCTTCGAGGTCGAGACCCATGAGTCCGATCTGCTCCTGACCCAGCTCGTCGTACGGTGAGCGTCCTCGCCCACGGCATCGGCTCCCGGCACGACCTGCCGCTGTCCCCCTTCTACGCGTTCGCCGGTGCCTTCGCCGCGCTCTTCGTCTCCTTCCTCGCGCTCGGCCTGCTCTGGCCCGCCTCCCGATTCCGGGGCGAACGGGCGGGCCGCCCGCTTCCGGTCCCTCTCCAACGCCTCGCCGATGCCCGCCCCACCCGTATCGCCGCGCGCGTCGTCGGCCTGGCCGCCGCCCTGTTCGTCCTCCTCCATCTCCTCCTCGGCCCGGACGGTCCGGAGCGCAACCCGGCCGCGGGCGCCGTCTACGTGCTCCTCTGGGTCGGGCTCGTCCCCGCCTCGCTCCTCCTCGGTCCCGTCTGGCGGCTCCTCAATCCCCTGCGCACGCTCCACCTCCTCGTCTGCCGCGCACTGGCCCGCGACCCGGCCGCGGGTCGCCCCCTTCCCGTACGCCTCGGTCTGTGGCCCGCCGCGGCCGGACTTCTCGCCTTCACCTGGCTCGAACTCGTCGCCCCCGACCCCGCGTCGTCCACCGCCCTCCTCCTCTTCCTCGTGCCGTATGGCGCTGTCCACCTCGCGGGCGCCGCCCGCCACGGCGCCCGCTGGTTCGACCATGCCGACGCCTTCGAGGTCTACTCCGGCCTGCTCGCCCGGCTCTCCCCCCTCGGACGCCGGCCCGCCGACCGCCGCCTCGTCCTGCGCTCCCCGTTCAACGGACTCGACGCCACCCCGCAGACCCCCGGCCTCGTCGCCACCGCCTGCGTCATGCTCGGCTCCACCGCCTACGACGGCTTCTCCGACGCCCCCTCCTGGATCACCGCCGTCCAGACCTCACCCCTGGGCCGCACCACCGCGGCCACGCTCGGGCTGCTCGCCGCCGTCGCCCTCGTCGCCACCCTCTATGCCCTCTGCGCCGGTGCCACCCGGCTGATCTCCGGTCAACTCCGCCACCCCCTCACCGTCTTCGCGCACTCGCTCGTCCCGATCGCCCTCGGCTATCTCGTCGCCCACTACTTCACGCTCTTCGTGACCGAAGGGCCACACACGGTCATGGTGGCACTCGGTGCTGACACTCCCGCCCCGCCCGAGCCGCCCCTGGCCCCCGGCGGCATCGCCGCGCTCCAGGTCGCCGCGATCGTCGTCGGGCACGTCCTCGGAGTCGTCGCCGCCCACGACCGGTCCGTGCGCCTCTTCCCGCCCGCCCGCGCCGTCGCGGGGCAACTTCCCCTGCTGGCACTGATGATCGCGTACACCATCGGGGGGCTGACCCTGCTCCTCGCCTGACCGCAGGTCCGCACCCGCCCGTCCCGCAGAGGAGAGTCACGGCATCATGGAGCCCGTGCCCCATGCGAATACGAACCTCCGCCGCGCCCCCGTGCAACAACGCAGCGCCGAGCGCCTCGCCCGGATACTCGACGCCTGCGCCGAACTCCTCGACGAGACCGGTTACGAGCAGCTGTCCACCCGGGCCGTAGCCGCCCGCGCGGAAGTCCCGATCGGCTCCGTCTACCGGTTCTTCTCCAACAAGCGCGCCCTCGCCGACGCCCTGGCCCGGCGCAACCTGGACAGTTACGCGGAGCGCATCACCGGTCGCCTGACCGCCATCCCGTCCGCCGACTGGCGCGGCGCCATCGACGCCGTGCTCGACGAATATCTGGCGATGAAGCGCTCCGTCCCCGGTTTCGCCCTCGTCGACTTCGGCGCCCCGGCCCCCGTTCACGACCCGGCCTCCGACGCCAATCACCGCGTCGCGGAGCGCCTCGCCGAACTGCTCTCCGGCTATCTGGGGCGCACCGCCGACGAGGATCTGCTCCGGACGATCCTGGTCTGCGTCGAAGCCGCCGACGCGCTCCTCCAACTCGCCTTCCGCACCGATCCGTCGGGCGATCCGGCGATCGTCGCGGAGACCCGTGTCCTGATCCAGGCGTATCTGGCCCGGGTCCTGGACTGATCCCGGCACGCACCGCACCTCACCGCGCCGGATGGCACCACACCGCGCCACACCGCAGGGGACCGGACCGCATCTCACCGCACCTCGCGAAAATCCGACGGGACCTGCCGCCGCCAATATCGACCCGACAACACCTCCCCACCATGCCTACCGGTCGGTATGCTCGGCGGTGCTTGCCCACGTTCGCGCGCCACCGCAGTCGCCGCCCCGGGGAGGGCCCATGTCGTACGACTCCCGTACCACCCGTACCGCCCTGCGCATCTGCCCCCTCTGCGAAGCCACTTGTGGACTGACCCTCACCATCGAGGGGACACGGGTCACCGGAGCCCGCGGTGACCGGGACGACGTCTTCAGCCGGGGCTTCATCTGCCCCAAGGGGGCGTCCTTCGGCGGCCTCGACGCCGACCCCGACCGGCTGCGCACCCCCCTCGTCCGCAGGGACGGCGTGCTGCGGGAGGCGAGTTGGGGCGAGGCGTTCGACGCGATCGCCGCCGCACTGGCCCCGCTCACCGAGCAACACGGGCAACAGGCCGTCGGCGTCGTCCTCGGCAATCCCAATGTGCACACCATGGCCGGCGCGCTCTACCCGCCCGCCCTGCTCTCCGCGCTCCGCACCCGGGCCCTCTTCACCGCGAGCACCCTCGACCAGATGCCCAAGCACGTCTCCAGCGGACTGCTTTTCGGTGACCCGAACGCCATCCCGGTGCCCGACCTCGACCGCACCGACCATCTGCTGCTCCTCGGTGCCAACCCGCTCGAATCCAACGGCAGTCTCTGCACCGCCCCCGACTTCCCGGGCAAGCTCAAAGCGCTCCGCAAGCGCGGCGCCACCCTCACCGTCGTCGACCCGCGTCGCACCCGCACCGCCCGCCTCGCCGACCGGCATGTCGCCATCCGCCCCGGCGCCGACGCACTCCTTCTGGCCGCGCTCACCCACGTCCTCTTCGAGGAGAAGCTCACCGACCCCGGCACGCTCGCCGGCCATCTCGAAGGGCTCGAAGAAGTAGCCGAAGCCGTCAGGGAGTTCACGCCGGAGTCGGTCGCCGAGGCGTGCGACGTGGACGCGGTGACCATCCGTACGATCGCCCGGGAACTGGCCGCCGCCCCCACCGCCGCCGTCTACGGGCGCATCGGCAGCTGCACCGTCGAGCACGGCACCCTCGCCAGCTGGCTCGTCGACGTCCTCAACATCCTCACCGGCAACCTCGACCGCCCCGGCGGCGCCCTCTTCCCGCTCTCGGCCACCGCCCGCGCCCCGCGCCCCGCCGCCCCCGGCGAGGGCTTCAATCTCGGACGCTGGGCGAGCCGGGTCTCCGGACACCCCGAGGCCAAGGGCGAACTGCCCATCGCCGCCCTCGCCGAGGAGATCGAGACCCCGGGGGAGGACCGGATCCGCGCCCTGATCGTCCTCGCCGCCAACCCTGTGCTCTCCGCCCCCGACGGTGACCGTCTGGACCGCGCCCTGAGTGGGCTCGACTTCATGATCAGCGTCGACCCCTACCTCAACGAGACCTCACGCCACGCACATGTGGTGCTGCCCCCGCCCCCGCCCTCGCAGAGCGCCCACTTCGACTTCGCGTTCAACGCCCTCGCCGTACGCAACCAGGTCCGCTACACCCGCCCCGCCGTCCCACTCGCCGACGGTCTGCTCGGCGAGAGCGAGATCCTCGCCCGGCTCGTCCTCGCCGTCTCCGGGATGCACGGAGCCGACCCGTCCGCCGTGGATGCCATGATCATCGACCGGGTGCTGGCCAAGACCGTCGCCGACCCGCACTCGCCCGTCCACGGGCGCACCCCCGCCGAGCTCGCCGCCGCGCTCACCGGACGCACCGGACCGGAGCGGCGCCTCGATCTGATGCTCCGCCTCGGCCCGTACGGCGAAGGCTTCGGCGCCGACCCCGAGGGCCTCACCCTGGACCGGCTGCTGGCCCACCCGCACGGCATCGACCTCGGCCCGCTCCGGCCCCGTGTCCCGGAGGTCCTGGCCACCCGCAGCGGACGCATCGAACTCCTCCCCGCGCCGATCGCCGCCGATCTGTCCAGGCTCCGCACCGCCCTGACGACCGAACGGGGGGCCGACTCGCTCGTCCTCGTCGGCCGTCGCCATCTGCGCTCCAACAACAGCTGGATGCACAACGTCGCCGCGCTGCGCGGCGGCTCGAACGTCTGCACCCTGCAGATGCACCCCGAGGACGCGGCCCGGCTCGGACTGGCGGACGGCGCCTTCGCCACGGTCACGGCGGACGGTGGTGCGCTGACCGCGCCCGTGGAGATCACGGAGAGCGTGCGGACCGGAGTGGTGAGCCTCCCGCACGGCTGGGGGCACGACCGCCCCGGCACCCGGATGTCCGTCGCCGCAGCCGCCCCCGGCGTCAACGTCAATCAGCTCCTCGACGGCACCCTGCTCGACCGGCTGTCCGGCACCGCCGTGCTCAACGGCATCCCCGTCGCGGTGGCGCCCAGCACGTCAACCGGCCACTGACCTGGGGTTTTGCTCGTATTGCTCGCATGTCAACGTCTTGTTAAGGCTGCGAGTCGCGCCCTAACGTCATCCGCACCGCCGACTCCGGTGGGAGTTCAAGGGTGAACGATAGGTATCCCACATGCTGACAATCCTCGGCTTTGCCATGATTGCGACCTTCCTGGTCCTGATCATGATGAAGAAGATGTCGCCGATCGCGGCGCTCGTCCTGATCCCCGCACTCTTCTGTGTCGCCGTCGGGCAGGGCGCCAAGCTCGGTGACTATGTGATCGACGGCGTGGGCAACCTCGCGCCGACCGCCGCGATGCTGATGTTCGCCATCGTCTACTTCGGTGTGATGATCGACGTCGGTCTCTTCGACCCGATCGTCCGCGGCATTCTGCGCTTCTGCAAGGCCGACCCGATGCGGATCGTCGTCGGTACGGCGCTGCTCGCCGCGATCGTCTCGCTGGACGGCGACGGCTCCACCACCTTCATGATCACCGTCTCGGCGATGTATCCGCTCTACAAGCGCCTCAAGATGAGCCTGGTGGTGATGACCGGTATCGCCGCCACGGCCAACGGCGTCATGAACACCCTGCCCTGGGGCGGCCCCACCGCCCGCGCCGCCACCGCCCTGAAGCTGGACGCGGGCGACATCTTCGTCCCGATGATTCCGGCCCTCGGCGTCGGACTGCTCGCGGTCATCCTCCTGGCCGTCGTCCTCGGCCGGCGCGAGCGCAAGCGGCTGGGCATCCTCACCCTCGACGAGGCCATCGTCCAGGAGCCCGAGACGGTTCTCGTCGGTGCAGGCGCCGGAGCCGGTGCGGGCGGCGGCAGCGACCGTACCCGCAAGAACTCAGGCGGAGCCGGTACGGGCACGGACGCGGAGCACACGGCGGCAGTGGCGCACGACGGCGACGCGGACGACGAGGGCTTCAAGGGCCTCGACCCGAACCGCGCCACCCTGCGGCCCAAGCTCTACTGGTTCAACGCCGGTCTCACCGTCGCCCTCCTCACCGCGATGATCATGGAACTGATGCCGATCCCGGTGCTCTTCCTGCTCGGCGCGGCCCTCGCCCTCACCGTCAACTTCCCCCACATGCCCGACCAGCGGGCCCGCATCGCGGCCCACGCCGACAACGTCCTCAACGTCTCCGGCATGGTCTTCGCCGCCGCCGTCTTCACCGGTGTGCTCTCCGGCACCGGGATGGTCAAGCACATGGCGGACTGGCTCGTCGGCGCGATCCCGGACGGCATGGGCCCGCACATGGCGATCGTCACCGGCATCCTGAGCATCCCGCTCACGTACTTCATGTCCAACGACGGCTTCTACTTCGGCGTCCTCCCCGTGCTCGCCGAAGCCGGCGCCGCCCACGGTGTCTCCCCGCTGGAGATCGCCCGCGCCTCCCTGATCGGCCAGCCGCTCCACATGTCGTCCCCGCTGGTCCCCGCCGTCTACGTCCTCGTCGGCATGGCGAAGGTCGAGTTCGGCGACCACACCAGGTTCACCGTCAAGTGGGCCGCGCTCACCTCACTGGTGGTGCTCTGCGCCGGACTCCTCTTCGGGATCATCTGACCCATGGACCACACGGAAGGGCCCGGCAGGAGCTGGCTGCTGCGCCTCGTCATCGCCTTCGCCTTCGCACAGGGGGCGGTGTCGATGGCGCGGCCCGCCGTCTCCTACCGGGCTCTTTCGCTCGGTGCGGACGAACGCGCCATCGGTGTGATCACCGGGGTGTACGCGCTCCTCCCGCTCTTCGCCGCCGTCCCGCTGGGGCGACGGACGGACCACGGCCGGTGCGCACCCCTGCTGCCCCTCGGCGTCGTCCTGATCGCCGGCGGCTGCGCCCTCAGCGGTACGGCGGGCTCCCTCCCGGCGATGGCGGCCTGGAGCGGCGTCATGGGACTCGGCCATCTCTGCTTCGTGATCGGTGCCCAGTCGATCGTCGCGCGTCAGTCCGCGCCCGCCGAACAGGACCGCAATTTCGGGCACTTCACCATTGGCGCCTCCCTCGGTCAGCTCATCGGGCCGATCGCCGCCGGGTACGTGATCTCCGAACGTGACGGCCTCCTGGGCCGTACGAGCGCACTCGCGCTGGTCGTCTCTGCGGCCGTCGCCACCGCGTCGTTCGTCTCGCTCTGGCGCATTGAACACCGCACCGCCCCGGGCGTCCGAGCCCCGGCGCCCGCCGCGAAGGTGCCGGTCGGCCGCATCCTGCGCACGCGGGGCGTCCCGGCGGGCATCTTCATCAGCCTCGCCGTTCTCTCCGCCACGGACATCCTCACCGCGTATCTGCCGGTCATCGGCGAGCACCGCGCCATCGCCCCCGCCACCATCGGTCTGCTGCTCAGCCTGCGCGCCGCCGCCACCATCGCCTGCCGTCTGGTCATGACGCCGATGCTCCGCGTCCTCGGCCGCACGGCACTGCTCACCACGACCTGCCTGCTGGCCGGACTGCTCTGCGCGGGCATTGCCCTGCCGGTCCCCGTCTGGGCGCTGGCCACGATGCTCGCCGTGCTCGGCTTCTGCCTCGGAGTCGGCCAGCCGCTGTCGATGACCACCGTCGTCCGGGCCGCCCCGCCGGAGGCCCGCTCCACCGCCCTCGCCCTCAGGCTGACCGGCAACCGCCTCGGCCAGGTCGCCGCCCCCGCGTCCGCCGGTCTGATCGCCGGGGTGGCGGGCACCGCCGCGCCGTTCGTGATGCTGGGCGTGCTCCTGCTGGCGGCGGCGGGACTGGGAGTACGGGGCGGGCGCGCCCCCGGGCCCGCCGACGACACGGTCCCTGCCCGGCCGGTGCCCCGGCCCGAACAGCCCTCGGCGAACCGGAACCTCACCTGACACTTCCGGCTCACAGGCCCTCTTGCGCCTCAACCTTTGCGCGAGTCATTCCCACCACCCGGGGCAGTGGGCTAATTTCAGCCCACTGCAGCGCTCCCCACCGCTCCACCTCACCATGTCTCCCGGGCGGAACCACATGACTCGCGCGATCTCCCTGCACAACGTGAGCAAGACGTACGGACGGGCCCAGCGTGCCGTCGACCGGTTCTCGCTCTCCATCGACCCGGGCGAATTCGTCGTCCTGCTCGGCCCCTCGGGGTGCGGCAAATCGACCGTGCTCCGCATGATTGCCGGGCTGGAGGAGATCACCGAGGGTGAGCTGCTGCTCGACGGCGAGCCGTCCAACGACGTGGCGCCCCGCGAACGCGGCATGGCCATGGTGTTCCAGAACTTCGCGCTCTACCCGAGCATGACCAACCGAGCCAACATCGGTTTCCCGCTGAAGCTGCAGAACCCGCGCCAGGACAACACGGAACACGTCGAGAACACGGCCAGGATGCTCGGCATCGAGAGTGTCCTGGACCGGTATCCCGGTCAGCTCTCCGGCGGCGAGCGCCAGCGGGTCGCCATGGGCAGGGCCATCTCGCGCCGGCCCTCCGCCTTCCTGATGGACGAGCCGCTTTCCAACCTCGACGCGAAGCTCCGCAACCATCTTCGGGCCGAGATATCACAGCTCACCAGGGAGTTGGGCGTCACCACCGTCTACGTGACGCATGATCAGGCCGAGGCGATGTCGCTGGGGGACCGGGTCGCTGTGATGCGCGGCGGACGGCTCCAGCAGGTGAGCCCGCCCCGCGAGGTCTACGCACTGCCGGAGAACGTCTTCGTCGCCGCATTCGTCGGCACCCCCCGCATCAATCTCCTCCAGGCCGTCGTGCACGCCCCCCTCGAAGGGCGCATGTCGATCGACCTCGGCCGCCAGCGGCTGCCGCTGCCCGAACCGCTCAGCCCCGACCACCAGTTGCTCCGCATTCAGCAGGGCCGCCAGATCATCGTCGGCCTCCGCTCCGAAGCGGCCAGGATCGCCCCGCCCAGCCAGGCCCGCCCCGGTGAGGTCGCGCTGAGCGGCATCGTCGAACACGTCGAGTACCAGGGCCACGAGGCGCTCGTCCATTTCAACACCGGGTCGCGGCCCGCCGTGGTGCCCGATCTCGAATCGGCCCGCCCCGGCAGGGCGGTCCCGCGCCGCCGCCGCGCCGGTGGTGGCGGTGGCGGTGGGGTCGGCGTACTGGAACGGCTGAAGGAGCGCGCGACCGGCCACATCAGCGGCCCCGTCGTCGCCCTCGACGAACCCGGCCCCGACACCGACTTCCCCGCCCCCCGCGGCCCCGACCGCCCCGCGATCACCGCGGGCGACCTCGTCGTCCGCACCGGTCCCGACATGCGACTGCGCATCGGCGGGCAGGTCCCGCTCCTGATCGACCTCGCGCACCTGTATGTCTTCGACCACCACGGCCGCCGGATCTGCCCCCTGCCGAAGGAGATCCCGGGGCTCGACGTCTGAGCCGTACCGCTCCAGGGTCTTGCCTTCGGGAAAGGCCCTGGAGCGGTACGTTGACCTCAAGCCGGGTCGAGGTCGTACGTTCATTCCATGAGCATGGAAGCCACCGCGTGGACGCAGCTCCACAACGTCATGAACGCGCAGCAGGACCGACGACCCTTCGACCGAGCCACTCTGCGGCGCATCGCCGCGTTCGCCCGACCGCACCGGCGGCGGGTCGCCCTGTTCCTGCTGCTGAGTGTCGCCACGGCACTGCTCGCGGTCGCCACCCCCGTCCTCGCCGGCCGCGTCGTGAACGCGATCGTGACCGGCAAGGAGGAGGGGACCGTCACGCGGCTGGCCGTGCTCATCGCTGTGATCGCCGTCGCGGACGCGGGACTCGGGCTGGTCAGCCGCTGGCTCTCGGCCACCCTCGGCGAAGGGCTGATCCTCGACCTGCGCACCGCCGTCTTCGACCACGTCCAGCGCATGCCGATCGCGTTCTTCACCCGCACCCGCACCGGCGCGCTCGTCAGTCGTCTCAACAACGACGTCATCGGCGCCCAGCGCGCCTTCAGCAACACCCTGTCCGGCGTCGTCAGCAATGTCGTCACGCTGCTGCTCACCCTCGGCGTCATGCTCAGCATCTCCTGGCAGATCACCGCACTCGCGCTGGTGCTGCTGCCCGTCTTCGTGCTCCCCGCACGCCGGATGGGTACACGGATGGCGCGACTCCAGCGCGAAGCCGCCGCCCACAACGCGGCGATGGGCACCCGGATGACCGAGCGCTTCTCCGCGCCCGGCGCCACGCTCATCAAGCTCTTCGGGCGGCCCGCCGACGAGTCCACCGAATTCGCCGCCAGGGCGGCCAGGGTGCGCGACATCGGTGTCCGTACGGCCATGGCCCAGTCCGCGTTCATCACGGCGCTCACCCTCGTATCGGCGCTGGCACTCGCCCTGGTCTACGGGCTCGGCGGGTTCTACACGCTGCGCGGGCAGCTGGACGCGGGCGCCGTCGTCGCCCTGGCCCTGCTGCTGACCCGGCTGTACGCGCCGCTCACCGCACTCGCCGGGGCGCGCGTCGAGGTGATGAGCGCGCTCGTCAGCTTCGAGCGGGTCTTCGAGGTCCTCGACCTCAAGCCCCTCATCGAGGAGAAGCCCGACGCACGGACGGTCCCGGACGGTCCGGTCTCCGTGGAGTTCGACGCCGTGCGCTTCGGCTACCCGTCCGCCGACAAGGTCTCCCTCGCCTCGCTGGAGGACGTCGCCACTCTGGACACCCGCGGCGGCGCCGAGGTGCTGCGCGGGGTCTCGTTCCGCGCGGAACCGGGACAGACGGTGGCCCTCGTCGGATCGTCCGGCGCGGGCAAGTCGACCATCGCGCAGCTGCTGCCCCGGTTGTACGACACGGACGAGGGGGCCGTACGCATCGGTGGCATCGACGTACGCGACCTGTCGGCCGACACCCTCCGTGACACACTCGGCATGGTCACCCAGGACGGCCACCTCTTCCACGAGTCGGTCCGCGCCAACCTTCTCCTCGCCCGCCCCGAAGCCACCGAGGAGGACCTCTGGGACGCCCTGCGCCGCTCGCGACTGGACGGACTGGTCGCCTCGCTGCCCGACGGACTGGACACCGTCGTCGGTGAACGCGGCTACCGGCTCTCCGGCGGCGAACGCCAACGGCTGACCATCGCCCGGCTGCTGCTGGCCCGCCAGCGCGTCGTCATCCTCGACGAGGCCACCGCCCACCTGGACAACACCTCCGAAGCGGCCGTCCAGGAAGCCCTCGTGGAGGCGCTCGAAGGACGCACCGCGGTGGTGATCGCCCACCGGCTCTCCACCGTACGGGCGGCGGACCTCATCCTCGTCGTGGAGAACGGCCGGATCGTGGAACGCGGCACCCACCAGGAACTGCTGGCGGTCGGCGGCCGGTACGAGGAGCTGTACCGCACCCAGTTCGAGCGCCCCGGCACCGAGCCCGCCGGTCTGGGCTGACCACCACTGAGTCAGCCGGTCGTCCAGTCCGTCCCACGGGCCTGATCCACCGCGAACGTCCCCGCCGGATAGGGGAGTTCGGCCGCCAGTACCGCTGCCCGGTCGAACTCCTCGCGCGCCTCCCGCTCGCGGCCCAGCGCCGCGAGCGCCGCCGCATGCACCGTACGCGCCTCGGTCAACGACAGCCGTTCGCCGACTTCCTCGGCACGTACGATCTCCGCGGCCGCCAGCCGCACCGCCTGCTCCGGCTGCCCCGACAGCAGCTCCGCCCAGGACAGCAGCGCGGCCGATCCGGGTCCGTTCCCGTCGGTCAGCAGAGCGAGGGCTTCCTGCGGGCGGCCCTCGCGCACCAGGCGCTCCGCCTGCGCCGCCCGTACCTCGTGCACCGCCTGCAGGTCGCCCTGCGCCTCGGCCACCTCCCCGGCACGGGTCAGCAGCTCCGCCGCGCCCGGCTCACCGGCTCCGATCCGGACCCGGGCCAGCGCGGCCAGGGCGTACGGAGTGCACCACGCGGCCTGCCCGCCGGTCTCCCGTACCGCCGCCTCCGCATGTTCCCGCGCCTCACCGAACTCCCGGAGCAACAGATGCAGTTCCGCGAGGTTGGCCCGCTCGAAGGCGACTGCCGTCGGATCCCCGGTGTGCTCGGCGAGCCGCAGCGCCCGCTGCCCGGAGGCGACCGCCTCGGCGAGCCGGCCCGACCGCCGGGCGTGCTCGCGCAGCACGGAGAGGACGGTGGCCAGCAACTCCTGGTCGCCGTACGCCTCGGCGTGCGGCAGTGCCAGATCGGCCGCCGGACGCGCCTGCGCGAACCGGCCCGCGAGCCCGAGCGAGGTCGCCTGCATCCCGAGGGCGCGGGCCAGCAGCCCCCGGCGTTCGCTGCCCGGTATGGCGTCCGCGGCTTCCTGCGCGGTACAGGCCGCGGCGTGCGCCGACTCGTACCGGCCGGTCACGAACCGCAGAACCGCCGCCGCCAGGTGGTGGGTCGCGGCGGCCAGCGGCGGGGTGCGCGGACCGGGCGGATAGGTACGCAGCAGATCCTCGCCCTCGTCGGTCCCGCGGTACTTCACCAGCACCTCGGTCAGCCGGGCGGCGGCCAGGACCTGTCCGTCCTCGTCGCCGCGCCGCACCATGTCGTCGAGTGCCTCGCGCAGCACCGCCGCCGCCTCCTGGTAGCGGGCCATCCGGCGCAGCACGGCGCCGCGGTCGATCCTCGCCTGCGCCGCATCGGCGGCCAGCGCGTCGAGCCGGGCGGTGAGTTCGGCGTAGTAGCGGTCCGCGGTGTCATTGGCGCACAGGGCTGCCGCCCGCTCGGCCGCCTGTCGCAGATAGTGGGTGGCGCGGGGGTCGTCGGCGCGGGTGAGGTGTGAGGCGAGGGTGTCGACGGCGTCCGGCCTGCGCCGCAGCACCGCCTCCGCGTAGGCCGAGTGCAGCTGTCGGCGGCGGGCCGCGGACAGCCCGTCGTAGCAGGTCAGCCGGACCAGTGGGTGCCGGAACGCGAGACCGGGCAGTGGCCGCCCGCCGACCACCACGGTCCGTTCCGTCATCACCGACGCCGTGACCGCCGCGTCCACGGCATCCGTCGCCTCGGCGGACGACAGCGGCGGATGCAGCCCGTGCTCGGCGACATCGAGAACCTCGGACAGCGCTGCGCCACCGCCCGCCACGGAGACCGCCTCCACGACCCGCCGCGCCGCGGGCCCCAGCCGCGCCAGCCGCGCCGCCACGAGCTGACGCACGCCCTCCGGGGCGCTGAGCGCGCCGGGGTCCGCGGCTTCGTGGACGGTGCGGGCCAGTTCCAGGGCGAAGAGCGGATTGCCGAGTGACAGCTCCCAGACCCGGTCCACATCGGCCCTGGCCCCCGCGTCCCGGGCGACCGCCAGGCACGCGTCGCGGTCCAGTCGCCCCAACTCCATGGAACGGGCCAGACCTTGGCGCACCAAGGTTTCCAGCACGGTGCGCCGGGGATCTGTCGCGGTCAGCTCCTCCGCCCGGTACGTCACGGCGAACCGCCAGTCCGTGCGCGTGGCCACCGCCCGCCGGGCCAGATGGCTGAGCAGCTGGTACGTCCCCATGTCGGCGGCGTGCAGGTCGTCCAGCACGAGCAGCACCGGCGCGGTCGCCGCAAGATCGCCCAGCAGTCCGGCGGCCGCCCGGAACAACCGGTCGCGCTCCTCCTCCGGGCTGCGTTCCGTGCCCATCCCGATCTGCCCCAACGAGGGCAGCAGTGACGCGAGTTCCGGATACTCGCCGCTGATTCCGGCCCGGTCGACGGGGGGCCGGTCGGCGAGCCAGGCATCCAGGGCCTCGACGAAGGCGCCGTACGGTGTGTGGCCCTCGGCGTCGTGACCGGCGCCCCACAGCACGGTCGCACCTGCTTCGGCCGCCCGCCGGGCCGCCTCCGCCGTGAGCCGTGTCTTGCCGACCCCGGCCTCGCCGCCCACCAGCCGCACCGGCGGGCCCTCGGCGGCCAGCAGGACCCCGAGCTCGTCGGCGCGGCCGCGCAGCGGCGGACCCGGCGGGGTGCGTATCGCGGCCGGAAGCACGGGGGCGGAGATGGCCGGCAGCACCGTCGAGGACGCGTCCAGGGCAAGCAGATGCAACTGCTCGGTGGCAGGTCCCGGGCGCACGCCCAGCTCGGCGTCGAGCGCTTCGCGGCACAGGTGGTACTGGCGCACGGCCTGGCGGCGCAGGCCCTGGCGCAGATAGGCGTCGATCAGCACCCGGTGGGCGCGCTCCTCGGCGGGCGCGGCAGCCACGGCGCGCAGCGCCACCTCGGTGGCCGACTCGGTCTCGCCGTCGGCGAGGTGGGCCTCGGCCAGGGCGAGCCGTACCCGCTCGCACAGCGCGGACAGCTGCTCGCGCCGGGCCTCGGCCCAGGGCGCATAGCGGTCCTCGGGCAGCAGTTCGCCGGTGAACGCGGTGAGTGCGGTGGTCAGCGCCTCGGCCGAACCCCCGGCCAGGGCTTGCTCGGCGAGGATCTCGGCGTGATCGGCGTCGATCGCCACGGTGTGCGGATCGAGCCGCAGCAGGGTGCCTTCGCCGGTCAGATAGGACGAGGAGGCGCGGGGGGCCAGCTCCGGCTCGATGGCGTGGCGGGCGGCGTGCAGGGCGACCCGCAGACTGCCGAGCGCGGCGTGGGCGTCGGAGTCCGGCCAGCAGATCTCCATGGCCTGCTCGCGGTGGAGGCTGTGGCCGGGGGAGACGGCGAGGAGTTTCACGAGGGCTCGGGCGCTGGGGCGGGGCCATTTGTCGGCGAGCGCGGGCCCGCCGTCGCGAGTCACCCGGAACCCGCCGAAAAGATGCAGACGCAGCAGTGGGGGAGCGAGGTCTGTGCTGTGGTTCGTGTCTTCCGCGCCCATAAGGGCGCACTTTAACCCCAATACCGTTCAGTTAAGGGCTTCTGGGTTATTGTGGGTGGATGCCGCGTTCTGGTTGGGTGAAGCCGTCTTCTGATGTCCGCTTGTCGGATTTGGTGTCTGTGGGGTTGCTGACGCGGGTGTTTCCCGCGGATGTGGTTGACGCGGTGATCGAGGAGGCGGGGCGTACTGAGCGGCGTCACCGGTCCTTGCCCGCGCGGGTGATGGCGTACTTCTCGATGGGGATGGCGCTGTATTCGGATGGCTCCTACGAGGATGTGTTCGCGCAGCTCACGGATGGGCTGTCGTGGGCGTCGGGGTGGTCGGAGTCGTTCACGCCGCCCTCGAAGTCGGCGATCTTCCAGGCCAGGGCTCGTCTGGGGTTCGAGCCGGTGCGGGATCTCTTCGCGCGGGTCGCGCGTCCGCTGGCGGGGCCGGACACGCCGGGGTCGTGGCTGGCCGGGCGTCGTCTGGTGGCGATCGACGGGACGTGCCTGGACGTGGCAGACACGGCAGCCAACGCAGAATTCTTCGGGCGGCCGGCTTCCAGCCGGGGGGAGCAGTCCGCGTTTCCGCAGGCCCGCCTGGTGGCATTGGCGGAATGCGGCACCCATGCCGTCTTCGACGCTGCCACCGGCCCGTGCAGCGTGTCGGAGATCGAGTTGTCCCGGCAGCTCGTCGATCGGCTGGAGTCGGGCCAACTGGTCCTGGCCGACCGGGGCTTCTACGGGTTCCGTCTGTGGCAGCAGGCCGCCGCCACGGGCGCGGATCTGCTCTGGCGAGTGAAAACGAACCTGCGGCCCCGGCATCTGGAAACACTGGCCGATGGGTCCTGGCTGGCCCGGATAGTCCCGACGTCGGGCACGAACCGGGCCACGACGGAGCCGCTCACAGTCAGAGTGATCGACTACACGGTCGATGACGGCCGGGACAACCCCGAGGAATACCGGCTGCTGACCACGATCCTCGACCCGGCCGACGTCGGCGCCGAGGACCTCGCAGCCGTCTATGCCCAACGATGGGAGATCGAGACAACCTTCGACGAACTGAAGACCCATCAACGCGGGCCCCGCGCGGTACTGCGCTCGAAAGCCCCCGACCTTGTCCAGCAAGAAATCTGGGGACACCTGTGCTGCCACTACGCCATCCGTACCCTGATGGCCGACACCGCCGCGCACACCGGCCAGGACCCCGACAGAGTCTCCTTCGTCAAGGCCCTCCGCATCGCCCGCCGTTCAGTCGCGCAGGGCGCATTTTCCCCCTCCGGGCGCTGACACGGCCGACGCAGCATGGCGTCACGCCATCCGATGGCTCACCCAACACCTCAACCCACCCCGCCGAAAACGCTCACACCCGCGAGTCGTCAAACGCAAGGTCCTGAAATGGGCCGCGAAACGCTCCCACCACGCACACTGGCCCCAGCCCAAACACAGCCCCCACATCACCATCCGAGTCCACTAACTGAACGGTATTGACTTTAACCCCCTTCCCCGGGCGCGCCGTAGGCCCCCCGAACGGATGTCCGGGGGGCCGTGGGAGGAGAGGCGGTAACCGTCAGGAGAGCGTGGACACCGTCATCTGAGATATGGCGGTGAACTGGTTCAGATAGCGGCCGCCGAGCAGCTCGGTCATCCGGTCGTAGCCGGTCTCGTCGAAGCCGAGGTTCACGACCTCGTCGACGCCGTCACCGTCCAGGTCGCCGGAGAAGTAGTTCCTGGCGCCCATCAAGGTGATCCTGCCGACGTCGGCAGGGTAGTGGTCGGCCGTCAGGACGGACGGATCCCACAGGTCGAGGCCGCCCTCGACGCCACCGACGAGGAGGCGCCGTCCGCCCGGACCGGTGAGAAACCCGCCGGTGTTCGTCGTCGGCAGCGTGAAGATCGAGTAGTCCTTGCCTTCGGCCGCGAAGGTGCGGAACGACGCCGTCCCCGCGAGGACGAGACCCTCGGGCCCGGTGAAGAAGTTCCCCACCGTCCAGAGGCCCCCGGCCAGGCCCTGGTGGAGGACCTCGCCCGTGCGGCTGTCACGGATCTCGACGACCGTGCGCAGGCTGGAAGCATCCGGCGTGCCCTCGGCGGTGGTTGAGGTGACAGCGACCCAGGTGTAGACGACCGCGTGCCCGTTGGCGTACGGGATCTCCGGCGAGGTGAAGACACCGCGGTTCAGGACGGTTCCGTACAGCTTGCCGTCCACACTCGCGGCCGGGGCCTTCGGCGCGGCGGTCCAGCGTACGGTGCCCGTCCTGGCGTCGAGCGCGACACCGTCGACCGCGGGTGACTCCTTGTGGAGGGAGCCGGTGTTCGCGTACTGCGCGTACACCCGCCCCTCGCCCACTGCGAGGTCGCCGAAGACGACGCTGCCCGCGCTGTCGGGCGCTCCGTACGTCCACAGCGCCGAGCCGTCACCGCGGTAGGCCCGCACCTTGTCCGTCGGCACGACGATGTCGGCGCGCTTGTCGCCGTCGAGGTCGGCGACCGTCACGGAGCGGACGAACGGCCCGCCCCCGTCGATGCGTTCGATGACCTTGCCGGTGCGCCCGTCGAGGACCGCGACGGCCGTGTCGGCGGCCACCACGAAGTCGTCGTGGCCGTCGCCGTTGACGTCGCCCTTCTCGATCCGGTGCACCTGGCCCGGGACGGTGGCCTTCCACAGCAGCTTGGGCTTGCCCGCAGTCAGCGAGGGCCCGGAGTAGGCCCACACACCGTTGGACTTGCCGCCGACGACCAGGTCGTTCTTCTTGTCGCCGTCGATGTCGGACGACTGCGCGGACGACAGGTCGCCCTGGAGCGGCAGGAGGCTCTGCTGCTTGCCGTTGCCGAACCCGTAGGTGCGGATGTTCTGGTTCTGGTCGACGGTGCGTATGTGCCGGCCGTCCGCGTCGCGGTAGACCTGGTTGAACATCGGCGAGGCGCCGATGCCCTTCTCCTGCCAGCGCACGTCGCCGCTGCCGGAGAACACGGTGAGCGAGGCGTACTGCCCGCCGCCGGGGTTCTCGGCGGTGTTCATGCCGGTGTCGTCCTGGGCGGCCGTGACGAGGCTGCCGTCGACGACGTCGAGGCTCCAGGCGCTCGGCGCGTCGTGGCCGTTGTCGGCGTCGCGCTTGACGGTGGAGGACCACAGCAGGCTGCTGGGGTCCGTGCCGTCCACGACCCGCACGGTGTTGGCGTTGAGCCACAGCGTCGGGCTGAGCGTGGACTCGCTGACCACGTACTCGGACTTCCGATCGTTCCGCAGATCACCCATTGTCATGTCGATGGGCAGCGCGTTGATCCGCGTGTCGAGCGTGGTGCGCTTGCCGTCGGCGAGGGAGTAGGAGTCCAGCTCGTACTTCACGCCGTCGGTGAGGTCGGACTGCTCCAGGGCCACGAGCCGTCCGCGCGCGGTGTCCAGGTGCAGCTGGCGCGAGTAGAGCGCGTTGTCCGTCTGCCACTTGACGGAGCCGTCCTCGGTGTCGAGCACCAGGGTGTGGCCGCGGCCGGCGGCGGTCGCGGTCTTGCGCCGGTTGTACGACGCGGCGACCAGTCCGCCGCCGAGGTCCTCCAGGGCGCCCCACGCCGTACCGGCGCGCACGCCCGTGTCGTACGTCCAGGTGGCGGAGGGGGTCAACGCCCCGTCGGCGTACGAGAAGCGGATGCCCGAGACGGTGGCGGTGGCGGCGGCCGGGGAGTTGAGGTTGTAGTACGGCGCGTCCGTGACGACGAGCGTCCTGCCGACGAGCTTCACGTTGTAGGCGTACGCGTACAGCTTCGACCACAGCGTCTTGCCGGTCCTGCCGTCCAGGACCGTGACGAAGGTGCCGTTGGCCAGCGAGGAGCCGGGAGAGGTGAAGGGGCGGTACGGGTTGACGCCCACGCTCGCCGAGAACACCACGTCGTCCACGCCGTCACCGGTCAGGTCGCCGGTCACGTATCCCTGGTCGGAGGCCGGCGTGAACGGGCTCACCGCGTTATAGCCCATCACGATGCGCGCCGGGTACGGCTCCGTCTGCCAGGGCCGGGAGTTCTTGACACCCCAGTCCGCGTACAGCGAGGCGTTGTCGCGGCGCCACAGGGCAGTGCCGTCGGCCTTGCTGCGCTGGACGCTGCCGAGGCTGTGCAGGGTGAAGTAGTCGCCGCCCTTGCCGCCGGTGGGGACGGTGGCGGCGAGGCCGCGCATGCCTTCCACTGTGGACTTGGGGGAGATGGTCACGGCGGCGTCGGTGCCGGCGTCCGTGCCGGTGCCTTCGTCGAGGTGGGAGCCCGAGTCCGCGCCCTGTTCCGCCCCGGAGGTGCCGGATCCGGTGTTCGCGCCCTGCGGGTCGATGGTCTCGCGGTCGGCGTCCGCGTATGCGTTCAGCTGGGCGTGCCCTTCCAGCTTCTCGGCCTGGCTGTCCGTGAGCGTGAGCAGGCCACTGTCGTCGTCGGCGGCCAGCGCGGGAGGCGCGGCGCTCAGCGCCAGACCGGCCGCGACCAGCGCGGAGGCGAGCCGCAGTGCCGGCCGGGAGTTGGTTCTCATCACTTGGTCCCCTGCGCGATGCGGATGGCGGACCGGTCCCCCAGGACCGGCTCGTTGAAGGAGTACTGGAGGGCGTCGGTGCCGGCCTGGTTCTCGATGCCGACGGTCGCGCTCGCGCCGTTCTCGGGCGAGGCGGCGGACAGGCCTTGGTACTGGAGGGTGACGGAGCCGGTGGCCTCGTCGAAGACGGCCTCGAAGGAGACGCGGGCCGAGGTGTTGCCGGCGAAGGCGGCGTTGTTCCAGACGACCGCGAACGTGCGGCTGCCGGCCGTGCCCGTGGTCGCGGTCTGCACGCTGGACTTCTTGTCCAGGGTCAGGTCGTCCCAGAAGGCGGCGACGGTTCCGTTGGGCTTGTCGGCCGACGGGAGCGCGACGTTGTCGTAGTCGCCGAGCCGCGGTTCGAGGAAGTTGATCAGACCGTTGGTGGTGACGCTCGCGCTGGAGTAGGAGACGCCGTACAGCTTCACCGGGAAGGGCAGTGTGATCGTCTTCGCGTCCTCGTCGCCGCTGAGCGCGACCTTGCTGCTGCCGCTGATCCAGGAGTACGTCGCCGGGGCGCAGCTGTTGCCTGCGGCGTCGGAGCGGGCGGGCGCCCGGGCTGTCAGTGACTCGTCACCGTCCACGGTCAGCTTGCCGCTGTAGATACCGTTGCACAGTACGGGCGCTGTGGGCGCGGCGGTCAGGGTGTACGAACCCTCGGCCACCTTCGGCAGGTTGAAGTGTCCGCTCGCGTCCGTGGTGACGGAGGCGACCGGAGTGCCGGTGACCTGGACGGTGGCTTTGGCGAGAGGCTTGCCGGTGACGTCGAGGACGGTGCCGGACACGGCGTGCGAGGCGACCGCGTCCATCGTGAAGTCCTTGGTGACCTGCTCGCCGGTGGCGACCGTGACACCGGACTCGGTGCCGTTCGCGTAGCCGTACCCGCTGAGGGCGAAGTCGTACGAGCCCGCCGGAAGGGTCAGCCGGTAGGAGCCGTCCGCCGAGGTCGTCACGGTGCGGGTCGAGGCGGACCCGGTGGCCTTCACGGTGACGCCGGAGAGCGCGGAGCCGCTTGACCTGTCCGAGATCCTGCCGGTGACGACGGCCGCCGTGTGCGGGGCCATGTCCACGGACGCGAAGATGTCGAGCTTGCCCTCGCCCCACACGTTGTTCGCGTCGGCGGTGCCGCCGCAGTGCGTGTCGTCGACGTTGACGGCGCCCTGGTTGAGCAGCGCGCGGGTCTCGTCGATGTTGCCGATGAGGGAGGGGGCGGACGACCACAGCAGGGCGACAGCGCCCGCGACGTGCGGGGTCGCCATCGACGTACCGGATATGGCCCTGTACGTGTTGCCCGGCCAGGTGGAGCGGACGTTGACGCCCGGGGCCGAGATGTTCGGCTTCATAGAGCCGTCGAGCCTGGACGGGCCGAAGCCGGAGAAGCTAGCGATCTTGCCGTTCACGTCGTACGCACCGACGCCGTACGCGGGCGCCTGCGAGCCCGGCGCGTGGCCGGTCGAGCAGGTCACGCCGTTGCCGTCGTTGCCGGAGGCGAACGCCTCGAAGATCCCGGCCGCGTTCCACGCCTCGACGATGTCCTGGTAGAAGGTCGTGTCACCGCCGCCCCAGGAGTTGTTGACGATGTCGGGGGCGAGATCGGGCCGCGGGTTCTGGCCGGTGTGGTCGGTCGGCGCGAGGATCCACTGGCCTGCCGCGAGCAGTGAGGAGTCCGAACAGGAGCTGGACTCACAGCCCTTGGCGGCGATCCACTTGGCACCGGGCGCGACGCCGACGCCGCCCGCGCCGACCATGGTGCCCATGGTGTGCGTGCCGTGGCCGTTGTTGTCGCAGGGCGCCGACGTCGTGCACTGGCCCGTCGGGTCGTACCAGTTGTAGTCGTGCGTGAAGGAGCCGTCGCCGTTGTTGCCCCGGTAGTTGCCCACCAGGGCCGGGTGATCGTACTGGACGCCCGAGTCGACGTTGGCGATGACGATGCCCTCGCCCCGGTCGTCGTACTGGTCCCAGACCCGGTCGGCCTTGATGTCCTGGACGCCCCACTCGGCGGCGGAGGTGTCCGCGTCGGTGGCGGCGTCGGTCGCCTTCGACTCGGTCGTGTCGAGCTTGTAGGTGTGCTCTTCGACGATGCTCGCCACATCAGGGCGCTTCGCAAGGGCGTCGACGAGGTCCTCGCCGCCGGTCACCTTCAGCGCGTTGGCGATCCAGTACGACTCGTATCCGACCTTCTCCTTGTCGAGGAAGGACTGCAGCGGCTTCTGGCTCTTCTTCGCCTCGCTGCGCAGCGAGGCGAACGCTGACTTCGCCTTGGCCGCGTGGGACTTCTTGCCCTTGGCCGCGGACAGGTCCGCCTGGCTCTCGAGTACGACGAAGAAGGTCGACTCCTTGCCGTGCTCGACGGTGTCGAGGACGGCGGACTCGACCTTCGCGGAGACGGGACTCGGGTCCGTGGCGGGTTGCGCGAATGCGGGAGCGGGGCCGGTCAGTACGGCCGCGGCCGTCATCGCGGCCGCAGCCCACGCGGCGGTTCTGCGCCGCGGGGATCGGGGCAGATGCATCGGAGTGCTCCTCCATGGCTGGTACGGGGGAGCCCGCCGCGCCCCTGCTGTCAGGGGGAAGCACGGGAGGGGCGGGCTGATCCGGGACGCTAGGAGGAGGCCGTTACTGACGAATTACTGAACCGTGTGACGAACCCCGGGTGAATTGCCGGGCCGCGCGTGACGGGCGTCTCTGGCGCCAAAAAACTAACGTCGCTAGTTTGGGGTGCGGGCGACATCGCCCGTACGCCTGCCCGGGAGGAAATGCCATGAAGGCCCACGACGGTATGTACATCGGCGGGGAGTGGCGCCCCGCAGCGGGCGCGGACACGATCGCGGTCGTCAACCCGGCGGACGAGCAGGTCATCGCCCATGTCCCGGCGGGCACGGCCGAGGACGTCGACGCCGCGGTACGGGCCGCCCGCGCCGCGTTCGGTGGCTGGGCCGCCACCCCACCGGCCGAGCGTGCCGCACGGATCGCCGCCCTGCGCGACGTCCTGGTGGCCCGTCAGGACGAGATCGCGGCCACGGTCACCGCGGAACTGGGCGCACCCCTCCAGCTGTCGCAGACGGTGCACGCGGGCGTGCCGATCCTGGTCGCCGGGTCCTACGCCGAACTGGCCGCCTCGTACGCCTTCGAGGAGCAGCACGGCAACTCCACCGTGCTGCTGGAGCCCGTCGGCGTCGTCGGGGCGATCACCCCGTGGAACTACCCGCTGCACCAGATCGTCGCCAAGGTGGCTCCCGCACTCGCCGCAGGCTGCACGATCGTCCTCAAGCCCGCCGAGGACACCCCGCTGACCGCGCAGCTCTTCGCCGAGGCCACCGAAGAGGCCGGCCTGCCCGCCGGTGTCTTCAACCTGGTCACCGGTCTCGGCCCGGTCGCCGGACAGGCCCTCGCCGCGCACGAGGACGTCGACCTGGTCTCCTTCACCGGCTCCACCGCCGTCGGGAAGCAGATCGGTGCCACCGCCGGCGGCGCGGTCAAGCGGGTCGCACTGGAGCTCGGTGGCAAGTCGGCCAACGTCATCCTGCCCTCCGCCGATCTGGCCAAGGCCGTCAACGTCGGCGTCGCCAACGTGATGTCGAACTCCGGCCAGACGTGCAGCGCCTGGACCCGGATGCTCGTCGACGGCGAGCGGTACGAGGAGGCCGTCGCCCTCGCCGCCGCGGCCGTCGCCAAGTACGTGCCGGGGGAGCGGGTCGGTCCCGTCGTCAACGCGAAGCAGCAGGCCCGGGTGCGCGGTTACATCGAGAAGGGCATCGAGGAGGGCGCCCGCCTCGTCGCCGGCGGTCCAAAGGCGCCGCTCGCGACGGGGTACTACGTCAGCCCCACCGTGTTCGCCGATGTCACCCCGGAGATGACCATCGCCCAGGAGGAGATCTTTGGCCCGGTCATCTCGATCCTGAAGTACGAGGACGAGGACGACGCCCTCCGGATCGCCAACGGCACGGTGTACGGGCTCGCCGGCGCCGTCTGGGCCGCCGACGACGCGGAGGCCGTCGCCTTCGCCCGCCGGATGGACACCGGGCAGGTCGACATCAACGGCGGCCGGTTCAACCCGCTCGCGCCGTTCGGCGGCTACAAGCAGTCAGGCGTCGGCCGTGAGCTCGGTTCGCACGGCCTCGGCGAGTACCTCCAGACCAAGTCCCTCCAGTTCTGAACAACCCTCCGATGCACCCCCCGATCAGCAAGGAGCCGGTCCGTGGTCCGCGCCGCCGTACTGCCCGCCGTCGGAGCTCCCCTGGAGGTCACCGACATCGAACTCCCGGAGCCCGGCCCCGGTCAGGTGAGGATCCGTCTCGCCGCGGCCGGGGTCTGCCACTCCGATCTGTCCCTCTCCAACGGCACCATGCGGGTGCCCGTCCCCGCCGTCCTCGGCCATGAGGGAGCGGGCACCGTCCTCTCCGTCGGCGAGGGCGTCACGCATGTCGCGCCCGGCGACGGGGTCGTGCTCAACTGGGCGCCGTCCTGCGGCAGCTGCCACCACTGCGCAATCGGTGAGGTCTGGCTCTGCGCCAACGCCCTGACGGGTGCGGGCAACATCCACGCCCGTACCGCCGACGGCACCGAGCTCCACCCCGGCCTGAACGTCGCGGCGTTCGCCCAGGAGACGGTCGTCGCCGCGAACTGTGTGCTTCCCGCCCCGGACGGCATCCCGCTGGCCGACGCCGCCCTGCTGGGCTGTGCGGTCCTCACCGGATACGGCGCCGTCCATCACTGCGCCCGGGTCCGGGCCGGCGAGACGGTCGTCGTGTTCGGCATCGGCGGTGTCGGTCTCGCTGTGCTCCAGTCCGCCCGGATCGCGGGAGCCTCGAAGATCATCGCCGTGGATGTCTCCCCGGAGAAGGAGGAGCTCGCCCGCGCGGCGGGCGCCACCGACTACGTCATCGCCTCCGACACCACGCCGCGCGAGATCCGTAAGCTCACCGGCGGACTGGGCGCGGACGTTGCTGTCGAGTGCGTCGGCCGGCCCGCCACCATCCGCGGCGCCTGGGACTCCACCCGCCGCGGCGGCCGCACCACGGTCGTCGGCATCGGCGGCAAGGACCAGCAGGTGACCTTCAACGCGCTGGAGATCTTCCACTGGGGGCGTTCCCTGACGGGCTGCGTGTACGGGAACAGCGACCCGGCCCGCGACCTGCCGGTCCTCGCCGAGCACATCCGCGCGGGCAGGTTCGACCTCTCCATGATGGTCACCGAACGGATCGCGCTGGACGGCATCCCGGCAGCCTTCGACAACATGATCGCCGGCAAGGGCGGCCGCGCGCTCGTGGTGTTCTGAGGGCTGTCCCGTCAGGGATTACGGGACAGCCCTCGGGCCTGCTCCGGGGTGGGCTCGGCCGGCGACCGGCTCGTGGTGAGGAGGCGGGCTTCCATCTCGCCCTCCTCGAAAAGCCGCGAGGCCGGGCCCACGATCAGCGGGTCCGCCTCACCGACCAGGTCCGCGTTCTTGTCCGGATAGTCGAAGCGGTGCAGCACATGCCGGATCGCCTCCAGACGGGCCCGCTTCTTGTCGTTGCTCTTCACCACGGTCCAGGGCGCGTCCGCCGTGTCCGTGTGGAACAGCATCAGTTCCTTGGCCTCCGTGTACGCGTCCCACTTGTCGAGCGAGGCGAGGTCGACCGGGCTCAGCTTCCACTGCCGCACCGGATCGATCTGGCGGATCATGAACCGGTTGCGCTGCTCGTTGCGGGAGACGGAGAACCAGAACTTCACCAGGTGGATGCCGTCCCGGGCGAGCATCCGCTCGAAGCCCGGTGCCTGGTGCATGAATTCGAGGTACTCCCGGGTCGTGCAGAACCCCATGACCCGCTCCACACCCGCCCGGTTGTACCAGGACCGGTCGAAGAGCACGATCTCCCCCGCGCTCGGCAGCTGCGCCGTGTACCGCTGGAAGTACCACTGGGTGCGCTCGCGCTCCGTGGGCTTCTCCAGGGCGACGACACGTGCACCACGGGGGTTGAGATGCTCGGTGAAGCGCTTGATCGTGCCGCCCTTGCCCGCCGCGTCCCGTCCCTCGAAGAGGATGACGATCCGCTCGTCGCGGTCCTTGACCCAGTGCTGCAGCTTGAGCAGTTCGATCTGCAGGGCGCGCTTGGTCTTCTCGTACGCCTTGCGGCCGAGCTTGCGGCCGTACGGGTAGTCCTCGCGCCAGGCGTCGCGGGCCCGGCCCTCCGGGGTCACCAGGACCGGGTCGTCGTCCCCGCTGTCGACCACGTCGAAGTCGTCGAGTTCGGCGCCGCCGTGGCGGGCCGCCCGGGCGAGGGCGGCCTGCTCCTCGTCAGCCCTGCCCGACTGCTTCTTCCGCTTCTTCCCGGGGCCGGTCGGTCTCCTGGCGCTCCGCGTCATCTCGGCGTCCCTCCACCGGCTGTGCCGGACTGTTCCGCGTCCGTCCAGTCTGCGGACGCATGCGGGAGACCGCCACCCCGGCAAGACAGAGCAGGCCGCCGCCGACGGTGAGCAGCGCGGGCACCTCGTCCAGCAGCAGCCATGACATCAGCACCACCAGTGCGGGCACCGCATAGGTGGTGGCGCCCATCTTTCCGGCGGTGGTGCGCGCGAGGGCGTAGGCCCAGGTGGTGAAGGCGAGGGCGGTCGGGAAGATGCCCAGGTAGACCATGTTCAGGGTCGCGGAGAGCGGTGCGTCGGCCGCATCGGAGACCAGCACACCGGAGAACGGCAGGCAGGCGACCGTACCGATCAGACAGCTGTACGTGGTGATCTGCAGGGCCGAGCCGTGCCGCAGAGCGGGCTTCTGGGTGACCACCCCGGCCGCGTACGCCACAGCCGCGAGCAGGCAGAGCGCCACTCCGAGCACCGACGAACCCCCGTGCCCCGACATGGAGAGACCGACCACGACGGCGCCCGCGAACGACACGGCCATGCCCATCACCAGCATGCGCGGCAGCCCCTCGCCGAGCAGCCGGGCGCCGAGCAGCGCGATCAGGATCGGGCCGATGTTCACGACCATGGCGGCCGTGCCCGCGTCGACCTGCTGCTCGCCCCAGTTGAGCACCACCATGTAGAACCCGAACCAGAGCAGTCCGGACGCGAGGATGCCCGGCCAGGCACCCCTGGACGGCAGCCCCTCACGGCGAACGACAAGGATCGCGCCGAGCGTCAGCGAGCCCGCGAGCAGCCGGCCGAGGGCGAGCGCCCCGGGGGAGTACGCGTCGCCCGCGCTGCGGATGGAGACAAAGGCGGAGGCCCACAGGACCACGCTCGTGCACGCCGCGGCAATCGCCCGCCAGTCACGGCTTGCGGGAATGGTGGCCGTCGCCGAGGAGGCCTGTATGGGTGTCGTCATGGGTCCGACTGTAAGCGGGGAACGGTTCGGTCCTCACCGAATTGTTTCCGGCTCGATCCCGAGGAACTCGTGCAGCGCCCGCTCCCCGTCCGCGGTCGCCTTCACGGCCCGCCCGGAGCCGATCCGTACGCACCATCCGGTGTCCAGGGCGTGCCTGCACAGCGCGGCGCCCGCGGTCCCCGCCAGGTGCGGTCGGCGCTCCGTCCAGTCCAGGCAGCCGCGTACGAGGGGGCGCCTGGTCCTGGTGTCCAGCCGGATGCCCCGCTCCCCGAACCAGCCCAGGCCCGCATCGGTGAGCGCGAAGCCGGTGTCCTGCCGTAGCAGTCCCCGTACGGTCATGGCGTCCGCGATGGCGATGCCGATCCGGCCCGCGAGATGGTCGTAGCAGGTGCGTCCGCGGGCCAGCGCGCTGCTGGTGCTCGCCGCCCGCAGGGTTCGCGGCCGTTCCCCGTCGCCGGGCGCGGCCTGGGCGGCGAGGTCCTCGACGAGGTGGGCGGTCCGTTCGTCGGCGAGCCGCAGATAGCGGTGGCGGCCCTGCCGCTCCTCGGTCAGCAGGCCGCCCGCGACGAGCTTCCCCAGGTGTTCGCTGGCGGTCGACGGCGCGACCGACGCGTACCGCGCCAGTTCACCCGCCGTCCAGGCACGCCCGTCGAGCAGGGCCAGACAGAACGAGGCGCGGGTCTCGTCGGCGAGGAGCGCGGCCAGGGCGGCGAGGCGGGGCGCGGCCGGGTCGTGGGGTGCCATGTACTCAGCATGCGTCAGGAACGCTTCGGCGAGGGCCGAACCGTGGCCGCGGGCGTCCGCTGCTCGTACTGCAGGGCGAGACCGTCGAGGATCGCCCGCAGTCCGGTCTCGAACGCGCCCTCGTCGACCTTCTGGCGGCGGTCGGCCAGCAGGTGGGCCCGGCCGAGGTGCGGGTAGTCGGCGGGGTCGTACGCCGTCTCGTCGTCCACGAAACCGCGTGCGAACGAGCCCAGTGCCGAGCCCGTGACGAAGTACCGCATCAGGGCGCCGATGTACGTGGCCTGGGCGGGTGGCCAACCCGCTCGGACCATGCCGCCGAAGGCCGCGTCGGCGACCCGCAGCCCGGCCGGACGGCGGCCGGGGCCCTGGGCCAGCACCGGGACGATGTGCGGGTGCGCGGCGAGCGCCGCACGATAGGAGACCGCCCAGTCGTGCAGGGCGGCGCGCCAGTCGCGGCTGTCGTCCTCGTCGAACATCGACAGGTCGACCTGCGCGGAGACGGAGTCCGCGACCGCGTCCAGGATCTCGTCCTTGTTGCGGAAGTGGTTGTAGAGCGAGGGCCCGCTGACCCCGAGTTCGGCCGCGAGCCGACGGGTGGAGACGGCTTCGAGCCCCTCGGAGTCCACCAGGGCGCTCGCCGCCTCGACGATGCGGTCTCTGCTGAGGAGGGGCTTGCGCGGTCGGGCCATGCGGCACATAGTAGGGCCTGCGAACGAAAAACTAGCAGTGTTAATTAAAAGTGGGAGTACCGAAGGATGAACCTGGAGCTCAGCGAGGAGCAGGAAGCTGTCCGGCAGCTCGCCAAGGACTTCGTCGCCCGCGAGATCACTCCGCATGTCGTCGAGTGGGATCGCGCCGAGAATGTCGATAAGTCGATCGTGAAGAAGCTGGGTGCACTCGGCTTCCTCGGGCTGACCATCCCTGAGGAGTACGGCGGCTCGGGCGGCGACCACCTGGCGTACTGCCTGGTCACCGAGGAGCTCGGGCGCGGCGACTCGTCGGTCCGCGGTATCGTCTCGGTCTCCCTGGGTCTGGTCACCAAGACCATCGCCGCCCGGGGGAGCGAGGAGCAGAAGCAGCAGTGGCTGCCCCGTCTCACCGCGGGCGAGGCGATCGGCTGCTTCGGCCTCACCGAGCCGGGTACGGGCTCCGACGCCGGCAGTCTGACGACGAAGGCCGTCCGTGACGGCGACTCGTACGTCATCAACGGCACCAAGATGTTCATCACCAACGGCACCTGGGCCGATGTCGTGCTGCTCTTCGCCCGCACCGACGACACACCCGGCCACAAGGGCATATCCGCCTTCCTGGTGCCCACCGACACCCCCGGCCTCAGCCGCCGCACCATCCACGGCAAGCTCGGTCTGCGCGGCCAGGCCACCGCCGAGGTGGTCCTGGAGGACGTTCGCGTCCCCGCCACCGCGCTCCTGGGGCCCGAGGGCAAAGGCTTCTCGATCGCCATGTCCGCCCTGGCCAAGGGGAGGATGTCGGTCGCGGCCGGATGCGTCGGCATCGCGCAGGCCGCTCTCGACGCCGCCGTGGGCTACGCCGGCGAGCGCGAGCAGTTCGGCAAGTCCATCGCGAGCTACCAGCTCGTCCAGGAACTCATCAGCGACATCGCGGTGGATGTCGACGCCGCCCGGCTGCTGACCTGGCGCGTCGCCGACCTCATCGACCGCGGTGAGGAGTTCGCCACCGCCGCGTCCAAGGCGAAGCTCTTCGCCTCCGAGGCCGCCGTCCGTGCCGCGAACAACGCCCTCCAGGTCTTCGGCGGCTACGGGTACATCGACGAGTACCCCGTCGGCAAGCTGCTCCGCGACGCCCGAGTGATGACGCTCTACGAGGGCACCAGCCAGATCCAGAAGCTGATCATCGGCCGCGCGCTGACGGGGGTCTCCGCCTTCTGAGCCGTACCGCTCGAACGGGCGCCCATTTGGTGAGCTCCTCTGAGTACGGGACTGAGTACGGGGGCGGATGCGGCGGGCGCCACAGCGGCCGAAGCTTCCCCCATGAGTGAGACGACATCGGTCAAGCAGCAGAGCACCGCAGCCTTCTACGGTCAGGCCGTCGCATCTTTCGGGGTGGCGATGGGCGCGGTGACCCTCGGCATCTACTTCCTCGACGCGAACGCCTGGGTGCGGGGCTTCCTCGCCGTCGGCGTCCTGTACCTCGTCACGTCCTGCTTCACCCTCGCCAAGGTCATCCGCGACCGTCAGGAGGCGGGACAGATCGTCAGCCGGGTCGACCAGGCCCGGCTGGAGAAGATCCTCGCCGAGCACGACCCCTTCCAGAAGCTCTGACGATCTCATCCACCGGACCCTAAGCGCTTGCTCAGGTTCGGGGTATGGTGTTCGTCCTGCTGAAGGGAAGGGGTCGGTGACGATGAGCGCGGCGGAGGAGACCGGCGGCGAGAGCTCGCCGTGGGGCGAGGTGACGCCCGAGGCGGCCAGGCGGCTCCTCGTCGCGGCCGTCGACGCCTTCGCCGAGCGCGGGTACCACGCGACCACCACCCGTGACATCGCGGGCCGCGCCGGGATGAGTCCCGCCGCGCTCTACATCCACTACAAGACGAAGGAAGAGCTGCTCCACCGGATCAGCAGGATCGGTCACGACCGCGCCCTGCTGCTCCTGGAGACGGCCGCCGGCAGTGACGGCACGGCGTCCGAGCGGCTCGCGGACGCCGTACGGTCCTTCGTCCGCTGGCATGCCGAACGGCACACCACCGCCCGCGTGGTCCAGTACGAACTCGACGCCCTGGGTGAGGAACACCGCACCGAGATCGTCGCCCTGCGCAGGAAGAGCGATGCGGTGATCCGGCGGATCATCAGTGAGGGCGTGCAGGCGGGGGAGTTCGATGTCCCCGACATCCCGGGGACCACGCTCGCCGTGCTCTCGCTCTGCATCGACGTGGCGCGCTGGTTCAGCGCGCAGGGGAGCCGTACGCCGGACGAGGTCGGCGATCTCTACGCCGACCTCGTCCTGCGCATGGTCGCGGCCCAGCGCTGAGGGCTGCCCCGTCATCCCTGGTGGATCGGCGCGCGCCGCGTCGGATGCGGGACATTGCAAGGCGGAGGGGGCGTCCTCGTGCCCGGTGCATTCGGGCGTTCCGGCAGCGCAGCGAGGTGCCGCAGCTGTCCTCGTGCGTCCGCCGGGGATGCCGCCCCAGGGCATCTCAGAAGTAGTAGCGCGACACCGACTCGGCGACACAGACCGGCTTGTCGCCGCCCTCGCGCTCGACCGTGACGAGGGCGGTGACCTGGACGCCGCCGCCCGCCTCCGCGACGTCCTTGAGGACGGCCGTCGCGCGCAGCCGGGATCCCACCGGCACGGTGGACGGGAAACGGACCTTGTTGGTCCCGTAGTTGATGCCCATCTTCATGCCCTCGACCCGCATGACCTGCGGGACCAGCGCCGGGAGCAGTGAGAGCGTCAGATAGCCGTGCGCGATGGTCGTGCCGAATGGGCCGGCCGCGGCCCGCTCCGGGTCCACATGGATCCACTGGTGGTCCCCGGTCGCCTCGGCGAACAGGTCGACCCTCTTCTGGTCGATCTCCAGCCACTCGCTGTGACCCAGCTGCTCGCCCACCCCGTCGCGCAGCTCCTGCGCGGACGTGAAGATCCTCGGCTCTGCCATGTCCCTGGTCCTGCCTTCCCGCTCTCGACCGTCCGTCGTCATCCATCGCCTACTGTCTAAGCGCTTGCTCAGCATGGTTGGGCGGGTGCGTTCCTGTCAACGACGGACCCGTGCGGAGGGCGGGCACGTAGGGTTGGAGGGGTGCCCCAGATCCCACAGACACTCCACGAACTCACGGTCGGCCAGCTCTCCGCGCGCAGCGGCGCCGCCGTTTCGGCCCTGCACTTCTATGAGGCGAAGGGTCTGATCAGCAGCCGCCGCACCAGCGGCAACCAGCGGCGCTACAGCAGGGACGCACTGCGCAGGGTCGCCTTCGTCCGTGCGGCGCAGCGGGTCGGCATACCACTGGCCACGATCCGGGACGCGCTGGCCGAACTCCCCGAGGAGCGCACCCCGAACCGCGACGACTGGGCGCGGCTGTCCGAGACGTGGCGGTCCGAACTGGACGAACGGATCAAGCAGCTGGGCCGGCTGCGCGACCATCTGACCGACTGCATCGGCTGCGGCTGCCTGTCGCTGGAGACGTGTGTGCTCTCCAACCCGAACGACATCTCCGGCGACACGATCAGCGGTTCGCGCCTGATGCCGGAGCGCCGCTCGGCGGGCTGCCCGTAGAAAGCGTCCCCAGGGCCGGGGGCACGCCGCCGTTCCGTCGCCCCCGAGCCCCTCATGCCGCCGACGCCAGGTCCCTCGGCCGGATCCGGCGCGCTCTCGCCAGCGCGCCCGGAGTCAGTACGGGCCGCGGCACCACGATTCCGCAGCCCGTGCAGACCGGGCCCGACCACGGCGCGCAGTCGAGGTCCTGACGCCAGACGATCCCGGTCTCCGCGCACACCGGGCACGCCGCGCCGGGCTGCGACTCCAGGGCCGAGATCAGCCGGCCCAGCACCTCGGCGAGCGGGGCGGACGGGTGGACCGCCGGATCCTCGCAGCGCGCCACCCCGTTCCCGCCCCAGATGCGCCGGTGCCAGTCGTCGAAGGCGCCCGGCCGGCGCAGCCCCTCGCGCTTCTCCCGCTTGCGGCGCTCGGCGAACCCGGCCTCGTACCGGAGCCAGACGGCTCGCGCCGCCTCCAGTTCCTCCAGTGCGTGCACCAGCCGCACGGGGTCGGGGGACCGGTCCTCGGGCTCTATCGTGTGCCGGGTGCACAAGTGGTCCCAGGTCGCCCGGTGACCGTAGGGGGCGAACCTCTCCAGGCATTTGCGCAGCGAGTACCGCCGCAGCGCCAGGTCACCCCGCGGATCGCGGACCTGTCTCGCAAGACTCCGGAAACCGGCCATCGCACTGCCACCTCCGTCGCTCGTACTTCGGCGTCAAGGTATGGACGTACGACTGCCCGTTTCGGCTCCATCGAAAGGCGATTCGCGTCCATGGGGTGAGACGCCCCACGTCGGACGCGGCGTTGACGCGGTGTCATGTGGTGATTCCGAAAAAGTGACCGTTGTTCATCTTACCGACGGGTCATACCGCCAGTAACCTCCGGCGCATCGGCCTCTCGGAGGAGCACCTATGCCCCCACGCACCGTCATGTTCAGAGCCGCCACCGTTGCGGCGGTTCTCGCACTCGGTACCACCCTGCTCGCGGCCTCGCCGCAGTCCGGCGCCGCGGCGGCGGAACCCGTACCCGTACCCGACTACTGCCACGGACAGTGCGACGACATCCTGCCGCCCGGCGAGAACGGCAACGCCACGCTCGTCGAGATCCTCGGCAACAAGGCGTTCGGTACGCACCCTTCCCACAGCGACGACCAACTCGACCGCTACAACGGCCTGGTGGCCGGGCACACGGGTCTCACCGACCAGAAGCTGACCGACTTCTTCAACGACGCCTCGTTCGGCGTCCCCAAGGACCAGGTCGAGTCCGTCACCTCGCCGCGCGACGACGTCACCATCACCCGCGACAGGGCGTCCGGGGTCCCGCACATCAAGGGCACCACCCGCTACGGCACCGAGTTCGGCGCCGGGTTCGCGGCCGGGCAGGACCGGCTCTGGCTGATGGACCTCTTCCGGCACATCGGGCGCGGCGAACTGACCTCGTTCGCCGGCGGCGCACTCGCCAACCAGGGCCTGGAGCAGCAGTTCTGGCCGCAGGCCCCGTACACCGAGGACGATCTCGAAGCGCAGGTCGCGTACATCAGGAGCCATGAGGGCGCCCGCGGCGAGCAGGCGATGGCCGATGCGCAGGCGTATGTCGACGGCATCAACGCGTACCGCGAGAAGTCCAAGAAGGGCCGCTACTTCCCCGGCGAGTACGTCCTCACCGGAAAGATCGACGCCATCACCAACATCGGCGAGATACAGCCGTTCGAGCTGACCGACCTGATCTCCATTGCCTCGGTCGTCGGCGGGCAGTTCGGTGGCGGCGGTGGCGGCGAGGTGCAGGCAGCGCTCTCGCTGCTGTCCGCCCAGCAGAAGTACGGGGTCGCCGAAGGCACCGAGGTCTGGGAATCGTTCCGGCAGCGCAACGACCCCGAGGCCGTGCTGACGATTCACGACGGCACCTCGTTCCCGTACGCCGGCAAGCCGGCCAGGGCGCGCGGCACCGCTCTTCCCGACGCGGGCTCCGTCACCGCCGAGCCGCTGATCCACGACCGCACCGGCTCCGCGGGCACCGACACGAAGGCCCCGGTCAAGGCCCCGGCCGCGCTCAGGAAGGCCCAGGGGATCTACGACGACGGTGTCATCCCCGAGGGGTCGCTGCCCGGATCCGGAGCCCCGAAGCGCGGCATGTCCAACGCCCTGCTGGTTTCCGGCAAGCACACCGCCAGCGGAAACCCGATCGCCGTCTTCGGCCCGCAGACCGGCTACTTCGCCCCACAGCTGATGATGCTTCAGGAGCTCCAGGGGCCCGGCATCAGCGCTCGCGGTGTCTCGTTCGCCGGTGTCGGCATGTACGTCCAGATGGGCCGCGGCCAGGACTACGCGTGGAGCGCCACGTCGGCCGGCCAGGACATCACCGACACGTACGCCATCGAGCTGTGCGAGCCCGGAGGCGGGACACCCGCCAAGAACTCCACGCACTACCTCCACCACGGCACCTGCACCGCCATGGAGAAGCTGGAGCGCACCAACTCCTGGAAGCCGACCGTCGCCGACTCCACGGCGAAGGGCTCCTACCGGATGCAGGTGTGGCGGACCGCGTACGGCATCGTCACCCACCGGGCCACCGCGGGCGGCAAGCCCGTCGCGTACACCTCACTGCGCTCCACCTACCGTCACGAGGCCGACTCGATCATCGGCTTCCAGATGCTCAACGACCCGGCGTACGTCACGGACGCAGCCTCCTTCCAGCAGGCGGCGAGCAATATCGACTACGCCTTCAACTGGTTCTACGCCGACTCCCGCACCGCCGCCTACTACAACAGCGGAATGAACCCGGTGCGCGCGGCGGGCGTCGACCCGGCGCTGCCGGTGAGGGCCGAGAAGGCGTACGAGTGGCAGGGGTACGATCCGGCGGCGAACACCGCCGCCTACACCTCGTTCACCGCGCACCCGCACTCCAGCGGCCAGGACTACTACGTCTCCTGGAACAACAAGCAGGCCGCGGGGTATGCCTCCGCGGGCTTCGGACTGGGTGCGGTGCACCGGGCCGACCTGCTCGACGACCGGGTGGCGAAGCTGGTGGAGGAGGGCGGCGTCACCCGCGCCTCGCTCACCCGGGCCATGGCGGATGCGGCACTCACCGATCTGCGCGGCGAGCAGCTGCTGCCCGAACTGCTGAAGGTGCTCCGCTCCCAGCCGGTCACCGACCCGGAACTGAACGCGACCGTGCAGCAGTTGGAGTCCTGGCGCGCCTCGGGATCCCAGCGCAAGGAGACCGGCCCCGGCTCGCACGCCTACACCCACGCCGACGCGGTACGACTCATGGACGCGTGGTGGCCGAAGCTGGTCGAGGCCGAGTTCAGGCCGGGCCTCGGCGACGGTCTGTACGCGGCGCTGACCGCCAACCTCGCCACCGACGAGTCCCCGGCGGCCGGCCACGGGCCGAGCGGTGCGCACAGCGGTTCGGCGTTCCAGTACGGCTGGTGGGGTTTCGTCGACAAGGACCTGCGCCAGGTCCTCGGCCGTCCGGTCGAGGGCCCGCTGGCGAAGACGTACTGCGGCAAAGGCGACCTGAGCAGCTGCCGGGACGCGCTGCTCGCCACCCTGAAGCAGGCGGCGGCCGAACCGGCGACCGAGGTCTACCCCGGTGACGACAGCTGCAGCGCGGGCGAGCAGTGGTGCACGGACGCGATCGTCCACCGTGCGCTGGGCGGGATCAGCCAGAAGGCGATCCACTGGCAGAACCGCCCGACGTACCAGCAGGTGGTGGAGTTCCCGGCCCACCGGTAGGACGCACATTCCGGCCCGTCCGGCGGTCGAGGACGGAACCGGTTCGCCGGGCGGGCCCGAACCCCGGGCCCGCCCGGCTCACCTCACCGGTACTGCAGGTACTTCTTCCGTACCGCCCGGAACGCGGCGAGATCCGCCTCCCACGCCCCGACCACCTCATCCGTGTCCGCCCCCGCATCGATCATCGTGCGGACCCGCGTATTGCCGGTGAGCTTGTCGATCCAGTTGTCCGGGCGCCAGGCGAACCCGCTCCACGTCCGTTTCGCCGTCACCAGCAGCGCGATCCCCGTGCGCACCGGATCGAACACCTCCCGGTCCTGGACATGCAGCTGCACCCCGCCGACCGTCTTCCCCTGGAACTTGGAGAACGTCGGGGCGAAGTACGCCTCGCGGAAAGCGACTCCGGGCAGGTCGAGGGCGTTCGCGGCCGCCGCCCACCGGTGGTCGATCCCCTCCGCGCCGAGGAGTTCGAACGGCCGGGTCGTCCCCCGCCCCTCGGAGAGGTTCGTACCCTCGAACAGACAGGTGCCCGAGTACACGAGCGCCGTCTCGGGCGTCGGCATGTTGGGGCTCGGCGGCACCCACGGCAGACCGGTTCCGTCGAAGAAGTCCGCGCGCCGCCATCCCGACATCGTCACGATGTCCAGCTCGACCGGCCGCGTGGCCAGGAACTCCGCGTTGAAGAGCAGCGCCAGCTCCGTGACCGTCATGCCGTGGGCCTGCGCGATCTCCCGGCGCCCCACGAAGGTCGAGAACGCCGGGTCGAGGACCGGCCCCAGCGCGGCCCGTCCGGTCACCGGGTTCGGCCGGTCCAGGACGACGAACCGCTTGCCCGCGAGCGCCGCCGCCTCCATGCAGTCGTAGAGCGTCCAGATGTACGTGTAGAAGCGGGCGCCCGCGTCCTGGATGTCGAAGACGACGGTGTCCACCCCGGACGCGGTGAAGACATCGGCGAGCGGCTGCCCGCTCTTCAGATACGTGTCGTAGACGGGGAGTCCGGTCGCCGGGTCGTCGTACCGCCCCTCCGAGCCGCCCGCCTGCGCGGTGCCCCGGAAGCCGTGCTCGGGGCCGAAGACCGCGACCAGGTTCACGCGTTCGTCCGGGTGCATCACATCGACGATGTGGCGCACGTCGGACGTGATCCCGGTCGGGTTGGTGACGATCCCGACCTTCTGCCCCCTCAGCAGTGCGTAGCCGTCCGCCGCCAGCCGGTCGAAGCCGGTACGGACCCGATTTCGCCCGGAGCCCTGCCCCGTGCCGGGGAGGGGGCCCGCGGCCGCGCTCCCGGTTCCGGCAACCGTCGCCGCGAGGGCTCCCACCGCACCGCCGGCGGCCAGCAAACCACGTCTGGACAGGCTCATTCGGCTACCTCCATGATCGCTCCGACTGTCATGGTCACGCACGCTAGCGCGCACAAGGGCCGCATGGAACGAGGCGGACGAGAGCGGTGTGACAGGAGTGGCGACAAGCTCCCGGCCAAACCCTTCCCCGATGACATACCGACTGGTTAGTCTGCTGAGGAAGTCGGCTGAGAGAGGCGGAACCCGATGAGCACGGTGCAGGGCGCGGGCGTAGTGGTCACGGGGGCCGGGGGCGGCATCGGTGCCGCTCTGGCCCGCAGATTCGCCGCGGAAGGCGCCCGGGTCGTCGTCAACGACCTCGACGAGAGCCGCATCAAGGCGCTCGCCGAGGAGATCGGCGGCGCCGCCGTCGCCGGAGACGCCTCGCAGATCGTGGAAGCCGCCCGGGACGCGCTGGACGGCACCGTCGACATCTACTGCGCCAACGCCGGTCTCGCCTCGCCCGGTGACGTCTTCACCGACGAGGAGGTCTGGGCCGCTGCCTGGGACGTCAATGTGATGGCCCACGTCCGCGCGGCCAGGGCGCTGCTCCCGGACTGGCTGGAGCGCGGCAGCGGCCGGTTCGTCACCACCGCGTCCGCCGCCGGACTGCTGACGATGATCGGCGCCGCGCCGTACAGCGTCACCAAGCACGGCGCCGTCGCCTTCGCCGAATGGCTCTCGCTGACCTACCGCCACCGGGGCGTCAAGGTCCACGCGATCTGCCCGCAGGGCGTACGTACGGACATGCTCACCGCCGCCGGTTCGGCCGGCGAGCTGGTCCTCGCCCCCAGCGCCATCGAGCCGGAGGATGTCGCCGACGCCCTCTTCGACGCCATGGCCGAGGACCGCTTCCTCGTCCTGCCGCATCCCGAGGTCGCCGGTTACTACCGGGCCCGCACCAAGGACACCGACCACTGGCTCAGCAATATGAACCACCTTCAGCAGAAGTGGGAGGAGACCGGCGCATGACCGAGTCCGACACCGACGCACCCACCGGGTCCATCTACGCGGCGAAGCCCTGGATCTCCCTGCTCAGCGACGCCCAGCGCGCCCCGGTGAGCCCCGCCGAGACCCTGGTGCACGCCTTCCGTGCCTCCGTCGCCCGCACCCCCGAGCACCCGGCGCTCGCCTACTTCGACGGGCGTCTCAGCTACCGGGAGACCGACGCGCTCTCCGACTCCGTGGCCGGACATCTGGCCGCGCAGGGTCTGGAGCGCGGCGACCGGGTCGCGATCATGCTGCAGAACTCCCCGCAGTTCGTGCTCGCGCTGCTCGGCGCCTGGAAGGCCGGGGCGACCGTCGTCCCGCTCAACCCGATGTACAAGTCCGGCGAGGTCGGCCACGTACTGAAGGACGCCGAGGTCACCGCGCTGATCTGCGCGGACCGGGCGTGGGAGTCGTATCTGCGGGACACCGCGGCCACCGCCCCGACCGTACGGATCGCGGTCACCGCCTGCGAACTCGACCTCCAGGGCCAGAACGACGAGCGGGTCCTGAACGTCGAGCGGCTGCCGGCCCCCGAGGACGCCGACGACCTGGTGGCCGTCGCCCGCCGGGGGCTCGCCGCTCCCGAAGGCCGCGAGCTCACCGCCGCCGACGTGGCGCTGATCAGTTACACCTCCGGGACCAGCGGCACCCCCAAGGGCGCCACGAACTCCCACGGCAACATCATGGTCAACGCCGAGCGCCAGCGGACCGGACACCCGGTCGCCGAGGGCTCCGCGTACTTCGCGCTCGCCCCGCTCTTCCACATCACCGGCATGGTGTGCCAGCTGGCCGCCTGTCTCACCAACGCGGGCACGCTCGTGCTCGCGTACCGGTTCCACCCCGGTGTCGTCCTCGACGCGTTCGCCGAGCACCGCCCCGCGTACACCGTCGGCCCGTCGACCGCCTTCATGGCCCTCGCCGCCACGCCGGGTGTGACACCCGAGCACTTCGCCTCGTTCCAGGTGATCTCCTCGGGCGGCGCCCCGCTGCCGCCCGCGCTCGTGGAGAAGTTCCGGGCGGGCTTCGGCCCCTACATCCGCAACGGCTACGGCCTCACCGAGTGCACCGCGCCCTGCGCCTCCGTACCGCCCGAGCGGGAAGCGCCCGTCGACCCGGTCTCCGGGACCCTCTCGGTGGGCGTCCCCGGACCGGACACGGTCGTCCGGATCCTCGACGAGAACGGCGACGAGGTGCCGTTCGGCGAGCAGGGCGAGATCGCCGTCCGCGGCCCGCAGGTCGTCTCCGGCTACTGGCGGCTGCCCGACGCGACCGCCGCCGCCTTCCCGGACGGCGAACTGCGCACGGGCGACATCGGCTTCATGGACCCGGACGGCTGGCTCTACGTCGTCGACCGCAAGAAGGACATGATCAACGCCTCCGGTTTCAAGGTGTGGCCGCGCGAGGTGGAAGATGTCCTGTACACCCACCCGGCGGTCCGGGAGGCGGCCGTCGTCGGCGTCCCCGACGCCTACCGCGGCGAGACCGTCCGGGCATACGTCAGTCTGCGACCCGGCTCCTCGGTCGAACCCGACGAACTGGGTGCGTACTGCAAGGAGCGGCTCGCCGCGTACAAGTACCCGCGCGAGGTCCAGATCCTGACCGAACTTCCCAAGACGGCAAGTGGGAAGATCCTCAGGCGGGAACTGCGTTCCCAGCAGTAGAACGTGTGCGACTTCACTACGGAAAGGCAGGTGGCGGCCATGGCCAGAACGACGGACGGGAACGACGCCCCCGTCCCTCAGCGGCTGCTGGCCGCCGCCACCCGGCTCTTCGCCGAGCAGGGCTACGACCGCACGTCGGTCCAGGAGATCGTCGAGGCGGCAGGCGTCACCAAGGGCGCGCTCTACCACTACTTCGGCTCCAAGGAGGATCTCCTCCAGGAGGTCTACTCCCGGGTGCTGCGGCTCCAGCAGGAACGCCTCGACGCGTTCGCGGACGCCCAGGCTCCGGTCGAGCAGCGACTGCGGGACGCGGCGGCGGACGTGGTCGTGACGACGATCGAGAACCTCGACGACGCGGCGATCTTCTTCCGCTCGATGCACCATCTGAGCCCGGAGAAGAACAAACAGGTACGGGTGGAGCGGCGCCGCTACCACGAGCGGTTCCGGGCGCTAGTGGAGGAGGGGCAACGGAGCGGGGTGTTCTCCACGGCGACGCCGGCGGATCTGGTGGTGGACTACCACTTCGGATCGGTGCACCACCTGTCGACGTGGTACCGCCCGGACGGTCCGCTGAGCCAGCAGGAGGTCGCGGACCATTTGGCGGATCTGCTGCTGCGAGCGCTGCGCCCCTGACGTCGGGCCAGAAGCGGGGGAGCGGCATCCGTCGAGCCGGCTCCAGGATCCCGAGTGTGGTCCGAGGCCCCGCGGTCACCGACCGATGCCTGCGCTGCGCCAGAACTGAACGACTTCCTCCACGGGCCGGACGGGCAGGTTCTCAGCCCGTCCGGCTTCGGAGGACATGGCGCGGCTGCAGCCGCCGCCCCGCTACACGTACCGCTTGATCTCGCGCCGCGCCAGCGACCGCTGATGCACCTCGTCCGGCCCGTCCGCCAGCCTCAGCGTCCGCGCCCCCGCCCACAGTTCCGCCAGCGGGAAGTCCTGGCTCACGCCGCCCGCGCCGTGCAGCTGCACCGCCCGGTCGAGGATGTCGACCACCGCGCGCGGGGTGGCGATCTTGATGGCCTGGATCTCCGTGTGCGCCCCCCGGTTGCCCACCGTGTCCATCAGCCATGCCGTCTTCAGCACGAGCAGCCGCAGCTGCTCCACCGTGACCCGCGCGTCCGCGATCCAGTTCTGCACGACGCCCTGCTGCGCGAGCGGCTTGCCGAAGGCCGTGCGGGACACCGCCCGCTTGCACATCAGCTCGATGGCCCGCTCTGCCATCCCGATCAGCCGCATGCAGTGGTGGATCCGGCCGGGACCCAGGCGCGCCTGCGCGATGCCGAAGCCGCCGCCCTCCTCGCCGATCAGGTTCGTCGCGGGCACCCGCACATCGGTGAACACGACCTCCGCGTGACCGCCGTGGTAATGGTCCTCGTACCCGTACACCTGCATGGCGCGCCGCACTTCGAGGCCGGGCGTGTCGCGCGGGACGAGGATCATCGACTGCTGGCGGCGGATGTCGGCGCCGTCGGGGCCATCGGCAGTCGCCGTCTTGCCCATCACGATGAAGATCCGGCAGTCCGGGTTCATCGCCCCGGAGATGTACCACTTGCGGCCGTTGACGACGTACTCGTCGCCCTCCCGCGTGATCCGGGTCTCGATGTTGGTCGCGTCCGACGAGGCCACCTCGGGCTCCGTCATGGCGAACGCCGACCGGATCTCCCCGGCGAGCAGCGGCTCCAGCCACTGCTTCTTCTGCTCGTCCGTGGCGAATTGGAAGAGCACCTCCATGTTGCCCGTGTCCGGCGCCGCGCAGTTGAGCGCGGTCGGCGCCAACTGCGGGGAACGGCCGGTGATTTCGGCGAGCGGTGCGTACTGGAGGTTGGTCAGCCCGGCACCGTACTCCGCGTCGGGCAGGAAGAGGTTCCACAGACCCTGCCTGCGCGCCTCGGCCTTGAGGTCCTCGACGATCTGCGGGGTGTCCCACGGGGAGGCGAGCCGTGCCCGCTGCTCGTGCGCGATCGTCTCGGCCGGGTACACGTGCTCGTCCATGAAGGTGAGCAGCTTGGTGCGCAACTCTTCCGTACGGGCGTCGAATGCGAAGTCCATGGGGGTGATCAGCCTTCCTGGAGGGTCGTGAGGCCGTGCTCGATGAAGACGGGGACGAGATCGCCGATGCGGTCGAAGCCGGCGCCGACGGTCTGGCCGAGGGTGTAGCGGTAGTGGATGCCCTCCAGGATCACGGCGAGCTTGAACCACGCGAACGCCGTGTACCAGGAGATGGCGGAGGTGTCCCGGCCGGAGCGGGCCGCGTAGCGCTCGATCAGTTCGGCGGGCGTGGGGTGGCCGGCCGCTCCGCTGGTGGTCGAGACCGGGGACTTGGGCAGACCCAGGTCGGAGCTGTACATGACCAGCAGGCCGAGGTCGGTCAGCGGGTCGCCGAGCGTCGACATCTCCCAGTCGAGGACGGCCTTGATCCGGTCGTCGGGGCCGATCAGCACGTTGTCCAGGCGGTAGTCGCCGTGGATGACAGTGGGCGCGGGGGAGACGGGCAGTTCGCGCCCGAGCGCGGCGTGCAGCTCGTCGATGCCGGGCAGTTCGCGGTTGCGGGAGGCGTCCAGCTGCTTGCCCCAGCGACGCAGCTGCCGGTCGAGGAACCCCTCGGGGCGCCCGAAGCCGCCGAGCCCCACCGACTCCGGGTCCACCGCGTGCAGTTCCACCAGCGTGTCGACCAGGCCGAGGACGACTTCGCGGGTGCGCTCGGCGCCGAGCGGGGCGAGCTGCTCGGCGGTGCGGTACGGGGTCCCCTCGACGTACTCCATGACGTAGAAGGGCGATCCGATGACGGAGTCGTCCTCGCAGAGCAGCAGCGGCTCGGGCACCGGCACGGCCGTCGGGTGCAGCGCGCTGATGACCCGGTGCTCACGCTTCATGTCGTGCGCGGTGGCGAGGACATGGCCGAGCGGAGGCCGGCGGACGACCCAGTGGCCGGTGCGGTCCGTGACGATGTACGTCAGGTTGGAGCGGCCGCCCTCGATGAGCCGGGCTTCGAGCGGTCCGTTCACCAGACCCGGTCGCTCGCGGTCGAGATGTCCGCGGAGCCGGTCCAGGTCGAGACCTGGCGGATGGACTGAGCTCATCGTGCGCACCTCCGGGGTGAAAAGACGTCGGTGCTCATGATGCCGACCAGTCGGTATGTCGTCCAGTGAACTCCCGGAATCCGGTGCGTGGACTCCGTGTCGAGCGAGTCGGAGTCCTGATGTTCAGTCGTATCTCTGAATATGGTTCACGTATGAATGCCGCACTGCTCATCGACGAAGTCCGGCTGCCCGACTCCTCATTGCCGACCCGCCGCCGGCGCGTACCTCGTACTCGCCGAGCCGCTCGCCCGGGCCCTCGTCGGCCGCCCGGTCAGCGATCTGAACGGCCTCTTCGCTCCTGCCGAGGAGGTGTGCGGTGATTCACGTGCCGCGGACGAGCATGTCGAGTACGCCACCCGGGGCGGCCCCTCGGCGTACACCTGTCACGACCGCGTTCCTGGCCGGGCGAGGGATGTCCGGCCTCGCCCGCGCGCTCCTGCCGCCCCGCGCAGCGGCCACCGTCTGAGTTGCGGGCGGTCTGAGCAGCCCGGATGGTCGGATGATGAAGGCGATCAGCTACAGCAGGTACGGCGGGGCCGATGTCCTGGAGTACGGCGAGCGGCCCGACCCCAAGGTCGGCCCGGACAGCGTTCTGGTGAAGGTGCGGGCCGCTGCTGTCAACCCGGTCGACTGGAAGGCGAGGGAGGGCCACCTCCAGTCCGGACTGGAGGCCGTCTTTCCGGTGATCCCCGGCTGGGATGTCTCCGGAGTCGTCGTGCAGCCCGGAATCGCCGTCGACGAGTTCGCCGTCGGCGACGAGGTCATCGGCTATGTGCGGGAGGACTTCCTGTCCCGCGGCACCTTCGCCGAGTACGTCGCCGCCCCCGTGCGCACCCTCGCCCGCAAGCCGCTGAGCCTGAGCTTCGAGGCCGCGGCAGGGCTGCCGCTGGCCGGCCTCACCGCGTACCAGGTGCTGCACCGCACACTGCGGATCCAGGACGGCGACACCGTGCTGGTCCACGCGGCCGCCGGCGGCGTGGGCTCACTGGCCGTCCAGCTCGCCCGGCATGCGGGCGCCCGCGTCATCGGCACCGCCAGTGAACACAACCACGAGCACATCCGGCAGCTCGGCGGAGAACCGGTGGAGTACGGCGAAGGGCTCGCCGACCGGATCCGGGCCCTGGCTCCCGACGGGGTCGACGCCGCCTTCGACACCGTGGGCGGCGAGGCCCTCCGCGTCTCCGCGGACGTACTGAAACCCGAGGGCAGGCTGGCGTCCATCGCGGACGGCGAGGTCTTCTCGTACGGCGGGCGCTACGCCTTCGTACGGCCCGACGCGGCGGATCTCACCCAGCTCGCGGGACTGGCCGAGCAAGGCATCGTCTCGGTCCATGTCGACCGGGTCTTCCCGCTGGAGCAGGCCGCCGACGCCCAGCGGCTCAACGAGGAGGGACGCACCCGCGGGAAGATCGTCGTGGCTGTCCCCTGGGACAACTGACCTGCGCGGACCGCCTCAGAGCCTGTCGGGTGACCTCTGGTCGGGCGGCCACGCCCTGGCACGCACACTTCCCGCGTTGCCGATCCTGGTAGCTCCGTCCCCAAGCTCTCAGCTTCGTTCGAGCAGGGGAGACCCCATCCGAGGACATACCGCCGCCTTGGAATCGCACGCACCAGACCGCGTCCGCCATCCGATCGAAGGTCACCCGACAGCCTCTCAGAAGATCATCGCCGTGGCGAACACCGCGAGCGCGATCGTGCACGCCGCCGCCGTCAGGGCGCCGCGCGGTGCCAGTGGCTGCGGCCGCGCGGTCCCCATCCCGAGCACCCGTCGGTGCGCCACCCGCAGAAACGCAAGCCACGCCAGCACGCTCAGTGACACGGCGACGATCCCGGCCGGGGTCGCACCGCCGTGCAGCGCCGCCTTCCCCGCCAGCAGTGCCACCACCGTGCAGGACAGGGTGGTGCGCCGCCACGCCAGCCGGGTCCGCTCGGGTTGCAGTCCGGGGTCCCGCTCCCCGTCGGTCACCTGCCCTCCCAGCCGAAGAGGACCACCACCACCATCGCGACGGCGACGACGGCGACAGCGACACTGAGCAGCGTCGGGAACCGGGAGACCGGCAGGTCCTCGCCACGCCGCATCGCCCGCTCGCACCGCACCCAGTGATTGACCGCCCGCAGGGAACAGAGCACACCGGCGGCGAGCAGTGCGAGCGCCAGCCCCGCCCTGACCCCCCAGGCCAGTTCCGGCAGGAACTGGTCGACGGCGAATCCGCCGCCGATGAGCGCAAGAGCCGTCCGGATCCAGGCGAGGAACGTGCGCTCGTTGGCGAGCGAGAAACGGTAGTCGGGGGTGTCGCCCTCTTCACGGATCCGCTGCGGCGCAAACCACAGCTTCACGCTCTGTACGAACTCGTTCACGCCCGAACCCTATCGATCGCTTGGTCGCCGGCTGCCCGTCGGGGCGCGGCCTGCCCGGTACTCCCGCAACCGGTGGTACGTCTCCAGACCGTCCGGCACCCACTCCCAGTCGCCGAGTCGCTCCGCCAGTTCGCCCTCGGTGAGGAATGTGTGCCAGGCGACCTCCTCCACCTGCGGATTCACCGGAAGCTCGCACCGCACCTGGTAGACGTACGACCACCAGGTGTGCTTTCCGCCCGTGTAGAGGAACTTGAAGAGCGGTTCGGGGCGGGGGAGTCCGGAGACCCCGAGCTCCTCCTCGGCCTCCCGCAGCGCCGCCTCGTCGTAGGACTCGCCCGCGCCGACCACCCCGCCGACGAACATGTCGTAGTGCGAGGGGAAGACCAGCTTGGTCGCGGTCCTGCGGTGCACGAAGAGACGGCCCTCGGCGTCCCGGGCCTCGATGAAGACGCAGCGATGGCGCAGGCCCCGCGCGGTCGCCTCACCGCGCGGGGCCTGCCCCACGACCTCGTCGTTCTCGTCGACGATGTCCAGGATCTCGTCAGCAGCAGTCATGCCGCCCATCCAACCTCAGGCCGGAGTCCGGGACCCGGCCGGGGATCACTGACCCATGACGTACTTCACGGTCGGACCGGTGGTCCAGCCGCCGTCCACGGCGAGCTCGGCGCCGGTGATGTAGGAGGCGGCGTCCGAGAGCAGGAAGGTCACGGCCTGGGCGATCTCGGACGGCTCGCCGACCCGGCCCATCGGGGTGTTCGGGTAGTTGCCCTCGCCCTGCTGGATGCCGACCGACGCGGTCATCGGCGTGTGGACCATGCCCGGGTGGACGGAGTTGACCCGCACCTTCGCCGCGCCCAGCTCCACCGCGCCGACCTTCGTGAGGCCGCGGACGCCCCACTTGGACGCGCCGTAACTGGAGGTGAGTGCGAGGCCCATCAGGCCCGCGGCCGAGGATATGTTGACGATCGAGCCGCCACCGTTCTCCTTCATCACCGGGATGACGGTCTTCATGCCGATGAAGACGGCGGTCAGGTTGATGTCGATGACCTTGCGGAAGTGCTCGACCGTCTCGGTCTCCAGCGGCTGACCGGTCGACACGCCGGCGTTGTTGACCAGCCCGTCGATCCGGCCGAACTCGGCGAGGGCGAACTCGGCGACCCGCTGCCAGTCCTTCTCGGACGTCACGTCGTGGTGCAGGAAGCGGGCGTTGGTGCCCAGCTCGGCGGCGGTCGCCGTGCCTTCTTCGTCGAGTACGTCGGTGATCACGACGCGGGCGCCGCCGGCGACGGCCCGCCGGGCGGTCTCGGCGCCGAGGCCGCGGGCGCCGCCGGTGATGATGACGGTCTTGTCGCTGAGCCGGTGGAGGTCGGTCATGGTGATGTCCTTCATGCGGTACGGGGCACGGGTGCGTGCAGAAAAGCGGTTGTCGTCGCGACAAGATCGGCGAGGAACAGCTCCTCGCCGGTCAGTGGTTCGACGCCGTCGAGGTACTGGCGGGCGCGGTCGGCGAACGCCGCACCGATCAGGGTGAGCGCCAGATCGAGCCGCTCCAGCCGCAGTGGCCCGGGCAGGTCGGTCAGGCAGTCCGCCATACGGCCGATGGCCCGTCCGTAGGCGGTGCCGTCCAGCGCGGGGTGCAGGGTGCCGGTGCGCAGCCCGGTCTCACGACTGAGCTGGGCCGAGATCCGCAGGCAGCGACGGCCGCGGTCGTCGGCCAGCAGGCTCGACTCGGCTGTCACGAGAGCGGCGAGCAGCTCCCGTACGCCTGGTCCTTCCTCGCCTGTGCCGTCCGCGTTGTCGAGCGCGTCGAGGAGCGGTGCGATCACGCGTTCGGCACGGGCCTGCCGTCCGGCCATCACGGCGTCCAGAAGTCCCGCCCGGGAGCCGAAGTGGTACTGCACCGCGGAGGGGTTGCTCTGCCCGGCCAGCCGGACGATGTCCCGCAGCTGGGCGCCGTCGGTGCCCTGGGCGGCGAAGATCTCCTCGGCCGCGTGAATCAGTCGTTCCCGGGTCTCGGGCCCTGATGTTCTCGCCATGTCGAACACTGTAATGCTGGCCATTATTAATAGCCAGGCGCACCGCCTGGACTGTGAGGGAACAGACGCGGAGCCGGCCGCCCGTCAGCGCGGCTGGAGGCTGCGCCTGCGGTGATGGTGGCCGCGCCCCTCCGGCATCGCCGGATGCAGCCCCAGCAGCATGATCCCGACGACGATCGCCGTCAGACCCGCCGCCTGCCAGGCCAGCGCGGCCGCGTCGGTGCGCAGCTGGTCGCCGAGGAACCCGACCCCGCAGGCGATCCCGGCCAGCGGCTGGGCGGCGGTCAGCGCGGGCAGGGACGTCCGCAGCGGCCCCGTCTCGAAGGCGCTCTGCACCAGGATCAGGCCCGTCACGCCCAGCACCACCACCGCGTACGGCTGCCAGCCCGTCACCAGAGCCGTCCACCCCCCGTCCGACAGCCGCTGTCCGCTCACTCGGGTCAGCGCGTCCTGGAGGCCGTACAGCAGTCCGGCCGCCACCGCGAGCAGAGCGGGGGCCGCTCCGTGCTGCGAGCGCTTCGCGAACGTGGTCAGGACCAGTGCGATGCCCACGACCACGCCGATCACCAGCCAGTGCCGCAGCTCGTTCGTGACCACCTCGCCACCCTGCGGCCGGCCTCCCAGCAGGAAGGCGGTGACCCCGCCGGCCAGCAGCCAGAGCCCCGCCCAGCCCTGCCGGCCCAGCCGCTGCCCGGTGCGATGGCGCGACAGAGCCATCGCGAAGAGCAGATTGGTCGCCAGCAGCGGCTCGACGACGGACACCTCGCCCTTACCCAGGGCGAGCGCCCCCAGCGCCATGCCACAGACCATCAGTCCGATCCCGGCCAGCCAGCTCGGCACCCGCATCAGGTCGAGCAGCAGCCGGGGGGAGAGGAAGTCGCTCCTCGGGGCGTGCTCGGCAGCGGCCTGCTGCAGGACAAAGCCGAATCCCAGACAGCAGGCGGCGCTCACGGCGAGTACGAGGACCAGCACCGACACGCTTCTCTTCCTCAAGTCCGGCCAGGAGAGGGTGATTTGTTTCGACGATAGCGCCTCGGCGACAGGGGTGCGGCCGGAGCGCCGCCGACCGGGCGGTTGACGTCGCACGGGCCGGTGCCCAAGATCTGACGCACGAGTAACTTCCGGCTCGCTCCGGCTCGCCCCGACAAGGATGGAACCCATGGCGTACGACGCTGATGTGATCGTGATCGGGGCAGGGCTCGCGGGGCTCGTGGCCACTGCCGAGCTCGTCGACGCGGGCCGCACGGTGATCCTGCTCGACCAGGAGCCCGAGCAGTCGATCGGCGGTCAGGCGCACTGGTCCTTCGGCGGTCTCTTCCTCGTCGACTCGCCCGAGCAGCGCCGCATGCGGATCATGGACAGTCAGGAGCTGGCCCTTCAGGACTGGCTCGGCACGGCGGGGTTCGACCGCAAGGAGGACCACTGGCCACGGAAGTGGGCCGAGGCGTACGTCGATTTCGCTGCCGGGGAGAAGCGGTCCTGGCTGCATGCCCAGGGGCTGCGGATCTTCCCCGTCGTCGGCTGGGCCGAACGCGGCGGTTACGACGCGACCGGCCACGGCAACTCCGTACCCCGTTTCCACATCACGTGGGGCACCGGCCCCGGCGTCGTCGCTCCGTTCGAACGCCGGGTCCGCGAGGGCGTCGCCAAGGGGCTCGTCCGGCTGAGGTTCCGCCACCGGGTCACCGGTCTCGGCCGCACCGCGGGCGCCGTCGACACCGTGACCGGCGAAGTCCTCGAATCGAGCGGCGCCGAGCGCGGCACCGCGAGCAGCCGCGTGGCGACCGGCACCTTCGAGCTGAGGGCGCAGGCGGTGATCGTCACCTCCGGTGGCATCGGCGGCAACCATGACCTCGTCCGCGCCCAGTGGCCCGAGCGGCTCGGCACCCCGCCCGCGAAGATGCTCTCCGGGGTGCCCGCCCATGTCGACGGGCTGATGCTCGGGATCACCGAGGAGGCCGGTGCCCACCACATCAACCGTGACCGGATGTGGCACTACACCGAGGGCATCGAGAACTGGAACCCGATCTGGGCCAAGCACGGCATCCGGATCCTGCCGGGCCCCTCCTCGCTCTGGCTGGACGCCCGCGGCAAGCGGCTGCCGGTCCCGCTCTTCCCGGGCTTCGACACGCTCGGCACCCTCGAACACATCATGAAGTCCGGCCACGACTACACCTGGTTCGTTCTCGACCAGAAGATCATCGGGAAGGAGTTCGCGCTCTCCGGCTCCGAGCAGAACCCAGACCTGACCGGGAAGTCGGTCCGTGACGTGATCGGCCGGGCGCGCGCCGACGTGCCGGGCCCGGTCAAGGCGTTCATGGACAACGGCGTGGACTTCGTCGTCGAGAAGGACCTCGACGCCCTGGTCCGCGGCATGAACGCCCTCACCGGCGAGCAGTTGATCGACGCGGACGCGCTGCGCCGCGAGATCACCGCCCGGGACCGCGAGATCGCCAACCCGTTCACCAAGGATCTCCAGATCACGGCGGTCCGCGGAGCGCGCGCCTATCTGGGCGACAGGCTGATCCGTACGGCGGCGCCGCACCGCATCCTCGACCCGAAGGCCGGCCCGCTGATCGCCGTGCGGCTGAACATCCTCACCCGCAAGTCGCTCGGCGGACTGGAGACGGACCTCTCGTCGCGGGTGCTGACCGAGGACGGCACGCCGCTCGCCGGTGTGTACGCGGCGGGGGAGGCGGCCGGATTCGGCGGCGGAGGGGTGCACGGCTACCGCTCGCTCGAAGGGACGTTCCTCGGGGGCTGCATCTTCTCCGGGCGGGTGGCGGGCCGCGCCGCGGCCGAGGCGGTCGGCGCCTGAGGCCCTGAGGGCTGTCCCGTCATCCCTGGTGGTTCGGCTCTCAGTCGCGTCACCCCCCGACGACGGGGTCGAGCAGTTCGACGACCCGGAACCGTTCGGCGACGATCAGCGTGTCGTCGTCGACCGTGAACTCCGGGTCGCCGAGCGCCTCCCGCATCTCCTCCCCGTGCCAGAACCGCTCATGGCCCGCGCGCCACTGCGCCACCGATGTGTCGCCCTCGCCCTCGTCGAGCACATGCTGGAGACCGACGTCGCCGAGCCGCAGGACCCGTACCTCCGTCACCTCGACGACCGCGATCTCCCGGCCGTCCGAATCGATCAGCGCCGACCGTTCGCCCACCGCGGGCAGCTCCTCCTGCTCCGCCGCGTACTCCGCGAGCAGTCCCGTCGTCGACACCTTCACGCCGGCGAGCACCGCCCCCACCAGTTGATCGCGCAGCGGCCCGGGGAAGGCGAGAAGGAACGGTTTGAGAGCTTCACGGTTCGACATGGCGCAAGTCTCACATGTCCTGGCACCTCCCGAAGGAGAGGAGGCGAAGGTCTGAGTTCCGGCCAACCCAGCTGGAAATGAGCGAAGTTGATCGATTCAACTCTTGACGTGGAGCCCCGCCTACCGCTTGGCTGTGGCGCGTTCGAAATGTCTGTACCTGCCTCGTACGTGTTTGCGTCAGGGCCCGTACTGTGCTCGTACCTGTGCCGTAAAGGAAGCCAGCGGTGTCGCCGCCCCCGCCTCCCCCGGGCCGCTCCCGAAGACGGGGCGGGCGCTCCGGCCACCCCTTCGACACCGCACTCGACGACACCGAACTCATGGACGCACGAGGACAGTTCACCCAGGGACGGTGGGCCGCGGCCCGCTCCCTGCTGGTCGCCACCGGCCATGACTGGGACCGCCGCGGCCACCGCGTCGTCTCTCTCGCCGAGACCCCGTCCGCCGCCGGATGGGCCCGGGACTGGCTGCTCGCCGAACCCGAGAGCGCCGATGCCGCGACCCTGCTGGCCTGCGCCACCGTCGTCCGCGCCCTGCACGGCACGGACACCCCCGAAGCGGCCCGCGACGCCTGTCTGCGCGCCGCCGGGCTGGCCCCCGACGACCCCACGCCCTGGCTGGGGCAGCTGATGCTGGCCCGTGGCCACGGCACCCAGGAGGAGGCGGGAAAGCACTTCGACGAAGTGCGACTCCGTGACCCCGACCACCATCACGCGCACCATCTGATGACGGCTCTGCTCGCCGAGAACCATCCCGACAGCGGCCAGGACCCGCTGCACGAGGTCTACGACTTCGCCGCCTGGGCCGCCGAACAGGCCCCCGCCGACTCGCCGCTCGCCGTCCTCCCGGTTGTTGCGCACGCCGAGCGTTACCGCGTCCTGGTCGCCGCCGGCAGCGAGTCCGACGACCCGGTGGGGTCCGGGCACTGGTCGGGGCGGCGGGCCCGGCAGGTGATGAAGGCCGCCTTCGACTGGTGGCTGGAGTGGGAGCGCGAGGACCATCCGCGCAACCGTGCCGACCTCAACTTCCTGGCCCACGCGAAGGTGTGCGAGGGCCGGTCCGCGGAGGCCGCCGCCCTCTTCCAGCGCATCGGCCACCATGCCACGCCCGCGCCGTGGTCGTACTCCGGCCGGGACCCGTACCGGACCTTCCTCACGGCACGCGGCGCCGCACTCGGAACCCCGTGATCACCCGCCGCCGCGCCACCCCCCCCGTTGTGCACCTCCCCGCATTTCTCCTCAACGAAGGGACCACCCCCGCCATGTCGACGGGCAGTTCAAGAACGAGCGAGACCGGCACCACCGGCGTGACGAGCGAAACGGGCGGCATCAGCACCTACAAGGGTGAGCAACGGGCCCTGCGAGCGGACCGGCTCGGCACCCCGGGACTGCTTCTCTCGGTCCTCGCCGCCAGCGCACCCCTGATGGTCGTCGCCGGGGTGATGCCCACCGTCTTCGGCGTGATGGGCATCGTCGGCCAGCCGCTGCTGTACGTCATCCTCGGCATCGTCCTGATGCTGTTCAGCGTCGGTTACGCGGAGATGAGCCGGCACGTCCACAACGCCGGTGCCTTCTACGCGTACATAGCCCGAGGACTCGGCCCGACCGCGGGCGCCGGTGCGTCACTCGTCGCGCTGGTCGCGTACAGCGCCATGCAGGTCGGCATCTACGGCATCCTCGGCTTCGAGGTCTCCGGCCTGTTCTCCACCTACCTGGAGATCGACCTCGCCTGGTGGATCCCGGCAGTCGTAGCCGTCGTGATCGTCGGTGTGCTCGGCTGGCTGAAGATCGACCTCAACGCCAAGGTCCTCGGCGTGCTGCTGGTCGTCGAGTGCGCCCTCGTCGTGATCTTCGACATCGCCGCCGTCTCCAAGCCGGGACCGGAGGGCCTGTCGCTGCACGCCTTCAACCCCGACACCCTCACCGGTGCCGGACTCGGCACCGCGCTCTGCTTCTGCATCGCCGCGTTCGTCGGGTTCGAGCAGGCGCCGGTGTACGCAGAGGAGACCAGCCGCCCCCAGATCGTCGTCTCCCGGGTGATGTTCCTCGCCGTCGGCTACGCCGCCCTGTTCCTCGCGATCAGCTCCTGGGCGCTGACCGTCGCCGCGGGCCCCGGCTTCATCGCCGACACCTCGCTGAAGGAGGGCCCCGGGATGCTGTTCGGTCTCACCGAGGACCGGCTCGGCACCACCTTCACCGACGTGCTGCACGTCCTCTTCGTCACCGGCATGTTCGCGGCGCTGCTCAGCTTCCACAACGTCGTCGCCCGGTACGCGTTCGCGATGGGCCGTGAGAACCTGCTGCCCGCCGCCTTCGGCCGGACCAACAAGTCCAGCGGCGCCCCGGCCACCGGCTCGCTGCTCCAGTCCGTCGTCTCCCTGGTCATCGTGCTGGCCTTCGCGTTCACGGACGACAAGCCGGCCGGCGACCCGACCGCCCCGGTGCTGCACCTGTTCACCTGGATGGGCAACGTCGGCGCGCTCGGTGTCATCGTGCTGATGGCCGCCGCCTCCTTCGCGGTGATCGCCTTCTTCGTCAAGCGCGGCGCAGGCCAGGCGCAGCTGTGGCGGCTGATCGCCTCCGGTCTGGCCGGTGTGGCGCTGGTGGCCATCGCCGTCTTCACGGTCCGCGACTTCGACGTTCTCGTCGGATCCGGTCCCGGCTCGGTGCTCAACTGGCTTCTGCCCGGAGTCGTCGTCGCCTCGCTCGTCATCGGCCTGGTCTACGGGGCGGTGCTGCGCTCGACGAAGCCGGCGGTGCACGCCAGGATCGGCCTGGGCAACGAGGCGTTCCAGTTGGAGAAGGCGGCGGAGAGCGGTGCGGCCCACCGCTGAGGCCCGTCGCCTTACCGAAGTGTGACGAACACCCGCGGCCCCTGGTGACAGGCGGCCGCGGGTGCTCGAATGGGCTGGTGAACAGTCGACCTCCCGATGCCGCAGGCACACCCGTGGGCCGTCGCCTGGTCCTGACCATGCTGGGGCTCGGCGCCGCCGGAGTCGTGGCGGGGCCCGCCCTGCAGCGCGTCCTGGAGTCCGGGCTCGGCGCGGTCGCCGACAAGGACCCCACCGGCCTGAGCGGACTGCTGCCCAACGGCGGCGGATTCCGCTACTACTCCGTCGCCTCCTCGGTACCGAGGAAGAGCGCCACGGACTACCGGCTGACGATCGACGGCCTGGTCGACCGGCCCGCCACGTACACCATCGACCGGCTCCGTGCCCTGCCGCAGACGCGGCTGGTCCGCGACGTCCAGTGCGTCACCGGCTGGCGCGTCCCCGAGACCCCGTTCGAGGGCGTACGGCTCTCCACGCTGCTGGACGCGGCCGGGGTCCGGCCCGGGGCGAAGGCGGTCCGCTTCACCTGCTTCGACGGCACGTACAGCGAGAGCCTCACCCTCGACCAGGCCCGGCGCCCCGACGTGCTGGTCGCCCTGCGCATGCAGGACAAGCCGGTGGCCCACTCCCACGGCGGCCCGGTCCGCCTCTACGTGGCCCCGATGTACTTCTACAAGTCGGCGAAATGGCTCTCCGGGATCACCGTCACCGACTCCGTGAAACCCGGTTACTGGGAGGAGCTCGGCTATGACGTCGACGCCTGGGTCGGGCGGTCCAACGGCCGCGACGATGCCCCCACCGGCTGACCCCACCGGACGGGTGCACCGCTTCAGTAGGGCGGAGCGCTGGGTGCACCGCACCACGGCCTGGCTGATGCTGTTGTGCGTGGCTACCGCCGCCTGCCTGTACCTGCCCCAGCTCGCCGAGCTCGTCGGCCGCCGCCATCTCGTGGTCACCGTGCACCAGTGGTCCGGGCTGCTGATCCCCGTACCGCTGCTGGCCGGTCTCGTCTCCCGGGCGCTGCGCGCCGACCTGTCCCGGCTCAACCGGTTCGGGCCGTACGACCGCCAGTGGCTGCGGGCGGTGCGCCGCCGTGACCGGAGGCCCGGGTCCCGGCCCGCCGGTAAGTTCAACGCGGGGCAGAAGCTGTACGCCGCCTGGATCGCGGGCGCCGTCCTCGTCATGACCGGCACCGGACTGCTGATGTGGTTCACCGGCCTGGCCCCGCTGGTGTGGCGGACCGGCGCCACGTTCGTCCACGACTGGCTCGCGCTGGCCATCGGGATCGTGCTGGCCGGGCACATGGCAATGGCGCTCGCCGACCCGGAGGCACGCCGAGGCATGCGCACCGGGTCGGTCGAGCGCCATTGGGCGCGGGCCGAACACCCGCTGTGGGGGGAATTCGCCGAGAGCCCGGACGGACGGTCCGGCGAGTCGCGGGACGACTCGCCGGACCTGCGTTAGAGGACCAGCGAGAGCAGCAGGATGAAGGCGAGCGAGACCACGGAGATGATGGTCTCCATCACCGACCAGGTCTTCACCGTCTGGCCGACGCTCATCCCGAAGTACTCCTTCACCAGCCAGAAACCGGCGTCGTTGACGTGGCTGAAGAAGAGCGAGCCCGCACCGACGGCGAGGACCAGCAGTGCCGCGTGCGACGTCGACATGTCGGCGGCGAGCGGGGCGACCAGACCGGCCGCCGAGATCGTGGCCACGGTCGCCGAGCCGGTCGCGAGCCGGATCGCGACGGCGATCAGCCAGCCCAGCAGCAGCGCCGGGATCGACCAGTCCTTGGAGAAGTCCAGGATCATCTGGCCCACACCGGCATCGATGAGGGTCTGCTTGAAGCCACCGCCCGCACCGACGATCAGCAGCACGCCCGCGATCGGGGCGAGGGACTTCTCGACGGTGGTGGAGAGCCGGCCCTTGCTGAAACCGGCTGCCCGGCCCAGCGTGAACATCCCGACTATGACGGCCGCGAGGAGCGCGATCAGCGGCGAGCCGATCACATCGGTGACCCGCTGGACGTGGTTCTCCGGGTTGTCCACGACGATGTCGACGAGGGCCTTGGCCAGCATCAGCACGACGGGCAGCAGGATGGTCGCCAGCGTGGCGCCGAAGCTGGGGCGACGCTCCAGGTCCTCCGACGGACGCTGCGGGATCATCTTCTCGGGCGCCTTGATGTCCACCCAGCGGGCGGCGTAACGGGAGAAGACGGGGCCGGCGATGATCACGGTCGGTATGGCGACCAGGACACCGAGCGCCAGCGTGACACCGAGGTTGGCGCCGAGGGCGTCGATCGCCACCAGCGGGCCGGGGTGCGGCGGGATCAGCCCGTGCATCACGGAGAGACCGGCCAGCGCCGGGATACCGATCCGCATCAGGGAGTAGTTGCCGCGCTTGGCGACGAGCAGCACGACCGGGATCAGCAGCACGATGCCGACTTCGAAGAACAGCGGCAGACCGATGATCGAGGCGATGAGGACCATCGCCCACGGCATGGCGCGCCCGCTCGCCTTCGCGAGAATCGTGTCGACGATCTGGTCCGCGCCGCCGGAGTCGGCGAGCAGCTTGCCCAGGATGGCGCCGAGCGCGATCAGGACACCGACGCCCGCGACGGTCGAGCCGAGACCGGCGGTGAAGCTGGCGATCGTCTTGGCGGGCGCGGCACCGGCGAAGGAGCCGAGGGCCAGCGAGCCGATGGTCAGCGCGAGGAACGCGTGCAACTTGAACTTGGTGATCAGCAGAACGATGACGGCGATGCCGGCCAGGACGGCAATGCCCAACTGCGCGTTGCCTGCCGAAGTGATCGGTTCGACGGCGTCCGCTGCCAACATCTCGACGTTGAGACTGGTCACGGTGGGGATCCTTAGTCTTCGAGCCGGCGCAGCGCGGCGACGGCTCGCTGGGTGATTTCTTCGGGGGTGCCGGACACATCGACGGAGACGCCGGCCTCGTCCTCCTGCAGCGGCTGCAGGGTGGCGAACTGCGAGTCGAGCAGCGCGGTCGGCATGAAGTGGCCCTTGCGGTCCGCCATGCGCTCCTCGATGAGGGCCCGGTCGCCGGTCAGGTGGAGGAAGACGGCACCCGGGGCCTCGGCGCGCAGCCGGTCGCGGTAGACCCGCTTGAGCGCCGAGCTGCTGACGACTCCGCCGAGTCCGTCCCGGCTGTGCGCCCACTGCCCGATCGCATCGAGCCAGGGCCACCGGTCGGAGTCGTCCAGCGGGGTGCCGGCCGACATCTTGGCGATGTTCGCCGCGGGATGGAAGTCGTCGCCCTCGGCGTACGGAACGCCGAGTTCGGCGGCGAGCAGGGGACCGATCGTGGTCTTGCCGGTCCCTGCTACGCCCATCACCACGACTACGTGGGGGGTGCTCATTGGTGGTGCCTCGCTGTCTCCGTCGATGTCGTCCTCGACACCGGTCCGTCGCGCTACTGAAACCCATACGTAGGACTTATTCAAGATGTTGTGATCTAAAAGTCATACTTTTTGTTCGCGGTGCGCGCCCCGTAGGCTTTGCCCATGACCACACAGGGCCCTGGGCTGCATACACACGTGCTGGACACCCTGGGTCTGGAGATCGCCGCGGGGGACTGCCCGCCGGGCCGGGTGCTGCGCACGGACGAGCTCGCCCAGCGCTTCGACGTCTCGCGCACGGTCGTCCGCGAAGTGGTCCGCGTCCTCGAATCCATGCACCTGGTCGAGTCCCGGCGCCGGGTCGGCGTGACCGTACAGCCGACCGAGGCATGGAACGTCTACGATCCGCAGGTCATCCGGTGGCGACTGGCCGGCACCGACCGGCCGCGCCAGCTGCGCTCCCTGACCGTCCTGCGCTCGGCGATCGAACCGGTCGCGGCCGGACTCGCCGCCCGGCACGCCACGCCGGAACAGTGCGCCGCCCTCACCGAATGCGCCCTCGGCATGGTCGCGACCTCACGCGGCCAGCAGCTGGAGGGATACCTGGAGCACGACATCGCGTTCCACCGGATCGTGCTCAACGCCTCCGGCAACGAGATGTTCGCGCGGCTCGGGGACGTCGTCGCCGAGGTACTGGCGGGACGCACCCACCACCAGGTGATGTTCGAGGACCCGGATCCGGCGGCGGTCACGCTCCACGTACGTCTCGCGGAGGCGGTGCGGGAGGGCGACGTGGCGGATGCGGAGCGGCTGACGAAGGAGATCGCGGTGGGCGCCCTGCACGAACTGGACGTGCTCGCCCCCTGAGACCGCGGGGCACGCGCCGCACGGGGACCCACCCCGGGACCCGCGGGCCGGGGCCCGGATCCGGAGGGCAGGGCCCGTGCGCGACGGCTTGCTCACCGCCCGAGTCGTCGGCGCCCTCCGGTGGGACCGCGCTCGCGGCGCGAGCAGGTCCCCGAACTTGTCGCCAGGTGGAAGGAGTTGACCTTCCGGCGGTTCCGGGCCGGCTCGGTGAAGATCACGCAGGACGGGTCGCCGAAACCGGCACCGCCGTTCTGCTCATCCCGTACCTCGACGCCTTCGGCTGCGCCACCGCCGGCATCGGCACCAGCTTCGTCGACCCGCCGAACTGCGCCGGTACGTCACGCTCTCGGCTTCCAGACGCACGTCCACGCTCTCGGCGACCGCGCCGTGCGCGAGGCACTCGACGCCGTCGAGGCCGCCCGTACCGCCAACGGCCGTACCGACACCCGCCCCCACCTCGCCCGCCTCCGGATCGTCCACCCCGACGGCATCGCCCGGTTCCGGGAGCTCGGCGCCACGACATGGAGGCCTGACCCGCCAGCAGGCGGCCCCCGCGGAACCTTTGGTGGCGGCCACCCTCCTGCGCGCCACCGTGCCGCCGCTGCCGGGACACCCACGCACCGCGTACGGTTGTTCGTGTTCGATCTTCGGATGTCGGTCGAACGTCAGAGAAGCCGGGACCGTCACGAAATAGGGAGACCACGGTATGGCGCAGCAGGTGCAAGGGGTCATCGCACCGGGAAAGAACGAGCTGGTACGGGTCGAGACGATCGTGATCCCGGACCCCGGTCCCGGTGAGGCCGTGGTGAAGATCCAGACGTGCGGTGTCTGCCACACCGACCTGCACTACAAGCAGGGCGGCATCAACGACGACTTCCCGTTCCTGCTCGGCCACGAGGCCGCGGGAATCGTGGAGTCCGTCGGCGAGGGGGTCACGGACGTCGAGCCCGGCGACTTCGTCGTCCTCAACTGGCGTGCGGTCTGCGGGCAGTGCCGGGCGTGTCGGCGCGGCCGCCCCTGGTACTGCTTCAACACGCACAACGCCAAGCAGAAGATGACGCTGCTGGACGGCACCGAGCTGTCGCCCGCGCTCGGTATCGGAGCGTTCGCGGAGAAGACCCTGGTCGCCGCGGGCCAGTGCACCAAGGTCGACCCCGAGGTCTCCCCGGCCGCCGCCGGGCTGCTCGGCTGCGGCGTCATGGCGGGCATCGGGGCCGCGATCAACACCGGCGAGGTCGGCCGTGGCGACTCGGTCGCCGTCATCGGCTGCGGCGGTGTCGGCGACGCGGCCGTCATGGGCGCCCGGCTGGCCGGCGCCGCGAGGATCATCGCGGTGGACATCGACGACCGCAAGCTGGAGACGGCGAAGAAGATGGGTGCCACGCACACCGTCAACTCCCGCACCACCGACCCGGTCGAGGCGATCCGCGCCCTGACCGGTGGCAACGGCGCCGATGTCGTCATCGAGGCGGTCGGCCGCCCGGAGACGTACAAGCAGGCGTTCTACGCCCGCGACCTGGCCGGCACGGTCGTCCTGGTCGGCGTCCCCACCCCGGAGATGCAGCTCGAACTGCCGCTGATCGACGTGTTCGGCCGCGGCGGCTCGCTCAAGTCGTCATGGTACGGCGACTGCCTGCCCTCGCGCGACTTCCCGATGCTCATCGACCTTCACCAGCAGGGCCGGATCGACCTCGGTGCGTTCGTCACGGAGACCATCGGGCTCGGCGACGTCGAGCAGGCATTCACCCGGATGCACGAAGGCGACGTGCTGCGCTCGGTGGTGGTGTTCTGATGACGGCCCGCATCGACCACCTCGTCACCTCCGGCACCTTCGCCCTCGACGGCGGCGAGTGGGACGTCGACAACAACGTCTGGATCATCGGCGACGACACAGAGGCGATCGTCATCGACGCCGCCCATGATCCGGTCGCCATCGAGGACGCGCTCGGCGGCCGCACGCTGCGCGCCATCGTCTGCACGCACGCCCACAACGACCACATCGACGCGGCCCCGGCCCTCGCCGACGCCACGGGTGCGCCGATCCTGCTGCACCCCGACGACCTGCCGCTGTGGAAGCAGACCCACCCGGACCGCACGCCCGACGCCGAACTGGCGGAGGGCCAGGAGCTGCAGATCGCAGGGACCACGCTCCAGGTCCTGCACACACCCGGTCATGCCCCGGGAGCGGTCTGCCTCTACGCCCCCGAGCTGTCCACCGTCTTCACCGGGGACACGCTCTTCCAGGGTGGGCCCGGCGCCACCGGGCGGTCGTTCTCGCACTTCCCGACGATCGTCGCGTCGATCAGGGACCGGCTGCTCGCACTGCCGGCGGACACCACCGTCCGTACCGGACACGGCGACTCCACCACGATCGGTGCCGAGGCGCCGCATCTCGACGAGTGGATCGCCCGCGGTCACTGACGTCGGGGGATCACCGGTCCGGCCACGCGGAGAGCCGCAGCCCGCTCTCGAAGCGGCGCGTCCCGCCCGTGACCGGATCGGTGAACTCCAGCACCCGGGCAAGGAGTTGCAGCGGACGCGTCCAGTCGTCCGCCGCCCCCTCCGGTTCGACCACCGGATAGACCGGATCATGGACGAGCGGCAGACCCAGACTGTTCATATGAACCCGGAGCTGGTGGGTGCGCCCGGTGGCCGGCAGCAACCGGTAGCGGCCCAGCCCCGCCCGGTGCTCCAGCAGTTCGATCCGGCTCTCGCTGTTCGCCTCGCCCGGCTCCTCCCGGGCCGCGATCACCCCGCGCTCCTTGACGATCCGGCTGCGTACGGTGCGCGGGAAGGCCAGTCCCGGGTCGTACGGTGCCACCGCCTCGTACTCCTTGCGCACCCGCTTGTCGCGGAACAGCGTCTGGTACGCGCCCCGCTCCTCGGGCCGTACGACGAAGAGCACCAGGCCCGCCGTCAGCCGGTCCAGCCGGTGCGCTGGCTGCAACGTCGGCAGAGCCAGCTCGCGGCGGAGCCGGGCCACCGCTGTTTCGGTGATGTGCCGGCCGCGCGGTGTCGTGGCGAGGAAGTGCGGCTTGTCGGCGACGACGAGATGCGCGTCGCGATACACGACACCGACGGGGAACGGCACCGGCTCCTCCGGCGCGAAGTCCCGGTGGAACCAGAGATACCGGCCCGCCGTGTACGGCTCGGCGGGCGCCACGGGCCCCTGCACCGAGACGAACCTGCCCTCGGCGAGCATGGCGTCCACCCGGTCCGCTCCGATCGCACCGCCGAACCGCGCCAGCAGATGGTCACGGACCGTCGCCCACTTTCCGCCCGGATCCTCGGGGAGCCGCACCCGCACCGGATCGATCCCGTCCCGCTGCGGCAGGGGCGCCGACGGAGGCTTCGCCCGGCCCCTCATCGCGAGGTCCCGGCCGGTGCGTCGGTGCCCGGCGCGCGGCAGCTGCTGATGGTGCTGGTGGTCATGGTGCCGGTCATCCTGTCACAGCGTCGGCGCAGCTCACCGGCGGTGTCAGACCGGCGGCAGCGTCACCTTCTCGGGGCCGCACCCGACGCGTTCGGCCTCCGCGGCGACACAGCCGGGCAGCAGCGCACGGGTGAGATCCGGGCCCTTCGGATCGGGTACGCAGCGTGAGCCCGACGACGAAGACCACCTGACCGGTCCGGCACATCGTCCGGTGGACGGCCCGGGCGCCGTCGAGCGATCCGTACCCCTTGGAGCCCCTGACGGGGAGACCGGACCGGAGTGCGTCCCGCGAGAAGATCTCGGAGAGCGCGGGATCCACCACGGTCGTCATCCGTACCGCGGCGTCGTCGAGCCCCGGACCCGCATCGCGGACCCGGGCGGCCCCTGCGCCGCCGGCAGGCTCTCAGGTCCTCGCGGTACCGCGCGGGCAGGCTGAGCCCCTCGACGCCGCAGAAGGCCATGGCGGAGGTGGCCTTCGAGACCGGAGCCGGTTCCCGGTCCGGCGGCCACCGGACCGGGAACCAGCCGTACCTCACCCCACGGGCGAGAACACGAACGAGAACTCCGTCTCGGCCGCGTCGAGGCGGTACTCCGGCAGCACGCCCGGCCCGCACGACTGCGACCCGATGCCCTGCAGTGCGTGATCCAGGTGGACCCAGACGGTCTCCCCGGCCACCAGATCCGGCCCGTGCCCCGCAGTGTCCAGCTGCTCGCTCGTCCACCGCCGTGCGGAGAACCAGAACGGCGCGCCGCCCTCGGCCCGTACCCCGGCACCGTCGCCGTCCGTCAGCTCCGCCCAGCGGACATCGGCCCGGGCGCCGTTCTCCTGCGGCCGGACGTACGGGGTCTGCATCGCGTCGACGGACATCTCCCACCGCCCGACCATCGAGGCGGCCCGGGTGTCCGGGTACGCCTCACCGGGCCCGCCGCCGAACCATCGCGCCCCGCCGTACGCGGCAGGGAGCCCGAACCGGATCCCCAGCCGGGGCAGCGGCACCCGCCACTCGCCCTCGGGCGCCACGGACACGGTGAGCCCGAGCCGTTCCCCGTCGGCGGTCCACCGGTACTCCGTACGCAGCCCCGTATCCACCCCGGCGGGCGCCACCCATGTCCGTACGGTCAGCGAGTCCTCGCCCACCTCCACGGCGTCGATCCGGTGGCGCATCCGGCGCAGCCCCAACTCCCGCCATCGCAGCCCGTACCGCTCGTCCGGCTGCCAGGCCGCACCGTTGTCGTTGTCGGTGGGCGCCCGCCACACATCGAGCCGCAGCGCCTGAACCGGTACGTCCCCGAGTCGGACCAACGCCCCGGTCGCCGCATCGAAGACGCCGCCCCCGAGGACGATCACGCCGTCAGCCGCCTCCGGTCGCGAGCCCACCGCGGCCGCAGCCGGAACCACCGCCCCGACGGCCGGCTGCCCCCAAGCCACCACATGCCCGCGCCCGGCCCACGTGGCGTCCTCGGCGAGCACCGCCCGCACGGTCCACACGCCCTCGCCGCCCTCGGGGAGTGCCACCTCCGTGTGTGCTCCGGGCGCCAGGCCGGGCACGATGAGCGGGCCCGATGCGCGGAGCTGCCCGTCCACCTCGTGCGACCAGACGAACTCCAGGTGGCCGAGGTTCGCGAAGTCGTACCCATTGACGATCCGGACGGTTCCCGCCGATGTCCCGGCCTCGATCCGTACCGGCTCGATGACCTTCTTGTACTCGATCAGCCCGGGGGAGGGCGTGCGGTCGGGGAAGAGCAGTCCGTCGCAGACGAAGTTGCCGTCGTGCAGCTCCTCGCCGAAGTCCCCGCCGTAGGCGAAGCCGTGCTCGGAGTGGGCGATTCCGTGGTCGATCCACTCCCAGACGAACCCGCCCTGGCAGCGCTCGTACTGCTCGAAGAGCCGCTGGTACTCGCTCAGTCCGCCGGGACCGTTGCCCATCGCGTGTCCGTACTCGCACATGATGAACGGCATCGCGCGCCGCCGGGCGTCCAGCGCCGGGTCGCCCCACGGGTCCTCGGCCCGCTTCCCGATCAGCTCGACCTCGGCGTGGGTCGGATACATCCGCGAGTACAGGTCGACGTCCTTGCAGGAGAGATCGCCCTCGTAGTGCACCAGCCGGTCCGGATCCCGGTCCTTGACCCACTCGGCCATCGCCGTGAGCCCGCGCCCCGCCCCGCACTCGTTGCCGAGCGACCAGATGATCACCGAGGCGTGGTTCTTGTCGCGCTCCACCATGCGCGCGGCCCGGTCGAGCAGTGCCGGGGTCCACCGTTCGTCGTCGACCGGGTTGTTGCGCCACTCCAGGTCGACAAAGCCATGTGTCTCCAGATCGCACTCGTCGATCACCCAGAGCCCGAGCTCGTCGCAGAGATCCAGGAACGCCGGGTGCGGCGGGTAGTGGCTCGTCCGTACGGCATTGATGTTGTGCCGCTTCATCAGAACCAGATCGCGCCGCATCGTGTGTGCGTCCACGGTCCGCCCGGTCTCCGGGTGGAACTCGTGCCGGTTCACCCCGCGGAAGAGCACCCGCCGGCCGTTGACCTTGACGACCCCGTCCTCGACGGCGACGGTACGGAATCCGATCCGCAGCGGTATCCGCTCACCGGCCGTCACCAGCTCACCGTCGTAGAGCCGGGGCGTCTCGGCGGTCCACGGTTCGACCGGCACGGTCACCGCCTCATCCATTGCGACATCGACCCCCAGCCCGGGCACCAGGACCCGCCCCTCGGCGCCGGCGCACTCCACCCGCAGCGTCCCGGTCCCGGCGCGGTGGTCGTAGCCGGCATGCACGAAGAAGTCCCGGGGCGCGCCGTCCGGCCGGTGCAGCAGCGTGACGTCCCGGAAGATCCCCGGCAGCCACCACTGGTCCTGGTCCTCCAGATAGCTTCCGGACGACCACTGGTGCACCCGTACGGCCAGTACGTTGCCCTCGGCCCGCACGACCCCGCCGACCGCGAACTCGTGCGGCAGTCGGGACCCCTTGAAATCCCCCAGCTCCTCGCCGTTGAGCCAGACCCGGGCGGCGGACTCCACCCCGTCGAACCGCAGCACACACTCGCCGCCCTCCGGCCACCCGGCCGGCAGATCGAAGGTCAGCAGATGGTCCCCGGTCGGATTCTCGGTCGGCGCCAGCGGCGGATCGACCGGGAAGGGGTAGACGACATTCGTGTACGCGGGAGCTCCGCCGGCTCCCTGCAGCACCCAGTGTCCGGGCACCGCGACCGTTCCCCAGCCGGACGCGTCGAACCCGGACTGCGCGAACGAGGCGTCCTCGGCGGAAGCGGTCGGCGAGAGCCGGAACCGCCAATCCCCGTTCAACGACATCCGCCCGGCGTCCGACGCCGCGTACCAGGACCGGGGCGGCAGCCCGCCCGATCCGGGGGACACGTCCATGTACCAGGGAAGGGGGTGCGTATGCGTACGGCTCATGATTCTCCCTGCTCGGCAACGCCGGGTTCGCTGCAGGACGTTAACCATGAATGAACCGTTTCAACAAGGGTGCGGAGGGGCCGGCGCCGGATGACTTCGGCGACCGAGTCCCTGCGAGGGCGCACGGGCTCCTGTGCGGCGTACCGGCGCCGGCCCTCGGCTGCGCCGGCAGTCGTGCGGAACCCGCCGAAACACATTCGGCCCATCGGCGCCGTGGCCGGCTTGACGCGGTGATGCCCGGCCAACACAGTCGAGATGAGGTGCGATCGACGTCCCCACCACGACCCGCGTCCGCGCGGTCCGACCCCCGGCCGTCGGCCGTCGGCAGACACTACGGGAAGGGGCAGCGATGGCCGAGAACCGGAGCGAGACGCGGTCTCTGCCGTCCGGCGGGCCCGAGACCCCTGGCCTCGGAAAGCCGTACGGACACGGGCCCTGGGACGGGACCGGCTACGCGGCCGGCAGCGATGGTCGTTGACCTCGTCCTCATCGGCACGGCCATCACGCTCGGGCCCATTCACAACAGCGCCTTCATCCTGCTGCTCTCCGCCGACAGAGGTGTACGAAAGGGGCTGGCGTTCATCCTGTCGTGGCTCGGCAGCCTCGTGCTGGTGATCGCTGCCGTGATCCTTCTGACCGGCGGCACGCCCCCGGCGCGCCAGAGTGTTCCGTCGACGGCGGCGCTCGCGGCCAAGCTGGCCCTGGGCATGGGGCTCGTCGCGTACGGCGAACACAAGCGGCGCAGTCCGCCTCGCCCCCGTCGCTCACCCAAGTGGATGGTGGGACTGGACCGCGCGTCCGGATGGGCGGCGGCCGGACTGGCTGTCCTGCTGCAGCCCTGGGCCATGGTCGGTGCCGGAGCCGCCACGGCAGTGAGGGCGGATCTCTCCTCGGTGGCGTCCACGCTGGCCCTCACGGGGTTCTGTGTGCTGGCCACGTCCAGCCTGCTGGTGATGGAGCTGTACGCCACCTTTTCGCCCGTTTCGGCAGGGGCAAAGCTACGAGGGTTGCTCAGCTGGCTCGACAGCCATCAGGACCAGGCGATCGTGTCGCTGTCACTTCTGCTGGGGCTGTGGCTGGTCACCAACAGCATCTACCAGCTCGTCACGTGAGGGCGGCGGGCCCGGGCCGACCGCCGCCGCCACCGTGCGGGCCGGAGCGCCGGGACCGGTCGCGGCGTCACTGGCCCGGTCGCGTGAGATTCCCTTCCCACCGCGAGCGTTCCGCGCGCCGGTCCGGCCCGCCCGCCGCGTTCGGTGATCCCCTCCTTTGGAGGTGTGGCGCGAAGCGGCTCACTTTCCGACCCCCCTCTGCTCCCGAGAGACCGGCGCGGCGGCACCGGGTCGCCCTTCCTCCAAGCGACTGCCGGGCCCCCGACGGCCCGCCCGGCGGCGTTGTCTGCCGACCGACGGGCCGCACGGAGTGCCGAAGGAGAAGCCGTGGTGGCAGGAAGTACCGGTGAGGCGCGGGGCGCCATGTCCGCACGACTCGTGGCGGGGCAGAAAGCGCTGGTGACCGGGGCGAATTCGGGCATCGGAAAGGCGACCGCGATCGCGCTCGGACGGGCCGGCGCGGATGTCGTGGTCAACTACGTGGTCGGCGCGGACGAGGCCGAGAAGGTCGTGGACGAGATCAAGGGCTTCGGGGTCCGCGCCTACGCCCACCAGGCCGACGTGTCGCAGGAGGACCAGGTCGTCGACATGGTCGCCCGCATGGTCCAGGAGCTCGGCACCATCGACATCATGGTGGCCAACGCAGGCCTCCAACGGGATGCGCCGACGGTGGACATGACCCTCGCCCAGTGGCAGAAGGTCATCGACGTCAATCTCACCGGCCAGTTCCTCTGCGCGCGTGAGGCCACCAAGGAGTTCGTGCGGCGCGGTGTCGTCCCGGAGGTCTCCCGGGCGGCCGGGAAGATCATTTGTATGAGCTCGGTCCACCAGATCGTCCCCTGGGCGGGCCATGTCAACTACGCCTCCTCCAAGGGCGGCGTGGGCATGCTGATGCAGACCCTTGCCCAGGAGCTGGCACCGCAGCGGATCCGGGTGAACGCCATCGCACCCGGCGCCATCCGCACCCCCATCAACAAGGACGCCTGGAACACCCCGGAGGCGGAGGCCGACCTCCTGCGGCTGATCCCGTACCGGCGGGTCGGAGATCCGGACGACATCGCCAACGCCGTCGTCGCGGTGGCGTCCGACCTCCTCGACTACGTCGTGGGCGCCACGCTCTACGTCGACGGGGGGATGACGCTCTTCCCCGGCTTCGCCACCGGGGGCTGATCCCGCGGTGGCACGCCGGGCAGCGCCCTGGCGGGGCTTCGCCGCTCCGTGCTGCTGCCCGGGGGATGCGGAGGGCGCGGGGCGCCGTATATCCGTGCTCGGCCCGGCCCTCGGCGACCGCATGGCAGAAGCGACAGCCGGCGTTGCCGTGCGTACGTCCGCGGAGTGCCGACCCCGGCCGGTCCCCATGCCGCCTCCTGCCGCAGCCACGGGCCGCCATCGCCGGAACCCGGGCGGATCGCGACCATCACACCACGCCCCGGCCCTGGCTGCGCCCATGCCATGAACACCCCGCAGGGATTTACCCTCGACGCCGCGGGAAGACCGGTCGATGTCAATGTGCGGCAGGCCGTCTTCACGCCGGTGTTCGGCCCCGAGTACTGGCACTTCGCGGTGGCCATGTTCCTGACCGCCGGTTACGTGGTCGCGGGCGTCTACGCGGTCGGCCGGCTGCGAGGGCGCCGGGACCGCTACCACCGGCTCGGCTTCACAGTGCCGTTCACGGTCGCCGCGATCCTCACCCCGATCCAGTTCGTGCTGGGTGACTCCATCGCCCGCTCCGTCTTCCACAAGCAGCCGATCAAATTCGCCGCGACCGAGATCGTCTGGAAGACCGACACCCACGTACCGGAGTACATCTTCGGCTGGGGCGTGATGTCGTCCAGGGCGCCGCGGTCGGCACCCCGGCCGTCCGGTCTTCGCACGCGCGCATAGAGACCGGCGAACTCGGCGGCGCTCACCGGGGACGGTGCTGTGGGGCGCGGCTGTGCCGCCATGGGCCGTGATCCTCCCGGTGAGCCACCCCGGCGGCTGCCCGGGCGGGTGCGGTGTCCCGGCTGCTGTCGGGGAAGCGTCGGCAGGGTCAGCGACCTTCCTCCTCGTCGAGCGCCTCATCGAGCGTGATGGCGGCCATGATCAGGGACAGGTGGGTGAACGCCTGCGGGAAGTTGCCCAGTTGCTCCCCGCTCGGGCCGATCTCCTCGGCGAAGAGCCCGACGTGGTTGGCGTAGGTCTGCATCTTCTCGAAGGCGTACCGGGCCTGGGCGAGCCGGCCCGCGCGGGCCAGTGCGTCGACGTACAGGAACGTGCAGAGACTGAAGGTGCCTTCGCAGCCGCGCAGCCCGTCGGGCGAGGCCGCCGGGTCGTAGCGGTAGACGAGGCTGTCGGAGACGAGTACGCGGTCCATGGCGTCGAGCGTGGACAGCCAGGACGGGTCCCTGGGGGACACGAACTCGACCCTTGGCATCAGCAGCAGCGAGGCGTCCAGCACATCGCCGCCGTACTGCTGGACGAAGGCCTTCTCCGAATTGCTCCAGCCGCGTTCCATGATCTGTTCGAAGATGGCGTCCCTCGCTCTCGTCCACCTGGCCGTGTCGGCGGGCTTGCGGAAGAAGTCCGCCAGGCGGAGGCCGTGGTCGAAGGCGACCCAGGACATCATCCGGCTGTACGTGAAGTCCTTGCGTCCGCCACGGGTCTCCCAGATGCCCTCGTCCGGTCGGTCCCAGGTGTCGGCGAGCCAGTCGAGCGTCCTGGTGAGGGCCTTCCACCCCGCGTACGTGGCCTGTCGGCCGATCCCACGCCCCTGGGACAGCGCGTAGAGGGCTTCGCCGTAGATGTCCAACTGCAACTGGTCGGCGGCGGCGTTGCCCACACGGACGGGGTACGAGCCCTGGTATCCCTCGAGATGTGCCAGGATCTCCTCGGGCAGATTCGGGTCGCCGTCCACCCGGTACATGGTCTGCAGTGGCTCTCCGGCGGTGCCCTCGCGGTCATGCAGGCGTGCGACGAGCCAGTGGACGAACGCGGTGGCTTCCTCGACGAAGCCGAGATCCAGCAGGGCACGGACGGACAGGGAACCGTCACGCACCCAGGCGTACCGGTAGTCCCAGTTGCGTTCCCCGCCGACCTGTTCCGGCAGCCCCATCGTCGCTGCCGCGATCATCGCCCCGGTGGGGGCGTAGATGAGCAGCTTCAGAGTGATGGCCGAACGGTGGACGAGTTCGGGCCACCGGCCGCGGTATCGCGAGCCGCGCAGCCACGTCTTCCAGAAGTGGATGACGTCCCAGCTCTGTGCGGTGATGCCGTCGACCGTCGGGGGCGGAGGAGCCTCCCCGCCAGGGGCGCAGACGGTGAACACGGCGCTGCCGGCCTCGCCGGCGTTCAGCGTCACCGTACCCCGCACATCCCGGCCGTCGCGCTCCAACGGGAAAGTGCTCTGCAGGTGGGCGCTGATGCCGGGGGCCCGGAACAGGGCACCTTCGGGGCCGAGGTCGAGCTCGTGCTCGGCACGGCCGTAGTGGAATCGCGGCCGGCACGCGAGTTCGAAACTGACGGTTCCCCGCACGACCCGCACCACTCGGACCAGGGTGTGCCGGTCGGTGGCGACACCCGCCAGGTCGGGAGGCATGTAGTCGATCACCTCGCCCACCCCGTCCGGCGACATGAACCGGGTCACCAGAACAGCTGTGTCCGGGTAGTACAGCTGCTTGCTGCTTCCGTCGGGTTGGTCCGGCGCCAGCTCGAAGTGTCCGCCGTGCTCGCTGTCGAGCAGGGCACCGAAGATGCTGGGCGAGTCGAAGCGGGGGGCGGCGAACCAGTCGATCACGCCGCGCGACGAAACGAGCGCGGCGGTCTGCAGATCACCGACGAGCCCGTGGTCTGCGATCGGCGGATAGCGGTCGTCCATGGTGGCTCCGGGGGTGTGGAAAGCCCCCCACCCCACTATCCGGCAGAACGGATCTCCGCGCCTGGGCTGAAGGAGGGAGGCGGACGGCCCCTCCGCCTGCCGGTGTCACGGCATAATCGCTCGCCCGCACTCCGGCCCCTGCGCAGGCGGGGCCGGACGAGCCTTTCTGCCCGCAGGCATGCCCCTGCCGGGCGAACCTGCCGCCGCAGTCAAGCGGGACACACGTGTCCTGCTTGACTCGGCAGATCGCTGTCCGCACGCTCCCGGCAGGCGGCCGACGGACCGGGCCGCCCCCGGCCCGGACTTGCGGGCCGTCCGCCCCACGGGCAGGCCGAGGAGGCCACGCGTGCACGAGAGCCTTACCGGACGGCAGGTGACTCTCCGCCATCGCGACCACGACGTCGTCGTCGTCGAACTCGGTGCGGCCCTCCGCTACTACGCCGTCGGCGGGCGGCCGGTACTCCAGGGATTCGCGCCGGACGACCGGATCACCGGCGGACGCGGTCAGATCCTCGTGCCGTGGCCCAACCGGATCGCGGACGGGCGCTACCGCTGGGACGGCCGGGACCACCAACTGCCGTTGACCGAGCCGGAGAACGGCAACGCCATCCACGGCCTGCTCCGCTGGACATCGTGGCGGGTCGTCGAGGCGCAGGACGACCGCGCGGTGCTCGACACGCCCCTGTGGCCCCAGCCCGGCTATCCCTTCCACCTCCGGGTCCGTGCCGAGTACACCCTCGGCGACGGCGGCCTCGGCGTGGCCGTGACCGCACGCAACGCCGGCACGGGCGCCGCACCCTACGGAGTCGGCCAGCACCCCTATTTCGTGGTCGGCACCGGAATCGTGGACGATGCGCTGCTGACCGTGCCGGCGCGGACACGGCTGCGCACCGACGACCGGGGACTTCCGGTCGCTGCCGAACCGGTTGCGGGCACGCCCTACGACTTCCGCGCACCACGAGCCCTCGGCACCCAGCGGCTGGACACACCGTTCGGCGGGCTCGACCGGGACGCGCACGGGCGCGCCGCGGTGCGCCTGACCCATTCCTCCGGCGCATGGGGCACGGACGTATGGCTCGGCGAGGGCGTCGAACACGTCCAGCTCTACACCGGGGACACCCTGCCCGAGAGCGAGCGGCGCCGCGCTGTCGCCATCGAGCCGATGTCGTGCCCGCCGGACGCGTTCCGTAGCGGTACGGGACTTGTCGCTCTGGGGCCCGGTGAGGAGCACACACTCCGGAGGGGGATCACCCCGTGGCAGGAATGACGGCTGGGCCGTGATGCCCGGCCGGACCACCGTCGGTCCGACGGCCACGCGCGAACCGGTGCGGCCGGCCGTATTCGTCCCGCTGCCGTCCTGTCGTCGGCCGGTCCGCTCGCGAGGGAGTTCTTCATGACGACGAATCAGGTCTTCATCGGTGCGGGACTCACCCTGGTGCTCGCCGTCGGTTCGCAGATCCTGGCCGGCCGGCTGCGCATCCCGGCGCTCGTCGTGCTGCTGCCGGTCGGGTTCACCGCCGGGGCGCTGGTGGACGACCTGGATCCGCAGCGCCTGCTGGGCCCGGCGTTCTCGTCGCTGGTGTCGCTCGCCGTCGCGGTGATCCTCTACGACGCGGGCCTCGGGCTCGATCTCGGGAAGCTGAAGGGCCATACCCGCGTCGTCGTCGTCCGGCTGATCTGGATCGGCGTCCTGGTCAGCTGGGTGCTCGGCACGCTGGTCGCCATTTTGCTGCTGGGCATGGACCGGCGGGCGGCCGTCATGCTGGGGGCGATCCTCGTGGTCTCCGGGCCGACCGTGGTCGGTCCGCTGCTCGGCTTCGTCCGGCCGAAGCAACGGCTGCAGCACATCCTGGTCTGGGAGGGCTCGCTCATCGACCCGGTCGGCGGCATCCTGGGAGCGCTCGTCTTCCACCTCGTCGAAGCGAGCGGAGGCCGTCATGCCGGGGTCGGCGTGGTGAAGTTCCTCGGCAGCGTCGGCGTCGGACTGGCGGGAGGCGTCGTCGGAGCCGCGCTGCTGTGGGTGCTGCTCCGTGTGCTCCGGCTCGGCGAGGTCCTCGGTACGACGGCCCAGCTCGCCGCGGTGATCGCGGTGGCCGCCTTCTGCGATGTGGTCCGTGAGGACACCGGACTCATCGCTGCCGTGGTGATGGGACTGGCAGTCGCCAACCTTCCACGCTTCGACGTCCCGGCACGCCGGCCCTTCTTCGAGACCCTGGTCAGCCTGATCCTCGGGCTGCTCTTCATTTCGATCTCGGCCACCGTCACCCCGCAGTCGCTGCGCCATGTGGTCCTGCCCGCGCTGGGCCTGGCCGTTGTGCTGGTGATCGTGGTCAGACCCCTGGTGGCGGTCCTGTCGACGCTCGGCACGGACCTGTCACGGGGCGAGCGGGGTTTCATCGGCTGGATGGCTCCCCGTGGGATCGTCGCGGCGGCGACCGCCTCGACCTTCTCCGCCGCCCTGGTGGCGAGGGGAATCGGCGGCGCTTCGAAGATTCTCCCGGCCACGTTCGTCGTCATCGTGGCCACGGTGACGCTGTACGGGCTGACGGCGTCGGCCGTCGCCCGGCGGCTGGGCGTCGTGCGGTCGGCCCGCTCACGCCCGCTCCTGGTCGGCGGTGAGCAGTGGGTGGTGGATCTCGGGCTGGCACTGAGATCGGCGGGGCTTCCGGTACTGATGTGGGCCGGGCTGGAGCAGCAGCGTGAGCGCATCGGACAGGCCGGACTCGACCTCGCCCAGGGGGAACTGCTGGCCGCCGCCACCGGTGAGGGGGCCGAGCTGGAGGGCATCACGGCGGTGTTCCTCCTGACCGCCGAGGACGACTTCAATGCGCTGGCGGCCACGATCCTGCGCGGCAGCGTCGAGGGATCCGTCCATCGCGTCGGTGCTCCGCGCGAGAGCCTCGGCGTGGTCGCCCCGTTCATCGGCGGCGAGGTCCTGTTCGGCACGGAACTGACCGGGGCGGTGCTGACCCGGAGGTACGAGGACGGGGCGTCCATCGTGACCAGGCCCGCGGACCAGGCCGCGCCGGCCGACTGGGACACGCTGTTCCTCGTCCGGGGCGACGGCCGGCTCGATCCGGTCACCGAGGGGAACCGCCCGCTGCCCGGGCCGGGCGACTTCGCCGTCCTCCTGGCTCCCGCCTCCGGCGGGCGCCCGGCCGCGCCTTCCGCTCCGGCCGGGGTGTGACGCCGCCGGGCCCCGCACGAAAAAGCGGATGCGGGCCGAGATGATCCTCGACCCGCATCCGCTTCGTCTCCTGCGAAGGGAGACCTTCTGGTGTCCGAGGGGGGACTTGAACCCCCACGCCCGATAAAGGGCACTAGCACCTCAAGCTAGCGCGTCTGCCATTCCGCCACCCGGACAAGGTGTCTGTCTCGCGGGCCGTGCCCGTTCCGACGTGGAAAACAATAGCAAACAATCGGGGGTGCTCGATCACGCCACCGGCCCTGTGAACGGCGCGTGACGGGGGACGGGCGCCCTTGGGTGTGCGGGCCGGGCGCGGGAGGATGTGGGGGAGCACCAGGGTGACAGTGGAAGGAAGCAGCGTGAGCGAGACGAACAAGGCCGGCGGCCTGTCCGGCGAGGACGAGGTCGTGGACCTCTGCCGTGAGCTGATCCGGATCGACACCAGCAACTACGGAGACCACTCGGGCCCGGGTGAGCGGGCGGCCGCCGAGTACGTCGCGGAGAAGCTCGCCGAGGTCGGGCTGGAACCGAAGATCTTCGAATCCCACAAGGGTCGTGCATCGACCGTTGCCCGGATCGAGGGCGAGGACCCGTCCAGGCCCGCGCTCCTCATCCACGGGCACACCGACGTCGTGCCGGCCAATGCCCAGGACTGGACGTACGACCCGTTCTCGGGTGAGGTCGCGGACGGCTGCGTGTGGGGGCGCGGCGCCGTCGACATGAAGGACATGGACGCGATGACCCTCGCGGTCGTCCGCGACCGGATGCGCAGTGGCCGCAAGCCCCCGCGCGACATCGTGCTGGCCTTCCTCGCCGACGAGGAGGCCGGTGGCACGTACGGTGCGCGGTATCTCGTCGACAAGCACCCGGATCTCTTCGACGGCGTGACCGAGGCGATCGGCGAGGTCGGCGGCTTCTCCTTCACCGTCAACGAGAAGCTGCGGCTCTATCTCGTGGAGACGGCCGAGAAGGGCATGCACTGGATGCGGCTCACCGTGGACGGCACCGCCGGGCACGGCTCGATGACCAACGGCGACAACGCGATCACCGAGCTCTGCGAGGCGGTCGGGCGGCTCGGCCGGCACAAGTGGCCGGTCAGGGTCACCAAGACCGTACGGTCCTTCCTCGACGAGCTGTCCGACGCTCTCGGCACCCCGCTCGACCCGGAGGACATGGACGCCACGCTCGCCAAGCTGGGCGGCATCGCCAAGATGATCGGCGCCACCCTCCGCAACTCGGCCGCCCCGACCATGCTGGGCGCCGGATACAAGGTGAACGTGATCCCCGGCCAGGCCGTCGCCCACGTCGACGGCCGTTTCCTGCCCGGCTTCGAGGACGAGTTCCTGGCCGACCTGGACCGGATCCTCGGCCCGCGGGTCAAGCGTGAGGACGTGCACAGCGACAAGGCGCTGGAGACCGGCTTCGACGGCTCCCTGGTCGACGCGATGCAGGTCGCGCTGAAGGCGGAGGACCCGATCGCCCGCGCCGTCCCGTACATGCTCTCCGGTGGCACGGACGCCAAGTCCTTCGCCGACCTCGGCATCCGCTGCTTCGGGTTCGCCCCGCTGAAGCTGCCGCCGGAGCTCGACTTCGCGGGCATGTTCCACGGTGTCGACGAGCGGGTGCCGGTCGACGGCCTCCAGTTCGGTGCGCGGGTACTCGACCGTTTCATCGACAACTGCTGAATTACCGCGCCGTGTTCCACGGGTAATCGTCAGCGTGTACGTACGTGACCGGAACGAGTGAAAGGGGTCATTGCCTCGTAGCCCGACCACTTATTCCTCGTTACAGGTGATGCGGTCCGCGGCTGGGACCGCATTGCCAACTAGGAGGAATAATGATCAAGAAGATCGTCGCCGCTGCGGCAGTCACCGGTGGCCTGGTGCTCGCGGGTGCGGGTATGGCCGTCGCCGACTCGGGCGCCCAGGGTGCCGCGGTCGGCAGCCCCGGTGTGATCTCGGGCAACACCATCCAGGTTCCCGTGCACGTGCCGGTGAACCTGTGCGGCAACACGGTCTCCGTGATCGGGCTGCTGAACCCCGCCTTCGGCAACTACTGCGCCAACTCCTGACGTTGTGCGTCAACCCGTAAGGGTTTGAGCCCGTCGGCCCCGGAGCGCACGCCATGCGCTCCGGGGCCGACGGGCACTCCACCCCCGCGCGGTCACGTCCGGGGGTATTCCGGAAGGTAGAAGGCAGGGAAATGCCTATGCGACAGGTCACGCGTAAGGGCCTGATGACCATGGCGGCGGCGGGCGGAGTGCTCGCGCTGAGTGGCGGATACGCACACGCCGACGCGGGAGCGGCCGGCGACACGTCGAATTCCCCGGGGGTGCTGTCGGGGAATTCGGTGAAGATTCCGGTCGACGTCCCGGTCAACGTATGCGGTAACTCCGTGAGTGTTGTCGGACTGCTCAATCCGGCGGCCGGAAATGCTTGCGGAAACGGATCGGGAAACAGTGCCTCGGGGCGGCACGGCTCGGGCGCCCAGGCGTCGGGTGCGCAGGCCTCGGGCCGCCACGCGGCGGCCGGCCGCCGCATGGGCGACCTGACCCGCGAGCACCGCGCCGGAACGGGCAAGCACCGGGCCGGAGACAACGGAAGCTTCAGCGGCGCCACGGCCGAGGGGTACGCGAACGGGTCGCCCGGCGTCCTTTCGGGCAACCACATCCAGGTCCCCGTCGACGTCCCCGTGAACGCCTGCGGGAACAGCGCCACCATCGGCGGACTGCTCAACCCCACAACCGGCAACACGTGCGAGAACGATGCCGACGTGAGCACGCCCCCGGTGGACGTTCCGGTCACCCCGGTCACCCCGGTCACCCCGTTCACCCCGGTCACCCCGTTCACCCCGTTCACCCCGGTCACCCCGGTCACCCCGGTCACCCCGGTCACGCCGGTCACCCCGCTCACGCCGCTCACCCCCGAGAAGCCCGAAGTGCCCGGACCTCGAGGCGTGCCGAACGCGCCCGAGCCCCAGCTCGCCCACACCGGAGCGGGCGGGCTCGACCTGCTGGTCCCGGCGGGCGCGGGTCTGCTGCTGGCGGGCGCGGGTACGGTGCTGTACCGCCGCTCGCGCACGGCCGCATAACAACGGGCTGCGGCGCCGGGCCGGAAGGCACGAAAACGAGCTGGCCCCGCGGATGCGGGGCCAGCTCGTCTCACCAGGTGGCGCGTAGCTGGCGAATGATCCGCCGCCGCAGCCGCACCCTGCGGCTGCCGTCACGGCGCAGCGTCAATCGGTCCAACTCCCAGTGCCCGTACTCGGCATGGTCGGTCAGCAGGCGGGCGGTTTCCTTCCGGGAGACCCCGCGCGGCACGTACACATCGACAAATTCGTATTCCGGCATCGCATCTATTGTGCGGGCAGAGGCTGTGTACGGATAGCGTCTGCACTATGTCTGATGCTGCGCAGCCCACCGCTGCCGAGGTACGCGCCGCCGCCGATGCGGTCAAAGCCGCGCTCGACCATCACCTCGCGGCGGTCGAGCACCGGTCCGGGGACGACGACCCCGCCGTCTATGAGGCGTTCAATGCACTGGCCGCTGCGGCCGAGGTCTACGACGAACTCCTCTACGACCGATACGACGAGGTCACTCCCTTCGAGATCCCCGGCGTCGACGACTCCCTGCCGCCGTACGGCGGTCCTGAGGACCCCAAGGCGCTCAGCGTGCTGATCCGCCGCGACTACGCGGTGGTGGAGCCGCCCCGGCTGCTCGCCCAGGCGCAGCGGATCGCCAATCCGGACCCGGACGGCCGCGTCAACGGGACCGGCGCCGTGGTCGGCGCCAGTGTCCACGCGGCGCTCGGCGTGCTCTTCGGTGAGTACGAACCGGACGAGATCGCCTCCCGGCACCAGGAGTTCGGCCTGGAGGAAGGCGACTCCACGCTGTGGGTCTCCGCAGCGGAAGAGCTTCCCGAGCCGGGGGAGTGGCTCAGTGCCCCGTTCGACGAGGCCGACCCTCAACTGGTGGTGTGCCGCTTCGACGTCAGTTCCGTCTTCGACGAGGACGAACTCGACGAGGAGCTGGACGACCTGGCGACCGAGAGCCCCTGACCGTGTGCTGTCGGTGACAAACGGTCGTCGCCGGTGCCCCGCCCGGGGCACCGGCGACGCATCGGACGCCGCGCGGCCGCCCTTCGGGCGACGACGGCAGTCCGACGGCCGAACCCAGTGCCGCGACTGGGCAAAGCTTGCCGGGAGGGGCACTAGTAGCGTGTCGCTGCTTAGTTATGGCATGTCTGGTTGGGAGGCTGTCGTCTGGTGGGTTCCTTCCCTTTTGCCAGACAGGACTGTCGTCATGGGTTCGCAGAAGAAGCGGCCGGTCAGTTTGACCGCGCAGGATCGTGAGGATCTGGTCCGGGTGACCACGACAGGTGTTCGTGGGGCCTCGATGATCATGCGTGCGCGGGTGCTGCTTGCGCTGGACAGCTCGGCGGGCGAGGTGGACACCAAGGAGGTGATCGCGGCCCGGCTCGGCGTCTCCGGTGAGACGTTGCGGCTGGTCGCCAAGCGTTTCACCGAGACCGGTGGCGATGTGCACGCCACGATCGCGCGGAAGAAGCGCGACCTCCCACCGGTGCCCTCGCCGGTGACCGGCGAGGTCGAAGCCCGGCTGATCGCGATGGCGTGCTCACAACCACCCCAGGGCTATACCCGGTGGTCCCTGCGGCTGCTGGAGAAGCACGTCGCGCTGGTCGAGGACATCCCCGACCTGGACCACTCCACCATCGGGCGGGTCTTAAAAACGGAACTGCGTCCTCACCTGAGAAAGTGCTGGACCATCCCACCACGAGCGAACGCGGAGTTCGCGGCCCGGATGGAAGACGTGCTGGCCGTCTATGCCCGGCCCTACGATCCGGCACGTCCCGTGGTGTGCATGGACGAGAAGCCCTACCAACTCCTCGACCATGCCCGCGACCCGCTCCCGGCCCGCCCTGGTCACGACGCCTGCCAGGACAGCGAGTACATCCGCCGCGGCACGTGCTCAATCTTCGTGTGGGCCGAACCCCTGCGCGGATGGCGTCGAGTCCAGGCACTGTCCCAGCGGACCCGGATCGACTGGGCCGGCCAGGTCAAACAGTTACTGAGCGTGGACTACCCCGACGCCAAGGCCGTGGTGCTGGTGATGGACAACCTCAACACCCACGGCATCGCCTCACTGTACGAGGCATTCGAACCAGAAGAGGCCTTCGCCCTGGCCCAACGCCTCGAGATCCACCACACACCCAAGCACGGGTCATGGCTCAACATCGCCGAGATCGAACTCTCCGCGCTGACCCGGCAATGCCTCGACCGCCGGATCAGCAACCTCGACAACCTCAACACCGAACTCTCAGCCTGGCAGAACGCCACCAACACCGACCAACGTCAGGTGAACTGGCAGTTCACCACCCACGACGCACGCATCAAACTGCGCCACCTCTATCCCAAAAATTAGCTGCGACGGTCTACTAGGACGTGACCGTCTGCTGTGCCTCCAGCAGGGCGCGCAGCCGGGTCGTGCGGTCCTGGGACGGGGGCAGGGCCACCGCGCGCGGAAGCGCCTGATCCACCCCGTGCACGACGGAGAGATGCCGCTCGCCACGGCTGAACGCGGTGTACACCCAGGCCCGGCTCAGCCCCTGAGCCGCGTCACCGGGCAGCACGACGACGACCGCGGGCCAGCGCATCCCGGCCGCCTGGTGGGCGCTGAGGGCCCAGCCATGGCGCACGGACGACTCCACTCGCTCCTGCGGTACGACGACCGGCGTGCCCGCACAGTCCAGATGCAGTCCCTCGGCGTCGGCCGATACAACCGTCCCGGGCACGGTCCTGCCGGGGGTCGGGATGTGTACGACCCGGTCACCCGGGTCGAAGCCGCCGAACCGACCGGGACCGGGGTTGAGCCGCTGCTTGAGCGCCGCGTTCAGCGCGCGGGTGCCCGCCGAGCCGCCGTGCCCGACAGTGATCACCTGGGTGTCGGCCGACGGGACACCGATCGCACGCGGCACCGAGTCGGCGACCAGTTGCACGGTGCGGTGCACCGCCTCGCCGGCGTCCTGCACGGGGACGATCACCACCTCCTTGCCGGGGGCCGCCACCTGGTTCAGCTCGCCGATTCCGATCCCGGAGACCAACTCGCCGATCGGACCGGGATCCGGCGTACGGGATACGACCTGCGGGCACGCGCGGGCGGCCAGGACGTCCGCGAACACCCGCCCCGCACCCGCCGAGCCCAGCACACCTGGGTCGCCGCTGAGTACCAGCCGGGCGCCGTCGGGGAGGGACTCCACCAGAATCGCGGCGGTCTCCACGTCCAGTTGCGGGGCGTCCTGCACGACCAGCAGGTCGACGGCGATCGCCCCGTCCGCGTCCCGGCCGGGGCCCTCCGCGCCGGAGAGCAGCCCGGCGAGGGTGACGGCCGCCGACGGGTCGTCGAGCGCCTCGGCCAGCCGTCGTCTGCCGTCCACGCTGTGGGTGGCACCGAGGGCCCGCAGCCCGAGGGCGCGGGCTGCGACGATCAGCGCGGCGGGTTCCGCCCGCGCCGCGTCGCCGCCCGTGTGCGCGACCAGGCCACCGGCCGCGACCGCACGGATCAGTTCGGCCGCCGACGGGGAACCGGCGGCCGCGGCCGCCTCCGACCAGTCGGCGTCCTTCTCGCAGGCGTTGACCAGCCGGGCCAGACCGTCGGCGAGGCTCTCCTCGGCCAGCGCGTACCGGTCGAGACCGAGCAGCACCTGGGCCGGCTCCTGTCCGGCCCCGTCCGCCGCCTCGTCCCCGGGCTCTGCGTCCCTGTCCGCTTCCTGGTCGTCCGGACCGTCCTGGAAGACCAGCACGACGCCCTCGGCGACGGCGTGCTGCACGGCCGTCTCCGGGTCGGCCACCGCACGCTCGGCGAGCGCGGCACGCACCGCCGACGCGTCCAGCGCGGTGTGGCCCTGCAGTGCGGCGCGCTCCAGCAGCCAGCCGACCAGAGCCGCCGTCCGCCGCTCGTCGTCCGGACCGCACGCGGCGCCCAGCAGGGCCCTCGCGAAGCCGTCCGCCTGCTCGGGCCGGACGGTGGGTACGGCCAGCAGCTGCCACGGGTCCGCGCGCAGCACGTCGGCCGCCTGCGCGCCGAGCGTCTCCGCCGCCGGTCCCGCGAGGGTCTCGGGTGCCCCGCCCTCCGCCAGGACGGCCGTCACCGCGGCGACGGCCTCCGGAGAGGCACCCTGCGGTGCGAACACCGGCTCGGGTTCCCGGGGGCGTACCGGCGCGGGCGCGGGCGCGGTACGGCGCGGCGCGGGTGCGGGCGAGTCGAAGAACGCGGCGCCGGGCTTCTCACCGCTCTCCACGGCACGCACCGCCGCCAGCAGATCGGCCGCCTGCCCGCTCAGCTTGGCGCCCGCAGCGATCGGGCCCTCCTTCTCGGCCTTGCGCTTCTCGATCCGCTCCCGCAGCTCCCGCTGGGCGGCCAGCTCGGCCTCGGCCTCCGAGAGCACTGCGGCAGCGGGCGCCGTGTCGGCATCCGTCGCGGCCGCATCCGTCTCGTCGGCTCCCTCCGGGGCAGCCGACTGCGCTGTCCCGTCCGTCTCCTCCGCCTCGCTCTCGTCGGCCCCCACGTCCTCGGCGGACGGGGCGGGTACGGCGGCAGCGGAGCCGACGACGTCGGTGTCGTCGGCGGCGGCCGAGGGGCCGGGGGATTCCCCCCGGGGAAGCGCAGTCACAGCGTGCTCCAGTCCTGGTCGGGATAGCGGTGCACGGGCGCCGACACATCGTCGAGCGCCTGGCAGATCTCGTCAGGAAGACTAAGCGCCTCCACTGACAACGCCTCCGTGAGCTGCTGCGCGTTGCGCGCGCCGACGATCGGGGCCACCACTCCGGGACGGTCCCGCACCCAGGCGAGGGCCACCTGCAGCGCCGTCGTGGCCAGCCCGTCGGCCGCCGTCGCCACCGCGTCCACGATGCGGCTCGCCGGGTCGTCGAGATACGGTTCGACGAACGGCGCGAGCAGTTCTGAGGCGCCGCGCGAATCGGCCGGGGTGCCCGTGCGGTACTTGCCGGTCAGCACCCCGCGGCCCAGGGGCGATGACGGCAGCAGCCCCACGCCCAGATCGAGTGCGGCCGGCAGCACCTCGCGCTCCACGCCCCGCTGCAGCAGTGAGTACTCCATCTGCGTACTGGCCAGCCGGATGCGCGCCCCGGGCGAGGCAAGCTGCCAGGTCGCCGCCTTGGCAAGCTGCCAGCCGCAGAAGTTCGACACCCCCGCGTACCGTGCGCGCCCGGTGGACACCGCCAGCTCCAGCGCCTGAAGAGTCTCCTCCAGCGGAGTCACCGGGTCGAAGGCGTGGAGCTGCCACAGATCCACATAGTCCGTACCGAGCCGTTCGAGCGAGGCGTCCAGTGCCGCCAGCAGATGACCGCGCGAGCCGTCGAAGCGGCGGTACGGGTCGGCCACGCTGCCCGCCTTCGTCGCGATGACCAGATCGCGCCGCGGCACCAGACCCTCGACGAGCTGCCCCAGCAGATATTCGGCCTCCCCGCCGCCGTATACATCGGCCGTGTCGACCAGCGTGCCGCCCGCCTCCCAGAAGGCCTTCAGCTGTTCGGCAGCGTCGTGCTCGTCGGTGTCCCGGCCCCAGGTGAGGGTGCCGAGCCCGATCCGGGACACTCGAAGGCCGGTGCGGCCGAGATGCCTCTGCTCCATGGGCGCTGAGATTACTGGCCAGAGCCCCACGGGGAGGAAGCCTGTGGACAACGAGGGGTCAAGTCGCCCCTGCCGGATCCGGGTGGTGCGCGCTAGAGTCCGGACCACAGAGACGTTACTGATCAGTAAGGGGAGCGGCTATGCGGCTCGGCATCAATCTCGGTTACTGGGGCGCGGGAATGGACGGCGACAACCTCGCTGTCGCCCAGGAGGCCGACCGGCTCGGCTACGACGTCTGCTGGGCGGCCGAGGCGTACGGCTCCGACGCCCCGACCGTGCTCACCTGGGTCGCCGCCCAGACCGAGTCCATCGACGTCGGCTCCGCGATCATGCAGATCCCGGCGCGCCAGCCCGCCATGACGGCGATGACCGCCGCCACCCTCGACTCGCTCTCCGGTGGCCGGTTCCGTCTCGGTCTCGGTGTGTCGGGACCGCAGGTCTCCGAGGGATGGTACGGCGTCAAGTTCGACAAGCCGCTGGCCCGCACCCGGGAGTACGTCGAGATCGTCCGCCGGGCGATGTCCCGCGAGCGGCTCTCGTACGAGGGCGAGCACTGGACGCTCCCGCTGCCGGACGGCCCCGGCAAGCCCATCAAGCTCACCGTCCACCCGCAGCGCGAGCACATTCCGCTCTACATCGCCGCGATCGGCCCGAAGAACCTGGAGCAGACCGGTGAGATCGCCGACGGCGCGCTGCTGATCTTCCCGTCCGCCGACCATCTCGAGGACACCGCGGTGAAGCACCTGCGGGCGGGCCGCGAGAAGGCCGGGAAGACCATGGACGGCTTCGACGTCTGCCCGACGCTGCCGCTCGCCATCGGCGACGACATCAACGGACTCGCCGACATGTTCCGCCCCTACACCGCGCTGTACGTCGGCGGCATGGGCAGCCGCAAGCAGAATTTCTACAACCAGCTCGCCCAGCGCATGGGGTACGAGAAGGAAGCCGCCGAGATCCAGGACAAGTACCTGTCCGGTGACAAGACCGGCGCCGCGGCCGCCGTACCGCACCAGCTGATCGACCAGACCACGCTGCTCGGTTCGGTCGAGCGCATCGCGGAACGTATGCAGGCCTACGCCGCCGCCGGTGTCACGACGCTGACCCTTGCACCCGCCGGTTTCACACGCGAGGAGCGGATCGCCGCGCTGCGCGCCGGTACGGACGCCCTGGAGCGGTCAGGCCTGGCGTAACCGCCCGCGGGCAGCACTACGGCCGTGGTGGGGGCTCGGGGGTCCACCCCGCCACGGCCGTTACGCAGCACAACGCGCGCGACCCCCATCGGTTACGCGGCACCCGTTCGGTCCTGCCGGGCATGCCTCCTGTTGCCCACCAGCCCGTACCGCATTTGACTTTCCTTCTGCGGACACCGGTACGGAGGCACCAGCGATGCTCTCGGTAAAGAACCTGTTCCAGGAGATTCTCGACAACGACGAGTCGTTCCGGCTCTTCTGTTCGATCGCCGCAGGTGGCGAGATGCAGGGCGGCTGGGAGAACGGCCGTATCGCGGCCCTGGCCCCCGAGAGCCAGCGCGCCCTCGTTCCCAAGATCGTCCGGCACGGCGCCGACGAGGACAAGCACGGCCGGATCTTCCACGCCCTGCTGAAGAAGCGCGGGATGCGGCCGGCCGGGGTGCCTTACGAGACGGACTACACGATGCTGCTGGAGAAGCACGGCGTCGGCCTCGCCCACGAGCAGCTGAAACGCGACGAGCCGCTCTCCGAGCTCGACATCGTCACGTATCTGGCGCACAGCCGGGTCACCGAGCAGCGCGCCTCCGAGCAGATGAAAACGCTTCACAAGTATTTCGCCGACCACCCCGACGTGGGCCGCGCGGTGAAGATGATCTCGAACGACGAGGACAACCACCTGGCGTACTGCCATGAGGAGCTGCTCCGCCTCGCCCGCGCCGGACACGGCCGGACGATCCAGCGCATCCTGCGCGAGTGCGCCCTTGCCGAGATCCGGGTGTACCGCGATGTCAGCCTCGCCGTGATGGCTCACATGGGCCGCATCCTGGGCTGGCCCAGGGCCAGGGCGGCGATGCTCGCCGCGGGGATCCACGGCGTCTACGCGTACGAACGGCTCGTCGGCTGGCGGCGCATGGTCAGCCTGGAACTGCCCGAGCGGCGCGACGCGCTGGGCGGCCCGGCGGTACCGGCGCCCGAGTACGCCTGAGAGTGCCCGGCAGCAGGCAGCGCGGGTGAAGGAGCGGGGCTGGGGTGCGTGCATCGCAAGGCGGAGGATCGAGCCGACGCGAAGGGGGTCCCCCATGCCCCTTCAGGGCCATGGGGGAGTTGGTGATCGACGACAACGCCGCGAGGTGCGTGCCCCGGCCCCGCGACGCCTACTGCCGGGCACTCCGAGCCGCGCCTTCGGCGGGCAGCCTGGCCTCAGAGCCAGCCGCGGCGCTTGAACATGCGGTACAGGCCGAAGACCGCGCAGCCCATCAGCCCGATCACCGTCGGGTAGGTCCACACCCAGTGCAGCTCCGGCATGTGCTCGAAGTTCATGCCGTAGATCCCCGCCACCATCGTCGGTACGGCCGCCATGGCCGCCCACGCCGAGATCTTCCGCATGTCGTCGTTCTGCCGCAGCCCCGTCTGCGCCAGATGCGCCGAGAGGATGTCGGAGAGCAGCCGGTCCAGCCCCTCCACGTGCTCGTTGGCGCGTGTCAGATGGTCGCTCACGTCCCGGAAGAACGGCTGCGAGTGCTCATTGACGAAGGGCACAGTGGCGCCCGCCAGCCGGACCATGGGCGCGCTCAGCGGGCCGCTGGCCCGGCGGAACTCCAGCACCTGCCGCTTGAAGGTGTAGATGCGCGATGCGGTGTTCTTGGTGTCCACGGTGCTGCTCGGTGCGAACACCTCGGTCTCCAGTTCCTCCAGGTCGACCTGGAGTTCTGCGGCCACATCGATGTAGTGGTCCACGACGGCGTCGCTGACCGCGTACAGGACCGCGGTGGGGCCGTGCTTGAGCACCTCGGGATCGGCCTCCAGCCGGCGGCGCACCTCGGCGAGCGGCGCGCCCTCCCCGTGCCGGACCGTCACGACGAACGAGTCGCCTATGAAGATCATCAGCTCGTCGGTGGTGACGGTGTCGCCCTCGGGTTCGTACACCACCGGCTTGATGACCACGAAGAGGGAGTCGTCGTACACCTCCAGCTTCGGCCGCTGGTGCGCGCTCAGCGCGTCCTCCACGGCCAGTGGGTGCAGCCCGAACTCGCTGCTGACGAGGTCGAACTCCTTCTCCGTGGGCTCGTGCAGCCCGATCCAGAGAAACGCGTCCCCGGTGGCCCGTGCCTCGTCGAGGGCATCGGAGAAGTCGGCAGGTCCGTCGGTACGACGCCCATCCCGATAAATCGCGCAGTCCACAATCACGGCGCGCATTCTTCCTTGCTCCGGTCCCCGACGCACCTCCTGAGGGACATCGGCCTACGCTGGCCCGTATGCCCACCCTGATCCTCGTACGCCACGGACGCTCCACCGCCAACACGGCCGGGGTGCTCGCCGGCCGGACCCCCGGTGTCGCGCTCGACGAGCGCGGCCTCGCGCAGGCCGCCGCTCTCCCCGGGCGGCTCGCCTCCCTGCCTCTCGCCGCCGCCGTCAGCAGCCCGCTGCAGCGCTGCCGGGAGACTCTGCAGCCGCTGCTCGACGCCCGGCCGGGGCTGCCGCTGCACACCGAGGAGCGGATCAGCGAATGCGACTACGGCGACTGGGCGGGGCGCAAACTCGCGGAACTCTCCGACGAGCCGCTGATGTCCGTCGTGCAGCAGCATCCCTCGGCCGTGGCCTTTCCCGGCGGTGAGTCGATGCGGGCGATGCAGGCGCGCGCCGTCGATGCCGTCCGGGAGTGGAACGCCCGGATCGAGGCCGAGCACGGCGACGGCGCGGTGTACGTGATGTGCTCGCACGGCGACATCATCAAGTCCGTCGTCGCCGATGCGCTCGGGATGCATCTCGACCTCTTCCAGCGGATCCAGGCCGAACCCTGCTCGGTCACCGCGATCCGCTACACGCGGCTTCGGCCCTTCCTACTGCGGCTCGGCGACACCGGGGACTTCGCGTCGCTGGAGCCGCGCGAGGAGAGCGCCGGCGCGGCCACGGATACGGAAGCAGATACGGATGCGGTGGTCGGCGGCGGCGCTGGGGCGCCGTGATCGCTCCGCGCAGTAGGGTGGACGCGCCGTAGGCGCCCTTCCTCCGGGACTCTCCCGGAACCCGGCCGCCCCTCATTTGCCGTCAATTCTCAAGGGAGACAGGACGTGTCCCGTCAGGTGTTCCTCTACGACCCCCCGGACCGTTTCGTGGCCGGTACGGTCGGGCTGCCTGGACGCCGTACGTTCTTCCTGCAGGCTTCCTCAGGCGGACGTGTCACCAGCGTGGCCCTGGAGAAGACCCAGGTCGCCGCGCTCGCCGAGCGGATCGACGAACTGCTCGACGAGGTTGTGCGGAGGACCGGTGGGAACTCGCCGGTGCCCGCAGTGGCCCCGATGGACGTCACCGACACCGCTCCGCTCGACGTGCCCGTCGAGGAGGAGTTCCGGGTCGGGACCATGGCTCTCGCCTGGGACGGCGAGGAACAGCGCATGATTGTCGAGGCGCAGGCCCTGGTCGAGCTGGACGCGGACTCCGACGACGATCTCGCGGAGGCCGAGGAGCGGATGCTGCAGGACGAGGAGAACGGCCCGCCGATGCTCCGGGTCCGGCTCAGCGGCGCGCAGGCGCGAGCGTTCGCCAAGCGCGCCCTGGACGTCGTGAACGCCGGCCGTCCGCCTTGCCCGCTGTGCAGCCTGCCGCTCGACCCGGAAGGACACGTATGCCCGCGCCAGAACGGATACCGACGGGGAGCCTGACGGACACCCGGCTGATCACTCTGCTCACCGAGGGGCAGCTCACCGTCCGCGGGCAGGTCCGTGACGCGTCCAATGCGGTGCTCTACTGCACGGTCGCGTACGAGGGCGAGGAGCGCACCTGCGTATACAAGCCCGTCGCCGGGGAACAGCCGCTGTGGGACTTCCCCGACGGCACGCTCGCCGGGCGTGAGGTCGCCGCGTACGAGATCTCCGAGGTGACGGGGTGGGGGCTGGTGCCGCCGACCGTGCTGCGGGACGGGCCGTACGGGGAGGGGATGTGCCAGCTGTGGATCGAGGCGCCCTCGGAGTCATCCGCGGACGGTGAGCCTCCGTTGCTGGCGCTCGTCGAGGACGAGGAGCCGGGGGACGGGTGGAAGGCCGTTGCCCAGGCCGAGGTCGGCGAGGGGAGGACGGCGCTGCTGGTGCACGCGGACGATCCGCGGCTGCGGCGGCTGGCGGTCCTCGACGCGGTGATCAACAACGCCGACCGGAAGGGCGGGCACCTGCTGCCGACGCCGGACGGCCGGCTGTACGGCATCGACCACGGTGTGACGTTCAACGCGGACGACAAGCTGCGGACGCTGCTGTGGGGGTGGGCGGGGGAACCGCTGACGGCCGAGGCCGTCGATGTGCTGGACCGGCTGGCGGAAGAGCTGGCCCCGGGGAGGGCGCTGGTCACGCGACTGGCGGAGCTGATCACCGCAGCGGAGATCGATGCGTTGCGGGGGCGGGTGGAGGCGCTGCGGATGACGGGGCGGCACCCGGCGCCGAGCGGCGGGTGGCCGGCGATCCCCTGGCCACCGGTGTGACGGGCCGGGGATCGTTTCCCCTGCCCGCTCCTGCCTGAACGCCGGAGGGGCTGGTTTTCCGGGGCCCCGCCCCGGATCTCGCTCGCGAAGGCCCGGGGCGGAGCCTTCCCGACGGTGGGTGGCCGACAATCGAGCCAGTCCGGCTCCGGAGAACATCCTTGAGCCCCGCCGGTGTCGAGCACGTCCTGACGCCGTTACGCCGCCTGAGGGGGCCTGTGGGCCTCGCAGGGCCCGTCCGGCGGCGGGGAGGGGCCGGGGGCCGGGGCGGAGCCACGGCTTCGGGAATCGGCGCGGCGGGGAGCGGGCACCGAGCAAGCGCAAGACCGTCGCTCAGGCCAGGATCCCGTATCCGGTTCGTATCCGGAAGCAACGTCCGGTTACGCTCATGACATGCATGCCTGGCCCGCTTCTGAGGTCCCCGCCCTGCCTGGCAAGGGCCGCGACCTTCGGATCCACGACACCGCGACCGGCGGACGGATCACTGTTGACCCCGGTCCCGTCGCCCGCATCTACGTCTGCGGCATCACGCCGTACGACGCGACCCACATGGGTCATGCGGCGACCTACAACGCGTTCGACCTCGTTCAGCGCGTGTGGCTCGACACCAAGCGGCAGGTTCACTATGTCCAGAATGTGACCGACGTGGACGATCCGCTGCTGGAGCGGGCCGTGCGCGACGGTCAGGACTGGACCGAGCTCGCCGAGCGCGAGACGGCCCTCTTCCGCGAGGACATGACCGCCCTGCGCATGCTTCCGCCGAAGCACTACATCGGCGCGGTGGAGGCGATACCCGGCATCGTCCCGCTCGTCGAACGGCTCCGGGACGCCGGTGCCGCCTACGAACTCGACGGTGACGTGTACTTCTCCGTCGAGACCGACCCGCACTTCGGCGAGGTGTCCAACCTGGACGCCGAGGCGATGCGGCTGCTCTCCGCAGAGCGCGGGGGCGACCCGGAGCGCCCGGGGAAGAAGAACCCGCTCGACCCGATGCTCTGGATGGCCGCCCGCGAGGGTGAGCCGAGCTGGGACGGCGCCTCGCTCGGTGCCGGACGGCCCGGTTGGCACATCGAGTGCGTGGCCATCGCGCTGGACCACCTCGGCATGGGCTTCGACGTCCAGGGAGGCGGGTCCGACCTCGCCTTCCCGCATCACGAGATGGGCGCATCGCACGCCCAGGTGCTGACCGGCGAGCACCCGTTCGCCCAGGCGTACGTGCACGCCGGCATGGTCGCCCTGGACGGCGAGAAGATGTCCAAGTCCCGGGGCAACCTGGTCTTCGTGTCGGCGCTGCGCCGCGACGGCGTGGACCCGGCCGCGATCAGGCTGGCGCTGCTCTCGCACCACTACCGGTCGGACTGGGAGTGGACCGACCAGGTGCTCGCCGACGCCGTCGAGCGGCTCGCGCGGTGGCGTTCCGCCGTCTCCCGGCCCGACGGACTTTCCGCGGACGCCCTCGTCGACGAGGTCCGCGAGGCTCTCGCCGACGACCTGGACGCGCCGGCCGCTCTGGCCGCCGTGGACCGCTGGGCCGAGCGTCAGAACGCCGAGGGCGGTACGGACGAGGGTGCACCGGGCCTCGTCTCGCGCACCGTCGACGCGCTGCTGGGTGTCGCGCTGTAACACGCTGTAACAACCCTTCTTTCTCTGCCTGTTGGCCGGCCTTGGACTTCTCCACGAAGTTCGGGGCCGGTCCTGTTTTGTCCATGGTCAAATGCTTGCGGCTGCGCTAAAAGCGCTCTATGCAATCATCAACGCGCATCAGAGTGGTGGCAGTTGCAGCTCTGCTGGGACTGGTCGCCGTGTTTGCGGGACCCGGCAGCGCACAGGCCGAACCTGCCGCGCCCGAGCCAACGACGGTCGGCGATCTGAGCGGTTTCTCCGCCGACGGGTCCGTCTACCGCCTCAGAGCCGGCTCCGCCGAGGCCCGGGTCAGCTTCGTCACCGACGAGACCTTCCGTATCGAACTCGCGCCGGACGGTACGTTCTCCGACCCGACCGGCGACGACATCGTCCTGCCGCAGGGCGCCCCGCCGCGCACCCGGTGGAAGGAGAGGAGCGACCGGTACGAGCTGTCGACCGGAAGCGTCACGCTGCGCGCCTACAAGTCGCCGCTGCGCTTCGAGCTCCACCGGGCCGACGGCAGCCTCGTCTGGTCCGAGGCCAAGGGGCTCAGCTGGGACGGGAAGCGCACCACCCAGACGCTGGCCCGCGGCGCCGACGAGCAGTTCTACGGCGCCGGCATGCAGAACGGGCGCGGCAGCACCTCGCACCGCGACAAGACCGTCGAGGTCGGCGTCGACTACAACTGGAACGACGGCGGTCACCCCAATTCCGTGCCGTTCTACCTCTCCTCCGCCGGGTACGGCGTCTTCCGCAACACCTACGCGCCCAACACCTACGCGTTCACCGACCCGGTGACCACCAGTGCGCAGGAACAGCGCTTCGACGCCTACTACTTCGCCGGCGACGACGCCAAGGACGTCATCGGGCAGTACACGAAGCTCACCGGCAAGCCCTTCCTGCCGCCCGTGTACGGGATGGAGATCGGCGACGCCGACTGCTACCTGCACAATGCCAACCGCGGCGAGCGCCACACCCTGGACGCCCTGAAGGTCGCCGACGGTTACGTCGAGCACGACATGCCCAACGGGTGGATGCTCGTCAACGACGGTTACGGCTGCGGCCACGAGAACCTCGCCGAGACCGCCAAGGGTCTCCAGGACCGCGGCATGCAGCTCGGACTGTGGACCCAGGACGGCATCGACAAGATCGCCGACCAGGTCAAGGCCGGCCAGCGGGTCGCCAAGCTGGACGTCGCCTGGGTCGGAGCGGGCTACAAGTTCGCGCTGGACGGCTGCAAGGACGCGTACAAGGGCATCGAGGACAACAGCGACGCCCGCGGCTTCACCTACGCCCCGGAGAGCTGGTCGGGCGCGCAGCGCTGCGGCGTCCAGTGGTCCGGTGACCAGTACGGCACCTGGGACTACATCCGCTGGCAGATCCCGACCTACGCGGGTGCCACGATGTCCGGACTCGCCTACACGACGGGCGACGTCGACGGCATCTTCGGCGGCAGCGCCAAAACGTACACCCGTGATCTCCAGTGGAAGATGTTCCTGGGCACCACGATGACGATGGACGGCTGGGCGGCCAGCGACAAGCAGCCCTTCCGCTACGGCGAGCCCTACACCTCCATCAACCGCGACTACCTCAAGCTCAAGGAGTCGCTGCTGCCGTACCAGTACTCGTACGCGCACGAGGCGACCAAGACCGGCGTCGGCATGGTCCGCCCGCTCGTCCTCGAATACCCGGACGACCCGAAGGCCGCGACGGACGCGGCGAAGTACGAGTTCATGTCCGGCGAGGACTTCCTCGTCGCACCCGTCTACCAGGACAGCACCCACCGCGACGGGATCTATCTGCCGAAGGGCACCTGGATCGACTACTGGAGTGGCCGCACCTATCAGGGGCCCACGACCGTCGACCACTACAGCGCCCCGCTCGACACCCTGCCGCTCTTCGTGAAGGCCGGAGCCAGTGTGCCGATGTGGCCGGGCATCCGCTCGTACCAGGACCGGACCGCCGACTCCTCGCTGGCCTGGGACATCTACCCGCAGGGCGCGTCCTCCTTCACGCTGTACGAGGACGACGGCGTCACCCGGCAGCACCGCGACGGCAGGTACGCCACCCAGCGGGCGGACGTCGACGCACCCGTCCGGGGCGCGGGTGACATCACCGTGAACATCGGGGAGAGCAAGGGGGACTTCACCGGCAAGCAGAGCAGGCGGCCGTACGAGTTCAGCGTGCACACCGGGTCCGCGCCGAGCGCGGTGAAGCTCGACGGCAAGCTGCCCCGGCTGGGTTCCGCGGCCGCGTACAAGACCGCGAAGCAGGGCTGGTGGTACGACCGGGACGACCGCGGCGGAGTGGTGAAGATCAAGACCGCACCGCTCTCCACCGGCAAGGAGTTCAGCGTGAAGCTGGAGGACACCAGCGCCGTCGGCGGGAAGAACGCGGCCGCCACGGCCGTCGTCTCCGCGCCGGAGGGGCAGGAGGTAGGGGCGGGCGTCGCGGGCACGGTGGCCGTCGATGTCACCGCGGGCAGCGCCGACGTGACGGACGCCGCGGTCGGCCTGGACGTCCCCGAGGGATGGCAGGTCACCCCGGCGAGCACCGTGGACCGGATCCCGGCGGGCACCACCCGGCGGGTCGAGGTGGCGGTCACCCCGGCGAAGGACGCCACGGCCGGCGAGGCCCGGATCACCGCGCTCGCCCGCTACCGGGCGGCGGGCGAATCCCGTACCACCGTCCAGCGGTTCGCGGTCGCGGTGATGCCACAGCCGCCGACCACCGACACCTGGGCGAGCGACATGGTGTGGCTGAAGTCGACCAACGGCTACGGGCCGGCCGAACGCGACCGCAGCAACGGCGAGTCGGGCGCGACCGACGGACACACCCTCACCCTGGCCGGGAAGACCTACGCGAAGGGGATCGGCAGCCACGCCGACTCCGACATCGAGGTCTATCTCGGCGGACGCTGCACCACGTTCACCGCGGACGCCGGGATCGACGACGAGATCAACGGCTACGGCGAAGTGGCGTTCTCCGTCGAGGCGGACGGCAAGGTGCTGTGGACCTCACCGAAGGTGACCGGGGCATCGGCCACCGTGCCGGTCGACGTGGACGTCACCGGTGCGCGCCATGTGCATCTGAAGGTCACCGACACCAACGGATCCAAGACCGGTGACCACGGGGACTGGGCCGCGGCGCGCTTCAGCTGCTCCTGAGGGGCCCCTCAACAGTGGTGCGCCGGGCGGGGCGAGTGCCCGCCCGGCGCACCACCGTCAGTCCTCCGATGAATCTTCGGAGTCGTTGTCGTCGTCGGAGGGTTGCTCTTGAGTGGGCTCGCCAGAGGTTCCCGGCGGTGTCCCCGTCTCCGGCCGCGACGGCTTCGGCGGCCTGGTGCGGCCGCTCGACGTGTCGCGCAGATACGAGGCGTCGCCGCTCTCCGTCGCATGCCCGCCCGGCGCCTGGCCCGGTCCGGAGCCCGGGCCGATGTCCCGGCGTCGCAGATACCGCTCGAACTCCCGGGCGATGGCTTCGCCCGTCGCCTCGGGAAGCTCCGCGGTGTCCCGGGCCTCCTCGAGCGTCTGCACGTACTCCGCCACTTCGCTGTCCTCGGCGGCCAGTTGATCGACCCCGAGCTGCCAGGCCCGCGCGTCCTCGGGCAGCTCGCCCAGCGGGATGCGCAGTCCGAGCAGGTCCTCCAGGCGGTTCAGCAGCGCCATGGTGGCCTTCGGGTTGGGCGGTTGCGACACATAGTGCGGCACGGCCGCCCAGAGGCTCACCGCGGGCACACCCGCATGCGTGCACGCCTCCTGGAGGATGCCGACGATGCCCGTCGGCCCCTCGTACCGGGTCTCCTCCAGATCCATGGTCCGCGCCAGATCAGGGTCGGAGGTGACTCCGCTGACCGGCACCGGGCGGGTGTGCGGGGTGTCGCCGAGCAGCGCGCCCAGCACCACCACCATCTCGACGCCCAGTTCATGGGCGAAGCCCAGGATCTCGTTGCAGAACGAGCGCCAGCGCATCGACGGCTCGATACCGCGGACCAGGACGAGATCGCGGGGCTTGTCCCCGCCGATACGGACCACGGAGAGCCGCGTGGTGGGCCAGGTGATCTTGCGTACCCCGCCGTCCAGCCAGACCGTCGGCCGGTTGACCTGGAAGTCGTAGTAGTCCTCGGCGTCGAGCGCCGCGAACACCTCGCCCTTCCACTCCCGGTCCAGGTGCGCGACCGCTGTGGAGGCGGCGTCACCTGCGTCGTTCCACCCCTCGAACGCGGCCACCATGACCGGGTCGATCAGCTCGGGAACCCCCGCGAGCTCGATCACCCAGGCCTCCTTCCGAAGTTCCCTTGCGTACGCACCAACCTTACGGCGTCGAGGCTCCATCGCCGCAGCCCCTGTCCACGGCCGGGTGAACCTGGCCCCAGGGGGTGCATCACCGGCCTAATCAGGGCACCAGCCTCCGGATTCATCCGAGCTGTGTCCCGTCATTTTCTGCTCAACTCTGGACGTTGGCGCCTTCGTGGCGCTATACATCGGATGACCAGAACAGAGGTCCGATGTTATTCCCCTGGGGGCGCACATGAGTCAGACCGTCACGGACTTCGAGGTCCACGACATCCGCTTTCCGACCTCGGAGCAACTGGACGGCTCGGACGCCATGAACCCCGATCCCGACTACTCCGCCGCCTATGTCGTACTGCGTACAGATGCCCCGGACGGCTCGGACGACGACGGAGCCGGTATCGAGGGTCATGGCTTCTGCTTCACCATCGGGCGCGGCAACGAGGTGATGGCGGCGGCCATCGACGCGCTGCGCCCGTACGTCGTTGGCCGCCCCGCGCCCCGTACCGCCGCCGATCTCGGTGCGCTGTACCGCGAGCTCACCCACGACTCGCAACTGCGCTGGCTCGGCCCGGAGAAGGGCGTGATGCACATGGCGGCGGGCGCGGTCGTCAACGCCGCATGGGATTTGGCCGCGAAGCAGGCGGGCAGACCCGTCTGGCAGTTCCTCGCGGAAATGACTCCGGAGGAGCTCGTCTCCCTCGTCGATTTCCGCTATCTCACCGATGTCCTCACCCCGGACGAGGCCCTCGAGATCCTCCGGACGGCCGAACCGGGACGCGCCGAGCGAGCCGAACAGCTGCGTGCCGAGGGCTACCCCGCGTACACCACGTCGCCCGGCTGGCTCGGCTACGCCGACGACAAACTGGTCCGACTGGCGAAGGAGGCCGTCGCGGACGGCTTCACCCAGATCAAGCTGAAGGTCGGCGGAGACCTCGGCGACGACGTCCGCAGGCTCTCCCTGGCCCGCGAGGCCGTCGGACCGGACATCAGGATCGCCGTCGACGCCAACCAGCGGTGGGACGTCGCCGACGCGGTGGAGTGGCTGACCGCGCTCGCACCGTTCGACCCGCACTGGATCGAGGAGCCGACCAGCCCCGACGACATCCTCGGACACGCCGCCGTCCGGGCCGGGCAGCCGGTCAAGGTCGCCACCGGTGAACACGTCGCCAACCGCGTCGTGTTCAAGCAGCTGCTCCAGGCCGGCGCCGTCGACTTCGTCCAGATCGACGCGGCGCGCGTCGCGGGCGTCAACGAGAACCTGGCGATCCTGCTGCTCGCCGCCAAGTTCGGCGTGCCGGTCTGCCCGCACGCGGGCGGCGTCGGACTGTGCGAGCTGGTGCAGCACCTGTCGATGTTCGACTACGTGGCGGTCTCCGGCAGCTGGGAGAACCGCGTGATCGAGTACGTCGACCACCTCCACGAACACTTCGCCGACCCCACCGTGATCGAAGGGGGCCGCTACGTCGCCCCGAGCTCCCCGGGCTTCTCCGCCCGGATGCTCCCCGACTCGATCGCCGCACACCGTTACCCGGAGGGCCCCGTATGGCAGGCCCGTCGCACGCCCGAGGAGGCCAACTGATGACCGGCACAAGCGACTTCGAGGGGATGTCCGCCCTGGTGACGGGCGGTGCCTCCGGTATCGGGGCCGCCGTCGCGACGCTGCTGCTGGAACGCGGCGCGCGCGTGGCCGTGCTCGACCGGGAGACCGCGGGCGCCCCCGAGGGCACCCTCGCCGTCAAGGCGGACGTCACCGACGACGACGCCGTGCGCGAGGCGGTGGACCGGGCAGCCGCCGAACTGGGCTCGCTGCACACCGTCGTGTCCAACGCGGGCATCGGTTCGATCGGCACCGTCGAGGACAACACCGACGAGGAGTGGACCCGGGTCCTGGACATCAATGTCCTCGGCATGGTCCGCACCGCCAGGCACGCCCTGCCCCATCTGCGGCGTGCGGCGGCCGACCGGCCCGGCGCCGTCTCGATCACCCACACCTGTTCCATCGCGGCGACCGCCGGGCTGCCGCAGCGCGCCCTGTACAGCGCCAGCAAGGGCGCGGTGCTCTCGCTGACCCTCGCGATGGCCGCCGACCACGTCCGCGAAGGTGTCCGCGTCAACTGCGTCAACCCCGGCACCGCGGACACCCCGTGGATCGGCCGGCTCCTCGGCCAGGCCGACGACCCGGCCGCCGAACGCGCCGCACTGGACGCCCGCCAGCCGCTGGGACGACTCGTGTCGGCCGACGAGGTCGCCGCCGCGATCGTCTACCTCGCCAGCCCCGCCGCCGCTTCCGTCACAGGCACGGCACTCGCGGTCGACGGCGGAATGCAGGGCCTGCGCCTGCGGCCCGCCGGCAACTGATCCACCCCACCGAACCCGAGCCGCACCACCCAACCGAGCACCGAGCCAGTACTCCACGAAGGACGGGACACCAATGAGAGTGCGTACGACGAGTGCGGCAGCCTGCGCCGTGCTGCTGGCCGTCACTGCCCTCGCGGGCTGCAACCGCGAGTCCACCGATGACGGCGCGGGCGCCGGAAAGGTCGGTATCGACCTGCCGCGCAGCGACAGCGACTTCTGGAACTCGTACCAGAACTACGTCGAGAAGGGCGTCAAGGCGGGTGAGGTCAAGGCACTGCCGCTGACCAACTCGCAGAACGACATCGGCAAGCTCGTCGCCAATGTCCAGACGTTCACCGACCAGGGCGCCAAGGCCGTCGTGATGGCCCCGCAGGACACCGGCGCCATCGCCGAGTCGCTGAACTCGCTGAACGACAAGAAGATTCCGGTCATCAGCGTCGACACCCGCCCCGACAAGGGCAACGTCTACATGGTCGTCCGCGCCGACAACAAGGCGTACGGAACCAACGCCTGCAAGTACCTCGGCGAGCAGCTGAAGGGCAAGGGCAAGGTCGTCGAGTTCCAGGGCGACCTGTCCTCGATCAACGGCCGCGACCGGTCCGAGGCGTTCAAGGCCTGCATGGACAAGGACTACCCGGGCATCAAGGTCTTCGAGCTGGCCACCGACTGGAAGGGCGACGTCGCGTCCGCCAAGCTCCAGTCCACGCTCGCCGCGAACCCCGACATCAGCGGTATCTACATGCAGGCCGGCGGTGTCTTCCTGCAGCCGACCCTCGCGCTGCTGGAGCAGAAGAAGCTGCTGAAGCCGGCCGGTACGGCGGGCCACATCACGATCATCTCCAACGACGGCATCCCGGAGGAGTTCGACGCCATCAGGGCGGGCAAGATCGACGCGACGATCTCGCAGCCCGCCGACCTGTACGCGAAGTACGCGCTGTACTACGCCAAGGCGGCCCTGGACGGTAAGACCTTCAAGGAGGGACCGACCGACCACGACTCGAACATCATCAAGATCCCGAACGGCTTCGAGGACCAGCTCCCCGCGCCCCTGGTGACCAAGGACAACGTCGACGACCCGAAGCTGTGGGCCAATCAGCTGGAGAAGAAGGGCTAGCCGTGACTCCTCCCTCTCGTTGCCGAGAGGGCTTCCCTCCCGGCAACGAAGAGCCGAGACGCGGCCAAGCCCTGACCACCGCCCGAGGGCAGGGCACCGACATGACTTCAGCGCTTCGCTGAGAAGGGGTCTGATGGAAAAGGCACCACCTGCCGTACAGGCGGAAGGCGTCGTCAAACGCTTCGGGCCCACCGTGGCGCTCGACGGTGTACAGCTCACCGTGCAGCCCGGGGAGTCCCATGCCCTCGTCGGCCGTAACGGCGCGGGCAAGTCCACGCTGGTCAGCGTCCTGACGGGGCTGCACAAGGCGGACGCGGGCACGGTCCGCTTCGGCGGGGAGCCCGCGCCCGCCTTCGGGGACACCACGGCCTGGCAGTCGAAGGTCGCCTGCGTGTACCAGAAGTCCATGGTCGTCCCCGATCTGACCGTCGCCGAGAACCTCTTCCTCGGCCGGCTGGACGACGAGTCGCGGTGGATCAGCTGGGGAAGGCTCCGCAGGCGTGCGGAGCAGCTCCTCGCCGAGTACGGCGTCCAGGTCGACCCCAACACCCGGGCCAGGGATCTGGCCGTGGAGCAGCGGCAGTTCGTCGAGATCGCGCGGGCGCTGTCCTTCGGCGCCCGGCTGATCATCCTGGACGAACCGACCGCCCAGCTCGATGCCCGCGGCATCGGGCGGCTCTTCGACAAGCTCAGGGAACTGCAGAGCCAGGGAGTGGCGTTCCTGTTCATCTCCCATCATCTGCAGGAGGTGTACGACCTGTGCACCGCCGTCACTGTCTACCGCGACGCACGCCACGTCCTGACCGCTCCGGTCGCCGACCTCACCAAGACCGAACTGGTCACGGCGATGACGGGCGAGAAGGGCAGCGGACCCGCCGCCTGGCATGCGGGCGGTGACCGGACAGCGGTACAGGACGCGTCGGTGGAGCCCGTCCTGCGCACCGAAGGGCTCTCCCTGGAGGGCCAGTTCGAGCCGCTGGACCTCCAGGTCCGCCCCGGCGAGGTGCTCGGCCTCGCCGGATCCGCGGCCAGCGGCAACACCGCACTCGGTGAGGCACTCGCCGGGATGCGGAAGGCCGACGGCGGCACGGTCTCCGTGCATGGCAGGACGGTGCCGTCCGGCAGCGTGCCGCACGCGCTGGACGCCGGAATCGGGTACATCCCCGAGGACCGGCACGACCAGGGCCTTGTCCTGGGACGCAGCGTCGCCGAGAACGCCACCCTCACGGTCACCGACCAGCTCGGCCCGTGGGGGACCGTACTGCCCTCCCGTACCAGGGAGTTCGCACGGTCGATGATCGAGTCGCTGGACATCAAGACACAGGGACCCGAACAGCCCGTCGCCGGGCTGTCGGGCGGAAACCAGCAGAAGGTGGTGGTCGCCCGCGCACTGGCCCGTAAGCCGAGCGTGCTGGTCGCGGTCCGGCCCACCGCGGGTGTGGACGTCAAGTCCAAGGACTCGCTGCTCGGCGTCGTCCGGCGGGTCGCCGACGAGGGCAATGCCGCAGTCGTCGTCTCGGACGAGCTGGACGATCTGCGGGTCTGCGACCGGGTGCTCGCCCTATTCCACGGGCGAGTGGTTGCAACGTTCGGAAGCGGGTGGACCGACGGGGAACTCGTCGCCGCCATGGAAGGTGTGGGGGAAAGGGAATGACCGGCACGATACGGCCGTCGACGGCCGACGACATCAACGGGGGACTGGGGGGCGGGCTCGGCGACGACAGCCCGCTGAGCCGGCTCAAGCTGATCCGGTGGAGCGACTTCTCCCTGGTGCCGGTGATCCTGGTGCTGATGGTGATCGGCTTCATCGTCTCGCCGGTCTTCCTCACCTCCGACAACCTGATCAGCGTCGTCCAGCAGTCCTCCGAACTCAGCCTGCTGGTCCTCGGCCAGGCCCTGATCCTCATCTGCGGACGGATGGACCTGTCCCTGGAGTCGACGATCGGCATCGCGCCCGTCGTCGCCATGTGGCTGGTGCTGCCCACCGAGGGCGGCCGCTTCGCCGGCCTCGGCCTGCTGCCCACCTGGTCGGCGATCCCGCTCTGCCTGCTGGTGGGGCTCGCGATCGGCGCGATCAACGGCTTCCTGATGCTGAAGCTCCGGGTCAACGGCTTCATCGCCACGCTCGGCATGCTCACCATGCTGCGCGGACTCCACATCGGCATCACCGAGGGCAAGTCCATCACCGACGTCCCGGAGTCGTTCCGCTACCTCGGCAAGAGCGAGTGGCTCGGCGCACCGGCCGCGGTCTGGATCTGTCTGGTGCTCTTCGCGATCGGCGGCGCGGCGCTGGCCTGGCTGCGCCACGGGCGTTCGCTGTACGCGATCGGGGGTAACCCGGAAGCGGCGCGGGCCGCGGGCATCCGGGTCGACCGGGTCACCTGGATCGTGCTTGCCATCGGCGGTCTGCTGGCGGCCTTCGCGGGCATCCTCTACACCGGCCACTACGGGGCGGTCGCCGCGACGCAGGGCAACGGCTGGATCTTCCAGGTGTTCGCCGCGGCGGTCATCGGCGGCATCAGCCTCAAGGGCGGTCGTGGCACGCTGTTCGGTGCGCTGACCGGAGTGCTGACGCTGCAGTTGGTGGTCAATGTGATGACCCTCGGCGGCGTCCCGGCACTGTGGAACCAGTTCCTCAACGGCGCGATCATCATTGTCGCCCTGGTCATCTCGCGCTTCGCGAGCGGCGAGAAGCAGGACTGAACCGGGGTCCGTACGGGCCGGTGCGCGGAGGGTTCCGCGCACCGGCCCGTACGCATGTCACAGCGTCGACCTCAGCCACTGCTCCACGCTCGCCACATGCACCGTCGCCCAGGCCCGCGCAGCCTCCGCATCCCGGTCCCGCAGCGCCGACACGATCGCCCGGTGCTCGTGCAGCGTCCGGCTGACCGCGTCCTCCTGTGTCAGTCCGCGCCAGACACGGGCCCGCGTCGTCGGCCCGGAGAGACCGTCGAGCAGTGAGCAGAGCACCGAATTCCCGGACGACTGCACGATGCCGCGGTGGAACTCCAGGTCGCAGGCGACCAGCTCCTCCACCGACGGCTGCGCGCCCAGCGCGTCCAGCTGGGAGCTCAGCACGTCCAGCTGCGCCTCGCTGATCCGCGTCGCCGCCATCGCCGTCGCGGCGGGCTCCAGGATCCGGCGGACCGCCAGGAACTCCAGCACCGTGTCGTCGCGGTGGAAGTCCACGACGAAGCTCAGCGCCTCCAGCAGCAGCTGCGGGTCGAGGCTGGTGACGTACGTGCCGTCACCCTGCCGGACGTCGAGGATGCGGATCAGCGACAGGGCGCGGACGGCCTCCCGGAGCGAGTTGCGGGAGAGCCCGAGCTCCGCCGCCAGTTCGCTCTCCTTGGGCAGCCGGTCGCCTGGCCGCAGCGCACCCGAGACGATCATTCCCTTGATCTTCTCGATCGCCTCGTCGGTGACAGCCATGACGGTCCTCCTGGATTCGGACGGGATCAGACCTCGGCACAAGACATCCGATGTATCCCTTCATTATGGGGGTCGGATCAGGCGGAAGAACCCCGTCTGCCGCAGGAGGTGATCGATCGCTCAATTCCAGAGCGTCGACGGAGCCTCGCGCCGTACCACCGGAGCGACTTCCTCCGCGAAGCGCTGCAGTGTCTCGATCTGTTCGGGGTGGCTCAGCCCGAATCCGTCCACGGAGACCGACTGCAGATCGTGACCGTACACCTCGTGCCAGCCGAGGATCTTGTCGATGATCTGCTGCGGGCTGCCGATCAGCTGGGGCCCGTCCGCGATGGCCTCCTCGCCGAGCCGCTCCGCCACCGCGCCGGTCTCGATCACCTCCGCGATCCGGTCGGCCGCGGACGGGAGTTCGCCGGTCAGCGGGTGAGGGGCATGGCCGACGAGGGAGAGCACCGAGAACTTCATGGCTTCCACTGTCCCCCGCGTCACATTGCGCGCGCATGGCAGCCGTATGGCACGTCCACCGGCCGCCCCAGGTCACAGCGGGTACGCGGGCGGGGGCGGCTCCCCCCGTGGAAACCGCCCCCGCCCGTGCACCAGCCGTTGCCGGTACCGGTCAGCCCTTGTCGGCCAGCATTCCCTCGACCCTGGTCCGGATCTCGTCCGTGGCCAGGCCCCGGATGGTCAGCGTCGTGCGGCGGCGCAGCACGTCGTCGGCCGTCTCCGCCCACTCGTGGTCACGCGCGTAGGCGACCTGTGCCCAGATCTCCGGCGCGTCCGGGTGGATGCGCTCGGCCAGCGCCGGGTTCTCGTTCGCCAGCCGCGCGATGTCGAAGGAGAGCGAGCCGTAGTGCGTGGCGAGGTGCCGGGCGGTGTCGGCGGACATCCGCGGTCCGGGCGTTCCACCGTCGATCAGCAGCCGGTGCGCGACCGCGTTCGGGTTGGCGATACCGGGCAGCGGGAGCTTCTTCGGCAGATGCGCCATGGGCTCCATGTCCTCGGCCAGCGGATGCCCGGGGAGCGCGGCCAGCTTGTTCATCACCGTGCGGCCGATGTGGCGGAAGGTCGTCCACTTGCCGCCCGCGACCGAGAGCATCCCGCCGCGGCCCTCCGTCACGACCGTCTCGCGCTTGGCCTTGGAGGTGTCGCCGGGACCGCCCGGCAGCACCCGCAGACCCGCGAAGGAGTACGTGATCAGATCGCGGGACAGCTGCTGGTCCTTGATCGAGAACGCCGCCTCGTCCAGGATCTGCGCGGTGTCCTTTTCGTTGACCGCGACGTCCGCCGGATCGCCCTCGTACTCCTCGTCCGTCGTGCCGAGCAGCAGCATGTCCTCCCACGGCAGGGCGAACGTGATGCGGTACTTGTCGATCGGGGTGGCGAGCGCGGCCTTCCAGGGGCGGGTGCGCTTCAGGACGAGGTGCGCGCCCTTGGACAGGCGTATCGAAGGCGCCGCGTTCGGGTCCTCCATCTTCCGCAGATGGTCGACCCACGGGCCGGTGGCGTTCAGCACCAGCCGGGCGGTGACGCCGAACTCCGTGCCGTCCGTACGGTCCTCCAGGTCGGCGCCCGTCACCCGGCCCTTGGTGAACCGCAGCCCGGTGACCGCGGCATGGTTGAGGACGACCGCACCGGCGTCGACGGCCGCGCGGACCGTCATCAGCGCCATCCGCGCGTCGTTCATCTGGTCGTCGCCGTAGACCGCGACCGCCTTCAGATTGTCCGTGCGCAGCTCCGGCACATCGCGCTGCGCCTTCGCCGGGCTGATCACATGGCCGACGCCGTCACCGAACGCGGACAGCGCCGAGTACGCGAACACACCAGCGCCGAGCTTGGCCGCACCGTGCGGGCCGCCCTTGTAGACCGGCAGATAGAAGGTGAGCGGATTGGCCAGGTGCGGAGCCACTTGGCGGGACACCGCACGGCGCTCGAAGTGGTTCTCCGCGACCAGCTTCACCGCACCGGTCTGCAGGTAGCGCAGACCGCCGTGGAGCAGCTTGGAGGAGGCGGAGGAGGTGGCGCCGGCGAAGTCGCCGGCGTCCACCAGGGCCACCCGCAGCCCGGACTGCGCGGCGTGCCAGGCGGTGGAGATGCCCAGGATTCCGCCACCGATCACCAGGAGGTCGTACGTCGCCTTGGAGAGCTGCTCCCGAGTCTCGGCGCGGCTCGGAAGGGAGCCGGAGGCCGGGTGCGTCCCGAGTGCCGGGACGCTCTGCAGGGTGGTCATGTCGATTACTCCTCGGCGGTGTTGTCGTCGAGCCAGCCCATGGAACGTTCCACGGCCTTGAGCCAGCTCTTGTACTCGCGTTCGCGGGTGTCCGCGTCCATGCGGGGGGTCCACTCGGCGGCCCGGCGCCAGTTGGCGCGCAGCGCGTCGGTGTCCGGCCAGAAGCCGACGGCGAGACCGGCGGCGTAGGCGGCGCCGAGGCAGGTCGTCTCGGCGACCATGGGCCGCACCACGGGCGCGTCCAGGAAGTCGGCGAGCGTCTGCATCAGCAAGTTGTTGGAGGTCATACCGCCGTCGACCTTGAGGGCGGCCAGCTCGACCCCGGAGTCCTTGGTCATGGCGTCGGTGATCTCGCGGGTCTGCCAGGCGGTGGCCTCGAGGACGGCACGGGCGATGTGCGCCTTGGTGACGTACCTGGTGAGTCCGGCGATGACACCGCGGGCGTCGGAGCGCCAGTACGGGGCGAAGAGACCCGAGAAGGCGGGCACGAAGTACGCGCCGCCGTTGTCCTCGACCGACGAGGCCAGCGTCTCGATCTCGGCGGCGGACTTGATCAGACCCATCTGGTCGCGCATCCACTGCACGAGCGAACCGGTGACGGCGATGGAGCCTTCCAGGGCGTAGACCGGCTTCTGGTCGCCGATCCGGTAGCCGACGGTCGTCAGCAGTCCGTTGTAGGAGTTGACGGGCGTCTCGCCGGTGTTCATCAGCATGAAGGTGCCCGTGCCGTACGTGGACTTGGCCTCGCCCTCGGAGAAACAGGTCTGGCCGAAGAGGGCCGCCTGCTGGTCGCCGAGCGCGGACGCGACCGGGACGCCGGCCAGGACGCCGTCCTTGGCGAGGCCGTACACCTCGGCGGAGGACCGGATCTCCGGCAGCACGGCGGCGGGGATCTCCATCGACTGGAGGATCCGCTGGTCCCACGTCATCTCGTGCAGGTTCATCAGGAGGGTGCGCGAGGCGTTGGTGACGTCGGTGACGTGCACGCCGCCGTCGGCGCCGCCGGTCAGGTTCCAGATGACCCAGGAGTCCATGGTGCCGAAGAGGATGTCGCCGCGCTCGGCGCGCTCGCGCAGTCCCTCGACGTTGTCGAGCAGCCAGCGGACCTTGGGACCGGAGAAGTACGAGGCGAGCGGCAGCCCGGTCTCGCGGCGGAACCGGTCCTGGCCGACATTGCGGCCGAGTTCCTTGCAGAGCGCGTCGGTGCGGGTGTCCTGCCAGACGATCGCGTTGTGGACGGGCTCACCGGTGTTCTTGTCCCAGAGCAGCGTGGTCTCGCGCTGGTTGGTGATGCCGATCGCCTTGACGTCGGCGGCCGTGATGCCCGCCTTGACGATGGCGCCGGCGACGACCTCCTGGACGTTCTCCCAGATCTCGGTCGCGTTGTGCTCGACCCAGCCGGGCTTCGGGAAGATCTGCTCGTGCTCCTTCTGGTCGACGGAGACGATCCGGCCGTCCTTGTCGAAGACGATGCATCGGCTGGAGGTGGTGCCCTGGTCGATGGCCGCGATGAATGGGCCGGTGGTGTGTGCGTCGGTCACGGTGTGCTCCTGGAGGTCTGTGAGATCTGAGGGTTACGGCTCCGAGCTCTACGGCTCACGCGAAGGCGACGTTGTAGAGCCCGCCCGCGATCGCACCGCCGATGAGGGGGCCGACGACCGGGATCCAGGCGTAGCCCCAGTCGGAACCGCCCTTGTTCGGCAGCGGCAGCAGCGCGTGCACGATACGCGGCCCGAGGTCGCGAACCGGGTTGATTGCGTAACCGGTCGGGCCGCCGAGCGAGAGACCGATGGCGACGACGACCAGGGCGGTGATCAGCGCGCCGAGCGTCCCGAGGCCGTCACCGTTGTTGTTCAGACCCTGCGTGAGGATCGCCAGGACCAGCACGACGGTGGCGATGACTTCGGTGATCACGTTCTGGACGGCGTTCCGGATCTCCGGGCCCGTCGAGAAGATGCCCAGCACCGGGCCGGCCTTCGGGGCGGCGGCCTGGTCGACCATGCCCTCTTCACTCGGCTGGCTGTACAGCGTCTCCGGGTCGGTCAGATGGGCCCGGAACTGCCCGTAGTACGTCAGCCAGACCAGCACCGCGCCGATCATCGCGCCGAGCAGCTGGGAGCCGAGGTACAGCGGTACGTCGCTCCACGGGGTGGCGCCCTTGATCGCAAGGCCGATGGTGACCGCGGGGTTGAGGTGTGCCCCCGACACCCCACCGGCCAGATACGCGGCGGTCAGCACCGCGAAGCCCCATCCGAAGGTGATGGCGAGCCAGCCGGCGTTCTGTGCCTTGGAGTGCTTGAGAGTGACGGCGGCACAGACACCGCCGCCGAGGAGGATGAGTACGGCGGTACCGATGGTCTCGCCGATGAAGATGTCGGAGCTGGACACCCGCGACTCCTTTGTCCTTCGTCCAGGGAAGCCGAACCCCGGGTCCCTCCGGTGGTTCGTGCCCTCAGGTGAGGGCTTGACCGGCCCTTGGCACTGTCACACCCTAGCGCGTATTGCCGTTAGGCGTTCGACAATGTCGACCGATGGACGGCAGTGTTTCCCCCTGGTGAATGAAGCGTCAAGAGTTCCTGGGCCTTTGACCCGATCGTTACCGATGATCCGCCAGTGCGGTCAGAAGCGCCCGGCGCCGAGATCCCGGGAAACCGCCCGGGCGCAGTCCCGTACTGCCGCGACCAGCTCCGGACGGAGCTCGCCCCCGGAGCAGATGCGCTCCACCGCTCCGGTCACGGCAACCGCGCCGACCGGCATCCGGCGCCGGTCGTGGATCGGTGCGGCCACCGCGGCCACCCCCTCCCACGTCTCCTCCACGTCGTCCGCCCAGCCGCGCGCCCGGGTCAGCGAGAGCACCGACTCGAACTCCTCCAGGTCGGTGACGGTGCGCGCGGTGAAAGGCTTCCGCTCGGCCTCGATGGCCTCGGTGTGCGCCACCGGGTCGTACGCCGCGAGCACCTTGCCCAGCGCGGTGGAGTGCAGCGGCTGCATGGCCCCGACCTCCAGGACCTGCCTGCTGTCGTCGGGGCGGAAGACGTGGTGCACGATCAGGACGCCCTGCTGGTGCAGGACCCCCAGGTGGGCGCTCTCGCCGCTGGAGCGGGCCAGGTCGTCCGTCCAGACCAGGGCGCGCGCCCGCAGCTCGTGGACGTCCAGATAGCTGTTGCCCAGGCGCAGCAGCTCGGCACCCAGTTGGTAGCGCCCCGAGGCCCCGTCCTGCTCCACGAAGCCCTCGTGCTGGAGCGTGCGCAGAATGCCGTGCGCGGTGCCCTTGGCCAGGCCCAGGGAGGAGGCGATGTCGGACAGCCCCAGCCGCCGTTCGCCGCCTGCCAGCAGACGCAGCATCGCCGCCGCCCGTTCGAGCGACTGGATGTTCTTGGCCATGGCGCCGTACTCCTCCACTATGGTTCGACAATGCTGAACACTATCGGTCGATGCCGACCGATGCTCGATCCTGCGGCGAGCCTGCTGCGCCGCACCCCCCGGACATTCCCCCGCACAGCATGCCGTCCGTTCCGTGGGACACAGTGACGGTCGAAGGCGGCACCCGGCTACCCTGACGAGGTGCGGCCTCCACCGAAGCCGCAAAGCCGACAGCCGTCGCATCCCTGGGAGTACATCCATGGCCCCGTCGCCGACCCCTTCCGCCGACAGCCGGAACCGAGCCGAAGCCCTCCGCGAGGCACTCGCCACCCGCGTGGTGGTGGCCGACGGTGCCATGGGCACCATGCTCCAGGCGCAGGACCCCACCCTTGAGGACTTCCAGAACCTCGAAGGCTGCAACGAGATCCTCAACGTCACCCGCCCGGACATCGTGCGCTCGGTGCACGAGGAGTACTTCGCGGTCGGGGTGGACTGCGTCGAGACGAACACCTTCGGTGCCAACGCCTCCGCCCTGGGCGAGTACGACATTCCCGAGCGCATCCATGAACTGTCCGAGTCCGGCGCGCGCATCGCCCGCGAGGTGGCCGACGAGTTCACTGCCTCCACCGGGCAGCAGCGCTGGGTGCTCGGCTCCATCGGCCCCGGCACCAAGCTGCCGACGCTGGGCCACGCGCCGTACACCGTGCTCCGCGACGGTTTCCAGCAGAACGCCGAAGGACTGATCGCGGGCGGCGCGGACGCGCTCATCATCGAGACGACGCAGGACCTCCTCCAGACCAAGGCCGCGGTACTGGGTGCGCGGCGGGCGCTGGAGGCGATGGGCAGCGACCTCCCGCTGCTGTGCTCGCTGGCGTTCGAGACGACCGGCACCATGCTGCTCGGCTCGGAGATCGGCGCCGCGCTGACCGCGCTCGAACCGCTCGGCGTCGACATGATCGGTCTGAACTGCTCGACCGGCCCGGCGGAGATGAGCGAGCACCTGCGCTACCTCACGCGCCACTCCCGCATCCCGTTGCTCTGCATGCCCAACGCCGGACTGCCGGTGCTCACCAAGGACGGCGCGCACTTCCCGCTCGGTCCCGAAGGGCTGGCCGACGCGCAGGAGACGTTCGTCCAGGAGTACGGCCTCTCGCTGGTCGGCGGCTGCTGCGGTACGACTCCGGAGCACCTGCGCCAGGTCGTCGAACGCGTCCGCGGCGCCGCCCTCACCCCCCGTGACCCTCGCCCCGAGCCTGGCGCCGCCTCGCTGTACCAGACGGTCCCGTTCCGCCAGGACACCTCGTACCTCGCCATCGGCGAGCGTACGAACGCCAACGGATCCAAGAAGTTCCGCGAGGCCATGCTGGAGGCCCGCTGGGACGACTGCGTGGAGATGGCGCGCGACCAGATCCGCGAGGGCGCGCACATGCTCGACCTCTGCGTCGACTACGTCGGCCGGGACGGTGTCGCGGACATGGACGAGCTGGCCGGCCGCTTCGCCACCGCCTCCACGCTCCCGATCGTGCTCGACTCCACCGAGCTGCCGGTCCTGCGGGCAGGCCTGGAGAAGCTCGGCGGCCGGGCGGTCCTCAACTCCGTCAACTACGAGGACGGCGACGGACCTGAGTCGCGCTTCGCCAAGGTCACGCAACTGGCCGCCGAGCACGGCGCCGCGCTGATCGCTCTCACGATCGACGAGGAGGGCCAGGCCCGCACCGTCGAGCACAAGGTCGCCGTCGCCGAGCGGCTGATCGAGGATCTGACCGGGAACTGGGGCATCCATGAGTCGGACATCCTCATCGACACGCTGACCTTCACCATCTGCACCGGGCAGGAGGAGTCACGCAAGGACGGCGTCGCCACCATCGGCGCCATCCGCGAACTGAAGCGGCGCCATCCCGACGTCCAGACCACGCTCGGCCTGTCGAACATCTCCTTCGGTCTCAACCCGGCCGCCCGGGTCGTCCTGAACTCCGTCTTCCTCGACGAGTGCGTCAAGGCCGGTCTCGACTCCGCCATCGTGCACGCCTCGAAGATCCTGCCGATCGCGCGCCTGGAGGAGGAGCAGGTCAAGGTCGCACTCGACCTCATCTACGACCGCCGCGCCGAAGGCTACGACCCGCTGCAGCGGCTCATGGAGCTGTTCGAGGGCGTCAACATGAAGTCGATGAAGGCCGGCAAGGCCGAGGAGCTCCTCGCGCTGCCGCTCGACGAGCGCCTCCAGCGCCGCATCATCGACGGTGAGAAGAACGGCCTGGAGACCGACCTCGACGAGGCACTGCGGACCCGTCCGGCTCTCGACATCGTCAACGACACGCTGCTCGAGGGCATGAAGGTCGTCGGCGAGCTGTTCGGCTCCGGTCAGATGCAGCTGCCGTTCGTGCTCCAGTCCGCCGAGGTCATGAAGTCCGCCGTGGCCTACCTGGAACCGCACATGGAGAAGTCCGACGCGGAGGGCAAGGGCACGATCGTTCTGGCCACCGTCCGCGGCGACGTCCACGACATCGGCAAGAACCTCGTCGACATCATCCTGTCCAACAACGGCTTCAACGTCGTCAACATCGGCATCAAGCAGCCGGTCTCCGCGATCCTGGAAGCCGCGCAGGAGCACCGCGCCGATGTCATCGGCATGTCCGGTCTCCTGGTGAAGTCCACCGTGATCATGAAGGAGAACCTGGAGGAGCTGAACCAGCGCAAGCTGGCCGCCGAATATCCGGTGATCCTCGGCGGCGCGGCTCTCACCAGGGCCTATGTCGAGCAGGACCTCCACGAGATCTACGAGGGCGAGGTCCGCTACGCCCGCGACGCGTTCGAGGGCCTGCGCCTCATGGACGCCCTGATCGCGGTCAAGCGCGGCGTTCCCGGCGCCGCCCTTCCCGAGCTGAAGCAGCGCCGCGTCCCCAGGCGGGAGACCGCCGTACTGGAGGTCGAGGAGCCCGAGGACGGCGTACGGTCCGATGTCGCCACCGACAACCCGGTCCCCGAACCGCCGTTCTGGGGCACCCGTGTCGTCAAGGGCATCCAGCTCAAGGAGTACGCCTCCTGGCTCGACGAGGGTGCGCTCTTCAAGGGCCAGTGGGGCCTCAAGCAGGCCCGCGCCGGTGACGGACCGACGTACGAGGAGCTCGTGGAGACCGAGGGCCGCCCGCACCTGCGCGGCTGGCTCGACAAGCTGCACACGGAGAACCTGCTGGAAGCCGCCGTGGTCTACGGCTACTTCCCGTGCGTCTCCAAGGGCGACGACCTGATCCTGCTGCACGAGGACGGTTCCGAGCGCACCCGCTTCACCTTCCCGCGCCAGCGCCGCGGCCGCCGCCTCTGCCTCGCGGACTTCTTCCGCCCGGAGGAGTCCGGTGAGACGGACGTGATCGGTCTCCAGGTCGTCACCGTCGGTTCGAAGATCGGCGGCGAGACCGCAAAGCTCTTCGAGGCCAATTCCTACCGCGACTACCTGGAGCTGCACGGCCTCTCCGTCCAGCTCGCCGAGGCCCTCGCCGAGTACTGGCACGCCCGGGTCCGTTCCGAGTTCGGCTTCGGCGGCGAGGACCCGGCCGCGGTCGAGGACATGTTCGCGCTGAAGTACCGCGGCGCACGCTTCTCCCTCGGCTACGGGGCCTGCCCCGACCTGGAGGACCGGGCGAAGATCGCCGACCTGTTGCAGCCCGAGCGGATCGGTGTCCACCTGTCCGAGGAGTTCCAGCTCCACCCGGAGCAGTCCACGGACGCGATCGTCATCCACCACCCGGAGGCGAAGTACTTCAACGCGCGGTAAGGAAATGTCCGACGCGCCGTAGCGGGACAAGTCGTACACTGGTCGGTCCAGTGCAGGCCGGCCGCCCTTTTGCTGGAAAAGGCGGCCGGCCTTCTCGTCCCTCATGGAAGGTGTGCCGCATGACCAGTACGGTCCCCGCGTCCTTGATCCGTACGGCTGAAGGCGCCGCCCTGCAGGCCGTCTTCCTCGACATGGACGGCACCCTGGTCGATACCGAGGGTTTCTGGTGGGAGGCCGAGGTGGCGGTCTTCGCCGACCTCGGGTACCGGCTGGACGAGGCGTGGAAGGAGGTGGTCGTCGGCGGGCCGATGACCCGCAGCGCCGGGTATCTCATCGATGTCACCGGTGCGGACATCACCCTCCCGGAGCTCACCGTGCTGCTCAACGACCGCTTCGAGGAGCGCATCGACCGCGGTGTGCCGCTGATGCCGGGTGCCGCACGGCTGCTCGCCGAACTGGTGGCGCACGAGGTCCCGACCGCCCTGGTCTCCGCCTCGCACCGGCGCATCATCGACCGGGTGCTGGACTCGGTCGGCCACCACCACTTCTCGCTCACCGTCGCAGGTGACGAGGTCTCCCGGACGAAGCCGCACCCGGAGCCCTACCTCACCGCCGCCTCCGGCTTCGGGGCGGCCCCCGGGCGCTGTGCGGTCATCGAGGACACCGCAACCGGTGTCGCCGCGGCAGAGGCCGCCGGCTGCTGGGTCGTCGCCGTACCGTCCGTCGCACCGATCGCGCCCGCATCGGGCCGGGTCGTGGTGGGCTCGCTCGAAGAAGTCGATCTCGCATTTCTCCGCGGCCTGGTCACGGGAATGCATTGATCCCCGTACCGAGAGTATTTCTGTGAATGAATAGAAAAGCTCTCGGCGTGGCCGTGTGCGCATTTCGTCACGCATACGTAGGGAAAAGTCGAGAGCACGCCAAGGCGGGGATTGGCTCGGGGGTGAGCTTGGTCACCTCGAAGGCTCGCGGCCTCCCTCCAGATCGCCCGAAATGCCTGTTTTGATCCGCCCAATTGTCTCGATTCGTGGAGTCCTGCACGAAACCTTCCCTGCCCGGGAAATCGGCGCGGCGACAATTCCCTTCACCATTTGATTACGCATGGAACGCCACCGGTCAGGGATTACCGGCGGCTCCCACTAATGTCGTTTTCTCAATGGCCGGATGAGGGAGAACGTCCAAGATGAACCGCAAGACTCTGGTGCTGCCGGCCGTCGTCGGCCTGCTCGCCCCCGTACTCGCCGCCTGCGGCGCGACGGACGGTGGGAGCGATGGCAACGCCGCCATCGTTGTCGGCACCACGGACCAGTTCGTCGCCACCGAGGACAACCCCGCGCCGCTCGACCCCGCCATCGGCTACGAAGCAGGCGTCTGGAACATCCTGCGGCAGACCGTCCAGACGCTGACCCACATCCCGCGCGGCGGCGGCGAACCCGTCCCCGAGGCCGCCGAGAGCTGTACGTTCACCGACCGGCAGAACGAGAGCTACCGCTGCAGGCTGCGCAGCGGTCTCACCTTCGCGAGCGGCAAGCCCGTCACCGCCGAGGACGTCAAGTACTCCATCAACCGGGTCATCGGCATCGACTCCGACAACGGACCCGTCGGCCTGCTCGCCAACATCGACACGATCGAGACCCGCGACGACAACGAAGTCGTCTTCCACCTGAAGACGCCGGACGCGACCTTCCCCTACAAGCTCGCCACCCCGGCCGCCGGCATCGTGCCGAAGAGCAAGTACCCGGCGAAGTCCCCGCGCGAAGGCTTCCAGGTCGACGGCTCCGGCCCCTACACGATGAAGCCGGAAGTCAGGAACAACCAGGTCGACAAGGTCGTCTTCACCAGGAATCCGAAGTACAAGGGCGATCTGAAGGTCCTCAACGAAAAGGTCGAACTCGACCTCTTCCCCGACGCCGCGGCGATGGGCAAGGCACTCGACGACAAGAAGATCGACATGATGACCCGCACCATGTCGCCCGGTCAGGCGAAGCTGATGCTGCAGAAGCCGAAGGACGGCATCAAGCTCACCGAGATGCCCGGCCTCGCCATCAGCTACCTGGGCTTCGACACCACCGACCCCGCGGTGAAGAACAAGGCCGTCCGCCAGGCCATCGCCCAGGTCATCGACCGCGGCCAGATCGCCGGCCAGGTCTACGGCGCCACCGCCGAGCCGCTCTACTCGCTGATCCCGTCCAGCATCACCGGGCACACCAACTCGTTCTACAACAAGTACGGCGAGCCCAGCACCGGCAAGGCCGCCGCCCTGCTGCAGGCCGTCGGCATCGAGACCCCGGTGAAGTTCACCCTGCACTACACGACCGACTACTACGGTCCGGCCACCGCCGACGAGTTCAAGACGCTGAAGAAGCAACTGAACGCCACCGGCTTGTTCGACGTCACCATCCAGGGCACCCCCTGGGCGAAGTACCGGGCGGCACAGAAGCGCGGCGACTACGCCGTCTACGGCCTGGGCTGGTTCCCGGACTTCCCGGACCCGGACAACTACATGGCGCCATTCCTCGACAAGAACAACTTCCTCAACTCGCCCTACAAGTCCACGCTGGCCCAGAACACGCTGATCCCGCAGTCCCGCCGCGCCGCCGACCGCACCGCCGCCTCTCCGACCTTCCAGAAGCTCCAGGACCTCGTCGCCACCGACGTTCCTGTGCTCCCGATCTGGCAGGGGAAGCAGTACATTGCCTCCCGCGAAGGCCTCACCGGCGTCGAGTGGTCGGTCAACGCCTCCGCCGACCTCCAGTTCTGGGAGCTCGGCCGCAGCGCCGCCTGAACCCCGGCGCCGCCCCGGCGCCCGGTCCCGGTCGCACCGGCCGGATCACTGGGCGCCGGGGCGCACCAGTCCGCTCTCGTACGCGTAGACCGCGGCCTGGACCCGGTCGCGCAGCCCCAGCTTCGTCAGCACATGGCCCACATGCGTCTTGACCGTCGTCTCGCTGACGAACAGATCGGCGGCGATCTCCGCATTCGACAGACCGCGCGCGACCAGCTTCAGCACCTCCACCTCACGCTCCGTCAGCGTGTGGAGGGTGTCCGGCACGGGATCCTCGCCCGACGGCAGATGATCCGCGTACTTGTCCAGCAGTCTGCGCGTGATGCTCGGGGCCAGCATCGCCTCGCCTGCCGCGACCACCCGGATCGCCTGCACCAGCTCATTGGCCGGAGCGTCCTTCAGCAGGAAGCCGCTGGCACCGGCGCGCAACGCCTCCACCACGTACTCGTCGAGATCGAACGTGGTCAGCACCAGCACCTTCGCCGGGCCGTCCCGGCCCGGCCCCGTGATCTGACGCGTCGCCTCGACCCCGTCCATCCGCGGCATACGGATGTCCATCAGCACCACATCGGGCTGCAGCGCCCGCACCTGATCGAGAGCCTGGAGACCGTCACCGGCCTCGCCCACCACCGCCAGATCACCCTCCGCCTCAAGAATCATCCGGAAGCCGGTGCGCAGCAGCGGCTGGTCGTCGACCAGTAGGACGCGGATTGCCACCAGATCTCCTCAAGCTCCTTCAGCGGCCGCCGGCCGGATGGCCTCGGCCTGGACCGGGTCCATTCTGCCCTGCACACCCTGCCCCGGAACGGCCGGGCGGACGGACAACGGATAGACCGGGGGAGTCCCGCCGAATTCCGGACAGACTGCCTGGTGGTCGCACCAGCCGCACAGCTTCGTCGGCCGCGGCCGCCACTCGCCCGTCTCCGTGGCCAGCCGGATCGCGTCCCACAACGCCAGCAGCTTCCGCTCCACCCGCTCCAGATCCGCCACGACCGGGTCGTACGTCATGACGTCGCCGCTGCCCAGATAGACCAGCTGCAGCCGGCGCGGCACCACACCCTTCAGCCGCCAGATCACCAGGGCGTAGAACTTCATCTGGAACAACGCGCCCTCCGCATACTCCGGCCGCGGCGCCTTCCCCGTCTTGTAGTCGACGATCCGGACCTCGCCCGTCGGCGCCACATCGATCCGGTCGATCACCCCGCGCAGTCGCAGCCCCGACTCCAGCTCCGTCTCGACGAACATCTCCCGCTCGGCCGGCTCCAGGCGCGTCGGATCCTCGAGCGAGAACCACCGCTCCACCAGGCTCTCCGCCTCCGACAGCCAGCGCGCCAGCCGCTCGCCCTCCGCATCCTCCGCGAACAGCTCCGACAGCTCCGGCTTCGACTCCAGCAGCCGGTCCCACTGGCCGGGAACCATCGCCGTCGCCCGGCCCGCCGTACGCTCCGCCGCCGGTGCGTCGAAGAGCCGCTCCAGCACCGCATGCACCAGCGTGCCCCGGGTAGCCGCCTCACTGGGCTTCTCCGGCAGCCTGTCGATCACCCGGAACCGGTACAGCAGAGGACACTGCATGAAGTCGCTCGCCCGCGACGGCGACAGGGACGAAGGTGGCTGCGGCGGCCGGGACACGGAAGTCATGACGAAGACCCTACGACCCGCCACTGACACTCGTGGCGTCCCCCGCGATAGGGCGGGAGGCCATGGGCGACATACCATCGACGACAGACCCTCGCACACTGCATGATCGTGCCGAACGGCACCGACCGAAGGGACCCCGTGGACGAGAGCGGCGACAGCGGGCAGCCGCAGCCCGGCGCCGGCGGAACGGACCCCGCCGCGCCCGAGAACGGCAAACCGCGGCGCCCCCGGGAGCCGGGCGGCGGGCTCCTGATGGGCCGCCCCTTCGGCGTGCCGGTATACGTCGCGCCCAGCTGGTTCCTCGTCGCGGCGCTCATCACCTGGGTCTTCGGCGGCCAGCTCGACCGGGTCCTGCCCGAACTCGGCGCGGTCCGCTATCTGGTCTCCCTCTTCTTCGCGATCGCCTTCTACGCCTCCGTGCTCGTCCACGAACTCGCGCACACGGTCGCCGCGCTCCGCTACAAGCTCCCCGTGCGCCGCATCCAGCTGCAGTTCTTCGGCGGCGTCTCCGAGATCGAGAAGGAGTCCGAGACCCCCGGCCGCGAATTCGTTCTCGCCTTTGTCGGTCCCCTGCTCTCCCTGGTGCTCGCCGGCGTCTTCTACGTCGCCATGAAGTTCGTCGAACCCGGCACCGTCCCCGGCGTCCTGCTCGCCGGACTGATGATCTCCAACCTCATCGTCGCCGCCTTCAACCTGCTGCCCGGCCTCCCGCTCGACGGCGGCCGCATGCTCCGTGCCGTCGTCTGGAAGATCACCGGCCGCGCCATGAGCGGCACCGTCGCCGCCGCCTGGGTCGGGCGCGCTCTCGCCGTCACCGTCCTGATCGGCCTCCCGCTCCTCACCCACACCGGCGGGCTCGGGAACAACCCCGACGACGTCAGCGGCATGGACACCGTCACCGACGCCCTGCTCGCCGCGATCCTCGCCGCCATCATCTGGACCGGGGCGGGCAACAGCCTCCGCATGGCCCGCCTGCGCGAACACCTCCCCGAGCTGCGCGCCCGCACCCTCACCCGCCGCGCCGTCCCGGTGGAAGCCGCCACCCCCCTCTCCGAAGCGCTCCGCCGCGCCAACGAGGCAGGCGCCCGCGCCCTCGTCGTCGTCGACGGACACGGCGACCCCAAGGCCGTCGTCCGCGAGGCCGCCATCGTCTCCGTCCCCGAACACCGCCGCCCCTGGGTCGCCGTCAGCGCCCTCGCCCAGGACCTGACCGTCGGAATGATGATCTCCGCCGAACTCACCGGCGAAGAACTCCTCGACACCCTGAAGGCCAGCCCCGCCACCGAATACCTGGTTCTCGAAGAGACCGGCGAGATCTACGGAGTCCTCTCCACCGCCGACGTCGAACGCGCCTTCGTCGCCGCCATGGCCCGCCCCGCCGCCTGAGAGCCTGTCCGGCCGGCCGGTCGGGCCGGTCGGACAGGCTCTCCGGCGCGCGGTCGGAGCCCCGGGAAACACCGGTACGCTGGTCACATGTCTGAACCGACCGGTGCCGCCCGCCGACGCGGGCCCTTCAAGGTCGGGGACCAGGTCCAGCTCACCGACCCCAAGGGACGCCACTACACCTTCACGCTCGAAGCCGGAAAGAACTTCCACACCCACAAGGGTTCTTTCCCGCACGACGAGCTGATCGGTGCTCCCGAGGGCAGTGTGGTCCGAACCACGGGAAACGTCGCCTACCTCGCGCTGCGCCCCCTGCTCCCCGACTACGTCCTGTCCATGCCCCGCGGCGCCGCCGTGGTCTACCCCAAGGACGCGGGGCAGATCCTGGCGTTCGCCGACATCTTCCCCGGCGCCCGCGTCGTGGAAGCCGGCGTCGGCTCCGGCTCGCTCTCCACGTTCCTGCTCCGCGCCATCGGCGACCAGGGCATGCTGCACTCGTACGAGCGCCGCGAGGACTTCGCGGAGATCGCCCAGCAGAACGTCGAGCGCTACTTCGGCGAGCCGCACCCCGCGTGGCAGCTCACCGTCGGCGACCTCCAGGACAACCTCTCCGACACCGATGTCGACCGGGTCATCCTCGACATGCTCGCCCCCTGGGAATGTCTGGAGGCCGTCTCCAAGGCGCTCGTCCCCGGCGGCATCCTCTGCGCCTACGTCGCGACCACCACCCAGCTCGCCCGGACCGTCGAGTCCATCCGCGAGATCGGCTGCTTCGCCGAACCGCAGCCCTGGGAATCGATGATCCGCAACTGGCACGTCGAGGGGCTCGCGGTCCGCCCGGACCACCGCATGATCGGCCACACCGGCTTCCTCGTCACCGCGCGCCGTCTGGCCGACGGTGTGGAGGCCCCGCTGCGCCGCCGCCGGCCCGCCAAGGGCGCGTACGGTGAGGACTACGACGGTCCCGGCAGCCAGAGCGGCTCCTCCTCCCGCGGCTGACCCCGCACAACGCACCGGCGCCGCCGCGGAGTTCCCGGACCGACCCGGGAACTCCGCTGCGGCGCCTATTCGTTGCCCGTGCGGAGGCTGCCGCTGCGGGGCTGCGCACGGAATCCGAATCCGGACCGACCCCACCGTTCCACTGCCCTGTGAGGTGTGGCACGATGCTGGCCACCCCCACCCCACGGCTGACGCCCCGCCTTCCCGGCATCGCCGCACCACAGGAACCACAGGAGACATCCCGCGTGCAGACCTCCGAGCTCCCGGACCTCGCGCACACCGACACCAGGCCGATGCAGTGGCTCGTGACCGCGACCGCCATGGCCGCCGTCGTCGCGGCAGCGGGCATGCTCCAGCCCGATGCCGCCACCGCCTCGGCCTCGACCCCGCACCGCACCGCCACACAGCACGGCACCGCGCCCGCGGCCGCCCCCGATCCGGCCCGGGCGACCTTCCCGCTGGACTGCGGGACGGTGGGGAGCACCGTCGCCAAGCAGGTCGCCGGTGACCTCGACGGCGACGACCGGCCGGAAACCGTCGCCGTGGTCCACTGCGCGGCCGGATCCGGCACCCCGCCGAGCGGTGTCTACGTCCTCACTCAGGGAAGCGGGGCCGCACCCCGGGTCGTTGCGACCCTGGTGGACCCCACCCAGAAGATGAGCATCGGCGACTTCACCGTGCGTGACGGAATCATCTCCGCCACGCTCCTCGGCTACTCCTCGCCCGAGACCCCGCGCTGCTGTCCCGACCAGCAGGAAAAGGTGACCTGGCAGTGGCGGAACGGCGCCTTCGTCCGCGCCGTGCAGAGCGAAGCGAACAGCGCCTGACCGGTCACTTCCCATACCCGGCGGCCGGAGCCGACGGATCAGGCTGCGTCGGGGCCGTAGACCTCGACCCTGTCCGAAACGCGACGTACATGAATGCAGTCGCCCGGGCACTCCTTGGCCGAATCGACCACGTCCTGAAGCAGCGGAAGCGGAACGGGTGTCGTCGCCCCCTTGTCCTGCAGCAGCTCGTCGTCGCCGCTCTTCACGTACGCCAGACCGTCGATGTCCAGCTCGAAGACCTCGGGGGCGTACTGCACACAGATCCCGTCTCCCGTGCAGAGGTCCTGGTCGATCCAGACCTCCAGGTCCTGCGTGTCGCTGCCGGTGGGAGCGTCCTGCTGCACGGTCATTTCTCCTGCCGTTCCCTGCGTTTCCGAACCAAAAAAAGCCAGCCCTGACGGGTGTTGACCGGTTCGACGATACAACCGGCCGCTTTCCGATGTTGAACGGTGGGTATTCCCCTGGCGTGAGGGAGAGCGCAAGGGTGAAGATCGGACACGCCCCGCAGTCTTTGTGATCTAGGGGTTTCAATCATCACCCACCCAGGTAGGGTCAGGAAGCGTCCAGCTCCCCTTGGAGGAGGTGAGGACCGTGGCAGCCCACGACGACGACATCAACCGCGGCATCCGGCCCGGGCGGGGGTCCGAAGACCCAGCCGGCCAGGTCGCCTATCTTGAGCAGGAAATCGCCGTCCTGCGACGTAAGCTCGCCGACTCTCCGCGCCATACGAGGATTCTCGAAGAGCGGATCGTCGAGTTGCAGACGAACCTCGCAGGCGTGTCCGCACAGAACGAGCGGCTCGCCAACACCCTGCGCGAGGCCCGCGACCAGATCGTGGCCCTCAAGGAGGAAGTCGACCGGCTCGCACAGCCGCCGGCCGGCTTCGGAGTCTTTCTGCAGGGCAACGAGGACGGCACCTGCGACATCTTCACCGGGGGCCGCAAGCTCCGGGTGAACGTCAGTCCCAGTGTCGAGATCGACGACCTCCGGCGCGGCCAGGAAGTCATGCTCAACGAAGCGCTCAACGTGGTCGAGGCCATGGAATTCGAGCGGGCCGGGGACATCGTCACCCTCAAGGAGATTCTTGAGGACGGCGAGCGCGCCCTGGTCATCGGGCACACCGACGAGGAACGAGTGGTACGGCTCGCCGAACCGCTCCTCGACATCAACATCCGGCCCGGCGACGCGCTCCTGCTCGAACCCAGGTCCGGTTACGTCTACGAAGTGGTCCCGAAGAGCGAGGTCGAGGAGCTCGTCCTCGAAGAGGTTCCGGACATCGACTACGACAAGATCGGCGGCCTGGGCGACCAGATCGAGCTGATCCGGGACGCGGTCGAGCTGCCCTACCTCCACCCCGACCTTTTCAAGGAGCACGAACTGCGGCCGCCGAAGGGCATCCTGCTCTACGGTCCGCCCGGCTGCGGCAAGACACTCATTGCCAAGGCCGTCGCCAACTCCCTCGCCAAAAAGGTCGCGGAAGTCACCGGCCAGCCCGCCGGAAAGAGCTACTTCCTCAACATCAAGGGTCCGGAGCTCCTCAACAAGTATGTCGGTGAGACCGAGCGGCACATCCGTCTCGTCTTCCAGCGGGCCCGCGAAAAGGCCGGCGAGGGTACCCCCGTCATCGTCTTCTTCGACGAGATGGAATCCCTCTTCCGCACCCGCGGATCCGGCGTCAGCTCGGACGTGGAGAACACCATCGTCCCCCAGCTGCTCGCCGAGATCGACGGCGTGGAGGGCCTGGAGAACGTCATCGTGATCGGCGCCTCCAACCGCGAGGACATGATCGATCCCGCGATCCTGCGTCCCGGCCGTCTCGATGTGAAGATCAAGATCGAGCGTCCGGACGCGGAGGCGGCGAAGGACATCTTCGGGAAGTACCTCACGCCTTCGCTGCCGCTGCACGCCGACGATCTCGCCGAGCACACGGGTTCCAAGGAAGCCGCAGCTCACGCCATGATCCAGTCCGTCGTCGAGCGGATGTACACCGAGTCCGAGGAGAACCGCTTCCTCGAAGTCACGTACGCCAACGGCGACAAGGAAGTCCTGTACTTCAAGGACTTCAACTCCGGCGCGATGATCCAGAACATCGTCGACCGGGCCAAGAAGATGGCCATCAAGGCCTTCCTCGACCAGGGCCAGAAGGGCCTTCGCGTCTCCCATCTCCTCCAGGCGTGCGTGGACGAGTTCAAGGAGAACGAGGACCTTCCCAACACCACCAACCCCGACGACTGGGCCAGGATCTCCGGCAAGAAGGGCGAGCGGATCGTCTTCATCCGTACCCTTGTCACCGGAAAGCAGGGCGCAGACACCGGTCGCTCCATCGACACGGTGGCAAACACCGGGCAGTACCTGTAGAACGCAGACAGGCTGCGGATGCCCGGCCGGGCATCCGCAGCCGGTTGCTTTCCGGACAGCTCCCACGACACCGGAGCAATGACGTAATTGATCTCCCCACCAGCGCAGAGGCGCTCTAGGCTCTTCCGTACCGCCCAGTCGCGCAGTGCGGGGACGGGCACCGCACACGCACCGGACAAGCAGCGGTACTTGAGCGCCGATCCCGGAAGGGAACGCCGCCGGGCAAGGAGGGCCGCATGACCGTACGGCGAGTAATGGGCATCGAGACGGAGTACGGCATCTCCGTGCCCGGACACCCCAACGCCAATGCCATGCTCACCTCGTCCCAGATCGTCAACGCCTACGCGGCGGCGATGCACCGGGCGCGACGCGCCCGCTGGGACTTCGAGGAGGAGAATCCGCTGCGCGACGCGCGAGGCTTCGACCTCGCCCGCGAAACCGCCGACTCCAGCCAGCTCACCGACGAGGACATCGGCCTCGCCAATGTCATCCTCACCAACGGTGCCCGGCTCTACGTCGACCATGCACACCCCGAGTACAGCTCGCCGGAGATCACCAACCCGCGGGACGCCGTCCTGTGGGACAAGGCCGGCGAACGCGTCATGGCCGAGGCCGCCGAGCGCGCGGCCCAGCTCCCCGGCGCCCAGCCGATCCACCTCTACAAGAACAACACCGACAACAAGGGCGCCTCGTACGGCACGCACGAGAACTACCTGATGAAGCGGGAGACCCCCTTCTCCGACATCGTGCGCCACCTGACCCCGTTCTTCGTCTCCCGCCAGGTCGTCACCGGCGCGGGCCGCGTGGGAATCGGCCAGGACGGCCACGAGCACGGCTTCCAGATCAGCCAGCGGGCGGACTACTTCGAGGTCGAGGTCGGACTCGAAACGACCCTCAAGCGCCCCATCATCAACACCCGCGACGAACCCCACGCCGACGCCGAGAAGTACCGCCGTCTCCATGTGATCATCGGTGACGCGAATCTGTCGGAGATCTCCACCTATCTGAAGCTCGGCACCACGGCGCTCGTCCTGTCCATGATCGAGGACGGCTTCATCAATGTCGATCTGGCCGTCGATCAGCCGGTGCGCACCCTGCACCAGGTCTCCCACGACCCGACCCTGCAGCATCTGATCACGCTCCGCAGCGGCCGGACACTCACCGCGGTGCAGCTCCAGATGGAGTACTTCGAGCTGGGCCGCAAATACGTCGAGGAACGGTACGGGGCGGACGCCGACGAGCAGACCAAGGACATCCTGATCCGCTGGGAGGACACCCTCAACCGGCTGGAGAACGATCCGATGAGCCTGTCGGGCGAGCTCGACTGGATCGCCAAGCGGGAGCTCATGGAGGGTTACCGGCGCCGCGACGGCCTGGACTGGGACGCGGCCCGGCTGCACCTGGTGGACCTCCAGTACGCGGATGTGAGGCCCGAGAAGGGCCTCTACAACCGTCTCGCGGCCCGCGGGAAGATGAAACGCCTCCTGGACGAGCGCGAGGTCGAGGAGGCCCGTACGAAGCCCCCTGAGGACACCAGGGCGTACTTCCGCGGCCGCTGCCTGGAGCAGTACGCGGACGATGTCGCCGCGGCCTCCTGGGACTCGGTGATCTTCGACCTGCCCGGTCATGACTCTCTGCAGCGGGTCCCCACCCTGGAACCGCTCCGGGGGACACGTAACCACGTCAAGGAGCTCCTGGACCGCTGTCGCACGGCGGAAGAGCTGGTCCGGGTGCTCTCGGGCGGCTGAAATGGCCGCGATCCGGGAATCATCGAGATGACCCCGGGCGTATGGACAAGTACCGGGCCGATGTCGGACCCCGTAGGTAGGGTCTGATCAAGTGCTTCGAACCGAGCGGGGTGAGCTATATGGCGACCAAGGACACCGGCGGCGGACAGCAGAAGGCGACACGCTCCACCGAGGAGGTCGAGGAGCAGGCGCAGGACGCGCAGGCCTCCGAAGACCTCAAGGAGCGGCAGGAGAAGCTGAGCGACGACGTCGACTCGGTGCTGGACGAGATCGATGACGTCCTCGAAGAGAATGCAGAGGACTTCGTCCGTTCATTCGTTCAGAAGGGTGGACAGTAGTTCACCGATGTGAACGACCGGGGAATGGTGCGGCGCGCGCGGTACGGGAGAAGGCCATCCCGTGCCGCGCGGGCACAGCTGCCTCCGCCGTGCATGTGGATCACCGCCACGGGGCGGGTAGGGTCCGTGGCGTAACCGCATCAACTGCAATTCGGCCATCGGCAAGTTGGGGGATGATCCTGACACCTTGCGCAGGGCCATCGCATACCTGGAGGGAAACGCGTGGAAGCCAACACTCGTAGCACCGGGCGTCTACCAGCTGCCTTCCTGACGCCGGGATCCTCTTCGTTCATGGACTTCCTGTCCGACCACTCTCCCGAGATGCTCCCGGGCAACCGGCAGCTGCCGCCCCTGCAGGGGGCGATCGAGGCGCCGCACGGGACGACCATCGTCGCCGCGACGTTCGCCGGTGGTGTGGTGCTCGCCGGCGACCGGCGGGCGACCATGGGCAACATGATCGCGCAGCGCGACATCGAGAAGGTCTTCCCGGCCGACGAGTACTCGGCGGTGGGCATCGCCGGTACGGCCGGCCTCGCCGTGGAGATGGTCAAGCTCTTCCAACTGGAACTCGAGCACTTCGAGAAGGTCGAGGGGGCCCAGCTCTCCCTGGAGGGCAAGGCGAACCGGCTCTCCACGATGATCCGCAGCAATCTGGCCATGGCCATGCAGGGCCTCGCCGTGGTTCCGCTCTTCGCCGGCTTCGATGTCGACCGCGAGAAGGGCCGCATCTTCTCGTACGACGTCACCGGTGGCCGCTCCGAGGAGCAGGGCTACGCGTCCACCGGCTCCGGATCGATCTTCGCCCGCGGGTCGATGAAGAAGCTCTACCGCGAGGACCTGACGGAGCAGGAGGCGCTCACCCTGGTCGTGCAGGCGCTGTACGACGCAGCGGACGACGACTCGGCGACCGGCGGTCCCGATGTGGCCCGGCGGATCTATCCGATCGTCACCGTCATCACCGACGAGGGCTTCCGGAGGCTCGCCGATGCGGAATCCTCCGACATCGCGCGGTCGGTCCTGGAGCGCCGGATGGAACAGCCCGACGGCCCGCGCGCCGCGCTGCTCTGATCCGGATCCCGGGGCTTCTTCGATGCACTCGTCACTGACAGAAAGGGACGGATAGCCGGTGTCGACGCCGTTCTATGTCTCACCTCAGCAGGCCATGGCCGACCGGGCGGAATACGCCCGGAAGGGCATTGCCCGTGGTCGCAGCCTGGTTGTGCTGCAGTACGCCGACGGCATTGTGTTCGTCGGCGAGAACCCGTCCCGTGCGCTGCACAAGTTCAGCGAGATCTATGACCGGATCGGTTTCGCCGCCGCCGGTAAGTACAACGAGTACGAGAATCTGCGCATCGGCGGCGTCCGTTACGCCGATCTCCGCGGATATACCTACGACCGCGATGATGTGACGGCCCGTGGGCTGGCCAACGTCTATGCGCAGACCCTGGGCACCATTTTCTCCAGTGCGGCGGAGAAGCCGTACGAGGTGGAGCTGGTGGTCGCCGAGGTGGGCGCCGAGCCCGAGGGTGATCAGATCTACCGGCTGCCGCACGACGGCTCGATCGTGGACGAGCACGGCTCGGTCGCGGTGGGCGGCAATGCGGAACAGATCAGCACGTTCCTGGACCAGCGCCACCGGGACGGAATGACGCTGGCGGAGGCGCTCAAGCTGGCTGTGCAGGCACTGTCCCGTGATCCCAACGGGAGCGAGCGGGAGATTCCCGCGGAGCGGCTCGAGGTGGCGGTCCTGGACCGTACGCGGCCTCAGCAGCGGAAGTTCAAGCGGATCGTCGGGCGGCAGCTGGCGCGGCTGCTGGAGGCCGACGGCGGGGCCACGCCGACGGATGCCCCGTCGGACCTGGAGGACGGCGAGGGGGGCGAGGCTCCCACCGATGTCACGAAGTCGTCGGGGGCTGCCGAGTCCGCGGAGCCGCCGGCATCCCCGGAGTCGTCCGAGGAGTAGTCCTGCCGGATGTCGTCGTGCCCCGGTCCACCGTTCGCGGCGGGCCGGGGCATCGTCATGAACGGGGCGGGGGCCCGGAGGAGCCGCGGACGACCAGGTGCACCGGCAGGCTGCCGGGTTCGGCCGGACAGCCGTCGAGCACGGACAGGAGGGCGGTCATGCCGCGCTCGCCGACCTGCTCGGCGGGGAGCTGAACGGTGGTGAGTTCGGGTTCGACGGCGGTCGCCAGAGCCAGGTCGTCGAAGCCGGTGACGGAGAGGTCGTCGGGGACCCGCAGGCCGAGTCGACGGGCGGCCTTGCAGGCGCCCGCGGCGAGGATGTCGTCGTCGCAGATGATCGCGGTCGGCCGGGGGCCGGGGGCGGCCAGAGCGTGTTCCGTGGCTTCCCGGCCGGCCCGTACGTCGAGCGCCGCCGGAACGGTCCGTACGGAGGCGCCGGGCACGGCCCGCAAGGTGTCGTGGACGGCCCCGGCGCGAACGGCGAAGGTCCAGGAGTCGATGGCCGACGCCAGGTGCAGGAAGCGGCGGTGGCCGAGAGTGAGCAGATGGTCCGTCACCTGTCGCATGCCGTCGGCGATGTCGAGGTTGACCCGGGCCGCGACGCCGGTGTCCGCGGGGTCGCTGTCCAGCATGACCAGAGGCAGGTCGGCGCCGCGCAGGGCGTCGAGGGCATCGGCGGCCATGGACGAGGCGATGACCCCGTCGAGGGCGGCGCGGGCGGAGGCGAAGGGGTCCCTGGCCGGACCCGTGCCGTCGGGGGAGGGGTAGAGGACGACCCCGAAGTCGTGTTCGGCGGCGACGGCGGCGGCGCCGGTGTAGACACGCGCGAAGAATTCGTTGGTGAGCGCCGGGACCACCAGCAGCGCGGTCCTGGTGCGGCCGAGGCGGAGGCTGCGGGCGGCGAGATTGGGCCGGTAGCCGAGGTCCTGGGTGGCGGCGCGGACCCGCTCGGCGGTCGCCTCGGAGACCCTGCCGCGCCATTTGCCGCCGAGGACGAGCGAGACGGTGGCCTGTGAGACGCCTGCGGCCCGTGCGACGTCGCGGCTGGTGGGCCGGGCCGGGGCGGGCTGGGATGCGCTGGTCACGAGGGACCTCCGGGCTGGGCGGGTGTGGTGCTGGTGCGGGCGGTGAGGTGGACCTGAGGACAGGGCACATGGTACGTATGAAGCTCGACGTTATACGTAAAACCTCAGGTGTCCGGAAGGCCCTCGGGGGAGAGGGGCGGACATGGCCGCGGGATATCTGGACATCCTCCGGGCGCGGCACGCCGCACGGCTGCTGATCGGCACGCTGGTGGGGCGGCTGCCGAGCGGTACCGCCCACATCGCGATCGTCCTGTTCACCCGGGCCGAGGGCGGCAGCTACACCCTCGCGGGGGCACTCGCGGCGGTGTACGGCCTGGCCACGGCGGTCGGGCAGCCCCTGCTGGGCCGGGCGGTGGACCTGTACGGCCAGCCGCGCGTCCAGCTCCCCGCGTCCGTCGTCTCCGCGCTGGGCATGTTCCTGCTGGCTCTGGTGGGCCTCGGATCGCTTCCGCTGGCGTACGGGGCCGTGATCGTGGCAGGGGTGTTCACGCCGCCGCTGGAGGGCGGCCTGCGGGCGCTGTGGCCGACGGTCCTGGGGAGGGAGGACCGGGTGCACCGGGCGTACGCCATGGACGCCGTGGCCCAGGAGGTCATGTTCACCGTGGGCCCGCTGCTGGTGACGGTGCTGGTCTCGCTCTGGTCGCCCGCCGCCGCGCTGCTCGTCATCAACACCATAGGAGTGCTGGGCGCGCTCTCCGTGGTGGTGTCGGAGCCCTCCCGCACCTGGCGCTCGGCGCCCCGCGAGGCGCACTGGCTGGGCGCGCTGCGCTCGCCGGGGCTGCTGGCGCTTCTCGGTTCCTTCTTCTTCGTCGGGCTCGCGCTGGGCTCGATCACGGTGGCGGGCGTCGCGTACGCCGACGACCACGGCCGGGAGGCGGTCTACGGCTGGCTGATGGCCGCGCTCGGCCTCGGCGCGCTGATCGGTGGGGCGGTGTACGGAGCACGTCAGTGGGCCGGGGCGCCGGAACGCCGGCTGCGGGTCATCGTCGCGCTGCTGGCCCTCGGCTATCTGCCGCTGATGCTGACACCCGGTGTGGTGGCGATGACCGCCCTGGCCGCGCTCGCCGGGGTGTTCCTGGCGCCGGCGATCGCGTGCTCGTTCATCGTGGTGGACCGGCATGCTCCGCGGGGCACGGTGACGGAGGCGTTCTCCTGGCTCGTGACGACGTTCGGGGTGGGCGCGGCGGCGGGAACGGCCGTGGCGGGCCCGGCCGTCGAGCTGGGCGGTACGGCGTGGAGCTTCGCCGTCGCGGGGGCCGGTGGAGTGGCCGCACTGATGGTACTGCTGGCGACGGGAAAGGTCCTCGTAGTTCCCGGGCGTACGGACGTTTCCGTGCAGGTATCGGAAAATGATCGAAACGGTGCTGTCCAACCCGGTTTCAGCTCGGGCCATCAGGCGTAATGTTCAGTCATGGACCGCCGCATTTTCGGGCTGGAGAACGAGTACGGCGTCACATGCACGTTCAGGGGACAGCGCCGACTGTCTCCTGACGAAGTGGCGCGCTACCTCTTCCGCCGTGTCGTGTCATGGGGCCGCAGCAGCAATGTCTTTCTGCGGAACGGCGCCCGCCTCTACCTCGACGTGGGATCGCATCCGGAATATGCAACCCCCGAATGCGACAATCTGACCGAGCTGGTCACCCACGACAAGGCCGGCGAGCGCATTCTCGAAGGCCTGCTTGTCGACGCCGAACGCCGCCTGCACGAGGAGGGAATCGCGGGCGACGTCTATCTCTTCAAGAACAACACCGATTCGGCGGGAAACTCCTACGGGTGCCACGAGAACTACCTCGTGGCGCGGCACGGAGAATTCTCCCGGCTCGCGGACATCCTCATTCCCTTCCTCGTCACGAGGCAGCTGCTCTGTGGCGCGGGCAAGGTGCTGCAGACCCCGCGCGGCGCGGTCTACTGCGTCAGCCAGCGTGCCGAGCACATCTGGGAAGGCGTCAGCTCCGCGACGACGCGCTCCCGTCCGATCATCAACACCCGCGACGAGCCGCACGCGGACGCGGAGCGGTACCGCCGCCTCCATGTCATCGTCGGTGACTCCAACATGTCCGAGACGACGATGCTGCTCAAGGTCGGTGCGACGGACCTGGTGCTCCGCATGATCGAAGCGGGCACGGTGATGCGTGATCTGACGCTGGAGAACCCGATCCGGGCGATCCGTGAGGTCAGTCACGACATCACGGGACAGCGCAAGGTGCGCCTCGCCAGCGGCCGCGAGGCGTCCGCCATCGAGGTGCAGCGGGAGTACTACGAGAAGGCCGTGGACTTCGTCGACCGCCGCGGCATCCGCACCGGCACCGTCGAACAGGTCCTGGAGCTGTGGGGCCGTACGCTCGACGCGATCGAGACCGAGGACCTCGACCGGATCGGGACCGAGATCGACTGGGTGATGAAATACAAGCTCATCGAGCGGTACCGGGCCAAGCACAACATGACGATGTCGCATCCGCGGGTCGCCCAGATAGACCTCGCCTACCACGACATCCACCGGCGGCGCGGGCTGTACTACCTGCTGGAGCGCAAGGGGCAGGCCGCCCGCATCTGCAACGACCTGAAGATCTTCGAGGGCAAGTCCGTGCCCCCGCAGACCACCCGGGCGCGGCTGCGCGGTGACTTCATCCGAAGGGCCCAGGAGCAGCGGCGGGACTTCACCGTCGACTGGGTCCACCTCAAGCTCAACGACCAGGCGCAGCGCACGGTGTTGTGCAAGGACCCGTTCCGTTCCGTGGACGATCGAGTGGAGAAGCTGATCGCGGGTATGTGAGCCGGCGCAGGACGCGCCTCGGCTCTTGTGCGACTCGGGCCCCGTACGTCCTCGTACGGGGCCCTGTGCACGCCCTAGAGTGTCGGGGACCCAACCAACTGTGTCGTCTGAGATCTGAGGAACCAGTGCGCCGACTTGCCGGCCTTCTCGTTGTCCCCCTGCTGCTGCTGACAGCGGCGTGCGGCGGCGACGACAAGGGATCCGACTCCGCTTCAGCCTCCGCCTCGAAGAACGCATTCCCCGCGATCACCGCGGGTGCGAAGTTCGGCGAGAAGCCCACCCTGTCCAAGGGAGAGGGCGAGCCTCCCAAGGATCTGAAGACGCGTGTCGTCAGTGAGGGAAAGGGCGCGGCGCTGAAGAACGGCGACGCGATCCAGGTCAACTACCTCGGACAGGCGTGGGACTCCACGAAGCCGTTCGACAACAGTTTCGACCGTAAGCAGCCGTTCGATCTGACCCTCGGTGCCGGCATGGTCATCAAGGGCTGGGACCAGGGGCTCCTCGGGAAGAAGGTCGGCAGCCGCGTCCAGATCGTCATCCCGCCGGACCTCGGTTACGGCGCGCAGGGGCAGGGCGACATCAAGCCGAACGCCACCCTCGTCTTCGTCGTGGACATCCTGAAGGCGACGCACATCCCGGCGTCGGCCAAGGGCACTGCGGTCGCCCAGGACAACGTCGACCTGCCGAAGGTGGGCACCAACACCGACGGCAAGGCTCCGACGGTCAAGATCCCGGAAAAGACCGACCCGCCGACGAAGCTGGTCTCCAATTACATCCTGGAGTCCAAGGGTGAGGTCATCAAGGAGACCGACAGCGTCGTCGTGAACTACGTGGGCCTGCTGTGGAAGGACGGAAAGACGTTCGACAGCACGTACGCCACGGGCAAGACCCAGACCTTCCCGCTGGCCCAGGTGACCCTCAAGGGGCTGAAGAACGGTCTGATCGGCAAGAAGATCGGCAGCCGTGTCCTGCTGGTCATCCCGCCGGACCAGGCCTTCGGCGACAAGGCGCAGCAGTCCATCCCCGCCAACGCCACGCTGGTCTTCGCCGTGGACCTGCTGGCAAAGATGTAAGACTGTCCCGGTTGCCCAGTTATTCATGTGGAGGAGCAGTTCAGTGAGCATCGAGAAGCCCGAGATCGACTTCCCGGGCGGCGAGCCGCCGGCCGACCTGGAGATCAAGGACATCTGGGAGGGCGACGGTGCGGTCGCCAAGGCCGGCGACATGGTCAAGGTCCACTACGTGGGCGTGGCCTTCTCCACCGGCGAGGAGTTCGACGCCTCGTGGAACCGTGGCACCCCGCTGCAGTTCCAGCTCGGCGTCGGTCAGGTCATCTCCGGCTGGGACCAGGGCGTGCAGGGCATGAAGGTCGGCGGCCGTCGCCAGCTGACCATCCCCGCGCACCTCGCGTACGGTGACCGCGGCGCCGGCGGCCGTATCGCCCCCGGCGAGACGCTGATCTTCGTCTGCGACCTGGTCGCCGTCTGATCCGTCCCGCGGACACATCACGAGGGCCCGTGCCGGACTGCACGGGCCCTCGTTCCGTGGAGCGTGGGCCCGAGGAGGGTGCTGAAGATCTTGGCCGCTCTCGCGCGCCGAGATCTTCAGCACCCTCCTCGCTTTTGTCCGGACACTCCGGAGCGGTACGGTCGAGGGTCGTAGAGCATGTAGAGAAAGGGCGCCGATGGCGATTGCCAAGGCCGAGCGGCTGATGAACCTGGCGCTGTGCCTGCTGGGGACCCGGCGCCCGCTCAGCAAGCGCGAGCTGCGCGGTTCCATCGAGGCCTATCTGGAAGCGGGCTCCGACGAAGCCTTCAACCGTATGTTCGAGCGGGACAAGGACGATCTGCGCGAGCTCGGTCTGGTCATCGAGACCGTGGAGAACCTGGACGGCGACATCGGCTATCTGGCTCGCCGGGACAGCAACCGGCTGCCGCCGATCACGCTGGACGCCGAGGAGGCCGCGGCGCTGGGGCTGGCGGCAAAGGTGTGGCAGCAGGCCCGGCTCGCGGGCGCGGCCAGTGGTGCGTTGCAGAAGCTGCGGGCCGCCGGGATGCCGGAGGCCGAGGACGCGTACGAGGTGCACAGTGCCCTCGAACCCCGTATCCCGGTCCATGAGGCAGCGTTCGAGCCGTTGATGCTGGCGTGCCGGGACCGCCGACCGGTCACCTTCGACTACCGCAAGGCCAATGCCGCCCGCCCGGAGCAGCGCCAGGTCGAGCCCTGGACGCTCGAGTGCTGGCGAGGTCACTGGTATCTGGCCGGCTGGGACCGTGACCGTCGTGCCGAGCGGGTGTTCCGCCTGTCCCGGATCACCGGCCGGGTCCGTTCGCGGGCCGGGGCGTTCACCGCCGAGGTGCCCGACGTGGTGACCGTCCGGGAGACCGTCGAGAGCTGGGCGGGGGAGACGGCGACCCGGACCGCGCTGATCCGGCTGCGGTCCGGCTCCGGATACCCGCTGCGCTCGCGGGCGATATCGGTGCGGGAACTCGGCGACGGCTGGGAAGAGTTGGAGATTCCGTACGGACACGGTCTCGACGCCTGGCTCGTCGAATTCGGCCCGGACGTGGTCGTGCAGGAACCCGCGGATCTGCGGGCCGATGTGGTGGACCGGCTGCGCGCCGTGGCCAAGGACTGAGGAGGGACCGTATTCATGGCGACGAACGCGATCGACCAGACGCGCCGGATGCTGTCCCTCGTGACGTATCTGAGGGAGCGCCCCGGCGCGCATGTGCAGGACGTGGCCCGGGCCTTCGGGATCACCGAGGACGAGCTGATCTCGGACCTCGACGTCCTGCCCATGTGCGGGACGAGCTTCCGCGGCGGCGATCTGCTGGACATCGACACCGACGGCGACCGGATCTGGTGGCACAACCCGGACGACGTGGCGGAGCCGCTGCGGCTCGCGGCGGACGAGGCGACGGCCCTGCTGGTCGCGGCGCGCGCCGTGGCGACGCTGCCGGGGCTGCGGGAGAGCGACCGGCAGGCACTGCTGCGGGCCACCGCCAAGCTGGAGACGGCGGCCGGTGAGGTCGGGGCGGCGAGCTCCCGGCTCTCGGTCACCTTCGAGTCCGAGGGTGGCGTCTTCGCCGATGTCGACCGGGCGATCTCGGAGCGGCGCCGGCTCTGGCTGCGGTACTACTCACCCGCGCGCGACGAGCTCACCGAGCGCGAGGTGGACCCGATCCGGCTGTTCGCCGTGGGGCATACGTACATGGAGGCCTGGTGCAGGTCCTCCGAGGACCGACGTACGTTCCGGCTCGACCGGGTCGCCGAGATCCGGCTGCTGGACGAGCCGTCCGCACCGCCGGAGCTGGAACTGCGGGACCTGTCCGAGGGGCTGGTGCAACCGGCGGCCGAGGACCCCGAGGTGGTGATCGAGGTCGGGCCCGGTGGCCGGTGGGTCGCCGAGTACTACCCGCACGACAGCGCGGAGGAACTGGCCGACGGCGGAATGCGGATCACCTTGCGCACGCCCGATCCGGCGTCGCTGCGCAGGCTTGCGCTGCGGCTCGGCGGGGAAGGGCGCATCGTCGCCCCGCCGGAGCTGGCGCAGAGCGCGCAGCAGGCGGCGCGGGCAGCGCTCGCCGCCTACGACGGCCCTGCCTGAGTGGATACCTGAGGGGATATGAGCAATATGTCTGTGATGTCGGGTATCTCAACTGTGGTGGTTCCGGAGTCCGTACGGTTCAAGGCGGCCTGCCCGGACTGCCGCGGGCGCTTCGAGCTCGCGGCGGGTGCCCTGCGCCTCGCCATCGGCTCCAGCCGGCGCACCACGTTCTACTCGTTCACCTGCCCCGAGTGCGGCGCAGCCGTCCGCAAGCCCGCCGGGGAGCGGATAGTGGAACTCCTCACGGGTGGGGGCGTGCGGACGCTGCGCCTCCACACCAGCTTTCAGAACCCCTGACTCACGGACACCCGACTCCTGTGACACCTAGACAACATCGAGGCTCTGCGCATGTTCTGGCCCATGCTCGCCATCGCCCTGGGATTCCTCGGGATCGCCGTCCTCGGCGTGCTGGCCGTCAAGGTGTTCGTCGAGGCCCAGCGCCTGGGGCGACAGGTGACCCAGACCACTCGGCGCATCAACCGGGCGGCCGAGGATCTCGAACGGGCCGCAACCGATCTCGCCGCCACCGGCGAGGCATTGCGCTGACACGGGCCAGGAAGCTGTGAGCCGGACCGGTCGATCGTGGCGGGCGGGGCCTCCTGTTTCTCAGGTTCGGAGGGTACGCTGCTGGTGGCGGCCCTGAGAGCGAGGCGTGGGCCGTAATCGCAAGGATGCATGGGTATTGCCCTGCGTTTACTCCTGCGGGATACGATCGCTGACAGTACGAAGATCGGACGTCTGTCCGACGCTCGATCAGCCCCACCCCTGCTGCCTCGGTGAGAAGGTACACGCATATGTTCGGAAGGCTCGGCGCTCCCGAGATCATCCTGATCCTCGTCGTCATTGTTCTGCTGTTCGGCGCGAAGAAGCTTCCTGACATGGCTCGCTCGCTCGGCAAGTCGGCCCGCATCCTCAAGAGCGAGGCCAAGGCCATGAAGTCCGAGGGTGCCGCGACAGCCACCCCCGCGGACCCGCCGAACGATGCCGCCCAGGACCAGACCGCCCCGCGCACCATCAAGGCCGCGCCCGGCGATGTGACGAGCTCGCGTCCGGTTGCCGAGCCGACCGACTCGACCAACCGCTGACAACCGGGCCGACGCAGGCGCCGTGATGGTGACGGCCTGCTGCACGAGATGAGGACGTGGGTTGCTCAAGTCTGCCCGCAAGCAGGAGACGGACCCAGAGGGCCGCATGCCCCTGGTGGAGCACCTGCGAGAGCTGCGTAACCGGCTGGCGAAGGCTCTGCTGGCGATCGTCGTCGTCACGATCGTCGCCGCGTTCTTCTACAAGGGGATCATCGAGTTCTTCACCGATCCGGTGCTGAAGGCGGTCGGTTGCGAGTCGAGCTTCGCCGAACTCGCAAAGAAGGAGGACGGCACCTGTGCGCGCATCGTCCTGAACGGTCTGCTGACACCGTTCACCCTTGCGCTCAAGGTCTCCCTCATGGCGGGCGTCGTTCTTTCGTCGCCGATCTGGCTCTACCAGCTGTGGGCGTTCATCGCCCCCGGTCTGCACAGGCACGAGAAGAAGTACTCGCTCGCCTTCGTCGGCGCGGGCTTCCCGCTCTTCCTCGCCGGTGGCTTCTTCGCGTACAAGACGCTGCCGACGATGGCCAAGGTCCTGCTGGACTTCTCGCCGGCCGGCCTGGACAACCAGCTGCCGCTCGATGACCTGCTGGACCTGATCACGCGCATGGTGGTGGTCTTCGGGCTCTCCTTCGAGCTGCCGCTGCTGCTCGTCATGCTGAACCTCGGCGGGGTCATCACCGGCAAGCGGATGCTCGGCTGGTGGCGCGGGATGATCATGGGAATCACGGTCTTCGCCGCCCTGGCCACGCCCAGTACGGACCCGCTCACCATGCTGGCCCTCGCCGGGCCGATCTGGGTCCTGTACTTCTGTGCCACGGCGCTCTCGCTCCTCAACGACCGCCGCAAGGCACGGCGCGCGGCGGAGGGACCTGGTGATGACGAGGCGTCGGAGCTGGATCTGACCCCCGAGGACATCGGTGAGATCGAATCGGTGTCGACGGGCGGGTCGCTGCCCGCACAAGCGGGGCCGGACCGTGACCGGGTGAACGGTTACGACGACATCACCTGACCTTGTAGGGTCCCCCGGGTGACCAGCGAGATCACCCTCTTCGTCAATCCCACCGCAGGACGCGGCCGGGGCGCGCGCGCCGCGCAGCCGGCCGCTTCCGCGTTGCGGGCCGCAGGATTCTCCGTACGCACGGTGCTGGGCGAGGACGCCGACGACGCGCTGCGGCGGGCCCGTGAGGCCGTCGCGGGCGGGACCGGTGCGCTGATGGCCGTGGGCGGGGACGGCATGATGTCCCTCGCCCTCCAGGCCGTCGCCGGGACCATGACACCCCTCGGCGTCGTCGCCGTCGGCACCGGAAACGACTTTGCCCGCGCTCTCGGCCTGCCGATACGGGACCCGGCCGCCGCCGGACGGCTCGCGGCCGAGGCGCTCAAGGGCGGCAGCATCCGGGAGATCGACCTCGGCAGGGTCGGGGAGCGATGGTTCGGTTCGGTGCTCGCCTCCGGCTTCGACTCCCGGGTCAACGACCGGGGCAACCGGATGCGCTGGGTCGGCGGGCGGTTCAAGTACGACCTGGCGATCCTCGCCGAACTCGCCGCCTTCAGGCCGATCCCGTACCGCATCAGGCTCGACGGCGGACCGGTCCAGGAGATCGAGGCGACGCTCATCGCCGTGGGCAACGGGTCCACGTACGGCGGCGGGATGCGGATCTGTGCGGACGCCGTCATGGACGACGGGCTCTTCGACGTGACCGTCGTCGGGGACTGCAGCCGTACCACCCTGCTCAAGGTGTTTCCCCGCGTCTACAAGGGAACGCACCTCGGTCATCCCAAGGTCACCGTGCATCGGGTCTCGTCGATCGAGCTGGTCGCGGCCGGTGTCACCGCGTATGCGGACGGTGAACCGCTCGGCGCCCTGCCGCTCACCGCAGCCTGTGTGCCGGGCGCGGCCAGGGTTCTTGCACAGTGAATTAAAGATCGCGCTGACTGTCGGAGGTGACGGGTAGGCTCGTAACCAAGATGACAGAGGACCTCTCACCAGCTGAGCGATACCAGGCTTTCCGGATCCGCGCCGCCGAGCAGGCCACGGCACTCGCGCCCTTCCGCGAGTTGTACGAGTTCGGTCTGGACCCGTTCCAGATCGATGCATGCAAGGCCCTGGAGGCGGGTAAAGGGGTGCTGGTCGCGGCCCCGACCGGGTCGGGCAAGACGATCGTCGGCGAGTTCGCCGTGCATCTCGCGCTGCGTCAGGGCCGCAAGTGCTTCTACACCACCCCCATCAAGGCCCTGTCCAACCAGAAGTTCACCGATCTGGTCAAGCGTTACGGCGCGGACAAGGTCGGCCTGCTGACCGGCGACAACAGTGTCAACGGGGACGCACCCGTGGTCGTCATGACCACCGAAGTGCTGCGGAACATGCTGTACGCGGGCTCCCAGGCGCTCCGTGGCCTCGGCTATGTGGTGATGGACGAGGTGCACTACCTCTCCGACCGCTTCCGTGGCGCGGTGTGGGAAGAAGTGATCATTCATCTGCCCGATTCGGTGACCCTGGTGTCGCTGTCGGCGACCGTGTCCAACGCCGAGGAGTTCGGCGACTGGCTGGACACCGTCCGCGGTGACACCGAAGTCATCGTCTCCGAAAACCGGCCCGTGCCGCTCTGGCAGCATGTCCTGGCCGGCCGCCGGATGTACGACCTCTTCGAGGAGGAGACCGACCATGGCGGCCGCGGCGTCGGCCGCCGCGAGGTCAGTCCCGACCTCGTCCGGCTCGCCCGCATGGAGAACCAGCGCGGATACAACCCGCGCGAGCGCCGCCGCGGAAAGATGGTGCGGGAGGCCGACCGCGAGCGCGAGCGACGCCAGCGCAGCCGGATCTGGACCCCGTCCAGGCCCGAGGTCATCGACCGGCTGGACGCCGAAGGTCTGTTGCCCGCCATCACGTTCATCTTCAGCCGGGCCGGCTGTGAGGCTGCCGTGCAGCAGTGTCTGCAGGCCGGACTGCGGCTCAACGACGACAGCAAGCGCCGCCTGGTGCGGGAGATCGTCGAGGAGCGGACCGCGTCCATCCCACCCGAGGATCTCCATGTCCTCGGCTACTACGAGTGGCTCGAAGGTCTGGAGCGCGGCATCGCCGCGCACCACGCGGGCATGCTGCCGACCTTCAAGGAGGTCGTCGAGGAACTGTTCGTACGCGGGCTCGTCAAGGCGGTCTTCGCGACGGAGACCCTCGCCCTCGGCATCAACATGCCCGCCCGATCGGTGGTCCTGGAGAAGCTCGTCAAGTGGAACGGCGAGCAGCACGCCGACATCACCCCGGGCGAGTACACCCAGCTGACCGGGCGTGCCGGGCGCCGGGGGATCGACATCGAGGGCCATGCGGTGGTGCTGTGGCAGCGCGGCATGGACCCGGGGGCGCTCGCCGGGCTCGCGGGTACGCGTACGTATCCGCTGCGGTCCAGCTTCAGGCCCTCCTACAACATGGCCGTGAACCTGGTGCAGCAGTTCGGGCGGCACCGGTCGCGCGAACTGCTGGAGACCTCGTTCGCCCAGTTCCAGGCCGACCGCTCGGTCGTCGGGATCTCCCGGCAGGTGCAGAAGAACGAGGAGGGTCTCGAGGGCTACCGCGAGGGCATGACCTGCCACCTCGGTGACTTCGAGGAGTACGCACGGCTCCGCCGTGACCTCAAGGACCGGGAGACGGAGCTCGCCAAGCACGGCGCGTCACAGCGCCGGGCCGCCGCAGCCGCGTCGTTGGAGAAGCTGAAGCCGGGCGACGTCATCCATGTCCCGACCGGGAAGTTCGCCGGGCTGGCCCTGGTGCTGGACCCGGGGCTGCCCGCCGGGCGGGCCAACACGCATCGCGGGCTCGAATACCACGACGGGCCGCGGCCGTTGGTGCTCACCGCCGAGCGGCAGGTCAAGCGGCTCGCGTCGATCGACTTCCCCGTGCCGGTCGAGGCGGTGGAGCGGATGCGGGTGCCGAAGTCGTTCAACCCGCGGTCGCCGCAGTCGAGGCGCGATCTGGCGTCGGCCCTGCGGACCAAGGCAGGGCACATCGTGCCGGAGCGGCACCGCAGGGGGCGGGCCGAGGCCGCGGACGACCAGCAGATCGCCCGCTACCGGGCCGAGTTGCGGGCCCACCCGTGCCATGGGTGCAGCGAGCGCGAGGACCATGCGCGGTGGGCGGAGCGGTACCACCGGCTGCAGCGGGACACGAAGCAGCTGGAGCGGCGGATCGAGGGGCGGACGAACACGATCGCGCGCACCTTCGACCGGATCGTGGCGCTCCTCACCGAGCTCGACTATCTGCGGGGCAATGAAGTCACCGAGCACGGGCGGCGATTGGCCCGGCTCTACGGCGAACTGGACCTGCTGGCCAGCGAGTGCCTGCGGGCAGGGGTCTGGGAAGGGCTGAACCCGGCGGAGCTCGCCGCATGCGTGTCCGCGCTGGTGTACGAGGCGCGGCAGGCGGACGACGCCGTGGCGCCGAAGCTGCCGTCCGGGCCCGCGAAGACGGCGATGGCCGAGATGGTCCGTATCTGGGGACGACTCGATGCCCTGGAGGAGGACTTCAAGATCAACCAGGCGGAGGGGGTCGGGCAGCGGGAACCCGATCTCGGATTCGCCTGGGCCGTCTACATGTGGGCGTCGGGGCGCACGCTGGACGAGGTGCTGCGCGAGGCGGAGATGCCCGCGGGGGACTTCGTACGGTGGTGCAAGCAGGTCATCGATGTGCTGGGGCAGATCGCGGCCGCGGCGCCGCCGGGCGCGGGCGCCGGGTCCGTCGCGCGCACTGCGCGCAAGGCAACGGATGCGGTGCTCCGGGGGGTTGTCGCGTACAGCTCGGTGGGGTGACGGGGTGTGCGCGGCGGGTTCGGTTGACCGGGCCTTGGGTGGGGCGCCTGCGGCGGTCCTGCCAGAGCCCGCCCCTTACCGCCGTACCTGATGTGCGGCTCCGCCGCCGGGCGGGGCTCTGCCCGGGGCTCCGGTCCTCGGACGGCCGGACGGGCTGCATCTGCCGGGCAGATACAGCCCGTCCGCCGATCGAGAACATGTGCCGGCCTGTCCGGCGTAGGAGGACCGGGGGCCGAGGGCGGCCCCCGGTTACGCGGCGCCCGTGCGCGTGGCGTCCCGCTTGGCAACTTCCTCCCGGACGATCGGGATGACATGCCGGCCGAAGTCGATCGCGTCGTCGAGCAGGTCGTAGCCCCGGGCGGACAGCACTTCGACACCCAGGTCGTAGTAGTCCAGCAGTGCCTGTGCGACCGTCTCCGGTGTGCCCACCAGAGCCGTCGAGTTGCCCGCGCCACCGGTCTCGGCGGCGGTCGGCGTCCACAGCGCACGGTCGTGGCGCTCGCCCTGGGCGGCGACAGCGAGCAGCCGTCGGGAGCCCGCGTTCTCCGGGTTCCGGAGCGGGTGGCGGCGGTCGTAAGGTGCGCCCGCCCTGCGGGCCTTGATCCGGTCGAGCGTCCGGTGCGCCTTCTCCCAGGCGAGTTCTTCGGTCGGTGCGATGATCGGGCGGAAGGCGACCTGGATCTTCGGGACGTCGGTGCGTCCCGCCGCCTTGGCAGCCGCTCGGACCGCGGCGATCTGCTCCGCGGTCTCGGCGAGAGGCTCCCCCCAGAGGCAGTAGATGTCGGCCTCTGCGCCCCCTGCCGCGTAGGCCGCCGGCGAGGAACCCCCGAACGAGACAGGTGGGTGGGGCTGTTGGACGGGGAAGGTGTCGCTCACGAAGTCGTTGAAGCGGTAGTGCGTGCCCTCGTGGTCGAAGGGCTCGTGCGAGAGCCAGGCCTTCTTGATGATCTGGATGGCCTCGCGGGTGCGGGCGTACCGCTCGTCCTTGGTGAGGAAGTCGCCCTCGCGCTGCTGCTCGTGATCGTTGCCGCCGGTGATGAAGTGCACGGCGAGGCGGCCGTCACTTATCCGGTCCAGGGTGGCGAAGGTCTTCGCGGCGAACGTCGGGTACGAGACGTTGGGCCGGTGCGCGACCAGGATCTGCAGGGTGTCCGTGCGGGCCGCGATGTAGGCGGCCGCCGGGGACGGGTCGGGGGAGCCCGAGCCGTAGGCGAAGAGCACCCGGTCCCAGCCGTGGTCCTCATGCGCGCGTGCCAGCTTGAGCGTGTATTCCTTGTCGAAGGACGCCCCGGAGCGGGGCGTCACCTCGGATCCTTCATTGGTTGCTGCGATGCCGAGAAATTCGACGGGCATGGCGAAGCCTCATCTCCTGCTGTGATGAACCGGTCGGGTGGTGCACGGTGCTGACGCGCTGACGTATGAGCAGTCAGGGACGACACGAGGCCGACCACACTCGACCGAAGTCGATGTGGTCGCGGGTGACCAGCCGCAGCTGAGGACGCATCCGCTCAGTGGAACAGGCGGAACGGCAGGGCGTCAACCATGTGTCCGGTCAGCGGTCGAGGTAGGCGCGCCGGCCGCCGTGCGCCGTGATGTCCGTGGCGTCGCGCAGGGCGTAGGGCTCGCACAGGAAGCCGGGGACCGAGGTGCCGTCGGCGAGACAGGCGTTCCACTGGACCTTGACCGTGTCGGCGGTGTTGAGCCGCTCCCAGGGCCGCCCGTCCAGGTACAGCAGCAGATGGGCGCAGGCGTCGCATGCCAGATCGGTGAGCCGGAGTTCGGCGCCGCGGGCGAGCACCCGGTGCGTGTAGTTGCCCCCTGCCAGGGTCTCCGCCCGGACGGGCGTGGCGGGGGCGGCCGCGGGCCAGTCGCTCGCGGGCACCACCGGCATGGTCCCGGTGCGGGTGCCGTGCTGCGCACGGGCGTGGTCCCGGGCTCCGTGTGTCGTCGCTGTCGCCATGGCTGGACCGTCCGGCTCGACGTGGCTGTGCCGATCGCGCCCGCCCGCCGCGCGTCCCGGTCGCGTGTTTCTGTCGTGCGACAGAAATTGGGGTGCGGACGCGTCGGGCCCATCGCCCGTCCGTTGCACAGGAGTTACTGAGCGCTCACCAAGATCGGGGCGGGCGCGGATGTGCGACGATCGGCCCATGTCCACCACCGGGAGAAGGGCCGGTCGGCCGCGCGCGCAGCAGCGCGCGGACAGCGGCATGTCCGCGCGCGAGGAACTGCTGACCGCCGCCGCCGAGTTGTTCACCACCCGCGGATACGCGGCGACCACCACCCGGGCCGTCGCCGAACGGGCGGGCATGCGACAGGCGACGATGTACCACTACGTCGCGGGCAAGGAGGACCTCCTCGCGGAGCTCCTGGAGTCCACGGTCACCCCGTCACTGGCCCTCGCCGCGAAGCTGCTCACCGACGACACGGCGACCGCCGAGGAACGGCTCCGGGAGCTCTGCCGCTCGGACGTGGCGCTGCTGTGCGGCGGGCCGTACAACCTTGGTGCGCTGTACGTACTGCCCGAGGTGCAGGCCGAGCGGTTCGCCGGGTTCCACCGGGTGCGGGCGGAGCTGAAGGAGGCATATGGGACGCTGCTGGCGGCGACCCGTGCGGGGGCAGCGCTGGACGAGCAGGAACTGGCACTCCGGACCGACCTGGTCTTCGGACTGATCGAAGGCGTGATCCTGGTGCGCCGGTCCGGACCGGAACGGCCGGTGGCCGCGTTCGCCGAGGCGACGGCGGATGCGGCGCTGCGCATCGTGGGCGCGGAGCGCGCGTAGCCCGCGCACAGTTGCTGGTGGACCTGGCACCCCGCGGACCTTCCCCGGTCGCGTCTCGGCCGGTCCGCTGCGTGCGGACCGGCCGAAAGCTCACGCTCCTTCGTCGTTCAGTGACCCGCTAGGTCCGATTGCTCTTCGCCGCCGCTCCGGCACAGACCAGCCCCAGCAGTAGGGTCAGACCGCCGATGATGACGTTGTTGAGGATGACGCCCCTGTCGGGGCTGCTGCCGACGACCCACGGCGAGACGATCATCCAGATGCCCATGGCGCAGATGGCCCAGCTCAGGCCGTACATCCGTTCCGGCATCGCCGTGAACCCGAGTCCCAGCACCGCGATCGCGATTCCCATGATCAGGTTGTGCTGCACGAGGGTGGGCTGGCTTGCGGAGAAGTGAAGTACCCAGGGCGAGACGGCGCAGTAGAGGCCGACGAGGAACACCGGTCCGTCGACGAGCGCCACATCGCGACCACCCAGCATGCGGGCATAGCGCTCCCGCATTTCGGAAACATCCGGGTGGCTGGTGATGTCGGCGCGGGTGTGCGAGACGTTGGACATGAGAGTCGTCTCCTTCGATCCTGCAGGCCCGACCGTGGTGTGAGGGGGTGTGCTGTAGGCGCCTGCTCCACCATTCTGCGCTTATCTCAGCCTTATGTGTACATTTCGGACCACGTGAATCCTATGATTTCCGGGCGTCCAGGCGCCCGGCCAGGGCCGCCAGCTCGGGTGTGCGCAGGACCCGGTCCCCGTACCCCGGCAGTGGGACGTGCAGGGGATCCGTCCAGCGTGGCGGGATCGCGCCCATGCCGTACACCGCCCCGGTCAGAGCGCCGGTCACGGCCGCGACCGTGTCGGTGTCCCCGCCGACGTCGATCGCCGCTGCCAGCGAGGCTTCGAAGCCATGTGTCGTGCGCAGCGCCCAGACCGCCGTCCCCAGGCACGGCCACACCGCCCCGTTGAACTCCGTCGCCAGACCGGGATGCCAGTCCGGTGCGAGGACGGTCGCCCAGCGTTCGCGCCGGTCGCCGCGGACGTCGGCCAGGGCGCCCGGCACGGCTGTGAGCGGGTCGTCGCCGTTCAGCGCCACCCGGATCAGCTCGTGGAGGACGGCGGTGCCTTCCCAGGCGGCGCCGTCGCCATGCGTCAGTGCTGCGATCCGGCGGGCGGCGTCCATCGTCGTGGCTCGCGCCGCCGGCTCGGGGCCGTCGGTCCGCGCGAAGTACACGGCGGAGGTGGCGGCCCGCATCAGCGAACCGTTGCCCGCCGCGCGCCCGTTGACCTGGAAGTGCAGAGCGGCGGCCCGGTCCCAGGGGTCGCCGTTCGTCAGGACGTACTCGGTCTGCAGACCGATGTCCTTCGGCTCACCCGCGGCCCACCGTCGGAACCGGTCGAAGATGTCGGGCAGATCGAGCCCGTGCCGCTCCAGCAGCGACTCACCGACCAGTACGGCCATCTGCGTATCGTCCGTCGCCTCGCCCGGAGCCCAGCCACCGCCCCCGCACATCGTGCCGACACCGTCGGGGAAGCGGTCCGCGTACACACCCGCGGGCCCGAACTCGAACGGCGCTCCGAGCGCGTCGCCGACCGCCGAACCGACCACGGCGCCCACCACGCGGTCCTGTCTGCCCCCATGCTTCATGGCGGCATCCTAAGGGCTGTCCGGCAGGGAGACCGACCTGCTCCGGTACGCGCGATATGCCGCGCCCACCAGCACCGTCGCGGGCCGGCGCGGCCGCACACGGCACAGACCGGCCGGGGCGCTGACGCGACCCCGGCCGGTCCGTGGTGTCCCTGTGGTGCCCTGTGGAGCTACTGCGGGGGCATCAGGACGGTGTCGACGATGTACACCGTGGCGTTGGCGGTCGGGACATTGCCGCAGACGACCTTCGCGCTGTCGTTCACGGTGTAGGTCATGCCCGAGCCGGAGGTCGTCAGCCTGCCCTTCTCCAGCGTGGCGTAGGAGCCGTTCTCCAGCTGCTTCGGCGTCAGATTCCGACCCACCACGTGGTACGTCAGCACCTTGGTGAGCTCCGCCTTGTTCGCCAGCAGCTTGTCCAGGTCGGCCTGCGGGATCTTGGCGAAGGCGTCATTGGTCGGCGCGAACACCGTGATGTTCTGCGCGTTGTTCAAGGTGTCGACCAGACCGGCCTTCTTCACCGCGGTGACCAGGGTGGAGAGTGCCGGGTTGTTGGAGGCGGCCGTGGCGACCGGGTCCTTCGCCATACCCGCGAAGCTTCCCGCGCCGTCCTTCGGCACGGACGAACAGGCCGGGCCGAACGGCTCGTTCATCTTCATCGGCTCGCTCGCCGCGGCCGACGGTGATGTCTTGGCCGCACTCGCGGGGGAGCCGGACGAGGAGTCCTTGGAGTCGCTGGAGCAGGCCGTCAGGGCCAGGGGCAGCAGCGCGGCGGCGGAGACGGCAACGGCGGCACGGCGAAGGTGCAGGGTGTTCATGTGATTCTCCAGGAGAGGTGCGCGGGTGCGTGCGACGGTTGAGAAGGGAGGAAGAAACGAAGGAGTGGGGCATGACGGTGCGTGCGGGGAGAGGGCGGGTCAGGAGACGTCGACCACCACCGAGTGCCAGCCGGTCGCACCGTCCGGGACGGTGCCGACGCGTTCGCCGGTCTGAGTGGCGCCCGTCCCGTCGGTCGCACGGACCTCCAGCGTGTGATTGCCGGAGGTGGCCGACCACTCCCACACCCACTGGCGCCAGGTGTCCCGGCTGTCCTCCGCCGCGAGCCGGGCCCGATGCCACGGGCCGCCGTCCACCCGGACCTCCACCCGTGAGATCCCCCGGTGCTGGGCCCAGGCCACCCCGGCGACGGGCACGATGCCGGGCTTCGGTGAGGCGAACGGACGCGGCGTGTCGATCCGGGACTCCGTCTTGACCGGCGCCTGCTGGGACCAGCTGCGCCTGACCCAGTACGCGTCGTACGAGGCGAACGTCGTCAGCTCGATGTCCTTGATCCACTTGCAGGCCGAGACGTACCCGTAGAGTCCCGGCACCACCATGCGGACCGGGAAGCCGTGCTCGAACGGCAGGGGCTCGCCGTTCATGCCGAGGGCGAGGATCGCGTCGCGCCCGTCCATGACCGTCTCGACCGGCGTGCCGATCGTCATGCCGTCGACGGAACGCGCCACGATCTGGTCGGCGGGTCCGCCCTGCGACGGCGGCTTCACCCCGGCCTCGCTCAGGAGATCGGCCAGCCGCACACCGATCCACCGGGCATTGCCGACGTACGGGCCGCCGACCTCGTTGGAGACACACGCCAGGGTGATGTCCCGCTCGATGATCTCCCGCCCCAGGAGGTCCTGGAAGCTGACCGTGAGCGGGCGGGCGACCCCCTTGCCGTGGATCCGCAGCCGCCACGAATCGGCGTCGATGCGGGGCACGACCAGGGCGGTGTCCACCCGGTAGAAGCTCTTGTTCGGGGTGAGGAACGAGCTCAGGCCCCGGATCCGCAGATCCGCCCCGGGCGGTACGGCGGGCGCCGGTGACTCGGGGACCGGGAGGACCAGATCATGCCGTGAGGCGGTGGCCCCGGCCTGCACGGAGGACGTCAGCCGCCGTCCCAGGAACCCCGCACCGGCCGAGGCCGCCGCCGCAGCGGTCGCCGCGATCACGAAACCGCGCCGGTCGAAGGCACCGTCCCCCTGCCCGTCCCTCTCGCCGGCCGCGGGAGAGGGGCGGAGCACCGGGCCGAGCCGTCCGACCAGGAGATGCAGCACCCCTGCGGCCAGTACGGCACCCACCACCGAGGGCAGGGCATCGGCGGGGCTGCCTTCCGGCCGTCCCACCGCCGCCACTGCCCCGACCACGCCGAAGACCAGAACGGCCGCCGAGCCGAGCAGCCGGTGCCGCAGCGCCAGCAGCCCGACCGTCACGGCGAAAACCGCCAGCAGCGCCAGGATGCCCAGTTCGAGCACCAGCTTGTCGGTCGTGCCGAAGTGCCGTACGGCGAAGTCCTTCATGACCGGGGGAGTGCGGTCGATGACCGCCCCGCCCACCGCCGCGACCGGACCCGCCTCCGGACGTACGACAGCCGAGACCAGTTCGGCCACGGCCAGGGCGCAGAACCCGGCGATCAGACCACTGAGCCCGGCAAGACCGGCACGTGCCCAGCGGGACCGCCGGGACCCGGAGGCCCCGTGCTCCTGCACGTTGTTCTGTTCCTCGTTCACATCCGGTGTTCGTCGCCGGACGCCCGGCGGATTGGTCCGTCACCCGATCGGATGAGAGGCGGTCATCGACCGATCCGTCTCGGTCCCGGCCGCGAATCACCTTCGAGGGGCCCTGTGAGAGGGCCCGTTCGGCGCGCACCGGGCCCGCCCGGGGCGGGCCGGAACCGAGGGCCCGGAGGAACCGGCATGGCACGGAATCGACGACGGGCAGCCGTGGTGGGCAGCGGCATGGCAGGACCGACCGCCGCGTATGTGCTCGGTCAGGCGCACGAAGTACCGCCGTACGAGTCGGACGAACGGACCGGCGGTCATGCGCACACCCATGACCTCGCCGCCTCCGACGGACGGATGCACCGCGTCGACTCGGGGTTCATCGTGCACAACCGGCGTACGTACCCGTACCTTCTGCGGCTCTTCGCCGAACTCGGGGTGGCCACCCAGGAGTCCGAGATGAGCATGTCCATACGGTGCGAGGGGTGCGGCATCGAGTACGCGGGCGGCCGCTGGCCCGCCGGACTCCTCGCCCGGCCGCGCACCGCACTGCGCGTCTCCTGCCTCCGGATGCTGGTCGAAGTGCCGCGCTTCCACCGGGCGGCGAGAGCCGAGAGCCGAGAGCCGGCAGCCGGTGGTCAGCTGTCAGCCGAGGCCGCGCGCCCGTTCGAAGCGGGCGCGGGCCTCGGCCAGATCCACCACCGGCTCCGGATAGGCGAGCCGGGCCCGGTCCGGGCCGCTGAGCTTCCACGGCTCGTGCACCGCAGCGCCGTCCAGGCCCGCCAGTTCCGGCACCCACCGCCGTACGTACGCGCCCCGTGGATCGAACCGCTTGCCCTGGATCAGCGGATTGAGTACACGGTTGGGGCGGGTGTCCGTACCGGTGCCCGCCACCCACTGCCAGTTGAGCTGATTGTTCGCCAGGTCCCCGTCGACCAGGAGATCCAGGAAGTGCTGCGCGCCGACGCGCCAGTCCACGTACAGCGTCTTGGTGAGGAAACTCGCGACCAGCATCCGGCCCCGGTTGTGCATCCAGCCCTCGTGCGCCAGCTGTCGCATCGCCGCGTCGACCAGCGGATAGCCGGTGAGCCCGGCACGCCACGCCTCGATCTCGTCGGGGTCGGACCGCCACCGGTCGCCGCGCGGACGGTAGTCGGCCCACGCGGCGTCCGGCCGGGCGGCGAGAACCTGGTGGTGGAAGTCCCGCCAGGCCAGCTGCCGTACGAACGCGTCGGCGCCCGGCCCGCCCTTCTCCCGTGCCCGGTGCACCAGTTCGGCCGCGGAGAGGCAGCCGAAGTGCAGAAACGGCGACAGCCTGGATGTCGCGTCGCCGGCGAGGTCGTCGTGGCCGGTCCCGTAGTCGGCCATCGGGCCGTGCAACCAGGAGGTCAGCAGCCTGCGCCCTGCCGTCTCGCCGCCCTCGGCAAGTCCCGGGGAGACGCCCGTCACCTCCGCTCGGGTCGGCAGCGGTGCGGACGTCGCCGTGTCCGGCACCCGTACCGTCCGCGGCCCGGTCAGTGTGCCCCGTACCCCCGCCGCCTCCCAACGGCGGAAGTAGGGGGTGAACACCGCGAAATGGTCACGGCCCGCCGGGACGACCAGGCCCGGGGCGAGCGCGGTGACCACCGCGTCATGGACGTGCAGGGCGCAGCCGACAGCCCCGAGAGCCGTACGCAGGCGCTCCTCGCGTTCCCTCGCGTACCCGCTCACCCCGGCCGCGATGTGCAGACTCTCCGCGCCCGTCTCCGCGACCACGGCGCAGGCCCCGGCCACCACGTCGGCGCTGCGGACGACCAGCCGGCCGCCGCGGCGGCGCAGCCCCGCGTCGAGATCGACGAGGCAGTCGGCGAGGAACGCCCGTCGGTTCGGCGCGTCGAAACCGGTCCGGCGGATGCCGTCGTCCTGGACGAAGAGGGGGACGACGGCATCCGCGTCGCGCACCGCGGCGTGCAGAACGGGGTTGTCGTGCAGCCGCAGATCGGAGGTGAACAGCGCCACCGAGACGGTCATGGCAGGGAGCCCCTCATGCGGTCGGGAAGGTCAGCAGTGCCAGTGCAGCGGACGTCGGCTGCACGGAGCCGCCGGCCGGCTCGACGGTGATTCCTATGCCCGACGCGCCGTCGACCGGCCCGTCCAGCAGCACCGTGTCGCCGCCCGTCGTCGCCCGGTTCATCAGTCCCGCGGACCGCATGGTCCCGTGGTCGTCGAACCACAGCTGGTACACCTTGCCGTGGGACGGCGGCTCCATCCCCGAGGCCACGAACACGGCCCGGTTCTCGCTCCGGGAGACCACGACCGTGCCCTTGGCCCCGCCCTTCAGCGCGCTGGACTTCGCCTTCGCGTCCGGCGCCGCGAGAACCCGCGCCACCTGCTCGCTCTGCTGCTGGGCCCGGTGCGCTTCCTGCTGTGCGTCCCGGGCGACCTGGTTCTGCCACACGGCGATCCCGCCGAACCCGGCAGCGGCGACCAGAGACGCGGCGAGCGCGAACTTCGGCCAGCGGCCGGTCCGCTGGACGGAGACGGCCGAGCGGGGGCGCCGGGCGCGGGACGGGGATTCCTGCCGTACGGTCGTGATCTCCCGCAGCACCCGGTCGCGCAGCTCGCGCGGCGGGGCCGCGGACACCGCGAGCCCGAGCCGGGTGGCGGTCTCGGACAGTTCCCGCACCTCCACGGCGCAGGCCTCGCAGTCGCCGAGATGGCGTTCGAACTCCCCGCGCTCCGCGTCCGGCAGCGCGTACAGGGCGTAGGCGCCGGTCAGCGTGTGCAGTTCGGCCCCGCTCATGCGATTCACCGTGTTCATGCGCTCACCCCGAGGCAGTCGCGCAGCCGGATCAGTCCGTCGCGCAGTCGTGTCTTGATCGTCCCGAGCGGTACGGAGAGGAGTTCCGCCACTTCGCGGTAGGTCAGGCCGCGGTAGTAGGCGAGTGTGACGGACTGTCTTTGCAGCTCGGACAGGGTCCGCATGCAGCGGCGCACCTGCTCCCGCTCCAGCCGGCTCTCGACCTGCTCGGTGACCTCGTCGAACTCCGGCGTACGGTCCAGCAGTGCCGCCCGGTGCTCCCGGGCCGTCGTCGCCTCGACGGAGCGCACCCGGTCCACCGCCCGGTGATGGGCCAGCGTCAGCACCCAGTTCATGGCGCTGCCGCGGGAAGCCCGGAAGCGGGGGGCGGTCCGCCACACTTCCACCAGCACTTCCTGCGCCACCTCCTCCGACTGTGCTGGGTCGCGCAGCACACTCCGTACGAGACCGAGGACCGGACCGCAGACCGCGTCGTACACCTTGGCGAACGCAGCCTGGTCGCCGCGGGCGACCAGACCCAGGAGTTCCTGGAGATCGGGCCCCGCCGATGGTGCTTCGCTGATGTGCACGGCTTGTTTCACGCGGGCTTCCTCCCAGGATGCGCATCGGTTCCATGAGGTGATTCGGAGCCGACGGCAGCGCGGATTGGTCAGTGCGTGAAATCTTTCCACGCCGCCGCGAATTCGCGATACATCGTGGTTGACGCGTAAGGGTGCTCGCGATATGTTCGTACACGAGTATTCGATGACGAAGTGATGATCTGACGATGTGAAGGGCGGTGGGGGGCGGTGGCCAAGCGGCGCAAGCTCAGCAATCCACTGGCGCTCACGGTGATGGTGCTCCTCGCCGAGCGGTCCATGCATCCGTACGAGATCGCCCAGACGCTTCGCCGGCGCGGCAAGGAACACAGCGTCAAGATCAATTTCGGCTCGTTGTACACCGTGGTTCAGAACCTGGAGAAGCACGGCTACGTCGAGGTGGCCGGCGTGCAGCGCCAGGGCAACCGCCCCGAGCGCACGCTCTACGGCATCACCGAGGCGGGGCGTGCCGAGATGGTCGACTGGCTCTCCGATCTGCTCGCCGTTCCGGCCGCCGAGTACCCGGTCTTCGAGACCGCGCTCTCGCTGCTGCCGGTGCTGCCTCCGCAGGATGTCGCGGAGCTGCTGGAAACCCGGGAGGCGGCGCTGGCGGTCCAGTCCGCGGCGATGCGGGGCATCCTCGGCGGGCTGACGGAGAAGCTGCCCCGGGTCTTCGTGGTGGAGACCGAATACCAGCTCCACATGATCGATGCCCAGCTGGAGTGGATCAAGAAATTCCGTAGCGAGCTTCTCGACGCCACGATCAGTGGTATCGAGGAGTGGAAGTCCTTCCACGAGACCGGCGAGGTTCCGCAGGACTGGCAGGACCTCGACGAACAGGAGATCGTCCTCGATCCCGAGCGGAAGGCGTAGCGCCAAGCGGTACCGAAGAAAGAGAAAGACCCCGGCAGGGGCTGTTGGAGCAGCGCCCGCCAGGGTCTCGAACCCCGGACCGGCCATGCCGTGAGGGCGAGCCAGGCGATCGAGGTGCGGCACACCCAGGATAGCCCGGCTCTCTTCACGCGGATCGGTTCGGCATGTCCGAACACCCCGCTGACCACAGGAGAGCTCCGACATGAGCACCCGTGCGCCCGCAGTAGAGGCGCGACAACTGATCAAGACCTATCCCGGCGACGTCACCGCACTGAACGGCATGGACCTCACCGTCGGTGCCGGAACGGTCTTCGGACTCCTCGGCCCCAACGGCGCCGGGAAGTCCACCACCGTCAAGATCCTCACCACCCTCGCCCGCCCCGACTCCGGCGCCGCGAGCGTCGCCGGACACGACGTGCTGCGCCACCCCGACCGGGTCCGCCGCGCGATCGGCGTCGTCGCCCAGAAGTCCGGCGCCGACCCGGTCGCCACCGGCCGGGAGAACCTGCTGCTGCAGGGCAGGCTGTACGGAATGAGGGGCGCCGCGGTCCAGCGCCGCGCCGATGAACTGCTGGACCGCTTCGACCTCGCCGACGCGGGGAAGCGGCAGGTCAAGGGGTACTCCGGCGGAATGCAGCGGCGCCTGGACGTGGCGCTCGGCCTGGTCCACCGCCCCGAGGTGCTGTTCCTGGACGAGCCCACCACCGGACTCGACCCCGAGGCCCGTACGGCCATGTGGGACGAGATCGCCCGGCTGGCCGGCGACGAGGGCCTGACCATCGTGCTCACCACGCACTACCTGGAGGAGGCCGACCGGCTCGCCGAACGCATCGCGATCGTCGACCGCGGCCGGATCGTCGTCGAGGGCACCCCCGACGAACTCAAGGGCGAACTCCGCGGCGACGCCGTCCACATGGAGCTCCGCACCGACGCGGACCGTGCGGCGGTCACCGCCGCGCTCACCGGGCTGCCCGGGGTGTACGAGGTGCTGGCCGAGGGCCGCCGGGTCAGCGTCCGCGCCGAGGACGGCGCCGCCGCCGTCCCCGTACTGCTCGGCGCCCTGGACCGGGCCGGTGCGACGGTCGCCGCCGCCACGGTCGCCCGCCCCTCTCTCGACGACGTCTATCTGCGCTACGCCGGACGCCGCTTCTCCGAGGCCGAGGCCGCGGACGCCCAGCAGATCCCCGCCACGGTCGCTGCAGGAGGCGCCCGATGAGCAGTCACGTCATCGCCCAGACCTGGTACATGACCCAACGTCAGCTCATGGCGATCATCAGGCAGCCGGTCTTCCTGGCGATCTCCCTGGTCCAGCCGGTGATCTGGCTGTTCCTGTTCGGCAACCTCTTCAAGAAGGTAGTCGAGCTCGGCGGGTTCGGTACCACGTCCTATCTGGACTACCTGATCCCCGGCATTGTCGTGATGAGCGCCCTCGGATCGAGCATGTGGGCCGGCATGGGCACCCTGGAGGAGATCGAGCGGGGCACGCTCAACCGCTTCCTGACCACCCCGGTCAGCCGGAACGCGCTGATGAACGCCAACGTCGTGCAGAACGGCATCAGTACCGCCGTCCAGTCGGTCATCATCGTGCTGCTCGGCTGGGCCGCCGGTGCGACGTACCCGGGTGGTGCGGGCGGGCTGCTGATCCTGCTCGTCGCCTCGATCCTGCTCGGTACGGTCTTCGGTGCGCTCTCCAACGCGCTGGGGATGCTGGTCCGCCAGCGTGAGTCGATCATCGGTATCAACACGTTCCTGCTGCTGCCGCTGACCTTTCTCTCGTCCTCGTTCATGGCGCCGAGCCAGATGCCGTCCTGGATGCGGCAGATCGCCGACTTCAACCCGGTCAACTGGGCGATGCTGGCGGGCCGTTCGGCACTGACAGCCGAGCCCGACTGGGGACTGGTGCTCAGCCGCGGGGGAGCGCTGCTCGCCCTCGCGGTGGTCGCGGTCTGGCTGTCGACCCGCACCTTCCGCTCGTACCAGAAGTCCGTCTGACGGCGCGTGCGGCCGCTGGGTCAGGAGAGCGCCGCGTCGTGGAACCGGTCCGGGAGGGTCTCCCCGGGCCGGCTCTTCGGCTTCCGGACCGCGCGCAGCACCAGAAAGGCCAGCAGGCCGAACGGTGACAGCAGAATGGTCAGTACCAGTAGAGGGCTCATCACCAGCGCGGGGACACCCAGCCGACGGCCCTCCAGGAACATCCACTGGCCGAGCAGCAGATCCCACGCGATGACCTGCGCCCAGATCGCCCCCGCCCCGTTCGCCAGCACGGTCAGGTCGCGGAACGTGTCGATGTCGGGGCTGCGCACGGCAGTCCACAGTTCGGGGAAGACGGGCACGGCCATCATCAGATACACGGCCAGCACCGGCAGGACGGTCAGAGGGGACGCCGCGAGGCGCGCGGTGGGCCGCCAGTGCGGCGCCAGGATCATGAGCAGCCAGAAGGGCGCTGCCAGCCAGAACGAGACCTCGAAGAGTGCACCGGTCATGCCATGAACTCCTTCTCGACGGAATCCGTGGCGCGGAGTGCGGGAGTCGGCCGCAGCGCCGCATACGTTCCGGCGGCGGTGGCGGCCAGGACGAGTGACGCGGCGGTGAGCGTCGCGCCGTCCGGATGAATCAGTGACTGCCCGCGCAGCGCCTGCCACGCGACGAGGGCGACGACCGCCGCGTACACCCCTGATGCGACGAGCACCAGGCGCAGCCGTACCCGCGGATCGCCCAGCCGGGGAAAGCGCGGGGCCAGCGCCACCAGGGCGAGCAGGAGCAGCGGGAGGAACTGGAGCGCATGCATGCCGACGAAGTGCGGGATGCGCAGATCGCCGCCGGTCGTCGACCAGCCGGTGAGCGGCATCGAGGGACCGCCGTCGGGTACGCCGACGGAGTGTGCGCCGATCACATCCGCGGTGTCGAGGTTCCCGGCGGCCCGCTGCTCGGGAGTCGGCTGAGTCATCACGAAGCCGATTCCCGCGCCCACCAGCGCAATGAACACCCCCGAGCGGATCGCGAGGGCGGCGGCGCGGTCCTGGATACGGGCGCGCAGCAACAGGACCGCGATGACCAGGGTTCCGGTCCAGAGGACGGCGACGGTGACGCCCATCGCGGTGAACAGCCGCTCGTCGAACGGGGTGGCGTGGTTGAAGTGGCTGCGCTTCCCGCGGATGACCTGCGCGGTGATGATCGCCATCTCGGTGAGGCTGGAGACCGCGACCACGGTCCCGGCCCACCAGCCGGTGCGCCGGCCGCGGGTGAGGAGTGTCAGCATCCAGGCGAGCGCCAGGGCGTACGCCACGAACGAGACCGCGAACTTGAAGGGCTTGAACCAGATCGCCGAGCCCGCGAGGACCCGGTCGTCGACCAGGAGTCCCACTCCGGAGATGACGGCCATGACAGCCATCGCCGCGGCGAAGAGGACTAACGGGCGGTGCCAGGAACGCCATGACGGCATGGGTGTACTCCCTGTGAAGACCGAAGATTATGGATAGTGAGACTCTCCGCTATCCGATAGTGGAACTATCTATGATGGGGTGCGGGGTTGGCAAGAGCAGAAAGGGAGAACGCAGCGTGCGCATCGGCGAGTTGAGCCGCAGGTCCGGGGTTTCGGTGGCGACGATCAAGTTCTATGTGCGGGAAGGGCTCCTGCCCCCGGGGGAGTTGACCAGCCCGAACCAGGCGTCGTACGACTCCGGGCACGAGCGCCGGCTGAAGCTGATCCGTGCCCTCCTGGATGTCGGCGGACTCTCGCTCTCCGCGATCGGTGACGTACTCCGGACGATCGACGACCCCGCGCAGCCGGTGCACAACGTGCTGGGCGTGGCGGCGAAGCGGATCACGGCGATCGAGGGCAGCGAACCCGGGCCCGAACTGGACGACGCCCGCGAAGAGGTGGCCGAGCTGCTGGAGCGGCGCGGCTGGCGGGTGGAGGCGCGGAGTCCGGCCGGTGAGGCCCTGGCCGGGGTGCTGGCCGCACTGCGACGGGCCGGGCACGGAGGCTTCTGCGAGCTGCTCGACGACTACGCGAGCGCCGCGGAACCGGTCGCCCGGGCCGATCTCGACTACGTGGGACGGCGGGTGGCGCGCGAGGACCTGGTGGAGAGCGTGGTCGTCGGCACGGTGCTGGGCGAGGCGATGTTCAGCGCGCTGCGCAGGCTCGCGCACGTGGACGCCTCGGCCAGGGCGTACGGCGGCGAGCAGGGGGAGCGGGCCGGGGGCGGATGAGGGGAACGCGTCCGACGCGTGGGTGCCCGGGTCGCGTGTCCGCCGGCGCCACCGTTTCGTACGCGGACGACCCGGTCGCGTGCACACCGCCGCCGCATGCCGACGCCCCGGTCACCGTCCCGGACAGTGACCGGGGCGTGGATGTCCACCACAGGTGCCCCGGGCGGGCGGCCTATGCGGCGCTCTCCTGCTCCCGCTCCACCTGCTGGTTCCACTCGCGCTTCACCGAGCGCCACGCGTCGTCGTTCTGACCGAGGCGCCAGTAGCCGGAGATCGACAGCTGCGGCAGCGGGATCTGCCGGTCGAGCCGCAGATGGCGGCGGATCTCCTTCACGAAGCCCGCCTCGCCGTGCACGAACGCCTGCACCCGGCCCACCGGGAATTCCAGGGACTTCACGGCCGCGGTCAGCGCCTCGCCGACCGGGCGGTCGCCACGGTGCAGCCAGGTCAGCTCGACCCCGTCGGCCGTCACGATCTTCTGCTCCTCGGACGCGTCCACCACCTCGATGTAGGCGTGCGCCACCGCACCCGCAGGCATCTGTTCCAGAGCCGCCGCGATCGCCGGCAGGGCACTCTCGTCACCGGCCAGCAGGTGCCAGTCCGCCGACGCGTCGGGTCCGTAACCGCCGCCGGGACCCAGGAAGGTCACCTGGTCACCCGGAGCCGCGCGGAGCGCCCACGGCCCCGCCAGGCCCTCGTCGCCGTGGACCACGAAGTCGATCGCCAGCTCCCGGGTGACCGGGTCCCAGGAGCGGACCGTGTAGGTGCGGGTGGTGGGCCACAGCTCGCGCGGGTACTCCTCGCGGATGCGGGCCATGTCGAACGGGTGCGCATAGTCCGCGCCCTCGGGCGCGAAGCACAGCTTGACGTAGTGGTCGGTGAACCCGGACAGCGCGAAACCGGCCAGGCCGTCACCACCGAGTACCACGCGCACCATGTGCGGGGTGATCCGCTCGGTGCGCAGGACCTGGGCCCCCTGCGCCGTGGGTGCCTGCCGCGCCGGTCGTTCTGCCACGAGGTTCTCCCTGCTCCAAGTACTTAGGTTTACCTAAGTTAGCACCTCAGTTCCGGAGTGTGGAGAGCAGGCGCTGCAGGGCACCGCCCAGTCCCCACTGGGCGGCCAGGGCTTCGAGGGCGGCGGGGTCGCGCGGCTCGGTGGGCAGCGCCGGATCGAACGCGGGCAGCGGTACGTCACCCGCGACCCGGACCACGGTCGGCGCGACGGCCACGTAGTCCCGCGCCTCGTCGAGCCGCTTGCGCTGCGAGGGAGTCAGCTTCGCCGCCGGATCGTCCACCGCGGCCATGATCCCGGCCAGATCGCCGAAGGTGTCCAGCAGCTTCGCCGCCGTCTTCTCACCGATGCCGGGGACCCCCGGCAGGCCGTCGCTGGGGTCGCCGCGGAGCAGCGCCAGATCGACATAGCCGGAGCCGTCCACCCCGTACTTCTCGCGCAGCCACGCCTCGTCCGTCAGCTGCAGCGACCCCACCCCCTTCAGCGGGTAGAGGACCCGCACCTCACGGGCGTCGTCGACCAGCTGGTAGAGGTCCCGGTCGCCGGTCACGATGTCCACCGGGCCGGTGGCGAGACCGGTCAGCGTGCCGATCACGTCGTCCGCCTCGTACTCCGCGACACCGACCCGGGCGATGCCGAGCGCGTCGAGCACGTCCTCGATGATCGGGACCTGCGGCGCCAGTGTGTCGGGGGTCTCCTCCTCGTCGGGCAGCCCGTCGGCGGTCTCCACCGCGACCCGGTGCGCCTTGTACGACGGAATCAGCTCGACCCGCCAGTGCGGCCGCCAGTCCGCGTCCATACAGGCCACCAGGTCGTCCGGCCGGTGGTCCTGGACGAGCCGCCCGATGAAGTCGAGCAGACCGCGCACGGCGTTCACTGGCGTGCCGTCCGGTGCGCGCACCGAATCGGGGACCCCGAAGTAGGCGCGGTAGTAGAGGGAAGCGGTGTCGAGGAGCATCAGGCGTCGCGTCACACCCCGATGATGCCGCACCTCACTGACACCGACCCAAATGTGAGCTGGGTCACTGTTCTGTTTGGCTCGTGTAAGTGCGGGCAGGCGCGCCATCGGAGCGGACCACGTCGCCATTTCCATCGCAGCGCGTGCCAAGCGGACCGAATCCGCGCCGCTCCACGGTCTGCCGGAGGGGGTGGCAGACCGTTTTCGGTTCAACGCGTGAGGTGTATGTGTCAAGGCTGCAAGCCGACCACCTGTACAAGGTGTTCGGCAGACGACCCGATCAAGCCGTGCAGAAGCTCGAAAGCGGCACGGACCGCGACGAGCTGCGCGCCGACGGAACGACCGCAGCGGTGATCGACGCCTCGTTCACCGTGGAACCGGGCCAGATCTTCGTCGTGATGGGTCTGTCCGGATCCGGCAAGTCCACGTTGCTGCGGATGCTCAACGGGCTGCTGGACCCCACAGCCGGACGTGTGCTGTTCGACGGCCAGGACCTGACCGCCCTGAGCCCCCGCGAACTCCGCGCCGTTCGCTCCTCGAAGATCAGTATGGTCTTCCAGCACTTCGCCCTGTTCCCGCACCGGAGCGTCCTGGAGAACGCCGCGTACGGACTCGAAGTGCAGGGTGTGCCGCGTGCCGAGCGCGAGAAGCGCGCCGCCGAGGCGCTGGAGCTGACCGGCCTCGCCGGCTGGGAGAAGTCCTGGCCCGACGAGCTGTCCGGCGGTATGCAGCAGCGCGTCGGCCTGGCCCGCGCCCTCGCCACCGACGCCGACCTGCTCCTGATGGACGAGTCGTTCAGCGCGCTGGACCCGCTGATCCGCCGCGACATGCAGGACCAGCTGCTGGAACTGCAGAAGCGGCTGAAGAAGACCATCGTCTTCATCACCCACGACCTCAACGAGGCCATGCGCCTCGGCGACCGGATCGCCGTGATGCGGGACGGGAGGATCGTCCAGCTGGGCACTGCAGAGGACATCCTCGTCACCCCCGCCAACGACTACGTCGCCTCCTTCACCCAGGACGTCGACCGCTCCCGGGTGCTCACCGCGGGCGCCGTCATGGCCGAGCCGCACACCGTCATGGGCACCACGGGCGACGACGGCGAGGAACTCCGTACGCCCGACGACGTCCTCAGGGCGGCGCCGGCCACGGTCTCCGAGTCCACGCCGATCATCGAGCTGTTCACGCCGTGCTCGCGCAGTGGTGTCGCGGTCGCCGTGACCGACGACAAGGGCAAGCTCGTCGGGGTCGTGCCCCGGTCCCGGCTCCTTGCCGTCCTCGGCGAGCCGATGACCCCCATCGAGCTCCCGCAGGACGCCACGGCCACTGCGAAGAAGGTGGCCGCCGATGTTTAGGCTCCCGCTCGGTGAATGGGTGGACAGTGCGGTCGACTGGCTGCAGACCCACCTGGCCTGGCTGTTCGACGCGATCAGCTCCGTCGTCGGCGGCATGTTCGACGGCATAGCCGCCGTCCTCTCCGCCCCCGCCCCGCTGTTGTTCGCGGGCATCGTCGCGGTCATCGCCTGGTGGCTGCGCGGTCTGCTCGCGGGTGGTCTCGCCTTCGTGGGTTTCGCGCTCATCGACTCGGTCGAGCTGTGGGACGAAGCGATGGACACCCTCACACTGGTGCTCGTCGCGACGATCGTCACACTGGTCCTGGCCGTCCCGCTCGGCATCTGGGCGGCGCGTTCCAAGACGGTGTCCGCGGTGACCCGGCCGGTCCTCGACTTCATGCAGACCATGCCCGCCATGGTCTATCTGATTCCCGGCGTCATCTTCTTCGGCGTCGGCGTCGTGCCCGGCATCATCGCCACCATCATCTTCGCGCTGCCCCCGGGCGTCCGGATGACCGAACTCGGCATCCGTCAGGTCGACGGCGACCTCGTGGAGGCGGCCGAGGCCTTCGGCACCACCTCGCGCAACACCCTGATGCGGGTTCAGCTGCCGCTCGCCCTGCCCACGATCATGGCGGGCATCAACCAGGTCATCATGCTCGGCCTGTCCATGGTGGTCATCGCCGGCATGGTCGGCGGCGGCGGCCTCGGGGGCTCCGTCTACCGCGCCATCGGCAACGTCGACGTCGGCCTCGGCTTCGAGGCGGGCGTCTCCATCGTCATCCTGGCGATGTACCTGGACCGGATGACCGGCGCGCTGGGCCGCGAGGTCTCCCCGCTGGCCCGCCGCGCCCTCGCCAAGGCCCAGTCGGTGGCCGGCGGACTGAAGATCTGGAACTACCGTCCGCAGCCCGCCGTCGCGGTCGTCGGCGTCGTCGTCCTCGCGCTCGTCGCCGGTGGCATGGGCATCTTCGGCTCGTCGAAGCAGGACACCGGTGCCGCCACCGACGCATCGAACGTCGGCAAGGGCCAGAAGATCAGCATGGGATACATCCCGTGGGACGAGGGCATCGCCTCCACTTTCCTGTGGAAGGAGCTGCTGGAGCAGCGCGGCTTCGAGGTCGACGTCAAGCAGTACGAGGCCGGCGCGCTCTACACCGGTATGGCGAACGGCCAGATCGACTTCGAGACCGACTCCTGGCTCCCGGTCACCCACGCCACGTACTGGAAGAAGTACCAGGACCGCCTGGATGACATGGGCTCCTGGTTCGGCCCCACCTCCCTGGAGCTGGCCGTCCCCTCGTACGTGAAGGGCGTCGACTCGCTCGACGACCTCAAGGGCAAGGCGTCCGACTTCAAGGGCCGCGTCGTCGGCATCGAGCCGAGCGCCGGTGAGACCGGGCTGCTCAAGGACAAGATCCTGCCGGGGTACGGCCTCGACAAGGAGTACAAGGTCGTCGACGGCTCCACGCCCTCGATGCTCGCCGAGCTGAAGCGCGCGTACGCCAAGAAGGAACCGATCGTCGTCCCGCTCTGGTCGCCGCACTGGGCGTACAACCAGTACGACCTCACCAAGCTCAAGGACCCCAAGAACCTCTGGGGCAAGGGCGACGGCATCCACACCCTGACCCGCAAGGGCTTCTCCGACGACAACCCGCACGTCGGCAACTGGCTGAAGAACTTCAAGATGACCGAGGACCAGCTCACCAGTCTTGAGGCGAAGATCCAGACGACCGGCAAGGGCAAGGAGCAGGAGGCGGTCCGCGCCTGGCTGAAGGAGAACCCGGGCGTCGCCGACAAGTGGACCCCGGCCCCCAAGGCGGCGAAGGGCGAGAGCGGCAAGGACGAGCGCGACCGCACCGTCGAGATGGCCTGGTTCCCGTGGGAGGAGGACATCGCCGCCACCTACCTGTGGAAGGCCGTCCTGGAGGACCGTGGCTACAAGATCAACCTGAAGCAGTTCGAGGTCGGTCCGATGTACGCCGCGATGTCCCGCGGCCAGCTCGACGTGCAGTTCGACGGCTGGCTGCCGTACACCCAGAAGAACTACTGGAACAAGTACGGCTCCAGGCTCACCGACCTCGGATCGTGGTACGGGCCGACCTCGCTGGAGGTCGCCGTCCCCTCGTACGTCAAGGGCATCAAGTCCTACAAGGACCTCAAGGGCCGCGGGGACGAGTTCAAGAACCGTATCGTCGGCATCGAGCCCGGCACCGCCACCATGGCCAACCTGAAGAACAACGTGCTGCCCGCCTACGGTCTCGACAAGGAGTACAAGGTCGTCGACAGTTCGACGCCCTCGATGCTCGCCGAGCTGAAGCGCGCTTACGCCAAGAAGGAGCCGATCGCGGTTCTGCTCTGGACGCCGCACTGGGCGTACAACCAGTACGACCTCACCAAGCTGACGGACCCCAAGAAGGCCTTCGGCAACGGCGACACCATCCGCACGATCGCCGGCAAGGACTTCCCGAAGAACTACCCGCAGCTCACCAAGTGGTTCAAGGACTTCAAGCTCAGCGAGCAGCAGCTGGCCGGCCTGGAGAACGAGATCCAGAAGCGCGGCACGGGGCACGAGGAAGAAGCCGTGAAGGCCTGGATGGACAAGAATCCGGGCATCGCGGACAAGATGGCTCCCCAGTAGGGTCTGAAGCACCGGGAAGGGGTGGCACCGCCGGTCGGCGGTGCCACCCCTTCCGGCTTTCCGGCATTCATTTACCGGCCGTCCTTGCCCAACCTTGTGCGTAAGGTGCTGGCAGCCGGAAGGATGACGAGTCGGGAGGGAGCCGGACATGGACGACAAGGACACACTCCGCGTGGGCGCCGCGGTTCGCCGACGACGAAGAAGCCTGGGGCTGACACTGGCCGCGGTCGCCGACCGCAGCGGCCTGTCCGTGCCGTTCCTCAGCCAGATCGAGAACGAGCGGGCCCGGCCCAGCGCCCGGTCGCTGGACCGGGTGGCCGTTGCCCTGGAGACCACCACGGCACGGCTGCGCGCCGCCGCGGACTCCGCGCGCGCCGTCGACGTGGTCCGCGCGGGCGAGGACGACGGGGTGCGCAGAGTGGTGCGGGGGCGGCACCAGCTCAGCGCGCTGGAGTTCACCGGCGAGATAGACCTCGGGCGGGAGTTCCAGCACCGCAACGACGAGCTGATGTACGTCGCGGAGGGCGCCGCCGAGGTGGAGGCGGAGGGGCAGGCGTACCGGCTGGAGCGCGGCGACACGCTGTTCCTGTCGGGTGGGGTACGGCACCGCTGGCGGGCCACGATGCCGGGCACCCGGCTGCTGGTCGTCGCGGTTGCCGAGCACATCGACGCCACGAACGACCCGAGGCGCTGAGACACCGGTGCCCGTGGAACGTGTCGTCTCCCTCGTCCCGTCGCTCACCGAGGCCGTCGCCGCCACCGCCCCCGGCCTCCTCGTCGGCGTCACCGACTGGTGCACCCATCCGGCCGGTCTGACCGCCGCACGCATCGGCGGCACCAAGAACCCCGATGTGGCCGCGGTCCTCGCGCTCCGCCCCGATCTCGTCCTCGCCAACGAGGAGGAGAACCGCGCACCCGACCTCGCCGCGCTCAGGGCGGCCGGGACCACGGTCCTCGTCACCGAGATCCGCACCCTCGACCAGGCCTTCGCCGAACTGCACCGGGCCCTGGTGACCGGCTGCGGGCTGGGCCGGCCCGACTGGCTCGACGCGGCCGAGGCCGCCTGGGCGGCGCTCCCGCCGCCCGCTTCCGTACCGCGCCGCGCCATCGTGCCGATCTGGCGTCGGCCCTGGATGGTGCTCGGACGCGACACCTTCGCCGGTGATCTGCTGGCCCGGCTCGGCGTGCGGAACGTGTACGCGGATCACGACGAGCGCTACCCGCGCATCCCGATCGACGAGCTCAACGCGAGCGGCTCCGACCTGGTCGTGCTGCCCGACGAGCCGTACCGCTTCACCGCAAGCGACGGACCCGAGGCGTTTCCCGCGCTGCCCGCCGCACTCGTCGACGGGCGATATCTCACGTGGTACGGACCGTCACTGGCTGCGGCGCCTGCGGCGCTGCGAGCAGCGCTCCGCTGAACAGCCCGCGCAGCGTCCGCAGCCCGGTCACCGCCCAGGCCGTCACCAGCAGCACGTACAGTGCGACGGCCAGCCAGGTGAACGCCGTCAGACCGGTGTGCCGGGCCAGGCCCGCGGCGCCCGTGACACACGTACCGACCGGGAAGGTGAACCCCCACCAGGTCATGCCGAACGTCATGCCGCCCCGTACCGCGCGCACCACCATCGACGCGGCCAGCGCCAGCCACAGGAGCGCGAACCCCATCACCGGCACCCCGTAGAGCACGGCGAACGCCCCGAGCGCGGAGGCGTACGGCGCCCCGATCGCCCCCGGCGCCACATCGGCGAGCTGTCCGACCGCGGTCGTCGACTGGCCCAGCGGACCGAGGACCAGGAACAGCGTGGGGGTCAGGGCGAGCGGCAGCGGACCCTGGTGGACCAGCCGCGCGAAGATCAGCGGCAGCATCACCAGCGTCGCCAGCAGGCTCAGTCCGAACATCGCGTAACAGGCGAGCAGCATCCCCTCCCGCAACTGACCCGAGGGAAGCTCCGGCACCAGCAGCGGGCCGAGCGCCGCGGACACCATCGGCGCCACCACCGGCAGCAGCCAGACCGGCGACGCGGTCCCGGGCGCCGGACGGTGGCGTACGACCATCAGATACGGGATCGCGACCGCTGCGGCCAGCCCGATCGCCGTGCCCGCGGTGTACAGCACCACGTCCGCGGCGAGGGCGGCCCGATGCCCGATGACGTCCCGGCCGACCGTCATGGTGGAGCCGCCGACGGCCAGCAGCGCCATCGAGAGGCAGCCGTAGAACGGGGCGACGGCCGGGTCGAGGAGATGGGCACGGGCCTGGTCGCGGTGGGCGAACCAGTGTCCGGCGCGGGCCGCGAGCACCGCCGCGAGCAGCACCGCCGCGAGCGCCCACACCACCGTGCAGGCGGCCCGCAGCCCGGGCACGTGCACGGGAAGCGCCGCGCCCGCGCCGGCCACGATGGCCGTACCCATGACCGTCGCGTACCAGTTGGGGCCGATGTATCGCAGGGAAGGAAGCCGCACAGCGGCGGAGTACGGGGCGCTCGTCTGCGCGCGGGTCTGCGGAAAGATGGCCATGCCACGATCTTTGTTCCGGCGGCCGTCCCCCACCAGGGAGCTTGTCTCTATGAGGTCATAAGCTGGCTTTATGCCCATGGACGTACCCGCACCCGCCCTCCTGTCCCATCGGGTCCCCGACCTCGGAGCGCTGGAGCTGCTGCTCGCCGTCGCCCGGCACGGCAGCCTGGGACGCGCGGCACGGGACGTCGGCATCACCCAGCCCGCCGCGAGCAGCCGCATCCGGTCGATGGAGCGACAGCTCGGTGTGGCCCTCCTCGACCGGTCGCCGCGCGGCTCCCGGCTCACCGACGCGGGCGCGCTCGTCACCGACTGGGCGCGCCGGATCGTCGAGGCCGCCGAGGCGTTCGACGCGGGCGCCCAGGCGCTGCGCGACCGGCGCGACTCCAGGCTGCGGGTCGCCGCCTCCATGACCATCGCCGAATATCTGCTGCCCGGCTGGCTGATCGCACTGCGCGCGGAACGGCCGGACACCGCTGTCTCGCTGCTCGCGGGCAACTCGGCGGCGGTCGCGGGGCGGCTGCTCGCCGGCGAGGCCGACCTCGGATTCGTGGAGGGGCTGTCCATACCGGAGGGCCTCGACGGCACCGTCATCGCGCACGACCGCCTCGTCGTCGTGGTCGCCCCGTCCCATGCGTGGGCCCGCCGCCGCACTCCGCTGACGCCGCAGGAACTGGCCGCGACCCCACTGATCCTGCGCGAGCGCGGCTCCGGCACCCGACAGGTCCTGGACGCGGCACTGGCCGTCCACGGCGGGCTGGCGCAGCCACTGCTCGAACTCTCCTCGACGACAGCGGTGAAGGGCGCGGCGGAGAGTGGTGCGGGACCGTGCGTCCTGAGCGAACTGGCGCTGGGGGAGGAGCTGTCCTCGCGGCGGCTGGTGAAGACCCCGGTGGCGGGGGTACGGCTCCGACGCCAGCTGAGGGCGGTCTGGCCTTCGGGGCACCGGCCCACGGGCCCGGCTCGCGACCTGCTCGCGCTGACGGCGCGCGAGGCGTAGTGCGGCAGCGGGAGGGGACCGGGACGTCCCGTTGCCGGCCCGCCCCCGAACACCGGACGGGCTTCCTGCGCGTCCGGCGCGGGACCGGCTGATGCGCGGACGGCCGGATATTCGGTTGGCCCGGCCCCGGCCCCGGGCCAGGATGCGCAGATGAACGTGACCGCGCCTCCCGCAACCGGCTTCCGCCACCACTGGGCCGATCTTCCGGGCGTCGTACGCAGCGCCGTCGAGGACATCCTCGGTGCCCCTGTCGTCGACGCGCGGAACCAGAGCGGCGGGTTCTCACCGGGCGTCGCCGCCCGGATCCGGCTCGCCGACGGGCGGCGGGCGTTCGTCAAGGTGGTCAGCGCCGAGGTGAACCCCGGCAGCCCCGACCTGCACCGCGCCGAAGCCCGTAACACCGCCGCCCTCCCGCCCGACGCCCCCGTACCGCGGCTGCTGGGCTCGTACGACGACGGAACCCGGGTCGCCCTCGTCCTCCAGGACATCGACGGCCGCCAGCCCCGCATCCCCTGGATCGCCGCCGAACTGGACCGGGTCCTGACAGCGGTCGGCGAGTTCAGCCGGATCATGACCCCGGCTCCGATCGACGTACCGGCCGTCGCCGACAGCGAGGCCGAGACGTTCAGCGGCTGGCGGACCCTGCTCGCCGCGCGCGACACCGAGGGGCTGCCCGGGCGGCTCGACCCGTGGGCTGCACGCCACCTCGACGTACTCGCGGAGCTGGAGTCAGGCTGGGCCGGGCCCGCAACCGGCGACAGCCTCGCCCATGGGGATCTGCGTGCCGACAACATCCTGCTCACCGGCGACCGGGTGGTGTTCGTCGACTGGCCCCACGCGCTGCGGGCCGCGCCCTGGTTCGATCTGCTGGCGATGCTGCCGTGCGTGGCCGCCCAGGGCGGCCCCGACCCGGACACGGTGTTCACCACCCACCCGCTGGGGCGCGCCGCCGACCCGGACGGTGTGAATGCCGTACTTGCCGCGCTCGCCGGCTACTTCGTCGCGCACTCGCTGATGCCGGACCCGCCGGGCCTGCCGACCCTGCGGGCGTTCCAGGCGGCGCAGGGGGCGGCGGCGCTGGGGTGGCTGCGCGGCCGGCTCGGACGGCGCACGCCGTAGCCCGCCGACCGGCGCGCGGTCAGCCCCGCTTCGACGCCGCCACCAGTGCCCGCATCACCCGCAGGTCGTCCCCCATCTCCGGATGCCACTGCACCCCCAGCGCCCACCCGGCCCCCGGCAGTTCGACCGCCTCGACCGTGCCGTCCGCAGCATGGGCGGACGCGACCAGGTCCGGGGCGAGCACGTCCACGGCCTGGTGGTGGTAGGTCGGTACGGAGGACTCCTCGGGCACGATCGACGCGTACAGCGTTCCCGGAACCGGCGTCACCGGGTGCTCGCCGAGGACGCCGGGCGTGCCGAGCGGGTTGGTGTGCCCGTCCAGGTGCTGGGTCAGGGTGCCGCCGAGCGCCACGTTCAGCAGCTGCATGCCGCGGCAGATGCCGAGCACCGGTGTGCCGGACTGCAGAGCGGCACCGAGCAGCGCCAATTCCCACGTGTCGCGTTCGCGGGCCGGCGGTCCGGTCCTGGCATCGCGCTCCGCGCCGTAGCGTACGGGCTCGACATCGGCGCCGCCCGCGACGACGAGACCGTCCAGCCGGGCCACGGCGGCCGCCGCCCGCGCCGGGTCGTCCGGTGACAGCAGGGCGGCGAGGCCGCCGGAGCGCTGGACCAGCCGCGGATAGGCGGACGGGAGCAGTGCGGCGGGGAGCTCCCAGACACCCCAGCGGGCGACCGGCTCCAAGTAGGTGGTGACGCCGATGAGCGGTACGGACATGGCGGGGCCCTCCGGTCGGCCGCCTGTGGGCGAACCCGGTTCAATGGTGCTGAGGAATACCTTTGCGTCTCGGTGGGCTGCCGCGCAAGCGGTCAGGCCAGGAATCCGCGCAGCAGCGCCGCCGTGCCCGCGCAGTGTTCGCGCATCAGGGTGCGCGCCGCTTCGGCGTCCCCGTCGAGCACCGCTTCGACGAACGCGGTGTGCTGATGCTGCGAGTGCTCCAGGTTCCGCACGAGCAGCGGTATGCAGTCCAGCAGGTCGTTCACCGTGGCCCGGACGGCCGCGTACTGCGCGGCCAGCGTGGCGGATCCGGACAGTTCCGCGAGTGTCAGGTGCAGGAGCGTGTCGCGCCTGCGGTAGTCGGGCAGAGGTGCATCGTGTGTCGCAGCCAGAGCCGTACGCAGCCGTTCCGCGCCCTCGTCCGTCAGCCCGTGCGTGGCGCACAGCTCGGCCGCCCCGGTCTCCAGCACCTCACGGAAGCGCAGGACGTCCTCGACGTCGACGGCAGCCACCCGGCGGCGCAGCTCGTCCTCGCCGGGGCTGCCGGTGCGCGGGAGCACGAACGTACCGCCGTACCTCCCCCGTCTGCTCTCCACCAGCCCCTGATCCTGCAGCACCTTCAGGACCTCCCGCAGAGTGACGCGGCTGATCCCGAGCCGCTCGGCGAGCTCGCGCTCCGCGGGCAGCCGCTCGCCGCCCGGCACCAGACCGAGCTTGACCACCTGCAGGATCTGTTCGAGTGCTTCCTCGAAGCCGTTGCCCGCCCGCACGGGCCGCAGGACAGGCCGCAGCGCCGGCTGCAGTCCCTCGATGGGCTCGCTTCCCTCCGCCACGTCCCTGCTTCCCTTCCCAACAATGGTTCTCAGCCCTACCTTATGACTTCCGGCTGACCGAAGGAGGATCTTCCCGTGGCAGACCGCACACCCCCGCTCGCGGTCGAGGAGCTACGGCTTCTCGTCGAGAGCGGTGAGATCGACACCGTCGTCCTCGCCTTCCCCGACATGCAGGGACGGCTGCAGGGCAAGCGGTTCGCCGCCGCGTTCTTCCTCGAAGAGGTCATGGAGCACGGCACCGAGGGCTGCAACTACCTGCTGGCCGTCGACACCGACATGAACACCGTCGACGGCTTCGCGATGTCCTCCTGGGAGCGCGGATACGGCGACTTCGCCATGCACGCCGATCTCACGACCCTGCGCCGCGTCCCCTGGAACGACGGCACGGCCATGGTCATCGCCGACCTCGCGTGGGAGGACGGCTCGCCCGTCGTCGCCGCACCCCGCCAGATCCTCCGCCGCCAGCTGCAACGCCTCGCCGAGCACGGTCTCACCGCCCATGCGGGCACCGAGCTCGAATTCATCGTCTTCAAGGACACCTACGAACAGGCCTGGAACCGCAACTACCGCGATCTGACCCCCGCCAACCAGTACAACGTCGACTACTCGGTCCTCGGCACCGGCCGCATCGAGCCCCTGCTGCGCCGCATCCGCAACGAGATGGCGGCCGCGGGACTGACCGTCGAATCCGCCAAGGGCGAGTGCAACCCCGGCCAGCACGAGATCGTCTTCCGGTACGACGAGGCCCTGGTCACCTGCGACCAGCACGCCGTCTACAAGACCGGCGCCAAGGAGATCGCCGCCCAGGAGGGCGTCGCGCTCACCTTCATGGCCAAGTTCAACGAGCGCGAGGGCAACTCCTGCCATATCCATCTCTCGCTCCAGGACACCGACGGGCGCAACGTCATGGCGGGCGAGGACGGCGGCATGTCCCCGATGATGCGCCACTTCCTCGCCGGACAGCTCGCCGCCCTGCGCGAGTTCTCCCTCCTCTACGCGCCGAACATCAACTCGTACAAACGCTTCCAGCCCGGCTCCTTCGCACCCACCGCCGTCGCCTGGGGCCACGACAACCGCACCTGCTCGCTCCGCGTCGTCGGCCACGGCCGTGCGATGCGGTTCGAGAACCGGCTGCCCGGCGGTGACGTCAACCCGCACCTCGCCGTCGCCGGACTGATCGCCGCCGGTCTCCATGGCATCGAGCAGAAGCTCGAACTCCCCGAACCCTGTGCGGGCAACGCCTACACCGCCGCGTACGACCACGTCCCCACCACGCTCCGCGAAGCCGCCGGACTCTGGGAGCGGAGCGAGGTGGCGAAGGCGGCCTTCGGGGAGGAGGTCGTCGCGCACTACCGCAACATGGCGCGCGTCGAACTCGACGCCTTCGACGCCGCGGTGACCGACTGGGAGCTCCGCCGCTCCTTCGAACGTCTGTGAGGCACGACGTGACCACCGAGATCACCAAGACCGCCGAGATCACCGAGCACCTGGTTCTCGACCCCGCGACCGAGGAAGTCGTGGCGACCGTCCCGGCCACCACCGCCGCCGAAGTCGACGCGGCCGTCGTACGGGGAGCCGCCGCGCAGCACACCTGGGCGGCGGCGGCCCCCGCCGACCGCGCCCGGCTGCTGCGTCGCTTCGCCGTCGTCGTCGACGAGCACCTCGAGGAACTGGCCCGGCTGGAGGTCCGCGAGGCCGGTCACACCCTCGCGGGCGCCCGCTGGGAGGCGGGCAACGTCCGCGATCTGCTCGACTTCGCGGCCGGGGGAGTGGAGCGGCTGAGCGGCCGGCAGATCCCGGTCCCCGGCGGCATCGACCTCACTCTGCTCGAACCCCTCGGTGTCGTCGGCGTGATCGCCCCGTGGAACTTCCCCATGCCGATCGCCGCCTGGGGCGCCGCCCCCGCGCTCGCCGCGGGCAACGCCGTCATCCTCAAACCCGCCGAGACCACCCCGCTCACCGCACTGCGGCTCGCCTGGCTGGCCGTGGAAGCGGGCCTTCCCGAACACCTCTTCCAGGTGCTGCCCGGCGCGGGCGACGTGGCGGGCAACGCCCTCGTCGAGCACCCCGGCGTCGCCAAGATCGTCTTCACCGGCTCCACCCGCGTCGGCAAACAGATCATGGCCAGGTGCGCCGCGCGCGTGAAGCGGCTGACCCTCGAACTCGGCGGCAAGAGCCCCAACATCGTCTTCGCCGACGCCGACATCGAGGCCGCCGCGGCCGCCGCTCCCATGGCGTTCCTCGACAACGCGGGCCAGGACTGCTGCGCCCGTACCCGCATCCTCGTCGAACGCTCCGTCCACGACCGCTTCCTCGGACTCCTCGCCCCCGCCGTCGCCTCGGTCGTCGTCGGCGACCCGTCCGACGAGAAGACCCGGATGGGCCCGCTGATCTCCCGGACCCAGCTGGAACGCGTACGGTCGTACGTCCCCGAGGGCGCGAGCGCGATCCGCGGCAGTGCCCCCGAGGGACCCGGCTTCTGGTTCCCGCCCACCGTGCTGACCGACGCCGACCCGGACTCCCCGGTGGCCACCGAAGAGGTCTTCGGGCCGGTCGCGGTCGTCCTGCCCTTCGAGGACGAAGCGGACGCGGTGCGACTCGCGAACGCCACCGAGTACGGCCTCGCCGGCTCCCTCTGGACCCGTGACGTCGGCCGCGCGCTGCGCGTCTCCCAGGCGGTACGGGCCGGAAACCTGTCCGTCAACTCCCATTCCAGCGTCCGCTACTGGACCCCGTTCGGCGGTTACAAGCAGTCCGGTCTCGGCCGGGAACTGGGCCCCGACGCCCTCACCGCTTTCACCGAAACCAAGAACGTCTTCATCAGCACGGAGGCCTGAACCCGCATGACCACAGACACCGAGAACATCTGCCGCCGCCTGGTCGGCCGCACCGCCGTCATCACCGGCGCCGGCAGCGGCATCGGCCTCGCCACCGCCCGCCGCCTGGATTCCGAGGGCGCCCACGTCGTCTGCGCGGACATCGACGAGATCGCGGGCAAGGCCGCAGCCGACGAGGTGGGCGGCCTCTTCGTACGCACCGATGTCACCGACCCCGAACAGGTCGAGGCGCTCTTCAAGGCCGCGGACGACACCTACGGCTCCGTGGACATCGCCTTCAACAACGCGGGCATCTCGCCGCCCGACGACGACTCCATCCTCACCACCGGGCTCGAGGCATGGAAGCGCGTCCAGGACGTCAACCTCACCTCGGTCTACCTCTGTTGCAAGGCAGCCCTTCCCTACATGCGACGGCAGGGCCGCGGCTCGATCATCAACACCGCGTCCTTCGTGGCGATCATGGGTGCGGCCACCAGCCAGATCTCGTACACCGCGTCCAAGGGCGGCGTCCTCGCCATGTCCCGCGAGCTCGGTGTGCAGTTCGCCCGCGAAGGCATCCGGGTCAACGCACTCTGCCCCGGGCCGGTCAACACCCCGCTGCTCCAGGAGCTTTTCGCCAAGGATCCGGAGCGCGCGGCCCGCCGGCTGGTGCACATCCCGGTCGGCCGGTTCGCCGAGGCGACGGAGATCGCCGCCGCGGTCGCGTTCCTCGCCAGCGACGACTCCTCGTTCGTCAACGCCACCGACTTCCTCGTCGACGGCGGAATCTCCGGCGCGTACGTCACGCCGGTCTGATCCCGTCCGCTCCCGTGCGGGACGACCGGCCGGGCAGGCGCCCGTGCCTGCCTCAAGCAGCCTGCCCGGAGCCCCCGTTGACAGCGGAACTCTAGAGTGGAGGCATGAGCGACGCGACCCCGCCCGGCTGGTATCCGGACACCGCCGCACCGGGCACCGACCGGTGGTGGGACGGCACGGCATGGACCGCCCACACCCGCCCGGACACCGCCGCACCGCAGCAGCCGGTCCCGCCCCCGTACACGAGCCAGGGCAGCAGTGGCGGCGGGGGCGGCACCCGGGCCGTCGCGATCGCACTGGCCGGACTGGTCGTCGTCGGCGCTGCCGTCACCGGAGCCGTGCTGCTGGGCAGGGACGACAGCGGCACGGAGCCGAAGTCCGCGCCGAGCAGTCCGGCACCGCCCCCGACCGCCACCACCCCTACCGCCGCCGTGGACAGCCCCTCGCCCGACCCGAAGTTGCTCGTCGACCAGCTGGGCGGCATCACACTGCCGATCCCCGAGGGCTGGGAGAAGCCGGAGCGCACCGTCGAGAAGGTGCTCACCATGCGCACCGCCCTGTCCTACACCTGCCCCGGCGACTCCTCCGACTTCTGCTACCACGGCACGGTCACCTCCCGTACCGCGAGCGAAACGGACATCACCTCACCCGAGGCCCTGGCCAAGCAGGACATCAGCACCGCGGCCGACGCGGCGTACGAGGAGAACGCCGTCGGCGACCGGATCCACGGCGGCATCACCTCCCACAAGCTGCTTCGATCCGCGTCCGTGAGCGTGGGGGGACGCACGGGCTACGAGGTGCGCTGGCAGGTCACCACGGGCAAGGGGCCGGGTGGCTACGTGCAGTCCCTCGTCTTCCCGTCGACCGTCGGCAGCGAATCGCCGGTCATCGTGCGCTACGCCTTCGACGCCGGCCCCGACGGGCCGCCGCTCTCCCTCATGGACACCCTCACCCAGGGCATCCGGCCGATCGACGACAGTGAGACGAGCGGCGGCGTCGGCAGCTCCGTGGCCCCCTGATCACCGCGCCTCGGCCCACAGGTCAGAGGAACGTCTTCCCCTCGCCCCGGTACGTCGGCACGGCCGCCGCCACCCGGTCGCCCTCGATCAGCTGCAACTCGTCGAAGCGCTCGCACAGCTCGCCGGCCTTCGCGTGCCGGAACCACACGTTGTCGCCGATCAGTAGATCGTCGGCCGGAGCGCCGAGCAGCGGCGTCTGTACCTCGCCCGGACCCTCCTGCGGGTCGTAGCACAACCCCTCGGGCAGATACGGGACGGGCAGCCGGTCCGCACCCGCGGCCCCCGACGCCGGGTAGCCGCCGCCGAGCACCGTCACCACACCCACGCCGGGCCGCCGCACCACGGGTTGCGCGAACAGCGCCGCCGGGCGGGCGGTGAACGACGTGTAGTTGTCGAACAGCCGCGGTACATAGAGCCCCGACCCGGCCGCGATCTCGGTCACCGCGGACTCCGCCGCCGTGTGCTGCACGCTGCCGGTACCGCCGCCGTTCACGAACTCCAGGTCCGGCGCCATCGCGCGCACCGCCCGGACCACCTCCGCCCGCCGGGCCGCCAGCTCCTTGCGGGCCGTCGCCTGCATCAGCCGGATCGCCCGGGACCGCAACGGCCGGCCCGCGACCGCGTCCCCGACCCCGGCGATGTGCCCCTCGTACGCCATCAGACCGACCAGCCGGAAACCGGGCCTGCGCGCCACCGAGCGCGCCAGCTCCGCCAGCTGGGCGGGGGAGCGCAACGGCGAACGCCGCGCCCCGATCCTGACCCGGCCGCCGAGCAGGTGCAGCGAGGTGTCCAGCTCCAGACAGACCCGGATCTCCTCCTGGCCACCGGCCCGCGCCACGTCGATCAGTTCCAGTTGTGCGTGGTCGTCCACCATCACCGTCACCGCGGCGGCGAGCTTCGGGTCGGCGGCCAGCTCGGCGAAGGCGGACCGGTCGGCCGACGGGTAGGCCAGCAGGACGTCGTCGAACCCGGCCCGGGCCAGCCACAACGACTCGGCCAGCGTGAACGACATGATCCCGGCGAAGCCCGGCCGTGCGAGCACCCGCTCCAGCAGGGTCCGGCAGCGCACCGACTTGCTCGCGACCCGGATCGGCTTTCCCGCTGCCCGGCGGACGAGATCATCGGCGTTCGCGTCGAAGGCGTCCAGATCGACGACGGCGATCGGGGCGTCGAGGTGGGCGGTGGCTCGGTCGTAGCGGGTCCGGTCAGCGGCACGGGCAGTCATGGCCGCAGCTTGCCAGACGCCACTACCGCTGGGTAGGGGGACGATCTGTGCAGATCCCCCGGGGCCGCGGCGCCCCGCTCCCACCCGACCCCTCCCAACCCGTAGAGTGACGGGCACGCGGCGGCCAACGGGCCTGCCTGTGACGGTGATCCGCGAGCGGTACGGAACGTGGACCAGGGGGGCGGATGAGTACCGAGGCGCAGCGCGCTCCCGTGCCGCCCCGCCCGACGACGCCACCCCACCCGGCCGGACCCCCGGACGCGTCGGGGCGCATGACGGTGCCGTCGGCCCCGGCCCTGCCCACCGCGTCCCCGGCTTCCCAGGTGACCCCGGGCCCGAATCCGGCGCAGCATCCGGTTCCGCTGCAGAGCCAGAGCCAGAGCCAGAGCCAGAGCCAGAGCGGTACCGATAGCCGGCCCCGGAGCACGGTCCCGGAGCAGAGGCCCGTGGAGACGACCACCCGGCTCCGTCCCGTGAGCCCGGTCGCCGCCCCCGGCCCTGCCCCTGCCCCTGCCCCCGCCCCCGTTCCGCCCCGCCCCGAGGCGCCGCCCGCCGCGACCCGCCGCCGGCCGGTCGGCGCCGTGGATCTCACACCGCGGCCCGGCGCGATACCGCCCCCACCCCACCCGGGCGGCCATGCCCCGTATCCCCACGGCCACCGCCCGTACCCCGGTCCCGAGACGCCCGCCGAGACCACCACCCGGCTGCGCCCCGTCCCTGCCCGTCATCCGGCCAGGACCGCGGCCGCCGCGGCCTGTGTCGTGCTCGGGCTCGGGCTGATCGGCGGCGCCGTCACCGGGACCTATCTCACCAGCGAATCCTCGGCCGATCCCGGCGCCCGTGACCCGTATGTCACCGGCCGCACCGCCTGGCGTGACATCCCCGTGGACACCCTTTTCCCGCGCACCCTCAAGGGCGAAGGCGCGGGTCCCGGCGGCGCGGACCGGGTCTGGACCCGGATCGGCGTCGCCCCGGACAGCGGTTGCGCGAGCGGGCTCGACCCCCTGCTCCTCAAGACGCTCCGACCGGTGGGCTGCGAACGGCTGCTGCGAGCCACGTACGCCGACGCCACCTCCAGCAGCGTCACCACGGTCGGCATGGTCTTCACCGAGGGCGGAACCGACGCGATGAGGGCGCTGGGCACCCGCTTCACCGACCAGCACCTCGACACCCGCACCGACCTCATGCCCCGTACGTACGCCGTCAAGGGCACCGCTGCCGCCGGGTTCGGCAACAGGCAGCGCGCCACCTGGACCGTCCATGTGCTGACCGAGGTACCGGTCGTCGTGTTCGCCGTCTCCGGCTTCGCCGACGGGCGTACGGTCACCGACCCGCAGCCCGTCGCCGACGCGCTGGCCGCGGACTCCACGACGGCCGTGGCGCAGGCAGGTCTCGGTCATGAGGCCAAGGGCATCGCCGACCGGATCGAGCGCGGGATGCGCCGGACCGTCACCGACCTCTCGGAGAAGCCGCAATGAGCAGCCGACGCCGCCACCGCCGCGCACTCGGCGCGGTCTGCGCCGCCACCGCGTTCGCGCTGCTGCCCGCCGTCCCCGCCCGCGCGGACACGATCCGGCCCCAGCAGTGGGGCCTCCAGGCGCTCCACACCGACCGGGCCTGGCAGACCACCAGGGGCAAGGGGATCACGGTCGCCGTCGTCGACACCGGGGTCGACGACAGCCTCCCCGACCTCGCGGGCCAGGTGCTGCGCGGCAAGGACATGATCGGTTTCGGCGCCCGGCGCGGCGACCGTTCCTGGGCCCGGCACGGCACCGCGATGGCCGGCATCATCGCGGGCCGCGGTCACGGCGTCGGCCGCGGTGACGGGGTGCTCGGCATCGCCCCCGACGCGAAGATCCTTCCGGTCAGGGTGATCCTCGAAGCCTCCGACCCGTCCCGCGCCAAGGCCCGCGAGTCCCGCGGTACGGCCCTGGCCGACGGCATCCGCTGGGCCGCCGACCACGGCGCCGACGTCATCAACCTCTCCCTCGGCGACGACAGCGAGTCCGCACACCCCGAGGGCGGTGAGGACGCCGCCATCCAGTACGCGCTGAAGAAGGGCGCCGTCGTCGTCGCCTCGGCGGGCAACGGGGGCGAGAAGGGCGACCACATCTCGTATCCCGCCGCCTACCCCGGTGTGATCGCGGTCGCCGCCGTTGACCGGTACGGCACGCACGCGGCGTTCTCCACCCGCCGCTGGTACGCCACCGTCAGCGCCCCCGGCGTCGACATCGTCGTCCCGTCCCCCGACCGTCACTACTACATCGAGTGGGGAACCTCGGCCGCCTCCGCATTCGTCTCCGGCGCGGTCGCGCTGGTCCGGGCCGCCCACCCGGGGCTGTCGCCCGCCCAGGTCAAGAAGCTCCTCATGGACACCGCGCGCCACTCACCCGAGGGCGGCCGCGACGACTCCCGGGGCTACGGCATCGTCGACCCGGCCGCCGCGATCAAGGCGGGCGGCACGCTCCGCCCGGCCGGTCTCAAAGCCGATTCGGCCGCGTCCGATGACTCCGCCGAAACCGGCTACAGCAAGCGGTACTTCGGCCCCGGGCCCACCCCGCAGCACAAGGACGAAGCTCCCGCCGGCTGGCTCGCCCCGATCGCGGGCGGTCTCGGAGCCGTGCTGCTGGCGATGGCCGTACTGCTGTGGCGCGGCAGGAAACCCTCCGTGCGCCGCTGAAGCAGGGCCGGGGGCCCGCTCACCGCGCCTCGTCGAGCACCCTCACCGCGGCCTTCGCGACCGACTCCACCCGCTCGATGCCCTCCTCCTTCGTCTGCTGCCCGGCGGAGAGCACCGCCACCAGATACGTGTGCTCGTGGGCCTTCACCTGCCCGATGCTGTTGATGTCCCACAGACCGGTGGCGCTCCGCGGCATCCAGCCGTTCTTCAGCGCCCAGTCGCTGCCCGCCGCCGACACCCCCCAGTGCTGGTCGGCCGCCACGCGGCGCATCAGCGCCTGCAGATACGTACGGGAGGCCCCGGTCAGTTTCGAATGCGTACCGAACACCGTCTGCAGCAGCTTCAGCTGATCCGCCGACGTCGTCTGCGTCAGCCCCCAGGCCTGGGCGGCGGTCGTGCTCGTCAGGCCGAACCGTTGGTTGGCCGCGTCGAGTCCGGCCGTCCCGCCGATCGCCCGCATCAGCGAGGTCGCGGCGTCGTTGTCGCTGTTCTCGATCATGGTGACGGCGCGGCTGCGCTCGTAGGCGGTGAGCTCCCGCTCGTCGTCCTGGGCCTGCAGCAGAAGCGCCGCGAGGATGTCGACCTTGACGATGCTCGCGGTGGCGTACATCCGCTTCCCGTACATCGCGCCGTCGCCGCTGTCGGTGTCCAGCACCGCGACCGACATCGTGGAGTCGCCGGTCAGCGGCGCCACCGCCGATGCCAGCTCCGCGTCGAGATCCACCTGCGGCTCCTTGCTCGTCACCACCGGGGCCGTCGACGATACGGAATCCACGGGGCGGGGCGCCGCATCGGAGGGCCGCCCCATCAGAGACATGCCTCCGGCGGCCGAACCTGCCAGCAGCACCACGGCCGTCATTCCGGCGGACAGCGCGGATGTACGTCTTTTCGGTATCGACAGGGGCATGGAGCGGACGCTAGGAAGAGCACCTGGCAGAGGGCTGTGGCGCACCTGAGGACATGGTGAGAAACCGCACCGACTACGCTCGCCCTGTGGCGCAGAAGAACATTCCGGACCCCGGTTACTCCGACGACGACGGCACGGCCGACCCCGCACTGACCGCGGCGCTCGCCGCCTGGGCCGAGGACCGGACGGCCGTCGGCCCAGTCCTCGAAGCGCTCAAGGGAGCCAGGCTCCTGGTCCCCGTCGTCGCCGTCCTCGGAGAGGTGGAGGAGGTCGAGGAGGACAGTCGCGAAGCGCCCGGCAAGGGTGGTGGTGGGCGACGGGTGGGCGGGCTGCGCCGGGAGAAGACCAGCGACATGGCCGTCCCCACCCTCCAGGCCGGTGACCGTCGCGCGCTTCCCGCATTCACCTCCACCGCCTCGCTGGCCCGCTGGGACCCGCAGGCCCGCCCCGTCGCCGTGCCCCTGCACCAGGCGCTGCAGGCGGCCGCGCACGAGAAGGCGGACACGGTGGTGCTCGACCTCGCCGGTCCTGTGGCGTACGAACTGACCGGCTCCGCGCTGCTCGCCCTTGCCGAGGGCCGCACCAGTGCCGACCCGCTGGACGACCCGGCGGTCACCTCCGCGGTACGGGCCGCGGTCGCCGCCGAGCCCGCCGTGCTCCGCGCCCACCTCGTCCCGGGACGGTCAGGAGGCACCCTCGCCCTGGTCCTGGCGCCCGAAGCGGCCCCCGCCGAGACGGCCCGCCGGGTTGCGGAATCGCTCGCCGCCGACGAGGTCCTGCGGGCACGCCTGGTGCGGGGCCTGGACCTCGCACTGCTTCCGGCCGACACGATCGCCCCCGGAGAGCCCCTCTTCACACGCTGAATCACCCGACCGGCCCGACGAGCGCGAACAGCCGCTCCGCCGGTGTGGCGCGGGGCTGGTGCACCGGCTGACCCACCGCGCCCCGGGATGCGCGGAGCTCAGCAGGGCGTGCGGGGAATGCTGTGAGCCCCTGCCCGTCCGGGCAGGGGCTCACAGTCGTACGGAGGGGAGGAGGGGGCGGCGGCTCAGCCGAAGACGGGGCCGGTGTACTTCTCACCGGGGCCCTGGCCGGGCTCGTCCGGTACCAGCGAGGCCTCGCGGAACGCCAGCTGCAGAGACTTCAGTCCGTCCCGCAGCGGCGCCGCATGGAACGAGCTGATCTCCGTGGCGCTCGCGTCCAGCAGGCCGGCCAGGGCGTGCACCAGCTTGCGGGCCTCGTCGAGGTCCTTGTGCTCGTCGCCGTCCTCGGTGAGGCCGAGCTTCACGGCGGCCGCGCTCATCAGGTTGACGGCGACCGTCACGATCACCTCGACCGCGGGGACCTCTGCGATGTCGCGGGTCATGTCGTCGAAGCCGGGGGTTTCACTGCTGGGGGTCGCGTCACTCATGCGCCATACGATAGGCCCACGTCGGCACGGCTCCGTCTGCGGGAGCGACTGCGGCAGCTGGTTAGCGCCAGCCCCGGTGAGCTGCTAACCTGGTGTAACGACCGGCTGGGCAGCTATGTGCCCGGCCCACAAGTGGAGGCTCCGATCTCCCACCTGACCATCCTCCGGGACGGCAGGTCACCGGTCAGGTGGCGCCCATCGTTCCGTACGGACGATGGAGCCGCCCGATGCGCCCCGCGGTTGACCGCGGCGGTGTTCCGGTTTGCCAGGAGCCCCGCCTGTGTCCCGTCCGGGGCATTTTTCATGCACTGGTGCGGTTGGTCTCACGAAACAGACGTTACGTGGCTGTCCGCCAGGCGGCCGCGTGGTGCTACCGAGGAGGATCCATCAGCGCCGAGCCCCGCATCAACGACCGGATTCGCGTTCCCGAGGTGCGACTTGTCGGTCCCAGCGGCGAGCAGGTCGGGATTGTTCCGCTTGCCAAGGCCCTGGAACTCGCACAGGAGTACGACCTCGACCTGGTCGAGGTGGCGGCGACCGCCCGTCCGCCCGTGTGCAAGCTCATGGACTACGGGAAGTTCAAGTACGAGTCGGCCATGAAGGCCCGTGAGGCGCGCAAGAACCAGGCGCACACGGTCATCAAGGAAATGAAGCTCCGGCCGAAGATCGACCCGCACGACTATGACACCAAGAAGGGTCACGTCGTCCGGTTCCTCAAGCAGGGCGACAAGGTCAAGATCACGATCATGTTCCGTGGTCGTGAGCAGTCCCGCCCTGAGCTGGGTTTCCGTCTGCTCCAGCGTCTCGCTTCGGACGTCGAGGAACTCGGCTTCATCGAGTCGAACCCGAAGCAGGACGGCCGGAACATGATCATGGTTCTGGGCCCGCACAAGAAGAAGACCGAAGCCATGGCCGAGGCCCGTGAGGCCCAGGCCGCCCGCAAGGCGGAGCGTCAGGGTTACACCCCCGACGCCGAGGCTGCTGCGGAAGAGGCTGCCCAGGCTCCGGCCGAAGCGCAGCCCGAGGCTTCGACCGAGACACCTTCCGAGGCGTGACCTCAGGGGGCGCCATCCAGGCGGCCCCGGGTCCCCTCGGAATCCCCACCAAGATCTGACGCCCCTGCTGTCCGGTGCCTGCACCGCGAGGGGCGCCACTTACGAGGAGAGAACGGCGCGATGCCGAAGAACAAGACGCACAGCGGTGCCAGCAAGCGATTCAAGATCACCGGCTCCGGCAAGGTGCTCCGCGAGAAGGCCGGCAAGCGCCACCTGCTCGAGCACAAGTCGTCCAAGAAGACCCGCTCGCTGACCGGCACGGTCGTCGTGGCTCCGGCCGACGCCAAGAAGATCAAGAAGCTTCTCGGCAAGTGAGGTTCGGCCCCCGGTGAATCCGGGGGCGCGACCTCGATCACACCGGGACCAATTCGTTTCCGGGCCGTGTGAGTCCAACCACGGCCCCGCTACAAGGAGTTAACAAGTGGCACGCGTCAAGCGGGCAGTCAACGCCCACAAGAAGCGCCGGGCAATCCTCGAGGCCGCCAGCGGTTACCGCGGTCAGCGCTCGCGCCTGTACCGCAAGGCCAAGGAGCAGGTCACCCACTCCCTGGTCTACAACTACAACGACCGCAAGAAGCGCAAGGGCGACTTCCGTCAGCTGTGGATCCAGCGCATCAACGCCGCTGCCCGCCAGAACGGCATGACGTACAACCGCCTCATCCAGGGTCTGAAGGCCGCCAACATCGAGGTGGACCGCAAGATCCTGGCCGAGCTCGCGGTCAACGACGCCAACGCGTTCGCCGCTCTCGTCGAGGTTGCCCAGAAGGCCCTCCCGAGTGACGTCAACGCCCCGAAGGCCGCCTGATCCAGGGCACACTTCTTGGCTTTTGAGCCGGACCCGCAGGCGCTCGTCGTCTGCGGGTCCGGTGCGTTGCACCCCTTGTTCCGTACCTCCGCACGCAGAGAGGCCCGCCGCCGACCATGGCCACCCCCGAACTGATCTCCCCACGATCGCCGCGCGTCGCCGCCGCCCGGCGCCTCGCCCGGCGCAATTTCCGGGGCAAGGAGCGACGGTTCATCGCCGAGGGGCCGCAGGCCGTGCGCGAGGCCGCCGAACACCGCGGCAGTGACGGTGAGCCGACCCTGCTGGAGCTCTTCGCCACCGTCGAGGCGGCCGAGCGGTACGCCGACATCATCGCCGCCGCCCACGCGGCCGGCGCCCGGGTGCACCTCGCCGACGGTGACACGCTCGCCGATGTGTCGCAGACCGTCACCCCGCAAGGTCTCATCGGTGTCTGCCGGTTCCTCGACTCGCCGTTCGAGTCCGTCCTCGCCGCGAAGCCCACCCTGGTCGCCGTCCTCGCGCACGTACGTGACCCCGGGAACGCCGGTACGGTGCTGCGCTGCGCCGACGCCGCGGGCGCCGACGCCGTCGTCCTCACCGACGCCTCCGTCGACCTCTACAACCCCAAGTCCGTGCGTGCCTCGGTCGGCTCGCTCTTCCATCTGCCGGTCGTCGTGGGCGTACCGGTCGAGCAGGCCGTCCAGGGGCTGCGGGACGCGGGCGTACGGATCCTCGCCGCCGACGGCGCGGGCGATGACGACCTCGACGACGAGCTCGACGCGGGCACCATGGGCGGTCCCACCGCCTGGGTCTTCGGCAACGAGGCGTGGGGGCTGCCCGAGGAGACCCGGGCGCTGGCCGACGCCGTCGTCCGGGTGCCGATCCACGGCAGGGCGGAAAGCCTCAACCTCGCCACCGCGGCGGCCGTCTGCCTGTACGCGTCCGCCCGCGCCCAGCGCCCCCGCCGTACCGCCGACTGACCGGCCCCGTACCCCGCCGACCGGTGCACCGCAGCAGTGCGCTCCCACAGGGTGTCGCTCCGTCACCGACGACTAGTAGGGTGACGAACTCGGGGGCCCACTGCACCGGTTCGAGAGGTGGGGTACGGGAATATGTCTGTCGGCATGAGCAGGCCGCGCGAGACACACGCGGCCGACGTGCGCGCCGACCGGGGTCCGGACGGTGAGAATTCCCCGGCCGACGGCGAGGGCAACGGCCCCGCGGACGACACCGTCGCATCCGGCATCGACCCGGACGACCTCCCCGACGGACTCGTCATCGCCGACCGGACGGGCCGGGTCATCTGCTTCAACTCGGCGGCAGCCCGGATCACCGCCGTACCCAGGACCGCCGCACTCGGCCGCCCGCTGGAGCACGTACTGCCGCTGGAGGACCTCAAGGGCCGACGCTGGTGGACCCTGACCGATCCGTACGGCGGCCTCGCCACCCGGGTCGGCCAGCCCGAGCGGAACCTGCTGCTCCCCGGCGGCCGCGAGGTCCTGGTCGCCGCCCAGTACGTACGTGAGTACCCGACGGGTCCGGTACGCCGGCTGGTGATCAGTCTGCGCGGCACCGAGGCCCGTCGCCGCACCGAGCGCAGCCACGCCGAACTGATCGCGATCGTCGCCCACGAGCTGCGCTCCCCGCTGACCTCCGTCAAGGGCTTCACCGCGACGCTGCTGGCCAAGTGGGAACGGTTCACCGACGACCAGAAGCGCCTGATGCTGGAGACCGTCGACGCCGACGCCAACCGCGTCACCCGGCTCATCGCCGAGCTGCTCGACATCTCCCGGATCGACTCAGGCCGCCTGGAGCTGCGCCGCCAGCCGGTCGACCTCTCCGCCGCCGTGGAACGCCACGTCCAGGCCCTCACCGCCAACGGCCAGACGCCAGACCGCTTCCTCGTCCGCACCCGGCAGCCGCTGCCCGCGGTGTGGGCCGACCCGGACAAGGTCGACCAGGTCCTCGGCAACCTGCTGGAAAACGCGGTGCGCCACGGCGAGGGAACCGTCACCATTGAACTCGCACCCGCACCCGCGAAGAGCGACGAGAAGGGAACAGCCGTCACCGTGAGCGACGAAGGCCCCGGCATTCCCGAGGAGTCGATGGGCCGTGTCTTCACCCGCTTCTGGCGGGGGAGCAAGCGTGGCGGTACGGGGCTGGGCCTCTACATCGTCAAGGGCATCGTCGAGGCGCACGGCGGCACGATCACGGTCGGCCGCGGCCCCGGCGGCGGCGCCGAATTCCGATTTATTCTGCCCGTGGGGGCTCCGGCTTTTCTGAAATAAGAGAGTTTGCGAAGCAATCAGGCAGGGCGGCGGCGGGCGACGGGAGGGCCTGAGCAGCCCGCGGGCTTCCTCCACCCCTCGTGGCCTTTAGACTCGACCTTTGGCACCTTTGCGTCCTCCAGTCGTCGAGCGGGGCCACGGGGGTCCGGGGGTATCCCCCGGTAAGAGCAGTACCAGCCAATCGGAAGCACGGGAAGAGATGTCGGCACCGAACAAGTCGTACGACCCAGTCGAGGTCGAGGCACTGAAACCGGAAGAGATCGAGCGCATGCGGGACGAGGCGTTCACCGCCTTCGCCGCCGCGGGCGACCTCGACGCGCTCGCCCAGGCGAAGACCGCGCACACCGGTGGTACCTCGCCCCTGTCCCTCGCCAACCGGGAGATCGGTGCACTGCCGCCGCAGGCCAAGGCCGAGGCGGGCAAGCGTGTGGGCCAGGCCCGCGGCGCCGTGAGCAAGGCCCTCGCCGCCCGTCAGGCGGAGCTGGAGGCCGAGCGGGACGCCCGTGTGCTGGTCGAGGAGGCGGTGGACGTCACGCTGCCGTACGACCGCACCCCGGCCGGCGCCCGCCACCCCCTGACGACCATCATGGAGCGCGTCGCCGACGTCTTCGTGGCCATGGGCTACGAGGTCGCGGAGGGCCCCGAGGTCGAGGCGGAGTGGTTCAACTTCGACGCGCTGAACTTCGTGCCCGACCACCCGGCCCGGCAGATGCAGGACACCTTCTTCGTTCAGGGCACCACGCCCGACGGGAAGCCGACCACGGGTGACGAGTCCGGCATCGTGCTGCGTACGCACACCTCGCCGGTCCAGGCCCGCACTCTGCTCGACCGCGAGCCGCCCGTCTACGTCGTCTGCCCCGGGCGGGTCTACCGCACCGACGAGCTCGACGCGACGCACACCCCGGTCTTCCACCAGATCGAGCTGCTCGCCGTCGACGAGGGCCTCACCATGGCGGACCTCAAGGGCACCCTCGACCACATGGTCCAGGCGCTCTTCGGCCCCGAGATGAAGACCCGGCTGCGGCCGAACTTCTTCCCGTTCACCGAGCCGTCCGCCGAGATGGACATGGTCTGCTACGTCTGCCGCGGCACGTCCGTCGGCAACCCGGACCGCCCCTGCCGCACCTGCGGCAGCGAGGGCTGGATCGAGCTCGGCGGCTGCGGCATGGTCAACCCCAAGGTGCTCATCGCCTGCGGCGTCGACCCCCAGAAGTACAGCGGATTCGCCTTCGGGTTCGGCATCGAACGGATGCTGATGTTCCGCCACAACGTCGAAGACATGCGAGACATGGTCGAGGGTGACGTCCGGTTCACCCGGCCGTTCGGGATGGAGATCTGATGCGCGTCCCGCTTTCCTGGCTGCGGGAGTACGTCGACCTGCCGGCGACGGAGACCGGCCGTGACGTACAGGCCAAGCTCGTCGCCGTCGGTCTGGAGGTCGAGACCGTCGAGCACATCGGCGCCGGCCTCAAGGGCCCCCTGGTCGTCGGACAGGTACTGACCATCGAGGAGCTGGAGGGCTTCAAGAAGCCCATCCGCTTCTGCACCGTCGACGTCGGCTCCGCCAACGGCACCGGTGAGCCGCAGGAGATCGTCTGCGGAGCCCGTAACTTCGCCGTCGGCGACAAGGTCGTCGTGGTCCTCCCCGGCGCCGTGCTGCCCGGCGACTTCGCGATCGCCGCACGCAAGACGTACGGCCGGACCTCGCACGGCATGATCTGCTCCACCGACGAGCTCGGCATGGGCGACGACGGCACGCACGGCATCATCGTGCTGTCGCCGCAGCACGAGGTCGGCACGGACGCGATCGAGCTGCTCCAGCTCGTCGACGAGGTCCTCGACATCGCCGTCACCCCTGACCGCGGCTACTGCCTCTCGATGCGCGGCGTCGCCCGTGAGACCGCCATCGCGTACGGGCTGCCGCTGCGCGACCCGGCTCTCCTCGACGTGCCCGCGCCGAACGCGTTCGGCTACCCGGTGAAGGTGGCCGACCCGATCGGCTGCGACCGGTTCACCGCGCGCACCGTCGTCGGCCTGGATCCCGAGGCGCGCTCCCCGATCTGGATGCAGCGCCGGCTGCAGAAGGCCGGGATGCGCCCGATCTCGCTCACCGTCGACATCACCAACTACGTGATGCTGGAGCTCGGCCAGCCGCTGCACGCCTACGACCGCACCCGTATCGACGGGCCGATCGGGGTGCGCCGCGCCCAGCAGGGCGAGAAGCTCACCACGCTCGACGGCACGGCCCGCGTCCTGGACGCCGAGGACCTGGTCATCACCGACAACCGCGGGCCGATCGGTCTCGCGGGAGTCATGGGCGGCGCCAACACCGAGATCGCCGACACCCAGAACGGTGGGAGCACCACCACCGAGGTCGTCATCGAGGCCGCGCACTTCGACGCGATCTCGATCGCCCGGACCGCACGCCGTCACAAGCTGTCCTCCGAGGCGTCCAAGCGCTTCGAGCGCGGCGCCGACCCGCAGGCCGCGGCCGCTGCCGCGCAGCGCACCGTCGACCTGCTGGTGCTGCTCGCGGGCGGCACCGCCGAGGCCGGCGTCACCGAGGTCCAGGCTCCGTCCGCGCCCCGCACCATCGCGATGCCCGCGGACCACCCCGACCGGGTGGCCGGTGTCGCGTACGGCCGCGAGACCGTCGTACGCCGCCTCCAGCAGGTCGGCTGCGACGTCTACGGGCAGGACGAGCTCCTGGTCACCGCGCCGTCCTGGCGGCCCGACCTGAGCGAGCCGAACGACCTCGCCGAAGAGGTCATCCGGCTGGAGGGGTACGAGAACCTCCCGTCCACGCTGCCGACTCCGCCGTCCGGGCGCGGGCTCACCGACCGCCAGCGGCTGCACCGCAGGGTCGGCCGGGCGCTCGCCGGAGCCGGCTATGTCGAGGCGCTGAACTACCCGTTCATCGGCGACGCGGTGCTGGACCAGCTCGGGTTCGACGCCGACGACGCCCGCCGCCGTACGGTCAAGCTCGTCAACCCGCTCTCCGACGAGGAGCCGGCGCTGCGCACCACGCTGCTGCCGGGCCTCCTCGGCGCACTGCGGCGCAACGACGGCCGTGGCAGCCATGATCTGGCGCTCTTCGAGACGGGACTGGTCTTCCGGCCGACCGGCGAGGAGACCGCGGCCGTTCGGCTGCCCGTCGACCACCGTCCCGGCGACGAGCAGATCGCCGGGCTGAACGCCGCTCTGCCGCATCAGCCGCGCCGCGCGGCGGTCGTCCTCGCGGGCGCCCGCGAGCAGGCCGGCTGGTGGGGCAAGGGCCGCCCGGTGGGCTGGGCGGACTCCATCGAGGCCGCTCGTGCCATCGCCCGCGAGGCGGGTGTCGAGCTCACCGTCCGGAACGACCAGCACGCGCCGTGGCACCCCGGCCGCTGCGCCGCGCTGTTCGTCACGGCGAACGACGCGGAGGTCCTCGTCGGGCACGCCGGTGAGCTGCACCCGGGCGTCATCAAGGAGCTCCACCTTCCGGAGCGGACCTGCGCCATGGAGATCGACCTCGACCTCCTGGAGCAGGCCGTCGACGGCGCACTCCAGGCGCCGCGGATCTCCACCTTCCCTGTGGCGACCCAGGACGTCGCGCTGATCGTCGCGCAGGACGTGCCCGGCGCGGACGTGGAGCAGGCGTTGCGGGAGGGTGCGGGTGAACTCCTCGAATCACTGAGGCTGTTCGACGTGTTCACCGGTGAGCAGATCGGCGAGGGCAGGAAGTCCCTGGCGTACGCGCTGCGGTTCCGCGCGCCGGACCGCACTCTGACTGTCGACGAGGCCACGGCCGCCCGGGACGCGGCGGTCGCGCTGGCCGCGGAGCGGACGGGCGCGGTGCTGCGCGGCGCGTAGCGCGCCGACGGCGACCGGCCATCGAGGCCGAACCGGCCGCAGAAGGTGAGGAGGGGGCGTATCCGGCTACCGGATACGCCCCCTCCTCCTGCGCTCGCCGAACGGCGGGGGACCGCACGCGGGCCCCGGTTCGGCCCGGGGGAACCCGGGTCCGGTCCGACCCCGCAGCCACCCTCCGATCAGTGGGCAGTGGGTCGTGCGATCCGGCGTCGTCCGCGCTGCCACGGAGTGTCGGGCAGGTCGGCAGAGCGAACGACGCGGGTGCGGGTCGTCAACTGTACGAGGGGGAGCAGACGACCCGGCCGCCTCTTGCGAGGCGACTGATTCAACCGATTCGTACCCCGGTGCACCAGAGTGCGCGGCGGGACGGTTCGGGCATTCCGTTCACACCCCGTGTGAAACGTGCTCCACTGGGGCGACAGGCCTTAGGAGGGGCGATGGAGCCCAACATCCTGCTCGAAGCCCTCATCGACGAGGCGGGCGTCTCCCGGGCAGGTCTTGCCGCGCACATCAACCAGGCCGGGCGTGCCCGCGGACTGTCCCTGCGGTACGAACACACGGCCGTGGCCCGCTGGTTGAAGGGCCAGCGGCCCCGCGGGCAGGCGCCCGACCTGATCTGCGAGGTGCTCGGCGACCGGCTGCGCCGACCGGTCTCCCTCGACGACATCGGCATGGCGACCTGCGGCGGCGGAGGCACGGTCGTGCCGGGCTCGACGCTCACCGGCTTCGTCGAACGGGCCACCGCGTTGTGGCGCTCGGACGAACAGCAGCGCCCGCACGTCCTCGCCGCGGACGCCGTCACCGGCACGACGGCGGTCATGCCCGTCTGGGAGTGGGAGAACCCGCCCGAGGACGCCGATGTCTCCCGTGCCGGTCCGGCACGCGTCGGCATGGCCGACATAGCGATGCTGCGTGCCGCCCGCGCCCACTACGAACTGATGTACCGCAGGGCCGGGGGCATCGCGACGCGTTCCCGCATCGTCGGCTTCCTCAACGCCGAGACCGCCCCGCTGCTGCGCGGCGGCTACAGCGACGCGACCGGCCGTCAGTTGCACCGGGCGACCGGCGGGCTGGTGGCCGTCGCGGGAATCTGCGCGTACGACTCCGACGCGCACGGTCTCGCCCAGCGCTACTTCCACCAGGCGCTGCGGCTGGCCAAGGCGAGCGGGGACCGGGGTCTCGGCGGGTACGTGATCGCCCTGCTGGTCAACCAGTCGCTGTTCCTCGCCGACTACCGGCAGTCCGTCGCCTTCGCGGAGGCGGCGCTGCGGGCCGCGGGACGGCACATCACGCCCGCGCTGGCGGCCGATCTGTACGCGATGCAGGCGAAGGCGTACGCACACCTCGGCGACGGCCACAGCGCCCTGGAGCGCATCCGGCGAGCCGAGTCCGAGGCCGAGCGCATCCGCCCCGGCCATGAACCCGACGAGACGGGGTACGTCGAACCGGGCCTGGTCAATGTGCAGGTGGCGGAGGCCCTGCTCAGCCTCGGCGATCTGCCGGGGGCTCGGGAGCACGCCGCTGCGGCGGTCAGTACCCCGGCGCACGACCGGGGCCGAGTGCACCGGCTGGCCATCCTGACCCATATCGAGCTGCGGCAGGGGGAGGCGGACCGGGCGGCGGGCACGGCCGCGGAGATGGCGGAACGGGCCCGGGGGATGGAGTCGCAGCGGCTGCGGGACCGGCTGCGGGCGGTGCGCGAGGGCCTGGTCGGGAGCGGCTGCGCAGACGCGGAACAGGCCGCCGAACTGATCGACGGGGCGTTGCGCGTACCGCTGTGAAGGTACTGAACGCACGCCGGGAACGTTCCCCTCCGCCGCTGCTCCTGCTGCCATGTTGCCACCAACGTGTCGGAAGGTGGCAGAACTGTGCAGTGGACGAATCTGAACGAGCAAACTGTGTATGAGAACCGCTGGTTCCGGGTCAATCTGGCGGATGTCGTTCTTCCCGACGGCCGTCACCTCGACCACTACCTCGTCCGGCTCCGGGCCGTCGCCGCGGCGACCGTCGTCAACGAGGCCAACGAGGTCCTGCTGCTGTGGCGGCACCGGTTCATCACCGACAGCTGGGGCTGGGAGCTCGCCGCCGGTGTGGTCGAGGACGGCGAGGACATCGAGGCCGCGGCCGCCCGGGAGATGGAGGAGGAGACCGGCTGGCGCCCGGGCCCGCTGCGGCCGCTGCTGACCGTGGAGCCGTCGAACGGCCTCACCGACGCCCGGCACCACCTCTACTGGGCCGAGGAGGCGACCTGGACCGGCCCCCCGCAGGACGATTTCGAGTCGTCGCGCCGCGAGTGGATACCGCTCAAGCTGGTGCCCGACATGATCGCCCGGGGCGAGATACCGGCGGCCAACATGGTGGCCGGGCTGCTGATGCTCCATCACTTACGGATCGGGTGAGGCGCGCCGCCCACGCGATCGGGGCCGGCCGGGGCATCCCCGGCCGGCCCCGCAGGCGGTACGACGACCGGCAGGTCAGGCGTACGGGTAGAAGCCCGAGCCCGTCTTGCGACCGAGCCGGCCCGCGTCGACCATGCGCTGGAGCAGCGGGGGAGCGGCGTACAGCGGTTCCTTGAACTCGGCGTACATCGAGTCGGCGACCGAGGCCACTGTGTCCAGGCCGATGAGGTCGGAGAGCTTCAGCGGGCCCATCGGGTGGGCGCAGCCGAGCTCCATGCCGTTGTCGATGTCCTCGCGGCTGGCGATACCCGACTCGAACATCCGGATCGCGGAGAGGAGATACGGGATCAGCAGAGCGTTGACGACGAAGCCGGAGCGGTCCTGGGCGCGGATCGGATGCTTGCCCAGCACGTCCTGCACCAGTGCCTCGGAGCGCCGGACCGTCTCGTCGGACGTGGTCAGAGCGGGGATCAGCTCGACGAGCTTCTGCACCGGGGCCGGGTTGAAGAAGTGGATGCCCATGACCTGGTCCGGGCGGGAGGTCGCCACAGCCAGCTTCACCAGCGGGATGGAGGAGGTGTTGGAGGCGAGAATCGCGTCCTTCCGGGTCACCACCTGGTCGAGCACCTGGAAGATCTCGGTCTTGACCTGCTCGTTCTCCACGACGGCCTCGATCACGAGATCGCGGTCGGCGAACTCGCCGAGGTCGGTGGTGAAGCTGAGGCGGCCGAGTGTCTCGTCGCACTCCTCCTCGGTGATCTTGCCGCGTTCGGCGGCCTTCGAGAGGGAGCTGTGGAGCCGGGTGCGACCGATCTCCAGCGCCTCGCCGGTGGTCTCGGCCACCATGACGTCGAGTCCGCTGCGGGCGCACACCTCCGCGATGCCTGCGCCCATTTGGCCACAGCCCACCACTCCGACGCGTGCAATGTCGGCCATAGAGTCCGTCACCTCGTGCCTTTCGCTCATCTCCGTTCGGCGGGCTCCCGTCTGATTCCGGTCCCCGCCTCGACGCCCCGACGTTACTCCGCGGCCTACGGGTCATGACGGGCCGGGGCGGGCATGCTCTGCGTTACCCCCAGTGCCGGGGGTGACGGACGAGGACACAGAGACGGCAGGTGGCAACGAAATGCGGCAAATGGCCCGAAGGGGCTTTGTGGCGGGTGCGGCCGGGGTGGTCGCGGGGATGACGGTCTCGGTCGCGGGTGCGGCCGAGGCCGTCGCCGTACCGCGGGAAGCGTCGGTTCCGTCCGGGGCGGGTGTGAACCTCCCGCGCGTCGCCCGGCGCGAGATGCGCGGTATGTGGGTCGCCACCGTCGCCAACATCGACTGGCCCTCGGCGCCCGGCCTGACGGCGGCGGCGCAGCAGGCCGAGCTGATCGCGTACCTCGACGAGGCCGTCGAGCGGCGGCTGAACGCCGTCGTCCTGCAGGTCCGGCCGACCGCCGACGCCCTGTGGCCGTCCTCCTACGAGCCGTGGGCCCAGTACCTCACCGGCGTCCAGGGGAAGAACCCCGGCTGGGACCCCCTGGGCACTGCTGTCCGTGAGGCGCACCGCCGCGGCCTGGAACTGCACGCCTGGTTCAACCCGTACCGGGTCGCCAACCACACGGATCCGTCTCGGCTGATCCCCACCCATCCGGCGCGGCTGCACCCGGACTGGGTCCTGCCGTACGGCGGGAAGCTCTACTACAATCCCGGACTGCCCGAGGTACGCCGCTTCGTCCAGAACGCCATGCTCGACGCGGTCCGTCGCTACGACATCGACGCCGTCCACTGGGACGACTACTTCTACCCGTACCCGGTCGCCGGACAGGTCTTCGCCGACGACGCCACCTACGCGAAGTACGGCGCGGGCTTCCCGGACAAGGCCGCCTGGCGCCGCGACAACACCGACAAGCTGGTCCGCGAGATGTCCGCGGGGATCAAGAAGATCAAGAAGCACGTCCAGTTCGGGATCAGTCCGTTCGGTGTCTGGCGCAACGCGAGTACCGACCCGCTGGGCTCGGACACCAGGGCAGGGGTGCAGACCTACGACGACCTGCACGCCGATACCCGAGGTTGGGTCAAGAAGGGCTGGATCGACTACATCTGTCCGCAGGTCTACTGGAACATCGGCTTCGCCGCCGCCGACTACGCCAAGCTGGTTCCCTGGTGGGACGCTGTGGTGCGGGGCACAGGTGTCGACCTCTACGTCGGCGAGGCGCTCTACAAGGGCGGTGACCCCGCCCAGCCCGCCGCCTGGCAGGACCCGGCCGAACTCTCTCGCCACATCGACCTCGCCGCCGGCTACGACCAGGTCCGCGGGCATGTCTACTTCTCGGGCAAGGACGTGGTCACCGACAGGGCCGGCATGATGGCGCGCGTCGTGGCCGACCACTACCGCAACAGAGTGCGCCCTCCCCGCTGACCCGAGGGGTCCGAGGCGGAGAGGGCACACCGAGGGGTGGCGCGGTCGGGGCGGTGCTGTGTGCCCGGGGAACCTACGGGGTCTCCGGGCCCCGGTGCCGGACCACGGCGTGCTGGACGATGGTGTCGGGACCTGGCGAAACCAGGTGTTCGTGTCCGTCCTCGGAGCGGACGCGATACGGGGGAGCGCCCCCGTCCCCGAGCACTTCGACGATTTCTGCGACCCGGTCGTGCTGCCCCACGGTCCTGCCGTGCGTCAGCAGCCGGTCGCCCGCGTGTGCCTCCATAGGGAGTGACCTCCTCACGGGTGACGGTCCATGTCGACAAGTCTATGACCGGATCCGCCCGCGCACCGGGCGTACCGGCGACTCTTTTCGGACAGGGCGGGAACAGGGCGCGGTTGAGGCCGCCGTGGCGCGTGCGCCCTGGCCGTCGTGGGCCACGCCGGACACCCCCTGGCGCCGCGCCCCCGCCCGCTGGGTGGCCGCGATGCAGACGAGGACGGCCACCGCCGCCACGGGTGCGGCCGCCGAGACCTTCTCGCCGAGGAGCAGGAACGACCACACCAGAGTCAGCAGCGGCTGCGCGAGCTGAAGCTGGCTCGCCCGCGGGACCCCGATCTCCGCCATGCCGCGGTACCAGACGTACAGGCCGACGAAGGTGGAACCCGCCGCCACCCACACCAGGCCGATGACCCCGTGCGTGGTCAGCCGCACCGGCTCGTAGGAGAGCGCGACCGCCGCGCCCGCCACCATCAGCGGCGCCGCGAGGACCAGTGCCCAGCCGATCACCTGCCAGCCCGGCATGACCGCGGCCAGCCTGCCGCCCTCGGTGTACCCCGCCGCGCACACCAGCAGCGCGCCGAACAGGAAGAGATCGCCGGAGGAGAGCGCGCCGCCGCTCTGCTGCACGGTGAACACGATCACCACGGCCGCGCCGGCCAGTGCCGCGATCCAGAAGGGGCGCGGCGGACGCGACCCGGTCCGCAGTGACGAGAGGACCGCCGTGGTCAGCGGCAGCAGCCCCACCACCACGGCCGCGTGCGACGAGGTGGAGGTTTGCAGGGCCAGCGTGGTCAGCAGCGGGAACCCCACCACCACACCACCGGCGACGACCGCGAGCCCGCCCCAGTGGCGGCGGTCGGGCACCGGGACCCGTCCCGCGAGCAGCACGCTGCCCGCGATCAGTGCGGCGAGCAGGCTGCGCAGGGTCACCAGGGACCAGGGGCCGAAGCTCTCCAGTCCCCAGACCGTGGACGGGAAGGTCAGCGAGAAGGCGACGACGCCGAGCCCGGCGAGCAGTGTGCCGCTCCGGCCCGCCGATGGGGCAACCGCTGTCGAAGGGGAGTTAACCGCTATCGATGCCTGACGGGTAGCGCTATCCTTTGCTGTCATGCAAGAGCGTAGCAGCGTTGCTGAGCTGGCGAGTTCCCTTCGAGGCGAACTGAACCGCTACTCACCTGGAGGGAAGCTGCCGTCCAGCCGGGCGCTCGTGGAGCGTTATCGGGTCAGTCCGGTGACCGTCTCCCGGGCGATCGCGCAGCTCGCCGCCGAAGGGCTCGTCGTGACCCGCCCCGGCTCCGGTGCCTTCCGGGCGGAGCCCCGTGCCGAAGTGCCCCCGCCCGGTGACACCTCCTGGCAGGAGATCTCCCTCAGCGGCGACGGCGGACCGGAGGTCGTGCCCCGTACCGTTGACGCGTCCGGCGTCCTGGTCACGCTCGCCGCACCGCCGCCCGGCGTCATCGAGCTGAACGGCGGCTACCTCCACCCCTCGCTCCAGCCCGAACGGGCGCTCGCCGCCGCCCTCGCCCGGGCAGGCCGCCGCCCCGGAGCCTGGGGCCGGCCGCCCACCGACGGGCTCACCGAGCTCCGTGCCTGGTTCGCCCGCGAGATCGGACCCTCGCTCACCGCCGCCGACGTACTCATCACCGCGGGCGGCCAGAGTGCCCTGGCCACCGCTCTGCGCGCCCTCGCCCCGCCCGGCGCCCCCGTCCTCGTCGAATCGCCCACCTATCCGGGCATGCTGGCGGCTGCCCGTGCCGCCGGACTGCGTCCCGTCCCGGTCCCGGTCGACGCCGACGGGGTCCGCCCCGATCTGCTGGCCGCCGCCTTCGGCGCCACGGGCGCTCGCGTCTTCGTCTGCCAGCCGCTCTTCCAGAACCCGACCGGCGCGGTCCTGGCCCCGGACCGTCGGCGTGAGGTCGTCCGGATCGCCCGCGAGGCGGGGGCGTTCGTGGTCGAGGACGACTTCGCACGCCGCCTCGTCCACGACGACGCGGGCCCGCTGCCCGCGCCGCTCGCCGCCGACGACCCCGACGGCGTCGTCGTCCATGTCTGCTCCCTCACCAAGATCACCTCGCCGAGCCTGCGGGTGGGTGCGCTGGCCGCCCGGGGGCCGGTGCTGGAACGGCTGCGGGCCATCCAGATCGTCGACAGTTTCTTCGTCCCGCGCCCGCTCCAGGAAGCCGCGCTCGAACTGGTTGGCTCCCCGGCCTGGGGTCGCCATCTGCGTTCCGTGCCGACGGAGTTGAGGAACCGGCGTACGGCCATGACGACCGCCCTGCGGCTCGAACTGCCCGGCCTGTCGCTCCCGCACATCCCCGCGGGCGGTGGGAGCCTCTGGCTGCGACTGCCGGACGCCGAAGCCGGCCCCGACGAAGCCGCGTTGGTATCGGCCGCCCTGCGCGAGGGCGTCGCGGTCGCGCCGGGACGCCCGTATTACTGCGCCGAACCTCCGGCCGCCCAGGTGCGGTTGAGCTTCGCCGCGGTCGCCGGAGCGGGCGAGATCGCCGAGGGCGTACGACGGCTGCGCACCGCCTGCGACAGACTCTTCGCCGTCCCCGGCCGCCGCGGCCTATCCTCCGGGCATGGCTGACATCCCCCAGGAGCGTTACGAGATCTCGTCCGATCCGGCCCGGCTGGACCCGGCCCGGATCCACCACTGGCTTTCCACCGACGCCTACTGGGCGCTCGGCCGTACCCGCGAGAAGCAGGATCTGGCCATCGCCGGATCGCTCAACTTCGGTGCGTACGACTCCACTTCAGGGGAGCAGGTCGGCTACGCCCGAGTGGTGACCGACCACGCCACCTTCGCCTGGCTCTGCGATGTGTACGTCGACCGGTCGGCCCGCGGCCACGGGCTCGGCACCCGGCTCGCCGCCGCCGTGCGCGACCACCTCGCCCCGACCGGCATCCGCAGGCTCACTCTCGCGACCGATGACGCCCACGGCGTCTATGCGAAGGTCGGGTTCCAGCCGCTCAAGGACCCCGAGAAGTGGATGTACTTCCGGTTCGACCGTCCCGGAGCCGTCTGAAATTCGCCCTCTTGACCTGGGCGGCGTTCGGCTCCACGATCACGGCCATGAGTGTTCGAGTCTCGCTCGTCGCCGCGGCGCGCAGCTCTTCCCTGCTGGCCGAGCGCTTCGACGACGACCGGCCGCTCGATCAGGCAGGCTGGCAGGAAGTGCAGCTCGCCGCACGGGCGTTGGTGCCCCTGGGTGCCGCCGAACTGCGTTACTGCTCGCCGACCGCCCGCAGCCGCGCCACCGGTGAGGCGCTCGGCTTCGCCCCCATGGCCCAGCCCGCCCTGCGCGACTGCGACATGGGCCGCTGGCGGGGCTGGACCCTCTCCGATGTCGCGGCTCGCGAGCCCGCCGCGGTGGACGCCTGGCTCGCCGACCCACGCTCCGCACCGCACGGCGGCGAGCCGCTGCTCGCCTTCATCGCGCGGATAGGGGGCTGGCTGGACACCCGGCCGGCCTGCGACGGCTCGATCGTCGCCGTCGCCGAGCCGTCCGTCGTCCGGGCCGCCCTCGTCTACGCGCTGGGGGCGCCGCCCTCGACGTACTGGAACGTCGACATCCGCCCGCTCTCCACGATCACGCTCATCGGTCTTCGGGGCCGCTGGAGCCTGCGCCTCGAAGCGGGCGCCCGCTGAACCGACGAGCCGTCCCACCCGTGGGGTGTGCGGCGCCTTCCCACCAGTCCGACCAGTCGGTACGTTGGGCGTCGACCCCAGGCGTGCACCAGACGAGTGGGGCCACGGCCGGCAAGGATCGAGGCGGTGTACGAGGCGTTGTGACCCGTCGGCGGGCCGGTTTCCCGGCCCGCCGCGAGGTCACTTCACCGTGACGGCGTCACCGGTGGAGACGACCTTCATGGTCGTGGTCGTACCGAGGAACGCCCAGCGCCAGCTGCCCGAAGCGGTGGCCTTCACCGTCGCACGGAGGTGGCCCTTGCTGTCCGTGGTCGCCGTCTTCACGGTGCTGTACGCGCCGCCGGGCTTCTTGTACTGCAGCTTCACCACCTGCTTGGTGAACGCGTGGTACTTGAGGTCAGTCCAGTTGGCCCGCGACAGCTTTCCGGTGACGGTGAGCGTGCCCCCCTTCCTCACCGGCTCGGGCGTGGCGTCCGTGGTCAGAGTCGCGGCGCGCTTCACCTTGAAGAACCCGATGGCGTCGGAGATCCAGTAGTCCCCGTCATTGGCTGCGACCGTCGCGTCGACCCGCCAGTTCCCCGCGACCGCGTTGGCATCCCAGCCCTCGTTCCCGCTCCCGTAGGAGTCGATCCACGACGGGTCGATCTGCATCGTCGCGGTGCACACGGACGTTGTCGTGCTGACCTTCCTGCACGATGTACCGAGGTGGTCAACCGGCCCGTAACCGTTGGTCCGGTTGAAGGCGGAGACGCTGTTGACCCGCTTCACGCCCGAGTTGTCCTTGATCGTCATGGCGATCGTGAACTTCTTGACGTTCGTGACCCCGACGATCACATTGCTGCCGCCGTTCACGACGGTCCTGGTGACCCGGATGTCACCGCGCCCCTCCGCGTGTGCGGTCGGCGCCACCACGACCGCGGTGGCCACCGCTCCCACCGCAGCGAGCACGGCAATTCTTCTGCGCATGTCCCACCCCTGTCTCTCCCCGCCCCGTGGCGGAGGGAGACAGGGTAGCGATCAACCGGATGTCCGCGCGGTGATCAGACCCTGGGAGACACTGCCCGTGCCGTCACGGGTGCGCAGGATGTCTCACGCACCCGGGCGGGCTGGGACGCGGCGATCGGTAGCAGGCCGCCACAGCGGTCCCGGAGGGGCACCAGGCCTTGTCGGGCGGCAGGTCATGCGGTTCTTCCGGAGAGTGACCGGCGTACGGCCACGGTGAGGCGAACCCTCTGTTCGGCATGTGCGCACAGGGGCGGATTCCGGACCCCGGGGACCGCGACACACGGCCCCGGGAAGGCATGCGCGTGCGCCGCGGTGCATCCGGGTGATGCGAACCGGGCCGCGTCGCGGCTCACGCGAGCTGCGTGGGCTCGTCCTGAAGCCCGGACCTGATCTGTTCCCGCAGCTCCAGTCCGTCCGCGTGACCGTGCATCCGGACGGCCAGCTCGGTGGTGGCGCGGACCACTTCCTCCGGCTCACCGGCGAGGGCAAGCGTGCATTTCGTCTCGCTGGGGTATTCCCGGCAGTCGGCGACCTTCCGCATGAGGCACCTCCCTGCTCCCTTCCACTTTAGGGCGGTGTCCACGCCGTGGAGGGGGGAACAGGGAGGCGCCGGTGCGTTCACAGCCGTACGGATCTGTCCGGCTCCGGTCGGTGCGGTCGGTCATTCACCCTTGCGCGCGGCGACGGCGAGCGTCAGGGCCTCGGCGATGCCGGTCTCCGCGGCGACCTTGTCGATACCGAGCCCGGTCAGCACGCCCTCGCCGTCCTCGTGCTCCAGCAGCGCGAGCAGGATGTGCTCCGTGCCGACGTAGTTGTGCCCCATCCGCAGGGCCTCCCGGAACGTGAGCTCCAGCGCCTTGCGTGCCCCGGCGTCGTACGGAATGAGGTCCGGGAGCTCCTCGGCCGCGGGCGGCAGCGCCTCGGTAGCGGCCTGCCTGACGGCGTCGAGCGAGACGCCCTGCGCCTTGATGAACGCTGCGGCGAGCCCGTCCGGCTCACTGAGCAGCCCCAGCGTCAGGTGCTCCGTACGCACCTGGTCGTTGTTTGCGGCGCGGGCCTCGTTCTGTGCTGCCATCACGACGTTCCGCGCCCGCTCGGTGAACCGGCTGAACCCCTGACTGGGGTCGAGATCCGACGGTTCGCCGGGATCCTTGGCGACGAAGCGCTTCTGCGCCGCCTGTCGGGTGACTCCCATGCTCTTCCCGATCTCCGTCCAGGAGGCTCCCGAGCGGCGTGCCTGATCGACGAAGTGGCCGATCAGATGGTCGGCCACTTCGCCGAGGTGATCGGCGGCGATGACCGCGCCCGAGAGCTGTTCGAGAGCGTCGGAGTGAACCTTCTTGATGGCTTCGATCAGTTCGTCGAGCCGTACCGGATTCGTCATGCTCACTGGTTTCGCCATGTGTCAACCGTAGGTTGACAGTCGTGAAGTGTCAACCATCAGTTGACAGTACAAGTAAGGCGTGGCGCCGCTCGGCCCTGCGGGCGGGTCGGTCGGCGCTCTGCTCGGTCAGGTCCAGTCATCGGCCGACCTCGGAGGGGAATGGTGGATGGCCCGGTCCGTCATCCGCATGCTCATATGGGCCCGGGCGGGCCGCAGTGCGTTCTCCGGGAGTGTCCGGGCCGCGTCGAGCCGAGCCGTCGCCTCCGGATCGTGACCACGGAGTGGCCGACGTGGGCGGCCGGTTCGGCCGCGGGGTCGGGAAGCCTGCGGAGCGGGGTGCGTCGACGCCGGCGAGCGGGCCGGCCCGGAGTTCGCCGAGCTGGGCGTGAGGCCACCACTTCCGTACGGACCGGTGACCGTCGGGCCAGGTCGCATGGACTGCGTCGACCTGCCGACCCGGGCATGCGCCCGCCGCGACCGGAGGGACGCCGGTCCGGGTGTGCGGGGCTGCTGCCATGGACGCGGCATGCAGCCGCTCGGCGCGTACCCGGCTCCGGTCGGAAGGATCCATCGGGCGACTGTCGCCCCAGATGCCGTACGGGTGTCGCCGCGGACCCCAACGGTCCCGCCGGGCGGGCGTGGGGTGGGAACGAGCGCCCGGCCTCTCGCTGATCGATCGGTGAGAGGCCGGGGCGTCAGAGGGTTCCTCGTGCGGTCAGAGGACGCCGGAGTCGGCGATGGTGACCTTGGCCCGGGTCTTGCCGCTCTGCGAGCCGTAGCTCTCGATCTTCTTGACCAGGTCCATGCTCTCCTGGCCGTCGACCTCGCCGAAGACGACGTGCTTGCCGTCGAGCCACGACGTCACGATCGTCGTGATGAAGAACTGGGAGCCGTTGGAGTTGGGGCCCGCGTTCGCCATCGACAGCAGTCCGGGCTTGTTGTGCGTGAGCTTGAAGTTCTCGTCGGCGAACTTCTCGCCGTAGATGCTCTTGCCACCACGGCCGTCACCGCTGGTGAAGTCGCCGCCCTGCAGCATGAAGTCCGGGATGACCCGGTGGAAGGACGAGCCCTTGTAGCCGAAGCCCTTCTCGCCGGTCGCCAGCGCGCGGAAGTTCTCCGTCGTCTTCGGAACCACGTCGTCGAAGAGGTTGAACACGATCCGCCCGGCGGGCTCGTCATTGATGGTGATGTCGAAAAAAACCTTGGTCGTCATGGATCCATCCTGACATCACCTTCGTCGGCCACCAGTGGACGGGGTGGTCCGATCGCCGGATCGCCCGGCCACCTCTCGAACGCGAGTGCGATAAAAGGTGTCGTGCGAGCGGCCGGAGAGGCTGGCTGACCAGGCGTCAGAAACCTTTGCGCAGTGCCTCTCTGTCCCGCTCCGGGGCGGGTGCCGGACTGATGTGTTACGCACGGTGACCGCATTCCCTCGCTGCGCCCGACCCGCCGGGGAAGCTCCGGCCCGGTCGTTGCCCTGTGCCGGGACTCCCGGGTCCTCCCAGCCTTGCCCCGGTCGACCAGGGTGAGCCGACTCCTGTCACAGGGGACAAGACCCGGCGAACGGCGCACCCGTCGACGGAACACCGCTGCCGATGTACCGCGCCGCGGCGAGTTGGCCCGCGGCCCCGGGGCGCGGGACCGGACGGCTCTTGTGCTGCGCCCGGACGGACGCCGCTGCCACCCGTTCGGACGGGCGCGTGTTGCCCGACACGTTCGGTGCCGTTCGTATGGCACTGAGCCCGCCGACCGCCCGCTCCGCGCCATGAGTCAACCCTGCCCAGGAAGGGGCCACCGATGCCAGGTGTCGCCATCCATCGGCAAAGACGTGGCGCCATGTGCGCTGCGGGGGCCCTGCTGCTCGCCTCCGCGGTCACGATCGGAGGTTCGGTCGCGGTCGAGTTGCCCGACGGGGGACCGTCCGCCTCCGGCGGGACGACACTGACATGGAAACCCTGCGAGGGTGAGGGCCGGCAGGGATTCGAGTGCGCAACGATGAATGCGCCACTTGACTACGCCCGTCCCGGGTGGCGCACCATCGACCTGGTGGTGATCAGGCACCGGGCCATCGCTCCCGGTCGGCGGGTCGGATCACTGTTCTTCAACCCCGGGGGGCCGGGCGGCGCGGGAACGGTGGGGCTGCCGTTGCAGTATGAGAAGTTCCCCAAGGAACTACGGGAGCGGTTCGACATCGTCAGTTGGGACCCGCGTGGCGTCGGGCAGAGCACCGCAGTGCGATGTTTTTCCGGCCCGGAAGAGGCCAGCACATGGTGGGCGAATGTTCCCGACTTTCCGGTCGGCGCGAAAGAGCGCAGATCCTTTACCGCGGCCTACGCCGAGCTCGGCCGACGCTGTGCCAAGCGCGTTCCGGAACTGCTGCGTCATGTCTCGACGGACGAGAGCGCCCGCGACCTCGACCGGTTGCGTCAGGCGGTCGGTGAGCGGCAGTTGAGGTACTGGGGTGTCTCGTACGGAACGTTGCTGGGGGTGACCTATGCGAACCTCTTCCCGTCCAGGGCCGGCCGCCTGGTGCTCGACGGGAACGTCGATCCTCGGGCCTGGGTCGACGACGGCTCGAAGAGCGGGCCGGAACTGAACACCTTCCTGCGGCTGGGGTCCGATCTGGGCTCGGCCGACGTCCTGCGGGAGTTCCTGCGGCTGTGCGGTCGCGCCCCCGCGAGCAGCTGCGCCTTCTCCGCAGGAGACCCGGCAGCAACCCGCGCCAAGTTCACCGAGCTGCTGCGGCGCCTCCCGAAAGGGCCCGTGGGCTCCTGGACGTACGCGAAGACCGTCAGCGAGGTCCGTGGCGGGCTCTACACGGTCCACCCCGGCTGGGCCGAGACGGCCCAGATGCTGCAGGACCTCTGGGAGGGCCGCATCCCGGACGATCCGCCGGCGCCACCCGTTGGCTCGAAGTACCCCGGTTTCGAGCAGGATCTCGCCGTACTGTGCGCGGAAAGCCCCAACCCTCGCGACCCGGCACACTACGTCGGACTCGACCAGCTGAGTACCGCGCGAGCGGGAGACGTCGGACACTGGTGGGCCTGGGCCAACGAACCGTGCGCAACCTGGCCGGCCCGCGCCGCCAGGAACTACACCGGCCCCTGGAACCGGCACACCGCGAACCCCGTACTCGTCGTCAATGCGATCTACGACCCTGCCACCCGGTATCAGGCAGGCCAGGCGATGGCCCGTGAACTCGCCGACGCCCGTCTGCTCACGCTCAACGGGTACGGTCACACGGCACTGGACAATCCGAGCGGCTGCGTCGGCCGGTATGCGGCCCGCTACTTCCTCAGTGGTGTCCTGCCCCCCGTCGGCGCCACGTGCGAACAGGACGTCCCTCCCTTCGCGACGGAGACACCGGCCGTCCGCGACGGAAGAGGCGATACGGGCGCGAAGTGAGCTCCGGAACGAGACAGGCAACGCAGCCCTTCCCCGGGAGTGCGCCGACCGGATTCAGGACCGACGACCGGGCTTGCCCCGCCTGCCGGTCTTGGGGCCGCCGGAGCCGCTCCGCGGGCTCTTGCGCGCCGGCTTCCCGGCTGTGGACTTTCGCTGCGCGCCGCCTGTGTCAGGGCGCTTCCGCTGCTTCGGCTGCGCCGGGGTGGGGTTGCGCCCCCGCGAGCTGTTGACGGTCCGCCCGCGGACGATCCCGATGAAGTCCTCCACCAGGTCGGTGGTCTCTTCCTCCGGCCACGAGAGCGCGACGCGCGACTCGGGGGCGTCCGTGAGCGGCCGGTACGTGAGGTCCTTGCGGTGGTGCAGGCGTGCGAGTGACTGAGGGACGACGAGGAGGCCCACCCCTGCCGCCACCAGCTCGATGGCGTCCGCCGTCGTGGCCGGACGCTCGATCGCGGGCCGGCCGGGCGGAAGCTCCCAGCCCAGGGTGTCGTCGAGGGGGTGCAGCACGACGTCGTCGGCCAGATCCGCTACGGACACCTCGTCGACCGTCGCCACGACGTGATCCTTCGGGACCACGACCACCGTGGTCTCGGTGTACAGGGGAATCGCGCTGAGGTCCGTCCGGTCGATCGGCAACCGCACGAAACCTGCGTCGGCGCCGCCGCGCCGCAACAGGTCGGATGCTTCGGCGGCGGCCACCGCGACGAGAGTCAGTGGGATATCGGGCAGCCGCTCGTTCCAGATGCGCACCCACTTGGTCGGCGTCACGCCTGGGACGTATGCGAGCCGGAACGAGAGGGGTGCATCGGAGCCTGTCACCCCGCCAGGTTACCGGTCGTGGTCGGAGGTATCGCACACGCTCGCTACTCTTGACACCATGACGTCGCACCAGACCACCCAGACGATGAAGCCCGCAACCGCGGCAAAGAAGCTGGGTGTGTACCTCGAGGCCACCCCCGCCGAGTTCCAGGAGGGTGTCGTCTCGCGCAGCGAGCTCAATGCGCTGCAGGCCGATCCGCCCGAGTGGCTGCAGGAACTGCGGCGCAACGGACCGCACCCCCGCCCGGTGGTCGCTGCGAAGCTGGGCGTCTCCATCGCGGGTCTCGCACGTGGCGGAGTCACGGACCCCCTCACCACGGAGCAGATCGACGCGCTGAAGAAGGACCTCCCCGAGTGGCTGCGGAAGGAGCGCGCCACCCAGGCCGAGGTCCGGAAGGAAGCGGCGCGCATCAAGGAGAAGAACGCGGAGCGAGCCGGTCAGCCCCAGCGGCCGCGCTCCTGACCTGCTTCTCTCGACGTTCGGACTCGACGACGCTGTCGGTGGTCCTCACCCAACCGGGATGAGGACCGCCGACAGCGTCGTTTCTGTGAGGGCCGCGTCCTTGGCGGCAGGGCCGACGCTCCATGGGTGGCTGTGCGACGACGCCGGTCGGTGTGCGTCTTCCGGCGTTCGGACTGATGGCTTCACGCTCACCCGGCGGCCCGGGGACGACTGCGAAAAACGGGTGGCAAGCAGTGATGTGCCCCATAGGGTTTGCGCGCCTGACCGATGATCCGAATGTGCTCGTTCAGGGGCCCGCCGGAGGGACCCACGTCACTGGGTGTGCCGGTTCGCGGCGGGTGGACGACCATGGCTGATCAGGCGGTGGTGCGGTCCGAAACCACCGCGGAAGCATTGTTCTCACCCGCCTCCGCATTGTTCAGCGCCTTCCTGGGCACCGGTTCGGACGACCCGGCCGGCTACGGCGCCGCCTTCGGGCAGCTGCTCGTGCCGGGCATCATCGCTGTCCTGCTCGCCGCCCGCGCCCGCAGCGCGTGAGCGAAGGCTTCCCCGGAGACCTGCTCGCGAGGTCGGGCGCTGCTCAGTTCAGATGCACCGGCAGCGAGTCCACCCCGTACACGACCGACAACTTGCGGAACTCCAGTTCCTCCGGCCGCACCGCAAGGCGCATGTCCGGAAAACGGGCTACCAACTTGGGGAAGGCCGCGCGGAGTTCCATCTTGCCGAGTTCGGCGCCGATGCAGCGGTGGATGCCGTGTCCGAACGCCAGGTGGGACGAGGCGGGTGGGCGGGTCGGGTCGAACGTGTCCATCGCGGGGCCCAGGCGCGGGTCACGGTCGGCGGCGCTGAGGGAGACGATGACGATGTCACCGCCGGATATGCGTACGCCGCCGACCTCCATGTCCTCGCGGGCGAAGCGCGGGAAGGCCGTCTGGACGACCGTGAGGTGGCGCAGGAGCTCGTCGACGAAGGGGGCGGCGACCGAGGCCGGGTCGTCGGCGTTGCGCATCGCCGCGAAGTGTGTGCGGTCCTGGAGCATGACCAGAGTGCCGAGGGCGAGCATGCTCGCGGTCGTTTCCAGACCGCCGGTGAGGACGCCGTCGGCGAGGCCGGTGAGTTCCTCGTCGGTGACGTTGTCGCCGTGTTCGCGGATGAGCATGCCGAGCAGACCGTCTCCGGGGTTGCGGCGCTGCTGTTCGACCAGGCCGTGCAGGTACTCCCTGGACTGGGAGATCGCGCCGAAGGATGCGCCGACGCCGCCGAGAACATCGAAGCGGGCGACCGAGAACTGCTGGAAGGCGTCCCGTTCCTCGTAGGGGACGCCGAGGAGCTCGCAGATGACCAGGGCAGGGACCGGCAACGCGAAGTGCTCGACGAAGTCGACCCGCCCGTCGGTGTCTGCGGCCTTTGCCAGGTCGGCCAGGCGTTCCTCGGTGATCGCGTGGATACGGGGCGTCAGGCGGCCGAGGCGGCGCATCGTGAACTCGGGGGTGAGCAGCCGACGCAGGCGTGTGTGGTCGGGTGGGTCGCAGAAGCCCAGGCCGCCTGGCTGATGGTTCTCGGTGACACTCGTGTGGTTGACCAGGTTGGCGAAGTCGTTGCTGAAGGCGCGGGCGTCGCCGAGGACTTGCTTCGCCTCGTCGTAGCCGGAGACCAGCCAGACCGTCATGCCGGGTATGGGCAGCCGGCTGACCGGCTCCCGGTCGCGCAGCGCGCCGATCTCCGGGACGGGGTCGAGGCCGTCACGGCGCAGCGGCAGCAGCGCGGCGTCGGGCAGCTTCGAGAGAATGGAGAGGTCGAGGCCGCGGCCCTTCCTCCGAAGCCGGGAGAAATAGAGACGGGTCACCCACGTCGCTATTGCGGAACGTGCGGAAGGTATGGACATGTACTCGTGCTCGCATCTGTGAGGTGGGACGGACGAGGCCGGTGCCGGTAACCGGTGCGGGGAGCCCAGCAGGAGGGTAAGCCCTGCCGGTCCGGAGGCCGGTAAACCCCATTGCGGTGCCGCCGGCCGGGCGCTGCGGGCCAAGGAGGCAGCGAGCGGTTGTCCATGGCCTGGATCGATGCGTTTCCGGTACACCACCCCACGAAGACCTGGCCGCCACCGGCCCGGCCCGCTTCGCCCTCGATGGCCCGGCCTAGTACCCGGCAGTGTGCAGGAGCCCGAACCGAGCCGGTCGGGTGCACGCGGGAATCTCATCCGTCCGCCGAAGCGCTGGGTCACACCATTCGTGACCGAGCGCCGCAGTCGGCCCCCTTGGGCCGGCTGCAGCGCTCAGGTACACGTCAGGGGCGGCGTGCGGCGGCCGAGCGGCGCTCGTTGCGGTACGGGCCGACGCGATCCGTCCTCACCCTGCACCAGGTCGTCACTCCACGATCAGGACGATCTTGCCGGTGGTGCGGCCGGTCTCACCCAGCGCGTGGGCCTTGGCCGCGTCCGCGAGGGGAAAGGTGGCCTCGATGTGGGCGCGGAGAGAGCCGGCCTCGACGAGTTCGGCGATGGCGCTCATGCCCGCGTGGTCGGACTCGACCAGGAGGGTTTCGACGCGGATGCCCAACTCTGCGGCCTTCGCCGCCTCCTGGGGTGAGCCACCGCCCAGGAGGGAGACGAGGATGCCGCCGCGGCGGAGGACGTCGAGGGAGCGGGCGCGGGTCTCGCCGGAGAGGGGGTCGAGGACCATGTCGATGTCCTGGACGGCATCGGCGAAGTCGACGGTGCGGTAGTCGATGACTTCGTCCGCACCGAGCCCGCGTACGAAGTCGTGCTTGGGCGCGCTCGCGGTGCCGATCACGTACGCGCCACGGGACTTGGCGATCTGGACGGCGAGGTGGCCCACGCCGCCGGCGGCGGCGTGGATGAGGACCCGCTGGCCGGGCCGGACTTCGGCGGTGTCGACGAGTGCCTGGTAGGCGGTGAGGGCGGCGAGGGGGAGTGCTCCGGCCTGGACGTGATCGATGCCGGCCGGCTTGTGGGCGAACGCGCGGGCGGGACCGGTCACGTACTCGGCGTGGGAGCCGACCCCGTACGGGTAGGGCAGCATGCCGAAGACCTCGTCGCCCGGCTTGAAGAGGGTGACCCCGTAACCGACGGCCTCGACGACCCCCGAGACGTCCCAGCCGAGCACGAGCGGAAGCCGGTCCAGGAACAGGCCGTTCGCCCGGTGCTTCCAGTCGGTGGGGTTGACGCCGGCGGCACGGACGGCGACCAGGATCTGACTCGGGCCGGGGACGGGCCTGGGAAGCCGTACTTCCCTGAGTACGTCGGGGGTTCCGTGAACATCCTGGCTGATCGCGCGCATGGTGGCCTGGTTCGTGTCGTTCGTCATGGGTCAAGCGTGACCGGTTTCGCCGGTCCGTACCATGGCATGATTGCCATCTTTCGACAGGATTCTGCCAATGGGAAACGTGCACCGTGTCGTCGTGCTGGCCCTGGACGGGGTGTACCCGTTCGAACTGGGCATTCCGAGCCGGGTCTTCGGGGCCGCGGAGGGCCGGTACGAGGTCCTCACCTGCACCGTCGACGGCCGTTCGGTGCGTACCAACTCCGACTTCTCGGTCGGTGTCGAGCACGGCCCGGAGATTCTGGGCACGGCCGACACCGTCGTCATCCCGCCCTTCGACACCTCCCGCATCACGCGGGAGGCGCCCGCGGCCGTTGTTGCGGCCCTCGGGTCCATGGCACCGGGCACGCGCATCGTGTCGATCTGCACAGGCGCCTTCGTGCTCGCGGCCACCGGGATGCTCGACCACCGGCCGGCCACCACGCACTGGGCACTCGCGGAGGTCTTCCGTGACTGGTTCCCCCAGGTGGAGCTGGACCCGGACGTCCTGTTCATCGACGACGGGGACGTGCTGACCTCCGCGGGCGCCGCCTCCGGGGTCGATGTCTGCCTGCATCTCGTGCGCAAGGACCACGGCAGTCAGGTCGCCAACCGGGTGGCACGTATGTGTGTCGTCCCGCCCTGGAGGGACGGGGGACAGGCGCAGTACATCGAGCAGCCGGTCCCCGAGCCGTCCGCCAACGGAACGGCCGCCACCCGTCAGTGGGCCCTGGAACACCTCCACGAGCCCCTGAGCCTGGCGGAGCTGGCCGACCGCGCCCGGATGAGCCTGCGCACCTTCGCCCGCCGTTTCGACGAAGAGGTGGGCATGAGCCCGGGCAGGTGGCTCATCCAGCAGCGAGTCGGGCGGGCGCGCCAGTTGCTCGAATCGAGTGACCTGTCGGTGGACGAGATCGCCGGACAGGTCGGCTTCGCCACGGGTACCTCGCTGCGCCAGCACCTGCACGCAGCGATCGGCGTCTCCCCCCTCGCCTACCGGCGCACCTTCCGGGGCGCACCGCGCGCAGGGGACTGACATATCGCCAACTGGCATATCGCCACAGGTCGGCCGGGTGGACGGCGGGAGTACCGGACTGTGCGCGGGGCGGCCACCTTCCCGCCGCCTCGGGAGTGCCGGTTGCCGAGGGCGCCCAGGTGTGTCATGTCCCGGAGCCATCAGGTGGCGGCGGCCACCGCGTCGTGTGTGGCGCCGTCGTCATTCGCCTCGCCAGATGTTGTCGAAAGCCGCATCCTCGATGGCTCGCCGTTGCCGTACGGCCTCCAGCTCCATCAACGCGTCATTGACGGCGGCCAGCACTGTCACCACCGCGTCGTCGGCCGTGGTCGGGAAGTCCCCGGTCCACTCGTCCCGGATCCCGATGGCTGCCGCAAGGGCGGCGAGGACGGGTTCGTCCGATGTCCAGCGGTTCGCCGCCGCGCGGCGGGCGGGCGAATCGACCAGCACCGTCCGACCGCTCCGGAAGGGCATCCCGCGACGGGGCTGCCGAGTGAGCTGCCCCTCCGCTTCGAGCGCGGCCAGATAGGCCGTGGACAGGCCGCGACCTCTGCGCCACAGCCAGTCGTCGACCGATTCGTACGGCGCCTCTCGGATCAGCGACGCCGCAGCCTCGTCCAGCAGGCGATCGGCTATGGGGGGCCGGAGGCCCGGCACGATCCGATCGCCGTCCAGTCTGACGGCCTCGGCACCGATGAGGTCGATCATCTCGGCTCCCGCGAGCGCGAGTGACAGGTCGCCCTGCTCCACAGGGTGACCTGTCGCCCTGTCCATGACTGCGATCGAGAGGTCCCGCGGTGTGGTCATGAAGGGCTCCACGTCAGAGGCATCGGTAGCGAGGCGTCGCCGAGCAGCTGGTCCGGCACCCGATGTGAGACCGGGCGGCAAGGTCGGCTGCCGTTGTCGGTGGCCGCCGCGATCGCTGAGCGGATTTGCTGCGCGTAGCCGGCGGGCGGGAAGTCCGGCCGGTGCTGTCCATCGGGATCAGGTCACTGATGGTGTGGTCGGTGTATGGGGAAAGGACCTTCCTGCCCGTCGCCGAGCATTCCCGATATCGAGCTTACGGAGCGAGGGCGGCAGCTGCATCCTGCGTCCGCCCCACGATGCTGCCCCGACACCATGCTGCCCCGACCGCCGGCTGAAGCTCCGGCCGCGCCGGCTCTTCAGCGTTTCAGTCGGTACGTCCGAGTGACGTGGCCGGCCCGCAGAGCAGCCGTGCGCGCTTCGGTCCGCCACACCGGCCGACTGCCGCGCTCGGTCGCACCACCTGTTCCGAAGCACGCCGGCTGTCACCCACGCAGGTTCGCTGTCACCGGGACCCTTCCTCAGCCCAGTGTGATCCGGGCGGCGACCGGCAGGTGGTCGCTGCCGGTGGCGGGCAAGGTGCGGATGTGGGCGACGGTCGCCGAGCGGGCCATGATCTGGTCGATCCGGGTCAGCGGGAAGGCGGCGGGGAAGCTGAAGGCGAAGCCGCGTTCCGCAACGTTCATTCGTGAAGTGAGCGGGGCCAGCCCACGGTCGTCCACCGTGCCGTTGAGGTCCCCCAGCAGGATCACCGTTCTCAGCTTCTCGGCAGCGACGGCCTTGCCCAGCAGGCCGGCGCTCTCGTCGCGCCAGGAGGACGCGAGGCCGCTCGCCCGGACGCGGACCGAGGGCAGGTGCGCGACGTACGCCGCGATCTCCCCGTGCGGCGTGTGGACCACGGTCCGCAGCCCGCGACTCCAGGCCTCCGCTATCCCCGGGGGTTTGATGTCCAACAGCCGGGTGTCGGTCAGTGGATATCTCGACCAGAGTCCGACGGTGCCCCGGACCGCGTGGTACGGGTAGTCCGGGGCGAGGGCCTTCTCGTAGACCGGCAGCGCCGGGGGCACCAGCTCCTCCAGCGCGATGACATCGGGCTCGGCGTCGGCCAGGGCGCGGGCCGTGCCTCCCGGGTCGGTGTTCTCGTCGCTGACGTTGTGCTGCACCACGACCAGGTCGTGTCCGCCGGGCTTCGCCCCGGGCAGGAGCAGCCCGCCGAAGAGGTGCATCCAGGCCGCCGCGGGCATCAGCAGGGCCACCATCGCGGCGGCCGAACGGCGCAGCAGCGCCCCGCCGAGCAGGACCACGACCACCAGGCCGAGCCAGGGCAGGAACGCTTCCAGCAGACTGCCCAGGTGGCCCACGGAGTTGGGGACGGCTCGGTGGAACGCCAGCAGCCCGGCCGTCAGCGCCGCGAGCGCGGCCATCGCCCGCCCCCGCGTCCAGGCCGACCGGACCCTCGCGTCCTCGCCCGGAGCGCAGCGCCCCGCCCGGCGCCGCGCCCACCGAGGCGCTGCTGCCTTCACCGTCAAACCGCTGTTCGTCCGCGCCTGTCCCATCATGGCTTCCCATCCACGTGACCTCACCCTCCAGGACGAGCCATCGGGTGAATCAGTTTCTTTTGTCCGCGGCACGGCGCCGCGGGTGGCCGCGACATTGCCCGACCCGCTACTTCCGGCCCCGGGGGCGGTCGGCGTCGATGAGCGGGCGACGCGCAAGGGTCGCAATGGCGGGACCGGGGTGGATGGCGAGCCACGTCGGCCGGCGTACCTGCTGCCCGACCGGGAGGCTTCGAGCTCGGCCGCATGACTGACCAAAAGGCCGGGGACCGAGGGCGTATGCCGTGACTGCGCACCTTTCTCCGCGCAGGCGTGCCCGCGGGGGCGCCCCGGGCGGTGCGGGTGGCGGACTATGGGGATATGTGGCACAACCTGAGCGAAGGCGCCGAGCGGAGCGTCGCACGGCGCCGCGGCTTCCTGTGCGTCCGAGGCGGGCCACGGCTGGAGGCAGCCACACATCGCCGCGCGCCGACCCGCGAAGGCTTTGCATAAAAGTTCGGCGATGCGTATAGTCATGCCATCGATGAGGAGGATTCCGATGGCGGTACGTGCAGCAGTGGCAGGGGCGAGCGGGTATGCCGGCGGGGAGCTGCTCCGTCTGCTGCTCGTTCACCCCGAGGTGGAGATCGGTGCTCTCACCGGCAATACCAACGCCGGCCAGAAGCTCGGCACGCTGCAACCGCATCTGCGACCGCTCGCCGACCGGGTGCTCCAGCCGACCACGCCCGAGGTCCTCGCCGGGCACGACGTCGTCTTTCTCGCCCTGCCGCACGGGCAGTCCGCCGCCGTCGCCGAGCAGCTCGGTGACGAGGTGCTCGTCGTCGACATGGGCGCCGACTTCCGGCTGAAGGACGCCGCTGACTGGGAGAAGTTCTACGGGTCGCCGCACGCCGGGACCTGGCCCTACGGTCTGCCCGAGCTTCCCGGTGCCCGTGCCGCGCTGGCGGGTTCCAAGCGGATCGCGGTGCCCGGCTGCTACCCGACGGCCGTCTCCCTCGCGCTGTTCCCGGCGTACGCGGCCCAGCTCGCCGAGCCCGAGGCCGTCGTCGTCGCCGCGTCGGGTACCTCCGGGGCGGGCAAGGCGGCCAAGCCGCACCTGCTCGGCTCCGAGGTGATGGGCAACATGTCTCCGTACGGCGTCGGCGGTGTCCACCGGCACACGCCCGAGATGATCCAGAACCTCAGCGCCGCCGCCGGTGAGCCGGTCACGGTTTCCTTCACGCCGACCCTCGCGCCCATGCCCCGCGGCATCCTCGCCACATGCAGCGCGAAGGCGAAGCCGGGCGTGACCGCCGAGTCCGTGCGTACCGCCTATGACAAGGCCTTCGCGGACGAGCCGTTCGTCGACCTCCTTCCCGAGGGACAGTGGCCCGCCACCGCGTCCGTGTACGGCTCCAACGCCGTGCAGATCCAGGTCGCGTACGACGAGGCAGCCGGCCGGATCGTCGTCATCAGCGCCATCGACAACCTTGCCAAGGGCACCGCGGGCGGCGCCCTGCAGAGCATGAACATCGCCCTCGGACTTCCCGAGGACACAGGTCTTTCCACGATCGGAGTGGCACCGTGAGCGTCACGGCAGCACAGGGGTTCTCGGCGGCGGGTATCGCCGCGGGAATCAAGGAGAGCGGTAACCCGGACCTGGCCCTCGTGGTCAACAACGGCCCGCGTCGCGCCGCCGCGGGAGTCTTCACCTCCAACCGCGTCAAGGCCGCCCCCGTCCTCTGGTCGGAGCAGGTCCTCAAGGGCGGCGAGGTCACCGCCGTCGTCCTCAACTCGGGTGGCGCCAACGCCTGCACGGGCCCGCAGGGCTTCCAGGACACGCATGCCACCGCCGAGAAGGCCGCCGAGGTCCTCATCGGTCACAGCGCCGGTGAGATCGCCGTCGCCTCGACCGGTCTGATCGGCACGCTGCTCCCGATGGACAAGCTGCTGCCCGGCATCGAGACCGCCGCCGCCGCGCTCAGCGAGCACGGCGGCGAGAAGGCCGCCATCGCGATCAAGACCACGGACACGGTCCACAAGACCGCAGTCGCGGGCGGCGAGGGCTGGACCGTCGGCGGCATGGCCAAGGGCGCGGGCATGCTCGCACCGGGGCTCGCCACGATGCTGGTCGTCCTCACCACCGACGCCGACGTCGACGCCGCCGGACTCGACTCCGCGCTGCGCGCCGCGACCCGCACCACGTTCGACCGGGTCGACTCCGACGGTTGCATGTCGACGAACGACACCGTGCTGCTGCTGGCCTCCGGGGCCAGCGGGATCACTCCGGAGCAGGGCGAGTTCGCGGAGGCCGTACGGGTCGTCTGCGCCGACCTGGCCCGGCAGCTGATCGGCGACGCCGAGGGTGCCTCCAAGGACATCCGGATCGAGGTCATCAATGCGGCGACCGAGGACGACGCCGTCGAGGTGGGCCGTTCCATCGCGCGCAACAACCTCCTCAAGTGCGCCATCCATGGCGAGGACCCCAACTGGGGCCGGGTCCTCTCGGCGATCGGCACGACGAAGGCCGCCTTCGAGCCCGACCAGCTCAATGTCGCCATCAACGGCGTCTGGGTCTGCAAGAACGGCGGGGTCGGCGAGGACCGCGACCTCGTCGACATGCGCTACCGCGAGGTGAAGATCACCGCCGACCTCGCCGCAGGCACCGAGTCCGCCGTCATCTGGGCCAACGACCTCACCGCGGACTACGTCCACGAGAACAGCGCGTACAGCTCATGAGCGCCGCGAGGAAGCACACCGCACTGCCGAAGGCGCAGATCCTCATCGAGGCGCTGCCCTGGCTGACCCGGCACAACGGCAAGACCGTCGTCATCAAGTTCGGCGGCAACGCCATGATCGACGAGGAGCTGAAGGCGGCCTTCGCGCAGGACGTCGTCTTCCTGCGGCAGGCCGGCCTCAAGCCCGTCGTCGTGCACGGCGGCGGCCCGCAGATCAGCGCCCAGCTCGACAAGCAGGGCCTGGTCAGCGAGTTCAAGGCCGGGCTGCGTGTCACCACGCCCGAGGCGATGGACGTCGTACGGATGGTGCTGGCCGGACAGGTCCAGCGCGAGCTCGTCGGCCTGCTCAACCAGCACGGCCCGCTCGCCGTCGGCATGACCGGTGAGGACGCGCACACCATCACCGCCACCCAGCACCGGCCCACCATCGAGGGCGAGCTCGTCGACATCGGCCGGGTCGGCGAGATCACCGCCATCGACACCGGGGCCATCCAGGCGCTGCTGGACGACGGCCGGATCCCGGTCGTCTCCTCCATCGCCCGCTCCGCCGACGACAACCACGTCTACAACGTCAACGCCGACACCGCGGCCGCCGCACTCGCCGCCGCACTGAACGCCGAGACGCTGATGGTCCTCACCGACGTCGAGGGTCTCTACGAGGACTGGCCCAACAGCGACGACGTGATCAGCCGGCTCACCGCCGGCGAGCTGGAGAAGCTGCTGCCGGAGTTGTCCAGCGGCATGGTCCCGAAGATGCAGGGCTGTCTGCACGCCGTGCGCAACGGCGTCGAGACCGCCCGTGTCATCGACGGCCGGGTCCAGCACTCGATCCTGCTGGAGATCTTCACCGACGAAGGAATCGGCACGATGGTCGTGCCCGACGCACGGCCAGGAACAGTCGCACAGCCAGGGACAGAGGGGGAAGCATGACCAACGCCGAGCTTTCACAGCGGTGGCAGGGCTCGCTCATGGACAACTACGGCACCCCGCAGCTCTCCCTGGTCCGTGGCGAAGGCGCCCGCGTGTGGGACGCCGACGGCACCGAGTACCTCGACTTCGTCGGCGGTATCGCGGTGAACGCGCTGGGCCACGCCCACCCCTCCGTCGTCGGGGCCGTCTCCGCCCAGATCGCCTCCCTCGGCCATGTCTCCAACCTCTTCATCGCCGAACCCCCCGTCGCCCTCGCCGAACGGCTCCTGCACCTTTTCGGAAGGACCGGCCGGGTCTACTTCTCCAACTCGGGCGCCGAGGCCAACGAGGCCGCCTTCAAGATCGGCCGGCTGACCGGGCGGACCCATATGGTCGCCACCGACGGCGGCTTCCACGGACGGACCATGGGGGCCCTCGCCCTCACCGGCCAGCCCGGGAAGCGCGAGCCGTTCCTCCCGCTGCCCGGCGACGTCACGCATGTCCCGTACGGGGACGCGGAAGCCCTCCGCGCCGCAGTGACCACCGAGACCGCGCTGGTCATCATCGAACCCATCCAGGGCGAGAACGGTGTGGTCGTCCCGCCCAAGGGTTACCTGGAGGCCGCCCGGGAGATCACCCGGGCCACCGGCACCCTGCTCGTTCTCGATGAGGTGCAGACCGGTATCGGCCGGTGCGGCCACTGGTTCGAGCACCAGGCGCACCAGAGCATCGAGCCCGACATCGTCACCCTCGCCAAGGGCCTGGGCGGCGGGCTGCCGATCGGCGCCACCGTCGCCTTCGGCGCCACGGCCGACCTGCTGAAGCCCGGTCAGCATGGCACGACGTTCGGCGGCAACCCGATCGCCTGCGCTGCCGGTCTGGCCGTGTTGGACACCCTCGCCGCCGATGGCGCCCTGGATCGGGTGAAGCGGCTCGGCGAGCGGATCCGGGAAGGTGTCGAGGGGCTGGGGCACCCGTTGGTCTCCCACGTCCGCGGCTCCGGACTGCTCCTGGGTATCGTGCTCACCGAGCCCCTCGCACCCCAGGTGCAGCAGGCGGCTCAGGGAGCCGGACTTCTGGTGAACGCGCCCGCCCCCGATGTCGTGCGGCTGATGCCGCCGCTGATCATCGGTGACGCAGAGGTGGACGCGTTCCTCGAGGCACTGCCCGGCGCTCTCGACGCGGCACACGGGGACAAACCATCAGGAGAGAAGCGCTCCGGAGAATGAGGCGACGACGATGACCGAGGCGCAGGAATCCGAGTACGGCGGGCAGTCCGTGCCGCAGACCCGCACGGCACGCCACCGCCGGATCGTGGACATCCTGAACCGGCTGCCGGTGCGCTCGCAGAGCCAGCTGGCCAAGCTTCTCGCCGACGACGGGTTGAGCGTCACCCAGGCGACGCTCTCCCGCGACCTGGACGAGCTGGGCGCGGTGAAGATCCGTAACACCGGCGGCGAGCTGATCTACGCGGTGCCGAGCGAGGGCGGTTTCCGCACCCCGCAGGCGCCGCTCGGCGAGTCGGCCAAGGAGGAGCGGATGCGGCGCCTCTCCGCCGAACTGCTCATTTCGGCGGAGGCGTCGGCCAACCTCGTGGTGCTGCGTACGCCTCCGGGCGCGGCCCAGTTCCTGGCCTCGGCCATCGACCAGGCCGAGCTGCAGGACATCCTCGGCACGATCGCGGGCGACGACACGTTGATGCTGATCAGCCGTGACCCGGCGGGCGGTCAGGCACTCGCCGACCATCTGCTGCGGCTGGCGCAGAACGGCCGCTGAGAGCCTGTCGGGTGACCTTCGATCGGAGAGCGGACGCGGTCTGGTGCGTGCGATTCCAAGGCGGCGGGATGTCCTCGGATGGGGTCTCCCCTACTCGAACGAAGCTGAGAGCTCGGGGAAGGAGCTACTAGGACATTTCGGCAACGCGGGAAGCGTGCGTGCCAGGGCGTGGCCGCCCGATCAGAGGTCACCCGACAGGCTCTGAGCCCGCGCGGGCTCTTCCTTCCGGATCGGGACGGATCCTGAGCGTCCGGACCGACCCGGGAGAGGGATCCTGGGCGCCCGGATCAGTGGCGGGTGATCGCGGTCGGGCCCGAACGGGTCCCGATCGCGATATGCGGTCGGCGGTCCGGGTCCGCCCAGGCGAGGATCCGGTCCATCGCGGCCGCCGGTACGGAGACGCAGCCGGCGGTCGCCCCGTCCCCGTTCACATGCAGAAATATGCCCGCACCCCGCCCGCGTACCGGCCGGTCGTAGTTGAATCCGACCACCAGTGCGCGGGCGTACTGCGTCCCGTACGCGATCAGGTGCTCGGCCTCGCCGGCCCGGCAGTCAGCGGGCAGCGGCTCCACCCAGCGGTTGTACCGGGACGCCTCGTTGTCCTGGCACCACCACGACCGGTCGCTGACCCGGCGGTACGGGTAGGCGGTCCCGGCCGGGGCCGCCTTGATCCCGAAGGCGTACGGCAGGTCGTACAGACCGGTGGGCGTGGTGTTCGTGCCTGGACCCGCTGCTTCCCTCCGTCAGTCCCTTCGCCCCGAACCGGGCCGACGCCGACCCCATCCGTACCCATTGCCCGGACCGCATGTTCCACCAGCTCACCGTCCCCGTGGTGGATCCCGTGCCGGGGGCCTCGGCGGTGATCAGCTGCGTGCCGCCGCCCGTGTCGGCCATCCGCTCCGGCAGCGGCGGCGTGGCGGCGGGCCGCGCCGCCACCGAACCCGTGAGGGCGAGCAGAACCGAACCGGTCACCAGTGATATGCGCATGTCCCGGACCGTAGGCGCGACGTCGCCGGTCCGCCCCCGGGCCTGCTCCGTACGGACCAATCCCGGCGGCTCATTTTTCGGCGGGCATGCCCGGCAGCGGGAGCGGCAGCCCCGGGAGGCCGTCGATGCTGGTGGCGATGTGCTCCTTCTTCTCGAAGTACTCGCTGAGCGAGGCGTCGTCCTCGCGTGCGAAGCGCTGGGCGTGGAGCGGCCGGTCCTCGTCGTAGGACAGGAAAGGCACGGCGTATCCACAGGTGTCCCGGATCAGCTCGGCCGTCACCACGATGATCGCGCGCAACCCGTGCGGTGTGGGGTCGACGCCGGGAAAGTGGGCGAGCAGGCCGGTGAATCGCGGGTCGTCGCGGAAGACGGGCTCGCCGTGGCCGTGCACCCGGACGATGTTCGGCGGTCCCTGGAAGGCACACCACATGAGGGTGATGCGGCCGTTCTCGCGGAGATGCGCCACGGTCTCCGCGTTGCTCCCGGCGAAGTCCAGATAGGCCACGGTCCGCTCGTCGACGACCGCGAAGGATCCGCTGACGCCTTTGGGGGAGAGGTTGACCGTGCCGTTCCCGTCGAGGGGCGCGGTCGCCGTGAAGAAGATGTGCTGCTCTTCGATGAAGGTCCTGAGCCGTCCGTCGATACGTTCGTAAGTCTTTCCCATGAGGCGATTATCGGCGCCAATGTGGCGCCCGGCAGGGGCATTTCAGCCGGTGGGACGCCACTGGCGGACCGTCGCGCGGAGGTGGGCCCGCAACAGCCGCTCGGCCGCCACACGCAGCGCACGCGGTCGGTCCGCCCCGGTCCTGACGAGCAGCCACTCGTGCGGTATCCGGTCGGCGTCCGGCAGCAGAGCCTGCGTCACCGCCCGGACGACGGCGGGTGACGGGTCGTCGAGGAGGGGCCGCAGCTGCTCGTACCCCACCACGTCGAGCGCGCGCAGGCCGGTGACGGCGTGGACGCGGACTGCGGGCACAGGGTGTGTCACCAGTGACCACAGCGCCGGGGCGTCCTCCCTGGTGCCGCACTCGCCGAGCCCGGCGGGGGCAGCGGGGCGGGCGGCCGGGGCGGCGCACATCGACCGGTAGAGGGGGAGCGGATCGATGCCGCCCTGCCGCAGTACATAGCGGGCACAGGCCCGTACGACCCCGGAGCGGTCGGCGAGGAACACCGCCGCCTCGCCCTGCCGCCCGGCCCGCCGCAGCGCGGTGACACCGGCGGACCGCACCTGGGGCGACCGCGCCGACAGCAAAGGGCCCAGCACCTCGTCGTGCGCCCCGTCCCGCATGCCCGCGATCGCGGCCTCCGCACACAGTGTCTGGATACGCACGTCGTCCGAGGCGGCGGCTGCGGTGCGGGCCAGTGCTGCCGGGGCGAGGAGACCGCGATCGACCGCGATGCGGTACGCGAACCGGCGTGTGGCCCGGTCCTCGCTCGTGAGCAGCGCCGCGACGTCCTCGGCGGGCCCTTCGCGCAATACACGGTCCAGCCGTTCGCGGGCGAACTTGCCCTGATCGCGCCTGGACAGCCGCAGCACCAGCGCGGTCAGCGGCGGCAGTTGCCGGCCGGGAATCTCCGAGAAGAGTGCCCGAGCCCGGTCGCGCACCGGGCCGGCCCAGTCCGCGCAGCGCACGGCCAGGAGCGGCCGCAGAGCCGGGGAGCGGGCGGCCCACTCGAGTGCCGCCTCCCGGATCCGGCCGTCCGGATGACACAACGCAACAGCGAGCAACGGCTCGTCCGGGGGTGTCCTGGACCATTTCACCGAAGGCAGCTGAGCATCCCGGCTCCAGCGCAGTCTCCGGCTGTCGGCCCAGTCGTGCGACGGGAGCAGCCCCGGCGTCGTCCACGCCAGGACCCGTACCCCGAGATCGAGGGCCGTCCAGGCCTCGGCCGACGAGGTGTCCAGCGCTTCCCGGAGCGGTATACCCCGGGCCAGCCGTTCAGCGGCCTCGTAGTCGCTGCCCATCACGTGCCTCCACCAGGTATGCGGAGGCCGATCGTAGAAGGCCGCAGGGTGTCAGGGCCCGGCATTTACGGTCCGGGATCGAACGTTCGGGTGAGCCGTTCACCAGCAGCTTTGACAAAGCATACGGAGGACTGCATAGTTATACCTATAGAGATTGCACCGTATCGAAGATCGCCGCGCAGTGCGATCTGCAGGCGTAGCCTGACGTCGACCTGGCCTGACGCCGACCCGTTTACGTCACCGCCTCCCCGTTTCCTCCACGGCGGGGAGGCGGTCGCACATCCATCCCCTGGCATTTCCGAGGAGCACGCAGTGAGCAACGGCACCGGCAAGAGCGACGTACGCCTCTGGGGCGGCCGTTTCGCCGACGGCCCGGCCGAGGCGCTGGCCAAGCTGTCCGCCTCCGTCCACTTCGACTGGCGGCTCGCGCCGTACGACATCGCCGGCTCCCGCGCCCACGCGCGTGTCCTCCACAAGGCGGGCCTGCTCACCGCGGACGAACTGACCCGCATGATCGCCGGTCTCGACCAGCTCGAAGCCGATGTCGCCGACGGCTCCTTCACCGGCACCATCGCCGACGAGGACGTCCACTCCGCCCTGGAGCGCGGTCTCATTGAGCGCGTCGGCCCGGACCTCGGCGGCAAGCTGCGCGCCGGCCGGTCCCGCAACGACCAGGTCGCCACGCTCTTCCGGATGTATCTGCGCGACCACGCCCGGATCATCGGCGGCCTGATCGCCGAGTTCCAGGACGCCCTGGTCGGTCTCGCCGAGGCGCACGCGGACGTCGCCATGCCGGGCCGTACGCATCTGCAGCACGCCCAGCCCGTCCTCTTCGCCCACCACGTCCTGGCCCATGTGCAGTCGCTGTCCCGGGACGCCGAGCGGCTGCGGCAGTGGGACGAGCGTACGGCCGTCTCCCCGTACGGCTCCGGCGCGCTCGCCGGTTCGTCGCTCGGTCTCGACCCGGAGGCGGTCGCCGCGGACCTCGGCTTCGAGCACGGTTCCGTCGCCAACTCCATCGACGGCACGGCCTCCCGCGACTTCGTCGCCGAGTTCGCGTTCATCACCGCGATGATCGGCGTCAACCTCTCCCGGATCGCCGAGGAGGTCATCATCTGGAACACGAAGGAGTTCTCCTTCGTCACCCTCCACGACGCCTTCTCCACCGGCTCGTCGATCATGCCGCAGAAGAAGAACCCTGACATCGCCGAGCTGGCCCGCGGCAAGTCCGGGCGTCTGATCGGCAACCTGACCGGCCTGATGGCCACGCTGAAGGCTCTCCCGCTCGCGTACAACCGCGACCTCCAGGAGGACAAGGAGCCCGTCTTCGACTCCTGCGACCAGCTCGAAGTCCTGCTGCCGGCCTTCACCGGCATGATGGCCACGCTCACCGTCAACCGGGAGCGGATGGAGGAGCTCGCCCCGGCCGGCTTCTCGCTCGCCACCGACATCGCCGAATGGCTGGTCAAGCAGGGCGTCCCGTTCCGTGTCGCGCACGAGGTCGCCGGCGAATGCGTCAAGGAGTGCGAGCAGCAGGGCATCGAGCTCGACGAACTCACCGACGCCCAGTTCGCGAAGATCTCCCGGCACCTCACCCCCGAGGTCCGCACGGTCCTCAACGTGCCGGGCGCGCTGGCCTCCCGCAACGGACGCGGCGGCACGGCCCCGTCGGCCGTCGCCGCCCAGCTCACCGAGGTCAAGGCCGACCTCGCCGTCCAGCACGCATGGGCGACCGCGAAGAGCTGACAGCAGCCCGGACCCAGGCGACAAGGCGGGGAGCGGTCGTGCGCTCCCCGCCTCGCCGGCCCGCCCGTCCGTCCGTCCGTCCGTACGGACGGACGGTACGTACGTACGGACGGACGACCGAACCGCGACGAGGGCGTCCGGGGTGAGGCCGACGACCACGTCACCGCTGTGACGGTGAGGACGCCGACGCCCGCACTCGCCGGGCCGATGACCATCGGTCTGCTCCCGCCGGTGCTCATCCGGCTGAAACTTCCGGACAGCATGGAAGCCGACCTGCCGGCCGGCCTCGACCAGGTCTGCGCAGGCCCGAGGGGTGAGGACCTGGCCGGCCCGGCCCGATCCCGGCCGGCGAGGGCCCGATCGGCCGAATCGCGCGGCTGGACGCACGGGAATCCGACTGCGTTACGTTGGCGGGGGAGCACTCCATCGACGAGGAGCCCGCGATGCCCTTCGGACGCCTGGCCTCGGCCACGACACCGACCGCCCATATCGGGCTCGGCCTGGCCGCGGTCGGCCGGCCCGGCTACATCAATCTCCACCGCGACCGGGACCTGCCCGAGGACCGGAGCGTCGACGTCCTGCGCGAGCGCACCCATGAACTGCTCGACGCCGCCTACGCCCAGGGCGTCCGCTACTTCGACGCCGCCCGCTCCTACGGCCGCTCCGAGGAGTTCCTCGGCGCCTGGCTGGCCGCCCGTCCCGAGGTACGTGATGTCGTCATCGGCAGCAAGTGGGGCTACACCTACACCGCGGACTGGAGCGTCGACGCCGAGGCGCACGAAGTCAAGGACCACAGCCTCGCCACGTTCGAGCGGCAGCGCGCCGAGACCGAGGCGCTGCTCGGTGACCGGCTCGACCTCTACCAGATCCACTCCGTGACCGCCGACAGCCCGGCCCTCACCGACAAGGAACTCCACGCGCGGCTCGCCGAACTCGCGGCGGACGGGGTCAGCGTCGGACTCTCCACCAGCGGCCCCGCCCAGGCGGACGCCATCCGTGCCGCGCTCACCGTCAGGATCGACGGCGAACCCCTCTTCCGTACCGTCCAGGCCACCTTCAACGCCCTGGAGACCTCGGCCGGTTCTGCGCTCGCGGAGGCGCACGAGGCCGGGCTGACCGTGATCGTCAAGGAAGCCATGGCCAACGGACGCCTCGCCGGAACGGACGCCCCGGCGATCGTCCAGGAGATCGCGGCCGAGGCGGGCCTCGGGAGCGACGCGGTCGCGCTCGCGCTGGTACTGCACCAGCCGTGGGCCGGCGTCGTGCTCTCCGGCGCGGCGACGGTCACCCAGCTCGCCGGCAACCTGCACGCCCCGCTTCTCGGCCTCGACGAGGAGCGGCGGTCCCAGCTCGACGCGTTGGTCGAGGAGCCCGAGGCGTACTGGCGCCACCGCGCCGCGCTGCCCTGGAGCTGATCGGCGGCGCACCTGCCGATTCCTTGATCATCGGCCGTTCTGTCACATCGGCGCCGTTCCGTACGTCAATGCTGTGACGGCACGCGACGGAGGAATGGGTCTGTGGACGAGAACGAGTTTCTGGCAGCACGCTTCGAGGAGAGCCGGACCCATCTGAAGGCCGTGGCCTACCGGATGCTCGGCTCTCTGAGCGAGGCGGAGGACGCCGTCCAGGAAGCGTGGATCCGGCTCAGCCGCTCCGACGGCCGGCAGATCGACAACCTGGGCGGCTGGCTGACCACGGTCGTCGGCCGGGTCTGCCTGGACATGCTGCGCTCCCGCCGGTCCCGGCGCGAGGAGCCGCTGGAGGCACGGACACCCGACGGACACACCCCCGATCCGGTCCTCGGCCCGCAGCCCGGCAGTGACCCCGAGCAGCAGGCGTTGATCGCCGACTCGGTCGGGCTCGCACTGCTCGTGGTGCTGGAGACGCTGGACCCCGCGGAGCGGCTGGCGTTCGTGCTGCATGACATGTTCGCGGTGCCGTTCGACGAGATCGGGCGCATGGTGGACCGCACCCCGGCCGCGGCCCGCCAGCTCGCCAGCAGGGCGCGGCGCCGGGTCCAGGGCGTGGACCCGGCGCCCGATCCCGATCTCGTCCGCAGGCGCGAGGTCGTCGAGGCGTTCCTTGCCGCCGCCCGGGGCGGCGACTTCGACGCACTCGTCGCCGTGCTCGACCCGGACGTGGTGGCACGGTCCGACGGCGGCGCGGGTGCCCCGTCGCTGGTGCGCGGAGCCGCGTCGGTGGCCCGCCAGGCGATGATGTTCGCGCCGTTCGCCCGGTCCTCGCAGATGGCGCTCGTCGACGGGGCCCTCGCGGTCATCTCGACCCGCGAGGGACAGCGGTTCTCGGTCATGCGGTTCACGATCGAACGAGGCAGAGTCACCGAGCTGTACGTGATCAACGACCCGGCCCGGCTTCCGGAGCTGGATCTGACCGTGCTCAACGACTGAGCAGGGCGGCGGACCGGGGCTCAGTTCTCGTCCCGGCCCGCCGCCCACTCGGCGAGTGCGTCGAAGTCGGCGCGCTCGAGCCCGATCCGCGGATCGATCCGGAGTAGCAGCGACCGGCCCGGCCCCTGTCGGGCGATCCACGCCCGGTCCCGCTCGGTTATCTCGTCGTCGACCCACGCGAACGGCCGCCCGGCCGCGTACTCCACGACGTACTGCGTCTTCCAGAGCGTCCCGTCCGGCGCGCTGCCGTGCATCGCCGGCCAGTCGATGTACGGCAGCGGCGGCAGTCCGAGATGCGGGCCGATCCACTCGTTGGCCTCGTCCTCCCAGGTTGTCGCCCAGACCAGGGTGTACCGGTCGGCGAGCGCCAGCAGCTCCGCCCCGTGCGCCGGGTTGAGCAGGACGGGCAGCGCGGGTCCCTCGGTCCACCCCGTCGGCCGCATCCGGTGTCTCGTGTATCCGTCGGGGGTGTGACGGCGTGACAGTGCCGCGTACGGATTGAGCGGACCGTCGATGTCGATCAGCAGCAGCGGCTTCATGGCGCCATGGTCCCGCCACCTGGCAGCGAGGGGCGACACATTATTCAATGAGACATTCTTGTCTCATATGAGTTAGTGTTGTCTCATGACTCTTGACCGTGAGCAGGTGTTGCGCAGCGCCGCCGCTCTGCTGACCCGTAAATCGACCGCCACCATGGACGAGGTCGCCCGGGCGGCGGGCATCGGGCGCGCCACCCTGCATCGGCACTTCGCCGGACGGGACGCCCTGGTCAGAGCATTGGAGAACTTGGGGATCCAGGAGTTCGAAGCGGCCCTGGACGCCGCTGAGCTCGACAAGGGAACCTCGGAGGAGGCGCTGCGGCGGCTGATCGCGGCCTTTGAACCGAGCGCCGGACTGCTGTCCTTCCTCGTCACGGAGAACCAGCTCTTCGAGGGCGAGGAGGTGAACGAGGGCTGGAACCGGACGGACGCAAGGGTCTCCGCCTTCTTCCGGCGCGGCCAGGAGCGCGGCGAGTTCAGGATCGACCTGACTCCGGCCTGGCTGACCGAGGCCCTCTACGGACTCGTCTCCACCGGTGCCTGGGCTGTCCAGGTGGGCCGGGTTGCCGGACAGGACTTCCAGTACATGATCGTCGAGTTGCTGCTCGGCGGAGCACGCCGGAGCGTGGAGCAATGACCAGCATCGACCAGCACACGGAGACGTCGGACGAACTGCGCCGACCCGGGCGGTGGATCGCGCTGGCCGTCCTCGTCCTCGCCGTGCTGCTGGTGGCCGTCGACGCCACGGTCCTCGGTCTGGCGACACCGTTCCTCACCGAGGATCTCCAGCCGACCGGCACCCAGCTCCTCTGGATCGGCGATGTCTACTCGTTCGTCATCGCCGGACTCCTGGTCTCCATGGGCAGTCTCGGTGACCGCATCGGCCGCAAGAAGCTGCTGCTGAGCGGCGCCACCGCGTTCGGTGCGGTCTCCGTACTGAACGCGTACGCGAGCAGCCCCGAGATGATGATCCTGGCGCGGGCGCTGCTCGGGGTCGCCGGCGCCACCCTGATGCCGTCCACCCTCGCCCTGATCCGCAACCTCTTCAACGACCCGCGCGAGCGCAGCTTCGCCATCGGTATCTGGGGGGCCATGGCGTCGGCAGGCGCGGCCGTGGGTCCCGTCGTCGGAGGATTCCTGCTCCAGCACTTCTGGTGGGGTTCGGTCTTCCTGATCAATCTGCCCGTGATGGTGGTCCTCGTGGTCGTCGGCATCCGCATGATTCCGGAGTCGAAGAACCCGGCGCCCGGCCCCTGGGACCTGGTCAGTGTCGCGCTCTCCCTGATCGGCATGATCGGTGTCGTGTACGCGATCAAGGAGCTGGCCGCGCACGGGGCGAGCTGGGAGGTCGCGGTCTCCGGTATCGGCGGTGCGGGCGCACTGTACTGGTTCGTCCGCAGGCAGCTGAAGCTCCCCGAGCCGCTGCTGGACATGCGGCTCTTCCACCACCGGGGCTTCTCGGGCGCGGTCCTCGCCGACCTGCTCACCATCCTCGGCCTGTCCGGGCTCGTCTTCTTCCTCTCCCAGTTCCTGCAACTGGTCCAGGGACGCGGACCGCTGGAGGCCGGGCTCGCCGAACTGCCCGCGGCCGTCGGCGCGGTTGCCTGCGGTCTGATCGCAGGCATGACCGCCCGCCGCTTCTCGGTCCGGTCCGTGGTCTCCGCCGGACTGGCGGCGGTCGGCGTCGCACTCGCCGCCGTCACCTTCGTCCACCAGGAGACCGGCTATCCGCTGATCGGTCTGCTGCTGCTGGTTGTCGGCATCGGCGCGGGCTTCGCCTTCACCGTGACCTCGGACGTGATCCTCTCCAGCGTTCCGAAGGAGCACGCGGGCTCCGCGTCCGCGGTCTCCGAGACGGCGTACGAGCTCGGCGCGGCCCTGGGTATCGCTCTGCTCGGCTCCATCGTCACCGGCGTCTACCAGGACTTCGTCACCCCGAACGGCGTCCCGGCCGAGACCGCCGCGGCCGCCCACGAGTCACTGGGCGGCGCGGTCGAAGCGGCCCACGGCCTGCCGGAGGCGCAGGGGGACGCCCTGGTCTCCGCGGCGCAGGCCTCGTTCGTCGACGGGCTGCACATCGCCGCGGGCGTCGGCGCTGTGGTTCTGCTGGCGACGGCCGTCGCCTCCTGGTTCCTGCTGCGCGGCCAGGCGCTGGAGGAGGAGATCGAACATCCTTAGCGGCGTCTTAGCGGCGTCCTGGCCCTGTCCTTCTGCGGCCATTCGGGTTGTCCAGAAATACGGAAGGGCCCGTACCGCCGAATGCGGCACGGGCCCTTCCACAAGTCCGATCAGGCGGCCTTCGCCTTCGTCGCATACATGTCGACGTACTCCTGGCCCGACAGCCGCATCACCTCGGCCATCACGGAGTCCGTCACCGCCCGCAGGACATAGCGGTCGCGGTCCATGCCCTCGTACCGGGAGAACTCCATCTGCTCGCCGAAGCGGACCGTCACCTTGCCGGGACGGGGCAGACCGGCACCACCGGGCTGCAGCTTGTCCGTGCCGATCATCGCGAACGGCACCACCGGCGCGCCCGTCATCAGCGTCAGCCGGGCGATGCCCGTACGACCGCGGTAGAGGCGGCCGTCGGGGGAGCGGGTGCCCTCCGGGTAGATGGCGAACGCCTTGCCCTCCTCCAGCACCCGACGGCCCGTCATCAGCGCCGCGACACCACCGCGTCCGCCGTCCCGGTCCACCGGGATCATGCCGCAGCCGGTGAAGAACCAGGCCATCAGCCGGCCCTTGAGGCCCTTGCCCGTCACGTACTCGTCCTTGCCGATGTAGAACACCGGCCGATCGCAGCAGATCGGCATGATCATCGAATCGATGAACGTCAGATGGTTGCCCGCGAGGATCACCGGACCGTCGCCCGGAATGTTCTCCACGCCCTCCACCTGGGGGCGGAACATCAGGCGCAAGATCGGTCCGAGCACTGCCTTGATGAGTGCGTGTCGGGACAACGGTTCCTCCGGTGTAGTGGCCGGCCGAGGCGCGGGATCGTGACGGTCCATGCAGGTGAGGACGATACTCGCGGGTACTCGCTGATCGCACATCGGGTTCATCGAGTCGACACGCAGTGTTGACGTGTGTTTCCGCCATGTTCGTCCATGAGCTGCCGTCCGGACGGTGTGGCTGCCTACGATCGGGCCTCGCTCGACGGTGCCACACATCACATGCGAGGGAGCATTCATGACAGAGCGTGCGCAGGCGAACCCCGGTCGTCGGACCGTCCTGGGAGCGGGAGCGGCCGTACTCGGCACGGCCGCGCTCGGACTTCCCGGCACGGCGGACGCCGCCGAGCGGTCCGGAGGCCAAGGCGGCGACCACGGCAGCCGGCTGGACCTTCCCGTGCCGACCGTCATCGGTCACCGCGGCACGAGTGGCTACCGACCGGAGCACACCCTCGGCTCGTACCAGCTGGCCCTCGACATGGGCGCGCACATCATCGAGCAGGACCTGGTCCCCACCAAGGACGGCCATCTCGTCTGCCGTCACGAGAACGACATCACCGCCACGACCGATGTATCGGCGCACCCCGAATTCGCCGGCCGCAGGACCACCAAGAAGGTCGACGGGGTCTCCCTGACCGGCTGGTTCACCGAGGACTTCACCCTCGCCGAGCTGAAGACGCTGCGTGCCAAGGAGCGCATCCCGGGCAACCGCCAGAAGAACACCCTCTACGACGGTCGCTGGGAGGTCCCCACCTTCGAAGAGGTGCTCCAGTGGGCCGACCGCGAGGGCCGCAAGCGCGGCAAGCAGATCTGGCTGTACGTCGAGACCAAGCACCCCACCTACTTCCGCGGCCTCGGGCTCGGGCTGGAGGAGCCGCTCGCCAAGCTGCTGCGCCGCTACAACCGCCACCGCGCGCAGTCGCCGGTGATCCTCCAGTCCTTCGAACCCAGCAGCATCCAGCGGCTGTCGAAGCTCGTCGCCTCCCCGCGCGTCGTCCTGCTCTCCGGCGCCGGATCGCGGCCCTGGGACTTCGTCGCGACCGGCGACCCGCGCACGGTCGACGACCTCGTGACCCCCACGGGGCTGAAGTGGATGGCGTCCTTCGCACAGGGCATAGGCCCCACGCTGGACCTGATCATTCCCAAGGACGCGTCGGGCCGGCTCACCACGCCGACCCGCCTCGTGCGGGACGCGCACGAGCAGGGCCTGATCCTGCACCCGTACACGATGCGCAACGAGAACTCCTTCCTGCCCGCCGACTTCCGTCGCGGCACCGACCCCAACGCGTACGGCGACGCCTTCGGTGCGTTCCGGACGTACTTCGCGACCGGTATCGACGGGATCTTCTCCGACAACCCGGACACCGCCCTGCTCGCCGCCGAGGACTTCACGAAGAACTGACATATCGCCCCGCGTCAGCACCCGGCCGGTCATGCCCCGGTCGGGTGATGCGCCCCGCGGACGGCAACCGCCCGTCCGCGGCGGCACGTCGGGTGAGGCATGAGGCTTCCCGCAGACGCCCCCGCCGCCGTGCGCGCCCTGTACCCTCTCGTCAGCGCCGAGGCGACGGCCGAGGCCGGCTGCGCGGCAGTGGGCGCGGCCGTCGAACCCGCCGATCTCGAACAGACCGTCTGGCTGCGGCTGCTGGAGCTGCTCGCGGACCGGACACCGCCGGCCGACCCGGCCCGCTGGGTCCGCGACACCGTACGGGAGGAGGCGCGCCGCGCCCGCCGTACCGCGCGGCGCGAACGTCCGTACGCCGATGGGACCATCCCGGATCCGGCCGACTGCCCCGAGCGGTCCGCGGTCGACGCCGACGAACGCCGTGCGCTGCACGCCGCGGTGGAGCGGCTGCCCGGACGGTGTGCGAGCCTGCTGGCGGCGATGCTCGCCCCGACCGATTCCACGTACAAGGAAATCGCAGGGAAGTTGGGTATGTCACAAGGCAGTTTGGGGCCGATCCGTTCCCGATGCCTTGGATGTCTGCGCAGAATGCTCGCGGCGGAGGTTGTCGTTCCTGAACTGCGGGGATAGGAGCAGGGGACAACCGGTGGACCAGGTGAGCGGGAGGCATGCACACATGGGCATGAGTGTGATCATCTCGGCGGCGACCGCGGAGGACGCCGAACAGATACTGAAGCTCCAGTACCTCTGTTTTCAGGGCGAGGCGGAGCTCTACGGGAATTACCGCATCGACCCGCTGGTGCAGACCCTCGACTCGGTCCGTGACGAAGTGACCGCGAACCTGGTGTTCGTTGCACGGCTCGGTGACGAAGTCGTCGGTTCGGTACGCGGATCCACCGATCCGGACGGCACCGGAGAGATAGGCAAACTCTGTGTGCACCCCCGGCTCCAGGGGCACGGGCTCGGCGCCCGGCTGCTGAACGCCGCGGAGTCCGCACTCGCCGACCAGCGGTCGGCCACTCGGTTCCGGCTGCACACCGGGCACCGCAGCGAGACCAATCTGCGGCTCTACCGGCGAGCGGGTTACGCCCCTGTGGGCAGCGCCACCGGTCAGGACGGTGTCCGGCTGATCCTTCTGGAGAAGGACGTCGCCGAGCAGGCCTACGTCGCCAGCGCCTAGTGCCGTGACCGGCATTGTCTGCCCCATCAGGAGCGTCGTCCGGTGCGTGTGATCGCACGGCGGCCGGAAGTCCTTGGACGGGGTCTTCCCCTGCTCGAACGGAGTGGAGAGCTTGGGGAAGGAGCCATCAGGGCTTGCCGGGAGGGGCGCCAGGGATCCCAGGGATGCGGGCGTTACGCGTTCTTCGCGCGACGCAGCCAGATCATCCCGGTGACCGGCAGGATCACCGGGATGAACAGGTAGTCCCTGCCGAGGTACGACCAGACGGTGGCGTCCGCGAAGGCGGACGGCTCGACCAGCGTCCACGTACCCACGATCAGCACGCCCGCGAGCTCGGCGGCGCAGCACACCAGCGCCGTCCTGCGCGCCTTCTCGCCGCCGCGCACCAGCGAGTACGTGATGAAGCCGTACACCAGCGCGGCGACGGCCGACAGCACATAGGCGAGCGGCGCCCTGCCGAAGTCCAGGATCATCTGGACGATCGCGCGGGAGGCGGCGGCCACGGTGAACACCCCGTAGAACCAGACCAGTACGCGGCCCGGTCCGGTGCCCAGCTGGAAGCCGGTCTTCTCGCCGGCGGAGCGGCGATCGGTGTCGGTCACGTCAGCTTCCCCAGATGTCGTAGAGCCGTACTTCCAGGACGGCCAGTACGACCGCGCCCGCCGCCACCGTCACCGATCCCCACCGGGTCCGCTCGGTCAGCGACAGGAAACCCGCTGCGGGCACGGCCGCGAAGGCGCCGATCAGGTAACAGATGAAGATCGTCATGCCCTGCTCCGGCCGCTCGCCCCGGGCCAGCAGCACGATCCCCACCACCAACTGGGCCAGCGCCAGCAGCGACACCACGGCCATTCCGATGAAGTGCCAGTCCTTGGTCGGCTGGTCCCGGTAGGCGGCGAAACCGCACCAGGCGGCGAGGGTGAGCGCGGCCACGGCGACCGCGACCGTCAGGGCGACAAGCATGAGGCGAGGGTATTACGGACCGGACGGCGTCCCGCGTGCGCCCCCGGGCCCGGGTCGGCCGGTGCGGATGCGCGTGCAGATCCGCGCCCGGGCGCTGCTTCCGGCTGCAGGGATCAGGGCCGTGGCCTTGGCCACAACGCACGACCGGTCCGGGCCGCCCGCAGATGCGGCCGCACTGTTCCGCCGCCGTATCGGTGCAGGTCACGGAGGGTTTCACCGGGATCACGGCTGCCCGGTGCGCCGGTCCATGGACTGACCAGGAGTGTCCGCTATTCGGACAGGCGGGCTCGGTGGAACGGGACGTCTGTTTTACTTGCCCCATGACCACGACGAGCAGCCGCATCCTTGCGACCGAGGCGATCACCACGCCCGGTGCCCGTTGTATGTGTCGAATGCGCGCCTTCTGAGGGCCCCCGCCTGAGCCTCGCGCCCCGAAGCGAGACCGAGCCTGCCGTCCGCACCCAGCGGAGCGAGCCTGCCCCCGCATGCGCTGCCCCCGGTCACCCGCCGCCCGCAGCCTGCCGAGACCCACCGGCCCGAACATCCGAGTCCGGACAGTCTCATCAGACGAACGCCCCGTGCCCGGCGGACACCGCGCCGTGCACTCGACAGTGACGGAAACCCTGTGATCACCACTACGGGCCTCACGAAGGTCTACGAGTCGCGCGGCCGTGAGGTCACCGCCCTGGACGGCGTCGACCTGCACGTCCGCGAGGGCGAGGTGTACGGCGTCATCGGACAGAGCGGCGCCGGCAAATCCTCCCTGATCCGCTGCATCAACCTGCTCGAACGCCCCACCTCCGGCACCGTGACCGTGGGCGGCCAGGACCTTACCGCCCTCGCGGGCCGGGGCCGCCGGGCCGGCAAGGAGCTGCGCCAGGCGCGCAGCCGCATCGGCATGGTCTTCCAGCACTTCAACCTGCTGGCCTCGCGCAATGTCCAGGACAACATCGAGCTGCCGCTCGAGATCCTGGGCGTCCAGGGCCGGGAGCGCACCCGCAAGGCCCTCGAACTCCTCGACCTGGTCGGCCTCGCCGACAAGGCGAAGGCGTACCCCGGCCAGCTCTCCGGCGGTCAGAAGCAGCGCGTCGGCATCGCCCGCGCCCTCGCCGGGGATCCCAAGGTGCTGCTCTCCGACGAGGCGACCTCCGCCCTCGACCCCGAGACCACCCGCTCCATCCTGCAGCTGCTGCGCGACCTCAACCAGCAGCTCGGCCTGACCGTCCTGCTGATCACGCACGAGATGGACGTCGTCAAGACGATCTGCGACTCGGCCGCGCTCATGCAGAAGGGACGCATCGTCGAGTCCGGCACCGTCGGTGAACTGCTCGCCACCCCCGGCTCCGAACTGGCACACGAGCTGTTCCCGGTCGGCGGTACGGCCTCCGGCCCCGACCGCACGGTCGTCGACGTCACCTTCCACGGCGAGGCGGCGTCCCAGCCGGTGATCTCCCAGCTCTCCCGTACGTACAACATCGACATCTCGATCCTGGGCGCCGCGATGGACACCGTCGGCGGCAAGCAGATCGGCCGGATGCGGATCGAGCTGCCCGGCCGCTTCGAGGAGAACGTCGTACCCATCGGCTTCCTGCGCGAGCAGGGCCTGCAGGCCGAGGTCGTGGACACGGCCGCCGCCGGCATCCCCGTACAGACTCCCGCCCCGCTCACCCAGACCCCGCTCGCCAAGGAGGTGGCCAAGTGACCTGGTCCGAAATGCAGCCGCTGCTGTCCCAGGGAACCGTCGACACCCTCTACATGGTGCTGTGGTCCGTGCTCGTCACCGTCCTCGTCGGACTGCCCCTCGGCGTGCTGCTGGTCCTCACCGACAAGGGCGGACTGCTCCGGAACACCGTGGTGAACAAGGTCATCGGCGTGATCGTGAACATCGGCCGCTCGCTGCCGTTCATCATCCTGCTGATCGCCCTGATCCCCTTCACCACCTGGGTCGTCGGCACCTTCATCGGGCCGACCGCGATGATCGTGCCGCTCGCCGTCGGCGCCATCCCGTTCTTCGCCCGGCTCGTCGAGACATCGATCCGCGAGGTCGACCACGGGCTCGTCGAGGCCGTCCAGTCGATGGGCGGATCCATCCCGACGATCGTCCGCAAGGTGCTGCTGCCGCAGGCCCTGCCGTCGCTCGTCTCCGGGATCACCACCACCGTCATCGTGCTCATCGGGTACTCCGCGATGGCCGGCGCGGTCGGTGGCGAAGGACTCGGCTCCAAGGCCGTCACCTACGGATTCCAGCGCTTCGACAACCGGTTCATGCTCATCACCGTCGCGCTGCTCGTCGTCATCGTGACCGCGGTCCAGCTGATCGGCGACATCGCCGTACGCCTGCTGGCCCGGCGTGGCCACACCGCCTCCTGAGACTTTCTCTCCGCTCACAGGCCCGAACTCCTTGTCCGGGCGCACCACCCTCACCACCAGAAAGAGGCACTTTTCGTGCGTAAGAACATCAAGATCACCGCAGCTGCCGCCGCCACCGCCGCCCTCGCCTTCGGCCTCACCGCCTGCGGTACGTCGTCCGACCCGGCCTCCAAGAGTGAGACCGGCGCGAAGGCCGATACCTCCAAGGCGCTCGTCGTCGCGGCGTCCCCGACGCCGCACGCCGACATCCTGAACTTCGTCAAGAAGAACCTGGCGGCCAAGGCGGGCCTCAAGCTCGAGGTCAAGGAGTTCACGGACTACGTCCTGCCGAACACCGCCACCGAGAACGGTCAGGTCGACGCCAACTTCTTCCAGCACCAGCCGTACCTCGACGACTTCAACAAGAAGAACAACACCCACATCGTCGCGGTCGCCAACGTGCACCTGGAGCCGCTCGGCCTCTACTCCAACAAGGTCAAGGACCTGAAGGACATCAAGGCCGGCCAGACCATCGCCGTACCGAACGACACCACCAACGAGGGCCGCGCCCTCCAGCTCCTCGCCGCGAACGGCCTGATCACCGTCAAGGACGGCGTCGGCACCAACGCCAAGATCAGTGACATCACGGACAAGAAGGGCCTGGAGTTCAAGGAGCTGGAGGCCGCAACCGTCCCCCGCGCCCTGAACGATGTCGACGCCGCCGTCATCAACGGCAACTACGCCATCGAGGCCAAGCTCAAGCCCGCCAAGGACGCCCTCGTGCTGGAGAAGGCGGACGGCAACCCGTACGCCAACATCCTCGCCGTGAAGCAGGGCAACGAGAAGGACGCCCGCGTCCAGAAGCTCGTGAAGCTCCTCCACTCCGACGAGGTCAAGAAGTTCATCGAGGACACCTACCAGGGCTCGGTCATCCCCGCCTTCGGTGCCCTCGGCAACTCCTGACGCCCGTACCGCACCTGCGTGGCCGAGCCCCGCGCACCCCACCGGGGTGCGCGGGGCTCCGCCGTGCGGACCCGGCCATGCGCAAGGTCCGTCCCATGCTGCATGCTGTGCCTTTACACGGTCTTCGGCATGGAGCTGCGCATGACTTCCACCTTTCCGTCCATCTCCATCAGCACGGATCGGTTGGTGCTGCGCCCCTTCGACATGGCCGACGTTCCCGCGTACGTCGAGATGATGAACGACGAACTCGTCACCGCCTGGACCGAGGCGCCCCACCCCTACACCCAGGTCGACGCCGAACGCTGGGTCCGCAGGATCGCTCCTGCACAGCGAACGGGCGGCGACGGCATCGTCTTCGCCGTCACCGAATTCCTCACCCAGCGTCTCGTCGGCTCGGTCCGGCTGCGGAACACCGACTGGCGCACCCTCGCCACCGAGGCCGCCTACATCACAGCCCCCTGGGCCCGCGGCGAGGGATACGCCACCGAGTCGGTCCTCGCCGTCGCCCAGTGGCTCTTCCGCGACCAGGGCTTCGAACGCATCGAACTGCGCACCGCCGCCGACAACACCGCATCCCAGCAGGTCGCCCAGAAGCTCGGCTGCATCAGCGAGGGCGTCCTGCGCAACGCCCGGATAGCGCGCACTCAGACCGAGGGCGGCGGCTGGACCGACATCAGGACCGACCTGATCGTCTGGGGCCTGCTTCCCGAGGACCTCGACGGAGTCGCCGAGCAGCTGGCCGACGCCGGCGGCTACGGCACCTACAACGACTGGAACTGACGCAGGGGACCGCACCGGTACGGACCGGTCGGGGACCGGATAGTCTCACCCTGCCCGCCCTCTCGTGGGCAGCCCACCTGCGACAACTCCAGGAGACTGACGACAGATGGCCGACCGGGTCACGGTGATCGGCTGGGACGGCTCGCCATTGACCGCAGTGGCCACGGCCGCGCTCTCGGCCGCCACCCTCGTCGCGGGCGCCGCCCACCACCTCGCTCTCCCCGAAGTTCCGGCAGCAGCCGAACGGATCCGCCTCGGCTCCATCGACCTGGCCGCCCGCAGGATCGCCGGCCACCGCGGTACCGCCGTGGTCCTCGCCGACGGCGACCCGGGCTTCTTCGGGGTCGTACGCAACCTCCGCGCACCCGAACACGGCCTGGAAGTCGAAGTCGTGCCCGCCGTGTCGGCCGTGGCCACCGCGTTCGCCCGCGCCGGGATGCCCTGGGAGGACGCCCAGATCGTCGTCGCCCACCCCCGCACCCTGCGCCGCGCCGTCAACGTCTGCCGCGCCCACCACAAGGTCGCCGTCCTCACCTCGCCCGGCGCGGGACCCGCCGAACTCGCCCTGCTCCTCGACGGCGTCCACCGCACCTTCGTCATCTGCGAGGAACTCGGCACCGCACGCGAACAGGTCACCGTCCTGACTTCCGACAAGGCCGCCGACCACGTCTGGCGCGACCCGAACGTGGTGATCGTCATCGGCGGCGGACCCGAACAGCAGACCACCGGTGCCTGGATCTCGGGCCGCCACCCCCACGGCGTACGGGGCTGGGCACTGCCCTCCGACGCCTACCCGGACAGCGCCACCGACCCCGAGGGCGAAACCCCGGGGCTGCGCGCCGCTCAACTCGCCCGCCTCGGCCCGCGTACCGGCGACCTCGTCTGGGACATCGGCTCCGGCAGTGGCGCCCTCTCCGTGGAGGCGGCGCGGTTCGGCGCGGCGGTCCTTGCGGTCGACAGCGACCCGGACGCCTGCGCCCGAACGGCTGCCGCTGCCCGCGCCTTCGGTGTACAGCTCCAGGTCGTCCAGGGCCGCGCACCCCATGTGCTGGAGCGGCTGCCCGAGCCGGATGTCGTACGGATCGGGGGCGGCGGCGTCCCCGTCGTCACCGCCGTCGCCGACCGTCGGCCCGAACGGATCGTCACCCACGCCTCGACCCGCGACGAGGCGGAAGCGCTCGGCGCCGCACTCAGCGGGAACGGTTACACGGTCGAGTGCGCACTCCTCCAGTCCGTCGAACTCGACACGTCCGCATGGGCGGAGCGCGAACGCTCGGTCGTGTTTCTGCTCTCGGCCGTGCGATCGGACCTCGCCCCGTGACCCGGTCGGCGTACTGCGCGAGGTAGGCTGGCCGATCGTTGCACCGCACCTGGACGTTCGTCGGTTCGTTCGTCAATGTCCGGAAAAGGGGACCGTTTTGGACCTCGTTGTGGTACGGCAAACCCCGGGGGACGCGCAACGTGGCGCAGCCCACAGCGAGCCGTGGCAGAACTACCTGCCGCGGCGGCGAACGGCCGCGAGAATGTTGTACGTCCGCGTCCGATTCGTGCCGCGCGGCGAGCCCGCTCGTTCTTCATGACGAGCACCGGCGTGCCGTGTTCGGGCGTCCCGGGCGAAGGGCCGAAGGAGCACTGACGATGGGCGAGGGGTACGCATGAGTGACACCGGCCAGATCCCGGGCGAGGGACTGCCGGAGAACGCAGGCATGGTGGAGCAACCGGGCATCCCCGCCCCGGGTGCGTACACCTTCCTCGACCCCTCCGAGCATGCGCCCGAGGACGACGACCTTCTGCTGATGCCGAGCACGCAGGGCGCCTGGAGCGACCAGCAGGTTGCCCCGGCCCCCGGTCAGCCGACGGACGGCGGAGCCGTGCAGGCACAGGCGCCCATGGCCGAGCAGGCCGCCTACCAGGCGCAGCCGCAGGGCCGGCCCGCCATGCAGGCCGTGCAGGCCCAGGGACCCGTGCAGGTCCAGGCGCCGGACCCGGCGGTGTACGCCGTGCAGCAGGCGGTGGCCGGAGCGATGACCGAGACCGGGCAGGGCACGCACGAGTCCGGTGGCCGTGACTCGGGTGCCGTCGACCTCAATGGCGTACGTCTGCCGGCCCAGGCCCCCGCTCCCGCACAGGCTGCGGTGGCGCAGGCCGCCGCCCCCGTACGCCGGCCGCTGCACCGCGGCCCGGCCTCGGGTGAGTCGACCCCGTCGTACGGCGGGACGGCGACCGGCGGAGTGGTCCGTTCGCTCGCCGACCGAGGACCCGCGGGCGCGCCGCATACCCCGATGCCCGCACGGCACTCGGGACCGCCCACCACCGGTCCCGAGTACTTCGACCAGCCGGGCGCCGATGCGGCTGTGCTGCCGGGCCCGCAGCTCGGCGAGATCCCGCCGCAGGGCGGGAGCCCGTGGGCGGCCCACGCACCGGAGCAGGTAGCGGCGCCCGTGGCCGCGGAATCCGTCGCAGAAACGGTCGTTCCGGAGTCCGTCGAGCCCGCCCCGGTGGCCGTACCGGCCGCAGAGCCGGTTGCCGTGCCGGTCGCGGCCGAGGTTCCGTTCGAGCCTTCCGCGGAGGCCCCCGCTTTGGTGGAGACGCCGGTGGAAGCAGCGTCCGCAGGCCAGTTCGTGCCCGTGGAGGGGTCGGTGCCGACGACCCCGCATCTGGCCCCGACGCCTGCCGCGGAGCCGGTTGCGCCCGCGCCCGAACCCGAGCGCGTGGCGATCGTCGTCGAGCCCGCACCCGCCCCGGTCATCGAGACCGTCGGGACCGTCCATCCGGTCGAAGCGGTCGAAGTACCGGCCCCCGCGCCGGTCGCCGTCCAGGAGCCGGTCGAGGCCCCCGAGCCGGTCGTCGCCCCCGAGCCGGTCACCGCTCCGGAGGGGCCCGCCCCCGCACCCGTCCTCGTGGCCGAGGCTGCGCCCGAGACGGTGGCGGCCCCCGAACCGGAGCCCGAAACCGGCCCCGAGGTCATCGAGACCCCGGACCTCACGGCCCCCGTGGCCGACGCGCCCGCCGCAGTTGCCGCCGAGCCCGCAGAGGTCTCCGCGCACACGGAACCGGCCGACACGGAGCCCGTTGCGGACCAGCAGCTCATCGAACCGGTCCAGGCCGCCGCCGCGGCAGAGCCCGAGGCCGCGGAGGCCGCCGCCCAGACCCCGGCTCCCGCCTCCGCACCCGCCCCCGGCTACGACGACGCCGAGCGCGAAGCCGTGCTCCGGGTGATGCGCGAACGCCGCGACATCCGCAACGGCTTCCGCAGCGACCCCGTCCCGCACGAGGTCCTGCTCCGCGTCCTCGAAGCCGCGCACACGGCACCCAGCGTCGGCCACTCGCAGCCCTGGGACTTCGTCGTCATCCGCTCGGCGGAGACCCGCCGGTCCATGCACGAACTGGCGCAGCGTCAGCGCGACGCCTACGCCAAGTCGCTGCCCAAGGGCCGGGCCAAGCAGTTCAAGGAACTGAAGATCGAGGCGATCCTCGACACCCCGGTCAACATCGTCGTCACCGCCGACCCCACCCGCGGCGGCCGCCACACGCTCGGCCGGCACACCCAGCCGCAGATGGCCCCGTACTCCTCGGCGCTCGCCGTCGAGAACCTGTGGCTCGCCGCTCGCGCGGAGGGCCTCGGCGTCGGCTGGGTCAGCTTCTTCGACGAGCGTGAGATGGTCCGCGCCCTGGGCCTGCCCGAGCACCTCGAAGTCGTCGCGTACCTCTGTGTCGGTTACGTCGACGAGTTCCCCGAGGAGCCCGAACTGATGCAGGCGGGCTGGTCCAAGCGTCGCCCGCTGTCCTGGGTCGTCCACGAGGAGACGTACGGTCGCCGCGCCCTGCCCGGCGAGGAACCGCACGACCTGCTGCAGGAGACCATCTCCAACATCCGCCCGCTGGATGCCAAGGCACTCGGCGAGGCCTGGGAACGCCAGAAGCGGATGACCAAGCCGGCCGGTGCGCTCGGCATGCTGGAGATCATCTCCGCACAGCTCTCCGGCCTCTCCCGGATGTGCCCGCCGCCCATCCCGGAGCCCGCGGCCGTCGCGATCTTCGCCGGGGACCACGGGGTGCACGCCCAGGGCGTCACCGCGTGGCCGCAGGAGGTCACCGGCCAGATGGTCGCCAACTTCCTCGGGGGCGGCGCGGTCTGCAACGCGTTCGCGTCCCAGGTCGGCGCCGAAGTGTGTGTGGTCGACGTCGGCGTCGCCACGGAACTGCCCGCGACACCCGGCCTGCTGCCCCGCAAGGTGCGCGCCGGCACGGCCGACTTCACCACCGGCCCCGCCCTCACCCGCGAGGAGGTCCTCTCGGCCATCGAGGTCGGCATCGAGACGGCCCGCGACCTGGTCGCGGCGGGCAACAAGGGTCTGCTCACCGGTGAGATGGGCATCGCCAACACCACCGCGTCCGCCGCGCTGATCTGTGTGTACACCGGCATGGACCCGGCCGAGGTGACCGGTCGCGGCACCGGCATCAACGACGAGATGCACGCCCGCAAGGTCGACGTGGTCCGCCGGGCCCTCGAACTGCACCAGCCCGACCCGGCCGACCCGATCGGTGTACTCGCCGCGGTCGGCGGCCTGGAGCACGCCGCGATGGCAGGCTTCCTGCTCGGCGGCGCCTCGCTCCGTACGCCCGTCATCCTGGACGGCGTCAGCGCGGGCGCCGCGGCCCTGGTCGCCCGGGCGATCGCACCCGAGGCCCTTGCCGCATGCATCGCCGGCCACCGCAGCGCCGAGCCCGGCCACGTAGCCGCGCTCAACAAGCTGGGTCTGCGCCCGCTGGTCGACCTCGACCTTCGCCTCGGCGAAGGAACGGGCGCGCTGCTGGCGCTCCCGATCGTGCAGAGCGCGGCGCGGGCGATGCACGAGGTGGCGACGTTCGACTCGGCAGGCGTCACCGAGAAGTAGCGCCTGCCGTGCTCGGCCCGGCCGGTGCCGGAGGCGCGGGTCCGGGGCGGAGCCACAGTTTCGGGCAGGGGCGGGCAGGGGACCCCGCGCAGGGCCCCCACCCGCCCCGCCGTCCCTCCCCGCGCCCCGAAGCACCCCGTATCGTGGACCCACGCCCCACGAAACCGCATGTCACAGCCGCTCCACCGCCGCAGCGGCCCGCACCCCGCATTGCACGAGGAGCCCGCACCGCCATGGCCGAGCACGCCGATCACCCCGCGTACCCCGTCGGACTGCGCCTGAGCGGGCGCCGCGTCGTCGTCGTCGGCGGCGGCCAGGTCGCGCAGCGCCGCCTCCCCGCGCTCATCGCGGCGGGTGCCGACATCACCCTCGTATCGCCGTCCGCGACTCCGTCCGTCGAGGCGATGGCCGACGCCGGTGAGATCCGCTGGGAGCGCCGCCGGTACGAGGACGGGGACCTGACCGACACCTGGTACGCGCTCATCGCCTCCGACGACGCCGCCGCGAACGATGCCGCGTCCGCCGAGGCCGAGCGCACCCGCACCTGGTGCGTGCGCAGCGACAACGCCGACGTGGCCACCGCCTGGACCCCGGCCACCGGTCGCAGCGAGGGCGTCACCGTCGCTGTCCTCTCCACCGACGCCCAGGGCCGCGACCCGCGCCATTCCGCCGCCGTCCGCGACGCCATCGTCGAGGGCCTGCGCGACGGCACGCTCGCCGCCCCGCACCACCGCACCCGCCCCACCCCCGGTGTCTCCCTGGTCGGTGGCGGCCCCGGCGACCCCGACCTGATCACCGTGCGCGGCCGTCGCCTCCTCGCCGAGGCCGATGTCGTCATCGCCGACCGGCTCGGCCCGCGCGACCTGCTCGACGAACTGCCGCCGCACGTCGAGGTGATCGACGCGGCGAAGATCCCGTACGGCCGTTTCATGGCGCAGGAGGCGATCAACCAGGCGCTCATCGAGCACGCCAAGGCGGGCAAGGCCGTCGTCCGGCTCAAGGGCGGCGACCCCTTCGTCTTCGGCCGGGGCATGGAGGAGGCGCAGGCGCTCGCCGCCGAGGGCATCCCGTGCACCGTCGTCCCCGGCATCTCCAGCTCGATCTCCGTGCCCGGCGCAGCCGGAATCCCCGTCACCCACCGCGGGGTCGCCCACGAGTTCACCGTCGTCAGCGGTCATGTCGCCCCCGACGACGAGCGCTCGCTGGTCGACTGGGCGGCGCTCGCGCAGCTGCGCGGAACCCTCGTGCTGCTGATGGCCGTCGACAAGATCGGCGCCATCGCAAAGGCCCTCATCGACCACGGCAAGTCCCCGGACACCCCGGTCGCCCTGGTCCAGGAGGGCACGACGGCATCCCAGCGCCGCGTCGACGCGACCCTCGCGACCGTCGGCGAACGGGCCGTCGCCGAAGAGGTGCGGCCCCCGGCCGTGATCGTCATCGGCGATGTCGTCGCGGTCGGTACGGACACCGTCCCGCACCCCGCCGAGTAACCAGCGGTAACGGATCTTTTTCCAAGCCGTTGGCACCACACACCGGACAAGGCAGTATCAACCTGTGGCAGATCTCATCACCATCGACGACCCCGACGACCCTCGCCTGCGCGACTACACGGGCCTGACCGACGTCGAACTCCGGCGCAGGCGGGAGCCGGCCGAAGGACTCTTCATCGCCGAGGGCGAGAAGGTGATCAGGCGCGCCCGGCACGCCGGGTACGAGATGCGGTCCATGCTGCTCTCGGCGAAGTGGGTCGATGTGATGCGCGACGTCATCGACGAGGTCCCGGCCCCGGTGTACGCGGTCAGCCCGGAGCTCGCCGAACGTGTCACCGGCTACCACGTGCATCGCGGCGCGCTCGCCTCCATGCAGCGCAAGCCGCTGCCGACGGCCGAGGAGCTGCTGGCGACGACCCGCCGCGTCGTCGTCATGGAGGCGGTCAACGACCACACCAACATCGGAGCCATCTTCCGCAGCGCCGCCGCCCTCGGGATGGACGCGGTGCTGCTCTCCCCGGACTGTGCGGACCCGCTGTACCGACGCTCCGTCAAGGTCTCCATGGGCGCCGTGTTCTCCGTTCCGTACGCCCGCCTCGACACCTGGCCCAAGGCCCTGGAGACCGTACGGGAAGCGGGGTTCAAGCTTCTCGCCCTCACCCCCGACGACAAGGCCGGCAGCATCGAGGAGGCGGCGCCGCACCGGATGGACAAGGTGGCGCTGATGCTCGGTGCCGAGGGCGACGGACTGTCCACGCAGGCCCTGGTCGCCGCCGACGAATGGGTACGGATCCCGATGGCGCACGGCGTCGACTCGCTGAACGTGGGCGCGGCCGCCGCGGTCGCGTTCTACGCGGTGGCGACGGGCCGCCCGCAGGACTGACCGCCTGCCGTTTCCTGACACGGATCGTCGGGCCGCGGCGGCTGGTGCTGCCCGTGCCGCCCAGGGGTGTCCATGACGCCCAGGCCGCGGGCCGGCCCCTGACAGCCCTGCGCCGCCGCGATGCCCAGCGCCACGAGCAGCGTCACCACGACGAAGACGACGAGCCGCTGCCGCAGCAGCCGCGGATTGGCCGGACGCCGGCCCGTCGAGGTCGTGCGGGTGCCGGGCCGCGTGCCCGGCCGGCCGTTCGTCCCGTTCGTGCCCTGCGGGCGCTTGCCGGAGCGTGTCGTAGTGCGCGGCAGTTGCTGCTGAGGGCGCGAACCACCGGTGCGGGACGACGCACCACGCGAAGGCGCCGACGCCTGCCGGCTCTGCGGACGGGGCGGCGGCGAGCCCGCCGCGCGCCGGGTCTGCTGTTCGGTGTACGGGCCGTCGAGCCGGCCGGTCGGCCGGTCCAGCTCCCGCGCCGAGCGTTGGGCGGGCGGCCGGCTCTCGTGCAGGCCGTGTGCCTCACGGGCTGCGATCTCCTTGAGGCGCATGGAGAGTTGAAGCGTGCTCGGCCGCTCCTCCGGATCCTTCGCGAGACAGGCGCTCACCAGTGGCGCCAGCGCGTCGTGCACGTCGTACAACTGCGGTTCCTCGTGCACCACGCGGTAGAGCATCACCTCGGAACTGCCTTGCCCGAAAGGCGAGTCGGCCATCGCAGCGTACGCCAGCGTGGCACCGAGCGAGAAGACGTCCGTCGCGGGCGTCACCGCCGCGCCCCGCACCTGCTCGGGCGCGAGGAATCCCGGCGAGCCCACCGCCGTACCGACATGCGTGAGTGTGCTCGCCCCGGTCGCCCAGGCGATCCCGAAGTCGATGATCCGAGGGCCCTTGGGGGAGAGAAGGATGTTCGACGGCTTCAGGTCGCGATGGACGACACCAGCCTCGTGCACCGCCACGAGCCCCTCGGAGAGCGCCGCCCCGATCGACGCCACCTCGGCCGCCGACAGCGGACCTTCCTCGGCCACCTTGTCGTGCAGTGAGGGCCCGGGGACGTACTGTGTCGCGAACCACGGGCGGTCCGCCTCCAGATCGGCGGCCACCAGACGTGCCGTGCAGCCGCCGCGGATCCGCCGTGCCGCCGACACCTCGCGCGCGAAACGCGAACGGAACTCCTGGTCCTCGGCGAGATCCGGGCGGATCACCTTGAGCGCCACCCGCTGGCCGCGCCGGTCCGAACCGAGATAGACGACCCCCATGCCGCCCGCCCCGAGTCGCCGGTGCAGCCTGAACGAGCCGACGACACGCGGGTCCTCGCGCCGGAGCCGCATCATCGCCATCGTCTGCCCATCCCCGCTGCCTGGTCCGCCTGACGTGGCACAGCTTACGTACCCGTGGCCCGGCGCGCTCAGAGGCCGCGCCCTCGCCCGCCGATCGATTGTCAGTGCCGGGTGGGAAACTTGAGGAGTGGTCAGGGGGCCGCGGATCCAAGCTCCCGGGCCCGTGCGAGATCTCAAAGGTCCGTCGCAGAAGGGGGATTGGATCAGTGAAGGGCGATCGTGTGGAGATAGTCGTGGACGCGGGAGACACGACGCGTACGTACGAGGTGGTGGCCACCAGAGCAGGCCGCCGGGTGGAGACAGCTGTCCGCCGAGGGGTGGTCGAAGTGAGTGAAGTCACTCGCAGCGGCACCGTCGTCCGTACCGCCCGTTTCATGGCGACCAGGGTGCTCGCCCTGGTCGAACAACCGGTCCCCAGGCAGGACGCATCCGAGCGTCACCTCCGGGATGACCCCAACGCTTAGCGCAGGATCTCCACCCAGGGGAGTACACCGACCACCCACGGCTCATCCTCCGGGAGGCCCGGCATTCGGTACGCGGGCATGACGACCCTCCCTCTCCGCGTCCCTAATGTTGAACTCAAGCGGCGGGCGTTGCACTCGTCCCCCGAGGTCACACGCCCGCCGCTCCAACAATCAGGTCAGGAGAGGAACCATGGCGGACACGGCGACGCGGACGATGATCCGCACGCAGGGACGCAGGGCACATGCCGCGTTCGGCAGCCGCCGGTCGTCCGGTACGCGCCACCCGCTGGTGGCGACGGCCATGGTTCTTCCTCTGGCGGCCCTGCTCGTAGTCGTCTTCGGCGGCTGGGACGCGGTGGTCACACAGGCGTCGTCCGTGGGCGTGATGCTGGGGCGCTGAGCGGCGCCCCGGGTCCGGAAGAGCGGTCCGGACCGGGACATCCGGCCAACAACCCCGTGGGGACGGGGGTGCGGCGGACGGCAGCGTTTGTCCGGTCAGCTGGGGAGCTGACCGGACATCGCGCTGTCCGGGGGCAATACGCGCCGGACCACACCGTCGTCACGCGGTCGCCACGGCTTGCGCGGCAGCGCGTACGCTCGTCGGCGTGCCCGGGGCGGACCGGGCCGTACCTGTTGCCACCGGGGGAGACCGTGACCACCGCAGTTGTCCGCGCGCTGGGCGCCCTCGCCCATGACGCGGCCCACCCGCACCGGCGCGCCGAGGCTCCCTGTCCTTCCTGCCCGGCACCGGCGGTGCTCGCGGACCGCGCCGACGGTACGGTCGTACGCTCCGGTCCCGTGGTCGCGAAGGCCCACGCCCCGGACACCGACACCGCCGGTCTGGCCGCCCGCACGGCCCTGGCCTCGGCCCCCGCCCTCAGCGGCATCCTCCTGCCACCCGTACCCCAGCCTGCTGTCCCCGTGGTCGACGGCCGTCCGGTGACCCTGTGGCCCCACGGTGAACCGGTCGACCCCGCGGACCCCGACGCCGCGCCCTGGGAAGAGTCCGCCGTCCTCCTGGCCCGGCTCCACCGCACCGCGCCCCCGCCCGCCCTTCCTCCCATGCGCGGACCCGCAAAAGCCGCTCTGGCCGTCGCCCGGATGTGTGGCGCCCGGCCCGGTGACCCGGCCACCGCCCCCGTACGCGAAGCGTGGCGGCGCCTGCCCGCCTGGGCCCGTGACGAGGCCCCCGCACCCCCGCACCGCTCGCACTTCATCTGCCACGGCGATCTCCACCTCGGCCAGCTCGTCCGCCACCCCGCGACGCATGGCCGATGGCTGCTGATCGACGTCGACGACGCGGGGCTCGGTGACCCCGCCTGGGACCTCGCCCGCCCGGCCGCCTGGTACGCGGCAGGACTGCTGCCCGCCGAGGTCTGGCTGCGCTTCCTGGACGCCTACCGGGCAGAGGGCGGGCCCGCCGTGCGGGCCGACGGCGATCCCTGGCCAGAACTTGACGTTCCGGCCCGCGCCCTGACGGTTCAGGCCGCGGCACTGGCCTTGGCCAAGTCCGCGACGGGGGGGCGAAATCCGGATGAGGTGGAACAGACGATGATCGACGCCTGTGCCCGAATTGCGTCCCTCCCGGTCGAGTTGGCGGGCGAACACTCGTCGTAGGGTGAACCGATCGTCTCCGGGCATGCATTCCGGCGACGGCGAACCGACGGCGAGGAGCTGAGCCGACCATGCAGTGTCCCAAGTGCCACGCGCAGATGCAGACCTACAACCGCAATGGCATCCAGATCGAGCAGTGCAGCGGCTGCCGGGGGATATTCCTCGACTACGGCGAGCTGGAGACCCTGACCCGCATTGAGGCGCAGTGGACCCAGCAGGCCCCGCCCGTGCCGCCGGCCCCCCAGGCCTACCCCGCCGCCCCGGCCCCCGCCTGGGGAGCCCCGCAGCACCACGGCGGCCACTACCGGCACAAGAGCTTCGGCCACATGCTCTTCTCGTCCTGACCCGGCGACACCACGCCGCGGGCCCGGACGCACTGCGTGCGGGCCCGCAGTGCGGACTCGACCCGCACCGCAGCCACGACAAAGCCCCGGTCGTCGAGACGACCGGGGCTTGCTGGTGCGCGATACTGGGATTGAACCAGTGACCTCTTCCGTGTCAGGGAAGCGCTCTCCCGCTGAGCTAATCGCGCAGGGTGACCCTGCGTGTACTGCGTGCGCGATACTGGGATTGAACCAGTGACCTCTTCCGTGTCAGGGAAGCGCTCTCCCGCTGAGCTAATCGCGCGGGGGATCCTTGCGGACCAGTGGACGATACTGGGATTGAACCAGTGACCTCTTCCGTGTCAGGGAAGCGCTCTCCCGCTGAGCTAATCGTCCTTGGAGGTGGAGACGGGATTTGAACCCGTGTAGACGGCTTTGCAGGCCGTTGCCTCGCCTCTCGGCCACTCCACCAGGAGTGCAGGGGTTCGGGAAAAGATCCCCCACTTCGAGCGGACGACGAGATTCGAACTCGCGACCCTCACCTTGGCAAGGTGATGCTCTACCAACTGAGCCACGTCCGCTTGTCGTTTCCGTTTCACTTGCGTGTCCCGGCGACGTGTTGAACTCTAGCGGATTCCTGGGCCAGTACAAAAACGCGTTTGTGCAGCGTGCTGAGGTGCACTCGCCCCGGCGCAGGTCACCGTGCGCCGTCCTAGACTCACCCACGTGCACGACCTTGCTCCAATGGCCCGCTTCGGCGGCCTCGTCGCGTCCGAACTGCGAGACGTGACCAGTGATCCCTCAGCCCTCGACTCGTCCGGCTTCTGGGCGGTATGCGCCGATTTCGAGGGCCGCCTCGTCTGCGCCCGCTTCGGGACCGTACGGACCGAACCGGTGCCCGCACCCGTCCCCGGAGCCTGGCGCGGGCCCGCAGCCGGCGACTGGGTCTCGTCCCTGGACCGTGCCGCGTACACCGCGGGCGTACGCCGGATCCGCGAGCACATCGCGGCGGGCGAGGTCTACCAGGCCAACCTCTGCCGGGTGATGACCGCGGAGCTGCCGGACCCGGCCGCCGCCGACGTCGACGCCCTCACCGCGCTGCTCGCGCGCGGCAACCCCGCCCCGTACGCAGGAACGATCCGCCTGCCCGCGCACGGCGTGGAGATCGCCACCGCGTCCCCCGAACTCTTCCTGAGCCGGGACGGGCGTACCGTCGAGTCCGGACCGATCAAGGGCACGGGTCGCACCGAGGCGGATCTGCTGGAGAAGGACCACGCCGAGAACGTGATGATCGTCGACCTGGTCCGCAACGACCTGGGACGGGTCTGCGCCACCGGATCGGTCACCGTCCCCGACCTCTGCGTGGTGGAGAAGCACCCCGGGCTCGTCCACCTCGTCTCCACCGTGCGCGGACGCCTCGCCGACGGCGCCGGCTGGCCCGAGCTGCTCGCCGCCGCCTTCCCGCCCGGCTCCGTCACCGGTGCACCCAAATCCAGCGCGCTCCGCATCATCGAGTCCCTGGAGACCGCACCCCGGGGTCCGTACTGCGGCGGCATCGGCTGGGTCGACGCCGACGGGGCCACCGCCGGTCTCGCCGTCGGCATACGGACCTTCTGGATCGACCGGACCGCAGGGGCCCCGGTCCTCAGGTTCGGCACCGGCGCCGGGATCACCTGGGGCTCCGATCCGGAGCGCGAATGGGACGAGACCGAGCTCAAGGCCGCCCGGCTGCTCGCTGTAGCGTCGGGCGCCCACCAAGAAACAGGAAGGACCGCATGATGTGGATGTGGGTCAACGGCGAACTGCGTGACGCCGCCGACGCCCGGGTGTCCGTGCTCGACCACGGACTGACCGTGGGGGACGGGATCTTCGAGACCGTCAGGACCACCGGGGGCCGCCCCTTCGCCCTCACCCGGCACCTCGACCGGCTGACCCGCTCGGCCCGCGGTCTCGGGTTGCCCGACCCCGACCTCGACGAGGTGCGCCGGGCCTGCGCCGCCGTCATCGAGGCCAACCCGATGGAACTCGGCCGGCTCCGCATCACGTACACCGGCGGCCTCTCCCCGCTCGGCTCCGACCGTGGCAACGACGGACCGAGCCTGGTCGTCGCACTCGGGGAGGCCACGCGCCGCCCCGACACCACCGCCGTGATCACGGTCCCGTGGACCCGCAACGAACGCGGCGCACTGGCCGGGCTCAAGACCACCTCGTACGCGGAGAACGTCGTCGCCCTCGCCCGCGCCCATGCGCAGGGCGCATCCGAGGCGCTCTTCGGCAACACCGTCGGACAGCTCTGCGAAGGCACCGGGTCGAATGTCTTCGTCGTTCTCGACGGACAGCTCCACACCCCGCCGGTCGCCTCCGGCTGCCTCGCCGGGATCACCCGCGCACTGGCCGTCGAATGGTGCGGGGCGCTGGAGACCGAGCTGCACCTGGACGTCCTGGGGCACGCCGAGGAGATCTTCCTGACCTCCACCCTCCGCGACGTCCAGGCCGTCCATCGGGTCGACGGCCGCGAGCTGCCCGGCGGACCCGGGCCGGTGACGGCCAAGGCCATGCGGGTCTTCGAGGAGCGCGCCGGGAACGACCTCGACCCGTGAGCCGGGCCCATGACCCGGCCCGAGCCGCACAATGGTCCCGAGCCGCGGACACCGTTGCGGTCCGTGCAACGGAAACGGTCCGCAAAACAGGGTGACGGGCCGCGGCGCAGCGGATAGAACACCGGTGATGACCACGACCCTCCGGCCGACCGGGCCGATTCAGCAAGGCGCCGACGGCGCGAGGAAGCGCGCGTACGACGTGTGCGACAACGGGCGACCCGTCGGGGCCGTCGAGATCGGCACCGAGCCCGGGTCGGGTGGGACGACAGGGACCATCCGCGGCCTGCGGATCGACGAACCGAACCGCAGGCGCGGCCGCGGCACCATCGCCGGGCTCGCTGTCGAGGAAGTGCTGCGCGGCTGGGGCTGCTCCCGGCTGACCGTGGAGGTCGAGCCGGAGAACACGGCCGGACTGCGGCTGGCTGCTGCGCTCGGCTATACCGAGCGCAGCAGGAACATGGTCAAGGACCTGCCGCGGACCCCGCCCGTTCTGCCGGACGGGGTCACAGGGCGTCCGATGACCGAGGACGAGTTCGCGCAGTGGGAGAGCGCCGCTGTCGCCGGCTACGCGGAAACCTTTGTCGCGCGAGGCGTCCCGGCGGACGAGGCTCTGCGCAGAGCCGAGACCTCCCACCGGACACATCTGCCGCACGGTCTCGCCACGGAGGGTACGTACATTCATGCCCTCGTCGATGACGGCGGCCGGACCGTGGGGCATGTCTGGGTGGCGGGGTTCGAATTGCACCCGGGGATGGTGGTCGGGTACGTCTTCGACGTCGAGGTGCTCGAAGAGTTCCGCGGCCGGGGGTACGGTCGCGCGCTGATGCTGGAGGCCGAACGCATCGCCCTGGCCGCCGGCGACGAACGGATGGGGCTGCACGTCCTCTCGGACAACACCCCGGCGGTCCGGCTGTACGAGTCGCTCGGCTACGAAACGACTCGTCACAACCTCGTCAAGCCGTTGTGACGGGTGGAAGGGCGAGCCGGGTACGTCGCCGTCAGCCCTGCTCGGCGAGGAGCCGGTCGGCAATCTCCTCGATCCGCTCGCGCAGCCCGTCCTGACTGCTGCCGCCGTCCAGCCGCTCGCCGCCGATCACATAGGTGGGGGTGCCGGTCACACCGATGGCCTTCCCCTCCGCCTGGTCGGCGTCGACGATCAGCATGTGCCGGCCGTCGATCAGAGCGGTGTCGAACTCCTCGGCGTCCAGCCCGAGTTCACGCGCCACCTCGATCAGTAGCGGCTCACCGGTACGGCCGAGCTCGGCGGTCCTGGCGAGCACGGCCTCGATGTAAGGCCAGTCCTTGCCCTGCTCCGCAGCCTCCTCGGCGGCCTGGGCCGCGGCGTACGCGTGCTTGTGCTTCTCCAGCGGGAAATGCCGCAGGCGCACGTCGAGCCGGTCGCCGTAACGGGCCCGCAGGGCGTGCACATCGGTGAGGGCCCGGTGGCAGTCGGGGCACTGGAGTTCGCACCAGACGTCGAGGACGACCGGGGCTGCAGGGGTGGATTCGTTCATGGAACCAGTCTCCCAGGGCCCACGCGCGCATCCCAACCGGCACCGGCGCGGGACCCGCTCACCGCAGGCCCGGTTCGGGTCGGCATCTTGCGGATCGGCACCTGGGGAGGATCCCGGCCCTGAAATGTCCCTGATGTGGTCCGGGATCATGGCCGCCGCCCCGGTGGGCGGTGCAGGATGGAAGGGACGTTTCCCCGTTGCGCCTGGAGGCCCTGATGCTTGCCGAGACCATTTGCTCAGCGGTGTCCGCGGCGGGCTTGGGCATTGCCGCCGTGACCGCGTACCGGAAGCGTTTCCTCACTGCGACCCGGATCGCCGCCTACTCGTTGGTCCCCATCGGGCTGGTGCTGACCGGTGTCGTCGAGTGGGTCTCCAATATCGCCTTCAAACCGAGCGTCTGGCTCGGCTTCGGGGTGCTCGGGGTGGCCTGGCTGCTCTTCATGATCACGCGCGCGGTCGAACGCCGTGGCGTCGGCACCCGCAAGGAACGCAGGGCCGCCGCGCGGGCGGCGCAGTCCGATGCCGTCGCGCCGGCGGCGTCGGCGCCCTCTCTGGGAGCCGGCGCACCGGCGGTTCAACCGCGGGCGAAGGCGAAGCCCAAGCAGCAGGCCGCTGCCCCGGGCGAGGACTTCAGTGACATCGAGGCCATTTTGAAGAAGCACGGAATCTGAAACCGGACCGCAGGAAATCATCGGTGGTGAATCGATTCATGACTGATTCTTGACGCTGCGCCGGGATGACGGTTAGCGTCAGATCGGACTGAAACAATTCAGTCCACGGTGGGTGATCCGTGGCGGGCCACCCGCGCCGCGGCCCGGCGCACGAGGCTGCCCGGGTCGGGACCACGGAGCGCCTCGCAACGCCGTCCGTACGATGGGGCGACAGCCGCGGACCAGTGCGGCCAAGGGCGCCAGTGGGGCAGACCAAGTGGCACGTGTGGCAGGGATCAAGGATGTGGCCCGGCAGGCCGGAGTCTCCGTGGGCACCGTGTCCAATGTGATCAACCGGCCCGAAGCGGTGCTGCCGGAGACCCGTGCCCGGGTCCTGGCCGCCATCGCGGAGCTCGGTTACGTACGAAGCGAGTCCGCGCGTCAGCTCAGGGCGGGACGCAGCCGGATCATGGCGCTGCTGGTCCTCGACATGGGCAACCCCTTCTTCGTCGACGTGGCCCGTGGTGCCGAGCGTGCCGCCCGTGAGGCGGGCCTCGGGGTGATGATCTGCAACAGCGGTCAGAGCCCGGCGGAGGAGGCCGAATATCTGGGGCTCTTCGCCGAACAGCGGGTGTGCGGCGTACTGGTCACCCCGGCCGACGCGACCGGCCGCAACCTGGAGGCGTTCAGCCGTCACCACATCCCCTTCGTGCTGGTGGACCGGGTGGCGTCCTCGCCGGGGCACTGCGCGGTCTCCGTCGACGACGTCCGTGGTGGCTCCCTCGCCGTCGGCCACCTCCTGACGGCCGGGCACCGCTCGGTCGCGTACGTCAGCGGCACCGGCGACCTCCACCAGATCAGGGACCGCCGTGAAGGCGCCCTTTCGGCGCTCGACCGGGCAGGACTGGGACCCGAGGCGCTCGTCGAGATCCCTTCCGACCGGCTGGACGTGGCCGCGGGCCGCGACGCCGGGGCCCGGCTGCTCGGACTCGTGCCGCGGCCGACCGCTGTGTTCTGCGCCAATGATCTACTCGCCCTCGGTGTGCTGCAGTCGCTGTACGCGGCGGGAGTCCGGGTGCCGCAGGACATCGCCATCGTCGGTTACGACGACATCGAATTCGCCGCCGCCGCTGCCGTACCGCTCACCTCGGTCCGCCAGCCGGCCGTCGTGATGGGCCGGATGGCCGCGGAACTCCTGCTGCAGGAGGCGGACGACGAGGACGGCACGCACGAGCACCGCAGTGTGGTGCTTCAGCCGGAGCTCGTCGTGCGTGCCTCCAGTACGACGCCGCACTGAGCCACCCGGCGCTGCTCCGTCACTCATTTCCTTCCGTCCCCTCCCTGCCGCATGTCCGAAACGGAGACACTGTGACCCTGTTCGATCTGCCGCTGCACCAACTTCGCGACTACCGCCCGGAGTCCGGTGAACCCGACGACTTCGACGCCTTCTGGAAGCGCACCCTCGACGAGTCGGCCGCATTTCCGCTCGACCCCGAATTCCAGTCGTACGACGCCGCGTTGAGCGCCGTCGAGGTACACGACGTGACCTTCTCCGGCTGGGGCGGACACCGCATACGCGCCTGGCTGAACGTTCCTTCCGGTGCCGAGGGCCCTCTTCCGTGCGTCGTCCATTACCTCGGTTACGGCGGCGGCCGAGGGCTGCCGCACGACCATCTCATCTGGCCCGCGGCCGGCTGGGCCACCCTGCTCGTCGACACCCGCGGCCAGGGCGCCGTCAACAGCCACTCGGCGGGTTCCACCCCCGACCCCCACGGTGGCGCCAACCCGCAGTCGCCCGGCTTCATGACCCGTGGCATCCTCGACCCCGACGAGTACTATTACCGCCGGGTCTTCACCGACGCGGTCCGCGCCGTCGATGTGGCCCGCGCCCACCCGTCCGTCGACCCCGACCGGATCGTCGTGCACGGCGGCAGCCAGGGCGGCGGCATCGCCCAGGCGGTGGCGGGGCTCAGTCCGTATGTGAAGGCGGCGCTGATCGACGTACCGTTCCTGACCCACTTCCGGCGGGCCGTCGAGATCACCGACAAGGACCCCTACCAGGAGATCGTCCGCTTCCTCTCCACCCAACACGGCGTCGCCGACCGGGTGTTCCGCACGCTCTCGTACTTCGACGGGATCAGCTTCGCCGCCCGGGCCACCGTCCCGGCGCTCTACTCGGTGGCGCTGATGGACTTGGTCTGCCCGCCGTCCACGGTCTTCGCCGCGTACAACCACTGGGCGGGACCGAAGGAGATCGAGGTCTACCCCTGGAACGGTCACGAGGGCGGCTCTTCGGTCCACCGGGCCGCCCAGCTGCGGATGTTGCGCGATCTCAGCTGATCCGGCCGGGGTGCGGGAGGCGCGGGAGAGCCGGCCGTGAGCCCGAATATGTGACAGCGGACCGGACGCCGGAGCGAATCCTTCCGGCCCCGACGGGAGTGAACTCCCGTCACAAAGAGGCGTGTTGATCGCCAACGGGGTCCGGTCTGCGTCATGATCGTCCCGAGATGGTGGACACCTCCCCGGGCGATGCCCCCGCACCCCCTGCCGAAGAGCCGCGTGGCTGCCTCTTCGCGCTGTCCCAGCCCCCTTTGATGATCTTCCTCACGGTGGTCGGCGGCCTGCTGCTGATGGCCGCGTTGCACGATCTCTTCCTGCTGTGAGCGGGCGATGAAACGGGCGGCGAGCGGTCAGCCGGCCGCTTCCCTCCGGCGCGCCCGGTACGCGGCGACATGCAGCCGATTACCGCAGGTGCGGCTGGAGCAGTACCTGCGGGAGCGGTTGCGGGACAGGTCCACGAACGCGTCCCGGCAGTCCGGCGCCTCGCAGCGCCGCAGTCGTTCCTGTTCGCCCGCCACCACGATGAAGGCGAGCGCCATGCCGCAGTCGGCCGCGAGGTGATCGGCGATCGATGCGTCCGGCGCGAAGTAGTGCACATGCCACTCGTAGCCGTCGTGGTTGCTCAGCTGCGGCGTGGTGCCCGCTGAGGCCACGAGGTTGTTGACGAGACCGGCGGCGGTCTCGGCGTCCGGCGCCGCGAAGATCTCGGCGAACCGGCTCCGTACGTCGTGTACGGCCCGAAGATCCTTCTCGCCGAGTTCGGCCACGCCGCTGATGCGGTGGCGCCGGGCGAATCGGTAAAGCGCTTCGATGCCGGCGAGACCGTCGCTCGGTCCGCCCTCCGGCTGATCGGTCTCCGGTGCGGTGTTCACCAGCTCGACCACGATGTCGAGCGCGATCCGGGTGTCGTGGGGGATCAGCACGCTTTCGCTCCCTGGCCTCCGGCGGGCGGGCGCCCGCCGATGCCGGCTGACTCTACTGGCTCGGCGAGGACGCGCAGCGGCCCGAGAGGGGCCCTGGGGCCGGCGAGGAGTACTTATCGGCCGGCCAGGGGCCAGTGGGGGCGCTCGGGGGCGCTGAGGGCGCACAGGGCCCGCCCGGCGCGTACGGAAAGGCTGGGGCGTGCACCCGTCATGCCCCCGGTGGAACGCGCGCCGACGCCGTCACCACAGTGGATTCCGTGATGACGGCGCTGGTGTCTGCCCTATGAGGTTGTCCGCGCGGCACCGTCGCCCCGAGTCGGACGGCGCCGTGCAGCTCTCGACCTGGCTCAGCTCTCGGCCAGGATGTGTGAGAGCTCCGTATCGAGGTCGAAGTGACGATGCTCGGTGCCGGGTGGAACCGCGGCGTCGGTCCGCTTCAGGAACGACTCCAGGGCCCTGGCCGGGGCCTCGAGCAGGGCTTCGCCCTCTGGGGAGCTCAGTGCGATGCAGACGACGCCCTGGCCGTGACTACGGGATGGCCAGACGCGAACGTCTCCGGTGCCGGTGGGCCTGTGCAGCCCCTCGGCGAGGAGGTCGCGGGCGAATACCCATTCGACCGTTTCCTCCGCTCCGGTGTGGAAGGTGGCGTGCACGGCATACGGATCGGCCGTGTCATACCGCAGGCCCGCGGGTACAGGCAGTGAGGACTCGCTCGACACAACGAGGCGCAGGTGCAGCTCGCAGCTGACCGTGGTGTTCATAAGCGCCAGGGCCTTTCGCTCAGTGTGCGCTCGGGGATTCGCACGTCGGCGAAATCGACATGCCACCTACGGTGGCGTTGTAAACCCCTCTGACCCTTTTGTGGTTCTTCGGGTCGCTCGTGCGGCGGTGTGTAACTTTGGGTTATGCGGCCATTCCGGTGACAAAGGCCGTTCCGGTAGGTTGGGGCCATGAATGCGGAGAGTGACGCGCGGGACGGGGTCGCCGGATCGGTGACCCCGTCGCCCGCCGCGGGGGAAGTGACGGGGGACGTGGCGCCGGGCGTCACCGAGGGTGTGGTCAAGGAGGAGCGGGCGCTCGGCTCCCGGGCGCCGGGGTTCGTCAAGGCGTCCAGGGCCCTGCATCTGAGCTGGCAGGTCGGCGTCTTCCTGGTCGGCCTCGCCGTGGTCGTGGCGGGCATCATCATGCTGCCGCTGCCCGGGCCCGGCTGGCTGGTGATCTTCGGTGGCATGGCGATCTGGGCGACCGAGTTCGTCTGGGCGCAGCTGGTACTCCGCTGGACGCGCCGAAAGGTCACCGAGGCCGCCCAGAAGGCGCTCGACCCGAAGGTCCGGCGGCGGAACATCATCCTCACCGTGATCGGACTCGTGATCGTCGTCGTGCTCGTCGGGATCTATGTCTGGAAGTTCGGAATCGTCATGCCGTGGAAGATCCACGAGTGACCCGGGGGTGGTCGGAGAGCACCGCTGACATGGGGTAATGTTTGCAGTGCGCCCGGGCGATTAGCTCAGTGGGAGAGCGCTTCGTTCACACCGAAGAGGTCACTGGTTCGAAACCAGTATCGCCCACCCGGACAGAGGGCCCGTGAGACTGCAGAGTCTCACGGGCCCTCTGCGTTTCCCGCGCCGATCGGGGTTTCCCGCGCCGATCGGGCGCCCTCCCGCCTGTTTCCACGGCGGTACGAGCCCCGTCGGAAAGCCCTGCGGGCCCTGCGCCGCGGTGTGAGGTTGAAGCGCTTCGACTGATTCCGTCCCAATCGTTGACGTTGACCTCTTCGATGCGCAGCTTGTCCCGGCAAGCGCTTTCTCAAGCGATTCAATCGACCGTGGCAGCGGGTGCTGTCTGCCCGGGAGGGGTGTGTCATGAGGGTTTGGCGCAGTGACCAGGAGCTGCGTGCGGTCGGCGTCGGTGTGCTGGTTCCGGGGCCGATCGCCTCCGGTTGCGGCGGGGACGGCGGGGGAGCGGGAGCTGACGGAAAGGTCGAGATCCGCTACTCGTGGTGGGGTGGTCAGGAGCGGGCCGCGCTGATCAACAAGACGATCGCGCTGTTTGAGAAGAAGCGTCCGAACATCAAGGTCAAGAGGGACTTTCAGGACTACGAGAATATCTGGAAGAAGTTCAATACCCAGGCCTCCGCGGGCAATGCGCCCGATGACTTCCAGAACTCCGTCGCATTCCTGCGCACGTACGACGACAAGCGGGTTCTGCTCTATCTCAATTCCCAGGTGAAGGCCGGAAATCTTGGCATGGAGAACTTCCGGGCCGGACTTGGAGAAGGCGGGCGACGTCAACGGGAAGCTGCTCGGTGTCCCGGTCGGCGGTATCACCTTCGCCCATGTCTGCAACCCGGCCGAGTACAAGAAGGTCGGCGTCACGCCCGAGGAGGGCTGGACCTGGAAGCAGTACGACGAGGCCACCAAGAAGATCAGCGAAGGCGGCAAGCCGGCCGGTGACAGCGGCCCCGGCGGCATCATGCACCTCTAAGACCTGGTGCTGCGTCAGCAGGACAAGACGTTCTTCACCGAGGCCGACCTGACGAAGTGGTGGACCGACCACTACGACGGGACCGAGGCCGGGGTTCTCCACGACCCCGACGTCGGCACGATCACGGGATACGGCCGCGGAGTACTCCCCACCACCGAGCAGTTCGAGGCGTACGAGCCGTCCGGTGTCTCCGCCCGGATCGCGGAGTACATGAAGAAGGTCGCCGACGTCTTCGGGCCGAACGAACTGTGCGCCGAACTCATCGGCCTCGAATCCGCCTCGTGGAAGACGGAGAAGGTGAGCGGACCCGTCACCACCGTCGCCGGCAACGAGGCCAACTGGGTCCACACCAGCGACACCGCGCTGTACGGACTCGCCGCCATCGAGAATCTCGCACTCGTCGGCGACCGGATGCAGGACCTGAGGCGGTGAAGCAACGGGCCGGCCCACCGATCACGTGTTCCATCAGCGCATCCGGCCCAGGGCGTCCTTCAGCCGCCGCGCATCCCGCAGCCGCTGCTCGTACGTCGCCCCGACGACCAGCAGCAGCACACCCGCGAGCGCAGGCGGCAGCCAGCGCGGCAGCGCACCGACCACCTGAACCACATAGGGCGCCAGTTCGTGCAGGGCGTCCAACGCCAGCACCGCGCCGCCGAGCAGCAGCAGCGCCTGCAGCCGCAGCCGGGCCCCGGCGAGCGTGAGCACCAGCGCCACCACGCCGAGCAGCAGCGGCCGCACCCACGACGGGTCGGTCCAGGCCGCGACGAGACTCGGCACCAGCGTCGTCGCAAGCCCCGCCCCGTACGCCGTCCACGAGGACGCCGCCGGATCGCGGCGCCGCCGCACCACACCGATCACCAGCGCGGGCACCGTGACCGGCAGGGTGTACGCCTCCGGAGTGGACACCCCGGAAGCCGACAACCGCACCCACGTCGCCAGGACGAAGAGGACCGCCGCCACGTACCCGGCCGCCGGCCGCCGTTCCGCACGCACCGCCGTACCCGCCGCCAGCACCCCGCACAGCGCGAGCACCAGTGCCAGGTACGGCCTGTCCGGCGCGGCCATCCCGACCGCCACCGCACCCGCCACGGCGCCGGTCAGCTCGACCGGCAACGCCGGCGGGCCGCCCCGCAGCCGCGCCCCGAGCAGCACCGTCAGCGCGGGGACGACCAGCATGATCGGTGCGGCCCGGTACGTCTCGAGCTCCAGCGACACCCCGACGGCCCCGGCGAGCACCATCCCGCACACCACAGACGCACACGCCAGAGCACCCTGCACCACCCGGGCCGTCGGTGACCTCTCGGCACGCGTCGCCGCCGCGGCCGCAGCGAACAGCACCAGCAGGACCCCGAACACCGCATAGGTGGCCGGCTCCGCAGCCAGTGACAGCGCCCCCGCGCTCACCGCCCCGACCGCACCGCACACCAGCGCCGCCGGCGCCACCGGGCCCGCCCCACGACGCAACACCCGTACCGCCCCGGCGAGAAGCGCCGCGATCAGCAGCAACTGCACCACCACCGCAGCCGCGTACGGAGCGTCCAGTGCCACCGGCACCACCAGCAGCCCCGCCCACCCGATCACCAGCGCACCGGCCCCCGCCGCGACCCGCCACGATTCGCCCGGGGAGATCACCGCACCGGCCAGCCGCACCCACTGGGGCCACCAGTGGTGCGCCGCCCCCAGCAGACCGGCCACCACCAGCAGAATCACCGGCGCCGTGTACAGCTGCGACCACTGCGCACCCTCCAGCCCCAGCGCGCGGCGCGCACTGCCGTCCGGCGCACCCGACCACACCGGGGCCCGCCGCGACACTGGACCCGCCAGCGTCATGGCGGCCGCCGGCGCAGCCGCCAGCACCGCGCCCGCGACCACCGCGGCCGACGCCCACAGCACGCCCTGCCCGGCCGGACGCGGCAACGGAGCCCGTACCGCCGCACACAGCATCAGACCGCACAGCAGATACACCGGAACCGACCAGTCCTCGGCCACCCCCGCGCGCAGCACACCGCCCACAGCCGCGACCACCGCCAGCCCGGCCACCACTCCGCCGGCCACCGCGATCTCCTTCGGCGCCCGCCACACCGCGAACAGCGCGACCGCCGCTCCCACCAGCAACAGTGCCCCCGGGGCAACGGCGGAGAGGGGCGAACCAGCCGTCACCGACTCCACCAGCGCCACCAGCGCCCCGGAGAGCCCCGTCACGCATCCGCAGACGGACGCGGTCACCCGGACCCCAACGCCCTTGCCCCACCGGGCGATCGCGGAGTCCAGCATCGCCGTCAGCACCAGCGCCCAACCGAAGACCGAGGCCGACGCGCCCGCCGACCACGCCCACAGAACCAACGTGAACTGCACACTCACCACGGCCACCGGCAGCGGCAGACGAAGCTTGCCGAGTGCCAGGCCGTACGCCGTCCACAGCACGGCGAGCACCGCCGACGCGGCCGCGGTGAATCCGAGACCGTCCGTGTCCGGCGCCGCCACCGCGTGCAGCGCGTACGCGTCCAGCACCATCAGCACCAGAGCCAGCGCGCCGAGCGACTCGGCCGTCGACGACAGACCGCGGCGCAGCAACAGCGTGGGTGCGGCCGACGCCGCGACCGTCACCAGGGCGAGCACTGCCGAGCGGCCGCCTATCCCCAGATGACCCCAGCTGACCAGGGTGAACGCGATCGCCGCGATCGTCAGCAGCAGTCCGCCGAGACTCAGCAGCACATTCTGGGCGTTGCGCGGCGGGACCGGCGCACCGGGAGAGCCGAAGGGGGCCGCGGGCCACTGCGGATACGGCTGCGCCGGTCCGGAAGGCGCGGCGGACGCCGGTCCCGCAGACGCGGCCGGCGGCTGCAGGGCACTCACCAGCCAGGCACGACGGGTCAGCAGCTGCATCCGGCGGGCGTCCAGCCGGACCAGTTCGCGGTCGAGGAGCGCCAATTCCTCGGCGGGCGGCGGCACATGTTCCATGTCCGGGAGTGTGGCGCGGCCCACAGATGCGGACATGCGCTCGGATACTCAGGTCCGGGACTGAGTACGCGCAGACTGGGACCCATGGGCTGGAGCCACTACCGCTTTGTGAGCATCTGGGACGTAACCGCCCCGCCCGATGCCGTGTACGGAATCCTGGAACGCGCCGAGGAGTACCCGCAGTGGTGGCCGCAGGTTCGCGAGGTCACCTCGGTCGACGACACCACCGGAACCATGCGCATCCGCTCCGCCCTCCCGTACGACCTGGTCATGACCGTTCGCGCGAGCCGCCGCGACCCGGCTGCCGGAATCCTCGAAGTGACCCTCGACGGCGACCTCGACGGCTGGGCCCGCTGGACCGTCACCGCGCACGGCACCGGCAGCCGTGCCACGTACGAGCAGGAGGTCGAGGTGCGGCGGCGGAGCATGCGACTGCTCGCTGTGCCCGGACGCGCGGTGTTCCGGGTGAACCACACGCTGATGATGCGGGCGGGACGCCGCGGGCTGGCAGCGCGACTCGAAGGAGTTTGAACCACACCCACCGAGACCTGTATGGTTCAGTGCGTTCCCGGGCGATTAGCTCAGTGGGAGAGCGCTTCGTTCACACCGAAGAGGTCACTGGTTCGAAACCAGTATCGCCCACCCCGGGAGAGGCCGGTCCGTCAGCAGCAGCGACGGACCGGCCTCTGCGTATCCGGAACCACCCCCGGGCGTCCGGGATCACGCAGCGGCGGGCAGTTCAGGACGCAGCGGCCAGGCCGGATCCACCACCTCCGGCGTCCCGCTCTTCGCGAACCACGCCTGCAGACCGCGCGCCTGCGCCGCATGCCACACCGCCTGCAGCGCGTGCAGCTCCGCCGGGGACAGCCGCTCCAGCCGCGACGAGAAGCGCCGCCCCACCGCCCGTACCAGCTCCAGCGACGCCGCCGCGTCGGCCGCCGCGTCATGAGCGCCGTCCAGCACCACCTCGTACAGCGCACAGAGATCGGTGAGCGTGCGCCGTCCCTTGCGGTAGCGGTCCAGGTGCTTGTCCAGCACCCGGGGATCCAGCACGCACAGCGGCGTGTTCCCCAGATAGCCGGCCAGTGACGACGCCCGGTGCCGCTTCAGCTCCCGGTCGAGCAGCGTCAGATCGAACGGCGCGTTCATCACGACGAGCGGGCGCCCCGCCGCGCACTGTTCGGCCAGCGCCCGGGCTATCTCCTCCACCACGGGCGCGGGCCACCGGCCGTTGCGCTGCAGATGGTCATCGGTCAGACCGTGGATCTCGGTCGCCCCCACGGGCACCGGAACCCCCGGATTCACCAGCCAGCGGGTGACGCGCATGCGCCCGCCCGCCGCGTCCTGGACGACCAGGGCGGCCGAAACGATCCGGTCCTCCTCGACGTCCACTCCCGTTGTCTCGGTGTCAAAAGCGGCCAGCGGCCCGTCGTACCAGTGACTCATCCCCGAACTCCTCGTGCCTGACCGGCAGATGGCGTGATTCCCCTGCCCGATTCGGTGATACCCGCGCCCTTTGCCTGATACGCCGTTTGCGGACCGCTCGCTGCGGTGACAACACAGAGGACAGGCAAGGAAGTTGCCTGAGGACGCACCGACCGACCAACCGATCGGCACAGCCCGGAAGGCATACGGAGCCATGGCGCTCGCGCAGCCCGACCCGAGCGGGCTGTTGCCCCAGCGGATCGCTCCGCTGCGCGGCACACTCGCCACCACCGCCTGCATGGAGACCCTTCAGGTGGGCTACCTGCACGCGGTCGCGGCCGCGGCGGGATGCTCCCTGTCGCAGCCCTTTCCCGACAACGGCATCGACTGGCATGTCAGCCACGGCGCCCCCGGCCACACCGTCGACGACGAGGTGACCATCAAGGTGCAGCTCAAGTGCACCTACCAGATACCGCCGCACCCACCCGGACCGACGTTCGCCTTCACGCTGGACAACGCCCACCTCGTGAAGCTCGCCCGGACGCCCGTGTCGGTGCACAAGATCCTGGTCGTGATGCTCGTACCGCGCAGCCAGGACGACTGGCTGCGCGCCGGGCACGAACGGCTCGACCTGCGGCACTGCTGCTACTGGACCAACCTGGCCGGCCACGCGGTGACAGGCCGGCACAGGACCACTGTGCGGATCCCGACCACGCGCATATTCGACGACCGTGCGCTCTGCGAGATCATGACGCGGGTCGGGGCGGGAGGGAGACCCTGATGCACCGGCCGATGGACGAGCCCGCCGACAGCACGATCCCGTCGGGCACGCGACCACACCCCAGCGAGACCGTGACCCACTGGCCCACCGCCCTGCCACCCCTCGGGGGCATCCCCGACCCCGCCCGCGTCGATCCCGCGGTCCTCGGCGCCCTGCTCGACCGGCACGGCTGGCACCGCCGCGGCGGTGCGGCCGGACGCTACAGCCGATGGACCCCACCGGGGGCCGCGGCACCCTCCGGCGGCACGAGCCTCCTCGTACCCGACACCACCGCCTTCCCCGACAGCGAGGACCTGCTCGGCGAAGCACTCACGGCGCTCGCCCGCAGCGCCGCCCCCTCTGCCCGCGACGTGCTGGTTTCCCTCGCTGTGCCCAGCGACGAGATCCGCTGGTGGCGCGATGTCCCCGACGGCGCCGCCGGTCCCGCGGGCGCCGCCGGAGCGGCCGGCTGGACCGCCGCGGAGCAGCTGCGCGCCGCGGCCCGGCAGATCCTGCTCGCCGGAGCGCTCGCCGTACGGGCCCGTACCGGGTTCCACGGCGCGCGCCACCGCCGAAGGGCCCTCGCCGCGCTCGAAGGCATCCTCGTCGGACCCGCACCGGGTGGCCGCGACCTCACTGCCTGTCTCCCCGTCGAAACCGGCCGGGCCGTCGCCGTACAGCTCTGCCACGCCTTGCACGCCACCCGCGAAGCCATCGACTTCCAGCGCGCCACCGGAGGCATGGAAGCCTTCGACAGCGCCGTCGAGGCAGGCGTCAGCCGTGAGCTGACCGAGGCCGTCATCGCGCTGGTCCGCGGCTCGGAGGGAGCCAGGATCTCTCTCGCCTGGGCACCAGCCGCAGGAACCCCCGAAGGCTGCCCCGCCCGGCCCGAACCGGTGGAGTTCTCGCCGGGCGACCTGCCCGCCCTGCGCCGGGCGGGAGCCCGCTACCAGCAGGACGAACCCGCCGTGGCGGTCCGGATCACCGGCGCGGTCGTCCGGCTGCGCCGCTCGGGACCGCGCGGCGCGGGAATCGTGCGGTTGAGGGTGCTGGCGGGGGCCGAGGTGCCACACGTACGGCTGGAGCTCGACGAGGAGGCGTACCGGATCGCGGGCCACGCCCACCTCGTCGGACTGCCGATCCGGGTGGAGGGGCGACTGGAGAGCCGGGGAGGCTTCCGGCGGCTGACCCGGGCCTCGCAGGTGGTGCCCGTACAGGTCGACGAGGCGGAACGGGACCGGCTGATGAAATCGCTCCAGGAGAACGTCGACTACTTCGAGGAGGCATGCACGGGCGAATAGCCGGAATGAGGGGTCCGGCACGGTGCCCGCCGACTGCCGGAACGAACCCTTTCGCTAAGGGGGGCGTCGGCTCGGTACGATTCCTCTTGCGTGCGCAGTGGAATATGGCGCGCACCCCCCTTCAGTCAGGAGAGACCGGTGTCAGACGTCCGTGTGATCATCCAACGCGATTCCGAGCGGGAAGAGCGCGTGGTGACGACGGGCACTACGGCTGCCGAGCTCTTCCCCGGCGAGCGCACCGTCGTCGCCGCCCGGGTTGCCGGTGAGCTGAAGGACCTCGCATACGTCGTCGCCGACGGCGAGGTCGTCGAGCCCGTCGAGATCTCCTCCGAGGACGGCCTGAACATCCTCCGGCACTCCACCGCGCACGTCATGGCGCAGGCCGTGCAGGAGCTCTTCCCCGAGGCCAAGCTGGGCATCGGCCCGCCGGTCAAGGACGGCTTCTACTACGACTTCGACGTCGAGAAGCCGTTCACGCCCGAGGACCTCAAGGCCATCGAGAAGAAGATGCAGGAGATCCAGAAGCGGGGACAGCGGTTCTCCCGCCGGGTCGTCACCGACGAGGCCGCCCGTGAGGAGCTGGCCGACGAGCCGTACAAGCTGGAGCTCATCGGCATCAAGGGTGCCGCCTCCACCGACGACGGCGCGGATGTCGAGGTGGGCGGCGGCGAGCTGACCATCTACGACAACCTCGACGCCAAGACCGGTGACCTGTGCTGGAAGGACCTCTGCCGCGGTCCGCACCTGCCGACCACCCGGAACATCCCGGCGTTCAAGCTGATGCGGAACGCCGCGGCGTACTGGCGGGGCAGCGAGAAGAACCCGATGCTCCAGCGCATCTACGGCACCGCCTGGCCCACCAAGGACGAGCTCAAGGCGCACTTGGAGTTCCTGGAGGAGGCCGCCAAGCGCGACCACCGCAAGCTCGGCAACGAGCTGGACCTCTTCTCCTTCCCCGACGAGATCGGCCCCGGCCTCGCCGTCTTCCACCCCAAGGGCGGCATCATCCGCCGGGCCATGGAGGACTACTCGCGCAAGCGGCACGAGGAGGAGGGCTACGAGTTCGTCTACTCGCCGCACGCCACCAAGGGCAAGCTCTTCGAGAAGTCCGGCCACCTGGACTGGTACGCCGAAGGCATGTATCCGCCCATGCAGCTCGACGACGGGGTGGACTACTACCTCAAGCCGATGAACTGCCCCATGCACAACCTGATCTTCGACGCGCGTGGCCGTTCCTACCGTGAACTGCCGCTGCGTCTCTTCGAGTTCGGCACGGTGTACCGCTACGAGAAGTCGGGTGTGGTGCACGGTCTGACCCGTTCGCGCGGCTTCACGCAGGACGACGCGCACATCTACTGCACCAAGGAGCAGATGGCGGAGGAGCTCGACAAGACGCTCACCTTCGTCCTGAACCTGCTGCGCGACTACGGTCTGACCGACTTCTACCTGGAGCTGTCCACCAAGGACCCGGAGAAGTTCGTCGGCTCGGACGAGGTCTGGGAAGAGGCCACCGAGACGCTGCGCCAGGTTGCCGAGAAGCAGGGGCTGCCCCTGGTTCCGGACCCGGGCGGCGCCGCGTTCTACGGCCCGAAGATCTCGGTCCAGTGCAAGGACGCCATCGGCCGCACCTGGCAGATGTCGACCGTGCAGCTCGACTTCAACCTCCCGGAGCGCTTCGACCTGGAGTACACCGGTCCCGACGGGACCAAGCAGCGCCCGGTCATGATCCACCGCGCCCTGTTCGGCTCCATCGAGCGGTTCTTCGCCGTGCTGCTGGAGCACTACGCGGGTGCGTTCCCGGTCTGGCTGGCCCCGGTCCAGGCGGTCGGCATCCCGATCGGCGACGCGCACATCCCGTACCTCCAGGAGTTCGCTGCGCAGGCCAGGAAGAAGGGCCTGCGGGTCGAGGTGGACGCCTCCTCGGACCGGATGCAGAAGAAGATCCGCAACCAGCAGAAGGCCAAGGTGCCCTTCATGATCATCGCGGGTGATGAGGACATGGCCAACGACGCCGTCTCCTTCCGCTACCGGGACGGATCGCAGGAGAACGGCATCCCGGTCGAGGAAGCCCTCGCCAAGATCCAGAAGGCCGTCGAGGACCGCGTCCAGGTCTGATCCGACCGACAGGGAGGCCCCCGGAGCGCTAACCGCGCTCCGGGGGCCTCTTCTCGTCCTCCCGGGTGAACACCTGCACCAGCCACGACGAGAACGAACCCGTCACTGCCCCCAGCAGTGCCAGACCACCGACCATCAGTCCCACCGCGATGGTCCTGCCGCTCGGCGTGACCGGCGCGACGTCCCCGTATCCGACCGTGGTGAGCGTCGAGCACGCCCACCACACCGCGTCGCCGAACGTCCGGATCGTGGCGCCCGGAGCCATGTGTTCCTGGTGGTACACGGCGAGCGCGGCCGAGAATCCGAGCAGCAGGGCGGTGATACCGGCGTAGCTGATCACGCGGGCGTACAGGCTCAGCCGCGGCTGCTCCCGCTGCCGCTGGATCGCTGTGTAGACCTGGATCAGACGCAACGGCCTCAGCAGCGGGAGCACCAGCACCACCGTGTCCAGCCAGTGGGTTCGCAGGAAGCGGAGACCCTGGCCGCTGAGCCGGATCCGTACGACATAGTCCGCCGCGAAGAGGAGCCAGGTGGCGACGACCAGGGCCAGGGCGAGGCCACGCCACGGCTGGGCGTTCTCGGGAACGAGGACGCGGACCGCGTACCCGAGGAGGAAGAACAGCGACGCGACTAAGAGCGGCACCTCCGTGCGCTGCTCCCAGCGCCTGAACCGGAGAGGGACGGAGGAGTCCGCGGGCTGGTCGCTCATGGCCTCAGGATCGTCGTCCGGCGACGGGGGCGGCCCCCGGCGACACGCTCCGCAGGAGTGAAGCAATATGCTGATCTGCATGACGACTGAGCCGGAGCAGCAGATCGGAGTGGGAACGCCCGACGCGTTCCAGCGCCTGTGGACGCCTCACCGGATGGCGTACATCCAGGGTGAGAACAAGCCGACCGGCCCGGAGGCCGGCGACGGCTGTCCGTTCTGCGCGATCCCGGCGAAGTCGGACGAGGACGGACTCATCGTGGCGCGCGGCGAGAAGGTCTATGCCGTGCTGAACCTGTATCCGTACAACGGCGGACATCTGATGGTGGTGCCGTACCGGCATGTCGCCGACTACACGGAGCTGGACGGTCCGGAGACGCTGGAGCTGGCCGACTTCACCAAGCGGGCGATGACGGCGCTGCGGGCGGCCTCGGGGGCGCACGGTTTCAATATCGGGATGAATCAGGGAACGGTGGCGGGCGCCGGCATCGCCGCGCATCTCCATCAGCACCTGGTGCCGCGCTGGGGCGGTGACACCAACTTCATGCCGGTCGTCGGTCACACGAAGGTGCTGCCGCAGCTTCTCGCGGATACCCGGAAGATGCTGGCCGAGGCCTGGCCCGCGGCCTGAGAGCCTGTCGGGCGGCCGCCCGATCAGAGGTCACCCGACAGGCTCTGAGCCGAGCAGTACGAGTACGAGGCGCCCGGGAGGTCCCGGGCGCCTCTTCCGTCTGCCCTACGCGTCGTACAGGTCGGCCTTCTTGGGGATCGGGTCCTGCACCAGTCCGCTGAGGATCATGGACCGGTTGTCGAAGCGCTCCGTGTCGACGCCGTTCTCGTCCAGAACGCGCATGGCCGCGTTGTGCACGGCACGCAGGACGGGGGTGGCGGCGCGCATCGCGTCGTCCGCCATGAAGCGGTGACGCCACGGCTTCTCGGCCCAGGCGTGGCGCAGGCCGAAGGGCTCCGGGAGGGTGATCTTGCCGCCCAGGTAGTCGAGGAGCGGCGGGTACCAGGTGAAGGGGGCGCGCAGGGCGAGACGGACTACTTCCTTGGACTCCACCAGCGGGAGAGTGATCTTGCGGGTCTCCCAGAATCTGACGGTCTTGTTGACCGTCTTCGTCCTGGCCTCGGGCTTGCTCGTGAAGAGCGAGTGGACGGGGCCGAGGGCGTGCCCGGTGACCTCGATCCGGAGCGTCTCGTGGAGCACCGTGACGGTGATCATCATGGTGATGACCAGCTGACCGTCCCAGAGGGTGAACTGGACTCCCAGATAGTGGCGGTCGCCGCTGCCGAACTGCTGGTGGTTGCAGATGCGCTGTATCTCGTGCGGCTTGACCTGGAAGGTGGCGACGTCCTCGCCCTCCGGACGGGAGACCGAGTCGGCGTTCTCACCGACGGGCGAGACGATCCAGTGGGTGACCGAGGGCGTGGTGAATCCGCCGGTGTGAAGCGGTCCGCGTTCCAGCTGCTTGAGCTGGTCGTGGATGACGCGAATCAGGTCCCAGCTGCGGAACTGATGGAACTCCTTGCCGGGTTCCTTGGAGACGAGTTCCTCGGCGAGCTGCCAGCTGCCCCAGCGGGTGCCCATGCCGAGGATGCCCTTGGGACCGGCATAGAAGACGCAGTTGGACTGCTGTTCGGCCGACAGCTTCTCCAGGCCCTGGCGCAGCGCCTCGCGGGCGGTCTCGCTGGGATTCTTCGGCACGGCCTCGGGGATCTTGGCGATGACCCCTCCGCCGGAGAGCAGCCCCTCCCAGCGGGCGCGCATGTCCTTGGCGGAGGTCTCGGCGATCCGTTTGGCGATCAGCCAGCCGATGACGGGGGCGACGATCATCGCGCGCAGGTACAGCGCGAGGAGACCGTCGACCGGCAGTTTGATCAGGAAGATCAGGGCCACGATGCCGATGACGGGGAGCAGGGCCATGCCGAGGGCGCTGAGGGCCTTGTCCTTGGTGGAGCCCAGGCCGTCGCGGAGGCGGAACGCGAGGACCCACAGGAGCAGTCCGGGCAGGAAGAGGAAGCCGAAGAGCACGGTGACCAGGGTCAGTTTGGTGTCCCGGGCCTTGCGGAGGCGGGTCGCGGACAGGCAGTGCTCGACGACGGTCTGCGGGTCGGTGCCGAAGGACTGGATGAGGGCCTTGCGGGCGCCGCCCAGCATCCGTTCCTGGACGGCGCGGGAGAAGGCCTCGCCGAGGTTGGGGGTGAAGTATTTGCTCTTGAAGAGCTTGGACCGGCCCTCCTCGATCTTGGACTTGTGCCACTCGCTGTCGGCCTTGAGGATGTCTGCCACCGGGCTGTCGCGGTATGCGGCGGAGGCGAGGGCGTTCGTCGCCACCGCCTGTCCGGCCGCCCCCTGGAGCGGGATCTGCGCTCCGGGAGAGAAATCGAATCCGTCGTTGGCCACTGTCGCCCCCACTTGCCGCCAAGGAACCGCTCCTGCGGCTGTTTCCCAACTGCCGTGCCCGGCACACCTTCTGAGCTGGGACCACAGCGTATCGTCCGGATCGGAGCCCCGCCCGACCCTGTGGACAAGGTCGGGCGGGGCCGCAGACTAGGCGCCGTTCGTGGTGTTTTCCTGCTGTTCGCGGAGGCGATCGGCGAGCTGTGGTGGCATCGGTTCGTGCCGGGCGTACGACCGGTCGAACCGGCCGGTGCCGTGCGACAGGGAGCGCAGGTCGATCGCGTACCGGCCGATCTCCAGCTCGGGGACCTCGGCCCGCACGAGCGTGCGCCCCGCCCCTGACTGCTCGGTGCCGACCACCCGGCCGCGGCGCCCCGACAGATCGCTCATGACCGGCCCCACGTAGTCGTCGGGGACGAGAACCTGGACCTCGGAGACAGGTTCGAGGAGTTGGATCCGGGTCTCCGCGGCCGCTTCGCGAAGGGCCAGTGCGCCCGCCGCCTGGAACGCCGCGTCGGACGAGTCCACGGAGTGGGCCTTTCCGTCCCGCAGGGTGATCCGCACGTCGACCAGGGGGTGGCCGGCCGCCACTCCGCGGGCGGCCTGGGCACGTATCCCCTTCTCCACGGAGGGGATGAACTGGCGGGGTACGGCTCCGCCGACCACCTTGTCGACGAATTCGATGCCCGAACCGGGTGGCAGCGGTTCCACCTCGATCTCGCAGATGGCGTACTGGCCGTGGCCGCCGGACTGTTTGACGTGCCGTCCGCGGCCGCTCGACGGGCCGGCGAACGTCTCGCGCAGGGACACCTTGTGGGAGACGGCGTCGACCTGTACCCCGTACCGGGTACGCAGCCGGTCCAGTGCCACGTCCTGATGGGCCTCGCCGAGGCACCACAGAACCACCTGATGGGTGTCCTGGTTCTGTTCGAGGCGCATGGTCGGGTCCTCGGCGACGAGCCGTGCGAGCCCCTGGGAGAGCTTGTCCTCGTCCGCCTTGCTGTGGGCCTCGATGGCCAGTGGCAGCAGCGGGTCGGGCATGGACCAGGGCTCCATCAGCAGCGGATCCTCCGGAGCCGAGAGGGTGTCCCCGGTCTCGGCGCCGCCCAGTTTGGCGACGCAGGCCAGGTCTCCGGCGATGCAGCTGGTCAGGGCGCGCTGCTGCTTGCCGAACGGGGCGGACAGCGCGCCGACGCGGACCTCTGCCTCATGGACGGGACGGGGTTCGTGGCCGGGGTCGGTGAGTCCGTGGCCGAGGACGTGGATCGTTTCGTCGGGGCGCAGCGTGCCGGAGAAGACGCGGACCAGGGAGACACGGCCGACGTACGGGTCGGAGGCCGTCTTGACGACTTCGGCGACCAGCGGTCCGTCGGGGTCGCAGGACGGGGCGGGGCGGAGGGCGCCGCCCGGCGTGGTGACAGCGGGCAGCGGGCGCTCCAGGGGGGTCGGGAAGCCCCCGGTGATCAGATCCAGGAGTTCGACCGTACCGATGCCCTGGCGCCCGTCCTCGCCGGCGGGCGCCGCCGTGAGGACGGGGTGGAAGGCGTCGCGGGCGACGGCGCGCTCCAGATCGTCGATCAGAGTCTTGATGTCGATGTCCTCGCCACCGAGGTACCGGTCCATCAGGGTCTCGTCCTCGCTCTCGGCGATGATCCCTTCGATCAGCCGGTTGCGGGCGTCCTGGAGCGGTGCGTGCTGGTCGTCGGCGGGCGGGGTCTCTTTCCGTTCGCCGGAGGAGTAGTCGAAGACACGCTGCGTGAGGAGTCCGGTGAGTCCGGTCAGCAGGGCGTGCCCGTCCGGGCCCTCGGGGCCGAGCACGGGCAGATAGAGCGGCAGTACGGCGTCGGGGTCGTCGCCCCCGAAGATCTCGCCGCAGACGCGGGTCATCTCGTCGAAGGACGTGCGGGCGGTGTCGAGGTGCGTGACGACGATGGCGCGCGGCATGCCGACGGCGGCGCACTCCTCCCACACGGCGCGGGTGGTGCCCGCCACGGCGTCGGCCTCCTGGGCCGCCGAGACAACGAAAAGGGCCGCGTCCGCTGCCCGCAGACCGGCCCTGAGTTCCCCGACGAAGTCGGCGTATCCGGGGGTGTCCAGCAGATTGATCTTGTACCCGCCCCATTCCACGGGGACCAGGGAGAGTTGTACGGAGCGTTGCTGGCGGTGTTCGATCTCGTCGTAGTCGGAGACCGTGCCGCCGTCCTCGACCCGGCCGGCCCGGTTGACCGCTCCAGCGGTCTGCGCGAGGGCCTCGACGAGGGTGGTCTTGCCCGATCCGCTGTGGCCGACCAGCACCACGTTCCGTATGGAGGAGGGCCGATCGGCCGTTGCTGCTCTGCCGGCGGCCCCGGTGTGTGCATGTGCCTTGTCGCCCATGATGTGCCTCCCGGTGGGGTGCGCTGTGCGGGGAGATTGCCTGGCGCGGTGAGGGGAGAAGGAGGGCGCGGGCACGAGGAGCCGCTGCGGCGGCTACGACGACGCCCGCGGTAATTCGAGCTTTCCACTCCGGTCAGGTTGCGTCCATACGTCGGACGCCGACGCACGAGGACGGATGCCCGGACAGTGGACCCGTCCGACTGGTGACTACGATGGGCCAGCCGGTGGCCGAAGGGGCCGCACGGCCCACCGACCCCTCGGGAAGGCCATGCTGAACAAGTACGCGCGTGCATTTTTTACGCGTGTCCTCACACCGTTCGCCGCGCTGCTGCTCCGTCTCGGCGTGAGCCCTGACGCCGTCACGCTCATCGGTACGGCCGGGGTGATGGCAGGTGCGCTGGTCTTCTTCCCCATGGGGGAGTTCTTCTGGGGCACGATCGTCATCACGATCTTCGTCTTCTCCGACCTCGTCGACGGCAACATGGCCCGACAGGCCGGCATCTCCAGCCGCTGGGGCGCCTTCCTGGACTCGACCCTGGACCGGGTCGCCGACGGCGCGATCTTCGGCGGGTTCGCACTCTGGTACGCGGGCAACGGCGACGACAACGTGATGTGTGCGGTGGCGATCTTCTGCCTGGCCAGCGGCCAGGTGGTCTCCTACACGAAGGCGCGGGGCGAGTCGATCGGTCTTCCGGTCGCGGTCAACGGTCTGGTGGAGCGGGCCGAGCGGCTGGTCATCTCGCTGGTGGCGGCCGGGCTCGCCGGGCTCCACACGTTCGGTGTGCCGGGGATCGACATCCTGCTGCCGATCGCGCTGTGGATCGTCGCCGTGGGCAGCCTGGTGACGCTCGTGCAGCGTGTCGTGACCGTGCGCCGCGAGTCCGCGGAGGCCGACGCGGCAGCCGCGGCGGACCGGGGGAGCGAGGCGGCGAAGTGAGCGGCGCCGAGGGGGAACCGGGGACCGGGCTGAAGGACCGGCTGACCGACGGGCTGTACGGGCTCGGCTGGAGCGCGGTCAAGAGGTTGCCGGAGCCGGCCGCCCAGGCGCTCTTCCGTACCCTCGCCGACCAGGTCTGGAAGCGGCGCGGCAAGAGCGTGCTGCGGCTCGAGTCGAACCTGGCCAGGGTGGTGCCGGACGCGAGCCCGGCCCGGCTCGCCGCACTCTCCAAGGCCGGGATGCGCTCGTACATGCGCTACTGGATGGAGTCGTTCCGGCTGCCCACCTGGAGCCCGGAGCGGATCAGGGCCGGCATAGACGTGGCGAACGTCCACCGGCTGACCGGGGGCCTGGACGCCGGACGCGGTGTCATCCTCGCGCTGCCGCACCTGGGGAACTGGGACCTGGCGGGAGCCTGGGTCACCACCGATCTGAAGGTGCCGTTCACCACGGTCGCCGAGCGGCTGAAGCCCGAGTCGCTGTACGACCGGTTCGTCGCCTACCGTGAGGGGCTCGGCATGGAGGTCCTGCCGCACACCGGCGGGTCGGCCTTCGGCACCCTGGCGCGGCGACTGCGCGACGGCGGACTGGTCTGCCTGGTCGCCGACCGCGACCTCTCCGCCTCCGGCGTCGAGGTGCAGTTCTTCGGTGACACGGCACGGATGCCCGCCGGACCCGGTCTGCTGGCCCAGCAGACCGGCGCGCTGCTGCTGCCCGTGACGCTCCGGTACGACGCGACCCCCGTGATGAAGGCCCGGATCCACCCGGCCGTCGAGGTGCCCGAGTCAGGTACGCGCACCGAGAAGACGTCTGTGATGACACAGGCGCTGGCCGATGCCTTCGCCACCGGAATCGCCGAGCACCCGGAGGACTGGCACATGCTGCAGCGGCTCTGGCTCGCCGACCTCGAACCCCGTGGAGAGCAGTCGTGAAGATCGGCATCGTCTGCCCGTACTCCTGGGACGTACCGGGCGGCGTCCAGTTCCACATCCGCGACCTGGCCGAACACCTGATCCGCCTGGGCCACCAGGTATCGGTGCTGGCCCCCGCCGACGACGAGACGCCGCTGCCGCCGTACGTGGTGTCGGCGGGCCGTGCCGTGCCCGTCCGGTACAACGGCTCCGTCGCCCGGCTGAATTTCGGTTTCCTGTCCGCGGCGAGGGTACGCCGCTGGCTGCACGACGGCACCTTCGACGTGATCCACATCCATGAGCCGACCTCGCCGTCTCTCGGCCTGCTCACCTGCTGGGCCGCGCAGGGACCGATCGTCGCCACGTTCCACACCTCGAATCCGCGCTCCCGCGCGATGATCGCCGCGTACCCGATCCTGCAGCCTGCGCTGGAGAAGATCAGTGCGCGCATCGCGGTGAGCGAGTACGCGCGCCGGACCCTGGTCGAGCACCTCGGCGGCGATGCGGTCGTCATCCCGAACGGGGTCGATGTCGGCTTCTTCGACAAGGCCGAGCCCAAGGTCGAGTGGCAGGGCGGGACGATCGGCTTCATCGGGCGTATCGACGAGCCCCGCAAGGGCCTGCCCGTCCTGATGCGGGCGCTGCCCGCCATCCTCGCCGCCCGCCCGGAGACCAGGCTGCTGGTGGCAGGGCGCGGCGACGAGGAGGAGGCGGTCGCCTCACTGCCCGAGGCGATGCGCGAGCGCGTCGAATTCCTCGGCATGGTGAGCGACGAGGACAAGGCGCGGTTGCTGCGCAGTGTCGATGTGTACGTCGCGCCGAATACGGGCGGCGAGAGCTTCGGGATCATCCTGGTCGAGGCGATGTCGGCGGGCGCGCCGGTCCTCGCCAGCGATCTGGACGCGTTCGCCCAGGTACTGGACCTGGGTGCGGCGGGCGAACTGTTCGCCAACGAGGACGCGGAGGCGCTGGCGTCGGCGGCGATCCGGTTGCTCGGCGACCCGGAGCGGCGCGCGGAGCTCAGCGATCGTGGCCGCGCTCATGTGCGACGGTTCGACTGGTCGACGGTGGGGGCGGACATCCTCGCGGTGTACGAGACGGTGACGGACGGGGCCGCGTCGGTGGCGACGGACGAACGTACGGGGCTGCGGGCCCGGTTCGGGCTGGCCAGGGACTGAGGCGGGCCTCGGCGGTCCTCCCCCGGGGGACACGATGGCCGGGTCGGAGCCCCGCCGTCCCCGGTCCCGGACCGAGCGGAAGAACGCTGTTGCGCGGCGCCGGCGCGCCCGGCCGTCGGCGGTGGCCCGTCCGGCCGCCGGGACTGCGCACACGCTGTCTTCAGCCTGTGCGCGGATTCCTGATCACCGATACCTGGCAGGACCGTCCCGATAACGGGCCGCTCGGCGGGATCGGAGGGGGACGGGCGTCGGCACCCGGCTCCCCCCGGCGGGCGGCACCATCGGCAACGCCGGGCCCCGGCTCCCGGCCCGGTGTCCCGCGCTGCGGCGGGCCGGAGGGCGGGGCGGGGTGCCCTCGGCGGTAGCCTTGCGGCCCGTGACCGAAACCCTCATCTGGATCGCCGTCGCGCTCGTCGCGATCGGCCTGTACCTCAGCTGGACCGCCGGGCGGCTGGACCGGCTGCACACGCGGATCGACGCCGCCCGCGCCGCCCTCGACGCCCAACTGCTGCGCCGCGCCTCGGTCACCCAGGAACTGGCCACATCCGGTGTCCTCGACCCGGCCGCGTCCATCGTGCTGTACGAGGCCGCGCACGCCGCCCGGCAGTCCGAGGAGGAACACCGTGAGGTGGCGGAGAGCGAGCTCAGCACCGCGCTGCGGGCGGTGTTCGGTGAGACTGCGCAGGTGGAGGCAGTGAAGGAGATTCCCGGCGGTGAGGAGGCGGCGTCCGAACTGGCCGCGGCCGTGCGCCGGGTGCCGATGGCGCGGCGGTTCCACAACGACGCGGTGCGCGCGGCGCGGGCGCTGCGCCGCCACCGCACGGTGCGCTGGTTCCGGCTGGCCGGGCATGCACCGTTCCCGCTGGCCTTCGAGATGGACGACGAGCCGCCTGTGGCCCTGGCGGACCGCCCGGTCAGCTGACCCGGACGCGTACCCCCCCGCCCCGTACGGGGTCGTACGCGGCCGTACACAGCCAAAACGATCCACCGGCCTCTTATTGGCCCTTGTCGTGGACTGGTCCCGGAGAGTTTGCTCTGCAGTGCATTACCCAGCACTTTCAGCATCTTTTTCTCCGAGTGAGGTCGATCCGTGTCCACGCTTCCCAGCACCCCGCAGTCCGCCGACTCCCCGGCTACCGGCACCGCCCGCGTGAAGCGCGGCATGGCCGAGCAGCTCAAGGGTGGCGTGATCATGGACGTCGTCAACGCCGAGCAGGCGAAGATCGCCGAGGACGCGGGCGCCGTGGCCGTCATGGCCCTGGAGCGGGTGCCCGCCGACATCCGCAAGGACGGCGGCGTGGCCCGGATGTCCGACCCGAACATGATCGAAGAGATCATCGAGGCCGTCTCCATCCCGGTGATGGCGAAGTCCCGCATCGGCCACTTCGTCGAGGCGCAGGTCCTGCAGTCCCTCGGTGTCGACTACATCGACGAGTCCGAGGTCCTCACCCCGGCCGACGAGGTCAACCACAGCGACAAGTTCGCCTTCACCACGCCGTTCGTCTGTGGCGCCACCAACCTGGGCGAGGCGCTGCGCCGCATCGCCGAAGGCGCGGCCATGATCCGCTCCAAGGGCGAGGCCGGCACCGGCAACGTCGTCGAGGCGGTCCGCCACCTGCGCCAGATCAAGAACGAGATCGCCCGGCTGCGCGGCTACGACAACAACGAGCTGTACGCCGCCGCCAAGGAGCTCCGCGCCCCGTACGAGCTGGTCAAGGAGGTCGCCGAGCTCGGCAAGCTGCCCGTCGTGCTGTTCTCCGCCGGTGGCGTCGCCACTCCGGCCGACGCCGCGCTGATGCGCCAGCTCGGCGCCGAGGGCGTCTTCGTCGGCTCCGGCATCTTCAAGTCCGGCGACCCGGCCAAGCGTGCCGCCGCCATCGTGAAGGCCACCACCTTCTACGACGACCCGAAGATCATCGCGGACGCCTCCCGCAACCTGGGCGAGGCCATGGTCGGCATCAACTGCGACACCCTGCCCGAGGCCGAGCGCTACGCCAACCGCGGCTGGTAGTCACAGATGAGCGACACCCCTGTGATCGGAGTCCTGGCCCTCCAGGGCGACGTACGGGAGCACCTGATCGCCCTGGCCTCGGCAGACGCCCTGGCCAGGCCGGTCCGGCGCCCCGAAGAGCTCGCCGAGGTCGACGGTCTCGTCATACCCGGCGGCGAATCCACCACGATGTCCAAGCTCGCCACCCTGTTCGGCATGCTGGAACCACTGCGCGAGCGGGTCCGCGCCGGCATGCCGGTCTACGGCACCTGCGCCGGAATGATCCTGCTGGCCGACAAGATCCTCGACCCGCGCTCGGGCCAGGAGACCATCGGCGGCATCGACATGATCGTGCGTCGTAACGCCTTCGGGCGGCAGAACGAGTCCTTCGAGGCCGCCGTCGAGGTGGCCGGGATCGAAGGCGGCCCGGTCGAGGGCGTCTTCATCCGCGCCCCCTGGGTGGAGTCGGTCGGCGCCCGGGCCGAGGTGATCGCCGAGCACGGCGGCCATATTGTTGCCGTACGTCAGGGAAACGCCCTGGCAACGTCATTCCACCCGGAACTGACCGGTGACCACCGGGTTCACGCACTCTTCGTCGACATGGTGCGCGCCAAGGGGTGAACGGATCCCGGTAGGATCTCCGTTGTTCATTTCTACTGGCGACGCGTTGTAAGGAGCTGGCGATGTCCGGCCACTCTAAGTGGGCTACCACCAAGCACAAGAAGGCCGTGATTGATGCCAAGCGCGGCAAGCTCTTCGCCAAGCTGATCAAGAACATCGAGGTCGCGGCCCGCACCGGCGGTGTGGACCCCGAGGGCAACCCGACCCTCGTCGATGCGATCCAGAAGGCGAAGAAGAGCTCCGTCCCGAACAAGAACATCGACTCCGCGGTCAAGCGTGGTGGCGGTCTCGAAGCGGGCGGCGTCGACTACCAGACGATCATGTACGAGGGTTACGGCCCGAACGGTGTCGCGGTGCTCATCGAGTGCCTCACCGACAACCGCAACCGTGCCGCCTCCGACGTGCGTGTCGCGATGACCCGCAACGGCGGTTCGATGGCCGACCCGGGTTCGGTCTCGTACCTCTTCAACCGCAAGGGCGTCGTCATCGTCCCCAAGGGCGAGCTCACCGAGGACGACGTCCTCGGTGCGGTGCTCGACGCGGGCGCCGAGGAGGTCAATGACCTCGGTGAGTCCTACGAGGTCGTCAGCGAGGCCACCGACATGGTCGCGGTCCGTACCGCGCTCCAGCAGGCCGGCATCGACTACGACTCGGCCGAGGCCAACTTCCTGCCCACCATGCAGGTCGAGCTGGACGAGGAAGGCGCGCGCAAGATCTTCAAGCTGATCGACGCGCTGGAGGACAGCGACGACGTGCAGAACGTCTTCGCCAACTTCGACGTCTCGGACGAGGTCATGGAGAAGGTCGACGCCTGAGACGGCGGACGACGCCTCCCCGCGGGAGCGGGGGATGACCCGGAGACGGGCAGCGTCCTGCCGCTGTACAGGGGCACTCCCCGCGCGGGCGGTGCCGACGGGCCGACGGGGACACACCCCGTCGGCCCGTCGCATTGTCAGTGCGAGCCGATAGCCTGCGGGAACAGTTGACCGATCGGCAGAGGGGGCGCTTCATGCGGGTACTGGGTGTGGACCCGGGACTGACCCGGTGCGGCGTCGGCGTCGTCGAAGGAGTGGCGGGCCGCCCTCTGACGATGCTCGGGGTCGGCGTCGTCCGGACCCCCGCCGATGCCGAGCTCGGCCATCGGCTGGTCGCGATCGAGCGCGGCATCGAGGAGTGGCTCGACGAGCACCGCCCCGAATTCGTCGCCGTGGAGCGGGTGTTCAGCCAGCACAATGTCCGTACGGTGATGGGCACCGCCCAGGCCAGCGCGGTCGCCATGCTCTGTGCGTCCCGCCGCGGCATCCCCGTCGCCCTCCACACCCCCAGCGAGGTCAAGGCCGCCGTCACCGGCAGCGGCCGCGCCGACAAGGCGCAGGTCGGAGCGATGGTCACCCGGCTGCTTCGGCTCGACGCACCGCCGAAACCCGCCGACGCCGCCGACTCCCTGGCCCTCGCCATCTGCCACATCTGGCGGGCCCCGGCCGTCAACCGCCTCCAGCAGGCGCACGCGGCCGCCGCCGCCCGCGGCCACCGCGTTTCCCGTACACCCGCAGTTCCCGTCCGGAAGGTCCCCCGATGATCGCCTTCGTCAGCGGCCCCGTCGCCGCACTCGCCCCGACCACGGCCGTGATCGAGGTCGGCGGCATCGGCATGGCCGTCCAGTGCAGCCCCCACACCCTCGCCGACCTGCGGATCGGCCAGGAGGCCCGGCTGGCCACCTCCCTCGTCGTACGGGAGGACTCGCTCACCCTCTACGGCTTCGCCGACGACGACCAGCGGCAGGTCTTCGAGCTGCTCCAGACCGCCAGCGGCGTCGGCCCCCGGCTCGCCCAGGCGATGCTCGCCGTGCACAGCCCGGACGCCCTGCGCCTTGCCGTCTCCACCGGCGACGAGAAGGCCCTCACCGCCGTCCCCGGCATCGGGAAGAAGGGCGCGCAGAAACTCCTCCTCGATCTGAAGGACAGACTGGGCGAGCCCGTCGGCGCCCACATCGGCCACCAGGGCATCGGCACCGCCGTCACCTCCTCGTGGCGCGACCAGCTGGAGGCCGCCCTGATCGGCCTCGGATACGCGACACGTGAGGCCGACGAGGCTGTCACCGCCGTCGCCCCGCAGGCCGAGGCCGCGCTCGCGGAGGGCGCCCAGCCGCCCGTACCGCAGCTGCTGCGGGCCGCTCTGCAGACCCTCAACCGCGCACGCTGACCGCACGCCGACCGGATGCGACACCCCCGACACCCGGGCACCGCACGGCCCGGCACCGAAACACCCGAGGCGGGACTGACCGAATGAACTGGGACGACACCGGACCCGACACCGACGAGCGGCTCGACGAGCGGCTCGTCGACGCCGACGCGGACGGCGAGGACACGGCGGTCGAAGCTGCCCTGCGGCCGAAGGACCTCGACGAATTCGTCGGCCAGGAGAAGGTGCGCGAACAGCTCGACCTGGTCCTGAAGGCCGCCCTCGCCCGTGGCGCCACCGCCGACCACGTCCTGCTCTCCGGCGCCCCCGGCCTCGGCAAGACCACCCTCTCCATGATCATCGCCGCCGAGATGGGCGCCCCGATCCGGATCACCTCGGGCCCCGCCATCCAGCACGCGGGCGACCTCGCCGCGATCCTCTCCTCCCTCCAGGAGGGCGAGGTCCTCTTCCTCGACGAGATCCACCGCATGTCACGGCCCGCCGAAGAGATGCTCTACATGGCGATGGAGGACTTCCGCGTCGACGTCATCGTCGGCAAGGGCCCCGGTGCCACCGCCATTCCGTTGGAACTTCCGCCCTTCACCCTCGTCGGCGCCACCACCCGGGCCGGACTCCTGCCGCCCCCGCTGCGCGACCGCTTCGGCTTCACCGGTCACATGGAGTTCTACGCCCCCGCCGAACTGGAACGCGTCATCCACCGTTCCGCCCGCCTCCTCGACGTCGCGATAGACGCCGAAGGGGCGGCCGAGATCGCCGGGCGCTCCCGCGGCACACCCCGTATCGCCAACCGGCTGCTGCGCCGCGTCCGCGACTACGCCCAGGTCAAGGCGGACGGCTGGATCGACCGCGGCGTCGCCTCCGCCGCCCTCGGGGTGTACGAGGTCGACGGCCGGGGTCTCGACCGACTGGACCGGGCGGTGCTCGGCGCGCTCCTGAAGCTCTTCGGCGGCGGACCGGTCGGTCTGTCCACCCTCGCGGTCGCCGTGGGGGAGGAACGCGAGACGGTCGAGGAGGTCGCGGAGCCCTTCCTGGTACGGGAAGGACTGCTGGCCAGGACGCCGCGGGGCCGGGTCGCCACCCCTGCGGCCTGGGCTCATCTCGGTCTCGTCCCCCCTCAGCACGGCGGAAAGGGACAACAGGGTCTGTTCGGGGCGTGATGCGTCACAGGTTCGCCCGGACAGGAACCAGGGTGCGATGCTGGGCGTTGTTCCATCGATGCGGACTCGCTTAGACTCCGCCGATGCCGCCAGTACAGGGCGGCATACCCACCCCCGTAGATCAGGCCGCATTCCAGCGCGGTCGTGCGAAGGAAAATCGTCCCGTGAATCCCGTGACTCTCCTCCCCTTCATCGTGCTCATCGGGGCCATGTTCCTGATGACCCGGTCCGCCAAGAAGAAGCAGGCTGCCGCCGCGCAGATGCGCAACGAGATGCAGCCCGGCACCGGCGTTCGGACGATCGGAGGCATGTACGCCACCGTCAAGGAGCTTCACGACGACACGGTTCTCCTCGAGGTCGCGCCCGGCGTCCACGCCATCTACGCCAAGAACGCCATCGGTGCCGTCCTCGACGACGCGGAGTACAACCGCATCGTCCACGGTGACGACGACGGGTTCGACGGCGCGGTCGTGCCGGACGACGCGTCCTCGCTGACCGAGCACGTCGAGGCCGACACGGACGTCGACACCGACGCGGACGGCGCGGACGATGCCAAAATCGACCTGGGCAAGAAGGCCGAGGCCGGCGACGTCGAGCCGAAGGACGCCAAGGCCGACGAGAAGTCCGAGGGCAAGGCCGACGGCGAGGCCGACGCGAAGTAATTCGCGACCCGGGGATGCCGTGAGCCCACCGGCGTCCGGCATGCCCGGGACCGTGCGATCTTCTGCGGGGGCAGGTCCCCACAACACTTCGTGGCCGCTCGGGCGCACACCCGGCGCGGGGCGGTTGGACAGGGAGAAACGAGAAGGTGGCAGCACCGAAGAAGGGCCGAGGGCCGTCCGGCGGTCAGGGCAGGCCGGGGCGCGCCCTGGCTCTGATCTTGATCGCCATGGTCGCGCTCACCGGCGGGATGTTCTTGTCCGGTCACACCACGCCACGGCTGGGTATCGACCTGGCGGGCGGCACGTCGATCACGCTCAAGGCGAAGAGCCAGCCCGGTAAGCCGGACGCGATCAACCAGACCAACATGGACACCGCGGTCAGCATCATCGAACGCCGTGTCAATGGTCTGGGTGTCTCCGAGGCCGAGGTCCAGACCCAGGGCCGGGACAACATCATCGTCAACATCCCCAAGGGAACGAACTCGAAGCAGGCCCGGGAACAGGTCGGTACGACCGCCCAGCTCTACTTCCGGCCCGTGCTCGCCGTCACCGAGGGCAAGGCGACGCCCACCGGCACCGCCAGCCCCTCGGCCTCCGGCTCGCCGAAGCCGAGCGCGTCGCCCAGCAGCAAGGAGACGGCCTCCGGATCCAAGGCCACTCCCTCGGCGAGCGCCACCACCCAGGGCCGCGCGGTCACTGGCGCGCTGACGAAGGACACGTCGCCCAGCCCCAGCGCCTCCGGCACGCCGAAGGCGTCCGCGAGCCCGTCGGCCTCGGTCGACCCGGCCACCGCCGAGCTGCAGAAGAAGTTCGCGGAGCTGGACTGCTCCACCAAGGCCGGTCGCGCGAAGGCCGGTGCCAACGTGAAGCCCACCGACACCACGGTCGCGTGCAGCTCCGAGGGCGACGCCAAGTACGTCCTCGGCCCGGCCGAGGTCTCCGGTACGGACGTGGGCAGCGCCAAGGCCGCGATCGACCAGCAGCGCGGCATGTGGATCGTGCAGATGGACTTCACCGACAAGGGCTCGAAGAAGTTCCAGAAGATCACCTCGAAGCTGTCCACGCAGCAGTCGCCGATGAACCAGTTCGCCATCGCGCTCGACGGCGAGGTCGTCTCCGCGCCCCAGGTGAACGAGACGCTCAGCGGCAGCGCCGAGATCTCCGGCAGCTTCACCCAGCAGTCCGCCCAGGACCTGGCGAATGTGCTGTCCTACGGTGCGCTCCCGCTGTCCTTCCGCGAGGACACGGTCACCACCGTCACCGCGGCGCTCGGCGGTGAGCAGCTCCAGGCGGGTCTGATCGCCGGTGCGATCGGTCTGGCCCTGGTCGTCATCTACCTGGTGGCCTACTACCGCGGTCTGGCGCTCATCGCGCTCCTGAGCCTCGCTGCCTCCGGCATACTGACCTACACACTCATGTCGCTGCTCGGCCCGGCCATCGGCTTCGCGCTGAACCTCCCCGCGGTCTGTGGTGCCATCGTGGCGATCGGTATCACCGCGGACTCGTTCATCGTGTACTTCGAACGCATCCGGGACGAGATCCGCGAGGGCCGCACCCTGCGTCCGGCCGTCGAGCGTGCCTGGCCGCGTGCCCGTCGCACCATCCTGGTCTCCGACTTCGTGTCGTTCCTCGCCGCGGCGGTGCTCTTCATCGTCACCGTCGGCAAGGTCCAGGGCTTCGCCTTCACGCTGGGTCTCACCACCCTGCTCGACGTGGTCGTGGTGTTCCTCTTCACCAAGCCCGTCATGACGCTGATGGCCCGTACGAAGTTCTTCTCCAGCGGTCACCCGTGGTCCGGCCTGGACCCGAAGCGGCTCGGCGCCAAGCCGCCGCTGCGCCGCTCGCGCCGTGTCAACGCCCCCACCGACCCGAAGGAGGCGTGAGATGTCGCGACTCGGCAGCCTCGGCGCCCGGCTCTACCGCGGCGAGGTCGGTTACGACTTCATCGGAAGCCGCAAGATCTGGTACGGCATCTCGATCCTGATCACCATCACGGCTGTCGTCGCCCTGGCGGTCGGCGGACTCAACATGGGGATCGAGTTCAAGGGCGGCGCGGTCTTCACCACGCCGTCGACCAGTGCCACGGTCGCCCAGGCGGAGGAATCCGCGACCTCCGCCTCCGGCCACCAGGCGATCGTCCAGAAGCTCGGCAACGGCACGCTGCGTATTCAGATCACCGAAGTCGACCTGTCGAAGTCCGACGCGATCAAGGCGGAGCTCTCCAAGGACCTCAAGGTCCCCGAGGAGAAGATCAACGCCGACCTGGTCGGCCCCAGCTGGGGTGAGCAGATCGCCAACAAGGCCTGGACCGGCCTCGGCGTCTTCATGATCCTCGTGGTGATCTACCTGGCCATCGCGTTCGAGTGGCGCATGGCCATCGCGGCCCTGGTCGCACTGATCCACGACATCACGATCACGGTCGGGATCTATGCCCTGGTCGGCTTCGAGGTCACCCCGGGCACCGTGATCGGTCTGCTGACCATCCTCGGTTACTCCCTGTACGACACGGTCGTCGTCTTCGACAGCCTCAAGGAGGGCACGAAGGGGATCACCAAGCAGACCCGCTGGACGTACAGCGAGATCGCCAACCGCTCGATCAACGGCACGCTGGTCCGCTCCATCAACACCACCGTCGTGGCGCTGCTGCCGGTCGCCGGCCTGCTGTTCATCGGCGGCGGTGTCCTCGGCGCCGGCATGCTGAACGACATCTCGCTGTCGCTGTTCGTCGGCCTCGCCGCCGGCGCGTACTCCTCGATCTTCATCGCCACCCCGCTGGTCGCCGACCTCAAGGAACGCGAGCCGCAGATGAAGGCCCTGAAGAAGCGGATCCTCGCCAAGCGCGCGGCAGCAGCCGCCAAGGGCGAGTCGGCCGAGGACGAGCAGTCGTACGAGGACGACGTCATCGAGGAACCCGCGCCCGCCGCCGCGGTCGTCGGTCAGCGCCAGCAGCCCCCCAGGGGCCACGGCCGGACCCCGGGGAAGCGTCGATGACCAGCACCACCGAGAGCACCAGGGAACTGCTGCTCAGCCGTATCCGTGACGTGGCGGACTATCCGAAGCCGGGCGTGATGTTCAAGGACATCACCCCGCTGCTCGCGGACCCGGTCGCGTTCACGGCCCTCACCGACGCCCTCGCGGAGCTGTGCGTACGGCACGGCGCCACGAAGGTCGTCGGTCTGGAGGCGCGCGGCTTCATCCTGGCGGCGCCGGTTGCGGTCCGGGCCGGGCTCGGCTTCGTACCTGTCCGCAAGGCGGGGAAGCTGCCCGGCGCCACGCTCAGCCAGGCGTACGAGCTGGAGTACGGCACCGCGGAGATCGAGATACACGCGGAGGACCTCACGGCCGAGGACCAGATCATGGTCATCGACGACGTCCTTGCCACCGGCGGCACCGCTGAGGCATCGCTGCAGCTGATCCGCCGGGCCGGCGCCCGGGTCGCGGGCGTCGCGGTTCTCATGGAGCTCGGCTTCCTCGACGGCCGGGCGCGTCTGGAGTCCGGTCTGGCCGGTGCTCCGCTGGAGGCGCTCATCCGCGTCTGAGACCGTCACGCATGCATCGGGTGCCCGGAACAATTTCCGGGCACCCGATGGTGCGTCTGCGGTATTCGCACCCACGTTCGCAGGAGCCGGGCCGGGCCCTGCCTCATGCGTCGCGCCGCCGCTCAGCCCCTGCCGCCCTTGGGGCAGCGGCACACCGGCACACACAGGACGGGCACCGGGAACACCCTGGGGCCCGTCCCGCGTTGTGAGGGTCCCACGGTCCCCGGGGGAGGTCCGGCCGCAGGGTCGATACGATGGCCTTTCCGGGAGTCCGGATCCGCATGAGGAGCGCTCTTGCCAGACGAGGCCCAGCCAGTCGCCGCCCCGCAGCCCGACAAGCCCGCGGCGGTCCCAGCCACGCCCGGGAAGAAGCAGCCCGCGGCGAAGGAGAAGCCGAAGCCCCCGGCTCCCGAACCGGTGAGCAGCGCCTCGCAGACTCCCCCCAGGGCGCACGGGCCCGCGCCGGTTTCCCCTGCCCAGCCAGCCCCCGTCTCCCCGCCTCCGGCCGCCCCGAAGCCCCCGGCCAAGCCCGCCGCCAAGCCCGTGGCCCCGGTCGTTCCGGGCCGCTCCAGCGGCTCCTCCAACCGGGTACGGGCCAGGCTCGCCCGGCTCGGAGTGCAGCGCTCCAGCCCGTACAACCCGGTCCTCGAACCGCTCCTGCGCGCGGTCCGCAGCAACGACCCCAAGATCGAGACGTCCACGCTGCGCCAGATCGAGCGCGCCTACCAGGTCGCCGAGCGCTGGCACCGCGGTCAGAAGCGCAAGAGCGGCGACCCGTACATCACGCATCCGCTCGCCGTCACGACCATCCTCGCCGAGCTCGGCATGGATCCGGCGACGCTGATGGCCGGTCTGCTCCACGACACGGTCGAGGACACCGAGTACGGCCTGGACACCCTGCGCCGGGACTTCGGCGACCAGGTCGCGCTGCTGGTCGACGGCGTGACCAAGCTGGACAAGGTGAAGTTCGGCGAGGCGGCGCAGGCCGAGACCGTACGCAAGATGGTCGTCGCCATGGCCAAGGACCCCAGGGTCCTCGTCATCAAGCTCGCCGACCGGCTGCACAACATGCGGACCATGCGCTACCTCAAGCGGGAGAAGCAGGAGAAGAAGGCCCGCGAGACGCTTGAGATCTACGCGCCCCTGGCCCACCGCCTGGGCATGAACACCATCAAGTGGGAGCTCGAGGACCTCGCGTTCGCGATCCTCTACCCCAAGATGTACGACGAGATCGTCCGTCTCGTCGCCGAGCGGGCCCCCAAGCGCGACGAATACCTCGCCATAGTGACCGACGAGGTCCAGGCCGACCTGCGCGCCGCCCGGATCAAGGCCACCGTCACCGGACGGCCGAAGCACTACTACAGCGTCTACCAGAAGATGATCGTGCGAGGCCGGGACTTCGCCGAGATCTACGACCTGGTGGGCATCCGCGTCCTCGTCGACACCGTCCGTGACTGCTATGCGGCGCTCGGCACCGTGCACGCGCGATGGAATCCGGTCCCCGGCCGGTTCAAGGACTACATCGCGATGCCCAAGTTCAACATGTACCAGTCACTGCACACCACGGTGATCGGTCCCAGCGGCAAGCCCGTCGAGCTGCAGATCCGTACGTTCGACATGCACCGCCGCGCCGAGTACGGCATCGCCGCGCACTGGAAGTACAAGCAGGAGGCCGTCGCCGGCGCATCCAAGGTCCGCACCGACGTACCCAAGAACACCGGCCGCGGCCAGGACACCGTCAATGACATGGCGTGGCTGCGCCAGCTCCTCGACTGGCAGAAGGAGACCGAGGACCCCAGCGAGTTCCTGGAGTCCCTGCGCTTCGACCTCTCCCGCAACGAGGTCTTCGTCTTCACGCCCAAGGGCGACGTCATAGCGCTGCCCGCGGGCGCGACCCCGGTCGACTTCGCGTACGCCGTGCACACGGAGGTCGGCCACCGGACCATAGGGGCACGGGTCAACGGGCGGCTCGTACCGCTCGAATCCACCCTCGACAACGGCGACCTCGTGGAGGTCTTCACCTCCAAGGCGGCCGGCGCCGGACCGTCCCGGGACTGGCTGGGCTTCGTCAAGTCGCCGCGTGCCCGGAACAAGATCCGCGCCTGGTTCTCCAAGGAACGCCGCGACGAGGCGATCGAGCAGGGCAAGGACTCCATCGCGCGCGCCATGCGCAAGCAGAACCTGCCGATCCAGCGGATCCTGACCGGCGACTCGCTCGTCACCCTGGCCCACGAGATGCGCTACCCGGACATCTCGTCCCTGTACGCGGCGATCGGCGAGGGCCATGTCGCGGCCGCGGGTGTCGTGCAGAAGCTGGTCCAGGCGCTCGGCGGCGAGGACGCGGCCAATGAGGACCTGGCGGAGAGCGCGCCGCCCTCGCGCAGCCGCGGCAAGCGCCGCTCCAACGCCGACCCGGGTGTGGTCGTCAAGGGCGTCGAGGACGTCTGGGTCAAACTGGCCCGCTGCTGCACGCCCGTTCCCGGCGACCCGATCATCGGCTTCGTCACCCGTGGCAGCGGCGTCTCCGTGCACCGGGCCGACTGCGTCAACGTGGACTCGCTGTCGCAGCAGCCCGAGCGGATCCTGGAGGTCGAATGGGCGCCGACCCAGTCCTCGGTCTTCCTCGTCGCCATCCAGGTCGAGGCCCTCGACCGGTCGCGGCTGCTCTCGGACGTCACTCGCGTCCTGTCCGACCAGCACGTGAACATCCTGTCGGCGGCCGTACAGACCTCACGGGACCGGGTGGCCACCTCGCGGTTCACTTTCGAGATGGGGGACCCGAAGCACCTCGGACACGTGCTGAAGGCCGTACGGGGCGTGGAGGGCGTCTACGACGTCTACCGCGTGACCTCGGCCCGCAGGCCCTGACCCCGACCGCCCCCGCAGCCTCCCGCCCGACCGCGCGGGGGGCTGCGGTGCGTCGCGCCCGTCCGCCCGCTCAGAGCCTGTCGGGTGACCTCTGATCGGGCGGTCACGCCCTGGCACGCACGCTTCCCGCGTTGCCGAAATGTCCTAGTAGCTCCTTCCCTAAGCTCTCGGCTTCGTTCGAGCTAGGGGAGACCCCATCCGAGGACATTCCGCCGCCTTGGAATCGCACGCACCAGACCGCGTCAGCTATCCGATCGAAGGTCACCCGACAGGCTCTCAGGCGTGAGGCTCGTCGTCGCATCGGCGGCCGGCTCCCCGATGACCACGGCGGCGCTGCGGACACCCTCGTCCGCCCCCGATGCCGGCAGGCCCTCCACCGAAACGCCGAAGGGCCCTCCGTCACCGACGGAGGGCCCTTCGGGCTTGTCTGAACAGCTGTCAGCCGCCGAACTCCTCCAGGCCCTTCAGGGCCTGGTCCAGCAGGGCCTGACGGCCCTCCAGCTCACGGGCCAGCTTGTCGGCACGGGCGTTGTTGCCCGCGGCGCGCGCCGTGTCGATCTGCGAACGCAGCTTGTCGACGGCCGCCTGAAGCTGCCCGGTCAGACCCGCGGCGCGCGCACGCGCCTCCGGGTTCGTCCGGCGCCACTCCGACTCCTCGGCCTCCTGGAGCGCCCGCTCCACCGCCTGCATCCGCCCCTCGACCTTCGGACGCGCGTCGCGCGGCACGTGGCCGATGGCCTCCCAGCGCTCGTTGAGGGCACGGAACGCGGCCCTGGCCGCCTTCAGGTCCTTCACCGGCACCAGCTTCTCGGCCTCGACCGCGAGCTCCTCCTTCAGCTTGAGGTTCTCGCCCTGCTCCGCGTCCCGCTCGGCGAAGACCTCGCCACGGGCCGCGAAGAAGACGTCCTGCGCACCGCGGAAACGGTTCCACAGATCGTCTTCGGCCTCGCGCTGGGCTCGGCCCGCCGCCTTCCACTCCGTCATCAGATCGCGGTAACGCGCGGCCGTCGTTCCCCAGTCCGTGGAACCGGAGAGCGCCTCGGCCTCGACGACCAGCTTCTCCTTGGCCTTGCGAGCCTCCTCGCGCTGGGCGTCCAGCGACGCGAAGTGCGCCTTGCGGCGCTTGGAGAACGCCGAGCGCGCGTGCGAGAAGCGGTGCCACAGCTCGTCGTCCGACTTGCGGTCGAGCCGCGGCAGGCCCTTCCACGTGTCGACGAGTGCCCGCAGCCGCTCGCCCGCAGAGCGCCACTGCTCGCTCTGCGCCAACTCCTCGGCCTCGGCGACCAGCGCCTCCTTGGCGTGCTTCGCCTCGTCGGTCTGCTTCGCCTTCTGGGCCTTGCGCTCCTCGCGACGGGAGTCGACCGTCGCGACCAGCGCGTCGAGCCGCCTCCGGAGCGCGTCGAGGTCGCCGACGGCGTGATGCTCGTCGACCTGCTGACGCAGATGCTCGATGGCGGTCGTCGCGTCCTTCGCCGACAGGTCGGTGGTCTTCACCCGCCGTTCGAGGAGGCCGATCTCGACCACGATGCCCTCGTACTTGCGTTCGAAGTAGGCCAGAGCCTCCTCGGGAGAACCGGCCTGCCACGATCCGACAACCTGCTCGCCATCGGCTGTACGCACGTACACGGTGCCCGTCTCGTCGACACGGCCCCACGGGTCGCTGCTCACAGCGCCTCCTCCACCTGATGCCTGTGAGAGGGTTCACCCCCCTGGCATCGTCCACAGTTTCCTGGGGCGGGCCGCGCCCGCCCTGCACAACGCCAATCTAGGCGACCGGCCGCCCGGCTGTCCGCACTCAGCGCGGCCGAAATTCTTCGGCCCGCACGCCGAGGGCCGGGCCGGCACCGCCGGTCAGGCCCTCGGCGTCGGATCAGACCTTGTCGACGGCCGCCTTGGAGATGGTGACGGCCTTCTTCGGAGCACCGTCGGCAGCACCGCCCGTGACACCCGCGGCCCCGACCTTCTGCACAGCCTTCAACGAGGCGGCGTCCATCGTGCCGAACGGCGTGTAGGTCGGCGGCAGCTTGGTGTCCTTGTACACCAGGAAGAACTGGCTGCCGCCGGTGTGCGGCTGTGCGGTGTTGGCCATCGCCACCGTGCCCGCCGGGAACGTCACCGTGCCGTCCTTGCCCGCCTTGCCCAGCGCGGTCAGGTTCTCGTCCGGGATCGTGTAGCCGGGGCCGCCCGTGCCGTCGCCCTTCGGGTCACCGCACTGCAGGACGAAGATGCCCTGCGTGGTCAGCCGGTGACACTTCGTACCGTCGAAGAAGCCCTTGTCGGCGAGGGACTTGAACGAGTTCGTCGTGTGCGGGGTCTTCGCCGCGTCCATCGTGAACGCGATGTCGCCCTGGTTCGTCTTCAGCGAGAACGTGTACTTCGCCTTCTTGTCGATCTTCATCGCAGGCTCGGGCACACTGCTCTCGCTCGCCGAGGGCGACGCGGACGGGCTCGCGCTCGCGGCCGCGTCGCTCTTCTTGTCCTTGTCGTCGCCGCCGACGGAGACGTACGCGGCAACCCCGACGACCGCCACCACGGCCAGCGCCGATGAGATGACGACAGTGAGTCGCCTCGTCCTCCGGCGGGCCTCCTCCCGGCGCTGCTGCTGCCGCTCGAACTTCTCCCTGGCGAGCTGCCGCCGCCGCTGATCGCTGCTGACCACCGGGTGATCTCCTTGTACGTCGTCTGATCGGGCCTGGGTTGCCCCGTACCGTATATGGGTTAGCTGTGGAATGAGGAGCGCCGGTAGGCTCTGAACTGCCGCGACCTCCTCGGTCGCGGTCACCGCAGCCCTCCGTCGGACGACCATTAAGGACGATCGTGCTCATTGCCGGGTTCCCCGCCGGGGCCTGGGGGACCAATTGCTACCTGGTCGCCCCCGCCGCAGGCGAGGAGTGCGTGATCATCGACCCGGGCCACCAGGCCACGCAAGGAGTCGAGGAGACGCTGAAGAAGCATCGGCTGAAGCCCGTCGCCGTCGTGCTCACCCATGGCCACATCGACCATGTCGCCTCCGTCGTCCCGGTGTGCGGCGCGCATGACGTTCCCGCCTGGATCCACCCCCAGGACCGATACATGATGAGCGACCCGGAGAAGGCCCTCGGCCGTTCCATCGGGATGCCGCTCATGGGCGAGCTGACGGTGGGGGAGCCGGACGACGTCAAGGAGCTGAGCGACGGCGCCCTCCTGAAGCTGGCCGGTCTGGAGTTCGGTGTCGCGCATGCGCCCGGCCATACCAAGGGGTCGGTGACGTTCAGGATGCCCGAGGCCGCGGATGTTCCGCAGGTGCTCTTCTCGGGCGACCTGCTCTTCGCCGGCTCCGTCGGACGCACCGACCTGCCCGGCGGCGACCACGCCGAGCTGCTCGAGTCGCTGGCCCGTGTGTGCCTGCCGCTCGACGACTCGACCGTGGTGCTGTCCGGCCACGGCCCCCAGACGACCATCGGCCGCGAGCGCGCAACGAACCCGTATCTGCACGGTATGGACGCGCCCCGACGAGGAATGTGACGAGAGACAGACTGTGAGCACGTTCAAAGCCCCCAAGGGCACGTACGACCTGACCCCGCCCGACTCCGCGAAGTACCTCGCGGTGCGCGAGGCGATCTCCGCACCCCTGAAGAACTCCGGCTACGGCTACATCGAGACGCCCGGCTTCGAGGACGTCGCGCTCTTCTCGCGCGGTGTCGGTGAGTCCACCGACATCGTGTCCAAGGAGATGTACACCCTCACCACCAAGGGGGGCTCCGAGCTCGCGCTGCGCCCCGAGGGCACCGCGTCCGTGCTGCGCGCCGCACTGGAGGCCAACCTCCACAAGCTCGGCAACCTGCCGGTCAAGCTCTGGTACTCCGGCTCGTACTACCGCTACGAGCGCCCGCAGAAGGGCCGCTACAGGCACTTTTCGCAGGTCGGCGCCGAGGCGATCGGTGCGGAGGACCCGGCATTGGACGCCGAACTGATCATCCTGGCCGACCAGGCCTACCGCTCCCTGGGCCTGCAGAACTTCCGGATCCTGCTGAACTCGCTGGGCGACAAGGAATGCCGCCCCGTCTACCGGGACGCCCTTCAGGGCTTCCTGCGCGAGCTCGAGCTGGACGAGGACACCCGCCGCCGCATCGAGCTCAACCCGCTGCGGGTTCTCGACGACAAGCGCCCCGAGGTGCAGAAGCAGCTGGTCGGCGCCCCGGTGCTGCGCGACTACCTGTGCGACGCGTGCAAGGCGTACCACGAGGAGGTCCGCGACCTGCTGACCGCCGCCGGTGTCGCGTACGAGGACGACGAGAAGCTCGTCCGCGGCCTCGACTACTACACCCGCACCACCTTCGAGTTCGTCCACGACGGACTCGGCTCGCAGTCCGCGGTGGGCGGCGGCGGCCGCTACGACGGTCTGTCCGAGATGATCGGCGGCCCGGCGCTCCCGTCGGTCGGCTGGGCGCTCGGGGTGGACCGCACGGTGCTCGCACTGGAGGCGGAGGGCATCGAGCTCGAACTGCCCGCGTCCACCAGCGTCTTTGCGGTGCCGCTCGGTGAGGAGGCCCGCAGGGTGCTCTTCGCCAAGGTGACGGAGCTTCGCAAGCTGGGCGTGGCCGCCGACTTCGCGTTCGGCAGCCGTGGTCTCAAGGGGGCGATGAAGAGCGCCAACCGATCCGGTGCGCGTCTGACCGTCGTCGCCGGTGAGCGCGATCTCGCCGACGGCGTGGTTCAGCTCAAGGACATGGAGTCGGGCGAGCAGCAGCCGGTCGCGCTGGACGCGCTGGTCGCCGAGATCCAGCAGAAGCTGGCCTGATCCACCGTTTTCCCTGTGCCCGCCCGGTCCGCCGGGCGGGCACAGGGCGTGGGTGCCGGAGCAGCTCCCGGAATCGTCGGCGGGCCGGCGGATCGAAACCGGTGGTGGGCTCGTCGAGCACCATGTGGCCGGGGGAACCGATCACACCGAGTGCCACGTCGAGGCGGCGCCGACCCCAGGAGAACGCTGTGATCCAGGTGTCCGCGTACTGCTCCGGACCCGCCATCGCGATGACGTCCGTGGCGTCGCGCGGCCGCGGGCAGGAGCGGGCGAAGTGCACCACCCTCTCCCGTACCGTCAATTCGGCGGGTGCCGATTCATCCTGCCGGCCGACTTCGACCCGGAACGCCGACGACGGTCGGCGGACACGGGGCCGCGCCGAGCGCCGAGACCGTTCCCGCGTCGCGGCTGCGATGCCCCTGGAGGATCTCCGCCGCGGTGCTCCTCCCGGCGCCGTTCGACCGGGGGCGCCGGCTCCTCGCCGGGACGGATCCCCAGGTCGAGCCCGTCCGGCGCGGTCACTTCGCCGGAGCGCTTGGGCGGGCCATGCACGTCCTCGGTGAATTCGGTCATGGCGTGGAGCGGCTCGCGGAGCCCCTGGTTCCGTGCAGTCATGTGTACATGTTTATGTTCACCGAACGGTTGACCCGAGCGGTGGTGCGGCACAATGACCATGCCAGCAGGCCACTCACTGACGGAACGGCGATATGACGACTGCAGCGGTTGACCATCCCTCCTCCGACCAGGACGAGGACGGCGGGAAGAGGACCATCGGCGGCAGTCGCGCGTTCGCACTGCTGCTGGTGATCACAGGCGCTGCCGGGCTCCTCGCCGCCTGGGTCATCACGATCGACAAGTTCAAGCTGCTCGAGGACCCCTCCTTCACCCCGGGCTGCAGCCTCAACCCCGTGGTCTCGTGCGGCAACATCATGAAGAGCGAGCAGGCGTCCGCCTTCGGGTTCCCGAATCCGATGCTCGGACTCGCCACGTACTCGGTGGTCATCGGGATCGGCATGGCGCTGCTCGCCGGGGCCCGGTTCCGCAGCTGGTACTGGCTCGGACTCAACGCGGGCACCCTGTTCGGAGTCGGCTTCTGCACCTGGCTGCAGTACCAGTCGCTCTACAACATCAACTCGCTCTGCCTGTGGTGCTGCCTGGCGTGGGTCGCCACGATCTTCATGTTCTGCTACGTCACCACGCACAACATCAAGAACCGGATCCTTCCCGCGCCGAACTGGCTGCGCAACGGACTGACGGAGTTCCACTGGGTTCCGCCGGTCCTCTGGGTCGGCATCATCGGCATGCTGATCCTGACCCGCTGGTGGGACTTCTGGACCAGCTGAACCGGCAGGTCCCGGGCGGGGACCGGCCCGGCGGCGTTGTCAGTGCCGTGACATAGGCTTTCACGTCGTGGAGCCCGACCTCTTTACCGCAGCCGCCGAAGACCGCCAGGAGAAGGACCCGTCCAGCAGCCCACTCGCTGTCCGGATGCGTCCCCGTACGCTCGATGAGGTCGTCGGCCAGCAGCATCTGCTCAAGCCGGGCTCGCCGCTGCGCCGCCTTGTCGGCGAGGGGAGCGGCGGGCCCGCCGGCCCGTCGTCGGTGATCCTCTGGGGGCCGCCCGGCATCGGCAAGACGACCTTGGCGTACGTGGTCAGCAAGGCCACCAACAAGCGTTTCGTCGAGCTCTCCGCGATCACCGCGGGCGTCAAGGAAGTGCGGGCCGTCATCGAGGGCGCCCGCCGGGCCACCGGCGGCTACGGCAAGGAGACCGTCCTCTTCCTCGACGAGATCCACCGCTTCTCCAAGGCCCAGCAGGACTCCCTGCTGCCGGCCGTGGAGAACCGCTGGGTGACGCTCATCGCCGCGACGACCGAGAACCCGTACTTCTCGATCATTTCGCCACTGCTGTCACGCTCGCTGCTCCTCACCCTCGAATCGCTCACGGACGAGGACCTGCGCGCTCTCATGCACCGCGCCCTGACCGACGAGCGCGGACTCGGAGGCGCGGTCACCCTGCCCGAGGACGCGGAGGCGCATCTGCTGCGGATCGCCGGGGGAGACGCGCGGCGCGCGCTGACGGCGCTGGAGGCAGCGGCCGGCGCGGCGCTCGCCATGCAGGAGAAGGAGATCACTCTTCAGACCGTCGAGGCGACCGTCGACCGGGCAGCGGTGAAGTACGACAGGGACGGCGACCAGCACTACGACGTGGCGAGCGCCCTCATCAAGTCGATCCGTGGCTCCGACGTGGATGCCGCGCTGCACTATCTGGCCCGGATGATCGAGGCGGGGGAGGACCCCCGCTTCATCGCCCGGCGGCTGATGATCTCCGCGAGCGAGGACATCGGCCTCGCCGACCCGACGGCCCTGCCCACGGCGGTCGCTGCCGCCCAGGCCGTGGCCATGATCGGTTTTCCGGAGGCGGCACTCACCCTCAGCCATGCCACGATCGCGCTGGCGCTCGCCCCCAAGTCCAACGCGGCGACGCTCGCGATCTTCGCGGCCCAGGAGGACGTACGGAAGGGGCTGGCCGGTCCGGTTCCGGCCCATCTGCGCGACGGCCACTACAAGGGCGCCGCCGCACTGGGGCACGCACAGGGCTACGTGTATCCGCATGACGTCCCCGGCGGGATCGCCGCCCAGCAGTACGCCCCCGATGCCGTCCGCGACAAGCACTACTACCGGCCCACGCGGTACGGCGCGGAGGCGCGGTACGCGGACGTGGTGGACCGGGTCCGCGAGCGGCTCGGCCGTGGCGGCTCCGACGGCGCGGCGGACGCCTGAGGCTCTCAGGGGGCCGCCGCCTCGAACAGCGTGTGCATGGCCCAGTGCAGCCCGACCATGTCGCGCACCGGTTCGGGGAAGTCGAAGCGGGCGTCGAAGCACTGCCCGTCCGCCTCGCGGAACCGCACCCGCAGCCCGAAGCGGTCGAGTGCGACCGGGACGACGGCGGGCGTGTGTGTCGCGCAGCGTCCTTCCGTCCGCTCGCCCAGCAGCCCGCACAGCATGTTCAGCTGTTCGCCGTGCGCCGCGTGCAGATGCTGCAGCAGCTCCGCCTCGTGGGCGACGAGCGGGTCGGCGGTGGCGTCACGGAACTCCTCCAGCTGGACGCCCTGCGCGCCCCACAGATCGTCGACGAATGCCTCACCCGTCTCCAGCCGCAGCATCATCCGGCCCGGCCCGGCCATCCCGGGTACGGGCGTGAGCCGGCCCTTGATCCGGCCGCGGCCGCGGATGCGGTGCGGCACCGATACCGGCGCGACGTCCGTGATCTCGAGCACAGCGGTCAACTCGTCGTCCTGGGCACGTGTCGCGGCCCGTACGGCCGGGGATTCGGCAGGGAATTCGAGGAACAGGTCCCCTTCGGGGCCCACGCTCCGGTCCAGTGGAATCAGCTGGTCGAAGCCCGCAGTGGTCAACCCGGGGATGAGCAGTACCGCCGAACAGGTACTCTGTACGAGAGTTCGTGTGCGCTCGGCTGCTGACGGCATCCGAGTGTTTTCAAGCCCGCTGGGACGCGGCTGACCACGATCTGATCGGTCCTCCGTCGTATCGACGCCCTCGATGGCGTCGACGCTGTCTGTGCTGTCCGTGACGTGTGTGGTGTTCCCAGGGCGAGACATGCGATCTCCTTGAGTAAGGTGAGCCTAACCTAACCCACAACGGAGGTCTGGAGAACGTGCCTAACCAGTCGCGTCCCAAGGTCAAGAAGTCCCGTGCGCTCGGCATTGCCCTGACGCCGAAGGCCGTCAAGTACTTCGAGGCCCGCCCCTACCCGCCGGGCGAGCACGGCCGTGGCCGCAAGCAGAACTCGGACTACAAGGTCCGTCTGCTCGAGAAGCAGCGTCTGCGCGCCCAGTACGACATCAGCGAGCGCCAGATGGCGCGCGCGTACGACCGCGCCAAGAAGGCCGAGGGCAAGACGGGCGAGGCGCTCGTCGTCGAGCTCGAGCGCCGTCTCGACGCGCTGGTCCTGCGTTCGGGCATCGCCCGCACGATCTACCAGGCCCGTCAGATGGTCGTGCACGGCCACATCGAGGTCGACGGCCGCAAGGTCGACAAGCCGTCGTTCCGCGTCCGTCCCGACAACATCGTGATGGTCCGCGAGCGCAGCCGCGACAAGCACCCCTTCCAGGTGGCCCGCGAGGGTGGTTACGCCCCCGACGGCGAGACCCCGCGCTACCTGCAGGTGAACCTGAAGGCCCTGGCCTTCCGTCTGGACCGGGACCCGAACCGCAAGGAGATCCCGGTGATCTGCGACGAGCAGCTCGTCGTCGAGTACTACGCCCGCTGATCCAGGCGTAGCCGCTCTCACCAGCGCTCAGGCCCGCCCCTTCCCGATGTCGGGGAGGCGGCGGGCTTCCGCGTTCTGCCGTCCGGTGCGGGCACGGGTCCCGGCCACTGCCCCTTTGGGCCGGGCCGGTCCGGGGCCCGGCCCGTCAGCGCCCTCGCCACCGCCGTGTCCGGATCCAGTCGGCCGCCCGCCCGCCGCCCCGACTCGTACGTCCAGCACCGACTCGGCCGGCAGGTCGGGGCCGCTGCAGATGTATTCGACGGCTTCCAGATCGAACTGCCCGGCGAAGACGGACAGCCGCGCCCACAGCAGCCGTTGCTCCGGCGCGCACAGTTCATGGCTCCAGCCGATGGCCGTACGGAGCGTGTGGTGGCGCCCCGGCGCGCTGCGGCTGCCGCCGGTCAGCAGCCGGAAGCGGTCGTCCAGCCGTTGCAGCACCTGCTCCGCGGACAGGGCGCGCAGCCGTCCGGCGGCCAGTTCCAGCGCGAGCGGGATCCCGTCCAGGCGACGGCACAGCTCGCGCGCCGATCCGCGGGTGTCCTCGGTCAGCCGGAAGTTCGGCTGCACCGCGGCCGCCCGGTCGGCGAACAGCTCCATCGCGTCCTTGTCGGCCATCGGCGCGAGCGGATAGGCGATCTCCCCGTCCAGCTCCAGAGGCAGCCGCCCGGTGGCCAGCACCCGCAATCGCGGCGCCCGGCGCGGCAACTCCTGCACGAGTCCGGCACAGGTGTTGACGAGATGCTCGAAACCGTCGAACGCCAGGAGGAGTTGACGTTCGGCGAGATGTTCGAGGAGTGTCGTGCGGGGCGACCGGCTGGTGTGATCGGTGAGTCCCAGCGCGTCGACCACCGCATGTTCCAGCAGCTCCGGATCGTGGACGGGGGACAGCTCCACCAGCCAGACCCCGTCGCAGTACCGTTTCTCCAGTAGGGCGGCAACCCTGGTGGCACAACGCGTCTTTCCCACGCCGCCGACCCCGACCACGTGACCAGCCTCGACTCCCGCAGCAGCCTGCCGAGATGGGCCAGCTCCGCCTCGCGTCCCACGAACCTGTTCAGTTCCGCCGGAAGATTGCCGCGCGTCGCGGCGCCCGGGCCCGGATCGGCGGGGGAGGGGCGCTGAGAGCGTCGCATGAAACACGCAGAGTACTGACGCGAAAGCTCTCCGTACAATCTCCTTTGTGCAACTACCACTCCGCCCACCAGTAATGCGGTAGGGGGCGTGGCCCCCGGCGCGATAGGGTCGGGAGACGACGATTCGACAAGCCAGAGAGCGGTGCACTGTGACCGGTGGAGAGGTGGCCGGGATCCTGGTGGCCGTCTTCTGGGCGATCCTGGTCTCGTTCCTCGCCGTCGTCCTGGTGAGGCTGGCCCAGACGCTCAGGGCGACCACCAAACTCGTGGCGGACGTGACCGAGCAGGCCGTTCCGCTGCTGGCCGACGCGTCCGCGACCGTGCGCTCCGCGCAGACGCAGCTCGACAAGGTCGACGCGATCGCGACGGACGTCCAGGAGGTCACCTCCAACGCCTCGGCGCTCTCCACGACTGTCGCATCGACCTTCGGCGGACCGCTGGTCAAGGTCGCCGCCTTCGGCTACGGAGTGCGGCAGGCCATCGGCCGCCGGACCGCTCCGGAAGCCGAGCCGGCCCGCCGGGCATCCCGGCGCACGGTGATCGTCGGCCGCACGGTGCCGTCCGCGCGGGCCAAGAAGCAGGGCGGCAGAAGCTCCCGCGGATCGAAGGACTGACGCAGCGATGTTCCGCCGTACGTTCTGGTTCACCGCCGGCGCAGCCGCCGGCGTCTGGGCCACCACCAAGGTCAACCGGAAGCTCAAGCAGCTGACCCCCGAGAGCCTCGTGGCGCGCGCCGCCGACAAGGCGATCGAGAGCGGTCACAAGCTCAAGGACTTCGCTCTCGACGTCCGTGACGGCATGGTCCGGCGCGAGGCCGAACTGGGCGAGGCGCTGGGCCTCGACGCACCGGTCGACCCCGAACTCCCCCTGCAGCGTCAGTTCGCGGTCGAGGCGGCCGAGCCCGCCCGGGCCGCCGACGCCACCGCCTACCGCAAACTCCCCTACAACTCGTACAACCGGAATGAGGACCACTGATGGAGTCGGCTGAAATTCGTCGCCGCTGGCTGAGCTTCTTCGAGGAGCGCGGGCACACCGTCGTGCCTTCGGCGTCGCTCATCGCGGACGACCCGACTCTACTGCTGGTCCCCGCGGGCATGGTCCCCTTCAAGCCGTACTTCCTCGGCGAGGTCAAGCCGCCTGCCCCGCGCGTCACCAGCGTGCAGAAGTGTGTGCGTACGCCGGACATCGAAGAGGTCGGCAAGACCACCCGGCACGGCACCTTCTTCCAGATGTGCGGCAACTTCTCCTTCGGCGACTACTTCAAGGAAGGAGCCATCAGCTACGCCTGGGAGGCTCTCACCACCTCCGTGGCGGACGGTGGCTTCGGTCTCGACCCCGAGCGGCTGTGGATCACGGTCTATCTGGACGATGATGACGCCGAGGCCATCTGGCGCGACAAGATCGGCGTTCCGGCCGAGCGCATCCAGCGCCTGGGCAAGAAGGACAACTTCTGGTCCATGGGCGTCCCCGGCCCGTGCGGCCCCTGCTCCGAGATCAACTACGACCGCGGTCCCGAGTTCGGCGTCGAGGGCGGCCCGGCCGTCAACGACGAGCGCTACGTGGAGATCTGGAACCTGGTCTTCATGCAGTACGAGCGGGGCGCGGGCGACGGCAAGGAGGACTTCCCGATCCTCGGTGACCTGCCGTCCAAGAACATCGACACCGGCCTCGGCCTCGAACGCCTCGCGATGATCCTGCAGGACGTGCAGAACCTCTACGAGATCGACACCTCGATGGCCGTCATCGAGAAGGCCACCGAGCTGACCGGGGTGCGCTACGGCGACAATCACACCTCGGACGTCTCCCTCCGGGTCGTCACCGACCACATGCGTACGTCCGTCATGCTCATCGGCGACGGCGTCACCCCCGGCAACGAGGGCCGCGGCTACGTGCTGCGCCGCATCATGCGCCGCGCCGTCCGCAACATGCGCCTCCTCGGTGCGACCGGCCCGGTCGTCGCCGAGCTCGTCGACACGGTCATCGCGTCGATGGGCCAGCAGTACCCGGAGCTGATCACCGACCGCAAGCGCATCGAGACCGTCGCCCTCGCCGAAGAGGCCGCCTTCCTGAAGGCACTCAAGGGCGGCACCAACATCCTCGACACCGCCGTCACCGAGACCAAGGCCGCCGGCGGCAAGGTCCTCGCCGGCGACAAGGCCTTCCTGCTCCACGACACCTGGGGCTTCCCGATCGACCTCACCCTGGAGATGGCGGCCGAGCAGGGCCTCGCCGTGGACGAGGACGGCTTCCGCCGCCTGATGAAGGAACAGCGGGACCGGGCCAAGGCCGACGCCAAGGCCAAGAAGACCGGCCACGCCGACCTGTCCGCCTACCGCGAGGTGGCCGACAACTCCGGCACCACCGAGTTCACCGGGTACACCTCCACCGAGGGCGAGTCGACCATCGTCGGCCTCCTCGTCGACGGTGTCCCCTCACCCGCCGCCACGGAGGGCGACGACGTCGAGGTCGTCCTCGACCGCACCCCGTTCTATGCCGAGGGCGGTGGCCAGCTCGCCGACCAGGGCCGGATCCGGCTCGACACCGGCGCCGTCATCCAGGTGCGCGACGTCCAGCAGCCCGTCCCGGGCGTCTCCGTCCACAAGGGCACGGTCCAGGTCGGCGAGGTCACGGTCGGCGCCTCCGCCTACGCCGCCATCGACAACACCCGTCGCCGCGCCATCGCCCGCGCCCACAGCGCCACGCACCTCACGCACCAGGCGCTGCGCGACGCGCTGGGCCCGACGGCCGCCCAGGCCGGTTCGGAGAACTCCCCGGGCCGCTTCCGCTTCGACTTCGGGTCGCCCGCCGCCGTCCCCGGCACGGTCCTCACCGACGTCGAGCAGAAGATCAACGAGGTTCTCTCCCGGGAGCTCGACGTCCAGGCCGAGGTGATGTCCATCGACGAGGCCAAGAAGCAGGGCGCCATCGCCGAGTTCGGCGAGAAGTACGGCGAGCGGGTCCGCGTCGTCACCATCGGTGACTTCTCGAAGGAGCTGTGCGGCGGTACGCACGTCCACAACACCGCCCAGCTGGGTCTGGTGAAGCTGCTCGGTGAATCGTCCATCGGTTCCGGTGTGCGCCGTATCGAGGCCCTCGTGGGTGTCGACGCGTACAACTTCCTCGCCAAGGAGCACACGGTCGTCGCCCAGCTCCAGGAGCTGGTCAAGGGCCGCCCCGAGGAGCTCCCGGAGAAGGTCTCCGCCATGCTCGGCAAGCTGAAGGACGCCGAGAAGGAGATCGAGAAGTTCCGCGCGGAGAAGGTCCTGCAGGCCGCCGCCGGGCTCGTCGAGTCCGCCAAGGACGTCCGCGGTGCCGCCGTCGTCACCGGCCAGGTGCCGGACGGCACCTCGGCCGACGACCTGCGCAAGCTGGTCCTCGACGTCCGCGGGCGCATCCAGGGCGGCCGCGCTGCTGTCGTGGCCCTGTTCACCACGGCCAATGGCCGCCCGCTGACCGTCATCGCCACCAACGAGGCCGCCCGCGAGCGCGGACTCAAGGCCGGCGACCTGGTCCGCACGGCCGCCAAGACCCTCGGCGGCGGAGGCGGTGGCAAGCCGGACGTCGCCCAGGGCGGCGGCCAGAACCCGGCCGCCATCGGCGACGCCATTGCCGCGGTCGAACGCCTCGTCGCCGAGACGGCGTGACGGCGGGAGTGACGCAGATGCGCCGCGGACGTCGTCTCGCGATCGACGTCGGGGACGCCCGGATCGGGGTCGCCTCGTGCGACCCCGACGGGATCCTTGCCACGCCGGTGGAGACCGTGCCGGGACGTGACGTCCCGGCCGCCCACCGGCGGCTGGGGCAGATCGTCGAGGAGTACGAGCCGATCGAGATCATCATCGGCCTGCCGAGGTCTCTGGGCGGCGGTGAAGGGCCCGCAGCGGTCAAGGTCCGGCTCTTCGCCCAGGAGGTCGCCCGCTCGGTCGCACCCATTCCGGTGCGGTTGGTGGACGAGAGGATGACCACAGTGACGGCGAGTCAGGGACTGCGCGCCTCGGGCGTGAAGTCCAAGAAGGGCCGGTCTGTCATCGACCAGGCTGCCGCTGTGGTGATCCTCCAGAACGCTCTGGAGTCGGAACGGGCGTCAGGTAAAGCTCCGGGCGAGGGCGTCGAAGTGGTTGTCTGATCGCGATACGGTAACGTTCCGCGCGATGCGGCGGTGTTCGAACAAACACCGCACAGCAAAGAGGCGGAACGTCGTCTCGCGGCTCTAGGGGATCGATGACTGAGTATGGCCGGGGCCCCGGCTCCGAACCGTGGCATCCCGAGGACCCTTTGTCCGGGGACCAGGGATGGAGAGGCCAGCAGGCTGCCCACGGCCAGAGCCAGTACGGCGGTCCGCAGGAACCCTACGCTCAGCAGCCGCCCCAGCAGGCTTACCCGCAGCACCAGCAGTACGGCGCTCCGCAGGACCCGTACGCGCAGCAGCAGGACCCGTACGCGCAGCAGCACGACCCGTACGCCCAGCAGCCGCAGCAGCACGACCCGTACGCCCAGCAGCCGCAGCACGACCCGTACGCCCAGCAGCCGCAGCAGGACCCGTACGCCCAGCAGCCCCCCCAGCAGCCGCAGCAGGACCCGTACGCCCAGCAGCCCCCCCAGCAGCCGCAGCAGGACCCGTACGCCCAGCAGCCCCCCCAGCAGCCGCAGTACAACGGAGGGTGGGACACCGGCCAGCAGGCCGCGATGCCGTACGGCGCCCCTCCGAATGATCCGTACGGGAACGGGACGAACGGTTACGGCGAATCGCACGACTACTACGGCACCCCCGAGGCGTACCCCCCGCCGCAGCCGCCCGGCCGACGCGAGGCCGCGCCACAACAGGCCCCGCCGCAGGACCCCGACTGGGACCCGGACGTACCCGAGGAGGAGACACACCCCTTCTTCACGGGCGCCGACGACGACCGTGACGGCCGGGACCCCCGGGACGACGATGACGAGTACGACGACGATCCGCGCAGGGGTGGTGGCCGCGGCGGAAGCGAACGTCGCGGCAAGGGTAAGAAGAAGAACCGCAGCGGCTGCGCCTGCCTCGTCGTCGCCGTGGTCCTCGCCGGAGGTGTCGGCGGGGTGGGCTACGTCGGCTACACGTACTGGCAGAACAAATTCGGCGCGGCACCTGACTACTCGGGCCAGGGCTCCGGCAGCGTCGAGGTGGAGATCCCAAAAAACGCCCTCGGCAACGAGATCGGCAGCATCCTGAAGGCGAAGGGCGTCGTCAAGAGCGTCGACGCGTTCATCGCCGCGCAGGCCGAGAACCCCAAGGGGAAGTCGATCCAGGCGGGCGTCTATCTCCTGAACAAGGAGATGTCCGCGGCCGAGGCCGTGAAGATGATGCTCGACCCGAAGAGCCAGAACCTGCTGACAGTCCCGGAGGGCTGGCGCAACGCCGCCGTCTACACGCTGATCGACAAGAAGCTCGGTCTCAAGGCAGGTACCACCGGCGATGTCGCCAAGAAGCAAGCGGGCAGCCTCGGGCTCCCGCAATGGGCCAAGAACCACCCGGAACTCAAGGACCCGCTGGAGGGCTTCCTCTACCCCGCGAGCTATCCGGCTGCCAAGGGGATGAAGCCGGAGGCCGTCCTCAAGCAGATGGTCTCCCGCGCCAACGAGGAGTACGGCAAGGTCGACCTCGAGGCGAGCGCCAAGAAGCTGGGCCTCAAGGACCCCTGGCAGCTGATGACGGTCGCCAGCCTCGTTCAGGCCGAGGGCAAGTACAAGCATGACTTCGACAAGGTCGCACGGGTCGTCTACAACCGCCTGAAGCCGGGCAACGTCGAGACGAATGGTCTGCTGGACTTCGACTCGACCGTGAACTATGCGAAGAGCCAGAGCACCCTGGACATCGGATTGGTGAAGAATCTGCGCCAGTGGAAGGAGCCGTACAACACGTATTACATCCACGGCCTGCCACCTGGGCCGATCAACAACCCCGGTAGTGCCGCTCTGCACTCCGCCATGAACCCGACGCCCGGACCATGGTTCTATTTCGTCTCGGTGACGCAGGACAAAACCCTGTTCTCCGTGACCAATGCCGAGCACAACAAGAACGTGGCCAAATACGAGGAAGAACGGAAGAAGTCGGGCCAGTGACCCACGCGCACAGGGCAGCCGTTCTCGGCTCACCTATCGCCCACTCGCTCTCCCCGGTCCTGCACCGGGCCGCGTACGCCGAGCTCGGTCTCACCGACTGGACCTACGACCGGTTCGAGATCGACGAGCAGGCGCTGCCCGGTTTCATCGAGGGCCTGGACTCCTCGTGGGCCGGACTCTCGCTGACCATGCCGCTGAAGCGGGCGATCATCCCGCTGCTGGACTCCATCAGCGAGACGGCCTCCTCGGTCGAAGCTGTGAACACGGTCGTGTTCACCGAAGACGGCCGTCGTGTCGGCGACAACACCGACATCCCCGGCATGATCGCGGCTCTACGCGAGCGAGGCGTGGAAAAGGTGGAGTCCGCCGCCGTCCTGGGCGCCGGAGCCACCGCCTCCTCGGCCGTTGCCGCCCTCGGGGCGATGTGCACGGGGCCGGTCACTGCCTACGTACGCAGCCGGGAGCGCGGCGACGAGATGCGCGGCTGGGGCGAACGCCTCGGCGTCGACGTCCGGATCGCCGACTGGGCGGACGCGGGGCAGGCGCTGCGCGCACCCCTGGTGATCGCGACCACGCCCGCCGGAACCACGGACGCGCTGGCCGGTGCGGTACCGGACGCTCCAGGCACGCTCTTCGATGTGCTGTACGAGCCCTGGCCGACCGGACTCGCAGTCGCCTGGTCGTCCCGGAGCGGCGCAGTCGTCGGAGGTCTCGACCTTCTGGTGCACCAGGCCGTCCTCCAGGTCGAGCAGATGACGGGCCGCTCGACCGCCCCGCTCGCAACCATGCGGAAGGCCGGCGAAGAGGCACTCGCCGCCCGCTGACCACACCGGTCACGCGCCCCGGTCCGTCCGTCTGCTGGACCGGCGGCCGGTTCGGGGGCCCGGGCGTGGGAGGATCGAGGGCGGCGGGCCAGGGCCGCGCACCCGGTCGCGCCGTTGCAGTTCCAGGCGCGAGCATGAGGAGCACCGTTGAGCAGGTTGCGCTGGCTGACCGCGGGGGAGTCGCACGGCCCCGCACTCGTGGCGACGCTGGAGGGTCTTCCCGCCGGCGTCCCGATCACCACGGAGATGGTGGCGGACGCACTCGCCCGGCGGCGGCTCGGCTATGGCCGCGGCGCACGGATGAAGTTCGAGAAGGACGAGGTCACCTTCCTGGGCGGAGTACGCCATGGTCTGACCATGGGGTCCCCGGTCGCCGTGATGGTGGGCAACACCGAATGGCCCAAGTGGGAGCAGGTCATGTCGGCCGACCCGGTCGATCCCGACGAGCTCGCCACCCTGGCCCGTAATGCCCCGCTGACCCGTCCCCGGCCGGGCCACGCCGACCTCGCGGGCATGCAGAAGTACGGCTTCGACGAGGCCCGGCCGATCCTGGAGCGCGCCAGCGCCCGGGAGACCGCGGCCCGGGTGGCGCTCGGCGCCGTCGCGCGGTCGTACCTCAAGGAGACCGCGGGCATCGAGATCGTCAGCCACGTCGTCGAGCTGGCCGCGGCCAAGGCGCCGTACGGTGTCTACCCCACGCCCGCCGACGTCGAGAAGCTCGACGCCGACCCGGTGCGCTGCCTCGACGCCGCCGCGAGCAAGGAAATGGTCGCCGAGATCGACCAGGCCCACAAGGACGGCGACACCCTGGGCGGTGTCGTCGAGGTGCTCGCGTACGGAGTGCCGGTCGGCCTCGGCTCGCACGTGCACTGGGACCGCCGTCTCGACGCGCGCCTCGCCGCAGCGCTGATGGGCATTCAGGCGATCAAGGGTGTCGAGGTCGGAGACGGCTTCGACCTGGCCCGGGTTCCCGGCTCGAAGGCGCACGACGAGATCCTGGTCACCGAGGACGGCATCAAGCGCGCCTCCGGCCGCTCCGGTGGTACCGAGGGCGGTCTGACCACCGGCGAGCTGCTGCGGGTCCGCGCCGCGATGAAGCCCATCGCGACCGTGCCCCGCGCGCTCGCCACCGTCGACGTCGTCACCGGTGAGCCGGCCAAGGCGCACCACCAGCGCTCCGATGTCTGCGCGGTGCCGGCCGCCGGCATCGTCGCCGAGGCGATGGTCGCGCTGGTTCTGGCCGACGCCGTGGCGGAGAAGTTCGGCGGGGACAGCGTCCCCGAGACCCACCGCAACGTGCAGTCGTACCTCGACCACCTCCAGATCCGATGAGCGGCCCGCTGATCGTCCTCGTCGGCCCGATGGGCGTCGGCAAGTCCACGGTCGGTGAGCTGCTCGCCGGCCGGCTCGGCACCACCTACCGGGACACCGACGCGGATGTCGTGGCCACGGCGGGCAAGCCGATCTCGGAGATCTTCTACGACGAGGGCGAGGAGCACTTCCGCGAGTTGGAACGGCAGGCGGTACGCACCGCCGTCGCCGAGCACACCGGCGTCCTCTCACTCGGCGGCGGAGCCGTGCTCGACGAGACGACCCGCACCCTGCTCGCCGACCACGCGGTCGTCTACCTCTCGATGGACGTCGAAGAGGCCGTCAAGCGGGTCGGGCTGAACACCGCGCGCCCGCTGCTCGCCGTCAACCCGCGCCGGCAGTGGCGCGAGCTGATGGACGCCCGCCGCCATCTCTACACCGAGGTGGCCAGGGCGACCGTCGCCACCGACGAGCGCACACCCGAAGAGGTCGCCCAGGCGGTCCTCGACGCACTGGAACTGCCGGAGAGCGCGGGCGACCCCGCGGCGCCCGGCCGGGAGAACACACGCATGACGGACCAGGGACCCACACGCATCCAGATCGCCGGGAGCGCGGGCACCGACCCGTACGAGGTGCTGGTCGGCCGACAGCTGCTCGGTGAGCTGCCCTCGCTGATCGGCGACCGCGCACGGCGGGTCGCGGTCCTGCACCCCGAGGCGCTCGCCGAGACCGGTGAGGCGGTCCGGCAGGACCTCGCCGACCAGGGGTACGAGGCCATCGCCATTCAGCTGCCGAACGCCGAGGAGGCCAAGACCGTCGAGGTCGCGGCGTACTGCTGGAAGGCGCTCGGCCAGACCGGATTCACCCGCACCGACGTCATCGTCGGCGTCGGCGGCGGCGCCACCACCGATGTGGCCGGGTTCGTCGCGGCGACGTGGCTGCGCGGGGTGCGCTGGATCGCCGTGCCGACGACCGTGCTCGCCATGGTCGACGCGGCCGTCGGCGGCAAGACGGGCATCAACACCGCCGAGGGCAAGAACCTCGTCGGCTCCTTCCACCCGCCGGCCGGGGTGCTCTGCGACCTCGCCGCCCTCGACTCGCTTCCCGTGCACGACTACGTCAGCGGCATGGCCGAGATCATCAAGGCCGGTTTCATCGCCGACCCCGCGATCCTCGACCTGATCGAGTCGGACCCGGAAGGCGCCCGTACGCCCGCCGGACCGCACACCGCCGAGCTGATCGAGCGCTCCATCCGGGTCAAGGCCGAGGTCGTCTCCAGCGACCTCAAGGAGTCCGGGCTGCGCGAGATCCTCAACTACGGGCACACCCTCGCCCACGCCATCGAGAAGAACGAGCGCTACAAGTGGCGCCACGGCGCGGCCGTCTCCGTCGGCATGGTCTTCGCCGCCGAGCTGGGCCGGCTGGCCGGGCGCCTGGACGACGCCACCGCCGACCGGCACCGCACCGTCCTGGAGTCCGTCGGACTGCCGCTCACGTACCGCGGCGACCAGTGGCCCAAGCTGCTGGAGAACATGAAGATCGACAAGAAGTCCCGCGGCGACCTGCTGCGCTTCATCGTCCTCGACGGCCTGGGCAAGCCCACCGTCCTGGAGGGACCCGACCCGGCGGTGCTGCTCGCCGCGTACGGGGAGGTGTCGGCGTGACCCGCCGGGTCTTCGTGCTCAACGGGCCGAACCTCGGCCGACTCGGATCCCGTGAGCCCGATGTGTACGGCGCGACGTCGTACACCGGACTCGTCGAGACCTGCAGGACGCTCGGCAAGGAGCTCGGCTTCGACGTCGACGTCCGGGAGACCAACGACGAGGGCGAACTGATCCGCTGGCTGCACGAGGCCGCGGACGGGGCAATTCCGGTCGTTCTCAACCCAGGAGCCTTCACGCATTACTCGTACGGAATGCGGGACGCGGCCGCTCAGCGCACCGCCCCGCTCATCGAGGTGCACATCTCGAACCCGTACGCACGGGAGGAATTCCGCCACACCTCCGTCGTCGCGCCGGTCGCCACGGGGACCGTGGCCGGATTCGGCATCGGCTCCTACCGGCTCGCCCTGCGCGCCCTCGCCGACGAACTCACGGACTGACACGGAGCCCCGTCGGCCGGAACACCGGCCGCCGGGGCACTCCGGACCGTCCCCGACCGTTCCCTGTGCGACGGCCGGGAGGGGGCACCTCCCAGCGGTAGCCGGGGGAGGTACGGTTGCCGTTCCACCACGCCAGTTGCCTGTACGAGACGGAGTGGCACCGGATGCAGCATGCAGTGGGGGCCCCGCTGCCGCCGCCCCAAGGACCCGGAAACGGACCTGCCGGCTGGACGCACCAGGCCCAGCACCCCGGCCACCCCGGTCCGCCGGGGCCGCCGCCACCTCCGCCTCCCGCGCCCCAGGGCCCCGGCTGGACGGGCCCCGCCCCGCACCACGCCCCGGCGCCCGTGTCCCGGGAGACCACCGGGCACATCCAGCTGCCGCCCGGCGGCCCCGTGCCGCTGCCCGCACCACCCCCCGAGCCCGGCACGGGCACGGCGACGCTCGCCGTCCTCCTGATCGGCCCCGCGGGCGCGGGCAAGACGACCGTGGCCAAACTGTGGGCCGGCCGCCGCCGCGTTCCCACCGCCCACGTCAGCCTCGACGACGTCCGCGAATGGGTCCGCTCCGGCTTCGCCGACCCGCAGACCGGGTGGAACGACCACTCGGAGGCCCAGTACCGCCTGGCCCGTCGCACCTGCGGCTTCGCCGCCCGTAATTTCCTGGCCAACGGGATCTCCTGCATCCTCGACGACGCGGTCTTCCCGGACCGCCCCGTCGTGGGCCTGGGCGGCTGGAAGCGTCATGTGGGCCCGGGGCTTCTGCCCGTGGTGCTCCTGCCCGGCCTGGAGATCGTTCTGGAGCGCAACGCCGCCCGCAGTGGCAACCGCCGCCTCTCGGACGAGGAGGTCGCCCGGATCCACGGACGGATGGCTGGCTGGTACGGCTCGGGGCTGCCGATCATCGACAACTCGACGTACGACGTGGAGACCACGGCCCGCGTCCTCGACGACGTACTCGCCCGCTCGATAGCCAGCCCGCCGGCCTGGTGACGGCAGGTCGGCCCCCGGTCGGATGCGCTGACCGGGCGGCCCGGCGCCCCCGCTCGTAGGCTCGTGGCATGTCAGAGGTGTACGCCGTCCGCCGCGGGCTGCTCCGCGACCGGTGCGCCGCCGTCGGATCCGCGGCCGCCCTGGTCTCCCGCCCCGCCAACGTCCGCTATCTCGCGGGCGGAGCGCCCCCGGGTGCCGTGCTGCTGCTCGGCCCCGACGAGGACGTTCTGCTCTGCCCCCGCGAGCCGACCGGCGAACCCGACCATGGGCACACCGACGACCAGCTGCGGCTGGCCCCGTTGCCCCCCTCCGGCGGCGAAGACCCGGCGGTCGCCGCAGCCGACCTGGCCACCACCTCCGGCGCGGAATCGCTTGCCGTCGAGGAACACGATCTGACGGTCTCCCGTCACCGGGCCATGGCCTCGGTCGCCCCGCGGCTCCGGCTGACCGATCTCGGCGCCACGGTCGAGCAGCTGCGCATCGTCAAGGACGAGGAGGAGATCGCCTGTCTGCGGATCGCCGCCGAGATCACCGACCAGGCTCTCGGTGAACTCCTCGAATCGATTCTGGTCGGCCGCACCGAACGGCACCTCGCCCTGGAACTGGAACGGCGGCTGGTGGACCACGGCGCCGACGGCCCCGCCTTCGCCACCTCGGTGGCCACCGGACCCAACTCGGGTCAGGGCCGTCACCGGCCCTCGGACCGGCGCGTGGAGGAGGGAGATTTCCTCTCCGTCTGTCTCGGCGCGAACTATCGCGGCTACCGGTGCGAGATCGGCCGTACGTTTGTCATCGGGACCGCGCCGGCCGCCTGGCAGATCGATCTGTACGACCTGGTTTTTGCCGCTCAGCGGGCCGGACGCGAGGCTCTCGTGCCGGGCGCGGCATACCGCGATGTGGACCGTGCGGCCCGGCATCTCCTGGACTCCGCAGGCCACGGAGAGTGCCTCGCGCCCTGGACCGGGCACGGTGTGGGACTCGAAATCGACGAGGACCCGCAGCTGGCACCGGCAGCCATGGGTAAACTGGACGCTTGTGTGCCGGTCACCGTCGAACCGGGGGTCCACCTCCCGGGTCGGGGCGGGGTCCGGATCGATGACACGCTCGTCGTGCGCCCCGAGGCGGACGGCGGACCCGAGCTACTCACCATTACGACCAAGGAGCTGCTCGCGCTCTAGCGCGCATCCTTGGCCGTCCACCAGCTTCAGTCCAGGAGATTCCGCAACCGTGGCTTCCACGAACGACCTCAAGAACGGCCTGGTGCTCAAGCTCGACGGAGGCCAGCTCTGGTCCGTCGTCGAGTTCCAGCACGTCAAGCCCGGCAAGGGCCCGGCTTTCGTGCGCACCAAGCTCAAGAACGTGCTCTCCGGCAAGGTCGTCGACAAGACGTTCAACGCCGGCGTGAAGGTCGAGACGGCCACCATTGACCGCCGCGACATGCAGTTCTCGTACATGGACGGCGAGTACTTCGTCTTCATGGACATGGACACGTACGACCAGCTGATGGTCGACCGCAAGGCTGTCGGCGACGCCGCCAACTTCCTCATCGAGGGCTTCACGGCCTCCGTGGCCCAGCACGAGGGCGAGGTGCTCTACGTCGAGCTGCCGGCCGCCGTCGAGCTGACCATCCAGCACACCGACCCGGGCGTGCAGGGTGACCGCTCCACCGGTGGCACCAAGCCCGCCACGCTGGAGACCGGTTACGAGATCGGCGTCCCGCTCTTCATCACCACCGGTGAGAAGATCAAGGTCGACACCCGCACGGGCGACTACCTCGGCCGGGTGAACAGCTAACCGTGGCTGCCCGGAACACGGCCCGCAAGCGCGCCTTCCAGATTCTCTTCGAGGCCGACCAGCGCGGTGAGTCCGTGCAGACGGTCCTCGCGGACTGGGTCCGGCACTCGCGGTCCGACACCCGTCAGCCGCCGGTCACCGAGTACACGATGGAGCTCGTCGAGGGGTACGCGCAGTACGCCGACCGGATCGACGACCTCATCGTCACCTACGCCGTGGACTGGGAGATCGACCGCATGCCGGCCGTCGACCGGAACATCCTGCGGCTCGGAGCGTACGAGCTGATCTGGGTGGACGGGACGCCGGACGCGGTGGTCATCGACGAGGCGGTGCAGCTTGCCAAGGAGTTCTCCACGGATGACTCCCCAGCCTTTGTGAACGGGCTGCTCGCCCGGTTCAAGGACCTCAAGCCGAACCTTCGCCGCGAGGCGTAGGCTGCGGCGGCGTTCAGCCCACGAAGGGCCCACGGTCGGGTGACCGTGGGCCCTTCGGCGTGTGCGGGGCCCCTGGGCGGGGCGGGTCTGCTGTGTGGTGCGGTGCCCGGGTCCGGGGTGACCGGTTCCGTCCTCAATCGCCGGACGGGCTTGAGGTGTCGGCCTGGCCCTTGGTGGCACGGTCGCCTGTCCCGGTGGGTGATGGTCCGGGGCCCCTCCGGGGTGTCTCCTCGGGCGACGAACGTTCGGCGGGTACGCGGGGGAGCCCGGGTATCCGTTCGTCGTCCTGCGGGGACTCCCCTGCACGGCCCCGGACCGGCCGTCGCGCGTCAGCGGCCCGGTGTGCGCTCCTGTCACGACCGCCGGGTCGGGGGCGCGGGCGATGCCTGGGTGGGGCCGTGCAGGGGAGTCCCCGCAGGGGCTGGCGTGCGTGCCGGGTTCGTCCGCGTTGCCGGCTTCCGCGCCAGTCCTGAGGAGACGCCCCGGAGGGGCCCCGCCCACCACCCACCGCACGGTGCGGCGGCGCCCCCGGGGCACGGCGCCGAAAATTGGAGCCCGTCCGGCGATTGAGGACGGAACCCCGCCCCCCGGACCCGGGTGCGAGAACCGCACCGCCCCCCGCGGCGGCCCCGCACCCCGGACCGGGGCAGAAAAAACGCCGGGTTGCCGGGCCCGAAAAGGCGCCCGGCAACCCGGCGGTACGTTTCTGCTGGCCGAGGCTTCAGCCCCGGACGTCAGCCTTCCTCGTGGGCAACCGCGCGACGCGCGTCCGCGTCCAGCACGCCCCAGCTGATCAGCTGTTCCGTGAGCACGGACGGCGACTGGTCGTAGATCACGGCCAGCGTGCGCAGGTCGTCCTGGCGGATCGAGAGCACCTTGCCGTTGTAGTCACCGCGCTGGCTCTGGATCGTCGCGGCATAGCGCTGCAGCGGTCCGGCCTTCTCCGGCGGGACGTGAGCAAGCCGCTCGAGGTCCAGGACGAGCTTCGGCGGCGGCTCTGCGGCCCCGCCCGGCGTCGTACCGGGCAGAAGCTCCTGCACCGGGACCCCGTAGAAGTCCGCCAGCTCGGCGAGGCGCTGTACGGTGACGGCGCGGTCGCCGCGCTCGTACGAGCCGACCACGACGGCCTTCCAGCGGCCCTGGGACTTCTCCTCCACGCCATGGAGGGAGAGGCCCTGCTGGGTGCGGATGGCACGGAGCTTGGCCCCGAGCTGTTTTGCGTATTCGCTGGACATAAGGCTCCCCGGACGAAGTCTGGTAACTCACTGTGAGGTTACGCAGCGTTACTTGGATGCGTCAAGCCGAATGGTCCGGACCGGCACCTCCCGGGGGTGCGACCAAGGGCTGGTACAAGCCCTGGTAACGTTGATGACGCAATTTCGACGTCCTTTAAGGTCCGTCCAGTGAGGCGGAGAAGGAGGTCCGTTTCTTATGGACGCACAGCACGAAGCCACCGGCAATGCGGCACGCCCCGTTCTGGAGGCTCCCGACATCGCCCGAGTACTGACCCGCATCGCCCACGAAATCGTCGAACGCGCCAAGGGCGCCGACGACGTGGTCCTGCTCGGCATCCCGACCCGAGGTGTCTTTCTCGCCCGTCGGCTCGCCGACAAGCTCCAGGAGATCACCGGCCGGAAGATGCCGGTCGGCTCCCTCGACATCACCATGTACCGCGACGACCTGCGGCTGCGCCCGGCGCGCGCCCTGGCCCGTACCGAGATCCCCGGCGAGGGTATCGAGGGCCGCCTGGTCGTCCTGGTGGACGATGTTCTCTTCTCCGGCCGCACGATTCGCGCCGCGCTCGACGCGCTCGGCGACATCGGCCGGCCCCGCGCGGTGCAGCTTGCGGTCCTCGTCGACCGAGGCCACCGCGAGCTCCCGATCCGTGCCGACTACGTCGGCAAGAACCTCCCCACGTCGCTGCGGGAGACGGTCAAGGTCCAGCTCGCAGAGGAGGACGGCCGTGACGCCGTACTGCTCGGTGTCCAGCAGACCGCCCCGGCAGGCGAGCAGTAGCTGCATACCTTCCGTACGACGCACTGGTCGTACGACAGCTTCCGCGCGCCCGCATGCCTGAACTCTCCAGGAGAACACCCAGATGAAGCGTCACCTCATCTCGGCCGCCGACCTCACCCGCGACGACGCCGTCCTGATCCTCGACACCGCCGAGGAGATGGCCCGGGTAGCGGACCGGCCGATCAAGAAACTCCCGACCCTGCGCGGCCGTACCGTCGTCAACCTCTTCTTCGAGGACTCGACGCGCACCCGCATCTCCTTCGAGGCCGCTGCCAAGCGCCTCTCCGCCGATGTCATCAACTTCTCCGCGAAGGGCTCGTCGGTCTCCAAGGGCGAGTCGCTCAAGGACACCGCGCTGACCCTGGAGGCGATGGGCGCCGACGCCGTCGTCATCCGGCACGGTGCCTCCGGCGCCCCGTACCGCCTCGCGACGTCCGGCTGGATCGACGGAGCCGTCGTCAACGCCGGTGACGGCACCCATGAGCACCCCACCCAGGCGTTGCTCGACGCGTTCACCATGCGTCGCCGGCTGGTCGGCGCCGGCGCCGACGCCGGCCTGGGCCGGGACCTGGACGGACGGCGGATCACCATCGTCGGCGACATCCTGCACAGCCGGGTCGCCCGCTCCAATGTCCACCTGCTGCACACGCTCGGCGCCCATGTCACCCTGGTGGCCCCGCCGACTCTCGTGCCGGTGGGCGTGGAGCAATGGCCCTGCGAGGTCAGCTACAGCCTCGACGAGGTGCTGCCGAAGTCCGACGCGGTGATGATGCTGCGTGTGCAGCGCGAACGGATGAACGCCGCGTACTTCCCGACCGAGCGCGAGTACTCCCGCCGCTACGGCCTGGGCGGCGAGCGCATGGCCAGGATGCCGGAGCACGCCATCGTCATGCACCCCGGCCCGATGGTCCGTGGCATGGAGATCACCGCCGAGGTCGCCGACTCCGACCGCTGCACGGCCGTCGAGCAGGTCGCCAACGGTGTCTCCATCCGGATGGCGGTGCTCTATCTGCTGCTGGGTGGGTCCGAGCCCGCCACCACCCTTGATCGAAGCGCTGCGCGCCCCGCTGATTCCGAGGAGAACAAGTAATCATGAGCAAGATCCTTATCCGCGGCGCGAAGGTCCTCGGTGGCGAGCCCCAGGACGTCCTGATCGACGGCGAGACCATTGCAGAGGTCGGTGCCGGTATCGATGCCGGCGACGCGACCGTCGTCGAAGCCGAGGGGCAGGTTCTGCTGCCCGGTCTGGTCGACCTGCACACCCATCTGCGTGAGCCCGGGCGCGAGGACTCCGAGACCGTTCTCACCGGCACCAAGGCGGCGGCGGTCGGTGGCTTCACCGCCGTGCACGCCATGGCCAACACCTTCCCGGTCGCCGACACCGCCGGTGTCGTGGAGCAGGTCTGGCGGCTCGGCAAGGAGTCCGGCTACTGCGACGTGCAGCCGATCGGCGCCGTCACCGTCGGGCTGGAGGGCAAGCAGCTCGCCGAGCTCGGCGCCATGCACGATTCGGCCGCTGGAGTGAAAGTCTTCTCCGACGACGGCAAGTGTGTCGACGACGCGGTGATCATGCGGCGCGCGCTGGAGTACGTGAAGGCGTTCGACGGTGTCGTCGCCCAGCACGCCCAGGAGCCCCGCCTGACCGAGGGCGCCCAGATGAACGAGGGCATCGTCTCGGCCGAGCTCGGTCTCGGCGGATGGCCGGCCGTCGCCGAGGAGTCGATCATCGCCCGCGATGTTCTCCTCGCCGCCCACGTCGGCTCCCGGGTGCACATCTGCCACCTGTCCACCGCCGGCTCGGTGGAGATCGTCCGCTGGGCCAAGTCCAAGGGCTGGAACGTGACCGCCGAGGTCACCCCGCACCACCTGCTCCTCACCGACGAGCTCGTACGGTCGTACGACCCGGTCTACAAGGTGAACCCGCCGCTGCGCACCGAGGCCGACGTGCTGGCCCTGCGCGAGGCGCTCGCCGACGGCACGATCGACTGTGTCGCCACCGACCACGCCCCGCACCCGCACGAGGACAAGGACTGCGAGTGGGCCGCGGCCGCCATGGGCATGGTGGGCCTGGAGACCGCGCTCTCCGTCGTCCAGCAGACGATGGTCGAGACGGGGCTCCTCGACTGGGCGGGCGTCGCCGACCGGATGTCGTTCCGCCCGGCCGCCATCGGCCGGCTCGACGGACACGGCCGTCCCGTCTCGGCCGGTGAGCCCGCCAACCTCACGCTGGTCGATCCGGCATACCGTGGAGTCGTGGACCCCGCGGGCTTCGCCTCCCGCAGCCGCAACACCCCGTACGAGGGGCGCGAGCTGCCGGGTCGCGTCACCCATACGTTCCTGCGGGGCCGTGCCACGGTCGTCGACGGGAAGCTCGCGTGACATCACTGACCCCCCTGTACCAGCTGGCCGCCGAGCAGAAGTCGGCGGACGTGACCGACTGGTCCGCCCGCATCAGCTGGGTGATCGGACTGATCGTCTTCATCGCCTTCATCTACTGGCTGATGCGCCAGGGGTGGAAGTGGCGGGGGAGCCTGCAGTCCGATCTGCCGGAGCTGCCCGCCACGCCGGAGGGGTACGCCGACGGCGAGCCGCTGCTGACGATGACCGGCCGCTACCACGCCTCGACGACCGCCGGGCAGTGGCTCGACCGGATCGTCGCCCACGGCCTCGGTACCCGCAGCCGCGTGGAGCTCACGCTGACCGAGCAGGGACTCGACGTCGTACGCCCCGGAGCAGCCGACTTCTTCGTCCCCGCCGCGCAGCTGCGTGACGCCCGGCTCGACAAGGGCATCGCGGGCAAGGTCCTCCCCGAGGGCGGCCTGCTGATCATCACCTGGGCGCTCGGCGACAAGCTGATCGACTCCGGCTTCCGCTCCGACCGCTCGGCCGAACACCCGGCCTGGGTCGACGCCATTCACCACCTCACCAGCACTACGGAAGGCACCGCACGATGACCATCTCCACCCGGGGAGCCGCCAAAGCTCCCGCCGTACTCGTCCTGGAGGACGGCCGCGCCTTCCGCGGCCGCGCCTACGGGGCCGTGGGGGAGACCTTCGGCGAGGCGGTGTTCTCCACCGGCATGACCGGCTACCAGGAGACCCTGACTGACCCCTCGTACCACCGCCAGGTCGTCGTGATGACGGCCCCGCACGTCGGCAACACCGGGGTGAACGACGAGGACCCCGAGTCCCAGCGGATCTGGGTCTCCGGCTACGTGGTGCGCGACCCCGCCCGGGTGCCGTCCAACTGGCGCTCGCAGCGTTCGCTCGACGAGGAGCTGGAGCGCCAGGGCGTCGTCGGCATCAGCGGCATCGACACCCGCGCCCTCACCCGCCACCTGCGCGAGCGCGGCGCCATGCGCGTCGGCATCTTCTCCGGCGACGCGGTCGCCGACGAGGCCACGCTGCTGGCCCGGGTGCTGGAAGCCCCCGAGATGGTGGGCGCCGACCTCTCCGCCGAGGTCGCGACCAAGGAGACGTACGTCGTCCCCGCGATCGGCACCAAGAAGTTCACCGTCGCCGCGATCGACCTCGGCATCAAGGGCATGACCCCGCACCGGATGGCCGAGCGCGGCATCGAGGTGCACGTCCTGCCCGCCACGGCCACCCTCGAAGAGGTGTACGCGGTCCGGCCCGACGGAGTCTTCTTCTCCAACGGCCCCGGCGACCCGGCCACCGCCGACCACCCGGTCTCCGTCATGCAGGGCGTCCTGGAGCGGAAGACGCCGCTCTTCGGCATCTGCTTCGGCAACCAGATCCTGGGCCGCGCCCTCGGCTTCGGCACGTACAAGCTGAAGTACGGCCACCGCGGCATCAACCAGCCGGTGCAGGACCGCACGACCGGCAAGGTCGAGGTCACCGCGCACAACCACGGCTTCGCCGTCGACGCCCCGCTGGACAAGGTGTCGGACACGACGTTCGGCCGCGCCGAGGTCTCCCACGTCTGCCTGAACGACCAGGTCGTCGAGGGGCTGCAACTCCTCGACCAGCCGGCCTTCAGCGTCCAGTACCACCCCGAAGCAGCCGCGGGCCCGCACGACGCCGCGTACCTCTTCGACCGTTTCGTATCCCTGATGGAGGGCCAGCGTGCCTAAGCGCTCCGATATCCAGTCCGTCCTGGTCATCGGCTCCGGCCCGATCGTCATCGGTCAGGCCGCCGAGTTCGACTACTCCGGCACCCAGGCCTGCCGCGTCCTCAAGGCCGAGGGCCTGCGCGTCATCCTGGTGAACTCCAACCCGGCGACGATCATGACCGACCCGGAGATCGCCGACGCCACGTACGTCGAGCCGATCACCCCCGAGTTCGTCGAGAAGATCATCGCCAAGGAGCGCCCCGACGCGCTGCTCCCGACGCTGGGCGGCCAGACCGCGCTCAACACCGCGATCTCCATGCACGAGAACGGTGTCCTGGAGAAGTACGGCGTCGAGCTCATCGGCGCCAATGTCGAAGCCATCAACAAGGGCGAGGACCGCGACCTCTTCAAGGGCGTCGTCGAGGCCGTCAACGCGAAGATCGGCCACGGCGAGTCCGCCCGCTCGGTCATCTGCCACACGATGGACGACGTGATCCAGGGCGTCGACACGCTCGGCGGCTATCCCGTCGTCGTCCGGCCCTCCTTCACGATGGGCGGCGCCGGTTCCGGCTTCGCGCACGACGAGGAGGAGCTGCGCCGGATCGCGGGTCAGGGCCTCACGCTCTCCCCGACCACCGAGGTGCTCCTGGAGGAGTCCATCCTCGGCTGGAAGGAGTACGAGCTGGAGCTGATGCGCGACAAGCACGACAACGTCGTGGTCGTCTGCTCCATCGAGAACTTCGACCCGATGGGCGTCCACACGGGTGACTCGATCACCGTCGCCCCGGCGATGACGCTCACCGACCGCGAGTACCAGCGGCTGCGCGACATCGGCATCGCGATCATCCGCGAGGTCGGCGTCGACACCGGCGGCTGCAACATCCAGTTCGCCATCGACCCGACCGACGGCCGGGTCATCGTGATCGAGATGAACCCGCGCGTCTCCCGCTCCTCGGCACTGGCGTCGAAGGCCACCGGCTTCCCGATCGCCAAGATCGCCGCCAAGCTGGCCGTCGGCTACACGCTCGACGAGATCCCCAACGACATCACCGAGAAGACCCCGGCCTCCTTCGAGCCGACGCTCGACTATGTCGTCGTCAAGGCCCCGCGCTTCGCCTTCGAGAAGTTCCCGTCCGCCGACTCGACCCTCACCACCACCATGAAGTCGGTGGGCGAGGCCATGGCGATCGGCCGCAACTTCACCGAGGCGCTCCAGAAGGCGCTGCGCTCCCTGGAGAAGAAGGGCTCGCAGTTCGCCTTCACCGGTGAGCCCGGCGACAAGGCCGAGCTGCTGGCCGAGGCGGTGCGCCCGACCGACGGCCGGATCAACACGGTGATGCAGGCGATCCGGGCCGGCGCCACCCAGGAAGAAGTCTTCGACGCCACGAGGATCGACCCCTGGTTCGTCGACCAGCTCTTCCTGATCAAGGAGATCGCCGACGAGCTGGCCGCCGCCGACAAGCTGGGTCCCGAGCTGCTTGCCGAGGCCAAGCGGCACGGATTCTCCGATGTCCAGATCGCCGAGATCCGCGGTCTGCGCGAGGACGTCGTCCGTGAGGTGCGGCACGCGCTCGGCATCCGCCCGGTCTACAAGACGGTCGACACCTGCGCCGCCGAGTTCGCCGCGAAGACGCCGTACTTCTACTCCTCGTACGACGAGGAGAACGAGGTCGCGACCCGCACCAAGCCCGCGGTGATCATCCTCGGCTCGGGCCCCAACCGCATCGGTCAGGGCATCGAGTTCGACTACTCCTGCGTCCACGCCTCCTTCGCGCTGAGCGACGCGGGCTACGAGACCGTGATGGTCAACTGCAACCCGGAGACCGTCTCCACCGACTACGACACCTCCGACCGCCTGTACTTCGAGCCGCTGACGCTCGAGGACGTGCTGGAGATCGTGCACGCCGAGTCCCTCGCGGGCCCGATCGCCGGTGTCATCGTCCAGCTCGGCGGACAGACCCCGCTGGGCCTGTCGCAGGCGCTCAAGGACAACGGGGTGCCGGTCGTCGGCACCTCCCCGGAGGCGATCCACGCCGCCGAGGACCGCGGCGCGTTCGGCCGCGTCCTGGCCGAGGCCGGACTCCCGGCCCCGAAGCACGGCACCGCCACCACCTTCGCCGAGGCCAAGGCCATCGCCGACGAGATCGGTTACCCCGTCCTCGTACGCCCGTCGTACGTGCTCGGCGGCCGCGGCATGGAAATCGTGTACGACGAGACGCGGCTCTCCTCGTACATCGCCGAGTCCACCGAGATCAGCCCCACCCGGCCGGTCCTGGTCGACCGCTTCCTCGACGACGCCATCGAGATCGATGTCGACGCCCTCTACGACGGCACCGAGCTCTACCTCGGCGGTGTCATGGAGCACATCGAGGAGGCCGGTATCCACTCCGGCGACTCCGCCTGCGCGCTGCCCCCGATCACCCTCGGCGGCTACGACATCAAGCGGCTGCGCGCCTCCACCGAGGGCATCGCCAAGGGCGTCGGCGTCCGTGGGCTGATCAACATTCAGTTCGCGCTCTCCGGCGACATCCTGTACGTCCTGGAGGCCAACCCGCGCGCCTCCCGCACCGTCCCCTTCACGTCGAAGGCGACCGCGGTGCCGCTCGCCAAGGCCGCCGCCCGCATCTCGCTGGGCGCGACCGTCGCCGAGCTCCGCGAGGAGGGCCTGCTGCCGAAGAACGGCGACGGCGGCACCCTGCCGCTCGACGCACCGATCTCCGTCAAGGAGGCCGTCATGCCGTGGTCGCGGTTCCGCGACATCCACGGCCGCGGTGTCGACACGGTCCTGGGCCCGGAGATGCGCTCCACGGGTGAGGTCATGGGCATCGACTCGGTCTTCGGCACGGCGTACGCCAAGTCGCAGGCCGGTGCCTACGGCCCGCTGCCCACCAAGGGCCGTGCCTTCATCTCCGTCGCGAACCGCGACAAGCGCTCGATGATCTTCCCGGCCCGCGAGCTGGTCGCCCACGGCTTCGAGCTGATGGCCACCTCCGGCACCGCCGAGGTCCTCAAGCGCAACGGCATCAACGCCACCGTCGTGCGCAAGCAGTCCGAGGGCGAGGGCCCGAACGGCGAGAAGACCATCGTCCAGCTCATCCACGACGGTGAGGTCGACCTGATCGTCAACACGCCGTACGGGACGGGCGGCCGCCTCGACGGCTACGAGATCCGTACCGCGGCCGTGGCCCGCGCGGTGCCGTGCCTGACCACGGTCCAGGCGCTCGCCGCCGCTGTCCAGGGCATCGACGCGCTCACCCACGGAGACGTCGGCGTACGTTCCCTCCAGGAACACGCGGAACATCTGACCGCGGCCCGCGACTAGGCAGCCCAGCAGGGGGACACCGGAAACGGTGTCCCCCTCTCTGTGAGGACACTCCCATGTACAAGTTCTTCTTCCGGCTGGTCTTCAAGCGGATGGACCCGGAGCAGGCCCACTACCTGGCCTTCCGGTGGATCCGCCTCGCGGCCCGCATCCCCGTCCTGCGCACCTTCGTCGCCGCGACGCTCGCCCCCCGCTACAAGGAGCTGCGCACCGAGGCCCTCGGCCTGCGCATGCACGGCCCGTTCGGCCTCGCCGCGGGCTTCGACAAGAACGCCGTCGCGATCGACGGCATGTCGATGCTCGGTTTCGACCACATCGAGATCGGTACGGTCACCGGCGAGCCGCAGCCCGGCAACCCCAAGAAGCGCCTCTTCCGCCTTGTGGCGGACCGGGCGCTGATCAACCGCATGGGGTTCAACAACGAGGGCTCCGCGGCCGTGGCCGAGCGCCTGGCCACCCGTAACCCCGTCTTCCGGACGACGGTCGGCGTCAACATCGGCAAGACCAAGGTCGTGCCGGAGGCCGAAGCCGTCGGCGACTACGTGAAGTCCACCGAGCGGCTCGCCCGCCACGCCGACTACCTCGTCGTCAACGTCTCCTCGCCCAACACGCCCGGTCTGCGCAACCTCCAGGCCACCGAGGCGCTGCGCCCGCTGCTCACCGCCGTGCGCGAGGCGGCCGACCGGACCGTCACCGACCGCCGGGTGCCGCTCCTCGTCAAGATCGCCCCCGACCTCGCCGACGAGGACGTCGACGCGGTCGCCGACCTCGCGGTCGAGCTCGGCCTGGACGGCATCATCGCCACCAACACCACCATCGCCCGCGACGGCCTCGGGCTGAAGTCCTCGCCGTCGCTCGTCGGGGAGACCGGCGGACTCTCCGGCGCGCCCCTCAAGGCGCGCTCCCTGGAGGTCCTGCGGCGCCTCTACACGCGGGTCGGCGACGAGATCACCCTGGTGGGCGTCGGCGGCATCGAGACCGCCGAGGACGCCTGGCAGCGCATCCTCGCCGGCGCCACCCTCGTCCAGGGCTACAGCGCCTTCATCTACGAGGGCCCGTTCTACGCCCGCGCGATCCACAAGGGCCTGGCCGCACGCCTCGCCGCCTCCCCGTACGCCATCCTCGCCGAGGCCGTCGGCGCCGAGACCCGGAAGGCCACGAAGTGACTTGTGAACCCTTCGGCGCACGACTGCGCCGTGCCATGGACATCCGCGGGCCGCTCTGCGTCGGCATCGACCCGCACGCCTCGCTGCTCACTTCCTGGGGTCTGAACGACGACATCGCGGGCCTGGAGCGCTTCACGCGCACCGTCGTCGAGGCGCTGGCCGACCGGGTGGCCGTCCTCAAGCCGCAGTCCGCGTTCTTCGAGCGGTTCGGGTCGCGCGGCATCGCCGTCCTGGAGAAGGGCGTCGAGGAGGCGCGGGCGGCCGGCGCGCTCGTCCTGATGGACGCCAAGCGCGGTGACATCGGCTCCACCATGGGCGCCTACGCGGCGACCTATCTGGACAAGGACTCGCCGCTGTTCTCCGACGCGCTCACCGTTTCGCCGTACCTCGGCTTCGGCTCGCTCCGTCCGGCGCTCGACGCGGCCGTCCTCTCCGGCGCGGGCGTCTTCGTCCTCGGACTCACCTCCAACCCCGAGGGCGCCGAGGTGCAGCGCGCCACCGCCGCGGACGGCCGGTCGCTGGCCCAGGTGATGCTCGACCACGTGGCCGCCGAGAACGAGGACGCCGAGCCGCTCGGCTCGGTCGGCGTCGTGATCGGCGCCACGCTCGGCGACGCGGGCGTGGATCTGGCGGTCAACGGACCGCTGCTGGCCCCCGGGATCGGCGCCCAGGGTGCCACCCCCGCCGATCTGCCGGGTGTCTTCGGTGCCGCGGTGGGCAACGTGCTGCCGAGCGTGAGCCGGGGCGTGCTGCGCCACGGACCGGACGCGTCGGGGCTGCGCGAAGCCGCCGAACGGCTCACGGATGAGGTCCGTGCAGCCGTTCAGGAAAGCTGACCATGCCATGTAACAGCGTGTTGACGGAATCATGACCTGAAAACGCGGTTGTTATGTCTGAAATGTCCTGGTCGGCTCAGGCTGACCAGGACTTTTCGTCTGTTCTCGCTGACTCCGGCGGCCTTGGCCGCTAGTCTCCGTCGAGAGCCAACGTGCACAGGTTGTTCGTTGCTCACCAGGTGTGGGGCGACTAGGTTCCTCACTGGTCCGTATCCGACAGATCGACATCCGAGGTGACGTAGGCGTGGCTCTTCCGCCCCTTACCCCTGAACAGCGCGCAGCCGCGCTCGAAAAGGCCGCCGCGGCTCGCCGGGAGCGGGCCGAGGTCAAGAATCGACTCAAGCACTCCGGCGCCTCGCTCCACGAGGTCATCAAGCAGGGCCAGGAGAACGACGTCATCGGCAAGATGAAGGTCTCCGCCCTGCTGGAGTCCCTGCCCGGCGTGGGCAAGGTCCGCGCCAAGCAGATCATGGAGCGGCTCGGGATCTCCGAGAGCCGCCGTGTGCGGGGTCTCGGCTCCAACCAGATCGCTTCCTTGGAGCGAGAGTTCGGCGGCTCCGCCGCCTGACGTGCTCAGGCACCCCTGAGAACGGGGATAATCGCTCCATGGCTGCAACATCCCGGGGGACGTCCCCCGTACCCCCGGACGTACGTCCGCGGCTGACCGTGCTCTCCGGCCCCTCCGGAGTCGGCAAGAGCACGGTCGTCGCTCACATGCGCAAGGTGCACCCCGAGGTCTGGCTCTCGGTGTCGGCGACGACCCGCAAGCCGCGCCCCGGAGAGCGCAACGGTGTCCACTACTTCTTCGTGGACAACGACGAGTTCGACAAGCTGATCGCCAACGGCGAACTGCTGGAGTGGGCCGAATTCGCCGGCAACCGGTACGGCACACCGCGCCGCGCCGTGCTCGAACGTCTCGACGCGGGCGAGCCGGTCCTTCTGGAGATCGATCTCCAGGGGGCCCGGCTGGTGCGCCAGTCGATGTCCGACGCACAGCTGGTCTTCCTCGCCCCGCCGAGCTGGGACGAGCTGGTGCGCCGGCTCACCGGCCGCGGGACCGAGGCGCCCGAGGTGATCGAGCGTCGGCTCTCCGCCGCCAAGGTCGAGCTCGCCGCCGAATCCGAGTTCGATACGACGCTGGTCAACACCTCCGTCGAGGACGTATCACGTGAGCTGCTAGCCTTGATGCTTCAGGCTTCCGCCCGCCGTGACAGCAGCGCCTGAACCAGCCGAACCGGAGCACCACCCCGGCGGAATCCGCAGAATCAAAGATTTCTTTGATCTTTACCCCCTTCGGAAGGCAGAGAGTGTCCTCTTCCATCACCACGCCCGAGGGCATCATCAACCCGCCGATTGATGAGCTCCTTGAGGCCACCGACTCGAAGTACAGCCTTGTGATCTACGCCGCCAAGCGCGCGCGTCAGATCAACGCGTACTACTCGCAGCTCGGCGAGGGCCTCCTCGAGTACGTCGGTCCGCTCGTCGACACCCATGTGCACGAGAAGCCGCTCTCGATCTCGCTCCGCGAGATCAACGCGGGCCTGCTGACCTCCGAGGCCATCGAGGGCCCCGCTCAGTAAGCAGGAACAAAGCATCTTCACCACAGGCCCGGCGGCCACCACCGCCGGGCCTGTGGTGTGTCCGGGGTCGTGGGGGCGCCTCCGGTGCCGTGAGGCAGCATGGGGGTTGTACGTGTCCGAGTACGTACCCGAGTGCGGGGAGACGCAGTGGAGAAGCCGAAGGTCGTTCTGGGGGTCAGCGGGGGTATCGCCGCCTACAAGGCGTGCGAGCTGCTGCGACGGCTGACCGAGTCCGGTCACGACGTACGGGTCGTCCCGACCGGGTCCGCGCTCCAGTTCGTGGGCGCCGCCACCTGGTCGGCGCTCTCCGGGCACCCGGTGTCGACCGAGGTGTGGAACGACGTCCACGAGGTGCCGCACGTCCGCATCGGGCAGGGCGCCGACCTCGTCGTGGTCGCCCCCGCCACCGCCGACATGCTCGCCAAGGCCGCCCACGGTCTCGCCGACGACCTGCTCACCAACACGCTTCTCACCGCTCGCTGTCCGGTGGTCTTCGCGCCCGCCATGCACACCGAGATGTGGGAGCACCCCGCCACCCAGGAGAACGTCGCCACGCTGCGCCGGCGTGGCGCCGTCGTCGTCGAGCCCGCCGTCGGCCGGCTCACCGGCGTCGACACCGGCAAGGGCCGGCTGCCCGATCCCGGCGAGATCTTCGAGGTCTGCCGCCGAGTGCTGGCCCGCGGGCCCGTCGCGCCGGACCTGGTGGGCCGCCATGTGGTGATCAGCGCCGGCGGTACGCGGGAGCCGCTCGACCCGGTCCGCTATCTCGGCAACCGCTCCTCCGGGAAGCAGGGGTACGCGCTGGCCCGTACCGCGGTCGCCCGCGGGGCCAGGGTCACGCTCATCGAGGCGAACACCGGACTGCCCGATCCGTCGGGCGCCGACGTCGTGCGGGTCGGCACGGCGGTGCAGCTGCGAGAAGCGGTACTGAAGGCCGCGTCCGACGCCGATGTCGTGGTGATGGCGGCCGCGGTCGCCGATTTCCGCCCGGCCGAGTACGCCGAGGGGAAGATCAAGAAGAAGGACGGCCAAGAGCCCGCGCCGATCGTGCTCGTCCGCAATCCGGACATCCTCGCCGAGGTCTCCGCCGAGCGGGCGACGCCGGACCAGATCGTCGTCGGGTTCGCCGCCGAGACCGACAACGTGCTCGCCAACGGCCGCGAGAAGCTCCTGCGCAAGGGCTGTGACCTGCTCGTCGTCAATGAGGTGGGGGAGCGCAAGACCTTCGGCTCCGAGGAGAACGAGGCGGTGGTCCTGGCGGCCGACGGCGGCGAGACCCCGGTGCCGTACGGTCCCAAGGAGGGGCTCGCCGACACGGTCTGGGATCTCGTGTCGGCACGCTTCTCACCCCAGACGTGATTAAGCTCTCACACCGGTGAAAAACCTTCCATATCCGGGCGTGAGTGGCTTCTCCGGAGGGTGATTCTCGTACCGCGGACATCAGTGCCGCAGGTCACAGAACTCCCAAAGGGCGAGACACGTGTCCGGCAGCCGACAGCGACCGATAAACTGATGCCGGACCGTGCCGGGCGCAGCTCCCGGCCGTCCGCCAATGATCAGCCAGCAGCCGCTGCAACCCCAGGGAGCGATGTGTCCCGCCGTCTCTTCACCTCGGAATCCGTTACCGAGGGTCACCCCGACAAGATCGCTGACCAGATCAGCGACACCATTCTCGACGCCCTCCTGCGCGAGGACCCGACTTCGCGCGTCGCCGTCGAGACCTTGATCACCACCGGTCTGGTGCACGTCGCGGGTGAGGTCACGACCAAGGCCTACGCCGACATCCCGACTCTGGTGCGCAACAAGATCCTGGAGATCGGCTACGACTCCTCGAAGAAGGGCTTCGACGGCGCCTCCTGCGGTGTCTCGGTGTCCATCGGCGCGCAGTCGCCCGACATCGCTCAGGGCGTCGACACCGCCTACGAGAAGCGGGTCGAGGGTGCCTCCCGCAGGGATGAGGAGGACGAGCTCGACAAGCAGGGCGCGGGCGACCAGGGCCTGATGTTCGGCTACGCCTGCGACGAGACGCCCGAGCTCATGCCGCTCCCGATCTACATCGCGCACCGGCTCTCCCGCCGGCTGTCCGAGGTCCGCAAGAACGGGACCATCCCGTACCTGCGCCCCGACGGCAAGACCCAGGTCACCATCGAGTACGACGGCGACAAGGCTGTCCGCCTCGACACCGTCGTCGTCTCCTCGCAGCACGCCAGCGACATCGACCTGGACTCGCTGCTCGCCCCCGACATCCGCGAGTTCGTCGTCGAGCACGTCCTCTCGCAGCTGATCGAGGACGGCATCAAGCTGGACACCGACGGCTACCGGCTGCTGGTCAACCCGACCGGCCGCTTCGAGATCGGCGGCCCGATGGGCGACGCCGGACTGACCGGCCGCAAGATCATCATCGACACGTACGGCGGCATGGCCCGCCACGGCGGCGGCGCCTTCTCGGGCAAGGACCCGTCGAAGGTTGACCGCTCGGCGGCGTACGCGATGCGCTGGGTCGCCAAGAACGTCGTCGCGGCGGGCCTCGCGGCCCGTTGCGAGGTGCAGGTCGCGTACGCGATCGGCAAGGCCGAGCCGGTCGGCCTGTTCGTCGAGACGTTCGGCACCGCCGCGGTCGAGACCGAGAAGATCGAGCACGCCATCGGCGAGGTCTTCGACCTCCGCCCGGCCGCGATCATCCGCGACCTCGACCTGCTGCGTCCGATCTACGCCCAGACCGCGGCGTACGGCCACTTCGGCCGTGAGCTCCCCGACTTCACCTGGGAGCGCACGGACCGCGTGGAAGCACTGCGCAAGGCGGCCGGGCTGTAGGCCTGCCGCACTCACTCTGTACGCCGGGGCCCGGACACCGCACGCGGTGTCCGGGCCCCGGCGCGTGCGGCCGGGGCGTTCCGCCCGGGGCCGCTGTCAGTGGCGTCTGGTAGGAATTTGGCTGTGAGCAGCAACAACGAGCAGTCCGCGGAGCCCGACGGCGGGGCGCCGGAGCAGCTTGCGCTCATTCGGGAGACCGTGCGGCAGGCGAAGGTGCCGCGGGCCAAACCGCGGACCTGGCGGGGCGCCGCGCTCGCGAAGGAGCTGCCCGTCGCCCGGGTGCTGGTCAACAAGGGCGTGCTCCACCTCGACCAGTACTTCGACTATGCCGTGCCGGAGGAGCTCGACGCCGAGGCACAGCCCGGGGTGCGGGTGCGGGTGCGGTTCGGGGCCGGGGGGCGCAATGTCCGCGGTGGGCGCCGAGAGGGCGGCGGTCTCATCGACGGGTTCCTCATCGAGCGGCGTGCCGAGTCGGACTACCCGGGGGCGCTCGCCGCGCTGGCCTACGTCGTGTCGCCCGAGCCGGTGCTCGGACCCGAGCTGCTCGCCCTGTCGCGCGCGGTGGCCGACCGGTATGCCGGCAGCCTCGCCGATGTACTGCAGCTCGCCGTGCCGCCCAGGAACGGACGGGCCGAGTCCAGGCCCTCGCCGGAGCCGCTGCCACCGCCCCCGGCGCCGTCGCCCGGGAGCTGGGAGCGGTACGAGCAGGGTCCCGCGTTCCTGCGGTCACTGGCCGAGGGCGGTGCCCCCCGGGCGGTATGGACCGCGCTGCCCGGGCCGCACTGGCCCCAGGAGATCGCCAGGGTCGTGGCCGCCACCCTCGCCTCGGGGCGGGGCGCGCTGGTCGTCGTACCGGACGGGCGCACGGCGGGGCGCGTGGACTCCGCGCTCACCGAACTGCTCGGGGTGGGCCGCCATGCCCTGCTGACCGCCGACTCCGGGCCCGAGAAGCGGTACCGGGAGTGGCTTGCCGTGCGGCGCGGATCGGTGCGTGCGGTGGTCGGGACGCGGGCCGCGATGTTCGCTCCGGTCGCGGACCTGGGCCTGGTCGCCGTCTGGGACGACGGGGATGCGAGCCACAGCGACGACAACGCCCCCTTCCCGCATGTCCGGGAGGTCCTGGAGCTGCGGGCCGCGCACGGCCGGTGCGCGTTCCTGCTCGGCGGCACGAGCTGCACCGTGGAGGCCGCTCAGCTGGTGGAGACCGGCTGGGCGCTGCCGCTGCGAGCGGACCGGGAGCAGCTGCGGATCGCGGCGCCGCTGGTGCGTACCGTCGGCGACGGCGAGTTGGCCCGGGACGGGGCGGCCAGGGCCGCGCGGCTGCCCAGTCTCGCCTGGCAGACCGTACGGGACGGGCTGCGCCGCGGACCGGTGCTGGTCCAGGTGCCGCGTCGCGGATACGCGCCGCGGCTGGCCTGTGAGCGCTGCCGTGAACCCGCCCGGTGCCGCCACTGCGCCGGGCCGCTGGAGGCGCCGGACCAGCGGGATCTCAACTGTGCGTGGTGCGGGCGGGCCGAGACCGCCTGGCACTGCGCGGCCTGCGGCTCCCAGCGGCTGCGGGCCCAGATCGTCGGCGCCCGCCGGACGGCCGAGGAGCTCGGCCGGGCCTTCCCCGCCGTGCCGGTGCGGACGTCCGGCCGAGACCACATCCTGGACTCGGTGCCGGACGCGCCCGCGCTGGTCGTGAGTACCCCGGGCGCCGAACCCGTCGCCGAGGGCGGTTATGCGGCCGCGCTGCTGCTGGACGGCTGGGCGATGGTCGGCCGCCCCGATCTGCGGGCCGGCGAGGAGGCGCTGCGTCGCTGGACTGCCGCGGCCTCGCTGGTACGGGGACAGCCGGACGGCGGCACGGTGGTGATCGTCGCCGAACCGACCCTGCGGCCGGTCCAGGCGCTGGTGCGCTGGGACCCGGTCGGCCACGCCCGCCGCGAGCTGGCCGAACGCGCCGAGCTGGGTTTCCCGCCGGTGTCCCGGATGGCATCGGTGACCGGCCTGCCGGAGGCGCTCGTGGCGTTCCTTGCCGCCGCCGAACTGCCGCCGGAGGCGGAGGTGCTCGGCCCGGTCCCGGTTCCGGGTACCGAACCCGGCAGACCCAGAAGACCGTGGGACGCGCCGCTGGGGGAGAGCTGGGAGCGGGCGCTGCTCAGGGTTCCGCCGGGCAGCGGCGCCGCGCTGGCCGCCGCGCTGAAGACGGCACAGGCCGCGCGGACGGCCCGGGGCAGCGGTGATCCGGTCCGGATCAGGATCGATCCCCCGGACATCGGCTGACCCGGCCCGCCGCCCACCGGCCCGGTGGACGGCGTACATGCGACTGCCCCGCCGTGCGTCAGGCACGGTGGGGCAGAGGGGACTCGGTCAGCCGTTGCGCGGGCCGGGGAAGACGCCGGGGCGCAGCTCCTCGCGCAGGGGCGGCCGGTCCGAGGAGGGCTGCGGGGGCATGGAGCGGGCGGCGGGTACGGCGGGCAGCACCGGAGCCGTACCGGACCCGGGCGTCACGGGCAGCGGACGCGGCACGGCGGTCTCGGCCGCCTCCTCGGTGGTTCCCTGCTGCGGGGTGTTCCGGCGGGCGCCGTAGCGCCGGTGGACCGCCTGCTTGGTGACTCCGAGCGCGGAGCCCACCGCGTCCCAGGAGAAGCCCAGTGAGCGGTCGAAGTCCACTGCCGCCGTCACCAGGGTCTCGACGCTGTCGCGCAGTTCCTGGGCCAGCCTGACGGTGGGGGCCGGGGCCCTGCCGTAGACGACGAAGCCCGTGGAGGGGCCGGAGCGGCGCGGACGGTAGACGTTGCCCAGTTGGGCCGTGAGCGTGCGCAGTGCGTCCACCTGCCGCCGGACCCGCTCGATGTCCCGCACCAGCAGATGCAGGCTGGCCCGCGCTTGGGCGTCGTGGGTTGCGTGGTCGGCCATGAAGAAGCCTCTCGAGCCGGCGTTGAAGGGGGGCCGGGCCGCTCCGTGGCGACCCGCTTCGGTCAATCTCTCTTGACCAACGCGTCACCCGGCGATGTGGTCACGCTCCAGGGGCGTATGCGTAGATGCGCGGGGCGCACGGCCGTGAGTACGCCCCCTTGGCGGATGGCCCATAGACTCTTGCGTTGCTCGTCACCGTACGTCTCGGCCCGAGAGGCAGTCAGCCACCCATGAAGCTCGTCTTCGCAGGCACCCCCGAGGTTGCCGTCCCCGCCCTGGACGCCCTGATCGCTTCCGACCGGCATGAGGTGGCCGCCGTCGTCACCCGGCCCGACGCCCCCGCGGGGCGCGGCCGCCGGCTGGTCGCCAGCCCCGTCGCCGAGCGCGCCGAGGAGGCCGGGATCGAGGTGCTCAAGCCCGCCCGCCCGCGTGACGAGGACTTCCTCGCGCGGCTGCGGGAGATCGCCCCGGACTGCTGTCCGGTCGTCGCGTACGGGGCGCTGCTGCCCAAGATCGCCCTCGACGTACCCGCCCGCGGCTGGGTCAACCTCCACTTCTCGCTGCTGCCCGCCTGGCGCGGCGCGGCACCCGTCCAGCACGCGGTGATGGCCGGCGACGAGGTCACCGGCGCCTCGACCTTCCTGATCGAGGAGGGGCTCGACTCGGGCCCGGTGTACGGCGTCCTCACCGAGGAGGTGCGGCCCACGGACACCAGCGGTGACCTGCTGACCCGGCTCGCCTTCGCCGGTGCCGGGCTGCTCGCCGCGACCATGGACGGCATCGAGGACGGCACGCTGCACGCCGTGCCGCAGCCCGTGGACGGCGTCACCCTCGCACCGAAGATCACCGTCGAGGACGCCGAGGTGCAGTGGTCCGCACCGGCGCTGAGGGTCGACCGGGTGGTGCGTGGCTGCACACCCGCCCCCGGGGCATGGACGCTCTTCCGTGGGGAACGCCTCAAGCTGATCCAGGCCGTGCCGGTCCTGGACCGCGCCGACCTGGCGCCCGGTGAGCTGTCCGCGTCCAAGAACCATGTGTACGTCGGCACCGGGTCGCACGCGGTCGAGCTGCTCTGGGTCCAGCCGCAGGGCAAGAAGCCGATGCGGGCCGCGGACTGGGCGCGCGGGGTGCGGATCGTCCTGGGGGAGCTGGTGGGGATCTAGGGGCTTTCGTTCGGATCGGGCCGGATCGGGGAACGGCCCGCCGCGGAGCGGTTGATGTCGTCGTGGTGCGTGCAGCCGCAAGGCGGCGGAAGGAGACCCGCGAAGGGGGTATGCCGCCGCCCGGAGCAAGGCGTCCCGGCAGCTCACCCAGCCACTGTCCCGGTACGGAGGGATTACCCTGGGAGGATTCGCCCCTCACCATCAGCGGAGCACCTTTCACGTGAACGACCAGCAGCGTCGCCGTCCCGCCAAGCCGCATCGCCGGCCCCAGAAGGACCCGGTCCGGTTCCTCGCCTTCGAGGCGCTCAGGGCCGTCGACGAACGCGACGCGTACGCCAACCTCGTCCTGCCCCCGCTGTTGAAGAAAGCACGGGCCAAGGGCGACTTCGACGCCAGGGACGCGGCGCTGGCGACCGAACTGGTCTATGGGACGCTGCGCCGCCAGGGCACGTACGACGCGATCGTCGCGGCCTGCATCGACCGGCCGCTGCGCGAGGTCGACCCGCCGGTCCTCGACGTGCTCGACATGGGCGTGCACCAGCTGCTCGGCACCCGTATCCCCACCCACGCCGCGGTCTCCGCCAGCGTGGAGCTGGCCCGGGTCGTGCTCGGTGAAGGGCGCGCCAAGTTCGTCAACGCCGTGTTGCGGAAGGTTGCCGCGGACGACCTCGACGGCTGGGTGGCGCGCGTCGCCCCGTCGTACGACGAGGACGCCGAGGACCACCTGGCGGTCGTGCACTCGCATCCGCGCTGGATCGTCTCCGCGCTCTGGGATGCGCTGGGTGGCGGCCGCGCCGGGATCGAGGACCTCCTCGAAGCCGACAACGAGCGGCCCGAGGTCACCCTCGTCGCCCGCCCGGGCCGCTCCACCACCGAGGAACTGCTCACGGCCCTCGGCGACGAGAACGGTCTCCCCGGCCGATGGTCCCCCTATGCCGTACGGATGGCGGAGGGCGGCGAGCCCGGTGCCCTGGGCGCCGTGCAGGAGGGCCGCGCCGGGGTCCAGGACGAGGGCAGCCAGCTGGTGGCCGCCGCCCTCGCCAATGCGCCGCTGGAGGGCAGCGACAGCCGCTGGCTCGACGGGTGCGCCGGACCCGGGGGCAAGGCCGCCCTGCTCGCTGCCCTCGCCGCCGAACGCGGAGCAGCCCTGCTGGCCGCCGAGAAGCAGCCGCACCGGGCCCGTCTCGTGGAGCGGGCGCTTTCCGGCAATCCCGGCCCGTACCAGGTGATCACCGCCGACGGCACCCGCCCGCCGTGGCAGCCCGGCGTCTTCGACCGGGTCCTGATGGACGTACCGTGCTCCGGCCTCGGCGCGCTGCGCCGCCGCCCGGAGTCCCGCTGGCGCCGCCGCGCCGAGGACCTGGAGAACTTCGCGCCGCTGCAACGCGGTCTGCTGCGGGAGGCGTTGAAGGCCGTGCGGATCGGCGGCATCGTCGGATACGCGACCTGCTCGCCGCATCTCGCGGAGACCCGGGTGGTGGTCGACGACGTACTCAAGGGACGGGGCGGTGAGCCGGTCGAGGCGGAGTGGGTGGACGCGCGTCCGCTGATGCCGGGTGTGCCCGCGCTGGGCGACGGACCCGACGTCCAGCTGTGGCCGCATCTGCACGGCACGGACGCGATGTACCTCGCGCTGCTGCGTCGTACGGCCTGACGGCACCCTTGCGGGGCCTCGGTGCGGGCCGATTCGCCGGGATTGCGCGAACTGTAATGATCCCGTGAGGCTTTGGGGCGCACCGAGGCAGGGAAGTGCCGCGGAACGTGGCAGGCTTGGCACATGGCCCAGATCAACCCGAGCATCCTGTCCGCCGACTTCGCCCGTCTCGCCGAGGAGGCGACGGCCGTCGAAGGCGCCGACTGGCTCCACGTCGACGTGATGGACAACCACTTCGTGCCCAACCTGACCCTCGGCGTGCCGATCGTGGAATCGCTGAGCCGGGCCACGGACACGCCGCTGGACTGCCATCTGATGATCGAGGACCCGGACCGCTGGGCGCCGCAGTACGTCGAGGCGGGTGCCGGTTCCGTCACCTTCCACGTGGAGGCCGCGGCAGCGCCCGTACGGCTGGCGCGGGAGATCCGGGCCAAGGGCGCCCGCGCCTCGATGGCGCTCAAGCCGGCGACGCCCATCGAGCCGTACGAGGACCTGCTGCCCGAACTCGACATGCTGCTGATCATGACGGTGGAGCCGGGCTTCGGCGGCCAGGCCTTCCTCGACATCATGCTGCCGAAGATCCGCCGCACCCGTGAGCTGATCTCCAAGCACGGTCTGGAGCTGTGGCTGCAGGTCGACGGTGGCGTCTCGGAGTCCACCATCGAGCGGTGCGCCGAGGCCGGTGCGGACGTCTTCGTCGCCGGCTCGGCGGTGTACGGGGCCAATGACCCGGCCGAGGCGGTACGCGCTCTGCGTACCAAGGCGGACGGGACCATCGCTTCGGCGGCCTGGGCGTGCAACCACTGAAGCCGGCGGGGGCGTCGGCAGTGACGGCGGGACCGACTTCGGCCCCCGATTGCCGGTCGGCCCGGCCACGTGCAGATGAACGCGGTCCGACGGGACCGATCAAGGATTGCCGTATCTGACAGGATGAGCGGCGTATCGAGCGTGTGAACAGCAGTGAGGAGATCGCGGTGTCTGCAATGTCGGCGGGCAGGTCCGCCCTGCGGATGGGGCCCGCGGAGCTGGTGCAGGCGGCGGCCATGGCCCGTCGCTTCTACCTTGAGGGGAAGTCGAAGATCCAGATCGCCGAGGAGTTCGGCGTGAGCCGCTTCAAGGTGGCCCGGGTCCTGGAGACAGCCCTTGAGCGTGACCTCGTACGGATCGAGATCCGGGTCCCCGCAGAACTGGACGCGGAGCGCTCCGACGCGCTGCGGGCCCGCTACGGGCTGCGGCACGCGGTCGTCGTCGAATCCCCGGCAGAGGAGGAGGACGACGCCCCGGACCCGGAGAACCTGGGCGAGGTCGCGGCCGACCTCCTGGGCGAACTGGTGAACGAAGGCGATGTGCTCGGCCTGGCCTGGGGCCGGTCCACCATTCACATGGCGGCGGCCCTCGACCGGCTGCCGCCGTGCACGGTCGTCCAGTTGACCGGGGTGTACGACGCGGGAACGGCCGAGCGCGGCTCGGTCGAGGCGGTCCGCAGGGCCGCCCAGGTGTCCGGCGGCGAGGCCCACCCGATCTATGCGCCGATGCTGCTGCCCGACCCGGCCACGGCCGCCGCGCTGCGTCACCAGACCGGCATCGCCCGTGCCTTCGAATACTTCGACAAGGTGACGGTCGCCGCGGTCTCCATCGGCTCGTGGGAGCCGGGTATCTCCACCGTCCACGACATGCTCACGGACGAGGAGCGGGCGCACTACGCGTCGCTGGGCGTCGCCGCCGAGATGTCCGCCCACCTCTTCGACACGGAGGGGCGCCGGGTCGGCCGAGACCTGGGGGAGCGGTGCATCACGGTCGAGGCGGACCGGCTGCGCCGGATCCCCGAGGTGGTGGCGATCGCGGGCGGCCAGCGCAAGGCGGCGGCGATCGGGGCGGTCCTGCGGTCCGGTCTGGTCACCAGCCTGGTGACGGACACGGCCGCTGCCGACTATCTGCTGACGGAGTCGGCGGCGCCGCAGCGGCCCGCGCTGGAGCGCGCCGACCCGGACGGCGATTAGGGCCTCGCGTTCGGATCGGGCCGGCTCGCGGGGTCCGGCACGCACCTCTGCGGCGTCGTCGTGAGGACGAAGGACCAGGAGGAAAGCCGGGTGCGGCACGCGCACCCGGCTTTCTCCGTACCGTCCTGTCTCTTTTCTGCGTGATCCTCAGTCGACGCGTCCCTCGGCCCCGCAGTCGGCGGGTTCCGGTCCGATGCCCAGGACCGTCGCCTCCAGGTACTGCTCCGGCGCCTTGTACTGGCTGACGTCGGCCGGGTTGTAGCGCGGGGTCTGCCGCGACCAGTCCAGATTGCCGCGCATCCAGCTCCGCATCCCGTCCAGGTACGGGAGGAGCATCCCGGACAGCTGGGGGTAGGCCATGAGCAGTTCGGCCTCGGCCGCCAGGAAGCGCTCGGTCTCGGTGGCGATCTCCGCGCAGACGTGTTCGAGTGCCTGCTGCTTTCCGTAACCGCGGTGGTGCCGGACCAGATGGACGAGGTTGTGGATTTCGCCGAGCACCTGTTCCTTCTCGTACGAGTACACGTCGTTGGCCCAGCACACGACGTTGCACGAGGTTTCCACGGCGACGATGAACCGGGGATCGTTGTGGATCGACTCGGGCGCCTCGATGCCGGACACGATCTCGATCAGGTCCATGCAGACATGTATCGCGCCGGTGTGCCGCCGCTTGGCGATGTAGGTCTCCTCGGACGGCACGACACCGTCCGCCCGGTTCCCCGCCTCCCAGGTGGTGGCCGTGGTGAGGTAGGTGACCAGGTGCCAGGCGAAGCGCCGGAGCCAGTGCGCCGGCGCGTTCGACGTCGTACGTTCCCACAGGTCGGCCAGGGCGACCACGGCGGCCGGGAGGTCCTCGTCCGGCAGCGGGCCGGTTCCGGTGCCCTCGACCACGCTGCGCATCAGGGTGACCACGTCCCGCACCCGCTCCGGGCTGCGGCCGAGATGGCCGTCGTCGAGCTGGTCGTCGACGAGAAACAGCCACACGAACCAGTCGGCGACGAGGTCGAGATTGGGCTCATTTGCGGTCGGGTACACCATGCCGACGAAGGCACCGAAGTCGGCTTGCTCGAAGCGCTCCCTGGCTGAATCGCGGTGCACCAGGCCGGTGTTGCGCGTCCAGTAGTCGAGGTGTTCACGGGTGTGCGCGACGTGCGGATTCGTCCGCTGGGGGAACGGGCAGTAAATGTCCGGCAGTTCGTTCTCCACGGGCGGGTCTGGATCCTCTCCGGTCGTACGTATGACGGAAGTTGGGGCCGTTCCGCCTGTTCCTCGGGACGTAGTCGTGACCCGCGAGACCTGCGCGTTTGAAGCTACCTGACCCCTTGTCACCAGGTCTAGGGAAGATGATCGTGAATGGTTCGCATGTCATTCGGGTAGGGTCCCCGGGCAAGGCAGGTTTCACTTGCCCGGGGCTCCCGCACTCGCTCCCTGGAGGAACGTACGAACGCGGGGGTCATTTGCTGTGTCTTTGTGGCAGCGACCTGCGCCGTTTCGCGTGAAAATATGAGTGTTATGCGTTTTCTTGAACCCGGCACCGGTCGTTACACACAGTCCCCCGCGGTCCCGTACGACCTCACGTACGACGATGTCTTCATGGTTCCGGGCCGCTCAGCGGTCGGTTCCCGCCAGGGGGTCGACCTCTCCTCGCCGGACGGATCCGGCACGACCATCCCGCTCGTCGTCGCCAACATGACGGCGATCGCGGGCCGCCGGATGGCCGAAACGATCGCCCGCCGCGGCGGTCTGGTCGTCATTCCGCAGGACATCCCGATCGATGTCGTCACCGACGTCATCTCCTGGGTGAAGACGCGCCACCTCGTGCTCGACACACCGATCGTGCTCGCCCCGGGCCAGACGGTCGCCGACGCCCTGTCCCTGCTTCCGAAGCGTGCCCACGGCGCGGGCGTCGTCGTCGACGAGGAG